>NZ_CM143104.1:0-4657995 GCF_054950135.1 Pseudomonas sp. Marseille-QA0892 | reverse complement strand
ATCCGGGTCTATATGGAACAAGGCCCTGCCGCCCTGCCAGCGCCGCCCTTGCTGTCCGGTGAAGAATTTCAGGAAGGCACCGTAGCCTACTTCCACATGTGCCGTCAGGTGTATCGCAAGGAACACTGGTGGATACGCTATGCCTTCGGCTTTTTGGTTATCCAGTTTTGCAGCGGCTGGACCTTGCCTTGCCACATCGCGCAATGGGTCAAGCGCCGCCCCAAGGCCCTCTTCCCCCAAGAGGTGCTCGATTGGTCGAAACCGATACCACCCGAGCAACATGCCAAGCCCAGCCAGGCGTTGCTCGAAGAAAGCGCAGCAGTGCGCAAGGCCTACGCCCAAGGCCAAACCATGCTGGATTACTATCAGGTCAAGTTCAACGAAGAGGCAGAGGACGCCATGGCGGCTCCCGGCTAACTTCGCTTATCGCTTACGAAGAACAGCCGTTTTATCAAGAACCCTAGCCCGCACGAATCGAGCAGTGGGCTACCCACGGCAGCAGCGTAGGCCAAGCAACTGCAGGTGGTGCACATGCCGCTTGGCACAGGGCGTGAAAGGATAAGGCGACCGCCCCGGCTCGTTCGTCTGACTCCGCGCAGCACCGTCGATCAGCGACGGCAAAGTGGAAGCAAGCAAGACACCCGCCCGGACTTCAACGCGACCGACCTGCCCTTCTGGGCGGATGAGAAAACCCATGCCGAATCCTAATAACTTCTATGACCCCGGCGCCTATTGTCTGGAGCATATTCCTGACCAGCAGCCGGCAACAAAACAACCCTGGCTTCGGCGCTTCGGCAGCATGCGTCTGCCGTGGGGAAGTACGCAGGGCATGCTCCCCGCGTGTGTACTGACCAACATCAAGCCAGCCGATTTACGTCATCAGGAGGAGTTCGACAGGGTTAGAGATGAACAAAAGCGTCGTGGCGAATATATACCAAGGCCGTTTGAACATATTGACCTGCATGACCGACTGGACAACGAGAAAATCCGCCACGCTCAATTCCCCGCAAGCTCAAAGTTCTGGCTTTACATGCAGATTCTTGGCAAGGGCGGACTACTGGTTCTCGCACCATTCATATTACTTACCTGCTTCGCAGTGGCTTCGATTATGGAAGGAGACTATCTAAGCTCCTTTTTTGAGGTGCTACTAGAGATGTCAGTTTTTTTTATTTTCCCACTGCTAATGATGTGGGGAATAGGCTGGCTTGTAATAAATCACTTCCCTAAACTCTGGATCAGACCTTCCAAAGGCCCGCTCTGGGAATTCAATCGCCGCACCGGACTCGTTACCGTCTTCGATTACGACAATAACGGCGAATACAAAAAGAACGGCACCATCGGCGAAAAGATCGCGCCCTTCTACGAGTTCGATGCCTATATCACGGTCACGCCGGATCGCCAGGGCCTTCCCAACAACGTGCTATGCATCGTCCATCGCTACCGGGATATCTGGATCAATATGGCCAACTTTGTCGGCCCTAGCGGCAGCACCTCGGCGCCCTGCGCCCTCTGGGACTACCTGCAGAACTACATGGATATCGGCAAGCCCCTGCCGGACACGCCGGAGCTGGAAGCTTTCCGCCACCTCGACCCCACTACTGCCGAGCACGATCGCCAGATCGGCCGCGAATCGCGCTACTGGCGTGACATGGACGACACCACCTTCAAGACCAAGGTGCGAGAAATGACCGAACGCATCCCTGAGATCGACACCTTCAGCCGCCCAAACCTGATGGCATTGCACGTGACGTATTCTCGGTAGCACTAGGTGGGTTTTGGGGCCATGCCATCCCTACCGGCAGCAGCGCGCTACCAACCATTCAGCATGGAGGTTCCGGTAGCTATGGAGCTCTGGGCGGGCTTGGAGTCTGGCTTGCAGTACCCGCTGTACCCACTGCACCCGACCGCCTCACGCAAGCCGATCAAAGGCACGCCTGGGGCGGGCCCAACCCGTATAGCCCCCCAGTGGCTCGATATCACCCCGGAGTACCTGTATGCCTCAGGATAAATATGACCGCCTGCCCCATACGGGAGATTTCGAGCAGGAAGGTGGTACCGAAGTTTTCTATCTGTCGCCAAAGCCCGTCCCAACAGGTATGCCTGCCTTCAGTGGGCAGCAGTTGCATCAGGATGCCAATGAGGTTTTTCTGGATGTCGGAGCGGGACTGCCAAGCGTTGAGTTTGCCGCGCGATCATATATTGCGTCGATAATGGTTCTCATAATGCTTCACACCTTTGTGGCTGGCTTAGGCGCATGGCTTAGGAGAGATAAAGAACCATTCTGGCCGAGTTGGTTGCAGTATGAGCTTAATCCATTTATGTGGGGCTTTATTGGCTTAATCGCGGGGCTAGCCGCATTCAACATGTTCCGCATCATTCGGAATATCAGCGCCCGCTCACCCATTCGCTTCAACCGTCAACGCCGCGAAGTCGCTCTGGTGTACCGAGGTGAAGCACCCGTTTATGTCCCCTGGGAAGAGGTGATCGCCTGCGTGTCCGCCAGTCGCATCATCACCCAGTACGCAGTAATGCCCAGCTTTGCTCTGATGCTCGGTCTACGTAACGCCAAAACGGGCGACGTCTACTGGGTCACCATCCCTAGAGGTAACCTCGGCCTGGTGGTCAGCGAATGGGAGGCCATCCGGGTCTATATGGAACAAGGCCCTGCCGCCCTGCCAGCGCCGCCCTTGCTGTCCGGTGAAGAATTTCAGGAAGGCACCGTAGCCTACTTCCACATGTGCCGTCAGGTGTATCGCAAGGAACACTGGTGGATACGCTATGCCTTCGGCTTTTTGGTTATCCAGTTTTGCAGCGGCTGGACCTTGCCTTGCCACATCGCGCAATGGGTCAAGCGCCGCCCCAAGGCCCTCTTCCCCCAAGAGGTGCTCGATTGGTCGAAACCGATACCACCCGAGCAACATGCCAAGCCCAGCCAGGCGTTGCTCGAAGAAAGCGCAGCCGTGCGCAAGGCCTACGCCCAAGGCCAAACCATGCTGGATTACTACCAGGTCAAGTTCAACGAAGAGGCAGAGGATGCCATGGCGGCTCCCGGCTAACTTCGCTTATCGCTTATCGCTTACAAGGAGCAGCCGTTTTACCAAGAACCCTAGCTCACCCTAATAGCGTAGGGGGCTATCGAAGGCTGTAGCGTTGGCCAAGCAACTGCAGGTGTGGCACATGCCGCTTTGGCACTGGGCCTGAAAGAAAAGGCGACCGCCCCTGCGCACTCGTCTGGCTGTTCCCCGCACCGCACCCCAGAAACGGCAAGGCGGATGCAAGCAAGACACCAGCCCCGAACTTCAACGCTACCGACCTCCCCTTCTGGGCGGATGAGAAAATTCATGCCGAATCCTAATAACTTCTATAGTCCTGGCGCCTATTGCCCGGACCGTTTTCCGAACCAGCCGCCTGCCATCAAACAACCCTGGTTGCGGCGCTTCGGCAGCATGCGTTTGCCTTGGGGTAAGACCCAAAATCTGGTGCCCATCGATGTACTGAACAATGGCAAGCCTAGCGAATTGCGCTTGGTGGAATCCGCCAAAAAGGAAAAGGCAGAACAGTTAGAAAAGGGAACGTATGTTCCGAAACTACTGGAACACTTAGACCTGCATGCTCGCCTTGATAACGAGAAGATCAGGCATGCCCAGCTACCGGCAAGCTCAAAAACATGGATATACATGCAGATCTTTGGAAAAGGGGGGACCATAATAATCTCCCCCATCATGTTCATCTCAGCACGGTTAGTCATTGACTATAGCGAGACGACCTGGCCAACCCGTCTTCTCACCTTGCTGATAGAGACTTTTCTATACATGATCCTGCCACTGCTAATTACGTGGGGAATAGGATCGCTCGTAATCAATCACTTCCCTAAACTGTGGATCAAACCCTCCAAAGGCCCGCTCTGGGAATTCAATCGCCGCACTGGTCTCGTCACTGTTTTCGATTACGACAATAACGGCGAATACAAAAAGAACGGCACCATCGGCGAAAAGGTTGCGCCCTTCTACGAGTTTGATGCCTATATCACTGTAACGCCGGATCGCCAGGGGCTGCCCAACAACGTGCTATGCATCGTCCATCGCTACCGGGACATCTGGATCAACATGGCCATTTTCGTCGGCCCCAGCGGCAGTACCTCGGCGCCTGCGCCCTCTGGGACTACCTGCAGAACTACATGGATATCAGCAAACCCCTACCGGACACGCCGGAGCTGGAAGCTTTCCGCCATCTCGACCCCGCTACCGCCGAAAACGACCGCCAAACCGACCGCGAACCGCGCTACTGGCGCGACATGGACGACGCCACCTTCAAGGCCAAGGTACGAGAAATGACCGAGCGCATTCCGCAGATCGACACCTTCAGCCGCCCGAACCTGATGGCCCAGCACTGCCAGTACAGCAACTTATGACCAGCGCTTACACCCCCTCCGCCTACCGCCCGGATCGTATTCCCCAGCAGCAACCTTCTGCCGAACGATCATGGCTTGGCAAGTTCGCCAAAATGCGTTTGCCCTGGGGCGATAGTCAGGATCTTGCGCCGGCCAGTTTCTTTCGTCAGGACAGTCCCGAAAAGTTGCGATTCAGAGAACAGGTGGAACGGGAGGATGCAGAGAAAAAGGCTCAGGGCACTTATGAGCCGCGCATTACCGAGACGTTGGACTTCCATTATGTCTACGATCATCAGCGGCATCGCTTTGCTCACCTCTCCATGCAGGGACGCTTTTGGACGACTCTTTATGCGTTTGGGAAAGGGGGATTTATTATTCTCCTTCCTGTAACACTGATTGCATATCTAGCAACGCTTTCTGCCATAGATGAACCATGGCTGGTTTATACAAAGAGGTCTGCCGTAGAGTTCTATTCATGGTTTCTGGGGATCCCCCTAACCATGTGGGCCATCGGTGGATTGGTTATTCACAAACTCCCCACGTTATGGGTCAAGCCCTCCCGCGGCCCACTCTGGGAGTTCAATCGCCAAACCGGCATGGTGACCGTCTTCGATTACGACAATAACGGGGAATACAAGAAGACCGGCACCATTGGCGAGTTGACCGCACCGTTCCATGAGTTCGATGCCTATCTCAGCAGCAGCCCGGATCGCCAGGGCCTGCCCATGAACGTACTGCATCTGGCACACCGCTACCGCGATATCCATTTCTCTCTGGCGCCGTTGCTGCACCAGAGCGACGACGCCAACGAGCAGTTTGCGCTCTGGGACTACCTGCAGAACTATATGGACGTCAGCCGCCCGCTGCCGGATATTCCCTATCTGGAACAGTATCGCCATCTCGACCCCACCACCGCCGAGCATGACCGCCTTACCGGCCGTAATCCGCGCTACTGGGTAGACATGGACGATGCGACCTTCAAGGCTAAGATGGACGAAGTCCTTACCGGCATTCGGCGCATAGATACCCTGCGTCGACCCAACCTGATGGCTCAGTACTGCCAGTACATCGACTGATGGCACGCGCTCTGCCCCGGGCAGGTTCTGCCCGCCCTTCAATCGCGACCAAGGATGTTGCATGTCTACACTCACCCCTTCACGCGCCCGCCGCTACGGCTGGCTGTTCCTGCTGGCGTCGAGCACACTGGCAGCGCCGTACGCCACCGCAGCACAAGCGCCTGCCGATCTCGTAGAGTTTTCCGCCTGGAGCCGTTCCTGGACGGGGACGCTAGGCAGCAAGGGCGTCGAGGTGACGTTGGCCCGCGTCGCCAACGGTCTTTCTGGTAGCTACTGCTATCAGCCCTGCGCAGCCGAGACACGCTACAGGCTGAAACTGAACGGACGAATAGAGGGCGAGCAGGCCGAACTCACCGAACGCGACGTGAGCAACCGGGCCGTTACAACAGGCATCTGGCATATCACATCGTTGAGGAGCGACATTGCGGGGTCCTGGATGTCACCTGACGGTAAGCGGACTTTGCCGCTGAAGCTGAGCCGCACACAGGACGAGCTTGAAGCGCGGTTCCCCTTTGAGATTCGCCTGCTGGCGGATGCCTTGCCCGAGGAGGAAGACGACGGATGCCCAACGCCACCAACCGTATCCGGCATTCGGCTGTACAAGGACGGCGAACCGGTCCAGACGCTGGCAACTGAATCCCACGGGACGTGCAGCCTCTTTCTGCCCGAGCTCATTGACGCCAACTTCGATGGCTGGCCGGATCTGAGCATTGACGAATTCCTCCCTGCCGGGCCGAATGTCCCGCACCAGACCTGGCTATACGACCCGAAGACCGAGCGCTTCGTCGATGCGCCTGCCATGCTGCAGGGCATTACGTCTCCGGAATTCGATCCGGTCCACCAGATGATCTACTCCTACTGGCGATCCAGTTGCTGCGAGCACGGCGTGACGACCTATCGCTGGCAGGGTGACGATGTCGTGGAAGTCGACAATCAAAGCAGCTACTTTCTGCCAATCATGGACGGCACCACGCGCCATACCTGCTACATCGCTCCTGCCTACGTTAACGGCTTCATCGAATTTCTCGGCCGAATTGAACAGGCCGCGGACGGACAGCTGACACTGCATGGCATCGCCCCTGAACACTGCGACCACGACGAAGATGCGTTCCTGGAGCGCACATACATCGACATCTGGAAGCCCGCCCGGCCCGGCGAACGGCCAACACGGCTACGCACCGAGGCGGTCGAATGGGTGAAGACCGACACCCGCGAAGGCCCCCGCTACTGCCCTGAGGTGCCGTACTACGACAACGGTCGTATCCGGCGCGTCGTGCTGAATGACAACAGTGGTCTATGTACGGAGCAAAGCCCGTCGCAGTGAGCGCACAGAAGAATGTGCCGCGGTGCAATTGGTCTGTCATACCGCCGCGAAGACGACGCATTGCGACCCCAATCGTCGTTTTAGCTGCCTGGCAGCGCGATGCATGATTGGGATTCAGCTTTCTTGGGCATCGCGGGCATCCACCAGGACATGTGCAGCAGACCATTAAACGCTTCGCCATGACGTCCCAAACCAACGAGGGATACATGGACGTCATGGCCGCGCTTCGCGAGATGGAATCGGTGCAAGCCGTACACTGTGTCGGAAGGGTACGCTTCGTGATCCACGTCCCTACACTCATCGGGGGCCGAATGCTGGACTCGCCAGCATCAATCTCATTAGGGGCGTCGCCGCTATCTAGGACAGCAGGCTGACCACGGCCGAACGGCTGAGGGTCGCTTGAGCAACGACGGTGTGGGTAACGGCGGCATAGCTCGAAGGGCTACGGTTCATCAGGTCAAACACGGATCGGGCATAGCTCTGTGCCCACTCACGCTCGTCCGCGTGCGTCTGACGTGCCAGGAATTCACGAATCTCGGCCTGTCGGCTCGCCAGTTGCTCACGAAGCGCACCGACCTTGTCCAGCGCGGCGACGACGTTGTCCAGAACCTTGCGCAAGTCTCGAAAGCTCTCGTTGCCAAGCGTTGCTGGCAGCGCCATGAGCTGCTCTTCCTCGCCCTTGAGCGCTGTACGTGCCTTCGGGAAAAGCTTGTCCTCGCCCTGTACGACAAGGTGGTCTTTGAGCTTTGCCCAGTCGCTTTCCCTGGCACTGAACACCAGTGCGCCGTCCTTTTCGAGCTCTGCACGAAGGCCTGCCTGGCCTAGGCCGGTATTCAAGCGGCGCAAGACCTGCTCGTCACTCAGCCCTTCGTCCAGTAAAACCGCAACCGGCTCGGCAAGGTATCGCCCTGCCGTGAACAGAAGTGTTTCGTTACCGGCCCGATGGATAGCGTCAAGCGACTCCAGGCCTGGCAGATGCACACGGGTCCGTACAGGCTCATGAAGGCGTAGTCGCAGGCCCGCATCCAGGCTATTGGCAGAACGCTCGGCGCGCTGATCGAGCAGCTGGCGGACTTTCTTGAGCCCGGGGTCCAGGCGTCCCTCTGCGCCTGGCTCTGCGGGCGAGCTGAGTTCGCGGCTGAGGTTGAGCTTGAGGTCGGACAGCCGTGCATGCAGGTCGCTCAGATAGCTTTCCGCCGACTGCATCGAGGTCAGCTGTTGGTTCAGCTGCACACTGAAACTGGCATTTTTTCGCGTGCCGGTTTCCGGCAGGGTCTCGCGCCCGGCCGGCGAGCGTTGCGGCTGGCCCCGGTGCGTATCAGGCACCAGCGGCGCGCGCTTATCGTTCGGATTGATCGAAGTGACGGCCGGGAGCTGCTTGCTGATTTTCATAGGGTGTCAGGCTCAGAGCATGCCGAACAGCGACAAGCCGCTGATTTTGAGATAGGTCTTCTGGGTCGCCTGAAGCGCCAGCTGGTAATTGTTGAGGTCAATGCTCGCGCCTGCGTAGTCCAGCTGCGAGAGCTCACCCTCTATCTTCTTGTTCACCAGTGAGATGTCTTCGTTGCTGTCGGAAAGCAGCGTCAGCGTGTTTTGCCGACCGCCTAATTCGGTGACGGCGCCCAACAAATCGGAATGCGTCACGTCGAGGCTGTTCAGGGTCGCCGTAATTTGCTCGCGCACGACGGGGTCGTTGGCGCTCAGCCCAGGGGTCTTGAGCGTCGCAATCAACGCGTGCAAGTCATTGAGGGTGGATACGCCTGTGCCAAAGACTTGCTGCGCCGTAACGTTCTCGTCCACAAGCACGCCATTGGCGACTGCGGCCTGGCGGCGCTTGTCATTGCCACTTAACTCGTATCGACCAGTGTCAGCGTCGAACGTAATCGATGGGCGATCCGTCAGCGTACCGGAGAACAGGTAGCGGCCCTCTTCATCCCGGACGTTGGCAAAGCCCAGAACAGCGCTCTCCAGGCTCTCCAGCTCGTTGGCAATCGCACCAAGATCCTCGCCCGTATTGCTGCCGTTGGCTGCCCACAGCAACAAATCTCGCACGCTCAGCAACGTATCCGATGCCGCCTTCAGGTTGGTCTCCTGTTTGGACAGGTTACCGCCGACGTTAGCGATATTGGTGCGGTACTGGGTGAGGCTGGCCTCTTCGCGCTGGATGCGCAGCACCCGCACAGCGGAGATCGGGTCATCCGACGCAACCAACATGCGTTGGTTGGTTGCCATCTGCTGCATCAGCTTGCCGAGCTTGGCCGAGCTCTGGTTCATTGACCCATGCATTTGGGCGGTGATCTGGGCGTTCGATATGCGCATGTCGGGGTCTCGGCCTTAGAACATTGCCAGCACGGCGTCGAACAGCGCGCTCGACGTGCTGATGACTTTCATGTTGGCCTGGTAGGCCTGTTCGTAACTGATCAGATTGACGGCTTCTTCATCCAGGTTCACGGCGCTGACACTGTCGCGCTGAGCCTGGGCCTGCTCGGCGACCGTCGTCGCTGCGGACAGGTCCGCCTGGTTCTGTCGGCTGGCGCTTGCCACCCGTCCGACCAGACCGGCATATCCATCATTGAGCGGCACCAGGCTGCCATTCACCGGAACGGACTGGCTCTTTATGTCGAGCAGGCCCAGCAGTACGCCGTTATTGCCCATCTCGCCCGCAGTATCGGAGAACGCGAGTTGCTCGGGCGTCAGGTCGGCAACGCTGAGCATCGCACTGACGCTGTCTGGATTGTGCGCGAACAGCGGCTGGCCGGGATTACCATGACGGTCAAAACCTTGTTGCAGGGTGCTGTTGACCTTGTCGGCCAGTGCACTTGCCATGTCGTGCAGGTCCTGGCGCGCGGGGCGAAGCGCACCGTATTCCATGTCGTACAGCGCGCCGAGGTTGCCGCCGAGGCCCTCCTGCATGAGCGGGAAGTGGGTACGTGCGAACATCAGGGACACCTCCTGCTCGCCGGCCGCGTTCAGGGTGACGCTCAGCTGCCCAGCACTCGCACCGGCCACCAGCGGCTGGCCATTGGCAAGCGACACCGCAAGGCTTCCGTCCTCCGCTGCCTGCACACGAATACCTGCATGGGCGCTGAGCTCTTTCACCACGTTATCGCGGTAGTCCTCAAGCGTCGCCGTCTCGAGGCCAGCCGACTGCAGCTCGGTAATCTGCTTGTTGAGCGAGGCGAGGTTTGCGGTGAGCCCATTGATCTGTTTGACCATCGCGGTGCGCTGGCCTTGCAGGGCGTCGAGCTGCACGCCAATGTTGCTATTGAGGCTGTTAAAGCGCTGGGTCAACTGCTTGGCTTCGCCAAGTACCTGCTGACGCAGCGCGATGGATTCAGGCGTGGAACTCGCTTCACTGATTGCCGCGAAGAAATTATCCAGCCCCTTGCTGATGCTCGACCCGTCGCTGCCAAGCAACCCCTCGAGCGCGCTCAGGTACTGCTGGCTGGTTTCGTGATAGCGCTGCTCCGTCGTGGCGCGCCACAGCTGGTGGGTCTGGAAATCGCTGGATAAGCGGCGTACGGCACTCACCTGGACGCCCCCGCCCACGCCCGTTCCGCCCAGTGCCGCGACCGAATGCAGATCGGCCGCAAGCCGGCTGAAGCCGGGTGTATTGACGTTGGCGATGTTCTGGCTACTGGCGGTCAGCGCGATCTGCGACGCGCGAACGCCACTGTAGCCAATCTGGGTAAGCGTGCTCACGACTTCAATTCCTTGGGCTCGATCCGAATCGGTTGGGCGAAGGCCCCCGATTGGTGGCCAACGGTGGTACCCGTATGCTTCCTTGGAAGAGCGACCGAATCGATAGCTGAGTTAAGGCCTGCCTGTGGAAACCAGCCAAGCTCCGCCTCAGCGCTACGGTCTGCCGGGGTTTCCCACTCGGCGGGTTGGGCGGTGGCCAGGTCACCGAGAATATTCCGGGTGTACTGACGAGTCTCGGCAAAAGGTATCTTCTCGACCCATCGGCCGGTGGTGATCTGCCCGGTCCGCGGATCCCCGTTGGTCCTGAGCCATTCGTCCACCTTGCCCGGTCCCGCGTTATACGCAGCCAGAGCCAGGGCCTCATGGCCGTCGTACCGGTTCAGCATTTTGTTCAGGTAGGCACTGCCCAGACGCTTGTTGTACGCCGCATCACTGGTCAAGCGCGCCTCGTTGAACGGGACACCCAGTTCAGCAGCCATATCGCGGGCAGTACCTGGCATCAGCTGCATCAGACCGCGGGCGCCCTTGGGGGAAACAGCAGCAACGTTGCCTGCCGATTCATGCTTGATCACGCTGTCGACCAGCGCAAGGAAGCCCGCCTTGCCGCGTTCCCATACGGCATCCAGCGCATCGATACCCCGCTGCCACGTCGAGGTGGCGCCCAGGGCCGGCTTGAGGCTGGCAAGCTGTGCGGTGGGGTTCGACGGTGCCGGCACCGGAGCGGGCTGGCCGGTGGCCGGATCGCCAGACAACTGCTGGACGAGCATGTCGGCGATCCCGGTCTGGCGTCTGCGCGCCAGCGTTTCGGCCAGCACCTCGTCATAAAAGTCGCGCATGGTGCTCAGCTCACGACTGCGCATGGGGTTATCCGCCGACAGCGCATCACCCGCCTTTCGCATCTGCTTGAGTATCTGCTGAAGGAACAGTGCTTCGAACTGTTCGGACACGACTTCAAGTTGCTGCCGGCGCGCGGCAGCCGGGTTATCGGGGTGCAGCGGGCGGTTGGTCAGGTTTTGAGGAAGCGAGACGATACTCATCAGATCACCACCAGTTCGGCATTCAATGCACCCGCCCGCTCCAGGGCCTGCAGGATGCTCATGACATCGTCAGGCGTCGCACCCAGGCTGTTCACGGTATTGATGATGCTCTCCAGGCTGGCGCCTTCGGGCCATTGGAACATCGGCTTGCGGTCCTGCTCCACGGCCACGTCAGACTGAGGCGTCACCACGGTCTGGCCCTGGGAGAATGGCGCCGGCTGGCTTACCTGGGGGCGTTCACTGATCGTCACTGTCAACGTTCCGTGTGCAACGGCGGCTGCCTTCACCCGTACGCCCTGGCCGACCACCACGGTTCCGGTGCGGCTGTTGAACACCACTTTTGGCCGCGTGCGGCCTTCCTGGACCTCGAGCGCTTCGAGCATCGCCATGAAGCTCATGCGCTGGGTGCTGGTCACTGGGGCTCGCACCGACACCTTGGTGGCGTTCAACGCGCTCGCCGTGTGGGGGCCAAAAAACTCATTGATGGCATCGACCAGACGCGTAGCGGTCTGGAAGCTTGGCTGACGAAGGTTGAGCATTACATCCGGGCGCTCGGCGAAGTCGGTCGGAATCTGTCGCTCGACGGTGGCGCCATTCGGGATCAGCCCCGTGTTCGCGCTGTTGATGGCCACGCTGGAGCCGCTGTTACCAGAAGCATTGAGCCCGCCCACGACCAGGTTGCCCTGGGCGATGGCGTAGATCTCGCCGTCGATGCCCTGAAGCGTTGTCATCAGCAGGGTACCGCCACGCAGACTCTTCGCGTCGCCCAACGAAGAAATGGTGACGTCTATCGTCTGGCCCGGGCTATAGGAAGGCGGCAGGTTGGCCGTAACGGTTACCGCGGCAACATTCTTGAGCTTGGGGTCGACCTTCTCCGGAAGGTTTACCCCGAATTGCTCGAGCATGTTGGTCACGGACTGGCTCGTGAATTTCACCTGGTTCTTGTCGCCAGTACCATCGAGGCCAACCACAAGGCCATAGCCGATAAGCTGGTTGCCGCGGATACCTTCAATGTCCACCAGATCCATCAACGGGACCGCCCATGCGGCTGGCAGCCAGGCCAGCGCCAAGCCAGCGAGCAGGGTCTTGATCATTCGATTCATGGTGTTCTCAGATGGGGAACAGCGGGCTGGTGAAGAAGCGTGTCAGCCAGCCGGCGCGGTTGCTGTCATTAAGGACGCCTCGGCCGGAGTAAGCGATGCGGGCATTGGCGATATTCTGCGAGGACACCTGGTTGAAGCGGTTGATGTCTTCGCGACGTACCAGCCCCGAAAGGCGGATGTACTCATCGCCCTGGTTCAGGCGCAGCGCCTTTTCACCTTTCACAACCAGCACGCCGGAAGGCAGTACCTGATGTACCGTTACGGCAATCGAACCCCGAAGCGTGTTCTGCTGCGAGCTCTTGGCTGCGCCATCGAATTCGCGCTCCGCCGACACGGCGGTATCGAGCTGGGGGTAGGCTTTACCCAGCACGTTCGGCGTTCCAACGCCGATGGTGCCGGACTTGCCAAAGCTGGTACCGGCGCTTTTGCTGGACTGCGTCGATTCATCCAGCACGATCGTCAGGATGTCCCCTACACGCACCGCGCGACGGTCCGACGTGAGCGAGCTGACGTGGCCCGCCCCGAACAGTCCACCGGAGCTGTTGGTCGGCACCGATTGAACCGGCAGCGGCGGATCGAAGAGCGATGAGTCTTCTTCCGGACGCAGCTCGTCGAAGCTGGCACAGCCGGAAAGCAGAACGAGCGAACCGAGGGCGATAAAAAGGCGCATGTGGATCACTAGAGTGTCTGGTTGAGGAACTGCTGCATGCCGCTCGCGGCGTCCATGACCTTGGCATTGGCCTCGTACGCGCGCTGAATGGCGATCATGTTCACCATTGCCTCGACGACCTGGACGTTGGAGCCCTCGAGGACGCCCTGCTTGAGGCTGCCAAGCCCCTCCTCGCCTGGCGCCCCTTCCACCGGCTCGCCACTGGCCACGGTTTCGCGATAGAGGTTGCCACCGAGCGCTTCCAGGCCGGCCGGATTGACGAAGTTAACCAAGGTGATCTGGCCGAGTTCGGACGGCATGTTGTCGCCGGCCAGGATTGCCGTGACGGTGCCATCCGCACCCACTGTAAAGCCGCTGCTGCCTTCCGGGACTTCAATAGCCGGCGAGAGCGGAAGCCCTTGAGCATTGACGATCATGCCTTCGGCATTGAGCTGGAACTGACCGTTCTGGGTGTAGAAGAGATCGCCATTGGGAGACTCCACCTGGAAGAAGCCACGGCCGACGATGGCAAGGTCCATAGGCTGCCCAGTGGTCTGGATACTTCCTTGTGTGAACACTTTCTGAGTACCCGCGACGCGCACGCCGCTGCCCAGCTGGATGCCGGACGGCACTGTGTTGACGGCGTCTGCCTGGGCACCGGGCTGCTTTTCAATCGTGTAGAACAGATCCTCGAAAACAGCGCGGTCGCTCTTGAAGCCGTTGGTGTTGACGTTCGCCAGGTTGTTGGCGACCGTGGAAAGCGCCTTGTCCTGCGCGGCGAGGCCGGTTTTGCTGACCCAAAGGGCTGAGTTCATATCGGGGCTCCTGCGGCGTTAGCTGCCGCGAATCATCCGGTTACCCGCGTCGGATAGATCTTCTGCGGCTTTCATCATCTTTACCTGGGTCTCGAACAGTCGATTCAGGCTCATGGTTGCAACCAGCTCGTCGATGGACGATACGTTGCTCGACTCCAGGTGCCCGGCCACGAGGCGTGGATTCTCCACCGCTTCGGCGGGCGCGCCGTCACGTGCCACCAACAGACCGGCTTCGTTCTTGATCAGGTTTTCGGCGGGTACGTCGACCACGCGGATGCGGTCAACCTCGGCCATTAGCCAGTCGCCAGGCGGCATGATGGATACCGTGCCGTCACTGCCGATTTCCAACTTGTCGTGCTCTGGCAGCACGATGGGGCCGCCCTCGCCCAACACGGCGCGCCCGTTGATCGTCAGGCGCCCGTCGGCATCGATCTGAAGACTGCCGTGCCGTGTATAGGCCTCGGCCTCTCCATCCTGCAAGGCAATCAAGCCCGTGCCCTGAACGGCAAAGTCCATATCGCGCCCAGTGGCCATCAGCGGCCCGGGCGCCATGTTCACGCCGTTGTTGCCAACCAAGGCCATGTGCCGGCTGTCGTAGCCATAGCCTTCAACCTCGACGGCCTGGGCGCGCTCCATATCGGCCCGGAATCCGGGCGTGTTCACGTTCGCCAGATTATTGGAGCGCACCTGCAGGCTCATCATTGTGCGGCTTGCGGCGGTCATTGCCGTGTAACCCAAACGGTCCATGGGTCAGCCTCAGATTGCGTTGAACAAGGTCTGGGTCAACTCCTTGTTGGTGGAGATGACCTTGGTGTTCGCCTGGTAATTGCGCTGGCCTTCCATCAACCCCACCAGCTGCTGCGTGAGATCCACGTTGGAGCCTTCCAGTGCGCCGGCGGCAAGGCTGCCGAATTGGCCGACGCCAGGCGCGCCGAGCAATGCAGCACCCGAATCGGCGGTCTCGGTCCAGGCCGTTCCGCTCATGTTCTTCAGGCCTTCCGGGTTCACGAAGCTGGCCAATACCACCTGCCCCTGAACCAGGCGCTGTCCATTGCTGTAGCTCGCGTAGATGCGCCCATCCTTCTCGACCGAAAGCCCCGTCTGCTCGCCGGCGGTATACCCGCTGGCGCGGTTGGTCGTGACCGAGAACTCCGATCCGTACTGGCTGGTACCGCTGTAGTCCAAGGCGATGGAAAGCGGATCAGCCCCGGCGATGGGGGCGTTGAGCGTCACCGCTGTGATTGGGGTTGCCAGCGCGCCGTTGGTGGCGAACGACAATGGCTGAGGAGCACCCAGTGCGGCGCCATCCAGGTAATAGTGGGCGTTCCAGCTGTTCTCGTCGGACTTCACGAAATACTGAGTGAGGGTGTGTTCCTTGCCGAGCGAATCGAACAACTTGGTGGTGTAGGTCGAGTTGTAGGTCTCAGGCTTCTGGGCGTCGAACGCAACGGTCGGGGCTTCGTGATTCGCATTGAGGTTGGCGACGAAGGCAAGGCTATCGGTTGCCTTGGCAGGCAAGCTACCGGCCTGGAGCTTCAGGTCCCCTACCGCACCGGTCTGCAGGTTGCCATTGGCGTCGGCGGGATAGCCTTGCAGCTTGGCGCCCTGGCTGTTCACGATGAAGCTGTCCTTGTCGGTTCCAAACACGCCGGCACGGGTGTAGCTGACGTCGCCATTACCGGCACGCGTCACGAAAAATCCGCCGCCAGAGATCGCCAGGTCCAGGCCCCTGCCGGTCGTTGTAACCGCGCCACCCTGGCTGATGCTCTGTGTGTGGCCAGCCACTTCGACGCCCATGGCCTGGCTGTCCGAGTACAGGCTGGCGAAATCCGTGCGCGACGATTTGAAGCCGACGGTACCGGCGTTGGCGATGTTGTTGCCGATGGTATTCAGCTGGTCATTGACGGCCGAAAGGCCGGTCATTGCAATGTTGAAACTCATTATTTCGATCTCTTGAGAGTGTGGTCAGAGCAGGCTGGACGCAGGCTGCTGGCCGAATGCGAGGATCTGATAGAAGGGGACCTTGCCGGCACCGGCCACGTCGAGGACAGGCCCGTCGGCGCTTACGCGGACATGCCCCACGCGACCGGTGAGCTCAACCTGAGGTGCCTCGCCGCTCTGGGTCTCCAGACTCACAGCGTATTCGCCGTCGCTCAGCCCGAGCTTCTTCGGGTCGAGCGTGAAGGGCACCCTTCCCGCGGACTGGGGGCCGAGTGCGACTTCGGTTCGGTTACCGACGGCATCGGTCATTACGAGCGTGGTCTTGCCGGACGCATGAGCCAGTTGGAACTCGCCCGCGAGTGGCTCCCCATTCAGCTGTAGCCGGTCGACCGCAACCGTGACGTCCTGCCCGACGAGCCCGGCAGCGGTCAGCGTTTGAAGGTTGTCCGTCAGCACCAGGTTGCTCTGGGCCACGCGCGCCATGTTCTCCATGCTCTTGACCTGCGACATCGCCGAGAACTGGTTCAGGAACTCGGTACTGTCGACCGGCTTGGTCGGGTCCTGAAACTTGATCTGCGCGACCATGAGATCAATGAAGTTGTTTTCCATCTGGGTCGCGTCGGACAGGTTCACTGCCGCACGCGGCGCATCGATGGCAAGCGTGGCGATGCCACTCTTCTGCGCAGGATCAATCGTCGCCATCAGGACTCACCCAGCCTGAGCAGGCTCTGCTGCATGCTCTTGACGCGATTGAGCACTTCAACGTTGGTTTCGAAACTGCGGGTGGCCGACATCATGTCAGTCATCTCCTCTATCTCGTTCACGTCCGGGTAATAGACATAGCCCTGCCGGTCAGCCAGCGGGTTGCCTGGCTCGTAACGACGCTGGGGCTCGCGGCCGGAGGTCACCACATCGAGCACCTGGACATGAGCGCCACCCAGACCGACGCCCCGGGTGAGCTCACCGTTCTCGTACACGGCGGCGAACATTGGCCGCCGCGCCTGATAGACCTCATCTGCGCTCGCCGCGGCAGAGTCGGCATTGGCAAGGTTGGAGGCCACGGTGTTGAGTCGCACGGTCTGGGCGTTCATCGCCGAACCCGCAATGCGATAGATGGAATCAAAAGCCATCAGCGTCCCTCGATGGCCTGCTTGAGGCCACGGAATTTCATGTTGAGAAAGGTCAGGCTGGTCTGGAAGTCCATCGAGTTGCGCGAGAACTGCGCCTGCTCGACGGAAAGCTCCACCGTATTGCCGTCCTGTGACGGTTGGGTCGGCACGCGGTAGAGCATGCGCGGGTCGCTGCCGGTCGTGGCGACACGATTCGTGCCCTGCTCCATGCGGCGCATTTCGCTGGCGAAGTCGATATCACGCGCCTGGAAACCCGGCGTGTCCTCGTTGGCAAGGTTGGCCGCCAGGATCTCGCTGCGCTGCATACGCAACTCGAGCGCGCGGGTGTGAACGCTCAGGCTCTCGTCAATTCGTATACTCATTCACCGTACTCTCGAAACGCGGCTGAACAGAAAGTGCGCATGGAGATTGCAGAAACCATGCCCAGCCCTTACGAACGGTGTAACTCATTGATTTCTCTAGCCTTGCACTCGCTTTCCCGGCACCTTTGCGCAGCGCTTCTTCCGCTTTCGTCAAGGCGGGTCAAGTGCAGCGGAAAGCGTTTTTCCCCTTTTGGCTTCCGCTGGCCCATTGCACTGATGACCGGGGCAGTCGCTCTGCCGGTGTACGCCGCCCCCGGCGTCGAGGCCCAGATCGATGCTGCTGTCGCCACCTACATCGAAAGCCGCGTGCAGCAGGAAGCACTTCGCCGTAACTGGCGGGGCGTACGGGTAGCACAACGTATCGAACGCATCGGTAGCGTCACCGGCCTTATGCCGTGCGCGGATGAACCACGCGTTCGGCCTGGTGCGGAGGTGGGAGACATTCACGAGCGCAAACGCCTCGATGTGGTATGCCCGACGGACGCGGGCTGGACCGTTGCGGTCATGGTGCAACCCACCGTGATGCTCCCCGCCGTCCATGCAGCGGGCATCATCGAGCGCGGACAGACGTTGGGGCCGGAGCATCTGGTCCTGGAACCCATCAACATCGGCAAAGCACACCGAGGCTACTATCACCAGCCCGAGGAGCTGATCGGCCGAGCGGCCAAGCGCCGCATTCGCGCGAATCAGCTTCTAACGCCCGCCTTACTGACCGAAGCGCCTGCCGTGCGCAGAGGACAACCGGTCAAGATCATCGCAAGCAACGAAGGCATCGAAGCCTCCGCCAATGGGGAGGCCTTGGCCGACGGTCAACCTGGCGACGTGATACGTGTCCGCAATCTTGCAAGCCGCAAAATGATCGATGCTCAGGTCGTTGAGCCAGGGGTGGTCACAAGTACCTACTAGCTCCGTCGTTGCTGGCGTAGCCACAGCGGTTTAGACGGCGCTGTCGCGCCATGGATAAATTTATGACGCCAGATTTAAGTCCCCTGCGAGTCGTGTCGCCTTCCTGAATCAAGCAGGCAGATAGCCAGCCCTCAACGCCACGCCACTCGCTCGAAGGAAGACATCATGGCCCTGTCCATTCACACCAACTACTCCGCGCTGTCCACCAACACCAGTCTGAACAAGTTCAACTCTGCGCTGGCGACCAACCAGCAGCGCCTGGGCACCGGCCTGCGCATCAACAGCGCCGCCGATGACGCCGCTGGCCTGCAGATCGCTACTCGCTTGAACGCACAGAGCCGCGGTATGGCCGTTGCCATGCGCAACACCGGCGACGCGGTATCCATGCTGCAGACCGCTGAAGGCGCCTTCAGCGAGATGACCGACATCATGCAGCGGATGAAGGACCTCTCCACCCAAGCGGCGAACGACACGAACAGCGACGACGATCGCACTGCATTGAAGTCGGAGTTCGATGAGCTGGGCAAGGAACTCACCAACATCATCGACAACACCAAGTACGCAGGCGACACCCTGTTTGCCGCAGGTGGCAAGTTTACGGCCGCTATCAACTTCCAGATCGGGTCGAGCAGCGCCGAAACCATGTCACTCAACGCGGCAGCAAAGTTGACTGCTGTCACCGGCGCCATCACGACCGTCAAGGCTCAAACCCTGGACGACGCGACCAACGCCGGCAGCGCCATCGACGAGCTCGAGACGGCCCTGGACGCTGTAGGCGCGATGCGTGCCACGCTCGGCGCCAATATCAACCGCCTGAATCACACCAGCAACAACCTGGCGAACATGAAGGACAACACCGACATGGCCAAGGGGCGTGTAATGGACGCCGACTTCGCCGTCGAGAGCGCCAACATGAGTAAGAACTCCATGCTCATGCAGTCCGGCATTTCGATGCTCAAGCAGGCCGGCCAGATGCCCGGCATGGTCATGTCGCTGCTGGGCTAAACCAGCGCCTGATGGGCGGAGCCTCAGCTCCGCCTGACGTACGACACCTTTCGGTATAGGAATCCTGTCATGGCTCTGTCCATTCATACGAACTATTCGGCGCTGAGCACCAACACCAGCCTGAACAAATTCAACAGCGCACTCGCCACGAACCAGCAGCGCCTGGGCACCGGCCTGCGCATCAATTCGGCCGCCGACGACGCCGCTGGCCTGCAGATCGCCACCCGCCTGAATGCCCAGAGCCGCGGCATGGCAGTGGCCATGCGTAACGTCGGCGACTCCGTATCCATGCTGCAGACCGCCGAAGGCGCGTTCAGCGAAATGACCGATATCGTTCAGCGCATGAAAGACCTGGCCACCCAGGGCGCCAACGGCACGAACAGCGGTGCGGACTTAATTTCGCTTCAGAGCGAATACGATGAGCTCGGCAAAGAGCTGAACAACATCATCAAGAACACCCGATACGCCGGCGATACGCTGTTCAGCAACGGCACCGTAACCGACGGCAGCGCAGGCAAGTTCTCCGCCGCTGTCTCGTTCCAGATCGGCGCGAGCTCCGCCGAGACCATGGCGTTCGATGGCTCCACGGCGCTCGGAACGCTTACCACCGCCCTGGCTGCCGTGTCCGGCAGTTACGAAGACCCCACGGCGACTGGCACCGAGATCGCGAGCACCGATGACCCGACAACGGCGGTCAATACCACGGCTAACGCGACCATCGGCAAGCTGGAAACCGCGCTCAACGAGCTCGGCTCGATGCGTGCCCAGTTCGGCGCCAGCATCAACCGCCTGAACCACACCAACAACAACCTGGCCAACATGAAGGACAACACCGACATGGCGAAGGGCCGGGTGATGGACGCCGACTTTGCCGTCGAAAGTGCCAACATGAGCAAGAATTCGATGCTCATGCAGTCCGGCATCTCGATGCTGAAGCAGGCAGGCCAGATGCCTGGAATGGTCATGTCGCTGCTCGGCTAATGCCTGGCTCATCATGGCCGATGAAAACCCCGCCTCGGCGGGGTTTTTTTTATCCGATGAAAACGCACTCGTCAGTCGTCCACTCATGCAGATGAATCGACCAACGGAAAACGAGACCCTTGTCACACTTTATATTTGACGTCAGAATCCCATCGCCGCCACAACGGGCATACATCCTGTCACATGGCAACAGTAGCGTTGGCATCGCCAGGGAAGCGGCTTCGGCCCTATAGGGTTTTCCCCGATAGTGATACCGCACATACGCGGGTTCTAATACGGTCTACTGCCCGCATGACTGCTTCTTGCAGCGCGGAAAGGACCTTGGCCTATTGATCCATTGACTCGGACCTCCATGAAAACGTCCCCAACCATTCCAGCGGCGGAGACCGTCGCCTGTCTATGGCTGAAGACCGGCCAGGCACATCGAATCGCGCGATTCCAGCCGGCTCAGTTTCAGTTGGTTTGCCAATATCAGGATGAGCCGGAAGAACGTATTGACCTGGGTTATGCCGGCAGCCGTGTACTCGAACGGCTGCTGGCCTCGCCGGGCGAGGTCGTTTCGCGTCAGGACTTGCTTAGCTACGCCTGGGAGAACCGGGTAGTCAGCCAGGGCAGCCTGAACCAGCAGATCTACACCCTGCGACAGCTGTTGTCTGACAGCACGAGTCAGATCATTCAGACCTTGCCGCGCCGTGGCTACTGCTTCAATCCGGATTGCGTATTGCCGGCGCAAGCCCAGCAAAGCACCGATCTGCCGGAGCACCTGTCCGCAGCCGTCAGCGAGCCTGTGAGTGGGCTGCAGCAGGCTGTGAAGGCGCCAGACGTCGGCCACGGCCGTGCCTCAACCCCACGCAGGGCGCGCATCGTCGCCTGGGGCACCGCCCTTCTGGCGACGCTGGTACTGAGCGCTACCACCGCAGGCCAGTTGGTCAACGGAACTGCCAGGACAGGTAGCGTTACGCACCATGAGAAAATCGGCCAATTACAGGTCGTCTACATCGATACATCGGAAACGATGCTGAACGAGCTCAGGCGCGATACGTACCCGGTGCTGACGCAACTGGGCGCGAAGGGCTCCAGCATGACCAACCTGGTCGTCAGCCTTTCACGTGGTTTCTATGAATTCAGATGCTTGCACCCGGACGGCCAGTTCAACATGACCAAGGTCCACAAAGCGCTTCTTGAAACCGATGCGCGCGTGCAGCTGGAGCAATGCCTGCCGGCCGAAGCGATGCAAAGCTGAGCGAATCGCTCCCCCATCAACGCAAATGCCCGACTCGTCGGGCGTTTGCACATCACGTCCATTCCTAGTTGCCCGAAAAACGTACGCCTTCGGCTGACATCTCGACACGTGCGTAACTGTCCCCAAACAATTCACGATACAGGCGCTCAGCCGTTTCTGTCAGCAACAGGACCTCTACGCGGCGATTGGCACCGCTTGCGGGATCTTCGGGGCGCAGCGGCATAACGTCTGCCTGGGCCGCGACTTGCAAGACCGCACGCTGTGCCAATCCCCCGTCCACAAGCACACCGCGGGCCCGCTGCGCACGGTCCCCCGAAAGATTCCAGTTGTCGTATCCACTCTTCTGGCGGAAGGGTATGGCGTCCGTGTGGCCACTGATGATCAAACGATTGTCGACCTTCTTCAGCACACCCGCGAGCACCCTCAGCAAGCGATCGAAATGCGGATCCAGGGTGGCACTGCCGCGTTGGAACATGAAACGCTCCTTATCATCCTTGATAAGGATACGAAGCCCCTGTGGCACAACGTCGACTTCAAGATTTGCGATAGCGTCGACGTCCTTCGCCTCGGCCAGGATCCGCTCGGCCAATGCCTTGAGCTCGGCGGCAGAACTCACCTGCCGGCTGCCGGTCTGCTCGCCAGCGTCAGCGTTCGCACCGTCCGTATCACGCCGCGCATCAGCACGCTGCTCGGCTGGAGGTGTGGGCAATGTGACCCCGTCCAGCTCCAGCGGGGACGTACTGGTCCCGTCGAAGATCCCCGCACCACCGTCTACAAGTGGATTGCTCTCCTCGTTACCGAAGGCTGGATTGGTCTGGTCCATCTGAGGCTGAATGATCCACAGGACCATGAACAGGGCCATCATGGCGAGGGTGAAGTCGGCGAATGCCACCTTCCATGCGCCGCCATGCTCATCACCGTGTCCCTTCTTGCCTCGGCGCTTGATGATGATCTCGTGCTCGCCAGCCTTGCCGCGGGGCTTCATGCGGCGTCCCTTTGCTCTTCGTACTGATTGACCCAGATCTCCAATTGCTTGAAGGCGGGTTTGACGTCCTGTTCGATCAGCTTGCGGCCAGCGTCGACCGCAAGCAGTGTCGGCTTGCCCGCAACATGGGCAACGAGCGTGGTGCGAACGCACTCAAGGGCTGATAGCTCGGTCTTGATGCGCTGTCCCATTGCATTCGAGAGCGGGTCCATGAGGCAGTAGCAGAAGAAGATGCCCAGGAACGTTCCCACCAGGGCGGCCGCCACGTGCGCGCCGATCTCGGCAACGCTGCCGCCAATGCTTCCCATCGTGATGATGATGCCCATGATCGCGGCAAGAATGCCAAAGCCCGGCATCGCCTCGCCAACCTTATGCAGCGACCGGGACGGCTGCATCAACGCATGCTCCATGGCCTCGAGCTCCTGCTCGAGGAAGCCTTCCAGCTCGTGCGCGCTGATCTTGCCCATGGCCATCAGCCGGAAGTTGTCCGCGATGAATGCCATCAGGTTTTCTTCCTGCAGGATCAGCGGGTAGCGCGTGAACAACTCGCTCTGATCGGGGTTTTCGATGTGCTCATCGAGCACCTTCAGGCCACCGTCGCCGACCATTTCCAGCAGTTCATACAGGAGCATCAACAGCTGGCGCTGGAACTCCTCACCACGCCGCTTGTGCAGGAATACACCCTTGAGCTGGACGCACATCTCCAAGAGCACTTCCTTCGGGTTGGCGACAATAAGGCTACCGAGCGCCGCCCCCAGGATGATGACCACTTCCGCGGGCTGCCACAGCATGCGCATGTCGCCATGGGCCATGGCATAGCCACCTAGAACACAGGCAATGATGACGAATGCACCCAATACTTTCTGCATGATCGTTACTACGCTTTATCGGATAGGAAGCGACAGGCCTTGCCGATCGCCTGCTTGCTCAACTGACAGACCCTGGCGTCACTGACTTCGAGGACCAGGGCAATTTCTTTCAGGCTCAGCTCGTGTTGGTAATACAGCGTCAACACCAGCCGTTCGCGCTCATCCAGACGCGCCAGCGCCTGCTCCAGCAACCGCTGTTGCAACAGCCGATCCTCGAACCCGCTCCCGGTGTCGGCGAACGCCTCCTGGCCGCCCTGGAGCAGCTCATCGAGACTTTCAATGGCTTCGCACGACTCAGCCAGCAGGTACTCGTGGTACTCCTTTTCGGCCATTCCCGTGTGCTGCTGGATTTCGTCATCCGTGGGCTGCCTACCGAGCTGGCGCGCGAGTGCGCGGATTGCATCACGCGTCTTGTGAGCCTGTTGGCGGACGCTGCGGGGGCGCCAGTCCTGACGACGAAGCTCATCCAGGATGGCACCGCGAATCCTCAGCGAGGCGAACCGGCCGAATGCCTCGTCCGGCTCCCCGTACCGGCGCAAACAGTCCAACAGTCCCAGCAGGCCGACCTGCTCCATGTCCTCACGGTCAAGCACCTGGTTGGCCTGTAGAGACAGCTGCCGGACGATGCGCTTGACCAGCGGAAGGTACTGCATCACCCAGTGCTGCTCCGCACCGGGTGAAAGGGCTACTGGCACTGAATCCGCGAGGGCATAGCCAAGGGCGCTGTGGGCGTTCATGAGTCGTTACTGCACGATGAGCTTGCTGACCAGCACGTTCTGGAAAGGCTGCGCTGCTTTTTTGCTAGAGAAGTCGCTGTTCAAGACCTGCTCGAGCCGCTGTTGCAGCTCTCCGATCTGCAGGCCACGCAGCTCCTCGAAAGGCAGCCCGGACAGATAGGCCACGACGGAGTTACGCACGAGTGGTTCGGCGGATGCGAAATCACGCGGCTCATCGCCCTTCTCTGCCTGCAGCATCAGATCGAGGACGAAATAACGCTCACGACCGGCACCGGGTACGCTGACGATGACCTTGTTGACCGGAAAGAACTCGTACGCGACCGGCTCCACCGGCTTGTCCGCAGGCGCGCTTTCAGCACCGGCCTCAACGACGTCAGAGGGTTTGAGCAACCACCAGGCCACACCGACGCCACCGGCGACGATCAGCAGATTGATCAGGGTGACGATAATCAGGAGGCGTCCAGTCTTCATTGGGTAAGGGTCCAGTAGAAATAAATCGGGCGGCTCATACCGTCACCAGCACATCACTGCGAGGGTTATCGGTTGCGGATTGCTCAGGGGGGGTGGGGCCATTGCCTGCCACGCGCAGGCCATCGACAGGCACGTGTTTCTGCCGTCCCTGGCCAGACTGCCCATGCCTGGCGTCCGCACTGACCTGCACGTTCACCTGCACGAAGTTCTGGTTCACCAATTCCTGGCGCAACCGGTCGCTGGTCTGCTGCAGAAGTCGCGAGATTTCGGGCTGAGCGGCATTGACCTGGACGTTCAAACGGCCTGATTCATGGGTAAGCAGAATCTCCAGGCTCCCCAGTTCTGGCGGATCCAGGCGGATGGTCGCGTTCTGCACCCGTTGCTGTAACTGCATATCCACGTGCTCACGCAGGGCATGCAGCATTTGCTCGCCCCACTTCGTCTCCGGCGTCTGCAGCCTGATTACCCGGTCCGGCAGAGGTGCGAGCGTCTGTGAACGATCGGATTGAAGATCCGGGGCTGCGCTCGGGTTGAGCGGATCGGCCGCCGCGAGCCGCGCATCAGTAGCCGGATCGACCTCCAGCGCTACATCCGCAAACGTCCACGCACCTGCGGCGGCAACCGTCTGAGCCGCAGCGGAAGGCATTTTCCGCGCCTGAGCCGAGCTGACGATCGCACCGGCGAGCGCCTGCAGGTTGTCCTCCGCCACTGAGTCAGTCGAAGCCGATATCGTCCGGAATGCGGACTCCGGTGAGGCAGACACCACGACTGGGAGTTCGCCGTCGACAGCATCATTGCTCAGCGAGGACCCGCCCGGTTTACGCTCGCGCGCCTCCAAAACAGCCTGCTGCTGCGACAGCATTCCCAGCAACCACTGCTCCGATAGCGTGTCGGGCTCAACGCCTTCGCCGCGTTCTTGCAGCTCGCTGTCCGGAGCGTCTTCCAAAGCCGGCGCCATCATCGCCACAGGCGACTGTGCAATTGCCGGGGAGATGGCGGACTGGCTTTGGCCATGAGCCGATTCGACTGTTGCCATCTGCTGCACGAAGGTGGCTGCCGATTGCAGTGGGCTGGCATGCCGCATAGCTGGCGCCGCGATCGGACTGGCCGCGGTCTGCACCGCCGCATTGCCCGGTGCCGCAGTAGTAGGGGTCATGGTTGCGCTCATCTTTGACCGATTAGCCCTATCTGCTGATAGGCCGAACGCCCTTCGGCGTATTCCAAATGGTGATCCAGCTTCTGGCGAAGCCGCTCGCACTCTTTCGCGCAGGCACGCATAACGCGCGTATGCAGCGCATGTAAGCGCTGCCACGCACTGCGGGAGCGCTCGTCCAGCAAGGCCGCGTTGCCGAGCGACGCCAGACACCGGCGCACGGCTTCATCGGCGACGGCAACCGCCGCCCAATCCGCAGCGTCGGCTGCCTGTGCCAACTCATCGTGGAGGCGGTTCAGGCGCTGGGCCGCGTCATTGGCGGGCTGCATTGACGCCTTCCCAGCCTTCGCGAAGGATGCCCAGCAGGTTCACGACCTCATCCAGCCCCTCGAGGGACAGTGTCACGCTGACGTCCGAGAGTCTGTAGATGCAGTAGTCGTAAAGGCGAGCCAGGCTGGCCACGACCTCGCCGCCCCCTTCGTAGTCGAGCGCGCCGCTGAGGCCATTGAGGATGTTCAGGCACTTTTCCAGTGACTGCCCCTTCTGCTGGTAGCGCTTGTGCTCGATGTGGCCGCGCGCACGAGCCAACTCGTCAAGCAGACCATCGAATAGAACCAGCACGAGTTCGTAAGGCGAGGCGGAAGCAGCACGCGCCTCGAGATCGACAGAGCGATAACTGTCGTAGTTTTCATGGTAGGGGTTCATTGATCTGTCCCGTACATAGAGAACAGGCCGTTGGTTTGTTCCATCGCCTGCATCGTCTGCATCATGGTGGTGAACTGCCGCAGGTAGCGGGCGTAATAGGTGTCGTACTGCTGCTGAAGCTGTTCGAACTGCTCGTTGCTACGGCGCAGGTTCTGGTCGAGCGTGTCCATCCGGTTCTTCAGCAGTCCGTTCGCGCTGCTGGTATAGGTCGCGACGCTCTTGTCGATGCTGTCGAGCAGCTTGTCCTTGCTCGTGAACAGGGCTTCGAAACCTTCCGGGTCTGCGCTCACTGCCGCATCGAAACGGGCCGCATCGATGGTCAGCTTTCCGTTGCGGTCTGCAATGATCCCGAATTCGATCAGGCTCTTTCCCCCGAACCCGTTACGAACGAGTGCGTTGAGTTGCGTCTCGATGGACCGCACGCTGGAGTCGCCCGCGAGTACGCCGCGCTTGGCACTGTCGCTTCCGCTGGCGGTAAGCGTGTCGAAGCTGCCCATGAGCGTGTTGAATGCATCGATGAACGTTTGCGCCTTGGCCTTGGTCGCTGAGGTGTCGCGGCCAACCGTGATCGTCAACGGCGTATCGTTGGCGGCGTGAGCCTTGGTGAACGTCATGCTCACACCGTCAACGAGGTCGCTGAAGGTATTACTGGCGCTCTGCAGCAGCATGCCCGACTCGCCGCCCAGGCGAACCTTTGCATTTCGGGCGGCGGATAACTCTTCGCGACCCGAGATCGCATTGGAAAACGTGTCGCTCGTGCCTGCTACAGAGAAGCGCAGCGCATTGTCGGTACCGGTCTGATTGCTGGAGATCACGAGCGAGACCGTTCCATCCGCACGCACCAACGTCGCGGTGGCTCCCGTGTTGTCGGGATGTTTGTTGATCGCGGCAGCCAGTTCTTCAAGTGAGGCGCTGCCATTCCCGTCACTGTCGATGGAAGCCAGGTCGATGGCGAAGCTGTTTTCGCCTTGGCCAATGGTGAGCGTGCCCGCATTACCGATATCAGCAGGATTCAGCCCATTGATCGCCACTTGGTGGGCGCTCGCCAACTGCTCGACGAAAAAGGAATAGCTACCAGACTTGGCAGTGGCGCCCACCTTTGCCGTGGCGTAGCCGTCCTGGCTGTAGGTGGCACTATTGATCAACATGGTCGCGTTGCCGCTTTTCAGTCCACCTAGTGTGCTCTTGAATTTGGTCAGGGCCGTACGCAGCGAATTCAGCCCTTCTCGCTGCGCCTTGTAATTCGCTTCATTGCGATTGAGCCGGTCCAACGAGGCCTGAACCCCGTAGTTCGCCAGCTGCGTCGCCATGTTCTTTACGTAGTTGGAATCGATTGCCATATGGCCCCCTTGCGTTCGCTCTATAGAGCAATACTGATGCCAAGTGCTAAGTGCTTGTTTTAGTTAGCTTTTAGCGACACCAAAGCTGAAAAGGCCTTTCCTCTTGGACGATCGCGGGCGACGTAGGGAAAAGCAGCTTCCTCCCACTTGAAAGCGGAAGGCAGAAGAAAAAGGCGACGCTCGTAATGGCGGTATTAAGCAATGCGTGCGGTATCGCAAATGGACAGTCGATCACCGGAGCCCGCCATGCTTCCGCGACTACCCAACCTGCTCGGAGGGTGAGATTGCCGGCAGGCGCTATTGAACAGGGTAGGCGTCGAACGCGGGCGGACATGTACACCGCCTCGCATCCATGTCGATGGAAGGGGTAAGAGAAGGTCAGCGAGGAGCGTAGACAGCGGCCATGTGCCCGGTCAGTTGGGCAATGATTTCCCGGTGCATCGCAAGAAGGCGGCCGTTACGCTCATTGAGCGACTGACACTCCGTCGCCAGCACACCGATGCGGCGCCAGTGCTCGGCGACAGCCAAACGACGTTCGGCAGGATAGGCCTCGATCAACCGCTGCATCGCACTCGGTGTACTGCCAAGCCCGAAGGCGCCCAGCACCTTGGTACGGCGGTCGGCGCGCACGGTCACGTGCTCGACGCGATCCGTGATGAGCGCGTTGATCCGTTCAATACCGGGAACGTCACGCGCGAGCAGTCGATGGTAGAGCTGGTCCATCAGTGCCTTCAGGGCCGCGTAGTCCTCGCCATCCTGGCGCAGGTCATCGGCGGCGACCTGCAACAGGCGCTCGCGCTGGCTCACACTTCGCTGCCGCGGTGGTGTGCCAACACGTGACCGGCCAGGGTCGCGGGGTCGGTCGAGATTTCGCCACGCGCCAGAGCCGCCTTGAGCGTATTGACCTTCTCCAGGTCCACATCAGGTAGCGAGCGTAGCGCGCTTTGCATCTGTTCCAGCGGCAGGCCAGCGCCACTTGCCGGCCGTGCGTTCGTTGTTGCAGCCTGCGCGGTTACCGACGCGCGCGGCTTGGCAGCGCTCTCGACCGCAGGGGGGGTGGTGGGCTTCAAGGTCCGGCTGATGTCCATGATCGATTCCACTCGGGGGTTATCAGCGGTAAGCGACCACTGTTGAGGAATACTTAAATCCAATTTTCAAGACTGTTACCAATGGCGCGTGGCCCGTTCAGTGCGACTGACCGCGCCACCATGTCTGCTGCGCCAGGCCGTCCTGGATCCGTTGCTCCTGTTGCGCCAGCTGCACGTTCCAGTCCGCCAGCTTGGCCTCGACCAGCTGCTCGACGATTTTTTCGTTGCGCATGGCGAGCAACAACTCACGCTTGATGCGCTCCAGCGTCTGCTCGGCCACTTCCAGCTCCCGCCGCTGCAGTTCCACCATCCGGTAAAGCGTTGCCTTGTAGCGCTGTTGGTTATCTCGTTGCAAGGGCGTCGTCATGGGCACCGTGAAACCGCACAGGCGCCCCAGCCCGGCGATATTGTTCCGGTACCGCTGGCAAAGGTTCTGCTGATATTGCACACGGCCCAACATCTCGCGCACCTTCTGCCCGCGTAGACTGGCGAGCCGGGACAACACCTCGATCTGCGCTTTCATCATGTCCTTCGAAGCAGCGCTTGCAGCGTGGAAACGCTGAGCTCGAGATCGGCGGCCTCGCCGACCTCCTGACGCAGGAAACGCTCTATCGAAGGCGCCAGCTGCACAGCGCGGTCGGTACGGCCATCCATGCCCGGCGTGTATCCCCCAAGCGGGATCAACTCACGGATCTTGTTATAGGCCGAATACAGTTCCTTGAGCTGACGGGCACCGCCCAGGTGCGCTGCATCCCCAACCTGGCTCATGCAACGGCTTACGGAAGCACCGATATCGATCGCGGGATAATGGCCGCTTTCGGCCAGATGCCGCGACAACACAATATGCCCGTCGAGAATTGCGCGCGCGCAGTCGGCAATCGGATCCTGTTGATCGTCCCCTTCGGCCAATACGGTATAGATAGCGCTGAGGCTGCCGCTGCCTTGCTCACCATTGCCTGCACTCTCCACCAGCTCAGGCAGCATTCCGAATACCGACGGGGGATAACCCTTGGTAGCGGGCGGCTCGCCAAGCGCCAGAGCGATCTCCCGCTGCGCCATGGCATAGCGGGTCAATGAGTCAACGAGCAGCAGCACGTCATGCCCTTGGTCACGGTAGTGCGCGGCTATGCTATGGCACAGCTCGGTAGCGCGCAGCCGCATGAGCGGCGATTCGTTGGCCGGTGCGACCACTACGACCGCCTTTCGAAGGCCCTCCGGGCCAAGCGAGTGGAACAGGAATTCCTGCACTTCGCGGCCGCGCTCTCCAATCAATCCCACCACGACGACATCGGCCTTGGTCTGGCGTGTAATCATGCCCAGCAGCACACTTTTGCCGACACCGCTACCGGCGAACAAACCCACCCGCTGCCCCTTGCCTAGCGTGAGCAGACCGTTGATGGCGCGGATGCCCACATCGAGCGGTTCACTGACCGGTTTCCGCCTCAAGGGGTTGACGCTGGGCAACTCTCCCGGAAGACGGTGCTGTCCATCCAGCTTGCCCACATCATCCAGAGGTTCGCCCAACCCATTGACTACCCGGCCCAGCCAGCTGTCGTCGATATGCAGCGAGGCCTCATCGGGCGCGGGGAACACACGCGACCCTGACGCCAGGCCGACAGGCTTTTTGAAGGGCATAAGGTAGGTAATCTCGCGGTTGAATCCGACCACCTGCGCTTCGAGCATGGTCCCATCGCCCTGCTCGACATAGCAGCGCTGCCCGGTCAGGCGCTGGCACCCCAGCGCCTCGAGCAGCAGGCCCGAGACCCGCACCAGCCGGCCGCTGACTTTTGCCAGCTGTACGCTGTCCAGCGAGCGCAGCGCTTCGTCCAGCTTGAACGCCTCACGGATCGACACGGGTTATGCCTCAGCCTTGATATGCTCGGCCAATGTTTCCATGCAGGCGTCAAGACGCTGCTGGCAGCCGATATCCGCTTCCGATTCGGCGGTAATTACACGGCATTCACCGAGCGCCAGCTTCTCATCGGGCACGAGCCTCCAGGCCGCCGCGCGCTCCGGCGCAAGCTCCTTGATACGTGCGCATTCCTCCGGGTTGAGCAGGATGCGTACATCCTGCTGGTCGCCCGGCATCGCGGCGAGCGCCTCCTCGGCAAGTGAAAGCAGCTGTGTCGGGTGAAGCGTCAGCTCGCAACGGATTACCTGACGTGCAACCTTCTGCACCAGGGTCAACAGCTCATCACGTCGTGCCTGTTCGAACTCCTTTCGAAAGCCCTCGAACGCCTCGATCATTTGCTGAAGCGGCGCCGCGGCATCATCGAATGCCTGACGGCCCAACGCGCGCCCTTCCTCGGCGCCAATCACCTTGCCGTCGCGCATGCCCTGCTCAAAGCCTTCGCCATGGCCTGCCTGGCGGCCCTGCTCGAGGCCCTCGCGATAGCCCTTTTCAACGCCCTCCTGAAAGCCGTCAGCCACCGCTCTTTGCAGGGCAGCAGGATCTCCATCCCAACTCGCTTCGGATTGGCCGCTCACCTTGAAGCGTGGCGGGAAGCGGAACGGACGCCAGGTGCGGTCAGCCCCTCTGATTATCTTGACGGTCATCAGTGTTTACTCGACGGTCTGTTCGCGGAACAGCTGGATCTGCAAGTCGCCGTTGGCTGACATCTCTCTCACTACACCCATGATGTCCTTTCGAACCTGCTCAACACGGGATAGCGGGACCGGGCCCTGGCGGCGGTTGATCGACTCCATCTGCTGTGCCTGCCGCTTGGGCAGCGCGCCTTGAATCGCTTTGACGAGCGCAGGTTCCGCCCCTTTCAAGGCGACGACCCACTCTTCCAGCGGGATAACCTCGAGAAGCATCTGCAGTACGTCCGGGTTCTGCCGCGAGAGAATGAAGAAGTCGTACATTTCATCCTCGATCTTCTCCACGAGGTCCTCGTTATGCGCGCGCAACAGCTCGAACATCTGATCGCGGTTGCCCTTGAAGCGATTCATGATGTCTGCCGCCTGCTTCACTCCGCGCACCTGTGAACCCTGTGTCGAAAGCACGCGCAGGCTACGGTCGATGAGTTCCTCGAGCTCGGCGATCACATCGCTGTTCACCTCGGTGAGGTTGGCGATGCGATACAGCAGTTCGTCCTGCCGCTCAGCCGGCATTCGCTCCAGCACCTCGGTTGCCATGCCCGGCGGCAGAAACGCAAGGAACACGGCCTGCATCTGTGCGTGTTCCTTGGCTATCAGCGCTGCAAACTGCTTCGGGTCGAGCCACTCCATCTTTGCCATCTTGGCGCGGATTTCCTCACCATAGATGGAGTCGAGGAGCGAGCGGGTGATATCGCCACCCAGCGCCTTGCCGAGCATGCCCGCCAGGTAGCCGCGCGACGCGCCCTTGATGCTGCTCTGTTCCTTGTACTCTTCGAAAAAGCGGCCGATTACGTCGGAAACCATCGGCTGCTTGACGTTCGAAAGCCGTGCCATCGCCTGACTGATGCAGATGATTTCTTCTCGCGAAAAATGCCGCAGCACGCCGGCCGAGATGTCGTCGCCCATACTCAGCATCAGAATCGCCGCCTGATCGAGCGAACTGACCGCACGGGCTTGCCCAGAGCGCACTTTGGTGACCGCCTTGGCCTCATCAGCCGGCGGAGGTGAGGTCTCTTTCATTACGCCCTATCCAGTGCTTGATGACTTCGGACACACGTTCCGGATCGTTCTTGGCCAGCATTTGCAGGTGTTCGATTTGCAACTCGAGACCCGAGCCAGGGGCCGGCAAGCGGATTTCCGCCAGCGGGTTCAGCTCCGCGAATACCAGGCCGCCTGCCGCGCCTTCGCGCAGGCCCGACGGGGATGGCAAGCGCTCCGTCTCCACGGCCGGGGGTAACGCGGCGGCTGAAGGCGATTGGTCCAGGCCTGTCGAAAGGAGCGAATCGCTTTCGGTAGTGGGCGGCGTTGCAGGCCGCATCAAGTGGCGCATCGCTGGCCGTACGATGAGTAGCAATAGCAGCAGGCTCACCACGCCCAGCAAACCGAGCTTTATCAGCGCGTGGACATTGCTGTCCTGCCACCAGGCGATTTCGTCCACCGGCGCCTCCACTGCAGCAAAGGGAAAGACGCTGATGGTCACGAGGTCGTTGCGGCTTTGGCTGAAGCCAACTGCGCTTTTGACCATGGCCTCAAGATCCGCTTTCGCCTCAGGTGTCCAGCCGCCTTCCGGAGCACTTGATGCGTTCAGCACGACCGCTACGCTCTGCTGGCGCAAGGCAAAACCGGCATGTTTGATGTGCGTTACGCTCTGATCGTAGTCGAGCTTTCGCGTGGATTCCTCACGCAGCGAAGTGGCACCCTTGTTCTCGGTTTGGGCTTTCGCATCGCCTTTTTCGGGCGGGGCTACCGGACGGTTTGCCAACGAACCGGGTACGCCAAGCGCAAGCTGATCCAGCGCACTTTCGTTGCGTACCACCTCATTACGCAGACGCGGATCTTCACCAAATGCCTGTAGCGTTTCCTCTCGCTGACTGAAGTCGATATCGGCGGCCACGCTGATTCTGTAATTGCCGCGGCCGAGCACCGGCGCGAGCACCTGCTCGATATTGGCCGCCGCTTTCTGCTGGTAGTCGTCAACGGCCTGCCAGTTCTGGCTCAAGCCACCGGCGCCGTTAGCTCCGCGAGATAACAGTACCCCGTACTGGTCGACAACGCTTACGTCGTCCGGCTTGAGGTTCGGCACACTGTTGGCTACCAGGTTCAGTATCGCGGTGACTTGCTCCGGCTTGAGCGAGTAGCCCGGATCAAGCTGGACCATGACCGACGCCTTGGGCGGTGCCCTGCGGCTCACCACGAAGGAACTGGACTCCTCTTGAGCGAGGTGCACCCGGGCCTGATCGATGCCCTTCAGCGACATGATCGTGCGAGCGATTTCACCTTCCAGGCTACGCTTCAGACGTACGTCCTGAACGAAATGGCTCGTGCCCAGCGGTTCGTCCTTATCGAACAGTTCATAGCCGGCCGGCATCGAGACCTTCACGCCTCTCGCTGCAAGCGCCATACGTGCACGCGCGATCTGGTCGTCGCGCACAAGCACCTGTCCACTCTGAGGATGAATGCGATAGGGCACGGCCTCGGCGTCGAGCACCTGCATGACTTCGCCAGCGGGAAAGTTCTCGCCCGCACCGTATAGCGGCCGGTAACCATCGCTGTCGCGCCACAGGTAATACACGACCGACAGCGCCAGCGCTGCCGCGATGCCGGCCATGCCAGCGAGCGCAAGGCGTGGATCGAGCTTGACGCTACCCGCAGGTAGCTTGTTCTTTATCGTCTGCAGCACTGGGACGTCCGTTACAGCGGCATGCGCATGATGTCATCGAAGGCAGTGGTGAGCTTGTTGCGCACCTGCAGCAACGCAGAGAAGGACACGCTGGCCTTCTGGCTCTGGACCATGGCCCCCACCAGATCCTCGCTGTTCCCGCTATCGACGGCTGTCATTGCACTGGCGGCCTGGTGCTGTTCAGCGTCGACAGCGCGCAAAGCGGTGATGAACGAAGCACCGATAACGGGGCCGTTCTCAGCGGTCGCTGCTTTGATGGGCTGCCCTTCTGCGGCGCCCGCCAGGGCCTGCATCTGGGCCAGCATCCCGCCCCGGACCTGCTCGATCGAACTCATGGATATCTCCTGATAAATCAAAAATCGATTTGAACGCCCTGCTCGCGCATCGCGTTCAAACGGTAGCGGAGTGCACGGGGCGTCATGCCCAAGCTGGCGGCAGCCTTGGCCTTGTGTCCGTCGAAGCGGCGGATGGTATCGATGACATGTTGGTATTCGGCCCACTTGCCGCTGGCCTTCAGGGCCGCCTTGCCGCTTTCGCTGAACAGCGCAACCGGGCGGCCAGTGGTCACGGGCGTACTCACTGCCACGTCGAAGCCGAGATCCTGTGGCTGGATGTAAAGACCATTACGCAGCACGAGCGCACGCTGAATGGTGTTCTCCAGCTCGCGTGCATTGCCCGGCCAGTCATGGGCGATCAAGGCGCGGCAGGCGGCGTCGGTGAGCAGATTCTGGTGGCTGTCCCGGGGGGCATACTGGCGGATGAACCGCTGTGCCAGCGGAAGAACATCCTCCTTTCGCTCGCGAAGGGGGCTGATATGCAATGGCAGCACGTCGAGCCGGAACATCAGGTCGGCGCGGAAGCGGCCCTCCGCCACTTCGGCCTGGAGATCCCGGTTGGTAGCGGCAATGATCCGCACATCCAGCTCGATGTCCTTGCGGGCACCCAGACGCTCTACCCGTTGCTCTTGAAGGACACGCAACAGCTTGGCCTGCAGCCCTAGAGGCAACTCGCCGATTTCATCGAGCAACAACGTGCCGCCATTGGCCAACTCGAACTTGCCCGGCTGGGCGGTGACCGCGCCGGTGAACGCGCCGCGCTCATGGCCGAACAATATGGATTCGAGCATCTGTTCGGGTATAGCCGCGCAGTTGACCGCGATGAACGGCGCATCCGGACTGCCCGAGAACCGATGGATATAGCGGGCCATCAGCTCTTTTCCGGTGCCCGTCTCACCTGTGATGAGAATAGGCGCCCGGGTCGACGCTACGCGCTGCGCCATGGCCAATAAACGACGGCCCGCATGCGAAACTGAAACGATGCTGTCATCAGGAACATTCGACTGTTCCTGGCGGCGGAGAAGAGACTCAAGTTGAGTCTGACTGAACGGAGAAAGCAAATAGTCGACACAGCCAAGTTCGAGCAACTTTGCCGCGCTGTCCTGATCGGCATATTGAACGATAGGAACGACGTTGATATGCCGAGCCTGCTGAACAAGGTTTGCAACCCGCCCATAAAGCGTAGCGGGAGACAGGCTGCCAACAAGAAGAAAGATCAAGGCAGCGTTCGACAACGATGTATCTGAGATGGCCTCCAGCGATTCGAAGGCCACTATCTCGCAGTATTTGGTGCTCAGGCCGGCAGCCAATAGCGAATAGGCCGCGTCGTCCTTACGACCGACCACGATGATTCGCTTTCGCTCGCTGGAGATTTCGAAGTCGAGGTCACTCATGTAACGGACGGCGTGACTGGATCTTTTCAACTACTTCACCCTGGCTATCGTCGAGCGGTCTGGCCCGCGGCGCTGTCGGAAAAAAGGAAAAAAATTTAAGCGGAGCGGAACTTAAGTCGCTCTTCGTGGACCAATAGCAGGATCAGCACCTGCGATGCATCCACGCTCTGGATCAATGGCGCGCACGCTAGCAACCCCCGCCCGTTGCAGCGAATCAGATCTGCTTACTTCAGCTCAAAAGTCATCAGAGCGCGTCAAGGATGCACTTTTGACAGCTATTGATTTAATCAGACGCACCCGCCTGCCTATCCTTCTTCCATGTCGGCGCTCGTCCTCCTGTATCGCCGCGATACAGCGATAGCGAGCGGACCACTCCCGACATTTCCACTTCCGGCCCTGCGCATGCAGCCACGCCGGTGTGCATCGTTAATATTCGGAAAGCAGTGTCGCAACATGTCTGGTCAGTCCAAAGTCCATCATGGCGTAACCGCTGACAGCTTGACTGTTCTAAAGCCGCAGAAGCTGGGACGGCACTATCACCGCATCCCGAAATACATCACGGAAGTCACGCACAAGTACCCGCGATTGATTAGCGACTACTTTCTGCGCAACTACCGGATCAATATTGAACTGCTGCGTGTAGACGTTCAGGAACAACTGCTCAATGCGCCCGCCTGCATCTATCGATCCGATATAGGCAAAATCGGTTTTGCCATAGATCGCGCACTCCTGACCGAAGCGCTCGAATGCTATTACGGCGGCATGAGCGTGCCCGGAAAAGAGACACCGCCGGTGACCACTTCCGAACAGCGTATGCGTCATCGCCTTGGCATGGATATCAGCTATATCTTCGTCCGGTCGTTATTGGGCGGCGAAGCGCTGGGCACGCTGGAAGAATATGAAAACGACTACGAGGTCACCGAGTGGGAGTATGTGGTTCAGTTCGAATACACCAGCCACCTCACTGGAAATACGTCGTCAATTTTTATTTATCTCGACACGCAGCTGGCCGATGAACTCATCGCGCGGCTTGCCGGACCCGCTCCGGCTCGCATGCCCAGTAATCCCGAAGACAGCATCAAGCATCTTCCCGTAACGCTGGAATGTATCGTCGCTGCCGCTCAGATGCCGCTCTCCGAAGTACTGAGCCTGGCACCAAATGATGTGCTCCTGATGCGGCCCCTGGATCGTTACGAGATCCGTGTGGCCGGCCAGAAACTGTTCCGCGGTACCGTCTTTGAAGAAGACGGAGGCCTGTTCCTTACTTCCCTTGAAAGCGTGAAGACCCCATGACCAGCACCCTGTCCGATAACGACTTCGAAAGCCTGCTCAAGGAGGGGGATGTGAGCCTTGAGCCCGAGGCCGGCGACGAAAAGCCTGCCGCGACGGCCCCTGCCCAACCTGCGCGCCCTGATCTCTCGTTCTTCGGGAAAATCCCCGTAAACGTAACGCTGGAAGTCGCGTCGGTCGAAGTCACGCTCAAGGAATTGATGGAGGTCGAGCCATCGAGCGTCATCGTCCTGGATAAGTTGGCAGGTGAGCCCCTGGACGTGAAGGTCAATGGCGCGCTGTTCGCGAAGGCTGAGGTGGTCGTAATGAACGGAAACTACGGTTTGCGGATCATCGAGCTGTCAGGTAACGGCCTGGATGCGCTTGCGCCATGAACACGCGTCGGCTGGTCTGCATTGTGCTGTTCGCGCTAGCCGGCTATTTCCCCATGCTGGCGCAAGCAGCGGGCGGCGACATCACGCTGTTCGAGCTGAACGATACAGAGAACGGCCAGGAGTTCTCGGTCAAGCTCCAGATCCTCATCGTGATGACGTTGCTTGGCTTCCTTCCGGCCATGCTGATGATGATGACGTGCTTCACACGCTTCATCATCGTCCTTGCCATTCTCCGCCAGGCGATTGGCCTGCAGCAAAGCCCGCCCAACCAGGTACTCATCGGGATCGCGCTGGTCGTTACGCTATTGGTCATGCGCCCGGTGTGGAACGAGATCTATACCGAAGCGTTCGAGCCTTTCCAAAACGATGACATAACGCTCGAGCAGGCCCTTGGGGTAGGCAAGCAAAGCCTGTCTGGCTTCATGCTCGCACAGACGAACAAGACGTCACTCGAAACGATGGTCGCACTGGCGGGAGAAACGGTCCCGGAGAACGTGGAAGACCTGGACTTTTCTCTCGTCCTGCCTGCGTTCGTGCTGAGCGAGCTCAAAACGGCGTTTCAGCTCGGCTTCATGATCTTTGTGCCCTTCCTGGTCATCGATCTCGTGGTGGCGAGCGTGCTTATGGCAATGGGCATGATGATGCTCTCACCCATGATGATTTCGCTGCCGTTCAAACTGATGGTCTTCGTGCTCATCGACGGCTGGGCACTGATGATCGGTACGCTGACGACCAGCGTACAACCGTTCTAGCGGCCGCCGTGCGTGCATGCCGGCCGACTGGCCGCCACCCATCCTTACCCTGCAAGCCTGGATTCCAGGCCTGCCTTAGCGAGCCTATGCCATGCTGACCCCGGACGGCGCCGTTGCCATTATCGCCAATGCAGTACAGGTGATCGTCATCGTGGTCAGCGTATTGGTGGTACCGAGCCTGATCGGGGGCCTGCTGATCAGCATTTTTCAAGCGGCCACTCAGATCAATGAGCAGATGCTCAGCTTTCTACCGCGCCTACTGATTACCCTTGGAATGCTGGTGTTCGCAGGCCACTGGATTCTGAGCACGCTGAGCGACCTGTTCATCGAAACGTTTCATCAGGCGTCTCGGCTGGTCGGCTAGCAATGAGCAACGACGCATTGATGTCCGTTACCGGGTACATGAACGGGCTGCTCGCCTACTGGTGGCCGTTTTGCCGGATCATGTCGGTATTCGCCTTCGCCCCGATGTTCAATCACAAGGCGATTCCGCTGCGCGTGCGCATTCTCCTTGCACTGGCGGTAACCGTAGCCCTGGGCGCCGCGTTACCCACGCCTCCATCGATCGATCCGCTCTCGGCATTGGGCCTACTCACGGCGTTCGAGCAGATCACGATGGGGTTATTACTCGGTGTCTCGCTAGCCTTGGTTTTTACGGTCTTTGCCTTGGTAGGCGATATCGTGTCGACGCAGCTTGGGCTGTCGATGGCGGTCTACAACGATCCCGTCAACGGCGTGTCTTCGTCTTCGATCGTCTATCAGCTGTATTTCATCCTGCTGATCTTCCTGTTTCTCGCTGTCGACGGACATCTCGTGACGGTAAGCATCCTCTACCAGAGCTTTCTATATTGGCCGGTAGGCTCAGGCGTGCACTGGACAGGGCTTGAGACCCTTGTACAGGCACTGGCGTGGGTCCTTTCCGCCGCGCTGCTGATTGCCCTCCCGATGGTGTTCTGCATGACACTCGTGCAGTTCTGCTTCGGCCTGCTCAACCGTATTTCTCCAGCCATGAACCTGTTTTCGCTAGGCTTTCCGATGGCGATCCTCGCGGGCCTGGTGCTGATTCTGGTGACACTGCCCAACCTGTCCGAAGGCTATCTCCACCTTACACGCGAACTTCTTGGCAATATTGGGCGGATGCTCGAAGGCGGGCCGCGTGTCTGAGCAAAACAGCAGCCAGGAAAAGACGGAAGAAGCCTCTCAGCAAAAGCTGAAGAAGAGCCGTCAGGATGGCCAGGTAGCGCGCTCAAAGGACGTTGCCACAACCGTCTCGCTGCTGGTCACGCTTTTGATACTCAGATGGAGCGGCGAGTGGTTTTTCGAAGGGTTGAAGCAAAGCTTCACCTACTCGTTCGTAGATTACTCGCGAAGCGAGATCGGCCTGAACGATCTGAAGCTCGTGCTTCTGCACAATTTGCTTGTATTCATGGCCGTGCTGGTGCCGCTTCTAATCACACCGCTGCTGGTAATCACCTTTGGCCTGGTACCGGGTGGCTGGGTGTTCTCGGCCAAGAACTTCGCGCCGAAATTTTCCAAACTCAACCCGATCACGGGGATCGGCCGGATCTTCGGCGCGCAGAACTGGACCGAGCTCGGCAAGTCGCTGCTCAAGATCGCGGTGCTGCTGACAATTGCCGCCTGGCAGTTGCACTACGCGGCCCCGAGGCTCATGGCTCTGCAGCGAACGGACATCTACACGGCCATCAGTAGCGCCTTCTCCCTGACGTTCGGCCTCGCCATTGCATTGCTGTTGGTGTTTCTGCTTTTCGCGCTTATCGACGTTCCGCTCCAGCGCTTCTTCTTCCTCAAGAAAATGCGCATGACCAAACAGGAACGCAAAGAGGAGCATAAAAATCAGGAAGGCCGCCCTGAAGTCAAAGCGCGAATACGCCAGGTCCAGCGGCAAATGGCGCAGCGGCAGATCAATAAGGTGATCCAGACGGCCGACGTGATCATTGTGAATCCCATCCACTTTGCCGTCGCGATTCGCTACGACAGCAAGAAGGCCGAAGCGCCCTATGTAATAGCCAAGGGCGTCGACGAGATGGCGCTCTACATACGCAAGATGGCCAATGCGCATGCCCTGGAAGTCGTTGAGGTGCCGCCGCTCGCCCGGGCCATTTACTTCACCACCCAGGTCAACCAGCAGATTCCCGCGCCGCTCTATACCGCCGTGGCGCATGTCCTGACCTACATCCTTCATCTCAAGGCCTGGAAGCAAGGACGGCGCGGCAAGCCGACCCTGCCTGAGACGCTGCCGATTCCCGATGATTTGCTGAAACGAGGCCGACCATGAACGTCCTGCACGCCCTAATGCCCACCTTGCGCAGCGGCCGAATCGGGATCCCGGTGATGATCCTGTCGCTGCTCGCCATGATCATCCTGCCTTTGCCACCGCAGATGCTGGATATCCTGTTTACCTTCAACATCGCCATGGCGGTGCTGGTTCTACTGGTAAGCGTGTCCTCCAAGAGTCCGCTGGATTTCTCGCTGTTCCCTACCGTGATTCTGATCACCACACTCATGCGGTTGGCGCTCAACGTGGCGTCCACCCGGGTGGTACTGCTCGAGGGTCACAGCGGAAACGGCGCGGCTGGCAAGGTAATCGAGGCGTTTGGTGAGGTCGTCATTGGCGGCAACTTCATCGTCGGCCTGGTGGTGTTCGTGATTCTGATGATCATTAACTTCATCGTAATCACCAAGGGCGGCGAGCGTATCTCGGAGGTGACGGCGCGCTTTACCCTCGATGCGCTGCCAGGCAAGCAGATGGCGATCGATGCAGACCTCAACGCCGGCCTGATCAACCAGGACGAGGCCAAGGCACGCCGCCAGGAGGTCTCGAAGGAGGCAGACTTCTACGGCGCAATGGACGGTGCGTCCAAGTTCGTCAGGGGCGATGCCATTGCCGGCATCCTGATCCTGCTGATCAACCTCTTCGGCGGCTTCGCCATCGGCGTTTTTGCCCATGGGTTGCCAGCCGGCGAAGCTTTCCGCCAATACGCACTGCTGACCATCGGCGACGGCCTGGTCGCACAGATTCCTGCGCTCCTCCTCGCCACTGCGGCGGCCATCATCGTCACGCGGATCAATGAGGCCACAGAGATAACGGACCAGGTCCGGCGGCAATTGCTGGCGTCTCCCGCGACCCTGTTCACCGTGTCGGGCATCCTGGCGACCCTGGGACTTGTGCCTGGAATGCCACACCTGGCTTTTCTTGGCTTTGCGGCTCTGGTCGGATTCATTGGCTGGCGCGTCTCACTGCGTGAGCCACCCGCTTCGGGCGCGGACCTGAAAGAGATTCAGTCGCTCAGCGACGCCATGCAACAAGAGAAGGCCAAGAGCCTGGCCTGGGAGGACATACCGCTGGTAGAAAGACTGTCCATCTCGCTCGGCTACAAGCTCGTTGGACTGGTAAACGAAGCCTCGGGCGCACCGCTTCCCCAGCGGGTACGTGGTGTGCGACAGACGCTCTCCGAACAGCTCGGCTTTCTGCTGCCGGAAGTGCAGATACGCGACAGCCTCCGGCTGAAGGCATCGCAGTACGATATCTACATCAATAGCGAGAAGATCGAGAGCGCGGAGATCCACGCCGACCGGCTCATGGCGATCCCCTCTCCGGACCTCTATGGCGAGATCGATGGCATCCTGGGCCATGACCCGGCGTACCGGATGCAGGTGGTATGGATCCAGCCTACGGACAAGTCCCGCGCATTGAACCTTGGCTACCAGGTCATCGATTGCGCCAGCGTCGTAGCTACCCACTTGAACAAAGTCATCCGGGAGCATTTGCCGGAGCTGTTCAAGCATGACGACGTGGAGCACCTCATGAAACGTTTGGCGCTGCAGGCGCCCAAGCTTGCGGAAAGCCTCAAGGGGCAGCTGTCGTTCACTCAGCAGCTACGCGTCTATCGGCAGTTGCTCCAGGAAGAGGTCCCACTGCGCGACATCGAAACCATTGCGAGCACGTTGCTGGAAAGCAGCGAATCGACCAAGGATCCGGTTCTTCTGGCGTCCGATGTACGTTTCGCTCTGCGCCGTAGCATCGTAACGGCAATCGCCGGTGACCGACCGGAGCTGGCCGTATTCACCTTGGACAATACGTTGGAGAACACCCTTCTGAACGCCCTTGCCATCGCTCAGCAGGCGGGCCCCGTCAGCCTTGATAACATCCCGGTCGAGCCGAGCCTGCTCAACCAGTTGCAGCAGCTCATGCCGGTGGTCAAAGAGAAGCTGCGCAAGGATGGGCACCCACCGATTCTCGCAGTGATGCCTCAGCTAAGGCCGCTACTGGCGCGCTATGCGCGCGTGTTCAGCCCCGGACTGCATGTGTTGTCTCAAAACGAGATTCCCGATCGGGTCGGCGTGAACATCCTGGGCACCCTGGGGTGATATCACCATGCGCCCTGTCGGCGCTTGAGCAATCCCTGGACTAGTGTGGCGAAATCGGGCGACGGCCTGTCCAGGGAGAAGCCCATCTCGAAACTACCACGGCGGCTGTCGCGCCGGGACCATTGGCAGAGTACGGTCACCTGAACATCGCGAACCCACTCACCGTGTTCAGGCACATGCAAAGTCATGTCGTAGCAGCCGCCGACGACCAGCGGCTCGCTTGAAATCAGCCGCAGGCCTCCGAGCGAAAGGTCTCCAAGGAAGCCCATGGCGTCACCGCTCAAGCGGTTGGTAACCCGGATCGAAGATATATGTCGGTAGGAAACCCGTCTGTGCTGGCGCATGTGCTCCCCTTCTGCGGCCTCGAAGGCGCCTGGCCTGACCCCGATTCACGTGGACATCGGGGCCGGCGTCGATGTGATCACCAAGCAAGGCGACCAAATGGCGCTGTCCATTAAGCGGTTCCAGGCGTAGTAACCCATTCAGAGGCAAATGCCGGCGAAACCATAGAGCCTTCACAGGCATGCGCATCGGCGGGCACAACGGCGCAAACCGCCGCGACCTCAATCGTGGTCATGCATCAACCATTAACCGCGAACTGCCGCGCCCACCGTTCCTTTCCGCTTGCCCCTGAGCGGCAGGTAAAGCCAGCCGAGCGGGCGGATGCGCTGCACAGCCAGGTGGATAACGAGCGGTGCCAACAGCCCGATCGCGAAGGAAGCCGGCGCCGCAAGCGCGGGTTCGATGCTGAGGTGCGTTACCATCACATGATGGCTTTTGGACTGGAACAGCGAGTGGAAGATCAGGATGAGCAGGCTTGCCTCCCCTAAAAACGCCAGTACACGCGTGGCGATACCGGGGCGCTGCGCCAGCCGGTGGGAAAGCGCCAGGCTCAGATAAATGCCAGCGAACGCAATAGCCGTCGTCTCGAGGGCATTGCCGTAGAAGCGCTTGTTCAAGTCCATGCTGTGGTCGCCCAAGGCATGACCGCCGACGAAGACGGCTATCGACAGAAGCAGAACGCGCCGTGAGCCCTGAAAATTCTGGACGGCTTCTCGCATGTAATAGCCGACCAGGAAGAAGCCTAGCGTGACGGGCACCAGGTCGACACTCAGAGGAAGACCCGGCGCGCCATGGCCCGCCGTGGTCGGCTGGAGTGGCAACGCCCAGATGCCGAAGGCGAACAGTGCGGCCAGCAGCACATGGCTCAGCTTCGACGCCATCGGCACGCGCTCACTCAACCGCAACCAGCACCAGGCGGCCAGGCTCAAGACGAAGAGGTGCGGCAGGAACCAGAGCGGCGCCCAGTAAGCGGTAATGCCGGACTGTTCACCATACAACGACCAGAGGCTACCGCCCGTGGCGAAAGTGATCTGGCTGAGATACTCGATGGGATCGAACGGTTTGGTGATGGCAATTGCCGCACCGAAAGCCATCAGCGTGACGAGATAGGGCTTGAGCAGCGCGTCGGACTTCGAGCGGGCGAGACCCGTCAAGGTCTGCTGAGGCCGAAAGAAGATCCCGGAGAGGAAGAAAAATAGCGGAAGGTGAAACGAATAGATCAGATCGAACAGCTCCCCCTTGGGGTTGAAAACGATCCAGTTGTGTCCGATCACTACCAGCAAAATGCCCAACCCACGGGCGACATCAAGGTGCAACAGCCGAGTCATGCGCAGTTTCCATGTCACGCGGACCGGATACTGCGCGGTCAGCTTCCGGCTTGGCCGGGTGTCATTGTTCAGGTCCGGGAGACCGTTGGCGCGTTCTGACCGGGCTCGACGGCCTTTGTTCGGGCGCCTAAATATCCCGTTACATGTGCCAGCGCGATGCTATCGCCCGCAATGGCTTTGCACCTCCATCGTTCGTACTAACGTTAACGCCACCCAGAAGACGTGTGGAATGACTCTCCCGACAATGCCCCGACGCGATCGAGCCGTATGCTTGTTAACAGCGCTGAGTCTCCGGCCCGGACGACATGTAAATACCCCCGATAACTGATGCCCTGACCCGCCAGAGCAAAAAACTGTGCCGACAGCCCCCTACCCAATGCCTGCCTGAAAACGGCCGTTTGCCAATCTGCAATGACACGGCCAACCGGCAAGCCACTCGCCTCACACCCTTGCGCTGGCGAAAACTTGAATTTCAAATACGCCCATACAGATTGCGCTGCTGCACACTTATGCTCCACCGGTTGAGCCCCTTCGGCTTACGAACCTGCGCCTGCCCTTCCAGCGTGCAGTCCGATAGTTGAGACTGTCGGCCTGATCACCGGGCAGGCGCAGGCTGCACCCCTCGCAACGCGGTCATTCGATAGCTTGCTCGAATAAAAGGAGAACACGCGTGCCGCATACACTGACCCGAACACCCCGCGAAGACGGCTTCCATATGCCCGCCGAATGGGCGCCTCACAGCCAGACCTGGATGGTGTGGCCGGAACGCCCGGACAATTGGCGCCTCGGCGGCAAGCCAGCGCAGCATGCTTTCGCGACGGTGGCGAAGGCCATTGCCGAATTCGAACCCGTCACGGTCTGCGTGTCCGCTGCGCAGTATGAGAACGCCCGCGCGCGGCTTGACCATCCGGATATTCGTCTTGTCGAAATCACGACCGACGACGCCTGGGTTCGTGACACAGGCCCGACGTTCGTTATCAACGACAAGGGCGACGTGCGCGGGGTCGATTGGGCCTTTAACGCTTGGGGCGGTTTCGATGGCGGGCTGTACGCGCCCTGGCAACGCGACGACCAGGTCGCTTCGAAGATCCTCGAAATCGAACGCTGCGCCCGTTACCGCACCGAGGGCTTTGTACTCGAAGGTGGGTCGATCCACGTTGACGGTGAGGGCACGCTTGTCACGACGGAAGAGTGCCTGCTCAACCGCAATCGCAATCCGCACCTGACCCGCGAGCAGATCGAGCGCGTACTGGCCGATCACCTCGCCATCGATAAGGTGATCTGGCTGCCCGAAGGTCTCTACAACGATGAGACCAATGGCCATGTGGATAATTTCTGCTGCTACGTGCGCCCTGGCGAAGTGCTGCTCGCCTGGACGGATGATCCGGAAGATCCTAACTACCCGCGTTGCCAGGCGGCGATGAAGGTGCTGGAAACCGAACGAGACGCCAAGGGCCGCGCCCTGACCGTCCACAAGATCCCGACCCCGGGGCCGCTGCATGCGACTGATGAGGAATGCGAGGCTGTGGATAAGGTGGCCGGCAGCCAGGAGCGTTCTTCCAGCGTTCGCCTGGCGGGCTCGTACGTGAACTTCCTGATCGTCAACGGCGGCATCGTCGCGCCGCGCTTCGATGACCCGCGTGACGATGAAGCGCGCGCGATTCTTGAGCGCATCTTCCCGGACCACCGCGTCGTGATGGTGCCCGGCCGCGAGATACTGCTCGGTGGTGGGAATATTCACTGCATCACCCAACAGCAGCCCCGCGGCGCCTAAGGCGCCGTTCCAGCACCGACAGGCACGGCATCGCTCCCGAACGCGCAGCGATGCCGTCCTCGCCATCACAGTGGTGACCCACCATGATTGAAGTAACCGAACGTTCCATTTCCGAACTGCGCGCTGCGCTCGAGTCGGGGCAGACGACGGCTGTCGAACTGGTGCAGGCCTATCTTGCCCGCATCGACGCGTACGATCCGCCAGGCACCGAAACCGCGCTGAACGCCGTCGTGGTCCGTAACCCCGATGCGCTTGAAGAAGCGCGCGCCTCCGATGCTCGCCGCGCGAAGGGCGAGACCTTGGGCCCGCTTGACGGCATTCCCTATACCGCCAAGGACAGCTACCTGGTCAAGGGCCTGACGGCCGCGTCCGGCAGCCCTGCGTTCAAGGATCTCGTTGCACACCGGGATGCATTCACCATCGAGCGTCTCCGCCAGGCTGGCGCGATCTGCCTGGGTAAAACGAACATGCCGCCCATGGCCAACGGCGGCATGCAGCGCGGCGTCTATGGCCGCGCCGAGAGTCCCTATAACAAAGACTACCTCACCGCCCCCTTTGCCTCCGGCTCTTCAAACGGTGCGGGTACGGCGACGGCCGCCAGCTTCGCCGCGTTCGGCCTCGCCGAGGAAACCTGGTCGAGCGGGCGTGGCCCGGCATCGAACAACGGGCTGTGCGCCTACACGCCTTCGCGCGGGGTGATCTCGGTTCGAGGGAACTGGCCGCTGACCCCCACCATGGACGTGGTCGTGCCCTACGCCCGCACCATGGCGGACCTCTTGGAAATCCTCGACGTCGTGGTGGCCGATGATCCCGACACCACGGGTGATCTCTGGCGGCTCCAGCCCTGGGTGCCGATTCCGAAGGCCTCCTCCGTACGGCCTGATTCCTACGCGAGCCTCGCGGCGGATGCTGGCGCGCTGGCCGGCAAGCGATTTGGCGTACCAAAGATGTACATCAACAAGGACGAGGCAGCGGGCACGAGCGAGAAGCCCGGCATAGGCGGGCCGACCGGCCAACGCATCCACACGCACCCGTCCGTTATTAGGCTGTGGGAAAGCGCCCGCCAAGCGCTCGAAGCTGCGGGGGCTACGGTCGTCGAAGTGGACTTTCCGATGGTATCGAACTGCGAGGGCGACCGCCCCGGCGCGCCTACCGTCTTCACCCGCGGCCTGGTCTCGAAGGCGTTTCTGCACCACGAACTGTGGGAGCTGTCAGCATGGGCGTTCGATGACTTCCTGCGCGTGAACAACGACCCGAAGCTGAATCGTCTTGCCGACGTCGACGGCCCGCAGATCTTCCCGCATGACCCGGGCACCCTGCCCAACCGTGAGGACGATCTCGCCGCCGGGATGGATCAGTACGTGGTGATGGCCAAGCAAGGCATCACTCCGTGGGATCAGATTCCTACACTACCGGACGGCCTGCGTGGCCTTGAGCAGACGCGCAAGATCGACCTCGAGGACTGGATGGAAGACCTGGGGCTGGATGCGGTGATCTTCCCTACGGTAGCGGACGTTGGTCCTGCCGATGCGGACGTAAACCCGGAGTCGGCGGACATCGCCTGGAGTAACGGCGTATGGGTCGCCAACGGGAATCTGGCGATCCGTCACCTGGGCGTCCCAACCGTGACCGTGCCGATGGGCGTCATGGAGGACATCTTCATGCCGGTAGGCCTGACGTTCGCTGGGCGTGCCTACGATGACGCCAATCTGCTTCGCTTGGCTTCGGCCTACGAATCCACCGGATCGAAGCGTCTGGTCCCGCCACGCACCCCGCCACTTAGCCACAAGTAAGCCATGCGTGCCACTCCGTCTCAACGGCGGTGTGGCATCAGCCGCACCCTTCTTCTCCCTCCAAAATGCGCCGAAAAGATACAAAAAAGGCGCCGGGCACAGGGCCGGGCGCCTTCATGTTCTGCTTCGACTCAGTCCTTGGTCACCACCGGGAGCGTATCGCCCACGAAAAACGCGGGCGTGCGCCACCGTGCATAGAGCATCAGCACGAGACCCAGCAGCAGGATCACCACCGCAATGATGAACACGAGACCCAGGCCGCCGATATGCGAACCGCTGCCGAACTCGGGTGACATGCTGTCGTAGGCGGTCTGCCAGAAGATGACCGAGAGCATCGCTGCACCCACCAGCGGACACAGACCGCGCATGAAAAAGTGCCGTACGCTGTTGAAGAGGCTGTGCCGGAAGTACCAGACACAGGCGAACGCCGTCAGCGCATAGTAGAAGCAGATCATCATGCCGAGTGCCGTGATGGTGTCGGCGAGCACGTTGTCACTGAGCGTACGCATTGTCACGTAGAACACCCCCGTCGCCACGCCCGCGGCGATCGTCGCGTAACGCGGTGTGCGCGAACGCGGGCAGATGCTGGCGAAGCGTTGGGAAACGGCGCCGTAATACCCCATCGCCAGCAACGTGCGCGCCGGTGAAATGAAGGTGGATTGCAGTGACGCCGCGGTGCTGGCCAGCACCGCCACAGACATGAGGATCGCCAGCGGCCCCATGACCGGCCCCGCGAGGTGAGCAAACACATTCTCCTGCACGGCCGGGTTGCCGAGGCCCAGGCCCGTTTCGCCAATGCCGGCGAACTGCAGCGTCGCGGCCGCGGTGAACAGGTAAAGGGCCAAAATAACCAGTACCGTGATGGTCGCCGCGCGGCCGGGCACATGCTCGCTGCCCACCGATTCCTCGCTGACCGTCAGGCACACGTCCCACCCCCAGAAGATGAAGATCGAAAGCGACAAGCCGGCCGCGAACGCCGAGAACGACTGGATATTGAACGGGTTGAACCACTCGGGGTGAAACACTACCGGTGCGCTATCCGGCGCCGCCTTGAAGGCTGCGATGGAAAAGCCGATCAGCACGACCAGCTGCATCGCCACCAGCCCGTACTGCACACTCATTGTCATGCCGATGCCGCGACAGCTTATCCACACGGCCAGCGCGATGAAGGCGCAGCAGGTGGTGATATTCACCAGCAGGTTGTGCCTGAGTTCGGCCAGGTCGGCCCAGCCGGTGAGCTGCGCCAGAAAGAGGTAGAAGAAGTCCACCGCGACCCCGGCCAGGTTGGACAGCACGATGGTCGTCGCCGTGACGAGTCCCCATCCTCCAATCCAGCCGATCATGGGTCCGAAGGCGCGGGACGACCAGGTGAAGGACGTACCGCTGTCGGGTTCGGCCGCATTGAGCTCGCGATACCCGAGTGCCACCAGCAGCATCGGCAGGAAGCCGACGATGAAGACAGCCGGTAGATAGACGCCAACCTCGCGGACAGTGGGCCCGAGTGCGCCGGTCAGGGTATAGACCGGCGCGATGGTCGAGATACCGAGCACGATGCACGCCAGCAGTCCGACCTTACCCTGGGCCAGGCCTTTCGTGGAAAGCGTGTCAGCCGGACGATCCGACGCCTTGCGCTGGGTGCCGGTGGCTACCCCCGTATATTCACTCATAAGCCTCTGTCACTCTCTTGGAATTATTGTTCAGAGCCGCTTGCGCCGGGTCGGCGTACCTTCATCGCCCGTGACGTGCCTCGGCGTAGGCCTGACAGGCCCGTTTGAACGCCTGGAACAGCGCCAGGGATTCGGGGTTCTCGCTGATACGCCATTCGGGGTGCCATTGCGCCCCAATAACGAAACCCGGGGCTTCGCGGACCGAAACGCCTTCAATCAGGCCATCCGGTGCAACCGCCTCGACGTGCAGACCAGGCGCCAGCCGATCGATGCCCTGACTGTGCAGCGAGTTGACCTGGAATTCGGCCGGCAGGCCGATCTGCTCGAATACGCCGCCCGGTTGCAGACGCAGGGCATGTTGAGGTGCGTACTGCTCTGTCAGCGTGCCCTCCTGCGGCTCGCGGTGATCCATGAAGCCAGGCAAGTCCTGCACGCGCTGATGTAGCGTGCCGCCCAGGGTTACGTTGAGCTCTTGGAAGCCCCGGCAGATGCAGAACACCGGTACGCCCTTATCGATCGCCAGACGCAACAGCGGCAGCGTGTTGGCGTCGCGCTCGGCATCGTGCTGAGTACCCGGAAGGCTCGGCGTACCCTGGTAATGGCGCGGCTCGACATTCGACGGCGAACCGGTGAACAGCAATCCGTCGAGCTGCTCGAGCAAGGCATTCGGGTCCGTCGGTGTGCTACGCGCTGGCAGCACCACAGGAATGCCCGCGAAGGCGGCGGCTTCGACATATTTGTCGCCTACCGTGTGGGAATCATATTTGCCGAGCTGTTGCCGGCAGGCCGTAACACCGATCAAGGGCATGCGGGACATGGTTATCTCCTCAGAAACCGCCAGGCGATCCAGGCGGGAAAGCGTCAAATGCCCAGCCGATCACGCAACTGGTAGTAGGCCGCCCCCATGGCGGTGAACGGGACGCGCATCAGCTGCCCGCCCGGGAACGGGTAGTGCGGCAGCGAAGCGAGTGCATCGAAACGCTCGGCCTGGCTGCGCAGGGCCTCGGCCAGTACCTTGCCGGCGAGGTGCGTGTAGGTGACGCCGTGGCCGCTACAACCCTGTGAGTAATAGATGTTGTCGCCCAAGCGACCGACCTGCGGCAGGCGAGACAGGGTCAGGAGGAAGTTGCCTGTCCAGGTGAAGTCGATCTTCACGTCCTTGAGCTGTGGAAACGTCTTGAGCATCTTCGGGCGGATGATGGCCGCGATGTCGGCAGGATCGCGTGCGCCATAGACCACACCACCGCCATAGATCAGGCGCTTGTCGGCGCTCAGGCGGAAATAGTCGAGCAGGTAGTTGCAGTCTTCGACGCAGTAGTCCTGCGGCAACAGGCTGTGGGCCAGCTCGTCCGACAGCGGCTCTGTGGTGATGACCTGCGTGCCGCAGGGCATCGACTTGGCGGCAAGCTCAGGCACCAGCCCGCCGAGGTAGGCATTGCCGGCCACGACGACGAAGTTCGCCCGCACCTGACCATTGGGCGTATGCACCACGGGCCGTTCGCCACGGTCGATCCGGGTCGCGGGGCTCTGTTCGTGGATTGCGCCGCCCAGGCTTGCAACCGCAGCCGCTTCACCGAGCGCGAGATTGAGCGGGTGGATATGACCGCCGCTCATGTCGAGCATGCCGCCAATGTAGCGGTCTGTGCCGACGACTTCGCGGATCCGCTGCTGGTCCATCAACTCGAGCTGGGTATGACCGTAGCGCTCCCAGAGCTTTTTCTGCGCTTCGAGATGGCCCAGCTGTTTGGGCGTGATCGCGGCGAAAACACCGCCGTCCTTGAGGTCGCATTCGATACCGTAACGCGCAACGCGATCACGAATGATCCGCGCGCCCTCAAAGGCCATGTCACCCAGCAGACGCGCCTGTTGGGCCGGCACCTGACGCTCGATGGCGTCGATGTCCCGGCTGTAGCTGTTCACGATCTGCCCGCCATTGCGGCCCGATGCGCCGAAGCCGACGCGCGCGGCTTCCAGCACGGTCACGCTGAAGCCGTGTTCGAGCAGAAACAGCGCCGTGGACAACCCCGTGTAACCGGCGCCGATGACGCAGACATCGGTATCGACAGACCCGGTCAACGCGGGGTATTCGACCTGCTGATTGCGCGATGCCGCGTAATAGCTGCCAACGTGATTCTTCATGGAGACTCCTCTTGCGGCCGGATCAGAGCTTGATCCAGGTCGCCTTCAATTCGGTGTACTTGTCGAACGCATGCAGGGACTTGTCGCGGCCATTGCCGGACTGCTTGAACCCGCCGAACGGTGCCGTCATGTCGCCGCCGTCGTACTGGTTGACCCAGACACTGCCAGCGCGCAACGAACGCGCCAGGCGATGGCCGCGAGACAGGTCGCGCGTCCAGAGCGCCGCCGCCAGGCCATAGGGCGTGTCGTTGGCGATTCGCACGGCCTCGTCTTCGCTATCGAAGGCAATGACCGAGAGAACCGGGCCGAAGATTTCTTCCTGCGCAATGCGCATGGCGTTCTCGACGCCATCGAATACGGTCGGTGCGATATAGCTCCCGCCGGTTTCGCGCAGCGCCTGCTCGCCGCCCGCGACGAGCGTGGCGCCATCCTGTCGGCCGGACTCGATGAAACCCAGCACGGTTTGCAGGTGGCCGTCGTCCACCAGCGCGCCTACGCGGGTTTCCGGATCAAGCGCGTGCCCCGGACGCCACTGCTGCAGCGCCTCGATCACCATTGGCAGGAAGCGATCCTTGATCGAACGTTCTACCAAAAGGCGTGAACCGGCAATGCAGACTTCGCCCTGATTGAATGCGATCGCGCTGGCGGCGGCTTCGGCGGCTGCCTGCAGGTCCGGCGCATCGGCAAAGACAATGTTGGGGCTCTTGCCACCGGCTTCCAGCCAGACGCGCTTCATGTTCGAACGCCCTGCACAGACCAGCAAATGCTTGGCGATTCGCGTCGAACCGGTGAACACCAGCGTATCGACGTCGTCGTGCAGCGCCAGCGCTTCGCCGACGGCATGACCGTAGCCCGGCAGCACGTTGAACACACCGGCCGGAATGCCCGCCTCGAGAGCCAGCGCCGCGATACGGATCGCGGTGAGCGGTGACTTCTCGGAAGGCTTGAGAATGACCGAGTTGCCGGTCGCCAGCGCCGGGCCGAGCTTCCAGCACGCCATCATCAAGGGGAAATTCCACGGCACAATGGCGGCCACCACACCAACCGGCTCCCGGGTCACGAGGCCAAGCTGGTCGTGGGGCGTCGGCGCTACTTCGTCATACACCTTGTCAATGGCCTCGGCGCTCCAGCGGATCGCGTTGGCCGCGGCCGGTACGTCGATGCTCAGCGAATCGCGAATGGGTTTACCCATGTCCAACGTTTCAAGGAGCGCCAGCTCTTCAGCATTCGCCAGGAGGCGATCGGCGAATGCAATCAGGATGCGCTTGCGCTGTGCCGGGGCCAGGCGCGACCAGTCGCCACGGTCAAAACTGGCGCGCGCCGCCTGAACGGCCTGCTCGGCATCTTCTGCCATGCAGCTGGCGACGGTACCAAGGAGGCGTCCGTCCACCGGGCTGATGTTCTCGAAAACGCTACCGCCCAAGGCTTCCCGGTAGGTGCCGTCGATGAAAGCACGGCCTTCGATCTGCAGGCTCTCGGCACGGTGGGCCCATTGCTCACGGGTCATGTTCGTCATGGTGCGACTCCTCAGACCGTGTGCAGGTACCAGTTGTATTCCAGGTCCGAGATGGTGGTCTCGAACTCCTGCAGCTCGGCCTCTTTGCACGCCACGAAGATGTCGATGTAGTCCGGGCTGATGTACTGATTCAGCACCTCGCAATCGTCAAGCTCGCGCAGGGCGTCGCGCAGGTTGTTGGGCAGGCTCTGTTCGAGCTGCTCGTACGAGTTGCCACCAATAGGCGCACCCGGCTCGAGCTTGTTGGTCAGGCCGTGGTGAATGCCGGCCAGGATCGAGGCCATCATCAGATAGGGGTTGGCGTCGGCGCCAGCGACGCGGTGCTCGATACGTACAGCATCCGCACTGCCGGTCGGTACGCGGACGGCCACGGTCCGGTTGTCCAGGCCCCAGCTCGGTGCGTTCGGTACGTAGAACTGTGCGCCGAAGCGACGGTAGGAGTTCACGTTCGGGCAGAGGAAGGCCATCGAGGCCGGCATGGTCTCGAGAATGCCGGCCACCGCGTGACGCAGCGGGGCGTGCTGTTCAGGGTCTTCGCTGGCAAAGATGTTCTCGCCGGTCTTCTTGTCGAGCAGCGAAATGTGCACGTGCAGACCGTTACCGGCCTGGCCGGGATACGGTTTGGCCATGAAGGTGGAATCCATCTCATGGTCGTAGGCAATGTTCTTCACCAGGCGCTTCAGCAGCACGGCGTAGTCACACGCTTTGATCGCGTCTTCGACGTGGTGCAGGTTGACTTCGAACTGAGCCGGCGCACTTTCCTTCACGATGGCGTCTGCCGGGATGCCCTGCTCCTTCGCGGCTTCGAGCATGTCCTGCAGGCAGTCCACGTACTCGTCGAGATCATCAATCAGATAAACCTGGGTGGAGACCGGGCGCTTGCCGGAAATGGGCGAACGCGGCGGCTGCGGACGGCCGTTCACGTTTTCCTGGTCGATCAGGTAGAACTCGAGTTCGAACGCGGCGCAGATGGTCAGGCCCAGCTCATCGAACTTCTGCACGACCTGACGCAGCACCTCGCGGGGGTCGGCGAAGAATGGCGTGCCGTCCAGTTCGTGCATGGTCATCAGCAATTGCGCCGTTGGACGCTTTTGCCAGGGTTCGTTGCTCAGCGTGTTCGGGATCGGATAGCAGATGCGGTCGGCATCGCCGATATCCAGGCCCAGGCCGGAGCTCTCCACCGTCGACCCGTTGATATCCAGCGCAAACAGCGAAGCCGGGAGGTTGATTCCTTTTTCGTAGACCTTGTGCAGGCTGGCCCGCTCGACACGCTTGCCGCGCACGATGCCGTTCATGTCGGTGATCAGGAGATCGATGAACTGGATTTCGGGGTGAGCCTTGAGAAAGGTATTGGCTTCGTTGAGTTGTATGACGCGGGGAGCTAACGAGTTCATGGATATACATCCTTTGCGCTGAGGCGCTCCAGCAGAAGGCATCGCTTCACTGGCCTGGCAGCGTATTTGTATTTGGTGTTCAGCTGCTGGCACCGGCTTCAGGACGGCGTTGAGGGCCGGAAATCGGTGCGTTTGATTCGAAACTGCGCCCCGAGTATAAGTGGGCGTACGCGCAGGCTATATCGGCGTATCAGAAAAGGAAGATTGCATCCGTGCAATATCAGATTTCCCACGGTGACCTCGCCCTGGTGCTCGCCCTGGTCCGTGGTCGCACCCTCGCTCGCGCAGCCGAGCAGCTTCATGTCGATATCTCTACGGTCTTTCGCGCCATCCGCAAGCTGGAAGCGAACCTGGAAGTGGCGCTTTTCGAGAAAGGTCGGCGCGGCTACACACCCACCCAAAGCGCCAAGGCGCTGGCTGAGCAGGCCGAGCGTGCCGAGCAGGCGCTCGAAGCCGCCCGTATTGCGCTACAGCAGGGTGAGAACGTGATCAGCGGGACGGTGCGCCTGACCTGTACCGATGCGGTCTTTCGCAGCTTGCTCGCCCCCTGTCTGGCTGACCTGATGCCGCGCTACCCGGCCATTTCGCTGGAGGTGGGCACGTCGAATACCTTCGCCAGCCTCAGCCGCCGCGATGCGGACATCGCCATTCGCCTGTCGAATTCGCCGCCCGAGCACCTGATCGGTCGGCGCCTGGGCAAGAGCTCGTATTTCGTCAGCGGTCATGCGAACTATCGAGAGGCGTATCAGCAGGCGCCCACCGAGCTGCCCTGGATCGCACCGGATGATTCGCTCTCGGACCACGTATCCGTCACGTGGCGACGGCAGGTGTATCCCGGTGTCACGCCTCGGCATCGCTGCAGCAGCATGTCGTCGGTGGAGCGCCTGGTCAGCGCGGGGTTGGGCGTCGCCGCGCTTCCCGATTTCCAGCTCAATGACGAAGCCGGCGTCGAGCGGCTCGGTGAAGCCCTGGAGGGTTGCGACACGGATATCTGGCTGCTGACACGGCCGGACAACCTGTCGCTGCGCTCGGTACAGGTCCTGTTCGATGAACTGGCCGGCGCGCTGCGGTCCCGGCTGGAAAGCAAGGCCGGCTGAACAGCCTCGCCCGGGCCGGGTTCAACGGTCGCGCAGGTGCCGCTCCTTGCGCTCCTGACGCTCCTTGGCCTCGATGCTCAGCGAGGCGGTCGGGCGCAGCAGGAGGCGCTTGAGGCCAATCGCCTTACCGGTCTCCTCGCACCAGCCATATTCCCCTCGCGCGATGCGGTCGAGCGCTTCGTCGATCTTGTCGAGCAGCTTCTTCTCCCGCTCCAGCAGGCGGAGCTGCCATTGGCGCTGCTCTTCGGCGCTGCCAATGTCTGCGGGGTCGCTTCCGGGCGGCGCATCGCGCAGGCCTTCGAACTCGCCATCAATTCGGTCCTGAAGCTCCTGTCGTTGTGTCAGCAGCAGCGCGCGAAAGAACGCCCGCTGCTCGTCGTTCATGTAGTGCTCGTCCGGTTGCGCTAGAAGCTCTTGTTCGGTCATGAGGGGCTCGCCAGTGACGACGGACACGAACAGGTGTGGCGTTGGACCACACCGTCGTATCAGTCAGGTAAGGAGTAGCCGGCCCGCATCAGGCTCGGCGGCGATTTAGGTTACATTATAACAATAAAGTTCGAGCGACATATCGGCAGAGCCGTGCCTGGCTCGCCTTGAAGGCGGCCCTGTAATCGAGGTGGCGTCTTCGCCTTCATACAGTGGGCGAAGACGGTCAGTCGCAGCCTTTCACCCGGTTGCAGGTCACGCGGCTGCGCTCACCTGATGATGAGGAAATGCGGCTGATGACGTTCCAGCCGAAGCTGCGGGATACGCCGTACCAGACATTGCCGTCGCTGCTGATGCCGCCCAGCAGTTGGACCCGACCAAGACTCGTGCTCGTTTGCGCCCAGGACAGGCCCGTCACGCCGTCGTGACCGCGCAGGAAAATGTCATTGCCCTGCAGTGCCATGCCGTAATAACCGCCATGACCATCGTCACAGTGCAGCAGGGTTGCACTGCGCACGCAGCTGGCCGAGGCCAATCCGTCGAGCCGCGGGATTTCAGCGTGAGCGGCACTGGCGAGTGCGGATGCCGCCAAGGCCAGAAGCAGACGTTGCCATGAGGAAACGAAACTGGACATGCCGCACCTGTTCAAACGGGAACCGAGGGGATCATGCAGCAAGTGGATGACAGTGCCTACCATCGAAGCATGGGTGGAAACGCCGCGCAACCCATCCGCATCGGCGCCCTGTGTTTCCAGAGGGCTGCGTTTCTGGTGAGCTGAAGCCGCCCTGCAGAAGCTTAGACCGTAGGGAGGGTTAGCAACGCGTAACCCACCGGGCGCTTGGCGCCGCAACGGTAAGGCCTGGCCTAAGCTCACTGTTCGAAGAGCAACGCCGTCAGGATTTGAACGTTAGGTGATGAACCGGAACTCGTTCGAGGTAAACGGTGGAAGCCCTTCGGCCCTGCATAAAGGTAGGTGACTTTAGCCATCGCGGTCGTGAGTCACCGGATCGAAGCCTACCCATTACCGCGTCGCTTGGACGCCTGGGTTTCGGCCCTTACGGCCGAGTTACTTTTTCTTGCCTGGCCAAGAAAAAGCTAACCAAAAAGAAGGCCACCCCTGCATACGGCCCTTCGCTACGCTCCGGGTGCCCTCGCTCCGTCACTGATCCAAGGGCACGCTGAGGCGGGCCATCCCTGGCCCGTCTCAGCTCTCGCGACTTCCCTGTCGCTCAACCCTTTCCTCAGTGACTCCACTCAGCCTCCTGAATGGGACCCCGCGCGGCGTTTGGATAATTGCGGCTTGCTTTCAAAGACGGAGTGCAAAGGCGCTTTCGAGGTATAGCCCGTAGGGTGGATTAGCGACGCGTAACCCACCGCAACGATAGACCCCACTGCGCGTAATCGTCGGGTGTTGGCCCGTTTCCGGAGGGAGGCGTTCCCGTATTTGGTTGGCGCATGGATAAGCGCGTCGTTCGCGGTAAATGGTGGAAGCCCTGCGGGATTCCACCCTACCTGCATCAGCCGACCCCCTTAATGTCAGGTCAGGCCTGGCATTGAGGCTGGCCGGCCCTTCTCGACAGGACCCGGGCCCGGATCGTGTCGTATGCCCAGTTGTAGCCCATGGTGTACGGCAGGAAGAACAGGATCAGTCCGATATCCAGCCAGAACGCCGTCATCAGGCTCACCGAAAGCCACCAGGCCGCCAGCGGCACGAGCAGGAAGATCAAGCCAAGCTCGAACAGCAGGGCGTGTGACAGCCGCGCGAGGAAACTGCGTTCGAAGCCCCAACGGCGCTGAGCACCATCGAAGAGAATGTTGAAAACCAGATTCCAGAGCATGGCGATCATGGAGAACATCAGCGTCAATGCGCCCATCTGAGCCAGTGGCTTGTCCATGACCCATGCCAGCGCTGGCGCACACACCGCCACCGCGATCACTTCGAATAGCACGGCGTGGAAAATACGTTCGGATGGCGAACGATCGAGACTCGATTTCATAAGGCACACATGGTTTCTTTCGCAAGGGCCGCTATAGTCATCGGATTAACCGCCAAACACCAATTAGCTGCCATCGTATAAACCGATGAATATCTCGCCCGAAGCGCTCGAAGCGTTTGCCTATGCTGCGTCCACCGGCTCCTTCAGCGCGGCTGCCCGCCGGCTCGGCAAGAGTCAGTCGACGATCAGTGAAGCGATTGCCCGCCTGGAGATCGACCTGGGCGTCGAACTGTTCGTCCGCCATACCCGCAAGCTCACGGTTACCGAAGCCGGGCAGGGTTTGCTTGGCCATGCCCATGAAATCCTCGATGCCATGGAGCGACTGTCTCGCCATGCCGGCCATCTCTCCGCGGGCCAGGAAGCAAAGCTCACCCTGGCGCTTTCCGATGCCTACCAGCAGGGCCAGTACGAAGCGCGCCTGACCGAACTCAACGAACGCTTCCCGGACCTGGAATTCGAATGCCTCATCGCCGAGCGCGCAGACGTGCTCGACCTGGTCAACCAGGGCCGGGCGCAGCTGGGCCTGCTTACCGCGCAGGCGCACTACGCTGCTGACATCGCGCACGCACGGCTGACACATTCGACCGAGTTCGGCGTGTTCGTCGCCTGCAACCATGTGCTCACCGAGGCCACGCCGACAAAGGCGCATGAATTGGGGCGCTGGCGCGCATTGCGACTGTCAAGCGTAGCGATCAGCGACGAGCCGAATGAAGACCCGCTACCCTCAGGCCGCCAGTGCTGGTCCGCTCCGGACTACCTGTTGCTCCTGGAAATGGCCGCGCTGGGCTTCGGCTGGGCCATCCTCCCCCATCCGCTCGTTCAGGCCTATGGCAATGGGCGGCTGCAGGAATTGTCCCTGCCGGGTTGGCCACGGCAGGTCTCGGTTGACCTGGTGTGGTCGCGCCTGCGGCCATTGGGTCCAGTCGCGACCTGGTTGCAGGGCCGCCTGACGATGAGCTGAGCCTGCCCCGCTGTGGCTAAATTGCCGGGCCACGGAACCTGATCGCGCCCGGGCGCTGTCCATTCATGATTGGCGAGGCGTCGGGTCGCGCCGCGCGTTTCATGCTTCGAGGAGCCCATCGTGCTCGAGCTGATAAGCACTCCGGAATTCTGGATCGGCGTTGCTCAAATCATCGCCATCGACCTCCTGCTCGGTGGCGACAACGCGGTCGTGATTGCCCTTGCCTGCCGCCGCCTGCCCGAGCACCAGCGCAACCGGGCCATCATCATCGGCGCGCTCGGCGCGATTGTCCTGCGGCTCGCACTGATCTTCTTCGCGCTCGAACTGCTCTCGCTGCCCTATCTGCGGCTGGTGGGCGCCGCGCTACTGCTCTGGATCGGCATCAAACTCATGCGCAACGACGGTGGCAATGATGACGAGAACCTTACGGCCAGCGCGCATCTGTGGGGAGCGGTCAGGACCATCATCGTTGCGGATGCGGTCATGAGCCTGGATAACGTGATTGCCATCGCAGCCGCCTCGCAAGGGCAAATGGTGCTGGTCGCGATAGGGATCATCATCAGCATTCCGCTGATCGTATGGGGCAGCAAGCTGGTGCTGTGGCTGATGGACCGCTTCCCCATCATCATCACCATCGGCGCGGCGTTGCTGGGCTGGATTGCCGGCGACATGGCGACCAATGACCTCGCGCTACCGACCCTACCCGAGTGGGCGCACTATGCGTCAGGCGCGCTGGGCGCCGCCGTCGTTCTGGCTATTGGCGCAGGACTCAACGCCCTGCAACGTCGCCGGGCACGGCGGCGTGCGGCTTAGGGTCCTGAGAACCGCCCCGTCGGGACGGTGAGCGAGGGTACAGCCCGTCGCCGCGATGACGCAGGCTGCCCCCTAACGAATTCAGGCATGACGTACGGCACGGTAAGCCCACCCTTGTCGATACGCCGCCCTCGCCGGGTAACGCCGCGAGGCTCGGCGCCAAGCGGCGTCGGTCTCAGCGCACGCCGAGCTTGAACACGGTTGTCTGCGTGTAGGTCTGGCCCGGATCCAGGCGCGTGCTTGGGAAGTTCGGCTGGTTGGGTGCGTCCGGGTAATGCTGTGTTTCGAGGGTGAACGCGCCCCAGTGCGGATACGCCTTGCCGCCCTTGCCCTTGATGCTGCCATCCAGGAAGTTGCCGGTATAAAGCTGAACCCCAGGCTCGGTGGTGTAGAGCTGCAGCAGTCGCCCCGTTTTCGGATCATGCGCCTCGGCCGCGACACGCTTCACGTCGCCCTTGGTATCGAGCACCCAGTTGAAATCGAAGCCGCGCTGCTTGGGCTCGGCATACTCGAGCTGCTGGTGATCGTCACGGATGTGTTGGCCTAGCGGCGTTGCCTTGCGGAAATCCATGGGCGTCGCTGCGACCGGCGCCAGCTCACCCGTGGGAATCAGGTTTTTGTTGACCGGCGTGTAATGCGAGGCGTCCATGCGCATGACCTGGTCCAGGACCGTGCCGCTGCCTGCGCCGGCCAGGTTGAAGTAGCTGTGGTTGGTCAGATTGAGAACCGTAGGCTTGTTGGTCGTCGCGCGATACTGGATGCGCAGTTCGTTTTCCTCGTTGAGGCTGTAGATCACATGCGTGGTCAGCGTACCAGGGAAGCCCATCTCACCATCGGGCGACACGTACGTCAGCTCGACGCCGACCCAGCCGTTCTCATCATGCGGCTGCATGGTCCACACGCGCTTGTCGAAGCCCTGAGTCCCGCCGTGCAGTGCATTATTGCCGTCGTTCTGTGGCACCTGATACTTCGTGCCATCCAGCTCGAACGTGCCGCCATCCAGGCGGTTGCCGAAGCGCCCGATCGTAGCGCCGAAGTAGACCGTCCCGTTGGCCTGGTAGCCGGCCATGTCGTCGAAACCCAGCACGATATCGTCGATCTTGCCCTGACGGTCCGGCGCCTTGAGCGCCTGCAGCGTCGCGCCATAGGCGATGACGACGGCCTCCATACCCTGGCTGTTGCGCAGGGTGTACTGGGCAATCTCGGTGCCGTCCGGCATCCGGTCGAAGGTCCCTTGCTCACCGGACAGCCCGGCGGCGCTGACAGTAGCGCTCATCATCAATGCCCATCCCAGCGTACCTGCCGTCATCAAACCCAATGCCGGGCTTGCGTTACCGTTCGTTCTTGTCATGGTCAGTCTCCGCTCAACGGTGTTTCAGACGGTCGATGATCACCGCAAGCAGCAGGATCGTGCCGCGGATGACGTACTGGTAAAACGTGTCGATGTTCTTGAGGTTCATGGCGTTCTCAATGATCGCGAGGATCAGCACACCCGCGATCACATGGCGGATCATGCCGACACCGCCGGCCAGCGACACGCCACCGAGCACACACGCGGAGATCACGGTCAGCTCGAACCCCTGTCCGATCATGGGCTGGCCAGACGTCATCCGCGACGCCAGCACCACGCCCGCCAATGCGGCAACCAGGCCGTGAACGGTAAAGATGATGATCTTGGTGCGATCGACCTGGACGCCCGCCAGTAGCGCAGCTTCCTGGTTGCCGCCGATGGCCATGGTGTTGCGGCCGAAGGTGGTGTAGTTCAGCAGCCAGCCGAAGAAGATGAAGCACAGCACGGTGATGACGATCGGTACCGGCACGCCAAGCAGCATGCCGTTACCAAACCAGAAGAATTCCGGCTGCATCACGCCCACGGCCTTGCCGTTGGAAAAGATGTAGCCCAGCCCGCGGACGATCTGCATGGTCGCGAGCGTGGTAATGAGTGCATTGATGCGTAGCTTGGCGATGACGATCCCGTTCACCAGCCCCACGCACAGCCCCAATGCCAGGGCCGCGGCGACACCCAGCGGCACGCTGCCCGTATCACGCATCACCACGGCTGCCACCACGCCGGAACAGGCCACGACGGAGCCCACCGACAGGTCAAAATGCCCGGACGCCAGGCAGTACAGCATGGTGCATGCGGCAATCCCAACCGTTGAAATGGCAAGACCCAGGCCGCGCATGTTCAAGGGCGAGAGGAAGTTCTCGATGAACACGGCCGAGAGCATGAAGATCAACAGGGCGGCCAATGGCATGGCCCAGTCGTTGAAGAAACGGCGCAGGTTCAGCTGCCGCCGGGGTGCGCCGGTGAGCGCGCTGTCTTGGGGAGTCATGGGCACCTCGATGCGATTGTTCTTGTGGATTCACGCACGCTTGCGCGGCAGGGCCAGGTTCAGCAGGCGGGATTCGTCTGCGTCGTCATGGAGGACTTCGCCGGTCAGCGCGCCCTCGCTCATCACCAGGATTCGGTCGGATATGCCGATCACCTCCATGAGGTCGCTCGACACGACGATTACCGCGATACCGTCCGCCGCGAGCGAATGGATGATCTGGTAGATTTCCGCCTTCGCCCCGATGTCGATCCCACGGGTCGGTTCGTCGAGCAGCAGCACTTTCATGGGCATGGAGAGCCAGCGGCCGAGAATGGCCTTTTGCTGATTGCCGCCGGAGAGGTAGAGGATCTGCTGCTCGGGCGATGGGGTCTTCACGTTCAGCGCGCGTATGCGTTTTTCCGCGTTCTCGCGCTCCCAGCGACCGCTGAGCACACAGCCCATGCGAGCATGCTGGTGGCGCGCGGCGATGTTGATGTTTTCGGCGACGCTGGCGGTCGGGACGATGCCCTCCTTCTTGCGATCCTCCGGGCACAGCAGGATGCCGGCGTCGATCGCGTCGCGTGGCGTGCTCAGCGCCAGCGGCTTGCCCTGAAGATGGATTCCGCCGGCACGGCGCTTGGCCAGTCCGGCCAGCAGCCTCATCAGCTCGGTACGGCCGGCACCGACCAGTCCGAAGAAACCGAGCACCTCGCCGCCCCTGGCGGAAAAGCTCACCGGCACCTGCAGCCCCGGGCCGAGCAGGCCGTCGACACGCAGCACTTCGTCGCGCACGGGGCGCGGGCGGTAGTTGTAGATGTCCTCGATGTCACGGCCGACCATGCAGGTCACCAGCTGGTCGTGGGTCAGGTTCTCCAGCGTCTCGAACGTACGCACATGGCGCCCGTCCTTGAACACGGTGATCGCGTCGCACGTGCGGAAGATTTCCTCCATGCGGTGCGACACGTACAGGACGATCCGCCCTTCATCGCGCAGCCGGGCGATGATCGCCATGAGCCGGTCGATTTCGCGTGCCGACAGGCTACTGGTGGGCTCGTCGAAGGCGATCACGTGTGCGTTGCGCGACATGGCCTTGGCGATCTCGACCAGCTGGCGCTGCCCGAGCGAGAGGCTGCCCAGGCGCGCGTCGGGCTCAATCTCTTCGGCCAGCCCCGACAGCAATTCCCGCGCGCGGCTCATCATGGCGCGGCGGTCGACAATGCCGAAACGCGACGGCATGTGGCCGAGCAACAAGTTTTCGGCGACGGTCATTTCCGGCACCAGGTGCAGTTCCTGGTGAATCACGGCAATGCCGCTGGCGATGCTGTCGGCCGCCGAACGAAAGCTCAGCACCTGATCACCCATGCGCAGCTGGCCGCTGCTGGGCGCATAGGCGCCGCCGAGGATCTTGAGCAGTGTCGATTTGCCGGCGCCGTTCTCGCCCATCAGCGCATGCACGCTGCCGGGCCGTACGGCGAAGGAAATATCGGACAGCGCCCGTACGCCGGGAAATTGCTTGCCGATCCCTTCGAAGCGCAGGCTTTCGCCCCCTGTACTGCGTTCCACCATGATGATCTCCATCGTCCGGCACGCCGGACGCAGAAAGCGGTCGATTGGATGTATCAGGCGCCCCTCGACGAGGCGCCGTGACTCACTGCCAGAGGCCGATCTTTTCCAGCTCTTGCTGGAAGTTCTCGCGGGTGATCAGGGTGACCTGCTCCATTGCGGTGTACTTGGGCGGCTCCTTGTCTTGCGTGACCCACTCGAACATCATCCGCGCCGTTTCGTAGCCTTCGATGTGGGGGCTGGGGAGCATCGAGCCGAAGAAGCCGCTGTTGGGTTTCTTCAATTCGCCAATGGCATCGGTACCGTTGATGCCGATTCCGATAACGTTGGCCGCCGCGAACCCGGCGCTTTCCGTCGCACGGACACCGCCCAGGACGGTGTTGTCATTCATCCCGCCGATGAGCAGGTTCTTGGCGCCACGTGGCAGCTTGACGAGCGCAGCAGTGGTGGAATCCATGCTGCCGGGAACGTCGAGCGTCTTTTGCGGCGCGAAGAGAATCTGGCTTTCCGGGAAGCCCGCCGCCTTGAGCGCGGCGACCGAACCGTCCGTACGCTGCTTGCCGGTGTCGAGTTCGTTGTAGGTGTTGATCACGGCGTAGGTCTCTTTCATGTCCCAACCGCGCTTCTTCGCCTCGGCCATCATGGCCGCGCCCTGCTGCTCACCCACCTCGTACGCCGCCATCCCCATGTAGGGGACGTCTTCCATGAAGTTGCCCTGTGCATCGACGAAGCGGTCGTCCACGGCCATGACCTTCAACCCGTTCATCTCGGCCTTGGCCACGATCGCCGGGCCAAGCGCGACATCCGGCGTGCAGATCACGAAGCCCTTGGCGCCATTGGCCGCCAGGCTGTCGATGGCCGCAAGGGTCTTCTCACCGTCCGGGACGGCGATCTTGAGCACCGTGAAGCCCTTTTCCTTGCCCGCCTTCTCGGCGTAGGCCCACTCCGTCTGGAACCACGGTTCCTCCGGCTGCTTTACGAGGAATCCGATCTTGACCTCTTCGGCCATGCTGGCCGTACTGAAGCCGGCGAGGCCCAAGGCCAGCGCGGCACTGCAGAGGAAGCGACTTGCCATGCGGCTACGAATGAACATCGGGTGATCTCCTTTGTTTTTATCGATCGATCAACACGCGTGCCGCACGGTGGCGGCCTGTAAGGGTTCGTCAGTCGTGGTAGAGCACCGAGCGTCCGCCATCGATGGTGATGCAGGACGCATTGATGAACGGGGCTTCGTCGGTGGCCAGGAACAGTGCCGTCATCGCCACTTCGATGGGTTGGCCGATGCGCTTTGGCGGATGCATGTCCAGCGCGCGCTGGCGTTCGGTATGGGGATCGTCGAAGCCATTCCAGTAATCGACGTTCAGCTGCGTCTCGATGTAGCCCGGCGCAATGGCGTTCACGCGGATGCCCTTGGGCGCGTACTCGACACCCAGGGCACGTGTCAGGCCAAGCAGGCCGTGTTTGGCAACCGGGTATGGAAAGCAGCCGGGGATGATGTTGGTGGAATGCACCGACGCGATATTGACGATGTTGCCGCCACCCTGGGCAAGCATTTGCGGTAATGCCGCACGACAACCGAACCACACGCCATCCAGATCGATGGCGAAGCAGCGCCGCCAGTCCTCATCGCTCATGGTGAGCGGATCACGGAAGACATTGACGCCCGCGCAGTTCACCAGCACATCAATGCGGCCGTGGCGGTCGACGGCAGCCTTCATTACCGCATCCAGATCCGTTTGCTGAGTGACGTCGGCTCGCATGCCGTGCACGTCGCCGCCCCGCTCGCGCCAGCCTGCCGCAACGCCCTCGACCTTTTCACCCTGGATGTCGCACGCGATCACCTTGGCCTGCTGCGCCTGGAAGCAGGCAACGATGGCTTCGCCAATACCCTGCGCGCCGCCGGTGATGACCACGACCTTGTCTTTGAGTCGCTCCCCCTGCTGCGGCTCTGGCACCGGCGGGAGAGAAAGGGGTAACGCCATTGCATGCACTCCTTCTGTTCTGTTGTAGCCGCCGACCGGGATCAGCCTGCGAAACGGTGACAGGGCCGGCCGGGCACGCCGGCATCGGCGACCAGCACGGCGCCATCGAGGGCGCCATCGGCCCCGCCAGGGCGCGCGCTCGTGACAAAAAGTTGGGTTAGGTTCGGCCCGCCAAAGACGCAGCTCGTGGGATGGCTGACGGGAAGCTCGACGATGCGATCCAGCCGGCCGTCCGGCGCGAAGCGCAGCAGGCATCCGCCGCCCCAGCGCGCATTCCAGACATAGCCTTCGGCGTCCATCGCAGAGCCATCGGGCGCGCCACGGGCGTGGGTGTCGGCCCATATGCGTCTGGCGCCGAGGTCAACGCCCTCGTGAACAGGCGCGGCATAGATGACGCCGTCGAGAGTGTCGGCAAACAGCACCTCACCCGCGTCCGTCCATAACAGCGTGTTGGCGATGCCCAGGCCCGAGGCCAGCGGGATCACCTGGCCCTGTGGATCGATGCGAAACAGGCCGCCAGAGCGTCGTTCGACCGGCACGTCGGATCCATCCTCGGCGATGTTGTTCTGCATGCTGCCCATCCACAGATGCCCCTGGGCATCGCAGCGTGCTTCGTTAGGGCGATTGCCGGGCACAGGGTCGGCCACGCAAAACGGCTTTAAGGCAGGCGCGTGAACCGGGGACTGCAGATTGAGACGATGCACGCCGCTGGGCATCGTCACCAGCGCGTCGTCCGTTTCCGTGGGAATGAAGGCCGAAACCGGCTCCGGCATCGTCCAGGCCTGCAGATCGCCATTGCGGAAACGGCATGCTTGCTGGCCAATGATGTCGACCCAGTGCAGCGAAGCCGTTCGGCTATCCCAAAAGGGCCCTTCGGCCAGGGCGAATCGAGCAGGCACCAGTGCTTGCCATTGCATGCCATCATCCTCGTTCTTGTTGTTGTCGATCGATGAATCGTTCAGGTTAGTTCGCTTTATCGTTTTTGCTTGCGAAAAAACGCCGATCTTCGCGAAGCATGCGTTAAAGCGGTTTTACCGATCCGGGCTTGAGCTCGGTGCGGCCCTCGCCCACGGTATTCACCAGCGGTTCACCAAATTCGGCCAGCTCGATCTCGAACCGATCACCGGGGCGCGTCTGGATACCGTCCGAAAACGACAGCGTGGCCGTGCCGAAGAAGTGCACATGTACGTCACCCGGCCTGAGGAACTGCGCGTACTTGAAGTGGTGGTACTCAAGGTTCTCGAGGCTATGGCACATGTTGTCCTCGCCAGACAGGAACGGCTGCTCCCAGAGCACGGTGTCGCCACGGCGGATGCGGCTATGCCCGGCCAGATGTCTTGGCAGGCTGCCGACACGCAACTCGGGACCGAACGCACAGCTGCGCAATTTCGAATGAGCGAGGTACAGGTAATTGCGGCGCTCCATTCGGTGGTCAGAGAACTCGTTGCCCAGCGCAAAGCCCACCCGATAGGGTTTGCCGTCGTGGCCAATCACATAAAGGCCGGTCAGCTCGGGCTCTTCGCCGCCGTCTTCGGCAAAGCGCGGCATGGGCAACGCCGCGCCCGGACGCACCACGCAACTGCCGTCGCCCTTGTAGAACCATTCAGGCTGAGCACCCACCTGCCCCGCCTCGGGTCGTCCGCCTTCGAGCCCCCAATTGAAGATGCGCATGGTGTCGGTGAGGTTGGCATCCTCTTCAAGCTTCTGGTGCATCTTGTCGCGCGCAGACGCGCTACCCAGATGGGTCAGCCCCGTCCCACTGACGAGGCAGTGCGCCGGGTCCGGATGGTCCAGCGGCGGCAGCACCTGTCCTTCGGCTAGTAGCGCGCGATAACTGTGCGCCGCACCCAGCCCGCGCTGCTCGACCTCGCTCGCCAGATCACGACCCGCGTCGATCGCTGCCAACGCCAGCTCGCGCACGCTGGAGACGCCCGCGACTTGTTTTGCACTGTGCCCGTCGACCAGACCGACGCGGCGCTCGCCACTGTTGAGTTCGAATTGAATCAGTCGCATGCGACTTCCCCCGCATAATGATTTCAATCAGGCGCGCCCGTGGTGCGCATCGTTCGTCACACTTTCACGCGCCTGGCGGCGTTCCAGCCGCTGGTAAACGATCGCCGTCAACAACAAGCCAAACACCAGCACCAGCGCCAGGAAGTACAGGCCCGAACTCATCTGCCCGGTGTATTCCTTGAGTGCGCCGATGCCGAACGGCCCGAGATAACCGCCGAGGTTGCCGACCGAGTTGATCAACGCGATGCCGGCTGCTGCACTGGCACCGACAAAGAATCGCCCCGGCAGGGTCCAGAACAGGGCCGTGATCGAGAACAGGCTGAAGGCGACGAGGGACAATGCCGCCAGTTGAAGTACCGGAGCGGTGAGCCAGGCACTCATGAACATCGCCGTCGCGCCCAGGGCATAGAGCACGCCGAGATGGCCGTAGCGGTCGTTCAGGCGATCCGAGCTGCGCGGTACAATCAAAAGGCCCAGGATGCCGAACAGGTACGGCACGGAAGAAAGGAAGCCCGTCGTGAGGTCGCTTCCGCCAAACTGCTTGAGGATGGTGGGCAGCCAGAGGCCGAGACCGTAGATGCTGAGTGTGACGGGAAGGTAGAAGAGCGCGAGCAGAAGGACCCGGTTGTCCTTCAGCGCGTGGAGCGGGTTGCCGTGACGCGTCTGCGCGTAATCGCGCTCGTCCTTCTTCAGCTCGTCCGCGAGCCAGCGCTTCTCTCGCGCGTCGAGCCAGCGCACCTTATCGGCAGAATCCGGCAGGTAGCGCAGCGTAGGCCATGCCAGCAGCACAGCCGGCGCGCCGATCACGATGAACAACCACTGCCAGCCATGCAGGCCGGCGATACCATCGAGGCCAAGCAAAGCGCCTGAAAGCGGACCGGTCACGACCATGGCGATGGGCTGGGACAGTACGAACAGCCCCATGATCTTGCCGCGATGGCGGATCGGAAACCACTTTGTCAGGTAGTACAGGACGCCGGGGAAGAAGCCGGCTTCCGCCGCGCCAAGCAGGAAACGCAGGACATAGAAGCTGTACGGGCCCTGGATGAGCGCCATGGCCATTGTGATGAGGCCCCAGGTGATCAGGATCCGGGCGAACCAACGTCGGGCGCCAAAGCGCTCCAGCATCAGATTGCTGGGCACTTCAAAGATGAAGTAGCCGATGAAGAAGAGCCCGGCCCCAAGTCCATAGGCGGCATCACCGATGCCAACGTCAGCGCCCATGTGCAGCTTGGCAAAGCCCACGGCTGAGCGATCGACATAGGCGATCAGGTACAACAGAACGAGAAACGGAATCAGCTTGAGCGTGATCTGGCGGATCAGCTGCGCTTCGGATTTCATGTTGCGGTCTCCGTTGTTTTTGTTCGGACCTTACAACTACTGGCAGATGTGTCTGCCTATGTCGCCGGACTATAAAGTATTACTTTTTCATCAACAAGCCTTCAAAAAGAAGAAATCGAAGGGTACATTCGGCGCACCAACTCCTATTAGTAATACAAAAAGAGAGTTTGCCATGACCCAGCCGAAACGCCCTCTCCGCTCTGCAGCCTGGTTTGGAACGACCGACAAGAACGGCTTCATGTACCGAAGCTGGATGAAGAATCAGGGCATCCCCGACCATGAGTTCCAGGGCAAGCCGATCATTGGTATCTGTAATACCTGGTCGGAACTGACGCCGTGCAACGCGCACTTCCGCAAGATTGCCGAGCATGTGAAGAAAGGCGTATTGGAGGCCGGCGGTTACCCGGTCGAATTCCCCGTGTTCTCCAATGGCGAGTCCAACCTGCGGCCAACGGCCATGCTGACACGCAACCTTGCGAGCATGGATGTGGAGGAGGCCATTCGCGGTAATCCGGTCGATGGTGTCGTGCTGCTCACCGGCTGCGACAAGACCACGCCCGCGCTGCTGATGGGCGCAGCGAGTTGTGATGTTCCGGCAATCGTGGTCACCGGCGGGCCCATGCTCAATGGCAAGCACCGCGGGCGCGACATCGGCGCCGGGACCATTGTCTGGCAGATGCACGAGGCCTATAAGGGCGGCCTGATCGACCTGGACGAGTTCCTCTCCGCCGAGGCTGGCATGTCCCGTTCGGCCGGGACCTGCAACACCATGGGCACCGCGTCCACCATGGCCTGCATGGCTGAGGCACTGGGGACCTCTCTTCCTCACAACGCTGCAATTCCGGCGGTGGACGCTCGCCGTTATGTATTGGCGCACCTGTCCGGCATGCGCATCGTCGACATGGTCAATGAAGACCTGCGCCTGTCGAAGGTCCTCACACGCGAAGCCTTCGAGAACGCGATCCGGGTCAATGCCGCCATTGGCGGGTCGACCAACGCGGTCATTCATCTGAAAGCGATTGCCGGCCGGATTGGCGTGGACCTGGACCTCGACGACTGGACCCGCGTCGGCCGCGGGACGCCAACCATCGTCGACCTGCAGCCATCCGGGCGCTTCCTCATGGAAGAGTTCTACTACGACGGTGGCCTGCCCGCCGTCATCCGACGCCTGGGCGAAGCCAACCTGCTACCCAACCCCGAGGCGCTCACGGTGAATGGCCGGACGCTCTGGGAGAACTGCGCCAACGCGCCGATCTATGGCAAGGATGAAGTCATCCGCACGCTCGACAATCCGATTCGTGACGACGGCGGCATCTGCGTCCTGCGCGGAAATCTTGCGCCGAAGGGCGCGGTGTTGAAGCCGTCCGCCGCCTCCCCCGAACTCATGCGCCACCGCGGCCGGGCGGTCGTGTTCGAGAACTTCGATGACTACAAGGCCCGCATCGCCGACCCGGAGCTGGACGTCGACGAGACCTGCGTTCTGGTGATGAAGAATGCCGGGCCGAAGGGTTATCCGGGCATGGCCGAGGTCGGCAACATGGGCCTGCCGCCGAAGCTGCTGGCGAAGGGCATCACCGACATGGTCCGCATCTCGGATGCGCGCATGAGCGGCACGGCATACGGCACCGTGGTCTTGCATGTTGCTCCCGAAGCCGCGGCCGGCGGCCCACTCGCGGCGGTTCGCAATGGCGACATGATCGAGCTGGACGCCTATGCCGGGGTGCTGAATCTGGAGGTCAGTGCCGAGGAGCTCGAAGCGCGCCTGCGAGACATCCCACCCCCCGCACCGCTGCTGTGGGATGGTGGGTATCGCCGGTTATACATCGATCATGTGCTGCAGGCGGATGAAGGGTGTGATTTCGACTTTTTGGTGGGATGCCGGGGGTCGGAGGTGCCCAGGCACTCGCATTGAGGTCGCGCCCATGTAGGGTGGAATCCCGAAGGGCTTCCACCGTTTACCTCGTACGGCCCCGATCATCAGGTAGCTGCAGATCCTGACCATGCTGCTCTACGGACAGGCCGTAGGGTGGAATTCCAAGGGGCTTCCACCGTTTACCTCGTACGACCCCAATCATCACGTATCTGCCAGATTCTGACCGCGCTGCTCTACGGATAGTGCATGTAGGCCATGGCTTCCCGTTGCGGCGCCAATCGCTCGGTGGATTACGCTTCGCTACCCTAGTTGCTTCGCAGCGTTAGATGATCACAGCGTGGGCACATCCAGAAATGCGGGTATGTCGGCGTTAGATTTCGGCCCTTACGGCCGAGTTACCTTTTCTTGAACGGCCAAGAAAAGGTAACCCAAAAGAACGCCGCCCCAACATACGGCCCTTCGCTACGCTCCGGGTACCCTCGCTCCGTCGTTGCTTCAAGGGCACGCTGCGAAGGGCCATCCTTGGCCCATCGCAACTCTCGCGACATCCATGTCGCTCAACCCTTTACACAACAACTCCACTCAGCCTCCTGAAGGGGACCCCATGCGTCGTCCAGACGATGGTGCTTTGTATTCAAAAGGCGGAAAACCGATTGCATAGGGCGTAGGGTGGAATCCCGAAGGGCTTCCACCGTTCACCTCGAACGATTCGCGATCAATACATAAGGTCCAGATCATGACGACGCTGCTCCATGAGCCAGTGCACTCAGGCCAGGGTTCACCGTTGCGGCGCCAAGCGCTCGGTGGATTACGCGTCGCTAATCCACCCTACCTGCCTAATCCACCCTACCTGGCTGACTAGCGGCCGGTAACAGCGCAGGACATCCGCGGGTTTCACCCGCCCTACTTTTCTCTCCGGAAATAGGCCTATCGTCCTCATCGATCGCGCCGACCGCCACACGGGCTGAATCCATCCCCTGCCTCAATGCTATGATCCCCCCACCTCTCTAAAAGCCTCCCCCATGGACTACAAGCGCCCCAAGCCCCGCAAGAGTCGTCACGCCAATATCGTCCAGGAGCTGGGTAAGCGCATCGTCTCTGGCGAGTTGAAGCCCGACGAAAAACTTCCGCTGGAAGCCACCCTCTGCGAGCAGTACGGCGTCAGTCGTCCTGTCGTCCGGGAAGCGATTCGTGTTCTGGTGGCAAAGGGGCTGGCAGTTCCAAAGCCGCGGGTTGGGACGCTGGTGCGGCCCCGGAAGGACTGGCACCTGCTGGATCCGGACGTGCTCTACTGGCTTGTCGAGAGCACGCCCCATAGCGAGTTTTTCAATACCCTTGTTGGTGTGCGCCGCATCATCGAGCCGTCGGTATGCTCATTGGCGGCCACTACGGCGAATCCCGATGACATTGCGGCCATCGAAGATGCCTACCTCCGTATGGAACAGGCGACCACGCGCGAGGAGATGCTGCAGCCGGATCTCGACTTCCACCGCAGCGTGGCCGAAGCGACGCACAACGACCTGCTCGTCTACCTCAGCAACATGCTCTCGATCGCGCTACGCGAGTCGATTCGATTCTCGAGCAACCGCCCGAACCTTCAGGCGCTCACGCTGCCGCGCCACAAGGCGATTCTGACCGCCATCAAACACCGCGATGCGCTCGCCGCGCACCAGGCCTCGCTGGTGCAGCTGGAAGACACGCGCGCGGCGCTCGACGCCGTCATCGCCGATGAAGAGGCCGGCGCCCCGATCAACTGATCGGGACGTTGGACACTACGCGCAGCGCCAGGGCTTCATAGCCTTCGAGCTCGATCCGGAAGTCCCCTTCGGGCGACAGGTCACCCTCCAGACGCTCTGTGATGATGTCCACGACCGGTCCCGGTTCGATGTCCGGGAAATGCAGAACCTCACTGAGTGGCTCCGGCCCGAAGTTAAGCGCCGTTACCTGGATGCCGCGGCCGGCCGGCAGTTCATGCACCATGACCAGCAGCGAGGGATGCTCGGTCATCGGCACCATGATCTGCTTGGCCGACGCCACGCCATACGAGCGTCGTACGGCCAGGATGCGCTTGACCTGACAGGCAAAGGAGCCGGGCTCCCTGAGCTGTTCGACCAGGCTGCCGTAGAGCGAACGTGCCTTCGGAATCCCTTCGGCCGACAAAACAGCATCCGGGTCCAGATCGCCCAGGTCATAGCCGCCCCGGTTGATCCACCGGGTGTCTCCGTCGCGCATCAACTCCTCGACCTGCTCGGCCGCGAGTGGCAGCGCGCCGACCAGGTCCCAGCCGGAGATTGCGAACACACCCGGCTGCATGGCGTTGTACATGACCAGCAGTAGGTGCATCTGGCGGATTTTCTTGAGGTCCTCGTCGGTGATCGCGTCGAGGTCCCGAATCCCGAGTGTGGCTGTGATGATGCTCGTGGTGGTGCAGGCGACCCCATTGGTCACGAACTTGAGGTTGTAGGGCGCGTGCTCGCCGGTCAGCCGTTCGTACATTTCCGTGCGGACATGTTCGCGGAGGATGTTGCCCGGCAGGCTCTGCCCCTTGTAGTGATAGGTGTCGTTCGCATGCAGCGTCCAGAAGTGCACCAGTTCGAGCGTCAGCTCGTCGTGGTTCTGCATGGCATGGATCAGCGATACCGGGTCGATACCGAAGTTGTGCATCTCGTGCAGCATCAGGCGCAGGAATTCGACGTCGCCGGTGACCAACGCGTGCTGGTAGGCAGGACGGGTGACGAAGTCATAGGTGAGGTCTGCGCCGCCATGAGACATCGAGGCAATATCGTCCAATGTCAGGTTCAGCTCCTGGAAGCTGAAACCACCGGCCTTGCGTACCATGCCACCGAGCAACTGGTTACCGGTCACGGACAGCGGATGGCTTTCGGACCAGGCATGTCCACCGTGGGGCCGCTTTTCGACGCCAAGAAAGCCGTTGGCGTCCAACCGCAAGCCGCGGGCGCCGAGCACATCGATTGAATGCAATGCGTCGCCGATGACCATGCGCTGCGCAGCAAAGGTCGGATCGAGCCAGTTCAGCGAGGGCTGACCTTCCTTGAAGTAATGCAGGTAAACCCAGCGCCGCGTCTTGCCGTCCACACCCGTGATCGGCGGCGTTGCGCTCCAGTCGGTTTCCTTTACCCCAGGCTCGAAGAAGATCACCCGCTGCAGCTGGCCTACGATGTAGTGCTTGTCGCGCAGTGCATCGACCACGTCCGGCAGCAGGTTCACTGCATCGCGCCCTTCGGGCACGTCCGGCAAAAGCTCCCAGTCCGCCTCCTGGATCTCAACCATGTGGTAGAGGCCGGGATATTCCTCGTAGGCCATCTCGGCCAGGCGGAAGTCCGCCCCCTTGCCGGTATGGGAGGGGATGGTGTCGTCGATGACGACAGCGTTATGCGCCGCCGCGACGCGACTCAGCCGAATGAAGGCCTCTTCGCTCCCGAAGCGGTCGTCAATGGTCAGGCCGATACGGTCGAAGTTGCCGTCGATGGTTGGGGTATAGCGACGGCCACTCAAGCCGCCTGAATGCTTCATCGGGCCCGTATGAATGCCTTGCACCCCAAGCTCCGAAAGCGCAGACCAGACGTCGTCGTTCCCGAGTGCCTCCAGTACGGACTGCCCCTCGGGCACGATCACGGACGGCGGGTACGCGGTGAACCAGACGGACGCCACGGCTGTGACAGCACGCGGCCGCGCCTGAGCGTACGGGTGCTGCCACAGCCGGCCCTGACCGGCATACAACCGTGAGCGTTGGTTCGCCGTCTCGAGCATCGACTGCTCGACCAGCCATTGGACGTAATCCGGATCAGGTTTCGCCATAGCGAGAGATCACCTTGTTCGTGCTGCGAGCGCCTCGCCCGGAACCCGGTTGTCGTGGCGACAGCGGGCGCGTAGTGCAGCGTGATGGGGTTGCTATTTCAGAGCCGACGCTCCGCTCATCGTTCACTTATAGATGACGCGCTCGATAGGGCGCAGGACGGAAGGCGCAACGCGCCGGGAGGCAATAGCGAATCCTGCCGGCGGCGTTTGGGTCTACAGCGAAGGCCACGGCGAAGAAAACCATGGAAAACGTACTGCAAACCATCTGGCTCACCGTCATCGATGAATTCTCGGACCTGAATGACCCCGAGCACATGACCCGCGTCGCGGTCAGGCTGATCGTCGCAGCGATGCTTGGCGGCCTCTTGGGCTACCAGCGTGAGCAGAGTGGCAAGGCGGCTGGCGTACGCACTCACATGCTCGTTGCGGTCGGCGCCGCGCTGTTCGTGATCGCGCCCGAGCAGGTTGGCTACGACGGCGACGACATCAGCCGCGTCATTCAGGGCATCGTGACCGGCATCGGTTTTCTCGGCGCGGGGACGATCATCAAGGGCGGCAGCGCGCGCGATGTGAAGGGCCTGACCACTGCTGCCGGCATCTGGCTGACGGCCGCCATCGGCGTTGCCGCAGGGCTCGGCCGTGAATTTGCCGCCATCCTCTGCACCGCGCTCACACTCTGCATTTTGTTTTTCATTCCCAAACTCATCGATCAGGACAGTCGCAGGGAAAGCGATGAATAGGAGCATGATCACTTTTCATCGTTATATCTTTTGGGCTATAACGCTGCCTCGCTGTTCTGAAACGTACATTTCTGATGCCAACGCCGCTTTCTGCTCGCCTTTCTTTGCTCAACCCGCTTGGGACCGAGCTGACCGAAACCCGCATTCGCCTGCTGGAGGCAATTGAGGCTCATGGCTCGATCAACCGTGCGGCCAAGGCCGTGCCACTGTCCTATAAGGCGGCGTGGGATGCGGTGGACCAGATCAACAACCTTTCCGATCGCCCCCTTGTGGACCGCGCCACAGGCGGCTCGGGAGGCGGCGGCACACGGCTGACCGACCATGGTCACCAGGTGGTCGCGCTCTATCGTGCCCTGGAAGCCGATTACCAGGCGACGGTGAACCGCGCGACCAAGGCGCTGATCGGTTCGACGTCGCTGGACATCGCCGGCTTCAGACAGCTCATCCAGCGGCTGCAATGGCGCAGCAGCGCACGCAACCAGTTTCATGGCCGCATCGAAGGCATAAATGGCGACGGCGTCGAGAGCGAAGTCCGCATCCGACTGGATGAGTCAACGGTGCTGGCGGCCGTGATCACTCGGGAGAGCGTCGAGAACCTGGAACTCGACGATGGCATCGAGGTGCTCGCGATGATCAAGGCGTCCTCGGTGATGCTGACCCGCGACGAAGGATTTCGAATGTCGGCACGCAACCAGCTATGGGGCGAGGTGATGCGGGTCCACGAAGGGCCGGTCAACCACGAAATCACCCTCGCGCTGCCCTCGGGCCGCAGCATCGCTGCCGTCATCACCGCCGGAAGCAGCGAAGCGCTCTCGCTACAGCCCGGTGTTCGCGCCTGTGCCTTCTTCAAGGCGTCCAGCGTACTGCTGGCACGCCCTTCATGACATTCGACAGAGTCGGGAGGACTCGATGATCAAGAAAGCCCGCTTGTGGTTGCTGGCGCTGGGCGCCCTTCCCTTCGTCAGCCACGCACAAGACCTTCAGGTTGCTGTGGCTGCGAATTTCACCGCGCCCGTTCAGGCCCTCGCGCCCGGGTTCGAGAAGGCGACGGGGCACCGCCTGGTCGCTTCGTTCGGCTCCACCGGCCAGTTCTATGCGCAGATCAAGAACGGCGCACCGTTTCAGGTCTTTCTCGCGGCCGACGACAGCACGCCCGAGCGTCTGGAAAAGGAACACGAAATCGTCCCTGGATCGCGTTTCACCTACGCGATCGGCAAGCTGGTGCTTTGGTCGCCAGAGTCGGACTACATCGACGAGAAAGGGCAGGTACTCCAGCAAAACGCCTTTAAGCATTTGTCGATCGCCAACCCGAAGACCGCGCCCTATGGCCTCGCTGCCACGCAGACGCTGGACCGCCTTGGGCTGACCGAAATGATCGAAGGCAAGCTCGTCGAAGGGCAGAACATCACGCAGGCCTACCAGTTCGTGTCCAGCGGCAATGCCGAATTGGGCTTCGTCGCGCTGTCCCAGGTATCGGCCGATGGTCAATTGAAGAGCGGCTCTGCGTGGCGGGTGCCGGAGGACCTGTACGATCCGATTCGCCAGGACGCCGTCATTCTCAAGGGTGCTAAAGATAACGAAGCAGCCCAGGCCTTCGTGCAGTACCTGAGAAGCCCTGAAGCCGCAAAGGTAATCGAGTCCTTCGGTTACTCGCTCGACGCGGCCCGATGATCCTGACGAGCGCCGATTGGGCCGCGATTCGCCTGACGCTGGAACTCGCCAGCGTCACAACCGCCATCTTGCTGGTGGTCGGCACGCCCCTGGCGTGGTGGCTGTCGCAAACGCGCTCCTGGCTAAAAGGGCCGATTGGCGCGGTCGTCGCGTTGCCGCTGGTGCTGCCGCCGACGGTGATCGGCTTTTACCTGCTGGTAGCAATGGGCCCTAATGGCTGGATCGGACAACTTACCGACACCCTGGGGATCAGCCGATTGCCGTTCAGTTTTGCCGGGCTGGTCGTAGGTTCGGTGATCTATTCGCTGCCCTTCGTAGTGCAGCCGTTGCAGAACGCTTTCGAGGCCATCGGCCCTCGCCCGCTGGAAGCGGCAGCCACGTTGCGCGCCAGCCCGCTGGACTGTTTTTTCACCGTCGTTCTACCACTGGCAAAGCCCGGATTCATCACTGCATCCATCCTGGGATTCGCTCACACCGTGGGTGAGTTTGGCGTCGTGCTGATGATCGGCGGCAACATTCCCGAGAAGACCCGCGTGGTATCAGTGCAGATCTTCGACCACGTCGAATCGCTGAATTACGCCCAGGCCCATTGGTTGGCGGGCGGCATGGTGGTTTTCTCGTTCATCGTCCTGCTCGCGCTCTACGGGACGCGGCGGCGCGCGAGCTGGAGCTGACATGATCGATGCACACTTTCACCTGGGCTGGGACAGCTTCGACCTGGCTGTAGAACTCCAACTGCCCGCCTCAGGCGTCACGGCGTTCTTCGGCCCATCCGGCTCCGGCAAGACAACACTGCTGCGTTGCATTGCCGGGCTGGAACCCGAAGCGCAGGGCCGTTTGGTAGTCAACGGCGAGACGTGGCACGACAGCCAGTCGGGGATCTTCCTGCCGCCTCACCGCAGGCCGATCGGATATGTCTTCCAAGACGCGAATCTCTTTCCGCATCTGACCGTGGCGCAAAACCTGCGCTACGGCCAGAAGCGCGTACCGGCGAATGGACGCCGCATCGCCGAAGATCAGGCGATAGCACTGCTTGGCATCGGTGACCTGCTAGACCGTCACCCGGCGCGGCTGTCAGGCGGCGAACGCCAGCGAGTCGGCATCGCCCGCGCCCTGTTGACCAGCCCGCGACTCCTATTGATGGACGAGCCTCTCGCCGCGCTGGACTACAAGCGCAAGGCGGAAATCCTGCCCTATCTCGAGTGCCTGCATGACACATTGGACATCCCGATCTTCTATGTCAGCCATGCGCCGGACGAGGTTGTCCGCCTGGCCGATCACCTCGTGCTGATGGAACACGGACGTGCAATCGCCAGCGGCGAAACAGGCGAAACCCTTGCTCGTACCGATCTGCCGCTGGCCCAGAGTGACGATGCCGGTGTGCTCATCCGCGGCCGAGTCGAAGCGCATGAAGCGCGCTACGGCCTGCTCACGCTGGGCTTCGATCATGACCAACAGCTTCGCCTCGCCCACGCTCCACTGCCCACCGGGCAAACGCTGCGCATCCGTATCCAGGCTCGGGACGTCAGCCTTAGCCTGAAGCGCCCCGAAAGCAGCAGCATCCTCAATATCCTGCCGGCACACGTCGAAGCCGTAGCGACTACGGATAATCATGCCCATCGCCTTGTGCGGCTGCGGGTCGGCGATACGGCAATCCTGGCGCGCATCACCCAGTTTTCCGCGGAGCAGTTGGGCATCACGCCCGGCACGGCCGTCTGGGCGCAGATCAAGTCTGTCGCCTTGCTGGGATAAGGGCGTCGTACGGGCATCGTGGTCCCCTCGGCGAGCAGGCATAATGACGACCGTTTCTCTGCCTGCTCGCGATCATGTCCGCTGCCGAAACCACCGAAATTCCCCCACGCCCTCGTTGGCGTCACCTGCTCCTGCTGGCATTCATGCTCGGGTTGCTGCTGTTTCCGCTTCATCGCCTGGCAGAGCGCTACTACACCGGCGAACTGGCGCAGCAGAACAGCCAGACGCTCGATCTGTACGTGGCCAACCTGCTGGGCATCCTCAAGCGCTATGAGGTGCTGCCGCAGACACTTGGCGATCTGCCCGCGCTACGTCACGTTCTGGAGCACGCAGAAAAGCCGGAATACGTGGCCGAGGCCAACGAGCTCCTGGCGCGCCTACGTGAGCTGACCGGAGCCGATGCGATCTATCTCATGGCGCTCGATGGCGAAACGCTGGCCGCTTCGAACTGGGCCGAGCCCGACAGCTTCGTAGGGCGCAACTTTTCCTTCCGACCCTACTTCCAGGACGCGGCGGCTGGCCGGCTCGGCCGATTCTTCGGTCTTGGGACGACATCTGGCAAGCGGGGCTACTACTTCGCCGCCCCCGTCAAGGAAGACGGCCTCGTGAAGGGTGAACTGGTAGTGAAGGTGGATCTGGACCATACCGAAACCCTTTGGGGCAATACGCCTGAACAGCTCGTCGTCACGGACGCCTACGGCGTCGTCATTCTGACGTCCCGAGCGGATTGGCGGTTTCGCGCCACTCGCCCATTGACCGATGCCGAGCACGCTGAAATCCGTTCGGTACAGCCCTACCCCACCCTCGATCCGCAGCCGCTGCACCTGAGCGATACCGCTTGGCTAAGCCAGGCGCGTCACCTAGACGAGATGAACTGGACCGTGAGCATCCGCGCGCCTCGCTCCCTGATCGAGCGGCCGGTTAATACGGTCCTGTTCATTGGAACGGCCGTTCTGCTGGTTCTGATCCTGCTCATCGGCCTCGTCATGCAACGCCGCCGACATTATCTCGAACGCATTGCGATGGATGCCCGCGCGCGGCGCGAACTGGAGCATAGGGTTCAGGAGCGAACCCAGGATCTGGAGCGGCTCAATTCGCGCCTCAAGGAAGAGGTACTCGAACGCGAGCACGCGCAGCAGGAGCTGTTCAGGGCACAGGACGAGCTCGTCCAGGCCGGCAAGCTCTCAGCGCTGGGCACCATGTCCGCGAGCATCAGCCACGAACTCAACCAGCCACTCGGGGCGATTCGCAGCTATGCCGATAATGCGGTCGTGCTGCTGGAGCATCAGCGCTACTCGGATGCGCGAGAAAACCTCCGGCAGATAAGTGATATCACCAGTCGAATGGCGTCGATCATCTCTCATTTGCGTGCGTTTGCGCGTCGTGACCGACACGCGCCGGAAAGTGTTGCCTTGCAGCCTGCCATTGAGGATGCGCTGGCATTGCTCGCCAAGCGGCGACGAGCGCTGGATGTCGAGCTCATTCGCGACCTGCCCGATGCGCCGCTGTGGGTCCAGGCCGGGGAAACCCGCCTGCGGCAGGTGCTCGGCAATCTCCTCGCGAATGCGCTCGACGCGCTCACCGAGAAGGCTGCGCCTCGCAAGCTCTGGATAAGCACCGAAGGCTCCGCAGACAGGGTGACCCTGACGATTCGCGACAACGGCCCTGGATTTACCGAAGATGCACTCGATCGAGCCCTCGAGCCCTTTTTCACGACCAAGACGAGCGCTCAAGGGCTCGGCCTGGGTCTTGCGATCTGCGATGCCCTCACCCGCGCGCTTGGCGGTGAATTGAGCTTTGCCAACCACCCCGAGGGTGGCGCCGTGATTCGTTTGTGCCTGTGCCGGTCAACACCCGGCGTCGTTCCCCAAGCCCCCGAGGATCCATCGAATTGAGCAAGATCACCTCGATCGACCCGTCCGTACAGGTCCTGCTGATCGACGACGATTCCCATTTGCGCCAGGCCTTGAGCCAGACGCTCGATCTGGCAGGTTTGAACGTGATGCCTTTGGCTGATGCACAGGAATTGGCCCCGCGCATCGAACGCGACTGGCCGGGCGTGGTGGTGAGCGATATCCGCATGCCCGGCGTTGACGGGCTGGCTCTGCTCAAGCAGCTGCACGAGCGTGACCCTGAGCTGCCCGTCCTGCTTATCACCGGCCACGGCGATGTCCCGCTTGCCGTGCAGGCGATGCGCGAAGGTGCTTATGACTTTCTCGAGAAACCCTTCCCAAGCGAGGCGTTGACCGATAGCGTGAAGCGCGCACTGGATCGACGCCGACTCGTCATCGAGAACCGTAGCCTGCGCCTCGCCCTGAGCGAGCGTCGAGAGCTGGACAGCCGCCTGATCGGACAGTCCGCACCCATGCAACGCCTGCGGCAGCAGGTCGGCGCCCTCGCTGCTATCCAGGCAGACGTGTTGATCCTGGGCGAAACCGGTGCGGGGAAGGAAGTGGTTGCCCGTGCACTTCATGATCTCTCTTCCCGGCGCAACGGCCCCTTCGTCGCGATCAATACCGGTGCATTGGCTGAATCGGTCGTGGAAAGCGAATTGTTCGGGCATGAAGCCGGTGCCTTCACCGGCGCCCAGAAACGCCGCGTGGGCAAGTTCGAATACGCCAATGGAGGTACCGTCTTCCTCGACGAGATCGAGAGCATGAATCTGGACGTGCAGGTCAAGCTGCTGCGTCTGCTGCAGGAACGTGTCGTCGAGCGCATGGGCTCCAACCAGCTCATTCCGCTCGACATACGCGTCATTGCCGCCACCAAGGAAGATCTCAGGCTCGCGGCTGATCAGGGCCGCTTCCGAGCGGACCTCTATTATCGACTCAACGTGGCACCGCTGCGCATCCCCTCGCTACGCGAGCGGGGTGAAGACGCGCTGGTACTGTTCGAGCACTTCGCAGGTGCCGCGGCCCAACGTCATGGGCTGCCGTCGCGCGCATTGACGCCGGCGCAACGCGCCTTGTTGCTTCGGCATGACTGGCCAGGAAACGTGCGCGAACTCCAGAATGCCGCCGAGCGCTTTGCCATCGGGCTTGATCTGGGGCTGGACATGCCCGGCGAGCACTTCGCGTCGGACACTGCCGGGGGGCTTAGCGAGCAGGTAGAAGCGTTTGAAAAAGCATTGATTGCAGCCGAGCTGAGTCGTCCGCATACATCGCTGCGCAGCCTGGCGGAGAGCCTTGGCCTCCCACGAAAGACACTTCATGACAAATTGCGCAAGCATGGCCTGCACTTGGGCGGCGGAAACCCGCCCATGGATGGTGAGAGCTAGGCGATTTTTCGCCAAAACAACCCTAAATAACCGTTCGGAAGCTCGATTCCAGAGCGGTTCAAGAGGGGCTAGCAAAAGGGCATCGTTTTTGCTCTAGTGTGCACAGCCAACAAAAACAGCAAGGCGTTTCACCAGACAGCGGGCTCGTTGTTGTTGGCCGATATCTGTGCGCTCAGGATAGCGCATCGACTAATAACAAGAGGAAAGCTCTCAATGCTGAAGTTCACTGCAAAAGCGCTCGTCTGTGCCCTGTCCATCGGCCTCGCCGGTATGGCCAGTGCAGCCGATCCGATCACCATCAAGTTCTCTCACGTCGTCGCCGAGCACACTCCGAAAGGCCAGGGTGCCATGCTTTTCAAAAAGCTGGCCGAAGAGCGTCTGCCTGGAAAGGTGAAGGTTGAGGTCTACCCGAACTCTTCCCTCTTCGGGGACGGCAAGGAAATGGAAGCGCTCCTGCTGGGCGACGTCCAGATGATCGCCCCTTCGCTGGCCAAGTTCGAGCACTACACCAAGCAACTGCAGATCTTCGACCTGCCGTTCCTGTTCGATGACATGGCTGCAGTCGACCGCTTCCAGCACAGCCCTCAGGGCCAGGAATTGCTGACGTCCATGCAGGGCAAGGGCATCACCGGCCTGGCCTACTGGCACAACGGCATGAAGCAGCTTTCCGCCAACAAGCCGCTGCGCGAACCCAAGGATGCACGTGGCCTGAAGTTCCGCGTACAAGCGTCTGCCGTGCTCGAAGAGCAGTTCAAGGCCGTCCGCGCCAACCCACGCAAGATGAGCTTCGCCGAGGTTTACCAGGGCCTGCAGACCGGTGTGGTCAACGGTGCCGAGAACCCGTACTCCAACATCTACTCGCAGAAGATGCATGAAGTACAGAAGTACGTCACCGAGTCCAACCACGGCCTGCTCGACTACATGCTGATCACCAACACCAAGTTCTGGGACGGCCTGCCAGAAGACGTTCGTTCCGAGCTGGGCAAGATCGTCGAGGAAGTCACTGTCGAGGTGAACAAGCAGGCGAACGAACTCAACGAGAACGACAAGAAGCGCATCGCCGAAGCCGGCACCACCGAGATCATCACGCTGACGGCTGAGCAGCGTGAAGAATGGCGCGAAGCGATGAAGCCGGTATGGCAGAAGTTCGAAGGTGAAATCGGCGCCGACCTGATCAAGGCCGCTGAAGCTTCGAACAAGCAGTAAGGCGTTACCCCCTGGCGCTTGACAGGCCTTTCGGCACCGCCCATTCGCGGCTACAGCCAACCTGACGAGCGCCTGCTGCCTGCGCCGCACCTATCTCGCGGCGCAGGTTCCCGCTTCCACAATATCAATGCAACTCGACGGGAGAGGCCTAGCATGAACGCTTTGCGGCGCTTCTGGGACTGCTTCGAGGAGGCCTTTATCGCCTTCCTTTTGGCAGCCATGACGCTGATCACGTTCGTATACGTGGTCCTGAACAACCTCTACACGGTTTTCTATACGCTCGGCGACAGGTTCGAAGGCGCCAGCGATTTCTTCTATGCGATCGGGGACTTCATCCTCGATTACGCCCAGGCCATGACCTGGAGCAGTGCGATGACCAAGGCGCTGTTCGCCTGGCTGATCTTCTTTGGCATTTCGTATGGCGTGCGTACCGGCGGCCACATCGGTGTCGATGCGCTGGTAAAGCTCGCCCCCCGCCATGTGCAGAAAATGATCGGCGTTCTTGCCGTGCTCTGCTGCCTGGCCTACGCAGGCCTGATCAGCGTCGCCAGCTTCGACTGGATGAAAACGCTGTTCATCGCCGGCATCGGCGCCGAGGACCTCGGTCACTTTGGCGTCAAGCAATGGCACATCGGTCTGATCGTCCCACTGGGTTTTGCCCTGGCGTTCATCCGGTTCTTCGAAATCCTCATCCGCATCCTGCGCGATCAGCAGGTTGGCCTGGGCCTGGCCGACGAAGCGGCCGAGGCCATGAAGCTGGCTGAAGAGGAGAAAAAGTAAAATGACAATCGCCTTCCTCTTTGCGGTGCTGTTCGCGCTGATGCTGATCGGCGTGCCCATTGCCGTATCGCTGGGCCTGGCCGGCTCGCTGACCATCATGCTGTTCAGCCAGGACTCGGTCCGCTCGCTCGCGATCAAGCTGTTCGAAACCTCCGAGCACTACACGCTGCTGGCCATTCCGTTCTTCCTCGTTGCCGGTGCGTTCATGACCACCGGCGGGGTGGCCCGCCGCCTGATCGACTTCGCCAACGCCACCGTCGGCCACATCCGTGGCGGCCTGGCGATCGGTGCGGTGATGGCATGCATGCTGTTCGCCGCGCTCTCAGGCTCCTCGCCTGCCACCGTTGCGGCCGTGGGCTCCATCGCCATCGCCGGCATGGTGCGCTCGGGTTATCCCCAGGCGTTCGGCGCCGGTATCGTCTGTAACGCCGGCACCCTGGGCATCCTGATTCCGCCGTCGATCGTGATGGTCGTGTACGCCGCGGCCACCGAGCAATCGGTGGGCAAGCTGTTCATGGCGGGCGTCGTGCCTGGCCTGCTGCTGGGCCTGGCCCTGATGGTCGCGATCTACATCGTGGCGGTGAAGAAGAACCTGCCTGCACTGCCGCGTGCTTCGCTACGTGAATGGCTCAGCGCCGCGCGCAAGGCGATCTGGGGCCTGCTGTTGATGGTGATCATCCTCGGCGGCATCTATTCGGGCATGTTCACACCCACCGAAGCGGCGGCCGTGGCGGCGGTCTATTCGGCCTTCATCGCCCTGTTCGTCTACAAGGACATGCGCCTGCGGGATTGCCCGAAGGTACTGATCGAGTCGGGCAAGCTGTCCATCATGCTGATGTTCATCATCGCCAACGCGATGCTGTTCGCCCACGTCCTGACCACCGAGCAGCTGCCCCAGCAGATCACCGCGATGGTGCTCGAGGCCGGTCTGCAACCATGGATGTTCCTGCTGGTCGTGAACATCGTGCTGCTGATTGCCGGTGCCTTCATGGAGCCGTCGGCCGTGATCCTGATCCTCGCGCCGATCCTCTTCCCGATCGCCGTGCAGCTGGGGATCGACCCGATCCACCTGGGCATCATCATGGTGGTGAACATGGAGATCGGCCTGTTGACGCCACCGGTAGGCTTGAACCTGTTCGTGACCTCAGCCGTGACCGGCATGAGCGTGACCCAGGTCATCCGCGCCGCCACGCCCTGGCTGATGCTACTGCTGTCGTTCCTGGTACTCATTACCTACGTGCCATGGATCTCGATGGCGTTGCCGAACTGGCTCGGCATGCCGTAATCAGATCGCGCTTGGAAAAGCCCGGCCCCTTGGTCGGGCTTTTTTATTGGATAGTGCAAGAGAACGCACCACGCGCCTGAATAATTCCAGCGGTAGCGTGGCTTCAGCCCACCGATTCTTTGAATCTTCTTGATGCCGTGCTTCGGTATGACGATAAGTCCAATGGCCAGCGGTGGACTGAAGCCCCCCTGCGGGAACACCGCACGCCTGAAGGCGGCGCGCAGGGCCCTGACAGAAGGCTAGGCGTAGGCGATGCGTACAGGCTGAGCGGGGTTTCACCCGCGTTACGGGCCTACTTTAGTGGTTGCTCGAAAGTGGGCAAGACGGCATGCGTGCCCGCCACGTGCACCGCAGCCACACTCCGCCGCACGGGTCCGCTAGCTGGCACCTTTGCTCCCGCAATGGCGGCCAGCCATCACTTTCCTTGATCGACGGTATGCACTCGACTGGGCCTGACTAATTTCGACCATACAGTCATACTTGTAAAAAACCGTGACCTGACACTGTCTTGCCTCGTCAGGTTGGGTATCCCTGTTCGGGCCTTGCCCCTTGCTGTGCTGCCATGTCAGCGGGTCGGGCCGGGCGTTGCCGTTGATGCACGCCCTACTGTTTGAGGAGTTCTCGAAAGACATGTCTCGATTGCCCGTTATCGTTGGTTTCGGTGGCTACAACGCGGCTGGCCGCAGTTCGTTCCACCACGGTTTCCGCCGCACGGTGATCGAGACGCTCGACGGCCACGCCCGCCAGGAAACCCTCGCCGGTCTCGCCGTGATGATGAAGCTGGTCGAAGGCCATGATGATGGTTACCGCTACCAGGGCGAGCCGATCACGCCTGCCGAGATCGAAAGCCGCCTGGGCAAGCGCATTCTCGAATCTACGCTCGTTCGTCGTATCGAAAAGACCTACCTGGATGTCGATGCCGCGCACTGGCACAAGAATCTGGCCATGACGCCAGAGCAGCCGTTGACGTTCATCACCCAGCACAAACAGCTCCCGGAGCCCCTGCCCGCGAACTGGAGTGTCGAACCCCTCCAGAACGGCGATGTCCGCGTGACGTTGCATGACACCTGTGAATTCAAGGTCGACAGCTATCGCCCGCTGCCTGTGAAGTCGGCCGGCCAGTTGCCGAGCGGTTTCGATCCGTCCGAGCTGTACAACTCCCGCTTCCATCCCCGTGCGCTGCAGCTGACCATTGTTGGCGTTACCGATGCGCTGCGTTCGGTCGGCATCGATTGGCAAACCATCACCGACCATGTGGCGCCGGATGAGGTCGCCGTATTTGCCGGCAACATCATGAGCCAGATCGACGACTACGGTTTCGGCGGCCTGCTGCAATCCAGACTTCGCGGCAACCGTGTCAGCGCCAAGCAATTGCCGCTAGGCCTGAACACGATGCCGGCAGATTTCATCAACGCCTATGTACTGGGTAGTGTCGGTACGACGGGCAGCGTAACCGGCGCCTGCGCGACGTTCCTCTACAACCTCCAAAAGGGCATCGATGCGATTGCCAGTGGTCGCACGCGCGTCGCGATCATAGGCAATGCCGAGGCACCTATTACCCTGGAATGCATCGAGGGCTACAACGCGATGAGCGCGTTGGCGACCGAAGACGGGCTGCGCCAGATCGAACGCCAGGACAACGTCGATTTCCGCCGCGCCAGCCGTCCCTTTGGCGACAACTGCGGGTTCACGCTCGCCGAGGCGGCGCAGTTCGTGGTGCTTATGGATGATGAGCTCGCGCTGCAGCTGGGTGCCGACATCCATGGCGCCGTGACGGATGTATTCGTCAATGCAGACGGCTTCAAGAAGTCGATTTCGGCCCCCGGCCCTGGCAACTACCTCAGTATGGCCAGTGCCGTCGCGAGCGCCTCGCGTCTGCTCGGAATCGATGCCGTACGTGATCGCAGCTTCGTACACGCGCATGGTTCCAGCACCCCCGCAAACCGTGTAACCGAATCCGAACTGCTGGGCCGCGTCGCCGCTGCCTTCGGCATTCAGGACTGGCCGGTGACAGCGGTGAAGGCCTTCGTGGGTCATAGCCTGGCACCCGCGAGCGGCGACCAGTTGATCTCGGCGCTGGGCTCGTTCCGCTACGGGGTCGTTCCTGGCATCAAGACCATCGACAAGGTGGCGGACGATGTCCATCAGGCGAACCTCAGCATCAGCAACAAGGACCGTGCCTATGACGCCGAGACGCTGGATGTGGCCTTCATCAACTCAAAGGGCTTCGGCGGCAACAATGCCAGCAGCTATGTGATCGCTCCGCACGTGGTTGAGCGCATGCTTGCCAAGCGCCATGGCGAAGCGAAACTGGACCATTGGCGCGGACGCCGCGAACAGACGCGCGCCACAGCACAAGCGTATGACGGCCAGGCGCTGAAGGGCCGCCTGGATGTCATCTACAACTTCGGTGAGAACATGATCGACGATCGCGGGCTTTCCGTGACGGACGAGCAGGTGACGATACCTGGCTTTGCCCAACCGTTGGTATTCAAGGCTGATCACCGCTTCGACGACATGAAGTGATCTGCCGTTGAAACGCCGGCCACCCGGCGTTCCACACCGCGCCGGCTCAAGACGTGCTAAACACTACGCCCCGTAAAGGTGGCCTTCCCACCACCGGTGCCACGCGCGGATATCGCTGCGCGCCTGTCGCCTCTACACCTGGCCGTGTAGGGCTCAGCGCTCCCGGAACGCCTCGCCCCTGGCTCTCAATATCGGCTTGAGCAGATAGCTCAGGATGCTCTTGCGGCCCGTGATGATATCGACCGACGCGACCATCCCCGGAATGATCAAAAGCGGCTTCTCATCCGTCCCCAGGTGATTCCTGTCCGTCCGGAGCCGAGCGATATAGAAGCTGTTGCCCTTCTCATCGGTGATCGTATCGGCGCTGATGCTTTCGAGCTGCGCCTTCAAGCCGCCGTAGACCGTGTAATCATAGGCCGTGAACTTCACAACCGCTTCCTGACCCGGATGGAGGAAGCCAATGTCCTGCGGCCTAATCTGCACCTCAACCAGCAAGGTGTCATCGAGCGGCACGATCTGCACGATGTCGCTGCCGGGCTGGACGACCCCGCCTACCGTGTTCACAAGCAACTGCTGGATTACGCCTCGAACCGGTGACGTTACCAACGTACGGCTGACACGGTCTTCCAAGGCGCGCCCGGTCGCCTGAACACGATTGAGGTCGGTGCTGACCTTGTTCAGTTCTGTGAGCGCCTCGCTCTGGTAGCGGCTACGCGTTTCCTCAATCTTCTGCTGCACTTCCTGGATCGCCGCCTGGGCACGCGGAATGGCAAGCGTGGCCTGCTGTAGCTGGCCCCTTGTCTCGACTTCGGAGCGCTTCAGGCGCAGCACCTCGACCTGAGAGATCGCACCCTGGGCGATCAAGGGCTCCGACAGTCGGATTTCCTGTTGCAGGAGGTTCAGGCTGTTCTGCTGCTGCCCCTGCTTAGACTGGAATTCACGCAGCTCCTGCTGCCGCTGGGTCAGCTGCTGCTGTAGACCGGACACTTCCTGCTCCAGCTGTTGGCGACGGCTGTTGTACAACGCCGTCTCATTCGCAGCGATGCCTGGCGCTTTTTCGAGCACTTCAGCAGGAATAGCGATCGGACGATTCTCCGTTTGCGCTCTCAGACGTTCGACGCTGGCGAGCAGTGAAAGCCGGTCCGCCTCGGTCTCGCCGACATTGGAGGCGAAGCGGGTGTCGTCCAGGCGCAGCAGGGGCTGCCCGGCATTGACTACCTCACCTTCACGCACCAGGAGCTCCGAGACGATGCCGCCTTCGAGGTTTTGAATCTTCTGCAACCGTGACGACGGTACAGCCTTGCCGGTCCCCCGTGTCACCTCATCGACCTGAGCCAATGCCATCCAGACCAGCGCGAACAGAATGAACGCGAGCAGCGCCCAGATCGTCAGCCGCGCCAGACGGGGCGTATCCTCGATGAGCGCCTTGTTGAGCTCGGGTAGCGGCGTCTCGGACTCGTCATGCTTGCCGAAGAAATTACGCATGGAGGGTAGCCCTCCCTTATCAGCGCGAAACACTGATCTGCCCTCGCTTCAACGCATCCATGACCGTGTCCTTCGGACCGTCCGCAACGATTTGCCCCTGATCCACGATGATCAACCGATCCACCAGCGACAGCATCGACGCGCGGTGCGTAACCAGAAGCACCGTCTTGCGGGCTATTGCAGGGGCGAGCAGTTGCTTGAGGCGCTCCTCGCTGGCGTTGTCCATCGCGCTGGTCGGCTCGTCGAGCACCAGGATCGGCGGATCAAGCAGCAGGGCACGCGCGATGGCGACGGCCTGGCGCTGCCCACCCGACAGCTGGAGCCCGCGCTCCCCGACCTGCAGGTCATAGCCATCCGGATGCAACCGGGCGAAGTCATGCACGCCGGCGAGTTCAGCCGCACGCAGCATCACATCATCCTCGACATAGCGCGCACCACTGACGAGGTTCGCGCGCAACGTGCCGCTAAACAGGTGGATGTCCTGCGGAACATAGCCGATGTTGTGGCGAAGATCCGAAACGTCCAGCTGACGCATGTCCACGCCGTCGACGAGAAGCGCGCCCTCGGTTGGCTCATAGAGCCCCACGATGAGCTTTTCCAGCGAACTCTTGCCCGAACCGCTGCGGCCAATGATCCCGATCTTTTCGCCCGGGCGGACCTTGATGTTGATGCCATGCAACGTAAGGTGCTGCTGGTTCGGATAAGCAAACTGCACATCGCGGAATTCAAGGGCGCCTTCGAGGCGCTCTCGGTTCAGCGGGCGCTCGTTCTCCTGCCGTTCCTGAGGCAGATTCATCATGGTGTCGGTTGTCGCCATGGTCAGCCGTGCCTGCTGATAACGCGCGATCAATCCGGCCAACTGTCCCAGTGGCGACAAAGCCCGGCTATTGAGCATGTAGCAGGCGATCAGGCCGCCCATGCTGAGGTTGCCGTCGATAATCTGATATACCCCGAACGTGATGATGATCACGCCCGTGACCTGCTGGATAAGCGAGGTGATGTTGGTCGCCAAGGACGCCAGTGCCTTGGAACGCATCTCGAGGCGACTCAGCGTGCCGATGGTCTGCTCCCACTGATACTGACGCTCACTTTGGGCATTGTTGACCTTCACCGCATCCAGCCCGCCCAGCGTCTCCACAAGGCTCGCCTGACGCTCACTCGCGAGCTTCATGGTCCGCTCGACGTTCTCGGACAACGGCTTCTGCATGGCCCAGGCGATCGCCAGTGCGATCGGGAAGGCGAGGATCGGCACCCATACGAGGTTGCCACCGATGATGCCAATCACCAGCAGGATGATGATCGTGAACGGTAGGTCGATGAGTGAAGTAAGCGTGAGCGACGCCATAAAGTCGCGAAGCGACTGAAACTCATGGATGTTCTGCGCGAAGCTGCCAATTCTGGCGGGCCGCGCCTTCATCGACATACCCGTGATCCGTTCGAACAGGGTCGCCGAGACGATGAGGTCGGTCTTTTTGCCCGCCATGTCGAGGCAGATGCCGCGCAACGTCTTGAGAATAAGATCGAAGATGAACGCGCCGCTGATACCGATGACCAGCACCCACAATGTGGCCTCGGCCTGGTTCGGCACGACGCGGTCGTACACGTTCATGGTGAACAGCGGTGTCGCCAATGCAATGATGTTGATCAGCAGTGTTGCGCCAATCGCATCCATGTACATGCGCTTGGAGAGCAGGACGGTGTCCTTGAACCAGGCCTTCGTACGGGGGATCAGCGAGCCGTGATGCGTATCGAACCGGTGTCGCGGTTGGGCGAATAGCGTGTAGCCCGAGTAATCCTCGATCAATGCGTCGCGCTCAGCGAGCACTTCGCCCCCCTCGGTTTCACTGAGCAGCAGGCGCGCCTTGCCCTCTTCCGTCCAGCCCAACAACACCGCAGCGCGCCCGTCCCGCAGCAGCAACATGGCGGGAAGCGCAATCGAAGGAAGATTGTCCAGGGTGCGCTTGAGCATCCTTGCCTGAAGCCCTGCGCGGGCCGCAGCGCGCGGTAGTAACTCTACGCTCAGGCGATGTTCCGGTAATGGCAGGCCTGCGGTCAGGCTCGCCCGACTGGCGGGCTTATTGTGAAGCGAACACAGGATGAGGAGACAGTCGAGCAGGGGGTCGTCATGACCGGCGCGCGGATCGCGCACGGCATCATCCAGGCTCGACTGCGATACGCCCTTCCCTGAGGCGTCCGAAGGCGTCGCGTGCAATGCAGATGTTTCAGCGTCGCTCTGGGAGAGCATGCTCATCGGTAAACCTCTTAGGCTGGTCTACCCGAAAGTAGACCAGCCGGTAACTGGGCGTGATGCGTATGACCGATAGGCGGTTCCGCTCAGTCCAGGCCGGGCAGGTGTACCTGGGACTTCACATCGTTGCGCGATACGCCGGCCATGGGCGCGGCCATGGATTGGCTGCGAAGCAGCTCACCTGTAGCAGCCATGATGCGGTACTGGGAAAAAAGCTCGGTGAACCGGATATCCGTAAGGTTGCGCTGAGCCGTAAACGTCTCGTTTTCGCTGTCGAGCAGGTCCAGCAGCGTGCGATCTCCGAGACTGAACTGCGCCTGGTAGGCAGTACGTACCTTTGCGGCCCGTTCGGCGTATTGCTGGGCAATTGGCAGTTGATCGCGGGCTGTAGCGAGCGCATTCCAGGCGAGGCCGATCTCCTCGTTCAGTTGGCGCAGGGCATTGTTGCGAATGTCCAGCGCCTCCTGAATCTGGTAGGCACGCGACTCGCGCTGGGCCGAGCTGCCACCACCGGCGAACAGGTTGTAGCGCATGCGCAACATGGCCTGCCAGTCATCGTTACGGCCGTTGACGCCTTCGACATTCCGGTCAGTACCGCGGGAGATTTCTGCGTCGAATCGCGGCATGAACAGCGACCGCGAGGCTTCGTACTGCTTCTCGGTCGCTGCGATGTCGGCTTCGGCGGACTTTAGCACCGGATTGTTCTCGATGATCGTGCGGCGAGCATCGTCAAGCGAGGTCGGCAATCGACCAGGAAGCCCATCCGGCTCGCTCAGCTGATCGGCTGGCGTCCCAACGGCACTGAGAAAATTGATACGCGCATCGGAGAGATTCGTCTGTTCGGTGAGCAGATTACTGCGTGCTTGCGCCATGCGCGCTTCAGCCTGGTCGTAATCGGCCGTACGCCCTACCCCGCGCTCCGTACGCAGGCGGATCTGATCGAGGATACGTTCGTGGTTGGTCACGTTTTCCTGCGCCAGTCTGACCAGCTCTTCGCGACGCAATACGTCGATATAGACCTCGGCGGTTCTTAGCGCGACTCGCTCGGCAGTCCCCAGTACGCGATAGGCGCGGGAATTAACGGTCGCGGACTGCCGCCCCACTTCGCCCTTCGTCGCCCCGCCGTCGTAGATCATCTGAGTCAGACCAATGCGGCCTTCGCTGCGGTTTTGGACGCGCCAATCGTTATCGGTCGCACGAGTCGTGTTGTTGTACGACCCCTGCCGACCAAATCCGGCAGACACATCAACCGACGGCAGGTACCCGGCCTGAGCCGCACGCAGATCCTGATCCGCAGACAGACGGCCATTGATCGAACCCATCAGCTCGGGATGGGTGTCGATAGTGTGCTGGATAGCTTGCTGCAGCGTCTGCGCCTGGGCACAGCTTACCGTCAACGTCAGGGCAATGGCGGAGGCAAGACTTACACGCATGTTCACGGACCTTCTGTACGGGGATCTTTTTCGCGGCAGCGAAAGGTTATCGCGCGCTTGTCGCGCGGCTTGAAGACAAGCGTAGCTCATGACGACGGGCGGTAATCCCCGTCCTAGCCAAACGGCAGGCAGAATCGACCTGGAAAAATCCAGAAGTTCGAACATAATTTTTTGCGACCTGGTTCAACATTTACAAGCCGCAACCGATAAATTTTCTACGGCGCACGCCTTAGACGAAATCAATTCGCTGCCCCGCCTAGCCGCTCGCACTATCGCGGCAATCCTCTCGGAGTACCCTTATGAGCACTGTTGTCGGCGTCGTCTCTCGCATCGTCGGTCAGGTTTTCGTCATTGGCCTGGATGGTGTGCGCCGTGAGCTGATCGAGGGGGACCGCATTCTTGCAGGCGAAGAGATCGTCACCGGTGCCAACGGCGCCGTTTCGATTACGCTGCCGAACGGGCGCACGCTCGACATGGGCCGCGACAGTCAGTGGGTCGCGACCGACTCCGGCCTGGGGAGTACCGCAACCGCATCCGTCGATCCTGCAGCGGACATCGAGGCGCTGCAGCGTGCGATTGCCGAAGGGCAGGACCCGACCCAGATTCTCGACCCGACTGCGGCAGGCGGCGAAACGGGCGGCGGCAGTGCGGGTGGCAGTCACAGCATCGTCGACCTGACGCTTACAGCCGACCGTGTCGACCCGACGGTGGGCTATGAAACCGAAGGGTTGCCCGCATCCCGTGATATCAGCGACGACCGTACCGGGGGCGCCCAAAACACAACCGCCAATGCCGCGCCTGGCACGCCAACCCCGGCCACACCGGCGACCCCGCCGCCGACAGCGTCGCCCACTGACCCTGTCAGCCCCACGCCTGTGCCTGCACCTGCACCTGCACCTGCACCTGCACCTGCCGAGCCTGCTCCGGCGCCGACATTACCTATTGAGCCAGATCCAACGTCTCCTACGCCGCCTGAGCCGACATCGCCTGGACCTACGACGCCGGTAGAACCTGCTCCATCCGAGCCGCCAGTGGCCCCAACGCCTACTCAGCCGACACCAACCACCCCAACGCCCACGAGCCCGACAACGCCCACTCAGCCTGCGCCGGTCCCATCTACCGAACCAACGCCTCCCGCTGATCCCAGCACACCTACGCCCCCGGTTGAACCATCGGATCCACCCGCACCCTCTCAGCCGGATCAACCCCAGCCTCCAAGCGAACCGGTTGATCCGGATGCTCCTTCGGAACCAGTGACGCCGACGACTCCTGCCGAGCCGGCAGAGCCTACCGAACCGACTCCGCCGGCCACTGTAGAGCCAACGCAGCCGGCAGAGCCTGAAAGCCCGGATCAACCAGGCATACCGACAGAACCTGACCCTGCCAGCCCAGCTGTGCCGCCCGAGACAGTGGAGCCGCAGCAACCTGCCGCGCCCACTGACTCTGTCAGCCCCACGCCTGTGCCCGGGAATACAGCGGCCACGATTTCGGGGGACACCGCCGGCAACGTTCAGGAAGACGTCGTTTATACGGTCTCCGGCACCCTGGTCGTTTCGGACCCGGACGCAGGCGAAGCGCGCTTCGTGACGCAAGACCAGACCGTAGGCACCTACGGCCGCTTCAGCATTGGCGAAGATGGCCGTTGGACCTATGCGCTGAACAATGACGCCAATGACGTGCAATCCCTCGCCCAGGGCCAACAGGTCAGCGAAACCTTCACCGTGCGCAGCGCGGATGGCACGACACAGGCAATCACCGTCACTGTACTGGGTACCAACGATGTGCCGACGGTGGCGGCTTCGGCTGCCTCCACCGACGAAAACACGGCCGTCGATGGCCAGGTACCCGCGGCGATCGACGTCGACAGGGGCGACACCATCACGGGTTATCAACTTGTGCGCGGCCTCGGCGCCGGCAATGGCACCCTCACCTTCAACGCCGATGGGTCCTATCGCTTCGAACCGGGTCGTGACTTCGAGAGCCTGGCAGCCGGGCAATCCCGAGCAGTCACGTTCACCTATACCGCCACTGACAACAATGGCGGTGTCAGCGCACCGGCGACGGTCACGATCACGGTGTTGGGCACCGACAATGCACCGGTCATCAGTACCGGTACCGGTGCGGTGGTCGAACGGGTTCAGCCTTCAATTTCAGGCCAGCTCAGCGCAACCGACGTCGATAATCCGGATCTCGCGTTCGTCCCGGCGACGGTAGCTGGCCAGTACGGCAGCCTTGCGGTCGACGCTGCGGGCAACTGGACCTACAGCCTCGACGGCCGCGCCGATGTACTGAGCGAAGGCCAGCGTGCGGCCGAAACGCTATCGGTCCGCCTGAACGACGGCTCCGTTACGAGCGTGACCGTCAACATCACCGGCACCAACAATGTTGCCAGCATCAGCGGACAGAGCGACGGACAGGTCACCGAGGGCTCCGCGCCGACGCTGATCAGCAGCGGCGCGCTCACCGTCAGCGACGTCGATCTCGGCGAAAACGTCTTCCGCGCCGGGCCCGGCACCTACACCGGTCCGGGCCAAGCCCTGGGCAACCTTTCGATCAGCGCCGATGGCCAGTGGACCTATAGCGTGCCCAACGAGGCCATTGCGTACCTTGGCGCGGGAGAAACGCGGGTCGAAACCTTCCAGGTCACCTCGGCGGACGGCACGGCTACTCGCGATATAAGCATCACCGTTACCGGAACCAACAACGCCGCCGTGATCAGCGGCGATCTGGCGGGCACCGTGCAGGAGGACACGACCCTCAGCACCACCGGCACCCTTCAGGTGACCGATGCCGACGCTGGCCAGAACACCTTCCAGGCACAGACCGATACCGCCGGCACTTACGGCCGCTTCAGCGTGACCGCCGCTGGCACCTGGACGTACACCCTCGACAATGCTGCGAGAGGCGTTCAATCGCTGGCGCAAGGTCAGTCCGTTACTGAAACCTTTACCGTGCGCAGTGCGGACGGCACGCCCCAACAGCTCACGGTCACCGTACTGGGGACAAATGATCTGCCCGTGGTAAGCGGGGCCGCCGCAGTTACGGAAGAAAACACCGTACTCGGCGCGCGTGTTCCGGCCGCGACCGACATCGATACTGGCGACACCATCGTGAGCTATCAGGTCGCGTCGGGGCTTGGCGCCGGCAACGGTACACTGACGTTCAATCCCGACGGCACCTATCGCTTCGATCCGGGTACCGATTTCGACGCCCTGCCTGCAGGCGCAGGGCGCGCCGTCTCGTTCACCTACACCGCCACCGATAACAATGGTGGCGTAAGCGCGCCGGCGACGGTGACCATTACCGTGACAGGCACTGACGACCTCCCCGTCATCAGCGCCGGCGCCGCGAACGTCGTCGAGCAAACACAGCCGACCGCCTCCGGCCAGCTGACCGCAACGGACGTCGACAATCCCGCACTTGCCTTCAACCCGGGCACACTCACGGGCGCATACGGCAGTCTGGTCGTCGATGCCGCCGGGCGCTGGACCTACGCGCTCGATGGCCGCGCCGACGCGCTGACCGGCGGCCAACAGGCAACCGACGTCATCACTGTCGCGCTGAATGATGGCTCTACCACGACCGTTGCGCTCAGCCTGACAGGCACCAATAACGCGGCGACCATTACCGGCACCTCGACCGGGCAGGTGGTTGACGGCTCAACGCCTGACGGCCAACTGATCACCAGCGGCCGCCTGACAGCGGTCGATCCAGATGCAGGCGAAAGTGGGTTCCGTCCTGGCAATGCGACCTACCAAGGCAGCGACCGCCCGCTGGGCCAGCTGACCATCGATGCCGCTGGCAACTGGCGTTATGAGATTGCCAATGAGGCCGTCCGCTATCTCGGCGATGGCCAGACCCGCACCGAGGTCTTCACCGTGACGTCGACGGACGGAACGGCAACGCAAAACATCACCGTCACCCTCGTCGGCACCAATGACATCGCTCAGATTGGCGGTACGGTTACCGGCCAGACCGAAGAAGACGGCACGCTGGTCGCCTCTGGCCAACTGACCGTCCAGGACGCCGACGCCGGCGAAGCCCGGTTCCAACCGCAGGCCGACACCGCCGGTGCCTATGGCCGTTTCACCGTGGATGCGAGCGGCGCGTGGACCTATACGCTCGACAATGCCGCGGCAAACGTCCAGGCACTCGGGCAAGGGCAATCCGTCACCGAAACGTTCACCGTACGCAGTGCGGACGGCACGGCTCAGCAGATCGCTATCACGGTCCTGGGCACCAATGACGCTCCGATCGTGACCGCCGCCCGTGAAGGCACCGAAGAGAACACCGTGCTGACCGCACGGGTGCCGACCGCTACCGACGTCGATACCGGCGACACCATCGCGAGCTACCAGGTCGCAACCGGTCTTGGTGCGGGCAACGGCACCTTGATCTTCAATCCGGACGGCACCTACCGCTTCGACCCGGGCACCGATTTCGATGCGCTGGCTGCCGGCGCAGGGCGGACGGTTTCGTTCACCTATACCGCGACCGATAACAATGGCGGTGTGAGCGCACCGGCTACCGTCACGATTACCGTCACGGGCACGAACGACTTGCCGGTCGTTACCAGCGGTACGGCGGCGACCGAAGAAAATACCGTTCTCAATGCACGCGTTCCCGCGGCCACGGATGTGGATGGCACCGTCGTCGGCTATCAGTTGGTCGATGGCGTCGGCACAGGCAACGGCACGCTGACTTTCAACCCTGATGGCTCCTATCGCTTTAACCCCGGCACGGATTTCGACGCACTGCCGGCTGGAGCCGAACGCACGGTCTCCTTCACCTACACCGCCACCGACAACAACGGCGGCGTAAGTTCGCCGGCGACGATCACCATCACCGTCACTGGCACGGATGATCTACCCGTTATCAGCACGGGCGCTGGCACTGTCGTCGAGCAAACCCAACCCATCGCCTCCGGCCAGCTCACCGCAACCGATGTGGACAACCCTGCGCTGGCCTTCAACGCCGGTACCATCGTCGGCAATTACGGCAGCCTTGTGGTCGATGCGGCCGGCCGCTGGACCTACACCCTCGATAACCGCGCCGATGCGCTGAACGAAGGCCAACAGGCAACCGATATCGTTACCGTCACCCTCAATGACGGCTCCCGCACCACGGTCTCGTTGGGCATAACAGGTACCAATAACGCCGCCACCATCACCGGCGACGCGCAGGGCGAGGTCACCGAAGATGCCGTAACCGTGGCCTCAGGCGCGCTGGCGGCCAACGATGCCGATGCCGGCCAGAACACCTTCCAGCCTCAGAACGGCACCGCTGGGACCTACGGCACCTTTACCATCGGCACCAATGGCGCGTGGACCTACGCACTGAATAACGCGGCGGCCAACGTCCAGGCACTCATCGCTGGCCAGCAGGTTTCCGAGACATTCACCGTACGAAGTGTCGATGGCACGGATCAGCAGGTCACGATCCTGATCAACGGCGCGGACGATGCGGCGGTGATCGGCGGCACCACGGCCGGGAGCGTCACCGAAGACGGCGTGACGACCATCAACGCTACGCTGACCGTAGTCGACGCAGACGCCGGCCAGAGCAGCTTCCAGCCGCAGGCGGGCACCGTCGGGGCCTACGGCACCTTCAGCCTCGATGCGTCTGGCGCATGGCGCTACGCCCTTGATAACACGGCACCCAATGTTCAGGCCCTGGCACAGGGGCAGTCCGTCCAAGATGTGTTCACGGTGCGCAGCGTGGACGGTACGACGCAAGCGGTTACCGTCACCATCAACGGCAGCAATGACACCCCTGTCGTCAGCAGCGCTACCGCGACGACCGAAGAGAACACAGTGCTCAACGCAAGCGTCCCGACAGCCACCGATGTGGACGCCGGCGACACCATTGCGAGCTATCAGGTCGCGACTGGCCTTGGCGCGGGTAACGGCACGCTCACCTTCAACGCCGACGGCAGCTACCGCTTCGATCCGGGCACCGATTTCGATGCGCTGCCTGCCGGCGCAGGGCGGACGGTCTCCTTCACCTACACCGCCACCGACAACAACGGCGGCGTCAGTGCACCGGCGACGATCACCATTACAGTCACCGGCACGGACGACCTGCCCGTCATCAGCACGGGCGCCGGTACCGTCGTCGAGCAAGCCCAGCCCACCGCCTCCGGCCAGCTCACCGCAACCGATGTGGATAACCCTGCGCTGGCCTTCAACGCCGGCACGGTAGCCGGTAACTACGGCAGCCTGGTGGTCGATGCGGCAGGCCGCTGGACCTACACCCTCGATAACCGCGCCGATGCGCTGACCGCCGGCCAACAGGCCGATGACGTCATCACCGTCACACTGAACGATGGCTCGACCAGCACGGTGTCGCTGGCCATCACCGGTACCAACAATGCGGCGACCATCACCGGCGACACCAGCGGCGAGGTGCAGGAAGACGTTACCGTCACCAGCAGCGGTCAGCTGGCAATCACCGACCCGGACGCAGGCGAAGCGCGCTTCCAGCCGCAGGACAACAGCGCCGGCACCTACGGGCGCTTCAGCGTCGATGCCACCGGTAGCTGGACCTACACGCTGAACAACGCCGCCGCGAATGTTCAGGCGCTGGCACAGGGTCAATCCGTCCAGGAAACCTTTACCGTTCGCGCCGCCGATGGCACTGCCCAGCAAGTTACCGTGACCGTGCTTGGCACCAACGACGTGCCGACCGTGACCGCGCAAACCGGCTCGACCGACCAGAACACCGCGTTCGACGGCAACGTACCGTCAGCCACTGATATCGACGGCACCGTGGTGAGCTACGCCGTTGCGCAAGGCGTTGGCGCCGGCAACGGCGCACTGACCTTCAACAGCGACGGCAGCTACCGCTTCGATCCAGCCCGAGACTTCAACGACCTGCCCGTCGGCGCCACCCGCACAGTCCTCTTCACCTACACCGCCACCGACAACAACGGCGGCGTAAGCGCCCCAGCGACTGTCACACTGACCATCACCGGCACCAACGACGCACCAACCGTTGCATCCGCGCTCACTGCCGCTGCGACTGAGGACGGCGCTGCGACGAGCATCGATCTGCTTCAGGGTGCGAGCGATGTCGATACGGGCGACACGCTCAGCGTGATCGGCCTGCCAGGCACCCTGCCGGCTGGCGTGACGTACGATGCGGCGAACAACCGCCTGACACTCGACCCGAGCAACGCCGCCTACCAGAACCTCGCAGCGGGCCAGACGCGCGACGTCGTGGTCAATTACCTCGTCAGTGATGGCCAGGGCGCTACCGTTCCGCAAACCGCTACGTTCACCGTCACAGGCACCAACGACGCACCGACCGTTGCATCTGCGCTTGCTGCCGCTGCGACTGAGGACAGCGCTGCGACGAGCATCGATCTGCTTCAAGGTGCGAGCGATGTCGATACGGGCGACACGCTCAGCGTGATCGGCCTGCCAGGCACCCTGCCGGCTGGCGTGACGTACGATGCGGCGAACAACCGCCTGACACTCGACCCGAGCAACGCCGCCTACCAGAACCTCGCAGCGGGCCAGACGCGCGACGTCGTGGTCAATTACCTCGTCAGTGATGGCCAGGGCGCTACCGTTCCGCAAACCGCTACGTTCACCGTCACAGGCACCAACGACGCACCGACCGTTGCATCCGCGCTTGCTGCAACGGCCGCCGACGGTGGCCAGCCCGTTACGTTGAACCTGCTGGAAGGCGCAACCGACGTCGACACCGGCGATGTGCTGCGCGTGGTCGACCTGCCGGCCGCCCTGCCGGCTGGGGTTACGTTCGATCCGAACACTCAGACACTCACGTTGAATCCGGCTGATGCCGCCTACCAGAATCTGGGTGCAGGCCAAAGCCGCAACGTCACCGTCACTTACACCGTCAGCGATGGTCAGGGCGGCACCGTCTCGCAGACCGCGACGTTCACCGTCACGGGTACCAATGACGCACCGACGGTAGCGTCGGCGCTCACCGCAGCCGCCACTGAAGACGGCGCACTTGTAACGCTCGACCTGCTGCAGGGCGCGACCGACGCGGACGCAGGCGACGTACTCAGTGTGATTGGCCTGCCAACAACACTGCCAGCCGGTGTTACCTACAACGCGGCCACCAACGGACTAACGCTCGATCCGAGCGACGCGGCCTATCAGGATCTGGCCGTTGGTCAGACCCGAAACGTGACCGTCGCCTACACCATCAGCGACGGTCAGGGCGGTACCGTCCCGCAGACCGCGACATTCGTCGTCACCGGCACCAATGATGTGCCCGTCGTCCGTAATGCCACTGCCACGACCGCCGAAAAAACTGTGCTCGAAGGTCGTGTACCGCAGGCGACGGACGTCGACACCGGCGACACGATCGTCAGCTATCAGGTCGCGACTGGCGTGGGCGCAGACAACGGCACGCTCACCTTCAACGCAGACGGCAGCTACCGGTTCGAGCCGGGTACGGACTTCGACGCGTTGGCGAGCGGTCAGAGCCGAACCGTCTCGTTCAGCTACACCGCTACCGACAACAATGGTGGCGTCAGCGCGCCAGCGACCATCAGTATTACCGTCACCGGGACGAACGACATCCCGGTGGTCTCAAACGCCACCGCCACGACCGAAGAAAAGGTTGTACTCGAGGCCCGCGTGCCGACCGCTACGGATGTAGACGGCACCGTCGCCGGATACCAATTGGTAAGCGCACCCGGCGCCGGTAACGGCACCCTGACATTCAACGCGGACGGCTCTTACCGTTTCGATCCGGGCAGCGATTTCGACGCGCTGCCGGCAGGGGCTGAGCGCAGCGTGTCGTTCACCTACACCGCCACGGACAACGATGGCGGCGTGAGCGCGCCGGCGAGCATTACCATTACGGTGACAGGCACGGACGACCTGCCGGTCATCAGCACCGATACCGGCACTGTCGTCGAACAAACGCGCCCGCAAGCGTCGGGACAGTTGACCGCCACTGACGTCGACAACGCGGCGCTGGCCTTCAACGCCGGTACGGTAGCCGGCAACTACGGCAGCCTTGTGGTCGATGCGGCAGGCCGCTGGACCTACACGCTGGACAGCCGCGCCGATGCCTTGAACGCGGATGAGCGTGCAACGGACGTCATCACCGTGGCGCTCAACGATGGCTCTCGCACGACCGTCACTCTCGACATTACCGGCACTAACAATGCCGCCGTGATCACCGGCGACGACCAGAGCGCCGTTGTCGAGGATCAGGTCAGCACCGCCAGCGGAACGCTGGTGGCCACCGATCCTGACGCGGGCCAGAACACCTTCATCGCGCAGCCCGTCACGGCCGGCGTGTATGGTGCATTCAGCGTGGCCACCAACGGTGCCTGGAGCTACTCGCTCAACAATGCCGCGGCCAACGTCCAATCACTGGGCGCTGGCCAGACAGTTACCGAGACCTTCCCGGTAGCCAGTGCGGACGGCACGACGCATGCCGTCACCATTCGCATAACCGGTACGAATGACCTGCCGTCCGTAACCGATGCCTCGGCGACCACGGAAGAAAACACCGTGCTCGCCTCTCGCGTACCCGCCGCGACCGACATCGATGCCGGTGACACTATCGTCAGTTATCAGGTCGCCGACGATCTGGGTGCCGGTAACGGTACGCTCACGTTCAATCCAGACGGTACCTACCGCTTCGACCCGGGCAGCGACTTCGATGCCCTGCCTGACGGCGCGCAGCGTACGGTGTCGTTCACCTATACCGCGACCGACAACAATGGCGGCGTCAGTGCGCCGGCGACGATCACCATCGTCGTCACCGGCACCAACGATGCGCCCGTTATCTCGGCGGTCGACCCGCAGCGCGTCAGTGAAGGTGATGCGGTCATCAGCGGCCAATTGAGCGCGACCGATGTCGATCAGCCGGCTGGCACTCCGCTGTTGTTCAACACCACGTCGACCGCAGCCGGATTCACCCTGGCCGCCAATGGCGCCTGGAGCTTCGACGCCCGCGACCCGGCCTATGCCGCGTTGCCGGCAGGTGCTCAGCTGCTGCTGAACATTCCGCTCACGGTAACCGATGCGCTTGGGGCCACCAGTACGACAACGCTACAGATTACCGTCAACGGCACCAACGATGCCCCGACGGTCCAGGCTGCGCTCGCTGCACAAGCCATCGAAGACGGCGCGCCTGTCACGATCGATCTGCTGCAAGGCGCAGCGGACGTCGACACCGGCGATGTGCTGCGTGTTGTCGACCTTCCAACAACACTGCCGGCCGGCGTGACATTTAATGCCGCCAACCAGACGCTCACGATCAACCCGGCGGATGCCGCGTACCAAAATCTGGGTGCAGGCCAAACCCGCGATGTGGTCGTTAACTACACCATCAGCGATGGCCAGGGCGGTACAGTCGCACAGACCGCCACTTTCACGGTCACCGGCACTAACGATGCCCCGACCGTTGCATCTGCGCTGACTGCGGCTGCCACCGAAGACGGCGCTGCTGTCACGCTGGACCTGCTCCAAGGTGCAAGTGACGTCGACACCGGTGATGTGCTGCGCGTCGTCGACCTGCCAACCACACTGCCGGCCGGCGTGACATTCAACGCCGCCAACCAGACGCTCACAATCAACCCGGCAGACGCCGCGTACCAGAACCTGGGTGTCGGCCAGACCCGCGACGTCGTCGTCAACTACACCATCAGCGATGGCCAGGGCGGCACGGTCGCGCAGACCGCCACCTTTACGGTCACCGGTACTAACGATGCGCCGACTGTTGCGGCCGCGCTGACTGCGGCTGCCACCGAAGACGGCGCCGCTGTTACGCTGGATCTTCTGCAAGGCGCAGCGGACGTCGACACAGGTGATGTACTGCGTGTTGTAGACCTGCCAACCACGCTGCCGGCCGGCGTGACATTCAATGCCGCCAACCAGACGCTCACGATCAATCCGGCGGATGCCGCGTATCAGAGCCTGGGTGCCGGCCAGACCCGCGACGTCGTCGTCAACTACACCATCAGCGATGGCCAGGGCGGCACGGTCGCGCAGACCGCCACCTTTACGGTCACCGGTACTAACGATGCGCCGACTGTTGCGGCCGCGCTGACTGCGGCTGCCACCGAAGACGGCGCCGCTGTTACGCTGGATCTTCTGCAAGGCGCAGCGGACGTCGACACAGGTGATGTACTGCGTGTTGTAGACCTGCCAACCACGCTGCCGGCCGGCGTGACATTCAACGCCGCCAACCAGACGCTCACCATCAACCCCGCGGACGCCGCATACCAAAATCTGGGCGCGGGCCAGACCCGCAATGTGGTCGTTAACTACACCATCAGCGATGGCCAGGGCGGCACGGTCGGGCAGACCGCCACCTTCACGGTCACCGGTACTAACGATGCGCCTACCGTTGCATCAGCGCTCACCGCGGCTGCGACTGAAGACGGCGCGCCGGTCACGCTGGACCTGCTGCAAGGCGCCAGCGATGTCGATACGGGCGATGTGCTTAGTGTCATTGGCCTGCCGGGCACATTGCCCGCCGGCGTCACTTACGATGCAACGAATAATCGCCTGACGCTCAACCCCAGCGACACGGCTTACCAGAACCTGGCCGTCGGCGAAACACGAGACGTTGTCGTCCGCTACACCATCAGCGACGGCCAGGGCGGCACTGTCGCGCAAACCGCGACCTTCACTGTTACTGGCACGAACGATGTACCCGTTGTAAGCAATGCCGCTGCAACCACCGAAGAAAACACCGTTCTCGAGGCACGTGTTCCGGTCGCGACCGACGTCGACGGCACCATCGTCAGCTATCAGTTGGTGAATGGCCCGGGGACCGGTAACGGTACCCTTGGATTCAACCCGGATGGCTCTTACCGCTTTGATCCAGGCACTGATTTCGATGCACTGCCTGCGGGCGCCCAGCGCACCATCTCGTTCAGCTACACGGCAACCGATAACAATGGCGGCGTGAGTGCGCCAGCGAGCATCTCAATTACGGTGACTGGCACGAACGATGTGCCCATCGTCACGTCGGCCATCGCGACCACGGAAGAAAACACCGTTCTTGATGGACGAGTACCGACCGCGACCGACGTCGACGGCACCGTTGTGGGTTACCAATTGGCGGACGGTGTGGGCACCGGCAACGGCACGCTGACCTTCAACCCTGATGGCTCCTATCGCTTTAACCCCGGCACGGATTTCGACGCACTGCCGGCTGGAGCCGAACGCACGGTTTCCTTCACCTACACCGCGACCGACAACAACGGCGGCGTGAGTGCGCCGGCGACGATCACCATCACCGTTACTGGCACGGACGACCTGCCTGTTATTAGCACAGGCACCGGCTCTGTCGTCGAGCAAACGCAACCCACCGCCTCCGGCCAGCTCACCGCAACCGATGTGGATAACCCTGCGCTGGCCTTCAACGCCGGCACGGTAGCCGGCAACTATGGCAGCCTGGTGGTGGATGCGGCCGGTCGCTGGACCTACACCCTCGACAACCGCGCCGATGCGCTGACCGTCGGCCAACAGGCCGATGACGTCATCACCGTCACACTGAACGATGGCTCGACCACCACGGTGTCGCTGGCCATCACCGGTACGAACAATGCGGCGACCATCACCGGTGACAGCACCGGCGAGGTGCAGGAAGACGTTACCGTCACGAGCAGCGGTCAGTTGGCAATCGCCGATCCGGACGCTGGCGAAGCGCGCTTCCAGCCGCAGGACAACACCGCCGGCACCTACGGGCGCTTCAGTGTGGATGCCGCGGGCGGCTGGACTTACACGCTGAACAACGCTGCTGCGAATGTTCAGGCGCTGGCACAAGGTCAATCCGTCCAGGAAACCTTCACCGTTCGCGCCGCCGATGGCACTGCCCAGCAAGTTACCGTGACCGTGCTCGGCACCAACGACGTGCCGACCGTGACCGCGCAAACCGGCTCGACCGACCAGAACACCGCCTTCGATGGCAACGTACCGCCAGCCGCCGATATCGACGGCACCGTGGTGAGCTACGCCGTCGCCCAGGGCGTCGGTGCTGGCAATGGCGCGCTGACCTTCAACAGCGATGGCAGCTACCGGTTCGACCCGGCGCAGAACTTTAACGACCTGCCCGTCGGCGCAACCCGCACAGTCACCTTCACCTACACCGCCACAGACAATAATGGCGGCGTCAGCGAACCCGCGACCGTCACGCTGACCATCACCGGCACCAATGACGCCCCGACTGTGGCATCCTCGCTCACTGCCGCTGCGACCGAAGACGGCGCTGCGACGAGCATCGATCTGCTTCAAGGTGCGAGCGATGTCGATACGGGCGACACGCTCAGCGTGATCGGCCTGCCAGGCACCCTGCCGGCTGGCGTGACGTACGATGCCGCGAACAACCGCCTGACCCTCGACCCGAGCAACGCCGCCTACCAGAATCTCGCGGTCGGCCAGACGCGCGACGTCGTGGTCAATTACCTCGTCAGTGATGGCCAGGGCGCTACCGTTCCGCAGACCGCTACGTTCACGGTCACCGGCACCAACGATGCCCCGACCGTTGCATCTGCGCTGACTGCGGCTGCGACTGAAGACGGCGCGCCGGTCACGCTGGACCTGCTTCAAGGCGCGGCAGATATCGATACCGGTGATGTACTGCGCGTCATCGATTTGCCAACCACGCTGCCGGCCGGCGTGACATTCAATGCCGCCAACCAGACGCTCACGATCAATCCCGCCGATGCCGCGTACCAGAACCTGGGTGCCGGCCAGACCCGCGACGTCGTCGTCAACTACACCATCAGCGATGGCCAGGGCGGCACGGTCGCGCAGACCGCCACCTTTACGGTCACCGGTACTAACGACGCGCCGACTGTTGCATCCGCGCTGACTGCGGCTGCAACCGAAGACGGCACCCCGGTCACTCTGGATCTTCTGCAAGGCGCAGCGGACGTCGACACCGGTGATGTACTGCGTGTTGTAGACCTGCCAACCACGCTGCCGGCCGGCGTGACATTCAATGCCGCCAACCAGACGCTCACGATCAATCCGGCGGATGCCGCGTATCAGAGCCTGGGTGTCGGCCAGACCCGCGACGTCGTCGTGAGTTACACCATCAGCGATGGCCAGGGCGGCACCGTTGCCCAGACGGCAACCTTCACCGTCACCGGTACTAACAACGCCCCGACCGTTGCGTCAGCGCTCACCGCGGCTGCGACCGAAGATGGTGCCGCCGTCACACTGGATCTGCTGCAAGGCGCAACGGACGTCGATGCAGGTGATGTACTGCGCGTCGTCGACTTGCCAACCACGCTGCCGGCCGGCGTGACATTCAACGCCGCCAACCAGACGCTCACCATCAACCCCGCGGACGCCGCATACCAAAATCTGGGCGTGGGCCAGACCCGCAATGTGGTCGTGAACTACACCATTAGCGATGGCCAGGGTGGCACGGTCGCGCAGACCGCCACCTTTACGGTCACCGGTACTAACGATGCCCCAACCGTTGCATCAGCGCTAACCGCTGCTGCAACGGAAGACGGCGCACAGGTCACGCTGGATCTCCTGCAAGGTGCCAACGACGTCGATACGGGCGATGTGCTCAGTGTCATCGGGCTGCCGGGCACATTGCCCGCCGGGGTCACCTACGATGCGGCGAACAACCGCCTGACGCTCGACCCGAGCAACGCGGCTTATCAGGATCTGGCCGTTGGCCAGAGCCGCGATGTCACGGTTGCCTACACCATCAGTGACGGCCAAGGCGGCACCGTCGCGCAGACGGCGACCTTCACTGTTACCGGCACCAACGATGCGCCAACTGTAGCGGCGGCACTCACTGCTGCAGCAGCGGAAGACGGCGCTGCGGCGAGCATTGACCTGCTGCAAGGTGCAGCCGATGTCGACGCCGGCGATACGCTGAGCGTGATCGGCCTGCCCGGCACTCTGCCGGCTGGCGTTACCTATGACGCGGCAACAAACCGCCTGACGTTGGATCCAAGCAACGCGGCGTACCAGAATCTTGCGGCCGGCCAGACGCGCGACGTCGTGGTCAATTACCTCATCAGCGACAGCCAGGGCTCCACCGTTCCGCAAACCGCAACCTTTACAGTTACCGGCACTAACGACGCCCCAACCGTTGCATCCGCGCTAACCGCTTCTGCGACTGAAGATGGAGCAACGGTTACGCTGGATCTCCTGCAAGGCGCCAGCGATGTCGACACGGGCGATGTGCTGCGCGTTGTCGACCTTCCAACAACACTGCCGGCCGGCGTGACATTCAATGCCGCCAACCAGACGCTCACGATCAACCCGGCGGATGCCGCGTACCAAAATCTGGGCGTTGGCCAGACCCGTGATGTGGTCGTTAACTACGCCATCAGCGATGGCCAAGGCGGTACGGCTGCCCAGACCGCAACCTTCACCATTACCGGGACTAACGATGCCCCGACCGTTGCATCAGCGCTAACCGCTGCTGCAACGGAAGACGGCGCACAGGTCACACTCGATCTCCTGCAAGGTGCCAACGACGTCGATACGGGCGATGTGCTCAGTGTCATCGGACTGCCGGGCACATTGCCCGCCGGTGTCACCTACGACGCTGCGAACAACCGCCTGACGCTCGACCCGAGCAACGCGGCTTATCAGGATCTGGCCGTTGGCCAGAGCCGTGATGTCACGGTTGCCTACACCATCAGCGACGGCCAGGGCGGTACGGTTGCGCAAACCGCGACGTTCACCGTCACCGGTACGAACGACGTGCCCGTGGTCAGCAACGCCACAGCGACGACCGAAGAGAACACCGTACTCGATGCACGCGTTCCAGTGGCCACGGATGTGGATGGCACCGTCGTGGGTTACCAGTTGGTTGCCGGAGTCGGTCCGAACAACGGGACGTTGACGTTCAATCCGAACGGCACCTACCGCTTCGATCCGGGCACCGATTTCGATGCGCTGCCTGCGGGCGCGCAGCGGACGGTCTCCTTCACCTACACCGCCACCGACAACAATGGCGGCGTGAGCGCGCCGGCGACGGTCACCATCACGGTTACCGGCACGGACGATCTGCCCGTCATCAGTACGGGCACCGGCTCTGTCGTCGAGCAAGCCCAGCCCACCGCCTCCGGCCAGCTCACGGCAACCGACGTAGATAACCCCGCGCTGGCCTTTAATGCCGGCACGGTAGCCGGTAACTACGGCAGCCTCGTGGTCGATGCCGCAGGCCGCTGGACCTACACCCTCGATAACCGCGCTGATGCGTTGAACGAAGGCCAGAACGCCGTCGAGACGCTTATCGTCACGCTCAATGATGGGTCGCAAACCTCCGTCACCATTGGTCTGACCGGCACCAATAACACCGCCATCATCGGCGGCGATACGACCGGCCAAACCCAGGAAGACACCGTCGTTACGGCCAGCGGCAACCTGACCGTCACTGATGCAGACGCAGGCGAAGCGCGCTTCCAGCCGCAAACCAATACCACTGGTACTTATGGCCAGTTCAGCGTCACGGCTGCGGGTGGTTGGACATATGCGCTGAACAACGCCGCCGCAAACGTACAGGCACTGGCACAGGGGCAGTCCGTCCAGGAAACCTTCACCGTTCGCAGTGCCGACGGTACGCCGCAGCAGGTCACCATCACGGTGTTGGGCACAAACGACGTGCCGGTGGTGACGAACGCCACCGCTACCACCGAGGAGAATACGGCGTTCGATGCGCGCGTCCCGACAGCCACCGATGTGGACGTTGGCGACACCATCGCGAGCTATCAAGTCGCGACTGGCCTTGGCGCGGGCAACGGCACACTGACCTTCAATGCGGACGGCAGCTATCGCTTCGAGCCAGGCACTGACTTCGACGCCCTGCCCGCGGGTGCGCAGCGCACGGTCTCCTTCACCTACACCGCCACCGACAACAATGGCGGCGTGAGCGCGCCGGCGACGATCACCATCACGGTCACCGGCACAGACGACCTGCCTGTCATCAGTACGGGCACCGGCTCTGTCGTCGAGCAAACCCAACCCACCGCCTCCGGCCAGCTCACTGCAACGGATGTGGATAACCCGGCACTGGCCTTCAATGCCGGCACCGTTGCGGGCAATTACGGCAGCCTCGTTGTGGATGCCGCGGGTCGCTGGACCTACACCCTCGACAGCCGCGCCGATGCGCTGACCGCCGGCCAACAGGCCGACGACGTCATCACCGTCACGCTGAACGATGGCTCGATTACCAGGGTGTCGCTGGCCATCACCGGCACTAACAACGCGGCCACTATCACGGGCACCACAACCGGAGCTGTCACGGAAGACACGAACGTCGACCGTGCGGGGAATCTCGTCTCGACCGGCTCACTCGCGGTGAGTGATGCCGACGCAGGCGAAGCACGCTTTATCGCCGGCCAGGCAACGCCGGTGAACGCCGGCAATCTCGGTTCGCTGACGATCGATGCCAATGGCAATTGGGCCTATAGCGTCGCCAACAGCGCCGTGCAATTCCTGGCCGAGGGCGAGACGCGCGTCGAGCGCTTCACCGTCACGACGGCCGATGGCACGGCCGAAACGATTTCCGTGACCATTACCGGTGCAAATGACACAGCGGCGATTACAGGCGTCGCGGCGGGGGCCGTGACAGAAGACCAGGCCATAGCCGACGGCAAACTGGTGTCGACCGGATCGCTCGCAGTGACCGATGCCGATGCGGGCCAGAGCGCGTTCGATACCGGCCGCGTCACCTTTACCGCAGCCAGTGGCGCCACTAACGGCAACACCGCGGCCCTGGGCACCCTCTCGATCACCGCTGACGGCACCTGGACCTACGCTGTCGACAACGCGCGCGTCCAGTATCTCGATGCCGGCCAAAGCCGCGTCGAGACCTACACCGTGCAGTCGCTCGACGGCACGGCGACCCAGACGATCACGATTACCATCAACGGCACCGCCGATGCTGCTGTGATCAGCGGAAACGCGACCGGCGCGGTGACCGAAGACCAGAACGTCTCTGGGGGCAACCTGGTTACTGCGGGCAGCCTGACGGTCACCGACGCGGACGCCGGCCAGAGTGCCTTCAACACCGGCAGTGTGGTGTTCACAGGGGCATCCGGTGTCACGAATGGCAGCACCGGCGCGCTCGGCACCCTGTCGATTACCGCAGGTGGTGCCTGGACCTACACCGTCGACAACGCTCGCGTGCAGTATCTGGACGCGGGGCAAGCGCGCGTCGAGACGTTTACCGTGCAATCGGTGGACGGCAGTGCAACCCAAACCATTACCGTGACGATCAATGGCACCGCCGACGCGGCCGTGATCCGGGGTAACGCAGCAGGGGCCGTCACGGAAGATCAGGCTGTATCCGGCGGTAACCTGCTGACCGCCGGTACGCTGACCGTGAGCGACGCCGACGCTGGCCAGAGCCTGTTCAACATCGGAAGCGTGACGTTCACCGGCGCCTCTGGCGCTACCAATGGCGCCGCGGCCGCGCTTGGCAGCCTGAGCATCGATGCGACCGGCAACTGGAGCTACAGCGTCGCGAACGCGGCTGTCCAGTATCTCGGTGAAGGCCAGACCCGTGTCGAAACCTTCACGGTGCAATCGCTCGACGGCAGTGCGACGCAGGCCATCACGGTCGTGATCACCGGTACCAATGACGCCGCCGTCATCCGCGGCGACACCACTGGGGCGGTCACTGAGGACAGCAATGTCGACCGTATTGGCAACCTCATCAGCACGGGTACGCTGACGTCTACCGACGCCGACGCTGGCGAAGCCGGGCGCTTCGTGCCGGGTACCGCGACAGCGGCACCCGGCACGCTGGGCACGCTTGTCATCAATGGTGCAGGCGCATGGACCTACAGCGTTGCCAACGAGGCCGTGCAGTTCCTTGGCGCAGGTGAAAACCGCGTCGAAACGTTCACGGTGAACGCCATCGACGGCACACCACAGGTGATATCGGTCACCATCACTGGCACCAATGACGTTCCCACCATCGGCGGCGTGAACGTTGGCAGCGTCACCGAAGACACCACGACGACCAGCAGTGGCGTGCTGACCATCAGCGACGCGGATGCCGGCCAGTCCGTGTTCACGCCGCAAACCAACGTCACCGGCACCTATGGCGCCTTCAGCATCGGCGCGGATGGTACCTGGACCTACAACCTGAATAATGCGGCGGCGAATGTGCAGGCGCTGCGCGCGGGGCAGCAGGTCACCGATACCTTCACTGTATTCAGTGGTGACGGGACAGCCAGCCAGGCCGTGACAGTTACCATCAACGGCACCAACGACGCCGCCACGATCACGGGCGATCGCATCGGCCGCGTGACCGAAGACGCGACGACGACCGCGAGTGGGCGGCTGATCGTCACCGACGCGGACGAAGGCGAAGCGGCGGTTGTACCGCGTACGAATGTCGCGGGCACCTACGGAACCTTCAACGTCGCGGCGGACGGGACGTGGACGTACACCCTCAACAATGCGGCGGCGAACGTGCAGGCCCTGCGCGAAGGCGATCGCGTCACTGACAGCATCACCGTGACCAGCGTCGATGGCACGGCAAGCCGTAGCGTGGTGGTTGCGATCACGGGCGCCAATGACGCGGCGACCATCACCGGTAACGCCACCGGCGCGGTGACCGAAGACACGGCCGTGACGAACAATGGCAATCTGGTGAGCACCGGCTCGCTCACCGTCAATGATGTCGATACCGGCGAGAACCGTTTCCAGGTCGGCAACGTCACCTACAAGGGCAGCGATGCCCCGCTCGGCTCGCTCAGCATCACCGCCGACGGCAGCTGGACCTACTCCGTCGCGAACAGCGCCGTGCAATACCTCGGCGCGAACCAGACCCGTGTCGAGACGTTTACCGTCACGAGCCTGGACGGTACGGCTACACAGGACATCTCCGTCACCATCACCGGCACCAACGACGTCCCCGTCATCGGCGGCACGAGTAGCGGCAGCGTTACCGAGGATCGCGTAACCAGCACCAGCGGCGCGCTGACGATCGCGGATGCCGATGCGGGCGAATCGGCTTTCACGGCGCAGAACGCAACCGCCGGGATCTACGGCAACTTCAGCCTCGCGACCAATGGCGTCTGGACCTATACGCTGAACAACGAGGCGGCCAATGTGCAGGCGCTGCGTGGCGGTCAGTCGGTCACCGAAAGCTTCACCGTGACCAGCCTGGACGGCTCGGCCAGCCAGCTCGTGACGGTCACCATCAATGGCACGAATGATGTGCCCGTGATTGGCGGCACCAGCACCGGCACGACCACCGAAGACGTCACCACGCGTGCCAGCGGTGTCCTGTCGATCACTGATGCGGATGCGGGCGAATCGGCCTTCGTCGCGCAAACCGGGATTCGCGGCACATACGGCACGTTCACCGTGGCAGCGGACGGTACCTGGAGCTACCAGCTCAACAACAACGCGGCCAACGTGCAGGCCCTGCGTGCCGGCGAACGCGTCAGCGACAGCTTCACCGTCACCAGCGCCGATGGCACCGCGACCCAGCAGGTCGTGGTGGCCATCAACGGCACCAACGATGCCGCGGTCATAGGCGGCAACACCACAGGCTCCGTAACCGAAGACCAGGACGTCGAAGACAACGGCAAGCTGATCACATCCGGCGCGCTCACCATCACCGATGTCGACGCCGGCGAAGCGAGCTTCAGACCGGGTGCCGCGACCTCTGTCGGCGCCACGCTCGGTACGTTGACCATCACGGCAGGCGGCAGCTGGACCTATTCGGTCGACAACAGCGCCGTCCAGTATCTGGGTGCTGGCGAGACGCGCATCGAACGGTTCACCGTGACCAGCGTCGACGGCACGGCGCAGACGATCTCGGTCACCATCAATGGCACGAATGACGTGCCGGTCATTGGCGGCAATACCGTCGGTGTGACAACCGAGGATGTCAGCACGATCGCCAGCGGTACCTTGACGATCCGCGATGCCGACACCGGCCAGAGCAGCTTCCAGGCGCAGACCGGTGTGACTGGCACCTACGGCCAGTTCAGCGTCGATAGCAATGGTGTCTGGACCTACAACCTCAATAACGCCGCGGCTAATGTTCAGGCGCTCAATGCCGGGCAGCAGGTGACCGATCGCTTTACGGTGGTCAGCGCCGACGGCAGTGCTACACAGACCGTGACCATCACGATCAACGGCACCAACGATGCCGCGACCATCAGCGGTCAGGCGGCTGGCGCAGTCACCGAAGACAGCAACGTGACCGCAGCCGGCAACCTGATGGCATCCGGCAACCTGACGGTGACGGACGTTGACGCCGGCCAGAACGTCTTCAATACCGGCAGCGTCACCTACACCGGCGCCAGCGGTAGCACCAACGGTAATGCCGCGGCGCTTGGAACCCTGTCGATTTCCGCCAACGGTACCTGGACGTATAGCGTCCCGAACGGCGCTGTGCAGTATCTCGATGCAGGCCAGTCGCGCGTCGAGACATTCACTGTGAAGTCCCTCGACGGCACGGCGACGCAGACCATTACCGTCACCCTCAACGGCACCGCGGATACGGCGATCATCTCGGGCGTCGCCACCGGCGGGGTGACCGAGGACACCAATGTGTCCAACGGCAATCTCGTCTCGACCGGCGCGCTTACTGTCACGGATGCGGACGCAGGCCAAAGTGCGTTCAATACCGGTAGCGTCACCTTCGCCGGTGCGACCGGCACCACCAATGGCGCTGCAGGCGCGCTAGGTACCCTGTCCATCACGGCGGGTGGCGCCTGGACGTATACGGTCGCCAACGGCGCCGTTCAATACCTGGGTGTCGGGCAGTCGCGCGTTGAGGCGTTCACGGTCAAGTCGCTTGATGGCTCGGCGTCCCAGACCATCACCGTAACCATCAACGGTACGAACGACGTCGCCACCATCAGCGGGCAATCCAGCGCAGGCGTCACTGAAGATACAGCCGTGAATGCCGCTGGCAATCTCACGGCGAGCGGAACGCTGAGCGTGAGCGACGTCGATGTCGGCCAAAATGCCTTCAATACCGGCAGCGTGACGTTCACTGGGGCCTCGGGAACCACCAACGGCACCAACGCGGCGCTGGGCAGTCTGTCGATCAACGCGGCGGGCAATTGGGCCTATGTCGTCGACAACAATGCCGTCCAGTACCTCGGTGCAGGGCAGTCACGCATTGAGACCTTCACGGTCAAATCCGTCGACGGCACAGCCACGCAGACCATCACGGTCACCATCAACGGCACCAACGATGCGGCAGTGATCGGTGGCGTATCGACAGGCGCCGTTACCGAGGATACGGGCGTTGTCTCTGGCAATCTCACCACCAGCGGCGCACTGACCATCAGTGATGCAGACGTCGGCCAAGCCAGCTTTACGCCAGGCGCCGCCACACCGGTCGGCGCGACACTTGGCTCGCTGAGCATCGCCGCGAACGGCACCTGGACCTATACCGTCGCCAACGCGGCCGTGCAGTATCTAGGCGCGAACCAGTCGAAGGTCGAGAGCTTCACCGTGAAGTCCCTCGACGGGACAACCAAGACGATCGACATCACCATCAATGGCACCAACGACGTGCCCGTGATCGGCGGCCAGGCCACCGGTGGGGTCACTGAAGATTCGGTGACCAAAGCCAGTGGTACGTTGACGATCAGTGATGCAGATGCGGGCGAATCAAGCTTCCGGCCTGCCAATACCACAGGTACATACGGCAACTTCGCCGTCGATGCGGCCGGCAATTGGGTCTATACGTTGGATAACAGCGCAGCGAACGTGCAAGCGCTGCGTGGCAACCAGCAGGTCACCGATACCTTTACCGTCACGAGCCTCGATGGCACGGCGACGCAGGTCGTCACCGTCACGATCCAGGGTACCAACGACGTCGCCACCATCAGCGGCACCTCCGCGGGCTCGGTCACCGAAGACAGCATCACGCGCACCAGCGGCACGCTGACCGTGGCAGATGTCGATACGGGCGAAGCAGGCCTGATTGCCCAGAGTAACGTCGCCGGTAACTACGGCACGTTCTCGGTGACGCGCGACGGCGCCTGGACCTACGACCTCAACAACGGTGCTGCCAACGTTCAGGCGCTTCGGGCCAACCAGACCGTCACGGAAACCTTCACCGTCAACAGCCTGGACGGCAGCGCAAGCCGCACGGTGACGGTGACCGTTGTTGGCACGAACGACGTGGCCACCATCACCGGTACCGCGACGGGCGCCGTGACGGAAGACGCCAATGTCGACACGCGCGGCAACCTCGTCGCGACCGGCACACTCACCGTCAACGACGTGGACGCCGGCGAAAACGTGTTCCAGACCGGTAATGTCGTCTACACCGGCGGCGGCAACCAATTGGGTACGCTGTCCATCACGGCGGGGGGTGCCTGGACCTACACGGTCGACAACGCCAAGGTGCAATACCTGGCCGCGGGCCAAAGCAAGGTCGAGACCTTCATGGTCGTCAGTGCGGACGGCACGGCGACCCAGACCGTTACCGTCACACTCAACGGCACGAACGATGTGCCGGTGATCGGCGGCGCTACGACGGGCAATGTCGTGGAAGACGGCACCACACGCGCAGCGGGTCAGTTGACCATCACGGATGCCGACGCCGGCGAGGCCACCTTCCGTCCCCAAACCGGAGCGACGGGCACCTATGGCACCTTCACCGTGGCGGCTGACGGTGCCTGGACCTATCAGCTAAATAACAACGCGGCCAACGTGCAGGCTCTGCGCGGCGGCGAGCACGTGACCGACAGCTTTACCGTCGTGAGCGCCGACGGCAGCGCCAGCAAGGTCGTGGCTGTCACCATTATCGGAACGAACGACGTGCCGGTCATCGGCGGTGCGACCACCGGCTCGGTGACCGAGGATACAACGCTTCGCACCACCGGTACGCTGACGATCACGGACGCCGACGCAGGCGAGTCGAGCTTCGTCGCACAGGCGGGCACGGCCGGCACCTACGGCACCTTCGCACTCGACAGCAATGGCAACTGGAGCTACCAGCTCAACAATGCTGCCGCGAACGTCCAGGCCCTGCGTGGCAGCGATCGCGTCACCGATACCTTCACGGCCGTCAGTGCCGACGGCACCACGACCAAGGTGATCACGGTCACCATCACTGGCACGAACGATGCCGCGACCATCAGCGGCAGCGCGACCGGTGATGTCGTCGAGGACGGCGCCACCACCGCGTCCGGCACCCTGACGGTCGCGGACGTGGATACCGGTGAGGCAGCCGTTGTGCCGCAAACCAACGTCGCCGGCACCTACGGTAGCTTTACCGTGAACAGCGCCGGCACCTGGACGTATGCGCTCAACAACAATGCTGCGAACGTGCAGGCGCTGCGTGGCGGCGAGCGCGTCACCGACAGCTTCACGGTCACGAGCGTGGACGGCACTGCCAGCAAGGTGGTCACCGTTACCGTAACCGGCACGAACGATGTGCCGGTTATTGGCGGCGCCATGGCCGGCTCGGTCAGCGAGGATGGCACCCAGACCAGCACAGGCGCGCTGACCATCAGCGATGCCGACACCGGCGAGTCCACCTTCCGTGCCCAGAGTGGAACCTCGGGCACGTACGGCAGCTTCAGCGTGAATGCCAGTGGTGTCTGGACCTACACGCTGAACAACAGCGCGGCGAACGTGCAGGCGCTCCAGGGTGGCCAGCAGGTCACCGACACCTTCACGGTCGTCAGCGCCGATGGCAGTGCCAGCAGGGTCGTGACCGTCACCGTCAACGGTACGAATGACGTGCCGGTCATCGGCGGCGCTACCACCGGGTCGGTGACCGAGGACACGGCGCTGGCCGCCCGGGGCACCCTGACGATCGCCGATGCCGACGCTGGTGAATCGAGCTTCCGTGCGCAGACAGGCACGACGGGTACCTATGGCAGCTTCACGGTGGGCGCCGACGGCGCATGGACCTATACGCTGAACAACGGCGCCGCGAATGTCCAGGCGCTCAAGCAGGGCCAGGTCGTCACCGACAGCTTCCCCGTCACGAGTGCCGATGGCTCCGCCACGAAAGTGGTGACCGTGTCGGTCACTGGCACCAACGATGCGGCCGTCATTGGTGGCACCACCACAGGCACCGTCACCGAAGATAGCAACGTGTCCAGCGCCGGCACACTGATCACCAGTGGCACGCTGACCATTACCGATGTGGATACCGGCGAGGCCAGCTTCATCGCAGGCACCGCAACACCCGTCGGGACGACGCTGGGTAGCCTGACGCTCACCGCTGCAGGCGCATGGACCTACTCGGTGGACAACAGCCGCGTTCAATACCTCAAGGAAGGCGAGACACGCGTCGAGACGTTCACCGTCAGCTCGGTCGACGGCACGACGAAGACGATTGCCGTCACCCTTGTAGGCACGAATGAGCTGCCAGAGACCAATGACGTCACCGTCACGGGCAAGGAAGACACAACGATCGCCGTGACACTGAGCGGCAGCGACGTGGACGGTACGGTGTCCGGCTTCGTGCTGACAGGTCTGGGTGCCAACGGTACGTTCTACAGTGATGCGGCCGGCACCCAGGTGCTGTCGATCAACTCGATCGTGAATGCCAGCAATAACGGTGCGACGGTGTACTTCAAACCCACCGGAAACTGGGCGGGCACGACAACACTTCAGTACGCAGCCATCGACAACAATGGTGGCCGCGATGCAACGCCCGCCACGGCGACGATCAACGTCGCTGCCGTGGCAGACGCCCCGATGCTCAACCTCAGCGGATACGGCGTCGTGAGTTCGGCCATGGTTCGTGAAACCTTCAACATCACCACGCTAGGCACCGGCGGCAGCGGCGCGCCGCCCGCGCAAATGCAGGCCGCCATCGATGCCGCAACGCCGGCAAGCACCGGCACGACGACCACGGCCAACAATGGAAACGTCGCGGCAGGCATCGGTACGCACCTCTCGGCGTGGGTCTATCTCGAAGCGGGCAAGAGCTACACGTTCAGCGGTGTCGGCGACGACAGCATTCGCGTACTCATTGGCGGCAACGTGGTGGGTGAAGCGACATGGGGCGGCTCATCCGGCCGTATCACGGGCACAGCCTATACACCCAGCGTCAATGGCTACTACAGCTTCGACCTTTACCATCACAACCAGGCGGGCGCCGGGAGCTATTCGCTTAACCTCAGTGTTAATGGCAGCGCGCCGGTGGCCTTCACCAGCGCAAACTTCCCCGTCATCCAGAGCGTTACCGAACTCGATAGCGCGCTGCTCAATCATTCGGCGCTGCTCGGCAGCGACGGCCAGGGCAACGGTTACTACGCGCTCTATCCGGTGAACGTGGGTGACGAAGACACGACAATCCGCCTAGCGAACGTGACGGCGGCGTTGGCGGATACCGATGGATCCGAAAGCCTCAGGGTGGTTTTGAGCAGTATTCCCGTGGGTGCGACGATCTCCGACGGCACCAATACGTTCACGGGCCGCACCGGCGCGACCAGCGTGGACGTCACCAACTGGAACCTCACCAAGCTCACACTCGTACCGAAGGCGGACTACAACGGCACGTTCAACCTGATCGCGACTGCAACCTCCACGGAGGCCAGTAACGGCGACACGGCGAGCACAACCGTGACGATCCCGGTCACGGTGTATCCGGTCAACGATGCGCCCGTGATCAACACAGGTGCTTCGACACTGGCCGTTGCAGTCTCGGAAGAAGGGCTGAGCGGTGGCAACCCGGACAATAGCGGGACCAACGATACGACGAACTCGGCCACCGCGTCCGGCAGGGTCGTGGCCACCGACGTTGATGGGGATACGCTGACCTATAGCCTCATGGCGCCCACGGGCACATTCACTTCCAACGGCACCGCCATCATCTGGACCGGTTCCGGCACTGACACCCTGGTCGGTTCAGCCAATGGCAAGGAAGTCTTCCGCGCCACGATCGACGGCACGGGAACCTACACGATCAAGCTCTCGGGGGGCATCGATCATCCGATCGCTGGCGTGGAAGACGCGTTGAACATTCCGCTGGGTGTGCGGGTGAGCGATGGCACGGTGGCGGTAACGACTACCGTGAACGTCAGCGTCGAGGATGACTCCCCAGTCGCCAACTCCACCAACGTCCGCATGGAACAGGGAGCGATCGGCACCAACGTGCTGCTGATGCTGGATACCTCGGGCTCCATGTCGGATGGCAGCGGCGTGTATTTCAACGGCGTGCAAATGACGCGTCTGCAGGTCATGCAGAAGGCCATTCGCGAGATGCTGAATGCCTATGATGATGTAGGCAACGTGAAGGTGGCGATTTCAACCTTCTCGGACAAGCTCGACACGGCGCCCAAGTACGCCTGGCTGTCGGTCCCGGAAGCCCTGAACGTCATCAACAACCTGGTGGCCACGGGCGGTACCAACTACGACTACGCACTCAGCAACGGCCAGGCCGCATGGAACGCGGGCGGCAAGCTGACCGGAAATGTGCAGAACGTGTCGTACTTCTTTTCCGACGGCGCGCCAACATTATCCAGCTCGAATCCGAATCCGTCGAACAACCCCGGTAACGCAACGGACCCGTCGTTGGGTGATGGCATCGACGCAGCTGAAGAGGCGGCTTGGGTCAGGTTCCTGACTGCCAACAAGATCGACTCGTTGGCGTTGGGCTTGGGGCCAGACGTCCCACAGACGTTCATGAACCCGATCGCTTATGACGGGCGAACAGGTACGGATCTGGACGCGATCGTCGTCGGCAACCTCAACAATTTGTCGCAGGTGGTAGCGGGAACGATCACCATGCCGCTCTATCAGGACAGCATCATCACGGGGTCAGCCGCAACCGGCACTTCTTCGTTCGGGGGGGACGGTGGCTATGTGAAGTCCGTTGTAGTGGACGGTGTCACCTACACCTACAACCCGTCTACCGGGGCTCTCAGCGCCTCATCAAGCGGGGCTGCGTTCAGCTACAACAGTACGGAGCACACATTAACCGTCACGACGAAGCTGGGCAGCAGTTTCACGATGGACATGGACGACGGAACGTATCGTTACACGGCGAAAACGAATGGGTTTGGCACGGATCGAATTGCGTTCACGCTCAGCGACTATGACGGAGATACATCAACCAACAGCCTGAACTTCAACGTAGTCAGCGGCATCAGCGCGGCTGTCGATGATCGCATCATCACCAACATCACTGGCTCCAGCCTGACGCTGTCGGCGGCAGCCCTGATGGCAAATGACGTGGCAAAAGACGGCACGACGATATCCACCGGCAATCTGACGCTCGCTCGAGGGTCGGATTTCACTGCGGCAACGCAGCAAACGCTCAATGCTCGGTCGGTGGACGAGTACACCGTAAGCCGGAGTAGCTTCTCCAAATCGGGTCTGGTGGATTCCGCGACAGCAGCAATCAGTGGCGCCATCTCTGGCACTAATTCCACCGGTAACAGCACCGATCTACTCACTGTCCGCCTCAAAGCTGGCGAAACGCTCTCCCTGAGCGGTACGGCGAGCACGTCTGCTAGCGTCAGCTATAAGCTGGCAAGCGACGCGAGCGGCCCCTATACCACCTATAGCGGTCCTATCACGTCCGCTGCAGAAGCCGACTATGTCATCAAGGTAACTAACACGACCCAAGCGAATGGGACCTACAACCTGACGATGAGGATCGGTTATGCCAACGCTTCGCTCGATGGCACCTACACGGTCACGGATAGCACAGGCGCTACCGACCAGGCTGACGTTACCGTTACCCAAGTGAACAGCACAACCCTGACCGGGACCGGGGGCAACGATGTTCTTATCGCCAACGACACCGCGACGACGCTCAATGGTGGTAAAGGTGACGATGTCTTGTGGGGCGGAAGGGGCAACGACATCCTTAACGGTGGCGAAGGCGATGACATCCTCCGCGGGGGCTTGGGCGACGACATTCTGACTGGCGGTACCGGGCGCGATACGTTCTTGTATCTGAGGGGCGATGTCGGCAGAGACACCATCACTGACTTCAAGGTGAGCGAAGGCGATACGCTGGACCTGAGAGACTTGTTGGTCGGCGAGAAGGACGCCACGATCGACAATTACCTAAGAGTCGATACGTCCAACGGCACCTCCACGATAAGGATCAGTACGACGGGCAACCTTGCTAGCGGTTCGGATGCGTCGATCACGTTGAGTGGCGTAGATCTGTCGAGCTACGGTGCGAACTCTTCGGAAATCATCAGCAAATTGATCGACCAGAACGTCATCAAAACCGACCACTGACTTGCACCGCCGCCTATCGGGGCGGCGGCAACTTATCTACGAAGAGGCATCTTCATGTTTTATGTTGAGCGCGATACCGCGGGCCAGTTGGTCCGCGTGGAAGCCCTACCGTTCGACGGCATGACCGAAATCCTGGCGTCCGACTCGCAAGAGGTTGCCGCTTGGCAAGCCAGCCGCAGCGCCGAGTCGAGCTTGCAGAAGTTGCGTCAAAGCGACCTCGAAATGGTGCGGGTCCTTGAAGACTTGATCCAGACATTGATTGGCAAGGGGGTCATCATGATCACTGACCTGCCACCCGCCGCACAGACCAAGCTGCTCAATCGCCGCCAGGCGCGCGAAAGCCTCGGCGGAATCCATCGCCTGATCAACGAGGAAGAACGAGGCTTTTTCTGACGGCGCACGTTGCGGGCACCGTTGCGGTGCCCTTGAGTCAGATCAATCCGGCTTCTTCGAGTGCCTTCTCGAGCGCAATCAGGTCGGGAATACGCGCGACATCACCTGAGATCGTCGCAGCCGACAGCTCGAACGGTGCCAGGTCAACGTCTGCCCGGGCCAGGGATTGGTCAAGCCGGACTGAGCGTGGAATGCCCTGCAGTACCAACCCAAGAAACTTCACATCGCTCCGGCCGCCCTGCGCGTTGATGATCGCGATCCGGCTACGCTCGGTCGCTTTGACCTCGCCACCGCTCGTGGCTTCAAACCCAATAAGAGGTAGGCGAAGGTCACGCCACTCGAGCTGCCCCAAATACCAGTCTGGTGCCCCTTCGGCGGCTTTCGCCGGCCGGTAGCCGATCAGCTCGGCCATGGCTACCTGTGGCAGTAGCAGCGTCCTATCGCCCAGCGGCATGAGTAGGCCCATCAGGGTAGAGGGCAGCGTGACGACATCTGGATTACTCATGCACCCTCCGCCAGGTTACGTTGCTCGACGAGTCGCATGATGAACGCCTGCGCCAATTCGCGTGGCTCCGCACTGAACGTCACGTGGCCCGTTGCGCGCGCACTATCCGGCAGGCTTGGGCATTCACAGCTCTCGCTTCGCTGCGCCCAGACCTCCGCCTGATGCCGACGCGCATATCCCAGCGCTGAACTGCCATCGCTTCCCGTACCACTGAACAGCACCACACCGGAGCGCGCGGTATACCGCTGCACGAGGTTCAGGACCATCTGGTCGATTGAAGGGCTGTAAGGCTCCTGCCAGCCATGTGCCGCCAAGCGGATGGCCCCTCCTTCGCCAAGACTCAGCTCCCGCGTAACCGGTGCGATGACGACCTCTCCGCAACGCACGGGCTCACCTTCCTGTGCCACACGCACGGTCCAGTCCGTATGGCAGCCAACCGCCTGCGCCAGGCTGCCTTCCTGCCCATCGTTGATATGCTGTGCATAGACGAAGCCTACTGGTAGCCCAGTTGGCAGCGCATCGATGAACGCCTTTACCGCTTGCGGCGCACCCAGCGAACCGGCCAGCAACCAGACCTGTTCCGCGGGTGTTCCCGCAGCCAACACTGTGCCTTCCAACTCCGCTGGTAACGGCAGCGCGGCCACACGATCAGTATCGTTGTAGAGCGCCTCGAGGCTCTCAACCACTGAAGACGTGGAGTCGCCAATGAGCTGCTTGAGCTTGCCGAAGAATCGCTTTTCCCACAGGGGATACTGCTCGGACTGGCGTTCCGGCGCCTGGCCTTCTCCGTACAACACAGGCGCATCCGTTTGCTGAAGGAGCCTATCCACCAAAGGCGAATCTTCAGAGAGGGCAAGGTCGACCAGCCAAAGGTCGACCTCACTGCTGGCCAACGCCGCCTCGTCGAGCCGAGACGGGCTGTTATTCAGCACCACCTGATAGCCGTTGTTGACCAACGCTTGCTGCAACGCACCGCGTTGCAGGGATGTGTCGGCGATAATTGCGACACGCGGCATGCTGTTTTCCGTCATCTTTATTGTTCCGGGCGGCGATCCGTCGAATGGCGTACCCCTGGGTAACGCCCCACCAATCTTTGAATACTGCTGAGCAACGTACTTTCCTGATACGGCTTGCCGAGGTATTCGTTTACGCCGATCGCCAGCGCACGTTCACGGTGTTTTTCACCGGTTCGGGACGTGATCATGATGATTGGCAGGTCTTTGAGCTGTTCGTCATGGCGAACCAGTGTCGCCACCTCGAACCCGTCCATGCGCGGCATTTCGATGTCGAGCAGCATGACGTCCGGCTTGTGCTCTTGCAGCTGCGTGATGGCGTCGACACCGTCTTTTGCGGTAATGACATTCATGCCATTTCGCTCGATAAGGCGCCCGGTAACCTTGCGCACGGTAATGGAATCATCCACCACCATGACCAACGGCGGCCGATCCAGGGCGGGCTCACGATGCTCAACAGCGCGCCTTGCAGCGCGGGATTGCGGAAGTGCACGCGCATGGCGCGCTCGGATGGTCGCCAGCAGATCAAGAATCACGACGACACGACCGTCGCCGAGAATCGTGGCGCCAGACAACCCAGGCACCGCAGCGAACTGAGGGCCGAGGCTCTTAACGACGATCTCTCGTGAGCCTGCGAGCGCATCCACCTGGACCGCCACAGCGTGCTCACTGGAGCGCACAAGGATGATCGGCAGCGGCAGGCTTTGCCCGACGAGTTTCGGATGTTGGCCGTTCTCGAGGAGGTCACCCAGGTAAACGAGTTCATAGGCCTCCCCGGCATATTCGTAACGGGGTGACTCGCTGGCATACAGCGCCTCGAGTTCGAACGCGGAGACCCGCACGATGCCTTCCACCGTGTTGAGTGGGACAGCGTACGTATCATCACCCGAGCGGACCATCAGCGCTCGGTTGACCGATACGGTGAAAGGCAAACGCAGCGTGAAGCGCGTGCCCTGTCCCAGGACCGAATCGATATTCATCGACCCGCCCAACTGCTTGACCTCGGAATGGACGACGTCCATGCCTACGCCGCGGCCGGATATCTGCGTAACCCGGTCCGCGGTCGAGAAGCCGGACTCCAGAATGAACTGGAGCACTTCCTGGTCGCTGAGATCTGACCCTTCGGACAACAGGCCGCGTTCAAGCGCCTTTCGGCGGACGGCGTCGAGTGAGATACCGCGACCGTCGTCACTCAGCGTAATGAGGATGTCGCCGGCCTCACGCTCGAGCGTCAACCGGATACGGCCAGCCGCTGGCTTGCCAGCAGCCGTTCGCTCATCAGCGGCCTCAACCCCATGGTCGACGGCGTTACGGAGCATGTGTTCGAGCGGTGCAATCATGCGCTCCAGAACAGTCCGATCGAGTTCGCCTTCGGCGTTACCGACTGTGAACTCGACCTGTTTTCCGAGCTCCGCAGACACCTGACGAACGATACGCCGCAGACGCGGGACCATGCGTTCGAACGGCACCATGCGCGTGCGCATCAGGCCTTCCTGCAGCTCCGTATTGACCCAGGCCTGCTGCTGCAGGAGGGTCTCGGCATCACGGCTACGCGCAGCCAGGGTTTCCTTCAGGTCAAGCAAGTCAGACGCAGACTCAAACAGCGAGCGCGACAACTGCTGCAACTGGGAATAACGGTCCATTTCGAGCGGGTCGAAGTCTTCGTAACCCGCCCGCTCGCCTTCAGCCTGGTGCCGGCTGAGGATTTGCGCTTGCGTTTCGGTATCGAGACGGCGGAGCTGGTCACGAACACGCTCGATCGTGGCGTCCATTTCACCCAATGTGAACGCGAAGTCGCTCACCTGCTGTTCGACGCGTCCCCGGAAAATGGACGTCTCACCCGCAAGGTTCACCAGGCCATCGAGGAGATCAGCCTGTACCTTGACCATTTCACGAGTGGTACGCCGCGAAGCGGCTTCCTGAGCCAACTCCGCTGCCCGCTGCATGAATGGGAGCGTGATCTCGCTGCCGGTATCCGCTGTATCGTCGGGGCCCACAGGCACGGGCACGAATGCTCCCGGTTCGGCAACTTCTGAGACGATTGACTCCGGCGCTGGTTCACCATCGGCCCGCCCCAGGCGAGAACGAAGTGCACCAAGCTCGGACGACAGCCGCTCATAGCCAGCCTGAATTTGCTGGATGCCTGCGTCGTGCTGACCCGGCTGTATGTCACCGTCAGCGAATGACTGCTCAAGTTCATGCGCCAGGTCGCCTATCGCAGTAAGGCCGGCAAGCCGCGCGCCCCCCTTGAGGGTATGCAGGATACGCAACAGCTCGCTCACTGGCTCAGTGGTCGAGGGGTCGCCCTCCCACTGTGTAATTGCCACCTCCATCTCCTCGAGCAGCTCGGTGGCCTCCTCGTGGAAGATGTCCAGGATCTCTTCGTCACCTTCGTCGACGTGCGCAGGCGCAGCAGCACCTGCAACTGGCGCCATGGGGACGATTACCGCTTCGGCCTCGCCGCGGTTGCGCAGTGCTTCGAGAAGCGAAATGTCATCCGGCCATGCGCGTGTGCCGCGACACGCATCGAGCATGTCGCCCAGCGAATCGTGGCAGCGTAGGAGTACCGCGTAGAAGGCAGGCGACACCGGCTGCTGCTTGACGCGGATGTCGTCGTAGACCGACTCCATTTCATGGGACAGTTCCGCTATTGGCCATGCCCCCGCCTGTCGTGCGCTACCCTTGAGCGAATGCAGATCGCGCTGCAGAGCAGCAAGCGTATTGACGGCAGTCGGATCCTGATCCCAATGGTGAACGATGCCGGACATGCGCTCGGTCAGCTCGTAGCCTTCGTGCAGAAGGCTTTCAATGGCCTCAGGCGCGATCTCGGATTCGCCGGGCTGGGTACGTTCGATGTGTGCCGCTGGTCCGCCGTGTCGAATGGCGCGGATACGCTCGACGAGCAACTCCGGGTCCGGGAGCGGCCTGGTAGCCTGAAGCTCGTCGAGCTGAGCCGCCAGCATGTCATGACACTCTTCGAGGAGTCCCTCAATCGACTCAACGGGGCTGAAACGCCCTGCCAGCAGCCTCTCGTAAACCCCTTCCAGCTCATGAGCCAAGCGCGCGATCGGTTCAACTTCCGCCATACGCGCGCCGCCCTTAAGCGTGTGCAAGTCACGCTGCAGCGCATTAAGAGCATTCGTATCGGACTTATCGGCCAGCCAGCCGTCAAGCGCCTGATTGAGGCTCTCGAGAATATCCGATGCCTCTTCGAGGAAAATGGCGACCATCTCCTCTTCGAGGCTCATAGCGGACGAAGGCTGGTCGAGGACAAAGGCAGGCTCGATGTCGTTATCGGGCAGATCGCCCAGCTCCGTGCCTATCTTTGCAAGTGGCTCAGTAGAGGCGATCTCCGCAGGTTCGAGCACAGCGAGCTCGTCGGAGGGTTGGGAGACATCAGCCGCAGTCGGCCAGCCGTCCTCTTCCTCTTCCGTTTCGAGCCCACCCAGTTCCACGGTCGGTTCGACGCCAACCGCGGAGGATGGAACTGGATCGAGAGCCAGCTGTGCAAAGAATGCAGCATCACTGAGCAGCGATTCGAGCGCGGCAATGCGGTCGGGTCTGGCGTGAACCTCGAGGCCTGCCGCGACCTGATCGATCATGCTGACCAACGCGTCGTGCGCCTGGCTGACCTCATCGAAGAACCGCTCGCTGACTACAAGCGATCCTGCACCGACGGCTCGGTAGACATCGCTGAGCGTAACGGATAGTGATTCGATGGCCGGTACACCAGCCTTGCGCGCACCTTGCTCGACTTCGCGCAGTGCAGCGAGGAGCCGGTCCACGTCCTTGTATTCGCCTGGTTCGGCACGCCACAGTCGCAAAAGCTCTTCTGCCGCGAGGAGCTGATCCAGCCCGTCAGCCAGTATGGGCAGCATGGCCCTACCTTCCGCGGCCGGGCGCGCCTCGACGGAAGCCGAAGTTCCGCCAAGGCGATCCTGCTGCTGTAGAAGAACACGTTTCTGAAAGTCATCTGTGCCGGGCACGATATCGAGCGGCGACAGTTCCAGTTGCTCCAGACCAACGTTGAACAGCCCAAGGCCTTCTGCCAGCAAGTCGGCCTCGGCCAGGTCGAAGCTCGCCTGTTGAAACTTGTATTCGCGCGCCATACGCTCCAGCGGCGCTGCGATCTGGGCAATGGGTTCGATGCCGGCCATCGAAGCACTGCCCTTGAGGGTATGGAGGGCGCGTTGCAGGTCATCCGTGATCGGCTGCGGCAGCGCGTCCGCACACGCGTCGAGGTAGTTGGCAAGGCTTTGAAGATGAGTCTCGGCCTCGTTGCGGAATACCTCGACCAATTGAGGATCAAGCGCTTCGGGTTCCGACGCAAGCTCTGAAGACGCGACAGCCGCGTCTCCGACGCTTGGTTCGTTGAGCAAAGAAGGCTGCCCTTTGGCAAGGGCGTGCGCGTTGGCGGCTAGCAGGTCTACATCGTCGCGCTGGCGCTGAGCATTAGCGGCGTACTCGCCCACCAGTCCCGGAATGAGGGCGATGACGCGGCCAACAGCGGTCATGACATCGGCATTGGCCTCGCGGGTTCCATCGAGCACCCGGTTAAGCAGGTTTTCGACAGACCAGGACAGCTCGCCCAAGACCAGCGCACGGACCATGCGTCCGCTTCCCTTGAGCGTATGGAAAGCCCTGCGAATCTCACCGAGCGTCTCCCGGTCCTTCGGATCGGAATGCCAGGCCGGGAGGTGGCCGTTCAGCGTTTCGAGAACTTCTTCGGCTTCCTCGATGAAAACCTCGCGCAGCTCCTCATCGACCGGCTCCTCGTCGGCAGGGGGCGGCAACAGGGTGGGCGGAACGTCCCGCGCCGGGGGGTTGACCGGCGCCACAGGGCTTGCCATAACCTCGGCAAGCGCCTCTGCCTGGGACAGCTCGGCACTCGCGTCGGCCTGGGATTGCGTCTCAACCTCGGGAAACGCAAGCGTAGAGAGGTCATCCGAAGCCTCAGCTTCATCGTCCCACCCTGGTTGGCCCTGCCCGTCAAACGCCTGCTCAAGCGAATCGTCCAGGCCCAAGGCTTCGAATGAAAACTCGGAAGGATCCTCGGTGGCCTGTGACTCAAGCACAAGCACATCGTCAGTCGGCTCCACCGGCGCGGCGGGTTCTTCCTCCCGGCTCGCAAGGATCTCATCTGCGGCTTCCGGGACGCTAGAAGCATCCGGTGTTATCGGCGCTGCGGGCTCGTCATGCGCGTCGGCCATGTAGCCCAGGCGTAGGAGGCTATCCTGCGCTACGTCGAGTATCGCATCGTTTTCGCTTTCCGGATCTTCGACCAGGCGCTCCAGATAGTATTCGACGCTCGTGATCGCGTCGGCCAACGTATCAAGGTTCTGCCAATCTGGTATGGCATCGTTGGCGAGCATCTGCTCCTGAATGTATCGGTTACAGGCGCCCAACAGCCCGGCGACGCGTGGGAGCGGAATCATGGCCAGGCCGCCGCGAATTTGGCTCAACAAGGCCGGCACAGGACGCAGGTGTTCGTGATCCCATTGCGAAACGATGAATTCGATCATCGCATCCTTGGCTTGCTCCAGGCCCTTCCGGGCTTCCTTCACGACAACCTGATGTATTTGGCCAACGTTAGTGCTGGGCAGCAGGTCGCTTTCGTCGCGCGCCCCTTCTTTCGGCGCAACGCTGTCTGAAAGACTGGACTCGACCGACAGCAATGCGCCAGCGACTTCCATCAGCGTGGCGTCATGCGCCTCGAGTTCGCCACGGCTGATGCGCTGGAGGAGCTCGTACTGATCCTGGATCAGCTTGCGTTGCGAGGCGAGCCCAAGCATCGCCAGCGTGTCGGCAATCTGCTTGATGGGCGTCAACAGAGCGGCAACGGCGTCCAGGCTGCGCGCTTCGCTACGCACGAATAGGTCGAAGCTATCCTTGACGCGAACCAGCTCCTCGCACAGCGCGACGATGGCCGAGCGCATCGCATCGCGGTCAGGTCCCGCGAAGCGCACACGTTCAACAGCCACGCCGGCGTCAGGCATGGCCTCTTGAAGCCGGTATTGCTGCTTCTGGCGAAGGATGTTCGGTGACTCGACGGTGGACTTCGCCACGTAGAACAGCAATTGCTTGATCAGTGCCTCAGGGGCAGACTGACCCAGGCCGATGCTTTCAGCCAGGAGAGCCTTGAATTCACGGTCAACCTGACGCAGCAGATTGCGGACGGATGCGCCGTTGGCGATGCCGCCGTTCTGCAGCCCTTCGACCACTGCCAAGGACGCGCCCCAGAGCGCCGCGACCGGCATGCCCTGGCACAGCCGCTCGAGACGCTCGAATACCTTGGCCATGTAACCCAGATTCTGGGCAACGTCCTGGTTTCGAACCACGCCGGCGAGCGCAACCTGTAGCATCTGCCGGAACTTGCGCAGGTGCACGACAAGCTCCTCACTCGGCGCTACGAAGTTTGCGGCATCGGCCCGAGGAATGCTTGAAAGGTCGGGAGCGAAGAGGCTGGTTTCGGAAATCAGCCCTTCACCTCGGGCCGTCCGCAGATCATTGAGCAGCGGTAGGACGACCACGGGCAAATCGCGGCGAGCCTCCTGAACGCGCTCCAGATAAAGCGGCAGCTGCAGGATGGCCTGCATGAGGGTTTCCAGCGCTTCTCGCTGGCTGGTCACCCGCCCGGCGACGAGTGCCTCCGTGAGCTGTTCCATTTCCTCCGCCAGCAAGGCGGCACCATAGAACTCGACCATCTGCAACGTGCCGTGGACCTGATGCACGTAGTCACGGCACAGGTAGAGCGGGACCGGCTCACGCGGATTTTCGACGAAGGTCTCAATGGCCTGTCGGGCCTGCTTGAGAGTCTCGCCGATTTCGCCTTTCACCCACTCGAGGGCGACATAATCGTGCCGATCACCCATACCGACTCCCATCAACATGCTGTCCCTGCCAGATAAGGCTCGTTCGCAAGACAGGTCTGGCGAACGTTGAATGAAACAAAACACTCATGTAACTAGACGCAGCCTGACCAGACGATCAGCTGCGTCATCGTTACCTTGAGATACGTGCCTTCCCGAATCGCCGGGAAGGACGGTTGGCGTCATACCCGGGCCTGGGCGTCTCCGTCCGGCAATGTGAAGCCTGATACGGAACGCCGCAGCTCGGTCGCCATCTTCGCGAGCTCACCAATGTTGCGCGCAGTCGCGGTGGTGCCGGCGGAGGTCTGCGAGGTAATTTCCTGAATGACGTTCATCGTGTTGGAAATCTGCCCCGCCGAGGACGCCTGTTGGTGGGCGGCGTTGGAAATGTTCTGGATGAGCGCTGCCAGGGTATTGGATACGCGCTCGATCTCCTCGAGAGCGATTCCGGCGTCCTGGGCCAGTCGGGCGCCTCGCACCACCTCGGAAGTAGTCTGCTCCATCGAGATAACTGCTTCGTTGGTGTCGCTCTGGATCGCCTTTACCAGGGCCTCGATCTGCTTCGTTGCCGCCGAGGAGCGCTCCGCAAGACGCTGGACTTCGTCCGCTACCACGGCGAAGCCTCGGCCTGCGTCTCCCGCCATGGATGCCTGGATAGCCGCATTAAGTGCGAGGATGTTGGTCTGGTCGGCGATGTCATCGATGAGGCTTACGATGTCACCAATTTCCTGGGAGGACTCACCAAGGCGCTTGATCCGCTTGGACGTGTCCTGGATCTGCTCGCGGATGTTATCCATGCCGTTGATGGTGTTGTGTACGACTTCGTTGCCCTTGTTGGCAATGGCTACCGAGCGCTCCGCTACCGCGGTGGATTCGGAGGCGTTCGCCGACACCTGATCAATCGAGATGGCCATCTCGTTGATAGCGGCCGACGCGCCGGCGATTTCCTGCGCCTGGTGAGCGGACGCGTCTGCAAGGTGCGTTGCCGTCGCCTGCGTTTCCTGGGCGGCTGCAGCTACCTGGACAGCAGTCTGGTTGATGGTCTCGACGAGTTCGCGCAATTGGTCGATCGAGTAGTTGATCGAGTCCGCGATCGCGCCGGTGAAGTCCTCGGTTACTGTCGCGGCTACCGTCAGGTCACCATCCGCAAGGTCGGCAATCTCGTCCAGCAGTCGCAGAATGGCGGCCTGGTTACGGTCGTTCTTCTCGGCGGTTTCAGCCAGTCGGCGGTTGGTCTCACGGGTCATCACCATCGCGATGATGACGATCGAGATAAGAATGAGCGCTGCGAGCAGGTAACCAATGACCGTGTTCGCGCTGCGGTTTTCGTCGAGGCCCTCGAAGCCGCGGTTCAGCTCAGACAGCTGATCCAGCAGCTGCTGCGACACGGTGAAGGAGCGCTCTGCACCCGCACGGACCTGGAACAGCTCAGGTGAGGTTTCGATGATCTCATCTACCGAGCCCGATACGAATTCGAACAACTCGGAAATTTCGCGCAGGCGGGCGACGGCTTCCGGATTGGTTACCTGAGGAACGTCGGAGCTACCCTCGAGCATACCCCGCAGGACCTGACCGAAACGGTTGGCTTCGCGACTGAAGGTATCAGCGGCGCGGACGGCATCCTGCCCGCCTGCCAGAACCGTATTCACAGCGCCCAGTACACGCTCCGCAAGAAGCGCCTGGCGCTGCGAGAGGTTAATCAGCGACGGGGACGCGTTGCTTTGCAGCAGGATGTTGGTGACTTCTTCGTACTCCGTTTGCAGCTGCGGAACGGTTTCGGCGAGTGTCTCGGCGACCTGGTGCAGCGACAGAACGGTCTGCTCACTGGAGATGATCGCGTCGGTGTCGTTTCTCAGGTCATCCCAGCTTGCCTGTACCGAAGCCATCTGGTCCTGGACGTCGGCCGGCGCCGCAGGCAAACCTGTAGAGGTATCGCCATCGACCAGAATTGCCCAGCGGCGGACGAACTCGTTGCGCGCAGTGCTCAGCAGCGCAAACGCTTCCGGCGTACCCGCGGCCGCTTCCGTCGCGTTCTTGGCGATCAGCTGCGACAAAACGCGAAGTTCACCCGCCTGGCCGATGTATTCGGCGTCATACGCCGATTGCTTGTTCAGGTACGTAAAGTTCGCGAACAGCAGAATGATCGACACGACGAGCACGATAAAGAACACCCCGATGAGGGTGGTGCTACGTACGCCGCTGAATGGATTGGCTTTCTCAGTGTTCATCATTTATTGGCCCCCGCCTGGACCTACAGCACTACTTTCCATCTATGCTTTGGAGCTGACTTTCCAGCCCTACCTCATCCGACCTGCCGCTGGCAGGCCCGCCGAAACATCCGTTCGGACGCTTTAAACCGAAACCGCAAGAAAGCCCTCATCCGCAGCAAGCGCATGAGGGCTGAAAACAAGCCAGGCGTGATCCCGACTGAACTGCCCGTTGATGAACGACCGAAGTGTATCGGCCACATCAGGCGTTTTTTCCGTGTAGGTGGTGACCGGAAAGTGCTGCATCCCGAACACCTCGTCCACGATCAGGCCGACGAAGATATCGCCCCGCTCGATAACCAGGACGCGGCGCTGCTTGCGTGTGCCGTTACCCACCAGACCGAAATAGCCGGGCAGATCCAGCACCGGCAGCAAGCGTCCCCGCACGTTCGCGACACCCTTCACCCACGGCTTCACACCTGGAAGTGCTGTGAGGCCTGGCTCGTGAAGAATTTCGCCAACTTCCCCCATGGGGGCGACGAGATGCACGTTGCCAATCCGAAACCCGATGCCACTCCAGGTGCGGATCGTTTCCTCCTGAGCCGGCAAGCTGGCTGCGAGCATCCGGCAGCGCTGGTCGATCTCGAACAGGACGTGAAAGGGCGACCGCTGGATTTCCGACATGCCGTTCAACCTTGCTCCCTGGCGCTACGACGATCAGCCTGCCAACACGGATTTGAGCGTGTTGACCAATGTGGTTTCATCGATCGGCTTCGTCAGGTAGTCCCGAGCGCCCTGGCGCTTGCCCCAGACCTTGTCGGTTTCCTGATCTTTCGTCGTGACGATGATCACCGGAATCGAGCTGGTCTCGCTGTCCTTGGTCAGCTGGCGCGTCGCCTGGAAGCCATTGAGGCCGGGCATGACGATATCCATAAGAACAGCATCAGGCTTTTCCTGCCGCGCCAGCGCGACACCGTCAGCACCGTTCTCAGCCTTCAGGACCTGGTAGCCGTTCTTTTCCAGCATCGCGCTGAGCTTGAACATTTCCGTCGGCGAATCATCGACGATAAGAATGCGAGCCATGTGTTTCCCCATACATAAAGCGAAGCGGCGCTAGGCCGAAAGAGATCAGGATGCCCGTTCTACCGGCGAGAAGCTCGGTACGTGGGTCTTGATGGCGCCCAGCAGTTCTTCCTTGCTGAACGGTTTAGTCAGGTACTGGTCGGATCCGACGATGCGCCCCTTGGCCTTGTCGAACAGGCCGTCCTTGGAGGACAGCATGATCACGGGCGTCGAGCGAAACGCGCTGTTGTTCTTGATCAGGGCACAGGTCTGATACCCATCCAGCCGAGGCATCATGATGTCGACGAAGATGACATCTGGACGGTTGTCAGCGATCTTGGCGAGCGCATCGAAGCCATCCACCGCGGTGATCACGTCGCAGCCGACCTTTTTCAAGAGGGTCTCTGCCGTTCGACGAATCGTCTTAGAGTCGTCGATCACCATCACTTTCAAGCCTTCGGACTGTCGTTCCATTTCGCTTACTAATGCCTCGTGAATCTTGCGACGCCTTATATCAGGCGGTCCGGAAATTTTCCGTTACTCGCCGCACAAGGGGGCGAATTCTTTTAGCATACTCCCCGCAACGGCACCTTGACGGTGACAGTAGCGCGGCCTGGTGGGCAAACCCGCCGTCACGCTTAAAGCGTCAGTAGCTGCCCTTTTTTCACAGTTTCCCCACGTTCAAGGAGCCACCCATGAGCATTCGTCTCGGGATCGTGATGGATCCCATCGCGCAGATATCCTTCAAAAAGGACAGCTCGCTGGCCATGTTGCTCGCTGCGCAAGAGCGCGGATGGTCCCTTTGCTACATGGAGCAACGCGACCTTTACCAAATCAAAAGCAAAGCGCGTGCCCGGATGCGCTCACTCACGGTATTCAACGACCCGAACCGCTGGTTCGAGCTAGGTGACGAGATGGACGCGCCGCTGGAAGACCTCGATGTCATCCTGATGCGCAAGGACCCGCCCTTCAACAGCGAGTACGTCTACTCGACCTATCTGCTCGAACTGGCCGAGCAGGCCGGCGTGCTGATCGTCAACAAGCCGCAGAGCCTGCGCGACTGCAACGAGAAATTCTTCGCAACGCAGTTTCCCGAGTTCACACCGCCCACGCTGGTCAGCCGCCGCGCCGATATATTGAAGGCGTTCGCGGCCGAACACGGCGACGTCATTCTCAAGCCGCTGGATGAAATGGGGGGCGCTTCGATCTTCCGGCATCGTGATGGCGATCCGAACCTGTCCGTTATCCTTGAAACACTCACGCTTCATGGCCAGCGCCAGATAATGGCACAACGATATCTCCCAGCCATCAAGGAAGGCGACAAACGCATCCTAATGATCGACGGGGAACCCGTACCTTATTGCCTGGCGCGGATTCCCGCACAAGGCGAGACACGAGGCAACCTCGCAGCCGGAGGCCGGGGTGAAGCGCGCCCGCTTACCGAGCGGGACCTTGAGATCGCCCGTGGCGTAGGCCCTGCCCTGCGCGAGCGCGGCCTGCTGTTCGTCGGCCTGGACGTCATTGGCGAGCATCTCACCGAGGTCAACGTCACTAGCCCGACCTGCATCCGCGAGATTGATGCGGCCTTCGATACGCGCATTGGCCACAAGCTAATGGATGCCATCGCTGGAAAGCTGAAGCGCTGAGCGGAACGCCGAGCAGTCCGCAGACTCGTCGCGCTCGCCTTGCGAGCGCTGGCGGGTATGGGCAGACTGCCGCGCAGTCCCCGATCCGTGAATGCCGATGAATGCCGCCGTGAAGCCACCCCGCCCGACTAGCCAGACCGTTCGGTCTTCCGATCGCCTGGGCTTTACCCTGTTCATTGCGGCGGTATTTCACGTTGCGGTCATCCTTGGCGTCGGCTTTACCCTGTCACCGCCATCCGAGATCAGCCGGACGCTTGAAGTGACCCTGGCCACCTTCAAGAGCGACCAGGCGCCCACCGACGCGGATTTCCTCGCCCAGCACAACCAGCAAGGCAGCGGTACGCTGGAAGAAAAGTCGGTCCCAAAGACGACTCAACAGGCCCCGTTTCAGGACACCGAGGTCAACGAGGTCAGCCCGCCTTCAGCACCGCCACCCTCCACCACGCAACAAACGCCTCGTGCCGCCGTCGTTACGCGATCGCCTCAGCAGCAGAAGGCACCCACGCGCCCGGAACAGGACAACCCTGACGCCGAAGCGCAGCTGCCTCCCAGCGACACAGCGCAGTTGTCCGCCGAGATTTCCAGCCTTGAGGCCGAGCTGGCGCAAGAAGTGGAGCGCTACGCCAAGCGTCCGCGCATCTATCGAATCAACGCCGCGTCGACCATGCGTGACAAGGGCGCCGGCTACAAGGAAGAGTGGCGAAAGAAAATTGAGCGCATCGGCAACCTGAATTATCCGGGCCAAGCGCGCCAGGAAGGGATATACGGCAGTCTGCGACTGCTCGTTTCGATCAACCGGGACGGGACGCTCTACGAGGTTCATATTCTCGAATCGTCCGGCGAACCGGTACTGGACCAGGCCGCACTACGGATCGTGAGGCTGGCGGCGCCGTTCCAGCCCTTCACCGGCGACCTCTCCGACGTGGACCGCCTCGAAATCATCCGAACATGGCGTTTCGAGCGCGGAAATCGCCTCTCGAGCCAGTAGCCGAACGAACGGTCAGCGACCCGGCCTTTTCCGCTTGATGCGCCGAATGGGAACGCCGACACTACCGTTCCATGAGACAAGCAGACACCCTTTACCTCAAGCATCATTTCCTGATCGCCATGCCGCACATGGCCGATCCCAATTTCGCACATACCCTGATCTACCTCGTCGAGCACAACGAACAGGGTGCAATGGGCATCGTCGTCAATCAGCCCAGCGGGCTTAACCTTGCTGATGTGCTCGAGCAGCTTCGCCCCGAGCAGACGCCCGATTCAGGTAGCATCACCACCCCGATCTATACAGGTGGGCCTGTGCAAACTGATCGCGGCTTCGTCTTGCACCCCAGCGGCCAGTCCTATCAGGCAACGCTGGAGCTGGGTGAACTAGCGCTCACGACCTCTCAGGACGTGCTCTTTGCCATTGCAGATGCTAACGGCCCGGCGCATGCACTCATCGCACTGGGCTATGCCGGCTGGGGCGCCGGCCAGCTTGAAGCCGAGCTTGCCGAAAACGCCTGGCTGACAAGTCCTGCCAATACCGACGTGCTCTTCAAGACACCATCCGATGCAAGGGCTGCCGCCGCCGCTGCGATACTGGGCGTCGATCTTTCCCTGCTGACCTCACAGGCTGGCCACGCATGAGCGAGCCAATGCGTTTGCTGCTGGGTTTCGACTACGGCACGCGTCAGATTGGCGTTGCCGTCGGCCAGGCCATCACCGGGCAGGCACGTGAACTGTGCGTGCTGAAGGCTCAGAACGGTGTACCCGATTGGAACCGCGTGGAAGCACTCATCAAGGAATGGCAACCTGACGCGCTCGTGGTAGGGCTGCCCCTGAACATGGACGGGACGCGCAGCGAGATGAGCGACCGCGCAGAAAAATTCGCGCGGCGTCTCAATGGCCGCTTCGGGCTACCCGCGTTCACCCATGACGAGCGCCTCACCACCTTCGAGGCCAAAGGGCATCGCCTTGCCCAGGGGCAACGCGGTGGATACCGGGAGCGACCGGTCGACGCACTCGCGGCGGCATTGCTTCTCGAGGGCTGGCTTGAGCACAACCAGCCCTCGTAGACACCACAAATAAGGACATATGGTGCCGCAATACGGCACCTATTGGAGGACCACATGACACTACCTGTACCGGGCGAACTGCTGCCAAAGATGGCGGCCGATCTCCAGACCTATCTCAAGGCTCGCCAGATCGACAACCCCTATTTCATAGGCGTCCGTACCGGTGGGGTCTGGGTGGCCAGCGCGTTGATGACGCAGCTCGGGCGAGGGGACGCTATGGGGGTGCTCGACGTTTCCTTCTATCGCGACGACTTCACCCAAAACGGACTGCATCCCCAGGTGCAACCATCCGAATTGCCATTCGAGGTCGAGGGTAAGGATCTCGTCCTCGTCGATGACGTCCTCATGAGTGGGCGCACGATTCGGGCGGCGCTAAATGAGTTGTTCGATTACGGTCGTCCCAGGAGCGTCACGCTCGTTTGCCTATTGGATCTAAACGCCCGCGAGCTGCCCGTTCGCCCGGATGTCGTTGGCGCGACACTCGCTCTACAGGACGATCAGCGCGTAAAATTGACCGGCCCCGCGCCGCTTGCACTCGAACTGCAGACCCTCTCCGCTTCTTGAACACAAGGCCAGCCCCCATGCCTCTCGACGCCATGCGCTCGCTGCAACTCAACGACCAGGGCCAGCTCCGTCACTTCCTGTCGCTCGACAACCTCCCGGGCACGCTTCTGACCGAGATTCTCGACACCGCCGACTCGTTCCTGGAGGTCGGCGCACGCGCCGTCAAGAAGGTGCCTTTGCTGCGCGGCAAGACCGTCTGCAACGTGTTCTTCGAGAACTCGACGCGCACGCGGACCACCTTCGAGCTCGCGGCACAGCGTTTGTCGGCAGATGTGATCAGCCTCAACGTATCGACCTCTTCCACCAGCAAGGGCGAGACGCTGTTCGATACGTTGCGCAACCTGGAAGCGATGGCAGCAGACATGTTCGTGGTCCGGCACAGCGACTCGGGCGCGGCGCATTTCATCGCTGAACATGTGTGTCCGGACGTCGCAATCATCAACGGCGGCGACGGGCGCCACGCGCACCCCACACAGGGCATGCTCGACATGCTCACCATCCGCCGCCACAAGGGTCGCTTCGAAGACCTTTCAGTCGCCATCGTCGGTGACATTCTTCATTCCCGCGTAGCCCGGTCGAACATGCTGGCGTTGAAGGCGCTGGGCTGCCAGGACATCCGGGTCATCGGCCCGAAGACGCTCCTGCCGGTTGGTATTGAACAATATGGCGTACGCGTCTTCCGCGACCTGAGCGAAGGTCTCAAGGACGTCGACGTCGTCATCATGCTTCGACTGCAACGTGAACGCATGCAGGGCGGATTACTCCCCAGCGAAGGCGAGTTCTACCGTCTGTACGGACTGACCGAGCAGCGGCTGCGCCACGCCAAACCCGATGCCATCGTCATGCATCCCGGCCCCATCAATCGCGGCGTCGAGATTGAATCTGCGGTCGCTGACGGGCCGCACTCGGTGATCCTGAACCAGGTCACCTATGGAATCGCCATCCGCATGGCCGTCCTGTCGATGGCCATGAGCGGCCAGACCGCACAACGTCAGCTAAACCAGGACGCCGAGGAGCAAGCCTGATGCCTACCCAGATTCTTGGCGCTCGCCTGCTGGACCCAAAGAACGGCGTTGACCAGACCTCAGATATCTTCATCGATGCCGCGAAGGTCGTCGCTATCGGCACGGCGCCCGCCGGTTTCGAGCCACGCTACACGATCGAAGCCGCGGGCCTGGTCGCAGCGCCAGGTCTCGTCGACCTGTCTGTCGCACTGCGCGAACCGGGCTACAGCCGCAAGGGCAATATCGCGACTGAAACCCTGGCCGCTGCGGCGGGTGGCGTCACATCCCTCTGCTGCCCTCCCCTGACGAAACCCGTGCTGGACACCCCGGCCGTTGCAGAGATGATTCTCGATCGTGCCCAAGAGGCAGGCCATACCAAGGTTTATCCAATCGGCGCGCTGACGCGGGGATTGGCAGGCGAACAACTTTCGGAGCTCGTATCCCTTCGTGATGCGGGCTGCGTGGCGTTCGGCAACGGGCTGGCCCCACTGGCCAACAACCGGGTCTTGCGCCGCGCGCTCGAATACGCCGCCACGTTTGACCTGACGGTCGTGTTCCATTCACAGGACCCGGACCTCGCCGAAGGCGGCTTGGCTCACGAAGGCCCAACGGCGAGCTTCCTTGGACTGGCTGGCATTCCGGAAACGGCAGAGACCGTATCCCTTGCGCGCAATCTGCTGCTGGTCGAGCAAAGCGGCGTCCGGGCGCACTTCGCACAGATAACGAGCGCACGTGGCGTTCAGATGATAGCGGATGCCCAGGCGCGTGGCTTGCCCGTTACCGCCGACGTCGCGCTGTACCAGTTGTTGCTGACCGATGAATCACTCGTAGGCTTTTCAAGCTTCTATCACGTGCAACCGCCGCTTCGTACCATGGCGGATCGAGACGCCCTGCGCGCAGGTGTTCGTGACGGCGTCATCCAAGCAATTTCCAGCCATCATCAGCCCCACGAAGCCGACGCAAAGCTCGCGCCGTTCGCGGCAACCGAGCCCGGTATCAGCAGCGTCGAGTTGCTGCTGCCGCTGGCCATGACGCTGGTGGAAGATGGCGTGTTGGACCTGCCCACACTGATCAGCCGCCTGACCTTCGGCCCAGCCTCTGCCTTTGCAATTCCCGCGGGTACCCTGTCCGTGGGTGCTGCTGCCGATATCGTTCTGTTCGACACAGCCGCACAGACCACAGCAGGTGCGGCGTGGCATTCGCGCGGTCGCAACAGTCCCTTCCTGGGCGAAGACCTTCCCGCCCGTGTGCGCTATACCCTAGTGGATGGCCGCGTAAGCTATCAGGCCGACCCCTCCTGACCGGCCGGAGTGGCGGCTATCCGCCGCCACCGCCCCTGCCTGGTTACGCCGAGAACGTTTCGGTACCGACGACCCATCCCAACGCCTGCTCGCTCAATGTGAAGCCAAGGCCGGGCCGGTTTGGGACCCACATGCGGCCATCGCGCAGCTCCAGCCGCTCGTTGAACAGCGGCTCGAGCCATTCGAAGTGCTCCAACCACGGCTCCTGTGGATATGCCGCTGCAAGGTGCAGGTGGATTTCCATTGCGAAGTGCGGGGCAAGCTTCAAGCCCTGATAGCTGGCCAGATTCATGATCTGCAGGAAGGGAGTGATGCCGCCGACCCTCGGCGCATCCGGCTGAACGAAATCTGCTGCCTTGATCGAAATGAAGCGTGCGTGCTCCTCAAAGCTGGTAAGCATTTCACCGGTAGCGATCGCCGTATCGAGCGAGGCTGACAACGCCGCATGGCCCTCGAAATCCTGGCAATCGAGCGGCTCTTCGATCCAGGTCAGGTCAAACTCTTCCAGCTTGCGGCAAAAGCGTTGCGCAGTGACGCGATCCCACTGCTGGTTAGCGTCTACCATCAGCGGGAAGCCCTCCCCAAGCTTTTCCCGCACCGCCTTCACCCGGGCATAGTCGATAGCTGTATCGGGCTGCCCTACCTTTATCTTGATACCACCAATGCCGCCCGCGCGGCTGGTTTCGACGTTTTCCAACACCTTGTCCAGTGGCGTGGACAGGAAGCCACCAGACGTGTTGTAGCACTGCACCGAATCGCGGTGCGCACCGAGCAGCTTCGCCAGCGGCAAACCTGCACGCTTGGCCTTGAGATCCCACAACGCGACATCGAAGGGCGCTATCGCCTGCACCGCCATACCGCTACGGCCCATCGAAGCGCCAGCCCAGAGCAGCTTGTTGAATATCTTGGCGATGTCGTTCGGGTCCTCGCCAATGAGGTTCGGCGCGATTTCCTTGGCATGGGCGAACATGCCGCGGCCACCGGCCCGCTTCGAATAGCCAAAGCCGATACCTTCATGGCCGTCCTTGGTGCGAATCTCAGCGAATACGAAAGCAATCTCCGTCATCGGCTTCTGCCGTCCGGTCAACACCTTCGCATCACTGATCGGCGCTGCCAGCGGCAGGTAGAGCAGCGATACCTTCACCGAATCGATTCGGTCAACAGTGGCCGGCCCTGCCTCCATGGCGGGGATCTTCGCGTCGATGTAAACGTTACTTTCGATCATGCTCATGTTGCACCCTCGGAATGGCTGAGTCGGGCCGCTGTGCTTGCCGAAAAAAATGACAGCGCTGTCATGCACATTAAACCCACCGCCCTTGGCGAGCAACCCCGGACGATCAAATGAAGAAGCGCTCGCATCTTCTAGGCTAGAATCGCCTAAAACCGCGCCTGCCGTAGCGAGCTCTGATGTCTGATCCCTCCATTCCAACGAACCCGTTTGCTACGTCCACCCCCCGCCCCGGCAGCGCCACGTTGGACGACGTTGCACGTGTCGCTGGCGTATCGCCGATTACCGTCTCCCGAGTCATCAACAAACCTGAGATCGTTTCTGAAAGGACGATACAGCGGGTGCAAGCGGCAATTGCCCAGACGGGCTATATCCCTAACCTTCTGGCGGGCAGCCTTGTCTCCCAGCGAAGCCGCCTTGTGATCGTGGTCGTACCGAACATTGCGAACCGCGTGTTCGTCGATACCGTCGATCGGCTTGGCCAATGCCTTGCGGCAGCGCGCTATCAGCTGCTGCTGGCTCAATCCGATCTCAGCGCAGAGGGCGAGCTGGCGCTGATCGACAGCATCCTTGCGCGGCGACCAGACGGCATCGTGCTCACCCACCCGCTGCAAACGCCAGCAGCCCGAGCGCGCTTACAATCACGCGGCACGCCGGTAGTCGAGGCCTGGGAGCTCCATGAAGAACCGATCGACACGATAGTGGGGTTTTCGCATCCGGCCGCAGGCGCAGCCATGGCTGACCACATCGCTTCGAAGGGCTATACGAAGGTCGCGCTGATCTGGAGCGAAGACGCGCGTGCCACACAGCGTCGACTAGCCTGCGAGCAGCGCTTGAGCGAAGCGGGTGTCGAAATCCTGGCATGTAAGCTCACGCCGGTTCCGGTTGCCGTGGGCTATGGCCGAGACGCCATGGCGCAGCTACTGGACGAGGCCTGCGACGCGCACGCCGTACTTTGCAGTATCGACCTGCTCGCCCAGGGCGCGATGGCAGAGGCACAGGCTCGAGGCTTGACCGTGCCGAGCGATCTCGCGGTGATGGGTTTCGGCGATCTCGAGTTCGCCGCACACACCTTCCCGCGCCTTTCGACCATCCGGATCAATGGGGCACAGGTCGGTGAATTGACTGCTGAACGGTTACTGGCCCGCATTGCCGGCACGCTTGCACCTGGAAGCTGTATCGACGACGTAGGGTTCGAGCTGGTCGCCCGCGAAAGCACCTGACCCCGGTCCTATACCCTTCGGATATCCCGAGCGTTCTTTACGGACACCTGTTCATTCAGCGTCCAAAAGTCGTAGAGCACGCCGACCAGGAACAGCCCGCCCGTACACAGGTAAAGGATGCCGGTGATCCATTTGCTCTGATACATCCGATGGACGCCGAACAGCCCGAGAAACGTCAGCAGTACCCACGCAATGTTGTAATCCAACCTTCCTGGGTTGAATCGCAGATCGGCTTGGCGATCCATCGCGGGGATCAGGAAGAAGTCAATGATCCATCCAATCAGGAACAGCCCGAAGGTGAAGAACCAGATCGTTCCCGTTACGGGCTTGCCATAGTAGAAACGGTGCGCTCCGGTGAATCCGAATATCCACAGCAGATAGCCAATGATTTTGCTGTGGGTGTCCACTCGTTGCATGACGTATTCCTCACTTCGCTAACAACTGCATGTGCACGTGAGACCATCATGAACGCTGGCGGTGCGGTGCCCTCTGCCGTTGCTGGCCGACGCGCGGCGCCGCTGCGGTCTTGTAACGCCTTCGGCGCAGCCGGATACTGTATATCCAGCCAGCCCGACAGATTGACCATGGACCTGACCGATAAGCTCATCGTATTGGCTGACGCCGCGAAGTACGACGTGTCCTGCGCCAGCAGCGCCGCGCCAAAACGCAGCTCAAAAGGCAAAAGCGGGCTTGGTGCAGAAACAGGGAATGGCATCTGCCATAGCTTCACGCCAGATGGCCGCTGCGTTTCGTTGCTGAAAATCCTGCTGACCAACTTCTGCATCTATGACTGCCAGTACTGCGTCAACAGGCGATCAAGCGATGTTCCCCGAGCGCGCTTCACGCCAGAGGAAGTGGTCAAGCTCACGATCGACTTCTACCGGCAGAACGTCATTAGCGGCCTATTCCTCAGCTCCGGCATCATCCGCTCTTCGGATTACACGATGGAGCAACTGGTTCGCGTTGCCCGGATGCTTCGCAAGGATCATGAGTTCCGCGGTTACATTCACCTCAAGACGATCCCGGATGCTGATCCGGATTTGATCGCCGAAGCGGGCCTCTATGCTGATCGCCTGAGCGTGAATATCGAGCTGCCAACTGAGATTAGCCTTGAATCCTTGGCGCCCGAGAAAAATGGGCAGAGCATTCGCAAGGCGATGGGCCGTATTCGGTTGGGTGTCGAAGAGGCATCTAGCGAGGCTCGCGCACCACGATTCGCGCCGGCTGGCCAAAGCACCCAGATGATCGTAGGGGCGGACGCGACCGATGACCGCACGATTCTTGATACCGCGCAGCGTTTGTACGGTTCCTATGGCCTCAAGCGGGTCTACTATTCGGCATTCAGTCCGATCCCGAAAAGTCCCACATCGGTGCCATTGCAACCGCCGCCGCTGATGCGTGAGCACCGGCTCTATCAGGCTGATTTCCTTATGCGCGGCTATGGCTTCCAGGCGGATGAACTGCTTGCCACAGGCAATCTGCCGCTGGACATCGATCCCAAGCTCGCCTGGGCACTCAGCCATCGGGAGCAGTTTCCCGTCGACCTCAATCGAGCGGATACATTGTTGATCGCCCGAGTACCTGGAATTGGCATGCTCAACGCGCGCCGCCTGACCACACTTCGACGGGAACGGCGCATTCGTTACGATGATCTCGTTCGCTTGCGCTGTTCAATGGACAAGCTCAAGCCGTTCGTAGTGACGCAGGACTACACCCCTCGACGTGACGGCTGGGAATCTCACACGCTCCGCCGTTCACTCGCGGATCAACCTGCGCAGATGGCGCTCTGGTAGCGATGCGGACGATCCGGTTTTCCGGCGCCTTTGATGTCTGGCGACCCCTTGCGCGTACGCTTCTGGCGCAGGGTGTCCGCCCCGATCAGATCACCTGGCAAGCCGCGAATGAATCTGCACTCGACCTCTTTGCCAGCGACGATGAACTGGGTGACGCTGTTGAGCCGGTTTCCCTCGTCATTCCGCGGGAACTGCCGGATCTATTGGATCAGGCGGCCTGCTTTCGAGCGCCGGATCGTTGGGCATTGTTGTACCGGGTCCTTTGGCGCGTGACGCGAGGTGATCGCAGCGCCATGCTGGCTGGCGATATTGACGGGGCAGAGCTCCACGCCCGGGTGAAATCGGTTCGTCGCGAGGCTCACCATATGCACGCCTTTCTGCGGTTTCGCGAGCGCTCGGAGGATGCCACACCCCGCTTTGTCGCCTGGTACGAACCAGCGCATGACGTGCTCGAGCGGGCCTCCAGCCATTTCCAGCATCGGATGGGTCAGGTTAGCTGGGCCATCGCCACTCCGGATGGCGCTGCACTTTGCGACGGCAATGACCTCTCGTTCCTCACGCCCTGCCCGGATGATTTGAAACGCCTCGCCCAGCAAACCCATGATGACGGCGCCGCGTTATGGCAAGCGTACTACAGCAGCACCTTCAATCCCGCCCGCCTGAATGAAAAGGTCATGCGTGGGCATATGCCCAGTCGGTTCTGGAAGCACCTTCCAGAAGGCACGCTGATCCCCGAACTCGCCGCCAAGGCACGTGCAGGACAGCAAAAGCTCGCGCAGGCCGCGAGTGTCGGTGCACGTGATGGCCGCCAGGTGCTGATTGCAAAGGAGCTCGCGCAACCCAACCGGCCTCTTCCCTCTTCACTCGAGGAGTGCCGCCGCTGTGACATCTGGCGGAACGCAACGTGTGCCGTGCCTGGAATGGGTGTCGAGGGAGCCCGGATCATGCTGGTCGGAGAACAGCCAGGCGACCTGGAAGACTTGGCAGGCCGGCCTTTCATCGGGCCTGCTGGGCAGATTCTGGATGAAGCGTTGGCGCACGTTGGACTGGACCGCACCGCGCTATACGTAACCAACGCGGTAAAGCACTTCAAATGGGAGCCCCGCACCGGCATTCGAGGCAAGGCCGCAACGCGCAAGCACGCCTCGCCCAAGCCGGCTGAGATCAAGGCATGTCGTGACTGGTTGACCCAGGAGCTCGAAAAGGTACGTCCCGCAGTCGTCGTTGCGCTCGGCCGTACGGCCTTGGCCTCTTTACTGGAGCTTCACGATCCACAGCGGGTGAAGCTCTCCGACTATGCCGGGCGCGTGCTGCGCCACAGAGATTACTGGCTGCTGACAGCCCCTCACCCGGCCGCCATCCTCAGGAGCCAAGGCGCAGTGCAGCAGCAGTATGTTGACGACCTACGAGGCGCGCTACGGGAGGCAAGCGGGCTCGCCGCCGAAGCCACCTATTAGCAGTAGCGAGGCCCTGGGCCTCTATCATCCGGCTCAAGACTGAGGCGGTCCGTTTTCAACCGCAGGTGATCACCATCGGTCTCGGACTCCAGCTTGATCATCAGGCGAAGGTCATTGGCCGAGTCGGCATGCTGCAGCGCAGCCTCGTAGGTGATCTCCCCGTCGTTGTACAACTGGAAAAGGCTTTCGTCGAAGGTCTGCATACCCACCTCGCCCGAACGCTTCATCAGCGCCTTGAGTTCATGGATTTCTCCCTTGCGGATGAGATCCGCAGCGAGGGGCGTATTGAGCAGTACTTCGATAGCCACACGGCGGCCTTTGCCGTCCACGGTCGGCACCAACTGCTGCGCGACAATCGCCTTGAGATTGAGCGACAGGTCCATCCAGACCTGGTTGTGCCGGTCGGACGGGAAGAAGTTGATGATGCGGTCGAGTGCCTGGTTGGCGTTGTTGGCATGCAAGGTCGCCAGACACAAGTGCCCGGTTTCGGAAAACGCCAATGCATAGTCCATTGTCTCGCGCGTTCGAATCTCCCCAATCATGATGACGTCAGGTGCCTGGCGCAGAGTATTTTTCAGCGCCACCTCGAATGAGTCCGTATCGAGTCCGACCTCGCGCTGGGTCACGATGCAGCTCTGATGCTGGTGAACGTACTCGATGGGGTCTTCGATCGAGATGATGTGGCCGCTGCTGTTGCGATTGCGATGGCCAATAATCGCCGCGAGCGAAGTCGACTTGCCCGTACCGGTCGCGCCCACCATCAGCACAAGACCGCGCTTGGTCATGGACAGTGACTTGAGCACTTCCGGCAGCCGAAGCTCCTCGAGCGTTGGAATCCGCGTCTCGATACGACGCAGCACCATGCCCGCCAAGTTCCGCTGGAAGAAGGCACTGACCCGGAATCGCCCGATGCCACGCGCGCTGATCGCAAAATTGCATTCGTGCTTTTCAGCGAACTCTCGGCGCTGTTGATCGTTCATCACGCCGTACACCGTTTCGCGTGTCAGCTCCGGAGACATGGGCGTTTTCGTCACAGGCATGATCTTGCCGTTGACCTTGATAGAAGGCGGCACCCCGGCTGTGATGAACAGGTCCGAGGCACCTTTCTCCACCATCAGTCGCAACAGCTTCTCGAATTCCATGACGCATACCATCCAGCGCAGTTGGGTAAGACATTAGAACTGCCGCCCCGGCGCGCTCACAGAGGGCGCGAGCGTCGAGGCGATCAGCGGGAATAAATGAGGGTGGAGCGGCTTCGTTGCCGCGCGCTGCGCACCGTTGGCCGGGAGCAGTACGGAAGCGTGGCAGTCGACTCAAAAGTTCTCTGGGGTCTTGGCCTTCTCGCGAGCGGCCTCGCGGCTAATCAGGCCACGTGCAACCAGCGCCTTGAGGCTCATGTCCAGCGTCTGCATGCCCAGGGAGCCGCCCGTCTGGATGGCTGAGTACATCTGGGCAACCTTGTCTTCGCGGATCAGGTTTCGGATCGCCGGCGTGCCAATCATGATTTCATGTGCCGCGACACGGCCGCCGCCAACTTTCTTGATCAAGGTTTGCGAAATGACCGCCTGCAGCGATTCGGACAACATGGAACGCACCATAGCCTTTTCCTCGGCCGGGAACACGTCGACCACACGGTCGATGGTCTTGGCCGCCGAGGTGGTGTGGAGCGTGCCGAAGACCAGGTGACCTGTCTCGGCTGCCGTCAGCGCCAGGCGAATCGTTTCGAGGTCGCGCATTTCGCCCACGAGGATGATGTCCGGGTCTTCGCGAAGCGCCGAGCGCAGTGCTTCGGAGAAGCCGAGGGTATCGCGATGAACCTCGCGCTGGTTGACCAGACACTTCTTGGACTCGTGGACGAATTCGATCGGGTCTTCGATGGTGAGGATATGGTGGTACTTGTTGCTGTTGAGGTAATCCAGCATCGCAGCGAGCGTGGTGGACTTACCCGAACCGGTCGGCCCGGTCACGAGGACAAGCCCGCGAGGGACATCGGAAACCTTCCGAAACACGTCGCCCATGCCCAGATCTTCCATCGTCAGCACCTTCGATGGAATCGTCCGGAACACGGCGCCCGCGCCGCGGTTCTGGTTGAACGCGTTGACGCGGAAGCGAGCGACGCCCGGCACCTCGAACGAAAAGTCGGTCTCGAGAAACTCCTCGAAATCCTTGCGCTGCTTGTCGTTCATGATGTCGTAGATCAGTGCATGGACCTGCTTGTGATCCAACGGCGGCAGGTTGATACGGCGCACGTCGCCATCGACGCGGATCATCGGCGGCAGTCCAGCGGAAAGGTGCAGGTCGGACGCGCCCTGCTTGGCGCTGAACGCCAGCAGCTCGGTAATATCCATGGGACTCCCCAATCACAGACAAGCAGGTAGAATGCCGCAGATTCGTGCCGGCCAGGCCGGTGGTGACGCTGGAATCGACGGATGAAGAATGCCGGCGAAACCCGCTGCGCTACGGTCATTTCAATGAGCGAGGCTAATGTCCACGATAGCGGAAAATATTGCAAAGGTAGCTCGCCGTATCCGTGACGCCGCGCAAGCCGCCGGGCGTAACGAGCATGCCGTCGGTCTGCTGGCTGTCAGCAAGACCAAGCCGCCAAGCGCACTGCGTGAGGCTTACGCGAGCGGCCAGCGTGACTTTGGCGAGAACTACCTTCAGGAGGCACTCGACAAACAGGCCGACCTTGAGGATCTGGATATCACCTGGCATTTCATCGGCCCCATCCAGTCCAACAAGACGAAGGCGATCGCAGCACATTTCGACTGGGTTCACTCCGTAGATCGGTTGAAGATTGCCGAGCGCCTTTCGGCTCAGCGCCCTGATGACCTGCCGCCTCTGAACATCTGCCTGCAGGTGAACGTCAGTGGCGAGGCAACCAAATCAGGCTGCCTTCCGGAGGAGCTACCGTCCCTGGCGACTGCCATCCATGCACTCCCAAGGCTGCGCCTTCGGGGCCTGATGGCGATCCCGGAACCGGAAGACGACCCGGCGCGCCAGCGCGAACCGTTTGCTCAGCTGCGTGAACTACAGGCATCGCTGAACCTGCCGCTGGACACCCTGTCCATGGGCATGAGCCATGACCTCGAAGCAGCTATCGCCGAAGGCGCGACCTGGGTGCGCGTCGGTACTGCATTGTTTGGCGCCCGTGATTATTCGATGCCGACTTCATAAGGAACCCCCGATGGATAACCTTCGTATCGCGTTCATAGGCGCGGGCAACATGGCGGCCAGCCTGATCGGCGGGCTGCGCGCGCAAGGATTGGCGGCTTCGCAGATTCGAGCGGGCGATCCGGGCGAAGAGAATCGTGGCCGGCTTCAGCGCGAGCACGGCGTGGACGCCGTCAGCGACAATGCCGAGGCCGTTCGCGACGCCGATGTCGTGGTGCTGGCGGTCAAGCCGCAGGTCATGAAAGCGGTTTGCCAGGACCTGGCTCCCCATCTTCGTGCACATCAGCTGATCGTCTCGGTTGCAGCCGGCATTCCCTGCGCAAGCCTGGAGGCATGGCTGGGTGCCGATACATCCGATGCACGCCCAATCGTTCGCTGCATGCCAAACACTCCCGCGTTGCTACGCGTAGGCGCCAGCGGCTTGTACGCCAATATGCACGTGAGCGACGCGCAGCGCACCCAGGCGGAGCAGCTGCTTTCAGCGGTAGGTCTGGTGATGTGGCTTGAGGACGAGTCGCAGATCGACGCCGTCACCGCTGTCTCCGGAAGTGGCCCTGCTTACTTTTTCCTGCTCGTCGAAGCCATGACGGCCGCGGGTGAAAAGCTCGGCCTTCCTCGGGAGGTTGCTGCCAAACTGACGGCCCAAACCGCGCTGGGCGCTGCACGCATGGTCACCGAAAGCGATGTCGGCGCTGCAGAGCTGCGCCGCCGCGTGACCTCGCCCAATGGAACCACTGAAGCCGCCATCAAAGCCTTCCAGGCTGGCGGCCTCGAAGCGCTGGTGCAGGATGCGCTCGATGCAGCCGCCCATCGCTCGGCCGAACTGGCCGCCCAGCTTGGACAATAGGAGCCTTAAATGTCCGGACTCAACGAAGCCCTGATCTACGTTATTCAAACGCTGGGCAGCTTTTACCTGCTCATCGTTCTGCTGCGGTTCATCCTGCAGCTTGTACGCGCCGACTTCTACAATCCGCTCAGCCAGTTCATCGTCCGGGCGACGCATCCGCTTCTCAAGCCCATGCGCCGCGTGATACCGAGCCTGGGTAGCCTGGATTTGTCCTCACTGATTCTGGCGATCATCGTTCAGCTGCTGCTGATGGCGGTCGTCGTGGTCCTGATGACCGGGTCCATGCCAGCCGAATTCCTTCTGCCGATGCTCGTATGGTCGATCCTGGCCATCACCTCGCTGTTCCTGAAGATCTTCTTCTTCGCCCTCATCATCAGCGTGATCTTGTCATGGGTGGCCCCGGCCAGTCACAACCCGGCCGCCCAGCTGGTCCAGCAGATCTGCGAGCCCTTCCTGGCGCCCTTCCGTCGCTTCCTGCCTAACTTGGGTGGCCTGGATATTTCGCCGATCTTCGCCTTCATGGCGATCAACCTGATCGACCGCTTCGTGATCGCGCGACTGGCCGCGGAAACCGGTATGCCGCCGATACTCAGTCCGTTCATGTAAGCCCAGCCGGGATCTCTATCCCGGCTCTGCGCCTAGAAACGAAGGGCCCGGTGCGCAAAAGTTTGCACACCGGGTCCCGCCTGGCAAAGCAGACCCGCAGCCTGAAACCCCGCCAGCTGGCTCCTGCCGCTTCATCGCGCAGTAATCCCCCACTGGTGCGCAAGTTCTTGCGCAAGCCATCGTGGCACACCTCACACTACCCATTCAGGCGTCAAACTAGATCGACATAAACGATTGATCTATAAGTGGTTTTTAAATCTGGCACGCGATTCGCTGTTGTCTTTGCAGATCAAACGATCTTCAACCCACGCAAAGGAGCGCATCATGCCAACACCCGCCTACATGACCCTGGAAGGCACCAAGCAAGGTCTGATCACTGCCGGCACCTTCACCGAAGATTCCGTCGGCAACATCTTCCAGGAAGGCCATGAAGACCAGATCCTGGTTCAGGCCTTCAACCATCAGGTCATCATTCCGCGCGACCCGCAGTCCGGCCAGCCTACCGGCCAGCGCGTCCACAAGCCGCTGATGATCACCAAGGTCTTCGACAAGTCGTCACCGCTGATCTTCAACTCGCTGACCTCGGGTGAGCGCCTGAGCAAATGCCGCCTGGAGTGGTACCGTACCTCCGCCACTGGTACGCAGGAGCACTACTTCACCATCGAGCTGGAAGACGCCATCATCGTCGACGTGCAGTCCCGCATGCCGAACTGCCAGGACCCGAACATGGCGCACTTCACTCACCTCGAAGACGTCTATTTCACCTACCGCAAGATTGTCTGGACGCACGAAGTGTCCGGCACTTCCGGCTCGGATGACTGGCGCGCACCGATTTCCGCCTGATCGCACCGCGCAGACCGCCGACCGACAGTGGTCGGCGTTCTGCTGTCCGACACAAAGCACGCACGCGCCCAGCGGTAGGCGCCACCTCCACTTCCCTAGTAGAATCCCGCGCCTGCCTTTTGTATGAGCCGGGTCCATGCCCACTGCCTTTCCCGATGATTCCGTGGGGCTCGTCACCCCTCGGGTACAAGCGTTCGAAACGCCGTTGCTTCTGGCCTGTGGCCGCAGCCTCAACAGCTATGAACTCATCTTTGAAACCTACGGCGAGCTCAATGCTGACCGCAGCAATGCAGTACTCATCTGCCATGCGCTGTCCGGCCACCACCACGCAGCGGGCTATCACAGCACCGAAGACCGCAAACCCGGGTGGTGGGATTCCGCAATAGGCCCAGGCAAACCCATCGACACGCGCAAGTTTTTCGTGGTCGCACTGAACAATCTGGGTGGCTGCAACGGCAGCACCGGGCCGACGAGCGTCAATCCGGCAACCGGCAAGCCTTACGGCGCTGACTTCCCGGTTGTGACTGTCGAAGACTGGGTCAACAGCCAGGCCCGGCTGGCGGACGTATTGGGTATCGACCAATGGGCCGCGGTCGTCGGTGGCAGCCTCGGCGGCATGCAGGCGCTGCAATGGACAATCAGCTATCCCGAGCGCGTGCGTCATTGCCTGGCAATTGCGACTGCGCCAAAACTCTCCGCCCAGAACATCGCATTCAACGAAGTTGCGCGTCAGGCCATTCTCTCCGACCCCGAGTTCCATGGGGGCGACTTCCAGGCGCAAGGCGTGATCCCCAAGCGAGGTCTGATGCTGGCCCGCATGGTCGGGCACATCACCTACCTGTCTGATGATGCGATGGGTGAGAAGTTTGGTCGCGAGCTCAAGACCGACAAGCTCAACTACGATTTCCACAGCGTCGAATTTCAGGTCGAAAGCTACTTGCGTTACCAGGGCGAAGAATTCTCTGGGCGCTTCGATGCCAACACCTACCTGCTCATGACCAAGGCGCTGGACTACTTCGATCCTGCGCAAGCCCATGGTGGGGACCTTGCAGCAACGCTGGCCAACGTACAGGCACGCTTCTGCCTGATGTCGTTCACGACGGACTGGCGCTTCTCTCCCGCCCGCTCGCGGGAGATCGTCGAGGCACTCATTGCGGCTAGGAAGCACGTCAGCTATCTCGAGGTCGACGCCCCCCAGGGACATGACGCTTTCCTCATGCCCATCCCCCGCTACCTTCGAGGGTTCGCGGCCTACATGAATCGGATCGAGGTGTAACCATGCGAGCTGACCTCGACATCATCAAGGACTGGATCCCTACGGGCAGCCGCGTGCTCGATCTCGGTTGCGGGGACGGTGAGCTGCTGGCCTGGCTGGGCGAACACCGCGACGTGAGCGGGTACGGACTGGAAATTGACCCAGAGAAAATCGAGCGTTGCCTTGACCGTGGCGTGAACGTCATCGAGCAGAACCTGGACGACGGCCTGGGCAACTTCGGCTCCAACAGCTTCGACGTGGTCGTAATGACCCAATCGTTGCAAGCACTGCGCTACCCGGACAAGGTGTTGAGCGAGATGCTGCGGGTAGGCAAGCATTGCATCATCACCTTTCCGAACTTCGGCCACTGGCGCTGCCGCGTGTACCTGGGTGGCCGCGGACGGATGCCGGTGTCGGACTTTCTGCCTTACACCTGGTACAACACGCCAAACATCCACTTCTGCACATTCGAAGACTTCGAACGCCTGTGCCGCGAATTGCGCGCCCGCGTAATGGATCGTCTCGCCGTCGACCGGCACCATCGTCATGGCGCGGCCAGCCGCCTATGGCCAAATCTGTTCGGCGAAATTGGTATCTACCGCATCAGCGGCGTCGAATTCACCGATCACCGCGTCGCGGTCTGACACAAGGAGAAACCAAACGTGCTTTCCCTGAACGAAGTCGTCCTCGCAAGCCACAACGCCGGCAAGCTCAAGGAGCTCCAGGCCATGCTCGGCCAGTCGGTGAAGATCCGGTCGATCGGTGAGTTCAGCGCGGTCGAGCCTGATGAAACCGGACTTTCCTTCGTGGAAAATGCCATTCTGAAGGCACGCAATGCGGCCCGTCTTTCCGGCCTGCCTGCGCTCGCCGATGATTCGGGTTTGGCTGTGGACGCCCTGGGTGGTGCGCCAGGTATCTATTCAGCGCGCTATGCGGATGGCCAGGGCGACGCGGCGAACAACGCCAAGCTTCTCGAGGTGCTGAAGCACGTACCCGAGACCGAGCGGACCGGGCAATTCGTCTGCTGCCTTGCGCTGGTTCGCCATGCCGACGATCCGCTACCCATTCTGTGCGAAGGCCTCTGGCAGGGCCGCATCCTTTTCGCACCCCAGGGTGACCATGGCTTCGGCTATGACCCGCTCTTCTGGGTGCCGGAGGGCAATTGCTCAGCCGCCGAATTGCCGCCCGAGCAAAAGAATCAGGTCAGCCATCGCGCCCGTGCCATGGCTTTACTGAAGCAGCGCCTGGGCCTATAGGCCTCGACTGCCACATGACCATGACCCTTCGCCTGCCCCCACTTGCCGCGTATATCCATATCCCATGGTGCGTGCGCAAATGCCCGTACTGCGACTTCAACTCGCACGCCGCTGGCTCGACGGTCCCGGAAGAGGCGTATGTGGATGCCCTCCTGGCTGATCTGGACCTCGACGTGGTTCACAGCCATGGCCGCGAGCTCACATCGATCTTTTTCGGCGGCGGTACCCCAAGTCTATTCTCGGCACGCGCGCTCGACAGGCTACTGAAGGGTGTCGATCAGCGGATCCCATTTGCCAGCGACATCGAGATCACGCTCGAAGCCAACCCAGGGACGTTCGAGCAGGAAAAATTCCGCGATTACCGAGCGCTGGGTATCAATCGCTTGTCGATTGGCGTGCAAAGTTTCCAGCCACAGAAGCTGACTGCACTGGGCCGCATCCATGATGGCAACGAAGCCATTCGCGCGGCTGACATGGCACGCGCCGCTGGGTTCGATAACTTCAACCTGGACCTGATGCATGGGCTCCCGGACCAGTCGCTCGATGATGCGCTTAAAGACCTGCAGATGGCCGTTGCGCAAGCGCCTACGCATTTGTCCTGGTACCAGCTCACCATGGAACCCAATACGGTCTTCTGGACCCAGCCGCCCGTCCTTCCGGAAGATGACGTGCTGTGGGATATCCAGGAGGCGGGCCAGGCCTATCTGGCGGCGGAAGGCTACGCGCAATATGAGATTTCAGCCTACGCGCGCGCCAACCAGCGTGCGCGCCATAACCTCAACTACTGGACCTTTGGTGACTTCATCGGCATCGGCGCTGGCGCCCACGGCAAGCTCAGCTCGCCTGACGGCACGCTGCGGCGGACATGGAAAACGCGCTTGCCCAAGGATTACCTGGCCCCGGAGAAACCCTTCCTCGCTGGCGAACGCGTGCTGACACCTGCGGAGCTACCTTTCGAATTCATGATGAACGCGCTGCGGCTAACCGACGGTGTGTCCACTGCCTCGTTCGTCGAACGCACGGGGCTTTCCGCAAATGCCATTTCAGCCTCTCGTGGCGAAGCCGTGCGCAAAGGCCTTCTCGAGAACGATCCCGATCGCTTGGTCGCCACCGAACAAGGCCAGCTGTTCCTGAACGACCTGCTGCAGCTATTCCTCGAAGAGGACGTGTAAAGCGACTTGCCGCGCGCCCGTACACATATCGACGCGGCTATTTCGGGTACCCTATTCGGCCTTCGGCCCCGCAGAACGGAAACGCCCCGCGTGCTCGACCCGCGCAGCATCATCTTCATCCTGTCGGCACTATGCTTCCTGATGTCCTTCGTGCTGTTCGCCATGCCCGCGTCCGTTCGAGAGAGGCTAAATGGCACGCGCCAGTGGAGCGCCGGGATGCTGACCCTGTCCATCGCGGCGTTTCTGTTCGGCATGCGTGGTATTGCCCCTGACTGGCTTTCGATCTCATTGGCCAACACCGCCGCGCTGTCGGCCGCCGGGCTGATCTATACGGGTGGCCGGGCCTTTTTTGGCAAGCGACCTGCCAATAAGCAGGTCGTGCTGACCATCGCAATCGCGACGCTCGTCATGAATTATCTGACGTACGTCCACGAGTCCTTCGCTCTACGTTCGATGCTCTATTCATTGGTATCGGCGACGCTGCTTTACCTGTTCTGTCGAGATGTGATCCGTTATCGACCGCGCACAGCGGGCAGAGCCCTGTTTCCCTACGTTTTTACCGGATGTAGCGTGGCAGTAGATGTAGTGGTGTCACTATTGCGTGCGGTGGCTTTGTTCTGGGCAGCGGGAGAAACGACTATCGACCTGTTCGCGCCGAGCACGCTGAACGTGGTGTATTTTTCGACGTACAGCCTCGTCACCATCTGTATTTCCGTCGGTTTCATCCTGATGTCCAACGAGCGCCTGCATGCGCTGCTTGAACATCAGCTCAGCCACGACGGGCTGACCAACGCGTTTGCCCGGCACGTGGTCGTGGACCTGGCCCGGCGTGAGCTCGGCGGACGCGCGCCCGCCTCCCTGCTGCTGCTGGACATCGATCACTTCAAAAGCGTCAACGATAGCCTCGGCCACCAGGCAGGGGATGAAGTGCTCAAGCACTTCGTTCATACCCTCAGCAGTTCGCTGAGGCCAAACGAGCCGTTGGGGCGGTACGGAGGCGAGGAATTTCTCGTCCTGCTTCGCAATGCGGATGCGCGCCAGGCCGGGCTGGTCGCAGAGCGGTTAAGGCGCGCCGTCAGTTCGACACCGTATTCACACAATGGCTCGCCCTACCCGATCACCGTGAGTATTGGCTGTGCGTCCGCCTTGCCGGGCGAGAGCCTGGAAACATTGCTCAACCGTGCGGATACCGCTCTTTATCGCGCAAAGCGCGAAGGCAGGAACCGTGTCGAACACGGCTGAATAAAGGAGATTACGATGGACGTACTACTCGACCTTATCGCCACTGGCTCCCGCTGGTGCCGCGGTCATCTCAGCGAGATCTCGATCGCAATCCTGGCAACGCTGTTGGTGCTGTTTGGCCCAGCGATCAATGCCTGGGTCCAGGGCCGTATCGGCTCACTCAACTTCATCTTCCGAACGCTGCTGTTCGTGATCGTCTGTGCGGTGGGATATGGCCTGGCGATGATCTATCTGCCCCCCTGGGTCGCCCAGGGCCTCGGGTACTTCAACAACTACACCCTCGCCCCTGTGCTGGTGTTGCTGTTCTTCGTCATCGGCGTGCTGGCCGATCGCAGCTGACCGGCCCCGCGTGTCGACTCACTCGACGCGTTCGAATTTCAGATCCCAGACGCCATGGCCGAGCCGCTCGCCACGGCGCTCGAATTTTGTGACTGGCCGCTCTTCCGGGCGGGGAATGAACGTGCCATCTGCTGACAGATTGCGGTAGCCAGGTGCGACACGCATCACTTCAAGCATATGCTCGGCGTATTGCGCCCAGTCAGTGGCCATGTGCAGTACGCCGCCAACCTTTAGCTTCTGCCGCACCAGTTCGGCAAAAGCGGGCTGGACGATCCGGCGCTTGTGGTGGCGAGACTTGTGCCAGGGATCTGGAAAGAACAGCAGGACGCGGTCCAGTGACGCATCGCTCACGCACTGACGCAGCACTTCCAAGGCGTCACAGCTGTAGACGCGGATATTCTTCAAATCGCGGCTCAGCGCTCCGTTGAGCAACGCGCCAACACCTGGCTTGTGCACCTCTACGCCGATGAAGTCCTGCTCGGGCGCCTGTTCGGCCATCTCCAGCGTGGAATGCCCCATGCCGAATCCGATCTCGAACGTGCGCGGTGCCTGTCGGCCAAAGACCTGATCGAAGTCCTGCATGCCGCCCGACAACTCGAGGCCGTACAGCGGCCAGCCGCAGTCGAGCCCGCGCTGCTGCCCTTCGGTCATACGACCCGCACGCATGACGAAGCTTTTGATGGTACGCATCGCGCGCGGTGTGTTCTCGGTATGTTCGGTCATGATCTGGAGGTCGCTTGAAGATCAGGCCCAGGCAGGCCGTTGGAAAGAATCAGATTTTGACCGCCGGCCCGCATGACGGGGCGGCGGCGTGCTGGACAGCATGTAAGGGTGCGCCGGGCAGAGGCCAGCCGCTTAGCGGATCATGCCTTCGAGAGGGGAAGACGCGCTGGCATAGAGCTTCTTCGGCATGCGGCCGGCCAGGTAGGCCAGGCGGCCAGCCTCGATTGCGTATCTCATGGCCTGTGCCATGAGGACGGGGTTCTGCGCATGCGCAATGGCGCTGTTCATCAGCACCGCCTCACAGCCCAGTTCCATCGCAATCGTGGCATCCGACGCCGTGCCGACACCCGCATCCACCAGTACCGGGACCTTCGCTTCCTCCAGGATGATCTGCAGGTTGTAAGGGTTGCAGATACCCAGGCCCGTGCCAATGAGCCCCGCGAGTGGCATGACGGCAACGCAACCCATGTCGGCCAACTGGCGCGCGATGATGGGGTCGTCACTGGTGTATACCATCACATCGAAGCCGTCCTTGATCAGCACCTCGGCTGCCTTGAGCGTTTCGATGACGTTCGGGAACAACGTCTTCTGGTCGGCAAGGACTTCAAGCTTCACCAGGTTATGTCCGTCCAGCAGCTCACGCGCCAAACGGCAGGTGCGCACCGCCTCCTGGGCGTCGTAGCAACCCGCGGTGTTCGGCAGGATGGTGTAGCGGTCCGGAGAGATCACATCGAGCAGGTTCGGCTCACCGGGGTTCTGCCCAATGTTCGTACGCCGCACGGCAACGGTCACGATCTCGGCACCACTGGCTTCGATCGCGTCGCGGGTCTCATCCAGATCCTTGTATTTGCCCGTACCTACAAGCAGACGCGAGCTGTAGGTCTTACCGGCAATCGTGAAGGGAGCATCTTGGCGTGGCGCGTTCATCGCGGATTTCCTCGACAGGGAGCGGACCAGGCCTCGGCAGCGTATGTACGCCAGCCATCTTGAGGCCTGTCAGGACGAAACGGGAATGTGGCGGCCGGTACTAGCCGCCGCCGATGGCATGGACCACTTCGACGCGGTCACCTTCCTGCAAGGACGTCGTCTCATGCTGGCTGCGCGGGACGATGTCCATATTGAGCTCTACCGCAACGCGCCGGCCGGCCAGGTCCAGGCGGGCCAGCAGGCCTGCGACGGTCTCTTCGGCGGACACTTCATACGGTTCGCCATTCAATCGAATCTGCATGGTCGAGAGCGCTGTGGTCTTCAGGGGCAGGCATTCTAGCCCGTTTACCCTGGTGGACAAAGGCAATGCGTCGATCAGGCCATGCGCCAGGCCGCAAGCCCCAGGCACAGCCAGCCGCCCAGGAACGCAGCGCCACCAATAGGCGTAACGATACCGAATCGACCGATGCCGACGAGGGTAAGCAGGTAGAGGCTGCCCGAGAAAAGTACAATGCCGAGCGCGAACAGGCTTCCTGCCACCGTTACCAGCCGACCAGGGAACTGAAGCGCAAGCCAGGCCACGCCCAGCAAGGCCAGCGCATGGATCAATTGATAATGTACCCCGGTCTGAAACACGGCCAGGTAATCGCTGGAGAGCCGTGTCTTCAACCCATGGGCCGCGAACGCGCCGAGGGCAACACCGGTGAAGCCGAAGAATGCGGCCATCAGGAGAAAGAGTCGAACCATGGATCATCTTCCAAACGCCAGGATGCAGTTCCCATAATGGCCCGTCGAACCCGGAAGACCAAGTCAGGTGTGCGTTTGCTCCTGCGACGTATTGTCCATGTCATCCTGTATGCCGTCGCAGCCAGCATCGTCCTGGTGTTGATCTTCAGGTGGGTCCCCCCGCCCGGCACGGCGCTAATGGTAGAGCGCAAGATCCAGTCCTGGATTTCGGGTGAGCCAATCGACCTGCGTCGGGAATGGCGCAGTTGGGACGCGTTACCTGACTCACTGAAGCTCGCGGTGATCGCCGGGGAAGACCAGCACTTCCCGAGTCATTCGGGGTTTGATCTCCCCGCCATACGCGCGGCGCTGCTGCATAACGAGCAAGGCGGCTCAGTGAGAGGTGCGAGCACGATCAGCCAACAGGTCGCGAAAAACGTATTCCTGTGGTCAGGCCGAAGCTGGGTGCGCAAGGGCTTTGAGGCCTGGTTCACGCTGCTGATCGAGACGCTCTGGTCCAAGGAGAGGATACTCGAGGTCTATCTAAACAGCGTCGAGTGGGGACCTGGCATCTTCGGTGCGCAGGCGGCTGCCCAGTACCACTTTTCCGTCAATGCCGAACAACTCAGTGCTGCGCAGGCCGCACGGCTGGCCGCAGTGCTGCCCAATCCCATCCGCTGGAGCGCTGGCCGACCAAGTGCCTATGTCCTGCAGCGCGCGAGCTGGATCAGCCGGCAAATGCGGCAACTCGGTGGCGCAAGCTACCTCCAGCAACTGAACTGAACGAAAAAGCCGCGCATGTGCGCGGCCTTTCGTATCCATTAACGCTGGCGTTACGCCTGAATCGAGCCCTTGAGCTTGTTCATGGCGTTCTTTTCCAACTGGCGGATCCGCTCTGCAGACACGTTGTACTTGGCAGCCAGGTCGTGAAGCGTCGCCTTGTCTTCCGCCAACCACCGTTGCTGCAGGATGTCGCGACTGCGGTCATCCAGCGTTTCGAGCGCTTCGTGGAGACTGGCGGTGGAGCTGTCGCTCCAGTCTGCATCCTCCAACTGACGCGCCGGATCGTAGCGGTGGTCTTCCAGATAGTGAGCAGGCGACTGGTAGGCGCTATCGTCATCTGCGTCGGCAGCCGGATCGAACGCCATGTCCTGACCAGTCAGACGGCTTTCCATCTCCCGGACCTCATGGGGCTCGACACCGAGGCTTTCAGCAACGCGATGGACCTCGTCATTGTTCAACCAGGCCAGACGCTTCTTTTGGCTACGCAGGTTGAAGAACAGCTTGCGCTGCGCTTTGGTCGTTGCGACCTTGACGATGCGCCAGTTGCGCAGAATAAATTCATGGATCTCGGCTCGAATCCAATGTACGGCGAACGAAACCAGGCGCACACCCATTTCAGGGTTAAAGCGCTTGACTGCCTTCATCAGGCCGACGTTGCCTTCCTGGATCAGGTCGGACTGTGCCAACCCATAGCCGGAATAGCTCTTGGCGATGTGAACAACGAAGCGCAGGTGCGCCATCACCATCTGCCGAGCTGCCTCTAGGTCCTGTTGGAAGTAGAGACGCTCTGCCAGATCGCGCTCCTGCTCCTGGGTAAGCAGCGGAATGCTGTTCACCGCCTGTACGTATGCTTCCAGGTTCGCACCGGGAGCCAACGCGTAAACAGGTTGCAGAGATTTGGTCATTGCGAATCCTCCGATTCACGAAGCTCGCGAAGTTTAGCACTGCGAAATCGGACAGGGAACCTGTGGATAAGTTCCCTGTCATCAATAGCTTTGATATTTGAAATCAATAGGTTAGCGGTGTTTAGGGCCAGGCTATCAACGCGGTGCGAGCTCACGAAGATGCCGCGCTACGGCCAGCCATGCGCCGATATAACCGAGTAACACTGCACCACAAACCAATGACAGTCCATCACCTGCCGGCACGCCATCCAGCGTAAATCCACTGTCGTACAGGCCGGCGAGGCGCACCACTGCATCGTTGAGCCAATTCAAGCCGAACGCCAGCAGCGCCCATGCAAAAAAACCAGCCAACAACCCGTAGATCGCGCCCATATATAAAAACGGACGGCGGACATATCCGTCGGTTCCACCGACCAGCTTGATGACCTCGATTTCCGCTCGGCGGTTTTCAATGTGCAAGCGAATGGTATTCCCCACAACCAGCAGCAGCGCCATAACCAGCAGTACGGTCAAACCGAATACGAAGCGATCACCCAGGTGGAGGATGGCCGTAAGACGCTCTACCCACAGCAGATCAAGCTGTGCCTGATCGACATGCGGCATGCCAGCGAGCTGCTGTCGAAGCGCGTCCAGACGCGTCTTGTCGATCGAGTCCGGCGTGACCAGGATGACCCCGGGCAGCGGATTGTCGGGCAATTCCTTGAGCGCTTGGCCCAGTCCAGTCTGGGCTTGGAAATCTTCGAGCGCCTTTTCACGGCTGATCCATTCCGCTTCGGCAACGTCCGGCATGGATACAATCTCATCGCGCAGTTGCTGACTCTGCGATGTGGTGGCATCCAGCTTGAGATAGACCGAGATCTGCGCAGCGCGCTGCCAGGAGCCACCCAGGCGCTCGACGTTATTCAGCAGTAGCGAAAGCCCCATTGGCAGCGAAAGCGCCACGGCCATGACCAAGCTGGTAAAGAAACTGCCGATGGGTTGCCTGGCCAAACGACGCAGGCTGTCCATCAGGCTGGCACGATGGCTCTCAAGCCAGGCGTGGAAGAAGGTCTTGAAGTCAGGGCCGTCGTCATGCTCTTCGGGCCGCTGCCCGGTGCCGCCAACCCGTTCGGCTGGCTTGGGTGCGGGTTCGCGTGGTGCTGCCATCAGCCCGCCTCCCCATCGCCAATCAGGCGGCCACGTTGCAGCGTCAACATCCGGTGACGCATGCGGGCAATCAGGGCCAGGTCGTGGCTTGCGATGATCACGGTCGTTCCCAGTCGATTGATATCTTCAAACACGCCCATGATTTCGGCGGCAAGACGTGGATCGAGGTTCCCGGTCGGTTCATCCGCCAGCAGCAAGGCTGGCTTGTGGACTACCGCGCGCGCGATACCGACCCGTTGCTGTTGCCCGGTTGAGAGATCCGCCGGGTATTGCAGCGCCTTGTCCTTGAGACTGACGCGCTCAAGGGCGGTCATTACCCGCTGGCCGATCTCACGCTTGTTGAGCCCGAGGATCTGGAGGGGCAGCGCAACGTTGTCGAACACGCTGCGATCGAACAACAGCTGATGATTCTGAAACACGACGCCGATCTGTCGACGCAGAAACGGAATCTGGGCATTGGTTATGGTCGACAGATCCTGCCCCGCCAGGAGCAGCTTGCCGCCGGTAGGGCGTTCCATGGCCAGGAGCAGGCGCAGCAGGGTGCTCTTGCCTGCGCCCGAATGACCGGTGACGAACAGAAACTCGCCGCGGCGGACGCGAAACGTCAGCTCATGCAGGCCGACATGGCCATTGGGATAACGCTTGGCGACTTGGTCGAACCGAATCATGCCGCCTCTTTATTCGAGAACAGTGCCTGCACAAAGGGCTTGGCCTTGAAGGTGCGCAGATCATCGATACCTTCCCCTACCCCGATGTAGCGAATGGGCAGGTTGAACTGCTTGGCCAAGGCAAAAATGACGCCGCCCTTGGCGGTGCCATCCAACTTGGTCAGCGCAAGGCCCGACAGGCTCACCGCCTGATCGAACTGCTTGGCCTGGTTGATGGCGTTCTGGCCGGTCCCTGCATCGAGCACCAGCAAAACTTCATGAGGCGCCGTCTCGTCCAGACGCCCGATGACGCGGCGGACCTTGCGCAGCTCTTCCATCAGGTTGTCCTTGGTATGGAGGCGACCTGCAGTATCGGCGATCAGTACATCGACATTGCGGGACTTCGCCGCCTGTACGGCATCGTAGATCACCGACGCGGAATCGGCGCCGGTATGCTGGGCAATCACCGGAATATTGTTGCGCTCACCCCACACCTGGAGCTGCTCCACGGCCGCAGCGCGGAATGTGTCGCCAGCCGCGAGCATCACGCGCTTGCCCTCAAGCTGGAGCTTCTTAGCCAACTTGCCGATGGTGGTCGTCTTGCCAACGCCGTTTACGCCAACGACCAGAATGACATAGGGCCGCTGCGTAGCATCGATGACCAGCGGCTTCTCGACAGGTGCCAGCAGCGCTGCCAGTTCTTCCTGGAGCGCCTTGTAGAGCGACGAGCTGTTGGACAGCTCCTTGCGTGCGACGCGACGGGTCAGGTTCTGCATGATCACGCCGGTAGCCTCGACGCCAACGTCCGCCATCAGCAAACGGGTTTCGAGTTCCTCGATCAGGTCGTCGTCGATCTCCTTCTCGCCCATGAAGATCGTCGCCATGCCCTCGCCGATGCTGGCACTGGTCTTGGCAAGGCCCTGCCGCAGGCGAGCGAAAAAACCGACTTTTTCCGGCTTCGCTTCTGGAGCAGGCGCTGCGGCCGGAACGGGCGCAGGATCAAGCGCAGGCTGTTCGGCTACTACCACGGGCGCGGCCTGCGCAGGCGGCGGCTCTACGGGCTCCTCCCTCGGCGGCATATCGCCGGGCGTCGGGTCGTCGATCGGCGCGGGAGAGGGCTCGGCCTCGGGTGACGGCTCGGTGACCGGGGGCTCGACAGGCGGCGGCTGCTGAGCCTCGCCTACAGGGGGGACATCAGGGGTCTTTCGCGCTTCGACGTCGGGCGCAGTAGTCGGTTGAGGCCGTTTGCGCAGCCAACCGAACAACCCTTTCTTTTCCGCCGACTCGAGCGGCGGCTTGCTGTCGTCGTTTGAACCAAACATAGGGTCGCGTATCTCAAGAGCGCCGTGCCCGGCAGGGTCGCCAGGCGTGGCCGTCATTAAAATGGATGCGTATCCTAGCACCTCCGTGCTCGCCGGCGTTATGACCGGTGGACTACCCGAAAGGTCCGGTATCTATGAATCTTTCCGCTCGCCGCGGCATTGGCCTGCTTTTCGTCTGGCTGATGGCAACGTCGCTCTACGCCGCTGAGGCGCAACCCACACACGAATTCACGCTTGAAAATGGCCTGAAGGTCGTCGTGCGCGAAGATCATCGTGCACCAATCGTGGTATCACAGGTCTGGTACAAGGTCGGCTCGACCTACGAGGCGCCCGGCAACACCGGCCTGTCCCACGCGCTTGAACATATGATGTTTAAGGGTAGCCGCAAGCTGGGCCCAGGCGAGGCCTCGCGCCTGCTGCGCGAACTTGGCGCCGAAGAGAACGCCTTCACCAGCGACGACTACACCGCCTATTACCAAGTGCTCGCCCGCGACCGCCTGCCCGTTGCGTTCGAGTTCGAAGCCGACCGAATGGCAAGCCTGCGGCTTCCGGCCGACGAGTTCGCACGTGAAATCGAGGTCATCAAGGAAGAGCGTCGCTTGCGCGTCGAAGACCAGCCCATGTCGCTGGCGCTTGAGCGCTTCAAGGCGCTCGCCTACCCAGCCAGCGGTTATCACACGCCCACCATCGGCTGGATGGCTGATCTCGAGCGCATGAGCATCGACGAACTACGTGCGTGGTACGAGACGTGGTACACCCCCAACAACGCGACGCTGGTCGTAGTTGGCGACGTAACCAAAGAAGACGTACATAAGCTGGCCAAGCGCTATTTTGGCGAAATTCCGAAGCGTGCAGTCCCGGTCATCAAGCGTCCGATCGATCTTGCCGAACCCGGCGAACGCCGACTGAAGCTTCACGTTCGCACCCAGTTGCCGGCAGTGCTGATGGGGTTCAACGTCCCGGGCATCGCTACTGCCGAAACACACCGCGAAGCCAATGCGCTGCGCCTGCTCAATGCGGTGCTCGACGGCGGCTACAGCGCCCGCCTGCCCTCGCGCCTCGAGCGTGACCAGGAACTGGTGAGCGGTGCATCGGCCTGGTACAACGCGTTTACCCGTGGCGACAGCCAATTCATGCTCACCGCGATACCGAACATCCAGGCCGGTCATACGCTGGATGACGTCGAAGAGGCCCTCTGGGCTCAGCTCGAAGAGCTCAAGAACGCTCCCCCTTCTGCAGAAGAGCTGGCACGCGTTCGCGCGCAGGTCGTCTCCGGGCTCGTCTACGAACGCGACTCCATCTCGAGCCAAGCCACCACGATGGGTCAGTTGGAGACGGTCGGCCTTAGCTGGCGCCTGATGGACGAGGAACTCGAGGCGCTGGAATCGGTAACGCCAGAAGACCTACAGGCAGCAGCACGCAAGTATTTCACCCGTTCGCGAGTCACCATTGCGCAGGTATTGCCGGAAGAGGCTTCCCATGACTGACCGCCGCCATCGTCGTTACGGCCTGCTCGGCCTCATCATCCTTGCGATCCTCGGGGTATTGCTTTACTCCATGAGCCGACCCGCTCAAGCGCCTGCCGCGCCGGATACAGCTGCAGCGCCAGCGACAACACCTGACGCCCAGCCTGCCCCGGCCGACGCCAACAGGCTAACTTCGCTGACTGAACTCGATGACAAAGCCCCCGTCCGCCGGCCACTCGACATCCAGGCATGGAAGACCAAGGGTGGCGCACGCGTGCTATTCGTCGAAGCCCACGAGCTTCCAATGCTGGATGTACGCCTGACCTTCGCGGCGGGCAGTAGCCAGGATGGTGATACGCCCGGTCTCGCGATGATGACCAACGCAATGTTCGATGAAGGCATTCCCGGCAAGGACGTGACGGCTATCGCTCAAGGCTTCGAAGGGCTGGGCGCCCAGTTCGGCAATGGTGCCTACCGGGATATGGCAGTGCTTTCCCTGCGCAGCTTGAGCGATCCCGCACAACGTGAGCCATCGATTGCCCTGTTCGGGCAGGTTATCGGTGAACCTACATTCCCTGAGGCCTCGCTCAACCGTATCCGCAACCAGATGCTGGCGAGCTTCGAGCAGCGGAAACAGGATCCGGGCAAGCTTGCCAGCATTGCACTGTTCGAAAAGCTGTACGGCGGCCATCCCTATGGCCATCCGACCGAGGGCACACCCGACAGCGTCGCACGCATTGATACGCAGGCACTTCGCGCTTTCTATGAGAAGGCCTATACCGCCGGCAACGCGGTAATCGCGGTTGTCGGTGATCTGACTCGTGAACAAGCCGAAGGCATCGCCGAAAAGGTCTCCGCAGCGCTGCCCCAGGGCCCTGCGCTTGCGTCTCTGCCAAAACCGACCCCGCCTGAAGGTGGCGCCCAGCATATCGAATATCCATCGGCCCAGACCCATTTGCTGATGGCCCAACTGGGTATCGAGCGCGGCGATCCGGACCAGGCGGCGCTTACCGTCGGCAACCAGATTCTTGGGGGCGGCGGATTCGGCGCACGGCTCATGGAGGAGGTGCGAGAGAAGCGCGGGCTCACTTATGGCGTGTATTCGGGGTTCACCGCGATGGCTGTGCCTGGCCCGTTCAGCATCTCGCTGCAGACCCGTGCGGACCAGAGCGAAGGTACGAAGGCGCTGGTCACGGATATCGTTCGTACGTTCCTGACAGAAGGCCCGACGTCCAAGGAAGTGGACAATGCCAAGCGCCAGCTCGCGGGCAGTTTTCCGCTGTCTACGGCCAGCAATGCGGATATTGCAGCTCAGCTGGGTGCCATAGGTTTCTATGACCTGCCCCTAGACTACCTTGAGCGCTTCATGAACCAGGTCCAGGCGCTGACCGTCGAACAGATCAGAGATGCCATGGCGCGTCATCTCGACCCGGACCGTTTCGTCGTGGTTACAGCGGGTCCGACTGTCGAGCAGAAGTCGCTGCCACCGCCGACCGAAAAGAATGCGCAGCCAGCCAGTACAGTGCCTGAACACTGATGATGCAGACACCGTTTACATGGTCGGCACCGCCGGCCTACCACCGCACACCGCGGTTCGTTTCTCCATGAGGCTCACCATGACGCGTGGCAAGACAGTAAAGACGCCCGCCACCCCACGCCCAAAAGCACATGGTGGCCAGGGCTCGCTTCGAATCATCGGCGGCGAGTGGCGCAGTCGCCGCTTCACGTTTCCCGAGGCACCCGGGCTGCGCCCTACGCCGGATCGGGTCCGAGAAACCTTGTTCAACTGGCTTCAAATGCACATCGAGGCCGCACGCGTGCTTGACCCGTTCGTAGGCAGCGGAGCCCTTTTCCTCGAAGCGCTTTCCCGCGGCGCGGGCGAATCGCTTGCCCTCGATCTCAACAGCGAGGCGCTCTCCTCGCTTCGCCATCACCTTGATACGTTGAACTGCGCGCGCGGCGAAGTCGTGCTCGGTGATGCATTGCGTTACCTCGAAAAACAGCCGGCCAAGCCGTTCGACATCGCGTTCCTCGACCCACCCTTCCACCAGAACCTGCTAATCGAGACCTGTCAGCGACTGGAGACCCACGGCTGGCTCGCGCCGCGCGCCTGGGTCTATACCGAAAGCGAAACGGCGCCCTCAGCACTGGGCCTGCCCGCCAATTGGCGCCTGCACCGGGAAAAACAGGCGGGGCAGGTCCACTATGCGCTCTGGGAGCGCAGTGCCTGAGCCGTCATGCTTCAGTCCACGTCCAGTGAAGCCACACCACCCGGCGATTTCCACGCCGCCTGGTGGCTGCCCGGCCCGCACCTTCAGACGCTCTGGGCACCCATACTGCGCCGCCCGCCGAAGCTCGAGCGAAGCCGAGAGCGGCTTTGGCTGGCCGATGGCGATTTCATCGACCTCGACTGGCATGGCCCGCATGACGCCCATGCGCCGCTCGTACTTGCGCTGCACGGCCTGACGGGAAGTTCGTCCTCGCATTACATCCTCGGCCTGCAGCACGCCCTTGCTCAACAGGGCACCGCCAGCGTGGCCCTGAACTGGCGGGGGTGCTCAGGCGAGCCGAACCTGCTTCCGCGGGCGTATCATTCGGGCGCCAGCGACGACCTTGCCGAAGCCATCCAGCACATACAGCGTAAGCGCCCGCTAGCGCCGCTTCATGCGGTTGGTTACTCGCTTGGCGGCAACGTGTTGCTAAAGCACCTTGGCGAGACTGGTCACGCGAGCGGAATCGAAAAGGCAGTCGCCGTTTCGGTGCCCTTCCGCCTTGATCAATGTGCAGATCGCATCGGGCTTGGCATGTCGAAGATCTATCAGCGCTACTTCGTGCGCCGACTGATTGCCTACGTCCGTGACAAGCAGCGTCTGTTCGCTCATCAGGGCATGGCTGATCGGCTTACCGTCCTCGAAAAGCTCGGCCCGCTCGACGGCATGCGCACATTCTGGGACTTCGATGGCCGTATCACGGCGCCCCTGCACGGATTCAAAGACGCCGACGATTACTACCGCCGCGCATCCAGCGCCTTCTACCTCAAGGGTATCCGGGCCAGGACACTGATCATTCAGTCACGTGACGATCCGTTCATATTCCCTGCCTGCATCCCCGGCCGTGATGACGTCTCCGCCAGCACAACACTCGAAGTGTTCGATACCGGTGGCCACGTCGGCTTCATCGACGGGACCCCGCGCCACCCCGGCTTCTTTCTCGAACGGCGCATTCCGGCCTGGTTGAGCTGACTGTCCGGTCACCGCCCGCCATTGAGCAGCACGCTCCGTCGACAGCTTGGCCCTTGGATTGCGCTGCGTTACCATCCGGCCCTCCCCACCGACCCTGCAAGGACGTCGCGATGAACCGAGTGCTGTATCCAGGCACCTTCGACCCCATTACTCGAGGTCATAGCGGCCTGATCGAACGTGCCTCCCGGCTGTTCGAACATGTGGTCATCGCCATTGCTGCCAGCCCAAACAAGAATCCCCTGTTTCCGCTCGAACAGCGCGTTGAATTGGCAACGGAAGTCACCAAGCACCTGCCCAACGTTTCAGTAGTCGGCTTTTCCAATTTGCTTGCGCACTTCGTACAGGAGCAACAGGCCAATATCCTGTTGCGCGGCCTTCGCGCTGTCTCGGACTTCGAATACGAATTTCAGCTGGCCAACATGAATCGCCAACTGGCGCCGGGTGTGGAAAGTCTCTTCCTCACCGCACCTGAAACGCATTCCTATATCTCCTCGACGCTGGTCCGAGAAATTGCTCGACTGGGCGGGGACATCAGCCAGTTCGTCCATCCTGTCGTAGCTGAAGCACTGACCGAGCGCTTCAAGAACCGCTGAATCCGACCATCTGGCGTCACGGCGTGCACCGCCGCCGCCGATGCGGCACAATTGCGCCCGGCCTCGTGATGCGCTGCGGCCAATGAAGGCGGTGCGGCCTTTCGAACAGGGGATAGCCACCGCAGCAGCCCCAACAGCATCACGCGCATCCAGTCGCATGCGAAAGCATCAGCAGGCTGGCATCGAACGAATCGCTCATTTGGCTGTTGATGCACCCACAGCCGCGGCAATAGTGTTTACGGGCCCCAAGGGCCGAGCAGGAGTCGTTGCATGTCCCTCAAAATTACGGATGACTGCATCAATTGCGATGTATGCGAGCCAGAGTGCCCAAACGGCGCCATCTCGCAAGGCGAAGAAATCTACGTCATCAACCCCAACCTCTGCACCGAATGCGTTGGCCACTACGATGAGCCGCAATGCCAGCAGGTGTGCCCGGTTGACTGTATTCCGCTCGATGAGAACAACGTGGAAAGCCGCGAACAGCTCATGAAGAAGTATGAGGCGCTGACCGGAACAGCCTGACTTCGCCTCAAGTACTGTATCGATTCGATACATGGGGTAAGGTGCAAAATCCTGTCGGCCAGGATTGCCTCAGATGTCGTGCGTTCGCATCCTTCCTCTGCTCTTTTCGCTCCTGCTGGCGCTGGATGCCAGCGCCTCAACTCCTGGCAGCCATGCTGTCGCCAGCGCCCATGCCGATGCCACAGTGGCCGGGCTGGATATTCTTGCTCAAGGTGGAAACGCCTTCGACGCTGCCGTTGCCGTCAGCGCAGCACTCGCGGTGGTTGAACCCTACAGCTCAGGATTGGGCGGCGGTGGCTTCTTCCTTTTGCGGCAGCCAGGTGAGCCGTCGACCTACCAATTCCTCGATGCGCGAGAACGTGCGCCACTCGCCGCGAATGCGGACCTGTTCAGGCGTGACGGCAAGGTAGTGCGGACGCTTTCGCTCAATGGTGCACTCGCAGCCGCTATTCCAGGCCTGCCGGCCGCGCTCGTACAGCTCAGTGAACGCTACGGCAACCTGCCGATCGCAACGAGCCTTGCACCCGCCATCCGCCTTGCCCAGGACGGTTTCGCGGTAGATCGCATCTATCGTGAGCGGGCCGAGAGCCGCCTTGCGGCACTGCGTGATGATCCGGAAAGCGCTCGGCTGTTTCTTGCCGATGGCGAAGTCCCACCCGAAGGCCACGTGATTCGCCAGCCCGAATTGGCTGAGACCCTCATGGCAATCGCCGAACACGGTCGCGAGGGCTTCTATGCAGGCCCCATCGCCCGTCGCATGGTAGAAGCCGTCAAGGGTGCTGGCGGAGTTTGGGAAGCAGAAGATCTGGAACTCTATCGTCCGGTCGAACGGGCGCCGCTTGTCCATACCTTGAGCGGCGAGCGGACCCTCATCACTGCGCCACCGCCTTCTGCCGGAGGCATCGCATTGGCGCAGACACTGACCATGCTCGATCACCTGCCCTGGCGCGGTGCCAATCCCATACAGCGCAGTCACTACGTGATCGAAGCGCTACGGCGCGCCTATCGTGATCGCGGAGAATTGGGCGATCCGGATTTCGTGACGATTCCGAGCAAGCGCCTCCTTGATTCGGAGTACCTGGCAGGCCTGGCTGCTGACATCGACCCGGTTCATGCGACGCCGAGCGAGTCGCTCCCACCCAGCCCTCCCTGGCGGGAAGGTGACCATACGACGCACTTCACTGTGCTCGATGCAGATGGCCGTGCGGTGTCGGCGACCTTGTCGATCAATCTTCCCTTCGGCGCTGCCTTCACGGCGCCGGGCACCGGCGTGCTGCTCAATGACGAAATGGACGATTTCGCCGCCGATGTCGAAGGGTCAAACACGTACGGGCTTACCGGCAGCCAGGCCAATGCCATCGCTGCAGGCAAGCGTCCGCTATCGAGCATGAGCCCGACCTTCATCGAAAGCGATGATGAACTGGCTTCGTTCGGAACACCCGGAGGCTCACGTATACCTAGCATGGTCCTGCTGGCCACGCTTGAATACCTTGATGGCAAACCCGTCGACGACTGGGTCAGCACACCGCGCTATCACCACCAGTACTTGCCAGATCTGGTGGAATACGAGCCGGAGACGTTCGATTCCGATGACCTGGACCAAATGAAGGCCCGCGGGTATCAGCTCAAGCCCGTAGCCCGCCGTTATGGCAATCAGCACGTGTTCAGGTGGGACAAGACACACCGCAGCGTACAGGCTGCAAGCGATCCTCGCGGCGTTGGAAGCGCTCGCGTAATAGACAGGGGCGGGAACTGAGCCCCGCCCGCTCAGTCATCAATCGCGGTTGTTGTAACCCGTGCGAGTGCAACCCAAGCACCGTACGAAGGCGGCCTTGGCCGGATCGACGACCAATGCCTGACCTGTTTCCTTGATACCGCCGCCAGCGGCGGTGAAAGGCAACGACACAACGAATAGACCTGCACCGATTACCGTGGCACCAATCAATAGTGGCCGAGCGATCAGCAGGTCGCCCGCCATGGCAAAGGCAGGTGGGGCCTCTACTTCATAGATCGGATCCCCGCTGTTGTTGGAGCCCGTCGAGCGGTCGGCATAGGCCGGCATCGTGAGCCCGGTCAACGACAACGCCAACACGGCGGCCAAAGAGCGAAACGCTTTCATCACGGTGGTCCCTCGACTCGTTCGTAATGGCGCGACTATAACAGCCATGTGGCCTTTTGCCCGCGATTCGTCGCACAAGGTGCACCGGTCATCGCTAGCGTTGGCATTTCGCGCAGAAGACACTCGCTCGCTGGCCCAAACGGATCTCTCGCAGTGTGTTGCCGCATGCCTTGCACAGCTCACCGGCGCGACCGTAGACGAACAGCTCCTGCTGGAAATAGCCTGGCTTCCCGTCGCCTCCAACGAAGTCGCGCAGCGTAGTACCGCCACGTTCGATGGCATAGGCGAGGATGCGCTTGATGGCCACCGCCAGGGCATCGTACCGGGTTCTCGAAATGGCGCCAGCCGAGCGTCTGGGATCGATCCCAGCGGCGTAAAGTGCTTCGCTCGCATAGATGTTGCCCACACCGACCACAACCGCGTTATCCATGATGAACGGCTTGACCGCCATATTCCGGCCACGTGACAGCGTATAGAGCCGCTTCCCGTCGAAGGCATCGGTGAGCGGTTCGGGCCCCAGATTGCGCAGAAGATCGTGCTCCAGGGGCGAGGTGCTCCATAGCATGGCTCCAAAGCGCCGGGGATCGGTGTAGCGCAGCGCCATGCCGGACTCAAGGATAATATCGACGTGGTCATGCTTGGCCGGCGGCTGGTCGGCCGGCACCATACGCAGGCTTCCGGACATTCCAAGGTGAGCGACCAACGTGCCCACCTCGGCTTCGATCAACAGGTATTTGGCACGTCGCTCAACACGCGTGATGCGCTGGCCGGAAAGCCGAACATCGAGATCTTCGGGGATAGGCCAGCGCAAACGACGGTCGCGTACGATCACGCGCGACACTCGCTGGCCTTCGAGATGAGGGGCAATACCGCGGCGGGTCGTTTCGACTTCGGGCAGTTCAGGCATACGTCGGAATAAGGCCTCTTGGACAGGATGATGTCGGCGCGCGCGCCCTGTGCATGCGCCGAGGTGCTGGCCGCTCGTCAATGAGCGGCTGGCGGTCAGGCGACGCCCAGCTCCCGGATACTTTCCTTGAGATTCTGGAAGTCGTAATCGGACAGGCCCAGGTAGTCCAGTACCAATGGGCCAACCAGATTCCATTCGTGGTCTTCGGACTGGTTGCCGAGCGTCTGGTAGCAGCCACAGATATGCTCGGCCATTTTCAGGATGGCCAGAAGGTTGCGCAGCTGCGAATCCCGGTCGGAGTCCTGGCTAAACAATGAGAGCGTATTGTGGTGACTGGCGATCGCCTCGCACAAATGCGGGGTGAGGTTCCACGAGCGCGCCGTGTAGTAACCGATTACCGCGTGGTTGGTGTTGAGCAACTGGTTCTCGGTATCGACGATGCGTGTATTCACATCGCAACGGGCATACGCCTGCTCGAGGACTTCCATATAGCCCGGGAAACGCTTGAGCATCAGGGGAATGCCGCAATTGTGGAACAAACCCAGCGCGTAGACCTCGTCGAGCGCCTGGATCCCTACGCGCTTGGCCAATGTCAGGCAGGTCATTGCCACATCCTGAGCGCTGTCCCAGAAGCGATTGAGCGTCACGATGGTCTCGTCGCTCATCTCGCCCTTGATGGACTGCGCGTTGATGATGTTTATGACACTGTCACAGCCGAGCAGATTGACGGCCCGCTGGATCGAGCTGACCTTGTTCGCCAGCCCGAAAAACGGAGAGTTGACCACCTTCAGCAGTGAACCGGAGAGCCCGGGATCCTGGCTGATCAGCTGCGCAATGGCCTTGAGGTCCGGTACCGGCATGACCTGCTCCATCTGCAGGTCGACCATGATCTGGGGCTGGGGAGGAACACTGATGCCTTGCAGCGCTTTACGTATCTGTTCGGCAGAAAGCTCTTGTGACATGACGATGCCATCGACCAATGGGGCGAGAAAAGGCCACCAGTGTATAGCGGTAGTGGCAACTTGGAATACGGCCATCCGATCGGATGACGTGGCGCTAAAACGGCCGCGCAGCGAAGCGGCCCGACAGTTACCCGGAACTCCCTGCCGCAGGCGCCACTCTCAGCAAAAAGAAGAACACCATACGGAGTCCACACCATGCGCAAGCAACTGATTGTCGCGTCACTCGCCCTTTGTCTGCCCGTTACCTCGGCGCTGGCCGCCGGCTGGCGTGATTTCGCTACCAGCGCGGGTATTTCTGCATCGCTTTATTCGACGTTCCGCGACCACAAGATCGTCTATGCGGCCAAGGACGACGCTAGCAGCTTCATCGCGAGCAACGGCGAAATCCGCGGGCCCTACCTGGAATCCGTGCTGAGCCAGGTACGCAGTGAGCATCCCGGGCTGACAGCCGATGACATGGAAATCGCTACTGCGATCCTGACTACGCCTGAGCCTGTCGCCGAACGCTGATCGGTCCGTGCCGGCCTTCTGTGCCGGCACCCAATTCTGAAGTAAGGATTTAGCGATGCTCAAACGTGCCCTACTGGGCGGCGCCCTTGTGTTGGCGAGCTCTACTGCAATGGCGGATGGCCTGATCCGGGACATCCTGTCCTCCGGGATCACCACTGGCACCACTTACCTGACCTTCCGCGATCATAAGCTGGTTGCGGCAGCACGCGACGATGCTGGCAGTTTTGTTGCCAGCGATGGCGAGATTCGTGGGCCCTATCTGGAAGCCGCGCTTCGCCAAATCCGCCAGCAACAGCCTCAGCTGACAGCTAACGACATGGAGTTGGCTTCGGCAATCGTTACAGCGGACGCCCAGTAAGGCGTTTATTGCGAAACAGGCCGCTATGGCGGCCTGTTTTTGTGTCAGCCAACGAATCGCGTGGACAGCCAGAACAGGCCTGCGGACAGGGCCATGGACGTCGGCAGTGTGAGTACCCAGGCCAGCAATATGGTCCTAACCGTACCACCCTGTAATCCACTGCGATTGGCGACCATTGTCCCTGCGACTCCCGAGGACAAGACATGCGTTGTCGAAACAGGCAGGCTGAAAACGTTGGCCATACCGATTGCCATGGCGGCGGTAATTTGTGCCGACATGCCCTGCGCATAGGTCATGCCCTGTTTGCCAATCTTCTCGCCGACCGTGTGCACGACGCGACGCCAGCCGACCATGGTTCCAATACCCAGCGCCAGCGCTACCGCGATGATGACCCAAAAGGGTGCGTACTCGGTCGTCGCTGTGAGGTCACCACGTAGCTTGTTGAGATCGGCGCGACTGGCCGCCGGCAGCGTGGACAACGCACTGACTTTCTTCGCTGTATCGTCGAGGCACAACAAGTAGCGCCGCACCTCAACACGCGTTTGTGGTGTCAGGTCGTGGTAGTTCGCTACGCCCTGAAGGCTGCCCAGCAACGCATTCAATGTGGGTTCGGTCTGTTCGGGGTCACACCGAAATTCCTTGGGAAGCTCCGTCGTTCGCTCGCCCTTTCCCAGCGCAAGGAACTCACCGAGCGAATCTTCGTTTCGTTGGTAGAAGGCTTGCAGATGGGCCGCCGCGTCGCGTGTCCGGTCAATCTGGTAGGTCGTACTGTCAAGATTCAGAACGAAGTGCGCAGGCACGATTCCGATCAGGACGAGCATGATCAGACCGATGCCTTTCTGCCCATCGTTTGAGCCGTGTACGAAGCTGACCGCCATCGCTGAAAGCACCAGAACCATGCGGTTCCAGAACGGCGGATGTTTCTTCTTGGGCCGCTGCTCCGGTGTCTTGTGCATTTTGGAGCGCGGGCGCCACTTCTTCAGTAACAGCAACAGGAGCGCCGCTACGAAAAAGCCGACGGTGGGCGACACCAGCAGCGACAGGCCAATGTCGATCGCCTTCTGCCAGTTGATGCCGTTGCCCAGTGGTATGTCGGTAATCAGCGCGTTGGCCAGGCCAACCCCAAGGATCGAACCAATCAAGGTGTGCGAACTTGAAGCGGGGATGCCGAAATACCATGTCCCCAGGTTCCAGGTGATCGCTGCTGCTAGCAGGGAGAACACCATTGCCAGGCCGTGCCCGGTGTTGACGTTGATCAAGAGGTCCACCGGCAACAGGTGAACGATCGCGTAGGCGACACCCACACCACCGAGTAACACACCGAGAAAATTGAAAATGCCCGACGCCATGACTGCCAGATACGGGGGCATGGCCTTGGTATAAATCACGGTGGCTACCGCGTTGGCGGTGTCGTGAAAGCCATTGATGAATTCGAACGCGAGAACGAACGCCAGCGCCAGGAACAGACTCGTCAGCAGCCAGCCGTCGAGTCCGCTGATCATGTCCAACATGAGGATCAGGGCCTGTGAGAGAGGGGCCCAAATTATGACAGAATTTGTACAAAACGCGCGGTAGCCGGAACAATCTATCCGACGGCCGCCAATTAGGCCGCCTGCGAGACCTTAGCGTAACAGCTATTTACTGGCATATAGCCCAGCCAAGAAGGCCGGCGCAGACGCGCCGGCTAGAGAAGGTCACGCGTCAGCCGCGGCTGCGTAGGCATCTGCATCGAGCAGCTTGCTGAGTTCGCCCTCGTCACTTGGCCTCAGTTTGAAGAACCAGCTGCCATACGGGTCACTGTTCACGATCTCGGGACTGTCTACGATGGCCTCGTTCACGGCAATCACTTCGCCACCAACAGGCGCATAGATATCGGAAGCCGCTTTAACGGATTCGACGACACCGGCTTCCTGTCCGGCCGTGAATTGCTTGCCGACTTCGGGCAACTCGACGAACACAACGTCGCCCAGCGCTTCCTGGGCATGATCAGAAATACCGACTGTTACGGTTCCATCCGCTTCCAGGCGCGCCCACTCGTGGCTGGCGGCGTATCGGAGATCGGCGGGCGTATCGCTCATGGCGGGGATCCTCAGGGTTCAGGCTACGGTTGGTCTGGAAAATGTAACACTTGAGACCAGGCAGGACAGCCCCGCCTGGCTGGCGGCACGCAGATGCGGGGCACATCGCCCCCCGACCGCTAGATCAATGGGCGCCCATGACGAACGAAGGTGGGCTTAACGAAACGAACCGGATGCCAGCGCCCGCGGATCTCCACCTCCCCGCGCTCACCTGCGGCCGCAGGCACCCGCGCCAGAGCGATCGACTTACCGAGCGTAGGCGAGAAGCTGCCGCTGGTGATCTCGCCTTCGCCGTCGCATTCGACACGTACGGTCTGGTGCGGACGAAGCACGCCGCGGTCCTCAAGTACCACGCCAACCAGCCGAGGCCACCCACCTGCCTTCCACTGCGCGACAAGCGCGTCCCGGCCAATGAAGTTGCGGTCTTCGGGTGCCCAGGCAATGGTCGACTCCATGTTCGACGACAATGGCGTCACGCTGTCCGTCATGTCATTGCCGTAGAGATTGAGCCCGGCCTCCAGTCGAAGCGTATCACGTGCCCCCAGGCCTACCGGACCGATACCGGCGCCTACGAGGTCATTGAAGAACCCGGCAACCTGATCGGACGGCAACATGATCTCCAGGCCGTCTTCGCCTGTATAACCGGTGCGGGCGATGAACCAGCCGTTTTCCTCCAGCCCCTGGAAAGGTAAAAGCTCGGCGATGATTGCAGCGCGCGCACGGTCAAGCAGCTCACCGGTGCGCGCACGGGCATTGGGCCCCTGGATCGCAAGCAGTGCGATGTCGGTCCGCTCACGCAGCTCCACGGCAAAGTCGACGGCCACGCTATGCATCCACGCCAGGTCCTGGGTACGGGTCGCCGCGTTGACGATCAGTCTGTAGCCAAAGGGCATGAGGTAGGCGATGAGGTCGTCGACAATACCGCCACGCTCATTGAGCATCGCACTGTAGAGGGCCTTGCCGGGCGTGGCGAGTCGCTCGACATCATTCGCCAGCAATCGGCGGAGATAGGCCTTGGCGCCCGCTCCATGCACGTCGATCACGCACATGTGGGACACATCGAAAACGCCACAATCGCGACGCACCTGATGATGCTCGTCTACTTGCGAGCCGTAGTGCAGCGGCAAATCCCAACCGCTGAAATCGACCATCCGCGCTCCCAGCGCAAGATGCTGATAGTAGAGAGCCGTACGCTGACCCATGGGTTCTCCTTCCGGGCTTGGCGATGCGATCGAAGCGGCGAGTTCCGGGCCGGACAATGTGGGGCAGGCAGGCGCCGCCGTGCACGTGGGGCGAAGGGAACCCGCCTCGAGTGGGCGCGCATTGTAGCCGGAAGGGCTCCCCTCGTCATCGGCGACAGGGACCAACGATCGGCGCGGTTGCGATAGACCCGTGTCGTTGTTTTGCATGATCGAGACGTAGCCGATCACCGATCGCCCACCGAGCGTCGGATCAGCACCACCACCGGCACCATCCCTACCACAACCAGGGTCAACGCGGGCAAGGCGGCACGGTCCCACTCACCCTCATTGGTCATTTCGAAGATTCGTACGGCGAGCGTGTCCCAGCCGAACGGGCGGAGCAGCAGCGTAGCGGGCATCTCCTTGAGCACATCGACCAGCACCATCAGCAATGCCGTCAGTCCGCCGGGAAGCAGCAGCGGGACGTGAAGGCGAAGAAACTGGCGAAGCCCGACCACACCGAGACTACGGGAGGCCTCCTCCAGTGCCGGTCGCACGCGGTGGAGGCTCGTTTCGAGCGGACCATGCGCGACAGCGAGGAATCTCACAAGGTAGGCCAGCAGCAGTGCCGATACACTTCCTACCAGCAGGGGCTTGGCGGCGCCGCCAAGCCAGGCCGATACGGGAATCACGACAAATCGATCTGCGTGGGCGAAGACCAGCATCACCGAAACGGCAAGCACAGAGCCAGGAAGCGCGTAGCCCAGCATCGCGAACCTAACGCTGCTGCGCATGAGCGTCGTGGGTGAACGCCTGCGTGCGAACGCCAGCAGCATCGCGACGCAGACCGTAATGCTCGCGGCCATTGTGGCCAGATACAGCGAATGGCCCACGAGCGCGAAATAGCGCTCGTCCAGGTCGAGGCGCCCTCTCTGCCAGCACCAGGCCATGAGTTGAATAATGGGCAGCACGAAGGCCAACGTGAAGATCAGCAGGCACCAGGCGCTCGCCGCAAAGGCGCGCCAGCCGCGTAACCGATAACGAGGGGCGTGCCGCGCCCGAGTCAATGACGGTCGCCATGCACCGCGCGCCCCGCGTTCCATGAACACCAGAAGTGCTACGAACAACAGGAGCAGGCTTGCCAACTGGGCTGCACTCGAGAGGCTGAAAAATCCGAACCAGGTCTTGTAGATCGCCGTGGTAAACGTGTCGAAATTGAACGCGGAGACTGCGCCGAAGTCCGCCAGCGTTTCCATCAGCGCCAGCGCTGCACCTGCGCCGATCGCAGGGCGCGCCATGGGCAGCGCGACTCGCCAGAAGGCCTGCCACGGCGTATGGCCTAGCGTGCGGGCTGCATCCAGCACATCGCGGCCCTGCACGAGAAATGCGGAACGAGCCAACAGGTAAACGTAGGGATAGAACACCAGCGTCAGTACCAGAACCACACCCGGTGTAGAGCGAACGGGCGGGAAACGCCAGCCTGTGCCGAACCATTCCCGCCAGGCTGACTGCACCGGGCCCGCGAAATCCAGCATACCGATGAACACGAACGCCAGCACATAGGCCGGTAACGCGAACGGCAGCATCAGTGCCCAATCCAGCCAACGGCGCCCGGGAAATTCACACACGGACGTCAGCCAGGCTAGGCTCACCCCAAGCACCGTCACGCCGAGCCCGACACCGAACAGTAGCGTGAGCGTATTGCCGACTAGCCGGGGCAGCTGCGTCTGCCACAGGTGCCCCCATATCTCTGCATCGATTGTCTGCCAGCTCGATGCCAGGAATGCCAGTGGCAAGGCGACCAGTACCGCACTGCAGAGAGCAATGGGGTACCAGCGCCATGAATAGGTAACGTGCATAGGTATACAGAACGTCAGGCCGAATGTGCCGCAGATAGGCGCGTACCGGCTCGACCTGCCGATAGCCTCAGTTCCAGCCGACTCGGTCCATCATGCGAATGGCTTCGGCCTGACGCACGCCGGACACTTCGACGGGCACGTCGTCTGCCTTGAACTCGCCCCAAGCCGCCACTTCCTCGGACGGCTTCACCTTCGGATTGGCCGGGAATTCCTGGTTGCGGTCCGCGAAGAGGTTCTGCGCCTCGGCAGAGGTCATCCACTCGACCAGCTTGCGCGCCGCATCCGGGTTGGGCGCATGCCGCGTCAGCCCGATGCCCGACAGATTCACATGGACGCCGCGGTCTTCCTGGTTAGGCCAGAAAAGCTTCGCCTTCAGATCAGGATTGGCGCGATGAAGACGGCCAAAGTAGTAGGTGTTTACGATACCAACGTCGCATTGGCCGGCTGCAACCGCTTCGATAACCGCATTGTCGTTGGCGAACGGATCAGTCGCGAGGTTCGCCACCCATCCCTTCAGGACCGTCTCGGCCTTCTCCGCCCCATCGGCCTCGATCATCGTGGCTGTCAGCGACTGGTTATAGACCTTCTTGCTCGAGCGCAGGCACAGGCGACCTTTCCACTCGTCATCGGCCAGCGCTTCGTACGTTGAAAGGGATTCGGGCTTAACCCGCTCCGGCGAGTAGACGATGGTACGTGCGCGCAGGGAGAGGCCCGTCCAGGCACCGCTGGAGGATCGGTACTGGGCCGGGATGTTCTGTTCGACAATTTCGGATTTCAGCGGCTGCAGAAGACCCATCTGCTCGGCCTGCCACAGGTTGCCACCATCAACGGTCAGGAAGAGATCGGCAGGTGAATTCTGACCTTCCGCCTTCAAGCGCTGCATGAGCGGCGCCTCGTTGTCGGTAATGAACTTCACAGGTACGCCGGTCTTGGCTGTATACGCGTCGAAAACGGGCTTGATCAGCTCGTCGATACGCGATGAGTAAACGACGACTTCATCAGCGGCAATCGCCGGAGCGGCGATGGCAGAAAAGGCGGCGAAGAGTACGGTGCGTGCCTGCATAGCGTCATCCTGAGATCGAAGAATCGAAGCGCGGATGATAATGAATCTCAATGCAGTACGAGGCGCGGCACGGTAACCAGATATTGCTCAGACACAGGACAGGGCCTCGGAGCGGGCGTGGCCGCCGCGTACGGAGTCAACAACCAACCGAAGACGCGTCAGTGCGGACGAGCAAGCGCCGGGAGATCACCTGACAGCCCAAGGGCCTGCCGAACGAACAACCCTTTGGCCCCGGGCAAGCCATCGACCCATTTCAGTCCCTGGTTTCGTAGCCAGCGAAGTGGTAGCGGATCGGCCTGGAACAACCGCTCGAAGCCTTCCATCGCGCCCATCATCGCGAGGTTATAAGGCATACGGCGTCGCTCATAGCGCCCAAGGGTACGCAGGTCGCGAAGCGGTTGCCCGCGACCCCTGGCCTCGATCAGCACTTCTGCCAACACGGCCGCGTCCAGGAAGCCGAGGTTGGCCCCCTGCCCGGCCAGCGGGTGAATGGTATGTGCTGCATCTCCGATCAACGCCACGCCTTCGGCCACGTATCGCTTGGCGTGACGCTGTCGCAAGGGGATGCGAAGGCGCCTGTCGGCTGCGACGATTTTGCCGAGCTTGAACTCGAATGCCTGGCCCAATGCGGCATTGAAGGCTTCTTCGTCGAGCGCCATCAGGCGATCCGCTTCAGCCGGTATGACCGACCATACGATCGAGCACCAGTGAGTGTCTTCGGTCGTGCTCAAAGGAAGAAACGCCAGCGGGCCGTGTTCGGTGAAACGCTGCCAGGCCGTATGGCCGTGCGAACGCTCACAGCGCACGCTCGTCACGATGGCATCGTGCAGGTAGTCCCATTCGCGTGTCTCGATACCCGTTAGCTGGCGAACGGCTGAACGCGCGCCGTCAGCCGCAATGAGCAGGGGAGTTCGAATCTGCCGCCCGCCCTCGAGGGTAAGCAACCATTCCTCACCCGAACGGCGAAGCTGGAGTAAGCGCGCCTCGCCTTCGAGCCGTACTGAGCTTTTTGCCAGTCGATCGAGCAGGGCGTCACGCACCACGCGGTTCTCGACGATATGGCCAAGCCACTGCGCATGAACGCTTTCGGCGGAGAAATGAATCTGGCCCGTCCCTACGCCGTCCCAGACATGCATGTCTCGATACGGACAAGCCCGGCGGGACGTGATCCCCGGCCAGGCATCAAGGCGCTCGAGAATCCGCTGGCTTGCCGCAGACAACGCACTTACCCGGGGCTCGAATGGTTCTGAGGTGTCGAACGGAAAGACCTCAAGCGATTCACCGTCCAGTACCACAATGTCGAGGCCTTGCCCCTCCAGCGCCAGCGCCAGGGCGCTGCCCACCATTCCAGCACCGACAATGACGATGTCAGCCTGCGTAGTCATTCGCGCTTCTCCGTGGGTATCCAGGCTCGTCGACTTCAACCGCGCGTCCCCAGGCCCATGGCCTGTCGCGCGAACCAGTGCTTGGCGGGGGGCAGCAGGTCCAAACCCAGCAAGCCCAGATTGCGACCGGCAATCACCGCCGATTCTCGACGCGTGAAGAGTTGCGTCAGGTGATGAGAAAAGCCGACGGTCAGTTGTTGGTCCTGCCGCTGGCGGGCGTAGTAGCGCTGCAACGTCGCGAACGCACCCGGCGCAGCGTCATCCTCAAGCAGCGTCTCGGCCAGTACCTGGGTATCACGCAGCGACAGATTGAAGCCCTGCCCGGCCACAGGGTGCAAGCTGTGCGCTGCATTCCCTAGCACGACAAGGTGGGCACGCACCTGCTCGGCGGCCTCGACCAACTCCAGCGGGTAGACGTAGCGCGTGCCGACCTGGGTAAAGGCACCGAGCCGATAACCAAAGGCCTGCTGCAGCTCGCTCAGGAAGAGGGGCTCAGCACAGCCTTGTAACCGATGGGTATCGGCGGGCGAGCGGGTCCAGACCAGTGCACTGCGGTTATCAGCAAGCGGCAGCAATGCCATTGGTCCGTGTTTGCTGAACCGCTCGAACGCCTGTCCGCCGTGCGACGCGCGGGTCGTGACATTGGCGATCAGCGCGTGCTGATCGTAAGCGGTACGTTTGACCTCGATACCCAACTGGTCACGCAGGGACGAACGCCCCCCGTCCGCGAGTACCACCAACGAAGCATCCAGGGTCGTGTCGTCGCCCAATGCCAATGTATAGCCGGATTCGGTGGCCGAAGCGTTCGTAACTTCGGCCGGCGCACACCAATGGATAACGTCTCGATCCAATGCCTGCCAGAGGCAATGGCCGATCCAGGCATTTTCCACCACATAACCGAGGGCTGGCACCCCCTCATCCGCGGCATCGAGCCGCGCCGCGCCGAAACGACCACGGTCGGACACATGGATATGGGTGATGGGTTGTGCTCGCTGCTCGATAGCCGGCCAGACACCCAGCCGCTCGTAGATTCGACGGGAGCCGAACGATAGCGCCGAGGAACGCGCGTCGTAGCTGGGTTGGTATCCCTCGCCCGGTGGATAGGGCTCGACCAACACGATCCGCCATCCGCGTTGCCTGGCGCCGGCCTGAAGTGCCAACGCCAAGCTCGCCCCGACGAGCCCTCCGCCTACGATCGCAATGTCGGCCTTCATCGGGTCAGGCAACATCTTGGCGAGCGGCAGCCATCAACGCCTCGATCTCGTCGACAGCCTTCGGGACGCCGCCCGTGATGATCTCGCAGCCTTTCTTGGTGACAACGACATCGTCCTCGACACGAATGCCAATACCCCGCCACTTCTTGGCGACCTGGGTATTGTCCGGCGCGATGTAGATACCGGGCTCGACTGTCATCACCATGCCCGCCTCCAGCACACGCCACTCGCCGCCGACCTTGTAGTCTCCGACGTCATGAACATCCATGCCCAGCCAGTGCCCGGCGCGATGCATGTAGAACGCCTTGTAGGCGCCCGCTTCAATCAGCGCATCCACGTCGCCTTCAAGCAGGCCAAGGCGCACGAGGCCTGAGGTGATGACGCGTACGGTCGCCTCATGTGCCTCGTTCCAGTGCTTGCCGGGCGCGATGTGTTTGAACGCTTCAAGGTTGGCCTCGAGCACGATGTCGTAAATGGCGCGCTGTTCCGGCGTGAACGTGCCATTGACCGGGAACGTACGGGTGATATCGCTTGCATAGCAGTCGATCTCACAGCCGGCGTCGATCAGGACGACGTCGCCGTCCTTGAGCGGCGCATCGTTCTCGCGGTAATGGAGAATGCAGGCGTTCCGACCTGCCGCCACGATCGAACCATAGGCGGGCATCTTGGCGCCGCCCTTGCGGAATTCGTATTCCAGTTCGGCTTCGAGGTGGTATTCCGACAAGCCCACCCGGCTGGCCTGCATGGCTCGGATATGGGCAGCGGCCGATATTTCGGCGGCATAGCGCATCACCTTGATCTCGGCGGCTGACTTGTACAGACGCATGTCATGAAGCAGGTGATCGAGCGCCACGTATTCATTCGGCGGCTGCGCGCCCTGCCGCGCCTTGGAACGGATCGTGTTGATCCACTCCATCAAATGGTGATCGAACTCTGGATTTGTGCCGATGGCGTAGTACACCCGGTCGCGGCCTTCGATGAGGCCGGGCAGAATTTCGTCGATATCCCCGATCGGGAAGGCATCGTCGGCGCCAAAGTCACGTATTGCCCCCTCCTGACCTGCACGCAAGCCGTCCCACAACTCACGCTCGGGGTCGCGCTCACGGCAGAAAAGTATGTACTCGCCATGTTCCCGCCCAGGGATGAGAACCAGCACCGCTTCCGGCTCGGGAAAACCGCTCAGGTACTGGAAGTCGCTGTCCTGCCGGTAGACGTGCTCGACATCGCGGTTACGGATGTAGACGGGCGCGGCGGGCAGAATGGCAATGCTGTTGGGCTCGAGCTGCTCCATCAGCGCCTTGCGCCGCCGGGCGTATTCCGACTTCGGGATGCGAATCATGCACACTCCTGGGCAAATCTGGATCGAGAAAGGGGCCGTGTTTCAGTGCAGGGAGGGTTTCCCCGCAGGCTGCGCCGGCGCCTTATTACATTCGGTGAACAGGAGCAATGGCGCGACCCGAAGGTACTCCATCACTTCCATGTAATCGTTTTCGCCGTCTTCGGACTCCTCGAGGGCGCTCTGGACCTGAGCAATGGCCGCCAGATCCTCGAGCACTTCCATCGCATCAGCCGACAGGGCGCGATCGCCTGCTGCCACACCAAAGCCACCGAGAAAACCCTGGCACCACTGAGACAACGCGACGGCGCGGTCTTTCAATGACCCATCGTCGCCCGGCAGCAGCAGCACCACAGCCATGTCATCGCCGGTCAACTCCGCCTTTACCATCTCCTGCAGGCCAACCAAAGCCTGCTTGAAGGCGTCCTCGACAGGTGCACCCAGCACCTCGGCGACTTCCTCCAGCCAGGGCTCGGGCTCGAAGCCTGCGCCCGCGCAACTGCGCCCCAGCAACAAGCCATGAAGCTCTGCCGGAGAGACCTTGTGGCCAAAGCTGTTGATGAGAGCGGAAAAAGCGGCGTACGGGGATTCAGGCATGGACATATCGACTAGGCGCGGCGGCGGGGTGATGGCTAGAATAGACGGGTATCCTAGCACCGGCCGCGACGCCTCGGCCATCGAGCTCGCCCGGGCGGGTAACCTTTGCCTTTCCACCTTACAGGGTGGGCTTCCGTAATGGCGCAGCCTGCGTCGGCCGGAAGACACTTTGAATCCTCGCCAAGCGGGAGTCCATGGAAGACACCGATCTGAAAGCGCTGACGGTTCGTCTGGAGCAACTTATCCAGCGGGTCGAGCAGCTCAAGCTTCATAACCGTGCCCTGCTCGCCAATGAGCGTGCCTGGCGTGAAGAGCGCGCTCATCTGGTCGAGAAGAACGAATTGGCCCGGAGCAAGGTCGAAGCGATGATTTTGCGCCTCAAAGCCTTGGAGCAGGACTCATGAGTCAGCCGAACACCGTCACCGTACATATCCTCGACAAGGACTATTGCATCAGCTGCCCGGCCGATGAGCGCGCGAACCTCGAAAGCGCGGCACGTTATCTGGACGGCAAGATGCGAGAAATCCGATCCAGCGGCAAAGTCATCGGCGCCGACCGCGTCGCCGTCATGGCTGCCCTCAACATTACCCACGACCTTTTGCACAAGCAGGATCGAATGGACCGCGAGGCCAATAGCACGCGCGAACAGGTCCGGAGCCTGCTTGACCGAGTCGACCATGCGCTGGCCACTGATCAGGACGAGCAGACACGCTGATCGCCAAAACAGTCGTTTCGGGTATACTGGCGCCTGCTCCCTGGTGTGTGCGCCAGTTGGTCACGTCCCTCTCCCGATACGCAAAACCTCGGAGACTACGCGTGTGACTTGTGTGCATGTCCGCCTGACGGAAAGCCTAATGGTTGGCCGTAGTCCCCACCTTGAACTTTCGGGTTCAAGGGTCAAGCCGACAGCGGCACTTCGGGGAGTCCTCTCTATCTTGCAACGCTTCGCGCCGCCCCTCGATCGGGCTGGACGGAGCGAGGCATGACAAAGCTTTCGCAGCCGGCCGGCCTCAGCCGTGCCGAACTCCGACGCCAGCTACGAAAAGCACGTCGCGCCCTCTCCCCCGCAGCGCAACGTCACGCATCTAAAAAGGTCTATCGCAGACTCTCCCAGCACCCTACGTTTCGCCGGACGCGCCACGTCGCGTTCTATCTGGCAAACGATGGTGAAATCGACATTCGCCCTCTTTTGCTCGAAGCTCAACGCCGTGGCAAGGCCACCTACCTTCCCGTGCTCAAGGCCTGGCCTCGAACCCGGATGGCGTTTCAACGCATCCGCCCAGGGGAGAAAATGGTGCGTAACCGGTTCAGGATCCAGGAACCGCGCCCTCAGCCAGCCATGCAGCGCAAGACCTGGGCTCTGGGCCTGATTCTACTTCCACTCGTAGGATTCGATGCTCACGGCGGGCGCCTGGGCATGGGCGGGGGCTTCTACGACCGCTCTCTGGCGTTCAAGCAAGCACGGCGGGCCCAATGTAAACCCGTGTTGCTGGGCGTTGCCCATGGCTGTCAACGGGTCGACCGTCTTCCTGTTTCAAGCTGGGATGTGCCGCTCGACGCAACGGTAACGGATGACGGCTGGTATCGCGCCGACCCATCGAAAGGTTTCGACGTTTAGCCGACGCGGAAATGGCTGAAGGATGAGCAAGAAGCGCCAGCGGGCCATCGATCGAATCAGCGATTGATGCTCTGCTTGGGCATGAGATAGGCGGACGCCGGCGCGTTATTGCCGCGTTCCCAGAGGCTTTGGGTGTATCCGGTGGTGACAACGCCAAGGCCAAAAATGATGACCAATACCCAGAGCAGATCCGGTTTGCGCTTCTTCATCGATTGCCTCCCCCTTAAGGCACTGGATCACCGTGTGACGCTTCTCAAGGCTCCCTACCCCTCGAAGCGGCGGCATTTTGTTTGAACCGTGACGGTCCTGCAATTTGATTTCATGACCGGCTGTCGCTTAGCCGCTACCATTTGGGACCTGCAAAAAATTGGAGCAAAACCCATGCCCAACTGGCTCATGAAATCGGAACCGGACGAGCTTTCCATTCATGATCTCCAACGCCTCGGCGAGGCCCGCTGGGACGGCGTCCGGAACTACCAGGCGCGCAACTTCCTGAGAGCCATGGCAGTCGACGACCTGTTCTTTTTCTACCACTCCAGCTGCCCGGAGCCGGGTATTGCGGGTATTGGAAAAATTGTCCGCGCAGCCTATGACGACCCCGCCGCCACTGACCCAGAGAGCCCGTATCACGACCCCAAAGCCACGTCGGAGCGCAATCCCTGGAGTGCGGTCGATGTAGCATTCATACGAGCGTTCCGCCGGGTGATCCCATTGGCAACACTACGAGACCAGACAGGGCTCGCCGAGCTCGCCTTAGTCAAAAAGGGAAGTCGCCTTTCCGTGATGCCAGTAAGCGATGCCGAATGGCAGGTCATTTGTGCACTGGCGAGCTGAGCCGGATACTGCCAAAGAAAGGCAATGCCAGCCCGAAGCCGTCACTGCACGATGAGGTTGTTGAAGAGCAGGTCATCCACCAGCGGCGCGCCTTCTTCCTGCTGCAACACGCCCTGCACCTGCTTGAGTGCTTCCTGACGCAGCTGTTCTTTGGTCTCGACCGAGCCCAGGGTGGCATCGGTCTGCTGAGAAAACAGGGCGACAAGCTGATTGCGTATCAACGGCTGGTGATACTCAACCTTCTTGGCTGCTTCAGGATCTTTAACCTGCAGTGCGACGTCAGCCTTGAAGTAGCGAAGCTTCGGCCCCTCTCCGTAGTTGCCTACCAAGGCTGGAAACAGGTTGATGTAACTCACCTTCGGTGCGCCTTCGGGCGCTGATGCTTCGCTGGCCCAGGCCGGTGCGCAGAGCAGCGCCAGGACAAACGGGAGGATGGCTTTCAAATCAATAACTCCTGAAAAGGGCATTCAGCCATGTTGCTACGGCCCGAACAAATGCGCGTATTAACATGGCACTTTCTACTGCATCGGCACGGGCGCCCTGCGCTTGAATCCCGCGATCCGTTAACCTCAGCGTAACGATCCGGACCCGGCTGTTATTGATAGCGACTCGCGAGATTCCTAAGGTGTCGGCACACCCGCGGAATTCGAGGAGTCATGATGACAACAACAAATTCTCCACCGCCCGAGTGGTCACGTCGCCGTACCGAGAAAGCGCGGCGTCTGGACCAGGTGAAGCATCTCGCCGATGGCCCCCTGTTGCCGACCGAACGCATCGTCGAAGCGCTGGAAAGCCTGATCAGCCCGGGCGACCGCGTGGTACTGGAAGGCAATAACCAGAAGCAGGCGGACTTTCTGTCCCGCTCCCTCGCCACCGTCGACGCGAGCCGCATTCACGATCTGCACATGATCATGCCGAGCGTCAGCCGCAGCGAGCATCTTGATCTGTTCGAGCAGGGCATTGCGCGACGGCTGGACTTTTCCTTTGCCGGTCCACAGAGCCTGCGGATCGGTCAGCTGCTCGAAGACGGCCAGATGGAAGTCGGTGCGATCCATACCTACATCGAGCTCTATTCCCGCCTACTGGTCGACCTGATTCCCAATGTAGCGCTGGTCGCGGGGTTCCAGGCGGATCGCCATGGAAACATCTACACCGGTCCCAGCACCGAAGACACCCCCGCCCTCGTCGAGCCCACGGCGTTTTCCGATGGCATCGTTATCGTCCAGGTCAACGAACTGGTGGACGAACTGCCTCGGGTCGACATCCCGGCCTCCTGGGTCGATTTCATCGTGGTTGCGGACAAGCCCTTCTACATCGAGCCGCTCTTCACCCGAGACCCCCGCCATATCAAGCCCGTCCACGTATTGATGGCGATGATGGCGATCCGCGGCATCTACGAACGGCACAACGTCCAATCGCTCAACCACGGTATCGGTTTCAATACTGCGGCGATCGAACTGATCCTTCCTACCTACGGCGAATCCCTTGGGCTCAAGGGAAAGATTTGCCGCAACTGGACGCTGAATCCACACCCCACCCTGATTCCGGCCATCGAGACCGGTTGGGTCCAGAGTGTCCATTGCTTTGGTACCGAGCTGGGCATGGAAAACTACATGCGCCAGCGCCCGGACGTGTTTTTCACGGGACGCGACGGCTCGATGCGATCGAACCGCATGATGTGCCAGCTTGCCGGCCAGTACGCGGTCGACTTGTTCATCGGCGCCACGCTGCAAGTGGACGGGGACGGCCATTCCTCTACCGTCACCCGCGGCCGCCTTGCCGGCTTCGGCGGTGCGCCGAACATGGGCCACGATCCGCGCGGGCGGCGTCATGCCACCCCGGCCTGGCTCGACATGACCGAGCCCGTGACATTACTCGAGCGCGGCAAAAAGCTTGTCGTGCAAATGGTCGAGACCTTCCAGGAAGGTGGCAAACCCACCTTCGTAGAGCAGCTCGATGCCGTCGAGATGGCGAAGAAGGTCGGCATGCCGCTCGCACCCGTCATGATCTACGGCGACGACGTGACGCATCTGCTGACCGAGGAAGGCATCGCCTACCTCTACAAGGCGCGCAGTCTGGAAGAGCGACAGGCCATGATCGCAGCGGTGGCCGGCGTAACGGCGATCGGCCTGCGTCATGACCCCTCGGCCACTGAACGCATGCGCCGCGAGGGTCTGATTGCCCTTCCCGAAGACCTCGGTATTCGCCGCACCGATGCGACACGCGAGCTGCTGGCGGCCAAGAGCATCGCCGAACTCGTCGAGTGGTCTGGCGGGCTTTACAACCCGCCACCGAAATTCAGGAGCTGGTAATGACCCCACATGCCTATGCTCAACCCCACCTTCTCGAACATGCCCTGGCCGACCTGGCCGTGACGGCGCTCGTCGACGAAGCCACGCTGTCGCCCAAACCCGGGCTGGTTGATCGACGCGGCAGCGGCGCTCACCATGACCTGGACCTCGGCCTGATGCTGGCCTCGGCCCGAAGCCTCTGGCCTACCTTCGCCGCAATGGCCTACGCCGCCGCCAAGCATGGCGCGATAGACGGTGTATTGCGTGCCAGATTGGGCGAACTGGGGCGCACCGGTGAAGAGGACATGTTGCGCACGACTGGGGGCATCAATACACATCGTGGCGCCATCTGGGCGATGGGTCTGCTCATTGCCTCGTCAGCACTCGACAGTACCGCCAGCGCCGAACAAATCGCGTCCCGCGCCGGCGCGATCGCTCGGATTACAGACCCTTGCGCACCGGATACCCGCAACAGCCACGGGCTGATTGCCAGTCGCCGATATGGCGTCGGCGGCGCCCGCGAACAGGCCCAAGCGGGATTCCCAGAGGTGATCGAACAGGGTCTACCACAGCTAAAAGCGTCACGCCGTGCGGGCTGTAGCGAGCCACACGCGCAGTTGAATGCCTTGCTTGCAATCATGGCGCACCTTACCGATACCTGCGTGCTACACCGAGGTGGCGCCGCAGCGCTCGAGCGCACTCAAACGGGCGCACGGCAGGTGCTGGCCGCCGGCGGCGTCGCCACGTTCACGGGCAGGCGAGAACTACAGCGGCTGGACCGTGCCTTGCTGGCATTGAACGCCTCACCCGGAGGCGCCGCTGACCTGTTGGCGGCAACGCTCTTTCTCGATGCGCTTACACGCACACCCCTGGCCATTCGGAGCTGATCCCATGGAAACCCTATCCTTTGAATTTCCAGCAGGACGCCCCGGCGCCACCCGCGCGTTGGTGGGCTGCGTTGGCTCGGGCGATCTCGAAGTGCTGATGGAGCCTGGCCAGGAGGGCACATTATCGATCCGCGTCGTCACCTCGGTGAACGGTGCAAGCCAGCGCTGGGAGCAGCTATTCCAGCGTATGTTCAGCGCGCATGTGCCACCTGCCCTGCAGATCGACATCCATGACTTCGGTGCCACGCCGGGCGTTGTCCGCCTGCGCCTGGAGCAGGGCTTCGAGGAGGTCCGTCATGACTGACACTGCTCGCCTGCTGAACCAACGGACCTTCACTGAACTGGGCGCCCGGGCACGAGCCCGCGCGCTGCTGGATGCGGGAAGCTTCCGCGAGTTGGTCGATCCCTTCGAGCGGCTCATCTCGCCCTGGCTGCCTGGCCAAGGCATCGTGACCCAGGCCGACGACGGCGTAGTTATCGCCAAGGGCACCCTCGACGGGCAGCCTGCCGTCGTCGCAGCAATCGAAGGCGCCTTCCAGGGTGGCAGCATGGGCGAAGTCGGTGGTGCCAAGATCGCCGGCGCACTTGAACTGGCGGCCGAGGATAACCGCAACGGCATCCCGACTCGCGCCTGCCTGCTATTGGAAACCGGTGGCGTACGGCTGCAGGAAGCCAACCTCGGCCTAGCCGCCATCGCTGAAATTCAGGCCGCCATTGTCGACCTGCGTCGCTATCAACCTGTAGTGGGTGTCATTGCCGGCACCGTCGGCTGCTTTGGTGGCATGTCGATCGCGGCGGGACTGTGCAGCTATCTGGTCGTTACACGTGAAGCCCGCCTTGGACTGAACGGGCCACAGGTAATCGAGCAAGAAGCTGGCATCCAGGAATTCGATTCGCGTGACCGACCCTTCATCTGGAGCTTGACCGGTGGCGAGCAACGCTTCGCAACCGGGCTTGCCGATGCATTCGTGAGCGACGACCTTGCCGCAGTACGCAGCGAAGTCCTCCGCTGCATGGCCAGGGGCGTGGTGGAGACGCCGCGAAGCCAGCGGTACGCAAATTACCTCGATCGCCTCAAAAGCCTGGGCAGCGAGAGCCCACTGCTGACCGCCGATAACGTCCGGGAACTGTACAAGGAGACCATCCAATGAGCCGTGGACTGACGTGGTTACAGGCACTTGCCAACGCCAGGGAATCAAAGGGCTATCCCGCTTCGGTACGCGTTGTCGACGCAGAACTTGGCAACCATTCCGCACGCTTCATTGCCGTGGTGCCAGACCCCAAGAACCCCTTCCCTCGCGCGCGCAACGGCGAAGTTGGGGTCCTGGAAGGCTGGGCGCTTGCTCAGGCGGTGGACGAGGCCGTCAGGGCCGACGCAAACCGTGCGAAACGCACGCTTGTCGCTGTGATCGATGTTCCCAGTCAGGCATATGGCCGCCGCGAAGAAGCACTCGGTATCCACCAGGCACTCGCCGGCGCAGTGGACAGCTATGCGCGTGCGCGCCTGGCGGGGCATCCCATCGTCGGCCTGCTGGTAGGCAAGGCAATGTCAGGTGCGTTTCTGGCGCACGGCTATCAGGCCCAGCGGCTGGTTGCGCTCGAAGATCCTGGTGTCATGGTGCACGCCATGGGTAAGGCTGCCGCAGCCCGCATCACGTTGAGGACCGTCGAGGAGCTTGAAACATTGGCCGCCACCGTTCCCCCCATGGCTTATGACCTGGATAACTACGCATCGCTGGGCCTTCTATGGGAGCGCTTGCGCGTAGACAGTATCGAGGCGCCAAACGCGGACGACATTAGCCGCGTCCGCAACTGCCTGTCCCGTGCAGTAGCCGATATGGGTGCAGACACCACGCTGGCGTCTCGGCTGGGCGGCAAGAATCGGGCAGCATCATCCGCAGTACGCGAGCGCCTGCGGGCGCAATGGGCGTGATGTGGGCTGGAGCATTCCATGAACGAACGTCCTTTACCGCATGATCTGCTTTGGGGCATGCGCGCCGAGATGCTGGCGCCCGACGCACCTGCTTGGGCGGTCGCTGCGCTAAATGCCGGCCACCCTGTCGTGGTTCGGCGCGCCCATGACGTTGCCGAGTGCATTGCCGTGGGTTTGCGGGGATCTGCACGCCACGAACGCCTTGCAGCCTGGATGCCGGTGGCTCAAATCCAGAGGCGCGTTCGGCCGGAGGGCTTGCTCGCCTCTCGGCTATCAGGCATGCATCCTGTCTTCCTTGCACTCAGCGCTGTTCAGCCAGTCCTCGGCGCGCACGGCCTGACATGGGGCGTTACGGGCAGTGCCGGTTATGCCTTGGCGACCGGCCTGGAGGTGCTGACGCCAGATAGTGACCTCGACCTGCTCATACGTGCGCCTGTTCCGCTTACGCGCGACGGGGCTCGCACGCTGCTTGGCGAGATCGAGGCCGCGGCTTGCTACCGCGTCGATATCCAGCTTGAAACCCCTCTGGGCGGATTGGCACTGCGCGAATGGGCCGGATCGTCGGAGCGTGTGATGGTCAAGACCGCGCAGGGTCCACACCTGGTGTCCTCGCCATGGTCGTTGCAGGAGCAGGCCGCGTGAGCAGTCTGCTGGCTTTTCCGGGGCAAGGCTCGCAAAGGCCAGGCATGCTGGGCGCACTGCCCGATCACCGCCTGATCAGGGAATGCCTGAGCGAGGCAAGTGACGTGCTAGGCGAAGACGTCCGATCGCTGGACACCGACCATGCCCTGGCGGGTACCCGTAACGTGCAGCTGTGCCTGTTGATCGCAGGCGTTGCAAGTACGCGGTTGCTCGAATCGCACGCGCCTGCTGCCGACTGGGTGGCCGGCTTATCCATTGGCGCCTACGCTGCAGCCGTCGCGGCCGAAGCAGTGACCTTCGAGGATGCGCTTCGTCTGGTGGCACTGCGAGGCCAGTTGATGCAGGACGCATACCCGCAGGGCTACGGCATGACAGCTGTGATTGGCCTGGAATTGCAAGCGGTCGAGGCACTGGTAGAAGGCGCACCTGGCAACACGCCGCTCTACGTGGCGAACATCAATGCTGACAATCAGATCGTGGTCGCAGGCGCGGAACCCGGTCTGGCCGATCTGGAAACGCGCGTTCGCGCTGACGGCAATGGCGTCGCCAAGCGAGTCGCGATCAGCGTACCTTCGCACTGCCCGCTCCTCGACGGACCCGCGGCCACGCTTGCTGAGGCGTTCGCGACCGTGCGCATCGAGCGCCCAAGCCGTCTCTATCTCAGCGGCTCGCTTGCACGTCGTATCCAGGATCCTGCCGCGCTTCGCGAAGACCTGGCTTTCAATATGGCGCGCCCGGTGCACTGGCACGCGACCCTTCGCAGTGCCTACGAAAGAGGTGTTCGTCTGCACATCGAAATGCCCCCGGGGAATGTCCTGACGGGCTTGGCGCGTCGGGTCTTTGCTCCCGGATCGACCATAGCCTTCCAGGGCAGTCGCCTGGACACCCTCGACGCCCTGTTGCGTGAGGAGGTGGCCCGCAGCGAATAGCTCACCGTATCTCAGGTTGGCGCCCTGACCTGCGCCGCTGGACCTGCACGAAGGACAAGAACAAACAACTTCGCTCCAGTAACCGAGGACAACAACAATGATCATCTACGGTGTGGCCTTTCTGGCCCTGTGTACGCTCGCCGGACTCTTCATAGGAGAAATCCTGGGCAAATTGCTCGGCGTTCCCGCCAACGTGGGCGGTGTCGGCATTGCCATGATCCTGCTGATCTTCATCGGCAGCTACCTCAACAAGCGCGGCTGGATGGGCGCCAAGACTGAACAGGGTGTCGAGTTCTGGAGCGCGGTCTACATCCCTATCGTCGTTGCGATGGCGGCGCAGCAGAACGTCGCAGGCGCTTTGAGCGGCGGCCCTATGGCGATTCTGGCCGGGCTGGCTGCCGTGGTGCTCGGATTTGCGCTCGTTCCCATGCTTGACCGCCTTGGCCAGCGCCGAACCGAAGCCCCGCCACCCGCGGCGCGTGCCAAACCCGCCACCACCACGCCGCGGTGATCGCCATGTACGAATCGATGCTCAAGGTCATCAATGGATATGGATTGGTCAGCGGCTTCGCCGTCATCGGTGTGACGATGTGGGTGTCCTACTGGTTGTCGGCCAAACTGACCAAGGGGCGGCTACACGGATCAGCGATCGCCATCTTTCTTGGCTTGGTCCTGGCCTATATCGGCGGCGTGACCACAGGGGGCCAGAAAGGGCTTGTGGATATATCGCTACTGTCGGGGATCGGCCTGCTCGGCGGCGCCATGCTACGCGACTTCGCCATCGTCGCCACCGCGTTCGGTGTCAACGCGGAGGAACTCAAGCGAGCAGGCGCGTCCGGTGTGGCTGCGCTGTTCGTGGGCATCCTGGCGTCGTTCGTGGCGGGCGTTGCGGTCGCATTGGCGTTCGGCTACACCGACGCGGTAAGCCTTACGACCATCGGTGCGGGCGCAGTCACCTATATCGTGGGCCCGGTAACAGGTGCGGCTATCGGTGCAAGTTCGGAGGTAATGGCACTGTCGATCGCTGCAGGGCTCGTCAAATCCATCGTGGTGATGCTCCTGACCCCCTTCGCCGCCCCCTTCATTGGCCTTAACAACCCCCGAACCGCAGTGATCTTCGGCGGCATGATGGGGACATCCAGCGGTGTTGCGGGCGGCCTGGCTGCGACGGATCCCAAGCTGGTGCCCTATGGCTGCCTGACAGCGGCGTTCTACACTGCGCTTGGCTGCCTGCTCGGGCCATCGCTGCTGTTTTTCATCGTGCGAGGCATCACGGGCTGACACGGTTTGGCAATGGGCTCGTTACACACTCTGAAATAAATGTGAAAATGCGCGGCGGTCTCCCCGCGCCGCGCATTCTTACGATAATCAGAAACAGAGCCGTGCCCGATGTTCTCTTCCGCTCGCTTTATCAGCCGTACGTCACTGGGCTGTTCGCTTTCACTGTTCGTCACCCTCTTACTTACGCCTCAGAGCGCGTGGGCTGCCAATGCCGACGGCGCCTCCATGAGCCTGCTGTGGGCCGTGCCGTTTGCGGGCATCCTGCTTAGCATCGCGCTGATGCCACTGCTTGCGGCGAGCTTCTGGCATCGCCATTTCGGCAAGATCGTCACCGGATGGACGCTTCTGTTCCTGATCCCCTTTGCCGCGACGTTCGGTGCGCTCCCGACGCTGGAACTGAGCGCGCACGTCCTGATCGCTGAATACATCCCCTTCATCATTCTGCTTTTCACGCTGTTCACCATCTCTGGCGGCATCCTCTTCGATGGCAACCTGCACGGCACGGCACGCCTGAACACCAGCCTGCTCGCACTGGGCACGGTGCTGGCGTCGATGATGGGTACCACCGGTGCAGCCATGCTGCTGATCCGCCCGATCCTCAGGGCCAATGATGACCGTCGACATAACGTACATGTCGTCGTGTTCTTCATCTTCCTGGTAGCCAATGTCGGCGGTGGGCTAACCCCGCTGGGCGACCCGCCGCTTTTCCTGGGCTTTCTGAAGGGCGTTGATTTCCTCTGGACGCTCGAGCACATGGCGCTGCCCGTCGTATTGCTGGCCGTGCCATTGCTGCTGGTGTTCTACGTGATCGACAGTTATCTCTACCGCCGTCACGATGAAATGACCGGAAAGGATCCAACGCCGGACACGCCGCTGCGCATCCGGGGCAAGATCAATTTCCTGCTGCTGGCAGGTGTAGTGGCCGGCGTGTTGCTGTCCGGGACATGGAAGCCAGGCATCAGCGTCGATGTGCTCGGTACGCCCATCCAGCTACAAAACCTCCTACGTGATGTCATCCTCCTGGCAATGGCCGCGATCTCCCTGGCCATAACGCCAAAGGCAATTCGCCAGGACAATGAATTCGAGTGGAGTCCAATCCTTGAGGTAGCCAAGCTGTTCGTCGCGATCTTCTTCACCATTGCACCGGTAATCGCGATCCTCAAAGCTGGCACTCACGGCCACCTTGCAGGGGTCGTTCACCTCGTAACCAATGACGATGGCGCGCCCATCGATATCATGTATTTCTGGATGAGCGGTGCGTTATCCAGCTTTCTCGATAACGCCCCCACGTACCTGCTGTTCTTCAACATGGCCTCGGGCGATGCGCAGGTCATGATGGATTCACTGGGCACGACGCTGCTGGCCATTTCGATGGGCTCTGTCTTCATGGGCGCAATGACCTATATCGGCAACGCGCCAAACTTCATGGTCAAGGCCATCGCGGAACAGCGCGGCGTGAAGATGCCGAGCTTTTTCGGGTACATGCTGTGGTCATGCGGCCTGCTGTTGCCGCTGCTGGTCCTGGTGACCTGGGTCACGCTCTGATCAACCGGCAGACGCCCGAAGCCCGTACATGCGGCATTCAGCCAGGAGCGCGAGCAGATTGGGGTCGCGCTCCTTGGCCTTGAGAAACACCACTCCGATCTGCTGCCGGACGCGGTAGCGTGCGCCTAGCGACACGAGGCGCACCCGGCTTTCATAGACGGCGGCGACCCGTCCGGGCAAAAGTGCGTAGCCGACGCCCGAGCTCACCATGCTGAGCAAGGTGAAGATATCGTTTACCTGCATCGCCACCTTCGGCTCGAAGCCAGCCTGCTGAAACACCTGGGCGCCATCACGATGCGTTGCGAAACCCTGGGTCAGGGTGATGAAGGTGGACTCGCGCAGCTCGGCAAGGTCGACGTCCTCCCGTCCGGAAAATGGCGAAGCCGCCGGCACGGCGAGAAAGATGTCGTCGGTATAGAGCGGCATCTGGATGCAATCCGCATCGCTCACGCTTTCATCCAGCGACACGAGGATGGCATCGAGTTCCATGTTCTTCAGGCGGAAGAACAGGTCCGCATTGGAGCCAAGCGTGAGGTCGATGTTGAGCTCGCTTCGGCGCAACTTCAGGCCCATGATCAGCTGCGGAACCGTCTTGATCGTCAAAGAATACAGGGAGCCCAGCTTGAATCGCTCGGCTGAGAAACCGGCGGCTTCGCGGGTAAGGCGAACGGTTTCTTCAAGATCCTGGACCAGCTTGCGTGCCCGCTCTTCGAGGACATAGGCACTTTCCAGGGGAATGAGATTGCGCCCCTCATGCTTGAAGAGCGGGCACCGAAGGCCATTTTCGAGCGAGTGGATCGCACGGTGGACGCTCACATGGCTGGTATCGAGCTCGGCCGCCGCGCGCGACAGGTTTCCGCTGCGCATGAACGCCAGGAAGATCAACAGTTTCTTGAGCGTCAGCTCCTCGTCCAAGGACATGCGCAGACCTCTCGCGGCGCGTCGATCAACTCGCGCGCCATTCTTATTGTTGGGGCCGTCTTTCCCTTCAACCTCTAGGGGCGTAGGCGAAAACGTCGGCACGCATTTGGTGCGCATCCATGCCGGCCTCGACCAGCGCGTCGAGCGTACCGTATACCATGGCAGGCGACCCGCTGGCATAGACATGCAAGGGCTTGAGGTCTTCAAAGTCCTCGCGTACCGCCTCATGCAGGAGCCCACAACGGCCTTGCCAACCGCAGAGGTCACTGACGACCCTGTGCAGATAGAGATTGGGTTCACGCTCCCAATCGGTCCATCGTTCGACGGTGTAGAAATCCTCAGGTGTACGGACACCCCAATACAGGTGGACCGGGTAGGCGAAGCCTCTGGCGCGACAGTCTTCGATCAGGCTGTGCATCTGCGCCATGCCGGTGCCGGCCGCAATGAGAACCAGCGGCCCCTGTGGCAGTTCTGCCAGGTGGGCATCACCAAAGGGCAGCTGCACCCGTGCGATACCCTCGCGCCGAAGCTGTTCGAGCAAGGCGACACTGCTGTCTTCACGCGCCAGGACATGCAACTCCAGTTCACGCCCTTGTCGCGGCGAAGACGCTAGCGAAAACGCCGACTGACGGCCGTCGTCACGCTGGATCATCAGGTATTGGCCGGCGTGATAGCGGGGCGCACGGCCGGCTGGCGTCAGCAAGCGCACGCGCTGCACGTCGCCGCCCAGATCGTCTATCGAGGCGACCTGGCAGGCCACTTCACGAACCGGGAGCTCACCGGGTGCAAGCACGCCATCCCATTGGATCAGGCAGTCGGTCTGCGGTACGGCAATGCATACCAGGATCTCGCCGTGATCGCGCTCCTCGCTGCCCTGGCGTACGCGGCCCTCGACCAGAAGGGCGGCACAGACGTGGCAGTTCCCATTCCGGCAGTTGTGTGGGCAGTCATAACCCAACCGGCGGGCGGCATCGAGGAGGGTCTCGTCGGGCAGGGTCTCCAGCACCGTACCCGAAGGCTGCAAGGTCACTCTCAATGCGTTATCTCAACATCCAGGTGGATTCAAAGCTCAATCGATGCCCAACTGGCTCCAGAGCTCGTCGACACGTTTGACCACGGCATCGTCCTTCACGATCGCACGGCCCCACTCCCGGTTCGTTTCGCCGGGCCATTTGTGGGTCGCATCCAGCCCCATCTTCGACCCCAGGCCCGAGATCGGCGAGGCGAAGTCGAGGTAGTCGATCGGCGTATTGTCGATCATGACCGTATCGCGCTTCGGGTCCATCCGGGTCGTGATCGCCCAGATCACATCGTTCCAGTCACGTGCGTTGATGTCGTCATCGGTGACGATAACGAACTTGGTGTACATGAACTGTCGCAGGAACGACCAGACCCCAAGCATCACGCGCTTGGCATGGCCCGGGTACTGCTTCTTCATGGTGACGACCGCCATCCGGTACGAACACCCTTCTGGCGGCAGGTAGAAGTCAGTGATCTCCGGGAACTGCTTCTGCAGAATCGGCACGAAGACCTCGTTTAGTGCAACACCGAGGATGGCAGGCTCATCCGGCGGACGCCCCGTGTAGGTGCTGTGGTAAATCGGGTCACGACGACGCGTAATGCGCTCGACGGTGAACACAGGGAACCGGTCGACTTCGTTGTAGTAGCCGGTGTGATCTCCATACGGACCTTCATCGGCCATTTCGCCTGGATGAATGACGCCCTCAAGCACGATCTCGGCACTTGCCGGGACCTGCAGGTCATTGCCGCGGCATTTGATCAACTCGGTTCGGTGCCCACGCAGCAGCCCCGCGAAGGCATATTCGGACAGGGTATCGGGTACTGGCGTCACAGCGCCGAGTATCGTGGCAGGATCTGCGCCCAACGCTACCGCGACAGGATATGGGGTATTGGGATGCTTCTGGCACCACTCGCGGAAGTCCAGCGCACCGCCCCGATGACTCAGCCAGCGCATGATCAGCTTGTTTCGACCAATCACCTGCTGGCGATAGATGCCCAGATTCTGCCGTTCCTTGTTGGGCCCGCGTGTAACGGTCAGGCCCCAGGTGATCAGCGGCGCGACGTCGCCCGGCCAACAATGCTGGATAGGCAGGCGACCGAGGTCAACGTCATCGCCCTCTTCGACAACCTCGTGACATGGGGCGTCCTTGAGCACCTTTGGCGCCATGCTGATGACTTTCTTGTAGATCGGCAGCTTCGACCATGCATCCTTGAGCCCCTTGGGTGGCTCGGGCTCCTTGAGGAACGCCAGGAGCTTGCCGATCTCACGTAGCTCCGACACATCCTCGGCCCCCATGCCCAGCGCGACGCGCTCAGGTGTGCCGAACAGATTGCCGAGCACGCGCATGTCGAACCCGGTAGGCCGCTCGAACAGGAGCGCCGGCCCCTGCTTGCGCAAGGTGCGGTCGCAAATCTCGGTCATTTCGAGAATGGGAGACACGGGAACCTGGACGCGCTTGAGTTCGCCACGCTTTTCCAGCGCCCCGATGAATTCGCGCAGATCGCGATACTGCATGCATGGGCCTCGTTTGGGCTTGCAGGTGAGCCGCCGAGTTTAGCCCGCATTTGCGGCACTGTCCCTAGCCAATGCCTGTAAGCAGAAACGACGAGGCCGGGTTTCCCCGGCCTCGTTGGCACCTTTGCGTTTACTTGCTGCGACGCATCGACTGGAAAAACTCGTCGTTGGTCTTGGTGTCCTTGAGCTTGTCGAGCAGGAACTCGATAGCGGCAATCTCCTCCATCGGGTGGAGAATCTTGCGAAGAATCCAGATGCGCTGCAGCTCTTCCTCGCCCGTCAGCAACTCTTCGCGGCGTGTGCCGGAACGGTTGATGTTGATTGCGGGGAAGACGCGCTTCTCGGCCACGCGGCGGTCGAGCTGGAGCTCGAGGTTACCTGTGCCCTTGAATTCCTCGTAGATGACCTCGTCCATCTTCGAACCCGTCTCGACGAGCGCGGTTGCAATGATGGTCAGGCTGCCGCCCTCTTCGATGTTACGGGCCGCACCGAAGAAACGCTTGGGCTTCTCCAGAGCATGGGCGTCGACACCACCGGTCAGTACCTTGCCGGAGCTCGGGATGACGGTGTTGTAGGCACGGGCCAGGCGGGTGATGGAATCCAGCAGGATGACCACGTCCTTCTTGTGCTCGACCAGCCGCTTGGCCTTCTCGATCACCATCTCGGCGACCTGCACGTGGCGTACGGGCGGCTCGTCGAACGTCGACGCAACCACTTCACCGCGCACAGTGCGCTGCATCTCGGTCACTTCCTCGGGGCGCTCATCGATGAGCAACACGATGAGGTAGCACTCGGGGTTGTTACGGGTGATGTTGCTGGCGATGTTCTGCAGCATGATCGTCTTGCCCGCCTTTGGCGGTGCGACGATCAGGGCGCGCTGGCCCTTGCCGATAGGTGCGCAGAGGTCGATCACGCGGCCGGTGAGGTCTTCGGTGGAACCGTTACCGGCTTCCATCGTCAGGCGCTTGGTCGGGAACAGCGGTGTCAGGTTTTCGAACAGGATCTTGCTCTTGGCGTTTTCCGGACGATCAAAATTGATCGTGTCGACCTTGAGCAGCGCAAAATAGCGCTCGCCTTCCTTGGGAGGGCGGATCTTGCCGACGATGGTGTCGCCGGTGCGCAAGTTGAAGCGGCGGATCTGGCTGGGGGAAACATAGATGTCGTCGGGGCCGGCCAGGTAGGAGGAATCCGCCGAACGAAGGAAGCCGAAGCCGTCCTGGAGAATCTCCAGCACGCCGTCGCCCGAGATCTCCTCACCGCTTTTCGCATGTTTTTTCAGAAGGGAGAAGATCACGTCCTGCTTGCGGGAGCGGGCCATGTTCTCCAGCCCCATTTGCTCCGCCATGTCCAGCAGTTCGGCGATCGGCTTTTGCTTGAGTTCAGTCAAATTCATAGGAATGGACGTAATTAGAGAAGGTATGGAAGCGTATAGCTTGGATGGCCGCGCCGCGGAGAGCGACAGATGCGCTGAATTCTTCGAATGAGTTGGCGGCGGCGGTGCGGAAAGGCTGCCGGGGAGGCAGCAGGAGCCCGAATGTAACACCGAGCCCCAGGCGAGTCCAGCACCCAGCCATAAAAAAACCCCGCGAGCGGCGGGGTTTATTTCAGACGGTGACCTCGATCAGATATTGCTGTCGAGGAACGCCATCAGTTGCGACTTTGACAGTGCGCCGACCTTGGTCGCTTCGACATTGCCGCCCTTGAACAGCATCAGGGTCGGGATACCGCGCACGCCGTACTTCGGAGGAGTGTCGGCGTTCTCGTCAATGTTCAGCTTGCAAATCTTAAGCTTGCCCTGATAGTCCTTGGCCACTTCGTCCAGCACCGGCGCAATCATCTTGCACGGACCGCACCATTCGGCCCAGTAGTCGACCAGCACAGGACCGTCCGCTTGAAGGACGTCCTTCTCGAAGCTGGCGTCGCTGACTTGGGTGATGAATTCGCTCATTGAGTTTCTCCGGAAGCGGAAACAAAAGTGCCGCCATCATAGCCCGGTCGGCCGCCCTCTGAAAGCGCTGGCCGCCCATGTCCGGCTGATGACGTTGATTAGTGTTATCAATCGATTCCTGCTTACGTCGAGGGTTCAAACCGCCGGGCAAGCGACCCTTCCGGCCGGCTCCGCGTGTATCTCTCGCATAGCGCAGCTTTCCGTCATTTACCTAACGTGGCACGATGGCGACGTTTTTCAGTCGAGACGCTTTCCATGCCCGCCCAGCTGACCGAGACCTTTCCCCTGATCGCTGCCATCGATCTGGGCTCGAACAGTTTCCATATGGTTATCGCCAAGGCGGACCACGGCGAAATTCGCATCCTCGAACGCCTTGGCGAAAAGGTTCAACTCGCGGCCGGGCTCGATGAGCACCGCCAATTGAGCGAAGAAGCCATGCAGCGCGGCCTGGACTGCCTTCGCCGCTTCGCGCCGCTGGTCGCGGGCCTGCCCCAGGGCGCGGTCCGGATCGTCGGCACCAATGCCCTGCGCGAGGCGCGCAACCGTGCTGTTTTCCTGCGCCGCGCCGAGGCGCTGCTCGGCCATCCAGTCGATGTCATTTCCGGGCGAGAGGAAGCACGCCTGATCTACCTGGGCGTCTCACATACCCTGCCTGCTACCAGCGGTCGCCGCCTGGTTGCCGATATCGGCGGCGGCAGTACCGAGTTCATCGTCGGCCAGATGTTCGAACCTCTCCTGCGCGAAAGCCTGCAGATGGGCTGCGTGAGCTACACCCAGCGCTATTTCCGTGATGGCAAGATCACGCAGACCCGCTACGCCCAGGCCTACACGGCGGCAAGGCTTGAATTGATGGGCATCGAAACAGCGATCTGTCGACTGGGCTGGGACGAGGCGATCGGTTCGTCCGGCACGATCCGCGCCGTGGGCCTTGCGCTGAAAGGCGCGCGCCGCAGCAATGGCGAGGTCAACCACGAAGGGCTGGTATGGCTCAAGCGCAAGCTGTTCAAGCTCGGCGACATTACTCGGATCGATTTCGAAGGGATCAAGCCAGACCGCCGTAGCATTTTCCCGGCGGGCGTCGCGATTCTAGAGGCGATCTTCGACGCGTTTGATGTAAAGGAAATGACCCATTGCGATGGCGCGTTGCGTGAGGGCGTGCTGTATGACCTGCTGGGTCGCCATCAGCATGAGGACGTTCGCGAGCGCACCTTGAGCGCGCTGATGGAACGCTACCACGTCGACACCGAGCAGGCCGCGCGTGTCGAGCGCAAGGCGCTGTCAGCGTTGTCGCAGGTGGCCCGCGAATGGCAGCTCGAAGAGGAATGGCAACGTGATCTGCTGACCTGGGGCGCTCGTGTTCACGAGATAGGGCTCGATATCGCGCACTACCACTATCACAAGCATGGCGCCTACCTGATCGAGCATTCCGATCTTTCCGGCTTCTCGCGCCAGGACCAGCAGATGCTGGCGCTGCTGGTGCGCGGCCACCGTCGCAATATCCCGCTCGACAAGTTCACCGAGTTCAGCGAGGAAGAAAGCGAGCGCCTGGTTCGCCTGTGCATCCTCCTGCGGTTCGCCATTCTCTTCCATCACATTCGGGGCGCACAGGACATGCCACGCGTACAACTCAAGGCTGGGCCACGCAGCCTTGAACTGGTATTCCCGGACGGCTGGCTCGCAGCCAACCCGCTGACCCAAGCCGATTTCGAGCAAGAAGCCCAGTGGCTCGAGCGGGTCGGCTATACCCTGACGGCGCGCTGAGTGCGGGCGCCCCGCCTGGACAGGTAGCCCGGCACTACCTGTCCTCGTTGTCGAGCTGGGCCAACAGAGCTGCCGCCTCGGCAAACTGCGACTCGTTGAATACGACGACACCCTGACGCTTCAACGCAGCCGCGGTCACGCCCTCTCCGGCCACGCGTGTCCCACTGAACGTCCCGTCGTAATTCTCGTCATTGCCACAGGACGGACTGCGGGCCTTGAGTAACGCGATGCGAATCCCGTACTGCTCGACCAACTGCAGCGCCTCGTTGGCGCCACGGACAAAAGCGCCGGTCACATCATCGCCCACGTCCGTCAACACCGGCCGCTTGCCATCGAGTACGTCAGCGCCTTGCCCACCCGGGATTTCCGCTGGCGCGCGAGGCGTCGGCAAGCCACCGAATACTTCCGGGCAAAGCGGGACGACGCGGCCTTGTCCATGCCACTGCGCCAGCAGATCGAAGGGACCATGCGCGCCGCCGTCGTAACGCACACGCTGTCCCAGCAGGCAGCGGCTGACCAGTATTTTCGCGAGCATGGTGCTCATAGCGGCAGCGCGGCGCGACGACGGAACCAGCCGGTCAACGACAGCCGATCACGCGCCGCGGGCAATACCTCATGCAACATTCCGGCGGAGAGGAATACCATCAGCGTTCCGCCCAGGGGCGGAATATCGCGCCAGCCGTCCCCCTGATGCAGACGTAGCGCACCGCCGTCTTCGGACTGCCACTCTTCGTTTAAATAGAACACCACCGAGACCGTCCGGCGATCATCGTCATTGAATCGGTCGACGTGGCGTGCGTAGAAGGCGCCCGGCGGATACAACGCGAAGTGCCCTTCGAAGTCCTCCAGCCCCAGAAACAGCGACTGGTTGAGCACCACACGCAACCCTTCAAGCGTATCCAGATAGCGATCACAGGCCGAACTCTGCCCGGGTTCCACCCAAAGGATCCGATCCCCGCGAACGCCTTCGCGAACCTGCTGGCCAGCGCCCCGCCCGATCGCAGCCGGCGCCAGCTCGCCAGCCCGAGCCCGCTGGCGACATTCCACTGCCAGTTCATGCATGAGGCTTCCTGGCAGGAAGGCCGGTTGCTCGGACCAGCCCTGCTCGGCCAGATCGTCGGCAATGCGTTGAAGCGTGAGGTCAGCGGGCGCGAGCGAAAGCATCAGAAGTCGTCCTGTGCGAACCGCCAGATCGGTGGCATCTGGCATGTGCTTGAAACCTTGCAGGATACTGAGGTCATGCTGGCTGAAACAGCGCCTTTTCGTCTTACGATTTCCGACGGCATGTGCCTCGACAGCCTGCCGCGCGCCACCGACAATAGCGCATTGCTCCCGGCGCCTCCGACGCGCCGCCCTCCACCTGTCCGGAGTGTTAGATGCGTCTGCTGTTGGCCCTGCTCCTGCTGCTTCCCCTGCCGTCCCTGGCGGATGACTACACGGCGCTCTATCAGGCAGCGGGTTGGCCCACCCAGCGTGAACACTTTGGCGCCGCATTGGCGGCCGCACAGAAGCGCTATCAGAACACCTTGCCGCCGGCGGTTTACCAATCCCTTGTACAGAACAGCAACCGCCGTTTCGCGCCCGATGCGATGGATCAGCGCGCACAAGGTGTGCTGCGGTCGCGGCTGGCGGATGCCCGCGCACCGCTGCAATTTTTCCAGACCGACGTAGGCCGCAAGATCGTAACGGCGGAAACACTGGCGACCTCGCCTGCGCAACTGGCCAAGTATGCAGACGGCCTGCCCCGGACTCAGGCGGAGGCGACTCGCCGCCTGTTGATCCGGCATTTGGCCCAGTCGCTACCGGCGGGCCAGGCCGGCGCCGAGGTCAGCCTGGCACTTGCCGGTGTTGCGGCCGACAGCCTGAGTTCAATGTTGCCGGGGCTCTTCGGCGAAGCGAACCCCGCACTGGGTCTCGTCGAAGGCCAACGCCAGCGCATCGTCGAGCAGATCAATGAAGACCTCGACAACACCCTGATGCATGTCTACCGCAACCTCTCCGATGCGGAGCTCGCCGAGTTCGTCGAATTCGTGCAGTCGCCGGAGGGCAAGCAATACTACGACGCCGCGCTTGCCGCGTTGCGCGCTGCGTTGAACCCGTCCAGCAGGGGGTCAGGCACCTCGACCTGACGCCATCTCACTCTTCCAGCTGGACCTTCAGGAAATCCAGATACTGCTGCCGCGTTTCCCGTCGCTCATTGGCGAGGTGATGCCGGGCCCCGGGTATGAGCAGCGTCTGTGGCGTATCGAATTTCTGTTTCAGGACCTTCAGGTTGTAGCGCCAATCCACGGTCAAATCCGCATCACCCTGGACGACGATTGGCCGACGCGGTGAAGGCGCCGATGATTCGATCTGCGGAATCCAGCGCGCCAGCGCACCGACCCAGGCGGACGGCAGTACCTTGGCCTGGAGCGGGTCCCGCGTATGCACGAAGTCGATGAATGCGGTGTCCGTCGAGTTGACCGTAAAACGCCGTGGCAACTCGCGCACGAACGGGCTCAATGCGTGGTAACTCAAGCGCGACCGTACCCAGGCACGTGGGCGCACCAAGGGTGCCAACAGAATCGATCGCCCTACCTCGTCGCGGACGTCGCCGCGCAGCAAATGGTCCACCACGATCGCCGCGCCGGTACTCTGCCCGCAGAGGTGCCACGGCGCTGGCAAATTGAGCCGGTCCGCCTCACCCAACAAGGCTATGAGCACATCGTGGTAGTGCCCGAAATCCTCGATGCTGGCCGGTGCGCCTTCGGACAGGCCGTGCCCGGGCAAATCGCAGGCAATGACGGCGAAACCCTGGCCAAGTGCCCAGCGTATCAGGTGGCCATAAAGCCCCATATGATCGTAATAGCCATGCAGGAGCACCCAGGTGCCCTTTGGCTGCTCGGGCAGCCACGCCTGCCCAGCGATGCGGTAGCTGGCGGCCTGAAACATGAAGAACTCGATGAACACGTCCGCAGGCGCAATGCCGTAGTACTGTCGGTACACGTGCAGTAGGCGCCCATCAGGTGGCGTTCCGGCGGCTACGAGATCTCGCAGGGCGGACGGATCGAAAATGGAAGGCATGCGTAATCCATAGACTTTTTGCCCGCAACCACGAGCAGGCGCCGCTCCTCGGAACGACGCCGGTGAAAAGAACCAACACCGGCAAGGCGAAGCCCAATCTTTATCGACAGCGTAGAGAGCATGCCATGAAAGGCGCACGAAGCGGATGGCTGGGAATCGGTTTGGGCTTGATGACAACCATGGCATTTGCCCAGGGTACCGGTCCGACCGTGCCGGATACGCCACCGGCCCCCCTGGACAGTGAGCAACATCGGATGGAGCCCGAGCGGACAACGCGGCCATCCGCGCCACCCGCTGAAGACCAGACGCTGGAGCAGGAAAATCAGCAGCGCCCACGTAGTGAGCGGCTGCCTCCGGAGGTTGCGCCGGGCTCGACGAACGCGCCCGCCTCTCCAGGTCGCCGCCCCTGAACCGATCAAGGGGCGGTCTTCCCGTCAGGCTTGAGCGGGCTGGGCCTGCGCAGCGCCAGTGGTCTCTTCCATCGCTTGGCGCATCGCCTGGATACGGCGCTTTTCAGCGCGCTGCGTGAAGTACCAGGCCATGAAGGTGAACAGTGACACCGCCAGCAGGATCAGACTTGCTACCGCATTGATTTCCGGCTTCACGCCAAGGCGCACCGCCGAAAAGATCTCCATGGGGAGCGTGGTCGAACCGGGTCCGGAAACGAAACTCGCCAGCACCAGGTCATCCAACGAGAGCGCGAAGGACATCATGGCGCCTGCCATCAGTGACGGCGCGATCATTGGAATCGTGATCAACACGAATACCTTCCAGGGGCGCGCGCCCAGATCCATCGCGGCTTCCTCGATAGACAGGTCCAGCTCCCGCAAGCGAGATGACACCACTACGGCGACGTAGGATGCACAGAAGCTGGTGTGCGCGATCCAGATCGTCGTCATCCCCCGCTCGGCCGGCCAGCCGATCATCTGCGCCATCGCCACGAAGAGCAGCAACAGCGACAGACCGGTGATCACTTCCGGCATGACCAATGGCGCTGTCACGATCCCGCCGAACAGCGTGCGCCCGCGAAAGCGCGGGATGCGTGTCAGCACGAAAGCCGCCAGCGTACCCAGGAACACCGAACTGATGGCCGTGTAGAACGCGATCGTGAGGGAGCGGAACACCGCCCCCATCAACTGGGCGTTGTCCAGCAGCCCCGCGTACCAGTGCGTCGACCACCCGCCCCACACCGTCACCAGGCGCGACGCGTTGAACGAGTAGATGACGAGGATCACCATGGGCAGGTAGATGAAGATCAGCCCCAGACAGAGCATGACCTCGGCGAAACCGATACGCTTCATGCCTTGCCCTCCAGCGCCTTGGCCTGGTTCCGGTTGAACAGGATGATCGGAATGATGAGGATGAGCAGCATGATCACCGCCAGCGCCGACGCAATTGGCCAGTCGCGGTTGGCGAAGAACTCCTGCCACAGCACCCGCCCAATCATCAGCGTTTCGGGACCACCCAACAGTTCAGGGATCACGAACTCACCGACCGCCGGGATGAACACCAGCATGCAGCCGGCAATGATGCCGTTCTTCGAGAGTGGCACGGTGATACGCCAGAAGCTGGTAAAGCGGCTGGCGCCCAGGTCGGACGCCGCTTCGAGCAGACTCTCGTCGTGCTTCACCAGGTTGGCGAACAACGGCAGGATCATGAACGGCAGATACGAGTAGACGATGCCCACGTATACGGCGAAATCCGTGTTGAGCATGCGCAAGGGCGAACTGATCAGACCGATTCCCATGAGGAACTGGTTGATAAGGCCACTGCTGCTCAACAATCCCATCCATGCATACACACGAATGAGGATCGCAGTCCATGTCGGCATCATGATCAGCAGCAACAGCACCGTCTGCGCCTGACGACTGGAGCGCGCAATGGCATAGGCCATTGGATAGCCGATGAACAAGCAGAGCAACGTACTGATGAGTGCAATCTTCAGTGAGCCCAGGTACGCATACAGGTACAGGTCGTCTTCGGTCAGGAAGAGGTAGTTGCCCAGGTTGAGCACCACCGTCAGCTGCTGGTCGGCCCACGTAAAGATATCCGTATAGGGCGGAATCGCTACGGCGGCTTCCGAGAAGCTGATCTTCAGGACGATGAAGAACGGCAGCAGGAAGAACAGGAACAACCAGGCGAAGGGAATCCCGATGACCAGGCGGCGGCCATCGAACAGACGCTTGAGCAGGCCTCCGCGCATGCTCATGACTGCAGCACCACGCCACTGTCGTCATACCAGCTGACGTACACCGCCTGATCCCAGGTTGGCCGCTTCACGTGTCGCTCGGAGTTGGCCATGAACGCCTGTACCACCAGGCCTGAGTTCAGCTTGATGTAATACACCGAATGGCCACCCAGGTAGGCGATGTCGTAGACGATGCCCTGGTCCCAGTTGTAGCCGTCGTGTTCAAGGTCCTCGGGCTTGCTGAGGCTGACCTGTACCTTCTCCGGGCGTAGCGCGTAGGTCACGCGCTTGTCTTCGGCGCGTGTACTGATGCCATGGCCGATATAGATGGGTCGCTCGAGCGTCGGGCAGGTGATGATCGCGTGGTCCGAATCATCGTGGGTCAGCTCGCCGTCAAACAGGTTCACGTTACCAATGAACTCGCACACCAGGCGGCTGGCGGGTGTTTCATAGATATCCATGGGGCTACCGACCTGAGCGATCCAACCAAGGTGCATGATTGCGATGCGCTGAGCCATGGTCATGGCTTCTTCCTGGTCGTGCGTCACCATCACGCAGGTCACACCGACCCGCTCGATGATCTCGACCAGTTCCAGCTGCATCTGCGAGCGCAGCTTCTTGTCCAGCGCGCCCATGGGCTCGTCGAGCAGCAACAGCTTCGGCCGTTTAGCCAGCGAGCGGGCAAGCGCGACGCGCTGGCGCTGGCCACCCGAGAGCTGATGCGGCTTGCGCTTTGCGTACTGGGACATGTGCACGAGCTTGAGCATCTCGGCGACACGCTCGTCGATCTCGGCCTTGGCCATCCGATCCTGCTTGAGACCAAACGCGATGTTCTGCGCAACCGTCATGTGTGGGAACAGGGCATAGGACTGGAACATCATGTTGATGGGCCGGTCGTAAGGCGGCATGTTGGTGATGTCCTGGCCATCGAGGAAAATGCGCCCTTCGGTGGGCCGCTCGAAGCCGGCAAGCATGCGCAGCAGAGTGGACTTTCCGGAACCGGAACCACCCAGCAGCGCGAAGATTTCGCCTTTGTTGATGCTCAGCGAAACATCGTCCACCGCCACCGTTTCATCGAATTTCTTGGTTACCCGGTCGATCCTGACCAACGTTTCCTTGGGTTGCTGGCTGCCTTCGACGGCCTTCTTAAAGGCGCTGGTAGCGACTGCCATAGGCGGGGACTCCTAAAGAGGGCCTGTCACACAGGCCCTTGTATCGGTTACTGACCGGACTTGATCTTTGTCCAGCTGCGGGTTGCGATCCGCTGCATGTTGGGTGGCAGCTCGGCCTGGATATACAGGTTGTCGAGTACCGCCTGCGGCGGATAGACGGAATCGTCCTCGCGCACGCTCGGGTCCATGTATTCGTCGGATGCCGGGTTCGGGTTGGCATAGCCGACGTAGTCACTGACCTCGGCAATCACTTCGGGCTGCAGCAGATAGTCGATGAAGGCATGCGCCTCCTTCACGTTCTTCGCATCCGCCGGGATCGCCAGCATGTCGAACCACAGGTTCGCACCCTCCTTCGGGATCGCATAAGCGATTTCGACGCCCTTTCCGGCCTCTTCGGCACGGTCGGCCGCCTGGAAAACATCACCCGAATAGCCGAAGGCCACGCAGATGTTGCCGTTGGCAAGGTCCGAGACGTATTTCGAGGAATGGAAATAGGTCACGTACGGGCGGACTTCCATCAGCTTGGCCTCGGCCTTGGCATAGTCGTCCGCGCTCGTGGTGTTGGGATCGAGCCCCAGGTAGCGCAGCATCGCGGGAAGCACTTCGTCCGGCGAATCCATGAACGACACGCCGCACTTGCTGAGCTTCTTCATGTTCTCCGGCTCGAAGATAGCCGACCAGGAATCGAGCGTGTCGACCCCAAGCACTTCCTTGACCTTCTCCACGTTGTAGCCGATCCCGTTCGTACCCCACAGGTACGGCACAGCATACTGGTTACCTGGATCGTTCTTCTCCAGCTGCTTTAGCAACGCCGGATCCAGGTTCTTGAAATTCGGCAACTGGCCGCGATCGAGTTTGCGGAACGCACCCGCCCTGATCTGCTTGCCGAGGAAATGATTCGTGGGCACGACCACGTCGTAGCCGGAGCGACCGGCAAGTAGCTTGCCTTCGAGCGTTTCGTTGGAATCGAACACGTCGTAGACAGGCTTGATACCCGTGGCATTCTGGAAGTCTTCCAGTGTGTTCTCACCGATGTAGTCGGTCCAGTTGTAGATGTGCACCACCCCTTGGGCGTGGGAAGCACCGGTAAACACCAGGCCAAGCGCGGCAGCCATCAGGCTATGGCGGGTAGACGATCGCACTCGTCAGCTCCTTTTTGTTGAACGTGTGTCACGCAGGGCACCGGCGCGCACGAGGCGCACCGGCGGGAACACGCCGAGCCCGAAGGCCCGGGTCAAGGCTTACTGACCGGACTTGATACGCGTCCAGCTGCGCGTCATGGCACGCTGCGTTTTCGGATCCAGATCCGGGAAGGTGTAGATCTTCGCCATGACATCCTCGCTCGGGTAGACACCCGGGTCGGTGCGAATGGCTTCATCTACCAGCTCAGTGGCGGCCTTGTTGCCGTTCGGGAACTGAACGTAGTTGGTGATATCCGCCATCACCTTCGGCTCCATCAGGTAGTTGAGGAACGCGTGGGCGTTTTCGGCATTCTTGGCATCGGCAGGCACAGCGAGCATGTCGAAGAAGGCACCGGCGCCTTCCTTCGGAATGTTGTAGCTGATGTTCACACCGTTATTGGCTTCCTCGGCGCGCGACTTGGCCTGGTAGATGTCACCGGAGTAACCGATCGCTACGCAGGTGTTGCCGTTGGCGAGGTCGGAAATGTACTTGGACGAATGGAAGTAGGCGACGTCCGGCCGGATCGACAGGAACAGCTCTTCGGCTTTCTTCAGCTCGTCGGCCTTGCCGCTGTCTTCGGCGAAGCCCAGGTAGTGAAGCGCAGCCGGAATGATTTCGGTTGGCGAGTCGAGGAACGATACGCCGCACGATTTCAGCTTTTCCATGTTCTCGGGCTTGAACACCAGATCCCAGCTATCAACGGGCGCGTCGGTACCCAGAGCGGCCTTCACCTTCTCGACGTTATAGCCGATGCCGATGGTGCCCCACATGTATGGAATGGCGTACTGGTTGCCCGGATCGCTTGAGTCGAGCGCCTTCAGCAATGCCGGATCGAGGTTTTTCCAGTTCGGCAGCTTGGACTTGTCCAGTTTCTGGAACACGCCAGCCTTGATCTGCTTGGCCAGGAACGGGTTGGACGGCACGACGATGTCGTAGCCGGAATTGCCGGACAGGAGCTTGGCTTCGAGCGTCTCGTTGCTGTCGAAGACGTCATAGACCACCTTGATGCCCGTTTCTTTCTGGAAGTTCGCCAGGGTGTCCTCGGCGATGTAATCCGACCAGTTGTAAACGTGCAACACCTTTTCCTGGGCTTGTGCGACGCCACCGATGGCACTCGTTAGCGCCATGGCGAGCAAGGTCTTGCCGAAAATCTTCATGTACAGCTCCTGTGATTCTCATTGGTCCGGCGGTCACCGCCACGCCTTTTTTTGTCCCCCTTTCTGCAAAGGAGCCAGCGCAGCGCGAAGTCTGTAAGTTCGAACGCCGATTTACAACTTCGGCGTTCGTCCATTCATCACGATCGCAGGGCCCGTTCCGTCAGGTCGAGGCAGGTTCTGGCCTTGTCGATCAGCTCATCGATTTCCGCGTTCCCGATCACCAGTGGAGGCGAGATGATCATGGTGTCGCCGACGGCGCGCATGATCAGGCCATTCTGGAAGCAGTGTTCGCGGCAGAGCATGCCGACGCCGCCCTCGAAACGCTCGCGTGTGTCCTTGTTTTTGACCAGTTCCAGTGCACCGACCATGCCCACACCGCGCGCCTCGCCGACCAGCGGATGATCTGCAAGCTCCCGCCAGCGCTGCTGCAAATAAGGTGCCGTCTGGGTCTTCACACGTTCGACGATACCTTCCTGCTTGAGAATCCGGATGTTTTCCAATGCCACCGCGGCGGCTACTGGGTGCCCGGAGTAGGTGAACCCGTGATAGAACTCGCCACCTTCGTTCAACGTCGCGACGACGTCGTCACGCACAATCACGCCCCCCATGGGGATGTAGCCGGAGGTAAGCCCTTTCGCGATGGGCATGAGATCCGGGGTGATGCCGTAATACTGGGAGCCGAACCATTCGCCGGTGCGCCCGAAGCCACAGATCACTTCATCGGCGATGAAGAGAATGTCGTACCGCGAAAGGATCTCGCGCACCTTCGGCCAGTAGGTTTCAGGGGGAACGATCACGCCGCCTGCGCCCTGGATCGGCTCGGCGATGAACGCGGCCACGTTGTCCTCACCAATCTCCAGAATCTTCTTCTCAAGCTGCTCGGCGGCCCAGACGCCGAAATCGTCCGGCGACATGTCGGCGCCCTCGCCATACCAGTACGGCTGCGGGATATGCTCGATACCCGGGATCGGTAGATCACCCTGTCCGTGCAGTGCTTTCATGCCGCCGAGGCTAACGCCGGCGACGGTGGAGCCGTGGTAACCGTTCCAGCGACCGATCACGACCTTCTTCTGAGGCTGACCCTTGGTTGCCCAATAATGGCGCACCATGCGCAGCACGGTATCGTTGGACTCGGAGCCCGAACCCGTGAAGAACACATGGTTCATGCCTTCCGGCGCGACATCTGCGATCGCCTTGGCAAGCTCAAGTGCCGGTGGATGGGCGGTCTGGAAAAACAGGTTGTAGTACGGCAGCTCCTGCATCTGGCGATACGCCGCGTCAGCCAGCTCTTTGCGTCCATAGCCGACATTGACACACCAGAGCCCGGCCATCCCGTCGAGGATCTTATTGCCCTCGCTGTCCCAGAGGTACACGCCCTCGGCACGTGTAATGATGCGTGCGCCCTTGGCGTTGAGCTGCTTGTAGTCGGTGAAGGGCGGCAGGTGATGGTCGCGGCTGAGGTCTTGCCATTCGCGCGTCTGGTTGGTCATGTCTGGCCTCCTGCTTCTAATTGGACGAATCATGTCCTTGAGAGAAAGAGGCGGTGCCTGCGACACCGCCTGAACGTCATACCGAGAACAGCAGGAACTCGCGTTCCCATGAGCTGATGACTCGCTTGTAGTTCTCGTGCTCGGCGCGCTTGACCGCGACGTACCCGCGGATGAATTTTTCGCCGAGGTATTTTTCGATCGCCTTGCAGTTTTCGAGGCGCTCCAGCGCATCCTCGATGGTCAGCGGCAGCCGCAAATTGCGCCGCTCGTAACCACGGCCCTTGACCTGGGCGCTGGGCCGAATCCCCTCAACCATCCCGATGTAGCCACAGAGCAGGCTCGCGGCAATGGCGAGATAGGGGTTGGCGTCCGCACCGGCGAGGCGGTTCTCCACCCGGCGGTTCTGAGGTGATGCGTCAGGTACGCGAAGGCCTACCGTACGGTTCTCTTCACCCCATTCGACGTTCACCGGCGCTGAGGTATCCGGCAGGAAGCGACGGAACGAGTTCACGTTCGGCGCGAATAGCGGCAGCAGCTCCGGAATGAACTTCTGAAGGCCGCCGACGTGGTGCAGGAACAGCTCGCTCATCGCCCCGTCTTCGGTCGAGAAGATGTTCTTGCCCGTCTCCATATCAACGACGCTCTGGTGCAGATGCATTGCACTGCCGGGTTCGTCCGTGATGGGCTTGGCCATGAAGGTCGCGGCCACGTTGTGCTTGAGTGCGGCTTCGCGCATGGTGCGCTTGAATACGGTGATCTGGTCAGCCAGGTGCAGCGCATCGCCGTGACGGAAGTTGATTTCCATCTGCGCAGGGCCTTCCTCATGGATGAGGGTATCCAGGTCGAGCTCCTGCATCTCGCACCAGTCATACATGTCCTCGAACAACGGGTCGAACTCGTTGGCCGCATCGATGGAGAAGGACTGGCGACCGGTTTCCGGACGGCCAGAGCGGCCGAGTGGGACCTGCAACGGAAGGTCCGGGTCTTCACAGCGCTTGGTCAGGTAGAACTCCATTTCCGGCGCGACGATTGGGCGCCATCCGTGGTCGGCGTACAGCTTGAGGACCTTCTTGAGGATATTGCGCGGCGACAGCTCGATGGGATTGCCCATCTTGTCGAAGGTGTCGTGAATGACCATCGCTGTCGGCTCGATCGCCCAGGGCACCATGTAAATGGCCCCGGCATCGGGACGGCAGAACATGTCGATGTCCGCCGGATCGAGCAGGTCGTAGTAGATGTCATCCTCGACGTAATCGCCGGTCACGGTCTGCAGCAGTACACTTTCCGGCAGCCGCATGCCCTTCTCGTCGAGAAACTTGTTGGTAGGCGAGATCTTGCCGCGGGCGATACCGGTCAGGTCGCTGATCAGGCATTCCACTTCGGTGATCTTTCGTTCTTTCAGCCAGCTTGTTAGCTGGTCTAGCGTGGTAGTCATAAAGACCTCTAGTTTTTGAGGTACCCGTTATGCGACGCATCCGGCTGCTGCCGCATTCGTCTGCCAGGCCACCCCGGATACCGGCGCTCGGCGCCGGCTCAGCGCGACCTCGCCCGCTCGCGACAGGCCTCGCCGAAGGCCTGGAAGATGGCGAGATACTGCGGATTGGAGCGCACTTGCCACTCTGGGTGCCATTGCACCCCCAAGGCAAAGGCAGGCGCGCCTTCTACGGATACGGCCTCGATCAAGCCATCAGGCGCGAGCCCCTCGACGCGCAAGCCGGGCGCCAGTGTCTGAATGCCCTGAGCATGAATGGAATTGACCTGGAACTCGCCAGGCAAGCCAAGGGATTCGAGCACCCCGCCCGGCTGCACCTTCAGCGAATGCACGGGCGCATATTGAACCTCAATGGGCTCATCGTGGGGTTCACGATGGTCCATGAAGCACCCGACTTCATGAACCTTTTGATACAAAGACCCACCAAAAGCCACGTTCATCTCCTGAAAGCCCCGGCATACGCCAAGTACAGGGATGCCAAGCGCTACCGCGCGCTTGAGCAGCGGCAGTGTCGTACTGTCCCGCTCGGGGTCGTGGAGCGTGCCGGGATCGCTGTCAGGCCCGTGATAGAGGTATGGCTGCACATTGGATGGGGACCCGGTGAACAAAAGCCCGTCGAGACTCTCCAGCAGCGCGTCGACGTCCAGAAGGTCACCAAGAGCGGGTATGATCAGGGGCATGCCTCCGGCGCCGAGCGAGACCGCTCGTACGTACTTGTCGCCGGCAATATGAAAAGGATGCGGACCGAGTTGCTTGCTGCATGCGGTCACACCAACGATGGGCGGGCGAGACATGAGGCACCGATCTGTGCTGTTGTGGGTCTGAATCGAGCTTAGCGCCGTTCATTTTTTTCCACAACACGGGTGTAAAAAATTGAACACACCCACGCCAAGGCCCGCCAACCGTAGCGCCCAAGCCAGATGGACCGGCTTCGGCTGTTGCTCCAAAAAAGGCCATTCGAGCCCATTTTTGGGGCGCACTGGACCGCTATTGACAGGCCATGGGGTTTCGGATTGACTCCATACAGCGGTTCGAATGATTGAAATTTTTAACAACACAGGTGTTGCATCATGTCGGTACCCCCGCGTGCCGTTCAGCTGGAAGAAGCGAACGCGTTCCTTGAGGAACATCCCGAGGTGCAGTTCGTAGATCTCCTCATTGCAGATATGAATGGGGTGGTTCGTGGCAAGCGCATCGAGCGCGCCAGTCTCACCAAGGTCTACGAAAAAGGCATCAATCTCCCCGCTTCACTCTTTGCCCTCGACATCAATGGCTCCACCGTCGAAAGCACCGGCCTTGGGCTGGATATCGGCGATGCGGACCGAATCTGCTATCCCATCCCCGGCACGCTCAGCAGCGAGCCCTGGCAGAAACGCCCCACCGCCCAACTACTGATGACCATGCACGAACTCGATGGTCGGCCTTTCTTTGCCGATCCCCGTGAAGTCCTGCGTAGCGTCGTCGAGAAGTTCGACGAGATGGGCCTGACCATCTGCGCCGCGTTCGAACTCGAGTTTTACCTGATCGACCAGGAAAACGTGAACGGGCGCCCACAGCCGCCACGCTCTCCCATCTCAGGCAAGCGCCCGCACTCGACGCAGGTCTATTTGATCGACGACCTGGACGAGTACGCGGACTGCCTGCAGGACATGCTGGAAGGGGCAAAAGTGCAGGGCCTGCCGGCCGACGCCATCGTCAAGGAAAGTGCACCTGCGCAATTCGAGGTCAACCTTCACTACACCGAAGATGCGCTGAAGGCCTGCGATCACGCCGTGCTGCTGAAGCGCCTCGTGAAAAACATCGCCTACGACCATGAGATGGATACCACCTTCATGGCCAAGCCCTACCCGGGCCAGGCGGGCAACGGACTGCACGTACATATTTCGCTACTGGACAAGGACGGCAACAACATCTTCGCCAGTGATGATCCCGAGCAGAACGCCGCGTTGCGCCACGCGGTCGGCGGTGTGCTCGAGACCATGCCGGCTTCAATGGCCTTCCTCTGCCCTAACGTGAACTCGTACCGCCGTTTCGGCGCGCAATTCTATGTGCCCAATGCACCGAGCTGGGGCCTGGATAACCGCACGGTTGCCCTGCGCGTACCAACGGGGGCCTCCGAGGCCGTCCGGCTTGAGCACCGTGTTGCCGGGGCCGATGCCAACCCTTACCTGATGATGGCCGCGATTCTCGCCGGCATCCACCATGGCCTGACCAACCAGGTCGAGCCCGGCGCTCCGGTGGTGGGCAACGCCTACGAGCAGATGGAACCGTGCTTGCCGAACAACCTGCGCGACGCGCTCCGGCAGCTCGACGACAGCGAGATCATCAACCGCTATATCAGCCCCGAGTACATCGACATCTTCGTCGCGTGCAAGGAAAGCGAGCTGGAGGAATTCGAGCACTCGATCTCGGACCTCGAATACAACTGGTACCTGCATACGGTGTGATGATCGACGCATAAAAACGCCATGCTGATGCATGGCGTTTTTGTTCCAGCCCTCGTCCTCATGCCTGTAGGTTTGGCTTCAGCCGGCCGCTGTGTGCCGCCTGTGCTGGAATCTTCCAACTATGACCGCGTGGGTAACGGGCCCTGGCGTCCCGGCGTAAGGGGAGCGACTATCGCCCGCGCCAGGCCGCGAACCAACCCAGGCCATCTTCGGTGCGCCCGCGTGGCATGTATTCGCACCCAATCCAGCCGTCATATCCCTCCCTCTCCAGCGCCTGGAAGAGACATGGGTAATTCACCTCACCCTCATCAGGCTCGTGCCGATCTGGCACGCCTGCGATCTGGATGTGCCCGATAGCATCGCGTCCACGACGCCAACCTTCGAGCAGATCGCCCTCCATTATCTGCGCATGAAAAAAGTCGTACTGCACGCGTAGATTCGGCTCATCCAGCTCGGCGCGAATGGCATGCGCGTCAGCCTGATGATTGAGGAAATAGCCCGGCATGCTGCGGGTGTTGATAGGCTCGATCAGCAATGTAATCCCATGGGGCGCAAGGGTGCGCGCCGCGTATCGCAGGTTTTCCAGATAGCAGTCTCGCATCCGGCTTCGCTGCTCATCGTCAGCAACGAGCCCGGCCATGGCGTGCAGCCGCTTGCAGCCGAGCGCCAGCGCATATTCCAGTGCCTCTCCCACGCTTTCACGGAATTCGGTCTCGCGGCCAGGCAACGCTGCAATGCCCCGCTCTCCCGCGGCAAAGTCGCCAGGCGGCAGGTTGAAGAGCACTTGCTCCAGGCGATAAGTCTGTAGACGCTGGCCGATTTCCGACGCGGAATGCTCATAGGGAAACAGGTATTCGACACCCCTGAAGCCCGCGGCGGCGGCGCGCTCGAAACGGTCCAGGAAGGGCGCGTCATTGAACAGCATGCTGAGGTTTGCAGCGAATCGGGGCATAAGGTCACCACTCGGCGCCGAAGGCTTGGCGAAGCTCTTCGATCTGTTCGTCGTTCAGCACCCGTGCCGGCTGCTGTCTCAAAAGCAGGTAAAGCTTGGCCGTCTCTTCGAGCTCCTCGATGGCGTAGGTCGCCGACTCAAGGTCTTTGCCGGAAACAACCGGACCGTGGTTCGCCAACAGGACGGAGCTGTGCTTGCCGGCCAACCCGCGAATGGCCTCGCCCAGGCCCGCGTCACCAGGGCGATGGTAGGGAATGAGCGGCAGGCGCCCTACCCGCATCACGAAATAGGGCGTGAGCGGCGGAAGGCAAGAAGCCGGGTCCAGACAGTCCAAACAGGAGACGGCGGCTGAATGTGTGCAGTGCAGGTGAACGATAGCACCGGAAGACTCACGTCCTTCGTACATCGCCCGATGGAGGAATGCTTCCTTCGACGCCGGCTTGCCGGCCAGGTGATTCCCGTCCCAATCCAGCTTTGCGATATCGGCGGGGTCCAGTTCGCCCAGGCACGCATTCGTCGGCGTGAGCAGCCAACCGTCATCGAGCCGTGCGCTGATGTTGCCCGAGGCCCCGGGACTCAATCCGCGCAGATACAGCGATCGCCCGAGGTCCGCAATGCGTTCGCGCAACTGGTGTTCATTTGCCATCCAGCACCTCCCAGGCCTTGACCATGAAATCCAGGCCACCGAAGTTGCCCGACTTAAGCGCCACCGTCAGTGGCATCGAGTCTGTTCGAGATTGTGTCCAGGGAACGCCTGGCGCGATCGACGGGCCAATATGCAGCGCCTGCACGCCCAGCGCGCGGACCACTGCACCGGAGGTCTCGCCGCCGGCCACCAGCAGCTGGCCGACGCCCTGCTCCCTTACCAAGCGCTGAGCAATCTGAGCCATGGCGGACTCGATGCGCTCGCCAACGAGCGCGACACCATATTGACGCTGAGCATGCTGGACCTGTTCGGGGTTACTGCTTGCATAGAGCAGTACAGGCTTGTCAGGGCGCTGTGCCGCTGACCAGGCAAGGGCGTCTTCGATAGCGCCTTCAGGCTTGGCCATCAGCGCATGAGGATCGAGGTAATAAGCCGGATAATGCGCCTTGGCCTGCTCGAGCTGGCTCAGGGTCATGCGTGAGCAACTTCCGCTCAGGATGGCCTGCCGCCCGACCGGCGCTGCAAGGCTCTGCATGTCATCGCCCTGGCCAAGCGCACCGCACGCTCGCCATCGGGAGGCGAGGCCGAGCGCGAGCCCGGACCCGGCGGTCACCAGCCTGAGCCCTTCACACGCAGCGCCAAGCACGTCCAGATGGCGGTTCTCGATCGCATCGCAAACGGCAATCCCGGTGCCCTCGGCGCGTAGCGACTCAATTCGTACGCGCACTGCCTCTGGGCCCGCTTCCAGGCAGCGATAGTCGATCAGGCCTACCGAGTGGCGCGTCTGTGGGGTCAGCACTCTCATGAGGTTCGCGTCACGCATGGGGGTTAGCGGATGATCCTGCATACCGCTTTCGTTGAGCGGAACATCGTTGGCGAAGAGATACCCGTTGAACACCGTTCGACGGTTCTCAGGTAGCGCCGGACAGGCAATGGTAAAGGACTCGCCCAGCGCGTCGAGCAGCGCGTCGGTCACGGGGCCGATGTTGCCTTCGGACGTCGAATCAAAGGTCGAACAGTATTTGAAGTAGAACTGCTGGCAACCCTGGCGCTGTAACCATTGGAGCGCGTTCAGTGACTCCTGAACGGCATGTTCCTTGGGCTCAGTGCGCGTCTTGAGTGCCACAACGATAGCGTCCACCTCGCCCAGCACGACATCGTCACTCGGGACCCCGATGGTCTGTACACAACGGGCACCGCCGCGAACCAGCATGCTTGCCAGGTCCGTCGCCCCAGTGAAGTCATCTGCAATGCAACCAAGCAATGGCATGATCAACGCTCCTGTCCAGGCAAGCGGATGCCCGGAAATATCTTTGCGACGGCGATATCGTCCTCGCGGCCGAGGCCTGCCGCCGATGCTTGCTTGAACATCTGATGCGCTGCGGCGGACAAGGGCAAAGGAAACGGTGCCTGTTGCGCCGTTTCCAATACGAGGCCCAGATCCTTCACGAAGATATCCACGGCCGAGCGTGGGCTATAATCACCGGCCAGCAGATGCGGGACGCGGTTTTCGAACATCCAGGAATTGCCAGCGCTGTGGCTGATCACGTCGTAAAGCACCTGGGGATCACAGCCCTGCTGAATACCGTAGCTCATGGCCTCGGCTGCAGCCGCAATGTGCACACCCGCAAGTAGCTGATTCACGAGCTTCACCTGCGAACCCTGGCCGGGCGCATCACCCAATCGGTAGACCTTGCTCGCAACCGCATCCAGCGCCTTGGCTGCGCGGTCGAATGCAACAGCCGCACCGGACGCCATCACCGTCAGATCACCACTGGCGGCGCGCGCAGCACCGCCGGAAATGGGCGCATCGAGCATGTACACTTCGCGCTCCGCCAGGCGCTCGGCGATAAGGCGCGCCGAGGTGGCGGACACGGTCGCGCAGCTCACCACGACAGTACCGGGCGTCAGCAAAGGCGCCAGACCTTCCTCACCAAACAACAGGCTTTCCGTTTGCGCGGCGTTCACGACGACAATGAAAAGGACTTCGGTGCGCGATGCGAGCTCACCCGGTGCAGACGGAACATGACCGCCGTCTTTGGCAAAGCGCTCACGCCCGGCCGGTAGTACGTCGTATCCCCAGACCGGCAACCCTGCGCTCAACAGTGAGCGCGCCATGCCAGATCCCATCGAGCCAAGCCCGATCACGCCGATCATTTGTTCGGTCATCTTCGAAGTCCTCTTGTTCTTATGAATGGAATGAGACGCGCGTATTCAGCTGCCGGCGCCCTCCCTCAGGCGGCGCTCAGCGCTGGCAACATGCGTCGCGGCAGCCAGGCGCGCCGCGTCTGCATCCTGCCTTGCGATCGCCTCGTACAACGCTGAGTGCTCCTGATCCACCTGCATCATGTAGGCAGGGATACGGGCTTCATTGCGGCGAGTAACGCTGATTGCATGAAAGAGGAGCTGGTGCAGAAACTCGATGGTTGCCACGAAATGGCGATTGCCCGTGGCCATTACCACAGTGCGGTGGAAAGCAAGATCCTCACGAACGCCATCCTCGCCACGTGCAACGGCATCAGCCAGCTCTTCCAGCGCGTTACGCATCCCACGCAGCTGGGCGTCGGTACGGCGCTCCGCAGCGAGGCCAGCCGCCTTGACCTCGAGCCCACTGCGAATCTCAAGAATATCGACCACCGCATCGAGCTGGCCGCCCGGCGATGGCAACCGCAACGAGACCGATGGCTCGGCTGCGACGTAGGTACCGCGCCCCTGATGAGACGCGACGAGGCCCTCGCGCTTGAGCATCGATATGGCCTCACGGACGACGGTGCGGCTTACGCCGTATTGCTCGCATAGCGCCTGCTCGGTCGGCAGGCGACTCGCCGCCGCAAGTTCACCGTCATGGATCGCCTGGGAGAGTGAACCCGCCAGCTGCTCCGCTAATTTCGGCGTTTGCGTCATCGAGCCCAGCATGTTTTTCATGTCTTGAAGAAGGTCCTCTTGCGGTACCGGTTGCACCGCGCATAAATTCATCATACAACCTGACAACTGTTTGTCACGTCTACCCACAACAACAAGAATCCGGGACGCGTTCACGCAGCAGTACCCGGCATTCTCCTCGCACGGAGACCGCTCGATGACAATCGTCGTTACCGGTGGCGCTGGCTTTCTCGGCAGCCAACTGATCCAAGCTCTGCTCCAAACAGACGCAGGCGATATCGCTGGCCCTACGCCTGACATTGTTTCCATCGATCTCGCCCCCTGCCCGGTTAACGACCCGCGGGTCCGTTCCATCACCGGCGACGTCTCAGATCCTGAGCGGCTTGCGGGCTGCATCGACACGAAGGTCTCCCACGTGTACCACCTGGCGGCGATCGTCAGCGGCCAGGCCGAGGCCGATTTCGATCTGGGCATGCGGGTGAATCTCGACGCGACACGTGCGTTGCTCGAAGCCTGCCGCCAGCGGGCACGACAACCCAAATTCGTCTTTGCCAGCTCCCTTGCGGTCTTCGGTGGCACGCTCCCGGAGCGCGTCGCTGAAACGCAGGCCCCCATGCCTCAATCGTCATATGGCGCGCAGAAGGCCATTGGCGAACTCATGGTCAACGATTACTCGCGAAAGGGTTTCATCGACGGGCGCGTATGCCGCCTGCCGACCATCTCGGTTCGCCCGGGGCGGCCAAACGCGGCCGCGTCATCCTTCGCCAGTGGCATCATTCGCGAGCCGCTAGCCGGTGAGCCGAGCGCCTGCCCCGTACCGCTGGATACTCAGCTGTGGCTGTGCTCGCCTCAGACCGTCATCCGGAACCTCGTCCATGCGGGGCGCGTGGATGGTGAGGCGTTGGGCGCTCACCGTACCCTCAATCTACCGGGCATATGTGTGACCGTGAGCGACATGCTCGAGAGCCTAGAGCGCCTCGCCGGACCTGAAGCTCGGGCGCGCGTAACACTGGAACCCGATGAACGTATTCAGCGCATCGTCTGTAGCTGGCCCGGCGATTTCGATATCGACCGCCCGTTAAAGCTGGGCTTTGCGGTTGACGATGGCATCGACGCGCTCGTCCAGGCTCATCAACGTGCGTCCGCGGCGTAGCGGACCACAGAGACACCGTTCCCACCAATAAGAACAAGAGGGTATGTCATGACAGGTGCATCCGCCGCGGCTGGGCCGCAACTCATGGTCGGTCTCGTACTGGCTATCGTTATCCTGATCGTCCTGGTTCTCCGAACACGTATCCACGCGCTACTGGCATTGGTCATCGCCACCTCCATTGCCGGCCTCGTGGGCGGCATGGCGCCGGATGCACTGGTCAAAAGCATCACGACGGGTTTCGGCGCCACGCTGTCCACGATCGGGCTGGTGATCGGCTTCGGCGTCATGATGGGGCGCCTACTGGAAATCTCGGGCGCTGCCGAGCGCATGGCCTACAGCTTCATTCGCTGGCTGGGAAACAAGCGCGAGGAGTGGGCGATGCTCATCACCGGGTATATCGTTTCGGTGCCTATCTTCTGCGACTCGGCATTCGTCATCCTCAATCCGCTGGTCAGGGCGCTCGCCCGTACGAGCGGCAAGTCGATGGTCACGCTCGGCATCGCCCTCGCAGGCGGGCTGATGCTGACCCACCATGCCGTCCCGCCCACCCCCGGCCCGCTGGGCGTTGCAGGTATCTTCGGGATCGATATCGGCCTGATGATCCTCTGGGGCGTCATTTTCACCATTCCGGCGATGTTCGTGCTGATCGCCTATGCCCGCTATATGGGCCCGCGCATCGAAGCGAGCCTCGGCGCGGCGCCCGACGAAGCGCAAACCCGCCAAGCGTATCAGCAGATCCTGGCGCGAGCGGAAGAACGCGAAGCGAAGCTACCGCCTCTGTGGCTTTCTGCGCTGCCTATCGCCTTGCCTATCCTCCTCATCTTTATCAACACACTCGCCACTGCGCTGGGCAAGCAAGGCATCGCGACCGCGGTGACTCAGGGCACGGTTGGGCAGATCATCACGTTTATCGGAAACCCGGTCATCGCCGTAGGGCTTGGCGTCATTGTCGCCATCTATGGGCTGGTACCGAGAATGCCGCGCGAAGAAGTGATCCGGGAGATGGAAAAGGGCGTCGAAAGCGCCGGCATCATCCTGCTGGTCACCGGTGCGGGCGGCGCGATGGGCGCCGTCCTGCGCGACAGCGGTGCCGGGCAGTACATTGGCGAGTGGGTAGCGACCCTTCCCCTGCCTGCGGTGCTGATCCCGTTTGTGATTTCTTCGCTGGTCCGACTCATTCAGGGCAGCGGTACGGTTGCGATGATCACCGGCGCGTCGATCTCGGCCCCAATCCTCGCCACGATACCCGACGTGAATATCGTCTTCGCCGCACAGGCTGCCGCCATCGGCTCGATGATGTTCAGCTATTTCAATGATAGCTACTTCTGGGTAGTGAACCGGCTGCTCGGCGTTACGCAGGCGAAACAGCAATTGCTGACGTGGTCCGTTCCGTCGACCCTCGGCTGGTCTACCGCGCTGGTCACCCTGCTGATCTTCAACGCGATTCTCGGCTGACGAGACGAGGGAGTCCCATTAGGGGCTTCCTTCCACTTGAACACCCTGAACAGCACGCCTCTTTTGGTAGACGTCCAACTTTCACAATGATTACGACGTTACCTCAAATCAACAAGGCATAAAAAAACCCGCATCGGCCGAGGCCGGTGCGGGTTCTTCATGCGTTGCCTGTTACAGCAGCGACAGGGTGTAGCTGACGATTACGCGGTTCTGGTCCTGATCGCGAACACCGTCGATACCCGAACGGTACGACGCGTTACGCCAGGCAAAGCCCAGACCTTTCGCAGCGCCATTCTGGATGACGTACTCAACGGTCAGGTCACGCTCCCACTCGTCGCCACGGTTGCCGTTGTTGGCGCGGCCGTCGACGCCCTTCAGGTAAGCCAGCGATGTCTTCAGACCCGGTACACCCAGGGCAGCGAAGTCATAGCTGTACTGACCGAACGTGGTGTTCTGGCCAGCGCGGCTGAAGGAGTTGATCTGACGGTCAGTCAGCAGGTAAACGCTGGCACCGCCAGCACCTTCGCCGATGTTGCCCTGGTTCAGCTGAGCGAAGTTGCTGTTGTTCGACACACGCTGGTGGCCCAGCATGATGGCATGGCTGTCGATGCTGTATGTGAATGCAGCACTCCAGGTGTTGTTGTCGATCTTGCCGTCGTTGTTGTGGGTGTAACCACCGAAACGATAGCCAGCGGTGCCCTTGCTGTTCTCGCCTTCGCCGCGGGTGCGGAAGTAGCGCAGGTCGGTCTTCAGCGACTGCTTGTCAGCGATCGGCAGCGTGTGGGTCAGGCCCAGGAAGTGCTGCTTGTAGAAGTCGTCCAGGTTGGCGAAGTAGTACTGAGCGGTCAGGTCCTTCATCGGCTTCCAGTCGGCGCCAGCGAAGCGGAACTGGTTGCTGTCTTGAGAAGCACCGGCAACGGACAGGCTGGTACGGTTGGTCGATGCACGGCCTACGGCGTGCTCGATCTGGCCAGCAGTCAGCGTCAGACCATCAATCTCGTTCGAAGTGACGATGCCGCCTTCGAAGGTTTGTGGCAACAGACGACCGTCGTTCGCTACCAGGATCGGCAGCTTCGGCATTAGTGCATTGCCGTAGGTCGCAGTGGTCTTGGAGAAACGCACCTTGGCGTTGGCGCCAGCATGGCTCCACTCGTCACGCGCGGATCCGTCGCTCTTGTCAGGGATCATCGAGCTGCCCTGGTGGTGGCCGCGGCCGCCATCCAGACGGAGGCCTACGAGTGCCAGCGCATCCAGGCCAAAGCCAACGGTGCCTTCGGTAAAGCCCGACTTGTAGTCGACCATGAAACCCTGACCCCACTCTTCCGTCTTGGACGGAGCAGCGGTGCCACTACGGTTGTCGTTGTTGAAGTAGAAGTTACGCAGGCTGACGTTGGCTTTGCTGTCGCCAATGAAGTCGGCAGATGCGGTCTGGCTCAAGGCCATTCCAAGCGTCGCTGCGGAAATGGCAAATCCCAGTTTCGTCTTGAGCATGTTCTTGTTGTCTCCAATGGTGTGTGTAGAGATCACGTGCAACGGACCCGGCATCTACCGGGGCGGTCAATCGCTGTTGGCTGCGAATCGTGACTACATGGTCAGCCCTGACCAGCGCCCGCTCCCCGACAACGACCAGGGCGAACCCATGGCAGCGTCTGCAGAGTGCGAAGTCGCGGTTGCCTGACTCACGACGTTACGTCCCGACATCCTCTTATTCAGCGCAACGCCCAGCATTAGGCGCTATCCAAGCCTGACAAAACCCCCTGTCAGAGCTCGAGACGCGCCTAGCATGCCATCTTTTGGGAAAAAAAGAAGTCTTGCTGAACTTAAGGTGCCGACTGGCGTCATCCGCCGCCGGGATGCTCGATGTCGTCTTCGGCCGTAATGATCTGGTTCTTGCCCGAACGCTTGGCCTGGTACATGGCTGCGTCCGCGCGGCCAAACATGGCGTCGAGAGACAGGTCGGTTGCACGCAAATTGGTCAGTCCTTGGCTCAATGTGACGCCAAAGCCGCCCTGCTCGGTTGGGAAATGAAGACGCTGAACTTCCCGTTGCAGGCGCTCAGCAATTTGCAAGGCCAGGTCGGGCGTACACCCAGGGAGCAGCGCAGCAAACTCCTCCCCACCAATGCGCCCGAAGAGATCGCCGCGACGTAGCACGTTGGATCCCGACTGCGCGATGCGCTGCAGCACCTGGTCGCCCATCTGGTGACCGTAGCGGTCATTGATCTTCTTGAAGTCATCGATATCGAGCAGCAGGAACGCCAGCGGGCTACCGAACTCGCGGGCCAACTCGAACTCACGTAGCGCGCAATCGAAAAAATGCCGCCGGTTGCTGCTCTGGGTCAGCACGTCCGTAGTCGCGAGCCGATGCAACTCGCCCTCGAGCTGCTTCTTTTCAGTGATGTCTTCGGCAATGCCGACGATGACGACGTCGCTATCGCTATCGCCTTCGCGGCGGCTGACGAAGCACTTGTCGCTCAGCCAGCGGACCTGGCCATCGCTACGAATGATCCGGTACTCGCGCCCCTCCATCGCATCCTTCACCAGCACTTCCGCGAGGCTCTGCTCGGCGTAATCCAAGTCATCCGGATAGATGCTGTTGCGCCACTCGCCATAGTCTGCAAGCAGCAGCGCGGCGGAGCGGCCAAAAACACGTTCATACGCGGGACTGACATACGTATAGCGCTGGGCCTTCCAGTCGAAGGCCCACAGCACCGCATTTACGCTACCCAGCAGGCTGCTGAACATTTCTTCACGTTCACGCAGCCGCTCGACCTCGCCCCTGCTGTGCAGCAAGGCAAGTGTCAATTGTTCCAGTTCTGTTGAATGGCCGGCGGCATCATCCATGGCGCGACTCTCTACTACGGATCGAATGTGGCTCTGACAGCAAAATCCCAAAAAAAAACCCGCTTTCGCGGGCTTTTTATCAGTCGAACGGTGCCGCCTATCCGGAACGTGACACACCGCTCACTTTTAAGGTGCGGGCGCTGATGCCGGACGAAGTGAATAGGTCTTCAGTTGATCCGCGAACTCGGTCAGCGCATTGATTCCGCTGGCCTCCGCTTCCTGGATCCACTCCTTGATCGCTGCCAGCATTTCGTGCCCGTTGCTGCTGGTGCGCACCCAGATCGACTGCAGCGCCAGACGCTTCTCATAGACCACCTTTAGCGCGTGGCTCTGCTCGAGCACGGCCTGCAAGCGGGTGTGATGCTGCTCGCGCAACAGGCTCGTTTCGCGGGACATCAAGGATTTTGCGCGGCGGAAAAGGTGGTGGGACGACTTGTCGGCGAGCGACAGCTCATGCTTCACCTGCGGTGCGATCACCGTCTTGCGGTAGTGCGCCATGATCTGGAACCGGTTATTAAGGATGGCCATCGCCGTATCCATGTCCAGCTGCCCCTTGCCCTCGACGCGATGCGCAATGGGCGCCACGCGTTGCACCTTCGCGAGCTTCAGGATGCTGAAGAGCCGGATCCAGGCCCAGCCCATATCGAACTCCCATTTGCGTACGGACAGCTTCGCTGAGTTGGGATACGTGTGGTGATTGTTGTGCAGCTCTTCACCGCCAATAATGATGCCCCATGGCACCAGGTTGGTGGCGGCATCCCGGCACTCGAAATTGCGGTAACCAATGGCATGACCGAGACCATTGACGACACCGGCCGCCCAGAATGGAATCCAGATCATTTGAACGGCCCAGACGGTAAGGCCCAGCGCACCGAACAACGCAAGGTCGATCAAGAGCATGAAAACGATACCCAGGTTCGGGTAGCGGCTGTACAGCTTGCGCTCGATCCAGTCGTCCGGGCAGTTCTTGCCGTAGATACGTAGCGTCTCTTCGTTCTTGGCTTCGGCCTTGTAAAGCTCTGCGCCACGGCGCATGACCGTACCCAGACCCTTGACGACAGGGCTGTGCGGGTCGTCTTCGGTTTCGCATTTTGCGTGATGCTTGCGGTGGATAGCCGTCCACTCACGGGTGTTCATGGCCGTGGTAAGCCACAGCCAGAAGCGGAAAAAGTGCTTGAGTGCCGGATGCAGCTCCAGCGAGCGGTGCGCCGAATAGCGATGCAGATAAACCGTGACGCTGACGATGGTGATATGCGTGACCACCAGCGTGACGGCAACCAGCTGCCAGACGGAGAGATCAAGTAGACCGTTGTACCACATGAATAGGGTAGCCCTCGGTGGTTGGAACAGGGCTCGAGAACGAGCGTGTCCGCATTATCACTGAGCCCTCCAGGATTACCAGTCCGTCTTTTTGATGAGAATGTGTCGGAAGCGTCCTTATAATCCGTCCCCGTCGACTCTTTTCCCACCACTTCGATCAGGTATTCATGTCAGTTCCTCGCCGTGCCCTTGCCTGCTGCCTTATATATGTAGCCATAGCCACAGCCTGGATCTTCTACGGAGATGCGCTAACCACGGGGCTTTCGAGCGACCTGGCCGCTTGGCATACACCGCTTACCCTCGCACTCGTACTGGCCTCGGCGGGTGCTGCTTATGGGCTGCTACGAAGCAGCGCCGCCAAGGCCGAAGCGGAGCGGCAGAAACGATGCGCGCAGCACGACACGCTCCGACAGGCGGCAGCGGTCTTTCGGAGCACACAGGAAGGCGTACTGGTGACAGATGCCCACTCGCGCGTCGTCCACGTGAACCCGGCGTTCAGCCGTATCACCGGGTACGCTCCCGACGATATCATCGGCCAGAACCCACGCATTCTGAAGTCCGGCCGACACCCTGGCCATTTCTACCAGGCACTGTGGGATCAGCTGCACGCGACGGGGTCCTGGAGTGGGGAGATCTGGAATCGCCGCAAGGATGGAACCCTCTTCCCGCTCTGGCAGACGCTGAGTGCCGTGCCCGATGAGCAGGGCCAGGTAACGCACTATGTTGCGGTGTTTTCAGACATTACGGCGAGCAAACGCTCCGAACGGGACCTCGCCTTCCTTGCCCACCACGACCCCCTGACGCAACTGCCGAATCGACTTCTCTTCAGCGAGCGCGTCCAGTTGGCGCTGGACCGACAAGGTGCTGATGGCGGCGCTGCGGTCCTGCTGATCGACCTCGACCATTTCAAGCACATCAACGACAGCCTCGGCCATGCCAAGGGGGACCTGCTGGTAAAAGCCGTGGCCGACCGCCTGCTGTCCAGACTCCAGCCAGGGACCTCCATGGCCCGCTTGGGTGGGGACGAGTTTGCAGTGCTCTATGAACCGTGCACACGCCTGAGCCAGGCTGCGGCGCTGTCCGAGCGCGTGCTGGAAGGATTCCGCGCTCCCTTCCTTGTCGACGATCGAGAACTGTTCGTCAGTGCCAGCCTCGGCCTCAGCCTCTACCCGGACGACGCACAAACTGTCGAGCAGCTCATGAGCAATGCCGACTCGGCGTTATTCAAGGCAAAGGCCAGCGGCCGGGAGGGCTTCGCCTTCTATAGTCAGGAGCTAACGGAACACGCACGCCGCCGCGTGGAGATGACCAGTGCACTACGCGTGGCGCTCAGCAACGATGAGCTTCGCGTGCACTATCAGCCTATCCATCGGTTGTCGGATCACCGCCTGACGGGCTTCGAGTCCCTCGTACGGTGGGAACACCCTCAGCTAGGCATCATTCCGCCAGGCGAATTCATTCCCATCGCCGAGGAAAGCGGGCTGATTGGTGACATCGACCACTGGGTGCTGGTGCAGGCATGCCGGCAGATGCAGAAATGGCTGGGTGAAGGGCGCGCCTTGGACTTCATCGCCGTGAACGTTTCGAGTCGGCTCTTCGGACAGGGCGATCTTCACGAACGTGTCGCCCGCACCCTTGCCCAATCCGGTCTACCACCTCGTTACCTCGAGCTCGAGGTCACCGAAAGCGCGATCATGATGAACCCTGACCAGGCGCTGGCCAGCCTTTATCGGCTGCGAGAGCTGGGTGTCCGGTTGTCCATCGACGATTTCGGCACCGGCTATTCATCGCTGCTTCGCCTGAAGCGACTTCCCGTGCAGAAACTGAAGATCGACCAGGGTTTCATTGCCGGCTTGCCAGACGACGCCGAAGACGTGGCTATTACGCGATCAGTGATTACATTGGCGCTCAACCTGGGGTTGGATGTCTTGGCCGAAGGCATCGAAACCGAGGCGCAGGCGAATTTCCTGCGTGACCTCAATTGCCATGCCGGGCAGGGTTACTGGTTCGGCCGCCCCGCGCCCGCCGAGGCACGCCAATGGAACACCATTACCGAGTGAACAAGGGCTCGCCGTAGCCGACTCGATGACGCTGGGGCTGCTATCATCGGCAGTTTCCAGCCCGCCATCGTACGAGCCGTCCTACATGAGCACCGACAAGACCAACCAGTCCTGGGGAGGCCGCTTCAGCGAGCCCGTGGACGCTTTCGTCGCCCGTTTCACCGCCTCGGTCGACTTCGACAAACGCCTCTACCGCCACGACATCATGGGCTCGATGGCCCATGCCACCATGCTGGCCGCGGTTGGCGTACTGACCGAAGAAGAACGTGACGCCATCCATGCCGGGCTGCGCGAGATCCAGACGGAGATCGAAGCCGGCCAGTTCGAATGGCGCGTCGACCTCGAAGACGTTCACATGAACATCGAGGCCCGCCTGACCCAACGCATTGGCATCACGGGCAAAAAGCTGCACACGGGTCGCAGCCGCAACGACCAGGTCGCGACGGACATCCGCCTATGGCTGCGCGACGAGATCGACGCCATCCTTGCGGAGATCACGCGCCTGCAGGATGGCCTGCTGGGCCTGGCAGAGCGCGAAGCTGAAACCATCATGCCCGGCTTTACGCACCTGCAGACGGCGCAGCCCGTGACCTTCGGCCACCACTTGCTGGCCTGGTTCGAGATGCTCTCGCGCGATCACGAGCGACTCGTCGACTGCCGCAAGCGCGCCAATCGCATGCCACTGGGGTCCGCCGCGCTAGCGGGTACGACCTATCCGATTGATCGCCAGATGACCTGCGAGCTCCTGGGCTTCGAAGCGGTCGGCGGCAATTCGCTGGACAGCGTGTCCGATCGCGACTTCGCCATCGAGTTCTGCGCGGCGGCCTCGGTTGCAATGATGCATCTGTCGCGCTTCTCCGAGGAGCTGGTGCTCTGGACAAGCGCCCAGTTCCAGTTCATCGACCTGCCGGACCGTTTCTGCACGGGCAGCTCGATCATGCCGCAGAAGAAGAACCCCGATGTACCCGAACTCGTACGCGGCAAGACCGGCCGTGTATTCGGTGCGCTCCAAGGCTTGTTGACGCTGATGAAAGGCCAGCCATTGGCGTACAACAAGGACAATCAGGAGGACAAGGAGCCCCTGTTCGACGCCGCCGACACCTTGCGCGATTCGCTGCGTGCATTCGCCGACATGGTGCCTGCGATCAAGCCGCGCCACGAGCAGATGCGCGAGGCTGCCCGCCGCGGTTTTTCCACCGCTACGGACCTGGCCGATTACCTGGTACGCAAGGGTCTCCCTTTCCGCGACTGCCACGAAATTGTCGGCCATGCCGTCCGCTATGGCGTGGAGAACAACAAGGACCTTGCCGAAATGACGCTCGCCGAGCTGCAGCAGTTCAGCGACCAGATCAGCGAGGACGTCTTCGCCGTTCTGACGCTGGAAGGTTCGGTCAACGCACGCGACCACATCGGCGGCACTGCGCCCGCGCAAGTTCGCGCGGCCGTCGCACGCGGGCGGGATCTGCTGTCTACGCGCTGACAGGTATCGAGCACCGGCCACCGGATATCGGTGGCCGGTGCTCGCTGGCTGATGTCGAACACTTCCTGAGCGGCGCACCTCGCAAACCGTTCCACATACAAGCCGAGATTCCCATGACAGTTACCATCCGGCCCGCTACGGTCGACGACGCAGCGCTGATTCTGCGCTTCATCACTGAACTGGCTATCTATGAAAAAGCCGAGCACGAAGTAAAGACCGACGCTGCCGGCATTGCTGATAGCCTCTTCGGTGAAGAGAGCACATCGTACGCGCTGATTTGCGAGCGGGCCGGCGAACCGATCGGCTACGCCGTTTATTTCTTCAACTATTCCACCTGGCTCGGCAAGCATGGCCTGTACCTGGAAGACCTTTACGTCAGCCCGGAGGCCCGAGGCCTGGGCGCCGGCAAGGCGTTGCTGAAGTATCTTGCCCGACACGCCGTCGAACGCGGGTGTGGTCGCATGGAGTGGTCGGTGCTGGACTGGAATACGCCTGCGATCGAGTTTTACGAGTCACTGGGCGCAAAACCACAGGATGAATGGACAACCTATCGCCTGACAGGGCAGGCATTAGTCGATGCTGCGCAGTGAGCGTACAGCTGTCACATTTTGTTAAGCTCGCCACCCCGCGGGGCTGATGCTTCGCTTCACGCTTCAGCAAAAGGAGCCTTGCGCATGCGCGACCTGTTCTTCTTCGATTCGATGATCACGCCGAAAATCATCACGATCCTATACTGGCTTCTGCTGGCCGGTGCCGTCATCAGCGGGCTCACATCGATCTTCTCGCCATACGGCAGCCTGATCCAGGGCTTGATGATGATTTTCTTCGGCTGCATCGGCGCTCGCATCTGGTGCGAGCTGATGATCGTGCTGTTCAAGATCAACGGTAATCTGCAGCGGCTTGCAGACAAGCCTTGATCCCTGCTTACGGCACCTTCGGGTGCCGTAATGCTATCCAGCCCTGATCAAAGCCAGCGCTTGATCTTGAAGACGGTGTAGGAAAGCGCCGCCGATGCCGCCATCGCACCCAGCGCCAGCGGGTAACCGTAGGTCCATTCCAGTTCGGGCATGATCTCGAAGTTCATCCCGTAAATGGTGCCCACGAGGGTCGGTGGCAAGAACAGGACGGCGGCGATCGAGAACACCTTGATGATATTGTTCTGCTCGATATTGATCAGGCCCAGGGTCAGATCCAGAAGAAACGCGATTTCTCCGGACATCCGATCCTGGTAGACACTCAGCGCGCGCAGGTCGCGCTCGACGGCCTTGAGTGAAGCTCTGGCCTGTTCACCCAGCCACTCCTTCTTCCCAAGGCGGGTGAACGTGATCAGTCGGCCGAACGTCAGAAGGCTCTCGCTGAGCATGGACAGCAGTGCATTGTGCCGCCCCAGGTGCTTGATGACGCGCTGCAGTTCACCCTCTTCATGATTACCGTTGGGTTCCCTGAATATGCGCTCGGACAGCCGCGTCAGCTGCGTTTGCATGTCTTCCAGCGTGTCAGCGATACGGTCGATGAATGCATCCACCAGGGACGCAAAGATGGCATCGGCACTGCGGTGCCGCTCCGGCTGCCGGCCCACGCGCGTCGGAAAGCTGCGTATTGCCGTCATCTCGGCGTAGCGAACGGTCACCAGGATGGATTGGCCAATGACGAAGAAAAGCTCTTCGCTGGCTGGCGCGCCTTCGCTGATGCCACTGATGACGGTCGGCGTGAGATAGAGGGTGCCGCTATCCTCGTAGAAGCGGGAGGAGTCTTCGATTTCTGCCATCTCTTCCCGGGTCGGAATCCTGACCCCGAGTGAGGATTCGACAAAGTGCTCCTCGTCAGCCGTTGGGCACATGAGGTCGATCCAGAGGACCTCCTCCGGTATCGACGAAAGGTCGTGCACGTCCTGACGCTGCAAGGTGCCGTGACGCAAGGCGTAATAAGTGATCATCTGGAATCCGTTCGAACAGCGCCCTGCGCTTCGAACTGGCGCTGGGCTTGGCCAAGCATACGACCGGCGTGGCAGACTGTTTACTCCGTTGGAGGAGCGAACCGTGCACGAAGAAGACGATGAAGCATTTGCCGAAACACAACTGATCCAGGCGATCGAGAACCAGCTCGAAAGCGGGGAACCGCCCGCGACGCAGGCGGTTTACAACAAGCTGAGCCTGGTGGGATACGAACGCGAGGACATCCTGCAGATGATGGCGCTCGTGCTGGCCTGGGAAATTCGAGCCATGATGGCCGACAACCGAGCCTTCGATGGTGAGCGCTACGAGTTGGCGCTGCGCGCGCTGCCGGAGTTGCCCGAAGAAGACGCCTGAGCGCCGACCCTGCGGCCGGCGCAGGGTCATCTCAACGATTGAAGTCGCCCGCGGCCTCAGGCTGGTACTCGACATCCAGCAAGGTCAGCTTGATCTGCTTCCCGGCCGGCGTGGGCCAATCGATGCGCTGACCGACCGAGAGCCCAAGCAAGGCGCTGCCCATCGGGGCCAGCACGGAGACGTTGCCGTCGGTTCGCGCGTCCTGCGGATAGACGAGCGTCAGGTGGTAGTCCTTCCCACTGCTTTCCTCACGGCAATGCACTCGTGAATTCATGGTCACCACCTTTGGCGGTACTTCTTCCGGCGCTACCACATTGGCCCGCGCCAGCTCTTCATCGAGCGCTTCGGCGGCAGGGCCAAAGTCCTCCAGGCTGTCGAGCAGATTCTCCAGGCGTTTCAGGTCCAGGCGGGTAACGGTAATGGCGGGTGCGGTAGTCATGACGAGAACACGCTCCTTGGCTAGTTCGGAAAAGCAAAAACCCCGCTCACGGAATCGGCATGCCTGCGGCGCACGGATCGGGTCCGGCGGGCGATGCAGGCGAGAAGCTGCCGTTCGCAAGAAGCGGGGTCACGTTTACGGTGTCAGGGTCGACCATAGCCGACTCCCGGACCGTAACACAGCACATCAAATAAGCAAGGAGCCGCGGTCGTCGACCGCTGATCGGGCGATCAGATCCCGGAAAAATTCAGTGCCTCGCCACCCTGCTCCTCTGCGACACGACTCAGCAACGTACCCAGCAGTTCGCCACTACCCTGGCACACCCAGCCGCCGGCATCGGCGTCATAGTCAAAGTGGAACCCACCCGAACGTGCTGCCACCCAGAGCTGCCGCAATGGCGGTTGGCGGCTCAGGATCAGTTGGCTGCGGTTCTCGAAGCGAACCGTGAGGACGCCACCCGCATTCTCGAGATCGACATCGGAATCGGCATCGTCGAAGACGTCTTCGACGCGGGTCTGGACCTCGTCGACCAAGGCGTGAAACTGGGCTTCAGTAAGGGTCATCGTGTGGTACTCCAAGGCAATGGGAATGGTGGATCTGCTTTTCTGACGAAATTCCAAAGCGCCCATCTGGCGCCGCATCCGTCTGCCGCAACGCCCGCCGTACGGGCCTTTGCCGAATAGGCAAGGGGACAGGGCGTCGGTATACTCGGTCGCAATCATGCTTATGACAAAGGATTCCTTCATGAAGCGCGTCCTGCTTCCCTTCCTCGCTCTCGCCGTTCTTTGCGGCGCTCTCGCCGGATGTGGCCAAAAGGGCCCATTGTATCTTCCGGACGACAACAAGGCCGGCAACAGCAAAGACCGGTTCGAACTATAACGAGGAGCGCACCATGGAAGCTTTTGACTACCGCGACGGCACGCTCTTCGCGGAAGGCGTCGCGTTGTCCGCGATCGCGGACCGCTTTGGCACCCCCACCTACGTTTACTCCCGCCAGCATATCGAAGCGCAGTATGCGAGCTACGCCGATGCGCTCGCAGGCGTGCCTCATCTTGTCTGCTATGCGGTCAAGGCCAACTCGAACCTGGGCGTTCTGAATGTGCTCGCTCGCCTGGGCTCCGGCTTTGACATCGTTTCGGCGGGTGAGCTCGAGCGCGTCATCGCGGCTGGCGGCGATCCGGCGAAGGTTGTTTTTTCAGGCGTAGGCAAGTCCCGTGATGACATGCGCCGCGCACTGGAAGCGGGCGTCCACTGCTTTAACGTGGAGTCCGCCGCCGAGCTTGAGCGCTTGCAGGAGGTTGCCGAGCAGATGGGTGTCAAGGCGCCCATCTCCCTGCGCGTCAACCCGGACGTGGACGCGGGCACACACCCCTACATTTCCACCGGGCTCAAGGAAAACAAGTTCGGAATCGATATCGCGGACGCCGAATCGGTGTACGCGCGCGCCTCCGAACTGCCGAATCTTGAGATCATCGGCGTGGACTGCCACATCGGTTCGCAGCTGACCACACTGCCGCCATTCCTAGATGCCCTCGACCGCCTGCTGGCGCTGGTTGACCGCCTGGCCGAGCGCGGCATCGTGATTCGCCACCTGGATCTCGGTGGTGGGCTGGGTGTGCGCTACAAGGATGAAACGCCCCCGCCAGCCGCAGACTACATTGCAGCGGTGCGCAAGCGCATCGAAGGCCGTGCGCTCACCCTGGTGTTCGAACCCGGGCGCTACCTGGTGGCCAATGCCGGCCTGCTGCTCACGCAGGTGGAATATCTCAAGCACACCGAGCACAAGGATTTCGCCATCATCGATGCGGCCATGAACGACCTCATCCGCCCCGCTCTGTATCAGGCGTGGATGGACGTGGTGCCGGTCACCCCGCGCGAGGGCAAATCCCGCTCGTACGATCTGGTGGGCCCGATCTGCGAAACGGGCGACTTCCTGGCAAAGGAGCGCGAGTTGTCGCTGGCCGAAGGCGACCTGTTGGCCGTGCGCTCCGCCGGTGCCTACGGCTTCGTCATGAGCTCCAACTACAACACCCGCGGCCGTGCCGCCGAGGTCATGGTGGACGGGGAGCAAGCGTTCGAAGTCCGTCGCCGTGAAACGCTCGAGGAATTGTACGCGGGTGAAAGCCTGCTGCCGGCCTGAGGTCTTCCCATGCTACTGCGCTTCACCAAGATGCACGGGCTGGGCAATGACTTCATGGTCCTGGACCTCGTCAGCCAGCACGCGCATATCCAACCCAAGCACGTTCGCCAGTGGAGCGATCGTCACACGGGTGTGGGCTTCGACCAGCTTCTCATCGTCGAGGCCCCAAGCGACCCGGACGTCGACTTCCGCTACCGGATCTTCAATGCAGACGGATCGGAAGTGGAACAGTGTGGCAACGGAGCTCGCTGCTTTGCTCGGTTCGTCCTGGACAAGCGCCTCACTGCCAAGCGAGTAATACGCGTCCAGACCAAGAGCGGCATCATCGAACTGCAGACGCGCCAGGACGGCCAGGTCACCGTTGATATGGGCCCTCCGCGCTTCGCGCCCGAGCAGATCCCATTCGAGGCACCGGAACAGGCGTCCGTCTACGCGCTGGATGTCGATGAACAAACGCTCGAGATCTGCGCACTGTCGATGGGTAATCCCCATGCCGTCATCCGCGTACCGGATGCCGAGCAGGCGCCCGTTCGCGAGCTCGGTCCAAAGGTTGAAAACCATCCTCGCTTCCCGCAGCGCGTCAATGCGGGATTCCTGCAGGTACTGGATCGCAAGCGAGGGCGCCTGCGCGTTTGGGAACGTGGTGCCGGCGAGACGCAAGCCTGCGGAACGGGTGCATGTGCAGCAGCCGTGGCCGCGATCAGCCAGGGCTGGATGGATTCGCCTGTCCAACTGGAACTCAATGGCGGCCGCCTGACCATCGAGTGGGCAGGCCCCGGCAAGCCCGTTATGATGACCGGCCCTGCCGCACGCGTGTACGAAGGCCAGATCCGCTTATGACCGAGACAACGACCCCTTCCACACTCGACGCCACTGCCGTTGCCGAGTACCTGCGTCAGCATCCGGAGTTTTTCGTCGATAATGAAGAACTGATCCCGGAGCTGCGCATTCCCCACCAGATGGGCACGACGGTCTCGCTGGTAGAGCGCCAGGTCAAGCTGCTCCGCGAGCGCAATATCGAGATGCGCCATCGCCTGTCCGAACTGATGGATGTCGCACGCGACAACGACCGGCTGTTCGACAAGACCCGCCGCCTTGTACTGGACCTGCTCGATGCATCGACCCTCGAGGAAGTGGTCAGCAGCGTGGAAGACAGCCTGCGCCATGGCTTCAAGGTGCCCTTCGTCAGTCTCATTCTGTACAGCGAAACGCCACACCCCGTCGGGCGCACGGTCACCCAGGCCGAGGCCCAGCATGCTATCGGCAGCCTGCTCGCCGGTGGCAAGACGGTCTGCGGCGCGCTGCGCCCCCATGAGCTGAACTTCCTGTTTGGCGACGAAGGCAGCAAGGTCGGCTCGACGGCACTGGTAACCCTCAATCATCATGGCCTGCTGGCCATCGGTAGCAGTGACCCCCAGCACTACAAGAGCTCGGTCGGCACGCTATTCCTCAGTTATATCGCCGACGTCATGGTGCGCGTATTGCCGGGTTTCGCCACACCGTTGCGCTCGGTTCGCTAGACACCCTGACCCGTCACAGGAGGCGCTTCGTGCAGGCAGACATCGACCGTTATCTCAGTCACCTGCGGCACGAGCGCCAATGTTCGCCCCATACGCTAAGCGCCTATACGCGAGACCTGGAAAAGCTGCGTACGTTGTGCGACAGCGTAGGGCGCACCCGTTGGGCAGAAGTCAGCGCACCCGACCTGCGCCATCTGATGGCAAAGCTTCACCATCAGGGCCTCTCGGGTCGCAGCATCGGACGCCTGCTGTCGGCCGCTCGCGGTCTGTACCGTTATCTCGTCCACCAACGCCTTTGCGAACACGATCCCACCGCCGGGCTGCGCCCACCGCGTAGCGAGAAGCGCCTGCCCAAGGTGCTGGATGTCGACCTCGCCAAGCAGCTGCTTGATGGCGGGGTCGAAGACGACTTTCTTGCCCGCCGTGACCAGGCGATGCTCGAGCTGCTTTACTCCTCTGGACTGCGTCTGTCAGAGCTCGTAGGCCTGGATCTGGACCAGCTCGACGCGAGTGAAGGCCTGGTCAGGGTCAAGGGCAAAGGCGGCCGGGACCGCATCGTTCCCGTAGGCCGAAAGGCACGCGAAGCAATCGACGCGTGGTTACCGCTGCGCACGCTGGCCAACCCATCGGGCGGTGCACTTTTCATTACCCGGAAGGGCACACGCCTCGGGGCTCGTGCCGTCCAGTTGCGGCTACGGCAGGCCGGTGTACGCGAACTAGGGCAACATCTACATCCGCACATGCTTCGCCACAGTTTCGCCAGCCATCTGCTGGAGTCGTCCCAGGATCTACGCGGCGTGCAGGAGCTACTCGGCCACGCCGACATCTCCACGACGCAGATCTACACGCACCTGGACTTCCAGCACCTTGCCAGCGTCTATGACGCCGCACACCCGCGGGCCCGCCGCAAACCCGCTACGCCAACAGGTACGGAAGAATGACAATCGAGCTGATCACCTTCGATCTGGACGACACCCTCTGGGAGGTCGCTCCCGTCATCCTCAATGCGGAAGCCGCGTTACGCGAATGGCTGGCCAGGGAGGCGCCCCGATTGGGCGACATGCCCGTTGAACATCTTGGGGCTATCCGCACACGCCTGGTCGAGGACGAACCGGCACTGCGGCATCGCATCAGTGAATTACGTCGTCGGGTACTGCGCCATGCGTTGACCGATGCAGGCTACCCGGCCGGCGAAGCGCAGTCGCTAGCTGAAACAGGTTTCGAGGTCTTCCTCGCCGCGCGTCATGAAATCGAGCTCTTTCCGGAAGCACAACCCGCGCTGGAGCAGCTGGCGAACCGCTACCGCCTCGCCGTCCTCACGAACGGCAATGCCGACATCCGCCGGCTTGGACTGGCTGACTACTTCGAATTCGCACTGAGTGCTGAAGATGTCGGCGTAGGAAAACCGGACCCGAGGCCATTCGAGGAAGCATTGCGTCGCGCGGGTGTCACGGCTGAAAAGGCGGTGCATGTCGGCGACAACCCGCTGGATGATGTGGCTGGCGCGCAGGCAGCATCCATCGCTACGGTCTGGTTCAATCCAATGGGCAAGCCATGGGCAGGCACCAAGGCGCCCGACCGCGAGATTTGCAGCCTTGCCGAACTGCCTGAGGTTCTCGACAACTGGTAGTGGCGGCGGCGGGCCCGCCTTCAGAAGTGCAAAGTCTACAAAAGAAAACACCGAAGGCGCGTTGGCAGATCGCTTAAGAACCCGCCAACACGTCGCAATCGATCGGACCGTTTACCGATAACATCGGCATCGGCCCGTCACGAACCGTGCGAACACGGCGACCAGTGACGGACCGAAATCACAACGCCCTTGGCTAATGCTTTCAACCAATGGGCGCCAGAAGTGATGCGATCAGATAGGGCGGCTGCCGTACTTGCCGTCAGGCTTCTTGGGCGGGTCAGAGACGACGTTGGGTTCGATCTCCTGGACCCGACCACCCCGCGACAGGAACTCTTCCATCGCCTTCGCCAGTGCATCGCGCTCGCGCTGCTTGGCCTCAACGGATGGCAGCTCCTCAGGCTCTACCGCCTTGGCTTTCTTGCCGCTGGGGGCAGGAGCCTGCTCGCTGTCGTCGCCGGCATCGCTTTCATCGGCATCAGCCGCACCCAGGCCTTCATCCTCTTCCTCACCGTTTTCCAGATCGTCTTGTTCGAGTTCTTCGTCGCTCATGCTCTACCTCACATCTTTTGCCATGCAAGTTATGTTGTGTTCCAGATCAGGTTCGCTGGCCTCAGTCGGCCTCACCCTGCAGGGTGGCCATCACCTTCCGGCTCCCCCCATGGTCACGGTGCTCTCCCAGGTACAGCCCTTGCCAGGCGCCCATTGCCAGTCGCCCCTCAGCGATTGGCAGGGTCACACTGCAGCCCAGCAGACTGGACTTGAAGTGCGCTGGCAGGTCGTCCGGACCTTCGTAGTCGTGTTCATAACCCGGCTCGCCATCCGGCGCCAATCCATCGAAGAAACGTGCGAAATCGCGCCGCACCGAAGGGTCGGCATTTTCATTGATGGTCAGGGATGCCGAAGTATGCTGAAGCCAGAGATGCAAAAGACCGATCCGATATCGGCGCAGTTCCGGCAGCCGCTCGAGCACCTCATCCGTGATGAGGTGGAATCCTCGTGGCTTCGGGGCCAATTGGATCAGGGTCTGTCGCCACATGATTCGTCAGTTCCAATTATCGAACCAAAAGTGCTTGATCGCGTCTCGGCGAGCGCATTCTAGTGGGCTTTACAGCGAATACAAGCCGCGACAGAACCGACCATTGGCGTCTTGCAAGCGTTCCCTCGAACAGCCAAACGACCGCTTGAATACACGTCGCGAATCCGGACTAACTGAAACGCAAACGCCCCGACGAGTCGGGGCGTTTGTGGCAACAGGGACTCAGTCAGGATTTGCGCGTGAACTCTGGATACGCTTCCATGCCGCACTCGGCCACGTCCACGCCGTCGTATTCTTCTTCCTCGCTGACGCGCAGCCCCATTGTCGCCTTGAGGATGCCCCAGACGATCAGGCTCATGACGAAAACCCAGCCGAAGATACAGACGATACCCAGCAGCTGCGCACCGAGCGTCGCGTCCGGGTTGGTCAGGCAGACGGCCAGCAGGCCCCAGATACCGCAAACACCATGAACCGAGATGGCGCCGACGGGGTCATCGATACGGAGCTTGTCGAGCGCGAGAATGCTGAACACGACCAGGACGCCACCGACTGCACCAATCAGGGTGGCCTGCAGCGCACTTGGCGTCAGTGGCTCGGCAGTGATCGCAACCAGCCCAGCCAAAGCGCCGTTCAATACCATGGTGAGATCCGCCTTGCCGAACAGGATGCGCGCCACGATCAGCGAACCTAACAGGCCGCCAGCGGCTGCCATGTTGGTATTGGTGAACACCTGCGCGACCGCGTTGGCGTCATCGAGCGTGCTGATACGCAGCTGCGAGCCGCCGTTGAAGCCGAACCAGCCCATCCAGAGAATCAACGTACCCAGTGTTGCCAGCGGCAGGTTTGCACCCGGGATTGCATTCACCTGTCCGTTGGGGCCGTACTTGCCTTTACGGGCACCCAGGAGCAGCACGCCCGCCAGTGCAGCGGTAGCGCCAGCCATGTGCACGATGCCGGAGCCGGCGAAATCGATGAACCCGGCCTTGTCCAGGAAGCCGCTGCCCCATTTCCAGTAGCCCTGCACCGGGTAGATGAAGCCAACCATTACCACGGCGAACGCGATGAATGCCCAAAGCTTCATCCGCTCGGCGACCGCACCCGAGACAACCGACATGCAGGTCGCGGCAAAGACGATCTGGAAGAAGAAATCGGCACGCGCCGAGTAGTACGGCGCATCGTCGCCACCGGCCATGACTGCATCCGCAGTGTGCTCATCACCGATCAGGAAGCCCAGGCTTGGGAGGATGCCCCCTGCGGGGCTCGAATACATGATGTAGTAGCCGACCAACAGATACATGACCGACGCAATGGCGAACAGCACGATGTTTTTGGTCAGGATCTCGGTCGTGTTCTTGGCGCGGACGAGACCGGCCTCAAGCATGGCGAAGCCTGCGGCCATCCACATGACCAGCGCGCCACAAACAACGAAGTAAAGGGTATCCAGCCCGTACTGAACGGGAATGACTGCTGCAGTTTCCATATTCACCTCTTGCTGTCGCGTCCATTGCGGACGCCATCAGTGAATGCACCCGGCAGCGCCGGGCGCATTTCCCTCGTTTTCGGTGACAGGCGGCTTACAGGTTGTAGCCGCGCTCGTTGTGCAGGGCCAGGTCCAGGCCCACCGTTTCTTCTTCTTCGGTGACACGCAGCCCGAGGACCAGGTCGATCACCTTCAGAATGATGTAGGTCAGCACAACCGTGTAGGTGATCGTGAAGGCAACGCTTTCGAACTGAATCCACAGCTGCGTTGCGATGCTTTCAACTTCGCCGAAACCGCCCAGGGCAGGCGATGCAAAGGCGCCTGTCAGGATCGCGCCCACGATGCCACCAACCGCATGGACGCCAAACACGTCCAGCGCATCGTCATACTGCAGCTTGCGTTTGAGGCTGGTGGCGCAGAAGAAGCAGATGACGCCAGAGGCAATACCGATCGCCATGGCGCCTGCCGGGCCAACCGTACCGGCGGCTGGCGTGATGGCTACCAGGCCTGCCACGACACCAGACGCGATGCCCAATGCACTTGGCTTACCGTGTGCCACCCATTCCGCGAACATCCACGCCAGCGCTGCAGCCGCCGTCGCAATCTGCGTCACCAGCATCGCCATGCCGGCCGTCTGGTCTGCAGCTACCGCAGAGCCCGCATTGAAACCGAACCAGCCTACCCACAGCATGGCCGCGCCCATCAGGGTGTAGCCGAGGTTGTGCGGTGCCATGGGCGTCGTCGGGAAGCCCTTGCGCTTGCCGATCATCAGGCATGCGACCAGGCCTGCAATACCGGCATTGATGTGCACCACGGTGCCACCGGCGAAGTCGAGCACCCCCCAGTCCCACATCAGGGCACCGTCGCCGCTCCAGACCATGTGGGCAATCGGAATGTAGACGAGAGTGAACCAGACGCCTGTGAAGATCAGCATGGCCGAGAACTTCATTCGCTCGGCGAACGCGCCCACGATGAGCGCAGGCGTGATGATCGCAAAGGTCATCTGGAACGTGACGAATACGCTTTCGGGAAATGCCTCGGTCAGGCTTTCCTTGGTGACATTGACGAGAAAGGCGTTGGAGAACCCACCGATGAAGGAATTGAGGTTCAACACGCCGGCTTCCATACCTGTCGTGTCGAACGCCAGGCTGTAGCCGTAGACCATCCAGAGGATGCTGATAAGCCCTGTGACAGCGAAGCATTGCATCATGACCGAGAGGATGTTCTTGGAGCGGACCATGCCGCCGTAGAACAGCGCCAGACCTGGAATGGTCATGAACAGCACCAGTGCCGTCGATACCAGCATCCAGGCAGTGTCGCCACTGTTGAGAGTCGCCTCTTCCTGCGCCAGGGCAATGCCTGGGCAAAAAAGAGACGCAAGGGCTCCTAGCCCCGCGAAATTTCGCAGAGTCATGAGAAAGTGCTCCTGGGCGGGGTAGAAAAGCTTAGATCGCGTCTGTGCCGGTTTCGCCGGTACGGATACGGATAGCCTGTTCCAGACTGACTACGAAAATTTTGCCGTCACCGATCTTGCCGGTGTTGGCGGCCTTGGTGATCGCCTCGATAACGCGATCAAGCTGGTCGTCAGCAATTGCGACGTCGATCTTGACCTTCGGAAGGAAGTCGACAACGTACTCTGCGCCACGATAGAGCTCGGTGTGCCCTTTCTGACGGCCGAAACCCTTGACCTCGGTAACGGTGATGCCTTGAACACCGATCTCGGACAAGGATTCGCGGACATCGTCGAGCTTGAATGGCTTGATGATGGCAGTGACTAATTTCATAACGATCTCCCGTGAAGGTGGACTCGCCCAGGACACGAACCCGGATCAAGTCTAAGCGCAGTGTCTGGCTTTGTAACGCTCGAGCCCCAAGGCATCGAAGAACCAGCTGCCACAGCGAAGCGCCCCCGCTTCGCGGAACGCCAGCGGCGCTGGCGTCCTTCTGACCTCTCCTAAGCAGAATCCTTGCCATATATTCTGAAACCAACGCGCGCGCCTCGTCGCGTGGATAGCGATCAGGATTCCCAATCAATCAAGCGGTGCGGGCGCACCATTAGCGATCACATCCATTGAGATGGGAGCACCAGATCGGTGCAGTCATGTCGCCAGATCGGCTATAGCGAGCGTGCTACCATGCCGACAAACCTGAATGACGGAACTGCTCATGCTGCCTCCCAAGTCTTTGTTCGAAACGGTCAATGCCCAGGTATCGCGCCTACTGACCGAGGCCCCTTCCCTGCCGCGTGGAGAAGTGGAATCCCAGCTCAAGATGCTGCTGCAGAGCGCGTTCAGTCGTCTCGATCTGGTCAGCCGTGAGGAATTCGATACCCAGATGGTCGTTCTGGAGCGCACTCGCACACGGCTGGAAGCGCTTGAGCGCAAACTGGAGGCGCTGGAGGCACAGACCGCTAAGGCACCTGAAGTGCCCCGCAGCTGATATCAGACTCGAGAAAAGGCGCCAGCTGACTGCGCTTGGCCGGCGCCCCACCGCCAGATCCGGTGCATGACAGGCATAGGTGGGCCGAGCTCGTTAGGCCCGCGCATTGCCTAGCGGCAAGCATTCCCCTTATTGCCGGACGTCCAAAGTACCGCGACACGTGAGTTTGCACGCTGCCGCCACCCAGGCCAGGCGTAGCGGGAGCGCGCCCGTGCGCGTGCAAAAGCGGGAATAGCATGGCCGAAGCTCAGCGTTTAGCGGCTGCTCCCGTTTAACGTTGCGGATAATCTGGCTGTCGCTGGCTCGTCCGTCGCCTCGCCCGAAGCCGCGAGAAGACAGCTTACAGGCCGCGGCGCCAGCGGCATGCCGCGTTACATCCTGCCCTGCACCCAGCAGGATCTTCAGGTCGTTCATAAAGATATCCACCGCACTGCTGACCTTCGGCTCAACCTGAACATGCATGGCCCTCAAAGCTTGCTCATCGAACTCGAAACGGCTGAACGACCATGACGTTTAACTAGACGACCGCTCACCCTCCCCTGCCGGCATGAATAGCCATGGCCTATTCGTGCGCTGCTTCAGCGATGCCAAACGCAGCATGTCCTGGCCGCGTGGATGCCTTTACTACGACAAGCCTGCAGCAGGGCATTGCGCAGGGTGCGCGTGAGGCTTTGAGGTTCGGAGGTGTGGAACCATGGGCCACGGAGCTGCACCCGAATACGCGTTCTGGAACCTGTTCGAGCGCACATTGATGCGCCGGAGCGCAAACTCCTGGCACTGGAAGCCCAAGCCGTAAAGGCACCCGAGCCGCCCCGCGACCGAGACTGCGGGGCGCGTGATCAAGGAGCGATCTCATGTCTCTCGCTGTTATCCACAGCCGTGCTCAGGTCGGCGTCGAAGCGCCGTCCGTAACGGTCGAGGCTCATCTCGCGAATGGGCTACCCTCCCTGACCCTCGTCGGGTTGCCTGAAACGGCCGTGAAGGAAAGCAAGGATCGCGTACGAAGCGCGATCCAGAGCTCCGGCTTCGAATTCCCCAGCCGTCGCATAACCTTGAATCTGGCGCCAGCGGACCTGCCCAAGGACGGCGGTCGGTTCGACATCGCCATCGCGCTGGGGCTGCTGGCAGCCAGCGGCCAGATCCCTTCTGAAGCCCTGCAATCAATCGAATGTCTTGGCGAACTTGCGCTCTCAGGGGCAATCAGGCCGGTACAGGGTGTACTGCCTGCTGCGCTGGCTGCGCGTGATGCGGGCCGCGCTCTGATCGTGCCACAGGAAAACGCCGAGGAAGCCTGTCTCGCCAGCGGGCTTCAAGTGTACGCAGCAGGCCACTTGCTGGAGCTAGCCGCGCATTTCAATGGCCATACGCCCATCGCGCCTTATGAGGCCAACGGCCTGCTTCGGCAATCGCCACCCTACCCGGACCTTGCCGACGTCCAGGGCCAACTGGCGGCCAAGCGCGCGCTGCTCGTTGCAGCAGCCGGCCGGCATAATCTCCTGCTGAGCGGGCCGCCGGGGACCGGCAAGACGTTGCTCGCGAGCCGCCTGCCGGGTCTATTACCGCCCCTGGATGAACGTGAAGCCATGGAAGTAGCGGCCATTCAGTCGGTGGCTAGCCATGTTCCTCTGAAGGCGTGGCCACAGCGCCCCTTTCGCCATCCTCACCACAGCGCGTCGGGCCCGGCGCTGGTGGGCGGCGGCTGTGACTTACGGGAATTAATGCGACACAGCGAAATAATCTGCGACAAGCACGAAAAAGACTCAGAATCAGCGCCACGATCAGGCAGCCATCGTGGCGTTGCTGTTTTGAGGATGAAGAACGATGCCCATCAGGCTCGAGCAACCGATTAAGCCATTGAGTCGGGTTATCCGACTCGAAAGCGACCTAGGAATAAGCGACCACGCGATGATCGCGTGGTGGTATTGCGGCATCTACAAAAATCCGGTTGCTAACTCTCAGCCCCATGCCCTCGTCGCGTTCAGAGAAATAGGGCCTGAGGGCCTAGGGGACGAGATCATTCCTCGCCGCATCCCTATTACTGAACTTGGCCAAGTTCGCATCGGCAGTATCTGGAAAGATCAGAAATGCCAGTCCGAAGCTATCTTCGAAGTCGATAAGTTCGACGTGATGATCAGCAGAAACACTTGGCGAGTGGTCTCGTTCAATGAGGCCCTGCTACAAGGCAATGCGCCGCCATACCCTTCTGAAATTCATCCTTTGCAATATGAAAGAGACAAGAACTGGATGATCGAATTTGATCTTCAGTCAGGAGGGAAATTACTGATTCCATGCATCGAATTCTTCACCCGATGCTATGGCCGGTCAGCAGAGTTAAAACGCGTACTAGCTACCTATCCTTGGTGCGAACCAACAGACATCCATAACAGCAGACTTTACGCACCACTTGGTGAGCCAGAAGAACCTGGGCAATGGAAGGTGAAACTACGCAGCCGAATGGTCAATGGCGATATCGTTTTTCTTGCTCACGCTAAGTACGACCCCTATACACGATCCGCAGCGAAAAGCATCTATGCACAGATAGAAGCAGAGCATGATCCTAGGGGTAGATTGCCCGCGTTCATTAAAGTGGCCCCGTGGTTCCAAGGGCATGCAGAGTTAAAGGTCTCCGGTATCCGCTTCAACAACGGCAAATCTTTCCTCGCTCTGCAAGTAAATGGATGCTCCAACCCTCAGGGGGCACTGATCGTTAGAGATCGAGAAAACTCCAACCGTGTAAACGAAGGTGCCGACCCAGGCGCTCGCGAGGCATGGGCAGGCACTCCTGAGCGGCAGCTAATCAAATCCCCGGAAATTGTTGACCTCACTAGCGATGAAGAGCCGGACCATAGCGCCGCCTCTATCGAGATTGAAGACGATGATTTTGAAGAGCTTGGCGAGAAGCGTTTGATTATCGACCGCCGCCGCGAAAAAGCGGAAAGCAAGGCAGGAGCTAAACAGCAGGGAACCTGTGCCGACAAATACTCTGGTGGAGAGCCGTCCGGGGATGGAAAAGGTGTCGGCTATGCGTCAATTCACGCCAAGCCAGTGCTTGAGTCGCAAGGAACCTTACGAGACGTCTGGAACGCCATGTTGTTCCTGCAAAAAAAGCATCCAGATAAAATTGAAAAGGTTCAGTGGTTTACATGGGAGGGCGGGTTCAAAAACGATCCAGAGCCCCAGCTTATTGGGCTGACCGAATTCGATAAAGAAGAAGAGGTCAGCACCACTATTCGTAACTGGCTTTACTCTGACACCGTCAGCAGAAAAGTCCGCGGAATCCTAGTGGCCCGCTTAATATTTCGAGATAAATGGGTATGTATTTTGGAAATTCAGCGGCGACCGAGAATGAAGAAAGATGCGAGTGGCGCGCCCAAGGAATCCGAGGAGAACTTCAAAGGATTGGTTTGTATTCCTCCCAATATGGATGAGTTCAAGAAATGGCTAACAGCTACCCTAGAATCAATTCGTTATTTGAAAGGGATTGTGCAGCCTCTCGAAGGTAAGCAAATTGAAAACTGCATGTCATTCTCCCACTCGCGAACCAAAAGTGAAGAAGTCGCAGGCGAAGCCGCCGTGCGTAACGCACTGGGAAAAGTGAATGTTCCCTTATCTTAACCCCGAGCTCGGGCTGCTCCCGGATCGCCAGCCATCCGCCCCCCCCGACGCTTACTCGCATCCCCACCACTGATTCGTGTACACCGCCAATTTGATTGATCAACCGTTGAAACAGCACGGACCATCAAGGCCATAGAGCCGATCTTGTGATTCACAGCAGAGCAAGACGAGATCGTGCCGTTCGCTCGTGCTGGTGCCTCCTCTCATGGACGACCGCTACCGGCCGATTCTGTTGAAAAAGTCGGATTCTGAAAGAGCTGTTGTTCGGGAGCTCAAAAATCGCTCGACTTTGGCGTTGCTACGTAAAAACCAAGACAGTTCCGTCTTCTGAGCGAACCAGATTTCAACACCGCTAACGCTTTTTCATGGGCAAAAACCGCGACGATACTTTTTCAACAGAATCGGCCACAAGCGGACAGTGGGTCCAATAAAAACTGCACCCTTTCTGTCGCTGAAAATTAATTGAGAAGCTCCTCTCATCCTCCCCCGCCTCGAGGGAGGGTGGCTCAAAAAAACTATCGTCGACTCGACTTTGTATCATTGACGAACGCATGGAAGGCCGGATGTATTTCCCACTGTGCCTTTTGCATCTCGTTCCAATTTTCTTCGCTTACGAAATCTGGAAAATCCGAGAACGACAAGTGGTCATAGCGTGCGCCATTCTGCACCCTAGGATTTATGAAATTTGCCATATGCAATATGGCAAGCAATTTCATCGCACTTCCTTTGTCATTCGCCTTCATTCTAATTCCGTCAATCTCAATACTTTGAGCTGATGGCGACCTCTTTAGTAAATCAACAATCTCTTCAAAATCAAATAATGTTTTTCGAGAAACAAACCTCATTAACCCTTCAATTTGAGGACAGATTTGCTGATATTCAGCAGATATATTTCCCACTAAATCCTTTGAATACTCCAAGACGATTTTGTGCGCATGAGAGTCGCCAATTTTTTCGGACTTTTCTCGTCGCGCTTCTTCAATGAGAGACTGAACTAGCTGGACCATATCCCTAGGTTTGTCCCGAGAATTTTTTGCAATCCACTGATCCCATGTCCTTCTCTCCTCCTGGACGCCAGGTAATACTAGCCACCGATCAGCGAAGAACATATCCATCTCGATAGTTTTTGCTCCTGCTGCTTGGCTCGCCAGCTCGACTCGACGAATAAACATGCTTCGTAGCTCGTCCTCATTAAAGGAGAGAACCACTGTATTCTTCTTGATCTTATCAAGCCGCTCTGAGCCCAATCGCTTTACTTTAGTCATCACATGCCAAATGTCAGAGCGGACGGAGATCATGCATCGCACCCCGTCAAAATCGTTAGCCAAATCCATTGCCGCACTTATAATCGCCCAGCACGCCGAATAGTCGTACTTACCGCCGTCATCCACGGCGGCAAGATCGATATCATCGATCAGAAGCCAGAGCTTGTTCTTATTTCGCGCTAGCACTGACTGCACATCACTTTTAAGAATACCCACCGACTTATTTAGACGCTGGATCCCCCTTGCAGCCTCAGCAATATCTTTTCCTTTGGGTGTAACAGCTGTTAAGAAATTAGCAACCCTGGAAATCAGATCAGGACGCGTAAGCCCCTGTTCAACACTCAGCGCCTGCAAATTAACAACAGCATCTGAGATGGCAACATCCTTACTCAAGGATCCAACATGGCTTGCGGCGGCGAGTAATAACTGTCTATATGAACAGCTTATTCGGTCCGCGATCGCATCTTTATCGAATATATCCTTGCAATCCAGATCGCGTGGCGTCAACAGCATCGAAATCTGGTCATGCTCCAGTATCGACTCATTCAGTACCGACAGTAAGATTGTTTTCCCCACTCCTTTCGGGGCAATCAAAACCTTGTATCTGGATCGGCGGAAGCTTAGAAGATCATCAATTGCACCCGGCTCGACGAAAATATCATTCCGGATATCGGCCTCGGCTTCCGCCTCTCCACCGAAGAAAAAAGTATCAAGATGATCAAGGTTGGCCATGCGCAATGAATCCTACGGTACTCGTGGTTTTAGATGTGAGCGTTGCGAGGAACTGGTGTAGGGGTCGAAAATTGATTTTACTCCGCAACCGCCGGCGGCACGAAGCCTTTGTGTTGGTGCAATCTGATCCAGCTGTAGCTATGAGATAGCACGCCACCAACGGCAAAAAGGACAGATTTATTTATTGGGATCACTGTCCGCTTCTGGCAGTTAGCTGCCTGCCACCAGCGCCTGTCTCGGCCAAGAGCGGGCGCTGTTTGGTGTCGATTTTGAGTGCGAGGCAGTGTCGATGCCAATACTCACTCATGCAAGATCGTGCCGCTCTCCAAGGCAATGCACCCGCATTTTCACCTCACCCAGCCTCGTCCACGGCAAAGCAGTGAGCAGCAAGCGATGTTCCGTATACCTGACCGCCGGTGTGCAGTGAGGTTGACGGCATAGCCCTTCACCATTAGGCTTGGCAGCAAGAGTAACCCCCCACGCCTCGGGCGAGATTTTTCTCGCACTGCGCACCAGGGGGTTAGTTTTTTCTGCTCTCCCAGCACATCCTCCAGTGCTCGTGCTGCTCGAAATTCTCAAGCGTTCACCAATCCCTATTCAACGTCGCGAACCCTGAGCGGTCGAATGCGTCCTGCTGTAAACGCCCTGCAGGTCAGTAGGTAGAACGTTCGCTCGGTAGGCTATTTCGGCTTCTCACCATAGCTTCTGAGTCGGCTCGGCCTGAAGTTAGAGTTTTAGTTGATCTAGATTTTTTAGTCTGTCATGGGGTACTGGGTGTGAACAGGTCCCACATATGCCAAATACGGATGTCTCCAGGAGACCCACCTCCGACATATTGCCAAGATCGCTTATGTGAACTAGCTGCTGTGATTGGCGCATACACGGCTCGCATGTCTAAGTGCTTTCCAGCGATTGCTACGCTGGATAAAGCAGCTTCTTTATCAAGTTGTTCTTCGAGGCATGAAATTGAACGGTGTTTAGGCTTCTGGTATGCGAGCATCATCCCCGCCTGCATCGTCCACCCATAGTGGCCCTCAATGAAGCGAGACAATCCCTTGGTCGTGTAAAGATCAATAGGCTTAGACATACACACGACCTTGCTTTCGATGAAGATCCCCACAAGTCGGCGGGTGAATGAAAGCGGGCTATTGGCTAGGCGAATTACCAAATCGGGTTGCTTATTAAGCTGCTTACCATTGTAGTTGGAAATATTTTCGCCGCGGGAAACTGTCTGGAACGTCTCGCTAGTGAAGCCTGGGACAGCAGGATGCACCATGTCCAACATCTGAAGAAGCATGTTGCAAATTGCATCGGTATATACGTCTTCTTCCGGGGCCCCTGGAGTAACACTTACGAGGTGTGTGGCTGGGTCGGCGCTGATCTCATTCCATGCGTATTTGATCGCACGCGCAACAACCCGAACAATGTTCGGTGGAAGTGGTACCGGATAGCCTGACTGGTTGCTTATGTGCGGCAATGGATTTCCAACGAGAGCAGTCATTGGAACCCTCTACTGAGTACTGGATGGCCACGTTTTATGAGGTCTAGCGCGAGTGTTCGAGCAGACGTACATGTCCAATACCTGCGCTGATTCAATATGCCGACGTAAAGAGAGTCCTTATAAGTTATTTCGACGAGAGATGCATCTAAGAGGTCGCCGAGCCCAATTGTTGCCATCATGTATTTATCGCTAGGTACGCCATCATTTAACTCAGGCCCTAATCGGAGAAAGTGCCAAGGGGAAAGAGAGCTTTGCGAGAAACTCTGCACCGTCAACGGCGTATCGCTCATATCAAAGGGCGTCAATGCAGACATTAGTGTCTCTTGAAAGGCCTTGACGGTTTTAACGTCAGCGGTCTTCATTGCATTGGTGCGAACCGCCTTATAAGGTAGCGCAAATGCAAGTCGATCGCTGATCAGATTTCGATCAGCAACACGAAGACGATAGAGTTTCTGGATAAAATCTTCGCTTAACTCTTCAAGTCCCCGGCCGCCAGTTAAGACTACCGAATATATATTTATAAGCTGGCGTTTTAAATCTAATGATAAATCGCTAATTGGGCAGACTGGAAAAATCTCTGCTTCGGCTTTCTGTAGAGTGCTTCTTTCACAACCTATCTTGCTGCTAGTCATCAAGGTAAAGTACAAGAATAGTTTGCTATTGAATATCACACTCAGATATGTTGCCAGCAATTCAGGTTCAGGCGCTTCTTTGCAGCTATATCCGATAAACGATCGGCTGTAAGCGACGTCCTCAAATGCAAGTATTGCCATAGGGCAGTTTGCTTTTGAGCTTGGCGACTCTCTGAGTAGTACCAGAGGGGCTTCGTAGTTTTTACGTTCTCGGGTGCGATGCACCCTGTTGAAGGTTAGGCTTTCAAAATCCTTTACAGGGGCTACACGCCATGTGGCTTCCTGCGGCTTCGGCATGTTGTACATGCCTCGAAGAAAGTCAGCGTCGACGCCATCAGAGTCCGCCTGCTGGGTTTGATAGCCATGAGTGGCGGGGATCCGAAGCTCTTGCAGATAGCTGTCCAGGCGTTTGAAATTGAGCTCACCAATGCGCTCCAGCAGTTCGACATCCAGTGCGTTGCCCTTGGCGAGCGCTTTAAACAGGTAGCTGGTTTTCTCTACCATTGCGACATCTGATGTCCACGCATCCTTGCTATCGATGCGAACACGCCCTTCGCGGTTGAGGCTCCGATCCTCAACAGGAGTGACGGCGAAGAATTCGCTTTGTTTAGTTGCTCGTCTGTTATGTGCAATCAGTAGGCAGAAGTGGGCGGTCATGCTGGGCCACACTGGCGTGTTACGCAGCTCCATGCCATTCAAGATGTAGTTCACCTCCACTCCTTGAAAGAGTCGAGTGCGTGCGGCATGCCCAATGGGGGAAATCTTGGTGAGCAATCGGCCATGTAGTGCGAAGGCCAGAACTGCATCAGGTTTCGCGAAGCGAGTCGCTGCCCAAACGAATGGTAGATCGGGCACTCCGTCCGGGTTCGCAACAGGTTCCAGTCCGTGGTGGCTCATGTGTTCTGCAACAAGGTTACTCAACGCTTGTCGGCGCTCAGGGTTTTTAGTCGCAGTCCAAGGCGGATTCCCGATGACCAGATCGAACTGTTCGTTATATTGCGTAATCGCCGCCGGGGAGAGACTGCCAAGCTCGACGGGCTGCTGCTCATCCCACTGCTCTGCGGGAATCAGTACTGTGTCCTGCAGGGGGGTGAACACAAGATCCTTCAGTTTTGGGGCGTCCGAATCGAGCTCTAGCGCAGTCAGATAGAGTGCCAGTGCGGTCAACTGCCGGGCTGCAGGGTTAATATCGAACCCTACTAACTGAGTGTTGAGAATATCTCGGATAACTCTGGTGGTCGGCTTAATACCTGTGGCTTGCCATCGAGCCTTGACTAGGCGTCGGAATGCGGCCAGCAAGAAAACTCCGCCGCCGGAAGCGGGATCCAAAATGCGTGCTCTATGTGCTTTTGCCCCAAGCAGCTGAAACGAGTGATCTACTAGATATTCGGCCAGGTGCCTGGGTGTGTAGTAGACACTGTTCCCTTTCGCAGATCGCTTGTCGAAACGATGGGCGAATACCTCATAGACCTGGCTAAGAAGTCCAACTGGCAGGTAGGAGAAGTGAAGGTCGCCCCACGAAAACTGAGTTTGGTAAACGCCTTCACCCAGAGGGCGGTCTCCGCGCATGATTGCGGTAAGGTCGCTTAATGCCGTCGCTTCCGAGTTCGCATTGAGGTTTTGGAAATATCCGGTAGACCCCTTGTCAGGGAGCTCTAACAGGTCTCCATTAAAGGTTGTGTCCAGCCAGTGACAAGTCGCTGCGGCGGCAGTTGGAGTACTGAAGCACTCTTGGATGTTCGTCACGCCCGGGAACGGGTTGGTCGAAGGCACAATCTCTCGATCGCCCAAAAAACGCATGAAAAGTGCGCGACCAACCAAGGCCAGGGCCTCGGCCGGATTGACACGCCTGTTGCGAACAAGATGGTCGGTGACCGCATTGAGTAGCGCGAGCATGAGCTCATGCGCCCCGCAGTTGATCTCTCGTGTCGCTCTAAGCGGAACGGCACCTACGATCAGGCGGGCGAGAATGCCAGGTTCCAGCTGATCGGCTTCTAATACGGGAGCTCGGTCATCTCGAATGTTTGCGAGGGCATAGACTTGGACAGCCCCTGGCCTGACGACCGCTACATAGGGTGCATCAGCGCGAAGCCCCAGGAGCCGCATACTGCTCTGTAGCTTAGCCTCGGAAATGCCCCGAGTATCTTTGTAATCAAGGACGTAGATGAAGGGTTGGCCTTCATGCAGTACCACTGCGTCGGGAACGAGCTGATTTTGCTCGCCGGCTCGAACCAAGCCAACAAAGTCTAAATGCTGGGGGGACAGAGCAGTCGGCCGGAGTTCAAGTACGCTGTCCTCGGGCACACTCAGGGCAGCTGCAACGCCTTTGGCGGTGAGAGTTGCATCCACGAATGCTTAGCTCCAGTTTTGAAGTCAATCCTAACCTATTGAATCTAAGAACGACAGGTTTATTTTATTGGTATATTATCCACGCCTTGAGGATAATATACCAACTGATAATGTAGTGAGTTATTGGATCAAAATGAGCAGAGGCCCTAGGGATGAAGCATACCGGCGTGCATTTGGTGAGCGTCTCCGTAGGCTCATTGAGGTGGAGGTCAAGGCCTCGTTGTCGGAGGTTGCTAAAGCGCTCGGCTATCAAGATGGTTCAACATTGCGCTCTGCTATGGCTGGGCGTTGCGGGCTCGACTTGGATCGGTTGGCATCGTTGGCAAGCTGGTCAAGGTCCCGTGGGAAACCCGTGAATCTCCATTGGCTTCTGGTAGGTGAAGGGCGGCCTATTCTCATGGGGAGGTCATCAGGGCAGGAAAAAGGAAGTTGGCTCACATCCGAGCTTCACGAAGCGTTGTTAGTGATTGCGGATGCGGTACCGAATTTGCCCCTTAAAGACTCCAGCAAGTGATAACCGAGCGCAGAGGTTGCGGAATTGGAGGGGCTAGACAGGTGCGATCTCTGTGGTCTTTAGCTTAGTCACAGCTCACATTGGCCCGCCGGCAGCTCTTCTTTCCTGTAAGAGCCAGGCAATACATCCCACCGCGCGAGCCAGTGCAGAAAGTGCCTGTACCACACAGATGATCGCCGGTGTCGCCCAGCATCTGCTGTGGGTACGCAAGGAGTTGGTGCCCGTCAAATCGCCCCCAAATTTCGTAGACAGTAATCAAGGTCGGATCGGGGTCAAAGGCGGCCTGCTTCTAGCGGCCGCTTTTGAACGGAATGAGGGGCTATTCAGTAGCGGCTATAGACTCAGGGGTTGGCAGCCAGTACTCCTGCCCCCTAATGGAAATACGATAGCCATCGGCATCAATAGAAATTGCGTCACTTAGTACCTTTCCGCTCGGTACTTTTGAAAGCCCGTGGAAATACATCAGCCCGATGCCGACCCATTTGCGCCGAAAGCTATCACCGTCGCCACCACCCCGCGCCAAAGCCAGCAGTTTGGCCTCCAGACTTTGTCGACGGCGTGCCGCAGCGTGCTGCTCATCTACAACAGGCAAAAGGCCCAACGCATAGTGCTTGTTGAGATAGCAGATGAAGCCGATTAAAGCCGCTAGCTGGCCAGGAGTTTCGCGCAGCAGGCGATCTACGGAGGCTTGATTCGGCAATGTATTCCCAGAGCCATCCGCAACGAGCAACAAACTCACCGCCGGGCGAAGCGCTAGCCGCATCGAGCGACTTGTTGATTTCCCCGCATCGACTTTTGCCTGCAGTAGGTCTCGATACGCTGTAAGCGCCAACGCACCAACAGTCCCAGCTGGCATAGTGCCGAGCAGCCTGCGGATGCGCCTGTTTTCGGAGTCTGCTTCACGCGCTACTGCGTTTACCTCCATGCATTGGGCTTCGGTAAACCACATCATGGGCAACCGGACATGCCGTAAACCTTCCGCACCGAAGTGAGCTAGCAAGACGGAGTAAATAGGAACATCACGCCAACGCTGCTCGATCTCGATGAAAAATGGCAAGTATCGATGAATCCGCAGCGCCGCACGCTGCCAACCAATTCGCTCTTGTAGCCATGCAGCATATTCAGCGAACAAGGCTGCAAATTGCGGCGTAGCAAATGCAGCTTGATCAAGCTGCACACGTTTACTGTGCAGGCCACGCCAGTAACAGGATTCACACCTGATCCCCCGCCCTGCTGGCATATGCTCTCCGCAGTCTCGGCAGCTCACTGTTCCAACAGACATACATAGGCTGCACAGTAAGCGACCGTCTCGGCTCTCAGCTAAAATTCGATGTCGTCGACAGCTCTGGCAGGTAGCGAAGTCACGTCGTGCACATACAGGGCATACCTGCACATCCAGCCCCAAGCGCGAGACTCGGGATAGCCTATTGGATGGTTTTCCGCACTCGCCACAAGGCTTGGGATCGACGAAGTGTGGGCGGCACGCATTACACACAGGACCATAGCGCGTCATCACCCCAACACTCCGTCCGCTTGTGCCACAGCGTACACAGGGTCTAGCGCTTTCACATTTACGGCATATCGATCCGTCTCCGGGTGGCAATCGAGCAAATCTTCCACAGCTCGAACACAAACGCCGCGTGAACAAACGCGCATAGCAGGTTGCACAAAAGCGCTCACCGTTATGTTTCCGATGCGCCTTCGCCATCGAACGGCCACAGCCGCTGCAGTAAAGCGCGGAAGCCGCATCAGCGGCATGCATTACCACCTTGCCTTTCTCTTGAGGCGCGCCACCATCCGCTCAACAGCGACGCGAGAGCGCGGACGACACTGCTTCTCTGATGGCTTTCTAGAGCATATTGAGGTGCCCTGCGGAAGAGCAGAAACCAATACATTGAGACAAGGCGGCGCGTGACCACCAACAGAAAGTAACGCGTTGCGGGTAATGCCCGAAGATAAGGCGGCATCCACCAATGCATCTAGCTCCACATTGAGAACTTGGTATGCAGGGGCTAACAAAGCCATACGTTCATATGTTGGTAGCAGCTCTAAAGAGAGCCCAGTTACCGGAGACCAAGTGCTGGCTTGCCCCATACCGACTCGCTCAAACATTTGGCTAAAACACTGATGCCCTGCACGACCCGCAGCTCGAAGCAAAGCGACTAGAAAGCGTGCCAACCTAAACCACTCTGCCGTCAGAACAACAGTGTCTCCATAGCGCGCTTCACCATGCTCCACGGCTTGATCTGCACACAGCTGAAAGCGCGCTGCCTGCAAGTCATAGAGGGGTGATATTTGAGTGCGAAAGTCAGCTCCACACGTAGCACACAGCGCAAGGTTTGGGTTCGCGAGCGTCAATCGATGCGGCTCAGGAGTGCGACCACACACGCCACAGCGATCCATCAGCATGCAGCCGTGCTTTAGGCAACTGGTATGCCATGCCAGCCGCCAGCATCGACGATAGTACGGCCAGGTATCTGCTGCTAAACACTCTGGGCAGAACTGCAGCCCGCCATGCCTACGACGGTTGCGGCAACCCGCAGCAAGTATCCATGGCCAGACGGCTTCGCCTGGCCCTGCGCCACATGCAACTTTTGATGCGATTGGCGCTAAGGTGAGCTCGAAGAAATCGCTCTCTGAAAGACCGGCGCAATCATGTGGACGCCCAATTGTCCCCCGATCTAGATCAGTCGCCCAAACGCGGCGCTGGGGCCAAAAGCAGGAGGTGAGCGCTAGCGGATCGCAGCCTTGCTTCATGGCCACGCGGACCAGCCAGGACGACAACAGCTCATCTGGTAAACGGGAGATGAATTGCATCACCGGGGCTACGCGATGAACTCTCGGATACCGCTGGTTGGACGCATCCAAGCCTTCGCCTCGATCACCTGTCTGTCGATGCATTCATGCCCGTTCTGGATCGCATCGGAAGCACATGCAACAAGCAAACGATGCAGGTTGCCGATATTGCCATCGCATATTGAATGCAAGGTCAACGCAAGCTCTGGCTGATGGAGACGTGAAGGTTGGCGTAAGGGCAGAACACGCTCAAAGCTAGCCAGCAACGCTTGGAACTCCTTATCCAGCGTCCAAGTTGAAAGGCTAAAGACGTCAAATCTACTCGCGTGTTGCGGATCGGTATGCAGTACACGTACTGCCTCACGTGTACCAACGCCGACAATGGGGATTGCAAGTTCATTGCACAGCAGCTTGATGGCATTCATGACCTCGCGCTGCTTGATCGGGGACCCAGTCAACAAGGAGTGGAACTCATCAATCACTAACATGCGCACATGGCAGGCACGGAACAGATGGATAACCTGGTAGCGCAGCTTGGCGCACGGGTCAGTAGCTCGATAAGGCGTAAAGAACTGCTCCAGGATGGAAATGTACAACCCTTTCTCGTCAGCACTCGGCGGTGCCTCGGCAAGGATTACAGGCTTGACCGGGTCCGACTCCTCATTCACATAACCCTTTCCGCAAAGATCGACAAAGCGGCGCACGATAGTGGTCTTGCCGTTGTTCGGCTCGCCCACGATCAGAAGATTAGGCATGCGCGGTCGTTGAGGCTTGTGCAAAAGGCCCTGAAGGGTCTCGAGCATCTGCTGCGCTTTTGCATAGCCAATCCAGCGTGGCATATCCAGAAAGGCAATCCGCTCCTTGTCCGACAAGGACATCACATGACGAAAATCTGGATGTATATGCTCATACTTGGTCATGCGATATCTCCGAATGGATCTATGTCATCCAATAAGCCGGAAATGGCAGGGTTCGTCGGTGCTGGTGTAGAAGCTGGCGGCCGAGGAAGCACACCAGCCAATGGTGCTCCCGGAGACACCTTGTTCGCGTGATCTTTACGGCGCTGAGCCTGTTTTCGGGCAAGCTTCGTCTTTTCTCGAGCCTCATCAACCTTGGTACGCAGCTCCGTAACTGCACGTAAGATCTGATGGTGATCTACACCAGCACGTCCCTCTTGTTTGAGCTTTTCTTTGGCTTGGCGGTACTCCCAAACACTCATGGCTGGCAGTGCCTGATTGGCGAATGGGATCTTGAAGTACTGCTTAATATCCGGATCGAAAAACCACAGCGTACTAATGTCGCGCGGGTCTCGCCGGAAGGTGAATTCACGCTTCGCACCGGTCTCCTTTTCGATCGCATTTATCCAAGGGCGCAGCGCTTCGGCGTAATAGCTCATACCATCGATTGTCACACCAAAGGTCTGCACGGTACGCCTGAAAGCGGGTAGGAAATCCAGCAAGATGCTGTGGCCACCGACAGGCCGTGGGGGGATGCCAACACCCGGTGCTTCTGCGCTCCCGAAGATCCCAATCTCCCACTTGCGGGATGGTGACATCATTAGGGTCGAATGTAGGCGTTGGTGGTAAACCTTGCAGATGAGAGTTACCAACCACTCCTCGAACTCAGACTTGGTCAGTACCGCATGCTTCTCGGCATCGTACCCGTCACGCTCCTTAATCGATGAGAACGTGGTTCCCGGTAAGCCATGAATTTCGCGCAACAACGTGCCGAGCATTCGCTCAATGTGTCCGCCATAACGCGGTTGCTTAACAGGTCTGAACTCCAAATTGATACCGTACATGAGGCACGACTGCTGAAAATTGTTCGAGCGAAAATCCGCACCGTTGTCGACATGAATTGTTTTCGGTACACCCCAGACTGGCCACTGCGCATCTACTTTGTGCAGCGCGAGCCAGTCTTCCTTCGGTAGTACCGAATGGGCGACACACATAGCTACCGAGGTTTCTGATGGTGGATCGAAGGAGAGGTAATAACCCGTCACCATGCGGCTGTGAACATCCATCGCCAAGGTGATCCATGGGCGACCAATAGGCTTACGGTAGACATCGTCTACAAGGATGATGTCGGCGGGTGTGTGGTCTATTTGCACGACGGCAAGAGGATAGTCGGCATTAGGAAAGCTACCTGCTGCGGGAAGAAAACGATTCTTCGCTTTTTCCTTATATCCACGCCCACGCAGACGGTCCCGCTCACTGAGGTTTGCGATTCGCGCACGGATGGCGGACTCACCAGGAGCATTGATACCCCGATCCGAGCAGCGTCGCTGAATCTCTACAATGGTTTTCTGTACGCTGGGCCGTTGGCTGGTTAGATAGAAATCGGACAAGACCGCGCCGATGACTTCTTCGGCCTGGGCAGAAATGCGCCCCTTCCCCTGCTGCCATCCCCGCTTACGGGGAATGAGTGCAGAGATAACCTCATAGGCCCGGTACCGCTTCATCCAGCGGTACAAGGTCCCGGCGTCAACGCCCACCTCCTCTGCCCGCCGTGTAACCGCCTCGCGCCCTCCGCTGAAACTACCTAATAGTGGCTTGATTGCGGCAAACCTCTTCTCGGCAATCCTCCAGTCCTCATCCGCGATCTCGGCCAGATCCACATTGTGCGTTGACGACTGCACTCCAGCTTCTACAGGCCGTAGCTCGCCTAACCGCAAAGCCATGCTGCGCCCAGTTTCGACATCAAGACCAATCGCTGACTCAAAATCTAGATGCTGGACGATCTTATAGATGGCGCTGCCATGCTGCACAAAAGCGCCAATCTCTAGGCTGACACGCTGGCGGCATGGCTCAAACGCAGGATTTAGGTGCGCTTCATCGTCGATGTCATGCATAGCTAGACACCCACAACTCTGTCTGATCGCTAAGTGGACGGCTCATATCACACTCGATTTTCCGGCTCGCAAGGAGGTGCCAAATATGCGCAACACCATTTACGCGGTATGCGCCCATGAAGTGTCTAGATAGCAGGTAGTGAAAAGGCGTAGCGCCCATCTTCTGTAGGTTGTCGATGATCCAACGTGACTCTTCCACCGCAAACTCCATCCGCTGGTATCGCTCCAGAAAACGGATGTTCTGTAGTGTCTGATCGCGGATACGCGACTCGTCATAGATCCGAAACTGCCAACCCTGCACATGCGCGAACTGGCGCGCAGCCTTCCACTTACCTGCCCAGGCCCTCCAGTTGGCGCGCCATGCCTTGGCTGGTTTGACCTCAACCAGTAATGGTCGTGGGTAATCCTCATAGGAGCGATTGCCAAGCCGGTAATGAACCAAAAAGTCCGGCGTGTAGACGCTAGAACGTCCCTGTGGGTCGATAAATGGGATGCTGACCGGTTGAGCAGTCACAGCAAGCACATCCGACATGAATTCGGCTCGGATCAGGAAGTCCCTCTCCAGCGTCGATTCGAATGGGATAGACGCCTCCCGACGAAAAACGTAGATGCCGGAGACGCTTCGTCGTGTCGGACCAATGCGCCGTGTTTGCCGGACAACTATCTGATCGCAGCTATTGTCATCCATCTCATATCCAGTCGCAGTAAATAGGAGAAAACCGTCGCATTTAATTTCACAAATCCCTACGCCAACCGGCGGTGTATGCACCCCACAGTCGCATTTATTTGAGAATCTTACAGCGGCAGCCGGCCTCGCCCCGGCGAGATCACCTTGGCGCACCAGGGGGTGCTATTCCTTGACGAGCTGCCCGAGTTCGATCGCCGCGTGCTCGAGGTTCTTCGCGAGCCCCTTGAAAGCGGCGAGATCGTCATCGCCCGCGCGCGGGACAAGGTCCGGTTCCCTGCGCAATTCCAACTGGTCGCCGCGATGAATCCCTGCCCCTGCGGCTACCTCGGGGACAGCTCCAACCGCTGCCGCTGCACGCCAGATCAAATCCAGCGTTACCGCGGCAAACTGTCCGGACCGTTACTGGACCGGATTGACCTGCACCTGACCGTAGCGCGTGAAGGCACCATGCTGAAACGCCCGAACGAGAGCGGGATGACCACCGCCGAGGCGGCGGCCATCGTGGCGGAAGCACAGCATCGTCAGATGCAGCGCCAGGGCTGCGCCAACGCCTCCCTGAGCCCCGCGAGCCTGCACCAGCATTGCGCGCTGGAGGAGGACGACCGTCTCTGGCTGGAAAATGCCTGTGAGCGCCTCGGGCTTTCACTGCGCTCTGCACATCGGATCATCAAGGTGGCTCGTACCTTGGCGGATCTTGAAGGTGCCTCCGACATCGGCCGCCAGCATCTTGCCGAAGCGCTGCAGTATCGAGGCGTCGCGGGCTAACGGACGCCCTCGGTCAAGCCGAGCAACGAACGCTCGCGTTCTAGCCCACGCGGCTTTTCTCTGGCAAAAAAAGAGCGGCAACGCCGCTCTTTTCAATCGATCGATGCGCTTCAATCAACGGAAGCGCTCAACCTCGTTCCGCAGATTCGCAGCGAGTGTTTCCAACTCGTTTGCCGTGCGATCCAGTTCGACGAAACGCCCACGCTGTTGACGATTACTGGCGTCTACGCCCTGCAGGTTGCCACTGAGTACCGTCGCGGTAGTGCTTTGCTCGTTGGCCGCCTGGGTGATGGCGCTGAATTGCTCACCAGCCTCCTGCGTCTGCTGGGTAATGTGCGAAAGTGCCTCGGCTACGCGCGCGTTGAGGTGCAAGCCCTCTTCCATCATCTGATTGCCACGGCGCATCGTGTCGATCGCGGTACCGGTCTCGCTCTGAATGCTGCCGATCATTTCCGAGATTTCCGTTGTCGCCTCGCGGGTACGGGCAGCGAGGCTACGGACTTCGTCCGCTACCACAGCGAAGCCACGCCCCTGCTCGCCCGCCCGGGCGGCTTCAATTGCGGCGTTCAGTGCCAGCAGGTTGGTTTGCTCGGCAATTGACGTGATCACCCCCACGATGCCGCCAATTTCCTGCGAACGCTGGCCCAGCGTGCCGAGCATTTCGTTGGTGGCTGCCAGCGATGCAGCGATTTCCTGCAAAGCACTCGATGCTTCGCCCATCGCCGCATGACCGCCCTGCGCCTGCTCGGCGTTCTGGCTGGCCAGATGCTGCGTGGTGCGCATGTTCTCGGCGATGTTCTGCGATGTAGCGCTGAACTCCTCCACGGCGCCAGCCATGCTAGTGAGCTCACTGGCCTGCTGCTCGATACCCGCAAGGGCGTCACCTGAGAGCTCCGCCAGTTCTCGAGAGCGGTTGCCCACCTGGGTGGATGCTTCACGAATGCGCGCGACCATGCTCATCAGCGCTTCGCCCATCTGGTTGAAGCTTGTGGCGAGTTCACCGATTTCGTCATTGCTGTCGATAGACGAGCGCGCGTGCAGGTTACCGTCGCCCAGTGCCTGCGCCTGCACGACAAGCATGCCGAGCGGCCGCAGACGACGGCGCAGGTACCAGCCAACAGCACCCACGGCCACCAGCATGGCAAGCAGATTGCCGGCCACCAGCTGCCAGCCCACGGAGTGGGTAAGCTCATCGACCTCACTCATCGGCAGGCTAACGACGACAGTCCAGGGACCATCCTCGAAAGTGGCCGAGGCGGCGACGAACTCAGCATTGCCTACCTGATAATCGAAGCCTTCAGGGCGCTGCTTGGCGAGCGCTAGCAGAGATTCGCTGGCGGATGCGTCCAGCGTCACGCCTGCCGGTGGGATCAGCCAGTTGCCCGCTTCGTCGCGCAGCGCGATGGTGCCGCCATCGCCGATACGAAACGCGCCGAGCTTGGCAAACTGCTGGGCCTGCGTATCGGTGTAGTCGAAGCCCACATACAGCACGGCGATCACACGGCCGTCGGCCCCGCGGACCGGGGTGTACTGGGTCATGAAGTTGCGCCCGAACAGTACGGCGCGGCCAATGTAAGGCTCGCCGTTGAGCAACCGGCTGTAGGCCGGATGGGCGCGATCCAGCGTCGTACCGATAGCGCGTGTACCGTCTTGCTTCATGACAGAGGTCGTTACACGGACAAAGTCGTCACCACTCCGTACGAACACGGTCGCAGTGCCGCCGGTAAGGGCACGAAATTCATCCACCAGCGTAAAGTCATTGTTCAGCAGCGTGTCGCCGCCCAGATATAAAGCTGGCGCCCGGGCCCCGCCCACAGGCACGACTTCGTCGCTGGCGATCCGCAGCCCTGCGGTAAAGCGGCCTTCGAAGAGCGTCTTCAGCTTCTGGGTGCTCTGTCGAAGCTCGCCGTGGAATATGGAGAGCTGCTGGACGATCAACCGAGCCTCACTGCCGAGGTGTTCCTCACGGGTATCGCGCGAGGCCTTACCCAGTGAATGCAGCGCGAACATCGTGCTGGCGCTGATCAGAAGCAGTAAAACCAGTGCGAGAGCTAGCGCTATCTGTAGTGAAATACGTGAACGCGTCATGGCGGTCCTTTAGGTAGAAATTCGGCATCCAGTGCCGGCACGAAGGTGGGCCTCTCTGAACGGGCCGTCGGTGAGAGTATCGGCGCGACCTTGCAACAGCATTAAGGGCTGCCGCCCAACGGTTGTTTGAATCGCCCAAGAGGCATTGTGCCATTACCCTGGCCTGAACGCCTCGTTGCCTGGCGGCTGCCGCACTTCTTGCGTGATGCGATGCACGTTTCCATACTGTGTGACTGACTTTTATTTATTCGGTATCGGCGGATGTCTCACGGAGCCTACCCTCTCTACTCCGAACTCTCGTGCGACGCTCCGCTTCCAGATGAGGTCGATGTCGTCATTGCCGGCGCTGGCATCATGGGTTGCGCAACGGCGTTCTACTTGTGCGAGCGCGGGCTGTCCGTACTGGTATGCGACAAGGCAGGCGTTGCGAGCCAGCAGTCCACGCGGGCCTGGGGTTTCGTCCGCCAGCAGGCGCGAGATCCAGCCGAAGTGCCGTTGATGATGGCGTCCATGAAGCTCTGGGAGAATTTGGAAACCACGCTGCAGATCCCGCTTGAATGGCGACAGGGCGGCTGCACCTACCTGGCCCATAATGAGACGGAGCTTCAGGAGTACCGGGACTGGCTCAACGTGGCGCAAGCCCACGGACTGGATACTCGTTTGCTGAGCCCCGCCGAAGTCGCGCAACGCCTTCCTGGACTAAAGGATACCGGCCATGGAGCCATGTTCACGCCAACCGATGGACAGGCTGAACCGCGCCGTGTCGCGCCCGCCTTCGCCCTGCGGGCCAAGGAGCGCGGCGCGATCTTCGCTGAAGGGTGCGGCGTCACGGCGATCGAGCGCGCAGCCGGCTCGGTGTGCGGCGTTCAGACCGAGCGCGGTTATGTTCGTACTCGCCGCGTCCTTGTTTCCGCCGGCGCCACGACCTGGCGCCTGCTCCACACGCTGGGGCTGGAATTGCCGCAACAGGCCGTACGCTGTACCGTCTCGCGCACCAGCCCGGGTCCGCACATCGGCGCAGACAGTTTCATCGGTCATGGCGTGGGGCTTCGTCAGCGAGCGGACGGCAGCTTTAACATTGCTGACGAAGCCCAGGCCGATATCGACCTCAGTCTCGGCTATCTGAGAGCTGCCAAATGGTATCTGCCTTTATTACCGGAGCATCATGCCAGCTTCCGCTTCCGCCTCAACGGCGCCTGGGTCCATGACATCCGCCAGCGCTTTGCTGGCCATCACCCAGCGATAGGCGAGCGTGACCCGCACGCCGCCCCGGAAGCCAGCCGGGTGGCACGCTCAGAGCAATCGCTTCGGCGTGCATTTCCCTGTCTTGCCGGTGTTCGGGTCGTTGAAAGCTGGGCCGGATACATCGATGTGCTGCCAGACGGCATACCCGTGCTTGATGCCCCCAGCGATTTGAATGGCTTGCTCGTCGCGACGGGCTTCTGCGGACATGGCTTTGCAATGGGACCGATCGTGGGCCAGCAAATGGCTCAGTGGGCTGATGAGGGCAAGACGGACATCGATCTGTCGGCTTTTCGCTTCAGCCGCTTCCCGGACGGCAGCGCCGGCCGACCATACTCTTTGTTCTGAGCTGCTGCCCGCGCCTACTTGCCGCCGGAATCGCCCTGGCTGAGCGGGCTGCGCCGCGCACCGAAGACCAGGAAGCGCACCAGTTCGGTCAACGGAAGCGGCCTGCTGATGAGGTAGCCCTGCGCCTGATCGCAACCGAACTGACGCAACAGCGCCAGTTCATCGTGCGTCTCAACACCCTCGGCCACCACGTTCAGGTCAAGATTTTGTGCCAGATGGATCATCGCTCGGACCAATCGCCGATTGTCGGCGTTGGCAGCCATGCCGCTGACGAAACTGCGGTCGATCTTGAGCAAGGCGATAGGTAGCGCGCTGAGGTGCACGAACGAGGAATAGCCGGTACCGAAGTCGTCCAGCGAGAAACGTACGCCAAGCCCGCGAAGCGTGCGCATGGTGTTGATGACGTTTTCGGTCCGGCGCATCACGGACGTTTCGGTCAGTTCGAATTCCAGGCAGCCAGGATCGATGCCCCGCTCCTCGATGAGTCGGCCGAGCGTGGGCAACAGCTTGCTGTCCTGGAATTGGCGGAACGACAGATTGACGGCCATGTGCAGCGGTGCAATGCCGCGTTCGCGCAGCCAGGCCATGTCGCGCAGCGCGCGGTCAATGACCCAGTAACCCAGCGGAATGATCAGCCCGGTGTCTTCGGCCAACGGTATGAATTCACCTGGGCTGAGCAACCCGCGCTCGGCGTGGCGCCATCGAACAAGCGCTTCGAGCCCCATGACCTGCCCCGTCTTGAGGCAAAGCCGGGGCTGATAGTGCAATTCCAGTTCGTCGCGACGGAGTGCACGGCGCAATTCGGATTCGAGGTCCGCCAGGTTGCGCTCGCTGCGGTTGAGCCATTCGTCATAGACGTGGAAGGTACAGCCAGACTGCGTTTTTGCCCGTCGCATCGCAATGTGGGCATGCCACATCAGCGGATCAGCTTCGACCGTAGGTTCCGCCCTCGCAAGGCCCAGACTGCAGCCCAGCAGCAGGCTTTCCCCATCGACGCGGAACGGCTCCGAGAGCGCATCGACGATCTGTGTCGCCAGTTGCCCTGCCCTGGCCGGATCATCATGGGTGTCCAGTAGAATGGCGAATTCATCGCTACCAAGCCGGGCCAGCAGATCATCCGGTGCCAGCAGGTCCTTGAGGCGGGACGCGACCTGGTTGATCAGGTGATCACCGCGCTGATAGCCCAGCGCGTCGTTGACGTGGCGGAAGTTGTCCAGGTCCAGATGGCCGAGCACCAGGCCTTCACCGTGAGACTCTGCCAGCCGCGCCTTTAGCAGTGCAAGAAAGCCATGTCGGTTCGCAATGCCGGTGAGCGGGTCCTGCAAGGCCAACCCTTCCAGCAGCCGTTGCTGATGCCTGCGCTCATCCACGTAGCGCAGGCATCGGTGTAGCCCGTGGGACTCGAGCCCTTCCGGTATCAACCAGTCGCGGCCATCAGCCACTGGCTGTTCGGGCTCGCGATCGAGCAGGTAGATCACTGGAATACCAGGGTCGACGCTATTGGGTAGCAGCTGCGGAGGCGCGAGCAGGCAATGCGCACCGCGTTGGCCGGCCAGCGCCTCGGCCTGGGACCAGTCGCGCGCTTCGACCAGTTGAAATCGCCCTGTTTCGGGCAGCAGCAGCCGCAGGCGCCCCGCCCATTCGGGTGTATCGCACAGCAAGATCAGACGCGTCGGCTTTGCGGGCACACGACTCCCCTTTCGACCACCCACACAAGGCACATGATGGCCTCGGTACGCCTCTTTGGGCCGGCAAGTCTCGTCGCAAAGCGAGGGATACTTCCGTTTTTTCCAGACCCCGTCGGGGCCTTACCGAGACCGGCTTCCTACCACTGGATCGCGCAAGCCTAACCTATTCCAACAAATAACCAAGGCCGGCACATCGCCACCACTGCAAATCCACAGCTCCATTCCGCTTCGATCTGTCGGCTGGTAACGGCATCCAGGCGTCGGGCTGGTAGACTATCGCGTCACCGATCCGGCCCCTTCCAGACCGATCGTTCCGGCCCGCTTGGCACGTTCCTTCGATCTACGTGGCCGCGCGCTCTTCGCCATACCGAGACCTCATCCTTCCAGCATGTCGCGACTCAACCCCCGCCAACAGGAAGCCGTCCATTACGTGAGCGGCCCACTGCTCGTACTCGCTGGCGCCGGCTCCGGCAAGACCAGCGTGATCACTCGCAAGATCGCTTACCTCATCCAGCAATGCGGCATTCGCGCCCAGTACATTTGCGCCGTCACCTTCACCAACAAGGCGGCTCGCGAGATGAAGGAGCGCGTCGGCACCCTGTTGCGTCAGGGCGAAGGCAAGGGCCTGACGGTCTCGACGTTCCACAACCTCGGGCTGAACATCATCCGCCGTGAGTACACGCACCTGGGCTACAAGCCGGGCTTCTCGATCTTCGACGAAGGCGATATCAAGTCGCTGCTGACCGACATCATGCAAAAGGAATACGCGGGCGACGATGGCGTCGATGAGATCAAGAGCTACATCGGCAACTGGAAGAATGACCTCATCCTGCCCGAAGAAGCGCTGGCCAACGCACGCGGACCCAAGGAGCAGACCGCTGCCGTCGTGTACATGCACTATCAGCGGACGCTCAAGGCCTATAACGCCGTCGACTTCGACGACCTGATCCTGCAGCCAGTGAAACTCTTCCAGGACAATCCGGATGTCTTGGAGAAATGGCGCAACCGCATCCGCTACATGCTCGTGGATGAATATCAGGACACCAACGCCAGCCAGTACCTGCTCGTGAAACTGCTGGTGAAGGATCGCGCTCAGTTCACCGTGGTGGGGGACGACGACCAGTCCATCTACGCCTGGCGGGGTGCACGGCCGGAAAACCTCATGCAGCTCAAGGAGGACTTTCCCTCGCTGAAGGTCGTGATGCTGGAGCAGAACTACCGCTCTACCAGCCGCATTCTCAAATGCGCGAACGTGCTCATCGCCAACAACCCGCACGTGTTCGAGAAACAACTATGGAGTGAGATGGGCGTCGGCGATCCGATTCGTGTCATCCGCTGCCGCAACGAGGATGCCGAATGCGAGCGCATCGCGACGGAGATCCTGACGATCCACCTGCGTACGCAGCGGCCCTACAGCGATTTTGCCATCCTGTACCGTGGCAACCACCAGGCCAAGCTCATGGAGCTCAAGCTGCAGCACCATCAGGTGCCCTATCGGCTGTCAGGTGGGACCAGCTTCTTCGGCCGGCAGGAAGTGAAGGACCTGATGTCCTATTTCCGGCTACTGGTGAACCCGGACGACGACAACGCGTTCCTGCGGGTCATCAACGTCCCACGCCGGGAAATCGGCTCGACGACGCTTGAAAAGCTGGGCAACTATGCCACCGAACGCAAGATCAGCATGTACGCGGCGAGCGATGAGCTTGGCCTGTCTGAAGTCATGGATGCACGTTTCACCGAGCGGCTCTCCCGCTTCAAGCGGTACATGGACAAGCTGCGCGAGCAATGCGCCGGTGAAGATCCCATCGGCGCATTGCGCAGCATGGTCATGGATATCGACTACGAGAACTGGATCCGCCAGAACACCTCAAGCGACAAGGCTGCTGACTTCCGCATGGGTAATGTCTGGTTCCTCATCGACGCGCTGAAGAACACGCTTGAGCGCGACGAGGACGGCGACATGACCATCGAACAGGCCATCGCCAAGCTGGTACTGCGCGACATGCTCGAACGCCAGCAAGAGGAAGAAGAAGGCGCCGAAGGGGTCCAGATGATGACGCTGCACGCGTCAAAGGGACTGGAATTTCCCTATGTCTTCATCATGGGCGTCGAAGAGGAAATCCTGCCACATCGCTCCAGCATCGAAGCAGACACCATCGAAGAGGAACGCCGGCTGGCCTACGTGGGCATTACCCGGGCGAGGCAGAACCTCGCGATGACCTACGCCAGCAAGCGCAAGCAGTACGGCGAAATCATCGAGTGCCTGCCGAGCCGGTTCCTGGACGAACTGCCACAGGAAGACCTGGAGTGGGAAAACGTCGAAGACGCGCCCGTTGAGCAGAAGGCCGCCAGAGGCAATGATGCTCTTGCGGCCATGCGGGCGATGCTCAAGAAGTAGGCGAGGCTGCACGCGGTGCTGACGACAGCATCGACTCGATCCGTGCACACAGCACGTCCATCGCGAAGGGTTTCGTCAGCACCTCCATGCCGGGCGGCAGGCTACCGCCTTCGATGACCGACGACTCGGCATAGCCGGTGATGAACAGTACGGGTAGATACGGGCGCACGTGCCGCGCCGCGTCCGCCATTTGCCGGCCATTCAGTGCGCCCGTCAGGCCGACATCGGAGACCAGCAGGTCAATATGTATGTCCGAGCGCAGCAACTGCAGGCCGCTTTCCCCGTCGTGGGCTTCGAGCACGGTATATGACGCCTCGCCCAGCACTTCCACGATAAGTTCGCGGACACTCGCCTCGTCGTCCACGACCAGCACGGTGCATGCACGCTGCGTACGCACCACTGGCTCCCGCTCACGGACCGGCCCGATCGATGCCGGCAGGCCGAGATAGCGCGGCAGGTACAGGCGGACACAGGTGCCTTCACCCAGCGTAGACTCAATCCGTGCGACACCCCCTGACTGCCGCGCGAAACCATAGATCATGGACAGGCCAAGCCCCGTTCCGGCGCCGATCGGCTTGGTCGTGAAGAACGGATCGAAGGCGCGCCGAGCGACCTCCGGCGACATGCCGGTACCGGTGTCACGCACGGCAATGCAGACATAGTCGTCAGGCGCCAGGTCGAGCTGGGCGGCCGCATGGGCATCCAGGCGCAGGTTCTGCGTATAGATAGTCAACAGACCGCCGTCGGGCATGGCATCCCGTGCGTTCAGACATAAGTTGAGCAGCGCATTTTCCAGCTGGTTAGCATCGCACAGGGTCGTCCACAGCATCACATCCAGGTGCGTCTCGATCCGGATGCCGGGCCCAACGCTCCGCTCGATCAGCTCAAGCATTCCAGTGACCAACCCATTCGCGTCGGTCATCGATGGGTCCAGGGTCTGGCGGCGGGAAAACGCCAATAACCGGTGGGTAAGCGACGCCGCGCGCCGCGCAGCGCCCTGGGCCGTGCTGACGTAGCGGTCGATATCGCCAACCCGCCCCTGCCGCAGGCGCATCTGCATGAGGTCGAGACTGCCGGTGATACTGGTCAGGAGGTTGTTGAAGTCATGGGCGATACCGCCGGTGAGTTGACCGACCGCTTCCATCTTCTGGCTCTGGCGCAGCTGGTCTTCGGCCCGCGCCAACGCCTCGGCCTGGAGCTTGGACTGGGTGATGTCGCGCACGTTGCAGTAGATGACCTCGTCGCGCATGACCGAACTCCAGGACAGCCAGCGGTACTGGCCGTCTCGGCAGCGATAGCGGTTTTCAAAGCCCATCAGCTTCCCGTGCGCCCTTAGTTCTTCAAGGGACCGCTCCGTTCGCTCGCGGTCTTCAGGATGGACCAACTGAGGGTATCCGCCTGCGCGCAGCTCTTCTTCGTTCCACCCGAGCGTCTGCGTCCAGGCGGCGTTTGCGCTCAGCATCAACCCACCCGGCGAGGCGGTGCAGAGCATGTCCGGGGACGATTCCCAGATCAGGTCACGCTCGCGCGTACGAACCTCGGCGCGGCGCTCGAGTGCGGCAGCCGCTTCCTTGAGCTGCGTATAAATAATCCTGAGGGTTGCACAAACGGCTACGATGCCGAAGTTCACCAATGAATAGAGCACTGCGCCCAGCCACTGCTCGAGGTGCAGGTCAAAGCTCCAAGCCGGACCCACGAATAGATACGCGGCCGCCATTGCCGATACCACAGTTGCCACAAGCCCTGGCCACAGACCAAGAAAGAAGGCAATCGCCATCAAAAGCGGTATGAACAACAGGTAAGGCAGACCCAGGATGGGCAGCATGAGGCGCGACCCGGCAGCGGCGGCGACAGCCAGCACGGCCAGTGCCAGCCGAAACCACAATGGTTTATGCCAGAGCGGAAGCAGGAGCCGGGCGAGAGGTTTGATGAGCGAGCGGATGCCGAGTACTCCCAGGAGATCAGCGGAAGGGTCGAAAACTACCCGCTGGCTATCGGTCGATTATACGAAGCCTTGACGACGCCGACGATAAACCATCCATCGAGTCGATGCAGTTTAGTAATGAGCGGATTGGCCCTGCATGCGGTCACACTTAAAGATCGATGATTTTTTCTGTAACCATAAGCTACTGTAGGAGGCTCATGATGGCAGTTGCCAATGCCAAGCAAGAACTCAAAAGCGTACAGAGCGTCGCAGACAAGGCCAAAGCGGGACAGGATGCAGGCGTCACCAACCGCGCCGAAATTGGCCAGGCGCTCGCGGTGCTCTTGTCCGATGCGTTCGCGCTTTATGTGAAGACCAAGAACTACCACTGGCATATCGCCGGTCCACACTTCCGCGATTATCACCTGCTGCTCGAAGAGCAGGCGGACCAAATCTTCGCGATTACCGATGATATCGCCGAGCGCGCGCGCAAGATCGGCGAACCGACCATCCGCTCGCTCGAGCAAATGGTCGCTAACAAGCGGTTGGCCAGTAGCGAAGCCACCGACCTGACAGCTGAGCAAATGCTCCGCGAGCTGCAGGCCGACAACGAAGCGTTCGCCGCTTTCATGCGCACTACGCACACGTTGACGGACGACAGTAAAGACGTCGCTACCACCAGCATGCTCGAAGAGTGGATCGATCAGGCCGAGCGCCGCGCCTGGTTCCTGCGCGAAAGCGTGATGGTTCGTTAAGCGATAGCGTAACAAGCGAAGCCCCGCACATTGCGGGGCTTCGTCGTTTCAGAAGGCCAACCGACATGGGCACCGTGACCGCTGGCTGCGGTCTTCTGTTACGGTCCGTAGGAAACGTGCCAGCGCGGACGCACTGCATACGTGCGCGCCGTTTCGTTTCGTACAGAGACACCAGGATGCATTGCTACGGGAGACGATCGCCATGCCTGCACTGACCATTGATCTCGACCGCCTCGCCGAAGCCTTCGATGCCCAGGACCGTTTCGATCGAATTCTCGATTTCGAAACCGGTGAGCTGCGGGCGTTGAGGATGGATACCCTGCCCTTCGATGAACGTGAAGCACTGGAAGCCAGGCCGGACCGGTATGTGGCCGTACCGCGCCTGGACCTCGATGCACGAATCGCCCTACGCGAAGCGTTCCTTCATGAGTTGCGCGACCCGCACGCCCACCCGCTGCTGGCCCTTGCGCTCGGCGGACGAAAACCGTTGCGGACTTTCGACTATGAGCTCGAACAGTTCCCTCAGGCGCAGACGGCCTGGTTGCGTTTCAAAAGCGTCCGCTTGCGCGAAGAGGCACAGGCCTGGCTCTACGAACAGGGGTTTGAGCTCGGGACCGAGCGACAGGTCCACCCCCAGGATCTTAGCGACATTCCCAAGGACATCCTTCGACGGCTCAAGGGCGCGCACCCCTGAGACGCGCTGACCAACGACCTTTCGACAGCGGAACGGATTTTCCGGCCGCTGCCGCCGGTCTCATGTACATAACTATCCCGAGGAGGCCACATGAAGACCACCAAGCCGATCACCGCATTGTTGGGCGCACTACTCATCGCAGGCACCGTGTACGCGGACGATGCCAAAGACAAGCAACAGGAACCCAACCGTGAGGAGTACCAGAATCAGGTGCTCAAGCCACTGCCGAAGCAAAGCGACGATGCCGAAGCGACCGATCCGATGCACATCGGCGGCCACAAGGTGGGCACCCCAGCGCCGCATAAGTACTGGCGTGAAGACTATGCGATCAAGGATCTGGAGAAGCACAACCTGCCCAAGCCAGAGCATGGCAACCAGCACTGGGTGAAGATGGGCACGGACTACGTGCTGCTCAACAACGAAACCGGCACCATTCAGCAGATCATCCAGGCTGAGTAAACAGCCCCCCCGATTTGCCCTTCAGCCCGCCTAGTGCGGGCTGATTTCGTTGTGCGCCCAGAGGGCTTGGCTGACGAATACTGCATCCGCCAGCCTGCACCTCATTTCTTCGACTTGGGCAGGACAGAATTCATGACCTGTTTGGCCGTCTGCGCCAGGATGCCGGCCCGATCCGGATCGCCCTTCATGAGTGACGTCGCGAACTGCTTGGCCTGCTCCACCGTGAAGTGCGGCGGAAGCGGCGGCACGTTCGGATCGGTCTTGAATTCCAGCAGCACCGGCCGATCCGAGGCCATGGCCTCCTCCCACGCGGCGGCTACGGACTCGTCATCCTTCACGTAGATCCCACGCAAGCCAATGGATTCGGCGAACTGGCTATAACGCACATCGGGGATATCCTGCGACGCTTCGAACTTGGGGTCACCTTCCATGACGCGCTGTTCCCAGGTCACCTGGTTCAAATCTTCATTATTGAAGACGGCGCAGATCCAGATCGGGTTGTCCCAGGTTCTCCAGTATTTCGCGACCGTGATCAGCTCGGCCATGTTGTTCATTTGCATGGCGCCATCGCCCACCATCGCGATCACTGGGCGATCCGGGTGAGCGAACTTCGCCGCGATCGCATAAGGAACCGCGGCGCCCATGGAGGCCAGACCGCCGGATAACGAGCCCATCATGCCGCTACGCAGCCGCACGTCCCGGGCATACCAGTTCGCGCAGGAACCGGAGTCGCTGGTGACGATGGCGCGATCGGGCAGCCGTGGGGACAGCTCGTATGCGACCCGCTGCGGATTGATCGGATCGGCGTGTACCTTCGCCCGCGCGGTAATCACTTCGTCCCAGTCGGTCCGCCAGCTCACGATACGGTCACGCCAGCTGGAGTCCGACTTCTCCTCGAGCAGCGGCAATAGCGCTTTCAGGGTATCGGCCGTATCGCCATGCAGGTTCACCTCCATCGGATAGCGCAGGCTCAGCATGTCGGGCTGGATATCGATCTGAACGCCGCGTGCGCGGCCATTCGGCGGGAGGAATTCCGAGTAAGGGAAACCGGAGCCGATCATCAACAGCGTGTCACATTCCTGCATCAGCTTGTAGCTCGGCTCGGTGCCCAAGAGGCCAATCGAACCGGTTACCCACGGCAACGCGTCAGGCAGCACGGCCTTGCCGAGCAGTGCCTTTGCGACGCCGGCGCCGAGCGTTTCGGCAACCTGCAGCACGGCATCGGATGCACCCAGTGCGCCCGCTCCGACGAGGATTGCGACCTTCTTGCCAGCATTGAGCACCTCCGCGGCGCGGCGCAGGTCTTCATCGTGCGGCACGACCTTCGGTCGCTGGTACCCGACGCCGGAGTGTGACGTTCCGTGCTTGTTCGGCGGGTCCTGATACGGCAGTTCCTGGAGATCATTGGGCAGGATCAGCGCGGTAACCCGGCGCTCGCCCAATGCGGTGCGGATGGCGCGGTCGACCAGATGGCGCACCTGCGAAGGCTCACTGGCCTGTTGAACGAAGGCTCCGGCCACATCCTTGAACATGGATACAAGATCCAGCTCCTGCTGGTAGTGACTGCCGAGCGCCGTACGCGCCTGCTGCCCCGAAATGGCCAATACGGGCATGTGGTCCATGCGGGCGTCGTACAGCCCCGTCAGCAGGTGGGAAGCGCCGGGGCCTGACGTCGCGATACAAACGCCCAGCCCGCCCGTGAACTTGGCATCGGCGGCCGCCATGAACGCTGCCATTTCCTCATGACGCGCCTGGATGAAACGGATCTTGCCCTCAGCACGGTTCAGCGCACCGAAGACGCCGTTGATGCCGTCTCCCGGATAACCATAGATACGCCTGACACCCCATTCATAGAGGCGCTCGACCAGAAAATCACCGACCGTCATGGACATGAATAACCTCACCGTTGCGAAACACGCGGCGCCCGGGCGACATGCGGGACGCTCCCTCTTTGGTCTGGACTGACGAGCGGCCCCGTAGGTTTCGCTTGCGTACATGAGCGGTGTTCGGCGGCATCCCCGAGCACACCGTTCGGCGGTATTTCGACAGGATGTGAGATAAATCAGCACAGGAGCGAGAAAGCGCGTATGGTGTGCGCACTGCCTGCTTTGGTCCACGATGCCTAGCGTGATGTCTTGATATTCATCTCCCCGGTTCGTTTCACTTCTGCACTCAGTTTCAAGTACCCAGGATTTGCCTGAGTACATTTCAAATCTCCAGGGAGACACACAATGTCCACACGTCAAACCGGCACCGTTAAGTGGTTCAACGACGAGAAAGGCTTCGGCTTCATCACTCCGAGCGAAGGTCCTGACCTGTTCGTTCACTACCGCTCGATCGAAAGCGCTGGCTTCAAAAGCCTGAGCGAAGGTCAGCAGGTTTCCTTCCTGGTCGTCAAAGGCCAGAAAGGTCTGCAAGCCGACCAGGTCCAGGTGATCTAAGATCCCGCTGGAACCGTCAAAGAAGGCCCTGTAACCACAGGGCCTTTTTTTATTCCCTAAAGCCTGCCGCTTCCTGACATCGCCCCCCTGCCGCCTGCCATCGCCCCGGATGGTCGTCCGTACGTCGTGCCCTGTTTCGATTTGCACGCTTCACCACGGAGACCCGCCATGTCGGGCTATACCACGCGCGTCCAGACCATCGAGGTCGGGGACCAGCATTTCCGCATGCAGTCATTGCTGGACCATTTGCAGTACCACGATCCGGACGGCGAAGCCGAACGCCTGGGCATATCCCCCGAAAGCTGGCCATTGTTCGGCCAGATCTGGCCCTCAGGGTGGGTGCTCGCCAACGCCATGCGGACCATTGAGCTTGGCGGCCGTCGCATACTCGAACTCGGCGCAGGCCTCGCATTGGCAAGCCTGGTCGTCCACCGCCGCGGTGGGGACATGACCGCGAGCGACTACCATCCGCTGATTCCGGCATTCCTCAAACATAACCTGCGCCTCAATGGCCTGGGCCCGTTGCCATACCATCAGGCCGACTGGGGACTGGCCAGCGAAACCCTGGGCCATTTCGACCTCATCATCGGCAGCGATCTGCTTTACGAGCGCGACCAGCCCTCGACACTCGCATCGTTCATCGACCGGCATTCGTCACCGCAGGTGGAAGTGCTCATCGTCGACCCGAACCGCAGCAACCGCGGGAAATTTCGCCAGGCCATGACCGAACGTGGGTATCGTGTGGAAACCACCTCGGCGGACTGCCTGCTGGGAAGCGGCGAAGCGTACAAGGGGTCTTTCCTGCGTTTTCGACGGGAGAGCCGACAGCCGTCGAACGCCTAGGCTTTTTCCGCGGGCCTCAATGAAGGAGAATGCGCGCTTGCTGAAGCCGAGGAATCCTCAACGTGGAACTTTTGAAACAACGCATCCGTGAGCAGGGCGTTGTGCTGTCTGAAAAGGTGTTGAAAGTCGATGCCTTCCTGAATCACCAGATCGACCCCGCCCTCATGCGTGAAATCGGCCATGCCTTCGCCGAGCGCTTTCGCGATGACGGCATCACCAAGATCGTGACCATCGAGGCCTCGGGCATTGCCCCTGCCGTCATGGCCGGTCTCGAACTGGGCGTCCCGGTGATATTCGCACGCAAGCACCAATCGCTGACACTGACCGACAACCTGCTGACCGCGTCGGTGTATTCGTTCACCAAGCAGGTGGAAAGCACGATTGCCGTGTCCACAAACCACCTCTCGGCTGATGATCGCGTCCTGATCATTGATGACTTCCTGGCCAACGGCAAAGCTGCAAAGGGCTTGATCTCCATCATCGACCAGGCGGGTGCGAGCATTGCCGGCCTCGGTATTGTGATCGAGAAATCCTTCCAGACCGGCCGGCGCGAGCTTGAAGAGGCCGGCTACCGGATCGAGTCGCTCGCCCGGGTCAAAGCCCTGGCCAGCGGTCAGGTCACCTTCGTCGACTGACCCTGTATCGCAGCATCGCGCCAGAGCTGAACCAATGCACCCTGCGTCCCGGCCACCGGGTCGCTGATGGGCAACGGCAGCTCGGCGATGCGTTGCTGCGCTGCGTCGTGATCATCACGCTCGGGGCGCAGCAGATCCGGCTCCTGTTCCGGCGGGTAGGCACCCACTACCATGAAGTCATCGCTCCCTTCGATCTGGCAGTGACCGATCCCGGCGGGCAGTACGACTGCGTCACCGGCGCGCAAATCGACCGTTTGCCCGCCTTCCCCGCCAAGCCTGACCTTCGCCCAGCCCCGCGCCACGCCCAGCGCTTCATGCGCGGTCGAGTGGTAGTGATGGTAGTCGTAGATGCCATAGCGCCAACGTGGCGGCCACAGGTGGCTGCAAAACAGACTTTCAAATGCTTCGGCGCGATCGCCGTGCAGCGGCAAATCGCGATAGATCAGCACGGGCAAGACACTGTTGGGCACGCGCCCGTCGCTGCTGAGCGTAAGCGTTTCGGGGCTGGGCGCGGTGCTGGGCATGTGTGTTCCTCTGATTTCAACAAATGGGTGTCTTCCTCAGACCCTTGCCTTTACAACGGAAATTCCCGCTTTGCTCCGAACGGCGCTCGAAGCGAAACCCTGCGCAGCGCGATCGGCGTGGCGCGACCTACGCGGCCCGACCTACGCGGCCCGACCATTAATCATCACGCATGAGAGGACGGGAACCGACGGCCATTTAGCGGATCGAAGGGGACTCGATCGATGGCTACCTGTCAGTAGATCGGCCCGTGAATGGACGCGACCCATCCTGCAGAAGCAGATGGGATAGCCGGTGGACACTGGCGATATACCCCGCACCTTCAACTCGGGAGACCCTCGCTGAATGAGCACGTCGAAAATTCCTCCGCTGCTTCTCATGCTGCTGTTCGCCGCGTTGATGCTCGTTGCCACGGCGTTGCCCCCTGGCGCAACGCGATTCACCGGGCAGATTCCTCTCGCGCTGGGCTTGCTGGCGCTGTCCTGTGTGCTGCTGCTGAGCGCACTCGCCGGCTTTCTGAAGGCCCGCACCAGCATGAATCCCCGCCGCCCCGGCAATGCTTCCCGAATCGTCACGTCGGGTGCCTATCGGCTGAGCCGTAATCCCATGTACCTCGGTTTCGTTCTGCTGCTGGCGGCGTGGGCTGTGCTACTCGCGCATCCGCTCTCTGCCATCCTGGTGCCGTTGTTCGGGGCTTGCTTGTACCACTGGCAGATCCTCCCCGAGGAACGCGTTCTGGAGCGCAAGTTCGGGGAAGCGTTCCTGGAATACAAATCGCGCGTACGCCGCTGGATCTAAACGAAGCGGTCCTGTGGCTCGCGTAGGCTTTGTCCGTGCGTGCAGCTGTCATCTAACCGTCATGTGTGGCGGGTAGCGTCCGCGAAATCGACGCGCCGGAGCTGCCCGCAATGCATGACGACCTTCCCACCGATCTCGAACGCATGGCGCTTTCGCGCCGCCGCTTTATCGGCATGGGCACCTTTGCCGGTGCTGCCCTGTTTCTCGCGGGCGGACCGCTTGCCCGCTCGGCATTGGCAAAAGCCGTCAGCGATGCCAACCAGAGCCCGTTGCTTGGCTTCCAGAACCTGCCCGCCTCTACGGCCGACACCGTTACGCTGCCACTGGGCTACGAGGCCAAGGTGCTCATCAGTTGGGGACAGCCGCTGGGTATCAACGGGCCCGAATTCAAGCCCCAGGGCGGCAACAGTGCCGCCGAGCAGTTGCTCCAGTTCGGTGACAATAACGACGGCATGAGCTTCTTCCCATGGCCGGACGATCCGAACCGTGCGCTCATGGCGATCAACAATGAATACGTGAATTATCGCTACCTGCTCGGCCACGGCGGATTGCCGGCTTCTGCCGAGGACGTCCTCAAGGCGCAGTCAGCCGAAGGCGTGACCGTGATCGAGGTACGTCAGCAGGATGGCGAATGGCGCTTTCAACCCGGCTCGCCCTATAACCGCCGTATCCATGCGAATACGCCGATTTCGGTCAGCGGTCCTGCCCGTGGCCATGACCTGTTGAAAACGGCCGCCGACCCCCTCGGGGTGGATGTGCGAGGCACGTTCCAGAACTGCTCGAGTGGGCAAACGCCGTGGGGCACTTACCTCACCTGCGAAGAAAACTTCACCGATTGCTTCGGCAGCAGCGACGCGAACCTCTCCTTCACGCCAGACCAGAAGCGTTTCAGCGTAAAGCACGCCAGCGTCGAAAACGAATGGCACCGCTTCGACGAGCGCTTCGACGTGTCCCGTCATCCCAACGAACTCAACCGGCATGGCTGGATTGTCGAGATCGATCCGTTCGACCCGAAATCCACACCGGTCAAGCGCACGGCGCTGGGGCGCTTCAAGCATGAGAATGCCGCTCTGGCGACCACGCGCGACGGCCGCGTGGTGGTGTACATGGGTGATGATGAGCGCGGCGAATTCATCTACAAGTTCGTCACGCGGGATCGCCTTGATCCGAACAATACCGAAGCCAACCGGCACATCCTCGACCACGGCACGCTCTATGTCGCTCGCTACAACGAGGGCGACCGTGACCAGGCGCACCCGAAGGGCCAGGGTGAGTGGATTCCATTGGTTCACGGCCAGGGTGGACTGGACGAAACCAACGGATTTGCGAGCCAGGCGGACGTGCTTATTCGTGCGCGCCAGGCGGGCACACTCGTCGGCGCAACCCGCATGGACCGCCCGGAGTGGATTGCCGTGAGCCCCAAGGACGGCCAGGTCTACTGCACGCTGACGAACAACTCCAAGCGCGGCGAAGACGGCCAGCCCGTTGGCGGACCGAACCCCCGCGCAAACAACCTCTATGGGCAGATCCTGCGCTGGCGAGAGCAGGACGACGACGCGGCGGCGCCTCGCTTCGAGTGGGACCTGTTCATCATCGCCGGCAACCCGGTTGCCCACCCGGATACGCCCAACGCCGGTTCGCCCGAGATCAATGCCGACAACATGTTCAACTCCCCGGACGGCCTTGGCTTCGATCCGAGCGGCCGGCTCTGGGTCCTCACGGACGGCAAATACAGCAATAAGGGCGACTATGTCGGTATGGGCAACAACCAGATGCTCTGCGCCGATCCAGGGACTGGCGAAATCCGGCGCTTCATGGTGGGGCCGGTCGGCTGCGAGGTGACCGGCCTTGCGTTCTCACCGGACTACCGCACGATGTTCGTCGGGATCCAGCATCCGGGCGAAGAAGGTGGCTCGACCTTTCCCGATCATCAACCCGATGGCACACCGCGCTCCTCCGTCATGGCCATCACCCGCACGGATGGTGGCGTGATCGGCGCCTGATCCCACCGGTGGCGCTTCGCCCAGGGTGACGTTGTTCAGCCGGGCGAAGCTTCGGCGCGTGGGCGCGCCTTGACCGCAGGGGCCATCAGGAAGGTACTCGCGACCAGCACCATCACCACGAGCAAGGCCGAGCGCAGCCCATAGGCTTCGCCCAGAAAGCCCAATGACGGCGGGCCAACCAAAAACGCCAGATAGCCCAGCGTCGCTACGGCAGACACCCGCCGCGCGCCATGCTGCGGGTCGTCACCAGCCGCCGAGATGCCAACCGGAAAGCCCAACGATGCACCGATCCCCCACAGGATCACCGCAGCCGCCGCCAGCCAGGCGTTATCCGAGAAAATGACCAGCGCAAGGCCAGCTCCACCGAACAATGCACACCCGCGGATGACAGTTTCACGCCCAACGCGGGCCAGCACGAAGTTTCCGCAGAAGCGGCCTATCGTCATCGCGCCCGCAAACCCCGCATAGATCAACGCGCTGGAAGCCGGGTCGAACCCATGGCCGTCGACCATCAGCAGCGGCAACCAGTCAGTGGCCGAGCCTTCCGCCATCGCAAGCGCCAGGACGATAAGCCCGATGAAAACCAGTTTCCGGTCCCTCCATACCGCCCAGTAGCCCGATCGGACCCCTGTATCGTTCGCCGCCCGCGGGGTTTCGCGACCCACGTTTGCCGGAATCTGGCGACACGCCCAAATCGCGGCCGGCGCGCACAGCCCGGCCATGATGATGAGGTGAGCGACGACCGATAGCGCCAAATGCGCAAGGCCCATGCTCAACAATGCGCCGCAGAGCGTCCCGAGGCTGAAACAACCGTGCAGCACAGGCAGCAGCGGCCGCGCGGTGATGCGCTCCACTTCCGCGCCTTCAATATTGATCGCGATCTCGCCCAATCCCATCCCGGCACCGATGCAGAAGAGGCCCAGGAACACCCCTGGCGCCATCGAGACCGAGGCACCCAGGGCAACGCCGAGCGTACCGACGAACACGAGCGCTGTCCCTATCGCAGCGACCGGCCGCGTGCCGCGCAACTGCACGGCTTTGCCCGACGCCAATACGCCACACATGGCGCCGGACGACAGGCCAAACAGGATCAGCCCCATTTCACTGGTGGAGGCCAGCAAGAGGTCGCGGATATCGGGTGTACGGGTCACCCAGGACGCCAGCAACAACCCTGGGATGAGGAACAGCAAACATAACGCGGCACGCCGCCGACGGACCTGAATGTCCAAGAAGGCCCCCTAGGCGAAACGATAAACGGGTGAGTGTAACTTGGTCGCTCTGGAGGCAGCCGAGTTCTGGCGATGCGATGGAAAACGAGAAAAGGACTGAGGTGCGCGCACCGGTGCGAACGTAAGACACCGGAATCGAACTTGGCCGGCCAAGCCGCAACCAGGCGTAGCAATGCCGAAGTGCCCTACTCTTCCTGCCGGAGATTTATCACGTCAAGCGCAGTCGCAGAAAGCGGTATCCGTGGGGCGGATTAGCCAAGGGCATAATCCGCCGTTTACCGCGCGGCACGCTGCTGTTCTGATTGAATGGCCCCAGCGTTCCGCGATGAATCCCTATTTCAGCCGAGGCCTAATGCACCGAGCGGATGACAATTGGCGTGGCAACGTCACCGTTCTCGTCCGGCGAGGGTTCAATTTGCAGTCCGTCATGATCCCGCCAGATCCGGTAGGGGCGGCCATCCTGGTCAATTGCTTTCACCGTGGCATGCAGTGTCAGTAGCGCAGAAAATCGCCGACGTCCGTCAACGACCTCGAACCCCCGTTCCTCCAGCATCTTCGGATAGCTCATGCGACAAACCTCCGTTCTTATTGGTCGGATGCGGGCGCGTCGGACTCTGGGCACGCGAAGCGCTGCACCTGTAAAAACTGACCATCAAGACAGACATCAGATCGCAACAATCGGCTGGACGGTCGTCAGACCTCCCGCCAGCCGCCGGCTGGAGTAGATAGCGGTCAATCTCAGGCAGACGCCGCCAACGCTTCGAAAGCGGTCCGAATGTGGTCTTCCGGCAGGTCGTCACCGATGAACACGATCACACTCTCGCGCGGACCGCTCTCTTCCCACTCGGCATCCCAATCGAACCCGTACAGCCGAAGCACACCCTGGAATACCATTCGCCGCGGCTCACTGGCGATATTCAGCACGCCCTTGTAGCGCAGCAATGACCTGCCGTGTGTTTCCAGCAGGCTCTCCATGAACGCGCTCAGTCGGTCGAGATCGAGCGCCGCCTCGGTGCGCAGCACCAGCGTCCGGATACGATCCACCGGATGCGCAGGCGAGAGCGGTCTGAACGTCAGAGCCGGACCGAAATCGGCATTGAGGTTGAAGCCGCGAACATCCAGCAGCTGGGAAAGCTCGATGTGGCCGTGATCGACGGTGTGCACCGTCGCGCGACGGTTGATGCGCTGAAGCCGCTGGGTCAGCGCATCGATGCCCTCGGGTTTCGCCAGGTCTGTCTTGCTGAGCAGGATGCGGTCGGCAAATCCTACCTGTGCCTGCGCGATGGGCTCTTTCAGGTGGCGCTCGGCATTCACCGCGTCAACCAGCGTGATCACACCGTCCAGAACGAACAGTTCGCAAAGGTCTTCGTCGATGAAGAACGTCTGCGCGACAGGCGCCGGATCGGCAAGGCCGGTACATTCGATCACGAGACGATCGAACGCAATGGTGCCGTTCTCGCGGCGTTCGTAGAGGTACATCAGTCCACGCTTCAAATCCCCGTTCATGGAGCAGCAGACACAGCCGTTGGCGAGCGTCAGCACCTCGGCAGGCGCCCCGCCCAGCAACGTCGAATCAATCTCGGTCTCGGCGAACTCGTTCTCGATTACCGCCAGCTTCAAACCATGCTCGGCCTGCAGCAGGTACTTAAGCAGCGTCGTCTTGCCGGCGCCGAGAAAGCCGGTCAGCACGGTCACGGGAATGGGGGTCTGGGACATGCGTACCTCGAAATGAAATGCGCCACGGCAAGCCGTGGCGCAGGAAATCAGCGTCGGACGGTGGGTCCACCGTCCGACAGAGAGCGATCAGCAGCAGCGGATCGCGCCGGACTTGCCCCCGCCGTAGCGGGCCTCCTGACGCTCGCGGAAGAACTCATCGTAGGTCATGACCGGTTGGTCCGGATGCTTGCGCGTCATGTGGTCCACGTAATTGTCGTAGTCCGGCATGCCGACCAGCATCTTCGCCGCCTGGCCCAGATATTTGCCCATACGGCCGAGGTCGTTGAACATCGTCTTACCCTCTTAAACGTCAGGAACCGGCTGGAAGGGTGCTTCGCGGTCGGTGCGCTCAGGCTTGGCCAGCGCTGCACGGCCAACCTTGATCGCGAAGAACAGGATGCTCATCACAACGAACAGGAACAAGACCGTCAGTGTGGTATTCGTCCAGGCGTTGAAGACAATATGTTGCATCTGATCCATGGTCTTGGCCGGTGCAATCACCTGCCCCTGCGCCATCGCCGCGCTGTACTTGTTCGCCAGCGCAACGAAGCCCACGGCCGGGTTCGGATCGAACAGTTTGATCAGGCCGGCCGTAGTGGTGCAGATGAGCAGCCAGACGGCCGGAACGAGGGTGACCCAGACGTAGCGCTGGCGCTTCATCTTGATCAGCACCACGCAGCCGAGCATCAGCGCGATACCTGCGAGCATCTGGTTGGAGATGCCGAACAGCGGCCACAGCGTGTTGATGCCGCCCAGCGGATCGACTACGCCTTGATAGAGCAACCAGCCCCAGAGCGCGACGCAGCCTGCCGTGGCAAGCATATTCGCGCCCCACGATTCGGTACGCTTGAGCGCCGGTACGAAGTTGCCCAAAAGATCCTGCAGCATGAAGCGGCCCGCACGGGTACCGGCATCCACAGCCGTCAGAATGAAGAGTGCTTCGAACAGGATCGCGAAGTGGTACCAGAACGCCATGGTGTTTTCACCCGGGAGCACGTTGTGCAGGATCTGGGCGATGCCCACCGCCAGTGTCGGCGCACCGCCTGCACGCGCCAGGATGCTGTGCTCACCGATATCGCGCGCAGTGGCTTCGAGCTGCTCGGGCGTGATGGTGAAGCCCCAATTGCTCACAGCAGCGGCGACCGAAACGACATCGCCGCCGACAACCGCAGCAGGGCTGTTCATGGCGAAGTACACGCCTGGCTCGATGACCGACGCGGCCACCATGGCCATGATGGCCACGAAGGACTCCATGAGCATGCCGCCGTAACCGATGTAGCGTGCATGGGTTTCATTCGCCAGCAGCTTCGGCGTGGTGCCCGACGAAATCAGCGCGTGGAAGCCAGATACCGCACCACAGGCAATGGTAATGAACAGGAACGGGAACAGCGTGCCCTTCCACACCGGGCCGGTGCCGTCGGTGAACTGGGTCAGCGCTGGCATCTGCAGCATCGGCATGGTGATCAGGATGCCGATCGCCAGGGCGACGATGGTGCCGATCTTGAGGAAGGTCGACAGGTAGTCACGCGGCGCCAGTACCAGCCACACGGGCAGCACTGCCGCGACGAAGCCGTAACCGATCAGCATCCAGGTGATCTGTACGCCCGTGAACGTGAACGCCGGACCCCATACCGGATCGGCAGCGACCAGGCCACCAAGCCAGATCGAGGCCAGCAGCAGTACCACGCCGATCAGGGAAATCTCGCCGATACGCCCCGGGCGGATATAGCGCATGTAGATGCCCATGAACATCGCAATCGGGATGGTCGCGATCACGGTGAACATGCCCCACGGGCTTTCGGCCAAGGCCTTGACCACGATCAGGGCCAGCACCGCGAGGATGATGATCATGATCAGGAAGCAGCCGAACAGCGCGATGGTGCCCGGGATCCGGCCCATCTCCTCGCGCACCATGTCGCCCAATGAGCGGCCGTTGCGACGCGTGGACATGAACAGCACCATGAAGTCCTGCACCGCGCCGGCCAGGACGACACCGGCAATCAGCCAGAGCGTGCCGGGCAGGTAACCCATCTGCGCCGCCAGTACCGGGCCTACCAGCGGGCCTGCACCGGCAATCGCCGCGAAGTGGTGGCCGAACAGAATGTGTTTGTTGGTCGGGACGTAGTCCAGGCCGTCATTGTTGAGGACGGCGGGCGTCGCTCGGGTGGGGTCCAGCTGCATCACCTTGGTGGCGATGAACAGGCTGTAGTAGCGATAAGCGACCAGATAGAGAGCAACGGCCGCGACGACGATCCAGAGCGCGTTGATGGCCTCACCCCTCCTGAGGGCGACGACACCGAGCGCACAGGCACCCAGCACGGCCAGCGCTGCCCAGGGCAGGTGGCGTGCGACACTATTGTTGTTATTCATCTTTCACTCCGGCATCGGAGGCGCCGAGGAGCGCCCCACACGTGTAGTCCGCATAGGCGCGAGCGCCACTGAGGTCGCCGAAACCTGCGTCCCTGTGGCCCGCGCTAGTTAGATATCACCCGTATCATTCTGTGACAAGCAGCACGCGATCCGGGCGACAACCTGCACCGTGGCGTCTACGTCGCGGCTTCCGGGCCGTTTTCACCGCCATGGCTGCCAGCGCCGTATAAGCGCGGGCGCCACCATACGCCGTAGGCCATTGCTGTCCACTCGACGAAAGTCCAGCTACCCACGTGATACGAGGTCATGGCACCTCGCTGCGGATCTGCGCGTGGCTGATGATCGCGAAGATCAGGCTGCCACCCACGATGTTACCGGCCAGCGTCGGCAGGGCGAACGGCCACCAGAACTGCGACCAGCCTAGCTCACCGGCAAACACCAGGTAGCTCACCTCCGCCGTACCGACCACGATGTGCGCAAAACTGCCCAGTGCCATGCAGTAGGTGATAATGATGATGATCCAGATCTTGGCACCCTCGGCAGCCGGGATCAGCCAGACCATCGTGGCGATCATCCACCCAGAAACGATCGCCTTGGCGAACATCGCATAGGCATCGTTATGCATGACCTCGCGCCCAATGGTCAGGAAGGCTTCGTCCGCTTGTTCACTGAAGATAGGCAAGGTCAGCGCCCCGTAGGCGAAGATCATGGCGCCCACCATGTTGCCGACCAGTACGACCGCCCAGAGCCGCAATAGCTTGATCGCCATGCTGACCGAAGGATCGCTCATCACGGGCAGGACAGCCGTCAGGGTGTTCTCGGTGAACAGTTGCTGCCGCGCCAGGATGATTGCAAGAAACCCCACCGGGTAACCGAAGCTGTAGATGATGGGAGCCATTTCGCTTTCGCCTGTGTAGGCGCTGAGCAAGCCAAGCGCCATCATCGAAAGCCCGATCGAAAGCCCCGCTGCCAATGCCGACCAGAACAGTGCTCCGGCGCTGCGCTCCAGTTCGTGGCGACCCTGAAGCCGTATGATCTCGTGCAGGACCTGGGGGCGCGGTGGCTGGCCGCTGACGGCCTGGTCCTTCTCACCTTCGGTGAGTTCATCTGCGGGATCGAGTTCGCGCTCTACGAATTCACTGTCCCGCTGGGCACGGCGATCCGCATCATCCGCCTCCCGTCTTTCATCCTTGCTTCGGTCAACCATGATCGCCACCGCCGTTTGGGAATCCGATATAGGCAGCGGCGCAAAACGGACGTTCAAGAGGCCCAGTGCAAATAATGCTCAGGCGAGCGGGCGATCCACGAGTACCTGCACGTGTCCCCTGGAACAGCACTCTACACGGGCCTCGACGCCGTAGACGTCAGCCAGCAAACCGGGTGTCAGGATCTGGCGCGGCGGCCCCTGATCCACCACCCCGCCGTTGCGTAGTACCACGAGCTGATCCGAATGCCGCGCTGCCATCGAGATGTCGTGCAGGACGATCACCGCGACCAACCCATGCGCTTGGGTGAGCTCACGTACGCAGTCCATCACCCGGAGTTGATAGTGGAGGTCTAGCGCACTGGTAGGCTCGTCGAGCAGCAGCACCTGGGGGCGCCGAGCGATCAGCTGGGCCAGGGCCACCAGCTGGCGTTGGCCGCCGGAAAGCTTGTCCAGCGGACGATCGGCAAGGTGTGCAATCCCGACACGAACCAGAGCGGCATGCGCTTGGGCCAGCAAATCACCCGTACCTGCGTTATCGGATACCCGCAGCGCCGCAACGACGCCTTCAAGCACACCCAGCGCGATGCCCGGTGGCAGTTGCTGTGGCATGTAGGTCATCCGGCGCGCCCGATCGGTGGCGTTCAGCGCGGACAGATCCTGACCGTCCAGCGCGACACGGCCGTCCATGCGCTCGAGCCCCGCGATTGCCCGCAGCAGGGTGGACTTGCCGGCCCCGTTCGGGCCTACAAGGGCGGTGAGTGTCCCGCGCTCGAGCGTGGGCAGCGAGACATCCTCGATCACCCGGTGACGTCCGTAGGCCACGCTCACGTTATGGATGGCGAGGCCCGTCACAGCTTTCTCCCACGCTTGAAAACCAGGATCACGAACACCGGCACGCCAACCAGTGCAGTCACGATGCCGACCGGCACGATCACACCCGGCAGGATGATCTTGCTGGCAATGGACGACAGCGACATGAGCAGAGCCCCGACCAATGCGCTGGCCGGGAAGAGGAAGCGCTGATCCTCGCCAACGAGCAACCGCGCGATATGCGGCCCGACGAGCCCCACGAAGCCTATGGTGCCGACGAACGCCACCGCCGTAGCGGCCAACAGGCTGACGCGCATCAGGGAAGCAAACCGCAGCCGCTTCACATCAACACCGAAGCTGCGCGCGCGGTCCTCGCCCATACGCAGCAGCGTCATCTTCGGCGCTGCACGCAACGAGAACGGCAGGACCACCGCAATCACCAGCGCCAGGATGGCGAGCTTGCCCCAATTCGCACGGGCAACGCTGCCAAGCGTCCAGAATACAAGTTGCTGAAGAACGTCTTCGGTGGCCAGCAACTGCAGCAGCGAGACCACAGCATTGCAGCTAAAAACCAGGGCGATGCCAAACAGCACCAGGCTTTCCACCCCGGCGCCACGCAATCGGGACATGGCCTGCAGCAGAAAGACCGACAGGCAGGCGAAGATGAACGCAGCGATGGTGACCTGCACGTTGGGTGATAACCACACACTCGCAATGGGATAGGCGATCGCCAACGATGCGCCCAATGCAGCCGCCGACGAAACACCCAGGGTGAAAGGGCTGGCGAGGGGGTTGTCGAGAATGGCCTGCATTTCGGCGCCGGCCAGTGCCAGCGCCGCACCGACGAGCACCGCCATCAATGAGTACGGCAGCCGCACATTCCAGACGATGACGCGCTCGGTCAATTCGAGCGCGCTCGGGTCGAAGATGCCTTCGATCAGGCGGCCGAGGCCCATCCCGGACGGCCCACTGGCGAGGTCCACCAAGACCGAGCCGACCAGCCCGGTCATCAATAGCGCAACAAGCAAAAACCGCCGCCATACGAGGCGACGGTATCCAGTGCCGAGGCGCTCGAGTTCACCCTTCTGGCCAGCGGCCGAAAGGGTGCCTCGTTCCGGAACCGAGGTTGAAGTCATGGATGGCTGGCAGCAGGCTTGTCAATCCAGTACGCGCCGGACAGGTCGTTGCTCAGGAAGCCACTGATTTCCTTCATCGTCGCGTGCGGATCGAGGTCCGCAAACAGTTCGGGATGAACCCAGCGCGCCATCGCCTCGATCGCGATGATGTTGTAGGGCGAGTTGTAGAAGTCATGCCACAGGGCATGGGCGTTGCCTTCACGAACGGCGCGCAACGGTGCAAATTCGGGGCGGGCCAATACCTTGGCGAAGCTCGCCTGTGCATCCGCTTCACTCACGTCAGCGCCTAGCAACAACCCGGGTGCGCGATTGCCTGTCGCGATGTACACGTCAGGGTCCTTCTTGAGAACGTACTCGACGTTTACGTCACCGATCGCGCCTGGCACCACATCCGCTGCGATGTTATGGCCACCAACGGCCTCGACCACGCTACCCAGGCCGCTCTTGCCAGTCGTATGGCCCGGCGCCTGCCAGACAAGCGGGAGCAGCTCGAGGAACACGGAGGGGCGCTTGTCATCGTCGATACCTGCGACCGCATTCGTGATGCGATCGAGATGGCGATCATAGAAGGACAGGTATTCGCCGGCCTCCTGCTCGCGGCCCAGCAATTTGCCGAGCGCGGCAAGGCTCGTGCGCACGTTCTTGATCGGGTGGACGCGGAAGTCGATGAAGACCACCGGGATGCCTGCCTGGGCCAGCAGATCCGCGACCGGGCTGTGCTGGGTCGGGCCTTCGCCCGCGATGCTGAAAATGGCCAGATCGGGCTTGAGCTTGAGGATCTGCTCAGCGCTCACACTTTGCTCGGAGGCCTGGCCGATCACCGGAATATCCTTGATCTGCGGGTACTTCTCTTCGTAAGCCGCGTAGGTATGCGGATCGAGCAAACGCATGTCGTTCTGCCAGCCGACGACGCGTTTGAAGGGCTCCTTGCGATCCAACAGCGCCAGCGCATAGAACAGCCGCCCTTCGCCCAGCACCACACGCTTGGGCTCGGACGTAACCTCGACCTTGCGGCCCAACACATCGGTGACTTCCACCGCATGTGCAGTAGCCGAAAGGCAAATGCCTGCCAGCATCAGGGCCGGCAGTGCGGCACGCCGCAATAACGAGATCAGGGACACAATACTTTCTCCACGACAGATGAAACGAAGAAGATCAGCAGCTCAAGCGGTACCGGATCTCAACCGAAACGGCCGGTCGGCAGTCACGTCCGACGTAGCAGTCTGGAAAGCTGAGCAACATCCATAACCATCCACGCGCCTCGACCGAGTGTTGTCACTCTGCCTCGCGCTGGCATGGGTAACGACGGACGCTTACTGTTACGATAATTACTCGCATTTACATCGGCGGAGTCTATCGACCCCATTCGCCGCTCCGGCGCCTCGAAATGTAATCGTGTTGCGTCAGCTGCCGTTCCGTTACATACCATTACAATTTGCTTACGAAGTTCGGAGGCCTACGAGGTTTCTGCCTTGGCGGGCACGCCAATCCATATTGAAGGCTGCGTATCGATGGACCCGATGAAAGCTCACACTGACCACCTCCTGATCGTGGACGACGACCCTGACATTCGGCAGCTGCTAGCCGACTACCTTCAAGCGGCAGGCTTTCGAACGACACTGGCAGCAGATGGCCGGGAAATGCGTAGGCGTCTGGAAGAATGTGTCATTGACCTGCTCGTGCTGGACATCATGCTTCCTGGCGAAGATGGCCTGGCCTTGTGCCGTGAGATTCGCGCACGTAGCACGCTACCGATCGTCATGCTCACTGCGCGCGGCGAGCTGCTCGACCGCGTGATTGGCCTGGAAATGGGTGCGGATGACTACCTGCCCAAGCCCTTCGATCCGCGAGAATTGCTCGCACGGATCAAGTCGGTGCTCAACCGGACCCGCACCTTCCCCGACCACAATCGCCCAGATGACACGCGCTCACTGGTCTTCGAGGGCTGGCTGCTGGACACACGTACACGTCAGCTGCGCTCGCCCACCGGGTTGATCGTCAGCCTCGGCAACTCCGATTTCCGCGTGCTACGTCTGTTGCTCGAACATCCCAACCGGCCCCTGAGCCGCGATTTTCTGCTCAGCCAGGTGTTTGGCAAGGAGCGCTCGCCGTTCGACCGCTCCATTGACGTTTGCATCAGCCGGCTTCGCCAGCACCTCGAGCCCAATCCACGCGCACCTGGCCTTATCCGAACCGTTCGCAACGAGGGCTACATGCTGACGGCAGGTCGAATAGAGAAGCAGGCATGAAGCTCTGGCCGCGCTCGCTGTACGGGCGTCTGGTGATCATCCTGGTCGGCGGCATGCTGGCCGCCCAACTGCTGACCAGCAGCATCTGGTACGACATCAGGCACACACAGAGCTTGGAGATTCCTGCCCGACTCACCGCTGCACGGGTCGCCGATATCCTGATCACCGCACGTGAAGCGCCAGACCAACTGGATGCGCTCGTCCGCGCCATGAACCATCCGGGATTCAGGGTCGAGATTTCATCGGGCACGGGCCGAGCAGCGCCGACAGGGATACCACCGCCCACCGAGCGACTCATCCGCGACCTGCTGCGAGAGCGCACAGGCGCAGAAGTCGCCCTGCAGATGCACACCATCGAGTTGGTCGACGTGGACGGTCAACGTGCAGGGCTAAGCACCCTGCTCGGGACGGATACTGCGGTAGGTCATTTTGCGCTTAGCGTTTCGCTGCCCGACGGCCGGATTGCGCGCATCGATGTGCGCGAGTCACAGGGCTGGACCAGCCAGGCGCCGGCCGAGGTATTGCTCGACGTCTTCTGGCGTGTCTACCTGCTGCGAATTCTGGTCATCGTGGCCATCGCGATGCTCGCCGTGCATTTCGTCATCAGGCCGCTGCGACAGATGACGGCTGCCGCCGAAGCCCTCGGCGCCGACATTCATCGCCCGCCACTGGATGTCGACGGGCCACGCGAAGTCATGGCTGCGGCCCAGGCGTTCAATCTCATGCAGCAGCGGTTGATCGACACCTTCGCCGAGCGGACACGCTTTCTTGCCGCCGTGTCTCACGACTTGCGCACCCCCATTACGCGCATGCGGCTGCGGACCGAGATGCTCGAGAATGAGAATTCACGGGCACGCTTTCGCAGTGACCTGCAGCACATGGAAGACCTCGTCTCGGCCACGCTGACGTTCGTTCGCAGCGGCGAGCGTCAGGAATCGCGAGAGGCCGTCGACATCGATGCGTTGCTCGACAGCCTCCGGGCAGACCTGGCGGACATGGACGCGCGCGTCGAGATCGGGGGCTCGGCCTCCCGTGCATTCGCGGGTTATCCACAGAGCCTGAAACGCTGCCTGCAAAATTTACTGGATAACGCCGTGCGCTATGGAGAGTGGGCGCAAATCATCGTCGACGATAAGCCCGACTGCCTGCGCATCGTGATTTCCGACCACGGTCCCGGCTTGCCTGCGGACCAGCTCGAACAGGTCATGAAACCGTTCCACCGGCTGGAGGACTCCCGCAACTTTGACTCCGGCGGCTATGGGCTGGGCCTGAGCATCGCCGATGGCATTGCCCGCGCCCATGGCGGAACCCTCACCCTCCTCAATCGCCAGGACGGCACCGGCCTGGATGCCGTCCTGGCGTTGCCGCACGCCCGGACATGATCAGTGCGGCCAAGGCTCCGGCATCCCCAAGCGGGCGCCGGTAGCGCCGGCGATGCCCATCTCGGTCAGGACGCTTAACTCGCCTTCGGTCTCGACCCGCTCGGCAACCACGGGGAGGTCAATGCTGCTTGCCGCCTGCTGGACCGCTTCGATGAACAGTCGTTTGTCGGCCTCGACATCAAGGTTGCGAATGTAGCTCCCGTCGAGCTTCAGGTAGGCCAGGCCAAGGCGGGCCAGGTTACCGATGAGGCTGAAGCGGCCGCCGAAATGCTGAATGGCCAGGCCAGTGCTGGTGAGGTCGCGCAACGCCTTGGCCAGTGACTCGAGCTCGCGTGCATCTGGCAGGTGGCGCTCATCAAGCTCAAGGGTCAGGCGGGCGGCGGCTGCCGGCTGTGCGCTCAGATGCTGCAACAAGGCCTGGCGTGCGGCGGCGTCGCCTACCGTCGCGTGTGAAACGCTCAGCGACATCGGAGAGTCATGCGACGCCATCTGCTCGAGCAGCAGCTCCACCATCACCAGATCCAGCCGGGCGCTCCAGCCGAAACGCTCAATCCAGGGCAGGAAGCCACCTGCAGCAATGATGCTGCCCGTTTCGTCTCGCAACCGGGCGAGCGCCTTGTAGTGCAGGATTTGCCCCGTTATGGGCAGGGTCTGCACGGGCTGGAAATGAAGCTCAAAGCGACGCGCGGTGAGTGCCGCCTCCAGCCGCGCGCGCCAAACGCCCTGGTCGTGGGCAGGTCGATAGGCGGAGCCATCGAGCACCAGCGACCAGCCGTAACCACTTTGCACCGTAGCCACACCCAGCGCTTCGTCGACGCGCATCAACAAGGCGGTCGGCTTTTCACCTGCGCGATACAGTGTCGCTCCGACGTGCACTCGTGCGTTGCGGGTTCGTTCATCGCTCTGCAGTAGCGCTTGAAACGCGTGCGCCAGCCGTTCGGCCAAGCGCTCGGCCTCCTCGCGAAGAAGGCCAGGCGCAAGCAAGGCGAACTGGGCGCCGCGGCTGCGAGCGATCAGGCCCTCAGTACCCGCCGCCGGCGTCCCCTGCTCGCGCAGTACGTTCGCCATGCGCTGGAGCAGGTCGTCCGTGGCGTGACCACCCAGGCGCTGGTTGATGCCGGCCAGGTCATCCAGACGCACCATGAAAAACGCGCCGGTGCTGGCCTGCTCTTCGTTGCTCAGAAGCTGTTGCATCTCCAGGTCGAGACGCCGACGGTTTGCCAGGCCGGTGAGGCTGTCGACGTAGGCTTCATCACGAAGCTGCTCGCTCCGCTCAGCCTGTTCCTGGAAGACGGCCTTGAGCCTCTCGACCATTGAATTCATGGCGCCAACGACGCGACGAAACTCGGGTGTGCGGGGAAGCTCGGGCAAGCTGATGAATTGACGGTCCGCAATCGCCTGCGACTGGCGCACCAGGTAATCCAACGGGCGCAGCTGCAAACGCAACAGAATGCCGCCAAGTACGATCGCGACGACGCCACAGCCGAGCAGCCAGAACAGGCTACCCAACGCAGCGCTCCACAGGCGCGCGATCGCAAAGCGCGGATGGCTGAGGACTTCGACCCTTGCCGCCTGATCCCAGCCTCGCATGACCACAGCCTCTGCCGGCTGCGGGTCGATACGCACCAGTCGTTCGAACCAGTCCGGTACTTCCGGCGTTTGTGGCGAAGCGCTGCGTTCGACCATCAGGTGGCCGTCCTGCTGCAGGTCATAGACCCGGATGCGATCGTAATAGCCGCTGTCGAAAATGGAGCTGACAAGCAACTCCACCATTGCCGGATCGTCGATGTTCGGCGTCAGGGTCATGGCCAATGCAGTTGCGGCATCCTGCGCATGCGAGCGTAGCTGCTCGACGGATTGCCCACGCGAGCTCTCCAGGCTGGCCAGAAAGCTGCCGGTGAAGGCGATCACCAGAAACAGGCAGATGCCAAGAAAGAGTTGCTTGAAGAGGGACATTCCGTCTCCTTACCGTGGGGCGTCGGCCAAGAGGCCTTCGGCGCGCATTTTTCCGAGGAGATCCTGCCAGCGCGAGAGGCGCTTGCTGTCTCCAACCTTTTCGTTTCCGGGCCGCCCGGGCAACCACAAGCCACCACCGTTGAAGGAATACACCGGCAGCAGGTCGCGACGCTCATTGGCAGGCAGGATGTCGTTGATGATGTTGTCCAGCACTCGTGGCGTCGACGTCGGGGTGGCGTAGTAAGTCAGCACCATGTGCGCCTGATTCAGGCGCAGCGCCTTGACGTAGGTAATCCGCAGCTTGTCGTCCGGGACTCCCAGTTCACGCAGGCTCACGTACTTGGCGATCGCATAGTCCTCGCAATCGCCGGCACCCTTCATCAACGCCTCGATAGGCGTAGCCCAATAGTCGGCGGTATTCCAGACGATCTGGTCGTCGCGCCAGAGCACCACACGGTTGAAGAACTGATTGACGGCCTGGAGCTGATCCTCGGCGCTGAGCTTGCGGCTCGCGTCGAGCATTTCACGCCAGGCGATGATCCGACCACGTCCGTCCCCCAAAGGCCCGTACAGCTGCTCGGCTCGCTGTAAAAGCGCACCGGTCTGCAGGTCCGCTCGCAGGCCGCCTGCGAGCACCAACAAGACGAGCCAGATCCAACACAGACGCCTGACCGGCCAGCGCAGCAAACTCATCGGGCAGCCGCTCGCCAGACGCATTTTTGAGCATCAGGCCGGAAGACAGCGGAACGACGGGCGAGAGCGCTCAGGGCGGCATCCTCACCACCAACAGGTGGGTGTACGTGACAGATAGGGATAGGCGGCAAGACGCCGCGTGTCTTTAAGGCACCAGGGATCGCACTGTCTGTGTTGACCCAGGCCGTGACGGGTTATCGGCCTCGCCGTCGCGTACTTTACCGGTTGGCGACCGCCTCTCGCGCCAGGGCGACCAACGCATCGCGCCAAGCGACCCCTTTAGGCAGCGCCAGGAAATCGGGATTAAGAAAGTCTTCACGCATGTCGTAGCGAAGGGGCGTCCCGTGCGTCTCCAGAATCTCCCCTCCCGCGCCCTCCAGAACACCTTGCGCAGCCGCCGTATCCCATTGGGAGGTTGGCGCGAGCCTGGGATAGCAATCTGCGCGGCCCTCCGCGAGCAGGCAAAATTTCAGCGAACTGCCCACATTGACTCGGCTAAGCCCGCCGACCTCGGCCGACAACCCTTCCAGCAATCGTGCCTGGGCCTCACTCCCATGACGGCGGCTGGCGACCACTTCGAACGCGTCGACAGGTTGCTGCCGAACCTGGATAGCACTCGCAGGCGCGTCGGGCGTGTCCTGGCGCCAGGCGCCCATACCGTCGCCGCCAAAGAAGCATTGGCCGCTCACTGGAATGCCGACAACACCGAATACGACGCGGCCGGCTTCAATGAGCGCAACATTGACCGTGAATTCGTCCGTTCCAGCGATGAACTCCTTGGTGCCGTCCAGTGGGTCGACGAGCCACCACCGCGTCCACGCCGATCGCTCGCCTAGAGGGATATCGCAGTCTTCTTCGGACAACACCGGAATATCCGGCGCGATGCGCTTCAGCCCTTCAGCCAACACGCGGTGCGCGGCGTAGTCGGCTTCGGTAACCGGTGACGCATCGGCCTTTTCGATGACCTGCGTGTTGTTGCGCCAGAATGGCAGGATAGCCTCGCCGGCTTCACGAACCAGTGGAATCACGGCATGCATCAGAGCCTTCACAGTACCAGCTCTCCACGCTGCACCAGCAGGTCCCGGGTGAGGTACAACGCCGCCAGCGCACGTCCTTCACTGAATTGGGGGTGCTGGACGAGGCTGGACAGCTCGCGCAGGTTCACCTTATCCACGCGCAACGGTTCGGGCTCGTCGCCAGGCAAGGTTTCAGGATAGAGGTCACGCGCCAGGACGACCTGGATCTTCTGGCTCATATAGCCCGGTGACAGGCTCAGTTCGGTCAGGTACTCAAGTGTGCGTGCGCCAAAACCGGCTTCTTCCTTGAGTTCGCGATTCGCAGCAACCAGCACATCCTCGCCGGGTTCGATCAGCCCCTTGGGCAGGGAAATCTGATAATCCTCGGTGCCTCCACAATACTCCTCGACGAGCAGTACATGCTCGGCATCGGCCAGCGCGACGATCATGACGGCCCCGTGCCCCGTGCCCTTGCCCACGAGACGCTCGTAGGTGCGCTCCTCACCATTGGAGAAGCGCAGTTGCACAGCCTCCACGCGGAACAGACGGCTGGCGGCGACGATGTCGCGAGAGAGCACGGTAGGTTTCTGGCGCATGGGGCGGCTCCGGCAAACGAGTCCCGGTATCATACCTGCCTTTACCGGCGTCGCGGACCGCAACACGACATGAGCACCCTGCCCTGGCACCAGATCGATACCGTCCTGCTGGATATGGACGGCACGCTACTGGACCTGCACTTCGATAATCACTTCTGGCTCGAGTACCTGCCGCGCCGCTATGCCGAACACCACCGTATCAGCGAAGCGATGGCGGCAATGGAGCTGGAGCCTCTTTTTCATGAAAACGCCGGCACGCTCAACTGGTACTGCCTGGATTTCTGGACCCGCGAACTGGACCTGCCCATCGTGGCGCTCAAGCGTGAAATCGCGAATCTCATTGCGCTTCGCCCCGACGCCGATCTGTTCCTCCAGGCCTTGCGCGACGTCGGCAAGCACGTCGTGATGATCACCAACGCTCATCGTGACTCGCTCAGCCTCAAGCTCGAACGCGTCGAACTGGCACCCTATTTCCACCGGATGATCAGCTCACATGACTATGGCTTCCCCAAGGAAGCACCTGCGTTCTGGGACAGCCTGCAGGCCGATCTTCGCTTCGATCCGTCGCGCGCACTGTTCATCGACGACAGCCTGCCCGTACTCCGCGCCGCTCAGCGCTATGGCATCGGCCATTTGCTGGCGGTGAGCGAGCCGGACAGTCGCCGCGGCCCGAAAGATACCGAGGAGTTTGACGCAGTCGTGGATTACCGGACGCTCGTGGACGGCATGCGTTGACCGTCCTGCTGCCTGCGAATCGAAGCCGTATATCCCGGTTGGCGGGGCTTCCATCGCGTTAACGCTTGAGCGCCTTCCTTGATCGCTGTAGCTTCGGCTGATGGACATCAAACAGCTCAAATTCCTCATCGCGCTCGACGAGACACGCCATTTCGGTCAGGCCGCCGCGCGTTGCCACGTGACGCAGCCCACGCTATCGATGCGGCTGCGCAATCTTGAGGAGGAACTGGGGCTGGAACTGGTGCAGCGCGGCCAGCGCTTCGAAGGTTTCACCGAGCCGGGCCAACGTATTCTTGCCTGGGCGCGTAGCGTGCTGGCGGCCCACGACGGCCTGCTGGCGGAAGCTGCAATCACCCGCGGCAACCTGAGCGGCACCCTGCGCATGGGCGTAGTGCCGCTGTCCGCATTCGATCCGCTCCCCCTGCTGCAACGCCTGCATGAACGCCATCCCCACCTGCGCTTCGAGCTGTCTGCGCTGAGCTCGGATGACATCCTGGAAGGGCTCGCCAGCAATCGCCTCGACATGGGCGTCTCCTACCTGGATCGGCTCGACCAGGCCCACTTCGAATCGCTGAACCTGGCCGCAACGCGCATGGGTCTGCTGTATGACCAGCGGCATTTCACGTTCGAGGGAGAAGCGCTCGTCTGGGAACAGCTGGGCGAACTGCCCCTTGGCGTCCTGTCGGCAGGTATGCATTTCCGCCAGTCGATCGACCATGGCTTTCGCTCACGCGGGCTGACCCTTGCGCCACTGCTCGAGACCGATGCCGTTCACCAGCTGTTACAGGCCGTACATGGCGGGTTCTGCTGCGCCATCATGCCGCTTGAGAGTGGCCTCGACGCGCTCACCGAGCACCTGCGCCTACACCCGATCGACAATGCGAACACCATCGCGCCGGTCGGCTTGATCATGCGCCGTCATGCGCCACGCTCGCCGTTGGCAGACGTCTGCTTCAGGGAAATGCAAAGCCTGCTGGGCCTGGGCTGAGCCTGTCGGTGATAAAGCGTATTTATGACCGCCTGGCATTTCGCACTTTTTGAAGGCGGCCGCCACATTTCTGAATTCCAACGATACCGCTGGCTGGACCGCAAGCCCCGTGGCAGCTTGTCGCAGCAACCTTGATCGACACTGTCAATCAAAACATCGGCAGCACCGATTGGACGACCGAACCGACGAGGCATAACCTGCTCAAATAACGATCAATATAGATCGGTGCCAGATTATGCCTGCCTCGCGTCGCCCTCACGCTCCCCTCAAGGCCGTGGACGCTCCCGTCGTCGCTGCCAGCCGTGAATACCGCTACCAACCACTGGCGGACGCAGATTCCCTGCCAGTCGATTTGGCCGAAGAGTGTGCGCTGGCAATCGCCTATAACGGCATCAGCCAGGCGGTGATGATGGTCACCCCAACCGACCTGGAAGATTTCGTCGTCGGGTTCAGCCTGGGAAACGGGACGGTAGAATCGATTGATGACATCTACGACCTGACCCTTACCGGCGAAGGCGAGTCGCGCAATGCCGAAGTCCAGATCGCCAACCGTGCATTTTGGGAGCTCAAGCAACAACGGCGTCAGCTCGCCGGGACCAGCGGTTGCGGCCTGTGTGGTGTCGAAGCGCTCGACCAGGCGCTCCCTGAACTTCCGGTACTAACCCCCGCCCCACTGCCTCCAGCCGCCTGGCTTGAGGGCTTGCGTCAGCGGGTGAGCGAATTCCAGCCGCTGGGCCAGCACTGCGGCGCCGTGCACGCGGCGGTGTTCATGAATGCAGAGGGCGAATTGCAGTTCGGCCGAGAAGATATTGGTCGGCACAACGCACTCGACAAGCTCATCGGCGCGCTTCTGCGCCAGGGGCTTTCCCCGGCAGACGGTATTGCTGTCGTGACCAGCCGTTGCAGCCTGGAGCTTATCCACAAGGCACTGCGTGCGGGCCTGCGAACCCTGGTCAGCTTTTCCGCACCCACCGGGCTCGCCGTGCAATGGGCGCGCCGCCACCACCTGAACCTTATCCATATCCCTCATCACAGTGCGCCCCGGGTCTATAGCCCGGCGCCCAGCGAAGAAGAAGTAGAGTCGCCATGAGCCTGCAGCAGATCAACCCACGCTACAAACCTTACAAGGGCGCCGCCGCCGGATGGGGTGCGCTGAAAGCCGTCACGCATTTCTGGCTGGACAGCAAGCAGCCTTTCAAGAACCTGCGTGCGTTGCTCAAGACCAACCAGAATGGTGGCTTCGACTGCCCTGGCTGCGCGTGGGGCGACTCGCCCGAAGACGGCCGCATCAAGTTCTGCGAGAACGGCGCCAAGGCGGTGAACTGGGAAGCGACCAAGCGCCGCGTCGATGCCGCCTTCTTCGCCAAGTACAGCGTTAGCCAGCTACGCGACCAGAGCGACTATTGGCTCGAATACCAGGGCCGGCTGACCCAGCCCATGCGCTATGACGCGGCCTCCGATCACTACGTACCGATCGAATGGGATGACGCGTTCGCCCTGATTGCCAAGCACCTGAAGAACCTGCATAACCCGGATCAGGCAGAGTTCTATACCTCAGGCCGGGCGAGCAACGAAGCGGCGTTCCTGTATCAACTGTTCGTGCGCGCCTTCGGTACCAACAACTTCCCGGACTGCTCGAACATGTGCCACGAGGCGAGCGGCGTTGCCCTCGGTCAGAGCGTGGGCGTTGGCAAAGGCACCGTGACCTTCGCCGACTTCGAGCATGCTGATGCGATCTTCGTCATTGGCCAGAACCCAGGCACCAATCACCCACGCATGCTCGAGCCCCTGCGCGAAGCGGTCAAGCGTGGGGCGCAGGTCGTCTGCTTCAACCCGCTCAAGGAGCGCGGCCTGGAGCGTTTCCAGCATCCGCAGCATGCCCTGGAGATGTTGACCAACGGCTCCGCACCGCTGAACACCGCCTTCTTCCGCCCCGCCCTGGGTGGCGACATGGCCGCGCTGCGCGGCATGGCCAAGTTCCTGCTGCAGTGGGAGCGCGATGCGCAGGCCAAGGGTGACGCACCGGTTTTCGATCATGCGTTCATCGCTGAGCACACCGACGGTATGGATGCGTACCTGGCCGAAGTCGATGCCACGCCCTGGGATCTCATCGAGTCGCAATCGGGACTCACACTGGCAGAAATCGAGCAGGCGGCGCGCATGTACCGTCGCGGCAAGAACGTCATCATCTGCTGGGCGATGGGTATCACGCAGCACCGCCATTCGGTGCCGACCATTCAGGAGATCGTCAACCTTCAGCTGCTGTGCGGAGACGTCGGCCGCCCCGGCGCGGGCCTTTGCCCTGTCCGTGGTCACAGCAACGTTCAGGGCGACCGTACGATGGGCATCAACGACAAGCCCCCGGTGGCGCTGCTCGACTCGATCGAAAAGCGCTTTGGCTTCAAGGTACCGCGCCATAACGGCCACAACACCGTCGAAGCGATCGAAGCCATGATCGAAGGACGCGCCAAGGTGTTCATCGGCCTGGGCGGCAACTTCGCACAGGCAACGCCAGACAGCCCGCGCACTCACAAAGCGCTGCAAAACTGCAACCTGACGGTACAGATCAGCACCAAGCTCAACCGCAGCCACCTGACCGTGGGCACCGATGCGCTTATTCTCCCTTGCCTCGGCCGTACCGACATCGATCGCCAGGCCGATGGCCCACAGGCCGTGACCGTCGAAGACTCGTTCAGCATGGTTCATGCGTCGTTCGGCCAGCTCGAGCCGATTCGCGGTGCGCAGATGAAGTCCGAGCCGGCTGTGATCGCCGGTATCGCAAAGGCGACGCTGGGTGATTTCCCGGTGAAGTGGGATACCTTGATCGCAGACTACGATCGCATTCGTGATTTGATCGCCGACACCATCCCGGGCTTCAAGGACTTCAACCAGCGTGTCGCCAACCCCGGTGGTTTCTACCTGGGCAACGCCGCGGGTGCGCGTAAGTGGACCACCGCCAGCGCCAAGGCCAACTTCAAGGCCAACCCGCTGCCGGCCGACCTGATCTCGGAACGTGTCCGCAACAGTGGCCAGACGCACGACCTCGTGCTGCAAACCATGCGCTCGCACGACCAGTACAACACCACCATCTACGGTCTCGACGACCGTTACCGCGGGGTCCGCGGGCAGCGCGACGTCATCTTCGCCAATGAAGAAGACATTCGCCGCCTTGGGTATGAGTCGGGCCAGAAGGTAGATGTTGTCTCCCTGTGGGACGACGGCATCGAGCGCAAGGTGAGCAACTTCACCCTGCTCGCCTACGACATGCCGAAGGGCCAGGCAGCCGCCTACTACCCGGAAACCAACCCGCTGGTCCCGCTGGACAGCTATGGCGTTGGCAGCTTCACACCGACGTCCAAGTTCGTTGCCATCAAGATCCAGCCTGCCCAGCAGACCGCGCGTATCGCCTGAGGCGCGCGGTGAACGGCGGATTACGCCTCCGGCTAATCCGCCCTACGGGTGGTGCGTTCACGTCCGTATGGAAGCGTGTTGCCCTGATGGTCCAGCATAGCCCGGCAGACCGCGCGGGTTGCCTGAGGCGAGGTGAGCGGCGGATTACGCCGTTGCCTGCGGAGTGGGCTGTCGTATCAACGAGTGTTCGCGGAGCCCACCAGTGCGTTGCTACCGCTGCTCACTTTGCGGCGTGACGCGCAAGACTTCTTCAATTGTCGTCTGGCCCGCTGCGATCTTTTGCGCGCCGGAAAGGCGCAGGCTACGCATCCCTTCCTTGAAGGCCGTCCGGCGGAGGGCGATGAGGTCAGTGTCGGCGGTGATGGCCGGCTTGAGGTTGTCGGTGAGCACCATGATTTCATACACACCGGCCCGGCCCCGGTATCCCGTCTCGCGGCACTCGGTACAGCCCACGGCACGATGCGCCCCGGTCGGTACCGGCGCGCTCCAGGGACGGGTAAGGGTCTGCCAGTCGTCCGTGGAGACTTCCACCGGCGCCTTGCAATGCGGGCACAGCGTGCGTACCAGTCGCTGCGCCATTACCCCCAGCAACGTGGCCCGCAGCAGGTAATACGGCACGCCCAGCTCCAGCAGACGGGAGATCGCGCTTGGGGCGTCATTCGTGTGCAGCGTGGAGAGCACGAGGTGGCCGGTCAACGCCGCCTGGATCGCCATCTCGGCGGTTTCCAGGTCGCGTATCTCGCCCACCATGATGATGTCCGGGTCCTGCCGCATCAGCGCCCGGACGCCGCTGGCGAAGGTCAGTTCGATATTGTGCTGCACCTGCATCTGATTGAAGGCCGGCTCGATCATCTCGATCGGATCTTCGATGGTGCAGACGTTCACCTCGCTGGTCGCGAGCTGCTTGAGGGTGGTGTAGAGCGTGGTCGTCTTGCCGGAGCCGGTAGGGCCGGTGACGAGAATGATCCCGTTGGGCTGGCTCGTCATGCTCTGCCAGCGGCGTAGGTCCTCCGCGGAAAAACCCAGGGCATCGAAGCTTTTGAGCAAGACCTCCGGGTCGAAAATCCGCATCACCATCTTCTCGCCGAACGCCGTAGGCAGGGTCGACAAGCGCAGCTCGACCTCACCGCCGTCTGGCGTACGCGTCTTGATCCGGCCGTCCTGTGGCTTGCGCTTCTCCGCGACGTTCATTCGGCCCAGGCTCTTCAAGCGGCTGATGACCGCCATCGCCACCTGCGCGGGGAACTGATAGACGTTATGCAGCACGCCATCGATGCGGAAGCGGACCGTGCCGGCCTCACGTCGCGGCTCGATGTGGATGTCGCTGGCGCGCTGCTGGTACGCGTACTGGAACAGCCAATCCACGATGTTGACGATATGCGCGTCGTTGGCATCGGGCTCCTTGTCTTGCGCGCCCAGGCTCAGCAGCTGTTCGAAGTTGCCAATACTGCTGATCTTCTGATCGGACGATGTCGCGCCGCTCACGGAGCGGGCCAGCCGGTAGAACTCGTTGGTAAAACGCTCAAGGTCAGCAGGGTTTACGACAACGCGCCTGATGGGCCTTTTCAGCACATGCGTCAGGTTTGGCTCCCAGCTGCTGATGAAGGGCTGGGCGCTGGCGATGGTCACGCTCTCGGCATCGACGTCCACCGCCAGAATCTTGTGACGCTGGGCGAAGGCGTAGGACATCAGTGGCGTGACGGCCGCGGCATCGATCTTCAGGGGATCGATGCGCAGATAGGGCTGCCCCGCGTAGTCCGCCAGCCAGCGCGTCAGCGCCTCAAGGTCCAGCTTGCGACCCGGCCGCGACAGATCGTCGACCTGCTGAGACGCCAGGAACTCCAGCGGATGCTGCTGGTTATTCATCACGCTGCGGCGGATGGCCAGGCACTGCTCGGCGATATCCTGGTCCACACGCCCCTGCGCGACGAGCTCGCGCAGCACCTCACCGAGGTCGAGCCAACGATCGGGGGCAGCCTGTGGATGTGCGGACATGCGAACTCCTGTTGATCAATCGACGGGCAAGGATGCCGCAATCGACTCGAGGCCGAAACCTCGGCGCGTCGAGCCTGCGGTGTAGGTCCGCCTGCGTGAAAGCTTTGGGGCTTGGCAACACGCATTAAATACTTTGACCTTCGAGATTCGGATTCGCAGGACAACCAAAGGGTTCTACGCAGCATGTTGCCTGGCGACGATCGTAGGCGGCATTCGGTAGCCGGCGCGGCCATCCGCCTCATGCATCGACGCTCGCCCGTTCGTTAAACGCCCGTTGGCACTGGAGCCGCAACCGCCCATTGCCTACAATCTCGCCCCTTTATCCTGGAGCCCGCCATGACCCTGCCTGCCTTGCGTTTGAAAGCCAACGCCGATCGACGCCTGCGCGCCGGCCATCTGTGGGTCTACAGCAACGAGATCGACGTGGCAGCGACACCACTGGGCGGCTTCGAGCCAGGCGACCAAGCGATTCTCGAAGCCGCAGGCGGCAAGCCGCTGGGCATTGTGGCGATGTCGCCAAATAACCTGATCTGCGCACGCGTGCTGTCCCGAGACCTCAAGCATCCACTGGACAAGTCCTTGCTAGTCCACCGCGTCAAGGTCGCCCTCAGCCTGCGTGAGCGGCTGTTCGAAACGGCCGACTACCGCCTGATCTACGGCGACTCGGACCTGCTGCCAGGTTTGGTGGTGGATCGTTTCGGTGACTACCTCGTCGTCCAGATCGCCTCGCCCACCATGGAGCGTCATCGCGACGATGTGCTGGCAGCGTTGCTACAGGTGCTCAAGCCCGCCGGCGTACTGTGGAAGAACGATTCCAGCGCCCGGGACGCCGAAGGCTTGCCCCGCTACGTCGAGAACGCCTATGGCGAGGTCCCGGACTTCCTGCCGCTCGTCGAGAACGGCGTGAAGTTCGAAGCGCCGGTTCGCGAAGGCCAGAAGACGGGCTGGTTCTATGACCATCGCATGAACCGTGCGCGGCTGGCCCCCTATGTCGCCGGCAAGCGTGTTCTGGACCTGTTCAGCTACGTGGGCGGCTGGGGCGTGCAGGCCGCCGCGTTCGGCGCCAGCGAAGTGATGTGCGTGGATGCCTCCGGCTTCGCCCTGGATGGCGTCGAGCGTAACGCGGCACTTAACGGCGTCGCCGAGAAGATGGCCTGCGTGGAAGGCGACGTGTTCGAGGCCATGAAGGAGCTCAAGGCGGCCGAAGAACGCTTCGACGTGATCGTTGCCGACCCACCCGCCTTCATCAAGCGCAAGAAGGACCTGAAGAACGGCGAAGCGGCCTACCGCCGTCTAAACGAGCAGGCCATGCGCCTACTCAACAAGGACGGCATCCTCGTCAGTGCGTCGTGCTCGATGCACCTGCCCGAGGACGACCTGCAAAACATTCTGCTCGGGAGCGCCCGCCATCTGGATCGCCACATCCAGATCCTCGAGCGCGGCGCACAGGGGCCGGATCATCCGGTGCACCCCGCTATCGGCGAGACCCGCTACATCAAGAGCATCACCTGCCGCATCCTGCCCAGCTGATTCTTCGCGGCGTGCAACGTGCGATCTGCGGTGCGGGCGCTTCGGCGTTCGTGCCGCAGCGTTCGACTGCATCGCCTATGGCATCAGGGGCCGCGCGACATCAGCGAGCATGGCCAACAAGCGCTTTGGCGCTTCGGCTTCGCCCTCGTCGAGCCGCGTGACGGCGTAGCAATTCACGGCCAGCGCCGGCGTCAGCGCACGCGGCTGTACCGGAGGGCCATCACCATACGCCGTGAGCGGGTCGACAACCGCCAGCCCCATCCCCTTCGATACCAGCGCTCGTGCCAGCTGCCAGGTCTGGACCCGCGCCATGATCTGCGGCTCGCTGCGACTTTCGGACAAATGCCGCTCCAATAGCGCGCCCAACGCGTCGCGGGTATCCAGAGCAATCAAGGGCTGCTGGCCCAATTCATCAATGGACAATGGAGCGACCCGCTCCGCCTCGGACCACCGTCCCTGCGGCGCGATCACGGCCATGTGCCCTTGCGCCAGGCTGCGCACCTTCAGCCCAGGGTGTTTGGGGTCCTGCAGGGTCAGACCAATATCAGCATCATGGAGCAACAGGCTATCGATCAGTTGCGGCGTGTGATGGGTGATCAGCTCGCAGGGGGCCTCGGGGTAGAGCTCACGCCATTCAGGGATAACCTTAGGTAATAAAGTCTGTGCCAAGCTGGGTGTGGCGACGATCCGGAGGGCGCGAGCCGCATGACGGCGCAAATTGCCCGCCAATCGCCGCGCTGCCTGCAATTCTTCGAACACCTTGGCGGTAGTCTTCTCGAGAATTCGCGCTTCGGCGGTGGGCACCAGCTGCCCCCGTATACGGTTGAATAGCATGAAGCCCAGTTGCGCCTCGGCATGCTGGAGCGCCTTTGTCGCCGCAGGCTGCGAGATATTGAGCAGGCTGGCAGCGCCGGTGACCGAGCCCGTCTGCAGGATGGCCTGGAAGATTTCGATGTGACGCAATCGCATGAGGCACTCCGTTCCTGCACCAATCCATAACCAAAGGGCATAGCGTAGCGTCATTTGTTCATTGGCGGCAGCACAGGGCGCGGCGGTACGGTGCCAGGACACTACTCTGGAGTCTGCAGCCATGCCTCAGGTTGCCATCATCGGCGGAGGCGTCGTCGGCATGACGACGGCGTATGCCCTGGTCCGCGCCGGCCACTCAGTCACCGTCATCGAGCCTCATGAGGGCCCCGCACGCGAGGCCAGCTATGCCAATGGCGGTCAGCTCAGCTACCGCTATGTCGCGCCGCTGGCTGACGCCGGTGTTCCGCTGAAGGCACTCGGCTGGATGCTGCAAGGGGCTGATGCGCCCCTCAAGTTTCGCCCGCGCCTGAGCCCAACGCAGTGGCGCTGGTCGCTGAGCTTCCTTGCGGCTTGCCGGCGCTCCGTCAACGAGCGCAACGGCGCGCATCTGCTGCGCCTTTCGCTGTTGAGTCAGAAAGTGCTGCAGGAATGGCGTGAACAGGATGGCTTGGACGGATTCGCCTGGCAACGCAATGGCAAGCTGGTGATCTACCGCAAATCGGAAAGCTTCAAGCGCGCCGCGAGCGGCATCGGCCCGGAAGACGAACGTCAGATGCTGTCCCCGACAGCATGCGTCGAGCACGAACCTGCGCTGTCAGCCATCGCTGATCAAATTGTGGGAGGCGTGCTCAGCCCCTCCGATGAAGCGGGCGATTGCCGACTGTTTTGCGAAGCGCTCGAACAGCGTCTGATTGAAAGTGGCCGGTATCAGCGCCTCACGGATCGCGTGGTCGCCTTCGAGCATGGCAGTGGCCGGGTCCACGGCATCTCTCTCGAAAGCGGCGAAACCCTACGACCGGACGAAACGGTGTTGGCAGCGGGCAATGCCAGTGCCGCTTTGGCACGCAAGCTGGCGATCGAGCTCCCCCTCTATCCGCTCAAGGGCTATAGCCTCACGGTGCCGGCCGGCGAGGGCTGCCCGTCCGTAAGTGTCACCGATTTCGACAACAAGGTCGTCTATGCTCGCCTCGGTGATCACCTTCGGGTGGCCGCCATGGTGGATATAGGCGCGACCGACACGCGCGTCTCACCGGCGCGCATGGCGGCCCTGAGAGCGCTGTGCAAACGCACGTTCCCGGCGGCAGGCGACTATGACCGCGCCGAGGAATGGGCCGGCCAACGCCCCTCGACACCCGAAGGCCCACCGGTCCTGGGTGCAACGCCACTGGCCAATTTCTGGCTCAACGTTGGCCATGGCAGTCTCGGCTTCACGTTGTCCTGCGCCAGCGCGGCAGTCGTAACGCATTTGATCGATCGGCGGCCCGCCCCCATCGCACTCGACGGCCTGATGCTGTCCCATTGAAGCAACTCAAGAATCACACAACCAAGGAGCTCCCATGACCATCCAGCGTATCGCCCCCAATGCCCGCATGAGCGGCGCCGTCGTCAGCCATGGCCTGGTCTTTTTGTCGGGTCAGGTGCCCGATGATCGCAGCCTGGATTGCGCCGGGCAGACACGTGAAGTATTACGCAAGATCGATGATCTACTGGCCCAGGCAGGCAGCGACAAAAGCCATTTGCTCAGCGCTCAGATCTGGTTGAAAAATATCGATAAGGATTTTAGTGCCATGAATGAGGTATGGTCCGCGTGGTTGCCTGAAGGCTGCGCCCCCGCAAGGGCCACCGTACAGGCACCCATGGCATCGCCTGACGTACTGGTGGAGATCATGATCACCGCCACCACCGCCGCCTGACCCACCCGTCGGGAAGCGGAAAGGAGGCCTGTTGACGCTACTTGCCCTATCGCGCTGTCCGACTCGAAGGCGGCGCGTCCCGGGGGTGGCGACGCAGGCCCGCAGATCGCGCTGACCACAAGATTGGCGCAACGGATAACAACTCGATAACAAGGACTTCAGCCATGAAGAAATTTGCACTCTCCGCAACGTTGGCTGCTTTCGCCGCCGCATCGACGCTCGCCAGCGTCGGGGCCCAGGCGCAAGAGCGCTTCGTCACCATCGGCACCGGTGGCCAGACGGGCGTTTACTACGTTGCCGGTCAGTCAATCTGCCGCTTCCTGAACCGCACTGGCGCCGACCAGAACATCAAGTGCAACGCGCCCTCTACCGCGGCCAGCGTGTTCAACGTCAATGCGCTGCGTAGCGGCGAATTCAACTTCGGCTTCACCCAGTCGGACCACCAGTACAAGGCCATGAAAGGTCTGCCGCCCTTCAAGAACGAAGGCGCCATGGAGAACCTGCGCGCCGTCTTCTCGATGCAGACCGAAGTGCTGACCGTACTCGCCCGCGACAGCGCCAACATCAAGTCTTTCGACGACCTGAAGGGCAAGCGCGTCAACATTGGCGTCCCGGGTTCGGGCAGCCGCGACACCTTCGAAGAAGTCATGCAGGCCAAGGGCTGGAACAACGGCACCTTCTCGCTGGCTGCGGAACTGCGCCCGGCAGAGATGGCCTCTGCACTCGCCGACAATAACCTCGACGTCATGACCTACGTGGTCGGTCACCCAAGTGGCGCGATCCAGGAAGGCCTGTCCGTCGTGCCGTCGCACATCGTGCCGGTCGAAGGCCCCGAGATCGACAAGATGCTCGAGGAGAAGACCTACTACGTGAAGGCCGAAATCCCAGCTGGCCTGTACAAGGGCGTCGACAAGCCCGTGCAGTCCCTGGGCGGGAAGGCGCTGCTGACCACCACAGCCGAGACCGATCCCGAGATGGTCTACCTGCTGGTGAAGTCGGTGTTCGAGAACTTCGATCGCTTCAAGCGTCTGCACCCTGCGTTCGCGAACCTGAACGAGAAAGAAATGATCTCGACCGGCATGTCCGCGCCGCTGCATGAAGGTGCCGAGCGTTACTACAAAGAGCGCGGCTGGCTGTAAGACGCCCCGCTCCATGAGCTGAAACTGCGGCTGGTCGCTGATGCGCCCAGCCGTTTTCGTTGTGTCGCCTGCGGATCTTTTCATGACCGACATCAAATCACTTTCTGCCGAGGAGCTTGCGGCCCAGGAAACGGGAGCCCGTAGCCCCGCTGGCGCCGTCGGGGCGCTGATCGCCGTGCTCGCCCTTGGCTGGTCGTTGTTCCAACTCTGGATCGCCTCGCCGCTGCCGTTCGTGTTCGGCATCGGCCTGCTCAACGACACCGAAAGCCGCGCCATTCACCTGGTGTTCGCCCTGGCGCTGGCGTTCCTTGCCTACCCGGCCTTTCGCCGGTCGCCGCGCGATCGGGTGCCCGCCACGGACTTTGTCCTGGGCCTGCTCGTGTGCGCCGCCACGCTTTATCTCTGCGTGTTCTATCGTGAGCTGTCCACCCGTCCGGGCAACCCGACGACGCTGGACCTGATGACAGCCCTCATCGGCATCCCACTCCTGCTGGAAGCCACACGCCGCACGCTCGGCCCACCGCTGGCCATCATCGCGCTGGTTTTTCTGGTCTACTCACTGGCCGGCCCCTGGATGCCCGGTATGCTCGCCCACCGTGGCGTGAGCTTCACAGGCCTCGCCAACCATCAGTGGTTGAGCACGGAAGGCGTGTTCGGCGTGGCACTCGGCGTTTCGACGAGCTTCATCTTCCTGTTCGTGCTGTTCGGCGCACTGCTCGAACGGGCCGGTGCAGGCCATTACTTCATTCAGCTGGCCTTCTCGATGCTGGGCCACTACCGCGGTGGCCCGGCGAAGGCGTCGGTCGTAGGCTCCATGTTCACCGGCCTGATCAGCGGCTCGTCGATCGCGAACGTAGTGACGACCGGCACCTTCACCATTCCGATGATGAAGAAGGTCGGCTATCCCGGCACCAAGGCCGGCGCGATCGAAGTCGCTTCCTCCACCAATGGCCAGATGATGCCCCCGGTGATGGGCGCCGCAGCGTTCCTGATGGTTGAGTACGTCGGCATCCCCTATGCGGACGTCCTGCGCCACGCATTCCTGCCAGCGACCATCTCGTACATCACCCTGCTCTGGATCGTGCATCTCGAGGCGGTGAAACTGGACCTGAAAGGCCTGCCGCGTCGCGAAACACGCCCGTTCATGCGTCGCCTGATCGGTTTCTGCTTCGGCGTAGCCTTCATCAGTGGCCTGTCGATGGCCGTCTACTACGGCCTGGGCTGGCTCAAGCCGCTGCTCGGTGACAGTGCCGCCTGGGTGATTGCAGGCCTGATCCTGATCGTCTACCTGGCGCTCGTGAAAGTCGCAGCCAGTGTGCCGCCGCTGCCGGCTGAGGACCCGAACAAGCCGCTCGAGGAGCTACCTTCCACGCGCGCCGTGCTGCTCTCGGGTCTGCATTTCATGCTGCCAGTCGTCGTGCTGGTCTGGTGCCTGATGGTCGAGCGCCTGTCTCCCGGCATGTCAGCGTTCTGGGCCGTCGTGATGCTGATGTTCATCCTCGTCACCCAGCGTCCCCTGCTGGGCTGGATGCGCAAGGATGGGGGAGCCACCAACGGCACCTTCCGTGAAGGGCTGGGCGACCTCTATCACGGCCTCATCAACGGCGCGCGCAACATGATCGGTATCGGCATCGCCACGGCGACTGCGGGCATCGTGGTAGGCGCGATCTCGCAGACGGGCGTTGGCCTGGTACTGGCGGACCTCGTTGAAGCGCTGTCGATGGGCAACCTGCTGCTGATGCTGATCCTCATCGGTATCTTCTGCCTCATCCTCGGTCTGGGCCTGCCGACCACCGCCAACTACATCGTGGTGTCGTCGCTCATGGCGCCCGTCGTGGTTGCCCTGGGCCAGCAGAACGGCCTGGTCGTACCGCTGATCGCCGTACACATGTTCGTCTTCTATTTCGGCCTGCTTGCCGACGCGACGCCGCCCGTGGGCCTCGCCTCATTCGCAGCGGCCGCGATCTCCAAGGACAACCCGATCAGCACCGGTGTGCAGGCGTTCCTCTACGAGTCGCGCAGCATCATCTGGCCGTTCATGTTCATCTTCAACACAGACCTGCTGTTGATCGGTGTGACCCTCGGACAGGGCATCGTGACCTTCATCACGGCCACGATCGCCATGCTGATGTTCGCGTCGGCGACACAAGGCTGGTTCCTGGCGAAGAACCGCTGGTACGAAGGCATCCTGCTGCTGTTGATCTCGTTCACCCTGTTCCGGCCCGGCTTCTGGATGGACATGATCGAGCCACCGTTCCGCGATGAGCCAGCGGCCAACTTTGCCCAGGCGCTGGCCGATGCCGAGCCCGGCGATGAACTGCGCATGGTCGTGCGCAACGAAGCCGTCGGCGGCGCCGAACAGACGCTGACCATCCTCCTGCCCATCCCGGAAGGCTCGGGTGAGGAACGCCTCGAGACGCTCGGCATCACGCTGTTCGAGGAAGATGGCAAGACGATCATCGACAACGTGGCGTTCAGCAGCCCGGCTGAAGCGGCAGGCCTGCAGTTCGATCAGGAAATCCTCCAACTGCAGATGCCTAACCATCGTCCGCCGCGTCAGCTGATGTGGATCCCGGCGCTTGCGCTGCTTGGCCTCGTGGCCTGGTTGCAGCGACGTCGCCTACGGCAGACGCCGGGCGCTGCTGCGACCGTCTAAGCCAAATGCCGGCGTCCGCAACGGGCGCCGGTTTGCCCTCTGTCCCGCCACGCTTTCCCCAAGCGGAGATGGCGGCGTAGAATCCAGTGCTTTCTGCCACTCATCTTCGGCGGACCCAGAGCCCGGCCTCGGCAGCGGCGATCCCGCGTACCCAAGGCCTGTCGCAGGCACAGAGTCGACCGTCAAACGGCCCAAGCGACGCTCGTTGAACGAACCCCAAGGGGCCCCGGCCGATGGCCTTTGCGACTGCCCGATGCAGTCCCGCCATCGTCACGGGTGATCCCATCCGACCTGATCAGCCGCAGGAACCCGTCATGCCTGACTATCGCTCCAAAACATCCACCTTCGGCCGCAACATGGCCGGCGCCCGCGCACTCTGGCGCGCCACCGGCATGAAGGACGAAGATTTCAAGAAGCCGATCATCGCGATCGCCAACTCGTTCACCCAGTTCGTCCCGGGTCACGTGCACCTGAAGGACCTGGGGCAGCTTGTTGCCCGTGAGATCGAAAAGGCCGGTGGCGTGGCCAAGGAATTCAACACCATTGCCGTGGATGACGGGATCGCCATGGGCCACGACGGCATGCTCTATTCGCTGCCCAGCCGCGAGATCATCGCCGACTCCGTGGAATACATGGTCAACGCGCACTGCGCCGATGCCATTGTCTGCATCTCCAACTGCGACAAGATCACCCCCGGCATGCTCATGGCCGCCCTGCGCCTGAACATCCCGGTTGTCTTTGTATCCGGCGGCCCGATGGAAGCCGGCAAGACCAAGCTGGCCAGCCATGGCCTGGACCTTGTCGATGCCATGGTCATCGCCGCCGACAGCTCCGCCTCGGACGAGAAGGTGGCTGAGTACGAGCGCAGCGCCTGTCCCACCTGCGGCAGCTGCTCTGGCATGTTCACGGCCAACTCCATGAACTGCCTCACCGAAGCCCTTGGTCTCGCGCTGCCGGGCAACGGCTCGCTGCTGGCGACCCATGCCGACCGCGAGCAACTGTTCCTCCAGGCTGGCCGAACCATCGTCGAGTTGTGCAAGCGCTATTACGGCGAAGGCGATGAGTCCGTTCTGCCGCGCAACATCGCCAGTTACGCCGCATTCGAAAACGCCATGACGCTGGACATCGCCATGGGCGGCTCGACGAACACCATCCTCCACCTGTTGGCTGCCGCCCAGGAAGGGGAAGTGGACTTCGACCTGCGCGCAATCGACGCGCTGTCGCGCAAGGTTCCGCAGTTGTGCAAGGTCGCCCCGAACATCCAGAAGTACCACATGGAAGACGTGCACCGCGCCGGCGGCATCATCAGCATCCTCGGCGAACTGGCCCGCGGCGGCCTACTCAATACCGACCTGCCTACCGTCCATAGCAAGACGCTGGGCGCCGGTATCGAGCATTGGGACATCACCGTGACCCAGGATGAAGCCGTGAAAACCTTCTACAAGGCGGGCCCCGCCGGCATCCCGACCCAGACGGCGTTCAGCCAGTCGACGCGCTGGGACACGCTGGACGATGACCGCGCGAATGGCTGCATTCGCAGCGTCGAGCATGCGTACTCTCAGGAAGGCGGCCTGGCCGTGTTGTACGGCAACATCGCCCTGGATGGCTGCGTGGTGAAGACGGCCGGGGTGGACGAATCCATCCACGTCTTCGAAGGCAACGCCAAGGTGTTCGAAAGCCAGGACAGCGCGGTAAAGGGCATCCTGGGTGACGAGGTGAAGGAAGGCGATATCGTTATCATCCGTTACGAAGGACCAAAAGGCGGCCCGGGCATGCAGGAGATGCTCTACCCGACGTCGTACCTGAAGTCCAAGGGGCTGGGCAAAGCCTGTGCGCTGCTGACCGATGGCCGCTTCTCCGGCGGCACCAGCGGCCTGTCCATCGGCCATGCCTCGCCTGAAGCGGCTGCCGGCGGTGCGATTGGCTTGGTCCAGGACGGTGACAAGATCCTCATCGACATCCCAAACCGCAGCATCAACCTGCTGGTCAGCGATGAAGAGCTGTCCCATCGCCGTATCGAGCAGGACAAGAAAGGCTGGAAGCCCGCCCAGCCCCGCACACGCAAGGTCACCACGGCCCTCAAGGCCTATGCCCTGCTGGCCACCAGCGCCGACAAGGGCGCGGTGCGCAACAAGGCCCTGCTGGACGACTAAGCGGCCTGCAACCCAAAAGCCCGGCCATGCGCCGGGCTTTTTCATGCCGGGCAGTACCCGCTTTGGGTCGTAACCGGATCGACGAAAGGCACAAATAGCTAGATAGCTAACAGCCATCATTCCAAATGAGCTTCTACAATTCGCACCCGATCGAAGCGGCTTTGCCTCTTCGTGCCTATCGCGGGCTGCCCGCAGTCTCAATTTGGAAGAGTGAAGAATGTTCAGAAAAGCGATTCTTGGTTCGGCAATGCTCAGCCTGGCCCTACTTACCGGTTGCGCATCCGTGCCAATGGAGTCAGCGGAGAACGACGCTGCTGCGAAAGCATTTCCCACACCGCCCCAGAGCCAAGCCGGCCTCTATGTCGTCCGCGACTCGTCTTTCGGCGGCGCGCTCAAAAAGGCAATCAAGGTTGATGGCGAACAAATAGGCGAGTCAGCACCCCACACCTATTTCTACCGATTGATCACGCCGGGCGAGCACACACTCGCCACACAATCTGAGTTCAGCGACAACATTTTGGTTTTGAAAGCTGCGCCTGGGAAAAATCACTTTGTTCGCCAGTCAATGAAGATGGGCGTATTCGTCGGAGGGGCCAAATTAACCGAACTCTCTGAAGACGAAGGCAAGAAGGCCGTTCTAGACGCGAAGCTTGCGAAATAACCGGCGCTAGAACACGCCGTTGTCGAGCACGCACTTGGCTCCGGGCACGTATCGTTGCGTGCCCGGAACGCCCCCAACTGACGGGCAAAAGGGGACCCGCGGCCATTCCCCGCGCTCACATCCGGTCTGACCCCACGTTCTGCGACGAAGCGCGTCGCCCTCAGCGATTAATGCGTTCCCCCATCCTTACCACGCCGGTAAAATCGCGGCCTTTTTCGCCCGGACCGCTGCCATGTCCCAGGAAAGCCCTACCCCTGTCTCTGATCGCAACGAGCTGCTTTACGCGCTGGAAGACAAGCCACGGCCGGTCGTGGCGCTGCTGGCAGCGATCCAGCATCTGCTCGCGATCATCGTGCCCATCGTCACGCCTGGCCTGCTGATCTGCCAGGCGCTGGGCGTCTCGGCGCGCGATACCAACCTGATCGTATCGATGTCCCTCGTCATTTCAGGCATCGCAACATTCGTGCAGTGCCGTCGATTCGGCCCTCTGGGGACCGGCCTGCTGATCGTGCAAGGCACCAGCTTCAACTTCGTCGGCCCACTCATCGCCGGCGGTGCGTTGATGGTAAAGAACGGCACGCCTGTGGAAGCGGTCATGGCCGCTATCTTCGGGGTAGTCATGGCAGGTTCGTTCGTGGAAATGGGCGTGTCGCGCATCCTTCCCTTCGTCAAGCGCCTGATCACGCCGCTGGTGACGGGCATCGTCGTCCTGATGATCGGGCTCACACTGATCAAGGTGGGCCTGATCAGTATGGGCGGCGGCTTTTCAGCCATGGCCAACGGCACCTTTGCCAATGGCGAGAACCTGATGTTGTCCGGTCTGGTGTTGGCGACCATCATCATCCTGAACCGTATACCCGTCGTCTGGATGCGCAGCGGCGCCATCGTCATTGCGCTCGGGCTGGGCTACGGGCTCGGCGGCTATCTGGGCCGGCTGAATTTCAGCGGCATGCATGAGGCACCGCTCTTCCAGATCCCGACACCCCTGCACTTCGGCCTGGGATTTTCCTGGTCGCTGTTCGTACCGATGCTGGTGATCTACCTGGTCACCTCTCTCGAAGCGATCGGTGACATCACCGCGACGAGCAAGGTGTCTCGCCAGCCCGTCGAAGGCCCGGTGTGGATGTCCCGGATAAAGGGCGGTGTGCTGGTCAATGGCGCCAACTCCTTCCTCGCTGGGATCTTCAACACCTTCCCGAGCTCGATTTTCGCGCAGAACAACGGTGTCATTCAGTTGACCGGTATCGCCAGCCGCCATATCGGCTTGTGGATCGCCGCCATGCTGGTGCTGCTCGGTCTGTTTCCGGCGGTAGCGGGCGTTATCCAGGCGGTGCCCGAGCCCGTGTTAGGAGGCGCCGCCATGGTCATGTTCGGCGCAGTGGCAGCGTCCGGGATCAACATCCTGGCGGGTGTAAACCTAGATCGGCGTGCCCTGCTCATCATTGCCGTCTCGCTCGCGCTGGGCCTGGGCATCTCTCAGGTCCCCGAGTTCCTCGCGCATATGCCGTCGGCGCTGCGTGACGTGCTGGAATCCGGTGTCGCCACGGGCGGGCTATGTGCGCTGATCATGAACTGGTTCCTGCCGGAGCAGCAGCGCGCAGATCGCGCGGCGTGAACAGGACATCTGTGCCACCGCTTTAGCCCATGCGGTATTGAATGGCTGAGCATCTGGAGGCAGTCCGGCGATGTGCAGCTGTTGCTCCTCACAGATGCACCACCTTTCTTGAAAAAGCACAAAAGGTGGAAGCTTCCGGGCTTCCCGCCTACCCAAGGCTGATTGCCCGGCTGAAAACGATACGCGGGTTTCAACCGCCCTACGGCCTCAACCATCGCTTATGCGCGATCAGGCCCGCATGCCCTCCGTCCAAATTCGGCGGTTGCTTGATAGCCGATAAAGCCGTATCTGCGCTTTGTGGCGCTATTCATCCCAGAACGCAGGGCAGCCCAGTCGCTTGGCACGGGCCACGGCACCACGCATGGCGCCTTCCAACTCGGGTTTGGAGGCCTTGTTGACTGTTCGTGCATCGTTCCATGTCGCGCGCGCCACATAGGCTGCCGCATAGATTTCAGCCAGTGGCCGACATTCGGCCTCACGCGCGGTGGCATCCGCCGGGATTGGCCGGGACGTCAGGTCCCGCTCCAGCGGCGTCGTGCTCTGGCATCCCGCAAGAAGCGCGGACAGGCAGATCGACGCGGATAGTGAACGACGGACCAGCACGGTATGTTCCTACGGGGCGGAGGCAGGCGCGCAGGCTATCAAACTCGACGGTTGGTTTAGTACAGGCAGCGCTAGCACCCTGCGCCTCTCGACCTAGCCGCAATCCACTGGAGGGTCCATCTACTGGGCATCCGCTGCGCGCCGAACGCACCTGGGACGACCTTCATAAGCCGGTCTGCACGAGCGCAGGATGCCGCCGAGAGGCGGTGCGCCTCCAAGCCTCTCCATGGCTCTTTGGCCATACGGTTCTCGCGGCAAGCCACGATGGTATCGTTGTTGTTGGTCGACTGGCACGCATCGCTGGTGCGGGGCACGCAGCCCATGCACGAATGTTCCAGACAACCGCTCGCAGCCCGCCAAGAATGCCATTAAGCCAACAATTCTGCCGATGCCATGAAGCCTGACGACCGTAGCTGGATCTCACTCCATCAGGATGCCGACACGGGTATCGAGACCCTTCGTGCTCACTTCGAAGGGCATGCCTACGATCCGCACTGGCACGACAGCTATCTCATCGGTTTCACCGAGCAAGGCGTGCAGCAGTTCAATTGCCGACGAAAGATCCATCGAAGCACGCCTGGCCAGATCTTTCTGCTCGAACCTGGGGAAATCCACGATGGAGACGCCCCGACCGAAGGCGGCTTTACCTATTCCATGCTCTATCTGGAGTCCGCATGGCTCGAACGCGCGTTGCTAAGCCTCAATGACGCGCCGATGCATCCCGGCTCGCCGGGGTTCGCCTCGACACTGATCCAACGTCCAGAGCTGCTCCTTGCCATCGCCCATGTGGTAACGGCGCTGTCCTCGAATGAGCTGCGGATAGTCCGCCAGACGGCGCTGGATACGCTCCTGGTCCAGCTTAGCCAGCATCTGCGTTGGGCCAAGCCGGTGCGCACCTCTGCTCACCTTCCAATCGCTGCCGTGCGCGCCCGGGAGTACCTGCATGCCCACCCCAATGAGGATGTAGGCCTGGATGACCTGGCGGCCATCAGCGGTGCAAGTCGCTTCCAGCTCTCACGCGCCTTCAAGCAGGCGTTCGGCCTGCCACCCCACGCCTACCTGATCCAGCTGCGCCTAACTCGCGCGCGTCAGCTGCTCGCGAAAGGCGACACGCCAGCGGACGTTGCCTTCGCCCTGGGCTTCGCCGACCAGAGTCACCTCGGCCGGTGGTTCCGCCGCGCCTATGGCCTGACGCCCGCTCATTATCGAAATCGCTGCTCGAATCTTCCAGACGCCTGAGCGGCTCGCTCTCAGACTGAGCACATATGCCTTCTGGAGCCCAACATGCGCCTAAAACTGTCTACCCGCACCCGTGAAAACCGAGGTGCGGAATGATCGAATTCATCCCCTTCGCGCTGTTCGCCATCGCGGCCTCCATCACGCCGGGCCCGACTAATCTCATCGTGCTGAGTCAAAGCGTGCGGTACGGCATCGTGGCTACGCTGCCGGTCGTACTCGGCGGATGCGTCGGGGCCGCGCTCGTCGTGCTGGCCGCCGGCCTCGGTATCGGCGATGCACTTACTACGCACGTCACCGTACGCCTATGGCTGCAAGGCGCAGGGATCGCATGGCTGACGTATCTGGCCTGGCAGCTTTGGCGCAGCCCGGTGAATGCGACGCTCGAAACGAAGGATGACCGCGCGCGCCTCGGCTTTCTGGGCGCTGCGGCGCTTCAGCTGATCAATCCAAAAGCCTGGATGATGGCGCTTGCTGTCGTGGCCGTATTCAGCCATTCGGATGGCTCGCACGTGCAGGAACTTGCGCTGTTAACAGGCATCTTCTTCGTGGCATCTCTGCCCTGCCTGACGTGCTGGGCGATGCTAGGGAGCGCGGCAAACCGCTGGCTGGACACGCCTGCCAGACGCTCCGCCTTTAACCGCACCCTTGCGTTTCTACTGTTGCTTTCGGCGTGGAGCACGCTGATTCGATGACGTTCGAATGTGTTTACCGACGTAACCACCTATCTTCAGGGCGTGCCCTGATGGCACTTTCCCTGTAGTCTGTCGCGCCGTTTCGAACGCCTGGGCATCCGGGCCACATAGAAGACAAGAGAGCCATGACCTCCCGCAAATCTGCCCCTAATCAACCGCGCCGCAATCCGGTGCTCGCGCTGCTCGATCGCGTCAGCCTGGTTACCCAGATCGTCATCGGTTTGGTCGCAGGCATCGTCCTCGCATTGGTCGCACCCGGTGCCGCCAGCAGCCTCGCCATGCTCGGCGACGTCTTCATTTCGGCGCTGAAAGCGGTAGCGCCCGTCCTGGTATTCGTACTAGTGGCGGCCTCGATCGCGAACCACAATCAGGGCGAGCAGACGCATATTCGTCCGATCCTGTTCCTGTACGTGCTGGGGACGTTCACGGCAGCTCTGGTCGCCGTAACGGCCAGTTCGTTCTTCCCCTCGACGCTCGTGCTGAACTCCGCGGACGTTGCGCTGACGCCGCCTGAAGGCATTGCCGAAGTCTTGCAAGGCCTGGCACTGAGCGCTGTGGATAACCCGATCAACGCGCTGCTCAACGGCAACTTCATTGGTATTCTCGCCTGGGCCGTAGGCCTCGGCATCGCGTTCCGTCATGCCAATACCACAAGCCGCGCGATGCTCGCTGACCTGTCCATGGCCGTGACGCGCATCGTTACCTTCGTAATCCGCTTCGCCCCGCTCGGCATCTTCGGCCTCGTCGCTGGCACCCTGTCGTCGTCCGGCCTGGACGTTCTCTGGGACTACGCCCATCTGCTGGCGGTGCTGGTCGGCTGCATGCTTTTCGTGGCCCTGGTGGTCAACCCGCTGATCGTGGCCTGGCAGATCCGCCGCAACCCCTACCCGCTCGTACTGACCTGCTTGCGTGAAAGCGGCCTGACGGCGTTCTTCACCCGCAGCTCGGCCGCCAACGTGCCGATCAACCTGCAGTTGTGCAAGCGCCTCGGCCTGCATGAGGAAACCTACTCGGTAGCCATTCCATTGGGCGCAACCATCAACATGGCGGGCGCCGCAATTACCATCAACGTGCTGACCCTGGCGGCGGTCAACACGCTGGGAATCGAAGTCGACCTGATCAGCGCCCTTCTGCTGAGCCTGGTCGCCTCCGTCAGCGCCTGTGGCGCGTCAGGCGTCGCCGGCGGTTCGCTGCTGCTGATTCCGCTGGCCTGCGCGCTGTTCGGTATCCCTAACGAGATCGCCATGCAAGTGGTCGGTGTCGGCTTCATCATCGGCATCCTGCAGGATTCGGCCGAGACTGCCTTGAACTCCTCGACGGACATCGTCTTTGTCGCTGCCGCCTGCGAAGCCCAGGGCGACGTGCCCAATCCGGTGGTTTGATCCTCCCTTCGTCCGGCTCGCCCGAGCCGGGCGCCCCGAGCCGGACGCCCCGTGGACTGATCTGGAAAACGGACCTTCCTCTTTACAGTCTTAGGGAATCATAAGGATCTTGTGCTGCTGCAGGCCCAGCTTCCACTGTGGGTGGGCCTTGCAGTACTCGATGGCGAGCTCGGTGTTGCGCTGCACATCCGGTCCGTCCATGGGCTGCAGGTAGAAATGGATGAAGTCGAGCGCCGCAAAGCGTTCGGGCATCGCGTCCACCTGCGGATACACGAGCTTCAATTCATCGCCCTGTTGCAACACCAGGTCTGCGGTCGACTTCGGACTGACGCAGATCCAGTCCAAGCCGGGCGGCGGCTCGACCGTGCCGTTGGTTTCCACGGCAATGGTGAAACCGCGCGCGTGCAGCGCCTCGATGAGCTCCGCATCCACTTGCAGCAGCGGCTCGCCCCCCGTTAGCACAACGTAGCGATGCTCGGCGCCTGCCTCGGGCCAGGTATGCAGGATGGCGTCCGCCAGTGCCTGCGCCGTGCGAAACTTGCCGCCACCCTCGCCGTCTGTGCCGATGAAGTCGGTATCGCAGAATTGGCAAATGGCTTTCTGACGATCGTCCTCGCGCCCAGACCAGAGATTGCAGCCGGTAAAACGGCAGAACACGGCAGGGCGGCCGGCCTGATTGCCTTCGCCCTGAAGCGTGTAGAACATTTCCTTGACGCTGTAGGTCATGACAACTCAACTCCAGGCCAGCAGCGGCATCGCAAAAAAAGGGCGCGGATTGTAGCAACCTTCCGCCCGCTGCTGCGCCGGCGGCGACGGACGAGGCGTTATTGCGGGTACAGGCCCCTGGCCTCAGAATGGCGCCCCTTTGCGCAGGCCGACGCTCAGCCGGCGCGTCACCGTTTCAAGTCAGGTCACCATGGAAATCTTCAAGGAATTCACCTTCGAATCCGCCCATCGTCTTCCTCATGTTCCAGAAGGCCACAAGTGTGGACGCCTGCACGGGCATTCCTTCAAGGTCGCGCTGTACATTGCGGGCGAGCCCGATCCGCACACGGGCTGGATTCGCGACTTTTCCGAGATCAAGGCGCTGTTCAAGCCGCTCTATGAACGACTGGACCACAACTATCTGAACGACATCCCAGGGCTGGAAAACCCTACCAGTGAGGTGTTGGCGAAATGGATCTGGGCGCAGATGAAGCCGATCCTGCCGGAGCTGTCGCGTGTTCGCATCCACGAGACCTGCACCAGTGGCTGCGAATACCGCGGCGACTGATCAATCCAGCCATCCCATGGCGAACAGGGCGATCACTAAATAGCGTCCGGCCTTGGCGATAGAAACGATCAGCAGGAACCGCCAGAGTGGCTCGCGCATCATCCCCGCGATCAGCGTCAGCGGGTCACCGACCACCGGCATCCAGCTCAGCAACAGGCTCCAGAAACCGAACCGGCCATAGCGGCGCTGCGCGGCTTCCAGCGTGGTGGGCTTGAAGGGAAACCAGCGACGCTCGCTGAAACGCTCGATGGAGCGCCCTAACAGCCAATTCACCCACGAGCCCGCCACGTTGCCCACCGTCGCAAAAACGATCAATCCGAACGCGGAGTAGTGCTCGCTCGTCAGCAGGGCGACGAGCAGGGCTTCGGACTGGAAGGGAAATAGCGTCGCCGCCAGGAAGGCGGCGAGCATGAGGCCGAAATAGCCGGATGTCTGGATCATCTGCCGCCGGTATGAAAAGCGGTCTCGCCGCCGACGGCAACAGCGTGCCCTAAATCAGCGACCCTGTCCCGGTTGGCCGTGGCCGGTACGCTCGCGCCCAGGCGGGATTTCGCTCAAGGGGCTGTCATCCTGATCTTCGCGCTCGTCCGTCGTGGTGGTGTCGGCGGAGTCGGGGACGTCGCCGTATTCGTCATAATCGGGTGCGGTTTCTCGGTTCATGAATGTCCTCCTGTGCCTAGCTTGGGCAACGGCGGGTCCAGCGCGGTTCGCCGCCCTGGCGTCCAGCCGTCGCGTCAGTCGAACATCCACCAAGCCGAAGGCTTCGAACCCTGACACGTCGAAATGGAGAGCGCACATGTCTTCCCCCCGCTTTGTCCCGGCCAACCTTTCGGTCATCGGCCTGGCCGCCATGCTGACCGCCTGCGCGGGAGGCAACACCCAATCGCCCGTACAAGAACCAGGCCGCGACAAGTCTGCCATGAGCCGAACGCTGGAAGCCGGAGCAGCGACGCTCCAGGACAAGCCTCCACTCGACGCGTTGAACACCTATCTCGATGGCTTCCACTTCTATAACGGCGCAATCGGCGAGCAGATGGAAGCGCACCACTACTGCTCCATGCTCAACGAAGAAGTGCACCAATGCGTCATCTATGACGGCAATGTCTCAGACGCGAAGATCATGGGCGTGGAATACATCATCAGTGCACGGCTGTTCGAAGGTTTGCCGGAAAAGGAAAAGGCCCTCTGGCATAGCCATCTCCATGAAGTGAAGTCTGGCCAACTGGTGGCGCCCGGCATTCCCGATGCGGCCGAGCACGCGCTGATGACCAAGCTCGTCACTACCTACGGGAAGACATGGCACACCTGGCACACGGATCGGGACAAGACACTACCGCTGGGTGTCCCGCAGTTGATGATGAGCTTCACGGCCGACGGCCAGATTGACGAAGCGATGGTCGAACAGCGCGATCGCCGCATGGGCATCGATTTTCGCAAGAAGCGCAAGCAGCGAGAGGATATTGCAGCCGAACCCGTCAAGGCGGGCGCGGACGCCTGGCAAAAGGGCAATGTGATTCAGATCCAGGACCCGACCGGTTCCGACCACCATCACCCTACCCGCACGACGTCCCCAAGCGAGCAGAAGAAGAACGTCAGCTCGGGTCGCTGATCGGTTCGCCGGCTAAACCGTTGCCCGAAGGCGCGAGAGCGTTCGGGTATCCGGCTTGCCGGCGAAATAGGCATCGAGCATCGACCCAAAGACCGGCTCTTCGGGCACGGCCTCACGAAACAGCGTCATGCTCGAGCACAGCTTGAGATCATCAGGCGTGCCAAAGACCTGTCGGGCGCCCCGGGAGGCATGAGGAAGAGCCGCGCGTGCGCATTCGGCCAGGCGTGGTCCCAGTACGGGGTGTGCCCAATACGCTTTCGCTTCATCGAGATTGGAGATGCCGTACTTCCAGGCCATTTCGCTCTGACCGAGCCCCGCCAGCTGTGGAAAGACGAACCACATCCAATGGGTACGTTTCTGTCCGGCGTCGATTTCTTCAAGCGCGCGGTCATACGTGGTGCGTTGCGCGTCCACGAAACGCTCGAGATCGTAGGGATCGTGCATGGGGCCTCCTGTTCGTTTCGCGCGCAGACACCCCTGATAGGGCGCCGCTTGTCCTTTCGACACGAGGACATAGCGTGCGCTTGGCACGTCCGACGTGTGACCGCCCTCTGCAACGATTTGCAGCAAAACCTCAGGCGCGAACGGCCTCGGATGCAGGCATCGGGTGCAAGCGTGCGGCCACAATGACCCCAACCGCACCGACTGCCATCAGTAATGGTAACGCGTGGCCACTGACCCACTGGCTGGCCGCCCCTGTGACCACCGGGCCAATGAGGCACCCGATGCCCCAGAGCTGAGCAACATGCGAGTTCGCCTTCACCAGCGCTTCGTCACGGAAACGTTCACCAATCAGAATCAACGACAAGGTAAACAGTCCGCCAGCGCTGGCGCCGAACAGCACCCACAGCGGCCAGATAACGGGGGTGTGGATAAGTAAAGGTATGGCCAGGCTGGATGCCGCAAGTACGACTCCGCAGGTCATGAAGAGGCGCTGGCGGGGCAAGCGATCAGCCAGCCAGCCCACCGGGAGTTGCAGGAGTGCATCACCCACGACGACGACACTGACCATGGTCAGCGCGATCTCCTGTGTGTAACCCTGGCGCAGCGCGTACACCGGCAACAGTGTCAGCACCATCGATTCGAACGCTGCGAAAAGAACGACGGCAGAGGCGATCGATGGCATGCCGCGGCAGAACTGACCTAATCCGCGCCCACCCGCCCCGGGGCTCACCGCGGGCGCGCCCTGCCGACCGACCAACAGTACAGCCCCGCCAATCATCAGCCCCATGCCCAGCCAGAACGCCGTGTCGCCGTCGGTACCGATGACGGTGAGCAAAAGCGGGCCGGCCAGTTGGCTCAAGGCGTAGCCGGTTCCGTACAGGGCAACCAGGCGCCCCCGCAGGTGCTCGACCGCGAGCTGATTGATCCAACTTTCGCCGAGCACGAAGATCACCGTCAGCACCATGCCCAGCCACAGTCTTAACAGTAGCCAGAGCCCGTAGCTGGGGAAGACGGTAAGCAACGCAACAGACAAGGCGCCAATGACCAGGCAGGTCTGCATCACGGTGCGTGTACCCAGCCAGGCGGCGAGGCGTGTCGCAACGCTCGCACCGAGCAGGATGCCCACGGCTGGCATGGCCGCCATCACGCCAATCGCAAATTGGCCATAGCCCCAGCTTTCGAGCCGAAATGACACCAGAGGCATGCTGACGCCGAGTGCCAGTCCGACGGTAATGACGGCGGCGCAAACAGCAAAGTAGCTGGACCAACGCATGGAATGTCCGGGCGCGCCCGGGCCTCGCGATCAGATGTGCAGAATGACACGGCCCCGGCGGGGTGCCGGGGCCGTGAAGGTTACAGCTTGATCCAGGTGGCCTTGAGCTCGGTGTACTTGTCGAAGGCATGAAGCGATTTGTCACGACCGTTGCCGGACTGCTTGAAGCCGCCGAACGGCGCGGTCATGTCGCCACCGTCGTACTGGTTTACCCAGACACTGCCCGCGCGCAGGGCCTTGGCCGTCAGGTGCGCCTTGGAGATATCACTCGTCCACAGGGCCGCCGCGAGGCCGTACTGGGTGTCGTTGGCGATGCGAACGGCTTCCTCGGCATCCTGGAAGGTGATCACCGAAAGCACGGGGCCGAAGATCTCTTCCTGCGCGATCTTCATGGCATTGGTCACACCATCGAAAATGGTCGGCTCCACATAGGTGCCGCCGGTTTCCTCCAGAACACGCTTGCCGCCCGTCACCAGCTTCGCGCCATCGCTGTGCCCGGCTTCGATGTAGGACAGCACGGTATTCATCTGCTGGGTATCGACCAACGCGCCGACGTTGGTTGCCGGGTCCAGTGGGTTGCCGGCTTTCCAGCCCTTCAGCGCCTCGACCACCATGGGCAGAAACTGGTCCTTGATCGACGCCTCGACCAGCAGGCGGGACCCGGCTGTGCACACTTCGCCCTGGTTGAAAGCGATGGCGCTGGCCGCCGACTCGGCTGCGGCCTTGAGGTCAGGGGCATCGGCGAACACGATGTTCGGGCTCTTGCCGCCGGCTTCGAGCCACACGCGCTTCATGTTGGATTCGCCGGCGTACACCATCAGCTGCTTGGCGGTGCGTGTAGAGCCGGTGAACACGACAGTGTCCACATCCATGTGCAGGGCCAGCGCCTTGCCTACCGTATGGCCATACCCGGGCACCACGTTCAGAACGCCAGCAGGCAGGCCGGCATCGACCGCCAGTTGAGCGACACGAATCGCCGTCAGCGGGGACTTCTCGGACGGCTTCAGAACGACCGAATTCCCCGTCGCCAGTGCCGGACCCAGCTTCCAGCTCGCCATCAGCAAGGGGAAATTCCAAGGCACGATCGCCGCTACCACGCCTACGGGCTCACGCGTGACCAGGCCAAGCTGATTGTGTGGCGTCGGCGCGACTTCGTCGTAGACCTTGTCGATCGCTTCGGCGCTCCAGCGGATCGCATTGGCTGCGGCGGGAATGTCGATGCCGGACGAGTCGCTGATGGGCTTGCCCATATCCAGCGTTTCCAACAGCGCCAGCTCCTCGGCGTTATCTAGCAATAGCTGCGAGAAGCGAATCAGGATGCTCTTGCGCTTGGCGGGCGCCATGCGTGACCAAGTGCCGGCTTCGAACACGCGACGCGCCGCGGCAACAGCGGCGTCAGCGTCCGCAGCGTCACAACTGGCGACCTGGGCCAACACGTGACCGTCGACAGGGCTGATGCAATCGAAACGCTCGGAGGACGCCGCATCGCGGTACTGACCGTCGATAAAGGCGCGACTTTCGATCGTGAGCGACTGGGCGCGCTCCTGCCACTGAGCGAAGGTAATATCGGCCATGCTGGAGTCCTCCAAGGGACGCGAACGCGTCGCGCCGCAGAATGTGATGAACAAGACGTCAGCCACCCTAAATCAGCGACTCGTCGATTTTCAATATTTTTTACGAACAGGCGCTGCGCAGCCTTGAACTGTGCAATTTCTCAAACATAGACTGCTTTTTTGCGTACCGAGAGGCCGATATGCCCATCATCGATCTTGCAAAGGCGGCCTCTGCCGTCGAAGCCTACCGCCCCGCCGAACACAAGATTCTTTCCGGCACGCCAGACCAGACCGTACGTAACCACTACGCCAGCGCTTGCGGCCAATTCAACGTGGGCGAATGGGAAGGCGCTGTTGGCCAGTGGAAGGTCCATTACACCGAGCACGAGTACTGCGAGATTCTGGAAGGCGTGTCGATTCTGCGTGACGATATGGGCGAAGCCAGAACGGTGCGCAAGGGCGACCGCTTCGTGGTCCCGGCAGGCTTTAGCGGCACATGGGAAGTCATCGAGCCGTGCCGCAAGGTCTATGTGATCTTCGAACAGGCATGAAAAAGCCCGCCAATTGGCGGGCTTTTTCGAAAGCGTCGATCAATTACTTGATCTTGGCTTCCTTGTAGATCACGTGCTTACGAACCACCGGATCAAATTTCTTGATCTCGAGCTTGTCGGGGGTGGTGCGCTTGTTCTTGTCGGTGGTGTAGAAGTGGCCGGTACCGGCGCTGGACACCAAACGGATCAAATCACGCATGTTTGCCTCTCCTTAGAACTTTTCGCCGCGGGCACGCAGTTCGGCCAGTACGACCTCGATGCCACGCTTGTCGATGATGCGCATGCCCTTGGCAGATACGCGCAGACGCACGAAACGCTTTTCAGCTTCAACCCAGAAACGGTGATGCTGCAGGTTCGGCAGGAAACGACGACGGGTTTTGTTGTTCGCGTGGGAAACGTTGTTCCCGGTTACCGGACCCTTACCGGTAACTTGACAGACTCTCGACATGCCTCAGCCCTCTGTTACCACATGCCCAACCCGGCATGGGTTGGCTGCTATTGACTCTATGAACGTTAATCTTGCCGGGGATTAGCGACCGTTAAACGGTCATGGCGTCCGGCTCTAGCGCTTGTCGCGCCTGGCCCGACCATCGCTCGCCGCGTCTTCCAAACGACCCGTTCGCGATGCAGCCTGAGCGGCCCGGATAGCTGGCCCCAGAAAAGAGCGCGCCTTTATAGCAGAAAGGTCATCCCGCGACAACACATGCCGTCGGCGGAAAAGCAGGAGGCACCCCAGGCACCACGGGCCACGGGCGCTATCGCCGGCCTGCGCCGTTCGTCAGCCGATTTCATTGTCCGCTTGGTCAGCATGGTCTAGGGTAGACGCTCCGAGGCGTGTTCAGCGCCTTGCATGACCTTACCCCAGCCGGATGGGTCGGTATTTCTTTCAGGAGTCCTGTCATGCGCCTAGCCGCCCTCGCCCTGCTACTCGCGCCTACCTTCGCCAACGCCGCTGCGCTCACCGTCTGCACCGAAGCCAGCCCGGATGGTTTCGATGTCGTCCAGTACAACGCGCTGACCACGACCAATGCCTCAGCTGACGTGCTGATGAACCGCCTGGTTGACTACGACGCCAAGGCCCAGGCCCTGGTGCCAAGCCTGGCCAAGCGCTGGGACATCTCCGAAGACGGCCTGACCTATCGGTTCCATTTGCGCGAGGGTGTGACGTTTCACGCGACCGACTATTTCAAGCCATCGCGCCCGATGAACGCGGACGATGTGGTGTTCAGCTTCGAACGGATGCTGAACAAGGAGCACCCCTGGTACAAGACCGCCGCCAGCGGCTATCCACATGCGCAATCGATGCAGTGGCCGAGCCTGGTGAAGTCGGTTGAAGCGGCCGATCCGTCGACCGTCACGATCACGCTGACGCATCCGGACGCCACCTTCCTGGCCACGCTGAGCATGGGCTTCGCCTCCATCTATTCCAAGGAATACGCGGACGCGCTCATGGCCGCAGGGACGCCGGAGAAATTGAACGCCGAACCCATCGGTACCGGCCCGTTCGTGTTCCGCCGCTACCAGAAGGATGCGGTTGTCCGTTATACCGCTAATGCGGATTACTTCGGCGGCAAGCCGGATGTCGACCCGCTGCTTTTCGCGATCACGCCGGACACGAATGTACGCCTGCAGAAGCTGCGCCGCGGCGAATGTCAGGTCGCGCTGTCGCCCAAGCCACTGGACGTCGCCGAAGCCCGTAAGGATAGCAACCTCAAGGTCTCTGAAACGCCCGCGTTCATGACGGCGTTCGTCGGTATCAACAGCAGCCACCCGCCGCTGGACAATCCAAAGGTACGCCAGGCGATCAACCATGCGTTTGACCGTGCGCATTATGTGAAGGCTGTCTTCGAGGACAGCGCCACGCCAGCCGAAGGCGTCTACCCGCCCAACACCTGGAGCTACGCGGAGAGCCTGCCGGCCTACAGCCACGATCCGGAAAAGGCCAAGGCACTGCTGGCCGAAGCAGGCGTAGCCGAGGGCTTCAGCACGACTATCTGGACGCGCCCTACCGGCAGCGTGCTCAATCCCAACCCCAGCCTGGGTGCCCAGATGCTGCAGGCGGACCTGGCGAAGGTCGGCATCAAGGCGGAGATCCGTGTGATCGAATGGGGCGAACTGATTCGCCGCGCCAAGGCCGGCGAGCACGACCTGCTGTTCATGGGCTGGGCGGGCGACAACGGCGACCCGGACAACTTCCTGACGCCGCAATTTGCTTGCGCGTCGGTACAGTCCGGCCTGAACTTCGCGCGCTATTGCGACAAACAGCTGGACACCCTCATCACAGAGGGTAAACAGAGGCGCGAGCAGAGCGAGCGCAGCACGCTTTACGAAAAAGCCCAGCGCATCATTCATGACCAGGCGCTGTGGCTGCCGCTGGCGCATCCAACCGCAGCCACGCTGCTGCGCTCGGATGTCGAAGGCTTTGACGCCAGCCCCTTCGGCCGCGTCGACTTCTCAAAGGTGAAAGTCGGCTCCTGACCTTCAGCGGAACCGGGCAGGACTACATCCAGCCCAGCTCGGCCATCGACAGTGGTTCGCCATCGCCCACGATGAAATGGTCCAGCACCCGCACATCGATCAATCCCAACGCGTCCTTTAGCCGTTGCGTGAGGACGCGGTCCGCCTGACTGGGCTCGGATACGCCCGACGGATGATTGTGCGTCAGGATCAGCGCAGCAGCGTTATGAGAAAGCGCGCGCTTCACAACCTGACGGGGATAGACCGAAGCACTGTCGATCGTGCCCCTAAACAGGACCTCGAACGCCAGTACGCGATGCTTTGAATCGAGAAAAAGGCAGCCGAATACTTCGTGCGGCTCATGCCGGAGCTGAGCTTTTAGGTAATCCCGGACCGCTTGCGGGCTTTCCAAGGCCGAATCTCGACGCAGCCCTTCGGCAAGATGGCGCTTCCCCATCTCCAGTACCGCCTGCAGCTGGGCAAACTTGGCAGGCCCCAGGCCCATGTGCTGACTGAAGCGTTCCAGGTCCGCCTCGAGCAAGGCCCGCAGGCTGCCAAATTCGTTCAACAACCGACGCGCCAGGTCCACTGCGCTACAGCCCGCCACACCCGTACGCAGAAAGATAGCCAAAAGCTCCGCGTCCGTCAGCGCAGCTGGCCCATGCTCGAGCAGCTTTTCTCGGGGCCGCTCTGCCGCGGGCCAGTTTCGAATACTCATCGACACTCCTTGTCGTTGCTCTACCTCGCCTAGCCTGGCTTTTACCAAACCGGTGCCCGCCCCATTACGTAACCGAAACCGGCGCCTTCTTATCGTCTGGGGGCGCTGTGATATCTTAGCGGACTCCCGCGCCCCGCCCGGGCGGACATGCCCGCAGCGAGACGCGACTCTCATTCCAACAAGGCAGGCCTATGCAACGGCTGTATCGCAAACGCGTCATTCTGGGTGTGGGCGGTGGCATCGCCGCCTACAAGAGCGCCGAACTGGTCCGCCGCCTGCGCGATCAGGGCGCCGACGTCCGGGTCGTCATGACCAAGGGCGGACGCGAATTCATCACCCCGCTTACCTTGCAAGCGCTCTCCGGCAACCCCGTCCACCTCGATCTGCTTGACCCTGCGGCCGAAGCTGCCATGGGCCATATCGAGCTGGCGCGCTGGGCAGACCTGGTGCTCATTGCCCCGGCCACCGCGGACCTGATGGCACGGCTCGTCCAGGGCGTAGCCGACGACCTGTTGACCACACTGGTACTGGCCACCGATGCTCCAGTCGCCGTCGCCCCAGCCATGAACCAGGCCATGTGGCGCGACCCGGCCACCCAGGCGAATGCCGGAGCACTCCAGGCGCGCGGCATTCGTCTGTTCGGCCCTGCGGCTGGAAGCCAGGCCTGTGGCGATGTGGGAATGGGCAGGATGCTCGAACCTGACGAACTGGCGCTGCGCGCTGCCGATTGTTTCGAGAGCCGCATCCTCGATGGCGTCCGTATGCTCATCACGGCCGGGCCGACCCAGGAAAACATCGACCCGGTGCGCTACATCACCAACCATAGCTCGGGAAAAATGGGCTTCGCCCTCGCCGAAGCCGCGGTCGAAGCAGGCGCTCAGGTCACGCTCGTAACCGGCCCGGTGCATCTGCCGACGCCAGATCGCGTCAACCGCATCGATGTGATCAGTGCCCGCGACATGTTGGCCGCCTGTGAAGCCGCCATGCCATGCGACGTGCTGATCGCCTCTGCTGCAGTCGCGGACTATCGTCCCGAAGTCATCGCGCCACAGAAGCTCAAGAAGGACCCCACCCGCGGTGACGGCCTGTTGTTGGAGCTCGTACGCAATCCGGACATCCTCGCGACGCTGGCGCAGCGGGCGGATCGCCCCTTCAGCGTAGGTTTTGCCGCCGAAACCGAGAACCTTATCGAGTATGCGGCCCGCAAGCTGCGTGACAAGAACCTCGACCTTATCGTCGCCAATGACGTGGCCAACCCCAACATTGGCTTCAACAGCGAAGACAACGCCTGCAGCGTCATCGACCGGGAGTTGCACGAGACCCGCTTCCCGCAGACCAGCAAGACCAAGATTGCTCGCCAGCTGATCGACTTCATTCGCCTACGCTTTGCACAGACCCGGAACTGAACCATGCACAGCCTTCAAGCCAAGATCCTTGACCACCGCCTCGGCCAGGACTTCCCCCTGCCAGCCTATGCCACCCCAGGGTCGGCGGGCCTGGACCTGCGCGCCATGCTCAAGGAAGACACGGTGCTTGGGCCGGGTCAAACCCTCCTGATCCCAACGGGGCTTGCGATTCATATTGCAGATCCCGGTCTGGCCGCTGTCGTCCTGCCTCGCTCCGGCCTCGGTCACAAGCACGGCATCGTGCTGGGCAACCTGGTCGGGCTCATCGACTCGGATTACCAGGGCGAACTGATGGTGTCCTGCTGGAATCGCGGTGAGACACCGTTCACGATTACTGTGGGTGAGCGGATTGCTCAGCTGGTATTGGTACCTGTCGTGCAAGCGAGCTTCGACATCGTTGAGGAATTCGACCAGAGTCAACGAGGTGCAGGCGGCTTCGGCCACTCAGGCACACGCTGAAACCCAAGGCGCGGACGCGATACCGGGAGACCGCCGTGAAGCTCTTCAAGCGCAAGGCCAAGGACGCGCCCGCCGCGTCCGCCAACCCTTCCAGAAACGCCACCGGCCAGAGCACGCTCCTGCCTGGAGCGCTGGCGGTCGTAGTCAGTGTCGCCATCGCCGGTGCGATCCTCTGGTTCATGGCTCTCGATGGCCAGCACCATACGCAGCGGCAGGCGCTGGCTGCCATCTGGGCAGATAGCCAGGCCGGTGCCCTGCGTCAGGTATTGGCTGCCGCCCATGACGACCTGCAACAGACCGCCCGCCAGGCCGAACTGCGAAATGCGTTGAACGAAGGCCCCGACGCGATTCTTCGGCAGGAGCAGCGCCTTTCGACGGTGCCTGGCGCAGTCAGCATGCGCCTCTTCCCTCGCGGCGCAGCAGCGCAGGAGAACTCGGCACCCGCCCCTATCGGCTACGCCGCGCTCGATCTCATCCGCCGCGCTGAAGCAGGCGAGCGACCAACCGCGGAAGCCTACCGCGTCGGCGAGCGCTGGCTGGTCTATAGCGCTTCAGCGGTACGTGAATCACCCGAAGCGCCGGTCGTCGGAACCGTACTTCGGGTGACGGAACTGGCGAACCTGTTGCGCTATTTACCGCCGATCCCGCCCGGCACAGGCCAGATCGAACTGGAGCAGCGCTTCGGCAGTAACCCCGCGCAAACCCTCTATCGCACGGGGGCGGCAGCTGGCGGCGGGCGTGTCGAACGCGAGACCGGCAACCCGCACTGGTTCCTGGGCTTCCGGCCTGGCCCGTCACTAAGCCCTCCAGCCTCCCCGATCTGGATCGGAATCGCCTGTATCGTCGCGCTCGCCGGTGCGCTCCTTGGTCTGTTACTGAACCGCCGCGCCGAGGCCCGACGCATTACCCAAGACGCCTCGATATTGGAGCGTGCGGTGCTGGAACTCTCTGCAGGACGCGCTATCAAAGTGCCGGGCCTGAGCCTGCCAGCACTCGATACGTTGGCGCAGCGCCTTGTCAGCCTTTCGCGCAGTCGACCACAGACAACCTCGGTGGCCCAACCCGAAGCGCCGGCAGCTACAGAAGTTCAGGAGCCGTCCTCGGCCCCCGCCACCACGACGGGCCCGAGCCCGCGTGTTGGCGAAGTCGATCCTCTGGACGTCGACTTCCTCGACATGGATTTTCTCGATGAGGACCAGCACCTGCTGGGCCTCGACACTCAGGAGCGAGACCCCGCAATGAGCACCGTTCAAGCCCCCGCATTGCCAGCCAGCATTTTCCGCGCTTATGACATCCGCGGCGTGGTCGGCGAAAGCCTGACCGCCGAGGCAGCCTACTGGATCGGTCGTGCCATCGGCTCCGAAAGCCTCGCCAAGGGCGAGCCGAACGTGGCGGTCGGCCGCGACGGTCGCCTGTCCGGCCCCGAGCTGGTCCAGGGCCTCATTCAGGGCATCGCCGAAAGCGGCTGCACCGTCAGTGATATCGGAATGGTGCCCACGCCTGTCCTCTACTACGCCGCCAACATCCTGGCCGGCAAATCCGGCGTGATGCTCACGGGCAGCCACAACCCGCCGAACTACAACGGCTTCAAGATCGTCATTGCAGGCGACACGCTGGCCAACGAGCAGATCCAGGTCCTGCGTGAGCGTATCGAGACCGGTAACCTGGCGAGCGGTAACGGCACCGTCGAACAGGTCGACGTACTCCAGCGCTATTTCGAGCAGATCCGTGGCGATATCGTGCTTGCCCGCAAACTCAAGGTTGTCGTTGACTGCGGCAACGGTGTGGCCGGCGTGATCGCGCCGCAATTGATCGAAGCGCTGGGCTGCGAAGTCGTACCGCTCTTCTGTGAAGTCGACGGCAACTTCCCGAACCACCACCCGGATCCGGGCAAGCCCGAGAACCTGGAAGACCTGATCGCGAAAGTCCGCGAAACCGGTGCCGACCTTGGCCTGGCGTTCGACGGCGACGGCGATCGCGTCGGCGTGGTGACCAACGCGGGCACCATCATCTACCCAGATCGCCTGCTGATGCTGTTTGCCAAGGACGTCGTCTCGCGCAACCCCGGCTCGGACATCATCTACGACGTGAAATGCACCCGTCGCCTGACCGCGCTCATCAGCGGCTACGGTGGCCGTCCGGTCATGTACAAGACCGGCCACTCGCTGATCAAGAAGAAGATGAAGGAAACCGGCGCTCTTCTGGCCGGCGAAATGAGCGGCCACGTGTTCTTCAAGGAACGCTGGTACGGGTTTGATGACGGCATCTACAGCGCTGCGCGCCTGCTGGAGATCCTGAGTCAGGATAACCGCGACGCCGAGAAGGTGTTCGCGGCCTTCCCGAACGACGTCGCTACTCCGGAAATCAACATCACGGTTACCGAAGAGAGCAAGTTCGAGATCATCGACGCGCTGCGCAGCGATGCACAGTGGGGTGATGCGAACCTTGTGACCATCGATGGCGTGCGCGTGGACTATCCAAAGGGCTGGGGCCTCGTGCGCGCCTCGAACACCACGCCCGTCCTGGTCCTGCGCTTCGAAGCGGAAACCGAGGAAGAGCTCGCCCGCATCAAAGACGTATTCCGCAAGCAGCTTTATACTGTCGCCCCTGACCTGAACGTACCGTTCTGACGTCGTCGGAGGGCCTGATCGCCAGGCCCTCCGTTCGCGACTGCGACTGGCCTTCGTTCGCCTCTGGCAGCGAGCGCCGGGGTGCGCATCTCCTCTCAGGCGTCGATATGCCGGACGTATCGACGCCTGACACGGCAGCCTTCGGTCTCCTTCGTCTTTCCTTCCCCGGCCTGTCACCCCTCTATGGAGCCCAACATGACATTAAGCCGCGACGCCGCTTCCCAGGTAGCACTTGTCCTTTCGGAAGCATTGCCCTACATCCGCCGGTTCGTCGGCAAGACGCTGGTCGTCAAGTACGGCGGCAATGCCATGGAGAGCGAAGAGCTCAAGGCTGGCTTCGCACGCGACATGGTGCTCATGAAGGCGGTGGGCATCAATCCTGTAGTCGTTCACGGCGGCGGGCCGCAGATTGGTGATCTGCTCAACCGTCTGAACATCGAGAGCCGCTTCGTTGACGGGATGCGTGTTACCGACGCCCAGACCATGGACGTGGTGGAGATGGTCCTCGGCGGCCAGGTGAACAAGGACATCGTCAGCCTGATCAACCGCCATGGCGGCAGCGCGATTGGCCTCACAGGCAAGGATGCGGACCTGATTCGCGCCAAGAAGCTGACCGTTTCGCGCCAGACACCGGAGATGACGAAACCGGAAAATGTTGACATCGGGCACGTCGGCGAAGTCACCGGCGTCAATGTCGAGCTGTTGAACATGCTGGTTCGGGGTAACTTCATTCCTGTCATCGCGCCAATTGGCGTCGGCCCGGAAGGTGAGTCCTACAACATCAACGCCGATCTCGTTGCCGGCAAGGTGGCTGAGGCGCTGCGGGCAGAGAAGTTGATGCTCCTGACAAACATTGCGGGCCTGATGGACAAGCAGGGTCAGGTCATGACAGGCCTGACCACCGAGCAGGTCGACAGTCTGATTGCCGACGGCACCATCTACGGCGGCATGCTGCCCAAGATTCGCTGCGCACTCGAAGCCGTCCAGAATGGCGTGAACAGCGCCCATATCGTGGACGGCCGCGTTCCCAACGCCGTATTGCTTGAAATCTTCACAGATATTGGTGTCGGTACGCTGATCACCAACCGTAGCCGTCCAGCGACGGCATAAACGAAAAAGCCGGCATTGCCGGCTTTTTTGTAGGTCGATTGCTAGCGTCCGTGGAGCAGCGTTTCTACCCGGGCGCGGTCCGCCTCGAAGTTCTTTTCTGCCTGCGCACGTGCCTGCTGGTGACGCTCAATTTCCTTGGCCAGGTGCGCCTGTTCCCCGCCGATGCTTTTGAGCTGCGCCACGATATTGGCTGGGACTTCACGCCCCGCACGCTCGTATTCGGCAGCCTGGGACAGCAGCGTGCTTTCCTGCAGACGCAAGGACTGCAGGTTGCCGTTGGCAACGCCGATAAGTCCATCCAGTTCGGCCAGCTTGCGTGTCCGCGCGCGGTCCACATCGGCGACGCTCGCATAGAGTCGAAGCAGGCGCCGGTCGGCCGTGGTCTGCAGCGCACGAGCCTGACGCTTGGCCCGCTCCTCAGCCGTAGGCGCTGGCGGAACGACCTTGAGCACTCGCCCCTGCTCGTTCAGCACCTCATAACCCTTACCGACAAATTCGGGCGGTACGCCTTGGCGATCGAGCACGGTGACGCCGCGATCATCCACATAACGGTAGAGTTCGGCGTGAACGCCGGAGGCACAGGTGACGCCGATACCCAGAACAGCCATTGCCAGGATCGACCGGATCATTCGTGAATCCCTTGCTAGACGCCGTATTGTTGGCGGTACGCTTCCACCGACGGCAGGAAATTTCTCAAAGACGCATCGTCAGCCAGGTACTCCAGAACCTGGTCCAGCGACACGATGCTAATCACGGACAACCCAAAGTCACGCTCGACTTCCTGGATCGCCGACAGCTCGGCCTTGCCGCGCTCCTGACGATTCAGTGCAATTAACACGCCAGCCGCAGTGGCCTTCTGCCCTTCGATGATCTGCATGGCTTCACGGATTGCCGTACCCGCAGTGATGACGTCATCGACGATCAGCACGCGGCCCTCCACCGGTGCACCTACCAGCGTACCGCCTTCACCATGGGCCTTGGCTTCCTTGCGATTGAACGCCCATGGCACGTCGCGCCCATGCTGTTCGGCCAATGCGACGGCTGTTGCTGAAGCCAGCGGGATGCCTTTGTAGGCCGGCCCGAACAGGACATCGAACTCGACACCGCTGTCGACGATGGCAGACGCGTAGAAACGCCCGAGCTGAGCCAGCGCCAGGCCACTGTTGAACAGGCCGGCATTGAAGAAATAGGGGCTGACGCGTCCTGACTTGAGCGTGAACTCACCGAACCGCAGTACACCGCGATCAATGGCAAAACGAAGAAAGTCGCGTTGATAGTCCTGCATGAAAAAATCTCTCGGGCGGCACGGATTTAGCTAATTGGAGCGAGCTCGGTTATCATACACGCACGTGTTTTTGGGGGCCATTTATGCGGATCATCAGTGTAAACGTGAATGGCATTCAGTCTGCGGTCGAGCGGGGTCTGCTCAGCTGGCTTCAGGCGCAGAATGCCGACGTGATCTGCTTGCAGGACACCCGAGCCTCCATCGTCGAAATGGAAGAACAAGCCCTCCAGCTGGACGGCTACTTCCAGTACTCCATTGATGCCGAATCACCTGCCCAGGGAGGCGTCGCGTTGTACTCGCGCCTGCAACCCAAGGCAGTGATCTACGGCTTGGGTTTCGAGATGGCGGATCGCTACGGGCGCTACCTGCAAGCGGATTTCGACAAGGTAAGCATCGCCAGCTTGCTGCTGCCATCCGGGCAGGGCGGCGACGAGAACCTGAATCAGAAATTCAAGTTCATGGACGACTTCACCCAGTATCTGAACAAGCAGCGCCGCAAGCGTCGCGAGTACATCTATTGCGGTTCGCTGTACGTCGCACACCAGAAGATGGACGTGAAGAATTGGCGTGAGTGCCAGCAAACGCCTGGCTTCCTGGCGCCTGAGCGCACCTGGCTGGACGAAGTCTTTGGCAACATGGGCTATGTCGATGCCTTGCGTGAAGTCAGCCGTGAAGGCGAGCAGTACAGCTGGTGGGCCGACAGTGAACAGGCTGAACTACTGAACCTCGGCTTCCGCTTCGACTATCACATCCTTACGCCTGGCATGCGCCGCTCTGTGCGCAACGCCAAGTTGCCGCGTCAGCCGCGCTTCTCACAGCACGCACCGCTGATCGTCGACTACGACTGGACGTTGAGCCTGTAAGGCTCGACATCGAGCGCGCCCGGGCCGGCACCTCAGCTAAGCCGCCGCGGGAACGCGCTCGAGCATGTCCGCTTTCAAACCTAGCATTCGCGCCGCCTTGGTCTCGAGTATCGCCTCAAGATCATCACCGTCCATTCGCGCATAACGTGCAGCGACATGAAGGATCAACACCTCTCGCGTGTAGACGCCGCCACCCAGCACCCATGCGGCGCCGATGATCTCCCTGAGCTCCAGCGGCAGTCGCCAGCGGACGCGCAGCGCCCCTCCAAAGCCAGCAGCGTGCGCGCGCAAACTCTCCGCTATTTGCGCATCATCGAGTTCACCGCCTTCGTTACGCCAGTCCTGAAGTACGCGCAGCACCGTCAGATCCCCCAGGCAATGAAGGAGTCCCGCTGTGTAACAACGATCCGCGTCAGCCTGTAGGGTCGTCGCAAGGCTACGAGCTATCTCTGCCGTTCGCTGGGACACCCCCCAGAATTCCTCGGCAATAACGGAAAGTGCGGGATCTTCGAGGCGAGCGCCGTTGCGCAAGGAAAGCCCCATGGCCAGGTTGATGCTGTGCTTTACCCCAAGCCGTGGCAACGCCTGGGCCAACGTCTGGCAAGCTCTCGCGCTATGGCGGTCGCCGCTGTTCGCCGCCTTGATAAGCACTGCCGTAATCTGTGGATCGCTTGAGAACGCCCGCTCGATCGTACCGAGGTCGCACTCATGGTCCAGCAATAGCTGAACCAGCTGGTGAATGCTGCCGGGCATGGGCGCGCCCTCGCTCAGGCTGCGTCGATTAATCAGGAAACCATCAAGATTCCTTTGCTCTGAGGCCGGCAGAATTCGTTCGGCATCCTCGCAGAGTTGCCCCAGAAGCGGAGCAATCCGCGCCATCAGCCGCTCAGCGTCGAACGGCTCAGTAAGATACGCTGCTGGCTGAAGCGGTAACGCCTCGCGCACGCTTCGCACATCTGCGCGCCCCTTGATAAGCACAAAGGGAATCGGCTCGGCGAAAGGAGGCTGGCGCAATGCCTGGAGCAGTCCAACGCCACCCATACCCGGCAGTCCATGGTCGGCGATGATGAGCGCAGGACGTACCTGCTGTATGGATGCAATAGCCGTAGCGCTGTCGCCACAGACCGTCAGGTCCATATCTTTGTGGATAGCGCGAATCAGCTGGCAAATCAGGTCAGCCGAACGCTGATCGGCATCAGCAATCAGGATCGAAGCCGAGGATAACGGACGAGACATGGAGGTCGCACAGGAAGACTATCTCAGGAGAATAGTCCCTTCATGCGACAAGATAAATGGCTTTTTGATATCACTGCGCCATAACCGATAGAAGGAAACGTGGCGCGCCGCCAAGGCGCGCCACGTTTGGTCAGGCAAGCTCGTCAAAGCACTCGGCGAGGATGTTCAGACCCTGGTCAAGCTGCTCATCAGGAATCGTGACGGGCATCAGGAAGCGGATCACGTTGTAGTACGTGCCGCATGACAGCAGTATGAGACCTTTCTCGCGCGCACGCGCGACGATCTTGCCAACCAGTTCGGCAGCCGGCTTGTGGGTATCGCCGCCCTCGAACAGTTCGATGGCGACCATCGAACCCAGGCCACGGACGTCACCGATGACCTTGTGCTTGCCTTGAATCTCACGCAGTCTGCCTTTCAAGCGCTCACCGAGGTCACGGCTGCGCTCGAGCAGGTTCTCTTCATCGAACACCTTCAGCACGGCCAGCGCGGCAGCACAAGCGATCGGGCTGCCTGCGTACGTACCACCCAAGCCACCGGGTGCGATGGCGTCCATGATCTCGGCCTTGCCGCAAACGCCGGAGATTGGGAAACCGCCGCCAACCGACTTCGCGAAGGTGGTCAGGTCCGGAACGATACCAAGCTGCTCAGTGGCGAAGAACGTGCCGGTACGGCCTGCACCGGTCTGCACTTCATCCGCGATCAGCATGATGCCGTGCTGGTCGCACAGTGCACGCAGACGCTTCATGAAGGCAGGCGAGTTGACGTAGAAGCCGCCCTCGCCCTGTACAGGCTCGATGACGATGGCCGCGATATCCTGCGGCTGCGCGTCGTTCTTGAAGATCCGCTCGATGCTGGCGATCGACTCGTCTTCGCTCACGCCGTGCAGCTCACACGGCGCCAGCGCACGGTAAACACCGCCCGGCATCAATCCCATGCCTGCCGAATAAGGCGCCACCTTGCCCGTCAGCGACAGGGTCATCATCGTCCGTCCGTGGTAAGCACCGGTGAAGGCGATAACGCCGGCACGTCCGGTCGCGGCACGCGCGATCTTCACGGCGTTCTCAACCGCTTCCGAGCCGCTGGTGACGAGCAGCGTCTTCTTGGCGAAGTCGCCGGGCACACGCTTGGCGATCTCTTCGGCGAGCTCCACATAAGGTTCGTACGCCAATACCTGGAAGCAGGTGTGGCTCAGCTTGGTCAGCTGCTCTTGCACAGCCGCCACCACCTTCGGGTGAAGGTGGCCGGTGTTCAGTACTGCAATACCACCGGCGAAGTCGATGAACTCGCGTCCTTCAACGTCCGTTACGGTCGAGTTCTCGGCCTTCTCGGCGAAGATCGGATGGATCTGGCCGACACCGCGCGGAACGGCGGCCATGCGGCGTTGCATCAGGGATTCGTTGGTCTTGCTCATAGCTCCTCTTTGGCCGTTCATCGCCGGCCCTGTTCAAGGATGAAAATGCGCCCGTTAACACACCGACGGCATACGATGATCGACCGAAGGTATGCGCTCAGGCGCGATGGAAAGCAGTACATCTCATAGCGGTACTGGCGTCATGCTGCGCCGTGAAAGGGCGGGAATGCGCCGTTCGATCTGGACCGGCACTCCCGCTAGCTTTCAAGGCCGTATTACCAACGCACAGCCAATCAAACGCTCAGGCAGAGGTATTTGATCTCGAGGTAGTCCTCGATCCCGTACTTCGAACCCTCACGACCCAGCCCCGACGCCTTGACGCCACCAAACGGCGCCACTTCATTGGAGATCAGACCTGTATTAATGCCGACCATGCCGTATTCCAACGCTTCAGCCACACGGAAGACGCGCGACAGGTCTTTTGCATAGAAGTAGGACGCAAGGCCAAACTCGGTATCGTTCGCCATTGCGATCACCTCGGCGTCGTCCTTGAAGCGGAACAACGGCGCCAGCGGGCCGAAGGTTTCGTCTTTCGAAACGAGCGCATTCTTGGGCACATCCACCAGGATGGTCGGCTCGAAGAAGGTGCCACCCAGCTGGTGCTCCTTGCCGCCGAACGCCACTTTCGCACCCTTGCTGACGGCGTCCTCGATGTGTTCCTTGACCTTCTTCACCGCCTTGTCATCGATCAGCGGGCCGGTGGTCACGCCATCTTCCAGACCGTTACCGATCTTGAGCTTGGCTACCGCGGCTTTTAGCTTCTCGACGAACGCGTCGTACACGCCATCCTGCACATAGATGCGGTTGGCGCAGACGCAGGTCTGGCCGTTGTTGCGGTATTTGGAAACGATGGCACCGTCCACGGCAGCGTCGAGATCCGCATCGTCGAACACGATGAACGGCGCGTTGCCGCCCAACTCCAGCGACACCTTCTTGATGTCCTGGGCGCATTCGGCCATCAGCTGGCGACCGATCTCGGTCGAGCCGGTGAAGGACAGCTTGCGAACGATCGGGTTGCTGGTCAGCTCGCCGCCGACTTCGCCGGCAGAGCCCGTCACAACGCTGAACACGCCTTTCGGGATACCGGCGCGCTCAGCCAGTTCTGCCAGCGCCAGCGCCGAGTACGGGGTCTGGGAGGCGGGCTTGAGGACCATGGTGCAGCCGGCGGCCAGTGCAGGGCCGGCTTTACGGGTGATCATGGCCGCCGGGAAGTTCCACGGCGTAATGGCAGCGGTGACGCCGATAGGCTGCTTGATGACGATGATGCGCTTGTCGGCCTGGTGGCCGGGAATCGTGTCGCCGTACACACGCTTGGCTTCTTCAGCGAACCACTCCAGGAAGGACGCGGCATAGGCGATTTCGCCCTTGGCTTCGGCCAGTGCCTTGCCCTGCTCCAGCGTCATCAGGCGACCCAGGTCGTCCTGGTTCTCCATCATCAGCTCGAACCAGCGACGCAGCTTCTGTGCGCGCTCTTTCGCGGTCAATGCACGCCATGCCGGCAGCGCCTTGTCGGCCGCCTCGATCGCACGACGGGTCTCTTCACGGCCCATCTTCGGTACCGAACCGATGATCTCGTTGGTCGCCGGATTGTTCACCTGGATCTTCTGGCCGCTGTCCGCGTCAACCCAAGCCCCATCGATGTAGGCTTGCTGCCGGAAAAGCGAAGCGTCTTTCAATTGCATGGCGATCTCCTGGAGCTGCATCAGGCGATGCAGAGGATTGAATGTGATCGGGGGCTGGATTGCCGCCTGGTCGGAACAGTAAGCCAATGCGACGAGCGCCTTGGCGGAATTGGGTCGAGACGCCCGCTGGACACCATCAGGGCCAGCGCCGCGTTCTGAATATCGAACGAATCCTAGGGCCAGACCCCAGTCCGTGACAATAGGTCGTTCAAAAAAATTAACACCCGTCCGCGACTCGCCTGTTTCGCGCCTGCCCCGCCCTGTTTCGAGGCCACCTCATGGATTTCGTTCATGCACACGGCCAGCATGGACGACCACGCCCGACATGCGTATCATGCGCCCGCGAAACGCACTTGTAGCTCAGCTGGATAGAGTACTGCCCTCCGAAGGCAGGGGTCGTGGGTTCGAATCCCGCCAAGTGCGCCATATACGAAAGCCCCAAGCCCTTGGCCTGGGGCTTTTTTGTATGCGAAAGCCTAACGGATACTCGATCCGCAGAACTGGCTGTCCGATCCCAATACTACCTCCGCCACTCCGCCTGCAACGGCTCCCCAGCCATACGTTGTAGGTGATCTAGAACCACGCCCTGCAACTCGACGAGCTCCGCCTCGTCGGGCGCCTGGATGCTGACGTGCAGCCCGGTTTCGGTCACTTTCAGGTCGCAGACCGATGGGTCGAACGGAATGTGCGCGCTGGTCTCGTCGTGCTGCACCTGGAACTTGTGGCTCCAGTGGCGGCACAGACGCAGCAGGCAGCGTTGCGGATCGGTGATGGTGACATCGGCGTGGCAACTGAACATGGCAGCTCCTCTATGGGGGGGAAGACAGCGAAACCTGGTATCGGCATCGCAGCAGGGTCATGGCCTGTAGGCCGTAATAGAATCTCGACCCTGAACGATAGCGAGGCACGTACGGTTCGGCGCAAGAATCGACATGATCAAATGTTAATCCTTGGGCCACCACACTGCGTGGATAGTCACCCACTCGCGGTGTACCGATTACGCATGAGGCCACACTGGCGTAAGGCAGAATGCGCATATTCGTGTTCCGAAGATGTCGCCAAGCCCATTATTAGTAAGGGTGAGACACGCTCATGGCGAAGTCCTTCCTTCGGTAAGGCCGCCCTATAACTGCGCTCAATCCGTGACTTGACCTCGCAGGTGGAGCAGACCTATCGGAGTATGTAGATCAAAGCCCGAGGCTCGCTTCCTCAAAGCGAGTGCGATAACTCACTGCGCCGGATCTGATACATGAGAGGTAGGTTTCATTGTCTTTCAACTGGCTCATCAGCAAGCGGCGGGCCTCCTTGCTAATGTACTGCAGCGGCCGCGACCCGCTTGGCAGCGGACGTGGTACGAGCGCCATCAGCTTGGAGCAATTACTGATGCCCGCTCATTTCCAAGAGCGTTTCAGCGACTTGATCATTGATATCCCACCGACCTACCACACTGGCCGGGTAGATCCTCATCAAAATCGTCTTGATGTCTTCCTGTTCATAGGGGGTCATACTCAATTCCTTTTGTGTAGAGTCGAAATGATCTGCTCGGCGAACGCATCCGTACCGCTGATATCCAGGTAATGAACGATGTCACCATCAATGACGTAATAGGCGTGGTATCGCTCGCCGCCCTGCCGGGTCTGGATATAGCCGAACACGTCTACCCCATCGAGCCACCGATAGGACGGATCACTGCAGCCCAGGCGCAGTGCATCACGCAGCACCTGCGCTTCCTTCTGATCCTGTCTGGACGCAGCAGGCGCAGCACCGAGAAACATGAGACGTACGAAATCGGGCAAGGAAAGTGCGCTGTTCGATTCAGTCCTTACCTCGGACTCAGCGAGCTGGCGGCTGGCGAAGGTCGCACCGTTGGCATATTTGGCGATCAAGATATCGCGGCTATGCGCGAATGTATGAGGCGCTTGCACCAGTCCCAACTCAAGCCGGTTTGGACCTCCCAGAACCAGGCGCTGAGAGCTGATGGGATTAGGTGAATGCTCAACCGCTTCGGGCGGGGTATAGCCGCATGGCTCACTCTGTGCGTAACTGGCCATGGTGCAGACCAACGCAATGGTGAAGATCCATTTCTTCATGAGCTTTCCTACTAAACTGTGCTGGACATGCCGATGATACTTCGGTGGCTAGTACAAAGCCGTGCGGAACCGCAAAAGCGACGAATCGTGGTTCAGCACATTCATAGAACGAAGCGGGAAAATTCGAACTTACTGTGTAAGGTGCGATGCATCGCCCACGCCATATCTTATGGTCCATTCCCTCCGGCAACTTGGAATGGGCTCGCCAAGACTATTTCAACGAGACCGGTAAACAAACGGGAGCCATCAGGCTCTATCGGAACGAATGCAGAGGCGACCTAATCGAATCTATTTACTGGCCTGCCGGCCACTTCTTTCCGCAACGCTGCAACGTTTCAATAGACACGTTCATCCTTCAATGACGCTTTGCTGGACCAGACTGGCATCTGGCATCAACCTCGCCGCATCAGGGCTGTAGACCCCTAACCGAATTTCGGCCCTGAACGATAGCGCGGCACGTACGAGACGCGTCTATTCGCCAGCCGCCAGCACCATATCCCAGCGATCCAGCCCTGGACCGTAGCCGTCACGGGTCAGCGACACGGGCTTGAAGCCCAGTCGGGCGTAGAAACCCTGGGTATGCTGACTCGTATCCAGAATGATGCGTATAACGCCCGGATGGCGGCTGGCCGCGCCCAGCCGTGAATGGGTCATCACCCGGCCGATGCCACGTCCGTGGAATTCAGGCGCCACCATACCCCAAGCCAACGCGGCCGTTCCGGTGGCGGCGTCTACGCGAAAGCCCCCGCACGATACGACTTCGCCGTCGAGCACGCCTATTTCGAAGTGCCGTGCTGAGGCGTGATGATCAAGGAAGCGTTCGAAGTCGGGCCGTTCGGATGCCGCGAAGAAGCGCGGCGTATTGGCGTCGAACAGGCCGAGGCACGCCGTCCTCGTGGACGGGTTGTACCGCTCGAATGTCAGCATTGTGGACGCCGGGACAATTCGATCGGCCTCGGTACGGACAAGCGTCACCGCCGGCTCAGCGCCAGGCGCGCCGCGAACATCAGGAAGACAGCCCCGGTCGTGCGATCGAGCCACCGAATGATCCGCTCGCGGCGTAACCAGTCACCCAGGGAATGTGTCGCGGTGATCAGCATTGCCGACCAGGCCAAACCGAGCACGACGTGTATGCCGACCAATGCGAACGTCCATGTCACCAGCGGCTGCCCTGCCGGGATGAATTGCGGCAGGAAGGACACGTAGAAAATACCGACCTTGGGATTGAGCACATTGCCCAGCATGCCTCTGACGAACCAGTTGCCCCTGCGCTGGCCAGGCTCGACCGCGGTAAGCGAGGCGCGCGGGCGCAACAGCAAGTTCAGGCCGAGCCAGCAGAGATAGGCCGCTCCGCAATACTTGAGAACGGTGTAGCCGAGCTCCGAAACGGCCAGCAGCGCGCCAAGACCAAACGCAACCGCCGCGCCCCAGAGGAAGCACCCCGCGTTGATCCCCAGCGCGGCACGCACTGCCTGCGCCCTGCCCTCCACCGCAGCCGTGCGCAGCACAAGCGCAGTGTCGAGCCCGGGCGTGACCGTAAGCAGGGCAGCCGCTAGGGTGAACGCGAGCAGGTTATCGATGAAGGGCATGAGCCGGACTCCGCAAGGAGCATCAATCTAGCACCGCCGCGCCTTCCATACACGTCATGGCCTGTACTCGCGGCGGCTCGACCGGCCACCTTGTTCAAATACCGCTATTCGCCACCACGAACAGCGCAAACCCTACCGGCAGGCCGAGGGCGCCGAAGCCCAATCCATAGTTGGTCGGGCGCGCCAACCATTCACGAATCTCCACTCGACGGCTTCGCGTCAGCTCCCAGGTGGCTTTCAAACCGACCACGACTCCTATGGCCGCCATTGCGCCGATCGGCGCCCAAAAGGCGATTCCCGCTCCCATGTCCCGTTTTCGCTCCTGCGTCGTTTCTGGTTTCAAATCGCGTGCAAATGCTTGCGGGAGGATCGTAGAAAGCTGAACGTGAAAAAAACGTATAGCCGGACCTACCACCGCATGAACCTGACAACACGCCATGGCGCGGCAAAACGTCTGGTCGCCGCGAGCCGGCTTGGGCTGGCCGTGTCCCCTACCCACTCGTAGCACGGGATTGGGCGCGCGCCGCGCTTCACTTGCCCTTCGCAAAACCGGTACGCTCCAGCGATTCCTATTGGGTGGTCAGCCCCTAGCGCAAGTCGCACGACGGGCAGGCCGCTCCGTTCCGCGACTGGCTGCTGCAAGAGGCTGGAATGCGGTGGCAGACCCGCCGCCAAGGCGTGCTGCCCTTTTGTGCCGGAGCCCTGATGTACACGAAGATCGACGAGACCGACGCGCAGCTGATCCATCTGCTCCAGCAGAACGCCCGCGAATCCACGGCAACACTGGCACGCAAGCTGGACCTCGCGCGCACGACCGTGGCCGCGCGCATGGCGCGCCTTGAGCGCGAGGGCGTTCTGCTTGGCTACAGCGTGCGGCTCGGCGGGGGTCTGGAGCAGGCGGCCGTGCGTGCTTATTGCAGCATAAGCGTGTTTCCGCGCAGCACGGCCAGCGTGATCCGGGCCCTGGAAAAGATGAAGGAAGTGGAAGAAGTCTCTTCGGTAAGCGGCCACTTCGACTACGTGGCTTTTCTGCGCTGCACCACGCATGAAAAGCTGGACGAGTTACTCGATCGCATCGGCAATCTCGAAGGCGTCAAACTCACGCAAACGTCGATCATCCTCAACCGCAAGATCGACCGACGTAGCGGTTCAACCTGACACCGGCCCAGCCGCGGCAGTCGCTACCGGTCGAATGCCCGGTGGTCGGTCAGGTAGGGATTATCCCGTAGTGCTGCCTCGCGCTCGTCGCGGCTGATCTCAACGACCAGAAGCCCTTCTTCGTCTGCCGGCAGATCGGACCGGCTGCCCTTGGGGCCATTGACGCTGCTGCGGCCGCAGTATTCAAAGGGGCCTTCTACGCCGATGTAGTTCGCATAGGCCACGAAGCAAAGGTTCTCGAAGGCCCGGCTGCGCACGGTGACGTCCGCAACGAATTCGAAACCGCGCATGTTGGCGGTTGGCACCAGCACCAGCTCCGCACCGGAGCGTGCCAGGTGCCGCACACCCTCAGGGAACTCCACGTCGTAGCAGATCTGCAGGCCCACCTGCCAACCCAGCAGGTTCGCGACGGTCGGCGCGCTGGCCCCTTCGCTGAATTGCTGGCGGTCCAGCTCACCAAACAGCTGCCACTTGCGGTAGTTGAGTAGCGGCTCGCCATCGATGCCAAGCAACAGCGCACTGTTATAGATGGCCCCGTCGCGGCCCCGCTCGGGATAGCCATAACAAAGCGCAATTCCATGCGTGCGAGCGATCCGCGCCGCCTGTTGTGCGAAGGGGCCGTCGGTTGCCTCTGCCAAGCGTCGCACGGCCTCTGCGCCGATCGCATAGCCGGTACTGAACAGTTCGGGCAGGACGAGAAGCTGGGCGCCCTGCCCCGCAGCGTTGACGGCGAAACGTTCGAGGCGGGCCAGGTTGCCATCGACGTCCAGTGAACCCGGCAGGCATTGGCAAAGGGCAATCTTCATGGGTATTACTCCGGCAAGGCGATGGGCCCCAGTTCGGCGAAGACATCCCCTGGGCCTGGATTCTCTGCAAACGAACGGCCGCCGAAGTGGGCCATGATGCCCCACACGGCGTTGAGTGAAGTCTGCACGGCACCCTCCACCCAGGCGGGCGTCCACGACACGTCATCGCCCGCGATGAAGATGCCGCGTTGCTCTTTAGGCATATCCTTTTGGACGAAGTGCGCATACATGCGCTGGTTGTAGCGATAGTGCCCTGGCAGTGCCCCTTTGAAGGCGCCCAAGAAATGTGGGTCCGCCTCCCAGGAAACAGTGATCGGGTCGCCGATGATGTGCCCGGCGATGTCCACTTTCGGATAAATCTTCTTGAGCGCTTCAAGCGATAGCTTTACGCGTTTTTCGACGGGATACGGCAGCATTTTCAGCGCATCGCTCATCCACGAGTAGGACAGGCAGATGACACCCGGCTTGCCCTCGCCGTTGTCGAACAGGTACGTCCCGCGTGTGAGGCGATCGGTGAGCGTCATGCTCATCACGTCACGACCGGTCTCGGGGTCCTTGTCCTTCCAGAACGGTCGATCCACCATCACGAATGTCTTCGACGACTGCATGTAACGTGTCCGGTCCAACGCCATCCACATCTTTTGCGAAAAGAGCGATTCGTCGCAGTCGATCTGCGTAGTCATGAGCCAGCTTTGACAGGTGACCAGCACGGCAGGATAGATGCGCTCGTGGCCCCAGGTGTCGGTAATGCGAAACGCGCTTTCGCCTTCGCGCGCAATGCGCTGCACGCCGGCACGTGTCGCGCCGCTGTGAAGGCTGCTCAGGCTCGTGCCCGCCGGCCAGTGTGCGCAGCGTTCCGGCGCATGGCGCCACAGCCGAAGCGGTACCTGCTCGACACCGCCCACGACCAAATGCTGGTTATCGTCGCAGTTGGTCATCACGACACGCAGGATCTCCAGCATCGAGTTCGGGAAATCTGAGTCCCAGCCACCCGTTCCGAAACCCACCTGCCCGAAGATTTCGCGGTGTTGAAACGTCAACTTGGCGAACGAGCGTGAGGTCGCAACGAAGTCGTAGAAGGTGCGGTCATCCCACAACGGCACCAGCTCGTTCCACAGGTGTTTGAGCGTGACGACATCACGTTGGCGAATCGCCTGCTGAATATCCTTGAAGTGCGCACGCTCATCGAGCGCATCCGCCCAGGCGTCCGCGACTTCACTGAAGATCGTCGGCAGGTCCTGCGCGCGCTCGGCGTAGTACGTCTGACCTTCCAGATCGATCACCGTGCTGCCCGATGCGCCCGTCAGCGGATTGGGGAACGGTCGGGTCTCGAGTCCAAGCTTATCCACATAGTGAAAAAACGCCGTGGATGACACAGGGAAGCGCATCCCGCCCAGTTCGGCCACGATGCCTTCGGCGCCTTCGAATTCCTGCGATCGGAGGCGGCCGCCCAGCCGCGACGCTTCGTAGACGACCGGACGCAGGCCCAGCTTCATCAACTCGTACGCCGCGACCAATCCGGCGATGCCACCGCCCACGATCGCAACCTCCTCCCCGTGGCGTTCGGGCGGAATGCTGCCCAAGCCGGCCGGATGCTCCAGCCAGTGGTCGAAGCCGAACGGAAAGTCCGGACCAAAGACAGTGACGGGGGGCTCCTGGCTGACAGGATGACGGTTGATATGGGCCATGGAAACGCTCTCGAACAGGCGGGGGTTTCGGAAAAAAGGTACGCCTAGTGTGAAAAGTGGCCCGCTCGAACATAAGGCGAATAGCGGCGAAAAGCGTCTCGCTTTACCTGCGAATTGACGATGGTTTCGTCGTTCCGGCGAAACCGCTCAATCTGCTCGCCCGTTCATCAACATGATGCTATGCAACAGGCCGGCGTCGCCCACATCTCCAGGCCGCTTCGCTTCCTCGCGATGTCATGAAGCCGATGCGTGAACGCCAGCCGGCCATAGCGACACCGTACACATCCTGTGGCAATTAGCCGCGTCGAAGTTTCCTTTCAAAGTCAATGATTTCGCCGCGGAGACCTCATGATCTACGACTAAAGTCGTACGCTCCGTAGCGCCCACGCTGCTAGGTTCAACCGGGCTATAACAACAATAAATCGGAGGACTTATGTCCCTATCCAAGCAAGAGGCTGCGGCAGCCTACTGGAAGGAAAACGTGCGGCTGATGATCTGGCTGCTGGTCGTTTGGTTCGCAGTATCGTTTGGTGCCGGTGTGCTGTTCGTCGACGCCTTGAACAATATCCACGCATTCGGCTTCCCGCTCGGCTTCTGGTTTGCCCAGCAAGGCTCCATCTACGTGTTCGTGCTCGAGATCTTCTTCTACATCTGGAAGATGAACCAGCTCGATCGCAAATACGACCTGCACGAAGAGTGAGGAGCCGACCATGAGTACGCAGTTCCTCATCTATCTCTTCGTGGGCGCGACCTTCGCGCTCTACATCGGCATCGCCATCTGGACTCGTGCCGGCTCCACCAGCGAGTACTACGTGGCCAGCAAGGGCGTCCATCCGGTACTCAACGGCATGGCAACCGGTGCGGACTGGATGTCCGCCGCCTCCTTCATTTCCATGGCCGGCATCATCGCCTTCGCAGGCTACGACGGCTCGGTCTACCTCATGGGCTGGACCGGCGGCTACGTGCTGCTTGCCATGTGCCTGGCACCCTACCTGCGCAAGTTCGGCAAATTCACCGTTCCCGAATTCGTCGGCGCGCGCTACTACTCGCAAACCGCTCGGCTTGTGGCGGTGGTCTGCGTGATCTTCATTTCGTTCACCTACGTCGCGGGGCAGATGCGCGGGGTCGGCATCGTGTTCTCACGCTACCTCGAAGTAAGCATCGAGACGGGCGTGATCATCGGCATGGCCATCGTGTTCTTCTACTCCGTGCTCGGCGGCATGAAGGGCATCACCTACACCCAGGTGGCGCAGTACTGCGTGATGATCTTTGCCTACATGGTCCCCGCGATCTTCATTTCGATGATGATCACCGGCAACCCGATTCCGCAGCTGGGCTTTGGTAGCGAGGTGACGGGCACCGGCCAGACCGTACTTGAACGCCTCAATGGATTGGGCGCCGAGCTTGGGTTCACGCCCTATACGGACGGCAGTAAATCCACGACCGATATCTTCTTCATTACGATGGCGTTGATGGTCGGGACGGCGGGTCTGCCGCACGTCATCGTTCGCTTTTTCACAACGCCGACCGTGAGAGATGCGCGCAAGTCGGCAGGTTATGCACTGCTGTTCATCGCCATCCTTTACACCACCGCGCCCGCTGTGGCGGCCTTCGCTCGGACGAACCTGCTCACCAGCGTTCCGAACGTGAGCTACCAGGAGCTGCCAGGCTGGTTCAAGACATGGGAAAACGCAGGCCTGATCGGCTGGATGGACAAGAACAACGACGGCGTCGTCCAGTACGGCCCGGGTGCGGCCTTCGCCGGCAAGCCGACCTACGCCGCCGAGCGTGGTGAAGCCGGCGAGCGCGTCCTGACCAACCAGCCAACCGCTGCGGCGAACGAGCTGTACGTCGACAACGACATCATGGTCCTGGCCAACCCTGAGATCGCCGATCTGCCAGGCTGGGTGATCGCGCTGATTGCCGCGGGCGGGCTGGCTGCCGCGTTGTCCACGGCGGCTGGTCTGCTACTGGTGATCTCGACGTCGATTTCCCATGACCTGCTCAAGAGCAACCTGATGCCGAAGATCTCGGAGAAACAGGAGCTGCTGGCGGCACGGATCGCCGCCGGGGTCGCCGTGGTGATCGCAGGTCTCTTCGGCATCTATCCGCCCGGCTTCGTCGCGCAGGTGGTGGCGTTTGCCTTCGGCCTTGCCGCCGCGTCGTTCTTCCCGGCGATCGTGATGGGCATTTTCTACAAGCGCATGAACAAGGAAGGCGCGATTGCCGGGATGGTGGTGGGCCTCGCCTTCACCTTCGGGTACATCGTGTACTACAAGTTCATCAATCCGACGGCGACCGCTGAGGACTGGTGGTTCGGCATCTCGCCGGAAGGCATCGGTACGCTCGGGATGATCTTCAACTTCGTAGTGGCCTTCGTCGTCTCCCGCTTCACGGCGCCACCGCCGGACCATATCCAGCATCTGGTCGAAGACATCCGCGTCCCCCGTGGCGCTGGTGCTGCCATCGACCACTAACCTGAGCTGAAAGGAAAAAACGCCGGAGAGATCCGGCGTTTTTTATTACGGCTTGTCCGTGTCTGCCCTGTCGATAACTACCTGCTGGATGCCGGTCGAACCCATATCGATCGGTGAACCCAATCCGATCCACTCGCCTTGTTGCGCGTTGCCGCTGCGAGAGACGCGGGCAACGACTTCGATGCGAGGGAAGGCTGACAGCTTGAGGTCAGGCATCATCGCGTCAGCGTCGGTCAGACGGACTATAGTCGGCAGGTCCGCGACGCGGAGACGTTTGACGGCCAACGGCATCGGCGGGCCGTCAGTGGCGCGGGCGAAGACGAATACGGTCTCGACGGGTTCGACCTGGCCCCGCACGGTATCGGCGAGCTCGATGCGCACCTGTACGACCGGGCTGCCTGCCGTGTCTGCAGGCCCGTCCGATAACTGCTGGCGGGCGCGGTTGATGCTTTCAAGGATCGGTTGTCGAGCCGGATCGCCCGCCGGCATCACCGTGGCCAGCCGCTGCCAATAGTCGATTGCCTTCTGGTACTGGCGCCGGTCATAGGCAGCGATACCGATCAGGCCGAGGCTCGAGACTTCGTTGGGGTCCGCCGCCAGCGCCTCCTGGGTCAACGCCTCGATCTGGGGGCTCCACTGACGTTCGGCAGCGAAATACTGGGCCTGGGCCCACAACCCAAGCAGGTTCGGCGTACGTCCCGAGAGCGCCACGGCCTGCTCAAGCGCATCCGCCGCCTCCGCTGGCCTGCCTTGCGCCAGGTAAAGACGGCCCAGGTAGTACCAGCCTTCGGGCGCGTCAGGATGCGTCTTCACCGCTTGTTCGAGCCGGGCCGTCATGTCCTCGACCGATCGTGGCTGGCTCTGCGCTGTGTTGGCCATTTCATGCGCCCGCTGCACCTCGCCGATCGAGCCCCAATGGGCATACAGCAGTACGGCGCAGACCGGCACCAACATCGCCATGGCAATGGGGACGGTGCGCCCGAGGGTGCGGCCTCGCGTGGATGGCTCCGCCCTATCGGTATCGGTCAGCAGGGTGCGTGCCGCTTCATCGCGCGCGGCCTGCGCATCGGGCTCGCGGACGGTGCCAGCCTTCAACGCTTCCTCCACGTCGCGCAACCGTTCCTCGTACAGGGCAACGTTCAGCGCGGTGCGGTCGGTGTCATGGGCCGGCGTGCGTTTCCGCAGCAACGGGATCAACAGCAGGCCCAGCGCCGCCAGACAAAGCAGTCCGGCGCCTATCCAGAATTCGAGTTCAATCATGAAACGTGCTTATCCGAGGTCTTTTCCAACAGCGCAGCCAGACGGCGCCGTTCTTCATCCGTCAGGCCCTGCGCGGCACGTTTGCGATAGCCACGGCGGCGCAGAACGATGATCGCCAGCACCCCGAGCCCGAGCACCAGCAGCCCTGCTGGCCCGTACCACAGCAGGAGCGTGCGCGTCGTCAACCGCGGCTTGTAGAGGACAAAGTCGCCATAGCGCAGGACGAGGTGGTCGATGATCTCTCCATCGCTGCGGCCCGCCACCAGCATGCGGTGGATCTCGCCACGCAGGTCCTTGGCAATCGGGGCGTTGGAGTCCGCGATGTTCTGGTTCTGGCACTTGGGACAGCGCAGTTCTTCGACGAGATGGCGGTAGCGGACTCGATCCGCCTCGTTGTCGAAGCGGTAGGTGTCGATGGCGGCATGGGCCGCGCCGCATAGCATCAACGCAAGGCATACGGCCTGAAACAGACGGCTCATGGCGCTGCCTCATCGACCAATTGCTGGTACAGCTGCGCCAGTTCTTCGCGCCAGGCGTCTGCATCGATGATCCCTACATAACGGTGGCGGATGACGCCCCGGGCATCGATCAGGAAGGTTTCCGGTGCGCCATAGACACCAAGGTCCAGCCCTAGCGTGCCGTCCGGATCGCTGATATCGAGCACATAGGGGTTATGAAACTCGGAGAGCCATTTGAGCGCGGCGGCATTGTCATCCTTGTAGTTGATACCGTGGATGTTCACGCCCGCTTGGCGCAACGCATTGAGCACGGGGTGCTCTTCACGGCAGGCGACGCACCACGTTCCCCAGACATTCACCAGGGCAGGTTTGCCCTTGAGGTCATGCTGGGTGAGCAACCGGTCGCCATCGACCGACATGAGCGAAAACGTCGGAAACGGCTTGCCGACCAGCTCGGACGGCAAGGCTGTCGGATCAAGGAACAGGCCCCGATAAAGGAATACCGCGACGCAGAGGAAAAGCGCGAGCGGCAACAACAGCAGTGCGCGCCTCATGCGTGGGCCTCCCCAGCGCGTGCCGCTCCGGTCACGCGCGCTTTCAACTTCATGCGATAGCGCTTGTCCGACGCTGCAAGCAGGCCACCCATCGCCGTCAGCAGTGCGCCAAGCCAGATCCATCGAACGAAAGGCTTGACCTGAAGCCGGACGGCCCAGGCACCCTGTTCCAGCGGCTCGCCAAGGGCAACGAACAAATCGCGACCAAGGCCGGCGTCAATGCCTGCTTCGGTCATGACCGCACCCTGTACGGTGTAGAGACGTTTCTCCGGATGCAGGACGGCGATCGGGCGGTCCTCATCGAAAGTCCGAACGGTACCGCGATCCGATGTGAAGTTGGGGCCCTCGTGATGCCGTGTTCCCTCGAAGACGAATCGGTAACCTCCCAGCTCGGCCGCATCGCCTGGTGCCATGCGCAGGTCGCGCGCCATCCCATTCGCGCTCGTCAACACGACGCCCAGTGCGCAAACCGCCAAGCCCAGGTGGCCCAACTGCATGCCCCAATAGCTTCGGCCAAGGCTAGCGAGCCCCTTGCGTATACCCTTGTGGCGCGTCTTGTCGGCGATATCCCGCAGGCCTGCAAGTACTACCCAGGCAGCGAGCAGGCAGACGCTCAGCACCGTCCAATGGAAGTCACCCAGCATGCCACCCGCGGCGAAGGCGACGAGCACGCTCGCGACCAGCACCGGCCCCAGCAAACCGAACAGCCAGCGCACCGGTGTGTCCTTCCAGCGGACGACCACCCCAACCGCCAGAACGGCCATCAACACCGCCATCAGCGGGACGAACAGCGCATTGAAATAGGGCGGACCGACCGACAGCTTCGCGCCGCTCAGCGCATCGAGCAGCAGCGGGTAGAGCGTGCCCAGCAGGATCATCGCGGCGGTGACGACGAGAATGATGTTGTTCGCCAGCAGGAAGGTCTCGCGCGACCACAGGCCGAAACCGGCCTGACTGCGAACGACCGGCGCGCGAATGGCAAACAACGCCAACGACCCGCCCACCACGACAAGCAGGAACGCCAGAATGAACACGCCGCGCTCGGGGTCGCTGGCAAATGCATGGACAGACGTAAGAACGCCGGAGCGTACGAGGAAGGTGCCGAGCAGGCTCAGCGAAAACGCCACGATCGCGAGCAACACCGTCCAGCTTTTGAACACCCCCCGCTTCTCGGTGGCGGCGAGCGAATGGATCAGTGCAGTACCGACGAGCCACGGCATGAATGACGCGTTCTCGACCGGGTCCCAGAACCACCAGCCGCCCCAGCCCAGTTCGTAATACGCCCACCAGGAGCCGAGCGCGATGCCGACGCCCAGGAAGGCCCATGCCACCAGCGTCCAGGGCCGCGACCAACGCGCCCAGGCAGCATCCAGGTTGCCGCCCAGCAGTGCAGCGATCGCAAATGCAAACGCCACCGAGAAACCGACGTAGCCCATGTACAGCATCGGCGGGTGAATGATGAGACCGAAGTCCTGAAGCAATGGATTGAGGTCGCGGCCGTCCACTGGCACGTTGGGTAATAGGCGCGCGAAGGGGTTGGACGTGATGATCAGAAAGAGCAGGAACCCAACGCTTATCAGGCCCATGACGCCCAGCACGCGCGCCAGCATCTCCCGTGGCAGCTGCCGCGAAAAGAGCGCAACGGCGAACGTCCAGCCACTCAGGATCAGCCCCCACAGCAGAAGAGATCCTTCATGCGCACCCCAGACCGCGCTGAACTTGTAGTACCAAGGCAAGGCACTGTTCGAGTTCTGCGCCACGTAGGCGACCGAGAAGTCATCGCTGAGAAAGGCATGCGTCAGGCAAGCGAATGCAAACGCCAGAAAACCAAACTGGCCCCAGGCCGCCGGCTGTGCAATCTCCATCCAGTGGCGATCCCCGCGCCACGCCCCAATCAGTGGCAACGTCGCCTGGACCACCGCCATGCACAGCGCCAGGATCAGCGCCAGATGGCCAAGTTCGGGAATCATTGAGCGCTCTCCTCGCCCCGCGTAGCGACAGGCTTGGCGCTGTTTGCCTTGTCGAGTGCCTGTTGCACCTCAGGCGGCGTGTAGTTCTCATCGTGCTTGGCAAGTACCTCGTCCGCCACCAGCCGCCCGTTCTCATTCAGCGTGCCCAGGGCCACGATGCCCTGCCCTTCGCGGAAAAGATCCGGAAGCATGCCGTGGTACTGAATGCGAACCTGCGAAGTGCCGTCCGTAACGGTGAATTCGCTTTGCAGGGAATCGTCCGCGCGTTTGAGTGAGCCCATCTCCACCAGGCCGCCGGCACGAATACGAACGTTCGTGGGCGCGTCACCCGCTGCAATCTGGCTTGGGGTGTAGAACAGGTTGATGTTCTGCCTCAACGCACTGAGCGCCAGCGAAACGGCAACGCCAACCCCCGCAAGGATGGCCAGGATGATGATGAGGCGGCGCTTGCGAACAGCGTTCATCGGCCCGCCTCCCGACGCAGGCGCCGGGCGTGATCGCGCATGAACCGGCTCCGCGCGCGCAGCGGCAGGATCACATTCAGCATCAGGATGACCACGCACAGCCCGTAGGCCGACCAGACATACGACCCGTGATGCCCCATTGCGAGGAAGTCGGAAAACGACGCGAAACTCATTGCTTGTCCTCTACCTGCGCCTGGATGACCTCGTTGACCCAGCGGGCCCGCGATTCACGACGCAGGATCTCGAGCCGCATGCGCACCAACAGCACGGCAGCGAAAAAACAGTAGAAACCGATGACCATGATCAACAGGGGCAGCCACATCTCAGCCGGCATGGCGGGCTTGGCCGTTACCGTAAAGGTGGCCGGCTGATGCAGCGTGTTCCACCACTCGACGGAGTACTTGATGATCGGGATGTTGACGACACCGACGATCGCCAACAGCGCGCACGCCCGCCCTGCACTTTCCCGGTTACGAATGGCCTGGCCCAGCGCAATCACGCCCAGGTACAGGAACAGCAGGATCAGCATGGACGTCAGCCGGGCGTCCCAGATCCAATAAGTGCCCCAGGTGGGTTTGCCCCAGATCGCGCCCGTCACCAGTGCCAGGGCGGTCATCCATGCGCCAATCGGTGCAGCCTGCTGGAGCGCAATGTCTGCCAGCTTCATCTTCCAGACCAGGCCGACAAGACCAGCCACCGCGAGCATCACGTAGGCGGACTGCGCAAGAAACGCCGCTGGCACGTGGATGTAGATGATGCGAAAGCTGTTGCCCTGCTGATAGTCGGGCGGCGCAAAAGCCAGCCCCCATACCGCTCCCACCAGCAGCAGAACTGCCGCCGCGATGCTCAGACAGGGCAGCCAGCGCCCGCTGATGTCATAGAACCACCGGGGCGAGCCCAGCTTGTGAAACCAAGTCCAGTTCATCGTTACTCGTCACGTGCCGAACCGGCGCATTCAGTGCCTGTTCGAAATAGGGTTTGATTCATTCGCCTACGCTGATGGCCAGCCCGGTTGCGATGGCGAACGGCGCCAGCGTGATCGTCAATACCAGCAGGCTGCCCAGCCACAACAGGTAACCTGCGACCGGCAAGCCCTGCAGGCTCGCCTGAAGTGCACCGCTGCCCAGGATCAGTACCGGGATGTACAGCGGCAGGATCAACAACGCGAGCAATACGCCGCCGCGCTTGAGCCCTACGGTCAGTGCCGCACCGATGGCGCCCACGAGGCTCAGTATGGGTGTACCGAGCAATAACGACGCCAGCAGCACCGGCAGGCATCGCCCGGGCAGGCCCAGCATCAACGCCACCAGCGGTGCCAGCAGCACCAGTGCCAACCCGGAGAACAGCCAGTGCGCCACTATCTTCGCTAGGGCCAGCAACGGCAGCGGCTGAGACGACACCACCCACTGCTCGAGCGAGCCGTCTTCGTAGTCACTGCGAAAAAGGCCATCGAGCGACAGCAGCACCGCCAGCAATGCGGCCACCCAGATCAGCCCCGGCGACAACGTCTGCAGCAACTGCATTTGCGGTCCGATCGCCAACGGGAACAGCGCTATCACGATGCCGAAGAACACGAGCGGGTTGGCCAGCTCAGCGGGACGGCGGTACAGCAGCGTCATTTCTCGGCGCAGGGACGCCATGAACATGCCGTTCATGACGTGGTTTGTCCGAGCGATAGGGTTCGGTAGTTCTGCGCCCTGCTGCTCAAGGCATGGTGGGTCGTCAGAACAGCCAAGCCACCCTGCTCGCAGTGCGCGACCAGATGGCGCTCGAGGAAATCAGTCGTGGCGGCGTCCAGCGCTGTGAAGGGCTCGTCAAGGATCCATAACGGCGGCGGATCAAGAAACAGCCGCGCCAAAGCCACGCGGCGCTGCTGCCCTGCCGAAAGCGTGTAGCAAGGCACGTCCTCGAACCCTCGAAGACCTACCTGATCCAGCGCACGCGTGATGCGCTGCCTGTCGCCTGAGGCATGCAATGAGCCAAGCCAGGCCAGGTTTTCCTCTGCCGTCAGCAGGCCATTGATAGCCGATGCATGGCCGATCCACAGCAGATCTCTGGAGCGATTCGAAGCACGCCCCAGCGCCGACCCTCGCAGCCGTACCTCGCCATCAGCCGGCCGCATCAGTCCACTGAGCAATCGCAGTAGGCTGCTCTTTCCGCTGCCATTCGGTCCGGTCACGTGAAGCATTTCGCCTGGATACAACGCGATGGCGAGGCCCTCGAACAATAGGCGATGGTCTCGCTCGCAACTGAGCGAAATGGCTTCGAGGTAAGGGCTATTCACGACACGTTACGGAGCTGGGTAGAGGATGAGCGGCATGAGCAGATCGAGTCGTGTGCGCCCAAAGGCTGTATGTACGGCGCAACAGTGGAAGTCACGGCAAGATCTCATTCGTTCGCTGACTACGTGTCAGGGCAACGGCCGAAGCGGCTTGCATGTCGAACGCAACGGTGCGACAGCGTACCGTCTTGACACCTAGCAAGAAACTAATTGTTACACATTTGGCACAAACTGTTACCATCGGAAACCCGTGATGAGCCGGTCCCAGACCTGCCCAGTGTTGTGCAAAGTGATCCATCGTTCGGCGCGCCAGTATAAACGAGACGAAACAGAGCAGCAGTGAAGCCGCCGGATACGTTTCGGTCCATGTTGGAAAAACCACCGTCCGCTGTCCCACAGGGCGCTCGCCGCTCCTCGGATAGCTGACGCCACGTTCCAACCAGCTTCGCCCCAGAGGGCGGCCTGCCGCTTTTCGTTTTTCTCGGCGCAATCTGCTGATCTTGTTCCCTGTGATGGGATCGCCTCGTCCGGACTCCCAAAGAGCCGAAAACAGGTAGCCCCCTTCATGTTGTTGTCCAAGCAAACGTCACGGAGAAAGTTTCTGCTTTCGTCGTTGATCGCATTGCCTGCGCTGGGTGTGTCCATCAAAGGACTAAGCGCAGCTGTCGCCGCCGAGATGATCGCGCCGAGCCTAGACGCCTATGCCCCTACGTTCTTCAGTGCCGATGAATGGGCGTTCATCATGGCCGCCTGCGATCGGCTGATTCCCGCCGACGGCCGTGGCCCTGGCGCAATTGAAACCAACGTCCCGGTCTTCCTCGACCAGCAGTTGGCCCACGATCTTGGTAGCGATATCTACCTCGAAGGCCCGTTCGATTTGAACGCACCCGCGACGCTGGGCTACCAGATTCCCTACCTGCCTCAACAGATCTATCGCAATGGCATCAAGGCTGCGGATGCCTGGTGCGACGAGAACCACGGCAAGCGTTTCGCCGCACTGGACCGCGCCACCCAGGATGCAGTCCTGACCAAGCTCCAGGCAGGCGAGGTGGATTTCACCGCGTTCGGTGAAGACATCCTCAAGTCGACGCAATTCTTCAATGAAGTCCTCGCCAACTCGCAGCAAGGCTACCTGGCCGATCCGATCTACGGCGGCAACAAGGGCATGAAGGCGTGGATCGCCATTGGCTTTCCCGGCGCACGCGCGAGCTACCTGGAGTGGGTCACGCAGCACAACGTGAAGTACCCGCTCGGACCGGTCAGCCTCAACGGCGACCGCGCCTGATCCCCCATTCGTACAGCGTCCCACGCAAGCAAGGTTTTTATGGCAAACATCACCAATGACGAAGTCGACGTAGTTGTCGTCGGCCTCGGCTGGGCTGGCTCCCTGATGAGCATCGAACTCGCTCAAGCCGGCCTGAAAGTACGCGCGCTCGAGCGTGGCGAAGATCGCAGCAACGCCGATTTCGCGTATCCGAAACCCGCCGACCAATACGCCTATGGCGTACGAAACAAGATCATGGTCACCCCGAAGGACGGCGCGCTGACCGTGCGGCACAACATGAACAGCACGGCGTTGCCGACTCGCAAATGGGGTGCCTTCGTCCCAGGCACCGGCGTGGGCGGTTCGGGCCTGCACTGGACCGGTGTACTAATCCGTCCGACGCCGACAGACCTGAAGCTCAAGACCTACGCGGATCAAGCCTACAAGCCCGGCGTTCTCCAGGAAGACATGCGCCTGGGCGACTTCCCCTTCACCTGGGATGAAATCGAGCCCTACCTCGACAAGTTCGACAACATCTGCGGCCTCTCCGCCAAAACGGGCAACCTGCGCGGCCAGATCTTCGAGGGCGGCGACCCCTTCGAAGGCCCGCGTTCCAACCCGGCACCGCTGCCGCCGATGGAAGATACGCTGAACTGCTCCATGTTCGCGGAAGCGGCACGCAAGCTCGGGTATCACCCCTTCCCGAACCCGTCCGCCAACGTGACGCGCGCCTGGAAAAACCCTTACGGCAACCAGATCGCACCGTGCAACTACTGCGGCTATTGCAGCAAGTATCCGTGCCTGAACTACTCCAAGGCCTCGCCTCAGACGGCGGTCATGGATGCGCTCAAGGGCATGGACAACTTTGACTACCGCGTGAACGCAAACGTCCTCAAGGTGGAGTTGCATCCGGATGGCAAGACCGCACGAGGCGTGACCTACGCGGATGCTGACGGCAACATCGTTTTCCAGCCCGCGAAGATCGTCGTGCTGGCGGGCTTCCAGTTCGTCAACGTGCGTCTGATGCTGCTGTCGGGTATTGGCAAGCCGTACGACCCGATTACCGAGACGGGCACCATCGGCCGTAACTACGCCTACCTCAGCAATGGCGGCACCACCCTGTTCTTCAAGGACAAGCACTTCAACCCATTCGCCACAGCGGGCGCGACCGGGCAGATGTTCAACGATGTCTCGCCAGGCAACTACGACGGTAATGCGCTCGGCTTCATCGGCGGCGCGAAGATCCACAGCTCGCAAGCCACCGGGACGCCAATCGGCACGGCATTGCCAACAGGCACACCGAAGTGGGGCCAGGGCTGGAAGGAAGGCATGCAGGACTGGTACGGCCATTCCATGAAGATCAGCATCTCCACCGGCTGCATGTCCTATCGCGGGCACTTCCTGGACCTGGACCCCACCTACAAGGACCCATGGGGCCAGCCGCTGCTGCGCATCACCTTCGACTGGAAGCAGAACGAACTGAAGCTCCAGCAGCACCTGCGCAAGATCGTTATGGACATCACCCAGGAGCTGAACCCGGACAGCTACTCCGAAAGCTTCCTGTCGATGGACTCGCATTGGGACATCACCAAGTACGTGTCTACCCACAACGTGGGCGGCGCGGTGATGGGCGAAACGCCAGAAACGAGCGCGCTGAATCGTTACCTGCAGAGCTGGGACGTTCATAACGTCTTCGTCCCGGGTGGCAACGCGTTCCCGCAGAACTTCCAGTCCAACCCGACCGCGCTTATCGGGGCGCTCACGCTGTTCTCGGCACAAGCCATCAAGGAGCAGTACCTGAAAAACCCCGGCCCGCTGGTACAGGCATAAGGAACTGCCAGATGAAAAACAGATCCCGTTCCATCCTGTTCATCGTGCTGGCGGTTGCAGCTGTGCTGGCATTGCTGGCATGGGCGATCAGCATGGTGCTCAACCGCTCCGGTGATCCCGACGCCAAGATGACGCACGCCGTCACGCCCGAGCTTGTCGGCAAGGGCGAATACCTCGCCCGCGCCGGCGACTGCGTGGCCTGCCACACCAGCCACGGAGGAAAGCCGTTCGCCGGTGGCCTGGGTATCGAGTCGCCAATCGGTACGATCTACTCCACCAACATCACGCCGGACAAAAAGACGGGTATCGGCGACTGGACCTACGGCGAGTTCGAGCGCGCTGTACGCCGTGGCATCAACCATGACGGCAGCGCGCTGTACCCGGCGATGCCGTTCCCGTCCTATGCGCGCGTAACGGATGAGGACATGGAGGCGTTGTATGCGTACTTCATGCAGGGTATTGCGCCGGTCGAGCAGGCGAACAAGGCCAACGATATTCCCTGGCCGCTGTCGATCCGCTGGCCCCTGGCTTACTGGCGGACGTTCTTCTCGCCCCTGCCCGACGCTGCAGCCAAATCGGTGGCCGCGTCCGTCAAGGATTCCCACGCGCAAATCGCGCGTGGTGCCTACCTGGTACAAGGGCTTGGCCACTGCGGTTCCTGCCATACGCCCCGCGCGGTGACAATGCAGGAAAAAGGCCTGGACGAGAGTAACGACGCCTACCTTACCGGCGGCGAACTCAATGCGTGGGCGGTGCCGTCCATTCGTGGCATGGCGCGCTGGTCGCAGGAAGAGATCGTCGACTACCTGGGCACGGGCCGAAATGCCAAGGCCTCGGTTGCCGGTGAGATGACGGATGTCGTGGCCAACAGCACGTCGCACATGTCCGACGAGGACCTGAATGCAATGGCGGCCTATCTGAAGTCACTCGCGACCGGGGAAAAACCCGCTGCACAGCCTGCGCAAAGCAACGCCACGACGAGCAAGCTGACCGCCGCGAAGGACCTGACGCTGGGCGAACGCCTGTACCTGGATAACTGCAACGCGTGCCACTTCGTTTCCGGCGAGGGTGCACCCCATGTGTTCCCGCAGCTGGACGGTGCCTCGGTGATCAACGCCGACAATCCGACCGCGCTTATCCATGTGATCCTGGCGGGCGCCCAGACGCCATCCACGGAACGCGCGCCAGCAGTACTGCCGATGCCAGGCTTCGCCTACCGGATGAATGATGACGAAGTTGCAGAGCTCGCCACCTTCCTCCGTCAGGGCTGGTCCAACGAGGCGCCAGCGGTAACCGCGGCTCAGGTGCACGATGTCCGCAGCACGCTGGAAAAGCACGACAAGCAAGTCAAACGCACCGTAGAGCCCACCGACGGTCGTTGATGGGCTCGCGGCCGGAAGCCATCGGGACGGTGCCGCCTTGCGGTTGCCGCTCGATGGTTATCCGGTTGCAACCGTGTCACCGCAAGGCCGGCACGGCGTCGCTCTTCCTCGGGAAGGTCGCTCGACCTAGCCAACCGTCTGCCCAGCGGCCAATCCGAACCGTACCAAGACAAGACGGGCGCGATCCCTGCGCCGCTGCCGTCAGCCCTGGTGGTGACTCGGTGCCAAGGCGTAGACCGGAGTGTCCAGGCCTTCGAAGCGTGCTTTGAGCTGCAACGCCAGATACAGCGAGTAGTGTCGCGACTGGTGCAGATTGCCACCGTGGAACCACAGGTTTTCCTGTTGCGTGGGCTTCCACATGTTGCGCAGCTCACCTTCGTAGGGGCCCGGATCCTTGGTTGTGCCGGAGCCCAGCCCCCAACAGCGTCCCACCTTGTCTGCTACATCCTGCGAGATGAGCCTGGCGGCCCATCCGTTCATGGACCCGTAGCCTGTGGCATAGACGATCAGATCGGCTGGCAGGCGCGTGCCATCCGTGAGCACCACGGCATCTTCCTCAAGGTGATCCACCCCTAGCCCCGGCGCGCTTTTGAGCTTGATGGTGCCGTTGGCGATCAGCTCCGACGCGCCAACGTCGATGTAGTACCCCGAGCCGCGCCGTACGTATTTCATGAAGAGCCCGGATTCATCGTCGCCGAAGTCGAGCATGAAGCCAGCGTTCGCCAAGCGCTCATAGAATTCCTTGTCTCGTGCTTTTACAGCGTCGAATGCCTGTTTGTGAAACGTCGGCATGACCTTGTAAGGGATCGAGGCGAAGAGCATGTCGGCCTTGTCGGTCGTCATGCCCTGCTCCAGCGCATCTTCGGAGTAGAGCGGCCCGAAGACCTCTTCCATCAGCGTGTCCGAGCGCACGATATGCGTACTGGAGCGCTGCACCATCGTGACGTCGGTTCCGTTTTCGACAAGGTCAGCACAGATGTCATGCGCCGAATTGTTCGAGCCAATCACTACGGCGCGCTTGCCACGCCACGCATCGCCGCCTGGGTGGCGGCTCGAGTGGTGTTGCTGGCCCTTGAAGCGGTCCGCGCCAGGATACTGGGGTACGTTTGGCACGCCTGACATACCGGTCGCCAGGATCAATTGGGTGGGTCGCAGCACCAGGCGCTCGCCGTCACGTTCAACCTCGACGGTCCATTGGCCTGCCTGCGTGTCGTAGCTCGCTCTCACGCACTCCGTGCGCGGCCAGTAGTTTAGCTCCATGACCTTCGTGTACATCTCAAGCCAGTCGCCAATCTGGTCCTTGGGGGTGAACACCGGCCAGTGATCGGGGAAAGGCAGATACGGCATATGGTCGTACCAGACCGGGTCGTGCAGGCAGAGTGACTTGTATCGGCCACGCCACTGATCGCCCGGACGATCAGCCTTGTCCACGATGAGCGTCGGCACACCCAGACGCTTGAGACGGGCGCCGAGCCCCAACCCACCCTGCCCGCCGCCGATGATCAGGCAATACGGCTGCGTCGTGATTCCGAGCGAGGCTTCCTCGTCACGGCGGCGTTCGAGCCAATTACGCTTGTCGGCATGGCCGTGGCCGTGCACCGCGCCTATCGGCCGACGGCGCCCTGTCGGTTCCTCATGCCCTTTGAGTTCACGCATGGCGGTCAGGAGCGTCCAGCACAAGCCATCCTTGAGGCGGACATAGCCCTTGCCGCGCGCCACATCGGTTTCCAGGCTAATCCAGCCCTCCAGCACGCCGTCCTTGAATGTCGCGTCGCCCTCCAGGCGCCACTGCTCCGGACGGGTGGCTTCGAGGCGCGCTTCGAGCATGTCACGAATGACCGGTTTGCCTTCAAGGGTGACAAGGTTCCAGCTGAACAGGACGAGATCACGCCAGTAGCATTCCTCGGCGAACAGTTCGAGCGTGCCATCCAGATCGCGCTCGGCCAGCCGTTGACCGAGCGTTTCGACCCAGCGCGCCAGCTCGTCCGTTGGTGTTTGCAAGGCCGGTGGGGTTTCGACTGCGATGTTCATGGGTGTTTCTCCGTTCTTGTTGTTGTCGTGCCCGATCACGCGCCGTACATCGCGGCTCGGCAACGCGTCTGCCTGCACCCTCCCAGCAAGGCGCGCGCCACCTTCCACAGGTGCCCGCCGCAGAGCGGTTCGACCAGGAAGGCTCACGGCGTGCTTCGCATGGACTGTCACGTATGTGGTGTGTCACAGGATGACAAACTGTCACGGCGGGCAGGCGAGCGGCTTTTCATCTAGGCTGTCGAGATAGCCCACCGTCGCACGTGCTGGGAGAACAACAAGAATGTCATCCGCCCTGATCAGCGCCCACGCGCACCATGTCCTGCAGGCCGTGCACGGTCTGACCCACTGTGATCCGAATGCAATCGACCCTGCGATCACCCGATCCTGGCGCCGCTGTGTCGACCAGCATCAGCTTGATCCCGGTACCCGCCAGGCCCCTTGTGTCATCGAACACCCACGGCTGAAAGACCATCGGGCGCCCCTGGAACACGTCATCGCGGCCGCCCGCTGGCAAATGAATAATCTCCACGGGCAACTCGGCCGCGACGGCCACGTAATACTGCTCACGGACGCGCGCGGCGTGGTGATCGACAGTGTCTACAACGATGCCGAGCGCGCCGCGTTTCAGCAGGCAGGGCTTTGGCTCGGCGCGGTGTGGCGCGAGGAATGCGAAGGCACGAATGGCGTTGGCATGTGCCTGGTCGAGCGCCAGCAGGTCACGATCCATCGTGGCGAGCATTTCCGTGGTCGCCACGCTGGGCTGACCTGCACGGCGAGCCCCATTTTCGATGGGGCCGGCAATGTACTCGCCGTGCTCAATGTCTCTTCGGCGCGCATATCGGAAACGCCGCAGGCCCGCTTCCACGCGATGGCGCTGACGAACCTGTCGGCAAAGCTCATTGAAAGCTGCTATTTCCTTCAACACGACCCGCGCAGCTATCTGCTGCGCTTGCATCCAGACCCCGGCTTCGTTGGGCTGCTTGGCGAAGGGTTGATCCATCTCGATGACAATGGCCTCATTGCATCGGCCAACGACGCCGCCCTGGCCCTGCTGGGTGCTGACCGCCCTTTGGTGGTAGGTCAGCCAACCACTCGCCTGATAGGCCTCACCCTGGAACAGCTGGCAGCGCAGGCGCACACGTCCCCGGCCCATGCCTGGCCGATCCGTCTGGCGGATGGCCGCACGCTTCATGCTCAGCTTCGCTTTCCGCTGGCGACGCCTCGACCGGCCAAGAACAGGGCGATGCCCAGCGTAAAATCTGACTGTTGCCTCGAAGATCCCACGTTACGCAAAGGCTTCGGGCAAGCGTTGCGCGTTCTTGAACATGACGTTTCGGTCTTTCTGCACGGCGAAACCGGTACTGGCAAGGAGGCCTTCGCCGCTGCGCTGCATCGGGCCAGCAGCCGCGCCAAGCGGCCTTTTGTGGCGATCAACTGCGCCGCCATTCCCGAGGCGTTGATCGAGAGCGAACTGTTCGGTTATCGAGGCGGCAGCTTCATGGGCGCACGTAAGGAGGGGATGGTCGGTAAGCTGGAGCAGGCGCACGGCGGCATCCTGTTCCTCGATGAAATAGGTGACATGCCAATTGCGCTGCAGACACGCCTGCTTCGCGTGCTTGAAGAGCGGCAGGTCGTGCCGCTGGGTGGCGCGAGCGCCCGTGCCCTCGATATCCGAGTCATCTGCGCCAGTCACCAGGATCTGCATGTCGCCGTCGAGCAGGGCACGTTCCGCAATGACCTACTCTTCCGGTTGGCCGGCTTCACCGTCAGGCTCCCACCGCTACGGGAGCGAGCCGACAAGGCAGCGCTCATCCAGGCACTCTTCGGTCAGGAGGCGGCGGGTAAGGCGCTGCAGTTGACGTCCGACGCACGTGCGTCGCTTGCCGCACAGCCTTGGCCCGGCAACGTCCGTCAGCTCCGGATGGCGCTTCGCACACTGATCGCCCTATGCGAAGCGGCGGTAATAACGGCAGATGATGTCGCGAATGTGCTGCGCTCCGCACCAACGCGTACCGTGCCCGCCGCACCGCTGGCCGCCGCCGAGCGGGATACGCTCCTCGCACTGGCGGAAGAGGAACGATGGCACATGAGTCGTGTCGCAGAACGGCTGGGTGTAAGCCGCAATACCCTTTATCGAAAATTGCGCGCGCACGGCATTTGCCGTCGATAAGGGGACGCGGCGGATCCGCGGGACATCCGTCGAACCCAGGACACGGTGCCAAAGACCCTTACGTCACACTTCGAAAAAATTTTTCATGACCGGCGATCGATTTGGAAAGACGCTTGTCATAACGGTGCCTCAGAACGGCAACACTTGGTGACGTCTCTGGCAACCGTTCCGGGAGCCGCTTGTCGCGTTCAAGGAACTAATGACTCTACTTTCCCATCCATGCGAAGGGTGGGAAGACCCCACCGAATTTAGCGCCACGGGCGCAGGCGCAAGGAGGCCCTCTAGTGAAGAAGATTCTTATCGTCGGCAATATGGGTTATGTGGGTCCTTCCGTAGTGAAGGAACTCGCGGAAAAACACCCCGACGCCATTCTCCACGGTTTCGACAACGCCTATTTCGGCCACTGCCTCACCGGCTCCGGCATGCTTCCCGAGCGTCTGCTGGACAAGCAATTCTACGGTGACGTCCGCGAACTCACTGCCGAACGCCTGCAAGGTTATGACGCCGTAGTCGAACTCGCGGCGGTCTCGAACGACCCCATGGGTAGCCGCTTCGCCGAAGTGACTGCCGACATCAACCAGAACGCAGTCGTCAGCATTGCCAAGGCCTCGGCCGAAGCGGGCGTAAAGAACTTCGTCTTTGCCTCCAGCTGCAGCGTCTACGGCGTTGCCCTGGGCGCCCCGCGCACCGAGCGCGATGAAGTCGCACCCATCACGGCCTATGCCAAGTCCAAGATTGGTGCCGAAGACCAGCTGGCCGACATTCCTGGCGACATGGTCATCACCTGTCTGCGTTTCGCCACTGCATGCGGCATGTCCGACCGACTGCGCCTCGATCTGGTCCTGAACGACTTCGTTGCCTGCGCACTGAGCGAAGGCAAGATCACCGTGCTCAGCGACGGTTCGCCATGGCGCCCACTGATCGATGTCAAGGACATGGCGCGCGCCATCGACTGGGCCGTAGGGCGCCCGGCCGATAACGGCGGCCGTTACCTGCGCATCAACACCGGCAACAACGAACGCAACCATCAGGTCCGCGATCTGGCGAACGCCGTTGCCGCTGCCGTTCCAGGCACCACGGTCAGCATCAACACCGACGCACCGGTCGACAGCCGCTCCTACCAGGTCGATTTCAGCCTGTTCAAAGAACTTGCGCCGAACCACCAGCCAGTGATGACGCTGGACGATTCCATCCAGGGCCTGATCGAAGGCCTGAAGCGCATGAAGTTCTCCGATAGCCAGTTCCGGACTTCGCCACTGATGCGCCTGCACGTATTGCAGGGCCACATCGGTGAGGGTCGGCTGTCCGAGCAACTCGTCTGGCAATAAGCCAGCCGCGCATGCGGTAGCAACAAGGGGTCGGACCACGGCCCCTTCCCTCTCCGATAACTTCGTACATGGAAGGCATACATGAAAGTCGCAATCTTTGCGGGTGGCTTCGGCACCCGGCTGAGCGAAGAAACGTCCATTCGACCTAAACCGATGGTCGAAGTGGGCGGTCGCCCGATCCTCTGGCACATCATGAAGATGTACGCGCACCACGGCCTGAAGGACTTCGTCGTACTCGGCGGATACAAGGTCGACTACATCCGCGACTACTTCCTCAACTACCGTGGCACGCGGACCGACTACACCATCGATCTCAAGACCGGGCACGTCGACTGGCTGCAGGCCACCAATGAAGATTGGCGCGTGACCGTACTCGATACCGGCCCGGACAGCATGACCGGCGGCCGCCTGAAGCGCGCGCGTCATGTCCTGGGCAACGAGCCGTTCTGCCTCACCTACGGTGACGGCGTAAGCGACGTGAATATCCCGCACCTCATCGAAAGCCACCGCGCGTCGAAGAACTGGTGCACCCTCACCGCCGTCGTCCAGCCCGGCCGCTACGGCTCGCTGCGCCTGAGCGAGAACGGCAAGCACGTCGAAGGCTTCCGTGAGAAGGGCGCCACTGACGGCGGCCTGATCAACGGTGGGTTCTTCGTCTGCGAACCGGAAGTCTTCGAAATGATCGATGACGACCAGACGACCTGGGAAAACGAGCCCATGGATCGCATGGTCGCGCAGGACAAACTGGGTAGCTACATCCACGAAGGCTACTGGCAGAGCATGGACTCGCTGCGCGACAAGATGGTGCTCGAAGGCCTCTGGGAAAAGGGCAACGCGCCCTGGAAAGTCTGGCAGGACTGATGTCGTTTCGAGCGCCCTGTGAAGGCTTTAGCAACCCTGGGCACTCATTCGCTTTTCGTTGTAACCGTTGCTCCCCCGCGCGGAACCCGGCCAGGCGTCGCGCCGATCCTGCTGGACATCAGTCCGGTAGCGTCGACGCTCTCCCCTGGCTTTCTTTTGCGGTGGACAAGGATTCAAGACGCCCAAGGAGGCTTCATGATAATCGTCGATACCGCCCTCGCCCGCCGTCAGGCAGAAGGCAAACCGATTCGCGTCGGCATGATCGGCGCTGGTTTCCAGGCCAGCGGCATCGCACTCCAGATTCTGACTTCCACGCCCGGCATGACGCTGTGCGCGGTAGCCAACCGCAACATCGCGCCCGCCTTCGGCGTGTATGACCAGGCCGGCATCGAGCCGGTCCGCTGCGAAACCCAGGCCGAGATCGAAGCCGCGATCGCTGCGGGCCGCCCCGCCGTGACCGAAGATGCCGTCGCGCTCGCAAAAGCCGAAGGCCTTGACGCCATCATCGAAGTGACCGGCTCCATCGAGTTCGCCGCGCACGCGATTCTCGCCGCCATCGAAACCGGCAAGCATGTTGTCCAGATGAATGCCGAACTCGACGGCACTATTGGCCCGATCCTCAAGGCCAAAGCTGATGCCGCAGGCGTGGTCTACACCTTCTCGGATGGTGACCAGCCAGGCGTGCAGATGAACCTGTACCGCTTCGCCGCCGGCATCGGCGTACGCCCCATTCTGTGCGGCAACATCAAGGGCCTGCACGACCCGTACCGTAACCCGACGACCCAGGAAGCATTTGCCAAGCGCTGGGGCCAGAAGCCCGCGATGGTGGCTTCCTTCGCCGACGGCACGAAGATCTCTTTCGAGCAGGCCATCGTCGCCAACGGCACCGGCATGCAGGTTGCGCGTCGGGGCATGATCGGCCCGGACTTCTCCGGTGGCGATCCGGGCGCTCCGCTGGTACCGATCGAGCAAACGGTTCAGGCGTTCGAAGAACACATCGACCCGAACGGCCCCGGCATCGTGGACTACGTGGTGGGCGCGCGCCCGGGCCCAGGCGTCTTCGTCCTCGGCACCATCGAGAACGCCCGTCAGCGTCACTACCTCGAGCTCTACAAGCTGGGCAAGGGACCGTACTACTGCTTCTACACGCCCTACCACCTGTGCCACTTCGAAGTCCCGACATCCGTCGCTCGTGCCGTCCTGTTCCAGGACCCGGTACTGACACCGGACGGCGGTCCGAAGGTGGGCGTCATCGCCGTCGCCAAGAAGGATCTCGCCGAAGGTGAGACCATTCAGGATTTCGGCGGCTACGAGGTCTATGGCGTGGCCGAGAACATGGATGCGGTACGTGCCGAAAATCTGCTGCCAGTCGGACTGGCCCTGGGTTGCACGCTCAAGCATGGCGTACCGAAAGACAAGCCGCTGACCTTCGATGACGTGGTCATCCCGGCCGGCCGCCTGGTCGATACGCTTTACGCCGAGCAAGAACGCATGTTTGCCCGCTGATAGCGGGCTTCAACGGAGAGATTCGATGAAATTCCATCAGACAGAACTCAAGGACGCCTGGCTCATCGAGCTGGAAAAGCGTGGTGACGACCGTGGCTTTTTCGCGCGGACCATGTGCCAGGAAGAGTTCGCCAAGCACGGCATGGTTACGCAGTTCGTTCAGCAGAACATGTCCGTCTCGGCCCACAAGGGCACGCTTCGTGGCCTGCACTACCAGCTGCGACCGAACGCCGAAGCGAAGCTGATCCGCTGCCTGCGTGGCGCGATCATCGACATCATTGTCGATATCCGCGAGGACTCGCCGACCTACCTGAAACATCAGGCGTTCGAGCTGACTGATACCAATATGCATCAGTTGTACGTACCGCCGGGCTTTGCCCACTCGTTCCAGACCCTGACGGATGACGTGGAAGTGAGCTACCTGGTTTCCGCGCCGTATACGCCCTCCGCCGAGCGCGGGCTGCGCTACAACGATGAGCAGCTGGGCATCGAATGGCCGCTACCGGTTACGACCATCTCCGACAAAGACGCGGCCTGGCCGTTGATCTCGGAGCGTACGGACCCGCTGTTCTGACCAGGCGGAAATAGAAAAGGGAGCCAGATGGCTCCCTTTTTTTGTTTTTGCCCATCGTCCGCGCATAGCGCTAAGCGGGCCCGGCGGCAGGCGCCGCCGGTTACTCAGCCGCGTCAGGCTCCCTGCAACATACCGACGACCTGGGGCTGCTCGTCATTGGCCGGTTTTTCAGGGATCACTGGCTGAAAAGGCGAGCGCACCGTGATACCCAGGGTCTCGATCGGTGCGTCAGCCGCATCGATCGCAGGGTTGAAGCCAATGCTGGACACCAGTCCATGCATTACGACCGATGCCTTGCCAAACTGCCCCCGCAGCGCAAGCCGGCCGAATAGCTTCAATTTGCCCCAGATGAATGTGCATACCTTGGCCTTGCGCCCGTACTTGCGCAGCACATAGATCTGATTACGGACGTGATAGCGGTGGTAGCGGATACGCGCCGGGTTCTCTTCGGTCAGGATGCTCAGGGTCCCGCTCTTCTGACGCAGGTGCTGGACCTTGCTTGCACCAACCAGAAAACCTGGCGATTTCCGGCTGATGCGCATGGTGTACTCGGAATCCTCACCCCAGATAAACATGCCTGCCATTGGCACGCCGTACTCGGTCAGGCTTGCGCGTGGCACCAGAATCGATACGAACGTTGCACGGGCGACCGGCACCAGGCCGTGCTCGACCAGCGCTGGCCAGCGCTCATAACCGACTTTGTTGAGACGAGCATCGCAGGCAGGGGCGTTGGTGACTTCGCCTTCCTCGGTGAACGCCGTCGAGAGCACGAAGGAATGATCCACTTCCTTTCGCTTCAGCATCGTCTCGGCATTCATCAACTGCTCGAGCGCATCAGGGTCGGGGATGACGTCGTCATCCATCATCCAGACGTAATCGGCGCCGGCCTGGTAGGCGAGACGAAAACCTGCATTGAAGCCACCCGCAGCGCCTATATTCTTCGACAGCACATAAAACTTGAGCCCCGGAAACGCGGCTTCGGCCAGCATCTGCTCGGTACCGTCGGTACTGGCATTGTCCACAACGATGACGCCGTCGCATTTGTGCGTTTGCGCGTACACCGCCTTCAGGCAGCGTTCGAGCAACTCTTTACGGTTATAGGTAAGCACTACGGCGTAGATTTTCTGCATGGCAACCTTCCTTGAAAGACCATCATAGAATCGCGGCGTCTGATAGGACGGCTTAGGACTCAGTCATTCCGTATGAAAAGGGAGTGACACGACGGTAACGGCTATTGAGGCCTCGATGCCCTGACCGAGACCTCCTGGGCAAAACCTTCGACAGGCCGTCGCTCTGACCGTTCTAATGAGGATGTGCTCCGCTCGTCAGAAAATTATTTTTCCTTTCACAGGCGCCACGTCTCGTCACCAAACGCTGTCCTCTGCCGAGCTCATTGGCGCAGCGACTGCAAGGGAGGCCGCAAACAGCGCTGGCCTGGCCTGCGGTGGATGCGTAACTCAGCGTCAGCTTGGCTGCGCTGCGATAGCGCAGTTTTGATGACACCCGCCCGAGCGGCTCCTCGTCACATTTCCAAATCGTGAACTTTCGATTTCGCGAAGTGGTCACAGCACCCATGGAATAGGCCTGAATTGATCTGGCCTTCATCGGGACCACGTCCGCGACGAGTAGTAACAGTGCAAGGAGTGCTTATGTTTCGATCTTCGGCCAATGCCGAATGGGCCTGGTATGTCATCCAGTGCAAGCCGCGTCAGGAGATGCGCGCGCTGGAACACCTGACACGGCAATCGTTCGAAACCTACTGCCCGATCATCCCTAGCCGCAAGGCCACCGGGGCGCAAGCGTCGTCACAGCCCCTCTTCCCTGGTTATCTCTTCGTCTACCTCGCAGCGGAAACCAACTGGTCGTCGCTGCGCGCGACCCGTGGTGTCGCGCGCGTCGTGGCATTCAACGGCCAGCCGTGCCCCGTCAGTGATGAACTCATTGCGGGTATTCGACAGCGCTGCGCCGCGTCCATCCAGGCCTCGCTGACGCCCTACACCTACGGCGCGCAAGAAAACCGGCCGTGCCCGGACATGGACGCGCTGTTCAAGGTAGCCGATGGCACACAGCGAGTGGTTCTACTGATGAACATGCTCGCGCACCCATCCGCGGTGATGGCCCCAATAATGAGTCTTTCAGCCTGACGCTGAAGGCCCTACTCGAATATCGATTTCCCTGCAGCCCGCCATGGCGGAATGCAGTTGCTTGTATCGCCTCTGGAAGTTGGCCCATGGGCGGTAGCGTGCCGAAGGGCACCTTTCAGCCAGTCCGCTGTCCAAGTCGCGCTTCCGGACTTCTGGCAGCCGAAAGGGCAAGTGCGCCAACAGCAGCCGTCAGACAAAGGATGTTGATCATGCGTAAGACCATATTTGCCGTAGCTGTAAGCATGGCCCTTTCTGCAGGCCATGCATTCGCCCAGACCGCCGAGCCGGTAGTCCAGTGCGAACAGCCCGCCGAAGCGTTTGTACCGAAGGGTGCCGATGCCGCGGCACTCGAACGTACCGTGACCGACTGGGTAAAGCGATGCGACGGAAATGCGGCGGAAATCGTCGGCGCTGCGGTAACCCTATATCCTGACCAGGCTGTAACTGTGGCGAAAGCCGCATTTACAGCAGCACCGGATCAACTAAACGAGATTATCGAGGTCATAGCCAGCCTGGCGCCCGACCAACTCGAGCTCGTGGTTGCCGCGTTGACCGAAGAGCAACCGACCGCCGCAGGCGCGCGGGAGTCACGCTTCGGCACGGGGCAGGATGTGGCACTCCCCGCAGGTGGATCCGGTGGCGGCTCGGCAGTTCGCACGACGGCCAGCGCGAGCTGACGTCGCAGAGCCATGCCAACACTTTCCTATTAATTAGAACGGATTCAACAGATGAAGTTACCCAAGCTACTCGCCGCCTCTGTTGTCGGCACCGTCTCGGCCAACGCAATGGCCATCGAACCCGCGAGCATGAACATCCAGGGTTTCGAGTTCACCCCCACGCTCCAGGTAAGCGAGTCCTACGATGACAACATCCGGGCTCGTCGCAGTGACAAGACCTCCTCGTGGATTACCACAATCAACCCGACGTTCCTGCTCAGCGCCGAAGACCGCAACAGCGCTTATCAGCTCGAATACAGTCTCAGCAGGGATATCTATCACTCCGATTCTAAAGCTACCAATACGGACCACCACCTGGTCCTGCGTAGCGTCATGGAGTTCACGTCCCGTCACCGCCTGGATTGGAACCTGCAATACCACCGCGTCGAAGATGTCGCGGACAAGTTCTATTGGATGAACGACAACCCGGTCGACGGCGATAACAGCACCGAGTACATTGTTCAGTCAACGGACGAGAACGACAAATACAGCCGGGCGCTTGCCGGTGCTACCTACACCTTTGGCGCGCGCGAAGCTCAAAACCAGCTAGCGTTTGGCGCTAACTACGAGGCCCGTCGCTATTACAACGGCGGCGGACTGAATGATGACCGTGAATTCGACAGCACACAGTTCAACACCGTCTGGTACCACCGCCTGGGCGCACGTACCCGTACGCTGCTCGAAGGCCGTATCACCGACTATGACTACAAGCTGAGCTCGGCCCGCCGCGATAGCACCAACTACGCGATTCTGGGTGGTGCGACATGGGACGCGACCGCGAAGACCTCGGGTACGGTTCGACTGGGCGCACAGCGCAAGAACTTCGACAGCAGCACGCGTAGCGACTACACCACGCCGATGTGGGAAGTGGGGGTCGCGTACAGCCCGCGCACCTACTCCACGTTCCGTCTGACCAGCCGTCGCGCCTTCGACGAAGGCGACAGCGGCGCAAGCACCGTGCGCACCCAGACCACCGCGCTGGGCTGGAAACACGAATGGTCGCCGTTCATCAGCACCGAACTGGAATACCGCGTCGCCGACCGTGAGTACAAGAGCTCTGGCCGTGATGACGACCTGACTGCCTATGGCGCGGGTATCACCTACTCGCCCGTACGCTGGGTAGACGTAACGCTCGGCTACCGCCACCTGGACAACGACTCGAACGTCGATTTCCGCAACTACAAACGCAACATTTACACACTGGGCGTCGCGCTCAGTCTCTGACCATTGTTGGGAACGAAGGGCCGCACAAGCGGTCCTTCTATCCCGGTCTGAGTTTCGCCGGTTCCATTGGGAGACACCCGTCAAGGAGGGAATGATCTTATGTCTGCGAAAACCGTCATTCGTGCGCTATCGCTGTTGTTCATGATGTGCCTGGCGGGCTACGGCCACGCTAACGCTCAGTACAAGTTAAGTTCCGGCGATATTCTAAAAATCCATGTATTCGGTGAGCCCGATCTCAGCTATGACGAGATCCGACTCAACGACGCTGGCACCTTCACCTATCCCTTCATCGGCGAGATCGACGCCAGCGGCAAAACGCCGGGCCAGATCCAGCGCCTCATCGCCGAAGAACTGCAGAAAGGCTTCTTGGTCGATCCTCGCGTATCGGTCAGCGTCATCACCTACCGCGAGTTCTACATCAGCGGTGAAGTGAAAGCGCCTGGTGGCTATCCCTATCAGCCTGGCTTGACCCTGGACCGCGCCATCGCGCTGGCCGGCGGCCTGACCGAGCGCGCATCCACCAAGCGAATCACCATCATCCGTGGCTCCGACTCCGATCGTAAGATCGAGAAAGCCACCCTTAGCAGCCAGGTATCGCCCGGCGACACCATCACTATCGAGCAGGGATTCTTTTGATGAACAGCCCAGTTCGCACCGACCTGCCCTGGCAGGTGCAATCGTCCGAGGACGATAGCGACTACATCGACCTCAAGCGCATCTGGCGAGCCATCTGGTCCCGCAAGCTCAGCATTCTGTCACTCGTAGCCATCATCACCATGCTGGCCGCGCTCGTGGTCATGAGCATGGCGCCAACCTATCGCGGCACCAGCTCGGTGATGATCGAGAGCCGCAACAACCAGGTCATCAACTTCCAGCCGACCTATGACGCCGGTAATCAGATCAGCGAGTATCTGCAAACGCAGCTCGGCCTGATCAAGAGCCGCGGCGTCGCAGAGCGCGTTGTGCGTGAACTGAACCTGACCGAGCATCCTGATCTCGATCCGCGCCAGCAGCCCGCGCCGCTGATCGACTTCTCGGCCATCGTCAGCTGGGTCCGCAACCTGTTCAGCGATGACGAATTCGGCGGCAACAAGGCAGCGACCGAAGCCGAGATCTTTGACCACGTCGTCAACAACCTCATGGCACGTACCAGCGCGACCATCGAAGGCAAGAGCCAACTGGTCTATATATCGGTGGACATGGGTGACAGCCTGAGCGCTGCTGCCGCCGCGAACTCGATCGCACAGAACTACATCGACAGCCAGCTCGAAGCGCAGATGGAAATGTCCATGTCGTCGTCGAACTGGATGAATGGCCGTCTAACCGAACTGCGCGCTTCGCTGCAGGAAGCCGAGGATCGCCTGCAGGCCTACCGCGAAGCCGAAGGCCTGGTTGACGTCGGTGGCGTGTCCACCATCAGCGCAAACGAGCTGTCCCTGACGGGCGATCGCATGATCGACGCTGCTCGCCAGCGCGCCGAAGCGCAGAGCCAGTACGATCAGGTTCGTCGCATGGAAAGCCTGGGTTGGGAACGTTTGGCCAGCGTGCCAGCGGTTCTGGGCCATCCGCTGATCCAGCAGTTCAAGGCTGAGCAAGCCCGTGCACGGGCACAGGTGGAAGAAGTCTCGCGCCGCTATGGTGATCGCCACCCTGCGATGGTTGCCGCCCGTACGGAGCTCAGCGCTGCCACTGCCAGCCTCAAGGCACAGGTGGAGCAGGTCGTTGCCGGTATCGAGCGTAACTACCAGCTGGCCGCGGCGAATGAGCAGTCCCTGCGCGCCTCGTTCAACAAGAACAAGGACCAGATCCAGGACATCTCCCGCAAGGAGTTCAAGCTGCGCGAACTGCAGCGCGACGTGGACAGCAACCGTCAGCTCTACGACACCTTCATGACGCGTCTGCGTGAAACCGCTGCCACAGCCGATATGGGCTCGACCAATGCGCGTATCGTTGACAAGGCCATCCCGCCTGCCAAACCTGCCGCGCCGAACAAGCAGCTGATCATTGCCGTTGCCTTCGCGCTGTCGCTGATCATCGGCATCATCGCTGCGCTGGCGCTGGACGTGCTCAACAACACGTTCAAGAGCACCGACGACATCGAGAGCAAGCTCAACCTGCCGGTACTGGGCATCCTGCCGCTGGTCAACCGCAAGCAGGCCAAGCAGGTTCAGCACCTGTTCGAGAAGGGCGAGGACAAACGCTTCTGCGAAGCGGTGCGGACGATCCGTACGAGCATGACACTGGCGGACATGAACAGTCCCAAGCAGGTCGTGGTTGTCACCTCGTCCGTTCCCGGCGAAGGCAAGAGCTCGGTTGCAGCCAACCTGGCCTTCGCCATGGGCCAGCTGCACAAGGTCCTGCTGATCGATGCGGACATGCGCCGCCCGACGATCGCCAAGGCGTTCGACTTCCCGGCCGGTACTCCGGGCCTGGCGAACCTCATGGCAGGCACGGCCAAGGCCGACGACTGCATCCGTACCGTAGGCAGCATCGATATCCTGCCGGCCGGCGTCGTACCGCCGAACCCGCTGGAACTGCTCGCCTCGCCGCGTTTCGCCAAGTTCCTGGAAATGGCGAAGGGTCACTACGAGCGCATCATCATCGACTCCCCGCCAAGCCAGGCGGTGAGCGACTCGGTCCTGCTCTCGACCATCGCCGACTCCGTGGTCTACGTGGTCAAGTCCGAAGCGACTTCGATCCCGCTGGTACAGCGCAGCATTGGTCAGCTTCTGCAGAACAATGCCTCGATCACCGGTGTGATCCTGAACCAGGTGGACATCAAGAAAGCCGCCAAGTACGGCAAGTACGTCGGCTACTACGACCACCACGGCTACAGCGAAGCCAAGGCTTAACAGCCGCCTGGCCGCAGCGCTCGATAGATGAGCGGTGCGGCCCATTCAGCGAGGTGTCCGCCGGCGTTCGTTTCGGCGGCATGCTCCTCGCGAGGGACGCAGAGGCCCAGCCGGGCCACTGCCTCCAACCACCGAGAGCGCACGTCCCCAAGCGCCCATTCGTCGGTGCAACAAACCGGCAACGCACAGCGTTCATCTGCCTACGAGACTCTGCTGATATCCGCTACCGATCAGCGGAATAAGAGGCAGCTTTTGTCGGAAAAATCACATTACGGATGATTTTCGGGAACCAGACATGGAGATCAGTGTCAGCGAATCACGAACTTCGCAAGTGTCGGCGACCGACTTGCCACCGCGTTATCGCTTCGCCGCGATCGCCGGCCTGATTGGCGCCCTCGTCATTGCGGGGCTCGCATTCTCGATGCTTAAGGCAGGGATCGCCAGCTACCGCGCAGAGCGGTATCTGCAGTACTGGGAAACGCTGAAGGAAGCTCCTTCAGAAAGCGCGCGAACAAAAGCCAAAGAAGCCGCGCTCGAGGCCGCCGATTCATACCCGGTCGCCAATGGTGAATACCTCGACCGACTCGGTCGGGTTTATGCCTGGAACAGAGACGCGGCGCCCGACCATGACGACATGGTCGCAGCCCGCATGGCTTTTGAACGATCACTGGAGGCGCGGCCTGATTGGCCCTGGACGTGGGTACGTATGGTCTATGCGAAATGGCAACTCGGCGAAGTCGATGCGTCGTTCAGTCATGCGCTGCAACGCGCCATCGAAACGGGAGGCGGTCATCACGAAGTCGACCGTGAACTTGCCCAGATCGGCTTGCGCGCATGGGCCGACCTCTCCGTCGAGGACCGTGCACGAATCCTGAAGGCGGCCTCTCGCGCAGCGTCGCACAGCTCCGAAATCGCGAAATTCATTTATGCCGTTGCCCAAGGCACCGGTACTACGGCTCCGTTGTGTTGGAGCCTGGCTTCAACCCTCAAGACTCGACAGCAAATCTGCCAGGAGGCGCTTCAATGATTGCTCCACGTACCAATCCTGCGGCCAATCGCCATGGCCTCACGTTCTGGAGTCAATGGTTGTGCGGCATCACGCTGGTCAGCGCAGTGCTTTGCTACCTCGTGATCGATCGCTTCGGTGTGGTCCCTACCGAGTACCGGCTTCTCATAGCACTCACGGTGCTCGGCTCCGTACCGGCTTACATGCTGATGCGCGTGTATCACAAGCGCTACAGCTATGTGTCCGGCCTGCTGCACCTGGCCGGAGGCTGGCTTACCCTTCTGGCTGGCCTTGCCGTCATTGTCTACGCGAGCGCAAGCGTCAACCTGTTCGCAACCGAGATCATCCTTAAATGGGCACTATTGGGCTTCGTCGCTCAGGCTATCGCCTTCGTGCCATTGCGCTACATCGCGATGCTTCACGCCCGCAGGCTGAACCGCGAACGTACCGCCATCATCGTCGGCAGCAGCCCGCGAGCCTATGACCTGGCCGAGCGCCTGCATGCATCCAACCGCATTCCACTGATGGGCATGGTGCCTTCCGCGGAGGAAGACCACACCCGCGACGGCCGTTTCCCAGTGCTTGGCAACCTGCCGAACCTACGTGAAATCACCGAACAGTACGGCGTTCGCCGGGTGTATATCGCCGTGACCCTCGAAGAGATGGCGCGCATCGAGCAGCTTTACCTCGGCCTGCTGGACATGAGCGTGGACGTCGTCTGGGTGCCCGACTTCGGCAACATGCCGCTGCTCAACCAGTCCATGGGGCAGATCGAACAGCTCCCTGCAATCTATCTCAACGAGGCGCCGCTGAGCTCGCACCCGGCGGCAGTGTTTAGCAAAGGCCTTATCGACCGCAGCATCGCCCTCTTGGCCATCCTGGCGCTTAGCCCGCTCCTGATCGGGACTGCGATCGCTGTGAAACTGTCATCGCCCGGCCCTGTCTTCTTCCGCCAGCCACGACACGGCTGGAACGGTGAAGTCATCCAGATCTTCAAATTCCGCTCCATGCGTGTGCACGACGACAACGTGGTCAAGCAGGCAACGCGCAACGATGACCGCGTGACACCCGTTGGGCGCTTCATCCGCCGGACATCTATCGATGAACTGCCACAGCTGTTCAACGTGCTGCGCGGTGAGATGTCCCTGGTGGGCCCGCGTCCGCACGCTGTAACTCATAATGATTTCTACAGCGACAAGATCCTCGCCTACATGGCGCGTCACCGAATCAAGCCCGGCATTACCGGTCTGGCTCAGGTGACCGGCCACCGCGGCGAGACCGAAACGCTGGAAAAGATGCAACAGCGCGTCGAGCAGGACCTGGCGTATATCAACAACTGGTCTCTGTGGCTGGACTTCAAAATCCTTATAAAAACGCCTTTTACGCTGTTCTCACGAAACATCTACTAATCTGCTCGGTCGGATACGGCCTGCCCCACCACGAACCATACCGCCATGCCACGATGGCATGGCGGTTGACGCAATGGCTTAGTTTCAAGGAGAGGACCTCTTCATGCACATCACAGTTATCGGAACCGGCTACGTCGGACTTGTTACCGGCGCATGCATCGCGGAGATGGGCAACACCGTCCATTGCGTCGACGTCGACCCCAAGAAGATCGAGAACCTCAAGAAGGGCATCCTGCCGATCTATGAGCCGGGTCTCGAAACCGTTGTAACCGAGAACTTCGAAGCCAAGCGTCTGCACTTCACGACCCAGCTTTCCGATGCCATGGCGCATTCGGACCTGCTGTTCATCGCCGTTGGCACCCCGCCAGGCGAAGACGGCTCCGCTGACCTGCGCTATGTCGTCGAAGTGGCTCGCCAGATCGGCAGCCTGATGGAGCGCCCCACCATCGTCGTCAACAAGTCGACCGTTCCGGTCGGGACCGGCGACATGGTACGTGCCACCATCGCCGAACAGCTTCAGGAGCGCGGCGTACAGATCGAATTCGATGTTGTCTCGAACCCTGAATTCCTGAAGGAAGGCGCCGCGGTCGACGACTTCATGCACCCGGATCGCATCGTTGTCGGCACCGAGAGCGAATGGGCGCGCAAGGTCATGACCGAGCTCTACGCACCCTTCATCCGCAACCATCCACGCATGATGATGATGGGTATTCGCGATGCGGAAATGACCAAGTACGCCGCGAACGCCATGCTCGCGACCAAGATCTCGTTCATGAACGAAATCGCCAGCCTGTGTGATCGTTTGGACGTGGACGTGGAAAACGTTCGCCTGGGCATCGGCTCCGACCAGCGTATCGGCTACCACTTCATCTACGCCGGTCTCGGCTACGGCGGCTCCTGCTTCCCGAAAGACGTGAAGGCCCTGATCAACATCGCCCAACAGAATGATTTCGAGCCCAAGTTGCTCGAGGCCGTCGAGGCGCGTAATGAACAGCAGAAGCAGTCGCTGTTCAACAAGATCAATGCCCACTTCAACGGGAATCTCGAAGGCCGCACGTTCTGCGTCTGGGGCCTGGCCTTCAAGCCCGGGACCGACGACATGCGCGAAGCGCCGAGCGTGGTGCTGATCAACAGTCTGATCAAGGCTGGCGCCAAGGTCCGTGCCTTCGACCCGATCGCCTCCGAGACCGCCGTTCGCGAATTCCCTGAGGCCTACTTCAAGGATGGCGTACTGGAGATCACCGAGGGTCAATACGAGGCGGCCATAGACGCCGACGCCCTGCTGCTCGTCACCGAGTGGAAGCCGTTCCGTCGCCCCGACTTCAAGGCTCTGAAGAAGCTGCTCAAGCAGCCGCTGATCTTTGACGGCCGCAACCAGTACGATCCCGTCCAGATCAACCGCGACGGCTTCGATTACTACGGTATGGGGCGAAAGGCGCTCAGTGCCTGATAAGGAATCGAAGGTGGGGATGGCTCACGATGTAGCCGAAGGCGGCCGACAGGGCCGCCTCGGCGGATTGATGGCGAGGGCGTCAGGCAACAAGCTGCTTCGCAACATTCTGACGGTGGTGACCGGTACGGCAGGCGCGCAAGCCGTGACCATGGCCTTGATGCCCGTCATCACGCGTCTGTACGGACCTGAAGCCTACGGGGTACTTGGGGTTTTCCTCAGCCTCGTCATGATGACGGTACCGGTCGCAGCCCTGACCTACCCGATGGGTATCGTGCTCCCCAAACGGGATGCCGATGCGCTCAGCCTCATACGTCTCTCGCTGGTCACAGGTGCGGTGTTCTCCGTGCTTGCCGGCATCGGTCTAACGCTCTGGGGGCACCAGCTCGCCAGCGTCCTGGATGTCCAGGCGGTCGAGCCCTACCTTCTTCTCCTGCCATTCACCATGTTCAGTGCAGCCGTGCTGGAGATGATCCAGCAATGGCTGTTCCGCAAGCAGGCGTTCCGTGTCACAGCCACGACCGGCATCCTGCACTCGATATTGTTCAATGGCGGGCGCTGCCTCGCCGGTCTGATTCACCCGACGGTTGTCGTATTGCTGTGCACCACCGCGTTCAGCCAGGCGCTTCAGGCGCTGATGTTGATGGTCGGGGTCAAGCGCGTGGCGGACAAGGACCGCAATGCACGCAGCGAGCCTACGGAACCGAACGAACCGCCACCCGCCACGATGTGGGAAATGGCGAAGCGGCACATTGATTTTCCCTGTTATCGCTTTCCACAGCTGCTGATCAACACGCTGTCACAGAACCTGCCGACACTCGTGTTGGCGGCCTACTTCGGCGCGGCGGCGGCTGGTTTCTTCGCACTCTGCAAGCAGACGCTGAGCATGCCGACCAACCTTATCGGCAAATCCGTTGCGGACGTGTACTACCCCCGCCTCTCGAAGGCAGCCCATGATGGGGAGGCCATTGGCGGCCTGCTGCTCAAGGCAACCCTGGCGCTGGGTCTGGTCGGACTCCTGCCCTTCGGCACGGTCTTCGTGGCTGGCCCCTGGCTGTTCGCACTCGTATTCGGCCACCAGTGGGAAATTGCAGGTGAGTTCGCGCGCTGGCTGGCGTTGGCTGAATACCTGATTCTGGTGAGCCGCCCGTGCACGGTCGCGGTGCCCGTGTTGAACATGCAGGGATGGTTTCTCGTCTTCGAAGTGGTCAGCACAGCCCTGCGCATCGGCGCCCTGATGCTAGGCGTGTTGTTGCTGGACGAAGCGCTATACACGGTCATGGCTTTTGCTGTGTCAAGCATCGTCATCTACAGCGCATTGATGCTCATCGTGCTCGTACAGGCGCATCGCAAACGCACGCTGCGGGCGGCTTGAGCCAGGACCGAACTGGATACAACGTTTATGGACATCAGGACAGGCACCATGAGACCGAACCCGACCCTCATCGTTATCGGCTACAACCGGCCCAAGAGCCTGACACGTCTGCTCGGATCGCTAAAGCGCGCGCATTACCCGGAAGGTGGCATACGGCTCGTCATCAGTCTTGACAACAGCGGCGACCCGGAGCCGGGGCACGTCGCGGATGCGTTCGACTGGCCCTACGGTGAAAAGCGCGTCATTCGTCGTGAAACACGTATGGGTCTGCGTCAGCACGTCCTGGCATGCGGCGACCTGACCGAGGAATACGGCGACGTCATCGTGCTGGAAGATGACTTGTTCGTGTCGCCCTACTTTTACGATTACACGCACCGGGCCCTGACGGCTTATGAGCATGATCCCCGGGTTGCCGGCATCAGCCTGTACAGCCAACAGTTCAACCAGACCGCTGCACTGCCGTTCATGCCGATCGACAATGGTGATTCGGACGTTTACTTCCTGCAATTGGCGGCGTCCTGGGGCCAGGCATGGTCCCGCGAGCGCTGGCGCGAATTCCGCACATGGCTTGCCCAACACGGCACGGATCTGACCAAGGTCGAGGGTATCCCACAGGACATCCGCAACTGGCCGGAATCTTCATGGCTTAAGCTGCACAACGCTTACCTCATCACCCACAACCTCTATTTCGCCTACCCGTACCTGGCGCTGAGCACCAACTTCGGTGATCCAGGGCAGCACTTCAGCAACGCATCATCGCGCTTCCAGGTGCCGATCCAGCAACAGCCACGGGAATACCGCTTCGGCAAATTCGATGATGCCCTTGCGATCTATGACGCCTACTGCGAATTGCATCCCGACAGCCTGAAGCGAATGAACCCGCGTCTCGCCAACTACGACTTCGTCGTCAATCTCTATGGCGCGAAGACCTGCGGCAACCAGCTGCAGCTGACACGTACGGCTTCACGCGGCGAACTCAATTTCAGCCTGGCGATGAAGCCGATGGAGTTGAGCGTGGCACACGATATCGAAGGTGAAGGCATCGGCCTGGTCCGTCAGCCCGAAACAAGCGCATCGGCGGCGAAGGCTGAATACGACATCTACCGGTTCTTCTATCGATTCCCGACGCCGAGGATGATCCTCTTTGGCTTTGCGGAGCGCATTCGGGGCCTGATCGAAGAAAAGCTGCGCCGGGCCCGTCAGGCCAAGCAACAAAAAAAGGCAGAGCCGATACGTTCGACGCCCAGCGCCACCAAGGACGCTGCATTGCAAACCCGCGGGCGTTAGTCCGTGGTTTAAGTAATCGCGCCAAGGAGCCAATCGAGATTTTCGCTGTCTGACCGGCAGCAGTTTGCGGATGCCCCAGTTCCATTCTTCTGATTGCAGCGTGAACGTACGTTGCAAATGACCTATTTACACGATTCGGACGCAGGTAAAACCATGGAAAAGAAACGAGCTCTCATCACAGGTATCACGGGTCAGGACGGCTCCTACCTCGCCGAATTGCTGCTCGAGAAAGGCTATGAAGTGCATGGCATCAAGCGCCGCGCTTCGCTGTTCAACACTCAGCGTGTTGACCACATCTACCAGGACCCGCATGTCGAGAACCAGAACTTCGCCCTCCACTACGGCGACCTCTCCGACTCGTCCAACCTGACCCGCATCATCCAGGAAGTGCAGCCGCACGAGGTCTACAACCTCGGCGCGCAATCCCACGTCGCGGTCAGCTTCGAAGCACCTGAATACACCGCAGACGTCGATGCCATGGGCACCCTGCGTATTCTCGAGGCCATCCGCCTGCTGGGCCTGGAAAAGAAGACCCGCTTCTACCAGGCCTCCACCTCCGAGCTGTACGGCCTGGTGCAGGAAATCCCCCAGAAGGAAACCACGCCCTTCTACCCACGCTCGCCTTACGCGGTCGCCAAGCTCTACGCCTACTGGATCACCGTGAACTACCGCGAGTCCTACGGCATGTACGCCTGCAACGGCGTGCTGTTCAACCACGAGTCCCCGCGCCGTGGCGAAACCTTCGTGACCCGCAAGATCACCCGCGGCCTGGCCAACATCGCGCAGGGCCTCGAGCCGTGCCTGTACATGGGCAACATGGACGCGCTGCGTGACTGGGGCCATGCCAAGGACTACGTCCGCATGCAGTGGATGATGTTGCAGCAGGAGCAGCCTGAAGACTTCGTCATCGCCACCGGCGTGCAGTACTCGGTGCGCGAGTTCATCACCTGGTCGGCCAAGGAGCTGGGCATCACCCTGCGCTTCGAAGGCAGCGGTGTGGACGAGAAGGCCGTGGTCGAAGCCATCACCGGCGACAGCGCCCCGGCCGTTAACGTGGGCGATGTGATCGTCCGTGTCGATCCACGCTACTTCCGTCCGGCCGAAGTGGAAACCCTACTGGGCGATCCGGCCAAGGCGAAGGAAAAGCTGGGCTGGGTACCGGAAATCACCGCGCAGGAAATGTGCGAGGAGATGGTCCGCGAAGACCTCAAGACCGCCAAGCGCCATGCCCTGCTCAAAGAGCTGGGTCATGAAGTACCTGTTAGCCTGGAGAACTGATCCAGGCCGCTCTGGCAGGCGGCTGCACATGCAGTCGCCTGCCAGGCGGCGTAGACCTCCCAGAGGTAGCGACACGTTTAATGGGCCGAAGCCCACCGGCTGTCCGTCTGCAGCACGAGAACAATCGGATTGAATCCGTGCTGATTCATCGATAAGCACTCTCCCATCTATACCGGCGACGCCGGATTTTGCGCCCCCCTTCGCCCTAGACACGTCGCCTGCTCGATCGTGTACCCGCCGGGCTGCCCGCTTTTCCGTGACAACGGACCATGTCCTTTCACGCCGCTTCTCCAGGCTGCCACACCGATATCGCCAACCGACCAACGGTTGCGGCGGATTTAGAAAGATCGGCTAGCCTCTTCCTACGCTTTGGGTAGGGTCGAGCCCAGCCTTTCTCCCGATACCCCATTGCCAGCGGTAGGCACCTGACGTCCCGTGTCTGCGCTCGATGTTGCTCGTGCTTCGCGCAATCTGACGTATCGCCAGCGGTGGCCTGAATCCAGCGGCTGTCTCTAGGCACACAGACGTAATACCGGTATTCCAAACGGCCGTTATGCGGGGCGAAGGGCTACTCGTCCGCCCCGTGAGCACGCCGTCGTGGACATGGACGTGAACATGCGAACGGCAGACGACCTTCCTGGCGATATCCCCCTGCGTCAGCGACCTGGCCTGGTGGCCGGCCTGCTCGGCAATCGTGTGCTGCGTAATATCCTCACCGTCGTATCTGGCACCGCCGGTGCGCAGGCGGTCACGCTGGCGGTCATGCCAATCATTACGCGCCTGTACGGTCCCGATGCCTATGGCGCATTGGGTGTATTCATGGGCCTGGTGTGGATGCTGACCCCGGTCGCCGCACTGACCTATCCCATGGCTATCGTATTGCCAAGGCACGATGACGACGCGCGGGCGATCATTCGGCTTTCGGTGCTCGTGGCACTGGTCGTGACCTCGCTGACGATGCTCGTCTGCCTCACGGCCGGCCCCGCATGGGTCGATAGCCTTGGGGTCCAGGCGGTCGAAACCTACCTATGGCTGCTGCCGCTCGTCATGCTTGCCGGATGCGCGCTGGAGATCGCACAGCAATGGATGATCCGCCAACAACGATATGTTCTGACGGCTAAGGTCGCCGTGTCCCACTCGCTTGTGCACAACGGATTGCGGGTTCTCGGCGGGCTACTGCATGCCACACCTGGCATGCTTATCGTAACGACCGGCTTCGGACCTGCGCTGCAGGCCGCGATGCTCGGGCTCGCCTACCAACGGAGCGCATCGAAGAGCCCTCTTCCGACTGGCGAGAATCCGAGTGAACGCCCCGCCCCGCTCGCTACGATTGCTCGCCGCTATCATGACTTCCCCCTGTACCGCGCACCACAAATGTTGATCAATGCGGTATCACAACATTTACCGACCCTCGTTCTCGCAGGCTTCTTCGGTCCGGCTGCGGCCGGATTCTTCGCGTTGTGTCGGCAGGCGCTGACGATGCCGACCCAGTTGATTGGCAAGTCAGTGACCGATGTGTATTACCCGCGGATCGTCAGCGCGATCCATGAGCGGCAGCCCATTGCCGGTATGCTGGGCAAGGCGGTGGCGGGTCTTGCCCTGGTTGGCTGCATCCCGTTCGGCACAGTCGTCGTGCTTGGGCCAGATTTATTCGCCTTTGTTTTTGGACCGCAGTGGTACGCCGCAGGTGAGCAGGCACGCTGGCTTGCGATCGCCGAATACGCCGTCTTCATCAGCCGGCCCTGCACGGTCGCGGTGCCGGCGCTTTCTCTGCAGGGAAAGTTTCTCGCGTTTGAAATCGTCAGCACGGTGCTTCGAGTCGGTGCCTTGATGATCGGCGCGCTCTGGCTGGGTGCTGCCCTTTCGACCGTCGCCGCCTTTGCCATGGCGAGCGTTCTGATCTACACCGCGCTGGTGGTCATCGCGATGATCGCCTCGCATCGCTGGTACACGCGACAGGAGATTCGCAACACACGCTGAACGTCCGAGCCGAGGCAACACCGTACGGACCGCTCAAGGATTGGAAACCTTATCCATTGAAGGACGGTGAATGTCATGAATGTACTGCACATCGTCGCAGGTGATCTGAACGGGGGCGCGGCCAGAGGCGCCTACTGGCTGCACCGCGGGCTTCGGGACATCGGTGTGAACTCCCACCTGCTCACGAATAGCCATGACACGCACGGCGACGACTCGGTGAGCTCTGTCTGCGTGGGCAGGCGCGGCCGCGTCATCGGCATGGTGCGCGCCCAACTGGATGTCCTGCCCGCCGAACTCTATCGCCACAAGGCGCCAGGCTATTTCAGCACTGGCCTGGTCGGCATCGATTTCCTGCAGTCAGCGGCCTATCGAGCGGCGGACATCATTCACCTTCACTGGATCAATGGCGGCCTCGTCAACCTGCGGCATCTGGCGAGGATCGATAAACCTGTGATTTGGACCTTGCGAGACATGTGGCCCATGACGGGGGGATGCCATTACACCATGGGATGCGAACGTTTCACGTCCGCCTGTGGTGAATGCAAGCACCTGGCTAGCCGATCGAAGGTTGACCTCTCGCACCTCCTATGGCGCCGCAAGCGCAAATACCTGCCCAAGGCACTCAAGCTCGTGGGGATCAGCGACTGGTTGTCGGGGGAAGCGCGCAGAAGTGGCCTGTTCAAGCATCACGACGTGCGCACGATCAGCAATGCGGTCGACCTGTCCGCGTTCTTTCCCCTCGACAAACGCGTTGCACGCAATCTGCTCGGGCTCGATACCGACAAAACGATCGTGCTCTGCGGTTCGACCAACGCCAGGGATCCTTACAAGGGCTTTGGCCATTATCTGGACGCATTGAACGAGTTGGACCCTGCGCGTTACCACCTGTGTTTCTTCGGCAAGCTGGAAGCCCGCATTGCAGAAACCCTCGCGCTTCGCTTCGACTGCACGAGCTTCGGCTTCCTCCACGATGAGGTATCACTCAGGCTGGTGTATTCCGCAGCCGACATGTTCGTGGCCCCGAGTGTCATGGAGGCGTTCGGCAAGACATTAGTTGAGGCAATGGCCTGCGGTACGCCGGTGGTCTGCTTCGGTGCGACGGGTCCGAAGGACATCGTGACGCACCGGCACGATGGTTTCGCGGCAGACCCCTTCGACCCTGTCAGCCTTGCGGAGGGCATAGACTGGATCGCGCGGCACGAGGATTACCGAACCCTCCGCCAACGCGCGATCGAGAAGGTCCGTGAACGCTTCGACACCCGCGTCATTGCACGCCAATACCAGCAGCTTTACCAAGAGGTCATGGTCCCGCACTTGCCCCAGGCATTCGATGTGGTCAGATCCGCCCCGGATATGCGGATACCCAATGGATAGCCGGCTCCAATTCGGTGCGTGGACGCAGGGAGAGGCAAGCAATAGATGCAGAAGTGCCGATCCAATCGGGCGTCGAGGTCACATAGGAAGCATCGCCGATGCGGGGCGCTCAAGTCCCACAAAGCGTCTACGGATCAAGAAACGGAGCATTGCCCCGCTACGTGCGGGAAAAATTTGTAACGCCTGCAAATCACTGAAATAGAAGGCTCAACCTGCTCGATGTGCACTTTTCAACATTAATTTTTACTGACGGTTCGAATATACGGCGAAGGGCGTTGTCCGACTGCACGAGATTATCCCAGCGTTTGCCCCGATGAACGGTCAGACGGCATCAGCGCATTTCCCTTAATCGGGGTTCAGTAGCGGCTGGCGCGATCGATGCAGACAACCCCAGCGAGTGCGTGATGCATCATTCCGGGGCCTGTGTCGAGGTGGGTTACAAGCCTCGCGTGGATGATCTCGACAAGGCACCGCCGACGCACGCGACGGCGCCTACCGCAGGTCTGTAACCATGCCGCCCATTTGGCAATGGCATGCAGCGCAAGACGGCTTCAGGGCGGTACCGTTCGACTCCATCGCCTCAGCGGCGCTGAGCGGAACGCCCCGCACGATAATGACAAGGCCTTCGCCAGCACGGCATCTGAAAGGTCCACGAATGGTTCGGACGCCCGTTATCGGGCGATGCCAGCGGCTTGCCTGCAAGCGCCGGCACGGCAGTAGTCATTTGAAATTGACCTAGTAACTTCTAACTCGGATGTAGGTATACGAAATGGATAAGAAGCGGGCACTCATCACAGGTATCACGGGTCAGGACGGCTCCTACCTCGCCGAATTGCTGCTCGAGAAAGGCTATGAAGTGCATGGCATCAAGCGCCGCGCTTCGCTGTTCAACACTCAGCGTGTTGACCACATCTACCAGGACCCGCATGTCGAGAACCAGAACTTCGCCCTCCACTACGGCGACCTCTCCGACTCGTCCAACCTGACCCGCATCATCCAGGAAGTGCAGCCGCACGAGGTCTACAACCTCGGCGCGCAATCCCACGTCGCGGTCAGCTTCGAAGCACCTGAATACACCGCCGACGTCGATGCCATGGGTACCCTGCGCATCCTCGAGGCCATCCGCCTGCTGGGCCTGGAAAAGAAGACCCGCTTCTACCAGGCCTCCACCTCCGAGCTGTACGGCCTGGTTCAGGAAATCCCGCAGAAGGAAACCACCCCCTTCTACCCGCGCTCGCCCTACGCGGTCGCCAAGCTCTACGCCTACTGGATCACCGTGAACTACCGCGAGTCCTACGGCATGTACGCCTGCAACGGCGTGCTGTTCAACCACGAGTCCCCACGCCGTGGCGAGACCTTCGTGACCCGCAAGATCACCCGCGGCCTGGCCAACATCGCGCAGGGCCTCGAGCCGTGCCTGTACATGGGCAACATGGACGCGCTGCGTGACTGGGGCCATGCCAAGGACTACGTCCGCATGCAGTGGATGATGTTGCAGCAGGAGCAGCCTGAAGACTTCGTCATCGCCACCGGCGTGCAGTACTCGGTGCGCGAGTTCATCACCTGGTCGGCCAAGGAGCTGGGCATCACCCTGCGCTTCGAAGGCAGCGGTGTGGACGAGAAGGCCGTGGTCGAAGCCATCACCGGCGACAGCGCCCCGGCCGTTAACGTGGGCGATGTGATCGTCCGTGTCGATCCACGCTACTTCCGTCCGGCCGAAGTGGAAACCCTACTGGGCGATCCGGCCAAGGCGAAGGAAAAGCTGGGCTGGGTACCGGAAATCACCGCGCAGGAAATGTGCGAGGAGATGGTCCGCGAAGACCTCAAGACCGCCAAGCGCCATGCCCTGCTCAAGGAGTTGGGCCACGAAGTACCTGTTAGCCTGGAGAACTGATCATGACCGACCTAAACCAGCGCATCTTCGTCGCCGGCCATCGTGGGATGGTCGGCTCGGCCATCGTGCGTCGCCTCGAGGCCCTGGGCTACACCGACATCGTCACGGCAGGCCGCGACACGCTGAACCTGCTCGACCAGGCCGCCGTACAGCGCTTCTTCGAAGAGCAGCGCATCAATCAGGTGTACCTCGCCGCGGCGAAGGTCGGCGGTATCCATGCGAACAACACCTACCCGGCCGAATTCATCTATGAAAACCTGATGATCGAGGCCAACATCGTGCACGCCGCCCACACCACGGGTGTGCAGAAGCTCTTGTTCCTGGGTTCATCGTGCATCTACCCGAAATATGCCGACCAGCCGATCCGCGAGGATTCACTCCTGACCGGCGTACTCGAAGAAACCAACGAGCCGTACGCGATCGCCAAGATCGCCGGCATCAAGCTGTGCGAAAGCTACAACCGCCAGTATGGCCGGGATTACCGCAGCGTCATGCCGACCAACCTCTACGGTCCGCACGACAACTATCACCCCGAGAACAGCCACGTCATTCCAGCACTGTTGCGCCGCTTCCACGAAGCGACAGCGCGCGGTGACGAAGAAGTCGTGATCTGGGGCAGCGGCAAGCCAATGCGTGAATTTCTGCACGTCGATGACATGGCTGCCGCCAGCGTCCACGTCATGAACCTGGACGATGAGACCTACCAGGCCAATACCCAGCCGATGCTCTCCCACATCAACGTGGGCACCGGCCGCGACTGCACGATCCGCGAGCTGGCCGAAACGGTCGCGAAAGTGACCGAATTCCAAGGCAAGCTGGTGTTCGACGCCAGCAAGCCGGACGGTACGCCGCGCAAGCTGATGGACGTCTCGCGCCTCAAGTCTCTGGGCTGGGAAGCGACCATCGGGTTGGAAGACGGTCTGCGCGATGCCTATCGCTGGTTCGTCGAACACCAGGATCAAGTCAGGGGTTGATACGTGTTTCTCGAGAACGAAGTCTTCAAGACAGTCGTCGCCAGTACACCGCTGGTCTCCATGGATCTCATCGTTCGTCGGCCGAGCGGGGAACTCCTGCTGGGACAGAGGATCAATCGTCCTGCTCAGGGGTGCTGGTTTGTGCCTGGCGGTCGTATCCTGAAGAACGAAGGTCTGGACGCAGCATTCGCGCGTCTCACGCTGACCGAACTCGGGACCGGCTTTGCCCGGGACGACGCCCGCCTGCTGGGTATCTACGAACACTTTTATCAAGACAGCGTATTCGGCGAGGACGATGATTCGCCCAATACGCACTACGTGGTCATGGGATATCAGCTCGATCTACCGGAGGATTTTCCGCTCGAGCCGCCGACCGTCCAGCACGGTCAGTACGAGTGGTGGTCGCTGGACAGGATTCGCGCCGATAACCGTGTCCACCGTAATACCCAGGCTTACCTGGACGCATTGACTTGACGTTGCCAACGCCAGGTCCCCTACGCCGAGCGCCCGGAAAGTGCTCGGTTGCACGATCAACCATGGAGCGATAGACGTGCTGCTACGGCAACTGTTCGCATACCGAAACCTGCTGTTCCTCCTGATGGTGGCGGCGTCGGGCTGTATCTTCCTGACGGACGACAAGAAGGCGGGCCTGCCCTACCTGCGTGAGCTTTATCTCATGGGGATTCTAGGCGCCACGGCGTTGCTCTTCGCCTGCTGGAAGCGCATCTATTTTTCCAAGACCACGCTCTGGATCCTGTTCATGGGTGTGGCATTGCCCCTCTCCTCCGCCATTCTGGCGAAGCTGAACTGGGGCCAACCGATCATTTACGGGTTGCTGGAGGAACGGCGTAGCTTCGCCTTCCTGATCTTTTTCCCGGCCCTGTTCCTGTTGTTCAAGACCAACCCCACGCAGCAGCAGGTAGAACGCTTCGTGCTCTACGTGGGCTGCCTCTGCGCCACGATTGGCTTCATGTACTACCTGAAGATCATTCCCGAAAACGCCGGGGTGAGCTTCCACGTCGACGTAAAGGAGCTTGGCGAGAACGCCGAGCTGCTGCGTCCTGACCGCTACCGTATCGGCGGCAGCTTCGTCAGCCTGTCAGCGTTCATGCTGATGTATCAGCTCCGCGACAACGTCAGCGTCAAGCGCCTGGGCCTTCTGCTGTTCTTCGCAGCCTATCTCTGGCTTGTGATGCAGACACGCCAGACGATGCTCGTTTGGGCACTGGCCGGATTGTGGATCTTCCGCAACCGCATCGACTCGCTGCTCAAGATGGGCTTGCTGTTGGCCACCGTACTCGTGGCGTCGTATTTCATCATGCCGGACTTCTACGCCGCGCAGTTCAACAAGTTCCATGCGTTGCTCGATGAAGCGACTGGCGGCCCGAGCGTACGAGATCTGACGATCTCCATCTCCATGCGTGCCGTCGCCGAGAACATGTACATCGGGCTCGGTGCATTGTCATTGCAATGGCAGGGCGGTTTCTCGACCATCTACAACCCACAGTTCTACCTTTCCGACGTGGGCATCGTCGGGGTCTATTACCGCTACGGCTTCCTGACGCCGTTCATCGCTCTGATTTTCTACGGCGGCTACCTGCGCATCATCAAGCGCTGCAAGGACAAGGGGCCCCTGTTGCTCGCCTTGCAACTGAGCTTCTGGTTCCAGTTGCTCAACATGGTGCTGTCGAACTCGCTGATGTACGGCGGGGACATTCTTGGACTGGCTGCTGCGCTATTCCTGTATTACGCGAAGGTCTCCCTGGCGGAGCGCTCCACTAACCGAAGCCGCGATTGGGTGAATTATGGCGCTGTTCAATATCGTCACAATTAATTGGAACAACCTCGCTGGGCTGGAGAAGACGTACCGTAGCGTCGCTTCCCAGACCCACAGCGACTTCCGCTGGATCGTGATTGACGGTGCGTCCACCGACGGCGGCGTGGAATGGCTGAACAGCCTTTCTGATCCACGTGCCGAGATCACGTCCGAAAAGGACAAGGGCATCTACGATGCCATGAACAAGGGGCTGGACCAGTCCACTCGCTCGGACGGGTTCACGCTGTTCATGAACAGCGGTGATACCTTCGCCGACGAACATGTGCTCGAGCGCGTCGCCGCAGCCGTTCAGCAGGCACCGCGGATGCCTTCGTTCATTTGGGGTGACTATTACACCCAGCGCGATGATGGCCCGCTTGTGCCGCACTCCGCCAAGGATGCGGACAAGCTTTGGGTCGGCATGCTGTCGAGCCACCAGTCGATGTACTTCAACAACGACCGTATCCGCTGGCATCGGATACGGTTCCGCGAGAATTATCGTCTTTCGGCTGACTACTGCATGCTCATCGAATTCGTGAAGGACCTTCCGCCCGAAGAGCTGCTGAAATTGTCGTTCCCGCTGTGCGTGTTCGACATGTCCGGTATTTCCGAGCGCCAGCGTTTCAAGGCCCTCAAGGAGGACCTTCAAATCCGCCGCCAATTCCTGAAGCTGTCCTCACCGCACAGCTTCCTCCTGTATGTGCTGCACTACGTGCATACCCACACCAAGATGCTTCGCGCGAACCTAGGACGATAGGTCAGGTATGCAAAACGAAAAGGAAACGGAATTCGCCAACGTGGATCTCTCCTACGGCTCGCAGCCCACAGAAGTGAACGCGTTCGACATCAACTTCTTCAATGGCTCCCGGGATGACCTCGTACAGGATGTCATTCATGCGAGCGAACGGCCGTTCAGCTACATCGTCACACCCAACGTGAACCACATCGTTCAGCTGGAGCACGATGAAAAGCTGCGACATGCCTATGCGGCGGCGAGCCACCGCACGTGCGACAGCCGCGTCCTCAAGGCTCTTCTGGCCCTGATGCGCAAACCTGTGCAAGAGGTCATCCCGGGCAGTGACCTGACAGCGCTGCTCATGGGCGTCGCCCAGCGACGCGCTTGGCGGGTGTGCGTGATCGGCGCAGCCGTCGAGGATATCGCGAAGATGCGTACGCTTTATCCGAACGCGACCTTCCTTCATCACAATCCGCCGATGGGCTTCATCAACCGGCCGGATGATGTCCGCGCCTGCCTGGATTTCGTGGCTGATAACCCGGCGCACCTGGTCGTCCTGTCGGTCGGATGTCCGCGCCAGGAAATGCTGGCCCGTATGCTTTTCGACGAAGGCCGCTCGACCGGGGTTGGTTTGTGTGTAGGGGCCTCGATCAATTTCCTGTCGGGGAGGGTCAAGCGCGCTCCGTTGTGGATGCAGAAAATGTCGCTCGAGTGGCTTCATCGCATGTGCATGGAACCCAAGCGGCTCGTGAAGCGCTATGTCGGCGATGCCATGCAGATGCTGCCAATCATTCTTCGGCAGTTTCGCTGACGCACGAAAATGTGCCCCCACGACGACGATGGAAAAGGCAATGCCACGGCCGGCATTGCCGCGAATGGGCCGGACGCTCACATCCAGTAACGAAAGACCGGAAACAATTCTCGTTTAACCGAGTCGGAAGTGACCTTCGTAATTCGCATTAATTTCGTCAATTTGCATAGTGGGAACGTCCATGAACTACAGAAGCGTGAATGACCTGGCCAGGCTGGTCAGCCAGCATGCAAGTCAACTACCGCGTGATATTGAGGTGGTGGTCGGCGTCCCCAGGAGCGGAATGCTCGCTGCCAGCATCATTGCCCTCAAGGCGAACCTTCCCCTGACTGATCTGTACTCTTTCATCCGCAACGATGAACTCAAGAAAGGCAGTACACGCAGCTACAAGCTTGGCCATCTGGTACACCCTCAGGAAGCCCGCAAGATCCTGCTGGTCGATGACAGCGTGGCGTCCGGCAACTCTCTCAAGAAAGCTCTGGCAGATCTCAAGTCGGTGTATACCGGCGAAGTCGTGACACTCGCGGCATTCGTGCAGAGCGACAGCCGCTCGCTCGTAGACCTGCATCTGGAGATGGTGCCTCAGCCACGCGTGTTCGAATGGAACATCATGCATCACCCATGTCTGGCCAATGCCTGCTTCGACATCGATGGCGTGCTATGCGTCGACCCGACCAGTGACGAAAACGACGACGGGCCGAAGTACATCGAGTTTCTGGAGCGCACGTTGCCCATGACAATCCCTTCAGTGAAGGTGAAGCATGTGGTCACGAGCCGCCTGGAAAAGTATCGTCCGCAGACCGAAGCCTGGCTGGCACGCCACGGTGTGCAATACGAACAGCTGCATATGATCGACCTGCCGACCGCCGCCGAACGTCGCCGGCTGAACATGCATCACAAGTTCAAGGCCAAGGTGTATCGCAGTGACCCCCAGGCTACCCTGTTCGTCGAGAGCGAACCGCGGCAGGCGCTGGAAATCATGCGTGCGGCCAACAAGCCGGTCTATTGCACCGAGAACAACGTGATGTATACCCCTGGCATGAACCTGGGCACGCTACAGGTCACGCTTGAGAAGAAAGCATCCAGCCTGCGCCACAAGGTCAAGCGCCTGCTCGGCCGTCTACAGCCACGGCAAGCCTGACTCCGACCGCTCAAGGACGAGCGTTTCCGCTGCCTAAAACGTCCTCCTCCACTGCCGTTCAGCCCTCCTTTTCTCACCAGACGAACGGACGCAGCTCCCTATGGAGCAATTTGAAAAAAGCGCGGTCTGATCGGCGATGACCCCCGGGTCGTAGTTATCTTCCACTCGCTTTTTTCCTATCTCGACGTTCTCGCAAAGCGCCGCTCGCAGGGGCCCGGCACCCGATACGCAAGACGCGTTACACCTCCGCTTGAACGCGGCGGTGGACCTTGGCTGGCCATTTGAACGACCTTCCTTCCGTTCAGTCAGCTTTGTCCAAGGATGATGCCCGGCGACCCCGGTGTCCGGGAATTTCGGGCGATCTTTCACCAGATCAAGGACGGATTTATGAACAGTAGAAATGACTGGGTCGATTACGCCAAAGCCATCGGCATCGTATTGGTTGTAATCGGCCATGTTGAGCGCGGCCTCGTCAGCGCGGGCATACTCTCGCCTTCGGTACTCCAGGCACTGATGGACAGCGTGATCTATAGCTTCCACATGCCTCTCTTTTTCTTCCTTTCCGGACTCTTTTTCATCCAGACCATGAACCGCCGCGGCGCTGGTGGCACCCTGCTCAGCAAGATCGATACGGTGTTCTATCCGTTCGTTCTGTGGTCCATTCTCCAAGGCACGATCGAGGTGGTACTGGCACGCTATACCAACGGGGACCTCACGCTTCATCGGGTGTTCGAGCTGCTGTGGCACCCGCGGGCGCAATTCTGGTTCCTCTATGCCCTGTTCATGGTGTTCTTGGTGTCGGTGGTGATGTATCGCTCGCGTGTGCTGTACCTGCCGATCTTGGTGTTCTGGGCGATCATCTATACGTTCCAGCGCTTCCTGCCCGACATGGGCGTCGGCGATTTTCTCGTCCAGAACGCCGTGTTCTTCTCGTTGGGCGTTTGCTTCGCTGCCTACCCGGTGGCCCTTGATCGTCGTCCTGCTCTGTGGACGTTGGTCATCGGCGGCCTGTTCATCATTGCCGAATACATGTTCCACGGGGTTCTGGAACGCAAGTATGTCGACCGTGGCGCTGTGTCCCTGGCCGTTGCAGTCCTTGGAATTTACCTGACCGTCGTCGTTTCGATGTGGGCCGCGGCGCAGCCCAAGCGCTGGGTTCTGCTCATCGGCACCATGTCGATGCACATCTACCTGATGCACATTCTTACGGGCAGTGGTGTACGAGTGATTCTGGATCGCCTGTTCGGCGTGGATGATCCGGCGGTGCACATGGTGCTGGGCACGCTCGCCGGCGTGATCATTCCCATTGTCGCCGCGCAGATACTGCTGAAGATGAACTTCGGTTTCCTGTTCGCCATCCCCGACAGGCTATCGCTGGCCAAGCGCTGGGCTGCTCCGTCCAGTCGTGCCGTAGCGACCTGATCGGCATGAGGCCGCCCGAACTCGGGCGGCCTTTTCATCCGGGTAGGCAGACGGGTGTTCCCGGTGGCGACTCCACGTAGCCTGCTAATCGATACGCCATGTCTGGGCGGCCCTGTCCGGGCGGCCCTATTCCGGGCGACCCTATCCAGTGCCAATCTCGGCGAGCATCTCACGTCTTCAGACGGAGCACCGCTCGAGCGATAGGCGCGGCCGACATGAGCACGTGGACTTAATGCCTACCTGATGGACATAGATCACAGCCCGCCCCTCGGGCAATGCAGATGCGTTGTTGCGAGGCCCGCAACTGGATCTGCCTACGCCCAAATCAGCCGCTGGCTTCACACTGCGCCTTCCGGCGTAGCCTGCGGCGGCACCGCAGTCCCCCGGTTAGAAACGGCCCTTAAGGATGCCGCGGTGAGACAACTGGTCAGCAATCAGCCCTGCGTCCCGAGACGCAGGATCCTGTCACCCTCGCGGGCATTTAGCTCGAGTTCATGGAAACGACTGGTATGGCTGGCGCGCTTGCGCCGCGCCATCGGCACCCTGTGGTGATTGGCGACTACGGCTAGCGCTGCAACCACGACAAACGTCGCGGCGTTCGCCGGGATCTGCAGATTGAAGTCTGTGAAAGAGTGGATGGCCAGGGAGATGAGGGCCAGCGCCGTACCGAATCCGACCCCGCTGCGGTACAGCGATGATTGCCGACGCATGGCACCAATGGCGAACACCAGCGATACCAGCACGAACGCCAACAGCGGCGCACTGCCAATCAGCCCATACTCGATCCAAAATTGCAGGAAATCGTTGTGAGCATGGTCGAAGTGCAGCGGAATGTTGCCCGCATAGGGCGGAAACACCGCTTCGAAAGCGCCGGCACCCTGCCCGGTCAGCGGCCGCTCGCGGGCAAGAAGCAGTGCCTGCTCAAACACGCCGCCACGCAGCTCGTTGGCCTGCTCGACCACCTGCCCGTCGACAACGACGTCCTGCAGGCGCGTTTCGACGATGCGATTCTTGAGTTTGTCGAGGCCGAAGAACTGGCTGACCACGAGCGTATCGATCAGCAGCACGCTCGCCAGGATCAGGCCATTACGGATTCGATTTTCGCGGTCCATCAACACGAAAATGCCGCCCACGATCAGGAGGCTGGCGAAAAACGCCGTATTGCCCATCCGCGAATGGCTCATCACCAGGGCGATGACCATCACCACCAGCGCCAGCCGCAGCCGGCCTTTCGGCCCCATCATGGTTTCCAGCAGCCGCCGCCAGCGAAATTCGCTTGAGTCCCGCAATGCCAGCAACAGCCCGATGCCACAGCCGATGGTCAGTTCGAGGTAGCCCGCAAGATGATTGCGGTTCACATAGGTTCCAGTCGCGTGGCCAATGTGGAAGTGCTTCTCGGTAAACAGCAGGTGCTCGACGCCAGAGAGCGTCATTGACGCGCCGAAGAACGCCTGAAATGCACCGCTGCATACCAGCGTGCCGAGCAGCAGCGTCAGCCGTTTGCGCGTTTTAACCAGCGCCACGACGAGCAGGTATAGCCCGCAATAGGTAATGCCCAGAATCAGGTATCTAAAGCTCGCGCCTACATCCATGCTGAGGCCGAACACGAGCTGAAGCAGCACCCAGCCTTGCGCAAGCCCTAGCAGGGCCAGCGGTAGCTTGGCGTGGCGAATGTTGCGACTCAGCGGTCGTGGACTTAAAAGCTGCAGGCCCATCCAGCCGGCAACCAGCAGGCAGGTGAGCATCGAGAAGAGGCCGACGGACCAGTCCCGGTTACTCCCCACTGGCAGCGGCAGCCAGACAAGCAGAATAAGCAGGAAAAGGAAAAGCGTGCGATCAAGCGCGCGGGGCAGCGATTTCATAATTCAGCGTCCTTGCACCAACAGCGGCGTAAGCCGCTTTACTCCATGACGTCCGCGTTGGACCTCATCCATCCCAAAATGATCAATGGCAATGTGCTACCCGCCGAACCGGCGGTCCGGCCGAGATATTCCATGCCGTCGCATCTTGCGATAGAGCGTATTGCGGCTGACACCCAGCGCATCCGCCGTTTGGCTGACCTGCCAGGCGTGGCGGTCCAGTTCGCGTTGCAGCGCTTCACGCTCGGACAGGGCCAGCGGGCTTTCCGCGGGACCGTCCGCTTCAACTACCGGCGCAGGTCGCCGAATCGACTCGGGCAAGTCGCTCCAACGCACCGTTGCACCTTCACATAGCGCGACCAGCGTCCGCACGACGGTTCTCAATTGGCGCACGTTGCCGGGCCATTCGTAATCGAGCAGCGCCCTCTCGGCCGCCGGCTCGATGCCGAACGTGCGGCCATGAGTCTCCTGTTGCAGCACGGCGTGAAGCAAGTCCTGTTTATCCGTGCGTGCGCGCAGTGGCGGCAGATCGATGCGCAGTCCCCCTATCCGGTAGTAGAGATCTTCCCGGAACGTACCCTCTGCCACCAGCTGGTCCAGGTCCCGATGGCTGGCGCTGATTAGCCGGATGTCGAGTGCTTGGGGCGCCCCGCCTCCCAGCGGTGCTACTTGGCGTTCCTCCAGAACCCGCAGCAGACGAGTCTGCATCGCCGCCGGCATGTCGCCGATCTCATCGAGAAACAGCGTGCCGCCGTGCGCCTCGGCGAGCTTGCCGGTCATGCCCTCCTTGCGGGCGCCGGTGAAACTGCCAGGGCGGTAGCCGAACAGTTCGCTCTCGATCAATGTCTCGGGTATCGCAGCGCAGTTGACCGCCACGAAGGGTTTGCTCGCGCGTTCACTGGCCGCATGGACGGCTTTTGCGAAAACGTCCTTGCCGACGCCCGTCTCGCCCGAGAGCACGACGGGGATATCGTTGGCATGAACGCGACAGGCACGCCGTAGTGCTTCCTCAAGCCGCTTATCGGCAAACACCGGGGCCGACGAGTCCCCGCGTCGTGGCTGCGGCACTGTCCGCTCGGGCTTATGTCCCACCGGTTGGCGCAACCAGGCATGCAGTGTTTCTTCGGTGTGCAACCGGAGCGTCCACCCGGCGGCGGGCTGGGCCTGGGCGCGCTCGAACAGCGCAGTCAGGGAGATATCGCAAAAGGTGCCAATCGACGCTCCGCAGACACGGGCGCGATCGTGGCCCAACAGGTGCAGCGCGCCCTGGTCAGCCGCAAGGATGGTGCCGTCGCCGTCAAGCGCGATGAGGCCCTGCGACAGCCCGCCGAAACCGTCAGCGCCGTCCTGCAGGTGTAGGATCCAGTGCGCCGCGTGTTCACGCAGGAAATAGCCGGCTTCGATGGCCTTGGCCGACACGTTGGTCAGCGCCAGCGTATGGAATTGGCTTTGCCGTGTGAGATGCGCGCTGGCCGAGGAGACATCGAGCACCGCGAGTAGCCGACCCTGGGGATCGAATACCGGAGATGCCGTGCAGGTCAGCGGGGTGTGGCGGGTACGAAAGTGCTCGTCCCGATAGATGATCACAGGCTGGCATTCGACGACACAGGTGCCGATGCCATTCGTACCCTCCCGCCCCTCGCTCCAGTCCGCACCTGGCCAAAGCCCGGCCTGGTTGAAGGCAGCCTGCTGGCTGTCATGCGCCAGGCAGTCGAGGATCACGCCCTTGGCGTCCGTGAGCAGAACGGCCTGGCTGGCGTTACGCAGGTGCCGCTGCAACCGCTGCAGCGCCTTGGTCGAGACATCGCGCAGCCGCTCCATCGCAGCGCGGCGCTCTGCAAGGTGGTGCGCCTCCAACACACAGGGTTCGCCCTGGGTTGCAGGGTCCAGTGCATGGTCCTCGAAGCAGCGGCGCCACGAACGGGCAATCGACGCATCGCCCTGCCCTACCGGCACTGCCTTGCCATGGATTACGTCGAGCACATGTTGGGCGTGAGGTGATTCGGCGTTCGCAATCATTGTTGTCTTCTCCACGGTGGGTGGATGACGAATCGTCCGCTGGCGGGCGCTCGGCTTTCAGGCATTTGCCTGCCAGCCCCCGGGCGGCTCCCCGAAGCATCCTACTGTGCACCCCACAATGCAACGCCTGTATCGAATATGGCACACGCTGTAACGGCCTTGGCCCGACATCGATACGCATTCGGCGCTACGCTGGAGAGGCGAGCGCGACGCCGTGTGGCTTTCTGCCGCATGGCCCGCCCCTTGCTATGAAGTCGTGCGTCTCTCCGTCATTCAACAAATCCAAGGAGATAGTCATGCGCTATGCCCAGCCCGGCACCGAAGGTGCGCTGCTCACGCTTGAGTCCCGTTACGCGAATTACATCGGTGGCGAGTTCGTCGCGCCGGTCAAAGGTCAATATTTCACCAACACCTCGCCCGTGAACGGCTCCGTGATCGGGGAATTCCCACGCTCGACTGCCGAAGACATCGACCGTGCGCTCGACGCTGCCCACGCCGCCGCCGACGCCTGGGGCAAGACCTCCGTCCAGGCCCGCTCGCTCACCCTGTTAAAGATTGCCGACCGCCTGGAAGCGAACCTGGAGCGCTTCGCCGTCGCCGAAACCTGGGACAACGGCAAGCCCGTGCGCGAGACGCTCGCTGCAGACGTACCGCTCGCCGTGGACCACTTCCGCTACTTCGCGGGTTGCATCCGGGCTCAGGAAGGCAGCAGTGCCGAGATCGACGAGCACACCGCGGCCTATCATTTCCACGAACCGCTGGGCGTGGTCGGGCAGATCATCCCGTGGAACTTCCCGCTGCTCATGGCCGCCTGGAAGCTCGCCCCTGCCCTGGCCGCAGGCAACTGCGTGGTGCTCAAGCCTGCCGAGCAGACGCCACTGTCCATTACGCTCTTCTGTGAACTGATCGGCGACCTGCTACCGCCTGGCGTGCTCAACGTCGTTCAGGGCTATGGCCGTGAAGCGGGCGAAGCGCTGGCTACCAGTAAGCGCATCGCCAAGATCGCCTTCACCGGATCTACGCCGGTCGGCTCGCACATCCTCAGCTGCGCTGCCACGAACATCATCCCGTCGACGGTCGAGCTGGGCGGCAAGTCCCCGAACCTGTTCTTCGAAGACATCATGCAGGCCGAACCCGAATTCATCGAAAAGGCCGCCGAAGGCGTCGTGCTCGGCTTCCTGAACCAGGGAGAGATCTGCACATGCCCATCACGTGCACTGGTGCAGGAATCCATCTACGCACCGTTCATGGAAGCAGTAATGAAGAAGGTCAAGGCGATCAAGCGTGGCGATCCCCTGGACACCGAGACCACTGTCGGCGCCCAGGCCTCGCAACAGCAGTTTGAGAAGATCATGTCCTACTTCGAAGTCGCCCAGAAGGAAGGCGCGGAGGTGCTCACTGGCGGTGGCGTCGAGAAGCTTGAAGGCAACCTGGCCAACGGCTATTACATCCAGCCAACGATCCTCAAGGGCACCAACCAGATGCGCGTGTTCCAGGAGGAGATCTTCGGACCGGTCATCGGCGTGACGACTTTCAAGGACGAGGCCGAAGCACTGGCCATTGCCAACGACACCGAGTTCGGTCTGGGTGCGGGCGTCTGGACCCGTGACATCAACCGCGCCTACCGCGTTGGCCGAGGCATCAAGGCCGGGCGCGTGTGGACGAACTGCTATCACCTCTACCCGGCCCACGCGGCATTTGGCGGCTACAAGAAATCCGGTATCGGTCGCGAAACGCACAAGATGATGCTGGACCACTACCAGCAGACCAAGAACCTGCTGATCAGCTACGACGTCAACCCGCTCGGGTTCTTCTGACGCCACCTAATCCTCAGGGAAACGCCCACGCCGCGTTTCCTTGAGGTAGATCAAACCGTCCTGGCTGTCGTCGCGCGATGCTCGTCATCGCGCGGCGCGGGATCGTTCGCTCGCAGTTTTTCCAAACCGCATCGTTGTCATGAACGCAGGAGGATCCTGTCATGCCCAAAACCATGAAAGCTGCCGTCGTACACGCATTCGGCAAACCGTTGGAAATCCAGGAAGTGAAGGTACCCGAGGTCGGCCCCGGCCAGGTTCTCGTGAAGATCGCCGCATCAGGGGTTTGCCACACTGACCTGCACGCAGCCGAAGGTGACTGGCCGGTCAAGCCCAACCCGCCTTTCATTCCCGGACACGAGGGTGTTGGCCATGTCGTCGCGGTAGGTGCCGGCGTCACACACGTGAAGGAAGGTGATCGCGTCGGAGTCCCGTGGTTGTATTCGACCTGCGGACATTGCGAGCACTGCATGGGTGGTTGGGAAACGCTCTGCGAAAGCCAACAGAACACGGGCTACTCGGTGAACGGCGGCTTTGCCGAATACACGGTGGCCGATGCCAACTTCGTCGGCCGCCTGCCCGACAACGTCAGCTTCGTCGAGATCGCACCGGTGCTCTGTGCGGGTGTCACGGTGTACAAGGGCCTGAAGATGACCGAGACGCGGCCGGGTCAATGGGTCGTCATTTCAGGCATCGGCGGCCTTGGCCACATGGCCGTTCAGTACGCAACCGCCATGGGGATGAACGTCGCCGCGGTGGATGTGGATGACAGCAAGCTGGAATTTGCCCGTCGCCTCGGTGCCACCGTTACGGTCAATGCACTGACTACCGACCCGGCTGCGTACCTGAAGAAGGAAATCGGCGGTGCCCATGGCGCACTTGTGACGGCCGTATCGCCCAAGGCATTCGAGCAGGCCATGGGCATGACGCGACGGGGCGGCACGATCGCTTTGAACGGCCTGCCGGCGGGCGATTTCCCAATGTCGATCTTCGATATGGTGCTCAACGGCACCACGGTTCGCGGTTCAATCGTCGGCACTCGCCTGGACCTACAGGAAGCCCTCGATTTCGCGGGTGAAGGCAAAGTGAAGGCGACGGTGAAATCCGAACCACTCGAGAATATCAACAGCATCTTCGAGCGCATGCATAAAGGGCAGATCGAAGGCCGTATCGTGATCGATATGGAAGCCTAGAACGCCGCACTGCCCAGGCTGGCGCGCCGATTTCGAGCAGGCGCGTCAGCATGAACCGTCGATTGAGCTCGGCTTTCGTGAGTAATACCTGAGCCGCTACCGAAGATGCGCAGCAGCGGCCCCGCTCGTAGCCTAGTCCTTCAGGCTTGCCAGGATTTCGAAGCTCTTCGCCCGCTTGGCTTCGTCATAGATATCGCCAGTGAAGATCAACTCGTCGGCCTTGGTCTGCTCGAGCAGCACGTCGAGGCGGGCCCGAACCTTTTCCGGGCCACCGACTACCGACATGCCAAGGAAGCTGCCCACTGCGTCCTGTTCATGCGGCAACCAAAGCCCCTGCATGCTCGGTACCGGCGGCTGCATGACGAGGCTCTGGCCACGCATCAGGCTCAGCACACGCTGCATGGACGTGGTTGAGAGAGATTCCGCCTCTTCATCCGTCTCGGCAGCCACCAGCGGCACCCCCAGCATCACGTAGGGTTCGGCCAGTACGCCGGAAGGACGGAAATTTTCACGGTATATCCGAATGGCCTCGTGCACGTAGCGAGGGGCGAAGTGCGAGGCGAAGGCATACGGCAAGCCTTTTGCGGCAGCCAATTGAGCGCTGAAGAGGCTCGAGCCGAGCAGCCAGATCGGTACGTTGCTGTTCACGCCGGGCATGGCGATAACGCGCTGGCCAGGCTGGCGCGGGCCGAGCAGGCGCTCCAGCTCCTCGACGTCAGCCGGGAAGTCGTCCGCACTACCCAGGCGATCCCGGCGTAGCGCATGCGCAGTCGCCTGGTCTGCGCCCGGCGCGCGGCCCAGCCCCAGCTCGATCCGGCCCGGGTAGAGCGCGGCCAGCGTACCGAACTGCTCGGCGACCACGAGCGGCGCATGGTTGGGCAGCATGACGCCACCTGATCCCAGGCGGATGCGATCAGTGTTGGCAGCCAGATAGCCGAGGACGACGCTGGTAGCTGCACTGGCGATGCCGTCCATGTTGTGGTGCTCGGCAACCCAGAAGCGGTTGAAGCCCAACGCCTCGGCCTGCCGCGCCAGTGACAGCGAGCGATGCAGCGCATACACCGGGGAATCTTCACCGGCGCGAATGGGAGCGAGATCGAGGATGGAGAATTGAGTCTGTTGCAGACGGGACATGAAGCGACCTCCAGGCCCGGCCATGGCGAGTGGAGAAGGCGGCCGGACGAAAAAAGTTGAGTATAACGCTCAGATATAGGCGAACTCATCCCATTACAAGGCACGCGCAGGACCGGCTATCTCCTGGCGCCGGCCAAGGACCGCCAGCGCCATTACGCGTCGCTCCCCAGCCGAGCCGGTACCCGCGAGGCCCAGCGCAGCCGCGGCCGCGCTTGTCCGAGCGATCCGGGCCAGCGATAACGCGAGTCTCTCACTCGCCTACCGCCCGGCCCGCACGCGCTCGGTCAGCACCGTTACGTCATTCCGAAAGGTGCTGCCTTACTCCCGGTCGGCCCGAGGACGGGTAAGCCGGCGCTCATAGAACCCTAGTAATGGCTGGGTGCTCAACCCATGGACGAGGATGCTCAGCGCCATGGTGGACAGCACGAGGCCGGCCATATCGTGGTGCATGGACTCGGGCAGGTCATGATTGAGTGCAAAGCAAAGGTAGTAGAGGCTGCCGATACCGCGGATACCGAACCAGCCCATCAGCGCCTTTTGCAGCGGTGTCGCGATGCGCCCCGGGATTACGATAAAGACGGCCAATGGGCGTATCACGCAGAACAGGGCCAGGGCCAAGAACACAGCGCGCCAGTCCCAATGGGTAGTGACCAGCAGCCCAATGATGGTCACCAACAGCACTTCCACCGCCCGCTCCAGCAAATTTCCGAAGCTCAGGATGTCGCTCATCATCACGCCAGCCGCGATATTGGATTTCCCCAATCGCTGTCCGTCCACGTGCAGCTCGCTGGGAAGGTCGCCCGCCAACCGCGGCAATGCCTGCCGGGTAAGCTCTTCAGGCGGGAGCTCCAGGCTGGACGACATCGCTTCGGCATGACGCAGGCCGACACCCGCGGCAAAAGTAGCCAGGAAGCCCCAACCGCCAATCGCATCGGCGCAGACGTACGACAGCGCAATGAGCGCCAATGCGAGAAAATCGTTAGGTGAGATACCGGTTTCGGCATGTCGGGCGCGTAGCCGGATAACGATCCAGCCCACCAGCTTGCCCATGAAGAACCCACATGCAAGGCCCGCCGCAACGGCCCAGATCAGATCGACACCGAACCACCGCGCCAGTCCCTCCCCGTCGATGCCATTACCCAGGATAATCGCGAGCCCAAGCATCACGAACGGGAACGCCACGCCATCGTTGAAGCCGGCCTCGCCTGAAAGTGCGAAACGCATTCGGTCATCGTCGCGCGCGTCGTTGACCTGTACGAGGCTTGCCAGCACAGGGTCCGTCGGAGCAAGCAGCGCGCCCAGCAGAATGGCCACACCCCAATCGAAGCCCAGCCCATAATGGCCGACCAGCGCTACGCCCCCGACACTCAGGACCATGACCGGCCCCGCCATGAGGTAGGCTCCGATCCAGGACGGATGCCGTAGTGGCAGCCGCAATTTCAGGCCGCCGACGAAGAGCGAGACCAGTACTGCGACTTCGGTCAGGTGTTCGAGCCAGTCCGAGACCTCCCCGAAGCTGCGATCCGACACCTCGAAGCCCAGCATGCCGATACTGATGCCGAAGATGAGATAGATGATGGACGTGGTGACCGGAAGCCAGCGCAGGTAAGCGGATGCCAGCGCCAGCGCGAGCAGCAGGATGCCCAGCACGGCCATCCATTCAATGAAAGTCATGGGGGAGCGTCATAGGGCTGGATACCCGACGTTGGAAGTCATTCCCGCGCCGGGGGTTCACTCCTGCCGCCCGACTACCTATCCATACGGTCCGCAGTTGAGCACTTCGCCATCAGCGACGATATTGCGGTCGGCGTCATACAGCCAGGATTGCGGGCGCATGGCCGCTTCCCGGGCCTCGATGCGGTAGCGCGCGCCTGCCTGGAAGTTGTCGAAGCGGTAGCGAATGAAACAGGTCAGGCGTGTCGGGTCACGAAAGCCGGTACCACCGCCCGCATAGATTTCGAAGCGATAGCGAACTTCGAGCTCATGCGCACCGGGCGGCACCTGGAAGTAACGCCCATCTGGCCAGCGTTTACCGTCGAGTCGCTCGGCCATGAGCATGTCACCTGGAGACCAGGAATGCATGTCGACCCACGCCTTGTTTGCGTCCGGGGACGGCATTGGGCCTGCGCAGGCACCCAGCAGGAGCAAGGGAAACAACAGAAGCAGACGGTGCATGGTTGAACGCCTCCCGATGGAGCGACACGGACGGAGCGAGCACCGTAACCAAGGCGATCGCGATTGTCTCCATCAGACCACGGCACGCGGCTGCCGGTGCGGGCGTCCCGCTAACGAACGGCGACGTCGGAACGCCCGCAGCCTCGCTCTTCACCCGTTGCCAGGATGCGGTTGCGTTCGTCATACAGGCGCGCCCAGGGGCGGAAGCCGTACTGCCCCGTCACGAGGCGATAGCGCTCGCCGGCGGTAAAATCGTCATAGTGCAAGGACAGCCGGCATTCGCGACGAAGCGGCTCGGCGTCCGCGCCGACGTTGCGGGCGCTAACCTCGAAGGCGTAGCGCATCCCCAGCTCGTGCTTGCCCGGCATCACCTGAAAGTAGCGACCATCGTCGAGGGGCAGCTGATCCACCTCAGCGGCCTCCAGGTCGTCGCTCACCAGTTCCACCCACGCCTGGTTCGGATCCGGAGACGGCATCATCAGGCCGCAGCCAGTGAGCATCAGGGGCAAACAAAGCAAAGCGGGGACGCGCATGCGGGGATATCCTGCCGTTCTTGTTGGTAACTGGAGCGGCCGATCACTGTCGGCTGGGTCACGCGATGCCGCGACCAAACAATGGGCTACTCGACCGCGTTCGCCCCCTTTGGGTTCCGCTGGCCCTCGCATTCGTGCTGAACGGGTGCTCGACGGCAACCTATTATGGCCAGTTGGCCAAGGGCCAGATGACGCTGCTCGCGGCACGCGAGCCCGTCGATAAGGTCATTGCCGATCCCAACACACCGGAGCGGGTGCGGACGCAGTTGGCCCTGTCCCAGGTCGCACGCACCTTTGCGAGCGGGCACCTCTTCCTACCCGACAATCGAAGCTATCGCGTGTATGCGGATCTTGGGCGGCCCTATGTGATCTGGAACCTCTTCGCCACGGACGAGTTCTCCCTGGAGCCGCTTACGCATTGCTTCCCTATCGCAGGCTGCGTCGCCTACCGCGGTTTCTATGACCCGAATCGGGCCCGGGGCGCCGCGGCGATACTGCAACTCCAAGGCAAGGACACCTACGTCGCCGGCATCGAGGCGTACTCGACCCTGGGCTGGTTCGACGATCCCCTGCTGAACAGCATGCTGCGTTGGAGTGATGATCGGCTGAGCGCGCTGATCTTCCACGAACTCGCGCACCAGCGCTTTTACTTGCCAGGCGACACTGCATTCAACGAATCCTATGCCACGTTCGTGGAGCAGGAAGGCCTGCGCCAATGGCGGGCATACCGTGGCCTGCCAGCGACGGGCTCCGACCTGCACCGCCAGCGCGACCTGTTCACCCGATTGGTGCTGGATCTGCGCGAGCGCCTGGAGACGTTGTACCGGGCGCCGCTGGATGCGGATACGATGCGCGCCCGAAAGGAAGCGGAATTCGACGACTTCCGAAGCCGATACCGCTCATTACGTGACCGCGAATGGCCGGGCGAGAAACGCTTCGATGCATGGGTCGAAGGCCCGTTGAATAACGCCAGGCTGCTACCCTTTGGGCTTTATGATCAATGGGTGCCGGCGTTCGCGCAGCTCTTCGAGCAGCATGGCCGGAACTGGAAAGCCTTTTTCCGCGCGGTCGAGGCCTTGGGCAGAAAGCCGGATGTAGAGCGCCTGACGGCATTGAAATTACTGCTGGCATCTGCAAAATCACGACCCACGCAAAATAATTAACGATCGCGGCGAACCCATTCGTCGCTTTACTCTCGAAGGTCAGTCACAGGTAACGTGAGCAGCACCATGCCCCGCCTTCCACGTCGGTCGCCACCATGGATTTTGGCCACCCTCGTTCTACTTTACGGCCTTGCCTTCGCCCTCGGGGGTGCTTGGCTCGTCTGGCTGGGCGGCAGTCCTTACTACGTCATTGCAGGCGTCACGCTACTGGTGTGCGCGGCCTGCCTGTACAAGCGGCGCCGCGCCGCGTTGTGGTCGTACGCGGCTTTCTGGCTGGGCACGTTGGGTTGGTCCGTCTGGGAAGTCGGCATCGACACCTGGCCGCTCGAACCCCGAATGCTCCTGCCCACGCTGCTGGGCCTGTATATCTTCATGCCGCACGTGATCGGGCGGCTCGGCCCACCTCGTCGTGTCTCCCCGGTCGGCTATCTGCTTTGCCCGGCCGTGGCGATCGCCATCGTCGCGGGGCTGTTATTCGTGCGCTGGCAACCTTCCCCGCAGGCGCTACCGGTTCCCAAGCTCAGCGTCGATCTGGAAGCACTCGGCCATCCGGCTGACTGGCCGACACAGACCCGGACCGAACGCGGCGAACGCTGGTCGCCGCTCACACAGGTCGATCAGAACAACGTCACCCTACTCAAGGAAGCGTGGCGGTTTCGCAGCGTTGACTTGCCCCGCCCAGGTGAGCGAGCCGATCGCCGGGGTTTCAGCTTCGATTCCACGCCCATCAAGGTAGGCAACAGCCTGTACTTCTGTACGCCGCATCGTCAGGTCATCGCCCTGGATGCCGTGGAAGGTCGAGAGAAATGGCGCTTCGACCCGGGTCCCGAAAGTTGGGGCATGAGCCCGCTGTCCTGCCCGTCGGTTGCCCACTACGATCTGGACGACACGCGCGGCGACTGCCCCGCCCGGATTTTCTCGACCACTGGTGACGGCCGCCTCGTCGCGCTTGATGCTCGCACGGGCCAGCCCTGCAGGAGCTTTGGCGATCGAGGTTTCGTCGCCCTCAACCAGCTGTCCCGCGAAAACCCCCGTAACCTGACGTTCATCCCATCGACGCCACTGGTAGCAGGCGATCGCGTCATCATTGGCGGCTGGAGCCATGAAGGCCATCGCGCTGACACCAATGCGGGCGCCGTTCGCGCCTTCGATGCGCGTACCGGAAAGCCGATCTGGGCCTGGGACATCGGCCAACCAGACGAGCCGGTGAACGCGTTCAAGTCCGATCGACCGTTCACGCCCGGTAGCCCTGTCGCAACCGGCACCTACACGGCCGATTTGGCGCGCGGCCTCGTCTACCTCCCGATCGGCACGGCGATCCCGGCGTATTATGGTGGAAAGCGGGCGCCCTACGAGGAGCAATACACCAGTGCGCTGGTCGCGCTCGACATCAAGACGGGCGAGCCGCGGTGGCACTTCCAGACCATCCACCATGACCTTTGGAACATGGGTGTGGCGGTAGGGCCAACCCTGCTGGACCTGCCGAAGGAAGACGGCACGAGCCTGCCGGCGCTGGTGCAGACTACCAAGCGCGGCGAGCTGTTCATGCTGAACCGGGAGACGGGCGAACCGCTCTCAGAAATTACCGAGCGGCCTGCGCCGGCCGGCGGGTTGCCGGAAGACCCGATTGCGGCCACTCAACCGTACGCCATGAGCATGCCTCGCCTCGCGCCGCCGACTGTGGTGGAACAGGACGCCTGGGGCATCACACCATTCGATCAGTTGATGTGCCGCATCGACTATCGGCGCATGCATTATCTCGGCGCATTCACACCACCGCTGCCGGGCCAGCGCACCCTATACAACCCGGGTATAGAGGGCATATTCGGGCCACAGGGCGGCGCCTACGATCCCGAGCGCGGGCTGTTCTACAGCACGCTACGCTACATGCCCTATACGGCGGAGCTGCTCAAGCGTGAAGAGGCTGAAGCCAACGGATTGCTACCGGAATCGACGGTGGGGAGTGAACCTTCACTTCCCCGAACGCGCTATGCCCACCTGCAACACGGCACGCCCTATGTGGCGCGGGTGCAGCCTTGGCGGGGCATATTCGGCGCCCCCTGCAAAGCGCCACCGTGGGGCCAGCTGGTGTCGCTCGATCTCGAGGACAGTCGCATTGTATGGCGGCACAACATCGGCTCGGCACGGGATTACAGTCTGTTCGGCCTGACCTTCAGCCTGCCGCTGCGGGTGGAGCCGTTCGACCTTGGCGGTACCCTGCTGACACGCTCGGGTCTGGTCTTCGTCGGATCGCGTGACGACCATGCCTTGCGCGCCTTTGCAGCAGGCAGCGGCCGCGAGCTATGGAAAACGGCGCTGCCCGCCGGCGCGCGAGCCACGCCGATGACCTACGTGGGCGCCGATGGCCGCCAATACGTGGTTGTGGCCGCGGGGGGCCTGGGTGACGACGGCGCGGACTACCTGATCGCCTACGCCCTGCCCTGACGTATCAACGCCCCCGAATGGGGCGTTGATAGCTGGCCGCTCAGCTCACTTTGTCGCCGAGATCCAGATCGCTGGCGGCCTGCGAGAGACGCTCGGCTCGTTCGAATGCCTGGCGCAATTCGGCTAGGGTCCTGAAGTGATAGGTGGGACTCTCGGCGAGCAACTCGGCTTCGGTCCCGAAACCATAGCCCACCGCCGCGACATCCAGGCCATTGCGGATGCCGCCGATGATGTCGTGCTTGCGGTCACCGATCATCAGCGTCTCGGACGGATTGAGCCCCTGCTCGGTCAGGATATGAGCAATCAATTCGACCTTGTCGGTGCGCGTGCCGTCGAGCTCGCTGCCGTAGATCAGCGTGAAGTGGTGATCGAAGGCGAAATGCCGGGCGATTTCCTTGGCGAACACTGTTGGCTTGGAGGTCGCGACGTACAACGTCCGGCCCTGGCCGCGTAGCAGATCGAGCAGTTCGAGAATGCCCTCGAACAGCAGGTTTTCGTACAGACCGGTGACCTTGAACCGCTCGCGATAATGCTCGACCGCCTGCCACGCCTTCTGTTCGTCGAACCCGTAAAACTGCATGAAAGCCTGCTTCAGCGGCGGCCCAATGAAGGGCTCGAGCTTCGTCAGGTCCGGCTCGTCGATACCCAATTGTGCCAGCGCATACTGGATCGAGCGCGTGATGCCTTCACGGGGGTCGGTCAGCGTACCGTCCAGATCGAAAAGAATATTGCGATAGTGCATGGGCAGGCGTCCGGGCTGTGAAAGGCGCCATTGTGGCAGACAGGGCAAGTCGCGGGTAAATGCGGAGCGTCCCGTTCAATGACGACTACGCTCCCTGAATTGCAATGAATCCGCAACCCAATTTCCGGCACTCGGGACAGTCCCAACGTCGAGCGCAATCGGCGGGCAAAGCGGATGGCACACGGCGAGCGCCGGCTATCCTTCGCGATCAATGCAGCGTAGATACGCCCCACGCATGCAAAGCCCGGAGCGTGCCGGCTATGAAACCGATTCCGCTGGGCTGGCTAAACGTACGTGCCAGCGCAGCGGTCTAGACGATGCGGTACGAACAGATCAGCCTCGATTGCCTGGGCAGATACAGCAGCACCCGGCCGCCCACCGCAGGCATCCGGACCCTGGCTTGCCGGCAGCGTGTAATCCTCATGAGCGTGAGGATTACACCGCCAATGGCTACCTAGACCCCGGAAATCCTCACCCTCGTGAGGATTTGCTCGCTTGGGAACCGCTGCCCGCTAGTCACAAGGATAATCAGCCAGGCCTACAGCTTGGCGATCGACACTTCCGTTGATTTCACGAAGGCGATCACTTCGCTGCCCACATCCAGCTCCAGTTCGCGTACCGAGCGCGTGGTGATGACGGATGTGACGATGCCAGCCGCGGTCTGTACGTCAATTTCGGAGAGGACGTCGCCGATGACGATTTCCTTGATGGTGCCTTTGAACTGGTTGCGAACGTTGATGGCTTTGATGGTCATGATGGTTCTCCTGAGTGTGGATCGATAGGTTCAGAGTGCCCAACGCAATTGCGTCGGTAGTGGTTGAAGGGGTTCAGGTCTCGCGTCATTGCCGGGCTGTTCGAGAACGCGGGCAAGCACCTGGGCTTCGAAGCGGGCCAGTTCGGCGGAGGCTCGCGGTCGCGGCCGGTGCAGATTGACTGCGAGATCGAGCCCAATACGGCCGTCCTCGATGAGAATGACGCGGTCGGCGACCGTTACGGCTTCACTGACGTCATGCGTGACGAGCAGCACCGTGAAGCGATGCTGCTGCCAGAGCCGTTCGATAAGTTGCTGCATCTCGATACGCGTCAGGGCGTCCAGTGCACCGAGCGGCTCGTCGAGCAGCAGCAGCTGTGGTCTATGAATCAGCGCGCGCGCCAGTGCGACCCGCTGTTTCTGCCCACCGGACAGGGCAGCCGGCCATTCATTCGCGCGCTCGGCCAGACCTACCGCCGCCAGCGCTTCTTCTGCGCGACCTCGCCAGTCGCCCGACAGCCCCAGGCCGACGTTATCGATGACGCGCTTCCAGGGAAGAAGGCGGGCGTCCTGAAACATCAGCCGCGTTTGCGCACGGCTCTCCCCCAACGGCCTGCCGCTGGCGTAAAGCGCACCGTCCGTAGGCGAATCGAGACCTGCCAACAACCGCAGGAAGGTGCTCTTGCCGCAGCCGCTTCGGCCGACGACCGCGACGAACTGCCCAGCGGGAATGTCCAAATCGATCCCTCTGAGCACTTCACGCCCGCCAAAGCCCTTGCGGATACCACGTACGGTCAGCGGCGCGCCCTGTTTGATACTGTGCAAAGCCGTCATGCCGCAGCCTCCCGCGTCTGGTAGGCCGGATGCCAGCGCAGCCACGCCCGCTCCAGGCCCCGTGCAGCCAGATCGGCCAGTTTGCCGAGCACGGCGTAGAGCAGGATGGCGACCACGACGATGTCGGTCTGCAGGAACTCGCGCGCGTTCATGGCGAGGTAACCGATGCCACTGCTGGCCGAAATGGTCTCTGCCACGATGAGCGTCAGCCACATGAACCCCAACGCGAAGCGCACCCCGACGAGGATCGAAGGCAGCGCGCCCGGCAGGATCACCTGGCGAAACAACGCAAAGCCGGACACCCCGTAACTGCGTGCCATTTCCACAAGTGCCGGGTCAACGTTGCGGATGCCATGGTAGGTATTGAGATAAATCGGGAACAAGGTTCCGAGTGCGACGAGGAACACCTTCGCGCTCTCATCAATGCCGAACCAGAGGATGACCAACGGGATCAGCGCCAGGTGAGGAACATTGCGGATCATCTGGATCGAACTGTCGAGCAGACGCTCGCCCCACCTCGACAGCCCGGTGATGAAGCCCAGCAGCAGCCCGATGCTACCGCCGATGATGAAGCCCACGGCGGCGCGCCAGCCGCTGATGGCCAGATGAGTCCAGAGTTCACCGCTGGCCATCAGCGTCCAGCCTGCCGTGACCACGGCGTTGGGCGCTGGCAGGATGCGGCTGGACAACCAGCCGGTGCTCACTGCGAGCTGCCAGACGACGAGCAGCACCGCCGGTAACGCCCACGGCGCCAGTCGTTTGCTCAAGCGTTCGATAGCCGTTTCGTTCATGGATGGTCAACGCCTCTCCAGGTTGTCCGGGTCGACACGAGACTTCAGCTCGCGGACGTCGCCTTCGGAAGGATGTCATTGGCCACCATTTCACCGAACGGGCTGATGTAACCCAGGCCGTCGCCGTGCTGCCGGCGCTGCAGGTCAAGATGGGGAAAGAGCAGCTCAGCGACACGGTAGGACTCTTCCAGGTGTGGATAACCTGAAAAGATGAAGGTATCGATGCCCAGCTCGGCGTATTCCCTGACCCGCGCAGCTACGGTCGGACCATCACCCACCAACGCCGTACCGGCACCACCGCGAACCAGACCGACCCCCGCCCACAGATTCGGACTGACCTCCAGCTTGTCCCGGCGGCCGTTGTGCAGTGCCGCCATGCGCTGCTGACCCACTGAATCGAAGCGGGCAAACGCCGCTTGCGCACGGGCGATGGTGTCGTCGTCGAGGTTTGCGATCAGCCGGTAGGCGGCGCGCCATGCCTCATCGTTCGTTTCCCGCACGATCACATGCAAACGAATACCGAAGCGTACGGCGCGCCCTTGGGCGGCGGCCTTCTGGCGCACCTGCGCAATCTTCTCGGCTACGGCCGCTGGTGGCTCGCCCCAGGTCAGGTAAAGGTCGACCTGTTCGGCGGCGAGATCCTGCGCCGCTTCCGAAGAGCCGCCGAAATACAGCGGCGGCCGTGGCTGCTGCAGGGGTGGATAAAGCAGTTTGGCGCCTTTCACCTGGATGTGCTTTCCGGCGTAGTCCACCGTTTCGCCTTCCAGCACCCGGCGCCAGATGCGGGTGAACTCGACAGACGCTTCATAGCGTTCGGCATGCGACAGATTCAGCCCGTCGCCCGCCAGTTCGTCGGGATCGCCGCCCGTGACGAGGTTGAACAATGCGCGCCCACCAGACAGCCGATCCAGCGTTGCCGCCTGGCGGGCCGCGACGGTGGGCGAAATGATGCCGGGCCGCAACGCAACCAGGAACTTGAGACGCTGCGTGACGGGGATCAGCGAGGCGGCAACGAGCCAGGCGTCTTCGCAGGAGCGGCCCGTCGGGATCAGTACTCCGCCATATCCCAGCCGGTCGGCGGCTTGGGCGATTTGCGTGAGGTAGCCATGATCGACGGCCCGCGCACCTTCGGTCGTACCGAGATAGTGCCCGTCCCCGTGGGTGGGCAGGAACCAGAATACATTGAGGCTCATGGGGGTCTCCTTGTGATCAGGGATGGGCCGTGGCGAGATCCGCCGGGGCTTTCCAGACGACGTCACTGACGTTGAGCCGTCGAGGAATCAACTTGAGGTCGGCAAAGGTGTCGGCGATTTTCTGCTGAGCCGCCGTGACCTCGGGTGTGATCGGCCGTGCACCATAGGCTTGGCGCGTCACCGCGAGGCGCATGATGTCCGCTGGCAGTCCCAGGATCGGTGCGACCTGCGCAGTGGCCTCATCCGGGTTCGCCTGGGTCCATTCACCGATCTTGCGAATCTCATCGATGAGCGCGGCAAGCACCTGCGGATGCGTGTCGGCGTAGGGCCTCGCGGCCAGATAGAACTGGTGGTTGCTGACCAGTTTTTCGCCGTCGCGCAGCACCTTCGCCCCCAGTTGCGTCTCCGCCGCGCCCTGGAACGGATCCCAGATCACCCAGGCATCCACGCTGCCGCGCTCGAACGCCGCCCGGGCATCTGCCGGGGGAAGGTAGACGGGCTGGATGTCACTGTAGGCAAGACCTGCCTCTTCCAAGGCGCGCACCAGCAGGTAGTGCACATTCGAGCCCTTGTTCAGCACGACCTTCTTGCCCTTGAGTTCGCCAACAGAGGTGATCGGTGAGCTTTTGGGTACGAGGATCGCTTCGCCCTTCGGGGCAGGCGGCTCATGGGCGACGTAGAGCAGATCGGCGCCCGCCGCCTGGGCGAAGACGGGCGGAGTCTCCCCTGTGGTGCCGAAGTCGACGGAACCGACATTCAGCCCTTCGAGCAGCTGCGGCCCGGCCGGGAACTCGGTCCACTTCACATCGACGCCCTGTTCGGCCAGGCGTTTCTCCAACGCACCGCTCGATTTGAGGAGGGTCAGCGTGCCGTATTTCTGATAACCGATCCGTAGGGTATCGGCTTGAACATCGAAGGCGCCGAAAGCGAGGGTCGCGGCAAACAGGGCGACCAGACTCCGACGCAAGGTAAGGATGCCCATGGCATGCTCCTAGTACGTGTGAGTGTGTGGTGGCCTGCTTGCCCGTTGGCGGGCGAGTAAGGCGGGGTCTATCTGTGCTCCATCAGGTGACGGACCACGTCAGGCGACCGATCAGATGCTCCAGCGAGCAGTCAGCAGCCGATCGTTGAGCAGATGCGGCGCGACAGGCCGCGGACGACGCGCGAGCGACGCTTCAAACGTTTCCAGCGCTTCGAGTAGACGCTGTTCGAGCCCGGACGAAAGTGTGCCACCCTCGTCATAGCTCACCTGGCTGTCATCGGCGAAGACCCCCTGCAGCAGGTCCTGTGCCTTGAGCGCTCCGAGGACGGGCTTGAGTGCGTAATCGACCGACAACATGTGCGCGATGCTGCCACCGGTGGCCAGGGGCAGCACCACCTTGTGTTGCAGTGCCCGCTCTGGCAGAAGGTCGAGCAGCGTCTTGAGTGCACCGGAATACGACGCCTTGTACACGGGAGTGGCGACTACGAGACCATCGGCGGCCTCGACGTGCGCAGCCATGCCCTGCACCTGTGGACTATCGAAACGCGCGTGCAGCAGGTCTTCAGCCACGAAATCGCGAATACCGTAGCTCACCACTTCATGCCCATGGGCCTGCAACACACGCCGCGCCCGCTCCAGCAGCACGCCGGAACGCGAGCGCAGGCTGGGACTTCCGGCGAGGGTCACGATCAACATCGATTCACGCCTCCTGGCTAGGCCTGTTCGAGAAGTGGGCACTCGCCTAACGAGTGCCCATACGTCTCAGCGATTGGGTTGAGGGGTGAGCCGCAGATAGGGCTTCACCGCACGGTAGCCTTTAGGGAAGCGCTGTTTGATCTCGTCTTCGTCCTTGAGCGAAGGCACGATCACGACCTCTTCGCCGTCCTGCCAATTGGCTGGTGTCGCGACCTTGTGGTTGTCGGTGAGCTGAAGGGAGTCGATGACCCGCAGAATTTCGTGGAAATTGCGTCCGGTGCTGGCCGGATAGGTGATGGTCAGACGAATCTTCTTGTTCGGGTCGATCACGAACAGTGAACGCACGGTCAGCGTGTCGTTCGCGTTCGGATGGATGAGGTCGTAGAGATCCGAGACCTTGCGGTCCGCATCCGCCAGGATGGGAAAATTGACGCGGGTATTCTGGGTTTCGTTGATGTCGTCGATCCATTTCACATGGGACTCGACCGGGTCAACCGACAGCGCGATGGCCTTCACGCCGCGCTTGTCGAATTCATCCTTCAGCTTTGCCGTGAAACCCAGCTCAGTCGTGCAGACCGGGGTGAAGTCAGCCGGATGGGAAAAGAGGATGCCCCAGCTGTTACCCAGCCACTCGTGGAAACGGATGCGGCCTTCACTGGAATCCTGTTCGAAGTCGGGGGCGATGTCCCCAAGTTTTAGGCTCATATCAAGCTCCTTGGAAAGGGATGGACGTACTATGCGCAACCCTCCACCAATATTAAAAAGAATAAATTTCGATTTATTTATTCCTTTATGGAATTACCAATGAGATGTGGGCTGCGGTTCAAGACTAGACACCGCGCCGGTGTTAACTTCACTTTTCGATGCGAATGGCACTTGCAGCCCGCATGGCCGTCCGATAGAGAAATCCACCCCACACGCCGCATTCCAGCGCCCTGGCCTGACGAGACCCCCTTGCCACACATGAACCGGACCCCATCGTGAAGCCAGCTGAAGTAGACGCGCTTCAACGGCAGCTACGCCGCCTCGAGCAGGAAAATGCCGATCTCCGTGGCCGACTCGACGATTCGAGCGATACCCCGCTACGTGCGCCGGAAGACGATCTACGCCGGCTGTTCGATCAGGCGCCCACTTCGATGGCGATCCTCCATGGGCCCGAGCTGCGCTTCGAACGCATCAACCCGACCTTCCTCAAGGCAATCGGCCTCACGGACGTCACTGGCCTACCGGCTCGCACTGTGCTCGATGGCCGCGTGGAGCGGCGTTTCATCGACCTCATGGAAGAAGCCTACCGGCGCGGACAACCGGTACGTGCCCGCAATTTCCGGTACCTGCGCGCTGGCGATTCGCGTCAAGAGCGGATGGTGGACTTTATCTACCACCCATTGCGCCACGAGACGAACGGCACCGTCATTGGCGTTTTCATCCAGGAAATCGATGTAGCCGAGCAACGCATGGCGGAAAACGCGTTCGCCCAGGAGCGCGAGCGTTACGAGTTTCTCTTCAACGCCATGGACGAGGGCTTCTGCATCATCGAGTTCTTCGACGGCCCGCACGGTCCGCTGAGCGATTACATTCACATCGAGGCGAACCCGGCCTACACGCAGCACGCGGGCATTCCTAATGTCGTTGGGCAGAAGCTGCGAGAAATGGTGGGTGAGGAAGCCGATCGCTGGGTGGAGCGCTATGGCGCGGTATTACGTACGGGCCAATCGATCCGCTTCACGCAGGAACTCGTCGCTACCGGACGCGTGCTCGAAGTCAGCGCATTTCGGGTGGAGCCTGCAAGTCGCAAGCAGGTCGCCGTTCTTTTTCAGGACATCACCCAGCGCACGCGCGCCGAAGAAGCGCTTCGTACGCTCAATGCCACCCTGGAAGCGCGCGTTCAGGATGCGACAGCCGCCCGCCGCGTCTTGTCCGGCGTGGTGGACGGCGCGAAGGCGATGATCCAGGTGCTCGACCTCGACTATCGCTGCCTGGCGATCAACGGCACGGGGGCGCGGGAGTTCGAACTGGTCTTTGGCGTGCCAGCGGAAATCGGCCGAAGCGTGCTGGATGTCGTCGCAGGCAACCCGGATCACGTCGAGATCGTGCGCACGCTATGGTCGCGTGCACTGAGCGGCGAGGAGTTTACCGAGGTGGCGTCGCTCGACAGGGGCGGCAGTGAGCGGCACTACGAAATGCAGTTCAGCGTGTTGCGCGCGCCGGATGGCGAACACATCGGTGCCTACCTCTTCGGTTATGACGTTACGGACCGCATCGAGCAGCAGCACCGTTTGCGGATGGCAGAAGAAGCCCTGCGCCAATCGCAGAAGATGGAAGCCGTAGGCCAGCTTACCGGCGGTATCGCTCACGATTTCAACAACCTACTGACCGGCATTGCCGGTTCGCTGGAGCTGCTTCAGACACGCCTGGCGCAGGGCCGGCTTACGGACGTGGATCGCTACGTAACAGCCGCTCAGACAGCCGCAAAGCGTGCCTCGGCCCTGACGCACCGGTTGCTCGCCTTCTCTCGTCGCCAAACGCTCGACCCCAAGCCCACCGACGTCAATCGACTGGTCGTGGGCATGGAGGAACTGATCCGTCGCAGTGTCGGCCCCCACATGTCTGTCGAGGTTGCGCTGGCAGCGGGGCTTTGGTCCACCTTCGTGGATGCACCGCAGCTGGAGAACGCACTGCTCAACCTGTGCATCAACGCGCGTGATGCGATGCCCGATGGCGGTCGCATCACCATCGAAACCGCGAACAAGTGGGTCGACGACATTGCCGCGCGCGAACGCAACCTGACGCCAGGGCAGTACCTATCGTTGTGCGTGACTGATACGGGCACCGGCATGACGCCTGAGGTGATCGACCGCGCGTTCGATCCGTTCTTCACCACCAAGCCATTGGGTGAAGGCACAGGGCTGGGCCTGTCCATGGTGTACGGCTTCGTACGTCAGTCCGGCGGCCAGGTGCGGATCTATTCCGAGATTGGCCAAGGCACCACCATGTGCCTGTATCTGCCCCGCCACTACGAAGAGGATGAGGGCAACTCAGAGCTGCCCTTCCCAGCTATCACCAGCCGGGCCGGCGTGGGCGAGACCATCCTGGTGGTGGACGATGAGCCGTCCATCCGGATGCTGGTCACGGAGGTGCTGGAGGAACTTGGCTACACCGCCATCGAAGCGGCAGATGGAAGCGCCGGGCTGAAGATCCTGCAATCGGATGTTCGCGTCGATCTGCTGGTGACCGATGTAGGGCTGCCCGGTGGCATGAATGGCCGCCAGCTCGCAGATGCCGCCCGCCTCACGCGACCGAATCTAAGGGTATTGTTCATCACCGGCTATGCAGAGAACGCCGTTATTGGTAACGGCCACCTCGCGCCCGGTATGCGCGTGCTCACCAAGCCATTCACGATGGACGCACTGGCTGATCGCATTCACGAAATGATCGATGGCCTCGAGCAGGAGGCTCGGAACGGATAGCAGTAACCCCGCGCGGATGCGGCGTCCCGCCCCGCTGAGGCTCCAGCGAGACGGAGCCCCAACGTTCCGTCGGGTCAGTCGCTGACCCGGATGACGATCTTGCCGCGAGTGTGCCCTTCCTGACTCAAACGGAAGGCATCGGCCGTCTCCTCAAGCGGGAACACGCGGGCGATCGGCACGTTCAAGCGGCCCTCCCCAGCCATCTTCGCGAGCGCCGCCAGGTCTTCACTGTCCGGACGAACCCAGACGTAGTGCCCGCCCTGCTCCGCCACAGTGGCGTCGACGATGGAGGCATGTCGACCCTTGGCGCTCAGTACGGCCAGCGTGCTGTCCAGCACCCCGCCAATGAAGTCGGCCACAAGATCGACACCCTCTGGCGCCAAGGCCTTAACGCGCTCGACCAGGCCGTCGCCGTATGTCACCGGCTCGACGCCTGCATTGCTCAGGAAGTCGTGGTTCTTTTCCGATGCCGTGCCAATGACGCGCAAGCCCATGTCCCGCGCGATCTGCACCGCCTGGATACCGACGCCGCCGGTGGCCGCATGCACCAGCACGGTTTCGCCCTTCTGCGGCGACATGCGCTTGAGCACCTGATACGCCGTCAGACCGGCGAGCGGAATACTGGCCGCCTCATCCCAATTAAGCCCGGCCGGCTTGCGCGTTGCCGTGCGGGCAGGCACGGTCGCGTATTCGGCGAAGGTACCGTCGTGAATAAAGTCGCGGCGAGCGTAGGCGATCACCTCGTCACCCTCTTCGAACTCGGGCACATCGAAGCCCTTGGCTTCCACCACACCAGCCACATCCCAGCCCGGCGTTACCGGGAAATAGACCTGCATGACCGGGTCGAGCTTGCCTTGCAGGATCTTCCAGTCCACGGGATTGACCGAGGTCCGTCGCACGCGAACCAGGATTTCACCGGGGCCGACCTTGGGTTTGGGACGATCGGTGATCTTCAGCTGCTCGGGACCACCGTATTGGTCATAGGTCACTGCCTTCATCGAATGCCTCCTGAGGGGTCAGAAAAAAGGCGCCGCAAGGGTCGACGCTCACTCGTCTTTTGAGCAGGCACCGCGCCAATGGTGCCGCAATTCGGTCAGGGCGCGAGACGTCTGCTACTGGACGACCCGTCGAACCGGACAATGACGAAGCAGAAACGACACGGCCGACGTGAACGTCGGCCGTGTCTTATTGCAGTGCCCGATCAACGATCCGGCAAGGCGTAGGCAATCACGTAATCGCCCCGGTCGGGCGAGTTGCGCGCACCGCCTGCGGAGATAACGATGTACTGCTTGCCATCGACAGGCGAGCGGTAGCTGATCGGGGTCCCCTGGCTGCCAACCGGCAGACGCCCTTTCCACACTTCCTCGCCGGTGCGGCTATCGTACGCCCGCAGGTAATAATCCTGCGTAGCCGCGATGAACAGCAGGCCGCCCTGGGTGGCCAGCGTCCCGCCGATGGTGGGCATACCAACCGGCATTTGCGCATGCATCTTGATGCCCATCGGGCCCGTGTCCTGCACCGTGCCGACCGGAACCTGCCAGGCAATCTGCCGGGTCTTCAGGTCGACCGCCGTGAGCGTGCCGAAAGGCGGCTTCTGGCACGGGATATCGAGCGGCGACACGAAGCGCAGCTTGGCGTTGATCGCATAGGGCGTACCCGCCATGGCGACTGGCGCACCGGCCACGTTCGCGGCTTCGCCGCCGTCGTTCTTCTTCGTGCCACCGGCCGCTTCGGCCTGCTCGACAAGCTGGACTTCCAACCCGACGCGCATGTCGTTCACGAACAGGTAACCGGCCGTTGGATCAACCGACAGACCGCCCCAGTTCATGCCGCCCAGCGAGCCGGGGAGGTTGAGCGACTTGTCCGTACCTGGTGGGGTGAACAAGCCGTCATAGCGCATCGATTTGAATTTGATGCGGCAGATCAACTGGTCGAAGGGGGTCGCGCCCCACATGTCCGACTCGTTCATCTTGTCCACGCCGATCTGTGGCATGCCCACGGAGACCGGCTGGGTCGGGGAATAGACCTGGTTCGGAATCTTGCCGGCCTTCACCGGAACCTCATCCACCTGCGTCAGTGGTTCGCCCGTCACGCGGTCGAGCACGAACAGCTGGCCAGCCTTGGTGCCAAAGACCAGTGCCGGGGTCGTGGTACCGTCCTCGTTCGGAAAATCGACGAAGCTGGGTTGCATCGGAACGTCGAAGTCCCACAGGTCGGTATGGACGACCTGATAGATCCACTTCTCCGCACCTGTTGTCGCATCCAGCGCCAGCATGGACGCACCGTACTTGCGGTCCAGCTCGGTGTGCTTGACGGTCCACAGGTCGATCGCCGCGCTGCCCACCGGCATGAAGACGGTGTTGGACTCGGGATCGTAGGACATCGGCGCCCAGACGTTCGGGGTAGAACGCACGTACGTCTCACCCTCGGCCGGCATCTCGGTCACACCGTCCACGCCCGGATCGAATGCCCAGCGCATTTCACCGGTCACGACGTCATAGCCGCGCATCACACCGCCCGGCATATCAGTGGCAACGTTATCCGCAACACGGCCGCCAACCACAACGGTGGTACCCGCGAGCGTCGGGGCAGACGTCGTCGAGTACTGGCCGGCGTCGGCGCCCTTGCCCAGCCCGGCTTTGAGGTCAACCCGGCCATTCACGCCGAAATCGGGGCAGAACGCGCCCGTTTCAGCATCAAGCGCGATGAGCTCGGCCTGGATGGTGTTCATCAGGATTCGTTGACGGCAAAGCGCGCCATCGGCGACTTGGACCGGTTTTATCGGTGTCGAGCCGTCTACATGGGGTTGCTCGATGGGACGCGTCGCGTCGAAGTACGCCATGCCGCGGCAGCGCATCCACTTCTTCTGCTGCGCGTTGATCTCCTGCTTCCACAGCTCTTTGCCCGAGGTTGCATCAACTGCGATCACGTTGTTGTGTGGCGTGCAGAGGAATACGCGATTGCCGACTTGCAGGGGCGTCTGCTGGTCTTCGGCACCGTTGCCGCCCGGGCTGAGCGGGACGTCGCCGGTACGGTAGGTCCAGGCGACCTGCAACTCGCTCACGTTATCCCGGTTGATCTGGTCCAGCGCGGCGAAGCGCGATGCCCCGGGGGTGTTGCCGTAGTGTTCCCAGCTGGTTTCGGCGTCGCCGTTTTCCACCGGTACAACGGCTGGCGCATCGCCCTTCGCAGCCACGACGGGATGCGGCTGGAACATGCCCCAGAAGGCGGCGCCACACCCGGCTACCAGCACAGCCGCAACCGCAGCGCTATTGCGGCACGCCGGCGCGCGGCCCACTACACGTTGCATCAGGGGATAGGAGAGTGCGACGAAGATCGCCATGACCGCAAAGGTCATCACACGCGAGATCATCGGCCAGAAATCGAGACCGACGTCTACGAGCGACCAGACGAGTGTTCCAATGAAGAACACCGCAAACAGCAGCGCGCCTGAAGGGCGTCCGCGGACGATCTGTATACCGGACGCTGCCAACGCCAGACCGCCTACCGTGAAGTACAGGCTGCCATGCAGCGTGGCGAGCCTGACACCAAACACCAGGAAGAAAATACCTGAGGCAAGTACGGCAAGGCCCAGCAGGGCCAACCATATGCGCGCAATGACAGGTATGGAAGTACGCTTCGTATCCATCTCGACCCTATTCGAAAAGTGACATTCGCCTAAAAAAGCGGGCGCAGATTATAGGGAATCCGAGGGTTCGAGTCATACAGATGACTGCATCATTATGGATTCCGCGGACGAAGGGTCTATATATATTCGAATTAACTATTTCGCCTTGCGCTTATTCCAGAATAACGTAGTCGCACCGGACCACCGGACATCGCATTCACTTTCCACGATGGCCGGGCGCGTCTGCTGCGTTGCATAGCATTCCAAGGCAACCGCACGCCGGCCTCTCTGCAGAGCGAGGTTCGACGTGACGTCTCTTCATCTCCATTCCACATCGGATCGTGCACCGGTTCGATACCCGGCCCACGTCATCCGCACCGACGCGGAGGCGCTCCAGGCAGCGCGCGACTTTGCAGCCTATGCGGCCGAAGATGCCATCCTGCGCGATCGCGAGCGCCGCCTCCCCTGGGCTGAACTCGAGCGTTTCACGGCGAGCGGGCTCGGAAGCATCTCCATCCCGAAAACCTTTGGTGGCGCTGGCGTTCGCTACGCCACGATTGCAGAGGTATTTCGAATCATCTGCACGGCCGACCCCTCACTCGGGCAGATTCCACAGAACCACTTCGGTGTAATCAGCGTATTGCAACACACGGCGAGCGCTGCACAGAAAACGCATTTCTTCGGTGAGATTCTTAACGGTGCGCGTATCGGCAATGCCGGCCCGGAACGAGGTGCGCGGCATACGCTGGACGTGCGGGCCCGCGCGGTCCGGCAAGCTGATGGCAGCTACCGAATCACGGGCACGAAGTTCTACTCCACCGGCGCGCTTTTCGCCCATTGGGTATCGGTAAAGGCCCTGGACGATGAAGGCCTTCAAGTCACGGCCTTCGTACCGCGGGGCACCCCCGGTCTGCGTATCGTTGATGATTGGTCCGGCATCGGCCAGCGGACGACGGCGAGCGGCACCGTCCTGCTTGAAAAGGCGGCGGTGTCTGCCAAGTACGTCATCCCCAGCGGGCGTCTTGTCGAGATACCCAACATCCAGGGCGCCTACGCGCAGCTCATTCAGGCAGCCATCGACGCAGGGATCGCCGCGGCCGCTATCTCCGACACCATTGCCTTCGTTCGTACCCGTTCGCGCCCCTGGGCCGAAGCGGCCGTCGACGAAGCACGCCTCGAACCCTATGTGATTGCTGAGATCGGCAAGCTCGAGCTGGAACTGCATGCCGCTCAGGCACTGCTCGAACGAGCGGGACGTACGCTCGACGAGGTCGCCGCAGCGCCCGTCGATGCCGATAGCGCAGCACATGCCTCGATAGCGGTTGCGGAGGCCAAGGTGCTCACTACCGAGATCGCCCTGAATGCCAGTGAAAAGCTGTTCGAACTGGCTGGCAGCCGCGCAACGCTCGCCGAGTTCGGTCTGGATCGCCACTGGCGCAACGCACGTACGCACACCCTTCACGATCCTGTGCGCTGGAAAGTCCACGCCGTCGGCAACTATCACCTAAACGGCGCGCGCCCGGCCCGCCATTCCTGGATTTGAACCATGAATGCACCCTTGAAAACAGAAACAGGCCCCCGCGCCGCCCTCGTCCTGGACGACCAGGAAGCTCTGGCCGCCGCCGAGCGCCTCGCCGATGCCTTCGCTCCGGAGGCGATTGTCCGGGATCGCGAACGCCGCCTGCCTTATGCCGAGCTCGATCAACTGGCCGCGTCTGGGCTCCTGGCGATTACGGTGCCACGCGAATACGGCGGCGCGGGCGTATCGACCACGACGCTGGCGAAGGTAATCTCCCGGCTGGCGCAGGCGGACGGCTCCCTCGGGCAGATCCCGCAGAACCATTTCTACGCGCTCGAAGTGCTACGGGTGAACGGCACACCGGAGCAGCAGGCGCGGCTTTTTGCCGAGGCCCTCGCCGGCGTTCGCTTCGGTAACGCCTTGGCCGAGATCGGTACGAAGACCTCTCAAATTCGTGCCACTTCGATCACTGCCGAGGGCGGCGGCTATCGCATCAACGGGCGCAAGTTCTACTCGACGGGTGCCCTCTACGCGCAACGCATCCCGACTGCGGTGATGGCCGCCGATGGCAAGCAGTACATGGCGTATGTCCCTCGCGATACCGAGGGCCTTAGCATCATCGACGATTGGTCCGGTTTCGGGCAGCGGACCACAGGCAGCGGCTCGGTAGTTTTCGATAACGTCTGGGTAGACGCGCATGACGTCGTGCCCTTCCAGGCGTCATTCGAGCGCCCCACCAGCGTCGGCCCTTTCGCACAGATCCTTCATGCAGCCATCGATACCGGTATAGCGCAGGGCGCTTATGAGGACACGTTGCGTTTCGTACGCGAACATGCGCGCCCGTGGCCGGATTCCGGTATCGAGAAGGCCACCGACGATCCGCTCACGATCAGTGATATCGGACGCTTGGCCATCCGCCTGCACGCCGCCGAAGCACTCCTTCAGCGCGCCGGCGCCCACTTGGATATCGCACGCGCCGCGCCGGATGAATACAGCGTCGCCGCCGCATCGCTGGCCGTCGCCGAGGCCCGTGCGTTGAGCACCGAGATCTCGCTGGCGGCTGGCAGCAAGCTGATCGAACTGGGTGGCGCACGCGCTTCGCTTGCCGAGCACGGGCTCGACCGCCACTGGCGCAACGCGCGAACCCATACGCTTCACGACCCGGTCCGGTGGAAATACCACGCCATTGGCAACTACCACCTCAATGATGTGCTGCCACCGCGCAAGGGGTACATCTGATGGCACGCAAGAAGATCCTGCTCAATGCGTTCAACATGAATTGCGTTGGCCATATCAACCATGGCCTTTGGACGCACCCGCGCGACCGCTCGACGGAGTACAGATCGCTGAGCTATTGGACGGAACTTGCCCAGCTACTCGAACGCGGCTTGTTCGATGGGCTGTTCCTGGCGGATATCCTGGGGGTCTACGACGTTTACAACGACGGCGTGGACCTCACCCTGAAGGAGAGCATCCAGCTTCCCGTCAACGATCCGATGATGCTCGTCTCAGCCATGGCTGGCGTGACTCGGCATCTGGGCTTCGGCATCACCGCCAACCTGAGCTATGAGGCGCCTTATCCCTTCGCACGACGGTTCTCGACATTGGATCACCTGACCGCGGGCCGCGTGGGCTGGAACATCGTCACCGGTTATCTGGAGAGTGCGGCGCGGGCGATGGGCCACCCGGCCCAGGTCGATCATGACCGGCGTTACGACCAGGCGGACGAGTACCTCGAAGTGCTTTACAAGCTGTGGGAGGGCAGCTGGGAAGACGACGCCGTGCGAGCCGACCGGACAGCGCGAATCTACGCGGAGCCTGGCAAGGTCCATCCGGTGCGCCATCAGGGTGAGTTCTATCGAGTGGACGGCTACCACCTCAGCGAACCTTCGCCACAGCGCACGCCCGTGCTGTTCCAGGCCGGCTCGTCAGCCCGCGGCCTGCAATTCGCCGGTCGGCACGCCGAATGCGTCTTCATTTCAGGCCAGAACAAGGCGGCTACCGCGCGCCAGGTCCAGGCCATCCGCGACAGTGCCCGACAGGCCGGACGGGACCCAGACGCGGTGAAGGTATTCATGGGTATCAGCGTGATCACAGCGACAACGGCGGCTGAAGCGCTGGATAAACAGGCTGAGTACTTGTGCTATGCCAATCCCGAGGCAGGCCTTGCGCACTACGCGGCATCCACGGGGATCGATCTGGCGCGCTACGGTCTGGACGAGCCGATCCGCTACGAGAAGAACAATGCCATTGAATCGGCCGTAAAAACGCTTACGGCCAATAGCGAGTGGACCGTGCGGCGTCTGCTTCAGGAAAACGCACTGGGGGGACGATACCCCGCCCTGGTCGGCTCGCCTGGCCAGATCGCAGACGCGCTGCAGGGCTGGGTGGAAGACACCGGACTGGATGGCTTCAACCTGACCCGTATCGTCACACCCGAAAGCTATGCCGACTTCATCGATTACGTGATACCGGAGCTACAGGACCGAGGCCTATACAAGACCGCCTACGACGAAGGCTCCCTGCGATACAAGCTGTTTGGAGCCGGAGATCGATTGCCTGCCAGCCATACCGGCGCCAGCTACCGGAACCCGGCAGCACCTTATCCGCACGCAAGCAATACGCTTGAAAACGAATCGACTGCTGTTACATGAAAGGACCCGCCCATGCCATATCAGTCATCGCCACTCAACCGCTGGCTCACGCCGTTCGCCTTCGCCGCACTGACGACCCTGGCAGGTATCGTTCAGGCAGGCCCCCTGAAGATTGGCACCACAGCGGCGTTCGCACCGCCGCTGGAGGTCGCAGCGGAGCAGGCACGCAAGCAAGGGTTGGACGTCGAGCTCGTCGAGTTCACGGATTGGATCGCGCCAAACTCAAGCCTGGCGAACAGGGACATCGATGCCAATTACTTCCAGCACATCCCCTTCCTCGAGAACGCCAATAAGGCAGCAGGCTACAGCCTTGTTGCGGTCGCACCGGGCATCATCAACAACGTAGGCCTGTATTCAAAGAAATACAGGCGTTTTGAAGACATCCCCGAAGGCGCGCGCGTCGCCATTGCCAACGATGCCATCAATGGTGGCCGCGGCCTGCAGCTGTTGCAGAAGGCCGGCCTGATTGCCTTGACGCCCAGGATCGGCTATCGCGCAACAGTGAACGACATTACTTCGAATCCCAAGGACCTGCAGATCATCGAACTCGAGGCGGTGCAATTGGCGCGCTCACTGGACGACGTCGATCTCGCTCAGGGCTATCCGCACTACATCCGGTTGGCGAAGACGATCGACCCCGCATCCGCGCTGCTCTTCGACGGAATCGACAACCCGGAATACGTCATCCAGTTCGTCTCGCGTCCGGACAACAAGGATGATCCGAAGCTGCGCACGTTTATCGACGTATACCAGCACTCGCCGGAGGTCCGTAAAGCTCTGGACGACGCCCACGGCAACCTCTATCAAGCTGGCTGGAAGGACTGAGTCCGACACCGTAGGTGTCGACGATTTGGGCTTTAACGGCATTGCACACCGGCGCTTGCCGTACGGCCGCTGCAATCAAGAAAGACAAGCCGCGTGTTATACCCGCCCTACCGTGCACGCTATCCGTAGGGCGGCTGCAACCCACCGGTCAGAGAATGAGGCTACCGAGGAACGCCAGGATGAAGGCGATGCCGCCGAGCAGGGTCTCCATCACAGTCCAGGTCTTGAGCGTGGTTTTCTCATCCATCTCAAGGAAGCGGCCCACCAACCAGAAGCCCGAGTCGTTTACGTGGGACAGCACCGTTGCGCCGCCAGCGATCGCAATCACGATGAAACAATGATCGAAGGCGCTGAGCCCCTGCGTCGCCGCAACGGTCGGCGCAATCAACGCCGCCGCCGTGGTCAGTGCGACCGTCGCTGAACCCTGCGCCACGCGTAGCGCCGCTGAAATCACGAACGCGGCGACGATCACCGGCATGCCGGTGTCGGACAGCGTGCTCGACAGGGCGTCCCCGATCCCGCTGGTACGCAACACGCCGCCAAACATGCCGCCCGCGCCGGTTACCAGCACGATGGCGCAGATCGGACCGAGCGCACCGTCGCAGACCTTCTCCATATGTTTCATGCTGTTGCGGCCACTGAACACGATCAGCGCAAAGAAGACTGTGATCAGCAGCGCTATCGGCGTTTTACCAATCATGCGCAGGAACTGCACCACGGGGTTGCCGCCATCGATCGCCCCCATGACGGTCAGGGTATTGAGACCGGTATCGAGGAAGATGAGTACGAGCGGCAGCAGCAGGATGCTGAGCACCGTGCCGAAGCGCGGCGGCGTCGCGTTTGCATCACGCGGCACGTCGGTCAGGAAGCTCGCGGGAAGGTTCACATGGAAGCGCTTGCCTGCCCAAAGGCCAAACAGATAGGCGCCGATGTACCAGGTTGGAATGGCGATGATGGTACCCACGATCACCAAAAGACCAATGTTCGCCCCGAGCAGATCAGCCGCGGCGACAGGACCGGGATGTGGCGGTACGAGGGCATGCATGGCGGCGAACGCACCTGCGGCCGGCAACGCGTAGGTCAGCGTGGAACCGCCGAATCGCTTCGCAACGCTGAAAATGATCGGCAGCATCACGACCAGGCCCGCGTCGAAGAAGATCGGGAAACCGAACAGCAGCGACGCCACGCCCAGCGCCAATGGGGCTCGCTTCTCGCCGAACGTATTGATGAGCGTATCGGCCAACACCTGCGCCCCACCCGTCATTTCCAGCAAGCGGCCGATCATCGCGCCCAGGCCGACTAGCAACGCTACTGCCGCAAGCGTGTTACCGAAGCCGGTCAGCAGCGTCGGCACCACTTTGTCATAGGGAATGCCAGTGGCTAGCGCCGTGGCCACGCTGACCACGAGCAACGCCAGAAACGCATGAATCTTGAAACGCATGATCAGCAGCAACAGGAGCAACACGGCACCTGCAGCGATTGAGAGCAACCAGGTCGCGCTAGGCGCGGTAGCCAATTCGTTCATGTCGGATCTCGTTTGTTGTTGTAGTTAAACGCGGGGCGCCTCTCCCTGCCGGGATGAGCGATCAGTTGGAACGTGAGCTCTGCCACCACTGCGCAGCCTTAAGGCCAAGGGCTTCCACGGGCACGGTGGCATCAAGTACCAGTGTCGAGGGCTCGCCAATTGGCGGCTCCAGCGTGGCGAACTGGCTGTCGATGAGGCTGGCAGGCATGAAATGCCCCGGACGCTGCGCAACGCGGTCGCCCGCTACGTCACGGCTTAGCTCGAGGAACACGAAACCCAGGCCCGGGACGGCGCTGCGCAACATGTCCCGGTACTTGCGCTTGAGCGCCGAGCACGTGAGCACCGGGCGCTTCCCGGCCTCGACCGCCCTTGAAAGTTCTTCGCCGAGCTGCTGGAGCCAGCCGGCACGGTCTTCATCATCGAGGGGAATGCCTGCTCGCATCTTGGCGATGTTGGCTTCGGGATGGTAACGATCGCCTTCGATCAGCGTACCGCCGCCAAGGCGGGCGATGGCTTCGCCCACGCTGCTCTTGCCGCAACCAGAGACGCCCATGACGATTAGGGCAGGGATCGGGGTTTGCATATGTGACCTCCAGCGGTTGGATGTTCGCGACGGAACCGGCAGGGGCTTTCGCCGCGCCGAGCGCTGTAATCATCCTGTAAGACAGCGCTATCTTTCGACCGTGGAGTCGAGGGGGAAATCGGCCGTCTCATATCTTGTCGCTTTTTGTTCGGTGGACGGATGCCCGGTCAGCCTGCCTAAGCAGATTGCGGGGCCTGAGAGACAGCGCTAACTTAAGTACCCCTGGCCACACTTGGCAACCCCCTTTCGATGATTCGCACGTCACGTACTCGATCCCGTACCACCGGCCGGCCAACGCTCGCCGAAGTGGCGAAGCACGCTGGTGTCTCGCAGATCACGGCGTCACGCGCATTGCGCGGCGTTGAGACCGTCAACCCGGAGATGGCCGAGCGCGTTCGCGAAGCGGCCGTGGCCCTGGGTTACGTGGCCAATCCAGCGGCGCGCGCGCTCGCCTCTTCTCGCAGTGCGTCCGTGGTCGTGCTCATTCCATCGCTGTCCAACCAGCTTTTCATCGATACGCTGGAAGCGATCCACGATGTGCTGCGTCCGCGTGGCCTGGAAGTACTGATCGGCAACCATCACTACTCGCCCGACGAAGAAGAGCGGCTGATCCGCAACTATCTGCCGCACCAACCCATGGGCATGCTGCTGACCGGCTTCGATCGTACCGAGGGGTCGCGCCAGTTGCTCGAGGCCAGCCGCATCCCATGCGTACACATGATGGAGCTAAGCGAGTCGCCCGACGTCCATACCGTGGGGTTCTCCCAATACGCCGCGGGCGAAGCGGCCGCACGGCACCTTCTGGCCCGCGGCTGCCGCCGACCAGCCTACATCGCGGCGCAGCTCGATCCCCGTGTCCTGCAACGTGGTGCCGGTTACCGCGATGCGCTCAAAGCGGCGGGACGCCACGACCCTACGCTGGAACGCCTCGATCCTGCGCCCTCCTCCATCGAGCTGGGCGGCTATCTGTTTCGCCAACTGATGGCGCAGCATCCCGACGTCGACGGAATCTTTTTCTGTAACGACGATCTTGCGCAGGGCGCCGCCTTCGAAGCCCAGCGCATGGGCCTGTCGATCCCTGGAAAAGTCGCCCTCGTAGGCTTCAACGACCTGCCCGCCTCCGCCTGGATGGTGCCGCGCCTGACGTCCATTCACACACCCCGCGCCGAAGTCGGCCATCATGCCGCCCAGATGCTGCTGGCGCTGCTCGATGGCCGCGCCTCGCCTCGTACGATGGATGTCGGTTTCGAATTGCGCGTGCGGGAAAGCAGCTGATCCCTGCGCCCTTATCGCGCCCGCAGATACCCGACATAGCGATCGCCTGCATACTGGATCCCGCAGACAAGCACGATAAGGATGGCGATTACCGCAAGCATCACGGTCGTGTCGTAGCGCTGGTAGCCATAGCGAATCGCCAGGTCACCCAGACCGCCGGCGCCGATCGCACCGGCCATGGCGGACGCTCCGATCATGGCAACGATGGTGATCGTGAAACCGCCAATGATGCCCGGCAGCGCTTCGGGCAGCAGGACATTGAAGATGATGTGCCGTCGCTCGCAGCCCAGCGACTGCGCGGCCTCGATTACCCCGCCGCCGACCTCGCGCAGGCTGACTTCAACAATGCGCGCAAAGAATGGCGTGGCTGACAGCGTGATGGGCACAACGGCTGCCCAGACACCTATCGTGGTCCCCACCAGCAGCCGCGTCAGCGGAATCAGTGCCACGAGCAGGATGATGAAGGGGGTCGCGCGAAAGGCGTTGATGGCACCGCCCAATACCCGGTTCAGTGTCGGCGCCGAAAAGATCGCGCCCCGCGCGGTCGTGACGAGCACCATTGCCAAAGCGATTCCGGCGAACCAGACGATCACTGCGGAAATACCCACCATGGTGACCGTATCCAGGAACGCCTTCCACAGCGCCCTGAGCATGAAGTCCGACAATCCGAGGCTAGACATGACCGACGACCTCCGCTGTGCTGAACAACTCGCGCGCCTTGAGGAAGGTGCTGATCCGTGAGGACGGTGCAGTCGTTGCGATCAGCAGCCTGCCCTGCGCGTGACCCTGGATCCGGTCTATCGTGCCGTGCAGCAATTCAACATGCGCCCCCAGCACGTGCGAGATCGCGCTCAGGTCCGGCTCGCGGGCCGTGGCGCCATCAAACACCAACTCAAGCAGCGTTCGACCCTCGCTGGTCGGCGCATCCAGACGGTTGCGCAAATCCGACGGCCGGTGCGTGGCGAGCGGCGCCAGCAGCGCCTGCGTGGCCGCCGCCTGCGGCCTGCCGAAAATCTGCCACACCGGCCCCTGCTCTACGACGCGCCCCTGCTCCAGTACCGCGACACGGTCGCAAACCTGCCGGATCACTGCCATCTCATGGGTAATGAGCACGATCGTAAGGCCCAGCCTTTCGTTGATTGCCTTCAACAGCGCAAGGATCGACTGGGTGGTTTCCGGATCCAGCGCGCTCGTGGCTTCGTCGCACAGCAGGATTTGTGGCTCGAGCATCAGCGCACGGGCAATGCCGACGCGCTGTTTCTGCCCGCCCGAAAGGCGAGACGGATAGACATGCTCCTTGCCTTCCAGGCCGACCAGCGCGAGCAGCTCACGTGCCTTGCGTTCGATCTCTGCGCGCTTCCGGCCAGCCGCCTTGAGCGGCAGCGCCAGATTCTCCAGCACGGTCTGCGAACTCAGCAGGTTGAAATGCTGGAATATCATGCCGACCCGGCGCCGTAGTTCGACCAACCGATGCCCGCGATACCGACCGATATCGTCGCCATCGATGACGATTCGTCCTTCGCTGACGTCCTCAAGCCGGTTGAACGTACGGATGAGGCTGGACTTGCCCGCCCCACTGCGCCCGATGATTCCGAACACTTCGCCTCGATTGATCGTCAGGTCGATGCCCGCCAAGGCGGTCAAAGTGCCACGCGGTGTGGCGTAGGTCTTGCCTACCCCTTCGACCCGGATATGCGGCACCGCCTGGATCGACTCCTCAACGGGCGTCGTCTCAGGATGCGGTTTGCGTAAGGTAACGACGCTCATCGTGCGGCCTCCTTGCGAACCGGCAGCCACGCAAGCGCATACAGGTCGGGATTGCCGTACGCCTTATCGATGGCGGCGCGTACGCGCGGGTCAGTCTGGAAGATATCGATGAAGGTTCGGATCGCAGGGTTATCGACGTTCTTCGAGGTCACCACAAAGCGCAGGGCGTAAAGATGGCCGCTCTCTTCGTCACGGCTGAACAGCAGCGCGCTGCCTGGATCTGCCGTACCGGCTGCCAGGATGTGCGATGGATAGCTCTGAGCGAGGGTGACATCGTCGAGCACTCGCGCAAGCTGGGGGCCGGGTAGCTCGATGAACTTCAGATGCTTGGGGTTGGCGGCGATGTCCGCCAGGCTTGCCTTGGGTCCGGCGCCTTCACGCAGGGTGATGAGGCCGGCCCGTTGATACAGATGGAGCCCCCGTCCCTGATTCACCGGATCGTCCGCTACGGCAACGGTGTCGCCGTCCTTGACCTGATCGAAGCCTGTGACCTTCTTCGAATAAAGGCCGACCTTGTTCTCCACGCCATAGGCAATGGGCACCAGGTCGTAGCCGTTCTGCTCGACTGCATTCTCGAGGAACGGCTGATGCTGGAAATAATTGACGTCGATATCGCCATTGGCGAGCGCCAGATTGGGGGTGTTCCAGTCGCTGAACGACAACACCTCCACATCCACCCCTTGCTCTTTGGCCAACCCTGCCGCCAGCTCGATGGCAGCGTTTTGGGGGCTGTCATTGATCCCCAGCCGAACGGTATCGGCATGAGCCGAGGTGGCGAGGGAAATTGATAGTGATAGGGCGGCCAGCAGGTGGCCGATGGCGCGTGATGAATGCATGGGAGCCACTCCGAAAATGAAAGCCCGCGAGGGCGATTCGTCTCCGGCGGTCCGGTCGAACGGTTAACTTCAACTTATCGGAATAACCAGCCCGGAATAAATACAGTTTTGTTCTAACGATATGGTCGCTCGTTCCGGCATTCATACCGACTGTGCGCTGCTTCCCAGAAGGCCACCGCTGTGGCGCTCTCGTCATGCCTTGGGCCCCTCGTGTCCGTATAATCCGCGCCCCGTTTTTTGGAAGCCCCCGCACAAGGAGTCGTAGCATGAAACCTGCCCCCCTCAACGGCCAGATTCAGGCGTTCCGCGGCCTCATTATCGCTGGCGTGATCATCGTCTTCGTATTGATCGCAGCGATGAGCAGCTGGTACACCATTGATGAAAAGGAGCGTGGCGTCCTGTTGCGTAACGGTGCGTTCGTCCACGTGGCCGAGCCTGGCCTGGGCTTCAAGCTGCCCTGGATCGACACGGTGAAGATCATTTCCGTGCAGAACCAGACGTCCACTTACAAGAACGTGCAGGCTTACAGCCGTGACCAGCAGAGCGCGACCATGTCGATTTCGGTTTCCTGGCACGTCTCCCCAGACGACGTGGAGCAGGTCTACAAGCGCTTCGGCAGCGAAGCATCGCTGGAGCAGCGCCTGATTGGCCGCCAGGTCAGCACCCAGGCCGAGCGCATCTTCGGTGGCTATACCGCGGTTCGCGCCGTGCAGGAGCGGGGCCAGTTGGGCATCGACTACGCCAATGCCTTCACCCATGCGATTTCGGGCCCCGTCGTGATCGACAGCGTACAGCTCGAGAACATCGACTTCAGCGATGCCTATGAGCGCTCCATCGAGGAGCGCATGAAGGCAGAAGTGGCCGTGAAAACCCGCGAACAGGATCTGGCGCGCGAGCGGGTTAATGCAGAGATCGCCGTGACCCAAGCCAAAGCGGCCGCGGATTCCGCCCTGGCGCGCGCACGTGCCGAGGCTGAGGCAACCCGCTTGCGGGGTGATGCCGAAGCGGCCGCCATCCAGGCGCGCGCCGATGCGCTCAAGGCCAACCAGGCACTGGTCGAACTCACCAAGGCCGAACGCTGGGACGGCCGTCTGCCAACCACGGTACTGCCCAACAGCGCGGTCCCGTTCATCGACAGCCGGAAGTAACACCGGGCCATCATCGAGCCCTTTTGCCGCCTCGACTCGCTGTCGCAGGTCGAGGCGTGCAACGTCTATCCCGCCTGTTGCGCCTCCATCAGATCGATCTCTCGAATCAGCTTGCGTGCCAGCTCTTCATCGAGCCTGTTGCGGCGGACGAGGCGGAACAGTTCGTCGCGCTCCGCCCGCAGGCCTGCCAGGCGCAACTGCCGCTCGATCTCTTCCACCTTGGCCGCATTCTGCCGCTCCTCACCCAATACCTGCTTGGCCCGGGTATCGATCCGGTAGCGATAGAGATCCGCAATGCGCCCGGCAGCCTCGATATAGCGGTCGGCGTCGGGCCGCCCTTCGCTCATCTGGTGCTGTGCCTTTTCGATCGCCCGAATGGCGGCGCGCGCCGCAATGTCTCGCGCCCGATCCATTTCGGTTTCATGCTCAGGCTCGGCAGGCAGGTCCAGGCCGTTCTTGAGCAGCATGGGCATGAAGATGCTGGCCATGACCAGCGAGACGATGATCACGCCTGCCGCCAGGAAGATCGCAAGGTCCCGGGCCGGGAAAGGCGTCCCGTCGGTCATCACCAGCGGCAGCGTGAGCACACCCGCCAGGGTGATCGTGCCGCGGGCGCCCGCCACGGACGTGACCGCCGCCACCCGCCAGAGGCCGCGAGGTGTGTCGGCACGACGGCGGTACAGCGTGAAGCGAATCGACAGCCAGACCCACGCGAAGCGCAATGCGCCCAGCGCGATATTGATCACGACCACGTATACCAGTAGCCAGATCGGCTCGTGGTGCCCCGTCTCGCGTACCACCTCCGCTGCGCCAGACACGATGCCGGGGAGCTGCTCGCCCAGGAGCACGAAGATCAGGCCGTTCAAGGCGAACTGCAGCAGGTCCCAGACGGCAGTCCGGCGAACCCGGGTAACGGCCAGCGCGCGGCCGGACAGCTCGGTGTAGCTCATGCTGATACCGGCCGCGACGGCCGCCAGAATCCCCGAGCAACCTCCATGCTCCGCGGCCAGATAGGCCACGAAGGGGATAAGCAGGCTGATCAGAATCTGCGCACCCGTTTCTTCGCCGAAGCGCTTCGACACCCACTCCTTGAAGCGCGTAATGACCCAGGTCACCGAGACGCCGATCGCCACGCCGCCAAGGGCCAGCTGGATGAAACTGATGCCGGCTTCGGACAGCGAAAAGCTGCCTGTAAGCGTGGCGGCGATCGCAAAGCGCAGGCACACCAGGCCCGATGCATCGTTAAGCAGCGACTCACCCTCGAGCACATGCATCAGGCGTTTGGGGATCGGTACTCGCTTGGCGATGGCCGAAACGGCAATCGGGTCCGTGGGCGAAATGACCGCGGCCAGCGCAAAGGCCACCGGCATTGGCATCGACGGAATCATGATATGGATGAAGTACCCGACCCCGACGACAGTGAACACCACAAGCCCTAGCGCCAGCGCAAGGATCATCTCCTTGTCACGCAGCAGGCCTTCCTTGGGGATTCGCCACCCATCGAGGAACAGCAACGGCGGCAGGAACAACAGGAAGAAGACGTCCGGCTCAAGCTCCAGCCGCCAGTCCGATGCCAAGGCAATGCAAGCACCCAACGCAATCTGTATCAGCGGCAGCGGTAACGCAAACGGCAACATCCTGACCAGCATGCTGCTGCCGATCACCGCGACGAACATCACCAGAACCAGGGTGATGGTTTCCATGTACGACTCCTTCTAAGCCTGCCGCGACCACGGCGGGCGGCCATGCCTGGCGAGTAACAGGGTGTTTCAGACTGCGCCATTGTCCAGGCCGTTCAGGCGGCCAGACAAGAGCAGCGTGCAAAGCGGCAGGAAGTCACCCGTGGAGGCAATCGCGAAACACTTTCAGCGCCGCGGACTGGCGAGCGCCGTGGCGCGACACCAGGATCAGCTCGCGATGGAAGAGATGGGTGCCCAGCGGAATCACGGTAAGCGGCGTCTCACGTTCCGCCCATAGCCCCGCTTGCGGAATCAGCGAAACGCCCAGCCCTCGTTCGACCATTCTGGCGATGGCATCGAGTTCATCCAATTCCAGCACCTGCCTGGGCTGGATGCGGTGCTTGCGAAGGAACTGGGTCACCAGTCGGCCCCCGAACGAGGTCCGGTCGTACCGCACGAAGGGAGACTCGGCCAACACGGCGAGTGGGTCTCTTTCGGGCGTTCCCGGTGGCGCAATGAGCACGAAGGGCTCGCTGCGCACGCGCTCGACGGACAGCTCCTTGGGCAATGCAAACGGCGGCTGAATGATGATCGCAAGGTCCAGCTCACCGCTGTCTACTCCGTTGAGCAGGTTCAGCGAGACGCCTGGCACCAGCGTGGGCTCGATACCCGGCGCGTGCTCACGCAACCGCTGCAGGATGGCCGGCATAAGGCAGGTCTGGACCGACCCAATGGCGCCTATGCGCAATTCACCTCGATATTCCTCTGGGTGCTCTGGCGCTCCCATCGCTGCAAACAGTGCGAGGATCTGGTCAGCCTGGGCAATTGCACGTTGCCCTGCGGCATTGAGCGTCGCAGTGCGACCGGAGCGATCGAACAGACGCAATCCGAGCGCCGCCTCGAGATTTTTCATCTGGGCGCTGACGGCCGACTGGGTCAGCCCGATCTGTTTGCCTGCCGCGGCAAAGGTCCCGCAGCGTACAACGGTCAGGAACGTCTTGAGCTCGCGAATCATGGCATTTGGACTGATCAAAAATTTTGAGGCTCGGCGCCAAATTTATCCGCTTTGCCCCATCCGATACAGCGCCAATAATGATCGTCCACAACAACCCACCTGGATGCCGACCGTGAGCCTTTCGCCTTTTCACCTTGCTATTCCCGTCTATGACCTTCCGGCAGCCCGCACCTTCTATGGCGATGTTTTTGGCCTCGCTGAGGGGCGCTCCAGCGACCATTGGGTCGATTTCGACTTCTACGGCCATCAACTCGTGATCCACGAACACCCCAAGACCGCCTCGCAGGACGCGGCGCACACCAACGCTGTTGACGGCCACGACGTCCCGGTGCCCCACTTCGGGATCGTCCTGAGCTGGCCTGAATGGGAAGCCCTCGCCGACCGCTTGCGGGCTCGCAATACGCAATTCGTGATCGAGCCGTACGTCCGCTTCAAGGGACAGGTTGGCGAACAAGCCACGATGTTCCTCTTCGACCCCTGCGGCAACGCGCTGGAGTTCAAGGCGTTCAAGGACATGAGCCAGCTGTTCGCGAAGTGAGGGCAAGCGCTGGAAGCGCGGCCTGAGGCAAGGCAGCCAGGGCGGGCTTCGGCCCACCTGGGCGCCAGCTCCCCGCCGGCCTATCGCCCGGCGGGCGGCACATTGCCGAGCGCATCCAACTGCCCTACCCATCTCGCCTGATCGCAGTGGCTTCAACTGCCCGGCAGGGAATGCGCTTCCTCGAAGAAATAGTCCTTCCAGGATTCGGCTTTGTTTTTCAGCACGCCCAGTTCATGCAGTTTTTCAGCGTATATGAAGGTGTTTTGTGGCGAGACGGTGAAGTTGTTTTCCCCATCTTCGACGATCCTTCGGACGAGTGCCGGATCGAGTTTCGAGTTCTCCACACGGATGTAGGTCTCAGCGGCCTTGGCTTTGTCTGCGTTGATGATTTCCGCCGCTTCCACCAGGGCGTCATAGAACGCCTTGTACGTCTTCGGATTAGCGTCATGGAATTTCTCGGTGGTGTAGAGCACGTTGAATGTAGCCGGACCACCGAGGATGTCGTACGAACTGATCAGCTTGTGCACCTTGGGATTTTCCAGCGCCTGGTACTGGAATGGCGGGCTGGAAAAATGCGCGGTCACCTCCGAGTGGCCGGATATGAGTGCTGCGGTTGCATCAGGGTGAGGCAGGCTCACGCTGATCTTGTCGAAACGCTTGAAGTCATCGTTGCCAAATAGCCTGGCGGTCTCGATTTGCAGCGTCCGGGACTGAAAGCCGACGCCGGCGGCAGGTACCGCAATGCGGTCCTTATCGGACAGGTCCGCCACCGTCTTCACGTCCGGGTTATTGCTCAACAGGTAGTTGGGCAGCGAGCCCAGCGCGGCAACGGCCTTCACGTTCTGGCGACCCTTCGTACGGTCCCAGACGGTCAACATGGGCGGAACGCCGGCGGATACGATGTCGAGGCTGCCGGCGAGCAATGCTTCGTTCATCGCTGTTGCCCCGGAGATGGTGCGCCAGTCCACCTTGATATCGAGGCCCTGGGCCTTTCCGTGTTTTTCGATGAGTTTCTGGTCCTTCACCACATCGAGGATCAGATAACCGATGCCGAATTGCTGGGCGATGCTGATTTCCCCTTCAGCATGAGCAGCTAGAGGTAGCGACAGTGCACCGAACAACGCCAATGCGCCGGCCAGGCGTTTTAATGTGCGGGGTGTTTTCATGGGCAAATCCTTTTTTTATCGATCGGGTTATGCCGCGCGGGTATGCACGCGGCCAGGTCGGAATCACTCGGTAGGCCCAGCGCTCAAGGCGCTAGCGTTGCATCCCCCAGCGTTTAACGGTCACGCGTTCGAGGCTGGCGAAGACAAGGTTTTCCACGAGCAGCCCGATCAGGATCACGGCGGCGAGCCCGGCAAAGACGTTGTCGGTGTACAACTCATTGCGACTCTGGAAGATGTACCAGCCCAAACCGCCCTCTCCGCTGCTTGCGCCGAACACTAGCTCTGCGGCAATCAGGGTGCGCCAAGCGAACGCCCAGCCGATCTTCAGCCCGGCCAGGATTGACGGCAGCGCGGCGGGAATGAGGATGTAACCCACGAAACGCAGGCCTTTGAGTCCGTAGTTGCGCCCCGCCATACGCAGCGTGTCGGACACGCCGAGAAAACCTGAGTACATGTTCAGTGCAAGCGCCCAGAGCACGGAATGCACCAGCACAAAGATCAGACTGCCTTCGCCCAGCCCAAACCACAGCAGCGCCAGCGGCAACAGCGCGATCGCGGGAAGGGGGTTGAACATGGACGTCAGGGTTGAGAGCACATCGCGACCGAACTGGGTCGATACCGCCAGCGTGGTGAGAATGAACGCCAGGAGGAGCCCAATCAGGTAGCCCTTGACCAATACTTGCAGTGATACCCAGACCTTGGCCGGCAGTTCGCCATTGAGCATTCCTGTCACGAAGGCGTTGGCGGTCTGCATGAAACTGGGCAGCAGCAGGTCGTTGGCCTGGATTCGAGCGGCAATTTCCCAGACGACGGCAAGCACGATCAGGATGAGCGTTTTGCGTAGCCAGCCCTGCTGCCAAAGACGAGCTGCGAACGGAACATCACGCTCCAGCGGCAAGTCGTTCACGGGTGCCAGGTCGAGTTCGTATTCCTGGCGACGCGCGGATGTTGGTGTCATGGCAAGGCTCCGTCAGTAGGCGATGCGGACATCGGCGAAGCCGAGTTCGTCGTGGGACGCCATCGATTCGTTCTCGCCGAACAGCAATCGATGGACACGTTGTGCGGTGCGCTGGAACTCAACACCGCCCAGGCTATGGAGATCAAACGTATGGCTATTGATCTCCGCCCGGACGCGCCCGGGATGGGGCGAGAGCAGCAGGATGCGATTGCCCACGACCAGCGCCTCCTCAATGGAGTGCGTGACGAAAAGCAGCGTGAAGCGCACCTCGTCCCACAGCTGGAGCAATTCTTCCTGCATCTTGCGCCGTGTCAGTGCGTCCAGTGCTGCGAACGGCTCATCCATCAGCAGGATCTTCGGCTGCATGGCCAGCGCTCGGGCGATGGCGACACGTGCCTTCATGCCACCGGACAGGGTGTGCGGATACGCATCGACGAACGCGGCGAGGCCGACTTTGCCAAGGTAGTGCAAGGCCCTGGCTTCCGCCTCGGCCCGGCCAAGGGTCCGGGAAGCCAGCAACGGAAACATGACGTTCTGCTTGACGGTCTTCCACGGTGGAAGCTGGTCGAATTCCTGAAAAACGACGATGCGATCGGGACCGGGCCCCGTCACCCGTGCACCGTCGAGTCGAATCTCGCCCCCAATCGGGCTCATGAAGCCGCCAACGGCCTTGAGCAGGGTGGATTTGCCGCAACCGGACGGGCCGAGCAGTACGAAACGGTCTGCGGGATCGACTTCGAAACTGACCTCGTGCGTCGCCCTGACCACACGCTGGGGCGTGCGGTACTCGAGGCTGACCTTATCCACCTGCAGTAGCGCAGGGGGCGGAAACGAGGAGACCGAGGCGCTGGCCGCGTGGCCTTGCAGGACGGTACTCATGGCGAGCTCCTGATACGTCGGAAGGTGTGTACGTAAGCCGATCAGAACGGGGCATTGCCCTGGATCGTCGTTCGGTAGAGCTTGCGACGCAGGTGCGCCGGGCAGCCGGTAGCCAGGTGCTGCAGGGACCGGTTGTCCCAGAAGACCATGTCGCGTGACTGCCAACGGTGGCGATAGATGAGTTCCGGGCGGGTGCTGTGCAGATGCAGTTCAGCAAGAATCTGTCGGCTCTCATCCTCGGGTACGTCGATGATCCGGGTCGTGAAGCCTTCACTGACGAACAGCGCCTTTCGACCGTTTTCCGGATGGGTGCGGACCACCGGATGTATCACCTCCTGCACCTGAGCGAGCTGCTCGGCCGACAGCGTTGGGCGCCAGTTGCCCTCGAACTTGGGCTCGGCATAACGCGCAGTGTACGAGTGTGCCGCCTGACGGCCCTCGACGGCGCGCTTGAGTGCTTCGGGCAGTGTGTCCCAGGCGCGATGCTGGTCGGCGAAAAGGGTGTCACCCCCTTCTGCCGGCAACTCCTGCGCATGCAGCATTGACCCCAGACTAGGCAGCTCCTTGTAGGAGAGGTCCGAATGCCAGAACTTGCCGGCATCGCCCAGTCCGAGCGGCTGCCCACGCTCGATGATGTTGGAGACGATAAGGATTTCCGGGTGGCCGGCCAGGTGGAACTGCTTCAGCACATGAATCTGCAGCACGCCGAAGCGGCGGCTGAACGCAATCTGCTGCACGGGCGTGATCACCTGGTCACGAAAGACGAGGACGTGATGATCAAGGTGCGCGCGATGGATGCGGGCAAAATCGCGGTCATTCACTGGAACGGTAAGGTCCAGCCCGATGACTTCAGCGCCCAGGCCACCGTCGAGGGGACGGATTTCGAACGATTGGTCCGGAGAGATGAGGGATACGTTGGTTGCAGCGGTCATGCAAGCGCTCCACACATGCGCCCTTTGGTTGGAGGGGTACGCCCGGGGGTATCCGGGTAGTAGCCCTTCGAAGGGAGGCGGTTACCGGCTGGGTGCCGGCGGTCAGTGTGCGGCGCGCCGATTGGTCGGCGAGTACGCGATGAAAATAAGATATCGATATAAGAAACGTTCGTTAAATATCGTTAGCGAATAAAGATATGTCGATGCCGTATTTGAATCGAACGACGCCAGGACGGCAGAACGACATGCGTCTTGCGCCCGGAGCAAGCGCCGGCATCCATCGGGTTTGTATAGGCAGAGTACCGAGGCATCACCCTAAGCGAGGGCGTGCCTTTCGAGGTGAGCATGCATCAGGGCTGGACCGCTGAGCACACGGCACTGGCGCTGAAGCTCTCGCTGCAGAGCACCAGCGAAGGAAAGGACGGTGGACTTCAGCCCACCGGTGTCCAACGTGCCGGCACTTCTACGCCCGCCGCAGCGTTCGCTCCTCGATCAGTCGCCGCAACCGATCAAGATAGACAAAACCTTCGTGCCATTGGGTGTGGCCGGAGGCAACGTTCAAATGGCCGACGCCTGAAAGAATCTCCGTCTCCGCGCTCCAGAGACGGCCCATGTGCAGTGCACGCTCGGCAGTTGCGGCGGGGTCATTATCCGATCCCACAAGCAAGGCAGGGAAAGGCAGTGCTTTGTCAGGCAGTGGCGCGAAAGGTCTCAGGGCCTCTGGGCAGCCCGGCCGCTCAACATCGGCGGGCGCGATCAGCAGTGCGCCCAGTACGCGTCGTTTCAATACGATGGGCGCCTGCCGCGCCCAGTGCGCAACCGTTGCGCATCCGAGGCTATGGGCGATCAATACAGTGGGTGACGCATCGCTCATCACCGCATGCTGGAGCGCAGCAATCCACAGGTCCCTGTCCGGTCGCAACCAGTCCGCCTGCTCGACGCGCGATGCATAGGGAAGCGTGCGTTCCCAATGGCTTTGCCAGTGATTGTCCGGCGATCCGTGCCAGCCAGGAATGATGAGGTATCGGGTCGGCTGCATCGCTGTGCCCTCGAATGAAGTAGGGCCAGTCTAGGCAGGCAGCGTCGCCAGCTGAAGGAATAAAACGGAATGTACTTAGAGCGTTCGGTAATTTCCAAATCGAATAAGAAAATTTCTAAACATTATTTTTCAGTATAACCAGCGCTCGCCTATAGTCCGATCCAACACAGTTAACGACAGGGGAGCCAGGTTATGAGTGCGAATATCCGCAGCATCGATGGCCAGGATGAAGCCACCATCCTGCGTGAGATTCAGAACGCGCTGCGGGACCTGCGCTTCGGGTCGGTCGAGATCACGGTGCACAACGCACATGTGGTGCAGATCGAGCGCAAGGAAAAATTCCGGCTGCAGACCCCTACCGGCAAGTAATCCCTTCCCGCCGCTAACAAACACAACTACATCTCGCACCCCAGTCGCGTACGCCGTTGCTACGCTCAAGGAGCCGTACATGTCCATCCGCCGTTTCGCGCTTGCTGCCGTCGCCAGCGCCCTGATCGCCTCCCCTGCCTTCGCCGCCACTGAACTCCTGAACGTGTCCTATGACCCAACGCGTGAGCTCTACGTGGAATTCAACAAGGCATTTGCCGAGCACTGGAAGACGGAGACCGGCGAGACGGTCCGCATTCGCCAATCCCATGGCGGCTCAGGCAAGCAGGCGCGATCGGTCATCGACGGCCTGCCGGCGGATGTCGTGACGTTGGCGCTGTCCGGCGACATCGACGCGTTGAATATCAAGCAGAAGCTGATCGACCCGAACTGGCAGGCGCGCTTGCCCGACAACAGCACACCCTACACCTCGACCATCGTCTTCCTGGTTCGCAAGGGTAATCCCAAGAACATCAAGGACTGGAACGACCTGGTGCGCGATGGCGTAGAGGTCATCACGCCGAATCCAAAGACTTCCGGCGGCGCACGCTGGAATTTTCTGGCGGCGTGGGCCTATGCCCGCAAGCAGTTGGGTGACGATGACAAGGCGCTGGAGTTCGTGACGGAGCTGTACCGCCACGCCCCGGTTCTGGATACCGGGGCGCGCGGTGCCACCATCAGCTTCGTACAGCGCGGGCTGGGCGACGTGCTCCTGGCCTGGGAAAACGAGGCGTACCTGTCCCTTGCCGAGGAAGGCGGGGACGAGCTGGAAATCGTTACGCCGTCCCTGTCGATCCTCGCCGAACCGCCAGTCGCCGTCGTGGACCGCAACGTCGAAAAGCGCGGAAGTGCGAAGGTTGCCGAGGCCTATCTGAACTACCTGTATAGCGATGAAGGCCAACGCATCGCGGCGAAGAACTTCTATCGCCCGCGTAACGAGAAGATCGCTGCCGAGTTCAAGGACCAATTCAAGGATCTGGAGCTGGTCACCATCGACAAGGAGTTCGGCGGCTGGAAAGAAGCTCAGCCCAAATTCTTCGATGACGGTGGCGTATTCGACGGCATCTTCAACAAGATCAATCAGTAAGTGCATCGCATACCGGGCAGTCATTCTGCCCGGTGGCATCGGGTCGTCAGGGAAGGCGACGCACATATCTGGCTTCGCGCCGGTACGTCGTCATGCCAAGCCATCGAACGGCCACTGCATACGGCAACCTGACGGCGTTGCTCCCGCGGCCCGGCGACACCGGGAGCGGGACAAACCACCACACGGGAACGAAACCCTAAGGACCCTTCATGGCTCGGCGTACCTCCCCGGTCATACCCGGCTTCGGGCTGACCCTGGGCTACACCATTACCTACCTGGCGTTGATCGTATTGATTCCGCTGGCAGGCATGCTGCTCTACTCTCTGAACCTGACCGCTGCCCAATGGTGGGCGTTGATCACCAGTCGGCAGGTGCTCTATTCCCTCCAGCTGTCCTTCGGCGCTGCGCTGTTTGCCGCATTGCTCAATGGGGTGCTTGGTACGGTGCTCGCCTGGGTACTGGTGCGCTATGAATTTCCCGGCAAACGCCTCATCGATGCGATGGTCGACATGCCGTTCGCGCTGCCGACTGCCGTGGCGGGTATTGCCTTGACGGCCCTGTATGCGCCCAACGGTCTCATCGGCTCGCTGTTCCCCTTCAAGATTGCCTACACCCCGCTGGGTATTGCCCTGGCCCTGGTATTCGTCACCCTGCCCTTCGTGGTGCGGACGCTGCAGCCGGTGCTGGCGGACATTCCCAAGGAAGTCGAGGAAGCCGCCACCTGCCTGGGCGCCAAACCCTGGCAGGTCTTTCGCTACATCCTCGTACCGACACTGCTTCCCGCCTGGCTGACGGGCTTTGCCCTGGCGTTCGCGCGTGGCGTCGGCGAATACGGTTCGGTGGTTTTCATCGCCGGCAACATTCCGTTCAAGACGGAGATCCTGCCGCTGCTGATCGTCTCGAAGCTGGACCAATACGACTACGCCGGCGCGACAGGTATCGGCGTAATCATGCTGGCGGTCTCCTTCATCCTGCTGCTGCTGATCAATCTGCTGCAGCGCCGCATCCAGCCGAAGCTGTAAGGAACGCGCCATGAGCCTCGCACACCTCAAAGGCAATACGCGCCCGCGCGGCGTCGCCGGAAATCTGCTCATTGCCCTGGCCTGGGTGATTTTCGCGCTGATCCTGGTTTTGCCGTTGTACATCGTCATCACACAGGGCCTGCAACGGGGCCTTGCGACCTTCTGGGAAGCGATCAGCGAGCCGGACGCGATCGCCGCGCTAAAGCTCACGCTGATCGCGACCGCCATATCCGTTCCGCTGAACCTGATATTCGGGCTAGCGGCGGCCTGGGCCGTGACGAAATTCGAGTTCCGCGGCAAAAGCCTGCTGATCACGCTGATCGACATGCCGTTCTCGGTCTCCCCCGTCGTTGCCGGCCTGATCTACGTCATGCTCTTCGGGGCGCAGGGATGGTTCGCACCGGTGCTGGACACCTACGACCTGCAGATCATCTACGCCGTCCCCGGCATCGTCCTGGCGACGATATTCGTGACATTCCCGTTCGTGGCGCGTGAGCTCATTCCCCTGATGGAAGAGCAAGGGACGACTGAAGAGGAAGCCGCGCGTCTGCTCGGCGCCAACGGCTGGCAGATGTTCTGGCACGTCACGCTGCCGAACGTGAAGTGGGCCCTCGTCTACGGCGTGGTGCTGTGTACGGCACGCGCCATGGGTGAGTTCGGCGCGGTATCGGTGGTGTCCGGCCATATCCGCGGCATGACCAACACGCTGCCGCTGCACATCGAGATCCTCTACAACGAATACAACATCGTCGCCGCGTTCAGCGTGGCCATCCTCCTGCTGGCGATGGCGCTGGTCGTGCTGTTGCTTCGGCAGTGGGCCGAGGCCCGGCTCGCACGCCAACTGACCGTGAAAGACGACCACTGAATCGATGATCCCGGCGCGTGGGAACGACCGCGCCGACAGGACGGAATGACACCATGAGTATTGAAGTTCAGAACATCAACAAGCGGTTCGGCCAGTTCCAGGCGCTGAAGGACATCAATCTGCATATCCAGAGCGGCGAGCTCGTCGCCCTGCTCGGCCCGTCGGGCTGCGGGAAGACATCGCTACTGCGCATCATCGCGGGCCTCGAAACGCCCGATACGGGAAACATCGTCTTCCATGGGGAGGACGTCTCCACCCATGACGTTCGTGATCGCAACGTCGGTTTCGTCTTCCAGCACTATGCCCTCTTCCGCCACATGACGGTCTTCGACAATGTCGCCTTCGGCCTGCGCATGAAGCCGCGCCGAGAGCGCCCCAGCGAAAAGGTAATCGCCGAGAAGGTGCATGAACTGCTGAACCTCGTGCAGCTCGACTGGCTCACGGACCGTTATCCGGAACAGTTGTCCGGCGGCCAGCGTCAGCGGATCGCGCTGGCCCGTGCGCTGGCAGTCGAGCCCAAGATCCTGTTGCTCGATGAGCCCTTTGGTGCACTCGATGCGAAGGTTCGCAAGGAGCTGCGCCGCTGGCTGGCGCGCCTGCATGATGAAGTCCACCTGACCAGCGTGTTCGTGACCCACGATCAGGAAGAAGCCATGGAAGTCGCTGATCGCATCGTGGTCATGAACAAGGGCGTGATCGAGCAAATCGGCACACCGGCAGAGGTCTACGAGCATCCCGCCAGTGAGTTCGTCTACCACTTCCTGGGCGACGCCAATCGGCTGGATCTAGGCGCTGGCGAGCCGGTGCTGTTCCGCCCCCATGAGGTCGACCTGGACCGTACGGCAGTACCGGGCTATCACGCTGGTGAGGTGAAGGACATTCGCCTGCTGGGCGCGGTGACCCGCGTAACACTCAGGGCCGAGGGCCAGGATGCACTGATCGAAACCGAAGTCGCCAAGGACCACACCAGTTTGGCCGGGTTGGCCAAGGGCGAAACGATCTACTTCCGACCAAGGGTGTAGTAAAGGCGCTGGTAAACGGCCTACGCGCGGTTCCGGCGCAAGCCCTACGGGATTGCGCCCTACAAGGACTGATCGCAGCGCCGCCGTAGCGTTTGGGTAGGGTGGATTAGCCAAAGGCGTAATCCACCGCTCGCCGCGAGAAACCACCGCCCGCGCCTTAGCCACGCACCGGGGTGTGCCGAATCACTTCACCAGCCGAAGCGTGAGCGGATAGCGGTAGGCGCGGCCCTGATTGGCTTTGATGGCTGCAACAATGGCGAGGGCGACGCCCACTGCAGTGAAGAAGGCCATCATCGCGAAACCGATCAATACGATGATCAGGAGAAAGCTCACCGCCAGCCAGAGGCTGACGGTGATCTGGAAATTGAGGGCTTCCCTGCCGTGCGCGTCGATGAAAGGGTCGTCTTCTTTTTTCAGCTGCCAGAGCACGAGCGGCCCCAGCAGATGCCCGAAGGGAAAGACGAATCCCAGCAACGCCGACAAGTGACACAGCATCGCCCACTGCCGCGCAGATCGGCTTGGCTGGGTGTACAGGTCGGGTTCGTTCATCGCGCGTGCCTCATGGCTTAGTCGGCGAGCGCCGCCTTCTGGCATTCGAACAGTTCAGTCAGGCCCTTGCGGGCGAGCTCGAGCATGGCTGTCAGCTCTTCAGGCTGGAAGGGCTCGCCTTCGGCGGTACCCTGAACCTCGATGAAGCCACCGGCATTGGTCATGACCACGTTGAGGTCGGTCTCGGCCGCAGAATCTTCAAGATAGTCCAGATCCAGCACCGGCTCGCCCTGGTAGATGCCAACCGAAACCGCCGCCACCATCTGCTTGAGCGGGTCGCCCCCTTTCAACGCACCGCGTTTCTTCAGCGCGCTCAGTGCGTCGACCAGAGCAACCATCGCCCCGGTGATGGATGCGGTCCGCGTACCACCATCGGCTTGGATCACATCGCAGTCAATGTAGATCGTATTCTCACCCAGCTTGCGCATATCGAGCGATGCGCGCAGCGAACGGCCGATCAGGCGCTGGATCTCGAGCGTGCGGCCACCCTGTTTGCCACGGCTGGCTTCGCGCTGGGTGCGATCACCGGTCGCGCGGGGCAGCATGCCATATTCAGCCGTCAGCCAACCCTGGCCCTGACCTTTGAGGAATCGCGGTACGCCGCTCTCGACGCTTGCTGTACAGATGACCTTGGTGTCACCAAATTCCACCAGCACCGCCCCTTCGGCATGCTTCGTGTAATTGCGGGTGATGCGGATCTGGCGTAGTTGATCGGCAACGCGGCCACTGGGACGCTTCATCGGGCTTACCTGTACGAGGAATGTCCGCCGCATTATAGGGGGACCAGACGACGCTTTCACGACCGCTGCGTCGGACCGATGCGGCATTACCCGGCTCGGGTAGGTCATATGAGCCCGTCGACAACGCCAACACGGGCTGGGTGCGTCCCGTGCCTGTGCGCTACAATTCGGCCCTTTACCCCACACGCTGGAGAGATCCGATGGTGCACAGCATGACCGCTTTCGCCCGAGTCGAGCGCGTCGTCGCGCACGGCACCCTGAGCTGGGAGCTGCGCTCGGTCAACCATCGCTATCTCGAACCGCACCTGCGCTTGCCGGACGCCTTCCGTGACCTCGAAGGTGCCGTGCGTGACGCGCTGCGCCAGGGGCTGTCGCGCGGCAAGGTGGAATGCACCCTGCGCTACAGCGAGGCGGGCGCGGACAAGAGCCTGCAGGTCGATCAGGAGCGTGCTCGCCAACTCATCGCGGCAGCAAGCACCGTCGCGGGGCTCATGGACAGCCCGGCACCGGTCGACCCCATGGATGTACTGGCGTGGCCCGGCGTACTGGTCGCGGACTCCGCCGATCCCCAGGCGCTGAATGCCCAAGCGCTCGAAGCCTTCGGCCAGGCATTGGAGGAACTTCGCAATGGCCGGGCGCGAGAGGGTGCCGAACTCGCCAGGCTGCTCAATGAGCGCCTCGACAGCATCCTTGAGGAAGTGTCCCAACTTCGCGCACTCGTGCCCCAGATGCTGGGCCATCAGCGTCAGCGCATCCTGGATCGCTTCCATGAATTGAAGATCGAACTCGATCCCCAACGTCTGGAGCAGGAACTGGTCCTGCTCGCCCAGAAGAGCGACGTCGCCGAAGAACTCGATCGCCTCAAGACCCACGTCACCGAAGTGCGCCGCGTACTGTCCAGCGCCGGTGCTTCGGGCCGCCGGCTCGACTTCCTCATGCAGGAGCTCAACCGGGAAGCCAATACCCTGGGTTCGAAGGCATTCGATCCCCGCTCCACGCAGACAGCGGTCAACCTCAAGGTGTTGATCGAACAGATGCGCGAACAAGTCCAGAACATCGAGTAAATTTCATGACTCCCGTCCCCGGCACGCTCTACATCGTTTCCGCCCCCTCCGGCGCAGGCAAGACCAGCCTTGTGAAAGCGCTGCTCGAAGCCATGCCCCACATACGGGTATCGGTGTCACACACCACCCGGGCCAAGCGTCCCGGCGAGGTCGACGGCGTGAACTATCACTTCGTCACCCGGGAACAGTTTCTCGAGATGCTCGAGCACAACGACTTCCTGGAGCATGCCGAGGTTTTTGGCAACCTCTATGGCACCTCCATAAGAGCCCTGGCCCGTACGCTCGAGGAAGGCCATGACCTGATACTGGAAATCGACTGGCAGGGCGCCCAGCAGGTGCGCAAGCTGCTGCCTGCGGCATGCTCCATTTTCATCCTGCCGCCGAGCCGCGAAGCGCTACGCCAGCGTCTGACCAACCGCGGCCAGGACAGCGAGGACATTATCGATGGGCGTATGCGCGAGGCGGTCAGCGAGATGACGCACTTCGACGAGTACGACTACCTGTTGATCAACGACGATTTCGCCCATGCGCTCGAAGATCTCAAGGCGATTTTCCGAGCCAATCAGTTGCATCAGCCCTCGCAGCGGCAGCGCTATGGAGAACTCCTGCAGAATCTGCTTGGCTGACCGTTCCGCCTGCGCTGCTTGAAGCGCGGCACGCGCCACCGTAGACTGCCCAGTCCGCCCACCCTCCGTCAGCGAGGTTCCCGGCACGCGCCTCCGCTGTGCCGGCCGACCCCAGCCCCGGGTGCAAGCCCCCTATTACGCTCTTGTGAACATCGAGGAACACCATGGCCCGCGTCACCGTAGAAGATTGCCTGGACAACGTCATCAATCGTTTTGAGCTGGTCATGCTCGCCACCAAGCGCTCGCGCCAGCTGGCCACAGGCGGCAAAGAGCCAAAGGTTGCGTGGGAAAACGACAAGCCCACCGTCGTCGCTCTGCGTGAAATCGCGGCCGGCCTCGTCGACTATGACGTAATTGCCCAGGAAGAAATCGTCGAAGACGAGCCGCTGTTCGCGTCGTTCGACGACGAGGCAAACGAAGCAATCTGACGCGATGCCCCAGCGACGTCGAGCGACAGACAACCTTGGTGAATGCCCATGCGCGGCATAGAAGCATTCGCTGAGCGATTGTCCAGTTACCTCGGACCGGACCAGGTCAACCTGGTCCGTCGCGCCTACTACTATGCCGAACAAGCCCACGACGGCCAGCGCCGCCGTAGCGGCGAACCCTACGTTACCCACCCTCTCGCCGTCGCCAACATCCTCGCCGACATGCACATGGACCATCAGAGCCTCATGGCCGCGATGCTGCATGACGTCATCGAGGACACAGGCATCGCCAAGGAAGCCCTGACCACACAATTCGGCGAAACCGTTGCCGAACTGGTCGATGGCGTCAGCAAGCTGACCCAGATGGACTTCCAGACCAAGGCCGAGGCGCAGGCGGAAAACTTTCAGAAGATGGCCATGGCCATGGCACGCGACATCCGCGTGATCCTGGTCAAGCTCGCCGACCGCCTGCACAACATGCGCACGCTGGAAGTCCTCTCTGGCGAGAAGCGCCGCCGCATCGCCAAGGAAACCCTCGAAATATACGCGCCGATCGCCAATCGCCTCGGCATGCACAACATGCGCGTCGAGTTCGAGGATCTGGGGTTCAAGGCGATGTATCCAATGCGCTCCGAGCGCATTCGCCACGCGGTCCGCGCCGCTCGCGGCAATCGCAAGGAAATCGTCGCCAAGATCGAAGAGTCCATTACGCATTGCCTGGAGCGCGAAGGCCTCCAGGGATCGGTCATGGGCCGCGAGAAACACCTTTACAGCATCTACAAGAAGATGCGCGGAAAGCGGCGTTTCAGCGAGATCATGGATGTGTACGCGTTCCGCATCGTGGTCGACAAGGTCGATACCTGCTACCGCGTCCTCGGCGCCGTTCACAGCCTGTACAAGCCGCTGCCGGGTCGCTTCAAGGATTACATCGCCATCCCGAAGGCCAACGGCTACCAGTCGTTGCACACGACACTGTTCGGCATGCACGGCGTGCCCATCGAGATCCAGATCCGCACGCAGGAGATGGAAGAGATGGCCAACAACGGTATCGCCGCGCATTGGCTGTATAAGTCCGGTGAGGACGAAGCGCCGAAGTCCACGCACATCCGCGCGCGTCAGTGGGTGAAGGGTGTGCTCGAGATGCAGCAGCGGGCCGGCAACTCGCTGGAATTCATCGAAAGCGTAAAGATCGACCTGTTCCCGGACGAGGTATACGTCTTCACGCCCAAGGGCCGCATCATGGAGCTGCCCAAGGGGTCGACGGCCGTCGACTTCGCCTATGCCGTGCACACAGACGTGGGCAACAGCTGCATCGCCTGCCGTATCAATCGCCGCCTGGCACCCCTGTCGCAGCCGCTCGAAAGCGGGTCGACCGTCGAGATCGTCACCGCACCGGGCGCACGTCCGAACCCGGCATGGTTGAATTTCATCGTGACCGGCAAGGCGCGCACGCATATCCGTCACGCGCTAAAGCAGCAGCGCCGGTCCGAATCGATCAGTCTGGGCGAGCGACTGCTGAACAAGGTGCTGGCCGGTTTCGATACGGAGCTGGCCAAGATCCCGCAAGAGCGGCTCGATCATGTGCTGGCGGAGTATAGCCAGGAGGTCATCGAGGACCTCCTCGAGGACGTCGGCCTCGGCAACCGGATGGCTTATCTCGTGGCGCGACGGCTGCTGGCCCGTGAAGACGAAGCCGCAACGAGCGACGAAGGTCCGCTCGCGATTCGCGGCACCGAAGGCCTCGTGCTGAGCTATGCACGCTGCTGTACGCCGATTCCAGGCGACCCCATCGTTGGCCACCTTTCGGCCGGCAAGGGCATGGTGGTTCACCTCGAAAGCTGCCGGAACATTGCCGAGATCCGGCACAACCCGGAGAAGTGCGTCCAGCTGGCGTGGGCGAAGGACGTCAACGGCGAGTTCAATGTCGAGCTGCGCATCGAGCTGGAAAGCCAGCGCGGCCTCATTGCGCTGCTTGCCACGCATGTGAACGCGGCCGATGCCAACATCGAGAAGATCAGCATGGACGAGCGAGACGGACGAACTGCCGTCGTCCAGCTCGTGGTCAGCGTCCGTGACCGTATCCATCTGGCGCATGTTATTCGCAAGCTGCGCAAGCTGGCGGGCATCATCAAGATCACGCGAGCGCGCGCCTGACCGGCTCGCGAAAATCTCTCCTCTTTCCCCAAGCCGGCATGAAAGTTATGCGCCCAGGATCTGTCCCGCAGGACAATGCACTGGGCTCTGGACCTTTCGCACGTCTTCGTTCAGCCTCCTGATCTTTCCATCGTCCTTGCAGGAGCTCCCATGACCAAGACTGTGATCAACAGCGACAAGGCCCCGGCCGCCATCGGTACTTATTCCCAGGCGATCAAGGCGGGCAATACCGTCTACCTGTCCGGCCAGATTCCCCTGGACCCGACCTCCATGGAACTGGTCGAAGGCTTCGAAGCGCAAACCGTGCAGGTATTCGAGAACCTGAAAGCCGTCATGGAAGCGGCGGGCGGCTCATTCAAGGACGTGGTCAAGCTCAACATCTTCCTGACTGACCTGTCTCACTTCGCCACCGTCAACGAGGTCATGGGCCGCTACTTCCAGCAGCCCTACCCCGCGCGTGCCGCCATCGGCGTTGCAGCCCTGCCCAAGGGTGCGATGGTCGAGATGGACGCCATCCTCGTCATCGAGTAAGCACCCTGGCGGGTAGGCAACGGTGCCGACCCGCCTATTGCTTGAGTTCGTCGATCAATTCGGCGTAGCCGTCCCGGAAACTGGGATAGCTCGGCTTCCAACCCTGGGCGCGTGCCCGTGCGTTACTGCAGCGCTTGCTGCCGCTGCGGCGCTTCGGACCTTCGTCGGATGTCTGGGTGACATTCAGGCGCGCCCGTAGCCAGTCCAGCACATCGTGCAGCGGCGCCGGATCGTCATCCACTCCCAGATAGCATTCGTCGACTGGCTCCCCGGCGGCGTCACGCTGGAGCAGAAACGCCAGCAGTCCGGCCGCATCGTCGCGATGTATCCGATTGGCATAGAGTGGCGGCGAGGCATCGGCTTGCACGCCCTGCCGCGCCTGCCGCAGCATCCATTCCCGGCCGGGCCCGTAGATGCCGGCCAGCCTCACGACGGTCGCCGGAATACCGGACGACTGCGCCAGTGCTTCGGCCTCGCGCAGGAGTCGCCCCGAATAGCGGCTGGCTTCGGCTGGCGAGGTTTCATCGACCCACTCGCCGCCCGACTGTCCATAGACGCCCGTACTCGAGACGAAAACCAGGCGCCGTGGGCGCTGGCCTCTCGAATCCAGCCAGCCCAGTACGTTTCGCAGCCCGTTCACATACGTGGCACGGTAGCCTTCCTCGTCATGCTGATCCGCCGCTGCAGCGAAAACCACGTAGTCAGGCGTCGCTGACGGCCAGTCCTGCGGACACTCGGCCCGCTGCAGATCGCCCTCCACCGGCCGTACGCCAGCCGGAAGGGCTGATACCGTTCGACGCAAGCCGTACACATCCCAGCCCTCTCCGAGCAAGCGCTTGGCGAGCGCGCTCCCTACATCGCCACATCCGGCGACGAGCAGCGTCGGTTTGCTATTCATTCACTAACCCTCTGAATGCCCTGGATTTATCGCCCCAGAGCGATGTGACGCCTGACCGGATGGTAACCCGATTGGTCCGGTGCGGTGCTGCCATTGCTTTTACAAACAAGAATTAATTGCAATAATGCCTCGCATTCGCGTCCGCACTGCGGTCTGACACAGTACATTATCCAGGTCCGGTCATCATGAAACGCATCGAAACCCGCCCTTCGACTTCTCTGACACGGCTGCTCTCGCTGGTCACCCTGTCGCTGTCCTGCCTGCTGTTCACGCCGATTGGTAGCGCCGATAGCAACGTGCCGGCGGCCAACGACCAACCGGCCGCCGCAGTCGCCCCGAATACCGACAGCCCCGCATCCCCTACGGTTTCCGATGCGCAACAGAACACGGCTGTCCCGGTCGACGGCGCAGTGCCGGCGCTCTCGGACGAGGGTGAACCCGCCATGACACACGACCTGTCGCCATGGGGCATGTATCAACAGGCTGACGTAGTGGTAAAGGCGGTGATGATCGGCCTCGTACTGGCCTCGATCCTCACCTGGACAATCTGGGTCGGCAAAGGCCTCGAACTTAGCCGGGCGCGGCGCCGCCTGAAGGCGGAACTGGGAGACCTGAAAAAGGCCCGTACGCTGAATCAGGCCGCAGAGCAGGCCAGGACCCAGAACAGCTTTAGCCAGATGCTGATCGAAGATGCGCAGGAGGAGCTGCAGCTCTCCGCGCACAGCACCGAAAAGGAAGGCATCAAGGAGCGCGTTGCGTTTCGCCAGGAGCGCCTGGTTGGCGCCAGTGGCCGCAAGATGAGCCAGGGTACCGGTATTCTCGCCACGATCGGCTCCACTGCCCCCTTCATCGGCCTGTTCGGTACAGTCTGGGGCATCATGAACAGCTTCATCGGCATCGCCAAATCGCAGACAACCAATCTTGCGGTCGTCGCCCCGGGCATCGCCGAAGCGTTGCTGGCGACCGCACTGGGTCTGGTCGCCGCCATTCCTGCCGTCGTCATCTACAACGTGTTCTCACGCTCGATCGGTGCCTACAAGGCGCAGGTGGGCGATGCGTCTGCACAGGTCATCCTGCTGGTCAGCCGTGATCTCGACCGTCCGGTCGGCGAGCGCAGCCAACCCCACATGGTCAAGGTGAAGTGATCCATGGGTCTGCATCTCAACGAGAACGCCGACGATCTTCAGGAAAACCACGAGATCAACGTCACCCCCTTCATCGACGTGATGCTGGTTCTGCTGATCATCTTCATGGTGGCCGCACCGCTGGCTACTGTAGACGTCAAGGTCGACCTGCCGGCATCCACTGCCGAGCCTCAGCAGAGACCGGAGAAACCGGTCTTTGTCAGCGTGAAGCAGGACAAGAGCCTGTTCGTGGGCGATACGCCAGTACAGCGCGAGGCGCTCGGCAAACTGCTGGATGACACGACGCAATTCAAGAAGGACACGACCATCTTCTTCCAGGCCGACAAGGGCGTCGACTACGCCGACCTGATGGACGTGATGAATGCGCTGCGTGGGGCGGGCTATCTCAAGATCGGCCTTGTGGGACTCGAGTCGGTCCAGAAATGAGCAACCGTTCCGAACTCCTGCGCTGGACCGCAAGCCTCGCGCTGGTACTCGCCGTGCACGCGGCGGTCGTGCTGGCTGCGCTGTACTGGCGTAGCGAGCCGCCGCCGGTCCAGTTGCCGCCCGAAGCCATGATGGTCGAGCTCGCGCCACTGCCGGCTGCAGCCCCTCCACCGCCACCGCCGCCACCACCCCCGGAGGACATTCCTCCACCACCGGAACCGGAACTACCACCTGTGGGGGGTGGTGTGCCATTTGCACTTGAATATTATGAACTTTAGGATAATTGTGACTGCTGATGTTTTTTTTTTTTTTTTTTTTTTTTTTTTCAAGCAGAAGACGGCATACGAGATTCATGAGCGTCTCGTGGGCTCGGAGATGTGTATAAGAGCCAAACCCAAGCCAAAACCCAAGCCGGAGCGTAAGCCCGAGCCGCCGCGAACGGAGCCGCCCAAGCCCGACGCCAAGCCAGCCGAGGAGGCACCGCCCACGCCTGCGCCGCCGGCTGAAACGGCGTCTGCGCCGAAGCAGGCCGCACCGAGCTCATCGAGTGCTCCGTCGAATGCGCAGCGGACATGGCAGAGCGAGTTACTCAGCCATCTGGGCCGCTACAAGAAGTATCCGGAGGCTGCACGCCGCCGGGGTACGGAGGGCGTGAACAAGCTGCGCTTCGTGGTCGATGCCAACGGCAAGGTTCTCTCGTATGAGATCGTAGGCGCCTCTGGCAGTGCCGCGCTCGACCGAGCAACGCTCGAAATGATTCGCCGGGCGCAACCCCTGCCGGCTCCACCGGCCGAGTTGCTGAAAGGTGGCAGCCTGGAAATCGTCGCACCGTTCGTGTATTCGCTCGAACGAGGCTAGCAGCACAGCGGCGACGGCATTCGTCCGGCGCCGCTTCGCGCCCTCATGGGAACGGTTGGTTCCATCGTTTACAACGGCTATGCTTGCCGGCATTACGATCGGATTTTCCTATGACCCTGACAGAACTCCGCTATATCGTCACGTTAGCCCAGGAACAGCACTTCGGCCGCGCTGCAGAGCGCTGCCACGTCAGCCAGCCGACCCTGTCGGTCGGCGTGAAGAAGCTGGAGGACGAGCTGGGCATCCTGATTTTCGAGCGCAGCAAGAGTGCAGTGCGCTTGACGCCAACGGGCGAGTCGATCGTTGCGCAGGCGCAGAAGGTACTCGAGCAGGCACAAGGCATTCGCGAACTCGCCCAGGCCGGCAAGAATCAGCTCACAGCTCCACTCAAGATCGGCGCGATCTATACGGTCGGCCCTTACCTGTTTCCCCACCTGATTCCGCAGCTGCACCGGGTCGCACCCGACATGCCCCTGTATATCGAGGAAAACTTCACTCATACGCTGCGTGACAAACTGCGAACGGGCGAACTCGATGCCGTCATCCTTGCGCTGCCCTTCAGCGAAGCGGATGTGTTGACGATGCCGCTGTATGACGAGCCGTTCTATGTGCTCATGCCGGCGTCCCACTCCTGGACAGCCAAGCCTGCCATCGAAGGTGAGCTGCTCAATAACAAGAGCCTTTTGCTACTGGGTGAAGGCCACTGTTTCCGCGATCAGGTGCTGGAGGCCTGCCCGACCGCGCGCCGTACCGACGAGGCCAAGCACACCACCATCGAGTCCAGCTCGCTCGAAACGATCCGCCACATGGTCGCGTCGGGCATGGGGGTTTCGGTCCTGCCCTTCTCGGCGGTGGACAGCCATCACTATGCGCCCGGCGTGATCGAGGTACGTCCATTCGTACCGCCGGTTCCCTACCGCACCGTTGCCATCGCCTGGCGCGCGAGTTTCCCGCGTCCGAAGGCCATCGAAATCCTCGCCGATTCGATTCGCCTATGCTCGGTTGCACGCCCACCGGTTGCAGGCACCAAACCACACGCATGACCGGACTGGCCGACGTACCGGTCACTGCGCTCAAAGGGGTCGGCGCCGCCCTGGCGGAGAAGCTTGCCAAGGTAGGCCTGGAGACATTGCAGGATGTCCTCTTTCACCTGCCCCTGCGCTATCAGGACCGCACACGTATCACCCCCATCGGCGCGCTACGCCCCGGGCAGGACGCCGTCGTCGAAGGCATCGTGGCCGGGGCCGATGTCGTCATGGGACGCCGTCGCAGCTTGCTGGTCAGGTTGCAGGACGGCAGCGGCACGCTGAGTCTGCGCTTCTTCCACTTCAGCCAGGCGCAGAAGGAAGCGCTCAAGCGTGGTACCGCCCTTCGCTGCTACGGCGAGGTCAGGCCCGGCGCGACGGGGCTGGAGATCTACCACCCTGAATACCGGGCTCAGACCGGTGACGAACCAGCGCCAGTCGAACAGACGCTGACACCGATTTATCCCAGTACCGAAGGGCTGACTCAGCAGCGCCTCAGGCAGTTGAGCAGCCAGGCACTGGCCCGTCTCGGCCCTAACAGCCTGCCGGACTGGCTACCGCCCGAGATTGCCCAGGAATACAGCCTTGGCCCGCTCGAGGCGGCAATCCGCTACCTGCATCGACCGCCGCCGGACGCGGATCTCGAAGAACTGGCCGAAGGGCATCACTGGGCCCAGCACCGCCTGGCATTCGAAGAGCTGCTGACCCATCAGTTGTCGCTCCAGCGCCTTCGAGAGCAGGTCCGCCGCCAGAGCTCGCCAGTTCTGCCGCCCGCGAAACGGCTGCCGGCGCAGTTCCTTGCCAATCTTGGCTTTGCCCCTACAGGCGCGCAGAAGCGTGTCGGCGGCGAGATCGCTTATGACCTGGCCCAGCACGAACCGATGCTGCGCCTCGTACAGGGCGATGTTGGCGCCGGCAAGACAGTTGTAGCGGCCATGGCCGCCCTGCAGGCCATCGAGGCGGGGTATCAGGTTGCGCTGATGGCGCCTACCGAAATCCTCGCCGAACAGCACTTCCTGAACTTTACCCGCTGGTTCACACCGCTCGGGATCGACGTGGCCTGGCTTGCCGGCAAGCTCAAGGGCAAGGCCCGCGCCGCCGCGCTTGAGCAAATCGTGGCAGGTGCGCCTATGGTGGTGGGCACCCATGCGCTGTTTCAGGAAGAGGTGCGCTTTGCTCGGCTGGCACTTGCCATCATCGATGAACAACACCGTTTTGGCGTTCAACAACGCCTGGCGTTGCGCCAGAAAGGTGTCGACGGGCGCCTTTGCCCGCACCAGCTGATCATGACCGCTACGCCCATTCCGCGCACATTGGCCATGAGTGCTTACGCCGACCTGGACACGTCCATCCTCGACGAACTGCCGCCCGGCCGTACACCCGTGAACACACTGGTCATTGCCGAGAGCCGGCGCATGGAAGTGATCGAGCGGGTCAGGGCCGGCTGCCGCGAAGGCCGGCAGGCCTATTGGGTCTGCACGCTGATCGAGGAATCCGAAGAATTGACCTGCCAGGCTGCCGAGACGACCTTCGAAGAGCTCACCAGTGCACTGGATGAACTGAAGGTCGGCCTCGTTCATGGCCGTATGAAGCCCGCGGAAAAAGCAGCCGTCATGGATCGTTTCAAATTGGGCGAACTGCAGCTGCTGGTCGCGACGACGGTCATCGAGGTGGGCGTAGACGTACCGAATGCCAGCCTCATGGTGATCGAGAATCCGGAGCGCCTGGGCCTGGCGCAGCTGCACCAGCTGCGTGGGCGCGTGGGCCGGGGCAGCACAGCCAGTCACTGCGTCCTGCTGTATCACACCCCTCTCTCCCAGCTCGGTCGCGAGCGCCTTGCAATCATGCGTGAGACCAACGACGGCTTCGTCATTGCGGAAAAGGACCTTGAGCTACGGGGGCCAGGCGAACTGCTGGGCACCCGGCAAACGGGCCTTCTTCAATTCAAGGTCGCTGATCTCATGCGCGATGCGGAGCTGTTGCCGCAGGTGCGCGATGCCGCACAAACATTGCTGGAACGTTGGCCGGATCACGTCAGTCCATTGGTTTCCCGTTGGCTTCGCCATGGCCAGCATTACGGCCAGGTGTGATGCATGTCACAATGCCTAAGAGACTCACGTCTCTGCTGGAGAAACAGGCTGGTTATACTGCCGCTGTAATTATCAGGACTACACCATGATCGACGCCGCCCACGCCCACGAATCGGCACCCCGAGCGCCGCAAGTCATCCTGCAACTGCTCGACAAGCTCGCCGTCCCCTATCGCGAGATCGCCGCACGCCCTGGATTACCGGCTGCGGAGCGTGCGCAGGCCATTCTGCTCGAAGACGGCGTCGGCACCCTGCTGGTCCTGTTCCCGCAAAATCAACTCCTTGATCTGAACCGACTGGCCGAGCTGACCGGGCGCAAGCTCACGGCTATCAAGCCGGATCGCCTGCAGCGGATGCTGGGCAAGCACCAGCTGGGCAGCCTGCCGGCCATCCCGCAGCTGACCAGCTCTCCCTGCCTCTACGATGAGCGCTTGCTTCAGGTTCCCCAGGTTCTGATCGAATCCGGCCAGCCGGGTGTGCTGTTGGAAGTCCCGAGCGAGGACTACAAGGCCCTGCTGATGAAATGCAGCGCGGCGCTGATCGGTGAGCCGATTGCCAATATTCATTTGAACCTCGACCGTCCGGACGACGACCGCAGCGAAATCACGCGCGCGGTCCAAGCGTTCACCGCGCGCCGCATCCAGCAGCGCCTGGAGGAAACGATCGAGATTCCGCCCCTGCAGGAAAGTGCGCAGAAGATTATCAAGCTGCGCGTCGATCCCAACGCCACAATCGATGACATCACCGGTGTCGTCGAAACGGACCCGGCACTCGCGGCCCAGGTCGTGAGCTGGGCGGCGTCGCCCTACTATGCCGCGCCCGGCAAGATTCGCTCAGTGGAAGACGCCATCGTTCGTGTGCTGGGCTTCGACCTGGTGATCAACCTGGCGCTCGGCCTAGCACTGGGCAAGACGCTGAGCCTGCCCAAGGATCAGCCGCAACACGCAACGCCCTACTGGCAGCAGGCGATCTATACGGCCGCCGTCATCGAGGGCCTGACCCGCGCGATGCCTCGGGTACGCCGGCCGGAGGCGGGCTTGACCTACCTTGCGGGCCTGCTGCACAACTTCGGCAACCTCGTGCTGGCACACGTCTTCCCGCCACACTACTCGCTGATCTGCCGTCACCTCGAAGTGAACCCGCATCTCAGCCACATCTACATCGAACAGCATCTGCTCGGCATTACCCGCGAACAGATCGGGTCGTGGATGATGCGCTTCTGGGACATGCCGGACGAACTTGCCGACGCGCTGCGCTTTCAGCACGATCCCGATTACGCGGGCGATCATGCCGAATACGCAAATCTCGTGACGCTGGCAACACGACTGCTCCACGCGCACGGTATTGGTGGCACGGCTGAAGCGGAGATTCCGCAGTCCCTGCTGGATCGTCTGGAGCTGACGCGCGAAAAGGCCGATGAAGCCGTCGCACGCGTCATGGAAGCCGAGGCAGCACTCCGGGACCTGGCCACTCAGGTCAAGGGCTGACCTCAGGCAGGCGTCTTCGCCTTCTTCTTACGGGGCTTGAGCCGTCCGGCCAGGCCCTGGAACCACATCACGAGCGCCGGGTTGCCCTGGATCTGGATGTGCTTGTCCTGAATCCCCTGCATGAACGCCAGCTGCTTGTTCTTCGCCGTCAGGGTCGCGAACCCATAGGCAGCATCCCGAAAGCCGATGCTGAACGCGGGATTCTCAACGTCGCCGGCACGACTTGCCACCTGCTGGTTTCGTACCGTGAACACGCGAGACACCTTGCCGTCCAGCGTATAGAGGCGGAACGACAGGTCCTTGTCCCCCAGTTGATCGCGAAACGCTTGGTCGTTTTGCGATGCCTTGCGCATGAGGCGGGCGAGCATCCACAGCAAAAAACGGAATTTCATGACAGGTCCTGTAAGCCGAACGAGTGGCGATTATAGGGAATGAAACGTGACGGATAGACCTGCACAGACAGCATCAGCCGCTTGAATTCAGCATCAAGGGCAATGTGCAGGAATGGAAGATAGGCGCGTAAGATTCAGGCGGAACCATGCAGGTGATGACTCCGCCTTCAGATGTGTCTGAATCGCCCCGTAGGCGACAGGTCAACCGATGGCGTCGCGCAGCGATTTGCCGGGCTTGAACGATACGGTATTGCTCGCCCGGATCTTCACGGGTTCGCCCGTCTGTGGGTTCTTGCCAGTACGCGCGCCGCGATGGCGCTGCAAGAAGGTCCCGAAACCGACCAGTGTCACCGTATCCTTGCGATGCAGGGCATTGGTGATCTCGTCGAGAAGAGCATTGAGGACACGGTTCGCCTGGTCCCTGGTCAGGTCAGCTTTCTCCGCGATCGCGGCTGCGAGTTCCGGTTTGCGCATGGTTGCCTCATGTACGTTTGTTGTTGTTGTGCCGTGTCATTTCACATGACAGGGGCGCCGCGACGGCTCTGTGACGCGGCATGCAAGCGCAGAATGGCACGCCGCACGGCGTGATGCCAGCCTTGCGGACGAATAGCGCGACAGATTCTTGCGTGTACGGGACACGCTGACTCGCACGACTGAAACAGGTCGATAATCGACGGATCGGTCAGAAGCCTGAAGGTCGCTCGACCGGCTCAAACGCCGGCCGATGCGGTGTCACTCGTGTGGCATCAACGGAGGGAGCTGACGATTGAGGGCGAGCTTTTCCTGCACGGCGGCGCCGGTCAGTGCATAGCCCAGCAATTGCCCATCCGGGTCTTCACAGACCGCGCGAATATCGGGTGCCTGCCCCTCGACGCGCCACGTGCCGGTTCTGCCCACCGGTGGTGGCGAAACCACCAATGGGCACGCCGGCGTTTTTACGGTAACGGGCATTGGCCCATAGGCCACCGCCGTCGGGTTGCCAGCCAGCGTCTGTGCCAAGGCGCGCGCGCACGCCATGAGCGGCATGACGTAAAGCAGGTTGATGCCTTCGACCTCGGCACAATCCCCCAACGCGTAGATATTGGCATGCGAGGTCTGCAGACGACGGTCCACGCATACGCCCCGGTTGATCGACAGTCCGGCCGCAGCCGCGAGTGCAACACGTGGGCGCAGGCCGATGGCCGACACAACCAGGTCACAGCTGATCTGAGTACCGTCCGAAAGGTGCGCCTCGAGGCGGTCGCCTGCCTTGCTCAGGTTCGAAAGGGTTGGCCCAAGATGGAACCGGACGCCCGTTGCTTCAAGGCCCTGCTGGACGGCAACTGCGGCCTCCGATGGAATCAACGCGGGCAGCAGCTGCTCGCACGGCGCGACAACGTCAACCTCGAGCCCGCCGGCGCGAAGATCGTTCGCGAACTCGCAGCCGATCAGCCCTGCACCCAGGATAAGAACGTGCTGCTTGCCTTCGGCAGCCTGGCGCAGCTGGTGATAGTCCTTGAGGTCGTTGACCGGATAGATGCGTGCCTCCGCATCGCCCGGTACCGGAACCCGCAGCGGCTCGGCGCCCCAGGCCAGCACCAGATCCCGGTACTCGACAGCTTCTTCACCAATCCAGATGCGCTTGTGCCCTGGATCGATCCCGGTCACCTGCGTATGCGTACGGATTTCGGCCTTGAGCAAGTCAGCCATGGCGCCGGCCGTATTCATGACCAACCCCTCGGCATCCTTCCCTTTGCCGAACCCGGTCGAAAGCATGGGCTTGGAATACGAACGGCCGTCATCGGCCGTTACGATCAGCAGCGGCGTCTCAGCGTCATGCTTGCGCCATTCCTTGGCCAGGTTGTAGCCGGCCAGGCCACTGCCGATGATGATGAGCGGTGCCGTACCAGCCATGCTCATCAGTTGATCTCGATCATTTCGAACTCGCTCTTGCCCACGCCGCAGTCGGGGCAAAGCCAGTCGGCCGGCACGTCTTCCCAGCGCGTACCCGCCGGGATTCCATCATCCGGCCAACCTTCGGCCTCGTTATAAATCAGGCCACATACGATGCACTGCCACTTTTTCATGATCATCCTCGGCTAAACGATGCGCAGGCACGCTATAACAAACTGCCCACGACGCCAAGCCAAACGCCCGGCCGTTGACCGGCCGGGCGTTTTGTAAGGCGATGAACGGTGAAATCAGGGCGAGCCTGCGACGAGCGGGTCGGTAATCCCGATCACGTAGAAGCCAATCAGGCCTATCACCCCTGCCAGTACGATGTAATAGAGCGTTGGCAGCATGGTCTTGCGCAGCGTCACCCCTTCGCGCCCCAGCAGGCCCACGGTCGCGGAGGCTGCCACGACGTTGTGGATGGCAATCATGTTGCCAGCGGCGGCGCCCACCGACTGCAACGCCACCATGAAGGCCCCTGATACCGCGAGTAGCTCAGCCGTGTTGAACTGGAACTGCGACAGCATCAGGTTCGACACGGTGTTGGAGCCGGCGATGAACGCCCCCAGCGCACCGACGGTGGGCGCGAAGAAGGGATAGACGTCGCCGACGCTGTCGGCTACCAGCTGCGCCATTGCCACCGGCATGGACACAAGGTCACTGCCGTTTACCCCAGAGTTGATCAATATCCGCACCATGGGAATGGTGAAGATCAGGACGAACCCGGCCCCAAGCAGCGTACGGCTCGACTCGCTGACGGCGCGCATGAGGCTTGCCGGCTTCATGCCGTGCAGGAAATACGTGATCAACACCACGACGACAAGAATGCCGCCCGGCAGGTAGAGCGGCTCGATCTGCCCAGACACCCCTGTCTCGCCAAGAATGTTGCGCCAGCCAAAACTCAGCGACATCAGCCATGCCTTGAGGTCAGGGATGACACGAGTCAGCACGAGCAATGCTGCCAGCAGCAGGTAAGGTACCCAGGCCATGCCCACACTGATCGGCGCGCGGCCGACAGCCTCTTCGGCCTTCATCTCGAGCTGGCCCATCCATTCTGCTGGCCACTCCGAAGCCGGGGCAAAATCCCATCGTTCCTTGGGCAGCAAGAAGCCGGCACGGGCGGCCGGCACCACGATCGCGAGCCCGACAAGGGCACCGAGCATGGCCGGGAATTCCGGTCCGAGGAATACGCCAGCCGCGATGTAGGGAATCGAGAAGGCCAGGCCGGTGAAGAGCGCGAACGGCGCAATGGCCAGCCCCTCACGCCACGAGGCGTTCTTGCCGAAGAAGCGGGTCAGGATCATGACCTGGATCAGCGGCATGGTCAGCCCGATCAGGCCGTGAACGGTAGCCACACGTGCGGTGACCATCTGGAAGAACACCGCCCAGGAGCTGCCGACCTCCGCCAGCTGCGCGCCGATTCCGGCCTGGTCCATACCGGTGCCGACCCCCACCAGAATGGGCGTACCGACTGCACCGAACGAGACGGGTGTGGACTGTGCGATCAGGCCCATGGTCACGGCCGGCAGGGCCGGGAAGCCCAGTGCAACGAGCAGCGGTGAAGCCACCGCCGCCGTCGTGCCGAAACCCGATGCGCCTTCGATGAAGCAGGCAAAGAGCCAACCGACGATAAGGACCTGGACGCGACGGTCCGGGCTGACCCCGGCGAAGCCACGGCGAATGGCTGCGATGCCACCGGAGTGTTTGAGCGTGTTGAGCAGGAGGATCGCACCAAAGATGATCCAAAGGATCGATGCGGTCAGGATCAGGCCCTGGAGGCTGGACGCGACGACGCGTACCAGGGACATGTCCCACACGGTGAGGCCGATGATCGCCGTGACGACGAACACGAGTGGCATGGCGACCTTGGCTGGCCAACGAAAGCCGATCAACAAGACCCCCGCGAGCACGAGGGGGAGAAACGCCATTAACGACAGCGCGGTTTGATTCATTGCGGGTCCCTTTTTGTTTTTATCGAACCACAGCGCCAGAGGCGCAACCTTGGCTTCAAAGCTCCGACAGCGTCCCTCCTAAAGCGTTCTCAGCCTAGGTTCTGTACCAAAAGTCGTCGAGCGAAGGTCAGGCAAGGCGAAATCGCTCGAAGAAGCGCAGTTTACGTGTTGTAAACGAGCATTCTGAGAGCGATTTCAACCCAGCATCACCCAGCGCAGGCACTTTTCGTACAGAGCCTAACAGCGTGTCTGGGACGCGGGCGGCAACCAGACACGCTGCATACGCGCGATTACTGCTGCTTGAACTTCAAGCGCCATGCGTGCAGCAGTGGCTCGGTGTAACCCGAAGGCTGCTCACGGCCCTTGAGTACCAGATCCTTCGCGGCCTGGAAGGCAGACGAGCGCTCGAAATCAGCCGCCATTGGGCGATAGATGGGGTCACCTGCGTTCTGGCCGTCCACCACGCCTGCCATACGCTGTAACGTTTCCATCACCTGCCCCTCGCTCACCACACCGTGGTGGAGCCAGTTCGCGATGTGCTGGCTGGAAATACGCAGTGTCGCGCGATCTTCCATGAGGCCGACGTTGTGAATATCCGGGACCTTCGAGCAACCCACGCCCTGCTCAACCCAACGGACGACGTAGCCGAGGATGCCCTGGCAGTTGTTGTCGAGTTCCTGCTGGATCTCCTCGGCGCTCCAGTTGCGATCCGCAGCCACCGGAACGGTCAGCAGATCGTTCAGCAGTTTGTCGCGCTCAGCCGCAAGGTCCACGGCTTCGAGCTCGCGCTGAACGGCCTGTACGTCGACTTCGTGGTAATGCATCGCGTGCAGCGTCGCGGCCGTCGGCGACGGTACCCACGCCGTATTGGCACCCGCCTTGGGGTGGCCGATCTTCTGGGTCAGCATGTCCGCCATGCGGTCCGGCATCGCCCACATGCCCTTGCCGATCTGAGCCTTGCCACGCAGCCCACTCGCCAGGCCAACCAGTACGTTGCTGCGCTCGTATGCCTGGATCCAGGGCGTGGACTTCATGTCGCCCTTGCGCAGCATCGGGCCGGCTTCCATGGCGGTATGCATTTCATCGCCGGTCCGGTCGAGGAAGCCCGTATTGATGAATGCAACACGCTCCGACGCTTCGGCGATGCAGGCCTGCAGGTTGGCGCTGGTACGGCGCTCTTCGTCCATGATGCCCATCTTCAGGGTATTGGCCGGCAGTCCAAGCGCCTGTTCGACACGGCCGAACAGCTCGTTGGCGAAGGCGACTTCCTTCGGCCCGTGCATTTTCGGCTTCACGATGTAGACGCTGCCCGTGCGGGAATTGCCCTTGCGCTGGAGGTCGTGCATGGCGATCAGGCTGGTGCACACGGCATCGAGAATGCCTTCCGGAATCTCGTTGCCCTCTCCATCGAGAATGGCCGGGTTGGTCATCAGGTGACCCACATTACGGATGAACAACAGTGACCGCCCATGCAGGCTCAGCTCGCCTCCCTTGGCTGCGGTGTATTGGCGATCCGGATTGAGACGACGCGTGATGCGCTGGCCGCCTTTCTCGAGGTTTTCCACCAGGTCGCCCTTCATCAGGCCGAGCCAGTTGCGGTAGACCAGAACCTTGTCGTCCGCATCGACGGCGGCGATGGAATCCTCGCAGTCCATGATTGTGGACACCGCGGCCTCCATCAGCACGTCCTTCACGCCGGCGAGGTCGTTCCGGCCGATCGCACTGGTCGGGTCGATCTGGATTTCGAAGTGCAGCCCGTTGTTCTTGAGCAGCACCGCATCCGGCTCGCTCGCCTGGCCTTGATAGCCAACGAACTTTTCGGGCTGTGCCAGACCCGTGCCGCCCGCCTTCAGGCTGGCCTGCAGGGCGCCATCGACGATGCGATAGGCCGTCACGTCGGCATGCGAGCCCTGCGCCAGCGGCGCAGCACGATCCAGGAAGCCACGGGCATAAGCAATGACCTTGGCTCCGCGCACTTCGTTGTAGCCCGGCCCCTTCTCGGCTCCATCGGCTTCACTGATGACATCGGTGCCATAGAGCGCGTCATACAGCGAGCCCCATCGCGCGTTGGCGGCATTGAGCGCATAGCGTGCGTTCATGACGGGCACGACCAGCTGCGGGCCGGCTTGTTGGGCAATCTCGAGGTCGACATTGGCGGTGTTTGCCTTCACCCCTGAGGGGGCCGGCAGCAGATAGCCGATCGACTCGAGGAAGGTGCGATAGGCGGCCATGTCCTTGATGGGACCGGGATTGGCGCGGTGCCATTCGTCCATCGCGGTCTGGATGCGGTCACGCTCGGCCAGCAGCTCGCGATTGCGCGGTGCAAGGTCGTGGACCAATGCGTCGAACCCTTTCCAGAAGGCGGCCGCGTCGATCCCGGTACCGGGCAGGGCTTCCTCTTCCAGGAAGCGCTTGAGATTGGCGGCAACCTGAAGCCGCTCGCAAGTCAGTCGTTCGGTCATGGCGAATTCCTCGTGTTGTTCGACTTAGGCGCCCAGCGCGGCAGCGCCGGCAGTAGCGATTTGGGCATCCTGGTCAGCCTTGACGCCGGACACGCCGATGGCACCGATCACCTGGCCGTCATGCACGACCGGTACGCCGCCCTCCAGCGCCGTGACGATAGGAGCGGTCACGAACGCCGTACGACCCCCATTGACCATTTCTTCGTAGCCCTTGGTTTCACGGCGACCCATCGCCGCAGAGCGCGCCTTTTCCATCGCGATGTAGGCACCGATCGGTGCACAGCCATCGAGCCGCTCCAGCGCCAGCGGATGGCCCCCGTCATCGACGACCGCGATCGCGACTTTCCAGTCGTTCTTCTGCGCTTCGTCGCGTGCGGCGGCGAGCATTCGAGAGACTTCTTGCTGGGTCAGGACGGCTTTGGATTGCATGGGGACTCCTATGGGGTCGGGACTTGATCTGAGGCGAAGCGGGCCGTCGTAACGACGCACCCACTCGAATCGATACATTTTTATCGGTAAGGCTGAGCATGCCGGTACTATTGGTACCCGTGAAGCGCTCAAAATCGGTTTCTGTCCATACCTGAGGTATCGAATGCCGCGTTATACCGAGTTGCACAGCTTCGTTCAGGTCGCCCAGAAAGGCAGCTTTGCCGCCGCCGCACTGACCGAGGGTGTGACACCCGCGATTCTGGGGCGCCGCCTCGACGCGCTGGAAAAGCGATTGGGTGTAAAGCTCATGCATCGCTCGACCCGTGGCCTTACCCTGACCGAGACCGGTGAACAACTACTGGAACAGGCCCGGCTGCTGCTTCGCGAGTTCGACGACATGGAAGCCGGCATTGCCAGCAGCAGCACCTCGGTCAGCGGGCACCTGATGGTCTCGGCGCCCGCAGGATTCGGACGCCGCCATATCGCCCCGCACGTCCTGGGCTTTCGCCAGCGCTACCCTGAGCTGCGCCTGTCCTTCAACTTCACCGACAGCGTCGTCGACCTCGTCGCTGAAGGCTTCGACATGAGCATTCGCATCGGCGGGGTCATCGACCCCAACTACGTGGCCATCAAGCTCGCCGGCAACCGCCGGGTCGTCTGCGGCACACCCGGCTACTTCGCCCGCCATGGTCGCCCGGTCACGCCAGAAGAGCTCACCGGCCACAACTGCCTTGCCTTCAATCCACAGGCGGGCAACCAGCGCAGCTGGACCTTCCAGCGCGGCGGCAAACCCTTGGCAGTGCGTGTGTCGGGCGACCTGTCATGCAATGACGGCGAGCTACTGTTCGCCTGGATACGGCAGGGACTCGGCCTTGGCTGGCGGTCGACCTGGGAAATCCAGGCCGAACTCGAGCGCGGCGACCTGGTGACGGTTCTGGATGACTACGCCCTGCCCGACTACGACGTCCAGGCGGTCTATCCACAGCACCGATACCAGCCCGCGAAAGTCCGTCTGTTCATCGAGTACCTGAAGGAGATCTACAGTCACCCGGATTATTGGACGAAGGCATGACAGGCGCCGCCACCCGCTGCGTCCTTGGCATTAGCGGGATGGCGAGTAACGTCGTCAGGGCCACGATCGTCCAGATGGCAGGCCAGGTGAGGCCTTCCTGCAGACGACCGATACCCAGGGGCGCGATGAACAGACTCATGTAAACGCAGGTGTTGGCCATGCCCAGCGCTGTGCCGGCCCGCCGAGTGCCGGCTGCACTGGCGATCTCGATGTAGGCCACGCCGTGCCACGTCGAAATCAGTACGCCGGCAATCAACATAGGGAGCGCGATCGCCCTACTGCCCGGCCATACCCAGCTTGCAAACGCCAGTATCAGAAACGCGCCAAACGCGAGGTACACGCAACGCCGCCAGAAGCCCCTGCGGTTGCCGCGACGATCCGTCAGATATCCGCTCCAGATACGCGCTGCGCCAGCCATCAAATGAATGGCCGCCAGCGTCATGGCACTCCACATGATCTCGAGCCCTGCGTAGTCATGGAGGAACAGGACGGTGAAATTGATAACCGCGAACTGGGAAAGGCAAAGTATCCCAATTGCCCCTGCCGTTCGCCAGAGTCCGGAATCCTTCCAGGCCGCCCGTGACGGTGCCCCAAGTAGGCCGCTCACCCGCTGAGGCGGGTCGCGCAACCAACACGCTGTCATGACGAACGAAAACGCACAGCCTGCCGCCAATGCACCGAATATCCCGGCAAAACCATAGTGGCTGGCAATCCAGGGTAGCCCCAATGCACCCATTCCTCCCCCGAGCGGGACTGCGGTTTGCCTGATGCTCATGGCCAGTCCCCGCTCGTGCGTTGCAAACCACGCCATGATTGCCCGCCCGCTGGCGCCGTTGACACTGCCGCCAAAGAGCCCAACCGCAACCAGTCCAATCGAGAGCGCAACTACGGGCAGATGGTCCGCGTCAGGAACAGCAAAACCCATCATCCAGAGGAAGAAGGCGGCCACTGAGCCAACACCGATCAAGAGCACCGGGCGGTCGCCCCAGCGGTCGGCCGCGACACCCCAAGGCAGTTCGCTGATCGCAAGGCCAAGCCCCATGATCCCGAGTATGAGGCCAAGGCCTGCGGTATCGAGCCCGTAGTCCGCGCGCATGTAGACAGCCGTTGCGGGCAGGCCACTAAGCCCGGCCGAGAACGCAACGTTCGCCGTGACGCCGGTTGCCAGCACCTTCCAGCGGTGGGCGTCCGGGCGTCTTTCTGACTGCTTGTGCACCTTCACGAATGCGCTCCTTTTAAATAAGAACGCGCTATTCTTGCGGCCAGGCACCATCCTGAATATCAGATAATTCTTTACTCACATTCCCGAAAAACGGGACATTCCATGCCTTACCAGAATTTGGACCTTGATGCGCTTAGAAGCTTTACGCTCGGTATCGAACTCGGCAGCTTCAGTCGGGCTGCGGATCGCCTCGGACGGTCCACGTCCGCTGTGAGCGCGCAGTTGCGAAAGCTGGAACAGCAGCTGGGGGTTCCTCTCGTCAGCAAGAATGGACGCCACCTCCAACCAACCCTGGCGGGCGAGCGTCTTCTCCAATATGGCCAACGGCTGCTCGCCCTGAATGACGAGGCACTTGCAGCCATTCGGATACCTACCCTGCAAGGTCGCGTACGGCTTGGTTTGCAGGAAGATTTTGGTGAGCGCCTCCTACCGCAGGTGCTGGGGCAATACGCCCGGGCGTACCCGGACGTTCGCGTGGAGGCACAAGTGGCACGAAGCGTGGAACTTCTCGACGGTCTCGCCACAGGGGCGCTCGATCTGGCGCTGGTTTGGCATGTTGACCGCCCGGCCATCCTACCCGGCATCCACCATGAGACCCTGGGAGAGGTGCCGATCCGCTGGATAGGTAACTTCGCGCCAGAGGCCTGGCCCTGGCAAGAACAGGACCCACTACCGCTCGTGCTCTTCGACAACGTTTGCCCGCTTCAGACCTGCGCTATTGCTGCACTGGACAGACAGGGCCTTCATTGGCGCACGGCATTCACCAGCCGCAGCCTTGGCGGACTGTTCGCCGCCGCCGGAGCAGGCCTTGGCGTGATGATTCGAACGGCGCTCGATTTGCCTCGCCACCTGCAGGTGATCGACGGCCCCGAGTCCTCATTACCCCGCTTGCCTTCCGTGTCCTTGAGCCTGCACCGTAATCGAACTGAGGCGAACGCCTCGGCCGATATTCTCGAGTCGCTCCTGCTGGATACGCTCCGCGCTCACTACGGGTTCGACTGACGTCGTCCGGCGGGCCTGGGCTCGATGCGGACAAGGCCTATTGCCGCTCGGCTGCGACGCTTGAGAAGGGTGCCGAGAACGCGCGCGTGAGCTTGGCGAGCCATTCACCTTCTACTTCGGTACAGGTCTCGACCGGCTGACGTCAGTCACGGCCGCCGATTGAGGCCTTGGCGGCACCAGACGTCGGTGTACGCGACACGCTATCCGCAACCGGCTCCCAGCGCGCACTGACGGCATCACCTACCGGCGTCTTGGTACGAACAGCCCATCAATATGTGAACCCTTCGGTGTCGGTACTGCATCGCTCGCACAGTCCGGGCCGCCGGATAACGAGCGCCGTGACAGACGCCTTGATCAGCGATTTGACGCGTTGAACGCGTGGATACCAGGCGCCATTCTTCGCGGCCATTTTTCACGCAGGGAGGCGTGGCACGTGCACCGCAAGACATTACCCGCCGCTCTTCTGACCACTTCGCTCCTGACGGGCTGCAAGGAGCATCTGCTCACGCTCGAGTTCGACCGGTCAGTCGTGGTCAGCGCGGCATCAGGAAATGAGCACGGCATCGATTCGGGGTACGCCGATGACATTCGCAGCGTGCTGGAGGATCAGGGGCTAGACCCGGCAAACATCGAACTGGCGCTAGACGACGGTTCTACGCATGCAATACAGATCCGAGGCTCGCTGGAGCCGGAGCAGATCAAGGCGGCCGAAGCTGCGTTTAGCGCATACGTTGATCGCAAGCCGGTGCCGCTGTCCGCCACCATAACGACCATCGCGTCGGAGCAGGCGACTGACGCAACGTCCCAAGCCAATGAAGCGTCGACGAAAGAAATCCCGGTGACCTTCATCCTCGATGACGTCGTGCTCACCTATACCAAAAAGCCGCCTCAGAAGTCGGGAAATCCGTTCACCGATAGCCTGCCGCCGCCCAGAAGCGACACGCTGGCGGTTGGTTGTAACGTTTCAGTGAAGCTGACCGGTGAGCATACGCTTTCATCGTTCAATTTCACCGGTTTCGGCGCAGTCATGGCGGCGCTTGTTCCAGGCATCAACTGGGCAGTGATGAGCGAAAGCGACGGCCCGGAGGAGTATGCGGCAAGCCTCTTATTCGATAACGAGGCACTACAGACAAGCTACGAGAACAACGCTTTGAGCTTTACGGCAGACGCCGCTGCGGCCTCCACCTTCTACGGGCGCATGGGACCTTTGCTGGGACTAGGATCGGTCGACGACTCCGTGTGGATAACTGACGGAGGGGTGTCGCCTGAGCGCTTCGCTGAATTGGAAAACGCCTGCCGCGCGAAAGCCGTTGCCCTGGGTGAACCCTATTCGTCTGCGCTGGCGACACGCCTCACCCATCTGACCACGGTCCGCCCAGCCGACCGTTGAAATCCAAAAAATGCCTGTTTCGCATTGGGCGCGTGGGCTCAAGCACGTGTCCGATGCCATGACGTGAATCCAATAATGCCTTTCTTCTATATTCCCACCGCCCGCCGCTTCGGCGCGTGCTCCCTGCTGGCTGTTCTGACGACGCTGACCGCTTGCGATCCGGCTCCACCGCCACAGACCGATCACACCCAAGCGCCTGTGAAGCAGATCGTTGCGGCCCATCTCCCAGCCGCGTTTTCCGTCGGCAGGACCTTCTACTATCGGATCGATTCGGAAGCCACCAGCCACATCGCCTTTTACCCGCCATTATCGCGCTATGAACCACGCAAAAGCCCGACAGAGTTCGGCCTGCGATTCGAAGTAGTGTCCGTAGATAACGATCAAGTAACCCTGGGCGCTCAGGTTGATTACGTAGCGGCCAAGGCAAATCTTGCGTTCATGGAATTCACTATCGACACTCGCCAGCCGCACACCTTGATGGACGCGCAACCCATCGATGACTACGAACTCGTACATCCGGGCCTCGAGGATGTGGATCATCCACTCAACGCAGGCTGGAAGCGCCTCAAGTCGCTGACCGAGGAGCCCTTCCAGGTCCAGCTGGATGCCGACGGTGGATTCATAAGCATGAAGGGCTACGCACCCCGAACGGATGAGCCGGACAGCCTGAACCTGCTTGCGCCGAACCGACTTGCCACGATGCTCTGCATGATGTTCCCGCCCCATCAGCCCGCCACGGTCAAACCGGGTACACAGTGGAATGGCCGCTGCGATGCTGAACCGGTTGTGTTCGACATCATCGACACCAGCACCAACCGCGCCATTTACGAGGCGAAGTTCGGCCATGAAAAGGACGGCACCCGCTACACCAGCTACATTCGAGGCAATGCCCATGACGCCCTTGCCAGCGCCAAACTGGCGCTGGGGCAATCCTATCGCAAGGATCTAAACATGCCGGGAATCGGTAGTGCGTATTCCATCTCGACCTTGAATATCGACGCGCAGATCACGCTACAAAAGCCGTGACCCGACGCGTCCTTCAGCGTGCGCTCAACGCCTCGTCCACCACCTCGATCCAGTGCCGGACGGCTGTCCGACCGGCACCACCGAGGTGTGTCTGGCAGCCGATATTGGCCGTGACGATTTCCTCCGGCTTTCCACTCTCCAATGCGTTCAGCTTGTTGTCGCGCAGTTGCCGCGACAATTCGGGCTGCGTGATGGAGTAGGTGCCGGCCGAGCCGCAGCAGAGATGAGCATCGGGTACAGGGGTCAGGTGAAAGCCAAGCCGCGTGAGGACATCCTCCACCGCGCCACCGAGCTTTTGCGCATGCTGCAGGGTGCAGGGGCAATGAAACGCGAGGCGTTTGCCGGCCTGGATCGACAGCGTCTCCAGCGGCGTCTCGCGAAGCACCTCGACCAGATCCTTTGCCAACGCTGACACGCGTTCTGCTTTGACGGCGTATTCAGGATCATCGCGCAGCAAGTAGCCGTACTCCTTCACGAACGCGCCGCAGCCACTGGCCGTTTGCACGATCGCTTCCGCGCCTCCCTCTACCGCTGGCCACCAGGCATCGATGTTTCGACGCGCACGGTCCAGTCCAGTCGCCTGAGCATTGAGGTGATAATCAACGGCACCGCAACAGCCCGCTTCGCTCGCGGCCGTGACACTGATGCCCAGCTTGTCGAGAACCCGAGCGGTCGCGGCGTTGGTATTGGGCGACAGGCTCTGCTGCACGCAGCCTTCCAGCATCAGCACTCGCCGTGCATGGTGCACTGCTGGCCGTGCACCCGGGGCGCTGATCGTGGCAGGCAACTTTGCCTTCAGGCTATCCGGCAGCAGCGGACGGAACGCCTGGCCGCTACGTGTGAGGGCGCCGAACAGCCGCGGGTGCGGCAAGACTGCGCGCAGGCCAGTCCGGAGCAGACGCTCGCCGACCGTACGCTCGACGCGCGCTTCGACGGCGGCGCGTCCGATGTCCAGAAGCTTGTGATACTCGACGCCCGAAGGGCATGTGGTCTCACAGTTTCGGCAGGTGAGGCAACGATCCAGGTGCGTCTGGGTCTTTTCCGAAACCTCGTCCGTCTCGAGGAATTGCTTGATCAGATAGATACGCCCGCGCGGGCCATCCAGTTCATCACCGAGAAGCTGGTAGGTCGGGCAGGTGGCGTTACAGAAACCACAATGCACACAGGTACGCAGCACGCGCTCGGCTTCGGCGGCGTGTTCGAGGCGCTGCGCGGTTGAACTCAAATTGGTTTGCATGGCGACCTCATATTTCCGCGTACAAACGACCCGGGTTGAATATGCCCTTCGGGTCGAGCCGTGCCTTCAATTGGCGGTGATAGCGCAACAGGCTTGCGGGCAACGGATGGAACGGGCTGCGCGCAGCACCGGCCGTGTAGCAGGCTGCATGGCCACCGACCTCCTCGACGATGCGTCGGATGGTGTCTTCGTCTGCATCCGACTTCAGCCAGCGTTGGCCCCCGCCCCAGTCGATAAGCTGGTCGCCCGGCAGCGCGAGGCACGGTGTGGCGATCGGTACCGAGATGCGCCATAGCGGACGCGCATCGCTGAAGAAGGGTAGCCGCCAGTCACGCAGCGCTTCCCAGTATTCGCCATCAAGCGTCTCGCCACCGAGCCGGTCGCATGCGGCTTCGACCGAGCCCTCGCCCCCTTCGAGACGCAGGTGCAACGCAGTGCCGTCGTGGCTTGCGCCGCTGATCGGCAGCGGCTGCTGACCCCATTCCGCCAACCGTGCGAGCGCACGCTCGGCATCCACTTCCAGCCTGAGCGTGCGGCACATGCGCGGCTTCGGCAGCACCTTCAGCGACACCTCGGTAATCACGCCTAGGCAGCCGAAGCTGGCGGCCATGAGTCGGGACAGGTCATAACCCGCCACATTCTTCATGACCTCACCTCCGAACCGCAGGTGCTTGCCCTGGCCAGTGAGGACACGTGTTCCCAGGACGAAGTCGCGCGCGGATCCGACCCACGGCCGGCGGGGCCCCGAAAGGCCGCTGGCGATCGTGCCGCCGAGGGTCGCTTCGCCATCGAAGAGGGGCGGTTCGAATGCCAGCATCTGGTCGCCTGCATCGAGCGCAGCGGTAAGTTCAGCCAATGTCGTCCCGGCCCGTGCGGTGATGACGAGTTCGGTCGGGTCGTATTGGACGATGCCCGCGTGGGCGCGTACATCGAGTGCATGGCCTTCGACCTTCTTTCCGAGGAAGGCCTTGCTGTCGCCGCCACGGATCGCCAGGGGCTGCCCGGTCGACACGGCGTCTCGAACCGTTTCGAGCAGCGCATCGGCCTGGTCGTGTGAGCGCTCCACACGCGTTGCGGTATTCATTAGAAGCGCTCCAGTTCAGGGAATGGCAACTTGCCGGCGTGCACGTGCATGCCACCGAATTCGGCGCAACGGTGCAGGGTAGGAATGTTCTTGCCCGGGTTGAGAAGCCCCGCAGGATCGAACGCCGCCTTCACGGCATGGAAGAGCGTGATTTCGTCAGGGTTGAACTGGACACACATGGAGTTGATCTTTTCGCGACCGACGCCATGCTCGCCGGTGATGCTGCCGCCGACCGACACGCATAGCTCTAGGATCTTTGCGCCCAGCTCTTCCGCGCGCTCCAGCTCACCCGGCTGATTGGCATCAAAAAGGATCAAGGGGTGCATGTTGCCGTCACCGGCGTGGAACACGTTGGCAACGCGCAACCCGTAGGTTTCGGAAAACTCGGCAATGCCGCGGAGCACCTGTGGCAGCGCACGCTTGGGGATGGTGCCGTCCATGCAGTAATAGTCCGGCGAAATGCGTCCTACTGCAGGAAAGGCGTTCTTGCGGCCGGCCCAGAACTTCACGCGCTCGGCCTCGTCGCGGGCGAGGCGTACTTCGGTAGCCCCCGCCCGCTCGAGGACGTCGCGCACGCGGTCGCAATCGGCATGCACATCTGCCTCGACACCATCGAGCTCGCAAAGCAGGATCGCCTCAGCCTCGATCGGATAGCCCGCGTGAATGAAATCCTCGGCTGCGCGGATGGACAGGTTGTCCATCATCTCGAGCCCTCCGGGTATCACCCCGGCCGCAATGATATCCGCCACCGCCGCACCGGCCTTCTCCACGGAGTCGAACGCCGCAAGCAGCACTTTCGCCACCTGCGGCTTCGGCAGCAGCTTGACCGTCACTTCCGTGACGATGCCCAGCATTCCTTCGGAACCGGTGAACAAGGCCAGCAGATCGAAACCGGGTGCATCCAGTGCATCGGCCCCAAGCGTCAGGCGCTCGCCCTCGATGGTCAGGATTTCCACTTTCAATAGATTGTGAACCGTGAGGCCGTACTTGAGGCAATGCACGCCGCCGGCGTTCTCGGCGACGTTGCCGCCAATCGAGCAGGCGATCTGCGAAGACGGATCCGGGGCGTAGTAGAGGTTATGGGGCGCGGCCGCCTGGGAGATCGCCAGATTGCGCACGCCAGGCTGAACACGGGCGAAGCGGCCACCCAGATTGACTTCCAGGATGCGGTTGAAGCGCGCCATAACCAGAAGTACGCCCTGCTCCAGCGGCAGTGCGCCGCCTGATAGCCCTGTACCCGCACCGCGGGCGACGATCGGGACGTTCTGCTCATGGCAGACTTTTAGGAGCGCTTCGACCTGTTCGACGCGCTCAGGCAGAGCGACCAGCATCGGCGCGGTTCGATAGGCCGATAGCCCATCGCACTCGTAGGGACGCAGCTCTTCAGGTTCTACCAATAGCGTGAGATCGGGTACACGCGAACGCAGCGCATTCAGTAATGCGGCCTTGTCTACCTGCGGCAGCGGGCCATCGACGCGAGCGTCGTAGAGGATGTTCATGAGGATATCCGTCGCTTGTTGTGCTGACCCAGCACTGGATGAGGTGCGGGCGTCTTATGCTTTGAATAGACCTCAGCCATGCGCGAATAGCTATCTCCATATCGACTGGTCCGACCAGTTTATTGGGGCCAACGGCTACGCATTCCGAATACAAAGCTTGTTCTAGAGCACTTCGAAGAGGCAACTAGACGCGGGGTCTAGATAGCGATTTACTGGTCGGACCACTGGAGGAAACATTCAATGGCAGCCAATCTGACCGGTGATCGTCGCCAGCTTGCCGACGTTGTCGCCGAGCGCATCGAACAATTGATCCTGGACGGCGTGCTCAAAACGGGGCAGGCGCTTCCCTCCGAGCGACGCCTTTGCGATCGCCTCGGCATTTCGCGATCAGCGCTACGCGAGGGGCTACGCGTACTGCGAGGGCGCGGCATTATCGAGACCGCCCATGGCAAGGGCTCGTATGTCGCGCAGTTATCGTCGCCCAGCGACACCAGCCCGTTGATGCATCTGTTCAGCGCCCAGCCGCGCACGCTGTATGATCTGCTCGAGGTGCGCGTGCTGCTGGAAGCCGAATCTGCCCGATTGGCGGCGCTACGTGGAACAGAGGCCGATTTCATCCTCCTGGGCCGCCGGTACAACGAGATGATCGCCGCGCATGACCAGCTTGAAAGCCTGGACCCACGGGAGCATGCCCGACGCGACCATGCGTTCCACCTTGCCATCTGCGAGGCGTCCCACAACCCGGTGCTGGTTCACACGCTGCGCTCCCTGACGGATTTGCTGCTCAATACCGTTTATGCCTCGGTCAACAACCTCTACCACCGCCCGCCGCGAATGAAGCAGATCGGCCGCCAACATGCTCGCCTCTACCATGCCGTCATCCATCGGCTACCCGACCAGGCACAGCGCGCCGCGCGTGATCACATCCACGGCATCCGGGACAGCCTTCTGGAGATCGAACAGGAAGAACAGCGCCTGGTACGCGCAAGCATGCGGCTCGAAGGGTGGGAGTGACCTACTGCCCGGCTCGGAACGAACGGTCGACCTGATACACTCGCGCCACCTTCATTTCATCCAGACGCCGACGTGACGATGCCGGATTTACCCCCACGGTGGGAGGCCGAAGCTGCCCTGCTCCACGTGGAACCTCAGATTCGCTCCTGGCTTTTCGACCAGGATTCGCTCACCCAGCGCTTGACCAACCTGGCCAGTGGGGCCTTCGACGTGCTGCCGCTTCAGGAAGGATGGCAAGTGCTCAGGGACGGTGAATGCCATGCGCTGAATCTGCCCAGCGGCAGCCTTGGTTGGTGCCGGGAAGTGTTGCTGCGTGGCCACGAAGAGCCTTGGGTATTTGCACGTAGCGTGGCCGGCGAGACCGCGCTCCAGCAGGAGCCCGTCGCGCTTGCGACGCTAGGTAACCGATCGCTGGGTCAGTTGCTTTTCAGCGACAGCGCCTTCACGCGCGGCCCTCTAACTGCTACGTGCTGCCCGCCCCAATGGTTGCCTAACGGTCTGCAGGCGTCGCTTTGGGCGCGTCGTTCGACGTTCCAGCGCAACGGCCTCGGCATCCTGGTGATGGAAGTTTTCCTACCTGCCTTGTGGCGTTACACGAACACGGCGCACGCCATCGAATGACAAGAGCATGATCATGACCCGAAAGCGCAAAACGCCTGCCCAACCGGCCAAGCCTTCCACCCGCCAGGCTTTCGCAACGCCCCCTACTCGCCAGGGCAAGTACCTGCATCGTTGGCGCGATTTCTGGGTGCTGGCACGAATGGACAAGCCAATCGGTATCTACCTGCTGCTCTGGCCCACGCTTTGGGCACTGTGGATCGCGGCCGAAGGCATTCCAAGCCTCAAGAATCTCGTGATCTTCGTGCTGGGCACCGTGCTGATGCGCGCCGCCGGGTGCGTCATCAATGACTATGCTGACCGCAATTTCGATGGTCATGTCAGCCGAACCCGCGAGCGGCCGCTGGCAACCGGCCGCGTCACACCCAAGGAAGCACTGGGGTTCGCGGCACTCCTGACGCTGATCGCTTTTGGGCTGGCCCTGATGACCAACCCGTTTACCATCGCACTTTCGTTCGGCGCGGTCGCAATCGCTGCGCTCTATCCATTTATGAAACGCTATACCTATTTCCCACAAGCCGTGCTGGGAGCCGCGTTTTCATGGGGCATGCCGATGGCGTTCACCGCTGAAACGAACGCGCTGCCGGCAGCGGTGTGGCTGCTCTTCATCGCGAACGTCGTCTGGACGGTAGGTTACGACACGTACTACGCCATGGCGGACAGGGAAGACGACCTGAAAATTGGCATCAAATCGACAGCCATCCTGTTCGGCGACGCGGACCGGCCGATCATTCTGGGCCTACAGTTCCTGGCGCTCTTCTGCCTCATCCTGGCCGGCGTGCAATTCAAGCTGGGCGGATGGTTCCACCTGGGCCTCGCTGTAGCGGCTGGCTGCTTCATCTGGGAGTTCTGGAAGACCCGCAAGCGCGAACCAATGGTCTGCTTTCGGGCCTTCCTGCACAACCACTGGGCAGGCCTCGCCATTCTTGTCGGGATCGCCCTGCACTACGCTACCCGGTAATCGAACGCTTACGACTCCGCTTGAGCAGGCAGGCCGAGGCGCGAGCGCCCGAAGGGATCAGCGCTTCATGGGTGCCGTCAGCCGGCGCTCGAGGAAGCGCTGAAGACGCTCGAACAGCGATGAGAGGGTCCAATAGATAGCCGCCGCGGTGAGATAGAGCGGCAGGGGCTGGAACGTCTCGGCGATCAGCTCCTTGGTAGCCAGCATCAGTTCCGTCACCGTGATGACGGAGACGAGCGAGGTGTCCTTGATCAGGCTAATGAGGCTGTTCGACAGGCTCGGCACCGCGAGCCTAAGCGCCTGCGGCGTTACGATGCGCCAAAGCACCTGAAACCAGGTCATCCCCATCGAAATACCCGATTCCCACTGGCCGTTGTCGATTCCGAGTATCGCGCCGCGCATCGACTCTGAAAGATAGGCTGCCACGTTCAACGTCAACGCCAGGATGCCCGCGGTCACGGGGCTGAATTCAATCCCGATGCTGGGTAGGCCGTAATAGATGACAAATATCTGCACCAATAGCGGCGTGCCGCGCATGGCGCTCACGTAGATCGCGAAGAGCGGCGCCAGCAGCGGGACCTTGACCACGCGAACCACGGCAGTGATGAACCCGAGCGTAAGCCCCAGCACCATGGAGACGGAGGCGAACATCAGGGTGTACAGCGTGCCCTGCATCAGCAAGGGCCAGCCGATCTCCATCAGCCCAAGCCAATTATCCAGTACCTCGGTCGGTGCGAAGGTGCTCCAGTCCATGCGTACTCCAGCATGGCGCGCCCGGCAGGCGCGCGGTCAATCACAAAAACATAAGGCGGGCAGCCGTAACGCGACCTCAGTCGGCCGTGGCGGGTCGGCTCACATCCTGGGCGAACCACTTGTTCGAAATACGTGCGAATTCACCGTTGCCCTTGAGCGTATCCAGCGCATCGTTGAGCGCTTGTTCCAGCTTGGGATTCTTCTTGCGGAACGGAATCGCCATCTCCGTCGGCGCGCCGACCGGTGAACCGGCCTTGAGCGGCAGCTTCGCCTGCTTGATGGCATAGGGAATGAGCAAGCTGTCGTTGAGTGCAGCATCGATACGCTTGGCGACGAGGTCCTGCAGGTACTCGGGGGCGCCCGGATACGTCTGCACTTGGATGCCCTTCACTGCGCGCGCCTGTTCGGCGTAGTTGGTGCCCTGCCCTACACCGAGCTTCAATCCAACTAGGTCTTCAAGCGATCCGAAGTGGCGCGTCTCATCTTCACGGACGACCAGTTGCGGGCTTGAATAGGTGTAGGTCTGGCTGAAATCGAACACCTTTCGGCGCTGATCGGATACGGACACCTGGTTCAGCACCACGTCGTACTTGTTGGCCTGCAGTCCCGCCAGCAGCCCGCTCCACTCGGCGGTGCTGAATTCCGGCTTCACGCCCATCTCCTTGGCGATGGCCTCGGCCAGCTCCACTTCGAAGCCCGTCAGCTGACCGCCTTCGCGATAGTTGAACGGCGGGTAGGTGCCTTCCAGGCCAATGCGCAGCGTGCCACGCTTGTTGATATCGTCCAGCGCCTCGGCGTGAGCCGTGCCGATGAACAGCGAAAGCAGAAGAGCGAACCCGTGGATCAGGCGCATGTGCGTTCCTCATGAGGGCAAGATGGGAGTGGCTACCGCCAGGACGCATTAGAGTGGCGCGGCGGCAACAAGGTCCATTGAGGGCGAAACGGACATCTGCAGCGCGCTCAACCGACCGGGCCGATGGTTCGGTCCGGGAAATGTAGCAGTTTCAGGGTTGGAAACCACGCGGTCGGCCGGCAGGCGCCGGGGCGTTGCGGATTGCAGTGATCGCTGCGAGGGTTCACGGGTTAAAAAAGCAGCGTTCAAATCCGAGCGGAACAGGCGCCGCCCGGATCTGGTTTGCGGAGATTTACCGATCGCGAGTGGCGATCACTCCTCGATCCGCTCGACCTTGCCCACAAGCAGTCCGTAGCTCAAGGCGCCCATCAGGGCCATGACAGCGATGTAGGTGATGGCGGGGGCAAAATTGTCACCCTCGACGAGAAAGCCGATCACGATCGGTACGCAGATTGCCGACAGATTACCCACGAAGTTGAACACGCCACCGGTAAGGCCCAGCAACCGCGCAGGTGCCAGGGCCGACACCATGGACCAGGTGATCGACGCCAGGCCGTTGCCAAAGAACGCCAAGGCGAGGCAGGTGATGATAAGCGCAGGCGTATCGACGTAGTTCGCACCAAAGATGCTCGTTGAGATCAGCAACCCGCTGATGATGGGGAGCTTGCGTGCAACGCCCAGTGAGTAGCCGCGGCGCACCAGCCAGTCGGACACCAGCCCCGAGCAGATCACGCCGACGAACGCCGCGAGGAACGGCACTGATGCGAGGAAGCCGGCCTTGATGAAATCCATGCCACGGTACTGGACAAGGTAAGTCGGGAACCACGTCAGGAAGAACCAGAGCGTGGAGGTCAGACAGAACTGTCCGAGGTAGACACCCCACAGTTTGCGCTTGGTGAGCACGATACCCAGATCGCGCCACTGGAATGGCTGCTTGGTGCTGTTGGCCTTGTCCAGGTCGACCAGGCCACCGCCGCGCTGGATGAGCTCGATTTCGGCTGCGTTCGCACCCTTGAAATCCTTTGGCTCGCGGTAGACCGCGTACCAGATCACCGCCCAGACGATGCCGATGCCGCCGGTTACGACAAAGACCATGTGCCAGCCGAACGTCTGCTGCAAATAGATCAATACGGGCGTAAGAAACGCGAGGCCCACGAACTGTCCAGAGGTGTAGAAACCGATAGCGGTTGCCCGCTCGCTCTCCGGGAACCAGGTCGTTACTACACGATTGTTGATCGGATATGCCGGGGCCTCCAGCGCGCCCACGGCGAGGCGCAATACGATCAATGCAATGAAGCTACCGGCGAAGCCCAACCCAACGGTCGCCAGCGACCACAGCCCGATGGCCAAGGGATACAACACGCGCGGCGACACCTTGTCCACCAGCCAGCCGCCAGGGATTTGCATGGCGGCGTAGGTCCAGCCGAAGGCCGACAGCACCAGACCCATATGCACCGGATCGATGGCCAGGTCCTTCGCCAAGTGCGGCGCGGCGATGGAAAGGTTGCTACGGTCGAGGTAGTTGATGACCACCGTGACGAACAGCAGCACCATGATGAAAAAGCGTGAACGTGTCGGCTTGCCTTGGCCCGCCGCCGCTGACGCAGCTGAATGTGTGGTGGAGGTTTGCATTGCTCGATACCTGTATTGGAGTTGTTGCGAGCGGATCTAGTGAGCGTTTAAGTGAAGGTTGCGGACGTTAACTCGGTACAAGCCCAGTGCCCGGTACAGTCCTGTTCATCGAGGCTGACCTGAGGGATCGCGTGCCCTGCGCTGCCAAGGTCATCCTCGGCGCGGCACTGCGACCGGACATGACTTCTGGGCGTCGCGAGCGCAGACGAGGCAAGGCGGAAACAGGCGAGGACGCGCAGTGCACATGGAGTGCATGAGCATGCCGAGCGTGTTTCCAACGCAGCATCGTCAAGCGCAGCAGCCCGCCGTTCTCAAACATGGCTTCTGGGCGTCGCGAGCGCAGACGAGGCAAGGCGGAAACAGTCGAGGATGCGCAGTGCACATGGAGTGCATGAGCACGCCGAGCGCGTTTCCAACGCAGCATCGTCAAGGGCAGCAGCAGCCCACCGTTTTCAAACATGGCTTCTGGCCGTCGCGAACATAGACGAGGCAAGGCGGAAACAGGCGAGGACGCGCAGTGCACATGGAGTGCATGAGCACGCCGAGCGTGTTTCCAACGCAGCATCGTCAAGCGCAGCAGCCCGCCGTTCTCAAACATGGCTTCTGGGCGTCGCGAGCGCAGACGAGGCAAGGCGGAAACAGTCGAGGAAGCGCAGTGCACATGGAGTGCATGAGCAGTCCGAAAACCCTTCCAACGCAGCATCGTCAAGCGCAGCAGCTCAGAAGCCATGTTTCACCATTCGGCAAAACTGCCGTCCTTATGCCGCCAAATGGGATTGCGCCAGCGATGCCCAACAGCGGCCCTTTCCTTCACGAATTCCTCGTTCACCTCGACACCCAGCCCGGGCGCCTGCGGGATCTTTACGTGGCCATCGGCGTAGTCGAAGACTTCCGGGTTCTTGATGTAGTCGAGCAGGTCGTTGCCCTGGTTGTAGTGGATGCCGAGGCTTTGCTCCTGGATGAAGGCGTTGTAGCAGTTGGCGTCCAGCTGCAGGTTCACGGCCAGGGCGATGGGCCCGAGCGGGCAATGCAGGGCGATAGCGACGTCGTAGGCCTCGGCCATGTTGGCGATCTTGCGCGTTTCGGTGATACCGCCGGCATGGGAAGGATCGGGCTGGAGGATGTCGACGTACCCGTCCTGCAGGATGCGCTTGAAGTCCCAGCGGGAATAGAGGCGCTCGCCGAGGGCGATTGGCGTATTGGACATGAGCGCGATTTCCTTCAGCGCTTCGTAGTTCTCGCTGAGCACGGGCTCTTCGATGAACATGAGGCGGTAGGGCTCGAGCTCCTTGATGAGCACCTTCGCCATGGGCTTGTGAACGCGACCGTGGAAATCAACGCCGATGCCGAAGTGCGGGCCACAGGCATCACGAATCGCCGCGACGTTGGCGATGACCTGGTCGACCTTGTCGTAGGTATCGACGAACTGCATCTCTTCGGATGCGTTCATCTTGATGGCAGTAAAGCCCTTCTCCTTGCGCTCGAGGGCATGCGCTGCGGTTTCGGCCGGACGGTCGCCACCGATCCAGGAATAGACGCGGATGCTGTCGCGTACCTGGCCGCCGAGCAGTTCGTGTACCGGCACACCCAGGGCCTTGCCCTTGATGTCCCAGAGCGCCTGGTCGATTCCGGCCAGCGCGCTCATATGGATACCACCACCCCGGTAGAAACCGCCGCGGTAGAGCACCGTCCAGTGATCCTCGATCTGGCGAGGATCTTTGCCGATCAGATACTCGCCGAGTTCTTCGACGGCGGCCGCGACGCTATGGGCGCGGCCTTCGAGCACCGGCTCGCCCCACCCACTGATGCCCTCATCGGTTTCGATCTTGAGGAAGCACCAGCGCGGCGGAACGATGTAGGTCGTAAGCTTGGTGATTTTCATGGGGGGTCCCTTTGTTCTTGTAAGGGGTGATTGACGTGGCGTCAGGCGCGAAGCGAGCGCCAGGCAGACGCGAACGCTTCGGCGTTTGCGCCGACCTGTTCGGCGGTCAGGCCAGGTTTGTAGAGGGCGGAGCCCAGGCCAAAGCCGTTGGCACCGGCATCGACGTAGGGCGTCATGTTGTCCGGCGTAATGCCACCTACGGGCAGCATGGGCAGGTTTTTCGGGAACACCGCACGCCAGGCCTTCAGTACAGCCGGACCGAGCTGTTCGGCAGGAAACAGCTTCAAGGCGTCCGCGCCCGCCTCGAGGGCGGCGAAGCCTTCACTGGGTGTCGCCACGCCCGGCGCACTCACCAGGCCGGCGGCCTTGGTGGCTCGTATCACGGCGGGATTGGCGTTGGGCGATACCATCAGGCGGCCGCCGGCGGCGGCGACGTCCGCAACGTGCTGTTCGGTCAGAACGGTTCCGGCGCCAACGAGGCAGCGTTCGCCCAGCTCCGCCGTCAGACGGCGAGTGCTTTCCAGCGGGTCGGGCGAATTCAGTGGGATTTCGATGACACGAAAACCAGCCTCGTACAGCGCACGCCCAACGGGCACGATCTCGTCGGGGGTAACGCCGCGCAGGATGGCAATCAAAGGAAGGGACGAAAGATAGTCATGGATCATGGTGCGTCTCCAGGTCAGGGCGCGGTCGGCGCCACGAGGCCGGCGGCCCCAGCGATGCGCCAAAGGCCGGCGCGGGTGGCGTCTTCGAGATGGCGAGACTCGCCCAGGGCAAAGAAATCGAGGGCGACTCGATAGCGGTCGCAGAGCGATGGATCGCCAATTAGCACCAGCGGTGGGCACCGCTCGCCTTTCAGCGAGGCCACGACGCTGCGCATTTCCTCGCCGATCAATAGCCCTGAGAGGAAATCGAGCGTATGTGAAGCCGGTAATTGTTCTGCGAGATACAGGCTGCGTGTGCTGAAGAGCCGCGACGCGATGCCTTCCGGCCCCGCATCACGCGCGATCGCCAGGCCTCGGTGGAAGGCCTCCACGGACGCTACCGCCGCTTCGTCGCGCGCGGGGCGACCCAGAATCGAGTGATCACGCAATACGGCGAACAACTCACCGGTCATGAAGGTTGAGAAGTGTTCGAGTCGCCCCTGGCGCACGGTCACCCATTTGCTGTGCGTACCGGGCAGGAGCAGCAATCCATGATCGACCAGTTCAGGGCACTTCTGCAGCGCGCCGAATACCTGGGTTTCTTCGCCGCGAAGTACATTCGGCAGCGATCCACGCTGCATCACCCCCGGTACGAGATGAAGGCCGCCGCAACCGCTATCGAAGTGCAGCAGGCCGGCCGCGAGTTGCACGGCATCGGCGGGCGCGTCGACGTAGGGCACTTCGCGCCAGCCGTTACGGCTGCCGATCATGCCGCAGGCGAGCGCCGGCATGTCCGGCCACGCTTCGCGCCAGTCGCCGACCAACGTACGGAAGGCCGCAGCGAAGTCGCCATTCGGGGTATGCATGATGCCCCAGGGGCGTGAGCGGGTTTCGACGGTCTGGCCGTCTGCGTTCAGGCGCTGCGCACGCAGCGACGAGGTGCCCCAATCCAGAGCGATGAGCGCACTCATGACGGCCTCCAGCCAAGTTCGCGTGAAATGACACCAGCCGTCTCGATGACAGCGGGACGCAACTCTTCAAGACGGGGTTCGGGCATGTAGGTGATGGCACTGGCGACGGACAGGGCCGCGACGATTGCGCCGGACGCGTCCCGTATCGGCGCCGCAACGCAGCGGATACCCAGCTCGTTCTCTTCAAGATCCAGGCTGTATCCGCCTTGCGCGTAGCGCTTCATCTGGCTCAGGTAATCCGCCCAGGGCGTGAACTCGTCCCGCAGCCCCGGGCCGCTGCGACGCGACACGCCCGCGTCGTAGAGCCGTGCCCATTCGCTTTCGCCGAGGTCGAGCATGAGGGCCTTGCCGACCCCCGTGAGGGCGAGCGGCATGCGCATGCCGATACGCGAGCGCATTTCAAGGCCGCGTCCGCCGGACATCTTGTCGAGGTAGAACACATCGTCGTGCTCGCGCACGCCGAGGTGGACGGTGTCACCACAGTGATTCGAAAGGGCTCGCAGGTGTGGACGGGCGAGGTCGACCAGCGGCAGTTGCGCCTGTGCCCGGAAGCCCAGTTCGATCAGCCGAGCACCGAGCACGTACTCACCGTCCAGATTGCGAAGGTAGCCCGCCTGTGACAGGGCCGAGACGAGGCGGTGCGTTGTGCTGCGTGTGCAACCGATGGCTTCACCGATGCGCTGCAGGCTGCGCGCGCCTCCGGCGACAGCTTCGATCACCGCCAGGCCACGAAACAAAGCCTGGGCGCCAGCCGGTGCATTGTTGTTGTGTTCAGTCATAGGCACTCATCCTAGGGTTCTGCTTCGATAATCTCAATATATGAAAGTTCATCCCAATATATGGGACACATCGTAGGTTACACTTGTCACATCACTGCAACAAAACCGTTATCTAATGCATCGCTGAAATGTATGGACTTGAGGCAGGAGCATGGCGGGAAAAAGCATCCTCATCGTTGACGACGAGGCGCCCATCCGGGAAATGATCGCTGTAGCGCTGGAAATGGCGGGCTATGACTGCCTCGAAGCGGAGAACACTCAACAGGCGCATGCCCTGATCGTGGATCGCAAGCCCGACCTGATCCTGCTCGACTGGATGCTGCCTGGCACGTCCGGCATCGAGCTGGCCAGGCGCCTGAAGCGCGACGAGCTGACCAGCGACGTCCCCATCATCATGCTCACGGCCAAGGGTGATGAGGACAACAAGATTCAGGGCCTCGAAGTTGGCGCTGATGACTACATCACCAAGCCGTTCTCGCCACGTGAGCTGGTTGCACGCCTGAAGGCGGTACTGCGCCGGACCGGCCACGCGGATAACGAAACGCCGATCGAGGTCGGTGGCTTGTTACTGGATCCGATCAGCCACCGCGTCACCATCGATGGCCGTCCGGCCGAGATGGGGCCTACGGAATACCGGCTGCTGCAATTCTTCATGACGCACCAGGAACGCGCCTACACCCGCGGTCAACTGCTCGATCAGGTCTGGGGCGGTAACGTCTATGTCGAAGAGCGCACCGTGGACGTCCATATCCGCCGCCTGCGCAAGGCGTTGGGCGAAGCCCACGAGAATCTGGTGCAAACCGTTCGCGGGACCGGTTATCGTTTCTCCGTGAAGGTCTAAAGAGAAGTCCACTTGAACAGCAACTGGCGTAGCCTGCTGACACGCCATCTCATCATTATCGTCGTCGTTGCACTGGTACTCGGTGTTATTACCGGCGCGTACGGTTGGAGCATGGCTACCGTACTGGCGGCCTATATTGCCTGGCTCCTTCGTGACCTGATGCGCTTGCGGGCCTGGCTGGAAAAGGCCGATCTCGAAGCGGACGTGCCTGAAGCCAAGGGCCTTTGGGAAGAGCTGTTCGATCACGTCTACCACCTGCAGCGTCGCAGCCGCCAGGCGCGCGACCGCCTGCAGGCCATCATCGACCGGGCACAGGAATCGACGACCGCGTTGCGTGACGCCGTCATCATGGTCGACAACGCCGGTAACCTCGAATGGTGGAACCCGGCAGCGGAAAGCCTGCTAGGGCTCAAGGAGAAACAGGATGTCGGGCAGCCGATCGCCAACCTTCTCCGGCACCCACAGTTCAAGGACTACTTCGAGCACGGCAACCATTCGGTACCGCTGGAGATCGCATCGCCAGTCAATGATGCGGTTCGCGTACAGTTCACCATCACACGTTACGGCAACGACGAACACCTGTTGATCGTCCGTGACGTCACGCGCATGCATCAGCTCGAGCAGATGCGCAAGGACTTCGTCGCCAACGTCTCGCACGAGTTGCGCACGCCGCTAACCGTCATCACGGGCTATCTTGAAACCCTGCTGGACAACAGCGAAGGCGTGCATCCGCGGTGGCGTCGCGCCATGGAACAAATGCAGCAGCAGGCCACCCGCATGCAGCATCTGCTCAATGACCTGCTACTGCTCGCGAAGCTGGAAGCCACGGATTACCCCTCGGACAATCAGCCCATTCCAGTCGTCCGTCTGCTGAGTGCGATCAAGACCGATGCCCAGGCACTCTCCGGTGAGCGTGCTCATCGCATCACCCTCGATGCCGATGCTGCGCTGAATCTCAAGGGCAGCGAGACCGAGCTACGAAGCGCGTTTTCCAACCTCGTCTTCAACGCGGTCAAGTACACGCCGGACAAGGGTGAGATCCGCATCCGCTGGTGGAGAGATGAAAAAGGTGCGTATCTGTCCGTTGAAGATAACGGCCCCGGCATCGAGGCAAAGCATTTGCCTCGGCTGACCGAACGTTTCTACCGTGTGGACTCCAGCCGTGCCAGCAAGACCGGCGGAACGGGGCTTGGGCTTGCTATCGTCAAGCACGTGCTATTGCGCCACAAGGGCAAGCTGGACATTCAAAGCACCCTCAAAAAGGGCAGTACCTTCACGTGCTGCTTCCCTCTGTCGCAGGTGATCGAGGGCTGAGATCCCAACCTGTACGCGTATACAAAGCCGTTGTACGACAAAAGGGCTTGAAAGCCTGTGTTACAACCCGTATCTGTAGAGCTGTCCGAAAGACAGGCCTCCGCGCGCGCGACCAGGCCTTTTCCGGCAGCTACATCTGTGCACCCGGCAAGGAACTGCGCTGGACTGCCCTACTCCGTTCTCACCTGAAAGGACGTTCTACCTCCTACGCCCATGGACCCTTCTCCTAGTCTTGTTTCGGTCTACCTCGCCGATTTCGGCCTGATCCTTTTCGCCCTCTTCCTGGTCCTGCTCAACGGCTTCTTCGTTGCCGCCGAGTTCGCCATGGTCAAGCTCCGCGCCACGCGTGTCGAAGCCATTGCCAAGGTTCACGGTTGGCGCGGTCGCATCCTGCGCAAGGTGCACAATCAGCTCGATGCCTACCTTTCCGCCTGCCAGCTGGGGATCACGCTGGCGTCACTGGGGCTGGGCTGGGTCGGTGAGCCGGCCTTTGCGCACCTGCTTGAACCGCTGTTCGCCCACATTGGTCTGGATACGCCGGCACTGGTGCATGCCGCCGCTTTCTTCACAGCGTTCTTCATCATTTCGTACCTGCACATCGTGGTAGGTGAGCTGGCACCCAAATCGTGGGCGATCCGCAAACCCGAAGCCCTGTCCCTGTGGACGGCTGCGCCGCTCTATACCTTCTACTGGGTGATGTACCCCGCGATCTACCTGCTGAACGCCAGCGCCAACGGGATCCTGCGTATTGCCGGTCAGGATGCGGTATCCCATGAACACCTTTACAGTCGCGAAGAACTCAAGCTGATCCTGCACTCCAGCCGCGCTCACGATCCGAGCGACCAGGACATGCGCGTGCTGGCTTCAGCCGTGGAATTGGGTGAACTGGAAGTGGTGGATTGGGCAAACTCTCGCGAGGACCTCGTCTATATTCATACCGATACGCCGCTGGACGAGCTATTCGCCATCTTCCGGCGCCACAAGTACAGCCGCTATCCGGTCTACGACGAAGCCAAGGGCCAGTTTGTGGGCGTCCTTCATGTGAAGGACCTATTGCTCGAACTGTCCCTGCTGGAAATGCTGCCATCGGCCTTCGACCCGACCGAGCTGATGCATCCGGTCGAGCGCGTGTGGCGCAACATGCCACTGTCCGACCTTCTCGAGACGTTCCGCAAGGGTGGCGCCCACTTCGCGCTCGTCGAGGAGGCCGACCATAAGGTCGTCGGCTACCTCACCATGGAAGACGTACTCGAAGCCCTCGTAGGAGATATCCAGGACGAGCACCGCAAGGCCGAGCGCGGCATCGTGGCGTACAAGCCCGGCAAGCTCCTCGTGCGGGGTGACACACCGCTATTCAAGGTCGAGCGCCTGCTGGACATCGATCTTGACCATTTGGAAGCCGAAACACTGGCAGGCATGGTCTACGACGCGCTCAAGCGCGTGCCGGAAGAGGACGAGGTGCTGGAGACCGAAGGTCTACGCATCATCATCAAGAAGATGAAGGGGCCCAAGATCGTCCTGGCGAAGGTCCTGAAGGTCGACCCGAAGAACCGGGATGGCGGCCGGCATCGTGCCGAGCAGGACGACTGATCGCTGCAAGCCCTGAGGCCGCCACACAGCCATCTAGCGCGACAGGTACTGCAGCTGCCAGGTACGCGGCACGACCATGAAGATCAAGGCGAGTAATATGGCCAGGGCGCCGCTACCCGTCATGGCCAGCGTGCCGTAGTGCGTGTGCAGGACGGTTCCAAGGACGGCGCCGCCGAACATGCCAAACCAGGGCACCAGCTGGTTGAGCCATTGCGTTGACCCTTCACCCAGGATCCATCGGCCAATACCGCGCCCGAGCCGTGACAGCCCACCTGTGACGTACGTCAGTCCGACAGGCGAACCGTTCACCTGCTCCACTGCAGCATTGAGCATGCCCATGCTGACGATCGCCGCCATCAGCGCGGGCCAACTTGTCGCAGGCGCGAAGGCCACTGCAATCAGCACGGCGCCGATGAGCAACAACATCGGAAAGGCTCGTCGCCCGCAGACCCGCACCATCACGACACCCAGCGCGTTTCCGAACACAAACGCCAATACCGCGAGCGCCAGGCGCAGTGTCGTTTCGTGTCGCCATTCACCGACACCGATCGCCAGCCGGGTGGTGTTGCCACTCATGAATGACACGTAGTCGCCGGTGGCGAGAAAGCCGATGGCGTCCGTCATGCCAGCCAACACCGAGAGCAGCGCCACGAGAGTTACACCCACCCGGTGTTGATGGGTTCGGTGTGGCTCGGGGACGGAACTGGTAGAGGGCATGGGTGATCCTGGGGCCGTTAGCATCCCGCATTCTCGCCGCACAAGCCGACAGCGAACAACCACGCCATCGACGTGTCAGGCGTGCCGCGTCGACTCGAAGCGATTCAGCGTTGTGTGGACCACATAAACCGTGAGCAGCGTCAATAGCACCGCCACGCTCACTGAGCTCAACCGGTAGGCGATGGCATAGACGACGTCCTGGTTCGGCGTGAGGTACTGCCCGAACACGATCGCGAGAGTGGTCAGTGCGCCGAAGCCAATACCCTGTGTGCCCTCCCGGACGTGTATGCGCGCGCAGTACATCAGTGCGAGCCAGTAGATGAGGGTCACCAGCGGCAGCACATTGAAGTGATCGATCAGGATCATCTGAAGCGCCAGGCCGATGGCACAGCCTACCAGCGTCCCCAGCGCTCTGATTCGCCCGGCAAAGCGGATACCGTGCCAGTGCATGGGAAAGAGCACGAGGATGGACGCCACCTGCGCCGACAGCGAATCACGCAGGTTGAACACCTGAAACACCACGAAGGACAGTGTCGCGATCATGGCACCCAGCAGCGCCTGGTGGCGTCGGGTGGCGACGTCCTTGGGTTGCGGCTGCGGCGGCTTGCGAGGTTCGACATCCGGGAACAGATAGAACATCAGGAAAGCGATACCGACTGTCAGTACCGCCGCCACGAGCTGGCTGGCAATCATGTCGTACAGGTGCGTGTCGGGATAGCTCGCGAAATGCAGAAGGATCGACAGAAAGACGATACCCATCGCCCCAAACAGGAACAGCGGCCCCGTCGCCATGAGCCAGAACCGCCAGAAGAACGAGGCAAACGCCAACAGAATCATCAGGCCGGGCCTGTCGCCGAAGAGCCCGTAGATCACCAGCGTCTCGAGGCATGCCAGTGCCGTCAGCGCGAGGAACTGCCGCACCACGTGGGCGGTGAGCATCGGCACCAGGCCAAGCAGCAGGATCGGCATCACGCAGAAAAACGAACCGAAGTCCCAACCGGCCAACTTGCTGATCGTGAGGCCCAGCGTACCGCCGCCAGCAATGCGCAAGCACTGCCTCAGGCCGTTCTCGTCGAGCGCCTTGGCTGCCATTAGTAGATGTAGTGCAGCAGACTGATGAAATGGATCTGCAACCACCCAAACAAACCGCCGACCGCCGACGTATGCGGGTACAACTGCACGGTTGCGCGTGCACCGCTCGGCAGCGGTACGGCGAGCGGTTCGTCGAGTACCACATGCAACCGCAGACGCTGGGCATCGCGCACCCAGCGATCCGAATTCGGTGGTGCAGCGAGATCACCGTTTGCATCGTACTGGCCGGCGCGGACACCGGCATCCAACGCCGATACGTGTCCGGTAAAGACGTGACCAGGCAAGGCATCGAAGACGACACCCGCCTTATCACCCGGTAGTACGTGTCGCAGGCTCTTTTCGCGGAAATCGGCACTGATGTCGACCTCGTCGCTCACCAGCGCCGCGACAGGCGTGCCCGCACCGAGAAAAGCGCCTGTGGACAGTTGCAGGTTACTCACCGTGCCGTCGCGATCTGCCCGAATCTCGCTATAGGCTCGGCGTAGCCTTGCCTGGGCTAGGCTGTTCTCGGCCCGCTGGATGGCCAGGTTGTCCCGGCCGTGTTCACCGCGTTGGGCTTCGAGCTCCTTGATTCGCGCCTGGGCGGACGCCAACCGGGCATCGGCGGCACGACGGCGCGCCTCGGTTTGCTCGTATTGCTGCCGTGACACGTTTTGGCTGCTCAGCAGGCGCGACAGGCGTTGCAACTCGCGGGCAAGTTCGGACGCCTCCGCCTGCGCCGCGCGTTCGTCTGCGCGGGCAGCCGCTAGCCCGGCATCGAGCTGGCGATTGTTCTGGCCAGCCTGTGCGAGCGCCAATTCGGCTGCGCGAACGTCCAGGTCGAAGGGTTCGGGATCCAGCCGAAACAGGACTTGCCCCGCTGTCACATGTTGATTGTTGGCGATCTCGACCGCAATTACCTGACCACTTACCTGTGGCGCTACGCGGAGCACTGGCCTCGTCAATTGGGCCTGAGGGGTGAGTGGCATCCAGAGATCGGCGATCAGGAAATAAACAAACAGCAATATGAATGCGGCAATCGCGACTCGCACGCGCCGGGCGAATCGTTGATCTGGAGTCATTGGGTTCCTCGGAGAATCGGAAAGCCACCAAGACCGAGCGTCCTGGTCGGAAATAGGCGCTATTGTAACGGGTCTTTACGAATCGACCGATCCACGGCCTGACAACGCAGTGTTACTCCAATGCGACAGTCAGCCCAATGCCGCTTGTTTGGACCCCTGCGGGGGACAATTACTCGCTGCCGATGGCGTAAGCCGTTCCACTATCCACCGGGCGATTGAAGTCAAATGGGATCGACTCAACTGCCAGCCCAACGTTGCGCTGAACCACGAAATGCAAGTGCGGCCCCGTACTGTGACCGGTATTGCCGGAACGGGCGATCTGCTCGCCGACGGCCACGTGCTGGCCTTCCCGGACGTTCACCGAGGCATGCATCAAATGCAGGTAAACGCCCATCGTCCCGTCATCGTGCATTATTCGAACGAAGTTACCAGCCGGGTTGTTACCCCGACCCACCTGGTCGTTCTCGACCTTCACCACGACTCCGGCACGTGCCGCAAGGATCGGCGTGCCTTCAGGCATACCGATATCCACCGCGTAACGGCCCTTGGGGGTGTTATGGCTGAAGCTGCCGTTCGGACCCTGCGTCATGCGAAAGGGCCCACCGAGCCAGGGATGCGGGTAGGCATAAGGCTTGGCCAGGAGGCGCGGGTCACCCAGCGCATAGGTAAAGCCGGGGGTATACCGCATTGCCTGGCCGGCTATACGGGGGGCCAGGCTCGCCAGGCGGATCTGGCTACGGGGCGGCACAACCCAGCTGATAGGTTTGTCCGGGGCGCCACTGACGTTGACCAGTCCTGTCAGCTTTAGCTCAACCTCGACAGGGGCGAAAAGGTCGTTGTGCACGATCAAGGTTTCACCGGCGGGATGCTTCTTGGTCTCGAGCCGAACCTGCTTGTCCATGCTCTTCTCCATCACCCGCTCCATCTTCAGTTCCTGAAGGTTGAAGACCCGCGCGCCGGGTGTTTTCTGGTCTGTGTAGGTCACCACGCCGTTGGCATCGACGAATTTGTAGATTGCCCCCGCGGACGATGTGCTCGCCACGAGTAAAAGCAGACAACCTGACAATATGCGACCGAACATGAACTGGAGATCCCTGGCAAAAATGCATTTTCCGAATGCAGCCAAGGCAGATAGCAAAAGACAGGCCATGGCGCGTGCTTAAGAAAAGCAAACGGCCGGAAATGCCAACCAGTGGCCTTGGCGCCACGACGGGAATACTATCGGCACGCCCGGCCGAAACGCCTTATAAACGCGACGAATGGCTGAATAGCAATAGGCGTATCGTTTTGCGGTCGCGCCTGTGCCTGGCATTTTCCAATACGACCAAGGTCGCGCTGGCGTCCGACGCGCCCAGGACTAGACTCCGCGACCTGATTGCCTGCTGTACGAGGATAACGAGATGATTGCTGAGCGAGTCCGCCTGCCTGCGCTGCGGGACAAAGTCATGACGGCAGAAGCCGCTGCCGCATTGATTCAGAACGGCATGACCGTCGGGATGAGCGGCTTTACCCGCGCCGGCGAAGCCAAGGCCGTACCCCATGCCCTGGCCGAACGCGCCCGCACGCAACCGCTGAAAATCAGCCTCATGACCGGAGCCAGCCTCGGCAATGATCTGGACAAGGAGCTGACCGAAGCCGGGGTGCTGGCCCGCCGCATGCCCTTCCAGGTGGACAGCACGCTTCGCAAGGCCATCAATGACGGCACGGTCATGTTCATCGACCAGCACCTGTCCGAAACGGTCGAGCAGCTACGCAACCTGCAACTTACCCGTCCCGACATCGCCGTGATCGAGGCGGTGGCCATTACGGAGGACGGCCATATCGTACCGACCACCTCCGTGGGCAACTCGGCCAGCTTCGCGATCTTTGCCAAGCAGGTCATCGTTGAGATCAATCTCTCGGTGAACCCCAACCTCGAGGGGCTGCACGACATCTATATTCCGACCTACCGCCCAACGCGCACGCCGATTCCATTGACCCGTGTGGATGATCGGATCGGCGCGACGGCCATTCCGATCCCGCCTGAAAAGATCGTTGCCATCGTGGTCAGCGACAAGCCGGACTCACCCTCCAACGTGCTGCCGCCCGACACCGAAACCCAGGCCATTGCCGACCATTTGATCGGCTTCCTGAAAGCGGAAGTGGACGCAGGCCGCATGAGCAACAGCCTGGGCCCGCTGCAGGCCGGGATCGGCAGCATTGCGAATGCGGTCATGTGTGGCCTGATCGAGTCGCCCTTCACCGACCTGACGATGTATTCCGAAGTCCTTCAGGATTCGACGTTCGACCTCTTCGACGCCGGCAAGCTGCGCTTCGCGTCAGGGAGCTCGATTACCCTTTCGCCGCGTCGCAATGCCGATGTGTTCGGCAATCTGGAGCATTACAAGGATCGGCTCGTGCTGCGTCCACAGGAAATCTCGAACCATCCGGAAGTCGTGCGCCGCCTGGGCATCATCGGCATCAATACCGCGCTGGAGTTCGACATTTATGGCAACGTGAACTCCACTCATGTCGGCGGCACGCGCATGATGAACGGGATTGGTGGTTCAGGTGACTTCGCGCGCAATGCCCATCTGGCCGTGTTCGTGACCAAATCGATTGCAAAGGGGGGCGCTATTTCCAGCGTGGTTCCGATGGTCAGCCATGTTGACCATACCGAACACGATGTCGACATCCTCGTTACCGAGCAGGGCCTGGCGGACCTGCGAGGCCTGGCGCCCCGTGAACGCGCACGCGTCATTATCGACAACTGCGTCCACCCGGACTATCGCGCTGCGCTCAATGATTACTTCGAGCGTGCCTGTCAGCGCGGCGGCCATACCCCGCACATCCTGCGTGAAGCGATGGAGTGGCATATCAATCTGGAAGAAACGGGCCGAATGATCGCCGTCTGACCGCTACGTACCGGTGGATAGGCTATGGCGCTATCCACCTTTGAGGCTTCCAACCAAGGACGCGGCGCCCTGAAGCTCAGCCTCCCCACTGAAGCCCATCCTGCCGGTTCTGTACCGTTCGACGTGGGGTGGCCCACCCCTGCTTCATACCTATCGGGCTCAGGCGCCGGGGGTGAAGTGCTTTTGCGCCGTACCGCGCGCGATGAGCCGTGACAGGTAATCGAGCTTCTGCGCATCCTGATCGACGAATCTGAAGACGATCTGCAACCAATCGCTGTCAGGTTTCGCTTCCAGCGCGGAGATGGCGTGCAGGTAGCCATTGAGACGCGCCACTTCGGCGCCATCCCCTGCTTCGCCCTGCTCAAGATCAAGCACCGCGCTTTCAAGGATCTGCGGGAGGGTGTCGGTACGCTTGACCACCAACTGTGCATCACGAAGGCTGAGCGCCTTGATGACGCACATCGCTGCGCCACTGGCCAGACGCAGCTGAGCCTGGCCCCGACCCGCCACAGGCGGTTTGGATGCCTTCGATGCAGGCGATACGGGGGCAGCCTTTGGCGCAGCAGCCCGTGCGGGCGCACTGACCTGAGTAGGCTTGCCGCCTGTCAATGCACTCAGGGAATCGTTGGCGAAAGCGCTGGTCGCCAAGGGCTTCGCCTGGCCACCCGACATCAGTGCCTGGAGTTTGCCGACCTTGTGAAGGGCCTTCTTGACCTTCGTGACAAGCTGCTCATTGGTGAACGGCTTACCTACATAATCGGAAATCCCAGCTTGTATCGCCTGGACAACGTTTTCCTTGTCACCCCGGCTGGTCACCATGATGAAGGGTGTCTTATGGGTAGCATCCTGCTCGCGGACCCACTGCAGGAGCTCGAGACCCGACATTTCCGGCATTTCCCAGTCACACAAAATCAGGTCGAACGACTGGCGGGTCAACATCTGCTGGGCCTTGCGCCCATTGGTAGCCTCATCCAGCCCGATACCGGGGAAATTGTCGCGAAGGCATTTCTTCACCAGATCCCGAATGAAGGATGCATCATCCACGATCAATACACTGACTTTGCTCATCGGCTACTCCTGAAATCAGGAGTACAGAATAGCCTCGCTTCGCGAATGATGGCCAATTCGAACCGCCGGGCGTCACTGTCGCCCCGCTGAAGGGACAGCGGCACCCGATGAAAGGCACCACCCGCCGGGCCCCAGGCGGGTCGGAGCCCGCCGGCTAAAGGTCGATCAGGCCTGATCGCCTGTCGCACTGCCCTGCACTTCTTCCTTCATGCGGCGCAGGCCGATGTGGCGGACGTCGGTGCCACGCACGAGGTAGATCACCAGCTCAGCGATATTGCGTGCATGGTCCCCAATACGCTCAAGCGACCGCAGCGCCCAGATCACATTCAACACACGAGAGATCGAGCGCGGATCTTCCATCATGAACGTGACCAGTTCGCGTAGGGCAGACTTGTACTCACGGTCGACCGTCTTGTCGTACTGGGCAACGGACAGGGCCAGGTCGGCATCGAATCGCGCGAACGCGTCGAGCGCTTCCTGCACCATCTTGCGCACCTGATTGCCGATGTGGCGGACTTCGACATAGCCCCGTGGCGCCTCACCTTCCTCACACAGCTGGATGGCACGACGCGCGATCTTTGTCGCTTCATCGCCGATACGCTCAAGGTCGATCACGGACTTGGAAATGCTGATGATCAGACGCAGGTCCGAGGCCGCCGGCTGACGGCGGGCGAGAATGCGGGCGCATTCCTCGTCGATGTTGCGCTCCATCTGGTTGATCTGGTCATCAATGTCGCGCACTTGTTGCGCCAGACCCGAGTCGGCGTCGATCAACGCATTGACCGCGTCATTGACCTGCTTCTCGACCAGCCCGCCCATCGCGAGCAGATGGCTGCGGACTTCTTCGAGTTCGGCATTGAACTGCTGCGAAATGTGCTGTGTGTGGCCGTCTTTATTGATCATCTCGATCCCCTTACGGGTATAGGTTCTAACGAACTATCCATTTGGCTCTGCGCCCGCAACTGATGCCGCAAGCGCCTCGTCATGCACGCGAGTCTTTCTGCAATCAACGTACACGCGCCCTACCGTTCTTGCCACCGCGTCACGCGTCACATGAACGCCTCCGCCCTTGCTCTGCACCCAGCAATCTCAAGGTCCGGCCCTTGAGAAGGGGTGTCAGGCAAGGAAGCGCCGCGCAGGCAGTACACTCGCGTACGGCAAGCGGCGCTGACGCCGCATGGCGCCCATTCTCATGGCCGGTGCGATCAACCGTAGCGACCGGTGATGTAATCCTCGGTCTGCTTCTTCTCCGGATTGGTGAACAACCGATCGGTGTCCCCGTATTCGATCAATTTGCCCAGATACATGAACGCCGTGTAATCCGACACGCGCGCCGCCTGCTGCATGTTGTGGGTCACGATGACGATGGTGTACTTGCTCTTGAGCTCGTAGATCAGTTCTTCGACCTTCAAGGTCGAGATCGGGTCGAGTGCCGAGCAGGGTTCGTCGAGTAGCAGAACTTCCGGCTGGACCGCGACGGTACGCGCAATCACCAGACGCTGTTGCTGGCCGCCGGAGAGACCAAGTGCGGAGTCGTGCAGGCGATCCTTCACCTCATCCCACAAGGCCGCGCTTTTCAGCGCCCATTCCACGGTTTCGTCGAGTACGCGCTTCTGGTTAACGCCCTGGATCCGCAGGCCATAGACCACGTTCTCGTAGATGCTCTTGGGGAACGGGTTTGGCTTCTGGAACACCATGCCGACGCGGCGACGCAATTCAGCGACTTCGACGCCCTTTTCGTAGATGTTCTTGCCGTCGAGCCGGATTTCGCCCTCGACGCGGCAACCATCCACCAGATCATTCATGCGGTTGAAGGTCCGCAGCAAGGTGGACTTGCCACAGCCGGACGGGCCGATGAACGCGGTCACGCGCTGCTTGGGGATGACCATCTTGACGTCGTGCAGCGCTTGCTTACTGCCGTAGAACAGGTTCAGGCCAGGTACATCCAGAGCAACCGGTTCACGGCTGAGGTCCAGCGCCTGGCGCTCGGTGCGGCCGAGGGCCGCCATGTCGATGCCGTGAGTAGGGGTTTCGTGCTGCATGTCTCACTCCGATTCGCGGGCCCGACAATCGGCCGGGCCCCGCTATCAACTGTTAATGATCCAGCGCCTTGTACTTTTCGCGCAGGTGGTTACGGATGAACACCGCACTCAGGTTGAGCAACGCGATTACAAGTACCAGCAACAGGGCGGTGGCGTATACCAGCGGACGCGCCGCCTCGACGTTCGGACTCTGGAAGCCCACGTCGAAGATATGGAAGCCCAGGTGCATGATCTTCTGATCCAAGTGCAGGTAAGGGTAGTTGCCGTTCACCGGCAGCGTCGGGGCGAGCTTCACGACGCCCACGAGCATCAGCGGCGCAACCTCACCCGCTGCGCGGGCTACTGCCAGAATCAGGCCGGTCATCATCGCCGGGCTCGCCATTGGCAGGACCACGCGCCAGAGCGTTTCGGCCTTGGTCGCGCCCAGCGCCAGCGAACCCTCACGCAGGGAACGCGGGATACGAGCAAGACCTTCCTCGGTCGCCACGATCACGACCGGCACAGCCAGAATCGCGAGCGTCAGCGAGGCCCACAACAGACCGGGTGTACCAAAGGTGGGTGCCGGGAACGCCTCCGGATAGAACAGCCGATCAATCGACCCTCCGAGCACGTACACGAAGAAGCCGAGGCCGAATACGCCGTATACGATTGCCGGTACACCGGCCAGGTTGTTCACGGCAATGCGGATGATTCGGGTCATCGGTCCCTGCTTGGCGTACTCGCGCAGGTAGATCGCGGCCAGTACACCGAACGGCGTCACAATCACCGCCATGATCAGCGTCATGATCACGGTGCCGAAGATGGCCGGGAAGATACCGCCTTCCGTGTTGGCCTCACGCGGCTCATCGCTGACGAATTCCCAGATCTTCTTGAAGTAGAAGCCAAGCTTTTCGCCCGTCGACATTGCGTTCGGCTGGTAAGCACGCACCACATGGCTCAGGTTGAGCTTTTGCTCATGCCCATCCGCCGTGCGGATGGTGGCCGAGTCGCGGTTGAATGCCTGATTGAGTTCGCCCAGGCGCTGTTCAAGATCCTTGTACTGCGCGTCGTACTCGGCACGGCGTGCATCAAGATCGGCTTGTGCCGTGGCATCCAGACGGTCATTCAGCTCCAGACGGCGCCCTTCAAGACGTAGCCGCTCCAGACCATAGTTGATGGCGCCGATCTCGACACGCTGCAGGCGCTGGATCTGATCGTTCAGCTCAGAGACGCGGTCCACACGCTTGAGTAGCTCCGGCCATGCAGCCTCACCGCTGGCGATGACGCGATCCCCCTCACGAACATCCACCAGGTAGCCGTAGAAATTGCCCCAATCGCGGCGCTCCATGACCATCAGGTCGCGCGGCGTGCTTTCGTGTCCCATCCACTCGCCGACTACCCAGGAGAAGTCGGCCGGGTAGACCTCGCGGTTGCCGACCTTGAGCAACTCGCGGGTCATGAACTCGCCGCCTTCAACGTTCACCGGCAGGCCGGCCGAGGCGAGACGTGCACGAGGCACCTGCTCGGATTCGACACGCTCACCCGCCAGGAGGCGTGGCGCCTCGCCCGGTACGGTGTATTCAGCCTGGATCACATCGGCAGGCCAGAAATGCGCCATGCCGCGGACCGTGATGAGCGCCAGCAACCCAATGGTCATGATGACGGCGATGGAGACGCCGGCGCCGGTCATCCAGATCCAGGGCGAGCCGCTCTTGAACCAGCTCTTGACGGTCATTTGTTTCACGCGCGTCACCTTCGTCTGCTCGTGCCGCGGCGTTCCACCCGCAGCGTTCTGTTCGTTTCGTGTCTCGGCCATGATTACAACGACGCGTATTTCTTGCGCAGGCGAGTCCGGATGACCTCAGCCAGCGTATTCATCAGGAAGGTGAACGACAGCAGCACCAGCGCGGCCAGGAACAGCACGCGATAGTGGGTACTGCCCACCTCGGATTCAGGCATCTCGACCGCGACGTTTGCTGCCAGCGTACGCATGCCCTCAAAGATGTTCGCGTCCATGATCGGCGTGTTGCCGGTGGCCATGAGCACGATCATCGTCTCGCCGACCGCGCGGCCCATGCCGATCATGAGTGCCGAGAAGATGCCAGGGCTGGCGGTAAGAATCACAACGCGCGTCAGTGACTGCCAGGGCGTGGCGCCCAGTGCCAGGGAGCCCAGGGTCAAGCTCTTCGGCACGCTGAACACCGCGTCCTCGGCGATCGAGAAGATCGTCGGGATGACTGCGAAGCCCATCGCGATGCCGACAACGAGCGCGTTGCGCTGATCGAAGTTGATGCCGTGATCGCCCAGCCAGCCGCGCATGTTACCGCCGAACAGCCAGTTCTCGAGATACCCACTCATGTACAGCGAGCCAGTGCCGACCAGCAAGATGATCGGAATAAGCAACGCGGCTTCCCAGCCATCGGGAACGGCCAGACGAATACGTTCTGGCAGGCGGCTCCAGGCAAACGCGAACAGCAATACGCCGATTGGCGTAAGCAGCAGCAGGCTGAATACGCCGGGCAGATGGCCCTCGAGGTAGGGCGCAAGGAACAGGCCCGCAAAAAAGCCCAGGATCACAGTCGGCAATGCTTCCATGAGCTCGATCACCGGCTTGACCTTGCGACGCATCGCCGGCGCCATGAAGTACGCTGTATAGATAGCCGCACAGATCGCGAGCGGTGCCGCCAGCAACATGGCATAGAACGCGGCTTTTAGCGTACCGAAGGTCAGCGGCGCCAGGCTCAGCTTGGGCTCGGAGTCAGTGTTGGCGGACGTCGACTGCCAGACATACTGCGGGCCGCCATAATTCTCGTACCAAACCTTGCCCCACAGCGCCTTGAAGGAAATCTCCGGGTGCGGGTTATCGATATCCACGGCACGCAGCGAATTGCCGGACTCAAGCAACAGCAAGCTGGAACGAGGCGACAGTGCGCCCGAGATCGGGCCGTCCGCGATCTTCTCGGTCAGCAGGGTACGCTCGGCCGTACTATGGAACAGGCCAAGACGCCCGCCCTCATCGAGGGCTACGAACCCCTTGCGTCGCTGTTCCGGCAGGATCTGGATGATCGGGTCGTTCGCCAGTTTGAAGTCACGGATATGCGTTAGAGCGGAACGCCCTTGCTCATTGCGGACCATGAACCACTGGTCGATACGGCCATCGGACGAGCCCACCATCAGCGAAATGCCGCCAAGCAGCGGATGGACCTCGGTTACTTCTGCCGAGCCCTCCAGCAGCTGATAACGCCCATTCAGATCCCCGCGACGCAGATCGAACACGTCGGCCGTCGCCCGTCCATTGATGACAAAAAGCCACATCTGGCGTGGGTCCAGTACAAGGCGCTTGATCGGCTCAGAGAGTTGCGGCAGGTTCACGCGCTCTTCTTCAAGGGCGACTTCGCCAGTGATCAGGTTCGTCGAGCTGCTGACCTTCACCACGGACAATTCGCGACCATTCGCGCCGGCGACGACCAGCTCGGAGGTGCCTGCACTGACTGCGATTTGCTCGAGCGGACGGCCTTGGGCGTCTACATCGATCGGTGCCTCGCCGAACGGGAAGGACAACTGCGGCGTAATGACTCGAACATCATTCGGATAAGTGACGCGATAGTCCACTTGGAACAACAGCGCCTGCCCGTTGGAAAGGCCCAGCACGATCTGGCGGCTGCCGGGTGTGCCCTCGCTGTCGGACGTGATGCTAGTACCTTCGGGCAACGGTAGCTGAATGCGGTTCATCGCATTGCCCGTCTGCACATCGAAGAACTGGAGGAATCCTTCCTGGCTCAGGTGCATGCCGACGGCGTTCTGCTCTTCGACGGCCATCAGCAAGGGACGGCTTTCGTTGCGCAGCCAGTCTGGCGTGAGCGGATCGCGTGCCTCGACGGACGCGCCCTGAAAAATGGGCAGCACCACATAGGCAAGGTAGAAAAAAATCAGGGTGATCGCACCCAGTACGGCAAGCCCGCCGATCGACACGTACCAACGCGTCAGACGATCCTTGAGTGCACGGATGCGGCGCTTGCGGCGCAGTTTGGGCGTATTGAAGTCGATTTGCTGGCTATCGCCAGCGGAAGACGCGGTCATGGTGTCGTTCGCCAAGTCATTCATGCGCACACCCTAGCGGTGCTTCGTGACAGAAAAGTTACAGCCTGGTGACACAACCAAGCCCACCACCGAATTGCTCCGATGGCGGGCTCGTTGCCAGGGCAGCGAAGTCGCCGCCCTTGGGGGGTCTTACAGACCCAGTTCCTTCATTGTCTTCTCGACCACTGCCTTCGGCAGCGGGATGTAGCCGTCTTTCACGACCACTTCCTGACCTTGCTTGGACAGAACAGACTTCAGGAACTCGGCGTCCAGCGGAGCCAGGGGCTTGTTAGGCGCCTTGTTGACGTATACATAGAAGAAGCGAGCCAGCGGGTACTTGCCCGACAGTGCATTCTTCTCGTCCGCTTCTTCGATCTCGCCACCATCTTTCTTCGAAAGCGGTACAGCACGAACGCTGGCTGTGCGGTAGCCGATACCCGAGTAGCCGATGGCGTTAACGGTGCTGGAGATGGACTGCACCACCGAGGCCGAACCTGGCTGCTCGTTTACGTTGGACTTGAAGTCACCTTTACACAGGGCTTCTTCCTTGAAGTAGCCGTAGGTGCCGGACACCGAGTTGCGACCGAAGAGCTGGACCGGACGCTGAGCCCACTCGCCAGTCAGACCGAGATCGCCCCAGGTCTTGATGTCTTTCTCACCACCGCACAGGCGGGTGCTAGAGAAAATGGCGTCGACCTGCTGCAGCGACAGGCTCTTGATGGGGTTGTCCTTGTGGACGAACACCGCCAGGGCGTCGATGGCAACCGGAACGGCGGTCGGCTTGTAGCCATACTTGTCTTCAAAAGCCTGGATTTCGCTGTCCTTCATTGGACGGCTCATCGGGCCCATGTTGGCAGTGCCTTCGGTCAGGGCCGGCGGCGCGGTCGAGGAGCCTGCTGCCTGGATCTGGACGTTGACGCTGGGGTAATCCTTCTTGAAGTTTTCGGCCCAGAGGGTCATCAGGTTGGCCAGGGAGTCGGAGCCGACGCTGGACAGGTTGCCGGAAACGCCTGACGTCTTCTGATAAGAAGGCAGTGCCGGGTCGACAGCGGCTACGGCAGACGCCGCGCCCACACTGGCGGCGACCAGAGTCAATGCCGCCATCACACGATTCATTTTCATTCCTAGCTCCTAGCAGGCTGGGTTGGTCAGCGGAGGCCAGTATCGGGAGGCCGTGTGACTACTCTATGAATCAAATGTGACAGTTGGATGAAAGGCCACTAGTCCCTCTGAACAATCCCAACGACGCCGGGACAACCGATTACATATGCCCCGCCCTTGGCGGTCGGCGACACGGCCACACCTCAGGCCGATCTGAATCAGGGCAAGCGCCCAGCGTGGCGGTAGCGACCGCGGGTTTCTGACCGTTGTCCAACAGCCTGGCGAAGCTTTCAAAACTGGTAATGCGTCGTGGCTTACATCGATGGTACTGGCTGAGGTTTGCCGTCCCGGCGTCGACGCAGACCACCGGCGTTCCTGCCGGGCCGATGCTTCGCTTGCGCCCTGGGCAGCATTGGATGGGATCCCTTCTTGGAAGCGGTGGCGGCGTGTCGGGCCAGCGGTACGACGCGCCTCGCACTGATCGCGCACGAATAGCCAAAGGCTTACACGACGTCGATCCACTTCGCTATTGGCCACTGCCCGCCTAATCCGTAATCTAGGCTTCGTCAGTGAGGCACAGGACGTGCTGAGACGCTCAAGGATGGAGGATCCCGCCAGGATGGCAGCTCGACAGGACGTTGAGTTGGATCGACAAAAAACCCGCCACGGCGGGTTTTTTGTTGCCTGGGAAAAAGCGGCCCGTGACCAGACTCGAGAAGCCTGAACATCCTTCGAGTTGGCCGGCTTACTCACGAATAGCCAAAGGCTTACACGACATCGATCGACTTCGCCATTGGCCGCTGCCTGCCCGATCCGTAATCTAGGCTTCGTCAGTGAGGCACAGGATGTGCTGAGACGCTCACGGAAGATGGATCCCGCCAGGACGGCAGCTTGACAGGACGTTGAGTTGGATCGACAGAAAACCCGCTACGGCGGGTTTTTTGTTGCCTGGGGAAAAGCAGCCCGTGTCCAGACTCGAGAAGCCTGAACATCCTTCGAATTGGCCGGCTTACTCACGAATAGCCAAAGGCTTACACGGCGTCGATCCACTTCGCCATTGGCTACGGCCGGCCCGATCCGTAACCTAGGCTTCGTCAGTGAGGCACAGGACGTGCTGAGACGCTCAAGGAAGATGGATCCCGCCAGGACGGCAGCTTGACAGGACGTTGAGTTGGATCGACAGAAAACCCGCTACGGCGGGTTTTTTGTTGCCTGGAGGAAACCAGGACGCCTCAGCGCCCTGTCCTTATCAACGAGATGGCGACCAGCGCGCCGATCGCACACAGCCCCAGCAAGTAATATGCAGGGCCCAGCGGACTCCATTTGACCAGCAGCGATACCACCATGGGCGTCAGCCCTCCGAAGATGGCATACGACAGGTTGTATGAGAACGAAAGACCGCTGAAGCGCACCACTGGCGGAAATGACCGCACCATGACATAGGGCACCGCACCCACCACCCCTACGCAAAGCCCCGTGACCGCATACAACGCGATCAACGCCTCCGGGTAGTTGAAGAGCTGGGTATAGAACACCCAGGACATTACGGCGAGTGCGCCGCAACCAGCCAGAATCACCCGCCCTGCCCCCAACCGATCGCTCAACGCACCCGAGATGACGCATCCTACTGCCAGGCAGATGATTGCCAGGCTGTTCGCCCGCAGAGCAGTCGCCGCGTCGAACTTGTACAGGGTCTGAAGGAACGTAGGCGTCATCAGGATCACAACGACGATGCCGGCTGATAACAGCCAGGTGAGCAGCATCGACACGATGACGCCCTTGCGATGCTCACGCACGACTGTCCTGATGGGCAGCTCTTCGGCGAGCGCCTTCCGCGCTTTCATCTCGGTGAACACCGGCGTCTCATGCAGCCAGCGACGCAGGTACACCGCGAGGATCCCGAACACGCCGCCCAACAGGAACGGCAGACGCCATGCCCAGGCGAGCACCTCTTCCGGCGTGAACAACGAGTTGATGATGCTTGCCATCAACGAACCCAGCAGGATGCCGACTGACAGACCGCATGTAAGCGTGCCGCATGCCAGGCCGACCTTGTGGGCCGGGACGTGCTCGGAGACGAATACCCAGGCCCCAGGTACCTCGCCGCCAATGGCAGCGCCCTGGATGAGGCGCATCAAGAGCAGAAGAAGCGGCGCCCAGATCCCGATCTGCTCGTAGGTGGGCAGCAAGCCCATGATAAGCGTCGGAACGGTCATCAGCACGATGCTGAGCGTGAACATTTTCTTCCGGCCCAGCAGGTCGCCGAAGTGGGCCAGGATCATCCCGCCCAGGGGGCGCGCCAGATAACCCGCGGCAAAGATGCCAAAGGTCTGGAATTGGCGCAGCCATTCGGGCATGTCCGGCGGGAAGAACAACTTGCCGACGACCGCGGCAAAGAACACGAAGATGATGAAGTCATAGAACTCGAGCGCACCGCCCAGCGCAGACAGTGTCAGGGTTCGGTAATCGTTGCGGGACAACGGGCGCGAGGTCGGTTCAGCAGAGACTGATGACATGACATTTATTCTTATGGTCTGGAGCAGTGCCATGCCTGCCGAAGCAGGCATGGATGCAGGACAACGGGCTGTGGATCAGCGTCCCTTGCTGACCATGTACAGGCCAAGGACAACGCCAAGCGCACATGTGGAAACCACGTAATACATCGGGCCAAGTGGCGACCACTTCACCAGCAGCGACACCACCATGGGCGTCAGGCCTCCGAACACGGCATACGACATGTTGTAGGAAAACGACAGACCGCTAAAACGAACAATAGGCGGGAAGGCGTGCACCATGATGAACGGGACGGCACCGATCGTACCGACGAAGAAACCGCAGAGCGCATATAGCGGGAACAGTAGCTCAGGTTGCATCGCCATACTGCTGTAGAAGAGCCAGACGGATACACCCAGACCGACTGCACCGGCGATCAGTGTCTTGCCGCCACCGATGCGGTCACAGGCGAACCCGGTCACTATGCAGCCGAGGCATGCACAGATGATCGCCAGGCTGTTTGCCTTGAGCGTCATTACGGCACTCATCTTGTAAAGGCTCTGCAGGAAGGTTGGCGTCAGCAGGATCACAACGACGACAGCCGCCGTCAGGAACCAGGTCACCAGAACCGACAAGGTCACGCCCCCCAGATGGCCACGCACAACGGTCTTGAGCGGCAGCTCGGCTGACAGCGACTTGCGCTTTTGCATTTCGGCAAATACCGGCGTTTCGTGCAGATAACGGCGCAGGTACACCGCAAACAGACCGAACACACCGCCAACAAGGAACGGTACGCGCCAGGCCCAGGCGGAAACCTCTTCCGGGGTGTAGACCGTATTGATCACGGTGGCCATCAGCGAGCCAAGCAGGATGCCGGCGACGATACCGGCGGTCATCACGCCGCAGGCGTAACCGACATGACGCGGCGGCGCATGCTCGGCGACGAATACCCATGCCCCCGGCACCTCACCGCCAATCGCCGCACCCTGGATGATGCGCATGATCAGCAAAAGGATCGGAGCAAGGATACCGATCTGCTCGTAGGTCGGCAGCAGACCCATGATGAGGGTCGGCACGGACATCATGAAAATGCTGAGCGTGAACATCTTCTTGCGGCCGAGCAGGTCGCCGAAGTGCGCCATGATGATGCCGCCCAGCGGACGCGCCAGATAGCCCGCAGCAAAAATGCCGAAGGTCTGGAACAGGCGAAGCCACTCGGGCATGTCGGCGGGAAAGAACAGCTTTCCAACGACGGCGGCAAAGAAGACGAAGATGATGAAATCGTAGAACTCTAGCGCTCCACCAAGGGCGGAGAGGGACAAGGTCTTGTAGTCGCTGCGCGTCAGGGGACGAGACGCAGACGGCGTTCCGGCGTTTGCGGATTCCATGAGTTGTTCTCTTGAGTGCTGGCAGACGGGTCACAGCCCGCTTCGCTGGCGGACTTGTGGGCACCACACCATAGCAAATATGGCAACTGCTTGACATAAAACAACAACAGCCTTTTATGCGACGTCCGTTATGCGTTTTAGCGTCATTGTTTTTTGCGCCCGCAAGCTCAACCGTGTGCCTTTCGGGCGCCTGACGGCGTCCCGTGAATTATTCGCGTCACTGTCGAAGCAGTGGGTATCGGTCTATATACTGAAACCGTGCCTCGAGCAGAACCGCGCTCACGCCTAAACACAATTCCAAGGTAGACGTTCCGCATGATCGAGATCGAAGACGAGAACCTGACGCCACAGGGCGACCTGGCGTTACAGATCACCGCTTTGCCCCGCGAAACCAATGGCTTCGGCGATATCTACGGCGGCTGGGTGGTATCACAGATGGATCTCGCCGGAACGGCGATGGCCAGCAAGGTGGCCGGGGGGCGTGTCGCGACCGTATCGATCGATCGCATGGCATTCCTGGTACCGGTGGCGGTCGGCGCCCAGCTATCGTTCTATACCCAGACGCTGCAGGTCGGCCGCAGCTCGATCAAGATGCTGGTCGAAGCCTGGAGCGACGATCCGCTTTCGAGCGAATGGCGAAAGGTCACGGAAGCGACGTTCGTTTTCGTCGCCATCGACGGCAGTGGGCGCACGCGGCCAGTGCCGCCACGCCGCGAGCGTTGAACTCGACCCACTTGCCAGGACTCCCAGCAAGCATCAGTTTGTGGCAGTCGGATAATCACGGGCGCACCCGATCCGATGTCCGCTGCGCCCGGCATGGCCTCCGCCGCTGGCGCCAATATGGAAATATCGCAAGCGTTCAGCCCTGTTGATTGCCGTGCAGCCACCCACCCATTCGCCACGATCAGGATTACGCCATGACCCGCGCCGCTCCGCTCATCGAACACGTCGAACACGGCTCCCTGCCCTGCCTGCGTATCACGCTGGGCGATGCTGAACTGGTCATTGCGCGTCAGGGTGCTCAGGTCATGAGCTACCGCCGGGGCGTGAGCGCACCTCCTATCATCTGGTTGAGTCCCGAGGAAGATGGCCAGAAAGGCCGCCCGATCCGTGGCGGGGTGCCGGTTTGCTGGCCATGGTTTGGTGCATTGGCGCGCAACCCAATGGATGTGCAGGGCCAGTACAACGGAGCGGAGCCGCCTCAGCATGGCCTGGTTCGCCAGCTGGAATGGCAGCTCGGCGAAATCGAGGAAACCGACGCATCCGTCGAGCTTACCTTCGATGCGCCCACTTCATTTGCCGACTGGCCACATCAATCGACGCTCCGTCTACGCATTCGCCTGGACCATGCCCTGCACCTCGACCTGTTCACCACGAACGACGGCGAAATTCCGCTCCCGCTTAGCCAAGCGCTGCATACCTACTTCCGCATCGGCGACATCCATCAGGTGCACATCGATGGTCTGGCAGGTTGCCGCTACCTGAACACGCTCGAAAGCTGGGAAGAGGAACAGCTTCAGGTTGACGAGGTACGGTTTACCGCCGAGACCGACCGGATCTACATGGATGTCCCGGGTGAACTGAGCATCATCGACCCCGTTTTCGAGCGCCGCATAACCCTCGAAAGCCGTGGCTCGGCGTCGGCCGTGGTGTGGAACCCCTGGATCGACAAAGCCGCCCGCACGCCGCAATTCCCTGATGATGGCTGGAAGGAAATGCTCTGCATCGAAACGGCCAACGTCATGGACGACCGCGTCCTGCTCAAGCCCGGCCAGATGCATCAACTCGGCGTAACGTTGCGTAGCGAGATGTTGAGTTAAGCGGCTGTACTGCACGGTGTTGGCTTCAGTTGCCTTGGGCCAACACCTAAATCAGCGACAAACTCAGGCGCGCGACGAGGCCGCTTGATTTGACGGCAACAGCCGGATGATGGCTTTCAACAGCACGCCGTAAAGCGGAACGAAAAGCATCAGGCTGACGCCGAGCTTGATCACGTAGTCGACGAACGCAATCTCTACCCAGTGCCCGGCCATGAACGGGTCGCTACTCTGCCAGAACGCGATGAAGAAGAACGCGAGCGTATCCATTGCCTGTCCGAACACACTCGATGCGGTAGGCGCGATCCACCAGTGCTTCAGGCGCCGAAGCCGGTCGAACACCTGGATATCCAGAAGCTGCCCCAACACGTACGCCAGGAAGCTGGCGAGCGCGATACGAAAGACGAACATGTTGAATTCGCCCAGGGCGGCGAGACCGCTATAGACCCCATCGTGAAACAGCACGGACACCACATAGGACGCCAGCAGAGCCGGCAGCATGACGCGGGCGATCACCCGGCGAGCGGCCGTTTTGCCGAGCAGCCTTACGGTAAGGTCGGTTGCGAGGAAGATGAATGGGAAACTGAACGCGCCCCAGGTGGTATGCCACCCGAAGATCGTCATGGGCAGTTGAACGAGGTAATTGCTGGCGATGATCACAAGCACGTGAAATGCGATGAGCAACGCCAAGGCCGGTCGATTGACCGTGTCGGAAACGGAATGCATCAGATGATCCTTTTTGAAAAATCGAATGGGGTGAGGGAACCCATTGCCCGTACGGGGCTATAAGCGGCGCGCATTCTAACGACCGAGCCCGCTGTTGGACAGGCTATCGGTCGCCAGTTGAATCAGAACCAAAATACGCGGAGAAGCACAGGCGAAGCTGGCCCCCGAAGAAAACCACCGGCGCAGCGCCATTGCCATTCATGACGAGCACCCTTGCAGCGCAACGACATTATCGAACCGACCTTAGCGATTCGACGCGTGATCGCCGGGTACAGCCTTTTCAACGTCGGCCCTACAAGACCGCCGAATGGATCAATACCAGCGTGCTTCACCCTCGGGACGATTTTTGAAGCGCTTCATCGTCCACATGTATTGGCTGGGGTAAGCGCGCACGTACTTTTCAATTACACCGCTCATGGCGGCCACCGCCTTCTCGGTATCCGTGTCGTACATAGCCTCGGGGGCCGCTTCGATGATGACCTTGTAGCCGCTCAGGTCCGGTAGCCGCACGGCATGAAGGAATACACCCACCGCCTTGCCGCCGGCCAGCCTGTTCGGCACGAACTTGCTCGTCAGCGCCATGGTGCCGCAGAACGGAACGAATATGCCCGCAGACGGCGCGGGTTCGGGATCGGCGGGAATGCCGACAGCTCCGCCTCGCCGCACTTCCTTGATGACGCTCAGGATCCCCTCTTTCGTAGAGGGTGCGACGCGATTTCCCATCTGTACCCGCTGCTTCTTCAGCAGGTCGTCCACCGCCTTCAACTTGGGCGGGCGGTAAAAGATGATGGGTTTGCATTGGTCGCAATAGAAGTGGTTCAGCGCTTCCCAGTTGCCCAGGTGGCTGGTGATGCCAACGACACCCTTGCCAGACGCCAATGCGCTTTTCAACACATCCAGGCCTTCTACTTCCTTGACCAGGGCAATCGACCGGCGGGGATGCCAGATCCATGCGCATGCGCTTTCGGTCAGCGTGCGACCAATGTCGCAAAGGCTGCGCTTGAGCAACGCGTCGAGCGCCGGCTCGTCGAGTTCTGGAAAGCAATGGGAAAGGTTGGTCCGCGCCACGTCGCGAGAGCGCCCAGGTATACGCCAACTCAGCCAACCGAAGAATGCACCCAGCGCGCTGGCCATTCGCCAGGGCAGCAAGGCCAGCAGGCGCAGAAAGCCGACCGCAATTGCGCCTTTGAGGTTTCGCACGTACCACGACTCCTGATCAGATCAAAAAAGCCGGCCATTTTAGCCGACTCCGCCCCGAATGCGTGACCGATCAGCGCTCCGAAGCAAGCACCTGATAACAATCGCAGTCCTGCGTATGGTCCATCACCATGCCTGTCGCCTGCATGAACGCGTAGCAGATTGTCGGGCCCACGAAGGTGAATCCTGCCTTCTTCAGCGCCTTGCTCATCGCCTCGGCCTCCGGCGTAACAGCCGGCACCTCGCTTCGGTCGCGGAAATGATTGATCCGCGGTATGCCGCCTACGAAGGACCATAAAAAATCGACCGGGTCCTCGAGCATGAGCCAGGCGTGCGCATTACGCCGTGCGGCTTGTAGCTTGAGACGATTACGGATGATCCCGGGATCCTGCATGAGTTGCTCGATGTCCTCATCGGTTATCTGGGCCAGACGCTGCGGATCGAAACCGAACAGGACCTCACGGTAATGCTGACGCTTGCGCAATACCGTTATCCATGAGAGCCCTGCCTGGAATCCTTCCAACAGCAGCATTTCGAAAAGCCCATGGGCATCGCGACTCGGTACGCCCCACTCCTTGTCATGGTAGGCCTGATAGAGCGGATCGTCGGTACACCAGAAGCAGCGTGGCATGAAAGAAACCCAAATCCTCGATACGCAGATACTGTATGTAAATACAGCCCCATTCAAGCGAAGCTGATCGCATATCGCCGAGCGACCGGATCAAATGAGCGCTGCACCCTGAATGCGCCAAATGCGGGCTGGCCGCGGTTTCAGATATACTCACCGGCTTTTCGTCGCAGACAGAACGGGTGATATCTCGTGAGCCAGACCCAGCCCGCCGTGCGCACCTTCCAAGATCTGATCCTCGCCCTGCAGCAGTACTGGGCGGAACAGGGCTGCGTGGTTCTGCAGCCCTATGACATGGAGGTCGGTGCCGGCACCTTCCACACCGCCACATTTCTACGCGCCATCGGTCCTGAAACCTGGAACGCGGCCTACGTTCAACCGTCCCGCCGCCCAACGGATGGCCGTTACGGTGAGAACCCGAACCGCCTGCAGCACTATTACCAGTTCCAGGTGGTGCTCAAGCCCAATCCGGAGAATTTCCAGGAGCTGTACCTCGGCTCGCTCAGGGCAATCGGGCTCGATCCGCTGGTCCACGACATTCGTTTTGTCGAAGACAACTGGGAGTCGCCCACGCTCGGTGCGTGGGGCCTGGGTTGGGAAATCTGGCTCAACGGCATGGAAGTGACCCAGTTCACGTACTTCCAGCAGGTTGGCGGCATCGAGTGCTACCCCGTCACCGGCGAGATCACCTACGGCCTTGAACGCCTGGCGATGTACCTGCAGGGCGTCGATTCGGTCTACGACCTGATTTGGACCGACGGTCCGTTCGGTAAGGTGACCTATGGCGACGTCTTCCACCAGAACGAGGTGGAACAGTCGACCTACAACTTCGAGCATGCCAACGTCGAGAAGCTGTTCGAACTGTTCGATTTCTACGAATCCGAAGCAAACCGCCTCATCGAACAGTCGCTGCCACTTCCGACATACGAAATGGTGCTCAAGGCGTCGCACACCTTCAACCTGCTCGATGCCCGCCGGGCCATCTCCGTGACCGAACGCCAGCGTTACATCCTGCGTGTTCGCACACTGGCACGCGCTGTCGCGCAAAGCTACCTGCAGGCCCGCGCACGTCTCGGCTTCCCGATGGCTACACCCGAACTGCGTGACGAAGTACTGGCCAAGCTCGAGGAGGCTTCGGAATGAGCACTCAGGATTTTCTCGTCGAACTAGGCACCGAAGAGCTCCCACCCAAGGCGCTCAAGTCCCTCGGCGACGCCTTTCTGGCCGGCGTCGAAAAAGGACTGGCCGCTGCCAGCCTGAACTGCAGCAACACCAAGGTCTATGCCGCGCCGCGCCGTCTCGCCATCCTTGTGGAAGGCCTGGCGACCGTACAGCCGGACCGCAGCGTGAATCTCGACGGCCCGCCTATTCAGGCGGCTTTCGATGAAGAAGGTAATCCCACACAAGCGGCATTGGGCTTTGCGCGAAAGTGCGGCGTGGATCTCGCTGAAGTCGATCGTAGCGGCCCCAAGCTGCGCTATGCCCGGGACATTCCTGGTCAGCCGGCGCGCGACTTGCTGCCGGGCATCGTCGAAGCAGCCCTCGACGCGCTGCCGATTCCAAAGCGCATGCGCTGGGCTGCGCGCCGGGACGAATTCGTACGTCCCACACAATGGCTGGTCATGCTGTTTGGCGACGAGGTAATCGATTGCGAGATTCTCACCCAAACGGCAGGCCGTGAGTCGCGGGGCCACCGCTTCCATCATCCCGAGGCTGTTCGCATCTCCGCACCGGCCCGTTATGCCGAAGAGCTGCGCGCCGCTCATGTCATCGCGGATTTTGCCGAGCGCCGTCAACTGATCGCGCGGCGGGTGGACGAGCTGGCCAAGGAGCAACACGGCAAGGCCGTTGTGCCTCCTGCCCTGCTGGATGAGGTCACCGCCCTCGTCGAATGGCCTGTACCGTTGGTGTGCTCGTTCGAAGAACGCTTCCTCGATGTACCCCAGGAAGCGCTTATCTCCACCATGCAGGACAACCAGAAGTACTTCTGTCTGCTGGATACCGACGGCAAGCTGCTGCCGCGCTTCATTACGGTCGCGAACGTCGAAAGCAAGGATCCGTCGCAGATTGTCCAAGGTAACGAGAAAGTCGTGCGCCCTCGGCTGACGGACGCTGAATTCTTCTTCAACCAGGACAAGAAGCAGCCGCTCGAAGCCTTCAACGAGCGCCTCTCGAACGTCGTGTTCCAGGCGCAACTGGGTACCGTCTTCGAAAAGGCGCAGCGCGTGTCCGCACTGGCAGGCTACATCGCCGAGCGTATTGGTGGCGACAAGGCACGCGCTGCCCGCGCTGGCCTCCTGTCCAAGTGCGACCTGGCCACGGAAATGGTGGGTGAGTTCCCTGAGATGCAGGGCATCGCTGGCTATTACTACGCCACGAACGATGAAGAGCCGGAAGACGTCGCACTGGCCCTGAACGAGCAGTACATGCCGCGCGGAGCCGGTGCCGAACTTCCGTCGACCCTGACTGGGGCAGCCGTCGCCGTGGCTGACAAGATGGACACCCTGGTAGGCATCTTCGGTATCGGCATGCTGCCGACTGGGAGCAAGGACCCGTACGCCTTGCGACGTGCCGCACTGGGTGTACTTCGCATCCTGATCGAGAAGGGCCTTGAGCTTGATCTGCGCGACACGCTCGAGTTCGCTGTGCGCCAGTACGGCAACAAGGTGAAGGCTGACGGGCTTGTCGATCAGGTTCAGGAATTCGTCTTCGACCGCCTGCGTGCACGCTATGAAGACGAGGGCACCGAGACAGCCGTCTATCTGGCGGTCCGCGCCCTGCAGCCGACCTCACCACTGGACTTCGAGCAGCGCGTGCAAGCCGTCCAGGCGTTCCGCCGCCTGCCCGAAGCCGAAGCGCTGGCAGCTGCCAACAAACGCGTCTGGAACCTGCTTAGCAAGTACGAAGGTAAGCTGCCATCCGGCGTTGAAGCTCACTACTTCGACAGCCCGAGCGAATTCGCGCTGTACGCGGCATTGCAGCAGGCCGACAAGGACGTGCGGCCACTCGCGGAAGCACGCGACTATGAAGCGGCACTGGCGCGCCTGGCGGCACTGCGCAAGCCGGTGGATGCGTTCTTCGAGGCCGTCATGGTCAACGTCGAGGAGCCTTCAATACGCGCCAATCGCTATGCCATGCTGGCGCAACTGCGTAGCCTTTTCCTGGGCGTCGCCGACATTTCGGCGTTGGGCTGATCGGTTGCAGGGCGTACCGCGCGGCGCGCCCTGCAACCGTGTTTCGAGCATTTTATGAAACTACTCGTACTGGATCGCGACGGGGTCATCAACGTGGACTCCGACGCCTTCGTAAAATCGGTCGAGGAATGGGTTCCCATTTCCGGCTCCCTCGAGGCCATTGCGCGGCTGAATCAGGCAGGATGGACCGTCGCGGTGGCTACCAACCAGTCCGGGCTCGCCCGAGGATTGTTTGACGCCGCGACACTAAGCGACATGCACTTCGCCATGCAGCAACAGTTGATGGCGCTGGACGGTCGCATCGACCTCATCGTCCATTGCCCACATGGCGCGGACGATGGTTGCGATTGTCGCAAGCCGAAGCCTGGTCTTTTTCGCACCATTGCGCGCCATTTCCGCCTGCCTGACCTCAAGGGTGTACCCGTGGTGGGCGATTCGCTTCGCGATCTGGAGGCCGGCATCGCCGTAGGCTGCGTGCCATATCTTGTCCGCACGGGCAAAGGTCTGCGCACACTGGAAAAGCCCCTTCCCGAGGGCACCGTGGTTTTCGATGACCTTGCCGCTTTCGCTGATCATCTTTTGCAGGACACGCCATGAGCTGTAATCCGATTCGCGTCGGTGCGTTCTATCTATTGTTGAGCCTCAGCGCCTTCCTATGGGGCACCGTAAGCCTGCTGATCGCGCCATTTCTGCCGTTCAAGACACGCTATCGCTTTGTTGTGGTTGCCTGGTGCCGATTCGCTATCGGGCTGGCGCGCGTCATCGTCGGTATCCGCTACGAAGTGAAAGGCCTGGAAAACATCCCGCAGACCCCATGCGTGATCGTTTCCAAGCACCAGAGCACATGGGAAACATTCTTCCTGTCCGGCTATTTTCAGCCGCTGAGCCAGGTGTTGAAGCGGGAGCTGCTGTTCGTGCCGTTCTTCGGCTGGGCAATGGCGTTGCTGCGTCCTATCGCGATCGACCGTAATAACCCGAAGCTGGCGCTCAAGGAATTGGCCAGGCAGGGGCATGATCGTCTGCAGCAGGGCACTTGGGTGCTGATTTTTCCCGAGGGCACCCGGGTACCGGTAGGACAGATCGGCAAGTTCTCGCGGGGCGGTGCTGCGCTTGCCGTGAATGCGGGGCTGCCGGTGCTGCCTATCGCTCACAATGCCGGCCGGTTTTGGCCACGTGATGGCTGGGGAAAGCGCAGCGGTACTATCCAGGTCGTCATTGGCGCGCCAATGTACGCTGAAGCCACCGGCCCGCGCGCCATTGCCGAACTCAATGACCGCGCCTTCGCCTGGGTCAGCCAGGCCCAGCGCGAGATCGGCGACCTGCCGCCAGACGCAGCGCCGGTCGAAGTACAGGACGTCCTGCAGTAATACGCCGTAGATGGATGCCACGCTGGTCATCCATCCACCCCTTCCCCGCGTCCGACTGCTAGAATGTCGCGATGCTAAAAGACCCCGAACTCCTCATCGCTTCCCTCAACGATGCCCAGTGCCAGGCCGTTACGGCGCCGCTGGGGCGTCAACTCGTGCTCGCAGGCGCCGGTTCCGGCAAGACGCGTGTGCTGGTCCATCGAATCGCCTGGCTGAACCTGACGGAGGGTGCATCGTTGCACTCGATCCTCTCCGTGACGTTCACCAACAAGGCCGCAGCCGAAATGCGGCACCGTATCGAGCAGCTGCTCGGGGTGAGCCCGGCCGGCATGTGGGTTGGCACCTTCCATGGCCTTGCCCACCGATTATTGCGCGCTCACTGGCAGGAAGCGAAGCTGGACCAGAACTTCCAGATCCTTGATTCGGACGACCAGCAACGCCTGGTCAAGCGGGTAATCCGCGATTTGGGTCTCGACGAACAACGATGGCCCGCTCGCCAGGCGCAGTGGTTCATCAACGGCCAGAAGGATGAGGGGCTGCGCCCGCAGCACATCCAGGCATCCGGTGACCTGTTCCTCGCGACCATGAGACAGATCTATGAAGCCTACGAAGCCGCTTGCGCCAGAGCCGGCGTCATCGACTTCTCCGAACTGCTGTTACGGGCGCTGGACCTCTGGCGGGATCACCCCGGCCTGCTGGCGCACTACCAGCGCCGCTTCCGCCACATCCTGGTAGATGAGTTCCAGGACACCAACTCGGTGCAGTACGCCTGGCTGCGGCTCCTCGCCCAAGGCGGCGACAGCCTGATGGTCGTAGGCGACGATGATCAATCGATCTACGGCTGGCGTGGCGCGAAGATCGAAAATATCCAACAGTTCTGCGACGACTTTGCAGATGCCGTGACGATCCGCCTCGAGCAGAACTATCGCTCGACCGCGTGCATTCTAAAGGCAGCAAATTCCCTGATCGCCAATAACCAGGGCCGCCTCGGTAAGGAGCTGTGGACCGAGGGCTGCGACGGCGAGTCCATTGCGCTCTACGCAGGCTTCAATGAACACGATGAAGCCCGTTACGTCGTCGAGGGCATCGAGCGCGGCATCAAGGAGGGCATGGCGCGCCGCGAAATGGCCATCCTCTACCGCTCCAACGCCCAATCCCGCGTGCTTGAAGAAGCCCTGCTACGCGAGAAGATTCCCTACCGCATTTACGGTGGCCAGCGCTTCTTCGAGCGTGCGGAAATCAAGAATGCGATGGCGTACCTGCGTTTGATCCAGCAAAGGGGCAACGACGCGGCGTTGGAACGCGTGATCAATGTCCCGGCACGCGGCATTGGCGAAAAAACCGTCGAGACACTGCGGCAGTTCGCGCGTAGCCAGGATCTCTCGCTTTGGGCAGCCCTGCATCAGGCGGTCGGCACCAAGGTGGTGTCGGGCCGCGCGGCTGGGGCACTCAATGGCTTCGTGGAGCTCATCGATACCCTGGCACTGAAGACCGAAGGCATGCCGCTGCACAACATGGTGCAGCTGGTTATCGAGCAGTCGGGCCTGCTGGCCTATCACCGGGACGAAAAGGGCGAGAAGGCTCAGGCCCGCGTCGAGAACCTTGAGGAACTCGTCTCGGCTGCCCGCGCGTTCGACCACTACGAGGGCGAGGAAGGCGACGAAGAGCAGACCCCGTTGGCTGCTTTCCTCGACCACGCCTCGCTGGAAGCGGGCGAACAACAGGCAGGTGAACATGAGGACTGCGTCCAGCTCATGACGCTGCACAGCGCCAAGGGCCTGGAATTCCCCCTGGTGTTCCTGGTCGGCATGGAGGAAGGGCTCTTCCCTCACAAAATGAGCCTCGAAGAGCCGGGAAGGCTTGAAGAGGAGCGCCGTCTCGCCTATGTCGGTATTACCCGCGCCATGCAGAAGCTGGTCCTGAGTTACGCCGAGACACGGCGCTTGCACGGCAGCGAGACGTACAACAAGGTATCGCGCTTCGTTCGCGAGATCCCACCCTCTCTCCTGCAGGAAGTACGTCTGTCCAATAGCGTCAGCCGACCTTACGCCGGCTCGCGTAGCACCGGATCGATGTTTGCCAACGCCGAGGTGCCCGATACCGGATACAGTCTTGGCCAGCGCGTACGCCATCCGCTCTTTGGCGAAGGCGTCATTCTCAACTTCGAAGGCTCCGCAGCTCAGGCGCGGGTCCAGGTCAATTTCGATGACGAAGGCAGCAAGTGGCTGATGGCGGCGTACGCCAAACTTGAACCGCTTTAAGCCAGGCGTTGCACAGGTCTGCTACCTAAGATCGGATCGGGAGCGCTGCGCTTGAACAAGCAGACGCTCCCATGGTTCGAACGCTACAGTACCCCAGCTGATTCGCTCACTGCGCAAACTCGCGTCGCGCATCACAGGGCAAAACGACGAAACACATCGTCACTGGTCTTCATACACCCTCGCGTGCACCATGACGCGTGAGTCATCAACCTTACGGGGAATCTCGATGCAACGTTTTCTCAGCATCGCTCTGGCCATGTGCCTGGGCATGACCCTGGCGCTGGACGCCCATGCCAAGCGCTTCGGCGGTGGCAAGTCCTTCGGCAACGCGCCGAGCCACCAAACACGTCAGGCCACACCGCCTGCCAACCAGAACCAGGCTGCCGCTCAGCCCGGCCGTCAAGCCGCTGCCGCTGGCGGTGCGTCCCGCTGGATGGGTCCGCTCGCCGGCCTCGCCGCCGGTGGCCTGCTGGCTGCCATGTTCATGGGGGGCGCCTTCGAAGGCATCCAGTTCATGGACATCCTGATCTTCGGCTTGATCGCCTTCCTGATCTTCCGCTTCCTGGCGGCTCGTCGACGCCAGCAACAGCAGCAGCAACCTGCTCCGGCCGGCCACGCGCCGTTCCAGCGCGAAGCGCAAAATGAACAGCCGGCGGCAGCCAACCGCAATTTCTTCGGAGGCTCCCTGTCTCCGGCCGCGGGTGCCGCGCCGGTTATCAATGCACCGGCCTGGTTTAATGAAGAACGCTTCCTGGCAGCGGCGCGTGAGCACTTCATGTCGCTTCAGCAGCACTGGGACTCGAACGAGATGGACAAGATCAGCGAGTTCGTCACGCCCAAGATGCATGAATTCCTCAAGCGTGAACGTGCCGAGCTGGGCGAAGGTTATCAATCCACTTACATCGACGACCTGGTCGTGCAACTTGATGGCGTGGACGATGATGCCGAGAAAACAACCGCTACATTGACCTTCACTGGCGTCTCGAAGACCTCGCGCTTCGACCAGGGTGAAGCCTTCAGCGAAAGCTGGCGCATGGAACGTGCCCAGGGCGATAACCAGCCTTGGCTCGTTGCGGGTATCCGTCAGAACAGCTGATCGTATCAAGCGCCATCGAAGCCCGGGTTTTTACCCGGGCTTTCTTTTTTCCGACGGATGCCTGTTCCCATGCGCCCGTCTCCGCTAGGCTTTTGCACGTACCAACGGGCCGGAGGAGCTGTTTGTGGAAGACGTGATTGACCAGCTGCGCGAGCTGAATGAACCGGTTCCGGTACCCCTCGAGTTACCGGATGAAGACCTTCTCGTGGAGATCGAGGAAGAGCTGCTTATCAACATGCCGCTCGAGTTGCGCGAGTTTCTGCTGACCGTCAGCGATGTAGTTTATGGAAAGCTTGAGCCCGTGACCGTTACAGACTCGCATGCCCATACCTACCTGCCCGAAGTCGCGGCCAACGCATGGGACGCTGGGGTCGCCCGAGACCTCGTGCCGATCTGCCAGGACGGGAACGACTACTACGTTGTAGATCTGGAAAACCAAGTAATGCTGTTCGACGGGGACAGTGGCGAGATGACCGATCAGACCTGGGATTCGGTCTGGCATTGGGTGCGAGATGTCTGGCTCGAAAGCTGATAAATCATGCCTGGGTTCACGCCAGAGCGCGCTGTAGACGCCCACACTTGGCCATTTCCAGACTCGACACAAATGCAACGCTCCCAATGCGTTTCAGTCGTTCGATAAGGACGATTGACAGCGCCTCGCGGTAATCGCAATGTGTGCGAAAAACCGAACGAGGCGTTCAACATGACAGTCAGCGGTATCCCACAGCGGGCTATCGATGTGTTGGCGGCAACTGAGCGCCAACGCTTCATCGACACCCATCCGGCCTCAGTCGCCATGGCCAACCGCGCCCGCCAATCGCTGTTTGACGGTGTGCCGATGCACTGGATGAGTGACTGGTCAACGCCCGTTCCGCTGTTCGTCCAAAAGGCCCAAGGCGCCCGCTTTACCGACATCGATGGTAACGAGTACGTGGACTTCTGCCTCGGCGATACCGGTTCGATGTTCGGTCACTCGCCCGCTCCCATTGCCCAAGCGATCCGCGAGCAGGCGACTGAAGGCCTGACAACCATGCTGCCCGGCGAGGATTCGGTCATCTGCGGCGAGCGTCTGGCCGAGCGCTTTGGCCTGCCCTATTGGCAGTTCGCAACGACCGCAACGGATGCCAACCGCTTCGTGCTTCGCTGGGTTCGAGCTATCACGGGCCGCAAAGTAATCCTCGTTTTCGACGGCTGTTACCACGGTACCGTGGACGAAGCGATGGTGCGCTACCGTGACGGACGGACCATCCACCGCGCGGGTCTGATCGGACAGGCGCGAAATCTGACTCAGCACACCCGAGCGATTCCGTTCAATGACTTGAATGCGCTTGAAGAGGCCCTCGCCCAGAACGATATCGCCGCCCTGCTCTGCGAGCCGGCGATGACCAACATCGGTATGGTCCTGCCTGAACCGGGATTCCTGGAGAAGGCCCGCGAACTCACTCGCCGCTATGGGTCGCTGTTGATCATCGATGAGACCCATACCATCTCAACCGGCCCCGGTGGTTGCACGCGGGCCTGGAATCTGGAGCCGGACTTCCTCACCCTTGGCAAACCGATCGCTGGTGGCGTCCCTTGCTCGGTATACGGTTTCACCAGTGAGATGGCACAGGCCATGCGGATCGCCCAGCAACACGCGCGAGAAATGGTCCATGGGCACGGCCACAGCGGAATGGGCACAACGCTTTCAGCCAACGCGCTAGCCATGCATTGCGTACGTGCCAACCTTGAGCATGTCATGACGGATGATGCGTACGCCCAGATGCTACCCCTGGCAGAGCGACTGGCGGACGGATTCCGGGCACTCATCAACCGCCACGGCCTGGCTTGGTCAGTTACCCAGCTCGGGGCGCGTTGCGAATTTCAGTTCTGCCCTCAAGCCCCTCGCACGGGTGCAGAAGCGGAGGCGGCGTTCCATGACAGCCTGCAGATGACGCTCCACCTGTACCTGATCAACCGCGGCATCCTTATCACGCCGTTCCACAACATGACCTTGTGTTGCCCGGACACGCGGGAAGCCGATGTGGATCGATTGCTACAGACGCTCGACCAAGCAGTGAACACGTTACGCAGCACCGAAGCCTGACATTTCGCTATCAGCGGTTATTGCACAAGGATTCGCCATGACCTTTGCGCCACTCGAGGAAGCCCAGCGCTTTCTCGCTGCCAATCCGGACGTACGCCATATCGAGTTGTTTATTATCGACGCCAACGGCATTCCTCGGGGCAAGCTTTTGCACCGCAACGAGCTGCTTGCGATGTACGAGAACGGGCGGCCGTTGCCGAGCACGATCCTTGCGCTCACCATCCACGGCGAAGACGTCAACGAAACCGGGCTGGTATGGGACGTCGGCGATGCCGACTGTTGGACCTACCCGTTACGCGATAGTCTGACGCTCCAGTCATGGCGAGCACGGCCCACAGGGCAGGTCCAGGTAAGCATGCATCCTGTGACAGGAATGCCCGCCACGCCGGCGGACCCACGCCACGTGCTTGCCCAGGTTATCGATCGCCTCAAGGCAGATGGCTTTCACCCGGTGATGGCGACCGAGCTGGAGTTCTATCTGCTTGACCGGTGCCGCGGCGAAGGCGGCCGTCCACTACCCGCGTTACAAATGAACGGGCACCGCCCCAGCGCTACGCAGGTGTACGGTGTCTACGAGCTCGAGCAGCTGCAGCCGTTTCTGGACGATCTCTATCACGCCTGCGAGATACAGGGCTTACCGGCCCGTACCGCCATTTCGGAATACGCGCCCGGGCAGGTCGAAATTACTCTGGACCACCGCTACGACGCCCTCCAGGCCATGGACGAAGGCATTCGCTATAAGCGCCTTGTAAAAGGCGTTGCCAACGCGCACGCGCTACAGGCCTGCTTCATGGCCAAGCCGTTCGCGGACCTCGCCGGCAGCGGTCTGCACATGCATGTAAGCCTCGCGGATGAAAACGGAAACAACCTGTTCGCCAGTGAAGATCCTGCCGGTACGCCTCTGCTGCGCCACGCGGTTGCTGGCATGGCGACGACATTAGGCGATGCACTGGCGCTGTTTTGTCCGAACGCCAATTCCTACCGACGCTTCCAGGCCAACAGCTATGCACCCCTTGCCCAGAACTGGGGCATCAACAACCGAACGGTCTCGTTCCGTGTTCCGGGCGGACCTGCGGGGAGCCGGCATATTGAACATCGCATTTGCGGCGCTGATGCGAACCCTTACCTGGCTGCCGCAGCCATCCTCGCCGGTATGCATCACGGGATCGCACATCGGCTCGACCCAGGCGTACCGGTCCAAGGCAACGGCTACGCGCAACCCGGCGATGCACTGCCAACCGACTGGCTGACGGCACTGAGTGCCCTCGACCAGTCTTCCTGGGCACGCGAAGCACTCGGCGAGCGGTTCATCGAGGTCTACCTTGCCATCAAGCGTGCGGAATACCGTCAGTTCATGAGCGAGGTTGGCGAGCAGGATTGGCGCTGGTACCTACCTAACGCATGATCGCGGCTGCGTCCAATTGAGCGTGGCGATAGGCCGGATGCTCACCGCGTCGGCTGATTCCGGGCATGATGTGCCGGCCTGGCACGGCCGGGCGTCTCACTTTCCGATCTTTATTCAGGAACGATGCACACATGGAACCCGGTAACGCCGAACTGACGATGACTGTCCTGATGACGCCAGACATGGCGAATTTTTCCGGAAACGTCCACGGAGGCACGCTGCTGAAGTATCTGGACGAAGTGGCGTATGCCTGCGCCAGCCGGTATGCCGGCTGCTACGTGGTAACACTATCCGTCGATCAGGTCATCTTTCGCGAGCCAGTGCACGTCGGTGAGCTAGTGACCTTTCTCGCCACGGTGAACTACACCGGTCGCACATCCATGGAGATCGGCATCAAGGTGATCACGGAAAACATTCAGGAGCGGTCCGTCCGACACACCAACAGCTGCTTCTTCACCATGGTGGCTGTCGATGGCGATCGACGTCCGGTTGTTGTGCCCCCACGTGAGCCGCGCACGCCGGACGAAAAGCGCCGATTTGCCCAGGCTGCTCAGCGACGCAAGATCCGTGAGGAGCTGGAAGAGCGCTACGCGCAGCTCAAGACGACCAACGACTGACACCGACCGCGCGCAGGGGGGCCGGGATCGGCTACTCTAGACCCTGCGCTCGCGAGAGCGCTTACGGTGCGACCGCACCTGGCCCCACGGAGTCTGCTGCCCCCATGTTCACGTTGTTCGACATGACCCTGCTGATGCTCGCCGCCGCAGTCGGTGCCTGGTTCTGGCACGGCCATGGCGTCCGTGAGCGTGCGTATGGCCTGGTACGCCAACACTGCGAGCGACAGGAACTCGAGCTCCTGGACGATAACGTTGCCTTCAAGCGCTTCGCTCGAATTGCCGACGCAAAAGGCCGCAAGCGCTTCGCGCGGGTCTACGGTTTTGAATTTACGGTCACGGGAGAGCAACGACATCCGGGCACGATTGCCATGTTTGGCATGCACCTGGGTCGTATTGAGGTTGCGCCTCACCCCTACCACGAACCCGTGGACGCACGGCCTCCTGTGCAAACCCAGCAACGCACCGCGCAGGTCATCCAGCTCTCGGACTGGCGAAAGCAGCACGCTACAGAACGGGATGCCGACCTCACAGAGCCTTGGCACCGGGAATGATGCGCCTCGGTCAGAGCAGGGCTGTCCGTCCACCACCCTTCGAGCATTTGGTCACCGACTCAATCCACGACGGATAGAGCGGGTGGCGTCTCGGCATTAGCCAGTAGATAGGCCGAGACTCGCTCAGCGCTCAAGCGGGGCTTTTCCTGCATGAAGCAATGCCCACCTGAGATCTGCTCGTAGGATACGGATGCATTTCGGCTCGCGAGACGCCGCGCCGCCTGCCCTACGAATGGGTAGCTGTCCACGCCGACGAGCAGGTGCGTTGGCGTCTGTATCTGCGCCAATGCGGGCCACAGCCGCTTTGGGAAGGACGAGAAGATTGCGGCTTCCAATTCTGGCGGACAACACAATCCAACACCTTCGGCCGTAGGCCGCAGGGCTGATTTGGCATAAGCCTCTAGGGCTTCTTCTGTCCATCCGACAAACATCCCGCGGCCTCGCAGGGAATCGATTGCAGACGCTCGAGTAGGCCACTGCCGTCGACGGCGTCGGGTCCGAGTCGCCAGCTTGTTTCGGCGGTAGAGCCCGAGCACGTCCGAGAACGCCATGATGCCGAGCATGGTCGGGCTGAACAGTACGGGATCAAGCAGCACCGCACGATCGAATAGGCTTGGGTGTTCCGCCAGAATGAGACCCGTCAGCACACCACCGAAGCTGTGCCCGACCGCCACCTGCGTCACGTCTCCAAATCGCGCCCGCCCCGCTTCGAATGCCTCCACCGCGAGCGCTGCGGAACGGTTCCAGCCTACGAATCGATCGCCTGGATCGCTCCCACCATGACCCTGCGCATCACTCAGCCAGAGATCGAAATGCTCGGCGAGGATCGACAACATTGGTTCGTAGGTCCGGCCGCAGAATCCGTTGCCATGAAGGAAATGAAGCAGGGGCTTGCCGCTGGGTTCGGTATACCAGCCGCGCAGCGTGAAGCCTGCTGAACCTGAATGCGACCAGGGAATGAATGTGGCCATAAACGTCCGTTCGTTGCGATCAGCTAGGCGGGCCATCCATGCGACAGGCATCCAGGCCGGCCTGAAGCCACGCTTCGTCTTGTTGTCGTTGAAAGATCAATTCAATTCGGCTGTCCCGCCGCCACGCCGACACGTGCCACTCGATGGCAGCTCCCCCTAGCATATTGGCTGACTGCCAGCCGGTATTCGTCGCCAATATGACCTTGGCTCGGCGCCAATCAAGCGACGCCAGCCAGTGCCCGAACGCAACAGGATCGAAGCGAACGGACGGATGATAGCGCCAGCCAATGCTCCAGCCCTCTTCTGCCGCATGCGACTGGCGGAATGGCACACGCTCGTCTCGCCAAACGGTGGGCATCTTGACCGAATCAGTCCCTGGCAGCTCGCCCGGGACGAGATCCGAAGCCGATATCAGGGGTAGGTCGCGCAGCTCCAACGTACCGTGCACAGTAGAATGGACAGGTTGGGCAAACTGCTCGGTCAGCCACTTGAGCCGCTGCTCGTCGACTTGATCCGTCTTGTTCAGCACCAGCAGACCGGACCGCTCGACCGCGTCGAGCTGAACGGGTGGTAACGGCTCACCAGCATCAAGCGCGCGTGCGTCGAGAACGGTCACCAACGGCTGAACTGTCAATACGCCTGTCCACGGAGCAGCGGATAACTGCTGAAGAAGTTCGATCGGATGCCCCAACCCAGACGGCTCGATGAACAGTCGCATAGGTTTGGCTTTTCTCAATAACCGCGTCAGGGCAACCTGGAACGGCACGCCATTAACGCAGCACACGCAGCCACCCGCCACTTCAGATATCGTGATACCCCGATCCGAGCTCGCCATGAGCGCCGCGTCCAGGCCAATCGCACCGAATTCGTTTACGAGCACGGCCCAACGCTCGCCGTTCGGGCGTTGCGTTAGCAGGTGGCGAATAAGACTGGTCTTGCCCGCACCGAGCGGGCCGCCGATGATATGCGTCGGAATGTGGGACAACATGTGCTGAATGCCTGGCTACCAAGCTATCACGCTGACACTTCCGGATCGTCCTTTCAACAGGAGGCTTACGCCACCATGCGACTCGTGCCAATGTTCCTTCTTCTTGTGGCGTCAGGTCAGGCCTTCGCTGAAGCCTGCATCATCCACAGTCAGGCCGAGCGTCTCGATGTAAAGCTATGCCAGCAAAACCGAAGTATTCCGGCCAATCTGTTCCGCACGGGGTTCTGTCAGCCGCAATTGAAGGGGCAGAAGGTCACCGTGGAATACGCAGAAATTTGCCCACAGGGTGCGTTCGGCGTTTGTCGTGATGCAAAGGTTGCCGGTACACCGTACCGGCAGGATATCCACTACTACGGCGTGGCCAGCGACGGCGCCTACCTGAAACCGGCCTGCGAGCGACAAAGCCACGGTACCTGGATGGGTAAATAGTGTTTCACGTGAAACACGGCGCTTAACGCGCCGGCTTCAGATCTCCGCAGTCCGCTGACACCCACCGCCCACGGTAATCCATGCTTCCCCGCTGGGGACCTGCACCCTGCACCGAGAACTGGCCTTTCACATGGCTGACGAATTCCTGGTCGCTCAAGATTTGCGCAGTCCCTTCGCCTTGAGCATCGGGGCACTGGAACGTAAACGCCAGATGGCCCTTCTGCTCTTCCTTGATTTGCTGGCTGCAATTCTGGCCCTGATCATGAAGCATCAACGTATCGCGCTGGACCTGTTTTTCGCTCAGGCAAACTCGCATGCCCTTATCACCCAGCGCCATGCCCTGCTGGGCCAAAACCTGCTCCATACGCTGTCTCTGTTCCGGTGGCAGTGAACCGATCTGCGACATCAGGCTATCCAGGCTTGGCACCTGCTGCCCGCTGATCTGCATGTTGGACGTCGACATTTCCCACAGGCCCGGCTTCACCAGTTGCTCGGCTTGAACTGCAGCCGATGCGGCGAGCGTCAAAGCCAGCAACGCGACACGATTGATCATGGATGTCTCCCTGGTAGGCGTTGCAGATTGGAACGCCGAAGCGATGCGATGTTCACTGCCCCAGGCCGCAACTCCACAGCTCGAGGAAAGGCCGATCGATGCTGGGCGGGCCGAGCCATTTGGCCATTGGGTGACAGGCGCCATCAAAGCAGACCTGATAATCGCCGGCTTCCGGCGTTCGGCCCACGCGAAGCGGCTGAAGGGGAGGCATGCGACGGTGGTAATGCCAGGCGCCGTCCCGGAGCACGGCATCGTCAGGGACTTCCATGCCGGCACCGGTACCTCGCACGCGGGCTTCGCCAAGTTCGAGGCCTTCGTCCCGAATCTGATAATCCTCTTCCCAGCGAATCTTCTCGATCGTGTGGTTCCAGGCCAGCGTGAACCGGGGCGTGGCCACTTCGGCCCACACCACCCCGGCTAACCCAAGACAGAGCCCGATCACGCGGCTGCCGGAGCCGTCCGGCGATGCCGCCAGTAGTGTTGTGCGAAGAAGAGGGCCGCCAGTCCGAAGCCGACTTCATCGGTTATCGGCATTGCCAGCACCAGCATCACGCCACACACGGCTGCGAACAGACGCTCGAGTACGCCCAGGCGATTCTGGAAGTGTCCTACGACTGCCGCGCCCCACAGGCAGACCGCAAGGGCCGCTTTGAATAACATATACAGGGTATGCGTCCACGAATCGCCCTGCATCATCAACGCCGGGTCATACACCGCCATGAACGGTACGACGAAGCCCGCCGCTGCGATGCGAATCGCCCACAGGCTGATCTTGAACCCGTTCTCCTTGGCAATCGGTGCAGCGGCGAAGCAGGCCAAGGCAACCGGTGGCGTCAGATCGGCCATCAGGCCGAAATAGAACACGAACATGTGCGAGACCAGAAGCGGTACGCCCAGATCCAGCAACGCCGGTGCGGCAATGGCACTCGTGATGATGTAGTTGGGGATCGTCGGAATACCCATGCCAAGGATGAGGCACGTCAGCATGGTCAACACCAGCGATAGGAACAGGTTGTCCTGCCCGACCGCGAGGATATAACCGGCGAATGTCGTTGCGATCCCGGTCAGCGAGACCACACCAATGATCACGCCCACGAGCGCACAGGCGATACCGACTGGCACCGCGTGGCGAGCGCCTTCGACCATGGCGTGCAGGCAGATCACCAGCGTCTCGCGGCCGCCCTTGACGAACCAGCAGGCGACAACCAGCGCGCCGATGACCATGAAGACCACGCCAATTCCAAGCTGGAAGAAACCGGCGCATAGCACACCCAGGGCAATCCAGAACGCCATGCGAAGGCCCATGGACGACACACGCAAGATGATCGCAGACCCCAGGATCACGATGGCCGTCAGCGCGAGTCCGACCGTACCGGAGAACATCGGCGTGCGCCCCGAGAACAGCAGATAGACCAGGACCGCCAAGGGAATCAGCAGGAACCAGCGCTGCTTTACGGCAGCCAGCGCGCTGGGGCATTGATCCTTCGGCAGGCCACGCAGGTTCGCGCGCTTGGCTTCCAGATGAACGATCCAGAACACCGAGCCGAAATACAGCAGGGCCGGTATCAATGCAGCCTTGGCGACTTCGACATAGGGCACGTTGATGGTTTCGGCCATGATGAATGCGACGGCACCCATCACCGGCGGCATGATCTGGCTACCCATGCTCGAGGTGGCCTCTACCGCACCCGCGAAGGCGGGGCGATAGCCGAAGCGCTTCATGAGCGGGATCGTAAATTGACCCGTGGTCACCACGTTGGCGACGCCAGAGCCTGTGATCGTACCCATCAGCGCGGACGACACGACAGACACTTTTGCCGGCCCGCCGAGCTTGTGACCAAACAGGCCAAGCGCGAAGTCCGTGAACAGTTTGATCATGCCCGCCTGCTCGAGAAACGCGCCGAACAGGATGAACAGGAAGATATAGGTGGCCGAGACGTAAGTAGGCGTACCGTAGAAACCCTCGGTGCCGAAGGCCAGCTGGTTGATGATCTGGTCGAAGCCATACCCTCGATGGGCCAGATCTCCGGGCAGGTATTCACCCAATAGACCGTATGCGAGGAAGAGTGCACAGATGACTGGCAACGCAATGCCCATGACACGGCGCGCCGCCTCGAAAATCAGGACCATCAGCATGATCCCGACGACGAAGTCGGCGGTACTCAGATCACCGGAACGAAGGATGAGGTCGGCTTCGAAATACCATTGGTAGAAGGCAGTGAACATGCCAGCGGCGGCCAATACCCAGGCCATCGGCTGCCAGGGCGTACCCTTGCCGCGCAATGGAAACGCCAGGTAGACGAGCATGAGCAGGAAGCCGACGTGACCGGCGCGCAACACCTGGCTCGAAACGGGATGGAACGCGGCGGTGATGATCTGATAGATGGAAAACGCCAGCGCGACGTAGAACAGCGCCTTCGGCCACTCGTTGGGCTTCGTTTCCAGGCCTTGTTGGGGGTCGTTCATGAGAGCACTCTCGGAAAACGGCGCATGGCGAGCCATACGCCTGACCAGGCGGAACCTTTAGGGTCGTGAAGCGGCGCCGGCAGGAAGGCCAGCGCCGAGGCGCATCAGAGGGCGCCTTTTTCCTTGTAGTAGCGCTCAGCGCCCGGATGCAGTGGGATTGGCAGGTTCTCGGTGGCGTGTTCCACCTGGATGTCCTTGGCAGCAGAGTGCGAGTTCGCCAGGCGCGGCAGGTTCTCGAACATCAGCTTGGTCATCTGGTACGCCGTCTCGTCATCGACCTTCTCGCTAGTGACGAGGATGTTCATGATGGCGACCGTTGGTACGTCTTCGGTCTGGCCGTCATAGGTTTCCTTCGGAATGTTCATGGCTTGATAGACCGGATTGCCAATCTTGGTGACAACGTCAGCCGGTACTGCCACGAAGTTCAGCTTCATGGTCGAAGCCAAGTCACGAATGGCCGCCTGGCCGAGTCCGGAAGACTGAAGGGTCGCATCGAGCTGGCGGTTCTTGATCAATTCCACCGACTCAGCGAACGGCATGTATTCAACCGAGCCCATGTCCTTGTAGCTCAGACCTGCCGCCTTGAAGATGGCCCGTGCGTTGAGTTCGGTACCGGATTTGGGCGCACCTACCGAGATGCGCTTGCCCTTGAGGTCTTCCAGCGTCTTGATGCCGGATTCGGCGCTCGCCACGATCTGGATGTAGTTCGGGTAGATGCCCGCAATGGCACGGATCGACTTCAGTGGCTTCTGGAAGCCGGCGTCGGCAACGCCTTCCCATGCGTCAGCCACCGAATCACCCAGTGCGAACGCCAGCTCGCCGCGACCAGCAGCCAGAAGATTCAGGTTTTCCACAGAGGCCTTGGTTGCCTGAACGGACGTCTTGGCATCCTGGATGTTCGAACCGTAGAGCTGGGACAGGGCCACGCCGATTGGGTAATAGACGCCGCTCGTTCCACCTGTGAGGACATTGATGAAGGTGGGCGCCGCAACGGCAGCAGTGCTGGCGGTAACGATCGCGGCAGCAGCCGCCATCAAGGAAAAACGCTTGCTCAAGCGCATGGTGTATCTCCGTTCTTGTTGGATTTATTGGAAGTACCGCTTCGAACCGCAACCCTTGGCCAGGCCGAAGTCAGGTCGCTCCTGATTATCTTTGTTCAGCAACCGAGATCAAGCTAGGCATGACTCATGCCACACTCATAAATCCCCGCGCCAGACAGGCGCGCGAGTCTTGGAACCGAAAGCATCGGCAAGAATCCGCCTACATGGAGCTATGGCTTCGGCGAATTTCCGCTTATTCGGGTGCAGCCCCGATGGGTAGGTAATCGCTACGATTCAGCCCATGCCGCTGCATCTTTTCGTTCAACGTACGACGAGGCAGTCCCAACTGCTCCATGACAGCTGTGATATTCCCGCGATGCCGTAACAAGGCATCATGAAGGCATTGCGCTTCGAACGCCTCCAGGCGCGCTGCTAGGGAAAGCGCGGCATCTTCCGATGGGTCACCGGCAGTCAGTCCAAGCGCATGACGCTCAGCCGCATTGATCAATTCACGAATGTTGCCTGGCCAATCATGGGCCAGCAGACGGTTCAGCGTGGCTGGACCGATGACCCGGCTTTCTCGACCATGTCGTCGGGCAGCTTCGTTCGAGAAATGCTCGAAGAGCAGCGGAATGTCCTCGCGACGTTCCCGCAGCGGCGGAATACGAATCTCAGCAACGTTAAGGCGATAGAGCAAGTCTTCTCGAAAACGACCTTGGCGCACCTCGTCGGCAAGATCAGGCTTTACCGCGCTCACCACTCGCAAGTCGACCGTGATGCTTTGATTGGAGCCCAGACGTTCGAGCGTCCGCTCCTGGATTACCCGTAGCAGCTTGACCTGCTGCCCCAGGGGCATGCTTTCAACTTCATCGAGGAACAACGTACCGCCATGCGCATATTCGATACGCCCTATCCGACGCGCCGTCGCTCCGGTAAACGCACCACTTTCATGCCCGAACAGCTCGCTTTCGAATATCGATTCGGGAATGGCCGCGCAATTGAGCGCCACGAACGGCCCATCCGCGCGCACCCCAAATTGGTGCAGGGCTCTGGCAACCTGCTCCTTGCCACTGCCAGTCTCGCCGCGGATCAGCACGTTCACCGAGGTCTGCGCTAGCTCCGCAACCTGCCGACGCAGGCGCTCCATGGCCGGCGAGATACCGAGCAACTGCGCCTCGATCCGGCCGCTCGCTGCGACCTGTTGGCGCAGTTGGCGGTTCTCCAGTACAAGGCGACGCTTGTCCTGCGCGCGCTTGTAGCTTTCCAGCAGACGCTCCGGCGTGAAGGGCTTTTCGATGAAGTCGTAGGCCCCCTGGCGCAACGCCTGAACCGCCATGGGAACGTCACCGTGGCCCGTAACGATGATTACAGGCAGATCACGGTCCATCGCCATCAGGCTGTCGAGCAATTGCAATCCATCCTGCCCCGGCATACGTACGTCAGAGATGACCACCCCGGGGAAACCGGCATCGATCAGGCGCAATGCCTGGGCCACGCTGTCGCAGGTCCTCACAGTGACGCCCGACAGTTCGAGCCACTGCCGGACCGCTTCGCGAATGGCAGATTCATCATCGATGAAAACGACTTCCTGAATCATGCATGTACCTCTATGGGCTCTGGTGAGGAGGCGGGAAGACGTAAGGTGAACAGGGCACCGTAGTCGCCGTTGCGAACCTCAAGTGCGCCGCCCAGATCCCGCACGATGCCATAGGAGACGGCCAGTCCAAGACCAAGGCCCTCCCCTACCGGTTTGGTCGTGAAAAACGGATCGAAGACACTGGTGAGGTTTTCGGGCGATATACCGCCGCCGCTATCTTCCAGCTCGAGGATCCAGTCACTGCCGGTACGACGCGTTTCGATCCGCATCCAACGCAGGTCCCGATGCTGAAGCGCATCGAGCGCATTGTGCAGCAGGTTCAGCACAACTTGCTCTAGGCGAATGGCATCGCCCCATACCTCGGCCTGGTTATCCACAGACCGAATGATATCCACAGCCTCATGTCGAATTCTTGGCCCCAACAGCGCCAGGGCCTGGTCGACAACATGCTCCAGACTCAGACGTTCGCGCAGCCCGCCGGGGCTTTTCCGTGCAAATGTCTTCAGATGCGTCGTCAGCGAAGCCATGCGTGCCAGCAAAGCGTCGATCTGAAGCAGGTTTTGCCGAGCATCTTCGTAGCGCGCCGCGTCCAACAACAGTCGCTGGGTGCCGAGCTGAAATTGCATTGCGGTCAGTGGCTGGTTGATCTCGTGCGCCAGCGCGGCAGACATTTGTCCGAGCGCAGCCATTTTCGCAGCGTGAACAAGTTCATCCTGCGCCATACGAAGCTCCGCCGTGCGTGCATTGACCAAATGTTCGAGCTCTTCGCGATTGCGTGCCTGCAATCGCTGGTTCTTGCGGCGCTGATAAAGGTAGAGCAGCAAGAAAGCCAGCGTGGCCCATAGGCCCAAAGCCGCCAAGCGGAAGCTGCTGCGAGTAGCTGGTAGCGGCTGTGGTTCCAACAGCAGGTGCAACTCCCAGCCCTCATCAGGCAGGACCTGGCGTTGCCATAGATAGCGAGCTGCCCCATCAGGCGTATCCAGTTCGCTGAAGGTCGCACCCGCTTCGAGCGCCTGCAGCTGCCGGTTGGGGATCGGTTTTAGCGTCTGGCGTGCATATTTACGCGCATCGGCGATGCGCTGGTGGTCAGCATCCGTCAGCGCGTTCAGATGACCAAATCGCCAAGCCGGACGGTTGGACAGGATGACAATGCCGTGGGCATCGGTGACAAGCAGCACACCGTCCTGATGGAGCCATTCACGCTGCAACTCTTCGAGTTCCAGCTTGAGCACCAGTGCACCGATGACCTCGCCTTCCCCATCGCGTACCGCATGCGATAGAAAATAGCCCGGTACGCCCGTGGTGACGCCGACCGCAAAGTAGCGTCCCGATCCATGGGCGATTGCGTCTTGGAAGTAGGGGCGAAAAGCATAGTCATGGCCTACGAAACTGCTCGCCTCGTTCCAGTTGCTGGCCGCAAGCGTCCGACCGGTCGAGTCGAGAAGATAGAGCACGGCGGAGCCGCCGGTGCGGTTCAGTACGTCCAGGCGACGGTTGACGAAATCGCGGTGCCCTTCGTTTTCTGGCAACCGGAGTAGCCTGTGGATATCGCCGTCGAGCGCGAGTAACGCCGGCACGGCTCGGAACCGCTCGACCAGAATGTGGATATTCTGTGCATAAAGTTGAAGCTGAGCGCGCGCTTCATCACGACGCGACTCCAACGTCCGCTGCTCGGCAAACCGATCAGCCAGCCAGAGGCCGATGAACAACATGCAGATCGCCGCTGCTGCGCCTAGCCATATCCTTGGCTTGAATAACGTACCCTGCATGCGCCACTCGTTTGTTCTTCGAATGCCGCCATCGTAGCAAGGTATTGGCGAGATACGTTGCGGTATGAGCCAGCTGGACCATGACGTTACCAGACGGCCATTGTGTGAAGCCTAGTCGCCAGAATTGGGTGAATGCGCACGCGTAGCGCTTGAACGCCTAGGCAGAGTCACCACGGTATACATGCCACATCCGCAGGACGTCTATGAAACCAAGGTCCTACCCCGAAGCCTGTCCAGCGTTCGCCCCAACAGTAATGGCCGGCCGTAGTGCCGTCGCAGCCAGACTCGATCATGGAAGCGCATGATTGTTTCGCTGCGATGGGGGCTACTGGGCTTACTCGACCGTTACACTCTTGGCGAGGTTGCGTGGCTGGTCCACGTCCGTGCCGCGCAGTACAGCTACATGGTACGAGAGCAGCTGAAGCGGGATGGTATAGAGGACGGGGGCGAGCGCTTCATGGATGTGCGGCATGTTCACAACCTCGATGCCCTCTCCGTTGCTCATGGCCGCCTGCGTGTCTGCGAAAACAATCAGCTCACCACCACGCGCGCGGACTTCCTGAAGGTTGGACTTCAATTTCTCGAGCAACTCATCGTTGGGCGCTACGGTCACGACAGGCATGTCGCTATCCACCAGTGCCAGAGGCCCGTGTTTCAACTCTCCAGCCGGGTAGGCTTCCGCGTGTATGTAGGAAATCTCCTTGAGTTTCAAGGCGCCTTCCATCGCAACTGGATACTGCGCACCCCGGCCCAGGAACAGCGTGTGGTGCTTCTCTGCGAACAGCTCGCTGACTTTCTCGATCGTCTTGTCCATCGCCAGTGCTTCACCCAGGCGGGTCGGCAGGCGACGAAGCTCTTCCACCAATTCGGCTTCTACAGCGCTATCCAGTAGCCCACGAGCACGGCCCAGGGACAGGGTCAGCAGCATCAGGCCGACCAGTTGGGTGGTGAATGCCTTCGTCGAGGCCACACCAATCTCCGGGCCCGCCTGCGTCAGTAGGGTCAGATCCGATTCGCGTACGAGCGAGCTCGTGCCGACGTTACAGATCGCAAGGCTCGCCAGATAACCCGACGCCTTGGCATTACGCAGCGCAGCCAGCGTATCAGCCGTTTCGCCAGACTGCGAAATGGTGACGAACAAGGTATTGGGCTGGACGACGACCTTGCGATAACGGAACTCGCTGGCTACCTCGACCTGGCAAGGGATACCCGCCAGCGACTCGAGCCAATAACGAGCCACCATGCCCGCATGGAAGCTGGTGCCGCAGGCGACGATCTGAACATTGTGCACCTTGGCAAACAGCTCGGCAGCCGCAGGACCGAAGGCCTGCGCCAGCGCGTGGTCCTGGGCCAGGCGGCCTTCCAGCGTCCGCTGCACGACTTTTGGCTGCTCATGGATTTCCTTGAGCATGAAATGACGATACTCGCCCTTGTCTGCAGCCTCGGCACCTTCGTGATATTGAACCACTTCGCGGGAGACCGGCTTGCCGTCCACGTCCCAGATGCTTATCTCGTCACGGCGAATTTCGGCGATATCACCTTCTTCCAGGTACATGAAGCGATCCGTGACCTGACGCAGCGCGAGCTGATCGGATGCCAGGAAATTTTCCCCAAGACCTAATCCCACAACCAGCGGGCTCCCGCTACGCGCGGCCAACACACGATCCGGCTGTTTGGCACTGATCACCGCAAGGCCGTAGGCACCGTGCAGTTCCTTCACCGCTGCCTTGAGCGCAGCCGTAAGGTCCCCCAACTCGCCCAGGCGCAGGTGCAAAAGGTGAACGATGGTCTCGGTGTCGGTCTGCGATGTGAAGACGTATCCCCGCCCTTTCAGCCGGTCGCGTAGCGCATCGTGGTTTTCGATGATGCCGTTGTGGACCACGGCCAGTTCGTGCCCGGAAAAGTGAGGATGTGCGTTGCTTTCAGTCGGTGCACCGTGGGTGGCCCACCGGGTATGTGCAATGCCGATTCGGCCAGTAAGTGGCTCACGCTCGAGCAATGCGGTCAGTTCGCTGACCTTGCCTGTCTGGCGACGACGCTGGAGGCCACACTCGGCGTCGATCAGCGCAACGCCAGCGCTATCGTACCCCCGGTATTCGAGCCGCCGAAGCCCTTCGACGAGAATGGGGGTAACGTTACGTTCGCCTACGGCACCTACGATTCCGCACATGAGCTGTCTCCTCAGTTGTCCAGCGACGCGCAGATCAATCGAATGCCGCGCGCGCTTATCTCGTGGCGAGCGTCATCGGTGATACGCTCGTCTGTAATCAGGGTATGAATGCGCTCCCAAGGAAGCTCGAGGTTGGGGATCCGTCGTCCGATCTTGTCGGACTCGACCATCACGATGACTTCCCGCGCGACTTCCGCCATGACGCGGGAAAGGCCGAGCAACTCGTTGAAGGTCGTGGTGCCTCGCGCCAGATCGATCCCATCAGCGCCTATGAACAGTTGGTCGAAGTCATAGGCGCGCAGCACCTGTTCGGCGACCTGTCCCTGGAAGGATTCGGAATGGGGATCCCACGTACCCCCGGTCATCAGCAGCATGGGTTCGTGTTCGAGATCGCGAAGGGCATTGGCGACGTTCAGCGAGTTCGTCATGACCACGAGACCAGGCTTATGACCCAGATGGGGAATCATCGCGGCGGTCGTGCTCCCGCTGTCGATGATGATTCGCGCATGCTCACGAATGCAGCCGACACCCGCCTTGGCAATTGCTTGCTTGTATGCTGAAACGGGCTGTCCGGGCTCGGCGAGCAATTCCTGCGGGAGCGGTACTGCGCCACCGTAACGCCGTAGAAGGAGACCGTTGGCCTCGAGTGCGGCCAGGTCCTTACGGATGGTGACTTCGGAGGTTGAGAACGACCGAGCCAAGTCATCTACGCTGACCTCGCCTTGTTGGGCCAATAGGGCGAGGATCGCATGACGTCGCTGGGGGGTATTGCGTTTCGACACGTCTAAGTTTCGTTTCGAAAGATAAGTCCGCGAATCAAAACATTTGGCACACCGAAACGCAAGCGCTGGTCACTTTTTGGCCTTAACTGGGCGCTGCCACCCTTCGATATTGCGTTGCCGTGCTCGCCCTACTGCGAGCGTGTCGGCACCCACGTCTTGCGTGATGACCGATCCGGCTCCCGTGGTGACACGGTCACCTAACGTGACCGGTGCAACGAGCGCGCTGTTCGAGCCAATGAAGACGTCCTCACCCATCACAGTCTGATGCTTGTTTGCGCCGTCATAGTTACAGGTGATGGTTCCAGCGCCGATGTTGGTACGCGCGCCGATCTGAGCATCGCCCAGGTACGCCAGGTGGCCGGCTTTGGCACCCTCTCCCATACGCGCATTCTTGAGTTCGACAAAGTTGCCCACATGCGCGCGAGCGCCCAGGACCGCACCGGGGCGTAGTCGAGCAAACGGCCCACAGTCCGCCCCCTCGCCCACTTCGGCGCCCTCAAGATGGGAATTGGCCTTCACGATCGCGCCGCGACGCAAAATGCTGTCGCGGATGACGCAATTTGGGCCAATACGGACGCCGTCTTCGATCACTACGCGGCCTTCCAGGATGACATTGATGTCGATTTCAACATCTCTCCCCGCCGTGACTTCACCTCGCACATCGAAGCGAGCGGGATCGAGCAGTGTCACGCCTTGTGCCATCAGGCGTCGCGCGGCACGGCTCTGATAATGCCGCTCCAGCATGGCCAGTTGGGCCCGGTCATTCGCCCCCTGCACTTCCATAGGGTCGGCGGCTTGCTCAGTGTCGACTACCAAACCATCCGCCACCGCCATGGCAATGATATCGGTCAGGTAATACTCGCCCTGTGCGTTATCGTTGGAAAGGCGTTGCAGCCAATCGGCAAGACGCGCACCTGGGACAGCCAGGATGCCGGTATTGCCCTCCCTGATTTGGCGCTGGGCTTCCGATGCATCCTTCTGCTCAACGATAGCCTGGACTGCGCCCGACGCGTCACGAATGATCCTGCCATACCCCGTGGGGTCTTCAAGGACGACGGTCAACAGTGCGATGCGATCATCCGCCACCTTCCCTAGCAGTCGATCCAGGGTACTGCGTTCGACCAAAGGCACGTCGCCGTAAAGAATCAATACCCGCTCAGCGCCCAGGTTGGGCAGGGTTTGAGCAACTGCATGGCCGGTTCCGAGCTGCTGTTCTTGAACCACAAACCGAACGTCGTCTGCTCCGACCGCCTCGCGCACGCGCTCAGCGCCATGGCCAATCACAACGTGCATTCCGCTGGGCTCGAGTTTTCGTCCGCAATCGAGCACATGGGCCAACATGGATTTACCCGCCACAGGGTGAAGCACTTTTGGCAGTGCGGACCGCATACGCGTCCCCTGGCCGGCGGCAAGAATGACGATATCCAGTGACATGAGCTTCTCCTGAAGACAGATAAGATCCAAAAGCCTGGATTCTAAAGGTGCACCCTGCGCATGAGTAGCGCACTGCTCGGGTTTCTTTCAGGCAACAAAAAAGGCAGCCGAGGCTGCCTTTCCTGTTCGCGGACGATTAGCGCTTGGCCTGACGGCGCAATTGCTGAATGGTACGCAGCTGTGCGGCGGCTTCAGCCAACTGGGCAGAAGCGGTACCGTAGTCGAACTCAGTGCTCTTGCCAGCCAGGGCCGCTTCGGCAGCCTTGACGGCTTCCTGCGCCGCAGCTTCATCGAGATCGCCCGCACGCGAAGCGGTATCGGCAAGCACCATCACCATGGATGGCTGGACCTCGAGGAAACCACCGGAAATGTAGAACACTTCCTCCTCTCCGCCCTGCTTGACGAGGCGAACCGGACCCGGCTTGAGGTCGGTGATCAACGGCGCGTGGCCGGGCGCGATGCCCAGATCACCCAGGTTGCCGTGCGCCACCACCATCTCGACCAGACCCGAGAAGATTTCGCCTTCAGCGCTGACGATATCGCAATGGACAGTCATAGCCATTTCTAACCTCGTATCGACCAGGGCGTCACGGAGGACGCCCGGGTTGCCTTAGAGTTTCTTGGCCTTCTCGACGGCTTCCTCGATGCTGCCGACCATGTAGAACGCCTGCTCGGGCAGGTGATCGTAGTCGCCATTGAGGATGCCCTTGAAGCCCGCGATGGTGTCCTTGAGCGACACGTACTTGCCTGGCGAGCCGGTGAAGACTTCGGCCACGAAGAACGGCTGGGACAGGAAGCGCTGGATCTTACGCGCACGGGACACGAGCTGTTTGTCCTGCTCGGACAACTCGTCCATACCCAGAATCGCGATGATGTCCTTGAGCTCCTTGTAGCGCTGCAGAACGTACTGCACGCCGCGCGCGGTATCGTAGTGCTCCTGACCGATCACGTTCGGATCGAGCTGGCGCGAAGTGGAGTCCAGAGGATCAACCGCAGGGTAGATACCCAGCGACGCGATATCACGGGACAGAACCACTGTTGCGTCCAAGTGGGCGAAGGTGGTTGCAGGCGACGGGTCAGTCAAGTCATCCGCAGGTACGTAAACGGCCTGAATCGAGGTGATCGAACCGGACTTCGTCGACGTGATACGTTCCTGAAGAACGCCCATCTCTTCGGCTAGAGTTGGCTGATAACCTACTGCAGAAGGCATACGGCCGAGCAGTGCGGACACCTCGGTGCCGGCGAGGGTGTAACGGTAGATGTTGTCGACGAACAACAGTACGTCACGACCTTCGTCACGGAATTTTTCGGCCATGGTCAGGCCAGTCAGTGCCACGCGCAGACGGTTGCCCGGCGGCTCGTTCATCTGACCGTATACCAGGGCTACCTTGTCGAGAACGTTGGAGTCCTTCATCTCATGGTAGAAGTCGTTACCCTCACGAGTACGCTCACCCACGCCAGCGAATACGGAATAACCGCTGTGCTCGATCGCGATGTTACGGATCAGCTCCATCATGTTTACGGTCTTGCCGACACCGGCGCCGCCGAACAGGCCGACTTTACCGCCTTTGGCAAACGGGCAGACGAGGTCGATAACCTTGATGCCGGTTTCTAGCAGATCGTTGCCGCCGGCCTGCTCAGCGTAGCTCGGTGCTGGGCGGTGAATGCCCCAACGCTCTTCTTCGCCGATAGGACCCGCTTCGTCGATCGGGTTGCCCAGTACGTCCATGATACGGCCCAGGGTCTTGACCCCGACCGGAACCTGGATCGCAGCACCTGTGTTGGCGACGTCAAGGCCACGCTTGAGGCCTTCGGTGGAACCCATCGCAATGGTACGGACAATGCCGTCGCCTAGCTGCTGCTGGACTTCCAGGGTAGTTTCAGCGCCGACTACCTTCAGCGCTTCATAAACACTCGGTACCTGATCACGCGGAAATTCCACGTCGATGACGGCGCCGATGATTTGAACGATACGTCCACTGCTCATCTCATGGTCCTCAATAGTTGAACCGTTCTTAAACCGCGGCAGCGCCGCCGACGATTTCCGAAATTTCCTGGGTGATCGCTGCCTGACGCGCCTTGTTGTAGATCAGCTGCAAATCACTGATCAGTTCACCGGCGTTGTCGGTGGCGTTCTTCATTGCGATCATGCGCGCGGCCTGTTCGGCTGCGTTGTTCTCGACAACCGCCTGGTAAACCTGCGATTCCACGTAACGTACCAGCAGGCCATCAAGCAGCTGCTTGGCGTCGGGTTCGTACAAGTAGTCCCAGTGGTGCTTGAGCTCCTGACTGTCTTCAGCCACCAGCGGAACGAGCTGCTCCACGGTTGGCTTCTGCGTCATGGTGTTCACGAACTTGTTCGATACAACGTACAGACGATCGATGCGGCCCGAAAGATAGGCATCCAGCATGACCTTGACGCTGCCGATCAAATCGCTGATCGACGGGTTTTCACCCAGGTGGCTGATCGCCGCGACTACGTTTCCGCCGTAGCTACGGAAGAACGAAGCACCCTTGCTACCAATGGTGGCCAGGTCGATTTCCGTACCCTGGTCACGCTTGCTGCTCATGTCCTTGATGAGGGCCTTGAACAGGTTGCTGTTCAGACCACCGGCCAGACCACGGTCAGAAGTGACCACGATGTAGCCGACGCGCTTCATCTCGCGTTCGATCATGAAGGGATGGCGGTATTCCGGGTTGGCGTTGGCCAAATGGCCGATCACCTGCCGGATACGCTCAGCGTATGGCTTGCTGGCGGCCATGCGCTGTTGAGCCTTGCGCATCTTGCTGACCGCGACCTTTTCCATGGCGCTGGTGATCTTTTGCGTGCTTTTAATGCTCGCAATCTTGCCTCGAATCTCTTTTGCGCCTGCCATTTCACACCTATCAGGTTAGCAAGCGGGCATCTATCGATGCCCGCTGCGGCTTACCAGGTCTGGGTGGACTTGAACTTCTCGATACCGGCTTTCATGCTGGCGTCGATTTCGTCGTTGAAGTCACCCTTCACGTTGATCTTCGCCATCAGGTCGGCGTGATCACGATTGAAGTAGGCGATCAGGGCGGCTTCGAAAGCGCCAACTTTGGCGATCTCGATGTCGGTGAGGAAGCCACGCTCGGCTGCGTACAGGCTCAGCGCCATTTCGGCGATGGACATGGGCGCATACTGCTTCTGCTTCATCAGCTCGGTAACGCGCTGACCGTGCTCGAGCTGCTTACGGGTCGCTTCGTCCAGGTCCGATGCGAACTGGGCGAAAGCCGCCAGTTCACGATACTGGGCCAGAGCGGTACGAATGCCGCCGGACAGCTTCTTGATGATCTTGGTCTGAGCAGCACCACCTACACGGGATACCGAGATACCGGCGTTGACGGCCGGACGGATACCCGAGTTGAACATGGCGGACTCGAGGAAGATCTGGCCGTCGGTGATCGAGATCACGTTGGTCGGTACGAACGCTGAAACGTCGCCCGCCTGCGTTTCGATGATCGGCAGCGCCGTCAGCGAACCCGTCTTGCCAGTGACCGCACCGTTGGTGAACTTCTCGACGTAGTCGGCCGATACACGCGATGCGCGCTCGAGCAGACGGCTGTGGAGATAGAACACGTCACCTGGGTAGGCTTCGCGGCCTGGCGGACGACGCAGCAGCAGGGAAATCTGGCGATACGCAACAGCCTGCTTGGACAGGTCATCGTAAACGATCAGCGCGTCTTCACCACGGTCACGGAAGTACTCACCCATGGTGCAGCCGGCGTAAGGTGCCAGGAACTGCAGCGCAGCGGATTCGGATGCCGAAGCCGCAACGACAATGGTGTTTTCCAGCGCGCCATGCTGTTCCAGCTTGCGCACGACGTTGGCGATGGTCGACTGCTTCTGGCCAATCGCAACGTAGACGCAGCGGATACCGCTATTCTTCTGGTTGATGATCGCATCGACAGCCAGAGCCGTCTTACCGATCTGACGGTCACCGATGATCAGCTCACGCTGGCCACGGCCGACCGGGATCATCGCATCGACCGACTTGTAACCGGTCTGTACCGGCTGGTCGACCGACTGGCGCCAGATCACGCCAGGCGCAACTTTTTCGACAGCGTCGGTAGCGGTCGCGGCGATCGGGCCCTTACCGTCAATCGGGTTGCCCAGTGCGTCGACGACGCGGCCGAGCAGTTCAGGGCCAACCGGAACCTCGAGGATACGGCCGGTGCACTTCGCACTCATGCCTTCCTGTAGGCCGGTGTAATCACCCAGGATTACGGCACCGACAGAGTCTTGCTCGAGGTTCAGCGCCATACCATAGACGCCGCCCGGGAATTCAATCATCTCGCCATACATAACATCAGCGAGACCGAAGATACGCACGATACCGTCGGATACGCTGACGATCGTGCCTTCGTTACGGGCTTGGGAAGAGACGTCGAGTTTCTCGATACGCCCCTTGATGATTTCACTAATTTCGGAAGGATTGAGTTGCTGCATTGCTCTGCTGCCCCTTCAAACTCAAGATTTCAACGCTTCGGCCAGCTTCGCGATCTTGCCGCGAACCGAGCCATCGATAACCAGGTCGCCGGCGCGGATCACGACACCACCGATGAGGGCGGGGTCTTCCGCGGCGTGCAGACGCACTTCCCGGCTGAGCCGTGCGCTGAGAACCTTGGCGAGTTTGTCTTGCTGTTCTGCGCTCAATGCGAAGGCACTGGTCACTTCCACGTCTACCGACTTTTCCCGCTCGGACTTGTACAGTTCGAACAGGGCGGCGATCTCAGGCAAAAGCAGGAGACGCTCGTTCTCGGCTAGAACCTGAATGAAGTTCCGGACCTGCGCGTTGAGTGCATCGCCACACACCTCGATAAAGGCGGAGGCTTTCTCTGTGCTCGTCAGACGCGGAGCCTTGAGCATGCGCTGCACGGTGTCGTCCTGCGACACGGCAGCAGCCAGGGCCAGCATGTCCGACCATGGGGCCATCTGCTGGTTGGCCTGGGCATGCTCAAAAGCAGCCTTGGCGTAAGGTCGGGCCAGCGTGGTCAGTTCTGCCATGTCGCCCTCGCTTAGATTTCGGCTGCCAGTTTGTTAACCAGCTCCGCATGCGCGTTTTGATCGATACTCGAACCTAGGATCTTTTCAGCACCGCTGACCGCCAACGCGCCCACCTGGGCACGCAGCGCATCCTTGACGCCGTTGAGTTCCTGTTCGATCTCGGCTCGAGCCTGCGCTTTCACACGCTCCGCTTCGTCACGAGCCTGTTCACGGGCTTCGTCGACGAGCTGGTTCGCGCGCTTCTTGGCTTGCTCGATGATTTCCGCCGCCTGGGCCTTCGCCTCGCGCAGTTGCTCGCCCGCTTTCTCTTGGGCTAGCTCCAGATCGCGATTCGCACGGCTGGCAGCGTCCAGGCCATCAGCAATCTTCTTCTGGCGTTCGCGCAAAGCCGTGATGACCGGAGGCCACACGAACTTCATGCAGAACAGCACGAAGATGAAGAAGGCAACGGACTGGCCAATCAGGGTTGCATTAATGTTCACGCCAACACCTCGCTCGTTCGTTGTCCATCCAAACCAATCTTCTCGGAAAGAGAAGAATTAGCCGGCGATCTGACCAACGAAGGGGTTAGCGAAGGTGAAGAACAGGGCGATACCAACACCGATCATGGTTACGGCGTCGAGCAGACCCGCCACGATGAACATCTTGACTTGAAGCATCGGAACCATTTCCGGCTGACGTGCAGCGCCTTCCAGGAACTTGCCGCCCAGCAGACCGAATCCGATAGCGGTACCCAGGGCACCCAGACCAATCAGCAGAGCAACGGCGATCGCGGTCAGACCAACTACAGTTTCCATTTTTCCTCCCGACTTGTGCGTCGTATTGGTTAGTTGTGGTGAAGCGTTTGAATCGTTTTTCGTCAGCCCCAGCCCCGGCACGCAAGGCTGGAGGCAAAACCCTTAGTGACTGTCTTCGTGTGCCATCGACAGGTAGACGATAGTCAACATCATGAAGATGAAGGCCTGCAGCACGATGATCAGGATGTGGAAGACTGCCCACGCCCACTGCAATGCGATACCGAGAGCGCCCAACAACAAGCCGCCGCCGAACATGATGGCGATGAGGATGAAGATCAACTCGCCAGCGTACAGGTTACCGAACAGTCGCAGTGCCAGGGATACGGGCTTGGCGACGAGGGTGACGAATTCGAGCAGGAAGTTAACCGGGATCAGAATGATCTGTACCAGGACGTTCTTGCTGCTGAAGGGATGAAGTGTGAGCTCACCCAGGAAGCCGCCAATACCTTTGACCTTGATGCTGTAATACAGGATCAGAGCAAATACGGACAGAGCCAGGCCCAGCGTAGCGTTTGGATCGGTCGTCGGGACGACACGGAAGAACAGGTGCTCGTCGCCTGCGATCTTCGCAGCAGCCATTGGCAGCCAGTCCACCGGCACAAGGTCCATGAGGTTCATGAGGAACACCCAGACGAAGATCGTCAATGCCAGCGGCGCGATCAGTGCGTTACGGCCGTGGAAGGTGTCCTTCACGCTACCGTCCACAAACTCGACCATAACTTCGACGAAGTTCTGGAGTGCACCGGGTTGTCCGGAAGTCGCACGGCTGGCCCCTGCGCGGAACAGCAGGATGAAAAGGAATCCGAGAACGACCGAAACAGCCAGGGTATCCACGTGGAAGGCCCAGAAGCCCATTTCCTGCGCCTCTTGGGCGGTGTGAGCAAAGCTCCAGCCGTTCACCGGGTGCTGACCAAAGGTCAGGTTGGTCAGGTGATGCTGGATATAGCCCGAGGCAGTTTGTTCAGCCATATATCCCTCAACGTCTAAGGTCTTGAAATTCTTTTCTTCACCAGCAGCGGAGCGAACCAGCTGACCAACTGAGTCAGGACGAACACGCCGAACAAGGCCAGCGGTTCAAGCGGTTTCACTCCAGCAAACGCCAGTGCAAACAGCACTGCCGTGAAAATCAGTTTCCCGGCCTCGCCAGCGTAGAACGACCGGACGATGGCCTGAGCCGCCCGCGCACCGCCAAAGCGGAATGCCTTGCGGGCAAAATACACGTTGGGCAACCAGCTGATACCCAGACCGATGAGTGCCGAATAGCCGGCGACCCTACCGGCCAACACCCAAATCACGACAGACGCAGCCAGGCCGATGCCCAGTTGAGCCAACAATACGGGGAATACCGGAAGGCGATGGAGCGGCAGGCGTTGAGGCGTGCGAATGTCCATCTCGGCAGGTTCCTCTGGCTTGTCCTAAATGCGCGCCAGTTCGTGATTTGGCGTCGAATGCGACGGCCAAAATGCGCGCAGAGTATAGGGGTCGTATCCCCCCTGTTCAACTGCTGGGTAGTCTTTTCCGATTGGCGCTACACCGCCAATTGTTTCAGCGAATGTGAGCCAACACACCTTGGAGCTCGTCCAGCGAGCTGTAGCGAATCACCAGCTGTCCCTTGCCACGCTGCCCATGTTTGATCTGTACCGGAGAGCCCAGTTTCTCTGCCAGGCGTTGTTCCAGACGGCTTATGTCCGGGTCGGCTGGCGCTGCTTCCGGACCGGTTTTCTTCCCGCTAAGCCATTGACGTACCAAGGCTTCGGTCTGCCGTACCGTCAGGCCTCGTGCGACAACGTGTCGCGCCCCTTCGGATTGCTGATCGGCAGGCAGGCCTAACAACGCGCGAGCATGCCCCATTTCCAGATCGCCGTGAGACAACATCGTCTTGACGTCTTCCGGTAGCCCAATCAAGCGTAGCAGGTTGCTTACTGTCACGCGGGACTTCCCTACCGCATCGGCGACCTGAGCCTGAGTTAGCTGGAATTCCTGCTGCAAGCGTTGAAGCGCAAGCGCCTCCTCCAACGGATTGAGATCCTCACGCTGGATGTTCTCGATAAGCGCCATTGCGATAGCTGCTTCATCCGGAACCTCACGAACGACCGCAGGGATTCGTTCAAGCCCTGCCTGCTGGCTTGCACGCCAGCGACGCTCACCCGCAATGATCTCGTAGCGACCCTTGCCAATCGGCCTTACGACGATGGGCTGCATGACGCCTTGTGCCTTGATCGAATGGGCAAGCTCTTCGAGGGCAGTGGGATCCATGTCTCGGCGCGGCTGGTATTTCCCGCGCTGAATACGTTCCAGTGGAATGTCCTGCAATTCGCGCCTGTCGGTCTGAAGCGTCTGTTCCTCCAGCTTCGGGACGCTGGAGTTGCCCAGTAGGGCATCCAGGCCACGGCCGAGCCCTCGTTTCTTCACAGCCATGCAGGTTCCTTAAGCTGTAGCAGTTCTGCGGCGGGCACGCTGGCGTCTTACCAGCTCACCGGCCAGCGCCAGATAGGCAACCGCCCCGCGGGATGATTTGTCGTAAACCAGCGCCGGCATGCCGAAGCTGGGGGCCTCCGCCAGGCGGACGTTACGCGGAATGACCGCGTCGTATAGCTTGTCACCGAAGTGCTGCTTGAGCTGGGCGGTAACATCGTTGGTGAGGCTGATCCGTGGATCGTACATCGTGCGCAGCAATCCTTCGATCTTCAGGTTGGGATTGAGCAGTGCCCCGATGCGCTGAATGCTGTTGATAAGATCAGTCAAACCCTCGAGCGCGTAATATTCGCACTGCATCGGGATGATCACCCCGTCGGATGCAACCAGCGCATTGATCGTCAGCATCGACAGCGAAGGTGGACAGTCGATCAGGATGTAGTCGTAGTTCTCACGGATAGGCGCCAACGCTTCGCGAAGGCGATTTTCCTTAGCAGGCATCTCGAGCAGCGCCACCTCGGCCGCCGTCAGATCTCTGTTGGCGGGCAGCAACTGGTAGCCACCATGCTCGGAGAACTGCATCGCATCCACGAGACTGCAATCGCCGACCAGAACATCGTAGATGGAGTGCTCCAGCGAAACCTTGTCCACACCGCTTCCGGTGGTGGCGTTTCCCTGCGGGTCGAGATCGATCAGCAGCACACGGCGTTTGGTGGCCACCAACGACGCTGCCAGATTGATGCAGGTTGTCGTCTTGCCGACACCGCCCTTCTGGTTGGCGATCGCGAATACCTTGGCCATGCTCAATGTCCCTCCAAAAACGTGCGGCGCAGTATCAGCAGATGGCGCTGACCTTGGCAACCTGGGACCTGAAGGACATGCGTCGCCTCACGTTGGAAATCCGAGGGCAGGGCCTGAAGCTCGTCATCAGGATGTATGCCCTTCATGGCAAGCCACCGGGTCTCTCCGTCACCCAAATGCCTTGTCCAAGAGGTGAAGTCGGACAAGCTGCTGAACGCTCGGGAAATGATCCCAGTGAAGGGATACGGGGGCGAATAGGCTTCCACGCGGCTGTGGATAACCTCCAGATTGGACAAACCGAGCTCCAATTTCACCTGTGTAAGAAATCGCGTTTTCTTGCCGTTGCCATCCAGCAGCGTAAAGTCCAGCTGTGGATAAAGAATTGCCAGAGGTATCCCAGGCATCCCGCCGCCGCTGCCCACATCTAGCCATCGGCTGCCGTACTTATCCACATGCGAAGCGACGCTCAGGCTGTCCAGTAAGTGGCGAGACACCATCTCATCTGGATTGCGGACGGCCGTGAGGTTATACGCCTTGTTCCACTTGATCAGCAGCGCCAGGTAGTCGAGCAACTGCGCCTGTTGGGCTTGCCCGACGGTTATCCCCAACGCGTCGATACCTTCTGACAGCTCCTCGGCATGCCGTTGCGCAATGACCATCAGGCGCTGTGCTCCAGTTGGCGTCCGGCGCCGCGTTTCTTCAAGTGGATCATCAACAGCGACACGGCTGCAGGGGTGACGCCTGGTATCCGCGACGCTTGCCCCAGTGTCTCGGGGCGCGCCTGGCTGAGCTTGTGTTGAATCTCACGAGATAGACCCGAGATTACCGTGTAGTCGAGTGCATCAGGCAGACGGACATTTTCGCTCGCCCGTAATTTCTCGATCTCGTCGTACTGACGCTCGATGTAACCGGCGTATTTCGTCTTGATCTCAACCTGCTCGGCGACTTGCGGGTCCGCAACGCCGCCTCCGGTCAACTGTGTCAGCCCAACGTAGTCAATCTCAGGGCGACTCAACAAGTTGAGGAGATTGTATTCATGGGTAAGCGGCGTGCCATAGCGTGAAGCAATCGCTTCCCCTTCCGGAGTACCGGGCCGAACCCAGGATGTCTTGAGGCGCTGCTCTTCCACCGTTATCGCTTCACGCTTGGCTTGGAACGCCGCCCATCGTGCGTCATCCACAAGACCCAGTTCCCGGCCTTTTTCGGTCAGGCGCAGGTCCGCGTTATCCTCGCGCAGGATCAGACGGTACTCCGCGCGGGACGTGAACATGCGATACGGTTCTTGCGTCCCGAGAGTAATCAGGTCATCCACCAGCACACCCAAGTAGGCTTCATCGCGCCGCGGACACCAGCTGTCCTTGCCCTGAGCCCGTAGCGCTGCGTTCGCTCCAGCTAGCAGACCCTGGGCACCGGCCTCTTCGTACCCGGTTGTCCCATTGATCTGACCTGCAAAGAACAGCCCTCCGATAACCTTGGTCTCCAGGCTGTACTTCAAATCGCGCGGATCGAAGAAGTCGTATTCGATGGCATAGCCGGGACGAACGATGTGGGCGTTCTCCATGCCTCGGATACTGCGAACGATCTGTAACTGGACGTCAAAAGGCAGCGATGTCGAAATACCGTTTGGATACAGCTCATGGGTCGTCAGGCCTTCGGGTTCCAGAAAGACCTGATGGCTGTCCTTGTCCGCGAATCGATGGATCTTGTCCTCGATCGATGGGCAATAGCGTGGGCCGATGCCTTCGATGACCCCTGAATACATGGGCGAGCGATCAAGGTTTGCCGCGATGATTTCGTGGGTGTGGGAATTGGTATGGGTTATCCAGCAGCTCACTTGTCCGGGATGCTGGTCAGCCGACCCTAGAAAGGACATCACAGGGACTGGCGTGTCGCCAGGTTGCTCAGTCATCACAGTGAAGTCGACCGAGCGCCCATCGATCCGTGGTGGTGTGCCCGTTTTCAGGCGGCCAACCCTCAGAGGTAGCTCACGCAGCCGCTGAGCCAGGGCGATCGCAGGCGGATCGCCTGCACGGCCCCCCGAATAGTTCTCCAGACCGATATGAATCTTGCCGCCCAGGAAAGTGCCGGTGGTGAGCACGACGTTGTCGGCCAGGAAGCGAAGCCCCATTTGGGTTACGACACCGCGGACTTGTGCTCCTTCGACAATCAGGTCATCACAGGCCTGCTGGAATATCCACAGATTCGGCTGGTTCTCCAGCGCTTCACGAATGGCAGCCTTGTACAGCACACGGTCAGCCTGGGCACGCGTAGCCCGAACGGCAGGGCCCTTTCGACTGTTGAGTACGCGGAACTGGATACCGCCTCGATCGGTGGCTTGAGCCATCGCGCCACCAAGCGCATCGATCTCCTTGACCAGATGACTCTTGCCGATGCCGCCGATAGCGGGGTTACAGCTCATCTGCCCTAGGGTTTCCACATTGTGGGTCAGTAGCAGCGTCCTTGTGCCCATGCGTGCAGCTGCCAGGGCAGCCTCGGTACCGGCATGACCACCGCCGATCACGATCACGTCAAAACGGGAAGGGAAATCCACCACGCACCTCGTGCCTGTTCCGGAAGGGGGAAGAGAAAAGGCGCCAAGTATAGGGACTTAGGCGTCCCGAATGAAGGGTCTTGGATAAAAAATAGACAGTGGCATCCCGGCATTGCCACGTAAACAAAATAAAAAGGGAAAGAACTTTTAAAAGCTTGGTTTTTGTTGATATGTATATAGAGGCAGATATCTGTGGATAGATTGCTATACCCCTCGACATGCTTGGCTTTGGCGAGGGTTGAAAGTCTGTGACGAAGCTCGGTGCATCCCCTTTGCAAGCAGGTGAGAAGCTGTGGACAGAAGTACCGTTTATCCACAGGTCGTTTCATCCACCGTTTCCAGCTTGAGTTATCGACTGGCTCCAGCGGGCCTTATCCACATACCTTAAAGCATGCCGATATCGGGATTTTCCGATAAGCAAAAAAAAACCCGGCCATCGCCGGGTTGGGTTTGTATCGTCCGCGGTATTACTTACCGATACAAAAGCTGGAAAAAATGCGACCCAAAAGGTCATCGGAACTGAATGCGCCCGTGATTTCACCAAGTGCCTGCTGCGCGTGCCGCAGGTCCTCAGCCAACAGTTCACCAGCACTGGCGCCCGTAAGCTGTGCTCGACCATGGTCAAGATATTTGGCCGCACGTCTGAGCGCATCCAAGTGGCGTCGTCTTGCGCTGAAGCCGCTCTCTGCCGTCTGTTCCAACCCCATGCATGTCTTCAGATGTTCACGCAGCAGCTCGATGCCTTCCCCTTGACGCGCGGAGAGCGTTATCGTTATTGCACCATGGTCATCCGTTCCAAGGCAGATGGTTTCACCGCTCAGGTCTGCCTTGTTGCGGATAACCGTCACATTGGATGGCACTGGGAGATGCCCTAGAAACTCAGGCCAGAGCGAGTGGGGATCAACAGCTTCAGGCGCGGTAGCGTCGACGACCAGCAGGATACGGTCGGCGTCCTCAATAGCCTTAAGGGCACGCTGCACCCCGATTCGCTCGACCGTGTCCTCGGTCTGGCGAAGCCCCGCCGTATCGACAACGTGAAGGGGCATACCTTCGATGTGGATATGTTCGCGCAGAATGTCCCGCGTCGTGCCTGCAATGTCGGTCACGATGGCGGCCTCTCGGCCCGCCAGTGCATTCAGCAGACTAGATTTGCCAGCATTGGGCCGACCTGCGATCACGACATTCATCCCGTCGCGTAGCAGAGCGCCCTGTGCCGCTTCACGTAGAACATCACTGAGTGCCCCGCGCACGTTATCCAGCTTCGCCAGGACGACGCCGTCGGCGAGGAAGTCGATTTCCTCTTCCGGGAAGTCGATGGCTGCTTCTACATGGATTCGCAGCCCAATCAGCTGCTCCGTCAGCCCATGAACCCTTGTGGAAAACTCACCTTGAAGTGAGCGAAGGGCGTTTCGGGCAGCCTGCTCGGTACTGGCTTCGATAAGGTCAGCTATTGCCTCGGCCTGTGCCAGGTCAAGCTTGTCGTTGAGAAATGCGCGCTCACTGAATTCCCCTGGCCGGGCCTGACGCGCCCCAAGTGCAAGGCATTCCCGGAGCAACAGGTCCATGACAACCGGACCGCCGTGCCCTTGTAACTCCAGCACATCCTCACCCGTGAAGGAGTGAGGGCCTTGGAAAAACAGTGCCAGGCCTTCGTCGATGACCTGTCCCTCGTTGCTTTCGAAGGAACAGTACTGGGCGTAGCGAGGCGTCAGGATACGACCGGTCACTGCGCTGGCGATCGCCTGCGCCTGGGGCCCGGACACACGCACGATACCGACTCCTCCTCGGCCTTGCGCCGTGGCGACAGCTGCAATGGTGTCTTGAGTGTGCATAACTTTTCCCCTGAAAAACAGAACGCCCCTCTAGGGGGCGTCTGTGGACAAGTCCGGATCAGGCCTTGGCAGGCGTGGCCCGCTCGATCTGCCGGGTAATGTACCACTGCTGCAGAATCGAGAGCGTGTTGTTGACGATCCAGTACAGCACCAGACCGGCTGGGAACCACAGGAAGAAGAAGGTGAAGACGATTGGCATCATTTTCATCACCCGGGCCTGCATGGGATCCGGTGGTGTCGGGTTGAGCTGCTGCTGAATGAACATGGTTGCACCCATGATGATCGGCAACAGGAAGTAAGGATCCTTGATGGAAAGATCGGTTATCCACAGGATCCACGGTGCCTGGCGGATTTCGACGCTTTCCAGCAGTGTCCAGTACAACGCCAGGAATACGGGCATCTGGATAAGGATCGGCAGGCATCCACCTAGCGGATTGATCTTTTCTTTCTTGTACAGCTCCATCATCGCCTGGGACATCTTCTGGCGATCGTCACCGTACTGTTCCTTCAGCGCCTGGATCTTTGGCGATACCGCACGCATACGCGCCATCGACCGATAACTTGCCGCTGATAGCGGGAAGAAGATCAGCTTGATGATCACGGTCAGCATGACGATAGACCAGCCCCAATTTCCGAGCAGGCCATGAATATGCTGCAACAACCAGAAAATGGGCTGAGCCAGGAACCACAGGAAGCCGTAGTCAACTGTCAGCTCGAGGCCGGGTGACAGGGCACCCAAGTGGCTCTGGATCTTTGGACCTGCGTAAAGCACGGCCGAAGCAGTACCTTGGCCGCCAGCCGGAACGTTAACGGCCGGCCCAGTGAATCCAATGATGTAGTTACCCTGACTATCCTTGCGAGTCTGAACCAGGTTTGCCTGATCCTTGTTGGCGACCCACGCCGTTACGAAATAGTGCTGCAGCCAAGCGACCCAGCCACCATCGACAGTTTGCTTGAGCGAACGGTCATCCATGTCGCCCTTGGAGACTTTCTTGTAGGGCTCGCTTGCGGTCCACATCGCCGCGCCAAGATAAGTTGATACGCCGGTGGCCGTGGTGGCAGAAGGATCGCCGCTGTTGTCACGCTTGAGCTGAGCAAACAGATTGCCGGTCCAGGGCTGACCGCTCTGGTTGTCGATCTGGTAGCTGACGTCAACCGTGTAGCCGTTCTGCGTCACGCAATCGACCTTGCGCTGCGCGATATCGTCCGAAGAGCAGCTTTCTTTCAGCCCGCGGTGGAAGGTGAAGCGCTTGACATAGTTAACGCCATTGTCCGAGTAACGCAGATCCACCGTGAGGACGTCCTGACCATTGGCCAGTTGATAGCTGCGCTGTTCGCTGCTGTAAAGCGGTCGTCCGCTCGCGCGTGCGTCCGGGCCATTGGTACCGGTGAGGCCGCTTTGGGCAAGATAGATACGCTCACTGCCGTTGTCGAAAAGCTGGAACGGCACGTCGGGGCGGTCCTGGCGACGTGGATACTGAAGCAGGTTCAGCTGGACGACATCACCACCCCGTGGGTCGATCGCAACATCCAGCACATCGGTGCGGACGCGGATCAGGTCGGCACTGGCAGGCGTGTCACCCTGTGGCAGTGCTGCCGCTTCGGTACCGGAGGAAGCAGTCGGGACATCGGACTGACCGGCCTGGGCGCCATCAGTCCCCGGCAGACTTGGGGTCGCTGGTGCTGTGGCTGCCTGCTGCGGCGGCAGTTCAGCCTGACCGTAGTCGTCGTTCCATTTGAGCACCAGAAAATAGGACACGATCGCCAGGGCGACGATCAGGATCGAGCGTTGAATATCCATGGTTACTCGGCCATCGAAGTGGGTCGGGATTGTTCTGCAGGAGGAACCGGATCGTAACCACCGGCATTCCAAGGATGGCAACGGCCAAGACGGCGTACTGCCAGCCAACTACCACGCACGGCGCCGTGGGCCTCGATGGCCTCGAGTGCGTAGCAGGAACAACTGGGATAAAAACGACAATGATTTGCCATCAAGGGGCTGATGGCATAGCGGTAGAACTGGATGGGGAGCTTTACCAGTTTACGCATGAGAGGGATCTAGCGTCCCGCTGCTGTCGGCTCGGGTTGTCGGACGGGGCTGACTTCGTGCCAGGCGTTTCCAGATTTTACCGAACTGTCGATGCAACTCGGGGTTATCCAGATCGCCGATTCCCCGACGCGCTACCACGACAATATCCTGCCCACCCAGCTCATGCTGGTGAAGGCGAAAGGAATCTCGGATGAGACGCTTCAGGCGGTTGCGTTCGACAGAAAGCTTCACGCTTTTCTTGCCGATCACCAGTCCTAATCGAGGACCGTCTTGATCGTTGTCGCGCGCAAGAATCAGGACATGCTTGCCAGGGACCTTGCCGGACGGTGAATCAAAGACCGCTTTGAATTGCCGGGGCTTGAGCAGTCGCCTTTCCCGGCCGAAGCCTTGATTCACCACCCGAACCGAGCAAGTCAGACGGTCAGACGCTTGCGGCCCTTGGCGCGACGACGCGACAGGACTTGACGACCGTTCTTGGTAGCCATGCGAGCACGGAAACCGTGAGTACGGGCGCGCTTGATGGTGCTGGGCTGGAAAGTGCGTTTCATGATGCGTTACCTAAAGGTCACAACGGGCTGTTTACGAGGAGCCTGGCGTGGCCCCGTTCAAATAGACCGGCGATTCTAGTGAAAGCCATGCGCAAGGTCAATTTTCGTTCAGCCCTCAGGACGAAGGGTCTTCGCTCAATCAAATAAAAAAGGGAAGAGTTTTAAAAAGATGAAAGATGTAATGATGCTTAGGTAGACCTTATTCTGTGGATAAGTCTCTAGAAGCCTCTAGGGTACTGTCTTTCAGAGAAAATGAGCTCTGTGTGGATACCGTGCTGAGGGTGTTCGAATGCTTAGGAAATGCAGTGGATAAGTCGATGTGTTATCCACAGGTGACTTATCCACTGGGTTTGCCCTTCGGTTGTCCAACGAGCGCAAGGCGGGTTTTCCACAGTGCTCATTCAGACTAAAGGCGCGTTCAGAGGTGCTTTTTTCGGGTGTGGAGCCGCACTCAGCTGCACGGCAGTCCGTCCATGTGGATAAGCCAGGGGTGTCCCGGTACAATGCCCGACTGTTTTTAGCGCTTCCTTAAGCGGAACCGGGGGTCATTTCGTGTCGGTCGAACTTTGGCAGCAATGCGTGGAACTGTTGCGCGATGAGCTGCCTACCCAGCAATTCAACACCTGGATTCGACCCTTACAGGTAGAGGCCTCGGCAGGCGAGCTACGGGTTTATGCGCCTAATCGATTCGTGCTCGACTGGGTCAATGAAAAGTATCTCGGCCGACTGATGGAGCTGCTGGGTGAGCACGGTGACGGTATGCCACCCGCACTGTCGTTGCTCATTGGCAGCCGCAAACCGGCTTTGGCCCCGCGTACTGCAGTGCCCGTGTCGGCCCCGGCGTCCCAGCCGGCCGCTGCACCCGTCGAGCCATCCGCCCCAGTCCCCCAGAAACCGATTCCTACGAGCGCTCGGGATAGCGATACCCCACCTGAGCAGAGCGTCATCCAGCCTGAGCTGGATATGCCGGTGGCCAAACCTGAGCGTACGGTTCAAGTAGAAGGTGCGCTCAAACACACGAGCTACCTTAATCGGTCCTTCACCTTCGAGAACTTCGTCGAGGGTAAATCCAACCAGCTTGCGCGCGCTGCGGCCTGGCAGGTTGCCGATAACCCCAAGCATGGATACAACCCCCTCTTCCTTTATGGGGGTGTCGGCTTGGGTAAGACCCACCTGATGCATGCTGTGGGTAACCATTTGCTGAAGAAGAACCCGAATGCCAAGGTTGTTTATCTGCATTCCGAGCGCTTCGTTGCTGACATGGTCAAGGCGCTTCAGCTCAACGCCATTAACGAATTCAAGCGTTTCTACCGGTCGGTGGACGCGCTGCTGATTGATGACATCCAGTTCTTCGCTCGCAAGGAACGCTCGCAGGAAGAGTTTTTCCACACCTTCAACGCACTGCTCGAAGGTGGCCAACAGGTGATCCTGACGAGTGATCGGTACCCCAAGGAAATCGAAGGGCTCGAAGAACGCCTCAAGTCACGGTTTGGGTGGGGATTGACCGTTGCGGTCGAGCCACCTGAATTGGAGACCCGTGTTGCCATTTTGATGAAGAAGGCCGAACAGGCGAAGGTCGACCTCCCTCACGATGCGGCCTTCTTCATTGCGCAGCGGATTCGGTCGAATGTGCGTGAACTCGAAGGCGCACTCAAGCGGGTCATTGCCCACGGCCACTTCATGGGGCGCGACATCACCATCGAGCTGATCCGCGAATCGCTCAAGGACTTGTTGGCGCTGCAGGACAAGCTGGTCAGTATCGACAATATCCAGCGTACCGTCGCGGAGTACTACAAGATAAAGGTCTCGGACCTGCTGTCGGTGAGACGCTCGCGTTCGGTGGCGCGGCCCCGTCAGGTGGCCATGGCGCTTTCGAAGGAAATCACGAATCACAGCTTGCCAGAGATTGGCGATGCGTTCGGCGGGCGCGATCACACGACCGTTCTGCATGCCTGCCGCAAGATCAGCGAATTGAGGGAGTCTGACGCGGACATCCGCGAGGACTACAAGAACCTGCTGCGAACACTGACTACCTGACGCAGCCCACGAGGCAAGGGACGAGACCATGCACTTTTCCATTCAGCGCGAAGCCCTCCTGAAACCATTGCAACTGGTCGCTGGCGTCGTGGAACGACGCCAGACGCTGCCGGTGCTCTCCAATGTTCTGTTGGTGGTCGAAGGTCAACAGCTGTCACTGACCGGTACCGATCTGGAAGTCGAGCTTGTTGGACGCGTGACGCTCGATGATGCGGCCGAGCCAGGCGAGATCACCGTTCCTGCGCGTAAGCTCATGGACATTTGTAAAAGCCTGCCCAGCGACACGTCGATTGACGTGCGTGTGGAGGATCAGAAGCTCCTGATCAAGGCTGGCCGTAGCCGCTTTACCCTCTCCACGCTTCCTGCGAACGATTTCCCGACGGTGGAAGAGGGTCCGGGCTCGATGACGTTCAGCTTGCCGCAAGCCAAGCTGCGCCGCCTGATCGAGCGCACGAGCTTCGCGATGGCGCAGCAGGATGTCCGTTACTACCTGAACGGTATGCTACTCGAAGTCAGCGCGGGTTCTCTTCGCGCGGTGGCTACCGACGGCCATCGCCTGGCCATGTGTGGAATGCAGGCGGGCATCGAGCAGGCCGACAAGCACCAGGTCATCGTTCCGCGCAAGGGCATCCTCGAGCTGGCCCGTCTACTCACCGAGCAAGATGCTGACGTCAGCGTAGTACTCGGCCAGCACCACATTCGCGCTAATACCGGCGAGTTCACCTTTACCTCCAAGCTCGTTGACGGCAAGTTCCCTGACTATGAGCGCGTGCTGCCCAAGGGCGGTGACAAGTTGGTCGTCGGTGACCGCCAGCTGCTGAAAGAAGCGTTTAGCCGGACGGCGATTCTTTCGAATGAAAAATATAGGGGTATCCGCCTCACGCTGGCGTCTGGCCTTCTGAAAATCCAGGCCAATAACCCAGAGCAGGAAGAAGCCGAGGAGGAAGTGGCGGTCGATTACAACGGCGACGCGCTGGAAATCGGTTTCAACGTGAGCTACCTGCTGGATGTGCTGGGCGTGATGACGACCGAACAGGTCCGCCTTACATTATCGGATGCGAACAGCAGCGCACTGCTGCAGGAAGCGGGTAACGACGATTCTTCCTATGTCGTTATGCCAATGCGTCTGTAAGAGAATGCTCGGGGAAGCCATGGCCATCGGCGCCAGCTGTCATGCTTTCGCGCTTCTAATGCGCGATACATGGTCGATGGCCTGCCCCTACTACTGTCCCGGTATTGGGGCAGCCCGCATCAAAGATGGGTACTGATGTCCCTCACCCGCCTTTCGGTCACCGCTGTACGTAATCTGCAGTCGGTCACCCTATCTCCCTCTCCTAGGATCAACATCCTCTACGGCTTCAATGGCAGCGGGAAGACCAGCGTGCTGGAAGCCATACATTTGCTCGGCCTGGCCCGGTCTTTTCGAAGTGCGCGCCTCACGCCAGTGATCGGCCACGAGCAGCCGGCGTGTACCGTGTTCGGTCAGGTTATGCTGGCTGAGGGAAGGCAAAGCAACCTTGGCGTTTCTCGAGAAAAGGACGGCGACCTTACGATTCGTATCGACGGGCAGAATGCCAGAAGCGCTTCCCAGCTCGCTGAACTGTTGCCATTGCAGCTGATCAATCCGGACAGTTTCCGGCTACTGGAAGGCGCCCCCAAGGTTCGCCGCCAATTTCTGGACTGGGGAGTGTTCCACGTGGAGCCGCGCTTTTTACAAGCCTGGCAGCGTCTCCAGCAGGCCCTCCGGCAGCGTAATTCGTGGCTTCGGCATGGTACACTTGACAGCGCTATCCAAGCGTCCTGGGATCGTGAACTCAGTTTGGCAGCCGAGGAAATCGATGTTTATCGGCGCGCTTATATCGCCGCGCTGAAGCCGGTTTTTGAAGAGGTACTTGCCCAGCTAATCGAACTGGATGGGCTGGTGTTAAGTTACTCACGTGGGTGGGATAAGGATCGCGGGCTCGCCGAAGTGCTCGCTGCCAGCCTCGAACGTGATCGCCATATGGGCTTTACTCAATCCGGGCCTCAGCGAGCCGATTTGCGGTTGCGTTATCAGGGCCACAATGCGGCGGACATACTTTCCCGAGGGCAGCAGAAGCTGGTCGTAAGTGCCTTGCGAATTGCGCAAGGCAGACTGTTGAACCACACCAAACGCGGGCAATGCGTCTACCTCGTAGACGATTTGCCATCCGAGCTCGATGAAGGGCACCGAGCGTCGTTATGCCGCTTACTTGAAGATTTGCAGTGTCAGGTATTCATCACCTGTGTCGACAGCGACGTATTGAAACAAGGCTGGCGACCGGAAACACCGGTCGCGATGTTCCATGTGGAACACGGTACGGTCAGTCAAGATTTTTGGAGTGAAGCATGAGCGAGAACAACTCGTACGATTCCTCAAGTATCAAGGTTCTCAAAGGCCTGGATGCTGTTCGCAAGCGTCCTGGCATGTACATCGGGGACACCGATGACGGTACTGGCCTACACCACATGGTTTTCGAGGTTGTGGATAACTCCATTGACGAAGCGCTCGCGGGTTACTGCTCGGAAATCAGCATTACGATCCACCAGGACGAGTCGATTACCGTTCAGGACAATGGCCGCGGCATCCCCGTGGATATCCACAAGGAAGAAGGTGTATCGGCCGCAGAAGTGATCATGACCGTCCTGCACGCGGGCGGAAAGTTCGACGACAACACCTATAAGGTGTCCGGCGGTCTTCATGGCGTGGGTGTCTCCGTCGTTAATGCCTTGTCCGAAGAGCTTCGTCTGACGATCCGTCGTGCCGGCCAAGTCTGGGAACAGGTTTACCACCATGGTGTGCCGCAAGCCCCATTGAGCCCTATCGGCGAGGCCGACGCGACCGGCACTCAGGTCCACTTCAAAGCCTCTTCCGAAACCTTCACGAATATTCAGTTCAGCTGGGACATCCTAGCCAAGCGCTTGCGCGAGCTGTCTTTCTTGAACTCCGGTGTCGGTATCCTGCTACGTGATGAACGTACCGGGAAGGAAGAACTGTTCAAATATGACGGTGGTTTAAAGGCATTCGTGGAATACCTCAACCACAACAAGACCGCGGTCAACCAGATCTTCCACTTCGATATTCAACGCGAAGACGATGGCGTCGGTGTCGAGGTCGCGTTGCAGTGGAACGACAGCTTCAACGAGAACATTCTTTGCTTTACGAACAACATTCCCCAACGTGACGGTGGTACCCACCTGGCAGGTTTCCGGTCGGCGCTGACGCGTAACCTCAACAACTACATAGAACAGGAAGGCCTGGCGAAGAAGTTCAAGGTTGCTACGACGGGTGACGATGCACGAGAGGGTCTCACAGCGATCATTTCTGTGAAGGTGCCCGATCCGAAGTTCTCGTCCCAGACCAAGGACAAGCTCGTTTCATCCGAGGTCAAAACAGCGGTCGAGCAGGAAATGGGCCGATTCTTCGCAGACTTCCTGCTGGAGAACCCCAATGAAGCCAAAGCCGTTGTTGGCAAGATGATCGACGCGGCACGTGCGCGGGAAGCGGCTCGCAAGGCGCGCGAGATGACCCGCCGCAAAGGCGCTCTCGACATCGCCGGCCTTCCGGGCAAACTTGCCGACTGCCAAGAGAAGGATCCTGCCCTTTCCGAACTCTACATTGTGGAGGGTGACTCCGCGGGTGGCTCTGCCAAGCAAGGGCGGAACCGGCGGACCCAAGCGATTCTTCCGCTCAAGGGCAAGATCCTTAACGTCGAGAAGGCGCGCTTCGACAAGATGCTGTCCTCGGCTGAAGTCGGCACGCTGATCACCGCTCTCGGCTGTGGTATCGGCCGCGAGGAATACAATATCGACAAGCTGCGTTACCACAACATCATCATCATGACCGATGCTGACGTTGACGGTTCGCACATCCGTACGCTGCTGCTGACGTTCTTCTTTCGTCAGTTACCCGAGCTGATCGAGCGTGGCTATGTGTATATCGCTCAGCCACCGCTCTACAAGGTGAAGCGTGGCAAGCAGGAGCAGTACATCAAGGACGACGAGGCCATGGAGGAATACATGACTCAGTCGGCTCTGGAGGACGCGAGCTTGCATGTGAATGCCGATGCGCCCGGGCTATCTGGCGGATCGCTGGAGCGGCTTGTAAACGATTACCGGACCGTGACCAAGACGCTGAAGCGCCTGTCTCGCCTGTACCCGTACGAGCTGACCGAGCATTTCGTCTACCTGCCCCGCGTTACCACCGAGCAATTGGCGGACGAGGCGGCAATGAAGGCTTGGCTCGATGGGCTCCAGGCACGTCTGAAGGCATCCGAGAAATCCGGTCAGACCTACAGCGCCAGCCTGCGTCATGATCAGGAGCGCCAGCTCTACCTACCAGAAGTCCAGATCGTTGCGCACGGTCTGTCGAACTACATCACGTTCAATCGCGATTTCTTCGCCAGCAACGACTACAAGACCGTGACGGCGCTGGGCGATCAGCTCAACAGCCTGCTTGAGGAAGATGCGTACGTGCAGCGCGGCGAGCGCAAGCGGCCGATTTCGACGTTCAAGGAAGGCTTGGAATGGCTGATGACGGAAAGCACCAAGCGTCACAGCATCCAACGCTATAAGGGCTTGGGCGAGATGAATCCGGATCAGTTGTGGGAGACCACCATGGATCCGAACGTTCGGCGCATGCTCAGGGTGACGATTGAGGACGCGATCGCTGCGGACCAGATCTTCAACACGCTGATGGGTGATGCCGTGGAACCGCGCCGCGACTTCATCGAAAGCAACGCACTGGCGGTGTCCAACCTGGACGTCTAAGCCCTACTGCGAAATTCGAGCGGCCCCAAGCCTTACGGTTTTGGGGCCGTTTGTTTTTCCAGCTTGCGCAGGAAAACCGTCATTTCCTTTTCGGCCTGCTTGTCACCCTTGGCGACGGCAGCATCGATTCCGTCACGCCACGCCTGCGCAGCCGAATCGTACTCGCCCATACCCTGCAGGGCTTTGCCGAGCAGCTTCCAGGCGGCGGAATAGCTGGCGTCCTGTTCGATGCAGCGACGCAGGTGTACGGCCGCGGCGTTCGCATCGCCTGCGTCCAGGTAACCCTTGCCCAGGCCAAACCGGAGCAAGGCATTGTCGTTACCCTTGGCGAGCATCTTTTCAAGCGAATCGAGCATGACAGATTCCCTTTAGAAGAAGGTGAGACCAGCCTGGAAAAGCCGTTCGACATCACGAATATGCTGCTTTTCCATCAGGAACAGAACCGCATGGTCGCCGGATTCGATAACCGTGTCGTCATGCGCGATCAAGACCTCATCCTTGCGGATGATCGCCCCGATGGTCGCACCGGGCGGAAGCGAGATGTCCTCGATCATCCGGCCAATGACGCGGCTTGACTTGGAATCACCATGCGCCACGACCTCGATGGCCTCTGCCGCGCCCCGGCGCAGCGAGTGGACGCTTTCCACGTCGCCGCGTCGCACGTGGGTCAACAGGCTGCCGATGGTGGCCAGTTGTGGGCTGATGGCGATATCGATCTCGCCGCCTTGCACCAAGTCCACATACGCGGTGTTGTTGATAAGTGTCATGACCTTGCGCGCACCGAGGCGTTTCGCAAGCAGCGACGACATGATATTGGCTTCGTCATCGTTGGTCAGTGCCAGGAAGATATCCGTGTCGCCGATACCCTCCTCCACCAGCAGGTCGCGATCGGATGCGCTGCCCTGGAGCACGATGGTGCGGTCCAGTGCTTCGGACAGGTGCCGACAGCGTGATGGACTCACTTCGATGATCTTCAGTTGGTACCGGCTTTCGATGGCCTCTGCCAGGCGTTCACCAATATGCCCACCCCCGGCAATGACGATGCGCTTGTTGCCATCTTCCAGACGTCGCAATTCGCCCATGACGGCCAGGATGTGGTTGCGTGCGGCGATGAAGAACACTTCGTCATCGGCTTCGATCACCGTGTCGCCCCGCGGTACGATGGGCCGATCGCGACGATAGATGGCCGCCACCCGCGCATCGACATTCGGCATGTGCTCTCGCAGTTGCCGAAGTTGCTGACCAACCAAGGGGCCTCCGTAATAGGCACGCACGCCCACCAACTGGGCCTTGCCGCCACCGAAGTCGATCACCTGGAGCGCCCCAGGATATTCGATGAGGCGCTTGATGTAATTCGTGACGACCTGCTCTGGACTGATCAGAACATCGACTGGGATGGCTTCGTTGTCGAACAAGTCCCGGCGGGTCAGATAGGCCGACTCGCGTACCCGCGCGATGCGCGTTGGGGTGTGGAACAACGTGTAGGCAACCTGGCAGGCAATCATGTTGACTTCATCGCTGTTGGTGACCGCGACCAGCATATCTGCGTCGTCCGCGCCCGCCTGGCGCAGCACGGTTGGAAACGACCCTTTTCCCTGGATGGTGCGAATGTCGAGCCGGTCGCTCAGACTGCGCAAGCGGTCGGCGTCCGTGTCGACCACGGTGATGTCGTTGGCTTCGCTAGCCAGATTTTCCGCGAGCGTGCCGCCTACCTGGCCAGCACCGAGAATGATGATCTTCAAAGATTGACTCCGTTACGCTCAAGCGCCGCTCGGTGAGCCATGTGCCGTGTCACGAACAGCATCGGTGATCCGCACCGGGCGATGAGGGACAGCGTTTGTTCATGACGAGCGAGGCGCGGCGGCGATCTTGACCAGTTTGGCGTAATAGAAGCCATCGTGCCCGGCGAGTTGTGGAAACAGTTGGCGACCGTGAGGTTGGCCCAGACCGAAGTCGCCGGCAACGTCGAGCTCTCGGGCACCTGGCGTGCGCTGCAGAAACGCCTCGATTGCATCGCGGTTTTCGGCTGGCATCACCGAGCAGGTCGCATACACCATGACGCCGCCGACCGAGAGAAGTGGCCAAAGCGCATCGAGAATCTCGCCCTGAAGCCGGGCCAGGGCCTCAATGTCGTCTGGCTGGCGGGTGAGCTTGATATCCGGATGGCGGCGTATGACGCCTGTAGCGGAACAAGGCGCGTCCAACAGAATGCGGTCGAAGGCCTTCCCGTCCCACCATTCCTTGGTGTCTCGAGCATCAGCGGCGATCAGCGTGGCGTTCAGGCCAAGGCGGGTGAGGTTATCCGTCACGCGGCGCAGACGAGCCGGCTCCAGGTCGATCGCCGTGACATCCAGCGTTGGCTCGTGCTCAAGCATATGACAGGTCTTTCCACCCGGTGCGGCGCAGGCGTCGAGTACCCGAAGTCCTGGTTGCAGCTCCAATAGACCCGCGGCCAACTGCGCTGCTTCGTCCTGGACACTTACATGGCCTTCCTGGAAGCCGGGCAAGCTGCTGACATCAGTTGGCTCGGCCAGGGTGATTCCGTCATCACTGAATGCGCATGGCGTTGCCTGTATGCCTGCTTCCGCCAGGCGATCCAGGTAGCTGTCCCGTGTTCCGTGCCGAACGTTCACCCGCAGCGTCATGGGCGGATGCTCGTTATTGGCGTCGCAGATCTGGTTCCAATACTCCGGCCACTCTGCCTTCAGGCGCTTTTGCAGCCAGCGGGGATGGGCCGTGTGCAGGACAGGGTCGCGATCGAATCGTTGCAGGAGTTCCTCGTGCTGCCGCTGCGCGTTGCGCAGCACCGCATTCAGGAGGCCTTTCGCGAAAGGTTTCTTCAGCGCGGCGGCGCAGCCGACCGTTTCGCCAATTGCGGCATGCGCGGGGATCCGGGTATGAAAGAGCTGGTACAACCCCACGAGCAGAAGCGCTTCCACATCACGGTCCGCCGCCTTGAAAGGCTTCTGCAACAGCGCATCGGCCATCAGCGCCAGGCGCGGATACCAACGCGCGGTGCCGAAGGCCAGATCCTGGGTGAGCCCTCTATCACGTGAATCTACGCGCTCAAGCACGGGCGGCAAGCTGCCTGCCAGCGAAGCCTTGCCCTGCAGGACGGCCGCCAACGCACGGGCCGCGGCGAGGCGCGGGTTCATTCGCCCATCACCGTGCCGGCAGCGAATTGTTCGCGTCGACTATTGAACAGGTCACTGAATGCCAACGGCTTACCGCCTGCCAGCTGCAATCGGGTGAGTGTGAGCGCGCCTTCGCCACAGGCCACGGTCAGGCCGTCCCGTGATGCGTCGAGGATCTGCCCAGGCTGGCCATTGCCTGCCCTTACGGTGGCCCCAAGCACTTTCACAGCGGCACCGCCGAGGGTTGTGTGGCATCCGGGCCATGGAAAGAACGCTCGGATGCGTCGGTCGAGCTCGATTGCTGGGCGCTGCCAATCCAGGAGGGATTCAGATTTGTCGAGCTTGTGTGCATAGGTCGCCAGCGCATCGTCCTGCGGCTCGCCCTGCAAACCGGTTTGTGCAAGGCGAGTGACTGCGTCGACAACCGCTTGGGCCCCAAGAACAGCGAGGCGGTCATGCAGGCTGGCACCGGTATCGCGATCGCCGATAGCCGTTTCGACCTTGAGCAACATGGGGCCGGTGTCCAGGCCCGCTTCCATCTGCATCACCGTAACGCCCGTTTTGGCGTCGCCTGCTTCGATGGCCCGCTGAATAGGCGCTGCGCCGCGCCAGCGGGGTAACAGGGATGCATGGCTGTTGATACAGCCCAGGCGAGGGATATCGAGCACGGCCTGTGGCAGGATCAATCCATAGGCAACGACGATGAGCAGATCCGGCGCGAGCGATGCCAGCGTAGACTGGGCGTCGGCATCTTTGAGGCGAACCGGCTGGTGGACGGGAATCCCTTGCTTGACGGCCAGCTGCTTGACCGGGCTGGCCACGAGCTTTTGTCCGCGCCCAGCGGGACGATCGGGTTGCGTGTACACCGCGACGATCTCGTGATCGGTTCCGAGAAGCGCCTGCAGATGGTGGGCGGCGAAGTCCGGCGTGCCGGCAAAGACGATGCGCATGGAAGTCTCTTTCACAAAAGAAAAAGGCTTGCCGGAGCAAGCCTTTGGGTATCGGTTTTACGCTTGCTGGCGGTGCTGCTTTTCCAGCTTCTTGCGGATTCGATCTCGCTTTAGCGACGACAGGTAATCGACGAACAGCTTGCCATTCAAGTGATCACACTCATGCTGGATGCACACTGCGAGCAAGCCCTCAGCCACCATTTCGTATGGCTGGCCGTCGCGATCCAGTGCGCGGATGCGTACTTTCTGCGGACGATCAACGTTCTCGTAGAACCCGGGCACCGACAGACAGCCTTCCTGGTATTGGTCCATTTCGTCCGTGAGCGGTTCGAACTCGGGATTGATGAAGACCCGTGGTTCGCTCTTGTCTTCGGACAAGTCCATCACGACGACACGCTTGTGGACGTTCACCTGGGTTGCGGCGAGGCCGATGCCGGGCGCGTCGTACATGGTCTCGAACATGTCGTCTATCAGCTGACGGAGCTCGTCGTCGACCACGTCTACCCGTTTGGCGACCGTTCTCAGCCGTGGATCGGGAAATTCGAGGATGTTCAGGATAGCCATATGGGTTCGTGATGCACTTGTAGGATAAAGTCGAAACGCGCTGCTAACATCGCAGCAGCCTTGAAGGCGACTTCACGTCGCGGTTTCCATGGGGGATGGAGGCCGCGGCGCTAGGGCGTTTCAGTGAAGACACATCATAAAGGGATTCATTCCATGAGGAAATCACTACTGGCCTTGCTGCTCCTGGCGGCCAGCGGGGTTGCGCAGGCGGCCGTCCAGCTCAAGGACGGGCATCCCGACCGCTATACGGTCGTCCGTGGGGACACGCTTTGGGACATCTCCGGTCGATTTCTCAGCAAGCCCTGGCAATGGCCGGAGATCTGGCAAGCCAACCCGCAGATCAACAATCCTCACCTCATCTACCCGGGCGACGTGCTGTCACTCGTATATGTCGACGGCCAGCCTCGAATTCAAGTGGAGCGCGGCGGTTCCCGAGGAACGGTCAAATTGTCTCCGCAAGTCCGCACGACGCCTATCGCCGAAGCAATACCTACCATTCCGCTCGAAGCGATCAACTCGTTTTTGCTGAGCAACCGTATCGTCGATACGGCCGAAGCGTTCGACCGTGCACCGTATATCGTTGCAGGTACGGCTGAGCGTGTGATTGCCGGTAAAGGTGACCGCGTCTATGCCCGCGGCGACTTCACCGACGGGCAGTCCGTCTACGGCGTATTCCGTCAGGGCAAGGCTTATCGAAATCCTGAATCGGGCGAACTGCTCGGGATCAACGCCGACGACATTGGTACTGGGACGTTCGTGGCCCAGGAAGGCGACATTACGACCTTGACCTTGTCGCGCAGTACACAGGAAGTCCGTCCCGGCGACCGCCTTTTCGCGACTGAGGAACGTGCGATCAATTCGACGTTCTTCCCAAGCGAGCCTGCCGAGAAAATCGAAGGCCTCATCCTTGATGTTCCACGTGGAGTCACCAATATTGGCCAGTTCGACGTCGTGACGCTGAACAAGGGCAAGCGTGACGGCCTCGTTGAAGGCAGCGTCCTGGCGGTATACAAGACGGGCGAAACGGTACGCGACCGTGTCACCGGCGACCGCGTGAAGATTCCAGACGAACGCTCCGGTCTGCTGATGGTGTTCCGCACCTATGACAAGTTGAGCTACGGCCTGGTCTTGTCGGCTACCCGCCAGCTCGAGGTGATGGACAAAGTCCGCAATCCTTGAGTGAACGTTTCCCAGGGCGCCAATGGCGCCCTTTCTCTATGCGCTTTGCGCCGGTCATGGATGATCGACAATGTATCTGCTTTCTCCTGCTGAACTCGAGGCGCGTCTGCGCCTGCATCTTCTTCCGGAAGTGGGCCCTCGCCGTTTCCGGCGGTTACTTTCTGCTTTTGAAACGGCCTCGGCTGCCCTGAGCGCACCCGCAGCCGCGTGGCGCTCGCTGGGGCTACCTATGGTTGCCGCGGATGCACGGCGCGATGCGGTAATACGGGATCGGGCGTCCACTGCCCTGCAGTGGTTGGAGGCGCCCGAACATGATGTCGTGATGTGGGGTGAGGATCGATATCCGGGTTTGCTGGCCGAGCTGCCCGATGCACCTCCCCTGTTATTCGTAGATGGCGATGCAGCTGTTCTGGAGTCTCCACAGCTCGCCATGGTCGGTAGCCGGCGCGCCAGCCGGCCTGGGTTGGACACGGCCTTCGCCTTTGCCAAGAGCCTGGCAGCAGGCGGCTTTACCATTACGAGCGGTTTGGCCCTGGGTATCGACGGTGCGGCGCACAACGGCGCTTTGGATGCTGGCGGCAGGACGATAGCGGTGCTTGGGACCGGGCTCGAATGCCTCTACCCGAAGCGGCATGTCGGGCTGGCGCGTGCCATTGCCGAGCGAGGCGGCGCGGTTGTCTCCGAGCTACCTCTGGATACCGAGCCGCAGGCGTCCAATTTCCCACGGCGCAATCGCATCATCAGCGGTTTGTCCGTTGGCACCCTGGTGGTAGAAGCCAGCCCGTCGAGCGGTTCGTTGATCACGGCCCGCCTGGCCTCCGAGCAAGGGCGAGAGGTCTATGCGATTCCTGGTTCCATCCACCATCCGGGCGCTCGCGGCTGTAATCACCTGATCCGTGAAGGCGCCACACTCGTCGAGCGTGTCGAGGACATCCTCGTTCAGCTCCGCGGTTGGCAGACGCAACCTTCATCGACATCGGAAACTGCGATCGAAAGCGAGCATTATCTGCTTCGAGAGCTGTCGGCTGCACCCTTGACGAGTGAGGCGCTGGTGCAGATCAGCGAGCGGCCTCTTGGTGAGGTTCTGGCCGCATTGACCGAGCTGGAGCTGGAGGGACGCGTCGCCTGCGAAAACGGCCTATGGGTTGCACGCCCCGGTTGAGGGTAGACTTCCGACTTTAACCAGCCGCGAGAGAAGAAGGCGATGCTGAATTGGCGAATCAAGCGAATGGCGGGTGTCGTCCGTGACGGCGGCGTAATCGCCTACCCTACCGAAGCGGTCTGGGGGCTGGGTTGCGATCCCTGGAACGCCGAGGCGGTCTACCGGCTGCTGGCGCTAAAGGACCGCTCGCCCGACAAGGGCGTCATTCTTGTAGCCGACTCGATTCACCAGTTCGACTTCCTGCTCGATGACATGCCAGACGCCTGGCTGGACAAGCTCAGCAGCACTTGGCCTGGACCCAATACCTGGCTGGTGCCCCATCAGGGGCGGCTACCGGAATGGATCACCGGCAATCACGACACGGTGGCGCTCCGTGTCACGGACCATCCGCTGGTGCGGGATCTTTGCCTGCTATGTGGTCCCTTGGTCTCGACGTCCGCCAATCGCTCCGGCCGTCCACCTGCGCGATCTCGCCTGCGTATCGAGCAGTACTTTCATGGTCAGCTCGACGGTGTACTCGATGGCCCATTGGGGGGGCGCAAGAGTCCGAGTGTGATCCGTGACCTTCGTACGGGCTCGGTCCACCGCGCCTGAGACTGATCGCTTGATAACCGAGCCACCTTGTCTCAAGTGGCTCGTCCCATCCGCTCTTACACCTACTGGCGACCGTACTTAGGGAATGAGGATCGTAGAGCCCGTGGTCTGCCGGTTGGCAAGTGCTTCCTGGGCTTTCGCAGCGTCCTCCAGCGGAAACTGGCGGCCGATCTCGACATCAATTTTCCCACTGGCGATCATCCCGAACAGGTCATCCGCCATGTGTTGGAGGCGTTCTGCGGTATCGGCATAGCTGGCCAGCGTGGGTCGGGTGACAAAGAGCGATCCCTTTTGCGCCAGGATGCCCAGGTTAACGCCGGTAACCGCTCCGGACGAGTTACCAAAGCTCACCATCAGGCCGCGCTGCGACAGGCAGTCCAGCGAGGTTTCCCACGTATCCTTTCCAACCGAGTCATAGACGACTGGGCATTTCTTGCCATTGGTCAACTCGCGGACGCGTGCCACGACATCATCCCGGCGATAGTCGATCACTTCCCACGCGCCTAGCGCCTTGGCGCGCTCAGCCTTTTCAGGCGAACCAACGGTGCCGATCAGATTGACGCCCAGGGCCTTGGCCCATTGGCATGCCAGCGAGCCAACGCCGCCCGCGGCCGCATGAAAGAGGATCGTCTCGCCCCCCTGTAGAGGATGGGTCTGACGCAAGAGGTACTGGGTGGTCAGCCCCTTGAGCATGACGGCTGCAGCCTGTTCGAAACTGATGCTATCGGGAAGTTTGACCAGCTTTTCGGCGGGCAGTACATGCAGCTCCGAATACGAACCCAGCGGGCCGGTAGCGTACGCGACCCGGTCACCCACCTTGAGATGTTTGACATCGCTGCCAACCGATTCGACTTCCCCTGCCCCTTCGGTGCCCAGGCTGGAGGGCATGTTGGGCGCAGGGTACAGGCCTGTACGGAAGTAGATCTCGATGAAGTTCAGGCCGATCGCCCTGTTGCGAACGCGCACTTCGTTAGGACCCGGCTCGGGGGGCGTGTAGTCCGCGTATTGGAGCACTTCTGGTCCGCCGTGGGACGAGAACTGGATGCGTTTTGCCATGTCCTTCTCCTGTCATTTGGAATTGTTGGATTGCCCGGACGGCAAGCCCGGCCTATTCATGCGCTCAACGCCGCGCCACTGTCACGACGCGGACCGAATGCTATCCTAGCGCTCTTTCGCGTCTGACCGCGCCCGTACCCCGAGGATTTTCATGTCGGAGCAAGCTGACGCCGTGAAGGCGTACCTTCTGGACCTTCAGGACCGCATCTGCCAGGCGCTGGAAAGCGCTGAGGGGCAGGCCCGCTTCGCGGAGGATGCCTGGGAGCGACCCACGGGTGGTGGTGGCCGGACACGGGTTATCGCTAACGGCGCGTTGATCGAAAAGGGCGGCGTAAACTTCTCCCATGTATTTGGCGACAACCTGCCACCGTCAGCCAGTGCGCATCGCCCCGAGCTGGCTGGCCGCGGTTTCCAGGCAATGGGCGTATCGCTGGTCATCCATCCGACCAACCCATTCGTTCCGACGTCGCATGCCAATGTTCGTTTCTTCAGTGCAGAAAAAGAAGGCGAGACACCCGTCTGGTGGTTCGGCGGCGGATTCGATCTGACGCCTTACTATGCCTTCGAGGAAGATTGCGTCCATTGGCACCGGGTCGCGCGCGACGCCTGCGCGCCCTTTGGTGCGGACGTGTACCCGCGCTTCAAGGAGTGGTGTGATCGCTATTTCCACGTGAAACATCGCAACGAACCGAGGGGGATCGGTGGCCTGTTCTTCGACGATCTGAATGAATGGGATTTCGACACCAGTTTTGCCTTCATCCGCGCGATTGGGGACGCCTACCTCGAAGCGTATCTGCCTATCGTCGAACGTCGCCGCGCGATGCCCTATGGCGAACGTGAGCGTGAATTCCAGGCGTTTCGCCGTGGCCGTTATGTCGAATTCAATCTGGTCTATGACCGCGGTACGCTTTTTGGGCTTCAATCGGGCGGTCGTACCGAGTCCATCTTAATGTCGCTTCCGCCGGAAGTACGCTGGGGTTACGACTGGAAACCCGAGCCCGGAAGCCCTGAAGCACGGCTGACCGATTATTACCTGACCGATCGTGACTGGCTTGCCACCGCGCCCTGAATCCCCTTAGCGGCCCACTGCCTGGAGTGTCTCTTGGACCGATATGCCGTATTCGGCAATCCGATTGCCCATAGCAAGTCCCCCCGTATACATGCGCTTTTTGCGGAAGAAACGGGGCAGTTGATGGACTACCGGCCCATACAGGTGCCGCTGGATGCATTCGGGTCGACTGTGACCGCGTTCTTCTCCGAGGGCCACGGCGCGAACGTCACGGTTCCATTCAAGGAAGACGCCTGGCGGCTTGCTGGACAGCGCTCGGAGCGTGCAGAGCGTGCCGGCGCGGTCAATACGCTGGTCCGTCAGCCGAATGGGATTTTGCTGGGAGACAACACGGACGGTGCGGGCCTGGTGCGGGACATTACAGTCAACGCTGGGGTACCGCTGGTTGGCAAACGCATCCTGCTGCTAGGTGCTGGCGGCGCGGCGCGTGGCGTGCTTCAACCTCTGCTTGCGCAGACACCCAGCCAGTTGGTGATAGCCAATCGGACGGTGGAGCGCGCGCAGCTTCTAGCCGAGCTCTTCGGTGCGCTGGGCCCGGTGTCGGCAAGCGGCTTCGCCACTATCGAAGGCAGCTTCGACGTGATAATCAACGCGACGTCGGCGAGCCTGGCTGGCGAGATGCCGTCGATTCCAGACACGGTGATCCAGTCCGGGCATACGGTCTGTTACGACATGATGTATGGCAGCGCGATGACTGTCTTCAACACGTGGGCAGCTGCACACGGTGCCGCTCGGACTATCGATGGCCTGGGGATGCTGGTTGAACAGGCTGCCGAAGCGTTCGCGCTTTGGCGCGGTGTACGGCCAGATTCGAAACCGGTGCTTGAGCTGCTGCGCCGCGAACTCATGGGCAATTCGTGATGGCTGAAGCCTACGTCGACCCGACGGCACCGACTTATCACGCGCACATCTATTTCGATGACACGAGCGTCGAACAGGCTCGCTTGCTGTGTGAGGGCGTTTCGGCACGTTTCGCCGTGCAGGTGGGACGAATGCATCACAAGCCTGTGGGGCCGCACCCGGACTGGAGCTGCCAGTTGACGTTTGCTGCCCATGACTTCGGTCAGGTCGTGCCGTGGCTTGCGTTGAATCGCAGCGGGCTGGTGATATTCATTCATCCGAACACGGGTGACGACCTGATGGATCATCGCGACAGAGCGCTTTGGATGGGGGCGGTCCGCCCCCTCGATCTTTCAATCTTCGCGGCCGAGCCTGCTGATTGATACCGCATTCCGGCAGGGGCGCCCTCCCCGGCCTGAATGCGTTTGTGGCCCTATAGCTTGGCTTTGACGGCCTCGACTGCGTCGCTGCCGTCTCGTGCGCTCACACCGTTCAACCAACCATCGAGGGTCTCAGGGTTTGCCTTGAGCCAGTCGCGAATGGCGACGTCGTTGCGCACCTTGTGATTCAGGACCTGATCCATGATCGTGTTTTCCATGTCCTGCGTGAACGTGAGGTTCGTCAGCAATGCGCCCACGTTCGGGCATTCCCGGGTGTAGTTCTTCCGCGCCAGTGTGTTCACGGAGCCGCTCTCACCGAAGTACTTCTCCCCGCCCTTCAGGTACTTCATGTCGTACTGGACATTCATCGGGTGAGGTGTCCAGCCAAGGAAGACAACGAAATCTTCCTTCCGCACGGCGCGCCCGACCTGAACCATCATGGCTTGCTCGCTCGACTCAACCAGCTTCCAGTCGCCCAGCCCGAATTCGTCCCTGTCGATCATTTGCTGGATGTAGCCATTGGCTGGCGAGCCTGCGCCGATACCATAGATACGATGACCGAAACGATCCGCGTACCTGTCCAGGTCTTCAAAGGTTTTCACTCCGGCTTCCCAGGCATAGGTAGGAACGGCGAGCGTATATTGGGTGCCGCCCAGGTTCTCCGCGACCTTTTCCACTTCGCCGGTTTCGACGTATTTCTCATAGTCATTCTTGCCAGCCGGCATCCAGTTGCCGAGGAAGACATCGATCTGCCCCTTCTGTAGGCCTGCAAAGATGATCGGAATGCTCAAGGTACGCAGCTCAGGCTTGTAGCCCAAGCCGTCGAGCAGAAGACTGGCGATGCCGTTGGTGACGGCAATGTCGCTCCAGCCTGGGTCGGCAAGCGACACGGTGGCACAGCTGTCGGGTTCGGTCACGGCGTAAGCGGTGCTGCTGAGTGCGAGCAACGCACCGGCGAGAATCGATGGGAATCGCATCATGCGATGATGTCCTTCTTCTGGATGGCGTGAGCGAGCTGTTGGCTAGAGGATTCGAGGCGCTGCGTACGGGTAAGTTCGTACTGCACTGCGCGGTTGCGGCTACCGATGAGAGCGCAACAAAAAAGGCGGCCGATTGGCCGCCTTCAGGTGGTGCAAATGCGTCGCTAGAGCTTGGCGCGAACAGCCTCGGCCCCGTCCTTACCGTCCAGGGTCTTCACGCCTTTCAGCCAACCGTCGAGTGCATCAGGATTGGCTTTCACCCACGCGCGAACGGCATCGTCGTTGCGTACATTCTTGGTCAACACCTCGTTCATGATGGCGTTTTCCATGTCCTGGGTGAACGTCAGATTGGTCAGCAGCTTGCCTACATTCGGGCACTGTGCCGTGTAGCCCTTGCGTGCGAGCGTGTTCACGACACCGCTCTCACCAAAGTACTTCTCGCCACCCTTGAGGTACTTCATGTCGTACTGTACGTTCATGGGGTGCGGCGTCCAGCCGAGGAAGACGACATCCTGATCGCGTTTGACGGCACGGCCCACTTGCACGAGCATCGCCTGTTCGCTCGACTCCACCACCTTCCAGCTGCCCAGTTCGAACTCGTTGGCGTCGATCATCTTCTGGATCATCTGGTTACCCGGAGCGCCGGAGGCGATGCCGTAGATCTTCCGATCGAAATCGTCGGCATGTTTGCCAAGGTCCTCGATGGTCTTGATGCCCTTTTCCCAGGAGTAGGTCGGCACAGCGAGCGTGAACTCGGTACCGCTCAAGTTTTCCGCCACCTTCTCGATGTCACCATTGGCCACGAAGGTGTCGTAGTTATCCTGTTGAGCCGGCATCCAATTGCCGAGGAATACATCGACCTGACCCTTTTGCATGCCTGCGAAGATGATCGGGACACCGAGTGTCATGATCTGAGGCTTGTAGCCCAGTCCGTCGAGCAGCAGCGAGGCCACGCCATTGGTGACGGCGATATCGCTCCAGCCTGGATCGGCCAGCCGCACGGTGCTGCAGGCAGCGTCCTCGGCAAATGCCTGGCTGCTGATGGCGAAGGCCAGCACGCCGGCTGCCCAAAGCGTCCCTGGTTTATTCATCGTCGATTCTCCTGTCGGTGCATGGGTTGGACGTGCATGGCGATGGCGCTCATGGTTTTGGATAGCGCGCGCGGCGCTCCAGGTCGTCGAGGTCGATGTGATTGCGCATGTATTGCTCGCTGGCATTGACCATGGGTTGATGGTCCCAGCTTTTGCGGATGCCCTTGTTGAGCGCGGCGTCGACGAAACGCCGGCGGCGTTGACTGGCCAGCACGTCCTGATGAATGCGCTCGATATCCCAACGGGATCGCGCCTCGCTCAGGAAGGCGTCATAGACCGTACGGCACTGGGCGGCGCCTGCCAAGTTTTCCTGCTCTAGCGGGTCCTGTGCGAGGTTGAACAGCAGGCAGGGATCCTTCTCCGAATAGACGAATTTCCAAGGACCACGACGGATCATCATCAGCGGGCTGTCGGTACCTTCAGCCATGTATTCGCCAACCACTTCGTCATGCCCTTCCCCGCCGTCGAGGTGGGTTACCAGAGAGCGACCATCCAGCGGCAGATGGCGGTCGAGCGTTCCGCCGACGAGGTCGACCATTGTAGGCAACAGGTCCATCGTCGAGACGGAGGCGCTGACACGACGGGCGTTGAAGCGCTTGGGTGCATGAATGATCAACGGCACCCGCGCGGCCATTTCGAACCAGTGCATCTTGTACCAGAGGCTCCTTTCGCCGAGCTGATCGCCATGGTCTCCCGAGAAGATGATCAGGGTGTCATCAGCCAGGTCGCATTCGGCAAGCGTCTCCAGAAGCCGGCCGATCTGCTCATCGACATAGCTGCACGCACCAAAGTATGCGCGCCGCGCATCTCGGATCTTCTCGGCCGGCATCGGCTTGTCCCAGAGGTCAATCACCTTCAACAGCCGTTGCGAGTGAGGGTCCTGCTCATGCTGGCTGATGGTCTGCCGGGGCATGGGGATATCGACACCTTCGTAAAGATCCCAGTAGCGCTTCGGGATCGTGTACGGATCATGCGGGTGTGTCATCGAGACGGTCAGGCAGAACGGACGCTCACTGCCGCTTCGAATATGGTCGTAGAGGTACTGGCGAGCTCGGTAGATCGTGTCGTCGTCAAAATCGAGCTGGTTGGTACGCACGCACGGCCCGGCTTGTAGCACGGATGACATGTTGTGATACCAGGTCGGGCGCACATCCGGCTCATCCCAATTCACCGCCCAGCCATAGTCCGCCGGATAGATGTCGCTGGTAAGCCGTTCCTCGTAGCCATGCAATTGATCGGGGCCGCAGAAGTGCATCTTGCCTGAGAGTGCGGTGCGATAGCCCAGGTTACGCAGGTAGTGGGCGTAGGTCGGGACGTCGGCCGGGAAATCTGCTGCGTTATCGTAGGCGCCGATCTTCGACGGCAGCTGACCGGTGACAAGGGTAAAACGCGAGGGCGCGCACAGTGGACTGTTGCAATAGGCCGAGTCGAATACGACACCCTCCTTTGCCAAGCGCATCAGATGCGGGATCTGGATTGGAGACGCAGGATCGTGGAGCGGCAGGATGGGCGCTGCCATCTGGTCGGCCATGATGAAGAGGATGTTAGGACGAGTCATTGCAGCTCCTGTTCCATATCTTTGTTTTATGCCAAACAGGACTAACGATATGATCGCCTGCGCGGCGAGCCCCGTGTCCTGGCCGAGGCTTCATCATGTGCGCATGTGTCTCCCGCGTAAACCTCATGGTGACTCATACTTGGGATAAGGCTGGCTTATGCCAAATCTTCCTTACGATATTCCGCTGGATCGACTGCGCGTGTTCGAAACCACAGCGCGTTTGCTGAGCATCACTGCGGCGGCGGCCGAGCTCGGTACGAGCCAGCCGGCCGTGAGCCAGCAAATCAAACGTCTGGAGCAGATACTGGCGGTACGGCTGTTCGACAGGCTGCACCGCGGATTGGCGCTCACCGAAGCGGGGGGAGTGCTGTACGCGGCCACGCAAGATGGAATGGCGAGGCTCGCTGCCGGGCTCGCCGCCGTTCGGTCCTACGGCCAGCAGGAGGTGCTCCAGGTGGCGACCGACTACGCGTTCGCGGCGTATTGGCTGATGCCGCGGTTGCAGCGCTTCCATGAGTTGCATCCCGACGTGGATGTCTCGCTACTTACCCGTGATCGCGGGTTGGCGGCACATACGTCAACCGTGGACGTGATGGTCGGCTTCGGCGACGGCCGTACCAAGCACGGCGAGGCGCAGTTCCTCTTTCACGAAGAGGTCTTCCCGGTCTGCAGTCCGGTCCTGCTGGAGCGCTTCCCGGACGTCCCACTGCATGATCTGCCATTGCTCCATCTGCGCCCCGATCCGCGCGTTCACTGGTTCGACTGGGAAACCGTCTTCAGGGCTTTGAACATGCCCAGCACGGCAGTGGCTGGCGGCCTTCGGTTCGACAACTACACCCTGGTCATCCAGGCCGCATTGGCCTCACAAGGCGTTGCGATCGGCTGGCGTTACCTGGTCGATGATCTGATCGCCCAAGGCATGCTCTGCCGGATCGGCACTGAGAGCGCGACGTCAGCAATGGGCTATTGGCTGATCGTGCCGGATCGCAAACGCCGCGCTTCCCTGGTGGACCGTTTCGTATCGTGGCTTCACGTCGAGCTTGGCATCGCGAGTGCGTCGGGCGCAGCCTGAAAATCGCCGTCCTTGAGAAAAACGAAACATGCGGGCGCATCGACAGATACCGTTTGAATGCAATCGCCGATTCGCCCACTGGACACGTCCCGCGTGAAGACACGTATGGCGTTCTCGGTCTGGTTTGCCAGAAGCAGGAAGCGGCCATCCGGTGCCAAGGCGAACTCGCGAGTTTCAGCGCCGCGGGTTGCTAGGCGCTGATACTGCATCAGCAAGCCTGTATGCGGCTCGCATTCAAAGACGTACAAGTGGTTATCGTCGCCCCGATTGACCACATAGAGGAATCGCCCGTCGTCGCTGACGTGCAACGCTCCGGCTGCAGATTGCCCTTGGAACCCGGCCGGCGCCAGCGTCAGGGTCTGCAACGGATGAAGCTGGCCATCGTGGTACGCGAGCGCCATGACCTGACCGCTCAGCTCGAGGGTAAGCCACGCGAATCGGCCGTCCTGGCTGAAAAGAAGGTGCCGTGGCCCGCTACCGGGTGGCAGTTCCAGTGTATGGACAGCGTTTGGCCGATCCGAGCATGTCTCGGCATAAGCATAAGCTCGAACCTGATCGTGGCCGAGGTCGGCTTCGAAAAGCCATTTCCCGTCCGGGCTCGACACGGCGCAGTGTACGTGGCTTGAGGCCTGCCGTTCGGGATGGCTGCCGGGACGCGTCGGATAGGAAGGAGGTTCGATTCGAGTCGGCTGGCCAAGGTGACCGTCACTGTCGAGCGCAATCAGGGAGAGCGCGCCACCGCCGTCAGCTGCATAGTTCGCAACAGCAAGATGGCTGCTATTGGCCGTGAGGCTGCAATGAGTCGGATGATCGCCCAGTGAGGGGGCGTTTCCTGACGGGGACAATGGCGCGTACGGCCGGACACGTTCGAAAAGCGCAACTGACCCGCCAAACGTCTCACCTGCCCCTGCGCCCTCCTCGCTCACGGCATATAACCTGGCCCCGTTCCGATCGGGGATGATCCAGGACGCGTTGCTCGCAGACGAAACCGCCAGCGGGCCCTGAAGGCGGCCGCTGGCGGTTTCGTAGCGAAAGTGCAGAATGCCGGGACCAAAGGTCCCGACGAGCACTTCATACCTAGAGGCGGTCACAAGGGATCAGCGCCGAGTGACAAGCCATCCAACCACGGCGGCAACACCCAGCCCGATCAATGCGGTCGACAACGGGTGCTCGCGAGCGCCTTCACAGGCAGCACGGCTGACCTTACGGGTCTTCTGGGAGAGGTCCGAGTACGTGTCATCGAAATTCGCGCTGTTCCACAGGTGCTCGACGCGGTCACGCAGGCTTTCGAAGCGATCCTGCGATTCGCTCGCTGCATTCGTCTTCAGCCGCTCCAATGCACGGGTCAGGCTGTCAATCTCGCGCTGGATGTCGTCACGGGTGACATTGGTGTAGCTCGATACGGATCTGCTCATTGAGGTTCCTCCCGTTTGGGTAGCATGTATTGGTGTGACCACGCATAAACGCAGAGGTGCGAACCGCGACCGAAACGGCGGCAGCACGCTATGATCCGCCCCCCTCTCTCCATCGCAATCCAACCGCCATGCGTTACCTTCTCGTCGTCACCCTCCTTTGGGCGTTTTCCTTCAGCCTCATCGGCGAATACCTCGCGGGTCGTGTCGATAGTGACTTCGCCGTCCTGGCACGGGTCGCCATTGCGGCAGTGATCTTCCTGCCGTTCACTCAATGGCGGGGCCTGCCGCGGCCGCTGCTCGTAGGGTTCTGGCTGGCAGGCGCGCTGCAGTTCGGGATTACGTACATCTGCCTGTATCGCAGCTTCACTGTCCTGACCGTGCCGGAAGTGCTCCTCTTCACCGTCCTGACGCCTATCTACGTCACGCTGCTTGACGATGCGCTGGCGCGACGGTTCAACCCGTGGGCACTGATCGCAGCGCTCGTCGCGGTCGGCGGCGGCATCATCATTCGCTTCGATCGGCTGGAAGGTGACTACCTGCTGGGCTTCATTCTGCTCCAGATAGCCAATGCTACGTTCGCGGCTGGCCAGGTGCTTTGCCGCCGGCTCCTGCTTCGCTACCCCGTCGATCAGCCCCTGCATCGTTTCTTCGGGCATTTCTTTCTAGGTGCCATGCTGCTGGCGCTCCCTTCCTTCCTGCTATTCGGCGACAGCGCGCGGTTACCGCAGACCGCCGTCCAATGGGGCGTGCTTGTCTGGATGGGGTTGTTCGCTACCGCGCTCGGCATGTTCTGGTGGGTAAAGGGCAGCGTGCAGGTGAATGCCGGTACGCTGGCCGTACTTAATGAACTGCATGTTCCGGCCGGGCTCGTCGTTAACCTGTTGATATGGAACCGGGATGCTGATCTGCCGAGGCTAGCCGCCGGTGGCGCGGTGATCCTGGCATCGCTATGGATTAGCCGACTGGGACGTTCAAGAAATTCCGTCATCACATAGGCCGTTCATCGGACCGCATAGGCTTCCCTTGACCGAGACCTAGATTGGACCTTCACTTCCCTCCGCAAGATGCTGTTTTATATGCATGCGAAAGGAAAAATCGCACCTTGCCCGCTGTGCAGCGCATCGCGGGCTGCCTATACTTCGCCGCTGGCAAGGACCGCCTGACATCAACGCTTCAGCTCGTTCAGCGGATTCCATAAAAATGAAATTTCGTCGCTCTCTGGCCAGCCTCGCGCTCGCCTGTCTGACGGTCGTCTCGACTGCGCAGGCCAAGGAAATCAAAGTCAATCCACAACAGGAACTGGCCTCGGGCAGTGCTTTGTTGGTCGATCTCAATACCAACAAGATCCTGTATTCCAGCAATCCCGACCTGCAGGTACCGATCGCTTCGGTGACCAAGCTCATGACAGCTGTCGTACTGCTCGATGCGAAGCAGTCGATGTCGGAAAAAATCCCGGTCGTCATCAAGAACAACCCCAACATGCAGGGCGTTTATTCGCGGGTACGTCTGGGCAGTGAAGTCAGCCGTCACGACATGCTTCTGATGACGCTGATGTCTTCCGAGAACCGCGCAGCGACCAGCCTTGCCGAGAACTACCCAGGTGGCATGAAGGCGTTCGTCGCTGCCATGAACGCCAAGGCTAAATCCCTGGGCATGACCCGCACCCACTATGTCGAGCCGACAGGCCTTTCCGAAAAGAACGTCTCCACCGCCAACGATCTGGTGAAGTTACTCAAGGCCTCGAAGCAATATCCGTTGATTGCCGAACTCAGCGCCACGCCGTCCAAGACGGTTACGTTCGCCAAGCCGGCTTATGCGTTGCCCTTCAACAATACCAATCGGCTGACTCGATCCTCGGGCTGGGACATCGAACTCACCAAAACTGGCTTCACCAATGCCGCGGGCCATTGCCTCGTCATGCGCACCCGCATGGCAGGCAAGCCAGTGGCCTTCGTTGTGCTGGATTCCTACGGCAAGCTGACCCACATCGCCGATGCTACCCGCTTGCGCAACTGGCTGGAGACCGGAAAGGTCAGCCCCGTTCCAGCATCCGCCCTGAGCTATAAGCAACAACGTCTCGCCGAGCGCCAGAGCACCACATTGCAGGCCCAAGCCAAGCGCTGATTCGACGCACAGCATCAAGGTTTTTCGCGCCATTCCGCCTTCGGGTGGGTGGCGCTTTTTTTTGCCTCACGATCGCCAGCGATCCGTTCACAAGACCTGCAACCCCAGGGGACGAGTCGCGATCCATTCCGCACTTCCTTGCCTGCCACATCGACACCTGAACGCGATGAGAAGATCCTTTCCCGCCCTTAACTCTGCACGGCAGGACGCCGTGTGAACACGAAAGGAGTCACCCGTGACTATTCCCCATTCAAAACCTCTTACTGTTCAGGATCTGCCCGCGGAAATCGAAATCGACCTTCCCGACGCGGACCTAGGCCTTCCCTGGTGCATCGGAATCGTGGGTGTCATCGTCCTGGCGGTGGGCGTGCTGACATTGATCTTTGGTCCGTCGACCATTCGTTACAACATGCTGACCGGCATGACCTTCCTGCAGATGATCCAGGCCTATCCGGGCCCGATCACCACGGTTGGATTTCTAATCGTAGGCCTTGCGCAGATGATGGGTAACAGCATCGCTTCCAGCCATGCGCAATCGCTGCAGGCGCTGTTGCTTGAAAAAATCGCGATCCTGGATGAAGACATTCCTGCCGGCTTCACGCTCGCGATCGAACCGAAAGAGTACCCGCGCTTTGAAGTTAAGCTCGTTGAGCTGCCCGCACAGGGAGAAGCGCCGGAAACAGCCAGCTAACGTATTGGCAGGAGCACATCTGCATGTCGGCCTGGGACCGCCGTATCGAACTCAAGGACCTGCCTGCGAAGGTAGAGATCAGCCTGCCGCCGCCGAACCTCAAATGGGCTTGGATGGCCGGCATCCTAGGTTCGTTGCTCTTCGGCTTCGGATTGGTCAGCCTGGTCTTTGGGCCTATGGCGGTTCAGGATAACGTTAAATGGTCTAAATGTTTTGCCATCGTCCAGGCGTATCCGGGCATCCTGCTGATACTCGGTATGCTGACTGTAACGTTGGCCCGTTTCGCATACTTATTTCTGAAAGATGGCTATATGGGGGAAACGCAGAACATCCTTCGGGCGTGTGTGAATATCACAGAGGCTGATGTCCCTGACGGGTTCACCCTTGCCATGGAACCCCAAACTTATCCACATTTTGTCATCAAGCTGATTCCTACCTCGTAGCGGCAATGCACTTTGATCCAACATGAAATATCCACAAGCAGCGGTTGCATCGGACAGGTTTGGCAATGTGGATTTCAGTGACCTACCCAAGCAGAATGCTTGTGGATAACAGCGCAGAGGCCGAATTTGATTTTATCCACAGCGTATAAGCTACGATCAGTGACATAGAGGTGCTGTGGATAATGCTCCAAGGTTCACACGAATCTGGGCTCGCGTAAGGCTGCTCGAAGTCCAAACTTAACCTGTGGATAATCTATCCACCGCCAGAGTGGATTGTGGGAGGAGTGTCGTGGCGTTGGGGATAACTTAGCTTTGAAGCTTATCCACAGGGTTGTTCGTGGGTACGGACACTGCCGAACGGAGCACTACGGGAGCCTGTGGATATCTACCTGTGAGTTTTATCCACGACTCAGCAATTGGCGCTACGAGAGGGATAGCGGTCATCATAGAGGTCTGATGTGGATAAGTCTTAAGGTAGGTTATCCACATGCACAAAACCCCGGATTAGTGTGCTTCGTCCCAGTTACCGCCTACCCCGGCCTCGACCAATAAAGGAACGTCCAGCTCGGCTGCGTCACTCATCAGTGGGCAAAGCTGCGCCTTGACGGTTTCAACCTGATCCTCCCTCACTTCGAGTACCAGCTCGTCGTGTACCTGAAGGATGATTCGCGCGTCGAGCGCGGACGTGGTCAGCCAATCATCAACCTTTACCATTGCGCGCTTGATGATGTCTGCCGCCGTACCCTGCATGGGGGCATTGATGGCGGTCCGCTCGGCTGCCTTGCGCATGGCACCGTTGCGAGAATTGATTTCGGGCAGGTACAGACGTCTGCCAAAGATGGTCTCTACGAAACCCTGTTCAGCTGCCGCTGCGCGGGTCCGCTCCATGTAGGCCAGCACGCCTGGATAGCGGGCAAAATACCGATCAATGTAGGCCTGCGCTTCCTGGCGCCCCACGCCGATCTGTTTGGCAAGGCCAAATGCGCTCATGCCGTAGATGAGGCCGAAGTTGATGGCCTTCGCGCGACGGCGCTGTTCAGTACTCACCTCTTCCAGCGACACACCCATGACTTCTGCAGCGGTTGCCCGGTGGATATCCAGATCGTTCTGGAAGGCATGAAGCAGGCTTTCGTCCTGGGCGAGATGCGCCATGATGCGCAGCTCAATTTGGGAATAGTCCGCAGCGACCAGGCGGTACCCCTCGGGCGCAACGAACGCCTGGCGGATACGGCGGCCCTCGGCTGTGCGGATCGGGATGTTCTGCAGGTTCGGGTCACTGGACGACAGACGTCCCGTGGCCGTTACGGCCTGGTGGTAAGACGTATGGATGCGGCCCGTACGCGGATTGATCTGCTGGGGCAGCTTGTCGGTGTAGGTGCTCTTGAGCTTGCTCATCGAGCGGTGCTGCATGATCACCTTGGGCAGCGGGTAGTCCTGGTCCGCCAACTCCTGAAGCACGGCTTCCGCTGTGGACGGCTGCCCGGATGCCGTCTTGGCAATAACGGGTAGGCCGAGTTTGATGAACAGGATGTCGCCGAGCTGCTTGGGCGAGCCAAGATTGAATTCCTGCCCGGCGAGCTCGAACGCCTCGCGCTCAAGCGCCACCATCTTTTCGCCCAGTTCCTGGCTCTGCAGGCCGAGCAATTTGGCGTCTACATAGGCACCGTTGCGTTCGATGCGCGCAAGTACCGGGACAAGCGGCATCTCGATATCGGTCAAGACAGTGCGGACGCTGGGGGTCTCGTCGAGCTTTTTCTTCAGGACGTTGTGCAGCCGCAGCGTAACGTCGGCATCCTCGGCGGCGTAAGGGCCAGCCTGTTCGATCGCGATCTGGTCGAAGGTGAGCTGTTTGGCACCCTTGCCCGCGATGTCCTCGAAGCGAATGGTGCTGTGGCCCAGATACTTGAGCGCCAGGCTGTCCATGTCATGACGCGTTGCCGTGGAGTCCAGCACATAGGATTCGAGCATCGTGTCGAACGCGATGCCTTGTAACTCGATGCCGTAGCGGGTCAGCACGTTGAGGTCATACTTGCCATGCTGCATGACCTTGATCTTCTTCGGGTCCTCAAGCAGCGGTTTCAGCGCGGCGAGTACGCCCTCCATATCGAGCTGCTTGGGCACGCCCATGTAGCTGTGCGCCAGCGGTACGTAAGCGGCTTCCTGAGGTGTCACCGCGAAGGAGACGCCGACCAGCTCGGCGCGCTGAGCATCGATGCTCGTGGTTTCCGTGTCGAAGGCGAAGAGTTCGGCTGCCCGGAGCTTCTCCAGCCACGCGTCGAATTGCGCCTGCTCCAGCACGGTCTCGTAATGCGCCTCGCCGTGGCATTCGTCGGCCTCGGTGGCCGGCAGCGGCTCGCCGGATTCCTTGCTCTCGCGCAGCAGATCATCCAGCCAGTTCTTGAATTCGAGTTCCTTGTACAGGGCGATCAGCGCGTCGCGATGAGGCTCGGTGGGCATCAGCGTGTCCGCATCCACTTCCATCGGCACGTCCAGCTTGATGGTCGCGAGCTGATAGGACATGTACGCCGCTTCACGATGCTCGTCGAGCTTGGCGGCCAGGCTCTTGGCGCCGCGGATAGGCAGTTCGGCGACCTTTTCGAGATTGGCGTAGAGGCCTTCTAAGCCGCCCGGAATACCATTCAGCAGCCCACAGGCCGTCTTCTCGCCGACCCCCGGTACGCCTGGGATGTTGTCGACCTTGTCGCCCATGAGCGCAAGGAAGTCGATGATCAGCTCCGGCGGAACCCCAAACTTCTTCTTCACGCCTTCCACGTCATAGATGCTACCGGTCATGGTGTTGACCAGGGTGACGTGCGGGCACACGAGCTGGGCCATGTCCTTGTCGCCGGTCGAGATGACCACGTCCCGCCCGCCATTGGCGCAGGCGCGGGCGAGCGTGCCGATTACGTCATCTGCTTCAACACCTTCGATATTGAGCAGCGGCAGGCCGAGCGCGCGGATCGCGGCATGCAGCGGTTCGACCTGGGAGCGAAGGTCGTCCGGCATCGGTGGGCGATGCGCCTTGTAGTTCTCGAAGAGTTCGTCCCGGAATGTTTTGCCCTTGGCATCGAAAACCACGGCGAAGGGGCTGTCCGGATATTGGCGGCGCAGGCTGAGCAGCATGTTGAGTACGCCTTTGACCGCGCCGGTCGGCTTGCCAGTCGATGTGGTCAACGGCGGCAGCGCGTGGAACGCGCGGTACAGGTAGGAGGAACCGTCCACCAGGACGAGGGGCGTCTGACTCATGCTTGGATCAACCTTATTTCGCGGGCCGGAGGTAGAATGCGCGCATCTTTGAATTCGAGGGCGAAGGTTAACATGCGAACCCTGCCATACCTGTTGCTGACCGGCGTTCTGCTGGCGGGTTCGCTGCCTGCGACCGCAGCGACTGCCGCGCCCTCAGAGGAAACCGACGTGGTCACCTATATCGATGGGGACAACACGTTCGAGGAGTACCGTACCAAGGGTTACCTCCGCGCCGTCCGGGTGATCCCCACGCATGGCAAGCCGTACTACCTTGTTCGCGCCGACGGCGACAGCAACTTCGTCCGCGCGGACAACCCGAACATGCGCATTCCTGCGTGGGAACTCTTCAGCTGGTAAGGCCTTTTTCTCATGTCCGTATTCACGCCGCTCGAGCGCCCTGATCTCGAGACCTTCCTCGCCGACTACAGCCTCGGCCGCCTTCGCGATTACAAAGGCATTGCCGAGGGGAGCGAGAACACCAACTTCTTCGTCAGCCTGGAAGGCGCCGAGTGCGTCCTGACCCTGGTCGAACGCGGCCCGGCGGCAGACCTGCCCTTCTTCATTGATCTGCTGGACGTGCTGCACGATGCCGATCTGCCCGTGCCTTACGCCATTCGAGATAGCAGCGACCGGGCCTTGCGCGAACTCAAGGGCAAGCCTGCGCTGCTGCAGCCGCGCCTGTCGGGCAAGCACATTCGTGAGCCCAATCCCCTCCACTGTGGGGAGGTGGGTGCGCTGATGGGGCGGATTCACCTGGCTACCCGCGAGTGCATCATCGAGCGCAAGAGCGACCGCGGTCTGGATTGGATGCTCGCAGAGGGTCCGGCGCAAGTGGCGCAGCTGGCTGCGGACGAGCAGGCGCTGCTGAATACGGCGCTGGCGGAGATTGCCGAGCACAAGGACGCAATCCGCCGTCTGCCCCGCGCGAACCTGCACGCTGACCTCTTTCGCGACAACGTCATGTTCGACGGCCCGCAGCTGTCCGGTGTGATCGACTTCTACAACGCCTGTTCCGGCCCGATGCTCTACGACCTGGCCATCGCGTTCAATGACTGGTGCTCTGACGACGAAGGCGCCGTGGATGTCGCGCGCGGCAAGGCATTCCTGGCAGGCTATGCCGCGCAACGTCGCCTGACCGCGAGTGAGGCCACGCTATGGCCGGTCATGCTGCGTGTCGCCTGTGTTCGCTTCTGGCTGTCGCGCGCGATCGCCGCCCAGGCGTTCGCTGGGCAGGACGTATTGATTCATGATCCGCGCGAGTTCCAGCGCCGGCTCGCACACCGGCAAGGTGCGACCCTCGACCTTCCAATCGCGCTGTAGCTACGCGGCACGTGGCGTCCGCCCGGGCGCTACGTTCGTTAGAGCGATTCCAGGCAGTCGGCCAGCGCATCGCCCATGTTCTCCAACAGCTGTTCATAGCCGTTCGCGTCGACCGAGACAGGGACGCCGAGGCCGTCGAGCTCGGCGAGCTTCACGGGCAGCCCTTCGGTCAGCGTTTCGGCCAGGCGGGGTCGGATCGGCGGCTCGCTGAACACGCAGCTCGGGCCGGCTTTTTCCAGACGCGCTCGCATTTCCGCTACATGGCGTGCCCCCGGCTGGACCTCGCCCAATACGCTGAATACACCCGTATGGCGCAAGCCGTAGTGCGCTTCGAAATAATCGAAGCCTTCATGGAAAACGAAGAATGGACGCTGTTCGACTTTCTTCAGGCGCGCCTTGAGGCGCGTATCGAGTGCAGCGAGCCGCGACGAGAAGGCCTCGGCATTCTGCTGGTACCGCGCGGCGTTATCCGGATCGAGTTCGCTCAGGTCGTTAGCCATCTTCCTGGCGATGACACGCGCATTGTCAGGTAGCAGCCATAGGTGCGTGTCTACGCTTCCGGGACGGTGGTCCTGATCGTGATCGCTGTGCGCGTGACCATGGCCGTCTTCACCGAAGCGCCGAAGCGTCATCCCTTCCAGATCCTGCAGAGACACGGATGGGCCCTTGCGGTTATCCAGCGAGCGCATCAGGAAATGCTCCATATCCGGGCCGACCCAGTAGAACAGGTCGGCCTCCTGCAGGCGGCGGATGTCGGACGGTCGCAATGCAAAATGGTGGGGGGACGCACCTGGCGGCAGCAGCACATCCGGTTCGCCAACGCCGTCCTGAACAGCGGCAGCCATGAGCTGGAGGGGCTTTATGCTCGTCAGCAGACGGACTTCAGCGTGGCTGAAGGTGCTGAACAGGAGCAGGCTGAGCAGAGCGAACGGTCTGAACACGGGAGGCACCTGGAAGTAAAAAGGTTATAGAATAACGCCATTTCCCCAAGACGTCTTCGCCATGCCAAAGCTCAAACCTCTGAAGACGCCGTTGGCGTTCACCCCTCATGACCACAGCCTATGCGTGTCCCAGGCACTCAGCGACGCCGACACGCTCTGTGCCCGTGCCGGTGTACGGCTGACGGCGTTGCGCAAGCGCGTGCTGGAACTCATCTGGCAAAGCCATACGCCACTCGGCGCCTACGACATCCTCGGCATTCTGACCGAGCAGGACGGTCGACGTGCCGCCCCTCCTACTGTCTATCGTGCGCTCGATTTCCTTGTCGAGAACGGGCTCGTCCATCGGATCGCCTCCCTCAATGCGTTCATCGGCTGCAACCATGCCGGTAGCGCACACCAGGGCCAGTTCCTGATCTGCCGCAATTGCCGCGCCGCGATCGAGCTCGCGCAGCTGCCGATCAGCGACGCGATCGATCGTAGCGCCCGCGAACTCGGCTTCGAGGTCGAAGGCCAGACGGTGGAAGTCGTTGGACTGTGCGCCGGGTGCAAGGCGGCATGAGCGACGCGCTGATCCGCCTGGAGAACGTCGCGGTTCGATTCGGTGAGCAGGACGTTCTGCAGGACGTGAACCTGTCCTTGCGTGCCGGCGAAATCGTTACGCTGATCGGCCCCAATGGCGCCGGCAAGACGACGCTGGTGCGCAGCGTACTGGGGCTGGTGAAACCCGACCATGGCACGATCTGGCGCAAACCCAAGCTAACCATTGGGTACATGCCGCAAAAGCTGCAGATAGACGCCACGTTGCCGCTGTCGGTATGGCGGTTCCTGCGGCTGGTACCGGGTGTCGACCGCGCCCGCGCCCTGTCTGCGCTGGAAGAGGTCGGCGCCGAGCGTGTGATCGACAGCCCGCTGCAGAGTGTTTCTGGTGGTGAGCTACAACGCGTCCTGCTGGCCCGCGCCCTGCTCCGCGCCCCTGCCCTGCTCGTGCTCGACGAGCCCGTCCAGGGCGTCGACGTGGCCGGTCAGGCCGAGCTCTATCGGCTGATCACCCGCCTGCGCGAGCGCTATGGCTGCGGTGTGTTGATGGTTTCGCACGACCTTCACCTGGTCATGAGCACGACCGACCAGGTTGTCTGCCTCAACCACCATATCTGCTGCTCGGGCCATCCCGAGCAGGTCAGCGGCGACCCGGCCTTTATCGAGCTGTTCGGCCAGGATGCGCGCTCGCTGGCGGTCTACCACCACCATCATGACCACGCCCACGACCTGCACGGCAGTGTCGTTACCCGTCGCGGTCACGTCCATGGGCCGGACTGCAACCATTCATGATCGACTTCCTTTTCAACGCATTGCTTGCGGGCCTTGCGCTCGCGTTGGTGGCCGGCCCGCTAGGTTCCTTCGTCGTCTGGCGGCGCATGGCCTATTTTGGCGATACCCTCTCCCACGCCGCGCTGCTGGGCGTAGCGCTGGGACTGGCGCTGGATATAGCGCCCATGTTGGCGGTAACGGTCGGGTGCGTATTGATCGCTATCCTTCTCGTTACCCTGCAACGGCGGCAACCGCTCGCCTCCGACACCCTGCTCGGTATCCTCGCGCATTCCACGCTGTCGCTGGGCCTCGTGGCCCTGAGCTATATGCGTGATGTGCGGGTCGACCTGATGGGCTATCTGTTCGGCGACCTCCTGGCGGTAAGCAATACCGACCTCGCCTGGATGATCGGCGGCAGTGCGCTGGTGCTGGTCCTGTTGGCGGTGCTGTGGCGGCCACTGCTGGCGATTACCGTGCACGAAGAACTAGCCAAGGTCGAAGGGCTGCCGGTCGCGGGCATCCGCCTGGCGTTGATGCTGTTGATTGCCGTTGTCATCGCTGTTGCCATGAAGATCGTCGGCGTGTTGCTTATCACGTCGCTGCTGATCATTCCTGCCGCGGCTGCCCAACGACATGCGCGCACGCCCGAACAAATGGCGATCGGTGCCAGCGTGTTGGGCATGGCAGCGGTCGGCGCAGGCCTTGCGATGTCCTGGTACCAGGACACCCCGGCAGGCCCGTCAATCGTCGTCTGCGCCGCCGCGATGTTCCTGCTGAGTTTTGCCCTGCCACGCCGGAGCTGACCCGACAGGGCTGATACGCGGTCGTATCTAATGAGGGCGAGTGGATTGACCGCCCTGCCCGGCTTTTCATGATGAGCATCCTGTTCTGCTACGGTGCTCATCACGACGGATCGCTAACGGCCTGACCCCATCGCGAGGTCAGCCTTTCCAGCCTCAAGACCGCTTCCCATGGCTATTAGCAATGCCAAGGTTCAGTCGTGACTGGGCGATCGGTTGCCGTCGTTTCAAGGCGCTGGTCAATGGGCTCTTCGATTGGTGCGGTCTCGAGACGCGCTAGTCGCCCAACGCGTCCGCGATCGCTTTGCCAAGTGCCTCGGTCGTGCCCTGCCCACCCACGTCTCGGGTGAGCGGCGCGTTGTCCGGCCCCTTGGCAAGAACCGACTCGATGGCTGAGAGCACCGCAGCGCCGGCCTCCTGATGGCCCAAGTGTTCCAGCATCATCGCCCCGCACCAGATCTGTCCAATCGGGTTGGCAATACCCTTGCCGGCGATGTCCGGTGCGGACCCGTGTACCGGCTCGAACAGGCTCGGGAAGGTGCGTTCGGGATTGATGTTGGCGGACGGTGCAATACCGATGGTCCCCGTACAGGCCGGGCCGAGATCGGACAGGATGTCGCCGAACAGGTTGCTCGCGACCACCACGTCGAACCAGTCGGGATGCAATACGAAGTTCGCTGTCAGGATATCGATGTGGTACTTGTCCACCTTGACGTCCGGGTAACGCTGGCCCATTTCGACAACCCGTTCGTCCCAGTACGGCATGGTGATCGCGATGCCGTTCGATTTGGTTGCGGACGTGAGGTGCTTCTTCGGGCGACTCTGGGCCAGGTCGTAAGCAAATTTGAGGATACGGTCGACACCCACGCGCGTCATGACCGTTTCCTGGATAACGATCTCCCGCTCGGTGCCGGCGAACATTGTCCCCCCGACACTCGAATACTCGCCTTCCGTATTTTCCCGGACCACATAGAAATCGATATCGCCGGGCGCGCGCCCGGCCAGTGGTGCCTTTACGCCCGGAAGCAGGCGACAGGGCCGCAGGTTCACGTACTGATCGAATGCCCTGCGGAATTGCAGCAGCGAGCCCCACAGCGAGATGTGATCAGGCACGACCTCGGGCCAGCCCACAGCGCCGAAATAGATCGCGTCGTAGGGCTTGAGCACGTCGAACCAATCGTCAGGCAGCATTTTTCCATGCGCGAGGTAGTAGTCGGCGCTGGCGAAATCGAACCAGTCCCACTGCAGCTCGAGGCCGAAACGGCGCGCCGCTCTGTCGAGCACACGGATGCCCTCGGGCATCACTTCTTTTCCGATGCCATCACCGGGAATCACGGCAATGCGGTAGCGGGGACGCGTCATGGGAGAACCTTTTGTTGTTGGAGGATGCAAACCAGTGTATTCGTCACCTGTAGCGACACAATCCGCCTACAGGGAAAAGCATTGTTGAATCCAGGTAGAGAATCTCTCACTTCTACAGAAGACTTGGCGTTCTTCCAGCGCGTGGCAAGCCAGGGGAGCCTGACCTCGGTCGCACGCGATCTGGGCCTGTCGCTAGCAGCCGTCAGCAAGCGGCTGACAGCACTGGAGCAGCGCCTGGGTGTTCAGCTCGTGCAGCGTACCACTCGCCGTCTGGATCTGACCCCAGAGGGCCAGCTGTATCTGGAAGGTGCAAGGCCGATCTTGCGTCAGCTCGAAGAGCTCGAGAGCGCGGTGGCGCGCCACCAGCCCGTGCTTCGCGGGCGCTTGAGCATCAACGCGTCGTTCGGATTTGGGCGCCGGCATATCGCTCCCCTGCTCTCCCGCTTCGCTACCCTGCATCCGCAGTTGGAGCTCTCGCTGCACCTCTCAGCGCAGCCGGTCAGCCTGCAGGACAGCGGGATTGATATCGACCTGCGCTTCGGTGAGCCGCCTGATACTCGGCTGATCGCGCATCGGCTATTGGCCAACCCACGCGTGCTCTGTGCGGCACCGGCCTACCTAGATCGCGCCGGCACGCCCGATAGCGTGGCATCGCTCGCCCAGCACAACTGCATCGTACTGCGGCAATACGAAAGCGATTATGCGGTTTGGCGGTTCATGCGAGACGGCCGAGAGTACAGTCAGAAGGTTTCCGGGACGCTCTCGACCAATGACGGCGAAGTCGCCATGCGCCTGGCGCTGGATGGTCATGGGCTGCTGCTCAGATCACATTGGGATGTGCACCCTCACCTGCAACGTGGCGATTTGATCCCCCTGCTTCCTGATTACCAGCCGCCCCGCGCGGACCTCTATGCGGTCTATCAGCATCGCCGACATGTACCGCCGCGCTATTCGGCCTTCATCCGATTTCTCTGCGAAAGGCTCGAATGCACGAGTTGTGAAAAGCCTCAGTGAAGCGGCTTGGCAAAGCCTCTACGCGCTGAGCATGTGCTGGGTGTCATCCGGATATGAGTGACTGCACCGGTACGCCCTGCCAGTGGGGGAACCTTGTCCGCCACAACCGCAAATCCGCGGCCCTTGCATGCGCGCGCCCTTGATGGCTGCGCTGGTCACGAAAAGGTTGGCTGGGTGAAGCCGCCGATGGCCCTACGGTAACTCCGTTACAAAGCAGCGGCGTCAACGTCAGGGGATCTTTCAGCAAATGACTATTAAATCGACGGCTAAGACGCAGAAGAGAGACCGCAGCTTCTGCCCGATCACTTCAGCACGGTGGCCGCTGATAGCTGCCTGTTCGATGTGGACATACAGCCTATCCGCCTCCCGCCGTGCCAAGAAGGCATCCGGTAGCAGAAGTTGCAGCGAGAAGAGATTGAGAATGCGCGCCAGGCTTTCAGACTCCGCATCCGCTTCGACATGAAAAATCGCTCGCGCGGTATCGGGCTCAATCCAAACGTCGCGACGCAGCGGAGCGGCTCCTGCGGGGCTGGGGCCGACTTCATTGGTCAGAGATTGAAATACGAAAGCGCGTTGAGCCTGGGACATGGCAGGTAGACCTGGACTGACGAAGGACACAGTTTCTCAGGTCGAAGCGGGAAAAAAGTGCCTATTTCGACTGTTCTTTGTCCATTCTCGAGATAAGCTATCCAAAATATACTGATTAGAGACAAAAATATGCCCTTGGTGCTCGACGACTACGATCGCCGTATTCTTGCGCTCCTTCAGGAGCGGGCCGATATTTCTACCGCGGAAATCGCCGAGAAGGTTGGATTGTCGCAATCGCCGTGCTGGCGACGGATCCAGCGGTTGAAGGATGAAGGCATCATCAAGGGGCAGGTGACCCTGCTGGATCGCAAGAAGATCGGGCTGAATGCCCAGATCTTTGCGCAGGTAAAGCTCGATGCGCATGGGCGGTCGAATCTGACGGAATTCGCCGAGAAGATTCGCGACTTCCCCGAAGTATTGGAATGCTACGTATTGATGGGCTCGGTCGACTTTTTGCTGCGTATCGTCACCCACGATATCGAAGCGTATGAGCGCTTCTTCTTCGAACGGCTGTCGATGGTGCCGGGCATTCAGGAAGTGAATTCGATCGTCGCGCTCTCGGAGATAAAGTCCACCACGGTATTACCGCTGCCCGGGGGCAGGTGACGGCCCGTACGAAAGGCCAGCAGGGTCGTCACCCGTAGCGTGCCAACCGGGACAGTCCTTTTAATGCGAAGGGCGGGGATTGCCGGGGTCCGGTGCGGCTGCTTCCTCGGGAGGCGGCAGAGGCTCTGGCTTGAGCAGGGGTGGAGGCGGCGTGAGCCCCATGGAGACGTAGATACTGGTCAGCATATCGACCCCCATGTTCGCAGGCCGAATCCAATCGGTAGGCACGTAGATAAGCCCGCCACCGACAGGTATGGGTGCGGTCGGCACCAGAATGGCCACATGCGGCCGACCTTCCAGATCCACTGGCTGGCCGCTCGGCATCAGCGCTAGCACCGCAGCACCGTCACCACCAAAGAAACACCATACCGGGCTCATGCTGGTAATGTCGGCGTCCTTGTTACGATCGAGCAGGCCAACGAAGCGGTCGGCAAGGTTGTAGAAGTTGCCGATCAGCGGGACACGACGCAGCGTGACATGCAGCAGCCACGACAGCGGCCGGCGCAAGCCGAGTTGAACCGCAAGGCCCAGCGGATACAGGCTAGCGAGCAGCAGCAGGGTACCGATGAAGTAAGCAAGGTACGGGTTGCTGGCGATGGGCTGACCCATGGCCGCCAGCAGCCGGCCAAAGAGCGTCGCGGGGCCCACGAGGTTGTTCAGCAGGCTGACGATCCAGGCAAGCAACGCCAGCGTCAGCACGAGTGGGAGCAGGGCGATCAGCCCCGTCAGCCATGTGCCGACGATGGATTGGATACTGCGTCTGAAGAACATCGTGGTGACGACTCCTTGAACCTTAGAGTTTCAGCGCCTTCCAGGCCCTGAGTGATTGCACCTGCAGCGCTTGTTCCCGTCGCGCCTCCAGCACCGCTTCGCCGAGGGGCGCGCTTGAGAGTTCTGCCAGCTTGTCGAGCTCGCCGTAAAGCCGATCGGCTTCGGGCACGTTGAGCACGCCGCGCGCCAGCCTCAGCCATACCAGTAGACGCTGGATCCGTGGCAATTGTTCGGACAGGTCCTCCGGGTGCTGCTGGGCGTAGCGCTCCAGCGGAAGCGCAGCGATTTCCTCGCCCAGCTGACGGTGTAGCCAGGGTACCAGCGGCGCCTGCCCCTGCTTGGTGCCGCGGGCATTGCGGCCGTGCGTCCAGCTCTGCACGAAGAGCCAGTGGGACAGCATTAGCGACAGGCAGCCCCAGGCTGGGTCGGACAGGGTTTCGGCAAAACGGGCAGGGGCCTCACGGCGTACGGTTTCATCGGTCGCGCCACTGGTGATAACGGGCCGCCAGCGATCGAGCAGGGTATCGAGACGCTCGCGCAGCTCGTGACTGCTCGTACGGGGGACGGCCTGACCTGCGCTGCTCAGAAGGGCGCGCAGATCTGTTAGCTGGCGCAGCCAGTCTTCCAGCAGTTTCCAGTGGCCGCTGAAGCGATATTGCTCGGCAAGGCGCTGGCTCGTACCCAGCAGATGCCAGGCGAGGGCGGTGAAGGCGGCATCGACCGTCGTGTCCGGTTGAAAGACTGGAAGCGGCAGCTGGACCGAGTAACTGCTCGCGTCGAAGAGCCGGTAACCGCGCTCGGCCTTGCTGATGTCGCACGGCATCAGCGGAAGGTCGCGAGCCAGCTCGACTGCGAGCTCCAGCAGGGCGCCAGGCTCACCTTCGCGAAGTTCGAGCTCGAGTTCGCAGATTTCTTCCTCCTGCTTGCCGGCCACGACCTTGCCCAGATCCAGTGCCGCTTCGATAACGACCTTGGCCTTGCCACGCCCCCAGGCGATCTCGGCTTTCTCACGCACGAAATCCGTGGTGAACAGGGGCTTGAGGTGCTTCTTGTCGAGATCGGCCAGCGCGGCCGGCCAACACTCGTCAGTAAGCTTTTTCGCGTCGAGCTTGGGCTTGTCGAGATACCAGTCCCACTCGTTGCGTTCGGACAGGCCAGCGACGCTCTGGCCACGGCTCTTCAGCGTCTGGATGAACTGCTCGCCGTCGCGGCGGATCCGCAGCGCCACGCGTGCACGGGCAAGGTCACGGTCGGCAGTGTCGAAATACTGGTTGAAAAGCTCGTGCCGCTGCCAGCCGCTCTTGTTGCGTTTCTTCAGCAGAGGATGGTCGCGTAGCGCCGCCAGCGTTTCGCGGCTTGCGCGCAGTTTGATCTCGGTTTCTTTGTTCATGAATGCGGTGAAGCCTGAATTGGTTGCAGCCTAGGCGGAGTAAAGTGCCAGGGCCAATGACTACGGTGACGCAAATTTCATACAGAATGTGTTTGCTTTCGGCGCGTTAACATGGCGCCGATCGCCGCCGCGGGACACGGTTTGCACCTCGCCCTCCGTGATCACTCGTCTACTGCGTGAAGGCGCCCTTGTGGCGCCGCGTATAACGGGCTCTATAATTTCGGCTTGAATCGTTTGCAGGGATTTTCATGCCTACCAACCCCTTCGTCAGCCTGTTCGGCCGTTCACCCATCGGTCCGATGCAGCAGCACATCGCGAAGTCACACGAATGTGCCGCGTGTCTGGTTCCGTTCTTCGAGGCCGTCATGGTGGAGGACTGGGCGCGTGTCGAGCAGATCCAGCGCGAAATGTCGTCACTGGAACGCGAGGCCGACAAGCTCAAGAAAGACGTCCGCCAGCACCTGCCGAAAAGCCTGTTCTTGCCCGTGCCCCGGTCGGATCTGCTCGAACTGCTGAGTGTACAGGACAAGATTGCCAACCGTGCCAAGGATATCGCCGGTCTCATGCTTGGGCGCTGCATGACGGTGCCGGAGGGGTTGCAGCCGCAGATGCGGATCTACGTGCAGCGCTCCGTCGACGCCAGTGCGCAGGCGCTCAAGGCCATGCGGGAACTCGATGCGTTGCTCGAGGCCGGTTTCGCCGGACGCGAGGCAACACTCGTCGAAAATATGATTCTTGAACTGGATGACCTCGAGGACGAGACCGATCGGCTGCAGGTCGAGGTACGCCGCGCCCTGTTCAAGCTGGAAAAGGAACTCCCTCCGGTCGATGTGATGTTCCTCTACCGGATCATCGACTGGGTCGGTGACGTTGCCGACCGCGCTCAGCGGGTGGGCAACCGCCTGGAACAATTGCTGGCGCGCTGACGCCAGCTGTCTTACTGCCAAACGGAAATTCCCTTTTATGTCTTGGATCGTGGATTACGGCTTCGTACTCCTGGTGATGGCCTGCCTGTTCGGTTTTTTCATGGCCTGGGGGGTCGGCGCGAACGACGTCGCCAACGCCATGGGTACGTCGGTAGGCTCCAAAGCGCTCACCATCAAACAAGCCATCCTCGTTGCGATGGTGTTCGAGTTCTGCGGTGCCTATCTGGCCGGGGGAGAGGTCACCGAGACCATCAAGAACGGCATCGTCGATGCCAATGTGATCCCGCCGGACCTGTTCGTACTGGGCATGATGTCCGCGTTATTGGCGGCGGGAACGTGGCTGATGATCGCATCGATACGCGGCTGGCCCGTTTCGACCACCCATTCCATCGTCGGCGCCATTATCGGCTTTGCCTCGGTCGGTATCTCGCTCGATGCCGTCAATTGGGGTGGCCTCGTGCCGATCGTGTCGAGCTGGGTCGTGACGCCGTTCATTTCTGGTGTGATCGCGTTCTTCATCTTCCGCAGCGTGCAGTGGTTGATCATCGATACGGATGAACCCTTCCGCAATGCCAAGCGCTGGGTGCCCGTGTACATGTTCCTGACCGGCTTCATGCTGGCGCTGATGACGTTCACCAAGGGTCTGAAGCATGTCGGATTGTCCTTTACGACGTCCCAGGGCGTTGCGCTCGCCGTGCTCGTTGGCCTGGTCGTGGCGGGCATCGGCATGCTGCTGTTGCGCCGGATCAAGGCCGATGCCGACGCGGATCGTACGTTCCATTACGCGAGCGTGGAGCGTGTCTTCGCGGTGCTGATGATCTTCACGGCATGTTCCATGGCCTTCGCGCACGGGGCGAGTGACGTTTCGAACGCAGTCGGTCCGTTGGCTGCGGTTGTCGGCGTGATCGAAGCCGGTGGCGACATGGTGCTGGGTGGACGTTCGGCCGTTCCAGGCTGGGTCCTGCTACTGGGCGCCGTTGGCATCGTGATTGGTCTGGCGACCTACGGATGGCGAGTGATCGCCACGATCGGCAAGGGCATCACCGAGCTGACGCCGAGCCGCGGTTTCGCTGCCGAGTTGGCAACGGCAGGTACCGTCGTGGCGGCATCGGGCGTCGGCTTGCCGGTTTCGACGACACATACCCTGGTGGGCGCCGTATTGGGTATCGGTATCGCGCGTGGTATTGGCGCTCTCAACCTGTCGGTGGTTGGCCGCATCTTCACATCCTGGGTCATTACCCTGCCCGTGGGTGCGGTCCTGGCGATCATTTATCTCGAGATCTTCAGCTTCATTTTCCTTTGAGGTGTTGGCCCGGCGCCGCTCATGCGGCACGCCGGGCGCTCGTTCCGTCTTTGAGCGGTTGCACGCTTCGGTTTGGACTTTCATGATGGAAGGCCGAACGGAGAGCCGCCATGCCGATTCCCTCGCTGAAAACGCAATTTGCCGAGCTCATCGCTGCGCCTTCCGTGAGCTGTACGCAGCCGGAGTGGGATCAGAGCAACCTGGCAGTCGTTGAGCTCCTTGCGACATGGCTGGGTGACTTGGGCTTCGCCTGCGATATCCAGACGGTATTGCCTGGCAAGTACAATCTTGTCGCGACCCGCGGGACGGGGCCGGGCGGGCTGATCCTCGCCGGGCACACCGATACCGTGCCGTTCGATGCTGAGCTGTGGAAGACTGACCCGCTGCGCCTGAGCGAAGAGGGCGACCGTTGGGTCGGGTTGGGCGTGTGCGACATGAAGGGTTTCTTCGCGCTCGCTATCGAGGCGGCGAAGACGCTTCTCGATCAGCCGTTCAAGCAGCCGCTGATCATCCTCGCGACCTGCGATGAGGAAAGCTCGATGTCCGGTGCCCGAGCGTTGGCAGAGGCGGGCAGGCCGCGGGCGCGTGCCGCCGTCATAGGCGAGCCCACGGCCTTGCGTCCGATCCGCCTGCACAAGGGCATCATGATGGAGCGGATCGATATCCTTGGGCAGAGCGGGCATTCATCCGATCCGACCCTTGGCCACTCGGCAATGGAAGCCATGCACGACGTGATGGGCGCACTCATGGGCCTGCGTCGCGAATGGCAAACGGCCTATCGCAACCCGCTGTTCCATGTCCCGCATCCGACGTTGAACCTGGGCTGCATACATGGTGGCGACAATCCGAACCGAATCTGCGGGCAATGCTCGCTGGAGTTCGATCTGCGGCCGCTGCCCGGCATGGCGACCGAGGCGCTCCGGGCCGCAATCCGCGAGCGTTTGCAGCCTATCGCCGAGCAGCATCACGTCGCTATCGACTTCGCGCCGCTGTTTCCCGCCGTTTCGTCATTCGAGCAGGATGCACGTGCCGAACTCGTCCGTATTGCGGAACGTCTGACCGGGCATGACGCACAAGCGGTGGCATTTGCCACGGAAGCGCCGTATTTTCAGTCCCTTGGGTGCGAGACGCTCGTGCTTGGCCCAGGCGATATAGACTGCGCGCATCAACCCGGGGAATACCTGGAGTTGGCGCGGATCGACCCGATGGTTCGCGTCCTGCGCGACCTGATCCGGCATTACTGCCTCTAACGTCCGAGGAGTCCGCGTTCCGTGCTGCGACGATGATGATCACCTGGCCCGCTTGCCTGAGCGGTAGGGCTACGGCCCATGCCTCCCGCACCGGCGGGGGAGAACCTGACCTGAACAGAACGCGTCCATGCTCGAATACGTCAATTGGCTCCGTCATTCCACGCCCTACATCAACTCGCACCGTGACCGGACATTCGTCGTCATGCTGCCTGGAGAGGGCGTCGTCCATCCCAACTTCGGCAATATCGTTCACGACCTCGTGCTCCTGCACAGTCTTGGCGTGCGGCTGGTACTCGTTCATGGCTCACGCCCGCAGATTGGGGAGCGCCTGGCGGCTCGCGGAATTGAACCCCGTTACTACCGCGACCTGCGCATTACCGACACACCGACGCTGGAATGCGTGATCGACGCGGTGGGCACCCTGCGTATCGCCATCGAAGCGCGGTTGTCCATGGACATGGCTGCCTCGCCCATGCAGGGCGCCCGTCTACGCGTTACCACCGGCAACTATGTGACGGCGCGGCCGATTGGCGTGGTGGACGGTGTGGATTTCCACCACACCGGCGAAGTCCGCCGCCTCGACCGCAAGGGCATCGGCCGGCAGCTCGACGAGCGCAATATCGTGCTGCTTTCGCCGCTGGGCTATTCGCCTACGGGCGAGGTGTTCAATTTGGCCTGTGAGGACGTCGCCATGCGCGCGGCCGTCGACCTGGGTGCGGACAAGCTCATCCTGTTCGGCGCCGAGCCGGGGCTGATGGATGAGGCAGGGAACCTGATTCGCGAGCTGAGCCCGCAACAGGTGCCTGCCCACGTACAGCGCCTGGGCGCCGGCAATTATCAGGGCGAATTGCTCGACGCGGCGGGCCAGGCCTGCAGGGCCGGTGTGAAGCGCAGCCATGTAGTGAGCTATGCGATCAACGGTTCGCTGCTGACCGAGCTGTTCACCCGCGACGGTGGCGGCACGCTGGTGGATCAGGAGCAATTCGAGCAGATCCGCGAAGCAACCATCCAGGACGTCGGTGGCCTGATCGATCTCATCACACCGCTCGAAGAGCAGGGCATTCTGGTGCGTCGTTCCCGGGAGGTGCTTGAGCGCGAAATCGAACAGTTCACCATTGTCGAGCGTGATGGCTTGATCATCGCCTGTGCGGCGCTGTATCCCATTGCAGATTCCGATGCGGGCGAGCTGGCGTGCCTGGCTGTCAACCCGGAATATCGCCACGGCGGCCGGGGCGATGAGCTGCTCGAGCGTATCGAAGCCCGTGCTCGCGCCAAAGGCCTCCGAACGCTCTTCGTACTCACCACCCGCACTGCGCACTGGTTCCGTGAGCGCGGCTTCGAGCCGAGTGGTGTCGAGCGCCTGCCCGCTGCAAGGGCGTCGCTGTACAACTTCCAGCGCAACTCCAAGATATTCGAGAAAGGGCTCTAGCGAGCGGCGGAGCCACTCATCTGCCGACCTGCGGCATCGAACCTTGGCGCTTCGGTTGCTCTCCAATGAGTAACATCCCGTTACGACAGGCGTGACGGGAGTTCAGAGCATAGGGAAGGTAGCAATCATGGGCTTAGGTACGATTCTGCTGATCGTGTTGCTGATCATTCTGATCGGTGGCCTGCCGGTCTTTCCGCATTCCCGGAGCTGGGGCTATGGCCCGTCCGGCATCGTCGGGACCATTCTCATCATCGTGCTGATCCTGGTCTTGCTGGGGCGCATATAGCGCGGTTCGGGCTCTACGAAAAACAGCCGCATTAGCGGCTGTTTTTCTATCTGACAGGCAGGCGGTACGGCACCCTCGCGTCAGTTCGCCACCGACAGGATGCTCGCCTGGTAGGCCGCCACGAAGGTATCGAAGTCGCCTTCGTCCTGGCGCTCCGTCTCGGCCTGCTGCTCGATCGATTCCTGTGCCATCACTTCGAACCGACGCTGCTGTTCCGCATCGAGGGGGTTGCTGCGGAAGTACGCCGCATGCGCCTCGCTCTGACGCAGGGAAAATTGCGTGAACGTCTCGCCATGCTGGCGCATTTCGCGCAACACGCGGGCGGACGGCGTCAGTTCCGGATCGTCGACCTTCGCGCGCTGCGCAGCCAGAGCGGTCGCATGGCCATCACCCCCTTCGGCACGGTCGAGCATCTGCGCCACAGGTGTGATCGCGTCGAGTAGCTCGTCGGCCCATTGTTTGAGGCCGATGGTCTCGCCGCGGCGCCGGAGCGTCAGGCCGGGTTTGCGGCCTTGCTCGACGACCGAAAGGAAGTTGTCGGAGCACGCCGCGCAATCACCATCTTCGAGTAGTGGACTGTCGTTCAACGCGCAGAACAGCAGGAAGCTGTCGAGGAAACGCGCGGCGTCGAGGTCGATGCCGGTCGGCAGGAATGGGTCGATGTCGATGCAGCGAACTTCGATGTACTGGATACCGCGGGTCCGCAACGCCTGGATCGGCCGCTCGCCGCTGCGCGCGACGCGTTTGGGTCGGATGCTTGAGTAGTACTCGTTCTCGATCTGGATGATGTTCGTGTTGAGCTGGACCCACTCACCGTTCTGCTTGGTTCCGGCCTCGACATAGGGCGCGTAGGGCGTCGACACGGCCTTTCGCAGACTGGACAGGTAGCTTTCCAGATTGTTGTAGCACGGCGTCAGGCCCTTCTGCGCATTGCTCTGGTAGCCGAGATCGCTCATGCGCAAGCTGGTCGCGTAGGGCAGGTACAGTGTGTCGGCGTCGAAGGTTTCAAGGCTGTGTGGGTTACCGCGCAGGAAATTCTTGTCCAGCGCAGGCGATGCGCCAAAGAGGTACATCAGCAGCCAGCTGTAGCGACGGAAATTGCGGATCAACGCAATGTAGCGTTCGGACTGGAACGTCTGGGCATCGGCTTCGCTGCCTTCTTCATCACGCAGCAATGCCCAGATGTCCTCGGACAGGGAGAAGTTGTAGTGGATGCCGGCAATGCACTGCATCGTCTTGCCGTAGCGCAGCGCGAGGCCCTTGCGGTAAACGTGCTTAAGGCGACCAATTAGCGATTCGCCGTAATAAGCGATCGGGATGTCGGCTTCTTCCGGCAGCGGGCACGGCATGGACGGGCTCCACAGCAGCTCGCCGTCGAGCTTGCTGTAGACGAACCGGTGAATCTGCTCCAGCTGCTCCAGCGTTTGTGCAGGTAGGTGGCTTGTGGGCGTAATGAATTCCAGCAGCGCTTCGGCATAGTCCGTCGTGATGCGGTCATGGGTCAGCGTTGAGCCCAGCGCGGCAGGGTGTGCGGTCAGCGCCAGCGTGCCGTTGGGATTGACGCGTAGCGTCTCACGTTCGATTCCATGCTGGCCTTGGACGAGCAGTGGCAGGTTGGCAGGCGTGCCTAGCAGTGCCAGGCGACGAGAAAGAAGCTCGTTCAAGATGTGTATTCCTTCCGCAGCGGGCCCCACAAGATGGGGGCCGATCCGCCACACTACAAGTCGGTTGCACGGAACACGGTGTCCGCACGGACTGCACAGCATGCTCGCCACTGGGGCGCGCGCGCAATATCGAAATGAGGCGTTTCGCTCGGGCCTCCGTCGTGTCACCGACAAGCGGCCAGGCCCGGGCGTTCAGTGGGTCAACTGACCACGGCAAAGGTGGACTGTGCGAGGGCGACGAGCTTGCCGTTCTGCTCGACCCGCGCTTCGAGCACCTGGGTCTTGCGCCCGGCATGCAGGACCTTGGCAATGCAGGTCAGATCGCCTTCAGTCACCGGGCGAATGTAATTGACCTTGCACTCGAGCGTGACGCTACTGGGTGTGCCATCGGTCAGGCTGTGACTGGCCTGCCCAAGAGTAGTGTCGATGAGCGAGAAGAGGGCGCCACCGTGGAGCTTGCCGTGCAGGTTGGTCAGTTCGTCCTTCATGCTCATGTGGATCTCGGCTTCGCCGTTTTCCGCGCGCACGATCTTCAGGCCCAGCAAGCGCCCGAAGGCACTGCTGGCACCGATGGATTCCTTTTGCAGGCTCATGTCACTTCCTCAGCTGCTTGGCGTTCGCGAACAGAGCCGCCATGCCGCCGTTGGCGGGTGCGGGCTTGTCCTGACGGGAATGGCGTTCGCTGCGCGGGGCCTGGCCCTGACGGCCGCCTTTGGTTCGCTCTGCCTTGTCGCCGGACGGCGACGCACCAGGGGTGTCGCTCATGCGCATGGTCAGACCAACGCGATTGCGTGGAATATCCACTTCCATGACCTTCACCTTGACGATGTCACCGGCTTTCACGACTTCGCGCGGATCCTTCACGAACTTCTCTGAAAGCGCGCTGATGTGCACCAGGCCGTCCTGGTGGACACCGATATCGACAAACGCACCGAAGTTAGTGACGTTAGTCACGACGCCCTCGAGCGTCATGCCGGGTTTGAGGTCCTTGAGCGTTTCGACGCCATCCTGGAACTCGGCCGTCTTGAACTCGGGGCGCGGGTCGCGGCCAGGCTTGTCGAGTTCGCCGAGAATGTCGGTCACGGTGGGCAGGCCGAAGGTTTCGTCGGTGAACTGCTTGGGATCGAGCCGCTTGAGGAAGGCCGTGTCACCGATCAGCGAGCGGATGTCGCGTCCGGTGTCGGTCGCGATGCGCTGTACGAGCGGGTAGGTTTCCGGGTGAACCGCCGAGGCATCCAGCGGGTTGTCACCGTTCATGACGCGCAGGAAGCCGGCTGCCTGTTCGAACGTCTTGTCACCCAGGCGAGGCACTTTCTTGAGCGCTGCGCGGCTGGTGAAGGCGCCATTGGCATCCCGGAACTGCACGATGTTCTGCGCCAGCGTGGCATTCAGGCCTGAGATGCGCGCCAGAAGCGCGGCAGAAGCCGTATTCACGTCGACGCCGACGGCGTTCACGCAGTCTTCCACCACGGCATCGAGCGAGCGAGCCAGTTTCAACTGAGAAACGTCGTGCTGGTACTGGCCGACGCCAATCGACTTCGGGTCGATCTTCACCAGCTCGGCCAATGGGTCCTGCAGGCGGCGTGCAATGGAGACGGCGCCGCGCAGCGACACGTCGAGGTCCGGGAATTCCCTGGCAGCCAGCTCCGACGCCGAGTACACCGATGCGCCAGCTTCGCTGACCATGATTTTGGTGAGCTTGAGACCGGGCACCTGTTTGATGAGGTCCGCTGCGAGCTTGTCGGTCTCACGGCTGGCGGTGCCATTGCCGATGGCGATGAGGTCGACGCCGTGCTTAGCGCAGAGCTTGGCCAGCACGGCGAGGGTGCCGTTCCAGTCGTTGCGGGGTGCGTGGGGGTACACCGTCGCGGTATCCAGGAGCTTGCCAGTGGTATCGACGACCGCAACCTTGCAGCCGGTACGCAGGCCAGGGTCGAGCGCCAATGTGGCGCGTGGTCCGGCGGGCGCGGCGAGCAGCAGGTCATGCAGGTTACGAGCGAACACGCTGATCGCTTCATCTTCGGCGCTATCGCGTACTTCGCCGAGCAGGTCGGTTTCCAGCGCGGTGTAAAGCTTGACCTTCCAGGTCCAGCGGACGACTTCGGAAAGCCATTTGTCTGCGGCGCGGCCCCGGTTGGCGATGCCGAAGCGTTCGCCAATCATGACTTCGCACGGGTGCATGGTGCCGGGCGCTTCTTCGCCGACCTTGAGCGCTACGCTCAGAATGCCTTCGTTACGACCGCGGAAGATGGCGAGCGCGCGATGCGACGGCACGTTCTTGAGCGGCTCGTCATGCTCGAAATAATCGCTGAACTTCGCACCTTCGGCTTCCTTGCCAGCGGTTACGCGGGCCGCCAGGGTGGCATTGTCCTTGAGGAAACCCCGCAGCTGCGCGAGCAGGTCGGCATCTTCGGCAAAGCGTTCCATCAGGATGTACTTGGCGCCTTCGAGCACGGCCTTGATATCGGCAAAACCCTTCTCGGCATCGACGAAGCGCTCGGCTTCCTGCTCGGGTACCAGGGCGGCATCTGCGAACAACGCGTCGGCCAGCTCACCGAGCCCGGCTTCGAGAGCGATCTGACCCTTGGTGCGGCGCTTCTGCTTGTAGGGCAGATAGAGGTCTTCCAGGCGGGTCTTGGTGTCGGCGAGGTTGATCTCGCGTGCCAGCTCCGGCGTCAGCTTTCCCTGTTCCTCGATGCTGGCCAGAATGCTGGCGCGACGCTCATCCAACTCGCGCAGGTAGCGCAGGCGCTCTTCCAGGGTACGCAGTTGCGTGTCGTCGAGACTGCCGGTGACTTCCTTCCGGTAGCGAGCGATGAAGGGTACGGTGGAGCCTTCATCGAGCAGGGCTACGGCGGCGGCGACCTGTTGCGGGCGAACACCCAGTTCTTCGGCGATGCGCGTGTTGATGCTGTCCATGAAAAAACCTGGTTGGAGGAACGAAGCGGGCAAAAGCGCCCTCTGAGCCGTTCAGGGTGGTTGCGGATACCAAGCAGGCAGGGTTCGGCAGCCACGAACGACGCTAAAGGCGCGGGAGTATACCGGCGCGTTTCGCACAGGTCAGGCGCCATCGGGCAGCACGGCTTCGTTAGTAAATAGATGGCACGAGCGTAAAATCTGTTAACAATGGCCGGGAACGCCGCCATTTTGGCTACGTCATAATGCCGGCATCTCTGAATGGGAGTTCCTATGAGCAACAGCACCCCGGTAGCCGAGGGCGAGAAAATCCTGGTAGTCGATGACGACGCGCGTCTGCGTCGGCTGCTCGAACGCTTTCTGGACGAGCAGGGTTATCGCGTCCGTGCCGTCGAAAATACCGAGCAGATGGATCGTCTGCTGGCCCGCGAGCTGTTCCATATCATCGTGCTCGACCTGATGATGCCGGGCGAAGACGGCCTGTCTGCCTGCAAGCGCCTGCGTGAATCGAACAATCAGGTACCGATCATCATGCTCACCGCCAAGGGCGACGAGGGCAGCCGCATCCAGGGTCTGGAAGGCGGCGCCGATGATTACCTGGCCAAGCCCTTCAATCCACGTGAGCTGCTGGCGCGGGTGAAGGCCGTCCTGCGCCGGCAGGCACCCGTCGTGCCCGGTGCGCCGGCGAGCGAAGACGCCACGGTGACGTTCGGCGACTATGCCCTGTCGCTGGCGACCCGTGAGCTTCGCAAGGGCGATGAAGTCCATATGCTGACCACCGGCGAGTTCGCCGTGCTCAAGGCGCTGGTGCAACATGCCCGTGAACCGTTGACCCGTGACAAGCTCATGAACCTGGCCCGCGGCCGGGAATGGGACGCCCTGGAGCGCTCGATCGACGTTCAGATATCCCGCCTGCGCCGCCTGATCGAGCCCGACCCGTCCAAGCCGCGCTACATCCAGACCGTCTGGGGCGTTGGCTATGTGTTCGTGCCGGACGGCAACAAGTGAAATCCACCCCTGGCTCGGCGCGCGGCTTGTCGCGCGCCGCAGCGCGGGCTGAGTCATCGTCGGGCCCGCTACGCACCGCATGAAAACCCCCCTCTGGTTCCCTCAAAGCTTTTTCGCCCGGACGCTCTGGCTGGTTCTGGTCGTCGTGCTGTTCTCGAAGGCACTGACGCTGGTCTACCTCATGGCCAACGAGGACATGATCGTCGACCGCCAGTACAGCCATGGGGCGGGGCTGACCCTGCGTGCCTACTGGGCAGCCAGCCCTGAGGACAGGCCCCAGATCGCCAAGGCGGCGGGCCTCAAGGTCGAATCGCGCGAGGCCGTTCCTCCGGGCGAGTATCATTGGCCATACAGTCCGATCTTCGAGCAGCAGATGCAGGCGGAGCTCGGACCTGAGACCCAAGTGCGTTATCGCATCCAGAGCCCTCCAAGCCTTTGGGTCTACGCGCCGAATCTTGGCCCCGACTGGATCAAGGTGCCCATGTACCCCCATCCGCTGCGTGGCCAGCGGATCTGGAGCGTGTTGGGCTGGTTCTTCGGCATTGGCTTCCTGTCGACGGCGGCGGCGTGGATCTTCGTTCGCCAGCTCAACGCCCCACACAAACGTCTGGTGAACGCGGCGCGCGAATTCGGCCAGGGCCGGCGGGTGCGCTTGCCGGTCAGCGATACGCCGAGCGAGATGGCCGATCTGTACCGGGCGTTCAACCAGATGTTCGAAGACATCGAGCAGGCCGCGCAGGAACGGGAACTCATGCTGGCCGGTGTTTCCCATGACCTGCGCACACCGCTGACCCGTCTGCGTCTGTCACTTGAGCTCATGAGCACCGACAACGAGCTCACTGAAGACATGGTTCGCGACATCGAGGACATGGACCAGATCCTCGATCAGTTCCTGGCCTTCGTTCGGGACGGCCGAGACGAACCCGTGGAAACCGGGGACCTGGATGCGCTCATCCGTGAGGTGGCGGCGCCTTACAACAGCAATGAAACGCAAGTCCGGCTCTTCCTGGAGCCGCTGCCGTTGTTTCCCCTGCGCCGGGTTTCGATGAAGCGCTTACTGGTCAACCTCATCGAAAACGCGCTCAACCATGGTGGTGCCAACGGCGTGGAAGTCGCGGCGTTCGTGTCTGGCGACTCCAGCGCGCCGTATATCGTGCTGAGCGTTCTCGACCGCGGCGCCGGGATCGAGCCGGCCGAGCTGGAAAGCATCTTCAACCCCTTCACCCGCGGCGACCGTGCGCGCAGCAGCAAGGGCACCGGCCTGGGGCTGGCCATCGTCAAACGTATCGCGTCGCTTCATGGTGGCAGTGTCGAGCTGCGCAACCGCTCAGGCGGGGGGCTGGAGGCCCGGGTGCTATTGCCGGTTGGGCTCATGCTCCCGCGGGGTGCGGCGTAACACCGAAATTCAGGCGATATCAGGGGCGTGGTGCAGCGTAACGAGGGTGCAATGGGCTACGCTTAGCGCATCTGCCGCTGCGCTGCGGCACTGCGACGGCTGATAGGACGATGCAACAAATCGAGGCCCTATCACTCATAGCAGCATTGCCTTTTCAGCAGGAGACACTGCCCTCATGACGACGCTGCTCTTCTACCGCGACATCAAGGCGCTGAATCGCGACGAACATAAATCGCTTCGGCTCAAGCCGGTGGAAAACAGCGCGTTCGCGTCGGGCATGCATCTGGTGCCGTTGGCAGGGCTCGAATTCTTCCATGCGGCTCGGCACTACCCCATCGTGTTCATCGGTGACCGGGCGGACCCCACGCCGATTGCGTTGCTCGGCCTTGAGAAGGGCCACAATGGCTATCTGGACGATGCGCAACAATGGCAGCCCAACACCTATATTCCCGCCTTTGTCCGACGCTATCCATTCGTGCTGGCACAGGACGGTGCGCAGAATTTCACCGTGTGCCTGGATGCAGCGTATGAGGGCTGGAACGAATCCGAAGGCAAAGCATTGTTCGAGGCGGACGGCAGCAACAGCGCCTTCCTGGACGAGATGATTGGCTTCCTGCAGAACTTCACGAAGGAAATGGAGCGCACCCGGCTATTCGTCGAGACGCTCAAGCGACTCGATCTGCTGGAGCCTCGTTCACTCAAGCTCACCCATCGCAGCGGTAATCAGTTCGTGCTGAGCGACTTCCAGGCGGTCAACGAGGAGCGATTCCTGGCGCTGGCAGATGACCAGGTACTCGAACTGAATCGCCATGGCTTCCTGGGTTGGGTCTACGCTCACCTGATGTCGCTCGGCAATGCCAACCAGCTGTTCGAGCACTACCTCGCCACCAAGCGCCGCCCGAGCAATACAACGCGACACTGAGCTGCGATCAGACGTTACCAGCTGAGCCGGCCGGCCTTCAGGAGCGCGCGCTTTCCGTAGGGCCACGCATGGTTTTCACTGCCGTGCCCGACAGGCAGACCGCGGTAAAGCGGAATGCCGAGCGGGGCGAGGTGCTCGGCCACGATGGTTTCCAGACTGTGCGCGACATTGCGGCGCGGGCAATCGGTAAAGTGCCCGAGGCAGACGGCCGCAATACGTGTCGGATCGAGTTCTCGCAGCACCTGGTAAAGGCTGCGTTCTAGCCGGTAGTACGCTTCGCCGACGTCTTCCAGCAGCAGGATGGCTTGCTCCGGGACGTATAGCCCGTCATCCGAACCGCAGGCGCTCGCCAGGGCGGTGAGATTGCCGCCGATCAGCTCGCCTTCCGCCGCATGGTCGGGGCCGGCGATATGCTCAAGGTCGAAATGGCCCGTGCCCGTCGATAGCAGAGCCTGCAACGACGCCAGTGAACCTTCCCGTTCGACACGTTCGGTTTCGTCTTCCGGCACGGGCTGGCCCAGGGCGCCAGCCTGGGGGCCGTGAATCGCCGGCAGGCCATGCCGATGGAAGGCACTCAGCAGTACCGAGACATCGGAAAACCCCATCAGTGGGCGCGCCGAGGCCTGCTGGAGCCTGGGCCAATCGATGCCGGGCAGAAGCTGGGCGCAACCGTAGCCGCCACGAAGCGTCCACACGGCGGTCACGTCCGGCGCCTCGAAGGCCGCATGCAGGTCCGACAGGCGCTGTTCTGTGGTTCCGGCCAGGTAGCGATGCCGCGCCCGCACGTGTTCGCCGAGCCAATAGCCGATGTTCAGCTCGTCGAGGCGCCGTAGGGTGTTGTCCAGCACGGTTTCATCGATTGCCGACGCTGGCGTGATGAGGGCGACCTTGCCGGGCAGGCTGAAGCGCTCGTACATCAGCCCTTCCCTCGCGTGCGGGTCAGGCCGTGTTCGGCGTTCTTTTCCAGGTATTCGATCATCATGCTGGCCACGTCCTTGCCGGTGGTCGTCTCGATCCCTTCCAGGCCGGGCGAGGAGTTGACCTCCATGACCAGCGGGCCGTGGTTGGAGCGCAGGATGTCGACACCGGCCACGTTCAGACCCATTACCTTGGCTGCACGGATGGCCGTAGAGCGCTCTTCAGGGGTGATCTTGATGAGGCTCGCCGTGCCGCCACGATGCAGGTTCGAGCGAAACTCACCGGGAGGCGCCTGACGCTTCATGGAGGCGATGACCTTGTCGCCCACGACGAAGCAGCGGATGTCCGCACCGCCCGCCTCGCGGATGTACTCCTGCACCATGATGTTGTGCTTGAGACCCATGAAGGCTTCCAGCACCGATTCGGCCGCTTTCTCCGTTTCGCACATCACCACGCCGATGCCCTGAGTGCCTTCGAGCAGCTTGATTACCAGCGGTGCGCCGCCGACCATCTCGATGAGGTCAGGCACGTCGTCTGGCGAATGGGCGAAGCCGGTGACCGGCAGGCCTATGCCTTTGCGCGATAGCAATTGCAGCGAACGCAGCTTGTCTCGTGAACGGCTGATCGCGACCGATTCGTTCAGGGGGAAAACGCCCATCATTTCAAACTGCCGCAATACAGCGCAGCCATAGAAGGTCACGGATGCACCGATGCGCGGGATCACCGCATCGAAGCCCTCCAGCGGCTTGCCTCGATAGTGGATCTGCGGCTTGTGGCTCGCGATGTTCATGTAGGCGCGCAGCGTATCGATGACGCGCACTTCATGGCCGCGCTGTTCGCCGGCCTCGATGAGGCGGCGCGTGGAATACAGGCGCGGGTTACGCGACAAAATGGCGATCTTCATTGGGCACCGGACGGAGTGGAGAGCAGAGGTTTGTCTTGTACGTATTTGAGGGCCGGATTGACCACCAACTGGCCCGCAATCAGCGCTTTCGAGCCTAGCAGAACGCGGTACTGCATAGTCTTTCGGCTCGCGAGCGTAAACTCTACGGGCCAGCTTCGATCACCGAGCGTCAACAATGTTCGGATCACATGACGTTTCTGGGCGTGGCCGTTGGAACTCTTGATTGTTTTGACCGCAACCAGCTCCGCCTCGCACCGGTGACGCCGCTGCACTTGCGTACCGATGTAGGCGGTGAATCTCACCCAGGCTCGACCGTCCCGTTCGAATTCCACGATATCGCTGGCGTGCAACGCTGACGTGCTGGCCCCGGTGTCGATCTTGGCCCGTAGGCCCACCATGCCCAGGTCAGGCAGGTTGATCCATTCGCGCAGCCCGATCACGGACAGATGGTCGAAAGTCTTCACGATAAGGTTCCGTCGGGCTATTTGTCATACGGGCCAAAACACGATCCTGTGCAGGCTGCGTGACGGTTCTACATTCACGCTCATGCCTCTGACCATCACGGCGGATCAGGATGCGTCCGCTCCGGTCGGCGTTCGCCGTTTGCGGCGGCGCGCGTTTCGTGCTGCGATGCGCATATATCACGTCACGGGATGCTGCATGAGCGAAAAGAGCGATGGCAAGGTTCGCCTCGATAAATGGCTATGGGCGGCGCGCTTCTACAAGACGCGTGCCTTGGCCAAAGAGGCAATCGAAGGCGGTAAGGTGCACTGTGGTGGGGACCGTTGCAAGCCCAGCAAGGAGCCCAGAATCGGCGAAGAGTTGACGCTGCGGACCGGGTTCGATGAACGCAGGGTCGTGGTCAAGGCCCTATCGTCCGTCAGGCGTGGCGCGCCCGAGGCGCAGACACTCTACGAAGAGACTGAAGAGAGCATTCGCAAGCGCGAGCAGGCCGCGGCCATGCGCAAGGCGGGCGCTATCGGCGTGCAGACCGAAGGCAGGCCGACCAAGAAGCAGCGGCGGCAGCTTTACTACCTGCGGGGCGGCACCGGCGAATGGCAGGACGACGAGGCGTAGCGTGTCTGTCATGAAACGGTAACGTGGCAACAGTTGAATGGGTCGCAGCAAAGCGGGGCGTCTTCGGATGAGCCCCGCGTGTCGTCAAAGCGACCGGCACTCTTGTCTTGTCGCTATCGGCGCTTTGGCTTAGCGGCCGGTGGCTTGCTCTTGTTCGAAGACAGCCATGGCGCGGATGCCGGGAATATAGCCAGCCAAGGCGACGAAGGGCTTTGCACACCATTCAAGGCCATTGGCGACGTATGCGCCGATTGGCGTGAAGTAGCCCCAGGCCACAGAGAGCAGCGCGATGGTCAGACCGCTGGCGAAGTCATCACTGAACCAGTGCGCGCCTGCGACAAGCCTGGGCAAGCAGAACAACAGGGCGAGCATGATGAACAGCATGCGCTTGCCGCCCTGACAGAACATCGCCATGAACAGGCCCCAGGTCAGCAGCACCGATGCATGGTCGCCCGGAAAGCTCTTGCTGGAACGATCCTTGATCTCGAGCAGGCGCTCGAACATCGGAAATTGTTGGCTCAGGAAGTGTGCGCCGGGAAGCTGGTCTGACGGGCTCGCATGCTGCCAACCTACGGCTTCGCCGACTTTCGTGAAGACTACACGGACCACGACAAGGACCAGCAGCACGCCGAGGAAAATGAAGAGGGCACGGCGAACGCCGCTGCGGGGAAAGACCCAGTCCTCGCGAATGAACAGCAGCAGCATCAATCCGCCAACGACCACGTCCCAGACGCGGGTGCTGGCAAGTGCCCACGTGACGTCCCAGGCGTCATTGTGGCCCAGTGATCCGTTCAGCAGGTGGAATGCGCCCACGTCGGCGGCGTCCCACAGAGAGCGAGTCGGCGACCAGAGCCAGCTGGCCATGACCAGGACGGCCAGGGCATGAAGCGCCAGCCACGACGCGGGGCGCCAGCGCGAATCGGGTGTTTGTAACATTGAGCGGTCCTGCCTGAACAAAACTGAGCCGGCCATGATAGGGAGCTAACGATCCACGTTCAGGTCAGCTGTTTCGCCTGTTCAGGCGCCGTTCAGATATGCCCGACACAAGGCCTTTTTCGGGATACGAAAACCATTGCTGCAGAAGATACCCGGTGCTTGGTCGGGGCCCGCTTTGCGCCTAAAATTGGCCGCTATTTCAAATAGCCAGCGAGACCGGCATGTCCGATATCACCCAACGTTTTCTGTTCGACGAGACCGATGTCCGTGGCGAATTGGCCACCCTCGGCGAAAGCTATCGGCATGTACTCGCCAAGCATCCCTACCCGGAGCCGGTTGCGCAGTTGCTCGGCGAGCTGCTTGCAGCAGCGTCGTTGCTTGTCGGGACGTTGAAGTTCGACGGCTTGCTCGTGCTGCAGGCGCGTTCTTCAGGCGCTGTGCCATTGATCATGGTGGAGTGCTCGAGCGACCGGGAGGTTCGCGGGATCGCGCGCTACCACGCCGAGCAGATCGAGCCCGATGCGGGCATGCGTCAGTTGATGCCCGAAGGTGTACTGACCCTCACGGTCGATCCGCGCGATGGCCAGCGTTATCAGGGCATCGTGCCGCTGGAAGGGAATGACCTCTCTGAGTGCCTGACCGGCTATTTCGCGAATTCCGAACAGCTGCCGACGCGGTTCTGGTTGCGGGCTGACGGTCGTCAGGCGCGCGGTCTTCTATTACAGGCGTTGCCAGCGGACCGTCAGAAGGATCCACAGGAGCGCGCCAACAATTGGGAGCACCTGACCACGCTTGCCGACACGCTGACAACGGAAGAGCTGCTCGGTCTGGATAACGAGACGATCCTCCATCGTCTCTATCACGAAGAAGCGGTGCGGCTCTTCGATCCGCTCGCGCTGCGCTTCGAATGCAGCTGCTCGCGCGAGCGATCGGCAAATGCGCTCGTCAGCCTGGGCAAGGCCGACGCTGAAGCGCTGGTGGAAGAGAGCGGCGGCACCGTCACGATTGACTGCCAGTTCTGTAACCAGCGCTATGAATTCGATGCGGCGGATGTCGCCCAATTGTTCGCCGGCGGCGGCAGCCAGGCCCCATCCCAGACACGTCATTGACCGCTCGCGTCGCGCCCAGATGATTGTCTGCTTGGGCAGATGGCACTGTGGTGTGACGCGCTTCAAAAAGCGCTGCGGGCATCGGAACCTTTTGTCGATTCATAGGCTCCTACCCATCACGTCCATTTCTGGCATAATCCAGCGCACTTTTGTGCTTGTAGCCCGGCGCTGTCTTGGCTACAGCTCGCTTAAAAAATCGGCCGTTAGCCGATGGGGAACTCACATGACGCAAGCCACCGTGTATACCGACATCAGCGCCGCCCAGCTCGCCGAAGAGGCGATCCGTCGCGGCGAGGGTAAACTTGCCGCCAATGGCTCGCTGGTCGTGGAAACAGGCCACCGTACCGGCCGTTCGCCTGCCGACCGCTTCATTGTCGAAGAGTCCGGCACCCAGTCGCAGATCGCCTGGGGCAGCATCAACCGCCCTTTCTCCGCCGAGAAGTTCGATGCGCTCTGGGACCGCGTAAAGGCGTTCAATGATGCTCAGGAGCACTTCGTCTCCCATGTGCATGTAGGTTCCTCCGAAGATCACTACCTCGCGGTCAAGATGACTACCGCGACTGCCTGGCAGAACCTGTTCGGCCGTTGCCTGTTCATCAACCCCGAGACCTACAACCCGCGCGGTAACGAAGAGTGGCAGGTTCTGAACGTCGCCAACTTCGAATGCGTTCCCGAGCGTGACGGCACCAACTCCGACGGTTGCGTCATCATCAACTTCGCGGCCAAGAAGGTCCTCATCGCCGGCATGCGCTACGCCGGTGAAATGAAGAAGGCCATGTTCTCGGTCCAGAACTTCCTGCTCCCCGACGCCGACGTCCTGCCGATGCACTGTGCCGCGAACATTGGCGAAGACGGCGACGTCACGCTGTTCTTCGGCCTGTCGGGCACTGGCAAGACCACCCTCTCCGCTGACCCGAGCCGTTACCTGATCGGTGACGACGAGCACGGTTGGGGCACGGGCGTCGTTTTCAACATGGAAGGGGGTTGCTACGCGAAGTGCATCGACCTGTCCGAGAAGAATGAGCCGGTCATCTGGAATGCCATCCGCTTCGGCGCCGTTCTTGAGAACGTCGTACTGGATGAAAACCGCGTCCCGAACTATGCCGATGACAGCCTGACCCAGAACAGCCGTGCGGCTTACCCGCTGGAGTTCGTCGAGAAGCGTTCGGACAAGAACCTCGGTGGTGAGCCTAACGCTGTCATCTTCCTGACGTGCGACCTGACCGGTGTTCTGCCTCCTGTGTCGATCCTGAATAACGAGCAGGCTGCCTACCACTTCCTGTCGGGCTATACCGCGCTGGTTGGCTCCACGGAAATGGGCTCGGGCGCTGGTATCAAGTCCACTTTCTCCACCTGCTTCGGCGCGCCGTTCTTCGCCCGCCCGGCGGGTGTCTATGCCGAGCTGCTGATCAAGCGTATTCAGGCCTTCGGTTCCAAGGTGTACCTCGTGAACACCGGCTGGACCGGCGGTGGTTACGGCGTTGGCAAGCGCTTCAGCATCCCGACCACTCGTGGCGTCATCGCTGCCATCCAGAGCGGTGCGCTGGTCGGTGCAGAAACCGAACACCTGCCAATCATAAATCTGGACGTGCCAAAAGCAGTCCCGGGTGTCGATACCGAGCTGCTCAACCCACGTAACACCTGGGCAGACAAAAACGCCTACGATGAAGCCGCCAAAGGCCTCGCCAAGCTGTTTATCGACAACTTCCAGAAGTTCGACGTATCCGAGTCTATCAAGGCCGCCGGTCCGCAGCTGTAAGCCGCAACGTCGTGAAAGAGCCGCCTTCGGGCGGCTTTTTCGTTTCTAGTCCTCGTCATTCTCTATACGTCCTGATATGCCACCCAATGGATGGGCGCGCTCAAGCAAACATACGGATTAAAGGGTGCAGGCTGGCGTGCTGGGCGCTTTGAGACGGCGCCGAGGGCCAGGCAGGGCTTGTAGCGCTTTGTCTCATCAACCCGTCAGGACCTAGCCCTGGGCTGGTCGACATTATCTGCAGCGACGATGACGCTGCCTATGCAACACCGCGTACTCCGGTGGATACGCGGCGCTGTCTCAAGCCGTAGTAGTCCGCTTTGTTGGGACGTGGGCGAGCGGTACCTGAAGAGGAGGCATGGGGCAGTCCAGCATGTCGGCGATCGCGCGGAATAGCTCGGCTTCTGATGCGTTCACCTGGCCGTCATGCTCGATGCACCGCGCCATCGCTTTAAGGAGTCTGGGTTTATCCAAGGGCTTGAGCCGCTCCAGGCGCTGCGCAGCACGATCCAACTCACGGATATCAAGGGCATCAGACCCCTTGAGGCTTCTTGTCGGATAAGGAAGCACCGTCCAGCCATCCTGGAACGCGCCCTCGGCCGACGTGTTCCTGTGATTTCCCTTGCGCGCAAGCGCAGCGAGCACAACAGCGACCTCGGGTTCCAGTGCGGTCAGTGACAGTAGGTGGCGGGGAAGGCGCTGGCGCCTCCCCAGATTGCGTTCGAGGATGCGCAACAGGGTCCAGTCGAGCAGCCCAACGTCACCGTCGTCGATGACGACCGTGCGCAGCGTAGCGGCGAGCTTTTGCCGTGCGTATGGCTCCATCTGACGCAGCGCGGGAAACGTCATCTCGAGCAGCGGCAACCGCTGCAACGTGTCGAGCCCGCTCAGTGCCGGTTCCAGCCGATCGAGCCATGTGAGCAGTGAACCGTCGACATGCGTCGCAAGCCGAGCCCTACGGTGCTGGCGGTGCTCGGCGTTCGCACCCAGCAACACGCCGTATAGCAGCGCCTGGGCACCCTCCAAATGGTGAGCTGCGCTGGTCAGGGTTTCGGGTAGCCCGCTCAGGGTTTCGCGGGCCGCTTCGAGCTGGAGGCCATCCGGTTGACCGACATTCTCGACAGCGGCCGCCAGCCCCGTGAAACCAGGCGCGAGGCTCGAAGGCGGCAGCATTCCGTGGCCCCGGCGGTAGTCATCCAGGGAGCCATCCCAGCCAGGTTCCAGCCGGCGTATTCGCTCCTCGAGGGCGGGATGGGTATCGAGCCAGCCACCGAAGCGCATGGGCACGCCATTACTGAAATAGAGATGGCTGTATTCGGCCGTATGGCGTGAGCGAAGCACAGAGCCCGCGAAGCCTCCGATACGTTTCAGCGCCCCCAGGATGCCGTCTGCGTTCCGGGTATAGCGAACAGCTGAGGCGTCAGCGAGATACTCGCGCTGGCGGCTTACGGCGGCCTTGATGAGGTGGCCGCACAACGTGCCGGCATAGCCGACGACGATCAGGCCAATACCCAGCAGGAGGATGAAGGCCGCCGGGTTGTCTTTGCTGTCGCTGCGCCGGGAAGTGGGCAAGCTAGCATGGCGCCCTCCGTCGGCGAGGACACGGCCGATGAGGCCCAGCAGCAGAATCCCGTGGAGCACCGAGATGAGGTGCATGTTCAGGCGCATGTCGCCGTGGAAGATATGACTGAACTCATGAGCGATGACGCCCTGCAGTTCGTCCCGGGACAGGTATTCGATGGCGCCGCGCGTCACGCCGATAACCGCATCGCCGGACGAGCGGCCTGCGGCGAAAGCATTGATCGCATCATCGTCCAAAACGTACACCGAAGGCACCGGCATCCCGGCAGCGATGGCCATCTCCTCGACAACAGCAATCACGCGCTTCTCGGCGAGTGTCTCCGGTGAAACGATGGGCCGCCCACCCAGCCTGTTCGCCACCGCGTGCCCGCCGTGTCGGAGCTGGAAAGCCTTGTAGGCCCAGCCGATGAGTACGACGGCTATTACGAGGCCGCCCACCCGGGACACGACGAACAGCGGGTCGTACCGCGCCGACGGAAACGCCCAGAGCACCGCCGCGGACGAAACCAGCACCAGCGAGACGACGGCCGCGACCAACAGCAGGATCAGCCGGGCGGTATTGCGACGCGCCCGGTCCTGCTCTTCGAAGAAATCCATGTCGGGCCTTTAGAAGCTGACGCGAGGCGCCTGCTGCAGCGCCTGGCCTTCTTCGAAGGTCAGCAGCGCCGCATCTTCACCATGTCCAAAGATGCTCGCGAAAACCACGGGAGGGAAGCTCTGCCGATAGGTGTTGTACTCCATCACTGCATCGTTGTACGCCTGGCGTGCGAAGGCCACTCGGTTTTCGGTGCTCGACAGCTCTTCCGATAGCTGCCCCATGTTCTCGGATGCCTTGAGGTCGGGATAGGCCTCCATCGTCACGTTCAGCCGGCCCAGGCTCTGGCGCAGGGCGCCTTCGGCCGTGGCCAGTTGCCCCAGAGCGGCGGCATCGCCTGGGCGTGCGGCGGCTGCGCCGAGTCCGGCCAGCGCGCCGGCCCGCGCAGCGGTTACCGCTTCGAGGGTTTCGCGCTCGTGCGTCAGGTAGGCACGGGCCGTTTCCACCAGATTGGGGATGAGGTCATAGCGGCGCTTGAGTTGCACCTCGATCTGGGCGAACGCGTTGCGATAGCGTGCCCGCAAGGTCACCAGGCGGTTGTAGAGGCTGATGACATAGAGCGCGGCCGCGGCGATCGCAACCAGCACGAGAATGGAGGTAAGGCTCATCGGACAATTTCCCTATCTGGACGAAGCGGCACCGATGTTAACGAAAACGCGCAGTGCCCGTGAGGGATCTGGCACGCATTGCGACATGCCGGGCTGAACCTTGGGCGGGCTGTGATTCTCGAATGTACACATGTCCCCAATGAGGTAGTCACTATGCAGGTTCTTGTTAACAGCCCTCAGATGGAAGGCGGAGAGAGCCTCCAGGCCTGGGTCGGTGGTGTCGTGGCGGATCGTCTTGAGCGCTACAGCGACCTGCTGTCCCGGGTGGAGGTGCATATCGGCGACGAGAACGCCCAGAAGGCGGGTGCGGATGACAAGCGATGCCAGATCGAAGCGCGCCCGCGCAATCATCAGCCCGTTTCGGTGACGCACAAGGCTGAATCGGTCGACCTGGCCGTGGCTGGCGCGGCGGACAAGATGCATCACGCCCTCGAGCACATGATGGGACGGCTCAATGCCAAACCGATGTCGTCGGGCGAACTCAACGATCCACTTGCCGAGGAGAGCCGCGCAGAAGCAGATGCCCTGCTGCAGAAGGAATTCCTCGAGAAGCAGGAAGCCCTGGGCAAGGAGTGACCTTGTCACCGGAGCCAGGCGCATGACCGCCTGGCTCCCTTTTGTACAGCGTCCGCACGCGTTCGCATGCGGTCTCGAGACAGGTGGAATCCAACCATGAAAATCGACCTTTCCGGCAAGACCGCGCTGGTCACGGCTTCGACGGCTGGTATCGGCTTCGCAACGGCTCAGGGGCTGGCCGAAGCCGGTGCTCGCGTTGCAGTGAACGGGCGAACCCAGGCCTCGGTAGACGATGCGGTGTCGCGCCTTTCGAACGCGGTTCCTGGTGCTGACTTCATCGGTGTAGTCGCAGACCTTAGTGACGCCCACGGCGTCGCCAGGATTCGTGAGGCGATAGACGAGCTGGACATTCTCGTGAACAACGCGGGCATCTACGGCGCACAGGACTTCTTCGAGACCGGCGACGATGTCTGGGAGCGTTTCTTCCAGATCAACGTCATGTCGGGGGTTCGTCTGGCCAGGGCCTATCTGCCGGCCATGGAGGCGCGCGGCTGGGGCCGTGTGGTCTTCGTCTCTTCCGAGTCGGCCCGCAACATCCCTTCGGACATGATCCATTACGGTTTTACCAAGACGGGCCAGCTCAGCCTCTCGCGCGGCCTGGCAAAGCGCATGGCCGGCACGGGCGTCACCGTCAACGCGGTCCTGCCCGGGCCTACACTGTCCGAAGGGCTGCGTAGCATGCTCAAGGACCAGGCCGAACAGGAAGGCCGCGACGTGGAAGACGTCGCGACCGATTTCGTGAAAGCCAATCGGCCAAGCTCCGTTATCGGGCGAGCCGCGCGGCCCGAAGAAGTCGCCAGCATGATCGTCTACGTGTGTTCCATGCAGGCTTCGGCTACTTCAGGTGCCGCGCTGCGCGTGGATGGGGGCGTAGTCGACGACATTGTCTGAAACATAACCGTCATCCGTTGGTGGGCTTTACGGCCCGCATGGCTAGACAGATGGTGGCGGGTCGACCACGTTGAGACAGGGTTCGCGGTCAACCTGGCCGCCGCAATGATTTGCCAGACAGGAGACCCTTCGATGCAGACGCGTCGCCAATTCGTACGATCGGCCGCATCCCTTGCCACATTGGCGGCCATGTCGCAGCTGCTGCCCGCCCGGGTCTGGGCAGCACCGGCTGATGGGCTGATTACACGCACGATTCCGGGCACCGATGAAGCGCTGCCGATCATCGGGTTGGGCACTGCCTCCAGCTTCAATGTGGGTCTGGACGACAAGGAAGCCATGAGCCCGCTTCGTGATGTCTTGCGTACGCTGGTCAATGGCGGCGGACGGCTCATCGATACCGCGCCGAGCTATGGCCGTGCTGAAGCGGTGACCGGCGCGCTGGTGGCCGATGGCGGCCTGCGCAAGCGCACGTTCCTTGCCACGAAGGTATCCTCGCAGGGCAGGCAGCGTGGCGCTGCCCAGATCGAAGCCAGCTTCAAGGCACTGCGTACCGATACGATCGATCTGATCCAGGTCCACAATCTTCAGGACACGGCCAACCAGTTGGCACTGTTGCGCGAACTCAAGCAAGAAGGGCGCGTCCGCTATATCGGTATCACGCATTACGTCGATTCTGCCCATGAGGACCTGATCGAGGCCATGGAGCGCGATAAGGTCGACTTCGTGCAGTTCAATTATTCCGTAGGCGCGCGTAATGCCGAGAAGCGATTGCTGCCTTACTGTGTGGATAATGGCATCGCCACCCTCATCAACCGGCCGTTCCTGCGGGGGACCTGTTCAACAAGGTGCGCGAGAAGCCGTTGCCGGACTGGGCGTCCGAGATCGACGTCACCACCTGGGCGCAGTTGATGCTCAAGTTCGTGGTATCTGCGCCCGGCGTTACAGTAGCGATCCCGGCGACCTCCAATCCACGTTACATGGCTGACAACATCATGGCTGGTCAGGGCCGCATGCCTGATGAAGAGCAGCGGGAACGTATCGCGCAGCTCTTCGCCTGACCGCCGATGACATCCAGAACGTTCGCCGGGCGCCTCGCCAGCGCCGTTAATGCGGGGCAGGGTGAGTTCGCGCCCGCGCTGGCCGGCTTCGGTCTGTTCTTCTGCCTGTTCGCCGGCTATTTCATGCTACGGCCCATTCGCGAATCGATGGGCATCATGGGCGGTGTCGACAATCTGCAGTGGCTGTTCACCGCGACCTTCTTCGTGATGCTGGCGGCGGTGCCGGTCTTCGCCTGGCTGAGCTCGCGTGTCCCGAGAGCCCGGCTGATCGACTGGGTGTACGGCTTCTTCAGCCTCAACCTCCTTGTTTTTGCAGCAGTGTTTTTTCTGCACGAAGAAAATGTGTGGATCGCACGGGTTTTCTACGTCTGGCTTTCCGTCTACAACCTGTTTGTCGTTTCGGTCGCCTGGAGCCTGATGGCGGACGTCTTCGATGCCCCGCAGGCCAAGCGGCTTTTTGCCTTCATCGCGGCAGGTGCCAGCGTCGGTGGGCTCGTCGGGCCAGCCATGAGTGCGGCACTGGTGGGTGTGCTCGGCAACGGCGGCCTGGTCATGATATCCGCCGCGTTGCTGCTCGCAGCGCTCGGCCTCAAGCAATACCTCATGAATTGGCGGGAAGAGGGCGGAGCAGGGCGTTCCGGCGCTGCGCAGGCCGAAAGTCCCAGGCGGCCCATTGCTGGCAATCCGTTCAGTGGGCTCACGCGTGTGCTGCGCTCACCCTACCTGCTGGGCATCGCCGCGTTCGTCATCTTGCTGGCGACGGTCAGTACGTTCCTCTATTTCGAGCAGGCCCGGCTCGTCGCCGAACGGTTTCCTGACCGCGAAGCGCAGGTAAGGGTTTTCGGCACTATCGATGTCGTCGTCCAGGCCGGCGCCCTGCTGTCACAGATCTTCCTCACCGGCAGAATCGCGCAGCGCATGGGCGTGCGTGTGCTGCTTGCCGTCGTCCCGGCGCTGGTGTGCCTCGGCTTCGTAGCCCTTGCACTGGCTCCGACGTTCGCCATGCTGGCGGGCCTCATGATCATTCGGCGCATCGGCGAATATGCCTTCGTAAGGCCCGGACGCGAAATGCTGTTCGCACCGCTGGACGCCGAGAGCAAGTACAAGGCAAAGAACTTCATCGATACGGTGGTCTACCGCGCGGGCGACGCTATCAGCGGTTGGGCCAAGAGCTTCCTCGACATGCTGGGCCAGGGCGCCTGGCTCGTTGCGGTAGTAGGCGCGCTATGCGCGGCACTATGGGGTGCGCTGGGCTGGTATCTGGGTGCCCGGGCGGACCGACAGTCACGTACCGCGACGCCAATTGATCATCGGCATCGATGATGATCATCGCGAAATCTTAATATTCGCCTTCTGGCGTCTCCCTTAGCATGCGCACCATTCTAAACAACCGAGAATTGCCCTATGACCGTTGATGAAGCGATCGTCAGCCGCCGCGCCATCAAGCAGTACGATCCCGCCTTCACGCTAAGCGAGACCGAGAAGGATGAGTTGCTCAAGGCCGCCTTGTATGCGCCGACGGCATTCAACCTGCAGCACGTACGACTGGTCGAAGTCAGCGACCCGCAACTGCGTGCGCAGATCCGCGAAGTGGGCTGGGGCCAACCCCAGATGACCGATGCCTCGATGCTGGTCGTGATTTGCGCGCAGGTCGACAGCTGGGAAAAGAATGCCCGCCGCGTGTGGGAAGGCGCACCCGCGGAGGTTCAGGACTACATGGCTGGCGCCATCGATACCTACTATCGTGGCAAGCCGCAGGTTCAGCGTGACGAAACCATGCGCAGCTGCGGTCTGGCAGCTCAGACATTGATGCTGGCCGCATGCGGCAAGGGGCTGGATTCCTGCCCGATGGATGGTTTTGATTTCGATGCTGTAGCGAAACTTATCAAGCTGCCCGAAAACCATGTGATCGGTCTGATGGTCGCAATAGGCAAAGGTACTGTTGAGGCCAAGCCTCGCGTGGGTAAGCTGCCTTACGACGAAGTCGTGCTGCGCAATACGTTCTGAATCGACGGGAACACGAAGCGCAGCAGCGTGAAGACTTCATGTAACAATCATGAAGTTTTTATGAAACCGGGCGAACCCCTCTAGCTCGCGGCGAGAGGGGTCGTTACGCTCGTATGCTAACTTGCTTCGGATGTCCTGCCATGTCGTTTCGGATTCGCGCGGGCAAAAAGGCTGCCCGTGAAGTCGTACGTGTCGCTGACAAGCGACTTGCCAAAGCTGCACAGTCCCTCCGCACGGATACGCCCAAAGGCGTCCACGATGCGCGCAAGCGATTGAAGGAAACGCGCGCCCTGCTGCGTCTCGTTCGCCAACCCCTTGGGCAATCCTTTTCAGATTGGAACACCGATCTGCGTGATCTCGGCCGACAGCTCTCGGCGCAGCGTGACGCAGCGGCGATGGTCGAGGCATGGGATCGTCTTGCCGAGGTGGACCGACGTCGTTTTTCCTCTCCTGCCATGAAGCGTATCCGCGAGCGCTTGGTGCAGCGTGTCGAGGCGGCGCCCGAGGCGGAAGAAAGCCGCGCACAGACCGCCGAGGCGCTGGAGGTGATGCGCGTCCGGCTCAGGGATTGGTCGCTCAAGCGCTCCGGGTTCAAGCTGTTCGCGGCAGGTGTCGAGAAGAGCTATCGGGATGGTCGCAAGGCGCTCAAGGCGGTATGCAAGGCGCCGGACCACGATGAGGTGCGTCACGACTGGCGCAAGCGCGTGAAGGATCACTGGTACCAGGTTCGCCTGCTGCGAGATGCCTGGCCGGCACAGTTTGATGCCTGGGAGGCCTCTCTGGACGAGCTGGCTGAATACCTGGGCGAGGACCACGACCTGTTCGTGCTGAGGACGTTGATCGACGAGCAGCCGGCCTTGTTCGGCGCCCCCAATACGCGCCAAGCCATCGGCGAAACCATCGCTCAACGCCAGCGTGAGATCTACGTGGACGCCGTCAGGCTCGGCCATCGCCTCTACGCGGATCGGCCCGAGGCGCTTGTGGAGCGGTGGTCACGTTACTGGTCGATTGCACAGGAACAGGCCCGGCAGGACAAGGCCGAGCGGCACGACGAAAATAGCGTCTGATCCACCCATCGCAGCGGGCGCGCGCCCGCTGCAACTTGTTACAGCACCCCTGTCGACGGAACGGGTCTCATACTGGACAGTGACCGGATTCTGCATGGCCGGCGATAGGTGATCGGGCCGGGTTGAGCGCCGCTTAGCCTGCGTCATCTGCACCGGTTCGTACGCAATCCACGCTTTCGACTGTCCGGACCCGAGCCTGAATGGTGCAAGAGAGTTTCTATCTGCTGGGCTACCTCGCCGCCAGCATCCAACTGTTGGGATTGGTAGCAGCCGTACACGCGGTCTTCACCGTCCGCACGTCCCAGGGCGCAATCGCCTGGGCCATTTCCCTCGTATTCATGCCCTACCTGACGCTGGTGCCTTACCTCGTCTTCGGGCGCAGCCAATTCGATGCGTATATCCGCTCGCGTCGTCGCGCCAACCGCGAGATGCGCGAAGCGATGACGGCGCTCGACTGGCGGCCCTGGATCGAAGAGGCGCTCGCTGTACCGGATGCGGATGCACAGCCTCACCCGTTTCGCCCCTATGCGCGTCTGACGAACATGCCGAGCCTTGCCGGCAATAGCGTGCGCCTGTTGGTCAATGGTACCGAAACGTTTGACGCCATCATCGAGGCAATCGGGAAGGCAGAGAACGTGGTCCTTGTGCAGTTTTTCATCATCCATGACGACGTCATCGGTCGTCGCCTGCAAGCCGCATTGCTCGAACGCGCAACGGCTGGCGTGGCGGTGTACCTGCTATACGACAGCATTGGCAGTCATGCGCTCTCGCGGGCCTACGTGGCAGAGCTGGAAGCAGCTGGGGTACGCGTGCGTGGTTTCAAGGCGCGCGGTGGTGTCATCAATCGCTTCCAGCTCAACTTCCGCAACCACCGCAAGATCGTCGTCATCGACGGCCAGGTGGGTTTCGTGGGCGGGCACAACGTGGGCGACGAATACCTCGGCGGCAAGCCCAAGCTATCTCCCTGGCGCGACACCCATATCGAACTGCGAGGGCCGGTACTGGCCTGCCTGCAGGAATCCTTCGCGGAGGACTGGTATTGGGCCGCGCGTGAGTTGCCACCGCTGCTGCTGCCCGAAGCCTACGCCGAGCAGCACGACATGGTCTGCCAGGTCGTGTGCAGCGGCCCGGCGGATCCCGCTGAAACCGGCTCGCTGTTCTTCGTTCAGGCGCTCAATTCGGCGCGCGAGCGCATCTGGATCACCAGCCCCTACTTCGTCCCGGATGAAGCGGTGTTCTCGGCGATGCGGCTGGCGGTGCTTCGCGGCGTGGATGTACGCCTGTTGCTGCCGTCGCGCCCGGACCACCGCATCGTCTATGCCGCGTCCAGCCTGTATGCACTCGAAGCGGCGCGCATCGGGGTTCGCGTTTTCCGCTATCAGCCGGGCTTCCTGCATCAGAAAGTGGTGCTCGTCGACGACGAGATCGCGGCCGTAGGCAGCGCGAATCTGGACAACCGCTCATTCCGGCTGAACTTCGAAGTGATGGTGCTCACGGCCGATACGACCTTCGCGGATCAGGTGACGCGCATGCTCGAAGCGGACTTCCAGGATTCGATCGAGGTCGACCCCGACCACGACACCAAGCCTGCGCGTATCCAGCAGCTGGGCATGCGGGTTGCGCGGCTCGTTGCGCCGGTGCTGTGACGCCGCGTTGCACGCCGGTTGCATCCCGGGCGCCGAAGGAGTCGAATGGCTCCATATACCGTCGGGCGCCCTTGCCGGCCCGGCTCGATCAACCCGTGGCCCCCCAATCGTCACGATCACGAGATAGCCAATGCCCCTACGTAACACCATCAATGCATCCGTATCGCCGAAAGGCAGCCTCGAAACCCTCTCACAGCGTGAAGTCCAACAGCTGCGCGAAACAGGATCCGGCAGTGTCTATGCGCTGTTCCGCCAATGCGCGCTGGCTATCCTCAATACGGGTTCGCACAGCGATAACGCCAAGACCATTCTTGAGGCGTATCCGGATTTCGAGGTCAAGATCCATCAGCAGGATCGCGGTATCCGGCTGGAGCTGCTGAACGCGCCGGGCGATGCCTTCGTCGACGGCGAGATGATCGCCAGTACCCGCGAGATGCTGTTCAGCGCCCTGCGTGACATCGTCTATACCCAGAGCGAGCTGGAAAACAAACGCGTCGATACCGAGTCCTCGAACGGGCTGACCGACTATGTGTTCCACCTCCTGCGCAACGCCCGTACCCTGCGCGCAGGGGCCGAGCCGAAAATGGTGGTGTGCTGGGGCGGTCATTCCATCAGCACCGAGGAATACAAGTACACCAAGCGGGTCGGCCATGAGCTCGGCCTGCGCGCGCTCGACGTCTGCACCGGTTGCGGTCCGGGCGTAATGAAGGGGCCCATGAAGGGCGCGACTATCGCTCACGCCAAGCAGCGCATCACAGGCGCTCGCTACCTGGGCCTGACCGAACCCGGCATTATTGCGGCCGAGGCGCCGAATCCCATCGTCAATGAACTGGTGATCCTGCCGGACATCGAGAAGCGCCTCGAGGCGTTCGTTCGGGTCGGTCATGGCATCATCATCTTCCCGGGCGGCGCCGGTACGGCCGAGGAATTCCTCTACCTGCTGGGTATCCTCATGCACCCGGACAACCAGGATCTGCCATTCCCGCTGATCCTGACCGGCCCGCAGAGCGCCGAACCCTACTTGCAGCAGCTGCATGACTTCATCGGCGCAACGCTGGGTGACGAAGCACAGAAGCGCTACGTGCTGATCCCGAACGATCCCGCCGAAGTTGCCCGGCAGATGGCCGCCGGCATCAAGGCAGTCAAGCAATTCCGCCGCGAGCGTAACGACGCGTTCCACTTCAACTGGCTGCTGAAGATCGACGAGAGCTTCCAGCACCCGTTCGAGCCCACCCACGAAAACATGGCAAGCCTCAACCTGACCCGCAACCAGCCCGTGCACGAGCTGGCCGCCAATCTGCGGCGCGCCTTCTCCGGCATCGTGGCGGGTAACGTGAAGGCACACGGCATCCGCCTGATCGAGGAACATGGGCCGTACGAGCTGCGCGGTGAGAAGCGCATCATGGACCCGCTCGATCGCCTCCTGCAGGCGTTCGTCGAGCAGCACCGCATGAAGCTGCCTGGCGGCTCCGCCTACGTGCCGTGCTACCGCGTGGTGAGCTGAGTACACAGGACCTTCCCATGGACAGACAGACCCTGGTCGATGTGCTGCGCCGCGAGGTATCGGATTTGCTTGGGATCTATGCATTCGGCAGTCGGATTTCCGGCGATGCGAACGCGGCCAGCGACCTGGACCTTGCCGTCCTGGTCGCGGGTTACGCGGACCCCATGCAACTGTGGATGCTGGCGGGTGATCTGGCGCAGATCACGGGATGTCCGGTCGATCTGCTCGACTTGCGTCGCGCCTCCACTGTCATGCAATACCAGGTTTTGACCACCGGCGAGCGCTGGTGGGCATCCGGTGTGGAGGCGGGCCTCTTCGAATGCGCCATGTTGAGCGAGAAGCTCGAGCTCGACCGAGCGCGTGCCGGTCTTCTCGACGACATTCAGCGGGAAGGACATGTATATGGTCGATGATGTGTTGTTGAACAAGGCGGCGTCCATCGAGCGCTGCGTTGCGCGGGCGCGAGAGGAATATGCGCATGATCCCGCACGCTTTGGAGAAGACTACACACGGCAGGACGCGGCCATACTGAATGTTCAGCGCGCCTGCGAGGCGGCGCTGGATATGGGGCAGCATCTGATCCGTCGCGAACGTTTGGGATTGCCGCAGAGTTCGCGTGACGTCTTTGGCCTACTGGCACGGGCAGGTCATATCCCTGAGCCGCTGAGTGAATCCCTCAAACGCATGGTGGGATTTCGCAACATCGCGGTGCACCAGTACCAGGATCTGCAGCTGCCGATCACCGTCGCCATCATCACGCGGCATCTGGACGATTTTTTGACCTATTCCCGTCTTCTGCTCCAGCAGGGGAATCAGAACAATAAGAAGGACTGATATGGCACGTTCAAAAATCGCTCTCGTAACCGGCGCATCCCAGGGTATCGGCAAGGCCGTCGCACTGGCGCTCGCCGAAGATGGCTACACCGTGGTGGCCGCGGCGCGCAGGCTCGAGCCGCTGCAGGCGCTGGCTGCCGAAGCAGCGGGGCAGGGGCATGACATCCTGCCGGTGGCCTGCGATGTCACCGAGGAGGGCAGCGTCGAGGCGCTGTTCGACCGGATAAGCGATACCTACGGGCGGCTCGACCTGCTCTTCAACAATGCCGGTGTCGGTGCCCCGGCCGTTCCCATCGATGAGCTGGAGCTTGACGCCTGGTTCCGGGCAGTCGATACCAATCTCACGGGCGTATTCCTGTGCAGCCGCGCTGCATTTCGTCTCATGCGGCGGCAGCAGCCGCAGGGCGGACGCATCATCAATAACGGTTCGATCTCGGCACACGCGCCGCGGCCATTTAGCGCGCCCTATACCGCAACCAAGCACGCTGTGGCCGGGCTCACCAAGGCGCTGTCACTCGATGGGCGCGCATTCGATATCGCCTGTGGGCAGATCGACATCGGCAACGCGGCAACCGAAATGACCGAAGCCATGGCTGCCGGCATACTCCAGGCCAACGGTGAAAAGGCCGTGGAGCCGCGGATCGATTTAAAGCATGTCGCCGATGCCGTGCGCTACATGGCGAGCCTGCCGCTCGACGCCAACGTTCAGACACTCACAGTGATGGCGACGAAGATGCCGTTCGTAGGGCGGGGATAGTCCCGAGGCGGCAATCGAAGCTGTGATTGGAAACGGCCGGACCGGCATGGTCCGATCGCTTCTGACGTAGGGCCTTGGGGGAACCGCCCGGCAGGTCAGGGCGTGTTCTGCGAGGCCTCGGCCGCATCTGCCGCGGCCTTCTCGGCTTCTTCGCGTGCCCGGTCCGCTTCGAACTGCGCCTTCTGTGCGTTACGTGCATGTTCCAGCGCGCCGTCCAGGCCGGTCGTCAGGGCAGGTGCGCTCGGCCTCAGGCTACGGGCATGGCTGAGCGCCTTGGTCGCGCCGTCCATATCACCCGCTTGCAGCGCACGGCGACCCTGCTGCAGATACGCGTCATAGAGACGGCGCTGATATTGCTCGTTGCGCGGATCGTGCTCGGCTTCGGCCGGCATCGCGTTCAGGCGAATCTGTGCTTCGCCATAACGCCCAGCCGCCAGGCTTTGCTCAACACGGGCGTAGTCGGCAGCCAAGGGATCGGGCGCTTCCTTTGGGCTCAGCTGGCAGGCGGAAAGAAGAACGGTGAAGGCGATGACGCACACGGAACGACTCGAAGGCGAGCTCATCACGGACCTCGGAAGGTAGGACAGAAAACGCGCCATCCTACCATGCGGCACAAAACGGCTGGCAGCGACCGGCTCGGTGACCATTCAGCCGCGGTCTGATGCAAGTCAAGGCTATGCCGCCCGCGACCTCCTATGCTGATCACGTCCGGATCCAAAGGAGCGCCGTCATGGCCACGCAAACGCCCGCCAATATCGGCCCGCAAGGTACTCGCTTCAAATTGCCCATCGGCCTGATGTTCGGGGTAGCCGGCCTGATCGCCGTGCTGTGTTTGCCCTTACCGGCAGACCTTCCCGTAGCCGGGCAGCGCGTCCTTGCCGTGTTGGTCTTCGCGGTGATCGTGTGGATCACCGAAGCCGTGTCGTACGAAGCCAGCGCCATCATCATCACGACCTTGATCGCGCTCCTGGTGGGCACGGCGCCCGTCATTGGCCAGCCGGATCACGTCTACGGCACATCGGCGGCCATCGGCATGGCGCTCACGGGCTTTTCCAGCCCGGCCCTTGCGCTGGTAGCCGGCGCCCTGTTCATCGCGGCGGCCATGACCCATACCGGCCTGGACAAGCGCATCGCCCTGGTCACGCTGTCCCGCGTGGGCACACGCCCCCGCAACATCCTGATTGGCGCCATCGTCGTCACGATCCTGCTCAGCCTTGTCGTCCCGAGCGCGACGGCGCGCAGCGCCTGTGTGGTGCCGATCATGCTCGGTGTCATTCTGGCCTTCGGAATTGACCGCCGCTCCAATTTGGCGGCCGCCATGATGATTGTCGTCGCGCAGGGCACCAGCATCTGGAACATTGGCATTCAGACGGCGGCTGCGCAGAACCTGCTGACGGTGGGTTTCATGGACAAGATCCTCGGTGAACGGGTGAGCTGGATCGACTGGCTCATCGCCGGCGCGCCGTGGGCGGTGCTGATGTCGGGCGTGCTGCTGGTGGTGGTTCTGAAACTGTTGCCACCCGAGCAGGACGGCGTCTCTGGCGGCAAGGACGCGATCGCCGGTCAGCTCCGCGAACTGGGCCCGATGACAGGGCCGCAGAAGCGATTGCTGGCCGTCTCGCTGATCCTGCTGGCATTCTGGGCGACCGAAGGCAAGCTTCACAGTCTCGATACCACGACCACGGCGTATGCCGGGCTGGTCCTTCTGATGCTTCCCCACGTGGGGGTGATGGCCTGGAAAGATGTGCAGTCGCGGATTCCGTGGGGGACCGTGATCGTCTTCGGGGTGGGCATCAGCCTGGGCACGGTGCTGCTGACCACGCAGGCCGGTCAGTGGCTTGGCACGCAGGTCGTCAGCCGTACCGGGCTGGACGGTCTCGGGCCGCTGGGTATCTTCGCCGTGCTGTCGGCCTTCCTCATCCTCATTCACCTGGGTTTCGCCAGTGCAACGGCGCTAACGTCCGCGCTGATTCCGATCCTGATGTCGGTCCTACAGACGCTGCCGGGCGACTTCAATCGGCTCGGCATGACGATGCTGCTGGGATTCGTCGTCAGCTATGGATTCATCCTGCCGATCAACGCGCCGCAGAACATGGTCTGCCTGGGCACCGATACGTTCAACGCCCGCCAGTTCGCGAAGGTAGGCATTGTCGTCACCGTCATCGGCTACCTGCTTATGCTGGTATTTGCCAAGACCTGGTGGGCCTGGCTGGGCTGGATCTAGGCTCTGTACGAAAAGTGCCTGCGCTCGACGACTTTTCCTACAGAACCTAGTGGGCCGCTGCCGGGCCAGTCGAGGCGTTACGACGCAGGTCGAGCTGCCAGGCGCGCAGGCCGTAGACAGCGAGGGCGATGAAACCGCCGTACAACGCGGCGGTGAGATACAGGTCCTTGTAGGCGAAAAGGCCGACGTAGATGACATCCAGCACGATCCACAGCCACCAGCTCGCCAGGTACTTGCGTGCGGCCCAGAAGCTGGCGACGAGGCTGAAACTGGCCAGCAGCGCATCGAGCCAGGGCACGGCCGCATCGGTCAACGTGTGCATGGCCGCGCCCAATAGCAGGCCGCCAATCAGCCCAAGGGTGAGTGATGCCCGTGCGGTGGCGCCCGGCAGGCGTTGCACATGGACGCGGCCTTCATCGTCCATGCCCCGGCTCCATTGCCACCAGCCGTAGGCCTGCATCCCGACGAAGGCAAGCTGAAGCAGCATGTCCGAGTACAGCTTCACCTCGAAGAATATCCATGCATAGAGCAGCACCGCGACGATGCTGACCGGCCAGCACCAGCGTATGCGCTGTGCGGTCAGCCAGACGCCCGCGATATTGACGATTACGGCCAGGATTTCCAGAGGCGACATGAGGGTTCCTGTAGCGGCGAGCGCCTTAAGCGTGTGCCGAAGACCAGCGATGAAGGTGATCCAGCAAACGCCTGCCCTCTGCTGCGTTGAACCAGCGGGCGTGATCGACCAGATAGGCATAGGCGAGATCCGCGTTGGCGCGTGACCCTACCACGTCTTCGAAGTAGAGCAACTCAGACAACGCAAAGTCCCCATGCACGACGGGTAGCAGATCTGCCAGCAGCGCCACGGCATCGGCATCGAGCGGTGCGATACGCGCGTAGCCGGCCAGAAGTGCGTCCACCGCGTCGAGGTCCGCGGATACGGAAAGCGTGCCGTCCAGCTCGAGCCACGGCACCGTGTTGCGTTCGATGGCGGTCGCCAGGTCGAAGAGGGCAAAGGTGCGGTCAGCCAAGCCGAAATCCAGAACGCTGGCCACCTCGTCACCCTGCCAAAGCAGGTTCGAGGCGTGCCAGTCGTTGTGTGTCCAGAGGGGTTTCAATTGGCCCAGGCGCGGCTGCAGCCGTCTTTGGAAGGGCAGCAGGGCCTCTTCGAGATCGGCCCGCCACGCCTGCGTTGTCAGGTAGCGCTCAACCGCCGGGTACCCGCTGGCCCAGTCAGCCACGGCGGCGAGTGGTTTGGCCTCGCCGAACACCTTCAGGTTGGCGATGAGTACTGGCGTCTGGCGAGCCGGAGCGCTGAAGCCCTCCGAGGCGCGATGGAGGCGTGCCAGCGCAGCTCCAGCCGCTTCGGCGTGCTTGAGGCTTTGAAAGGGTGTCCACGACAGCGCGTGCCGATAAAGGTCGTGGCCGGGCGCCATGGGCAGGACTTCATACGTCCACTCGCCCAGCTCGATCGCATGCTGGCCGTGGCTGTCCCGTAAGGGCGCGGCGACTGGCGCACCACGGGAATGGAGATGTCGAACGAATGCCTGTTCTTCCTCAAGCCATGCCCGCGTTCGCACACGACCATGATGCCGTTTGACGATAACGTCGCCCGCAGCAGTCGAAACGTGGGCAGCGGCCGAAAACGGACGCGGGCTATGCCAAGCGAGGTGTTTCACCGGCCCCAGAGCGGGGAAACGCGCCAGCAGCCGTTCAACCTCGTCGGTCTCGAGCGGTGGCCAGTCCGGCTCGACAGGGTCGAGGCCCATGCCATGGGCGATGTGGCGGTCGTCACTCATGTCGGGTCCGCTTGGAGGAAAGGCGTCCATTCTCCCTCAAGCGAACCTGTGGCGCGAAGGCTCAAAAGCCGCTTTTCGCCCTCAGCTCGGCCCACCGCGTTCGACGTCCGATGTAAAAGGGCAACGCGCCTATGCGCAGGCCGGTGGGGGACCTACGATGCTGCTCGCGTCTCGCATGGGCGTATGCTCTTGGCCGTTTCCTACTCAGGGCCTGCCGGGGTGAGGCTCGGGGTAGGAGTGGTTGAGCGCGATCGGTTGCGCGTAGGGCCCTGCCCATAACTGCTCATGGAGCGCGCGGATGCGGCCGGCCATGTTCGAGTCATGCATGACGACTTCCAGGTTTCGCGACTGATCCATGTAGCCACCCAGCCAGTTGCTCGTTCCTACCCATGCGACCTGGCCATCGATCTCCATGGTCTTGCTGTGAATGACGCGTCCGTACGGAATGAAACCACTGGAGGCCTGCGGCAGCGTCACGATGCGAACCTGTACGTTTGGGAGAACCGCCAGACTCTTCAGGTAGTCCACGTCCGGTGCCTTGGTATTCCAGTCCGACACCATTAGCCGAACCTCGACGCCACGCGCGGCAGCCGCGCGCAGCGCGTTATCGATCGGCGCGTAGAACGGGCGGGTATGGTCCGGTCCGTGGGACAGCGGCGCATAGTCGAGTAGCTGCACCCTGATTTCCCGCTTTGCCTCGCCGAGCAAGCGAAGCAGCTCGCGCTGAGAGTCCATTACCCCCTCGGGGTTGAACCGGGCGGGGCTCGCTACCAGGTAATTGCCACCGTGCGCCACGTGTGACGGCTCATTGGCTCTGGCAGGCTCGGGTATGGGATCGCCCTTCTCGATGGCTGCAAGGGCGCGCCAGTCCTGGTCGAAGATGGCCTGTACCTGGCTTGCGATGGCCTTGTCGTCGATGAGCACGCCTGTTTCATGAATATGCTCCAGCGCTCGCCAATCAAAATTCTGGCTGCCCACGAACGCGCGCTGTCCGTCCGCGACCATGTACTTGGCATGGATGATACCGCCGCCGACCTTCCCGTAAGGCAGCGTCTTGAATGTCAGGTTGGGTACCTGCCGCAGGCGGTCCAGCGTGGCCGCATCCGAGAGGTGAATGCCTTTTTCCTCCATGAGGAAGCGAATCCGGACCCCGCGTTCACCGGCAGCCTCAAGGTGGCGCAGAACGGTTTCGAGCGAGGAGTCGGGGGCGCTGGTGGCATAGAACTGGCCGATGTCGATCGACGTCTTCGCCTTGTCGAACAGCTCTACCCACGCCTCAGTCGCGGTCCGCAGATCCGGCGTTTGCAGTGTGGTTTCCCGAGGGACGGTATGGATCAACTCGATCCCCGGTATCTGAAACGCGGCAAAGCTCGTGGAACTGCCCAAAAGCAGGGCGAGACCGCCCAATGCATGGCGGGAAATGATGGACGTCATCAGCAGGGCATTCCTTCTTGGGATCGCTCGAGGTTGAGCGCTATGCAGGCTGACAGCCAATCTTGACACCTGCGTTAACATCACTCGATAGCGCTGTTGAAGGTGCTGCGATAGTGATTTTCAGGATCTTGTCTCTGCTGACGACTGCAGGCGTAGCGAAGGCGTAACAGAGCGTTACTAGGGTAATGGCCTTGTTTCTGCAGAGGACGACCCGTGAAGGACGAGAAAGAAGACGCGATCTCCAAGGACAGCTCCGATAACGAGCGGGCGCCCTCGAGGCGGCAGTTTCTGATTGGTGCGAGCGTATTGGGGCTCGGGTTGGGACTGGGTGGCCTCGATGCACCGCGCAACGCAAACGCCGCCGCACGCACCGGCGGGGACCCGCTGCAGCAGCGCGTCAAGAATGTGGTGGTGATCTACGCGGAAAACCGCAGCTTCAATAACCTGTTCGGCCATTTTCCAGGGCTGGCGCAACCGCTCTCCGCGCTTTCGCCAGAACACTACCTACAGCGCGATCGCGATGGACGGCCGTTATCGCTGCTACCGCCAATCTGGGGTGGACTGGTGCCAACGCCTCAAACGGTAGCGGGGCGCGATTTCCATGTAACGGAAGGACAGATCACGGGGATTCCCAATGCGCCGTTTCCCCTCAAGGACGGCCGCGGCGAGCCGCTCCATCCGGGGTTGATTACGCGGGATCTGGTTCATGCGTTCTACCAGAATCAGATGCAAATCAATGGCGGCTTGAACGACGGTTTCGTTGCGTGGGGTGATTCCGGCGCGCTGGTCATGGGGCAGTATTCCAATGCACCTGCGCTCAGGCTTTGGAAGCTCGCAGAGGAGTTCACCCTCTGCGACAACTTCTTCATGAGCGCCTTCGGCGGCTCGTTCCTCAATCACCAGTTCCTGATATCCGGGCGCGCGCCGATCTATCCTGGGTTTCGTGACAGTCCGGCGAAGGGCAGGGTCGCTGTGCTCGAAGGGGATGACCCAAGAGGCTTTCGTCTGGCGACGGCGGAAACGTCCCCCCCGTCGGCCCTCGGCGGCAAACCCGCCTACGTCAATCCGGGCGCGTTGAGCCCGGACGGATACGCGGTCAACACCCTGATGCCGGCCTATCAGCCATCGCCAATCCCGCCAGCCGAAGGTGCTGACCCGGCGTCGGCCGATCCGGGCAGTCCGGCCACGCTTCCGCCCCAGACGCATGCCACCATTGGTGATCTGCTATCGGCCAAGGGCGTGGACTGGGCGTGGTATGCCGGCGGTTGGCAGGCGGCGCTGGACGGCGAGGGGAAACAAAGCCTTTTCCAGAGCCATCATCAGCCCTTCAATTACTTCAAGCAGTTCGCACCGGGTACCGCCGCGCGTGCCCGCCATCTGCGCGACGGTGGCCTTGGAAATGATCCGTCCACGAACCGGTTCATTGCTGACATCGATGCCGGTCGCTTGCCACCTGTGACGTTCTACAAGCCCCAGGGCAACCTGAACCTGCATGCGGGGTATGCCGATGTGGCTTCGGGGGATGCGCATCGGCACCGTCATCGACCATCTGCGCAGGAGCCCGCACTGGGACGATACGGTCGTGATCGTTACGTTCGATGAAAACGGTGGATGGTGGGATCACGTCGCGCCACCCAAGGGCGACCGCTGGGGGCCGGGGACTCGTATCCCGGCGTTGGTCATTTCGCCACTCGCCAAGCGCGGCTCGGTCGACCATTCGCTTTACGACACCACGTCGATCCTCAGGCTGATCACCCGCCTGCATGATCTGCCCCTGCTTGAGGGGCTTGCCGATCGGGACGCAGCCAGAGCTGGGCAGGGCCTCGCACCGCTTGGTGACCTTACCGGCGCGTTGGATCTGGGCTGAAGCTGCTGCATTCTCCGCACCGTGTCGCCATTTCCGGACCGGAGGCGACACGGTTTGGATGCCGTGTTCAGCGCTTGCATACCCAGGGCCTGATACAGGTCCGGGCCAACCACGTCAGGCGGGGACGAACCTGCCTTGAGGGTGTATCGATTGTTGGCGATCTTCCCGCCGTGATTGGTGCGCAGCGCTTCACCAGTGGCATCGGAGCGGTACTGCACCAGCTGTTCGATCTTGGACGTAACGTTCTATTGATCGGGCGTGCCAGCCCCGCCATTTCGCTCTGGCCGGATTCTTCAAATCGTTCATCAGGTGTACCTCGTCTCGGGGAAGGCATCGACGTTGGGGCATCGGCGCTTCGTTGTGCGTACAAGGGGGCTGATACGAGGCGGCGTCGTTCCGCTTTGGAGGCCCGAAAGCCAAGCGGCCGACGAGGGGCGTTGCGGGCCGTCTTATGCCCAATTCGCGGGACCGGTGAACAACAAACACTAAGCGTAGGTCCCTAAAACCGTTAGAATGCGCGGCCCCTGTGGCCTACCGCCACGACCCTTTTACCGAGAGCTTCGATACCCTCGTGATCGCGTTTCATCACGTCCACAAGACCTACAGGGCCAATGGCCGGGAGATCCCCGCGCTCAAGGCCACTGACCTGACCATCAACGATGGCGAAATCTTCGGCCTGATTGGCCATTCCGGCGCTGGCAAGAGCACCTTGCTTCGCTTGATCAATCGTCTGGAAGACCCGTCCGGTGGTCGCATTGTCGTCGATGACGAAGACGTCACGGCGCTGTCTTCCACGGGCCTGCGCGCCTATCGCCGCCGCATCGGCATGATCTTCCAGCACTTCAACCTGCTGTCTTCCAAGACGGTCGCGGGCAACGTGGCGATGCCGCTTGAACTCGCGGGTGAGCACTCGCGCGCCGAAATCGCCGAGCGGGTGGCGCAGCTGCTGGCACGTGTCGGGCTGTCCGACCAGGCCATGAAGTACCCGGCGCAGCTGTCCGGTGGCCAGAAGCAGCGCGTCGGCATTGCCCGCGCGCTCGCGACCGGGCCGCGCATCCTGCTCTGTGACGAGGCGACCAGCGCACTGGACCCGCAAACGACATCGCAGGTGTTGCAGCTGCTGGCCGAAATCAATCGTGAGCTGAAACTGACCATTGTGCTCATCACCCACGAGATGGACGTGATCCGCCGTGTCTGCGACCGCGTTGCGGTGATGGACGCTGGCGAGATCGTCGAGCAGGGCACGGTGGCGGATGTGTTCCTGCATCCGCAGCATCCGACCACGCAGCGCTTCGTCATGGAGTCCGAACACATCGACGAGGATTCGCAACGCGACGACTTCGCCCATGTGGAAGGGAGGATCCTGCGCCTCACGTTCCGGGGTGAAGCCACCTATTCGCCATTGCTGGGTCGTGTCTCGCGAGAAAGCGGTATCGACTACAGCATCCTGGCCGGCCGGATCGACCGCATCAAGGACGACCCCTACGGCCAGTTGACCCTCGCCCTGACCGGCGACGACAACCAGATCGAGGCGGCCATGACGATGTTCCATGCGGCGGATGTGCATGTGGAGGTACTGCGCTGATGGACGAACTACTGACACGCTTCTTCCCGAACGTGTATTGGGACGAGATCTGGCAAGGCACGGCCGACACCCTCTGGATGATCGCCGGCTCCATGCCGTTTACGGTACTGATCGGCCTGCCGTTGGGCATCGTGCTGTTCCTGACGGGGCCACGCCAACTGCTGGCGCAGCCGGCGCTCTACGGCGTTCTGTCGTTTATCGTCAACGTGCTGCGCTCGATCCCGTTCGTGATCCTGCTCATTCTCATGATTCCGCTGACCGAAATGATCGTCGGCACGTCACTTGGCGTTGCCGGCGCGATCCCGCCACTGGTGGTGGGGGCGGCCCCGTTCTTCGCACGCCTGGTCGAAACGGCGTTGCGCGAGGTCGAGCGGGGCATCATCGAAGCCACGCAAGCCATGGGTGCGAGCCTCTGGCAAGTCATCTTCCGAGCACTGCTGCCCGAGGCCATGCCTGGCCTCGTTGCAGCGATCACGGTGACTGCGATTACGCTGGTCTCCTACACCGCGATGTCCGGCCTGATCGGCGGCGGTGGCCTCGGTGATCTCGCGGTGCGCTACGGTTATCAGCGTTACCAGCCCGATGTGATGTTCATCACCGTCGTGCTGCTGATTATCCTGGTGCAGGTGCTCCAGACTGTTGGCGACCGGCTGGTCGTGTTCTTCTCCCGCAAGTGACCCAAACAACTCTCCGAAAGGGACTGCTCTCATGAAAAAACTGTTCGCTGCCCTGGCTGCCGCTGCAGCCATCACCACCGCCCACGCTGCGGAGAAACTGGACGTTGCAGCTACGCCCGTACCGCATGCCGAGATCCTGGAATTCGTGAAGCCGATGCTGGCCAAGGAAGGCGTGGAACTCAACGTTCGCGTCTTCACCGACTACGTGCAGCCGAACCTGCAGGTGGCCCAGAAGAAGCTGGACGCCAACTTCTTCCAGCACCAGCCCTACCTCGACGAGTTCAACGCCTCGCGCAAGACTGAGCTGGTGAGCGTCGTGGGCGTCCACGTTGAGCCTTTCGGCGGCTACAGCAAGAAGGTCAAATCCATGGACGAGCTGCCAGAAGGCGCGCAGATCGCAATCCCCAACGACGCCACCAACGGTGGCCGCGCGCTGCTGCTGCTGGAAAAGGCTGGCGTAATCAAGCTCAAGCCGGACGCAGGTATCTCCGCCACGCCGCGTGACATCGCCGAGAACCCGAAGAAAGTCCGCATCCGCGAGCTTGAAGCCGCGACCCTGCCGCGTGTTCTGGGCCAGGTAGACCTCGCTCTGATCAACACCAACTACGCGCTGGAAGCCGGCCTGAACCCTGCTCAGGACGCGCTGGTCATCGAAGGCAGCGAGTCGCCTTATGTGAACTTCATCGTGGCCCGTCCCGATAACAAGGACAGCGACGCCATCCAGAAGCTGGCCAAAGTGCTGCACAGCGCCGAGGTGAAGCAGTTCATCGAAGAGAAGTACAAGGGCGCGGTCGTCCCGGCGTTCTAAGCCAGGCTATCACGCGAAAAAGCGGCCTTCGGGCCGCTTTTTTTGTCCGGAATTCTGCGTGGCGTCTCGATGCGCTGGGTGCGGAGCGTACGGTGTTTGGGCGTCAATAGTCGGGTGAAGTCCTAACCCACCCTACCTTCGTACGGCAACCGGGTAGGGTGGAATCCCGCAGGGCTTCCACCGTTCACCTCGCACGAATACCGCCGGTGGGTTACGGCGCGATGTGTTCGTGATGCCGTAAGGCAGTGTTTGCGCCTAACCCACCCTACCTTCGTAGGGCAACCGGGTAAGGTGGAATCCCGAAGGGCTTCCACCGTTTACCTCGCCAGGGTGGATCGTCGGTGGTTTACGGCGCGAGGTTTTTGTCATGCCGCAAACTGTGGTCAGGCTTGGCCCATCCTATCGCTTTGCCGCTCCGAATCGGGTTGGCTACCGGGTCGATGTGCGCGCGTATCAATCCTCCCCGGTCGCTTCTCGGTATGACGCCGCTTCGGCGAGTAGCCAATCCCTGAAAGCCTTGAGCGCGGCAGATTCGACCTTCCGCTCGGGCACCATCAGGTGATACGCCCGGTCGCTCGGTGTCGGGGCTTCCAGCGCGATGACGAGACTGCCCTCAGCCAGCTCACGCTGAATCAGAAACGGCGGAATCAGTGCGACCCCCATTTCATGGCAGGCCGCCTGGGCCAGCATGGAGAAGAGCTCCAGCCGCGGCCCGGTCATGTCGCGGGCCACGTCCAGTCCCTGCGAGGCGAACCACTGTCGCCAGGCGTAAGGCCGTGTTGTCTGTTGCAGGAGCGGCATCTGGGCGATGCGCGCCGCTGTCACGGGCTCAGCCCCCAGCAGGTCAGGGCTGCACACCGGCATGAGGTTTTCCTTCATGAGGAAATACGCCTGGGTGCCTGACCAGACGGCGTCTCCATGGTAGATCGCCGCGTCGAACTCGGTATCAGCAAAGAGAAATGGGCGTGTTCGGTCGGTCAGGTTCACCGTTACGCCCGGATGCGCCTGATGAAAGCTCTTTAGCCGAGGCAGCAACCACTGCGTGCCGAATGTTGGCACCAGCGCCAGCTCGATGGCCTGGGCGCCTTGCAGGCCCATGATCGAGAGCGTGTCGCGCTCCACGGCGTCCAGTTGGCTCGAGACGCGTCGCGCATAAGACATGCCCGCCTCGGTGAGCTTCACGCCGCGCCGAGACCGGCGGAACAGCTCTACACCTAGAAATTGCTCGAGCGCACCGATTTGCCGGCAAACCGCGCTCTGTGTCAGCGAGAGCTCTTCGGCTGCCCGTGTAAAGCTCTCGTGGCGAGCAGATGACTCGAATGCAACCAGCGCAGCCGTGCTGGGAATTTTGCGACGCATGATGCGAAATCCTCATCAGTCCACGTCATAAAGGCGGATATTGAGCTATCTGAAGTGAGCAAAGCGCACAATAGCGTGCATATTTATCGTTTGTCTGCCCGTTTCGGCTTGGCTAGCCTTGCTGAAAACCTTCTCTCTGAGGAACCGGACATGGCGGGCAAAGTTAGCTTTAACTGGATCGATCCCCTTCTTCTGGATGCTCAGTTGACCGAAGAAGAGCGCATGGTGCGCGACAGCGCGGCCAGCTTCGCCCAGGACAAGCTTGCGCCGCGTGTCCTCGAGGCGTTTCGTCACGAGCAGACTGACCCGGCGATCTTCCGCGAGATGGGCGAGACCGGGCTGCTGGGCGCGACGATCCCTGAAGCGTACGGTGGCAGCGGCCTCAACTACGTCTGCTATGGCCTGATTGCCCGTGAAGTCGAGCGCATCGACTCGGGCTATCGCTCGATGATGAGCGTGCAGTCCTCGTTGGTCATGGTGCCGATCAACGAATTCGGCTCGGAAGCGCAAAAGCAGAAGTACCTGCCCAAGCTTGCCTCGGGCGAATGGATTGGCTGCTTCGGCCTGACCGAGCCAAACCACGGGTCCGACCCGGGCTCAATGGCGAGCCGCGCAAAAAAGGTCGACGGCGGCTATCGTCTGACCGGCAGCAAGACCTGGATCACCAACTCGCCGATCGCCGATGTGTTCGTCGTCTGGGCCAAGGACGATGCCGGTGACATCCGTGGCTTCGTACTCGAGAAGGGCTGGCAGGGCCTCACCGCACCGGCGATACACGGCAAGGTGGGCCTGCGCGCCTCCATCACCGGTGAGATCGTGATGGACAACGTGTTCGTTCCGGACGAGAACATCTTCCCAGACGTTCGTGGCCTCAAGGGCCCATTCACCTGCCTTAACTCTGCTCGCTACGGCATCAGCTGGGGTGCACTCGGTGCAGCCGAATTCTGCTGGCATACGGCCCGTCAGTACACGATGGATCGTCAGCAATTCGGCCGCCCGCTGGCCGCGAACCAGCTGATCCAGAAGAAGCTGGCCGACATGCAGACGGAAATCACACTCGCCTTGCAGGGCTGCCTGCGCCTGGGCCGGATGAAGGATGAAGGCACCGCTGCGGTCGAGATCACCTCCATCATGAAGCGCAACAGCTGCGGCAAGGCGCTGGACGTTGCCCGCCTGGCGCGCGACATGCTTGGCGGTAACGGTATCAGTGACGAGTTCGGCATCGCGCGCCATCTGGTCAACCTGGAGGTCGTGAACACCTACGAGGGTACGCATGATGTGCATGCGCTCATCCTCGGTCGCGCCCAGACCGGTATCCAAGCCTTCTGCTGACCGTATCGCCAGCGGCACCTCCCGATGCTGCTGACGTAGCGCTCATTGTAGTCATTGGCGGCTGAGCTCTGCTGCTGACGCATTCCCGATGATCCCCCGCCGGATAGGTGGGATGCCTCACCCAACCTGGAGCGAAGAACATGGCAGGTGCGCTTTCCCACATCCGCGTCCTGGACTTGTCGCGTGTCCTGGCCGGCCCCTGGGCCGGCCAGATTCTAGGCGACCTCGGCGCCGACGTGGTCAAGGTCGAGCGCCCCGGAACGGGCGATGACACCCGTCACTGGGGCCCGCCGTATCTCAAGGATCGGGACGGCCAAAACACCAGCGAGGCGGCGTATTTCCTCTGTGCCAACCGCAACAAGCGTTCGGTGACCATTGACTTCACTCAGCCGGAAGGGCAGGCCATCGTGCGCGCCATGGCTGAGAAGTGCGATGTGCTGATCGAGAACTTCAAGGTGGGCGGGCTTGCCGCCTATGGCCTGGACTATGCCTCGCTCAAAGCGGTAAATCCCAGGCTTATCTATTGCTCGATCACGGGTTTCGGGCAAACCGGCCCTTATGCGACGCGGGCAGGCTACGACTACATCATCCAGGGCCTAGGCGGACTCATGAGCCTGACGGGCAGGGCCGAAGAGGAGTTAGGCGCTGGCCCGGTCAAGGTCGGCGTTGCGCTGACCGACATCCTCACTGGGCTTTACTCCAGCACGGCGATCCTTGCCGCGCTTAACCACCGAGATCGCACCGGCGACGGCCAGCACATCGATATGGCACTGCTGGATGTTCAGGTCGCGTGCCTGGCAAACCAGGCGCTCAACTACCTCACGACGGGCGTCGCGCCGCGACGCCTGGGTAACGCACACCCCAATATCGTTCCGTATCAAGATTTCCCCACCGCTGACGGCGACATGATCCTGACGGTCGGTAATGATGGCCAGTTCCGACGTTTCTGCGAGGTGGCTGGGCATCCGGAATGGGCTGCCGACGAACGCTTCGCCAGCAACAAGGCGCGTGTGGCCCATCGCGAAGTGCTGGTGCCGCTGATCCGGCAGGCGACCGTGTTTCGGAGTACCGCAGAGTGGGTGTCAGCACTGGAGGAAGCCGGCGTGCCCTGCGGACCGATCAATGACGTGGCGCAGGTCTTTCAGGATGCCCAGGTCCAGGCGAGAGGCTTGAAGATCGAACTGCCGCATTCGACCGGTGGTGTCGCGCCGGGCGTGGCCAGCCCGATCCGACTCTCCAAGACGCCAGTTGACTACCGCCAGGCGCCGCCACTGCTCGGTGAACATACCGCCGAGGTGTTGGCCGACTGGTTGGGGCTCGATGAGTCAGGGATCGCTGAGCTGAACACGCAGGGTGGCCTAACCAAGGGTGACGGATAACCTGTTATCGCGATGGCATTCGGTGATCAAAGCCGTAGAGGCGCGCTGCCGCCTGATCCGTAGGCGGCGAGTCGGGGATAAGTGCAGTCTTTCGCTGCTCGATCAGACGTTTCAATGACCAGGCGCGGATGTTGCCCGAACTTACCCGCGTAGACACCGGGAATTGGGACCGTCTAGTGCAGTTCTTCTTTGGTCACTGCATCCGGCTGTAAGTATGGAAGAATGCCTCGACGCAGGCGACCTACAACCCGCTCTTCGATGCCGAGGCGACGCAGGTAACGGTGCGCTAGCCAAACGAAATCGCGGCTCCGGCGGCGCCATAGGGAAGCGCGCCGCGTGTGCAGGCGGCTCACATCCGTTGCAGGAATGTTTCACGTGGAACACGGCGCAGCGTAGCAGGCTGCGCCGGAAGAAGAGCGGATGAGAGATGGCGAAGGCTAAATACGCGAGTTGGCGCAGGGCTTCGTTGCTTATAAGCCGTGCGCGTGGCCCTTCAGACGTCCAGCGTATCCACCGGCCCGAAGAACTCGTAGCGTGCTTGCGCGTCTGGCACGCCCAGTTCGCGAAGAGAGCGCTTCATGCAGGCCATGAAAGGCTTGGGGCCAAGAAAATAGGCGTCGACGTCGCGGTCTTCGGGTAGCCATTCCGCCAGCCGCTCCTTGTCGAGGAACCCTTCGGCATCGCACCGATCGCCCGCCTGCGGTGTGCTGTAGCACACGTGATAGCGGATATTCGCGGCTTCCGCACAGCGTTCCTTGACCCAGCTATCGAACGCATGGACGTCGGCGTTTCGCGCACAGTGGATGAAGTGGATCGGCCTTCCGGTGTCCTTTGCTGCTTCAAGCATCGTGACCGCCGGTGTGATGCCGACGCCAGCGGTGATCAATACCAACGGCTTGTCAGAGTTCTCGAGCGTGAAGTCGCCTGCCGGTGGGAAGAGATCGATGACGTCACCTTCATTGACCTTGTCATGTAGAAAGTTGGAGGCAATACCGTCGGGTTGGCGCTTGACGCTGATCCGGTACTCACGGCCATTGGCCAGGGCAGACAGCGAATAGTTACGACGAACCTCCTGGCCGTCGATCATCAGACGCAGGCCAATGTACTGCCCTGGTTTGAAGTCAGCGACCGGGCCCCCGTCGGCAGGCTGCAGATAGAAGGACGTAATCTCACCGCTCTCGCGCACCTTGCGAGCAACCCGGAACGCCCGCGCGCCACGCCAGCCGCCAGCTTCATCCTCGAAGGTGGAATAGGCTTTTTCCTCGATATCGATCAGTAGGTTGGCAAGCTGCCAATATGCAGCACCCCACGCATCGATGACGGCATCGGTCGCGATCTCCTCGCCGAGTACTTCGCGGATGGCAGCCAGCAGGTTCTCGCCCACGATGGGGTAGTGCTCCGGCAGGATGTTCAGCGATACGTGCTTGGCGACGATCTGGCCTACCAGGGGACCCAGGGCCTCCAGCTTGTCGATATTGCGGGCGTAAGCCAGTACAGCCAGTGCCAGCGCGCGTGGCTGATTGCCACCGGCCTGGTGCGTCTGGTTGAAGAGTGCCTTGACCTCGGGATGCCGGGCGAACATCCGCTGGTACATGTGAGCGGTCAAGGTCTCGCCACCTGTTTCGAGCAGCGGAATGGTGGCTTTGATGATGTCGCGCTGGGCAGAAGTAAGCATGTGAGGTGCTCCCATGGAAGATAAAGGGATCAATCCATATTCCATGCCAACAATAGGGCCTTTACGAATCAGGGGTTTGCAGCGTATAGAGTCATTTCGACTCGGCGACTGACGAGTCAGATTGACCAAGCATGAGGTCAGAATGACACATAGCCCATTGTTCAAGGCACTGCTGCCACTGGTTGCGGACCTGTCTCGCGAGATGCCGGAACAGGAGCGCTATGCACGGCTCTTGGCTGCGCTGCGCGCATGGCTGCCTAGCGACGCCGTAGCCCTGCTGCGTCTGGAAGGCAACGTACTCGTACCCATGGCCGTGGAAGGGCTAAGCCCGGACACGCTGGGCCGGCGGTTTCGTATCGGCGAGCACCCGCGGCTGGAACGGCTGCTGGCGCGCCGTGGCGTTACACGATTCGAAGCCGATTGCGATTTGCCAGATCCGTATGACGGCCTGATCCAGGCGCCAGAGGGGCCGTTGGAGGTCCATGACTGCATGGGTTGCCCGCTGTATATCGACGACCAACTCTGGGGATTGTTGACCCTTGATGCCCTCGACCCAGCGCGCTTTGATACGGTCGATGTGGAGTTATTGGAGGCGTTCGCAACGCTTGCAGCGGCAACTGTTCGAGCGGCCGAGCGTATTGACAGCCTGACCCGCCGCGTCGAGGACGAGCGCCAGTTGGCTGACGTGTATCGGCAGGCGGCGGGGCACCAGGCGCCGCGGGAACTGATTGGGCACAGCACGACCATGAACGCCCTGCGTGAAGAGATCGCGCTGGTCGCAGGGAGCGATCTCGCGGTATTGATCACAGGTGAGACAGGCGTCGGAAAGGAGCTCGTCGCGCAGGCGATCCATGCGGCTTCGCCCCGTGCGCGCAAACCTCTGATCAGCGTGAATTGTGCGGCATTGCCTGACACGTTGGTTGAGAGCGAGCTGTTCGGCCATGTTCGCGGCGCTTTTTCTGGCGCGCATCAGGCGCGGGCCGGCAAATTCGAACTGGCCGACGGCGGCACGCTGTTTCTCGATGAGGTGGGGGAATTACCGCTACCGGTCCAGGCCACGCTGTTGCGTGTTCTGCAGAACGGACAGCTTCAACGCGTGGGCTCGGATCGGGAACACCGGGTCGATGTCCGCATCCTGGCGGCGACCAACCGCGATCTTGCCGAGGAAGTTCGCGCTGGGCGCTTCCGTGCCGATCTCTACCACCGGTTGAGTGTGTACCCGCTCCGCGTGCCCGCGCTGCGCGAGCGGGCACGGGATGTCCTCCTGCTGGCGGGCTATTTCCTGGAGGAAAACAGGGTGCGGCTCGGCCTTCGTGGATTGCGCCTGACTGCGGGTGCTCAGTCCGCATTGCTCAGCCATGACTGGCCGGGCAACGTGCGCGAGCTGGAGCATCTGATGGCGCGTGCTGCGCTCAAGACATTGTCCGCCCACGGTAACGCGCGTTCACAGCTCTTCGCGGTGGCTGAGACGGATCTGCAATTGCCGCTGAGTACAAAACCCGAGGCGGCAGTTACGCCGTTACCCGCGATACCGGACGCGGCCGTTGATCTGCGGAGCGCAGTGGATGCCTACCAGCGCCAGCTTATCGAAACAGCCTTGGCGAGCCATTCTGATAACTGGAGCGAGGCCGCCCGTGCACTGGGGATGGATCGCGCCAACCTGAGCCGCCTGGCGAAGCGGCTCGGTGTGCGCGGATAGGTAGGAAGGAGAGCAAATATCAGGCGGTAAGCGTGCTGAGCGTGCCGTAGCCACGTCAGCACGCGGTCGATCAGGCCATTCCAGGCCCGCAGTCGCGCTCGTCTTCCTCCGGTGCGTCCGGCAGTGAAAGGTCATAGAGCGGATCGAACTGATCGTATGCACTGGCCGCTACGCGTTCCAGATGACGTCCGCCCGGGATGACATGTGGATGCGGATGCAGCTCGGAAGGCAGGGCGGAAACAGCCTCCAGCACTTCGCTGCCTGGGACGGTTTCGGATTCCAGTAACCGCTCGGTCACTTTATCGAGCGCCGGCTTGAGGCGTTGCAGCAGGGCGTAGCACTCTTGGTTGAGATTCTGCAGCAGGGTGTCGGCCGCCTCGAGCGCTTCGCGCGGGTCGCTCTCAAGATGCGCATCGCGGATGGCCTGCAGGCTCAGCAGCGAGCCCTTGGGCCCCATGCCAAGCTGCCCAACCATGGACAGCGCCAGCTTGCTCGCTTCCTGAAGGTCCTGGCCGGCCCCTGAAGACACCTCATGGAAATACAGCTGTTCAGCGTTGCGACCGGCCAGCAGCATCTTGATGCGCGCGCGCAGCTCGGATTCAAGGTGCAGACGCTTGTCTTCCACCGGCGTGACGAGCGTAACACCCAGCGCCTGGCCGCGAGGCAGGATGGTGACCTTTTCGACACGGCCAGTGTTGAGCGCGGCGGCAACAATTGCGTGGCCGGCTTCGTGCACGGCAATACGCACACGGTCGTTCGGCGACAGCGCGGTGACGCCGACCGGTGATTCACCGATACGGCAGGTTTCGATCGCGTCCACGAAGTGCTGCATGAGGACGGTCGACGCCTTCTCACGTGCGGCCAGCAGTGCGGCATGGTTAACGATGTAGGCAATTGCGGCAGGCGTCAGGCCGACGCAGTTGCGTGCCAGCTGTGGAATGTCGATTTCGCCGACCGATTTGAGCTTGCCGGCATAGAGCGTGAAGAGCTGTTCACGTTCGGACAGCGTGGGCAGGCCGACCGAGATGCTGCGGTCGAAGCGGCCCTCGCGGACCAGTGCCGGGTCCAGTGCATTGGGGAAGTTGGTCGCCCCGAGCACGAGGATCCCGGTATCCGCGGTGAAGCCGTCGAGTTCGGTGAGGAACTGGTTGACGATGCGGTTGCCTTCGGCGTCGCTGGAACGGTTCTGTTCGCCACGGCGACCGATGCCGTCGATCTCGTCGATGAAGATGATGCAAGGCGCCTGACGACGCGCGTTGCGAAAGAGCGATTTCACCTTCTGGATGCCGACGCCGAAATACATCGACGAAAAGTCGCTACCTGTCACCTGGATGAAGTTCGCGTTGCACTCGGTGGCCAAGGCCTTGGCCAGCTGGGTCTTGCCCGTACCGGGTTCGCCCGTGAGCAACACGCCTTTCGGCGGCCGCGCACCCAGCGCCGAATAGGCGCTCGGGTCACGCAGGTACGCCGCGACGTCCTGCAGCGCCAGCTTGGCTTCGCTGGCACCGACTACGTCTTCGAAGGAGACACCGGTCTCGCTGGCACGCCCACTGTCCAGCGGGCGGTAGCGGTAGAAGAGGTAGGCGATACCGCCAAGCAGGATCAACAGCAGTGGCCATTGGGCGAAGGCGCCCCGGTACCATGGTGCTTCGCCGTCGGTATCGAAGAGAGTCACGGGAAACAGCGCGTCTTGTGACTGGCCATAGTCGCGCAGAAGCATGTCGCCGACGCGCCCAGCCTGGTCGGCCAGCCAGTAACGGCTGCCGTCCCTGGTCGTGACGTAGACGGCGTCGGTGCTCAGTGCGGCGCTTTCGATGCGCTGGTCACGCAGGTCGCCCATGAGCGTGGACAGGTCGCGGCGGTTTTCGCGCCACGGCTGTGTCGAATGCTGGAGTTCGGCAAGCATGCCGGCATCGGCCGGGGCCGACGCTGGATTCATCACATACCAGCCGGCCACGGGTGCGGCGAGCGCCAGTAGAAGCGAGAGGCCACAGACCAGGCGGCGGGTGCGGTCGAGAGAAGGTTTTTTCATGACGGTTCCGGCGAAGACTTCTGGCACCCCGCGGCAGCAGGGCAGCAAGGCGGTGTCGTTTCGGCGCACGGTGGCGAAGGTGGGCCGATACGTGATTGCCTACGTCCAACGTATCGGCCCAGCCCGCCATTGTTAAAACATCCCGGGATGAACGGAAACGCCACTCGTCGGTAATCGGGAACTCAGGTCACTACCGAATGTTGCACTCACGCGGGTCGTTCGCCACTGACGCGCGCCGCTGGTTGATTAGCCTCCCGGAAAATGCCGGACGAAACTGCTCGAGGCTCGCCGTCGTGACCTATAGCGGCCCCGGATCCGGAACGGGATCAGGTACCGGCGTGAGTTCTTCCAGGTTCTCCACGACGTCGTCGGGCAATACCGTCTTGTCCTGGTCGGTGTCGGGGGTGTCTTGGGTTGGTTCATCCGGTGGTGCAGCCATGAAGACTCCAGGCACGTCAGATCGCGTGCGGATGAAAGATGAAGGCCGGTAGCAAGTTCGTACCTGCCAACGCGATAACGTTCAGGTAATCCGACCGAACTACACGGGCTTCGCGAGGCCAAACGCAGATTCATAAGGTTGTACGATGACTTCAGTCGAAGGTGCTGTTACATTGGGTATCCCACGGCATCGGCTGGGTGCCCGAGTATTAGTCATCCCAGACCCCGGACATGTCCTGAAAACCTTATAGGTAGAGGAGTAGAACAATGCAGATTTCCGGCAAGAACTACATCGGTGGCGAGCGCAGCGGCGAAAGCGGCAAGTTCGTCTACAGCTACGATGCGACCACGGGTGAGAAGTTGTCCTATGACTTCGCTCAGGCAACCCCTGCTGAAGTCGACGCCGCAGCCCGTGCCGCCGAAGCGGCCTACCCTATTTACCGTGCGCTGCCCGCGGCCAAGCGTGCTGAATTCCTCGAAGCCATCGCAGACGAACTCGACGCCCTTGGGGACGATTTCGCAGCGCTGGTAACCCGCGAAACCGCATTGCCGAACGGCCGCATCAAGGGTGAAACCGGCCGTACCAGCGGTCAGATGCGTCTGTTCGCCAAGGTCCTGCGCCGGGGTGACTTCTACGGTGCGCGTATCGACACCGCCATGCCTGATCGCAAGCCCATGCCGCGCGTCGACCTGCGCCAGTGCCGTATCGGTGTTGGCCCCGTCGCCGTGTTCGGTGCGAGCAACTTTCCGTTGGCGTTCTCTACCGCCGGTGGCGACACTGCCGCTGCGCTGGCGGCTGGCTGCCCGGTCGTCTTCAAGGCGCACAGCGGCCACATGGCCACTGCCGAATGCGTGGCGGACGCGATCATCCGCGCAGCCGAAAAGACCGGCATGCCAAAAGGCGTGTTCAACATGATCTACGGCAGCGGCGTCGGTGAGAATCTGGTCAAGCATCCTTCGATCCAGGCCGTAGGCTTCACCGGGTCGTTGAAGGGCGGCCGTGCGCTGTGCGACATGGCTGCTGCACGTCCGCAGCCCATCCCGGTGTTTGCCGAGATGTCCAGCATCAACCCGATGATCGTGCTGCCGGAAGCGCTCAAGCAGCGCGGTGACGTCATCGCCAACGAGCTGACTGCATCGGTTGTCATGGGCTGCGGCCAGTTCTGTACGAACCCGGGCCTGGTCATCGGTATCCGCTCGCCTGAGTTCAGCCGTTTCCTGGAGCAACTGAGCGGCGCGATGGGTGACCAACCTGCGCAGACCATGCTCAATGCCGGCACGCTCAAGAGCTATGAAAAGGGCCTTTCGGCACTGCATGCTCACAGCGGCGTGAAGCACCTGGCCGGCCAGACTCAGGAAGGCAACCAGGCCAAGCCTCAACTGTTCCAGGCGGACGTCAGCCTGCTGCTCGAAGGTGATGAACTGCTGCAGGAAGAAGTTTTCGGCCCGACAACGGTAGTGGTCGAAGTGGCCGACCAGGCTGAACTCGTGCAGGCGCTTCATGGCCTCCACGGCCAGCTGACTGCCGGCCTGATCGCCGAGCCTGCCGATCTGGAAGCCTTTGCCAACCTCGTGCCGGTGCTGGAGCAGAAGGCTGGTCGTCTGTTGCTCAATGGCTACCCAACGGGTGTTGAAGTATGTGACGCGATGGTCCATGGCGGCCCATACCCGGCCACTTCCGACGCGCGCGGTACCTCGGTTGGCACCCTGGCGATCGATCGCTTCCTTCGCCCGGTCTGCTACCAGAACTACCCGGATGCGCTGCTGCCGGACGCTCTGAAGAACGGCAACCCGCTGGGCATCCAGCGTCTGGTTGACGGTAAGAGCACGACTGACGCGATCTAATACGTCGGCACAAGAGAAGCCCCGAACGGTTGCGCCGTTCGGGGTTTTTTATTGCGGTCGAGAAAGCATGGGATGAGTCAGGGGCGCCGTTCGAAGCGCACGCTTGGCGTGCCGTCAGCGTTGTGCTGCAGGATCGCCTCCGGTTCGCCGGATGCATTCAGGTACACCTGCCCGATACCTGCGCCGTTCCAGAGGCGCTCTCCGGCTTTTGCCCGGCTCGGCACCCTGGGCACGATTTCCAAATCGCGGCGCTTGGTGAGCCAGTTCAACGGCGACCAGGGCGCGTAGAGCCAACGGTTGAGGCGGTCAAAGGTGTCCAGCAGCCGTTTGGGAAACTCGTTCTTCAGGCCGCTGCTGGTGATCTGCCAAACGTTCGGGCCCCGGTCATGGTGGCGGACGTGGACGTCGTAGGCGAACGAGTAATGCACATCACCGGAGAGGATCACGTAGTTTCCCGGTGTGCGGGAGTGCCGGAAGATGTTCATCATGACCTGCGCCGAGCCCCGGTGTGCCATCCAGTTTTCGGCGTCTACCAGTAGCGGGTTGCCGGTCCACGTGAAAACCCGTTGCACCGCCTCGATGAGCTTGACCCCGAACATCGGCGCGGGCGAGACGATAACAGCGGCTTTCTGGTCCAGCAGCGCCTGCTGCAACTCCACGAGCGCTTCCCAATCCATGAGCCCCGACGGCCGGTTCGGATGAAACTCGCTGCGCCAGCGACGCGTGCGGGTATCTAGCACGATGAGCGCGGGCGAGCCGTCGATCACGTAGCCCCAGCCTTCAAATTGCATCAGCCGATCGATCAGTGCGTTCTGCGGCGCGCAAGGCAGCCTGCCGGCGTCCTTGGCCGTGTTTGCCAGTGCGGTGTAGTCATCCAGAAGTTCGTCGAACAGCTCCGGATGGTTGCCCCAGCCTTGCCCAAGCAGGTACCCCACCAACGCATTACCGACGATGCGGCGCGAGAAGGGGTGACCATAAGCCGTTGCTTCCCATTGCGCTGACAGGTTCCAGTCGTCGCTGATGTCGTGATCATCGAAGATCATCAGCGTCGGCAGATGAGCCAAGGCCCTCGCTACCCGTGGAAGACCGTCGCGAAAGGCCTCGATGCAATGGCGTTCGGCCTTGAAGCGTTCCTGCAGATCTGCCGTGACCGCAGGCATGTCCATTTCCACGAGCCGCCATGGCGTGTGCGACCAGACAAGCAGATACATGGCCATCACCTCGGCAAAGGTGACCAGGTGGTTATGCGCGCTGGCACTGGTGAAGATGGGCTTCTGCTTGCCGCCAAAGAAGCGTTCGCGCAGATCCCGGTTGGCGCGAATGGCCGGCAACAAATTTTCGCGCCGGTAGTAACTGGAAGGATGCGCGTACAGCTCGTCGCTGTCTTTTACCGTGGCTTCCTCGAGGCTTTCTCCGAAAAGGCCAAGGCGGTCAATGAGCTGATGGATCGCAACCAGGGTCGGGCCGGCGACATCGTCGGCGTAGATCTGGTCGCCGGCCATGAGCAAAGCCGCCGGACGTGCCTGGGGTTCGGTTTCGTCTGCCAGCAGATCATCGACTCGAAGCAGACCATCACGTGCGGCGTGATGAGGCTTGCGGCATGACCCATAGAGCAGATTATCGAAACGATGGCGTATGACGAAGCGAGGTACGTCTTCCCCGGTATAGAGCAGGTGGGGTGCCCATCGGCATATGCCGCCTTCGCCGTCTATGACAAGGTCGTAGCCGATGTAGCAGTCCGTCGGCAGCGGCTGCGTGAGCCTGACGTCAATCAGGTGCAGGTAGGCATGTCGCCCAAGGGGCACTACGCGCAGCGCCGACGGGCCTAGCGGGCATTCGTGCGATTCGGCCTTGTCCAGGCGCAGGGTTAGCGAGAGCGGTCGGGAGCCTACGAGCCAGATGCAGAGCCGTGTCGTCTCGACACGGCGCAAAACGGGGCCGGCCAGTACGGGCGGTAGGCAATGGGGCTGATAGTCGAGCGTAGACGGCATTGAGTGCGCTGCATGCGAAGCTGGCATCGAATCTCCACATGACCCCGGCGGCTGATCGCCGTTCCGTCTACCTGTATTGGACAAGGCTGCCGGCGGTGTTTTTCGACTGTCCGTCGAACAGGTCGCGAATGGGACATGCAGCCGGTTGCGCGAACGAGACGGCTGCGGCACATTCGCACGATAAAGGTTTGCGTGCGTTGTGGTCAGGGGAGATCTTCGTACAGCAAAACCAATGGTCCGGCGGGCACTGAAGCGCCCGTACGCTCGAGAAGAGCCGGCGGTCCGCCTGTGCAGTTCGCGTGTTGGTCGACAATGAATCGAGCCTGTTGGAAGGGGGAGGCCGAAGGCAATGGATTTTCCGCGCGCGTGTGAATTATTGAATATTTATTTCGAGCCGTTTCGACTGGACGTTCGCAAGGACGGTGCGGGTGCGTTCCAGGCCGAACTCAGTGACCCGGTGAGTGGCGAAACCCTGATTGCTGTCCGTGGGCTGCGCTGCCCGCATAATCCCACCATGCCGCAGTTGCGCGGTCTGATCCGTTCGCTCGAGGCCGACCTCGCTGCCGTCTCGCCTACCTCCCTGGCAATGCTCAAGCAGAGCAACGAATGAGATAGGCGCGTCACGCTGAACTTCCGTTGCGCATGGACGGCCTCAATGTCATGAGAGGCCGCATAGGGCGGTCGTCACGATGGGGAGATGTGCATGTCAGATCATCACACGTACAAGAAAGTGGAACTGGTCGGTTCTTCCACTACCAGCATCGAGGACGCCATCAATAACGCGCTCGCGGAGGCGTCAAAGAGCATCGAGATCATGGAATGGTTCGAGGTGGGTGAGCTTCGCGGCCATATCGAGAATGGTGCGGTTGCCCATTACCAGGTGACCCTGAAAGTTGGTTTCCGTATCGCCAACAGCTGATAGCAGGTTGTCAGAACCGGGGCGGCAGTCGTCGCCCCTTTGTCGTGCCAAACGAGGGAGTGTCAGCGATGAAAAAGGTGTTTATGGCAGTTGCCCTGATGGGCTTCGCAATGACCAGCCTGGCCCAAGTCAAGCCGTGCGAGGAACTCAAGGACGAAATTGAAGCGAAGATCCAGGCCAACGGTGTGACGCAATACACGCTGGAGATCGTTGAAAAAGGCGGCGAGTCCGGCTTGCAGGTTGTCGGGAGCTGCGACGGTGGCCAGCGGGTAATCGTTTATCAGCGCGGCTGATACGTAGTTGGCAGCCCGATTAACAAGGCGGGCTGCAAATTGGCCTGCACGGCTACTGAGCCATCAGACGTGGAAGCTGCTCCGTGAGCTTGTCGACGTCGAGTGGCGAGCGTATGAATCCGCGCTGAGTACCATCCGGTCCGATGACCACCAGGTTGCCGCTGTGGTCAACGGTGTAGCCCGGTTTTGACGTATCTGGCGGGATGAAGGGGATACTCACTCGCGATGCGAGCGCAGTTATTTGCTCCATCGAGCCGTTCAGCCCAACGAAGTCGGGGCTGAAGTAAGCCAGGTACTCTTTCAATTGCTGGGGCGTGTCCCGCTCGGGGTCGACCGTCACCAGAACCATCTGAAGGCGATCCTTCACATCGGCTGGCAAGCGCTCGTCGAGTTGCCTTAATTCCGCCAGCGTCGTCGGACAGATATCCGGGCAGAACGTATAGCCGAAAAACAGCAGGCTCCATTGCCCCTTCAGCTCATTTAGGGCAACCGGACGTTCATCCTGATCAATCATTTCCATTGCAGGCAGATCGCGTGGCTGAGGCAATAACACAATGCCGGCCTCGAGCAATGACGAGCGCTCATCGGCGTCGTTTCCAGACAGGACCTGGTAAAGGACGGCGCCCATCAGTACAAGAAGAAGGGCGATCAGGGGAAAAAGCAACTTCTGGGTGCGGCTCATGAGGTTCCGTTCTGCAGGCAGGACACGTCGAGACGGTACGGCATGCAAGCGTAAACCATGCCGGAAGTCGCTGCATGGGGCGTGTTGTCACGCCCCATGTCGCGTATCCATCGCCGAGTGTTCGCCTCCGGCAGCTGGCTCATCGTTCTTCAAGACCCCACGGATGTTCAGGCCCGCGAGGCAGATCTGCAGGACGATCAATGCCCAGGCACTGGCATGCCAACCCCAGATCACCCACAGCACATTGCTAAACAGGAAGCAGTAAAAGCCGGCCAATCGGCGCCCTTTTCGTAATGAGCCGACGAGCCACGCCGCGATGACGGTCGCCAGCATGGCTGGCCACTGCAGCCAGTCAATGAAATCCACGCGAAACCCCTCTCTGCGAGTGCTTTCCTGTTGGGGTCCCCGGAGCGCCCCGAGGTTCATGCCGAGCGCTAGGCGGCGAGTCGCGGGTGCTCAAAGCTGGATATACCGTGATGCTGAAGATCAGCGTGCCGGCGCGGTGCTTTGCTGATACAGACGAGATGTAAGGTCCGGGGTGGTATCAGCAGTGAGGCGTTTCGTTTATCAAGCCGGGCCTCGACATCGGCGGGGATTCGACGCGAGGTTGGAGGCGGCCAATGAGCCGCCTCCCGGATGTTGCAGGTGTTTCAGAGCTGGGTATAGCGGGGGCGGGGCGTAGCCATCGGCAGCGGCTGCTTGCCATCGATAGGGCGGAACTCACCCTTCTCGGCGTCGTACGCCTTGATCTGGCTGCTCTCGATGTCGTAGACCCAGCCGTGGATGAACAGCTGACCACTGGCGATGCGAGACGCGACCGAAGGGTGCGTGCGAAGGTGATCGAGCTGGGCAACCACGTTTTCCTCGGTCAGCACGCTCAGCGTTTCATGGCTGTTGTTGCAGGTCGGGCAGTTGTCGGCGACGACGGTCTTGGCCACTTCGGCATGGCGCAACCAGGCCTTGACCGTTGGCATCCGCTCCAGGGATGCCGGATTCAAAACAGCCTTCATGGCACCACAGTCGGAGTGGCCGCAGATGATGACGTGCTTCACGCCCAGTGCGGTTACCGCGTACTCGATCGCGGTCGATACGCCGCCGTTCATCTGGCCATAGGGAGGTACGACGTTACCGACGTTGCGCGTGACGAACAGGTCGCCTGGCGAGCTCTGTGTGATGAGTTCGGGCACGATGCGCGAATCGGCACAGGTGATGAACATGGCGCGTGGAGTCTGAGCGCCGGCAAGTCGCTTGAAGAGCGCTTCCTGCTCGGGAAAGACTTCGTGCTGAAACTTCAGGAAGCCGTCGACGATGATCTGCATCGCCTCTTCGGCGGTCTCTGTTTGCATCTTGGCGAGTTCCTCGGGAGTCGGCTGATTACCAGGCATGATCATTCCTCGTGAAGGGGGGCGTGACCTGCGAACGTGTGTCCACCGGTCCAAACAGCCCGTTCTGGGTCGGCGCGAAATGTTCGACTGCACGGCCGTCTCGCTCATGAGCCTGGGCCAGTTCGCTTACGCGAGCTGAATAAGACTCTGGAGCAGACGTTTGCGCCGGACTTAGGTTTCCGAACGCACCGCACGCACGGCATTGTCGTGATTTCGTCATGTTGCGACGCTCGAAGCGTCGAGCACGGCACGTCTGGCAGCAACCAGCCGTTGCGTCTGGATCATAAGCCTTAACGTAGGGTTCGTGCAGGCGGGAGACCGGAGGCGATCGAGAGATGATGGGTCGGAAGATGGCACATTCCCGGAAATAACAGGGGCGCCATTGCGGCGCCCCTATTGATTACTGCGCGCCGATGGTCTGGTACGCCGGAGTCTCCTTGCCAGCCCACTCCTGCTTGCCGACCCACTGGGGGCCATTACTGTTGCGCTCTGCGCGAGTCGCCGGGCGATCCGAGGCGGTGCCCGCCGAAGCCGGCTGGTTACTGACAGGTGCGATGGCAGGCGTCGCTCCCGTGTCGGGGGATGTGCTCGGCGTACTTGGCGTGCTCGGCGCGGCCGGTGCCGGGCTCGGCAGAACCGCTACCGGTGTAGTGTTCGTTGGCGTCGGTGTCGGCGTTGGCATCGGCGTGCTTGGTGCGGTATTGACCGGGTTGACTGGATTTACCGGGCCGGCCGGCTTGTTACCACCAAGTTCTGGTTTGGGGGTCTGCCCGCTGTCGCTGACGTCGCTTTTCGGGCCGATCGCCGAGCATCCGCCAGTACCGAGGTATTTCTTCAGGACGCTCCACTGTGGTCGATCCTTGCCATCCTGTGGTTCGACTGACATGGGGTAATTACGGCCCCAGTAACTGCCTGCGGCCCAATAGCTCAGGGGTATGCAGTTCTTCTGAAGATAGGCGAGTGTGTTGTCCATGATTTCGAGCCAGCGCGGATCGTCGTACGGCACGCCGAATTCACCGATGTGGCCGCGTTGGCCGTGCTTGGCGAGCCATTCGACGAAGGGCTTCACGCGCTGGACGCCGACCATTGGATCCGGATCGAAACCGTTGGTGCCGATCTTGTCCTTGTAGAGCCCGGAAGCGTTCTTGTCGACATACATGTGCGCCGAATAGACGATGTTGTTCGACGGGTCTTTCAGGTCCAGCAGATCGTCGTTGTATTTCGGCCAATGGTACGACGAGGACCAGCGGCGCCCCTCGATATAGAGCGTGTTGCGCTTGTCATAGCGACGAATGCCATCGATGCCCGCCTGGGCCATGTCGAACCAGTACTTTTCGGCATCGCCGTAAGGTTCGTTCATAAGGTCGTAAGCGTAGACAGCCGGGTTGTTGCCCCAGCGCAGTGCGATGCGCTCCATTAGGTTGCGGTAGGCATCGATCGGCACTTCGCGGCCGACGATATCACCGTAGTAGCGCCCGTAGTTGTGGATATCGAGCAGCACCTTGATACCGGCGCTGCCGGCCTGGTTGATGGCCTTGTCGATATGTGCAGCATACTCCTGATCGAATTCACCCATTGCCTTGGGCTGGAGTCGCTCCCATTTGAATGAGAAGCGGACGGTCTTGATGCCTTTGTCTGCCCACTTCTGGAAGTAGCCGTCCTTGGGGAAGAAGTAATTCGTGCCTTCCTTGCCCGGCAGCACGTGGCCGGCGAAGCCCGCTCCGGCGACATTGATACTGATCAGCTCTGGCGGCGCTTCCTGTGCAGAGGCCGCAGCCGCCAGCAACAGGCTCAAGCCAAGGCCGAGGCCGAGGCGTTTCGTTCGAATCATGAAGATCTCCTGTGCGTGGGCCGAGAATGGACATCCACAGCGACCCATCCTCAGCGATACGGTTCCGACAAAGTTGTGTCTTTCTCAAGAATGAGAACAGGTGCTCATGGCCCATGCTAGACGTGCCACATAACAGAATGCAGTCAAATCGCCACTGGATATGACAGGGTAGGAATTGGCTGTCAGCCATGGGAGACGAATCTTTCGAATTGCCGGCGCTGAGGTCCCACCTGCCATAGTAGGAACCGGCACTACATGGAAAGGCTAAGTCACGCTGGAGGCTACCGTCCGTCGGATGCCTTGGGTGGCGGCGATCGGAATGAGCGTGATGTCACCGCTTCGGTTGCACAGATTCTATTCGGGCAAGACGGTAAAAAAACCGATGAACTTTTTATTGGATGATCCGTCAGAAACAGGGAATGGCTGACAAGCCTTTCGATGCTCCTTTTGCTGTGTTTAGTGTTGGCAGATATCTGGACCCCGCCCTAGCGGTCCGGAGTTGAACCCCGAGCCTCCCCCCTCCCCATACGATGCTCGGGGTTTTTTTTGCCTGCTGAAAAAGTCAGGCTTCCGGCTGAAGCCCCATCCAGCGCGCCAGCACGGCCTGTGCTTCCTCGATGCCCAGACGCTTCGGCGCAGAGAACAGTTGTACGCTGGCCACGTCCCCCCAGCTTTCACGCACTTCCTTCTGCACCTTGAGGGCCGCGTTCTTGGCCGCGCCGTAGGCGAGCTTGTCTGCTTTGGTGAGCAACACGTGCAAGGGCATACGGCCTGCCTGCGCCCAGTCGAGCATCATGCGATCGAACTCGGTCAGCGGATGACGAATGTCCATCATCAGCACGACGCCGACCAGGCTTCGCCGGCTACCCAGGTAGGCTTCGAGGTGGTTTTGCCAATGCTGCTTCAGGGGAATCGGCACTTTCGCATAACCGTAGCCCGGCAGGTCGACAAGCCTGCGTTCGTCATCCAGACGAAAGAAATTGAGCAATTGCGTGCGCCCCGGCGTCTTTGAAGTACGTGCGAGGTTGGCATGCGTCAGCGTGTTGAGTGCGCTGGATTTGCCCGCGTTGGAGCGACCGGCGAATGCGACTTCATAACCCTCGTCTTCGGGGCATTGGTCGACCTTCGCCGCGCTGATGAGGAATGAGGCCTGCTGGCACAGTCCGATGATCGGATTCTTGAATGACATGTGGTCCGGTTCCGCTCCGGTTGGACAAATGGCAGCCATTATACGGGTGGCGATGGAAGCTTCGGTCACTCGTCGTCGCCGATTGGCCACTCATGCCGTTGCCTGCGTCAAAACCTAAAAGGTTTGTAAACTCGCTCTGCACTTGTCACGGCCTCGCTACAATGAAACGCGACCCCGCAAGCCTGTGGCTGCGGACCCCTTGAACAGGAGACCCCAATGCGTAATCTGCTTTTCGGTGCGGTATTCGCCAGCCTGAGCCTCGTTGGTGTGCCCGCGATTGCCGCGGACATCCAGGCCGGCAAGGAATATACCGAGCTGAGCAACCCAGTACCCGTGTCCGAGCCCAGCAAGATTGAGGTCGTCGAGGTCTTCTGGTACGGATGCCCGCATTGCTTCGCTTTCGAACCCACCATCAATCCTTGGGCCGACAAGCTTCCAGAGGATGTGAAGTTCGTTCGTGTCCCGGCCCTGTTCGGCGGTATCTGGGACGTGCATGGCCAGATGTTCGTAGCGCTCGAAGCCATGGGTGTGGAGCATAAAGTCCATACGGCAGTCTTCAATGCCATTCACAATGAACGCAAGAAGCTGGCAACGCCTGATGAAATGGCCAATTTCCTAGCTGGCCAGGGTGTCGATCGCGATGCGTTCCTGAAAACCTACAACTCCTTTGGTGTCAAAAGCCGTATCGAGAAGGACAGGAAACTCATCGAGGCGTATGGCATTCAGGGTGTCCCGGCCATGATCGTCAATGGCAAATACCTGTTCGACCTGGGCACTGCAGGCGGGCCCGAAGGTGCGCTGAAGGTGGCCGACCAACTGATCGAGAAGGAGCGCGCCGCGAAGTGAAGCGGGGCGATGGATATGTTGCGTAAATGGAGCACCGAGAGGCGAGTCGCCATCAGTTGCGACCCGCGCATCAATCCGAGCTGCACCGATAACGGCCTGCCGGCCGATGGGATGTTGAGGCTGCTGAGCTTCAACATTCAGGTGGGTAACAGCACCCTGGGGTATCACCATTACCTGACCCGTGGCTGGCAGCACCTGCTGCCCCACAGCGGTCGAAAAAACAATCTGCAGCGGATCGGGCAACTGCTCGCCGGCTACGATGTGGTCGCACTGCAGGAGGCCGATGGCGGCAGCCTGCGTTCGAGCTATGTCAATCAGGTCGAGCACCTTGCTCGGCTGGGCGCCTTTCCGTATTGGTATCAACAACTCAATCGCAACCTGGGCAAGTTCGCCCAGCACAGCAATGGACTGTTGAGTCGGCTGAAGCCAACCGCACTCGAGGATCATCCGCTCCCGGGCCCGCCGGGCCGCGGTGCAATCCTCATGCGCTTCGGCGAAGGCGACGATGCGGTGGCGGTGGTGATGATGCACCTGGCGCTGGGCGCCAAAACGCGTGCGTTGCAGCTGGGGTACGTCCGTGAGCTGATCGGTGGCTACCGACATCAGGTCCTCATGGGGGACATGAATACCCATGCCAACGATCTGCTGGAGCGCTCGCCGCTGCGCGACCTGGGCCTGCTGGCACCGCAAGCGCAAGCGACATTCCCAAGCTGGCGCCCGCAGCGCTGTCTCGACCACATCCTCATCAGCCCAGGTCTCACGTTGGGCAAGGTAGGTGTCCTTCCCCTGCCCATTTCAGATCACCTCCCTGTCGCTGTCGAGATCCGCCTGCCGGATGGACCGCGGGCCAACGATAGTCTCCCTGTCACCACCGCGTAGCGGGAACGCCATGAGCGAAGAACAGCGCTGGAAAACGAAGTATCTGGAGAGCCTCGAGCAGCAGGAGCGGATCGAGCAGCGCTGGGAAACACGGTTGGACTTGCTGCGAAGAGGTCTCGTACGCAGCAGTCTGGCGGCAGAAGGCAGCGACAAGGCCGTCGACCAGTGCATGAAGGAGCTGCGCAACGTCATGCGCAGTGAAAGCATGGACGCCGCGCTGTCGTCGCTCATTCCACGCCTGGAGAAAGCGGTACTGGACTCCGAGCAGCGCCGTGAGCAGCGCGGGGAAATGGTCGCGCAGTCGTTGACGGCCATTGCAAGCCAGCTCCAGACGCTCGAACTGCCACGCGACGTCAGCAAGCCCCTGAAGTCGTTTTCACGTCGGGTAAGCCGCGAGGATGTTCAGGGCAGTGAATTGCCGGCACTGCTTGCGGAGCTGGCCCGACTTCAGGCGCAGGCGCTCGACAGGGTCAGGAGTGAGGTGGGCCCGCGCCCGGGGCTGCTGCAGCGGCTGTTCGGCACCGCCGATACGGCTACGCCGCCTGAGCCTCCCTCGGGAGACAATGCGCCCGGCATGGCGCCTGTGCCCCAACCAACAGCAAGCGATACGGGGCGTCAGGGGGCCGCGGACGCTGTTCAGCCGAGCGTGTCTTCTGCTGATCCGATCGACCCACCCGTGCTGAGCGCGATACCTGCTGACAATGTAGACCCTGTGGATGTGGCCGAGAAGCCCGCGACGCCTACACCAGAGGCAGCGAGCGAGCTCGCCGGCGACCCTGCCTACGGACTGCCGCAGCCACCCGAGCCGGGGTACAGCGCCGTTGCGCCGCATATCGCGGCCAGCTTGACGCGCCTGTTGGACGAGCTGTCGCTGCCCGAGCAGTTCAAGCCTCAGGCCGAGTCGCTGCGAACGCGAGTAAGCGGCGGGCTCAACTGGTATGAGCTGGTGCCCTTGCTCGACGACCTTGGCGTCCTGGTGCTGGCGGTCAGTGGCGACAACGATCACGCATTCGCCCGCTATCTGGCCGAACTGAACGAGCGACTGGCCACGTTCATGGGCGGCCTGAACCAGACACAGACGGACTACAGCGCGTCCATCAGCGACGCACGCGCGCTGGACGACGAACTGCGCGAGCAGGTCAGCGATCTTCAGGCCAGCGTTCAGCAAGCAAGCGATCTCGAGTCACTCAAGCGAACCGTGGACAGTCGTCTGGACGGTCTTCTCGGTACCATGAACACATTCCAGCAGCGCAACCATCAGCGTGAGCAGGAGATTGGCGAACGGCTGCAGACCCTCATGGCGCGGGTTTCGGCGATGGAGCAGGAAGCCAGGACGGTTCATCTCCATCTCGAAGAACAACGGCTCAAGGCCCTGACCGATGCATTGACGGGCCTTCCGAACCGAGCGGCGTGGACCGAGCGGGCCGAGCTCGAAGAGGCGCGCTGGCAACGCTACGGCGGCGATTTACTGGTTGCGGTACTGGATGTCGACCACTTCAAGCGTATCAACGATGATTTCGGTCACCTGGCGGGTGACAAGGTCCTTAAGATCATCGCGCAAGAGTTGCAGAAGCGACTCCGCAAGACGGATTTCATCGCTCGATTCGGCGGAGAGGAGTTTGCCGTGCTGTTACCGGCCACGACAATCGATGCAGGGCATCGGCTGCTTGATAGCCTGCGGGAGCAGGTTGCGCGCTGCCCCTTCCATTTCAAGGGGCAGCCAGTCAGCATTACCTTCTCATCCGGAATCACCTGGCTGGAAGGCGAGGACACCGTAGAGGCGGCCTTCGAGCGCGCCGATCAGGCGCTGTATCAGGCCAAGCGCAGCGGCCGTAACCGCGTAGAGCGCGCTTAGGCCGCTGTTGGCATGAAGGGATGCCAGTCCGCCGGGATGTCCTGAAGATACGGATAACGAAGCGATTCACGCTGAGTGTCGTTCAGCAGGAACGGCACATGACGCAGCTCGGCCGGAACGCTCTGCAACTCAGGCAGCCAGCGCGCGACATACTCCGCCTGAGGATCGTGGCGACGCGCCTGACGCATGACATTGAAGCTCGGGGCCCGTTGTGGGTCGATGGCGGCCGCCGCAATGAATGCCCAATTGCCCCAGTTACTGGCTGGTTCGTAGTCCAGAAGGTGCTCTTCGAACCATTCGGCGCCAAGTCGCCAATCCTGCTCGAGATGGCGAACAAGGTAACTGGCGACGATCCGTCGTGCCACGTGAGAGAGGTAGCCGGTCGACGCCAGCTCGCGCATGCATGCGTCGACGAGGGGGACGCCGGTCCTGCCCTCGCACCAGTTCACGAACCGCTGATCATTACCACGTGGGGCGTTTCGTGTCGCTTTCAAACCACGGGTCTGGAAGAGCGCCTCGCCATGGCGTCGCAGCGTCCATGCAAAGAACTCACGCCAGAGAAGGCTGCGCCAAAGCAAACGGGTCGACGGATCCGCTCCTGCCTGGGCTTCGTAGCGGCGTAGTTCCGCCGCGACGCGGCGGGGCGACAGGCTGCCCTGCGCCAGCCAGGGCGCAAGTTTCGATGAGCTTTCGACGCCAAGCATGAGTTCATGCTCATCCTCGTAGCGCCGTACATTCCCCGTTTTCCACAGGTAGTCGTGCAAGTGCGCTCGAGCAGCCGGCTCGCCGCCGGAGAAGGGGAACGCGCTGTTTGCGAACGCAAGTGGCTCGCCGACGCCGAGCTGGGAGAGCGTGGGTAAGGGTTCGAAAAGGTCGTGGCTGCGTGCAGGCAGCGGAGGCATCTCTGTGGGGGCTGCAAGCGGCTGGAAGGTCGGCTGCAGGCGGTCCACTTCAGCGACGAAGCGGCTGAACGACGATAGGGCCGGGGTCTCGCGATCGGGACCGCCATCAAGCAGGCCAAGGGTACTGGCCGGGTAGAGCCTCAGCTCAGCCGCACCCAGCTTGGCACGCAGCCGGTCCACCCGAGCCTTTTCTGAAGGAGCATGCTCCTCGAGCGTCACGACTTCGGTCAGCGCCAGTTGTGAAACGAGCTGGGGAATCAGGACTTCGGGATCACCGGCCAGCACCAGCAACCGAGAACCGCGCTGACGAAGCTCACCATCCAGCGCAGCGAGGCCTTCCATGAGGAAGCGCGCCCGGTGGACACCGATGCGATGGCTGTCCGACTTGGCGAGGTTCAGCAGCCTCGTATCGAGGACATACAGTGGCAATGCACATCTGGACTCGGCGGCGTGACGGACCGCAAGGTGGTCATCGAGCCGGAGGTCCTGCTTGAACCAGAGCAACGTCCGCATGGCAGTCCTCATTCTTGTCTTATTGGCCAGGCAGCAGAAATGCCGCGCAAACAAGGCCCGTGGGGATATAGAGCAACAGAATGTGAACTGATTCGCGTCAGCCGATGAACGGCCATGTACATCGCCGGTTGCCAAATGCGCACCCGAGCGGCTCGCCTGCCTGCCGTAAGAATCTGTATCGTAGGTGCGCCCTTGTCCGGCGGCTGCACGTTGGCGAAGCGTCACGCATTGCGGTAAACCTTCAAGGTCACGTTCGCCATTCACCTGCGGAGACCCCCGATCCCCATGTTCCGAATCCTTTCACTATTTGGCTTTGTCGCGGTACTCGCCGGTTGCAGCGCGGGGCTCAAGGTCGACTCCGATCACCCATCGAAGAATCATGACAGCCGCTCACAGGTCATCGTCCTCCATTACACCGGCACCGACTTCGAGAACTCGCTCTACTTGCTGACCGAGGGCGAGGTGAGCGCGCACTATCTGATCGATCGGGACCCGGCGAGAATCTACCGCCTAATTGATGAGAACCGCCGCGCCTGGCATGCCGGGCAAAGCAGCTGGAAGGGCCGCACCTGGCTCAATTCGAGCTCGATCGGGATCGAAATGGTGAACCCGGGCTACACGGTCGATGCCGCCGGCAACCGCACCTTCTATGCATTCTCGGACGAGCAGATCGATCAATTGATCCTGCTGCTCAAGGACATCATGCAGCGCCAGGGGCTCGGCCCGGAGGCCGTCGTTGGCCATAGCGACATCGCCCCGCAGCGCAAGGTGGACCCGGGCGCCGCGTTCCCCTGGAAGCGCCTGGCCGATGCAGGGCTGGTGCTGTGGCCAGACGCCGCCAGCGTGGCGCGTGCACAAGCCGTTTATGAGCGCCAAGTGCCGGATGTCGGCTGGTTCCAGACGCAGCTTGCACAGTTCGGGTATGAGGTCCCGCGTAACGGGCAATTCGACGAGGCGACGAAAAACGTGATTGCCGCATTCCAGATGCGCTTCCGCCCAGCTCGTTACGACGGGCAGGCGGATGCCGAAACCGCCGCGATGCTTTGGGTACTGAACAACACGAAGCGCTGACATGACGGTGGGCCTGTTGTGAACAGGCCCACCAGCGGGCATGGCGGCGTCGGTTAGATGGGCAGCGCCATGTAGATGATGGTGCCGTGCTCTACGCGGGAGTGGATACCAATCCGACCGCCGTGCAGCCGGGTGATCTCCTTGCACAGCGCCAGGCCCAGGCCAGCGCCGCCTTTCTTGCGGCCAACCTGGACGAAAGGCTCGAAGATCCGTGCCTGCTGGCTATAGGGAATCCCTTCGCCGCTGTCTTCGACGCTGATGATGACCCGATCCCCATGGCGACGAGCCTGCAGGCAGATCCGTCCGCCCTCGGGCGTATGCCGCAGGGCATTGGTCAGCAAGTTGTCCAGCACGCGCTCCATCTGCGTCCGGTCGAGGTTCAGCATGGGCAGGCCTTCCTCCACCTCCAGCTGTAGCGACGTGCCGCGCTCGCCGGCAGCCGCCTCGAAGCGTGCACGTGCGTCCTGAAGCAGTTCGAGTGGATTGCAGGCTGAAAGCTCGAGTTTTTGCTGGCCGGTCTGATAGCGGGAGAAATTCAGCAGGTCATTGATGAGCCTGACGAGGCGACGCATCTCTTCGTCGACCGTCTCGATGAGATCCTGCTCCCGTGCATTGGGCGGGAAATGAACGCGCTCGCGAAGCAGCCCGAACGCCATATGCATGCCCGTGACCGGGGTGCGCAGCTCGTGCGAAGCGCGCAGGACGAATTCGTTGCGGACTCGCTCGAATGCACGCTGATCAGTGACGTCACGGAGGACCATGACCGCGCCTTCGACTTCGCCGCTCGGCTGGCCAAACGGGATGAGGCGCCAAGCCAACAAGCGCTGTTCCCCCCCGACCTCCAGCACGAGGTCCTCCTGCGGATCCTCCCTGGTCTGGTCGGTCAGCACTTGCTGTACAGCTTCGTCCAGTTCCGGATGGTGAAGCGCCTCGCCCAGACGCACGCCGATATGCTCGGTTTCCCACGCCAGCTGGCGCTGTGCGACGGGATTGGCATGCTCGAGGTTGCCGTCGCGGTCGATGATCAGGAGACCGTCATCAATGCAGTCGAGTACGGCCTGCAAGCGGCGCTGGCCACCCTTGAGCGCGGCGACGTTGGTCTCGTTGAATTGTTGGAGAGCGCTGGCCATGACGCCGAAGCGCCGGCTCAGCGATGACAGTTCGGCAATGGGCGACTTCGGTAAAACGACCTGGAAATCCCCTTGGCCAATACGGTCCGCCGCCTTGGCGAGCTTCTCAATTGGTCCAACGAACCGACGGGCCATGGTGTGGGCACTGATGAAGCCAATCACCAATACCATCAGGCCCACGGTGCCTAGCAGGATGGACAGCAGGGTCGCGCGCTCACGGCTCTCTATGCCTTGCGAGCGGATGTGCTGGAGTGCGTTTTCCTGCGTATCTGTGAGCCGGTCCCGCACATCCCTGAACAGCTCCGGAAAGCCTGGACTGTCAGGGCCGGGCAATGCCCCTTGCGCATCGGGGGCATCCAATCGCTCGCTCAGCCTGTCATAGGCGTTGCGAACCCTGACGAGTGCCTCGCGCCCTTCACCGGTGGTGCTCTGAATCGAACTGTCCAGGTAGTCGTAGATTGCCCGCCGCTGTTCCTGCAGCGCTTCCTGGTCCTGAGGCCGGTTGATCAGCGACGCCAACTGATTGCCCACCAGGTAGCGAACGCGTTGTGTGCTCTCGATTACCCCATAGTGGCTTTGCAGCAGACTCTCCTGCGTACGGGCCATCTGCAGCATGCCCACCAGGCCGATGAGCAGGCCGAAGAGCGCCACCGTGATCACTGCGGAAATGCTCAGGAAGAGGCGCGTCCTGAGCTTCATGGGCAGCTTTCTAGGGAGTTTCATAGCCCGTACTGCTTACGTTTCCTGTAAAGCGTGGAGGCGTCGATGCCCAGTGTTCGAGCTGCCTGGTCCAGGGTGTCGCTCGAAGCCATGACGGCTGCGATGTGCGCACGTTCCAGTTCCTCGAGGCTCAATGCTTCCCCTACACGAGGCGCATTGTTGGACGGGGCTTCGCCCAGCCCCAGATGGCTGATTTCCACCCATTCCTTCGCGCAGATGATGCTGGCGCGCTCGATGACGTTACGCAGCTCGCGGACGTTGCCTGGCCAACGGTAGGTGGCGAGTGCACGCTCGGCTTCCGCGCTGAAGCCTCGAGCGGGACGCGCGTAATCCTTTACGAAGTGAGCCAGGAACCGCTGCGCCAGGTCCAGAATGTCTTCTGGACGCTCGCGAAGGGGTGGGAGGTTCAAGGTGATGACGTTGAGGCGATAGAGCAGGTCTTCCCGGAAGTTGCCTTCGCGCACCATCTCGTCGAGCGCGAGGTTCGTCGCCGACAGAATACGCACGTCAGCGCGGCGGGTGACGGGGTCGCCAATACGCTCATACTCCTTATCCTGAATGAAACGTAGCAATTTAGGCTGCAAACCGATGGGAAAATCGCCGATCTCGTCCAGAAAGAGCGTACCGCCGTCTGCCTGGCTGACTCGGCCGAGGGTGTTCTCGGTCGCGCCCGTGAATGCGCCACGGTTATGGCCAAACAGCTCGCTTTCCATCAGGTCCGCAGAAAGCGATGGGCAGTTGATGGTCACGAGCGGCTTCTTCGAGCGACGACTCCAGCCGTGAATGGCCCGGGCCAGTTCGCCCTTGCCCGTCCCGGACTCACCGAGGATCAGGATATTGGCGTCGGTATCGGCCACCTGACGCGCCGTCTCCAGCACGGCCATCATTGACGGGCTATGCGAGCTCAGCATGTCACGACGTTTGGTGACCTGACCTTCCAGTGCTTCGAGCCGTGCAGCCATCTGCCGCACCTCCAGCTGCTTGGCCGCGGCCATGCGCAGCTGATCCGGGCTGCAGGGCTTCACTAGGTAGTCCGCAGCGCCGGCCTGCATGGCATCTACAGCAGTATCGACAGCCGAGTGCGCCGTTACGATCACGACCCGCATCCAGGGCGCTTGTACGCGCATCTGCTGCAGCACGTCGAGGCCGCTGTCTTCCCCGAGACGCAGGTCGAGGAAGCACAGATCGAATACCTGGCGGTGGACCAGCGCCTCGGCCTGAGCGGCCGATGTGGCGGTCGACACTTGGTAGCCTTCGTCTTCCAGACAATAGCGGAAGGTCCGCAGGATGGCGGATTCATCGTCCACCAACAGGATACGGCCCTGATTCTCCGCGGCGTTTTCCATCGTAATCAAATCTCCAGCAGGCGAGGTGTGGTGCGAGGGCAGCCGATACGGTTGTCTGCTGCGCAATGCTCCTTGTGAGAGCACTCCTTAGTCCCGTATCGCTCATGCAAGTTGCACGAGAGCCGGGTAAAGCGGCGTGTTCATGGCATGCGAACGGCTTTAGGCGTGCCTGACGTTAGCGCGGCAGCAAGTTACCAGCAAATTGTGCGCTTGATGCAACAGTCAGCAAGGCGAACGCATTTTCGTTGCGGTTCGGCTACGTGCTCGCACCGAGCCGAGCGATCATTTTTCGCGACTCGACCATTGGCAGGGAACTTATCTATTAGTGCCGATACATCGGTCGTGCAAAACGCACGGGGCAAAAAACGGCGATCGTGCAGCTTACCCGGCATTCTCAAGCGGCGCGTTTTTAAGTCATTGATAAATAAGGGGAAAATACTGAACGTTTTCTGGCATGCCCTCTGCAATATCCGTTGCAATGCAGGAATTTGGCACCGCCACATCAGTATTCGAGGAGATCAGGATGAATCGTTTGCAGAGCCGCGCACTGGCCAACAAAGGCTTTATGGTTGCAGCAGCATTCGCATTGGTAGCACTCGCTGCCCATCAGTTCCCGAATAGCGCTACCGCAACGGCCGACACTGCCAAGCCTTCTATCGCAACGCACATTCTTCCCTACGAATCCCGAATGATTCAGGGCGCCCAGTTCCTCGGCAACGTCAGCCTACAGCAGGCTGACAAGCGTCAGGATTTCACTGAAACACGTCGCCAGCAGCGCTGGGTCTTCTGAGGTCGCTTTCCAGATGATGCCAATAGGTTTCTTCGCAGTATCGCTGTTGCTTTCGGGCGTTGGGCTCGTCGTAGCGTACCTGACCGCTCTATCGACGCTTCGTACGAACGAGCCTCTCGATACGGGCACAACACGTGCCGCCGGTACTCGCGCTATCAAAGATTTTCAATCGACGGTAAGTCGTCCGTGAACCACGGCCTACCGTTTAGGCTCCAAAGACTACAGGTTCCAATAATAGGAGAAATGCCATGTTGAGCTGGGCTCTGACCTTTCTGGTGATCGCTATCATCGCTGCCGTGCTGGGCTTTGGTGGTGTGGCAGGTACGGCGGCGGGTATCGCCAAGGTACTGTTTGTCGTATTCCTGGTGCTGTTCGTGCTGTCCTTCATCTTCGGGCGTCGCCGACCCTGATGATGCGCTTGTTCGTTTCGCGTACCTCACCCTGTAGTTTTGTGTACGCGGCGAACCTAATTCCAGGTCATTCGGTTGTGGTGCATGGCCGAGTGACACGAAGCGCGAGATAGGCCGTGGCTCTACTTACCCGGTGATCGCTGTTTCAACGGTTCTCACTCGCTACGCCGAACGCCTTCGGTGGGCGGGCAGGGAACTTCGCTGGTAGGGCCCTTCAAGGGGGCGGACCATGGGGCCGGATTGCTTTGCGAGTCGAAGTGATCCAGGGGTACAAGGGGTACCTCCGCGAGCGGGCCGGGTCGGGCGTGCTGCAGTTGGAGCCTTGCCTTCGGCAGGCTCCAGCAGGCAGACAATCCAGCAAGCAGTTTCTCGATAGGCGTGCCGTTCGGTATAGCCTCAAAACGACCAACCGCCGCTCCGCATCCGTGACCCGTCGAACGTGTCTGGTTATTATCCCGGCACTTCAAAAAGGGGCCGGTAATGCTGAATGGATTGTGGCTGTGTTTCTTTCTGGTAGGTGCGCTGGCAGGGTTCGCCCAGTGGTTCAGCGGTAACCCGGGCATCTGGGCTGCCATCGTCGAAAGCCTGTTTTCGATGGCGAAGCTGTCCGTGGATCTCATGATCCTGTTGTTCGGGACCCTCACGCTCTGGCTCGGCTTTCTCAAAATTGCGGAGAAAGCGGGACTCATCGACCTGCTCGCGCGAGCACTTGGCCCATTGTTTGCCCGCCTCATGCCCGAGGTCCCTCGTGGCCATCCTGCACTTGGCCTGATCACAATGAACTTCGCCGCGAACGGTCTGGGGCTGGATAACGCGGCAACGCCTATTGGGCTCAAGGCCATGCGCGCCCTGCAGGAGCTCAATCCGAGCGCCACGGTCGCCAGCAACGCCCAGATTCTGTTCCTCGTTCTGAATGCCTCATCGCTGACGCTCCTGCCGGTGACAATATTCATGTACCGCGCGCAGCAGGGCGCGCAGGACCCGGCCATGGTCTTTCTACCTATCCTGCTTGCAACCTGTTGCTCGAGCCTCGCGGGCCTGATCAGCGTTGCCCTGATGCAGCGTTTGCGTTTGTGGGACCGTGTCGTGCTTGCCTATTTCATCCCAAGCGCTCTGCTGCTCGGTGCCTTCATGGCGGTGCTTGCGGGACTGTCAGCCGCTGCGCTCGAATCCTTGTCGTCGCTACTGGGCAACCTGACGCTTTTCGGCCTGATCGTCCTGTTCCTCATCATCGGGGCCCTGCGCAAGGTGCCGGTCTACGAAAGCTTTGTCGAAGGCGCGAAGGAAGGGTTCGACGTTGCCAAGAGCCTTCTGCCGTATCTGGTCGCGATGCTTTGTGCGGTGGGTGTCCTGCGCGCTTCGGGTGCGTTGGATTTCGTGCTGGAGGGCATCCGGTGGGTTGTCGTATCCCTTGGAATGGACAGCCGTTTCGTCGATGCCCTGCCGACCGCGCTCGTGAAGCCCTTCTCCGGCGGCGCCGCGCGGGCGATGTTGATCGAGACCATGAACGCCGAAGGCGTGGACAGTTTTCCCGCGCTGGTGGCTGCCACGGTACAGGGCAGTACCGAGACGACCTTCTACGTGCTGGCGGTTTACTTCGGCGCCGTCGGAATCCAGCGGGCCCGCCACGCTGTGGGTTGTGCGCTCTTCGCGGATTTCGTCGGTGTGGTCGCCGCGATCTCGGTTTGCTACTGGTTCTTCGGCTGAATCACACGGCAGCGTTGGAGCCGAGTGCAGCCTTCCCAAGAAAGAGCGGTTGGAGGTCCGCTGCAGGTCGGGGCCGACTGAACCAGTAGCCCTGGGCGAGGGTGCAGCCCTCTGCGTTCAGGAAGCTCAGGTGCTCCTTGCTTTCCACCCCTTCGGCTACCACCTCCAAACCCAGATTGCGACCGAGCCCGATGATGGCTCTGCTGATCACCGAAAGCTCTGCGTCGTCTGGAGTACCGCGAATGAAGCTCTTGTCGACCTTCAAGATGTTGAGCGGAAAACGCTTGAGATAGCCCAGCGACGAATAGCCGGTACCAAAGTCGTCCAGTGCAAGGCGAATGCCCAGGTTGGAGAGCGCGCGAAGCGTCACCAGTGTTGCCGCGCTATCGTCCATCAGTTGAGTTTCCGTGATCTCCAGTACCAGGCTCGTAGGCGATAGCCCCGTTTCATTCAGCGTCGCCACCAGGCGACCCACGAAATCGTCCTGCTGCAATTGCCGGCTCGACAGGTTGACCGAACAGTACAGGCCCGCCTCGCCGGCCTCCTGCCATTCCCGGGTTTGTCGGCATGCTTCGCGCAGTACCCATTCGCCGACCCGTGCGATCTCACCGGATTCCTCCAAGGAAGGAATGAACTCCTGTGGGGAAATGAGACGGCCATCGTGTTGCCAACGCAAGAGTGCTTCTACACCTACGAGTTCTGGAAAGCTCGCGGTGGTCTTCACGATCGGCTGGTAGTGGAGCACGTATTCTTTGCGATCGAGTGCCTGCCCTAGCGCGCTTTCCAGCGCGAGCTGACGCTTGGCGGCAGCCTGAAGGTCATCAGTGAAACGGGCAAATTGAGCCTTGCCGGCCTGCTTGGCGCGGTAGAGCGCCAAGTCCGCTGCCTGTAGCGCGCTCTCGGAATCGGCCTGAGGCAGCAATTCAGTGATGCCGATGCTCGCACTGACGACCAGTGTCTGGCCGTTGACGTGCATTGGAATGTAGAGGTTATCCAGCATACGTTGGGCGACCTGCTCTGCATCGCTTGGCTTCGTCAGATCTATCAGCAGGACAACGAATTCGTCACCGCCGAAACGCAGGAGGTGGTCCCCTGGACGAAGACAACGGCGTAGCCGCTGGCTTGCCTCGATCAGCACTTGGTCGCCGTAGTGGTGGCCGAGGCTGTCGTTTATGAGCTTGAAGCGGTCCAGGTCAACGAAGAGCAGGGCCGCTGCGCGAGCGCTTGGGCTTTTCAGGTATTGCTGGGTCTGGGCAAGAATTTCCTCCAGGCGAAGGCGGTTGCCCAAGCCTGTCAGCGGGTCATGGCGCGCCGCGTGCTGCAGCTGTTCCTCGATCGACTTGCTCGCACCAATGTCACTTTGCGAGCCGGCGATGCGTCGGTCACCGCTTTCTTCGTCCATGACACCGCGGGCCTGGACCCACATATAGATGCCTCGCACGTGGCGAATACGGTATTCGTGCCGAAGAAAGGCGGTTTCCCCGCGAAGGTGGGAGTCGATAGCCTGCCGAAGCCCCGGCAGGTCATCAGGATGGACCCGATTGAACCAGCCGCTACTGGTCTCACCGAACGTATCCCGGTTCATGCCGAGCATGCTCACCCAGCGCTCTGATACGTAGAGCCGGTCGTGCTCGATGTGCCATTCCCAGATGCCGTCGTTGGCGCCCCTGAGCGCCCGGGCAAAGCGTGCTTCGCTGTCTTCAGTAGCTTTGCGCTGCGCCGCGCTGTACGTATCGATCGCAAGCGTCATGTCAAAGAACACGATCTTCAGCAGGCTCGCGAACACTGCACGGGGTTCTTCCTCGATCGGCAGCTCGGCCAATACCTGATCCAGATACATTCGGTAGGCACCCAGATACCATTTCATCTCGACGCCGAGCTGCTGATGTATCAAGCCGATGCGCAGCCGGCTATCGATATAGTCACCGTCATAGGAGCCATGCCACAGGCGATGGTAGTAATCGAGCTGGCTCTTCTTGAGGCGCCCGAGGACGTTCGGATTCTTGAATAGCGCCGAGGGGCCCTTGAACGATCCAAGGTGTTGATAAAGATGATCGACGAATGTGCGGTGAATGACACCCATGTGTGGAGCCAGTTGCGAAAGCCGATAGGCATCGCGTGCAGTCCATTCCAGTAATCTGCAACGTTCAGCCAATTCAGCCGGGTCCAAACCCAGCCGGTGCACCAGATCACCAAGCATCCTATCGGTAGCCACAGCTACTCCTTGTTGTCGAATTCCGTATCGTTAAAGAGCGCAACGATGATTGCCGCTGCGGTCAGCGGCGTCGTCCGGGCTATCAGGCGGCAATGGATAGGCGCTCGTGTTTCTGTGAGCGCGCTGGACAAGGCGGGATGTGTCAAAAAACAGAGCGCCACGAATCTCTATAGATGTATTCTGGCGCAATGATGGCACATTGGTATTGATGGCCGTCAATGGCCGCTGCGCGGTAAATCCACTACGGGCTTGGTGTGGCCGTTCCGTGCCGTGGAAGTATCATTCAGTTCCAGCACCGCATGAGCGCTGGTGCTGAACAGGGAGTTCAGGCGGCGCATGTCGCTCATCAGGTCCAGATGGAGTGAGCTGGTCTCGATGCTTTCGGCAACGCGCTGGTGAAGCCGGTCGGCGTGGGTATGGGAATAGCGGCGTTCGAGCATGCGGAAGCGCTGCTTGGCGCGGCGCAGCCGCTTGGCGCTGTCGATGTCGCCGTTCATGAATACAGCGAGGCCCAGGCGCAGGTTGGCCACGAGCTGCTGCTGCAGCTTGGCCAACTCTTCCATGCCAGTTTCGGAAAACGCCAGGTTTCGCCCGTGCGTCTTTGCGTGCAGGTCGTCCAGCATGCGTTCGATGGTGTCACCGGCGCGCTCCAGGTTGATCGCCATTTCGAACACCTGCGCCCAGCGTTCGCTGTCCTCGGCGGACAGGTCTTCCCGAGGAATGCGCGCCAGATACAGCTTGATGGCAGTGCAGAAGGTATCGATGTCGTCATCCATGCGCCGGACCGCCTTGCGCTGCGCGCGGTCTCCGGTCCGTAGACTCGTCAGGAGGCCATCCAGCATTTGCTCGACCAGGTCGCCCATTCGCAAGGTCTCACGTACCGCATTGGCCAGCGCCAGGCCAGGGGTATCCAGCGCCGACGGGTCCAGGTGTCGCGGTCGGCTGGCGGCATCGTCGTTGGGCAGGTCCGGCAGGAGACGCTCACACAGCCGCGCCATGAGCGAGACCAGCGGCAGTTGCAGCAGGCATCGCACGACGTTGTAGCCCAGATGGAAGCCGATCACCCACTCACTCGCAGAAAGGGGCAGGGCGTGAAGATAGCCGACGATGTCATCGAGAAAGGGCAGCAGAAGCAGGCCGATCGCCTTGAATAAAAGGCTGCCCAACGCGACGCGTCGCCCTGCCGGGGGTTGTCCCGCGGTCCCGAGATAAGCAAGCAGGCCACTACCGATATTGGCACCGATCACCAAGCACAATGCAACTTCCAGCGATATGACGGACGCGGCCGCGAGGGTGGCCGTCAGCAGTACGGCGGCGAGGCTGGAATACGACAACATGGCGAACAGAGCACCCACGACCGTATCGAGCAGGATGTCGCCCGTCAGGCTGGCGAACAATACGTGGACACCCCGTGCATCGATGATCGGCTCCACGGCAGCTACGATCATTTGCAGCGCAAGCAGAATGAGGCCCAGGCCCAGTGCGACGCGGCCGAGTTGCCCGGCGCGTGTCTGTTTGCGGCCAAGGAAAAGAACGACACCGACGAGTACGAGCAAAGGCGACAGCCAGCTGAGGTCGATTGTGAGCACGCGGGCCATTAGTGCGGTGCCGACATCCGCCCCAAGCATGATCGCAAGGGCAGGCGAAAGCGATACCAGTCCCTGGCTCACGAAGCTGCTGGTGAGCAAGGCGGTCGCGTTGCTGCTCTGGACGAGGGCCGTGACGCCTATACCGGCGACGAAGGCGAGCGGCAGGCGCTGCACGCTGCGGTTGAGCGTGCGGCGCAGCTGGGTACCGTACACCCGCAGCACGCCTGTACGGACGATATGGGTGCCCCAGATGAGCAGGGCCACGGCCGATAGCAGGTTCAGGAGGTTGAGCATGTGCACGGTCCCTTTACAGCAATGCATGGAGTGCCTGCCGAACCGTCGACAAGGCGCAAAGCCATCGGAGGTGGCGAGCGGGACCAGACCCGGGACACCTGGGGTGCTGCGCCTTACTCCATTTCCATGACGGTTTCATTAAAGTGACTGACAACTCGACGAGTGGGTTCCCGGTTGCTGTCATCCGGTGCGACGGACGCTGCCGCAGCCAACTGGTAATCTTCCGCTCGACTCCGCAGTGAAGCCCTTCCATGTTCCGTCTCTATCACGCGCCTGATCTTGAAACCCTCGGCATGCTGGCAAGCCGCTTGCTCGCACAACCCCAGCGTGATCCTCTCGCGCCTGCGCGGTTGGTCGTGCCCAGTCAGGGGATCGGCCGCTGGCTGACCCTGCAGCTCGCCCGCGCCGAAGGCATCGCCATGCATCTGCAGGTACAGCTGCCCGCCAGCTTCGTGTGGGACCTGACGCGGGATGTACTGGGCGCGCTGCCAGAACAGTCCGCCTTCAACCCGCAGGCGCTGACCTGGCGCGTTTACGACTGGTTGTGTGAGCCGGGCAACCTTGCCCAGGCCGAGCGCCTGGAGCGCTATCTGGATGGCGGCGACGAGCGCCGTCGCTTCGCGCTGGCTGGCAAGATTGCGGACGTCTTCGACCAGTATCTGCTCTACAGGGATGACTGGCTGGCGGCCTGGGAGCGTGGCGAGACCTGTGACCTCGGCCTGGACGAGCCTTGGCAGGCGCTGCTCTGGCGCGAGCTCACCAAGGACGGCCATCCACACCGCGCACGCCTGCTCGGCGATCTGCTGGCACGTCTGTCAGAGGACACACCGCTCCCGAGCCTGCCGGAACGCCTGCTGGTGTTCGGCATCAGTAGCCTGCCGCTTCACCACTTGCGGGTACTCGAAGGGCTAGCCCGCCATACGGATGTCATCCTGTTCGCCCTGAACCCCAGTCGCGAGGCCTGGGGCGAGATCCGAGACATTCGCGAGCTGGCCCGGCAACCGGAAACGGATCCAGACGATTGGTACCTGGACGTCGGCCACCCGCTGCTCGCGAGCCTCGGCAAGCAAGGACGCGATTTCTTCGATTCGCTGTTCGCCAGCGTCGCGGACGAAACCGGCTTTTACAGTGACGACGACGCGCTCGAGGACGACAGCCTCCTGCACGCGCTACAGAATGATGTGCTCACGCTGAGAACCCGCCGGCCCGAGGAGCGACTGGTCTGGCAGCCGAGCGACCGCTCCATCGAATTACACGTCGCGCATTCCGCCCTGCGTGAGGTGGAGATCCTGCACGACCAGCTGCTGGCCCGATTTGCTGCTGATCCTACGCTGACGCCCGATCAGGTGGTGGTGCTGACACCCGACATCGAACGCTACGCACCCTTCATTGAGGCCGTATTTGCAGCGCGTGACGGCGCGCCACGCAATGCCCGCATTCCGTTCAGCCTGGCCGACCGCAGTGCGCGCGCCGAGCTGCCGTTGATCGAAGCGTTCATCGAGTTGCTGGCACTGCCAGAGAGCCGGTTCTCTGCTGAAGAAGTCATGGCCTGGCTCGAGCAGCCGGCGATTGCCCGGCGTGCCGGCATCGAGCCCGAGGATCTTGTAACCCTTCGCGAATGGCTGCGTATAGCAGGGGTTCGCTGGGGGCGTGACGCACGCCATCGCACGGAGCTCGGGTTGCCCGCTACCGAAGCCTACACCTGGCGCCAGGGGCTGGACCGGCTGCTGCTCGGTTTCACCGCTCCCCCACAGTTGGCGGGCGATGCCCCGCCGTTGCTTGGTGATTACCTCCCACTCGACGCGCTCGAAGGCGGGCAGGCGCAATTGCTGGGCCGGTTCCATGCATTCGTCTCAAGGTTGGCGGGTCTTTGCGAACGGCTGCAGACATCGCGTCCCCTCGCGGAATGGACCCCCGTTCTCCAGCACGTATTGGACGATCTGTTCGACGAACGAGAAGCAGGCGAGATCTTGCTGATGTTGAGCCAGGCGTGTGCAAGCCTGGCCGAACAGGCCGGCGCGGCGGGCATAGAGCGTCCCGTCGAGCTGGCGCTCGTGCGCCAGCAGCTGGCGGCGGCGCTGGAACAGAACAGTGGCGCCAGCGGATTCCTCACCGGCGCGGTGACCTTCTGCACCATGGTGCCCATGCGCAGTTTGCCGTTCCGCTGGGTATGCCTGCTCGGCCTCGATGACGGGGCTCTCCCGCGTCGGACACCTGCGGCGGGGTTCGACCTGGTCGCGCGTCGACCGCGCCGCGGCGATCGTGCGAGACGTCTGGACGACCGCTATCTGTTCCTCGAAACCATCCTCTCTGCGCGCGACGGCCTCTACCTCAGCCATGTCGGCCGCGACCCGCGTGACAACGCCGAACTGCCGCCTTCCGTGCTGGTCAGTGAGCTGCTTGAAGCCATCGATCTGACGGCGGCAACTGAAGACGGGCAGACGGTCAGCGACCGTGTCCGCGTACTGCATCCGCTGCAGCCCTTCGCGTCGGCCAATTTCGCTGACGGTGCGCATACGGGTTATTCGGCCGCGTGGTACCGGGCCGCACAGCGGCTCAGTGAGCCTCCTCAATCGGCACCCGTAGCCTTCGTGACCGAGCTGACTCCGCCCGAGGATGCCGAGTTGACCGTGGAGCCGAGCCTGTTGGTCCATTGCTTCCGCCATCCGACGCGCTTTCTGTTGGAGCAGCGTCTCGGCCTGCGTCTGCCGGATGAGGAGGATGTGCTTCCAGGTGATGAGCCGTTCGAGCTGGAACGCACGGCGCTGACCGGCCTCCGGCGGTTGGCATTAGAGGCCGCCGAGCGGGGCTGGAGCGAGGCTGAAGAGCGGCGGGTGGCGGCCGCGGCCGGTTGGTTGCCGCTGGGTGAGCTTGGGCAGGCCTACTGGGGCCAGCTTCGTGGTCCGATACGTGCGTTTGCCCCATTGCTGCAGGAAGAGCGGCCAAACCAGGCGCCTGAGCCTGTACTCATCGACCTGCGCATCGATGACGTTCACGTTTATGGCTGGTTGGACGGTGTTACGCCGGACGGCCTGTTCGACTTCCGCCTGCGTGACCTGGGTGCCTGGGAGCTCGCGCCGTTCTGGTTGCGGCATCTGATGCTCAACGCAGCGGCTCAACCCGGAATCGCGCGCCACAGCCGGCTGCTATCACCCAAATCCGAATGGCGCCTGGGCGCTGTGGACGACCCGATCAGCGCGCTCAGGCCATGGATCGAGGCCTATCGCGAGGCCCTGGTTCGGCCGCTTCCCGTGTTTCCGCGCAGCAGCCACGGCTTCGCGCAAAAGTTTCGCAAACCCGGTCGCAAGGAGCCCATCGATGCCGCCCGCACGGAAGCGCGCGTGCTCTGGCAGGGCAACGACTACCTCGTGGGTGAAAGCCTCGACCCCTGGAATGCGTTGGCGTTTCGCGGCGTAGACCCTCTCGATCAACGATTCGAAGCCATGGCCGAGGCGCTGTATGGGCCCGCGTTGGACGCGTTGAACGAAGCGGGGGAGGATGCCTGATGCCATCGATTCCTACCCCAGTGGCCGGCCTGGCCAATGTGCGCCCAGACACCGAGGAGCCACTCGCATGACCGCCCTCAATCTCCTCACATCACCGTTCGTTGGCCGTTCATTGATTGAAGCCAGCGCCGGCACAGGCAAGACCTGGACACTCACCGCACTGTACGCACGCTTCCTGTTGGAGAAGCAGCTCAACGTCGGGCAGATCCTCGTTGTGACCTACACCACGGCCGCCACCGCCGAGCTGCGCGAACGCATACGCCGACGCCTGGCCGAGTTGCTGGATGTCTATGAAAACGGACCCGGAAAGGATGCGCTGCTCAATGATCTTCATGCGCGCTACCCGGATTCCGCGAGCCATCGACGGCTGCTGCTGGCTGTACATGGATTCGACGAAGCGGCGATCTTCACCATTCACGGTTTCTGCCAGCGCGCGCTGCAGGATTCGGCGTTCGATGCCGGAGGCGATTTTGACAGCGAGCTGACCCAGGATGACCGCGAGCTCGTCGATGCGTTGGTGGCCGACCTCTGGCGGCACGAACTGGCAAACGCCGATGCGGCGTGGGCCGCTTTCCTCGTACACAAGCGCATGACCCCTCAGGCTCTGCGCCAGCGTCTGCGTCCGCATTTGGGTAAACCCTATCTGCGCGTCGAGCCCAGTTCGCTTGAAACGCCAGAGCTGCCCTCGCTCACGCAGGCCTGGCAGGACGCAGCGGCTCTTTGGTCCCGTACCGGTCTGGAATGGATCGAGACACTCACGGGCCATGAGGGGTTGAGCCAAACCACACACAAACGCGAGAAGTTTGCGGGTTGGCAGGCCGAACTGGATGCCTATTTCACCGACATTGCCGGCCTCTTCAGCGTACCGCCCGGTTTGCAGAAACTAGGGGCTGCGGCCCTCAGTAAAGCGTGCAAGAAAGGGCATGAAGCGCCGCTTTGCGAACTTGCCAGCGCCCTCGACACGCTGGCCGAGGCGCTCGAAGCTGCTCTTCCTGTAGGCGAGCAGCGGCTGATCGCATTGCAGGTACGTCTCCTGCACGCGTTGAACAGGCAACTGCCGGAGCGCAAGGCGGCGCAGCGTCTGCTGGCCTTCGATGACCTGCTCAACCGCTTGCAGCAGTCCCTGGAAGGCGAGGGCGGTGCGCAACTGGCACAGGCCTTACGGGAGCAATATCCGGTCGCGCTGATCGACGAATTCCAGGATACCGACCCGATCCAGTACGCGATCTTCTCGCGCATCTATCAGCCGGGCGAGCCGGGCGACCTCTGCTTCGTCGGGGACCCAAAGCAGGCCATCTATGCGTTCCGCGGGGCGGACCTCAATACCTACCTGCGCGCCCGCGAGGAAGCTGCCCGCCAGTACAGCCTGGCCACCAACCACCGATCGACGCCGAGCCTGATCGCGGCACTCAATGGGCTGTTCGATCGGGCCTCGCCCTTCGCGGAAAAGGGCCTCGACTATGTTCGGGTTGGCGCAAGCCACCGGCCCCGAGCCCAGCTTGTCCTGCCGGGTTCGGACGCGCCGCTTTCCCTTGTCTGGCTCGACGATGAGCCGCTGGGCAAGGGAGAGGCGGGCGCTCGTGCGGCGGTGGATACGGCACGGCGTATAGCAGCGCTGCTGGCGGCCAGCGCCGAGGGGCAGGCCTATTTCGCCGAGGGCGAAAACCGCGAGCCGCTCAAGGGCGGCAACATTGCCGTGCTCGTGTCGAACCACCGGCAGGCAGCCGAAATTGCAGCCGAGCTGCTCGCTCGAGGTGTTTCCAGCGTGCGGCGTGGCAAGGAAAGCGTCTGGCAAAGCGAAGAAGCACAGGATCTCGCGGCCGTGCTTGCGGCCTACGCCGAACCGGGGCGTGAGGGCTTGCTGCGCTATGCGCTCGGCTCTCGTCTGCTAGGCCGCAATGCGACGCAGCTGGCCGCGAGCGAAGCGGACAGCCGCGCCTGGGACGAGGAGCGGGAGCAGGCGGAGCGTTACCACGCACTGTGGCAGCAGCAGGGGTTCATGCGCGTGTTCCGTGCCTGGCTGGACGAGCAGGGTGTGGCCGAGCGCCTTCTGGAATGGCCGGACGGTGAACGTCGGCTGACAAATTTGCTGCACCTCGCCGAGCTGCTCCAGGCGGAGAGCCTCAAAAGGCCCGGGCTCGAGCGCCTGCTCGCCTGGTTCCAGGCGCAGCGTGTATCCGATCTGCACGGCGAGGACGCGCTGCTTCGGCTCGAAAGCGATGCCGAGCGCGTACAGATCGTCACGATCCATACGAGCAAGGGGCTTGAATATCCGCTGGTGTTCTGTCCCTACCTCTGGGATGGCGGCTTGCTCCGGCAGAACGAAGACATTACGTGCCACGACGAGGCGGGCGCGCCGCTGCTCGATCTGGGCAGCGAGCGACTGGATGAATACAGGCAGCAAGCCCGACAGGAGCGCTTTGCCGAGCGGCTGCGCCTGGCTTATGTCGCACTGACCCGGGCGCGTGATCGGCTCTGGTTGCATTGGGGGCCGATCGACTGCGCCGTGAAAAAGGATGGAACGCTAAAGGAGGATGGGCTGCACACGAGTGCGCTCGCCTGGCTGCTGCATGGGCGCAACCGTGCAGGTGATGATGCGTTGGCGGATCTGGCCGAACATCTGCGGACGCAAACCCCACTAGGTCTGAAACAGGAGCTGGAAAGCCTCGTGTTGGCCAGCGAGGGCGGCGTGGCGCTGGAGGTGCCCATAACCGAGGAACATGCCAGCACCGGCGCCGTGCGTGCCGAACGGCCAGGCGATCTGGCCACATTGCCGCGTGTGTTGCTGAGTAACTGGCGGATCGGCAGCTTCTCGGGGCTGGCCGCGGGAATGCACATGGAGGCGCCCGACCGAGACACCCTGTTCATCCCAGACGCGAGCGAACCGGGTCCGGGTTTTTATGGGTTTCCACGTGGAGCACGCGCAGGTACGTGCCTGCATGCCATCTTCGAGGATTGGGCCCGAGGAAAAGGGGCGCTGGCTGACCTGGTGGAACCTGCACTCACCGCCCACGGTATCGATGCCGAGTTGTGGGGCGACACCGCCGGGGCACATCTTGAACGTGTGCTGCAAACAGATCTCAATGGTCGAGGCTTGAGTCTGGCGCGGCTCGAAGCCACACGTCGTTTGCCCGAGCTCGGTTTCACCTTCCCGGTCAGTGGGCTCAATATGGACGCACTACGCGCCATCCTCACGGACCCGGCGATGGGCCTGGATCCGGTCGCTCGCGTAGCAGCTGAGCGGCTGACATTCGACAGCCTGCAGGGTTACCTCAAGGGCTTTATCGACCTGACGTTCGAATATGAGGGGCTGTGGTACATCCTCGACTACAAATCGAACTGGTTGGGCCCAAACGCCAGCTACTACGGCGGTGAGCGGCTGCAGCAGGCCATTGCGGGCGAGCACTACTACCTGCAATACCTGATTTATCTGGTCGCGCTGCGGCGCTTCCTGCGTCAGCGGCTCGCCGATTTCGAGGACGGCCAACTCGGTGGCGCATGGTATTTGTTCCTGCGTGGCATGCCGGAAGCCGGTGTGCACTTCGCACGGCCAAGCGACGCGCTCCTTGATGCGCTGGATATGTTGTTTCAGGGAGGTTCCCATGGCGCCTAAGGCACCCATTCCATGGGCCGAACTGCCATTTTCGCCGCTTGAACGCGCATTGGCGGAGAGCCTGCAACGGCTCGATCCCGAAGGCGATCCGCTGGTGCTCGTATCGGCCGCGCTGGCGGCCCAGGCGCTTGCGGCAGGCGATGTTTGCGTGCCGCTCGCACGCTGGGCCGGGCTTCGGCCGTGGCCCGAACATTCATTCGCACTTCCCTCCGCCGACGCTTGGCGGCGGAGCCTGACGGGCTCGCGGCTCGTGGGGCACAGCGGTCATTACGCGCCGCTGGTCTTCGAACATGACCGACTGTATCTGGCGCGCTATCACGCCTACGAGCAACGGCTTTCACATGCCCTCGTGACCCGCGCATCGGAGCGGCCGCGGGTGGACACTCCTATCCTGCGGGACAGCCTCGAGCGGCTGTTCGCCTTCAATGCCGATCAGCGCCCGGACTGGCAACGGCTGGCGGCGGCGCAAGCGGTCATGCGCAGACTTTCGGTCATTTCAGGCGGGCCAGGTACCGGCAAGACCACCACCGTTGTGCGTTTGTTGGCCGCGCTGCTGGAGCAGCCCGGTGGGGAATCGCTGGCAATCGGACTGGCGGCGCCGACAGGGAAGGCTGCGGCGCGCATGGCCGAGGCGATCCGCAATGCGAAGGCAAGCCTGCCGGTCAGCGATTCGATCAAGGCATCGATGCCCGAAGAGGCGTCGACGCTGCACCGTCTGCTCGGTGCCCGTGGCGACAGCCCGCAGGTCCGGCACGACGCCGCACGGCCTCTGGCGCTGGATGTGTTGATCGTCGACGAAGCGTCGATGGTGGACCTGGCGCTGATGGCCAAGCTGGTCGATGCGATGCCAGCCACGGCACGGCTCATTCTTCTGGGCGACAAGGATCAGCTCTCCGCTGTGGAAGCAGGCGCCGTGTTCGCCGAGCTGTGTGAAGGTCGCGGCTTCGATGCAGTCGCTGCGCAAGGGCTCGAGCAGGCGACCGGACAAACCGTTCCGGTCGCCCCACCGCGATCCGTCATTGGCGATGCGGTTGTCCTGCTGACCCACAGCCATCGCTTCGCTGGCGACAGTGGTATTGGTGAGCTCGCACGGCGCATCAACGCGGGCGATGCGGCGGGTACACAGCGTCTGCTCAAGGAAGGTCGGGCGGATCTGCATTGGCAGGCCTCGCCTATCCAGACCGAATTGCTGGACCGTCTTGAACAGGGCTACCTGCCGTACCTCGAGCGCGCCCGAGCGGGGGATGCAACGGATGCGTTTTCCGCGTTTGGTGCCTTCCGGGCATTGGCGGCGCAGCGCGAGGGGCCGTGGGGCATTCGCGCACTGAATGAAGCGTTGGAGATACGCTTCAAGCGGCGGCAACGCCTGCCGGAACGCGAGCGCTGGTATGTCGGCCGGGCGGTGATGATCACGCAGAACGACTATGCGCTGGGCTTGTTCAACGGCGATGTCGGCCTATGCCTGCACACCGAATATGGTTTGCGCGTGTTCTTCGAAGGCGAAGACGGCCATCGTCACTTCGCCCCGGCGCGCCTGCCCAGCCACGACTGTGCGTTTGCCATGACGGTTCACAAGAGCCAGGGCTCCGAGTTCGATGAGGTGCTCCTCGCGCTGCCCGACCAACCCAGCCCGCTGCTCACCCGCGCGTTGTTCTACACCGGCATCACCCGGGCCAAACGCCGCGTCGAAATCTGGTCCGTTCCCGAGCGGCTGGTCGATGCGGTGATAACCCGTGCCGAGCGCGCATCCGGGCTTGCGGAGCGGCTAAGGGTGGTAGGCGCACCGCGTGAAACACCGGCCGCGGCCCCCGAAGAAGTTGGCCAGCTGGATCTTTTCTGAGCCGCAGGGGCAGGGTTCGCTGGCAGCGTGCGCGGCGAGCGGCGGATTACGCCTTCGGCTAATCCGCCCTACGGAAGACTAGGCTTTCGCAGTTATCGTGAATCGGGCCGCCATCGGTCGGGCGCTCGAATGCCTTATGCAGGGCGGAATCCCGAAGGGCTTCCGCCGGAACCGCGCAAACTCATCGAGAAAGGGCGAGCGAGTGCAGACGCCTTCCTCCGACAGACTCGAGAAGTTCGCTGAGAGGCGTTCGCGACCAGCGGTAAACGATGGAATCTGATGCTAGCCGACCCGCCAACTGGGTTGTGGTAGCCGGGAGGACTGAAAGTAAAAAGCCACCAATAGGCGGCTTTTTACTTAGCGTGAACCGATGCACCGCATCGGCAGCGGTTATCTCAGATCCACATTCAGGCTCGGTGTGCCGAACGCTGAGAGTGTCGCATTCGAGCCTTCGAAATAGCCCTGCCAGAAGGTCTGTAGCAGGTCCATCGTCTTTCCGGACCGATAGGCCTGCTTGATGTCACTGGTGATCAGGCCTGCGCCCGCCACATAGACTCGCGCGCCCTGAAGGTCCGCATACAAGCCTTTTTCCTTTACTCGGTTGAGTTCAGCCGCCGGGTTCAGGTCGCGTATTCGGCTGTTGCTGTAGAAGCTGCCGAAGTCGCTGTTCTCCAGCATGTCGGAAATCAGAAAGATGACGCGGTCATTTGCCCCGTCACTCTGCATGTCGCTACCGACTGCTCGGATCGCCTGGAAAATTTCGCTACGCGGCACTTCCTCCGAAGCTTCGCGCAACGTATCAACGAACACCTTCCCGAATTTCTTCCGGAAAAATGCTTGCTGTTCCGCCAGGCACTTGTCGAAGTTGCGCAGCGTCTGCATGCCGATATCGTTCCTGGCTTCCGGCCTGATCGCTGCGTTGAGCTCGCCCGCGAAACGCAACTCCATGTACTGGTTCGGAAGAAACGCAGAAAAGCTATAAAGACGGATCCTGTCACCAGGCGCAACGAAGCGCATGATCTGGTTCCAGGATGCCTTCTGAAGCGCTTCTGGGAGCGGAACTGTCTGGTCAATGATCACCAACAGTTCGCGGCCCGAGCCAGGCTCCCGGTACTTTGCTTCAACTTTGGAGAAGCCATAGCAATCCGGGATTTCGTTTCGTTCCGCTGCCTGTGCCACGGGATGGGCTGTCAGCAGGGCACAAGCCAAAAAGCCGAGTATGGAGGCCCTCATACCGTGTCGAAGTCCTTGAGCAATTGTTGTTCAGCGCGCAGTGCCAGCACCGCGTCGAGATCGAAACCCTTGGCTTTGCAAATCGTGCTCAGCTGTTCATCGCTGTACGCCGTCAGGTCTTTATTGCGCAGCGCATCGAGCGGATCCGTCATGCTGTTGAGCGCAATGGCCGCCGGAATCGCGGGGGCTTCGGTCGGTGTAGGCAGCACTGGCGTGGCTTCAGGTGCAGGCATGACAACCGCCACAGGCGAGACGGGTGCCGGTGAAGCTGGCGCAGCGGCGGCCGACACTGGCGTCTGAGTGGCATGCGTATGAGCACTCTGCCGCTGCAGTTCTACAAACGCGTTGAAATTACGCTGGTTGGCGGAATTCAAGGTCGCTTGCACAGCGCTATTCGTGGTCGCGCGCTTCGATAGCTTCATCTGCAGCATGCCGAGCTTGTGGTCAGCGTGCGCTGCAATCTTGATGCGCTCGTTCTGGGCCCAATTTTCGTACTGCTCGGCGCTATTGAATTTGTGGGTGGTCTCCCAGGCCTTGTGCGACTCGTTTCCTGCGAAATCGAAGATACTGGCAAGCCAGACACTCACCGCCTGGATCGCAACGAAGATCACCGATAGCACGATGAAGGTGATCAGCGAGGCACTGCGGATCGCGTCCATCTTGTCTGTGATCGTCTGATTCGCGGATTGATCGTTAAGGGCCGCGGACTCGCCCGGCAGCTCGAAAGGACTCGCGCTTTCGAACGTCTGTTCAGCGAAGGCGCTCGGATTGCCGATCATGTCGGACTCGATGCTCTTGAGCTGGTATGCGCGGACACCGAACGCGGCACAGGCAATGATGATGACCCACAGAACGCAGGCAATGATCCAGCCGCGGGCCGGCGTTACCGACTGGTTGGTGGTCAGCCGGCCGAGGATGCGAATGTAGTCTTTTTCGCCCTCGTCCCTGTCGGTCTGGTTGATGCCGACGGCAGGCAACACCTGCTTGAGCGGGCTTACCTTGTTGGCATCGTTGTCATGTTCCCACCAGTGGCGTGCCTTGCTGACCAGGGCGTTGTGGCGGATCGCTTTACCCGCCGCTTCAGCGAGGACCGCCGAGGCGATCGACAGCATGAAGGCGATGACCCAGGCGAGATAACTTTGGGTGTTGGCGGACACGTCGCGATTGACGAAAGGCCCCAGGACATAACCGAAACCCACGGCTTCGAAAAGGATGAGCGCGAGAATCAGGATCAGCACCCAGGCTGGCCTTGCCCGGCGATTGGATTCGCCAATGGTATTAAGGTAGGACTCGCACTGCGTGTAGTAGTGGGGACCGCCTGTTCCAACCGACTTGTAATAGTCGTAATAGTTGTTGCACAGCGTGGTTTCGCTGGTGAGCCATCCGCTTTTGCCGACGGTCGTTGCATCGCGGGCTAGCCGTGCCACGGTTCCGATAACCGGAAAACCGTGCCAGGCGCGCATCGCGAAGTAGCTCACCTTGTCCCAGTAGAGCTTGATGAATACCAGCGCGATCAGCGTCGAGATGATCGTGCTGGTAAGTAGCTTATTCGCCATCGCGAGCGCGGTAAGCGCGCTCAGGCTGAAGTCTTCCATGAGTGTCCTCGTGTATCAGGTGCGGATAGGTACAAACGTTGCGGTGTAGGCGTCGCCATTGCTCATCGGATAGAACAGCGCGCCATCGATGGCCTGGGAGTTGCCTTTGCTGAACACGACATCCATGCACGAAATCGGGGTGTCGCTTCCCGAGAGGAAAACGCGATACAGGATCCGATCCTCACCTTCGTAGGTGTTGGCAATGCCATTGGTTTTCGTGGTCGCCGCACGGTTTCCTTTTGCGTAATCCTTGACCACTTCAATAAACGGCTGTCGATCGACCGTCGCTGCGTCCCGCAGTATCGATACCGGGGAGATGGTGACCAGGTGGCCGTTTACGACATTGGCCCACACGCGATTGTTGTAGCCAGGCAGGTAGTCGACGGTTTCACGGGTCTGGAGCGCTTTGCCGTCTGCCAGGCTGATGGCGTCACCTGCCACGCGGGGTGCGTCGGCCTGACAGCTGCTCATGGGGATCTCCGCCGCGTAAGCCCTGGAAATCAAGGAGAACCCGCCTGTCTTGGGAGTGACGGCCTGGCCTAAAGTCCAGGGCGTGGCACTGGCAGAACGCCCGCCGAAATCGATCCGCGCCACGGCTGCCTTGGTTACGCTTTGCTCAGACGTGATTTCAGGTGTCGGGCTCTTCCGAGTTTCGCCACGCTTCGCCACTGGCTTGTCGCGCGTGGGCGCCTGGCTCGGCGCCTTTGGCGCCTCCGTGGAAGTGCCATGTGCCAGATACTTGGGATTGTTACGCTCGTCGTTGACACGCTTGACGAGCGTGGACCTGTCATTGACCTCGACAATCTCTACCCGGCGGTTTTTTCCGCGGGTCATTGGATCGGTATTGTCCGCAACAGGACGTGACGCACCCGCGCCCTGGAAGTAGACCCGCTCTTTCGAAATGCCGTGATCTGCAAGGATGCTCGCAACAGCGCGGGCCCTTTGCTCGGACAATTTCTGATTACCCGCTGCGCTGCCGGTTGCGTCCGTATGGCCGACCACCAGGATCGCCGTTTTGCCGTCCCCCTGGAACGCCTCAGCCAGTTTGCTGACCTGCCGACGCCCTTCAGCCGTGAGCTGTGCGCTGCCGACAGGGAACATGCCCTGATCCTCCACCTGCGCCACGATGCCAGCTTCATCTGACGCCGTTGCGCCCTTGCCGGAGGTGCGCAGCGTCTCGACTTGAATATTGAGGTTTTCCTCCTGCGCAACTTTGCGGATCCGGTCGACACGATCCTTGTAGGCAAGGGCTGCACCGCAACCAGCGGTTGCGCCGGCAATGCCTCCAATAATGGCGCCGCGGTCACCATTGGCCGCAGCCCCGACGGCCGCTCCGGCAACGGCACCGATGAGGCCACCTACTACGCAGTTGGTAGTACGGCTGTTGTCGTGGGCGAAGTTATCGATGGTTGCGCAGCTGGACGTACCGGCCGTTATGGCAATCGCCAATGCGGCGCGGCAGAAGAATGCGGGGTATGACTGCTTCCTTTCCACTTGGGCTCCTTTCATATGGCCCAAGACACCTGTGAATCACATAGCGCTCGTCCATGAAGATTTGTTTCCTAATGTTGGAAATATAGCACTACCGCGACGTCCGTCACGTTACAGGGGAACTTTTTTAGCCGGACGAGGTACTCCGGGGGGGCGCACGGCGGATTTGAGGCGGCCCCGTCCTAGGGCGCCACCATCGGTATTACCGTTCTCGATTCGTACTTATGAAGCTAGGACGATCTTGCGCCAAACACTTGCGAGCCAAGGTTGTTGGTCGCGGGGGAGGCCTGTAGGGCGATAGTAGTGTTCCAGCTCGACGAAGCCGGCGGCGGTCAGGTAACCGCGCCAAGCCTCCAGGTCATGCCAGACGCCGTAGCGGGCGCCTTGCCAGCCTTCCTGGTTATCGCCGCGCGGGTTGGAGCTGAAGAGCACGCCGTCAGGCTTGAGCGTGGCGTGCAGTTCACGCAGCACGCGCGGAAGCTCGACGCTGGGAACGTGGAAAAGCGAGGCATTGGCGTAAACGTCTGCAGATCCCGGCCAGGCCCACAGCCGAAATCCAGTATTTCCAGTACCACGTCACGCGGCAGGTGGCGAAGCAGCGCATCGATGTTCTGGCTAACGTCATGGTCGCGCGTGCTTTCGCGGAAACCAGTGGCGTTCTTGCCGTAGTGCGTCAGCGTCTCGCGGCTGGTGTGGGGCATGCGGGTCATTCGGGCTCCGGCGTGAAGCGTTCACGGCTGTTGGTCAGGTGTGTCCACATCGCAGCCCGTGCAGCCTCCGGGTCGCGGCGGCGAATGGCGTTGTAGATGGCTTCGTGCTCCAGGCTGGCGAGATGGGCCAGGCCGGAAAGGTCGCTGTCGCCCCGCTCGTTCACGTTGATTCGCGTCCGCGGGATCATGCCCGAACCGAGGTGGGACAGGATCTCGGTGAAGTACGGATTTCCCGTTGCTTCGGCGATGAGCAGGTGGAAGCGGCGGTCCGCTTCGACACAGTCGTCGCCGGCGCTGGAGAGCACGTCGAAATCATCGAGCGCCTGGCGGATTTCGGCAAGCTGCGCGTCCGTCCGGCGGACCGCGGCCAGCGCAACCGCCTGGCTCTCCAGCCCAATACGCAATTCAAGAATGCTGCGGACATGGGTCGCGGTTTCGTGGGTCAGGCGCAGGCCGGAATGGGAAGGTCGCTCGATGACGAAGGTGCCTTTGCCGTGGTGCGTTTCGACCAGCCCGGAGGCCTGCAGGCGCGACAGGGCCTCGCGTACCACCGTGCGGCTCACGCCGTATTCGACGACCAATGCGTTTTCGGATGGGAGCTTGTCACCGGGCTTGAGCGTGCCCATGACCATGCGGCGGGTCAACTCCGCGACAATCTCATGAGCGAGTCCAGGCGAGCGGCGAGGAGAAGCAGGCGAAGCAGATGAAGACATCGTCAGGTCCCGGAAATTGAGGTGCACAGGTTAACACTGGCGGGTGGCCATTTGACTGCTCCACGGCATGCCGGCAATGGAACAGCAGACGAGAAGCCGATGCGGGCCAGCCCATGGCGAAGGCGCACTGTGCAACTAAAACCAGTCTTGTCTAACAACTGCATGGATTCTAAATCGGACGGGCGTCAGAGGGACATTAAAACTTGGGTCGCTATAGAGCAATTCTCCGGTTAGGGCTTTTAGCGTGCGGTTTACAGAAGAAAAGGGGGCTATTGCCAATACGTGGCCAGCTTGTATGATGAGTGCCAGCGATTAACACGTCATAGCGTGTTCTCGAATCAGCGCCTCACAACAACAAATCCAGGTAATCGCCCATGAATACACCTGTGTCGCAGACCCCAGTCATCACCGAAGTCATCGTCGTCCCTGTGGCCGGCCACGACGGCATGCTGCTTAACCTCAGCGGCGCGCATGGCCCGTACTTCACCCGCAACGTTGTGCTGTTGAAGGATAGCGCCGGCCGTACCGGCCTTGGCGAAGTGCCTGGTGGGGAGAAGATCCGGCAGACGCTCGAGGACTCGCGTGACCTGCTTGTCGGCCAACCCATCGGCCGCTATCAGCAATTGCTCAACCGTGTCCGCCAGACCTTCGCCGATCGCGATTCTGGTGGCCGCGGCCTGCAGACCTTCGACCTGCGCATCACCGTGCATGCCGTTACGGCGTTGGAGTCGGCACTGCTTGACCTGCTTGGTCAACATCTCGACGTACCTGTCGCGGCGCTGCTCGGCGAGGGTCAGCAACGCGATGCGGTGGAAATGTTGGGCTACCTGTTCTTCCTGGGCGACCGCACCAAGACAGACCTGCCCTATCGCAGCGAGCCGGATGCCGACAATGACTGGTTCCGGGTGCGCCATGAAGAGGCGCTGACCCCCGAAGCGATCGTCCGCCTGGCCGAAGCCGCGCATGCGCGCTATGGCTTCAACGACTTCAAGCTCAAGGGCGGCGTGCTGGCAGGTGATGCGGAAATCGAAGCGGTGACGGCCCTGGCCGAACGCTTCCCCGAGGCACGCATCACGCTGGATCCCAACGGGGCGTGGTCTCTGAAAGAAGCGATCCGCCTTTGCCGCGACCAGCACGACGTTCTGGCCTATGCCGAGGACCCCTGTGGCGCCGAGAACGGCTTCTCGGGTCGTGAAGTCATGGCTGAATTCCGCCGCGAAACCGGCCTGCTAACCGCCACCAACATGATCGCCACCGACTGGCGCCAGATGGTCCACGCGCTGTCGCTGCAGTCCGTCGACATTCCGCTGGCCGACCCACACTTCTGGACCATGCAGGGTTCAGTGCGTGTCGCACAGACCTGTGCGGACTGGGGCCTGACCTGGGGCTCGCACTCCAACAACCACTTCGATATCTCCCTGGCCATGTTTACCCACGTTGGCGCGGCGGCGCCCGGCAAGGTGACGGCTATCGACACGCACTGGATCTGGCAGGACGGTCAGCGCCTCACCAAGGATCCGCTGAAAATCGAAGGCGGCATGGTGCAGGTGCCGAAAAAGCCAGGCCTGGGCATCGAGATCGACATGGATCAGCTGAACAAGGCAAACGAGCTGTACCGCTCGATGGGCCTCGGCGCGCGGGATGACGCAGTGGCAATGCAGTACCTGGTTCCGGGTTGGAAGTTCGATAACAAGAAGCCGTGCCTGGTGCGTTGACAGCTAGCCTGATCCGAAAGGCCTGCATGGTATCGAGGTACGTGTCAGGCTTTTCCAGGTGACCATTCGCGCTATCAGACGAGCCGGTGGGTGGGAGCCCACCGTGCGCGTCATTGGCGGCAGGTAGTCGTTACCAGGCGGTTTTTCTGGCTTAGGTCCAGTTTGGCTGATCCGACAAATGGAAATGCCCAGCCTCGCTGCTGGCTCAAGCCAAGCCATGCGCGATTGCCTATGAATATGCCAACAACGAGCCTGCTCGGAATGCGCTCGGACATGCAGTTTGGCGGTCATTGAATGACCGTTGGTATTTGCTGATTTCCTCAGCTTGTCTGACCACTTCGATGTTGCAGTCGACCGCCCGCTGTCGCGTGCTGATACGTTTAACGCCGTTCTAGAGCCTTCGGCTGGCCCGAAAGAATTTGCCGATCCGGTATTGAAATCACTAAGCATGTCTGCTTTAGTGGAGTTGTCTAATGACAGCGCAATCATCTGACCTCAACAAAAATAACTTCGAGGTTCCTATGACAAGTCCGTCTATACGCACCGTTGGCTCTCCGGCTGCCCTCAATTCATGGCTGCCGCTCCTTTCGCGTCTGCCCCGAACTTCCTCCTACCACCTGTAAGCCCCCGCTGTATCGGCCGGGCCGCGTGGCCGTGGCTGACCTGTTTTGCATCGACAATAACAAGGAGAACGACATGCACTTTTCCCCCATTCGCACCCTCGCCAAGGCTCTGATGCTTACCGCTGCCGTACTGGCACCGGTGGTAGCCCAGGCCGCTGACTATCCCAAGAAGCCGATTCAGGTCGTGCTGCCAATCGCGCCAGGCGGCGACACGGATGTGAACGCGCGTTTGTTCAATAAGTATCTGGAGAATGAGCTCGGCCAGTCGCTGGCCGTGGTCAACGTCGACGGTGGCGGCGGCACCATCGGGATGCGGCGGGTAATGTCGGCCAAGCCCGATGGTTACACCGCGTTGTTCTTCCACGGGGAGGGCATGGTGCCGAAGCTCGCCGGGCTTGTGGATTTCGGGCTTGATGCATTTCAGATGGTAGCCGTCGCGCTAGTGGATAACACCACGGTTCTTGTGACGCACAAGGACGCGCCTTACAAGACCATGAACGAGATGGTGGACTATGCCAAAGCGCACCCGGGCGAAGTCGAGTTCGGCATGCTGACAGGCGGCTACCCGCATCTGGTGGGGGCGGCGCTGGAAGAGCAACTCGGCGCCCAGATGACGCTGGTCGATGTAGGCGGCAATGCCGCCAAGATCGTTGCGCTGCGCGGAAAGAAGATCAACCTCGCGAACGTGCAATACGGCATCGCCAAGGACTATTTCGCGTCGGGCGACTTCATCAATCTCGGCTTGCTCTCCGAGGAGCGTAACCCGCTGATCCCGGACGTGCCGACGACGGCCGAGCAAGGCCACCCGCTGGAATTCAGCAAGTTCTTCTTCTTTGCCATGCCTAAAGGCACTCCCAAAGAGGTTGTCGATACCTTTTCAGGCGCGGTGAAGCGCGTCGTTGAAAATCCCGAGTACCAGGCCGAGGCGAGCAAGTTCTACCTGACGCCCACCTATATGGGTCCGGACGAAGCAACGCAGTACGCCGCTTCTCAGTATCAGTCGCTCGAGCAGTACCAGAAGCTGTTCACCGCCAAGTGATCGTTGCGGAGCCCGTATCCCGGGCTCCATTACGCAAGGGGGCACTATGTTCGGATTCAACGAGCGTCAGCGGCTGGATGCGCTGACAGGATTGGCGTCGCTGGCATTGGCTGTCGTTCTGTACTGGGCCAGTCTCGACGTAAAGGATTTCGCATCGATTGGTGTCGGAGCGGGCTTCGTTCCCAAGCTGACGGCCGCGCTTTTCCTGTTGGTGGGGCTCACCCTGATAGGGGCCGCCTGGCGACGCGACACCTCGGTCGCCACGCACGTCAGGTCCGAGCCGCAGGAGGACGAGACGTCAGGTGGCATCGGCGCAGTCGTGCTGAGCATCGCACTGATGACCGGCTATGTGGCAGTACTGGACTCGGCGGGCTTCGTGCTGGCGTCAGTCGTCTACGTATTCCTGCAGATCCTCATCCTCTGCAAACAGCATCGTCGCCGCTATCTGCTCTTCGCGCTCTCCGCAGCGGTACCGGCGGTCCTTTTCTACTACGTATTCGTCGACGTGTTCGATGTCAGCCTGCCCGCCGGCGTGCTGGGCTGAGGAGGTGAACGATGTTGCTCGAAGGCATTTTGTCCGTTCTGAATTTCCAGACGTTGCTACTCATCACCGGTGGCACGCTCCTAGGTATCGTCATTGGGGCAATCCCAGGCTTGACCGTCACAATGGGCGTGGCGCTGTTCCTGCCCGTGACGTTCGCGATGTCGCCCGTCGATGGCCTGTCGCTGCTCATGGGCCTTTATATCGGGGGTACGTCCGGCGGCCTGATCTCGGCCGTGCTGCTGAAGATCCCCGGTACGCCATCATCGGTGGCAACCACCTTCGACGGTCACCCGATGGCCGCGCGAGGCGAGGCGGGGAAGGCGCTGTCCGTCTCGATCATCTGTTCATTCTTTGGTGGTCTGTTCAGCCTCGCCGTGCTGTTTCTCGTGGCGCCAATGCTGGCGGAGGTGGCCGTTCAATTTGGGCCGTACGAATACTTTGCCATTGCGCTGTTCTCATTGACGCTGGTAGCGGGGCTCAGTGGCGAGTCACTGGCACGTGGCCTGATTGCTGCGGGTCTCGGGCTGACGGTCGCATTCGTCGGGATGGCGCCGATCACGGCCTTCCCACGCTTCACCTTTGACTGGAGCGAACTGGATGCAGGCATTTCCCTGCTGCCGGCCCTCATCGGCTTGTTCGCGGTCTCCCAGGTGCTGGAGATGGCCGAGTCGCGCAAGGTAGAAAAGCCAGTCAAGCCGGCCGCATTCAGCCTTCGGCAGATGGGCTTTTCCATAAAGGCGGGCGCGGGACACTTTCTCAATTGGTTGCGCTCGTCCGTCATTGGTACGGTCATCGGCATCCTGCCGGGGCTAGGCGGTGCTGTCTGCAATATCCTCGCGTATGGCGCTGCGAAGAAGTATTCGAAGCATCCAGAGAAATTCGGTACGGGCGTCACGGACGGCCTGGTTGCCAGCGAGTCATCCAACAATGCGTCGACCGGCGGCGCGCTCGTGCCACTCATGACGCTCGGCATCCCTGGCGACAACACCGCGGCCATCCTGCTGGCTGGCTTCATGATTCACGGCATCACGCCCGGCCCAATGCTCTTCGAGACCCAGGGTGTGCTTGTCTACGGCATCTTCACAGCGCTGGTGGTCGCCAACCTGGTGATGGTGTTTGGCCTCTTCGGCCTGATGCGTGGGTTCGTGCGCGTGCTGTCCGTACCCAAGCACATCTTGCTGCCAGTGGTGATGATGCTCTGCGTCATCGGTTCGTACGGCATCAACAATCGCCTGTTCGACGTGGGTTGCATGCTGGCGTTCGGCGTTCTCGGCTGGGTAATGAAGAAAGCCCATCTGCCAACAACGCCTCTGCTGCTGGGCTTCATCCTCGGCCCCATCATCGAAACGAATCTGCGCCGCGGCCTCATGAGTAGTCGCGGTGATTTCTTGCCGTTCATCACTGAACCGATTTCCGGGCTCGCCCTGCTGGCGGCGTTCGCCGTCGTTGCGGTCACCGCTGTGAAAGAGATTCGCAAGTTCCGTAAGCCCCATCAGCCGCTCAATGCAGCCTGATGCAGACAAAGGATCCATTCCATGACTCGACCTGTAATTCTGCAAATGTGTGCCCTGTCTCCGAAGCTGGACGCCGACCTGGCCGAGCGCTACGAGGTGATTCGCGGCTGGGAGGCGCCTGACCAGGCGGCGCTGGTTCGCGAACAGGGCGATCGGATCGTTGGTATCGCGACGGCAGCGCCCACGGGCGTGCCGGCCGATCTGCTGCAGTCCCTGCCTGCCTTGAAGGTAGTGTCCTGTCGTGGCGTCGGCCTCGACAAGATTGATCTGTCTATCGCCCGGGACCGTGGCATTCAGGTGTCCGGCACGTTTGGCACCCTGAACGACTGTGTCGCTGATCTGGCCTTCGCGTTGGTATTGGATGTGGCGCGACACCTCTCCGCTGCGGACCGTTATGTCCGCGCTGGCAAATGGCAGCAGGCACGCTATCCGCTAACAACAAGCGTGTACGGCAAGCGCCTCGGGATCGTCGGTCTCGGGCAGATCGGGCAGCAGGTGGCACGTCGTGCGAGCGGCTTCGACATGGAAATCGCCTATTGCAGTCGTCGTCCGGTCGACGGGGTGGGTTACCGCCATGAGCCTTCGTTGCGGGCCCTTGCGCAGTGGTGCGACTTCCTCGTCGTGACCGTGGCAGGGAGTGCTGAAACACGTCACCTCATCGACGCCGATGTACTGCGGGCGCTGGGCAGTGAGGGTTATCTCATCAACGTGGCGCGTGGCCTGGTGGTCGACGAGGCCGCGCTGGTATCGGCGCTGACGGAACGGCAGATCGCCGGTGCCGGGCTCGACGTGTTCGAAGACGAACCCAATGTGCCCGCTGCGTTACTCGAGCTCGACAACGTCGTGCTTGCGCCTCACATGGCCAGTGGTACGCGCGAGACGCGCGCTGCCATGGAGGCGTTGACCCTGGAGAATCTGGAGCGGTTCTTCAGCGAAGGCAAGGTGAAGACACCCGCCTTCTGACAGCTTGGGCGCTGCCGTTAATGACGACCAGCGCCCGCAGCCCACACCCTACAAATGTCCCGCGCCGAAGCCTGCAGCAGCGCGCCACACTGCTCGCAGGCTTCGGCGAGCGCCATCGGGCCGGGAACGAGGCTGAAGGCAGCCACCAGTCCGTGTTCGTAGAGTTTCTCGTAGCCGTCGCCCAGTGAGCCGGCTATTGCCAGCACGGGAATGCCGCGTTTCGCAGCGACTTTCGCGACGCCCATCGGCGTCTTGCCACTCAGCGTCTGTTCATCCATGCGCCCTTCACCCGTAATCACCAGATCCGCGCCTTCCATGGCCTGATCCAGGTGCGTCAGCTCGGCCACGACCTCGACGCCGGGTCGAAAGCGGGCGTCGAAGAAGGCCTTCATGGCAAAGCCGATACCGCCTGCAGCGCCGCAGCCGGCAAAGTCTCGGACATCGTGCCCCAGCGTAGCCGCGGCGACATCGGCGTAGCGTGCGAGTGCGGTATCGAGTGCATGTACCTGTTCGGGCGATGCCCCTTTCTGCGGCCCAAATACCTGTGATGCGCCGCGCGGCCCGCACAGGGGGTTATCCACATCGGCGGCCACCTCCAGCCGAACGGTCTCAAGCCGCGCATCGATTGCTGAGCGATCGATAGTTGCCAAGTGGGCCAAGGCGGTGCCGCCCGGTTGCAGGGCATTGCCTTCCGCGTCGAGAAAGCGAATCCCAAGTGCCGAAAGCAGACCGGTCCCGCCATCGTTGGTCGCGCTTCCGCCAATACCCAGGACGATCCGCTGCGCGCCGGCATCAAGGGCCGCGCGGATCAGCTCGCCCGTACCGATCGAACTGGTGACGGTTGCGTCACGCTGCTCGCGGGTCAGCAGCATGAGCCCGCTGGCGGTTGCCATTTCGATGATTGCAGTGCGCTCGGCAGCAATCCACCCCCAAGCCGCCGATATAGGGTCGCCGCGAGGGCCTTCCACGCGCGTCTTCCGCCATTCGCCACCAGCGGCCGCGAGCACCGATTCGACGGTGCCTTCGCCGCCATCTGCCATGGGACAGCACACGATATCGGCATCGGGCCACACGGAGCGGACGCCTGCCGCGATGGCGTCCGCGACGCCTGGTGCGCCCAGGCTGTCCTTGAAGGAATCTGGAGCGATAACGATCTTCATGGGTGTTGTCATGCGTCCGCCTCCAGGCCACGCGCATAGCGTCGTGCATTGTCGACATAGTGCGCGGCGCTTGCCTCAAGGCCGCGGCGCTGCTCTTCGGTCAGTTCTCGCACCACGCGTGCCGGCGAACCCATGACCAGGGAACCGTCAGGAATAACCTTGCCTTCGGTGACAAGCGCATTCGCGCCGATAATGCAGTGTCTGCCGATCTTCGCGCCGTTGAGCACGACGGCGTGGATGCCGACCAGGCTGTAATCGCCCACCTCGCAGCCATGCAGCATGGCCTGATGCCCGACGGTGACGCCGGTGCCGAGCGTGAGGGGCGAACCCATGTCGGTATGCAGAACCGCACCGTCCTGCACGTTGCTGTTTCGGCCGATATGGATGAGTTCGTTGTCGCCGCGGATCACCGCACCGAACCAGACGCTGGCGCCTTCATCGAGACGCACCTTGCCGACCACATCGGCGCTGGGTGCAATCCAGCTCTCGGGATGGGCATCGACCCGTGTGTCTTCCAGACGGTATTTCATCGAAGGCTCCTCAGGCGGGGCGGATGTTGTGAGTGTCGGATCGCCCCTCATGAGCCTGTTTATATCATGCGTACCTTCGTTGCCCAGCCGCTAGCGGCTCGACTCGCCTGGGGGCTTGGGCCCCACATGAGCGCTACGCCGGCGCGGTTGCCACGAACTGGGCAGGCGCTTCTCGAGCCAGCGGCGTATGGGGCCGATCAGGAAGCGTTGGAAGATCAGGCCCAGCGCGACGATGAACAGCAGATGCGGGATCAACGCCCAGAGCGGGATCGTGACCTGCGTGATCGCATCGCCAACGGCCTCGCTCATCATGTCTTCCACGACATCGCTCATCACGTCGGTGGCAGCCTCCTGGGTTTCGTCCAACCAGGTGAGGATGCGGCGCGTCCAGGGTGCAATCAGCCCAATCAGCGGTGTGTGGATGGCGAAGATGCACAGCGACGCTTCGCCCAGCCGTTGCGCGATGTGGCGGACCGAGTCGGAGCGCGGCGCCGAGAAGGTCGTGCAGGCCAGCAAAAGCATGCTTTGGAACGGTGTGAGCAGACCATTGTGGACGAGGTAGAACCAGCGTTTGCCATCCTCGTTCAACAGCCATGCGCCCAGTGCCAGGCTGCTCAGGCCGACCGCGATCAGCGCATACCGGTAGCGAGCCACCCACGCCTCGACAGCAGGCTCCTTGATGGCGCGGTACAGCAGAATGCCGATCAGAAACTCGGGCAGGCGGACGATGGGGTTACGGTGCATGACGCCGACAGTGATGTAGTCGTAGGCATCGAGCCAGGTGGCCACGGCGGGCGCGAGTAGATACAGGCCCCAGACAGAGAAGCCAATGAGCATCCAGCGGCGCGCCGCCATCAGTCTTGGGCCGATTACCGGGAACAGGAGATAGAAGAAGAGTAGGGCAGAAATCGACCAGGTAGCGCCGTTCAACCAGAGGAAGCGCGGCTCCCAGGACTGGAGCAGCAGGAACTGCATCACCACGTGCATACCTGCCGCGAACCAGCCCAGCGGCGGAAGGCCCTCGCCATAGGTGCTCTCGACCGGGGCGTACGGATGTTGGTTGTAATAGACGAAAACCCCTTCGGCCACGGACTCGCGGAAGAAGAGGAGCGATAGCGCAATGATCAACGTGATCACGTGGATCGGGTAAAGGTTGCACAGTCGTCGCGCAATGAAGCCTTTCGGGCTGCCCTTCATCTGGCCGTGGTCGTTAAGGCAGACGTGGGCCAATAAAAAGCCGGACAACAGGAAGAACGTGCTGGTGGCGTAGAAACCCATGCCGACCAACTGCCGGAAGAGTTGTGGCGCGTCGCCATAGAGGCCGCCCAGATGGTAGATCACCATGTAGAGCGCCATCAGAAAGCGGAGCCACTCGAGGCCGTAATAGTGCTTTGTCATGAAGCGAGTGCGGGCCTGGTCATTTTAAGGGGGCGACATTATGCCCGGTTGCCCCAATCGCTTGGACCCTGGATCACGCCGTCGTCTCGCTTCGAGGGGATGAACGGTTCCGCTTGGCCGTTCAGTCGTCTTCCAAACGCTTGCGAAGCGCGGTCAGACGCGCCCGCAGCTCGCTCATCTCCGAATCGTCCAGGCCGCACGCGCTGCCGACGGCTTGGTTGACATGCAGCGCCTTCTGCTGGAGCGCGCGGCCTGCGTCGGTCAGCTCGAGGGACAGGCTGCGCTCATCGCTCGCGCCACGGCGGCGTACCAGATATCCCTCGGCTTCCAGGCGCTTGAGCACGGGCGTGAGCGCGCCGGAATCCTGATGCAAGCGGTCAGCGAGTGTTTTCAGCAGGATCCCGTCTCGCTCCCAGAGCGTGAGCATCACGAGGTATTGCGGATAGGTGAGCCCGATTTCAGCAAGCAGCGGTTTGTACAGCTTCGTCATCGCGAGCGATGTGGAATACAGCGCGAAGCAGAGCTGTTGATCAAGCAGAAGCTTGTTCGAGGACATCGGGCGTTTCCTGTTGCGGTAGAAGGGCTAGTGTAAGTCGGACGGGCGAGCGCGGGCGTTTTAGCTGTGACCATCGGGGCCGTTGGGATGATCGTCCGGCGGGTCCGCGGGAGGACGGCGATCAGGACGCGACCAGATGTAGCCCATGCCGATCAGCATGAGCACGCCCGTGCAGATGACCGACAGCCGATGGGAGACCGTCAGCGCCATGAAAGCGAATGCCGCCAGCATCGTCAGGGTAGAGGTGATCTTCACGCGGCGGCTGATACGACCTCCGTCTTTCCAGTCCCGCAGCATCGGCCCAAACAACCGGTGATTCTCGAGCCACGCGGCCAGGCGTGGCGAGCTCTTGCTGGCCGCCCATGCCGCCAGCAGCACGAACTCCGTCGTTGGGAGGCCTGGCACGACGACGCCGATCATCGCCACGGCGATAGCCAGGTAGGCAACCGCCAGCCACAGCCACTTGAACCGGCGCGACCGCTCAGCCATGACGAACGCGCGCCGGCATCACGGGATGTTGGCACGCGGCAAGCGTGGAGGGGGCGGGCGAGTAGGGCGTCATGAAATCGTCTAAAGAAGCGGTACGGCAGCTGGCGCATGGTTTCAGCAAGCGACAACCGGAGCAAGCATTGTACGACTGAAAGCGATGTGGCGGTCCGGTCGGCCTGCTTCGAAGGTGGGCAAAGCGCTCGATATCAAGCTCACTTGTCATAACTGGACATGAAAAGTGCGCGGCGCGGTCAAATATCGTACGTCGATTGCTGTCCCTTGGATGTCCCCGAAGCGGTTCCGCGGACGACCAGGAGGTCGCTCATGCAACGCTATCTGCTGGCTGCCTTGATGTCGTGTGTCGCCGGGCTGGCCCACGCGCAAAGCATCAATGTCCAGACCTATCCCATCCTCAATTACGGCGTAAATGCGGGCCCACCGCCCGTCCGATACGACGCGCCTCGCTATCATGGCGGCTACGGCTCCCATTATCGTCCCCAGCCCCATAGACCCGGCTGGCGTGGACATGATCGGTGGCAAGGCGGTCCCCCAGGCCCTGGTTTTCACCGGCCGGGCTTCCGAGACCCGGGCCACCGTGCGCCTGGCTATGGCGGCCCGCCCAACCACCGCCAGCCGGGTTACGGCCATCCGGGGGCCGGCCAACCGGGGGCCGGTCATCCGGAATACGGCCGCCGTGGATACGGCCATCAGGGTTACCACCGTGGGCCAGCCTACGGCGGCCCTTCCTACGGCAATCCCCGATGGCAACGCCCCGGCCCGCCGCAGCGGTGGAATGTGGGGCCGAGAGGCTGGTGACGTCCTGTGGCTTGCGCCTCGTCTAAAGTTAAACGCGGACTGACCGTGCTGCGACGTCGCCTCGCGCGGGAGGATGCTGGGATCGCGCCGGTCAGTTCACCTGTTCGTACTCCAATCCCAGGCTCTTGAACGTCTGGTTGAACCACGTGCCTTTCGATTCCGCCGCCAAGAGTGTCTCGTACACCTCGATTGGCACGTCCCGATAACGGTAGACATCCCCGCCGTCGAACTCGACTTCCAGGACCTGCCGGCGCGCGTCGTAGCCGATCGATACGAGCGCTTCGGACGCTATTGGCTTCCGTCTCATAGCCGCGGCGCCTCGTGCTTGAAGCTGGCCCCCTGGATCTGCCAGAGGGAAGCGAACAGACCACCTGCCGCCAGGAGGTTGGCAGGGCTGTCGTCTTCGACGATCTGCCCATGTTGCATGACCACGATGCGGTCAAAGCCCATGAGAGTGGACAGTCGGTGCGCTACGGCGAGCACGGTCCGGCCTTGCATCAGGTCGTTCAGCGCGGCCTGGATCTCGGCTTCGGAATGGGTATCCAGCGCCGAGGTTGCCTCATCGAGAATGAGGATTGGCGCATCCTTCAGGAATGCACGGGCAATACCGAGCCGCTGGCGCTGACCGCCCGACAGCATGACGCCGCGCTCGCCGACCATGGTGTCGTAACCCTTTGGCAACTCCCGGATAAAGGTATCGCAGTACGCATGGCGCGCCGCTGCGATCACTTCTTCGTCGGTCGCATCCGGTCGGCCGTAGCGGATGTTTTCCAGGATGGTCCGATTGAACAGCGCGGCTTCCTGCGGAACCACTGCCAGCAGGTTGCGGAGACTGTCCTGGCTCACTTGCCTGATGTCCTGTCCGTCGATCATCACGCAGCCGCCTTTCACATCGTCCAGTCGCTGGATGAGCTGGATCAGGGTCGACTTGCCCGCGCCGGAAGGTCCAACGATGCCAACTTTTTGGCCGGCTGGAATGTACAGGTTGAACTGGTCGAATACGCGGCGGCCATCCGGGTAGCTGAACGCAACCTTGTTGAATTCGATCGTGCCTTCCTGCAAGGCGATCGACGGCTCCGGATCGTCCAGAGCATGGGGCTGCAACACGATCTTCAGCGTGTCCGAGATGGCGCCAAGTTGCTGCACGGCCTCGACGAGCGCGAGGGCGAGTTCGCGGGAGCCATTGAGGATGCGGAAGGTCAGGGTGCTAACGAGCACCACGTCGCCCGCGGTGACATTACCGTCGCGCCACAGTACCACCGACCACACCAGCATCCCGCCTGCCATCAGGGCAAGGCAGATATCGTGAATGACGCGCGCCTTCTCCAGATACATCCAGCTGCGGCGGTGCGCCTTGGCCTCGATGCCGATCTCGTTGGACAGGCGCTGTGCCTCACGCTCGCGAGCGGAGAAGGCCTTGATCGTCCAGACGTTACTGACCACATCGACCAGTTCGCCGCCGACACGGGCGGCTTGAGCGGCATAACGCTGGTGCTTGTAGCGGCCGCGAATGCCGAAGCCAACGATAATGCCTGCGACCAGCGCAACGAAGACAATCAGCGCGACGGCCATGTACCAGTGCACGGTAAACAGCACGAGCACGGCGCCAACGAAATCAACGCAGGGCGGCATGATGCGCCAGGCGAGGCTGCCATAAATACCCTCGGCAGCCTTGCTGGTGGCGGTGATCCGGTTACCCAGCGCTCCTGCAAAGTGCTCGCTGAAGTAGCGCATCGGGTGCCCCGTCAGATAGCGGAACAGGTCGACGCGCAGGTCCACGCAGCTTGCAATCACGGTCCGGCAGCCGGCCCATCCCGACATTCGCCAGAAGGCGTTCTCCATCACGATGAGGCCAATGAACACGCCGAGTGGGAACCAGACGCTGGCCTCGGCACGGTTGTCGGTGGCCATCGCATCCACCAGCAGCTTCATGCCGTACTGGACGGCCACGCCACACGCGGACGCCCCGGCGATCAGCAGGAAGACGCCCCCGAAATGCCAAGGGCGGCGGACGACGTAGTGCCAGAGAAAGGCGACAGGGCGAGTCGGCAGGACTTTCGGGGGGCTGACCGCGGCGACGTTCATGCACGACCTCCATGGCCGAGCAGGAACGCCGCGTACCACGAGGGGGCCGAGTCAGCGAGTCTGCGCGGCGGAATCGGACTCATGCATCTTCTCCTGAGGTGAGCTTCATTCGAGCAGAGACGCAGTAGGCGCATCTGCCCCTGCGTTTCGACTCGCTCTTCATGGGTTATGAAGGTGCAAGGGCGGGTCTGGTTCCTTCCGTGCGTGCAGGCGGTCGAATCGGAGCGGCGCGTAACGCGCAGGCTAGAGGGTCCGGACAGGAACGCGCGTCAGACGTGCGCGAGCTGGATGCGCAGCCAATGGGCGAGCTGTTCGGCGCGCCGTCCGGCACGACGTTGTGGTACCCAAAGGGCGAGACGTGCGCGTGTCTCGACGAAACCCCAGGGCGCATCAAGCCGCCCCGCAGCGAGATCATCGGCCACCAGCTCTTGCGGTGCGATCGCGACGCCAAGGCCTGTCGTGGCTGCTTCCAGCAGGTAATACAAATGCTCGAAACCCTGCCCGAGCGAGAGGCGCGCAGCATTCAGCCCGCAGGCGTTCGCGAACTGCGGCCACGCTTGCGGGCGGGAGGTTGTATGAAGCAGTGGCTCGTCGTAGAGCGCGGTAATTGGCGCCTTGGCGAGCGCCGCGTAGCGCGGATGACGCGGGCTGATGACGGCGCCGATACGCTCGGCAGCAAGCTCGTGGACCTGCATGTCCGCCGGCCAGGGTGGCGCCGCGAAATGAAGGGTGGCATCGACACCCGGTCCGCGGGGGTCAAGCTCACCTTCGCTTGCCGATAGTTGAAGGCGTAGCTCGGGTAGGTCGCGATTAAGCCTGTCCAGGCGCGGAATGAACCAGCGTGCCAGAAGGCTGCCCGGGCAGGCCAGCACGAAGGGCGCGCTGGCGTCCTGCTTGCGCAAGTCATCGCAGACATCATTCAGGCGGGCGAAGGCATCGCCCGCGACGTCCCGTAACCTCAGGCCCGCTTCGGTCAGGCGTAGCCCCCGGCCTTCCTTGCTGAAGAGCTGTACGCCAAGCTGACTCTCGAGCGTCTTGATCTGCCGGCTGACTGCCCCATGGGTGACATGCAGCTCATCCGCAGCACGGCTGACGCTCAGTAGGCGGGCGGCGGCTTCAAAGGCATGCAGGGCATTCAGGGACGGCAGCACGGTCACCTCGCGATGGTAGGTAGGAATCCGGTGTCCATGCTGTAGCGCTTTGGATCTCTCCGGTCGATGAATACACGAACCTGTTTGAGATCCGCCACGAAGCGGCTGGGATCGAACCACAGATTCTGGCTCTTGAAGACGTGCAGCTTCCGAGTGGTAGGGTCCTGCCACTGCGCCACGATTTTCCAGGGACTGCGCCCATTGATCGTGAGCATCCGGTTCATGCTGACTTCCACGATATCGGCCTCCACCGGCTGGCCCGTGCGCTGCAATTCCACGGCACGACGGCGACCCTGTATGGCGGGGATCAGGATGAGCAGGCTGACGAGCAGGGCGATCGCGCCGAATCCGCCCAGGATCAGGCTGCCGAGCCAGTTCTCGACGAAGCTGTCGATGCGGGCATTTGCAGGGTTTTCAGGTGCATAGAAGACGTTCACCGTTTCTCCGTACTCGAACGCAGGTGGCGTGCTGCAGGTGTTGCTGCGGTAAAGGATCGGTGCGCCGGAATCGGTATAAAACTCAACAGTCGGACACCCGTCGCGTAGGTCCACCACTTGCGCCTGTGCGGTTGCCATGAACGTTTGATCATTCAGCCTCGCCTGCTGAAGCGCAGCGGCGCCAGCGAGCGCAGCGATGCCTGCGACAGCGAATACCCATACGAACTTCATCTTCAACTCTATCCTTTTAGTTGATTAAAACTCACACGTCTACGCGGTTTTATCCATGTTCGGTCGCCGAATCACGGCGTAGACTGGCCCTATTGTCCTTCCAAACCACGGGATGCATGCCATGTCTGGTTCACAGAATTCCTATCGCACCGGCCCTGATACCAATGGTCTCTTTGGAGGCTTCGGTGGCCAGTACGTCGCCGAGACGCTCATGCCGCTCATTCACGATCTGGCGGATGAGTACGAAAAGGCCAAGCAGGACCCTGAGTTCGCCAAGGAGCTCGCCTATTTCCAGCGCGACTACGTCGGCCGTCCAAGCCCGCTGTATTTCGCCGAGCGTCTCACCGAGCACTGCGGCGGCGCGAAGATTTATCTCAAGCGCGAAGAGCTCAATCACACCGGCGCGCACAAGATCAATAACTGCATTGGCCAGATCCTCCTGGCCCGCCGCATGGGCAAGCAGCGGATCATTGCCGAGACCGGCGCCGGCATGCACGGTGTGGCCACGGCTACCGTCGCGGCGCGCTTCGGCATGAAGTGCGTGATCTACATGGGCACCACGGACATCGACCGTCAGCAGGCGAACGTCTTCCGCATGAAGCTGCTCGGCGCTGAAGTGATTCCGGTCACCGCAGGCACCGGCACCTTGAAGGATGCGATGAACGAGGCGCTGCGTGACTGGGTGACCAACGTCGAGAGCACCTTCTACCTCATCGGTACGGTCGCCGGGCCCCACCCATATCCCGCCATGGTGCGCGATTTCCAGGCCGTGATCGGCAAGGAAACCCGCGACCAACTGCAGGATCAGGAAGGGCGTTTGCCTGATTCGCTCGTCGCCTGCATTGGCGGCGGTTCCAATGCGATGGGTTTGTTCCACCCGTTCCTCGATGATGCGAGCGTCAAGATCGTGGGTGTCGAAGCAGCGGGCCATGGCATCGAGACCGGCCAGCACGCTGCGAGCCTCAATGGCGGCGTCCCCGGCGTGCTGCATGGCAACCGTACGTTTCTGCTGCAGGATGACGATGGCCAGATCATCGATGCGCATTCCATATCTGCTGGCCTGGATTACCCCGGCATCGGCCCGGAGCATGCGTGGCTGCATGACATCGGCCGCGTCGAGTACACCTCGATCACCGATGATGAAGCCCTTGCCGCGTTTCACCAGTGCTGCCGCCTCGAAGGCATCATCCCGGCGCTGGAGTCTTCCCATGCGCTGGCCGAAGTCTTCAAGCGTGCGCCGGGCCTGCCGAACGATCACCTGATGGTCGTCAACCTGTCCGGCCGTGGCGACAAGGACATGCAAACCGTCATGCACCACCTGGGTGCCGAAGTCGAGAAGGAGAGCCAGGCATGAGCCGCTTGCAGACCCGTTTTGCCGAACTCAAAGAGCAGAAGCGCGCTGCGCTGGTGACCTTCCTTACCGCGGGTGACCCGGACTACGACGCTTCGCTTGCCATCCTGAAAGGCCTGCCCAAGGCGGGGGCCGACGTGATCGAGCTGGGCATGCCATTCACTGATCCCATGGCCGACGGCCCCTCGATCCAGCTCGCCAATATCCGTGCGTTGGCCAACAAGCAGGATCTGGCTGCCACGCTGCGCATGGTACGGGCCTTCCGTGAGGAGGACACCACCACGCCCATCGTGCTCATGGGCTACTTCAACCCCATCCACAAGTACGGCGTGCCGCGCTTCGTGGAGGAGGCCAAGGAAAGCGGCGTGGACGGCCTCATCATCGTCGACCTGCCGCCCGAGCATAACGCTGACCTGTGCGACCCGGCGCAGGCAGCGGGCATCGACTTCATTCGCCTGACCACGCCAACCACCGACGACAAGCGTCTGCCGAAGGTGCTGAACGGCAGCTCCGGCTTCGTCTACTACGTGTCTGTTGCAGGTGTAACCGGTGCCGGTGCCGCAACGATGGAGCATGTCGAGCAGGCCGTGGCCCGTCTCCGTCGCCACACGGATCTACCGGTGTGCATCGGCTTCGGCATCCGCACGCCCGAGCACGCTGCCAACGTCGCCCGCCTGGCCGATGGCGTCGTTGTTGGCTCCGCGCTGGTCGACCAGATCGCCAAGGCGCAGAGCCGCATGGACGCTATCGATGGTGTACTGAACCTGTGCAGCCAACTGGCGGAGGGTGTACGCAGCGCACGCCGCTGATCAGCCGAGAGTCAAAAGCCGCTGTCGCCCAGAAGGGCGCAGCGGCTTTTTTTGTGCCTGAAGAATGGTGCTTCGACGTCGGACGCGTTCAAGCCATCTGGTGGCTAAGAATGCTTGTTACGAGGCCGAGTCAGACCACCCCCGCAATCAAGCCCTTCGACGAATGGCAACCTCTTCGCTCAAGAGGGCGCCAAACAGCGCAGCCTTTCCTCCGGGTTAACCAAGCGGGTGAAGCCGCGTCCGCAGGAGTCTTACCATTGGTAGAAGCCGTACATCACTACACCGACGCCGAACCCCATCTGCGCGAGCAGTAACGCGCGGATCGCGAAGGTGTAGCTGATAATCGGGTTCTGACCGCGCGCATCGTTGGCGAAGAGTTGGTAGCTCTCGGGAAACTCGGCTTCGATTTCTTTCAATGCCGTGATGGTGAGCTGCAACAGCCGCCTGCTTCGTGCGTCAACGAGCCAGAAAACGGCGGCCAGCATCACGGTAAAGGCACCGAGCAGCATCAATAGCCCCGGCGAGAAGCCGCGTTCCAGCGCGGCAAGCACCCCACCGTCTGCAAAAATGGCAAGCACGACGAAAAAGTTGAAGCCCCGAAGGCGTTGTTCCGCGTTTAGCTTGAAGTGTGCCCATACGAATCCACGGCTATCCACAGGCTTATCCTTGCTGCTCCCACGCTAATTCATCTAAGAGCGTCGACCTGACGGATAAGTCCGGGTGAAAAGCAAAATTCATGAAGTGGATACGACGCACCCCAGAAGCATCATTGAATCCAGGTTGCGGGATCGATTGTCTCGGTGGGTCACGCGTTGCCAACCCGCCTACACGTTTGCCTCGCGCCGAGGGTCGCATCGTGGCCGTAGAGCCGTAGGGTGGAAACCCGAAGGGCTTCCACCGTTTACCTCGGTGAAGATCGAATCGCTGTCGCGTGATGAGCAACAGCCCGCCTTGCACACCAATGCCGGTCGTCGGTTTGGAGAGTCGGCCCCGAAAATACGGAAGCGACCACACCCGCCGTGGGCAGCGCAATGAAGCGTGACGGTGGTGGCATGGTTGGCTTCACGGCCGAGCCCGCTATGCAATTGCGTGCGTCGATACGCGGTCTACCCCGGACACTTGCTGGTCCGGAGGTTCACGTGGAAGGGATGTTTTTCAGTAGCGGCTCTACGCTGGTGCGTACGGTGGTAGTAGGCGTATTGGCCTATATCAGCCTGGTCGTGTTGTTGCGGCTGTCGGGGCGGCGGACCTTGTCGAAGATGAATGCGTTCGACCTGGTAGTGACGGTTGCGTTGGGGTCCACCTTTGCCACCATCCTGCTGAACAGCGATGTCTCCCTGGCGGAGGGTGTGCTCGCGTTCGCGCTGTTGATCGGCCTGCAGTACGCCGTGACATGGACCAGCGTCCGGGTGAGCTGGGTGCGCGAAACAGTGACGGGCGAGCCCGCGATGCTGTTTTACCAAGGGCGATTCCTCGGGGATGCCATGCGACGTTCGCGGGTGACCGAGGATGAGATACGGTCTGCCATACGGAGCAGCGGGCATGCAGCGATGGATGATATCCACGCGGTGGTGCTCGAGACGGATGGGAGCTTTAGTGTCGTGAAGAAGGGTGCAGGGCAGGGAGCATCCGCGTTATCGGATGTAGACCAGGTCGTGGCGTCGATGGAATAGCTGCTCGGGAATGCCTTTTCGCAGCGCTGGGCGGCAGAATTCTGGGAGTGTTTAGGCACGGTGAATAATCGCTTTGCGAGTTATTCACCCTACGGTGCTAGCTCGCTCCGGACTGGGTTCGAGCGGTTTGCGACACTTTGGTTAACCGTTTGGCGACCTATCCGCGGACAGGCGAAGGGCATTTAACTCAACGAGTAGGCAGCGCTTTGAGGAGCCAGGCGATCAACCGCCAGCGGCGGGAGACGTAGGCAAGCTTGGGCCGTTTGATGATCGCGCGGTGGATAAGGTTTGCTGCGTGGGTAGGGGAGACTACCCAGAACGGTTTTTTAGCCTTCAACATCGGCGTGTCGACAAAACCGGGGCAAATCTCGGTGACGTCGATACGAAGGCGATGACCACGGGCGAGATCCCTTAGCCCGTCGAGATAGCTGGAGACAAATGCCTTCGAGGCACCATAGCTAGCGGCGCCACCGCTCGCTCGGAGTTTCGCGATCGAGGAGATACCTACCAGGTGGCCGTGCCCCTGGGCTTCGAAATGCTTGAATGCCGCCTGCGCAATCGCGGCGAAGCCGACGGTGTTTACGATCAGCGTTTCCTTTTCGATGGCCCAGTCCAACGCATGATTCACATGTCCGACCGCTGCGCTGACGACAACCACATCCACATGGCCAAGCCCTTCGAGGAAGTTGGGCATAGCGGCGTTGGCGGTGTCGGGTTGGGACAGGTCGATCGCTGCCACGGTAGTGCTCGCGCTGCGTTCGGCCATGGCCTTCAGCCGGTCCGTTCGCCTGGCCAACAGGCTGACCCGCCAACCGTCGTCGATCAGTTTGCGAGCAAGGGCTTCGCCGATTCCGCTGGAGGCGCCAACGACAACGGCGGTGGGTTTGGTAGATGTATCCATGGGTGATTTGGCTTTCATGTCCGGATCTGCCCGTTGTCTCACAGCGCAAGCGAATCATCCAGGCCCCTGCGGCAAGCCAGCCACACCGGAGCCAGCGATTTAGTCCAAGGCCGAGTCGGCTACCGTCATGGTCCGATAGACGACCAGCAATCGTTCACGGCCCTTGATAACACGCGTCTGTGTACCGACCTCTACCAAGCCGAGCTTGAGAATCACGCTGCGGGAGCGCAGGTTCTCGGCGATGTGCATCGCTTCGAAATGACGGATGCCAAGTGTCGTGCGGGCATGTTCCATCAGGGCTGACATGGCTTCCGTGGCGTAGCCCAAGCCCCAGTAAGCCACGCCCATCCAGTAGCCAAGCGTTGCACAGCCGTCGACCACGCGTGGAAAGCTGACGGTTCCGATCAATTGACCACTGTGCCTTTCCACAACCGCGTATGTAACAGCCGGCGAGGCAGGCGCCAATATCCGGGCGATCCAGTCAGCCGCCATCGACACTGTGTAAGGATGGGGAATATTCGACGTCATTTCCGAAATGCGTACATCGCCCACAAGTGAAGTGACAGCAGGTGCATCGCTCAGTTGGTAAGGCCGAAGGAGAAGTCGTTCAGTCTGGATGGGCGCGTCGATCATTCGTTATCTCCGTCCTCGTGCTTTTCATGCTGCGTCGTTTCCTTCACGCCCCGTGATGGAGAGGCAATATCTCCCCCGAATGCCCTTGCTTCACGTGGAACATGTTTATTGCGCGCATGACCCGCATGGCTGCCGCCGTGGCAAAGGCAGGCAGCCCAAAGAAAGAAGCCCGGGCGGGCCCGGGCTTCTTTCGTACGGCTAAGGCTTATTCAGCCTTGTCCGGCAACGCGTAGGCAACCAGGTAATCACCCATCTTCGTGCCGAACGATCCGTGGCCGCCAGCCATGATCACGACGTACTGCTTGCCGTTGGCTTCATACGTCATCGGCGTGGCCTGGCCGCCGGCCGGGAGGCGGGCTTCCCACAGCTTCTCGCCGTTGGTGACGTTGAACGCACGCAGGTAGTTATCCTGGGTGCCGGCGATGAACATGACGTTACCTGCCGTGGAGATCGGACCGCCCAGCATTGGGACGCCGATCTTCAGCGGTGGCAGCTGCATCGGTGGCAGGCTGTCACGGATGGTGCCGATGCGCTTGCGCCACACCACTTCGTGGGTCTTCATGTCGACCCCTGTGATATAGCCCCACGCGGGCTCCTTGCACGGCAGGCCGAACGGCGACAGGAACGGGTTCAGCTCCACGCCGAAAGGCACGCCATATTGCGGCTGGACACCAGACTCGGTACCCGTGCCGCCACGTTCATCGCTCTCCGGCCACATGGGGTTGCCCGGGCCGCGTGGAATGAGCTTCGAGGTGAATGGCAGGGCCATGGGGTTCATCACCGCGATCTGCCGATCCGGGTTGACCGAAATACCGCCCCACTCAAAGACGCCAAGGTTACCCGGGAAGACGATCGTCCCCTGCTCGGACGGCGGCGTGTACTGGCCTTCGTAACGCAGCTGCTTGAAGATCACGCGGCAGACCATCTGATCGAACATCGTGGCGCCCCACATGTTCTTGTCGCTCAAGGTCTGGATCGAGGTGAGGTTCAGTGCGGAGCGGGGTTGCGTTTCCGCGACCCAGTCACCTTCGGCGGCACCCTGCGGCACCTTGATTTCGCTGATTGGCACGATGGGACGACCATCGCGGCGGTCAAGTACGAACAGGTTGCCGGCCTTGGTCGGCACATAGACGGCCGGCACCGTTTCACCCGACTCGGTTTGCACGTCGGCAAGGGTCGGCTGCGAGGGCACGTCCATGTCCCAAAGGTCATGGCGGGTGGTCTGGTAGCTCCACAGCAGCTTGCCCGTCGAGCCGTTCAATGCCAGCACGGCACTCGCGTAACGCTCCATATTCTCGGTGCGGTGGCCACCCCAGATATCAGGTGTGGCGACACCAGTGGGTACGAACACCACATCGGCTTGGGCGTCATAGGCCAGCGGTGCCCAGGCGTTGGGGGAGTTGTTGACGAGCTTTTCACCACCGTCCGGAATGGCGTTCGGGTCTTCCGCGCCGGTATCGAAGATCCAGCGCAGCTCGCCGGTGTTTACGTCGTAGCCACGGATGGCGCCCGACGGCTCGTGCACCGAATAGTTGTCGGTCACCGACCCGCCAATGATCAGCGTGGTACCGGAAACGACAGGGGGCGAGGTGGGCTGCAGGCCGCCCGGATAGGCGTAGGGCTGCATCTTCTTGAGATCGAGCTCGCCATTCTCGGCGAAGTCCGCGCAGCGCTCACCCGTGTCCGCATTGATAGCGAACAGGCGTGCGTCACCCGTGGGCAGGAACACTTTCCGGGGGCAGCTGGTCTCTACCGGCGCCGACTGGTTCGCGAAGCTGGCCGCGAATTCCTCGGTGTTGGCCTGATCGTAATAGGTCACGCCGCGGCAGGTCAGGTGCTGATAAGAGGGACGCGAATCCAGGTCCGGATCGAACCGCCACTTCTCCTCACCGGTCGCCGGGTTCAGCGCGACGAGGGTGTGGTGGGTGGTGCAGATATACATGTTGTCGCCGATTTTGATCGGCGTCAGTTCATTGGTCGTTTCGCCCGAATCCTGCTCGCGCTTGAACTGGCCGCTGCGGAAAGTCCACGCAACTTCCAGGTCCTTTACGTTATTTTCGTTGATCTGCGCAAGCGGGGAGTAGCGGGTGCCATTCTGGGTGCGGCCATAGGCCGGCCAGTCTGCCGGGTCCACGCCCGGAATCGGCTGGGCCTGCTCGGGTTGTGTCGACGCCAGGCTGCCTTCGATTTCCTGCGGGTCATTGAAGATGGAGTACACAAGCACGGCGATGGCCAGCGCAAGCGTCACGGAAAGGACCGACTTGCTCGCCTTCAAGCCCTCGCCAATGCCGCGGGTGACGGCCGGGATCAGCAACCAGATCCCAAGCAAGCCAAGGATATCCAGCCGTGGAACAAGCGCCCAGAAGTCCGTACCGGATTCCCATAGGCCCCAGATCAGGGTGCCGAGCATTAGAGCGGCGTAGAGCCAAAGCGCGCCGGATGATCGCTGTCGGAGCATTACCGCCACGACAAGCAGAACGATGCCGGTAATCGCGTAGTAGTACGAGCCGCCGAGTGCGGCCAGCCATACGCCGCCTACCAGCAGAACGAGCGCGAACAGCGCCGCTACAACGACGGTGAAGGTCCGCAATCCTGACCGGGTGGATGAAGGGTCCATTAGGTGCCTCTCTTATGTAGTCCATCAATAGTGAAAAACTTCGAATCACTCCGGTCGCTACCGACGTGGCAGATGGCGTTACGCTGTGGGTCTATTTGGAGGGCCTTCATAAAGTGCGCTCGCACCCCGACAGGCCACCCATGCTTCTCAAGCGAACGCATTCCGCCCGACCCGAACGCACGCTGGGTAGACTGGTTTCACGGAGTTGCCTCGAATGCGCCGACACGTACTGAATGGCGATGACGTCGGCCGATGCTCTCAATAGAACATGCTCAAGCCGTCGCAGTTCGCGATGGAAGGCGCTCTATTGCGATTTGTTTCGTGGGGTGTTCCACGGACGGCTCTAGCGCAGTCTTTCGCGCGGGGGGCCTAGGAGGATACTGGTGCCCGCTAGGCACGCAGCGCAGAGGCGTGCGGTAACTTTCTTCTGTCGTCTGGGCCGTTCCTTCGACGGGCCTTCAGGGCGTGCGGACGCTTAGGATTTTTTCTTCTGAAGTGCTCTTAGGCGCTGCGCCGCGCGCTGGGCTGCAGCCATTTTTTCGGGGCGCTTCATGCGCTTCCACTTGCGGATGTCTTCCTTTGTGCGCCCGCAACTGACACACAGGTCACCGCTGAGCTGGCAGACCGATATGCAGGGGTTCTCGATGTCCTTTGCCATGTTCAGTGCCTCGTTGCCAGCCGGCGAGCGAGGCGGCGGGACCAATCGCCGCCGTCGATTTGCCGGCACGCTTCTTCACTGTCCAGATGCACCGGAGCCTTCAGCGGCATCATGTCGACACCTGCTTGCTGGAGCGCGTCGCCGGTCAGCGCCTGGATTCGCTCGACGTCCTCGCCCCGCATCGCATCCTTCTGTGCCTCCGTTTCGAAGATCCAGGTGACCTGAAGACTCTGTGGAAAACGCGCATAGTCGACCTCGTGCGTCAGCCAGCTGAAGCCGACCAGCTCAGCTTCGGCGGCCTCACAGGCCTGGGTCAGGTAGCGGGCGAGTGCACGCTCCATTCGAGCTTCGTCGCGTTTGTTCACGGGCGCGGACCATTTGTTGATGAAGGGGAGCGCGGCTTTGCGCCTTTAGGGCGGGGTGCCGCGGCTGTGGGCAGGGCGTTGCGCATGAGCGTCTGAAACGTTGGGCATTCGGCATGTCGGGGCGCTGGGCAGGCCGCGGCGTGGCGCAAGCCCTTGCTGACGGCCCGTAGCCGTTTGATGGTGGCGTCGACTTCGTCCGCCTTTTCCAGAAGGCGATTGCGGTCGAGTTCGGGCGTCCCGTCTTCCCCGAGCATGGTGCGGATCTGGTCGAGCGTGAAGCCCGCCGTTTGACCAAGCGCGATGAGGGCCAACCGGTCCAGTACGCCGGGTCTGAACTGACGGCGTTCGCCCTTGCGGCCATTTGAACGAATCAGTCCCTTTTCTTCATAGAACCGTAGCGCGGAGGCTGGCAGGCCTGCGCGCTTGCTGACGTCGGCGATATCCATGTCCGTGCTTGCGCTCAAGTTAACTTGAGCCTTTAGCCTCCTGTGTCTCGACCTTTTCGTCAATGAGCGAGGCAACGCTATGCAGATGATGAATGCGATAACGGCGGTATTCGGGCTGGGGATCGGCGGCACATTGGTGATGGATGCGTGGCTGGTGATGTTGAGGTGGCGTGGGGTGCCGGTAATGGACTTCGCGCTGCTTGGGCGCTGGGCCGGTCACTGCGCGAGCGGGACGTTCGTCCATGATGCGATTAACGAGGCGACGCCCATTCGCGGAGAGCGCGCCCTTGGCTGGGCACTCCATTACGGCGTTGGTATTGCGTTCGCCGGGCTGTTGCTGACGTTCGCCGGCAGGCACTGGCTCGCCGAGCCAACGCCTGGCCCCGCATTGCTTGTCGGCGTGCTCACCGTGGTGGCACCGCTGATCATCGTTCAGCCCGCCATGGGCGCGGGACTGGCCGGGCGTCGGCGCGGTGTACCCACAGCGAACGTTCTGCGCAGCTTGGCCAATCATGCGGTGTTCGGCGTCGGCTTGTACCTGTCCGCGCGGGTGCTGCGCGAATTGGGCTTGCACGGTTGAGGCGTTCCCATCGTTCTTGTGCATAGTACAAATGCACACGCGGCGGTTGTATCGCTGGGGCGTGAAGGGCAGGCTTTGCGGATACAGGGGTTCGATACATGGTCGTATCGTGTGATTGCGCCTCATCCACCTGTGCTTGAGCACCTTCTGCCTGGAGATCGCCATGAATGACACAACCGCCTATGTACCACCGAAAGTCTGGGAGCCGGCGGCGCCGTCGGGTGGCACGTTCGCCAGTATCAATCGGCCTATTGCCGGGCCGACCCATGAAAAGGAATTGCCGGTCGGCGAACATCCTTTCCAGCTGTACTCGCTGGCGACGCCCAATGGCGTGAAGGTCACCATCATGCTGGAAGAGCTACTCGCGCTTGGCCATGCGGGCGCGGAATACGATGCCTGGCTGATCCGCATCGGTGAGGGCGACCAGTTCTCCAGCGGCTTCGTCGATATCAATCCCAATTCGAAGATTCCGGCGCTCGTCGACCGCAGTGGTCCAGAGCCAGTGCGCGTGTTCGAATCAGGTTCGATCCTGGTTCATCTCGCCGAGAAATTCGATGCGTTTCTGCCGAAGAGTGGCCCGGCCCGGACCGAAACGCTCAACTGGCTGTTCTGGCAGATGGGTTCGGCGCCGTTCGTGGGTGGCGGTTTCGGCCACTTCTACGCCTATGCACCGGAGAAGCTCGAGTACCCGATCAACCGCTATGCAATGGAAGCCAAGCGTCAGCTCGATGTTCTTGACCGCCAGCTGGCGACGCACCGTTATGTAGCCGGCGAGGAATACACCATCGCGGACATGGCCATCTGGCCGTGGTATGGCGTGCTGGTGCGCGGCGGGCTTTACGAAGCGGCAGAGTTTCTGTCCGTGAAGGAATACACCCATGTTCAGCGTTGGGCAGCCGAAATCGCCGAGCGTCCGGCCGTGATTCGGGGGCGCAAGGTCAACCGGACCTGGGGCGCGGACGACGAGCAGGCACCGGAGCGCCATTCGGCCGCCGACCTGGATTGATCGTCACGCATTCGGCCACATGTAGCGACCCTCGCGAGCGTGGCCGAAACGCTTTGGAATGCCACCCGCCGGGCAATACGGGCAACCCCCGTTTACCGTTTTGACAGCTTCGAAATGTTATTTTGTTGCGGTTTGTTTCAAGCGTGTCGAGGGTTTCAATGATTCGCCGCCGTCTTATTCAGTCCATTCTCGCGGGTATCGCCCTACCTGCCGTTCCTTACGTCTTTGCAGCACCCCGTCGCGTCAGTGACGCCCGCGTCTGGCAGGACGCCGAAAAGTTTCGTCTGGTCTTCGATACCACCGGACCGACCGCCTACAACACCTTCTCCCTCCAGTCGCCTGACCGGATCGTCATCGACCTGACGAACGCAGAGCTTGCGACCGCGCTGGATCGGCTTTCTCTCGATGGCACGATGGTCCGCGCCATTCGCAGTGGGCCCCGTGCGGGTGGTACACGCATCGTGCTGGAGCTGAACAAGCCCGCCACGCTCAGCAGTTTCGCCCTTGCCCCGGCGGACCAGGTCGGGCATCGGCTGGTCTTCGACCTGCATCCCGGTGCGGGTCAGCTTGTCGATACACCAGCGGCGGCGATCGTTCAGCAGGAAACGAAGCCTGCGGCGAAAGCCCAGGGCAAGGGGCGCGACATCATCGTCGTGGTCGACGCCGGCCACGGCGGGCGCGACCCGGGCGCCGTGAGCCCGCAAGGGCACCGCGAAAAGGACGTTGCGCTGCTCATCGCCCAGCAGCTGGCCAAGCGCATCAACCGTCAGCCGGGATTCAAGGCGCGGCTGGTGCGCAATGAAGACTTCTTCGTGCCGCTGCGCAAGCGTGTGGATTTCGCCCGGCAATACAATGCGGACATGTTCGTCTCGGTGCATGCCGATGCGGCCCCGCGTCGTGCGGCTTCAGGCGCCTCGGTCTTCGCCCTCTCCGAAGGCGGCGCCACGTCGACCACGGCACGCTGGCTGGCGAATCGTGAAAATGAAGTCGACCTGATCGGCGCGGAGGAAATCCTCAAGGGCAAGGACAAGGCGCTCGCCAACGTGCTCCTCGACATGTCCATGAATGCGACCATCGCCTCCAGCCTGGACCTGGGCAAGAACGTGCTCGGCAAGTTGTCGGGCGTGACCAACTTGCACCAGAAGCGTGTCGAGCAGGCCGGATTCGCGGTCCTCAAATCCCCCGACATCCCTTCGATCCTCGTGGAGACGGGCTTCATGTCGAACGCCAGGGACTGCCGCAAACTACGGACCGCACGCCATCAGCAGGTCGTGGCAGGGGCGATCTTCGACGGCCTGCACGACTACTTCCGTGCCCGCCCTCCGATAGGCAGTTACCTGGCAAGCCTGGACGAGCGAAGCGTCGGTTGACGCCTCGCTCGGCGCCGTCAGGGTGTGAGGCGAGCCACGTCGGCAACATTGCCCACAGGACGTAGCGCAGGTGCGCTTACCCCCAGGTTGCTCGCAAGGGCATCGCTGAACTGCTGCGCCGCAGGCCAGCGCATGTGAATGGCATCGACGAACGCATCCTCCGGCACCGTCCAGCCCCTGTCGGCATTCCAGTAACGCCCACTCGTGCCCTGTAGTGCGGCGGTCAGGCGCTGGTCGAAACGGCTGAGGAGATCCCCGGCTGGGTCGTAGCGGCGTTTCCACTCAGGGTGCAGCGGCGTGGATACCAACAGCAGCTTCCGGCCCTCCGCGTGCTGCGCCCGGGCGAATGCTTCCAGGGCACCGAAACACGCGTCATCCAGCGGGTTGGCAGCGGCATAGTGCAGGCCGCGATCGCCTTCGGGGTTGAGCGGGCCATCGCCATACTCCGTAAAGATCAGCGGATCCCAGTTGTGCTCATCAGTACGCTGGTGTTTCACACGGATGGCGTTGCGCACGAGCGAGCGCGGTTCGAAATAGCGCAGGTAGTACCGCCACTGGACCGCGCCCTCGTACACGTAGTCGTCCGCGTCCTCCCGATCGAACACCGCTGCCGGCTTGGCGCTGCAAGCGGTAAAGTCCTGCGGATCGACGACCATCACGACATCGCGAATGCTGGGCTCACGGTCGATCAGCCAGTCCGCGACGTAGGTGGACTGATGCGCACTCAAGCCACAGAAGGCACCGTTGAGCGGTTGTATGTCAGGCAGTTGCTCGCGTAAGCGCCCTGTATCCACATGGCGCCAGGCAACCGACGAGCCAATGACGAGCAGATTGGGATCGCCCGCCGGGCCCCGGTCCCGCAGGTATTTGAGTTTCTCGTCCACGCACAGGCTGTTGCTGAACGCGGGTGGCGGCAGGTTGCCGGTGTGCCCCAGGAAGGTGAGCGTGAGGGCGAACAGACTGACCGCGCCGGCGATACCGAGCAACAGGCTCAGCAAATAGGCGCGCCCGGCGACGCGTGGCGTTGCGGCTTGACGGTCCATGTCAGTTCACCTTCGGCTGTTTTTCCCGGATCAGGTTGGCGAAGTGGCCGACGTTCTTCAGCGATTCGAGCTCTGACGTCCTGAACTTGATGCCGAAGCGCTGCTCGGCGGCAACGATCAACAGGACATGAGTCTGGCTGTCCCAGCCTTCGATCTGGTCGGCGGTGGTCTCGGGTGTCAGTACGATGCTTTCGTCATCGAAGACATCATGGAAGACAGGGGTGAGGGCCTCGAGTACCTGGGCTTCGGTCATGTCCTTATTACCTCGATGTGATGGGCGGCGGCTTGCCGCTGGGTGAGGGGATAGCGCCAGAAGGTCGCGTCGGGCTCGGCGCCGGATGGCGCCGGATGCGTAACGAAGCCGAGCGCAGGGTAGTGTTCGGCAACCATGCCGTTTCGCGGTGTGGGGCGATACTCACCAATCAATGCGCCGTAGCCTGCTTCCGCCGCGGCGTCGGCCAGCACGTTCAACACGGCGTGTTCGGCCCGGCGACCCAGCACCCGGCAGCTCATGAGCCAGCTGTCGATGAGCAGCTCGTCGGCCGCCAGGGCGGGAGAGGGCTGTGCGAGCACGACACTGATCAGGCCGTTGTCGCCGAATTTGTCGGCAAGGCGAATGGCGAGGGCGATGTGCCGTGGTTCCTCGGAGAACCGCTGAACATCCGGCTCGCTGTAGCGCCGGGTGGTGAGGTTGAACTGGTTGGTCTTGTTGATGAGCTGCGTCGCGCGGGGCAGCTGGCTTGGGCCGATCGGGCTCGCGGTCACGACCATCTGCAGACCGCGCAGGTAGCTGTCCATGTCGGTCGCCCGGGTCTGCTCCGCCTGACGCGCGGCATTCTGTGCATAACTCTGCGCACGAGCAGTGTCGTCAGCCGTGAATGCTACCGCTTCGAAATAACCGGCAGCGGCGACTCGCGCGGGATACTCGGCGACATCGTCGGGCAGTTCGGGTACGGCCACTTCCGGCAGCTCGCGGCGAACAATGTCGCGCTCGGCCGGGTTGTCGTCGACGAAGACCAGGCTATCAAGCGCAATGTTGAGCGCTTTTGCGATGCGCCGAAGATTGCCGGCCTTGTCGTCCCAGTTGGCAATGAATGCCGCGATGTCGTCGCGCTTGAGGGCCATTTCCGGGTGGGCAAAGGCGGCTTCGGCAACGTCCAGATTGTTCTTGCTGCATACCGCCATGATGACGCCACGTTGAGCGAGCAGCGCGGCGTAACGCTGGAACGCGAGAAAGGCCTCGCCGGTTGGGCTGCCCTGGCCGAGCGCGATGCCTTCGAGCCCGTCATCGCCGATAACGCCGCCCCACAGCGTATTGTCCAGATCGAGCACCAGGCATTTGCGGGACAGGCCCACACTGGCGGCGAGTATACGCGCCAGGTGGTCACCGTATAGCGGCGAACGCTCCGGACCTACCAGCTGCTTGGCCTGGTGCCAGCGCACCGGGTCACCCAGGCCATTACCGTAGGCGCCCCCAGCGGCCTGCCAGGCAAGATCCATCAGCAGGACGCCATCGGCACGGGCGGCCTCGCGAATCGCACGGTTCAGCCGCTCGATCACGGCAAGGGGTGCGGCCGGCACGTGTGCTTCGAAGGAACCGAACAATAAGGGGTCGACCGGAACCAGCGTCTGCTGGATCACCTGCGCTGCGAAACGCTCCCGCGCGCGGCGCCACAATAGACGCAGTTCTTCGATTCGCGCTTCGATGGCGGCATCCACCTCGTCTTGAGAGGCGTGCAACGGCAACTGCAGCGGTGCGTCACGTGCGTCCAGCGCAAGCATGACGACCTGCGGTGCGAAAGCCGACAGCGCCGGCTCTTCTGCCAGCAGCACTTGGCGGTACAGGCCGTAGGGCGCCACGTGCAGCGATAGTGCAAGCCGCCGATGAAGCCCTGCTACTCGAATGGCGGGCAATAGATGGTCGACCGTGTGTGAAGAGAGCAGGGCAACACGTAGAGGCGTGAGCCCTGGCGCCGCCATGTCGGACAGCGCTTCTGCCGCGAGGCGGTCGATGCGTGCGGTCTGGGTGAAATCACGACGGTAACCCGCCAGGCGGATGGCCTCGCCGAGCCGCTGCATGGGGTCGGTCTCGCGCTTGGCTGCGCTCAGTGCGGCACCAAGGTCTTCATGCGCGGGCAGCCAGAGCAGCTGTTCCATGTTCACCTCCCTGTGATCGGTCAGAACTGGAAGTAGAGAAACTCCGTCGGGGCCACCGAGAACGCGATTGCCAGCGCGAAGAACCCCATGGCGCCGACGGCGAGGCCAATGAGCGGTGAGGCACTGAAGCCAGCCACCGGTACCCAGCGCAGCAAGAGGTTGTCGCGGGGGCGTGCGTCCAGTGCGGTCTGCATGCCGCGCATCCACTGCTGGATGTTCGGTGCCAGCCAGCAGAAGCCGAGCAGGATGGCGATGCCAAGCAGCACCCATTTGTCCGGGCGGCTGGTGAGTTCGCTCAAGCCGAGCATGCCTTGCAGCACGGCCAGCGCGGCCGTCACGCTGTCAGCGCGAAAGAACACCATGGCAACCACGACGGACATGAAGGTCAGGCCAACGGCCGGGACGTGATGGATCAGCCGGTCGCTGTCGAGCTTCCAGCCGCGGCGTGCCTTCCAGGCCCGCCATCCATGCGCGATGACGAGGTAAAAGCCATGCAGCAGGCCGAAGACCACGAACTGCCATCCTGCACCGTGCCAGACGCCGGAAATGAACATGGTCAGCATGGTGGGATAGGCCACGAGTGCGAAGAAGGTTCCGGCGCTCATCTTTCCGCGCTTTGGCAGCGGCTTTCCAGCGGCGAGGCGGGCGCGTGTCACACGCATCACGACAGGGTTGTAAATGTAGGCGGTCAGGAATCGCGTCAGCGTCATGTGCCAGCGCGACCAGTAGTCGATGAGGTTGTGCGCCTTGAAGGGACTGTCGAAGTTGACCGGCAGGCGCACGCCGAACATCAGGCCGAGGCCAATCGCCATTTCGCTATAGCCCGAGAAATCGAAATAGATCTGGAGGGTATAGGTGAGCGCGCCAGTCCAGGCGTCGGAGAAGGCGGGCGCGGTGCCGTCTGCGGCGGCCGCAAAAACCGGCGAGGCTGTCGCGCCGAGCGGGTCGGCGATCACCACTTTCTTGAACAGGCCCAGCAGGAAGACCGTCAGCCCCAGGGCAATCTGGTCGACACGCGGGCGGAAGGTGTCCGGGTCGCGAAACTGGCGAAGCATCTCACGGTGGTGGGTGATGGGGCCGGCGATCAGCTGCGGGAAGAAGGTGATAAACAGGCAGTAGTTGAAGAAATCATGCTCATCGACCGAACCGTCGTGGGCGTCCACGAGATAAGCGATCTGCTGGAAGGTGAAGAACGAGATGGCGAGCGGCAGAAGGATGTCGCCTACGGTCCATCCCGTTCCGAGCGCACTGTCGACCGTCGCGAGCAGAAAACCGGTGTACTTGTAGTAAACGAGCAGGGCGACATTGGCGAGGATGCCGAGGCTGAGCACGTATCGAGAAGGGTGCAGGCGCAGGTAACCGCCAACGAGGAAGTTGAACACCATGCTGCCGACCAGCAGAGGGGCATACAGGGGATTCCACCAGCCGTAGAAGACCAGCGAGGCGAGGGTGAGCCAGATAACGGCGAGACGTTGGCGACCGGTGCCAGCGAGTAGCACAAAACCGAGAAACACCGCCGGCAAAAAGCCCGCGATGAATACAGCTGAGTTGAAAAGCATGACCTGCTCCTCAGTATTCAATCCCTTGAAACTCAGCGACTGCGATGGCCAATTCTGATTCTTGTATGACGTGGCCATTCTGCGAGCTTGTGCACAGCGTGAGACTAGACTCGGTCTTTTTCTGAAAAGTTGCGAAAATATTGACCGCTTGCCATCGACCGGATGAGTGGTTCCACGCGGGCGTTCCGCTCCGCCGTTTCGCTTGCGCGCGCAAACGCCCGCCTGCTGCGGCCTCTGGCGATCCCGGGGCCCCGGGCCGTGCGGCGCTGCGAAATCCGATGGCAATCACCTTCGAATCAGAAGCCGGGAACCCCTGGCTTGCTGCCGCTGTTCAATACCCAGAAACACATCATTCAGGACCCCACATGCTTGAACTGGCCGCCCTCTTCATAACGCTCACGGCCGTGTTGGCTTACGTCAACTACCGCTTTCTCGGGCTACCGCCCACCATCGGAGTCATGGCGATCGCGCTTGCCGGTTCTGTGCTCCTCCATGTGCTGACCCTCTTCGGGCTGCCAGGCTGGGAGCAACGCATCGAAGCGATCGTGTCGCAAATCGATTTCTCGAACCTGCTCATGGACGGGATGCTGTCATTCCTGCTGTTCGCGGGCGCGCTGCACATCAATCTGTCGGATCTGCGCCAACGCCGCTGGGCAATCGGGCTGCTCGCCACCGGTGGCGTACTGGTCGCGACCGTTCTCATCGGCTTCGGTAGCTGGTGGCTGTTCCGCTTCTTCGGGCTCAACATTGACCTTATCTACTGCCTGATCTTCGGTGCGTTGATTTCACCGACCGACCCCATCGCGGTGCTCGGCATCATGCGCTCGGCCGGTGCGCCCAAGTCGCTGGAAACCACCATCGTAGGTGAGTCTCTGTTCAATGATGGCGTTGCGGTGGTGGTCTTCAGCGTGTTGCTCACGGTCGTCCAGGCTGGGGAGGTGCCGACGGCGGGCGAAGCCCTTTGGCTGTTCGTGGAGGAGGCCGGGGGTGGCATCCTGTTCGGCCTGCTCATCGGCTGGATCGCCTACCGAATGGTGAAGAGCATCGACCAGTACCAGGTCGAGGTATTGATCACACTGGCGCTGGTGATCGGCGGTTATACGCTCGCAACCTACCTGCACGTCTCCGGCCCCATCAGCATGGTGGTGGCAGGGCTGATCATGGGTAACCAGGGGCGCGAGTTCGGCATGTCGGAGAAAACACGTGAGAACGTCGACAGCTTCTGGGAGCTGATCGATGAGATCCTGAACGCCGTATTGTTCGTACTGATCGGCCTCGAACTCGTGCTGCTGCCATTCAGCTGGCTCTACGTCGAGATTGCCCTGTGCCTGGCGCTACTGATTCTCGCGGTACGATTCATTACCGTCGGGCCACCGATGCTGCTGGTGCGCTTCTGGCGGACGGAGTTGCCCAAGGGCACGGTGCCGATCCTGACCTGGGGTGGCTTGCGTGGGGGTATTTCCGTGGCGTTGGCGCTGTCGCTGCCTGCCGGGGACGAGCGCAACTTGATCCTCAACCTCACCTATCTGGTGGTGCTGTTCTCCATCCTCGTACAGGGGCTGACGATCGGCAAGCTGGTAAAACGCGTATGTGGAAATACGGCACCGTCCACGACGGGGCACGGGTACTGAGGACCGTCGGAGCCGGGCGCGTCGGTGGCGCGCCCGGACACATCAAACTCCGAAGGGAAAGGTGTCGCCTTCCCGGCTGTTGCTGGTGGGGGCAGGAAGTGGAGTGAGTGCGTGGGTTTCTTCGAACCACAGCATCGCATCGAATTGCTCGCTCAGGACCGCCTCGAAGTAATGGCTATAGCGCTCGGTTTGGGGGCGGTAGATCACACCGATGGCGCGTTCGAGACGAGGCTCAGCCAATGCGTCTCGCAGTGCAGCGCGAGACGGATCGCGCCAGCAGGTGAGTGAGGCGGGCAAGCCGGCCCCCAGAAACTGCTGTTCCCAGCTGTCGGCACGTGACGGCAACACTGTCTTGGTCCTGGTCTTCCCGTCCCAGTCGTCCGCCGCGGTCACTTCTCCTCGGTCGGTGCTCATGCCGATCAAGACCGCTTCATCACCATAGGCGGTTCGGCACAGTTCGCCGATATTGAATTCGCCGTCCCAGCCCATCGATGTCGCGGCGGCGTTGCCGATATGGGAATTGTGTGCCCAGACCACCGCTTTCGCCGCAGGCCCACGTTGGGCAAGTAGCGCTTGCAGCGTGTCGAACATATGCCGATCGCGAAGATTCCAGGAAGCAGCGGAGCCTCGATACATGGCACGGTAATACTGCTCTGCTGACCGCACCACCCGCGCGTTCTGGGTGGCCTGGAAGAAGCGCTCATCATCCGCAACACAGCATTCCAGGCGCTTCTCCAGCAGTGTATTGAGCTGTTCAAGGACCCCTGCTTCGCAGGAACGCTCAGACCCGCGCTCGACGAAATGGCCGTAGAGCGCCGGGTCCTCCTGCCAGGGCGTGAGGCAGGCATAACGAGCACGCGCATCGCGCGCCAGCGCCGGATCGATTTCGTCCAGATAGCGCAATACTTCCCGTATCGAACTGCGCAGGCTGTAGATATCCAGCCCGCGGAATTCCACCCGAGCTTCGAGGGGCAGCGCACGGTTGTGATTGCGGAGCCAGTGAGCAAAGGCCTGGACTTCGGTATTGCGCCACATCCAGGTTGGGAATCGGGCAAATGCCTGGTCGGTCGAGGCGGACGGCCCGAGATCACGTACGCAGCGATCCACCTGCGCGGCGTCAGGCCAGTCGGCTTCGGCAGCCACGATGTTGAAGCCGTGGCGTTCCACCAAGCGCCGGGTGATGGCTGCGCGCGCACGATAGAACTCGGCAGTGCCATGGCTGGATTCGCCGATGAGCACGACCTTGGCATCGGCGTATCGATCGAACAGTGCACCGAACGCGTCGCTGTCCATGTCGGGCAAGGGCTCGGCGTGTTGCCGAAGCAGGGTGGAGAGGTCGGCTGCTGGTCCATCGCCGCGGGGCCGGTTGAAACGGGGCATTACACCTTTGGCGGGCGTGGTCATGGGAAGCCTCCAGCGGAAAGCGCAGGGTTATCCATGACGGAGGGCGTGCCGGGCGGGGTTGTTCCCGCCCGGCGACGGATGCCGCGCGCCTAGTGGACGCGCGTGACAGGGACCCCGTGGCGGAAGAAGCCATGCAGGTTGTCGTAGACCAGATCCGCCATCGCCTGGCGGGTCTCATGGGTTCCGCTGCCGATGTGCGGCGTGAGCACGACATTGTCGAGTTCCAAGAGGGCTGACGGCACGTTGGGCTCGTCGGCGAAGACGTCCAGCGCGGCACCTGCGATGGCTCCGGTTTGCAGCGCCTTGACCAAGGCCGCTTCGTCGACGACCGAGCCACGCGCAATGTTGACCAGATAGCCTTTCGGGCCAAGTGCATCGAGCTCCGTCTGGCCGATCAGGTGATTCGTCTCGCTGCCGCCCGGTACGACCACGATGGCGTAGTCCGCGGCCTCGAGCAGGCCGGTCAGGGTCTCGTGGTAGGTATACGGCACACCCTCACGGGGGCGGCGGTTGTGGTACGCGATGTTCATGCCGAAGGCTTCGGCGCGGCGGGCGATGGAGCGGCCGATGTTGCCAAGCCCAACGATGCCGCATGTCTTGCCGGCCAGGCTGTGGCTGAGTGGGAAGCGATCCGTTGGCCATTTGCCGGCGCGTACGAAGCGGTCGGCCTCGCATATGCGACGACCCAGTCCGAGCAGGATGGAAAACGCCGTATCGGCCACGCATTCGTCCAATACGCCGGGCGTGTTGGTCACGACCACACCGCGGGCATGAGCGGCTGCCACGTCAATGCTGTCGTAGCCGACCCCAAAGCTGATGATGGCTTTTAGCTCCGGCAGCCGATTGATCAGCGCTTCTGTCGCACCAAACGATCCGCTGGTGACGATACCTTCGATGCGCTCGCCGTGTTCGGCAATCCACGCATCCGCATCGCTCATCTCCCAATAGCGGTGCACATCGTAGTCCTGCTCGATGCGCTCGATCAGCGCTGGCTGCAGCGGGCCCATCATCAACAGCGAAATACGTTCGGAAGCAGTGGCCATGGAATCTCCTGAGCGGTCGGGCGTTTCGTTGCAATGGAGTATGCCAGGCGCCGAGGGTTCATCCCGATGTCTGGGCCAACGCCTCAGATCGGGGCGCCCGCCGTCGGGCATCGCCTCCGGGTCGCGGGGTTCGAACTTAGACAGGATGTACCCTTTCATTCCTCGCGCGAGCGCTTCCTCATCGAAGAACACCCGGCCGAGCCCGTCCTTGCGGAACATCTCGACGGCGTCCGCGCGGTACGTTCGGATCGGGATCTCGTTCGCCAACGCATTCCCTCCGCACGGCCAACACGGCCCGGCCGTAGCGGAGTTTTGAAGGTGGAACTACGGGCCGTCGTCTGCCACGGCCATCGTATTTGGTCAGAACAGACCCATCTGCGAGCCCGGCGGTGCGAAGCGCGAGCAATCCAGCCCTGACCATTCGCGACCATCGAGGCCGAGGCGGCGTTTGGCGAGCTTGAAGCGCTGGGCCAGCAGATCAGCGAACTGGCCCTGGCCACGCATGCGCGTACCGAATTGGCTGTCGTAGTTCTTCCCGCCTCGGGATTGTCGGATCAGGCTCATTACGTGGTTGGCCCGGTCCGGGAAGTGATTGCGCAGCCAGTCCTCGAAGAGATCGGCGATTTCATGCGGTAGCCGAAGCAGGACGTAGCCGGCGCTTCGGGCGCCGGCATCGCGCGCAGCTTCCAGCATGGCTTCGAGTTCCATGTCGTTGATCATCGGAATGATCGGTGCCGTCATCACATGTACCGGCACGCCATGCTCGTGCAATGTCTTCATGGCGCGCAGCCTTGCACCGGGTGAGGCGGCACGGGGCTCCATGATGCGCTTGAGTTCGTCATCCAGCGTGGTCAGGCTGAAGGCCACGCTGACGAGGTTCTGCTCGGCCAGCGGTTCGAGCAGGTCGAGGTCGCGGAGAATGAGCGAGCCCTTGGTGATGATGCTCACCGGATGCCGATAGCGGAGCAATATCTCCAGCGCCTTGCGGGTGAGCTGATACTCGCGCTCGATGGGCTGATAGCCATCGGTATTGATGCCGAGCGCGATAGGCTGCGGCACGTAGTTGGGTTTGCTCAGCTCGGCTTCGAGGCGGTCGGCGAGATTGGTCTTGGCGATCAGCCTGGTCTCGAAGTCGATGCCGGGCGACAGGTCCCAATAGGCATGGCTCGGGCGGGCAAAACAATAGACGCAGCCGTGTTCACACCCACGGTACGGATTCACCGATCGGTCGAAGCCAACGTCCGGGGACTGATTGCGCGCGATGATGGTCTTGGCCGTCTCCTGCCGGACTTCAGTCGCGCGGGTGACCGGCGTTTCGTCCTGGTACCAGCCATCATCCTCGGCTACCGAGCGCGTTGGCGCGAAGCGGTTGTGCGGATTGATCGCGGTACCACGACCGCGGATGGGCGTCTGAGGGGCAGGCATGGCAGTGGCTCGAATAGCTGTATGCGCATACAGTATTCCGTGAAGGAGCAGCGGGGCAAGCCCGTGCGTCAGTCTGCCTGCTCGACGCGCGCCCAGGGATCCGCCTGGAACGGCGGAACCGTGTGCTTCGTGCGTTCGGAAAGATGGAAAACCCCTACATTGCAGTGGGGTTCGATGTGTCCTGACTCGGTGATCAGGCGGCTGGCGAGGTCGCTTGGGTGTCGGGCACCTCGGGGCGCCTTGCATAGCGCTGCGCGAGTACCACGCACACCATGAGCTGGATCTGGTGGAAGAGCATGAGGGGCAGGATGATCATGCCAAGCGGACCGCCGGCGAACAGCACCTGCGCCATGGGCACGCCGGTGGCGAGGCTCTTCTTCGAACCGCAGAACAGGATGGTGATACGGTCCTCGAGGCTAAAGCCGAGCTTCTTGCCCAGAACGGCGGTAATGCCCAGTACGATAGCGAGCAGAACGGTACAGACAACAGCCAGTATGACCAGCGCGAGCAAGGGAACCTTAGACCAGATGCCGCCGATCACCGCTTCACTGAAGGCGGTGTAGACCACCAGCAGGATGGAGGTCTGGTCAACGTACTTGAGCCAGTTCTTGTTGCGCGACACCCAGGCGCCAATCCAGCGACGGGCGATCTGGCCAAGGATGAACGGCACGAGCAGCTGCAGGGTGATCTTGCCTATCGCGTCGAGGGTCGAGCCGCCGTCGCCCTGTACGCCCATGGTCAGCGCAACGATGACGGGCGTCAGGAATATCCCGAACAGGCTAGACGCTGCGGCGCTGCAGATGGCAGCGGCCACGTTGCCGCGCGCCAGGGAGACGAAGGCAATGGAGGACTGCACCGTAGACGGCAGTGCACAGAGGTACAGGATGCCCAGGTAAAGCTCCATGCCGATCGCAGGCGCCAGCACTGGTTTGAGGGCGACGCCAATCAGGGGGAAGAGGAGGAAGGTGCAAGCGAAGACCACCAGGTGCAGGCGCCAGTGGCCCGCCCCTGCGATGATTGCTTCGCGGGACAGCTTGGCGCCGTGCATGAAGAACAGCAGGGCGATGGCCAGATTCGTTATCCAGGCGAAGATCTCGGCAGCCTGGCCGCTGCAGGGCAGTACGGTGGCAATCGCGACGGTACCCAGCAAAACGAGGGTGAAGTTATCGGGAAGGAAGCGTGGGCGAGCCATGGCGTGTCCATGTTTGCGTTGGAAAACGAGGCAATCTACCCTTCGGGTCTTATTCCTGCTAACGGCAGATGGCCGCCTGATGCCGCGAAACGGACAATCTCTCTTTCAGCGACCGATTCCTTCGATCCGGCGATTGCCGCGGCCTGTTTATGCGCGCAATGAGTCCCTCGCCCAGCCCGCCGGTACCGCGCGGCATCACCATGCCTGGGTCCAACTGAGCTACGCCATCCAGGGGGTTTTGGAAGTGCGCACGGACGATGGGCGTTTCGTCGCGCTGCCCAACCGCGGAATCTGGTTGCCGGAGCGGGTCGATCATGAAGTCTTCAGCTCATCCAATGCCGAGATTCGTAGCCTTTACCTGGACGTCTCGGTGACAGGGTGGGCACCGTCACGCACCCGGGTCATCAAGATCGACCCCCTGACCCGTGAGCTGATCCGGCGTTTCAGCCAGCTTCCGCCAACCTACGATGAATCCGGTGCTGATGGACGACTGGTCGCCGTATTGCTCGACCAGTTAAGGGCCGCGGATGAAGTCGCCTACTCGCTGCCATGGCCCACGTCCCCACTGTTGGACACCCTGTGCCAGGCGCTGCAACGACAGCCGGATTCATCACGGACGCTGCAATCCTGGAGCGTGCAGCTGGGCGTGTCGGAAAAAACGCTGAGTCGGCTGTTCCGGGCCGAGACGGGGCTGACCTTCCGCGGCTGGCGGCAGCGTTTGCGGCTGTTGGGCGCGCTTCTTCCACTCGAACAGGGGGAGCGGGTAACCGATGTTGCGCTGGCATTCGGTTACGATTCGACGTCCGCTTTCATCGCGGCTTTTCGAGAGCAATTCGGCGAAACGCCGGGCGAGCTGTTCCGGCGCTGAACAGTCTGCGAATACCTGCGTCTCATGCAGGAGCAGCCGTTGTTTCGATAACGGCAGATCAGGCACGCTTTCGCCTCTACCCACATAACGGCACCTTCATGTCTGCTAGCGCAAAGCTCCTTGCTTTTATCGCGTTAACCATCAGCGTCACTGCCAATGCCGAGGCGCTCAATGTCGATTGGCCCGAGACCTGGCAGCAGGAAGAAGTCCCTGCGCCGGACTCGCCGTTCGAAGCGAACGTGCAGGGCGAGCGTCAGCGTGCATTCCGTCTACAGCCCAACGGCGAACAGGCGGTGGTGGCCGAGCTGACCCGCCTGCCCCTGCCGACACAGCAGGAAGTAACCCTGGACCGGGTGCTGCGGGAGATGCGCCAAGGCGTGCAGTTGGGTTTCGCCCAGTCGGGTCTGCAGACGGCTTGTGAGCCGCCCCAGGACACGCACCTTGGTAATTTGCCTGCAAGAGAGGTGAGTTGCACGGCCAGTCAGGCGGGCAAGCCGGTGCTGCGACAGTCCCTGCTCATGGCGCGCAGCGACACGGCTGTCTATTCCATGACCTTCGCCATGCCGGCCGATCAGGCCGAAGCGGTGGCCGATGAAATCAAGCAAGTCCGCGAAGGGCTGAAGCTGCCGTAACACGGCTGTGGGCTAGCTCGATGATAGTGTCGTAGGGTGGAATCCCGCAGGGCTTCCACCGTTTACCACGAACAATGTGCGCCCGCGTTACTTTGACCATGAAGGCACGCGTTGCTGCGCGATCTGTGCCACACGTGTGCTCTCTGGCTGCGGTGCTGATCGCTTCGGTGGGTTACGCGTCACTAACCCACCCTACGGGGTAGTGGGCTATACGCCTGCTTCGGAGAATGACACAGTGTCGTAGGGTGGAATCCCGAAGGGCTTCCACCGTTTACCTCGCACCAGGACGCCCCGATCATGGGTGTGTTGCGCGCACAGGCAACTACGCCGAACGTGCTCGTTGCCGTGTCGATCGCTTCGGTGGGTTACGCTTCGCTAACCCACCCTACAGTACTGAACTACCCCGGCACACCACAGCGGGAAGCCCGTACGGTGGATAGCTGCAAGCGTTATCCACCGTTGAGGCGATCCGGCCGGCCGATCAGGCGTCCGGGTCGGGCTTCTTGAGTTTGGGGTTGGGGAAGAACTGTACGGCCTTCACGCTCGGGTCAGCCGGCTTCTTGGGCTTGAGCGCGGTGGCATTTACCCGGGTAGGCAATTCGTTGGGGACGGAATTGCCGCGCGCATCGAGCGTATCGGCGTAACCGCAGGCCACGCATTCGCGGTGCGGTACGCCATCCACGTTCCACATCTTGATCGTGTCCTGCGCGCTGCACGCCGGGCACACGGCCCCGGCGATGAAGCGCTTCTTGGTCACGTTCGGCGTGTCGCTCATGCGGCCTCCTGACTGAGCCCCAGATGGCGCAGCAAGGCATCGATCTTCGGCTCGCGACCGCGGAAGTCCACGAACAGCACCATGGGCTCCTGCGAACCGCCACGCGCCAGGATGGCCTCGCGGAAGGCGCGGCCCGTTTCCGGATTCAGTACGCCGTCTTCCTCGAACTTCGAGAATGCATCCGCAGAAAGCACTTCAGCCCACTTGTAGCTGTAGTAACCCGCCGCGTAGCCACCCGCGAAGATATGCGCGAAGCTGTTCGGGAAGCGGTTGTACGCCGGCGGACGCATTACCGATACTTCGTCGCGGATCGCATTGAGGACGTCGAGCACGCTGCGGCCGTCGCCATGGGTGGCGTGCAGTTCGAAGTCGAACAGCGAGAATTCCAGCTGGCGGACCATCATCAGTCCGGAGTGGAAGTTCTTGGCGGCGAGCATCTTGTCCAGCAGGTCCTGCGGGAGCGGCTCGCCCGTCTCGTAGTGGCCGGACATCAGCGCCAGCCCTTCGGGCTCCCAGCACCAGTTTTCCATGAACTGGCTTGGCAACTCGACGGCATCCCACGCCACGCCGTTGATACCCGACGCGCCGGAATGCTCGACCCGGGTCAGCAGGTGGTGCAGACCGTGGCCGAATTCGTGGAACAGCGTGGTGACTTCGTCGTGGGTCAGCAGCGCAGGCTTGCCCTTGGACGCCGGTGTGAAGTTGCACACCAGGTTCGCGACCGGGCTGATGAGCTCGCCGCTTCCGGTCCGACGCTTGTCGCGGGCACCGTCCATCCAGGCGCCGCCACGCTTGTTGGCGCGGGCATAGAGGTCAAAGAAGAAGCGGCCGACGTGCTCGCCGTTCTCCAGGATCTCAAAGAGGCGAACGTCCGGATGCCAGCCGTCGAAGTCATTCAACTCTCGGATCTCGATGCCATAAAGGCGCTGGACGATTGCGAAGAGGCCGGAGAGGACTTTATCCACAGGGAAGTAGGGTCGCAGGATTTCCTGCGAGACGCTGTAACGCTGTTCCTGCAGTTTCTCGCTGTAGTAGCCGACGTCCCAGCTCTGCAGGTCGTCGCAGCCCTTTTCGGCGGCGAACGCGCGCAACTCGTTCAGGTCCTGCTCGGCGTAGGGCTTGCTGCGCACGGCGAGGTCTCGCAGGAAGCTCAGCACCTGATCGGTCGATTCGGCCATCTTGCTCGCCAGTGACAGCTCGCTGTAGTTGGCGAAGCCCAGCAACCCGGCCAGTTCCTGGCGCAGGTCGAGGATTTCGTTCATCAGCGGGCCATTGTCATTCTGGCCGGCATTCGGGCCCTGGTCCGATGCACGTGTTGCGTACGCCGCATAGACTTCTTCACGCAGCGCGCGGTTGTCAGCGTACGTCATCACGGCGTAGTAGCTGGGGAATTCAAGCGTGATCAGCCAGCCTTTAAGGCCCTTGGCTTCGGCGGCCTGCTTCATCTGGCCCCTGGCCGCTTCGGTAATGCCAGCCAGCAGTGATTCGTCTTCGATGTGCTTCACCCAGGCCTGGGTGGCATCGAGCAGCTGATTGGAGAAGGTACTGGTCAGCTCGGACAGGCGCATCTGGATTTCGCCGTAACGCTTCTGCTTGTCGGCTGGCAGATCGATACCCGACAGGCGGAAGTCACGTAGTGTGTGCTCCAGAATGGTCTTCTGGGCAACGTCGTAACCCGCGGCCTCCGGTCCAGTCGCCAAGGCCTGGTAGGCATTGAACAGATCGCGGTTCTGGCCCAGTTCGGTCCAGTACTCGGACAGCTTCGGCAGGCATGCCTCGTAGGCCTTGCGCAGTTCCGGGCTGTTGCAGACGGCGTTCAGGTGGCTTACCGGGCTCCAGGCACGGCCCAGGCGCTCGCCCAGTTCATCCAGCGCGAGCACGAACCCGTCCCAGGTTGGCTGGGCACCCTGTTCACTCAGGAGCCTGGCCAGCGCGGCGCGGTTATCGGCAAGGATGGTGTCCACTGCAGGCTCGATGTGCTCGGGCTTGATGCGGGAATAGGGCGGCAGGTCGAACGGTTGCAGCAGTGGGTTATCGGCAGTCACGGCAAAGACACCTTCAGGCTCGAATTCGATTAAAGGGGTTATGGGGCCGCAAGGCACGTTTCACAACCCGTGTGCGGTCCATGTTAATTACAATCCGGACAAAAATGACCTGACGAGGGTTCTATCGTGACGATTCGTAAATTCGAAACCCATACCCCGCAACTCGGCGCGCGTGCGTTCGTCGACCATAGTGCTGTGGTCATGGGGGATGTGGTGATAGGCGAGGACAGCTCGATCTGGCCATTGACCGTCATCCGCGGCGACATGCACCGCATCCGCATTGGCACGCGGACCAGCATCCAGGATGGCAGCGTCCTGCACATTACCCACGCGGGTCCGTTCAATGAAAATGGCTTCCCGCTGATCATCGGCGACGAAGTCACGGTCGGCCATAAGGTCACGTTGCATGGCTGCACCATCGGCAACCGGGTACTGGTAGGTATGGGGTCGATCGTCATGGACGGCGCGGTCGTCGAGGACGAGGTCATCATCGGCGCCGGTGCGCTGGTGCCGCCCGGCAAGGTGCTGGAGAGCGGTTATCTGTATGTGGGTAGCCCTGTGAAGCAGGCACGCCCGCTGACGGACAAGGAGCGCAATTTCTTCAGTTACACGGCCGGCAACTACGTGAAGCTGAAGGACAAGCATCTGGCGGAAGGCTTCGACAGAGCGGAATAGCCCAGAAGTGCAGCACGCGTCCACGCGGGTTGTCACCCGCCCTACGGAGCATTTCGCGTCCAGCAGTAGGGCGGGTGAAACCTGCGGCTTTTGATCTACGCGCCCGATCTGGGAAGTGCTGAGGCTTTACGGTCGGTCCAGGTAGGCGGTGCGCGTCTGCGGCACGATCAAGCCGGTCGCTCCCTGGGTGGTGGCGTCGGCTCGGTCGGGACGATCAACGTCGTGCGAGGGTTGGCGATCTCGATCTGGCGCTCGCGGAAGCGTTGCAGGATGCGCTTGTTCATCTCCCGCTGTACGCCCCAACGGCCCTTGTCGATACAGCGGATCTGCCCTGCGACAGTCACCATCGAGCCGTCCACGGCATCGACGCCCCATACCTCGATATCGTTGAGGATCAGGCTGCTGAAGGCAGGGTCCGCGCGGAGGTCCGCACCGATCTGCTTGATCTCGGCGATCACTTCCTCGACATCGACGTCGTAGCCCACGCTGATGCGCACGGCGGCGTTACCAATGCCGCGGTTGGTGTTGTTGACGGTCGAGACCGAGCTGAACGGCACGATATGGAGCGAGCCATCTCCCGCGCGCAGCCGCACGGTGCGGATCGACAGGTATTCGACCGTCCCGGAGACGCCGGCGACCGTCACCCAGTCGCCCACCTGCATTGCATTTTCCATGAGCAGGAAGATGCCGGTGATGAAGTCCTGCACGAGCTTTTGCGAGCCAAACCCCAACGCGACTCCAATGATGCTGGCGCCGGCCAAAAGTGGCGTCGTGTTGATGCCCAGTTGGCTGAGTGCAGTAAGGACCACAACCAGTGAGATCACGATGAACAGGGCCGTACGCAGCATCGGCATGAGTGTCCGTAAGCGGGCAACACGCAGGACATCTCCCCGTTGCGTCCAGCGCTGGAGCCGTTGATTGACCGCGAAATTGGCCCACTGCCAAATGAGCAATGCACCAACGGCGGCGATGAGAATGGTCAATGCCGCCGACACCAGGCTGCGGCCAATGGTGTCCTGCGCGAACCACCCCAAGGCGTTGAATCCCCAGGCCTGGAACAGTGCGACCAGCGTACCGAGCCCGATCAGCAACGAGGTGAGGCTGCGGGCCAGCGGATAGTAGTGCTGAAGCGAAAAGCTTGAGGCTGTCTCTTCTGGCGGTGCGTCCACATCGAAGAGCCGACCCAGCGCACTTTGCGCCAGGATCGCCGCGATTCGGCCCGCGGCCAGGACGGCGCCGCTTACGGCCAGGAAGCCCAGTAGACGAGGCAGGCCGTCTTCGACGCCCATCGCCCACACCAGCCAGGCGCCAAGCACGGTGGCCGCAGCGAATACCCACCACACCTGTGCGAGCCAGCGTCGCGCCGCCGCGCGCAGCCCGGCAGCATCCTCAGCGGGCCGCAGCGCGTCGGCCACAGGTCGACGCAGGTGCAGGATCAGCGCCACGGCGAACCCATGCACCAGTAGCGAGGTGAGCTTGAGTACGAGCACCCGATTATCTGCACCTGCCCCCAACACCGAGGCGGCCTCGGCCAACGCAATGCCGAATGTCGCCGTGGTCACGAAGCGTCGTGTCCAGCGCTCCAGCAACTCGGAAAGCCTTGCGCTCATGGGAATGACGGCGGAGCTGTCGCCACAGGGCGAAACGAGCAGACGCACCACGATCATTGTCACGCGGGCCGTCAGGTAGGCGTTGACGAATATGCCTGTGGCGGCGGATAGCGCGGGGTTGTAATCCTCCAACAGGCGCAGCGCTATCGCCGAGACAACGAAAAACACACCGACTGGCACGAGTTCGAGCAACATTCGACCTGCCGCATAGACCAGCCGACGCAGTGGCCCGAGGGAATGTTCGGTCGCACTGGGCAGCGGTGGCGTCGTTTCGCTCGGCGTGGGTTCTGGCGGGGCAGCCGCGGCGGTGTTGCCGACGGGTATGGCTTCCAATTCCTCTACGCCATTGCGCTGGGTCTGGACCAGGGCGACACCTTCAGCACTGGGGCGGGTCGCTGCCGTGGCCGGGCCGGGCGGTATCTCACCGTTTCCGGTCGCCGGTCTGTTCGCCAGCCGGACATCACGGGACGCTGCATTTGCCAGTCGCCGACGCAGCCGTGTAATAGGTCGTGCGGCTGCCCACTCGGCGGCCAGTGCCGCGCCGAAGACCAGCGCGAGCCCAAGCGACGCCATGAGCAAGCGTTGGCGGCCTGCTTCGCTGCCGAAGGCTCTGTGCCAGCCCTCCGGCAAGGCATGGGCCGCCTGGCGAAGCTGACGGCCCTGCTGAGCAAGCCCATCGGCCCACGTACCGATCTGCTGAAGCGTTCGCGCAATGAGGCCATCTTCTTCCAGCGGAACGAGTGCGGTCGTCTGCTCGTCCGCCGCAGGGGCGTCTGACGCCTCGGCCGCACTGGATGCGGAATGTTCAGGATCGGCCAGCGCCTTGAGTACCGCAATCACGTCGGCCCGGCGTTGATCATCCTGGAGTAGGTCGATGACGCGCTGCACGTCGGCGTCGGTCACTGTGTGATCGGTAGCCGCCGGTGCGGCGGACAGGGTCGCGTGGAACAGGGCACAGGAGATGAAAAGGCATAGGCTGCGAAGCAGGCGCATGGAGGTGTCCGGACAGTGGCTCAGATCTGAGAGTGCCCACGCCGCCGGTTTTATCCGCATCGGTGCCGACGGTGTCGCGTCGCGTGTGGCCTGATACGCTTCGGGGCTTGATCGACGAAGGAGCAGTGCCGTGAACATTCGACCCATCACCGAAGCGGATTTCGACCAGGTCTGGCCCATCATCCGCGATGTCGTGCAGGCCCAGGAAACCTATGCGCTCGACCCGAACATGGATCGGGTCGCGGCATGGAAGCTCTGGGTCGAGCTGCCCCGCGCGACCTACGTCGCCGAGGCGGATGGGCGGATCCTGGGCACCTACTACATCAAACCCAACGCGGCCGGCCCAGGCGACCACGTCTGTAACTGCGGCTACATGACTTCACCCACAGCACGCGGGCGCGGCGTCGCTGGCACGTTGTGTGCGCACTCGCTGCAGGTGGCGAAGGAGCTGGGTTTTCTTTCCATGCAGTACAACTCGGTGGTCTCGGCCAACGAAGTCGCCGTCGCCCTATGGAAAAAGCATGGCTTCGAGATCGTCGGCACGCTGCCGCAGGCCTACCGTCACAAGACGCTTGGACTGGTCGATTGCTATGTGATGAGCCGGAAGATTTGACGAGCCGCGTTTGGTCAGGCCGAGACCAGTCGCTGGCAGGCGTGTCGCGAGGTCGGTGGGTTACGGCGCGGCGAAGGGTGTGGTGATCGAGACAGCAGCGTAGGCGCCTAACCCACCCTACGGGTGCGGCGTTGCCAGACGGCTTTCGTAGGGCGGAATCCCGAAGGGCTTCCGCCGTTACCGCGTCCAATAAGTGACTGCCCGCTCCAACTGAGAAGTGGTCGCTACGAAAAAGGGGCGATGCCTTGCGACTTCGCCCCTTTTTCGCTTGCCCGCAGACGGTCAGCCGATCGTCATCAGGCTGGCGTTACCACCGGCAGCGGCCGTATTCACGCTGAGCGAGCGCTCGATGAGCAGGCGCTCCAGCGGAACGGCCGTTTCGCCGCGGAACAGGCCGGTCACGCTGACGATCGGGCCTTTACGTTCGGCGACTGTCTGGCAGACATCACGCAGCTGGTCCGAGTCGCCATGGTAGAGCACCGCTTCGAAATGCGTGTCGGGCTGCTTCCAGTCCGCTACGCGGATGATGCGGGCCTGAACAGCGGCTGGCAGGCTGCCGAGAAGGCTCTCGGTTGCCGCGCTCTTCTGCACCACCGCGCGGCTGCCAACAGACAGCACGGCGGCAATCTGTACCAGCAGGTCGTTCTGCTCTTCGGCCAGGCACAACACGGCGTCGCGTGGCAGCAGGGTGTAGCTGTTGCGCTCGCCGGTCGGGCCGGGCAGCAGGCGCGTGGTGCCGCTCTGGGTCTCCTTCGCAAAATGCTCGCTGGCGGCCGTCAGCTCGGTGCGCTTGCCCCCTGCAGCCCACTCGACCATGGCGGCGAACGGCTTTTGCAGTTCGTTGCGTGCGGTCGAATCCAGTGTCGCGCTCGTGTCGCTCGCCGAGAAGGCCTGGCTGATGGCATCGTCTGGCCGAGTCGACAGCAGGCGGTACATGTACAGCGGGCCACCGGCTTTCGGACCGGTCCCCGACAGGCCTTCACCACCGAACGGCTGGACGCCAACCACGGCGCCGACCATGTTGCGGTTCACGTACAGGTTGCCGGCGTGGGCTTGGCTCACCACCTGGGCGATGGTCTCGTCGATACGGGTGTGGACGCCCAGCGTCAGGCCATAACCCGTGCCGTTGATCTGGTCCATGAGCGACTTCAGGTCCTTGCGAGCAAAGCGCACCACGTGCAGGACGGGGCCGAAGACTTCGCGCTTGAGATCATCGAAGCTGTCCAGTTCGATGAGCGTGGGCGTCACGAAGGTGCCACGGCGGGTCTCGGACTTGTTCACGCGCGACAGCTGGTGAACGGTGCGGCCCTTCTCACGCAGCGTCTTGATGTGCGACTGGATGTTGGCCTGGGCTTCGGCGTCGATGACTGGCCCGATATCCACGTTCAGATGCTCGGGGTTGCCGAGGCGGTATTCAGCCATGGCGCCCTTGAGCATGGTCAGTACGCGATCCGCGACGTCTTCCTGCACGCACAGCACGCGCAGGGCCGAGCAGCGCTGGCCCGCGCTGTCGAAGGCCGACGCGACCACGTCCACGACGACCTGCTCGGCCAGGGCGGACGAGTCGACGATCATGGCGTTCTGGCCACCGGTTTCGGCGATCAGCGGAACGGGCTTCCCGTTTGCGTCCAGACGGCCGGCCAGGTTGCGCTGCAGGATGCCGGCGACTTCGGTCGAGCCGGTAAACATCACACCCTTGACGCGATCATCGCCGACCAGCCTTGCACCGACGGTTTCGCCACGGCCCGGCAACAGTTGCAGCGCGCCCTCGGGGATGCCCGCCTCGAGCAGGATGCGGACGGCCTGGGCGGCGATCAGCGGCGTCTGCTCGGCCGGCTTGGCCAGCACGGTGTTGCCCGTCGCGAGCGCAGCGGCGACCTGCCCGGTGAAGATGGCCAGCGGGAAGTTCCACGGGCTGATGCAGACGACCGGCCCCAGCGGACGATGCGTACCGTTATCGAAATGCTCGCGGGTGTGCAGGGCGTAGTAGCGCAGGAAATCCACGGCCTCGCGCACTTCCGCGATTGCGTTCATGTACGTCTTGCCGGCTTCGCGTACCAGCAGTCCCATCAGTTGCTGGATCTGCGCGTCCATGAGGTCCGCGGCGCGATCGAGGATAGCGGCACGCTCGGCGGGTGGGGTTGCCTGCCAGATCGGGCCGGCCGCACCTGCAGCGAGCAGGGCGGTGTCGACGTCTGCTTCGGACGCTTCCTGGACGTAACCCACGATGTCCTGATGGTCGGCCGGGTTGCGGACCGGCTCCTGGGTGCCGTCGCTGACAGCGCCGCCGAGCATCGGCAGCGCTTTCCAATCCTGCATCGCACTGGTGAGCAGCGCAGTGGATAGGGAGGCAAGGCGGTGTTCGTTGGAGAGGTCGATGCCGCTCGAGTTGAGGCGCGCAGCGCCGTAGAGATCACGCGGTTGCGGAATGCGCGGGTGCGGCAGGCCGACGCCGCCTTCCTGGGCGGACAGTTTCTCAACCGCGACGACCGGGTCAGCGACCAACTCATTGATCGAGACCGAGTGGTCTGCAATGCGGTTGACGAACGAGGTGTTGGCACCGTTTTCCAGCAGGCGACGGACAAGGTAAGCAAGCAGCGTTTCATGGCTGCCGACCGGTGCGTAGACCCGGCATGGACGGTTCAGCTTGCCATCGGCCAGCTTGCCCACGACCTGCTCGTACAGCGGTTCGCCCATGCCGTGCAGGCATTGGAACTCGTACTGGCCTGGGTAGTAGTTCTGGCCGGCAATCTGGTAGATGGCCGCCAGCGTGTGGGCGTTGTGGGTGGCGAATTGCGGGAAGATCGCATCCGGCGCGTTCAGCAGTTTGCGCGCGCACGCCACATAGGAAACGTCGGTATAGACCTTGCGGGTGTAGACCGGATAGCCCTCAAGTCCTTCGACCTGGGCGCGCTTGATTTCGCTGTCCCAATAGGCGCCCTTCACCAGACGGATCATCAGGCGGTGGCGGCTGCGGCGAGCCAGGTCGATCACGTAATCGATCACGAACGGGCAGCGCTTCTGGTAGGCCTGGATGACGAAGCCGATGCCGTTCCAGCCGGTCAGCTTGGGCTCGAAGCACAAGCGCTCGAGCAAATCGAGCGAGATTTCCAGGCGGTCGGCTTCCTCAGCGTCGATGTTGATGCCGATGTCGTACTGCTTGGCCAGCAAGGTCAGGCCCAGCAGACGCGGGTAGAGCTCGTCCATCACGCGCTCGTACTGCGCACGGCTGTAGCGCGGGTGCAGGGCAGACAGCTTGATGGAGATGCCAGGGCCTTCATAGATGCCGCGGCCATTCGATGCCTTGCCGATGGAGTGGATGGCCTGCTCATAGGACGCCAGGTAGCGCTGCGCATCCTCTTCGGTCAGCGCCGCTTCGCCGAGCATGTCATAGGAGTAGCGGAAGCCCTTGGCTTCGTATCGGGTGGCGTTGGCCAGCGCTTCACCAATAGTCTCGCCGGTGACGAACTGCTCGCCCATCATCCGCATGGCCATGTCCACGCCCTTGCGAATCACCGGCTCGCCGCGCTTGCCGATGATGCGGTTCAGGGCGGAAGACATCTTCTCTTCGTTATGGGTCGACACCAGCTTGCCGGTCAGCAGCAGGCCCCAGGACGCCGCGTTGACGAAGATCGACGAGCTCTTGCCGAGGTGATCGCTCCACTTGCCGTTGGCGATCTTGTCGCGGATCAGGGCGTCGCGGGTGCCCTTGTCGGGAATACGCAGCAGGGCTTCGGCCAGACACATCAGTGCCACGCCTTCCTGGGACGAGAGGGAGAATTCCTGCAGCAGGCCCTGGACGAGGCCGGCACGGCCGCTGGCGCCCTTGGCATTACGCAGTTTCTCGGCCAGCTGGTAGGCCAGCTTATGTGCCGCGTCCGCCGTGGCTTCAGGCAAACGCGCCTGTTCGAGCAGCATGGGAACCATTTCCTGCTCGGGGCGACGGTAGGCAGAGGTGATCGCCGCGCGCAGCACAGACTGCGGGAGGATGCTCTCGGCAAAGTCGAGAAAGTACTGGTGGCTGGCTTCGGGCGCTTCACCTTCGTCGGCGGCATCTTCAGTACCGGAGGCAGAAACGGTGGCGTTGCCTGCTTCGATCTGCTGAAGGTAGTTGTAAATTGCTTGTTTGATGACCCAGTGAGGCGTGCGGTCGATGGTCTGCGCGGCCTGCTTGAGGCGGTCGCGGGTTGCATCGTCCAGTTTCACACCAACGGTAGTGGCTGCCATGAGAGATCCTCGTCGAGCAGGGAGGAGTACGTCGCTCCTCTTTTTGGCTTGTTATGGCGCGATGGGCAGGCACGCAGAGAGGCCGGGTCATCGTGCGATCAGCCGGCAGGCTAACGGTAACTACGAAAAGGTGCAACTAGGTGCAACCGCTTTTCGTCCGAGGCGTTCGGTCTTCATATTCGCGGGTTGCACCCGCTTTGCCTGACGGCCCCTCAGGTGCTCGCTGCCATGTATCTGGCCTCGCCTGAACGTCCTGATCAGCGCAGCGAAAAACCCGACTGTTCGGTCACAAATGTGGCGCTTCGCTTGCTCGCTGCAGACGAGGAACCGCGGGGCTTTGCTATATGTCGCATGCTCACTATGCTGTTAACCCCGTCTCAGTTGAATCCGCATGTAACAGACTTCGGCAACGTGTAGTCATGCATGCAGGCAGCTAACCCCTTGGCCACGTTGGGTGGCGACCGGGCGCCTGGACGAGTAAGGAGTCTTGATGCGTCTCTCGATTCGCAGCGCCTCGGTGCTGCTGGTCCTTGTGTTGGCCGGCTGTGGCGATACCGCGTCCCCCCCTGAATATATCCCTCGGGTCGAAGTCCAGACCGTTCGTATCGAGCAGCACAGCGTCGACGCCACGCTGACGGGCGATGTACAGGCGCGCATCCAGGCCCCGCTGTCCTTCCGGGTCGGCGGACGTATCGGCGAGCGCCTTGTTGATGTGGGGGACGAGGTGAAGGCCGGACAGGTTCTGGCACGGCTTGATCGGCAGGATCAGCTCAACAACCTTCGCGCTGCCGAGGCATCGGCACAAGCCGAACGCGCGCGGCTCAAGCAGGCAGACGCGGATCTGTGGCGCCAGCAGCAGTTGTTGCCCAAGGGTTATACGAGCCGAAGTGAATACGATGCGGCACTCGCGGGCCAGCGAGGTGCCAAGAACTCGCTGGCGGCTGCCGAGGCGCAGCTGTCCGACGCGCGGGAGCAGTTGCGTTACACCGACCTGAAGGCCGACGCGCCTGGTGTCATCACGGCGCGCCAGGCCGAGGTCGGCCAGGTGGTTCAGGCATCGGCTCCGGTCTTCGAGCTGGCACGGGATGGCGCGCGGGACGCGGTCTTCAATGTTTACGAATCCCTGCTCGCCGTGCCGAAGGGGCAGACCATCGACGTCGCGCTGCTGGACGACCCCTCCGTGACGGCGCGTGGCGAGGTGCGTGAGGTGACACCGTCCATCTCGCAACAGACCGGCACCATCCAGGTCAAGATCGGCTTGATCGATCCGCCCGCGGAAATGCGGCTTGGGTCGACGGTTAGCGCCAGCGTGCACTATCAGCCGCGCGCCAGCGTCGCGCTGCCGTGGTCGGCGTTGACGAAGTCTGGCGCCAAACCGGCGGTCTGGGTGCTGGATGATGAGGGACGCGCCAACCTTCGTGTCGTTGACGTGGGCCGCTACCTGAAAGGGCAGGTAATGATCACCGGCGGGCTGAATGACGGCGAACGCGTGGTGACCACGGGTGGACAATTGTTGCACCCCGATCAGGGCGTTGAGATCGCCCAATCGCGGGAGTCTTCGCTATGAAGATCTTCCGCAATGGCCTGGTCGGCTGGACCGTATTGCTCGCATTTGCCGGAAGCCTGGCAGGTTGCTCTGACGATCCGCCGCCTCAGCCGCCGGTGCGCCCGGTGCTCTATGTCGAGGTGCAACCGCAGGCTGCGGAAACGGTAGGGCGTTTCGCCGGCACCATACAGGCACGCTACGAAACGACCCTGGGGTTCCGTGTCGGTGGCCGAGTTGCCCAGCGGCGTGTGGATGTGGGGTCCCAGGTACAACCCGGTACCGTGTTGGCGGAGCTCGATCCGACCGACCAGCAGAATGCCTTGCGTGCCCGCGAAGGCGATGCTGCTCGCAGTGAAGTGCAGTTTCTCAACGCCCAGGCAGACGCCAGGCGACAACAGGAGCTGTTCGACCGGGGCGTCGGAGCCAAGGCAGCACTGGACCAGGCCATCACGCGGCTGAGCAGCGCACAATCTGCACTCGACCAGACTCGGGCCGCTGCACGACAGGCGCAAGACCGCGTCGGCTACGGCACGCTGCGCGCGGAGTACGCAAGCGTCGTTAATGCCTGGCATGTGGAGGTCGGGCAGGTGGTCGCGGCAGGGCAGGAAGTGGTGACCCTGGCCCGGCCGGATGTGAAGGAGGCCGTGTTCGACCTGCCGGCCTCGCTCGCGGAGCGTATTCAAGAAAGCGCGTTGTTTTCAGTGAACGCGCAGCTTGAGCCGGGGATCAGGACCGTCGGACGGGTGCGGGAGATTGCGCCACAAGCCGATGCCGCCACGCGCACGCAACGTGTGCGGCTGACACTGGACGAGGCACCCGAACAGTTCCACCTGGGCACCTCGGTGACCGTTACGCTAAGCCAGCCGATTCCGCCGCAGATGTGGTTGCCGACCAGTGCCGTTCAGGACGTGGACGGCCGGTTGCAGGTCTGGGTCATCGATCCTGACACCTATACGGTCCAGGCACGCCCCGTCGAAGCGCTTGCCCGTGACGCAGATCGCATGGCGGTTCAGGGTGACCTCAAGGAGGGGGATCGTTTAGTGAGCGCGGGTGTGAACCTGCTTAAACCGGGACAGAAAGTACGAATGGACGAGGGCGTTCAGCCATGAAGGGCAGCTTCAACCTGTCGGACTGGGCGCTCCGCCACCAGTCGTTCGCCTGGTACCTGATGTTCGTGTCACTGCTGATGGGGGTGTATTCCTACCTCAACCTCGGCCGTGAGGAAGACCCATCGTTCACCATCAAGACCATGGTCGTCCAGACGCGCTGGCCGGGCGCCACGGTCGAAGAGACGCTGGATCAGGTTACGGACCGCATCGAGAAAAAGCTCGAGGAGCTGGACTCGCTCAATTACACCAAGAGTTACACAAGGCCGGGCGAGTCCACGATCCTTATCTACTTGCGGGACACTACCAAGGCCGGGGCCATCCCTGACATCTGGTATCAGGTGCGCAAGAAGATCGATGACATCCGCGGCGATTTTCCACAGGGGATTCAGGGGCCGGCCTTCAACGACGAGTTCGGTGACGTCTACGGCTCGATCTTCGCCTTCACGGCCGATGGCCTGACCTTCCGGCAATTGCGCGACTACGTCGAACAGGTGCGCGCCGACATCCGCACCGTGCCCGGGATGGGCAAGGTCGAGATGGTCGGCCAGCAGGACGAGGTGATCTACCTGGAGTTTTCGACACGGCGCCTCGCAGCCCTTGGCATCGACCAGAACCAGGTCATCCAGAGCCTCCAGGCGCAGAACGCGACGACACCTGCCGGTGTGATCGAGGCGGGGCCCGAGCGTATCTCGGTGCGAACCACAGGGCAGTTCAGGTCGGAGGAAGACCTTCGACAGGTCAACCTGCGCCTGAATGATCGCTTCTATCGGCTGACGGATATCGCAACCGTCCGTCGTGATCGTGTCGATCCGCCCACCATGGAGTTTCGCTATAACGGCAAGCCTGCCATTGCGCTGGCCATCGCCATGCGCGATGGCGGCAACATCCAGACCTTTGGCGAGGCCCTGCGTAACCGCATGGATACCTTGAGCGCCGAGCTGCCGTTGGGTGTGGAAGTCCATACCGTGTCGGACCAGGCCGAAGTGGTCGAGCATGCAGTGAGCGGCTTCACCCACGCGCTGTTCGAGGCGGTGGTGATCGTCATGGCGGTGAGCTTCGTCAGCCTTGGGCTGCGTGCCGGGCTGGTTGTGGCCTGCGCCATTCCGCTCACGCTGGCGATGGTGTTCATGTTCATGGAAATGAGCGGGATCACCATGCAACGCATCTCCCTTGGCGCATTGATCATCGCGCTGGGACTTCTGGTGGACGATGCGATGATCACCGTGGAAGTCATGATCACCCGGCTGGAGAAGGGTGATTCGCTGCACGACGCCGCGACGTACGCCTATAAATCCACGGCATTTCCCATGCTGACCGGCACGCTGGTGACAGTGGCGGGCTTCGTCCCCATCGGGCTGAACGCCAGCTCGGCGGGCGAATACACGTTCACGCTCTTCGCCGTCATTTCAATCGCGCTGCTGTTGTCATGGGTCGTTGCCGTGTTCTTTGCGCCGGTGATCGCCGTGCATATTCTGCCGAAGAAGATGAAGGCGAAGGACCATGACAAACCGGGGCGAATCGCGCGCTGGTCGCGCGGTAGCCTGCTGTTCGCCATGCGTCACCGCTGGCTCACGATCATCGTCACCGTGCTGCTGTTCGCGGCGTCGATCTTTGGCATGCGTTATGTGCAGAACCAGTTCTTCCCCTCATCGGACCGCCCTGAAATCCTCGTTGATCTGAACCTGCCGCAGTACGCCTCGATTCACGAGACTGCGCGTGTGGTCGACCGGCTCGAGGCGAGCCTGGAGGGCGATCCGGATATTCGTCGCTGGAGCACCTACGTGGGGCAGGGCGCGCTGCGTTTCTACCTGCCGCTGGACCAGCAGCTGCAAAACCCGTACTACGCACAGCTGGTCATCGTCAGCCAGGATCTGGAGGCTCGCGAGCGCCTGATTCCGAAGCTGCAACAACGCCTGCGCGATGAATTCGTCGGCATCGGCAGCTACGTGCAACCGCTGGAAATGGGCCCGCCGGTGGGTCGCCCCGTCCAGTATCGCGTCAGCGGGCCGGATGTGAACGAGGTTCGCACCCATACGCTGGAGCTGGCACGTCTGCTCGACGAAGAACCTGAGATCGGCGAGATGGTGTTCGACTGGAACGAGCCAGGCAAGGTGCTGCGAATCGACGTCGCGCAGGACAAGGCACGGCAGCTTGGGCTGTCCTCGCAGGACGTGGCGAACGTGCTCAATGGTGTGGTCAGCGGGCAGACCGTCACGCAGGTCAAGGACGATATCTACCTGATCAACGTGGTCGGCCGTGCGGAAGAAGCCGAGCGCGGCTCGCCGGAGACCATCGAGAACCTTCAGATCACAAACGCGAGTGGCGTCTCGATTCCGCTAAAGGCCTTTGCCACCGTGCGCTATGACCTGGAGCAGCCGCTGGTATGGCGACGCGACCGCAAGCCGACCATTACGCTCAAGGCCAGCATCATCGGGGATATCCAGCCAACGGACCTGGTGACCCAACTGGGGCCCAAGATCAAGCAGTTCAGTGATTCGCTCCCCGATGGATACCGTATTCAAACAGGCGGTACGGTTGAGGAGAGCAGCAAGGCGCAGGGGCCGATCGCAAGCGTCGTGCCGTTGATGCTGTTCCTCATGGCGACGTTCCTGATGATCCAGTTGCACAGTGTGCAGAAGATGTTCCTCGTGGCGAGCGTGGCCCCGCTTGGGTTAATCGGTGTGGTGATTGCGCTGGTGCCGACGGGGACGCCACTGGGGTTCGTTGCGATCCTGGGCGTGCTGGCGCTCATCGGGATCATTATTCGTAACTCCGTGATTCTTGTGACCCAGATCGATGCCTTCGAACGTGCCGGCGATTCGCCCTGGAATGCGGTAGTGGAGGCTACCGAACATCGTCGTCGGCCAATTCTGCTGACCGCTGCCGCGGCGTCGCTTGGCATGATCCCGATTGCCCGGGAAGTGTTCTGGGGGCCGATGGCGTACGCCATGATTGGTGGCATTTTCAGCGCGACGTTGCTGACGTTGTTGTTCCTGCCGGCGTTGTATGTGACGTGGTATCGGATCAAGGAGGATGATTCGGGGCCCGGTAATCATCGTGAGGAGGAGTAGGTCTGATGGTATGCCGTAGATACAAGGGTGGCGTTCTTTGACTCAGGCCTATCCATCACCGCCAGCCTTGTAGGGTGGGTTAGCGAAGCGTAACCCACCGAAACGGTTAGCGCCGCAGCGGGAAGCTTCGAGTGCGCGCACGGTCCGGGGATCAATGCCGTCCCGTCCCGACCGCCGTATCATGGGTGGTATTGTTCGAGGTAAACGGTGGAAGCCCTTCGGGATTCCACCCTACGGCCCTTTTGACTCAGGCCTGCCCACCACCGCCTGCCTTGTAGGGTGGGTTAGCGAAGCGTAACCCACCGAAACGGTTAGCGCCGCAGCGGGAAGCTTCGAGTGCGTGCACGGTCAGCGGATAAATGCCGTCCCGTCCCGACCGCCGTATCATGGGTGGGTATTGTTCGAGGTAAACGGTAGAAGCCCTTCGGGATTCCACCTACGGCTCTCGGGTTCTCACCGACAAAGCTGGCCTGTCGCCGCATTCGCGGCGTCCTTCCCGCTAGACGCTCCCACTCGGCACATATCAAAATGCCCGTATCCTCCGGCTACGGCCGTCCCTCCTGAGCGCCTCATGAAAACAAGACTCTTATGCGCTGTCCTTCTGTGCCTGTTCGTCCTGGCAGGTTGTGCGGGCCATACCGCCGACGGCTACGTCCAGATTCCCGACACCAACCGGCTCCAGGCGGCCGGGGGCACGCTGGCGATGCTGAAGCCGGGGCCTGCCACACTGGAATTCGGCACCAAGCCGGTCATCTTTGCGAATGAAGTGGTGCTGGAAAGCGGGACGACCCGTTTCGAAGGCAAGGTCCCGAAGGCGGCTTATACGGACAACAGCTTTTTGATAAAGGGGCACGACAACGCCTTGCCCTTCGATCTCAGCGTGGCGTGGACGGAGCGCCGTGGTGAGCAGATCACCCGGGATGAGCGGATGGAGTGTCAGGGGCCGGGATTCTGCGAAGGGCCCGTGTCACGCAGTTACTGCGGGACCGATGCGTCCGGTAGGCAGGCCTGCCGTACCGAGACCCGCTATGAATACGGGTACTTCTACAATTGCCCCGGTGTGAAGCCGGTACGCAATGTGTACCAGGTGTATCGCTATGGCGTGACCGCGAACCTGTTCGATCCGCTATCGAATGCGGTGGCCCTGGCCACGTTTCGCGGCCAGACCACCGCGAATGAACGCCTGCTGAGGACCGAGCGGGAAGGCATGTGTCAGAGTCGCTAGCGTCCGCGTGGCAAGCGAGACAAAGCGTCAGTCTCTTTTGACCTCGGTGCGCTGGCGAACACCGGCCCGTCTGTACGTGAACAGCGCCGCCTAACCCTGGGTCTTGTCCGGTCCACGCTGGAGCGGTAGTTTCGTCGTCCGGCCGACACGGCCGAGACCGTTCGCGCGACGGGTGCGCGACGCCTACCGAAGGACATAACAATGAAAATCGCACTGGCAGCGGGCCTGCTGCTTGCCGCAGGACTGGTACAGGCCGAGACATCGGTTTCCCATCTGGACCGCGTACAGAAGGACGGCGCGCTTCGCGTCTGCACGACGGGCGATTACAAGCCCTACACCTTCAAACGAGAGGACGGCGGTTACGAGGGGATCGACGTTTCTCTCGCCGAGTCGCTCGCCAAGAGCCTGAACGTGAAAATTGACTGGGTGCCGACCACCTGGAAGACCATGACGCCCGACATGCTGGCCGGCAAGTGCGACATTGCGGTGGGCGGCGTATCCGTATCGCTGGAGCGCCAGAAGGTCGCATTCCTCAGCGACCCCATCGCGCTGGATGGCAAGATTCCTTTCGTGCGCTGCGAAAACGTATCGCGTTACCAAACGATCGAGCAGATCAACAAGCCTTCCGTTCGCTTGATGGAGCCACCGGGCGGCACCAACGAAGCCTTCGTCCACAAGAACCTGCCTGAGGCCAAGCTGACGCTGGAGAAGGACAACCTGGCGATCTTCCAGCAGTTGGTCGATGGCAAGGCCGACGTGATGATCACGGATGCGTCCGAGGCGCGTTACCAACGTCAGCACTATCCGGACCTGTGCGCAGTGAATCCGGAAACGCCGATGCAGTACATTGAGAAAGCCTTCCTGTTGCCGCGCGACGATGTGGCCTGGAAGAGCTATGTCGACCAGTGGCTGCATCTGGCCAAGGCGACCGGGGAGTATCAGTCCATCGCAGATCGCTTCCTCGCGCCCGTTAAACCCTAGCCAGTTCCGCTCGCATCGAAGGCGCCTGCTCTGGCGCCTTTTCTTTGCCTGGCGTCTTTTTCAGCCTGCCAAGGATAAGGTGGGACTGAATGATCGCGCCTCGCTTTATGTGTAACCGATTCCCTTCTTGAAGCATCTGGCAAAGCTAACTTCCACCGTTCGTCATGAATGTGACGTCAATTAAACGTTGATCGTCTTGTGACTCTCAAGTCATGAGCCAAGCGGACGATAAACGTGCGGTGGCGCCTTGCGCCGTTCATGCCAAAGCGAAGGAAATACTGATGAAGAAGTGGTTCGCCGATATCAGCGTCACGTGGAAGTTGACGTTGGGTTTCGGTTTGGTGCTCGCACTAACGTTGATATTGGCCATTGCAAGCTGGAGCGGTTTGGGCACGGTTTCCCAGCGCAGCATCTGGATGCACCAGATCAGCGCGTTGAATGATTCGCTGACCAACCTACGTATTACGCGGCTGCAATTCATGCTGGCGAACGGTGACGAGAAATCTGCCGCTGCGGTTGAGGCGGCACTAAACACGTTCGCGGCCGAGCACAAGAAGGTGCAGGACACCTTCGTCAGTCCCGCCAATGTCGCATTGCTCGCCGCGCAGGCGGAGCAGATTAATGCCTACCGGATATCGTTTCAGAAAATGCGCGACGCTTACCGCGTCGGCAACGATGCTCGTGCGGACATGGGGCATGTTTCCAAGGTTGCCGGTGAGGTGATCGATTCGATCTACCAGTCGGTCCTGCAGATGCCAGCGTATGACGAGAATCGACTGGCAAGCTATCGTGCGATCGCACAGCTACGTGAAAGCTGGCTGACCGTCCGTTACGAAATGCGTGGCTACAACAGCAACCCAGGTGAGGAGGCTGCCGCTGCCGTTGAGCGCCAGATCGAAACGACCCGTTCCTTGGTGCGCAGCATTCCGGATATCTTCGGAGACGAGCGCCGCGCCGATGCGGGGCGTATCGAGGCCGCGCTCGACCAGTATCTGTCAGACGTCAGAGCGGCAAGCACCGCCAATCGCGACGTGGTCGCTGCCCGTGCCGAGCTTACCAAGCAGGGTTATGAAATCGTTCGCCTGAGCGAAGAGCTCACCAAGATCCAGGTCGAGCGTCGCGACAGCGAAAGCCATGATGCCAAGGTGCTGCAGATCAGCGTAACGTTGGCGGCACTGCTGGTCGGTATGCTCGCGGCCTGGCTGATCACTCGCCAGATCACCCAGCCTTTGGCCGAGACTATGCAGGTTGTAAGGCGCTACGCGTCCGGTGACCTGTCTCATGTCGATCAGGTGGATCGCAAGGACGAAATCGGTGCGCTGCAGAAGGGCATTGCCGATATGGGCGCGACGCTGCGTGATCTGATCACCGGCATCCGCGACAGCGTGACCCAGATCGCAAGTGCCGCCGAGGAGCTTTCCGCGGTGACCGAGCAGACGAGCGCAGGCGTCAATACGCAGAAGGTGGAGACCGATCAGGTCGCCACGGCGATGCACGAGATGGCGACGACCGTGCAGGAAGTTGCGCGCAACGCAGAAGAGGCTTCCCACGCTGCCAGCGCCGCTGATGCCGATGCCCGCCAGGGCGATCAGGTTGTCTCGCAGGTCGCGCAGCAGATCGAGCGTCTGGCCGGAGAAATGACCCGTTCGACCGAAGCCATGTCCAAGCTCGAAGCCGAGAGCAACAAGATCGGCAGCGTGATGGATGTGATCAAGGCGGTTGCCGAGCAAACCAACCTGCTGGCGCTGAACGCTGCCATTGAAGCGGCACGTGCCGGTGAGGCCGGACGTGGCTTCGCCGTGGTCGCTGATGAGGTGCGTGGGTTGGCGCTGCGTACGCAGCAGTCCACAGAGGAGATCGAGCAACTGGTGGCCGGGCTTCAGCAGGGTACGCAGCAGGTGGCTTCTACCATGCAGAGCAGCCGCAGCATGACCGAGAGCAGCGTCGAGCTCACCCGCAAGGCAGGCTCCGCACTGAATGCGATCACCCAGAAGGTCTCGAACATTCAGGCGATGAACCAGCAGATCGCAGCGGCGGCCGAGCAGCAGGGCGCGGTGGCTGACGAGATTAGCCGCAGCGTGATCAATGTCCGCGACATCTCCGAGCAGACCGCGTCTGCGAGCGAGGAGACGGCCGCCTCGAGCATCGAGCTCGCACGGCTGGGCAATGAGCTGCAAACCATGGTGAGCCGCTTCCGGGTGTAAACACCCAGCTGTATCAGCTCAAGTCGACCTGATGCAGCGCGCCGCCCTTGTCGAGGTGGTAGCGCTGCAGGTCTTCGGCCAGGAAGAGGCCGCCGCTGTAACAGGCGGCGGCCTCTTCACGTATCGCCTCAATGGACGGCGACCGCCCCGGACCCTGTTGGTAGCGCGCACTGAAGTGCGTGAGTATCAGGTGAGGTAGCCGAATATCTTCCGCGAACGTCGCTATGTGCTCAGCCGCACTGTGCCCGGCTTCCCGGCCCGCGCGCTCGGCGATTTCCCGCGTGTAGGTCGCTTCGTGGACGAGAACGTGGGTACTGTCACAGGCATCCGCCAGCAGGTCTGGCCGGTCGTTGTCGCCTGCAACGATGATTCGCCGCGGAGTCCGATCAAACAGCACGTAATCGGCACTGCGATACTGTCGTCCCACCTCTTCGACATCTTCTCCCCTCATGAGCCGTCCCCAGGCTGGGCCGCGCGGAACACCGTCCCGGTCCAGTCGGGCCACGTCGAGCCGGGGGTCCGGACGCGCTTCGGTAAAGCGGTAGGCATGCGACGGTACGCGGTGCGAGAGGGGGTAGGCATCGATTCGGAGCCGCTCGCTCGTCCAGATGCCGCCGTCTTCCACTGGGCTGAAGTTGACCTCGAACGGGAGGTGGCAGGCCGTGACGCTGAGCGTGGACGCAAGCCAAGGGCCAAGTGCAGCAGGCCCAACGACGTTCAGGCCATGCTTGCGGCCGGTCAGGCCCGCGCTGGCGATGAGGCCTGGCAGGCCGAAGCAATGGTCGCCATGGACATGGGTGATAAAGATTGTATGAAGGCTATGCAGCGAAAGGGGCGTCCGCAGGACCTGGTGTTGGGTCCCCTCTCCGCAGTCCACCAGATGCCAGTCACGCCCGCCGTCTTCCAGCACGGCGACGCCGCTGACATTGCGAAAGCGGGTCGGCGTGCCGGCCGAAGTGCCGAGAAAGATCAGATCCATGGGTGCTCCGTGTCGGGACGAACGGGTCTCCCTAGCTTAGCCATACCAGGACGGCGCCGACCACCGTCACCACCGCCGCGGCACAAAGGGCCACAAGTGCGATCGTGGCGATGCTGGTGGGGGCAGGGGGCTCATTCGAGATCGGCTCCGCGTCTGGTGCAGCCGGGCGTACCCGGTAACGACGTCGCGCGCTGCGGGGTAATGGCGGGCGGGGCGCGGTCTTCGGCAGGTCAGCGGCGCGCATGAACAGCGTGGCATCCTCGTCGGTGCTTTCGATCTCGGGTGGCTTGGGCCCGATGACCAGCAGGGTCACGGATCCCATCTGCAGCTCGTCGCCGGGCTTCAGAGTGGCGGCGGCCACGGGTTGCTGGTTGAGCAGCACGCCATTGGCCGAGCCGAGGTCGCGCATTTCCAGCATGTCGTCCCGCAGGTAGAACTCACAGTGCCGGCGCGAAAGCGCCATGTCGCTGAAACACATATCGCAGCGGATGGAGCGGCCGAATGTCATCGTGCCGTTGATGTGATACTTGCGCCCTTCATGTTCGCCACTGCTGAGCACATGCAGGTACCAGCGGCCAGTGGCGGGTGTGCTATCGGCTCGAACCGGGTCTACCAATTGCAGCTCTGCGGCCCCGATCTGAACGCGATCGCCGGCCTGTAGCGCATAGCGGGCTTCCACCCGTTCACCATTGACGAATGTGCCGCCCTGGCTGTCGGTGTCGGACAGGTAGTAGGTGCCAAGCTCGTCGCGTATTTCCGCGTGGAAGTCGTCGACGCCTTCATCGTGCAGCACGACATCGTTGCGAGGATCACGGCCGAGGGTCAGGCATGGCTTCACCAGCCACAGTGGCGCCTGACGGTTATCCGAGAATTGCAGCTTAAGCATCCGAACCGGCCCTGATCAGTTGAAGAGTCGATTCCAGATCCGCTTGACCGGATTGTCGGAGACGGTATTGGTGGCGGGTGCCCGAGTGGTGGATACGCGCGTCTGGCTCGCTCGGACGCGCTGGGCGTGGTCCTGTTGCAAACGGACAAGAGCTGCGTTCTCACCATCCACTTCCAATCCCTGCGCTACATATTCCTTTGCCAGTGTGAACTCGCGCCGCGCATAAGCGCGCCGCGCCTCGTCGGCAAATTTTCGGGCAACGCGATCCAGGCCTGCGCTGGCTTCGAGGTTTTCCGGATCCCAGTCCAGCACCTGCCGGTAGTAATAGACCGCACTGTCCTCCTCCGGCTGCAACAATTGCCCGCTCGCCAGGCGCTCATCGCCGCGCTGCAGGTATTGCGCGATGCGCGCATCGTTCAGGCGATTCAGGCCGGCCTGAGCGCCGGCATGGCCGGGCGCGAGCGTGAGAACCTGGCGGTAGTAGTACTCCGCGCTGTCGCCATCGGGTTCCATCAGTTGGCCTTCGTCCAGCCGCTGTTCTGCCATCCAGAGCATCTGAGCAATGCGCGCGTTCTTGACGCGCTGCAGGCCGCTGCTCGCTTCCGCGCTGCGCGGGTCTTTCGCAAGGGCGAGCTGATAATAGTGCTGCGCGCTGTCTTCGCTGGGCTCGATGAGCTTGCCTTGTGCGAAGCGCTGGTTGCCTTGCTCGATGTAGTGGGAGATTTGCCAGCGCTGCTGCGCGTAATAGCCCCCGCTTCCTAATGCACCCACGCCGATGATGGCGAGCAGGCACGCCACGATGGTGGAGGGGCGGACGCGGCCTGCCATCCGTTTGCGCGGCACGGCGGGCTTCGCAGCCGGGGGAGGCGTGGTAACGCTCTGGGATTTGCTCGGTTTGTCTGGAGAGGCCGTTGGCATCAGCGCAATGTGAGGCACGCTGTCATCCTGGAACTCGTAGAGTTCGGCCAGCAGTTCACCGCAATCCTTGAAACGATCGGCCGGGTCCTTGGCAAGCATTCTGTCCAGTAGCGGCTGGTAGAGCGCAAGCCGGCCGGTCAACGGTGGCGGATCGAGCTGCACCTGGTTAAGAACCGTTTCGTTGTAGCCAGGCCCCTTGAACGGGTTGGTTCCGGTGAGCAGCTCCAGGAGGATCACACCGAGGCTGTAGATATCGCTGCGTTCGTCGAGCGCCTCGCAGCGAGCCTGCTCAGGGCTGCTGTAGGCCGGACTGCCGACGGCAATGCCGAATTGCGTCATCTCGCTGTCCAGCTCTAGCCGCTTGGCAACGCCGAAGTCGGTGATCACCGCGGTGCCGTCATTGCGAAAAAGGATGTTTGCCGGCTTCAGGTCGCGATGGATCAAACCATTATCGTGGACGACTGCCAGACCTTCTGCGACTTCGCGGACGATCTCCAGCGCCTGGCCGGGTGAGACGGCCTTGCCGCGGTAGCGCCGCAGGTCGCCACCGGACACATACTCCATCGCAAGGTACAGTCGGCCATCTTCAAGCTCGCCAACATCATGGATTGTGATGATCGACGGGTGATGAAGTGACGCCACGATATGGGCCTCACGGATGAAGCGCTGATGAAAGCTCTCGTCGTCTCCCTTGAGCAGAACCTTTATGGCGACCTTGCGTTGCAAGGAGCGCTGCGTTGCCAGATAGACCTCGGCCATGCCACCACGCCCCAAGAGGCTGTGTACGTCATAGCCTGGAAGTTCGAGTGTCCGTTCGCTCATGGCCTTGGGTCGTCCGTTTTCGAGGGGCTCGGGATCAGCCGTCGCAGAAGCGCACGCATGGCTGTCTCCAGATTGCTCGTTGTGGTTATGTTGGGGCCGAGCACGATGCAGGAGATATTGTCTCGCCCGCCGGCTGCTTCGGCTTTGTCGATCAATTCACGCACCATGGCCGCAGGCGTTTCGCCGGACTGGCATACGTTCAGTATCTCGCTGTCATCCAGCTCGCCGCTGAGCCCGTCGCTGCACAGCAGCAGTGATTCGCCTGCCTGAAGCTCGCCTTTGGCGTAGCCAATGTCGAAGCCTTCGACCGTTTGGCCCAGGCAGCGCAGCACGATATTGCGGCGTGGGTCACGGCGCGCGGCTTCCGGTGTCAGTTGGCCTGCGTCGATCATGGTCTGGACCCAGCTGTGGTCCTGTGACAATTGCCGGATCTGAGCCGGCCCGACGCAATAGGCACGGCTGTCACCGACCCATGCCAGCTCGTAGTCCCGGCGTGAGCCCAGGCGGATTGCAACCAGCGTCGTGCCCATGTCCAAGCCACGCTCACGTCCGGTCTCATACACGGCCAGATTCGCGATGTGCACGGCACGGCGCAGCCCCTGGCCGCTGCTGACGGCGGCCTGCAGCGCCTCAAGGGCCAGCTCGCTGGCGACTTCGCCGCGCTGCTTGCCGCCCATGCCATCGGCAACGGCCCAGAGTCGCGCTTGCGGGCAGCACAGCACGGCGTCCTCGTTGTGATCGCGGACGCGACCGGCGACGCTGAGCGCGGCGTAGTGTCTGGGAATCCCTGAAGGTGCTGCCATCCGTGAGAGCTGTCCGGTAGTGCGGGTGATCGACGCTTCGATGCTTCACGGAGGCACCGTGAATTGCATCGAGAGAACCGGAGCATAGACAACGGGATTCGTGCAGAGTGTCATGCTTGTTCGGGACTTTTCTCCGGTATCCGCTACGCTGAAAAAAGCAGGTTTCCGTTGCCCTGACCGAGTGGGCTGTGTCCCGTTAACAGGCGGCACGTGTCCTGTGCGGGCAAAGGCTTGTGGAGTGCCTATGACTATTTATTCACATCGTGAACCATGCCCGCTTGTCGATACCGCCATTCGCGGTGAAGATGCACTGCGTTGCGCTGCACCCTCGGACCGGCGCTTAAAACCGCACTTCGCTGTGGGCATTCGTCAATTTTTCCTGGACTGTAGTGGCTGATGCGGCGTTTGCGTTCGTTGTTGTCCTTTAAATCGAAGCCTGCACCGGCTGATGACTTTTTCATTCCGGAGCTCTGCGAGTCCGAAGCGCTGCTGGGACTGGTCCTTGCAGCCGAATTGCTCGTGCTGGTTCTGGTGCTTGCCGAAGCCCGCCAGCCTGAGTTCGACTGGATACGACTGGCATTCACCTCGCTTTTCGTTCAGTGGATCATGCTGCTTTCCGCAGCGTTATTCTGTCGGTTGCGCCCTTGGCTGGCGAGGTTGCGGCCTGCGGTAGCAGGCCCCTGCTGTGTCGCGCTTGTTGTATTGCTGACCGTTTCCTGCACCGCCGTTGCCGATTACCTCGAGTTGGCCGGTCCGCTGCAGCATGTCGATGAGATGAACCTCTACGTGCGGCATGGACTTATCGCCGCCATCATGTCAGCGTTGCTGCTTCGTTATTTTTACTTACAAAGTCAGTGGCGGCGCCAGCAACAAGCGGAACTGCATGCCCGTATCGCTTCGCTTCAGGCGCGCATCAGGCCGCACTTTCTATTCAACAGCCTAAATAGCATCGCCAGCCTGATCGCTGTAAACCCTCAAAAGGCGGAACAGGCAGTGCTCGATCTGTCCGATCTGTTCCGCGCAAGCCTTGCTCGCCCGGATACGCTGGTGGCCTGGCGCGACGAGCTGGCCCTGGCGCGCCGCTACATCGCAATCGAGCAATACCGCTGTGGTGACCGGTTGCGGATGGATTGGCGTGTATCGGGCGTTCCGGCAGACATACGCATTCCTCAACTAACGCTGCAGCCACTTCTGGAAAATGCCGTACTTCACGGCATCCAACCCAGGATCGAGGGAGGCACCATTGAGGTCGATGCGAGAATCGTGGCCGGTTTTTTTGAGTTGACGGTCAGTAACCCTTACGACGAAGTGGTCAAAACTGCATCACCACGCGGGACGCAACAGGGGTTGCCGAACACCGAAGCTCGCCTTGTGGCACTTTTCGGAAGCGAGGCTAGTCTCACCTCAGAGCGCCGTGATGGCCGTCACGTTACCCGTCTACGCTACCCCTTGCGAGACTAACGCAGGAAGCCAGAGCTATATGAATGTCCTGATCGTCGATGATGAACCCTTGGCCCGAGAGCGTCTAAATCGTCTGGTGAGTGACCTCGAGGGTTACCGTGTCCTCGAGCCCGCTGCCAGTAACGGCGAAGAAGCGCTGACCCTGATCGACACCCTTAAGCCGGATGTAGTGTTGCTCGACATCCGCATGCCCGGACTGGATGGTCTTCAGGTCGCTGCCAAGCTGTGCGAACGCGATACCCCGCCTGCCGTGATCTTCTGCACGGCGCACGACGAATTTGCCCTGGAAGCGTTTCAGGTCAGTGCGGTGGGATATGTCGTCAAACCCGTGCGTTCCGAGTCGCTCGCCGAAGCGCTAAAGAATGCTGAACGCCCGAACCGGGTGCAGCTGGCCGCATTGACGCGACCAGCCGCCGATTCCGGCACAGGTCCGCGTAGCCACATCAGCGCCCGAACCCGCAAAGGCATTGAGCTGATTCCGCTGGATCAAGTGATCTACTTCATTGCCGACCACAAGTACGTCACGCTCCGGCATGACCATGGTGAAGTCCTGCTGGACGAACCGCTGAAGTCGCTTGAAGACGAATTCGGTGATCGGTTCGTGCGCATCCACCGCAACGCGCTGGTTGCACGAGAGCGCATCGAGCGCCTGCAACGCACGCCGCTGGGGCATTTCCAGCTGTTCCTGCGGGGCTTGAATGGCGATGCGCTGACAGTGAGTCGGCGGCATGTTGCAGGTGTTCGCCGGCTGATGAGTACGCTCTGACCCGGTAACGCTGCGGCCCATTCCAGAGCGCGCAGCCCGCACCCATCGCGGGCTGCGGCCCAGCAATGCGTCAGCCGGGTTCGGGTAGCCTGGCCCTTCTTGCTATCATGCCGCGGTCTTTTCCCCGAGTACCGCCATGTCGTCCCGTCGTCACATCCGTATCGCCACTCGCCAGAGCGCTCTCGCCTTGTGGCAGGCCGAGTACGTGCGCTCCCGTTTGTTGGCTGCCCACCCCGAGATCGAGGTTTCCCTGGTGCCCATGGTGAGCCGGGGGGACAAACTGCTGGACTCGCCATTGGCGAAGATCGGCGGGAAAGGGTTGTTTGTGAAGGAGTTGGAGACGGCACTGCTTGATGACGAGGCCGATATTGCCGTGCATTCCATGAAGGATGTTCCGATGGAATTTCCGTTGGGGCTCGGCCTGTTCTGCATCTGCGAGCGCGAAGACCCGCGCGACGCCTTCGTATCGAATCGCTTCGACTCCCTCGATGCCTTGCCTGCCGGCAGCATTGTGGGTACCTCCAGTTTGCGGCGCCAGGCCCAGCTGCTGGCGACGCGCCCGGATCTCGAAATTCGTTTTCTGCGCGGCAACGTGAACACTCGGCTCGCCAAACTCGACGCCGGGGACTACGACGCCATCATCCTCGCGGCCGCCGGCCTCATTCGCCTCGGTTTCGAGGCCCGTATCCGTGACTCGATCGCACCGGAGAGCAGCCTGCCCGCGGGCGGGCAGGGCGCCGTCGGCATCGAATGCCGCAGCGATGACGATGAAATCCACGCACTTCTCGAACCCCTGCATCACGCCGACACCGCCGCGCGCGTCGAGGCGGAGCGTGCACTCAACCGCAGGCTCAACGGTGGCTGCCAGGTGCCGATTGCCTGTTACGCGGTGCTGGAGGGAGATGACCTCTGGTTGCGCGGTCTGGTGGGCCAGCCCGACGGCACGTTGTTGCTTCGTGCGGAACAGCGCGCGCCGCGCGCGGAAGCCGAAGCCCTGGGCATCCGTGTGGCTGAGGATTTGCTTGCGCTGGGAGCGCAGAAAGTCCTCGACGACGTCTACGGCTCCGTCCGATGACCGCGTGGCGTTTGCTGCTGACCCGGCCGACGCCCGAATGTGAGGCGCAGGCGGCCTTCCTGGACGAGAACGGTGTGCACGGCGCCTGCCTGCCGTTGCTGGCAATTCAGCCGTTGGCCGAAACGCCCGAGCAGCGCGGGGTCGTAATGGATCTGGACCTGTACGCGGCGGTCATCGTCATCAGCAAGCCCGCCGCGCGATATGGCCTGGCGCGTATCGATACGTACTGGCCACAGCTACCCGTGGAGCAGCGCTGGTTCGCCGTTGGTTCCGGCACCGCGGCCGCGCTTGCTGACTACGGAATCGATGCCTGCTGGCCCGAAGGCGCGGACAGCGAAGCCCTGCTGGCGATGCCTGAACTCAATGACGCGCTGGCCGCACCCGGTTCGCGAGTGCTCATCCTGCGCGGTGAAGGCGGTCGCGAGGCTCTCCAGGAAGGCCTTTCGGCGCGTGGCGTGAAGGTCGATACCCTCGAACTCTATCAGCGCTCCTTGCCTGCCTGGCCGGAAGGCCAGCTGGGGCGCGTCGTCCAAGCGGAACGCCTGAATGGCCTGGTTGTCAGCAGTGGACAGGGTTTCGAGCATCTCAGGCAACTGGCGGGCGATGCCTGGCCCTCTTTGAGCCAGTTGACCTTGTTCGTTCCCAGCGCGCGCGTCGCCGACCTGGCACGCGCGGCGGGGCATGGATTTATCGTGAATTGCGGCGGCGCCTCCAACGACGCGTTGCTCGCAGCGCTGGCAACCAATCGGCCTGCGGATGACTAAAGGAAGGTGACGTGAGCGAAACGCCGAACGAGAAGAACGATCTCCCCTCGAAGCCTGTAGACGAGACGCCTGTCTCCCCGCCACCGAAGGTGGAGACGCCTCCACCCGCACCCGCAGCGCAGCGCAGTAGCAGCGGGTTGGCTGGACTGGCCCTGCTCGTCGGTGTGTTGGGGCTCGCGGCTGGCGGCTGGAGCGCGTGGCAGTTGCACCAGTCGACCGCGAAGGTCGATGCACAGCGCGGCGAACTGGCCAGCGCCACACAAGAAGCACAGCGCCTGGCGGATGAACAGGCACAACGCAGCCAGCAACTCGAGCGCCGCGTCGACGGGTTACCCACCGCAGATCAGGTTGCGGAACAAAGGCGGCTGCTGATGACGCTTCAGGGTGATCAACAAAGCCTCGCGCAGGGGCTTTCTCAGATCATGGGGCAAAGCCGCGAGGCCTGGCGCCTGGCCGAGGCCGAGCATCTGGTGCGCCTGGCAATGCTGCGCCTCAGCGCGTTGCAGGACATCAACAGCGCGATCGCACTTTTACAGGCGGCCGACGACATCATTCGGGTGCAGGACGATCCACTGGCGTTCTCGGCGCGCGGCGAGCTGATCAAGGTCATCGAAGCACTTCGCAATCTGCCCAAGCCCGACCGCAACGGGCTCTACCTGCAGCTTGCGGCCCTGCGCAGCCAAGTGGACGACCTGCAAGCCGTCGCCCCCGAGTTCGTGGTCGATGAGCAATCCGAAGCGGTTGCCATGGACGCGTCCATGCGGCCCTGGTGGGACTGGCAGCGTTGGCGCGACACGCTGGCGCAATACGTTCGCCTTGACCTGCACGCCGATCAGGATATCCGCCCGCAACTGGCGGGGCAGACCCTGTCTCAGGTGCGCCTGACACTTTCCCTCGCGCTGGAACAGGCACAGTGGGGCGCACTGAACGCGCGCCAGCCCATTTATCAACAGTCGATCGAACAGGCGCGTGAAGTGCTCGCTCGTTACTTCGACCCCCGTAATCCAACCGTCGAGTCGCTATCGGAGCGCCTGGAAGGGCTTTCCGATCAGGTTGTCGAAGTCGACACGCCGGACCTGCGGCCTGCGCTGACGGGGCTGGAGCGCTACGTACGTGAGCGCGAACGCAGCGACAATGGCATCGAGCGCCCTAACGGCAATGATGCCAAGCCTGATGCGGAGCAGAGCGAGACCAACCCGGCGGAGGAAGGCGCATGATTCGCGTGCTGGTGATCGTGCTCGTGCTGGCAGCGCTCATCGGCGCGCTGGGCTATGCCATGAGCCTTCATAGCGGTTATGTGCTGATCGCCTACCAGGGGTTCCGTTACGAATCGACGCTTTGGGTATTCCTTGGCCTGTTGCTGCTTATCCTCGTTGCGCTGGTATTGATCCGTTGGACTCTGCGCCTGTTGTACGTGTCGGGACGAACCGTGAACCCCTGGTCGCGCTTCCACAGGGAACGCCGGACACGCAAGGCTGCCGAGCGGGGCATGCTCGAACTGTCCGAGGCGCGGTGGCCTGAAGCGCTAAACCACCTAAAGCGCGCCGCCGAAGCCGATCCTCAGCCTCTGTTGCTCTATCTCGGTGCTGCGCGTGCCGCGAACGAGTTGGGGCAAGTGGAAGAACGGGATGCGCTTTTGGCGCGTGCCCGCGAGCGCCAGCCCAAGGCGGAGCTCGCCGTTGAGCTGGCGCATGCCGATTTGCAGGAGTCCGCAGGCGATGTTGCGGGCGCGCGCGCGACGCTCGAAGCGCTTCGCGGCCGCCATCCGAGCCACCGCCATGTGTTGCGTCAATTGGCGCAGCTGCATCAGCGCCAGGATGACTGGCCGGCCGTCATCGAGTTGCTACCAGCCCTGCGCAAACAGAAAGTCTTGGGTGGAGACGAGTTGAAGCTCCTGGAACGCCAGGCTTGGACTGGGCAACTCGATGGCGTACTGGTTGATCCTTCACTGGACTCCCCGGCGCGACTCACCGAGGCCTGGAAGCAGCTTACCCCAGTCTTGCGCGAAGACCCGACCCTCGTTCTTCGCTACGCCACCGCACTGCACCGGCTCGGTGCCGATGATGAGGCTGAGCACGTCCTTCGCAAGGCGATTCAGGCCGAGTATGCAGTTCCGCTGGTCGAGCTGTACGGCACACTGCGCAGCCGGGACCCGAATGGGCAGCTGAAGGCTGCCGAGCGCTGGTTGCCCGAGCATCCATCGGACGCCGTATTGCTTCGCTGCCTCGGGCGGCTGTGCGTGAAATGCACGTTGTGGGGCAAGGCGCGCGATTACCTCGAAAGCAGCCTCAGCTTCGACCGCCAGCCCGAGACCTGTGCGGAGCTGGCACGCCTACTGGCACAGCTCGGCGAAGATGACCGCAGTCAGCGCCTGTTCGTTGAGGGGTTGGACCTGATGGACCGCCGCCTTCCCATCTCGGCCCAACCTGCTCAAGCGCTGGTGCGCGTGTGATCCGGCTCGGGCGGGTACGGCTTCCTGCGTGTACCTGCCCGATTGCGAGTTCAAGCAGCAATGAGCGCACCCATATGAGGTCGCTTGAAAGCCATGGCCGGTTTTGTCTACCGTAAGCCTCCCATCCCTGTCGGTGTTCCCATGCCTTTAGCCGGCCAGTCGCTGTTGTTCCTGCTCGGTTTCGTCGTGTCGGCATTAAGCCTCGGCACGGCCTTGTATCTTGAGCATGGCGTCGGCCTTGCGCCCTGTGCGCTGTGCCTCGTGCAGCGCTTCTGTATGGCCGGGTTTTCCGTCACCTGCCTGAGTGCATTCGTCCAACGCCCGGGCAGGATCGGAATGCGCGTATACGGCGCAGTCGGCCTTCTGTTCTCCGGGTTCGGCGCGCTCGCGGCGGGCCGCCAGGTGTGGTTGCAGAACCTTCCCAGCGAGCAGATGACCGGCTGTGTGATGCCGTTAGACCGGATGTTGGGTGAGGTACCGCTTGGGCAGGTGATCCGCGCCGTTTTCGATGGGTCCGCCGACTGCCTGCAGGTCAGCTGGAGCCTTTATGGAATGAGCGTGGCGGAATGGAGCCTTCTTGCGTTCGCCGGCTTCATCCTCTTGTCCGCTTTCCTGTTGCTACGGCGCGCCTGACCCTGGGCAAATCCATTCGCCGTCGATTGAACGAGTGATGGCGATCTGTGTTCGTATGACATGCTGCCCACATCCCGTAACCAGTTTCCGATGGCCAGGCTTGTGGGCCGGGCGGACACCGGCTTACTCTCCGGGATGTCCCGTTACCAGGACGCGGCTCGCCAAGTAGTGGGCCGTACCATGAACGCCACTGCCAACGTGCAGCGGCATTGCCGACCTGTCAGGTAGGGGAGAAGTCATATGCTCGATAGCTGCAAGAATGCGCAGGAACGCTGGGGTGGTGTGAACGAGCTGGTCGATCGCTGGCTGCAGGAACGTCACGAACTCATCAGGGCTTATGCCGGTTTGAACGACAAGGCCGAAACCTCGTCGGCAACCGCCGAGGATCAACACGCTTTTTGTGCGCTTCTGCTGGACTACGTATCGGCAGGCCACTTCGAAGTCTACGAGCAGCTGCTGGGTGAAGCCGAGGCGTTTGGCGACAAGCGTGGCATCGAGTTTGCGCGCCAGATCTACCCACGCATCGAAGTCAGCACTGAAGCGGCACTTGCATTCAACGATCAGTGCGACGGCAAGTCGGGCGGCGCCTGCACCGGCGATAACTTCAAGCGTCTGGGTCAGATGCTACAAGAGCGCTTCGAGCTTGAAGATTGCCTCATCGAAGTGCTGCACAAGGCACACGCCGAAGCCAAAGCAGAACCCGAGACACCCAAGGCGTCCGTTTGACGACGCCTTCCGCCATCCATGGCCTTGCTCCGATGCGTCTATCGGCGCCCCATCGGGGTTTTGGCCAGTGCGGTCGCCAGGCCGCTTCGCCCGCTGGCGGCGGACTCACGGGTTGACTAGTATGGGGGCCTGTTCCAGTCAGGAGGCTCGCTATGCCGGCCAATAGGAAGTCGTCGCCCGTCACTACTCCGCTCCATCTGCTGCAACAACTCTCCCAAAGTCTTCTCGAGCATCTTGAAGAGGCGTGCACCTCTGCTCAGAAAGACGCCGAGAAAATACTGGCTGACCACGAGAAGCAGCGCACCAAGGCGCAGGACAAGCTTCATGCTGCCCGTGAAAAATTGGAGCAAGCGATCCAGGCGGGCAAGGCCAAGGCAAGGGCCAAGGCCGAGGCATCCATTGCCGAGCTGGAAGGGCTGATTTCCAGCCTCAAGACTCGCCAGGAAGATACCCTTGCTTACGTCGCTCAGCTCAAGCGTGATGCCGAGGAAACGCTGTCCATCGCCAAAGGCATTGATCAGGTAAAGGCAGCGGCCGCCGACGCGCTGCAGCGCCGTGAGACCGATTCGGCCAAGCGCGCCAGTAGCGCGACCAAGACCTCCAAAGCCGACGCGAAGCCCGCGTCTGCGAAGAACAGATCCGCCAAGACCGCGTCGGCCTCGTCGACCAAATCCTCGTCGCGGGCAAAGAGCACGGGCGCCAAGCCATCCTCCAAAGCCGCCACGACCGCATCGAAGGCCAGTGAAGAAGCGAATGCTGCCAATGGCGCGACCGGAGCCGCTGCACCAGCCCGCTCGTCCAAGGCCAAGCCTGCTTCGTCTAAAGCCGCTGCTGCAAAGCCTGCCCCGGCGAAAACGGCCACATCGAAAGCTTCTACGGCCAAGGCTGCGCCGGCAACGGCCGAGAACACGGCTGGCGCTACCAAGGCTTCATCGGCGCGCAAGTCGCGTGCAAAGGCGCCGGCCGCGGCCGGACTTACCGAAGTAACCCCTTCGGCAAAGCCTGCCGCCAAACCCGCTGCGAAGCGTGCGACGCGCCCCGCAGCGAGCACGTCGAGCAATGGAGCGAAGGGCACAACGCCCGCCGCCGAGCCAGCGGCCAAGCCTGCTCCAGCCAAGCGTAGCCGCACCCCGAGCAAGGCGACCGGCAAGTCCGGCGCTACGAAATCGAGTGATAGCAACGCCTGATGCGATGCTTCCGGGACGGCGTCACGCCTGTCCCGGCCAGTGCAGCTGTATGGGTCGTCTGCCGGTGGTGGCCGCTAACGTAGGCCACCACTGAGCGCGCCATAAAGCGAATCTGGCACGGGCAGCTTATTCACCCTTCCTGCGGCATTACAGTCAGGGAGCCAACCGTTAGCCCACCGCTGCCTTCAGCGTATCAAGCGACGCCTGGGCGTCGGCTGTTTCGCATATGGCCGCCTCATCCAGCCAGGGTTGCATGCCAGAAGTGAATGGGGGCCACGCAGTTGCTGCCCTTTCGAGACGCTCCAAGAGTTCTCTTTCACCCTGAAGCTCAAGCGCTTTGACCTGCTCTCGCAGCGCATGGAGTGCATCATCGGCTTGGGCATTTGCGCGCCAGGCCAGCCGTAAGGCTCGCATGGGCTCGATCACCTCGCGGCGCCAGGGCGTGGCAATTGCGTGTAACGCCGCAAGCCGTGTCGCCTCGTAGGCAACGCCCCGTTTGCCAAGCCAGGCACAGCACAGCAATAGGCAGACGTCATTGCCTTGCTCTTGAAGTTGCAGGCAGGCCGCTTCCACGCCCGGGTGGGCATAGGTCTCGCAGGCAAATTCCCAAAGTTCGCTCATTCGCTCATTCCATCCGCCGCAGTGGGCAACCTGTCGCTAAGATATGGCCCCCGGGGAACCTGTTAACATCCGCCGCCATTATGATTCGACTTCAGAACCTTACCCTACAACGTGGCCCCCAGCGTCTGCTGGAAGCGGCCGAGCTCACCCTCCATGCGGGCCAGAAGGTCGGATTGATCGGCGCTAATGGCGCTGGAAAATCCAGCCTCTTCGCACTGCTGCGTGGCCAGCTCGGCCCGGATGCAGGCGACTGCCAGCTGCCGCCCGACTGGCGGATCGCCCACATGCGCCAGGAGGTCGACACGCTTGACCGCCAGGCGGTGGACTACGTGCTCGATGGCGACGTTGAACTGCGTCGTATCCAGGCCGACCTGCAAAGCGCCGAAGCATCCGGTGACGGCACGGCCCAGGCCAGACTGCACGGCGAATTCGACAGCATCGATGGCTATAGTGCCGACGCACGCGCGCGCAAGCTGCTCGCCGGGTTGGGCTTCGATGCCGTTCAGATGGACCGCCGCGTCGGCGACTTTTCCGGTGGGTGGCGGATGCGCCTTAATCTGGCGCAGGCCCTGATGTGCCCGTCGGACCTGCTGCTGCTCGACGAGCCCACCAACCACCTGGACCTGGACGCCATTCTTTGGCTGGAAGGCTGGCTGAAGGGCTATCCGGGGACGCTGTTGCTGATTTCGCACGACCGCGACTTCCTCGATGCAGTCGTCGATCATGTCGCCCACCTTGAGCAACGCAAGCTTACGCTCTATCGCGGCGGCTATTCCGCGTTCGAACGTACCCGCGCCGAACGGCTGGCTCAACAGCAGCAAGCGTACGAGAAGCAGCAGGCGCAGCGGGCGCACATGGAAGATTTCATTCGGCGCTTCAAGGCCAAGGCCACCAAGGCGCGCCAGGCCCAGAGCCGCATCAAGGCACTCGAGCGCCTCGAGGAGCTGGCCCCGGCCCACGTGGATTCGCCATTCGACTTCAGTTTCCGCGAAGCGGACAAGGTATCGAGCCCTTTGCTCGATCTCAGCGAGGGGCGCCTGGGCTATGACGGCCGGGCCGTGCTGGAGAAAGTGAAGCTGCAGTTGACGCCGGGTGCGCGCATTGGCCTTCTGGGGCCGAACGGCGCGGGCAAGTCAACGTTGATCAAGACCCTTGCGGGCGAACTGCCTCCGGTGGGTGGTGAGCTGAGCCGTGGTGAAAACCTCGTGGTTGGCTACTTCGCTCAGCACCAGCTCGATGCGCTCGACCCAAAGGCCAGCCCTTTGCTGCACATGCAGCGCCTTGCGCCGGGCGAGCGAGAGCAAACCCTGCGCGATTTCCTTGGTGGGTTTGATTTCCGCGGGGATCGCTGTGACGAGGCCGTTGCCAATTTCTCCGGCGGAGAGAAAGCGCGCCTGGCCCTGGCGCTCATTGCCTGGGGTAAGCCGAATCTTCTACTGCTCGACGAACCGACCAACCACCTCGATCTGGAAATGCGCCTGGCACTGACGCTTGCGCTTCAGGACTTCGACGGGGCGGTGCTGGTGGTATCCCACGATCGCCACTTGCTGAAGAGCACGACGGATGAGTTTCTGCTTGTCGCGGATGGGCGGGTGCAGACCTTTGACGGTGACCTTGAGGACTATGCCAAATGGCTACTGGAGTTCCGCGCCCGTCAGGCAGCCGTTTCCGTCGCGCCCGGCGGGGCGGGCGAGGTCGACAAGACCGATAAGCGCGCCCAGCGCCAGGCGGCTGCCGCGCTGCGTCAGCAACTGGCGCCACACAAGCGTGAAGCCGAAAAGCTCGAGAAGGAGCTGGGCAAGGTGCAGCAATCACTCGCTGCCGTTGAAGAGCGGTTGGGCGACAGCGGCATTTATGACGCGGCTCGCAAGGATGAGCTTAAGGACCTGCTGGCACAGCAGGCGCGCCTGAAAACGCAGGAAGGCGAGTTGGAGGAAGCCTGGCTCGTCGCGCTGGAGACGCTTGAAGAGCTTCAGCGTCAGCTGGAGGAAGCCAATTGATGGCGGAGTACGAGGAGCTGCTGCTGACCTGGAGCTTGCCGCTGATACGCTTCGGCCAGGTGGTGCTCATCATTCTGCTGGCCTGGCTGGCTCAGCGCATCGTGACGCGTGCGATTACCCGGCTGGGGCATCGCTATTCGACGCTACCTCGCGAAGTATTGCTGCCGCTTCGTGGCGTGTTGCGCTGGCTGATCATGGGCAGCGCGTTCATGCTGGTGCTCGAGCGCTTTGGTGTATCGGCGCAGGTCTTGTGGACTGCGCTCACCGGCTTCGCTGCCGTGGCAGCGGTCGCGTTCTTCGCGATCTGGAGCGTGTTGTCCAACATGTTCTGCGCGGTCCTGATCTTCTCGATGGGGCCGTTCCGTTTGGGCGACACCGTCGAGGTCATGGAAACAGCCGACAAACCCGGCATCAAGGGGCGCGTGCTCCTGATCAACCTGTTCTACGTCACGCTCGAAGACGTCAGCGAAGAAGGGGCTGGCGCGCTGGTGCAGGTCCCGAATACGCTGTTCTTCCAAAAAGCCGTGCGCCGCTGGCGCTGACCATCGGAGTCCCTATGTCTCTGGCCACATGGTTCCCATTCTTTCTAGCCTGCTGGGTGATCAGCGTGTCGCCGGGTGCGGGCGCCATTGCATCGATGGCCAGCGGCCTACGCCTGGGCTTTCGTCGAGGCTACTGGACGGCAATCGGTCTGCAATTTGGCCTGCTGCTTCAAATCGCAGTCGTAGCGGCCGGGGTCGGCGCGCTGCTTGCAACGTCCAGCGTTGCCTTCACGGTGATCAAGTGGTTCGGCGTGCTGTACCTTATCTACCTGGCTGTCCGCCAATGGCGCGCGCCGGTCATGAATGTCGAGGGTGAGGCCCAACAGGCCGTTCCGGATCGCATTTCGTCACTGGTCGTACGTGGCTTTTTGATCAATGCGGCCAACCCCAAGGCCACCGTCTTCATGCTCGCGGTGCTGCCCCAGTTCATACAGCCTCACGCGCCGCTGATCCCGCAATATGCAGTGATCATGGTTACGATGGTGATCGTCGATCTTATCGTCATGGCGGGTTACACCGGGCTTGCGTCGCGCGTGCTTCGCCTCATGCGTAGTGCCCGGCAGCAGCGCGCGATGAACCGTACCTTTGCCGGGCTGTTCGGTGTGGCGGCAGCATTGCTGGCCAGCGTTCGCCGGGTGGGGGCCTGAGGTGCGCGTCTGGATCGATGCGGATGCCTGTCCTCGGTTGGCGAAGGACCAAGTCGTCAAGTTCGCGCTCAAGCGCAAGTTCGAGGTCGTGCTGGTCGCCGGGCAAGGGATCGCCAAACCGCCGTTCGCCTGTGTGAGCCTGATCGTCGTCCCGGCGGGGCCCGATGCAGCGGACGACCATCTGGTCGAGCATGCCGAGCCGGGCGATCTGGTGATCTGCAGCGACATTCCTCTGGCCGACCGGCTGGTCAAGAAGGGCGTTGCCGCCCTCGACCCAAGGGGGCAGGAATTCACCGAGCGCAACATGGGCGATCGATTGGCGACGCGCAATCTCTTCACGGATCTGCGCGAGCAGGGCCAAGTTGGGGGTGGACAGTCCACCTATGGCGATCGCGACCGGCAGGCATTTGCCAATGGGTTGGACCGCATTCTTACCCGCCTGATGAGCTGAGCAGAGAACCGCCACGGACGGGCCTCTCTTTGGCCGCGCCCGTGGCAATCGAGTCGTTGCGACTCAGGCCAATTCGATTACGCGATCGACGAGTTTTTCGATGCCGCTGGCCGCTTCGGCGATACCCGTCGCGAGCATATAGGCAGGGGTGGTCACGAGTTTGCGCTGGGTGTCCTCAACGATGGCGCCGACATCGCAGGGTTTGTGCACGGCACCCATTTGTTCGAGCGCTGCCGCAGTGTCGGCATCGTGGCCAATCGTGCAGTTCACGCCTTCGCCATAGATACGGGCCGCCATCGCTGGCGATATGCACATCAGGCCGACAGGCTTGCCCGCCTGGGCAAAGGCCTGGGCCAGCTGCAGCACATCGGGCTGGACCGTGCAGTCAGCGCCCTTCACGGCAAAATCGCACAGGTTTTTCGCTGCGCCAAACCCACCCGGGATGATCAGCGCGTCGAACGCATCGACCTCTGCTTCGCGGACGTCTTTCACCTCACCACGCGCAATGCGTGCGGACTCGACCAGCACGTTGCGTTTCTCCGGCATCTCTTCGCCGGTCAGGTGGTTGATCACGTGCATCTGCTCGACGTCAGGTGCAAAGCACTGCACGACCGCACCCTTCTGGTTCAAGCGCAGCAGCGTGATGACGCTCTCGTGGATTTCGGATCCATCGTAGACCCCGCAGCCTGCCAGGATGACGGCGATTCGTTTGCTCATGGCGATTCCTCCGTGTTGTCAGTTGGGTGGATCGAGGGTCATTCCTGCGAATTCCGCCGGCGGCGATACAGCCAGATCAGAAGGCCCAGCAAAATGAGAATGCCCAAGAGGTACAGCTGGTAGCGGTGGAAGTCGCCCAGCACCACCTTCAATGCGTAGCCCAGGTTGTAGGCGCCAATTGCTAGAGCGGCAGCCCAGATGATCGCGCCGATGCTGTCGAGAATGAGATAGCGCCGCCAAGAGTAACCCGAGAGACCAATCACGATGGGCATCACCGTTCGCATGCCCCAGAAGAACCGGAAGCACAGCACCCACAGGTCAGGGTGAAGCGCCAGGAGGGCCTGCGCCTTGTCCCCAAGGACGCGCCAGCGAGGGCGCCGGGCAAGCAGGCGACGGCCATGGCGGCGTCCCAGGAAGTACCAGAGCTGGTCGCTGGCAAATGTGCCCAGGAATGCGCAGACGATGACCCACTCAATTTCCAGAAAGCCGCGCAGCGCGATCCAGGCGGCCAGTAGAATAGACATCTCGCCTTCGATGAAGGTACCCAGTATCACGGCGGGATAGCCGACCTGCTGGAGAATCTGTTCGAGCATGGACACAACCGCGAGAGAGAGGCGAGCAGTCTATTCGTTGGGCCGGGCGAGGAAAAGCCGAAACGCCCGGACGGCGGAGCTAGAACGCTCTGTTGCAAGCGGCATTGCGCGTTTTGGCGCACAGTGGATGTGACGCGTAGCCGCACTGCGCAGTCGTTTAGTCATCAAATCGTCATAATCTTGCTTTAAACCTTTTCGTTACCGTGCCCGCGTAGCGGGCCTTGGGAGTCTGCCGTGAGTTTTACGCCTGCCAACCGTCTGTTTCCGGCCACCCGCCTGCGTCGCAATCGCCGCGACGACTTCTCGCGCCGGCTGGTGCGGGAAAGCGTGCTGACCGTCGACGACCTTATCCTTCCCGTTTTCATTCTTGATGGCGAAAACCGCCGCGAGCCCGTGGCGTCCATGCCGGGCGTCGAGCGGCTGTCCATCGACCAGTTGCTGATCGATGCCGAGCGCTGGGTCGAGCTGGGCATTCCGGTCATCGATCTGTTCCCCTACATTCCGACCGAGCGCAAATCGCTCGATGGTGCCGAGGCCTGGAATCCGGAAGGTCTGGTGCAGAGGGCCATTCGCGCACTGCGCGAGCGATTCCCCGAGCTGGGCGTCATGACGGATGTGGCGCTGGACCCATACACCACGCACGGCCAGGACGGCATCATCGATGAAGAAGGTTATGTCCAGAACGACATCACCATCGAAGCCTTGGTCAAGCAATCGCTGTCCCATGCTGAAGCGGGCGCACAGGTCATTTCGCCATCGGACATGATGGACGGTCGCATCCAGCTGATTCGCGAAGCGCTGGAAGTTGCCGGCCATGTGAACACACGCATCATGGCCTACTCGGCCAAGTACGCGAGCGCCTATTACGGACCGTTCAGGGATGCGATCGGCTCGTCGGGCAACCTGGGCAAGGGCAACAAGTTCACCTATCAGATGGATCCGGCCAACACCAACGAGGCCCTGCACGAAGTGGCAGCGGACCTCGCCGAAGGCGCCGACATGGTCATGGTCAAGCCGGGCATGCCCTATCTCGATGTCCTGTGGCGCGTGAAGGACACCTTCAAGGTGCCGACCTTCGTCTACCAGGTCAGCGGCGAGTACGCCATGCACATGGCGGCTATCCAGAATGGCTGGCTCAGTGAAGCCGTGATTCTCGAATCGCTGACGGCCTTCAAACGTGCCGGCGCCGATGGCATTCTCACGTACTTCGCCGTGCGTGCAGCCGAGATGATGAAAGAGGGGCGCTAAGGTCTGGTTTCGCTTCGTCTCGAAGGTATCAGGCCGATCCGCAGCGCGGCTGGGGCAGGCCAGACCGATCCGTCGGTGGCCCCCGGCCGCGCTGCTCCATTAATGCGATCCATGCTGCTTGGCTCTGCCTGGCATGGCGCACCCGAAACGGAATGAGGCCCTGAGCGATGGGGAAGCCAATGAATACCGAAGAACTTAGCGAAACCACGCTGGAACAGACGCTGGCCCAAGTCGAAACGCTGGTAGAGGTGCCTCCGCCCGCCTGGCCGGAAGTCCCGCTGGCAAGTGTGCCGAGCGTCGATGACAGCAGCCTCTACATCCATCGAGAGCTGTCCCAGCTGCAATTCAACATTCGTGTGCTCGAGCAGGCGCTGGACGAGTCCTACCCCTTGCTGGAGCGCCTCAAGTTCCTGCTGATCTTCTCGAGCAACCTGGATGAATTCTTCGAAATCCGCGTCGCAGGGTTGAAGAAGCAGATCAACTTCGCACGCGAGCAAGCGGGCGCGGATGGTTTGCAGCCCAGCCAGGCGCTCGTGCGGATCAGCGAGTTGGTTCATGAACAGGTCGATCGCCAGTACCGCATCCTCAACGATGTCCTGCTGCCGGAACTGGCCAAGCATCAGATCAGCTTCATTCGCCGCCGCTACTGGACGCCCAAGCTCAAGCTGTGGGTGCGCAAGTATTTCCGCGAAGAGATCGCCCCGATCATTACCCCGATCGGTCTCGACCCCACGCACCCGTTCCCCCTGCTGGTAAACAAGAGCCTCAACTTCATCGTCGAGCTCGAAGGTATCGATGCCTTCGGGCGCGATTCAGGTCTCGCGATCATTCCTGCGCCGCGTCTGCTGCCACGAATCATCCGCGTGCCGGAGGAAATTGCCGGGGCAGGTGACAACTACGTCTTCCTGTCGTCGATGATCCACGCGCATGCAGACGATCTATTCAACGGCATGAAGGTGAAGGGCTGCTATCAGTTCCGCCTGACCCGAAACGCGGACCTCTCGGTGGACACCGAGGACGTAGACGACTTGGCACGTGCGCTGCGCGGCGAGCTGTTCTCGCGCCGTTACGGCGATGCCGTACGCCTGGAAGTGGTCGACCAGTGCCCGCAACACCTGACGGATTACCTGCTCAAGCAGTTTGGCTTGTCGGAGCCCGAGCTGTACAAGGTCAGCGGGCCCGTGAACCTGACGCGTCTGTTCAGCATTACCGGCCTGGACAGCCATCCCGAGCTGCAGCACCCGCCCTTTACGCCGACCATTCCCAAGCTGCTGCAGAAGAAGGAAAACCTCTTCAACGTGCTGGGCAAGATCGATGTCCTGCTGCTCCACCCGTATGAGTCGTTCACCCCCGTGATCGACCTGCTGCGCCAGGCCGCGAAGGACCCGAACGTGCTGGCGATCAAGCAGACCCTGTATCGCTCGGGCGCGAACTCCGAGATTGTCGATGCGCTCGTCGAGGCAGCGCGTAGCGGGAAGGAAGTCACCGTGGTCATCGAGCTGCGTGCTCGCTTTGACGAGGAGTCGAACCTGCAGCTGGCGAGCCGTCTGCAGGCCGCCGGAGCCGTGGTCATTTATGGCGTCGTCGGCTTCAAGACGCATGCCAAGATGATGCTCATCCTGCGCCGTGAGGGTTCGGAGCTGCGTCGCTACGCGCACTTGGGCACTGGTAACTACCATGCCGGTAACGCCAAGCTGTACACCGACTACAGCCTGCTGACAGCCGACGTGGCCCTCTGCGAGGACTTGCACAAGCTGTTCAATCAGCTCATCGGCATGGGTAAGACCCTGCGCATGAAGAAGCTCCTGCATGCGCCCTTCACCCTGAAGAAAAACCTGCTGGAAATGATCAACCGCGAAGCGGCTGCGGCGGCGGAAGGGCGTCCTGCGGCAATCATGGCCAAGGTGAACGGGCTGACCGATGCCAAGGTCATTCGCGCGTTGTACAAGGCCAGCCAGGCCGGGGTGAAGATCGACCTCATCGTACGCGGCATGTGCTGCCTGCGGCCGGGCGTGCCGGGTGTGTCCCACAACATCCATGTGCGTTCGATCATCGGCCGTTTCCTCGAACACAGCCGGATCTACTACTTCCTCAACGGCGGCGACGAAAAGCTCTATCTTTCCAGTGCCGACTGGATGGAGCGCAACCTCGACATGCGTGTCGAGACGTGCTTCCCGGTTGAAGGCAAGAAGCTCACGCAGCGCGTCAAGAAGGAGCTCGAGCTCTATCTGGGTGACAACGTGCAGGCATGGGTGCTTCAGCCCGACGGAAGCTATGAGCGGCAGACGCCAACCGGCAACCAGAACACCCGTAACTCCCAGATGGCGCTGCTCGAGCGGCTGAGCATGCCAGTGGTGACCGTTCGCTGATCGACTCGCGCGCCGGCTTAGCCCGGCGCTGTTTTTCAATTGGCGGCCGATCGATTCGAAAACAGTCCTTGCGTGGAACCCGATCGCGGGGCGCCTATGTCCGCCCTATGGCCTGGCGCGGTGTCATCCCGAAGCGGCGCTTGAACGCGGTAGCGAAATTCGCGGCGCTGCTATAGCCGGCGATCCACGCCGCCTGGCCGACGGTCGCACCCTCTCGTTCGAGGGCCTCCCGAGCCCGAACCAGCCGGCGCCCGCGCTGGTAGTCGAACAGGGTGGTGCCTTTGATCTGCCGAAATTGCCGTTGCAACGTGTTCACGTTGACGCCAGCGTCGCGTGCCATCATCTCAAGCGACCAGTCGTCCGCCTCACCGCTGTCCAACCGCTCCAGAAGGCGAAGAAGCCGCCGGTGCTCATGCGGCCTCAAGCCCATGGCTTCGGGCTGGCGGGTATCGCCCAGACAGGCGAGTGCGTCCGCGGCGATATCAAGTGCGCGGCTTTCGAGATAGAGGCGTTGCAACAGGGGTTCATAGGGAGGTGGCGCAAGCAATTGTGCAGCGGTAGCCGCGATACGCGCGGACGGCTGCCAGTGCTGCTTGCTCAGGTGCCCCTGGCTGAAGCGCAGGATGCGGTCATGTTCGTGCAGGTCCAGACCGCCGGCCTCGAACCATTCCGGCTCCAGCGAGAGCGAGAGCTTGCGGACATGGGTGCCCCGAGTCGACCGTCGTCTGAACAACACGGGCTCACGCACGGACAGGGCCAGGCCCTGGAATTCGGATTCGCGTGAGCGTTTGGCGCTGAAGTCCAGGCGCTCTTCGCCATAGCTCACCCGGTTGCAACCTTCCATGAACAATACGAACGACAACCGGGGCTCCATGCGACTTTCAGTGGTGAAGTCCTGCAGTTCGATGCAGTCCGAACAATGAAGGACGAGGCCGCTGCGCAATCGAATCCATTCTAGATGGCCATCGAACAGCGCCGTACCGCCGCTCGCTTCTCCATCGACAGGCCGGGCCTTGCCGCCACTGCGGCGCATGAGTTCGTCAGCACTGACGGGTGAACATCCCCCACACATGAACCCTCCTGGCGCTGGCCGTTGGCGCAAAGCTTTTGCTTGATGGCGCAAACCTTCGTCGCGCCGTTGTGTGGAAGACTAGCGACCCTCAAAGCTTGTTGCAAATCATTATCAATAAGTGGTCGCGATGTACCGGGAGGGATTCATGCAACGCACGGGGTGGGCCTATTTACCGCTGGCAGCAGCAGTAGCGATGAGCACGGGGTGGATCGCCACCGCTGGGGCGCAGGAGATCAGTCTGGAGCTCGAGGAGACGAAGGTCCTCGGCACGGCCGAGGAAGAGCTCAAACAGGCCCCGGGTGTCTCCATCATCACGCAGGAGGATATTCGCAAGGCGCCTCCGGCGAATGACCTCTCGGAGATCATCCGCAAGCAACCTGGCGTCAATCTCACCGGCAACAGCGGCTCCGGCGCGCGGGGCAACAACCGGCAGATCGACATCCGCGGGATGGGGCCGGAGAACACATTGATCCTCGTGGACGGCAAGCCCGTCACGTCGCGCAATGCCGTGCGCTATGGCTGGCGCGGCGATCGCGATACCCGTGGCGATACGAACTGGGTTCCGGCCGATCAGGTGGAGCGCATCGAAGTTCTGCGTGGCCCTGCCGCCGCGCGGTATGGCAATGGCGCCGCTGGCGGTGTGATCAATATCATCACCAAAGGCCCTACCGCCGAGCACCACGGCAATGCAACGGTGTACATGAATGTGCCGCAGCACAGCGAGGAAGGTGCGAGCAAGCGCATCAACTTCGGCCTGAGCGGCCCGCTGACCGATAACCTGTCCTACCGGCTGTACGGCAATCTCAACAAGACCGACATGGATGACGAGGACATCAACGAAGGTCATGTCGTCGATTCCGGTTCCCGGGCGACTGCCGGACGTGAGGGTGTGCGCAACAAGGACATCAACGGTTTGCTGTCCTGGCGGCTGGACGACCAGCAGGCGATTGACCTGGAGGCCGGCTTCAGTCGCCAGGGCAATATCTATGCAGGCGACAACATGAACAACAGCGGGTCGGCGGCGCTGACCTCCTTTCGGGCACCCTGGATAGGACGTTCCACGAACAAGACCTACCGCGAAACCTTCGCACTGACCCACCATGGTGATTGGGCCTTCGGTACGACGCTCAATTACCTGCAGTATGAAAAAACGCGCAACCGCCGGCTGGAAGAAGGCCTGGCGGGCGGTCCGGAAGGCAACATCACGGCGGCCAACAATTTCGGGACGATCGAACTGGAAAGCACGACCGCGCACAGCGAGGTCAACCTGCCGCTGTCCCTTGGTGTCGACCAGGTCCTCACTGTCGGCGCCGAATGGGTCGAACAGAAGATGGACGATCCCTTCTCGAATACTCAGAGCACGTCCGAGGCGGGCTCTGTCCCGGGGATCAGTGATAATGGCCGTGCAACCGATATCTCGGCGCGGATCGCATCCATCTTCGTCGAAGACAACCTCGAGCTGCGCCCGGGGACGATCCTGACGCCCGGCCTTCGGGTCGATCACCACAGCATGGTCGGCACGAACTGGAGTCCTTCGCTCAACCTGTCCCAGGCGCTCGGCTCGGACTTCACGCTCAAGGCGGGTATCGCCCGGGCCTACAAGGCACCGAACCTGTATCAGCTCAACCCGAACTATCTGCTGTACAGCCGCGGCGCCGGATGTTGGGGTGCGGGGGGATCCTGCTACCTTCAGGGGAGCGACAAGCTGGATGCGGAGACCAGCGTCAACAAGGAGCTGGGCATCGAGTTCAATCGTGATGGATGGGTCGCCGGGATCACTTACTTCCGCAACGACTACAAGAATAAGATCGAGGCAGGGCGCAGCATCGTAGGCAGTGCGGTGGGCGGTACCGCGAACCAGTACGCGAATGCGGACGTATTCCAGTGGGCCAATGTGCCGAAGGCCATCGTCGAAGGGATCGAAGGCACCCTGAACGTGCCCGTCACCGACGCCCTCGGCTGGAACACCAACTTCACCTACATGCTTCGCTCCAAGAACAAGGAGACCGGCGAGCCGCTGTCGATCATTCCCGAATACACGGTCAACTCGAACCTCGACTGGCAGGCAACCGAGCCGCTTTCGCTACGGGCTTCCGTGGTGTGGTATGGCCGTCAGAAGCCGGGCAAGCTCGACTACCAGGGCAATGTGCTGACAGGCAATGCGCGTCGTGAGGTATCCCCTTATGCGCTGGTTGGTCTGAGCGGGACCTACGAGCTCACACACAATCTCAGCATTACCGCCGGCATAGACAACGTTTTCGACAAGCGTCTGTTCCGGGAAGGCAATGCACGCGAGGCCGGGGCGTACACCTACAACGAGCCGGGCCGTACGTTCTTCACGAGCATCAGCACCTCCTTTTGACCCTACCAAAGGGCGCCGCAACGTACGGCGCCTTTTTCATGACCTGAAAATCGTGGAGCCTGCGTGACCGATACGAACCTGATCCGATTTCATGCAACCGTGCCGACGCCGCGTGCGTCCCGCAACATGATGCGGTTGTTCAAGCACTTCGCACACAAGGTGGAGGTAACGTACGACGTCCTATCCGCCCACGGCGATTTCCCCTTTGGGCAATGCGACATGAAGGTGAGCAACGATGCCCTGCTTATCGATTGTTGCGTACCCGGCGAGCAGGCGCTTGCTCGCATGCGTCATGTGATCGACGACCATCTGTTCCGCTTCTCGGGTGATGAGGCGCTCGAGGTGCCCTGGCAGGACGGCCCACATCCTGCGATGGATGCGCGATAAGCCGATCGGTCATCGCCACTGTAAGGTGGGTTAGCAACGCGTAACCCACCGAAACGATCGGCCTTGCAACAATAGCTGCCGCGGGTGAGGGCTGTTTGTGTTGACCTCTCGAACGACTGGGGCGACATGTCCTTCGGCGTGTTGCACGAGGTAAACGGTGGAAGCCCTTCGGGATTGCATCCTATGGCTTTCAGTCCGGCGCCATGATGCTAGATCGAGTCAATAAAAAAGGAGGCCGAAGCCTCCTTTTTCTTTGCCGTGCCCCGCTTAGAACAGTACGCGGCTGCGGATGGTGCCTTTTACCTGCTGCAGTTTCTCGAGTGCGAGGTCCGAGTATTCAGCGTCGACATCGATGACCACGTAACCGACCTTCTCGTCCGTCTGCAGGAACTGACCGGAAATGTTGATACCGTTGTCGGCGAACACGCGGTTGATTTCGCTGAGCACGCCCGGAATGTTCTCGTGGATGTGGAGGAGGCGGTGCTTGCCCGGGTGCGAAGGCAGGGCCACCTCCGGGAAGTTGACGGACGATACGGAGGTGCCGTTGTCGCTGTACTTCACGAGCTTCTCGGCCACTTCCAGACCGATGTTCGCCTGCGCTTCGGCCGTCGAGCCACCGATGTGAGGTGTCAGGATGACGCGATCCAGGCCACGCAGCGGGCTCTCGAACTCTTCGTCGTTCGACTTCGGTTCGACCGGGAACACGTCGATCGCGGCGCCGATCAGGTGCTCGTCCTTGATCGCCTCAGCCAGTGCATCCAGTTTCACGACGGTACCGCGCGAGGCGTTCAGCAGGATCGAGCCCTGCTTCATCGCGCGGATTTCCTTCTCGCCGATCATCCACTGGGTGGATGGCAGCTCGGGCACGTGCAGCGTCACGATATCGCTCATACCCAGCAAATCGTACAGCGAGCCTACCTGCGTGGCGTTACCCAGCGGCAGCTTGGTCACCGTGTCGTAGAAGTACACCTGCATGCCCAGACTTTCCGCCAGGACGGACAACTGCGTACCGATCGAGCCATAGCCGATGATGCCCAGCTTCTTGCCGCGGATCTCGAAGGAGTTCGCCGCGCTCTTGATCCAACCGCCACGGTGGCAGGCAGCGCTCTTTTCCGGGATGCCGCGCAGCAGCAGGATGGCTTCAGCCAGGACCAGCTCGGCCACCGAACGCGTATTGGAATAAGGGGCATTGAAGACGGCAATACCGCGTTCGCGTGCCGCGTTCAGGTCGACTTGGTTGGTACCGATGCAGAAGCAGCCAACCGCGACGAGTTTCTTGGCACAATCGAAGACTTCTTCGGTGAGCTGGGTGCGCGACCGGATGCCAATGAAGTGGACATCCGCGATCTTCGACTTCAGTTCCTCGCCCGACAAGGCCGTCTTCAGGTACTCGATGTTCGTGTAGCCGGCCGCCTTGAGCGTGTCCACGGCGTTCTGGTGGACGCCTTCGAGAAGAAGGAACTTGATCTTGCTCTTGTCGAGGGAGGTCTTGCTCATCTGCGTGAAAACCTTGTCGGTAGGAGAGGAAGGAGGCTCGGCGATTCATGCCGCCCGAAACGCCGTGCAGCGCACGTTTCACGGGGGGCGTATGCTAGCATGGCTTTCTTTTTCAATGCTCGGTTGCGACCTGAATGGTTCTCAGGGCGACCATGAATGATTCGAGATAGAAGATGATCCAACAAGCACTGCTCGACGAACTCGCGACCCTGGTCGAACCCGGCAAGCTCCTCACGGACGCATCCTCGCTGGAGACCTACGGCAAGGACTGGACGAAGCACTACCCGCCGGCGCCTTCAGCCATCGTCTTTCCAAAGATGATAGAGCAGGTCCAGGCCGTTGTCCGCTGGGCCAATAGCCATAAGGTAGCGCTGGTTCCGTCCGGCGGTCGTACCGGTCTGTCAGCCGCCGCCGTCGCCGCGAACGGCGAAGTGGTCGTCTCCTTCGATTATATGAACCAGATCCTCGAGTTCAATGGCATCGACCGCACCGTGGTCTGCCAACCCGGGGTCGTGACCGAGCAGCTGCAGAATTTCGCCGAGGGCAAGGGCCTCTACTACCCGGTCGATTTCGCCTCGGCTGGGTCAAGCCAGATCGGTGGCAACATCGGCACCAACGCCGGCGGTATCAAGGTCATCCGCTACGGCATGACGCGCAACTGGGTCGCGGGCATGAAAGTGGTCACCGGCAAGGGTGATCTGCTCGAGCTGAACAAGGACCTCCTGAAGAACGCCACCGGCTATGACCTTCGGCACCTGTTCATTGGTGCCGAAGGCACGCTCGGGTTTGTGGTCGAGGCCACGATGCGCCTGGAGCGTCAGCCTACCAATCTGACGGCCATGGTGCTGGGTACGCCTGATTTCGACTCCATCATGCCGGTGCTGCACGCCTTCCAGAACAAGATGGACATTACCGCGTTCGAGTTTTTCTCGGACAAGGGCCTGGACAAGATCCTCGACCGCGGCGATATCCCTGCACCGTTCGAAACACGTTGCCCGTTCTATGCGCTGGTCGAATTCGAGGCCACCACCGAAGAACGCGCCGAGCAGGCGTTGGCGACATTCGAACATTGCGTCGAGCAGGGCTGGGTGCTGGACGGCGTGATGAGCCAGAGCGAAACGCAGTTGCGCAACCTGTGGCGCCTGCGTGAAGACCTTTCCGAAACCATCGCGCCGTTCACGCCGTACAAGAACGACCTGTCCGTAACCGTTTCCAAGGTTCCGGCGTTCCTCGCCGACATCGATGCGATCGTGAAGGCCAACTACCCGGACTTCGAAGTGCTCTGGTACGGCCACATCGGTGACGGCAACCTGCACCTCAACATCCTCAAGCCGGAAAACCTGTCGAAGGATGAGTTCTTCGCCAAGTGTGCGAACGTCAACAAGTGGGTGTTCGAGACGGTCGAAAAGTACAACGGATCGATCTCGGCCGAGCATGGCGTGGGCATGACCAAGCGGGACTACCTCACGTACAGTCGGTCCGAAGCCGAAATCGCCTACATGAAGGCCATCAAGGCGGCGTTCGATCCCAATGGCATCATGAATCCGGGCAAGGTATTCATCTGACCAAAAGACAGGGAGCGACCGCTCCCTGTCTTGCGTCAGGCTCGTGTTCGAAATCCGTACAACATCAACGAAGGAGTCGCCATGAGTTACCAGCATCAGTATGCGGACGGCACCCGCATCCACTATCCCCTGGGCAAAGTCGTCTGCATCGGCCGCAACTACGCCGAGCACGCCAAGGAACTCAACAACGCGGTACCGACCGAGCCGCTGCTGTTCATCAAACCCGGCAGCTGTACGGTCCCGCTGGAAGGCGGCTTCACCATTCCGCAGGACCGTGGCTCGGTCCACTACGAGGCCGAAATCGCCGTACTGATCGGCAAGCCCCTGTCGCGCAAACCCTCCGAGGAAGAAGTGCGTGATGCCATCTCCGGCTTCGCACCCGCGCTCGACCTGACGCTGCGTGACGTGCAGAGCAAGTTGAAGGAGAAGGGCTACCCCTGGGAGCCGGCCAAGTCATTCGATGGCGCCTGTGTACTGGGCCCATTCGTTCCGGGTGACAGCTACGAGGATCTGGCCGACATCGGCATTCGCCTGACCATCAACGGAGAGGTCCGTCAGGACGGCAACAGCCGCGACATGATCAACCCGATCCTTCCACTGATCCAGCACATCAGCGGCCACTTCTCATTGCAGGCCGGTGACGTCATCCTGACCGGTACGCCAGTTGGCGTGGGCCCACTGAACGTCGACGACAAGCTGGTTCTTCAGCTGGCAGGGCAACAAGCGTACGAAAGCCAGGTGCTCTGATCGCCTTGTCCGGGCGGGTCGTGGCGCACGCTGCGACCCGTCGGACTTGCTGTCTCGGCGAGCGCAACAACCCTCCTGAGCGTTCTTAAGCTTCCTTTCAGGTTCGCATGCTTGGATGCGCGCCATTGTTTCCCTCCGGTAGTTCTTAAATGCCCATCCGCATAACTCGACGTCGCCTTTTGCTCGTCTCGCTCGTTTTCGTGATCGCGGCAGGTGCCGTTGCGGCACAGCACTTCAGGCTTTTCGAGCGTGGCTGGTTCACCATGACGGAGTCCGGGAACGCCGAGGCCTGGAGGTCGCGCTCGCTCTGGCTCCCGGACTATCGCGTCACGATCGAGGCGCGGCCCGTAGAGGGTGTTGGGCAAAACCTGTCGGCGCTCACCTACGATCCGCAGCGCAACACGCTGTTCAGCGTCACCAATGCCAATCCGGTCAGCCTGGTCGAGCTTTCGCTCGAGGGAGAGGTTCTGCGCCGCATCGAGCTCCGTGGATTCCAGGATCCGGAGGCCATTGAGTATGTCGCGCCGGGCCGGTACGTCATCACGGACGAGCGAACGCAAACGCTGATCGACGTGCAGATCGACGATGCCACGACGTTCGTTGATGCGGACGGCCGCCAGCAGCTGGCGATCGGGATCGATACGAATGGCAACAAGGGATTCGAGGGCCTGGCCTACGACCGGACCAACAAGCGTCTGCTGGTGGCCAAGGAGCGCGATCCGGTACGCATTTATGAAGTGACAGGCTTTCCCCACCTGAGCGAAAACGACGCTCCGGTTTCCGTAGCGGTTACCGAGGATGCCGATCGGGATCGCGGGCTTTTCGTGCGGGACCTGTCCAGTCTGGACTACGACGAGCGCACCGGGCATCTGCTCGTGCTGTCGGACGAGTCCCGGTTATTGCTTGAGCTCGAACCTGATGGCAAACCGATCAGCTCGCTGTCGCTGTTGGCTGGCCAGCATGGGCTGGAGAAGTCGATACCCCAGGCCGAAGGGGTAGCAACGGACAACAACGGTGCGTTGTATCTAATTAGCGAACCTAACCTCTTCTATCGATTCGAGAAGAAGGGGCCCTGAAAAAAGAAAGGACGCTCAACGCGTCCTTTCTTGTGCAACAACGGGCGATCAGTCGCGCTTGAGCGTCTCTACGCCATTCGCGGTGCCCAACAGCAGCAGGTCCGCGGGACGAGCTGCGAACAGGCCATTGGTCACGACGCCGACGATGGCGTTGATGTCGGCCTCGAGTTTCACCGGGTCGGTGATGCTCATGTTATGCACATCGAGAATGATGTTGCCGTTATCAGTAGTCACGCCCTCACGGTAGACCGGGTCACCGCCAAGCTTCACCAGTTGGCGTGCGACGTGGCTGCGAGCCATCGGGATGACTTCGACCGGCAGCGGAAAGGCACCCAGAACGGGGACCCGCTTGCTCGCATCGGCGATGCAGACGAACGTGCGGGCCACGGCGGCCACGATCTTCTCGCGGGTGAGCGCCGCGCCGCCGCCCTTGACCAGGTGCAGATGCTCGTCGGCCTCGTCTGCGCCGTCGACGTAGAACTCGAGCTCACTGGTGCTGTTGAGGTCGTAGACCGGAATGCCATGTTGCTTCAGGCGCGCCGCGGTCGCCTCGGAGCTCGCGACGGCGCCGTCGAATTCGGTTTTGTGCTGTGCAAGCGCGTCGATGAAGAAATTCGCAGTGGACCCTGTACCGACGCCGATGATGCTCCGGCTGTCGAGCTTGGGAAGAACGTAGTCGATGGCTGCCTGTGCCACCGCCTGCTTGAGCTGATCCTGAGTCATGTCGAGATCCACGGGAGAAGAGAGCGGCGGATTATAGTGTGTGGCGCTGTACGAGGTCTCGCCCCAAGGCCCGCTCCAAGGCCATGGATGACGAACTGTCGCCACATGGTCGTCGTACAAGTTGCCTTTAGGGTACTATGCTGGCTTCGCCCCTATCACAGATTCGACTCATGGAAACTCAGGTCCCGCAACCGCAAGCGCGCCCGCGTAAGAAACACCGTAGCCTCGCTCAGGAGTTGGTGGCGGAGCTGTCGCAGCGTATCCGCGATGGTCAGATCAAACGGGGCGAAAAGCTGCCCACCGAGTCCGCGATCATGGAAGAGCAGGGGGTTAGCCGTACGGTCGTGCGAGAGGCGATTTCACGCCTGCAGGCGGCCGGGCTCGTCGAGACGCGCCATGGGATCGGTACGTTTGTACTGGATATCCCGAGCCCCAGTGGCTTCCGCATCGATCCGGCGACCATCGTTACGTTGCGTGATGTCATGGCGGTGCTCGAATTCCGTATCAGCGTCGAAATCGAGTCGGCCGGGCTGGCGGCCCAGCGTCACACCGTCGAACAGCTACAGGCGATCCGGGATGCGCTGGATGTAATGAACGAGGGGGCCGCACACGCCAGCGACGCAGTGTCCGCGGACTTCCAGTTCCACCTTCACATTGCCAAGGCCACCGGTAACCGGTACTTCACCGACATCCTCATGCACCTGGGCACGAGCATCATCCCACGTACCCGCCTGAATTCAGCGCACATTGCCCATGCCGACCAGCAGCAGTACATGCTGCGCCTGTCGCGCGAGCATGAGCAGATTTTCGAGGCAATCGCCCGTCGTGATGCAGACGCCGCCCGTGCGGCCATGCGCCTGCACTTGACCAATAGCCGTGAGCGGCTTCGTCAGGCCCATGAGACGGCTGAGACTGAAACAAAGGGCGCCTAGGCGCCCTTTGTCGTGGTGCAAAGCGCTTCAATCTATCCTCATGCCTTGCGCAACGTAAGGATCACGATGCCGGTGAGTACGACCGCGCCGCCGGCCAGCTGCATGCCATTGAGCACCTGACCGAGAAGCAACCAGCCCAGTAACAGCGAAACGATTGGCTCAACATTCATCACGGGCGCGTTCTGCGCCATATTCAGGCGCGGTACCGTGACGAACAGCATCGTAAAGGCAATGCCATACAGGGTGACCAATGCCGCCAGGGCGATCCATCCCGTGCTCGTGGATGGCGTGGACATGCCGCCGGGCACCAGGTCGGCGCTACCCGCCAGGGACATGCTGCCGAACACGATGATCAACGTCAGCATGCTGCGTACCGAGCCGCGAAGGGTTGATAGCTTCTTGTCGGTGATCCACAGCGCGACGGCGAACACCAGTGCGGCCGCGAAGGCGGCAACGATGCCGAGTGTCCACTCCGGGCCCATGGGCTCCGATCCCGACAGACGCGTCGGGATGTCAAGTGCCAGCACCAGGCCAACCAGGATCAGGGTCATCACGAAAACCGCGTTGCGGGTCGGTGCGGAGCCGCCGAGTGCCCAGGTCAACAGCGCCAGCATGATCGGGAAGGTGTTGTTGATCAGCAGAGCCAGCGCGACGGGAATACGCGCGACGGCTGTATAGAGGCACAGGCTCTGGGTGGCGATCAGCAGGCCCAGTATCAACTGCCAGCGCCATGCACCGGGCGGCAGGTCGAGAGGCTGGCGTTGCCAGAGAACAAGCCCGATCAGGACGACCATCGCCACGCCGGAACGACACAGAATGGCCAGGAGCAGACCCGTATCGTTATCGAACGCGATCCGGGCGGCTACATGGTTGCCTGCAAAGCTACTGGCGAGCAGTGCCAGGAGCGCGACAGCGACATAACGGGGAAACAAGGCAGGAGAAGACATCGGGGGCTGACTTTCCTTGTGCTATGGCAGACGCTGCTGCCGTATTTTTGTTGCGAAAAGAAAAGGGCGGGGGCGCTTGCGCGCCGCCCGCCCCAAATGGTGCGATCAGAGTACGACGCTAGGCAGCCACAGCGAGATGGCCGGAACATAGGTAACAGCCAGCAGTACCATGAACAGTGCGACGTAGAACGGCAACAGCGCCTTCACCGTCTGCTCGATGGTCACCTTGCCGACTGCTGCGCCCACGAACAACACCGCGCCAACGGGCGGTGTGATGAGGCCGATACCCAGGTTGACCAGCATGATCATGCCGAAGTGCACCGGATCTACCCCAATGGAGGTGACGACGGGCAGCAGGATCGGTGTGAGGATGAGGATCAGCGGCGCCATGTCCATCAGTGTGCCCAGTACCAGCAGCATGATGTTGATGTACATGAGGATCACGTAGCGGTTGTCTGACAGGGTCAGGAACAATGTGGTGATCTTCGAGGGGATCTGCATCAGCGTCATGATGTAGCCGAAGCTCGCAGCGAAGGCGATGAGGATCATCACGATCGACAGCGTCCGCACCGTGCGGTGCATCAACAGAGGCAGCTGGCTCCATTTGTAGTCGCGATAGACGAACATCGTCACCAGGAACGACCAGACCACTGCGATCGCAGCCGATTCGGTCGCCGTGAATACGCCCGAGATGATACCGCCGAGGATAATGACCATTGTCATCATGCCCCAGAGCGCATCAACGCAGATCTTCAGCGCCTGCTTGAGCGGAATGACCTCGCCCTTGGGGTAATTGCGGCGCTTGGCGAAGATCAGGCACATCGTCATCAGCACGGCGCTCATCAGAAGCCCCGGGCCGATACCTGCCATGAACAGCGCCGCGATCGATACGGTGCCGCCGGCGGCGAGCGAGTAGATCACCGAGTTGTGGCTCGGCGGCGTCAGCAGCGCCTGGACCGAACCCGACACGGTCACCGCCGTGGAAAAGTCACGCGGGTAACCCTTGCGCTCCATTTCCGGAATCAGCACCGAACCAACCGATGCAGTGTCTGCGAGCGACGAACCGGAGATCGCGCCAAAGAACGTGGATGCCGTGATGTTCACCAGAGAGAGACCGCCCCGGAGGAAGCCAATCAGAACACCTGCGAACGCAACCAGGCGGCGGGCCATGCCGCCTTCCGCCATGATTGCGCCGGCGAGTACGAAGAACGGAATCGCCAGTAGCGAGAATTTGTTCACGCCACCGGCGATCTGAATCATTACTGCCTGGAAGGGAATCTCGATCCACCAGGCGCCAATGAGTGTCGCAAGGCCCAGCGAGTACGCCACCGGAACCCGCAGGATAATCAGAATGACGAAGCTGCCCAACAGAATGGCGGCGTCCATTTACACGGCCTCCTTGCTATCGTCGGCTTCGTAATCCACCGCGCGACGTTTGCTTTGATCACCGTACAGCAGCTGCTCGATCACGAAGAGCAGCGTCAGGGCGCCACCCAGCGGAATGGGCGCATAGGAAATCCCGACGCGCAGGAACGGAATGCTGTCCAGGTATTGGTACCAGGTCGCCACACAGAGCTTGTAGCCCCAGATGGTCATGAACAACGCAATGGCGCCCATTGCGATCCGAACGAACACGGTAATGATGGGTTGCACGCTGTCAGGCAAACGGTCGCTGACCATTGCAACGGCCATGTGCGCATTGGCGCGGTAGCCTGCGGCTGCACCGATGAACGTGAAGAGCACCATCAGGAGAATCGAAACCGGCTCGGGCCAGCTCAGGCCGGCATTCAGTACGTAACGGTAAAAAATGCCAACCGGGATGATCAGGGCCATCACCGCGATGGACAGCCCCGCGACCCAGATGCAGGCCTTGTAGACCACATCATTAAAGCGCAGTACGACGTTTTTCATGAGACTTCACCGTTGACGTGGCGGCAGGGCGCCGCCACGTCGCTTCGAGGTATTACTTGACGGCTTCGATGCGCTTGATCAGGTCGGCGTAGGGTGCGCCGTACTTCTCGCGGACCGGAGCGGTAGCGTCGTAGAAGGGCTTGGTATCGACTTCGATGTACTCGACACCGGCAGCCTTGAGCTTCTCGTCGCTCGCTTTTTCCTTCTCTTCCCACAGCTTGCGCTCTTCCATCTGCGCTTCACGGGCGAATTTCTTCACCAGCTGCTGTTGCTCGGGCGTCAGCGACTCCCAAGTGGTCTTGGACATCATCAGCGGCTCGGGGAGGATCAGGTGGTGGGTCTGGGTGTAGTACTTCGCGACCTGGTAGTGGTTGTGCTCGAGCAGTGTCGGGGAGTTGTTCTCCGCACCGTCGATCACGCCGGTCTGCAGGGCGCTGAAGATTTCACCGGTGCTCATGGCCACGCCGTTGGCGCCCATGGCGTTGAGGGTGTCGATGAACAGCGGGTTGCCGATCACGCGGATCTTCATGCCCTTGAGGTCTTCGATCTTGCGGACAGGCTTCTTGGTGTAGATCGAGCGGCTGCCGGCTTCCATCCATGCCAGCCCGACCATGTTGAACTGCGAGTTGGTGATCTTGTCGAGGATTTCCTGGCCGATCTCGCCGTCGATGACCTTGCGCATATGGTCGACGTCACGGAACACGAACGGCATGTTGAAGACGTTGGTGTCCGGAACGACCGGGCCTACTGAGCCCAGGCTGACGCGGGTGAGCTGTACGGCCCCAAGCTGGGTCTGCTCGACCACTTCCTTCTCCGAACCCAGGACGCCGCCTGCGAACATGCGATAGGTGATCTCGCCGTTGGTGGCTTCCTGCAGCTTCTTCGCCATGTTCTCCATGGCGACCACGGTTGGGTACCCGGCCGGGTGAATCTCGGCGACTTTCAGGGTCGTTGCAGCGTGGACCGACGCAGCAAGGCTGAATGCCAGGGGTAGCGCGGCCAATAGTGTGCGTTTGAGAAACATAAGGAGCTCTCCAGTGTTGTTGTTGTGTGTTTCCGTGTCGCGATTTTTTTAGCGCTAGGCGATGAAAGAAGGCTCCTCCAGGCCACGCACTCCAGGCTTCAGAGCAAATACGCCACCGGCGAGGGGCTGATCGGAAAGATCCCCACCGGGGCGTATCGAAGTAACAAAAAGCGTATCGAGACCCGCGCCGCCAAAGGCGCACATGGCGGGTTTCTTCACTGGCACCTCGAGTGAACGGTCGAGGCGGCCGTCTGGTGTGAAACGGTGTATCAGGCCGGCGTCGTTGCCACAGATCCAGTAGCAGCCATCTTCGTCGATGGCTGCGCCATCAGGGCGGCCGGGGTGGGCATTCATATCCACGAATACGCGGCGGTTGTGCGGCGTGCCGGTGTCGGTGTCGTAATCGAATGCCCAGATCATTTGCACGCTGGGGTGGGAGTCGGACAGGTACATGATTTTGCCGTCCGGGCTGAAGGCCAGGCCGTTCGGTACGATGAAATCTTCCAATTGCGACGGGAGCGCTTCGTCTCCGTGTACGTGGCGATAGACCTTTCCAACCCTGTGCCCTGCGCCCATGTCGGTGTGCATCGTCCCGGCCCAGAAGCGACCTTGGCGATCGCATCGACCATCATTGAAGCGCATCTCAGCCTTGGCATGCTCGACCTGAGCCAGGCGGGAGTGGGCAAGCGTGCCGTCCGCTTTGGGTGCAAGATGAAACAGGCCGGACTGCATCCCCGCGATCCAGCCCCCGTTTGCGTGACGGGCGATGCAGGCGAGCATTTCATCGGCCTGCCAGGTGTCGTGCACGCCATGTTTCCAACGATGTAGGCGGCCTGCAGGAATGTCGACCCAGTAAAGCGCACCTTCACGTGGTTCCCACACCGGGCTTTCGCCCGTGCCGTTGCGCGCATCGAGGATGAGTTCGGCTTGCATGCGTGCGTCCTTGTTCGTGTTTTTATGGATCGCGGGTGGCTGGGATCAGCTCTCGAACGGGCCTTCGGCGGTAAAGGCACCGCCCTGGTAGATGGCGTTGGGATCGTCCGGCGCCAGTGGCGGCTGGGCTTCGATCTTGTCCTTGAATGGACGTGAGCTGTCTTGCGCCTTGAAACCGAGGTGTGCTGCCAGATGGTTGTCCCACCATACCCCGTCGTTGTCAGACATGCCGTACACGACCGTGTGGCCAACATTAGGGGCGGTCAGGGAGCAGCGCAGCAATTCGGTCAAGTCGCGATAGCTCAGGAAGGTACGCATCATCCGGCGGTTCTTTGGCTCGGGGAACGACGAGCCGATGCGGATGCTGACAGTCTCGATGCCGTAGCGATCGAAGTAGAAGCTGGCCAGATCTTCACCGTACGACTTGGACAGGCCGTAGTAACCGTCGGGACGACGCGGCGAGTTCGCATCGAGCGTTTCGGTCTGCTTGTAGAAGCCTATGACGTGATTGGAGCTGGCGAAGACAACGCGCTTGACGCCATGGCGACGAGCCGCTTCATAGATATGGAAGGTGCCGCAGATGTTTGGCCCGAGAATTTCTTCGAAGGGGCGTTCGACGGAAACGCCGCCGAAGTGCAGGATGGCGTCCACGCCTTCGACAAGTGCATCGACTGCGGCCTTGTCGGCCAGGTCGCACGTGACCACTTCTTCGTGTGGCCCTTCGGCTGGCGCCATACCGGCGATGTCGGAAAGGCGAAGGACGCGCGCGTAGGGACGCAAGGCTTCTCGGAGCACTTTGCCCAGCCCACCGGCCGCGCCGGTGAGCAGGAGCCGCTCGAAGACGACGCTGTTCTCGCTATTGGCCATGAACATTCCTCGATTGTTTTGCTTGTTATATGTCGTCGTATGACGTTGTGGAATAGTGTCTGCGGAGGGGATACCATGTCAATAAGCCGGGCCGTTGGCAGCAATTGCGCCAGCTGAATGGTTGTTGGCGCTGCGCTACACGCCAGAAATACTCTACCTTCGCGCGATAACTTCGACTTTAGTCGAATGCGGAAGTGGAAACCGGGCATGCGCAGAAAAACGGTTTGCTATGTAGTTGTACGATGACGTATAACTACGTCGTCGTTCACTCACCTGTATAAGGTCTTCTAACAATGAGCCCACAAGAACTGAAGTCCATCCTCTCCTCTGGCCTGCTGTCCTTCCCGGTCACTGACTTCGACGCGAACGGCGATTTCAACGCCGAAGGTTACAAGCGTCGCCTGGATTGGCTGGCACCCTACGGCGCAAGCGCGCTGTTCGCTGCAGGTGGCACGGGCGAATACTTCTCGCTCGAGCAAAAGGAATTCTCTGACATCGTCCGCGTCGCGGTCGATACCTGCCGTGGTCAGGTTCCGATCCTTGCCGGCGCAGGCGGTCCGACCCGCACGGCGATCGCCTTCGCTCAGGAAGCCGAGCGTCAGGGCGCCGCTGGTATCCTGCTGCTGCCGCACTACCTGACCGAAACCTGCCAGGAAGGCCTGGTTGCGCACATCGAGGCCGTTTGTAAGTCGGTCAAGTTCGGTGTGGTCGTCTACAACCGTAACGTCTGCCGCCTGACGCCCGAGAGCCTGGAAATCCTGGCCGAGCGTTGCCCGAACCTGATCGGCTTCAAGGACGGCGTTGGTGAGATCGAGCCGATGGTTGCCATCCGCCGCCGCCTGGGCGAGCGCCTGACCTACCTCGGCGGCCTGCCGACTGCCGAAGTCTACGCCGCTGCCTACAAGGCCATGGGCGTGCCGGTTTACTCGTCTGCAGTCTTCAACTTCATCCCGAAGACGGCGATTGACTTCTACAAGGCCATTGCAGCCGAAGATCACGAAACTGTCGGCCGCCTGATCGATGATTTCTTCCTGCCATACCTGGATATCCGCAATCGTCGCGGCGGCTACGCAGTCAGCATCGTCAAGGCTGGCGCCAAGCTGGCTGGCTACGACGCAGGTCCGGTCCGCGCCCCGCTGGTCGACCTGACCGGTGAAGAAGTCGAGATGCTGCACGACCTGATGAAGAAGCTCGGCCCGCAGTAAGCGAATCGCGCATCCGCCTTGCCGTGCCGGTGAGGCGGATGATGTGTTCGCGCAGCCCTTCCTGCTGATCCTCCTTCCGCGGAGGACGCGCCTTCCCGGGATGGCTGCATGAGGTCGGTTGGGCCGGTAAGATGAGGTTCTCTTACCGACCCAGCGGCCCACATGGCAAAGAAATCCGGCAAATCCAGTCTGCCTGTCGATCGTGGCGTTACCGGCAGCCCTACGCTCATCGATGTCGCCAAGGTTGCTGGGGTGTCGCCCATCACCGTATCGCGCGCGCTCCATCGTCCCGAGATTGTCAGCGAGGCAGCTCGGAAAAAGGTGCTGGAGGCGGTGCGGATCACCGGTTACGTTCCGAACATGCTGGCCGGTGGGCTCGCGTCCAACCGTAGTCGGCTGGTTGCCATCTTCGTACCCACCATTGCGCACTCGATCTTTGCCGATACCGTTCAGGCACTCATGGACCGCCTTACCCTGGCGGGCTACCAGAGCATGATCGGCCTGACAGGCTACTCGGCCGAACAGGAAGAGCGTTTGCTGGGCGCTGTCCTGGGGCGAAGGCCGGACGGCATCGTCCTCACCGGTACGCTGCATACCGAGCAAAGCCGAGAACGCCTTGTTCAGGCCGGAATTCCCGTTGTGGAAGCATGGGACCTCAGTAGCCAGCCAATTGATATGCAGGTGGGCTTTTCGCACGAGCAGGTTGGACAGGCCATGGCAGACCATCTGGTCGACAAGGGCTACCGTCGCATTGCCGTGATCTCTGTGGACGATGCGCGTGCGTTGCGGCGGGGCAGGGCGGTCGTCGATCAATTGCACGCGCGCGGCGCCAAGGAAGTCCCTTTTGCTACGCTCAAGGCGCCCGCGACACTGCTGAGCGGCCGCGATGGCCTGCGTCAGTTGCTTGACAGCGGTGCCGAGCCCGACGCGATCGTTTGTAGCTCCGATACCGTTGCGCAGGGTGCATTGGCAGAGGCGGCGAGCCGCGGCATTGCCGTCCCGGATTCGCTGGCCATCCTTGGCTTCGGCGATCTGTCCGCGGCTGCGCATGTTCATCCACCCCTATCGACGGTCAGCGTCGACGGCACTCGGGTGGGAACGCTTGTCGCAGAGGCCCTGCTGCAGCGTTTCAACGGTGACGCCACGTCATCCGTGCCGCTGCGCCATGACACCGGTTTTCACATTATCGACCGCTCGACCACCTGAACAGGCTGTGCAAGGGTTTTCGTCAGAGCGATCTTGAATGATTGCGCAATCAGAGTAAGCTCGCCGTGTTGAGTTACATGAGCAGCCAAGATTTAGATCTGATTGATTGCGCAATCATCGAACCTTGATGCTCCGCCACATAAGAAGGACGGCAACGTGAACAGTGGATCCATTGTCATCCTGCCCGTATTGCGTACGCCGTCTACACCGGCAGGCGCACCCGCTTCAGCCTGATGCGATAACAAAAAGGAACACACTCATGCAGTTGATCGAACACCAGGATTCACCCCGTTACATCCGGCTTCATCCAGACGACAACGTCGCCATCGTGGTGAATGAGCAGGGCGTGTCGGCGGGCGGGCAATTCCCGGACGGGCTGGTTACATTGGAAGCCGTGCCGCAGAGCCACAAGGTCTCGCTGGTTGATATTGCCGAAGGCGGCGCCGTGGTGCGCTACGGCACGGTGATCGGCTATGCACTGAAGCCCATCCCGCGTGGCGTCTGGGTCACCGAGCAGCTGATCAACATTCCGGATGCACCCGCACTCGACGATCTGCCCATGGCGACGCTCAAGGCGCCGACACCCGAACCGCTCGAAGGGTATACCTTCGAAGGCTTCCGCAACCCGGACGGCTCGGTCGGCACGCGCAACATCCTGGGGGTAACCACCACCGTTCAATGCGTGACCGGCGTGCTTGACCATTGCGTCGAGCGTGTACGTAAGGAAATCCTGCCGAAATACCCGAACGTCGATGATGTGATCGCGCTGACCCACAGCTATGGCTGTGGCGTCGCGATCAACGCACCGGATGCCGTGGTTCCGATTCGCACCTTGCACAACATCAGCCGTAACCCCAACCTGGGCGGCCAGGCGCTGGTCATCAGCTTGGGCTGCGAGAAGTTGCAAGCGAGTCAGTTGATGCCGGGTGATGAACTCACCAGTGGCATGGACGAGGAAGACTGGCTGTTCCGCCTGCAGGATTCCAATACGGGTTTCGTTGGGATGGTCGAGCAGATCATGGAGATGATCGAGGCGCGGCTGAAGGTGCTCAATGAGCGGCGCCGCGAGACATGCCCGGCGTCCGAGCTGGTCGTTGGCATGCAGTGTGGCGGCAGTGACGCCTTCTCGGGCGTTACGGCCAACCCTGCGCTCGGCATCGCCGCGGATCTGCTGGTGCGCGCGGGTGCGACCGTGATGTTTTCGGAAAACACCGAGGTGCGCGATGGCATCCATCTGCTGACGCCGCGCGCTGCGAACAAGGACGTGGCCGAAGCACTCGTCCGCGAAATGGACTGGTACGACCGCTATCTCGATCGTGGCCGTGCTGACCGCAGCGCCAACACGACGCCTGGCAACAAGAAAGGTGGGCTGAACAACATCGTCGAGAAGGCGATGGGGTCGATCGCGAAATCCGGCTCCAGCCCGATCGCCGGTGTGGTCGCGCCTGGAGAGCGGGTGCGCGGGAAGGGGCTGTACTACTGTGCAACGCCGGCCAGCGATTTCATCTGCGGCACCTTGCAGCTGGCTGCGGGCATGAATCTGCACATCTTCACCACAGGCCGGGGTACGCCGTATGGCCTGTCGATGGTGCCGGTAATCAAGGTTGCGACGCGTACGCAGCTGGCCGAACGCTGGCCGGACCTCATTGACGTCGATGCGGGCCGGGTGACGTCGGGGCGGTTGTCGCTGGATGAGTTGGGCTGGGAGATATTCCAGCTTTATCTCGATGTCGCGAGTGGGCGGAAGCAGACGTGGGCTGAGAAGCATCGGCTGCATAACGATTTGACGCTGTTCAATCCGGCGCCGGTGACGTGATCGGTTAGCGGTGAGGGTGGGGTTTAGCCCACCGAGGTCCCGTGCCGACGTGGGCTGTAGGGCGGGTGGGGCGCGCGGGTGTTTTGCGCCGAGGGGCGCGCCTTGGGTAGGGCGGAAGCCCGAAGGCTTCTACTTTGCTATGGCTCAGGTGAAACTTCGGTGTCGCTGTAGATCGTAAGGTGGGCTTCGTCCTCGGATGGCGCTGGTTCCGGGGCTGAAGCCTATCCATTACCGCGTCGCTTGGACGCTCGGATTTCGGCCCTTACGGCCGAGTTACCTTTTCTTGAGCGGCCAAGAAAACCTAACCCAAAAGAAGGCCGCCCCGACATACGGCCCTGCACTGCGCGTTGCTTCGTTTCGGGTTCCTTCGCTTCACCGCCGCTCCGAGGGCCCGCGCCCACGGGCCGTCCTGGCCCGTCGTCGCTCTCGCGGCATCCATGCCGCTCAACCGTCTACGCAACGCCTACGCTCAGCCTCCTGACAGGGCCCCATTACGCGGCGTCTGTACTTGCGCGGCTCCAGGGTGAAAACGGCAGAGACTCTTCATTGCCGCTCTTAGCATTGAAGGGTAGGTTAGCGACGCGTAACCCACCGAGCGATTGGTGCCGAAGCGGGTAGCTCTCGTCGTGCGCTCAACAGTCGTACAGGCAACGCCGTTATGGTCAGGCACTCGCCCCGAGGTGCGTATTGCCCGAGGTAAACCGTGAAAGCCCTTCGGGGATTCCACCCTACGGATCTACGGTTGTTCACGGCCGTAAGGTCCGAAGCCCAGACGCCCAACCAACCCGGTGACAGATGGACTTCGCGTCCAGGCATAGCCTTTGGCGGACTGTAGCCTGCCTCACCGTTCGAGCTCCATCCGCCTAAACGTGCTGCCCGCCGTTCACATGAACCTCCGCCCCATTCACATACGACGCGCCTGAGTTGCACAGGAAATAAACCAGCGACGCCACTTCCTCCGGCTTGCCGAGCCGATGCATCGGGATGTCCCGCTCGACGATCTGTTCCGTGCCGCTGGAAAGAATGGAGGTGTCGATCTCGCCCGGGGCGATCGCGTTCACGCGTATGCCGTGGCAGCCAAATTCGTGTGCCATTTCTCGTGTCAGCGCCGAGAGTGCGGCTTTGGAGGCGGCATAGGCGCTACCGGCAAACGGATGAACACGGGAGCCCGCAATCGACGTCACGTTGATGATGCTACCGCCCGCCAGCTTGAGTTCGTCGAACAACCCGCGGGCGAGCAGGGCGGTCGAGAACAGGTTGACGTTGAAGACGCTGACCCAGGTGGCATAGTCGCTCTTGAGCACGCCCATCCTTTCGCCATTCTCGTCCTTGGGCGACATACCGGCATTGTTCACCAGCGCATCCAGCCGGCCGCCGATCTTTTCGCGGATCAAAGGCAGGGTTGCTTCCACTTGGTCGATATCTTCCAGATCCAGGTGGATATGGTTCAGCAACCCTTCTGCCCACGGGCATTCGGCTACCCAATCGTGACGGGATGCGGTGAAGACCTGCCACCCGGCCGCGTTGAAGTGCTTTACCGTTGCATGACCAATCCCGCGGCTCGCGCCCGTCAGCAAGATCTTCTTCTTTTGTTGCATGCATGTGCCCTCGGCTGCGAACGACCTCCCACCAATCTACACGTAACCAAGGTCGGTGCGACCACGCCGATCCAGCCGCCGACAGGCGTTCGGACGATTGCCGGTTTGGTAGGCCCATTGCCGTGGCCGCTCAACGCTTGGGGCGTTACACTCGCTGACCCCATTCGACCGAACCGCAGTGCCTGCCATGCTCGAACAGTACGTGAAGAAGATCCTCACCTCGCGCGTCTACGATGTCGCCGTGGAAACCCCGCTGCAGCCAGCGCGTCAGCTCTCGGAGCGGCTGCGCAACGAGATTCTGCTCAAGCGCGAGGATCTCCAGCCGGTCTTTTCGTTCAAGGTCCGTGGCGCCTACAACAAGCTGGCGCAGCTCAGCCCGGAAGAGCTGGCGCGGGGTGTGGTGACCGCTTCGGCCGGCAACCATGCCCAGGGCCTTGCGCTCGCTGCTCGCCAAATGGGCGTGAAAGCCACCATCGTCATGCCGCGTACCACGCCGGAGCTCAAGGTACAGGGCGTACGCTCGCGCGGCGGTAAGGTCGTGCTGCACGGCGATGCGTTTCCCGAGGCGCTGGCGCACTCGCTCAAGCTGGTCGAGGAGAAGGGCCTCGTCTATATCCATCCCTACGACGACCCCCATGTCATCGCCGGGCAGGGCACTGTCGCGATGGAAATTCTCCGTCAGCACCAGGGGCCCATCGATGCGGTGTTCGTCCCCGTCGGGGGTGGTGGTCTGATTGCCGGTATTGCAGCGTACGTCAAATACCTGCACCCTGAGACCAAGGTCATCGGTGTCGAGCCGGACGACTCCAATTGCCTGCAGCAGGCGATGGCAGCCGGTGAGCGGGTGGTGTTGCCATCAGTGGGATTGTTCGCAGACGGTGTAGCGGTCGCGCAGATCGGCCAGCATACGTTCGAGCTGTGCCGCCATTATGTGGATGAGGTGATCACTGTCAGCAGCGATGAAATCTGCGCGGCGATCAAGGACATCTATGACGATACCCGCTCGATCACCGAGCCGGCCGGTGCATTGGCAGTTGCCGGCATCAAGCGGTACGTCGAGCGTGAAGGGGTGACCGGCCAGGTGCTGGTCGGCATCGACTCGGGGGCGAACGTCAACTTCGACAGGCTGCGCCATGTCGCCGAGCGGGCGGAGCTTGGTGAAAAGCGCGAAGCGATTATCGCGGTGACCATTCCGGAGCGGCCAGGCAGCTTCAAGGCGTTCTGCGAAGCCATCGGCAAGCGCCAGATCACCGAATTCAACTACCGCTACCACACCGATCGCGAGGCCCACATCTTCGTGGGGGTGCAGACGCATCCGGAAAACGATCCGCGCGATACCCTGGTGGCCAACCTGCGGGAGCAGGGCTTTCCAGTGTTGGACCTCACGGACAATGAGCTGGCCAAGCTGCACATCCGCCATATGGTCGGGGGGCATTCCGAGGCGGTCAGCGAAGAAATGGTGCTGCGTTTCGAATTCCCGGAGCGGCCGGGTGCATTGTTCAACTTCCTGACCAAGCTCGGTGGCCGTTGGAACATCACCATGTTCCATTACCGCAACCACGGTTCGGCCGATGGTCGCGTGGTTGCCGGTATGCAGGTGCCCGAAGAGGAGCGCCATCTCGTACCCATGGCGCTGGAGCAGATTGGCTATCCCTACTGGGACGAGACGAACAATCCGGCCTACCGACTGTTCTTGGCATAAGCGCAGACGCAGCGGGGTGTGGCAAACGGCCCTCTGCCGCTGCCTGCCCCGTCTCTCGCGGCGTCATGGCATGGGGCGTATCAGTAATTACCGGCCCGCTGCGCTGCCAGCGGCAGCAGGATCGCTTCCAGATCATCCGTCGATAATCGACTTCGCAGGGCCTTGTAGAGCGCCCGTGTCTCCAGCAGATTCCAGATCCGTAGCATCGTCTCGAGTGCGTCGAGCGGTTTGCTGATGAAGTCCTTCGCGCCAAGCGCCAGGGCGCGCAACCGCGTTTCCCGCGTCACGTCCGCCGTAAGCACCAGAATGGGCACGTAGTCCGTAGGCGGAATACGCCGATTGAGCTGCTCGAGCAGGGCGAAGCCATCGAATTCGGGCATGTGCAGGTCAAGGATCACCAGGTCCGGTTCGAAGCCGTTGTACAGGCTGAGTGCTTTGGTGGGCTGGGTGCTGCTTAGGACGTTAGTCAGTCCTTCCCGGGCGAGCAGTTGCTCGACCAGTTCCAGGTTAGGACGCTGATCGTCAATCACGAGGATGCGGAAGTCGTGTGTCATGCAGGCTCCGGCAGATGATGGTCCAGAAGCGCCAGGAACGCCGGGACGCGAAGGGGTTTGGTGAGGGTGGCCTCGGCGCCTGCCTCGAGCAGCGCGCGGTCAGGCGTAGGGCAGGCGTCCGTCGTAATCACCAGAACTGGAATATGACGCGTGGCGGCGTCTGCCTTCAGGCGCTGCAGTAGCTGGATGCCAGGCATATCGGGCAGCTGGGCGTCGAGCAGTATGAGATGAGGACGGTGCTTACGCGCAAGATCCAGCCCCAGCTGGCCCTGCATGCTGGACAGCAGGTGGATGCCGTCGCGTCGCTGGACGAGGGTTTCAATGAGCGAAAGGCTGGCGAGGTTGTCCTCGATGCACAGTACACGTCGTTCAGCGTGCCTGGACGATGGAGCCGGCAACGAACCGATTGGAAGAACGGTCCTGGGCCCAGCGTCTGCCGGGCGCGCCTGGAGTGGCATTGCAGGCAGCGTAAAGCTGAAGCGGCTGCCGACGCCCGGCTCGCTGGAGGCGGTCAACTGTCCATCCATGGCCTGGAGCAGGCTTCGGCTGAGGGCCAGTCCCAGGCCGGTGCCTTCGATACACGGGTCCGCGTCCAGGCGTTCGAATGGCGTGAAGAGTCGCTCCATGCTGGCTTGGCTGATCCCCGGCCCGGTATCGGTCACGGCCACTTCGACACGACTTCCACGGTGCGCCACTTCAATCCGCACGGCGCCGCCGGGCCGGTTGTACTTCACCGCGTTGGACAGCAGATTCAGCAGTACCTGGATCAGCCGCTGGCGGTCAGCACAGACGCCCGTGACCTCCGGTACGTCAGGCAATGGCGCCAAGGTGATATTGGCTTCGTTAGCCAGGGGGGAAATCAGCGTCATCGCCTCGTGGAGCATTGCCTGAAGGTCGATCACTTCCAACGAAATCGGTAGGCGGCCGGCCTCGATGCGCGCGATGTCCAGTACCTCGTTGATCAGGTTCAAAAGGTGTTCACCTGCGCGCAGGATGTGCGTGACCTGCGGCCGCGGCGACTCCAGGTCGAGCAGCTGTGCAAAGCCGAGGATGGCATTGAGCGGCGTACGCAATTCATGGCTCATGCGTGACAGGAACTCGCTCTTCGCCTGGCTGGCCTTCTCAGCGTCCTCACGTGCAGCCTGAAGTTCGATCTCCGCCGCCCGTCGATCGGTGATGTCGCGGGTAATCTTGGAAAAGCCGCGCAGCGTGCCGCTGGCATCGTACTGTGCGGTGATCAGCACGTTCGCCCAGAACCGTGTGCCATCTCGGCGCTGCCGCCAACCTTCCTCTTCATACCGGCCTTTCTCCGCGGCCATGTCCAGGGCATTGCGAGGATGCTCGGGGCATTCCTCGGGCGGGTAGAACAGCGAGAAATGACGCCCGATGATTTCATGCTCGCTATAGCCTTTGATACGCTCGGCTCCGGCATTCCAGCTCGTCACGCGGCCATCCGTATCAAGTGCGAAGATCCCGTAATCACGCACCCCTTCGATGATCAGGCGCAGCCGCTCTTCGTTGTCGCGCAGGGCGCGCTCGCGTTGTGCAAGCCGTTCGCTGGCTTCCTCCAGGCTGGCGCTGAGCCGGCCGATCTCGTCATGACCGGGCTGGCGAGGCTCCAGCGGTTTGCCCAATGCCAGGTGCCGCGCATTGCGTTGAACGAGATGCACCCGGCTGACGATCCCGCGCGAGAGCAAAAGGACGGCGACGATTGCGCCCACCAGCCCGCAGAACGCTGCAAGCATCGTTGCGAGCAGCAACTGCTGGCGCCGGTCGGCGGCCTGTGAGGTGCGCTCGGCAAGCAGCGCGTCTTCCCGGATACGCATGTCGGCGATCTCGCGCCGCAGCTCATCGAGCGTCTGCTTGTTCTCGATCAGGATCGCTGTCAGCCGCTCCGGATCCTGCTGCATGTCGCCTTCCCTGAGCACGGCCAGGCCATCGAGCTTGTGGTCGATCAGTGGGCGGATCCGCTCCAGGTGACTACGCACATCCGCGTCGCGGATGTTCTTGTCGAGCCGCTCGAGCGCGGCTTGTATGTGCGGGATGGAGGCGAGGTAACTTGGCAGGAAGTCGTCACGGCGGGTCAGTAGATAGCCTCGGACACTGGCGGCGCTTTCAGCCAGCGAGGTTTGAACGGCCTGGATATCACCCTGGACCTTGAGTACGCGACGGACGTCGGCCTCGGCCTGGGCGCTCTGGCGCTCGGTGCTATAGATCAACACCAGCGACAGCAGCAGGATGACCAGTGGCAGTGAAATGACCACCAGCGCCTTGCCACGCAAGGGAAGGTCCGCCCAGCGCTCATGGAGTCTGTGCTTCACACGGGCGGCTCCGGCCAGGCCGCATCCGGCGGCGCAACCAGGCCGAGGGCAATGCCGCGAACGGCTGCCTGAGTACGGTCGGCGACACCGAGCTTGCCGATAAGCCTTTCCACATGTGCCTTGACGGTGCCGGCGGCGATGCCCAGCTTCTCGCCGATCTCACGGTTGCTGAACCCGCCAGCGACCAGGCCTAGCACCTGCCGCTCCCGGTTGGTCAGCGCCGCGCTTGGTGGCGCACCGCTGCTGGTCCGGTCGGCGATGCGACGCAGCAAACGGGCGCTGACTGCACTGTTCAGGGCCTCTTCGCCTGCGGCAACGCGCTGTAGCGCACTGATCACTTCCTCGCGTGTCGCATCCTTGAGCAGATAGCCTACGGCGCCGGCGGCAATCGCGGCTTCCAGATGTTCAGGGCTGTCATACATCGTGAACATCACCACCTTGAGCGTCGGCTGGCGTTGCTGCAGCAGACGCGCCACGCCGAGCCCGTTCGTGCCGGGCATACGGATATCGATGATGGCGATGTCAGGGTTCAGGGACTCGCAGAGTCGCAGGGCAGTATCGCCGTCTGGCGCCTGGCCTATCACTTCGAACGCATCGCAGCCTTCGAGCATCGAGATGAAGCCGGCGCGGGTGACTTCATGGTCATCGGCGAGGACCAATCGGAGTGGGGTCATGGCGTCTCCGGTCTGGTCAGCGGTAGTCGGGCAACGAGGCGCGTCCCACGTCCTGGCTCGCTCTGGCAGGCGACGCTGCCGCCGAGCAGGGTGGCGCGTTCACGCATGGCTGCAAGGCCTAACCGATGGCCGCCGGAGGCCGCTGTAGAGGTTTGGTAATCGAAGCCATGGCCGTCGTCCTGCACGCGCAGCGCAACGTCGGTTTCATCAATGGCCAGGCTCAAGCGGACATGGCATGGGCCGGCATGTTTGAGCACGTTGTTGATGGCCTCCTGAGCGATTCGAAAAAGGGTGATTTCCGCGTCTGGGAGCAGGCGGGCATCCGATAGATTCTCCCAGGTCACGCGCAATCCAGCCTCCCGCAGGCGGTCCGCTTCACGGTCGAGCGCATGAGCCAATCCAAAATCATCGAGCGATTGTGGACGCAGCCCCGCGATTGCCTGTCGCGTTTCCCGAACGCAGCGCTGGGCCAATCCAAGAATGGCATTGAGCGCCTCGCCTTGGGCGGTGGATTGTGGGGGGTAACGGCCGGCGTATCCCTGCAGATGTTGGTGAAGGCCGGCAAGGGTTTGGGCAACGCCGTCGTGCAGATCGTAAGCGACGCGTCTGCGCTCATCTTCCTGCGCTGCCATCAATCGGTGGACCAGTTCGGACATGGTCCGCTCCCGGGCTCGCAAATCGCCCTGGAGGCGCTCGTTTTCCAAATGGGTCGCCAGTACGGTGGCCAGGAGACGAAGTGATTCGAGGTCCTCTGCGTCCGGCGGATTGATCGGCTCGTGGCTTGCGACCAGTACGACCCCGAATGGCTCACCCGTCGCACCGCTCAGCGGAAGCTGGAGCAATACGGGTAACGCGGCGTCGGCCCGCTGGGCGCAGCATGCCTCACGTATGGCACTGATATCGGGGCTAAGGGCTGCCAGCCATGCATCAGGCGAGGTCGGGCCGAAGTGCGCAACGACTTGCCTGTCCCGCCCATGCCCATCCCATCGCAGCACGGCACCTCGGTCCATCGCGCAGAATGCGGCTGCCCGCCGCATGACCTGAGCGCACATGGCATCGGGAGGCAAGGACGGCAGCTCCCGGCCGGTGTCGACCAGCAGGCTCAGCCGGGCTGCGCGGCTTTCCCATTGGCGATATTGATTACGCAGTGCGAGCGCATTTTCGGGTGGCTGAGATAACGGCATGGTCCAATCGTAGGCGCAGGGTGGGGTTCATTAAAACGGGTTTAAGGACAGGCGCCCTATCTGCCGATCGGCATAGGCGGGTATCGCCACTTGGCCGATGGCGCGCGATCCAGGGGGCGGCACAGTACCGATGTCACCTGTATGGAAAGCGATGCCATGAAAAAACCCACCCTTGCCCTCGGCCTACTGTTTGCGCTTGCTTTGCCAGTGGCCTCTGCCGACCAGCCGGCCAGTCCCTTTATTTATGACGAAGTTGCCGAGGCACCGAGCAATGCCCAAGACCGCGAAATTGCCGCCCTGTTCGATGAGTGGAACAAGGCACTGCAGACCGGAGATTCCGCGAAAGTGGCGGCGCTCTACAGCGGTAATGCGGTCCTTCAACCCACGGTGTCCAACCGCGTCCGTACGACGAACGCCGAGATCCAAGACTACTTCGATCACTTCCTGCCGCTGAAGCCGGTTGGCGAGATCAACTACCGTGAAATCCGCAGGCTCGGGCCGGACGTCGCGCTCGACAGTGGCGTCTATACCTTCCACCTCACCCCAGCGGATGGGCCTGCCCAGAGCGTCCAGGCGCGCTACACGTTCCTGTATTCACGTGCCGGCGGCGAATGGCGGATTCTCAACCACCATTCCTCCGCGATGCCTGAGGTCCTTCCGGCGCAGGCGCAAGCGGCTCGATAAGCCCCGCTATAGCTCAGCGAGGCGTGGCTGGGCGGCTCAACCAATAGCCGCCCAACCCGAGCAGCAGGAGGCTACCGCCACCATAGAGCAGCCCGAACCCTCCCGTCTGATGGAGGAGGAAGTAGGCGAGAATTGGCCCCGCTGCTGCGCCGAGATCCTGCCCTATGGAGTAGCGTGTCATGAAGCCAATGGCACCCACATGCCGCGCCGTGTCGGCGGCTGCGGCGTCGGCGAGTGTGGTCAGCGCAGTTGAGGCCAGCAGCAGGACCAGCGTGCAGACAAGCCAGAGCCCGAGCGGCATACCCATCGCCATGGGTGCAAAGCTGGCGGCGCCTACCAGAAGCGCGACGATGAGGTAGGGGCGGCGTCCTATCGGGCCGTCCGACCAGTGCCCGAACAGCGTGCCCAGCCAGGGTTCCCATATCCAGCGTATGGCTTGCAGCATGCCGGAAAGGGCTGTTGCGCCGATCACGAAGCCAATCAGGTCCAGTGTCGTGCCGTACTGGTGGGCGATGAGCGCACTGAAGGTCGACGTGAATACGCCCGGGATGAGTAGTGAGATGCCGACGCCGGTGAGGAGGATCGGCCACTGTGACATCGGGGTGCGTCGTGTAATGGTGTGCGTCGATGTCGGCGCGGGTGCATCCGTTGCCGGCGGGAGCCTGAATCCGAGCAGGATCAACGGAACACCGAAAAGCGTGAGTATGCCGAACGCCCACGCCAGCGCAGGCAGGCCCCACACAACTACCAGAACCCCGCCCACGAGCATGCCGACCAGGCTACCCAACCGATAGAGCCCGTTATACAGGCCCATTACCCGTCCGCGCTCACCCTCGTCGGCGCAGCGCACCACGGCCGCCAGCCCGCCGATACGAAACAGTGACCAGGCGACGCCCCATATGGAGCGAAGGATCAGCCAGGCGATGAAGCCTTGCGCGAAGCCATAGCCCAGTGTGCTGATCGCACCGAGGATGACCGCGATCAAGAGGCCCGTGCGAAGCGTTATGCGATGGTAAAGCCTGCCGATCAGTGGATTGATGGGCAGGCGGACGAAGCGGTTGACTGCGAGCAGTGCGCCGACTTGCCAGAGGGAGTCGAGCCCCACTTCCTGCCAATAGACGGGCAGGGCGATGTAGAGCATCGAGTCGCCCAGCAGGGCAAGCCCCGTGGCCAGGGCGACAACAATGACCGCCCGGTTTCGGTTCTCGACCTTCGGCGCGGCGTTCAATCGCGCAGGCTGATGACAGGCCAGCCGCGCTTTTCGGCCTCGGCCCGGAGTTTTTCGTCCGGGTCCACGGCAAACGGGTGAGTGACTTTTTCCAATAGCGGGAGGTCATTGTGCGAGTCGCTGTAGAAGTAACTGCCTTCGAGCGTTTCGCCATGCTCGGCCATCCACCGCGCCAGGCGGGTGACCTTGCCTTCCTTCAGGCACGGTATGTCAGTCATGCGACCGGTGTAGCGCTCGCCATCCATTTCGCATTCGGTGGCGATCAATGTGTCGATACCCAGGCGTTTCGCGATCGGCCCGGTAACGAAGCGGTTCGTGGCGGTAATGATCACCAGCTTGTCGCCCGCATCGCGGTGCTTGGCGACCAGGGCTTCACCTTTGGCCAGGATGATGGGTTCGATGCATTCGGCCATGAATTCCTTATGCCAGGCGTCGAGCTGGGCGCGATCGTGGCGTGTCAGGATGTCCAGCGTGAAGTTGAGGTACTCCTCGATATTGAGCTGGCCGGCGAGGTAGTCCTGGTAGAACGCGTCATTGCGGGTCTTGTAGGTGACGCTGTCCAGAATGCCGCGCTCGCAGAGCCAATCGCCCCAGGCGTGGTCGCTGTCGCCTCCAAGCAGCGTGTTGTCGAGATCAAAGATCGCCAATGGCACGGTTCGGTACTCCCGATAGATGAACGAAATAAAAGGCGGAACGAAGGGTGGAAATCGGTTAGCGTAACGCCTTTCGAGCAGCCTGCCCATCGGGCCCGCAAGCGGGTTTGCCGGTGTCGCGACTGTTGTGGAACAATGCGGAAACATGCGTTTACGAGGGGGGAGCGCCGTGATCGATGCTGATGGTTTCCGTCCGAACGTGGGCATTATCCTCGCCAATGACATGGGCCAGGTGATGTGGGCACGCCGGATCAACCAGGACGCCTGGCAATTCCCGCAAGGCGGCATTCACGACCGTGAGTCTCCCGAAGAAGCCCTTTACCGCGAGCTCAACGAAGAAGTTGGCCTCGAAGCCAGTGACGTTCGTATCCTGGCGTGCACCCGGGGCTGGCTCAGGTATCGGCTCCCGCAGCGCCTGGTCAGAACCCATAGCCAACCGCTTTGCATCGGTCAGAAGCAGAAGTGGTTTCTGCTCAAGCTCGTCGGTGACGAGCAGCGCGTTCGCATGGATGTGACCGGCAAACCTGAATTCGATGGCTGGCGCTGGGTCAGCTACTGGTACCCTCTCGGGCAGGTCGTTACCTTCAAGCGCGAGGTTTACCGTCGCGCGCTGAAGGAGCTGGCGCCTCGCCTCCCCGTAGCGAACTGAGACCCGAGCATGCTGAGTACGCTGCGCAAGATCGTCCAGGAAGTTAACTCCGCCAAGGACCTTACCTCGGCGCTGGGCATCATCGTGCAGCGCATCAAGGAGGCGATGGGCAGCCAGGTCTGCTCCGTCTACCTGCTGGACCCGGAAACGGGCCGCTTCGTCCTCATGGCCACCGACGGCCTCAACAAGCGTTCGATCGGCCGTGTGAGCATGGCCCCGAGCGAGGGCCTTGTCGGTCTCGTCGGCACACGCGAGGAGCCGCTCAACCTCGAAGACGCCGCCAGCCATCCCCGTTATCGCTATTTCGCCGAAACCGGTGAAGAGCGCTATGCCTCCTTTCTGGGTGCACCGATTATCCACCACCGCCGCGTGATGGGTGTTCTGGTCGTCCAGCAAAAGGAGCGTCGCCAGTTCGATGAAGGTGAAGAAGCCTTCCTGGTGACGATGAGCGCACAGCTCGCCGGCGTGATTGCCCACGCCGAGGCGACAGGTACCATTCGCGGCCTGGGCCGGCAGGGCAAGGGTATTTCCGAGGCGCGTTTCGTGGGTGTTCCGGGCTCGCCCGGTGCGGCGGTCGGTACGGCACTGGTCGTTCTGCCGCCTGCGGATCTGGAAGTGGTGCCGGATCGCCACGTTACGGACATCGACGCGGAACTGGCTCGATTCCAAAAGGCACTCGAAGGCGTGCGCGCCGATATGCGTCTGCTGTCCTCGAAGCTGGAGACCCAGCTCCGCCCCGAAGAGCGCGCGCTGTTCGATGTCTACCTGATGATGCTTGACGATGCGTCGCTCGCCGGTGAGGTCACCAAGATCATCAAGGGCGGCCAATGGGCCCAGGGCGCGTTGCGCCAGGTGGTTACCGAGCACGTCAAACGTTTCGAGCTCATGGACGATGCCTACCTGCGGGAGCGGGCATCGGACATCCGGGACATCGGCCGCCGCCTGCTTTCCCAGTTGCAGCAGGCACACCAGACGGCGCTGACCTACCCTGACAACACCATTCTCGTCAGCGAAGAGCTGTCGCCGACCATGCTGGGCGAAGTCCCGGAAGGCAAGCTGGTCGGTCTGGTGTCCGTGCTGGGCTCGAGTAACTCTCACGTCGCCATTCTCGCGCGTGCCATGGGCATCCCGACGGTCATGGGTGCCGTGGACTTGCCCTACTCGAAGATCGACGGCATCGACCTCATCGTCGACGGCTATCACGGCGAAATCTTCACCAACCCGAGTGAGCTGCTGCGTCGGCAATACGGTGACATGGTCGAGGAGGAGCGTCAGCTCAACCGCGGCCTGGATGCGCTGCGTGCCTTGCCATGCGAGACCCTCGATGGGCATCGGATGCCGCTGTGGGTCAACACCGGGCTGCTCGCCGATGTGGCCCGGGCCCAGGAGCGAGGCGCTGAAGGGGTCGGGCTGTATCGGACGGAAGTCCCCTTCATGACCCGGGAGCGTTTCCCGAGTGAGAAGGAGCAGCTGGCGATCTACCGCGAGCAGCTGGCCGCATTCCATCCGCTGCCGGTCACGATGCGTACCCTGGATGTCGGTGGCGACAAGGCGCTGTCCTACTTCCCCATCAAGGAAGAGAACCCTTTCCTCGGGTGGCGCGGTATCCGCGTGACGCTGGACCACCCTGAGATCTTCCTCGTCCAGGTACGGGCGATGCTCAAGGCCAGCGAAGGCTACGACAACCTCCGTATCCTGCTGCCAATGATTTCCGGCACACACGAATTGGAAGAGGCGCTGCACCTTATCCACCGCGCGTGGGGTGAGGTTCGAGACGAGGGCGTCGATATCCCGATGCCGCCTGTAGGCATGATGGTCGAGATACCCGCAGCGGTTTATCAGATCCGCGAATTGGCGAGCCAGGTTGATTTTGTGTCCGTGGGGTCGAATGACCTGACGCAGTATCTGCTGGCCGTAGACCGTAATAACCCGCGCGTCGCAGACCTCTACGATTTCCTCCATCCGGCGGTGCTTCACGCCCTCCGGCTGGTCGTCCAGGGCGCACACGCCGAAGGCAAGCCGGTGAGCATTTGCGGGGAGATGGCCGGTGACCCGGCGGCGGCCGTGCTGCTGATGGCGATGGGATTCGACAGCCTGTCGATGAACGCCACCAACCTGCCGAAAGTGAAGTGGATGTTGCGTCAGGTGAGCCTGTCGAAGGCGCGTGTGCTGCTTGAGCAGCTCATGACCATCGACAACCCGCAGGTTATCCATAGCGCACTGACATTGGCGTTGCGCAACATGGGGCTTGGACGTGTGATCAACGCTGGCGGCAGCGGCCAGGCCTGATCATTCACATCAGGCCATCCAAGGGCGCGGCGCCTAGCGCCCGACCCAGGTGACGATACCCGCCGTTTTGCCTTCCCTATCGAATCGTCGCTCCTCCACATGGCAGGTGCCGTCGGCATGGCGTTCTACCACAGTGCTTACGCGCGTCCCGTAGTCAGGGCTTACGATGAAGGTGCTGCCCACCAAGCGTTCGAGTTGCAATGACACGCCCGTCTTTGGAAGCGCTTCATCAGGCGGAACGGTTCGATCCGCTAGCAGTGCGAACAGAGCATCGGTCGATTCCATCCGCCAGGCATCCTTGAACGCTGACTTGCTGCGTGCAAGCTTCGGCCATGGGGTGTCCAGGTCTGCGTTCGAAACGCCGTACACGCCGGGGGCAAGCTTGTGTGGCGTACCGGTTTGCGCGTTGAGGTGCCAGAGCGACTCCCGGTCACCGACCAGTAGATTGAAACCGGAGTAGTCGTCGAGGCGGCTGGCTACGCCCTCGAGATAGGCGTCCGGGCTCCTTGCGCCAGCCAGATACGCCGAGGCCAGCTCGCCGCGCGAACGCGTGCCGACAGGCTGTAATGGATCACGGATATTGGTCAGTGCGGCGAAGCGACCGCCGCTACCGATGCCCATCCATGTACCGCCCGCCTCCAGGTCGCGCCCGGCGTGAATGTTGGGCAGGTCCGGCCAGGCACCGAACGGGCGCGCGGGGCGCGCATGAAACTCGTCTCGGTTGGCAGCGACCACCAGCGGTCGTGCGGCATCGAGCTGCCAGGCGAATACGATCAGGCACACGGTGCGATTCCTCCATTCGAGTACAAGTCCAGACGGTAACAGGTTCGGCCTTGCGCAATCGTTAGCGCTGGCATACGGCGAGCTGAACGAACGCCTGGTGGGCGTGCCGCTGCGCCTCGAAGTTCGCTAGAATCCTGCTTTTTCTGCGGACCGGTCCATGGAGTTTCTTACCTACCTGGTGCTGGGCGCCTGCGCTGGCGTGCTTGCCGGTCTTTTCGGCGTCGGCGGTGGGCTCATCATCGTTCCAGTCCTGATCTTTGGTTTCACGGCACACGGGTTCGCGCCGGAAATCCTGACGCAGCTGGCTGTCGGCACTTCGCTCGCCACCATTGTCTTCACCTCCATCAATGCGATCCGTGAACATCACAGGCGCGGCGGCGTGCGCTGGCCGCTGGTCCTGTGGATGACGGTCGGCATTGTGATCGGCAGTGCGCTTGGCGCCCTGACGGCTTCGAAGATACAGGGGCCGCTGCTGCAGAAGATCATCGGCGTATTCGCACTATGCATGAGCCTGCAGATGGTGCTGGATTTCAAACCCAAAGCCAGCCGAGACGTGCCCGGAAAACCTGGGCTCATAGGCGCGGGAACCGTCATCGGCTGGGCGTCGGCGATCTTCGGGATCGGCGGGGGCTCACTGACCGTCCCGTTCCTCGCCTGGCGGAGTCTTCCCATGGCGCACGCCGTCGCTACGTCCTCGGCATGTGGCCTGCCGATCGCCATTTCCGGTGCGCTGTCTTTTATCGCGGTCGGCTGGCATAACCCGCAGCTGCCCGAGTACAGCCTGGGTTTCGTCTATTTGCCCGCCTTGGCAGGCATTGCCATCACGAGCATGTTCTTTGCCCGTTTTGGTGCCCGGCTGGCGCACCGCTTGTCACCGCGCCTGCTCAAGCGTCTCTTTGCCTTGCTGCTGTTCGCAGTAGGGCTCAATTTCCTGATTTGAGGATTCATCATGCTGCCTTATCCGCAGATCGACCCCGTCGCGTTAGCCATCGGGCCGCTGAAAATCCATTGGTACGGCCTGATGTACCTGATTGGCATCGGTGGCGCGTGGTGGTTGGCTTCGCGGCGTCTGCCCAGATTCGCACCCGAATGGTCCAAGGAGAAGCTGTCGGACCTCGTATTCTGGGTGGCGCTTGGGGTCATCGTTGGCGGGCGCCTGGGTTACGTGCTGTTCTATGACTTGCCGGCCTACCTCGGCAACCCCGCCCTGATTCTGGAGATCTGGAAAGGGGGGATGTCCTTCCACGGTGGCATGATCGGGGTGCTGCTGACTACATGGTGGTTCGCCCGACGTAACGGCAAGAGCTTCTTCGAGCTGATGGATTTCATCGCGCCGCTCGTTCCGATCGGCCTGGGTGCCGGGCGGATTGGCAACTTCATCAATGCTGAGCTTTGGGGTAAGCCGACCGATCTGCCATGGGCAATGATCTTCCCGCCGTTCAGTGACCCCCAGCAGCTGCCGCGTCACCCCTCGCAGCTGTATCAATTCGCGCTGGAAGGTGTCGCGCTGTTCGTCATCCTTTGGTTCTACTCTCGCAAACCGCGCCCGACCATGGCAGTCACCGGGCTGTTTGCCGTGTGCTACGGCATCTTCCGGTTCATCGTCGAATTCGTCCGCGTGCCGGACGCGCAGCTTGGCTACCTCGCCTTCGGCTGGGTGACCATGGGCCAGATCCTGTGCATCCCGATGGTCCTCATCGGCCTGGGCATGATGGCGTACGCCTACAAGCGTGGTGTTTACCTGCGCGTCTCGGAACCCCAGTGAACCGGTCGGCGCCGCGATTTGAGTGAAGCGCGGCGCCTCCCTACCATGCCTCCAGAATTCTGTTGAGCTTATCGATGAAACAATACCTCGACCTCATGCGCCTGGTGCGCGAGCAGGGCACGTTCAAGTCCGATCGAACCGGCACGGGCACCTACAGCGTGTTCGGCCACCAGATGCGATTCAATCTGGCCGATGGCTTCCCGCTCGTTACCACCAAGAAGTGTCACGTCCGCTCGATCATCCATGAGCTGCTGTGGTTTCTCAAAGGTGACACCAACATCCGTTACCTCAAGGAAAACGGTGTTTCGATCTGGGATGAGTGGGCGGATGAAAATGGTGACCTGGGACCCGTCTACGGTTACCAGTGGCGGTCCTGGCCTGCACCGAACGGCGAAAGCATCGACCAGATAACCGGACTGTTGGAGGCGATTCGGCGCAACCCGGATTCGCGACGACTAATTGTCTCGGCGTGGAACCCTGCGTTGGTGGATGAGATGGCGCTGCCTCCTTGTCATGCACTGTTCCAGTTCTATGTGGCCGACGGCCGTTTGAGCTGTCAGTTGTACCAACGCTCGGCTGATATCTTCCTAGGCGTACCGTTCAACATCGCCAGCTACGCGTTGCTGACGCTGATGGTTGCCCAAGTGTGCGACTTGCAGCCTGGCGAGTTCATCTGGACAGGCGGTGATTGCCATCTGTACGCCAACCACATCGAACAGACCGACCTTCAGCTCACCCGCGAGCCGCTGCCACTGCCTACGATGAAGCTCAATCCAGCGGTGAAAGATCTGTTCGCGTTCACCTACGAGGATTTCGAACTCGTGGGTTACGAAGCCCATCCCCACATCAAGGCCCCTGTCGCCGTCTAACGTCCCTTCCTGCTGATGGACCGATGCGCTGGCTTGGCGCATCGGTCATCTCCGCTGCACCTTTCCTGCCGCTACCTTCATGTCCACTTGCCGGACCGCCCGCCAGCGTTCAACGCATCCGACCTCCTCCTTTTGCGCCTGCCTCAAACCGGCTGGGTAGAGCGGCGCGTTACCGGTATCGCTTAAACGCTCTATCGGCTCATAGAACGTAACAATAGCCGGGTATCACGGTAACAACCCCGCAACATCTTATGGGGCTCGGGTAATCGATGTTTTTCTAAGTTACTGAAAAATAAGTATTTATTAAAGTTGGCACGGCGTCTGCTTTATTACGAGCACAACAACAAAAACAAGCAGCAAACGACAATAAGAACGAGACGAAACGGCTCCAGCATAATAAAGACAACAGGCGGAGACGCAGCTAACTGATCTATTTGGAGATGTTCACTTCGAGGGGTTCTCCCCACGACCTTGGCAAAGAACAAGACTGCTAAGAGCAGCTCAGGCAAGTCGGAATGAAGGGTTCAGCGTTCAAACAAATCCGTTAACTACTGACTCCCGAATGGGAGGGTCGGCAACAACAAGAACAAATGGCCGGCGAGACGTCGATAGTGACGAAGAGAAAGGGGGAAGCTTAGGCTTCCCCCTTTTTTGTTTCTACGATCTGCGGACCTGGTGGGCCACCTTGGGTGGCGATCAAAAAAGCTGTTTCTCCTTCCTTCCATACAGCTTCGCTACGAACCGTGCCGCCTTGTTCAGCGCACGTGTTTGCGCGGTTTCCCATCGTCCCTATGGAAACTTTTATGTGGCAATTGCGGCATATTCGAGGTGCCTCGGAACCGTTGCCATCGAAGAAGGCGCGCCGTGATCACGCCACTCCATGAAACTACGGCTTGGTCATGAGATCGAGTAGGCGATGGATTCCGGCAGGCTGATGCGTGGTGTACGTCACGCCTGAATGCAGGAAGGGACCGTGAGCATAGCCGTTCCACCATTGAAGCCGCACCCGTAGCAAATCCGGGCGCATAGATGCCCAAGGCAGGCGGCTCCGTCGTGGACGAAGCCTTGCGAGGCGGTTTAGGTCAGTTGCTGCTGGGTACGGCCGAGTACGCGACGCCCGATACAGAATCGAGCAGTTGGCCAATCGACCACGGCTTCGGTAGGAAGCGAACCTTGTAGCGAATGCTGGCGGTGGCGGGCGTCTCGTAACCGGACATCACGATGATCGGGATCTGCGGATACTTTTCAGCCACCAGATTGGCCAGCTGGGCACCGTCCATCGAGCCCGGCATACGGATATCCGTGATCAGCACATCAATATCTTCGACATGTTCGCCCAGATAGGCCGCAGCGGAATCCGCATTGTCCATGGGCACCGCCGTCATGCCTTCCCCTTCTAGGATCTCGCATACGAATTCGCGAATGACCGGTTCGTCGTCCACAACCAGCACCGAGGGCGCAGTGCGGTTGCCGGAGGCGGTCGAGGAGGTCGTCAGCATGTACAAGTCCTTTCTAATCTTTCCACGTCTTGGGTTGGAGGGACGCGCCCATACCTAAATTCTGTAGCCAGGCGTGCCGGCCGACGAATGGTGCCATTCGCCATGAATACCTCAGTCGCGCGGCCTAGCGTGACGGGTAGGGGGTAGGAGCGTATCGCTGTGTATCAGTTGGACACCGGCGTTGCGCATATCGTGCCGTGCCGCTTCAACAGAGCCTGCAAGATCAATGGCTCGGCAAGCATCCTCGACGACACAGGTGTTGAAGCCTCTCGCACGGGCGTCCAGCGCTGACCATGCAACACAGAAATCCAGCGCCAGCCCACACAAGTAGACCGTCTCGATACCCCGCTCGTGCAGATAGCCAGTAAGCCCGGTGGGCGTGGTGCGGTCGGCCTCGAGAAAAGCCGAGTAGCTGTCAATCTGCGGGTTATAACCCTTTCGGATCACGAGCTGAGCGTGCGGAACGTGGAGATCACGGTGCAGCGCCGCGCCTTCGCTGCCCTGAATACAGTGGTCCGGCCAGAGCGTCTGGTCGCCGTACGGCAGCGCGATCCGCTCGAAAGGTTGTTTGCGGGGGTGCTCGCTCGCAAAGGACACATGCCTCTGCGGATGCCAGTCCTGAGTCAGCACGACATGCGTGAATTCGGCAGCCAGTGCGTTCACCGTTGGCAGAATGGCGTCCCCGTCCGGGACGGCGAGTGCGCCGCCGGGCATGAAGTCATACTGCATGTCGATGATGACCAGCGCGGTCGAAGACCGGGTGAAACGTGGATTCATGGCGCGCTCCCTGACGATAGATGCATGGGTTGGGGTGTCTACGAACCTGGGCCAATCACGTGTCCGCGGCAAGGGCTTGCGCCAGCTCGATGATCTGCTCGCGACGTTCGCTGTGCTCCAGGCGAGCGCCGGGATTGAGTGAAGACCATTCCGGGTGCGCGCGCGCCCTACGGACTGCCTCTGGCATCTTGCCCTCCCGCCACCGATCTTCGCCGGGCTCCTCGAGCTTCAGCCGCTGTACCGCCGCATGGCCTCGCGCGACCAGTGCCTCCAGAAGCTGGCGCTGGCGCACGGCGAGCAGGCGAATGACCGCATCATCCACCGTCAACTCACGTTCGCCGCGCAGTTTGCCGAGCAATCGGCTTCCATAAAGGCGTGCTGTCTGGGCGCCACCGCCCGCCAGCGCGCCGAGTACAGTGGCTGCACCCAGGGTCAGGCCGCCGACCATGAGGTCGATGCCCGCACCCGCCGCTGCGCCCGCCGCGAAACCGCCGCCCACCTGAACGCCCAGCTGTCGTAGCGTCTCTGGATTGAACAGGTCATCACCCCAGCGACCGTTCAACAGGGGCAGGTCCTCAGCCGACGCATCGTCCAGTCTGAACGCGTAGAGCCGCAGCAGGGCTTCCACGCAGCGTTGTTCACGCTGGCGCACGGCGTCACGCAGAGCACCGATTGCGGCGCGCTCCTGCTCGGCCTCGGTCGCTACACTGCGCCGGCAGGCGGCTGCATCGATCAACAGCTCCGCGATCAGTCGTTGGCCTTCCCGCAGCCGGGTGGCCGCCTGCGCTTCGTGGTCGACGATCAGGCGTTCGAGCTGGGGCCGCGCTGTCTCGATGAGTAACGCCAGGCTCTCGTACAAGCGCCGTTCACCGTCGAGCGGCGGTGCCACGCTGTCGAAACGTACAAGCGCATGCAAACCGAGGCGGGCCATGGCATCGCGCCATTCGGCTTCGCGGGTCTCGGCGGCAACGAAATTGAGCACCGGCAACAGCGGCTTGCCGCAACTGGCCAGGACTTCCAGCTCATCCCGATATTTCGCAAGCACCGGCTCGCGCGCGTCGATGACATAGAGCCCTGCGTCGGATGCCAGCAGCTGGCGCAGAACCTTGGCTTCCTGCTCGAAACGTTGCCGTGCTTCGCTGCTGTCGAGAAACCGTGCGATACGCGCCGGCCCGTCCAGGCGCTCGCCGGGGGCCTCCAGCCGCTCGAGATAGTCGAGCAGGGCGATGGCATCCTCGAGGCCTGGTGTGTCGTACAGTTCGAGCATCGCCTCGCCATCGACGGAGAGCCTCGCACCTTCTACGTGTCGCGTTGTGCTGGCGCGGTGTGATACTTCGCCGAAGCCAGTGTCACGGGTCAAGGTACGCAGCAGGGAGGTCTTACCAACATTCGTATGACCTACCACGGCAAGTTTCAGAGGGCGGCGCGAACTCATGATTGCCTCCGAACAATGGGGCTTGTGAGCCTATGGGCCAGGTGCTCACTCATTGACGTTCTCCAGCCACGCTTCTGCCAATGCGTGAGAATAGGGGAGGCCGAGCTCAGCAAGCCGCTGCTCCCAGTCCAGTAGCCGCGCGGGATCCGCTGGCACGCCTTCGGGCAGCGCGAGCCAGACGTGCGTATTGGCTGCTGTCCGGGAAAGCTCTGCAATCAGGCCCAAAGTGCCGCGGTCGGGTGAGCGGCGTGGATCGCAGGCGATGGCCAGACGAGCCGGTGGCCGCCGCGAGAGCCCGTCAAGCAGCTGGCGGCGCTGTTCCCGGGTGTCCAGGATGCCGGCATCCACGACATTGGGCGGCAAGCGCGGTGGCCAGGCGTGCGCGTCGTCAAGCTCGATGCCGACGATGACCGCACCTTCGGCGGCGCCTATTCGCGAGCCCGCGCGCGCGGCATGCAAGGCGTCCGGTGCGTCATCCGAAACACCCAGTCGCTCGCTCGAAGGTTGTAAACGGTCACGCAGCAGACGATAGCCCGGTGCGTCGAGATCCAGCCGCAAACGGGAGACGCCGTTTCGCCACCTCACGATGCAAAGCAGTGCCAGCAACGCTCGTGGCGCCAATCCGTAGACCACCAGTACGCCGACCAGCCAGCCGGCCCATGCCTGGCGAACGCCTTCATCCGCAACCATCTCGCCACCACTGGCGCGTATGGCGTCGATATCGGGTACAGGAAAACCGATCTGCGCCGGTAGCCAGCCAAGGGCCTGGGTAAGCGCGACGAACGTGTCGCTGCCCAGAAGCGTGGTCTCCCAGACGAAGCCGTAGCGGCGCGCGGAGAACTGTAGCAACAGGCCAGCCAGGCTGGCCAACAGCAGTAGCGTCCAGAATCCGTTGACCAGCGCCCCAAGGCCCCAGCGAGTCAGGCGGCGTTGCCCAAGCGTATGCATGAGCGCCGGCGCCATGTGGACCGCCTGGGCATCACGGGCGAGCTTGCCGCTCAGCCACAGCCACGTTCGGCCCAGTGCGCCGCCACTGTCACCCATGACGGCGAAGCCGATCAACCAGCCAGCCAGGGTCAACGCATGCAAGCCCAGCAAGCTACCCAGTGACCAGAACACATTCACGGGACGCGCACCGTCGCCAAGTGCTGACCAGGCGAGGCCTGCGCCGGCAACGAGGGCGAACAACGCCAACGCGATGAGCGCCAGATGCGCGCCCTGGCGCCAATGCTGAAGCGCCTGGGCCTGGCCGTCTCGTTCGGCGAGAAAGCGCGCGCGGCGTTCGATCCGTTCGGCAAGATCGCCGCCCAGCGCGTTGGCGTGGCGATTGGCCTCGCTGTCTTCGAGTGGGCCGGTGTGTTCCTCACGAAGCCGCACGGCTTCGGTCAGCCAGATACGGTCGAGAATGGAATGCGAGGGTAGGGGGTCGGACACGCAGGATCTCGGAAACGGTGAAGTGGCAGAAGCATCGCAGGCGCTGCGCTACGCTGCAAAGCCCCGTGCGCCATACCCATCTGACCCGAAAAAGCGCTAGCCGATCGATCATGCGCGCATGGCCCGCAATTCCAGGCTGCTATATCCTTCTGCCATGACTACACCACGACTTCCCCTCGCTCTCATTGCGGCCGTCGCGAGCAATCGCGTCATCGGCCGTGACAACCAACTGCCCTGGCGCTTGCCAGAGGATCTGCGCTACTTCAAGGCCAAGACGCTGGGCAAGCCCATCATCATGGGGCGCAAGACCTGGGACTCGCTCGGCAGGCCCTTGCCCGGCCGATTGAATCTTGTGGTCAGCCGTCAACAGAGGCTCACGCTCGAAGGCGCCGAGGTCTTTCAGACGGTCGAGGACGCCCGTGCGCGCGCGGATGAATGGGCGGCAGAACAAGGCGTCGATGAAGTGATGCTGATCGGTGGGGCCCAGCTGTACGAGCAGGCGCTGCCGCTGGCGGACCGGCTCTACCTGACCCGCGTCGATCTGGCGCCCGAAGGGGATGCCTGGTTCCCGGCTTTCGATGAGTCGGGGTGGCAGCGCAAGGTCGAGGCGGAACATCCAGCAGAGGACGGCCGGCCGGCCTATCGATTCGAACGCTGGGCGCGCTGAATCTCAAAGGCGAAAAAAAGGCAGGCCAACCCCAACGGGTTGCCTGCCTTTTTCGTTCCTACCGTCCTATGACGGCTGGTTGATCATTCCACTTCGGTGAACTGGATGATTTCTACCCAGTAGCCGTCCGGATCCTTGATGAATGCGATGCTGCGCATGCGGCCATCGGTCAGGCGCTTCTGGAAGTCCACGCCCAGCTGTTCGAAGCGCTCGCACGCAGCCTTGATGTCAGGGACCGAGACGCACAGGTGACCGAAACCGCGCGGGTCGCTGTTACCGCTGTGGTAGCTGAACTCAGGGTCCTTTTCAGTCCCGTAGTTGTAGGTCAGCTCGACGAGGCCCGGGATCGACTTGCGCCACTGGTGACGTTCGGTGGCGTCCAGCGGAATCTGGGTCTTGTCCTTGATCAGGGCGAGGAAGTACAGGTCGAACTCGGCGTCCGGGTGACGGCTGACCTCAAGCAGGGTGAAGCCCAGCACGCGGGTGTAGAAATCCAGTGATTTCTCGATGTCCTTCACGCGGATCATGGTGTGGTTGAAGACGTAATCCTGGGTGAAGGCTTCCGGTTCACCGGTCACGCCAGGCAATGCGTTCAGTTCGTCCAGGGTCATGGCGATGTCTCCGATTTCAGATGTAAAGGTTCGAGCGGGGGGCATTCTAAGGGTTCCCGTCGACGGCTGCCCGGCGAATCACGTTGGGAGCAGATCGATGTGCTCGGCCTCGATTCGGCCATCGTCGATCAGCAGGCGGGCTACGGTGATCGGCAGGCGAAAGCGACGGCGCCCCGCAGCGCCCGGGTTGAGGTGGAAGGTGTCGCCTCGCCATTCGAGCAGCGGCTTGTGCGAGTGCCCGGCAATGATGACCTGTGTGCCTGCCGGTGCCGGGTAGCGATCGAGCTCCTTGCGGTCGTGCAGCATATGGAGCCGCACGCCGGCCAGATCAACCGTGAGCGCGTCAGGCAGGTCGGCCGCCCAGGGTTTGTCATCGTTGTTGCCGCGGATCACGCAGAGCGGCGCCAGGCTGCGGAGGGCATCAAGAATCTCAGGCGAACCGATGTCGCCGGCGTGGAAGATGTGGTCGCTGCCGTCCAGGGCCTCGATCGCCTCCGGGCGCATCAGGCCATGGGTGTCGGCGATTACGCCAACCGTCATCCGATTGGTACTCATTGAGCCTCCATCAAAGCATGCGTTCGAGGCCGATTGCCCGTGAGATCCAGGCGTTGAAATGTCGCCAGAGCCCACCGGGCTCGCGCGTAAGGCGATAGGGTTTGCCGTGCTCTTCGGTCCACCAGACCAGGCGCTCGCGGCCGTTTTTGTCGGTGTCCAGATGCACCTGGTAGCTCAAGGCTGGCGACATACCTTCGAGTGTCAGGTTGCGCACCTGCTCGGCGAGAGCCTTGCTGTCCACCAGCACGCCGACCTCGGTGTTCCACAGCATCGAGCGTGGATCGAAGTTGAACGAGCCGATGAAGACCTTCTGCCGATCCAGGATCGCGGCCTTGGTGTGCAACGAGGATTCGGAGTCGCCGGTATAGCTGTACGACACTTCCTGCTCGGCCTGGCGCCGCAACTCGAACAGCTTCACCCCATGGGCGAGCAGCTCGGCACGGTAGGGTGCATACCCGCCATGCACCGCGGGAACATCGGTGGCCTCCAGCGAGTTGGTCAGCAGGCTGATGGCGACACCTTCGTCGGCGCGCCGCGTCAGGTAATCAACGCCGGCCTGGGTCGGCACGAAATAGGCCGAGACGAGCATGAGTTCGTGCTCGACCTCTTCCATCTCCCCCGCAAGTCGGGTGGCGAGCAGCAGTTGTGGATCCGGTTCGTCGCTGGCAAGAACCTTCGCAGGGGCATCCCATAGCGCGAGCGCAGGCACCCACATCAACTCCTGCATCCAGGTGGCCAGCTTTGGCTCGACGCGGTAATGGGTGAGGCGTTCGAACAGCTCGGGGTCTGCACGGCGCGACTCCTGAAGCGACGCCTCGAGCAGGGACCGGCTCTCGCGCAATTCCTTCTTGGTCGGCCGGCGCCAGACGAACTGCTTGATTGGCAGGCTCAGGGAGCTGTTCCAGTATTCGTCGAAGCTTTGGGCAAGGTCCTTGGCAACGGGCCCAGCGCCGAGCAGGTCCAGGTCCGTGAAATTGAGCTGGGGTTCGGCATCGAAGTACTCATCGCCGATGTTGCGCCCGCCCACAATGGCGACTGCGCTGTCGGCCAGCCACAGCTTGTTGTGCATGCGCCTGTGCTGCAGATTCAGGTTCAACAGGCGGCCGAGCGATCGCGTCATGCCGCTGATACGACCCAGATGCAGCGGATTGAAGACTCGCACCGAAATGTTCCGGTGCGCCGCGAACAGCGCGATCTCGGCGTCCTGGCCATCGGCGGATGTGTCGTCGAGCAGGATCCGCACGCGCACGCCGCGGTCTGCTGCGGCGAGCACTTCTTCTATGAGGTTGCGGGTGCTGAGCCCGTCGTGAACGATGTAGTACTGAAGGTCGAGACTGTGTTGGGCATGGCGGGCAAGCTCGGCACGAGCGGTGAACGCCTCGGTGCTGTCTGCCAGCAGGCGCACGCCGGAGTAGCCCTTCATATGCTCAGCGGCCCCTTCGCGTACGCGGTCGCCGAGCCAGGTGCCCTCCGAAGGCAAGGCATGCGAGGGTTCGACGGGCTGGACGCTGCTGCAGCCACCGAGCAAAACCAGCACCAACATCAACCAGAGTGCGGGCAAGATACCTGCTCCAGGGAAGGGGATCGGACCTTGGACGCCGCCGCTCGCAGCAAATTCAGCGATGCGCTTCAGACGAGCAGGCCGCTTCGGTTTCATTCGATTTCAGCCAATAGCCGCGACGCTGTTTCCCCGACTGTACGCACTGCAGACTCAAGCGCGGGGGTCGGTCGGGCGGCGTAGCTCATGCGCAGACAATTCCGGTATTTGCCAGCTGCCGAGAAGATATTGCCGGGTGCAACCTGGATGCCTCGTGGACGCAGCTCGCGGTTCAGTCGCAAGGCGTCGAAGTGCTCGTCCAGCTCGATCCACAGCATGAAGCTGCCCTCGGGGCGACTCGCCTTGGCGCCTTCTGGAAAGTAGCGGGTTACCCAGCCGATCATCTGGTCGCGACTGTGCTGGTATTGCTGGCGCATCCGGCGCAGGTGCGGCTCGAAATGCCCGCCATCGATGAATTCGGTCAGCGCCAGTTGCGGCAGGGTGGCGCTGGGGCCGCTGCCCATGTACTTCATGTGAAGCACCTTGTCGTAATACCGACCCGGCGCGATCCAGCCAGTGCGCAGGCCCGGCGCCAGGGTCTTGGAGAACGAACTGCACAGCAGGACGCGGCCGTCCTCGTCGAAGGACCTGATGGTGCGCGGCCGAGGGTAGCGGTAGGCGAGATCGCCATAGACGTCGTCCTCGATGATCGCAAGGTCGTAGCGCTGCGCCAGCGACAACAGGGCGCGTTTCTTGTGGTCCGGCATGATGTAGCCCAGCGGGTTGTTGCAGCTGGGCGTGAGCTGGAGAACCTTGATTGGCCACTGTTCGAGCGCCATCTCCAGTGCGTCGAGGTTGATGCCTTCCATGGGGTCGGTTGGCAGTTCGAGCGCCTTGAGGCCGAAACCTTTCAACGCCTGCATTACCCCATGGAACGCCGGGGAGTCCACCGCCACCACGTCGCCCGGCAGGCACAGCGCGCGGATGGCCGTCGACAGCGCCTCGTGGCAGCCGTTGGTGATGATCAGCTCCTCCGCCGGCACCTGCGCGCCCGAGTCCAGAAGGAGTCGCGAAATCTGCTCACGCAATGCCGCGTTACCCTGGATGCTTCCGTAGGTGAGCCCGCTCAGGTGCTGATGGCGACCGTAGCGTGAAAGCGCGCGCATGAGGGGTTTGAGCGTCGGGCCGTCGATGTCGGGCCGGCCGCGGCCGAACTGTGTGGTCAGTTCGCTTGGCTCTTCGCTCATCAACTCGAGCACTTGCTCCCATTGGGACACCTCCACCGGCCGCTGCGCGCCGCGCATGACGCGGGGCAAATCCGGTAGGGGCCGCTCAGGCGGGACATAGTAGCCGGACTTCGGCCGCGGCAGCGCCAAAGCGCGGTCCTCCAGCACGCGATAGGCCTGCTGGACGGTGCTGAGGCTGACCCCATGCTCGATGCTCAGGGCGCGAACCGAGGGCAGACGATCACCGGGGCGATACAGCCCCTGCTGGATGCGAACGGCCAGTGTGTCGGCCAGTGCCTGATAACGGGTCATGGAACGATGGTCTGTAAAAGAGAGGAGGAACCATACAGATGTCGCATAAAAAAGCCATTCAGATCGTGAATCACGCTATCTGTATGGCAATTAAAAAGAATGCTTGAGTCTGTGTCGAATCTGTATGGAGGACGATCATGGTCAGGACCGTCGATAAACGCAAGGACCGACCCATGAGCGACCTCAATCAGGCCTATCTCCAGACATTCGAGCGCCGCGAGCAGACCGCTCCGGCACGCCTTCAGCCCATCACACAGCGCGCACCCAGCGCCACTCGGTCATCCGTGTCGATCTGGCAACGCTTCTGGTTGCGCTGGACGACCCGGCGCGCCTTGCGCACGCTGGACGAAGCGGTGCTCAAGGATGTAGGGCTGACTCGCCAGCAGGCACTGGAAGAGGCCTACCGCCCTTTTTGGCGGCTGCTGCGTTGACCGTGCGTGCTGAATCAGCTGCGAAACGCGGCGCGATACTGCGTCGGGGTGACACCGAAGGCTGCGCGGAAGCGATTGGCGAAATGGCTAGCACTCGCAAAGCCGCAGGCAAGCGCCACGTCACTCAGGGAGAGATCCTGCTTGCGAAGCCCCTCGCTGGCACGTGCCAGACGCCGGGCGAGCACGTAACGGTGGGGCGGTAGTCCGACACTTGCCCGGAACATCCGCGCGAAGTGAAATTCGGAAAGCGCAGCCACCGCAGCGAGGTCCCCCAGGGTGAGTGGCGCATCCAGATGCTGTTCGATGAAGTCGAGCAGGCGTCGGCGGACGGCCGGGCTAAGGCCACCGCGCACGCTCGGCGCCTGCGCTCGTCTGACTTGGGTGAGCAACAATTGATCGACAATCTCGTGGGCCAGGGTGCTGGTCAGCACACGCTCACCTGGCTCACTCCAGCGCAGGCTCAGCAACTGGCGGAAGCGCTGCGCCTGGCGCGAGTCCTCGACGAAGGTCCCTTCGCGCAATTGCAATTCGCGCGGCTCCTGATCGAGCAACCTGACGCTGCCCATCGCGAAGCGCTCCTGACTGAAGTAAAGGTGCATCAGGCGGATGCGGCCATTCACGATCCAGGACGAGGAGTGCCCGGCGGGCATGATGCACAGCTTGTCCGGCGCACCTTTCTGTGTCGGTGCTTCGCGTCTGAACGTGCCGCGCCCGTCATCGATGTAGCATGAAAGGGTGTGGTGGCTCGGCGCGTGGTAGTCACGGGCATCGTCGTGGTTGGTCCACAGCACCGCGTGCAGACCGTCGCCCAGGTCGGCAAGCTGCTCCACGCGAGCGTTCGGCGATTGGCTCATTGCGGAATAGATCTGAAGGGATTCAATGGCGGACATGGCTGCACCTCTGTGGCCACTCTAGCGTGACCGAACCGGTTTGCCAGCCTGTCGACGACAATGTGCGCAAGATCCTGCAAGCGCTGCGATGATGTCCCGGTGAAGACTGTCTTCTCTCACCGGAGACGCTTCATGAACCTATCGCTTTATCTCGTGACCGTGCTGATCTGGGGTACGACCTGGATCGCCATCAAATGGCAGGTTGGAGTGGTCGATCTCACCGTGTCCATCGCCTATCGATTTGCACTGGCGGCCATCGTGCTGTTCGCATTTCTGCTGATCCGTGGCGCACTGCAACCCATGGATCGACGCGGCCATTTCATCTGCCTGGCCCAGGGCGCCTGTCTGTTCTGTCTGAACTTCATCTGCTTCTATGTAGCCAGTCAATGGGTGTCCAGCGGTCTCATCGCGGTAATCTTCTCGACAGCTGTGGTCTGGAATGCCTTCAACGCGCGGTTGTTCTTCGGACGTCGTATCGCAGCGACGGTCATCGGAGGAAGCGCCTTCGGCATGGCTGGGTTGGTTTTACTGTTCTGGCCAGAACTGAGTGGACCGGCGTTTCGTGCCGAGACGCTTTACGGCTTTCTGCTGGCGCTCGGCGGGACCCTGTCCTTCTCGTTCGGCAACATGCTATCGAGCCTGCAGCAGTCCCGGGGCTTGCGACCGCTTTCCACCAATGCCTGGGGGATGCTCTACGGTGCTGTGCTTCTGGCCATTATCAGCCTCGTCCGAGGTGCCGACCTGCAGATCGACTGGAGTGCGCGTTACCTGGGGTCCCTGGTGTACCTGGCCATTCCGGGCTCGGTGATTGGCTTCACCGCCTACCTGACGCTGGTCGGACGCATTGGAGCGGAGCGGGCCGCTTACTGCACGGTGCTTTTCCCCGTCGTGGCCCTGAACGTTTCCGCCCTTGTCGAGGGTTACCAGTGGACTCCGCCTGCACTGATCGGGCTGCTACTGGTGATGCTCGGGAACGTATTGGTCTTCTACAAGCCCCGCTCTTCGGTGCCCTTGCCTGCGCGCGGCTGAGGGCTCAGAGCAACTCCTTGAGCCGGTGCCAGAGCATGCCGAGTGCGAGTAGCGGCGAACGGAAGTGGCGGCCGCCCGGGAAGGTCGGGTGAGGAACCTTGGCGAAGAGGTCGAAGCGGCCGGATTGCTGGCCTGTAATCGCCTCGGCCAGAAGCTTTCCGGCCAGGTGGGTGGCGTTGACACCATGTCCGGCGTAGGCCTGGGCGTAGTAAACGTTCGGATGCTCGCGGAGGCGGCCAATCTGCGGCAGGCGATTCGCACCAATACCGATCATGCCGCCCCATTGGTAGTCGATGCGACCGTTCGACAGGCTCGGAAATACCGCCAGCATCTTCGGGCGCATATAGGCCGCGATGTCCTTGGGATCCCGCCCGGAATAATGGCAGGCGCCACCGAACAGGAGACGTCGGTCGGCGGAGAGGCGGAAATAGTCCAATGCGACGCGCTGATCACAGACGGCCATGTTGGATGGGAGTAATGCGTGTGCCTGCGCTTCGCTCAGCGGTTCGGTCGCTATCACATAGCTGCCCGCCGGCAGCACCTTTCCGCCCAGCTCGGGTTGCAGGTCGCCCAGGTACGCGTTGCATCCGAGGACGAGCGTGTCTGCACGCACCACGCCGGTTGACGTGTGCACGGCGACCTTCGCTCCATATTCGATACGCGTCACCGCCGATTGCTCGTGAATGCGCACGCCCAACGACTGAGCCAGCGCCGCCTCGCCGAGTGCCAGGTTCAACGGGTGCAGGTGCCCGGAGCCCATGTCGACCATGCCACCGACATAGCGGTCGCTGCCGATGACTTCACGCAGCTCGTTGGCATCGAGCATCCGCAGCGGGTGCTTGTACCCGAGGGTGCGCAGCTCTTCGTAGTCCTCGCGGAAGCCATCCAGGTGCTTGGGTTTGTTGGCGAGATCGCAGTAACCCCAGGTCAGGTCACAATCGATGCCGTGGGTTTCGACGCGCTCGCGGACGATATCCACCGCCTCGAAGCCCATGAGTTTGAGGGTGCGTACGCCGTCGTCGCCGATCTGCCCACGGAACTGTTCAACATCATGGCCCACGCCGCGAATGAGCTGCCCGCCATTGCGGCCGCTGGCGCCCCAGCCGATGGCGTGTGCCTCCAGCAACACCACCGAAAGCCCGCGCTGGGCGAGCTCGATGGCGCTATTCAGGCCGGAAAATCCACCGCCGACGACGCAGACGTCAGCTGTCACGTCGCCCTGCAGGGCGGGGCACTCGAGGGTGCGGTTCGCGGTGGCAGCGTAATAGGAAGGCGCGTGGCGTGCAGGCGTCTGGACGCGGGCGTTCATGATCGAAATCCTGAAAAGAGCGGGGTGTAGGCGTCGCGAGCATACGGCGCGGGCACAGGCTTTGCCAACCGGCGTGCCAGGGCGGCGCTCAATCCGGAACGGGCAGCGTGAGGGATTCCTTCACCTCTTCCATGACGATGTAGCTCTTGGATTCGCGGACGTGCGGCAGCTTGAGCAGGATGTCGCCAAGCAGCTTGCGGTAGCTGGTCATCTCGTTGATTCGTGCTTTCACCAGGTAGTCGAAGTCGCCCGATACCAGGTGACATTCCAGCACGTGAGGAAGCTTCAATACCGCGCGGCGAAATTCTTCGAAGGTGTCGCCGGACTTGTAGTCCAGGCTGATCTCGACGAAGACCAGCAGGCTTGCCTTGAGCTGCTGCGGATTCAGGCGCGCGTGGTAACCCATGATGATGCCCTCGCGCTCCAGGCGCCGGACCCGCTCGGTGCAGGGCGTTGTGGACAGGCCCACGCGTTCGCCCAGTTCGGTGAAGGAGATCCGCCCGTCCTGTTGAAGGATGCGCAGAATATTGCGGTCGATCCGGTCCAGTTCACGCTTGCTTTGATGCTGGGTGCGCATGAGCGTCTCCAAGAAAGGCGTCTGAGTCGAGAGATTCTCCCGAATATACGCATACATACGAACGAAAGCACTGCGTTGCCTTTTTTACACTAGCCATAACTTTGCTATTCAACCCCCAAATCCGACATAACCTGTCGTGGGAGTCGATCGATGCGTGTGATGGTCCTTGGCAGCGGTGTAATCGGCACCGTAAGTGCGTACTACCTGGCTCGTGCCGGCTTTGAGGTAGTAGTCGTCGATCGCCAGCCTGGCGTGGCGCTGGAAACCAGTTTTGCCAATGCGGGGCAGGTTTCCCCCGGATACGCCTCGCCATGGGCGGCCCCAGGCGTGCCGCTCAAGGCATTGAAATGGATGCTGCAGCGCAAGCACGCGCCGCTGGCCATCAAGCCGACCGCGGACCTGGATCAGTACCTGTGGATGGTTCAAATGCTGCGCAACTGCACGGCGTCGCGCTACGCCGTGAACAAGGAACGCATGGTTCGGCTTTCCGAATACAGCCGTGATTGCCTGGATGAACTGCGTGCCGAAACCGGTATCGGCTACGAAGGCCGGCAGCTGGGAACGACGCAGCTGTTCCGCACGCAGGCGCAGGTGGACGCCGCGGCGAAGGACACCGCTGTGCTGGAGCGCTCGGGGGTGCCTTATGAGCTGCTCGATCGGGACGGTATCGCTCGCGTCGAGCCTGCGCTCGCGCATGTCCGGCACAAGCTTGCCGGCGCGCTGCGCCTTCCCAACGACCAGACCGGCGACTGCCAGATGTTCACCACACGGCTCGCTGAGATGGCACGTGCATTGGGCGTCGAATTTCGTTTCGAGCAGAACATCCAGCGCCTCGCGTTCTCGGGTGACCGCATCGACGGTGTCTGGATCGACGGGACCCTGGAAAAGGCGGACCGCTATGTACTGGCGCTGGGCAGCTACAGTCCGGAGTTGCTCAAGCCGCTGGGCATTCGCGCTCCGGTCTATCCGCTCAAAGGCTATTCGCTGACGGTGCCGATCGTGAATCCCGACATGGCGCCGCGTTCGACTATTCTGGATGAGACCTACAAGGTAGCCATTACCCGCTTTGATCAGCGAATTCGGGTGGGCGGCATGGCTGAGATTTCCGGCTACGATCTGTCTCTGAATCCCGAGCGGCGTGAAACGCTGGAGATGATTACCAATGACCTGTACGGCCAGGGCGGCGACCTTTCCCAGGCGACGTTCTGGACCGGACTGCGCCCAGCGACGCCGGATGGAACGCCAATCGTGGGCGCCACACCGTTCAAGAACCTGTATCTGAACACCGGACACGGTACGCTTGGCTGGACCATGGCCTGCGGTTCGGGTCGTTTCCTGGCGGACGTCATTGCCCGGAAGCGTCCTCAGATCAGCGCTGAAGGCCTGGATATTTCCCGATATGGCACCACCAAGGAGTTGAAACCGCATGTCCATACAGCGCCTGCGAACTGAGCCGCGCCTGAGCGAAATCGTTATCCACAACGGCACCGTCTATCTGGCCGGCCAGCTCGATGAGAATCACAGCGAAGGCATCGAGGCCCAGACGAAGGCTACGCTCGACAGCATCGACGCCTTCCTGGCCGAAGCAGGGACCGACAAGACACGCATTCTCTCGATCACGATCTTTCTGAAAGACATCGATGACCGCGACGGTATGAACAAGGTCTGGGATGCCTGGGTGCCGGCGGGCAAGTCCCCGGCGCGCGCGTGCGTCGAAGCCAAGCTGTACTCGCCTGACGTTCTGGTCGAGATGACCGTCATCGCGGCCCTGCCCTGACTCTGACCCTGGGGCAGGCTGCCTGCCCCTGTAGGAGAAGCCGTCCGGCATTGCCGGGCGCTTTGCGCTTATCCTTCCTTTTCTTCACGTTCGAGAATCCCCATGCGTCCCGCTCGCGCCCTTATCGACCTCCAAGCGCTCCGTCATAACTATCGTCTGGCCCGTGAACTGAGTGGCGCGAAAGCGCTCGCCGTCGTGAAGGCGAATGCCTATGGCCATGGCGCTGTCAGGTGCGCGAAAGCGCTGGGTGACGAGGCGGATGGGTTCGCGGTGGCGGCGATCGAAGAGGCGCTCGAACTGCGCGAAGCAGGCATTACCCGACCGATCCTGTTGCTGGAAGGCATCTTCGAAGCCGACGAACTTCGATTGGTCATGGCACATGATCTCTGGATCGTCGTGCATGCGCCCTGGCAGGTCGAGGCGATCGAGCGTGCCGCCATCGAGACGCCCATCCGCGTCTGGCTGAAAGTGGATTCCGGTATGCACCGTGTCGGTTTCCATCCGGCCGAATACCGCGACGTATGGGATCGACTGAACGGCAGCGGCAAGGTCCGTGACATCGTGCTGATGACCCACTTCAGCCGCGCGGACGAGTTGGATTGCCTGCGTACCGACGAACAACTGGCTACGTTCGAGGCTGCTCGCGCCGGATTGCCAGGCGAAGTAAGCCTCAGAAATTCACCCGCTGTCCTGGGATGGCCAACCGTCCCCAGCGACTGGGTCCGCCCGGGCCTCATGCTCTATGGGGCAACACCGTTCGATGCGCCACAAGCCGCCGCCGCCCGGTTGCAGCCAGTGATGACGGTCGAGTCCCGGATCATCGCGATTCGAGACCTGCCAGCGGGTGAGCCTGTGGGGTATGGAGCGCGCTTCGTCACGGATAAGCCAACGCGCGTTGGCATCGTTGCCATGGGCTACGCGGATGGTTATCCCCGCCATGCCCCAACCGGCACTCCAGTGTTCGTCGATGGCCGTCCCGGCCGGTTGATTGGCCGGGTGTCCATGGACATGCTGACGGTGGATCTGACCGATCATCCCGGAGCCGGTGTGGGCTCGACGGTGGAGCTCTGGGGGCGCAACGTTCCCGCAAGCGCAGTGGCGGAGGCGGCGGAGACGATTCCCTACGAGATTTTCTGCAATCTCAAGCGGGTGCAGGTCACGTATCAGGGCGACGACTGATACGCCTGTCGTGTTGAAAATCTTGAACACTGTGCCATGATACGCCGCTCCTTGATTTGCATCTCCCCGAGGGACTCCGCTATTGGACGTAGGTGTTCGGCTGCAGGCCATTCGCAAGCTCAAAGGGCTTTCCCAGCGTGAACTCGCCAAGCGTGCTGGCGTAACCAACAGCACGATTTCCATGATCGAAAAGAACAGCGTCAGCCCCTCCGTGAGCTCGCTCAAGAAGGTACTGGCTGGCATTCCCATGTCGCTGGTCGAGTTCTTTTCGCTGGATGTGGAGCAGGAGACCCAGCCTCAGGTCGTTTATCGCTCGACCGACCTGATCGATATCTCTAGCGGCACGGTTACCATGAAGCTTGTGGGGAAGGCGCATCCTAGCCGGGCGTTCGCCTTTCTGGACGAAACGTACCCGCCAGGTGCCGACACCGGTGATGAAATGCTCAATCATGAAGGGCAGGAAGCGGGGATGGTCACCGAGGGCCGCCTGGAGCTGACGGTTGCCGGTGAGGTGTACATCCTGGAGAAGGGCGACGGGTATTACTTCGAGAGCAACCAGCCGCATCGGTTTCGCAACCCCTTCGATGTCCCCGCCCGCCTGATCAGCGCCACGACGCCTGCGAATTTCTGACATCGGCGCCTTCGGGCCTAAGTAACCTCCTTTGCGATGCCGATCGTTGCGGTGGGTTACGCGTTGCTAACCCACCCTACAGCTGACCCGCTTCAGCACCGTCGGGTGGAATCCCGAAGGGCTTCCACCGTTTACCTCGAACCGATACCCAGCACGACGGGAAGGCCCAGCCGTGCTGGTGTTGCCCGCACCACCTTACGCTTGGCAGAGGTTCGCCTTTGCGGTGCCGATCCTTGCAGTGGGGTACGCGTTGCTAACCCACCCTGCAGGGCTGCGGCTAATCCGCTCTACGGTTCTGAACGAACTCAAGAACGGATTCGCAAACGATGGACCACAACGGTGAACAGTGGATCACGCCTGCGGCTTATCCACCTTTCCGTCTGCCCCTCGCTTTAGAACGAATGGCTCACCGTCGCCGTGACGTTGCGCTCGGCGCCCAGGTAGCACGCGGTCGCCGAGTAGCAGGACGCCACGTAGTACTTGTCGGTGAGGTTGTTCGCGTTGACGCGGATCGTCGTGTCCTTCAGACCGACTCGGCCGAGGTCGTAGCTGACCGCAGCGTCGAAGAGCGTGTAGGACGGCACCTTGAAGTCATGCGCATCGTTGCCGTAGCTGCTGCCGACATAACGGGCACCGAGACCGACACCAAAGCCAGCGAGAGGGCCGTCATCGAAGCGGTAGTCCGCCCAGACACTGCCCATGTGCTCTGGCGTCTGGTAGGGCGTATTGCCTTTCGCGTCGACGACGTTTCCGGAAACGTCATAGGCGAAGTAAGACTTGCTGTATTCGACATCATTCCACGTATAGCTGCCGATCAGTCGGAGCGCATCGGTCACGTCGACCCGCGCTTCGAGTTCGACGCCGCGCGAACGCACTTCACCGACACCCTTGTAGAACGAACTTGTGGAGAGATCGTTTTCCTTGGCGTACAGGTTCTGCAGCGTCAGGTCGAAGACCGAGACGGTATAAAGGTCGTCGGTGCCGTTGGGCTGGAACTTAACGCCGGCTTCCCACTGCTTGCCGGTGGTTGGTGCCAGGATTTGCGCGCCGCTGGAGTAGTTCGATGTGGGGTTGAAGGATGTCGAATAGCTGATGTACGGGGCGATGCCGTTATCGAAGGTATAGAGCGCACCGAGGTGCCCGCTCAGCTTCTCGCCCCGGTTTGCGTCCTTGCCGACGATATTGTCGTCAATGGAGACGTCGTACCAGTCCTGGCGCAGACCGGCGGAGAAATTCCAGCGATCGACCTCGACCAGATCTTGTAGATAGACGCCGGCCTGCTTCTGGCGGCGTAGCGCGTCTGCCGACGGGGCCACGTTGGAGAGGTCGACGTTGCCGTAGACCGGGTTGAAGATATCCAGGCCGGCGATGGTCGCGTAGTCCGAATTGTTGTGGATGCGGTTCTTCGAATACTGGTAGTCCACACCCATGACCACGGTGTGCGAGGCCGCGCCGGTCTCGAATTCAGCCTGCAACATGTTGTCGACGATCCAGGCGTGCAGTTTTTCATCGCCGCCACTGTAACCACGGCGCAGCACATTGCTGTCCCCGACATAACCGCTTTGCCAGATCTGATCGAGCTCGGTTTCCGCATCCAGATAGCGGAAGTTCTGCCGCGCACTCCAGACGTCATTGAAGCGATGTTCGAAATCATAGCCCACCATCTGCTGGGTGCGGCTGAAGTTCTCGATGCTTTTCTCGCCCTCGAAGAAGCTTTGCGACAGCCGCTTGCCGTTGCGCTTGTCTATCGTGCCCGAGGCCGGAAGGCTACCGTGATAGCCGCCGTTGGGGTCGTGTTGCAGGTAGGCGTAAACGTTGAGCTGCGTGTCGTCGCTCAGATTCAGCGTGACGCTGGGCATCACGGCGTAGCGGGTCTGTTTCACGCCGTCCGTTTGGCTGTCACCGTCCTCGGCAACGCCGACCAGTCGATAGGCGATGTTGTCGTTGATGGGTGCGGTGTAGTCCAGACCCAGATTTTTCGTGTCATTGCTGCCGTAGGACGCATCTAGGCGCCCCTTGGCTTCGAATTCGGGCCGCTTGGTGGTCAGCGCTGCCAGCCCGCCCGGGTTGCTACGGCCGTACAGCACGGAGGAGGGGCCCTTAAGCACGTCGATACGTTCGAGGAAGAACGGGTCGATCTGCAGGGTCGAGAACGAACCTGGATCGCCCATGGATTTCAGTCCGTCGATGATGATGTTATCGACCGAGCCATCATTGATGCCACGCAGTGCCAGGTAATCGTAGCGCTGGGTGTGGCCGTAGGGATTCGTCAATACGCCGGGTGTGTAGCGCAGTGCTTCGGCGACGGTCTCAGAACCTTGTCGGTCGATCTGCTCCCGCGTAACCACCGACACGCTTTGCGTGGTCTTGGCGATTTCCTTGCTGGTCTTGGTGGCGACGCTGCTGTGCGTGGCGTTGAAACCTTCCATCGACCCCAGTGCGTTGCCCAGCGAACCCTGGACATAGAGCGGTCCGAGTTCCATGCCGGCGTCCTGGGCGACGGGCGCTTCGATCACGGTCCACGTGCCGCCCTCGGTACGTATAGCCTGCAGGCCGCTGCCCTGTAGCAGGCGCGCGAATCCTTCCGTGACGCTGTATTCCCCCGCCAGGCCGGCTGTCTGCTGGCCGGCCGTTAGGGTGGCCGGGCTCGACAGCATCACGCCGGATTCCGCCGCGAATCGAGTCAGGGCGGCCGGTAGCGGGCCCGCCGGAATGTCGTAGGCGCGGACGCTGGTCTGCTGAGAGGGCAGTGTCGCCTGAGCCAGCGCTGTGAGGCTGACAGCGCTGAAGGGTAACGCAACGAGCGCGGCGCGAATGGCGCGTGTCAGATGATGGCGTGCATGGGCGCGGACGGGGATACGACGCATGGGAATTCCCTTGGCAATCGGAGTGATTGCTCTATTGCCAAGCGAGACATGAAAAGGGGAACCCGAGAGTCGGAATTTTTTCGCCCGGCATCCCAGCCGTGTCGCCGGCGTCCGGCTGGTGGGCCTCAGCCCACCGTGGATCAAGGGATGATCAGTCACGGAGGGCGGGTTAGCGAACCGTAACCCACCGGATGGTCGGCGTCGGAACTGTAGTCAGCAGGTATAGGCGATGGTCGCGAGGGTACGCGCTGCCGGCGTCGAGCCGAAACATCATGATCGTGCCATTCGAGGTAAACGGTGGAAGCCCTTCGGGATTCCACCCTACAGAAGCCTTGCGGCCCACGGTGGATTCAGATGGGTCAGATCGCAGCCTCGTAGGGTGGGTTAGCGAAGCGTAACCCACCGAATGGCCTGCACCGGAACTGTAGTCAGCCGGTATAGGCGACGTTCCCGAGGGTACGCGCTGCCGGCGCCGAGCCGAACCATCTTGATCGTGCCATTCGAGGCAAATGTGGAAGCCCTTCGGGATTCCACCCTACAGATACCTTGCAGTCCACCGTGGATTCAGATGAGATCAGATCGCGGCGAACGCCCGTTCCAAGTCGTGGATCAGGTCATCCGGATCTTCGAGCCCGATGTGTAGGCGGATCATCGGTCCGGTTTGGCTCCAGTCCGCTACGGTGCGGGTTCCGCGGGTGGTCACGACGCTGACCAGACTTTCGTAACCACCCCAGGAATAGCCCACGCCGAACAGGGTCAGCGCCGCAACGAAGCGATCGATTATTGCGTTATCGCGCTGCTTGAACTCGAAACTCAACAGCCCATTCGCCCCAGTGCAGTCACGTTTCCATAGGGCATGGCCCGGATCATCGAGCAGGGCAGGATGGAGCACACGCAGTACTTCCGGGCGGCCCTGTAGCCACGTCGCCACCTTCAACGCGTTTTGCTGGTGCAGCGCGAGGCGGGCACGCAGGGTGCGCGCGCCCCGCAGTACGAGGTACGCGTCGTCCGGGCTCACCGTGTTGCCGACGGCGGTATTCATGCGAGCCAGCGGCTCCCAGCAATGTGCGGTCGTCGTTACGCTGCCCATCATGACGTCGGAGTGGCCGGCGATGTACTTCGTGAGCGCCATAACGGAAATGTCGGCGCCCAGCTGAAGCGGGCGGTAGATCACGCCCGAACCCCAGGTATTGTCGACGGCCAGCAGAATATTGCGGGCCTTGCACAGCGCTGATAGCGCGGGCAAGTCGCACATCTCATAGGCCAATGACCCGGGAACCTCGGCGTACACCATGCGGGTCTTGGGCTGCAGGCGCGCTTCGACGTCAGCGCCGTCTGTCGAGAAGAAGCTGTACTCGATGCCGAATGGCTCCAGAAAGTCCCGTGCCAGGCGACGTACCGGGCCGTAGACGGCGTCCGTGATAAGCACATGATCGCCTGGCCGCAGGTAGGCTTGGAACATCTGCGCGATGGCTGCCAAGCCCGTGGCGTAGAGGCGTGTCCCATGGCCGCCTTCGAGTTCGGTGACAAAGGCTTCGAGTGCCTGGGCGGTTGGGTTGCCGTTGGCGCCGTAGCTCAGTTGGCCCTGCGCCTCGGTTTTCCGCATGTGGTCCAGATCGTCGAACAGTACGCTGCTCCAGCGCACCACCGGTGGATTGACGGGCCGCCCGGCGCCGCTGTCGAGATCGCGTCCGGCGTGGACGATACGGGTGTCGGTGTGAGGTTTGCGCTCGTTCGGCATGAGCAGTTCCTGTCGGTTGTCAGGGACATGCTAGCGGAAAATACGCCGGGGGCTTGCCCACCGTCCGCATCAGGCCGGCTTGACGGATACCCACCAGGGCAGGAGTCGATGGATCCGGACGGGCAAGGTTGCCGCCAGTGCATCCAGGATCAAGTCGGTATCCTTCAATGGAAATGCACCGACCACGCGCAGGGCAGCGACGTCGGGATCATAGCCCAGGTACCCGTGGCGATACCGGGCAACGTCCTCCAAGACGTCCCCGAGCGCGCGATCTTCGGCGAGTAACGTGCCGTTGATCCAGGCTTCACGTGCCATGTCGGCCGCAAACCGTGCTTCGACACGGCTCGCAGCAATGCGAGCGCCCCTGCCGGCATTGATAATCTCCGGGTGGGGCGGATCCAGCCTGGCGCTGCCCTGATAGACGCTTAGCTGCAGGCTGTCATGGGGCAGTTCGCGCAATGAGCAGCGGCTACCAGGGGCCAAGGTCATCTGGCCAGCCGCAGTCTTTAGCGATAATGGCGGAGCCGCCTCCGTCGTTTGCAGCGCCACCTCGCCTCGCAACAACCGAACCGTGTGTTCGTTCGGAAAAGCGACCGCCGAGTCGCTATTAAGCCAAGCGCTAAGCCCGCCGGGCAGTTCCAGATGGCGCATCTCGCCAACGGCGGTGCGCGCATCGGCCTGCAGACGTTGCCAGAACAGGTCGCCACCCGTGGACAAGGCCAGCGCACCGCCACCCAGCATCACGCCTAGCGCCTTGATTGCGTGTCGGCGGCCTGTTCCTTGTCGGCTCAAGGCGCGGTTGGCCGCCTCGGTATTGCCGCCTGCCAGGTGCCGCATCTGCCCACTGATCTGTTCCACACGCTGCCAGGCCTGCGCGTGGTCCGGTTTGGCTAGCCAGCGTTGCCAGGCATCGCGATCACCTTCGCTGGATTGCCCGGACGCCAAAAGCGCGAACCATTGTGCGGCTTCGCGCAGAACGCGGTGGTCGTCGCTCACGCGCCGTCATCCACGACGAGAAGGCATTCGAACATCGCGCGCGCCATGTACTTCTTCACCATCCGCTCCGAGACACCCAGCCGTTCGGCAATGACCGCATACGTCAGCCCGTCGAGTTGAGAAAGCAGGAAGGCCTGGCGCACCTTGTCCGGCAGGCCGGCGAGCATGTGGTCGATACGTACCAGCGTTTCGATGATCGAAAGCCGTGCCTCCGGCGATGGCGCGCAGGCTTCAGGGATCGCGGCCAGCGCCTCGAGATAAGCACGCTCGACATCACGTCGGCGCCAGTGATTGACCAACAGGCCCTTGGCAATGGTGTGCAGGTAGGCACGGGGCTCACGCAGTGTCGAGGTATCGCAGCCGCGGGTCATCAGTCGCAGGAAGGTATCCTGTGCCAGATCGGCGGCATGGTCCGTACAGCCCAACTGGCGCCGCAGCCAGTGGCTCAGCCAGCCATGATGCTGCACATAGAGCTGACCAATGTCGGGCTGTAGTACGGCGTGGCTGGGCATGACAGTCGGCCTTGATTGGAAATCGCTCGGGAGTAGACGATCGAAGTTGAACGCCAATGATAAGTATTATCAGGCGCGATTCCAAGGTGTGTCATGAACGCGATGCGAGGCGGGGCTGCCTGGCGGTGATAGGCGGGGGGAGGGGAGTGAAGGCGTGGCGGCCAGCTGCAGACGCTGGCCGCCAGATCGCTGGTCGCCTAAATGATCAGCGGCGACGAATCAACAGGCCCGCCAACCAGAACGCCATACCAGCACCCGCGATGAGTGTAGGCACCACTTTGTTGGCATCAACGGATATGGCGCGGTCCTTCGCATACGCGTCGAAACGCCCATGGCAGCGGTGCTTGCCAGGCACGGGCTCATCGAGGTAATCCGGGCGGTCGGCCGCCTCGGGCCGCTCCGTCATCTGGCCCTCATAGGCCTTGCGAGCCAGCAGACGGTCCATGAGGCCCGGCGCGACATAGTTGCCGAGGATGGTTTGCAGCGTGGCGCTTCCAAGCCAGATCTCACGGGGTGCACGGCGTGCTGCATCGTAGATTGCACGGGCCGCTACTTCCGGCTGATAGATGGGTTCTACCGGCTGTGCCTTGTAAGGGAGCTTGTTGCGCGCCCAGTCGAATTGCGGGGTGTTGTGGCCCGGCAAGTGGACCATCGTGAGGCGGATGGGGCTCTCATCGTGAATCAGCTCGCTTCGCAGGGAATCCGTGAACCCCCGCAGTGCAGCCTTGCTCGCGCAGTAGGCCGACTGCAACGGGATCGAGCGATACGCCAATGCTGAGCCGACCTGGACGATGGTGCCGCGGTTGCGCTCACGCATGCGCCGTAAGGCCGCCTGGGTGCCGTGAACGGCCCCCAGGTAGGTGACCTCACTGACACGGCGATACTCTTGTGCAGTGGTTTCGTGAACCGGCGCGAGCACCGTATTCATCGCCGAGTTTATCCACACATCGATAGGGCCGAGTGCCGCCTCGATCGCGTCTGCGGCCTGCTCAACCGCTTCGGCGTCGGATACGTCCACCGAGCACTTCTGCACGCGGGCGCCCATCGCTTCAAGTTCGGCAGCGGTCTCGTCCAGTCCACGCGCATTTCGGGCGATCAAGCCGATCTGGTAGCCACGACGAGCAAAATGGCGAGCCGTAGCGCGGCCGACGCCCGCGGTGGCGCCAGTGATGACGACAGTCGGTTTGGGTTGTGACATGAGACGCTCCTTCAATAAGCACTAGCTTTAGGAACGCGGGCGTATCCGGACGGTTCATGTCGGATTGTGGCGGCGATTTACCGGAATGACCGGCGGCAGCACCGCCGCTTGGGTTCGCCAGGCAGTGCAGCGCTTGGGCTAGAAATCGCCCCAGAGCTGTTGCGCGACACTCAATGCGACGACCGGCGCGGTCTCGGTGCGCAGCACGCGAGGCCCGAGGCGTGCGGGAAGAAACCCGCTACTGCCTGCCAGCGCTACCTCGGCGTCGGTCAGGCCCCCTTCAGGGCCGATCAGGAAGGCAAGCTGCGAAGGACGGGGATGCGCGGTCAGTGGCGTGGCGACAGGGTGTAGTACGAGTTTGAGGTCGGCCTCGACAGCGTCTGCCCACTCGGCAAGCGTGACAGGGGAATGGAGCGTCGGCACTCGAGAGCGTCCGCACTGCTCGCAGGCGCTGATCGCTACCTGCCGCCAGTGTTGCAGGCGCTTTTCGGCGCGCTCGTCCTTCAACCGAACTTCGCAGCGGTCAGAAACGATGGGTGTGATCTCACTAACGCCCAGTTCGGTCGCTTTCTGGATTGCCCAATCCATGCGTTCGCCGCGTGACAGCCCCTGGCCCAGATGGATTCTCAGAGGAGACTCCTCCAAGCCGGGCACCTGCTCGGTCAGCTCGGCAATCACGTGTTTCTTGCCAACCTCTTTCAAAGTCCCTTGAAACTCGTCACCGCTTCCATCGAAGAGTTGTACCGGGTCGCCGACGGTCAGCCGCAGAACGCGGCCTATGTAATGCGCGGATGCCTCGGGCAGCGCGGCATCGCCAAGTGAAAGCGGGGCGTCGATGAAGAAGCGGGATAGGCGCATGGTCGATCTGTCACGGTTGGCGAATGGGAAGGCTCAGCCTTAACCCGGATCGCGGTGGTCGGGATGGAAGTCGGTTGTAACGCTGACCGTCGCGCGCGGACGCGTTGCGATATCGATGCCTTCGGTCGCGACCTCGGCAAGGAAGTCGATCTGCTCGGGCGTAATCACGTAGGGCGGCAGAAAATACACCACATTGCCCAATGGACGCAGCAGCGCGCCGCGGGACAACGCATGCTGGTAGACCGCGAGGCCCCGGCGTTCCTGCCAGGCATACGGCTGGCGGCTGACCTTGTCACTGACCATTTCGATGGCGAGCGCCATCCCGGTCTGCCGCACTTCGGCCACGTGAGGGTGATCGACCAGGTGCGCAGTCGCGCCGTGCATCCGCTCTGCAAGTGCCTTGTTGGCTTCGATCACGTTGTCCTGTTCGAAGATGTCCAAGGTCGCGAGCGCCGCGGCGCAGGCCAGCGGGTTGCCGGTATAGGTGTGCGAGTGAAGGAATGCTCGCAGGGTCTCGTATTCGTCGTAGAACGCCTGATAGATGGTGTCGGTAGTCAGCACTGCGGCCATCGGCAGGTAGCCGCCGGTGAGGGCCTTGGACAGGATCAGGAAGTCCGGCGTGATCCCGGCCTGCTCGCACGCGAACATCGTGCCGGTGCGGCCAAAACCTACCGCGATCTCATCGTGGATGAGGTGAACGCCATACCGGTCGCATGCCTCTCGGAGCAGGGTCAGGTAGATGGGGTGGTACATCCGCATGCCACCCGCGCCCTGGATGAGGGGTTCGACAATGACAGCTGCCGTCTCGTGGGCGTGCTCGGCAAGGGCTTGCTCCATGTGCTCGAACATCTTCCGAGAGTGTTGCTCCCAGCTTTCCCCTTCGCCTCGCAGGTAGCAGTCCGGGCTCGGTACCTTGATGCAATCGAGCAACAGCGCCCGGTAGGTTTCGGTGAACAGCGAGACGTCGCCGACCGACATGGCGGCGACCGTCTCACCGTGATAGCTGTTGGTGAGCGTAATGAAGCGGCGTTTGGCGGGCTTGCCACTGTTGAGCCAGTAGTGATGGCTCATCTTCAGCGCGACTTCGATACCCGACGAGCCGTTGTCCGCGTAGAAGACACGATCCAGCCCCGTCGGCGTAATGGCGACGAGACGCTCGGATAGCTCTACGACCGGTGCATGGCTGAATCCCGCCAGCATGACGTGCTCGAGCTGGTCCAGCTGGTCACGGATGCGACCGTTGATGAGTGGGTTGGCGTGGCCGAACACGTTGACCCACCATGAGCTGACTGCGTCCAGGTAACGCTTGCCATCGAAGTCTTCAAGCCAGACACCCTCGCCGCGGCGGATCGGAATCAGCGGAAGGCGTTCGTGATCCTTCATCTGGGTGCATGGATGCCAGAGCACGTTCAAGTCGCGTCGCATCCAGTCGGCGTTTTGGCTCATGGCGGTCTCCGCACGGCAGGGCGCGACAGGGTAGCAGAGCAGCCCGTTTCCCGCGGTGTATGAGCGGCTCGAATCTATCCAGGAAATCGATGTTTCATAGCGAATTTTTGTTCTTTATTTCGATCGGTTAACGGCTACGCTTAGTGCATCGAAATTTGGGAACGCTGCGATGCATTGGCGTAACAACACCGACCGGTATGGCACTGTCTCCATTCTCTTCCATTGGGTAACCGCGCTGACCGTTTTCGGGCTCTTCGCGCTGGGTTACTGGATGGTAGGTCTGGGCTACTACGACACCTGGTACCACCGCGCACCGGATATCCACAAAAGCATTGGCATGCTGCTGCTGGTCCTCACGGTAGCGCGGCTCGCCTGGCGCCATATCAGTCCGGCACCCAATGCACTGGCAACGCACGGCGTAATGACCCGGCGCGCGTCGAAGGCTGGTCATCTGCTGCTTTATCTCGGGCTGCTGGCTGTCATGTTCGCCGGGTATTTCATTTCCACAGCAGATGGCGTCGGCGTATCGGTCTTTGGCTGGTTCACCATTCCGGCCGCAGTCAGCCAGGGTGCCTCGCAAGCTGATCTCGCAGGCGTCATCCACCGCTACCTTGCCTGGGGGCTCGTGATTTTCGCGGTCGCCCATGGCTTGGCGGCCATCAAGCACCATTTCATTGATCGCGACCGCACGCTTGTGCGCATGCTCGGTCGCTGAACCACCAGGAAGCTGCGCTTCCGACAGAGGAGAAACCATGCTCAAGAAATCGCTCGCTGCACTTGCCCTGGGTTCCGCACTGCTCGCCGGTCAGGCGATGGCAGCCGACTACGTGATCGACAAGGAAGGCCAGCACGCATTCGTCAACTTCAAGATCAGCCACCTGGGCTACAGCTGGCTGTATGGCACCTTCAAGGATTTCGATGGCACCTTCAGCTTCGACGAGAAGCAGCCTGAAGCCAGCAAGATCACGGTCAACCTGCGCACGGCCAGCGTGGACACCAACCATGCAGAGCGCGACAAGCACATCCGCAGTGCCGACTTCCTCAACGCTGACAAGAACCCGACCGCGACCTTCACGTCGACGGCGGTCAAGTCGACCGGCGAAGGCACTGCGGACGTAACAGGTGACCTGACCCTCAACGGTGTGACCAAGCCGGTCGTGATCAACGCCAAGCTGATCGGCGAGGGCAGCGATCCGTGGGGCGGTCATCGTGCGGGTTTCGAAGGGACTACCACCCTCAAGCTCAAGGACTTCAACATCGAGAAGGACCTGGGCCCTGCATCGCAGGAAGTGGAGCTCATCATTTCCTTTGAAGGCGTGCGCAAGTAAGCCAGACGGAAACGAAAAAACCGGCCCTATGGCCGGTTTTTTTCATGGCGGCGCGTTCAGGGTCTGGCCAGGCGAAGGGCAGGACTTAGGCGGAGCATGTCCAGACAACTGTCCACCAGCTGGGCGCCGTATCGGTCCAGATCAAACGCATCCGGGATGAGCACCCACTGATCAAGCATGCCGCTGATGCAGCCGTGCAGGCAAAACGCAGCGACCGGGATGTTCAGGTCATCAGGTAACTGTCCCTTGTTGACCGCATTGCGCAACGATGCTTCGATTTCCCGGTCACATTCCCGACGTTCGTTTTCCATCTGGCTTCGAAGGTCACCGAGCTCATCGGTCAATTCACACTTGTGCGCGATGATCTCATGGATACGCCGAGCCTTGAGGTCATGGACGACATCATGGAATAGCTTCATCAGCAGTTCGCGCATTCGTCCGAGAGGGTCCGGCTCGGCTTCGTTTCGACTTGCCTCCCCTAACGGCTCGAGCGGTTGCGTCAGACGATCGAGCATGGCCTGAAAGACGTCGGTCTTGTTCTCGAAGTGCCAATAGATTGCACCGCGTGTGACCCCGGCGGCAGAGGCGATGTCTGCCATCGTAGTACGGGAAACGCCCTTGTCATGAAAACACTGCTCGGCAGCGTCGACGATCTGCGAGCGGGTTTCCTGGGCTTCTTCTTTGGTGCGTCGGGCCATGGCAGTACTCAATGCATCGAGCCGGAACTCGATGGGTTCAACACGTCGTTCTATATTTGCAACGCGAGTGCGTTTACAAACAATCATGCATGTAAGTATATTTTCGCGTCAATCTGCCGTCCCTGTCCGCTGGTCGTTCCGCAAGCACCCGCCTTCGCGCCCAGCTCAGTTCGTCTCAACGAGGTCAACCATGTCGATCAAGCCAGCTTCCATAGCACTGGTGTCCGCTGTCGTTCTCGCTCTTTCCCTGTCAGGCTGCGGCCAGCAGGAGGAGGCCCCCCAACAACAGCAAGGCGCAGCGCCTGCGCCTAAAGTCGGCGTCGTGACCCTCAAGGCCGAGCCCTTCGAGCTGACGACCGAGTTGCCCGGGCGCACCGCAGCATTCCGCATGGCAGAAGTGCGTCCTCAGGTGAACGGCATCATCGAGAAGCGGCTGTTCAAGGAAGGCACCGAGGTGAAGGCCGGGCAGCAGCTCTACCAGATCGACGACTCGACCTACCAGGCCACACTGAGCAGCGCCAAGGCGACGCTTGCGTCGGCCCAGTCCCTCGCTCAACGCTACAAGCAGCTGGTATCCGACCGCGCCGTAAGCCGTCAGCAGTTCGACGAGGCGCAAGCCGCCTACCTGCAGGCCAAGGCTGACCTTGACCAGGCGCAGATCAATGTTCGCTACACGAAGGTCATGGCGCCCATCGCCGGCCGTATCGGCCGCTCGGCTGTTACTGAAGGTGCACTGGTCAGCGTCGGGCAGGCCCAGGCCATGGCGACCATCCAGCAACTCGACCCGATCTACGTCGACGTGAGCCAGTCGGTCACCGACCTGCTGGCGCTGCGTCGCGACCTTGATGCAGGGCGCCTGGAGCGTGCAGGCGAAAACAGCGCCAAGGTGAAGCTGGTGCTGGCTGACGGTACGAACTATGGCCCCGAAGGTACGCTGGAATTCTCGGAAGTTTCCGTCGAAGAAAGCACGGGCTCGGTAATCCTGCGGGCCGTGTTCCCGAACCCGGATCGTGTCCTGCTGCCAGGGATGTTTGTGCGCGCCGAACTGCAGGCCGGTGTGCGCCAGGAGGCTCTGCTCGTGCCGCAACAGGGCATCACGCGTAACCAGAAGGGCGAAGCCACCGCGATGGTGGTCAATGCCAACGACGAGGTCGAGCTGAGAACCGTGAAGACCGACCGTGCGGTCGGTAACCGCTGGCTGATCAGCGATGGCCTGAAACCCGGCGATCGCGTGATCACGGAGGGCCTGCAATACGTTCAGCCCGGCGCCAAGGTCACTGTGTCCGAGGCTACCAATGTCAATCAACCTGCTGCGGCAAAGCCGCAAGGTTGAGGGGATAGACGAACATGTCGAGATTCTTCATCGATAGGCCGATCTTCGCGTGGGTGATCGCGCTGATCATCATGCTTGCGGGTGGTCTCGCCATTCTCAAGCTTCCGGTCAACCAATATCCGAGCATCGCACCGCCGGCGGTATCCATTCAGGTCAGCTATCCGGGTGCATCGGCGCAGACGGTCCAGGATACGGTCGTACAGGTCATTGAGCAGCAGCTCAATGGAATCGACCACCTTCGCTACATCAGCTCGGAGAGCAACTCCGACGGCAGCATGCGGATCATCGTGACCTTCGATCAGGCCGCGAATCCTGACATCGCGCAGGTCCAGGTGCAGAACAAGCTCCAGGCGGCGATGTCGCTGTTGCCCCAGGAAGTCCAGCAGCAGGGCCTGCGGGTCAACAAGTTCCAGCAGAACTTCCTGATGGTGGTTGGCCTGGTTTCGACTGATGGGGCGATGACCAACTTCGACCTGTCCGACTACATCGTGTCGAACATGCAGGACCCGATCTCCCGTACGCAGGGGGTGGGTGACTTCCAGGTCTTCGGTGCTCAGTATTCCATGCGGATCTGGCTGGACCCGGACAAGCTCAACAACTTCCAGATGACCCCAACCGACGTACGCAGCGCCATCGAGGCGCAGAACGTCCAGGTATCGTCTGGTCAGCTGGGCGGTCTGCCTTCGGTGCAGGGCCAGCAGCTGAACGCCACCATCATTGGCAAAACGCGTCTGCAAACCCCTGAGCAGTTCGAGAAGATCCAGCTGCGCGTGAACACCGACGGCTCGCGCGTTCTGCTGCGTGACGTTGCACGCGTCGAACTCGGCGCCGAAAACTACAGCATCAGCGCCCAGTACAACGGCAATCCGGCTTCGGGGATTGCGGTGCGTCTGGCAACGGGTGCGAACGCGCTCGACACCGCGGAAGCAGTCCGCGCCACGGTCGATGAGCTCAAGCCATTCTTCCCGCCGGGCGTTGAAGCGGTCTTCCCCTACGACACGACGCCGGTGATCTCGGCTTCGATCGAAGGGGTGGTCCACACCCTGCTCGAAGCCTTCGTGCTCGTCTTCCTGGTCATGTTCCTGTTCCTGCAGAACCTGCGTGCGACGCTGATCCCGACGTTGGCGGTACCGGTCGTACTACTTGGAACCTTCGGCATCCTCCTGGCGTTTGGCTACAGCATCAATACCCTCACCATGTTCGCCATGATTCTGGCGATTGGCCTGCTCGTGGACGATGCGATCGTGGTCGTGGAGAACGTCGAGCGGGTCATGCGTGAAGAAGGGCTGGGGCCCAAGGAAGCGACCAAGCGTTCCATGGGGCAGATCCAGGGCGCGCTGGTTGGTATCGGCGTGGTGCTTTCGGCGGTATTGCTGCCGATGGCATTCTTCGGCGGTTCCGTGGGTGTGATCTATCGCCAGTTTTCGATCACCATCGTTTCGGCGATGGCCCTCTCTGTGATCATGGCGCTCATCTTCACGCCAGCGCTCTGCGCCACGATGCTCAAGCCTATCGACAGCGAGCACCACGAGAACAAGCGTGGCTTCTTCGGCTGGTTCAACCGTACATTCGACAACCTGTCACAGCGTTATCTGGGTGGCGTCCGCTACGTGCTGGGCCGCCGCGTAACCTTCGTACTCATGTACCTTGTCATCGTGGGCATCATGGCCTGGGCCTTCACCCGTGTACCAACCTCCTTCCTGCCGGAAGAGGATCAGGGCGTTCTGTTCGCCCAGGTACAGACGCCGGCCGGTTCGTCTGCCAACCGTACGCAGCAGGTCGTCGATCAGATGCGTGAATACCTGCTGACGGAAGAAAAAGACACCGTGAACTCGGTCTTCACCGTGACCGGCTTCAACTTCGCCGGCCGGGGTCAGAGTTCGGGTATGGCGTTCATCATGCTCAAGCCCTGGGGCGATCGCACCACCGATGAGCAGGGTGTGTTTGCCCTGGCGCAGCGCGCGCAGCAGCACTTCTTCTCGTTCCGGGATGCGATGGTGTTTGCCTTCGCTCCGCCTGCGGTGATGGAGCTGGGTAACGCGACGGGCTTTAATCTGTTCCTTGAGGATCGCGCAGGCGTGGGCCACGAGACGATGATGCAGGCGCGTAACCAGTTCCTGGGCATGGCTTCTCAAAGCTCGGTGATTACGGGTACGCGTCCGAACGGCCTGAATGACGAGCCGCAGTTCCAGCTCATCATCGATGACGAGAAGGCGCAGGCCCATGGTGTGTCGCTCACCGATATCAACAGCACCCTATCGATTGCCTGGGGCGGTTCCTACGTCAATGACTTCATCGACCGGGGCCGCGTCAAGCGGGTGTACCTGCAGGGTCAGGCTTCGGCGCGGATGAATCCGGAGGACCTGGGCAAGTGGTACGTACGCAACAATGTTGGCGAAATGGTCCCCATGAATGCGTTCGCCACGGGTGAGTGGACATACGGTTCGCCGAAGCTGGCGCGCTATAACGGTGTAGGAGCCCAGGAGCTGTTGGGCCAGGCAGCGCCCGGCCACAGCTCGGGTGAGGCGATGGCGGAAGTCGAGCGCATTGCTTCGCAATTGCCGCCAGGGGTGGGTTACTCATGGACAGGCCTGTCCTATGAGGAACGCCTGTCGGGCTCGCAAGCGCCAGCGCTCTATGCCATCTCGCTGCTGATCGTGTTCCTGTGTCTTGCAGCGCTCTACGAGAGCTGGTCGATTCCATTCTCGGTCATGCTGGTCGTGCCTCTGGGCATTCTGGGTGCGGTACTGGCGACGTGGGGGCGCGGCCTGTCCAACGACGTGTTCTTCCAGGTGGGTCTGTTGACCACTATTGGTCTCTCAGCACGTAACGCGATCCTGATCGTCGAGTTTGCCAAGGCGCAGTACGAGGCGGGCATGTCGTACTTCGATGCCGCTCTGGAAGCCTGCCGTATGCGTCTTCGCCCGATCGTGATGACGTCCCTGGCGTTCATCCTCGGCGTGGTACCGCTGGCCGTTTCCAGCGGTGCCGGTGCAGGCAGTAAGCATGCGATCGGTACCGGCGTAATTGGCGGCATGCTCTCCGCCCTGGTACTGGCAATTTTCTGGATTCCGTTGTTCTACGTAATGGTCAGCTCGCTGTTCCAGCGTAAGCGCCCGGCCGCCGAAGGCGACGAGGAGAAGGCATCGTGAGGAAGTCACTCATAGCGTTGGGTCTGAGCGCCGCCATCAGTGGCTGCTCGATGATCCCTGATTACCAACGTCCCGAAGCGCCGGTGCCGGACGCCTGGCCTCAGGGCGAGGCATATGCACCGGTCGCCCAGGCCCCCAGCGATGCACGCCTGATTGGCTGGCGCGACTTCTTCCAAGATCCGGCGTTGCAGCAATTGATCGATGTCGCACTGCAGAACAACCGCGATCTTCGGGCCGCGGCGCTGAATGTGCAGTCGTATCAGGCGCTTTATCGCGTGCAGCGTGCACAGGTGTTGCCTTCGATTAGCGCAGATGGCGCTGGTACACGCACCCGCACCCCGGGAGATCTCGGTATCACGGGTGAACCGCGGACGACCGGCCAGTACAGTGCGACGCTAGGCGTATCGTGGGAGGCCGACCTGTTCGGTCGCCTGCGCAGCTTGAGCGAGCAGGCACTGCAGCAGTACTTCGCTACCGAGGCGGCGCAGCGGGCGACGCAAGTGAGCCTCGTTTCAAGTGTGGCCACCGCCTACCTGACGTGGCAGGCCGATCAGGCTCTGCTGGGGCTGAGCCGTGACACGCTGGAAACCTACGAAAACAGCCTCGGCATCACCCAGCGCAGCTACGACGTCGGCGTTGCCACTGCGTTGGAGCTACGACAGGCACAAACCGCAGTCAACCGTGCCCGCGCCTCGGTCGCACGCTATACGCGGCAGGTTGCTCAGGATCAGAACGCGCTCAACACGCTGCTGGGTCAGAGCGTGCCGCCGACGTTGTTGCGCCAGCGTGACCTCGGCGCGCAGCAGCTCGCACAGCTGCCGGTCGGGCTGCCGTCGAACGTGCTTACGCAACGTCCTGACATCCAGCAGGCCGAGTTTCAGCTACGTGCGGCCAATGCCAACATCGGCGCGGCGAGGGCGGCGTTCTTCCCCAACATCAGCCTGACGGCAGCGGCCGGTACGGCAAGCAGCCAGCTATCCGGGCTGTTCGATGGTGGATCGGGGTATTGGACATTCTCGCCGCAGATCAGCTTGCCGATTTTCACGGCAGGCCGACTCAGGGCTGAGTTGAGTTACGCTGAACTGCAGAAGGACGTACGCGTGGCTGAGTACGAGCGCACGATTCAGGGGGCTTTCCAGGAGGTTTCGGATGGGCTCGCTGCGAGGCGTACCTACGTCGATCAGGTACAAGCCCAGCGGGATCTCGTCGAGAGCACCGAAGGCTATTATGATCTTGCGGACCGCCGCTACCGTACGGGTGTGGACAGTTATCTCGTCCTGCTCGATGCGCAGCGCGAGTTGTTCGATGCACGCCAGCAGCTCATCACTGACAGGTTGAGCCAGCTGACGAGCGAGATCGATCTCTTCCGCGCCTTGGGCGGCGGGTGGGACGCTCAACAGCAGACGCCTCCGGCTGCTTCTCCGGGCGCGTAACCGCTCATGTCATTGTAAAAAAAGCCCGACTTCGTGTCGGGCTTTTTTTGGCCGCTCGATACCCCCGGGGGGCAATCGTTCACCGGCTGCCAACGTGTATGGGCAGTGGCGCTTTATCGGCATTCATAAAAAAGGCCCGTATCCAACGATACAGGCCTTTTCACTAGCCGGATGCTTTAGCGATTACGCGTTAGCAGGGCTGGTTTTTCGGTGCGTTTGCGCTCCGTGGAAAGCGTATCGAGCTGCTCGAGCGACGGCAGGCGTTCGCCCTTGCGGACGATCAGCGGCTGACGCTGGGGGCGTTCCTGGGGCTGCGCCTCGCGTGCAAACGTGTCACGCATTGGCGTATCCGCACGGCGTTGGCCGCGACCCTGCCCATTGCCGCCACCGTTACGCGACGACGGGTTGCGGGGCTTGGACTTTCCACCACGTGGTGCACCGGTGCCCGCGCCTGCGTTGGGGCCTGCATTGTTGCGACCACCTGCGGCAGGACGACCGCTCGCGCCGTTGCGGCCGGGCTTCGGGCCGCCTCGACCCTGGCGCCCCGTGTTCTGGTTCGGGCTGACATAGTCGGCGCGGTTGCCGAAATTGTCGTACTCGTCATCCAGAAACTCTTCCGGGTCCCGGTTCGCTGGAGCCGATGCAGCCTTGGGGGCCTTCGGTGCGACAGCAGCATCGCTACCTTCGGCGCCTTTGCCGCGACGACGGTTGCGGCGGCGGCGCGAGCGCTCCGGCTTGTTCTCGTCCGTTGTGGCTCCAGCTTCGGCTGGCTGCGCGCGTTGTTCGGGTGTAGCGGCTTTCTTGGGCTGACGCGGCTTACGCTCGCCACGCGGTTGCCGTGGTTCGCGAGGCTCGCGCTGTTCGGGCGCCTCGACTTCCAGCTTGCTGACGTCGAAGCCCTGCATGTCGCCAGCGGGGATCTGCTGGCGGGTCAGGCGCTCGATGGCCTTGAGCAGTTTCTCTTCATCCGGCGCGACAAGCGAGATGGCTTCACCGCTGCGACCGGCACGGCCGGTACGACCGATACGGTGGACATAGTCTTCCTCGACATTGGGCAGCTCGAAGTTGACGACGTGGGGCAGTTGATCGATGTCCAGGCCACGCGCGGCGATGTCGGTCGCCACGAGTACGCGAATGCTGTTGACCTTGAAGTCGGCCAGCGCCTTGGTGCGAGCGTTCTGGCTCTTGTTGCCGTGGATGGCGGCTGCGGGCAGGCTTTGCTTGTTCAGGTACTCGGCCAGACGGTTTGCGCCGTGCTTGGTACGGGTGAACACCAGCACCTGTTCCCAGGCGCCCATGGTGACCAGGTGAGCGAGCAGGGCGCGCTTCTGGTTGGCCGGCAGGCGGAAGACCCGCTGCTCGATACGCTCGACCGTGGTATTCGGTGGCGTCACTTCGATGCGCTCGGGCTCGTGCAGCAGCTTGTTCGCGAGGTCGGTGATGTCCTTCGAGAACGTTGCCGAGAACAGCAGGTTCTGGCGCTTGGCTGGAAGCTTCGCCAGGACCTTCTTCACGTCGTGAATGAAGCCCATGTCGAGCATCCGGTCGGCTTCGTCGAGCACGAGTACTTCGACGCCGGACAGGTCGACTGCATTTTGCCCAACAAGGTCGAGCAGGCGGCCTGGGCAGGCGACGAGTACGTCGAGGCCCTTGGCGATCGCCTTGATCTGGGGATTCATGCCAACACCGCCAAAGATGCAGGCGCTGTGCAGGGGCAGGTCCCGTGCATAAAGCTTGAAGCTGTCATGGACCTGCGCAGCAAGCTCACGTGTGGGCGTCAACACGAGAACTCGCGGTTGTCTTTCGGTATACGAATGCGTGGCGGAAGGTGCACCGCCCGGGAAAAGGCGTTCCAGCACTGGAAGGGCGAAACCGCCGGTCTTGCCGGTACCCGTCTGGGCAGCAACCATCAGGTCGCGGCCTTGCAACACGGCGGGAACGGCCCGCTGTTGCACCGGAGTGGGTTCGGTGTAGCCCGCGGCCTCGACGGCGCGGACCAAAGCCTCGGAGAGACCGAGGGATGCGAAGGACATGGGCAATCCTGTCTTATGTATGGGCGAAGCCCAATAGGGATAGAAGCCTGGCTTGAATCGCACGCTGAGGGTGCGATCCCGTCCGGTCCTGCGGGCTGAAGGAGCCGGCATCCGGACGCAAGTCTGGCGGAAGTGCGGAGTATATCCAAAGATATCCCGCAGTCATACGACTGCAGGATTACACGGCAGTTCGTTTAACGCAAAACCTTTTGTGGTCTAGTACTCCGACCCGACCAACACCTCTTCACCCAGCGAGCCGTTGACGGGCATCGGCCTGTTGGTGGAGTTGTGTGCCCGCATCACGCGAATGGGTCGGGCTCCGGCATTGAGGGCCGAGCGAACGTCCGAGTCGGAGTCCCCATAGTAGATGGCGAGATGGGTCTCGCGGATCGCGGCGGTCTTGTCCGAGCTGCCCGTGAAGACGACCGGGTGCATGTCGGTGATGGCGAACGCCTTCTGCACCAGTTCGGTGACCTGCTCATCCGTCGTTTCCGGCCGTGCCGTGATGAAGTACAGGCTGTCCCCGCGCGCCTGGTGGAGGCTGATCAGCTGGCGCGCGACGTCCTTTGGCATCGAGTAGCGGTCGCATCCGGCGTTGAGTTCCTGCCAGAAGGCGTCATTACGCAGGTAGTCATTGGTGCCAGGCGAATACTTTTGCTTCCCGTAGTAGAAACACGGGCTTGAAAACAGGACGGTGTCATCGATATCGAAGCCGACGGCCATGGGTGGCTGGTCGGTAAGGCTCGCTTCCAGTGCCATCATGTCGATCCAGCGAATCTCGGGTTCCTGGACAGGCAAGGCCTGGGCCCAGCTCCCCGCGCTGGCGAATGAGAGAGCGATATAGATCAGCAGTCGAGGCAACGCACGTACGCGCATGGGGACGTTCCTGTCAGTAAGCACGGGATACGCTAGTGCCGATCCAGTTGGCACCGGCACAAGCAGCGGCCGACCATGAAAGCTGACAGATGTGACAGTTTGCAGAACACCCTTGATCGAAGTTGCCTATAGGCCCGCAGACACTCAAGGCGTCGCCTCTTCCGGTCTTTGAGAAGGCCGTTCGACCTGTTGCGAGTGAATTCATTCTGTCATGTACGCATAACCAAAGCGTCATATCACGCTGGCACCGTGATCCTGCCTTTCGGGACAGGAATGCTAAAGATCGCTCGTTCCGAAGGCAGATGAGCCCGCACAAGCGGGTCGCTGCGACTGCTGGAGAGCTGCCATGCGTGCCTGGGATGAACCAAAGAAGAAACGCGTCCACATCGAAATCATTCCGATGATCGACGTGATGATGTTCCTGCTGGTGTTTTTCGTCTTGATCAGCCTGAACGTCATCCCGGCCCTGGGAATCAAGACGCAGCTGCCGAGCGCAGCGACCGCCCAACAATTGAAGCCGCAGAACAAAGCCATCATTACGCTCGGTACGGAAGATCGTTTGCAGCTCGACGGCGCAGACGTTCAGCAGGACGTGTTAGTCGACCGACTCAAGGGCCTTGAGCAGAACGGCGAAAAGCTGGTTGTCATTCTCAACAGTGACGAAGGCGTCGAAGTTAGACGGCTTGTGGCTGTCATGGACCTGCTGAAGGGCAGTGGGTTTTCCTCCGTTTCAATTGCCACCCGCAAGCTCTGAACGTCATGAGCTTCCTGCTTCGTTCCCGAAAAGTAGTCGCTTGCGTGCCCGCGGTGTGCCTGCTCGCGGTCGCCATACAAAGCGCGATGAAAACGGATCTGAAGATCGATCCGCGCTACGACGAGAGTACCGTCGAGATTGCGTTGCTCGATCCCGAGGATCTGCTCCCACCGGAGCCCGAGCCGGAGATTGTCCCTGAGCCTGAGCCTGAGCCTGAGCCTGAGCCAGAGCCTGAGCCAGAGCCCGAACCAGAGCCTGAGCCAGAGCCCGAACCAGAGCCGGAACCACCGCCGCCTGAGCCTGATCCGGAGCCGATCGTTGAGCTTCCGGAACCGCCGAAACCTCAGCCAGAACCACCCAAACCTAAACCCGAGCCCGTCAAGCCGGTAGCGCCTAAGCCTGTGCCGCCGAAACCGGCTCCGCCCAAACCCGCGCCGCCCAAGCCGCAGCCGGCACCTGCGCCAGCGTCACCTCCAGTGGCGAAGCCGGCAGAGCCGGTAAAGGCACCCCCGGCGGCGCCGAAGCCCAAGGTCGACGGCGCGGCCACGGAAGCCCGGTACCTGACGGCGTTGCGAGCGGAACTGGACAAGTACAAGCAGTACCCGCGAGGGCGGGAAGCGTCCCTTCAGCGGCCAACAGGAAATGTCGTCGTTTGGCTGCTCGTGGACAGAAGTGGCCGTGTTCTGGACTCCGGCATCGAGACCAAGGCCAAGAACATGCTGCTCACCCGTGCGGCGCAAACCAGTCTGCGACGCATCGAGCGCGTAGCGCCCTTCCCGGCGGAGGCCTTTGCAGGCAGCGACCGGTACCGGTTCAGTGCGACGTTCGTTTACAGCCTGGAAGACATTTAGAGATCTGCCTTCACTAAATCCAAGAGGAAACTGGCGACATGACGCTTAACAGGATGTTCGTAATGCTGCTGGCCGCCGGTTGCGGCAGCTGGACGGCTGCAGGGCTTGCGCAGGAAACCGCCGATGTCGGGAATGTGAACGTCACCGGCCAGACGCTAGGCAATGGCCGGATGGTCCACGAAGAAGCGCCGCGGGCGCGGTCGACCGTGACCAAGGAAGCGCTGGAAAAGATGAACCCTACCGGCAACGGTATCGACAAGCTTCGCTATACGCCTGGGATCAACGTCTCAAGCGATGACGCGTCCGGGTTGTCCGGTTTCAACTTCACCATGCGCGGTATGAGCGCAAACCAGATCGGCATGACCATGGACGGCATCCCCATCAACGACTCGGGCAGTTATGAGTCCTACCCGAACCTCTTGGGCGATGCGGAAAACCTGCAGGAAATCTTCGTTACCCAAGGCGGGTCCGACATCGACGCGCCAAACATCGGCGCAAGCGGCGGGAGTATCGGTCTAGTTTCAATGCGCCCGACCGAGGATTTTGGCGTCTTCGCAAAGCAGACGCTTGGCAGCAACAGCCTGAGCAAGACCTTCGTACGGTTGAACACAGGCGAGCACAATGGCCTGAGCAACTACATTTCGGCGTCGAAGACGCAGAGCGACAAGTGGAAAGGCAAGGGCGATCTGGATGCGGAAAAGGTCGAACTGAACAGCTTGTTCAAGTTTGGCGAAGCCAACAGCATCAATGGCATTTTCAAGTATCACAAGCAGGAAAATTACAACTACACCTCTGCCAGTAAAGAACAATTCTCAGCCAATCACCGTTTCGATTACCCGGATGCGCCAGCGTTCGGTACGTTCGATGGGCAACCTGTCCTTTCAGCTGCAAGTTACAAGACCTCAAGAAACCCGTTCGAGAATTTCTCAGCAGCCATAACGAGTCGTTTCCAGCTGCGGGACGATCTTCAGCTCACGGTAGCCCCGTATTACTACTGGGCGAGTGGTGGCAGCTACGGGGCCCCGAATAACGCCGCATCGCTCAATAGCGGTACTTCCAACGCCGGTGGCGTGTACGACCTGGGCAACCTGAATTCTTTCAACGGTTATAGGGGCGACGGCAATCCGGTCAGCGGTTATTACTACCGGCCGTCCTGGACCGAGACGTGGCGTCCCGGTATCAATACCCGCCTGAGCTGGAATCTGAACGACGAGCATACAGTCGACGTGGGTTACTGGTACGAGCGTGCCCGTCAGCGCCAGACACAGCCGTTCATACCGCTTAAGGCCGATGCGGCGCCTGTTGAACTCTGGGCTGATTACCATGGTTCCGATCAGGTTCGTGATGCCAATGGCGCCGTTGTGCAGGGGCGTAACTACTTTACGGTCACGCCAGTGCACAAGCTGTTCATCCAGGATACGTGGTACGCCACGCCGGATCTGACGCTGACTGGTGGTCTGGCTTATCAGCATACCGAGCGCAAGGGCAACAATCGTGGGAGCCTCTACGACGCGCCGGTGAAGCGAAGCAAGGATTACAACGAACTTCTGCCCAGCTTCAGCGCCCGTTACCAGCTCAACCCTGATCAGCAGGTGTTCTATAGCCTGAGCCGGAACATGCGGACCCCGCCGAACTATGCCCTGTACAACGGGGGCGATTCACTCAGCCTCGATCCGGAGATGACCTGGAACCATGAGTTGGGCTGGCGCTTCAATGGTGAGGACATGGCGCTCAGCGCGACCCTGTTCTACCTCAAGTACACCAACCGCCAGGTCTCGAGCCGGAACCTGGACGGCCAATACGAGATGTTGAACGTCGGTAGCGTGGAGAACCGGGGTGTGGAGTTGGAGTGGAGCGGGCTGCTGCCTCACAACTTCAACTATTACGCCTCCTACACGTACACCGAAGCCGAACAACAGAATGACACCCTCTATTCGGGTGTAAACCTACCCACCAAGGGCAAACAGATCACGGGCGTTCCCAAGAACCTGTTCAACCTGAGCCTGGGCTACGACAACGGCCGTTATTACGGAAATGTCGTCGGCAAGTTCGTCGACAACCAGTTCGGCGACCTCACCAACGACGAGTCCATTCCGCACTACACACTGGTTGACCTAAATCTGGGCTATCGCCTGCCCGTGTCCGGCGATCTGATGAAGAGCGCCACGGTCCGCCTTTCGGTGAACAACCTGTTCGACCGCGAGTATCTGTCCGGGGTAAGAACCATTCAGTTCAATTCGCAGCGCTATGACGGCCCAGGCGGCGCCTTTGCCAGTGCCAGCACACCGTACTACACCATCGGCGAAGAGCGCACGGTCGCCGTATCGCTTGAAGCATCTTTCTGAGCCTGAGGGGCCGGCCTGCCGGCCCCGTTTCTTCGCGTTCGACGAGGTTGACCCATGAACATGGACCTGCTGCACGACATCACCTTCTTCATCATGTATGCCGCTGCTGCGGTAGCTGCCTTCGTGGTGATCGAGCGTGCCATTTTCTTCGGCTACACCCTGCGCAATGCGCGCGCCCTGGAGGCCGCCATGCACCGCCGCGTTCGCTCGGTAGAGGAGTTACCCGAGGCCGTGCGCAAGCGCGATAGCCTGCCGCTTTCTCTGGTTGGTCAGCTGCTCGACGGCCGCAAGCACGTGACGTCGCACAATGAACTGGAGGACCTGGGGCAGGCGATCTACATTTCGATGCGGGGCAAGCTGGCCCATGGGCTGTGGATTCTGGAAACCGTCGTGGCGGGCGCCCCGTTGCTGGGCCTGCTCGGGACGATTCTGGGCATTATCGATACGTTCAAGGCGTTGGCGGATGCGGGCGTCTCCGACCCAGGCGAAGTATCCCGCGGCATCGGTACGGCGCTTTATGCGACCGGCCTCGGTATCGCGATCGCCCTGGTGGGCTTGGTCTGCAATAGCCATCTCCAGGATCGACTGGAGCTGATCAATGATTATCTGAAGATGCTGGTGCTGCGCGCCGGCATGGGGGCCACCTCAAACGCGCCAGTGGCGGCATCGACCGCGCCGGGTGCACTGCAACCCTCGCACTGACAAGGACGACCGACGCCATGCCGCATCTCCGCCCGTTGAGCCGCCTGACGCTGCTCGCCGCTGTCCTCCTTGCTGGCTGCAGCCAGCACCGGACCCACGAGCCTGTCGAGGTCAACATCGTCGCGCTCAATGATTTCCATGGCTACATCGAGTCCGGCAACCTGACCTACCTCGACGCGAGTGGTCAGCCGCAGAAAATGAAGGCCGGTGGGATCGCCGCCATCAGCGGCTTGCTGGCCGAAATGCGGAAACAGGACCCTGAGCTGTTGTTCGTAGGCGTCGGCGATCTCGTAGGCGGCAGCCCGCCGATTTCATCCATGTGGGCGGACGAGCCTTCGCTTCGCGCCATGGACATGATGGGCATGCGCCTATCAGCCGTGGGCAACCACGAGCTGGACATGGGCCGAGCCGAGTTCATGCGGCAAATCGAAGGCGGCTGCGATTCGCCGCGCCCGGACAAGGCGTGCCAATTCGAACCCAACTATGCCGGCATCAAGTTCCCGTACCTCGCCGCCAACCTGGTGGACAGCCAGACGGGCAAGCCGCTCTTTCCGGCCTATCACGTCGAGCAAGTGCACGGCGTCAAGGTTGGGTTCGTCGGTGCCGTGCTTGAAAGCGTCGACACCATGGTCTCGCGGGACGCAATGACCGGCATGAGAACGCTCGACGAAGCCGAGGCCATCAATGCCCAGGTCCCAGCGCTGCTGGCACAGGGCGTTCAGGCGATCGTTGCGGTCGTCCATCAGGGCGGAACAACGCCGGAAACAACCGAGCAGCCGCCGTGTACCGACCTGCGCGGCGAGATCGCCACTATCGCCCAGCGGCTGGACCCGCACATCAAGGTACTGCTCAGCGCTCACAGCCATCAACGCTACCTGTGCCAGGTGGGTGATGTACTGGTTACCCAGGCCGGCGCCCACGGCCGATTGATGACACACGTGAAGCTTCTCGTGGATCCGAATGGCGAACAGCTCCTCGCGGTCGAAGCGGAAAACGTGGTGGTGGATCCGGCACGCTATCCCGCTGACCCAGCGGTAGCAGCCTTGGCCGAGAAGGTCGCGGAGCGTAGCCAGGCCATGTTACGCAAGCCGGTGGCGCGTCTGGGCGCGACCGAAGTCAGTCGGCAGGTGAACGCTGATGGCGAATCCCCAATGGGCAATCTCATAGCCGACGCTCAACTCGCCGCGACACAGCCGCTTGGGGCGCAGGTCGCATTCATGAATGCGGGCGGCATACGGGACGGGATCGTACTTGAGCCAGGACAGCGCGAGGTTACGTACGCGCAAGTGGCTGGAATACAGCCGTTCAACAATGGGCTGACGCTCGTCACGCTTACCGGCAAGCAATTGCGCGCATTGCTCGAGCAGCAATGGCGCGGAGATAGCTTCAATCCGCTGCAACCATCGGCCAGCCTTCGCTATCGCTGGGATCCGGCACGTCCGGAAGGGCAGCGTGTCATGCCTGGAAGCGTCATGCTGAACGGCGCGCCGATACGCGACGATGCCTCCTACCGCGTCACTGTGAACTCCTTCATGGCCGATGGGGGCGACGGTCTCACGGTCCTTACCGAGGGAAGCAATCGTCTGGATACGGGACTGAATGACCTGGAAGCATTGATCACCTACCTTCAGGCGAGTGATCAGGCCGGGAAACCGGCGGGCCGCGCCCAGGCGGATGGACGTATACGCCGTGTAAGCGGCACGGCGAGCGGGACGCGCTGAAGTGCTCGGCCTGCCTCAGGCGACTCATGACGAAATGGTGAGCGTGGCGAAATCGGCTGCAGCGCGGGCCTGGTGCCCGCACTCGGCCTTCCCGGTCGGCGCGGCCTTGCTGGTGGATGATGGTCGCATCGTCGCCGGGTGCAATGTCGAGAATGCATCCTTCGGGCTGACCAATTGCGCGGAACGCAGCGCGTTGTTTTCAGCGCTCAGTCAGGGCGTCGACCGAACAGCGCTGCGCGCCATGCTGGTGTACGCGCCAAATGTCCCGGTCATCTCGCCCTGCGGGGCGTGCCGCCAGGTGATGGCCGAACTCATGCATCCCCACTGTCCGGTGTACTGTCTTGGGTATGACCCGACGGCCAGCCGGCGATGGTCGGTGACGGATTTGCTCCCCGGGGCTTTTCACCTGCCAGGCTGACCAACGCCATACGTATGGAGTCGTCGAATGGGCTGTATCGGCGTTGTGGTGCTATTGCTGCTTGCCATGGCACTGTCCAGGGATCTTCGGGCCATCCGGTTGCGGACCGTCATCGGCGCGTTCGTGCTTCAGGCGGCGCTCGGGCTCTTCGTGCTTTATGTCCCCTGGGGCCAGCGCGTCTTAGGTGGGTTGTCCGCTTCGGTGGCGTGCCTGCAGGACTACGGGCGGGAGGGCATCGCCTTTCTGTTCGGCGGTCTGGCCGGTGACCACATGTATGAAGTCTTCGGGGGTGGCGGCTTCGTTTTCGCGATTCAAGTGCTGCCCCTGATCGTGTTCTTCAGTGCCTTCATCGCCGTGCTCTATTACCTGCACATCATGACCTGGCTTATACGGGTGATCGGCGGAGCACTGCGCGGATTGCTCGGAACCAGCCGAACCGAGTCCATGGCAGCTGCGGCGAACATTTTCGTCGGGCAAAGCGAAGCACCGATGGTCATCCGGCCCTACCTGCCGACGCTTACCCGCTCGGAACTCTTCGCCGTGATGGTCGGCGGTATGGCCTCGGTCGCCGGGTCGACCTTGATCGGCTATGCCAGCCTGGGCATCGAGCTCAAGTACCTGATCGCTGCGAGCTTCATGGCTGCGCCCGGTGGGCTGCTGATGGCGAAGTTGATCGAGCCGGAGACCGAGCGCCCCAGTGAACCCGGCGAAGCGGTCTCAGCCGGGCTGGCCGACAAACCGGCGAATGTGCTCGACGCCGCTGCATTGGGCGCGTCGAGTGGCTTGCAGTTGGCGCTTAACATCGGGGCCATGCTGCTGGTGTTCATTGCGTTGATTGCGCTCGTGAATGGTGTGTTGGCATGGGCTGGAGCCTGGGCCGGTTACCCTGACCTCAGTATGCAGCGGCTGTTGGGGTATGTGTTTGCCCCGTTGGCCTTCGTGATCGGCGTGCCGTGGGAGGAGGCGATTCTGGCGGGCGGGTTCATCGGTGAAAAACTGGTCCTTAATGAATTCGTCGCCTTCGTGGACTTCGCATCCGCCACCCAGGCGGCGGCAGGCAGTACCGACGCAGCGGCGCTTTCAGCAGGGGCTCAGGTCATCATCACGTTCGCACTTTGCGGATTCGCCAACCTGGCGTCGATCGGCATCATGCTCGGTGGTCTGGGCGGCATGGCACCCTCGAGGCGCCCAGATGTGGCGCGCCTTGGCCTGAAAGCGGTTGCGGCCGGTACGTTATCGAACTTGATGAGCGCAGCGCTTGCCGGCCTGTTCATTTCGTTGTAACGCCGAGATGCTTTTGCGGCGGCACTCGCCGTGTGGTCGGTAGCCAGCGAGCTCCCTTTGCGCGGCGCGTGACGCCATCGAGGGCAAGCGCGTCTTCTGAGCGTACCGACGATGCGGTGCGTTGCGGTATTGCAGCGTAGACATGCGTACGGTGGGATAGGCAGGCAGTCACTCAAGCGGGCGCCAGGGGCAGGATATGGCAAATCACAAGATTGAGATTCGTCGCAAGAATGTCGAAAAGATCCTGCTCGCCGCCGAGCGTGTCTTTGCCGAGCAGGGCTATGCCGGTACTTCCATGGCGGACATTGCCGCTCATGTCGGCCTTCCTCGCTCGAACCTTCACTACTACTTCACCACGAAGGAAGAGCTGTACCGTGAAGTGCTGGTCAACCTGCTGGCGCTCTGGGAGAAGGAAGGCGCCTGCTTTCATTACTTCGATGACCCGGGCGTCGTGCTGACCAGTTATATTCGGGAGAAGATGAATCATTCCCGGACCCGACCCTACGGCTCGCGGTTATGGGCCGGCGAGATGATGCACGGCGCGCCGCTCTTCCATGATCGACTCGATGAAAATCTGGGTGCAGGCGCGAAAACAAAGATCGCCAAGATCCGCCAGTGGGTGGAGGACAAGCGCATTCTGCCGGTTGAGCCCTCGGCCTTGCTCTACATGATCTGGGCGTCTACCCAGCATTACGCGGACTTTGAACACCAGGTCACGTCCTTGAATGACGGCCACCCGCTTTCGGACGAGCAGTTCGAGCACTCTGTACAAACCGTGACGGCGGTCATTTTGCGCGGAATCGGGCTGGCGCCCTGATGAAGGAGCGCTTCGACCGACGTTTTGTCGATCGGTCGAAGCAAGCCGAGGCGCTTATCGGCCCAGGCTGAGATTGTTGCAGATGGCCAGACAGGGGTCGGCCTGGTTGAGTGTGTAGAAGTGCAGACCCGGGACGCCGCCCTGGATCAGTCGCTCACACATCTCGGTGATGACCTGCTCGCCAAACGCCTGGATGCTCGCGATATCGTCGCCATAGGCTTCGAGCTGCTTGCGCAGCCAGCGGGGGATCTCGGCACCGCATGCATCGGAGAAGCGCGCCAACTTGCTGTAGTTCGTGATGGGCATGATCCCAGGCAGGATCGGAATGTCCACGCCTGCCTTGTGTACCCGCTCAGCGAAGTAGAAGTAGCTGTCGGCGTTGAAGAAGTACTGTGTGATCGCGCTGTCGGCGCCGGCCTGGGCCTTCTTGATGAAGTTCGCCAGGTCATGCTCGAAGCTGCGCGCCTGCGGGTGCGTTTCCGGGTAGGCGGCTACTTCGATATGGAAGTGATCGCCAGTGGATTCGCGAATGAAGGCGACCAGCTCGTTCGCATAACGCAGTTCACCGCTGGACAGGCCCATGCCGGACGGCAGGTCGCCACGCAGGGCGACGATACGGCGGATGCCCTTGCTCCGATACAGCTCCAGCAATTCCAACAGTTCGGCCTTGCTGTCGCCTACGCAGGAGAGGTGAGGGGCCGTCGGGACGCTCACCTCACCGTCAAGTTGCAGCACGGTATTGAGCGTGCGGTCTCGGGTCGAGCCGCCCGCACCATAGGTGCAGGAAAAGAATTCGGGGCCGCGCTCGGCCAACTGGCGCGCGACGCCCATCAGCTTTTCATGCCCGGCCTCGGTCTTGGTCGGGAAGAACTCGAAGCTGATCGGCGGATTGTTCGATGTCATGTGCATTTACCACGCATATCGGCTGCGCATGCCGGGCGGATGAACCTGCCCGGCGTGCGTCGGCCGCGATTAGTACCGGTAGCTGTCAGGCTTGAACGGGCCTTCGACTTCAACGCCGATGTAGCGAGCCTGCTCGGGTGTCATGCGAGTGAGCACGCCACCGAAGCCTTTCACCATCTCGGCGGCTACTTCCTCGTCGAGCTTCTTCGGCAGAACCATGACGGTGACGTTGGCTGTCTTCTCGGCAACGGGCAGGTCGGCGAACTTCTCCTGGAACAGGTGGATCTGCGCGAGCACCTGGTTGGCAAAGGAGCCGTCCATGATTCGGCTCGGGTGGCCCGTGGCGTTGCCAAGGTTCACCAGGCGGCCCTCGGCGAGCAGGATGAGGTAATCGTCGTTCGACGGGTCGAAGTTGTCCTTGCCGGTGCGGTGGATCTTGTGGACCTGCGGCTTGACCTCTTCCCAGTGCCAGTTCTTGCGGGTGTAGGCCGTATCGATCTCGTTGTCGAAGTGACCGATGTTGCACACGACCGCACGCTTTTTCAGGGCTTTCAGCATGCCGGCGTCGCACACGTTCGCATTGCCGGTAGTGGTGACGATGAGGTCGATCTTGCCGAGCAGTGCGGTATCGATGCACGCGTCGGTACCGTCATTGATGCCGTCCTTGTAGGGCGAAACCAGCTCGTAGCCGTCCATGCAGGCCTGCATGGCACAGATCGGGTCGACTTCGGATACCTTGACGATCATGCCTTCCTGACGCAGCGAGGCAGCCGAGCCCTTGCCCACGTCGCCGTAGCCAATGACCAGCGCCTGCTTGCCGGACAACAGGTGGTCGGTAGCACGCTTGATTGCATCGTTCAGGCTGTGACGGCAGCCGTACTTGTTGTCGTTCTTGCTCTTGGTGACCGAGTCGTTGACGTTGATGGCAGGCACCTTCAGCGTGCCGCCGCGCAGCATTTCCTGCAGGCGGTGAACGCCGGTGGTGGTCTCTTCGGTGATGCCGTGGATGCGGTCGAGCATTTGCGGGTACTTGTCATGCACGATCTGGGTGAGGTCACCGCCGTCGTCCAGGATCATGTTCGCATCCCAGGGCTGGCCGTCCTTGAGGATGGTCTGCTCGATACACCATTCGTACTCTTCCTCGGTCTCGCCTTTCCAGGCGAAGACAGGGATGCCGGCAGCGGCGATGGCTGCGGCGGCCTGATCCTGGGTAGAGAAGATATTGCAGCTCGACCAGCGCACTTCGGCGCCCAGCGCGACCAGTGTCTCGATGAGAACGGCGGTCTGGATGGTCATGTGGATACAGCCGAGAATCTTCGCGCCCCTGAGGGGCTGCTCGCCCGCGTATTTGCGGCGCAGACCCATCAGTGCCGGCATTTCGGATTCGGCGATGATGATCTCGCGGCGGCCCCAGTCGGCCAGGGAGATGTCGGCGACTTTAAAGTCGTTGAATTCGGCAGGCGTGATGACAGCGCTCATGCAATGAGTCTCCATTCGTAATGTGCGAATGGGCGCCGTTGATGCGTTCTGGGAAACGCCCCGATCGAGCCTGACAGGTCATTGCCTGCTGCAGCGCCCCTCGCTCGGGTGGCGGGCATGCCCGGACTGCGCCGGCCATGTGAAACGTGTCGAAGTATAGCTTGGTCCAAGCGGGCACCAAAGTAATTCTGTCGTTCCGACGGGCGTCTATGACGGTTATTGAGATGCTTCACGAGACAATTGAAGCGAGCCGGCGCAGGATGTAGATGTAACGCAACGATTGGCTATTCAAGGAGGCCCCATGAATTTCCATACCCGCAAGTGGGTGAAGCCCGAAGACCTCAATCCAAACGGCACGCTTTTCGGCGGCAGCCTGCTGAAGTGGATCGATGAAGAGGCGGCCATCTACGCCATCGTGCAGCTCGGCAGCCAGCGTGTCGTGACCAAGCTCATTTCCGAGATCAATTTCGTGAGTTCGGCCCGGCAGGGCGACATCATTGAGCTTGGAATCACCGCGACCGATTTTGGACGCACCTCCATCACCATGCGCTGCGAGGTGCGGAACAAGATCACCCGCAAGAGCATCCTGACGATCGACAAGATGGTCTTTGTGAACATGGGCGAAGACGGCCAGCCCGCGGCGCACGGCAAGACGCAGATCACCTACATCGAGGATCAATTCAGGGAGTGACGGCGGCTTCGTCGACCTTCGACGGCTGCCAGGCAGTGGCTCGACGTCGCATGTGATGCGCACGCACACCGAAGCCTTTCACGTTCAGACCGACCAGGCGCTCTTTGACAGCGAGGACGTCGGGATGCCTGAAGAACGCATAGAGCGCCTCGGCCCGCTTGGGTCCCACACCTGGTTGTGCGCGCCAATCCGCCAGAGAGCGGTTGGCTAGGGTATCCCAGTCATCGCCCAGCTCGGCAGAGCCGGTCGGTGGCAGCCCCAGGGCGCGGAGCCAGGTCTGGAACGATTTAGTACGAGCCTTCTGCGCCTGGACGACGAATGCTTCGGAGCGGAAGCGTTCGAAGCCAGGGATAGTCATTAGCGCATCCGGACGTAGCTCCAGCCAGTCCAGCAGGTCGTTTACGGAGCCTGCACGGATGAGCATCTTCCACGTGCCCGGCCCGACGCCGTTCAAGTCCAGGCCGCGCTTGCCGCCTAGCCACTCGAGCCGTGCGAGGAACTGGCTTTCGCAGCCCGGTGTGAGCTGCCAGCAACTCAGCTCGTGGTAGGTCCCCGGCTCCGGCGCACGAATGGGGTTGCGGCCGGGGTGCTTCAGCACGACGCTTTCGAGCTGCGGGATCGTCAGGCCGGCGAGGGCAACAGCGACCCGGTCGCCCGGCTGGATGTCGAGTTCCTGCCAGCGACGAAGCGAACCCAGGCTTACACTCTCGATGCGTCGATCATCGATGACAACGGGTTTCACCTTGAGGATCGGCGTGATGCGCCCACTTCGTCCAACGTTGAATTCGATGTTCTCGACTTCCGCGAGCGCCTTTGAGTAGGGATATTTCCAGGCAATGGCCCAGTGGGGCGCCTCGGCGCGCCAACGGCTGGCCGGCGGGCGCTCGGCCTGGCGAATCACGATGCCGTCCGTTGCGAAGGGAAGCGGCTGGCGGTACCAGCGCTCGCGCCAATGGGCGATGTCCTGGAGTGTCTTGATGCGTTGGGTCAGTGCCACGCTCTCCTGGAAGCCGAGACGTGACAGTTTTTCCAGACGCGCTTCCTGCGTCGCCGGGCCCTCCGGCCAATCCCAGACGAACAGCCCGAGCTTCGCGAGTTCTTCCGCTGCGGGCGCGTTCTGAGCCATGAGTCCGGCCACCTGGGAGCGTGCCCGCCGGCCACCCATGTCGGCCTGGATATGCCCGTCGTAGCGCCAATACAGCTCCCCTTGCAGTACGAGGCGAGGCGAGTCGTCGTTTAGTTCGTTGGGAATTGCAGGTACGTTGCGGGCCTTGTCCGTCCAGTCCTGTCCGGTTTCGCCGTCGCCTCGGCTGACAGCGCGAATCAACTGCCCGTGGGCGTATTCCAGAGTGATGGCAACACCGTCGACCTTGGGCTGCACCCAGAGGTCGTCGCGGTTATTCATCCACACCGCGACGTCCCCGCTGTTACGAGCCTTGTTCAGGCCCGTTTGCGGAATCGGATGCTTGACGGGGCCCGCCGAGGTTTCAAGTGGGGCTGGCAGCGCGAAGGGTTGTTCAAGGCAGGCTTGGAGATGCTCGGCATCGGCACGCGCCTGGTCGTAGATCTCGTCATCGACGATGCCGGTCCCCTGTCGATGATAGGCATCGTCCCAGAGGATCAGCTGTTCGGTAAGCGCGGATAGCTCGATGCGCGCAGTACTGAACGATGGGCAATCGGCAGCTGATAGCGAGCCGGCCACCATCAGGCCCAGTAGCGTGATCCAGCGAAGAGAGTAGAGCATCCGTGCTCTCCAGTCGTTGTTTGTTTTGCGCATCATGCCGCTGTCCGGTAGCGCCTTCCGGGCAGCGGTCACGCTTCGGCCAATCCGGCCGAATCAATTCGTCAGAGACCGGCGTCAGCGCGGAGGGCCTCGACCTTGTCGGTGCGCTCCCAAGTAAAGCTTGTGAAGCTGTCATCGCCGACCGTGAGGTGCTCCGGGGTACGACCAAAGTGGCCGTACGCCGCGGTTGCCCGATACATCGGGTGCAGCAGATCAAGCATGGTCGTGATGGCGTAGGGTCGCAAGTCGAAATGCTGGCGAACCAGCTGCACGATGCGTTCGTCGCTAATCTTACCGGTGCCGAACGTGTTGATCGAGATCGACGTGGGTTGGGCAACCCCAATCGCGTAGGAGACCTGGATCTCACAGCGCTCGGCGAGGCCAGCCGCGACGATGTTTTTCGCCACGTAACGCCCTGCGTACGCAGCTGATCGGTCAACCTTGGACGGATCCTTGCCCGAGAACGCGCCACCACCATGGCGGGCCATGCCGCCGTAGGAGTCGACGATGATCTTGCGGCCGGTCAGCCCGCAGTCACCGACGGGGCCGCCAATGATGAACTGCCCGGTCGGGTTGATATGGAACTGCGTGTCCTTGTGCAGCAGTTCGGCCGGCAGGACATGTTTGACGATCAGCTCCATGACGGCTTCGCGCAGGTCGCTGTATTTGACGTCCGGATTGTGCTGGGTGGAGAGCACCACCGCGTCGATACCTACAACCTTGCCGCCGTCATAACGGCAGGTCACTTGAGACTTGGCGTCCGGACGCAGCCATGGCAGCAGGCCAGATTTTCGCGCTTCGGCCTGACGTTCGACCATCGCATGCGAGAAGCGGATCGGCGCGGGCATGAGCACGTCAGTCTCGTTGCTGGCATAGCCAAACATCAGGCCCTGGTCGCCAGCGCCCTGATCTTCAGGCTTGGCGCGATCGACGCCCTGGTTGATGTCGGGAGACTGCTTGCCGATGATGTTCATGACACCGCAAGTGGCGCCGTCAAAGCCGAAATCCGAGCTGGTGTAGCCAATGTCACAGATCACGTCGCGGACGATCTGCTCGAGATCGACCCAGGCGCTGGTGGTCACTTCGCCGGCGATGATGGCCACACCCGTCTTGACGAGCGTCTCGACCGCCACGCGGGCGTGCTTGTCCTGCGTGATGATGGCGTCCAGCACTGCATCGGAGATCTGGTCGGCAATCTTGTCCGGGTGCCCTTCGGAGACGGACTCGGACGTAAACAGGGAGTATTCGCTCATCTATCGGTTCCTATTACCGGTGGGTGAGGCGGTCTTCGGCAGGCTTGGCGAAGTGCCGAACCTGAATCTGAAAACCGTTGCGTAAACCAAGGTAGAGACTTTCGCCAGGTGTGAGCCCGGCCGCACCGGCCCACTGGGCCAGGTCATCCTGCTCGAAGCCCAGCCAGACATCGCCGCATGCTTCGCGGGCCCATGCCTGATCGTGGCTGCACAGTTCAGTGACCAGCAGACCGCCGCCAGGTGCCACGAGTCTTGCCAGCCGCTGAACGGCTGCTTCGGGTTGATCGAAATGATGAAGGACCATGTTCACGACGACGCAGTCTGCCGCCGTCTCCTCATCATTGAGCGCGTCGGCCAGCTTGAGCGCGACATTGTCCAGCCCCTGCTCCAGGCACCGTTGCCGCGCCAGTTCGAGCATGGCCGGGTTGTTGTCCAGCCCCGTCACTGCGCTGAATCGCTTGGCCAGCGCAGGTAGAAATCCGCCGTCCCCCGGGCCGACCTCTAGCGCCGTGGCACGCTCCGCCCAAGGCAGGTTGTCTAGCAGCGTCAACACGCTGTCTCCGTACTGAGGCAGACCGGCGATCAGATCCTGTTGTGCCTGGAACTTTGCAGCCATGCGCGCGAAGAATTCGCGGCTGGCGGCGGCGCGCTGTTCCTGCACCGCAGCGATGCCGGCCCTGATGCTGGCCGTAAGCTCGAGACCGTCGACCTCATCGAGCAGGGCCGTGTGCAATGCGCTACCGGGCTGGTCGACCCGGGGGAGGGCGCGACGGTAGAAAATGGCATTGCCTTCTCGACGCGTTGCCACGAGGCCGGCCTGGGAGAGCACCTTGAGGTGATGACTCATCCCCGATTGCCCGGTGGCGAAAATCTGCGACAGCTCCAGCACGCCGAACGAGTCGTTCGCCAGCGCCCGTAACACATTGAGACGCAAAGGATCGCCCCCGGCTTTGCACAAGGCAGAGAGGGTTTCAGCAGCGTCTTTTCGGGTTAAGGAAACGCGCATGTTCATGGGAAATGAAGTCTAGACGGCGGTTTCGCTTCGGGCAATCTCAATATCAAAATGTTTTGATATTGGCACGGGCCGCAGCCTGCGCGCATCTGACGCGTATGCCGACTGTAATTGAGTATTTGCTACCGCTTCCGGCCTGGGCGAAAATAGCAGCCCTTTCTATCTATGCCGTACCCCGCAGGAGACTTTTTCGATGCCCAGCCGTCGCGAACGCGCCAATGCCATCCGCGCCCTCAGCATGGATGCTGTGCAGAAAGCCAATAGCGGCCACCCCGGCGCGCCCATGGGCATGGCCGACATCGCCGAAGTACTCTGGCGCGATTACCTCAAGCACAGCCCGACAAACCCGCAGTGGGCCGACCGTGACCGCTTCGTACTGTCGAACGGCCATGGCTCGATGCTCATCTACTCGCTGCTGCACCTGACTGGCTACGATCTGTCGATCGACGATCTCAAGAACTTCCGCCAGCTGCACAGCAAGACCCCAGGCCATCCCGAGTACGGTTACGCCCCAGGTGTCGAGACCACCACTGGCCCGCTCGGCCAGGGTATCGCCAATGCCGTCGGTATGGCGGTCGCTGAAAAGATCATGGCGGCCCAGTTCAACCGTGACGGCCACACCGTCGTCGATCACTTCACCTATGTGTTCATGGGTGACGGCTGCATGATGGAAGGCATCTCTCACGAAGTCTGCTCGCTGGCCGGCACCCTTGGCCTGAGCAAGCTCATCGCCTTCTACGATGACAACGGCATCTCCATCGACGGTGAAGTCCACGGCTGGTTTACCGACGACACCCCGGCGCGCTTCGAGTCCTACGGCTGGCAGGTCATCCGTAACGTCGATGGCCATGACGCCGATGAGATCCACATGGCGATCGAGACAGCCAAGAAGAGTGACCATCCGACTCTCATCTGCTGCAAGACCATCATCGGCTACGGCTCGCCCAACAAGCAGGGCAAGGAAGAAAGCCACGGCGCCGCGCTGGGCCTGGATGAGGTCGAGGCCACTCGCAAGCAGCTGAACTGGGCGCATGGCCCGTTCGAAATCCCGGCAGACATCTATGCCGAGTGGGATTGCCGCGACAAGGGCGCTGTGGCCGAGAACGATTGGAACAAGCGCTTCGCCGCGTATGAAGCTGACCATCCCGGCCTGGCAGATGAATTCAAGCGCCGCATGGCGGGCGAACTGCCGGATGATTTCGCGGTAAAAGCCTCCGAATTCATCCGCGCCGTTGCGGAAAAGGGCGAAACCATCGCCAGCCGCAAGGCCAGCCAGAACTGCCTGAATGCGTTCGGCCCGCTGCTGCCCGAACTGCTCGGCGGCTCGGCCGACCTCGCCGGTTCGAACCTGACCCTGTGGAAAGGCTGCAAGCCGGTTGTAGAGGAAGACGCTTCCGGCAATTACATGTACTACGGCGTTCGTGAGTTCGGCATGACGGCCATCATGAACGGCATTGCCCTGCATGGCGGCTTCGTACCGTATGGCGCGACTTTCCTGATGTTCATGGAATACGCTCGTAACGCGGTGCGTATGTCCGCGCTCATGAAGCTGCGCGTCCTGCACGTCTACACGCATGACTCCATCGGCCTTGGCGAAGACGGCCCGACGCACCAACCGGTCGAGCAGTTGGCCAGCCTGCGTTACACGCCGAACCTGGACACTTGGCGTCCAGCTGACGCCGTCGAAGCAGCCGTGGCGTGGAAACACGCGATCGAGCGCAAGGACGGCCCGAGCGCGCTGGTCTTCTCCCGTCAGAACCTGCCGCACAACCTGCGCGACCACGAGACCGAAGCAGCCATCGCTCACGGCGGCTACATTCTCAAGGATTGCGTCGGCGAGCCTGAGCTCATCCTGATCGCCACAGGTTCAGAAGTCGGTCTGGCCATCCAGGCCTACGACAAGCTCATCGAGAAGGGCGTGAGCGTGCGCGTCGTGTCGATGCCTTCGACCAACGTATTCGACCAGCAGGACGCCGCCTACAAGCAGAAGGTCCTACCGGTGGAAGTGTCTGCCCGCATCGCGATCGAAGCCGGCCACGCCGACTTCTGGTACAAGTACGTCGGCCTGGAAGGCCGCGTCATCGGCATGACCACCTATGGCGAATCGGCACCGGCGGCTCAGTTGTTCGAGCACTTCGGTTTCACCGTCGAGAACATCCTCTCGGTGGCTGACGAACTGCTGGAAGACTGATCCTGCGCGCGTAGAACAAAGCCGCCTTCGGGCGGCTTTGTTTATTCTGCTTGGCCGAAAATCCGCGTGGGACGCCTTAGCAAAGGGTCAAATGGATTGATCCGCGGCGTGAGCGCATTGGCTTCCCTTTTCAGCAACTCGATGACGGTCGGCATACGATCCGGACCGAGCCGATCGCTGATGGTCGCTACGCTGAGCGCTGCGACTGAGTGTCCGTTGCGATCAAGGATTGGCACAGCCGCACCGGCCATGCCCTGCAGCAAGCCGGTGTTGCGACAGGCGAACCCCTGTTCGCGGACCTTGTTGATTTCGGACCTCAACATCACCTCATCGTACAGATGCAGCTCGCGCAGCCGAGGAAGGTTGTAGCGGATGACCGCTTCGCGTTCGTCCTCTGGAAGAAAAGCCAGTATCGCAACGCTGCCCTGTCCTACACCTAACGCCACTCGCCCGCCAATGTCGCCCGTAAAAGTCCGAATCGGGAAAGGCCCTTCGCTGCGATCCAGGCAGATGGCGTCAAAGCCGCTACGGGCCAACAGAAACAACGAATCATTCAATGACGCTGACAACCGCAGCAGTGTCGGGCGGACAAGATCGCGCAGGTTGGTGATATTCCCTGCCTTGGCAGCCAGCGCAAAAAGCTCGAGGCTAAGGCGATAACGTTTGCTGCGTCCATCCTGTTCGACCATGCCTTCTTCGATCAGCTGCTGCAACAGACGATGAACCGTGGGCTGCGAAAGGCCGATACGCTCGGCAAGCCGAGACACCTTTTCCCCTTCGGTTGTGTCTGCCAGCGCTTTTATTACGCTAAAAGCCCGTGAAATAGGTCCTGACGAAGTCGCTTCATTATTTCTTTCAGCGGAATCTGTCACTAGAAGAGGCGCTCCGAATTTCATCTGACGAAATAAATATGAAAAACACAACGCCACGTGAAATTTAGCGTTGAGATCATCGTAGGCGTGTGCCTACTCTGCTGTCCATCGGGCCACTCGAATAACAAATCCACCGCCTGTCCTGCCCAGCGACCAGAAGAGTCGATGGCTTTGCCTTTTCGAAACTGCCCTAACCGTCGCGCCCTCGGCGCGTCCGATGATCGGAGGTGGATGCAGAAATGGCGTTTCTATCCCTGGAAGGACTCACCAAGCGATACGGTGGCGTGGCGGCCGTCATGGGCACTCATCTGGCCGTAGAGAAGGGCGAGTTCGTTTCCTTGCTCGGTCCTTCCGGCTGCGGCAAGACGACCACGCTGCAGATGATCGCGGGTTTCGTAGAAGTGTCCGAAGGCCGGATTGTGCTCGACGGACGCGACATTACCCATGCCAAGCCCAGTTCAAGAGGCTTGGGCGTCGTATTCCAAAGCTATGCGCTCTTTCCTCACATGACGGTCTCGGACAACGTTGCGTTTGGCCTGCTGATGCGCAAGGTCGCACGCGCCGAGCGGGAACAACGCGTCCAGCAAACCCTCGACTTGGTCCGACTGGGCGCTCATGCCGATCGCTATCCGCGTGAGCTGTCGGGAGGGCAGCGCCAGCGAGTTGCTCTGGCACGTGCATTAGTAATTCGACCGCCTGTACTCCTGTTGGATGAACCACTCTCCAACCTTGATGCCAATCTGCGCGAAGAAATGCAGTTCGAGATCAGGCGTATTCAACGTGAGGTTGGTATCACCACGCTCATGGTGACCCACGACCAATCGGAAGCACTGTCGATCAGCGACAGAGTGGTTGTCATGGAGGCTGGGCGCATCACGCAGATCGACGAGCCATACCGCCTCTATGAGCATCCGCGTACGCGCTTCATTTCCGACTTCGTCGGCAAGGCAAACCTCGTTGAAAGCAAGCGGGATGCGTCAGGTAATCAGTCGTTGTGTGCGGTGGGAGAGGGCGAGCGCCAGCTGAGCCTGCGCCCCGAGAAGATTCAGATAACGCGCTCAGGAGAGGGAATAATCGACGGGGAAATCCGGACGCGTTTCTTTCTGGGTAGCCAATGGATGTATCGGGTGGATACCCCTCTCGGTCAAATCACGGTGGTGAGACCCAACGAGGGCGGCGAGCCGTTACCCGACGGGTCAAGGGTCGGACTGACCTGGTCGGGCGATTTGCTGAGACCCCTGGAGCAGGAGGCCCGCGCGTGAACTGGCATCGCGGCTATCTGCTGACTGGGCCGGCGTTTGCGCTGTTCGTAGGCCTACTGATCATCCCGCTGGGGCTGACACTGGTGCTGTCCTTCAACGTGTTCGACTACAACACGGGCGTGGACGCAGATGCATACACACTTGGCCATTACGCCGAGGTGTTCGGCGATCCATTCTTCCTTGAAATCTTCTTTCGGACGCTTTGGATCAGCGCACTGACAACACTATTGTGCGTGCTAATCGGCGTGCCCGAGGCGTACATCCTCAGTCGTATGGGCGCGCCTTGGCGTTCGATCTTCCTGATCCTGATTTTGACGCCACTCCTGATCTCCGTGGTGGTGCGCGCGTTCGGCTGGAGCCTGCTTCTGGGTGCCGACGGGTTGGTCAATCAGGCGCTCCAAGCGCTTGGAGCCGAACCCGTGAAGCTGCTCTACACACCGTTCGCGGTCGTAATAGCGCTCGTGCACGTCATGCTTCCCTTCATGGTCATTCCAGTCTGGACATCTCTGCAGCGGCTCGATCCGTTGGCCGAGCAGGCCGCGCTGTCACTCGGCGCGAGCCAGGCCACGGTCATGCGCAAGGTCGTATTGCCTCAGATCATGCCGGGCGTGCTCTCCGGCAGTCTGATCGTCTTCGGCCTGTCGGCCAGCTCTTTCGCCATCCCCGGCTTGCTCGGAGGCAGGCGGCTGAAAATGGTTGCGACGCTTGTGTACGACCAATACCTAGCTGAATTGAACTGGCCGCTGGGAGCGACCATTGCCGTTCTTCTGCTCGTACTCAATCTGATCGTGATGCTGTCATGGAACCGCTTGTTAGAGCGGCGATACAAGAAGGCGCTGGGGTAATCCTATGTCCAGAAACGGTCCACTCGCACTGGCGTTCCACGGGCTCGTCGTCGTGTTCATGCTAGCGCCAATGGTAGTGGTATGCCTGGTTGCGTTTACGCCCGAGAACACGCTTAGCCTGCCTACATCCGAATTTTCGCTGCGCTGGTTCAGAGCAGTTTTCGAACGGGCTGATTTCATCGATGCGTTCTACAACAGCCTGACGCTGGCCTTCGCATCGGCAACGCTCGCTACGGTTATCGCCGTGCCGGCGGCGCTTGCCATTACGCGTTTGTATTTTCCTGGCCGTGATTTTCTTAACGCGCTTTTTCTATCGCCGATCATCATTCCGCATCTCGTTTTGGGCGTCGCCATGCTCCGCCTGTTCGCGCTGATAGGGGTGACGGGTAGCTTCGGCTGGTTGATCCTTGCCCACACGGTGGTTATCACGCCGTATGTGCTGCGGCTTGTGCTGGCCGCGGCGGTGGGCATGGATCGAAGTGCAGAGCAGGCGGCAGAGTCGCTCGGTGCGGGACGCGTCTCTCTGTTCCTACGGGTCACGCTCCCAATGATCCTGCCAGGGGTAGCCGGTGGCTGGCTGTTGGCCTTCATCAATAGCTTCGACGAGGTGACGCTGTCGATCTTCGTCACCTCGCCTGCTACCCAGACGCTACCGGTGCGCATGTATGTGTATGCGACCGAATCGATCGATCCCATGATGGCTGCGGTGTCCGCGCTCGTCATCGCATTGACGGCAGCCACAATGATCGTACTTGACCGGGTCTACGGCCTGGACCGGGTGCTGGTCGGCAAGCAGTGAGGTGGGCATGGCACAGTTGAAGCGTCTGGCCGAGCGGGACAGACCCCAGGTTGCATTCGAACTCGACGGCAAGCCGGTCACTGCCTTGAAGGGCGATACGGTACTGACAGCCGTACTCTGCCAGGCAGAGGCCTTGCGAGGCAGCGATTTCAGCGCTGAGCCTCGGGCAGGGTTCTGCCTGATGGGCGCCTGTCAGGATTGCTGGGTGCGGCTTGCGGATGGCCGACGCCTTCGGGCATGCGCAACATTCGTAGAGCCAGGCATGAAAGTGGTTCGCGAACCTGGACGCCATCTATGAACGCAACACGAATTGTTGTGGTTGGTGCAGGGCCTGCTGGGGTTCGCGCTGCTGAAACGCTCGTACGCCACGGAAGGGTTCCGGTCTTACTGGACGAAGCCGCTCGGTCCGGAGGCCAGATCTATCGGAGGCCGCCTGCCGAATTTACCCGCCCCGCTAAGGCGCTCTATGGTTTCGAGGCCGGCAAAGCCACAGCCCTGCATCGCTGCGCGGATGCGTTGTCGAGCTCAATCGACTACCGGCCGAACAGTCTCGTCTGGAACGCTGGAGACGGCACGCTTGATGTCATGTGCAATGGCCACCTTGAGCGCGTGGCGTATGACTGTCTGATCATCGCGACAGGCGCAACCGACCGTGTACTGCCTGTTCCAGGCTGGACCTTGCCGGGCGTGTACACCCTGGGCGCTGCGCAGATCGCGTTGAAGTTTCAGGGATGTGCGATTGGCGATCCGGTCGTCTTCGCAGGTACTGGTCCACTGTTGTATCTGGTTGCCTATCAATATGCGAAGGCTGGCGCGCGCGTCGCCGCCGTTCTCGACCATGCAAGCCTCATGCAGCAAACCATTGCGGTGGGCAGCATGCTCGAACAGCCTGCTACTTTGGCCAAAGGTCTGTACTACCGCAGTTGGTTGCTTGCCCGCGGCATAGCCGTCGAACAAAAGGCGCGGTTACTTGATGTTCAGGGTGAGCGGCAGGTGGGTGCCGTGCGTTGGGTACGCGACGGCGTCGAACACCGTACACCCTGTACGGCCCTCGGCTTTGGCTATGCGCTGCGCAGCGAGACGCAACTGGCGGATCTCCTCGGGTGCGAGTTCGAGTGGAGTGCGCTCAATCGCGCCTGGTTGCCGCTTCGTGATCCGGCCGGCCGCAGCAGTACCGCAAACGTCTACCTGGCAGGCGACGGCGCTGGGGTCATGGGCGCGGATGCAGCGGAAATGGCTGGCGAGCGTGCCGCGTTGGCGCTTCTCGAAGATGCCGGTGAAAGGGTCGATGCCGGCCGGGTGGCGGCGCTTGAGCATGGGTTGGCGCGCGTCGGCCGCTTTCGCCAGGGCCTTGAGCGGGCATTCCCGTTCCCCGAGCAATGGGCCGCCGAGGCACTCGATGACTTGATGCTGTGCCGCTGTGAAGAAATCAGTGTCGGGCAGCTTCGTGCCGTCGTAAGGGATGGTGCAATCGATATCAATCGTGCCAAGGCGCTTTGCCGCGTCGGGATGGGACGTTGTCAGGGCCGAATGTGTGGCGCGGCCGCCGCCGAGATCATTGCCAGCGAGAGTGGTCGCCGGATCGATGAAGTGGGCCGGCTGCGCGGGCAGGCCCCTATAAAGCCGATTCCGTTTTGCATGGAGTGCGACGAATGAGCGCTGTACACGATACCGACGTCGTCATCGTAGGCGGCGGCATCGTCGGAACGTCGGCTGCCCTCGCGCTGAGAAAACGTGGGGTTGGTGTCGTGCTGTTGGAGCGGGATTTCTGTGGCTCGCGCTCCAGTGGTGTGAACTTCGGCGGGGTTCGCCGGCAGGGGCGCCCGCTGACCCAGCTGCCGCTGTCGCAGCGGGCGTACAAGGTCTGGAATGATCTGCCCGGCCATATCGGCATCGATGGCGAGTTCGTTCGTTCGGGCCATTTGAAGCTTGCACGTAGTGAAGCGGACATGGCATCGCTGGAACGCTATGCAGAAGAGACGCAGGGCTTCGGCCTGGAGCTGGAATTGTTGTCGCGCGAGGACGTACGCCGACGTTTCCCATGGGTGGGCGACGCCGCAGTCGGTGCGTCGCTCTGCCCCGGCGATGGCCATGCAAACCCGCGTTTGGTGTCTCCGGCATTCGCAGCCGCTGCCCGTCGTCATGGTGCGATAGTGCACGAACAGATGCCAGTCGCGCACGTGGACGATGACGGCGACGGCTTTCGAGTCACTACTGGTTCCGGGATAGAAATTCGTAGCGGCTGGCTGCTTAACTGCGCCGGCGCGTGGGCGACCTCACTGGCCGCTCAATATGGCGAACCGGTGCCGATGCACGCTGGCCATCCCGCCATGCTGGTGACCGAGCCCATGCCCGTTTTCATGACGGCGAGCACCGGTGTAGAGGGCGGCGGTATATATGCCCGTCAGGTCGCGCGCGGCAACTGTGTCATCGGGGGAGGCCAGGGTTTCGCACTGGACGATAGTCGAGCGCGTGTTGGCCAGCAAACTCTGACCACCTTGTTGAGAGACGCCGCCGCGCTATTCCCGATGCTCAAGGGCGCTCATGTGATCAGGACCTGGAGCGGAACAGAAGGCTACTTACCAGACCGGCAACCCATCATCGGTTTCAGCGGGAAACGTCGAAGGCTATTGCATGGTTTCGGCTTTGCAGGCGGTGGCTTCCAGATTGGCCCGGCGGTTGGCGAAGTTCTTGCCGATCTTGTCTGCGCAGGCCGCACTGACACACCCATCGGACCATTCTCGATTCAACGGTTTCAGCCAGCCGCCGCCTAACGCGGCACTTTCGTCCATCAGCAAGGGAAGATCGTTTCATGAGGAACGTTAAACGCACCGCACTGACCGGTCTCGCCGGCCTCGCCGTTCTTACGCAAGCTGGCGCCGCGTTCGCGGCAAGCACGCTGTACCTGGGCATGAATGGCGGGACCATGGAACGGCTGTATGCCGATCAGGTACTGCCGGCCTTCGAGAAGGCTAATGATGTAAAGGTCGTAATAGTGCCGGGCACGTCCGCGGATATCCTCGCGAAGGTGCAGGCGGCCAAGGACAATCCGCAGATGCACGTCATGTTCCTCGATGACGGGGTGATGTATCGCGCCATTTCCATGGGCCTCTGCGCGCCGCTGGAAAAAAGTGAACCGCTCTCGCGAATTCCCGAAAAGGCGCTGATCAAGGACCAAGCAGCGGCCGTAAGCATTGGTGTTACAGGGCTTGCCTACAACACGAAGATGTTTGAAGCCGAGGGCTGGGCACCGCCCACATCGTGGATGGATATGGCTGATCCCAAGTACGAAGACAAGCTGGTATTCCAGTCGATGCCGTCTTCCAGTTTCGGTCTTCACGGATTCCTTGCCTATAACCGGATCAAGGGGGGGACCGAAGCGGACGTCGAGCCCGCATTCAAGGCCTGGCCGAAGGAAATTGGCCCGAACGTGCTGGAGTACATTCCCAGTTCCGCGAAGATTTCTGAAATGGTGCAAACGAACGAGGCCGCCCTGTTTCCCCTCACCCCGACTCAAGTCACTGCGTTAAAGATGCGCGGCGTCCCCGTTGAATATGCACAGCCAAAAGAGGGCGCAGTGGTGCTGAACGTGGCCGAGTGCGTGATTGCCAACAATACGGCGCCATCCCTCGCCCAGAAGCTCGCCGCTTACCTGCTATCTCCTGAGGCGCAGGCCGCGGCGCTGGAATACGGCGACCAGATCCCCTCCAACCCGGACACGCCAACGACGGACAAGACACGCGGGCAAGTTGAGGCAATGGCGGAGTACCAAAAGAGCGCAATCGTCATCGACTGGGACCAGATCAACCAGGCTCGCCCTGAGTGGAACGCTCGGTGGAATCGCACTATCGAGCGTTGATGTCGCCTCCCATTTTCGTACGCTTCGTCGCATAATTGCCGGCCCTCGCGGCCGGCATTCGGCTGCTATCGAACGATGGGAACCGGCTCTATGGCTTTACGCCCCTATCGCGTTGCGCTCAACGGTTATGGCCGGATCGGGCGTTGCGTGCTGCGCGCCTGGCATGAGCGGGTGGCGCCGCCTGGCTTCGAGGTCGTTGCGCTCAATGATCTGGCGGACATGGCCTCCATCGAGTATCTGACACAATTCGACTCTACGCATGGGCGTTTTCCGGGACGGGTGCGCGCCGATGGCGCGATGCTGGAAGTGAACGGGCGCCGTTTGGCCGTCCTGCGCGAAAGCCAGCCTGAGGCAATCGACTGGGCAGCGCTGGACGTGGATCTGGTGCTCGAGTGTTCCGGCGCCTATTCCACGCGCGCCGAGGCGGAACGGTTTCTTGCGGCAGGCGTGCCGCGGCTCCTGTTATCCCAACCCATGGCGAGCGAAGCGGACATCGACGCCACCGTCGTGAAAGGTATCAACGATAACAGGCTGACAGGCCGCGAGCGCCTGGTGTCAGCGGCATCCTGCACCACGAATTGCAGCGTGCCGCTGCTGGATCTGCTCCATCGGAAGATCGGTCTGGAATATGTGTCCATCACAACGATTCACTCGGCGATGAACGATCAGCCGGTGATCGATGCATTCCACGACGCTGACCTGCGTCGCACGCGCTCGGCATTTCAATCGATGATCCCGGTATCGACCGGCCTGGCACGCGGGATTGAGCGCCTCCTGCCGGAACTTAGCGGTCGAATACAGGCCAAAGCGATTCGTGTGCCGACGGTCAACGTGTCCTGCCTCGACATCACCCTGCAGATGGCGGCCGATGTGACGGCCGACGCGATCAACCGGATGCTGCGCGACGCATCCGAACAAGGCCCGTTGCAGGGATTGCTGGCCTACACCGAGCTGCCGCACGCCAGTTGCGACTTCAACCATGACCCGCATTCGGCCATTGTCGATGGCAGTCAGACCCGCGTATCAGGCCCTCGCCTGGTAAACCTGCTGGCCTGGTTCGACAACGAATGGGGGTTCGCCAACCGCATGCTCGATGTCGCGGACCATCTCCTCGCCATCGCTGATTCACAATAATTCCTTTGCAAAGGACTGATCGCATGACCATTTTGAAGATGACCGACCTCGACCTCGCCGGGAAGCGTGTGCTGATCCGAGAGGACCTCAACGTGCCCGTCAAGAATGGCGAAGTGAAGAGCGACGCGCGCATCGTCGCCTCGCTGCCTACGATCAAGCTGGCACTCGAGAAGGGCGCTGCGGTACTGGTCTGCTCGCATCTGGGCCGTCCGGAAGAGGGCGTCTACAGCGAAGAAGACAGCCTCAAGCCCGTTGCGGACTACCTGTCCAAGGCCCTGGGCCGCGACGTACCGCTGGTGAAGGATTATCTCGATGGCGTGAAGGTCGAGCCTGGTCAGGTCGTCCTGCTGGAGAACGTGCGCTTCAACAAGGGCGAAAAGAAGAACACCGATGAGCTTGCGCAGCAGTACGCCGCGCTGTGCGACGTCTTCGTAATGGATGCCTTCGGCACCGCCCACCGCGCGCAGGGTTCGACCCACGGTGCAGCGAAGTTCGCCAAGGTCGCAGCCGCCGGCCCGCTGCTGGCAGCCGAGCTGGACGCGCTGGGCAAGGCGCTTAACCAGCCCGAGCGCCCACTTGCTGCGATCGTCGCAGGCTCCAAGGTCTCTACTAAGCTCGATGTGCTCAATAGCCTGAGCCAGCTGTGCGACCAGCTGATTGTCGGTGGTGGCATCGCCAACACCTTCCTGGCTGCGGCCGGCTACAACGTCGGCAAGTCACTGTATGAGGCCGACCTGGTCGACACCGCCAAGGCCATTGCCGCCAAGGTGAACGTGCCTCTGCCCGTTGATGTGGTCGTGGCCAAGGCGTTTGCGGAAGATGCCGAAGCGACCGTCAAAGCCGTAGGCGACGTAGCCGAAGACGACATGATTCTCGATATCGGCCCACAAACGGCAGCTCAGTTTGCCGAATTGCTGAAGTCGTCGAAGACCATTCTGTGGAATGGCCCGGTCGGTGTATTCGAGTTCGACCAGTTCGGCGAGGGCACCAAGGCGCTGGCACTGGCCATCGCGGACAGTCCGGCCTTCTCCATCGCGGGTGGCGGCGACACACTGGCGGCGATCGACAAATATGGTGTCGCGGATCGCGTTTCCTATATCTCCACGGGCGGTGGTGCATTCCTGGAATTCGTCGAAGGCAAGGTATTGCCTGCGGTGGAAATCCTGGAAACCCGCAGCCGCTGAGCCCGTTAGGGCACCCCGTGCGAACCGGCACGGTCCAACGGGCAGGACCAACCTGTCATCGAGGACCGTGCCATGCGTATATTTGCCGCTGTTCTGGTTACCTTGACGCTCGCTGGCTGTGCCGGCGGTGGGTCGAACGAGGCCTGCCAGGCGTTTTCGCCGCCACCGCCCATGGCCCCCACCGCGCAAAACTCGGAGCGGGTCGAAGCGTTGAGCACGGGTGACCGCACCTGGCCCACCGGTGGGCAGGGTTGCTGACGGATACCCCGTCCTTGTTGGGAGTACGCATGAAATCGACGATTGCCCTGCTAGCGTTTGCCCTGTTGGCAGGCTGTGCCGGGCAGAGTGAAACGTTTCCTGAGGAAGGGGAGTGGGTACGTTGGGTATGTGACGGCCAGGGCGATGTCGCCTGGCGGTTTGCCGATGCCGACCATGAGATCGTCGAGGTGAAGCTTGAAGGCCGCGACGAGATCTATCGCCTGCGTCAGGAACCTGCCGCCTCCGGCGTTTTCTATAGCGACGGCATGCTCGCCTTCCAGTCGCAGGGTGACCAGGGATTCGTGTACTGGGTTGCCAACGATGCAATGGTCGGCCGTGGATGCGAAGCGCCATGAGGCGACGCGTCATCCAGGCCGAGCGAACGGTTTAACACAAGAACACTTGAATACAGCCTGCCCACACGGCAGGCTTTGACGCTTAACGACTCCATTCGGGAGAGGAGACCCCATGGCACTCATCAGCATGCGCCAGATGCTCGACCACGCCGCCGAATTCGGCTACGGCGTGCCGGCTTTCAACGTTAATAACCTCGAGCAGATGCGCGCGATCATGGAAGCGGCCGATAAGACCGACTCGCCGGTGATCGTCCAGGCTTCGGCTGGTGCCCGCAAATACGCAGGCGCGCCGTTCCTGCGCCACCTCATTCTCGCCGCGGTCGAAGAATTCCCGCACATCCCGGTCGTCATGCACCAGGATCACGGCACCAGCCCCGACATCTGCCAGCGCTCCATCCAGCTTGGCTTCTCCTCGGTCATGATGGACGGCTCGCTGCGTGAAGACGGCAAGACACCGTCCGACTATGACTACAACGTACGCGTCACCCAGCAGACTGTCGCCTTCGCGCACGCCTGCGGTGTTTCGGTAGAAGGTGAACTGGGCTGCCTCGGTAGCCTCGAAACCGGCATGGCCGGTGAAGAAGACGGCGTAGGTGCGGAAGGTACGCTGGACCACAGCCAGCTGCTGACTGATCCGGAAGAGGCTGCTCAGTTCGTCAAGGCCACCAAGGTGGACGCCCTGGCAATTGCCATCGGTACCAGCCACGGTGCCTACAAGTTCACCAAGCCACCGACAGGGGACACGCTGTCCATCCAGCGCATCAAGGAAATCCACCAGCGCATCCCGGATACCCATCTGGTCATGCACGGTTCCTCGAGCGTGCCGCAGGAATGGCTGAAAATCATCAATGAGTACGGTGGCGACATCAAGGAAACCTACGGCGTGCCGGTCGAAGAGATCGTTGAAGGCATCAAGTATGGTGTCCGCAAGGTGAACATCGATACCGACCTGCGTCTGGCCTCCACGGGCGCCATCCGTGAATTCATGGCGAAGAACCGCAGCGAGTTCGACCCGCGTAAATACCTGGCCAAGACGGTCACCGCAATGCGTGATGTCTGCATTGCACGCTACGAGGCATTCGGTACTGCAGGCAACGCTTCGAAGATCAAGCCGATCTCCCTCGAAGCGATGTTCCAGCGTTATGCCAGCGGCGAGCTCGATCCGAAGATCAACTGATCGCGTTGAACCAAAAAACCCGCTTCGGCGGGTTTTTTTATGTGTGGCCGGCGGCTTTTGAATGAGGCTACGCAAGGTTGGAGGCCCGGCCTGGCGTGCGCTGATGCAAGTTCGCTGCGTTTGGGTCAGCGTAGGGTACGGGCGATGAGAGGAACACCTCCGGACACACAATCAAGATGTGCGTCTCGCTGCGCGGGGCACTTTCGCGGAGGTGACCGGGTCAACCACAAGTGGGCGAAAACCCGCACTCCGGCCTGAAGGCCGGCCCAGCTAAACGAGGAGACCCCATATGCGTATTCACGCCCTACTGCTTCCGCCCGTACTGGCGCTTTCACTGGCAGCCTGTGGCGGGCCGGACGAGCCACAGGCCCCCGCTAACTCGACCACGACCGATCAGGCCACCCAGCCTGCGCCAACCCCTGCACCGTCAGCGCCTGAGACCCAGCAGCCTGCCGCTCCAGGTACGGGTACGGGCGGCACGGGTACCGGCGGTACTGGCACGACCGCACCGACCGAGCCTGCGACACCGGCACCCAATGCGCCGGCCGGCTCCGGCAGCGGCGCTGCACCCGAAGGCGGCGACTTGAACACGCCGACTACACCAGCGCCTGGCACAGGTACTGGTACCGGCACGCAGAATCAGCAGTAAGCTTCGATGCCCCCGACCGGGGGCATGCCTTCAGGCGGACCCGCCGTAGACCGTTTGGCCACGGCCTTGATGCTTGGCCTGATACAGGTAGCGGTCCGCTTGATATAACAGTCCTTCCAAATCCTCCGCCTGGTCCTCCTGAACGCCCGCACTGAACGACAGTGGCGGCGCCTCGTTTGCGTAATGCAGCGTCGCACAGTGCCTGCGCAAGCCGTCCAGCGCCGCAGCGATATCCTTGCCCGACTGCAGGCTGAGCATGGCGAATTCCTCGCCGCCTAGCCGCCCGATCACTTCATTCGGGAAGGCCTGGCGCAGGGCGGTCGCAAACGCGACCAGTGCGGAATCGCCGCTTGCATGGCCGAACTGGTCGTTGATGGCCTTGAACAGATCCATATCCAACATGCTGAGGCTGACACGCTGCCCTTCGCGCTTCGCATCACGCAGGAGGCGATTGCAGTGCTCGTAGAAGGCGCGGCGGTTATACAAGTCAGTCAGCGAGTCGTACTGCGCGGCGCGGCGTAGTGCGCGCATCATGTCCCTGCGTTCGAGGGTAGAGATGACACGGCAATTGAGCTCCTCGGAGCAGAAGGGCTTGCGTAGGAAATCATCCGCGCCCTGCTTGATGAATTGCGCGCTCAGGGTTCCACGCGTATCGGCCGACAGGCCGAGGATGATCAGGTCATTGCGGCGCATCTTTTGGCGCAACAGCTTGACCAGCTCGAATCCCGAGATGCCAGGCATGCTGTGGTCAACGAGAAGCAGGTCGATGTCCGGCTGCGCCTTCAGGATCTCCAGCGCTTCGTTGCCATCTCGCGCTTCGATGATCTGAAACCGCTGCGGTGCCAGGACGCGGCGGATCAGGTTACGTGTCGATTCCGAATCTTCCGCGACGAGAATGCGAACAGTGCGATTGCTCTCGAGCCGGTGCAGCAGGCGGAAGGCATATTCATACGAGTGCTGGCTTTCCTTGAGCACGTAGTCCACCACGCCTTTCGCCAACAACGCATCGCGACGGTGCTCGTCATAGGAGCCAGAAAGCACGACACACGGCAGGTTGCGCTGGAGCACTAAATCGACGACTTCGCCGTTGGGCGCGTCGGGTAGGTTAAGGTCGACAATAGCGGCGGAGAACAGCTCCGCTGATGCGTCCAACAGGATCTCGGCTTCGCCGTAGGAGGCGCAAAACACAGGTTCAAGCCCGGGCTCCTGGCGAAACATGTGCCCTAGTATCTTCAGGACGAGAGGGCTGTCTTCCACAACCAGAATGTGTCGCACCGCATGACTCCGTAGGCGCCCGTGGGCTGGCGGGATATGGGGGCAGATGATACGAAGCAGGTCGGCCCGCTTCCGGTGTATCGGCTAGCCCCTGCCAATCTGCAGGGGTGTTTGCGTTACGTGGCGATCAAGGCGCCGGGAGGTTCTTGGGAACGCGGATACTCGGTTGTTTTTTCTGCAAGAGTACCCCAAGCGTACGGAGTGGCCCCAACTGGCGCAAGATCAACGCCAGCTGCGTGCGCACGAGGCGATGGTTCTCGGGGAGCTCGTCGGCCATCTGCTCGAGTTCGAGGGCAAGCGTTTCCTCGGTGTCACTGTGCACGGCAATGGTGGCCTCGTTCCGCAGGCCGTTTGCGATTTCGTCGAGTGTTTTGAGGATGAACGTGCTGGCGCGCGCGATCAGCTCGTCACTGCCGTCGTCGTCCGGCAGTGCATCGCGGTGGGCGCCGAGCGCCGACAGGTAGCCCAGCAGCGTGTGCGACAGCACGAGGAAACGGAAGCCGGCGTCCGCATCGCGGCGGAAGTGTCCAGGCTCCATCAGCATGTTCGAAAGCGAGTTGGACAGGGCGGCATCCGCGTTGTGCGCGTTACGTCGCGCCAGGCGATAGGCCAGGTCGTCGCGCTTGCCCGAATCGTACTGCGCCATCACCGCTTCGAGGTACCGCGCATTGGTCGACAGGGTGTTGGCCAGCATCACGTTCAAGCGTCGGCCCTGCCAGTCCGGAAGGATCAGGAAGACCGCAAGGCCCGCGATCAGCGTACCAATCACGGTATCGACGAGGCGCGGCCAGATCAGGCCGTACCCATCGCTCACCTGGTTGAAGCAGAGCAGGACCATGAGCGTGATGGCGGCGGTCGCCAGGGTGTAGCGATCCACGCGGTTGGTGAAGAACACCACGCCCGCGGCAACCGCGAAGAGGCATTGCAGTAGCGCGTCTGGGAAGAGGGTGATGAGCGCCCATCCGACCAGGAGGCCAATGATGGTACCGATGATGCGCTGGCCTAGCCTGATGCGCGTGGCGCCATAGTTCGGACGGCAGACGAAAACGGTGGTCAGGAGGATCCAGTAGCCGTGTACGGGGTGGATCCAGTGCAGGACGCCATAGCCGGCCGTGAGCGCAATGGTGAGCCGTACGCCGTGGCGAAACACCAGGGACGTTGGGGTCAGGTTTAGCTTGATGCGGTCGAACACTTCCTTGAGGTTCTGCGGGGAGCGGTCAAGCAGGCTGGAGTCTTGCTGATCGATCATCGCATCGGGATTGCGCGCACTGGCCAGGTTCTGGTCGAGCGTGTTCAGGTTCATTGCCAGGGCATCGAGCGAGCGCAGTAGGCGTCGCCAAGCGGGGTTGCTCTGCTCTCGTAGAAAGGCGAGCGAGGCCTGGAGGTCGGCGAGGGCCTGGCCGCTTTGATTATGCTCGAAGGGTTGGCGCGTCTGGATGGCCACGCCGAGCGCCTGGCAGGCGCGGCCCTGTTGGTTGAGCAGCCGCTGGGCCCGGAACAGGATATCGCTGTGGAAGAAGGTTTCCGTCAGTTGCCCATAGTTGTAGTGAGACGAACTGGCGCGCTCGTGGATGTCCTGCGCAATGAAGTAGAGCCGAAGGTAGCGCTTGACCTTGGTGCCGTCGCGGCTATTGCCGAGGCGATTGAGGATAATTTCCTTGGTCTTGTTCAGCGCCCTTACAACCTTGCCGTTCTGCTGGGCCAGCGCCAGGCGGCGACCTTCGATATCCATCTGACGCAGCGGCTCGAACAATTCGGATTTCAGCCGCAGATAGGTGCCGAGCTCTTGGAACAGTTCAGCGAGGGCATGCTGCACGGGCTTGTGCGCGAAAAGCGCGGACCAGATGACCGAAAGCAACCCGTACCAGGCGGCCCCGCTGAGCAGAAGCAACGGCTCGCGCCAAATGCTGTCCTGTGTTTCGGCGCGATGCTCGACCCCGATCATCGTGTAGACGGAGAGGATCAGCGTGCCGTAGGCGACGGTATTGTAGCGCTCGCCCACAGCGCCGAGCATGGTCAGGCCGAAGGTGGAGATCGCGAGCCCTGTGACGAACAGCCATGGATAGGGGAAGAGGAGCTGGACCGAAAAGGCAGCGATGGCGAAGCAGACGAGGGTGACGAGGAGGGCCTGCACACGGCCGCGCCAATTGTCGTCGGTCTCAGCCAGGGCGCTGGCGATGATGCCGAGGAACAGCGGGATGACCAGTGCGAGACGGTCCAGGTGCCAGCCGAGCGCCATGGCGCCCGATAGTGCCAGGAACACCCTGATGCCATAGGCGAATTTTTCCCGTGCCCACAGGTCACGGAGCGTTTTGCCGAATGCTGCTGTCTTGCTCATGCGGGCCTGTCTTGCGATACAACGGGGTCAGCATACCCAAAGCGGATAGCGTCGTCTGGGCAAAAGACGCTTTTACCAGGGCATTGGGCACATCTTGTCGAGGCCGAAGCCTGCGAACGGGTGTGACCGTTGCCGGGCAGTTTAGTCGAGGCAGATGACATGCCTGCTGCCACTAACCCTCGACCTCATTGCGTTCGTCTATCCGGCTCGTCGGCCCACCGTCGACCGGATGTAGCTGCAGGAAGATGATTGATGCGAAGACCGTTAGCCCACCGATGCACAGCAGTGTCAGCTGGAACGCTTCGAGCACCGGGCGGCCCGGATCTTCGCCAAATCCGCCGAGCAGGGCAGCGGCCGTCGCAACGCCAAAGCTCATGGCGATCTGCACCACGACCGCCAAGAGGCTGTTGCCGCTGCTGGCGTTGGTGTCGCGCAGATCGATGAGCGTCACCGTGTTCATGGCGGTAAACTGGAGCGAGTTCACGGCGCCCAGCAATGCCAGTTGCACCAGCAGCCATTCGTACGGCAAACCAAACCCGACCAGCGCCAGGCTGGCGATGAGGATGCCCAACAGGATCGTGTTGCCCGTGAGGATACGGCGGTAGCCGAAGCGGTCGATCAGGGGCTTGGCGAATGGCTTCATGGCCATCGCCGCGAGTGCGAGGGGAATCATGCTCATGCCGGCGCTGGCAGGGGAATGGCCAAGGCCGAGCTGCAAGAGTAGCGGCACCATGAACGGCAGCGCACCGCTACCCAGACGCGCGAAGAGATTACCGAGGATCCCGACGGCGAACGTACGGGTCTGGAACAGGCCTGGGCTGAACAGCGGGTGGTCATGTCGTGCCGCGCGGAGCCAGTAAGCGGCCATGCAGCCAAGGCCGGCCAGCAACAGGATGGTCATGCGTACCGGCGACATCGTCTGGTGGCCTAGCCCTTCGAGTGCCAGGCTGATCATGGCCATGGCGGCACTGAAAAGAATGAAGCCAAAGCGATCGAAACGAGACGATTCAGGACCACGTAGGTCCGGCAGGTAGCGCCGCACGGCCAGGCAGCCAATCAGGCCAACCGGCAGGTTGATCAGGAAAATCCAGTGCCACGAGGCGTACTCGACCAGCCACCCGCCCAACGAAGGCCCAACCAGCGGTCCGACGAGACCGGGCATGGTGATAAAGCTCATGATTCGCACCAGCTCGTGCCGCGGGTAAGTGCGCAGCACCACCAGACGGCCGACCGGCATCATCAGTGCGCCACCCAGCCCCTGGATGATCCGTCCCGCGATCAGCATGTCGAAGCTCTGGGCGACCGCGCAGAACAGCGAACCCAGCGAGAACGCAACGATCGCGCCGAAGAACACGTTGCGGGTACCGAAGCGGTCGGCAATCCAGCCCGACGCTGGGATCAACAGGGCCACGGTCAGCATGTACGCGATGATGACCGCCTGCATGCGCAGGGGGTTTTCATTGAGGTCGCTGGCCATGGCGGGCAGCGCGGTGTTGAGAATCGTGGCATCCAGCGATTGCATGAAGAACGCGATCGCGACTAGCCAGGGAAGGAGGCGGGCGGTGCGGGGATCGAGCGCGATAGGCATCAGTCGGACGTTATGGCTGCGGGAACCCCCATTGGACTCCTTTCGCGACGAATCGTCGCAGCCAAAATCAAACGGCCGAGCCTCACAGGTAAGGCCCGGCCGTTTTCATCACGACGCTGTGCGAAGGGCATCCTCACCACGAAGAGGCGTGCCGCGGACCGGTGCGCCGTTTGCCTTGTAGTAAGGCGCGTTGCTACGCGGCAGCGCGTCCTTGCCGCGGATGCGGTCGGCGATCTTCTCCGCAATCATGATGGTTGTTGCGTTGAGGTTGCCGGTGATGATCTCCGGCATGATCGACGCATCGACCACACGCAAGCCGTCCATGCCATGGACGCGGCCTTGGCCGTCCACCACCGCCATGTCGTCTGTTCCCATCTTGCAGGAGCAGGAGGGATGGAATGCCGTTTCGGCATGTTCGCGGACGAACGCATCAAGCTGAGCGTCTGTCCTGCAATCGAGGCTTGGGCTCAATTCGCCGCCGCGATACGGGTCGAGCGCCGGCTGGTGCATGATTTCGCGGGTGATCCGGATTGCATCACGGAATTCCTGCCAGTCCTGCTCATGCGACATGTAATTGAACAGGATGCTTGGGTGCTGGCGTGGATCCAGTGACTTCAAATGCACGCGGCCGCGGCTGGGTGAACGCATCGAGCCGACGTGCGCCTGGAAACCATGCTCCTTCACCGCGTTGCTGCCGTTGTAGTTGATGGCGACCGGCAGGAAGTGGAATTGGATATTCGGCCACTCGAATTCGGGACGGGTCCGGATGAAGCCGCCTGCTTCGAACTGGTTGCTGGCGCCGACGCCGGTGCCGGCAAGCAGCCACTGGGCGCCGATGCCTGGCTGATTGAGCATCTTGAGCGCAGGGTACAGCGATACAGGTTGCGTGCAGGCGTATTGGAGATACATCTCCAGGTGGTCCTGCAGGTTGGCACCCACGCCGGGCAGATCATGAACGACCGGCACGTCGAGGCCGCGAAGCAGGTCGCTCGGGCCTACGCCGGAACGCTGCAGGATCTGTGGCGACGCAATGGCACCTGCACAGAGCAGGACCTCACGGCGCGCGTTCGCGGTGGTCGAGTTGCTGCTGTGTCCTTCCAGAAAGGACACGCCAACGGCGCGCTTGCCACTGAACAGGATGCGGTCCGTTGTGGCATGGGTGATGATCTTGAGGTTCGGACGCTGCTTGGCCTGATCCAGATAGCCACGAGCCGTGCTGGCGCGACGGCCTTCAGGCGTCACGGTACGGTCCATTGGCCCGAACCCTTCCTGCTGGTAGCCATTCAGGTCATCCGTGCGTGGATAGCCGGCTTGTACGCCCGCTTCGACCATCGCATGGAACAACTCATTGTTGCCGGCCTTGGGGGTCGTGACGCTCACGGGGCCGTCGCCGCCGTGATAGTCGTTCGGGCCGATATCGCGGGTCTCTGCCTTGCGGAAATACGGCAGGCAATCACGGTAGCTCCAATCCTCGAGGCCTGGCGCCTTGGCCCAGTTATCGAAGTCCATCGCGTTGCCGCGGATGTAGCACATGCCATTGATCAGCGATGAACCACCGAGCCCCTTGCCCCGGCCGCATTCCATGCGGCGGTTGTTCATGTACGGCTCAGGATCGGTTTCGTAAGCCCAGTTGTAGCGGCGGCCCTGCAGCGGGAAGGCCAGCGCGGCGGGCATCTGGGTCCGAAAGTCCATGCGGTAGTCGGGGCCACCGGCCTCGAGCAGCAGGACGCTCACGTCCGGGTCTTCGGTCAGGCGCGTCGCCAGTACGTTACCGGCAGACCCGGCACCGATGATGATGTAATCGTATTCCATGTCATCCTCCTGGAGGGCTGTCAGGCGCTGGACGCCTCGACCGGCAACAGTCGATGCCGTCCGAACCGTGCGGGTGGCACGGTCCGGCCAAAGAGGCGGCTAGCCTCAGAAAACCGATGCGAATTCGCCCAGCTCGACCTGGACGGACTTGATGCGGGTGTAGTGAGCCAGGGCGGCGAGACCGTTTTCCCGGCCCACGCCCGACTGCTTGTAACCACCCACCGGCATCTCGGCGGCGGATTCACCCCAGGTGTTGATCCAGCAGATGCCGGCTTCGAGACGGTGAATCACGCGGTGCGCGCGGGTCAGGTCGTTGGTGACCAGACCCGCCGCCAGGCCGTAGGTAGTTGCATTCGCCCGGCGGATCACTTCTTCCTCATCGTCGTACGTGAGGATGCTCATTACCGGACCGAAGATTTCGTCCTGCACGATGCGCATGTCGTCACGGCAGTCGGTGAACACGGTCGGTGCGACGTAGGCACCCTTGGCGTACTCACCCTCGGTGACGCGGTCGCCACCGATTAGAAGACGTGCGCCCTCATTGCGGCCGCTCTGGATGTAGCCCAGCACCTTTTCCATGTGGGCAAAGCCAACCAGCGGGCCGAAGTTGGTTTGGGCGTCCATGGGGTCGCCCAGGCGGATGCGCTTCACGCGTTCCAATACGCGGGCTTCGAAGTCGGCTTTCAGCTTCGTGGGTACGAAGACGCGCGTACCGTTGGTGCACACCTGCCCCGAGCTGAAAAAATTGGCCATGACGGCGATGTCAGCGGCACGGTCCAGGTTGGCGTCGTCGAACACGATCAGCGGCGACTTGCCGCCGAGCTCCATGGTCACGTCCTTGAGGGAAGATCCCGAGGCGCTCGCCATCACCTTCTTGCCCGTCACGGTGCCACCGGTGAACGAGACCTTCTCGATGCCGGGGTGCTCGGTAATGAGCTGGCCGACCGAACCTGGGCCGCTGACCACGTTGAATACACCTGCGGGCAGGCCGGCTTCGGTGTAGATCTCGGCGAGCTTGAATGCAGAAAGCGGTGTGGTTTCGCTGGCCTTGAGGATCATCGCGTTTCCGGCGGCAAGCGCCGGTGCCGATTTCCACAGTGCAATCTGAATGGGGTAATTCCACGCGGCGATGCCGGCAACGACGCCCAGCGGTTCGCGGCGGGTATAGACGAAGCTCGTGTCGCGCAGCGGAATCTGCTCGCCTTCGATCGCCGGGATCAGGCCCGCGTAGTACTCCAGTACATCCGCGCCGGTGACGACATCGACGCCCTGCGTTTCGGACAGCGGCTTGCCCGTGTCGAGGGTCTCGAGTACGGCCAGTTCGTCGTTGCGTTCACGCAGCAAATCGACGGCCTTGCGCAGGACACGGGAGCGCTGCATGGCGGTCATGGCAGCCCAGACTTTCTGGCCTTCACGAGCACTTTCGACGGCCCGGTCAAGGTCCGCGGCGCTGGCAATCTGTACCTCTGCCAGCACTTCGCCGTTGGCAGGGTTGATCGTCTCGAAGGTCGTGCCACTGGTGGCATTGACGTATTCGCCGTGGATATAGAGCTGTTGGGTATCGAAGCGGGGCATGCAAGGTCCTCTCAGCAAAAGGGCGGCGACGGCGGCGCGCCTTCGGGCGAGCAAGGCCGTCCGCGAATCATGAAAATCAGTCTAGGGGATTTATATTGAACGATCAATCAATAAAGATTTTGGTCCTTGCTGTTACAGGTGCGCTTTACGGTGAAGCGGCCGTTCCAGAGCTTCTGAGCGAGGCGGCGCCGTTTATCGCAGGATGTGTTAGGCGTAGGTAAAAGGAGGGCGACGCCGGGACGCGGAACGACACCCGTGCTACGTGCGTGCACGGCACCCCTGGGGGCGGGTGGCAAAAATGGAGGGAAACGATGGGAAGCGATGCCCGTGGAGCCGGGGCATCGCCAGGCGCCCGTCGCGGGCGCTGGAGCCTCAGGCGGCCGGGCGGCCGCCGTTCTCGGCGAGTTCTTGCTTGATCTGAGCGATCCGCTGATCCTTTTCAGCCCACACATCGCTCACCCAGCTCTGCACGCGTTCACGGAAGCCAGGGTCGTTCTGATAGTCCCCCTCGTATAGCGACGGGTCGAGTGGGCGAGCTTTGATGTCGATGACCACCGAAGGCAGCTGGCCACTGAGCAATGTCCAGAAGCCAGGCGCCGGCTCGGTGGGGTAAACGATCGTCACATCCAGGATCGCGTCGAGCTGCGGGCCGATTGCGGACATGACGAAGGCAGCGCCGCCAGCTTTCGGCTTCAGCAGATAGCGGTAGGGCGACCCCTGCTCGTCATGCTTGGCCGGCGTGAAGCGCGTGCCTTCCAGGTAATTGACGACCGCAACGGGGATGTCCTTGAACTTCTCACACGCCGCCTTGGTAATCTCCAGATCCTTGCCCTTGAGCTGCGGATGGCGATCGAGCTTCGCCTTGCTGTAGCGCTTCATGAACGGATAGTCGAGCGCCCAGAAGGCCAGCCCAAGGAACGGAATCCAGATCAATTCCTTCTTCAGGAAGAACTTGAAATAAGGCGTCCGCCCATTGAATGTCTGCAGCAATGCAGGAATGTCGACCCAGCTCTGATGGTTGCAGATGATGAGGTAGGACATGTCACGGCGCAGCTTATCGACGCCTCGCACGTCCCACTTTGTCGGCGTCAGGGCGGCGAATATCCACTTGTCGATTTCCGCCCACGTCTCGGCAGTCCACATGACCGCGTTAGAGCAGGCCCGGCGCAGGGATTTCCCAGGCAGGACCAGCTTCAATAGCGCAATCACCAGTATCGGGCCGATGAAGATCAGGGTGTTGAGCAAGCCCAACAGGGTGATGGTGACAGCGGTCAACAACGGCCGCATTCGTGGCTCCCAGACAAAAAATATGGAGCGATCATAACGATTGCCCCTCTAACCGGACAGATGCACGTGCCATCGTAAGGCCGCTACGTACGAACGAAACGGTACGCGCTGCATGTGATAGCGGACGGTTCTTGCGGATTCGGTTGACCGCAGCGTCTCGATCCATTCAGCTGTACTTGCCCCGGTTGGGTGGGCTGTCCATCATGCCGATGCTGCGAATGCCCCTGTTTTAAGGAAACCGATGTGAAAGCGCTTCTCCTCCCCCTCGCTGCCATCCTTACGCTTGGCGCCATGGATGCCTCTGCCGAACCCAAGATCTACGGCCGTTACGAAAGTGTCCGCCTTCCCGAATTGGGCAAGACACTACGCGCCAAGATGGATACGGGGGCGGTCACTGTCTCGCTGTCTGCGCGTGACATCGAACGATTCCAGCGAGACGGGGAAGAATGGGTGCGCTTTCGTTTGGCGACCGAACACGCCGACGACACCCTTTATGAACATGCACTGGCGCGCGTGAGCAAGATCAAGAACCGCGCCGAAGAGACGGACGACGACGAAGAGCCCGGCATGAGCGAGCGCCCCGTCGTCGAAATGGAAATGTGCCTGGGCGGCGAACGGCGGACCGTCGAGGTCAATCTCACCGACCGCAGCCACTTCAGCTACCCGCTCCTCGTCGGCGCGAAAGCGCTGCGCGCCTTCGGCCTGGCGATCGACCCAGCGAAGAAAAACGTCGCCGGGCGGCCGGAGTGCTGAGAACGAAAGGGCGCGATCAGGCGCCTTTTATCTGTCTGTGAAGCCGACACCCAGAGGACTCTTGTCCTAGCACAGCTGGCGATCGCAGGACTCACGGCAACGCACTGAAACACCATCTCCTTCCGGCGCCGAGTACAAACTGAGTCTTGCCAGTCCTGACGCTTCGACTCCTGAATAATCTCCGACGACATGCAATTGAGAGTGCTTTTGCGAATTGTTTGCATTGGATACCATTGCGCGCGCTATAACAGACGCTGAGTCATACGCCGCTTCCATCTCAGGTAGGTTCGTCGATGCCCACATCATTCGCTTCGCGCAAGAAGGGAACACGCCCTGTTTTACTGCCGCTGTATCTAGCCATCAGTTTTGCCTCGATGAATGGTTGGGCGCAGTCCAATGAAATTGACCTGACCCCGGAGAACTCTAGCCCGACAGAGACGCCTGGTGGTCACGCCGGGGTCTTGCAGCTGGGGGAAACCGCGATCAACGCAAGTGCCGATGCTTCTGCCGAAGGGCTCACCCCTGAATACCAAGGTGGACAGGTCGCACGAGGCGGCCGAATCGGAATATTCGGCAATCAGGACTATATGGAAACACCGTTTACCTCGACGGCGTACACCAACCAGCTCATTCGCGATCAGCAAGCGCGCAGTGTTTCGGACATCGTGCAAAACGATCCTTCGGTACGGGTCTCGCGTGGCTTCGGCAACATGCAGGAGCTCTACATGGTCCGCGGCTTCAGGCTCTTCTCGGACGATATCTCCTATAACGGCTTATATGGCCTGTTGCCCAGGCAATATGTGGCGAGCGAGTTCATCGAGCGAGCGGAGGTCTTTCGAGGTGCCAGCGCCTTCCTGAACGGTGCAGCCCCTGGGGGCTCCGGAATCGGTGGCATGATCAATCTGGTGCCCAAGCGGGCGCCGGATGAACCGCTCACCCGTTTAACGCTTGGGGCTGAAAGCGGAGGGCAGGGTCTGGCGGGCGCAGATATCGCGCGTCGCTTCGGTGAGGAGAACCGATTCGGCGTACGACTCAACGCCGCAAAGCATCAAGGCGATACCTCGGTCGACGACGAAAAGCGCACGTTGGATATGTTTGCGCTAGGGCTCGACTATCAGGGAGACAACTTTCGTGTCTCGGCTGATATTGGTCATCAATACCACTTCGTCGACGCGCCACGGCCCAGCGTGACGCCGGGGGTCGGCATTGCGCTTCCAAGCGCGCCCGATGCGAAGGACAACTTCGCCCAGCCCTGGACATTCTCGAAGGAGAAGCAGACGTTCGGCACGCTTCGCGGTGAATATGATTTCACGGAGTCCGTTACCGGCTGGGTTGCAGGCGGCGTGCGTCACGGGGAAGAGGAAAACCGCCTGGCGAACCCGACCTATACCGGCGGCGACGCAACAACGGCGTATCGCTTCGACAACCGGCGTAAGGAGGAAGTATCCACCGGCGAGATCGGGTTGCGGGGCTATACGTTGACGGGCCCTGTATCTCATCAATGGGTCATGTCGGCCGCCACGTTCCGGGCTGAAGAACGAAATGCGTTCGGAGGCAACTATGGCACCTTCGTGGGCGCGCTAGGCAATGCCTTCGACGTGCCCATGCCGACGCTCGATCCGTCGACCGTCAGCAGCCCCTTCTCGGATCCGCGCGTCATCGGGCGTACCCGCACGCAAAGTCTGGCCATCGCGGACACGCTCGGCTTTTTGGAAGACCGTCTGCTGATAACGGTTGGCGCGAGACGGCAGGGTATCCACACGACTGACTATGACGGGTTTACAGGCGTTGCCGGTCCTGATGGCGATCTCAAGCGCTACAAGACCACCCCTGTAGGAGGGGTTCTCTACAAGCTCACGGACGAAGTGTCGGTTTACGCCAACTATATCGAGGGATTGGCGCGGGGAGACAGTGCGCCGTTCACCAGTAACGTCGGCCCTGTACAGAACCCGGGCCAACGCTTGCAGCCTCACGTCGCGAAGCAGACCGAAGTCGGGGTCAAGTACGACCGGGGCAACATGGGTGCTAGTGTTGCGGTATTCAGAACCGAACGCCGTTTCGGCGTGGTCGGCAACGACCTGGTGTTCCGCGAGGGCGGCGACCAGATCAACCGCGGGGTCGAGGTTTCCGTGTTTGGCGAGCCGACCATGGGCGTACGCTTGCTGGGCGGGGTTACGCTGCTCGATACCGACCTTCGTAATACGGACGGCGGCGAGTTCGATGGCAATCATGCCATTGGCGTGCCGAGGGTTCAGGCGAACATCGGCGGCGAGTGGGATGTACCCGGCTTGAACGGTGTGACACTTACAAGCCGCGTCGTTCACACCGGTCGCCAGTACACGGATCTGGACAATAGCCGCGAATTGCCGTCATGGACTCGGGTTGACCTGGGCGCGCGCTACACGCTCAAGGTGGAAGAACGAGACGTAACGCTGCGGGCAAATCTCAATAACGTTACCGGCAGGGACTACTGGGCCTCCACGGGCGGTTATGCAAATAACAACTACCTCGTGCTCGGTGAACCACGGACATTGACGGTCAGCGCATCGGTCGATTTCTGATCAATTGATTCCGGCCTGCGCCGCAGGTGCCGCCAGCGAAGCGGGGCGAGCCGAAAGGCTGCTCCGCTTTGTTTTGCTGGAAGGCAAAAGGATCGTGCCGCCTCCTACATCCCGGGCAATGCCCGCCGGCGGCGCCATCCCGCACAGGCAGATTGCAGACCTGCAAAGGACGTCTGGCCTTCACGCTCGGCGCGCTTGAGCAATATGAGTGTCAGCTCGGCACTGACAAGCGCATCCGCGCTCGCGTGATGCCGTTGACCCACTGATAAGCCGAAATGGTTGATCCAGTCGTCGAGCCCGGCGCGGGGCGTCACGCTGTCGGGATACAGCACAGGCGCCAGCTCGGCGATATCCAGGAAAGGGTGCTCGAAGCGGTAGCCGAGGTCCTCCTTCAGCGCACGGGTAAGCATCTGGCGGTCGAAATCGGCATGGAAGGCGAGCAACGGGCTGTCGCCCAGGTATTCAAGGAAGGCCAGCAGGGCATCGGCCGGTGCGTCGCCCTGGGCCAGGGCTTCGGGGCCCAGGCCATGGATCAGCGTGCTGGCGCCCGGCGTTGCGACGCGCCTGAGCGTGCATTCGAAGCACTGCCCGAAATCGATGGCGCCGCCTTCGATGGCAACGGCGCCGATCGACAGCACAATGTCCTTGGCGAGATTGAGCCCGGTGGTTTCGACGTCGACGATGACCATGCGCCCGTTGGAAATGGAGATATCGCCCTGCGGCGTGATGGCCTGGAGTGCCTCCAGGCGTAGGTGCTGGTCGTCATCGAGCTCGATCGTGGCTGAGCGGCGCCAGGGGAACAGTTTCATAGCTGGTAACGAAGCGACAGGCTGGTCTGCAGGCGCTGGGCCTGACGAAAGGATTCGCGCAGGATGCGGCGATCCAGATGATTGAGGGTGTCCGGGTCCAGGCGATTGGTGAAGGGCTGGCCGGCCCGCGCGAGCGACTGGTGCAACTGCAGGCGTGTCTGCTGGATCAATTGGTAGGCTTCCTCATAGGCCGCGCCGTCCTGTTCGTCGATCACGCCCTTCTTCACCAGTGCGCGAAGACGCGGCAGTGTGCCGGCGTCGCCGACACCATTTGCCAGCGCCAGCAGCCGTGCACCATCGACGAAAGGCGTGAGTCCCTCTGTTTTGAGATCCAGCGTGTCCTTCTCGGCCCCTTTTCGCGCGACGACGAAGTCACGGAAGCGACCAAGCGGTGGGCGATGCCGGAGCGCATCTGCAGCCAGCATGCGCTGGAACAGGGTGTTGTCTGCAACCTGCGCCAGCAGGTCCCGGCGCAACTGCTCGCATCCAGTCTCATCGCCCCAGACCGCACGCAGGTCGAAATAGATGCTCGAGCCCAGCAGGTTCTCCGGGGTGGCTTCTCGAATGAACCCAGCAAAGCGGCGACGCCACTCAGCCGTGGACAAACAGAGCGCAGGGTTGCGCGCCATGATATTGCCCTTGCACAGGCTGAACCCGCAGCGGGCCAGCGCCTGATTGATCCCCTCCGCGAGCGGCAAGAGCCGAGCCCGGATCTGCTCGGCTTCGTGCTCGTCCGCCGCCTCGAAGAGGATGCCGTTGTCCTGGTCTGTGTGCAGCGTTTGTTCACGCCGTCCCTCGCTGCCAAAGCACAGCCAGGTGAACGGAACACCTGGATCGCCGTGATCCTCGATCATCAGCTCGATGACGCGGCACAGGGTGTGGTCATTGAGCAGCGTAATGATATGGGTGATCTGGGTCGAGCTGGCGCCCTGCGCGAGCATGTGGTCCACGAGCTGATGGATATCGGCACGCAACGCCACGAGCGTATCGAGCCGCCCGGCATGGCGTATGGTGCGGGCAAGGTGGACGAGGTCCACCCGCTGCAGGGAAAACAGGTCCCGCTCGGACACGACGCCCACGAGCCGGTCGTTCTCTACCAGGCAGACATGCGCGATATGCCGCTCCGTCATGGCGATGGCGGCATCGAAGGCACTGGCGTCCGGCGACAGGTAAAACGGCGCCTGCGTCATCAGCGCGGCGATAGGCTGGTTCAGGTCGATCGCCGGGTCCGCGATGACCTCGCGCAGATCACGTAGTGTGAAGATTCCACGCGGCTGTCGATCCGTATCAACAATGACGATGCTGCCAACCTGCGCCTCGTGCATCTGCTTCACCGCAGCGCGCAGCGGTACGTCCGGCTGGCACGACACAGGCTGGCGCATGGCGAGGCTGCGAAGTGGCATATCGAGGGATTGCTGCGCGCCAAGTGTTTCGACGGCGCGGCGCTGCGCCTGCTGGTTGACCAGATCGAGCAGGCTGCTGACGCCGCGCATCGAGAAATCGCGGAAAGGGGTCGACCGTGCCATGAGGTGGACGAATGCATCCTTGGGCAGTAAGAAGCAGAACGTGTCCTGGCCGGCCAGGTGTTCAGTACGCGTGGCGCGCTCGCCCAGTAGGGCCGCGAGAGGAAAGCACTCCCCGGACTCGATTTCGAAGGTCGTTTCAGTGCCGCGCCTGGCAGAATGCGGGCGCTCGCCGACCACCTGGCCTTGCTTGACGATGTAAAAGTGACTGACGGGCCCGTCCGACGGTTTGATGATCGAATCACCACGGGCATAGAAACGAAGCTGACAGTGCTCGACCAGATAGGCCAGGTGGTTCTGCTCCATCTGGTTGAACGGCGGGTAGCGTCGCAGAAACTCCATGGTGCCCTGGATGTTCTGCATCACGGCGGTGCGGCCCGCCTCGTTGATCGCGTCGGCTTTGGTCATGGCGTCTTGTTTTCTTTGTAGTGCGCTCTCTGGAGTCTGCCTGATAAATGGGCCATCGGGGCAGCCCTATGACCTAAGGCTCTGTACGAAAAGTACCTGCGCTCGGTGATGCGTCGTTGATAACCGGCTCGGAATGCTCATTTAGCACTTATAAAACTGCTCTACGTCGCCCGTTTTTTTGCCTTGCCTGACCTTCGCTCGGAGACGCCTCGGACACGCCCTACGTATAAGCGGTTGTCGGCCAGCGACGTGCCTTGCGTCGGATGACACATTCGCTGCGAATGATAATTTGATGCAATCGCACTTCGATGAGTAAACTCAGCCCGTCCCGGCGATGTGCCGCTCCCGATCATTGTCCCGTTGTCATGCGCCCATGATGTACCAGGCCAACCCCGACCTATTGCGAGTCCTTGACGTTACCGCGCGTACACTGCCCGGCCTGAACGGGCGTGTGGGTGACGCCAGCCGCGAGGACCTGCGCGTCGGTTCCGCGACCAACCGGGATCACATCGCCGCCTTGTACGAGCATTGGCGGGCGGCCCACCCGGAGGCCGGTGCGCATTACTGGTCTGCGCGCACCTGGACGCTGACGATCTGGCAACCCATCTACCTCAGTCTCCTGGGCGTTCATCTTGCCCAACGGGCGCCGTGTCTTGCGGGCATGGGGCAGTCTATCCAGGACGGCTTCGTGGCCGGTTTCTGCCTGCCCGAACATTGCCCGCGCCATGCCGCGCAGACGCAATTGATCGCCTTTGCAGCGGAGCAACTCCGCGAGCAGATGGCTCATCAATTGGATGACTTCCAGAGCGTGGTCGGCATCAAGACCAAGATGGCGAACCGGCTTGCCGCTGACTATGTACTGGCAGCCCTGTTGCTCATCCAGCGGCAACAGCGGTTCTGCAACGAGCGCGCCCATGCACTCGAGGCGCAGTGGCTCGAGGCATTGGCATTGACCGGCGACAGTAGCCTGATCGACGTCCGCCTGGATGATGGTCAGGAGCGACTCGCGCTCGGTCGCAAGGTGTGCTGCCAGCACTTCCGTCGGGGGGATGGCGAGCTGTGCAGCACCTGCCCGAAGATTCGCGAAGCCGAACGCCTCGCACGATTGAAGCAGGAGCTGGCCGCCGAATGCTGAGTTTGAAGGACATTCAGGTTCGCCACGATGGGCGGGTAACGCTCGACATCGACCGGCTGGACATCGCGGAGGACGCGTTCACTGTCATCCTCGGCCATAACGGTTCCGGCAAGTCCACGCTGATGAACCTGATCGCGCGGCAGACCGAGCCTGTGACCGGGCATATCAGCCTGGACGACCAGCCACTCTCCCGTTATAGCCAGCGTGAACTGGCGCAGCGCGTGGCATTTCTGCCGCAGCGTCTGCCGGATGTGGCTGGCCTCACGGTTCGCGAACTCGTTCGGCTCGGACGCTTTCCCTGGCGCGGTCTGCTGGGTCGCTGGCGCACCGAAGATCTCGATGCGGTAGAAGCGGCAATGAAGCAGACCGACGTTCTGCAGTTCGCCGATCACCTGGCCGACACCCTGTCCGGCGGGGAACGCCAGCGCGCCTGGATTGCCATGCTGCTGGCCCAGGCATCGCCACTCATTCTTCTGGACGAGCCCACTTCCGCACTGGACCTCTCCCATCAATACGAGTTGATGGCCTTACTGCGCGCGCTGAATGAGGGGGCGGGACGCGGTATCGTCGCCATCCTGCATGACGTCAACCTGACTGCGCGCTATGCGGATCGCATCATTGCGCTCAAGCAGGGCCGGGTGTTCTTCGATGGGACGCCCGATGAGCTGTTGTCGAGCCAGCTGCTGACCGCGCTCTACGACATCGATATCCAGCTCATCGACCAGCCGGGCGCCGCGCGCAGGATTGCCGTGGTAGCGCCGTGACCCAGCCGGCTGTGTTGTCTTCATTACCGCGTACCCAGAGCACCAGTATCTGGCGATATGTAGTGCTTCTGCTGTTCTTGCCCGTGGCTGCGTTTCTCCATCTACAGTTGGCCAGCGGCCTGCCCTTCGATCGTCAATGGGCCGTGATCGTCGGTGCGGCTGGCGATAGTTTCGAAGCGCTGGAGTTTGGTCTATCGGCACTGCCGCGGCTTGTAATGGCGCTTCTGGTCGGCGCGGCGCTGGGGCTGTCAGGTAGTGTTCTGCAGCAGATGACGCAGAACCGGCTCGTCTCGCCCATGACCATCGGCGCGAGCTCTGGGGCCTGGCTGGGGCTCGTTTGCGCAACGCTCTGGCTGCCATCGATTGCGACCTCGCACGGGCAGTGGGCAGCGCTGCTAGGCGCTCTCGGTGCGGTTGGGCTGGTGGTATTGATCGCGGGGCGCAACGGCATCAACGGGCTACCCATCGTGCTGGCCGGCATGGCGATGAATCTGTTGCTCGGCGCGCTCGCCTCGGGCGTTACCCTTGTGAACAACCAGTACACACGCGGGCTGTTCGTCTGGGGTGCCGGAGATCTCGCGCAAATCGACTGGCACTGGGTAACCTGGCTTTGGCCGAAGTTGCTGGTCGGGCTGGCCCTGATCGCACTCGCGCCGCGGGCCCTGACGTTACTTCAACTCGGTAGCGACGGCGCGCGGGCGCGGGGGCTGAGCCTGTGGCCTGTGATGCTGGTCCTGTTCGTGAGCTCGATATGGCTGACCTCCGTTTCGATCACCGCCGTGGGCCTGATCGGCTTTATCGGTTTGCTCACGCCCAACCTCGCCAAGCTCTTCGGCGCCCGTACCACGCGCGATGAGCTGGTGTACAGCACATTGCTCGGCGGTCTATTGCTGGTCCTCACCGACGCTATCGCATTGCTGATGAACCGCTGGGCATTCGACCTTGTACCCAGCGGCGCTGCCGCCGCCCTGATCGGAGCGCCGGCGCTGCTGTGGTTGTCGCGACGGCAATTGTCGGCCGAGGACCCCCGAGGCCTGCAGCTGCCCGAAGGGGCCGAGCGCTTTGGGGCGCGAAATGCCTTGTGGGTCGTCCTGTTCGCGATGGCTGCGCTCGTGATCAGCATTGGCGTATCGCGAGGCATGGATGGCTGGCGCTTCGGCTGGCCAGGAGAGCTGGTCTGGTCGCTGCGCTGGCCCAGAATGCTGACAGCCGCCGCCGCCGGTGCTGGGCTGGCAATCGCCGGCATGGTCTTGCAACGCCTCCTGCGCAATCCGCTGGCGAGTCCGGACATCCTCGGGCTTTCAGCGGGGGCGACCCTGGCTGTCATGGTGGCGCTGATGCTGTTTGGCGGTTCGCTGCTGGGCTTCATGGCGCCCTTCGCCGCCTTCATCGGCAGCCTGCTGGTGCTGGCGATCCTGCTGCTCCTGGGGCGCCGTCACGCCTACTCACCGGCGCTGATGGCGCTGGTCGGGATTTCGCTGGCCGCCTTGCTCAATGCCGCGCTGCAATTCGGGCTGGCAAAAGGTACGGCCGATGCATTCGCCCTGCTTGGCTGGTTGGCAGGCTCGACCTATCGCGCCTCGGCCGGGCAGGCGTTGAGCCTGCTGTTCGGTGTCCTCGTCCTGGGCGGGCTGAGCATCCTCTTCTCGCGCGCCCTGACGCTGATCTCCATCGGGGACGGCATTGCCCGTAGCCGCGGCCTGAATGTGACGGTCACCCGCGTTGGGTTGCTGGTACTGGTGTCATTGCTGTGCGCCATCGTCACGAGCCTGATGGGGCCGGTCGCCTTTCTAGGCCTCCTCGCACCTCACATGGCGGTCATCCTCGGCGCACGCCGTGTTGTCCCTCAACTGCTGCTTGCCGCAGGGCTTGGTGCAGCGCTCATGCTGCTCGCCGATTGGCTCGGCCGGATGCTGATCTTCCCACTGCAGATTCCGGTTGGGATCGTCGCCTCAGTGATCTGCGGGACCTACTTCGTCTTCCTGCTTCTGCGCCGGAGGCTGGCATGAGGCGCTGGCTGGCACTGGCCTTCGGTATCGTTTTGGCCTGTACGCAGGTGCGAGCGGACGAGCAGGAGCGGGTCGTGGCCCTGAGCTGGGAGGCGGCTGAGCACCTGCTCAAGCTCGATATCACGCCCTTGGCCGTGGCGGATGCCGGCGATTACCGCGGCTGGGTCGTGCGGCCCGCACTGCCGGCGTCCAGCGTCAACGCCGGGTCGCGCACCGAGCCGAATCTCGAGCTACTGGCGGACTTGGAACCGTCGCTGATCGTCATTCCGCCGATGTTGGAGGACATGCGCGCCACGCTCGAGCGCATCGCGCCCGTCCAGGCCTACGACAGCTTCAGCCTTGAAGCCGACAACTACGAGCAGCAACGTGATAACTATCTCGCCCTCGCAAGGCGCCTGGATCGCGAAGCGCTGGCCAAGGCCCGCCTGGACGAAATGGAGGCGCATATTCTCGACCTGCGACAGCAGCTCTTCGAGCATTTCGCGGGCAGCCCACCGAAGGTTACGGTCATCCGCTTCTCTTCACCGACGGTGGTGTACATCAACGGGAAGAATTCCATGGTGCAGCGGGCAATGGACCTCCTGCACCTGCAGCCGGCCTATCCCCAGCCTGCGAGCGAGTGGGGCATCACCCAGACGTCGATCACGACGTTGGGGGCAATCCGGGAGGGTGTGGTCCTGCACATCGAGCCTTTCGCGCAAGGCGACGCTATTTTCAATACGCCGCTCTGGAAGGCGATGCCATTCGTGAAGGCAGGGCATTTCGGCGCAATGCCCTCGACCTGGACCTACGGCGGCGTATTCTCCGTGGAATACCTGGCCGAGCATATCGCGGAAGCGTTGCTGAAGATCCCTGCCGACGAAGCACTCGCCGCGGCGCACTAGGCCCGCTGCGAAGATAGCCGGGCGCCGTTGCTGATCGTAGGGGGCATGACAGGCGCCGCCCGCGTGATCATGCCTTGGCGTCAGCCACGCGTCCCGTCCGGGGGATCAGCAGGGGGAACAAGGCCGCGGTCAGCGCAAGGCCCGCAGCGCCTATCCAGAATGGCATCACCGTACCGTAGTGGCTGACCAGCAAGCCCGCGCCATACGCAGCCCCCATGTTGCCCAGGCACTGGAAGATATTCACCTTGCTGAAATCCACCGCGTAGTTGTCAGGCGTGCTGAGTTCGAACAAAAGGGCATCTAGCCGTACGGTGACCTGATACAGCGCCCAGCCGAACAGCACGCGTCCCAGCAGGATCAACCACTGGCTTTCGAAGCCCTGGATGACGGTGGCGGCGGCGCCAAGCAGCAGGCCTGCGATGATCCCGTCCCGCGTCGATCCCTTCTTCGTGGACCGGCGGCTCCACCACAGCGCGAGCACGGCGATCGCCCCGGGGAGCGAGTAGGCAAATCCCGCCATGAGCTCGCTGTTCCAGTGTGCGACTTCCTGCCAATAGACCGCGAAGAACGGCCGCGTGATATAGCCCACGCAGTAGAACAGCAGCATCACCACACACAGTTTGTAGATCGCCAGGAGGCTGCGGCGACGGCCATCGTCGGCCTCCTCAACCGGTGTCTCGGCGCCTTCGGTTTCACCGGCCACGGGCAGGTTGCCGCGCAGCAGATGGATGCAGATCGCCATCTGGATGAAGTCGCCGGCCGCCATGATCAGGAACACGTCACCAATCGCCATGACTTGCAGAATCAGCCCGCCAACTGCGGCACCGAGAATCGCACCGAAATGCACGACGACCGAGAGGGTCCCGATGGTTTGGGTATGGTTCTCGTGCTTCTGCAGGCTCATCACATACGGGTACATGAGCAGGTAACTGCCCTTGAAGGCAATCATTACCAGCGACACCACCCAGAACAGCGCGAGCGAGTCGATGAAGGTCAGGGCTGCGGTCAGGCTGCCGGCAATGAATTGCGCGCTGACCAGAATGCGTACGGGGTGAACGCGTTTGGCCATGCGGGCCCAGAACGGAAAGGCCGTCATCACGACGAGACTGATAACAGCCAGATACAGACCGACATGGGAAGGCGGCGGGTTATCGAACCGCTCCGCGAAGTATTGCGGGTAGAACGGGATGATCAGGTTGTCCGTGACGACAGCGAGCGCCGTCATGGCGATCAGGCAGGTACGCAGGTTCATGAGTTCGGATGGCGGGTTCAGAGGCCGGCCATGATGCATGGGTGCGAACGAGAAAGCGATGCGTTTGCACCTGCTGCCCGTCGCCACGAGGAACTGTCGGCACCTGTCGGAATCCTTTCTGAACAGACCGCAGCCGCAGGAGCCTTCCCATGGAGCATCTCGTCTTTACCGTTATCGCCCAGGACCAGCCCGGCCTCGTGGAACGCCTGGCAGGTTGCGTGGCTGGCCACGGCGGAAACTGGCTCGAGAGCCGAATGGTGCGGATGGCCGATCAGTTCGCCGGGCTCGTCGAGGTGTCCGTCGAGGGTGCGCAGCGGCAGCCGTTGGTGAATGCCTTGCAGTCGCTCGACGACATTCGTGTGCTGGTGGCGCCGAGCGGCCAGGCACCGGTGGGCGACTGGAAGTCTGTCCGACTGGAACTCGTGGGGAATGACCGCGCCGGAATCGTGCGGGACATTACGCGGCTGTTGGCAGGGCAGGGCGTGAATGTGGAGAGCCTGTCCACGGATGTTGTTGAAGCTCCCATGAGCGGCGAGCCGCTGTTCCAGTGCGAAGCGATCCTGGCAGTCCCGGCGGGGCTTGCACTGCCAGACCTTCAACAGGCGGTCGAGACGCTTGCGGATGAGCTGATGGTGGAGCTGACGCTGAGCGAGGACGCCTGACGCGGCGTATCGCACACCGGCGAGGCCCCGCTGTTTCCCGCCTCACCGAAACCACCCCGTACCCATTCATGACGGGCGCCTCGCGTGTACCTTCAATAACGCGAGATCCCTGTAGGGTAGGCAGCCCACCATTTTATCGACGAGCACCATCGCCAGACGCTGACCTTAGGCCGCGCTTAAGGAGGTACCCATCTGTACCCCACGTGCGTGGATTATCATGTGGATAAGCTATGGAAGAACGTTTGTACGCTTAGCACCCCGGCCCTCCGGCGCTTTTGATCACAATTTGATCTAAACGCTGCCAGTTATCCCCAGTACCTTCATAAGGTGGATAAATTGCGTCGGCCAATGTGGATAAGATTTCCAGAGCAAGGGCAATTGAGCGAACAATTCACGCCTGCGGCGATAGGCACATGGATGCCTGTACAGGTGTGAGGCCCGCCATATGGGCTTGTGACATATTTATAGTGCCGGGTCGCGCGGGTTATCCAATCTGTCTAGCCTTGTGGATAACTCTGTGAAAAAAGCTTGAGTCGTTGGCTGTAGGCCGCTAGTCAGCGGGTGTTTCCGCGCCCGTCAGTTGGCCAGGTATAGGCGCCTGAGCGGGTCTATAGCCCGCGCCATCCGCGTGCGAAGCCCATCACAGTCCAGTTGTGCACTTATCGCGTGGACCGCCCTGTGGGTAACGCTGGGGTAAAGCGCTGGAAGCCCCGTGCTGCGGGGTTTCCAGCCTGCTGATCGAATTATGATCAGCCTTTGTCTGCGATGCGGGAGCCACGCGCTGCGCGACGCAGCGTCCGCACGGCATCGACGGTATACACGGCAAGCCCTATCCAGATGAACAGGAAGGACACCATCCGAGTGCTGTCGAACGGCTCGCCGTACACGAAGATCGCCAATAGCAGCACCAGTGACGGGGCGATGTACTGAAGGAATCCCAGCGTGGCGTAGGGCAGGTGGCGGGCTGCCGCGTTGAAGCAGAGCAGCGGGACGAGCGTGATCGGCCCCGACAAGGCCAGCAGCAGCGCGTCGCGGCTTAGCCAGTAATCGAGGTGGCCGCTCGACGATTCCTGATGAAACGCCAGCCAGGCCAGGACAGCCGGCACCAGCAACCAGGTTTCCACCACCAGCCCAGGCAGGGCCGCGACCGGTGCGCGTTTGCGGATCAGGCCGTAGAAGCCGAAGCTCAGCGCCAGCGCCAGCGAGATCCACGGCAGGCTGCCGAACACGATCAGTTGGTAGCCCACCCCAAGCGCTGCCAGAACGACGGCGACCCACTGCAAGCGGCGCAAGCGTTCACCCAGCACAAGCAGCCCCAGCAGTACGTTCACTAGCGGGTTGATGTAGTAACCCAGGCTGGCTTCGAGCATCCGGCCTTCATTGACCGCCCAGATGTAAACGAGCCAGTTGATCGCGATGAGGGCGCCGGTCAAAGCCAGGATGGCGATCCGCCGTGGGTTTTCTCGAAGATCACGCCACCAGCCCGGATGTTTCCACACCAGCAGGAACAGCCCACCGAACAGGGCCGACCACAGGACCCGGTGCGCAATGATTTCCATCGCTGGCACCTGGGTGAGCAGTTTGAAGTAAATGGGGAAAAGGCCCCATAGGGTGTAGGCCGTAAGCCCGAGCAGGTAACCGCGACGAAGTGTGGTGGAGGACATGAAGGGCCTGAGGACAGGAGATTGCGGGGGGTGCAAGCCGATCGGACGTGTGCGTCGAAAGGGCTGCGAGCAACCTAGATGTTAGGGCTTGCCGAGAGATTTTGCAGGGCAAAAAATGAACGGACGGCGGTCAGTCCACTGCATCGAGTCAAGCCAGCCTGGTGTATCGCGGCACTCCTTCTGGAGCGTTCGGTCTACCCTGTGAAGGATACTCAGCTGAAAAAGAGGCGCCAATGACCCCCAACAAGTGGCAGACGCCGGTGTTTCGCATGAAGGCGATCGCCACAGGGCTGTTGCTGCTGGCCGCCATCCTTTACGTCGTTGCGACGTCGCTGGAGGCACAGCATCCCGCGTGGGGTTATGTTGCCTCGTTCGCCGAGGCCGCGATGGTCGGCGCGATCGCGGACTGGTTTGCAGTGACGGCGCTGTTCCGGCATCCGCTGGGCTTGCCCATCCCCCATACCGCGATCATCCCACGCAACAAGGCGCGCATCGGGCGCAAACTTTCCGACTTCATCGTTGTGCATTTTCTGTCCACGCCACAGGTCGTGGCGCGTATTCGCCAGCTGGACCTGGGCGGCCGCCTGGCCGACTGGCTGCGGCATCCCGACAACGCCGCCGCGGTAGGCCAACACACGGCAGGGGTTGCCCGTTTCGGCGTCGGTGCGCTACGGGACGACCGCGTGCGGGCCTTCATCCAGGCGACCGCCATTCGCCGTGTTCGCAAGGTCGACCTTGCGCCGTTGTGTGGCCAGGCGCTGGAAGTTCTGACGAGCCAGGGTCGTCATCAGGCCATGCTTGACGAAGTACTGGTCGAACTTGACCGCATGATGCGCAACGAGGAAACACAGGCCATGGTCGCGCGTGCGATCACGGCCGAGGTGCGTACGCTGCGTTACTTCGGGCTCGGTACGATGGTGGGGGGCTGGTCCGCCCGCAAGGTCGTCGGCGGCATCAGCGCCCTGATCGCCGAAGTCGCCAATGATCGCGAACACCCGCTGCGTGAGCGGTTCGATGAGTATGTCGCGACTTTCATCGACCGCCTCAAGCATGACGACAACTACCGACTGGAGATCGAGCGCATCTTCAATCAGTTGCTCGACCATCCGGCGACATCCGCCTACCTGACCACACTATGGCGCGATCTGGTGGACTGGCTGCAGGCCGATCTGGAAAGCGAAACGTCGACCATTCGCCAGCGTATCGTCGAGTTGGTGCGTAGCTTCGGTGATTCGCTTGCCGCGGACAGCGCCATGCATGACTGGATCAACGAGCAACTGATGGCTGCGGTTCCCGCTCTGGTGGAGCGCTACCGCGTGCAGATCGGGCACTACATCGCCGATCGCGTGGATCAGTGGGAAAGCCGCGAACTGGTCGAGCAGATGGAGCAGAGCGTGGGCAAGGACCTGCAGTTCATCCGCATCAACGGCACCCTGGTGGGCGGCCTCGTGGGCTTGTGCCTGCATGCGTTGACGCAATTGTTCGCGGGGTGAGGGCGATCGCAGTCAGAAGAGCCGTAATGGCTCTTCGTCTAGCGCGGCGAGCTGCTCCCTGAGCGCGAGTACCTGGTCGCCCCAGTAGCGTTCGTGGGCGAACCAGGGGAAGGCGCGAGGGAAGGCCGGGTCGTCCCAGCGACGTGCCAGCCATGCGCTGTGGTGAATCAGGCGCAGGGCGCGCAGTGCTTCGATCAGCGGAAGCTCCCGCGGGTCGAAGTCGTAGAACTCGTTGTAGCCCTCGACCAGTTCCGCGATCTGCCGCAGTCGATCCTGGCGCTCGCCCGCCAGGAGCATCCATAGGTCCTGAACCGCCGGGCCCATGCGGCAATCGTCCAGATCGACCACGTGATAGACATCGTCACGGCAAAGGAGATTGCCGGGGTGGCAATCCCCATGAAGGCGGATCGAGGTGTAGCGAACGCGCGCGAACACCGCGTCCACCTTCCTCATAAGGTCCCGCGCCACGGATTCGTAGGCGGGTATGAGGCTGGCCGGGACGAATCCGCCCTCAAGCAATACGGCCAATGCATCGTGACCGAACAACGTCGGCGTGAGCGCCTGGCGGTGTTCGAACGGACGCACGCTGCCGATCTGATGTGCACGGCCCAGGAGCTGACCGAGCCGATACAGCTGGTCAAGGTCGCCTGGCTCCGGCGCATGACCACCACGGCGCGGGAAGAGGGCGAAGCGAAAGCCCTGGTGTTCAAAGAGCGTTTCACCGTCGTGAACCGCTGGCGCAACGACCGGCACTTCGTGCTCGGCGAGTTCGAGGGTGAACGCGTGCTCCTCGCGAATCGCTTCGTCCGTCCAGCGATCCGGCCGGTAAAACTTGGCGATCAGCGGGGTCTGGTCTTCGATGCCGACCTGGTAAACCCGGTTTTCATAACTGTTCAGCGCCAGAATGCGCGCATCGCTCAGATGGCCGAGGCTTTCGACCGCGTCGATCACGAGATCAGGTGTGAGGGTGTCGAACGGATGGGCCATGGTGGTCTGCTGGGTCGGGAAAGGGGCGGAGTGTAGCGCTTTGTCACCTGACCGGTGCGAGGGCGCGCCGTTCGCCACGGCCGTCGCCCGCCTTAATCGCCGGGTTTCGGGGTACGTGCCAGGCAATACACGTCCACCCGCGTCGCGCCTGCCCGGCGAAGCAGCCGAGCGAGCGTTTCGGCCGTGCTACCGGTGGTCAGAACGTCGTCAACCAGCGCAATGTGCTGGCCGTGCACCTCTGCCTGGGGCGACAGCGTGAACGAGTCCCGGAGATTACGACGACGTGCGGCCGCATCGAGATTCTGCTGGGCCGGCGTATCCCGGGTTCTTCCAAGCCATTGACGGTGTATCGGAATCGACAGGGCCTTGGCCAGCTGGGCGGCGATGAGCTCGGACTGGTTGAATCCCCGGCTGCGCAAACGCTGCGCCGACAGCGGTACGGGTAGCAGAACGGCAGGGCGCGGCAGGCCTTCCTCGAACCCATGCCGGACGTGCCGCGCCAGTTGATCGCCCATCATCCTGCCGAATGGCCACCTGGATTGATGTTTGAATCGGCCGACCAACGTATCGACAGGGAAGCTGTATCGCCAGGCGGCAATTACACGCTCGAACGCCGGCGGGCGCTTCAGGCAAGCGCCGCACGGCAGGCCGTCGGTGGGTAAAGGCAGCGCGCACACGCTGCATTGCTGCGTCAGCCAGGGAAGCTCAGCCTCGCAGTCATCGCAAATGCACGCACCGTGATCGACCCACGCACCGCACAGAAGGCAGGCGCTGCCGAGTTTTAGCCAGGGAAGGGTGTTCCGGAGGGAAGCAAGCATTGCGCGCGATCCTTGCGCAGGTGGCGGTAGGGCAGAGTAGTGCGTGCATGTGACGAACGCTGAGACGAAGTGCACAGCATGAATTGATCAATAAACGTCCAGACGTCAACTGGGTTTTGGATTACTGTCGACAGCATTCCTCCATGCGACTCCCGTCGCCTGTTATCCAGGGTTTGCCATGACAGCTTCCATCACTCGCCACGATTGGTCACTGCGTGAAGTACGCGCGCTTTTCGAACTGCCCTTCAACGACCTGCTGTTCCAGGCTCAGTGCGTGCACCGCCAGCACTTCGACCCGAACCGCGTGCAGGTCTCGACGCTGCTTTCGATCAAGACTGGTGCCTGCCCGGAAGACTGCAAGTACTGCCCGCAGTCCGGCCACTACAACACGGGCCTGGACAAGGAAAAGCTGATGGCCGTGCAAAAGGTGCTCGACGCCGCGGCCGAGGCCAAGGCCATCGGCTCGACCCGCTTCTGCATGGGTGCCGCCTGGAAGCACCCGAGTGCGAAAGACATGCCGTATGTACTCGAGATGGTGAAGGGGGTGAAAGCCTTGGGCATGGAGACCTGCATGACGCTGGGCAAGCTGACCCAGGAGCAGACGGTTGCATTGGCCGAAGCGGGGCTGGACTACTACAACCACAACCTCGACACGTCGCCTGAGTTCTACGGCAACATCATCACCACGCGCACCTATGCCGATCGTCTCGAGACTCTGGCGTACGTACGCGAGGCCGGCATGAAGATCTGTTCCGGCGGAATTCTCGGCATGGGTGAATCCATCGACGACCGCGCCGGCCTGCTGATTCAGCTCGCCAACCTGCCCGAGCATCCCGAGTCGGTGCCGATCAACATGCTGGTGAAGGTGAAGGGCACGCCGCTGGAGGCCGAGAAAGATGTCGATCCCTTTGACTTCATTCGGACCCTGGCCGTCGCGCGCATCATGATGCCCAAATCCCATGTCCGGCTTTCCGCTGGCCGCGAGCAGATGAACGAGCAGATGCAGGCGCTCGCCTTCATGGCCGGCGCAAACTCCATCTTTTATGGCGAGCGTTTGCTGACAACCGGCAACCCGCAAGCCGACAAGGACATGCAGCTGTTCGCGCGGCTGGGCATCAAGCCAGAAGAGCGCGAAGAGCATGCCGACGAGGTGCATCAGGCTGCCATCGAGCAAGCCCTGATCGAACAGCGTGACAGCCGTCTGTTCTACGACGCAACCGCCGTCTAAAAAGCGCGGGGCGCTGGTCCCAACAGATGCCGCCCGGAGGTACGTGTCGTGGCATTCGATCTGCAAGCACGCCTGGCGGAACGCCAGGCGCATGGGCTTTACCGTCGGCGCCCGTTGCTCGAGGCGCCGCAGGGGCCGCACGTACGTGTGGACGGACGGGACCTGCTGGCCTTTTCCTCGAACGACTATCTGGGCCTTGCCAACCACCCGGACGTGATCGCGGCGCTCAAGGCTGGTGCTGATCGCTGGGGCGTCGGAGGCGGTGCTTCGCATCTGGTCATTGGCCATGGGGGGCCGCACGAAGCGTTGGAGCAGGCCTTGGCGGCTTTCACGGGCCGCCCCCGTGCGCTGCTGTTTTCAACGGGCTACATGGCGAATCTGGGGGCGATCACGGCGCTGGTCGGCAAGGCCGATACCGTTCTGCATGACCGCCTTAACCACGCGTCGCTTCTCGATGCGGGGCTACTGAGTGGGGCGCGCTTTTTCCGCTATTTGCATAACGATCCGGCAAGCCTCGCTGGCCGTCTCGAGAAGGCGTCGGGCGATACACTTGTGGCCACAGACGGTGTGTTCAGTATGGACGGCGATCTGGCCGACCTGCCGGCGCTTTGCGCCGTCAGTGCCACGCATGGCGCGTGGATGTTGGTGGATGACGCCCATGGCTTTGGTGTACTGGGCAAGACAGGCGCCGGCATCGTTGAACATTACGGTCTGGGCCTGGATGAGGTACCCGTGCTTATCGGAACGCTGGGCAAGGCTTTCGGCACTGCGGGCGCGTTCGTTGCTGGCAGCGAAGCACTGATCGAGACGCTCATCCAGTTTGCCCGGCCCTATATCTATACGACGAGCCAGTCCCCGGCGATCGCCTGTGCCACGCTTCGCAGCCTGGAACTGGTGAAGGATGAGCCGTGGCGGCGTCAGCATCTCCAGTCGCTTATTGCGCGTTTTCGTGCGGGGGCGGCATCGCTGGGTCTTTCCCTGCTGGACAGCCCGACGCCGATCCAGCCCGTGCTCATCGGCGACAGTCAGCGTGCCATGCAGGTGGCCGATCGGCTGCGCGAGGCGGGCGTGATGGTCGGCGCGATTCGCCCGCCAACCGTGCCGGCAGGCTCGGCGCGCTTGCGGATCACGTTGACCGCGTCCCACACAGACGCTGATATCGATCGGTTACTAGAAGCGCTCGCCACAAGTGGGGCCGGGGGTGAACGCCATGAATGAAATTGTTCTGTTTCCCGGTTGGGGGCTGGGCGTGGCTCCACTGCTGCCGCTGGCTGATGCACTACGCAACGCCGGGAGGCGCGTGACGATTGTGCCGCTCCCGGATTTGCGTCAACCGCTGGCGCAGGTGCTCGATGGTATGGCGAAGGCGATACCGGCGCAGAGCTGGTTGATCGGTTGGTCATTGGGCGGCATGTTGGCCGCGGAGCTTGCGGGGCGGGCCGACGTCCGCTGCGCAGGGCTTGTGACGCTGGGCGCGAACATGCGGTTCGTCGCGACTCAGGATTGGCCCGATGCCATGCCGGTCGCGACGTTCGGCCGGTTCCGCGAGGGGTGTGGCATGAACCCAGAGGCAACACTGAAGCGCTTCTCGCTGCTGTGCAGCCAGGGCGCGAGCGATGCGCGTGCGCTGTCCCGTGTCCTTTCCGAGTCGCCTGATCCGTCAGAGTCGTTGCTGGCCGGGCTCGATGTGCTCGCCGGACTGGAGATGCGTCGTGCTCTGGAAGCGTTCGAGGGGCCTCGCCTTCATGTGTTTGCCGGGCGAGACGCGCTTGTGCCCGCCTCGGCAGCCACGGCCTTGGCCAGGGTTTCGCCTGTTGGGACGACGGCGTTGATGGCCGAGGCTTCGCATGCGTTCGTCACCGAGCAGGCCGAGGCGGTAGCCAATCTGATCGTCAGCCGTGTGGAGGCTGCCCGTGTCGGTTGAGGCCGCGGCAATGCCTGACAAACGACGCGTGGCGGCGTCCTTCTCTCGCGCCGCGCACAGCTACGACGCCGCTGCTGACCTGCAGCGCGACGTCGGGCAGCACTTGTTGGAGCTACTGCCGGCTCTCGATGTCGGTCGTTGGCTGGATCTGGGATGCGGCACGGGCTATTTCACACGGGCGCTGGCCCAGCGTTTCGGCGGTACAGGCATTGGGCTGGACCTGGCCGAAGGCATGCTCCGCCATGCACGGCCAGGTGGTGGTGCCGGGCATTGGGTGTGTGCCGACGCCGAGCGTTTGCCGCTAGTGGCAGCATCGACTGACCTGGTGTTTTCGAGCCTGGCGCTCCAGTGGTGCAGCGCCTTCGACGCGGTGCTACGGGGGACCAGGCAGGCACTGCGGCCCGGCGGCGTGTTGGCGTTCAGCAGCCTGTGTGTCGGGACACTGCATGAACTCCAGGCCAGCTGGCAGCGGGTAGACGGTTTCGTCCACGTGAACCGTTTCCGGGCGTTCGAGGCCTATCAGCGCAGTTGCGCGGGGACCGGCTGGCAAACGGTGGCGCTGGAGCAGCGCGCCCATACGGTCTATTTCAACGATGTTCGGGCGCTCATGCACTCGCTCAAGGCAATCGGTGCGCAGAACCGGAACGAAGGGCGCCCGGACGGCTTGAGCGGTCGGCGGCGCTTGCTCGCGCTCGCGGACGCCTACGAGGATTTTCGTACGGACCGCGGGCTGCCACTTACCTATCAAGTGGTGTACGGCGTTTTGCGAAAGGAGCAATGATGAAACGTGCCTATTTCGTCACTGGCACCGATACGGATGCGGGGAAGACGACGATCGCGGCCGGGCTGCTGCATGCAGCGAGGCAAGCTGGATACTCGACCGCAGCAGTGAAGCCCGTGGCCTCCGGGTGTACGCAGACCCCGGAGGGGCTGCGTAACAGCGACGCGATGGCCCTGTGGGCCGAATGCTCACTGTCGCTGGGCTACGAAGACGTGAACCCTTTCGCTTTCGAGCCTGCTATCGCACCTCATGTCGCCGCTCTTGAGGCGGGCGTGTCGCTCTCCGTCGAGGGCGTTGCCGCCCGCATCGGGGCGGTACTCGGACGCGACGCGGGCTTCACGCTCGTTGAAGGCGCAGGAGGCTGGCGCGTTCCCCTGAACGGCGAAGCGATGCTCTCGGCCCTCCCGATGACATTGGAGTTACCGGTAATTCTGGTGGTTGGCGTGCGCCTGGGCTGCATCAACCACGCGCTGCTGACGGCCGAAGCGATACGTTCGGATGGGCTGGTGCTGGCCGGGTGGGTCGCCAATCTCATCGATCCCGACATGTCGCGACGTGATGAAACACTCGCCTCGCTGGAAGCGCATCTGGGCGCGCCCTGTCTGGGACGAGTCTCTCGGCTTCAAACCGCCTCGGCTGAGGCGGTCGCGGGGCATCTGGACGTGAGCCTGTTGGCATAAGCGGTAATAAAGACATAGCCAATCGGTCATTCCCGCGCACCGCGGCTTTTGGTCTAATGTCATCGAGCCATCTATCCGAGGCATTCATCATGCAGATATCCGGAAACGCTTTTACTGCCGGGTTCAATACCTATCAGGGCGGCCAACAGCGCGTAGACCGCGCCGCATCGAACATCGCGTCCGAGGCGACTGCCGTCCAGGCGAGCAGCCGTGCCGAGGGCCGCAGCGACGCAAAGGACACCGCACAAAACCTGATCGAACTCCAGCAGGGCCGCTACCAGGCCGAGGTTGGCGCGAAGGTCATCAAGACTGCGGACGAAGTCCTGGGCACCCTGATCGACACACGCGCCTGACGGCCTATTGATAGGCCGCCTCGCGGCCTGTCCCACACGACTATCCTTGTTTAACCCCACGCCGCGAAAGCGGCGTGGGGCGTTCGGCTGTGCGCGTGTTCTGCGTCTGAAATCGTCACCGAATACATCCATGCTGCCGTAGCGCTGGCCGCTTCGTTGTCCTCTGACAAGAGGCTCGTGCGACCTATTGACACAAGGATGATCCAAACGTAGGTTTCAAACATCTGTTTGATCGTCTTTGCTCCACCTCCGAGTCCCCAATAACAACTGATGCCCTGCGGTGCCAACCGCGGCCAGAAACTCATAGAGGTCACCGTCATGCCCGATTACAAGGCTCCCCTGCGCGACATCCGCTTCGTTCGAAACGAACTGCTCGGGTATGAGGCCCACTACCAGCAACTGCCCGGCGCGGAAGACGCGACCCCCGACATGGTCGATGCCATCCTCGAGGAAGGTGCGAAGTTCTGTGAGCAGGTGCTGGCCCCCCTTAATCGCGTAGGCGACCAGGAAGGCTGCGTGTGGAGCGAGTCTGGCGTGAAGACGCCGACAGGCTTCAAAGAGGCCTACCAGCAATTCGTGGAAGGGGGCTGGCCTAGCCTGGCGCACGATGTCGAGCATGGCGGCCAGGGCCTGCCCGAGTCGCTGGGCATGACCATCAGCGAAATGATCGGCCAAGCCAACTGGGCCTGGGGCATGTACCCTGGCCTGTCTCATGGGGCGATGAACACCCTCCACGAGCACGGCACACCTGAGCAGCAGGCGACCTATCTGACCAAGCTGGTTTCCGGTGAATGGACTGGCACCATGTGCCTCACCGAGGCCCACTGCGGTACCGACCTGGGCATGCTGCGCACCCGTGCCGAGCCCCAGGCAGACGGCAGCTACCGAATCTCGGGCACCAAGATCTTCATTTCCGCGGGCGAACACGACTTGGCCGAAAACATCGTGCACATCGTTCTGGCTCGCCTGCCCGATGCCCCGGCAGGTACCAAGGGTATTTCGCTGTTCATCGTGCCCAAGTTCCTGCCGAACGCTGAAGGTGGCGTGGGTGAGCGCAACGCCATGGCGTGCGGTTCGATCGAACACAAGATGGGTATCCATGGCAACGCGACCTGCGTGCTGAACTTCGACGGTGCCACTGGCTTTTTGATCGGGCCGCCTAACAAGGGCCTGAACTGCATGTTCACCTTCATGAACACCGCGCGTCTCGGCACGGCACTGCAAGGTCTGGCTCACGCCGAAGTCGCGTTCCAGGGCGGTATTCGCTACGCCCGCGACCGTCTGCAAATGCGCTCGCTCTCGGGTCCGAAGGCGCCTGAAAAGGCGGCCGACCCGATCATTGTCCACCCGGACGTGCGTCGCATGCTTCTGACCATGAAAGCGTTCACCGAAGGCAACCGGGCGCTGCTGTATTTCGCGTCCAAGCAGGTCGACATCGTCCAACGCTCCGCCGACGAGGCCGAGCGCAAGAGCGCCGACACGCTGCTGGCCTTCCTGACGCCGATCGCCAAGGCCTTCATGACCGAAGTGGGCTTCGAGGCCGCGTCGCACGGCATGCAGATCTACGGTGGCCATGGCTACATCAGCGAATGGGGCATGGAGCAGAACCTGCGCGACGCCCGTATTGCGATGATGTACGAGGGCACCACGGGCATTCAGGCGCTCGACCTGCTGGGCCGGAAGGTGCTGATGACGCAGGGCGAATCGCTCAAGAGCTTCACCAAGATCGTCCACAAGTTCTGCCAGGCAAACGCTGAGAATGCGTCGATCAAGACGTTCGTCGAGCCGCTCGCCAAGCTCAACAAGGAGTGGGGCGAGATCACGATGAAGATCGGCATGGCCGCCATGAAGGATCGTGAAGAGGTCGGTGCGGCGTCGGTGGACTACCTGATGTATTCGGGCTATGCGTGCCTTGCCTACTTCTGGGCTGACATGGCCCGTGTGGCCAGCGAGAAGCTCGCGGAAGGCAATGCCGACAAGGCGTTCTACGAGGCGAAGCTGCAGACGGCGCGGTTCTACTACGCCCGTATCCTGCCGCGTACGCGCATGCACGCCGAGGCCATGCTGTCCGGTGCAGAAAACCTGATGGCGATGGACGAAGCGGCGTTTCTGATCGGCGAGTAATCGCTTCGACCGGAGGGTGGATGGCTTCGGCCATCCACCCTACCTAGTGATCCTCAGCAACTCGATCAGCGGCAGCGTGCACAGGGGTATGGGGCCAAGTACTTCTGGTGGCTGCCGACCGATCCGTATTGGTGCAAGCCTTGCGAGGTCGTCTTCAGCCCACTCGCTTTCATTCCGGTCCAGTGCGTGAGGCGCTATCTGCCGAGCCGGACACTCAGCCAGTCGGCAGAGCGGAAAACGGCGTAGCCCTTTCCGCACACGGATACCGACAACACGCCGCTTCCTCCTTTCAATTACATCTACTTGCAGCAGGGCGTCTGCCCAAGCCCCTTCCAGAAACGACGGCCCTCATTCCTCCTCCGCGTCGACACGCCAATAGCCGGCGGCCTTGATTTGAGCCTCGTCGATGCCTCGCTCGTTCATGAAATGTGCGCGGATCTGGCGGGAGCGTTTGGCTTCGCACGCGATCCACACATAAAGCGCTCCGGCCGGTAGTTCGGCCTGCTGCGCCGCTTCAAGCAGGGATTCGCCAGCGCTGCGCCGAACCCAGCGGCAGTCCAGCTGAGTTTGGGTTGCTAGCGGTTGCCGTTCGGTATCGTCTTCGACCTCGATGATGGCCTGGACCCGGCGGCCTGCGGGTAGCTCTTCAAGTCTACGAGCGATCGCGGGCAGGGCGCTTTCGTCGCCGATGAGAAGATAGTGTTCGAACATGTCTGGAACGATGAGCGAACCGCGCGGCCCGGCAATGTGCAAGTGATCGCCTGGCTGCGCCTGGCTCGCCCAGGTTGCAGCAGGACCATCGCCGTGCAGCACGAAATCGATGTCCAACTCGCCTTTCTCCGCGTCGTAGCGGCGAGGCGTGTAGTCGCGCATGGTGGGCTTGGGCCCTGCCTGGCCGGGGCCTTCCTGGCCGGACCCGAAGGTTTCAATGGCCTGGCGCTCGGCATCATTGGTGGCGAATAGCAGTTTTACGTGGTCATCCGGTGCGGCGCTGATGAAGCCCTCAAGCTGCTCGCCCACCAGCGTGATGCGGCGCATACGTGGGGTAATGTCTTCAACGCGCGCCACATCGAGGCGACGACGCACGATGGGGTGGCTGACACGATGGATTTCCAGTGTTTCGGTGTTCATTGAGAGGCCTCGCCATCAGAATTTTCGGAGCCCGACGCAATGGCGTGGGCAGTTTCGTTGAGCAGGCGGCTGACGCGCTCGATCTCGTCGGGTGTCCAGCGGCCATGATGCAAGCGCAGCGCATGGCGCAGGTTGCCGACGGCTTCGTGAATCTCGGGCGGGCGGCTGTGACCCGCGAGCGCTCGCCGGCTCAGCTCGATGCGTGTGCGCATGCCTTCCAGCGCACGCGTTTGCTCTGCCAGCCAGGCGCGACCGGCATCTGTAGCGGCGTAGCGTTTCTTGCCAGCTCCCGCCTCGCCGCTGATCCATTCGCTTTCTTCGAGGAACGTGAGCGTGGGATAGATCACCCCCGGACTGGGTGAATACGCTCCATCGAACATGGTTTCGATATGGCGGATAAGGTCATAGCCGTGCCGGGGCTCGGTTGCGATCAACTCCATCAGGAGGAGCTTCAGGTCACCAGGCGCGAAAACCCGTGGGCCGCGCTCCTTGCCGGCGCGAAGGGCGGTATCGCCGATAAAGGTAGATGGATTCATTGGTGACCTCTTAAAGATAAGTCGTAAGATATATCTTTAGGTGGCTATATGAAAATTATTCTTATTCATCGGCGGAAGGGAATCGATAGGGTTATCTCCACCGATCACGAGTCCGTGTGCGTCAGCCAGGCACGCATGCTCAGTGTTGGAACCGTGTGGTGCACTCACGCGAAATCGCAGGCATAAAAAAACCGGCCGAAGCCGGTTTTTATATTGCGTGACGGCGGATCAGGCCGGTGCGCTGGTGCGGATCAGGTGGTCGAACGCGGCCAGCGAGGTCTTGGCGCCTTCGCCCATGGCGATGACGATCTGCTTGTACGGCGCGGTCGTTACGTCACCTGCGGCAAAGATGCCCGGCAGCGAGGTCTGGCCCTTGGCGTCGACGACGATTTCGCCGCGCGGAGTCAGTTCCACGGTGCCCTTCAGCCATTCGCTATTAGGCAGCAAGCCGATCTGAACGAAGATGCCTTCCAGTTCGACCGAGTGGAACTCGTCCGAGTTACGGTCCTTGTAAGTCAGGCCAGTGACTTTCTTGCCGTCGCCTTTCACTTCGCTGGTCAGCGCACTGGTGATGACATTCACGTTCGGCAGGCTGTGCAGCTTGCGCTGCAGTACGGCATCGGCACGCAGCTGGCTGTCGTATTCGATCAGCGTAACGTGTGCCACGATACCGGCCAGGTCGATGGCCGCTTCGACGCCGGAGTTACCGCCGCCGATGACCGCTACGCGCTTGCCCTTGAACAGCGGGCCATCGCAGTGCGGGCAGTACGCCACGCCCTTGTTGCGGTATTCCGCTTCGCCCGGCACGTTCATTTCGCGCCAGCGAGCGCCGGTGGCCAGAATAACGGTCTTGGCCTTGAGCGTCGCACCACTGGCGAATTCGACCTGGTGCAGGTTGCCCACTTCGGTCGCCGGGATCAGCTTGGCGGCGCGCTGCAGGTTCATGATGTCGACGTCGTATTCGCGGGTGTGCTCTTCGAGCGCACGGGCCAGCTTCGGGCCTTCGGTTTCCTTCACGGAAATGAAGTTCTCGATCGCCATGGTGTCGAGCACCTGGCCCCCGAAACGCTCGGCTGCGACGCCAGTACGGATGCCTTTACGTGCGGCATAGATCGCCGCAGCAGCGCCAGCTGGGCCGCCACCGACGACAAGCACGTCGAACGCTTCCTTGGCATTGAGCTTCTCGGCGTCGCGAGCGCTGGAGTTGGTGTCGAGCTTGGCGAGGATCTGCTCGACGTCCATGCGGCCCTGCCCGAAGACTTCACCGTTGAGGTAGAGGCTCGGTACAGCCATGACCTGCCGCTCTTCGACCTCGGCCTGGAACAACGCACCGTCGATGGCGACGTGACGAATGTTCGGGTTCAGGACCGCCATCAGGTTCAGCGCCTGAACGACGTCAGGGCAGTTCTGGCAGGACAGTGAGAAGTAGGTCTCGAAGTTGTACTCGCCTTCGATGGACTTGATCTGCTCGATCTTGTCGGCTTCCAGCTTGGACGGGTGGCCGCCAACCTGGAGCAGAGCCAGCACCAGCGAGGTGAATTCGTGGCCCATCGGGATGCCGGCGAAGCGCAGGCTGATGTTCTCGCCCGGACGGTTCAGGGCGAAGGAAGGACGACGGCTGTCTTCGCCATCGGTCTTCAGGGTGATCTTGTCAGTCAGGCTGACGATGTCCTGGAGCAGGCCCAGGAGCTCTTTGGATTTGTCGCCGTCATCGAGGGACGCGACGATCTCGAACGGCTGGGTGACCTTCTCGAGGTAGGCCTGCAACTGGGTTTTAAGATTGGCGTCCAACATGAGACGAGTTCCTCTCAAACGTGAAATTCAGAAACGAAAACGCCCGGGCGGATCGCGCCCGGGCGCTCCGGCATCATTGGTAAGACAGTGATGCGTCGGCGGATGGTCAGGCGCCGCTTACTGCTGCGGCGCCGGAACGATCCTTAGATCTTGCCGACGAGGTCCAGCGACGGCGACAGGGTCGCTTCGCCTTCTTTCCACTTGGCAGGGCAAACTTCGCCTGGGTGAGCAGCGACGTACTGAGCAGCCTTGACCTTGTTCAGCAGGTTCGAAGCGTCACGGCCGATGCCTTCTGCGGTGATTTCGACAGCCTGGATGATGCCATCCGGGTCGACGATGAAAGTGCCACGGTCAGCCAGGCCCTGGGACTCGCGCAGGACTTCGAAGTTACGGCTGATGGTCAGCGTTGGGTCACCGATCATGGTGTACTGGATCTTGCCGATGGTCTCGGAGCTGTCGTGCCAGGCTTTGTGGGTGAAGTGAGTGTCAGTCGAAACGGAGTAGATCTCGACGCCCAGCTTCTGGAACTCAGCATAGTTATCAGCAACGTCGCCCAGTTCGGTCGGGCAGACGAAGGTGAAGTCGGCTGGGTAGAAGAAGAAAACGGACCACTTGCCTTTCAGGTCGGTATCGCTGACTTCGATGAACTTGCCGTTCTTGTACGCTTGAGCGGTGAAAGGCTTGATCGGGGTATTGACCAGAGACATAAGCACTCCTTGGTATCGGTTTGAAAGTTGGAGAGAAGGTTACCGGCGGCTAGCCAGTTTCCAAAATTGATTGAGGCCATTAGATCAATTGCCTCACTCAATAGGCCATTGTCGGCTCAAAACATGTCGTCGCAAAGTCAGGCATACCGCTCGCCCACTATTGCTTTCGAACGTTTGTTTTAATTTGCCGGCACTGGCATACACTGCATGTCGATGCAGCGGATCCGCACGGGCGACACCTAAGCAGCATGCACCGAGCGCCGAGACATCCTTACGGTAGCTGGGTGCAAACAGCCTGCTTTTCAAGCTCGATGTGCGACATGCCGCGTGCGTCAGCATAGCCCGTCCTCATGTTGACCGGGTGCGGGTCAGGAATTCCGTCCGATGCGACCAATGTATCGAGAATCCAGCAAAGAGAGACAAGAAGATGGCTGACTACAAGGCGCCCCTGCGCGACATGCGTTTCGTTCTGGAAGATGTACTGGACGTGGGCAGCGAATGGCAGCGCTGGCCTGCGCTGGCTGGCCATGTGGACACCGAGACCGCCTGGGCCGTACTTGAAGAGGCGGGGCGCCTCACAGCGGGCACCATCGCCCCGCTCAACCGGACCGGCGACGAGGAAGGTTGTCTTTGGCATGACACCCAGGTCACCACGCCCGCAGGCTTCAAAGACGCGTACCGGCTTTATGCGGAAGGCGGCTGGGTAGGCGTTGGCGGCGACCTTGATTTCGGCGGCATGGGCATGCCAAAGGTGATTGGCGCGCAGGTGGAGGAAATGGTCAACTCGGCCAGCCTCGCCTTCGGCCTTTACCCCATGCTGACTGCGGGTGCCTGCCTCGCGCTCAACGCCCACGCCAGCGAAGAACTGAAGTCCACTTACCTGCCGCGCCTGTACTCTGGCGAATGGAGCGGTTCCATGTGCCTGACCGAGGCCCACGCGGGTACGGACCTGGGCATGATCCGCACACGTGCCGAGCCCCAGGCCGACGGCAGCTATAGCGTAAGCGGGAGCAAGATCTTCATCACCGGGGGCGAGCACGACCTCAGTGACAACATCATCCACCTGGTACTGGCAAAGCTTCCGGATGCGCCGCCCGGGCCCAAGGGTATTTCGCTGTTCCTGGTGCCCAAGTTTCTGGTGAAGGCCGATGGCACACTGGGCGAGCGTAATGGCGTCAGCTGCGGTTCGATCGAGCACAAGATGGGTATTCACGGTTCGCCCACGTGCGTCATGAACTTCGACGGCGCGCAGGGCTGGCTGGTCGGGGAGCCCAATCGCGGGCTGACCGCCATGTTCACCATGATGAACTACGAGCGCCTGGGCGTTGGCATTCAGGGGCTGGCAGCGGCCGAGCGTTCCTGGCAGAGCGCGCGTGAATACGCCCAGGAGCGGCTCCAGAGCCGTTCGCCGAAGGGCGCTATGGCACCCGGCAAGCCAGCGGATCCGATAGTGGTCCACCCGGATGTGCGTCGCATGCTGCTGACCATGAAGGCTTTGAACGAAGGCGGTCGCGCCTTTTCGTCCTACGTGGCGCTTCAGCTGGACCGCGCCAAGTACAGCCCGGATGCAGAGGAGCGTGAGCGCGCCGACGGCATGGTTGCGCTGCTGACGCCTGTGGCCAAGGCGTTCCTCACGGACGTCGGGCTCGAATGCACGATTCATGGCCAGCAGGTATTTGGCGGCCACGGCTACGTACGCGAGTGGGGCCAGGAACAGCTCGTGCGCGACACCCGCATTACCCAGATCTACGAAGGCACCAATGGCATTCAGGCGCTGGACCTGATGGGCCGCAAAATCGTCGCCAACGGCGGCGCGTTCTTCCGCCCATTCGTGGAGGAAATGCGTGCGTTCGTGGCATCGGCGCCAAGCGGTCAGGAACGCTTCACTGCGCCGCTCGCCAAAGCGATAGACAACCTGGAGTCGTTGACCGACTGGGTAATGAACGCAGCACAGGCGGATGCGCGGGAGATCGGCGCTGCTTCCGTGGAGTACCTGCACGTCTTCGGTTACACCGCCTATGCGTTCATGTGGGCGCGGATGGCAGCGGTCGCGGACGGCAAGGATGACGACTTCCATAAGGGCAAGATCGCTACGGCGCGGTTCTATTTCGACCGCCTGCTGCCGCGCATCGAATCCCTCAGTGCCTCGGTGAGGGCAGGCAGCAAGTCGCTGTACCTGCTTGCGGACGATGCCATCTGACAGTCTGTAAGCAATCACTTACAGATCGTGCCGGTAATGGCTTCTGTTCAGGTCGCGAAGGGGTACGTAGTCTTGCTTCCAAGGACGTAGCGCAGGAAGCGCCAAAGACCACAGGGATACGCTGGATAGTCGTCAGGAAGACGACGGATCACGGATGTCAGGATTACAGTCTGCAAAGCCCCGCACCTCGTGCGGGGTTTTCTTTTTTGGGCTCAGGAACCTTGCGGCGTGTCCAGCACCGACTTCAGGATTTCCAGCAGCGTTCGCTGACGCTGTGCATCACGGTAGACAAGGCCAACCCGCAACGGGATGCGCGGTTCGCTGATGGGCTTCCAGAGCAGCGCACCTTCCTGCTCCATCTTCCTTGCACGGCTGGGCAGTACCGTCGCCAGCGTGCTTTGCCGCAGGCTGTCCAGGATTGTACTCATATGGTTGAGCTCGGCCTCTACACGCGGGCGGCGGCCAATGTTTGCCAGTTGCTCCTGCCAGATCTGGCGAACCCGGTATTCCTCTCCCAGAAGCACCATTGGCAGTTCGGCCGCCTGGGCCAACGACACCTTGCGAAATTCACGCAGCGGGTGCTGCTCACCGATCACAAGCTGGAGTTCGTCCTCGTACAGGTCGAGCGTCTGCAGTCCCGCCTGGCGGGGCGGCAGAAAGCCAATGCCTACGTCCAGGCTTCCAGCCAGTAGCCGTCGCTCGATATCGAGGCCTGACAGCTCGTAGATCTGCACCACCATCTGTGGCTGGGCCTGACGAAGGCGCTCCAGTAACAACGGCACGAGGCTCGCGTTAACGGTCTGCAAGACGCCGATGGCCAGTGTGCGTGGCGCCTGGCCGCGAAAGGTGCGCATTGCATCGCGCGCCCGCTCCATACCTTCCAGCAGCGGGACAGCATGGCTGTACAGGGTCTGCGCGGCAAGCGTGGCCGCGAGGCGACGACCACTGCGTTGGAAGAGCACTACATCGAGCGTCTGTTCGAGCAAGCGTATCTGTTGCGAGAGGGCCGGCTGGGAAATGCTCAGGCGCTCAGCGGCGCGCCCCATGTGGCCTTCTTCATAAAGCGCTACGAAGTAGCGAAGCTGACGGAAATCCATAAGTAACGCTTATTGAAGAAGCAAGGAAAACGAAATAGATGGGGATGTCTGTGCGCCTCTAGTCTAGCGTTGTCGGCGCCCTTATGGCGCGTGGAGAACAAGCGTGAGCGCGGTTGAGGTTAGAGGCGTATTCATAGGCAAAGCCGAACGTATCAGCGCTGGGTTGAGCGACGCAACGGGTAAGCTACCCGTAGCCCATCGCGTGTGGCTGTGGTCGCAAGGGCTAGGGGGAGACGAGCAGGGGGACCTGCGCTTCCATGGCGGGGCCGACGGCGCCCTTCATCATTACCCCGCGGAGCACTATGAGGACTGGCAGCGCGATTATCCGCATGTGGCCTGGGCTGCCCCGGCCTTTGGCGAGAACCTCTCCGCTTATGGCCTGACTGAAAGGGATGTCTGCATCGGTGATCGCTTTCGCTGGGGTGATGCTGTTCTGGAGGTTAGTCAGCCACGGTCACCCTGCTATCGCCTGGGCTATCGCTGGGGCGACATGCATTTGGCTCAGCATGCGCAGGATTCGGGGCGGTGCGGTTGGTATTACCGCGTGATCACGCCCGGTTTCGTTGGCCTGGATAGCTCCTTCGAGCGGCTATCCCGCGATCCGGCAAGGCTGAGTGTCGCTCGCGTCATCCACAATTTCTTCCACTGCCCCCTGGACCGTGCCGGGCTCCATCAGCTTGTCGTCTGTGACCGGTTGAGTACGCCATGGCGCGAGCAGGCAGCCCGGCGGCTGGCCACTGGTGCGCTGGAAAGCTGGGCGCCGCGCTTGTTGGGCCTTGCCCCGGAGGGGCTGCGGGCATGAGCGACTACCTGATCGAACTGCGTATTGACGGCGCTACGCTCGCAGAATTTCGGGTCAGCGCCACGACCTATCCACAGGTGTTTCAGCTGCTGCGTGACGGTTGTCCACCGGAGGACGGCTACGTCCTTCATGTGCGCCGTCCGGAGGCACCTCGGCGGTGCGGGCTGACATCACTCGGACGGAAGATTCTTCATTTGTCCCATAGGGGTGCTGGGCAACATGCATGAGCGAGGTGAGATGAGGTAATGCGCGTAGCGATTCTGCAGATGGCCCCGGAAGTCGGGCCGGGTCAGGTTCTGGACTGGTTGGATTGGCGCGGCTTGCATTGGCGGCTGTATCACCTGGATGAGGCGCCGGACATCCCGATGCTCGACACCTTCGATCTGCTCATCGTGCTGGATGGCCCCCTGGCGTCCGGGAATACCGACGCTGCTCGGCGTGCGGCGGCGCTTATCGAACCGGCGTTGGCGGCGGGCAAGCGGATTCTCGGTATCGGGCTTGGTGGGCACCTGATCGCGTGTGCGCTGGGCGCGGAACCGGATGGCCCTGCCACGCCCGATATCGGTTGGAAGCCCGTCGAGCTCCACCGCTCGGCGCGACAATCGCCGTTGGGCAGCATGTTGCCTCATCGCCTGGTTGCGCTGCATTGGACGCCCTGGCGATTTTCGCTGCCGCGCGGCGCGGTTCCACTCTACGGGTCATCGGGCGCTGGATATCAGGGTTTCGTCTGGCAAGAGCGCGTTGTTGCGCTGCCCTGTCACCTCCAGACCAAGCCGGCGGATATCGAGCGGCTGCTGCGTATCTGGCCAGACGCGTTTTCATCACGCGTTACCGCGCTCCGTCAAAGTCAGGGCCTGTGCGCCGCATTGCGCACCAGTTGTTATCGGATCCTCGACTACCTGTCTGGCCCCCATGCGGACCTGACCTGATCCGCCGTTCTTCGTGACGCGTCTACCGTCACTCCCTTGCCCCACATCATCGCGATGCGGGGCCTTTTTACATGCGCAGGATCAAGCATGCGGAGCGCGGGCTGGGTAGACTTGTCCGTCCCGCAAAAGGAGTGCCCATGAAAACCTTGCCCGCCCTGTTGCTGATGCTCGTCGCTTTTGCCGCTCACGCGATCGAACCCGGCGACACGCTGGAAACCTGGACCCTCAAGGACCAGTTCGACCAGCCCTACACCCTGAGTGCAGACACCCGCATCATTCTCGTCGCCCGCAGCATGACGGGGTCCGGACTGCTGGACGACGCGCTCGCAAACAAGCCGAAGGAGTACCTGCCCCAGCGTCGCGCGGTGTTCATCGGCGATATCCATCGCATGCCCTCGGCCATCACGAAGATGTTTGCGATCCCGGCAATGAAGGACTACACCTACCGCGTACTGCTGGACCGCGACGGCGCCATCGCCGCCCGCTATCCGGCAGATAACGACTCGGTTCTGTGGCTACAGCTCGAGGATGGCAAGCTCGTTTCCCAGCAGGCGTTCGCCGACGCAGACGCCTTGTACGATGCGCTGGAAGCCGCGCCGGTCGAGCCATAGCACGGGCTGCGGCGTGCGCAGCCTACTGTCCCTTGTCGCCTGATAGCTCCATGATCATCGCCGCGGTCAGGTACAGGCGCGGTGCGATGCTCGACAGCTCCATGTACTCGTCATCACCGTGCAGACCGGCGCCGATGATGCTCATCGTCTCCAGTACGGCCGGTTTATCCTTGCCTGGCACGAAGGCGTAGCCGGCATCGGTGCCGAAGCGCATGGCAACCGGTTTCAAATCACGGCCTGTCTTGCTGTAAATCGCCTGCGCCGTCTTCGCCAACGTGTCGGACTGCGGGTTGGGCGCCAGCGGCGGGCGGCCCTTCTCCAGGCGGAAGGTGACCTCGGTCCCGTCGATGGTTTTCTTCTCGACGATGCGTTTGCCGTCCTCGAGCACGCGGTCGGTTTCGCTCAGGTCGGAATAGCGCATGTCGCCTTCAGCCATTGCGCTCGACGGGATGATGTTGCGCTTGTCACCCGCCTTGGCGAGCGTCCAGTTGACGGTGGTCCCCTTGTCCTTGTCGCCAAGGTCACCCAGCTTGATGAGCTGGTTGGCAAGCTCCATGAGCGCGTTGCGGCCTTCCTCGGGGGCGGAGCCGGCGTGTGAGGACTTGCCCTTCACCTCGACGAAGACACCATTGATGCCGTTGGTGGCGACGGTCACGGCATCGCTGTCTGGCGGCTCGTACGAGAACACGTAGTCATGCTTGGCGGCCAGCTCCCCGATCACCTCTTTGGAGCCTGCCGAGCCCATCTCTTCGTCTGGATTGAAAAGCACGGTGATCGTGCCGAAGTCCTTGAATCCCTCATCCTGCAACAGCTTGAGCGCGTGCAGGATGAGCGCGATACCGCCCTTGGCATCAGCGACGCCCGGCCCGTAGGCACGCGTTTCGTCCGTCTTGAAGGGACGCTTCTCGGCTGTGCCGGGTCCGAAGACCGTGTCGTAATGGATCATCAGCAGGAATGAGGCCTGCCCATCGCCATTGATCGTTCCGACAATATTGTCGCCTTCCGACGGTTTCGCAGGGCTGCGCTCCACCTTCGCACCCAGCGCCTCCAGACGTTTCACCAACATGTCTCCGACCGTCTTGAGTCCGGGCGCCTGGCCTGTTCCGGTGTCGACGTTGACAAGTTGCTCGACCGTCGCGAGGTAGGCTTTTTGTTCGGATTCTGCCTTCTTCAATAGATCGTCAGGGGCGGCGGCGAAGGCGGTGGCGGAGAAGGCAAGCGCCGCCGATGAGGCGGCCAGGGCGATACGTCGAGCGAACATGGGATGTCCTTTGCAGAAGGGAAGGCTTCGACGGCGAACTGCACATAGCGCCTCGATTGAGCATAGCAGGGCTTGCTGTTTCGGCTGGACGCGCTGTGGGGGCCAGGGCGGGCCTTCCACCCAGGCTGTTGTAGCCAAGGCCGTAGGGCGGGTGAAACCCGCGGGTGTATTGCTCTAGGGCCGGCCATGCGTGGAAGCCCGAGGCTTCCACCTTTACGTGGCGTCATATGGATTCTGGTACTGCTGCGTGAAGGCACGTGGCTTTAGTCATCGCTGGTGTGAGCACCAGATCGAAGCCTATTCATTACTGCGTTGCTTGGCTGTTTGGGTTTCGGCCCTTACGGCCGAGTTACCTTTTCTTGACCGGCCAAGAAAAGGTAACCCAAAAGAAGGCCGCCCCAACATACGGCCCTGCACTGCGCGTTGCTTCGTTACGGGTTCCCTCGCTCCACCGTCGCTCCGAGGGCCCTCGCCGACGGGCCTTCCCTGGCCCAGCGTCGCTCTCGCGGCATCCATGCCGCTCAACCCTCTACGCAACGGTTCCGCTCAGCCTTCTGACGGGGCCCGTTACGTGGCGTCTGCACTAATGCGGTGTTTTCGTAGGGCTGTAGGGCGGGTGGAACCCGCCGATGTGCTGTTGAGGTTTTTGGGACTGCGTAGGGCGGAAGCCGGATTTGCTACGGGTGAGGTGAAGCGTTTCGCGCCCTCTGCCGGTAAGCCGCAATTACCCAGACGACGCATGGGCGCTTACAGGAGGTTAAGTGGATCCCTGCCGCTCGGGCTCTTGCCTGCATAGGGCAGGCCCGTCCAGCGGGGGTATCACTCGTCGCTGTCGTCCTCGTCCCCACTGTCGATCTTCATGCCGAGCTCCTTGATCTTGCGAGTCAGCGTGTTGCGGCCCCAGCCCAGTAGTAATGCGGCATCGCGGCGGCGGCCAGCGGTGTGCTTGAGGGCGGTCTCGATCATGATGCGCTCGAAGGCCGGTACCGCGCTGTCCAGCAGGCTGGACTGGCCACGGCTGAGGGCCTGGTCAGCCCACTGGCGGAGAGCTTGCTCCCAGTTGGCGGCGGGCATCGCCTCCTGCGGCTGGCTGAGCAGTTCGGGCGGCAGGTCATCCACATGCACTTCGCGGCCAGACGCCATGACCGTGATCCACCGGCAGGTGTTCTCCAGTTGACGCACGTTACCCGGCCAGCCCAGGTGCTTGAGGTATTCCTCGGTCTCGGGCTTGAGCAGCTTGGGCTCGACAGCCAGTTCCTGCGCTGCGCGGCCGAGGAAGTGCCGAGCCAGTGCGGGGATGTCTTCACGGCGATCCGAGAGCCTTGGAATATGGATGCGGATGACGTTGAGGCGGTGGAAGAGGTCTTCCCGGAACTTGCCGGCCTGCACGAGGCTTTCCAGATTCTGGTGGGTGGCCGCGATGATGCGGACATCCACCTTCACCGGCGTATGGCCACCAACACGGTAGAACTCGCCGTCGGCCAGCACGCGCAGCAGACGTGTCTGGGTATCGGCGGGCATGTCGCCGATCTCGTCGAGGAACAGCGTGCCGCCGTCGGCCTGTTCGAAGCGGCCGCGGCGTTGTGCGGCCGCGCCGGTGAACGCACCCTTCTCATGCCCGAACAGCTCGGACTCCATCAAATCCTTCGGGATCGCAGCCATGTTCAGCGCGATGAATGGCTCCGAAGCGCGAGGGCTGTGGCGGTGCAGGGCGTGGGCGACCAGCTCCTTGCCGGTGCCGGATTCACCATTGATGAGGACCGTGATGTTGGAATGCGACAGTCGCCCAATCGCGCGAAACACTTCCTGCATCGCTGGCGCTTCGCCGATGATCTCGGGCGTGGGTTCGGGTTTTGCGGGCTCGCTCAGGCTCTGTTGCTCGCGGGCATGCTGGTAGGCACGTTTGACCAGTGACACCGCTTCGTCCACATCGAACGGCTTGGGCAGGTATTCGAAGGCGCCACCTTGGTAGGACGCAACGGCGCTCTCCAGGTCGGAGTGCGCGGTCATGATAATGACCGGAAGGCGAGGCAGAATCTCGCGGATTTGCGCCAGCAGGTCCAGGCCGCTGGAGCCAGGCATGCGAATGTCGGAGATGATTACGTCCGGCTGCTGACGGGTCAGGCGGTGCAGCACGCTGTCGGCGTTATCGAAACTTTGCGTGGTCACGCCTTCCTGCTGCAGGGCCTTTTCCAGCACCCAGCGGATCGAGCGGTCGTCGTCGACGATCCAGACGGTTTCACTTTGACTCATGCGAAGTCGCTCCTTGTTCCAGCGGCAGGTAGATCGTGAACACGGTCTGGCCGGGTTGGCTCTCGCATTCGATCAAGCCCTGGTGCTGGGTGATGATGTTCTGGGCAATGGACAGTCCCAGACCGGTACCGTCCGGGCGTCCACTGACCATGGGGTAGAAGAGGGTGTCCTGCAGCTCCGGTGGGATGCCCGGGCCGTTGTCGATGATGTCGAGCTTGGCAACCAGCCGATGGCGTACGTAGCCGATCGTGAACTGGCGCAGCGTGCGTGACCGCAGCGTGATGCGGCCCATGCGGTGCTCGGCGGTCGTGGTCATTGCCTGCATCGCGTTGCGGACGATATTCAGCGCCGCCTGGATCATCTGTTCGCGGTCGATCAGGACATCCGGGATGCTGGGATCGTAATCCCGTACCAATGTAATGCTGCCCTGGCTCTCCGCTTCGGCAAGGCTGCACACGCGCTCGAGCACTTCGTGCACGTTGGTCATCGACAGGGATGGCAGCTTATTCGAGCCCAGCATCCTATCGACAAGGTTCCTCAGCCGGTCGGCCTCCTCGATGATGACGTTGGTGTAGTCCTTGAGGCTCTCATCCGGAAGTTCGCGTTCGAGCAGCTGCGCCGCGCCGCGCAGCCCGCCCAATGGGTTCTTGATCTCGTGGGCCAAGCCGCGCACCAGCAGGCGCGTGGTTTCCTGCTTGGACAGTTGGGCCTCTTCCTTGGTGATCCGCAGCAGGCGATCGCGAGGCAGCACCTCAAGCAGGAGCAACGTGGCGCCCTTGTTGATGATCGGCGTGACGGCGTAATCGACCGTCATGCTCTGGCCCGCCAGTGACGTAAGTTGGGCTTCACGCTTGGTGAACGGGTGGGCCTGCTCGACGGCCTGCTTGAGCGCGTTCAGCGCCTCGGGTGACTCCGTGAACAACTCACTGATGAATTGGCCATGGCTGCGTTGGCCACTGACGGCGAGCAACATCTCGGCGGCCGGGTTCATGTACTGCAGGCGCAACTCGGCGTTGAGCAGAATGGTAGCGGTGGTCAGGTTGTCGAGTAGCAGTCTGTGCAGTGCGTCCTGGAGGATCATGGCGATAGATCGGAACCTGTGTCGATGCGGTGCGTACTGCCGTTGACGATCCGCCTGGCATGAGCCACCGGGTGTCACACCGGTGAGCCGTGATTGGGCATGAAAATGCAAAAAGCAAACCAAGCCCGGCGACGGGTTCATTCACGTGATTGGCGGTGTGCAGGTAGGCAAGGAAGGTTCGGGAACTGTGGCGTGACCTGTTTTGGTGAGGCTAGCGCGAATAGTGCACCTTTGTGCACTGTTTTCGTGCATCGACTGCACCGCTGTGGATCAACGGCACGGCTCAGAACAAGCCAAGGAAGCGCTTGCGGGGCTCCGGGGGTTTGTCGCTCATGGGGCACTCAGGCCGAACCCCGTAATCACCCTTCTGACAAGGCTGAACCATGCGCTTTTGACTGAGCGACATCCGGTGCACGTACAACGGTTGCCGCTCGCTCTGGATAATCGAGTTGCCATCTGCATCGATGATCTCGGCAGATAGCTGGTGCTCGCCTCGATCGAGGTTGCTGAGCTCAACGCTTGTCGCCCCGCTCGGCGCAGAAACGGGCGCACCGTCGATCAACAGCCGATACGCGTGCCCTAGCGCGAGCTCCGGTACGCTCGAGAGTGTGACCGTCACGTCGCCCGCGCCGCGGACCGTGGTTTGCGGCGCCGGGCTATCGATATGCAGCGCGGTGTATATGACATGCTTGAGCCTGACGGTGTGTGTGGGCGGCGCATGCACCACCGGCACCGTCAGCGGCATGACGTTGGACGGTTTCACCGGGACCGCTCGTGCGCTGCCCGCACTTGGGCGGTCAGTGAAGACGCGGTTACCGCTCGCGTCGACCTCGCTATAGATCTCTGCGCTGGCCTGACTGGCAAGAAGTGCCAGCAAAAGGCCCAGAGCGCGATGCGTCATGGTGCAGCCCTGGCGGGGCTGTTCACGCTGACGCGCTGTACGGTAAAGACCGCGTCTTCACTCCGCTGGATAGGCTTGCCATCCATCAGTACCTCAAGGGCGAGGCGATGCTCGCCCCGGTCGATCTCGTTCAACCTGAAACCGGTGGCCGTATCGACTTCCGCGTAGGGCTTGTCATCCAGCAGGAGACGCAACGTGTGATCCGGCGAGAGCGGCGGCTGCATGATCACGCCGACCGAAAACCCTCCGTCGTTCGCCCGCAACGCGCCGCCTTCCTGAGGCAGACCTGTCAGTTCAAGGCGGCTGTAGGGCAGTTGCGGCGCACCCGTTTCGGGCTGCATGGATGGCTGCGAAGCTGAAGCCGGCGGTGCGGTCTGTACGGTGTTCGGTGGCGGTAGCTTTACCTGTTCGGCGGGCTGGCCGTCGGGTGGCTGGTCTCCAAAAACGATATTGCCGGCCGCGTCCTTGTATTTGTAGATCTGAGCGTGGGCGGGTAGCGCCATTGAAACGGCCAGACAGAGCAGCAGGTAGCGCACAGGATGTCTCCAGGCGAAGGGAAGGCATGGCACCAGCTTACTGCACGCGCGGCCGGTATGCGTAAGCCTGACGGTAGACGGTGCTGCCGACCCGACGGACGCCTTCAGCGTCAGTCCTCCTGGCCACGGTTCAAGGGTGGCTGTCCTGCGGCAGGCGACCCTGCGGCAGGCGATCCTGCGGCAGGCGATCCATTGACGGCGCCCGGTCATCCACATCCGGACGCCGATACGGTTCAGGTGAACGCGGACGTTCGTGCGTGGGCGGTGGCCGCACCATCCCGGGCGGCAGGCCATTCTGCCCTGGCGGCGGTTGCGTGCCATGGGGCACACCAATCGGACGCGACTCCATTGGTGCTCGGCTTCCTGCAACTGCGCACAGAGGCAACACGATCAAAAGCGTCAACACGGCACGGATCATAGGTTGCCCTCGGCGAGGTATATACCGAATACGACCCTCAACCGCTCGGACCGATCACTGCGTTTGCGGGCTTGTCCCCATATCGCGTGGGCGATGCTGTGGACAAACTGTCCGTATAAGGCTGCAAGCCAGAGTAGACGGGGTTTCCAGGTCGGTGATTGTTTATTGATCAATGCGCCGCGCCTCGATTCAGGTTACACACATTCGCTGTGCGCCCCGCTGTGCATAACCTGTGCGAGCAGAGCTCCAGCCCGGTAAGCACGGGTGTTTGACAAGATTGATCAAATCACGAACAGCGATCGGCTAGCGTCCGTCTTGCCAACGCACGGATGCAGACGCAGGGTAGCTGATGCCCTTACGCCTAAATGCTGGTTGTTTGCGTGTGGATAACAAGCGCAGCAGCGGCGACACATTTGTCGCGATGCGAGTGATGGAGTGAGAACAAAAAGATCTGAATAATGCGGGCTGATGTAGGGATACGTAGCGAAATAGGTTCGAATTCAGAGGGGCATTCCGATGGCCGACCACCTCGGTAAACACTGTGCCCTATCTGGGGATAAGCTGTGAGCCAATCTCTTTCATGTTTGCTGGAATTGAAACGCCCGCGCTCATCCAGTGCTCACACCCATCATTGGCGCTGATCGGCAAATCAGTTTTATTAAGCGAAGATTTGGTGCCGCTAAACTTATCCACATTCCGCTGCGTCTCCTTGCGGAGCCAGCAATACGAATCTATGCGGTCTTACCCACAATCGCTGTGTGCCCAGTTGTGGATAATATGTGCGGACTCGGTTTGAAAGCCCAGCTGGCGCGACTTTCAGAGCATTGATCGAATTTTGATCAAAGCCCATCATCGTCTGGCAATCCTGCGGTGCTGTCGCATCCAAGTACCCCCAGTTACTGTGCGTTACGGGCGGGGAAAGGTGTGGACACCTTTCCGCAAGCCGCGCCGAGCCGAGCGTTCAGTGCGTTGATCAATATTTGACCAGCATTGACTGGCCACTTTTCCACAGAGGAGCGGAAGCTGACGATCGGGTTTATCCACACCCATTGTGTGCCCGTCTGTGGGAAACGTGTGTGAGATTGTCGCGAAGCCAGAAGCGGCGGGGCCTGCGGCCGGCTGATCAAAATATGGGCAGGCTACTGGCGCCGTGTGATGCCGGAGCAATCTCAGGTTACACACATTAGCTGTGTCAGGATCTGTGGATAAGGTGTTGGGGGCTGCGCCTACCCCGCGCTGTGCGGGGTTTAGCGGTTGCTGCTTGTTTTTTGACCTCTTCAAGGGAACCACGTATCCAGCACAACCATGAATCGGACTAGCGCTTACCCACATCCGCTGTGTGCCTGGCTGTTGATAAGGTGTGCGGATATACCCGTGGCCCAGACGGACCGGGGGTTAGCGGGACGTGATCGAAAAATATCCATCCTCCGAATGAAGTGAGTCACTCCGAGCGGTCATTGCTGGGGCTTTGATCGAATCGGGCTCGATAGCAACGCGAGAAATAGGAGGCGGATTCGAAGCCACACGCCAGGCTCACCTCAAGCACACTCAAATCCGTCTGGCGCAGCAGCTGGCGAGCCTTGTCTAGACGCAGCGCCAGATAGAAGGAGGAAGGCGTCTCGTCGAGATGCATCTTGAACAGGCGTTCCAGCTGGCGCGACGTTATCCCCAGGTCGCCCGCAAGCGCAGGTGTTCCAAGTGGTGATTCGGTGTGGCGCTCCATGGTCTCGATGGCCTGAATCAGTTTTTTGTTCGTAACGCTGTAGCGCCGCCCGATGCGCATGCGCTGGTGATCCTGGTGTGAGCGAATGCGCCCGTAGACGAACTGCTCGGAGATCTGCAGTGCCAACTCGCTGCCGTGGACATGGCCGATAAGATCGAGCATCAGGTCCAGCGATGCCGTGCCGCCCGCGCAGGTGATACGTCGGCCATCAATCTCGAACAACTCCTGCGTAACGGCTATCGCCGGGTATCGTTCCTGAAAGGAAGGAATTGCCTCCCAGTGCAGCGTCACTCGGTGCCTATCGAGCAGGCCCGCTTCGGCCAGTAGGAACGCGCCCGTGTCGATGGCCCCTATCACCGCGTTGGACGCGACGCGTCTGAGCCAGCCCGCCAGGGCTGCATCGTAGTGCGCCATGGGCTCGAAACCGGCCACAACGAAAATCAGTTCTTCATCGCCAGGCTGGTCCAGTGCACCGTCCACGTTGAGCGACATACCGTTGCTCGCCGTGACAGCGCCGCCGTCCAGGCTGAGCAGGCGCCAACGGTAGCTGTCCGGCTTGAAGCGGTTGGCCACCCGCAGCGGCTCCACCGCGGACAAAAAGCCCATCATGGGGAAGCGTGGGAGGAGCAGAAATCCGATTTCGCGCGGCATTCGAATCGTCACGGTGCGTCCTTTGCTACGAAAGAGGGCCCAGCCTGAGCCAGAGGTCGTTTGAGTTCAACTCATCGTCGGCTCAGTGCGAACGGTGCAGCGGCCGGGCGCGTAGCCTTGCCCTACCGAAAGCGGATTGCCCTACGGCAATTCAAGAACAGAAGAAACCGCCTTAGGAAGGAGCCGATATGAACAAGTGGATCCCGTGTTGCGCCCTGACCCTGTTTGCGACCGCTGCAAGCACCGCCATGGCTACCGAGCCCGCCGCCTGCCAGAAACCAAGAATCGGTGTGGTGGGCTGGACGGATGTCGTCGCCACCACCGGCATCGCTCAAGTCCTGCTCGAAGGGCTCGGATACGCCCCCACCGATACGGTCGCCTCCCAGCAGATCGTATTCGCCGGTATGCAGAAGAAACAGCTGGATTTCTTTCTCGGGTACTGGAACCCGATCATGACCGAGACTATTACGCCGTTCCTGAAATCGGGTGATCTCGAAATCCTCAAGGTCAATCTCGAAGGCGCTCAGGCGACGCTCGCCGTCCCTCGTGCCGCACATGAAGCGGGGCTACGTACGTTTGCCGACATCGCCACGTTCAAGGACCAGCTCGACGGCAAGATCTACGGCATCGAGCCCGGGACCGGCGCGAACACCGGTATCCAGAAGATGATCGACGAAAACCAGTTCGGCCTGGGTGATTTCAAGCTCGTGGAGTCAAGCGAAGCCGGGATGCTCGCGGCGGTCAATCGCGCGACGCGACGGGATGAGTGGATTGTCTTCTTCGGCTGGGCGCCGCACCCGATGAATGTCCAGTTGGAAATGGACTACCTGACAGGCAGCGACGATGCGCTGGGCGAGAACGATGGCGCAGCCACCGTCGAGACGGTCGTGGCGAAGGGCTACATGCAGCAGTGTCCGAACGTTGGCCGGCTGCTAAGCAACCTTACCTTCACGGTGGAGCAGGAAAGCCGGCTGATGGCGCCCATCATGGACCGGCAGAACCCGAAGGCGGTCGCACGGGACTGGCTGAAAAATCATCCTCAGGACCTGCAGACCTGGCTTTCGGGTGTAACCACCTTTGAAGGCAAGGATGGCTTGGCTGCGCTCAAGGCCCACCTCGCCAAGTGATCGAACCGCTTCAACGCACCCAACAGGAAGACTTCCGTGAACTACGACGTCATCGTGACCTGCGCCGTGACGGGCGCAGGCGATACCGTGGGCCGCAATCCCCACGTCCCAGTCACACCGCAGCAGATCGCCGATGCCGCCATTGAAGCCGCCCGTGCCGGCGCCACCGTTGCGCACTGCCACGTGCGCGATCCCGAGACCGGAAAGCCGAGCCGAGAGGTGGCGCTTTACCGGGAAGTGGTCGAGCGCATTCGGGACAGCGGTACTGACGTCATCATCAATCTTACGGCGGGCATGGGCGGCGATCTGGAGATCGGCCCGGGCGAATCGCCCACGCAGTTCGGCGCGGGTAGTGATCTGGTTGGGCCAATGGAGCGGCTCAAGCACATCGAGGCGTTGCGCCCAGAGATCTGTACGCTCGACTGCGGCACGCTCAACTTCGGTGATGGCGACTACATCTACGTCTCGACGCCGGCTCAGCTGCGCGCGGGCGCACGGCGCATCACCGAATTGGGCGTGAAGGCTGAGCTGGAGATCTTCGACACGGGGCACCTGTGGTTCGCCAAGCAGATGCTCAAGGAGGGGCTGCTCAAGGACCCTCTGTTCCAGCTCTGCCTCGGTATCCCGTGGGGAGCGCCTGCCGACACGGCTACGATGAAGGCAATGGCCGACAACCTGCCGCCAGGTGCAACCTGGGCCGGCTTCGGCATCGGTCGCATGCAGATGCCGATGCTCGCGCAAGCGGTATTGCTGGGCGGCCATGTACGGGTAGGGCTCGAAGACAATCTCTGGCTCGACAAGGGTGTGCCGGCCACCAACGGCAGCCTTGTGGAACGCGCAGGCGAGATCATCGCCCGGCTTGGCGGGCGCGTGCTAACGCCCGCCGAGGGCAGGGAAAAGATGGGCCTCGCCCCCCGCACCTGACACCCAACCCATTTATTGACGGTCGCCGCCCGGCAACGGCGGCTGCTTCTTCACGTCTCCAGGATGCTCGACATGGCTTTCATCACCGATATCAAGACATTCGCGGCGCTCGGCACGGGCGTGATCGGCGCGGGCTGGATCGCCCGGGCACTGGCGCATGGCCTGGACGTCAACGCCTGGGACCCTGCGCCCGGCGCTGAGTCCGCGCTGCGCCAGCGTCTGGCCAATGCCTGGCCCGCGCTGGAAAAACAGGGCCTGGCCCCCGGCGCGTCGATCGACCGGCTGCACTTCGCGCCTACCGTCGAGGCCTGCGTGGCCGATGCGGACTTCATCCAGGAGAGCGCCCCGGAGCGGCTTGAACTCAAGCGCGTGCTGCACACCGCCATCAGCGGCGCCGCTCGGCCAGAAGTGCTCATCGCGTCCAGCACGTCGGGCCTTCTACCAAGCGACTTCTATGATGCCGCCATCCACCCCGAGCGCTGCGTGGTGGGCCATCCCTTCAACCCGGTCTACCTGCTGCCCCTGGTGGAAGTCGTGGGTGGCCAGCGAACCTCAGGCGACGCGATAGAAGCCGCATCGCAGGTTTATACGCGTCTCGACATGCGGCCCCTTCATGTACGCAAGGAAGTCCCTGGCTTCATTGCCGATCGCCTACTCGAGGCGCTTTGGCGCGAGGCGCTGCATCTGGTGAACGATGGCGTCGCCACGACCGGTGAAATCGACGATGCGATTCGATTCGGCGCTGGCATGCGCTGGTCGTTCATGGGTACCTTCATGACCTACACCCTGGCCGGAGGCGAGGCGGGCATGCGACATTTCATGGAGCAGTTCGGCCCGGCCCTGAAGCTGCCCTGGACGTATCTGGAAGCCCCAGAGCTTACCGACACCCTGGTTGATGCGGTGGTCGAGGGCACGTCTGCCCAGCAAGGGCAACGCAGCCTGGCGGAACTGGAGCGCTACCGCGACGATTGCCTGCTCGCGGTCACCGCGGCCATTCGCGAGACGAAGGCGCGCCACGGGTTCACGTTCGAGGAATAGCACCATGGACACGCTGAGCACTCGGGTTCGGAAGGAATGGACCGACTATAACGGGCATCTGCGCGACGCCAATTTCCTGCTGCTGTTCAGCCTGGCTACGGATGCACTGATGGACCGTCTTGGTCTCGATGAGGCGGGCAGGGCGCAGACAGGGCACACGCTGTTCACGCTCGAGGTGCACCTCAACTATCTGGCTGAAGTGAAGGCAGGCGAACAGGTCGCGGTGCATACGTTGCTGCTGGCCCACGACCATAAGCGGCTGCACATCTATCACACGCTTCGGCGTGGAGATGTGGATGTCGCGGTCAGTGAACAGATGCTGATGAACGTGTCGACCGAAGCAGGGCGCTCGACAAATTTTGATGCGGGTGTGTTGCGCGAAATCGAAGGGTGGAAAGTGCGGCAGGGGACTGTGGATAAGCCGGCCTATACCGGACGTGTAATTGGGTTACCGCGTTGAGCCAGTCTGGCTGAGCAGGCCCGGCCCTGAGGGGCCGGGCGCTTACCAGCATTAACGCTTGGTATCGGTCTTGGCGCCGCCGTGCTCGGTGCCTTCGTTCGAACGATCATCGTCCGGCATGCCGGTAGCGGCTGGGCCAGTGTTGACGCCAGCGCCTTGGCCGCCGGCCTTGCCATCATCGGTGCCCATTGAAGGCGAGGCGGAAGTGGCCGAGCCACTGTTGGTATTGGTGCCATGGGTATCGGTTGCTGCATAGGCGGTGCCGAACACAGCCATCAGGGAAGTCAGCAGTACTGCAGAAGTCGTCTTGCTTTTCATAGTCATCTCCGATGTTGATGTGGGCGTTACATTGGTTTTGGCTCCAGCACCTTGGTGATCGTTCAATTCCGTTTCGCTTCAGTAGTCACCTTTGTGTCCTGCGGCAGGGTTATCCCGTATTACGGGGGGCGATGATGTGGATAACCTGTCAGCGAATGGCTGCAGGCCAAGCGCCACGCCTGTGCCAGGGCTATGATCAAAAAAAGAGCGATATCAATGAGTTATAGGTGCAGTTGCGCACACTATCTGTGCAGCGGCCTGTTGATAACATGTGCGGTCATTGCTGCAATGCCTGGAAACACTGGCATCCAACGATGCTGTTCACATATTGATCAGGTGTTTCATGAGATGAGAGGGGCGAAACTAGGTGCAGACGCTTCAAATGGCGTCTGCACCCTGAGGCAGGTTCAGAAGTCGATGACCACATCGCCCTTCGGCACGCTGCAGCACGACAGGATGTACCCTTCGGCTTCGTCTTCTTCGGTGATGCCTCCATTGTGATCCATCTCGACCACGCCTGAGCGTTTCATCACCTTGCACGTACCGCAGATACCCATCCCGCACGCCTTCGGGATGTGAAGCCCCAATTGCGCCGCAGCAGAGTGGACAGTCTCGCCTGGCGCCACGCGGATGCTTTTGCCTGCGCCGAGGAACTCGACCTGATGCAAATCGGCCACCGGAATCTCAGGCGCGTCTGCCGCCTGCTCGGCCAGCTCCTTGACATCTTCGCGCACGTCCGCCGGCACAGGGCCGAAGGCTTCCTCGTGGTAGCGGCGCATGTCGAAGCCGTTGGCCTCGAGCATCTTCTTCACGGCGGTCATGTAGGGCGTCGGCCCACAGCAGAACACCTCACGCTCCATGTAATCCGGCGCCATGAGTTCCATCATCCGCGGATTCAGGTACCCGCGATAACCCGACCAGCTCCAGCCCAGATCCACGCGCTCACAGATCAGGTGCAGGCTGAAGTTGTTGATGCGCGAGGCCATGTGTTCGAGCTCGCGGTGATAGATGACGTCTCGTGGCGTCCGTGCGCTGTGCACAAACACCATATCCACGTTCGCGTTGGTATCGAACAGCCAGCGGGCCATGGACATCACCGGCGTGATGCCGACACCCCCCGACAGGAAAAGGACCTTATCGGAGGGGTTGTCGATGATGTTGAACAGGCCGACCGGCCCGTGGACGGGGATCTGATCGCCTTCGGACAGGTTGTCGTGCAGCCAATTGGAAACCTTGCCGCCAGGAATCCGCTTGATGGTGATCGAGAAGCTGTACGGCACCGAGGGCGAGCTCGAGATGGTGTAGGAGCGCATCACTGGCTGGCCGTCGATCTCCAACTCCAGCGTGACGAACTGGCCGGGCTTGAAGAAGAAGAGCACCGGCTGGTCCGCCATGAAACAAAAGGTGCGCACATCCCAGGTCTCCTGGATGACCTTGACACAGCGGACCACGTGACGGCCGTTGGTCCAGGTCTGTGTCGTCACGGGGTTGAGGAAGTTATTCATGCTGACCTCATGTGCGCGCGAGATTTATCGGCGCCATACCAGTGCGCCTTCGTTGTTGCGCCGGATTGTGAAACAGGCTGATGCGACGTCATTTACCTGTTTGCGACATCGGCATGTCCGTGCTGACCGGTGAGTCATCTGCGGCGAGCGAAACGTGGCGAGGCCGCCTAGCGACGGGCTATCACGCGATCGATGCTTAAGGGAGAGGTACGTCGGAAACGGATTCGGGCGTGTCGTCCATGGATAAGGTTCCGCCTATGGCCGGGCACACACTGGCGCCAGCCGAACCCGAGTCACCCCAAGGGCTGCACCTGTCGTACGCGCCCTGGAGCATCCGGTCACCTCGACGTCGCGTATCGGCACGCGGCGAGGTTGTCCCCAGCCACACGAGGGCCCGCTCGCGTCTTGCGCCTCAACTGAATAACCACCTGATTGCGCCGGCCGTGTCGTGCCCGGCATGAGGAGTTACCGATGGATGTCACTGCACTGAGCCTGGGCGATCCGCTGGAGCCCGCACGCAAGGCCACCGCCGACATGCTGCAAAGCCGCGAGCGAACCTTCTCGCTGCCGCAGCCGTTCTACAACGATGAGCGGTTGTTTCAGATCGACATGCAGGAGATCTTTAACAAGGAGTGGCTGATCGCAGGGATGACCTGCGAGATCCCAGCCAAGGGTAACTACCTCACGCTGCAGATCGGCGACAACCCGATCATGGTCGTCCGCGGCGCCGAAGGCAAGGTGCACGCATTCCACAACGTATGCCGCCATCGTGGGTCACGCCTTTGTGTGAGCGAGAAGGGCAAGGTGGCGAAACTGGTCTGTCCTTACCACCAGTGGACCTACGAGTTGGATGGCCGCCTGCTGTTCGCCGGCACCGAGATGGGCACCGACTTCAATCTCGCCGACTACAACCTCAAGCCAATCCACGTGAAGACGGCGGGTGGCTATATCTTCATATCGATGGCTGAGAATCCGCCGGCCATCGATGACTTCCTGCGTACGCTCGAGCACTACATGGAGCCGTACGACATGGAGAACGCCAAGGTCGCCGTCCAGACGGACATTCTGGAAAAGGCAAACTGGAAGCTCGTCCTGGAAAACAACCGCGAGTGCTACCACTGCAATGGCTCGCACCCGGAGCTTCTGAACACCCTGCTCGAATGGGATGACGTAACCGATCCTCGCGCCACGCAGTCGTTCAAGGATCACGTTGCCGACTCCGCAGCCAAGTGGGAAGCCGAGAAGATTCCGTTCGCGCATGCCAGCTTCGGGCTGCGTAACCGTATCGTGCGTATGCCACTGCTCAAGGGCACCGTGTCCATGACCATGGACGGCAAACCCGGCTGCAAGAAGCTCATGGGTCGTATCCAGAACCCGGACCTGGGCTCGATGCGCATCCTGCACCTGCCGCATTCGTGGAACCACTGCATGGGCGATCACATGATCGTCTTCACCGTCTGGCCGATCAGCGCGCAGGAAACCCGCGTGACGACCAAGTGGCTGGTGCGCAAGGATGCCGTGGAAGGCGAGGATTACGACGTCGAGAACCTGCGCAAGGTGTGGGATGCCACCAACGACCAGGATCGCCGTCTGGCCGAGGAAAACCAGCGGGGGATCAACTCCACCGCTTACCAGCCGGGGCCGTATTCGAAGACGTACGAGTTCGGCGTGGTGAATTTCATTGATTGGTATAGCGAGCGGATGCTGGCGAACCTGGGGGCGGAGCAGGCGCCTTATCTGCGGCAGGTGAATGAGTGACACCCTGGCGCGGCCGCCTACCTCGACAGCACGTCCTGTAGGGCGGATTAGTCGAAGGCGTAATCCGCCTTTCACCACGCCCTGATGCGTACGGTGGATGGCCGAAGCCATCCACCGTTGCACGCGGATACGCACAGGGCCTGTGCTATCCCGAAACGCACAAGTGGGAAAGGCTTCGCCATTTCCCCCCCTACCGTCCAACGACGTTTCCCAGCCCGTAGGGCGGATTAGCCGAAGGCGTAATCCGCCGTTCACCGCGGCGTTATCAACGGTGCCGGGATTGTTGCCATGGACATTGATGAAACGTTCGCTTTTTCAATGCTATCTCGTCAGTGGGCCTGCTTATACGCCAGTGAATAGGCGACCTTGCCATTCAACGTCTTTTCCATTGCCTTGCGGTTGATCTCCTCAAACCGGCCCAACGCCTGCGCCGTAAATCCCGAGTCGCCGACGGGGGCGTCTTCGTCCAACCCGACCATCAGCTGGCTTGCGGCCTCCACGGCCTGGCCGTAGCCCGCTTGACTGTTCAGGTCGTAATCGCCAAGCGAGATTTGCGGCCGCAGCCAGTCCGCCCAGTAGAACTCCAGAAACTCCGGCACGACGTCTTCCGTGCGTGGTTTCGCATAGGCAGCGCCGCGGGTGAAGTAGACGAGCGAGCGAAACGGGTCGTCCTGCAGGTTGGCGAACCCGAGTTGAGCCGGCAGGTCGGCCGCCTGGATCGGCTTGCCCTGACCATCCTTCAGGCGGACCTTCTTCTCCCGCTCCATGCGCTGCCAGAACCCGGCCATGTCGGGCATATCGCTGTAGTCTGCCGTCACTCGTAACCACATACTGAAGTCGGGCCCAGCCGAAGGCGTTTCCCAAAGGCTCGTGAACGTGTGGTGGCCATCGGTGAGGTACCACTCGCCATTGGGCGCCTTGACGACCGTCTTCATGTCGCGCCTGTGCGTACCGATCCCATCCCGGCAGGTGAAACTGGACGAGTCCTTGAGCGTGGCGCCAGCAGGCGTCTCGACGACTTCTCCCTGACCATTCGCCTCGCAGTACTCATCGAATACCTTGCGCGGTTCCTGGGCGTAGCGGCCGAGCTTGTAGCGAACCTGGTCGTAGCCGATCGCCGGTTGGGTAGGGTGCAACTGGTCGAGGCGGACCTGTATCAGACCGTCGGGGGCCTCGGCGGCATGGGCCTGGAACGTGGCTGCAATGAGCCAGGCAGCGACGCCGATGGAATAGCGCATGGTCACTCCAAAAAAGATCCCGCGCGCCGACGCCGATGGGGCGAACGCCGGCACGCAGGAAAACCGGTTAGCAGTCGTAAGGCATGTGCAGCAAGACACCGCACACCGGCCCTAATGAGCGAAGCCGTTCGTATGGCGGCCAGGCAATAGCCAACCCGCTCATGACGCTGGCTATCGCCAGAAAAGGGCATGCTCGCGAGGGCAGATGACAGCGGGGTTTCCTGCAGGTGACAGTTCTGTTTCAGGGGATGCAGTGTTCAGCAACCTGACAGGTTCAGGGGATAGAAGGGTTTAAGAGTGCCCTTGGCCCGGACAAAGCCCGGTCGATAGGCAACGAAAACAGCCGATATGCAATGGATGCGTGACCGCAACGAGGCGCAGCGGAAACCCGCCCGCCTCGTCGGCCATCCGTCATGCAGTCTTGGGGATGTCGTCCATGAGCTTGTCGAGGGTGATCGGTAGGTCGCGGATGCGTTTGCCGGTGGCGTGGTACACCGCATTGGCAATCGCGGCAGCGAGTCCCGTCGTGCCGATTTCGCCGATGCCGCGTGCGCCGAACTCGTTGAGGGCGTAGTCCGGGTAGTCCAGCAGGATGATGTCCATCTCGGGTGGCTGGTCGGCATGCACCGGCACGACGTACTCGGCGTAGTCATTGTTGGTCGGCATGGCGTTGCGTTCGTCGTAATGCGTGGCTTCAAACAGGGCCATGCCGATGGCCATGACGATTGCGCCCTCCACCTGATTGGCGGCGGCTTTGGCATTGATGACCTGGCCGACGTCGATCGCACTCACGACGCGCGACACCCGCAGGCGCGAGATACCCGGGTCCCAGCGCACCTCGACGAAATGCGCACCAAACGAGCGGATCGACACGTCGTCCTTGTCGGCGGTCTTGGCCGAACGGGCTTCGCCTTCGGCACTGCCCAGGCGCTGGGTGGTGAGGAGTTTCCCGAAATCCAGCGCTTCGTTGCCATTGACCAGACGGCCTTCCTTGAAGGCCAGCGCCTTCGGGTCGGCGCCCTTGAACGGTCCATCCTGCACGGCGAAGCTCTTGAGCTGCTCGATCGCATCCCGTGTGGCCTCGGCGATAGCCGGCAGGATGCTTGCGGTTGCCCAGGAGCCGCCCGAAACCGGACCGGGTGGGAAGGAGGAATCACCCAGCTGCACCGTGATCCGCTCCAGCGGCAGCCCCGTGATCTTGGCGACCGCCTGGGCAACGATGGTGTAGGTGCCGGTACCGATATCCTGCGCACCACAGGTCACAAAGGCTGTGCCGTCAGCGCGTAGGGAGACACGTGCATCACAGGCGCAGCGCATTGCATCCCAGTTGCAGGCCGCGAGGCCGTAGCCAATGACTTCGTGACCGTCACGCATGGAGCCGGGTTTGGGATCGCGTTTGTCCCAGCCGAACCTGGCTGCCGCCTCGTCGAAGGCTTCGGTCAGGTGATTGCTCGACCAGGGCATGTCCTTGCTCTCGTCGCGGGTCGAGGCGTTGAGCTTGCGAAACGCCAACGGGTCCATGCCGAGGGTTTCTGCCATCTCGTCCATGGCCGATTCCAGCGCGAACAACCCGGGCGCTGCGCCGGGAGCCCGCATCGACGTGGGCGTGCCGTGGTGGACTTGCAGCGTGGCGTGGCTGATTGCCAGGTTCGGGCAACTGTAGAGGCTCTTGGTCACGCTGCCGCAGGCTTCGGTGTTCTGGTCGGTGAACGAGGTGCTGTTGACGGACTCATGCCGGACTGAAACCAGCTTGCCCTCGCCATCCGTCGCGAGGCGTACCCGCTGTTCGGTGGCCGGGCGGTGGCCGGTGGTTGTGAACATCTGCGGGCGCGGCACCACGAATTGCACAGGTCGGCCAACCGCGCGGGCCACGGCGCACGTCGCGGGTGAGTGCGGCCACGCCCAGAGCTTGCTGCCAAAGCCCGAGCCGATGAAGGGCGCCTGCAGTTCGACCTTGTCCGGGCTCAGGCCGAAGATGCGGGCCAGCGTGTTGCGATGCACGATGACCGACTGAGTGGATTCGTACACGAAAAGCTTGTCGCCCTCCCAATAGGCCGTCGTGGCATGCATCTCCATCGGATTATGGGTTTCGACGGGCGTGGTGTAGGTCACGTCGATGCGATGAGCCGCACTGTTGAAGCCTGCTTCCGGATCGCCGCGCGAATAGTCGTCTCCGGCGGGTTCGGGCGACTGCACCTTTTTCGCCTGTGCGAGCGTCGCCAGGGCGGGCTCTTCCTTGTACTCGACCTTGACTTTATAGGCGGCCGCGCGGGCCTGCTCAAAGGTGTCGGCCACGACCATGGCGACGAACTGGCCGGCGTAGTGGACCTTGTCGTCTTCGAACGGCAGGCGGCTCTCGTCGACCTTGACCAGGCGGTCGATCTTGGACGGATCCAGCTCCATGCTCGGCGGCCGGTAGAGCTCGGCGAAATGGCCGTGGTGATAGATGCCGAGCACGCCGGGCATGCGCTTGGCCTCCTCAACATCGATACGGGTAACGCGGCCACTGGCGATGGTGCTGTAGACGCCATACGCGTAAGCCATGCGCTTGAGTCCGTGGTCAGCGGTGTACAGGGCATGACCGGTGACTTTCAGCCGTCCATCGACGCGCTTGGGACCGGCACCAATGATGTCGTTCATGCCATACCTCCGGTGAGCGTCTGCAGGTTGCGAACGATGGCCTGCCGGGCCAGCGGGATCTTGTAGGCGTTGCGCGGGTAGGGCGTGGCGCCCTGAAGGGCCAGTTCCGCCGCGCGGCGGAAGGTCTCTGCGTTGGCGGGTTGGCCGCGCAGCGACTGCTCAGCCTCCAGCGCACGCCAGGGTTTGGTGCCGACGCCGCCCATGGCGATGCGCGCCTCGGCGATACGTTCGCCCTGCATCTGCACGATCACCGCGCTCGACGCCAGGGCGAACTGGTAGGACGCGCGATCGCGCAACTTCAGGTAGCCCGAGCGACTGTTCGCCAGTGGCGGTGCGAGGGTGATGTGGGTAATCAGTTCCCCATGGCGCAGGGCGTGCTCGCGCTCGGGGGTGTCGCCGGGCAGCAGGTGGAAGTCGAGGAAATCGATGCTCCGCTCGCCGTCCGGGCCTTGCACATGCACGGTCGCGCCGATCGCGGCCATCGCCACGCACATGTCGGACGGGTGCATGGCGATGCAGTGGTCGCTGGTGCCCAACACGGCATGCACCGAGCGGTGATCACCTTCGATCGCGGCGCAGCCGCTGCCGGGTTCGCGCTTGTTGCACGGCGAGACGTTGTCACGAAAGTAATGGCAGCGCACGCGTTGCATGACGTTGCCGGCCGTGGTGGCCTTGTTGCGCAGCTGCGTGGTCGCGCCTGTGAGCAGCGCCTGGGACAGCACCGGATACGCTTCGGCGATGTATTTGTCACGGGCGAGGGTCGTGTTGGTGACCAGCGCACCGATGCGTACGCTGCCATCGCGCTGACGCTCGAGGCTGTCCAGCCCCACTCGGTTGATGTCCACCAGCCGCTCGGGCTGCATGACATCGAGCTTCACCAGGTCGAGCAGGGTGGTGCCGCCGGCCAGGTACATGGCCTGTTCCGCCTGGCCGGCCTTGAGTGCCTGCTCGGTGCTGGTTGCACGGTCGAACTGGAAGTTGCGCATCAGCTGGCTCCCTTCATCTTGCCGCGGGCCGACTGTACGGCCGCCAGGATGTTCTTGTAGGCGCCACAGCGGCAGATGTTGCCGCTCAGGGCTTCGCGCACGCTGGCATCGTCGGTGCCAATGTCCGGATTTTCGATAACCGCCACGGCCGCCATGATCTGCCCCGAGGTGCAGTAACCGCATTGATAGGCGTCGTGTTCCCAAAAGGCTTCCTGGACCGGATGCAGCTTGCCGTCCTTCTCCAAGCCTTCGATGGTGGTGATTTCATCGCCGTCGTGGCTTACGGCCAGCGACAGGCACGAGTTCACGGCCGTGCCGTTTACATGCAGGGTGCAGGCGCCGCATTGGCCGTGGTCGCAGCCCTTCTTGGTACCTGTCAGTTGCAGGCGATCGCGCAGAACGTCGAGCAGGATGGCGTTGGCGGGTACGTTCAGCGTTTGCGGCTGTCCGTTCACCTTCAGCGTGATGCGTTGTTCGCCGGCCTTTAGCGGCTGCTCACTGTCGTCGACAGGGGCGGCCTGCACCGCCTGAACCCAGGCGGGCGCAGTGGCTACGGCAAGGCTGGAGACGCCAACGGACTTGATGAAGCCGCGCCGGCTGGGGGAGATCGAGTCGCTCATGGATGTCCTCGTTTTCGGGACGGTCCGCATGGCCAAGAACGTGGTTTCACCGACAAGGCACAGGCGCGAGCCTGTAGGACTTCATGCCGGGAAGCACGGCTCGCAACGACACGGGCGCGCCCATTCAGGAGTGGTCACGGTCGGCTCGCCATTATTCGTCTCAGCAAGTCCGCTCTAGACGGACTGTGGGCAGGCGGCGAAAGGTCCGTCTCAGACCGTTTCGTTGGCCAGGAATGGACGGACGGAAGCCTGGCATGCATGGAGCGAGTGGCTTCGGTCAGTGCCCGTTGCGGTCGAAAAACAGCGCCTGCAGACGGGTCTGTCCCACGAGGCGGTCATAGGCCGGAAAGTCGCTGCCCATGTCGGGCAGGCTGCTAACGAGCATCACAACGGGATGATGAGTGCGCTGCTCGGCAATGAAGGAGCCGAGTGCCTCGTTGTCGATATAGCGGTGCCGTGCGTCCGGATAGCTCAGGCCGTAACTGACCTCGCCGCGTGAGCCGGTCATGTAAACGTCGTCACGCTTGAGGTACCAGTTCAGCGCGGACATGCGCGCAGGGTTGTCGGCAATGAGCACGGCATCGGCCGGAATGTCCGGCGCGATCTGCTGGATGAAGCGGTCAGGCTGTTTCCCGTCGATCACCCGGTCAGGCACGGCAACGCCTACCGCAAGGAACAGGGCAGCCGGTGCGAGCATGTGCGCGAGAGTAAAGGCGCCCAGCGTCCGGGCGTAGCTCGCCGCGGCGATGCACACTGCCCAGACCAAAAGCGTAGTCATGAGCAGATACGCCTTGTAGCGCTCGCCGTCCCCTAATGGGAGCTTCCCCATCAGGTAGGCGACCAGAATGCCCAGCGTGATCGACGCCATTACGCCCGCCTGAAGCCAGCTCGCCCGGGCCAACCCTTGGCGATGGGTTCGGAATGCCGCCGTCAGGCCCTGGCTCAGCAGCAAGGCGATCGGCGCCATGCACGGCAGGATGTAGGTTGGCAGCTTGCCCCGAGACAGCGAGAAGAACACGAACGGCACGAACGCCCAGAGCAGGGCATAGCGCACCCAGGGTTGGGCAACGTCGTGTCGGAGGCGGGCAAGCGAGGTGAACGCCGCGAACGTCCAGGGCAGGGTTGCCAGCGGGAGCAGCGGCATGAAAAACCAGATGGGCTCGGCGTGCTGGGCATCCTTGGCGAAGAAGCGATGCACGTGCTCGACCCAGAAGAAGTAATTCCAGAAGTCCGGCGCCTCTCGGTGGATGGCGATGGCCCATGGCAGGCAAACGAGGAAAGCGGCGGCAACGCTTGCCCAGCCGTAGACCAACAGTGTGTGCAGCTTGCGCTGCCAGAGCGCGTACGGCGCCACGACGATCACGGGCAGTGCCAGGGCCAGAAAGCCTTTGGTGAGGACGGCCGCGCCGCAGAGGGCGCCACCGAGTGCGAAATAACTGAAACGCGCTCTGCCGTGTTCGGCATGCAGGGCGAAATAGAAGGCGACGAAGGTCGCTGTCATCCAGAAGTTGAGGAGGCCATCGAGCGCACTGTAGGTCCCAAGTCCAATGACGAGAAACATGCTGAGGTAGATACCGGCGGCCAGCAGCGCCTGGTCGCGGCCGCGTTCGCGGCGCACCATCAGCGACAAGCAGTAAGCGCTGCCTAACGCCGCCAGGGCGGAAACGACCCTGACGGAGAAATTGTTCTCCCCGAACAGCAGCTGGGCGATGGCGTTGAACCAGTGCCCGAGGATTGGCTTTTCGAAATAGAGCAGGCCATTGAAGTGGGGCGCGACCCAGTCACCCGTGGCGATGATCTCCCGTGCGATTTCGGCGTAGCGAAGTTCGTCAGGCGACCAGAGTGCAGGTGCGGTCGAACCCAGCAGATAGACCGTGGCGAAGTAGCCGATCAGCAAGGGCCAGCCCAGCAGACGGTTTCCAAATTTCATGTCGTGCCCGTCCAAACGAATGAGGTATACCCGGCAGGCTGCCCGATCCCGCCCCGCTGCCGGCAGGCGCATGCTCAGCGACGGGTAGGCGTATTCTTGTAGGGCCTGTGTTTGATCATGATCAGGGCGGTGGGAGACCCCCGCACGGCGCCATGCTTTGGCCGTGCGGGGATTCTTGCATGGGGGCCTTCGGCATCGGAACGGGCGGGAATGCCGAGCGGCGAGGATTTGCCGGGATGGACAGGTTGGGTTCAGGCGCCCCACCCGTAGTGGACGATGCGCAGGAAAACGGGCGCGGCGAAACATACCGAGTCGAGCCGGTCGAGCATGCCACCGTGGCCTTCGATCATGTGCCCCCAGTCCTTCACGCCGCGGTCACGCTTGATCGCCGACAATACGATGCCGCCGAAGAACCCGAGCAGGTTCAGGCACAGGGCGATGAGCCCGGCCTGCCATACCGTGAAGGGCGTGATCCAGTAGAGCGACGCGCCAATCAGGGTCGATAGCGCAACGCCGCCCACGAACCCTTCGACCGTCTTGGATGGCGACAGGCGCGGCGCGATCTTGCGCTTGCCGAACAGCTTCCCGCACACGTACTGCAGCACGTCCGAGAGCTGGACCACGATCACCAGGAAGGCGATCAACAGCAGGTTGCGGCCTTCATAACCGGGAATCTTCAGCAGCAACAGCGCCGGGACGTGCGAGATGCAGAAGACCGCGATCATCAGCCCCCACTGCACCTTGGACGCACGCTCCAGAAAGCGCTCGGCGTCTCCGCCAAGTGACGCCAGGATGGGCAGCAGCAGGAAGGCGTAGACGGGAATGAAGATGGAAAACAGCTCGAACCAGCCGACGTAGAGCAGGAAATACTGCATCGGCAGGATGAAGTAGAACGCCGCGGCCAGGGCCGGGTAGTCGCTGGGGCGGGTCGGGGTAAGTGTCAGGAACTCGCGCAATGCGTAGAACGACACGCCGTAGAACAGCAGGATTACTGCGGTTTGCCCGAGCCAGAAGGCGGCGCCAATCACGCCCACCATGACCCACCAGGCGTTGATGCGGGCATTGAGGTTGTCAATCACGGCATGTGGCTGCCAGGCGACGCGCCATTTCAGCGCAAGCCCGATGCTGGAGGCAACCAACAAAAGGGCGCCGATGCCCATGAACAGGTGAAGCGTATCGCGATCCATCATGCAGTCTCCGCTTGCAGCGCCATGAGCGCGGCGCGCGCACGCGCGAGAAAGGCGTGCTTGTCCTCGTCCAGACCCACATACAGGGGCTCGCCAAAACTGACCGTGCAGAGCAGCGGCAAGGGCAGCGCGCGCCCCTTCGGCATGACGCGCTGTAGATTGCCGATCCATACCGGCACCAGTTGAACGTCCGGGTGCGCCTTGGCGAGGTGATAGAGCCCGCTTTTGAACGGCAGGAGCGTCTCTTCCTGATTGCGGGTGCCTTCGGGGAACAGGATCAACGAGTCGCCTGCTTCGAGCGCATTCTGTACCGGCTGCAGGAGCGGCGTTTGGCCCTCCCCGGACGGCCGACACCGGTCGATCAATACGCCACGAAAGACGCGATGGATGATGAAGCGGCGTAGCGCGGAACCATTCCAGTAATCCGCTGCGGCAACGGGCCGTGTGACCGGACGAAGGGCGGGCGGTAGGGAGGACCATAGCAGCACGAAATCGCCATGACTGCTGTGGTTGGCAAAGTAGATCCGCTGGGTGGGAATGGGCGCGCAGCCCATCCACAGGCTACGTGCGCCGGTGATAAGCCGGGCCAGGCTGGTGATGAGAAAGGCAACGATGGATGCGAGCACGCGAAGGCCTCAAGCGTGAAGGAAAAAAGTGGCAGGGATGAAAAACGCCAGCAGCCATTGAGCTGCGGCACAAAGCGCCTGCTTGCGAAGCAGGCCAAGGGCGGCGCGGCAGCGTTCCGGCCAGTCGCGCGGCGCCGTGCTCCTGGCAAGTCCGACTGTGATCAGGGCTTGATCCAGACCCTCTGCAAGGCAGGCGGGCAAGGTACGTTCAGTATGTTCGGCGAGGCGCTCGAAGAGCTCGGCGTCCAGCGCGACACGCGCGGCCCAGTAGTGGGCAAACAGGCCGAACAGTACGACACCGAGGCAGGCCGCGATGACAGCCATGCCCTGTTCGAAGATGGCCGACAGCATGGCGGCGACGAGTGCGAGAAGCGTCAGCGGGCGACTCAGCCGCTCCAGCCCTTCTCCGCGCCTGAGAACAGCAGCTGTCACCTGCATCGTCAGATCAGCCATGGGCCAGCGACCTCCCTGATAGTGAAGGTGCCAGCGGTTCCAGCAGCGTTTGCAGGACGGCGCGATGGGCCGGGCCGAGAACGACCCGGGGCCGGGCGCGCTGGATCACGGCGATGGCGTCTTCGACACTGTCCGATCGCCCTGTCAGCAGGAGCCAACTCGCTACGGCCGTGGCGCTTCGTGAGTAACCCAGTGCACAGCACACCAACACGGGCCCCCGGCGTCGCAGCGCCTCTATGGCCTCGCTTGCCTGTCGGCAGGCTGTTTGGTCGAGCGGGACAAGATCCAGCGCAGGGATGAAGCGATACCCAGGCGGTGTCGAGGCCAGCGCAAGCTCCGGACATAGATCGACGATGGCAGGAAAGCGATCGCGTTCGGCTTTCTGCGTCGGGATACGCCCCAGGTACACGCCGTCGAGCACGTTATCCGGTGCGGGATGGCGCCGTGTCCAAAGCCTCGAATTAGCCCAGGCCCCCACCATGTACGGCAGCAGCAATGCGGCGGCGGCGAACGCCTGCCGACCGTTTTCATTTTTCTGAAAGGCTGCGGGGCCGCTCCAGCCGTAAGCGAGCGCGACAAGGGCGCAGGCGCTGGCGGGCCACAACACCCAGAGCGCAGAGCCGCCAACCCAGACCGCGAAAAGCGTCAGGCCCAGCGCGCCGGCCCCATAGCGCGGCGCAAGAGTCCATTGCCGCGGATGGCCCGCGACGCGAGCCAGTGGCGGGCGATGAGGCGCATCCGGCCATAGCCACAGGCACAAAAGGCCCGACATCGCGCCGGTCGGCACGTCGATGAAGTGGTGCTGCCACGTTGTCAGGACCGAGAGCGCAATCAGGCCGCTCCAGACGAGCCATAGGAAGCGGATTGGTCTGGAAGCCGCGCAGGTCAACCGGTACGCAATGACCACGAGCAGCGCGATATGCAGCGAAGGCGCCTGGTTGTAGGGCTGATCAAAGCTCATCAGGAGATCGAACAGCCAGCCGAAGGCACCGCTCGCCGCAGGGCGCTCGAAGCTGAACTGCAACGGGAAGAGGAGAAAGCCCGCGATGCACAGCGCTTGCGCCGTCAGCAGGCGAAGGCCATGCCGATTGGCCTCTGCGACCGTGCGGCAGCAGAGGAAGGACAAACCGTAGAGCAGGTCGATCGACCAGTAGGGAATGATCGTCCATTCCCACAGTGGAATGTGGCGCTCCCACTCGAATGCCACCACACCGATATCGGTGCGCGTCGAGGTGTAGTGATTCGCCCAGCCGTACGTAAGGAAGAACAGGGGTCCGAGCAATATGAGCCAGCACAGGCCGCGCTTGATGGTGCCCGGCTGGCGGCCCGGATTCACCCGAGCCTCCGGGCCAGCGACACGGTGAAGATGCCGTGGTCGTCAATACGTTGCGTGACCTTGGCAAATCCGGCCGTTGCGACCAGCTCGTCCATCTCCGCCTGGCTTCGGCGGCGCATCACCCAGGCCTCGCCGCCGCGGTGGCTCGTCAGCGCTCGGGCAATCATTTCCAACTGCGGATGCCAGGGCTGGCCGGTGTAGATCAGATAGCCGCCGGGTGCGACGGCCTTGGCCAACCCGGCGAGGGAGCGCCCCACCAGCGTATTGTCCGCAAACAGTTCATATAGTCCGGAGACAACGGCCAACGTCGGACGCGGCGTCATGCGAGCCAGATCGGCTTCATCGAACGCGTCTGCCCGGACGAACCGTGCGATATCGCCAAGGCCCCGGTCGTGGATCAGCGCCTGGCCGTAGTGAACGTTCAGGTCGCTGTAGTCACGCAGCAGGACGCTGTCGGGCTTGTCGTCGAGCGAGGCGATGGCATCGAGCACATAACGGCCGTGCCCGGCGGCGATATCCACGATATGTACGGGTTGACCCGCCTCGCGCAGCGCGGCGATCCCGGCTCTTAGCAGTGCCTCGACATTCACCTTGCGCTCGCGAATGCCGCGCCAGCCGATGGAGTTCAGATAAGTCCGGTCAATCGCGCGCCCCACGGGGGGCCGACCTTGCGGCGTGTTGCGGTAGACGTAGTCCAGCGTGCTGCCGGAATCGAATCCGGTCTCGAAGCCCAATTCGATGCCATCAGAGAGCATCGCGCCGACCCTGAGCCCGGCTCGCGTTGCACGCCAGTACAGGTTGGCGAGTGAGCGCGCGGGCAGCGGCGTCGCGAGTGCTTCGGCTTCTGCGCAGGTGGCACCGACGCGATCGGCATGGAGCAACGAACGACGCGGAGCAGGGTGTTCGAACTGGTTGAGGATGAAGCGGCGGATACGTGCCACGGCCGACGCGCGATCTCGCTCGCCAAGTGTGTCGTGAAAGAACCCCGGCAGGATGTGCTTTTCCTTCACGGGTGAGCCGAGGCGGTCGAAGAACTCGTTCTGCGGCCGGCGGTGCACGACGAAGTCCGAGCCTGAAATCAACAGCTGCGTCGGCACCTGGATCGCCTGGGCATCGGCGACGACGCGTTCGCTCGCCTCATACAGGCCGAGCAGCACATCGACCGAAATCGCACGGGCGATCAGCGGGTCGCTGTCATAACTGGCGACACGTGCCGGGTCATGCGTGAGAAAGCGCGCCTTCACGTAGCTGTTGACGAAGAAGTTGCCCCGCACGGCTCGGACAAGCTTCAGACCGGATCGGGCGAAGGGCACGTAGAGCTTGACCTTGAATGCCGGCGACGCGAGCACGAGGCTGCGGATCTTCGGGGCATAGTCATGAACCCAGGTAGCGACCAGAACGGCGCCGACGCTTTGGGCGATCACGGCGATCTGCTCTTCAGCGATGCCATGTGCCGAGCCGATGTGCCCAATGAACGTCTGCACGTCCCGCACGCTGGTACCGAAGCTCGGGCTGTCGCCACGCTCGCCAGGCGACTCGCCATGGCCCCGGGCATCCCACGCGAAGACGTCGCAATCAGGCATGTCGAGCTCGTCGACCAGATGTGCCATGCGTTCGGAATGCTCATGCCCGCGATGAAACAGCACGATGGCGCGGCGCTCTGTGGAGGGAGCGGTTGCAGGCCAATGCTTGTAGACGAGCTGGACGTCGTCATGCGTGAGAAAGTGCCCGACATGGCGAGCACGTTTGGAAAGTCCTTTTTCCATGGGGATTCTCAGTGTGTAGTAGAGGAAGCTTCGGCCAGGCCGCCACGAATACGGTTGATCAGCGTGACCAACGAAAGCGCGAGCACGACGGCGAGTGCGCCGTTGATCCAGATTGCCGGGAGCCAGCCAAGGGCTACGCCAGCGGCGATGACACCGAATACGAAGGCGCGATCGCTCTTGCCCATTGGGCCGTCATATCGCCGTGAAGCGCCGGCAAGCGGGCCCATCACGCCCGCATACTCGACGAGCAGAGACAGAAGCACGACAGCCACCAGCAGCCAGGCGCTAACGCCTGCAATTGCGGCAAATGCCAGAAAAAGCGCGGCGTCCGATACCATGTCGCACAGTTCGTTGAGGTAGGCGCCCAGCCGCGATTGCTGGCCGAACTCCCGAGCGAGCATACCGTCGATGGCATTCAGGGCCATGCGTAGAAACATCCACAGGGGGATCAGCCAGAACAGCGCGGTGTGTTCGGCATACAGGGCGACAAGCGACGCGACGGCTATCGAGCCCAGCGCGGCGCCGAGCGTCACCTGATTGGCCGTCACGCCCATGCTGTAGAAAGCGCGCGTGACGGGGCGCAGCAGCGCCTGGAAGCGGGGTTTGAGCTGATAGATGGAGGGCATTTCGATCCTTTGAATGCATCTGCAGCGGGATGACACTGCTGCGCGTGGCGTCCTGCCAGGCAAGGCCGGCATTATCTACCGTGAACGGGACCTGACCGTCGCAACATTCGGTAACGCGTCACAATTTGAGCGTTTCGTACGCGGAGGCGGTATAAGCGCAGCCAGGTTTGTGGAGGGGCAATGAAGATCACACTGGATGAAATGCAGGCGTACGTGCGCGTTGTGGAAAGCGGCTCGATCAGTGCCGCGGCGGTGCAGATGGAGCAGACGACGTCGGCGATCAGTCGGAGCCTTGGCCGCCTGGAGTCCAAGCTGGGCGTCACCCTGTTGCGCCGCACCACGCGCCGGCTGGAGTTGACGGAGGAGGGCAGCGCGTTTCTCGATCAGGCACGTTCGATACTGGCGAGCGTCGAAGCCGCCGAAGAGCAGATGGCTCTGCGAACGCAGCAGCCGTCGGGCCTTTTGCGCGTGAATGCGGCGTCGGTGTTTGTGCTCCACGTGCTGGTGCCGCTGCTTGGCGGCTTCCGCGAGCGTTATCCGCAGATCGAGCTGGAGCTCAACAGCAATGAACAGATCATCGACCTGCTTGAACAGCGCACCGACCTCGCTATCCGCATCGGTACGTTGCGTGACTCCACCCTGCATGCCCGGCCGTTGGGCACCAGCCGTATCCGCGTGCTGGCAAGCCCGGACTACCTGAAGCGACGGGGTGTGCCGACGTCCGTCGAAGCATTGGCCAATCATGACCTGATCGGCTTTACCCAGCTGGAAAACCTCAACCATTGGCCGCTGCGTCATGTGCATGGTGATGCCTACACCATCTCACCGGTGATCCGCGCCTCCAGCGGCGAAACGGTGCGGCAGCTGGCGCGTGCCGGCGTCGGCATTGCGTGCCTGTCAGATTTTCTGACCCAGGATGATCGCGCAGAAGGTGCGCTGGTCGAGGTGCTGCCCGAGCATACGATCGAAAGTCGCCAGCCGATCCATGCGGTGTATTACCGCAACACCGCGCTGGCCTCGCGCATCAGCTGTTTTCTGGATTACCTGAGCGAAGCCATGGCCGGCCAGCCATGGGCCGCCCGATCGCAGGCCGCCCGACCGCGGGCCGCTCGGTAGCGTTGAAAAGAGCAGGGCAGCCAACCGGCTGCCCGAACGATCAGACAGGCGTTTCGGCCTTGGCCAGCTGCAACGTGAGGTAGTCGAACGCGATGCGAGCGGCGTTACGTGCATCGAACTCCTCGCCGGACAGCGCACCGCGTAGCCACAGCCCATCGATCAATGCCGCAAGCCCTCGGGCTGACGCACGTGCCTGATCTGTCGGCAGCACCTTGCGGAACTGGCCGCACAGGTTCGAATACAACCGGCGGTCGTTGATGCGTTGCAGGCGACGCAGATTAGGGTGGTGCATGCTGCTGGCCCAGAAGGCGAGCCAGGTCTTCATCGCCGGGCCGCTGATCTGGCTTTCGTCGAAGTTGCCTTCGATGATGGCGCGTAGATGGGCCTGTGCGTCATCGGCAGGAAGGGTGCGGCGACGTGCATCGATCGCCTCGTGCAGCGCCACCATGATGTGCCGCATGGTCGCTTCGAGCAGGCCATTCTTGTCCTGGAAGTAGTGGCTGATGATGCCATTGGAAACACCCGCGATGCGGGCGATGTAGGCGATGCTGGCGTCACTCATGCCTACCTGGTCGATGGCTTCGAGCGTGGCGCTGATCAATTGCGAACGACGGATCGGCTGCATTCCGACCTTGGGCATGAGGGGCTCTTCGTATCCGTGTGAAAGGAGCAGTCTAGGGGCGAGGTCCATTCCGGATCAACAAACCCGACATTACGAAGGGTTATTTCGTATCGGCCGCCACAGCGGCAGGCCCCATACCGGGCGGCGCGTTCCGTTCGTCCGCCGACGCAGCCGCCTCCTGGCGTCTGGCTGGCACTTCGGCGCTGGCGATGCCCTCGAATCGGCATACCCATCACGCATTCCAGAGGAGATCGTCCATGTCGTCCAAGCAGGTCGCGTTGGTCGTAGGCGCCAGCGGCATCATCGGCAACGCGGTAGTTGAAGAACTGAACACCCGGGAAGACTGGCAGGTACGCGCCGTGCGCCGGACCTTCGTTGAAGGTGTGGAAAGCATCGCCCTGGACCTCAATGACGCCGATGCCACCCGCAGTGCGCTCGAAGCCGCAGCCGATACCACGCACGTTTTCTACGCTGCCTTGCAGCCAAAGTCCGACCTTGCTGAAGAAGCAAAGGTGAACGGCGCCATGCTGAGCAACTTGCTGGACGGGCTCAAGGCCGTTGGTGCGCCGGTGCAGCGTGTTGTGCATTACCAGGGCGCCAAAGTGTACGGCGTGCATCTGGGCGAGGCGAAAGCACCATTTTATGAGGACGACCACCCCCGGCACGTCGCGCCCAACTTCTATTTCGATCAGGAAGATATCCTGCGCGAGCGCGGGGAAGCGGGCGACTTCGAATGGTCCATCCTGCGCCCGGACGTGGTCGTGGGCGACATTGCCGGCAACCCCATGAACATCGCCCTGGTGATCGGCGCTTTCGCCGCGCTGAGCAAGGCCGAAGGCGTGCCGCTGCGTTTCCCGGGTAGCCGTCGCACCTATGAGGATGTGTACGCACAGTTGACCGATTCGCGATGGCTTGCCCGCGCCAGTGTCTGGGCCGCACTCGACCCCGCCGCCCGCAACGAAGCCTTCAACCTCGTGGGCGAACCCTTTCGCTGGGAGCGCATCTGGAATCATGTGGGTGACGCGCTCGGTATGCCAGTCGCAGGCCCTCAACCGTTCAAGCTGGCCACGCACATGCCGTCCAAGGCTGAGACCTGGGCGCGCTTGCAGAAGGAACACAGCCTGGACGATACGCCCTACGACACGCTCATCGGATGGGCCTTTGGCGACTTCGTGTTCAACACCGAGTTCGACATGATCTCGGACATGGGCAAGATCCGTCGGGCCGGGTTTACCGAAGCCGTGGATTCCGAGCAGGCCCTGGTGAGCGCGATCCGCAGGTTGCAGGAGAAGGGTTACCTGCCGCGCTGATTCGGCTGACCTATCGAAGCGGCGGCGCCTTTATCCGTAAGGCGCCGTCCGCTGTGCCCGGTTGGCGAATTCAGCGCATAGGGCGTCCAGCGATCCGATGCATTCATGGGCGCTGATACGCGCCTATCGCCTTCGTTCAATAGCAGGCAGGGGGCATTACCGAGATCCCGGTGAATAGGCTTGCCGATCCGGTCATACTGTTCGCACTCCAGAGCTCAAAAGAGCGCTAGCCAACACCGTTCGCTACGGTGCAGGCGGGCGTATGCCCGGAATCCCCGAGCAATCCAACCCCAAGCCTGCGCCCACAGAAGCCTCACAAGCGCGGCATGTCCCGAATAAAACCGCAGACTGCATGACACGACTCAAATACCTACAGGGCTACCCTGTTGCCCTTCAGCAGCAGATCCAGCAACTCATCGATGCCGACCGCCTTGGCGAATACCTTCAGCGCCGCTACCCCGGCCGGCATGCCGTGCAAAGTGACAAGGCGCTGTACACCTACGTCTGCGACCTCAAGCAAGCCCACCTGCGCAGCGCCCCCGCCATCGACAAGGTGCTCTACGACAATCGCCTGGACCTCACCCACCGCGCCCTGGGCCTGCACACCGCCGTGTCCCGCGTGCAGGGCGGCAAGCTCAAGGCCAAGAAGGAAATCCGCGTCGCCTCCGTGTTCAAGGACGCCGCGCCGGAATTCCTGCAGATGATCGTCGTCCACGAACTTGCCCACCTAAAGGAGCTCGACCACAACAAGGCGTTCTACAAGCTGTGCGAACACATGCTGCCGGGCTATCACCAAATTGAGTTCGATCTGCGGGTGTATCTGACGTGGCGGGAGCTGGCCGCTAGCCCGTCATGAATTGATCAGTATCAATAGCAGCGAGGCCGGGGGCCTTTAGGGTGATGTCATACGGCACGCTGGGAGGCATCACCATGGCCAAGCGATTTCCCCTCAATCCTCCTCATCCCGAGCGGCTTTGCTGGGGATGCGATCGATACTGTCCTGCACATGATCTGGCGTGCGGCAACGGCTCCGACCGCACGCAGCACCCTGTCGAAACCTTCGGCGAAGACTGGTACCTCATGGGTCGGCCAGACGATATTGCCGGCGTTTCGGTTGACTCGCGTGAGGCTGCCCGGCCAGAGGACTGACGGTCCAGCCCGCATGGGGCGTCGCTGAGTATCGGCCACGCCGCGCCCGCCTTAGCGTTAAAAGATTCCGCCCACTCCAACGTGTTTTAGAAACGGTGCCAACACGTGCGGGGGATCATCAGGTTGAGTTCGATCTGAAGGTCAAGTTGATGCATCGGGAGTTGTGCTTACGCTAAGCGAGCAGCTGGGGCGAAACAGAACGCGCGCGAAACCCGGAGTCCTCTTTGTCGCGCTGCAGCGTCAGGATTTAACGCATTCCTTGGTCCACTGACTCGCCTCATTCCCCTGGCATCGTCGGAAATATCGTCCCCTTGCCGGCACGCTTCGCCTTGTACATCCAGCTGTCGGCTTCGCGTATCAGCTCAGTCGCATTCGTGGCGGAACCCGGTGTGTACACCGCAATGCCCATGCTGGCGTGTACGTTCGCCGTTCCCCAAGCCAGTTCGACCGGCTCCGCGATGCGGGCCAGCAGCTTGGAAGCCACCGTTCGTGCATCAGCCAGGCCGTTATGGAGCCCCTCGAGCACGACCGTGAACTCATCGCCTGCCAGCCTCGAGACCATGTCGCAGGCCCGGCTGCCTTCGCACAAACGCGTCGCGATGACACGAAGCAGCTCATCTCCCGCCTCGTGGCCGAAGCTGTCGTTTACGGTTTTGAATCCATCCAGGTCAATGAACACAACGCCCAGTGGCGATTGGTTGCGATCGGCGCGCGCCAGCGCCAGCGGAAGCAGCTCGCTCAGCGCGCGGCGGTTCGGCAGGCCGGTAAGGGCATCGTGCCTGGCCTCTTGCTCGCGAAGCGCTTCCGCGGCCTTACGATCCGATATGTCATGCAGGAACGCACTGAACTGCGTGCGCTCACCGATCTTCAGGGCGCGAATCCGTACCTCCACTACCAGGGACGTGCCGTCCTTGCGCACCGCTGGCAATTCCAGGCGCTGGTCCAGCACCTTTGCCTGACCGGTCGCCAGAAAGCGCGCCATCCCGCTACGGTGCGCTCCGCCCATTTCTGCGGGGATGATCAACTGGTCGAGTGCCTTGCCTATCGCCTCACGGGCCGACCACCCGAACGTCTCTTCCGCGACCCGGTTCCACGCACGGACCAGGCCCTGCTCGTCCAGGCTGATATAGGCATCGTTGGCGTTCTCGATGATCGACGCCAGTTCCGCCTCACGGTCACGCAGCGCCTGCTCGGTGCGCTGCTGACGCTCGATGACATCCTGTAGGGCGCGATTGGCTTCGGACAGCTGCCGCGTGCGTGCCTGCACGCGCATTTCCAGCTCTTGATGAAGCGTCGATAACGCTGCTTGCGCTTCCTTGTTCGCCTGGATATCCGTGACCACGGCAATGTAGTACTCAAGCTCGCCATTGGCCGCGTTCTTCCGGCTGACGCTCTTGGTCACCCAGATCGGTGTGCCGTTTTTATGCAGATAGCGTTTTTCAATCTTGTAGGGCGTGACGTCAGCCGCCTCCAGATCCGCCTGCAGGTCAGGGCGAACGTCGTCTGGATGGGTGAGCTGATGCACGCTCATCTGGCGAAGCTCGTCACGGCTGTAGCCCACCAGCTCGCAGAGTGCATCGTTCACGCTCAGCCATACGCCGTCTTTGCCGAACAGCCCTATGCCGACAGACGCGTGTTCGAAGATCGCGCGGAAGCGCGCTTCGCTGGCCGTGACCATCGCGTCAGCGCGATCGAGCTCGGATCGGGTCAGCAGTAGCGTCTCCCGCAGGTGGATCTCCCGCGTGACCATGCTCGCGAGGTCCTGCAGCACCGCCAGCTCATCGCTCGTTAATGTGCGCGGCCTGGAATCAGCCGCACATAACGTACCCAACGCCAGGCCCGCCGACGTGCGGATCGGCACGCCGGCATAGAAACGAACACGGGGATCGTTCAGTACCAGCGGGTTATTGGCGAATCGCGGGTCCTGCTCCGCATCCGGCACGATCAGCGGCCCGGATTCGTTGATCGCATGTGCACAGAACGCAACGTCGCGATGCATCTCGGGCACGTCCACACCCACGCGGGATTTGAACCACTGGCGATGTTCGTCGATAAGCGTAAACAGCGCGATAGGGGTTGAGAGGCTGCGCGCAAGAAGCCGCGTGATGCGATCGAACACCGGCTCGGGCTCGGTATCGAGCAATTCCATGGCGCGCAACAACGTCAGCCGTTCCTGCTCGTCCGCAGGCAATTTGGCAGCTGTCGTTACACTCTGGCTGTCCGCCATCGATCCACCTTCACGCATAGGGGTTATGACTACATCTTAGGCAGGGGTGTGCCGTTGCGTTCAACGCATTGAGACGGCTGGCGCGCCAGGACGTGGCGGATGAGCGGTGTCGCGTACCTACGCATCTTATGCGAAACGCAGGCTGGCACCTATCTGCGGAATGGAGCTGGCAAAGCATATCGAGATTAGGCGTAGGAAATTGGATAACCCTAGCAAGGGCACCCCGACAGGAAACTCGCATGCGAGGATCTGTCGCAATCATTCACGCAGGCTCATTTTTGAGTGAACAGGCTGCGCTTGTGATCACGCCGCTCGCCTATCCATGTGTTCGAATGTAACGGATCGAATCACTAATCAAACGGGGCTAGCCATCCCGAACACTGCATTACATTTCGGCCGGTCAGGCCCGCTAGGGGCCCGGTCTAGAGCTGCTACGCTCGTCGTCGACCTTTAGGCTCGACGACATGCCGCTGAGGCGGGCGAGGCCTGTAAACAGCTCATGGTCACATGAGCGGCAAGCCGTTCGTAACGCTTGCGTACCTGCCGCCATTCCCCATCGGCCACGCCGCACTGTCGAGTCCACCAACCCGGGGACGGGAGTTGATCCTGCGCCGTTTCGTTCCACAAAAGAAGGAAGACTCGACTCGTGAAAAAACACCTCGCGCTCGCACTGCTCACGCTCGCCAGCCCATTTGTCATGGCCGAAACCCATGAAGTGCGGATGTATAGCAAAGGGGAAACCGGCAAGATGGTTTACCAACCGGATTTCATCGCCATCGCCCCCGGCGATTCTGTCCACTTTGTCACCGACCATGGCAAACACGACTCCGCCACTATCCCGGGGCTGCTGCCGGAAGGCGCCAAGCCGTTCAAAAGTGAAATCAATGAAAACATCACCGTCACCTTCGACGTGCCGGGGGTGTACGGCATCCAGTGCACGCCGCACCTGAGTAAGGGCATGGTGATGCTCGTGCAGGTTGGCGACAAGCAGCCAGCGCCTGAGCTGCCAGAAGGTTTGCCGGACGTCGCCAAGCAGCGCCTCGATGCCGTCATTGAGCGTGAATATCAACAGTAAAAAGCGTGTATTGAAAGCGTGAACCCAAGGAGCATGCATTGGCTGAGTTCGTGCAGTCGATGATGCTACAGAGCTAGGCAGAGAGGGCGGGCGGATTCATTCCCCAGACGGAAGTCGGCTAAATAAATCTGTCCCCTTTTTCTCTGGGATGTGAAAAGTCTCCGCTTCGGATTTGCTTTAGATCTGCATCGAACCCGCTGCCCGCGCCGTATCGAGATCCTCCTGCTGATCGCAGCACTGGCTTGTTATGCGCTGTATTTGGCAGGCCTCCGGGCGCGTAACACAGGTAGAGCACGAAGCTTTCAGAGCAACAGCATTAGGCATAAGCCCGTGCTCTCGCTCTGGCGCATTGGCCTTGAATACCTCAGGCGCAGGACCAGTGATTTATGCTGTTCGGTACTCGACCAAATGGAGCTACTGCTACGCGACGAAGTCCGCCAACAAGCTCAGGCGCTGGGGCGTTCTGGAAGGCATTCGTACCCGGTGGTGCGGCCGGGCTTCAAATCCTGTTATTGCATCTTTTGTTATAGGTCTTAGTTGGGCAAAACTGGCAATCAATACCTTTGTATCTCGCCAAGATGGCCTTCACTGGTCATTTCCTGCCTATATATTCGACACTTATGCGGTTCTGCTTCTGTATGCTCACAACGCTTTCACTTCGTTGTAGAGATGAGCCAGATGGCCGACAGAAAGGTCCAAGATCGGCTCATACATAAACGAGTTCAAGTGAATATTTGAACTGACAGTCACGCTTACTTTACGCAGTACAGCAATGGCAGGTGAAGCGGGGAGCAAAAGAGAATACTGGTTCAACAGTTTTCCAAATTGGCTGTGATCATTACACCAATAATTTTGGTCATTTAGTTCCACTCGTATGCGATCTAGCATATATTTCTCAGCCGCAAGGCGAATAGCCATAGACATGACTACTTTATCTTCAAGATTCAATCCCGTCTGAATGGGATTTAGGCTGATAGTTTCAGCTTCGCCTAATATTATGCTCTTGATAGTGGTAGGCGTACCAACATGAGCACAACCAAACGCAGAGTTATACACATCAACAAAATCCTGATGAGTAATAGTGTCAGTATCTTGTTTCTGATGAAGCAAACTTGTTAAGAGCAAATAGTCGGGATCGCCCTCGCCCTTGGTATACTCAATAATGTTTCGTGCAAACGGGATACTTGCGCACATAGCCCGATGACAGTTGGAAAATCTCTTACACAATATACCTGTGAAATAATTCTTAACGCCTTGCGCTTCTTCTAGCTCTATTTTGTCCGGATGTTTATTTGCCATAAGGCATCTTTTCCGATGTACAAACTTTGCAGCTATACCTCTGAAAAAATCATAGTTGTGAGTCAGGACAAGCTGGTAAACGTTGGGCTTGCTTTCGATATCTTCCAGATACTGAATAATTGCATGCTTGTTTTTATAATCAAATGAGTCAGCCGCATCATCAATAATGAAAACTGTTTCATGATTTAGCTTAGATCGAGCCTCAATTTCGAAAATGAAGTTCAAAAGGTACAAAGCCCTTTTTTCTCCTTGACTAAGCGTCATCAGCTCATTCCGGCGCAGCCGAACTTCCGCGTCATCATCTTTGAAAACATACGATAGCTTCGCTTGCTCTTTCCCTAAAGCGGCCTTGGCTTGGTTTTCGACCTCTAATCTAAATGGCATTTCCGTAAACCGACTGTTAAATAGTTCAACAGCACTAGCCCATTCTGGTGCAAGGCTAGCAGCCTCTTGTTCTATTAACTCTAGTTCCTCCTTTGCGTTCGCATGCAGTTCTAGATAAGTTTCTGATTCCTTACTTGTGTTGACATAGGCTTTCCAGATACTTCTCTTAAAATCTGCTTGGTTTTCCGCTCTCAACCCGTTTAGAAGTGTTTCAATCTCGTTAACGCTAAGTCTTTCAAAAAGGCTGGCTATTGCCAAAGTCTGGGCGTTTTTAGTTATGGACTGTTTGATGCTGTTTAATTTTTCGTCACTCTCAATTTTACCCAAGAGCGTTTTTACTCGATCTTCAGCTTCGGCGAGGCCGATTGGGCCTGCATCACCCTGTAGTTTAAGCAAGTGGCCGCCATCAAAGTAGCCTTGTGATTTTAATGCCTCAAACGAACGCTCCGCTAAGATGTACGACGCCAACTGATCGTCTCTTGCGCCCCAAAAGCCCACCGTCGATGTGGGCTTTTTATTGCCTGCTGTGTGGCCAGCTACGTTCCCTGTTCGATTACAGCTAGCAGCTTCTTAGATGCTTCCGAAGGTGGGCCATGTTTACCCTAGCGTCCTTGAAATGGGCCCCCGCAGCGCTCATTGAACAGTGCGTCATTAAGGGCGGACCACAATCAGCTCCATTTAGAGCGTTCTCCTAGACCTTCGCCAAATTACTTGGACTAGTCCGAGCAGCCTGTTTTCTAACCGCCCCTTCGCTATCGGCTCATCGTGTATTTATGTCTATTGATTAACAAATATTTAACGTTCCCTACTTAGCATAAGTGATGTTTCGGCTTGCTGTTATTTAAATGAGCTTGCCCGTTGTCGCATAAATTGTACGGAGAGCAAATGGACAAGGCTTATGAAAACAAAGTTGTTTTGATCACGGGCGCTACCGGATTTATTGGCACTGCGTTACTCAAAACAATGGCTGAGCACCTCAAAGGTATCAAGCGCATATATTGCCTGTATCGTGCAACGGCTCCCGGTACGGTGTCCATCGCCGACGATAGGCTGGTATGGGTAAAAGGAGATGTAGCGGAGAACGATTGGGGGCTTTCCGCTGAGGTGCTAGCGGTGCTCAAGCAAGAGGTTGAGGTCGTTTTCAACCTGGCTGCCTACACCCGTTGGGATACGCCCATACAGGATCAGGTGAAAGCCAACACCCTCTCTGCGCTGCATGGGGCGGACCTCGTGGCCACGTTTGAAAGACTTGAGCGGTACGTGGTGACGTCCAGCTATTGGGCCATGTGCAGCAGGTCCGCGCCAGAGATAATTGAAGAACGGATCTATCAGGATTTTGAAGCCGAGGCCGAGCTGGAAGAAATTCTGGTGAGGGGAAATAGTGCAAGGCTTAGCGAGTGGCCCAATGCCTATTCCTACTCAAAGAATCTGATGGAGCGACTGCTGCACCAGCGATACCCGAATCTGCCAATTATGGTTGCGCGCGTTACATCCGTGGCCGGGGCTTGGAATTACCCCGAGCGTGGCCATTGCAACTTCAATATTTCGCTGCCGGCTTTTATAAGGTCTATCGTGCTTGGTGGGGTTAAGTTTCTGCCGGTGTCTACCAAGGCCGCTATTAACGACATGGTGCCTATCGATATTTGCGTAAACCTTCTGCTGGCTAACGCCATCCATCCGGCCAATAGTACTTTTCAAGTCATCAATTGCTCGTCTGCCAAACGCAATAGCCCTACGCTCGGGGCAGTGGCGGAGATGGCTGGAGACATAACCTACTTTGGCGATGCGCGGGAATTCGAAGGCGGCTTGGCTTCATTGAATGAAAAGCAGGCAAAGCTCAACAAGCTCATCGTCGGTTCTTACGGCTTTGCCATGTCGACCCGCTTTGTGTTCGACGATGCGCAGGCTCGCCGCCCGCTTCAGTGGATGTCAGCTGAATGTCTGTCCCGCTTTCCGATAGACGTCGATACGATCGACTGGCCGTCGATCATTCATGCGATGAAGCGAAAATTAACGGCAGTGTGAGGGTGGTGCCTTTGGTACGCAGGTGCAGCCTTGGCACGCTGACCCGCATCGTTGCGCCAAGATTCTGAGGGCGACGCGCATGGCACCGTCAGGAGGCTGAGCGGAATCGTTACGTTTCGGTTTCGGCCCTTACGAGCGAGCTATATGTTCTCGTGTCCATGCTGTGTGGCGGCCATGCGTGGAAGCCTTCGGGCTTGCACCCTACCAAGGCATACGCCGCGCGTGACACCCTCGCGGTACCGGCGGGCTTCACCCGCCCTACGGTTCTGGAGCCGCACTCTGTGCGGGCGCCGCGTTTTTACAGACGACGCCATTGGGCCCCGTCAGGAGGCTGAGCGGAGTCGCTGTGGAAAGGGTTGAGCGACAAGGATGTCGCGAGAGTTGCGACGGGCCATGGAAGGCCCTTCGCAACGTGCCCTTGGATCAGTGACGGAGCGAGGGGACCCGGAGCGTAGCGAAGGGCCGTATGCCGGGGTGGCCTTCTTTTTGGTTAGCTTTTTCTTGGCCAGGCAAGAAAAAGTAACTCGGCCGTAAGGGCCGAAACCCAGACGCGCCAACACCACGATCACGGATATGCCCGCGTACGCACGCAACCAAACGCCTTTAACGTCTTTAAGAAAACAGCCACAGCGCTCTCTATAAATCTGCCGCCCATTGATGAGGGGCACGACGTGGTGAGGCATCAGCCAGACGACTCCCATCAGCGGCAAACAAATGCACAGGCCCACCAAACACCACCCCAACCCTCTCCCCCAACGCCAAATCACTCAACCCCGGCACCCGCGCTACAAGCGTCTGTGCCTGCTCCGCCAATCGCACATGAATCAAACTCTCCGCCCCTAACGGCTCAACCAATTCAACCTCGCCCTGAAGATACGCGCCAGGCGCACGTGACACCGCCACCTGCTCGGGCCGTATCCCAACCGTTAAAGCCGCCTTGCGATGCTCGTCTGCAATCGAAACAGCCTCGGGCAGCCACGGCGCCCGCTCTCCAGGCGCTAACTCCAAAAAGTTCATGGCTGGCGAACCAATAAACCCCGCAACGAAACGAGTCGCCGGTCTTGTGAACAGGTCCATCGGCGTACCAATCTGCTCAACCCGCCCCTTGTTCATCACCACCAGCCGGTCTGCCAGGGTCATGGCCTCGACCTGATCGTGGGTAACGTAGACAGACGTCACGCCCAGCCGCCTCTGCAGCCGGCGAATCTCCTGCCGCATCTGCACACGCAAGCCTGCGTCCAGGTTTGACAGGGGTTCGTCGAACAGAAAGACCCGCGGCTTGCGCACCACGGCGCGGCCCATGGCAACACGCTGGCGCTGCCCGCCCGAGAGCTGACGTGGCTTGCGGTCGAGTAGCATGTCGATGCCGAGCAGCTTTGCGGTATCACGCACGCGCTGGTCAATCTCGGCCTTGGGTGTGCGCTGGTTGCGCAGGCTGTAGGCCATGTTGTCGAACACGGTCATGTGCGGGTACAGCGCGTAGTTCTGGAACACCATGGCGATATCGCGCTCGGCCGGCTCTCGGTCGTTGACGCGCTGGCCGTCGATATTCAGGTCGCCACCGGTGATCGTTTCAAGGCCGGCGAGCATACGTAACAAGGTTGACTTGCCACACCCGGACGGGCCGACCACGACGATCATCTCGCCTGTCTCGATGGTGAAATCGATCTCATGCAGGGCGTCGACACCGCCCGGATAGGTCTTGCGCAGGCGTTTGAGTTCTAGCATCGCCATGGGTTACTTCTCCGTTTCCACCAGGCCTTTGACGAACCAGCGTTGCATTACCACGACCACCAATACCGGGGGCAGCAGCGCGAGGATCGCCATGGCGGTCGCGAGGTGCCACGGTGGGGTGCCGTCGGTGGCGATGGTCAGCCGCTTGAGGCTCATCACGAGGGTGGCGTGGTCGCCGCCGGTGACGGCGAGCAGTGGCCACAGGTACTGGTTCCAGCCATAAATGAACATGATCACGAACAGGGCCGCGAGGTTGGTTTTCGATAGCGGCAGCAGGAAGTCGAAGAAGAAACGCCAGGGCCCGGCGCCATCGATGCGGGCGGCTTCGAGCAATTCGGGCGGCAGCGTCAGGAAGAACTGGCGGAACAGAAAGGTGGCGGTGGCGCTGGCGATCAGGGGAAGGATCAGGCCGGGATAGCTGTCGAGCAGGCCGAGGTTCGCGACAACCGCATAGGTGGGGACGATGCGCACTTCGATGGGCAGCATCAGCGTCATGAAGATCAGCCAGAAGCACAGGTACCGCCCCGGAAAGCGGAAGAAGACGATGGCATAGGCGGCAAGGATCGAGATCACGAGCTTGCCGCAGGCAATCCCCAGGGCCATGACGAGCGAATTGATCAGCAGTTGCCAGGCCGGCGCGCCGACGCCAGTGATGGGGTCGCGCAGCAGGGTCAGGTAGTTGTTGAGGCCCGCTTCACCCGGCGTTAACGGGAAGGTGCCGGAAAACAGGGCAGACGCTTCCTGCGTCGAGGCCAGCAGGGCGAGCACGAGCGGCAGGCCGAACAGCAGCACGCCGAGGATGAGAATCGCGTGGCTGAGCATGTCCAGACCGGGGCGACGGTAGCGCATGAAAGGTCTCCTGAATAACGGCCGTCAGTGGTACTGGACGCGGCGTTCGATGTAGCGGAATTGCACCATCGTGAGCACCCCAACGAGGATCATCAGAATCACAGACTGTGCGGCCGAAGCGCCCAGATCCAGACCGAGGATGCCGTCCTGGTAGATCTTGTAGACGAGGGTCCGCGTGGCGCCGCCGGGCCCACCGCCGGTCGTGGTGTCGATGGTCCCGAACGTCTCGAAGAAGGCATAGATGGTGTTCATCACCAGCAGGAAGAAGCTGGTGGGCGAGAGCAACGGAAAGGTGATTGTCCAGAAGCGCCGCCAGGGGCCGGCACCGTCAATGGCGGCGGCCTCCAGCACGCTGTTGGGGATGCTCTGCAAACCGGCCATGAAGAAGACGAAGTTGTAGCTCATCTGCTGCCAGATCGACGCGATGATCACCAGCAGCATTGCCTGGCTGCCGATCAGGTGATAGTCCCAGTGGATGCCAAGTGTCTGCAGGCCATGGGCGAGGATGCCAATGGACGGATCGAAGAGGAACATCCACAGGACGCCCGCCGCCGCGGGGGCCACGGCATAAGGCCAGGTGAGCAGGGTGCGATAGACACGCGAGCCGCGCAGTACGCGATCGGCGAGCGTCGCCAGCAACAGGGCGATGGCCATCGCGCCGAACGCGACGCAGACGCTGAACAGCAGCGTATTGACCAGCGCTTCGCGGTACTCGGCCGAGCCCAGCACGCGCACGAAATTCTCGGCACCGGCAAAGGTTTCGCCGAGCCCGAAGGCGTCCTGTATGTAGAGCGACTGGCGCAGCGCCTGGAACGCCGGCCAGAGGAAAAAGACGAGCACCACGGCCAGCTGCGGCGCGAGCAACAGCCAGGGGGTGATGCGGTGACGGTGGAAGGCGGTCATGGATATGCCGTGTCACGAGGGGAGGGCGATGGCCTGGGCATTGGCGCTGTCAGGCGTTTGCCTGCATGGAAGCGAGCCGTGCGCGACTGTCGATGCGCACGGTCTGCTTCCCTATGCCTTGCCGAGCGTTGGATCAGCGCACGCTGCGCTGGAATTGCGTGAGCAGCTCATTGCCGCGCTTGGCGGCATCGTCCATGGCCTGCTGGGCGCTTTTCTGGCCGTTCAGGGCGCGCTCGAGTTCTTCTTCGATCACGTCGCGGATCTGGATCATGTTGCCCAGGCGCAGGCCGCGCGAATTGTCCGTTGGCGTCCCTGAGGTCATCTGCTTCAGCGCGACATCGGTGCCGGGGTTCTTGTCATAGAAGCCCTGGTCGCGGGTCAGCTGTAGCGCTGCCTGGGTGATAGGCAGGTAGCCGGTGAACTGGTGCCAGTCGGCCTGTACCTCGGGGGACGACAGGTAGGTGAAGAACTGCGCGACGCCCTTGTAGACGTCATCGGACTGCCCCTTGAGCACCCATAGCGAGGCGCCGCCGATGATGGAGTTCTTCGGCGTTTCGAGGGCCTCAGGGTCATAGGGCAGCGATGCGACGCCGAACTGGAAGTTCTTGGCATTCGTCCGTACGTTGGCATAACTCGCCGAGGAGCCCATCAGCATGGCGCACTTGCCTGAGAAGAACTGCGGCGAGGCGCTGTCGGCACGGCCGCCGTACTGGAAGACGCCGCTTTTCTGCCAGTCGACCAGATCCTGGATGTGGGCGACGGCGGCTTTCTGGCCGTTGAACGTCAGCCGCGCATCCGGCCCACCGAAGCCGTTCTGCTCGCTAGCAAAGGGCAGGTCGTGGCGAGCGGTGAAGTTCTCGAGCTGAATCCAGCTGGGCCAGGTGCTGGTGAAACCGCAGGCGGCAGCGCCGCTTTCGACGATCTTCTTGCCGGCCTGGCCGATCTCTTCCCAGGTCTTTGGCGGATTGTTCGGATCAAGGCCGGCCTTCTCGAACACGTCGCGGTTGTAATAGACCACGGGCGTCGAGGAGTTGAAGGGCAGCGAGAGCATCTGGTTGTCGGCAGTGCTGTAGTAGCCGGTGACCGCGGGCAAATAGGAGGCCGGGTCGAACGGCTGCTTCATGTCGCTCATGAGCTGGTGCACAGGGTAGATGGCGCCCTTGGCGTTCATCATGCTGGCGGTGCCGACCTCGAACACCTGGGTGATGGCGGGGCCCTTGCCGGCACGGAATGCTGCGATCGTGGCCGTCATGTTTTCGCTGTAGGTGCCCTTGTAGGCCGGCTTGACCACGTAGTCGGACTGCGATGCGTTGAAGTCCTTGACCATCTCGTTGATCTTGTCGCCGAGGCGGCCTTCCATCGCGTGCCACCAAACGATGTCGGTGGCTGCCTGTGCCCCCGCCGCGGCGATGGACAGTCCCAATGCAGACATGCCGATGGCCAATCCTTTCAAGCCCTTGCCCATGATGCTCTCCGATGTGTGATCGTTATTTCGTTCCGAATGCTGAGTCGGGGAGGTTTCAGTTCCGTGACGTAAAGGCTTCATCTTCATGACAAGCGCATGACGCGCGGAGACGTCATCTCTCGGCTCTCAATTGGAGGCGAGGTATCCGGCAGGCAGCCATGGCGGTTCTGCGGTAAGCGCAGGCGCCATGGTCTCCATGGAGGCTTACTTCAAGCCGGTGTGTTTCGTCTCGGGTGCCCAAACGAGGGAAGAGAGCAGGCCAATCAGCGGGAATGCGGCCGCAATCAGCAGCGTGGCGGCGATGCCGAGCGTCTGCAGCGTCAACGGCAAGAGGTACGTCGCCAGGGCTGCGCCGATACGGCTGAACGCCGCGGCGAAGCCAACGCCTGTGCTGCGAAAGCGCGTCTCGAACATCTCCGGCGGATACACGTACTGGATGTTGTTGGCGGCCGTGATGACCAGCACGAAGATGCCGAACGCGCTCAGCGCCACGATGGGTGATTGCTGTGGGGCGAGCCCGAGGAAAAGCAGCAGGGCCAACATGATGGCGAAGGTCGAGATGACGAACGAGCGCCGTGAGACGAGGGAAAGGAATACGAGCCCGAGCACCGCGCCCGCGATCTGCAGGCCGTTCATCAACAAGTCCGATGCCATGTTGTCCTTCAGCCCCAGTGCTTCGAGCACCGGCAGGATGAAGGTGAAGATGGCAAACATCGGGCCGACCTGGCAGAACCAGAACAACCCGGAATAGAGCACGCGGCGCCAGTCGTTTTCCACGAAGAACTGCTTGAGCGTTGCGGTGGCCTCTGTCCGCTTGACGGGCACGAGTGCGTATTGCGGGCCGTAGTGCTTGCGGACGATCGCCTGCGCTTCCGTATCGCGCCCCTGGCTTTGCAGCCACAGCGGCGACTCGGGGATGGCGAAGCGAATGATGAGGGTGATGACAGCTGGGATTGCGCTCGTGGCCAGCAGGCCGCGCCAGTCTTCGGGGTCCCAGAAATGCCCGACGAAGAAGGCCGCGACGAAGCCGACGAACCAGAACAGGGCGATGCTGCCGAGCAGCACGCTGCGGTGGCGGCGCGGGGCGAACTCGGCCAGCAGCGATGTACCGACCGCGTATTCGACGCCGATCAGCAGCCCCAACAGGATGCGCAGTGCGACCAGGTCCCAGGTGCCGACCACGAACAGTTGCGCGATCGAAACGACGACAAAGCCAATGAGATTCCAGAAGAACACGCGCTTGCGGCCAAATCGATCTGCGACGCGGCCGAAGAACAAACCGCTGATGAAGATACCAATGAGTGCGCTCGCGGCGATGAGGCCCTGACCGAGCGGCGGCAGGCCGAGCTCCTGGGAGGCCGGGCCGATGGCGCTGCCGATGATGCCGAGGATATAGCCGTCGACGATGATCCCGCCGAACGCGCTGATCGCCACCAGCGTGACGAGAAGGTTCATCGGCGCCTGGTCGAAGGGAATTGCGCCGCCATGGGACACGCCTGCGCTGTGATCCGATGGTGTTGTCACGACATGCATACCAACCGCTCCAAAGGGCCAGGCCCGCTTATTGTTCTTGTCAGGCGAGTGACGCTGCATTGGCCTTCGGCTATGCACGGTTAACGTGCAGCAGGGCCGACATGCGGTCAATTCGCGCTTGCAAAGATAGGGGCCGAACGCGCCGGCACTTTTCCGTCAACGACACGCTTTTCTATCAAAGGCGACACTGGGCCGCTTCTGTCCTATCGGCCGGAGCGCTCTAGTGCGGCATATTGGCGGTTCCGTGCAGAGGTAAACGAACGCTGCACCGTGCCGTTCCGCCTACCGCCAAACACCCCGCAAGACGCCGATCAGCTTGAAGCGCAGCGCCTTGGTCCTATGCAGTAGTAGGAGGCGTCAGGGTCCGCATTGCCAGGGTCAAGCGTGGCTAGGGGATATGAGCGAAGCTTTAAAGCTGCTCCGCCTGTGCAATGCCTAGAAAAGCGGTGAGCGAGTGCTTCTTGGCCATCGCGTCCTTGTAGCCCAGTTCGATCAGCTCGCTGCAATAGCCGGGTTCGAACAACAAGTAGCTCAACAGCCCACCGCCGCCCTCACGCGTGCCGCCGGGGCCGCGCAGGAACATTCTCATGGCCGGGGGCATTTCCTTGCGGTGGCGAGCGGCGATCTTGTCCAACGGTTGGCTCGGGGAAATCACCTGTACGTCGACCGGCGTGAGGCCAAAGGCGCGCTTGCGCTTCTCGATGGGCACCAGGCCGCCAAGAAAGTTGAGGCGTTGCAGTAGTTCGATGTCGCTTTCGACATTGTCGATGAAGGTACTGTTGAGCATATGCCCCGCAATTTGCGCAAGACTCGGGCTAGCGCCTCTCGGCCGCGGCGGTGGCGTGGGTTTGGCCCCGTCATCCATCGGGTTGCCACTGACCCCGACCACCAGCACGCGCGTGGCGCCCAGGTGCAGAGCCGGGCTGATTGGTGCGGTCTGGCGTACCGCACCATCACCAAAATACTCGCGGTTGATTTTCACCGGCGCGAAGATCAGTGGAATGGCGGCGCTCGCAAGCAGGTGATGCAGTGCAAGGCGCGTCGGTACGCCGACACGACGGTGCCTGAGCCAGGGATCGATGGTGGTGTGTCCCTGGTAGAAGGTGACGGCTTCGGCTGACTCGTAACCAAATGCCGTGACGGCGACGGCGCGCAGCTGCCGGCGGCGCATGGCGGCGGCAATACCTGAGAAATCCAGCTCGCGCTCGAGCAACTGTGCCAACGGCGAGCTATCGAGCAGTGCGACGGGCACCTGTTTGCCGAACCCGAGCACGCTGTGGCCGAGGAAACGGCTCGCCTGGCGCGATACGCCGGGCCAATCGCTGCGGTACACCTGATCGGTATGGAAGCTGCGCCACACGGTGCTCAGCCTCTGCACTGCCTGGTGAAAGTGCAGGGCGCCGCATGCCAGGCCGACGGCATTGATCGCACCCGCCGAGGTGCCGACGATGACGGGAAACGGATTAGCGGAGGCGTCGGGCAGCAGATCGGCAATCGCTGACAGCACGCCCACCTGATACGCCGCGCGCGCGCCGCCGCCCGAAAGGATGAGCCCGGTCACGCCTTCGTGCGGTGTAGTGCTTTGGGTCATCGTTGATTCCGGTTCTGGGTTGCGGCAACGCAGGCGCGTCAAGAGAACAGGATAGCGGCCCGATAGCCACAAACCGTAGGGCAGCATCGTCTTGGACGCTAGCGTCGCTTACGGTATACGGTTTCCGCATGCTCTTGGCGGGCCGGTCAATGTGCGGTCCTCTGCGTTTTTGCGCTTGGTGATGAGGTGCTGACCGACGTTGTGAGTTGCGCGTCGATATGCGCTTCGAGGGGCCGTGTCCTGTCGGAGGCTTACAACTTTGCGCGCGGACTTAACGCGTGGAAAAGGCTTCGCCGTTTTCCACGCTACGCGTTGGGCCGGTAACTCGTGCGATATCAGAGGCACCCAGGGTGGACGACGCTTTCTGTGTCCACCGATTGGCCGTCAGGGCCGATCGCAAAACCGATGTAACCCTTGGCGGTTGTCTGCGCCATCTAGCGCGCATCACCAGAATGCAGGTGTTAGCGGCAGAGGCTCGCTGTTCAATAAGCCGCGCCTGTGCCCGTCCCCGTCACGATCGCAATACCCGAGCTGGTTCCCAGTCGCGTCGCTCCTGCCTCGATCATTGCCCGGGCGGTGGCCAAGTCACGCACCCCGCCGGACGCCTTTACGCCGATGTCCTGGCCTACGACACGCCGCATCAGCGCTACATCTTCCAGGGTCGCGCCACCGCGGCTGAAACCTGTGGATGTTTTGACGAACGCCACGCCGAGGTCGCGGCAGATCTCGCAGGCTCGTACTTTCTGCGCCTCGTCGAGCAGGCAGGTTTCCAGAATCACCTTCAGAGGCACCGTGTCACAGGCCTTGAGCACACAGGCGATATCCTCGAGGACCTCGTCGAACAGTCCATCCTTGAGCCAGCCAATGTTGAGCACCATGTCGATTTCCTGGGCCCCGGCGGCGATCGCCAGGGCGGCCTCCGACGCCTTGCTTTCACTCAGCCCGGCGCCTAATGGAAAGCCCACCACGGCGCAGACCTTGACCGAAGACCCGGTCAGGGCTTTGGCGGCAAAAGGCACCTGCCCCGAATTGACGCATACCGAATAGAATCCATGCTCTCGGGCTTCGTCGCAAAGTCTGGCAATCTGCTCTCGGCTGGCGTCTGCCGCCAACAGGGTGTGGTCGATGGCCTTGGCCAATGCAGCGGGTTCGAGCGAATGCATAAGTCGATTCCTATCATCAGTAGCAATACAGGGTTGATACCCAAGTTATAGAATTAACAAATAACGTTAATATAATCACACAACGAATCGAGCCGCCGGACAGCCGCAATCCATGAAATCCGACCGAATCAAACAGATCCACCAGGCTTTGCAGGATCAAAAAGCTATCCATCTAAGAGAGATGGCAGCATTGCTTGACGTGTCCGAGATGACCTTGCGGCGCGACCTGAGCCGGCACCGCGACCAACTGCACCTGCTGGGCGGCTATATCACCCGTGCTCACGACGAGCCTGAGCCGGGTGACTACCGTGTCAGCGAACAGGACAATCGGCACGTCGAGGAAAAGCGGCGCATCGGTAAGCTTGCCGCCGCCTTCATCCAGCCGGGCGACACGGTGTTCTTCGATTGCGGTACGACGATCCCCTTCGTAGTGGACTTCATTCCGGACGAGCTTGAGTTCACTGCGGTGTGCAACTCGTTGAATGTCCTGCTCAAGCTTCAGCACAAGCCCCACTGCAACATCGTCCTCTGTGGCGGCGCCTTCCACCGTAAGAACCAGGTATTCGAGAGTCATGCCGAAGCCAGTATTCTCGATGGCGTACGCCTGACCTGGGCCTTTGTTTCAGCCGCCGGGGTCAGCCTGGACTGCGGGGTGACCTGCTTCAATTTCCACGAGGTGGAGGTCAAGCAAAAGGTTATGCGACAAGCGCGGCAATGCCTGCTGCTCGCCGACCACTCCAAGTTCGACGCTGTGCGCACTGCTCACTTCGGAGAGTTGAGCGACTTTCACTGCGTCATCAGTGACAAGAAAATTCCACGCAGCTACCGAGACGCTATCAAGGCCCGCGGCGCCCAACTGGTGGTGTGAATGCATCATGGCTGCAAGGCCTTGCGTTCCTGCACGTTCAGGTAGCCGGTGGTTACGCTGAACTCGGCACTGGCCCCGGGCGCGAGGCTGCGCACGTGTCCTTTGGCCAATTCCGCCGTGTAGCCCTCCGGCTCGCAGGTGGCGGGCAAGACAAAGGCCGCCACTTGCTGGTCGGGGTTGTGCAGAATCCACCGGGCGGCATGTTCGAACTGCTGGGGGCTGTAGCGGGTGTAAAACGCTGCGCCATTTGGGTGCTCGAGGAAAAAATGCGCCTGCCCCGCTGCATCGCTTTGCACGTCGTCAAAAAAGCAGACGATCTCGGGATCATAGAGTGCCGGGGAATCCAGCACCTTTAGGCTCGCAGGGTCCTGCCTGAGCTCCGCAATGTAAGCCGTCCATTCCGGCGTCGGCCGTACGTGTTCGGGTACGCTGGCGCGCACCCGAACACGCTCACATCCCAGCGGTTGGGTCAGTCGCCCTCCATCGACATAGGCGTAGTTCATGTGCGCCATGTACATGAGATCCATGGGTTTGGCAGCCGCGTTGACCACGTGCATGCCGATCTCGAATAGCCCGCTCTCCGGGCGCACGGTCACGCTTGGGTTCGCCCGGTAGTGGTCGCCGAAGCCTTGAACGTATTCGCAGGTTCCGCCCAGACGCAGATAGGCGCCGTGCTCGTCCTCACCCACCTCTAGCCACGCCTCATCCATCGTCGCGCAGGGCATTTCACCATGCAGCGCATGATCGTCCTCGGGGCCCGGGCAGCCGTTGCGCAGCAACCCACTGTGAAACATGAAACAGCCGTAGGTGCCGATCACGCCAGCGCTGGGCCGTGGCTGAGTGAACATGTTGTGCATGGTCAGGTTCTGGCCATCGAACTCGGCGGACCAGATCATTTGCCCTTGCCAGGGGAGCACCACCAGCTCGCCGCGGCTGTTTTCCAGCGATAGTGCCTTGACGCCGCTGGGGTAGGTCCAGGCCCGCGCACTGAAATGCGCTGACTCAAGCAAGAGGCGACTGGCCTGCTCCCAGAGCTGTGGATACAAGGGGATTCGATACTGTTGGGTCTTCATTGAGTGACCGCCGTCGCCGAGCTGTTCAGGGTCGGTTGGGGCTGACGCGCGCAACGCATGGCGTACATCACGATCACGACGAAGCACAGCAAGGGTACGCTGTAGGCGATCTGCATGTTGCCGCCGTTGGCATCGCTGAGCAGTCCCTGAAAGACCGGAATTACGCCGCCGCCGACAATGCTCATCACGAGTAGGGAGCCGCCAACGCCGGAGTCTTCGCCGAGTCCATCGATGGCCAGTCCGTAGATCGTCGGCCAGCAGGGCCCAAGGAAGATGCTGACGCCGACTGCGGCGTACACGGCGGTGATGTTCGGCACCAGAATGGTGTATGCCAGCAGCGCGATGGACAGCACCCCGTACAGCGCCAGCACCTTCGCCGGGTGCATCTTGCGCATGAGCAGGTTGGCGATCAGCTTGCCGAAAAAGTAGGCGGCGAACGTGATCAGCAGAAACCAGGAGGCACTGCGCTCGTTCATGTCACCTATCTGCATGGCCAGGCGAATCGTGAAGCTCCACACCCCGACCTGCGCGCCAACATAGAGGAATTGCGCAAGTACACCAAAGCAGAAGCGGGGATTGCGTCTAAGCCGGCCGAGGCTCTGGCCTAGGCTTGGCGCCGGTTCGCTGGCCGTGCGGTTACCCTTGCACGCGGGGAAGCGTGTGATGGCGACAAGGATGAACACCAGTATGAGCACCACGATCATCCATTTATAGGGCAGCAGCGTCGACTGGATCATCTGCAGCTGCTCGACCGCAGCCTCGCTGGCGCTCATCTGGGCCAATTGCTCGTGGGATGCGTCGGTTTCCTTGAACATCACGAAGCTTCCGACATATACCCCGGTCATGGCGCCGAATGGGTGGAAGGTCTGCGAGATATTCAGGCGACGTGTGCCGGTCTCCCGCGGCCCCATCAAGGTCGAATAGGTATTACACGCGGTCTCAAGAAACGACAGGCCGGCGGCGATTACGAATAGCGCCAGCAGGAACATGCCGTACTTGGCGGTGGATGCAGCCGGGAAAAACAGCATGCAGCCGAACAGGTACAGCATCAGGCCGACCAGAATCGTTGTCTTGTAGCTGAAGCGACGCACCACCAGCGCGGCTGGAATGGCGAGGAAGAAGTATCCCAGATAAAACGCCGACTGAACGAAGGCACTCTGGAAATCACTGAGCAGGAACGCCTTCTTGAAGTGGGCGATCAGTACGTCGTTCATGCCTGCGGCTGCCGCCCACAAGGCGAAAATGCTGCACAGCAGGAGGAAGGCGAACCACGGCGTGCGGTTCAGGTAGAACCCGTCCGGGGTTTGTTGCAACGCAGGTTTATTCATTGTTGTTCTCCGCGAACTTGCTAATTAAGGGTCAGCCCGGTAGGCCGCCGAGGAATCGCTCAAAGGCCGGCGCATCTGGGTAGGATGACTGGGTGCCCAGGCCGGTAACCGAGCAGGCGGAGTAGGCAACCGCGTGATGCATGGCCCGACGGATGTCTCTGTCCTGACTCCAGTGCCGGGCAAAGCAACCAATGAAAGCGTCGCCGGCTCCAGTCGTGTCTCGGGCCTTAACCTTGACCCCAGGCACCTGCCACTCCCCTTCGGCGCCTACGTACAGCGCGCCCTGATCGCCCAAGGTGACGATCACATGTCTCACCCCTTCGGTCACCAGTTGGCGCGCAGCCTGGGCTGCCTGCTCGGCTGAAGTCACCGGCTGGCCGCTGATGAGGGCCAGCTCGCTTTCGTTGGGAATGAGGAAATCGAGCTGCTTCAGGTGCTCCCGACTCAGGCCTGCTATGGCAGGCGCGGGATTAAGCAGGACGGCAATACCGTGCCGGCGTGCGAACTCGATCGCGTGGTAAACGGTTGCCAGCTCGACCTCGAGCTGCAGCACGATCAGGGCGCAATCGCGTAGCTGCGCCTCGGCGCGGTCGATATCGGCCGGCGACAGATGGGCGTTGGCGCCTTTGACGATGAGAATGCTGTTGTGCGAGCTCTCCTGGACAAAGATGGGCGCCACGCCACTGGAAACCCCGGGCACCCGCTCGACAAACCGGGTATCGATACCCAGCCGCTGGAAATTGGCCAGAGTGGTATCAGCGAAGGCGTCATCGCCAACTTTGCTGAGCATTAGCACGTCAGCGCCGAGCAGCGCCGCAGCGGCGGCCTGATTGGCACCCTTGCCACCGCATCCCATCGCGAAACCCGGCGCTTCGAGGGTTTCCCCCTGAGCGGGCATGCGCTCGATATAGGTGATCAGATCGACCATGTTGCTGCCGATGACTGCAATCTTGCTCATTATTCTTGGGACCTCTCGGGGCGGCCGATATGAATATCAGTCGTAGGTTTTGTGTTATTTAAATAACATTTTTTGTGATTATTCAATCTTTATTTCCGCCGATTCGTTTCCCACTCAAAAGCACTACCGTCGCACGCGAAAGCTGGGTGCGCCTGAAGTCGCTGCGATGGCAGACAGTGCTGACGGGCACGTGCTGGCCATAGGAAGTGGCTGCGGATCTGAGATGGCGCTAGCGGAGGGCTGATGCTGCACTTGCTTGGGATGGCTTCGTCACGCATAGCACGCGCCCCAACTACGGCGGTTAGGGCGGGGCTTGTTGGGCGGAGTAAGCCGGCAATGAGCGACCCTCGCTGACTCAGGGCGCGACCCGCAACGCCGCACCTCTGCCTAGCCAGGCGATGAACCAGATGGTTGTGGTGTCAGGGGGCAGATCGGGATTACGGAGGCTACGGCGTTTTCCGCCTACGCGATGCTCGGCTTCGCCAGGGCGTGGTATGGGCGCCGCGTGACAACACGCGGCGTGGCCACCGTACGCATCGAGGAGCAGGGGGGAGTCGACGAGTCATTTGAAGGCGCGGCGCGTTCAAACGACTTGCTGCACCGAATGATTGTCTATTCAGTGCTCTTGCGGGGCTGCATGCCTCAGGATCGAATAACTCCAGAGCAGAAAGCCGAGTCCCGTGAAGAGCCCGATGAACGCCAGCCCGGTCTGCCCCAGATAGAACAGTACGTAGCCGGAAACGACGCCTGCCGCGATGGCAAAGGCGAAGCGGGGCAGGCCCATGCGGTACGTCATGCAGGCCAGGAATAGCTGGCAGCTCGTGACGAGGATGAAGAGGAATTCCATGTGCTGTTCTCCCGATGATGGGGGAAGGCGTGGGAGCGCTTCGTGCCGGCTTCACGCACCGGCATGAAGCGCCCAAGTGGCCCGAAGGACGGTCAAGGCCTTCGGGCGATGCGTGGTCAGCTTGATAGCTGCGCCTGGTGCGCCTGCTCGACGCGGGCAACTTCGTCGGGCTGGACGTAGTAGTCCACGTCGTCGTTGTAGCTGCGTGCGATGAAGCAGACGACGGTTGCAACGAACGTTGCGCCTACGAGCCACCAGATATGCCAGATCAGGCCGAAGCACATGATCGTGACGAACAGCGAGGAGATCACGCCTACCGACGTATTCCGCGGCATGTGGATGGGTGCGTAGGTCGCTGGCGGCGGTTCGAGCCCCTCCTGCTTCATGGCGTGGAATGCATCCAGTTCCTTGACGCGGGGGGTGACGGCGAAGTTGTAGAACGGCGGCGGCGAGGGGATTGACCATTCCAGGGTGCGGCCGTCTCCATCCCAGGCGTCGCCGGTGCGGTCACGGAGCTCCTCGCGCTTCCAGATGCTGACGCCGAACTGGATTACCGTGCACACCACGCCCAGGCCGATGAGCACGGCGCCCACCACGGCGATCTGCAACAGCGGCGTCCACTCGGGGTTGGCAGCGGTGTTCAACCGACGTGTCATGCCCATGAAGCCCAGGATGTAGAGCGGCATGAAGGCCACGTAGAAGCCGGTGATCCAGCACCAGAAGGAGGCCTTGCCCCAGCCCTCATGCAGCCTGAAGCCGAAGGCTTTGGGGAACCAGTAGCTGATGCCTGCCAGGTAGCCAAACACCGCACCGCCAATGATGGTGTTGTGGAAGTGCGCGACGAGGAACAGGCTGTTGTGCAGCAGGAAATCGGCGCCGGGTACGGCGAGCAGCACGCCGGTCATGCCGCCGATGGAGAAGGTCACCAGGAACCCAAGCGTCCACAGGATCGGCGTGGTAAACCGCAGGCGGCCACGGTACATGGTGAACAGCCAGGTGAAGATCTTCACGCCCGTGGGAACAGCGATGACCATGGTGGCGATGCCGAAGAAGGTGTTTACGCTGGCGCCGGAACCCATTGCGAAGAAGTGGTGGAGCCAGACGGCTACGGACAGCACCGTGATGGCGATGGTCGCCCAGACCATCGAGTGGTAGCCGAACAGCTTCTTGCGCGCGAACGTTGCCGTGACTTCGGAGAAGATCCCGAAGGCGGGCAGAACGAGGATGTAGACCTCGGGGTGACCCCAGGCCCAGATCAGGTTCACGTACATCATCGGCGAGCCGCCGTGCGAGCTCGTGAAGAAGTGGAAGTCGAGGTAGCGATCCAGGGACAGCATCGCCAGGGTGACGGTCAGGATCGGGAAGACGGCGGCGATGATTACGCTGGCGCAGAAGACGGTCCAGGTGAACACAGGCATGCGGAACATCGTCATGCCGGGCGCGCGCATCTTGATGATGGTGACGATGAAGTTCACGGCCGTGAGGAGCGTGCCGATCCCGGAAAGCTGGAGGCTCCAGATGTAGTAGTCGACGCCTACGCCGGGGCTGTATTCGATGCCGGAAAGCGGTGGGTACGCGACCCAGCCGGTCATGGCGTATTCGCCCACGAACAGCGACAGGTTGGTCAGGATCACGCCACCGACGAAAACCCAGAAGCTGAACGAGTTGAGCAGCGGGAAGGCCACGTCACGCGCACCGATCTGCAACGGTGTGACGATGTTGATCAGGCCGACGATGATGGGCGTCGCCACGAAAAAAATCATGATCACGCCGTGGGCGGTAAAGATTTGATCGTAGTGATGGGGCGGGAGGTATCCCTCGGAACCGCCATGTGCGAGCGCCAGTTGGGTCCGCATCATGATGGCGTCGGCATAGCCACGCACCAGCATGACCAGGCCGACGGCGATGTACATAATGCCGATCTTCTTGTGGTCGACGGTCGTGAACCATTCGTCCCACAGGTATTTCCATTTACCGAACCAGGTGATTCCCGCGATCAGCGCAATCGCAGCGAGCGCGACGACGATCATGGTTACGACCAGGATCGGTTCGTGCAGCGGGATAGCGTCGAGTGTGAGCTTTCCGAACATCATGAACTCCATAGCCGAGGCATGGCCTCGGTACTCAGCATTGGATTCGATGCATCGCTCGGCGGCGGTGGGAGCGGAGATGAGGTTCGGGCGCGTCGTGGTGCGCGCTTGGGGCCGGCCGCCTCAGGATGGGCGTTCGGTATCGATTCATCTGGATAAGTGGCAGAAGGTGATACGGCTCTACGCGCAAATCGCATTGCCAGTGGCGTGCATGACGCTGGTCACATGCGGCTACGTGGAGTAGGCCTGTTATGGCCGCGGCCTTTGATAAGCGCCGTATGGGTACATGGCCTTCATCCTTCCACCGAGCCGGCTCCCGGCCCGTTGGAGGCGGACCTTAGGGGCAGGTCAGATTTGGATACAGAATCAGATGCGGCGAAAAAAACCGTATCAGATAAATGCCAGCGCTCATGCGGCCTGCAAAGATGCGGCGGATTGCCTCAGCGCAATATTTCAAAGTAAGCAGAGTGATAAAACGGACGCCACGACAGCTCGGCAAGGAGTGGCGACTGTGAAGCTGTACGAAAAACTGGCCGATGACATTGCCGGCCTGATCCGCGCCGGAACGTTATCGCCTGGCGAGAAGGTCCCCTCGGTGCGCCATGCCAGCCGCGCCTATAACGTCAGCCCCTCGACCGTCTTCCAGGCGTATTACCTGCTCGAAGACAGGGGATTGATTAGCGCCCGTGCGCGCTCGGGATACTTTGTCCGGCCAAGGACGATGCCAACTCGACAGGCGCCGGTCATCACCGCATCAGGTGCTGCAACCGAAGTGGGTGTGAGCGAGTTGGTGTTCTCGGTGCTGGGTGCGCTGTGTGATCCGCATACCGTGCCGTTTGGCGCGGCGTTTCCAAGCCCTGAACTGCTTCCGCTTACGCGTCTGGGACGCTCGATGAGCCATGCCGTGCGTGATATGTCGGGCCCGGCGTTGGTCGCCAAGCTCACGGCCGGCCACCCTGATCTCATTCGGCAAATTGCGCTGCGCTATGGTGTGAATGGCGTCGCCTTGCGCACGGAGGAGTTGGTAGTCACGAACGGGGCGATGGAGGCGCTGAGCTTGTGCCTGAAGTCGGTTACCGAACCGGGCGATCTGGTCGCCATCGAGGCGCCTGCGTTCTACGCAACGCTTCAGGCACTGGAGCGGCTGAAACTCAAGGCGGTGGAGATTCCGGTCCATCCGCGTGACGGCTTGGACCTTGAAGTGTTGGCGAACCGGTTGGATACGCTGCCGATCAAAGCGTGCTGGTTCATGCCGCATCTGCAGAACCCAACCGGTGCCAGCCTGAGCGAGGTGAAGAAGCGTGCCCTGTGTGAGCTGATCACCCGGCACCAGGTTCCACTTATTGAGAATGACGTCTACGCCGAGCTCTATTTCGGCGCCACGCCGCCACGCCCGGTCAAGCATTTCGACCGGGAGGGTTGGGTGATGCACTGCAGTTCGTTCTCCAAGGCCCTCGCGCCGGGTTACCGTGTGGGCTGGGTGGCGGCCGGGCGCTTCGCCGAGCGGGTCAATCGCTTGCGCCTGATGACCACGGTCTCGGCCTCGGTGCCGGCGCAAATGGCCATTGCTGATTACCTTCAGCACGGTAGCTATGACCGGCACCTACGCAAGTTGCGGCAAGCGCTGAAGACGCAACAGGATCGGATGCTGGACGCTGCCGCGCGCTATTTCCCGGCCGAAACACGGGTCAGCCGACCGGCAGGTGGGTACTACCTCTGGTTCGAATTTCCCGCGCATGTCGACGCATTAGCGCTTTTTCACCTGGCCATGGCTCAAGGCATCAGCATTGCGCCAGGTCCGATCTTTTCGGCATCGCAGCACTTCGGACACTGTGTACGGCTCAATTACGGCCACCCCTGGAATGAGGAGAGCGAGCGGGCGATGCGTACGTTGGGGGAGCTGCTGCGGAGCGGTGTGATATCAGGAAGAGGCGCCGCTATTGGTCAGTAGGGACAGATCTGCTGCTCGCCTTGGATCAGGCAGGCAGCACAATCGGGGCTAAGCATGGAGTGCGTGGAGGTCCAACGTCTGGCTGCTCGCCTACAGGCAGCAAAAAGCCGCGCAGTGCGCGGCTTTTTCGAAGAGTGGTGGGCCCACACGGACTCGAACCGTGGACCAAAGGATTATGAGTCCTCTGCTCTAACCAACTGAGCTATAGGCCCCCAGAAGGACGCCGAAGTATACCGATGGCAGGGCGGGGCGCCAACCCGTTGGCGCAGATGGTTTTGCGGAAAACAAAAAGCCCCGTCATGGCCGGGGCTTTTTGGGGGTGCGGGTTTCGCTTACTCGTCCAGGAAGGAGCGCAGATGCTCGCTGCGAGACGGGTGACGAAGCTTGCGCAGGGCCTTGGCTTCGATCTGACGGATACGCTCGCGGGTAACGTCGAACTGCTTACCGACTTCCTCGAGGGTGTGGTCGGTGTTCATGTCAATACCGAAGCGCATACGCAGGACCTTCGCTTCACGCGCGGTGAGCCCAGAGAGCACGTCGCGGGTCGCTTCCTTGAGGCTTTCGACCGTGGCTACGTCGATCGGGGACTGCATGGTGCTGTCCTCGATGAAGTCGCCCAGGTGCGAATCTTCGTCGTCTCCGATCGGGGTTTCCATGGAGATCGGCTCTTTGGCGATCTTCAGGACCTTACGGATCTTGTCCTCAGGCATTTCCATGCGCTCGCCCAGCTCTTCCGGCGTCGGCTCGCGTCCCATTTCCTGCAGCATCTGCCGCGAGATCCGGTTCAGCTTGTTGATCGTTTCGATCATGTGCACCGGGATACGGATGGTACGCGCCTGGTCGGCGATGGAGCGGGTGATCGCCTGGCGAATCCACCACGTGGCGTACGTAGAGAACTTGTAGCCGCGGCGGTATTCGAACTTGTCCACCGCCTTCATCAAGCCGATGTTGCCTTCCTGGATCAGATCGAGGAATTGCAGGCCACGGTTGGTGTACTTCTTGGCGATGGAGATCACCAGACGCAGGTTCGCTTCGACCATTTCCTTCTTGGCGCGGCGAGCCTTGGCTTCGCCGATGGACATGCGGCGATTCACGTCCTTGATCTCGTTGACTTGCAGGTCGACTTCTTTCTGCAGGTCGATGAGCTTCTGCTGGTTACGCTTGATGTCGTCGCTCAGGTTGCCGATGGCTTCGGCATACTTGGCCTTGCCACCTGCAAGACGGTCGGCCCACTCGAGGTCGGTCTCGTTACCGGGGAACTGACGCAGGAAGTCGGCACGTGGCATGCGCGCGTCACGGACGCACAGCTGCATGATGGCGCGTTCCTGACGGCGTACACGGTCCAGGGCATCGCGAACGGTGTCGACCAGGGCGTCGTACTGCTTGGGTACGAGCTTGATCGGCATGAACAGTTCGGCAAGGGACTCCAGTTCAGCAGTGGCTTCGGCGCTGCCGCGGCCATGCTTCTTCAGGGCTTTCTTGGCTTTCTCGAGCTGTTCGGAGACGGCGCCGAAACGACGGGCGGCTTCCTCCGGATCCGGGCCGGTATCGGCTTCGGATTCATCATCGGAATCGGACTCGCCTTCGCTCTCCTCATCCTCGTCGTCCTTGGCCTTGTCGGCCTTATTCGTCTGAGGCTGAACAGGCTCGACTTCCTCGGCCGGCACGCTGCCGTCGTCGGGGTCGATGTAGCCGCTCAGGACATCGGACAGGCGGCCGCCTTCGGCGACGATGCGCTGATAATCGGCAAGGATGCTGTCGACGGTGCCCGGGAACTGGGCGATCGCCGCCATCACTTCGCGGATACCTTCTTCGATGCGCTTGGCGATTTCGATTTCGCCTTCGCGGGTCAGCAGCTCGACCGTACCCATTTCGCGCATGTACATGCGGACCGGGTCGGTAGTGCGACCGATATCGGTTTCGACGGCGGCGAGAGCAGCTGCGGCTTCTTCCGCGGCGGCTTCGTCGGTATCCGCTTCAGCGAGCAGTAGGGCATCCGCATCCGGGGCACTCTCGAATACGTTGATCCCCATGTCGTTGATCATGCGGATAATGTCTTCCACCTGTTCCGGATCTGAAATATCCTCCGGCAGGTGGTCATTGACCTCGGCATACGTCAGGTAACCCTGCTCGCGGCCGCGGCTGATCAATTCTTTGAGACGAGATTGCTGTTGCGCTTTTCCGGACATAACACCCTATCCACTGAAGGTCTTGGCGGGCTGAAAACAAGCCGCGCATTATAGCTGAAAGAGGACCTCAGGCGCCAGATGAGGTCGGGGGAGCGGCCGAGCTTGTGCGGTTAAGCAATGCTCGTAGTTGGTCCTTTTCTTCTACGCTCAGTTCGCTTTGACGTGATTTTTGCAGCAGGTATTCGAGGCTACGCTCGCGTTGGCGCGCAGATAGCGTAGTTATAGTGTCGAAAAACTGTTGTTCAAGGTTGTCGGCCTGGATCAACCATTCTTTATCTGCCAGGGCGCGTAGCAATTTGCCCTGTTCCGTGCCATGCCAGCGGGCCAGCAGCTGGACTGTCCTGAGGCCTGGGGTCTTCTGTACCGCTTCGAGCAGCGCGACCAACAGCTGCGCGTACATGTCGTTTTCGCCGGCGATCAGGCTGGCATCTTCCACTTTGCCCGCGAGCTCCGGATGGTGAAGGAGCGTGCGCAGCGCTGTCAGGTACGGCGACTCGACAGCAATTTCGGTGCGAGGGGGCCGCTTGAAGGATTTTCCGTCGCGCCAGCCGTCTCGCTTCCGTCCGTCGCTTTTCCATTCCTTGCCTTTCCAGTCGCCCTTGCGCTTGCGGTTCTGCTCGAAGCCTTCAATTGGCTGCGCGTGGGCGGCATATTCGTATGCGGCGTCGTGAGTGGGCTCGTCATAGACGATGCCGTAGTCCTCGGCCCGGGATTCGCCTGGTGCCGATACCGCCGGGCGTGGCAGGCTGTCGCCGCTGAGCCCGGTGATGTCCTTGAGGCGCTGACGCATCAGGGCCTTGAGGTTGGCGCCGGGGACCTTCTCGATCAGCGGCATGGCCAGTGTTGCCAGGTGTGCCTTGCCTTCCAATGATCGCGGATCAGCCTCTTCCGACAGCTGTTCGAAGAAATAATCCGCAAGTGGCTGTGCCTGTTGGGCGATACGGGCGAGAAATGCATCCCTGCCTTCGCGCCGTACCAGGCTGTCGGGGTCATCGCCTTCGGGCAGGAACAGGAAGCGTGCCCGCCGCCCGTCCTGCAGGCTCGACAGGGTAGACTCCAGTGCGCGCCATGCCGCGTTGCGGCCGGCCTGGTCGCCATCGAAGCAGAACAGTACGCTCGGTACGACGCGGAACAGGCGCTTGAGGTGTTCTTCGCTCGTGGCTGTTCCCAGCGTGGCCACGGCATTGCGCAGGCCCTGCTGGGCGAGAGCGATGACATCCATGTAGCCTTCCACCACCATGATTTCCTCAAGGTCGCGGTTGTGCTTGCGGGCTTCGTACAGGCCATACAGTTCCTGGCCCTTGTGGAAAACCGGTGTTTCCGGCGAGTTCAGGTACTTGGGCTTGTCGTCGCCAAGGACCCGACCGCCGAAGGCAATCACCCGACCCCGTGAATCGCGGATGGGGAACATCACTCGATCACGGAACCGGTCGTAGCGCTTGCCGCTTTCGGCGTTCTCGATCAGCAGACCTGCATCGATCATCGCCTTCTGCTGAAGGGCGTCATTCCCGAATTGCTTGAGCAGATTGTCCCAGCCGGGCGGTGCGAACCCCAGGCCGAAGTCACGAGCAATCTCGCCAGACAATCCGCGTCCCTTCAAGTATTCGACCGCAGCCTTGCGCGTCGGATGTGCCTTCAACGCCTGCCGGTAGTAATTTGCGGCTTCGTCCAGCAATGGGTACAGCGGCGAATCAACCGGTTGGCGAGGCTTGTTGCCACGGCTTTCCTCGCGAGGGACGTCCATTCCGGCACGCTTGGCCAGCTCTTCAACGGCCTGGGGGAAATCCAGGTGGTCGTGGTCCATGATGAAGCCGAGTGCGTTGCCGCCCGCGCCGCAACCGAAGCAGTAATAGAATTGCTTGTCTGGGCTTACGCTGAAGGACGGCGACTTCTCGTTATGGAACGGGCAGAGCGCGGTGTAGTTCTTCCCCGCCTTTTTGAGCTGCAAGCGCGAGCTCACCACTTCGACGATGTCGGTGCGGTTCAGCAGATCGTCGATGAAACTTTGTGGGATCAGGCCGGCCATGTTGGCCTCGGGAAGTTATTCGGCTAACGGCGTTGGAACAAAGAATCTCCGATCATTCGCTGTTGGCGAAGCGGAGTATAAGAATAGGCTTCGGAAAAGCAGAAGCCCGGACGAGCCGGGCTTCGCGCGAACGTCTGTCGAGTATTAACTCAGTACAGGCGCTCACGACGGCGCTGTTCGCGCTGAACTTTCTTAGCGTGACGCTTTACGGCAGCAGCAGCTTTGCGCTTGCGCTCGGCAGTCGGCTTCTCGTAGAACTCGCGGCTGCGAACTTCAGCCAGTACACCGGCCTTTTCGCAAGAGCGCTTGAAACGACGCAGTGCTACGTCGAAGGGTTCGTTTTCTTTGACTTTGACGGCTGGCATCCAGGTCGTACCTTCACTTTTACCGGGTGGTTGAACGCCTCCCCGGCAATCGGCTCTGGGAGTACGTCGGTTTTCAAGGGTTGCGGATAGTAACGCCTCGGCTTTCGAAATGCAAAGGGCTCGTCGAAAACCGCTGGTCGCTGCAAGGGGCCGGGATTATGATGCACGGCTTGTTTCTTATCTATAGGTAGCCCGCGCCAATGCTAGTTCTGGGCCTGGAAACCTCGTGCGACGAGACCGGTGTCGCGCTCTACGATAGCGAGCGCGGGCTCTTGGCCGACGCGCTGTTCAGCCAGATTGACCTTCACCGTATATATGGCGGTGTCGTGCCGGAGCTGGCGTCGCGTGATCACGTCAAACGCATGATCCCCCTCATCCGGCAAGTGGTCGATGAGGCGGGTGTCCGTCCGTCGGATATTGATGGAATTGCATACACCGCCGGGCCGGGGCTCGTGGGGGCGCTGCTCGTTGGTGCATCCTGCGCGCAGGCGTTGGCCTTCGGTTGGGGCATCCCCGCGCTCGGTGTCCACCACATGGAAGGCCATCTGCTTGCGCCGATGCTCGAAGAGACGCCGCCAACCTTCCCATTCGTGGCGCTGCTGGTATCTGGCGGTCACACCCAGTTGGTCCGCGTGGATGGCATTGGCCAGTACGAGTTGCTGGGTGAATCGGTGGATGACGCGGCGGGCGAGGCCTTTGACAAGACGGCGAAGCTGCTCGGCCTCGGCTATCCCGGCGGCCCGGAGATCGCACGGCTGGCGCAGCAGGGTACGCCGGGTCGGTTTGTGTTTCCCCGGCCTATGACGGACCGGCCAGGGCTGGATTTCAGCTTCAGTGGGCTCAAGACCTTTGCCCTGAACACCTGGCAGCAGTGCAAGAGCGCCGGGGACGACGGTGAGCAAACCCGTTGCGACATCGCGCTGGCCTTTCAGCAGGCCGTCGTGGAGACTCTGGTCATCAAATGCCGCCGCGCGCTGAAGGCGACCGGGCTCAAGCATCTTGTGATTGCAGGCGGGGTTAGCGCCAACGTTTCGCTACGGACCTCACTTGAAAAGATGCTGGGTGAGATGAAGGGGCAGGTGTTCTATGCGCGGCCACGTTTTTGCACGGACAACGGTGCGATGATCGCTTATGCCGGTTGCCAGCGCCTTCTGGTGGGGCAGCAGGAGGGGCCGGGTATCGCCGTGAAGGCGCGTTGGCCAATGGATACGCTGGCGGCCGTCTGACCTCAGAAGCGGTTTTCACGGCCCGTTATCAGGCCTTTGAGATTCCGCCGATGACGCCAGACGACCAGTATGGTCAGCAGGCACATCGGCAGAAGCGCAAGCGGCTGATGCCAGGCAATGACCGGAAGGGTCGCTGGTGTCGCGATAAGCGCGGCGAGCGAACTGGTCCGCGTCAGCTTGAAGATCATGAGCCAGGCGGCGGCGCCGAGCAGCGCGGCCGGTGGGGATAATGCGAGCACGACGCCTGCAGCGGTCGCGACGCCCTTGCCACCGCGGAACTGGAAATAGAGCGGATATAAATGCCCGACCACTGCCGCCAGCCCTATCCAGGCTTGTTGATCGACGCCCAGCCCAAGGCTCCGGGCGATAAGCACCGGGGCTACGCCCTTGCAGATATCGCCCACCAGGGTAAGCAGCGCCAGCTTCCGGCCGGCCAGGCGCCACATGTTGGTCGCGCCGGGATTGCCGGAGCCGCCGGTCCGGGGATCGAGCCCACCGGTGCGCCGGCTCAGCAGAATGGCGAACGAGACGGAGCCAAGCAGGTAGGCAAGCGTGATCAGCAGCCAGTACATTGAAATTATCCAGGGCGCTTTAGCCTTGGATTCTAACGACAGCCCCAGTGGCTGTCGCGTCGCGGAGGACGCTTTGGACAAGGTATTCATCGAAGGGCTGGAAGTGGACACGGTCATCGGCGCCTATGACTGGGAGCGCGACATCCGCCAGTGCCTGAGCCTCGACCTGGTGTTCGCCTGGGACAATCGCTCGCCCGCGCAGGAAGACCATCTTTCCAAGGCGCTGGATTACGCGACCGTTTCGCAGCGTATCCAGGCCTTTGCCGACACGGCTCGCTACGAGCTGGTAGAAACCTTCGCCGAGCGGCTCGCCGAGACCCTCATGTCAGAGTTCGGCATCTCATGGCTGCGTGTACGCGTGACGAAGCCGGGCGCGGTGCCGGCAGCCCGCGGTGTAGGCGTGGAAATCGAGCGTGGCCGACCGTGACGCAAATCTATCTGGGCCTTGGCACCAATATCGATCGAGAGCGGCATCTCACGGCTGGGCTCGATGCCCTTTCGGCGTTGATCGGCGAGCTTGAATGTTCGGCGGTCTTCGAAAGCGAGCCGGTTGGCATTCGCAGTGGCCCGTTCTACAACATGGTGGTGATGGGCTACACCGATCTGCCGCTGGCAGAGCTGAGTTTGCAGCTAAAACACATTGAAGCGAATAACGGACGCTACGCGCCGGATCGCAAGGGCCTGCCATTGGATATCGATGTACTGCTGTATGGCGATTGCACGGGTGATTTCAACGGCCTCGTCCTGCCGCGCGCCGAAATCCTGCGCAATGCGTTCGTGCTCTGGCCGCTGTCGATGCTGGCCCCCGACCGAGTCCACCCAATTGCCGCCAAGACGTACAGCGCACTCTGGCGGGAGGGGGAGATCATCCAGGCCTTGAAACCTGTGGATTTCACCTGGAAGGGACGTTCACTCACGCCGAAGAGCATGTTGATCGAGCCCGCGCCAAACGCGTGAGCGCGATCGACGTGCCCGGGCGTGCCGGGCATCGCCCAAGGTGCCCCGGTAACCCCGCTTACCTGCCCTGATGTTTGGCGAGGGCATTCAACCGTGCGGCATGCAGCGCTTCGCCGAGCGCTGCGCCCTTGAACCCCTGTTCAATCAGCCTCTGGGGCTGCACTGCCCGCACCTCGTTGGCGGCTTCAGCCAGCCATGCGCCCGCGGGGTAATCGACGCCAAGACTCTGCGCATAGATGCGCTCGGCTTCTATGAAGGCGTCGAGTCGCTGAGGGCGCCGATAGACGTCGAAGCGCTGGAGTATGTCTAGGAGGACATGCGGTGGCAGCGTTTGAACCACAGCGGCGTCATTGTGATAGCGCGCTACGAGTTGAGACAGCTCGTGGCAGTCGCGGGGGACCTTGCCGCGCTGGTTGACCGCGTCGACGGCTGTGGCGTCCTGGTCGGGCAGATCGCCGATATCTCTTAGCAGCAGTGCCCACCGAATGGGTAGCGGCGCATCTGCCTTGGCGCTCGTTCTGAGCAGCTTGAGTAACGGTTCGTCCTGGTATGCGTCGAACAGCGTTTCGACTTCCGGCAACAGCGCAGCCAGGGCGCCGCAGCGATGAAGGGTGTCGATGAACACGTCCGGGCGTGGCTCCATAAGCGCGCGGGAGGTCTCCTTCCAGCTTCTTTCTGGCGTTAACGCTTCCAGCTCGCCTGAGCGGGCGAGCTCGGTCATCAGCGCCTGGGTTTCTTCGGCAATGACAAATCCCAGTGGCGCATAACGCGCGGCGAAGCGGGCCACGCGCAGGACGCGGAGCGGATCTTCGGCAAACGCCGGCGATACATGGCGCAGCAGGCGGGCTTCGAGGTCAGTCTTTCCGCCGTAAGGATCGATGACGTTGCCATCGTCGTCCTCGGCCATGGCATTGATGGTGAGGTCCCGACGGATGAGATCCTGCTCCAGCGTCACGTCCGGGCTGGCGTGGAAGACGAAACCACCATAGCCGCGCCCGCTCTTACGCTCGGTGCGGGCGAGGGCATATTCCTCGCCCGTCTTCGGGTGGAGGAACACGGGGAAGTCTGAGCCAACGGGTTTGAAGCCCTTGGCGATCATCTCTTCGGCGGTCGAGCCGACTACGACCCAATCGATTTCCGTCACTGGCCGGCCGAGCAATCGGTCGCGGACGGCGCCACCCACTTTGTAAATCTGCATGAATAAGTCTCCTCCGGTTTGGAAGGATACGGGTTTTGGGTGGGAGCGGTCAGAAGGATTGGCTGGTGTTAGCAGCGGTGGGGAAGGGACGCCTGATCGCTCGCAAGCTGTACGCAGCCCGGCTGGCTTCTACAGGCAGGGCAGCAGCGAGGTGGGACATGTTGCCCTGCGAAGGAAGGAGCCGAAGGAATCCGGGCGATCGTGGGGCAGGCCTGGAGAGGCCCGCGAGCCAGATGCTCGCGGGCTTCTTGGCTATTTAGATCGTGAGAACGCGAGGTCCAGGCGGGGGTATTCGCCATCTTCGGTGCGTTCGGAGCGCGGCGGCATGTGTTGCACGCTCACGACCTGATCGCTAGACGCCGTTTCAAGGTGTACATCGAAGCCCCACAACCGGTGTAGGTGCCTGAGGATTTCCTCGGTCGAGTCACCCAGCGGCTTGCGATCGTGTTGCGTATGGCGAAGTGTCAGCGAGCGATCACCCCGGCGGTTCACGTTCCAGATCTGCACATTGGGTTCACGGTTCCCCAGGTTGTACTGGGCGGCCAGCAGTTCCCGGATCGTCCGGTAGCCCCCATCGTCATGGATCGCCGAAACGAGCAGTTCGTCCTTGTGGTCGTCGTCGAGAATGCTGAACAGCTTCAGGTCGCGAATCACCTTGGGCGAGAGGTACTGCAGGATGAAGCTTTCGTCCTTGAAGCTCTGCATGGCGAACTTGATGGTGCTCAGCCAGTCGCCGCCAGCGATATCCGGAAACCAGTGTCGATCCTCGTCGGTGGGGTTTTCGCACATGCGACGAATGTCGCTGAAAATGGCGAAACCGAGCGTGTAGGGGTTAATGCCGCTGTAGTAAGGGCTGTCGAAGGATGGCTGGAAGATCACGCTGCTGTGGGATTGCAGGAACTCCAGCATGAAGCCGTCGGTGACCAGGCCTTCATCGTAAAGGTCATTCACCAGTGTGTAGTGCCAGAAGGTAGCCCAGCCTTCGTTCATGACCTGCGTTTGGCGCTGCGGATAGAAGTACTGAGCAATCTTGCGAACGATACGCACCACTTCACGCTGCCAGGGTTCGAGCAGTGGCGCATGCTTCTCGATGAAGTACAGGATGTTTTCCTGCGGTTCGGCCGGGAAGCGCTTCGAATCTTCCTCGTCGTGCTTGTGCTCACCTCGGGGGATCGTGCGCCACAGATCGTTGACCTGGCGCTGGATGTGCTCCTCGCGGATCTTCTGGCGCTGGCGCTCTTCTTCGGCCGATATCGGGTAAGGCCGCTTGTAGCGATCCACACCGTAGTTCATGAGTGCATGGCAGGAGTCGAGCAGGTTCTCGACGGCATCGATCCCGTGTCGCTCCTCGCACTTCATGATGTACTGCTTGGCGAACACCAGGTAGTCGATGATGGAGCTGGCATCCGTCCATGTGCGGAACAGGTAGTTGCCCTTGAAAAAGCTGTTGTGGCCGTAGCAGGCGTGCGCGATGACCAGCGCCTGCATGCACATGGTGTTCTCTTCCATGAGGTAGGCGATGCAGGGATCGGAATTGATCACGATCTCGTATGCCAGGCCCATTTGTCCGCGCTTGTAGTGCTTCTCCGTATGCAGGAAGTGCTTGCCGTAGGACCAATGGTGATAGCCCAGCGGCATGCCCACGGATGCATAGGCATCCATCATCTGCTCGGCGGTGATCACTTCGATCTGGTTCGGGTAGGTATCCAGCGCATAGCGCTCGGCGATCCGCGCGATGTGGTGGTCGTATTCGCGGATGAGCTCGAACGTCCATTCCGATCCGGTGGAAATCGGGCCTTTCCGTTCACGGGGCGTCATGCGGCGAGTCTCCTCTGGAAGAGCTCCCGGAAGACCGGGTAGATGTCCCCCGCCGAGACCAGTTGCTGCTGGGCGAAGGCGTCTGAGAATGCCTCACGCACGGCTTCGTACTCGTACCACAGTGCCTGGTGCTCACGCGGCGTGATTTCCACGTAGGTGTAGTACTGCACGAACGGCATTATCTGGTTGATGAGGATATCGCGGCAGACTGGGGAGTCGTCGTTCCAGTTGTCGCCGTCCGAAGCCTGGGCGCCGTAGATGTTCCATTCATTGATGGGATAACGCTCGGCCATGATCTCCTGCATGAGCTTGAGCGCACTCGACACAATCGTGCCGCCAGTTTCGCGCGAGTAGAAGAACTCTTCCTCGTCCACTTCCTTGGCGCTGGTGTGGTGGCGGATGAACACGACTTCGATCTTGTCGTAGTTTCGCTTGAGGAACAGGTACAGGAGGATGAAAAACCGTTTGGCGACGTCCTTGGTCGCCTGGGTCATGGAGCCCGACACGTCCATCAGGCAGAACATGACGGCCTTCGAACTGGGATTGGGCTGCTTGGTGAGCAGGTTGTACTTCACATCGAATGTATCGAGGAAGGGGACGCGTTCGATGCGTGCACGCAGGCGCGCAATTTCTTCCTCGATGGCACGAATATCGCCGATGTTGTCCGGCTCCTGAAGCTTAAGGCGCTCCAGCTCGAGCTTGGCCTCACGCAACTTGCGACGGCTGCTGCCGGAAAGCGCGATACGCCGCGCATGCGCCGAGCGGAGCGTACGCACGATGTTGATCCGCGATGGATTGCCTTCACTGCTGATGCCCGCACGAACGGTCTTGAAGGTTTCGGCGCCGGTGAGGTGGCGCTTCACCAGATTGGGAAGTTCAAGGTCCTCGAACATGAAGTCGAGGAACTCTTCCTGGGTGATCTGGAAGACGAAATCGTCCATGCCTTCGCCAGAGTTACTGGCTTTGCCCGACCCGCGGCCGCCGCCACCGCCACCTTGCGGACGCGGGATGCGTTCGCCTGAGCTGAACTCCTTGTTGCCGGGGTGGACGATGGTCTGCCGCCCGCCGCGACCGTGATGCAGGACCGGTTCGTCAATGTCTCGACCGGGAATGCTGATCTGCTCGCCGTTCTCCATGTCAGTGATGGAGCGCCGCCCGACGGCTTCCTCTACCGCCTTCTTGATGTGCTCACGGTAACGCCGCAGAAAACGCTGGCGGTTCACCGTGCTCTTGTTCTTGCCATTGAGTCGTCGGTCGATCACGTAGCTCATACGAGCCCTCCAGGCTGGGGTGGGCAGTCGTGCGGAAGCTATCCGACGGCGGTGGCCCACCTAGCGACTTCTGGGTTTGGAGCGGTGAGGACACGCGTACGGCCTGCATGCCCTCGCCACTCTTACTGCGACTTACGGACCCGCAAGTACCACTCCGACAACAGGCGGACCTGCTTCTCGGTGTAGCCGCGCTCGACCATCCGCGTGACGAAGTCGTTGTGCTTCTGCTGATCTTCCTTGCTGGCCTTGGCGTTGAAGCTAATGACCGGAAGCAGGTCCTCCGTGTTGGAAAACATCTTCTTCTCGATGACGGCTCGCAGCTTCTCGTAGGACAGCCAGCTCGGGTTCTTGCCATTGTTGTTGGCACGCGCCCGTAGCACGAAGTTGACGATTTCGTTGCGGAAATCCTTGGGATTGCTGATGCCGGCCGGCTTCTCGATCTTCTCCAGTTCTTCGTTCAGGGCGGCACGGTTGAGGATCTCCCCGGTCTCGGGGTCGCGGTACTCCTGGTCCTGGATCCAGAAATCCGCGTAGAGCACATAGCGATCAAAGATGTTCTGACCGTACTCGCTGTACGACTCAAGGTAAGCCGTCTGGATTTCCTTGCCGATGAACTCGACGTAGCGCGGTGCCAGGTATTCCTTGAGGAAACGCAGGTACCTTTCGCGCACTTCGGCCGGAAACTGCTCCTGCTCGATCTGCTGTTCAAGCACATAGAGCAGATGAACCGGGTTGGCCGCCACTTCATGGGGGTCGAAGTTGAAGACTTTGGAAAGGATCTTGAAGGCGAAGCGGGTCGACAGCCCATTCATGCCTTCGTCGACGCCCGCGTTGTCGCGGTATTCCTGGATGGACTTTGCCTTTGGGTCGGTGTCCTTGAGGTTTTCGCCATCGTAGACGCGCATCTTCGAATAGATGTTGGAGTTCTCCGGCTCCTTCAAACGCGACAGGGTGGAGAACTGGGCCAGCATCTTCAGTGTGTCAGGGGCGCAGTGCGCATTGGCGAGGGAGCTGTTCTCGAGCAGCTTGTCGTAGATGCGAATTTCGTCGGACACACGCAGGCAATACGGTACTTTGACGATGTAGATCCGGTCGATGAACGCCTCGTTGTTCTTGTTGTTGCGGAAGGTGTGCCATTCCGATTCGTTGGAGTGGGCCAGCAATATGCCGGAATAGGGGATCGCGCCCAGGCCTTCAGTGCTGTTGTAGTTGCCTTCCTGGGTGGCGGTCAGCAAGGGGTGGAGGACCTTGATCGGCGCCTTGAACATCTCCACGAATTCCATCAGGCCTTGGTTGGCCCGGCACAGCGCGCCCGAATAGCTGTAGGCGTCGGCGTCGTTCTGTGGGAATTCTTCCAGCTTGCGGATATCGACCTTGCCGACAAGCGCGGAAATGTCCTGGTTGTTCTCGTCGCCTGGCTCGGTCTTGGCAACGGCAATCTGGTTGAGGATCGATGGGTAGAGCTTTACTACCCTGAACTGGCTGATGTCGCCGCCGAACTCCTGCAGGCGCTTGGTCGCCCACGGCGACATGATCGATGACAGATAGCGGCGCGGGATGCCGTAGTCCTCTTCGAGGATCTGCGCGTCCTCACGGGGGTTGAACAGGCCCAGCGGGGATTCGAAAACAGGCGAGCCCTTGATCGCATAGAAGGGCACTCTCTCGATTAATTGCTTGAGCTTTTCAGCGAGGGACGACTTACCACCGCCAACGGGGCCCAGCAGATAGAGGATCTGTTTCTTTTCTTCCAGGCCCTGCGCGGCGTGACGGAAGTAGGAGACGATTTGCTCGATCGCTTCCTCCATGCCGTGGAAGTCGGCAAAGGTGGGATAGCGTCGGATGACCTTGTTGGAAAAGATGCGTGAAAGACGTGGGTCGGTTGCGGTATCGACCAGTTCCGGCTCTCCGATAGCCATCAACATGCGCTCCGCCGCGGTCGCGTAGGCGCCTCTGTCCTGCTTGCACAGGTCGAGGTATTCCTGGAGCGAATACTCTTCCTGCCGTGTTGCCTCGAAGCGTTGTTGGAAATGGCTGAATATACTCATGACGTCTCCTCGCTCGCTGCACGGAGCCGGCGCGGGATCGTTCACGCACATACAGGCCGCCGGAGCGCAGCGCGCCCGACGAACTCCACAAACACCTGAATGGACGTTGCTGAGGTCCCGAAAGCCGTTGGCCGGCTCTCCCCAAAAGTTTGATGGCCTGTCTTCAAGGATAGTTCTTTATCTGGCCGACCATGGCAAGTGTTACGTGAATATTATGGCGGGCCGGACTCGTCTGAAAGGGGCGGGAGGCGCTGAGGGGCTGGCGCGGCGCGGCATCGGGGACGGAAGCCGCACAGCGGAAAACGGCGTGAACGCGTATGTCGATGACGTGGCTGGAGCGGTCCGAGCCTTAGTCGGTTTCGGAACGCTCGACGTGTTGCGGGTAAACGCTGTTCCACATCTCGAAGCCGCCATCCATGCTGAACACTTCCGAGAAGCCTTGGCCGACGAGATACGCGGCCGCGCCTTGGCTCGAGTGACCGTGATAGCAAACGACGACAAGCGGCTTGTCGAGATCAGCGTTGGCGATGAAGTCTGTGACGTTCTGGTTGTCCAGACGCTTCGCGCCCGAAATATGGCCAGTGGCGTAGCTGTTCGGATCCCGGATGTCGACGAACTCGGCGCCCTGCTCGCGCATGGCCTGCGCCTGTTCCGGGGTGATGCGGGTGAAGGTATCGGACATGTCGATCTCGCGATTACGGTTGAGGAGGCGGCTCAGCGGGCGCAGTCGCAGCCGTGGCGCTGGCCGGTGTCTACATTCAGAAGCGTCATTTGGCCTCCCCAGACACAGCCTGTATCCAGCGCCTCAATGCCAGGTGCGTCGCAGCGGCCCTCGAGCGCCGCCCAGTGGCCGAAGATGATACGTGTACCTGCGGACTGACGAGGGAATGAGAACCACGGTGCGAAGCCTTCAGGCGCGCTGTCGAGTCCTTCCTTGGCCTTGAACTCCAGTTTGCCATCCGCCGTGCAGAAGCGCATACGGGTGAAACAGTTGGTGATCACCCGCAGGCGATCGATACCGGTAAGGTTTCCATTCCAGCGCGCGGGCTCGTTGCCGTACATGCCATCAAGGAAGTCGGCAACACGCTCGTCATCTTTCAGCACGGCCTCGACTTCAGCAGCTCGCTTGAGTGCCTTCTCGACATTCCATTGCGGATGAATGCCTGCATGGACGAGCGCGATACGACGCTGCGCGTCATAACGCATCAATGGCTGCATCCGTAGCCAACGCATCAGCTCAGGGCCGTCGTCGGCGCCCAGAATGCCCTTGAGCGTGTCGTTCTTCTTGAGCCTGTCGACTCGATGGAAGACAGCGAGCAGATGCAGGTCATGATTGCCAAGCACGATGTCGAGCGAGTCGCGGATGCCGTAGAGATAACGAAGCGTTTCTAGCGACTGCGGCCCGCGGTTGACCAGATCGCCCACAAGCCAGAGGCGATCGTTGGCCTGATCGAAACGAACGTCATCGAGCAGGCGTTTGAGCGGGTCGAGGCAGCCGTGCAAATCCCCGACAGCATATACCGCCATCAGTGCAGGGCTCCGGGAACCGCCAACCGGAAAGGCGCAATGGACGCTTCGAAGCGTTGGCCATTCTGGGCAACCATCTGGTAGCTGCCCTGCATGCTACCGACCCGCGTCGCGATCACGGTGCCGCTGCTATAGACATGGCTCTGGCCCGGCTCGATGAGCGGCTGCTGGCCAATGACGCCCGGCCCGCGTACCTCTTGAACCTTGCCATCGCCGTCCGTGATGAGCCAGTGGCGCGCGAGCAGTTGTGCAGCCTGTTCGCCATTGTTCTGGATGGTCACCGTGTAGACGAAGGCGAACCGGTCCTGATCGGGCTCGGACTGTTCCGGCAGGAAGCGGCTGACGACGCTGACGTCGATCTGGTTACGCGGATCATGCATGGGCAAGGCTCGTTCTGGGATATCGGTGACTCAAGAAATATCGACAGTCTTGAGCGCGAGTTGATCGGCCAGGCGCACGAAGGCGGCGAGGTCGAGCTGTTCGGGTCGCAAGCTCCCGTCCACGCCGGCCGCTTCGATTTCGTCGCCGGTCAACACGGACTTAAGCGTGTTGCGCAGCGTCTTGCGGCGTTGGTTGAACGCCTCTCGCACCACGCGCTCCAGCAACGCCGGGTCCTTGGCAGGATGCGGCGGTGTTTCGTAAGGGACAAGACGGACGATGGCCGAGTCGACCTTTGGTGGCGGGTTGAACGCGCCTGGACCAACGTGGAACAGATGCTCCACCCGACAATGGTACTGAACCATAATCGACAATCGGCCCCAGTCGCCGCCACCCGGCACCGCCGCCATGCGCTCCACCACTTCCTTCTGGAGCATGAAGTGCATGTCCTTGATCAGATGCGCCTGCTCCAGCAGGTGGAAGATCAAAGGGGTCGAAATGTTGTACGGCAGGTTGCCGACGACGCGAAGCTCGTGCGGCCCGCTATCGAGGCTGGCGAAGTCAAACTTCATCGCATCGCCCTGGTGCAGGCGGAAGTTGGGTTCAAGCCCGAAGCGAAGCTTGAGCAGCGGGATAAGGTCTAGGTCGAGTTCGATTACATCGAGCTCAGCACCGCTGCCTACCAGGCCTTCGGTGATTGCGCCTTGCCCAGGCCCGATCTCCACGAGCCGCTCGCCCGCGCGGGGGTGAATGGCGCGGAGGATGCGATGAATGACGCCGGCATCGTGCAGGAAGTTCTGGCCGAAGCGTTTACGGGCGCGATGAGGTTGAAACTCGGACATGGTATTTCCAGGCGAACGGGCGCGAAGGCGAAAGGTGGGAAGTTTAACAGATGACCAAGGCGTGCCTTCGCATCGCGGCGTAACCGAAGGCGACACGATAGTGTTGGTTCAGCGGGGGGTGCCCGTCATCTCAAAGGCAGTCTCAAGAGCGACTTCCAGGCTGCCGGTGTCGATGTTGCCCGTGCCTGTGAGGTCTAGTGCCGTGCCGTGGTCAACGGATGTACGCACGATCGGTAAGCCGAGGGTGACGTTTACCGCTGCCCCGAAGCCTTTGTATTTGAGAACGGGTAGGCCCTGATCGTGATACATGGCCAGCACGGCATCACAACGATCGAGGTGCTTGGGCGTGAATAGCGTATCGGCAGGCAATGGACCCACCAGGTTCATACCCTCTGTACGAAGCTGGGCAAGGGTAGGCTCGATGACGTCGATTTCCTCTCGCCCGAGGTGGCCGCCTTCGCCAGCGTGGGGGTTCAGTCCGCACACGAGAATCCGCGGGTCCTGTATTCCAAACTTGGTGCGCAGGTCGTGATCGAGAATTCTCACGACCGAGGTAAGCAGGCGCGGGGTTATAGCAGCAGGTACGGCGCTTAGCGGCAGATGAGTGGTAGCAAGGGCCACTCGCAGGCCGCGCGTGGCCAGCATCATGACCACTTGCTCGGATGCGGTCTGCGCCTGCAGGAATTCGGTATGCCCCGAGAAGGGAATGCCAGCATCGTTGATGATGCCTTTGTGGACAGGGGCGGTAATGATGCCTGCGAACTGCCCGACTACACACCCTTGAATCGCGATCGTCAACGTGTCGAGCACGTAATGGGCATTGCGCGCATCGAGCTGCCCGGAGGTTACCTCCGCTGTCAGCGGAACATCGAGCACGTACAACTCGCCGGGCCCGGCAGGTGCGGGCGGGAGCGATGATTGTGTGACGGTTTTCAGCGAGACAGGCAGGCCCAGTTGTTGAGCCCGCTGAGCGAGCAATGCCTGGCTGGCAATGACCACGAGTGGCGCGGGGTGCGCCTTTTGTGCGACCAGCAGGCAGAGGTCGGGACCAATGCCTGCCGGTTCGCCAGCGGTGATCGCGAACGGGATCACTTCTTGATTTCTACGTAGGCCTCGTCCCGGATGCGGCCTAGCCAGTTCTGCAGCTCTTCGTCGTACTTGCGGTTGCGCAGGAGCGTAAGCGCCTGCTGACGGCGCGCATCATCACTGGCGTCCGTGGCGCGGCGGCCCAGCACCTCGAGGATGTGCCAGCCAAACTGCGTCTGGAAAGGGCGCGAGAGCTGGCCTTGAGGCGCTTGCTCCATTACCTGCCGGAATTCCGGTACGAGGTTGCTTGGATCAACCCAGTTCAGGTCGCCACCGTTCAGTGCCGAGCCCGGATCTTCAGAGAAGCTCTTGGCGAGCGTCGCGAAGTCTTCACCGTTCTGGATCCGCTGGTAGAGACGCTCGATCAGCTTTTGCGTTTCCTGCTCGCTGCGGATTTCACTTGGCTTGATGAGGATGTGGCGGACGTGAACTTCGTCACGGACCTGGTTGCCTGCGCCGCGCTTTTCCAGAACCTTCAGCATGATGAAGCCGCCGGGCGTGCGCACGGGTTGAGTGACATCGCCAACGGACATGCTGCCAACCATGTTGTCGAACGGGGCAGGCAGCTGGGCGGCTTTGCGCCAGCCGATCTCGCCGCCATCGAAGGCGTTCTCGCCAGCGGAATTGGCGATGGCGAGTTGGCCAAAGTCAGCACCCTGCTGCAGCTGGCGGTAAACCTGCTGGGCGCGCGCTTCGGCGTCCTGAATATTGGCGGTCGAAGCGCCGTCCGGCACAGGAATCAGGATATTGGCCAGGCGGAAGTCATCGGACAGGTGCATGCGACCGAGATCCGACGCCATGAAGTTTTGAAGCTCCTGGTCGCTGACCTGAATGCGCTCACCTACCTGACGCTGGCGCACCCGGCTGATGATCATCTCGCGACGTACCTGCTCGCGTGCCTGCTCGTACGACAAACCGTCACGTGCTACAGCGCCGCGGAACTGGTCCAGTGTCATGTTGTTGCGCTGGGCAATGGTCTCCATTGCCTGGTTCAGCTCGTCATCGGAAATGCGAATACCGGCGCGGGCACCCAATTGGAGCTGGATGTTTTCGACGATAAGCCGGTCCAGCACCTGGCCGCGAAGCGCTGCAGGGTCAGGCGCACCGCCTTCGCGGCGTGCGATGGTCTGCTGCACCTCTCGCACACGTTGGTCGAGCTGGCTTTGCATGACGACATCGTTGTCGACGATGGCGACGACTCGGTCGAGCGGCTGCACCTGGGCATGCGCCAGGGTGCTGCCGACCAGCATTGCGCTGAGCAATGCCGGCCGGAGGAAATCACATAGCTTGATCTTCACGTTCTCTGAAACCTTGAATGCCTTGGTCGAGGAAGCCTTCGGTCTTGTTGCCGAAGATGCCGCCCAAGCCTTTGAGGACGATTTGAAGGAAAATTCCCCGATCCGGGTCTTCGTTTCGGCTCGGATTGAGGCTCGTCTCGTCGTAGTCGACCCAATAACGGTTGATCAGGCGCAGCTTCCAGCAGCAGCTGTCGTACTCGAAGCCACCGAAGGCTTCCAGCGTGCGGCTGCGGTTATAGTCGAACTGCCAGCGAGCGACGACGCTCCATTGCGGGACGATCGGCCAGATGACGGAAAGGTCATGCTGCTGGATCTTGTAGTAATCCTTGATGTATTCCGGCGTTCCAGCCGTGCCGTAGTCGCTGCCGTAGGTCCAGCGACCTGTGGCCTGGTCGAATCGCATGGTGTCGTTACGGTAGCGATAACCCACATTCACGATCTTCCGGGGATCGCTCTCTGGTTGATAATGGAACATCAGGCTGCCGGAGCGAGTTTCGTGGCTGTCCGGATCCCAGTTGTAATCTGCGTTCAGGCGCCAGTCGCGGTTGAAGCGGTACATGTACTCAAGCGCGTAAGGCGATACGCTGGAGGTGGCGTCCTGCCGCTCGCGATAGTTGATCAACGGCATTTGCACTTCGCGGTCACGGAAGTAGTAGGCCTGACCAACGCTCAGGCGCTGACGCTCGAAGCCATTATCCTCGATCCAGCGGCTGGTCACGCCGAGCGAAACCTGATTGGCGTCGCCGATACGATCACGCCCTGTGAAACGGTTTTCCCGGAACAAAGACGCGTAGCTAAAGGTGTACTCGCTCGTGTCAAAGACAGGGATGTCGCTCTGGTCCTTGTTCGGCACGTGGAGATAAAACAGGCGCGGTTCGAGCGTCTGGCGCGCTTGTGTGCCGAATAGGGATGTTTGTCGATCAAAGTAAAGCCCGGAGTCCAGGCTGAACAGCCCTACGCCTCGACTAACACTGCTGTTATAGGTCTCACCTGTTTCAGCCAGCGTGCTGCGACCGGCGGAATCCAGATCCAAATCGTAATTGGTCTGGAGGTACTTGGCGGTAGGTTTGACGTAGCCCCAAGTCCAGTCGAGCGGCAAGCTAACAGAGGGCTCCACATGGAGTCGGTCGCCTTCAGCTCTCGCAAGGCCCTGCAGTCGATCGTCATACCATTGCTCTGGTATGCCGTCCTCATTAATGAAGTTTCCGTTGCGCAGGCTGCGTTCGAAGCGGACAGCTTCGGTGCTGTAGGCGAAATTCAATCCGCCCGGCTCGAACGGCAACTGGCCGTCAAGGGTAATTTGCGGGAGCCGATCGTAAGGCGTGATGTTTACGACGGTAGCGCGTTCGTAGGCATGCGCGTTGAACCGAGCGGTATAGCTGTCACCGCGATAGGTTAACGTTCCGCGCTGATTAAGAAACTCGCGGCGTTGGCCGTCGATATCCATCTGACTAGTCAGGTCTTGGAAATAGTAAGGATCGCTGACGTCGGTGTAATCGACTTCTGCCATGAGGCGCGAGTCAAATCCAGTCCGATTCTGAACGTTCACCATCCAGCGATCGTCGCGATAGTCTGACTGGAGCTTGCGGTCGTCATCTTTGTCGCGCAGGAACGCGCCACCTACCTGCCCCTCGCTGTTGCGCGTCAGGTAGCGGAATTCACCTTCCATGAGTAGGCCGCGCTTGGCCATATACCGCGGGTAAATGGTGGCGTCGTAGTTCGGCGCAAGGTTGATGTAGTAAGGCGTAACGATCGAGAAGCCCGTCTTGCTCGCCGTGCTAAAGCTCGGCGGCAGAAAGCCTGACTGGCGGCGGTCGTCGATCGGGAAGTAGATGTACGGCGTATAGAAAATCGGGACGTTCTTGACGCGCAAGGTAACGTTCGTGGCCGTACCAAAACCCGTGGCCGGGTTGAGCGTTACGTTGTTGCCCTTGAGCTGCCAGGCGTTGTCGCCCGGTTCGCAGCGCGTATAGGTGCCGTCCTTCAACCGTACGATGGACGTTACCTCACGCTTGGCGTAGCTGGCGCTGCCGCGTGCGTGCGCGTCATGCATCACGTATTCGGCGTTGTCGACTTCCGCTTCACCGCTGTCGAGCTTGATCTGAGCGCGGTCGCCCAGCACCAGGAAGCCCTTGTCGCGAAGCTTGACGTTGCCCTGAAGCTCTCCGCGGTTATCCAACTGGTGGAGGTTGGCCTCGTCGGCCTCGACCTGCAGGCTCGACTGACGCATGACCACATCGCCCGCGAGCGTGGCGATCTGCTCTTCCTGCTGATAGCGCGACGCCTTGGCCGATAGATAGGTCGGCGCCTGACTCATCGGCGTGTTGTCATTCATGCCGGGACGCGTTGGCTCAATGTACGCACCGGCGCAATACGGGCCGGCCTCTGCAAGCTGCGCAGGTGTCAGCTGATCACGCGGCACCCAGTCCAGGCGGCTGAAGTCTTCGCTCGGCCGGGCCGCTCGCCGCGATGTCGTACGATCGCCGGTCTGCAGCTCCTCGGGCGTCGCGGCGCTGACAGCGCTCTCGCTATGCTGCGGTCGCGGTGGCTGCACGGCCGGTGCGGCCTTCGGGCTACATGCCCAGGCCCCTGTCGGCCCAGGTTGGCAATTGAACTGCTCGGCAGCGCTGATGCTGCTGACGGGCTGCAACAGGAGCAGGCCACCAGTGAACAGGAGAGGGAACTTGGTACGGAACGCGGGGAGTTTCGATGCCATCTTGTAAGTCCGGAGCTTCCTGGCGCCATCGGCCTGAGCAGGAGGCCGCATGCCTCTCGATGGGCTGAAAAAGATGCTGGATAATAAAGCATGACCCGCTTAACAGCTAGCGCCTGCTCGGGAGACTCGAAGGCCATGACTCAGGATGTACGTTTGCAGCAGCTTCAAGACTGGCTAGACCGCGAGTTGCCGGCACTTTCCGCGCGCGAAGGATGGGGCCCGGTTCCCGAATCGACATTGGTTCCGGCCAGCAGTGACGCAAGCTTTCGTCGATATTTTCGTTGGGTCGCGGGCGGGCGCACCCTAATTGCGATGGATGCGCCGCCGCCCCAGGAAAATTGCGAACCTTTCGTCCGTATTGCTGGCCTCCTTGCCGAAACGGGTGTGAATGTACCGCTGATTCACGCGGCTGACCTCAAACAGGGATTTTTGCTGCTGAGCGACCTGGGGAGTCAGACATTCCTGGATGTGATGGACGAAACCAACGCGGATGCGCTATTCGATCGAGCCATCGATGCGCTGCTGGCTATCCAGGCCCGAGCGGATGTCTCGACACTGCCTGCCTATGACGACGCGCTACTGCGCCGGGAGCTGCAGCTGTTTCCAGAGTGGTATCTGGGTCGACACGTCAGCGTAGAGCTCGATAGCACGCAGCAGCGGTATTGGGAGCAGACCTGCGATGTGCTTGTGCAAAGCGCGCTGGAACAGCCGCGTGTGTTCGTCCATCGTGACTACATGCCACGCAACCTGATGGTGTCATCGCCTAATCCGGGCATCCTGGACTTCCAAGATGCCGTGAATGGCCCTGTCACCTATGACATCACCTGCCTGTTCAAGGACGCGTTTCTCAGTTGGCCAGACGAGAAGATCACGGCTTGGCTTCAGCTGTACTGGGAGCGTGCGCGTGCCGCTGGCATTCCGGTCCACGAGAGCTTCGAAGCGTTTCACCGCGCCAGTGATCTGATGGGCGTCCAACGGCACCTGAAGGTGATCGGCATCTTCGCGCGCATCTGGCATCGTGACGGCAAGCCGCGGTATGTCGCGGATGTGCCACGTTTCTTCGGCTATATAGACGCTGTCTTGGCTCGACGGCCCGAACTGGCTGATCTACGTTCGCTGCTTGCCGGGTTGCCGCCCGCAGGAGGCGCTACGTCATGAAGGCAATGATCCTTGCGGCTGGGAAAGGTGAACGCATGCGCCCGACCACCCTGCATACGCCCAAGCCACTCGTCAAAGCAGGTGGCAAGCCGCTCATTGACTACCATGTCGAAGCCCTGGCCCGGGCTGGCTTTACCGAACTGGTGGTCAATCATGCCTGGCTGGGCGCGCAGATCGAAGATTACCTGGGAAGCGGAGACCGATACGGCGTTCGCATTCAGTATTCCCCCGAAGGCGAGCCGCTGGAAACGGGCGGAGGCATTCACCGAGCCTTATCGCTGTTGGGTGATACGCCATTCCTTGTAGTGAACGGTGACATCTGGACCGACTATGACTTCGCGCGGCTGGGTGAACTGGGCGACGACCTTGCGCATCTCGTTCTGGTCGACAACCCGCCCCACCACCCCACAGGCGATTTTGGCTTGCAGGGTGGGCGTATCGCCGACAGCGGTGAAAAGCTGACCTTCAGCGGTATCTCGATTCTCCATCCGAACCTGTTCGAGGGTTGCGGCGCTGGCGCGTTCAAGCTTGCTCCGCTTCTGCGGCAGGCGCAGGCCATCGGACGCCTGGGTGGCGAACATTATCGAGGCGATTGGATTGATGTCGGTACGCACGAGCGGCTGGCTGAGGTTGAGCAACGGTTGGCGGGCAGGTCGTCATGATCTGGCTCGGCACGGTTGCCGGCGTGGGGATTGGCTTCGCAACAGCCAGCATCCCAGGTGCATTGCTCGGCGCCTTGCTGGGACAGGTGCTGGACCGTCGGCTGAAGCTGGCGTCGTGGCGCGATCTGCGTAATCGCATAACACGGCCCGTCGACCGGAACGAAACCTTATTCATCATGCTTGGCCGCATAGCGAAGCGCGACGGCGTCGTGCGCGACGCGCATATCCGTCAGGCGCGTGCCGAGATGTCACGCCTCGGCCTCGATGCGGCGGGACAGCGCAAGGCGATCGACGCCTTCAGCCAAGGCAAGCGCGAAGACATCAAGCTGCATGCGCCCCTCAAGCGTCTTCGGGAGAGCCCGGAGTACGTGACGCAGATGCTGTCCGCGTGTTGGCGGATGGCGAATGCTGACGGACGCGCCACAACGGCAACCCGAGAGCTCATCGTGCTTTGGGGTAAATGGCTTGGGGTGCCCGCAGAGAACGTGCTGCGACTGGACCCCTTTCGCACGGCGACGCCCAAGGCACCCGCCATGGGTGAGCAGGCTCGCTACGCCGAGGCTATGCGGCTATTGGGCGTTACGCGGGAAACCCCCGCAGACGCGGTAAAAAAAGCCTACCGCCGGGCGCTGAGTGCGCACCATCCCGACAAGCTGGCAGGCCAGGGCGCCAGCGCCGAGCGGTTGCGTGAGGCAACGGATAAAACGCGGTCGCTGCAGCAGGCCTACCAGCTGATTCGTCAGGTTCGCGGGTTCCGCTGATTACTCGTCCTCACGAATCGATGCTCCCAGTCTCAGAGCAATGAAGTGGGGCAAGGGGCGCTTGATGATTGGTACGCGCTAGTGCCGATCGAGCCATCCCCGTATCCGGCGTACCAGTTGGTCCTGGGCGACCTCGCGGTCAGCCGATAGGCCGCCAAGGCGTATCTGGTGATAGTTCGGATGGGATTCACGTTTGCTCGCTTGCAGCCGCGCCTGTGCGACCTTCCGCTCGTTTTCGGATGTACCCGTGACGACGTCCGCCACGCCAGCCTTCAGTGTCGCGGCAAGGTTGGTGAGGGCAGGTGGATACCCGGCTGGATCCGTGCCATTGACCATCACGACATGGGTGAGCGAGGCCGGTTGCTGTTCATTGGCGAAGCGTGCTGACCAATACGCGCCTGTGCCGTTTCCTACCAGTACGACGTACGGCGGCTGTTGCTCGGACACGCTATCAATGGCCGCCTGGATTCGTGCGAATACCCTATCCGCATGCGCCTTCCGGCGCGTTTCGGGATCGATCTTGCTGGCCTCGGGCTCAGCCTCAACGTCAGGCTCTGGGTCGTCCGCCGGTGCGGCATCGCCAACATTACTATCGCTCGGCTCGGCAGGCGCGTCGCTGGCCGGGCTCGTCTCAGGGGACGTGTCCGCCGAGGGTGGGGTGGTCGAAGCGCGCGGTCCCGTCCCAATGGTGTAGCCGGTCAACGGATCCAAAGGGTCGGGCAACGTCAGGCTCAACGTGTTCCACCCACTTTCTGGAAGTGTACGGCGTAGCGGCCCGACAACTTTCGGCCAGTCGGCGGTCTCGTTGTTGCCCGGGACAAGGATGACGGTCCCCTGCGCCGTGGCGCGATTCGCGGGCAGCCACAAGGCCAGGAACTCGCTGTCATCAGCTTTCAGCGTCCGCTGCTGTTCGGCGGGAAGACGCTGGATCAGCGCGGCGGCTTCCTGTTCGCTGCGCTCGGAGACCTTGGTTTGGGCGGGGGCGGCAGGCGCTGGCTCGGCAGGCTCAGCAGGCGGCTCTGCTTGCGCAAACGCCGGCGAAGCAATGAATACAAGAACGGGCAGCAGACGTGACGATGCGGACATGGGACCTCCTTTGCGCTCCATAGCGTAGGATCTTCACGCGTTGACGGCGAGTATGTCGGCGCTCCTATGCTGCAAAAACGGTACTCGAGTCTTACGGGTGAAAGTTCCGCCAAGCAAAGCGGTCAAGCAGCATGGCCATTGTTGCGAGGCGTACACTGCAAATTTTCCCGTTAGTGCTCGGTTAATGAACCTCAACGATCCCAGCCTTGTGGAGCTGCTCGACGCGCTCCATGACGGCATCTATGTCACGGACGGCGAGGGCGTGACCCTCAAGGTCAATTGCGCCTACGAGCGCTTGACCGGGCTGAAAGCTCAAGCACTGGTCGGCCGCCGAATGGTCGATCTGGTGCGTGAGGGCATCATTTCCCGCTCCGCTTCGCTTCGCGTGTTGGACGACCGTGTTCCATTTTCGGTTATGCAACGGCTCGGTAATGGCAAGCGCCTGCTCGTCAGCGCTTCGCCGATCTTCGGCGAGGGGCGCTCGATCCGGTATGTGGTCAGTGTCGTCCGAGATATGACTGAGCTGTTGCGCATGAAGCACGAGCGCGACGAGCTCCAGCAACTCAAGCAGCTACGTAACAGCACCGCGAAGTTGCATGCCGGACAGCAAGACGAGTTGCTTCAGTCGCCTTCCGTGCTCGGAGATCCAGCGCTTTATGCCCTGGCCCGCCGGGTCGCCGCGCGCGACGTGAAAGTACTGATCCAAGGCGAGACAGGGGTGGGCAAGACCCTCCTTGCACGTTTCATTCATAATGCCAGCGAGCGAGCCAATGAGCCGTTTCTGGCATTGAACTGCGGTGCTATGCCCGAACACCTTATCGAAGCCGAGCTTTTTGGTTATGCGCCTGGCGCTTTCACCGGCGCGTCGGCCAAGGGTAAGCGAGGGCTGCTGGAGCTTGCCAATCGCGGCACGGTGTTTCTCGATGAGATCGGTGACTTGCCGTTGAGCCTGCAGGTCAAGCTGCTGAAAGTGGTCGAAGAAAGCCGCTTCATTCCGGTGGGCGGGTTGGAGCTACGCGAAGTCGATGTACGCATTGTCACCGCGACGCACCGAAACTTAAGACAGATGGTGGAAGAGGGCGCGTTCCGCGCCGACCTGTTTTACCGGTTGAACGTTGTGCCCTTGCAATTGATGCCCCTGCGCGAACGACGCGACGAGATCGCGCCCCTGTTGCGCCACTACCTGGACCACTTCAACCGCATTCACGGCCAGCAGCTTGAGTGGGATCTGGAGGCCATGGACTGGCTCATGGAGTATCGCTGGCCGGGTAATATCCGAGAGCTCATCAACCTGGTCGAGCGTCTGGTTGTAACTTGCGAAGGCGAGCGCATTCGGTCCTTGGACCTGCCTGCCGAGTACCGCGCAGCCGAGCCTGATTCCAGCCCGGATGCAGGGCTTCCCTTGCGGCGTGTCGTGGAGTTGGCAGAGCGTGGCGCAATCCGCCGCGCACTGCAGAAGTACGGGACTACCCGCGGTGCGGCCAAAGCCCTCGGTGTCAGTCAGGCGACCGTGGTGCAGAAGATGAAGCGCTGGGAGCGCAGCGATTAGTTTTGCGATCGGACCTGCGAATAGCGATTGGATTTCTAATCGCTGCCTCTACGCTTCCGCGTTACAGTTTTCGCTGTGATGCCCTCGTTCCGGGCCTTTGAGTCGCATGGCACGCCTTTGGCTTTGTGACTCAAAAGCCATAACAACGAACAAGGGTGTGCCCGATGAGCATTGCTTCCTTCAAGATCGCCAACAAGCTGATCACAGGCCGAGATGCCGTGGAGCAGCTTGATGCCGAACTGTCCCGTCTGGATGTTTCGAATCCACTGATTGTCACCGATGCCGTTCTGATGAAGTCTGGTACTGTGCAGCTCGTGCTGGACAAGCTGGCAGGCCGAGCCTACGGCGTCTTCGATGACGTAAAGCCCGAGCCGGAAATCGCCATCGTCGAACAGTGCATGTCCGCGTACAGCGAGGGAGGGCACGATGGCCTGATCGGGGTAGGGGGCGGCAGCGCAATCGATATCGCCAAGAGCGTGGCGGCATTCGCCGGCCATGACGGGCCGCTGGAAGCCTTGTTCGGTGTGGATCTCGTAAGACGCAAGGGTCCGCCGCTGATCGCGATTCCCACCACGGCGGGCACGGGGTCGGAGGTGACCAACGTGGCCATCCTTTCGGACAAACAGGCGCAGTTGAAGAAGGGCATCGTCAGCGACTACCTGCTGCCGGACGTGGCGCTCGTGAGCCCTGGCATGACGCTCACTTGCCCGCGAGGCGTCACTGCGGCGAGTGGTGTGGATGCGCTGGTTCATGCGGTTGAGTCCTACCTTTCGGTAAATGCATCGCCTATCACGGATGCGCTGGCAATTGGCGCGATCCGTATGATCGCGTCGGCCCTCCCGAAGGCTTACGCGAACCCTGATGACCTGAAAGCACGTGAAGACATGGCCACTGCCAGTCTGATGGCCGGGATGGCCTTCGGCAACGCCGGCGTCGGTGCGGTCCATGCCTTGGCGTATCCGCTGGGCGGACGTTTCAACATTGCTCACGGCGTCAGCAACGCACTGCTGCTGCCTTACGTGATGGATTGGAACAAGCTGGCCTGCGCGGAGCGCTTCCGGGACATCGCCCAGGCGCTTGGCGAGCGTGTCGAAGGGCTGTCCGCGCGCGACGCGGCCGATCGCGCCGTGCATGCCATGGCAGCGTTGTGCGCGAGCGTCGATATCCCGCGTGGCATCAGTCACTTCGGTGTCCCGGAAAACGCCATTCCTGAAATGGCGCTGGAGGCGAGCAAGATTGACAGGCTGATGCGTAATAATCCGCGCCGCCTGAGCGCCGATGATATCGAAAAGATCTACCGCGCAGCCTATTGATCGCGCCCGATGCGGGGCGACGCCGCCCCGCTCATACCTATTCCAATACCAAGAACAAAACAGGTAACCCTATGTCCCGTCCCGACGCTTACGGCCCGGAAACCCCCTACATTCCGCTCGGCCCATTCAAAGTCCGGCTGCCTTTCATTCACTACCGCTTCGAAATGTCCGACTATATGCAGGGCTTGCTCATGTGTGCGGTGGACCTTGCGGCCATTCCGCTCATGACCGAGTTTCTAGGCATGCCGTTCGAGGTCGCCCTCGCCGTCGTGATGCTGAACGGGTTGCTGTACCTTGCGCACCATTTGCTGGGTGATCCGGTGGTCCCGGGTTGGATTACGCCAGCCATTCCCTTGCTCATGGCCTATTGCAGCCAATTCCCGGAGGGGCCTGAGCGCGTCCATGCGCTGATTGCGTTCCAGCTGATGCTCGGCGTCTTTTCTATAGGGCTGGGCATGACAGGCATGGCGAGTAGGGTAGTGTCGATGGTGCCCTCGGCACTCAAGGCCGGGATCATCATGGGCGCAGGCCTGGCAGCCGTGGTGACGGTCTTCAAGGAAGGCGGCCGGTTCGACGCGTTTCCCTGGACTATTTCCATTGCCATCGGCATCGCGTTCTATCTGATCTTCTCCATCCACTTCCAGCAACTTAAGAAGCGCAGCGCGCTGTGGCGCAACTTCGCCAAGCTCGGAATATTTCCGATCATTCTGCTGGCCGTGTTCGTTGCCCCGATATTCGGCGAGGCGCCTTGGCCGAAGATCGAGTGGGGCTTTAGCAAGCCCGACTTCGTGACGCTCTGGAACGAATACACCGTCTTTGGGCTAGGCATGCCACCGCTGATGATGTTCGTTACGGCCATTCCAACGGTGCTCGCCGCGTACCTGGTGGTGTTCGGCGATGTGCTTGGCGCCAAGGCGATCCTGCGTGAGGCCGACGATCTTCGCCGGGATGAGAAAGTGGACTTCAATCCAAACCGGTCCCACCTGATCTTTGGTGGCCGGAACTCGATCATGAGCATCATCGGCCCCGATGTTGCCATGTGCGGACCGCAGTGGTCGGCGATGCAGGTCGTCATCACGGAGCGATTCAAAGGCGGCCCTCAGGCGATGAAGTCCATTTACGGTGGCGTAGGCTCGTTCCGCTGGGGGACCAACACCGGATTGCTGCTTTTGCCGGTCGTAACGCTGTTGCAGCCCATTTTGGGTGTTGCCCTGGCGCTCACACTGCTGATCCAAGGCTATGTAAGCGTGCGTTTGGGTATCCTGGAAGCGCGTAGCCAGCGTGATCTGGGCATTGCGGGGATCATCGGAGCGGTGCTCGCCATCAAGGGTGCCGGCTGGGCGTTCGCGATTGGCGTGGGCTTGTGCATTCTGATCTATGGCGCCTCCTTCTTCCGGGGCGAAAACGATCGGACGTTCACCAAGGATCTCGACACGCCAGAGGATCCTGACATGACGGCGGCTAAGGCGGCGGCGCCCACGCCTACCCAAGCGAGCTCGGTCAACGAGTAGCCGGTTGAGGGGAGTGTTATGGGCGCCGCTTCGAGCACGCGGCGCCTATCTCCGCTGAATGTCGGCGTCTAGCCCCGGATTGCCGTTTGTAATACCTGCCGTGCCCTGCAGAAGGGTGAGCGGTTACAATGCGCGCCTTTTCCGTGAACGCCTCAGCAGGTTTCTCATGCAGCCCTTCGCCATCGCCCCTTCGATTCTTTCCGCCGATTTCGCTCGCCTGGGCGAGGAAGTTGATGCAGTTCTTGCCGCAGGGGCGGATGTTGTCCATTTCGACGTCATGGACAACCACTACGTGCCAAACCTCACCATTGGCCCCATGGTCTGCTCGGCGCTGCGCAAGTACGGCATTACGGCCCCCATCGACGTCCACCTCATGGTGAAACCGGTGGATCGCATCATCGGCGACTTCCTCGAGGCGGGTGCGAGTTACATCACCTTCCATCCGGAAGCGTCCGAACATATCGATCGTTCGCTCCAGTTGATTCGCGATGGTGGCGCCAAGGCCGGCCTGGTCTTCAATCCTGCCACCTCTCTTGACGTCCTCAAGTACGTCATGGACAAGGTCGACATGGTCCTGTTGATGAGCGTTAACCCAGGTTTTGGCGGTCAGAAATTCATCCCCGGCACGCTGGACAAGCTCCGCGAAGCAAGGGCGCTCATCGACGCGAGTGGTCGAGACATTCGCCTCGAAATCGACGGTGGGGTGAACGTGAAGAATATTCGGGAAATCGCCCAAGCCGGTGCGGACACCTTCGTTGCCGGCTCGGCGATATACAGCCAGCCAGACTATAAGGCCGTGATCGACGCAATGCGTGCCGAGCTTGCCGAGGTGCGTGCGTGAGCGGCGTCGGCCAGAACGGTCTGCGACAGCTGTTTCCCGAACGGCTGCCAAGGCTGGTGATGTTCGATCTAGACGGCACGCTTCTCGATTCCGTGCCAGACCTGGCCGCGGCGGTGGACTCTACCCTCATGCTGCTCGGCCGGCCGCCTGCGGGCGTCGCCCAAGTGCGCGATTGGGTGGGTAACGGCGCGCCCGTTCTAATACGGCGCGCCTTGGCGGGGCAGCTCGACTACTCCGCGGTAGACGATGCGACGGCTGAAGAAGCGCTCGCGCTTTTCATGCGGGCCTATGCCGAAAATCATGAGCTCACCACGGTCTACGTGGGTGTGGTGCCGACGCTTGACTGGCTGAAGCGCCAAGGCGTCAAGCTGGCGGTCGTGACCAATAAGCCAGAGCAGTTTGTTGCGCCCTTGTTGGAAGACAAAGGCCTGCTGAGCTATTTCGACTGGCTGGTCGGCGGCGACACGCTGCCCCAGAAGAAGCCGGACCCCACGCCACTCCTTCATGTCATGACCCAGGCGGGCGTTACGCCCAGCGAATCGCTGTTCATTGGCGATTCACGTAATGACATCCAGGCCGCCCGCGCAGCAGGCGTCTGCTGTGTTGGCATGACATACGGGTACAACCATGGCCATGCCATCGAAGACGAACAGCCTGACCTGGTGCTGGACGATATGCGGGGACTGCTTCCCGGTTGATTCGCTTTGCCGCCTGCGCTAGTGTGGCGGCAATATTTTCCCGCCTGACGAGAGTGCCCCGTGGTAGTCGTCTGCAAACTCTGGATGAAAGTCATCAAGGCTCTGGCCCGTTGGCGCTGGCGCGCCTGACATTCTCTGGCCGGCTCGCCGGCGCGTTTGCACACCGATTCCAATCCCAGAGCCACCCGGCTCGGACCACGAGGCTTCACATGACTCGCGATGAATTTCTGCGGTTGGCCAATGAAGGCTACAACCGTATTCCGCTGGCGTTCGAAACGTTGGCTGACTTCGACACCCCCCTGTCGCTGTATCTGAAACTGGCTGACGCGCCGTATTCGTACCTGCTCGAGTCTGTTCAGGGCGGTGAGAAGTGGGGCCGGTACTCCATCATCGGTCTTCCTTGCCGGACCGTATTACGCGTTCACGACCATCGCGTCAGCGTTAGCGAGAACGATCGAGAGATCGAGACCGCCGAGGTCGAGCATCCCCTGTCATTCGTCGAGACGTTCAAAGCGCGCTATCGCGTACCGATCGTGCCGAACCTGCCAAAGTTCGACGGTGGGCTGGTGGGCTACTTTGGCTACGACTGCGTGCGCTATGTGGAAGAGCGTCTGGCGCGTTGCCCAAACCCGGATCCGCTCGGTACGCCCGATATCCTGCTGATGGTGTCTGACGAGGTGGTGGTCTTTGATAACCTGGCGGGCAAGCTGCATTGCATCGTACTTGTCGATCCTCGGGAGTCGGGGGCGTTCGAAAATGGACAGCGGCGGCTGGCAGCACTGCGCCAACGTATCCGCCAGCCCATCACACCCCGGCTTGGGCTGGATTTCTCATCGATAGGGCAGGCCGCCGAGCCATCCTTTCGCTCCAGTTTTACCCGTGAGGACTACGAGGCTGCCGTCGATCGTATAAAGGCGTATATCCTCGCCGGTGATTGCATGCAGGTCGTGCCTTCGCAGCGCATGACCATCGACTTCAAGGCGGCGCCGATCGACCTGTATCGTGCGCTTCGCTGCTTCAATCCAACGCCCTACATGTACTTTTTCAACTTCGGCGACTTCCATGTGGTGGGCAGTTCGCCCGAAGTGCTGGTCCGCGTGGAAGACGGGCTAGTCACTGTCCGGCCGATCGCAGGCACCCGTCCGCGTGGTGCAACGGAGGAGGCGGACCTTGCGCTCGAGCAGGATCTGTTGTCCGACGCCAAGGAAATCGCCGAGCATCTGATGCTTATCGACCTGGGGCGTAACGATGTCGGCCGGGTATCAGAGGTAGGGTCGGTCCGATTGACCGAGAAGATGGTCATTGAGCGCTATTCGAACGTGATGCACATCGTCTCGAACGTGACAGGTCAGCTCGACTCGACCATGACGGCAATGGATGCGCTACGCGCGATCTTGCCGGCAGGCACGCTCTCCGGTGCGCCTAAGATCCGGGCGATGGAAATCATCGACGAGCTGGAACCGGTTAAACGCGGAATTTACGGCGGCGCCGTTGGCTATCTGGGCTGGAACGGCAACATGGATACCGCTATCGCGATTCGTACGGCCGTTATCAAGAACGGGGAGCTGCACGTGCAGGCCGGAGGCGGCATCGTCGCTGATTCGGTACCTGCACTCGAATGGGAAGAAACCCTCAACAAGCGCCGCGCAATGTTCCGTGCGGTCGCGCTGGCTGAGCAGTCCACCCGTCAAGACGTCTGAGGGTTCCACCATGCTGTTGATGATTGATAACTATGACTCCTTTACCTACAACGTGGTGCAGTACTTCGGTGAGCTGGGCGCCCAGGTAAAGGTCATTCGCAACGACGAGCTGAGCGTTGCCGAGATCGAGGCGCTGGCGCCGGAGCGTATCGTGGTATCCCCTGGGCCATGCACGCCAAACGAAGCCGGTGTCTCACTTGAGGTTATTCGCCATTTCGCGGGTAAACTGCCCGTTCTCGGCGTATGCCTGGGCCATCAAAGCATTGGCCAGGCGTTTGGGGGTGATGTGGTTCGGGCCCGGCAGGTGATGCATGGCAAGACAAGTCCCGTCCTACACGAAGATGGTGGCGTATTTGCCGGGCTCAACAAGCCGCTGACCGTTACGCGTTATCACTCGCTGGTCGTAAAACGCGACACGCTCCCCGACTGCCTCGAGGTCACTGCCTGGACCGCGCTTGATGATGGTTCGGTGGACGAGATCATGGGACTGCGCCACAAGACGTTCAACGTTGAGGGGGTCCAATTCCACCCCGAATCCATCCTGACCGAGCAAGGGCATGAGCTCTTCGCCAATTTCCTGAAGCAGCAGGGAGGCCGCCGATGAATATCAAGGAAGCGCTCAATCGTGTCGTGGGTCAGCTCGATCTTTCCACGAACGAGATGAAGGATGTCATGCGTGAGATCATGACCGGGCAGTGCACGGACGCCCAGATTGGCGCGTTTCTCATGGGCATGCGCATGAAGAGCGAAACGATCGACGAGATCGTAGGCGCCGCAGAGGTCATGCGCGAGCTTGCGGCCCCGGTAAGGATCCCGGCCGAGCGCCTTGTGGATACATGTGGCACGGGTGGAGATGGGATGAACATCTTCAATGTCTCTACCGCTGCGGCTTTTGTCGTCGCGGCCGCTGGGGGAAAAGTCGCCAAACACGGTAACCGCGCCGTGTCCGGGAAAAGTGGAAGTGCCGACTTGCTGGAGTCGGCCGGCATTTACCTCAATCTAACTCCGGATCAGGTCGGGCGCTGTGTGGAGAGCGTTGGCGTCGGTTTCATGTTCGCACCTGCACACCACGGCGCAATGAAGCATGCAATCGGACCGCGCCGCGAGCTGGGCTTGCGGACTGTTTTCAATATGCTCGGCCCGATGACCAATCCGGCAGGCGTGAAGCACCAGGTTATCGGTGTGTTCAGCCAGGCGCTCTGCCGGCCGATGGCTGAGGTGCTCGCCCGTTTGGGTAGCACGCACGTTTTGGTTGTCCACGCGCAGGATGGGCTGGACGAGATCAGCCTTGCTGCGCCAACCCATGTGGCTGAATTGAAGGATGGTCAGGTTAGCGAGTACCGCATCCAGCCGGAAGACTTCGGTATCAAGAGCCAAAGTCTCATAGGGCTAACAGTGGAGAACGCGGAAGGCTCGCTGGAGCTCATCCGCGATGCGCTCGGCCGCCGAAAGACCGATAACGGACAGAAGGCGGCGGAGATGATCGTCCTCAATGCCGGTGCTGCGCTGTACGCATCCGATTTGGCAAGCAGTCTTGCAGATGGCATGCACTTGGCGCACGACGCGCTGCATACCGGGTTGGCCTGGGAGAAGCTTCAAGAGTTGGTGGCTTTCACCGCCGTTTGCCGTTTGGAGAATGAAGCATGAGCATCCCCACTGTTCTCGAGAAGATACTGACTCGCAAGGCCGAGGAAGTCGCTGCCTGCAAGTCGCGCATCAGCTTATCGGAACAGGAGGTGCTTGCACGCCATGCGGCGCCTGTTCGAGGGTTCGCCGGTGCGTTGATGTCGTGCGCCGGCCAAAAGCAGCCCGCTGTTATCGCAGAGGTAAAAAAGGCCTCCCCCAGCAAGGGCGTGCTGCGTCAGCAATTCGACCCTGCCGAAATCGCAAAGAGCTATGAGGCGGGTGGGGCTGCCTGCCTGTCGGTGCTCACCGACGTCGATTTTTTCCAGGGTGCTGATGACTATCTGCGTACTGCGCGCGCCGCATGTACCCTGCCGGTCATTCGCAAGGATTTCATGATTGACCCCTATCAAGTGGTTGAGGCGCGGGCCATTGGCGCGGACTGCATTCTGTTGATTGTGTCAGCGCTTGAAGACGGCCTGATGAGCGAGTTGGCGGCAACAGCAAAGGATGTAGGGCTCGATGTGCTCGTTGAGGTGCATGATGGCCTGGAGCTCGACCGCGCGTTGCAGACGTTAGATACGCCGCTGGTAGGTATAAATAACCGTAACCTGCATACGTTTGACGTTAGTTTGAACACGACACTCGATTTGCTCGAGCGTATTCCTTCTGATCGCCTTGTGGTTACCGAGAGCGGTATTCTGGATCGTCAAGCAGTAGAGCTAATGCAGTCACGAGGCGTTCATAGCTTCCTCGTTGGAGAGGCGTTCATGCGTGCGCCCGAACCGGGAACCGAGCTGCGCCGCCTCTTTTTCCCCTGACTGAGTTTTCCAAAACGAAAAGGGCCGTGCGTCTTTCGAGGCACGGCCCTTTTTGTCGTTTTGCGTCACCGGGTGCCAAAAACTACCATGGTCTTGCCTTTGACGTGTACCAGCCCTTGTTCTTCGAGGCTCTTCAATACACGGCCGACCATCTCACGGGAGCAGCCAACAATTCGGCCAATTTCCTGGCGCGTGACTTTGATCTGCATACCGTCAGGATGTGTCATCGCATCAGGCTGCTTGCAAAGGTCGAGCAGGGTACGCGCGACGCGACCGGTCACATCGAGGAATGCGAGATCGCCTACCTTGCGGGTAGTGCGGCGCAGCCGTTCGGCCATCTGGCTGCCCAGCGTGAATAGGATGTCCTGATCGTTCTGCGCAAGTTCACGAAACTTCGCATAGCTGATTTCTGCGACTTCGCATTCCACCTTCGCGCGAACCCAAGCGCTGCGTTCGTGCTCGCGTCCTTCGAGATCGAACAGCCCCATTTCGCCAAAGAAGTCGCCGGCGTTGAGGTAGCCGATGATCATTTCACGACCATCATCATCCTCGATAAGGATGGTCACCGAACCTTTGATAATAAAAAACAGCGTTTCGCAGCGATCGCCTGCGTAGATGATCGTGCTTTTAGCCGTATAGCGACGGCGGTGGCAATGCGCGAGCAGCTTATCGAGGATCTTGTTTTTTTGCGGCAGTTTTACAGCTTCCATGCTTGATTCCTTCAAGTTGACAGTTCGACATATGGTTGCGCCGCTTGGATTTGCAACGAGTGTGCCAAAAAATATGCGGACCTGATTAGCAGTCTTAAGGTCTGCAGCGCATGACGTTTGCCGCCGTTGGCATTATGGGCGCGCAGATGGGCAGGCATAGGAACTTAGATCCGGGGCGTCGTTCGACGACGCTATGCTAGGCTACGCCAATTTCGACAGGAGAGCGGTAATGAAAGCGCGCATCCAATGGGCGGGCGAGGCCCTTTTCCTTGGTGAGTCTGGAAGCGGTCACGCGGTAGTAATGGACGGCCCTCCTGAAAACGGCGGACGCAACCTTGGTATCCGGCCGATGGAGATGGTGTTAATCGGTTTGGGAGGGTGCAGCAACTTCGATGTAGTGAGCATCCTGAAGAAGGCACGGCAGCCGGTAGAGAGTTGCGAAGTGTTTTTGGATGCCGAGCGCGCATCCGATGAGCCCAAGGTCTTCACCAAAATCCATCTTCATTTCGTGGTCAAGGGGCGAGGAATGAAGGACGCTCAGGTGAAGCGCGCTATCGAGCTGTCAGCTGAGAAATATTGCTCAGCGTCGATCATGCTAGGCCGTGCTGGCGTTGAGATTAGTCACGACTACGAAATTGTTGAACTGGGCTAATAGGATCCCATCGGCCGTGCAGCCGCCGCTGTCTAACGCCGATCTGAACGGTTTAACGTCTGCCGGACAGTGCCTTCCGCTGCCCGGCAGATTGTGACGCTTTAGATACGATACGTGGTTTTTGTCATGACTTTCGAAAGTACCGTCATGGCAAGTTTCACAGGCCGTGGGAAGGCATAGCCGCCTGCCCGCAACGCGTTGCTTGAGTGTTCGGCCTCATCCCTTCGCATCTGCTCCAGGATCGCCCGGCTCTTGGCATCTTCCGGCGGAAGCTGCTGAAGGTGCTCGTCCAGATGCTTGACCACCTGATCTTCCGTTGCAGCCACAAAGCCCAAGCTCACCTTATCGCTGATAAGTCCAGCTACTGCGCCCAGGCCGAATGAAAGCCCATAGAACGCGGGGTTCAGGACGCTTGGATGGCTTCCCAGTTCGCGGATCCGCTGTTCACACCAAGCCAGGTGGTCAATCTCCTCCTCAGCAGCGTGCTCCATCGCCTCGCGCACCTTCGGCAATTTGGCGGTCAACGCTTGACCTTGGTACAAGGCCTGCGCGCAGACTTCTCCGGTGTGATTGATGCGCATGAGTCCGGCGACGTGCCGGGCCTGCTTGCCTTCCAGCGGTGTGTCCTCCTTGAGCTTTGCCGGCGATACGCGCTGTGCATGGCCGTTGAACGGCAGAAGTGTGCGAAGCGCGGCATCCACCTGTAGTAGCAGCTGATCAGCGGAAGAATAGTGGCGTCGGTTATTCATGCGGACTCCGTATTGCGTGCAAGAGACTCGGTATGCGCAGCTTACAGTGTTCACAGTCGACTCGGCGGTTAAGTCGAGCGATCGCTGACATGCCGCCACTGGTCAATAGTTGACCAGTTTGCTAGGACAAGCGGATAATATCCGCAGTGAAACATTTTATCGGCTGCCGCCGGGAGAGCATCCATGTCCATCGAAACCTTTACTCCTACCCCGCTGCAGTTCACCGTAAGCGCGGCGAGCAAAGTGAAAACCCTGGTCGATGAAGAGGGTAACCCTCGACTCAAGCTTAGAGTATTCGTCACTGGCGGCGGGTGCTCTGGTTTCCAGTATGGTTTCACTTTCGACGAGGAAATGGCGGAAGACGACACGATCGTCGAACGCGATGGGGTCAGCCTTGTCGTCGATCCCATGAGCTTCCAATACCTCGCTGGCGCGGAGGTGGACTATCAGGAAGGCCTGGAAGGTTCCCGTTTTGTGATCAAGAACCCTAACGCTAGCACTACCTGCGGTTGCGGCCAGTCGTTTTCCATCTAGTGACCTGGAATGGCGCGAAGGGTCAGGCTGGGTAAATCGCTCCCAGCACTCTAAGGCCCTTCGCACCAGTTACGCGGGGTTCGTTGCCAGGCTGCCTCTCAAGGCAGCGGTGAGCTAACCAGGCGAATGCCATCGCTTCAACCCAGTCGCTGGGTACTCCCTCGTTGTCCGTCGTTGAAACAATTGCTTCTGGCATCAGCTGGGCCAGCCGGCGCATCAATTGGACATTGTGCGCACCACCTCCACATACCAGAACGTCATCGATCGGTCTGTCGACTGCCGTTATCGACGCAGCAATGCAGCGCGCCGTTAGCTCCAGTAGCGTCGCCTGCACGTCTTCAGGTGCAAGGTCCGGCAGTTCTTGAAGGTGCACGTCTAACCACGGCAGGTTGAAAAGCTCGCGGCCCGTACTCTTAGGGCCGCGCTTGGCAAAGAACGGTTCCGCCAGCAGTCTGGTTAGCAGAGACTGGACGGCTTGGCCACTTGCGGCCCACTCACCATTCTGGTCATAAGGATCGCCCCTGTGGCGGTGGATCCAACCATCCATCAAGGCATTGCCGGGGCCGCAATCGAATCCAAGCACCGACTCTCCAAGCAGACTCACATTGCTGAACCCGCCGATGTTCAGTACTGCCCGGTGCCGATCTGCCCGGCCGAAAATGGCCTGATGGAATGCAGGCACGAGTGGCGCGCCTTCGCCTCCAGCCGCGACATCGCGGCGCCGGAAGTCACTTACAACTGTGATGCCGGTCAGCTCGGCAATCAGTGCCGGATTTCCAATCTGGACGGTAAAGCCGCGGCTTGGCTCGTGACGGATGGTCTGGCCATGGCTACCTATCGCGCATATTTCGTCGCTCGATAGGTCATTATCACTGAGCAACTGATTCACGGCAGACGCTGCGAGCATCGCCCATTGATTCTCGGCGATCGCGGTTCGGGCGATTTCATTTGAGCCAGGCGCGCACAAAGCGAGCAAGTCCCGCTTTAGTGGTTCTGGCATTGTTGTGTACTGGGTAGCGAGCAGCTTGACGTGGCTGCCCTCAAGGTCAATCAGGGCGATGTCCAGGCCATCGAGGCTAGTCCCGGACATCAGCCCAATGTGATAAGTCATGAGTCGGGATCGGATTTGGTGTTCATGGCCAATGTGGTATCGCGCTCCTGATCCATTCGCGCCATTAGCGGTTGGGCACGCTGCATGAACCGTTGCTTCTCGTTGCCGGCAATCGGATCGGCCATCGGCAGCTTTTCACCCAGGGGATCCACGTGAACGCCATTCACATGAAACTCGTAGTGCAAGTGCGGGCCGGTGGCTAGGCCTGTTGCACCGATGTAGCCGATCACCTGGCCCTGCTTAACGGTGGCACCAGACTTCATGCCTTTGGCGAAACCTTGCATGTGGGCATACAGCGTGCGATATCGATTGCCGTGCTGAACGATGATCGTATTGCCATAACCGCCTTTGACTCCGGCCAGAATGACCTTGCCATCGCCCGTTGCTTTGATAGGGGTGCCGCGAGGGGCGGCATAGTCGACGCCTTTATGCGCCCGCATTTTATGCAGCACCGGATGCATCCGGCCGCTGGAAAACCGCGAGCTGATACGTGCAAACTCGACTGGGGTCCGGATAAAGGCCTTCCGCATGCTGTCGCCGGACGCGGTGTAGTAGCTGGCGCTCCCCTGCTTGTCGACGTAGCGAACGGCTGTGTATGTCTTGCCCCGGTTCACGAACCGCGCGGCCAGGATATTGCCGTTGCCTACTTTTTTACCGTCGACGTGCTTGTCTTCATAGATAACTTCGAATTCGTCTCCTTTGCGGAGGTCCATCGCGAAATCGATGTCGTAGCCAAAAATGTTCGCGAGGTCGAACGTCATCGATTGTGGTAGCCCGGCACGGCTAGCAGCAAGGAACAAGGAGCTGTCAATGGTGCCCCGGGCATAGCGCTCACGGAGAACCGGCTTGGCCTTCTCTTTTGCAAGTGTGTAGCGCCCGTCGCGCTGGGTGAGCGTGAGCGTTTCTAGAGCGGAAATCTTGGTTGTCAGCGAATCGAGCTGCCCCTCGGCGGTCATGGTGAAGTCAAGCACCTGGCCGATGTTGAGGCGGCTGAGTTGTTTGGCTTCCTTGCTGCTACCGAGAACGTTGTGTACGTCTTGGCCGCTAAGGCCGACCTTTGCGAAGACGGTAGAAAGTGTGTCGCCGTTGGCTACCGTAACGGAGTGGCTCAACGGGTCGGCGGGCTCAGCTACCTCCACAGCAGCTGCAATCTCACTGTCGGGTTGAGCATCGCCAGCTTTTTGAGCGGCGAGGGCATTTTCGTCCGAAGCGTTCGGCAATTGGGTGAAGGGAGGCGGAGCCTGCATTTCAAGGCTTGCGTTGTCACCTTGCAGCGTCTCGGGCACACGGATCGCTCGCTCGGTGCTGCTGTCCATATCAAGACTGAAGTGAGTCTTTTTGGCCTCGACCTCCCTGGAAGGGAACACGAGGAGGGCCAAGCTTAGCAGCGCTGCGACGCCGCTAGCTGCCAGCAGGTGGCTCTTCGGGTAGAGGGGTACCTTGTTTCCGGATCGAGTCATTGGCTGTGCAGGCTATTTGCTTACTAAATAACTGCCTAAAATATAATCAAAAAAGAGGCCAGGCAAGGCTAGCGGTCCGCTCTGTGATGGGTGGTGTGTTTCGGTCTGTTTTTAAATGTTTTGTGATCTTGTAAGGTTGCCGACTTACCTTGTTATCCGTGGGTCGTGGTCATGAAATCCGTTGAAGAGCAGCTAGCCCTAATCAAGCGCGGCGCAGATGAAGTCCTGGTGGAGTCCGAGCTGATCGAAAAGCTCCAAAAAGGGCAGCCGCTTCGAGTTAAGGCGGGGTTCGACCCGACCGCGCCGGACTTGCATCTCGGGCATACCGTACTCATCAATAAGCTGCGGCAATTTCAGGACCTCGGTCATAACGTTCTTTTTCTGATCGGTGACTTCACTGGAATGATCGGAGACCCGAGTGGCAAGAGCGCGACCCGACCGCCGCTTACCCGAGAACAGGTCTTGGCGAACGCTGAGACGTACAAGTCCCAGGTTTTCAAGATTCTTGATCCTGAGAAGACCGAGGTTGTGTTCAACTCCAGTTGGATCAACGCGCTGTCTCCTGCCGATTTTGTTCGGCTTTCCTCAAGCTATACCGTTGCACGAATGTTGGAGCGGGATGATTTCCAGAAGCGCTACAGCACTAATCAGCCGATCGCGATTCATGAGTTCCTCTATCCGTTGATGCAAGGCTACGACTCTGTGGCGCTGAAAGCTGATGTCGAGCTTGGGGGGACCGACCAGAAGTTCAACCTGCTCATGGGGCGGGAGCTACAGCGGGCTTATGGTCAAGCATCTCAGTGCATTGTGACCATGCCTCTGCTTGAAGGGCTGGACGGCGTTAAGAAGATGTCCAAGTCGTTAGGCAACTATATAGGCATCCAAGAGGCACCTGGGATCATGTATTCGAAGCTGCTTTCGATGCCTGACTCGCTTATCTGGCGGTACTTCGAGCTGCTCAGCTTCCGGCCCATGGAAGAAATCGAACAGCTTCGGAAGGACGTCGATGCCGGAGCAAACCCAAGGGATATTAAGATCCAGCTCGCGCAGGAGCTCATCGCGCGGTTCCATGGGGAAGAGGCGGCAGCTAACGCGCATCGCTCGGCCGGAAACAGAATGAAGGACGGCGAGCTTCCTGAGGATCTTCCGGAAATTACCATCGCAAGCGAAGCCGATATGCCGATCGCTGCGCTACTTAATAAGGCGGGCCTGGTGAAGAACGCTGCCGCGGCGCGCGATTTACTGGCAGGGGGCAGCGTGCGAGTGGACGGCGAAGTGGTCAATCGTTCCTTTATATTCAGGCTTGGTGCGGCCCATGTTTGCCAAGCCGGTAAGAAAAGCTTCGCTCGGGTGAGCCTTGCTAAAGAAACTTCAAATTAAGTGTTGACGCCTCGTTCTGGGTGTCTATAATGCGCACCACTTCCGGCGCAGACCGAAGCTGAAACTCCTTGAGAATCAAAGAGTTAGGCGAAATTAAAGGTTGCGCTGGCGGCGGATTCGAGTAGAATGCGCCGGGCTGACAAGGCAGTGGTTAGGGTCTTGTTGGTGGCTTCGGTCGAGATGATCGAAAGCGGTTGAAAGAGGGGTTGACAGCGTTTCAGGATGCTGTAAGATTCGCCTCCCGCTGACGAGACAGATTGAATCGAAAGCGGCAAGCGGTTGAGTAGAAAGAGATTTCGAAAAACAAAAGCTTGACAGATTGAAAGGCTGCTGTAGAATGCGCGGCCTCGAACGAGACGAAAGACTGGTTCGAAACGCTCTTTAACAACGGAATCAAGCAATTCGTGTGGGTGCTTGTGATGTAAGACTGATAGTCGACTGATTATCAGCAACACAAGTAACACTCGTGAATTCGAGAGTTTATTTGCGATTGCTGAGCCAAGTTTAGGGTTTTCTCAAAACCCGGATTGATTTGAACTGAAGAGTTTGATCATGGCTCAGATTGAACGCTGGCGGCAGGCCTAACACATGCAAGTCGAGCGGCAGCGGGTCCTTCGGGACGCCGGCGAGCGGCGGACGGGTGAGTAATGCCTAGGAATCTGCCTGTTAGTGGGGGATAACTCGGGGAAACTCGAGCTAATACCGCATACGTCCTACGGGAGAAAGTGGGGGATCTTCGGACCTCACGCTAACAGATGAGCCTAGGTCGGATTAGCTAGTTGGTGGGGTAAAGGCTCACCAAGGCGACGATCCGTAACTGGTCTGAGAGGATGATCAGTCACACTGGAACTGAGACACGGTCCAGACTCCTACGGGAGGCAGCAGTGGGGAATATTGGACAATGGGGGAAACCCTGATCCAGCCATGCCGCGTGTGTGAAGAAGGTCTTCGGATTGTAAAGCACTTTAAGTTGGGAGGAAGGGCTTACGGTTAATACCTGTGAGTTTTGACGTTACCAACAGAATAAGCACCGGCTAACTCTGTGCCAGCAGCCGCGGTAATACAGAGGGTGCAAGCGTTAATCGGAATTACTGGGCGTAAAGCGCGCGTAGGTGGTTTGGTAAGTTGAATGTGAAAGCCCTGGGCTCAACCTGGGAACTGCATCCAAAACTGCCTGACTAGAGTACAGTAGAGGGTGGTGGAATTTCCTGTGTAGCGGTGAAATGCGTAGATATAGGAAGGAACACCAGTGGCGAAGGCGACCACCTGGACTGATACTGACACTGAGGTGCGAAAGCGTGGGGAGCAAACAGGATTAGATACCCTGGTAGTCCACGCCGTAAACGATGTCAACTAGCCGTTGGAATCCTTGAGATTTTAGTGGCGCAGCTAACGCATTAAGTTGACCGCCTGGGGAGTACGGCCGCAAGGTTAAAACTCAAATGAATTGACGGGGGCCCGCACAAGCGGTGGAGCATGTGGTTTAATTCGAAGCAACGCGAAGAACCTTACCTGGCCTTGACATGCTGAGAACTTTCCAGAGATGGATTGGTGCCTTCGGGAACTCAGACACAGGTGCTGCATGGCTGTCGTCAGCTCGTGTCGTGAGATGTTGGGTTAAGTCCCGTAACGAGCGCAACCCTTGTCCTTAGTTACCAGCACCTCGGGTGGGCACTCTAAGGAGACTGCCGGTGACAAACCGGAGGAAGGTGGGGATGACGTCAAGTCATCATGGCCCTTACGGCCAGGGCTACACACGTGCTACAATGGTCGGTACAAAGGGTTGCCAAGCCGCGAGGTGGAGCTAATCCCATAAAACCGATCGTAGTCCGGATCGCAGTCTGCAACTCGACTGCGTGAAGTCGGAATCGCTAGTAATCGTGAATCAGAATGTCACGGTGAATACGTTCCCGGGCCTTGTACACACCGCCCGTCACACCATGGGAGTGGGTTGCTCCAGAAGTAGCTAGTCTAACCTTCGGGGGGACGGTTACCACGGAGTGATTCATGACTGGGGTGAAGTCGTAACAAGGTAGCCGTAGGGGAACCTGCGGCTGGATCACCTCCTTAATCGAAGACATCAGCTTCTTCATAAGCTCCCACACGAATTGCTTGATTCACTTGCGAAAGCGATTGGGTTTTAGACCCGAGAGTGAGACAGATTGGGTCTGTAGCTCAGTTGGTTAGAGCGCACCCCTGATAAGGGTGAGGTCGGCAGTTCGAATCTGCCCAGACCCACCAATTGTCGAGGGGCTAGGCCGGTCGAACCATTGGGGCCATAGCTCAGCTGGGAGAGCGCCTGCTTTGCACGCAGGAGGTCAGGAGTTCGATCCTCCTTGGCTCCACCATTACTCGAATCGCTTGAAAAGCTCAGAACTGAGCATCCGCTTTGGTGGGATGTTGAGTTCTGGACTTTGCGCCAGAACCGTTCTTTAAAAATTTGGGTATGTGATAGAAGTAGACCGAATAATCTCTTTCACTGGTGATTATTCGAGTCAAGGTAAAATTTGCGAGTTCAAGCGCAAGTTTTCGGCGAATGTCGTCTTCACGTTCGAGACATATGACCAGATTGCTTGGGGTTATATGGTCAAGTGAAGAAGCGCATACGGTGGATGCCTTGGCAGTCAGAGGCGATGAAAGACGTGATAGCCTGCGATAAGCTTCGGTGAGGTGGCAAATGACCTGTGACCCGGAGATCTCTGAATGGGGGAACCCACTTAGCATAAGCTGAGTATCTTGTACTGAATACATAGGTGCAAGAGGCGAACCAGGGGAACTGAAACATCTAAGTACCCTGAGGAAAAGAAATCAACCGAGATTCCCTTAGTAGTGGCGAGCGAACGGGGACCAGCCCTTAAGCTTCTTGGATTTTAGTCGAACGCTCTGGAAAGTGCGGCCATAGTGGGTGATAGCCCTGTAGACGAAAGGATCCTTGAAGTGAAAACGAGTAGGACGGGGCACGTGAAACCTTGTCTGAATATGGGGGGACCATCCTCCAAGGCTAAATACTCCTGACTGACCGATAGTGAACCAGTACCGTGAGGGAAAGGCGAAAAGAACCCCGGAGAGGGGAGTGAAATAGAACCTGAAACCGTATGCGTACAAGCAGTGGGAGCCTACTTTGTTAGGTGACTGCGTACCTTTTGTATAATGGGTCAGCGACTTATATTCAGTGGCGAGCTTAACCGAATAGGGGAGGCGTAGCGAAAGCGAGTCTTAATAGGGCGTTTAGTCGCTGGGTATAGACCCGAAACCGGGCGATCTATCCATGGGCAGGTTGAAGGTTAGGTAACACTGACTGGAGGACCGAACCGACTACCGTTGAAAAGTTAGCGGATGACCTGTGGATCGGAGTGAAAGGCTAATCAAGCTCGGAGATAGCTGGTTCTCCTCGAAAGCTATTTAGGTAGCGCCTCATGTATCACTCTGGGGGGTAGAGCACTGTTTCGGCTAGGGGGTCATCCCGACTTACCAAACCGATGCAAACTCCGAATACCCAGAAGTGCCGAGCATGGGAGACACACGGCGGGTGCTAACGTCCGTCGTGAAAAGGGAAACAACCCAGACCGTCAGCTAAGGTCCCAAAGTCCTGGTTAAGTGGGAAACGATGTGGGAAGGCTCAGACAGCTAGGAGGTTGGCTTAGAAGCAGCCACCCTTTAAAGAAAGCGTAATAGCTCACTAGTCGAGTCGGCCTGCGCGGAAGATGTAACGGGGCTCAAACCAGGCACCGAAGCTACGGGTGTCATCTTTGATGACGCGGTAGAGGAGCGTTCTGTAAGCCTGTGAAGGTGAGTTGAGAAGCTTGCTGGAGGTATCAGAAGTGCGAATGCTGACATGAGTAACGACAATGGGTGTGAAAAACACCCACGCCGAAAGACCAAGGGTTCCTGCGCAACGTTAATCGACGCAGGGTGAGTCGGTCCCTAAGGCGAGGCTGAAGAGCGTAGTCGATGGGAAACGGGTTAATATTCCCGTACTTCTGGTTACTGCGATGGGGGGACGGAGAAGGCTAGGCCAGCTTGGCGTTGGTTGTCCAAGTTTAAGGTTGTAGGCTGATCACTTAGGTAAATCCGGGTGGTTAAGGCCGAGAACTGATGACGATCCTTCTTTAGAAGGAGAAGTGGTTGATGCCATGCTTCCAGGAAAAGCCTCTAAGCTTCAGGTAATCAGGAACCGTACCCCAAACCGACACAGGTGGTCGGGTAGAGAATACCAAGGCGCTTGAGAGAACTCGGGTGAAGGAACTAGGCAAAATGGCACCGTAACTTCGGGAGAAGGTGCGCCGGTGAGGGTGAAGGGTTTACCCCGTAAGCTCATGCCGGTCGAAGATACCAGGCCGCTGCGACTGTTTATTAAAAACACAGCACTCTGCAAACACGAAAGTGGACGTATAGGGTGTGACGCCTGCCCGGTGCCGGAAGGTTAATTGATGGGGTTAGCGCAAGCGAAGCTCTTGATCGAAGCCCCGGTAAACGGCGGCCGTAACTATAACGGTCCTAAGGTAGCGAAATTCCTTGTCGGGTAAGTTCCGACCTGCACGAATGGCGTAACGATGGCGGCGCTGTCTCCACCCGAGACTCAGTGAAATTGAAATCGCTGTGAAGATGCAGTGTATCCGCGGCTAGACGGAAAGACCCCGTGAACCTTTACTGTAGCTTTGCACTGGACTTTGAGCCTGCTTGTGTAGGATAGGTGGGAGGCTTTGAAGCGTGAACGCCAGTTTGCGTGGAGCCATCCTTGAAATACCACCCTGGCATGCTTGAGGTTCTAACTCTGGTCCGTTATCCGGATCGAGGACAGTGTATGGTGGGCAGTTTGACTGGGGCGGTCTCCTCCTAAAGAGTAACGGAGGAGTACGAAGGTGCGCTCAGACCGGTCGGAAATCGGTCGCAGAGTATAAAGGCAAAAGCGCGCTTGACTGCGAGACAGACACGTCGAGCAGGTACGAAAGTAGGTCTTAGTGATCCGGTGGTTCTGTATGGAAGGGCCATCGCTCAACGGATAAAAGGTACTCCGGGGATAACAGGCTGATACCGCCCAAGAGTTCATATCGACGGCGGTGTTTGGCACCTCGATGTCGGCTCATCACATCCTGGGGCTGAAGCCGGTCCCAAGGGTATGGCTGTTCGCCATTTAAAGTGGTACGCGAGCTGGGTTTAGAACGTCGTGAGACAGTTCGGTCCCTATCTGCCGTGGACGTTTGAGATTTGAGAGGGGCTGCTCCTAGTACGAGAGGACCGGAGTGGACGAACCTCTGGTGTTCCGGTTGTCACGCCAGTGGCATTGCCGGGTAGCTATGTTCGGAAGAGATAACCGCTGAAAGCATCTAAGCGGGAAACTCGCCTCAAGATGAGATCTCACTGGGATCTTGAATCCCCTAAAGGGCCGTCGAAGACTACGACGTTGATAGGCTGGGTGTGTAAGCGTTGTGAGGCGTTGAGCTAACCAGTACTAATTGCCCGTGAGGCTTGACCATATAACACCCAAACAATCTGCCTTGCAGATGGGTGCGAGCGGTCGAAGCCGACCAAGCCGAAAGCTTGCGAACTCGTATACCGATCCATCACATACCCAATTCGGGGAAGCGACTCAATATCGACTCCCCAACCAAATTGCTTGACGATCATAGAGCGTTGGAACCACCTGATCCCATCCCGAACTCAGTAGTGAAACGATGCATCGCCGATGGTAGTGTGGGGTCTCCCCATGTGAGAGTAGGTCATCGTCAAGCTCCTATACGAAACCCCAGCTTCGAAAGAGGCTGGGGTTTCTTCTTTGCGCCGCGAAAAAGCCCGGAGCGCCAGGGGCGTAGCGGAACGTCCAAGCAACGCGGCGAGAATGGGCGCTATTAGCGGCTGCGCGTTGAGCTCATTAGCCCAACAAGCGCGCAGGGGCTTGTCCTTGTATTCCGCCTTCTATAACAGCCCAGGCCTTGCCTTATGCCTGGCTGATGTGTGCCGCAGGGGGCGGCGGTATAGTCCGCGGGAAAGCACCCGAACAAAACGCTTCGCATAACTATCCCGGTCTGCGTCGATGCTAACGTGCCGTACCAGCCAGCTGGACACTGCTATTCGTGGCAGGACATCTGTGTTCGAGACAATACCGTTCCGGTTTGAGATAGGGGGACAACGCCAAGCCGGCGACTGCGTCCCCGCTCATCGCTACGAATTTGCGGGAAATTAACGCTGTAGCACTATTCTTGAGCTTGAGCTTGAGCTTGAGCTTGAGCTTAAGCTTAAGCTTAAGCCTGAGCCTGAGCCTGAGCCTGAGCCTGAGCCTGAGCCTTAGGCAGTACGGCCAAAGGCTGACCGTTTCGGTGCGCTGATGGTTTTCCCAGCCAGCTCTTAGATCCGGCCAGGTTGACGTGCTTCTTTACTATGCTCCATGGCATTAGGGTTTGGCGGGCATGTTTTCGATCAGGCAATCGCTTGAAGGCGCTTATTCTGTGCTCCGTTGCCTACGGCACTGCTGGGAATGAAACTCCGATCCCGGCTCCTCGGCTCTGTATTTGGCTCATGAGCCGCTGCGTCTATTTTGGGCCTAAAGGCATACCGTGTCTTACGATCACAATGCGACAGTGTCCAGACTGCTCGCGTCCGCTTCGGCGCTATCGCCATTTCGTTTCAAGCGTTTGGCTTTGTTGACTAGGCCGCAACGCCGGAACTGGATCCAGCAATGGGCTGCTTTCCGCAACTGGAATGGGATCTGCGACTAAACGTTAGCGAAGGGTGCAGCCAGTCACATCGAGCTACGCTTGGCCACTTGCTTTGCAATGTAGAGCCCCACCGATATGATGCCGCGCTCATAATTGTGCTGATAAAACTATGTATGAGCTCATAGCGCTACTAAGCGATGGCAAGTTCCACTCCGGTAATGAGCTTGGCAGAAGGCTTGCGCTTACGCGTGCCGGTATTTGGAAAAGGCTCCAGCATGTGAAGGATCAGCATGGGCTTGATATCCTGGCAGTGCCAGGTAAAGGATATAAATTGTCGCAGCCCATATGTCTTCTGGACCAAGCTCGGTTGACCGCCACCCAGACCGCATGGCCTCTTGATACGATTGACTCCATAGATTCAACAAATGCAGAAGTTTTGCGGCGTCTCAACCAAGGCGCAAAGCCCCCTTTCGCCTTGGTGGCCGAGCAGCAATTTAGCGGTCGGGGTAGGAGGGGGCGGGCGTGGGTCAGCCCGTTCGGTGAAAACATCTACTATAGTCTGGCCGCTGAGTTGACAGGGGGAAGCTCTCGCTTGGATGGTTTGAGCCTCACCGTCGGCGTTGCGGTCGCAGAGACCCTGATCTCCATCGGTGTAACTGATATTGGGCTGAAGTGGCCGAACGATGTGTTGCTTGCTGGCCGGAAAGTGGCCGGGGTACTCATTGAGCTTCATGGCGACCCAATGGATGTATGCACAGCCATAATTGGCGTCGGCGTGAACGTCAACATGCAAGCTACGGAAGCCGTAGATCAGCCTTGGACCTCTCTTCGCCTTCAAGCTGGCCGCCTTTGGGATCGTACGGCTATTGCGATGAAGCTCACGGACACGTTGGGCGCCTGCTTAGCTGAGCACTATGAGCAAGGTTTCAGTGGCGCGCTTAAAAGCCGATGGGAAGTGCTACACGCGTGGCGCGACCAGCCGGTTTCTCTGATATCGGGCGCCCATATCCAAAATGGAGTTGCCCGCAGAGTTGATGAGCGAGGTGCGCTGCTGATCGAGGTGGATGGGGTTGAGCGTGCCTTTAGCGGTGGGGAGTTGAGTTTGAGGCTCATGACATGATCCTTGAGATGGATTGCGGCAACAGCTTCATCAAATGGCGGGTGCTATGCCCGCGCTCAAATGCGAGCATGGGAGGCGGTACCGTTGCGCAACCTGAAGATCTGCTTCAGGAGCTCGATCGAATCGATGCCCTCAAATTATCGTTTTGTCGCTTTGTCAGCGTTCGTAGCGAGGCCGAAACGTTGGGCCTCGCTGAGGCCATCAAGGAGAATTTCAACGTCGGAGTTAGTATAGCGGCGCCGTCTGAGACTCTTGGTGGCGTGGTTAATGGTTACGACGAGTTTTCTCGTCTTGGCATGGACCGGTGGCTCGCGCTGGTCGCTGCTTACCATCTATCTGGTAAGGCGTGCGTTGTATTTGACCTGGGTACGGCGGTGACCTGCGATGTTGTCACCAGCGAAGGGCGGCATCTGGGCGGGTATATCTGTCCGGGTATTCCGCTTATGCGAAGCCAGCTGCAGATCCATACGCGGCGCATCCGTTACGACCAGCACTCCGCCGCCCAAGCCGTAACACTCCTCGAGCCGGGACGAAATACCGTTGAAGCGGTCGAGCGTGGCTGTGTGCTGATGATGCGCAGTTTCGTCGCAACGCAAGTTGCTCTCGCTGCCGAATACATAGGAACCAACCATGACGTGTATCTCACCGGAGGCGATGCGCTTGTAGCCAGCGAGGCCGTGGTAGGCGCTCATATTGTTCCCGATCTGGTTTTCCAAGGGCTGGCGATAGCCTGCCCCGCATATGAGGAGCACTGATGCGCTGGACATTCATGTTGCTCGTCGTCCTCAACCTGTTCTATTACGTCTGGCACCTGCAGAGCGTCACTGCGCTGCCAAAGCAGGCCGAGTCGCCGGTGCTGGCGCGGGCCTTAAAGCAAAATATTCAGCTGTTGAGCGAAAGCAATGCTTCACTTGCTCCGGTTGTAGGACCAATGCCGGCTAAAGGTCAGGATGTGTGCTTATTCATAGGTGGAAACGCTCGCCGGGAATTGGTGGGGCAACTACAGCAGCGCGTACTCAGTCTGGGCGTGTCAGGTGAAATTCTGGAGGAGTCGGTTGCGTCCGACACAGACTATTGGGTTTATCTCGCACCACTGGCCTCCAGGGAAGCATCTGTGCGCCAGCTTAGAGAGCTCCAGGCACGTCAACTCGAGAGCTATCTGATTGCGGAAGGCGACCTCGCAAACGGCATATCGCTCGGCATGTTCGCCCGTCGCCAGGCCGCAGAGATTGCGATGCAGAAAGTAAGACAAGCGGGCTACGAGCCTGCGTTGCGAGAATTGCCTAGAACACGTAACGCGTACTGGGTGAAGGTTCTTCCGGAAGAGCGTCGGCTGATCGGGCCCGAAGTCATTCAGCAGCTCAGCGCAATTTTTCCTGGATTGCAACATCGCTTGGAAGGTTGCGAAAGCATTGCAACCCATAATTCCTTCGATTAGAATGGCGCCCGCTTTCAGCTGATGAGTATTAGGCTTTGATGTTGAAAGCACTGTCGTAATAGCTAAGTTCAGGTTTTTACTGAAAAAAGCTTGACAGAAGGGTGGCATACCATGAGAATGCCGCCTCCTTTTGGAGGGGTTCCCGAGCGGCCAAAGGGATCAGACTGTAAATCTGACGTCATAGACTTCGAAGGTTCGAATCCTTCCCCCTCCACCAGTTTTTAGCGAGAGCTACCGGGCTCCGCGGGTATAGTTCAGTGGTAGAACCTCAGCCTTCCAAGCTGATGATGCGGGTTCGATTCCCGCTACCCGCTCCAGCTTTGATGTTGTTCTGGCAAGAAGTTTGGCTCATGTAGCTCAGTTGGTAGAGCACACCCTTGGTAAGGGTGAGGTCAGCGGTTCAAATCCGCTCATGAGCTCCACTATCCGGCAAGGCAGATATGAAAATATCTGCCTTTGTTTTAATGGTGGCGGACTCGTTCAGTGTGTTGATGGGAGCCGAAGAAGATGGCCAAAGAGAAATTCGAACGTAACAAACCGCACGTCAACGTAGGCACCATTGGTCACGTTGACCACGGCAAAACCACGCTGACCGCGGCTCTGACCAAGGTTTGTGCGGAGACCTGGGGTGGTTCTGCGCGTGATTTCTCGCAGATCGACAACGCGCCTGAAGAAAAGGCTCGCGGTATCACCATCAACACCTCGCACGTTGAGTACGACTCGGCTGTTCGTCACTACGCTCACGTTGACTGTCCCGGTCACGCTGACTATGTGAAGAACATGATCACCGGTGCTGCTCAGATGGACGGCGCGATCCTGGTTTGCTCGGCTGCTGACGGCCCCATGCCTCAGACTCGCGAGCACATCCTGCTGTCCCGTCAGGTTGGTGTTCCTTACATCGTCGTGTTCCTGAACAAGGCCGACATGGTAGACGACGCCGAGCTGCTCGAGCTGGTCGAAATGGAAGTGCGTGATCTGCTGAACACTTATGAGTTCCCAGGCGACGACACTCCTATCGTTATCGGTTCTGCACTGATGGCGCTGGAAGGCAAGGACGACAACGAAATCGGCGTTAGCGCTGTTCGTAAGCTCGTAGAGACTCTGGATTCCTACATTCCTGAGCCTGTTCGCGCTATCGACCAGCCGTTCCTGATGCCGATTGAAGACGTGTTCTCGATCTCGGGCCGCGGTACCGTTGTAACCGGTCGTGTTGAGCGTGGCATTGTCAAGGTCGGCGAAGAAATTGAAATCGTCGGCATCAAGGCCACTACCAAGACTACCTGCACTGGCGTTGAAATGTTCCGTAAGCTGCTCGACGAAGGTCGTGCGGGCGAGAACATTGGCGCACTGCTGCGTGGTACCAAGCGTGATGACGTCGAGCGTGGCCAGGTTCTGGCCAAGCCAGGCACCATCAAGCCGCACACCAAGTTCGAGTGCGAAGTGTACGTTCTGTCCAAGGAAGAAGGTGGTCGTCACACGCCTTTCTTCAAGGGCTACCGTCCTCAGTTCTACTTCCGTACCACGGACGTGACTGGTAACTGCGAACTGCCGGAAGGCGTCGAGATGGTTATGCCGGGCGACAACATCAAGATGGTTGTTACCCTGATCGCTCCGATCGCGATGGAAGAAGGTCTGCGCTTCGCGATTCGCGAAGGCGGCCGTACCGTCGGCGCCGGCGTGGTTGCCAAGATCTTCGAATAATCGTTGATCTTGGGTGTCCAGGCCGGCATAATGGCCGGCCTGGTTTTGTTCTAGGCCAGTAGCTCAATTGGCAGAGCGGCGGTCTCCAAAACCGCAGGTTGGGGGTTCGATTCCCTCCTGGCCTGCCAGATTCCAGTGTTTGAGAGTCTGGCATTTATTTCACAGGATCTTTGCAGATGAACGCCAAGGCTGAAGCCAAAGACTCTAGTCTCGATGTCTTTAAGTGGCTGGTTGTGGTTGCTTTGGTCGTGGTTGCCGTTGTAGGTAACCAGTATTTCTCCGCCGAGCCAATTCTGTATCGCGTGTTGGGTGTCCTGGTGTTGGGTGGTGCGGCTGCCGCAGTGGCGTTGCAGACATCCAAGGGTCGGCTATTCGCCGCTCTCGTCAAGGAGGCCCGGGCAGAGATTCGCAAGGTTGTATGGCCGACGCGGCAAGAGACTTCCCAGACCACGCTAATCGTAGTTGTTGTAGTGCTTGTGATGGCGCTGCTGCTTTGGGGGCTTGACTCCCTGCTCGGTTGGCTTATTTCCATGATTGTTGGTTAAGGTACGCCCGTGGCTAAGCGTTGGTACGTTGTGCATGCTTATTCGGGATACGAAAAGCATGTCATGCGCTCGCTTATCGAGCGCGTCAAGCTTGCCGGAATGGAAGAAGAGTTCGGCGAGATTCTCGTTCCCACTGAAGAAGTGGTCGAGATGCGGAATGGTCAGAAGCGCAAAAGCGAGCGCAAATTCTTTCCCGGTTATGTCCTTGTTCAGATGGATATGACGGAAGGTGCTTGGCACCTTGTAAAAGACACTCCTCGCGTTATGGGCTTCATTGGTGGTACTGCTGATAAGCCCGCGCCAATCACCGACAAAGAGGCAGAAGCGATTCTTCGTCGCGTTGCCGATAGTGGTGACAAGCCTAAGCCGAAAACGCTTTTTGAACCTGGTGAAACGGTTCGTGTCGTTGATGGTCCCTTCGCTGATTTCAATGGCGTAGTGGAAGAGGTGAACTACGAGAAAAGTCGCATTCAAGTGGCGGTTCTCATCTTCGGGCGCTCCACTCCGGTCGAACTCGAGTTCAGCCAAGTAGAGAAAGTCTGATACGCGTCCCCGCGCCCCGCAGCCTCAGGTTGCGGGGCTTTGTCGTCAGTGGGGTAAATGTAAATCACAGGGGAGCCGAAAGGCGTCTAACCCTAATGGAGTTTTGAAATGGCCAAGAAAATTCAGGCTTATATCAAGCTGCAGGTCAAGGCTGCTCAAGCCAATCCTTCGCCGCCGGTCGGCCCAGCACTGGGTCAGCACGGTGTGAACATCATGGAGTTCTGCAAGGCATTTAACGCCCGTACTCAAGGTATGGAGCCAGGTCTGCCAACTCCCGTGATCATCACTGTTTACAGTGATCGTAGCTTTACGTTCGAGACCAAGAGCACACCGGCTTCCGTTCTTCTGAAGAAGGCTGCCGGTATCTCTAGCGGCTCTTCGCGCCCGAACTCGCAGAAGGTCGGTACGGTGAACCGTGCGCAGCTTGAAGAGATCGCGAAGGCCAAGCAGGCCGATCTCACTGCCGCGGATCTTGATGCCGCGGTGCGTACAATTGCGGGCTCTGCTCGCAGCATGGGTCTGAACGTGGAGGGCGTGTAATGGCCAAGCTAACCAAGCGCCAGAAGGCGATTGCTGAGAAGGTTGAAGCGGGCAAGCAGTACAACTTCGAAGACGCAGCGAAGCTTTTGGCCGAGCTGTCTACGATCAAGTTCAAAGAGTCGATCGATATCTCCATCAATCTGGGCGTCGATCCGCGTAAGTCCGACCAGGTTGTTCGTGGTGCAACCGTTCTGCCTAACGGCACTGGCAAAGACGTACGTGTGGCTGTTTTCACCCAGGGCCCGGCCGCTGAGGCTGCACTGGCAGCTGGCGCTGACCGCGTCGGCATGGACGATTTGGCGGCTGAGATGAAGGGCGGTGATCTGAGCTATGACGTAGTGATCGCATCGCCAGACGCGATGCGTGTCGTGGGTCAGCTTGGCCAGATTCTAGGTCCGCGCGGTCTGATGCCGAACCCGAAGGTCGGTACGGTTACACCGGACGTCGCAACTGCCGTCAAGAATGCCAAGGCTGGTCAGGTGCGTTTCCGTACCGACAAGAACGGTATCATTCATGCCTCGGTTGGTAAGGTCGATTTTGAAGCCACGAAGCTCAAGCAGAACGTTGAAGCGTTGCTGACTGACCTGAAGCGTCTGAAGCCGTCCACATCGAAAGGTGTTTACGTTAAGCGCGTGACCCTTAGCTCGACTATGGGCCCGGGCCTGCAGATCGATCAGGCGTCCCTCGAAGCCTAAGTGTTTTCAGGCTCACCACATGTGGGTGAGCTTTCTTATTGGGGTCCCTGCCTGGCGGGGGCTATCCAAGACCGTAGGTGGCGATTGCTTTAAATCCTGCACACATGTGCATGGGCCTACGCAGATGGTGCTCCCGATTCGTACCGAATCAGACACCAAAACGCCGCTCGATTTGCCGAGCGTACCGGTAACATCCAGGAGTAAACCCGTGGCAATTAAACTCGAAGACAAGAAGGCCATCGTCGCTGAAGTCAACGAGGCTGCCAAAACCGCCCTTTCCGCTGTCGTGGCTGATGCCCGTGGCGTGACAGTTGGCGCCATGACCGGACTCCGTAAAGAAGCTCGTGAAGCAGGTGTGTACGTGAAAGTCGTGCGTAACACCCTGGCACGTCGGGCGCTCGAAGGTACTTCCTTCGAAGTGCTCAACGACGTCTTCAAGGGGCCGACCCTTATCGCGTTCTCCAACGAACATCCGGGCGCTGCCGCCCGTATTTTCAAAGAGTTCTCGAAGGGTCAGGACAAGTTCGAGATCAAGGCCGCCGCTTTTGAAGGGCAGTTTCTCGCAGCCAACCAGATCGACGTTCTGGCTACCCTGCCGACCTATGACGAAGCCGTTGCACAGCTGATGAGCGTTATCCAAGGCGCTACCAGCAAGCTGGCTCGTACTCTGGCGGCCATTCGCGATCAGAAAGAAGCGACTGCGGCTTAAGCTCGCAAAGCGTCGTTCATCGTTCAATTCAGATGGCAATAGGCCGTCAAAATACATACAGGAATTAGAGTCATGGCTCTGACCAACGAAGACATCATCAACGCCGTATCCGAAATGTCCGTCATGCAGATCGTTGAACTGATCAAGGCGATGGAAGAGAAGTTCGGTGTTACTGCCGCCGCTGCCGTTGCTGCCGGCCCTGCCGCTGCTGCCGCTGTAGTTGAAGAGCAGACAGAATTCACCATCGTTCTGACTGAAGCTGGCGACAAGAAAGTAAACGTGATCAAGGTCGTTCGCGAACTGACTGGCCTGGGCCTGAAAGAAGCGAAGGCTGTCGTTGACGGCGCTCCTGGCACCGTTAAGGAAGGCGCTTCCAAGGAAGAAGCCGAAGCGGCCAAGAAAGCCCTGGAAGAAGCAGGCGCGAAGGTCGAGCTCAAGTAAGCTCCGACATTGCGTAAGCAGCCCACGCGTTACGCGCCAGGCTGATGGCTGGTGGCTTTTGCCACCGGCCTTTTTCCGTTATGGACAGATCCAACGATCGACGCATTCCATGACGACCCGCCCGCGAGGGGCGGCGCAAATCGCTAGGATTTGCACGATTTCTGGCCATGCCTTCCGGAATGGCCAAACAAGCAGGTGACCAAGCTGGGGAACGCTGATGGCTTACTCATACACTGAGAAAAAACGTATCCGCAAGGACTTTAGCAAGTTGCCGCACGTGATGGATGTGCCTTATCTCCTGGCCATCCAGCTGGATTCGTACCGCGAATTTCTGCAGCAGGGAGTGAGCAAAGAGCAGTTCCGCGATATTGGCCTGCATGCGGCGTTCAAATCCGTCTTCCCGATCATCAGTTATTCCGGAAATGCTGCTCTGGAATACGTCGGTTATCGCCTGGGCGAGCCCGCGTTTGACGTTAAGGAGTGCGTACTCCGTGGCGTGACGTACGCAGTTCCGCTGCGGGTAAAGGTGCGCTTGATTATTTTCGACAAAGAATCGTCGAACAAGGCAATCAAGGACATCAAAGAGCAGGAAGTCTACATGGGGGAGATCCCCCTGATGACCGAGAACGGTACCTTCATCATCAATGGTACCGAGCGCGTTATCGTTTCTCAGCTGCACCGTTCGCCAGGTGTGTTCTTCGATCACGACCGCGGCAAGACACACAGCTCCGGGAAGCTTCTCTATTCCGCACGCATCATTCCATACCGCGGCTCGTGGCTCGATTTCGAGTTCGATCCGAAGGATGCTGTCTTTGTGCGTATCGACCGTCGCCGTAAACTGCCGGCCTCGGTTCTTCTGCGCGCGCTCGGCTATAGCACCGAAGAGATACTCGACGCTTTCTACGACACGAATGTCTTCCACGTTCGCGGCGAATCGCTGAGCCTGGAACTCGTCGCGCAGCGCCTGCGCGGTGAGATCGCTGCATTCGATATCAAAGACGAGACAGGCAAGGTCATCGTCGAGCAGGGCCGTCGTATTACCGCCCGCCATATCAACCAGATCGACAAGGCTGGCCTTACCGAGTTGGAAGTGCCACTCGACTACGTTCTGGGGCGCACAACCGCTAAGGCGATTGTCCACCCTGCGACTGGTGAGATCATTGCCGAGTGCAACACCGAGCTGACCACCGATCTACTCGTCAAAGTGGCAAAAGCTCAGGTTGTCCGCATTGAGACGCTGTACACGAACGACATCGATTGTGGTCCGTTCATTTCCGATACGCTGAAGATCGACAACACGGGCAATCAGCTCGAGGCACTAGTCGAGATCTATCGCATGATGCGTCCCGGCGAGCCGCCAACCAAGGAAGCTGCCGAGACGTTGTTCAACAACTTGTTCTTCAGCGCCGAGCGTTACGATCTGTCTGCTGTCGGCCGGATGAAGTTCAACCGTCGTATCGGTCGCACCGAGATCGAAGGGCCGGGCGTACTGAGCAAGGAAGATATCGTCGCAGTGCTCAAGACACTGGTCGACATCCGTAACGGCAAGGGCGTAGTCGACGATATCGACCACCTCGGTAACCGTCGTGTGCGTTGTGTTGGCGAGATGGCCGAGAACCAGTTCCGCGTAGGTCTTGTCCGGGTAGAGCGTGCGGTCAAGGAGCGTCTCTCCATGGCTGAGAGCGAGGGCCTGATGCCGCAAGACCTGATCAATGCAAAGCCCGTTGCGGCGGCGATCAAGGAATTCTTCGGTTCCAGCCAGCTGTCCCAGTTCATGGACCAGAACAACCCGCTTTCCGAGATCACTCACAAGCGCCGTGTCTCCGCGCTTGGCCCAGGTGGTCTGACGCGTGAGCGTGCAGGCTTCGAGGTGCGCGACGTGCACCCGACTCACTATGGGCGTGTGTGCCCGATTGAGACCCCGGAAGGTCCGAACATTGGTCTGATCAACTCGCTGGCCGCATACGCGCGCACTAATCAGTACGGCTTCCTGGAAAGCCCGTATCGTGTCGTGAAGGAAGGCGAAGTTACCGACGAGATCGTGTTCCTTTCCGCTATTGAAGAAGCAGACCACGTGATTGCTCAGGCAAGCGCCAAACTCGAAGGCCGCAAGCTCGTTGACGAGTTGGTCGCCGTACGTTACCTGAACGAGTTCACCGTCAAGGCACCGGAAGACGTTACGCTCATGGACGTCTCGCCTCGCCAGGTCGTGTCGGTCGCCGCGTCGCTTATTCCATTCCTCGAGCATGACGACGCTAACCGCGCCCTCATGGGCTCCAACATGCAGCGTCAGGCCGTGCCGACACTGCGTGCTGACAAGCCACTGGTTGGTACTGGTATGGAGCGCAACGTTGCCCGTGACTCGGGCGTTTGCGTCGTTGCACGCCGTGGTGGGGTCATTGACACCGTTGATGCCAGCCGCATTGTGGTCCGTGTCAGTGATGATGAAGTTGAGACAGGCGAGGCCGGTGTCGACATCTACAATCTGACCAAGTACACCCGCTCGAACCAGAACACCTGCATCAACCAGCGTCCGCTGGTTCGCAAGGGTGACGTGGTCGCGCGTGGCGATATCATGGCGGACGGCCCGTCAACCGATATGGGCGAACTCGCACTCGGTCAAAACATGCGCGTTGCGTTCATGCCGTGGAACGGCTTCAACTTCGAAGACTCCATCTGTCTGTCGGAGCGCGTGGTTCAGGAAGATCGTTTCACGACCATCCACATCCAGGAACTGACCTGTGTGGCGCGTGACACCAAGCTCGGGCCAGAAGAGATCAGCTCCGATATTCCGAACGTAGGTGAAGCTGCACTCAACAAGCTCGACGAGGCCGGTATCGTCTATGTAGGCGCTGAAGTTCAAGCAGGGGATATTCTGGTAGGTAAGGTTACGCCTAAAGGCGAAACCCAGCTGACACCAGAAGAGAAACTGCTACGCGCCATCTTCGGTGAGAAAGCGTCTGATGTTAAGGACACCTCGCTGCGCGTACCTACCGGTACCAAAGGCACGGTCATCGACGTACAGGTCTTCACGCGTGACGGTGTTGAGCGTGACTCTCGCGCGCTGGCTATCGAAAAGATGCAGCTCGACGAGATTCGGAAGGACCTCAACGAGGAGTTCCGTATCGTCGAGGGTGCGACATTCGAGCGTCTGCGTTCTGCGCTCGTCGGAGCGGTCGCCGAAGGCGGTGCTGGCGTCAAGAAGGGTACAGAGATCACCCACGAGTACCTTGACGGTCTCGAGCGTGGCCAGTGGTTCAAGCTGCGTATGGCTGACGACAACCTGAATGAGCAGTTGGAAAAGGCGCAGGCCTACATTTCCGACCGCCGTCAGCTGCTGGACGACAAATTCGAAGACAAGAAGCGTAAGCTTCAGCAGGGTGATGACCTCGCACCCGGCGTCCTGAAAATCGTCAAGGTGTATCTTGCGATCAAGCGTCGTATCCAGCCTGGCGACAAGATGGCCGGCCGTCACGGTAACAAGGGTGTTGTCTCGGTAATCATGCCGGTCGAAGACATGCCTCACGATGCCAACGGTACGCCAGTCGATATCGTCCTGAACCCGCTGGGCGTACCGTCGCGTATGAACGTCGGTCAGATCCTCGAGAGCCACTTGGGTCTCGCTGCGAAAGGTTTGGGCGAAAAGATCAATCGCATGCTCGAAGAGCAGCGCAAGATGGCTGAACTACGCGGCTTCCTGACCGAGATCTACAACGAGATCGGTGGTCGCCAGGAAAATATCGAGTCACTAAACGATCAGGAAGTTCTGGATCTGGCGAACAACCTGCGCGGTGGTGTTCCTATGGCCACGCCGGTGTTCGACGGTGCCAAGGAAGCCGAGATCAAGGCGATGCTGAAGCTGGCTGACCTGCCTGAAAGCGGCCAAATGCGTCTGTTCGATGGCCGTACTGGCAATCAGTTCGAGCGCCCGACCACGGTCGGTTACATGTACATGCTGAAACTGAACCACCTGGTGGACGACAAGATGCACGCGCGTTCTACCGGTTCCTATAGTCTTGTTACCCAGCAGCCGCTGGGTGGTAAGGCGCAGTTCGGCGGCCAGCGTTTCGGGGAGATGGAGGTCTGGGCGCTGGAAGCGTACGGTGCCGCCTACACCCTGCAGGAAATGTTGACCGTCAAGTCGGACGACGTGAACGGACGTACCAAGATGTACAAGAACATCGTGGACGGCGATCACCGCATGGAGGCTGGCATGCCCGAGTCCTTCAACGTGCTGATTAAGGAAATCCGCTCGCTCGGCATCGATATCGAACTGGAAACCGAATAACACGCGACGCCCTATACGCTACGACTGGTCAAGGCCTGTCGTAGCGGGTCCGTGAGGAGGAAAGGCCTTGAAAGACTTGCTGAATCTGTTGAAAAACCAGGGTCAAATCGAAGAGTTCGATGCCATCCGTATTGGTCTGGCCTCGCCCGAGATGATCCGTTCCTGGTCCTTTGGCGAAGTTAAAAAGCCAGAGACCATCAACTACCGTACGTTCAAGCCAGAGCGCGACGGCCTTTTCTGCGCCAAGATCTTTGGCCCGGTAAAGGACTACGAGTGCCTGTGCGGCAAGTACAAGCGCCTGAAACACCGTGGCGTCATCTGCGAGAAGTGCGGCGTTGAAGTCGCGCTCGCCAAGGTGCGCCGTGAGCGCATGGGTCACATTGAGCTGGCGTCCCCGGTTGCACACATCTGGTTCCTGAAGTCGCTTCCGTCCCGTATCGGTCTGCTGCTTGACATGACCCTGCGTGACATTGAGCGCGTGCTGTATTTCGAAAGCTACGTCGTTATCGATCCGGGCATGACGACGCTCGAAAAGGGTCAGCTGCTCAACGATGAGCAGTACTTCGAAGCGCTCGAAGAGTTCGGGGATGACTTCGACGCGCGCATGGGCGCCGAAGCCGTACGTGAGCTGCTGAACCAGATCGACCTTGAGCACGAGATCAACCGCCTGCGTGAAGAAATTCCGCAGACGAACTCCGAGACCAAGATCAAGAAGCTGTCCAAGCGTCTGAAGCTGATGGAAGCATTCCACGGGTCGGGCAACCTGCCTGAGTGGATGGTGCTGACCGTTCTGCCTGTGCTGCCGCCAGATCTGCGTCCGCTGGTGCCGCTCGATGGTGGCCGCTTCGCCACGTCGGATCTGAACGATCTGTATCGTCGCGTCATCAACCGGAATAACCGTCTGAAGCGCCTGCTCGATCTGGCCGCGCCGGACATCATCGTGCGCAACGAAAAGCGCATGCTGCAGGAAGCCGTTGATGCGCTGCTCGACAACGGTCGTCGGGGTCGTGCGATCACCGGTTCCAACAAGCGCCCGCTGAAGTCCCTGGCCGACATGATTAAGGGCAAGCAGGGCCGCTTCCGTCAGAACCTGCTGGGTAAGCGCGTCGACTATTCCGGTCGTTCGGTGATCACCGTAGGCCCGACGCTGCGTCTGCATCAGTGCGGTCTGCCAAAGAAGATGGCACTCGAACTGTTCAAGCCGTTCATCTTCGGTAAGCTGGAAGCGCGTGGCATGGCCACGACGATCAAGGCTGCGAAGAAGATGGTCGAGCGTGAGCTTCCGGAAGTGTGGGACGTGCTCGCAGAGGTCATTCGCGAACACCCGGTCCTGCTGAACCGTGCCCCGACGCTTCACCGCCTCGGCATCCAGGCATTCGAGCCAGTTCTGATCGAAGGTAAGGCTATCCAGCTTCACCCGCTGGTATGTGCGGCTTATAACGCCGACTTCGACGGCGATCAGATGGCTGTTCACGTTCCGCTGACGCTGGAAGCCCAGCTGGAAGCGCGTGCGCTGATGATGTCGACGAACAATATCCTTTCGCCTGCAAACGGCGATCCGATCATCGTTCCGTCGCAGGACGTGGTCCTGGGTCTGTACTACATGACCCGTGAAGCCATTAATGTGAAGGGTGAAGGGCGCGTATTCGCGGATCTGCAGGAAGTCGACCGCGTGTTCCGCGCTGGCGAAGCTTCGCTGCATGCACGTGTAAAAGTGCGTATCAACGAAACAATCAACCATCGCGATGGCACGGTTGAAAAGAACACGCGTATCGTCGACACCACTGTTGGCCGTGCGTTGTTGTTCCAGGTGGTTCCGGCAGGCCTGTCTTTCGACGTGGTCAACCAGCCAATGAAGAAGAAGGCGATCTCCAAGCTGATCAACCAGTGCTACCGGGTGGTTGGTTTGAAGGATACCGTCATCTTCGCAGACCAGCTGATGTACACCGGTTTCGCCTATTCGACGATCTCGGGTGTTTCGATCGGTGTGAATGACTTCGTCATCCCGGATGAGAAGGCACGCATCATCGGTGCCGCAACCGACGAAGTGAAAGAGATCGAGAGCCAGTATGCCTCGGGCCTGGTAACGCAGGGCGAGAAGTACAACAAGGTTATCGACCTTTGGTCGAAGGCAAACGATGAAGTTTCCAAGGCGATGATGGCCAACCTCTCGAAAGAGAAGGTCATCGACCGTGAAGGCAACGAAGTCGAGCAGGAGTCTTTCAACTCCATGTACATGATGGCGGACTCGGGGGCGCGGGGTTCCGCAGCCCAGATTCGTCAGCTTGCCGGTATGCGTGGTCTGATGGCCAAGCCGGACGGCTCCATTATCGAAACGCCGATTACCGCAAACTTCCGTGAAGGCCTGAACGTACTTCAGTACTTTATTTCCACTCACGGTGCCCGTAAGGGTCTGGCGGATACCGCTCTGAAGACGGCCAACTCCGGTTACCTGACTCGTCGTCTCGTCGACGTTGCCCAGGATCTGGTGGTGACCGAGACCGACTGCGGTACCGAGGAAGGTCTGGTCATGACGCCGCACATCGAAGGCGGTGACGTCGTCGAGCCTCTTGGCGAGCGCGTTTTGGGCCGAGTCATCGCACGTGATGTCTTCAAGCCGGGTACTGACGAGGTCGCGGTGCCTGCGGGAACGCTGGTTGACGAGCAGTGGGTAGAGTTCATCGAGCGTAACAGTATCGACGAAGTGGTCGTTCGCTCTCCGATCGCGTGCGAGACACGCTACGGGATTTGTGCGAAGTGCTACGGACGGGATCTGGCTCGAGGCCACCAGGTCAACATCGGTGAGGCTGTGGGCGTTATCGCTGCGCAGTCGATCGGTGAGCCAGGTACTCAGCTGACCATGCGTACGTTCCACATTGGTGGTGCGGCGAGCCGGACCTCGGCGGCCGACAGCGTTCAGGTGAAGAATGGCGGTATCATCCGTCTACATAACCTGAAGCACGTCGAGCGTGCAGACGGCGCTCTGGTGGCTGTGTCGCGTTCGGGTGAGCTGGCTGTTGCGGACGAGTTTGGCCGCGAGCGTGAGCGCTACAAGCTGCCGTACGGTGCGGTTATCTCTATCAAGGAAGGTGACAAGGTGGATGCCGGCGCGATCGTCGCCAAGTGGGATCCGCACACTCACCCAATCGTGGTCGAGATGAAAGGTATCGTGAACTTCGTCGGTATGGAGGAGAACATCACGATCAAGCGCCAGACTGATGAGCTGACCGGTCTGACCAACATCGAAGTGATGGATGCCAAGGATCGCCCTGCGGCTGGCAAGGACATCCGTCCTGCGGTCAAGATGGTCGATGCGAGTGGCAAGGAATTGCTGCTGCCGGGTACGGATGTCCCCGCACAGTACTTCCTGCCTGCAAACGCCCTGGTCGGTGTTGCCGACGGTGCCGAGGTGGGGGTGGGTGATGTTATCGCTCGTATCCCGCAGGAAACTTCGAAGACCCGTGACATCACCGGTGGTCTGCCACGCGTTGCTGACCTGTTCGAAGCGCGCCGTCCGAAAGAGCCGTCCATCCTGGCGGAAATCAGCGGTACGATCAGCTTCGGCAAGGAGACCAAAGGCAAGCGTCGTCTGGTCATTACGCCAACCGATGGAAGCGATCCTTACGAGGAGCTGATTCCGAAGTGGCGTCACCTGAACGTGTTCGAGGGCGAGCAGGTAAACAAGGGAGAAGTCATTTCCGACGGCCCGAGTAACCCGCACGACATCCTGCGCCTTCTGGGCGTAAGCGCACTGGCGAAATACATCGTCAATGAGATTCAGGATGTTTATCGCCTGCAGGGTGTAAAGATCAACGACAAGCACATCGAAACGATTCTTCGCCAGATGCTGCGTAAAGTCGAAGTTACCGAGTCGGGCGATTCCTCGTTCATTAAAGGTGACCAGGTCGAGCTCACGCAGGTGCTCGAAGAAAACGAGCGTATGGTGGCGGATGATCGCTTCATCGCGAAATTCGATCGTGTGCTGCTGGGTATCACCAAGGCTTCGCTGTCGACCGAGTCCTTCATTTCGGCTGCTTCGTTCCAGGAGACAACGCGTGTCCTGACCGAAGCTGCTGTGACCGGCAAGCGTGATTATCTGCGCGGTCTGAAGGAGAACGTCGTTGTAGGCCGCCTGATCCCTGCGGGTACGGGTCTTGCGTACCACAGTGAGCGCAAGCGTCAGCGCGACACCGGCAAGCCGGCCCGTGTCAGTGCAAGTGAAGTGGAAGCAGCACTGACTGAAGCGCTTAACTCAAGCGGTAACTAAAAGTGTCGCCCGGGCTGCATCGCCTGGGCGTTCGCTTGACGGAGCTTGGTAGTCTCTTTAGACTCATGCACCCAAAATTGGCAGGGCCGTGCTCTGCCGATTTGTTTTCCTTGTAAGAAAAGCGTCGAAAGACAACAGTGGAGCTAGTAGATGGCAACTATTAACCAGCTGGTGCGTCAGCCGCGCAAGCGTATCGTCGAGAAGTCCGACGTACCTGCGCTGCAGAACTGCCCCCAGCGTCGTGGCGTATGCACTCGCGTGTATACCACCACTCCGAAAAAACCAAACTCTGCACTGCGTAAAGTGTGCCGTGTTCGCCTGACCAACGGTTTCGAGGTTACCTCGTACATTGGCGGTGAAGGTCACAACCTGCAGGAGCACAGTGTTGTGCTCATTCGCGGCGGCCGTGTAAAGGACCTTCCGGGTGTTCGTTACCACACTGTCCGCGGTTCCCTTGATACCACCGGTGTTAAGGATCGTAAGCAGGGTCGTTCCAAGTACGGCGCGAAGCGTCCGAAGTAATTATTTCACTGAGTCGATAAGAGTAAGGTCGGGTGCAGCAGTACTGTTCATCCCGAGCTAACCTGAAGACCGTTTGAGGGCTTATCAATGCCAAGACGTCGTGTAGCAGCCAAACGCGAGATCCTTGACGATCCGAAGTACGGAAGTCTGATCCTTGCGAAGTTCATGAACCACGTGATGGAAAGCGGCAAGAAGGCCGTAGCCGAGCGTATCGTTTACGGTGCGTTGGATACTGTCAAAGCGCGCAAGAACAACGATCCCCTGGAAATCTTCGAGAAAGCTCTCGACGCCATCGCTCCGCTGGTCGAAGTAAAGTCCCGTCGTGTCGGCGGTGCTACGTACCAGGTGCCGGTCGAAGTTCGTCCTTCCCGTCGTAATGCGCTGGCTATGCGTTGGCTGGTGGATGCTGCGCGCAAGCGTGGCGAGAAATCCATGGCGCTCCGCCTGGCTGGTGAATTGCTCGATGCCTTCGATGGCAAAGGCGCTGCGGTGAAGAAGCGTGAAGACGTGCACCGTATGGCAGAGGCCAACAAGGCCTTCTCGCATTACCGGTTCTAAATTCTGCGTCTCTAAATTTGCGAGGGCTTTATGGCTCGTACTACACCGATTAACCGCTACCGTAACATCGGGATTTGTGCGCACGTAGATGCGGGCAAAACTACGACCACGGAGCGGATCCTGTTCTACACCGGTGTGAACCACAAGATGGGTGAGGTTCACGACGGTGCTGCAACCATGGACTGGATGGTTCAGGAGCAGGAGCGCGGGATTACCATTACCTCGGCTGCTACCACTGCTTTCTGGCAGGGTTCTACCAAGCAGTACGACAAGTATCGCGTCAACATCATCGATACGCCCGGTCACGTTGACTTCACCATCGAGGTAGAGCGTTCGCTCCGCGTGCTCGATGGCGCAGTCGTCGTTTTCTGCGGGACGTCGGGCGTTGAGCCTCAGTCCGAGACCGTATGGCGTCAAGCTAACAAGTACGGCGTGCCACGTATCGTATACGTGAACAAGATGGACCGTGCCGGTGCCAACTTCCTTCGCGTTGTCGAGCAGATCAAAAAGCGTCTGGGTCATACTCCGGTACCGATCCAGCTAGCGATCGGTGCTGAGGATAACTTCCAGGGCCAGATCGACCTTCTCAAGATGAAGGCCATCTTCTGGAACGAAGAAGATAATGGTCTGACGTATCGTGAAGAGGAAATTCCTGCAGAGCTTCAGGCTCAAGCGGAAGAGTACCGTTCGAACATGGTAGAGGCAGCGGCCGAAGCCAACGAAGAGCTGATGAACAAGTATCTCGAAGAGGGTGAGCTCTCGATCGACGATATCAAGGCTGGTCTGCGTATCCGTACGCTGGCTTCCGAGATTGTTCCGGCTGTCTGCGGTTCGTCGTTCAAGAACAAGGGTGTTCCCCTGGTTCTCGACGCGGTCATCGAATTCCTGCCGGCTCCGGACGAAGTTGCAGCCATCAAGGGCGTCAACCCGAACGATGAAACGATTGAAGACGAGCGCCACGCAGACGATAACGAGCCGTTCTCCGCGCTCGCGTTCAAGATTGCAACGGACCCCTTCGTAGGTACGCTGACGTTCGCTCGGGTTTATTCCGGCGTTCTGAGCTCTGGTGACTCCATCATCAACTCGGTCAAGAGCAAGAAAGAGCGTGTGGGCCGTATGGTTCAGATGCACGCGAATACTCGTGAAGAAATCAAGGAAGTGCGCGCTGGCGACATCGCAGCATTGATTGGCATGAAGGATGTGACCACTGGGGATACCCTGTGCTCGGCCGACAAGCCCATCATCCTTGAGCGCATGGACTTCCCGGAGCCTGTAATTCACGTTGCTGTTGAGCCAAAGACGAAGGCGGACCAGGAAAAGATGGGCGTTGCACTGGGCAAGCTGGCCCAGGAGGACCCATCGTTCCGTGTTCGTACAGATGAAGAGTCTGGCCAGACCATCATTGGTGGTATGGGCGAGCTGCATCTCGACATCATCGTCGACCGTATGAAGCGTGAGTTTGGCGTCGAAGCCAACATCGGCAAGCCTCAGGTTGCGTATCGTGAAACGATCCGTAACAAGTGCGAGATCGAAGGCAAGTTCGTGCGTCAGTCTGGCGGTCGTGGTCAGTTTGGCCATTGCTGGATTCGCTTCGAACCGGCTGACGAAGGTCAGGAAGGCCTGGTGTTCCAGAATGAGGTGGTGGGTGGTGTGGTTCCTAAGGAATACATCCCAGCTATCCAGAAGGGCATCGAAGAGCAGATGAAGAACGGTGTTATCGCCGGTTATCCGCTGCTTGGCCTGAAGGCTACCGTATTTGACGGTTCCTATCACGACGTCGACTCCAACGAAATGGCGTTCAAAATTGCCGCGTCCATGGCGACCAAGCAACTGTCGAGCAAGGGCGGTGCTGTCCTGCTTGAGCCGATCATGAAGGTCGAAGTTGTTACGCCGGAAGACTACATGGGCGATGTGATGGGCGACCTGAACCGCCGTCGTGGTCTGATCCAGGGTATGGAAGATTCGGTCTCGGGTAAGATTATCCGTGCCGAAGTTCCGCTGGGTGAGATGTTTGGCTACGCTACAGACGTTCGCTCCATGTCTCAGGGTCGTGCCAGCTATTCGATGGAATTCGCCAAGTATGCTGATGCGCCGTCGAACATCGTCGAAGCCATCACCAAAAAACAAGGTTAATCAGCCCTTTTTCTGAGAGGTTATCTCGTGGCTAAGGAAAAATTCGAACGTAACAAACCGCACGTCAACGTAGGCACCATTGGTCACGTTGACCACGGCAAAACCACGCTGACCGCGGCTCTGACCAAGGTTTGTGCGGAGACCTGGGGTGGTTCTGCGCGTGATTTCTCGCAGATCGACAACGCGCCTGAAGAAAAGGCTCGTGGTATCACCATCAACACCTCGCACGTTGAGTACGACTCGGCTGTTCGTCACTACGCTCACGTTGACTGCCCTGGTCACGCTGACTATGTGAAGAACATGATCACCGGTGCTGCTCAGATGGACGGCGCGATTCTGGTTTGCTCGGCTGCTGACGGCCCCATGCCTCAGACTCGCGAGCACATCCTGCTGTCCCGTCAGGTTGGTGTTCCTTACATCGTCGTGTTCCTGAACAAGGCCGACATGGTTGACGACGCCGAGCTGCTCGAGCTGGTCGAGATGGAAGTGCGTGATCTGCTGAACACTTATGAGTTCCCAGGCGACGACACTCCTATCGTTATCGGTTCTGCACTGATGGCGTTGGAAGGCAAGGACGACAACGAAATCGGCGTTAGCGCTGTTCGTAAGCTGGTAGAGACTCTGGATTCCTACATTCCTGAGCCTGTTCGTGCTATCGACCAGCCGTTCCTGATGCCGATCGAAGACGTGTTCTCGATCTCGGGTCGCGGTACCGTTGTGACCGGTCGTGTTGAGCGTGGCATTGTGAAGGTCGGCGAAGAAATTGAAATCGTCGGCATCAAGGCCACCACCAAGACTACCTGCACCGGCGTTGAAATGTTCCGTAAGCTGCTCGACGAAGGTCGTGCGGGTGAGAACATCGGCGCGCTGCTGCGTGGTACCAAGCGTGATGACGTCGAGCGTGGCCAGGTTCTGGCCAAGCCAGGCACCATCAAGCCGCACACCAAGTTCGAGTGCGAAGTGTACGTTCTGTCCAAGGAAGAAGGTGGTCGTCACACGCCTTTCTTCAAGGGCTACCGTCCTCAGTTCTACTTCCGTACCACGGACGTAACTGGTAACTGCGAACTGCCGGAAGGCGTTGAGATGGTTATGCCGGGCGACAACATCAAGATGGTTGTTACCCTGATCGCTCCGATCGCGATGGAAGAAGGTCTGCGCTTCGCGATTCGCGAAGGCGGGCGTACCGTCGGCGCCGGCGTGGTTGCCAAGATCTTCGAATAATCGTTGATCTTATGAAAAGGGCTCCTTCGGGGGCCCTTTTTTGTTTTCAATGGGTGTTTGACATGGTAGGGGCGCATCCGTACAATTGCGCCTCCTTTTCGCAGGCGTATTCCGTCTTGCGAGGATGGTAACTTCGAGTCTGAGGTCAAAATGCAAAACCAACAAATCCGTATTCGGTTGAAGGCTTTTGACCATCGCCTGATAGATCAATCAACCCAGGAAATCGTGGAAACCGCGAAACGTACTGGTGCTCAGGTGCGTGGTCCGATTCCTCTGCCAACCCGTAAAGAGCGGTATACCGTTCTGGTTTCCCCGCACGTCAATAAAGACGCGCGCGACCAGTACGAAATCCGCACCCATAAGCGTGTGCTGGACATTGTTCAGCCGACAGATAAGACCGTCGATGCGCTGATGAAGCTTGATCTTGCGGCTGGCGTGGAAGTGCAGATCAGCCTCGGCTAAAACCGCGAGGTTTTGGTCGTGTAACGCTCTGAAATGGGCGGCCATAGCGGGTGAAAGCCCCGTACACTCATGAGGTTTTTAACATGACGATTGGTGTAGTCGGTCGTAAATGCGGCATGACCCGCGTTTTCACCGAAGAAGGTGTATCCGTTCCGGTTACGGTCATTGAGATCGAGCCGAACCGTGTCACCCAATTCAAAAGCGAAGAAAGCGATGGCTATCGTGCGGTCCAGGTGACCGTCGGCGAGCGTCGTGCTTCTCGTGTGACCAAGGCGCAAGCAGGTCACTTCTCCAAAGCCAGTGTTGCTGCGGGTCGCTCAGTGGTCGAGTTTCGTCTTGAAGAAGGCGAGTACAAGGCGGGTGATCAGCTCAGCGTGGAGCTGTTCCAGAATGGTCAGTTGGTAGATGTTACTGGCCAGTCGAAGGGTAAAGGCTATGCCGGTACCATCAAGCGCTGGAACTTCCGTGGTCAGGACAACACTCACGGTAACTCCGTTTCTCACCGTGCGCCGGGCTCCATCGGCCAGTGCCAGACTCCTGGTCGTGTCTTCAAGGGCAAGAAAATGTCCGGACATTTGGGTGCTGAGCGCGTGACGGTCCAGTCGCTGGAGATCGTTCGTGTTGATGCTGAGCGCAACCTCCTGCTGATCAAGGGCGCCGTTCCTGGTGCTACCGGTTCGGACGTCGTTGTGCGCCCAGCCGTCAAGGCTCGCGGTTAAGGAGAGGCTGAGATGCAATTGAATGTAAATGGCGCTCAGGCCATCGAGGTTTCCGAGCACACGTTTGGTGGTGAGTTCAACGAGACGCTTGTGCACCAGGCTGTCGTCGCCTACATGGCTGGCGGTCGTCAGGGTACTCGCGCTCAGAAGACTCGTTCCGAAGTATCCGGTGGCGGCAAGAAGCCTTGGCGTCAGAAGGGTACTGGTCGCGCTCGCGCAGGTACTATCCGCAGCCCTATCTGGCGCTCCGGTGGTACGACGTTTGCCGCCAAGCCTCAGGATCACTCCCAGAAGCTCAACAAGAAGATGTACCGCGCTGCCATGCGTTCGATTTTGGCTGAGCTGGTTCGTCAAGAGCGCCTGGTTGTGGTGCCTGACTTCGCTGTCGATGCGCCGAAGACCAAAGCACTCGTTGGCAAGCTCGAAGGTCTGGGCCTGAACGACGTGCTGATCGTTTCCGATGCTGTTGATCAGAATCTGTACCTGGCCGCTCGCAACCTCCCGCATGTGGATGTGCGTGACGTGCAGGGCTCGGATCCTGTCAGCCTGATCGCCTACGACAAGGTGCTCGTCACCGTGTCCGCCGTGAAGAAGTTCGAGGAGCTGCTGGGATGAACCAGGAACGCGTATTTAAAGTGCTGCTTGGTCCGCATATCTCCGAGAAAGCCACGATGTTGGCGGACAGCAAGAAGCAGTTCGTTTTCAAGGTTGCCACTGATGCAACCAAGCTGGAAATCAAAAAGGCCGTTGAAGCCCTGTTCGAAGTGAAAGTGGCCAAGGTCACCACGCTGAACGTTCAAGGCAAGACCAAGCGCACTGCCCGTGGTCTGGGTAAGCGCAACGACTGGAAGAAGGCGTACATCGCACTTCAGCCGGGCCAAGATCTCGATTTCGCTAACAGCGCAGAGTAAAGGGGAGCATCATGGCAATCGTTAAATGCAAACCGACTTCTGCTGGCCGCCGTTTCGTGGTCAAGGTGGTGAATTCGGAGCTGCACAAAGGCGCTCCTTATGCACCGCTGGTCGAGAAGAAGTCCAAGTCCGGTGGTCGTAACAACAACGGCCGCATCACTACCCGCCACATCGGTGGTGGCCACAAGCAGCATTACCGTCTTGTCGACTTCCGTCGCAACAAGGACGGCATCCCGGCTGTGGTCGAGCGTATCGAATACGATCCGAACCGTACTGCGCACATCGCGCTGCTCCGGTATGCGGATGGTGAGCGCCGCTACATCATCGCGCCGAAGGGCGTGACGTCAGGTGACCAGCTGGTTTCTGGCGCTGGCGCACCTATCAAGGCCGGCAACACGCTGCCGCTTCGTAACGTGCCGGTCGGTAGCACCGTTCACGCGATCGAGCTCAAGCCTGGTAAGGGTGCTCAGATGGCGCGTTCGGCTGGCGCTTCGGCTCAGCTGGTGGCTCGTGAAGGTGCTTACGTTACCCTGCGTCTGCGCTCCGGCGAGATGCGCAAGGTATTGTCCGAGTGCCGTGCGACTCTGGGTGAAGTGTCGAATGGCGAGCACAGCCTGCGCTCGCTGGGTAAGGCTGGTGCAACGCGCTGGCGCGGCGTTCGTCCGACAGTTCGTGGTGTTGCCATGAACCCGGTCGATCACCCGCACGGTGGTGGTGAAGGTCGTACCTCGGGTGGTCGTCATCCGGTATCGCCATGGGGTGTGAAGACCAAGGGTCTGAAGACACGCTCCAACAAGCGTACCGACAAGATGATCGTCCGCCGCGGCAAGTAATCAATCGAGGATACGACTGTGCCACGTTCGCTGAAAAAAGGTCCTTTTATCGATCTTCACCTGTTGAAGAAGGTCGAGGTCGCGGTAGAAAAGAACGAGCGCAAGCCGGTGAAAACCTGGTCGCGCCGTTCGATGATCCTGCCGCAAATGGTCGGTCTGACCATTGCTGTGCACAACGGTCGCCAGCACGTCCCTGTTCTTATCAACGAGGATATGGTCGGCCACAAACTCGGCGAGTTCGCTGCTACCCGTACTTATCGCGGGCATGCGGCTGACAAGAAAGCCAAGCGCTAAGGGGTAAGGAACGATGGAAGTAGCCGCTAAGCTGTCGGGCGCTCGAATCTCCGCCCAGAAAGCCCGCTTGGTCGCCGACCAGATCCGCGGGAAGAAGGTGGGCGAAGCGCTCAACCTCCTGGCCTTCAGCAGTAAGAAGGCCGCCGAGATCATGAAAAAAGTGCTGGAGTCGGCCGTGGCCAACGCTGAGCACAACGAAGGCGCAGACGTGGATGACCTGAAGGTCTCCACCGTTTTCGTCAACGAAGGGCGTTCGCTGAAGCGCATCATGCCGCGTGCCAAAGGCCGCGCTGATCGCATCGTCAAGCGGTCTTGCCATATCACTGTCAAGGTTGCGGACAAGTAACGGAGTCTCAGATGGGTCAGAAAGTACATCCCGTTGGCATTCGCCTGGGAATCGTCAAGGAGCACACCTCCGTCTGGTACGCAGACAAGCGCAACTACGCTGATTATCTGCTTGCCGACCTGCAGGTTCGTGAGTACCTCCAAGACAAACTAAAAAGCGCGTCCGTAAGCCGTATCGATATCCATCGTCCGGCTCAAACCGCACGCATCACTATCCACACCGCTCGTCCCGGCATCGTGATCGGCAAGAAGGGTGAGGATGTTGAGAAGCTGCGTCAGGACCTGACCAAGAAAATGGGTGTGCCTGTGCACATCAATATCGAAGAGATCCGCAAGCCGGAGCTCGATGCGATGTTGGTCGCTCAGAGCGTAGCCCAGCAGCTGGAGCGTCGTGTGATGTTCCGTCGCGCAATGAAGCGCGCCGTGCAGAACGCCATGCGTATTGGTGCCAAGGGCATCAAGATCCAGGTGAGCGGTCGTCTTGGTGGTGCGGAAATCGCGCGTACCGAGTGGTATCGGGAAGGTCGTGTGCCGCTGCACACCCTGCGTGCCGATATCGATTACGCCACCTACGAAGCGCACACCACGTACGGTGTGATCGGCGTCAAGGTTTGGATCTTCAAGGGTGAGGTCATTGGTGGCCGCCAGGAAGAGCTCAAGCCGCAAGCGCCAGCGCCTCGTAAAAAAGCTGCTAAATAAGGGGTACGCCAAATGTTGCAACCAAAGCGTACAAAATTCCGCAAGCAGATGACCGGCCACAACCGTGGTCTGGCTCAGCGCGGTAGCAAGGTTAGCTTCGGTGAGTTCGCGCTGAAGTCGACCAGTCGCGGTCGTTTGACTGCGCGTCAGATCGAAGCGGCGCGTCGTGCGCTGACCCGTCACGTAAAGCGTGGCGGTAAGATCTGGATCCGTGTTTTCCCCGATAAGCCTGTCACCAAAAAGCCTCTGGAAGTCCGGATGGGTAAAGGTAAGGGTAGCGTCGAGTACTGGGTAGCCCAGATCCAGCCGGGCAAGGTTCTCTACGAGATCGAGGGTGTATCCGAAGAGCTGGCGCGCGAGGCGTTCGCCTTGGCAGCCGCGAAGCTGCCGCTTGCCACCTCCTTTGTTAAGCGGACGGTGATGTGATGAAAGCGAAAGAACTTCGTGAAAAGTCCGTCGAGCAGCTGAACGAGCAATTGCTTGGCCTGCTGCGCGACCAGTTCAATCTGCGTATGCAGAAAGCAACTGGCCAGTTGGGGCAGTCTCACCTGCTCTCGCAAGTGAAGCGTGACATCGCTCGCGTGAAAACTGTGCTCAACCAGCAAGCAGGTAAGTGATCATGGCTGAAGCCCAGAAAACCGTCCGTACGCTGACCGGCCGCGTCGTCAGCGACAAGATGGACAAGACCATCACCGTACTGATCGAGCGTCGCGTCAAGCACCCGATCTATGGCAAATACGTGAAGCGTTCGACCAAGCTGCATGCTCACGACGAAACCAACCAGTGCAAGATCGGCGACAAGGTCACGATTCGTGAGACCCGTCCGCTGGCCAAAACCAAGACCTGGGCACTGGTAGAAGTCGTCGAACGTGCCGTGGAAGTCTAAGGACTAAGGGTCGGAGAAAGATATGATTCAGACTCAATCCATGCTCGACGTCGCTGACAACAGCGGTGCTCGTCGCGTTATGTGCATCAAAGTCCTTGGTGGTTCGCATCGTCGCTATGCCGGTATCGGTGACATCATCAAGGTAACCGTTAAGGAAGCAATTCCTCGCGGCAAAGTGAAGAAGGGCCAGGTCATGACTGCTGTCGTGGTCCGTACCCGTCACGGCGTACGTCGCCCGGATGGTTCGATCATCCGTTTCGACGGTAACGCTGCCGTCCTGCTGAACAACAAGCAGGAGCCCATCGGTACCCGTATCTTCGGGCCAGTGACACGTGAGCTTCGTTCCGAGAAGTTCATGAAGATCGTGTCGCTCGCACCTGAAGTGCTGTAAGGAGAAGCCGCTATGCAAAAGATTCGTCGTGACGACGAGATCATCGTCATCGCCGGCAAAGACAAGGGCAAGCGTGGCAAGGTGCTGAAGGTTCTCGCTGACGATCGTCTGATCGTTGGCGGGGTCAACCTGGTCAAGCGCCATACCAAGCCCAATCCTATGGCCGGTATCCAGGGCGGTATCGTCGAGAAAGAGGCGCCGCTGCACGTCTCTAACGTGGCTATTTTCAACGCCGAGACCAGCAAAGCTGATCGCGTCGGCTTCAAGGTTGAAGATGGCAAGAAAATTCGTGTCTTCAAGTCGACCCAAAAAGCGGTCGATGCTTGAGCATCGCTAGGTAAATGACCATGGCACGACTAAAAGAGATTTACCGGAAGGAAATCGCGCCCAAGCTGAAAGAAGAGTTGAAGCTTGCGAACGTGATGGAAGTTCCGCGCGTTACCAAAATCACCCTGAATATGGGTCTGGGCGAAGCTGTTGGTGACAAGAAAGTCATCGAAAGCGCTGTTGCCGATCTCGAGAAGATCACCGGCCAGAAGCCCATTGTTACCTACGCTCGCAAGTCGATCGCAGGTTTCAAAATTCGTGAAGGCTGGCCTATCGGCGTTAAGGTAACCCTGCGCCGTGACCGCATGTACGAATTCCTGGATCGCCTGCTGTCGATCTCGCTGCCGCGCGTTCGTGACTTCCGTGGTCTGAACGCCAAGTCGTTTGACGGCCGCGGTAACTACAGCATGGGTGTCAAAGAGCAGATCATCTTCCCGGAAATCGATTACGACAAAATCGACGCACTCCGTGGCCTGGATATCACTCTGACCACCACTGCGCGTTCCGACGACGAAGGCCGTGCGCTCCTGCGTGCGTTCAACTTCCCGTTCCGCAACTGATTGGAGTAGGACATGGCCAAGCAGAGCATGAAGAACCGTGAGCTGAAGCGTCAGCGTACGGTAGCTAAGTACGCTAAAAAGCGTGCCGAGCTGAAAGCAATCATCGCCAGCCCCGAAACCAGTGCGGAAGCACGTTGGGACGCTCAGGTGGCACTGCAGAAACAGCCTCGCGATGCGAGCGCTGCACGCCTGCGTAACCGTTGCCGCCTGACCGGCCGTCCTCACGGTGTTTACCGTAAGTTCGGTCTGGCGCGTAACATGCTGCGCCAAGCCGCCATGCGCGGCGACGTTCCCGGTCTGGTGAAAGCCAGCTGGTAACGGCAAGCAGTTCGTCGGTGTAACAATCAAGCCCCCTCGTGGGGCTTGATTCATTTATGGGTCGTCACTAGAATGACCGGCTCTTCTGAGCCTGCATGTTTGTGGCGGCTCGGAAAACGAGGCCGAAAGGCCTTTCTTTTTGTAGTTAGGAGCATCAAGCCCATGAGTATGCAGGACCCGTTAGCGGACATGCTAACTCGTATCCGTAATGCCCAGATGGCTGAGAAGACCGTGGTTAGCATGCCGTCTTCCAAGCTGAAGGTGGCAGTAGCCGACGTTCTGAAGAGCGAAGGTTACATCTCGGGATACCAGGTTAGCAGCGACGCCAAGCCGCAGCTTTCCATCGAGCTCAAGTACTTCGAAGGCCGTCCGGTCATCGAGGAGCTCAAGCGCAGCAGTCGTCCAGGTCTGCGCCAGTACAAGTCCGTCGATCAGCTGCCTAAAGTGCGCGGCGGTCTCGGTGTTTCGATCGTCTCCACCAACAAAGGTGTGATGACTGATCGCGCTGCACGCGCCGCTGGCGTGGGTGGCGAAGTGCTTTGCACCGTGTTCTAAGGGGGGATAGCCATGTCTCGCGTAGCTAATAACCCCGTCAAGTTGCCATCAGGCGTAGAAGTAAATCTTGCTGGCCAGCAGCTGTCCGTCAAGGGTGCGAAGGGGTCGCTTGATCTCCGTGTTCATCCTTCGGTTGAAGTCACCCAGGAAAGCGGCGAGCTTCGCTTCGCTGCACGTAATGGTGACCAGCAGAACAAGGCCATGGCCGGCACGACTCGCGCGTTGGTAAACAACATGGTAATCGGCGTCAGCCAAGGCTTCGAGCGCAAGCTTCAGCTGGTTGGCGTTGGTTACAAGGCTCAGGCCAAAGGCCAGGTCCTTTCTCTCGCACTCGGCTTCTCCCATCCGGTGGACTACGAACTGCCGCAAGGCGTGACCGCGGAAACCCCCAGCCAGACCGACATCCTGATCAAGGGTATCGACAAGCAGCTGGTCGGTCAGGTCGCAGCGGAAATCCGCGACTTCCGTCGCCCTGAGCCTTATAAAGGCAAAGGTGTCCGCTATTCCGACGAAGTCGTCCGTCGTAAAGAAGCTAAGAAGAAGTAGGGCATAGCAAATGAGCGCAAAGAAAGAAACTCGTCTGCGTCGTGCTCGCAAAGCACGTCTGAAGATGCGCGAGCTGGAAACTGTACGCCTCTGCGTGTACCGCTCTTCCCAGCACATCTACGCCCAGGTCATCTCGGCCGACGGCGGCAAGGTCCTGGCCAGCGCCTCGACTTTGGACAAGGAGCTGCGCGAAGGCGCCTCCGGAAACGTCGAGGCGGCCAAGAAAGTCGGCCTGCTGGTGGCTGAGCGCGCGAAGGCCGCTGGGGTCACTCAGGTGGCGTTCGATCGTTCCGGCTTCAAGTACCACGGTCGTGTTAAGGCACTGGCCGACGCTGCTCGTGAAGGCGGGCTGGAGTTCTAAGTTATGGCAAACAACGAGCAGAAGCGCGACGAAGGTTACATCGAGAAGCTGGTACAGGTTAATCGTGTAGCCAAGACCGTCAAAGGTGGTCGCATCTTTACCTTCACCGCACTGACTGTGGTCGGCGACGGCAAAGGTCGTGTGGGTTTTGGTCGCGGCAAGTCTCGCGAAGTTCCTGCTGCGATCCAGAAGGCGATGGAAGCGGCACGCCGCAACATGATCCAGGTCGATCTGAACGGTACCACTCTGCAGTACCCTGTGAAGTCTGCACATGGCGCTTCCAAGGTCTACATGCAGCCAGCATCGGAAGGTACTGGTATCATCGCTGGCGGCGCAATGCGTGCCGTTCTGGAAGTTGCCGGTGTGCAGAACGTTCTGGCTAAGTGCTACGGTTCGACCAACCCGGTCAACGTGGTTTACGCAACGTTCAAGGGTCTGAAGAACATGCAGTCCCCTGACTCCGTTGCGGCCAAGCGTGGCAAGAGTGTCGAGGAGATTCTCTGATCATGGCTAACACCGTCAAAGTCACGCTGATCAAGAGCGTGAACGGCCGTCTGGCCAACCATAAAGCCTGCGTCAAGGGCCTCGGCCTGCGTCGCATCAATCACACCGTTGAAGTTCAGGACACTCCTGAGAATCGCGGCATGATTAACAAGGCTTACTATCTGCTGCGTGTGGAGGGTTAATCCATGCAACTGAACGATCTGCGTTCCGCGCCTGGTGCCCGCCGCGAGAAGCTGCGTCCCGGTCGTGGTATCGGTAGCGGTCTCGGCAAAACCGGCGGCCGTGGTCACAAGGGTCTGACTTCTCGTTCCGGTGGTAAGGTCGCTCCCGGTTTCGAGGGTGGTCAGCAGCCTTTGCATCGCCGTCTGCCAAAATTCGGCTTCGTTTCGCTCAAGGCGCTCGACCGAGCTGAAGTTCGTACTTCCGAACTGGCCAAGGTTGAAGGTGATGTCGTGACGGTCCAGTCTCTCAAGGACGCGAACGTCATTGGTCGCAACGTACAGCGCGTGAAAGTCGTGCTGTCGGGCGACGTCACCCGCGCGGTCACCCTGAAAGGCATCGCTGCCACCAAGGGTGCGCGTGCAGCCATCGAAACCGCTGGCGGCAAGTTCGAGGAATAAATGGCTAAACAAGGTGCTCTCTCCGCGTTGAGCGGCGGCGGCTTGTCCGAACTTTGGGCTCGTTTGCGCTTCCTGTTCCTGGCGATCATCGTCTACCGAATTGGTGCGCACATCCCTGTTCCGGGCATAAACCCCGATCGTCTCGCTGAACTGTTCCGGCAGAATGAGGGGACCATCCTTAGCCTGTTCAACATGTTCTCCGGTGGTGCACTGGAGCGGATGAGCATCTTTGCGCTTGGGATCATGCCGTATATCTCGGCGTCGATCATCATGCAGCTCATGACGGCGGTCAGCCCGCAGTTGGAGCAATTGAAGAAGGAAGGCGAAGCTGGCCGTCGGAAGATAAGCCAGTACACGCGATACCTGACGCTGGTTCTGGCGTTTGTTCAAGCGATCGGCATGTCCGTAGGCTTGGCCAGTCAAGGCGTCGCGTTTGCCTCCGATTTCGGCTTCTACTTTGTGGCGGTGACAACGTTTGTCTCGGGCGCGATGTTCATGATGTGGCTTGGCGAGCAGATCACCGAGCGGGGTGTAGGCAATGGTATTTCCATGCTCATCTTCGCCGGTATCGTCGCAGGCTTGCCTGCTGCGATCGGGCAGTCGTTCGAGTCGGCCCGCCAAGGCGACATCAACATCTTTGCTCTGATCGTCATCGGCCTGTTGGCGGTGGCGATCATCGCGTTCGTGGTGTTTATCGAGCGCGGTCAGCGACGTATCGCGGTTCATTACGCGAAGCGTCAACAAGGGCGTAAGGTGTTCGCGGCGCAGACCAGCCATTTGCCGCTCAAGGTGAATATGGCGGGTGTGATTCCGGCTATTTTCGCTAGCAGCATCCTGTTGTTCCCTGCTTCTTTGGGGCAGTGGTTTGGTCAGTCCGAGAGCATGGGCTGGCTGCAGGATGTATCGCAGGCGATCGCTCCTGGGCAGCCATTGAACATCCTGTTGTTCAGCGCTGGGATCATCTTCTTCTGTTTCTTCTACACCGCGTTGATGTTCAACCCGAAGGATGTAGCGGAAAACCTGAAGAAATCCGGTGCGTTCATTCCGGGTATCCGTCCCGGCGAGCAGTCGGCGCGCTATATCGATGGCGTCCTGACCCGCTTGACCATGTTCGGTGCTCTGTACATGGCGGCAGTTTGCTTGCTTCCCCAGTTTCTGGTGGTTGCGGCCAACGTGCCGTTCTATCTTGGCGGGACGTCGCTGTTGATCGTAGTCGTGGTGGTTATGGACTTCATGTCGCAAGTGCAATCCCACCTGGTATCGCATCAGTACGATTCCCTGATGAAGAAGGCAAACCTGAAGGGTTACGGCAGCGGCATGCTCCGCTGATCTCCCGTAAGGTTCGAGGAGTTGGTGATGAAAGTTCGTGCATCGGTTAAGAAGCTGTGCCGTAACTGCAAGATCATCCGTCGCGACGGCGTCGTACGAGTGATCTGCAGCGCGGAGCCGCGTCACAAGCAGCGCCAAGGCTGAGTGTGAGTCACGCGTTGTGAGCCCGGCAGCTAGTGCGCTGCCGGGTTGATTGTCTTTTATTACAGCGCTAGAATCTCGCGCCCTTTTCTTGGCTTCCGGGGCGTGGGTAGCTGTCACTTGGAGTTTCACTGAATGGCCCGTATTGCAGGCGTAAACATTCCGGATAACAAGCACACTGTTATCTCGCTGACCTACATCTATGGTGTTGGTCGCACCACTGCGCAGAGCATCTGCGCCGCTACCGGCGTAAACCCGGCTGCGAAAATCAAGGATCTCTCTGACGAGCAGATCGAGCAACTGCGTGGCGAAGTCGCGAAGCTGACCACCGAAGGTGATCTGCGTCGTGAAATCAACATGAACATCAAGCGTTTGATGGACCTGGGCTGCTATCGCGGTCTTCGCCATCGTCGTGGCTTGCCTGTTCATGGCCAGCGTACCAAGACCAACGCGCGTACCCGTAAGGGCCCGCGTAAGCCGATCCGCAAGTAATTGCGTCCGCGAATCGACAGGAATTAAGTCATGGCTAAGCCAGCAGCTCGTCCTCGTAAGAAAGTCAAAAAGACAGTGGTTGATGGGATCGCCCATATCCATGCGTCTTTCAACAACACTATCGTGACCATCACGGACCGTCAGGGCAATGCGTTGTCCTGGGCCACTTCCGGTGGTTCCGGTTTCCGCGGTTCCCGTAAGAGCACGCCGTTCGCAGCTCAGATTGCTGCTGAACGTGCCGGTCAGGCCGCTCTGGAATACGGTCTGAAAAACCTTGACGTGAACGTCAAAGGCCCAGGCCCGGGTCGCGAATCCGCTGTGCGTGCTCTTAACGCCTGCGGCTACAAGATTGCCAGCATCACCGACGTGACGCCTATCCCGCATAACGGGTGCCGTCCGCCGAAGAAGCGTCGCGTGTAATAGGAGACAGTGAGAAATGGCTCGTTACATTGGTCCCAAGTGCAAACTGTCCCGTCGTGAAGGTACCGACCTCTTCCTGAAGAGTGGTGCGCGCGCGCTCGAATCCAAGTGCAACATCGAACAGGCTCCAGGCCAGCACGGCGCTCGCCGTGGCCGTCTGTCTGATTACGGCACCCAGCTGCGTGAGAAGCAGAAAGTCCGCCGTATCTACGGTGTGCTTGAGCGCCAGTTCAGCGGTTACTACAAGGAAGCAGCCCGTCGTAAGGGTGCTACCGGCGAGAACCTGCTGCAACTGCTCGAGTCGCGTCTGGATAACGTCGTCTATCGTATGGGCTTTGGCGCTACCCGCGCAGAGTCCCGTCAGCTCGTGTCCCACAAGACCATCAGCGTCAACGGCAAGACCGTGAACGTTCCTTCGTACCAGGTTCAGCCAGGTGACGTTGTGGCCGTCCGTGAGAAGTCGAAGAACCAGCTTCGCATCGCCTCGGCGCTCGATCTGTGCGCACAGCGTGGCCGCGTAGAGTGGGTTGATGTAGACGCTGAGAAGAAGTCCGGTGTTTTCAAAAGCGTGCCGGCACGTAGCGATCTTTCTGCCGACATCAACGAAAACCTGATTGTCGAGCTCTACTCCAAGTAAGGGCTAGAAATAGGTGCAATCCATGCAGAGTTCGGTAAATGAGTTCCTGACCCCTCGCCACATCGATGTGCAAGCGGTCAGTCAAACCCGCGCCAAGATCACGCTCGAGCCGCTCGAGCGTGGCTTCGGCCATACCCTGGGCAACGCGCTGCGCCGCATCCTGTTGTCCTCAATGCCTGGCTGCGCTGTGGTCGAGGTCGAGATCGATGGTGTGCTCCACGAGTACAGCGCGATCGAAGGTGTGCAGGAAGACGTTATTGAAATCCTGCTCAACATGAAAGGTCTGGCGGTCAAGCTTCACGGCCGTGACGAAGTGACTCTGACGCTGAACAAAAAAGGTCCAGGTCCTGTCACCGCTGCAGACATTCAGCTGGATCACGATGTCGAGATCGTCAACGGCGATCACGTCATCGCAAACCTGTCCGATAATGGCTCGCTGAGCATGAAGCTCACCGTTGCCCGTGGACGTGGTTACGAGCCTGCTGATGCTCGCCAGAACGACGAAGACGAAAGCCGTAGCATTGGCCGTCTGCAATTGGACGCATCCTTCAGCCCCGTACGCCGCGTAGCCTACGTTGTTGAAAACGCTCGTGTAGAGCAGCGCACCAACCTGGACAAGCTGGTTCTCGACCTCGAGACCAACGGCACGCTCGATCCTGAAGAGGCTATTCGCCGCGCCGCAACCATTCTGCAACAGCAGTTGGCTGCTTTCGTGGACCTCAAGGGTGACAGCGAGCCAGTGGTTATCGAGCAGGAAGACGAGATCGATCCGATCCTGCTTCGTCCAGTCGATGACCTCGAGCTGACCGTCCGTTCGGCCAACTGCCTTAAGGCAGAAAACATTTACTACATCGGTGACCTGATCCAGCGCACTGAAGTAGAGCTGTTGAAAACGCCGAACCTGGGCAAGAAGTCCCTGACCGAGATCAAGGACGTTCTGGCCTCGCGCGGTCTGTCGCTGGGTATGCGCCTCGACAACTGGCCTCCGGCAAGTCTGAAGAAAGACGATAAGGCCACGGCCTGATCGTCATCATCACCGAACGAGAAAGTTTGGTAAGGAATTGAACCATGCGTCATCGTAAAAGTGGCCGTCACCTCAGCCGCACCAGCGCTCACCGCAAGGCCATGTTCCAGAACATGGCAGTGTCGCTGTTCGAGCATGAGCTGATCAAAACTACTCTGCCGAAAGCCAAGGAACTACGCCGCGTTGCTGAGCCGCTGATTACCCTGGCCAAGGAAGACAGCGTTGCAAACCGCCGCCTGGCGTTTGACCGCACTCGCTCCAAAGCGGCTGTGGGTAAGCTCTTCAACGACCTCGGCAAGCGTTATGCCAACCGTCAGGGCGGATACCTTCGCATCCTGAAGTGCGGGTTCCGCGCGGGTGACAACGCACCGATGGCTTTTGTCGAGCTGGTTGACCGTCCGGTTTCCGGGCAGGTTGAAACCGCCGAGTAAAGCGCTTCAAGAAAAAGCCGGGCTTTTGCTCGGCTTTTTTTATGTCTGCAGTAAAAGTGAAAATCTATTAGGTATGTTCGCCTAATAAATTGTATCTAGCGGCCGCTCCGCTTTTAAACTTCTGCTCATGGTTGGCCCAGACGGGTCAGCAGTCCACATTGAATGAGGAAAAGCCATGAGCGACAGTACGGAAGGCAAATGCCCGTTTTCAGGCCATATCAAGAAAGCTGAGGGTTCAGCTTCGGTGACGCACACCGCGGGTTCCGGTACAACCAACCGTGATTGGTGGCCCAACCAGCTTCGGGTGGATCTGCTGAATCAGCACTCGTCCAAGAGTAATCCGCTTGGTGAAGGTTTTGATTACAGCAAAGCGTTCAGCGAGCTCGACCTAGAGGCAGTCAAGCGCGATCTTCGCGCTCTGATGACTGACTCCCAAGAGTGGTGGCCGGCCGACTTCGGGCATTACGGGCCTCTTTTTGTCCGTATGGCCTGGCACAGCGCAGGGACATATCGTACCGGTGACGGTCGCGGGGGCGCGGGCCGCGGGCAGCAGCGGTTCGCCCCGCTGAACAGCTGGCCGGACAACGTCAGCCTCGATAAAGCCCGCCGTCTGCTTTGGCCGATCAAGAAAAAGTACGGTCAGAGTATCTCTTGGGCCGACCTCCTAATTCTTACCGGTAATGTCGCCCTTGAATCGATGGGCTTCAAGACCTTCGGTTTTGCTGGCGGTCGTGCCGACACGTGGGAGCCGGATCAGGACGTCTACTGGGGCGTCGAGAAAACCTGGCTCGGCGGCGATGAACGTTACGGTAAAACGCCGGGTGACCGTGGCGCTGTGACCGCCGATGCGTCTCAGCATGGCCACGAACAGGACAGGACGGACAGCCAGGGTCGTAACCTCGAGAACCCGCTCGCGGCGGTCCAGATGGGTCTTATCTACGTGAATCCTGAAGGCCCTGAAGGCAATCCTGACCCGGTCGCGGCTGCTCATGACATTCGCGAAACGTTTGCACGTATGGCAATGAATGACGAGGAAACCGTTGCGCTGATCGCGGGTGGCCATACCTTTGGTAAAACGCACGGTGCAGGTGCTGCAGAACACGTCGGTGCGGACCCAGAGGCGAGTGATCTGGAAAACCAGGGCCTGGGTTGGGCGAACTCGTTCGGTAGCGGCAAGGGTGGCGACACGATCACCAGCGGCCTTGAAGTAACCTGGACGCAGACGCCCGCGGAATGGAGCCACTACTTCTTCGAGAACCTTTTCAAGTATGAATGGGAGTTAACGAAGAGTCCGGCCGGCGCGCATCAGTGGGTCGCGAAGGACGCTGGGAACGTCATTCCTGATGCGCACGACGCGTCGAAATCGCACCGCCCAACGATGCTGACAACTGATCTCTCGCTGCGTGTGGATCCTGCTTACGAAAAAATTTCTCGGCACTTCCTCGAGAACCCGGACGCCTTCGCTGACGCTTTTGCACGTGCCTGGTTCAAGTTGACACACCGCGATATGGGGCCGCGCGCCCGTTACCTCGGCAGTGATGTCCCAGCTGAAGAGTTGATCTGGCAAGACCCTATCCCTGTGCTCAACCATCCGGTGGTCGAGGCGGATGACATCGCGGCGCTCAAGGCCAAGGTGCTCGCATCCGGGCTCTCGGTTTCCGAACTCGTGGGTACCGCCTGGGCATCGGCATCTACTTTCCGTGGTTCTGACATGCGAGGTGGCGCCAACGGGGCACGCATTCGCCTTGCGCCTCAGAAGGACTGGGTTGCGAACCAGCCTGAGCAGCTGGCCAAGGTGCTCCGCGCACTGGAAGCGGTCCAGACTGAGTTTAATAGCGCGAACGCTGGCGGTAAGCAGGTTTCGCTGGCTGACCTTATCGTGCTAGCTGGATCGGCCGGTATAGAGCAGGCCGCGAAGGCAGCCGGCCATGCGGTTGAAGTTCCATTTGCCGCCGGTCGTATGGATGCATCCCAGGACCAGACAGATGTGGAATCCTTTGCTGTGCTGGAGCCGGTTGCGGATGGTTTCCGCAACTTCCTTAAGAACTGTTACAGCGTGCCAGCAGAAGCGTTGCTGATCGATAAGGCGCAGTTGCTGACGCTCACGGCGCCTGAGCTCACTGTGCTCATTGGCGGATTGCGTGCGATCAACATCAATTTCGGCGGCGCCCAGCACGGGGTGTTCACCAAGCGCCCAGGCATGTTGACCAATGATTATTTTGCAAATCTGCTGGACATGGATACGGCGTGGAAGGCCGTTTCGGATGACCGCGAGCTGTTCGAAGGACGCGATCGCAAGACCGGTGAGTTGAAGTGGACGGCCACTCGGGTCGATCTGGTGTTCGGTTCGAACTCCATCCTCCGGGCGCTCGCGGAAGTCTATGCAGGTGAGGGCGCAGAAGCGAAGTTCCTTCAAGACTTCATCGCTGCCTGGACGAAGGTGATGAACCTGGACCGCTTCGATCTGAAGTAAGTCATCGTGTAGTACGACGAAGCCCCGCATTTGCGGGGCTTCGTCGTTTCAAGGGCTCATCCACGCCATGACTATTCGCCGACGATCAGCAACGGGTTGAAACCGCTCCGATCGAACTCGCCCGCTTCGGCTAGCGCGAAGTCCAACGGCAAGCTGCCAAGATCATCAGCCAGTGGTTCGGCTGACAGATGAAATTCGCGCGTAACGATCTTAAGGTAGCTGTTGCAGTCGCCGCATACTTCCGCACTGACCGGACCCGCTTGCTTGCCACCTTCATCTTCAAGACTGAGGTACCGAATATGACCACTGCCGTCGCAAACGCTGCAGCGTGACCGTTCCAGGTACCATTCAGTCGAGCAAAGCCCACAATGCAGATACCGGACGCCGCTTCGTTCCTTGTCCACATGGATGTAGCTCACGGCAGGCGCTGAGCCGCAGCACGGGCACAACGCACGCGAATCCTTTGCTGGCCGCCCCGGAGGTTTGGGCAGGACATACGCCATACGTACCCAGGCAATCTGAAGGGCAGCGGAAACGAAAGGCATCGCTGCGCGATCCTCGGCCGAGCCCGATTCCCCATTCAGGATCTGTTCGGCGAGCGCATCGAGCTTTTCCCGGGTTGCGTTGCGCAGGATGGCGACACGGGGCCGCTGTTGCTCGGCCAGGCGAGGCTCGAGGATGTCGAGCAGAGCGGAAAGCTCCGAAGGCCAGTCCACGTCTCGCCGCAAGGCATCAACGCCCAACGGTGGCATTCCATGCTCGAGGGCGAGGGAAAATGCTTCGGGCCCAGGCACCCAAGCGGCGGTGTGCTCCGTCAGTACGATGTCTTGCGCCTGTACCAGCCTTGCCATGAAGCCGAGGTACTCGGCCATCTCGCCGCCTTTGTCCGACAACGCCTTCAAGCGCCTTGCACGGAACGAAAAAACGTCCTTTCCAGGCAATACGACCGGATGGGGATCCATGATCCCCGTGGGTGAGCTTCCGTATTCGTGACTCATGGCGTTCCCTTCGACGGCTGGTGATGATCATTCATCGCAGCCGTAGGACTGCCATCCGGTCGGCTTTTCTCCCTGCGCTCCTGCTCGACAATTTCGTCATACCACAGCCGATGGTGATGCTTGGCCCAGGCACGGCTCACACGGCCCTGTGTCATCGCACGGAACGACCCCTTTACCCAGATCGCCGAATAGACGTGGATGATCAGGGTGACGATCGCCAAGAACCCAACGTACGCATGGACCAGGACAGAGAAGCGCAGCCACTCGCGCGGCAGGATGTCGGCGAAGTAGGGGCGCCAAATGAAAAAGCCGGAGATAAGCAAAACCGGCACACTCAGCACCATCAGCCAATACACCAGTTTCTGCCCGGGATTGTTCGCACCAATTGGCGGTGCGAGTTCATCGCGGTTGCTCAGTACATCACCCAGGTGCTTGACCCACTCGATGTCGTGGCGCTTGAACAAGTTCACCTTGAAGAAGCGCACAGCCATGATGAAGAAGAACACCGACATCACGACACCAATGAACGGATGGAGAATCCGCGCCATTGTCGGACCGCCGAACAGCGCGGTCAGATCGAAGAAGAACGGATGGAAGAACGCCAGTCCGCTCAGCGTTAGGCACACGAAGGTGATCGCAATGATCCAGTGGTTCAGGCGACTGAACGTGCTGTAACGCAGGATGCCCTTTTCGTTACTCGACGGCGTCATTTGCGATCCTCCTCACGCGCTTCCTCGCGGATTTCCTCGTCTGGTGTGTCCTCAGGCTCTTCCTTGGGCCCCTTGGTGATGTAGTGCGCGAACCCGGCCAGCGCGGTCAGGCCCAGCATCATCGACATCAATGGCTTGGTGATGCCTTTCCACATACCCACCATGGGGCTGATGCGGGGATCCTTCGGCAGGTTGCTATAGATCTCAGGCTTGTCGGCGTGCTGCAGCACGTACATCACATGCGTACCGCCTACGCCTTCCGGATCGTACAGCCCAGCGTTCGCGTAACCGCGATCGTTGAGCTGGCCGACGCGCATGTGCGCGTGTTCGGTCATGTCCTCCTTGGTGCCGAACATGATGGCGCCCGTGGGGCACGACTTCACACACGCCGGCTCCAAGCCGTGGTACACCCGGTCCGAGCATAACGTGCACTTGTACGCTTTCTGATCCTTCTTGGAGATACGCGGGATGTTGAAGGGGCAGCCGGCAACGCAGTAACCGCAGCCGATGCAGTGCTCGGAGTTGAAGTCCACGATGCCGTTGGCGTACTGCACAATTGCGCCTGGTGCCGGGCAGGCGATGAGGCAGCCCGGCTCGGCACAATGCATGCAGTTATCCTTGCGGATCAGCCATTCCAGCGTGCCTTGCTCGTTCACGTACTCATCAAAACGCATGAGCTGGAACGTGTTCGGGCTCAGATCCGCCGGGTTGTTGTAGCTGCCTTCGCAGGTGCCGACCTCGTCGCGCAGGTCGTTCCACTCAGAGCAGGCCACCTGGCATGCCTTACAGCCAATACAGCGACTGATGTCGATGAGCTTGGCCACCTGCGCCACGCCACCGTCGCGCTCGTGCGGCGACGCTTCGGTCGTGGCCGAACGCCGCACGATGTTCTGAAGGTTGATTTGATCGCCTCTCATGATTCCGGTCTCCTCATGCCTTCTCGACGTTCACCAGGAACGACTTGAACTCTGGTGTCTGCGTATTGGCATCGCCCACGACGGGCGTCAGCGAGTTGGTCAGGAACCCCTTGCGTGCGACCCCCTTGAAGCCCCAGTGAATCGGAATACCGACCTGGTGCACCGTCTGCCCATCGATTTGCAGCTTGTGGATGCGCTTGGTCACCACGGCCTTGGCCTTGATATAGCCACGCTTGGAGGTGACTTTCACCACGTCGCCGCCCTTGATGCCGAGCTCCTCTGCCAGATCTTCACCGATTTCCACGAACTTCTCCGGCTGCGCAATCGCATTGAGGAGCGAGTGCGTCGTCCAGAAGTGGAAATGTTCGGTCAGCCGGTAAGTTGTCGCGGCATAGGGAAACTCGTGACGCGTCCCGAACTGCGCTCGGTCCTTCTCGAACACTCGCGCGGCCGGATTGTTTTTCGCAGCCGGATTGTTCGGATGCAGCGGGTTGCGATCCAGCGGCGACTCGAAGGGCTCGTAGTGCTCGGGGAATGGACCCTCGGCCATCATGCTGCCGGCGAAGAAATGCCCAATACCCTCCTGATTGAGGATGAACGGACCGGCGTTGGCCTCGGGTGGTGACGTCCAGGGAAAGTCTGGTACGTCTGGGCCTGCCCAACGTTCACCGTTCCACCAGATGAGCCGCTTCTCGGGCGCCCACGAAGTACCGTCTGGCCGGGCGCTGGCACGGTTGTAGAGAATCCGCCGGTTGAGCGGCCAGGACCATGCCCAGCCGAGCGTGACGCCGACGTTGTACGGGTCGGCGTTGTCGCGCCGGTCCATATTGTTGCCGGCACGTGTCCAGGCGCCGGAATAGATCCAGCATCCGCATGCCGTGCTGCCGTCATCCGCGAGGAAGCCGAAGTCGTCGAGGAGGTCGCCCTTCTTGTGGGAGATTGTCCCGTTCGGCCCTGGCAGGTCAGCCAGTGCACGTCCGTTGTACTCCTGAGCGATGTCCTCGGGGTTCGGCTCTTCCGGATTGGGGTAGGGCCACGTGAGGTTGAGGATCGGGTCGGGGAAAGCGCCGCCTTCATCGCGATACATCTGCTGTAGCCGATGGAATATGCCGGCCATGATGGCGACGTCTGGACGCGCCTCGCCGGGCGGCGGCGCTGCACGCCAGTGCCATTGCAACCAGCGACAGCTGTTTACAATCGTGCCGTTTTCTTCGGCAAAGCACGTCGTCGGTAGGCGGAACACCTCAGTCTGTATCTGCGAGGGGTCGACGTCGTTCAGCTCACCGTGGTTCTTCCAGAACTCCGTCGTCTCGATGTCCAGCGGGTCCATCACCACCAGGTACTTGAGCTTCGACATCGCTTCCAGACTCTTGGTCTTGTTCGGGAAGGACGCCAGGAAATTGAAGCCCTGGCACATGTAGCCGGTGATCTCACCGTTATGCATGCGCTCGATGGTGTGGAGTACGTCGTAAAGCGGTTCCGTCAGTTTGGGTAGCCAGTCGTAGCACCAATCGTTTTCTGCTGTCGCCGCATCGCCGAACCAGGACTTCATGAGGCTGACATGGAAGCGCTTGAAGTACTTCCAGTACGAAACCTGCCCGGGGCGCAGCGGTTGCTTGGCACGGCGCTCGATATAGCCGTCGAAATCCTGCTCCTCGTGCGAGGGGAGTCGGATGTAGCCAGGCAGCTGGTTGGAGAGCAGTCCGAGGTCGGTAAGCCCCTGGATGTTGGAGTGCCCGCGCAGAGCGTTCACGCCCCCGCCCAACTGGCCGATGTTGCCAAGGAGCATCTGGACCATGGCCCCGGAGCGGATCATCTGCGCGCCCACCGAATGCTGTGTCCAGCCCAGTGCGTACAGGATCGTCATGGTCTTGTTGTCTGCGGCAGTCTCGGCGATCAAGCCCCAGATGTGTTCGAGCTGATCCTTGGTGATCCCGCAGATACGCTCGACCATGTCGATGGTGTAGCGGCTGTAATGCTGGCGCATCAGCTGGTACACGCAGCGTGGATGCTGGAGCGTCGGGTCTTCCTTCACCATGCCGTCTTCGCCGAACTCGTAGCTCCAGCTCGACTTTTCATAGTGGCGCACGTCGTCCTGCTTGTAGCCGGAGAACAGCCCGTCGTGGAAGCCGTAGTCTTCCTTCACGATGATCGCAACGTCAGTGTACGCCTTCACGTATTCGTGATTGATCTGGTCGGTGGTCAACAGGTAGTTGATCAGTCCGCCCATGAAGGCAATGTCGGTACCCGTACGGATGGTGGCGCGGTAGTCCGCCACTGCGCCCGTGCGCGTGTACCGGGGGTCGATCGAGATCAGCTTGGCGTTGTTCTTTTCCTTCGCTTCCACGACCCAGCGGAATCCCACAGGATGTGCTTCAGCGGAGTTTCCTCCCATTGAGAGAATCAGGTTGGCGTTACGGATGTCCGTCCAGGAATTCGTCATCGCACCGCGACCGTATGTTGGGGCAAGACCTGCCACCGTCGGTCCGTGTCAAACGCGTGCCTGGTTGTCGATTGCCACCATGCCGAGACTGCGCACAACGCGCTGAGTCAAGTAAGCCGTCTCGTTGGACGTTGCCGACGCGGCCAAGAACCCGGTCGTTGTCCAGTGGTTCACCACATGCCCATGTTGGTCGCGCGTTACGAAATTCTTGTCGCGGTCATCTTTCATGTGCCGGGCGATGCGATCGAGCGCCTCGTTCCAGCTGATGCGCTTCCACTCGTTGGTGCCGGGTTCGCGCACCTCGGGGTGGGAGAGGCGCGATTCGCTCTTGATGAAGTCGAGCACGCCTGCGCCACGCGGGCATAGCGAGCCGCGGCTGACCGGGTGATCCGGATCACCTTCAACGTGGTAAATCTCGCCCACTGTGTTGATGCTTCCGTCGCCGCGCGTATAGAGCAGCATGCCGCAGCCTACGGAACAGTACGTACAGGTGTTGCGGGTCACAGTGGCAGCGGTAAGTTTGAAGTGGCGAATCGACGCCAGCGCGGGTTCGGGGGCGAAGCCCAGCATGGCCATGCTGGATGTCGCTACGCCGGTCGCGCTTAATTTTAAGAAGCTTCTTCGCGAAACTCGGACAGACATTGAAAATACTCCAGGCACATCACGGTCATGAGGTTCGTGTCCTAAGAGTTCCCTGTCGTTCCCTTCAATTTGACATCCAATCGACGGGTCACACGGCAAGCCAGGCGCCGAATTAGACCGTTCGTGCCCGTTTGGAGGCGACCGCCGCTGCGCTGTATCCCGCGGATTGCAACGCCTGAGCGCCGCCTGGCGGACCTGGCGAGGCGCGCAGTTTTCTGTGTAAAAGCGGGCAGTTACGTTCGTCGGAAAGTTATCAAACGCCACCTGCAGCTTCGTTTCGAGGTCAGCTAGCCGGTTCGTTCGTTAATTTAACGCCATGGCACGATAAAAAAGCCCCGCATGAGCGGGGCTTGGTTTGCATCACGCGCGGTCGCGCTCAAGCAGGGGTCGCAGGAAGTGGCCCGTATGGGACTCTTTCACCCCGGAGATCTCCTCGGGTGTACCAGAAGCGATGATCTGGCCACCCTTCGAGCCGCCCTCCGGACCGAGGTCGACGATCCAGTCGGCGGTCTTGATGACGTCGAGGTTGTGCTCGATGACCACCACCGTATTGCCGTGATCGCGCAGGCGGTGCAGCACGTCGAGTAACTGCTGAATGTCCGCGAAGTGCAGACCCGTCGTTGGCTCGTCGAGGATGTAGAGCGTCTTGCCGGTGTCGCGCTTGGACAGCTCGCGGGACAACTTCACGCGTTGCGCTTCGCCGCCGGAGAGCGTGGTCGCACTCTGGCCCAGCTTGATGTACGAGAGCCCAACGTCCATGAGCGTCTGCAGCTTGCGGGCAAGTGCCGGTACCGCGTCGAAGAACTCGCGCGCTTCTTCGATGGTCATGTCGAGCACTTCCGTGATGCTCTTGCCCTTGTACTTCACTTCAAGGGTTTCGCGGTTATAGCGCTTGCCCTTGCAGACATCGCACGGCACGTAGATGTCTGGGAGGAAGTGCATCTCGACCTTGATCACGCCATCGCCCTGGCAGGCCTCGCAGCGACCGCCTTTCACGTTGAACGAGAAGCGGCCCGGGCCGTAGCCGCGGGAACGCGCTTCCGGCACACCCGCGAATAGCTCGCGGATAGGGGTGAACAGGCCAGTGTAGGTCGCCGGGTTCGAGCGGGGCGTTCTGCCGATCGGGCTCTGGTCGATGTCGACGACCTTGTCCAGGTGCTGCAAGCCGTCGAAGCTGTCATGCGGCGCGACTTCCAGTGTCGTCGCGCCATTCAGCGCCGTCGCCGTGATCGGGAAGAGGGTGTTGTTGATCAGCGTCGACTTGCCCGAGCCCGAGACACCGGTGATGCAGGTCAGCAGGCCCACCGGGATTTCCAGGTCCACCTTGCGCAGGTTGTTGCCACGCGCACCCTTGAGCTTGAGCAGACGCTTCTTGTCTCGCGGCGTGCGCTGGGCCGGGTAGCGGATCTTTTCACGGCCAGAGAGGTATTTACCGGTCAGCGACGCAGGGTGCTGCATCACTTCGTCCGGTGTACCTTCCGCGACCACGCTCCCGCCGTGCACACCGGCGCCAGGTCCGATGTCCACCACATAGTCCGCCAGACGAATCGCATCCTCGTCGTGCTCGACGACGATCACCGTGTTGCCCAAGTCGCGCAAGTGGGTGAGCGTGCCGAGCAGTCGCTCGTTGTCGCGCTGGTGCAGGCCAATGCTCGGTTCGTCGAGGATGTACATGACGCCGACGAGCCCGGCACCGATCTGGCTGGCCAGACGGATCCGCTGGGCCTCGCCGCCTGACAGGGTGTCGGCACTGCGGTCGAGTGTCAGGTAATCGAGACCGACATTGACGAGGAACTGCAGGCGTTCCTGGATTTCTTTCAGGATCTTCGCGGCGATCTCGCCACGGCGCCCGGTCAGTGTCAGCCCCGAGAAATAGCCCGACGCGTCGCCCACCGGCATCGATGTGACGGCGGGCAGGGTCTTTTCACCTACCCATACGTGGCGTGCTTCGCGACGCAGCCGAGTGCCGCGGCAATCCGGGCATGGCTGCGTGCTGAGCAGCTTTGCCAGATCCTCGCGAACGCTCTGGGATTCGGTCTCACGGTAGCGACGCTCCAGATTCGGAATGATGCCCTCGAATGGGTGAGCGCGTTTGACGATGTCGCCACGGTCGTTGAGGTAGCGAAAATCCACATTCTCCCGCCCCGACCCCATGAGCACGACTTTCTGGTGCTCGGCTGACAGCGCGTTGAACGGTACTTCCAGGCTGAAGCCGTAATGCGCCGCCAGGGAGCCCAGCATCTGGAAGTAATAGACGTTGCGGCGATCCCAGCCGCGAATGGCCCCTTCGGCAAGGGTCAGCTCGCCGTTCACGACGCGGCGGGCGTCGAAGAACTGCTTCACACCCAGGCCGTCGCAGGTCGGGCAGGCGCCGGCGGGGTTGTTGAACGAGAACAGCTTCGGCTCGAGTTCACTGATCGAATGCCCGCAGACAGGGCAGGCGAAGCGTGCGGAGAAAATCGTTTCCTCGGCGCTCTCATCGTCCATCGAGACGACCAGGGCGATTCCGTCGGCCAGGCCCAGTGCCGTCTCGAACGATTCCGCCAGGCGCTGCTGCAGGTCGGCGCGTACCTTGAAGCGATCCACGACGACGTCGATGGAGTGCTTCTTCTGCTTGTCGAGCTTTGGCAGCTCGTCCAACTCATATAGCTTGCCGTTCACGCGGGCGCGAACGAAGCCTTGGGCGCGCATCTCTTCGAACACGGACAGGTGCTCGCCCTTGCGCTCGCGCACGATCGGCGCCAGCAGCATAAGACGGCTGCTTTCTGGCATTGCCAGGACCTGATCGACCATTTGGCTGACGGTCTGTGCCTCGAGCGGGATGTCGTGATCCGGGCAGCGTGGTGTGCCGACCCGCGCATACAGCAGGCGCAGATAGTCGTAGATTTCCGTGATGGTGCCGACGGTGGAACGCGGGTTGTGCGACGTCGACTTTTGCTCGATCGAGATCGCCGGGGAGAGGCCCTCGATGGTGTCGACGTCGGGCTTTTCCATCATCGACAGGAACTGGCGGGCGTACGCCGAGAGCGATTCCACATAGCGGCGCTGGCCTTCGGCATACAGGGTATCGAAGGCGAGGGAAGACTTGCCCGATCCCGACAGGCCGGTGATGACGATCAGCTTGTCACGGGGCAGGGTCAGGTCGACGTTCTTCAGGTTGTGGGTGCGTGCCCCACGGATCAGGATCTTGTCCAAAACGGCCTCGTGTGGCGGGCAGGAAACCCGCGAGTATAAGGTGGCTCGAAAGCGAGCGGCAAAGACGCGCGGTATTCCGCCGTGGTTGACGGGGATTGCGTGTGATCAGGGTTGAGCAGGGGCGCGAAGCGCGTGAAAGCCTGGCGCGGAGCGCAAGCTGCAATACGGGCGTGCGGCGTGTTGGATGAGGTCGAAGCCCGAGCCGCGTAGGGCGCGACGACTCCCAGGGATATGGGGGCGCCTCGCTCGATTCCAAGGCAATGGCGACGTACGGTCCAAACCGCGCACGCGCTCTTTGTAGGGGGCAACAGGAATGTGCGCGTGGACGAACGTCCACACGAGGCGGAGTGGGTAAGGGCTGCGACAATCGCACCCCGATCAAGGCTGTGATCAAACACCAACACATGCCACCCGTACTGATAGAATCGCGCCGCATTCCGCGGCATCCGTATTTAGAGGTAATTGATGCACGACCCACACGGTGAGCGCATGGACGCCCGTGAAACCCGCGCTGCCGGCGGGCTTGCCCTGGTTTTTGCCTTTCGCATGCTGGGCATGTTCATGGTCTTGCCGGTCCTGTCGACCTACGGCATGGACCTGGCCGACGCAACGCCTGCTCTCATAGGACTGGCCATCGGGGCCTATGGTTTAACTCAAGCCTTCCTGCAAATTCCGTTGGGGATCGTCTCTGACCGGATCGGCCGGCTGCCGGTCATCGTCGTCGGCTTGATCGTATTTGCGCTAGGCAGTGTCCTTGCGGCCTACGCCGACAGCATCTGGGGGGTGATCGCCGGCCGCGTCCTGCAAGGCGCTGGCGCGATATCCGCCGCCGTCATGGCGTTGCTCTCCGATCTGACGCGAGAGCAACACCGCACCAAGGCCATGGCACTGATTGGCATGAGTATCGGCCTGTCCTTCGCCATTGCGATGGTCGCGGGCCCGTTGCTGACGGGAGCGTTTGGGCTTTCAGGGCTGTTCTGGAGCACGGGCGCCATGGCGTTGGTCGGCCTGTTCGTCGTCCTGTTCGTGGTGCCGCGTCCGGATCGGATGCTCCAGCATCGTGAGTCGGGCGTCGCCAGGCAGGCGCTGGGCCGAACGCTTCGCCACCGTGAATTGATTCGTCTGGACGTCGGCATCTTCGCGCTGCATGCGATCCTGATGGCCAGTTTCATCGCGGTGCCGCTGGCGCTCGTCGAGCGCGGCCACTTGCCCAAGGAGCAGCATTGGTGGGTGTACCTGAGCGCGTTGTTCATCAGCTTCTTTGCCATGGTGCCGTTCATCATCTATGGCGAGAAGAAGCGGCGGATGAAGCATGTGCTGGTGGGGGCAATTGCCCTGTTGATGCTCTGCGAACTTTACTTCTGGCTGTTCGCCGATAGCCTGCGCGCGATCGTGATTGGCGTTCTGCTGTTCTTCACGGCGTTCAACCTGCTGGAGGCTTCGTTGCCGTCACTGGTCAGCAAGGTCGCGCCCGCTGGCGGCAAGGGGACCGCAATGGGGGTGTACTCGACAAGCCAGTTCCTGGGATCCGCGCTGGGTGGCGTAATGGGTGGCTGGCTGTACCAGCATGGCGGTCTGTCGGGGGTTTACCTCGGATGTGCGGCGCTCGCTCTTCTATGGCTCGGCTTTGCTGTTACTATGCGCGAACCTCCATACGTAACCAGCCTGCGCGTCCCGCTTTCTGCGGCGGCGCTTGCCGTGAGCGGATTGGCTGAACGGCTGAAGGCAGAGCCCGGAGTGGCGGATGCCGTCGTGGTGGCCGAAGAGGCTGCCCTCTATGTGAAGATGGATACCAAACAACTGGACCGCGCGTCGCTGGAGCGTCTTATCCAGGCGGCGTGCTGAAAGAACAGATTAGGAGAACGTCATGGCCCGTGGGGTTAACAAAGTCATTCTGGTCGGGACCTGCGGACAGGACCCTGAAACCCGTTACCTGCCCAGCGGTAATGCGGTTACCAACCTGAGCCTGGCGACCAGCGAGCAGTGGACCGACAAGCAGACCGGTCAGCGCGTCGAGAAGACCGAATGGCACCGCGTCGCACTGTTCGGCAAGGTTGCCGAGATTGCTGGTGAGTACCTGCGCAAGGGCTCCCAGGTTTACATCGAAGGCAAGCTGCAGACTCGCGAGTGGGAGAAGGACGGCGTCAAGCGCTACACCACCGAGATCATTGTTGACATGCAGGGCACCATGCAGCTGCTGGGCGGCCGCAACAATAATGAAGGCGGCGACAGCAGCTACAGCAACAGTGCCCCGCGTCAGCAGCGCCCCCAGCAGGCCGCACCTCGCCAAGAGCAACAGCAGCGTCCGCAACAGCAGCCTGCTCAGCAACCCGCGCCGGACTACGATAGCTTCGACGACGACATTCCGTTCTGATCGACGCCTGTAGCACGTAGCAAAGATCTGAAAACCCTGCCCCCAAGGCAGGGTTTTCTCGTTCTGGGTCAGCGATTGACGACCCGGGCGGGTAGCGCGATCACGAGCGCGGCGCCCAGCAGGAGGCACGCGGCGAATATCCACAGGGCGATCTGCGCGCTCTGAAAGAGCTCCATCACCAGCCCCATGAGCGAGTTGCCCACCAGGCCCGCGATATTGGCGAGCGAACACGCGAGGGCGAACCCGGTGGCGGCGGCTGTCCCCTTGAGGAACGTAGCCGGCAGGCTGAAGAACACCGGCACCGCGCCGATGACGGCAGCAAAGGCAATCGAGAAGAAGACGACCGTCCCGGTTGGGCTGTGGCTGAAGAAGGTGCTCGCGAACATCGCAGCGGCGCCGATCAGGAAGGGGACGATGATGTGCCAACGACGTTCCCTGAAACGGTCCGAACTGGCGCCCAGCAGCAGCATGCTGACGAGTGCGGCGAGGCTCGGGATGGCCGTCAGTAATCCAATCTCGAAGGTGTCGACGACACCTGCGTTGCGTAGGAAGGTCGGTAGCCAGAAGCCGATCGCGTAGGCGCTGAGCAAAATGGCGAAATCGATACCGCCCAGCATCCAGACCTTGAGGTTGAAGAAGCCCTGGCGGAACGACACGTTGCGGCTGGGGTTTTCCGCCTCGTCGGCGCGCAGTCTCTCCTCGAGTACACGGCGCTCGTCGGCGCTGAGCCAACGGGCATCGGCAGGGCGGTTTGGCAGACAGAACAGGCAGGCGATACCCAGCACGACGGTGGGGATGGCTTCCAGCAAAAACAGCCATTGCCATCCATGGAGCCCGGCAGACATGTCGAACGTACGCATGATCCAGCCCGAGAGCGGCCCACCGATCAGGCTGGACAGCGGAAGGCCCGTCATGAACAGCGCGATGATGCGGCCACGTCGGTAGGACGGAAACCAGTACGTCAGGTAAAAGAGCACGCCTGGGAGGAAGCCGGCTTCGGCTGCGCCGAGCAGAAAGCGCAAGAGATAGAAGTGCCAAGGCTCGGTAACGAGCATGGTCGCGCCGGAAAGGAGACCCCATGTGACCATGATCCTGGCGATCCACAGGCGGGCGCCCACGCGCTGTAGGACCAGGTTGCTGGGCACCTCGAACAGGATATAGCCCACGAAGAACAGGCCTGCGCCGAGCCCGTAGGCGGCTTCGCTGAAATGCAACTGCTCCAGCATCTGCAGCTTCGCAAAACCCACGTTGATCCGGTCAAGGTAGGCTGCGAGGTAGCAGAAGCAAAGAAAGGGGATGAGCCGCAAGGTGATCTTGCGATAGATCGCGTCCTGAGAGACCTCGGTCATGGCCGACTCCATTAGGGCAGGTGAGGGTCGCGGGCGGGGAGCGGCACGATTGTACGGTTTGTAATCGAGACGTCACGGGGAAATAAAAAAACGCCGCAAATGCGGCGTTTCGGTGTGCGCAAGGCTTAACCCTGTGAAGGCTCCTTGCGCATGGTGCGTTCATTGATAGCGCGGGCGCGCTTGAAATTCCAACCCAGGAAGATACGCGATACCAGGTTGTCACGGCTGTGCGGCTCGCCATAGTGGAACAGGACGGTCGAACGCAGCACCTTGGGATCGCATGGTTCATTGGCGTGCAACGTGCGGTAGCCCCAGAAGAAGTAGGCATTGCCAGGCTTGATCTTGATGGTCGTCGGCTTCAGCCAGCCCCGCTTGACGGCAAACGTGACGAGCTTCTGGGTCAGGGTGTTCTGCATGAACGCTTTCTCCAGTACGTTGAAGTACAGGTTCTTGCGAATCGGGCGCAGGTTTGGGAAGCAGATGAAGTCGCCGCAATAGCGCCCCTCGGTCGGAATGACCAATGGGATAAGTGCGGTAAGAGCCGCCGCGTCGTAATGAAAGTAGTACGACTCCCGTTTGCCGGTCCTGCCCTGCAAGCATCGTAGGGCCGGGAAGATATCAGGCGAACGCGGTGGCTCACCCAGGCCAGCCTCGTAGATCTGGCGGAACAGATTCGTCACTGATGGCGACACGCTGATGTTCTCGAAGATGCTGCCTTTGACGGCATCGATGCCCTGCATGGCGAAGTATTCGTGGTCGTGGCGCTCGACCTCGAACTTGACGTGGTTGCGAGCGGTTTCCAGTTGTTCGTCGGACAGAAATCCCTCAATGACAGCGTATCCCTGTCGCTCCATGTCGGCGATGATGCGAGGCACGACATGAGGGTCAGCTTTCAGGAAATCGGGCATTTGGTATGGCTTCCTAGACTGTAGGTTTCGACGTTTCACGCTAATCGGCTGGCCCATTCCTTGAGCCCTTATTTGTTATGCAACGTGGCCGCTGATACCAGCGGCGGAAGTCGTATCAGTCACTCCGGTGTTCAACGGCAGACGTGTCTTGAGTGGCAAAAAACTGCATGCCAATCACCCGGGACAGCGAAGCGGCCAACGGCGAGAAAGGCGAAAGTTCCGGCCCTCTCGTCGGGGTCCTGCTCTGGAGTCGAAAAGCACCAAGTGGTTCAGCCTGCTGACAGGTTTTGTTGCGATAAACCGCAAAGTGGTCCTGTATTTCAGATGATCGGTATAGTGGCCTTTGGACACCCGTCTTAGAGCGGTTCGTTGCCTCTTTAGCGATCATCCGGGGCATATGGCTCCGACCAGAATTGTGATTCCCGGGCTTGCGTGACGTCCTAATGCAAAACCCGCAGAATACGCGGCTAGCTGTTCGGTCCTGCATCTGCAGGGACCGACTTACCGATTAGGGGATCAATCATTCGATGCGTATGCGCCTGTTATTGCTGGGCGGGGGGAGTGCTCTTGGCCAGGCTCTGATTCGCCAGGGCGCTGAGGAGGACATCAGCTTCCTGGCACCGCGTCCGCCTGAGGCGGGTTGGGACGCCGCCGCCCTCACGCAGCTGCTGGACGATACGCGCCCGGACGTCGTCATCAACCTTGCCTATTACTTCGACTGGTTCCAGGCCGCGCATGTCGAGCAAACCATGCTTGCTCCGCAAGAGCGTGCCGTCGAACGCCTTGCCGAACTCTGCCAGCACCACGACATGGTTCTTGTGCAGCCGTCGAGCTATCGCATCTTCGATGGCGCCCGAACCATGGCTTATGGCGAGACGGATGATCCCAATCCGTTGGAAATTCGCGGTCAGGCATTGTGGCGCATGGAGCAAAGCGTACGAGAGATTTGCCCTCGCCATGTCCTGTTACGCTTCGGCTGGTTGCTCGATGACAGCCTCGAGGGCGTCATGGATCGCTTTCTGAAGCTCGCTGAACATCAGCAGGAGCTTTTCCTCGCCGATGATCGCCGTGGTAGTCCAACCCCGATCGATGACGCCGCCAGGGTACTGCTGGCCGTCTTGAAGCAGCTCGACTGCGCAGCGCCCCTGTGGGGCGCATACCACTATGGCGGCCATGAGGCGACAACACCTCTGGCGCTGGGGCAGGCTGTGCTGGCGGAAGCGCGTACACGGCGGGAGCTCGCGGTCTGCGAGCTTGCGCCGCAGCCCCATGGTGCAACGCCGGACGCTCGCTTCGAGCCGCAAAACGGCGTTCTGGCCTGCAAGAAGATCCTCCATACCTTTGGCGTTAAACCACGTGCCTGGCGCGCAGGCTTGCCGGCCTTGCTGGACCGCTACTACAGACAGTTCTAAGGAATCATCATGAACGGCGACGCCCCAATTCTGGTTACCGGCGGTGCAGGCTTCATCGGCTCGCATCTGGTCGACGCCCTGCTGGGTCGCGGCCACCGTGTGCGGGTCCTGGACGATCTATCGACGGGCAAGTGGGCGAACCTGCCCGCGCCGAGCGACCGCCTCGAGCTGGTCGAGGGCGATGTCGCTGACGCTGCTCTGGTACAGCGCAGTGTGGCTGGATGCAGCGCCGTTGCGCATTTGGCAGCGGTAGCATCGGTTCAGGCGTCTGTTGACGATCCGGTCAGTACCCACCGCAGCAATTTCATTGCGACGCTCAATGTCTGCGAAGCCATGCGGACATCAGGCGTGAAGCGCGTACTGTTCGCGTCCAGCGCAGCCGTGTATGGGCCGAATGGCGAAGGTGAGCCCATCGCCGAAGACACACCCAAATCCCCGATGACACCGTACGCAGTCGATAAGCTCGCCAGCGAGCAGTACCTCGACTTTTATCGGCACCAGCATGGTCTTGAGCCGGCTATCTTCCGGTTTTTCAACGTATTCGGTCCGCGGCAGGACCCATCCTCGCCTTACTCCGGCGTGATCAGCATTTTCACCACGCGGGCACGCACCGGGCAGGCCATCACGCTGTTTGGCGATGGAGAGCAGACACGTGATTTCATCTATGTGGGCGATCTTGCCAAATTGCTCGTACAGGCACTGGAAGCGCCTCAATCTCATGCGGGTGCAATCAATGTGGGCCTGAACCGCGCGACCAGCCTCAACCAATTGCTGGCCGAGATCGGTGGGCTGGTCGGCGGCCTGCCGCCGGTGACGCATGCGGATGCCCGGGCGGGTGATATACGTCATTCCCGCGCCAATAACAGTCGCCTGCTGGCAAGCTACGCGTTAGGAGAGCCGACTTCACTAAAGGATGGGTTGGCGCGCTTGCTGGGCCAGTAGAAACGAGAAAGGCCCGGTCGATACCGGGCCTTTTCATGTACGTCGATCGGGCAGCGTTGCGATCAGAACTTGTAGCCCAGGCCGACCATATACACGAACGGATCGACATCCACGTCGACCTTCACCTTCTGGCCGCCATAGTTGGTCGTGCCCGTGGTCTCGATGTCGATGTAGCGCACTTGCGCGTTGAGCATCACGCGATCGGTCAGCATGTAGTCGACGCCTAGCTGCGCGGCCCAGCCCCACGAATCCTTCATGTCCAACCCGCTGAAGCCTTTTTGTTCGGCACCGCTGCTCAGGCTCGTATCGAAGAACCAGGTGTAGTTGATACCCGCGCCCACATACGGCTGGAAGGCCGAGCGGCTTTCAAGCGGGTAGTAGACGACGCTCAGGGTTGGCGGCAAATGCTTGAGTGTGCCGAGCTTGCCATTGAGGCCCGAGAACGCACCGGGCATGCCCGATACACCGACGTCATGCTGGAACGGCGTTGCTGCCAACAGCTCAACCCCGACGTGGTCCGTCACCATGTAGGCGAAGTTCAGGCCCAGCTGCGTGTCACTATTCAGCGTGGCCTTGGTGCCGGGTACCTTGGTGTCGAGGGCGCCCACCCAGATATCGCTGCTGCTCTCGTGCGGATCGACCGTAATGGCACCCGCGCGCAACAGGATGTCACCAGCCTGGTGTGCGCTGGCAAGCGGTGAGGCAATGGCCAGAGCGAGGGCGGAAAGGGTAAGCACTGACTTGCGCATGACATGCTCCATACAAATGAACGTTGGCTGCCGTCCATGTTAGGGAGCTAAGCAATGCGTGTTTTGACCTGGCTCAATGAAGCCATCAATCAATAAGGGAGGCGAGCCGGGCGTCTATTCGTAGGGATAGATCTGCTGCGCAGCCATGCGATAACCCGCGGTGGCGAGTTCGCTGGCGCTCTGCTGAACGTCCAATGGGCCTTCGATCCAGAAGGGCTGGTAGAGCTCGTCCAGTCGCACACCTTTTGGAGATGTCACATGGACGATCTGGTTGGACGGCGGGGGTGGCACGTGAATGCAGGCCCCGTAATACGGCACCAGCAAGAAGTCGGTGACGTACCCTTCATCGCTGATTTCCAGCGGCACGATATAGCCAGGCAGCTTGATCTCCTGGCCATTCAGCTGCTCATTGACCGGGGCGTCAGGCTCGGCCTGCATGGCCGCGGGGCCGCTTTCGGATAGCCCTTGTGAGAGGTCGTGCAATGGAATGGGTTCGGGCGCGGGCGCCGCGCCCGGTGGAATCAATTCTTCCCAGGACAGCTCGCGTACTGCCCCCCACGCCAGGCTGCTGGCAAGCACAAGGCAGGCGAGAAGGGAGGTACGCAGCATGGGCAATCTCACAAACGAACGGAAAGGCCATCGGTGAGCGATTGACGGTAGGCGCGCCACGCCGGCACGGCCCCCATCACAATCGCGGCACCGAGAATGCCGCCAAGCAGACCCCATTCGTGCGCTGTTGGCAAGACCATCGGCAGATCGAGCCCGTAGTTGGCGCGGACGTAACCGCTGGACACAGCGATGCCCAGGTACAGAAGCGCCACGCCCAACACGAGCCCTGCCACCGCCAGCGCAAAGGCCTCGAGGATCAGCAAGCCTGCGATATGGCGTGGCCGTGCACCGACGGAGCGAAGAATTGCCATCTCGCGGCGCCGTTCGTTAAGACTCGCCAGAATGGCCGTAAGCATGCCGATCAGCCCGACCAGTACGACAAACATTGAAACGATAAGCAGCGCCTGTTCAGCCGTGCCCATCAGGCTCCACAGCTCTTGTAGTGCCACTCCCGGAAGCACGGCCATGAGGGGCTCGCCGCGGTAGTCGTTGATCTGGCGCTGCAGCGCAAAGGTTGCAATCTTGCTCTTGAGGCCAAGCAGCGTAGCTGTGATGGCTTTGGGCTGAAGGTCCATTTCGCGCGCATCGTTTGCCGAGACCCGCGCATTCCCGCGTGCAGGTGCGCCGTTCTTCCAGTCGACGTGCAGGGCTTCCATCCCTTCCAACGAGATGTGAAGCGTGCGGTCGACGGGTGTCCCGGTGCGCTCGAGGATGCCGGACACCACGAACGGTTTGTCGTCATGCATTTGCAGGCTGACGGTCGAGACACCGTGCGCCAGGACGATCTCGTCGCCAAGCCGGTAACCGAGCGCCTTCGCGACCTCGGCACCCAGCACGACGTCGTAGAGGTCGTCGAACCACTTGCCTTCGGTCAGGCGCAGCGGTTGATTGCGGCCGTAGTGGTAGTGCTTGAAGTACTCTCCGTTGGTCCCGAGTACGCGGTAACCGCGGTGTGAATCACCCAGCGACAGCGGGATGGCCCAGTCGACCTGAGGATGGTTCGTCAGCGTCTCGAAACTTTCCCAGCGAATGTTGTTGGTGGCGTTGCCAATCCGGAAGACGGAATACAGCAACAGGTTCACCGAGCCGGAGCGGGCGCCTACGATCAGATCGGTGCCGCTGATGGTGCTGGCGAAACTCGTGCGCGTTTCGGTTCGCACGCGCTCCACGGCCAGCAGGAGGCATACGGATACGGCAATCGCGAAGACCGTCAGCAGCGCCGTGAAGCGTCGGTTGGAAAGGCTGGCCAGGGCCAGGCGCAACAGATACATCGTCAGACCTCCTGCGGCCGGGCTGCACGGTTCAGCTCCGACAGGGAAACGTCCCGATCGAAGAGCGGTGCGAGGCTCTGGTCATGGCTTACGAACAGCAGGCCTGCCTCGGAGGCGCGGCATTCGGCGAACAGCAGCTTTAGAAACCCTTCGCGCGCGTCGGCATCGAGCGCCGAGGTGGGCTCATCGGCGATGACCAGTTCAGGGCTGCCTATCAGTGCCCGCGCAGCGGCCACGCGCTGCTGCTGGCCGATGGAAAGCGTATCGGCGCGACGATCGAGCAGGTCGGCGCCGAGACCCAGCTGTTCCAGCAAATGCCTTATGGCCCCTGGCAGGCTGCCGTGACGCGCTTCGGCTCGCCCTGCGCGGACCTGAGAAAACCGGCATGGCAGCGCCACGTTCTCACCCACCGTAAGAAAGGGGAGAAGGTTGAACTGCTGGAAGATGTAGCCGGTGTGGTCGACACGGAATCGGTCGCGCTCACTGGATGACAGTGCGGCGAGGTCGTTACCGAGCAGGCGGACCTGCCCGCGCTTGACGGTTTGTACGCCCCCCAGCAGACCCAGCAGCGTCGTCTTGCCGCTGCCGCTTGGACCTTTCAGGAACAGGCTTTCGCCGGCGCTCAGGGTGAAGTGTGGGATATCAAGTAATTCAGGCTGGCCGGGCCAGGCAAAGCCCAGCTCGGTCAGTTCGATCAAGGGTGTAGTCATGTGTTCAGAAGGTGAGGCGTGGCTGTGCGGCCGTCAAGGTTTCGCCCTTCTGCCCGTTCGAACCAATGGCTTGGACGTTGACCTTCTCGGTGGCGGGGAACTGCTTGAAGAAGCCGGTCAGGTCGACACCCGTCACGGCGCCCACGTTGGTGCACGTGAAGCTGTACTCTGCGTCGATGTCGCTGTGGTCATGGTCATGGTCATGGTCATGGTCATGGTCATGGTCATGGTCATGATCGTGGTCCGCATGCTTTTCGGCATCGCCGTGGGCGTGCCCATCACCATGCTTGCGTTCGCCGTGCGCATGCCCTTCGCCCTCTTCAAAGAGGGCACTTTCCATACGGACATCGTTCATCTCGCATTTGGCTTCGGCCGGCAGGCCGAACAGGGCGCTGCCTTGCTTCAGTTGCTCGCGGGCTTTCTGGACCTTGGCCTTGTCTTCGGCGCTGGCGGCGGCATGTTCAAAACCGACCAGATTCATCGCCGGGCTATCCAGTGCAATCTCCAAGGCCTCTCCCTCAATCGCCACGTTCAGCGAGGCAACGCCGTGCACGTGTGCCCCCAGGCTGCCATGCTCGGCGTGATCATGATCGTGGCCTTCGTGTGCCATGGCCTGGCCAACGACGAGGGGCAGCGAGAGAAGGGCGAATGGGATAGCGAAACGCAGACGGGGCATGGCGAAATCATCCTGAGTGAGCTCATGAGGGTCGTAACGTTATAACAACTTTGCGCGGCCTGCTACCGATCATGGCGTGTTTGACCGCTTCATGGGACGATTCCCCACTGCATGACAGCAGGAGTGGACCATGAAGATACGCGGCACGATCGGACAATGGCCGGTCGACCTTACCATCGAGCTGGACGATCACGAGCTGTCGAGGATTGGCGCTTTGGCCGGTTCACCTTCAACACGTTCCGAGCAGCCTGCAACGCAACGCTCCGCGCCCGTGCCGACAGCTCAAGACCCGTGCTGGGAGGCGGCACAGGACCTGCTACGTCAGGCTGGCCAGATGGACGGCCCGGCATTGGCCGAGGCGCTGCAGGCGCTTACCGGCAGCGCGGCAGCTGCCAAGAAGTTATTGGTGCGGCTCCGGCACAGCGCGGACGTGCGCCTCGAAAGCGGCCCGCACGTCCAGATCTACCACTGGCAGCTGAACGGCCAATAGGGCCGCTTCACGTATCAGGAAGAACAGCTGATCTCCAGATGCTTACCCCAGTCAGGTGGCCGCTGGGCATAGCGATCTCGCCCGGGCTGGTCATCGAAGGGGCGCGAGAGTACGCCGTGCAGGGTACGAACGGGTTGGTAGTCACCGTTCTGCGCGGCTTCGATAGCTTCCTGAGCCAGATAATTACGCAGGATGTATTTGGGGTTCACTGCATGCAGGCGCTCGCGGCGCGCCTCCTCCGGCTCTTCCGGGCTACGCCTCTCGTATTGCTCTGCCCAGCTGTCGAAGCCCTTGAGATCAACGAAGTCGTTGCGCAGGGCACGCATGGCGTCCTGCGCCGATGACTCGCCCAGTCGGCGGAAGAACCCGGTGTAGTCGATCGCACTGCCTTGCATCAGTTGCAGCAGGCGCTGGACGAGCTCCGCATCGTCCTCGCGGTCGCTCTGCCAGCCAAGCCGGTGCCGCATCAGCGCCAGGTAATGGGCTTGGTATAACGGAAGGAAGAGATCCAGCGTGGCTTTCAGGTCGTCGACTTCAGCCAGCGGCGTCAACGCCTGGCCCAGCGCCGCAAGGTTCCAGTGTGCGATGGGCACCTGATTGCTGTAGCTGTAGCGGCCCGTGTCGTCCGAATGGTTGCAGATGTGATTGGCATCGAAATCATCGAGGAAGGCATACGGCCCGAAATCGAAGGTGATGCCGAGGATGGACATGTTGTCTGTGTTCATCACCCCGTGGCAGAAGCCATAAGCCTGCCAGTAGGCAATCATCTCGGCTGTCCGTTCCAGCACATCCCGGAAGAAGGCCACGACAGGCTTGGGTTGCTCGAGCGCTGCCGGGAAGTGCGATTCGATTACATGATCCACGAGTGTCTTGAGGGCGTCGTGCTGGCGCGTGTAGTAGAAATACTCGAAGTGGCCGAAGCGTACGTGGCTGGGGGCCAGGCGTAGCAGCATCGCGCCGGTTTCTCGCGTCTCGCGGTAGACGGGCGTATCCGAGCCTGTCACGCACAGCGCACGGGAGGACGGAATACCCAACGCGGCCAGATGTTCGCTTGCCAGGAATTCCCGGATGGAGCTTCGCAGCACGGCGCGGCCATCGCCCATGCGCGAGTAGGGCGTCTGCCCGGCGCCCTTGAGGTGCAGGTCCCAATATTCGCCGCGCTCGTTGATGACCTCGCCGAGCAGCAGCCCTCGTCCGTCCCCAAGCCGGGGGTTGTAGCCGCCGAATTGATGCCCCGAATAGACCATCGCACGAGGATCGGCCTCGCTCCATAGGGTGTGGCCGGCAAAAAGCTCCGCGAACTCGGTACGCTCGGCCTCGCTCGGCGGCAGGTCAAGCAGCGCCATGGCGGCAGGGCTTGCCACAACCAGGCGTGGCGCCTGAAGCGGGTCGGGCAATACGTGCGTGGAAAACGTATCGCCAAGGCGGGCGAAGCGGTTGTCGAAAACCAGATCGTCGAGCGTTTTCAAAAGCATCTCCAATGGCGCCCGACGAGGCCGGGCATCACGTCGTAGGCGGCGGTGGTGGGTTGTTCTGGATCGCAGCGGCCCCCGCGGCGCCTTGCACGACCTTACTCTCTATTTGACGCTCGTCGCCCTTGTAGTTCTTGATGAATACGTCCACCTGCCGGAAGGCAATCTCGATACCTTCCTTCGGGAATTCCCGGGTGATCCAGCGCCCGATCTCGTCAGCCACGGCCATCCGGTCGCCGAGTTCGCGGACGTAGACGCGCAGCTCGTGGTCGAGGGTGCTTTCGTTGAACAGCAGGAAGAACACACCGGGCTCCGGGTCCTTGAGGACCCGCGGATTCTCCCGTGCGCCCTTGAGCAGCAGATCGTGCACCTTGTCCAGGTCCGTACCGTACGCCACGCCGACCTTGATGACGACACGGGTCATGGTGTCGGTGAGCGTCCAGTTGATCAGTTGGCTGGTGATGAAGGTCTTGTTCGGAACGATGATTTCCTTGTTGTCGGCATCGGTAATCGTCGTTGCGCGGATACGGATCTTGCTTACCGTCCCAGTGAGGTTGCCAATGGTGACGAGGTCGCCGATACGCACCGGGCGCTCGAACAGGATGATCAGGCCGGAAATGAAGTTGGCGAAGATTTCCTGAAGGCCGAAACCCAGTCCCACGGACAGGGCAGCAACCAGCCACTGCAGCTTGTCCCAGCTCACGCCGAGCGTGGACAGCGTCGACACCAGACCCAGCCCCATGATCGCGTACGACAACAGTGTGGTCATCGCATAAGCGCTGCCCTGGGCGAGCTTGAGTTTCGACAGGACCAGCACTTGCAGCAGACCAGGTAGGTTGCCGGCCAGCATTACGGTAACCCCTAGCAGGATCAGCGCGCCGATAACGTTGAGCAGGGTGATCGGCACCTGGACCGCCGCCGTGCCCGTGCCGCTCGTGTACTGGTAGAGCGTGATGTTGTCGAGGTAGGTGAAGACCCCGATCAGGTCCGCCCATACCCAGTAGAGCCCGAACAGGAACAGGCAGAACAGGACCAGGCGCAGGATACGCAGCGACTGCTGGTTGATCTGCTCCATGTCCAGGACCGGCTCTTCGACGACAACTTCCGGATTGTCCACGCCTTCCTTGAGCTGCGCTTCCCGCCGCGCCAGCGCACGCTTGTAGGCCAGCCGACGCGCGGCGACAGAGAGGCCACGCACGGCGGCGGCTTCAATGACCGTCCAGAGCATGAAGATGTACAGCGTACCAATGAGGCGGTCTGTGAGCTTGAGAGCGGTGTAGTAATAGCCGAAGCCGACCGCCATGATCATGGCCAGGGGAAGCATGCTGAAGATCAGCCCGAGCATCAGCCTGAAGGGCGGGGCGTTTTCGCTGGCAGGACCGCGCAGCAGCAATTTGACGAGCAGCCAGGTCATCATTCCGTAGCAGGCGATGACGACCAGAATTCCCAGTACGTCGTCCGCGAGCAGCACAGGCTGCTGTTCAGCAAGAATGACCACGGCGACCAGCGCCATCACGACCAGGCCGAGCCGGCGTATCCCATTGTGAAGGAAGGCCACCTGCGCGGGATTCCAGCGGAAATGCAGTTCGGCGACGCCTTGGGGCTTGAGGATGCGATACGCCGCATAGAATATCAGCCAGGCTTTCGCCATCTGGATCAACGCCGTGCCGACCGTCGCGTTCTGGCCGCGCGCGTCCAGCAACAGCGCATAGCCGCACAAACCCAGACCCAGCGCGACCGGCAGCGCCAGCATGATGTTGAACAGCAGCGCCTTGGGGGTGTGCAGCTGGCTGTCGCGTTTGACGTTGCCGATGTCCTTGTGGGTAACGGTCAGACGCTCGGCAATCGCCTTGCGGCGCCAGGTCAGCAGCCCGATGACCAGGAGCAGCGGAAGGAAAACGAGTGGGTGTTGGGTCAGTCCAACACCCAAATCATGGACTGTTCCAAGCCAGGGCAGCGTCGTGATCTGCTGCCACAGCCGTGTCGGCATGGTGCGGAACCAGCTTGCATCCATCGGCGAATTGCTCGGAATCCAGAACATCTGCTCTTCGAGCGTCGCGTTGAGCTGGGTGACCGTATTGGAAAGCTGCGTCTGGTTCAGCTGCAGGGTAATGGATTCGCTGAGCAATGCGCTTAGCTCGCGGCTCAGGCGGTCAAGCAGGTCAGCCCGCTGCCGGACCAGATCCAGCAACTGCCCACGCAGTTCGACCGCCTGTGGGTCGTTGCTGTCGGCGATAAGCTTTTCGACGAATGCGGATGGGTCGGCGATCTGGTCGCGCTCCTGATTGAGCTCGAACTGGTACAGCCGAATATCCGCGATCTGCTCGGCCAGGTTGTGATCGAGCTTGACCGTCGGCAAGGCCTGCTGCTGCTGATAGAGCACGCGCGCCAATAGCAAGCTGCCGCGCAGGACTGAGATTTGCTCTTCCAGTGCCTGGTTGACCTGATTCAGGCTGTCCAGGCGCTGCTGTGTCTGCAGGTTGTCCTGGGTCACTTCGTTGAGGCGGTCGGTCGCCCGCAGCAGGTAATCGGAGAAGCGCAGGTTGGCGTCTCGCTGGCTGGCGAGCAGCCCATCACTGATGCCGTTATCCGCCTCCTTGGACAACTCGGCGAAGGTCTCCGCCGAAAGTGCCCGGCGCCGCGCATTGATCAACGACTGCAGGTCCAGTACTTCCTTTTCCTGCCGAGCGATACGCTCGGTCAGCACTTCTCGCTGTGCGTTGCCGAGGTCCTGGAGCACGCTGTTGCCAGCGAGCTGGGCACGGCGCAACTGATTCTGGATATCGAGCGTGGCCAGCTCGATGTTCAGCTGGTCGATCTGGTCCTGGTTCAGCGACTTCGCCGCGCCTTCCTTGCCGCTCTTCAGCTGCTGATTGATCTGCTGGGCGCGTGTCTGGTTGGCTCCGATCTCGGCCTGTGCCCGCTCGGGGCGGGTTTGCGATGTCGTGATCAGGCTATTGGCGTCGCTCAGCGCCCGCTGCCATTCATTGAGCTGGCCATTGCGCTCCGACAGCTGTTTTTCCAGCTCTGGTATCGGGGCGTTCGCGTAGCGCTGCTGAATATCGGTGGGCGGCGTTTCCTTGAGCTGCTTCAGGTCGCGCTGGGCCTGCTCGATCAGCTTCGGTGCGTCGGCGAGTTGCTGTCTGAGCGCTTCCAGGGCCTCTCGGCTTTGCTGTTGGGTCTTGAGCAGCGCCAGGCTGTTTTCGAGCGTCTGCCTCACTGTCGCCTGTTCGGTTTCCGGCAGCTTGCGATCGGCCAGCGAGTCCAGGTTGGCCTGGATTTTTTCTGGCGTGGGCGCGTCGGCGGCCCAGGGCGAAATACCCGGGATCAACCCGAGGAATAGGGTCAGGGTCAGAGCGTGCAGAAAGCGCATGGGAAAATGCCGAATTAAAGAGTGACGACAGGCACCCGCGCACCGTCGACCGATGCCGACGATGTGCGGGGCGGGCTCAGAAAAACCCGAGTGGCTTCTGGCCGTCGGGGAATTTCACACCGATCTTGCGAATCTCGTTGGCCTCCATCTGGGCGACGGTCCAGGTCAAACCGTTCCATTCGACCTGGTCACCCACGATAGGCTGGCCACCAATCTTGTGCTGGATGAACGGACCGAGCTGCTGCGCTCCGTCCGCATCCTCCAGCGTGAGCCCATAGAGTGCCGCGATCGCACTCAGTTCCGCATCTGATTCCAGAACGAAGTCACCAAAGAAGCGAAGATCCTGGCCGCGTTCCGGCGCCTGGCTGAAGAGCTTGCCCAGCGCCGGCAGGTTCTTCTCGTGGCCTACCACGCAAAGGATGTCGCCCGCCGCCAGCCGGGTACTGCCGGACGGGTGAAGCAGCTCGCGGCCCCGGAATAGCGCCGCGATGCGGGTGCCTTTGGGCATCTTCAGATCCCTTAGCGGGGCGCCAATGCACCACTTCTCGGCCCCCAGGCGGTAGACAAACAGCTCCCACTCGCTGGTCGGATGCACTTCAAGCCCCGTCCTGGAGAAGGGGGCGGGATCCGCTGGTACCGTGACCTTCAGCTTACGGGCAGCCAAAGGCAACGTGGTGCCCTGAAGGAGCAGCGAGACCATCACGATGAAGAAGGCCACATTGAAGAACAGCTGCGCATCGGGCAGGCCCGCCATGAGCGGGAAGACCGCCAGGATGATGGGCACCGCGCCGCGCAGACCGACCCAGGCGATAAAGGCTTTCTCACGGTCGTGGTAAGCCTTGAAGGGCAAGAGGCTGATGATGATCGACAGTGGCCGCGCGAACAGAATCATCCAGAGCGCCAGCGCCAGAGCCGGTATCGCGATAGGTAGCAACTCGTGCGGCGTGACGAGCAACCCAAGCACCAGGAACATGCCGATCTGCGCGAGCCAGGTCAGGCCGTCGAGCATATGAAGGATGCCCGACCGGGAGCGAATAGGCTGGTTGCCCAGGTACAGACCAAAGAGGTAGACGGCCAGGATGCCGCTACCGCTGGCGGCGTTGGTGACGGCGAAGATGATCAGGCCGCCGCTGACGACCAGCAACGGGTACAGACCGCTTGCCAGAACCAGTCGGTTCAGCAGGCGCAGCAGCAGCCAGCCGCCGATGAAACCCATGAGTATTCCGATGCCGAATTGCTTGATGAGGTGCAGGAGGAAGTCGATTGGCGAGCCTGTAGTGTTGCTGCCGATCATCTCGATGAGCGTCACGGTAAGGAAGACGGCCATCGGGTCGTTGGTGCCCGACTCGATCTCGAGCGTGGCGCTCACCCGCTGGTTAAGGCCCCGCCCACCCAGCAGGCTGAATACCGCAGCGGCATCCGTTGAGCCAACGATGGCGCCGATCAGAAGCCCTTGCATCCACGTCAGATCGAACAGCCAAGCCGCGGCGACACCCGTCAGCCCCGCGGTGATGAGTACCCCTACCGTCGAGAGCGCCAGCGACGGCCACAGCGCGACCTTGAAGGTCGCTGCTCGCGTTCGCATGCCGCCGTCCAGCAGGATGATCGCCAGCGCCAGGTTGCCGACCAGATAAGCAACCGGGTAATTATCGAAGACGATCCCACCGGGACCATCCTGGCCGGCCACCATGCCGACGCCAAGGAACACCACCAGAATGGGAATGCCGAACCGCGACCCGAAGGCACTGGCCAGGATGCTGAGGCCGACGAGGGCGGCGCCAATCAGGAAGAGGGTGTTGATTGTGTGGGCATCCAAATGAAACAGCTCCGCAATGAAACGAACAGCGTAGCGCCGCGCATGGGCGCGCAGGGCGTGGGTCAGAGTAGGCGTTTGAAGCGCAGGTGCGCCAGGCTTCGATAATTGCCGCAGATGATGCGCGGTGCAAGCACGGCAACATTCGGTAGCCCAATGCGCCTTGTCGACGGGTTAAACTGCGCGATCGTCAGGAGCTTGCCATGAATTACCGCCACGCCTTCCACGCCGGCAACCACGCCGATGTGCTCAAACACCTCGTTCTGTGCCGACTGATCCATTTGATGTCGCGCAAGGAGACGCCGTTCGCTTATGTCGACAGCCATGCCGGCGTTGGCCTGTATGACCTGCTGGGCAGCGAAGCGAGCCGCACCGACGAGTGGCGCGAAGGGGTGGGACGGCTGTGGTCGATCGAGAATGTTCCGGCCGAAGTGGCGGACTATCTCGCGCTGGTGCGCTCGCTCAACGCCGATGGTGCCCTGCGCTACTACCCGGGCTCACCCGAGATCGCCCGCCGCCTGAGCCGCGAGCAGGATCGCCTGCACCTTAACGAGAAACACCCGGCAGACGGTCCGGCGCTCAAGGCCAACATGGCCGATGATGACCGTGTGGCGGTGCATCTTGGAGAAGGCTGGCAAGTGCCGCGTGCGCTGCTGCCGACTCGCGAAAAGCGCCTGCTGATGCTCATCGATCCACCCTTTGAAGCGGTGGATGAAATGGAGCGTTGCGTTACCGCACTCGATGATGCGATCGGCCGAATGCGTCAGGCGGTGGTCGCCATCTGGTACCCCATCAAGCAGCCGCGCCAGTTGAAGCGCTTCTATCAGAATCTCAAGCACAGCCGCGCACCGAAGCTGCTACGCGCCGAGTTGATGGTTCACTCTCCCGAGAGCAATGACGGCCTCAATGGCTCGGGCCTCGTGATCAGCAACCCTCCTTACGGTCTGGAGGACGAACTGCGGCGTTTGCTGGCCTGGCTTGCCAGTGAACTGGCGCAAACCCAGGGCGGTTGGCAACTGGACTGGCTAATCGCGGAAAGCTGATCGCGCCAGTCTGCCTGGTCGAGCACCGCGTTCTACGTGGATGGCTTCGGGTATCCACCCTACGGCTCTGGCGTATAGCCGTAGGGTGGAATGCCGAAGGGCTTCCACCGTTTACCGCGAACGACGCGCCCGCGAGGCGGCGGCCCGATGCCGGGAGGCCGCGCTCCCGAGGGCACTGTTTGCGGGTGCGGTTACGCGTTGCGATGCTGACGGTTTCGGTGGGTTACGCGTTGCTAACCCACCCTACGGCTAAGACGGCGATCCCCGTAGAGTGGAAAACGGCGAAGCCTTTTCCACGCGTGCAAAGCCGAAACCTGCACGATTTTTCCACCTGCATCAGGATGCATCGAATACGTCGCGTTCCTGGGCGCTACAGCCCCAATTCACTCAATGACGGATGGTCATCCGGCCGGCGGCCCTGGACCCAGCGGAACAGGCGTTCGTCTTCGCGGATGGGCAGGTCATTGATACTGGCGTGGCGTTCGGTCATGAGACCTTGGGCATCGAACGCCCAGTTCTCGTTTCCATAGGAGCGAAACCACTGGCCTTGAGCATCGTGCCACTCATAGGCGAATCGAACCGCGATGCGATTGTCCGTGAATGCCCAAAGCTCCTTGATCAGCCGGTACTCCCGCTCGCGCTGCCACTTCTCGGTGAGAAAGGCGACGATGGCGTCTCGACCATTGAAGAAAGCACTGCGGTTACGCCAGCGGCTGTCTTCGCTGTACGCAAGCGAGACTTTTTGGGGATCGCGGCCATTCCAGCCGTCTTCGGCAGCGCGAACTTTCTCGGCGGCGGTCGTGGCATCGAAGGGCGGCAGAGGCGGGCGGGATTCGCTCATGGGGCTGGCTCCGGTGAGGGGTTTGCCATGCTCGCGCCATTGGGGCGTGTTGTTAAGGTCAATCGTCGTATGAATCACGGATACGGCTGAAGACGCTGGCCCGGCGAGGCACCGCCGGGCGCGTCGGACACGTCAGACGAAGGCCTTGCCGTCCAGCACGGCCTTGCGCCAATAGGTCATGCGAACGTCGCCCGGCAGGCCGACCTGCGTGAACGGGTCCTGATCCAGGAACGCCTTGGCTTCCTGTTCGGTTTCGACATCCAGAATGTAAGTGCTGCCAGTCGCCGCGCCCTCGGCATTGAGTTTGGCGCCGCAGGCCAGCAGCTTGCTTGCGTTCTGACGGAGGAACTCGAGGTGGTCGGGACGGTTGTCGGCGCGCAGTTGGGCGCTGTCGGGCTTGTCGAAGGTTTCGATGTAGTAGGGCATATAGGCTCCGTCGCCAGTGGGTGAAGAATCACAGCATAGCGACTTTGCCCGGTAGCGGAAGGTGCCGTGAAGGTATCGAACACTGGCGGCAATGCACCGCCAGTGTTCGATGAGGCGTCAGGCTGCGCTGAATTGCCGGTGCGGGTCGATGACGAATTTCTTCGGTACGCCCGCATCGAATTCGCTGTAGCCCCGTGGCGCCTCATCCAGGCTGATCACTTGGACCCCAACGATGTCGGCGATGTTGATGCGATCCCACATGATGGCCTGCATCAGCTGGCGGTTGTACTTCATGACCGGCGTTTGGCCGGTGTGCAGGGTGTGGGACTTGGCCCAGCCCAGGCCGAACCGCACGGACAGACTGCCCTGCTTGGCTGCGGCATCCACGGCGCCTGGGTCCTCGGTCACGTACAGCCCTGGGATGCCGATCTTGCCAGCGACACGGGTGATCTGCATGAGCGAATTCAGAACGGTAGCCGGTGCCTCGCTTTGTGAACCTGAGTGGCCGTGCCCGCGCGCTTCGAAACCGACTGCATCGACAGCGCAATCCACTTCGGGCTCACCCAGAAGGTTCGCGATCTGTTCGTGCAGCGGCGTGTCCTGCGAGAGGTCAACCACCTCAAAGCCCTGCGACTTGGCGTGCTGAAGTCGCGCCGGGTTAAGGTCGCCCACGATCACGACCGCCGCGCCAAGCAGACGGGCAGAGGCTGCTGCTGCGAGCCCAACTGGACCTGCGCCGGCAACGTAGACGGTGCTGCCCGGCCCGACACCCGCCGTTACGGCGCCGTGGTAACCGGTTGGAAGGATGTCCGATAGGCAGGTCAGGTCGCGGATCTTCTCCATCGCCTTGTCGCGATCAGGCAGCTTGAGCAGGTTGAAGTCGGCGTACGGCACCAGTACGTACTCGGCCTGGCCGCCGGTCCAGTCGCCCATGTCCACGTAGCCATACGCACCGCCGGCGCGGGCCGGGTTCACGGTGAGGCAGACGCCGGTGTGCTGTTCCTTGCAGGAGCGGCAGCGTCCACACGCAACGTTGAAAGGCACCGACACCAGGTCGCCGATCTGCAGGCGCTCGACGTCACGCCCCTTCTCGATCACCTCGCCCGTGATTTCATGGCCAAGCACCAGCCCGACCTGCGCGGTCGTGCGGCCGCGCACCATGTGTTGGTCGGAGCCGCAGATGTTGGTGGAGACCACCTTAAGGATGACGCCGTGTTCGATCTTGTTGCCGCGTGGGTCCTGCATCTTCGGATAGTCAATCTTCTGGACCTCGACCTTGCCGGTACCGAGGTAGACGACGCCGCGATTGTCAGACATGGGAATCTCCTTTGTTGTTGTAGATACATCTGCGTGACGGTGTCGCGCAGCGGATGTATTCGGAGTTGCGTTTCGTCTGTTGCACCACCGACTGCAGGCTGGTGGCGGGTTTGTCGTGGCTCAATTCGGCGCATGCCAATCGAGCCACCGTGGATTCAGAGCACTACCGTCCGATTGGCATTAAGGAAGACGCGTCTTTCGAGAAAGTAGCCCACGGCGCGCGCGAGGGTCAGGCATTCGATATCGCGGCCCTTCGCAACGAGATCCTCTGGATAGTGAGCGTGGTCCACGCTCTCGACGCCCTGCGCAATGATCGGGCCTTCGTCGAGATCGTTGTTGATGAAGTGCGCCGTCGCACCGACCAGCTTCACGCCCTTCTGATAGGCCTGGTGATACGGTTTGGCGCCCTTGAAGCCGGGCAGCAGGGAGTGGTGGATGTTGATGGCCCGACCATCGAGCCGGTTGCACATATCAGCCGAGAGCACCTGCATGTAGCGCGCGAGAATGACCAGCTCGGCACCCGTCTCCTGGACCACGCCCAGCACCTTGCGCTCCTGTGCCGGCTTGTCGTTCGGATCGAGCGGAAAGTGGTAGTAGGGGATGCCGTGCCACTCGGCCAGGTGGGCCAGGTCCGGGTGATTGGAGATCACGGCGGTGATCTCCATGGGCAGCTGGCCGATGCGCTGGCGGTAGAGGAGGTCGTTAAGGCAGTGGTCGGCCTTGGAGACCATGATCACCACCTTGGCGCGATAACCCGGCGGGATGAGTTCGGTATGCATCTGGAACGGCGCCACGCAGTCGGCCAGCCCGCTCCGGAACGCGGTTTCGTCGAAGCCATCGGGCGCTTTGAATTCCACACGGATGAAAAAGCGGCTGGCAAGGCGATCATCGAAGCTATGGTGCTCGGTGACATAGCAGCCCTGTTCGAACAGAAACCGCGTGACCACATCGACCGTTCCCAGAAGGCTGGGGCACTGCGCGGTGAGAATCCAGGTATCGGGGGTGCGGCTCATAGGGGCTTCCTGATCGACCGATTTGAGTGTGTGGCGGTCGCAGACGGCTTCGGAAATCGGTGTGCCGTGCTCACCCTGCGACCCTCCACGGCGCGGTTACGCCGTGATCGCCAGGCCATATTCGCCGCTCGCATCCTGCAGCCACGCCCAGGTGTAATCGGCGAAGCTTCGGCGGACGAGCAACTCATAGGTGTCCTGGCCAATATGGCGGATATAAAGCGACGATTTGGCAAAAATGCTGCCGACAGCCTTGCCAACGGGGAACGTGTTGGGGTGGACGTCGTAGCTGGTTGACTTCATCAGGACATCCCGCGCCTTCGGCCCGCTGAGCTCGAGGATGGTCTGGCCGCCGCTGACATTGACGACCTGAATGTGCTGCCCATCGAGCGCTGCCCGCAGGTCCTGCTCCACACGAAACTCTTCGCCGCGCGGCACGATGATCAGGAATTCATCTGGGGACATCCATTGAATCGATCGGTCGCCCTGGCTCACGACGCACAGCGCAGCGGGCAGTTCCAGACCCAGCGCGCGGTGCACACCTTCGGCAAAGCCGGTATCGCGGCTGTCGCCACGAAGGGTCAGGTGGCCCAGCAGTGCCTTTTCGCGGAGGGTGACACCGGCGCCCGCCGGACCCTTGCCGACAAGCTCTGGAAAGCCGGCATGGTGCAGGGGGGACTCGGCCTTGACGGTCTCGTCGGGGCGTTGCAGGTAGACGTTTGCGGCTGTCATGTCGTCTGTCCTAATCAAGTGAAGCGTTCGCGCCGAGGAGGCCTACGCTTGCGATCTGTATCGGAGCCCAATGGGCCGTTCATTCGTGCCGTGAGTCCGGAGAGTTCCGTTGCTCAGGGGTATCCCATCTGAACGGAGGGCAGGCCGTGCCCGCCCTCCGCATCGCTTCAAACCACGTTCTGCCGTTCACCCTTGGGATCGTAGAACACCGAGCTTACGATCTCCGCCTCGATCAACCTGCCATCTCGGGTCGGTGCGTAGACCTTCTGCCCCATCTTGTTGAGGCCACCCTTGACCAGTGCCAGCGCAATGCCGTGGCCGAGCGTGGCGCTCATGTAGCTGGAGGTGACGTGGCCGGCCATCGGCATCGGCTTGGGATGGTTTGGGTCGAAGACCACCTGCGTACCTTCCGGCAGCACATCGCGCGGATTCACCGGCTTGAGGCCCACCAACTGCTTGCGCTCGTCCTTCAGCGTGTCCTCGCGGTTCATCCCGCGCCAGCCAATGAACGAGAAGGGCTTGGTCTTGCCGACTGCCCAGCCCATGCCCAGATCGAACGGGGTCACGGTCGAATCCGTATCCTGGCCGACGATGATGAATCCTTTTTCCGCACGCAGGACGTGCATCGTCTCCGTGCCGTAAGGCGTCAGGTTGTAGGCCTTGCCCGCCTCGGCGATCGCTTCGAGTACACCCATGGCGTAGTCCGCCTGGATGTTCACCTCGTAGGAAAGCTCGCCGGTGAAGGAGATACGGAAGACACGTGCCGGGACACCTGCCACTTTGCCTTCCTGCCAGGTCATGAACGGGAAACCATCCGGCGACAGGTCGATGTCGGTTACCTGACTCAGCAGTTTGCGGCTGTTGGGACCGGAGAGGGTCAGCGTTGCCCAGTGGTCGGTCACCGAGGTGAAGTAGACCTTCAGCTCCGGCCACTCGGTCTGGTGATACAGCTCCAGCCACTGCAGCACGCGAGCCGCGCCGCCGGTCGTGGTCGTCATGAGGAAGTGGTTGTCGGCAAGGCAGGCGGTGACACCGTCGTCGAAGACCATGCCGTCTTCCTTGCACATCAGGCCGTAGCGAGCCTTGCCCACGTCCAGTTTGGTCCACGCGTTGGTGTAGACGCGGTTGAGGAACTCGCGGGCATCCGGACCCTGGATGTCGATCTTGCCGAGGGTGGACGCATCGAGCAGGCCGACGCTTTCGCGAACTGCCTTGCATTCACGTGCGACGGCAGCGTGAAGATCCTCGCCCGCCTTGGGGAAATACCAGGGCCGCTTCCACTGCCCGACGTCCTCGAACATCGCGCCCTGGCGATCGTGCCAGGCTTGAAGGGCGGTGTAGCGCTTGGGCTCGAACAGGGTGCCCGCATTGCGGCCTGCAATCGCGCCGAAACTGACCGGCGTATAGTTCGGCCGGAACATGGTGGTGCCCATTTGCGGGATGCTGACACCCAGGCAACGCGCCGCAATGGCAAGGCCATTGATGTTGCCGAGTTTGCCCTGATCCGTGCCGAAGCCCAGCGCCGTGTAGCGCTTGACGTGTTCGACCGACTCGAAGCCTTCCCGTACGGCCAGCTCGATGCCAGCCGCCGTGACGTCATTTTGCAGATCGACGAATTGCTTGGGTGCGCGTGCCGTGGGTTTTTCGTGAGGCACCTGGAACAGCGCAAGCGTTGGCTCTTCGATGCGCTTCTCGGCCCGCGGCAGTTCGCCTGAGACGGCTGAGAAACCTGTATCCGCGGCTGCCTTGGCGCCGGCCTCGAAACCGTCTGCCAGCACATCGCCCAGGCTGAAGACGCCATTCACGGCGCCCGCGCAAACCCGCGCCTGAACGCCCAGGCTGTTGCCTGGTACGAACGCAAGGATGTCTTCCTGCCAGGTGGGACGCCCGCCCAGGTGAGACGCGAGGTGGACCACAGGGCTGTAACCGCCGGAACTTGCGATGAGGTCGCAGTCGAGCCATTCGCCCGGGCTGCGGACCTTGAAAGCGACCGGATCGACCGCTGCGATACGGGCGGCTTCCACATGGCGGCTGCCCTTGACGTCGATGACCGAGCTACCGGTCAGGACGCGGACGCCACGCGAGCGTGCTTCTTCGACCCAGGTTCCGCGCGGGTTGGGGCGCGCGTCGGCCACGGCCACGACCTGCAGCCCAGCGTCGAGCCAGTCGAGCACGGTCTTGTAGGCATAGTCGTTGTTCGTTGCCAGTACCAGCTTGCTACCGGGTGCGACGCCATAGCGCCGAACATAGGTCGAGACAGCCCCGGCGAGCATGTTGCCCGGTACGTCGTTATTGCCATAAACCAGCGGCCGTTCGTGTGCGCCGACGGCCAATACGACCTGCTTGGCACGGACGCGATGCAGGCGCTGACGCGCCTGGCGCGCAAAGGGGCCACGCGGTGCGGAGTCGCCGATGTGGTCGGTGCAGCGCTCGTGGATGGTCAGGAAGTTGTGGTCGTGATAGCCGTTCACGGTGGAGCGGGGCAACAACAGGACCTCAGGGAGGGTCTTGAGCTCGTCTACGACCTTGGCGACCCAGTCCATCGCCGGCATGCCGTCGAGTTTCTCGCGGGTATCGAGCAGGCTGCCGCCAAACTCTTCGCCCTCGTCCGCGAGAATCACGCGGGCACCACTGCGAGCGGCGGCGAGTGCCGCGCTCAGGCCAGCCGGGCCGGCACCGATCACGAGCACGTCACAGTGACGGTTCATGTGGTCGTAGATGTCCGGATCGTTCTCCGTCGGGGCGCGACCGAGGCCGGCAGCCTTCCGGATGTACTTCTCGTACGTCAGCCACATGTTCTGCGGATACATGAACGTCTTGTAGTAGAAGCCGGGCGGCATCATCTTGCCGCCGACCTTGCCCAGGATGCCCATGAGGTCGTTGTTCACGCTCGGCCAGCCGTTGGTGCTGCTGGCAACGAGGTTGGCGTAAAGCGCCTGCTGGGTCGCACGTACGTTGGGGATCTGAGTGGCTTCGCTCGCGCCGATCTGCAGCACGGCGTTCGGCTCCTCGGCACCCGCCGCAACAATGCCGCGTGGGCGCGAGTACTTGAAGCTGCGGCCGATGATGTCCACGCCATTGGCGAGCAGGGCCGAGGCGAGGGAATCGCCGGCATAACCCTGGTAACGCTGGCCGTTGAAGGTGAAGGCGAGCGGCTTGCTGCGATCGATACGGCCACCCTGACCGAGACGACGGATCTGGCTCATATCGTGGCTCCTTGCGCTTGGGGCTTGGGCTCGTCAACGGACTCGGCGAACGTCGGCTTCTCACCGATCTTGTACGTCTCGAGGATCTCGTAGCTCACCGTGTGGCGAGTGGCGTTGAAGTATTTGCGGCAACCGGCGGCATGCAGCCACAGCTCGTGGCGCAGGCCTCGCGGGTTGTCGCGAAACCACATGTAGTCGCCCCACTCGGCATCGCTGCAGGCGGACGGATCGAGCGGGCGCGCGATATGCGCTTCGCCCGCGGGTGCGAACTCTTCCTCGGAGCGTGATTCCCCGCAATGGGGACAGAAGATGTACAGCATGGCGGTCTCCTACAGCGGCCTGGCTCCTGTAGGGTGGGTTAGCCCTGTAGCGGCTTAACCCACCAAGCGATGGTCCAGGCAGTGTTTTTGTATCTGTCGGTTGGCCTCGGTGGGGGATGCTGTTGGCTAACCCACCGTACGGTTCATACGTCGAATCAATGCGCTACGGCGGCTGCGCCGTGCTCGTCCACCAGCGCGCCGGTATGGAAGCGCTCGATGGAGAACGGTTTGGCCAGCGGATGCGGTTCGCCCTTGGCCAGGGTGGCGGCAAAGACGTGGCCCGAACCGGGCGTGGCCTTGAATCCGCCGGTGCCCCAGCCGCAGTTGATGAAGAGATTCTTGACGGGCGTGGTGCCAATGATCGGGCACGCGTCGGGCGAGGTGTCGACGATACCGCCCCACTGACGGTTCATCCGTACCCGGGATAGAACCGGGAACATCTCGACGATCGCCTCGACCGTGTGCTCGATGACGGGGTACGAACCGCGCTGCCCATAGCCGACCCAGCCGTCGATACCGGCGCCGATGACCAGGTCACCCTTGTCGGACTGGCTGATGTAGCCATGCACGGCGTTCGACATGATCACGCAGTCGATGATGGGTTTGATCGGCTCGGACACCAGCGCCTGGAGCGGGTGCGCCTCGACCGGCAGGCGGAAGCCGGCGAGCTTGGCCAGCGGACCGGTGTTGCCCGCCACAACCATGCCGACGCGCTTGGCGCCAATGAACCCCTTGTTGGTCTCAACGCCAATGACCGCGCCATCCTGCTTGCGAAAACCGGTGACCTCGGTCTGCTGGATCAGGTCGACACCGAGGGCATCGGCCGCCCGGGCATAGCCCCACGCGACGGCATCGTGACGCGCGTTGCCCGCGCGGCGTTGTACGGAGGCGCCAAGGATGGGATAGCGTGTGTTCTTGCTGCAATCCAGATACGGAATCTCCTCGGCAACCTGGCGGGTGTCGAGCACCTCGTTGGGGATGCCGTTGAGAATATTCGCGCTGACCAGCCGCTCGGCGTCGCGCAGGTCCTGCAGCGTATGGCAGAGGTGGTAGCAGCCGCGCTGGGAAAACATGACGTTGTAGTTCAGGTCCTGGGACAGACCTTCCCACAGCTTCAGGGCGTGTTCGTACAGCGCGGAGGAATCGTCCAGCAGGTAGTTCGAGCGGACGATGGTGGTGTTGCGCGCGGTGTTACCGCCGCCCAGCCAACCTTTCTCGATGACGGCCACGTTGGTGATGCCGTGAACCTTGGCCAGATAGTAGGCCGTGGCGAGACCGTGGCCGCCGCCGCCAATGATGACCACGTCATAAACCGGCTTGGGCGTGGGATTGCGCCACATGCGCTGCCAGTTCTCGTGGTGGCTGAAGGAGTGCTTGAACAGGCCAAAGCCGGAATAGCGCTGCATGTCGTGGCTCCTGAAACGCGTCGCCCGCTCCGCAAGGATGACTGAGACGAGGTGTAGTGTTCTTGTAGGGCGGGTCGGCCGAAGGCTTGGCCCGCCGGTATTACGGTTGCGGCAACAGGGGTATCAGCGATACACCGGATAGTCCGCGCAGAGGCCCGAGACCTGACGAGCGATCTGCGCTTCCACGTCGGCATCGCCCAGGTGGTCCAGCACATCGCAGATCCAGCCGGCCAGTGCCTCGCTTTGTGTTTCCTTGAGGCCACGCGTCGTGATTGCCGGCGTGCCGATGCGTATGCCGGATGTCACGAACGGTGATTGTGGGTCGTTCGGCACCGCGTTCTTGTTGACGGTGATCCCGGCGCGGCCCAACGCGGCATCTGCGTCCTTGCCTGTCAGGCCTTGCTTTATCAGCGACAGCAGGAAGAGGTGGTTGTCGGTACCACCGGAGACCACGTCATAACCGCGGGAGACGAACACGCCCGCCATCGCCTGGGCATTCTTGATGACCTGCGCCTGGTAGTCCTTGAAGCCCGGTTCCATGGCTTCCTTGAAGCACACGGCCTTCCCGGCGATCACATGCATCAGAGGGCCGCCTTGCGCACCGGGGAACACGGCCGAATTGAGCTTCTTCTCGATCTCTTCGTTGCTGCGGGCCAGGATCAGGCCGCCACGCGGACCACGCAGGGTCTTGTGGGTCGTGGTCGTGACCACGTCGGCGAACGGGATCGGGTTCGGGTACAGGCCGGCAGCGACCAGACCGGCTACGTGCGCCATGTCCACGAAGAGGTAAGCGCCAACCTTGTCCGCAATTTCACGGAAGCGTGCGAAGTCGAGCGTCTTGGAGTAGGCAGAGAAGCCTGCGACGACCATTTTCGGCTTGTGCTCGAGTGCGAGGCGTTCAATCTCGTCGTAGTCGAGCAGGCCGGTCTCGGGATTCAGTCCATATTGCACGGCGTTATAGAGCTTGCCCGAGCTGCTGACCTTGGCGCCGTGAGTCAGGTGGCCGCCGTGCGCGAGGCTCATGCCGAGGAGCGTGTCGCCGGGCTGGAGCAACGCAAGGTAGACCGCCGAGTTGGCGGACGAACCCGAGTGCGGCTGGACGTTGGCATAGTCGGCGCCGAAGAGCGTCTTGGCGCGCTCGATGGCGATGGCCTCGACCTTGTCCACGTACTCACAGCCGCCATAGTAGCGCTTGCCTGGATAGCCTTCGGCGTACTTGTTTGTCAGGTCGCTGCCTTGCGCTTCCATCACCCGACGGCTCGTGTAGTTCTCCGAGGCGATCAGTTCGATGTGATCTTCCTGGCGGCGAGATTCCTCGCTCATCGCCTGGAACAATGCGTCGTCATAGCCCTGAATCTGGTCATGCTTGCTGAACATCGAAAGTCTCCTCGCGGCAGTGAGCGCGGTGCGCCGGACGCTGCCTCCCTTGGGGGCTGCAGCGTTATTGGTCCATGTGCGGCGATGGTATGTCTGCGCCTATGCAGCGAGATGCCTATGGACGCCACGAGCGCATTCGTTTGCGACATGGAATGTCGCTCTCGGCAAACCCGCTCATCAGGGAGGCGGTCTAGACGACCGGCAGGAAAAGGCTTGCGATACCGGCCAGGACGAACAGGTGGGCCGGGTAGAAGAGGTAGGCCCAGCGGCCTACTGGCGGGACCTTGAAGGGGATTCGACAGCGCAGCAGCCAGATACCCAGCACTGGCGGCAGGCCACACAGTGCGATCACGACCCAGGCTGACAGGTCGCCCCGGCCGGCCGCTTCGTAGATGTCCGGCCAGTAGTTGGCGGCCAGGCACGGCACGATGGGCAACACCCAGCACTGTCTGGGGCGTAACAGCGCGTAATAGCACGCCGGAATGAGCAGCATGCCTGGTGCGCCGTATTGAAGGTACTCACCAAAATAGAGCCCGGTGGCAAGCGCGGCGGTGCCGACGGGAACGGCCCAGCCCTTGGGATGCGCAATGGTGTGAGTCACCAGCAGGCCCAGGGCGAGGGTGGGCATGATGTTGATGGTCTGTGCGAAAGGCACCAGCAAGCGGTAGGGCCATTCAGACACCACGGAAAACACCAGCATCCAGCCCAGGTAACGCCACGGCAGGACGATGGATTCGTTGCGGGTGCGAGCGATGTTGGCTGCGATCGCGACGCAGAACAGCGGGAAGGACAGTCGGCCCGGTATGTAGGTCCAGTCGAAGCCCGGCGCGGCATAGCGCAGGTGATCGATGAGCATCGTGATGATTGCGAGCCACTTGATCAGGTCGAGGGCCGCGTCACGTGTATGGGCCGGAGCATGGGGTAGAGGTCGGCGTAACGACGCCAGGGAGGGCTGACTCATGAGCGGCGTACGCGAAGGGAGGGCCGGGTGCCCGGGTCGGCCCAGGCAGCCCGTCCGGCGCGCATCAGCGCTTGAGGTGCGAATTGCAGCTTGCCGAGGCGTTCATCAGACGCTGGCGCACTTCCGGGTTGGATGCACCCTGGCTGCCCATTTCCTGGACTTCTTTCTCGCTGAACTCGGAGCTCACGCGGTCGGCGGCGCACTCACAGTAGGCCTGCAATTGATCCGAGCCATGGCTGCCCTGCGCACCCGATACGCACTGCTGAACGAACGCGGAGCGCGCCTGGGGCGTCCAGTCCGCGGCGGCAGGCAATGCAAAGGCGAGCGCAGCACTGGCAGTAATCAACTTGAGGTAGCGCATGAAATCTTCCTGTTCCGTTGAATGAACCGATCGGCGTCGGTGTGTTTTGTGTGAGGCCCGTCAGGCGCCTGAGTTCCGCTTGAGGGCAAAACCGCCTCGCTTGCGGGTTGGCGAACGGCGGGGCGGGCAGTATGCCTCAATGGCCACACGTCGGGGCTTGGTTGAAGCTGCACGCTGCATCATCGGGATGGGAAGGGTATGACAACGCTCTTTGTCGGAGGAGGTTTCGCAAGGGGTGCCGTTGACGCCCCATCGAGCGGCTGCCCCGCCAAACTCCCCGAGCCGAGGGCGGCTGGACGCGCTAAAGTAACGGCTTTACTGCTTTTTATTTCAAAGGAACAAGCCATGCCTGATGCGTCCCAACAATTCGCCAGCGACAACTATTCGGGAATCTGCCCGGAAGCCTGGGCGGCGATGGCGGAGGCAAACCAGGGACATGCGCGGGCCTACGGCGACGATGACTGGACGGCGCGCGCGGCGGATCGCTTTCGCCAACTGTTCGAAACCGACTGTGAAGTGTTCTTCGCGTTCAACGGTACGGCGGCCAACTCGCTGGCGCTGGCCGCCCTTTGCCAGAGCTATCACAGCGTGATCTGCTCCGAGTCGGCCCACGTCGAGACGGACGAATGCGGCGCTCCGGAGTTCTTCTCCAACGGTTCCAAGTTGCTGGTGGCGCCAAGCCCTGACGGCAAGCTCACGCCGGATGCCGTTCGCCTGATCGCGACCAAGCGGCAGGACATCCACTACCCCAAGCCAAGGGTGGTTACGCTCACCCAGGCGACTGAGGTGGGGACGGTCTATCGGCCGGACGAGGTACGTGCGATCGCTGACGTGTGTAGCGACCTCGGCCTGCACGTGCACATGGATGGTGCGCGCTTTTCCAATGCCTGTGCCTTCCTCGGTTGTACCCCTGCCGAATTGACCTGGAAGGCCGGCGTCAATGTGCTCTGCTTCGGCGGGACGAAGAACGGCATGGCGGTGGGCGAGGCCATCGTGTTCTTCGACAAGGCGCTGGCCGAAGACTTCGATTACCGGTGCAAGCAGGCAGGCCAACTGGCATCCAAGATGCGCTTTCTCTCCGCGCCCTGGGTAGGGCTGCTGGAAAATGAGGCCTGGTTGCGTCATGCCCGTCATGCCAATGGCTGCGCGCAGGCGCTAGCGGCGCGTATTGCCGATATCCCTGGCATCCATCTCATGTCGCCCGTAGAGGCCAATGGCGTGTTCCTGCAGATGCCGGATGCCGCGCTCGAGGCACTGAGTGCACGGGGCTGGCGTTTCTACACGTTCATTGGAGGCGGTGCGCGGTTCATGTGCTCCTGGGATACGGACATGGAGCGGGTCGAAGCGCTCGCAGCGGACATTCGTCTTGTCATGCAATCCATCGCAGCATGACACCTTCGCCCGGCCACGCCACGCCGGAGCAGGTAATGGTGGGCGCGGTCGTGCCTGTGCTTCGCAGCTTCGATGAAGCCAAGGCCCGTGCGTTCTATTGCGACTTTCTGGGCTTCGAGGTGCGCTGGACCCACCGGTACGAGCCGTCATTGCCGCTCTATATGGAGGTGGCGCTCGGCAACTGCGTGCTGCATTTGAGCGAGCACCACGGCGATGCATGCCCGGGCGCGGCGCTGCGGATCGAGTGTGTGGACCTTGCGGGGTTCTGCGACCGCCTCAATGCGCGCCACTACGGAAACGCGCGCCCCGCTATCGAAGAGAAGCCATGGGGCTCACGCGAAATGAGCATTATCGATCCGTTCGGCAATCGCCTTGTTTTCACGGAAACCCATCCATGATCACCTGCTACCTGCGCTATACCCTCGATCCCTACAAGATCGAAGAGTTCGAACACTACGCGAAGCTGTGGATACCGCTCGTAAGCGCGTTCGGCGGCACGCATCACGGGTATTTCCTACCATCCGAGGGCGCCAACAACATCGCGCTGGCGCTGTTCTCATTTCCGTCTCTGGCGGAATACGAACGCTATCGTGCGGCCTCGATGGAGGATGAGGCCTGCCAGGCCGCATTTCGCTACGCCGAACAGACCCGATGCATCCTGCATTATGAGCGCAGTTTTATGAGGCCCGTCCTGGCGTGAGCCGATCACCTGCCTGAACCGTGTTCCCTTGGGCCTGTCTGCTATAGAACGTAACGTAAGCCGGAGAGAACAGACATGGCGCTCGACAATTCGAAGCTGGAATCGCTTCTGGACAAGGTCCATCAGCACGCAGGTGACGCGGTAGATGGCGTGGAGCGCGATTACCGCGATGCATTTCTCGCTGCGCACGAGGCGCTGTCCATGCTCATGGACGAACGCAAGAACTGGCGCGAGATGGTCGCGCGGGCTACAGAGGAATACCAGGGCGACGAAGGCATCTGACGGCTCGGTCCAGGCGCGCTTGTAGCAGCCGCCGCCGTTTCGACCTTGCGGACCGTCGAGTAGGGTGGGCTTCAGCCCACCGAAGGCCATGGGCATAACCCGCGCTTAGCGTAATGGGGCTGCGCCGTGCCAGGCGCCGTGTAGCCTGTGCGTGGTTTTCTACACAAACAAAAACGCCCCGACATGTCGGGGCGTTTTCGTTCAACTCCGGATCAGACGCTGTAGTACAGGTCGTATTCCAGCGGGTGCACGAAGGTGCGGACCTTGATCTCTTCCTCGGACTTCAACTCGATGTAGGCATCGATGAACTCGTCGGTGAAGACGCCGCCCTTGGTGAGGAACGCACGGCCCTTGTCCAGCTCTTCCAGGGCTTCCTTCAGGCTGCCGCAAACCTGCGGGATCTTCTTGCCTTCTTCCGGCGGCAGGTCGTACAGGTTCTTGTCGGCTGCATCGCCAGGGTGGATCTTGTTCTGGATGCCGTCCAGACCGGCCATCAGCAGTGCAGCGAAGCACAGGTAGGGGTTGGCAGCCGGGTCCGGGAAACGCGCTTCGATACGACGGCCTTTCGGGCTGGAAACATACGGAATACGGATCGAGGCCGAACGGTTACGGGCCGAGTACGCCAGCATGACCGGTGCTTCGAAACCTGGGACCAGACGCTTGTAGGAGTTGGTCGACGGGTTGGTGAAGCCGTTCAGCGCCTTGCCGTGCTTGATGATGCCGCCGATGAAGTACAGGGCGGTTTCGGACAGGCCAGCGTAGCCGTCGCCTGCGAAGGTGTTCTTGCCGTCCTTCGAGATGGACATGTGGACGTGCATGCCCGAGCCGTTGTCACCGTACAGCGGCTTCGGCATGAAGGTAGCGGTCTTGCCGTATGCGTCAGCAACGTTGTGTACGCAGTACTTCAGGGTCTGGGTTTCGTCAGCCTTGGCAACGAGCGTGTTGAACTTCACACCGATCTCGTTCTGGCCGGCAGTCGCCACTTCGTGGTGGTGGACTTCGACGACGAGGCCCATCTCTTCCAGGGCGTTGCACATGGCGGTGCGGATTTCGTGGTCGTGGTCGACCGGCGGAACCGGGAAGTAACCACCCTTGACGCCTGGACGGTGGCCCTTGTTGCCCGTCTCGAAGTCAGCGTCGGTGTTCCAGGAAGCCTGCTCGGAGAAGATCTTGAACATCGAGCCGGAGATGTCGGACTTGAACTTCACTTCGTCGAAGATGAAGAACTCGGGCTCTGGACCAACGAATACGGTGTCACCGATACCAGTGGACTTCAGGTATTCCTCGGCGGCTTTGGCGATACCGCGGGGATCGCGCTCATAGGCCTGCATCGTGGACGGCTCGATGATGTCGCAAACCAGGATCAGCGTCGGCTCTTCGGTGAACGGATCCAGTACGGCGGTGCTGTCGTCCGGCATGAGGATCATGTCGGAGGCTTCAATGCCCTTCCAACCGGCAATGGAGGAGCCGTCGAACATCTTGCCATGTTCGAAGAAGTCTTCGTCCAGGGCGTCGCGGGCTGGCATGGTGACGTGCTGCTGCTTGCCCTTGGTATCGGTGAAGCGCAGGTCAACCCACTTCACGTCATGGTCTTTGATCAGTTGAACAGCCTTAGACATGTTGTCCTCCAGTTGGACGGGAGCCGGTCGTTGGGGCCCCCAATAAGTGCCTTGCGAACACCACCTCGACGCGGTGCCAGCTGGCACGAGAACGCCTCGGAAATGCCCTGAAGCCGGGCGGGATACTCCGCCAGAACGAGCTGCCTCACAAGGGAGCAATATGTATGCCAGTGCCCCGGAATGGGCTGCGACCCCGCAGCGTCCCGGTTGTGGCACGTTCAGCGGCACTACATCGGACCAGGTGCGCCTGTTTTTGGTGCAATGGATTGAGCGAGTGGGCACTTTTGGTGCGCTGGACCGCCGGTACATTCTTTTTGGTTAAAGCTTGAACAATTCCGCTATAATTCGCGCCCTTCTTTTTCTGGCGCCCAGGCTGCCCCGCTTTTGTCATGAAACTCGTCGTCAAAGTCTTTCCTGAAATCACGATCAAGAGCCGGCCGGTGCGCAAGCAGTTCATCCGACAGCTGGCAAAGAACGTGCGCACCGTGCTCAAGGGTCTGGACCCTGTGCTCGACGTGCAGGGCGAGTGGGACAATCTTGAGATCCAGACGGGCGTCAGCGAGCCCAAGGCATTGCAGGCGATCATCGAACGTCTCAAGTGCATGCCTGGTATCGCCCATTTCCTCGAAGTGCACGAATACCCGCTGGGCGACTTCGATGATGTCCTCGACAAGTGCCGTGCACACTTTGGCGAGCAGTTGCGCGGCAAGGTCTTCGCTGTGAAATGCAAGCGCGCCGGCAAGCATTCGTTCACCTCCATGGACATCGAGCGCTACGTCGGCAGCCATCTGCGCCGTGAGTTCGACGCGGCCGGTATCTCCTTGAAGCAGCCGGAAGTGGAAGTGCGCCTGGAAATTCGCCACGACCGGCTGTTCATCATCCATCGCCAACACAACGGCATCGGTGGCTATCCGCTGGGCTCGCTCGAACAGACGCTTGTGCTCATGTCCGGCGGCTTCGACTCCACGGTCGCTGCGTTCGAGATGATGCGCCGCGGCCTGCTGAGCCACTATTGCTTCTTCAATCTGGGTGGCCGCGCCCATGAACTGGGCGTCATGGAAGTGGCGCACCATCTTTGGGAGAAATACGGCAGTTCGCACCGCGTGCTGTTCATCAGCGTGCCGTTCGAAGAAGTCGTCGCCGAGATCCTCGACAAGGTGGACAACAGCCAGATGGGTGTCGTCCTCAAGCGCATGATGCTGCGTGCGGCGACACGGATCGCCGAGGACCTGCACATCGACGCGTTGGTTACCGGTGAGGCTATCTCACAGGTCTCCAGCCAGACGCTGCCGAACCTGTCCGTTATCGATTCCGCGACCGACATGCTGGTGCTGCGCCCACTGATCGCTGCGCACAAGCAGGACATCATCGACACGGCGTACGCCATCGGCACTGCCGAGTACGCCAAGCACATGCCCGAGTACTGCGGCGTCATTTCAGTCAACCCGACCACGCGCGCCAAGCGCGGCCGGATCGAGCATGAGGAATCCCATTTCGACATGGCGATTCTGGATCGCGCGCTCGAGCGTGCCCGTCGTGTCACGGTGGACCGCGTTATCGACGAGCTTGGGCAGGACCTGCAGGTCGAGGAAGTGCGCGAGGCGCTGCCGGGCCAGATCGTGCTGGATATCCGTCACCCCGACAGCAGCGAGGACGAGCCGCTCGAACTGGCTGGTGTCGAAGTCCAGCCGATGCCGTTCTATGCGATCAACAGCCGCTTCAAGGAGCTGGATGAAAATCGCCAGTACCTGCTGTATTGCGATAAAGGTGTCATGAGCCGCCTGCATGCTCATCACTTGCTCAACGAGGGGCATGCGAATGTGCGTGTGTATCGCCCGGCCTAGGCAGGCCGGCCTGCTGGGCGGCAGTATCCGCCACCGCCCTCCCGACCGTCCGGCTCTTTGATTGCAGTCGCGCTGCCCGGTGCGACGAATAGGCATGTATGGGTGCCGAGTACGGCTCGCGCCCCGTTTCGAATCTGGTCGGCACTCCAATCGCTGGCCGCTCCAAGAGAACACACTGTGATCGAAAAACTACGCAATATCGCCATCATCGCGCACGTCGACCATGGCAAGACCACGCTCGTAGACAAGCTGCTGAAGCTGTCTGGCACCCTGGATCGTAAAGAGCTCGAAAACGAGCGCGTCATGGACTCCAACGACCAGGAAAAAGAGCGCGGCATTACCATTCTGGCGAAGAACACCGCCCTGAAGTGGAACGGCTACGACATCAACATCGTCGACACCCCCGGGCACGCTGACTTCGGTGGCGAAGTCGAGCGCGTCATGTCGATGGTCGATTCCGTACTGCTGCTGGTCGATGCACAAGACGGCCCCATGCCGCAAACACGTTTCGTGACCCAGAAGGCGTTCAAAGCCGGCCTGCGTCCGATCGTTGTCGTGAACAAGGTCGACCGTCCGGGCGCGCGTCCTGACTGGGTCGTGGACCAGATCTTCGATCTGTTCGACAACCTAGGCGCTACCGATGAGCAGCTCGACTTCCCGATCGTCTATGCCAGCGCCCTGAACGGCATTGCCGGCGATGATCCTGCGAACATGGCCGACAACATGGATCCGCTGTTCCAGGCCATCGTCGACCATGTACCGGCCCCGACCGTTGACCTCGACGGCCCGTTCCAGATGCAGATCTCCCAGCTGGACTACAACAGCTTCTTGGGCGTCATCGGCATCGGCCGTATCGCGCGCGGCAAGATCAAGGCAAACAGCCCGGTCACTGCGATCGACGACGAAGGCAACAAGCGTAACGGCCGTATCCTGAAGATCATGGGCCACTCCGGCTTGCAGCGTGTTGAAGTCCAGGAAGCCCAGGCAGGCGATATCGTCTGCGTGAGCGGCATGGACGAGCTGTTCATCTCCGATACCCTGTGCGACCCACAGGCCGTCGAAGCGCTGCCGCCGCTCACCGTAGACCAGCCGACCGTTTCGATGACCTTCCAGGTCAACGATTCGCCGTTCGCAGGCAAGGAAGGTAAGTTCGTCACCAGCCGCAACATCAAGGACCGCCTGGACAAGGAGCTGCTGCACAACGTGGCGCTGCGTGTCGAGCAGGGCGACTCGCCCGAGAAGTTCAAGGTCTCCGGCCGTGGTGAGCTGCATCTTTCGGTACTGATCGAGAACATGCGCCGCGAAGGCTTCGAGCTGGCCGTCGGCCGTCCTGAAGTGGTCATCATCGAGAAGGATGGCGAGAAGCAGGAGCCTTACGAGAACGTCACCATCGACATCGAAGAGCAGAACCAGGGCTCGGTGATGGAGCAGATGGGTCTGCGCAAGGGTGATCTCACCAACATGATCCCCGACGGTAAGGGCCGTATTCGTCTCGAGTACACCATTCCGGCGCGTGGCCTGATCGGCTTCCGTAACAACTTCCTGACCCTGACCTCGGGCACGGGCATCCTGACCTCGACCTTCAGCCACTACGGCCCGATCAAGGCCGGCGAAGTCACCAACCGTCAGAACGGTGTGCTGGTTTCGATGGCTACCGGTACGGCGCTGACCTACTCGCTGGAAACCCTGCAGAGCCGCGGCAAGCTGTTCCTGGCACCGGGCGACGAGATCTACGAAGGCCAGCTGTGCGGCATCAACAGCCGTGACAACGACCTCGTGCTCAACCCCACCAAGGGCAAGAAGCTCGACAACATGCGTGCATCGGGCAAGGACGAAGTCATCGCCCTGGTTCCGCCGATCAAGTTCACCCTCGAGCAGGCGTTGGAATTCATCGCCGACGACGAGCTGGTGGAAGTGACGCCGAAGTCGATCCGCCTGCGCAAGAAGCTGCTGAACGAGAACGACCGCAAGCGCTACGAGCGCAGCAAGGTCTGATTCGGATCCATCAGAACGAAAAGCCCCGCCCGGAGTGATCCGCGCGGGGCTTTTTCATGCAGGGCCTATCGTCAGCTCTTCGAGAGCTCGGCCGCCCGGCTGATGGCCTTGGTGAACCCGCTCAGCGAGAAACCGAGGGTCACCTCCTCACCCGCGTCGGACGTGACCGTCACATTCAGCTTGTTGCCTTTGCGAAGGTCGCCGGCAAGCTTCTGATCGAAGCGGATCGGCAGAATGCAACCGATGGGCAGGCACGTGCGGAAGGGCAGGGCGCCGCTGGCGGTCCCGTTGTCGATACGCAGGTTGACCCCCTTTTGCAGTGACAGCCCGAACGGCAGGATGAATGTTGCCTGGACTTCCTGGCCGTCCGGAATCATCTCGACGGCCATGACGCGCTGCTTGGCGTCCTGGTTGGTCTGTTCCTGCGAGATCACGCACAGTTTGCGCTGCGGCGGTGGGTTGTTACCTTGCGCTGGGCCGGTTGGTACCATGCCACAGCGAAGCTGCCAGTCGCCGTGTGTCTCCTGCTGGATGTTCTGATTGCCGCCCGGCGCTGGGTTAGCGCCGCCGGCACCACCGGGAGGTGGGGGCGTCTGCGCCAGTGCGTGGGGCGTCATGGCCAGCGCTAGCAGGCTGGCGAAGCCAAGGGCGCCGCATTTGAGGGCTTGCAGTTTCATGGGCAGGTCTCTGTCGACTGTCTGTGAGTGGTGTCCCGCGAGTCAGCGTGACTCGGTGGAAGGACGCTCGCGCATGCTCGGTATGGCGGGTTTGTGCCGCGCTGTGTTGAGCGTGGGCTGGACGAGCTTCGCCATGCTCCGGTCATGCAGGGGTACCAGCAGCGTCATGGCCATGAATGCACCGAACAGGGCGCAGGCCATATCCGCCTGGGTATCCCATTCGTCACCTTGCATGCCAAGAAATTCCTCAGCGCTCTGCCCAAGCGTAATCGCAGCGACCCATTCGGCCAGTTCATATACGGCGCTCACGGCCATGGCAACGCAGATGCAAAGGAAAGGAAGCAGGCGCCGGCCACGAACGCGTTCGCCACGTAGCAGCCATTCACGAGCCAGGATAGCGGGGATGATGCCCTGTAAGACATGGCCAACCCGGTCGTAATGGTTCCGCGAGAGCCCAAAGGTGTCCCTCGCCCAGTTGCCAACCGGGACATGGGCGAACCCGTAATGCGCACCGATGACCAGGGCCAGCCCACCGAGGGCAAGAAGGCCATAGGCGAACGTACTGAAGCCGAAGTGGCGATGCGTGCACAGGATGATGGCGGCAATCGCAAGGACCGGGCTGGCCTCGAGCAGCCAGGTTGTCCGGTCCATGGGGTCGAGTGCGGACAGAAGCAATACACCCATTACGGCAATAAAAAGGAAAGCGAGCGTATAGGTGCGGGCCATGCGTCAACTCGCTCGTCAGCGTTTGCGACGTAGCAGTGCGTAGGTCGCTATGGCGGCGGCCGCTACGATGGCCGACGTCGCGAGTGGGTGTTGGCTCATGCGCGTCGTCGGGCTGAAGGGAACCGTCGGGCCGGGATACCGACCGCGCGTACGCAATTCCTCGTTCCAGCGTTCACCGGCTTGTCGGTAAAACGTACCGCGCGGGTTTCGATCAGGGCGCCCGCTTCTGATCCAATCGTAGATGACGTTGCTTTGCAGCCAGTCCAGAAATCGCGGGGCGTGGCGCGACAGGTTGGTCAGCGTACGTGCGTTGCCTACGTACACGTCACGCTGGGGATTCTCCGCCGCGTCCAGTATCGCCTCAGCCACGACTTCCGGTGCATACACGGGCGGTGGCAGCGTAGGCGCGCTCGAGAGCTCGTTCTTCGAGTGATCGATGAATTGCGTGTCGGTCGACGTGGGTCGGACGAGTGTGACCGACACGGGTGCGGCACTTTTCTTCAGTTCGATACGCAAGGTGTCAGTCAGCGCCTTGATGGCGTGCTTGCTGGCGCTGTAGCTCGCGTGGAAGGGCAGGGGCGTCTCGGACTCGACGCTTCCAATATTGATAATCGCACCGCCTTTTCCGCGCAGATGCGCCATGGCGATGATTGAGCCATAAAACGTGCCCCAGAAATTGGTCTCCATCACGCGACGGTGGTCCTGTTCGTCAACCTGATCCAGGCGGCCCCAGACGGACACCCCGGCGTTGTTGATCCAGGTATCGAAGCCGCCGAAGCGGTACAGCGTATCGGCCGCGACCCGTTCCAGATCCTCGCGATTGGCAACGTCTGCGACGACATGGATGACCCGGTCCCCTCGGCTGTCCAGGCGCTGTTCGATCTCCGCCAACGCCTCTTCGTTTCGGGAGACCAGCACTACACGCGCTCCTGCCCGAACGGCGCCTTCGGCCGTTGCAAGGCCAATACCGCTCGAGGCACCGGTGATCACGATGACCTGTTCACTGAGGGGCTTGAGCTTCGGTTTCATTGCATGGCCTCGGGCGGTTGACGTAGTTAGAGGGTAGAAGCGAGGCGTCCGCCACGGGTTCCCAGCGAAGGACCGATGGCGGTGTGCGCATGCGTCTCAAGGCGTTTCCGCAACGAACCTGAAAAGGGCCAGACGGGTCATCAGAACGTAGCGGACTCGCCCGGAGCACCTCATGACTCGTCGAACATTGATTTCCCTTGGAAGCATCAACGCCGATTTCCAGGTGCGACTGGATGAGCCGCCCGGCTCGCAAGAGACGTTGCTGGCGCACGACTTTTCACGCTTCGCCGGCGGCAAGGCCGCCAACGTGGCCTACCTCGGCGCGCGCTTCGGCCACAGCAGCCATCTGCTCGGGTGTATCGGCGATGATGGACTGGCGGATAAGACGCTCGCCGCGCTAGTGGACGCGGGTGCCGATGTCGACCGGGTGCATACGGTGAGCGGCCAGGCGACAGGCGTTTCGATGATCATGGTCCCGCCGGACGGTAAGAAACAGATCGTCCTGGCGACCAACGCCAACGATCAGTGGCCTGAGGAGGCGGTCCGGCAGGCGGTCGACGCGATCGAATCTGCTGCGTTGCCGGCATGCCTGGTGCTGGATTACGAAGTGCCCGCGGCCGTGGTGCGTCGCGCCGTTGACGCTGCTCGCAAGCGCGACATTCCGGTGATTCTGGATCCCTCCTTTCCGGATCGGGTTGAGCCGGAACTGCTGTCTTCGTTCCATGCGCTGACGCCGAATCCGGACGAAGCGGGCGGCCTGGTCGGCCTAGAGGTTGAGTCGCTGCAGGACGCCGCGCGCGCGGCACGGCAGTTGCGTGATGAAAAGGGCGTCGAGGTCGTGTGTATCAAGCTGGGTGATGGTGGTTGCGTGCTGGCCGCGCCCGACACGCTTGTCCACGTGCCCGCTGATGACGTCGATGTCGTCGACAGCACGGGCGCAGGCGATGCGTTTACAGGCGTATTCGCGATCGCGTTGCTTGAGGGCGAGTCTCCCAGGACGGCTGCCGCTTGGGGGGTGGCGGCGGCTAATCACGCCGTGACGGGCTATGGCTCGCAGCCTGCCTACCCCAGTCGCGAGCAACTGCTGCAGCGGGCGCAAGGCATCCTGCAGCGGATCGAAGCGCTCGATGCGTAGTGCCCCTGTGGAGGTGCGGTTCGATCATTTCGATGCCGAGGATGAGCGGCGCCGAACCTCGCTACTTGCGCTGGGAAACGGCGTGCTTTCGCTTCGGCCTGCCGCGCCCGAAGCGTCACGAGAGGCGCCGGCCGTCGATGACGCGCATTACGCAGGCTTCTACCATGCCGGCTGGTACGACGATGCGCCTCGACTGGTCAACGGGCGGGTCACCGATGTCGCAGCGCTGGTGAATCTTCCACAACCCTTTGGCCTCAGCCTGCGGCTGAACGGCGGAACCTGGTTCTCGCCCGCCCAAGCCCACCGACGTTACGAGCAGTCGCTGAAGATGGAGGACGGGATTGTCGAGCGACAAATGACCTTCGAACTCGATGGTCATGCGGTGTCGTTATGCGAGACCTGGCTCGTGGACATGGCTGATGGCGCCTTCGCCGCCGTGGGCTGGACGATCAGACTACCCGAGGGTGTCGAGCACTGTGATATCCAGACGGGACTGGACGCGCGCGTCGCCAACGCCGCGATACCGCGCAGCGGTCCCTACGAAGGGCAACGATTACAGGACATCGAGGTAGAGACGCACGGTTCCGGTGAGGCGAGCGCGAGCGCGGCCTTGCACGATCGCGCCTTTCACATGGCGATGGCCATGCGGGCGCGTGTCACACCTGATGCGCAATTGCTGGGCACCGAGTCCGGGCCTGACCATGTTCGTTTCGTGCTCCGCTGTTGCAGGCCCGCTGATGGACTCGTGCGAATCGACGTCACCGCTGCGGTAGCGGTCGACGAGGCGTTGCGCAGTGGTGGCAAGGAAGCCCGTGAGACTGTCCGCTGCCGCTTGCCGGTAGAGGCATTCGAATCACTTCGGGCGCGCCATGGCGCTGCCTGGGCATCGCTGTGGCAGCGCATGCCGCTGCATGTCGAGCCTCAGTGGGAACGCCCATTGCGGTTGCATGCGTTTCACCTCTTGCAGGCAGCATCGCCACATAGCGCGCGCCTGGATGTAGGGCTACCACCAAAGGGTTGGCAGGAGGGGTATTACGGGCAGGTGTTCTGGGACGAAATCTTCGCCTTTCCGTTTCTTGCGACCCGCTTTCCGGAAATTGCCCGCGGCTTGCTGCGCTACCGCCATCGTCGGCTGCCGGCCGCGCGTGAGCATGCCGCTGCGGCCGGCCTTCGCGGTGCAATGTTCCCATGGCGAAGCGGGCGTACTGGGCTCGAGGAAACACCGCCCTATCAATTCAATCCGCTATCAGGCAAGTGGATGCCTGATCACACCTATCTCCAACGCCATATCGGCGCGGCGATTGCGTACGACGCGTGGACTGTCTTTCTGGCAACGGATGATCTGGACGTCCTGGCCAATGAAGCCGGTGAGCTGATTCTGGAGATCGCACGCTTCTGGGCATCGGTCGCCACCTTCGATAGCAGTAAAGCGCGGTATGTGATCACCGGCGTGATCGGGCCGGACGAATACCACAATGCCTATCCAGGTGCGGCCGAACCCGGGCTCGACAACAACGCCTATACGAACGTGATGGCGGTCTGGACAATCTGCCGGGGGTTCGATGTGTTGGCAGCGCTGCCGGACGGCGGCCAGGCGCTATGCGCAAGGCTCGGAATCGACGAGCAGGAGCTGGCCCAGTGGGAAGACGTAAGTCGGCGGATGTACGTGCCCCTGCTATCCGACGGTGTCGTGGAGCAATTCGACGGCTTCGACCGCTTGCAGCCGCCGAACCCTGCTTGGCTGGAGGACGGCCGTCCGCGTCTGGACTGGTGGCTGAATGCAAAAGGCGACAGCTGCGACCGCTACCAGCTGACCAAACAGGCGGATGTGCTGATGCTGGCGTACCTGTTTACGCCACATGAACTGGAAGCATTGTTCGCTCGACTAGGGTACGTGCTGGACGATGACGCGGCGCGACGCACCGTCGAGTACTACATGGCACGTATCACTCACGAGTCCAGCCTTTCAACGGTTGTTTGCGCGGGCGCGCTGGCCAGGATCGACCCCGCCGCATCCTGGGCATGCTTTCGTGAATGCCTCGACGTCGATCTGGCGGCCCCGCCTGAAGGGGGCACCCGGGAAGGGATCCATCTAGGAGCCATGGCGGGTTCGCTGGACGTCCTGCAGCGGCACTATTGCGGGCTTTATCTCTGTGCGGACGGCCTCCACCTCGATCCCGCGCCACCCGCTGCGTTGGGAGATGTGCGTTTCGAGCTTCGATTCCGGGGCGCTCTGTTGCACGTCCATTTGGGGGGTGAGCGGCTGAGGCTGAGCGTACAAGAGGGTAGTGCACGGGCGATCGAGGTGAACTGTCGCGGCGACCGCCAGACATTGCAGCCCGGCGGGGTGCTGGACATCCGCTGTACCAGAGGCGGCTGATTGCTCCTTTTCGAAGCATTTCACTGCCTCTGGTCCCACCCGTTGCACTGCTTTGAGGCGTTTTGGAACAGGGTTTTCCAGACCTCTACGCTCCGCTCGGGATGTCCGATCCTTTCCGGATGATGGCGCTATGCCTTTATCGTCGCGTTGCAGAGCCTTCGGAGCGGATTGGCGTATTTATTTGTGGTCGAGGCGGCGCAGATGGCGTGCCATTTGCTCCATCAGGTGGTGCTGTAATCAAGGAAGTAAGCGCCAATGAATGTATTGCTCCGTCCAGGCGTCCGCGCCCTGGCGCGTTTTCGCTTCGCTCACAAATTCCAGCTGATCGCGCTGATGTTCATGTTGCCGATTGCCTATGCGGCATGGTCGATCGGTAGCGACTACGCGGGGAACCTGTCACGTCTATCGGCTGAGCAGTCGGGTGTTCATCAGCTACAGGCGCTGGACCGCATCGACGAAGCCATTTTGAGAGCGCGGAATCTGGCGGCGCGCTGGAAAACGCAGGACACGACGACACGATCGGGGACGCTCGCCCAGGCGGCACTGGCCGAGGTGGTCGCTCATGAAAAGACGTTGCGCGTGGCCGTCGACAGTGCCTCGCGCATGCTCGAGGCGGAGGGCGCCAGCCATGAAGCCCTTGCGGGCATTGAGGCGATCAGCAAGGCCGTTGACGGCCTTCACGCTGACGCGCTCAAGACCCTGAATTGGTGGCCGGACGCGTATCAACGCTTCGCTGATACGCTGCAGCAGGTCAGTTCGCTGCGGGACCGCATCGGGACCGATACGGGTCTGATTCTTGACCCAATGCTCGATACCTATCTGCTCCAGCAGTTCGGAAGCCAGACATCGCCGCAGCTGGGCCGCCAGCTCGGCACCCTGGCCAGCATCGGACAAGGCGTTGTGGCATCCGGAAACTTCAGCTTGCAGACACGCCTTCAGCTTCGAGAGATCCGCGGCAATCTGGATGCCTCGCGCGATGTCCTCATCAAAGCTGCAGAAGTCCTTGAACGCATTCCCGAGCCGTCTCTTGACCCCTGGAAGGCGCAATATCGCCAGACCCTGGCGGCTCTGGACCGCTGGCTCGGCGAGCTGGATCAGAACCTGTTTGGCGACAAGGTCACACTGGACATGCCTACCTTCGAGAAGGGCATGGATGGCGCGCTTGGCGCGGCGCAGGCACTGCAGACATCTACGCTCGAAACGCTGGAACTCCGGCTAGGTGAATACCATGCCCAGGCGCTGGGCGCCATGGTCGTCACGCTCACGGCATTTGGCGTGCTGGCGCTGGTGGCGATGTACGCATTCCTCTGCCTGCAAGCATCCATTCGCTCCAGTGCGTCCGAAATCACCGCCATGGCGCAAGCATTGCGGCGCGGCGATCTCCGTCAGCAGACCCGCGTTGTCGGGCGCGACGAACTGGCCACGATCGGTACAGCCCTCAACGAGGCTGTCGTGCAGTTGCGTGGTTCTCTGACGGAGGTGAATCAGGAAGCCGCTGCGTTGGACAATACAGTCACGTCGCTGACGTCCCACGCTCAGTCCAGCCTCGTATCGGTCGAGCGCCAGCAACAGCAGGTCAGCCAGATTGCAGCGGCGGCCACGCAGATGGCGGCGACTGCGCAGAGCGTTGCGGAAAGCTGCGAGCAGGCGGCGCGCGATGTGGGTGAGACGCGTGAAATCGCGACCGTGAGCAATCAGCGCAGCCAGGCGACGACGGAGGGTATGCGCGGGCTGATCAACCGGCTCTCCGCCAGCTCCAGGGCGATGACTCAGCTGGACGAGCAGGCCCAGCGTATCGGCCGTGTCGTGGATGTGATTGGTGCCATTGCCGAGCAGACCAACCTGCTTGCGCTGAACGCTGCCATTGAGGCCGCCCGTGCCGGTGATCACGGTCGCGGTTTTGCGGTGGTAGCGGACGAGGTGCGTGGTCTGTCACGTCGGACGCAGGAGTCGACCCGGGAAATTGGCACGACCGTGCAGGCGCTGCAGACAGTCGTTGCCGATGCGGTGCGGCTCATGCAGGAGGCCTATGCGCAGGCTGAGGAGGATGTGACGGCGGTAGACGAGCTGGGCCAACGGTTGGGCGATATCGTCGGCGCGGTGCAACGTGTGGAAGACATGATCGCCCAGATTGCCACGGCCGTAGAGGAGCAAGCTGCAACGGCCGAAGATGTCAGTGGCAACATTCAACAGGTCGATCAGGCAGCGTTGCACCTGCTCGAAGGTGCGCAATCGGTGCACGGCGTTGCGGACCGACTGAACGCGGGCAGCCGTAGCCTTTCGCGCAGCACGGCGACGTTCCAGCTCTGATGTCAGTTGCGGCTGGCACTCGTCTGCGCGGGTGCCGACTCCGCTGCGAGCGTGTTCAACAGCTTGCCGACTTCACCGAGCGTCTCGGCCGCGTCGTCCTCGTCGGCGTCCGAGACGCAGGCCGCCACGACAATGGCGCGCTCCGCAGACAGCGGGTCGACGATGCCGACATGGCAGGTCCGCTCGAACTGGGTACCTGTCTTGTGCGCGAAGGGAATGGCCTTGTCGAGCCCGGCCTCGAGGCGGTAGGCGTCATATTGACCAAGCTTCATGTAGCGGAAGAGCTGTTCGGCCGTGTCGGGTTTGAGCAGGTCACCCTTGACGACGCGCACCAGCATCTCGCCATAGGCGTCAAGCTCGGCGGCGTTCAGGCCGGTTTCGTAGTAACGGGCGTAGGCCTCTTTGAGGCTGTTCACGTCGAACTCATCCGTCTGTACGCCGACTTCACGCGCTAGCGCACGGGTGCGTTCTTCATTCAGTGACGTTGAGGCCAGGCTGAGGATCTGGGCATTGTCCAGCTCGTCGGCTTTGGGCGTGAACTGACGATACAGGGCGCGGCGGACCTCCAGAATGCTCGTCACTTCGCCGAACCCGCCACTCGTCATGTCACGCCGGATTCGGCGATTGAGCTCGTCGGCGCCCAGATGGCGAATGAGCATGCCCGTCGCCGTACTGTCGCTGACCTGCAGCATGTCGCGAAGCAGGTCGTCGACGGGTATCTCCGTACCTGCATCTTTCCAGGCGAGGTCTCCTGGCCCGTCTACCTTGTCGCCCTCCTCGAGGGTGAGCGTATCGTCCAAGGACAGTTTGCCCGCGTCGACATCCTGCAAAATGGCGACCGCGACGGGCACCTTGATCGTGGACGCCAGGTACCAGCTGCGCTCGCCCCCGTAGTTGAGTTCCCGGCCGTCGCCCAGGTCTCGAATGTAGACGCCGAGCGCCCCGGGTGTTCGCTCATCGAGCGCGGCGACTTTCTTCTCCAGTTCAGGCATGGCCTGGGTTTGCGATGTGTCGAAAAAACCGAACCCGGCGATCAGGCCGAGCGGGATCAGCGCACCCGCGCCTACGAGCGATCGAGCTTTCATGGTGTGACCCTGCCTAAGCGAAGGGGGTGAGAAAAAAGGCCGGTTTGGCCCACGGCCTGTCCGACGTGGCTCAGCGCTTGCTCGGAGCGATCGAGCGACAGGCTGCCACGGGTACAGGCCGCGATGATGACGGTACGGCGTTGATCGCCCTCACGTGCCTGGGCAATGCCGGCGTCGCAGAAACGGCCTCGCTGGGTGCCCGTCTTGTGCGCGAGCGAGACGGTGTCGGGGAGCCCGGCCTTGAGGCGCTTGCTGCCGGTGGCCACTTTGCCCATCACACCCAGTACGTAGGCGGTGCTGTCGGCCTGCAGGGCTTCGCCACGGGCGAGGTGTTCGAGCAAATGTCCGTAGGCTGTAAGCGGGGCGCTGTTCAGCCCGCTCGCGTAGTACTGCGCGTAGGCATCGTCGTAGCGGATAGGCGCCAATTCGTTCGGCGCGACCTTGAGGAGGCGCGCAAGGGTCGCGCGGCGCTCGGCTTCGGTGCGCTGCTGCTTGAGCGTCAGGAACTGGCGACCAACGAGATCCGCTGCGGCGGGGTGATAGTGACCGTAGACCTGTCGACGCACTTCAGCGAGCGTCGTGATCGGTTCGAAACCCTCGGGTACGAGTTGTTTCGTGACGTCGTTGACGGCCTGAAGGCCGACCTGGCGAATGAGGATGTCGGTGGCAGTGTTGTCGCTGTACACAAGCATCTGGTGCATGAGCCAGTCGATGCTCAACCGTTCGCCGGGACCATGCTGGTTGGTCTGGCCCGTGCCGTCCACGTAGTCGCTCGCGGACAGTGTCACCTTCTGTTCGAGGCTAAATTCACCGCGTTCGATGGCGCGCATCACCGTGATCGCCACCGGCACCTTGACCATCGAGGCGAGGTACCAGCGTTCGTCCGCTTTGTAACTGTATTCCGCTCCGCTTTGTAAATCCTTGACATACACGCCTAGCTCGCCGGGGTACGAGTGGTCGGCCTTGGCGAGCAGGGCAGTCAGCGAATCGGCCCAATCCGGTTCTGGCGCGAGCTGGATGGGCGTTGCTTTCGACGCAACGCTCAGCAGCAGGGCACAGGTGCCCGCAAGCCAGGCGAAACGGGCGCGGAAAGCGCGGCGGCGGAGGGAGTGGGACGGTGCTGTCATGCGGATCCGGGGCCTTTCGTTCTCGGTTCTCGTCGCCACCGAATTCAGCGATAGCCCAGTGCAGCCAGGCGCGGCATGCCAGGCACGGCATCGTGATTGCCGGCGGGGTTGTTTGTTTAAGACGCAGGCGATTTGCGCAGGGTTCAAGCCGGGTTTAGGGCCGTTCGGCCATTCCTCGTTTGCAACGAACGCTGAAATCACCTAAAGGTCAGAGCGGTGAGGTCAACGTTCGGCCTTGCTGCCCGTCTTGCCAGCCGAGGATGCATGTCAATGTCCCAGGAGTCTCGTGTTACACCCGATCCTGCCGAAGTGGCCGCCTTTCGTGATGCGGTCCTGTCCAAGCTGACCTACTCGGTCGGCAAGGACCCTGAACACGCTTATGATCACGACTGGTTCGAAGCCATCGCTTTGGCGACACGGGATCGCATCGTCGACCCGTGGATGGACCACACACGCCATGTCTACCGCAGCAATCAGAAGCGGGTGTACTACCTCTCGCTGGAATTTCTGATTGGCCGTCTCCTGTTCGACAGCCTGAGTAACCTGGGCATTCTCGATATCGCGCGTCAGGCCCTGTCCGACCTGGACGTGGACCTCGATCAGATTCGTCAGCTGGAGCCCGATGCCGCCTTGGGTAACGGCGGCCTGGGCCGCCTGGCCGCCTGCTTCATGGAAAGCATGGCCACCCTGGGTGTGGCTGCGCATGGCTACGGCATTCGTTACGAGCACGGTTTGTTCCGACAGGCGATCGTGGACGGCTGGCAGCACGAGCAGACCGAGACCTGGCTCGACTTCGGCAACCCATGGGAATTCGAGCGCGCCGAAGTGACGTACAAGATCGGATTCGGCGGGGGTGTGATCAACCTGCCGGACGATCCAAGTGGCCAACGCCAGCAGTGGGAGCCGGCCGATGTCGTGCGTTCTATTGCGTACGATACACCCGTGGTCGGCTGGCGCGGGCGCGCGGTGAACACGTTGCGCCTGTGGCGTGCGCGTGCTGAAAGTGATTTGCATCTGGAGCGGTTCAACGCCGGCGACCACGTGGGCGCGGTCATGGATGAGGCGCGCGCCGAGAGCATTTCGCGCGTCCTCTATCCGGCAGACAGCACCGAAGCCGGCCAGCAGCTGCGTCTGCGTCAGGAGTACTTCTTCGTATCCTCGTCGCTACAGGATCTTATCCGCCGCTTCATGAAGCAGAATGGTGACCTGCGTACGCTGCCGCAGCATGTGTCGATCCAGCTCAACGACACCCACCCGGCGATTGCGGTGGCCGAGCTGATGCGTCTGCTGGTCGATGTGCATGGGTTGAGCTGGGACGACGCCTGGACGACCACCGTTGGCACCTTGTCCTACACGAACCATACGCTGCTGCCAGAGGCCCTGGAGACCTGGCCTGTGGGGCTCATGGAGCATCTGCTGCCACGGCATATGCAGATCATTTACCTGATCAATGCCTATCACATCGATGCGCTGCGGGCGAAGGACATCCACGACTTCGAGCTGCTTCGTGCGGTGTCGCTGATCCAGGAAGACAATGGGCGCCGGGTCCGCATGGGGAACCTGGCCTTCCTCGGCTCGCACAGTATCAATGGGGTATCCGGTCTGCACACCGACCTGATGCGTGTGACGGTCTTCAAGGACCTGCATCAGCTGTACCCGGATCGAATCAACAACAAGACCAACGGGATTACGTTCCGCCGCTGGTTGCACCAGGCGAACCCGCAGCTGGCGGGCATGCTCGTCGACGCAATTGGTGAGGACGTGCTGGACAAGCCCGAGACCACACTCAAGCAGCTGGAGCCGTTTGCGGACAAGCAGTCTTTCCGCAAGGCGTTCATGGAGCAGCGACGCGACGCCAAGGTGCATCTGTCGAACCTTGTGCTCGAGCGTATCGGCGTTTCGCTGGATCCGGATGCGCTCTTTGATGTGCAGGTCAAGCGTATCCACGAGTACAAGCGTCAGCTACTCAACCTGCTGCATACCGTGGCGCTGTACCAAGCCATGCGCGCCGAGCCGCATATGGATTGGGTGCCGCGGGTGAAGATCTTCTCTGGCAAGGCGGCTGCGAGTTATCACCAGGCCAAGCTCATCATCAAATTGGCGAATGACATCGCCCGTACCGTGAACAACGACCCGACGCTTCGCGGCATGCTGAAGGTCGCGTTCCTGCCGAACTACAACGTGAGCCTGGCAGAGGCGATCATCCCGGCCGCGGATCTTTCGGAGCAGATCTCGACGGCGGGCTACGAGGCGTCCGGTACGAGCAACATGAAGTTTGCCCTGAACGGTGCGCTGACCATCGGCACGCTGGACGGCGCCAACGTGGAGATGAGCGAACTCATTGGCGAAGAGCACATGTTCATCTTCGGCATGAGCGCGCGTCAGGTGGAAGCACGCAAGGCAGCCGGCGAGTTCAATGCGCAGCCGTGGCTGGACGCCTCGCCTCGCTTGAACGAAGTGCTTCAGGCAATCCATCGCGGGGCGTTCTCACCAGACGATCCGAACCGCTACAAGGGATTAATCGAAGGGTTGATCGCTCACGATACGTTCTTCGTCTGTGCCGATTTCGATGATTACTGGGATGCCCAGCGCAAGGTGGCCGCCTACTGGCGTTCGCCAAAACTGTGGTGGCGGTCGGCTGTGCTCAACACGGCGCGTGCCGGTTGGTTCTCGTCGGATCGGACGATCCGCGAATATGCCCGCGACATCTGGAAGGCTCTGGATTAAGGGGCAAGACGTCGATGATGTTCGCGTGGATGGCTTCGGCCATCCACGCTGCGAAATCCAGCCACTCCATCCGTCGAGCACTTCGCGTCGGCGTGTAGGGTGGAAAACGGCCAAGCCTTTTCCACCGTTGTCGATTTGGAATCCTGCGCGGAGGGTCCCGGCTATCCATCCTGCAGCATGCGGGGGCGGGGGCAAGGTGGGCTCCAGCGCACCGCGCCATGCCGCTACGTTCCAGGCGGGCCGAACCGTAGCCAAGCGAAGCAAGAACCTTCCTCCTTCGAGCCGGTCTGACAGGAGCATTGAAATGCCGCTCGCGCTAAACTCTGCGCGTTTGTGTCCCCATCATTCGGAGCCCGCCAATGTCACGCGTAACCCTGAGTCGCTATCTGATCGAGCAGACCCGCAGTCACAACACGCCCGCAGACCTGCGATTCCTCATTGAAGTGGTCGCGCGTGCATGCAAGGAAATCAGCCATGCCGTGTCCAAAGGCGCGCTGGGTGGCGTTCTCGGCAGCACCGAAACGGAGAACGTACAGGGTGAGGTGCAGAAGAAGCTGGACGTCCTGTCCAACGAAATCCTGCTCGAAGCCAACGAATGGGGCGGCACACTGGCGGCGATGGCGTCCGAGGAGATGGACGAGCCTTACCAGATTCCCGGCCGTTATCCGAAGGGCGCCTACCTGCTGACCTTTGACCCACTCGATGGCTCCTCGAACATCGATGTCAACGTCTCGGTTGGCACCATCTTCTCAGTCATGCGCTGCCCAGGCGACTGCAGCCAGAACGAATCGCTCGGCGAAGAGGCCTTCCTGCAGGCGGGCACCCAGCAGGTCGCTGCAGGCTATGCGGTCTACGGTCCGCAGACCATGCTTATCCTGACGCTGGGCAACGGTGTGAAAGGCTTCACGCTCGATCGCGAGATGGGCAGTTTCGTGCTGACGCATGATGACATGCGCGTGCCGGAAACCACGGCCGAATTCGCCATCAACATGTCTAACCAGCGTCACTGGGAGGCCCCGGTGCAGCGCTACGTGGACGAGCTGCTGGCGGGAAAGGAAGGCCCTCTGGGCAAGAACTACAACATGCGCTGGATCGCCTCGATGGTTGCGGACGTGCACCGCATCCTGACCCGCGGCGGCGTGTTCATGTATCCCCGTGACAAGCGCGACCCGTCCAAGCCCGGCAAGCTGCGCTTGATGTACGAAGCCAACCCGATGGCCATGATCATCGAGCAGGCGGGCGGTGCAGCCACCGATGGTACGCAACGCATCCTCGATATCCAGCCCACCCAACTGCACCAGCGCGTGCCGGTGTTCCTGGGCTCGAAGGAAGAAGTCGAACGCGTCACCGCTTACCACAAGTAAGCAATGACGCCCTGGGCACCGCTGCTGGAGTGGTGGTTCGGACCGGCCGATACGATCGCCCGCTTGGACGCCACCGCGGTGTCCCGGGAGAAACACAAGCTCTGGTTCGGATACCGGGCTAGACAGGACGCCGAGGCGCGAGAGCGCTTCGGCGTTTTCGTGCAGGAGGCCCTCGCAGGACGTCTGGTGAGCTGGCGACAGGAGCCACAAGGGTGGCTTGCCGAGATCCTGTTACTAGATCAGCTACCGCGCATGCTGTTTCGCAATACCCCCAAAGCCTTCTCCGGGGATGCCAGCACACTTGCCTTGGCACGCAAGGGTATCGATCAGGGTTGGCATCAGACGTTGCCGCCCATTGCACATGTTTTCGTGTACTTGCCGTTCGAGCATGACGAGTCCGCCGCGTCCCAGGCCATGGCTGTGGAGTACTTTACGGCACTTGCCGCAGGGTGTCGGCCTGAGGATCGCAAGGTCTTTGCGGATTTCCTGGACTACGCACGGCGTCACCAGGACGTCATCCGGCGGTTTGGGCGATTCCCACACCGCAACGCCATTCTGGGAAGGCCCTCGACTCCCGAAGAAGTGGCCTATCTGTCGCAGCCCGGCTTGGGTTTCTAAGCCGACCTCCATCTTGCGCGGCGAGCCTGCGCTGAAAAACCATTGCACTGCCCGGCAACTAACGCACCCGCGTCGCGTCAAAACGCTGTCTGGCCTGGGTGCATTTTTACCCAAGGAAAGCATGGAGCGGCGTTGCTCAATAAGGAGTCGGGCATGAGTGTGCGTATGGGCATATTGCTGTTAGCGAGTGTGGCGTTGGTTGCATGCAGCAAGGTCAGCCCGGAAAATTACGCACGTCTCAGGACCGGGATGTCTCCAGCCGAAGTCGAGGCGCTGCTGGGCAAGCCTGCCGAGTGCGACGCTGCGACGAATGTGTCCAGCTGCCGATGGGGCGACGACAAGCGCTCCATCACGGTGCAGTACGGGCGTGACATGGTGTTGACGTATTCCGGCAAAGGCCTCAAATAACCACCCAAGGAGAATCGATGCGATTCATCAGCGCCCTCATCAGCATGTTGCTGCTCACTGCATGCGCCAATTCCGGAACCGGGCAAGCGCCACCCCAGACGGTGGGTCATGTCGACCTGGATCGCTATCAGGGCACTTGGTACGAACTCGCGCGGTTGCCGATGTACTTCCAGCGCGACTGCCTGCAGTCCGAGGCGCATTACACGCTTCAGGCGGACGGTGAAGTCGGCGTATTCAACCGCTGCCGTGACAAGAACGGTGAATGGCAGGAAGCGCGCGGCACAGCCAAGCCGCAGCAAAAGGGCGTCACTGACAAGCTGTCCGTAAGCTTCGTCCAGAGCACGCTGCTGAGTGCATTTGCAAAGGGCGACTATTGGATCATCTATCTCGACCACGACTACCGCACCGCTGTCGTAGGCGACTCGAAACTGTCCTATCTGTGGCTATTGTCGCGCGAGCCCCAGGTGGACCAGGACACGCTGAACGAAATGCTGTTGGCCGCTCGTAAGCAGGGTTATGACACCAGCAAGCTGATCTGGCGTACGCCGGACAGCGAGATGCCCGGCGCGAAGTAAGCAGGATCAGCGGACTTCGAATCGCTGCTCCAGCAACTTGCGGTCCTCCTGGAAGACCATCAGATGCCACTCGCCCTTGACGACTTCGTAGGGCTCCGTGAATTCGAAGGCCATGACATCGCTCGGAGCGCCTGGCTCCATCTTCTGCGTCACGACGAACTTGTCGTGACGCTTGCCGTCGGGTGTGACCACGCCTGGCGTGAGATACAGCAATGTTAGCGGCGGCTCGCCCGCGGTCTTTCCGCTCAGCTGATAACGCATACCGAACTTGGTGCCGAGCTTCGCCGGCACCTGTTCGGTGCGCTCGATCGTCTGGTCACCTCGCGCAATAACGCGCTGACCGGGTTCCGTCTGTGTCACCTGGCTCTTGAAGATCCCATGCTCGACCGGCCCGTCTAGGCGCACCTCGGCGTGGGACTGGAGGGACATCGCAAGAAGGGCGGCGGCGGTCAGGCAGGGGTATCGCATGGCGGGGCTCTCGAAAAAGGTCGCGCCAGCGTAGAAACGGCACGTGACAGCCTGATGACCGTTCGCGCGGTATGGATCGTCGGGATCAGACAATGATGGTTAGAAGTGAGCTGTCCACTGCGTATCGTTCAGACGTCGGCGGAACAGCACCAGTGCTGCGGCCCCGACAACCACGGCCAGTCCGAGCAGGCGTGCGCAGTACGGCGCAACCGCTGCCAAATCGCCGTGCCCAACGAGAAGCGTCAGGAAGGCATCGAGCCCCCAGCTCATCGGCGACAGTTCTGCGACATGACGCATGGCATCGGGCATCACGCTCTTGGGAACCATCACGCCGCCAATGGCGGCAAGGATGATATTGATGCCGGCGCTGAGAAGCAGCGCCTGCTCCGCCGTGCCGGCCAGGGTCGAGATCGCCAGTCCCAGTGTGCAGGCCGCCAAGGCCAGACTGATGGCGAGCGCGACATAACCCAGGGGATCTCCGGTCAGAGTAAGACCCGGCAATCCGAGAAGCGGCAGGCCCCACGCGCCCAGCGCGAGAAATGTGGCGAACTGCAGCAGATTGAGCCCGAAGTAGGGCGCAAGCTTGCTCACGACGAGCGAAAACGTTCCGAGTTCAAGGCAGCGAAGCCGCATCAGCGCACCGCTTTGTCGCTCATGCTGGAAGCTGTGAGCCATGGGCAACATCACGAAGAACATGCCGAAGATCAGCCATGCCGGGACGCTGTGCTGACTGGCATTGGCACGCTGCGCGGGGCCGTCCCTCGTCAAGTCCTGCTCTTCGACCAGCACACGGGTCTGGTCGGCGATGTCGCGTAGCCGTGACTCGACCGGTTGCTCTGCCGACAGCTCTCCGGTACCAAGCAGGTACGCCTGGGTTCGCGTCTGCGCCAGCGCGGTCTGCACCGCGGCCCGCAATCGCTGGCGTGTTGCGCTATCGGTGGAGGCGGGATAATGAATAGCCACTGCATGAGCGTCCGGGTCGAGCAGGCGCGTGTCAAAGTCCGGGGCAAGCTCGATCAGAGGGACAGCCCCCTGGGCATTGGTATCGCCGCCGCCTAGCTGGTCGTTTAACGCCAGCTGAAAGAAGCGGGCATTCACGGATTCCGTGGGGATTGAGGTCGTAACATGCAGTGCAGGCAGTTTGTCTTCGTTGACGGCCGAGAGCGCGAACGCCATGAGGAGGATGAACAGGGTCGGCATCAGTAACAGCGCGCCGAGTGCATGCGGGTCGCGTAATACGAGGCGGATTTCCTTGCCGATGAGCGCTCGGATGATCACAACGGCCCTCCGCAGAGATGAAGGTAAAGCTGCTCTAAAGAGGGGCGCCCGAAGCGCAGCAGGCTAGGCGGCTCGGGCAACGTGACCAGGACGCGGCAAAGGCGATCAAGTTGCGTCATGTCGAGCGCCGGAATGCGGACGCCGTGAGGCAATGGGTCGGTTGCCAGCTCCAGCTCGACCAGCGCGGCTTGCACGGCGGCCGGCACGCCCTCGGGCCATTCCAGGATCAGGCTTGGCGTGTTGTCGAGCAGCTGGCGCTTATCGAGATCGAGTCGAACCTGACCTTGATCCATCAGGACGACGCGCTGGGCAACTCGCTCGATCTCGTCGAGGTAGTGGCTGGTATACAGCACGGCGCACCCTTCGGATGGAAGCGCCGCCACAGCGTCGAGCAGTCGCTGGCGTGCCTGGGCGTCTACACCTACGGTCGCTTCATCGAACAGGTAGACGCGCGCGGGTTGCAACAGACCTACTGCAAAGTTGAGGCGTCTCTGCTGCCCGCCGGACAGCCCATGTGCGCGTCTCCCAAGTAGGCCTTCCAGCGTGGCGGCGTACAGCACGCGCTCCATACGCTGCCGTCGGGTTTCGCCGCGTAGCCTGTAGAGGTCGGCGAAAAGCTCGAGATTTTCACGCACGCTGAGTTGGCCGTAGAACGCCGACTGCTGCGGGATCAGCCCGGGTCGGCCTTCAGCTCGCCAGCGTATGCGGCCGCTTTGCGGCTGGCGAAGGCCCGCGAGTAGCGAGAACAGGGTGGTTTTCCCTGCGCCGTTGCTGCCCAACAGGCCAAGGCATTCACCGGCCGGCACTTCCAGATCAATGCCATCCAGTGCCGGGCGCTCGGCATTCGGGTATGTAAAGCGGACCTGCTCGAGTTCAAGCATGGCGCCGCGCGCTTTTCTTCGAACGGCTGAGCCGAGCGCACTCAGTGCTGTTGAGCGGCCGCGGCAGAGGGCAGTGGGTCTGCGTCCAGAGGCGACAGAGCGGTTGAATCCGCTGGCGCGTGATCGGGAAATACGTATGTCGATCCATGCGTGGGCAGCCCGTTGAGTTCGCGGCAGTGTAGCAGAGCGAAACGCATGCGCTTTCGGAGCCGCTGGGATGCACGACTTGCAACAAGCCGATGCGCCTTGGGCATTCTCCGATCGGAATCTGCTTGACGAGCGGTAGGACAAGCGTGCCCCATGCAGGTTGGCAGGGCAGTGTTCGGGGTGGCGCCCGAAGCGCACTGGAAATCACGCAGACGCAGACAGGGGAGTGTTCAATGCTGACCGTTTTTCCGGAGATCAAGCCGTACGCACGCCATGAACTGGCCGTGGATGACCCGCATGTGTTGTATGTTGATGAAAGCGGGACGCGTGTGGGCTTGCCAGTTCTGTTCGTGCATGGCGGCCCGGGTGGCGGTTGCGATTCGATGTCCCGGCGCTTTTTCGATCCCGCGTTGTACCGGATCGTGACGTTCGATCAGCGCGGCTGCGGCCGTTCGTTGCCCCATGCGAGCCTCGAAAAGAACACGACGTGGGACCTGGTCGCGGACATGGAACGCATCCGCGAGCACCTGGGGATCGACAAGTGGGTACTGTTCGGCGGTTCCTGGGGGTCGACCCTGTCGTTGGCCTATGCACAGCGTCACCCGGATCGCGTTCACGCGCTCATTCTGCGCGGCATTTTCCTGTGCCGTCCGCAGGACTTTCACTGGTTCTATCAGGACGGCGCGAGCCGGTTGTTCCCGGACTACTGGCAAGACTACCTGGCGCCAATTCCGCAGGAAGAGCGCGGCGATCTTATGCGGGCGTTCTACAAGCGTCTCACCGGCAGCGATCAGATCGCTCAGATGCATGCCGCCAAGGCTTGGTCGTGCTGGGAAGGACGCACCCTTACGCTGCGCCCATCCCCCGAGGTCGTCGAGCGGTTCCACGAACGCGCACTGGCTATCGCGCGCATCGAGTGTCACTACTTCGTCAATGATGCGTTCCTCGAGCCGGATCAGCTGATCCGGGATATGCCGAAGATCGCGCACCTCCCGGGCATCATCGTACATGGTCGCTATGATGTGGTGACGCCGATGGATAACGCCTGGGCCTTGCACCAGGCGTGGCCAGGTAGCGAGCTGCAGATCATTCGCGAGGCGGGGCATGCCGCCTCCGAGCCGTGCATAACCGATGCGCTGGTGCGCGCTACCAATGAAATGGCGCATCGTCTCCTCGATCTGGCACCGGATGAAGCATGAAGGCTCTGATCCAGCGCGTGCGCCACGCACGCGTCGAAGTCGAGGGTGAGATCGTTGGCGCAATTGACCACGGATTGCTGGCCTTCATCGGTGTCGAGCCTGACGACGATCATGCGCGATCAGCGCGCCTGCTCGAGCGCTTGCTTGGCTATCGCATCTTTTCGGACGAAGCGGGCCGGATGAATCGGTCCCTTACTGATATAGAAGGTGGGCTCCTTCTTGTGTCGCAGTTCACACTTGTAGCCGATACTCGAAGCGGGATGCGCCCGAGTTTTTCAACCGCAGCGGTGCCTGCAAAAGGGCTGGAAATGTTCGAGCATCTGGTGGCCGCCGCGCGCCAGCGGTATGCTCACGTCGCGTGCGGCCGCTTCGGTGCCGACATGCAGGTGCATCTCGTAAACGACGGCCCTGTAACTTTCCTGCTGGAGGCGTAGAACGCCGCTAGCCAGGACTCTCGGCCATGTCTAGGATGTGCGCGCCGGCTGGATGAGCCCCGCTAGGGAATCATCGAACCCTTTTTGGGTCGGAACAGGATGCCGGGCTGTGCCCGGCCCTTTCGATTCGAGTATTTGGGGGAGTTGTGACCTGCAAGAGTACCTCGAGACCTTCGTCTGGCAAGGCCTCGCGCGCCCTAGTGCTGTTCGGCACATTGGCAGCAGCGTTGCTGGCCGCGGGTCAATCGGCTGCTTTCAGCCTGGATGATGTAGATGCCAAGGCCAAGGAACTGGCGGGAAAGGCCTACTCGGCGCCCACCAGCAATCTCCCTACTGCCCTGCGGCAATTAAAATTCGCCGATTACCAGAAGATTCGTTTCCGCGGCGACAAGGCCGAGTGGATGGATCTGAAGACGCCATTCAAGCTCAACTTCTATCACCAGGGCATGCATTACGACACGCCCGTGAGGATCAACGAAGTCACGAGCACCAGCGTCCATACCATCGAATACGATCCGTCCAGGTTCGACTTCGGCTCCCTGTCACTCGATCCTTCGGCAACGAAAGATCTTGGCTATGCGGGTTTCCGCGTTCACTACCCTGTGAACAGCAAGGATGAATCCGACGAAGTTCTGAGCATGCTGGGTGCCAGCTACTTCCGCGTGATTGGGAAGGACCAGGTATATGGTCTCTCTGCCCGCGGCCTGGCAATCGATACGGCTGTCTCTTCCGGAGAGGAATTCCCGCGGTTCAAGGAATTCTGGATCGAGCGTCCGAAACCCGAAGACAAGCACCTTGTCATTTATGCGCTCCTGGACTCGCCTCGCGCAGCTGGCGCCTATCGGTTCATCCTGCGTATGCGGGACGAAACCGTGCTGGACGTGAAGGCCCGTGTCTATCTACGTGCGGACGTCAGCAAGCTTGGCATCGCACCGCTGACCAGCATGTTCCTTTTCGCGCCGCATCAGCCTTCTTCTCAAGTGAACTACCGGCCGCGCCTGCATGATTCCGAAGGCCTTTCGATTCAGAACGGCAACGGCGAATGGACTTACCGGCCGCTGAGCAACCCGCGTCGTTTGTCCATTTCGTCGTTCCCTGCGGAGAACCCCAAGGGCTTCGGCTTGCTGCAACGTAGTCGGGATTTCAACGACTATCAGGATCTGGACGACCATTACGAGAAGCGCCCGAGTGCCTGGATCGAGCCGCAAGGCGACTGGGGCAAGGGCCGTTTCGAGCTGGTCGAAATCCCGACGCCGGATGAAACCAACGACAACATTGTTGCGTTCTGGGTGCCCGACTCCTTGCCCAAGACCGGCGAGCCGATCGAATTCGCCTACCGCACTTACTGGACGCTGGATGAGAAGGCCCACCGCGACCAGGACGTCGCATGGGTCAAGCAGACCCGTCGTTCGGCCGGCGATATCCGACAATCGAATCTGGTGCGTCAGCCAGACGGCAGCACGGCGCTGCTGGTCGACTTCGTAGGGCCGAAGCTGGCGGAACTGCCGGCCGATGCGCCTGTTAGCACGGCGGTGACGACAGACGACAATACCGAATTGCTGCAGAACGAGCTGCGCTACAACGAAGCCACGAAAGGCTGGCGGCTGACGCTTCGGGTCAAGCTCAAGGACCCGACCAAGCCGGTCCAGCTCAGTGGCAAGTTGATCGAAGGCGAGAACGTACTCAGCGAAACCTGGAGCTACCAGTTGCCTGCCAATGAATAGATCAGACGACCCTAATGCCGGCCTGGCCGGTCAGTCCTCTCAGAATGCAGCCAACCCTTCGGTGGAAATCACCGAAGGGCGCATCGAGGCACTGGCGGGCCGCCGACTACGTGAAGAAGGCTTGCTCGACCGCGATGACTGCGGTCGGCCTCGCCTGAAGGCCGCGCCTACCATCAACCGCGGCACGATGGTGCCGGAGCCCTGGATTACCAACGTGCTGGTGCGCGGTTGGCGGCGAATCTTCGGCCGCGAACGGCGTCAGGCCGTAAAGGTGCAGAACGAGCTCAAACAGGATCGCTGGCGTCAGGTTGGCGCTCGCCGTCGTTTGTGCCTGCTCTTGCTGGTTTTCGGCCAGACGGCCATCGCCACCTATTACATGAAGGGCGTGCTGCCCTATCAGGGCTGGTCCTTCATCGACCTGCAGCTGGTATTCCAACAGCCGCTTCTTGTAAGCGCGGAGCAGGTGCTGCCCTATGTGGTGCAGTTCTCGGTGCTCGCTTTGTTCGCAATCCTGTTCTGTTGGGTGTCGGCCGGTTTCTGGACGGCGCTGATGGGTTTCTGGGAGCTGCTGAGCGGGCAGGACAAATACCGTATCTCGGCAGCAAGCGCGGGTGACGAGCCGATAGAGCCGGGTGCTCGCACGGCCATCGTCATGCCCATTTGCAACGAAGACGTACCGCGGGTATTCGCAGGTCTTCGGGCGACTTACGAATCGGTTGCCGAGTCGGGCGATCTCGAGCACTTCGACTTTTTCGTTCTTAGCGATACCTACGATGCCGACATCGCGGTAGCCGAGCAGCAGGCATGGATGGATCTGTGCCGAGAAACCAATGGCTTCGGGCGCATCCATTACCGACGCCGTCGTCGTCGTGTGAAGCGAAAGAGCGGCAATATCGACGATTTTTGCCGTCGTTGGGGCCCGGACTACCGCTACATGGTGGTCATGGACGCCGATAGCGTAATGACAGGTGAGTGCCTCACGAAGCTCGTCCGCCTTATGGAAGCGCATCCTGACGCAGGCATCATCCAGACCGGACCGAAGGCATCGGGCATGGAGACCTTCTATGCACGCATGCAGCAGTTCGCCACGCGGGTCTACGGGCCTCTGTTCACGGCGGGCCTACACTTCTGGCAGCTCGGTGAATCGCACTACTGGGGCCACAACGCGATCATCCGCGTGAAACCCTTTATGGAGCACTGTGCCTTGGCGCCATTGCCGGGCAAGGGCTCATTCGCGGGCTCCATCCTGTCCCACGACTTCGTCGAAGCTGCGCTGATGCGCCGCGCCGGCTGGGGCGTGTGGATTGCCTACGACCTGCCGGGCAGTTACGAGGAGCTACCGCCGAACCTGCTGGATGAACTGCAACGCGATCGGCGCTGGTGTCACGGCAACCTGATGAACTTCCGGCTGTTCCTCGTCAAGGGCATGCACCCTGTTCACCGGGCCGTATTCCTGACCGGCGTGATGTCGTACCTGTCTGCACCGCTGTGGTTCATGTTCCTCGTGTTGTCCACGGCATTGCTTGCAGTACACACGCTGATGGAGCCGCAATACTTCATGGAGCCGCAGCAGCTGTTCCCGATCTGGCCGCAGTGGCACCCGGAAAAAGCCATTGCGCTGTTCTCGACGACGCTCACGTTGCTTTTCCTGCCCAAGCTGTTGAGCGTACTGCTCATCTATGCCAAGGGGACCCGTGAGTACGGTGGTGCGTTCAAGGTCACTATCAGCATGTTCATCGAGATGTTCTGCTCGATGCTGCTGGCCCCGGTTCGCATGCTGTTTCACACCCGCTTCGTTGTGGCCGCGTTCCTGGGATGGTCGGTTCAATGGAAATCGCCACAGCGTGAAGACGGCGCCACCTCCTGGGGCGACGCCATTCGAGCGCATGGCGGGCAGACGCTACTGGGTATGGCATGGGCTGGCCTGGTCGGTTGGCTTGATCCTGTTTTCCTGTGGTGGCTGGCGCCAATCGTGGTGGCCTTGATGTTGTCTATCCCTGTATCGGTCATCACCAGCCGTGTCAGCATTGGCCGTGCCATGCGCTCGTCCAATGTGTTCCTCATCCCCGAGGAGTACGACACGCCGAAAGCACTGGTCGCTACAGATGAGTACACACAAGCCAATCGCGCGGCGCCGCTGGAGCATGGCTTCCTGCGGGCCGTGGTGTCGCCTACTCAGAATGCACTCGCTATCGCGATGGCAACGAGCCGGCACCGAAACGTGGCGCCGATCGAGGCGGTGCGTGAGGAGCGGATCGCCGAGGCATTGAAGGCTGCACCGGAGAAGCTGCCCGCGGCGCTCAAGCTCAATCTGATCAGCGACCCGGTCGTGTTGGCGCGGCTGCACACCAAGGTGTGGGAAAACAATCTTTCGCCGTGGATCGAACCGTGGCGTCGGCTCGGCCATCATGCATCGCACAACCCGGACGTCGAGCAGCGTGGCGGCCTGGCCGGCACGTCATCGCTTCAGACAGGTAGCGCATAACCGTCGCCAATCGAAAAACCCGCCGTGAGGCGGGTTTTTTGTGGGCGATCAAAACCGTGTGTTGGGCGAGCCGCGCGCCTAGACGGCACGCATGCGGCATCTCGCATCAGAAGAGCCTGGCCAGCAGGGCTGTCACGGCGGTCTCAACCCGGAGGATGCGATCGCCCAGTTGTACGGGAGCGAAACCCTGCGTCTTCAACAGATCGACTTCATACGGAATCCAGCCGCCTTCCGGGCCGATCGCCAAGGTGACAGGGCCTTCGACATGGCGGGGACAGTCAGGCCAGGGGCCGGGATGCGCAACGATGGCTTGCGTGCCAGCGGCAAGCGAGGGCAAGTGATCTTCAACGTAGGGCTTGAAGCGTTTGTGTATCTCCACCGTGGGCAGCACTGTGTCACGCGCCTGCTCAAGGCCCAGTACCAGCTGTTCACGAATGGCGGAAGGCTCCAGAAATGGGGTTTGCCAGAAGCTCTTCTCGACCCGGTAGCTGTTGATCAACACCAGGCGGGAGACACCCAATGTCGCAACCGTCTGGAAAACGCGGCGAAGCATCTTTGGCCGGGGCAGAGCCATCACCAGGTTCAGGGGAAGCTTGGCAGGCGGAGGTGTATCGAGCACGACCTCAAGTTCCGCAGCCTCGGTATCGAGCGCGACCAGGCGGCCGCGGCCCATCGCTCCGTTCAGCATGCCAACCCTCAGCTCGTCACCCACAACGGCCTTATGGACCTCCTGCATGTGCCGCAATCGGCGACCATGCAGAACAACGCGATCGGCGCCGACGAAATCGCCGGCCTCCAGCAGCAGCAGGTTCACGGGCGGACGCTGGGTGGTGTGCTGTCCGAGGGCGTATCTTCCGGCTCGCCACGGCGCTTGCGCACGACGCTACCGGCCAGAATACCTACTTCGAATAGCAGCCACATGGGCACCGCAAGGAGCGTCTGGGAGAAGATGTCGGGCGGCGTCAGGATCATCCCGACCACGAAGCAGCCTACGATCACATACGGCCGGATCTTGCGCAGGTAAGCGACATCCACAACACCAATCCAGATCAGCAGGACAACGGCTACCGGGATCTCGAAAGCTACCCCGAAGGCGAAGAACAGTGTGAGCACGAAGTCGAAGTAGCTGGAAATATCCGTCATCATCGAAACGCCCTGGGGCGTGACGCTGGCGAAGAAGTGGAACATTAGCGGAAAGACGAAGTAATAGGCGAACGCCATGCCTGCGTAGAACAGGAAAATGCTGGAGACCAGCAGGGGCAGTGCGATGCGTCGTTCATGGCGATAGAGGCCGGGTGCGAGAAAACCCCATACCTGATGCAGGATCACCGGCATCGACACGAACAGGGACACGACCAGCGTCATTTTGAACGGCGTGAGGAAAGGGGAGGCGACGTCGGTCGCGATCATGGTCGCGCCTGCGGGCAGGAATTGCCGAAGCGGTGCGGATACGAAGGTGTAGATGTCCTGCGAGAAGTAGAACAAACAGGCGAAGATTACGAAAACCGCAATTACGCAGCGCAGCAGGCGTGTACGGAGTTCGGCTAGATGGGAGATGAGCGGCATCTCCTGGTCGTCTTCGGGGCGTGTAGCGCTCATGGGCGTGGCTTCGGATCGGTTTCGGCAGGCGACACGGGGGGCGCAGGCTGGGTTACGGGTTCGGCAGCTGCCCCAGGTTTGCCTGCCTGGGACGCAGCGTCCATGGCAGGCGAGCGCGGCGGCTGGATGGTGTGCGTGTCGGCAGGTGCGGGTGTTTCCGCCGCCGGCGCCGGATCGAGGGCGGCATTCATGGCGTCTGGCGAGCCCGCTGCACGGTTGGGGGTAGGCGCCTCAAATTGGGCTTTCACCTCTCGCCGCAAATCCTGTAATTCCTCGGTCCGCAGCTGGCGGCGAATATCGTCCGCACCAATCTCCTTTTCCACTTCCTGGCGGATGCTATTGAAGCTGCGCTTCAGTCGGCCGATCATCAGCCCGGCCGTGCGCGCTGCACCGGGCAGTTTGTCTGGACCCAGCACCACGAGCGCTACGAGGCCCACGAGGGCCAGCTCGCTGAAACCCATGTCGAACATTCGTTCAGTCCTTGCGAGACGGCTCTTCGACTTTGTGAGCGTGTGCGTCGATAGTGTTGTGCTGATTCAGCGGAGGCTGCTGTTTGGCTGGATCTTCCGGCTTGGCTTCATCTTCGTTCATCGCCTTGCGGAAGCCCTTGATGGTTTCACCCAGATCGGAGCCGACGTTCTTCAACTTCTTGGTGCCGAAGACCAGTACCACGACGATCAGAATGACGACCCAGTGTTTCCAGTCAAAAATACCCATGTGACTTAATCTCTTTTCGTTTCAAACAATAGTTAGGTTCGTGCCGCTTTTTCGTCGTGGCCCGACAATCCGAAGCGTCGTTCGAGTTCGTCGAGTACGGCCTGAGGATGCTGATCCAGCGCCGCCAGCATGACGAGGCTGTGGAACCAAAGGTCTGCCGTCTCATAGATCAGGTCGTTGCAGTCGCCCGAGGCGGCCGCATCTTTGGCGGCTAGGATGGTTTCGACTGACTCTTCGCCGACCTTTTCCAGAATCTTGTTGAGCCCCTTGTGGTAGAGACTTGCGACATAGGAGCTGTCAGGTGCAGCACCCTTGCGTTCTTCCAGCACCTGCGCCAGGCGGGACAGCGTATCACTCATGCGATGTTGGCTCGTTGTAGATGGCGTTGGGATCCTTCAGGACGGGATCGACTATGCGCCATTCGCCGTCTTCGAAAACCCTGTAAAAGCAGCTCTCACGTCCGGTATGACAAGCGATGCCCCCCAATTGCTCGACCAACAGGACAATCACATCGGCATCGCAGTCCAGGCGCAGTTCATGCAGTTTCTGCACATGGCCCGACTCCTCGCCCTTGCGCCACAGTTTGCCCCGCGAGCGGGACCAGTAGATCGCACGGCCTTCCTTCGCGGTGAGTTCGAGGGATTCGCGGTTCATCCAGGCCATCATCAGGATGCGCCCGGTGGCGTGATCCTGCGCAATGGCAGGAACCAAGCCATCGGCAGTCCATTTGATTTCATCCAGCCAATCGTTCATTCGGTCGTTCCGCTTCACTTACTGCTTACGCAGTGGAGCCTGGCCGGTCGCGGCGATCGTTGAGGATGGATCCTCTCGACAGGTACAGACCTATCGGCAATGAGCGCTCCGCCACGACGACGTGAGAAAGCGCATTAGTGTGCCAGCCTGGTGGCCCCATGGCTATCGACGGGCAATAAGGTAGAAGCCTGCTGCAGCCATCAGCCAGATTGGCCAGGTCGTAGGGTCCGTGAAGCTCGGTACAACGCTCGCAAGTGCCGCACCGGACGCGAGCAGAACGGCACCGACGATGCGCAAAGGGCGTTCATCGCGGGTTTTGCGCCAGGGTGCCGGCGGGTCTTCGGCATGCGGCGAGGACATGCGTTCAAGCAGGTCGCGTGTCATGCGCGCGAGGTGAGGCAACTGTTCGACCTGGGACTGGACGTTTTTCACCAGCTGGCGCGGATGCATCCGGTTACGCATCCAGCGCTCCAGATATGGCTTGGCGGTAACCCATAGATCGAGGTCCGGATACAGCTGGCGGCCAAGGCCTTCGATGTTGAGCAGGGTTTTCTGCAGCAACACGAGCTGCGGCTGGACCTCCATGTTGAACCGCCGCGCAGTCTGAAACAGGCGTAACAGCAGCACGCCGAAGGAAATGTCCTTCAGTGGACGCTCGAAGATAGGCTCGCATACGGTACGGATGGCCGCTTCGAAGTCGTTGACCTTGGTTTCCTGCGGTACCCAGCCCGAATCGATGTGTAGCTGCGCGACCTTGCGGTAGTCCCGTTTGAAGAACGCGTAGAGGTTACGCGCCAGGTAATCTTGGTCTTCGGGCGACAGGCTACCGACGATGCCGCAGTCGATGGCGATGTAGCGCGGGTCCCAGGGGCGTTCGGTCGATACGAAGATGTTTCCTGGGTGCATGTCCGCGTGAAAGAAGCTGTCGCGGAACACCTGGGTGAAGAAGATCTCTACGCCACGCTCGGCGAGCAGGCGTAGGTCCGTGCCCTGGTCGCGGAGCGCATCCAGATCGGTGACCGGGACGCCGTAGATGCGCTCCATGACCAGCACATGTGGACGGCAGAGGTCCCAGTACACCTGTGGCACGTACAACAGCGTAGAGTTTTCGAAGTTGCGACGCAGCTGGGACGAGTTCGCGGCTTCGCGCAGGAGGTCCAATTCGTCGTAGATGGTCCGCGAGTAATCGTCGACAACTTCGACCAGCCGTAGGCGGCGCGCGTCGCCCGATAGGCGCTCTGCGATCTTGGCAAGCGCAAAGAGCCAGGCGATGTCTTGTCTGATGATCGGCCGAAGGTTTGGCCGGATGACCTTGACCACAACTTCTTCACCGCTCAGCAGTCGCGCGGCATGTACCTGTGCGATCGACGCCGAGGCGAGTGGCTTTGCGTCGAAGCGGGCGAATATTTCGCCCACCGGCGCGCCCAGATCTTCTTCGATGCGTGCGATGGCCTGCTCGGGCGGAAAGGGCGGCACCTTGTCCTGCAGGAAGGCCAGCTCGAGTGCGATATCGGGTGGAAGTAGGTCGCGCCGGGTCGAAAGCAGTTGGCCGAACTTGATGAAGATCGGGCCGAGGCCTTCCAGGGCCAGTCGGAGTCGCTCCCCACGGAGCGTTTCGTCACGGCGACGTGGGATCCAGCGCCAAGGGAGGGTGTAGCTGAACAGGCGCGCCCACCAAGGAAGGGGCATCGCCCAGAGGAGGTCGTCCAGCCGATAACGGATGATGACCCACCAGATTCGGAACAGACGGCGGACGGCGAGCAGGTTCATTCGGGCTTGGGTCGCTCTTCAAGGGTGCGGGACAGACGCTGCATACGCGCGTCCAGCCGGTCGAGCGTCAGCTTTATTGCATCCAGCTCTTCGAAGCGTGCCTCGGCTTCACGACGGCCGACGAGGGTACGCGCTTCTTCGGTCAAATAGTCGGCGACATCCTTGTGCAGGCTGTTCGCGCTTTGCCGGGTCCAGCCGCGGGCGGTCCGTACGAACTGGCCGACGAATCCGCTGGCCAGCGGGCCCAGCCCGCGTGACAGTTCGTGCTCCCAGTCGAGATCGAGCCCCTCAAGGATCTCCGATAGTGCCATCAGGGGCCCACTGTCGCCTTCCAGCGTGACGCCGGGCTCATGGAGCACTGCCGTCTTGTCACGCGCGGTCGCGAGCCGTACCAGCGCATTGAGCGGAGCGATCAGGCGACAATCGACATCGGCCTCGTGGTGGGACGCCAGATGAAGGCCGTCAGCTGCCGGCAATACAAAAACCGTCAGAGCGGGCGCAGTGCATTCGATTGCAATGACCCTGCCTTGCAATGCCCCGAGCCGTGCCAGTGCGCTCGGATCAAGCTGCAGCGTGCGATTCACACCCGCTTCGATCCCGGCGAGCGCGGCCTGTGTCGCCAGCGAGAACCGCATTAGGGCTTGATTCCCCTATGCAGTGCGACAATACCGCCCGTCATGTTGTGATAGGTCACCCGGTCGAAGCCGGCTTCCACCATCATCGACTTCAGCGTTTCCTGGTCCGGGTGCATGCGGATGGATTCTGCCAGGTAACGGTAGCTGTCGGCGTCATTGGTGATGAGCTTGCCGGCGAGCGGCATGAAGCCAAAGGAATAGGCGTCGTAGAGTTTGCCGAGGATGGGGTTTTTGGTCTTCGAAAACTCGAGGACGAGCAAACGGCCACCGGGCTTGAGCACCCGCAACATCGAGCGTAGCGCGGCGTCCTTGTGGGTCACGTTGCGTAGTCCGAAGGCGATGGTGACGCAGTCGAAGTGGTTATCAGGGAACGGCAGGCATTCGGCGTCCGCCTGAACGAAGCGGATGTTGCCGGAAACGCCGCGGTCCAGCAGGCGATCACGGCCTACCTTGAGCATGGACGCGTTGATGTCCGCCAGGACCACCTCTCCGCGCTCGCCAACGAGGCGTGAAAACTGCCGAGCCAGGTCGCCCGTACCACCAGCAATGTCCAACACGCGATTGCCGGTGCGCACACCAGAGAGCTCGATGGTGAAGCGCTTCCAAAGGCGATGCATACCGCCTGAAAGTACATCGTTCATGACGTCGTACTTTGCCGCCACGGAGTGAAATACCTCCGCGACGCGCTCGGCTTTCTGGCTTTCGGGGACATTGCGGTAGCCGAAGTGAGTGGTGGGCTCGCTGTCAGGGGTATTGCGCGGGTCGCTCATGGCACTCTCACCTGGGGCAAAGGCGGTCATTCTAATCCGCGCTCGGCGGCTTTGTCTTGACGCGGGTCGGGCAATCCGTGGATGTACTGGCGTGCGTCGCGCAACGAGACGTTACGGGTTCGTCTTCGGTGGGGCTGGTGTGCGCTGCGCGAATTATGCAGTGTGGAGCCTGTCCAAATGCTAGATGCCACCGTTGGCCGTGGAGAAACCACGCCACAGGAGAATGCGTTATGTCCGAGAGAAACGAAGCAGGTCGGGACAATAGCTGGATGGCGGAACTCGAGCGGCAGGCTCGGCAGCTCAAACTCGCGGGGCTCGGCGCCTATTCGCGCTTCAGCAAGGACGGCGCGAAACTATTTGAAAGCTTGGTGCAGGATGGAGAAGAAGCCGAGCAGGCGCGCCAGCAAGGTCGGCACGCGGAAGACCGCGGAGACGAGCGAGCCAGGCATGGCGCGCGAGAGCGCTTCGATCAGGCGCGTGAACGGGCGGCCGGCAGATGGAGCGAGCTCGAAGAAATGTTCGACCGGCGGCTAGGTAGCACGCTCGATCGCCTGGGCGTGCCTACACGCCATGAGGTCGATGCGCTTCGGGCGGAAGTCAATGCGCTGAAGGCGAGGGTGGATCAGCTTGAAAGCACGCAGGCTGCTGCCGCATCGCCTATCGTCGATCCGACACAGCCAGAGCCGGCTGCACCGGGCGGCGACACCATCATTCTTCCCGACTCGAACAAGCCCCCGCTTTAACGGGGCGGCATGAACTTGACGACGGACGTATCCGGGTCTCGGTTGCGTCCGGCGTCGCGCAGTTTCTGCAAGTACTCGTTCCAGAGTTCTTCCTGACGCGTAGACAGCTCATACAAGTACTCCCAGCTGTACAGCCCGCTGTCGTGGCCGTCGTCGAATGTCATCTTCAATGCATAGTTGCCGGCCGGCTCCAGCTGCGTCAGCGCGACATGCTGCTTGCCGTACTGCAGCACCGGGTTACCGTGGCCCTGGACCTCAGCAGAAGGCGAGTGGACGCGAAGGAACTCGGCGGTCAACGTGTACCGTTCCTCGCCATAGACGAGTTCGAGTGTACGCGATGCCTTGTGTAGCTTTACGGAGGAGGGGATACGCATGGGCATTCCTGAGACTTACCGCCGCGCACAGGGCGCGGCGGCGCAGCGTCGTTAAAGGATGTAACGCGACAGGTCTTCGTCCTGCGCCAGTTCGCCAAGATGACTGTTGACATATTCGGCGTCGATTTTCAGCGGTTCGCCGTTGCGTTGTCCTGCAATGTCCGCGGCGCTGTAGGACACTTCTTCCAAGAGCCGCTCCAGCAGCGTATGAAGGCGACGGGCGCCAATGTTCTCGGTCTTCTCGTTGACCTGGAACGCGATCTCCGCGAGGCGCTTGATACCGTCACTAGCAAATTCGATGGAAAGGCCTTCGGTCTTGAGTAGCGCTGTGTACTGCTCGGTGAGCGAGGCGTGCGGCTCGGCCAGGATGCGTTCGAAGTCTTCAGGCGTCAGCGCCTTCAACTCAACGCGTATCGGCAGTCGCCCCTGCAGTTCGGGTACGAGGTCGCTGGGCTTGGACAGGTGGAATGCACCGGACGCGATGAAGAGGATGTGGTCCGTCTTGACCATTCCCAGCTTGGTATTGACGGTGCAGCCTTCGATGAGTGGCAGCAGGTCGCGCTGGACGCCTTCGCGGGATACATCCGCACCGCCGGCGTTGGCGCGCTTCGCCACCTTGTCGATCTCGTCGATAAACACGATGCCATGCTGCTCGACCGCTTCGAGCGCACGTCCCTTCAGCTCCTCTTCGTTGACCAGGCGAGCGGCTTCCTCATCGCGGACCAGCTTGAGTGCGTCCTTGACCTTCAGCTTGCGCGCCTTCTGACGACCCTTGCCCATGTTGGAGAACAGGTTCTGCAGCTGGCTGGTCATCTCTTCCATGCCGGGCGGCGACATGATCTCGACACCGGTGGGCGTATCCGCCACTTCGATCTCGATTTCCTTGTCGTCGAGCTGGCCCTCGCGCAGGCGCTTGCGGAACAACTGACGCGTATTGGAATCGTTGCTAGGCGTCGGGTCTTCATTGAAACCGGCCCGGGCAGGCGGCAGCAGCGCGTCGAGGATGCGCTCTTCGGCGGCGTCTTCGGCGCGGTGACGAACCTTGTGCATTTCCTGCTCGCGCAGCATCTTCACAGCCGCATCGGCCAAATCACGAATAATGGATTCGACGTCACGACCAACGTAACCCACCTCCGTGAACTTGGTCGCTTCGACCTTGAGGAACGGCGCATTGGCGAGCTTGGCCAGGCGGCGGGCAATCTCGGTCTTGCCGACGCCAGTCGGGCCGATCATGAGAATGTTCTTGGGCGTCACTTCCTGGCGCAATTCAGCGGGAAGCTGCATGCGGCGCCAGCGGTTGCGCAGTGCAATGGCAACGGCGCGCTTGGCATCGTCCTGGCCGATGATGTGGCGATTGAGTTCGTGAACGATCTCGCGAGGTGTCATGGACATTCGGTTGGCTCCAGAGAGGATCCCGCTCAAACCGCGGAATCCTGCTCCTCGATAGTCAGGTTCTGATTGGTGAAGACGCAAATGGAACCGGCAATGTTCAATGCGGTTTCCGCGACTTCGCGCGCCGTGAGCGCGTCATTGTGCTGTAGCAACGCCAATGCGGCGGCCTGCGCATAGCCACCGCCCGAACCCATGGCAATCAGGCCGTGTTCGGGTTCGACGACATCACCGTTACCGGTGATGATCAAAGAGGCGTCCTTGTTGGCGACAGCGAGCATCGCTTCGAGGCGACTCAGGGAGCGGTCGGTGCGCCAGTCCTTGGCCAGTTCCACGGCTGCGCGGACCAGGTGGCCCTGATGCTTCTCCAGCTGGCCTTCGAAGCGTTCGAAAAGGGTGAATGCATCTGCCGTAGCGCCGGCGAACCCGGCCAGTACCTGGCCGTGATAAAGGCGGCGGACTTTTTTGGCGTTGCCTTTCATCACGGTGTTGCCCAGCGAAACCTGGCCGTCGCCACCCATGACGACCTTGCCGTGGCGGCGAACTGAAACGATGGTGGTCAAAGCGATCTCTCCACGCAGTGGGGCAAAAAACAGGCCCGGTGAGACTCAAATGGGGTCGCTTTGGCCCTGCTTCAACCGTAAGACGTGTGGAGTGTGAAAAAAGGCGCCGGCCTCAAGCGGGGGAGGCCGGCAACTCAGGCTTAGCCGCCCTTGCGCTGCTGTAACAGCAGGTTGCTGAAGCCGTGGGACTGCAGGTCTTTCTGAGCCGCGTCCAGCTTGCCTCGATCGGCAAAGGGGCCGACCAGTACGCGGTGCCAGGTTTCGTCGCGAACAGTGCCGGATTCCACGCGTACCTGCTGGCCAAGCAGAATGATCTGAGCGCGGACACTTTCGGCGTCGTCCTTGCGCCGGAAGGACCCGGCCTGAAGGAAAAACTGCGTGGTGACTGGGGCCTTGGCAACCGTGGGTGGAGGCGGCGGAACCTGCCCGGCCAGTGCGGCCTGTGCGCGTGCCGCGTCGATCTTCGCTGCTTCCTCCGGGCTGACCGGCGCCTGTGGCGGCGGGGTAGGTTGCGGCTGTGGTGGTACGGCTTCGGCTGGCACGATGACTTCCGATTCTGGCAGAAGGGTATAGAAGTCGTACTTCGGTTTGGAGGTGTCCGGCGCGGGTTCCTTTTTGACGGCGCTTGGGCGTTCGTCCTTTACCTGACGCTTGATGTCATCGCGTCCTGGTTCAAGGTTGAACAGGAACATGAGGAAGCCGCCCGCCACCAGGCCACAGGCCAGCCACAGCCAGCCGGGGGCGGATTTCTTCTTGGGTGCGCTGGTGCGGCTCGCGCCGCGCTTGGGCGGGGCTTTTCGCTTGGCCATGGGTGTCGTCCGTTACATCCGTTCCAATGGTTCGAGACCGAGCAGTTCGAGGCCCTGCTTCAACGTGCGCCCCGTCAGGGCTGCCAGCCGTAGGCGGCTCTGGCGGGTCTGCGGGTCTTCAGCGGACAGTACGGGACAATGCTCGTAGAAGCTGGAGAACAGGCCGGCCAGGTCGTAGAGGTACGTGCAAAGGACGTGTGGAACACCTTTGTCAGCGACGCTATTGAGGGTTTCCCCGAATTGCGCCAGCTTGGCGGCGAGGGCACGCTCCTGTTCGGCTTGTGGGTCGATCCGGCCTTCCAGGCTTTCGCTTCCCTGGCCCAGCTTGCGGAAGATGCTCGCTACCCGTGTATAGGCGTAAAGCAGATAGGGAGCCGTGTTGCCTTCGAAGCTGAGCATCTGCTCGAAGTTGAAGCTGTAGTCGCTTGTGCGATGCTTTGAGAGGTCGGCGTATTTTACGGCACCGATGCCGACCGCGCGCGCGATCTGACGTAGCTCGTCTTCCCCGAGTTCGGGGTTCTTGCTCTTGACCAGGGCGTAGGCACGCTGCTCGGCTTCGTCGAGCAGGTCAATCAGTTTGACCGTGCCGCCGTCGCGTGTCTTGAAGGGCCGGCCATCCGGGCCGTTCATCGTTCCGAAGCCCATGTGCTCGAGCTTCATCGCGTCATGGACGAAACCGGCGCGGCGCGCGACCGAGAACACCATCTGGAAGTGCAGCGCCTGGCGCTGGTCCACGAAGTACAGTGCTCGGTCGGCCTTCAGATTCCGGCTCCGGTAGCGCATAGCAGCCAGGTCGGTCGTGGAGTAGAGGTAACCACCGCCTGCCTTCTGGACGATGACCGGGAGCGGATTGCCCTCGGCGTTCTTGAATTCATCCAGGAAAACGCATTGTGCGCCTTCGCTTTCGCTCAACAGGCCTGCAGTGCGCAGGTCTTCCACCACGCCCGGCAGCTCCGCGTTGTACGCGCTTTCGCCTTTCACGTCGTCGCGGGTGAGGCGCACGTTCAAGCGATCGTAGACCTGCTGGCAATGACTCAGCGATATCTCGTTGAAGCGCGTCCACAGGCGCAGGCATTCGCTGTCACCCGCCTGGAGCTGCACGACCAGTTCACGGGCGCGATCGGCGAACTCTGGCGACTCGTCGAAACGCTTCTTGGCAGCTCGGTAGAACGTCTCCAGGTCCGACAGTTCGCTCTCCGCGGCGGCGGGCTGCTCTTGCAGGTAGGCTAGCAGCATACCGAACTGCGTACCCCAATCGCCCACGTGATTCTGGCGGACAACGGTATCGCCGAGAAACTCGAGCACGCGCGCAACGGCATCGCCAATGATGGTGGAGCGCAAGTGGCCGACGTGCATTTCCTTGGCAAGGTTGGGCGAGGAAAGGTCGATCACGACGGTTTCGGCCTGGCCATTTCGCTTGACGGTCAGGTGATCGTCCTTCAAAGCGGCCTCGAGCTGCTGGGCCAGCGCGTCATCGTTCTGGAAGAAGTTAAGGAAGCCAGGGCCGGCGATCTCGACCTTCGAAATGGCGGGGTCGGCAGGCAGGGCGTCGACGAGACGCATTGCCAGGTCGCGCGGTTTCATGCCGGCCGGTTTGGCCAGCATCAGGGCAATGTTGCTGGCGAAGTCGCCGTGGCTGCGATCCTTGCTGTTTTCCACCTGGATCGACGGACTGACATCCGCAGGCAGCACAGCTTGCTGGATGAGACGATCGACGGCTTGCTGGATCAGATGGCGAATATCTTCTTTCATTGCAGGGCTACGGCAGCGGGCTAGAACGGGGCATTATCCGCACCTGTTGCCCGGGGCTCAAGCGGGTCCGGGCATCAGTAAAGGTCGATCGGGTCGACATCGAGGGACCAGCGGACCGTACGCGCGCCAGGCAACTGCTCCAATGTGGGCGTCCAACGCGCAAGCAGCTTGTGCAGGCTGCTTCGTGCCGAGGCCTGCAGCAGCAACTGGGCACGGTAGCGGCCCGCGCGTCGCTCCATCGGAGCAGGCACTGGGCCTAATAGCTCGATACCTTCCAGCGCCATGTCTACCAGCAGTTGCTCGGCTTCGTCACAGGCACCCTGCAGGAATCCATCCGCCTGGCCGGGTTTATGCGCTTCGGCCCGCAACAGCGCAAGGTGGGAAAAGGGCGGCAGGCTCGCCGCGCGGCGCTCCAGCAGCGCTTCGTTCGCAAAGGCCGTGTAGCCCTGTTCGGTCAGCTGCACGAGCAGCGGGTGGTCCGCCAGGTGTGTCTGAATGATGACCCGGCCCGGTTCTTCGGCGCGACCCGCCCGGCCAGCAACCTGAGTGATGATCTGCGCCATTCGCTCGCTCGCACGAAAGTCGGCGGAGAACAGGCCGCCGTCTGCATCGAGGATGGCGACTAGGGTGACCCGCGGGAAGTGGTGTCCCTTCGCAAGCATCTGCGTACCAACCAGAATGCACGGCTCGCCCTTGTTTATCGTCGCGAACATGCGTTCCATGGCGCCCTTGCGCGCCGTGCTGTCCCGATCAATTCGAAGGATCGGCACATCGCGAAACAGGGTTTCCAGGCGGCCTTCTGCCCGCTCGGTTCCGGCGCCGACGGGCCGAAGATCCACGTGTTCACAGCTGGGGCAGTGATCGGGGCGCCGTTCGGCATGGCCGCAGTGATGGCAGCGCAGCTCGTTACTGCGTTGATGGAGCGTCATGCGGGCGTCGCAGCGTGAGCATTGCGCAACCCAGCCGCAATCGTGGCACAGCAACGTCGGCGCATAGCCGCGGCGGTTGAGATAGACCAGCACCTGTTGGCCCGCTTCGAGCGTCTGCGCCATTGCCTGTTGCAGGGGCGGCGAGATACCGGCATCCAGCGGCCGGCTCTTGATATCGAGGCGAATGAAACGCGGTGACGTCGCGTTCCCGGCGCGCTGGTTCAGCTTCAGGAGTGCATAGCGGCCGGCATGTGCGTTATGCAGGCTTTCGAGTGACGGCGTAGCAGAGCCCAGTACGACCGGAACGTCTTCGAGCCTGGCACGAACCACGGCCAGATCGCGGGCGTGGTAGCGCAAGCCTTCCTGCTGTTTATAGGAGGCATCGTGTTCTTCGTCGACGATGATGAGCCCGGGGCGCTTCAGTGGCGTGAACAGCGCGGAGCGGGTGCCGATCACGATATCGGCTTCGCCGTCGCGGGCGGCGAGCCAGGCATCCAGACGGTCCCGGTCACCCACGTTCGAATGCAAAAGGGCGATACGCGCATTGAAACGCCGGGCGAATCGCTCATGCGTCTGAGGGCCAAGGTTGATTTCCGGTATCAGTACCAGTGCCTGTTTACCGGCTTCCAGCGTCTGCCGAATGAGCTGCAGGTAAACCTCGGTCTTGCCACTTCCGGTGACACCCGCCAGCAGGAATGCCCCAAAACCATTGAAGCTGGCGCGTATCGCTTCGGTCGCAGCGCGCTGTTCAGGGTTGAGGGGCAGTTCGGGTTGTGCCAGCCAGCTGGCGGGGCGCTCAGGCGCCTTGCGTCGCCGGGTTTCCAGTTGCACCAGGCCTTTTTGCCTGAGCTGTTCCAGGCTGTCCCGGTTCAGCTGCAGCTTAAGGAGCAGTTCATGAGACACCCCATGGGTATGCTGTTGCAGAGCCTTCAACGCCTCTCGCTGACGAGGCGCTCTCGCGAGGCGCGGATCATTGACCGTCGCGTGTTCACTGGCGCGCCAGAAGCGCTCATGGCGCGCCTCGGCGGCTTCGCCCTGGCGCAGAAGCGTCGGCAACGCCCAGTTCAACGTGTCGCCCAGGCTGTGCTGGTAGTACTGCGCCGCCCATAGGCATAGCCGGAATATGGATGGCGGGATGGGCGGTGTCTCGTCGATCAGCCCAAGCGCCGCCTTTAGCTTGTCGGGCGGAACGTCTGTCTGCTGGGCTGTATCGATGAGGACTGCCACCGCTTCGCGCCGTCCAAATGGGACACGGACACGAACGCCCGGCTGCAGCGACTCAGGGCTGACCCCAGCAGGGGCGAGATAGTCGAAGAGGCGGCGAAGGGGGGAGGGCAATGCCAGGCGCAGAATGGGCGTGCGAGAAGCTGGCAAGTCGATTCCTCCGGACGGACAGGGCTCAAGATGGTGAGGGCCAGAAGCGGAGTCTACCGTCTGTCCACGACCTTGTCCGGTTCGTGCACCGCGTCGCGGACTTCGTCGGCTTGCGCCGCGCTGCGCTTGCGTGCCGGGTCGGCTCTGGTATAGTTCGCGGCCTGTTTACGTGCGGTATTCGGCAATAGGGCCGGGTGGCGGCACGCAGGACATAGAGGGCAATACCATGAAAGCCGATATCCATCCGAACTACGTCGCGATCGAAGCTACCTGCAGCTGCGGCAACGTCATCAAGACCCGCTCTACCCTGGGTAAGTCCATGAACCTGGACGTCTGCTCCGAGTGCCACCCTTTCTACACCGGCAAGCAGAAAGTGCTGGATGCGGGCGGCCGTATCGATCGCTTCAAGCAGCGTTTCGGCGTTTTCGGTTCCAAGTAACCGATTGGCCCAAGCACACCGTATGGTCTGCTTGACGCTGTACAAGAAGGCGCCCCTGGTGGGCGCCTTTTTTATTGCCTGCGCGATGGCCTCCTTCGCGCATTCGGCCTGCCCCCTTCCGCAAAAAACAAGCGAAGCGCGCGTCCAATATGTCATCGATGGAGACACGGTTCGCCTGGTCGATGGACGTCGGATCCGTTTGATCGGATTGGATACGCCGGAGCTTGCTCGCAAGGGGCTACCGGATGAGCCGTTCGCCCAGGCTGCGCGTGTGCGTCTGGCGGAGCTGGTCGCTGCCAACGGCGACCGTGTGCGTCTCCAGTACGGTACCGAACGCCGCGATCGGTACGGCCGGACGCTTGCCCATCTCTATGACGACCAAGGCCGCAATCTCGAAGAGATACTGCTGCGTGAAGGTTATGCCCGAATGATCGCCATAGCCCCCAACGTTGCCTTGGCCGACTGCCATCTTTCCGCAGAGCTGGATGCACGTCGCGAAGGGTTGCGGCTGTGGACAGTCGAGCGTCCGATTTCAGCGACCTCTATCCAGCGCGCAGGATTTGCGCTGGTGCAGGGACGGGTGCAGCGTGTCGAGCGCAACGAGGGCGGCGTCTGGCTCGAACTGGATGGCCCGCTCGTGCTGAGGGTCGCACCGAGGGATATCGAGCGCTTCGGTTTGCGGGCACTGACGGAGCAGGTCGACCAGCGGGTGGAAGCGCGGGGGTGGATCGTGGATCGTCGGAAGGATGGGCGAAGAGGGCAGGCCCGCTGGATGCTGACGCTGACAGATCCCGCGACCCTGCGACGCATACCTTGACCGAGAGGCCAGGAAACGCGCTATTTTGGCCGTTCTGGGCGATCTTGTAGCCTTTAGTCTACTTGCGTATGCTCGCCGATCCGGTCTTGCGCCGGGTTCGCTCTCCCATCCAAGAAAAGCGGAACGCTCATAATGTCAGACTTGAAAACTGCCGCGCTCGAATATCATGCCCAGCCGCGTCCGGGGAAACTGAGTGTCGAATTGACCAAGCCCACCGCAACCGCGCGTGACTTGTCCCTGGCCTACAGCCCTGGCGTCGCCGAACCAGTGCGTGAAATCGGCCGTGATCCTGAGCTGGCTTACAAATACACCGGGAAGGGCAATCTGGTCGCTGTCATTTCCAACGGCTCGGCGATTCTTGGTCTGGGCGATCTGGGCCCGTTGGCGTCCAAGCCGGTCATGGAAGGCAAAGGTGTCCTATTCAAGCGTTTCGCCGGTATCGACGTGTTTGATATCGAAGTCGACGCTGAAAGCCCCCAGGCCTTCATCGATACGGTCAAGCGTATTTCGATCACCTTTGGTGGCATCAACCTCGAAGATATCAAGGCGCCAGAATGCTTCGATATCGAGCGCGCGCTGATCGAGCAATGTGATATCCCGGTTTTTCACGACGACCAGCACGGCACCGCGATCGTTACGGCAGCGGGCATGCTCAATGCGCTGGAAATTGCGGGTAAGTCACTCGATACCGCTCGAATCGTTTGCCTTGGTGCGGGGGCGGCCGCAATCTCCTGCATGAAGCTGCTAGTCAGCATGGGCGCGCGTGTTGAGAATATCTACATGATCGACCGCAAAGGTGTAATTCATGCCGGTCGGGATGACCTGAACCAGTACAAGGCCGTATTCGCGACCGAAACCGACAAGCGTACGCTTTCCGATGCGCTGGAAGGTGCGGACGTATTCGTCGGTCTGTCGGGCGCCAACCTGCTGAGCGCGGAAGACCTCAAGCGCATGGGCCCCAACCCGATCGTCTTCGCATGTTCCAACCCAGACCCGGAAATCAAGCCGGAGCTGGCGCATGAGACTCGCGATGATGTAATCATGGCTACGGGTCGCTCCGACTACCCGAACCAGGTCAATAACGTACTGGGCTTCCCGTTCATCTTCCGTGGCGCGCTCGACGTTCGGGCCAAGCGCATCAACGAGGAGATGAAGATCGCTGCCGCTCTGGCGCTGCGCGATCTCGCGAAGTTGCCGGTGCCGCAGGAAGTCTGCGATGCCTACGGTGGCATCAAGTTGGAATTCGGCCGTGAGTACATCATTCCGAAGCCGATGGATGCGCGTCTGATCGATGTGGTCAGCGATGCAGTGGCCAAGGCCGCAATCGAAAGCGGTGTCGCCACGCTTCCTTACCCGGCTAACTACCCGCTGCGTTCGGTGAAGGACGTGTTCCCAGGCTAGGTTGTCGATGTAAAAAGCCCCGCCGACCTCAGGATTGGCGGGGCTTTTTTATGGGCGCCGGAATCAGAACAGATTCATTGGCGCGGCTTCATCGGCTGGCAGTGGGCTCGATGGGGTGTTATAGCCGGGCTCGACTTCGTTCATTGGCGGCGGCGTGTCCTCGCTCTTGAACAGTTCGAAATACGCGTCGGGCGTGCCGGGCGGCGCGGCGCGACCACTGCGCGGGTCTACCCGTAGGCTTACGATGCCGTCCGGCTCAGGTGCGAGATAAGGTGGTTTGTCCTTTAGTGCGGCGCCCATGTAGTTCATCCAGATTGGCAGCGCGACAGTGCCGCCGAACTCATGGCGCCCGAGCGTCTCGGGCTGGTCGAAGCCGCTCCACACAGTCGTCACGTAGTTGCCATTGAAACCGGAGAACCAGCTGTCCTTCGAATCGTTGGTCGTGCCGGTCTTGCCAGCGAGGTCAGTACGGTTCAATGCCAATGCACGCCGGCCCGTGCCGCGCTTGATCACATCCTGAAGCATGCTCGTCATGATGTAGGCGGTCCGCGGGTCCACGACCTGCTCGGCTACGCGAGGCGCCTCCTCCACCGGCTCGGCATCGTCACCCGTCTTGATCAGTGGCTCTTCCGGCGGTGCGGGCAACGGCTTGGCGACGGCGTCCACATGACGCTCGTCGTCTGCGGGTACCCGGGCCGGGTTTGCCACGAAGAGCGGCTTGCCGTCACGATCTTCCACACGCTCGATGAGGTAGGGCGTCACTTTGTAGCCGTTATTGGCGAAGACACTCCAGCCCGTCGCGATCTCCATCGGTGTCAGTTCGGCCGTGCCAAGGGCGAGCGAGAGATTGCGTGGGAGCTGGCTGCGCTCGAAGCCGAAGCGAGTGACGTAATTCATCGCGTAATCGATACCCATGGCCTGCAGTACACGAATCGAGACGAGGTTACGTGAGCGGTAGAGCGCTTCGCGCAGACGGATCGGGCCAAGGAAGGTGTTGTTGTCGTTCTTGGGGCGCCAGGCTTCCTGCATTCCGGACTCCTGGAAAACGATTGGTGCATCGTTCACCAGGCTCGCAGCGGTATAGCCATTGTCGAGTGCCGCGCTGTACAGGAATGGTTTGAAGCTGGAGCCGGGCTGGCGCTTCGCCTGGGTGGCGCGGTTGTAATTGCTTTGGTCGAACGCAAAACCGCCTACAAGGGCACGGATGGCGCCGTTTGCAGGGTCCAGCGAGACGAGTGCCGTCTGCGCAGACGGTATTTGCGAGAACGCGTATTTGCCCTCGGTCTGTGGTTGGACGCGGATCAGGTCACCGACCTTGGCGACGTCCGCTGGCGAGCGAGGCCGTGGCCCCATGCTGTCACTGCCCAGGAATGGTCGTGCCCACTGCATGCTCTCCCAAGATACGGCTTCTTCTCGTCCATCACGAAGCAGAACGAGGAGACCACTCTTTTCAACCTGGGTGACAATGGCCGGCTCTAACCCGCCGATACTGCTGAATTTCGTCAGTTCTTCCTTCCATTGGTCACGCGACATGCCGCCGAACTGCTTGGCAGGTCCGCGGTAACCGTGACGCTGATCATATTCCATCAATCCATTGCGTACGGCGCTGTTCGCCGCATTCTGCAGATCGCTCGGCACTGTTAGCCGGACCCGGAATCCATCGGTGTATGCCGCGCCCCCGTAGCGGCCCACCATCTCCGCACGCGCCATTTCAGCGATGTAAGGTGCGTAAAGCTCAGGCGCCTGATAGTGGTAAGTCGCGCCGACCGGCTCGTTTATCGCTTCCTGGTAGCGTGCTTCGTCGATGCGACCAAGTTGACGCATGCGACCCAGGATCCAATCACGGCGGGTCTTGCTGCGCTCAGGGTTCACCAGGGGGTTGTACCGTGATGGCGCCTTCGGCAGGCCCGCGATCATGGCGAGTTGCGCGAGGCTCAGGTCACGGATCGATTTGCCGTAATACACCTGTGCGGCCGCTTCAATGCCGTAGGCACGGTGGCCGAGGTAGATCTTGTTGACGTAGAGCTCAAGGATCTCGTCCTTGGTGAGCTCACGTTCGATCTGTAGTGCGAGCAAAATTTCCGTGGCCTTGCGAGAGAAGCTACGCTCACTGGTGAGGAAGAAGTTCTTCGCAACCTGCATGGTGATGGTGCTGCCGCCGGTCTGTATTTCGCCTGTCTTGACCAGCTCGGACGTAGCGCGAAGTAGGCTTGTCGGATCAACACCGTGGTGGCGATTGAAGTTGTCATCTTCGGCTGCGAGGAGCGCGCTGATGAAGTCAGGCGGTATCTCAGCGAACGGAATGGGTGAGCGGCGCATTTCACCGTACTCGGCGATCAGCTTGTCGTCCTGGCTGTAGATGCGCAGGGGAATCTGCAGCTGGGTCTCCTTCAGTGACTCGACCGAGGGTAGTCCTGGGCTGAGATAGAGGAAGGCTCCGCTGAAACAGAGAACCATTGCACTGACGCCGGCGACGAGGCACCACAGTAAAAACTTCAGGACACGCATCGGGATTGTCGAGATTCCACGTAAGAAAGCCGGCTGGCTGAGACCTGTTTAACAAAGCAAAAATCGGGGCACATTATAGGCCTTTTTTTTGCAAGCAGCTTGTTTGCGCTCCCATCGGGAGTGCTATCTAATGCGGAGCCCATGTGGCGCCATACGTATCGGATTCAAGGGATAAGTCGTGCTAGGGCTCATAAAGAAGAAGGCGAACACGTTGCTCGGAATCGACATCAGTTCGACTTCCGTGAAGCTGATCGAGCTCAGTCGCTCCGGAGGGCGCTATCGCGTCGAGGCCTACGCCGTGGAGCCGCTGCCGGCCAACGCCGTTGTCGAAAAGAACATCGCCGAGATGGAGGGTGTCGGTAGTGCCATTTCGCGTGTTCTGGCTAAAGCCAAAGTCAGCAACCGTTCCGCCGCTGTAGCCGTTGCCGGCTCCGCCGTCATCACCAAGACGATTGAAATGGACGCTGGTCTCTCGGACGACGAGATGGAGACCCAGCTCAAGATCGAGGCTGATCAGTACATCCCCTATCCGCTCGAGGAGGTTGCGATTGACTTCGAGGTTCAGGGGCCTTCCGCTCGCTCTGCGGAGCGCGTCGACGTTCTTCTGGCGGCTTGCAGGAAGGAAAACGTCGAGGTCCGAGAAGCTGCCCTTGCCCTCGCAGGTGTCACGGCACGCGTCGTCGATGTCGAGGCGTACGCGCTGGAACGGGCATACGAATTGCTTGCGCCTCAGCTTGATGGCGATATTGACGATATGACCGTCGCCATAGTCGACGTCGGCGCCACGATGACGACATTGAGCGTGCTGCATAAGGGGCGAACCATCTACATGCGGGAGCAATTGTTTGGTGGGCGTCAGTTGACTGAGGAAATCCAGCGCCGTTATGGGCTTTCCGTCGAAGAAGCCGGGCTTGCCAAGAAGCAAGGGGGACTGCCTGACGACTACGACAGTGAAGTGCTCGTTCCGTTCAAGGACGCCGTCGTCCAGCAGGTTTCGCGTTCACTTCAGTTCTTCTTCGCCGCTGGCCAGTTCAATGACGTGGATTGCATCGTGCTGGCAGGGGGTACCGCTTCGATCAGCGGCCTGGATCGTCTCATTGCGCAAAAAATTGGCACACCGACGGTAGTGGCGAATCCCTTCATGGACATGACGTTGAGCAATAAGGTCAATGCCGCTGCGCTGGCGAGTGATGCGCCCTCATTGATGATCGCCTGCGGCCTTGCGATGAGGAGCTTCGATTAATGGCACGGATCAACCTGCTGCCATGGCGCGAGCAGCTACGCGAAGAGCGAAAGAAGCGATTCGTCGCCGTGCTTGGTGCGATGTTCGTGCTGGCTTTGGGCGTCGTTTTCCTGGCAGACCAGTACTTCACTTCAGCGGTCGAGCGGCAAAATGCCCGTAACGACTTCATGAAGCAGCAGATTGCTGTTCTTGATTCGCGCATCAAGGAAATTAGTGAGCTGAAGCAGCGCCGCCAGCAACTGCTTGAGCGTATGAAGATCATTCAGGACCTGCAGGGCAACCGGCCAATCATCGGGCGGGTGTTCGACCAGTTGGTCCGCACGCTGCCAGATGGCGTTTATTTCACGGACCTAAAGATGACGGGAAAGACCATCTCAATCATTGGTGCCGCCGAATCCAACAGTCGCGTCTCGAACCTGATGCGTAACCTGGATGGTTCGGAATGGCTCACCATGCCGAACCTGACCGAGGTCAAGGCCGTCACGGCTGGCGCTGTTGACCAGGCCAACGTCTTTCAGCTGACGGTACAGCAGACCCAGCCTGTGACAGCCGGTGAGGTAGCGGAATGAGCCTTGCAGACTCGCTGGAAAGCTTGAAGAAGGTCGATCTTGCTGAGCTGGACCTCAACAATCTCGGCTCATGGCCGCCGATCGTAAAGGTCATTACGGCCATTCTGCTTGTGGTGGTGGTGCTGGTGCTCGGCTACAACTTCCATGTCAAGGATCTGCAGGAGCAGCTCGATCGGGCTGCTGCTGAAGAGGAGTCTCTGAAGAGCCAGTTCTCCACGAAGGCATTTCAGGCGGCCAACCTGGAAGCCTACAAAGACCAGATGAAGGAAATGGAAACCTCCTTTGGCGCGCTGCTGCGTCAGCTGCCCAGTGATACTGAGGTCCCGGGTCTGCTGGAGGACATCACGCGCACGGGGCTGGGTAGTGGCCTTGAGTTCGAAGAAATCAGGCTGCTTCCAGAGGTAGCGCAGCAGTTCTACATCGAACTGCCGATACAAATCGTCGTGGTAGGGGGGTATCACGACTTGGCCACGTTCGTGAGCGGTGTGTCGAGTCTTCCTCGAATCGTGACACTGCACGATTTCGCTATCAAACCCGTCGAGGGCCAGGGGTCGTCTAAGCTGCGCATGAGCATTCTTGCCCGCACGTACCGCTATAACGACGAAGGATTGCGCAAATGAGGTTCGGCTTAATCGCGCTGCTCGCCACGACTTCGCTGCTGTTCGGCTGTGATGGCTCTCGAGACTTCAACGATCTGCAGGCGTATATGGATCAGGTGCGGGCGAAGCCGAAAGGTTCGATCGAGCCTCTGCCCAAGTTCCAGCCGTACGAAGCGTTTACATACAGTGCCGCATCGATGCGCAACCCTTTCCAGCCGCCTATCAAGATCGATCTGGCGAATCGCCAGAAGGGCTCATCGCTGGTGAAGCCGGATGAGAACCGTACCAAGCAGTTTCTTGAAGGCTTCAACATTGAAGTGTTCGATATGGTCGGTACGCTCTCGGATACCAAGGGCACGTTTGCACTTGTGCGTGGTGCTGGCGGTGTCCACCGGGTAAAGGTGGGTGATTATCTTGGCCGCAACGATGGGCGGATCGTATCCATCGACGAAGGGCAGATTGAGGTCGTCGAGCTCGTCCCGGATGGGGACGGCGGATGGCTGGAGCGCCCTCGGAGCATCGCACTAAAGGAGCGCTCCTGAGCGTACAGGATGTTGAAACATGAATGATCGATCTGCACGATGGAACATTAAAATGAAGAGCGTATCGCTAGGCGCGGGCTTGTCGCTCGCTGCAATCCTGCTGCCTGGGTCAGTCTGGGGCGCGGTTCTCCAGACCCTTGACGCCGCTTCGCTGCCAGGAGACCGGGTGGAGCTAAAGCTCGGCTTTGACCAGCCGATCGCCGAGCCCAAAGGCTATACGATCGAGCAACCTGCGCGAATTGCGTTGGATCTGCCGGGTGTCAGCAATGAGCTCGGTAGCAAAAACCGTGAGCTGGGCATGGGGAATGCCCGTAGTGTCACCGTTGTGGAGACCAAGGATCGCGCGCGGCTCATCGTTAACCTGACCAACATTGCGCCTTACGCCACGCGCGTTGAAGGCAACAACCTTTATGTAGTGATCGGTGAGTCCGCGGCGGCGACCGCGCCGGCGCTCGCCAATCGGCCTGCGCCGGCGCCCGTAACGGCACCAGCCGCCGCGCCTGTAGCGCAGCCTGTCCCCGCGCCTGTAGCGCAGCCTGTCCCCGCGCCTGTAGCGCAGCCTGTCCCCGCGCCGTCGCCAGCGCCAGTGACGCGCTCTTACCAGGCCTCGGCCAAGGCGCTGCGCAACGTTGATTTCCAGCGCGGCCAGCAAGGCGAAGGTAATGTCGTTATCGATCTGGCCGGCGCCGGTACCACGCCCGATATCCAGGAACAAGGTGGTCGCATCCGGTTGCGCTTCGCAGGTACTCAGGTGCCTGACGCGCTACGCGTGCGTTACGACGTGAAGGATTTTGCTACCCCGGTCCAGTTCGTTAGCGTTTCCCAAGAGGGCGCGGACGCTCAGGTGGTCATCGAGCCAACCGGCAATTACGACTACCTGGCCTATCAAGCTGACAACAAGCTCACGTTGAGCGTCAAGCCGCTGACCCGGGAAGAAATGGATCGTCAGCAGGCAGATCGTTTCGTCTATTCCGGTGAAAAGCTGTCGCTGAACTTTCAGGACATTGACGTGCGCTCGGTACTGCAGCTGATCGCAGACTTCACCAATCTCAATCTCGTGGCCAGTGACACCGTTCAGGGCAGCATCACCTTGCGTCTGCAGAACGTTCCGTGGGACCAGGCGCTCGATCTCGTGCTGAAGACGAAGGGCCTCGCCAAGCGTCAGGTCGGGAACGTGTTGCTTGTCGCGCCTGCGGAAGAAATCGCGGCACGGGAACGTCAGGAACTCGAATCTCAGAAGCAGATTTCAGAGTTGGCTCCGCTGCGCCGCGAGCTGATCCAGGTGAACTACGCCAAGGCGGCAGACATTGCCAAACTGTTCCAGTCGGTCACCGCAGGCAGTGCTGGTCCAGGACCGGCAACTGATGCGCGTGGATCGGTCACGGTCGATGAGCGGACCAACAGCATCATTGCCTATCAGACCCAGGACAAGCTCGACGAGCTGCGCCGTATCGTCAGCCAGCTCGACATTCCGGTTCGCCAGGTCATGATCGAGGCCCGAATCGTCGAGGCTAACGTCGGTTATGAGAAGAGCCTCGGTGTCCGCTGGGGCGGTACGAAGACCTTTGCGGGTGGCCGCGGTGCGTTCTACGGCAACGATGACCAGGGTGACGAGTCGGGCAACACGGGCAGCGACATCGGGCCGAACGTGCCCTTCGTGGATCTGGGCGTTGCTAACCGTACCGCAGGCTTCGGGATCGGCTATGTAACCGATAATCTGCTTCTTGATCTGGAGCTGACGGCAATGGAGGCCAGCGGCAACGGCGAAGTCGTCTCCCAGCCCAAGGTCGTTACCTCCGACAAGGAAACCGCCAAGATTCTGAAGGGGTCGGAGATCCCGTATCAACAGGCCAGCTCCAGTGGTGCGACATCGGTGACCTTCGTCGAGGCAGCGTTGTCGCTCGAAGTGACGCCGCAGATCACGCCGGATAACCGCATCATCATGGAGGTCAAGGTCACCAAGGACGCACCTGACTTCTCACGGCTGGTGCAGAACACACCGACCATTGACAAGAACGAGGTCAATGCCAAGGTCTTGGTGGCGGACGGTGAAACTATCGTAATCGGCGGCGTATTCTCAAATACGCAGATCAAGTCGACCGACAAGGTTCCGTTCCTTGGGGACGTTCCCTACGTAGGTCGCCTCTTCCGCCGGGACGTGGTTCAGGACAACAAATCGGAATTGCTGATTTTCCTGACGCCCCGTATCGTCAACGGCCAGTCAGTCACGGTGAGTCGATGATAGGTGCGTAATCTGTTCTTGGTTGGGCCGATGGGAGCCGGTAAAAGCACCATCGGCCGCATGTTGGCAAAGGAGCTCCGGCTGCCTTTCAAGGACTCCGACAAGGAGATCGAGGAGCGAACCGGTGCCAACATCCCCTGGATATTCGATGTCGAGGGGGAGGCCGGTTTTCGCGAGCGCGAGCGCGCCATGATCGCCGAACTCAGCGAGCTCGAAGGAGCTGTCGTCGCCACGGGCGGCGGCGTGATCCTTCGACCTGACAACCGGGCAGCGCTCCGTCAGGGAGGGCGGGTTATTTACCTGCATACCACCGTCGAGCAGCAAGTAAATCGCACCGCGAAGGATCGCAATCGGCCGTTGTTACGTACGCCGAATCCGGCTCAGATTCTTCGAGAGCTCATGGCAATTCGTGATCCGTTGTACCGCGAAATTGCGGACGTCATCATCGATACCGACGAGCGTCCGCCACGCCAGGTGGTACAGGAAGTGATCGATCGTCTTCGAGCGCTTGAGCCCCGTTAAAGCCAGGGCTGAAACGCGCTATTCTAGCGCCTCGATTCGGGGGCTAAATGCAGACACTTCAAGTTGACCTCGGGGAGCGTAGCTACCCCATCCATATTGGCGCGGGCCTGCTCGGGCAGGCTGAACTGTTGCTGCCACACCTAACAGGGCGTCAGGTCGCGGTCGTGTCCAACGAGACCGTGGCGCCGCTGTACTTGTCGCGTCTGCAGGCGGTACTGGAGGGCAGGCAGGTATTGCCTGTTGTACTGCCCGATGGTGAAGCGCACAAGAATATGGAAACGCTCCAGACAATCTTCGATGCGATGCTTACGAGCCGGCTCGACCGCAAGGCAACGGTGATCGCGCTCGGAGGCGGCGTCGTGGGCGATATGGCTGGCTTCGCAGCGGCGTGTTACCAGCGTGGCGTCAACTTCATTCAGATCCCGACGACGCTACTGTCCCAGGTTGATTCATCCGTCGGGGGCAAGACGGGAATCAATCACCCTCTTGGCAAGAACATGATCGGGGCCTTTTATCAGCCTAGCCTCGTACTCATCGACACTCAGACGCTGCGGACACTGCCAAGGCGTGAGCTCGCGGCAGGCCTTGCCGAGGTCATCAAGTACGGGCTGATCTGCGATGAGCCTTTCCTTGCCTGGCTCGAGCAGAACATGGACGCGCTTCTGTCGCTGGACGAGCAGGCGCTGACCTATGCCATCGAGCGCTCGTGCGCTGCGAAGGCCAAGGTTGTTGGAGCCGACGAAAGAGAGTCGGGTGTTCGCGCTACGCTCAACCTCGGCCACACCTTCGGGCATGCGATCGAGACCCACATGGGGTATGGGGTCTGGCTGCATGGCGAGGCAGTAGGCGCGGGAATGGTGATGGCACTTGAAATGTCGCAGCGTCTCGGCTGGATCGACATCGCGGCGCGCGATCGTGGCATTCGCCTGATCGCCCGCGCCGGGCTACCCGTCGTGCCGCCGGCCGAGATGACGCCGCAAGATTTCATGACGCACATGGCAGTCGACAAAAAGGTCCAGGATGGCCGGCTGCGTCTGGTCCTGCTGACCGGCATCGGTGAGGCAGTCGTTACGGACGAATATGCGCGCGACGCCCTGGATGCGACGTTGAGCGCCAACTATGTGGAACTGGCCGAACAGGCCGAGGTAAATCGAGAGTCACGATGAGTAGTTTGCACGCGGAAGAAGCGTTTCTCGATCATTATCAGTTTTCCCACGACCCCTTCGCGCCGAGGGTGCCGGGTTTCAAGTTCTTTCCCGCTCAGCGTAAGCCGGTGCTAGGACAGCTCCATCACCTCGCCCGTTACAGCCAGTTGCTACTGGTCGTCACCGGGCCGCTTGGCAGTGGAAAGTCCTTGCTGCGTCAGGCGCTGGTCGCAAGCACCAACAAGCAGGTGGTTCACAGCGTCGTGGCGTCCGCCCGAAATGGGGGTGATGCGGAATCCGTTCTGCGGCAAGTCGCGCAAGGTATAGAGGCGCCTCGCCATGAGGTGGGTGACCTGTTGGCGGCAATAAACGACCGTGCGCTGGCAGGCCAGGAAACCTACGTTCTCGTCGATGACGCAGAACAGCTGGAGGAATCGGCACTCGAGGCACTCTATGGTCTGGCGGCTGGGAATGGCGAATGTCGGGCTCACGTGTTCCTGTTCGGCGAGCCCTCGTTGACGTCTCAACTCGAGGCGTTCGGTGCTGGCGCTGAGCGTCACCATATCCTCGAACTGCAGCCGTATGAGCTCGCCGAAACGCAGGAATACCTGGCTCAGCGCCTGGAAGGTGCGGGGCAGGGCATCGAGGTATTCTCTGAAGAACAGATTGCCGACATTCACGAGCAATCGCGCGGTTGGCCGGGTGTTATCAATCAGGTGGCCCGCGATACCTTGATCGACAACATGCTGGCTGAACGTGGCAATCCCCGTTCAGGTGGTCTTGCCTTCACGTTGCCCCGCAAGCACATGGTGGCGGCCGGTGTCGTGATCGTAGCAGTGGCAGCGGCCTGGTTCATGCGGAGCGGCTCCAGCAATCACGTGTCAGCACCGGACGTTGCGAACAATTCGGCGGCGACGGCTCAGCCAGGCGCTGGCGGGGACAAGCCTGTCGTGGATTTCGGCGGCGGCAACCAACCGCTTTCGCTTCCCTTGAGCAATCAGAGCGATCCTGTGGTGCGGGAACCTTTGGCGCAGGCAGCCGGCCCCGAAGAGCGAGATAGCGGTGTGGCCGAAATGCTTGCGCCGCCATCAGGCAATACCGGTGCTGGGCGCCCGTCGGTAGCGCAGCCGTCAACGTCCGCGTTACCTGCGCCATCCAAGCCTGCCATGGCGGATATTCAGTCCTCGCCAGCGGCACCGGAAAAGCCCGCTGCTGCGGCTAGGCCACAGGCGCCAGCGGCCCAGGCCCCAGCGAAACCGGTAACTGAGCCTGCGAAACCACAGTCGGCGGCCTCCAGCGTAGGGTCCTCAGGCGGAGCGGCCTGGTATCAGGGGACTGCCGGTTCGCGCTATGCGCTGCAGATTCTCGGCACCAGTTCCGAAGAGACAGCGCGTGCATTCGTTGCTCAGCATGGCAGCGAATACCGTTACTTCCGTAAGATGCACGATGGCAAGCCGCTCTTCGTCATCACTTATGGTAGTTTCGCTGATCGCGCGGCCGCCCAGGCTGCGCTGAAGTCGCTTCCCGCACAGATTCAGGCAGGCAAGCCCTGGCCTCGCACCTTTTCGAGTATCCAGCAGGACATCAGCAGCGCTCGATAATCTCTAGCATCCAGTTCGTTATATTTCTTTCATCGTAGCGACATAGTCTTTCCGTACCTCGTCACAAAAATTTGTGACGAGGTTGGGCGCTATGTACAATGGCCTCCCTTTGCCTGGGTAAAAGCCTATCGCTGGGCTTGCCTACGGCTAAGTGTCTGATATATCGAACATTGCCTTCGAAGAAAGGCCGCTTGGTGAGAGTCCCCTATGAAAGCAGGTCTGTACCATCCTGAAGAGTTCAAGGATAACTGCGGCTTTGGCCTGATCGCCCATATGGAAGGTGTGCCCAGCCACAACCTTCTGCAAACGGCGATTGAAGCGCTGACCTGCATGACCCACCGTGGAGGGATCAATGCGGACGGCAAGACTGGCGACGGCTGTGGCTTGTTGATCCAGAAGCCGGACGCTTTCCTCCGGGCTATCGCGAAAGATACATTTGGAACCGATCTGCCGAGCATGTATGCCGTTGGCATGGTGTTCCTGAATCAGGACGAAACCAAGGCCAATGCCGCTCGCGAAAACATGAATCGCGAGATTCGAGCAGCCGGCCTCGATCTGATCGGATGGCGTCAGGTACCTATCGATCCCAGTGTCCTTGGCACCCTCGCGCGTGAGCGTCTCCCGCGTATCGAACAGGTGTTCATCGGGGGGAATGGCCTGGATGACCAGGCATTTACCGTCAAACTGTTCAGCGCTCGTCGCCGTTCGTCCGTTGCGAACCAGGACGATACCGAGCATTACATCTGCAGCTTTTCGCACAAGACGATCATCTATAAGGGTCTGATGATGCCGGCCGACCTGGCCGCGTTCTATCCAGACCTGGGCGATGAGCGCCTTCAGACATCGATCTGCGTATTCCACCAGCGTTTCTCGACCAATACGCTGCCGCGTTGGCCGCTGGCACAGCCGTTCCGCCTCCTGGCACACAACGGCGAGATCAATACGATCACGGGTAACCGCAACTGGGCCCAGGCGCGCCGGCCGAAATTCGCGAACGAGCAGATACCGGATCTTGATGATCTCGGTCCGCTGGTCAACCGCGTGGGTTCCGACTCGTCGAGCATGGATAACATGCTCGAATTGCTTGTCACCGGCGGCGTCGATCTGTTCCGCGGCGTGCGGATGATCATTCCGCCGGCCTGGCAGAACGTCGAAACCATGGATGCCGACCTGCGCGCATTCTATGAGTACAACTCCATGCATATGGAGCCCTGGGACGGTCCGGCGGGTGTGGTGCTGACGGACGGCCGCTACGCTGTGTGTCTGCTCGACCGTAACGGCCTGCGTCCGGCGCGTTGGGTCACCACGACCAATGGCTATATAACGCTCGCATCCGAGATTGGCGTCTGGGACTACAAGCCACAAGACGTTATCGCGAAAGGGCGCGTTGGCCCGGGCCAGATCCTGGCGGTGGACACTGAAACCGGCCAGGTGCTGCACACGGACGACATCGACAACCGCCTCAAGTCGCGCCATCCGTACAAGCAGTGGCTGCGCAAGAATGCCCTGCGCATTCAGGCCACCCTGGACGATCATGACCATGGCTCGGCGTTCTACGACGCCGACCGTCTCAAGCAATACATGAAGATGTTCCAGGTCACCTATGAAGAGCGTGACCAGGTGCTGCGTCCTCTGGCCGAGCAAGGGCAGGAAGCGGTAGGCTCCATGGGCGACGATACGCCGATGGCGGTGCTGTCCAAGCGTGTCCGCTCGCCATACGACTACTTCCGCCAGCAGTTCGCGCAGGTGACCAATCCACCGATCGACCCGTTGCGGGAAGCGATCGTCATGTCGCTGGAAACCTGCCTCGGTGCGGAGCGCAACGTCTTCGAGGAAGGCCCCGATCACGCCAATCGTGCCATTCTGACCTCGCCGGTCATCTCGCCTGCCAAATGGCGGACGATCATGACCCTCGAGCGCCCTGGCTTCGATCGTCAGGTCATTGACCTGAACTACGACGAATCCATTGGGCTGCAGGCCGCCATTCGTAACATTGCCGAACAGGCTGAAGAGGCCGTTCGTGCCGGGCGTTCGCTGCTGGTTCTGAGTGACCGTGCCATTGCGGAAGGTAAGCTGCCCGCGCATGCGGCGCTAGCGGTTGGCGCCGTGCACCATCATCTGGTGGAGAAAGGCCTGCGGACCGATTGCAACATCCTTGTCGAAACCGCCACCGCGCGTGACCCGCATCACTTCGCTGTGCTGCTGGGCTTCGGTGCAACGGCGGTGTACCCGTTCCTCGCCTACGAGGTGCTGGGGGACCTGATCCGTACAGGCGAGGTGCTGGGCGATCTCTACGAAGTCTTCAAGTACTACCGCAAGGGGATTTCCAAGGGCCTGCTGAAGATTCTCTCGAAGATGGGGATCTCGACGGTGGCATCCTACCGGGGGGCCCAGCTGTTCGAGGCCGTGGGCCTGTCCGACGAAGTTGTCGACCAGTGCTTCCGGGGTGTTGCCAGCCGCATCAAGGGCGCCCGCTTCGTCGATCTCGAAGTTGAGCAGAAGCTTCTGGCACATGAAGCCTGGAGCAACCGCAAGCCACTGCAGCCGGGCGGTTTGCTGAAGTACGTCTATGGTGGCGAGTATCACGCCTACAATCCGGACGTCGTCGCGAGCTTGCAGGTTGCCGTTCAGCAGGGCAGCTACGAGAAGTTCAAGGAATACACCGCGCTGGTGGACAGCCGCCCTGTCGCAATGATTCGTGATCTTCTCAAGGTGAAGGTCAGTGAAAACCCGTTGCCGCTGGAGGAAATCGAGCCACTCGAAGCGATTTTCAAGCGCTTCGACGCGGCCGGCATCTCGCTGGGCGCACTTTCGCCCGAAGCACACGAGGCGCTGGCCGAGGCGATGAACCGCCTGGGCGGCCGCTCGAACTCGGGCGAGGGCGGCGAAGACCCGTCGCGCTACGGCACGATCCGCACGTCCAAGATCAAGCAGGTAGCGACAGGCCGTTTCGGGGTTACTCCAGAGTATCTGGTCAACGCCGAGGTCTTGCAGATCAAGGTCGCGCAGGGCGCCAAGCCCGGTGAGGGCGGTCAACTTCCAGGCGGTAAGGTCAACGGACTCATTGCGCGCCTGCGCTACGCCGTTCCGGGTGTAACGCTGATTTCGCCACCGCCGCACCATGACATCTATTCGATCGAAGACCTGGCCCAGCTCATCTTCGACCTCAAGCAGGTCAACCCGGGTGCGCTGGTCTCCGTCAAGCTGGTGGCCGAGCCAGGCGTAGGAACCGTCGCCGCGGGCGTCGCCAAAGCCTATGCCGATCTGATTACCATTTCGGGATATGACGGCGGAACAGGCGCATCACCGATCACCTCGATCAAGTACGCCGGCTCTCCGTGGGAGCTGGGCCTGGCCGAGGCGCACCAGACGCTGCGTGGCAACGACCTGCGCGGCAAGGTGCGGGTACAGACGGATGGCGGCCTCAAGACCGGCCTCGATGTCATCAAGGCGGCCATCCTGGGTGCTGAAAGCTTTGGCTTCGGTACTGCGCCGATGGTTGCGCTGGGCTGCAAATACCTGCGTATCTGCCATCTGAACAACTGTGCAACCGGTGTCGCCACGCAGAACGACAAGCTGCGTAAGGATCACTTCATTGGCACCGTCGACATGGTGGTGAATTTCTTCACCTTCATCGCCGAGGAAACCCGTGAGTGGCTGGCAAGGCTGGGCGTGCGTAGCCTGGGCGAGCTGATCGGTCGAACCGATCTGCTCGAGCAGCTGCCGGGCGAGACCGAAAAGCAGCAGCATCTGGACCTGAGCCCGCTGTTGAACAGCGACGCCATTCCGGCTGACAAGCCGCAGTTCTGCCAAGTGGAGAAGAACCCGCCGTTCGACCAGGGCCTGCTGGCCGAAAGAATGGTCGAGATGGCTGCGCTGGATATCGCTGAGAAACGTGGCGGCGAATATGAACTCGATATCTGCAACTGCGACCGCTCGATCGGCGCGCGGATATCAGGCGAAATCGCTCGCAAGCACGGCAACCAGGGCATGGTCGATGCGCCGTTGACCTTCCGGTTCAAAGGTACTGCCGGCCAGAGCTTCGGTGTCTGGAACGCGGGTGGTCTCAACCTGTACCTCGAAGGTGATGCCAATGACTACGTTGGCAAGGGCATGACCGGCGGTAAGCTGGTCATCACGCCGCCGAAGGGCAGTGCGTTCAAGAGCCAGGAATCCGCGATCATCGGTAATACCTGTCTTTATGGCGCGACAGGTGGCAAGCTCTTCGCCGCCGGCACCGCAGGCGAGCGCTTCGGTGTTCGTAACTCGGGTGCTCACGCCGTCGTTGAGGGTACCGGTGACCACTGCTGCGAATACATGACTGGCGGGTTCATCTGCGTGCTCGGCAGGACGGGCTACAACTTCGGTTCGGGCATGACCGGCGGCTTCGCCTATGTGCTCGACATGGACAACAGCTTCGTCGACCGGGTCAACCACGAGCTCGTCGAGATCCAGCGGATCAACAACGAAGCGATGGAAGCCTATCGCAGCCATCTGCAGTCTGTGCTCGCCGAGTATGTCCGCGAGACAGGTAGCGAATGGGGCGCCAACCTGCACGAGAACCTGGAGGACTACCTGCGCCGGTTCTGGCTGGTCAAGCCCAAGGCCGCGAGCCTCAAGACGTTGCTGTCCACGACGCGCGCCAACCCGCAATAAAAAGCTGCATGCATCAGGCCGCGACGGCACGTCCGTTGCGCCTGTCCGGCACCGTGATGATCGAGCGGCGTGAAGCCTGCCGCTGCCGTTAGAGGTTTGTGAAATGACCGAACGTCTTAATAACGACTTTCAGTTCATCGAAGTCGGACGCAAGGACCCGAAAAAGAAACTGCTGCGCCAGCGCAAGCGGGAATTCGTCGAGATTTATGACGCGTTCAAGCCGCAGCAGGCTGCCGACCAATCGCACCGCTGCCTCGGCTGTGGTAACCCCTACTGCGAGTGGAAGTGCCCTGTTCACAACTTCATTCCGAACTGGTTGAAGCTGGTATCCGAGGGCAACATCCTGGCCGCGGCCGAGCTGTCGCACCAGACCAACACGCTGCCGGAAGTCTGCGGCCGCGTATGCCCGCAGGACCGCCTGTGTGAGGGTGCCTGTACGCTCAACGACGGGTTCGGTGCGGTCACCATCGGCTCGGTAGAGAAGTACATCACCGATACTGCCTTTGCCATGGGCTGGCGTCCGGACATGTCCAAGGTCAAGCCGACCGGCAAGCGTGTCGCCATCATTGGCGCCGGGCCCGCCGGGCTGGGCTGTGCGGACATTCTTGTGCGCAACGGTGTGACGCCCGTCGTCTTCGACCGCAATCCGGAAATCGGAGGTCTGCTGACCTTTGGTATCCCTGAGTTCAAGCTCGAGAAGAGCGTCCTGACACGTCGCCGGGAAGTATTCACCGGCATGGGTATCGAATTCCGTCTGAACACCGAAGTGGGCCGCGACATCACCATGCAGCAGTTGCTGGATGAGTACGACGCCGTCTTCATGGGCATGGGCACCTACACCTACATGAAAGGTGGTTTCCCGGGTGAAGACCTCGAAGGCGTGCACGACGCACTCGACTTCCTCATTGCCAACGTGAACCGCAATCTCGGGTTCGAGAAGCTGCCCGAGGACTTCGTCGACATGAAGGGCAAGCGGGTCGTGGTGCTCGGTGGTGGCGATACGGCCATGGACTGCAACCGCACATCGATTCGTCAGGGCGCGAAATCCGTAACCTGCGCCTACCGTCGTGACGAGGAGAACATGCCGGGCTCGCGCAAGGAAGTGAAGAACGCGAAGGAAGAGGGTGTGAAGTTCCTCTTCAACCGTCAGCCCATCGCGATTGTTGGTGAAGACAAAGTCGAAGGGGTGAAGGTCGTGGAAACGCGCTTGGGCGAGCCCGACGCGCGCGGCCGTCGCAGCCCTGAGCCGATCCCGGGTTCGGAAGAGATCATCCCGGCCGAAGCTGTGCTGATCGCGTTCGGCTTCCGTCCGAGTCCCGAGCCATGGTTCCAGGAGTTCGATATCCAGACCGACAGCCAGGGCCGCGTTGTCGCACCCGGCATCGGTCAGTTCAAACACCAGACGAGCAACCCGAAGATCTTTGCGGGCGGCGACATGGTGCGGGGTTCGGACCTGGTCGTGACCGCTATCTTCGAAGGCCGTACGGCCGCAGAAGGTATCCTGGATTACCTGGAAGTCTGACCGAACCTGCGCTCTATTGGCGCGATAGGGTGAAAGGCACGGCGTTCGCCGTGCCTTTTGTTTTTGCGTTTGCGACAATGCCGGATCATTCTGCTGCCGGGATTGCCGTGTCCATGACTGTTCTGAAGAACGACCGTTTCCTTCGCGCCCTCGCCGGGCAGCCTGTGGACGTTACGCCCGTCTGGATGATGCGCCAGGCCGGCCGTTACCTCCCCGAGTACCGTGAAAGCCGCGCCAAGGCCGGCGACTTCATGAGCCTGATGCAGAACCCGTCGTTCGCCTGCGAAGTCACGCTTCAACCGCTGGACCGTTATCCGTTGGACGCGGCCATCCTCTTTTCCGACATCCTCACGATCCCCGACGCCATGGGCCAAGGCCTTTATTTCGAGACCGGCGAGGGCCCGCGGTTTCGTAAGGTGATCGATACCGCGGCCGACGTCGACGCATTGCCGATTCCCGATCCCGATGCGGACCTTGGCTATGTGATGGAGGCCGTGCGGACGATTCGCAGCGCCTTGAACGGTCGGGTGCCGCTGATTGGCTTTTCCGGCAGCCCGTGGACGCTGGCTACCTACATGATCGAAGGTGCGTCCTCCAAGGATTTCCGCAAGAGCAAGGCAATGCTGTACGACCAGCCCGAGGTCGTTCATGCGCTGCTCGACAAGCTTGCCCGATCGGTTACGTCGTACCTGAACGGGCAGATCCGCAATGGTGCCCAAGCGGTCCAGATCTTCGATACCTGGGGTGGAAACCTGTCCTCGGCGGCTTACCTGGAGTTCTCTCTGGCCTATATGAAGCGCATCGTGGATGGCCTGATCCGTGAGCATGACGGCCGCAAGGTCCCAGTGATCCTGTTCACCAAGAACGGTGGGCTGTGGCTCGAGCAGATGGCTGACGCCGGGGCGGATGCGTTGGGTCTGGACTGGACGTGTGATATTGGCGAGGCGCGCCGCCGTGTAGGGGATCGCATCGCGCTGCAGGGCAACATGGACCCAAGCGTCCTCTATGCACGCCCGGAGGCCATCCGCCGGGAAGTGGCTCGCATCCTGGCGTCTTACGGCAAGGGTTCAGGGCACGTCTTCAACCTGGGCCATGGCATCACACCCCAGGTCGATCCCGCCAACGCAGGCGCGTTCATCGAAGCCGTCCACGAGCTGTCGGCGCCCTACCATCAGGGCTGACAGGCCCCGTCAGGCGCGCTGCAGGTTCAGCGCGCCCTGAGCCAGCGGCGGCACACGCGCCAGATGCAGGGCGACCAGTACCGATAGCCCCAGCAATGCAGCGACAAACGCGCCCACGCCCGCCCATCCGAATCCGTGCCAGAACAAGCCTCCGAGCGTACCGGCAAGGCTTGAACCCACGTAGTAGCTGAACAGATAAAGCGATGAGGCCTGGGCCTTGGCGACCGGCGCCCGCTTGCCGATCCAGCTACTGGCGGTTGAGTGCGCGCCGAAGAAGCCGAATGTGAACAGCAGCAGGCCGGGCAGGACGAGCCAAAGCGGTTCGAACAGCGTAAGAAAGAGCCCTCCAGCCATCAGCGCTATGACGGCCCAAAGCACCTTTCCCCGGCCCATACGATCGGCTAGCGAGCCGATGAAAGCAGAGCTGTAGATACCCGAGAGATAGACCACGGAGATCAGACCGACCCATGCCTGGCTCATATGGTACGGGGCGTCCAACAATCGATAACCGATGTAGTTGAATACGGTCACGAAGGCACCCATCAAGAGGAACCCCTGCAGGAACAGCCAGGGCAAGCCGCGATCGCGGAAGTGCAGGGTAAAGCCGTCGATGAGATTGCCCAGGTTGAGGCGGCGCGGGCGAAAATGTCGCGATTCCGGCAGGATTCGCCAGAACACCAGTGCGGCGGCGAGCGCGACGAGGCCGAGTACCGCCAGTGCGATCCGCCAGGAGACGAAGTCCACCATGACGCCGCTTACCAAGCGCCCGCTCATCCCACCAATTGCATTCCCGCTGATGTAGAGCCCCATGGACAGACCGATAAAGCGCGGATGGATCTCCTCGCTCAGGTATGTCATGCCCACGGCTGCAAGCCCGCTGAGCGCCAGGCCGATAAGGGCGCGGAAGACGAGCAGCGCATACCAGTCACTCGTGACGGCACACGCCAGGGTGCAGAGCGCCGCGGCCAGCAGCGAAACCACCATGATCGATTTGCGGCCGACCGCATCTGAGATGGGGCCTGTGATCAACAGGCCGATCGCAAGCATCGCAGTGGAGATGGACAGAACCAGACTGCTGCTAGCCGCATCGAGCCCAAAGTCATCCGAAAAGATCGGCATTAGCGGTTGCACGCAGTAAATCAACGCAAACGTTGCAAATCCGCCAGCGAACAAAGCAAGCGAGGTCCGCACAAACTGCGGCGTGCCTTTTTCGATATAGGGTTCATCGCCGGGGGTATCGTTACGCGTTTCGGCGTCCGCAACCGCAGCCTCGGTCAACGCCGCGCGCTCCGACGCATCGGGACCAGTACTCATGAATCAAACCTCTGCACACAAGCCACGCGCCCGCAGCACTTGCCGTGAGGCAGCGCGCGGGACGGTGTTGGAATTGGAATGTGTAACAGGATAGGAGTGCCCCACTGGAATCTCCAATATATTAGTCGACAGGACTAATATGCAGAGCGAATTAGTGGGCTATGGATTTAAGACACCTTCGATACTTCGTGGCGGTCGCGGAGGAATTGCATTTCGGACGCGCGGCGGATCGCCTTAACATTTCCCAGCCACCCTTGAGCCAGCAGATCCAGGCGCTGGAGGATGAGCTCGGAGTTCGCTTGCTGGAGCGTACCAAGCGGCGTGTGGCATTGACTCAGGCCGGCCTGTTGTTTCTCGATCAGGCGCGGCTGGCACTGGCGCAGGTTGAACGTGCAACGGACATTGCCCAGCGCGCGGGGCTTGGCGAAATCGGTTCGCTAAAGGTGGGCTTTACTGCCTCGGCGCCATTTACCTCGATCATCCCGCGAAGCCTGCTCGCGTTTCGCCGTGCCTATCCTGACGTTCGGCTCGAGCTTCAGGAAATGAACAGCCGGGGCGTGGTGGAGGCGCTGGGAAATGATCAGGTCGAGGTAGGCGTCATCCGGCCTATCGCGTTGCCAGGCTCGATCGTGGCGCAGCCGCTGTTCACGGAGCCGCTGGTCGCGGTACTCAATGCAGCGCATGTGCTTGGAGCGGAGCCTAACGTACCGCTTGCGCTTTCAGCGCTGGCCGAAGAGGCGTTCGTGTTCTTTCCGCGTGGGTTCGGCACAGGCCTTTACGATCAGCTGATGACCCTGGCAGGCCAGGCGGGCTTCAGCCCGAAGATATCCCAGGAGGTCGGCGACTCGCTGACCATCATAGGGCTTGTCGCCGCTGGCCTGGGTGTCTCGGTACTGCCTGCTTCGTATCGCTGCGTGGCGATCGAGAATGTCGTGTATCGGCCGCTGCTCGATCCCGGTGCCGAAACGTCGGTATTGCTGGTACGCCGCAGCGGCGAGCTGTCCCCGGTGCTGCAGGCGTTCGTCGAGATCGTCTCGCGGGAGACTGGACTCACTCGTGTGGATCCTCGACTACTGTAAGTATGGCGAGCGGGACGTGATGATGTAGCGGGCATCTTGGGCGATCCGAAGCTCCATCCGTTCATCGGAGCCGTAGATCACCTGCCAATGCGGAGCGCCGTCAATATAGAGCGTGCGGCGATCTTCTGCGACTCGCCAATCATCGTCTGCGTAGGCATCCGACAGCTGGGATTCGTCAGTCAGTGCGAAGAGGAGTGCGGCGAAAAACTCGCGTGCCTGCGGCGACGGAGAGCTGACCTTGGAGGCGTGCCATTGCAGGTTCTGCAGAATCAACAGGGCGAGGACGCTCCCGTCTGCATCTTTCATCTGCCACTGCGAACTGCCCTCTTCGCGCGGCTCTACGACGACGGTCAAGTGGTCCGTGACGCCACGGCGCGTTCTTTCAACATCGAACTGCGCTGGCAGGTCCAGGCTCGGGGTGACGGTGGGCTCGGTTACCTGACGCGTGCACGCGCCTAACAAGACCGCGCTAGCAAGTATCAGGTAGAACGGAAGTCGGGCAGGGTTCAAGGCGTTTTTCCCAGATATGAGTGATGATCAATCATGCGAGCGGTGCGGGCCGACAGACGACCCGCATTCCGATCAATACAGCGCCTGGTAAAGCTTGCGACGGTACTGGGTGACCAGGGGGTGGTCGCTGCCCAGCAGGTCGAACACCTGCAGCAAGGTCTTGTGCGGTAGGCCGTCGGCGTACGTGCGGTTGCGCACGAACAGGTTCAGCAGGCCCTCGAGTGCGGCGTCGTACTGCTGCCGGGACAGCTGCTGAACGGCCAGCTGATAGCAGGCTTCGTCATCGTTTGGATCCTGGGCCAGGCGGGATTTCAGCTCGGCAGCGTCTGGCAGGGCGCCCGCCTGCTCAAGGAAAGTGAGCTGCGCGCGAGCGCCCGCAATCGCCTGCTTGTGCTCGTCGCCCTTCACTGCGTCCAGCACGGCGGCTGCATCCTTGAGTTCGCCGCGCTCGGCCAGGCAGCGGGCATAGAGAATCAGGGCTTCGGCGTTTTCGTTGTCCTCGCCCAGCACCTGTTTGAGCAGGGTTTCGGCCTCGCTCGTCTGCCCGGCATCGAAGAGTTCGCGTGCGATGTCCAGTGGGTCTTCGACTTCGGGCGCGGGTTCGGCGACATGCGGCTGCAGCATGGCACGGATGGCGGACTCGGGCTGTGCGCCTGCAAACCCGTCAACCGGCTGGCCATCCTTGAACAACACGACGGTCGGCAGGCTGCGAATGCCGAAACGCATGACCACGTCCTGCTCGATGTCGCAGTTGACCTTGGCCAGTAGGAGGCTGCCGCGATAGCCCTCGGTGATCTGGGCGAGCAATGGCATAAGGGCCTTGCAGGGGGCGCACCATTCGGCCCAGAAATCGACGAGTACCGGGGTGTTGAAGGAGGCTTCGATTACGCGCTGGTCGAAGTCGGCCGCGCCAGAGATGTCAAAAATGTAGGGCGAGTCGCTCATGGAAGTCCTGATCAAGCATGCGATAAGGGATAGCCGATAGCTTCGGGCTTCGCTGCCGATCGTTCAAGAGGGGCGTTGTTGCCCTCGAGTGGGATCGTGCCCGTCCGGTAGACGCTTACGGTTCGAAATTCGTCCGACTCGGCCAGGTCCGGCCAGGTATCGCTCGCCAGGCGCGCGATGCGGCGGTAGCGGGGGTGAGCGAAGTGACGGATACGAGAGTCAGCGACCAGGACGTCATCCGCATACTCCACGAAGCGGTCCAGCAGGGGCAGGTTGGCCGGGTCATAAAGCACGTCGGCCGCGATGAGCAGGTCGAAGCGCTCTTGAAGCTTGCCCACGTCTGCTTCGCAGCGAACGGCGACGCCATTCAGCCGGGCGTTTTCCATGGTCGCCAGTCGCGCAGTCGGATCCAGGTCGCACGCCACGACTTCGGTGGCACCCAGCCGCGCCGCTGCAATTCCGGCGACGCCTGAGCCTGACCCGAAATCCAGTACACGGCGGCCGCGAACCACCTCGGGATACGAAGTCAGCCACTGGGCCAGCGCAAGGCCGCTCGCCCAGCAGAAGCACCAGTAGGGCGGCTCTTCCAGGATGCGCCGCGTTTCATCTGCATCGAAGGCACGACGCATGTTGGCAGGATCGAGAAGCCACAGCGACAGGTCGGTCCCAGGTAAGGGTGTCGCCGCCAGCTGCGCCGCGCCCAGCGTGCCAAGCAGCGCCTGCTGAAGTGAGTCGGGCGCAATCAAGGTGCAGGGACCAGAACCAATCGGCCGAGCTCCTGATTATCCGGGCCGTTGACCCGGCGCGGCGGCAGCTTCTGGGACAGCATGCCGGACTGCGTAACGCGGCCGTGCAACTCCACACGCTGACCGACCGGGTACTTTTCCGGATTGAAGGCAAGCCTGAACGGGATGGGTGCACCGGTGCCCTTGAGCTTGAGCGTGGCCAACATACGTTGCGGGCGATCGCTGCCGTCGATCTGCAGAAGGGCCAGCTCGATGTCCGACCCGGCTGCTGCACCTTCCAGCCGACCGCTGACGGCATGAAAGTCCGCTGGAAGGGGGACTTCAGTGTCGATGTCGGCGGTAGGGGGTTCCGGCACGGATGGGGTGCTCGGAGGAGGCGCGTCGCTGGCGCAGGCAGAGAGCAGCAGCGCGAGCGTGAAGAGAAGGGGGCGTTTGAGCATGGGCGGGTCCGCGGCGTTGAAATCGGCTATCGATATACCGAAAAGACGGCTATTTGTCTGCCATGCCGCAGGCTTCGACAACGGCGGGCGGTAGGCGCTAGGCATTGGGCACGGGCCGGGCTGGGGTGTTCCCCCGTCCCGTCCGGTGGCGGCTGGAGCGCATTCGGCGCGTCGCTTGTGTCGCATGGGGGATGCGCTACCATGAGCCTCCTTTCATTCGACTCCGGCGACCGCCATGCACTGCCCGTTTTGCTCCGCCAATGACACCAAGGTCATCGACTCTCGACTCGTTGCCGAAGGAGACCAGGTTCGGCGGCGTCGCGAGTGCGTTGCGTGTGGCGAACGGTTCACGACGTTTGAGACCGCTGAACTGGTGATGCCGCGACTGATCAAACAGGACGGCAGCCGACAGCCCTTCGATGAAGAGAAGCTTCGCGGGGGCATGCAACGGGCGTTGGAAAAGCGGCCCGTCAGCATCGAGCGGCTTGAAGAGGCCATCTCCCACATCAAGCACAAGCTGCGTGCGACAGGCGAGCGAGAGGTAAAGTCGCGGGTGCTGGGAGAATTGGTCATGAACGAACTACAGAAGCTGGACGAAGTGGCCTACATCCGTTTCGCCTCGGTGTATCGACGCTTTCAGGACGTCAAGGAATTCCGCGAGGAGATCGAGCGGATGTCACGGGAGACCACACGCGAATGAATGATCATGCCTACATGGCCCGGGCCCTGGCGCTGGCCGAGAAGGGGCTGTATTCCACCCACCCCAATCCCCGGGTTGGTTGCGTCATCGTGCGCGACGGCACCATCGTGGGCGAGGGGTGGCACGTGCGCGCAGGCGAACCGCACGCGGAGGTCCATGCGCTCGCCCAGGCAGGTGAGCTTGCTCGCGGCGCAACTGCTTATGTATCCCTCGAGCCGTGCAGCCATCATGGGCGTACGCCACCTTGCGCCGAGGCGCTGGTGCAGGCGGGTATTACCCGTGTCGTGGCTGCCATGCGCGATCCAAATCCGCAGGTGGCCGGTCGCGGCCTTGGTCGCCTGGTCGATGCCGATATTCAGGTGCTCTGCGGGGTGATGGCGGACGAAGCGCGCGAGTTGAACATCGGATTCGTCACGCGAATGGAAACCGGCATGCCCTTCGTGCGGGTAAAGATGGCCATGAGCATGGACGGCCGCACTGCCATGGGGAATGGCGAAAGCCAGTGGATCACGGGACCGGAAGCTCGCTCTGCCGTGCAGCGCCTGCGGGCGCGCTCCAGCGTCGTGCTGACCGGGGCCGATACAGTCATGACCGACCGTGCACGCATGAATGTGCGTGCGCAAGAGCTCGGGCTCGATGCCGAGCTGACCGAGTTGGCCATGCGCGACCAGCCCATGCGCGTGCTGGTCGATGGTGCGTTACGCGTGCCGTTGACTGTTCCGTTCTTCCAGGCGGGCCCGGCGCTGGTGGTCTGTGCGACCCGTGGAATGCCCGAAGACTATGCCAAGCATGGCCATGAGCTTCTGGAAATGCCGGCAACGGACGGAGCTGGCAAGGTTGATCTGCGCAACCTGATCCGTTCGCTGGGCGCCTGCGGAATGAACGAGGTTCTGGTAGAGGCTGGTCCTCGTCTGGCGGGCGCTTTTGCTCGGCTCGGACTGGTGGATGAGTACCAGCTATTCATGGCGCCGAAGTTTCTCGGCTCTGGCGCGCGGCCGCTTCTGGAGTTGCCCCTGGAGCATATGGCGGATGCTCCACAGCTTGATGTGAAAAGCATCCAGCCCATTGGCAAGGATTGGCTTATCACCGCTCGCCCTGCCTGACGATTTGCGCGACTAAACAGTGCCGCCCGGCCCTGCGGACTTTGCGTAAACGGCCAGCTGTGTTAAAAACGCTGCCGGTCGTTTACGACCACTTACGTTCTCAGGGCGGGGCGAAATTCCCCACCGGCGGTGATGACGCGCAATGCGTCGAGCCCGCGAGCGCTTGCTTCCAGCAAGGTCAGCAGATCCGGTGTGATCCCGGAGCCGACGGTTAGAGTCCGGATGAGAGAGAGCGGAATGTGCCTGGCGCTGCGGCCGAGCGGCGCTCGTTTGCATTTTTCCCTTCGATCCATGCCCTGTTTTTCATGAAAAACAGGAGTGCGTTTCCATGCGTCTTTTCATCAAAGGGTCTTCCTCGACACAGGAGGCCTCATGTTCACCGGCATAATCGAGTCCATTGGACACGTGCGCACCCTCGTTCCGAGTGGCGGCGACCTGCGTGTCATGATCGAGACCGGCAAGCTGGATCTGGGCGATGTGAAGCTTGGGGACAGTATTGCCGTCAATGGCGTCTGCCTGACCGCTGTGGATCTGCCCGGTAATGGTTTCTGGGCTGATGTCAGTCGCGAGACCATTGCTCGAAGTGCCTTCGTCGACCTCAAGCCGGGTGCCCGGGTCAATCTCGAGAAGGCGCTGACGCCGACCAGCCGCCTGGGTGGGCACCTCGTCAGTGGCCATGTCGATGGCGTTGGCGAGGTCATCAAGCGTGCCGATAACGCACGCGCCGTTCAGTTCACCGTAAAAGCGCCGCGCGAGCTTGCGCGTTATATCGCGCTGAAGGGCTCGATCACGGTCGACGGGACGAGCCTCACCGTTAACGCGGTCAATGGCGATGAGTTCGAATTGACCATCGTGCCGCATACGCTGGGTGAAACCATCATGGCGGACTACCACGCCGGTCGCCGCGTCAATCTCGAGGTCGACCTGCTGGCGCGCTATATCGAACGTCTGTTGCTTGGCGACAAGGCCGCCGAGCCCAGCGCGACCGGCATCAGTGAAAGCTTTCTGGCCGAGCACGGCTATCTGAATCGTTAAGGACCCCGCCGTGGCACTCAACAGCATCGAAGAAATCATCGAAGACATCCGTCAGGGCAAGATGGTCATCCTCATGGATGACGAGGACCGTGAAAACGAAGGGGACCTGATCATGGCCTCCGAGTGCGTCCGTGCCGAGCACATCAATTTCATGGCCAAGCATGCGCGCGGCCTGATCTGCATGCCGATGACGCGCGAGCGTTGCGAACTGCTGCGCCTGCCCCTGATGGCACCCCGCAACGGTTCGGGTTTCGGTACCAAATTCACCGTATCCATCGAGGCCGCCGAGGGCGTGACCACCGGCATTTCTGCCGCCGATCGCGCGCGTACCGTGCAAGCTGCTGCCGCGAAAGGCGCCAAGGCCGAAGACATTGTCAGCCCTGGCCACATTTTCCCGCTGATGGCCCAGCCTGGTGGCGTACTGGCGCGTGCCGGCCACACCGAGGCAGCGTGTGACCTTGCTCGTATGGCGGGTTTCGAGCCCAGCGGCGTTATCTGCGAAGTCATGAACGATGATGGCAGTATGTCGCGTCGCGCCGAACTCGAAGTGTTCGCCGAGCAGCACGGCATCAAGATCGGTACCATTGCTGACCTCATTCACTATCGCCTCATCCACGAGCGCACGATCGAGCGCATCAGCGAGCAGCCGATCGACACCGAGTTCGGGCACTTCAACCTGGTGACCTACCGCGACTCGGTGGAAGGTGACGTGCACATGGCACTGACGCTCGGCGAAGTGCGTCCGGACGTACCGGCGCTGGTCCGGGTTCATAACATGGATCCTTTACGCGACCTGTTGATGATCCGCCAGGCAGGCCGGTGGAGCCTTCGTGCGGCCATGGCAGCTGTCGCTCGGGAAGGAAGTGGTGTGGTGCTGTTGCTTGGCCATTCTCCGGACGGCGAAGAGTTGCTGGCCCATATCCGCGATGTCGACGGGACGAACAAGAAGAACCCCAGCACCTACAGTACCGTTGGCGCCGGTTCGCAGATTCTGCGCGACCTGGGCGTTCGTCAGATGCGCCTGATGAGCTCGCCCATGAAGTTCAATGCAATATCCGGCTTCGACCTCGAGGTTGTAGAATACCTGTCCGCCGAATGATCTCCCTGCGGCCTCCCGAGGCCGCAGCTGATTTGGCATTCATAGTTTGAGAGGAGCCGCGGCGTCTGGTCTGCGACTCCTCAACGCACAAAGAGATTTCCATGCCCCTGAAGACCATCGAAGGTACCTTCACTGCACCGCAGGGCAAATTCGCCCTGGTTGTCGGTCGCTTCAACAGTTTCGTCGTCGAGAGCCTCGTGAGCGGCGCGGTGGATGCCCTGGTTCGCCATGGTGTGCCCGAGAGCGACATCACCGTCATCCGCGCACCGGGTGCGTTCGAGATCCCGCTGGTCTGCCAGAAGGTCGCGCAGCGTGGTGAATTCGCCGCAATCGTCGCCTTGGGTGCTGTAATTCGCGGTGGCACACCGCACTTCGAGTACGTTGCGGGCGAATGCACCAAGGGTCTGGCGCAGGTATCCATGGACTTCGGCGTGCCGGTCGCCTTCGGCGTCTTGACCGTCGATACCATCGAACAGGCCATCGAGCGCTCGGGTACCAAGGCTGGTAACAAGGGTGCCGAAGCGGCATTGTCCGCGCTTGAAATGGTCAGCCTGCTGGCTGCCCTGGAGGCCAAGTGAGCCTGAATCACGACGACAGCGCCGACGCTCAGCCGGCGAAACCTGCCAAGGGCAAGATCGCTCAGCGCCGCGTGGCGCGCAGCCTGGCGACTCAGGCGCTGTACCAGTGGCAAATGGCTGGCCAGGCACTCAACGAGATCGAAGCCCAATTTCGGGTCGATAATGATTTCTCAGGTGTCGACGGCGCCTACTTCCACGAGTTGCTGCACGGCGTTCCGCGCAAGAAGGCGGACATCGACGAGCTGCTCGTCCCGCTGCTGGACCGTTCGCTGGACGATATGGACCCGGTCGAACTTGCGATCCTTCGTTTGTCCACGTTCGAGCTGATGAATCGCATCGACGTGCCTTACCGTGTGGTCATCAACGAAGGCATCGAGCTGGCGAAGGTGTTCGGCGCGACGGACGGCCACAAGTTCGTCAATGGCGTTCTGGACAAGCTTGCACCCCAGCTGCGCGGTGTAGAAGTGCGGGCGGGCAAGGCCTGACCGGGTGGACGAGTTCGAGCTGATCGGCCGCTTCTTCGCGTCGGCGCGTTGCGCCCGCGGCGGCCCGGATGTGGCGCTGGGTATTGGTGATGACTGCGCCTTGCTTCAGCCCCTGCCTGGGGAACAGCTTGCCATTTCCACCGATACGCTGGTCAGCGGCGTTCATTTTCCGGCCGCGTGCGATCCGTTCGCACTGGGCCAGCGCGCGTTGGCTGTCACTGCGAGCGATCTGGCCGGAATGGGGGCTCGACCCATCGGTTTTACCTTGGCGCTTACCTTGCCCACCCTGGATGTAGCCTGGCTCGACCGCTTCTCGGGCGGGCTCGACGCCATGGCACACCGCTGCAAGATGAGCCTATTGGGCGGGGACACCACCCGCGGGCCTTTGAGCATGACGCTCACGGTGTTCGGCAGCGTTCCGTCGAGCCAGGCGCTGCGCCGGGACGGTGCGCGGGTCGGCGATCTGCTCTGTGTGGGCGGATCGCTTGGCGAGGCAGCGGCTGCGGTGGATATGGTGCTTGGCCGAGCGACGCCGCCCGACGGGCTTGCGCAGCGTCTGGCCGAACGCTACTGGTCGCCAATGCCGCAGCTTGAACTGGGGCAGGCATTGAGAGGTGTCGCAACTTCGGCACTCGATATTTCCGATGGCCTTGTGGCTGACTGCATGCACATCGCACGCGCCTCCGGCGTGAGCCTGAGGATCGATACCCATTGCGTTCCGGTACCCGCGGCTCTTGCAGATTGGGTAGGCGAGCCGGACGCGTTGAGCTTTGCCTTGTCGGGAGGTGATGACTACCGACTCGCCTTTACCCTTCCGGCGGAGCGCTGGGACGCACTGCACGCGGCCTGGCCAGAGACGGTACGGATTGGTGAGGTGGACGCGCAGGGACCGGCCATACGCCTGGTCGATTCGTGTGGCATCGAGCTGACGCCGTCCCGAACCGGCTACATGCATTTTGGACAGCATTCATGACCGATCCCGTACTCGACCAAACCGTTCCTTCACCTACCCCCAGTTTGGTCTGGCGCAATCCGTGGCATTTCCTTGCCTTCGGGTTGGGTTCCGGCACGATGCGCAAGGCTCCGGGGACCTGGGGTTCGCTGATGGCGCTTCCATTCATGCCGCTCTGGCTGATGCTGCCACAGTGGGGCTACGGCCTGATGTTGGCAGCGACCATGGTGTTCGGTTGCTGGCTGTGCGGCCGGGTCGCTCGTGACCTGGGTGTGCACGACCATGAAGGTATCGTCTGGGATGAAATGGTCGGGATGTGGATAACGCTCTGGCTGGCGCCCGCCGTGTGGTACTGGTGGTTGCTGGGCTTTGCGTTGTTCCGTCTGTTCGACATCTTCAAGCCCTGGCCCATCAGCTGGCTGGACCGCAACGTAGACGGTGGCCTGGGTATCATGCTCGACGATATCGTGGCCGGTATCTGCGCCTGGGCGGCGCTGCAGGCCATCTTGATGGCGGTTGCCTGAGCATGAGCGGTCACGCGGCATATCCGGGCCACGTCGCCAGGCAGATGGATATGCTGATGCGCATGACCCTGCTGCTGATGTGCATGAGTGCCGTGGTCGCACAGGCCGCAGACGAAACGCCGAAGGAAATACATCTGGTCAGCGAGCGCTGGCCTTCGTTTACGGAAGACGACGGCAGGGGCGTGGCTTGGGAAGTGCTCAAGCTGGTATTCGAGCCGGCCGGAGTTCAGGTCAATATACACACGGTGCCCTACAGTCGCTCCGTCGGGCTGGTGAAGCGCGGCGAGGCTGATGCCTGGGTGGGCGCCTATGACCGCGAAGTGGAGGGCGTTCATTATCCACGCTGGCATTTTGACCGTGATTACGTCAGTGCGCTGGGCCTTGCCGATGCACCGCTACCAACGGCGGAGGTGCTAGGCAATGCGAAGCTCGTCTGGATTCGTGGCTATCGATACGAGCGTTACCTGCCGGGCGTTACCCGTTTTCAGGAAATCCAGAAGCGCGACACCGTGTTGCCAATGATCGATGCGAGACGGGCGGATTATTTCATCGACGCGCGAGTGGATGTCGACATGATGCTCGAGCAGACCAGGGACCGCCGACGCTATCGCGTGACAAAGCTGCTGAAGTTGCCGCTGTACCTGGGCTTCGCCAAGACGCCTTCCGCCATGGCGCTGGCGGATATTTACGATGAGCGCATGGCTCAACTGGTCGGCAGCGGTGCGCTGCGTCCGGTCTATGAACGTTGGAACTGGGAGTACCCGTTCGACGAGTGAATGATTTCTTCACCGGCGGCTTCGCCTGGTGAGAGTGAACGAGATTGCCCTCTAACGGGTGGCGTCGGCGGCCAATGAGTCGCGGCCACCGCTTGAAATCGGAGTACCCCGTGTCCGTCGTGTTCGTTGCTGCGTCGAAACTGCCGACGCCCTTCGCCATTTTCACCATGCACGGCTTTCTCGACGAGGCCACTGGCAAGGAGCATGTCGTGCTCACACTCGGCGAGGTGGATGATGGTCAGCCTGTGCTTGGGCGAATCCATTCAGAGTGCCTGACAGGCGATGCCCTGTTCAGCATGCGCTGTGATTGTGGTTACCAGTTGGAGGCTGCCCTGCGTGCCATCGCCGAAGAGGGCCGCGGCGTGCTTCTTTATCTTCGCCAGGAAGGGCGGGGTATCGGGTTGCTGAACAAGATCCGCGCGTACGAGTTGCAGGACGGCGGTGCCGACACCGTCGAAGCCAACGAGCGACTCGGTTTCGCGGCGGACCTGCGCGACTATGCGATCTGCAAGCCCATGCTCGACCACCTTGGCATCCAGGCGCTCAAACTCATGACGAACAACCCAAGAAAGGTCGATGCCATGAAGGGGTTCGGCGTGCTTGTCGCCGAGCGGAAGCCTCTGCAGACGGGACTCAACCCACACAACCGGCATTATCTTGCAACGAAAGCAGGCAAGCTCGGCCATTACCTCGGCAACCTGCATCAGGGCGAAGTCGCCGAGTCCTGACAGCTCTGAACGCCGCGTCTAGCGCGCACAGACGCGCCAGGCGCCAGGCCGAAGGCGCGACTGTTAAGGCTCTGACGCACCTAAAAATGGAGGCTGCGCGCCGCGGTTTGGCACAGTCTGGCGAAGCCGCTGGTCAAATGCCCGTCCAAATGGCAGATTGCAGGAGTCGCAGTTCGCAGTGGGCATCATGAGTCATTCCCAGCGGTTTTCCCTGGCCAGCGCCATCCTCATGGGGCTGGCGCTGATCCTCGTCCTTCCTTTCAATCTGCTCCCCTGCCTGCTGGCGGGCCTGTTGGTGCATGAAGTCATCGACAGCATGACGCCGCCGCTGCAGCGGCTCTTTGCTGGACGGCTGGGGCGAGTGCTGGCGGTCGGTCTGCTCAGTGTGGTCGTGATCCTGGTGCTGGCTGCAGCGTTTGCCGGCGCGTTTTCACTCGTTCTTCACGAGATCCACAACCCGGGGCAGTTGCTAGGCAAGCTCATGGGCGTGATCGATCGCGCGCGTGATCAGTTGCCCGAAAGCGTCGTGACGTATCTTCCGGCGAACGTTGACGACATTCGTGCCACGGTGCATGACTGGTTGCGCGGCCATGTCGCTGAACTCCAGTTACTGGGCAAGGGCGCGGTTCACATGTTCGTGACCGTGCTCATCGGCATGGTCCTGGGCGCCGTGATAGCGCTGCAGCATGCGCCAGACCCTAATACGATGCGCCCCTTGGCTGCGGCCATGCTCATGCGCATTTCGAGGCTTGCCCGTGCGTTTCGCAACATTGTCTTCGCCCAGATCAAGATTTCCCTGCTCAATACGACCTTCACAGCCATCTTCCTGCTGGGCGTGCTGCCATTGATGGGCGTTGACCTTCCGCTGACGAAAACACTGATCTTGGTGACCTTTGTCGCCGGGCTATTGCCCGTGGTAGGTAACCTGATCTCGAATACGGCCATTTTCATTGTCGGTCTGTCCGTTTCCGTATGGGTAGCGTTGGGCGCGCTGGGTTATCTGATCTTGATCCACAAGGTCGAGTATTTCCTCAACGCACGGATCGTGGGGGGGCAGATCAAGGCACGGGCCTGGGAACTGTTGCTTGCGATGCTGGTATTCGATGCGCTGTTCGGGCTCGCCGGATTGGTGGCCGCGCCCGTTTTCTATGCGTACATCAAGGACGAGCTCAAGGCTCAGGGATGGGTGTAATAGGACACGGGGCCGCGCTTGAATAGTGCGGGGCCCCTTTACGTCGGATCAGATGGCCGAAATGGCCTTTGGTGGATCGATCAGGCGTGCGCGGATAGCCCGCTCGATACCGGTAGCATCCAGCCCGCATTCGGCCAGCATTTCTTCTGGCTTCGCATGTTCGACGTAGCGATCAGGTAGACCAAGCTGAAGGATTGGCTCGGCGCGCCCTTCGGATGCCAGGAACTCGCTGACCGCGCTCCCAGCGCCACCCATGACGCTGTTTTCTTCGATCGTCACGAGTAGCTCATGGCTGTCGGCCATTTGGCGAACGAGTGCTTCGTCCAGCGGCTTGACGAAGCGCATGTCGACTACGGTCGCATCCAGGCGGGCTCCTGCTTCGAGCGCGGCTTGCAGCTGGACGCCGAATACGAGCAACGCCACACGGCTACCCTGGCAGCGTACGACGCCCTTACCGATCTCCAGCGGCTCGAGGCCCGGTTCGATTTGAGCGTTCGGGCCGGTACCACGGGGATAGCGCACGGCGGCCGGGCCTTCGAACAGGTAGCCCGTCGTCAGCATGCGGCGCAGTTCGTTTTCATCGCTGGGGGTCATGACGAGCATGCCCGGAATACAGCGCAGGTAGCTCAGGTCGAAGCTGCCCGCGTGAGTCGGACCGTCCTCGCCGACGAGCCCGGCGCGGTCGATGGCGAAAAGGACATCCAGATTCTGCACGGCGACGTCGTGGATCAGCTGGTCGTACGCGCGCTGGAGGAACGTGGAGTAGATCGCCACGACGGGCTTGGCGCCATCGCAAGCCATGCCAGCGGCAAGCGTGACCGCATGCTGCTCGGCGATGGCGACATCGAAGTAGCGATCGGGGAAGCGTTCACTGAAGGCGACGAGGTCAGAGCCTTCCTTCATGGCGGGTGTTATGCCGGCCAGACGCGTGTCGTGCTCGGCCATGTCGCACAGCCATTGGCCGAACACGCTTGAATACTTCGGTCCGCCAGCCTTCTTGGGCGGCGCATCGAGTGGATCCAGCTTGGTGATTGCGTGGTAGCCGATCGGGTCGACTTCGGCAGGCGCGAAGCCCTTGCCCTTGGTCGTGATGACATGCAGAAACTGCGGCCCTTCCAGGTCGCGCATGTTGCGCAGCGTGGTTACCAGTGTCGGCAGGTCATGGCCGTCGATGGGGCCGATGTAGTTCCAGCCCAGTTCCTCGAACAGGGTGCCTTGCACCAGCATGCCCTTGGCATGCTCCTCGGTACGGCGAGCGATCTCCAGAGCACCTGGCAGGCGCGACAGTACCTTCTTTCCACCCTCGCGGACATGGGCATAGGTACGGCTGGAAAGCAGCTTGGCCAGGTAATTCGACAACCCGCCGACGTTCCGGGAAATGGACATGTCATTGTCGTTGAGCACGACGAGCATGTTCGCGCCCACATCGGAGGCGTGGTTGAGCGCTTCGAATGCCATGCCGGCGGTCAACGCGCCGTCGCCGATCACGGCAACGCTCTTTCGCGAGCTGCCCTGCATGCGGGCAGCGATTGCCATGCCAAGCGCTGCGCTGATCGACGTGCTCGAGTGGCCGACACCGAACGTGTCGTACGGGCTCTCTGAGCGACGCGGAAACGCCGCGATACCGTCCTTCTGCCGCAGGCTGTGCATGCGATCGCGTCGACCGGTCAGGATCTTGTGGGGGTACGCCTGATGGCCGACGTCCCAGACCAGACGATCCTCGGGTGTGTCATAGGCGTAATGCAGTGCGATGGTCAGTTCCACGACGCCGAGCCCGGCACCGAAGTGCCCGCCGCTCTGGCCTACGGTGTAGAGCAGATCCAAGCGTAATTCGTCAGCCAGCGCTTCCAGCTCCGATTCACCCAGGCGCCGCAGGTCATCCGGCGTCGAGACGCGATCGAGCAGGGGAGTGTGAGGCCGTTCTCGGGGAATCTCGTGGAACGTCTTTGGCATCAGGCAAGTCGTTATGATCGGGTGAAGGGGGCGAAGTGTACCTGATGCGGATCAGGTATGCAGAGCACCATGGACGGCAGGAGCCGTGCGGCACCTCTGCCACGGGTAGAGCAGGGCTTCGACCAGCGGTAAGGTCGGGTGTTCCGCCGCCTTGGTCAGGGCTGCGGAAGCCTGGTTTCAGTTGCGGCGTTCGACGATATAACGTGCCAATGCACGCAGGGGTTCGGCCTTGTCGTCGTAACTGACCAATGCCTCGAGGGCCTGATCTCGCAGTTGTAGGGCGTAGCTTTTCGCTTCGTCCAGGCCAAGCAGCGCAGGGTAGGTTGGCTTGTCCCTTGCAATGTCAGCCCCCTGGCGTTTGCCCAACGTTTCGGTATCGCTTTCGACGTCGAGTATGTCGTCCTGCACCTGGAAGGCCAGCCCCACGGCACGCGCGTATTGCGTCAGATGTTCGAGATTCGCGTCGCTGGCGTTTTCGCTGGCCAGCGCCCCGAGGCGGACACTTGCTTCAATCAGGGCTCCGGTCTTGTGGCGATGCATGCGTTCCAGGGCCGCCCGATCGAGTTTCACGGCAACCGAACCCAGGTCGATCGCCTGGCCTCCCACCATACCGGCGGGGCCGGCCGCGCGCGCGAGTGCCCAGACCATGGCTAGTCGGGTATCGGCGCTCTGAGGATTGCGTGTTGCATCGGTCAGCACCTCGAACGCAAGTGCTTGCAGACCGTCGCCTGCGAGGATGGCGCTGGCTTCGTCGAATGCCTTGTGTGTAGTGGGCTGGCCTCGACGAAGGTCATCATCGTCCATGGCAGGCAGATCGTCGTGTACCAGTGAATAGGCATGGACGAGTTCGACCGCGCAGGCCGCGCCATCCGCTCGGTCCGCTGCGCCGCCCAAGGCCTCGCAGGCCGCATAGACGAGCAGAGGACGGACGCGTTTACCGCCATTCATCACGCTATAGCGCATTGCCTCATAGAGGCGACCGAGATCGTTTGCCGGTGCAGCGAAAAGGGGGAGAAGGGCCGCATCGATGCGAGCCTGGCAGCGTTGCTGATACGCCTTGATCATTCGTTGACGTCCGTTTCGAACGGTGCTTCTTCCAATTCACCGTCACGCTCCATGAGAATCTGGACCTTCTGCTCAGCCTGGGTCAGTGCCGCCTGGCAATCTCGCGTCAGGCGGATGCCCTGTTCGAAGGCGGTCAGTGAGTCTTCGAGTGACAGTTCGCCACCCTCCAGGCGCTCGACGAGGGCCTGTAGATCGGCAAGGGACTGTTCGAAGTCGAGCGGGGCTTTCTTGCGGGCCATGAAAATCTCGCAGGCAGGTAGTCGCGGCGACGTTAGCAGAGCGCCATCCGGGCCGCAAATGTGCGTGCTGGTGGGGCTGTTGAGCGCGCAGCCCGCTTCCGAATCCGCGCCACCGGCCCCGGAGGCGTGGGTGATAGCGCCGCTGCCGGGCGCATTCAACCGGGGCGGAGAGCTGCCTGGGCACTTTCGAATATGAAAGGCCCGGCGGCTGTTGGACAGCGCCGGGCCCGCGCGACCCGATGTCGAGCGCCGTCAGGGCTTGTGCAGGCTCAGCTGCGTGGCGTCCTCTTCCGAGTCCGGTTCGGTAGGCAGTGCCGTAAAGGTTTCGGGACGTGCCTCGGCCAGTTTTTCGCTCAGGGCTGTGGTCAGAGACACCACGAACGGTACGTTCAGGTGCTGCCAGTCACGGTACATCAGGTGATCGTTCGTGACGGTTGGGCAGGTGTCATCCGTGCACAGGAATTCGGACATGTCGACCGTGGCCAGATTATCGACCTGCGCTTCGACCTCCTCGGCAGGATCTTCGGCCGCCAGTGACTCGTCGCGTGGCTTGGCACAGAACTGTGGATCCTGCTTGTGGCGAGAGATGCAATCGATGGTGTCGAATTCGAAGGACGGGTTGTCACGGATCGCCACGACAGGAATGTCCTGGGCGTCCAGTGCGCGCCACTGTTCAACATAGCTGTCCGGTACGTACTCCTCGCCACTGTCCTTCACTGCTCGCGTCGAGGTGGTCACGACGGCGTCCGGCTTGAGTTCACCCAATCGGGTCATGACCCGGCTGTTCCATTCCGCGCACGAGGGATCCGATTCAGCGAGCGCGCCTAACGGACAGTCGCTCTTGGTGATGTTGATGACCTTGAAGCCGTTCTCCTGGCCAATGATGTTCAGCGCCGGCAGCCATTGCGCCGAATGCGAGCCGCCAACGAGCGCCACAGTCGTCGTCGCGTTTTCATCCCCGTAGGCACACTCCTTCACGTCTGGGGAGACAGCGTCCTGATGGCAGCCATCACCGTAGGCATCCGGGAGCACACTCTTCACCGCAATGAACGTATCGCGGCTGATGGCGGTGGTGTCGGTCTGTACTTCTGCCAGTGGCGGGGGCGTCGCATCGAAGGTCTGCGCGACCGCCGCTTCGGCTGCCACGATGCCGTTGAGGTGATGACGCCACAGGCCCGCACTGACCAGTACCGGCGCGATGAAGGCCACTCCGATGGCGTAGGGGACCAGTACCTGGAGCCCTTCCGGTTTGCGCCGCGAGCGCAGCGGTTGTTCCACGAGACGGCTGGTCAGGAATGCCAACACGATGGACAGTGCGATGACCCCGACCCCCTGCAGGAGGCTGAGATTGGCGCCCCGGTTGTATTCCCGCGCCACTACCAGTAGCGGCCAGTGCCACAGGTAAAGCGTGAACGACACGCTGCCGACCGCCACCAGCGAAGGGTGGGACAGGAGGCGCTTGACCCAGGTGCTCTGGTCCTTTGCGCCGGACATGATGAGAAAGAGTGCGGCGGCCACGGGTACGAGCGCGATATAGCCCGGATAGTGGAAGTCGACGGGAATGACGAGGCCGGCAAACAACAGGATCGCCAGTCCGATCGTGGCCAAAACGGTGCGTACGGCCGCGCTGAGCCGAATCCACGGCAGGGCGAATGCGAGAAGCGAACCGGACAGGAACTCCCATGCCCGGGTCAGGGGGTTGAAGTAGGCCGGCGCGGGATTGAGCGGTGTGGCAAACAGGGAATAGGCGAAGGATGCGGCGATCAGGCTTCCCAGCACGATGAAGACGGGCTTGGTAGACCCGACGCGGCTGGCCAGGGCGAACGTACCCATTAATAGCAGGGGTAGCACGGCGTAGAACTGCACCTGCATCGAAAGTGCCCAGAACTGCTGGACAGGGCTGGGCGGGTTGTCTCGTGCGAGATAGTCAACGGACGAGCGCATCAGGCCGATGTTCTCGTAGTGGACAGCGCTATGGACCGTCTCCTTGATCACCTGCGTCCACAGCGTTTCCGGGACGAATAGGTACGCAAGTCCCAGGGTGCACAGCAGTACGAAGTAGGCAGAAGGTGCGATTCGTCGAACCAGGTTACCCCAGAACAGGAAGGGCCGAATGCGCCCCTCGCGGTTGAACTGACGGGCCAGCAGGCTGGCCATCAAAAAACCCGAAATGACGAAGAAGACGTCCACGCCCCCGGATACCTTGGCCAGCCAGATGTGGTAGACGGCAATGAAGAGGGCGCCGATGGCGCGGACACCCTGAATGTCGTTGCGATACGCATCATCGGTGGCTGGGCTAAAGCGTGGCTGCATCAGCGAGGGATTCCAACAGGGGAAGCCAGGCGGACATCTTCTCCATCGTGTCGCGGCTTCATCGGATATGGCCCGCGACGTCCCTACTCGCGAATGACCAAAGTGCTATGGCGTCCGTGTGACTGCCGTTTCGTCTGGTTGTTCCACGATGTTTCAGTGACGCATGCGCCGTGTTCTGCCGTACCGCGAGGGTATAGCGCCGGGAGGAACCCTGTTCTGTAGGGCTGAGTCCCGCAGGCTCTGGCCGGAACCGCAAGTGCGGCGCCATTGTGATTGGAAGTGGGGCGGATGGCGGACGCGGTAAACGGTGGATTACGCCTGCGGCTAATCCACCCTACGGGTCTACAGGCTGCCGACTTTGCCGTCGTATGCACGACTTCGTAGGGCGGAATCCCGCAGGGCTTCCGCCGGTACCGCGAGTGAGCGGCAAATTGTGATTGGGTTCGGGGCCTGGGGCTGATGGCTGATGGCTGATGGCTGATGCGGTAAACGGTGGATTACGCCTGCGGCTGATCCACCCTACAGGTCCGCTGCCTCAGCCGTCGCAGGCGCAGCTTCGTAGGGCGGAATCCCGCAGGGCTTCCACCGGAACCGCGTGTTTACCGGGCGGCCGGACATCCCTGTGCGGGATTGCTGGCCCAGCGCCGCGCGGTGTCGGAGACAGTGTCGGCAAGCTTCGTGACCCCGCGCTGATGCGCAACGACGACGTTTTCCAGCCCTTCGCCGGAGGCTTCGGTAACGGTCGTGCTGCACGTCAGGCTGCGGCGGCCGTCGTTCGGGGTCCGCAGTTCCAGGCTCCAGACGGCGTCGACGAGTGCGTAATGGCCGGGGATCGACTCGAAGCGGCGCACATCCATGCGTAATGCGAGCTGATCTCGCTCACTGTCGCGGGGCAGGCCGGACAGGTCGCGGGTGCCCAGTCGATGTTCCATGCGGGCCACCAGCGCGTCGTGAAACTCGTCTGCCAAGGGCGAGCCCCAGCGCTCGTTCTCCAGGATCGCCAGCGTGCCGTCGCCCTGCCGAATCACAAGTTGCGGTTGGTCGACCTGCACAGGCACGCGCAGGGACTGAACGTTGAACTGAAAGCCGACCGGCGCCGTGGCGGCACTGTCGGCGGTGAACGGCGGAGCGATCAGCGTGTAGTACTGCGTGGGCGGCGCGGAGCTGCATGCCGTCAGGGTCAGCGTCGCGGCGACGGCCAGCAGGCGTTGGATTGATGTCATGTCAGGGCTCCATGGATCGGCGTGAAGGCGTCGGCGGTTGATAGGAACCCGGCGCGGCTTCGCTCGAACGGCCGCGAATGAGGGCTTCGGGATGCCGGCTTAGGTAGTCGGTCAGCACACGCATCGAGCGGGCGGTGCGCTGGAGTTCTTCCATCGTCGTCTCGACCTGCTGGAGTTGCGGCGAGTCGTCGGCCAGCGTCTGACGGGTCGTTTCCATGGTTCGGGCGACCTGTTCCAGCGTCTCGTTCGCCTGCTGCAGCGTGCCTTTCATCTCCGGCAGGACCTGCCCATTGACTTGCTTTAGCGTGTTGCGAAGCTCGGCGAGGCTCCCGTTGAGGTTGTTGCCGATCTCGTCTACCGGCAGGCGGCTGATCTTGTCGACCATGGCCTGAAGCTGCTCCTGCAACCGGTCGAAGCTGCCGGCCACGGTGGGAATCTCGATCGGTTGTGCCTTGGCATTGAAGGCCACTTTCGGTGCGTTCGGTGAGAACTCCAAGGCAATGTAGAGCTGGCCTGTCAGCAGGTTCCCGGTACGGGCTTCGGCGCGCAGGCCTCGATCCACGAAGCGTTTGATGAGCTTGGCAGTCATCTCCTCGCCTTCGCCACCCATTTCCTTCACGAGTTGCTCATGAGCGCGGCCGAGGCGCTGTGGATAAATCACCGCGCCCACAGTCGTCGGGAAGTCCCCGGTCTTTTCGTCGTACTCCAGATCCATCGATACGACGCGGCCGACGTTGATGCCGAGGAACTCGACCGGCGCGTCCAGACGCATGCCGCGCAGGGACTGGTTGAAGCGCATGCGGATATAGCGGGGCTCGCCGTCTGGAGGGGCCAGGGCTGTTTGCTGGTCAGCGAACAGCTGGAATTCGGTGTATTCGTCCGCCGCCTTGGGCTCAGGCGTCCAGTTGGGCTCACGGAACGCGATGCCGCCTGCCACGATGGTCGACAGCGACTCGGCGTTTACCCTCAAGCCATTCGCGCCCAATGCAACATCGATGCCGCTGGCGTTCCAGAACCGCGAGTCGGTCAGCACGAAGCGGTCATGCGGGGCATTCACGAAGATCTCGATGTCCACGCCCTTGCCGTCGTTCGCCAGGGTGTAGGAAACGACCTGGCCAACCTGAATGCGACGGTAATAGACTGGCGCACCCACATACAGCGATCCCAAATCGCCCGTATGCAGCGTGAAGCGCTTGCCGGGCTGGCCGTAGGTTACAGCGGGAGGCTGTTCCAGTCCTTCGAACGTGGTGCTGGTTTCCTCGGAGCGGCCGGCGTCCGCGCCGATGAATACACCCGATAGCAAGGTATCGATGCCGGATACCCCGCCGGCCCCGATCCGTGGACGCACGACCCAGAAGCGCGAATCTTCGCGAGTAAACGGGTGGGCTGATTTGTCCAGCTCGATCGTAGCGTTGACGTGTGAGCGATCATCGCTGAGCTGAATGCGGGTCACCGTGCCGATGACCACATTCTTGTACTTCACTTGGGTACGGTTGGCTTCCAGGCCTTCAGCGGTCTGAAAGCTCACCACGACGGTGGGGCCTGTGGATAACCAGCTGTGGATGACCATGGACAGTCCCACTAGCGCGGCCGCAATGGGCACCAGCCATATCAGCGAGATACGGAAACGGTGGCTTCTCACCTCCGGAGTCGGTGCGGACGGGTTGGGCCTATCGGACATCGTTTACCTCTGCGTCCCAGATCTTGCGGGGGTCGAAAGTCATTGCGGCCAGCATCGTCAGCACAACGACCAGGCCGAAGAACAGGATACCGATTCGTGGCTCGATGGTGCTGAGTGCGCGAAATTGCACCAGCGCTGCGACCAGGGCAACGACCAGCACGTCCAGCATCGACCAGTAGCCAATCAGCTCGATGAACCGGTACAGCCGTGCACGCTCGCGCAGTGCCCATCGACTACGTCGCTGACAGGTGATCAGCAGCAGAGCGAGAATGAAGAACTTCAGGCACGGGACGGCGATGCTGGCGATGAAGATCAGCGCGGCGATATCCCAGGAGCCTTCTTTCCAGAACTCGATAACGCCACTCATGATCGTGCTTTCGGCGGCGCTGCCCAGCAGGCTGGTGTACATCACCGGCAGGGTATTGGCCGGTATGTAGAAGATCAGGCTAGCGATCAGCAGCGCCCAGGTGCGCGCATAGCTGTTCGGCTTCCGTCGATGCACCGCTGACTGGCATCGGGGGCAGGTGTGAGCATCCAGATCACAGGCATATCCACAGGTATGGCAGAGGGCGAGGCTACGCTCGTAGGCGTAAGGCGGCTGGCTCATGACATTGGCACCGGGAGCTCATCCCATAGCCGGCGGATATCCCGGTTGGCAATAAGGATGAGGAGTACTGTCAGCATGCCCATGGCCCACAGACCCGCGCCCGGATGCACATTGAGCATGCCCGAGAGCTTTACGATGGACACCAGAATCCCCAGCAGACACACCTCGAGCATGCTCCAGGGACGGAGATGCTCCAATGTACGCATGCAAAGCTTGAATCCCGGCGCAACACGACGCCTATAGGCGAAGGCAAGCACCCAGACCAGCAGCATGATCTGCAGGCCGGGCGCAAAGATGATGGCGAGGCCTGCCACCAGCGCAATCAGGGTAATGCGACCCTGAGCGAGCGCCTGCACCGATTGCCACAGGGACGCCTCGTTCGTGAGGCCTTCCATGCGAATCTGAATGACCGGAAAGATGTTAGCGAATATGTAAAGGATCGCAGCGGCAATGGACAGTGCCAGTAGCTGTTCGATCGAGAATCCACCGCCGCGCTCCAACAGAGCTCCGCAGCGCTGACAGTACGCGGCCTGGCGCCGCTTCAGAGGCGCGCGCTCATACAGCGAATCGCAGTGTTCGCAGATCAACCAGTGCTTGCGCGAGGATCGGGCCGTGTCTGAAGCGCTCATTCGGTGCAGGTCGCCGGGCTGTCGCCGTAAATCCAATCGTGAACTCGAGGGTCGTCCATGTGCCACCGCTGGCCCTGGGCAAACGGGCACACCCGGGCATCGAACCGCCAACTCTACATCATCGCATGCGTCAGGAGGACGTTCCTCTATGAGACCTGGCGCCATGCTGCCCGTTCGCTTGCGCGCGGTGGGAGACGGTCGGTCCACACCGTTCGCCGGGCGGCTATGGCACCGTGCCGCACCTTCACGGCGTAACGGGTGTCCACCCATGACGACATGGGAGGGGGGAGCACTATGCGTATTGCCTGCTTGGGCTGGGGATCATTGATCTGGAAGCCGGGTGACCTGGCGTTGGCCTCCGAATGGTTCGACGATGGGCCGCTGTTGCCCATCGAGTTCGCCCGGGAAAGCGACGGGGGTGAGTTAGCGACGGTACTGTGCCCAGGTGTCGCCGACGTACCGGTTCTCTGGGCCCTTCTGGATGTGGCTGAACTGGCGGTTGCGCGCGAGCAACTGCGTGAACGCGAGGGCATTCCGGCGTTTCAACCCGAGTGCGTAGGAAGCTTGCCTGCCGTATACGGTCCTTCGCCCTGCTCGGACCGGATTGCAGCCTGGGCCACTGCGAGGGGGATCGATGCGGTGGTTTGGACCGCCCTGCCGCCGCGAAGCCGCGGGGAAAACCACCGCATGCCAAGTGAAACGGACGTTATCGACTACCTCAAAGGGTTGCCTGCCGATCAATACGCTCATGCCGAGCACTACATACGATCCACACCAGCGAGCATCAGCACGGCCAACCGCCGTCTGATCGAGGCGCATCTCGGTTGGTATCCACAGGAGACGGCTGCATAACGCCGCCTCCTGCCCACGGCTCAAAGTGTGGCGGGCACCCATTGCGCCAGTAGCCATGTCCATACGCAAACGTATGCCAACAGGGCGAGGCTGTACGTAAGCGTCATGCGCATGATCTCGGACTCTCGACCGACCTGGCCTACCGCAGCGGCGGCAATGGCAATGGATTGTGGCGAGATCAGCTTGGCCATGACGCCGCCGCTGGTATTGGCAGCGACCAACAGGGACGGACTGGTGCCAATTTGCGTGGCGGTAATCGCCTGCAGGTGGGCGAACAGCGTGTTGTTGTTTACCACCGAGCCCGTAATGAACACGCCCAGCCAGCCAATGATCGGTGATAGCAGTGGGAATACGGCGCCCGCATTTGCCAGCGCCAGCCCGATGCTGGACGACGCGCCCGAGAAATTGGCGATATAGGCCACTGCCATGATCAGGCAGATCATGGTCAGCGGGCGCCATAGCTCAGTGACCGTCAGCGAGAACTGCTCCCCGGCGGCGCGCCAGGACAGCCGACGTGACAACGCCACTGTGATGAGAATGGAAATGAGGATGGCCGTGCCCGGCGCGCTCACGAGTGCCAGTGTCCAGACGGCGGGCAGCGCGCGCGCAGCTTCGGTGATTGGCGGAAGCTCTTGAATCTGCAGATGCAGGAACGGCATGGGTATGCGCAGCACCGTGCTTTCCAGCCATCCGCCTGCGGCAAACAGCGATTTGAATGCGGGCAGGCTCCAAGTCAGCACTACAGCCGTGAGAATGTAGAACGGCGACCACGCCGCGATCACTTGCGGCAATGACCAGCGCTGGCTGGAGATAGGCGGCGCGCCGTCTTCACGATAGACGTGGCGGGGTTGCCAGACCTGCATGAACGCAGCCAGGCACCCCATGCTCACCAGAGGTGCGATGATATCGACCAGCTCGGGCCCGAGCAGATACAGCGTCGCGGTCTGCACGCCGCTGAACAGCACCCCGATCAGCAGTAGTACGGGCCAGGTTTCGCGAATGCCACGCCAGCCGTCCAGCACAGCGATCAACAGGGTCGGGACGAAAAGCGTCGCCAGCTGCACGATCGCAATCATCATCAATGACATCTCGGCCAGTGGTACACCGCCTTGCTGCGCACCGACCAGCACCGGTATACCGATCGCCCCGTAAGCGCCCGACGCGGCATTTGCCAACAGGCAGAGCATGGCCGCCTTCAAAGGCTTGAAGCCCAGCTCGACGAGCAGCGCCGCACAGATGGCAATGGGTACTCCGAAGCCTGCGGCCCCTTCCAGGAATGCCCCGAAGCAGAACGCGATGAGAATGACCTGGACGCGCTGGTCGTCCGAGATCGTGGCGATACTGCCGCGGATGACCTCGAATTTGCCGCTTTTCACAGCCAGCTTATAAAGCCACACCGCCGTGAGGATGATGTAGCCAATGGGCCACAGACCGCTGAGGATGCCGAACAATGCTGCGCCCAGGATGCTCGCCAGCGGCATGCCGAACAGCAGCGCGGCCATGGCCGCGGCGATGCCCAGCGCGAGAATCGCTGCGGTCATTCCCTTGAGCTTGAGCAGTGTCAGGGCCAGCAGGAAGAACAGGATGGGCGTCGCGGCCAGAAGCGCGGACAGGTAGGCGTTGCCCAGTGGGTCGTAGAGGTGCTGCCACATGACAGGTCAGGCTCCGGTAGCGCGGGCCGCTATGGCCCGCTTGAGCGGGAAAAGGAGAGCGTGCCAATTCAGCAGAGGACGTTGCCGCAGCCTTCGCCGCGCGTGAAGCATTGCAGGTTGTGCAACGTGACATCGGCGATTTCCCGCAGGGCTTCCTCGGTGAAGAAGCCCTGGTGGCCAGTCACCATGACATTGGGGAACGTCATCAGGCGAAGGAAGACCTCGTCATCGATGCGCGCACTGGACCGGTCCTGGAAGAACAGCTGGCTCTCTTGCTCATAGACGTCGATCGCCAGCGCACCCAATTGATGGGATTTCAGCGCATCGATAACAGCCGGCGTATCAACGAGCCCGCCACGCGACGTATTGACCAGCATCGCACCGCGTTTCATGCGGCTCAGGCTCTCGGCATTGATCAGATGTGCCGTGCCTTCCGTGAGTGGGCAATGCAGGCTCACGATGTCGGACTCGGCAAGCAGTCGCTCGAGCGCTACATATTCGCCTAGCGGCGCAAAATCGGGCGTCTCGAATGGATCGTGGCCCAACACGCGGCAGCCAAAACCCTTGAAGATCCGCGCCGTGGCGATGCCGATCTTCCCGGTACCGATCAGACCGACCGTCTTGCCATGCAGATTGAAGCCGAGCAGGCCATCGAGCATGAAGTTGCCTTCGCGTACCCGGTTGAAGGCCCGATGGGTGTGGCGATTGAGCGTCATGACCAGCGCCAGCGTGTGCTCCGCAACGGCCTCCGGCGAATACGCCGGGACGCGAGCAACGAACAGCCCAAGCCGTTTGGCTGCGTTGAGGTCGATGTTGTTGAAGCCGGCGCAGCGCATGAGAACGGCGCGAATGCCGAAGCCTGCCAGGGTCTCCAGCTGCGCTGCGCTCAGGTCGTCATTGACGAAGGCGCAAACGGCATCGAACCCCTGCGCCAGCAGTACAGTGTCAGCCGAGAGGGTGGCATCGAGGTAGGTGATGTCGACGTCGCTGCCAGCGTGCTTGCGTTGCAGCGCCTCGTCGAAGAACCGGCGATCGTAGGGTTGGGCGCTGAACATGGCGAGTTTCATGGCTATCTCCTGGACCAGAGCGATGTACCGCCAGGCGGCATAAGGGGTCAGTCATAGAAGATAGGCCATGAATCGTGTACCGAGCGTGACCCTGGTCAGTACGAAACGGGTTGAACGCGCCGCCCGTCAGTCCACCACGAAAAGCCTGGCGCCGACATCGGTGTAGGAGCGATGAGGCTCGGCGTTGTCGGCCACCTGATAACTCATGCCGGGCTTGAGCACGAAGCGCCGACCATCCTCGAGTTCCGTGTGAAGTTCACCTTCAAGGCAGAACAGGATGTGGCCTTTGCTGCACCAGTGGTCGGCCAGATAGCCCGGCGTGTACTCCACCATGCGCACCCGAATGTCGCCGAAGGTTTGGGTGCGCCAATAGGCCATCCCGGTTTCACCAGTATGTTCGGTTGCGTCGATTGTCGACCAATCGGTGGTGCCAAAGGGGATATTACTGATGTTCATGCGTGGGCCTCAAAACAGTAAGCGGGCTGCTTCCGGGTGACTCGACAGAATAGGGCGGATGCGGGCCTCGGCAATATAGGGGATTAGCGCGTGACGGCGGTGGTACCGGAAAGCGAAGCGGCTAACAAGGGACCCGTGGGAAGGCGTGACCAATCAACAGGGTCATCTTGCCTCGGCAGAACCTTCGAGAACGCAGGCTTCAATCTGACCTTCGGGGAGAAAAAGCATCAATACCCTTGAGGCTGAAAGTTGCGCGGTCGACCTCTGCCTCGCTCTCGCGCCTATGCTCCCGGCCGTTTTGGACAATGACGCCACACAGCGCGGCACCGACCGATAGCCCAAGACTTCACTCGGTAAAAACCGGATAATTCGCGGCTTTTCCGCTGCACACACCCAGGTAATCCCCCCATGGAAATAAAGGTCAACTTCCTCGACAACCTTCGACTGGAAGCCAAGTTCGACGACTTCACCGTCATCGCAGACCAGCCTATCCGCTACAAGGGGGACGGCTCCGCGCCGGGGCCCTTCGATTACTTCCTGGCATCGTCGGCGCTTTGCGCGGCGTACTTCGTGAAGCTGTACTGCCAGACGCGGGATATCCCGACCGAGAACATCCGCCTCTCGCAGAACAACATCGTCGACCCGGAAAACCGCTACAACCAGATCTTCAAGATCCAGGTCGAGTTGCCGGCGGGCATCTCCGCCAAGGACCGTCAGGGCATTCTGCGTTCGATCGACCGCTGTACGGTCAAGAAGGTGGTGCAGACCGGCCCCGAATTCATCATCGAGGAAGTCGATAACCTCGATGCCAGCGCTGACGCCCTGCTGATGCTGGACCCGGCGTCCGGTGCCAGCACGTATATCCTGGGCAAGGACCTGCCGCTGGAGCAGACCATCACCAACATGTCGGCGATCATCGCCAACCTGGGCATGAAGATTGAAGTCGCGTCTTGGCGCAACATCGTGCCGAATGTCTGGTCCTTGCATATCCGTGATGCGCAGTCACCGCTGTGCTTTACCAATGGCAAGGGCTCGACCAAGGAAAGCGCTCTGGCATCGGCACTGGGCGAATTCATCGAGCGGCTCAACTGCAACTTCTTCTACAACGATCAGTTCTGGGGCGAGGACATCGCCAACGCGCCCTTCGTGCATTACCCGAACGAGCGCTGGTTCAAACCGGGCCGCAAGGATGCGCTGCCCAAGGGGATCCTCGATCCGTATTGCCTGGAAATCTACAATCCGGACGGCGAGCTGCGCGGTTCTCACCTCTACGACACCAACTCGGGCAACACCGAGCGCGGGATCTGCGCGTTGCCCTATGTGCGTCAGTCAGATGGCGAGACTGTCTACTTTCCGAGCAACCTGATCGAGAACCTGTTCCTCAGTAACGGCATGAGCGCCGGCAATACGCTAGCCGAAGCGCAAGTGCAGTGTTTGTCCGAGATTTTCGAGCGGGCCGTGAAGCGCGAGATCCTTGAAGGCGAGCTGGCATTACCGGATGTCCCGGAAGATGTGCTCGCCAAGTACCCCAACATCCTGGCGGGCATCCGCGGCCTGGAAGAGCAGGGTTTCCCGGTGCTGGTGAAGGACGCATCGCTTGGCGGTGAATTCCCCGTGATGTGCGTCACGCTGATGAATCCGCGCACCGGGGGCGTGTTCGCATCCTTTGGCGCGCACCCCAGCTTCGAAGTGGCACTGGAGCGCAGTCTGACCGAGTTGCTGCAGGGCCGAAGCTTCGAGGGCTTGAACGACCTACCGCAGCCGACCTTCGAAGGCCACGCGGTGACCGAGCCCAATAACTTCGTCGAGCACTTCATCGACTCCAGCGGCGTCGTGTCCTGGCGCTTCTTCAGCGCGAAGGCCGATTTCGAATTCGTCGAGTGGGATTTCTCGGCGCAGGGCAGCGATTCGAACGCGCAGGAAGCGGCCACGCTATTCGGCATCCTCGAATCGATGGGAAAGGAAGTCTACATGGCCGTCTATGGCGACCTCGGCGCGACGGCCTGCCGGATCCTCGTGCCCGGCTATTCCGAGATATACCCTGTCGAAGACCTCATTTGGGACAATACCAACAAGGCGCTCTTCTTCCGCGATGACATCCTGAACCTGCACCGGCTGGATGACGAGCAACTCGAAGCACTGGTCGAACGCCTCGAAGAGGCCGAGCTGGACGACTACACCGATATCGCCACCCTGATCGGCATCGAGTTCGACGACAACACGGTCTGGGGCCAGCTCACCGTGCTGGAACTCAAGCTACTGATCCATGTGGCGTTGCAACAGTTCGAGCCGGCCAAGGAGCTGGTCGAGGCCTTCCTGCAGTTCAACGACAACACCGTCGAGCGCGGCCTGTTCTACCAGGCGCTGAATGTCGTGCTGGAAGTCATCCTCGATGAGGATCTGGAAATGGCAGACTACGAAACCAACTTCCGTCGCATGTTCGGCAATGCCCGGATGGATGCCGTACTGGGATCGGTGGACGGCAGCGTCCGCTTCCACGGCCTGACACCGACCAGCATGAAACTCGAGGGGCTCGACCGCCATCTGCGCCTGGTGGAAAGCTACAGGAAACTTCATTCGGCACGTGCCAGGGCAGCCGGCATCGCCACCGAGTAACGGCAAAAGGTGAGCCGCGGATTGGCGGCTCACTCCCTCCCGCTGTCGATCCGTACCAGCCTGCCATCCACGAACCGAAGGGTGTAGAGCATTCCGCTTCGCGGGCCATACACCCATTCCTCGACTTGCACGGCGCCATAAGCCACACGCCCGTCTGGCCCGACAGCAGGCATGTTGGCCTGCCGTGCCGCGGGCTCACCACACTTGCGCGTCACCTCCAGCATGCTGTCGCCCTTGCTCGCGATGCCGTTCGCACATCGCCAGTCGGCTGAGGCAGCGGGTGTGATTGCAGTGAGTATCAGCGCTACGAGGGCAGGGGGAAGGGGTGGGCGTTTCATGGTGACGTCTATGCATGGACGAGCATACGTCGAGTATAGGCCGAGAGCCTGGAGTGCTGTGGCCCACATTCGCGCGCTGCTGAGCCATTTGCAGGCAATAAAAAAGCCGGCTTGTGGCCGGCTTCTTGGAGGTGTTGTCAGCTTATTTTTGGTAAGCCGCAACCGCCTTGGTAATTTCGGCACGGGCGGCTTCCGCGTCACCCCAGCCTTCAACTTTCACCCACTTGCCTTTTTCGAGGTCCTTGTAGTTCTCGAAGAAGTGCTTGATCTGCTCGATGAGCAGGGCTGGCAGGTCGGTGTATTCCTTCACGTCCTTGTACAGCACGGTCAGTTTGTCGTGCGGTACGGCGATCAGCTTGGCGTCGCCACCGGATTCGTCGGTCATGTGCAGCACGCCCACGGGGCGAGCGCGGATGACAGCGCCAGGGGCAACAGGGTAGGGGGTCACGACCAGTACGTCCAGCGGGTCACCGTCATCGGCCAGCGTATTGGGAATGTAGCCGTAGTTAGCCGGGTAGAACATCGGGGTAGCCATGAAGCGGTCGACGAACAGCGCGTCGCTGTCCTTGTCGATTTCATACTTGATCGGCGCGTGGTTGGCCGGGATCTCGATGGCGACGTAGATGTCGTTAGGCAGGTCCTTGCCGGCCGGGATCTTGCTGTAGCTCATGGGCGACTCCCTGGAATTGGGTCCGAAAAGTGGGCGCGATTATAGGCCCAAGGATTGAAAGCTAGCTACCAAGACCATCGTCGGCCGCGGCGGGTTCCGGTCGGTAGGCAGGATCGTTCGCCTGGAGCGCCGTTAGCCGCGCCAACGGGTCCTGCCGGTAGAACGCCTTGAGTTGCGCATACACCGCCGGGTAGGCGCTGTGCAGCAGGTCGGGAGCACAGAAGAAATATTCGCTGGTGACCGCGAAGAATTCGGCCGGATCTTCCGCTGCATACGGGTCGATGGGCGTCTCGGCGTTTTCGTCGGCATCGAGTTGGGCATTGAGGGCGTCATAGGCGGGCTGCATGGCCCCAGCCCAGGCGTCGATGCGCATGCCGGCGTGCAGCGGCGGCAGGCCGTTTGGGCCGCCTTCGAGCATGTCCAGCTTGTGGCTGAGCTCATGGATGACGAGATTGAAGCCGTCCCAGTTGCCGCTCTGCAGGATGCCGGGCCAGGCCATGATGACCGGCCCCTGCTGCCAGGCTTCGCCACTGCGTTCATCATCCCAGGCGTGTTCGATGCCGGCATCGTCCCGGTATTTCTGGGGGCTGACGAAGTCGTCCGGGTAAATCACCAGCTCGTGAAAGCCGCTGTACCAATCAACGTCGGGCAGGTGCAGCAGCGGCAGTGTCGCCTGAGCGGCAATGACCAGCAATTCCTCGTCACCGAGCTCTACGCCGGGCAACGGGCTCACGGTCTTGTCTTTCAGGAACAACAGGCTTTGCGCCTGAAGGCGTGTGAGCTCGGTTTCAGTCAGACCGTCAAGGATGGGCAGTCGCGACCTGACCCTGGCCCAGAGCACCGGGTCTATCCGGGTGCGCTCCAGAAACCGCCGTCGGCGCCAGGCGCGAAAGCTCCACATCGATGTCAGTGCCCGGACGCGGCGCGCACGGCGCGGCTGCGCTGACGTTGGCGGATAGCGCCTACCACGACCGGCGCGAGCGATAGGGCGATGACGGCCAGGATCAGCAGCGTCAGGTGCTGACGGATGAACGGGATGTTCGCGAAGAAATAGCCCAGGGTGCAGAGCCCGCATACCCACAGTACGGTACCGGCGACGCTGAACCCGAGAAACCGCGGGTAGTGCATGCGGCCAAGGCCGGCCACGAACGGAGCGAAGGTCCGCAGGATCGGCAGGAAACGCGCCAGTGTGACCGTCTTGCCGCCGTGGCGGAGGTAGAAGGCTTCGGTCTGCAGCAGGTAGTCGCGGCGAAAGATCTTCGAGTCCGGGTTGGAGAACAGCCGTTTGCCGCACGTACGGCCGACCACATAGTTGGTGCTGTCGCCGAGCGTAGCGGCGAGGAACAGGCACAGCATGAGCAGGCCGAGGTCCATGCCGCCGATCGCGGCCATCCCACCGGCAATGAACAACAGGGAGTCCCCCGGCAGGAAGGGCATGACGACCAGGCCCGTCTCGCAGAAAATCACTGCGAAGAGGATCAGGTAGATCCAGCTCCCATATTGGTTGATCAGCAGTTCCAGGTAGGCGTCGAGGTGAAGGATGATGTCGAGCGGGGCGAAGTCCATTGCGAAAGCTCCGAAGCAATCAGGCTGATGGCGCCGTTCAGGCCAACTGCCGGCCAGACTCGGCCTTGCGACCGGCGTCGGGCGGGCCCCGCGGTCAGGCTCAGTCGAGCGGAAGCACATAGTTGGTGAATTCGGCGTCCTGTTCGAACCCAATCGACTCGTAAAGTGCGCGCGCCGCCAAATTATCTGCGCGGGTCGCGACACGGAGCCGCACGGCATTGGTTTCCTTCGCCATCTTGCGCGCTACTTGCAGCAGTCGGTCGGCGACTTGCTGGCGGCGGGCGTCTTCTTCCACGAAGAGGCCATTGAGTACCCAGACGCGCTCCAGCGAGAGCGAGGAATAGCCGGGGTAAAGCTGACAGAAGCCCATGGGTTTGTCTTCGTCGTCGGCCAGGGCCAGGTAGATGACCGATTCGTCCCGCTCCAGGCGCTTGGCGAGGAACGCTCGCGATTGTTCGGGATAGGCGGGCTCGCCAAAGACTTCACGGTACTTGATGAACATCGGGGCAATCAGATCCAGATGTTCAGGCGTGGCTTGAATGATGCGCATGAGGGCCTCGGTACGAAGGGACGCCCCTTGCAGGCGGGAAGCATCCAGTTCGTCATTGGACAACGGCGCGGCGGCCGGGACGGACCGAATGCTGCCTCAAGTCACGCCGCTAGCGCAATTCCGCGTACCTGATTGCACCTGGGCCAAGCGCGCTGAGCGTGGCGGATCAGGAGCGCGGGGTGTCCGGCAGCAGGAAATTGTCGAGCATCTGCCCCGATTCGCTGGCGAGCGTCTGCATATCCGCATCGTCCTTGAGGCTCACCCCCGAAAGCTGTCGCCGACAGGCCTCGCGCATGAGGTAGTGCAGGCGGTGTGCAGCCATGGCATAGCTCTGGCCTTCCAGGCGGACATTGGAAATACAGTTGCGATGGGCATCGTTCAGCCCCACCTTCGGGCCAAAGGTGAAGTAAAGTCCGAGGCTGTCCGGTGAGCTGAGGCCAGGGCGCTCGCCAATGAGGATAACCGTCATCCTCGCGCCCAGTCGCTCGCCGATTTCGTCCGCGACGGCCACGCGCCCCTGTTGTACCAGTGTAATCGGCGCAAGGGACCAGTTCTCTTCACCGATCAGCTCCAACAGGCGTTCTATGAACGGCTTGGCGTGCCGATGAATGGCCAGCGCGGAGAGGCCGTCAGCGACCACGATCGCCAGATCATAGGGCTGCGACCGCTCCGCGGCGTGCGCATCGAGCGAGGCCGCAGAGGCGTCATCCAGCTTTCGTCCGAGATCGGGGCGTTGCAGGTAGAGGTGTCGGTCCGATGCCGCGCTGTGCAGCAACACGCGCTCAAGCCCCGTCCCCTCCAGGCTGTCTGCCAGCTCCGCATGATCGAACGGCAGGTGCACCGCATCACGCGCCTGAGCGTGCGCAAACTGGAACTCGAGCTGGGCGCGGGTTGGCAGGCTGGTGCCGGTGTGGCCGAGCCCGATGCGCGCCGGGGTGAGCTTGCGCAGCGCATCCCATGGGCCTTGCGTGACGTTGTCGGGCAGTGTGTCTTGCGCGCTCATGTGCGTGCCTCCGAAAGATGGGTCAGCCGAGTTGAGCGAGCGCCTGGCGGAAGGCCGTGGGCACTTCGTTGCCCAGGCGAACCGTGCCGTCGTGTTGGCGCAGGATTTCCATGCGCTCGAGCCAGGCTTCGAACTCCGGTGCGGGGCGCAGGCCGAGCACCTTGCGCACGTACAGCGCGTCGTGAAAGGAGGTCGTCTGGTAGTTGAGCATCACATCGTCCGAGCCCGGAATGCCCATGATGAAATTGATGCCGGCCGTACCCAGCAGCGTCAGGAGCATGTCCATGTCGTCCTGATCGGCTTCGGCATGGTTGGTGTAGCAGATGTCACAGCCCATTGGCACGCCAAGTAGCTTGGCGCAGAAGTGATCTTCGAGCCCTGCGCGAATGATCTGCTTGCCGTTATAGAGGTATTCGGGGCCGATGAAGCCGACCACCGTATTGACCAGCAGCGGGTTATAGCGGCGCGCGACGGCGTAGGCGCGAGCTTCGCAGGTCTGCTGGTCCACCCCATGGTGGGCGTTGGCGGAAAGCGCGCTGCCCTGGCCGGTTTCGAAGTACATGAGGTTTTCGCCGACGGTGCCGCGCTTTTGTGACAGCCCGGCCTCGTACCCTTCCTGAAGCACCGCCAGATTGATGCCGAAGCTCGCGTTGGCGGCCTCGGTGCCGGCGATGGACTGGAAGACGAGGTCCACCGGCGCGCCGCGACCGATGGCTTCGATGGATGTAGTGACGTGGGTCAGGACGCAGGATTGGGTTGGGATCTCATAGCGCTGGATGATCGCATCCAGCATCTTGAGCAATTCGCAGATGCCGGCGGTGCTGTCCGTGGCCGGGTTGATGCCGATGACGGCGTCCCCGTTGCCGTACAGCAAACCGTCCAGAATGCTTGCTGCGATGCCTGCCGGGTCATCCGTAGGGTGGTTTGGCTGCAATCGCGTGGACATCCGCCCGCGGATGCCGATGGTGTTCCGGAAGCGCGTTTCCACGCGTACCTTCTGGGCGACGAGGATGAGGTCCTGTACCCGCATGATCTTGGACACGGCCGCGACCATCTCGGGCGTGAGCCCCGACGAAAGTGCAGTGAGTGCGGATGTGTCCGCCTCGTCGCTCAGCAACCAGTCGCGAAAGCCGCCAACGGTTAGGTGCGCGACGGGCGAGAAGGCCTGTTCATCATGGGTATCGATGATCAAGCGGGTGACTTCGTCCTTCTCGTAGGGAATGACAGCCTCGTCGAGGAATTGCCGCAAGGGTATGTCCGCCAGTGCCATTTGCGCGGCGACCCGCTCGGCGTCGCTGCTCGCCGCGACTTCGGCGAGGAAGTCGCCCGAGCGGGCCGGGCTGGCCTTCGCCATCACGTCCTTGAGGCTTTCGAAACGGTAGGTCTGACCGCCAACGGTGTGGTTGAACCGGGCCATGGCAACGTCTCCAGAGCCGCGTGGGGCGCGGCGTCATTGTTTTAGCTGGGACCCGTCAACGCAGGTCCTGTTCGGCTGCCTGTATCGCGGCGAACTCTTCTTCCGGCGTGCCGGATACCAGGTGGTGGCGGCTGTACAGCGCGAAATAGCCGATCAACACAGCGTAGATGATGACAGCGCCGATCACGACGCGCGGGTCCACAAGGAAGCCTGCCACTACGGCGACACAGGCGAGCACGAGCGCGATGCCGGATGTCACGACACCACCGGGGGTGCGGTAAGGGCGCGGCAGATCAGGGCGACGAACCCGTAGTGCGATGTGCGAGGCCATCATCAATACATAGGAGATCGTGGCGCCGAACACGGCGACCAGGATGAGCAGGTCGCCCTGGTTGCTCAGCGAAAGGCCGAAACCGATGATGCCCGGGATGATCAGCGCCAGCACCGGCGCCTTGTTGCGGTTGGTCAGCGACAGCGAGCGGGGCAAATATCCCGCCCGTGACAGCGCGAAGATCTGCCGGGAGTAGGCATAGATGATCGAGAAGAAGCTCGCAATCAGGCCTGCCAGGCCAACGAGGTTGACGAACTGGCTCATCCAGGTCGAGGCGCCGTAGGCTTTTTCAAGCGACTCCACCAGCGGATTGCCCGACGCGACCAGGCTCTGTGCACCGGCAGCGCCCGGTCCGACGACCAGAATCAGTGCAGCGAACGCGAGAAGCACCAACATGGCGCCGATCAGGCCGCGTGGAAGATCCTTGCGTGGGTCCTTGGTTTCTTCTGCCGCAAGCGGTACGCCCTCGACCGCGAGGAAGAACCAGATCGCATAGGGCAGGGCAGCCCAGATGCCAACGTAGCCGAAGGGTAGGAAGCTGCTCGCCCCGGCGGCCATCGTGGCGGGTATGTCGAACAGGTTCGCCACGCTGAAGTGCGGCACCATGGAAACGATGAATACCGCCAGCGCAAGGGCGGCCACGGCCGTGATGACGAACATCAGCTTCAGCGCCTCGCCTGCGCCGAGGATATGGATGGCAATGAACACCACATAGAACAGCAGGTAGATCATCCAGCCGCCGATGCCGAAGAGCGATTCGCAATAGGCACCGATGAAGCAGGCGATGGCCGCCGGGGCGATGGCATATTCAATCAGGATCGCCGTGCCGGTCAGGAAGCCGCCCCAGGGGCCAAAGGCGCTTCGAGCGAATCCATAGCCGCCGCCAGCCGTGGGAATCATCGAGGACAACTCGGCAAGTGAGAAGCACATGCACAGGTACATCGTAGCCATCAGTAACGTTGCGATGAACATCCCGCCCCAGCCGCCCTGGGCCAGGCCGAAGTTCCAGCCGGCGTAGTCCCCCGAAATCACATAGGCCACACCAAGGCCGACAAGCAGGACCCAGCCTGCCGCGCCTTGCTTCAATTGCCGGTTCTGGAAGTAGTCTGCGTCGACCTTTTCGAAGTCGACGCCAGCTTTATCAGGTGCTTGGCTCGTGTGCTCGATGGACATCTCGGGTTCGCCTTGATCATGTCGTTGCAAGCCTTCCATGGGGCGGGAAGGCGCCGGAGTGCACCTGCAACCAGAGCAATAGATGTGCCAGCGCTTCGGTTCAGCGCCGTTGCAGAGTGGCCCGTAGCGACGGGGCGCTGTGATAACCTCGCGCGCATTTGCCGCGCCCGCGGCCTGGTTGTACGGAGTCAGCATGCACATCCATATTCTCGGCATCTGCGGCACCTTCATGGGCTCGCTCGCCGTTCTCGCCAAAGAGCTCGGCCACCGTGTCACGGGCTCGGATGCCAATGTCTATCCGCCCATGAGTACTCAGCTCGAAGCGCAGGGCATCGAGCTGATGCAGGGTTACGAGCCGTCACATCTGCAGCCGGAGCCGGATCTCGTCGTGATCGGCAATGCCCTCTCGCGCGGGAATCCTGCCGTTGAATACGTGCTGAACAAGGGATTGCCGTACGTCTGTGGCCCGCAATGGCTCGCCGATCATGTGCTTCAGGGCCGCTGGGTGATGGCCGTGGCCGGCACGCATGGCAAGACCACCACGACCAGCATGCTGGCCTGGGTGCTCGAGCATGCGGGCATGAGCCCAGGGTTTCTCATTGGCGGCGTGCCGCAGAATTTCGGCGTATCCGCCCGCCTGGGCGGAACGCCGTTCTTCGTGGTCGAGGCCGATGAGTACGACAGCGCGTTCTTCGACAAGCGCAGTAAGTTCGTTCATTACCGCCCGCGCACCGCGATCCTGAATAACCTCGAATTCGACCACGCCGATATATTCCCGGACCTGGCGGCCATCGAACGCCAGTTCCATCACCTCATTCGTACGATCCCGGGCGAAGGGCTGATCGTTCACCCTAAAAGCGAGGCCGCGCTCGAGCGTGTGATCGGGATGGGCTGCTGGACGCCGGTCCACACGACAGGTGAGGGCGGCCAGTGGCAAGCACGCTTGTTGAGTGAAGACGGCAGTCGCTTCGAGGTGCTCTTCGATGGCCAGCCGCAGGGCACCGTCGAGTGGGAACTGACAGGGCAGCACAACGTGGCCAATGCCCTGGCAACGCTGGCCGCGGCGCGCCACGTCGGCGTGGTTCCGGAGTTGGGTATCGCCGGGCTTTCATCCTTCAAGAGCGTGAAACGGCGCATGGAAAAGGTGGCCGAGGTCAACGGCGTTACTGTCTACGACGACTTCGCCCACCACCCGACCGCGATCGCCACCACGCTCGACGGCTTGCGCAAGCGGGTCGGCACGGCGAACATCATCGCCGTCATAGAGCCACGCTCGAACTCCATGAAGCTCGGTGCGCACCGGGATGGACTGCCTGAATCCGTGACCCAGGCGGACCACGTATTCTGGTATGCCCCGGCGAACCTGGGCTGGGACCTGGCCGCCACGGTCTCGGGGTCGACCGTGCCCACCACCGTTTGTGATTCGCTCGACAGCATTATTGCCGGCGTGAAAGCCAATGCCGCCCCTGGCACCCATGTGGTGATCATGAGCAACGGCGGGTTCGGCGGCCTGCACGGAAAGTTGGCCGAAGCACTGCGTTAATCAATCCACCTCGTTTCAATTCGCAAGGGAAGGGAGCTGCACACCATGGAATTTCTGTTTTTGCTGATCGTGATCGCTGCCGCGATCGCCGTTTGGGTCGTTCTTCAATACAACAAGCTTCAGGCGGCCATGCAGGCGATCCGAGAGGCGTTGTCGAACCTGCAGGCCTCGATGAAGAAGCGCGTGGATCTGGCAAACCAGGTGATCGATATCGCGGCGGGCTACGGCGAGCATGAAAAGCTGACCTATGTATCGCTGTCGAACAACATCGAAGGGGCCATGGAGCGTGTATCGGCGCTGGCGCAGAACTATCCTCAGTTGCGCGCGAACGAGACGTACCAGGCGCTCATGCAGCAGCTTGAGCGCCTTGAGCAAACCATCTTCGAGCGCCGCGAGCACTACAACCAGCGGGTACGCAGCTATAACGTCATGCGTAACGGATTCCCCACCGTGCTGGTGGCGAACAAGCTGAACTTCGATACGGCGCCGTACTTCGATATCGATGATGCCGAAACCTTGGAGAAGGTGAAGATGTTCGAGCGGGACGATTCAGAAGCGCTTCGGCTTGCCCTGAACAAGGGTGGTGACGCTGTCGTGCGCTCTGTCAGCTCTGCCAAGGCCAGGATCGTCACCAAGCTCGACGAAAAGCGCGAAGCCCCCATTGCACCTGTCGACACGCCCAAGCCCGAGTAAGCCATGACCGGACCGGAACGCATCACCCTTGCCATGACCGGCGCCTCAGGCGCGCAGTACGGCCTGCGACTGCTTGATTGTCTTGTGCAGGAAGACCGCGAGGTGCATTTCCTGATTTCCAAGGCGGCGCAGCTCGTGATGGCGACCGAAACGGACGTCACGCTGCCGAGCAAACCGCAGGCGATGCAGGCATTTCTGACCGAATACACCGGGGCCTCGGTGAATCAGATCCGCGTCTATGGCAAGGAAGACTGGATGGCGCCGCCCGCCTCCGGCTCCGGCGCGCCAAGCGCGATGGTCGTGGTGCCGTGCTCCACCGGTACGCTTTCAGCAATTGCCACCGGCGCCTGCAACAACCTCATCGAGCGGGCGGCCGATGTGGTGCTGAAGGAGCGTCGTCAGCTGATTCTGGTGCCGCGCGAAGCGCCGTATTCCAGCATCCACCTGGAGAACATGCTCAAGCTGTCCAACCTGGGAGCGACTATCCTTCCTGCATCGCCGGGCTTCTACCATCAGCCGCAGACGCTGGATGACATGGTCGACTTCATTGTCGCCCGGATTCTCAACCTGCTGGATATCCCCCAGGACATGCTGCCGCGCTGGGGCGAACATCATGTGGTGAACGATGAATAGATACTGGATCGGATTGATCGCCGCCGCGCTGCTCACCCAGGGCTGCGCGACCGCACGGACGCTTAATGCCAACAAGCCGGACGCACCGCTGGTCTATGCCGGCACGCGGCTCGACCTGTATGCCCTGAACGGCGGATGTTGTGCGGACGACCATTTCGGCGCCGAAGCACCCAAGTATCCAGGCCTCGATTTGCCAGCCAGCGCGTTGCTCGACACGCTCCTACTACCGTTTTCGCTCGCCGCTGCGGTAAACGTTCGCTTCAACGTACGCGGCGGAAATTGACGCGTGACCCCACGGTGGGCCGGAGCTCGCCATTGGCCAAACGCTCCCACCACAGCCATGTAGGGCGGGTTAGCGAAGCGTAGCCCACCGGATGGACGGTACCGAAAACTGTAGTCATGGTCGGAGGCCCTGTTCTCCAGGGCACACAACCGGTATCGAGCCGATACACCGCGGGTCGTGCCGTTCGAGGTGAACGGTGGAAGCCCTCCGGGATTCCACCCTACAGACATGTAGCCACAATGATGGGCATTAGCCTGTAGGGTGGGTTAGCGAAGCGTAACCCACCGGATAGCCGGTACCGAAACGGTAGTCACGGGCACTATTCTCCAAGGCGCACACAACCGGTATCGAGCCGATACACCGCGGGTCGTGCCGTTCGAGGTGAACGGTGGAAGGCCTCCGGGATTCCACCCTACAGGCGCATAGTCAGCTTGGTAGGCATCGGCGGACCATTGGCCAGCGCATGGATCACAACGCGCTGAACCCTACTTACTTCCCAAACTCGCGAAACAGGCTGTATTGCCACTGTCGGACGGCGAGGACGGCCGTGGTGCCGAAGCGTTCGGCGAGTGGCAGGGAGGCTTCCTCGCGGCACAGTTCGTTGAACTCGCTGACCAGCCGCTGCATCTTGCGTTGCCACTGAGCGTTGCCAGCCGGAGAAAGCAGGCCGTTCAGCACGACCAACCGCTCCTGGTCCCCATCGAACCGTGAGCGGAAGAAATCGCCCGCCACGTGCGCCTGGAAGAAGCGCTGGATCGGCCCGCCAGGCTGCCAGCGAAAGTTAGGGGCGATACGCAGCTTTATCCGATTGCCCGGCATCAGTTCGATGAGCTTGAGCCGCTCCAGGCGGATCAGCTTTTGTACGCACTCTGCCTTGGTGAGCCGGTACTGCTCGAGCATGTCGGCCAGGCCGTAACCGTTGATCGCGCACACGGCCACCAGCAGAAGCAATGGATCATCCGCGATTTCCTGTTCCTGCGCCTCGCTCAAGCCAGAGGTCTGCGGGGCCTCCGCCTGCATCGCCTGCACCAGTCCCCCAAGGTCGATCTCGATGAGCCCACATATTCGTTCGAGCCGCTCAAGCGTCAGGGTGTGCTCTGCAAAGGTACGCTTGACCGATGCTTCGCTTAGCCCAAGGTGCGTCGCGACATCGGCATAGGTTTTCCCATGCGCCTTGAGCTGTTTCTTCAATGTCTCGACGAGACGGACAACTTGCGTCATGAATAAGAACCGAGAAGAAAAGTATCGGAAAACGATACCTTGCCATCAAAGCGGTGCAACTTCACTTGTCAGAGTTGCGCCACCCTCTTGTACGCGCCAGTCTGCATCGGTCTGTTCTCACTGAGGCCTCCATGGACAAACTGCACCGCATGCCAGGCGCCTGGCCCTTCCTGATCGCGATGTTCATCAATGCGTTCGTTGATCTGGGCCACAAGATCGTTATTCAGAACACCGTCTTCAAGATCTATGACGGCTCGACCCAGGTCATCCTGACGGCGATCGTCAACGGCCTGATGCTGCTGCCCTTCATCCTGCTGTTCAGCCCGGCCGGACATGTCTCGGATACGCAGCCCAAGGTACGTGTGATGCGGTTGTCCGCCTGGGCTGCAGTCGGCATAACGCTCCTGATCACACTGGCGTACTACGCCGGCTGGTTTTGGCTCTCGTTCGCCATGACGCTGCTCCTGGCGGCTCAGGCGACGTTCTATTCGCCGGCCAAGTACGGCTACATCAAGACGTTGTTCGGCAAGCCAAGGCTGGCGGAGGCCAACGGCCTGGTTCAGGCGGTCTCGATCGTGGCGATACTCGCGGGGACGTTCGTGTTTACCGCCTTGTTCGAAGCGTGGCTGGGCGCGGCTGATACGCCCCATGAGATGCTTCAGGACGTCGCGCCGCTTGGCTGGATGCTCGTCGCGGCCAGTGTGGTCGAGCTGGTGATGCTCTATCGGCTTCCCGTCGAGCCAGCGCCCGCGTCTCGCAAGCCCTTCGTCTGGGACGACTACCTTCATGGCCGCTCGGCCAGGGCCAATGTACGGGCGGTTACGGGTAATGCTGTCATCCGCCAATCGATCATTGGTCTCGCCGTGTTCTGGTCGGTCGGGCAGGTGTTGCTCGCGGCGTTTCCGTCCTACGCGAAGGACAGCCTGGGCGTGAACAATGCCCTGGTCATCCAGGGGATTCTCGCCGCCACGGGTATCGGTATCGCCCTCGGCTCCGCCATCGCGAGCCGGCTGTCCCGCAACCGAATCGAAACCGGGCTCATCCCATTGGGTGCGCTGGGTATCGCTGCTGGCCTCTGGATGCTTCCGCTTTATGGGTCGACCTTCACGCATGCGCTCAACATGGTGTTCATCGGCGCCATGGGAGGCCTGTTCATTGTGCCGCTGAATGCGCTCATCCAGTTCCATGCGCGCGAAGAAGAGCTAGGGACCGTACTCGCTGCGAACAACTGGATTCAGAACCTGGCGATGCTCGGGTTCCTGATACTGACGGCTCTGTTCGCCCTGATAGGTGTCAGCAGTCATTACCTCCTGCTGATCATTGCGGCGGTTGCGGTCGTCGGTGGTGCCTATACCGCCATACGCCTGCCGCAGAGCCTCGTCCGCTTCCTGCTTGGCCTTATGCTCAAGCAGCGCTATCGGGTGGAGGTGCATGGTTTGCAGAACCTGCCGGCTCAGGGCGGGGTGCTGCTGTTGGGCAACCACATCAGCTGGGTCGATTGGGCGATGGTTCAAATCGCCAGCCCGCGCCCGGTGCGGTTCGTCATGCTCAAGAGCATCTACGATCGCTGGTACCTCAAATGGCTGCTGAAGCCACTGGGTTGCATTCCGATCCAGCAAGGCGCTGGCGCCACGCAGTCGCTGGAGACCGTTGCGCAGTTGCTCAATACCGGGGAGGTGGTGTGCCTGTTCCCCGAAGGGGCGATCAGCCGTACCGGGCAGTTGGGTGAGTTCCGCCGAGGTTATGAACGCGCCTGTGAGAAGGCGAACGACGATGTGGTGATCGTGCCGTTCTATCTGCGTGGCCTGTGGGGCAGCCAGTTCTCTCGGTCGTCCAGCAAACTCAAGGAATTGCGCGGTACGCCATTGCACCGCTCGGTCATCGTTGCGTTCGGCCAGCCGTTGCCGAAGACGACGACGGCCGACGTTCTGAAGCGTCGCATCTTCGACCAGACGGTCCGCTCCTGGCAGCACTACATGGAAGACCTGCCGAGCCTGCCGGACGCGTGGATCGACAGCGTCAAGCGCCGCACCGGCGAACTGGCGCTGGCCGACGGGCTGGGCAAGCCACTCAGTGCGGCGGAGGCACTTTCCGGAAGCCTGGCCATCGCGCGGCGCATGGTGAAGCTCAGCCCGGAGCAGAACGTAGGCGTACTTTTGCCGACCTCCAACGCGGGTGTACTCGCCAACATGGCTGTGCTGCTGGCGGGCAAGACCCTCGTGAACCTCAACTACACGGCCAGTCGCGAGGCGCTGATTTCGGCACTTGACCAGGCCGATATTCGTACCATTTACAGCTCGCAGCGCTTCATCGAAAAGCTTGAGAAGCGCGGCCTGCCAGTGGGTGAAATTCTGACCGGCCGTAATGTCATCATGCTTGAGACACTTCGAGAACGCTTCGGTAAGCCCGAGATGATCGCCACATGGCTGGCCGTGAAGGTCTTGCCTGCGTTCATGCTGAAGGCCCTGTTCGTCCGTCCGGTTAACCCGGATAGGACGGCGGCGATCCTGTTTTCAAGTGGCAGTGAAGGCGTACCCAAGGGGGTGATGCTCAGCCACCGCAACCTTATGGCGAATATCAAGCAGACCTCTGACGTCCTCAACACCAACGATGACGATGTCGTCATGGCGTCGCTGCCGCTCTTCCATGCCTTCGGCCTGACCGTCACGCAATTCCTGCCGCTGATCGAAGGCCTTCCACTGGTAGCCCAGCCGGACCCGACCGACGTGGTCGCGATCGCCCGTTCCGTGGCTACCTACAAGGCCACGATCATGTGCGGCACCTCTACCTTCCTTCGGTTGTTCACACGCAACAACAAGGTCGAACCGCTGATGCTCAGCAGCTTGCGCATCGTGGTTGCAGGAGCGGAAAAGCTCAGCGAGGACGTCCGCGACCGCTTCAAACTGAAATTCAACAAGGAGATCTACGAGGGCTATGGGGCGACGGAGACCGCACCGGTCGCGACGGTCAATCTACCCGATGCGCTTGATGTGGCTTACCTGCAAGTCCAGCGCGGCGGCAAGGTTGGCACCGTTGGCATGCCACTGCCCGGCACCAGTCTAAAGATCGTCGACCCAGCGACCTTCGAGGAGTTAGCCACAGGTGAGGAGGGCATGATCCTTATTACCGGGCCGCAACTGATGCAAGGCTATCTCAACGATCCGGGCCGCACCGCCAAGGCCATCCATGAGCGGGACGGTGAGCGCTGGTACATCACCGGTGACAAGGGGCGGCTGGATGCCGATGGCTTCCTCACCATCGTCGATCGTTATTCCCGGTTCGCCAAGATCGGCGGCGAAATGGTCAGCCTTGGTGCGGTCGAGCAGCAGATCAGGGCAGCGCTCGATGATCCCGAGCTGGACCTGATGGCCGTGAACGTGCCGGATGAAAAGAAAGGCGAACGCATCGTAGTCCTGCACGAACGTGATCTCGACCTTTCCGCGGCCAAGCGTGCCCTCGTGGAGGCCGGTGTGAGTCCCCTGATGCAGCCAAGCCAGTGGCTTCAGGTCGCCGGGTTACCAAAGCTGGGCACCGGCAAGGCGGACATTGCGGGCGCGCGTCTGCTGGCGCTGGCTGCTGCCACAGCAGGTGCGCCGGCCGAAGGCGGCGAGGCCTGAGTCCTGCCATCAGGCCCGTCGTTCGGCGGGGCTGATGGCACGCCGCCTCTCGTTGTACAACGCTGTTCCGCCCGTTGATATCAACGGGCTGTGGATAACCGCCGCCAGCGGTCATATTAGCGCTCTGATCTGATATCAATCGGATAGCGTATTGGTATTTAAGTTATACATTCCGGGCCGCTTGTCTTTACTTCACTGAGCGCAAGAACTCTATTGCCAGCTCCGCTTTCTCACACTACGAGAGGCGCGAATGTATAAACACAGTCGCAGCCTTGGCTCAAAACTTATTGATAGTTGGGAGACACAAAATGGCAAATGACAACCCAGGCAACTTTGCTAACGACCGTGAACGCGCTGCAGAAGCAGGTAGCAAGGGCGGCCATAACAGCGGTGGTAACTTCGCCAACGATCCAGAACGCGCTGCAGAGGCTGGCAGCAAAGGCGGCCAGAACAGCGGTGGCAACTTCGCCAACGACCCGCAGCGCGCTGCGGAAGCCGGCAGCAAAGGCGGCTCCAACAGCGGTGGCAACTTCGCGAATGATCGCGAAAAAGCGTCCGAAGCCGGGCGTAAGGGCGGCCAGAACAGCAATAGCGGCCGCAGCTGATCTTCGCTAAAGAATCGAGGTTGGACGCGGGCTCTGCCCGCGTCTGCTTCGTTTTAATCTAATTTAAAAATGGATCTTATAAGTTCGGTGAAGCTATTAATTCAGCTCTTTAAGAGTTCGCATTGGGAGTTCGCACCTAATATAATGCGCAGCTGATATAAGTTTCTTTCTGTAAAGCATAAGTTATTTATAAGGTAACGAATGCTTCGAGTCGTTCGGGCATTGCGGCGGGGCGTTCATACCTATCGTCAGCCGAGCGCCTCTGACCATCAAGTGCCAGACACCCGTGCCGATAGAGTGGATAAGCGATGCGATAGTGCTCGCTACTTCTCCTCTGGAGGCTTTCTCATGGCGTGCTTCAATTCGGTTGGCGATCCCCAGCGGCTTCACAAGGATCTTCTTGACCTGCTCGCGGATCAGGTCATGCTCGAGCTCGCAGAGGAGCCAGACGCACAGGCAACAGTCGCTGCGACCACCCAGAGTTTCTTTTTCTCGGTCGGTACCCGACGTCAGTGCAAATGCGCCCAATGTCGCGCCTACCGCGAAGTGCTCGCATCCCTCTGAAGATTCTTACGCATCCCGCAACAGGTCGTTTGCGTTGAGCAACGCGTAAGCGACCTCGGGGTTGCGTTCCATCCCTCGCCGTATCGCTGCTGGAATCGATTGCCTCGTCTTTCGACACAGACCCGGCTGCGGTTCGATCCGAATGCTGATGCCGCGCATGCTGCGCACCTCGTTGTAGCCAGGCGCAATATGCAGCCGCAAACCGAGCTGTTCGTACATGCGCCGCTGGAGACGCTCCAGATCGGCCAGGTCCTTTAGGTTTTCCAGGCGCTCCAGTAATCGCTTTTCTTCCGGCTTTGTCAGCAGCAGGATGCGTGTATCCATTCCGGACGCATCCAGAAGCGCATCGCGCTGGCAATCACAGGCACCAGGTGGGCAGGGGCTACGGAGCACGGGAGGGGGCGTCATGGCTCACGATCATAGCGGGCCACGCGAGAAATTGCCCATCGCTGGACAGCGCGTTCTGTCGGCTCGCTGAAAGGCGGCCGGAGAGGGTGGACCCGGCGCCTTGCACAGGCAGCCGGGTTTGGGGCGGGTTAGTGGCTGAAGCGGTTGGCGAACTGGCTGACCGCGCTCACGACCGACTGGGCACCGCTCTGGATCTCCAGGATGACCTGGCCGGCCTCGGTGGATAGCGCAAGCGCCTCGTCCGCCTGGCTGCGGCTCTGCGCGATCACCGCCACGGCATCGGCGGCCAGGCTCTGGTTCTTCTGGATCACGCCCACGATTTCCTGTGCAGCTGTCGACGTGCGCGAGGCAAGCTGACGCACCTCATCCGCAACCACTGCGAACCCGCGGCCCTGCTCGCCGGCGCGTGCGGCTTCGATAGCGGCGTTGAGCGCCAGCAGGTTGGTCTGCTCGGCAATGCCGCTGATGGTCTTGATGATGCTGGCGATCAGTTCGCCTTGCTGGTCCAGCGCCTCGATCGAGCCGTTGGCCTTCTGCATTTGGCCCGTCAATTGCTGTACCACCGCCAGCGCCTGGTTGATCACCTCGGTGCCGCGCTTGGAGCTCTGGTCGGTCTGCTGGGACGTGACGTAAGCAATCTCGGCCGCATCGGCGACGGCGCGTTCCTGATTGATCTGGTCGGTAATGACCGTTGCGAACTTGACCACCTTGTAGAGGCGGCCCTGTAGGTCGGACACCGGGTTATAGGACGCTTCGAGCCATACGTCGTTGCCACGCGCGTCGATGCGATGGAATCGATCGGCGATGAACTGGCCCGCGTTCAGCTTGGCCCAGAAATCCGCATACGCCTTGGAATTGGCTTCTTCCTGGGTGCAGAACATGCGGTGGTGTTTGCCACGGATCTGCTCCAGCGAATAACCCATCCCGCCGAGGAAACGTTCGTTGGCGTTGAAGATGGTGCCATCCATGTTGAACTCGATCACAGCCGTCGAGCGCTTCAGCGCATTGACCATGTTCTCGTGCTCACGCGAGTTCTCGATGGTCATCGTGACGTTGTTGCCATGGATCGCGAACGAATCGATTGTGCCATTCGAAAGCGTCAGCGGTACCAGTACGATGCGCAGCCAGACTTCCTTACCATCCTTGCGCAGCAGCCGAAGCGCGCCGCTAAAGGACCTTCCGCGCTGCAGCGCATCGGTGATGCGGCGGTGATGCTCGTCCTTCACGACAAGCGCGGGAACGAATTCATTGAGATGCCGGCCGGCGACGTCGGACGCGCTGTACTGCAGCTCCTGGCGGAACAGGTCGTTCACGCTTGTGAATCGGCCCGATGCGTCGAGTGTGGCCGATACCTGTTGCTCGTTGAGGCTCGCCTGGGCCCGCTCGAACATGGCGACTTTTTCTTGTAGGCGAGCAAGCTCGTCTTTTTGGCGCGAGAAGAACATGACTGTCACCGGTACGGTGGGTAGTGGTTCCAGCGTATCGGCGGCAGTTGGCAAAAGTTGAAGGGGAGCGCCGGAAACGAAACCCGCGTATTCGATCAGTGGTGGGTCATACCGGCGTCAGCACCGCCTCGCCGCGGAAATGTCTGCCGATGTTTTCCAGGAACAGGCTTAGGGACTGCTCCAGCGCTTGCGGCGACGCACCGCCAACATGCGGCGTCAGCGTCACGTTATCGAGGTTGAGCAAGGCCTTGGGCGGCTCTGGCTCGCTTTCGTAGACATCCAGGGCTGCGCCGCGAATCTGCTTGCCGCGCAGCGCCAGGGCAAGCGCGTCGGTGTCCAGGACGCTGCCACGTGCGACGTTGACCAGATAGCCATTGGAGCCCAGTGCTTCGAGTACCCGGCCATTGACCATATGGTGCGTAGCCGCGCCGCCGGGCACGGCGACGACGAGGCAGTCGGCCCACTCCGCCAGTGCCACGATGTCATCGAAGTACTGGTAGGGACTTTCGGCTTTGACGCTGCGCTTGTGATAGCCAATTTCCATGTCGAAGGCCGTGGCACGCTTGGCAAGCTGCTCGCCGATCGCCCCCAGGCCCAGCAACCCGAGGCGTTTGCCGCTGACGTTATCCGTCATGGGCAATGCGTCGCGCCAGACGCCGGCGCGGCAGGCCATGTCCAACCGACGAATATCGCGGATCTGGGCGAGCAGAAGCGCCATTGCATGATCCGCGACACAGATGGCATTCGTTCCTGCGCCGTTGCTGACGCTGATCTGGCGATCACGCGCAGCGTCGAGATCGACCTTCTCGTAACCCACGCCCAGTGTGGCTATAAACGAGAGCTTCGGCATGCGGGCAATTTCATCAGCCGTAAGGCCGATGATGCCAATGGTCAGGACGGCATCGATCTCCCCCGCGTGTGCCTCTATGGCCTTCTGACGGCTCTCCGCATCCGGCGCGTAGAGCGTGTCGTACCGCTCGCTGATGCGCGCGAGGCTCTCGGCCGACAAGGAATTGAGAATCAGCAGACGCGGTTTCATGCAAGATGACCTCCAGATGGCGTTGACCGGAGTCTATGGACTGCTGGGCCAGGATGCACGTTCAGGGTGATCTCGCTGCCGCGATCATTCGCCTGCGGCCAGACGCTTCAGAATCAGTCGTTCCAGATCCTGCTCCCAATCGTCCAGCTTGCGGACTTCCTGCCAGCGGCTCTTGAGCTGCGGAATGCCGTTGAGCAGGCTGATGATCTGCTCGGTAAGGCCTTTTGGGTTGGGGTGCTTGTGACGGTCGGGGAGCGAAAGCTGGATGAGTGCCGCGTATTGGCGCTGGAGTTCGATGATTTCCTCACAGCCTTCGCGCGGCAGATGGCGCACTTCGATGGTGGCCAGGAAGTACCAGGCAGCGCGCTCGGTCTGGTAATCCAGATGATGGCGAATCAGGACCGATAGGGGCGTTACGCGTGAGCTTGCTCGATACAATGCATCGCGGGCGCTCTCGATAAGCTCGTCATAGCCATCCTCGATGAGCTCCCGAAGCAGGCTTTCCTTGCTATCGATATGGGCGTACAGCGACCCTGCCTGCAGGCCAAGCTCGCTTGCAAGCTGGCGAAGGCCCACAGCGTGGTAACCCCGCTCGGCAAACTGCCTGAGCGCCACCTCCTTGAGGCGATCGCGGACAGGACGCATGTCGTCCGAGGGCAGGGCCGTCAGCATGTCTCGATCTCCTCGAATATTGTTCTTGTCACGTCAGGATACTCGGCACGCGACCGGTTCTATCGCCCCTATTGTAGGGCCCGCGCCTATGGCGTTGGCAACGGGCCATGGTGAGGCGACGTGCGGCGGACGCGTACGGCTACATCGCACTTAGACCAAACGGATCGAAAAGGGGGCTGGAGCGGTGCGACACTGCCGGAAGCCTGACGAGGCCGCCGGCAGTGTCGTTCACATCCCGCTGCTGGCTACGACATAAAGGCCGAAGCTGATGGGTAAACCCGCCAGTGCAGCGATCAGGCTGGCGTCAGTCATGCGGGAGACCCATTCCTTCGAACTGATACGGCGATGCCGTGCCAGGGAGAAGGTCTGGTGACCGCATATGATCCAGCCCATGAGTATCATCCCCAGGATCGGGGCCCAGAAAATGGCTGCAGCATCCACGTCGTGTTCCTCCTTCGATCGACGCAAACCCTGATTACCTGCCGCGATGATTCCACGCTGAACGCCCGCGGCGATGCGTCAGCGACTACGGTGTGCCAGCCTCCTGCGCCAGCGATCGCTTAACTGCGAACGGCGAACTCCAGCGGGATGCGAGACACGCCGCGAGAGAGGCAAAAACCAGCCCCTCCCGCGGTGCGCTAGATTGCCAAGCGGCCGTTGGCCGCGCAATTGGGTATTCAGCATTTGAAACAAAGACGTAATGGAGCGCTGTTCGCCCGTCTGGCGGCTCAACGGATCATCGCTGCCTCAGGACAGGTCTATCCGTCAGACATTACGACCGAAGAAGTGGAGTACACGACCATGACGCTTGACGAACTGAAGACCAAGGCCAAGAACGGCGAGCTGGAGGAGATACACCTCGTTTCGCTGGAAGGCGGGTCCTACGCCGTGCACGGCGTCGTCGGTGGCAACCCATCGCCGGTGTACGGCGCGGATGGCGAAACCCTGCAGCTTGGGTCCATCGACGAAGCGAAGAAGCACCTCGCCAGCATCTCGGACATCCCGTCCTTTCTCGTTCAATCGGCGGTCTACGACGAAATGGTCGGGCAGCCTTCCGAGAACGTTACATCGCGCGAGCCGGTATCACTGCGCAAGAACATGTGAGGCCGATTCGGCCTCGAGGTAGGGCGCGAGCACCCGCAAGGCGTGCTCGACGTAGCTGTCCTTCTCTCCAACCGGCGCCACATAGCGCAGCGCGTCGGCACAGGCGCCAAGCCCACCCACCCGCGCAATCACCCAGGCAGCCAGGTAAACGGATGACAGGCAGCCGCCCGCTGTGGCTACATTTCCGCTTGCATGGAAGGGCCGGCCGATCACCTCCACACCTGCGTCCAGCACCCAGGGCCGGGTCGTGAGGTCGGTGCATGTGGGGATCTGATCCAGCAGGCCCAGCTTTGCGAGTACCAGTGCGCCCGAACATTGCGAGCCGATCAACTGGCGCGACGGATCCAGGTCAAGCCCTCCCATGATGCCGACGTCACGCACCACATCCCGAGTGTGAATACCGCTTCCAACCAGCACTACGTCTGCCTCGTTGGCAAATTCCAGGCGCTGCTGGGAATGAATACGAACGCCATTCATCGATGTGACCGAATGGGTAGGACTGGTGATTGCGACCTCCCAGCCGCAACGTGCCATCCGGTTGAGAATGCCGGAGGCAATGAACGAATCGAGCTCGTTGAAGCCCTCGAACGTCAATATGGCGATACGCATGTGTGCAACTTCCCTGTGGCAATCACGTGATGGTGCCGCATGCGATGTGGCGCGTCCCGGTACAGTGGCCGGCCAAGTGAGCGATACAGCCGACGCGTCTAGGCTACCGTTTCGGCCACCTGGCAAACGTCGATCCACGTGCCGTTGACCAGTTCAGCCATCCGCTCTGGCGTGATGCGCACGGCGCTGTGGATAGCACCGGCGGCCGGCAGGACTTCATCGTAGGCCTTGAGGGATTCGTCCAGGTAGATGGGCAGGTCCGTGGCGAGGCCAAAGGGGCAGACGCCACCCACCGGGTGGCTGGTGAGGGTTACGACGGTCTCGGCATCGAGCATCTTGGCCTTGGCGCCAAACGCTTCCTTCATCTTGCGGTTGTCCATTCGCGCATCGCCGCGGGCAACGATCAGGACATTACGGTCACCGACGCGAAAGGCGAGCGTCTTGGCGATCTGGCCGGGTTCGACACCGTGCGCCTCGGCTGCAAGTGCGACCGTCGCGGTGCTGGTCTCGAGTTCGATGACCGTGATGTCCGGTGCATGGTGGGAAAAGAACGTACGGACGGATTCAAGGCTCATGTCAGGCTCCTTTGCAGAGCGGTCATGCTTGGCGCACCGTCCCTGAGTGTCAAGGGCGCGCTCGCGCCTGGGCATCACGCAGACGCTTGAAACTCTCCCGAGCCTTGTCCACGATGGCATCGTCGGTTTGTTCGCTGAAGGCCATGTAAAGCCGAGTAATCAATCCGGGAACGGGAGACACCGCACGGAGTGCGGAGAAGTCCACGTTGGCCTCTGCGCATAACGCACGAGCCTCGCTTTCCGGCATCGGAATCAAGTCGACTTGTCCACTCAATAGCTTGCGAAGATTCTCACTCTCCTGGGCGGATGGGACCAGTCGCGTGAATCCCCGTTGAGCGAGGTACTGGTGCTGCATGCCATCTCGGGTGACTCCGATTCGGTAGCCCGCGGCATCCTCGAGCGATGTTATCGAGATATCCGGGCGCGTGCTCATGGCATAGAAGATGGGTTCAATAGACACATACTCGCCGACCCATTTGAATCGGTCCTCGCGCTTAGGCGTCCGAGCTATCAAATAGATCAATACGTTGGGGCGCTGTAGTGCAATGTCGTATGCCCGTGCCCATGGGTACAGGCTGATTTCATATTCGTTCAAGCCGGCCTCCTTGAGCATGGAGACCGCGAAATCCGTTGCTGGGCCGCTGACCGTGCGCCCTACGGCATAGGCGAACGATGATCTTTCGGTGACGACCGTAATGCGGTCTGCGTAGCTTGGCGTTATCACCACGACGAGGAACAGGCCCAACAGCGTTTTTAATCGGAACATGGGTAGGCTCTTGTTTTTACCAGGCAACTTTATTGCGGCCCGACTGCTTGGCGCGGTAGAGGGCTTGATCGGCCACATTCAATAGCTGATCGAAATGGTCCATGGCGCAAAGGTCCAGCTGTGCCACGCCAATGCTCAATGTGACATGGGGTGCAATCTGAGACGCCTCGTGGGGAAGCGCTCTTTCGGCCATCAGCGTGAGCACCCGCTCGGCGGCTTGGGACGCCTGATTGCGATCCATGCCGGGGAGCAAAATCGCGAACTCCTCACCCCCAAGACGTGCAACCATTTCGCCGGCTCGGCTGAATGCTTTCTTTAGCAGCTGGGCGACATCCTGCAGGCATTTGTCACCACAGGCATGGCCATAGAAGTCGTTATAGGCCTTGAAGAAATCGACGTCGCAGATGAGCACGCTCAGGGGCTGCCGGCCGCGTAACGCACGCCTGAACTCCATTTCCTTCACATCATCGAAATCGCGGCGGTTGGCCAGGCCGGTCAAGGGATCGATGCGCGATAGCTCCTCGAGACGCGCATTGGCAGCCATCAGCTCCTCGGTTCGCGCCGCAACGAGCTCGCTGAGGTGGTCACGATGAGCAGCCAGGTCCTTTTCGTACTCGTGTTGCTGTTCAAGGTGGGTGGCGAGGTTGGTCTGCACGGCATTGACGCCGGCCTCCAACTGAGTCAACTCGTCACGAAGGCCAAGCGCTCGGTCGAGTCGGAGCCGCGAACCCAGGTTTTCCGGTGACAGCTGGCTTAGGTGCCGGGCGATGTGCCGGACATGGACCGTCACCGAGCGGTTGAACATCCACATGATCAAGCCTGCAAGCAGCAATGCCTGGATGATCTGGGCTAACAGGATACTAAGCAGGTCTTTCGCCAGCCGCTCATGCAGCAGGGCCTGGTCTCCGTCGAGCTCTAGAGTCCCCACGCATTCCGTACCACCTGGATAGGGCGCGAAGGTCAGCTCACGTCGTAGAGCGAGGAATTGCGTGTCGTTGGTAGCGCTAGTCTTGGAGCGAATGATGACGGTCGGCTCTCGCCCGGTATGGAAGATTCGTAGTTCCACCCGGCCAATGGGCGCAGCATGCGCAACGCTATCCAACTGCGACGTTAGCGCGTCGGTGTCCATGTCCCAGATCGCCTTGGCCAATGTGGCCTGGAACACCTGGTCGATCAGCGCAAGCTCATCTTTCATATTCTGCATATGCGTCTGCCAGGCGAACCAGCCGCGAGCGCCTACCGTCACGACGGCAAATAGCAAACAGAAGCCCAGCGTGGCCACTACCAGTCGGCGGCCGATTGAATTCCGGGAAGGAAACGGCGCGGTCTGTGCTATTTCGGTCGCAGTGCGCTCGCGGGTCATAGCCATTTACGGACAATCGCCTCAAACCGGCCGCTCTCGTGCAGGTTGCGCAAGGCCACACGGAAGCGCTCGACGGTACTGTCGGAGGTGGATCGGCTGAAGGCGATATTCAGGCCTGAGCCGGGCGCCAGGTCAGGCAACGCCAGCACTTCATGCAGGGTGCGATTAGGGTTATCCCCATGCGCTCGTGCCAAATGGCGCGCGTTCAGTTCGTTGGATATCCACAGGTCCACGCGGCCCTGCTAAAGCTTTTCGTAGTTGAGTTCGTGCCTGACGCTCGACTGCAAACCACTGCCAACTTGAAAACCGCGCTCGGTCAGATATTGCTCTCCGACGTCCTGCTTGACCGTCGCGATTTGATAGGGCATCGCCTGGTCAAGCGTTTGCAGAGCCAAGGGGCGGCTCGCTGCGCTGTAGAGGTACCAGCGCATCGGCGCGACCATACCCACCCACTTGAATTGCGACTCGCGTTCAGGCGTGCGCGCGATGGAGTAGATCATCACGTTTTCGCCGTGCAGTGCCGTGTCGTATGCCCGGGCCCATGGCATTGCTTGGAATGTTGCGTCAATGCCGACGTCGGCGAGCACGGCTTTCACCACTTCTGTACTCATGCCGGTGAGCTTGCCGTCTACCGTCATGTTGTACGGTGGCAGCTCTTCGGTGACGATCTGGATGGAGTGCGCCTGGGCTTGTGCGACCAGCATCGCATTAGCCAACAACAGCACGCGCAGGCAGAAACGAATAAACGTCATGAGTAAGCCGTGTGGATGAAGAAAGCGTAGATCTTGAGCCGTTGGACGGCGCCTTTGCAGCGGATCCGAAGTGGCTATCTGATAGCAAAGCGTACCGAGATCGGATGCATGCATCTAGGCTGTCGGCCGACGTACGAATTGATAGACACCGCTGGTCGATTGCCGGCCGAAGCATTGGCGTCAAGCTTACATACGCCGTGAGCCGCCCGCCTGCCGGATAGCAGAGACGTGAACATCAGGCCATTGAACCAGTCGCCTCCAGCATGATCGGAGGCTAGTGCTCAACTGACGGAGAATCTTGATGACAACAGGGCTTAAGGGGCTGGCATTCACCGCGTTGTGCCTGGCAGCTGGCGCCGTTTCGGCGGCCGATGCGCCACCGCCCAGCGATTGCCCGAGCGTGCAGGCTGGCAAGTGCTTTACCGACCTCTCGACCGGTATCCGCATGGCCTATGTCGAGATCGGGCCGAAGGACGGCAAGAGCCTGATTCTCCTGCACGGCCTCACCGACAGCTCCCGCTCCTGGGCCGAGACCATGGCGCAGATTCATGAGAAGGATCCGTCCCTGCATGTCATCGCGGTCGACCAGCGTGGCCATGGTGCTGCGTCCATGCCGGACGAAAAGCAGTGCGCGAAAGACCCCAAGGCCTGTTTCGCCCCCAAGCAGTTCGCAGACGACCTGATCGCTTTCATGGACGCCAAGGGGCTGGAGAAAAGCGCCGTCGCCGGTCATTCGATGGGCTCGCTGATTGCCCAGGAGCTGGCGCTGGATCACCCTGATCGCATCACGGCGGCGGTGCTGATCGCGTCCACTGCATCTTCCAAGGGCAACTCGGTCTTGCAACAGTACGTGCTGGACGAGCCGGTGAAGGGCAGCTGGCAAAAGGCGCTGGCGGAGAAGGGTGTGAAAAGCCCTGAAGCCGTCTACAACGCAACGCCTCTGGAGGCCGACCCCGACATCCAGATGTGGCTGGCCGAAAGCTGGGTCGTTTCGCCCTACGCCAACAGCGGCCTGGTGCAGGCGATCGCCAACGAGACGGCACAGGTGAAGATCGGTACCTGGACCGGCGCCACCGAAGCCCTACTGGACTATGACAACCGTGAGCGCTTGGCCGGGCTCAAGGTGCCGACCCTGGCGCTGTGGGGCACCCAGGACACTATCTTCATGCGTAGCCCAGATCAGAAAGGCCTCATTGACGCGCTGGCCAAGGCACACGATAGCAACGGAACGCCAACCTACTGGAAGCAGTACGGCACCCAGCCGCTGCCCGACACCGGCCTGCAGGTCGGGGATCTGGGCCACAACCTGCAGTGGGAAGCACCTGCGGCCGTGGCGAACGACATCGTCTCCTTCCTCAAGACCGGCAAGCCTACCAAGGATCAGGTCAAGGCCGGATCGAGCGAAGACGGCTCGAGCGCGCAAGTCACGCCAAATGCGGCCGAGATCATCGGCAAGCCATAGCCCTCTTTGTCATGACGTAAGGCGGATTCCCAAAGGGTTTCCGCCTTTTTTATTGTTCGCTTCAATCGCGGGATGCCCGTGTAACCGCCAAGCCTGCTCGGACCTCGATTACCGTGTTGACCGCAGGGCGAGTTGATCGCTCGATCCATCCATCACCAAGGCTTCGAAATCCCGAGTAACGGGGTCGGACTTGGTCAAAATTTGTGCTAATCTCCGCGCCCCGTAAAAGCCCTGTTGATCAAAAAATATGCAAGCCGCCAAGCAGCTGTTCGACTATCCCAAGTACTGGGCCGAATGCTTCGGTCCCGCACCCTTCCTGCCGATGAGCCGGGCGGAAATGGACCTGCTTGGCTGGGATTCCTGTGACGTCATCATCGTTACCGGGGATGCGTATGTGGATCACCCGTCCTTCGGCATGGCCATCATCGGCCGTTTGCTCGAGGCGCAGGGCTTTCGCGTCGGGATCATTGCGCAGCCGGATTGGCAGTCCAAAGACGACTTCATGAAGCTCGGCAAGCCGAACCTGTTCTTCGGGGTCGCGGCCGGCAACATGGATTCGATGATCAACCGCTACACGGCCGACCGTAAGATCCGTTCCGACGATGCCTACACGCCCGGCGGTTTGGCCGGCAAGCGCCCGGACCGTGCATCCATGGTCTACAGTCAGCGCTGCCGGGAAGCCTATAAGGGCGTACCGATCGTGCTCGGCGGCATCGAGGCCTCCCTGCGCCGCATCGCGCACTACGATTACTGGCAGGACAAGGTTCGCCATTCGATCCTGATGGACGCCAAGGCCGACATCCTCCTGTACGGCAACGCCGAGCGCGCCATCGTCGAAGTGGCCCAGCGGCTAGCCGCAGGTGAGCCCATCGAATCGATCACTGACATGCGCGGCACCGCGTTCGTCCGCCGTGATACGCCCGAAGGCTGGTTCGAGCTGGATTCCACCCGCATCGACCGCCCCGGCAAGATCGACAAGATCATCAACCCCTACGTGAACACGCAGGACACCGAAGCCTGCGCCATCGAGCAGGCCAACGGGCCCGCCGAAGATCCGAACGAGCCCAAGGTCGTGCAGCTGCTGCCCAGCCCAAAGCTCACCCGGGAAAAGACCGTCATCCGCCTGCCGTCCTATGAGAAGGTCAAGTCGGACCCCGTTCTCTACGCCCACGCCAACCGCGTGCTGCACCTGGAGACCAATCCGGGCAACGCCCGCGCGATGGTCCAGCGCCACGGCGAGCAGGACGTCTGGTTCAATCCGCCGCCCATCCCGCTGACCACCGAAGAGATGGACTACGTCTTCGGCCTGCCGTACGCGCGCGTCCCGCACCCCGAGTACAAGGGCGAGAAGATCCCGGCGTACGACATGATTCGCTTTTCGGTGAACATCATGCGTGGCTGCTTTGGCGGCTGCACCTTCTGCTCGATCACGGAGCACGAAGGCCGCATCATCCAGAACCGCTCGGAAGAGTCGATCATCCGCGAGATCGAAGAGATCCGCGACAAGGTGCCCGGCTTTACCGGCGTCATCTCCGACCTGGGCGGCCCGACCGCCAACATGTACCGCATCGCGTGCAAGGACCCGGAGATCGAGAAGCACTGCCGCAAACCCTCGTGCGTGTGGCCGGGCATCTGCGAGAACCTCAACACCGATCACTCCGCGCTGATACAGCTGTATCGCTCGGCGCGTGCCCTGCCGGGCGTAAAGAAAATCCTCATCGCCTCCGGCCTGCGCTATGACCTCGCCGTCGAGTCGCCCGAGTACGTGAAGGAGCTCGTCACCCACCACGTGGGTGGCTATCTCAAGATCGCGCCGGAGCACACCGAGGAAGGGCCGCTAGGCAAGATGATGAAGCCCGGCATCGGCAGCTACGACCGCTTCAAGCAGATGTTCGAGAAGTACACGAAGGAGGCGGGCAAGGAGCAATACCTGATCCCGTACTTCATCGCGGCGCACCCGGGCACCACCGACGAGGACATGATGAACCTCGCGCTGTGGCTCAAGCGCAACGGCTTCCGCGCGGATCAGGTCCAGGCCTTCTATCCATCGCCCATGGCCACCGCCACGGCGATGTACCACAGCAAGAAGAACCCGCTGCGCAAGGTGACCTACAAGAGCGACGACGTCGTCATCGTGAAGGGCGAACGTCAGCGCCGCCTGCACAAGGCCTTCCTGCGCTATCACGACCCGAAGAACTGGCCGATGCTGCGCGAGGCGCTGAAAGACATGGGCCGCGCGGACCTCATCGGCCCGGCGAAGCATCAGCTCATTCCCGCGACCCAGCCAGTGGGCGATGGCGGCTACCAGAGCGCCCGTCGCAAGAATTCCACCCCGGTGGGCAGCAAGAAGGTCGGCGCAGCGGGCCGCATCCAGACCCAGCACACCGGCTTGCCACCACGCGCCTCCGACGGCAGCAAACCGTGGGACAAGCGTGAGCAGGCCAAAGCCGAAGCCTTCGCCAAGGGCCAGCAGGAAAAGCGCAGACCCAAACCCGGCAAAGCCCCCAAACGCCCCGTCGCTCCGCGTTAACAGTGGTCAGAGGCTCCGACGCTTCCGTCGGAGCCCAGCAATTGGGGGTAGGGTGGGTTAGCGCAGCGTAACCCACCGCCTGCATCCGCAATGAACCAACCCAACGCAACCCATCCGTAGGGTGGATAACCGCGACGCGTTATCCTCGCCCCGGGTTCGGCCGCGCACCCATTCGTTGCCCGCACCGCATCGGTGGATAAGCCTGCGCCGTTATCCACCCGACGACCCAGCTGCTGTAGGGTGGGTTAGCGCAGCGTAACCCACCACCTGCCCACGCAATGAGCCCCGCCCACCACATGCAGGCGGCCCCTCCAACATCCTGTGCGCAGGCCTGTTCCGATCGCCGGGGTTCACATAACCGCCCCCCGCAACAATCAATTCCCTTCACACCCCACTGCACCGCCCAAATCCACCGCAACTGTCCGATACACGCGGCCTCCGGCTCCGCTATCCTCTCCCACATACATCGACGGCATTGGTTTCACACCCGTCCGGCCTGATAGTATTTTCAGCGTGCGGCAACAAACCAAACCGCATCACCTTTACATGTCGTGGGAAGTGAATCGTGAGCAGCGAAATCGATTGGAGCAAACTGGGGTTCGATTACATCAAGACGGATCTGCGTTATCTGTCGGTCTGGCGTGAAGGCGCCTGGCAGGCAGGCAAGCTGACCGAAGACAACGTCCTCCACATCAGCGAAGGCTCCACGGCGCTCCACTACGGCCAGCAGTGCTTCGAAGGCCTCAAGGCCTACCGCTGCAAAGACGGCTCCATCAACCTGTTCCGCCCCGACCAGAACGCCCTGCGCATGCAGCGCAGCTGCGATCGCCTGCTCATGCCGGGCGTCCCCACCGACATGTTCATCGAGGCCTGCCAGCAGGTCGTCAAGGCCAACGAACGCTTCATCCCGCCTTACGGCTCGGGCGGCGCCCTCTACCTGCGCCCCTTCGTCATCGGCGTGGGTGACAACATCGGCGTGCGTACCGCGCCTGAGTTCATCTTCTCCGTGTTCTGCATCCCGGTTGGCCCGTACTTCAAGGGCGGCATGACCCCGCACAAGTTCGCCGTCTCCGGCTACGACCGCGCCGCCCCGAATGGCACCGGCGCCGCCAAGGTCGGTGGCAACTACGCCGCCAGCCTCATGCCCGGCCTGGACGCCAAGAAGCGTGGCTTCGCCGACGCCATCTACCTGGACCCGGTCACCCACCGCAAGATCGAAGAAGTCGGCTCCGCCAACCTTTTCGCCATCACCCACGACGACAAGTTCATCACGCCCAAGTCCGCCTCCGTGCTGCCAGGCATCACCCGCCTGTCCCTGATGCAACTCGCGAAAGAGCGCCTGGGCCTAGAAGTCATCGAAGGTGACGTCTATATCGACGCGCTCGATCAATACAAGGAAGCCGGCGCCTGCGGCACCGCCGCCGTCATCACACCCATCGGCGGTATCGAGCACAAAGGCAAGCTGCACGTCTTCTACAGCGAAACCGAGGTCGGCCCCGTTACCCAGAAGCTCTACGACGAACTGATCGGCATCCAGACTGGTACCGTCGAAGCGCCAGAAGGTTGGATCGTTAAGGTCTGATCTCACCAAGCGGGACGCCATACGAAAACGCCGTGAGCCTTCGGGCCACGGCGTTTTTTATTGGGCATTGGTTTAGGTAGGCAGGCAGGTAGAAGATAGATGCGGCGTACCTAGCATTACCTGAGCCTAAAGTAATGATCAGGCTGCCGTCTACCCCTGTGAATGGCACATTGGTCGATCCAAAATTCGCTTAATGGCGAATGGCTACATCGGTGATGTATAACGCCCTTATACCGTCATGGCCGTGTTCAAGTCCCTAGGAATCGGAGGGTGACGCTCCGCCATGGAATATTATCTGCAGACGGGTCCGGCGTGTTATGCGTCAGGTGACGTCTGATTATAGTTAGAGATCACGGCAATGGATGTGCTATCACACAAACTCCTGGCGAGACCAGGCACTGATACCGGAGCAACCACTACGCAAGAGCGGTTATCGGTTGATTTCCTCATTGACGGCACATCTCTACTTACAAGCATCGTAAAATTTGATGGTGGTCACGATGACTTTATGGGTTGCTTGGTACGCGGTTTCCCGAAGCAAAACGCTCAAGCAGTGGGGCGGCTCACGTGTGTGGCTTCTCCAGACTCAGAATCGGGAAGAGTCCTCCTATACGTTTGCCCAGAGTGCGGGGATATTGGCTGCGGTGCATACAGTGCTTTCGTTGAGCGTACTGGTGGCAACTACGTCTGGCGAGACTTTGCATATGAAAATGGCTATGAAGATCCAAGGCCAATTTCAGGCGTTGGCCCATATACATTAGAACTTAATCAATATGAGGTAGAGGTGTATTGTGCAGGTGCCCTCTAACAATGCGCCAAAATCGCTCGTTTCACTCGCTGGGACCGGCAAATCCGGCCGCTTAGCTTAATCGTTAGCCAACAGATGGAGACTCCGCGGCATGGATAACATCGAGTTTTTCAACCGATTCACGCTAGCACTGTTGGAGCATCTTTACTCCCAGTTTCCTACACCCACCGAGATAGACACCCTAACCATTGCCTCGAAAGCTATGCCAGACAACGTTGATGCAGATTGCATATCTAATTTTTTATGTTCTACCGACGACGCAGTGATTTTCTTGGCTGAGGAAGGGTTTCTAACGTGCAAGGGCACGTATCTTGAAGGTGGTAAGTTTCTGCAAGTTCGGCTAACTGCAAAAGGTTTAGCAGCATTAGGCAGCACGCCAGAATCACTTGGCTCAAAAGAACCATTGATTTCACGCATAAGAAAAGCTCTTGCCAACGGTACTAAAGAGGCCACATCCGAAACTGTTCGGCAGCTTACGCAACAAGCTATTTCTGCTGCAATACTAGCCGTACCGGCTATAACATCTCAGCTGACGCGCTGATCGGCTAACAATGCGCTTAAATCGCTCACTTCGTTAGCTGGGACCGGCTAAGGCGGGCCCCTTAGCTTACTTGTTAGCTCTTTAGTCGCATATATCTTGAATAATTAAGCCAAGCTAAAGGAATAAATTTAGAGAATGAGTATTCGTAAAGAGATCACCGAGGTGTTCACACCGAGACAAGGAGAAGTGAATACCAAAATGTACGTTGATAGGCCTTTACATGAGAGATCTCTAACGAGGGCCTTAAAAAGAAACTCGCATACGTTGCTCTTCGGTGATAGTGGAAATGGAAAATCATGGCTTTACAAAAAAGTCATGAAAGAGAACGGGATACCCTACGTCGTTGCCAACTGTGCCAACGCGTCAAGGATGAAATCCATTACGCAGGAAGTATGCAACTGCCTGGTAGAGCCAGGAACGGTTACCAAATTAGGGTTCAGCGAAGAGAAAGCAGCCGAGGTAAGCGCATATTTTGCCAAAGGAGGCGTGAAGCACAGTGGAAACTATGATGTGAGCCAAGAGGAGCCTTTACTCAAGGCTTTTAAGATGTTCTCTGGAACGACACCGGATAGAAAAATAATAGTGCTGGACAACCTAGAGTCAATATTTAACTCGAAAGAGCTTATGGATGAGCTGGCAGATATTGTCATATTGCTAGATGATGATCGCTACGCGTCATGCAACATAAACATTTTAATAGTAGGCGTGCCAAATGGGGTCCTTCAATATTTTAGTGAGACGAAGAATCTAGAATCGGTCTCCAACCGGATACAGGAGGTCGAAAAGGTTGCTAGTCTAGATTCTGGCCAAGTTATGGAAATCATAAGAAAAGGCTTTGATCAGTTATCTATCAAGATCACCGGGCAAACGTTGATAGATTTATCAGACCATGTGTGGGATGTAACGCTGGGGATTGCTCAACGCGTGCATGAATATTGTGAGTGCCTAGCTTATGAAATCGAGGATAATGCCTGGAAGTTTGATAAAGCACTTCTGCAAAAGGCTGATCTGTCTTGGTTGAAGCAGGGTCTTCGGCAAAGCTACCATGTAATAGAGACTCACCTCAACAGCAGAGAAACAGCCGTCGCGAGACGAAATCAAGTTATATACTGTATTGCGAAGATTCGGCAGCATCAGTTTGACTCTAACGATATCGATGCGCTAATTAGGAAGGAGTTTCCTACGACTATTCCAGAAACAAATATGGGTATTGGGTCGATACTAGGAGAGCTGGCAAAAGGCGATTCACCGTTATTGAATAGAAATGACAGAAACAATTCATATTCAGTGAGAGATCCTCGTTATCTCATGTGTATTAGAGTTGCACTATATAAAGATCAGGTTTCCGAGAAAGTTGTTAAAAAACAGTTCTCGAGATAAACGAAAAAGTCGCTCAAAGTCGACGCCGAAAAGCGGCGCGCTTTAGCGGAGCGTTAGGCAAACATATGGCCCGCGTACAGCTATTAGAGATTAATCTCCGAAGGAAAGAAAAAGGGGGCACCCATTAGCCGGCCAGGCGTCAAGACTCAAAGCAATCCGCTTTGCTTTTTAATGGCAGAGTTTCTCCAGTGCCGAACCTGATGGGCCGTCCCGGTCGAGACCGAAAAAGGGGACAGATTTATTTTTCTAATGCCGCCGCGGTCGAGCAACAGAATCTGCCTCATCAAACTGCCAAAAGTGCGCCTGTCAGCTAGCGCGGCCGTAGCGCCACTGGCAGCGCCTACTCAAGTATTCCGTGAACAATTTCACCTTCAGTGTGAGCGCGTAGCGGTCGCGTAGGCAGAGTTAGTAGTCCAGCGGGGCGGCTATTGCTCGCCTGCGTGTGCGTGAATTGCTGGAGAACAGTCCGCCAGTCACTACCGGCCACGTGTGGCTTCGCTCAAGCCTCACCGGGGCATTTGCCATCCATACGACCACCCGTCATCCCACTTTTGAAACCGGCCCAACCCTGTGCTTGAGTCTGAAAAGATTTGTTTCAAGTAAGACTGATGTCATGCATATCCGCTATGCATGGCTTCACAGCTGTCCGTTCCATGCGCTCACGCGGTGAGCGTACGTTCGGTGTCTCGTAGCATGCTGTGATGGATGTCGTATCGCTCCGGTGCTTCACCTGATCTTGCCTGGCGAATATTCCTACGTTGCTGCGCGCCTTTTTGCATTCGTGCTCACAGGTCGCTCATCTAAGGTTGCGCCATGGAATATCTGCATCAGGTTCTGAATCAGTCGCCCGAGCTCGCGTTGTTCCTGTCACTGGCGATCGGGTATTGGGTCGGCAGCATTCAGTTCGGCAAATTCCAGCTCGGCGGTGTGGCCGGGTCATTGCTCGCGGCGGTAGTGATCAGCCAAGTCGGGATTGCCATCGACAACGGCATCAAGTCGGTCCTGTTTGCACTGTTCATTTACGCAGTGGGGTTCGAGAGCGGGCCGCAGTTCTTTCGCTCACTTGGGCGGCAGTCGCTACGGGAGATCGTGCTGGCAGCAGTGATGGCGCTCAGCGGGCTGGCGACGGTTGTGGTGGCGGCCAAGCTCATGGACCTCGACAAGGGCTTGGCGGCCGGTATTGCCGCGGGCTCGATGACGCAGTCCGCGATCATCGGTACGGCCAGTGCGGCGATCGCGAAGCTGGATTTGCCGCTGGATCAGATCCAGGCGCTTCAGGGCAACGTCGCCGTGGGCTACGCCGTCACGTACATCTTCGGTTCCTTCGGCGCGATCATCATGTGCGTGAACGTGCTGCCGTGGTTCATGAAGCGTTCGATTCGAGACGATGCAACCAAGGCCGAGGCCGAGCTGTTGGCTGGCGCGCGGGTGTACGGGCCGGGTGAGCAACCGGCGATCCCTCCGCTGGTGGGCCGTATTTACCGTGTCGAGCGCGCCGCTGGCAAAACGGTGGAGCAGCTCGAAGCGCTTCACCAGAGCGATGACCAGACGGCGCTGACGGTCGAACGCATCAAGCGTGGTGGGGCTCTAGTAGGTGTTGCGCCGGACACTGTGCTGCAGCCGGATGACGTCGTGCTGGTCGTGGGGCGTCGCGCCGGTGTCGTCGCGATCGCAGAACAGCTCGGCGCGGAATTGCAGTCCTACCCGGACATGGATGTGGTTGTGGTCCAGCGGGACATCACCATTGACAATCCCGCCTTCGTCAACCGCAGCGTGGCCGAGATCCGCCAGGAAGCCAACCGGACCCTGCGCCACGGCGTGTATGTGGTGGAGGTCAAGCGTGGCGGCCGGCCGATAGCGTTGCAGCCCGATACGGTGATCGCCTCAGGCGACATGGTTACGCTCTATGGCACGCCTGATGACATTCAGCGCGTTGCCAAGCAAGTCGGCTCCATCATTGTGCCGAGCGACAAGACCGACTTTGTCTTCCACGGCTTCGGCCTTGCGGTGGGCCTGCTCATCGGGATGATTGTGATTCGGCTGGGGGCCGTTCCGCTCACGCTGGGCAGCGGCGGCGGCGCGCTGATTGCGGGGCTGGCGTTCGGCTGGTATCGCAGCCGGCACATGACCCGCGGCAATTTGCCGACACCGGCCTCGACGCTGCTGCGCGATCTGGGTCTTGCGGGCTTCGTTGCGGTGGTGGGCCTTCAGTCCGGGCGCCAGGCGGTGGAAACCATCGCCACGCAGGGCATATCCATCTTCCTCGTTGGCGTGGTGGTCTGCATTGTCCCCATCGTTATCGCCATCCTGGTCGGGCGCTACATCCTGCGCTACGACAACCTGGCGATCTTCGCCGGCGCCGTATCCGGTGCGCGCAGCGCCAACCCTGCGTTCGGGGAAGTCCTCGACAAGGCAGGCAACTCGATTCCGACCGTTCCATTCGCCGTGACCTACGCCCTGGCCAACGTGTTTCTCACGTTGCTAGGACCACTGGTCGTGGCATTCGCCTAACGTCAGGGGATACGTAATGAGCAACGAGCAAGCGCAGAACGAGGATTACGCACAGTACGCCAAGCTGAGCCCGTTCGAGCTCAAGGACGAACTCATCAAGCTGGCGTCGGGCACCGAGAATCGGTTGATGCTCAACGCCGGACGCGGCAACCCCAACTTTCTATCGACCTTGCCTCGCCGCGCCTTCTTCCGGCTGGGCTTGTTCGCCACATCCGAGGCGGAGCTTTCGTATTCCTACATGCCGCACGGGGTAGGGGGCTTGCCGCAGATCGCTGGCATCGAAGCGCGCTTCGAGCGCTATACGGCGGAGCACCGGGACCAGCCCGGCGTGCTTTTTCTCGCCAAATGCCTGAGCTACGTGCGGGATCAGCTCGGGCTGTCTGCCTCGGCGTTTCTGCACGAGATGGTCGAGGGAATCCTGGGGGCGAACTATCCCGTTCCACCGCGCATGCTGCGGGTGTCCGAAGAGGTGGTGCGCCAATACATCGTCAAGGAGATGATCGGCGGTTTCATTCCGGCCGGCACCATCGACCTGTTTGCGGTCGAGGGCGGGACGGCGGCGATGACGTACATCTTCCATTCGTTGCAGCAGAACGGCTTGCTGAAGCGGGGTGACAGGGTCGCGATCGGCATGCCGGCCTTCACGCCGTATATCGAGATTCCCGAGCTGGAAGAGTTTGGCCTGGAGCAGGTCCATATCGACGCCGACCCGCACGCCAACTGGCAGTACCCCGACGCCGAACTGGACAAGCTCAAGGATCCGGCAATCAAGATCTTCTTCTGCATCAACCCGAGCAATCCGGCGTCCGTGAAGATGGATGACCGCAGCCTCGAGAGCGTGGCGCGCATCGTCAGCGAATCCCGCCCGGACCTGTTCATCCTCACGGACGACGTGTACGGCACGTTCGCGGACGACTTCCGTTCGCTGTTCGCCACCTGCCCGCGCAATACGATGCTGGTGTATTCGTTCTCGAAATACTTCGGCGCCACCGGCTGGCGGCTGGGTGTGATCGCCGCGCACAAGGACAGCGTTTTCGACGAGGCGCTCGAGGCGTTGCCCGAAGAGATGAAGGCCTCGCTGGATGCTCGCTACGGTACGTTGCTGCCGGACGTGCGGAGCCTGAAGTTCATCGACCGCATCGTGGCGGACAGCCGCACGGTCGCCCTCAATCACACCGCCGGGCTGTCGACACCGCAGCAGGTGCAGATGGTGCTGTTCTCGCTGTTCGCACTGATGGACGAAAGCGACGGCTACAAGGCCGAGTTGAAGAAACTGGTGCGTAGGCGGGAAGCGGCGCTGTATCGCGAATTGGGCGTTGCGCCCGAGCGCGACCCGAATGCCGTCGATTACTACACCCTGCTCGACCTGGAAGATCTCGCTCGCAAGCTCTACGGCGACGACTTCGCCGTTTGGGTGAAGGCCAAGTTCAGCAGCGGCGACCTCCTGTTCCGGATCGCCAAGGAGACCGGCATCGTACTGCTGCCCGGCAAGGGCTTCGGTACCAAGCAGCCAGCCGCCCGCGTGTCCTTGGCCAACCTCAACGAATACGAATACGCCAATATCGGTCGCTCGCTGAGGGCGATGGCGGATCAGTATTTTCATGAGTTCGAGGGGGAGGGTGGTGCCAAACGTTGAGGCGTGAATCAGCATGACCCAATGAATGAACGCCGCGCGCCAGTGGCCGCGGTGTTTTATCGTCCGGTCGGAGGTCAGCGTCGGCTATCGGATTCCACCTTGAACTTGGGTGAAACCCAGGCAGCGGGGCTGGTGCTGCATCAGTATGCGGAGTGCTGTGGTCCAACTGTACGTCCAAGCCGAACTTCCGAAGATCGGCTTGTTTCAGTTCCGGACCCTAGGAGAATGCATGGCTACTGACAGTGACTTCGTCGAATACGTCAAAGAGCAGGCGGGTTTGGGCAGCCGTCTGACATCCAGGAAGATGTTCGGTGAATACACGCTCTACCTTGACGAAAAGGTCGTCGCCGTTGCCTGCGACAACAGCGTGTTCATCAAACCCTCCCCTGCGCTGGCCGCGCTTGCCCCTGATCTGCCTCGCCGGCCACCCTATCCGCGCGCTAAGGACTATGCCTTGGCCGACGAGTTGCTGGACGACACCACTGCACTCCGCAAGCTTATTACCGAGACAGCAGCGCACATGCCGGCAGCCAAGCGCGGCAAGTCCCGCAAAGCCTGACGCAGCGGGCGTGAAAGTGAGCCTTGACCGAGAATTCGTCCAGGACAACGGGATGCATGCGACGATGAACCAGAAGCAATCGGGAGCGACCTCACTTGAACGGCCCACATCCAACGAATCCGCACCCTATGGCAGGCTTTCCGCAGGTCTGCTTCATCAAGAATACCGTCAAGAACCTTAATATCATTGTCGGGGATTACAGCTACTACGATGACCCGGACGATTCCGAGAACTTCGAGCGCAATGTGCTCTACCACTTTCCCTTCATTGGGGACCGGTTGATCATCGGCAAATTCTGCGCGATCGCCCGTGGCGTCAAGTTCATCATGAATGGCGCCAACCACAAGACGTCCGGGATCTCGACCTACCCCTTCCAGATCTTCGGAAACGGGTGGGAGAAGGTCATGCCTCAACCGGGCGATCTGCCGTACAAGGGCGATACCGTTATCGGCAATGATGTCTGGATCGGCTATGACTGCCTGATCATGCCTGGTGTGAACATCGGCAACGGCGCCATCATCTCGTCGCGATCAGTAGTCGTTTCGGACGTGCCACCCTACGCGGTGGTAGGCGGCAATCCGGCGAAGGTCATCAAGCAGCGATTCGCACCCGAGACCGTTGCCGTACTCGAAGCCGTTGCGTGGTGGGACTGGCCGATCGAGAAGATCACAGAGTGTTTGCCCCTCATCGTGTCCGCAGACGTTGAGGCGCTCGAAGCGTGTTCTGAAAAATGACGACTCGTTTCGAGGCAATGCGGGATCGGTACACAACCGTACTCGATGGGCAGAATCAAAACGTTGGTTAGGCTGAAGGCGCCAGAAAGATGAAAGGAACGGTCGCTTCATGGAAGGACGATAAAGGCTTTGGTTTCATCCGGCCGGATGACGGAGGCGAGCAGGTCTTCTTTCACATTTCGAGTGTGAAGAAGGCCACCCGAAAACCGCAGGTTGGTGATCCGGTGGTATTCGAGGTTGGGCACGATGCGCAAGGCCGGCCACGAGCGGCGCGTGTGCTTCTTGAAGGGGTCGCGCTGGCGAAGCCGGGCTATGCAGCTGGGCCGCGCATAGTGACTGAGCCCGTCAGAAAGGATTGGGTCGATTACACGGGCTATCTGATGGTGGCAGTCCTGGCCGCAGTTTCCATTGCGATCTACCTGAGGGCGGGCTCCGCCGTTCAAGTGGCAGTGCCGGGCGCGTTGGCCGTTCTGCTGTTTGTTTTCGTCACAGGCAGAAAGAAGACGCCTGCGAACAAACAGTTCTCCTGCGCGAAATGCCGTTCGGTTTCCAGGCATGACCATAGGACCATACTTGCGTGGAACAGGGGGCGTGATCGCCTATATTGCGCAGCCTGTCATCACGCGTGGCTGCGCCAACAGCCGTCGGCATCGAGGCAGGGTTCAAGCGCCCAAGCGGCAGGGCGATCCGGGTGCTTGGGGCTGTTTATGGTTCTCGCGTCTGCTCCGATCGTATGCGCCGTAACCGCCGTAATGTGGTTTGCCTGAGGGGATTCGCATCAGCGGCCCCACACTTTCTTCTTGATAGGACGAACATGGAACGATCGCGCTGTCAGGCTTTGCGCCCTTCTTTTTCTTTTCGCCAGCGACCCGGCAATAGGCTGGGCTTCATCTCATCGGTTGTAGTCACTGTGCTCTTCGGTGGGCTGGGCCCGCTGCTGGGAGGGGCGGGCCTCGCGTTCGCTGGCGAGCGTTCAGCCCGCCAACCTACGGACTTCATTCCTGATGGCTACGTCGTTTTCGAAGCGTCGAAAGGTGACTTGAACAAGGATGGTCGTGAGGACCATGTGTTCGTCATCAAGGGCACGGACAAGAGCCAATGGGTCAGCGACGAATATCGAGGGGATCTGGACCGCAATCGCAGGGGGTTGATCATCGCGTTTGCAGAGGGCGATGAGTATCGACTGGCCCTCCGTAACCTGGATTGCTTCTCCTCTGACCAGGAGGATGGTGGCGTGTACTTCCCACCGGACCTGGCAGTAGCGGTACAAAAGGGGAACCTTGTGGTGAGTTATCTCCACGGCCGGTACGGCTACTGGTCATATACCTTTCGTTACCAGCATGGCGGTTTCGAGTTGATAGGGTACGACGACAGCGAGAACTTCGGGCCGATCATAAAGCGTCAGACCAGCATCAACTTTTCTACAGCCAGGATGCTTACCCGCGAGAACGTGAATCCCGATGACGATGGCGGCAAGGAGCGGTTCGAGGAGCATTGGTCGTCATTCAAGCGTGCTCGATTCATTCAGCTTGCAGATATCCGCGACTTCGATGGGCTTCATAAAACCGCGCTTTTAGCGCGGGTAAAGTGAGTCGTTCAATACTGTAAGCGTCTCCTATTGCGTAGTGCGATCTTCCGCCCGCTGGCAGGACACGCCCCATCAGAACCCAGTCCCCCAGACGGAAGTACGCGCTGAGCGCGCTGTACACAGGTGCATCCCCCATCGCTTTCGAGTGCTCATCGGAGCTGCTGCATGGGCTCCTATCAAGATGAAGTCTCTACCCACGACGTTCACTCGCATGTAACCGGACTGCCCGATCATGCGCGGAGCGAGTCTGCCACCTATGCTGCGTGCCAGACTCTCGGTCCATGCCCACCTGATAGAGCCAAGCGATAATGGAATTCACGATTGTCGAGAGGCTGCGCATACAGCGTCGGCGGCTGTTGCGCAGCTATGTGGTGCATGTGGTGTGGTTCTCGGCGATGATCATCTCCGCCGCGCTGCAAGCGACCAGAATGGCCCTGGTCGTCTCGATAGTGCTGGCGCTGGTGACCGTTGTTCCTGTGATTGCCTACGCACACCTCGTGCACCGGACCTGCAGGGCTATCGACCCTGGGGCCAAGACGATTGGCCTGGTGCCGATGATCATCATGACGGTGATGTTCACACCTTTCGAGTCAGGGCTCGTGGTGCCTGCCAAGAATCTTGTGGTATCGGGCAGATTGTTGAAGCGGCTGAATGCCGCTGCGGCGGCCAACGAGTCGTCTGCGTTACGGGGGAAGGCGGTGCGGCCCGTTGCAGGCCCTACCTGACTGCCTTGGAACCGGAAGGCCAGGTCCGCATTGCCTTTTGATCCTTCGTATCGCTGCTGATCTGACGGCGGGAACCCACGCGCGCAGTCGCTAAGAAGGCATGGGGCGCACGCTTCCTGATGACATGAACGCAGCCGCCCCTGAGCAAACGGTAACGCCCGTCGGGTCCCTCGCATTTTTAACCCTGCGCACGCGCCTTTCTCTATACTGCGCACCCGCTCGGAGAGGTGGCCTTCACCGCTCATGCGGGTTGCGCCTTTCGTTGCTGCCTCGTTGAGGAACCCGCTCCGATGCCATTCGGCTTGCGGGCCGTCGTACAGGGCTGCCGCGTCGTAATTTCCAATAAGAACCGTTGCCTATTCGTACCAGGTCCGTGACCTGGTTTTTGCCGTTTCCGTGATTCGAAAAGGAGTGTCGACCGGCCGCAAGGTGAAGTCGTGATTCGAGGGTCTTGTTCGTGTGTCTTTCCAACCTTATTTCCTAGTTTCAGCTGATCGCATACCTAGAGGTATTTATGTCGCGGCAGTTGCTGGCGATGGCGCTGGCACCCCTTCTCGGGCTATTCATCGTTTGTATCGGTAACGGTTTCATTTCCTCCCTGACGACCCTTCGATTGGGCACGGCCGGCGAATCGGCCACCCTGGTGGGGATCGTGTCGTCAGCCTATTTCGTCGGGCTTACGTTGGGCGCCATGTTCAACGACCGGCTGATCGTGCGCATCGGGCATATCCGTGCCTATTGCAGCTTCGCTTCGCTGACGGCCGTGACCGTCCTGCTGCAGGGCCTGATCTTTGATGTGTGGTGGTGGGCCGTGCTGCGCTTCCTGTGCGGCTGGGCGATCGTCGGGGTTTATCTGGTCGTCGAGAGCTGGCTGCTGATGGCTGGGGACCAGAAGGCACGGGGCCGACTGCTCGCGCTGTACATGATGGCGCTGTATGGCTCGGGCGTGCTCGGCCAGACGCAGCTGGGCGTGATCGATGCGATGGGTGACAACGCGCCCTTCATGATCGCTGGCCTCTTGGCTTCACTCTCGGTACTGCCGATGGTGATTATTCCTCGCGTGTACCCGCAGGTGGAGAAGGTCGAGCCGATGTCGCCAGCTCACCTGATCCGCATGACGCCTACCGGTGTTGTCGGCTGTTTTGGCTCGGGCATGGCCATCGCCGCGGTCTACACCCTGTTGCCGCTGTACCTGCAGCGAGTGGGCTTCGAGGTGGCCGAGGTGGGTCAGATGATGGCCAGTGTGATTCTGGGCGCCATGCTTCTGCAGTATCCGGTCGGACGCTGGTCGGATCAGCAGGATCGTCAGACCGTATTGATTGCATTAGCCATATTCTGCCTCGTGATTTCGGTCGCCATCCTGGTGCTGCCGAGCTCGCCAATGCTGTTGATGGCGCTGCTGTTCCTGCTCGGCGGCGGCATCTTTGCCATTTACCCGGTGGCGGTGAGCCATGCGGCGGACCGCGCACCGGCTGCCGCATTGGTGCGCATGATCCAGGGCTTGCTGCTCATCAACTCGCTGGGGTCTGCGATCAGCCCGCTGATTTTCTCGCCGGTGATGAGCGCCGTTGGCGACGCTGGCCTGTTCCTCTGCTTCACCGCGCTCAATGCGGCATTGGTGCTGATGTTCTTCTGGCGTCGCGGTCAGCGACCGGCACCCGCGCCTGTTGCCCCGTTCACCGCCGCTACACCGCACTCGCTGATGGGCGCCGAGTTGCGCGTGACCGAAGACCTGGAGCAGGGCGCTCGCGAACACGAACTCAAGGAAGACCTGTCTGACGTTGTGCCCGGCGTAGAGGTCGCGCATCCCATCGTCGAGCCCGATGCCGCTGTCGAGCCGGGCGAGGGCACCGGGATGAAAACCGACGGTGGACTGCGCTAGGCGATTGCCGGCGCCTGTACTGCGAACAGTGCGGGTGACCTGTCGACTAACGTCGCCAGGGTCGCCGCCTTGATTGCAGCGATGGCCTTGGCTGCGCAGGGCTGTGTATAACGCGTTCACTGCGTTCGACAACAGCCTTCACCGCAATGACCCACTACACCCTCATGCTCGCAAACAGCGACCACATCAAGGCACTGCCCGGTATCGAGCGAGCGGCCGCGGCGTTATTCCCGACAGACCTTCTGCCAGCTGCTTCCCGTCTGGACACATTACCGCTCGACGTGCGCCAGCAAGCAGCGGCCGAAGGTCGTTTGTGGATTGCCGAAACCAGCGAAGGGTGGCCCGTGGGCTTTTCGATCGTCGTGCAGGAAGGTAGCGCGGCGTACCTGCAAGAGCTCGATGTACATCCCGACCATCAGCGGCGAGGTCTGGGCCGTCGGCTGGCCGAGGTTGTCGTCGACTGGGCTCGTCAGCAGGGGCTGGAAGCCGTAACGCTGACGACCTTCTCCGACGTGCCATGGAATGCGCCGTTCTACGAGACGCTTGGCTTCCGTCGACTGGCCGAGGATGTGCTAAGCGAAGCCTTGCGTGAACATCTGAGGCTGGAGCGGGCTTCAGGGCTTGTCGGGCGCGTGGCGATGCGGCTGGACTTGCGCCGCGCTGACTGACGGATCTGGATGTATCGATGCGGATCTGACGCAGGCGAGCGTGAAGATTGCTGGATGAGCCCAGCGCAGGACCGATAGAACGCTTGAACAATAATGGCATTCGAGGATGAACGGCCTATGCAACCCGACCGGATTTACTTCAAGGACAACCCTTGGCCGGAAGGCCACCGGATAGCAACGTTCGTCTGGTCTGCCCGCAACGTTGAAGGAGACGTCTGGTTCGATATGCATCTCGAATCGGACGACTACTATGCCGAGCGCGAGATCGATGATGACGACGACGCCGATTATGGTTCGGACTGGGAGGCGCCCATCGTCTGGGGCAACTACCATTCCTGCACGCTTTCAACAAACGAGTTTCACGCGGGCGGGTTCCGCGTCTGCACGGTCGATGAGTACTCCCCCGATTTTCTCGACGGACTGGAGCTTCTCGTCGACGCGAATGTCGGAGCGGAGCAGATCGAAGCAGGCGCACATCTTGCCTTTCGGATCTACTTGCTCGGTCATGATGCCGTCGCCAACCACAGGTTAACGTTCGAGCGAGTCGCCAACTCGGAGCGATTCAGGATCGTGTGGAGTGGACAGATTGCGATGGCCTATGTCGGTGACTACGCGCTGGAACATTCCTTCCGGGCTTCGATTTCTTCGGCCGCATTCCCGGCGCTGCCTGGCTGATGCCGACCGCATGATCCGCTAACTGCCGTTACACAGGAGAAGCACATGGCTACGATGATCGTCGAGATTTTCGAAGGGGAAAAGCCAGGGACCACGTTCAAGGTACCTCTTGCGGTATTTCAGCTGGCAGCGAAACTGTTACCGCGCAAGGCGCTCGACGCGATGGAGCGTGAGGGCATGGCTGTGCAGGAGGTCATCCGCGCCGCGAAGTCTGGTGAGCTGAAAGGGCAGGTACTCGAGGTGATCGATCGCAAGGATAACGAGCGTATCGTCATCACGGTCGAATAAGGCAAGATGCCCCAGGTGGCCGAATTCCACATGGCGGGCCGTCTGTGTCGCTTGATCGGCCGAAACTTTGGAGGCTGGACATGGCTTCGTCATCTTGGGCTACCCGGCTTTTAGCATTCGCATTCCTGTCTGCCGCAACGTGTGCCAGCGTACTGCCTGCCTTCGCCATTGATGAAAGAGCTGAGCAGCTCCATCGGCTCAATCAAAAGTGCAAGGACGAGAAGGTCTCCAACTTCCGGCATCGGAACGGAACGCCGTCGTGCGACGAGCTGGACAAGGTGCTTCGGCCGTCCGATATCTATGATGAACGAACCCGGCAACAGCAGCGCGAGCAATTTCGTTGGAATGATGGCGAAAGGAAACGCTGATCGTTTCTTGCGGTAGCGGGCGATGAGCATGTGAGCCTCGTGCCGCTTTCACGCGGCTGACGCCTCGGTGCCGCATGGCTCGCATGAAGGGCATGGCTAACCGCGCTTCTAACGCTTGCCTCACGATACCGCGCTGCTGAGCGCGAACCGAGGATGCGCAGTCAGGCGCCAATTGGTTTTGTGCGCTTGGCATCACGCCATTCGTAAACCGGTGCGCATTTTCTTGTCTGCCGACTTGGAGCATGTGCGGTGTTTCCGCTAGCGTGCCGCCGACCGACCGCCCCCTCCTTAATCGCCGCTTGAAAAGGAATTTCAATGGCTGACGTCAGACCCTTTCCTCACTCATTCACGATCGCGCTCTGCACGGTACTCCTGACGCTTGTTTCTACCTCGCTCTTCGGGTGGATGGCGGACCTGGCGGATCTGTATGCCTATGGTGCGGGTATTCCGGGCGGCTTCGTGGCCTGTCTAGCAGTGGGTTATTTCCTGGCACGGAAGCGAGGTGGCCTGATGCCCAGGGGGAAGCGGATCGCCACGGTGCTGTGGTACAGCCCCTTCTCGGCTTCGCTGGGCTCTTATCTGGTCGCCCTTTCCCAAATGACTGGCCCAGAGGTAAGTACGGAGTGGCTGTCTGCAGTGACGTTCGGCGGGTTCGGGCTATGCGCCGGAGTGAGCTTTCTGGGTTATTGGCTGGGGGAAACGTGGACGCTGAGACATGCGCCGGCTGGGAAGCAGGTTGGAAAACGCGGGGCCCTGAAGCGCTTCGGCGTGCCTGATCCCTACCTGGCCCGGCTTAAGAAGTGACCCTGCCGCAGGGCGCGGTGATGGGTAGCCCGCATTTCAGACACGGCTCGTTTTAGAACCCCGAACGCGAAGGATAAGGCGGATTGCCCGTTCGCTCATGGAACAGGTTTTCCCACACATGGAAACGGTTGCTCCGAATGAAGCCCGCGATGCCTCAGGCGTCGTTCATCCTGCGCTATACAACCTGCTGATAGGCCTGCTGCTTTCGTGGGGCCTCGGGCTCAACTGGCTGGTCGTGGTGAGCATTGACGCGGCGGCGATAGCCTTTATCGACTCATGGATTGTTCTTATCGGGTTCCTCGCGATCGGCATTGTGGGCGCGAACCTTGTGAACAGTGGCGCGCCGGTCGCTATCCGGTTTTTGGGATACACGCTGCTGGTGCTGTCGTTCGGCTTGATAGTCAATGACGTCGTCAGTGACTACGACGCCCGCACCGTGGCGCAGGCCATCCGCGTGACGGTATGCGTGACATTGGGCATGGCGGTGCTCGGTACGTGCTACCCGACGTTTTTCGACCATTGGATCGGTGCCATTCTCGGCGCCTGGCTCATTCTGTTTCTGACGGAGTTGGCATTGATTGTCTTCTTGGGCAGCCGCCGAGGCGAGTTCGACTGGATGGCCACCGCTGTGATCTGTGCATTCATTGGCTATGAGTGGTCGCGGGCCGGTCGACGCCCAAAGACGCTCGGGAACGCAATCCATAGTGCAGCGCTGCTGTATCTGGATATGCTGCAGCTGTTCCTGCGCCTCCTGCGGATTTTCGGTCGGCGAAAGTGATACCGATCCGGTAGATCCGCCTTTGGCCTCAGTACCCTGAAACCTGCAACAAACCTCCTTGTCAGGACGACATCGTGACGATCACACGCAAACAGTTGAACGAAGCGGCCGACGCAGGGCTGATTTCAGCGCAGCAGGCTGAGGCGCTGCATACCTTCTTCCAGGCCCGCCTTGACGGTACTCCACGCTTCAAGGCGACCCACGTGCTCTATTACATGGGCGGCTTGCTGGCGATCGGCGCGATGACGCTGTTCATGACGCTGGGTTGGGAGCTGTTCGGCGGCGCAGGGATCTTCTTCATTGCGCTGCTTTATGCAGGGGTTGGCCTGAAGCTGACGCATACGCTCGATGCTCGTCGTTTCGTAATACCAGCAGGCATCTGTGCAACCTTCGTGGTCTTTCTTGTGCCGCTGATGATCTATGGCCTGCAGGCGTGGGCAGGCGTCTGGACCGACGACATCACCTATCGCGGCTATCACCGCTACATCCGCTGGCAATGGCTTTACATGGAACTCGGCACACTGGCGGCCGGTGTGATCATGGTCTGGCGGTACAAGTATCCGTTCCTGGTCATGCCGATCGCCGTGACGCTCTGGTACATGACCATGGATCTCGCAGCCATGCTCTCGGGCGACTACGCCTCGTGGGAGCTGCGCCAGCTCGTGTCGATCTATACGGGCCTGCTGATGATCGCGCTGGCCTTCTGGATGGACGTGCGGTCGCGGCATGGAGCGGACTACGCGTTCTGGATCTACCTGTTCGGCGTGATCGCCTTTTGGGGCGGATTATCGATGCAGGAGTCGGACAGCGAGATCGGCAAGGCGCTGTACTTCGGCATCAACCTGCTGATGATCGCGACAGGGGTAGTGCTCGTGCGCCGGGTCTTCGTCGTGTTCGGCGCGATCGGTTGCTGCCTGTACCTGGGCCACCTGGCGTCGCATGTTTTCAAGGACAGCCTGCTTTTCCCCTTCGGGCTGACCGCGCTCGGGCTGGGGATCGTCTGGCTCGGTATCCTATGGCAGAAGCATGAAGCGCGGATCGCGCGGCGAGTTCAGCAGGCGCTGCCCGCGCCCCTACGAGAGATGTTGGAAGCAAGGCGCTGACGATGCGCCGAACGGTGGGTGACGCTGCGCTAACCCCCCTAAGGTTCAGCCCGTGGCGCGCCCGGTAATCGAAAGGGCTAACGCGGCGCGTCACAGGGCGGTCTGTCCGGGGCTGTACCTGGGGTTACGTATCCCATCGTCCAGGCCTTGACCAAGGTCGTTGATCTGCAGTCTGACGCAGTCCTTCGCCGACCCGTTTTGGCTCGGAATAGCTATCGTCCGAGCAACGCCGTTCTGCGGATCGCCTCGGTTCAGTACATGAAAGGGCATGATTCAGTCGGTGGCGCTTCCGACCTGGACGAAGTCGGGTGTTTCTAAATCGGCGCAAGCAGCGGCTCTTCATGAGCATGCCACTACGGGGCCGCTTAGTTGCCGCCCATGCTCTGCGTCAATTAACCGTTCGTCTGTATTTTGGCGGCCTAATGCTAAGGCGGCCTGCTCTATTCCCAACGCACGTGACGATCCATTACCCCGCCACCAGTGGCTTGCAGGCCATTTGCCATCTATATCGCTAAAAGTTCCATTATCGTATTAACAGTTTTTGCGCAAACTAATAGTTAAATTTGATTATTCGGCGGTGTAGCCCGTCTTTATAAAGGGCGTCGTTTTTATCTACTCGCTTTATGAAGCAAGGGTTTTCATGAACATCCGCAATATGCGAATCGCCACGCGGGCGACGCTAAGCTTCGCCGTCATCACGTTACTGGTCATCGTGCTGGGTCTGTCTTCCATCTTCCAAGTCAGCGACATGCGAAAGGCCGAGCAGGACGTGGAAACCAACTGGCTGCCCAGCATTGAGTCCGCGGCTGATATCAGCATTCTGCTGTACGCCCTACGCATGGACGCCTTCAGGTCGATGGCTACGCCCAATGGCCCGGCGCAGGACGTGATCAACCGGCGCATCGACGAGAACCGCGCCGCGCTGGTAAAGGAAGTCGAGCGCTACCGTAACGAGTTGACGAGTTCAGCGGAAGAGGAACGCCTCGTCCGGACCCTTTACGGCCACATGCAGAGCTATCTCGAGGGCTTCGACCATTTCATGGACCTTGATGATCAGGCGCGCGATGAGGAAGCACTGGAATGGGCCAATGGCGGATTGTACGACCGTGCCAAAGCATTTGCCGCCGCGCTGGACGACTTGCGCCAGATGAACCGGGAAGGTGCAAAGGCTTCCGGCGTGAGCGCTGAACGAACCTATGACAACAGCGTTTGGCTGGTGGCTGCCGTGGTGCTGGCGGCGGTCCTGCTGACGATCATTCTGGCTTGGTGTCTGACCCGCAGTATCGTGGGGCCGCTCAATCAGGCGTTGCAGGCCGCCAAAGCCATCGCCGGGGGCGATCTCACCCAGCCAGTGACGGTCGAGGGCAAAGACGAGGCCTCGCAGCTGATGGCGACATTGAGCGCCATGCAGGGCAACCTGCGCCAGACCCTGCAACAGATTGCCGATTCGTCGACGCAGCTGGCGACCGCCTCGGAAGAGATGACCGCCGTGACCGAGCAGAGCAGTATCGGCATGCAGCATCAGAACAGCGAGGTGGAGCAGGCTGCCACCGCCGTGACCGAAATGAGCACAGCAGTCGATGAAGTAGCGCGTAACGCAGTGAGCGCCTCCGAGGCCGCGCGCCAGTCAACCCAGGCGGCAGCGCGCGGCAAGCAACGCGTCGATGAAACCCTGAACGCTATCCATAACCTCAGCGACCAGGTCCAGCAGACCTCCGTGGAAATCGAGCGCCTGGCTGGCGAATCGCAGAGCATCAGCAAGGTGCTAGGCGTGATCAGTGCCATCGCCGAGCAGACGAATTTGCTGGCCCTCAACGCGGCCATCGAGGCGGCACGCGCCGGTGATCAAGGGCGCGGCTTTGCGGTTGTCGCTGACGAAGTGAGGGCGTTGGCGCACCGCACACAAAGCTCGACACTGGAAATCGAACAGATGATCTCGGCCATCCAGAAAGGCACCGAGGGCGCGATGACGTCCATGGAGCAGAGCCGGCAAAAAGCGATGAGCACTCGCCAGGCGGCCGAGCAGGCCGGCAATGCGCTGAGCGACATCACGGCGTCCGTCGAGGTGATCGACGAACGCAACCAGTTGATCGCGGCAGCGTCCGAGCAGCAAGCCCATGTGGCACGTGAAGTCGATCAGAACCTGATCCGAATCCGTGATCTGTCCATCCAGACGGCCGCGGGCGCGAATCAGACCTCAGTTGCCAGCGGCGAGCTCTCGAACCTTGCGGTTCAGCTCAACGCCCTGGTCCGGCGCTTTCGGCTCTAGTGTACGCTGCGGCGGTTCACTTGGAACGCCGCTCCACTGCCCGATACGGGCAGTGTTATAGCCCGGCGCGACGCGATGGGTGACGCGGCGCTAACCTACGCTACGGTCGCGATTGGGGTTCGAGTGTCGCGTTAGCCGGAAAGGTAGGGAGCATTGGGTACATGGCGTGGGCATCGTATGCCTTCAGGAGCACTGTGGCGCCGTAACCCACCGCTGGGGGCGGGCGGGGGGACTTCCCGGTTTTGCTATGGCGACGATTGTCGGCCACCGCCTAGTGCTGGCTGCGCTTGAGGCTTATGCTTCGCGCCGCAAACCCATGCACCAGCCAAGAGGTACGGACGTGCTCAACCATATCGAAAACAGCCTGCGCGAAGCGCAATCCGCCCTCGAGGCCATGTTGGCCAATCGGGACACACTGGAGGCCATCGAAGCTGCTGGGCGATTGCTGGTGAAAACCTATGAACAGCGTGGACGCGTCTTCTCCTGCGGCAATGGCGGCTCGATGTGCGATGCCATGCACTTCGCCGAAGAGCTGAGCGGCCGTTACCGCGATGACCGCCCTGCACTGGGCGCGACCGCGATAAGCGACGCGAGCCACATGTCCTGCGTAGGCAACGACTACGGCTATGAACAGGTGTTTGCCCGTTACCTCGAAGGCAATGGCCGGCCGGGCGATTGCCTCATTGCGTTATCCACGAGTGGATCGAGCAAGAACATCATCCGCGCCATTGAAGCAGCGCGCGCCGCAGGCATGACGGTGATTGGCCTGACCGGCCGTCCAGAAGCCGTCATGGCTCCGCTGTGCGACATTCATATCTGCACACCGGGCGGTCGTTATGCTGATCGCGTCCAGGAGCTTCATATCAAGACGCTGCACATCCTGATCGAGCTCATCGAGCGTGGGCTCTTCCCACAAAACTACGGCGCCCAACCGTAGGACGGTGGGCGCCGTTGTCGACGCGGCGCGGGGCGCTTGTCCAGCGCCGGTGTCGCCTTGCCTCAGCCCATGCCGCCGGTGGCGCCGAAGACTTCGCCAGTGACGTAGCTGGACTCCTGGGACGCCAGCAGGACATACAGCGGCGAGAGTTCTACGGGTTGGCCAGGGCGTTGGAATACTGACTCGCTACCGAAAGAGGGGATCATTTCCTGCGGCTGACCACCGCTTGGCTGCAGCGGCGTCCAGAACGGCCCGGGTGCCACGGCATTCACGCGGATGCCCTTGCTGATGACCTGCTTGGCCAGGCCCTTGGTGAAGTTGGTGATCGCGGCCTTGGTCGGGGCATAGTCGATCAGCGTAGGCGAAGGCTGGACCGCCTGGATGGAGGTCGTATTGATGATGGTGCCGCCCTCCGGCAGGTGCGGAATGGCCGCCTTGCACAGCCAGAACATGGCATAGACATTGGTCTTGAAGGTGGCATCGAACTGCTCGGTGGTGAGATCGGCGATGTCCTTCACGGCGGTCTGCTTGCCTGCGACGTTTACCAGCGTATCCAGCCCGCCGAGCGCCTCCACTGCCTGCTTTACCAGGTCATTGCAGAAGGCTTCGTCCTTCAGGTCGCCCGGAATGGCGACAGCCTTGCGGCCTTCGGCTTCAATCAGCTTGATCACTTCCTGCGCATCGGCTTCTTCTTCAGGCAGGTAGTTCAGCACGATGTCCGCGCCTTCACGGGCGTAGGCGATAGCGGTCGCACGGCCGATGCCGGAGTCGGCGCCGGTGATCAGCGCCTTGCGCCCCGGCAACCGGCCGGAACCCTTGTAGGAGGTTTCGCCGTGATCGGGCTTGGGCTCCATGGCCTTGGCCAGGCCAGGGGCGTCCTGAGGCTGGCTTGGAAATTCTGGCTGAGGGTACTGCGTGGTGGGGTTTTGCAGTCGATACAGCGAATCGTTGGACATGAACAATCTCCGGAATAGAACGTTGTCGATTCAGGCCCGGTGAAAGCAGCGCGCTTGGTGGCGACGCTTTCGCAGGGTCTGTACTGCCGCTCTTTTTCACAGGGGCTTGTCAATGCGGAACGCGCTGTTCGAGGTGAAGTTCCGGTAACCCGCTCAGTAGAGCGCTCCGCCTGGTGTCGGTGACGTCACTTCTGCTGGCCGATTGCGACCGGCCGTGCATGGGTGAGGTGTGCCGCGACAGCCGCTCTGAATGGCGTGACATGCTGTGCCAGGCGAAGCGCGGCGTTGCGCAGTAATCGGGCCGGTAGCCGGTCGTCGGTATACAGCGACACCAGGGCATGAGTGGCTTCATAGAGTGGGCGCGTAGCCAGTCGGTGCTCACGTTCGTAACGATTGAGCAGGCGAGGGTCCGCGATATCACGGCCGCGATGGTGGGCATTGGTTATCGCCGTGGCCAGGCGCATCAAGCTTTGCAGCCCGAAGTTGAAGCCGTGGGCCGTTACGGGGTGCATCCCCACGGCTGCGTCGCCTACGAGGGCGCAACGTGGGCCGGCGAAGCGATCGGCATAAACACCCACAAGCGGGTAGGCATGGCGCGAGCCATCCACATGCATGTCACCGAGGCGATGCTCGAACAACTCGCTGATCGCGGCCTCGAAGCGTGGGTCATCCATGCCCATCAGCGCTTCGATTCGCTCTGGCGAAAGCGTCACGACGGCGCTGGCGTGATATTCGTCCAATGGGAGCAGGGCGAGGGTCTTGCCGTAGCCGAACCATTCCCAGGCCGTGTGATGATGAGGGCGCGCATGGCGCATACGGCAGACGAGCATGCACTTGCCGTAGTCGCGTGACTGCGCCCCGATACCAAGCATTCGCCTAGCGACGGAGAAACGGCTGTCGGCCGCGACTACGAGCCTGGCTTTGATGGACGCGCCACCGGAAAAAATGAGGCGAGAAAAGCGGGGCGAGGTCTCAATCGAGGTTACGGTCGTGCCATCCAGCACGCTTAGGTCTGCCTGCTCATCGACCGAGGCCCAGGCTGCCAACCGAATCTGCTGGTTCGGTACGAGCCAGCCAAGCGTATCGGCCGCCCGCTGCGTTGTATCGAAATCCAGGGAGAACAACGAGGGGCCATTCATGACCTTGGCTTCGCGCAGCAGGTAAACGTTCTCTGTCGGAAGCCGGTCCCAGATACCGAGCGCTTCGAGTGCGGCACGCGAGCTATGCGTCAATGCGATTTCGCGGCCATCGAAGGTGGGCGCGGCCAGGCGTGAACGGGGCTGCTGGTCCACCAGCGCAACGGACAGCCCGCTGCCAGCGAACGCCCGAGCCAGGCACAGCCCGGCGGGCCCGGCGCCGACGATCGCGATATCCACTTGAGACATGTTCGGCTCCCACCTGAAGAAACATTCAGGTTAGCCCTGTCCGGGCATGGGGCCGTTGACCTGGGTCAGCTACGACTCCGCGGCCGGGCTAGCCATCCTCGCGCTTCATGCGGTCACGCACACCGCCTTCGATGGTGCCGGTGTGGCCCATTGGTTTGAACAGCGCGCCGTTGGTGCGAATCGTGTCCTTGCCCTTTTGGCTCTCGCGATTGGCGACGTTAGCGGACATCCGCTCCGTCATGTCCGGGAAAAGATGATGCGCCATGGCCGATACCTTGGCCTTCGGGCCAACGGGCATTTCTTCCTTCGGGGCGTAGCAGGCCCTGACGATGGCTTCGACAACGATCTGCGGATCATCCATCGATGCCATGCGCGGCGCGTGCCCGGTGTAATTCGCTGCGTGCGCCCACCATGGTGTGTCAATGGCCCACGGCATCACGGTCGCGACCTTGATCGTGTCGCCATGGCCGGCCAGACGCAGCTCTTCGTTCAGTGAGCGGGTCAAACTGAGCACGGCGGCCTTGGTCGCGGCGTAGGTGTTTTGCAGGGCAAGCGGTACCTCGCTGTCGACCGACCCCACGTTTACCAACGTGCCCGCATCCTGCTTCGTGAAATGCACCAGCGCGGTATGGGCACCATAGATCAGGCCTTTCAGGTTCACATCTACCAGCCGCGCGTGAACGTCGATCGGGATGTCCCAGAAATAGCCCAGCGCGCCAACGCCCACATTGTTCACCCAGACATCGATACGGCCGAACGTGTTGACGGCCTCCTGGGCGAGTCGCTCGATTTCTTCAGGCTGAGCGACGTCCAGCGTGACGGCATGGGCTCGGCCGCCCTTGCCCTGGATCTCTGCGACCACTTCATCGAGCTGCGCCGTGCGGCGCGCCGCTACCACGACATTGGCGCCATGTTCAGCCAGGGCCAGCGCGGCGCCACGGCCGAAGCCGCTGGACGCACCGACGATTACAACGGTTGCATTCTCGAGCGCTTCTATTGATTTCGCCATTTCATCCACCTGTTGTTCGTGCCGACGCCGCGCGTCCGCGTGATCATTCGGCCCGCCATTACGCAAGGTAGAGACGGCCGGTTGGCTGCTTCTATTCGGAGGCTGTGCGGCCTGTGAATGTTCAATCCAGAACGCCGCGGGGGCGGTGAAATCTGGCCGGAGCCGGCCTACACTGGCGCCCCCTATTCGCTGCGAACGTTGCCATGCCTGTCCCGCTCGATCCTGTTGCCCTGCAAGTCCTGCTTGATCGCATCGCCAACGAAGCCCCCCGACATTTCGGCGAAGGCAAGGTTGCGGATTACATCCCCGCCCTGGCCGGGGTGGCGTCGGACCAGTTCGGGGTCGCGGTGTGCGATGTTCAGGGGCGGGTCTATCACGCAGGCGCGGCGGAGACGGCCTTCTCCATCCAGTCGATCTCCAAGGTGCTCAATCTGGTGATCGCGATGCAGCGCCTCGAAGAGGCGGACATCTGGACGCGCGTCGGGCGGGAGCCATCAGGCCAGGCGTTCAATTCCATCGTGCAGCTGGAGGTGGAGAAGGGCGTGCCTCGCAACCCCTTCATCAATGCCGGGGCGGTATTGGTCGCGGACTTGCTGGTGTCACGCATCATGTCGATCCACTGGGTCATGCGTGAACTGGCGCGCCGGCTGACGGGTAACCCGGCGGTGAATTTCGACAGCCAGGTCGCGCGCTCGGAAATGGACCACAAGGCCCGCAACGCTGCGCTGGCCTACCTCATGAAGGCCTACGGCAACCTGCATGGCGAAGTGGACGATGTGCTCGACGTGTACTTTCACGGCTGCGCGTTATCGATGAGTTGTGTGGACGTCGCACGGGCGTTCGCCTTCCTCGCCAACCGTGGCATCAATCCACAGGATGGCAGCGCCGTTGTCTCGGCACAGCAGACACGCCAGCTCAACGCGCTATTGCTGACCTGTGGACTCTACGACGCCGCTGGTGACTTCGCCTGGCGCGTCGGCCTGCCCGGCAAGAGCGGCGTGGGCGGCGGCATCGTGGCCATCGTGCCGGGGCAGATGAGTATCTGTGTGTGGTCGCCGCGGCTGGACACCTATGGCAACTCGGTCGCCGGCCTGCGTGCGCTCGAATCGCTCGTCGAAGGGCTGGGCGTGGCGCCGCTGGGCTAGACAGCGCGAGAAGACGGCGTCAGCAGATTCGCCAGTCGGCTTCAAATTCGTTAGCGTGGGCAGCCTCTCCGCCATCACTGGAGGCAACCATGAGCAAGGTTTTCATTATCGGCGCCACCGGTGGTGTCGGGTCCCGGCTTGGCCCACGGCTCGTCGCCAACGGCCATCAGGTGGGCGGCCTGCACCGCAAGCCCGAGCAAGCGGCCGGCCTCATCGAAGCCGGCATTCAGCCCCATCACGGCGACATCATCGAGCTGTCCGCAACGGAACTGGCCGCTGCGACCTGCGGATATGACGTACTGGTGTTCTCCGCGGGGGCGGCGGGCAGTGGATTGGACCGCACGCGTGCCATCGACGGGGACGGTGTGCTCAAAACCATCGAAGCGGCCCGGGCCAACGGTATCTCGCGGATCTATCTGGTCTCGGCCTTCATGGATGCCGGGCGCGGCGGCGAGCCCAGGGAGGGCTTCGAGCACTACATGCGGATCAAGCGGCAATCCGACAATGCGCTGGCCGCGTCGGGCCTGGACTGGGTCATCCTACGCCCCGGAACGCTGGTCACTGAGGAGGGCGACGGTTGCGTTAACGCCAATCTGGCTATCCCCTACGGCAACGTGGCACGCGGCAACGTTGCGGCCATGTTGGCGATGCTGATCGATACGCCGTCCATTCGCCGTGAAATCATCGAGCTTACCGACGGAGACGTCCCGGTCGCGGACGCCGTCAAGGCGCTAGTCCGGTGAACCGCGAGGCCTACAACCGTATCGCCGCGCAATGGCGGGAGGCGCGCTGTGGCTTTTACGGTCGGGAACAGGCATACCTCGACATGCTCCTTGAGCCGCTTGCTCCGGGGGCTACAGTGCTTGATCTTGGGTGCGGCAATGGATCGCCCATGGCGGCCTACGTGGTGGCCAGCGGGCATCGGGTCATCGGTGTCGATCAGGCCGACGCGCAGTTGGCGTTCGCTCGCGAGGCACTCCCCGAGCAGGTGTGGGTGTTATCGTCGATGGAGGACTACAGGTTCGAGCACGCGTATGACGCGGTTATCCTCTGGGATTCGCTCTTTCACATCGAGCGCACCGCGCACGAAGGGATCCTGGCCCGGGCCGTTGGCGGACTTCCGCACGGCGGCCGGCTGATGCTGACGGTCGGCGGTTCGGCGCATCCGGCATTTACCGACACGTTGTTCGGCGAAAGCGTGTTCTACGACTCCAATACGCCCGAGGAGACCCGAGCCATCCTCGAGGGGCTGGGTTGCCGGGTATTGCTGGGCGAGTTCATGAACCTGCCCACTGATGGGCGCGACAAGGGGCGCTACATGTACGTGGTGGAGAAAGCGAAATGAGTACGTCGGACGTCATCGAGCCCGGCAACCAGGCGGAGCCGCCAGTCAACCAGATCAACCCCCGCAAGCTGCTCAACAGCAAATGGACGGCGGTGAAGCCCGTGGCTAGACAGAAGCACTTCCTCGTGACGGACGTGGAGTTCGATGAGGAGGGGCTATTGGTGGTGAGCTGTACGCTCCAGGCCGTCATGACCAAGCGCGACAGCGCGATCGATTGGCGCGAATTGAAAGACGCGAGCCGCTGGCGCCAGGGTTGGAAGTGACGGGCACGCGCCGAGCATAACCACAACAACGGCCAAGGAGGTCATGTGAAAACGATCGGACTCATCGGAGGGATGAGCTGGGAATCGACAGTTCCCTATTACCGAACCATCAACCAGGTAATCAAGGAGCAGCTTGGCGGGCTGCACTCGGCGCGGGTGGTGCTCTACAGCGTCGATTTCCATGAGATCGAAGCCCTGCAACGCAACGGCGACTGGGACGGTGCGGGGGCCATTCTCGCAACGGCTGCCCGGTCCCTGGAAGCGGCTGGCGCCACATTCATCGTGCTGTGTACGAACACCATGCACAAGGTGGCGTCGGCAATCGAGTCGGCTGTCTCGCTCCCACTGCTGCACATCGCTGACCCGACTGCGGAGGCTATCAAGGCGGCTGGGCATCGTACCGTAGGTTTGCTTGGAACGCGCTTCACGATGGAGCAGGCGTTCTATCGTGAGCGACTGGAGCGCGAGCACGGCCTGCAGGTGCTGACGCCCGAAGCAGATGATCGGGCCATCGTGCACCGCATCATCTACGAGGAGCTATGCCTGGGCGAGGTGAATCCCGAGTCCCGCCTAGAGTACCAGCGCATACTGTCGGGCTTGAAGGCGCGCGGCGCGGACGTGGTGATTCTCGGGTGCACGGAGATTTCGCTGCTGGTTGGGCCGGAGGATACCGATGTACCGCTGGTCGATACCACGGCTGTCCACGCGCGTGCCGCCGCACTGTTCGCTTTGAACGACTGACCTGTCAGCCTGCCACTTGGTGAGCCACCGCGGCTTTGTCGATCACTGACCAGACGCGGTGGATGCGCCCCTCCTTGAACCGGTAGAACACGTTCTCGCTGAACTCGACGCGTCGGCCATTGACCGGTAGATCAAACAGCACCCCGACGGGCGTGCATGCGAAGAACAGGCGCGCCGCTAGTACCGGCGGTTCCGCCACGACTTCCTCTAGTGCGAAATGCAGGTCGGGGATTGACCTGACGTCGGCTTCGAGCATGGCCCGGTAGCCCTTCAGACCGACGCGCTCTCCGTTGTAGTGCGCGTCCGCATGGACGAAGTTGCCGAGCGATTCCCAGTGGCGGCTATTCAGGCAGTCCAGGTAAGCCCGGTAGTGCGCGCAAATCTGTTCAATGGTCATGGCAGCGCTCCCGTGGATCGGCCTTCAGCACGTCCGTCCACCTTTGTTGTTGTAAGGCTTAAGCAACGAATGCCTTGTGCCGCTTTTTATACCACCCGGGCGCGCGGTGAGAAGGTGGCACGTTCCTGGCTAACACCGGACCCATCGATAAAACGCTCGCCTGATGATGCCCGCGCATCTGCTGCCCCGTGTGGCAAGGCGAGCCGCTAGAGCCTTGCTTCCGTGTAGTGAGAGGCTTCATCCACCGACAGGAACCGCGGCGTTATGGATCGACCCTTTTATACAGCGCATTCTCGTCAACAAGTGACGGACTCCGCCCAGCGTGGCCCCAGCCAATGACTGAGGGCCCGCTCGCATGACCCATTTTTCTTCCGCCAGTCGCGCCTTGCTGCGTGGCGCCAACCAGGTCGTGCACCGGCAGCGCCCACGCGCCTGGCTGGCCGGGGCAGCATTCATCTTCGCGCTGGGCACCTTCGCAGGCGGCTACTGGCTGGGCAGCGGTCGCACTGATCCCGTGCCTGAGGCAATGATGGCCAGTAGTGACGTAGAGCGACCGTTCGCCGTGGATCGGCTCGGTGAGCTGGCCGGCCGGCTGCAATCGCTCGAGGCGGACACCCAGGCGCTGCAGCGCTTGTTGGACGAGCACAACACCCTGCGTGACCGTGTGTCCGAGGTGGACCCTTCCTTGATGCCATCGCTGGTACACCGTTCGACGTCGAAGTCCGGTAAAGGCGGTTTGCTCATGGCGCCACGGGGTTGCGCCGCGCCTTCGGCAATCAACCCCTCGTTGCGGACGCAGCTGCGTGACAGCGAAACCAGCGCCCACTGCCTGCGCGTCGCACTCGATCAGATGCTGGCCGAAGTGGCCAGCCGCAACGCGGCGCTAATGGCTATCCCGTCCAGACAACCAGTGGACAATGGCAGGGTCGGCTCGCCATTCGGCAACCGCTACGATCCGTTCAACCGGCGGCTGGCCTTTCATTCTGGCGTGGACTTCGCGCTGCCGACCGGCTCACCGGTTTATGCAGCGGCCGGTGGGCGGGTTAGCGCCACAGGCTGGTTCGGCGGATATGGCAAGCGCATTGACGTTAATCACGGCAACGGGCTCGTGACGCGGTATGCGCATCTGTCTGCTATCGACGTGAAGGTTGGGCAGGTCGTGACGCCTGGGCAATCCATCGGTGCGGTGGGCTCGACGGGACGTTCGACAGGTCCGCATCTGCACTTCGAGGTCATGAAGGAGGGCGCTTACGTCGACCCTGAGCGTTTCCTTGCGCTGGGCCATCTGGAGCGCGATAGCGATGCTGTGGCGCAGGACTAAGCCCCTGTCGACGCGTGACTTGCTGCGCAGTGACCATCGGCTGCTCGCGCAGGGACGACGCGCACGGAATTTCTGGCCTTTGGTCTGCCTCGCATTGGTGGTGGCTGCTGGCTTGCCGTCGGTGTGGCTGTATCAGCAGCATGAGGGGCAGCAAATGCAGCGGGCTGCGCTGGAGGCTGAAGTGGAGTCATTGCGCAGTCAGCTCCAGGCGCACGAGCTGCAAGCGCGCATGTCCGAGGCAACCGAACAACAACTCACTCGGCGCAACGCTGATCTGTCTGCGCAGATCGAGCGCCTCACCACCGAGCTGGCGTTCTTCCGTCAGCAGAAATCAAAACGCTAACGGGAGGCCTGCACGGCATGTTCAACAGCAAGAAAACGACTCCTCGTCCGTCACTCAACAGCTTTTCCAGCCTGGTCTCGGACAATCTCACCATGACGGGCGACATCGAGTTCTCCGAAGGGCTGAAGATCAGCGGCTGCGTTCGCGGCAGCGTGAGCGCCAAACCCGGTACAACGAGCCTGCTGGCGCTAAGCGAGGGCGGTACCATCGAAGGTAATGTGAGCAGCTACGATGCGCTGATCGACGGCACCATCGTCGGTGACCTGCGCTGCGAGCACCTGCTTGAACTGCATTCCAACGCGCGCGTACGCGGCAATATCACCTATCGGCAGTTGAGCATCGAAAACGGCGCGGTGATCGAAGGCATGCTCCGCAAGCTCGATGACGAAGGGAAAGTGCTCGAGCTGCCGCTTCAGCGTGTTGCCGAAGAGACCTGAAGCACCCGAGCATGGGAGCGGCGGGCTGCCGAACCCCGCTTCATTCGACCGCCGCATGGGTGGGCTAAAAGCCCTCCGGTAGATACGTGTCTGTAGGGTGGAATCCCGAAGGGCTTCCACCGTTTACCTCGAACGGCACGATCCACGATGTATCGACCCGATACCGGCGTGCTCGCCCCTGAGAGCCGTGCCTATACTCATTGACTACAGCGCCGTGCATGCCATCCGGTGGGTTACGCTTCGCTAACCCACCCTGCGAGATTGCGCGTCGGTGGCTATGCCTTCGGCGTTATCACTCCGAACTGGATGTCGGCGAAATGGGTGGGCCGGAGCCCACCCGCGCGGGCTCAGAGCGAAACGGAGATGCCGGCCTGGAGCGTACGTGGGGTGCCGGGATACGCCCAGATGTTGCCCCAGGCACGTTCTTCGTATTCTTCATCGAACAGGTTGTCCAGGTTCACGTTCAACCGGACGCGTTCGTTCAGCTGGTAGTAAGCCAGCAGGTCGACGGTCGTGTAGGCACTCATGTCGAAGGCGGTCGCCGACGTCGCGCCCTTGCGGGAGCCAACGTGCTTGAAGCCCATGCCCACGCCAAGCCCGTCCAGTGCGCCCCCTTTGAAATCGTAGGTGTTCAGCAGGTTGAGGCTGTGCCGTGGCACGTTGGCGAGTCGGCTACCTTCGGGCAGCGTCGCGCTGGTGCTCTTGGTGACTTCGGCGTCTACATAGGCATATCCGCCGATCACCTTCCACTGCGGTGTGATGCTGCCGGCCACACTCACATCCAAGCCTCGGCTGCGCACTTCGCCAGCGGCTACCTGGAAGGTCTCCGCACCAACGTTCGCCGGGTCGGCCGTCAGGACGTTTTCCTTGGTGATATGGAACAGTGCGGCGGTCACGCTCAGGTCGTGGCCCGGCACGTCGTACTTGATTCCGGTCTCGTAGGATTTGCCTTCTTCCGGATCGAACGCGCCGTTGTTTCGGTCCGCGCCACGGTTGGGTTTGAACGAACGTGCGGTGTTGGCGTAGACGGCCAGGGAGTCGGTGAGGTCGTAGATCAGGCCGAAGCGTGGGGACACGGCGTTATGGGCCTGGTCCCAGCTTCCTGTCGCGGCGGTTTTATTGTTGTAGGTCTGCTCGAAGCGTTCGAAGCGCGCGCCGATCTGCGCCTTCAGGCGCTGCGTCAGGGCAACCTGATCCTGCACGTACGCGGCGTAGGATTTCAGGTTTTCCGCATCGTGAGTCGGGGTTCGCGTCAGAGGAGGCAGTGCCTGGCCATAAACAGGGGCGTACATGTCTAGCGGAAAAGCGTCCGCAGCACCGCTGGAGCGGCGGATGATGGAGTTGTAGTCGAACTCGTCATACTCAAGACCGACCAGCACTGTGTGGTTGAAGCCGCCCAGATCGAAATTGCCTTCGGCGTTGCCCTGTGTTGAGACGTCCCGCCAGTTCAGGGTGCGATCGCTGTAGTTGCGGCCAACTGTCCTGCTGTCGGCGTTGAGCGCATTGTTTTCGACCGCGCCGCCGTCGAGCGTACCGTCCAGATACTGCACGCCACCGCGCAGCGCCCATTGGTCGTTGAGCTGATGCTCGATTCGCACCTGCGTCGTGGCGTTTTCGTTCGTGAGTTTTCCGGCGCTTCCTTCGCCCAGGAAGCGGTCACGGTCAAGGTGGCCGGCCTGGTTGGGATAGCGCGCAAGCCCGCGGTCCAGCGGATGCCGGTTGTGCAGGTAGTCGCCTTCGAAAATGATGGCGGTGTCTTCGTTCACGTCCCAGCGCAGCACGGGTGCGACGCTATAGCGCTCGCTTTCGACATGGTCCCGGAAGCTGTCGGCACCTTCGGCAACGAGATTGAGGCGATAGGTGAAAGTGGCTGACGGATCCAGTGCGCCTGTGGTGTCCAGTGTGCCGCGGCGCAAGCCATTGGTATTGAACTGGCTGCCAAGTACGGTCTTGCGCTCGGCCTGAGGCTGTTTGCTCACGATATTGAATGTGCCGCCCGGGTCGCCACGTCCATAGAGCATGGCGGCGGGGCCGCGAAGAACCTCGATGCGTTCAATAGTGGCGGCATCAGGCATGTTCGGGTAACCGCGGTTCACCGGGAACCCATTGCGGTAGAACTCCTGCGAGTTGAAACCGCGGATCAGGAACTCCGTCAGGCCTTGTCCGCCGAAGTTATTCCCGCGCTCGACGCCGCCTGCGTAGTCCAGAGCATCTTCGAGGCGCGTAGCGCCAACATCACGGACCACATCGGCCGGCACGACACTGATGGCCTGGGGCGTTTCATGGACGGCGGTGTCGGTTCGGGTGGCGCTAGCCGAGCGGGTTGCACGGTAACCCTCCACGGGGCTGGTCGCACTTTCCGCGTGCGTCGACGTGATGTCAGTCTGCATCAGGGTCATCGTGCCGTCGGGCGATGTATCACTTGGGGTTTGGGCGTAGCAGGTCAGCGCGTGAAGCGAGAGCACAGGCAGAAGTAAGCGGCGCATCGAGGTTCTCTGAACAGACGGATAAGCGAGGCGCCAATAGTAGAGTTCCTGATAATCATTATCAATTTACATTGCTTACATTGTTGATCGGCTGCAGTGCTCATTTGCAGGGGCCGCCATTGTATGCGGATCGTGTGGGTATGGTTGCGGGCTGGGCACGGATGCGAGTGATTCCGCAGGCAGTCCGCATGACCGTCGCCCGCCGACGAGGCGAATGCGACAGCTGTACTGATGTGGCTGAAAGACCCTGTAAAGAACACTTGGGCCGAGCATCACTGAGGCTGTTGCATACTCCAGCGCATCGTTTAGCGGATGCGGATCGATGTCACGTAAAGCTCGTGTGTTCCTGGCCTTCATCCTTGCCGTGGCGCTGGCCACGGTTCTCGGGACGGTCTTTCAGACCCAATTCAACCTCGCTGCGCTGACAGAGTTGGGCGTTTCCGTGCCGCTGGAGGTACGCCTTCGCACCACTGGGCAGGATCTGCTCGGCTTCTCGCCCACGCTAGGCGCGCTGGTGGCTGCATCATTCGTACTGGCATTGCCAGCGGCCGCTTATGTGGAGCGGCTCTGGCCGCGTGGTCGTTGGCTCGTGTTTCTGCTGGCGGGCGGCCTGTCTGTGCTAGGCGCTCTGATGGTCGCCAACGCGTTGGCACCGATGCCTACGCTGATCAGCGCAAACCGTACCTTCGGCGGCACGCTTGGATTGATGGCAAGTGGTGCTCTGGGCGCCTGGCTTTTTACCTGGTTTCACGCACGCGCCGCCGTTCGATGATGCCGTCTTCTCTACCCCGACAGGTTATCGCATGACCAGGATTCGACTTGCGTTCGCATTGGCCATTTTGCTCGGAAGCAGTGCCCTTCACGCCGTGGCCGCAGGTTATCGCATCGAAACGGTTACCGAAGGGCTCGACCATCCCTGGTCTCTTGCATTCTTGCCGGATGGGCGAATGCTAGTGACCGAACGGGTCGGGCGACTGCGCACGATCGACGCACAAGGCCGTTTGCTGGATGCACCCATAGAGGGTGTGCCAGAGAGCCTTATCGCGACCCAGGCCGGCCTGATGGACATTATTCTTGACCCTGACTTCGCCGAAAACGGGCGTATCTACCTGAGCCAGGCACACGGTACGGCCGAGGCAAACAACACGCGGGTGGTCAGTGGTCGGCTGGTGGAGGGGCGGCTGGAGGACGTCCGGACCGTATTCACCGCCTCACCCATGAAAGCGGGCTTCTCTCACTTCGGCGGGCGGATGGCGTTCCTGCCGGATCGTACGCTGCTGGTAACGCTGGGCGATGGTTTCGATTACCGCGAGCAGGCGCAGACCCTGCGCAACCACCTCGGCACAATCGTTCGCCTGAACCCGGATGGCGGTGCGCCTTCGAACAACCCGTTCATCGACCGGGCGGATGCGGCTCATGAGATTTATACGTACGGGCACCGCAACGTTCAGGGCTTGATCTACGACGCCCAGACCAATCGGATCTGGAGCCATGAGCATGGTCCACGTGGCGGCGACGAGCTCAACCTCATACAAGGCGGGCATAACTATGGCTGGCCGGTGGTAACGCACGGCGTGGACTACACGGGTGCGAGGATCACGCCGTACACCGACCTGCCGGGCTACGACGCGCCAATCGTGGACTGGACGCCCTCTATCGCCCCGTCCGGGATGACGCTTTATCGCGGCGAGCTGTTTCCTGGCTGGCAGGACAATCTCTTCGTCAGCACGCTGGCTGAGCGAAGTGTGCGGCGGTTGCGGCTGGAGGGGACTGACGTGGTGGAGCAGGAGGTTCTCTTCGCCGAGTTGGAAGAGCGCATTCGGGATGTGCGGTCGGGGCCTGATGGGGCGTTGTATTTGTTGACGGATAGTGAGGCGGGGAGGGTGTTGAGGGTCGTACCGGCGGAGTGAGGGTTCGTACGGTGGGCGTGTAGGGCGGGTGAAACCCGCCATTGTAGTTCTGGGACGGGTAGAGGCTTATCCATCACCGCGTCGTTTGGGCGTTTGGGTTTCGGCCCTTACGGCCGAGTTACTTTTTCTTGCCCGGCCAAGAAAAAGCTAACCAAAAAGAAGGCCGCCCCAACATACGGCCCGGCACTACGCTTCGCTTCGTTATGGGTCCCCTCGCTCCACCGCCGCTCCGAGGGTCCTCGACGACGGCCCGTCCCTGGCCCGGCGTCGCTTTCGCGGCATCCATGCCGCTCAACCCGCTACGCAACGATTCCGCTCGGCCTTCTGAAGGGGCCCGTTGCGCGTCGTCTGTTCGAGCGTGTTGTTTCTGTAGGCTGGGTTTCAGCCCATCGTTGCAGCTGAGACGGGTAGAGGTCTATCCATTACCTCGTTGTTTGGGCGTTTGGGTTTCGGCCCTTACGGCCGAGTTACTTTTTCTTGCCCGGCCAAGAAAAAGCTAACCAAAAAGAAGGCCGCCCCAACATACGGCCCGGCACTACGCTTCGCTTCGTTATGGGTCCCCTCGCTCCACCGCCGCTCCGAGGGTCCTCGACGACGGGCCGTCCTTGGCCCGGCGTCGCTTTCGCGGCATCCATGCCGCTCAACCTTCTGCGCAACGATTCCGCTCGGCCTTCTGAAGGGGCCCGTACGCGGCGTCTGCCCTGGCGCGGCGCCATTGTTAGAATGGCAGAGACTTTTTATCGTCGTTCTTAGCGCCTGACGATCCTGGCAGCCATACGAAGCAGTTCCAGATATACATACGTCCCTTAAACGCGGTGCTGTGGAAGTCTTTGGGTTTTGACCTACAAGCTGTGACGGAGCCAGGTAGGGTGGATTACCACCGCGTAATCCACCGGGCGATTGGCGCCGCAATGGTAAGGCCTGGCCTGAGCGCTTTGTTTGTGGAACAGCGCCGACCTGTCTGGCCGTTATGTATTGACCGGAAATCGTACGAGGTAAACGGTGGAAGCCCTTCGGGATTCCACCCTACGGTCCTGTGGGAGTCTTCGGGTTTTGACCTACAAGCTGCGCAATAGGCTCCCTATCTTTTGAAGCACGCCGCCGTTGCCCCGGACGACGCATGGGGTCCCCTTCAGGAGGCTGAGTGGAGTTGTTGTGGAAAGGGTTGAGCGACATGGATGTCGCGAGAGCTGCGACGGGCCAAGGATGGCCCTTCGCAGTGTGCCCTTGGAGCAACGACGGAGCGAGGGCACCCGGAGCGTAGCGAAGGGCCGTATGTTGGGGCGGCTTTCTTTTGGGTTACCTTTTCTTGGTCCGGGCGGCGGTCCGCGCTCAAGAAAAGGTAACTCGGCTGTGAGGGCCGAAACCCTAACGTCCACACGGCTCGTTATTGGATATGGCCACGACCTCCGTCTGCCATGCAGCCAGGTAGGGTGGATTAGCGACGCGTAATCCACCGAGCGATTGGCGCCGCAATGGTAAGGCCTGGCCTGAGCGCTTTGTTTGTGGAACAGCGCCGACCTGTCTGGCCGTTATGTATTGACCGAGGTAAACGGTGGAAGCCCTTCGGGATTCCACCCTACAGTCCTAGGACATGGCTAGGACCTCCGTCTGCCATGCAGCGGACGCTTCCCGCCTCAACCCACCAACGCTGTCCCCATGATCAGCGTTATGGCGCATCCAACCCAAACACCACTGGCATCCAGAAATAAACCGCCAGCGTAATCACGATCACACTAAACAGGTTCAACCACACCCCGGCCCGGGCCATGTCAGCGATCTCTACCTCGCCGGTGCTGAACACCGCTGTGTTGGGTGGCGTTGCAACAGGCAGCATGTAGCAGGAGCCGGCAGACAAGGCCACTGCGGCCATCATGATCAGCGGGTCCATGCCTATGGCGATCGCCAGGCCAGCGGAAATGGGCAGCACCAGGTTCGCCACGGCGGTGTTGGAGAGGATCTCCGTCATCATCAGTACGATGATCACCAGCAGCAGGATGATGATCAGGCTCGAGTAAACCTGCAGGCCCTCCAGCGCGGTGCCGATCCAGTCGTTCACGCCGGACGACTCGAGGCTTGTCGCGAGGGCGAGGCCGCCACCGAAGAGGATCAATACGCCCCAGGGCAGCTTCTCGAGATCCTTCCATTCCAGGATGCGTTCCCCCTCGCGGGTGCTGGGCAGGAAGAAGAGGCTGATAGCTCCCATCATCGAGACGCTGGCGTCGGGCAGCTCGCCGAGGCGCGCAAGGAAGGCGAGTGGCGCGACGTTTTCCGCGATCAGGCTGATCAGCGGTTTGCCGACCCACAGGGATACGGTGATCAGGAACACGGTGATCACCAGCCATTCTTCGCGGCTGATCGGGCCGAGTTTCCGGCGCTCTTCCTTCACGAACGAAACCGGCTTTTGCGCCTGCGATGAAATGCGGAAGCGCATCCGCGTGAGATAGATATACAGGCAGACGAACATCAACAGCGCAACGGGCCCTGCGAATATCAGCCACTGCAGGAACGTCACTTCGATGCCGAATTGCAGGGATGCAATACCGGCGAGGGCTGCGTTTGGGACGGCAGCCACAAGCGTGGCAAGGCCGCCGACCGAGGCGCTGTAAGCGACTGCCAGGAGTATTGATTTGGCAAATCGCTGGACGCTGGCGCCTTCGAGAATCTGCTTGTCACGCATTTCCGCAATCAGGGCGATCGCTACCGGTAGCATCATCAAAGCGGTGGCGGCGTTCGAGATGAACATGCTCAAAAGGCCGGTCGCCAGCATGACGCCCAACACGATGCTGTGGCTCTGCGTGCCGATGAGATCGATGATCGAAAGCGCGATGCGACGATGCAGATTCCACTTTTCGATGGCGATCGCCAGGATGAAGCCGCCGAGGTACATGAAGATCACGGGTTCGGTATAGGCCCCGGAAATGCTGCCGACCGAGGCGCCCCCAAACAGCGGCAGATACACCAGCGGAATGAGCGAGGCCACCGCCATCGGAACGGCTTCGGTGACCCAGAAGATTCCCACCAGCGCCACGGCCGAAACGACGACGCGTCCTTCATAGCCGATCACCTCGTCCGGGATGAAAAAGAATGAGAGCAAGGCTGCGATCGGGCCGAGTACCAGGCCGATCAACTTTGTGCGCGGGTAGGCGCGAGCGGGTACGGAAGAGGTGGCCAGTTCAGTCATGAGGTCCCTTTTTTCAGGTGTTATCGGTCTCGACGGCAACCGGAACGTTGGCGCGTCCGCATGTTGAGACCGATTTAGCCGCCGATGAATCGGTACGGCAGGCCGGGCAGGTCTTGCGATCGGTAGCACCGGGAGGTGCTGTATCGGGTATCCACCGGGGGCGCCGAGGCCAGAGGCCGCGTAATTGCGGTGTTTACGCTCGAATGGGGTCTGCCGCCTGGCTTACGGAGGTACTCGCAACCGAAACATGCCGTCAAAAAAGACGTTCCCCAGTCAGTAATTCAAGACCGCAGCGGACTCAGCGCCATGGGCACCTGGCGCACCCCTGGGCGCTCGAAAAACGGGATGGGGCAGCGCCGGAACCGAACTGAACTCGCCTTCAGGCGCGCGTTCAGTTGTTTGTATCCATCCGGCCCGGTCAAGGCCGGGCGTGTCCAGACGAGACGGGAGTATCGAGACGATGGCGATCTACACCACGCGCGACAATGTCGATCTGTACTACAAGGATTGGGGCTCGGGTAAACCGATCCTGCTGAGCCATGGCTGGCCGCTCAATGCCGACATGTGGGAATACCAGATGCTGCACCTTGCGGAAAACGGCTATCGCGTAATCGCGTTCGATCGCCGTGGCTTCGGGCGTTCTGCGCAGCCCTGGAATGGCTACGACTACGACACGTTCGCCGAAGATATCCACGAGCTGATCGAGCACCTCGGGCTGAGCGATGTGACCCTGGTTGGCTTTTCCATGGGCGGCGGCGACGTGACGCGCTATCTGGCGCAGCACGGCAGCGCTCGGGTGTCCAAACTTGTGCTGCTCGGCTCGGTGACGCCCATGTTCATGAAAACAGACGATAATCCCACGGGTGTGGAGAAGTCCGTCTTTGAGGGCATTCGCCAGTCGCTCCGTCAGGACCGTGCGGAATTCTTCAATACCTTCGGCGCCACCTTCTACGGGGCCGACCAGGGCCAGAGCGTGTCCGAGGGCGTCATGACGCAGACGCTCAATATGGCGCTGATGGCATCGCTCAAAGGCACCATCGATTGCGTAACGGCGTTCGCCGAAACGGATTTCCGCCCCGATATGAGCAAGATCGACGTGCCGACATTGATCATCCACGGCGATAACGACCAGGTCGTGCCTTTCGAAAGCTCTGGCAAGATCGCTGCGCAGATGATCAAAGGCACCGAACTCAAGGTTTACCCGGGTGCACCACACGGGTTCCCCGTCACCCATCGCGACCGACTCAATGCCGACCTGCTGGCCTTCGTCCGCCAGTAGGTCGCATCACCGGCGTGCCGCCTCGGACGGGCGTGCACCGCCGGAGGGCGGCCGCTCCGGCACGGCGTACGTATCCGCGAGCACTGATCCAAGAATGCTTAGATGAATTATTTGTGACAGGTCCACTCGTTCATCAAGCGAAACGAATTCACGCCGATAGGCTCCTGGCAAAGCGCATCGATACGCGATGAAGGCAGGAAGCTTCTGGGATTCCCACGCGCAGGGTGATGTCATTCGAGAAGTGCCTTCATGTTGCGAACCTCTTTACGTGCCCAGATTCTTGCTCTGCTCGGCGGCAGCCTCGCGCTGATGCTGGTCATCGCGCTGGCGATCTTCAATTTCCTTTCGGGCGCGCTTAACGACTATCGGGGGCTGGTCGATGGACCCCTCCGTGCCGTGACGCTTGTCGACAAGGCCAACCTCGAATTCAAGATTCAGGTTCAAGAGTGGAAAAACCTGCTGCTGCGCGGCAGCGACGGCGACTCCATGACGCGACACTGGAACCAGTTCGAGGGCCAGGAGCGCCGCGTCCAGTCTGCACTCGACGAGCTCGCCCGCGTGCCTGATCTCGATTCTGCCGTGCGCGCCCAGGCCGAACGCTTGAGCGCCGAGCATCGCAGCCTGAGTCAGGCCTATCGAAAGGGCCGGGACGCATTCGTAGCCGCCGGCTACAACGCGGCAGTGGGTGACCAGGCGGTCAAGGGTGTCGATCGCGCCGCCAGCGAACAAATGAGCAGCCTGGTAGAGAGCTTGCGCAAGGATGCCGATAACAAGTCGGCGTCCATCTCCGCAGTGGCCAGCCGCGCCATTTGGACGGGGATCGTGCTGATGGTGGTCGCGGGCGTCGTTATTGCCGTGCTCAGCGGCTGGCTTGTCAACCGTCGCGTGGTGGAGCCGGTTCGCCAGTTGATTGCCTATGTGGCGGAGCTTAGTCGAGGCCGCATTGGGCAGCGCGTCGCGAGCGATCGCCAGGATGAACTCGGAAGCCTCGCGTCGGCGGCCAATACGCTCCGTGATTTCCTGAGCGACACGTTCGCCAGCCTCAAACACAGCACGGCGGACCTGGACAAGGCGAGCGGTGAACTGAACGCCATTGCGACGGTGATGGCCGAAGGTACGCGCGACCAATTTGACCGTACCGACCAGGTCGCGACCGCCACTCAGGAAATGTCCGCCACAGCCCAGGAGGTGGCGCGGCATGCCGCCAGCGCTGCCGAGGCGGCGAGCGGCGCCGATCGCGCCGCGCGAGAAGGGGAGAAGGTGATGCACAAGACCGTCAGCACCATTACTGACGTGCGCAACGACATCGCCAATACCGCAACGGTCATTCGCAAGCTCGAGAACGACAGTGAGCGTATCGGCAAGGTGCTGGAGGTCATTCGCAGCATTGCCGACCAGACCAACCTGTTGGCATTGAACGCCGCAATCGAGGCTGCACGCGCCGGTGATGCTGGACGCGGTTTCGCTGTCGTGGCCGACGAGGTGCGTACCCTCGCGCAACGTACCGCCGCATCGACGGCGGAAATCAATCAGATCATCGAGTCGGTACAGACTGGCGCGCTGGATGCCGTCCGGGCTATCGAGAACGGCCGCGCGCGCAGTGACGAGGGTGTGGCGCAGGTGACTGAGGCCGGTGACATGCTTCACCGAATCACCCTGGCTGTCGAATCGATCCGCGACATGAACCGGCAGATCGCCACGGCTGCCGAGGAGCAAACATCGGTGGTCGAGGATATCTCTCGCAACCTTGTGGAGATTACCTCCATCGCGACCGTGAACCAGGACAACGTCCAGCGCACCCATTCGGCCAGCGAGCACCTGCATGCGCTGTCCGGCGACCTGGGTGAAGTGACGGCTCGTATGCAGGCGTGATGCGGGCGTAAGGCTGATCAACCCGGACGGGCCCTATGTATCGCCTGCCCGGGCAAGGTCGGGCATGGCCCGCCTGGGCACGGAAACCTTCTATTGCGAGGTGAATGGCGTACTCTGACTGCGCTTCGCCTGCATTCACTTCCCCTAGAGGTAGGCCATGATCAAGCTGCATCACCTGAACAACTCCCGCTCACAGCGGGTGCTATGGATGTTGGAAGAGCTCGGCCTGGACTATGAGCTCGTGCGTTATGAGCGTGACCCGCAAACCATGGAGGCGCCTGCTTCGCTACGGCAGGTGCACCCACTGGGGAAATCGCCCGTCCTCGAAGACGGTGAACTGGTCCTCGCCGAGTCCGCGGTGATCATCGAGTATCTCGCCGAACAATACGGCCGGCACCTGCTGCCCGAGGCCGGCACAGCCGCGCGTCGCCAGTGCAATTACTGGCTGCATTACGCTGAAGGCTCGTTGATGCCGCTTTTGCTGATGAAGCTTATCTTCCAGAAGGTGAAGAGCGGGCCAATGCCGTTCTTCGCCAGGCCCATTGCAAAAAGCATCGCGGGCAAAGTGACCGGAAGCTTCATCGACCCCCGCCTGAATCAGCATCTGGATTTCGTTGAAGCCGAGCTTGGCGATTCGCCCTGGCTGCTCGGTGAGTCACCCTGCGCAGCGGATTTCCAGATGAGCTTCCCGCTGGAGGCCGCGCGCTCACGGGGCGGGCTGGGCAGCCGCCCGCGGTTGAATGCCTACGTCGACCGCATCCATGCGTACCCGTCCTATCAGCGGGCGCTGGCAAAGGTGGGTGACTATGCCTACGCCTGACGGAACCAGTCCCACAAGCCGAGCGAGAAGTTGGGGAACAGGTTGATGCCCAGCGCGGACTTGATCAGGTACAACCCGACGAGTCCGACCGCCATGCAGAAGACCAGAAAGGCCGTGACAGCGGCCGCCTTGCCCAGCAGTGACAGCCGGCGCTCCAGTCGTGAGAGGTCACGACGGTTGCGCCCGAACAGGATCACGAAGTAGTAGCGCGAGCGCCAGAGGGAGAACGTGCCACGCAGGTCCAGGCTATGGCGGCCCCATTGCCGTGCCCCGAAGGCGACACGCAGAGCATCCAGCTGCTCTTGCGTGAAAGTGGCCCGAACGTCCGCTGGCACGCGTTCGTTGAGCCCCTTGAGGAATGGATCCCTTTCTTCCGAGGCGGGGATCTGTGTAGCGGTACGGGACATGTGTCGGATTCCTTCGACGAGCGGCGGCACAGGTGTGCCGGTCAGGTGCTGATGTATTGGATGACGGGCTGGATACCCGCAACGTGGTGGCCCTTTGCGGCAAGCGCTTGCGCGGCGCACCAGGGATGTTTGACGCCCGACACCCAGCCCATGACGTCCGCGAGCCGATCTGGCGGCAGGACCTCCATGTGCTCGATGCTGATCTGAAGGCGTTCAGCCAAGCCGGTGGACAGGTTGAAGTGCCAGTCATACTGGCCGCAGCCGACCTTTACGTCATGGCTGTCCTTGTCCGACATCGCCACCATCCACTTGCACGTGTAGGTCAGGGCGGCGGCGGAGGGTGGCTGGCCAATGCAAAAGGTGTAGATGTTCTCGTAGCGCTGGGCGAACCGCCTGACGAGCAATTCGGCTATCGCCTCGCGCCCTGCGGTCTGCGCCGGGAATTCGATGTTCGGTGAGTCCACCACCATGTCGAGAACGGCATCGGTTGCGAATGCCTGTTCGATCAGGTGAGGGCGATTATTGTCCTTGGCGGAAATGTAGCTGTGTACGGCTCGCTCGAGTGGATGCATGAAGTCCTCTGGTTGCGGTTCCTGGCGTCACGCCCTGCGTGTTCTCGGTCTTTCGTGATCAAGCATAACCGTGATATCGGCCGGCATCGCCCCTGCTGGAGCATCTTTACCTATCGTTTCAGGCATTTGACGGCGGTTCGGCCATTGCCCAAGCTGGGCATCCCCCTGCCCGATGATGAGGTTTCGAGTGTTCGTCACGTCCCGCCCTCTACGTAGATTCATGTTGTGCATCGCACCGCTGATTGCGCTGCTTGCCGCCTGTGACACTGGCGAAAAGCCGGCGCCACCGGCCGAGCCGGAACCGCCTAAGAGTGTCAGTGCATACAGCCCGGCCTCGTGGGATGACCTGCCGGCCACGCATGACGAGGACCTGGTACGGGGGTTCGCCGCGTGGCGGTCGGCCTGCAAGCGTCTGGCGAAGGATGAGAACTGGGGCGCGACGTGCGCTGCGGCCGCTGCGGTGCCGCAGGAGGCTGATGCGATTCGTGAGTTTCTCAAGCGCGAGCTGACGGTCTACAGCCTGCGTGGCGCAGGCAATGACCCCAAGGGGCTGGTGACCGGGTACTACGAGCCCGTCTACCCCGGCAGCCGTGAGCGTACCGACACGGCGAGCGTGCCGGTCTATGGCATCCCGGACGACATGATCGTGGTCGCGCTCGATAGCATCTATCCCGAACTCAAGGGCATGCGCCTGCGCGGTCGGCTCGATGGCCGCGTGCTGCGTCCCTACGATGATGCCGCCAGCATTCGAGAGAACGGCGTGAAGGCTCCTGTCATCGCCTGGCTGCAGGATCCGATGGATCTGCAATTCCTGCAGATTCAAGGCTCGGGCCGCGTGCAACTCGAGGATGGCCGACAGATGCGCCTGGGCTATGCAGACCAGAATGGACGCCCGTATCGGCCGGTCGGCCGCTGGCTCGTCGAGCAGGGCCTGCTGCCGCGTGACCAGGTCAGCATGCGCAAGATTCGCGAGTGGGCTGAACAGAACCCGGGCCGGGTGTCGGAAATGCTGGCGAGCAACCCCAGCTATGTGTTTTTCACGCAGGGCCCGGACAGCAACGAAGGCCCGCGCGGTTCGCTGAACGTGCCACTCACCGCGGAGTACAGCGTCGCGATCGACCGCAAGGTCATCCCACTGGGCAGCTTGTTGTGGCTCTCCACGACCCGGCCCGATGACGGCCGGGACATCACCCGCCCGGTGGCCGCTCAGGACACAGGCGGCGCCATCGTTGGCGAGGTGCGAGCGGACTTCTTCTGGGGCACAGGTCCCGAGGCGGGTGAGCTGGCGGGCAACATGAAGCAGAGCGGTGCGTTGTGGCTGCTATGGCCGAAGGACAAGCCGCTGCCGGACGTGCAAGTGCCCGCGACGAAGCCGGGCCCGGCCACCGCAGCCCACTAGGCGTAATCGACCTGATCCGTTAGCGCGATGCGTAGCGTAATACGTCAGTAACACACCACGCGGTTGAACCGCACCGGTTGATCGGTGGTGTTGCTGACCTTGAAGCCATCCGAGGCGAAGGCCAGGAAGTCGCCCTGCATGACGTCCTGGCGCCCGGTGCTGCGGGTGACGGTCAGGGTGCCTTCGATGACGACCAGCATTTCATGCCAGCCGGGACTGGCCTCGGACGTGTAGGCATCACCGGGCATGAGCTGCCAGTCCCAAAGTTCGACATCCGTTTTGGCCGGGCTGGTCGCAAGCAAGGTGCCTTTCGAGCCGGGATGAGTGCCCTGCCAGACGAGCTGGGCGATGCGGGAGTGGTCGGCCTGGGTGGGCGGCTGGATGAGGTCGGCGAACTTGATATGCAGCGCGGCGGCCAGGCGATCGAGCGTGTTGAGGCTGACATTGGCTTCGCCTGATTCAATCCCGACGATCATGCGCCGGCTGACGGCGGAGGCGTCGGCCAGCGCCTGCTGGCTCAGGCCGCGTGCCTCCCTGTAATGTCGCAAATTGCCAGCGACATGTTCGAGTACGGACATCTGCAGCCCTCATTTTGAAATAGCATGCATGAATCGATGGGTTGCGCACTATACTGCACACCCGTTTCACTCCCCCAGTACGATTCTTCCCATGACGCAGGCGCGCTCTTCGATTCTTTATCCGGTCCTCTTGCTCCTGGTGGCAATGGCCTCGATGCACATGGGCGCTGTCCTGGCGAAGCAACTGTTTCCCTTGATCGGGGCGCCCGGGCTGGTCGCCATGCGGCTGGGCTTCGGCACGCTTATCCTGCTTGCCTATTTTCGACCCTGGCGCAAGCCGTTCGACCGTGCGTCGTGGAAGCCGCTGGTCATCTATGGGTTAGTGATGGGCATGATGAACTTCACCTTCTACCAGGCGCTGCAGCGCATTCCACTCGGTATTGCCGTCGCGCTGGAGTTCGTTGGACCGTTGGCCGTGGCGGTGCTCGGTTCGAGGCGACTGGCAGATATGTGTTGGGTAGCGCTAGCGGTCGCCGGGCTTCTGTTGTTGATGCCCTGGACGGAGTCGCAGGCGTCGCTCGACATGGTTGGCGTGGTGCTCGCGCTTGTCGCAGGCGTTTGCTGGGGCTTCTACATCATCTATGGACAGCGCGCCGGCGCTGCGCATGGGCCGCGTGCGGTCGCGCTCGGCTCGTGCGTTGCGTCATGTCTGGTCGTGCCGATTGGTGTGTTCGATGCGGGCGCGACGTTGCTGTCGAGCCACGTATTGCTGATGGGGCTGGGCGTGGCGGTGTTGTCGATGTCGGTTCCGTTCACACTCGAGATGCTCGCACTGGGGCGCCTGCCCGCGGCCACCTTCGGCATGATGATGAGCCTGGAACCCGCCGTGGGCGCGATGTTCGGGCTGATTTTCCTGCAGGAACACCTGACTACGCTGCAGTGGCTGGCCATTGCAGCGGTGATCGTGGCCAGCGCGGGCGCGGCGAATTCGGCGAAGGGGCGCCCTGTTCCGGCGGTGGATTGATGGCATCGAGCCCTCCTGGCGTTCCACCGCCGGGTTGCGTGCCAGCCCTACCGCGATGGCCGGCTTAGCGGTTGGCCGGTGCGGGGGTGACCCGCCAGACCGTATTCCCGACATCGTCCGCGACGAGCAGAGCGCCTTTTGAATCGACTTCGACACCCACCGGGCGGCCAAAGGCGATGCCTTCTTCGTCATCGATGAAGCCGGTCAGGATGTCTTCCGGAGGACCTGCTGGGCGGCCTTGCTCATCAAACGGAACGAAGATCACCTTGTAACCGCTACGCGGCTTGCGGTTCCAGGAGCCGTGCTGGCCCACGAAGGCGCCACCGGCATAGCGTTCAGCCAATAGCTCGCCTTCGTAGAAGGCCAGGCCGAGCGAGGCGGTGTGGGCACCCAGCGCATAATCCGGGACGATCGCCCGGGCGACCATGTCAGGCCGTTGGGGTGAGACACGTTCGTCGACATGCTGGCCATAGTAGCTGTAGGGCCAGCCGTAGAAGCCGCCGTCCCTGACGGACGTCATGTAGTCCGGGACCAGGTCGCTGCCAATTTCGTCGCGCTCGTTCACGACCGTCCACAGCGTGCCGGTACGGGGCTCGAGCGTCAGGCCGTTGGGGTTGCGCAGGCCGGACGCGAAGAGGCGGGTTGCACCTGTCCTGGCATTCACTTCGAGAATGGCGGCGCGGCTGGTCTCGTTTTCCATACCGTTTTCGCCTACGTTGCTGTTGGATCCAACGCTTACGTAGAGGAGGCTTCCGTCCCGGCTGGCGACCAGGTCCTTGGTCCAATGATGATTGATCACACCCGCTGGCAGGCCGGCGACCTTCTCACCTGGGCCATCGATATGGTCCGCGCCAGGCCGGTACTGGAAGCGCACGATTGCATCAGTGTTCGCGACATAGAGCTGATCTCCAATGAGCGCCATGCCAAACGGGGAATTCAGGCCCTCTATGAACGCGCTTCGGGTCTCCGCGACTCCATCTCCATCGGCATCGCGCAGCAGGCTGATCCGGTTGGCGCTCGGCGTACCTGCGCCGGCACGCTTCATGATCAGGCTCGCGATCCATTCCCGGATACCCTGGGTTTCCTTTTCAGGCGCATTGGTTTCCGTGACCAGTACATCCCCGTTCGGCAGCGCGAGGAGCGTACGCGGATGGTCGAGCCCGTTAGCAAAGGCCTTTACCTGCAGGCCCTGGGCAGCGACTGGCTTCTGACCGTCGGCCCAGCCTTGGGCCTTGGCTATGTGTACGGTCGGGAAGAGCGTCTCGTGGGGCGGTGGTAGCGCTGGGTCAGGACCGTAGCTGTCCCCGATCGCAACGCGTGCGGACTCTCCACAGGCTGTAAGCGCGAATGTAAGCGGGGCAAGCATTAGTAGGGCAGGGACACGGAAAGTCATTGTCTTATCCACAACAGGGAACCACAGTCGGGCCAAAGGCATCCTGCCTGTTCATGAGATCGGACGGGGCAGATGAGCACCGTGGTATCGGAGCGAAACAGCCATAACCATCCTAGACCGTCCCGCAGCCGATAGGTGCTGGCGAGTCAGGGCACTACATCGAAGCGCAGCACACCGATCATCTGGCCAGCCTCGGTTACGACTTGCACCTGCCAATCGCCGGTTGCGTCCCTTGGGAAGTTTCGCTTATGAGTCCAGGCACGGTAACCGGCCTCGCGTATTCCGCTGATTTCCAATGCGATACGGTCGACTTCTCGGCCGTTATGCAGCCACACATGGTAGATGCGTTCCTTCAGCCCGCTGGGTACCTTGATGGACGTGAAGGCGTAGAGGCCCTGGCTCGCCAACTGTGACGCACTGATCTCGCGCAGGCTTTCACCGGGCTCGCGCTGGCTATTGTCGAGCTGTGTGGTGACGGCAACCTGGACGAGCCAGAGCGATGCCGGTGGCACCCAGAGCCGCATCAGCCATCCCGCACTGCCCAGCGCGGCCATCAGCGCAGCAAGCGCAGCCCATCGGCGCCAGCCATCGAGCTTGAGCGTGCCGGTCATGCTGGGCGCGGCGAGGACGAGCGCTATGCCCAAGGCTAATCGATAGCTTTGCGGTGTGCTGAGGTGGACGATGATGGGCAGAGCCGTGAGCAGGACGGCGAAGAGCGTCAGGCTATGGAACGCAAAATACAACCAGCGGCGTACCGCAAGGCGCTTGTAATAAAGCGGATCGATCACAGAGACGAGCGCGGCGAGCATCAAAACGCCGGTGAACACGGCCTGGCCGCTGTTCCATGTTGTCGTAACGAAGAAGAACGGCAGGACGAAGAAGAGGCTTTCCTGGTGCACCATCTGCGTCGCGTAGCGGATGAGCCCTGCGGGCATTTCCCAGCCAAACCAGTGTGCGATGGCGCGCCTCAGGCCGTTTTCCATCACCAGCCAGACCCAGCTGATGAGCATGACGATGGACATGACTTCGCCAAAGCGCGCCTGCCGGTCGACCAGGACGAAGCTGGCAATGCCGGAGATGAAACCGAACAGCGCAATGACGCCGGGATAGCGGTTGAACAGCCGGGTGGCTGTCTCTATCGCGCGGGTGAGAAAACGCTTGAGTGACATCGATATCGTCGAACGAAGGAAAAACGAAGTGGGCGCTGGCAGATGGTCGGCCCATTGTCGGACCGGGCACGCAGGGATTTGTCCCGTGCCGCTCGGCAGACCGTTCCGCGGCCCGGATGAGCCGGGCCGGCGTCAGGGTATGCGTTTCCTAACGAGAAGTCTCCCGCAGGCCGCTTCGGGAAACAGCCCGGGCCGGCCTACAGGCCTAGCGGGGCGCCTGCTCCGTCCACTTGGGGGTTACGGTTGGCGACCAATTCGCCAGTTTGTCGAGTAGCCCCTCAGGCGAGAAATCGCGCTGCAGCATGTCGCGATGGGGCTGGCGTACGAAGCCCTCTTGCACCAGATGGTCGAGGAAGCCTGCGAGCTTATCGTAGAAATCACCCACATCCATCAATCCCAGCGGCTTGGCATGATAGCCGAGTTGGCCCCACGTCCAGACTTCAAAGAGTTCCTCGAGTGTGCCCAGCCCGCCGGGCAGGGCGATGAAGGCGTCGCTGAGCTCGGCCATGCGAGCCTTGCGCGCGTGCATGCCGTCGACCACTTCAAGCCGTGTGAGGCCGGTATGCCCGATTTCAGCGTTTTGCAGCGACTGGGGGATGATCCCGATGACTTCACCGCCAGCGGCCATCGCCGCATCGGCTACCAGGCCCATCAAGCCGACCTTGCCGCCGCCGTAAACCAGGGTCAGGCCGCGTCGGGCAATGCAGCGCCCCAAGGCTTCGGCTACTTCACGGTAGCGAGGATCGCTTCCGGGGTTGGCACCGCAAAATACACAAACCGACTTCAAGTCCATGGTCGTCTCCGTCATCTGGGGACGCACAGGGTAGCGGGTCGATCCGCATCGGACCAACCATGGCAGAGCTTGAAATCAGGGCTCGGTACCGTCTGCGTAGGCACCGCTGCTGGCTGAAGCGTAGGCCACCAATAATTCTTGGAACAACTGACTGAGTTTCATGGCGCTCTCCATCGTGGGTACGCGCAGATCGTAGTGAGCCGAAATGTCGCAGGCTCGTTAAAAGATTCGATGGAGGCTATAGGGCGGATGTTCCGCGGAGGACGTAAGCATGTGCTTCGGGCAATCAAGCCGCCCGGATGCGGTATGCGCCAGGCGGGCAAGCACATGCTGCTGATTGTGGCGTGGGAGGACTGCCGCGCACGGCTCTGGCCGCTGCCGGTGAAAACCCTTTGGTGGTTTGCGCCAAGCGTTGAGATGGTGCGATCAATCCACCCGCTTCAGCGTGCCGCGCATGATGGCGACGTGGCCCGGGAAGGAGCAGAAGAAGGCATATTCCTGGTCCTTCGACAGCTTGCTCACGTCGAACGTGACGGACGTCGTTTCGCCGCCGCCAATCAGGTCGGTCGCTGCGATGACGCGCTCATCGTTCGGCTTTACGTACTGGTTGCGGCGGCCGGCAGCCATCCCATCCATCGCCGCCGCGCGCTCGTCCGCCTTGGTCGTCAGCACCCAGTTATGGCCCATCACATCCTTCGACAGCTTGCCGAGATGATCGAGCGTAACGGTGAAGGTCTTGCACTGACCGCTGACCTCGATGGCCTTGGTATCGAACGTCATCTGGTCCGTTGAGCCCACCGTCACGGCGCAGTCGTCGGCGAAGGCAGGGAGGGCGGCAGCGAGAGTCAGGGCGGTGGCGGCAAGCAGGCGAAACATGACAACTCCGAACGGTCGATGGCTGGCGTGAAGACTGCCAGAGAAGGCGCGCGGTGCCCAGCGGGCGCGGCAATGTACCGCGTTACCGCGCGTGTCTCGCTTCGGCGGGCAGCGGGCTTCGATCTCAGACTAAAGTCGTCTAGGCGCGTGCATTGGACGGGATAGAGTGAAACCCGAAACGCTGTAAATAGAGGACAACAACAATGAAAGACGTCTATTCACAGATCCAAGAAAACCCGCGCTTTCAGGAACTGGTTGCCAAGCGAGAGCGTTTCGCCTGGATCCTGTCCGCCCTGATGCTCGGGCTCTATTTGATCTTCATCTTCCTCATCGCCTTCGTGCCGCAAATGCTCGGGGCGCGGATCAGTCCGGACTCACCGATCACTTGGGGTATCCCCATGGGAATCGGGCTCATCCTGGCTGCCTTCGTGTTGACCGGTATCTACGTACGTCGCGCAAACGGCGAGTTCGACGAACTCAACCGCGCGATCCTCGATGAGGTGCAGAAATGAAAGCGCGACTCCTTGCGTTATTCGCGTCGCTTGTAGGTTCCTCGGCGGTATGGGCCGATGCACTGACCGGCAACGTCGAGCGTCAGCCGGTGAACGTCTCGGCGATCACCATGTTCGTGGCCTTCGTAGGCGCCACGCTGTGCATCACCTACTGGGCGTCCAAGCGCAGCAAGTCCACGGCCGACTACTATTCGGCAGGCGGTCGCATCACCGGTTTCCAGAATGGCCTGGCCATTGCCGGTGACTACATGTCAGCAGCGTCCTTCCTCGGGATTTCGGCGCTTGTGTTCACGTCGGGCTACGACGGTCTGATCTATTCGATCGGCTTCCTTGTTGGCTGGCCCATCATTCTCTTCCTCATTGCGGAGCGTCTGCGCAACCTCGGCAAATACACGTTCGCCGACGTGGCCTCGTACCGCCTGAAGCAGAAAGAGATCCGTACACTCTCCGCCTGCGGCTCGCTGGTAGTGGTGTCGTTCTACCTCATCGCGCAGATGGTAGGTGCCGGCAAGCTGATCCAGCTGCTGTTCGGCCTGAACTACCACGTGGCCGTCGTGCTGGTCGGCGTGCTCATGGTGATGTACGTGCTCTTTGGCGGCATGCTGGCGACTACCTGGGTGCAGATCATCAAGGCAGTGCTGCTGCTCTCGGGCGCTTCGTTCATGGCGGTCATGGTGCTCAAGTACGTCAACTTCGATGTCAGCCGCTTGTTCAGCGAGGCGATCGCCGTGCACGCCAAGGGCGAGGCGATCATGAGCCCGGGTGGCCTGGTGAAGGATCCGCTGTCTGCCATCTCGCTGGGCCTGGCGCTGATGTTCGGTACCGCCGGCCTGCCACACATTCTCATGCGCTTCTTCACCGTCTCCGACGCCAAGGAAGCCCGCAAGAGTGTGTTTTACGCCACTGGCTTCATCGGTTACTTCTACATCCTGACCTTCATCATCGGTTTCGGCGCGATCCTTTTGGTCAGCACGAATCCGGTATTCAAGGACGCGACAGGTGCACTCATCGGTGGCACCAACATGGCCGCGGTCCACCTGGCCGACGCCGTGGGCGGCAGTCTGTTCCTGGGCTTCATCTCGGCAGTGGCGTTCGCCACCATCCTGGCAGTGGTTGCAGGCCTGACCCTCGCGGGCGCCTCGGCAGTGTCGCATGACCTTTACGCCAGCGTGATCAAGAAGGGCAAGGCGAACGAAAAGGACGAGCTGCGTGTATCGAAGATCACCGTGCTGTTCCTGGGCGCGCTGGCCATCGTGCTGGGTATCGCGTTCGAGAAGCAGAACGTGGCCTTCATGGTCGCTCTGGCGTTCTCGGTTGCTGCCAGCTGTAACTTCCCTGTGCTGATCCTCAGCATGTATTGGAAGAACCTCACGACCCGCGGCGCGATGGTTGGCGGTTGGCTGGGGCTGATTACAGCGGTGGTGCTCATGATCCTGGGCCCAACCATCTGGGTATCGGTGCTGGGTCATGAGAAGGCGATCTTCCCGTACGAATACCCAGCGCTGTTCTCGATGCTGGTAGCGTTCATCGGTATCGCCGTGTTCTCCAAACTCGATCAGTCGGCATCGGCTGGCGAAGAACGTGCACGGTTCATCCCGCAGTTCGTTCGTTCGCAAACGGGTCTGGGCGCCAGTGGGGCCGTGTCCCACTAAGCGATAACCCGCTCCGAAGAAGGCAGCCGCAAGGCTGCCTTCTTCGTTTCCGCATCCGGTCGCCTCCATTCGTCCTGACAAATGAGCGTCGTCACCGAAGCATCAGTCACCTTTTATGAGAGGCGACTACCGGAGGTCACCATGAGCAGCACGGCGAAGAAAACCGATCCCAAGCTCTGGGAGAAGGTAAAGCGCGAAATCACCGAAGGCGACAAGGGCGGCAAGCCTGGCCAATGGTCTGCACGCAAGGCGCAGTTGGCATCCCATGAATACCAGAAGCAGGGCGGTGAGTATGAAGGCGGCCAGTCCAAGGACAACCACCTGAAGCAATGGACCGAGCAGGAGTGGGACACGAAATCCGGGAAGAAGTCGGAAGACACGGGCGAGCGCTACCTGCCGAAGAAGGCACGGGAAGGGCTTACCCAGGAGGAATACGAACGAACCAGCCAGAAAAAGCGCAAGGACACCCGTCGCGGTCGGCAGCATTCACGCCAGCCTGACGATGTGGCGCGCAAGACCGCCAGCGCCCGCAAGCCCCCGCTGGATGCGATGACCCGAACCGAACTCATGCAGCGCGCCCAACAGCGCGATATCCGTGGGCGCTCCCGGATGCGCAAGGACGAACTGGTGACTGCATTGAAAAAGGCAGGTGAGCGATGAGCGACCTGAAAGACACTGACAAAAAGCAGATCCGTGACGAGTTCAAGTCTGTGGTGAACATGGCGCCCGCACAGCTACGGAAGTGGTTACGCGGATCGCCCAGCAAGACGGTCGGCATGACCAAGCAGGGCCAGAAGGTCGAGTCCGAAAAGGACGGCAAGGCGGTTGGCCACCAGATGGGCGAGCGCATTCTCGAAATCAAGGGAAAGCGTCAGGCGGAACTGCAGGACGATGACTACAAGGCCATGAAGAAGGTCATCGGCTATGTGCACCGTCATATGAAGCAGCGGCCCGACGGCGACGTCGAGGACACGCGGTGGCGCAAGTCGCTGATGAACTGGGGGCATGATCCGCTCAAGGGCTGAGCGGCGTGCGAGCTGAGGAACTCACGCTAGAAAGCGAACCGGCGCGACTCCGAGGATGCCTGCCGGTTTTGGCGTCGCTTAATTGAGACCGTCCAGCAACCCCGCCATGTCGTCGGCGTGCTCTTCTTCCTGCGCCAGGATGTCCTCGAAGATTCGGCGAGTGGTGGGGTCCTTGTCGCCGATGTATTGCACGATCTCGCGATAGCTATCGATTGCGATTCGCTCGGCGATCAGGTTTTCCATGACCATTTCACGCAGCGTCGCGCCTTCCACGTATTGGGCGTGCGCTCGCTCTGTCAGGCCTTCCGGATTGAAGTTCGGTTCTCCACCCAGCTGAACGATACGCTCCGCCAGGCGATCGGCGTGTTCCTGCTCCTGGTCGGCGTGTTCCTGGAATTCATCTGCGACCACGCTGGCTTTCACCCCGGACGCCATGAAGTAGTGGCGCTTGTACCGCAACCAGCAGACCAGCTCAGTCGCCAGCGCTTCGTTCAGCAAGCGCAATACCGTATCGAGATCGGCGGTGTAGGTCTCGGTTACCGCGCCGTTTTCGACATGCTGGCGCGCGCGTTCTCTCAAGGTGTTCTTGTCGCTCAGTTGTACATAACTCATCACGGTTCTCCGGGATCGGGAAAAAGGCGCAGCTCTTGAGATGGCCGCTACATCGATGCAGAGTTTGGAGGGTGACCCTTGTGCAAAAGTTTTATCGATGGCGCGCAGACGCCTGTCGGCCCAGACGAACATGCCGGCAAGCGTCACGCTCATAAGAAGGTAATCCCAACAGATTTGGAGGTTTCCCATGCCTCGTGGCGACAAGAGCAAATACACCGAAAAACAGCAGCGTAAGGCCGAGCACATTGAGGAGAGCTACGAGCAGCGTGGCGTGTCCTCAGGTGAGGCTGAAGCGCGAGCGTGGGCGACGGTTAACAAGCAGTCCGGAGGTGGCGAGCGCAAGGGCGGCTCCGGTCAGCAAAAGAGCGGCGGCCAGAAGCAGCGTGACCGCAAGGACTCGGCGCAACGCGCGGTAGCGACCAAGGAAGGGCATTCACCGAACAAGGGCTCGGCTCGATCCAGTGGCGGCAGCCCAAAGCGTTCAGGCGGAAACTCGCTTGAATCGTTGACGGTGACTGAACTCAAGGAGCGCGCAGCGAAGAAAGGCATCTCCGGCCGTTCGAAGATGCGTAAGCAGGAGCTGGTCGACGCGTTACGCGCTGCCTAGGTAAGGGCAGATGCCGCGCTGGCTGGGTAACCATGGGGTGAGCCTGATTATTGCAGGGCTCGCCATCATGGCCGCTATTACGGTGTTCTTCTGATCCGGACACTCCGAACATGAAAAAGGGCCTTTTCGGCCCATTTTCATGTTCAGGGGAAACGCTTAGGTCTTGCGCTTCTCGCGAACGTTCTGCTCGTGCTCCGCGCAGGTCATGAAGCCCTTGGACATGACGCGATCATTCACATCGAACGCGACGTAGTAGGGCTGTTCCTTGCCTTCGTGGTTCAGCACGTAGTCATTGCAGGTGCCACGGTTTCCGGAAAGCGTGTGCTCGGATGAAGCGGGGCCGCCGAGTTCTGTGGCGCGCTGCTTGGTCATGCCTTCCTTGACCTGATCTACAAGTGGCTGATTGCGATACGTCACGTAATCGACAGGGTTTTCGACGTTGTAGGCGCAGCCGGACAGCGCGGCCAGGGTCAGAGCTGAGGCAATAATCGACTTGTACATGGGACAGCTTCCTTATGAGGTTTGCTCTCATATGGAGCGCAGCGCCGCCCTCAGGGTTCGATTGCTGCTTGAAACAAAGCCTCGGCTCAGTCGGCTCTGTCCAGATCCTCGATGGTCACGTCACTGATCGTGAGCGCCGCTCCCACATGCGGGTCCAGCAGAACATCGTCGTCATTGACCGCAATGTTGTTCTTGCGGGCCAGGTCGACGACGATGTCCACCACGGGAACGTCAAGACTGGTGATCACATCCGTATGAGATTCGCCCATCATGGTGTAGTGAATTTCATAGTGGCGCATGGCAGTCACTCCAGTAGTTACATCTATTTGGAGAGGCCCTTTTTCGGCACTGTTCGCTGAAGCCGCCAAACGGTAGCGCCGTTCGTAACCGACGCGAGGCCCGGAACGCGTGGCCTGTAGCTTTGTCTATGCGTTTCGTCCGACTTACCTGGAACGCTGAGGAGGCCCAATGAGCCATCATGGTTACAAGGATTCGCAGGCTGTTCGCGGGGCCGGATCCGCGCGCACTGCTGGCGCGCGTCTTATGATCCTGCTGCTGGCAGGGGCAACGCTGAGTGGGTGCGGTGATGACAAGCCGACCAGCTATGTAGATCGTGTCTGGCGAGTGAGCGAGTCGAGCACCGTCCAAACGGGCACGCTGTATACGCTGCTTTCCGAAGGCACGCTGGTGATCGCCTCGAGGGCAAACAGGCCGGCCCTCGGTACGTGGACCGCCAATGGGAACGGTGGGCTGACCATGATCGAAGATGGCCAGCCCTACCAGATCGAGACGTTGGAACTCACTGCGTCGCGCTGGCGCATTCGCCATCACAACCCGGGTGAACCTGTCGATATGACCCTCGTTCCGGCTCAGCCGTAACGCTTCCAGGCCTCGATGGCGAGGCCACTGCCGATGCTGCCGAACGTGTTCCCTTCCACCGAGTGCGCGTTCGGCAATTGCCGGGAGACCGCCTGGCGAAGCGCCGGAATGCCGCTGGAGCCGCCCGTAAAAAACACCGTGTCGACGTCCGGCGCGCCGATTCCGGCATCACCGAGCAATTGATGGATGCTCTGGCCAACACGCTCGAGCAGGGAGCCGATGGCCTCTTCGAACAGGACACGTGTCAGGTCCGCGGTAAGGCCTTCCTCGACCCGGGACAGGTCCAGTGCGCGGGCTTCGATGTCGGTCAGGGCAATCTTGGTGTCTTCGATTTGAATGGCCAGCCAATGGCCCGCGCGCTGTTCGATCAGCTTGAGCAGGCGGTCGATGCCTGTCGGGTCGACGATGTCGTAACGCATGCTGTTCAGCGCACGAATGGACGCGGGGGCGTACACCGCATTGATGGTGTGCCAGGTTGCAAGGTTCAGGTGCGTGCTGGTCGGCATCAGCGCATCGCTCTTCATGCGGCTGCCGTAGCCGAACAGCGGCATGACCCCTTGCAGACTGAGTTGCTTGTCGAAGTCGGTCCCGCCGATGTGCACGCCACCGGTAGCGAGGATATCCGCTGTACGGTCCGCCAGGGCGCGGCGCTCCGGCGATAGCCGCACGAGCGAGAAGTCCGAGGTACCCCCGCCGATATCAACGATCAGAACGAGTTCTTCGCGGCTGATGTTCGACTCATAGTCGAACGCCGCGGCGATGGGCTCATACTGGAACGACACTTCCTTGAAGCCTAGCGTGCGAGCAACGCCAACCAGCGTGTCTTCGGCTTCCTGATCTGCTGCCGGGTCGTCGTCGACGAAGAAGACGGGGCGGCCAAGGACCACTTCGTCGAACGCTTTGCCAGCGTCGGCCTCGGCGCGTTTTTTCAGTTCACCGAGAAACAGGCCGAGGATCTGCTTGAAGGGTACTGCGCTGCCCAGCACTGTCGTCTCGCTCTTGAGCAGCTTGGAGCCCAGCAGGCTTTTCAGAGAACGCATCAGGCGTCCCTCGTAGCCTTCGAGGTATTCATCCAGGGCCATGCGCCCGAAGGCAGGACGTCGCTCTTCGGTATTGAAGAAGACGACCGAGGGGAGGGTAGGCTTGTCCTGCTCCAATGCGATGAGCGCGTCGCGACCGGGCCTAAGCCAGCCGACAGTCGAGTTTGAAGTGCCGAAATCAATGCCGCAGGCGCGGGCCGGAGTCTGAATCATCTGCTGCGGTCCGGTTAAAAAAGGGCGCGCATTGTAGGCGCTCGGACCGGGAATCGCGAGCCGTACACGCTGCCATTCGGAGAGAGGGCAGGTCGAAAAAAAGGGGCTTCGAAGCCCCTTTTTGTCAGTCGCTCGGGATGTTCTGCTGGATCTGGCGGCGACTGCGCCACTGGCCATACTCGAAACCGAGGACCACGAACAGCGACAGTGCGAACGGCAGCAGGAGGTAAAAGCCCCGGAACACAATGAGCGCTGCGAGAACATCGGCCGTCTTTAGCTCAGGCAGCGCAGCGATGAAGGTCACTTCCAACACACCCAGCCCGCCCGGCGCGTGAGACAGCAGAGCCAGTGAGAACGAAGCGAGGAAAACCCCCAGGATGACGAGGTAGCCCGGGTTGTCCTGTGCAGGCAGTGCGAAATAGATAATCGCAGCCGCGCACGCGAGTTCGAGCGGGCCGGCCAGTAGCTGGCGACGCACGATCTTCAGGCGGGGATACTCAAGGCGGAACTTGCCCCAGTTCCATGGCTTGAACTGCAGCCAGGAGCCCAGCACATAAAGCCCGACCATGCCCAGCAGAAACAGCCCGATGCAAATCGATACCCACGGGCCGAGGTCGGCCCCGACACGCTGGATCAGCGACGGCTGTGCCACCAGAACGCAGCCTGCTGCGAGCACCGTGCCCAAGGCGAATGTGAAGGAGCAGAAGACAATGAGAATGCCGATTTCCTGGGGAGAGACCCCCTTGGTTCGGTACGCCCGATAGCGCACCAGGGCACCAGAGAAGACGGACGCGCCGATATTATGGGCCAGCGCGTAGGTCGTGAACGAGCAGAGGGTGATGAACCACCACGAGATGCGTTTGCCCAGGTGCGCAATTGCGATGCGGTCATACCAGGCAAGGGCGCAATAGGCGCCGAGCGTGGCGAGGGCAGACATCAGCCAACCGTGAAACGGGATCGCCTGCAGGCTTTCCTTGAGGTCGTCCAGCGAAATGTTCCGCACTTCCTTGTAAAGCAGGTAGCAGGACAGCACGACCGCGAGAAGGCCGATCAGTGTCCAGACTGCGTCGCTGCGTTTGATCATCAAAGAGAAACCTCGAACTGGACTGCTGAAGCGTTCGCAAGTGACATGGAAGGGACGCCTCGTTCGAAAGGGCGGCCCTCGCAACGGGGGCTGGATTTTGCCGCCCGGAGTATCTCGGAGCGTACCGCTCTCATCAACTTCAAAGCCTCCTGTCGCCGTTACCGGTTGTTTCGTGGCTGACCCCTCGAATGAGCCGAAGGTTCGATCCGAACTGTTGACGCTGCCTATCGCCGATAGGCACAGCGCGGGTTGCCACACTGCCATGCCAACCTGAACGGCAGGTGTACGACGCTTGAATTTGGCGCTTTTCCGCCGCGGACAATAAATGAACTGGCCACTCTTCGCCATGTTTGACCGCGGCTTACGTTGGGAAGCTCGTCGGTAACAGGCCGGTTCACACTGCCGCGTCGGTACGAGAATTGCCTAGAATGTCGCACCTGAAGAGAAAAACATGTAGTCGTAGTGGATAAATTGCCATGCACAGAGCTTCCCATCATGAGCTTCGCGTCGCGTTCAGGACGCTGCTCACTTCCGAATCCTGCTATCACACCGCGTCGGTGTTCGACCCGATGTCTGCCCGTATTGCCGCTGACCTGGGGTTCGAGGTCGGCATCCTTGGTGGTTCCGTCGCCTCGCTCCAGGTGCTTGCCGCACCGGATTTCGCGCTCATTACGTTAAGCGAATTCGTCGAGCAGGCGGTGCGCATCGGTCGTGTATCGCGCCTGCCTGTCATCGCCGATGCGGACCACGGCTACGGCAATGCACTCAACGTTATGCGGACCGTCGTCGAGTTGGAGCGCGCCGGTATTGCTGCATTGACCATCGAAGATACGCTGCTTCCGGCCCAGTTCGGCCACAAGTCCACTGATCTGATACCCGTCGAAGAGGCGGTCGGAAAGATCCGCGCAGCGATCGAGGCGCGTACTGACACGGACTTGTCCATCATTGCCCGGACGAACGCCGGCGTCCTGAGCGTGGATGAAGTCATCCAGCGCACGCGTGCCTATCAGGCGGCCGGCGCAGATGGTATTTGCATGGTCGGAGTCGAGGACTTCGAACACCTCGAAGCCATTGCCCGACATTTGAGTGTCCCGCTCATGCTCGTCACCTACGGCAATCCCAAGCTGCGCGACAACGCCCGCCTGGCCAAGCTGGGTGTACGCATCGTGGTAAACGGTCATGCGGCCTATTTTGCGGCGATCAAGGCCACCTACGATTGCCTGCGCGAGCAGCGCGAAGTGGATGCATCGGACCTTAGCGCTTCGGAGTTGTCCAAGAAGTACACCCACCCGGACGAGTACCGGATATGGGCGCGCGAATACATGGACGTCAAAGAGTAGCGCCCTTTCCTGATTGCGCCGTCCGGCATGACATCACGCAGCCCCAATGAGGAGGAGGCGAACATGGCTACCGGTTGGGCGCATGATGGCGCCGTACAGGATCAGATCGACAGCACGGTCGAGGACGCGGTCAAACGCGCTCGCAGCCAGATGGGCAGAGGCGAAAGCCTGTTGCGATGTGAGGAATGCGACTGTGCGATCCCCGAAGCGCGGCGCAAGGCCGTGCCGGGTGTACGGCTATGTATCCGGTGCCAGACCGAATACGACAAGGCCCACGCCGCCAGCGCGGGTTACAACCGGCGCGGCAGCAAGGACAGTCAACTCAGATAGTGATCACGCCTTGGCGGCCAATGCCTTGTCGATGGCCGCCAGCAGGCGCGGGTCATCTGCGGTGACGTCCGGCGCGAAACGCTCGACGACCTTTCCATCGCGCCCAATCACAAATTTCTCGAAATTCCACTGGATCTCGGGAATCGGATTTGCCTCGATGCCGTATTCCTTCAGCCGAGCGCGCATGGGGCCTTCCCCGGTTGCATCCGGCTTGGCCTGAGTAAGCGCCGCATACAGTGGATGCTTGGCTTCGCCGACGACAGTCACCTTGGAGAAAAGCGGGAAGCTTACGTCGTATTCGGTGCTGCAGAACTGCTTGATCTCGGCTTCGCTCCCGGGCTCTTGCGCCTTGAAGTCATTCGCCGGGAAGCCAAGGATTTCCAGGCCATCGCCCTTGCGCTGGCGATAAAGCGCCTCGAGGCCTTCGTACTGTTTCGTGAGCCCGCACTTCGAGGCGACGTTCACGAGCAGCAGCGCCTTGCCCTTGTAGGCAGCCAGCGAGGTGGATTCGCCGTCGATCGTGGTCAGCGGAATGTCATACAGCGTGGTCATGTGGTTCTCCAGATAGGGGGGGGCAGCCGTGCGTTGCTGAACGCAGGCGGAACGGCAAGCAGAAGATGAAGGATCGGGCAGCCACCGCAAGTGCTCCGCTCGACGTCAATTTCGTCAAGGCCTAGTATGGCGGGGCGCCTGTGGCGCTCTCATGTCTCCTTTTCAAGGAAATACGATGTTTGTATTCAATCGTCAAACGCTGAGCGTAATCATGGCGGCCACGATGCTTTGGTCGGGCAGCGCCGTCCATGCCGCAGAAGCCAATTTCACCCCCGCGCAACAGGAGGCAATCGGCAAGATCGCTGCCCAGTACCTTGTCGATCATCCCGAGGTGCTCGTTCAGGCCAGCCAGGCGCTGCAGCAAAAGCAACAGCAGCAGGAAGCCCAGCAGATGCAGACCGGTGCCATCGCCTCGGGAACCGAGCTTACCTCCGACCCGGCGACGCCGGCCGTGGGACCGAAGGACGCGAAAGTCGCGGTCGTACAGTTCTTCGATTACCAGTGCATCTACTGCTACAAGATGGCGGGTGCTGTTGAGCAGCTCATGGAAAAGAACCCCAAGGTTCGTTTCGTGTTCAAGGAGTTCCCGATCTTCGGTTCGCGCTGGCCCGCCTCTACCCTTGCTGCTGAGGCCGGGCTCAAGGTGTACGCGGACAAGGGCGCCGATGCCTACCTCAAGTACCATAATGCCTTGTATGCAACTGGCAAGAACGAGGGCAAGCTGACCGGCGAGGACATCGCGGGTGCTACACGTTCGGCAGGCGTCACGCTGGATGATGTCAAGAAGGACGCCGATACACTCGATGCTCAGCTGCAGAAACACATGAAGCTGGGTTCTGAAGTCGGTGTGGCGGGCACGCCCACCTTCATCGTGATGCCCATTGACGGGGCGACCACGGACAACGTCACGGTCATCCCCGGCGCCGCCGACCTGAAGACCCTACAGGAAGCGATCGAGAAAGCCGGTCGCTGATCACCCCGCTTCGGATGTAGAAAGCCCCGGCTCGATCCGGGGCTTTTTTGTGCGGGACTCAATCAGGGGTCGGCGATTTCTCTTCGCTCATTCGTGCTCACCCCGCCCGCGTACGGAACCGGCTCAGGCCTCGGTACGTCACGTTCATGGCTGGCGCTCCACTGCCTTTCGGGTTGACCAGGCCTGACCCACCTGACTGTTTCGTAAGGGAAGCAGATCAGGGTAGGGCACTCATCGCGTCCGTTCGAAGCTTTGGATAGCCAACGGCGTTCAGATGTCTACAATCGTTGAGCGGCCGGGCGTGCCGCGGGCGTTCAGCCCGATCGACCTTTTTGACAGGATGACTATAGATGAGCCGATGTGGCGTGATGTGCGCAGTTCTCGTGGGCGCCGGACTACTCAGCCTGAAGGCCTTCGCGGCGTCCGGTGGGCCGTTGCCCGAGTGGGTACGGTTCAGTGACGAGGCCAGGCAATACACCGAGGCCCATCCCCATTCGGCAGCGGGTACCGACCGTTTCGTGTCGCTCGACATTGACGTGAGCTATCCGAACTACAAGGTCATCCAGCGCGTGCAGCGTCTGGGTCACTATGCGGAGGTGTCACGCCGCGACGGCTATGGGCAGGAGGAGATCCAGGGGCCGGCCGTGCAGCGCCGGATTCTTCAGGCCTACCACGGGTTTTTCTCCATCGACGATGAATACGAGCTTTCATCGATTCGCTTCGATCAGCAGAAGAATTTCCCCCGCGCGGGCTTCCGTATCACAAGCGAGACCATCGTACCGTCAGCGCCGGATGGTCACCTGACCGTCGAGCGCCAGTGCGGGTTCGTGCAGGCCGCAAAAGCCGAGGGTCTCGTCTCAGGCTTGCCGGGCGAAATCTACCACTATCGATGCGACTCGGACATCGAGGGGTCTACCACTGCGCCGCCGGTACTTCATTTCTGGTACTCGGATTACCTCGATATCGTCGTCAACCGTTACTACGAGCATGCCCGTAAGGATGACCTCACAAACATGGAAAACGATCGTTCGCTCACCTTCATCGATGCGTCCGGTCAGCGGCGAACCGCCCGATATTCCAATTTTCCTCGATAGGTGTCGGGTCGGCGAGACCGACGTAGCGTAGGTCATTCTGTTTGCTGGCGCGGACCGCGAGCCAGCGTGAGGTCCGGAGCTACGCCGTAGGGACTCGTAGAAGCTCGGGCGCGAAAGGTAGTCGCTAACGGGCTACTGACGGAATGACGGTGTGCCGGAGACATCGGGCCTTGATCTCACTTCTGGTGTTATTGCGCCCGGCGCAGAATCTTGTAATAGAGCGCAGTGGGCTGATAGGTCCCGTCAGGGCCCGCTGCGTAGTCGGGTATCTCCCCAACGCGCACATACCCGAGGCGTGCGTACAGGGCCTCGGCGTCGGAGCCTGCCAGCGTGTCGAGATACAGCAGCCCGCGGCCGATGCCAAGGCTGTGCGCTTCCAGCTCGGCCATCAGGGTGCTGGCCAAACCCCGTCTGCGCGCGCGCTGGTGCACCAGCAGTTTCTGGATCTCAGCGCGATTCAGCCCGTTGGGTTTGGTCACCAATGCAAGCTGCACGCTGCCGAGCAACTCGTCTGCTTCCTCGATTACCCAGAGCAGACGCTTGCCTGCTTGAATGCCTCTGCTCACTTCGTCGAGGTACGCCTCACACTCGGTTGCATCAATGTTCGCCAGAAAGCCAACCGAGGCGCCACTCGCAACGCTGTCGAGCAGGAGCCGGCCTAGCCCACCCCTGACAGTGTCGTAGCCGTCAGCCTTTACAAGACGAGGTCGGTTCATTTGCGAGGCGTCAGCGTCAATTGCATAAAGGTCAGGTCGAGCCAGCGACCAAACTTCGTACCGACTTCCCTGAGGTGGCCGACGTGCAGGAAGCCCAGTTGCTGATGCAGGTGGATCGAGCCTCGGTTAGCGCTTTCGATGGCGCCCACCATCACATGTTTGCCGTCCTGCCGGGCGCGCTCGATGAGCGCCGCCATCATGGCGCGGCCGATGCCGCTGCCACGTTGGCCGTCGCGAACATACACCGAGTGCTCGACCGTATGGCGGAAACCGTCGTGAGGACGCCATGGGCCATACGAGGCGTAGCCGAGTACGTTGTCGCATTCGTCCACGGCGACAAGGACCGGGAAGCCGTTCTCGCGCCGGTCGGCGAACCAGGCGCGACGATTTTCCAGGTCAACCGCCTGGTCGTTCCAGATCGCCGTGCTGTGCTCGACGGCTTCGTTATAGATCTCGCGGATGCCGTCGAGGTCGGCTTCCATTGCATCTCGAATGTTCATTGAGGCTCCGATCAGGCAAGTGGTTAATACACGTTAATGAGCTTGGTACCTCCGCGACGTGCTTGCAGCTGACTTTCGCGTGCGGCTTCAGCCAGGCCAGCACGAAATGTACGTTATGGCTTCGAGAAGGTTAAATCTGTTATCACGCGCCGGGCGCCGCTTGGCCACCAGGGCGGCCGTAGGATGAGTGCATCCACTTCTCTTGGCGGCTCAGTCCGGCATTGGCAGTGCGACGCTCGAGGCATCGTGGCCGCGTCCTTTGGGCCTAGCGCGGGCGCAAGGTGAATGAGCGAGCTGCGAGCATGCAACGCTTCGGTTGCAACGCGTCGGGCAACAATTACATCTGAAGGCCTGCCAGATCACGCTTAACCGATCAGGGCGCTTTGCCTCGGCCCGAGCAATAGTCATGCCGCGCCGTCGCGGTGTTCGCGTGGGAGGCCAAACCGAGCAACAACGGCCTTTGCGGGCCAGCTTGGTGCAAGGAATGAGTTCTATGGGCGATCGATGCCTCGCGGCGGTGCGTCCTGGCGCTTGAGGCGGATTCGATCCAACAACCCTTATCCACTCGCTCCCGGGGTAGTGTTCATCTTCCTGCATCGATAAGGCAGGCTTACCTTTCGTCGTGCCTGTTCAATTACCGGTTCGCTGGGCCGATACAGGGTTATCTTTCATCCTGGAGCACTCGCGCATGTCTACTCGAATTGCGCCGCGTATGACCGCTGGAATTCTCATGCTGCTGGTGCTGACGGCGTTCGCCATCTACGCCGTCATGACGTTTCGAGGCAAGCCCCAACTGGTGAGCGCGGGTACGCTAGCCGCCGAGCAATCCGCGGCGGCCATTGCACGCCAGCTTTCGATGCAGCTCAGCCGTATTGAAGGCACCACGGCTGCCATCGCTCATCTTGGCGAGGCGGTCCCGGCAGACGAGGCGCTGGTGAGCAGCCTGCTTCCGAAGATCATCGATAGCCAGGGCGATACCGCTATCGCAGGCGGTGGCCTGTGGCCGGAGCCGAACGCGTTTACCCCAGGCGCGGACCGTCGCAGCTTCTTTTGGGCCCGTGATGGAAAAGGCGCACTGACCTATTCGGATGATTACAACGTTCCGGGTGCGGCGCCTTACCAGGCCGAGTCCTGGTATGCCGACGCCCGTTCCGGTTCGGCGGGCCGGTGCGCCTGGTCGGATGCCTATCAGGACAGCGTGACGGGCGTTGCGATGACGACCTGTAGCGTGCCGTACCAGCGCGGTGGCCGTTTCGCCGGCGTGGCAACCATCGACCTCAAGCTCGATGGGCTCGCGTCCTTCCTGCAAAACCAGGGGAACGTTACCGGCGGCTATGCCTTCGCCGTGGACCGTGCCGGTAACGTGTTGTACTTCCCTGGCGCCAGGGCCGACAAGGGCCTGCCGACGGTGGCTGGACTCAGCACGTCGCTGCAGGGCTTCGCTTCGGTTGTTGCGGCTCTGGGCGATACCTCACGTGCCACCCAGACACTTTATCTCGACCACGATGTGCAGCTGGACGGGCCGGCGTACGTGACGCTCGAAAAAATGGGCAGCACGGGGTGGCATGTCGGGCTCGTCACGCCCGAGCACCGCGTGACGGGGTTGGCGGATCGGCTGACCCTCGACATCCTCGTTTTCCTGTTGCCGCTGCTGGGCGTACTGCTCGGCCTGGCCTGGCTGGCAGGCAAGCGACTGCTCGCGCAAATCGACGAGACGACCGCGCAAATCGAATTGTTGGGGCAGGGCTCGGCGGGCAGCAGCGAGCTGGATATTCGCCGCGACGACGAAATCGGCGCTCTGCGCTCGGCGGTCAACCGCTACGCCGGTTCGCTACGCGAGATGCTGCGCAACATTGCGAATGAAGCGGACACCCTCCAGCGGCAGGCCAGTGAGCTGGCTGGACTCTCCAGCGGCCTGGCGGATCGATCCGAGTCGCAGCGCGAAGACAATACGATGCTCGCGACAGCAATCACGGAAATGTCGGCAAGCGCGGGTGAGGTTGCCCACAACACGACCACCTGTTCGGACCTTGCGAGCACTTCGCTGGAATCGGCGCGGGTTGGTCAGCAGAATGTCACTCGCAATGCGGCGTCCATCGAGGCACTGGCTGGCGAGATCACGGGTGCGGCGGCGACCATCACGCGTCTGGGCGATGACATCGAGCGGGTTGGCGGCGTGCTTGCCGTCATCAAGTCGATCTCTGAACAGACCAACCTGCTTGCGCTGAACGCCGCCATCGAAGCCGCGCGGGCCGGTGAACAGGGGCGCGGGTTCGCCGTTGTTGCGGATGAAGTCCGCACCCTGGCTGGCCGGACCCAGGCGTCCGCTGATGAAATTTCTGAAATGATCGCCCAGCTTCGGCAGGCGTCGAGCGAGGCGGTGTCGACGATGCAGGCAGGCGCTGAACGCACCCGTGTGGCTGTCGACCAGGCGTCCGGTATTTCCGGCACGCTGGAGCAGACCGTGGGCAGCTTCGATGACATCGTGCAGCGTGCCCAGCAAATTGCCGTGGCCGCGACAGAGCAAAGCCACGTAGCGCAGGAAATCAACGAGCTGGCCGTGCGCATCCACGCCGCCAGCGAGCAGAGCGCACGAGACGCCGGGGCGCTGCGAGAACTAGGGCAGGGCATGCAAGGGCTATCGGAACGCCTCTCCGGCATGAGCCGCGGACGGTGACCGATGTAAAGTGAACGAAGCCCCGAAAAGGGGCTTCTTCTTTTTCTGCTGGGTTACTGGTCGCGATCAACTGCGAAAGCGGACCACGCCTGACGCGACGGCATAATTTCCAGGCGGTTGATGTTGATGTGGTCGGGCAGGGTGGCTACGTAGAAGATCTGCTCGGCGATGTCTTCAGCCGTCAGTGGGGTGGTGCCACGGTAAAGCTTGTCAGAAGCGGCCTGGTCGCCCTTGGTGCGTACCAGGGTAAATTCCGTTTCCGCCATTCCCGGCGCGATATCGGTCACCCGGACACCCGTGGACACCAGGTCGCAGCGCAGGTTGAAGCTGAACTGCTTCACGAATGCCTTGCTGGCGCCGTAGACGTGGCCGCCTGGGTAGGGCCATTCGCCCGCAACCGAGCCCAGGTTGATGATGCTCGTGCCCTTGCCGGTCTCGAGCAGTTTCGGCAGGACGGCATGGGTCACATTGACGAGGCCCGTGATGTTGGTGTCGATCATGGTGTGCCAGTCCTGCAGGTCGACCTTCTGTGCCGGTTGGGGCGCCAGCGCCAGACCAGCGTTGTTGACCAGTACCTTGATCGTTGCAAATTCTGCGGGCAGGCCTGCCACGAGCGCCTTCACCGCCTCGGCGTCACGCACATCCAGCGTCGCCGCATGCACAGGCACCGAGCCGCCGAGCTCGGCCTTGAGTTCTTCGAGTCGGTCGCTGCGGCGGCCCGTGATGACCAGGGACCAACCGGCCTGCGCGAAGCGCCGTGCGGTAGCACGACCGAATCCAGACGTGGCGCCGGTGATGAAAACGACATTGCTCATGGTTAACCTCACTCAAGGGGCTGATGGAATGCCCTGCGATGACGCGGGCTTCGATATCCCAACGTTTATAACGTGTTCAGTAACGAAAGGGCACCGCAGCGTGGCCACAATCAACATGAAGGCTGCTCATGAGCCCTTGGTTACCCAATGCTATATGAGCCAGTTGGTATCCTGCTGAGGCCAGACGCGAGCGGGCCTGCGGTGTCGTCGTTGGGGCAGGCGTGTTACGCAGACGGCGGCGGACGCATGGAGAATGGGCGCCTGGCTGTAGCAGATCGATTTGGCAGTTTTTTCAATAGAGGCGTGGGCAGGGATGCCGCTGGTTCAGGCCTGCTCGGCCTGCTTGCGGCCAATCCAGTGCTGGACCAACTCACGCAGCTGAGACAGTTCGACGGGTTTGGCCATGTGCCCATCCATGCCCGCGAGATAGGCCCGCTCCTTGTGCTCGCTGAGGATGTGTGCGGTCAACGCCACGACGGGCGTGCGGGGCTTTCCCAGCTCGCGCTCCCACCGGCGCAAGCGCTCGGTCGCAGCGAAGCCATCCAGAACGGGCATTTCGCAGTCCATCAGGACGAGATCGTAATGCTTGGACTGCATTGCCTTGAGTGCCTGTTCGCCGTCAGTTGCCGTGTCGCACTCGATACGCAGCTTGTTCAGCATGCCCCGGATAACCTTAGTGGAGATGCTGTTGTCCTCTGCAATGAGGATGCGGAAATCCTCAGGGGCCTCGAGCGGCGCGCTGACTGGCGTGGAAGGCAGCCGCGCGTTGCCGCGTCGACGCTGGAGCAGTTCTTCGGCCAGTGTCGTCTTGAGTGTGTAGCCGGCGGCCGGCTTGGCAAGAATGCGCTTGATGCCAGCATTGCGTGCCACGACCTTGCCCGGTGCATTGCTGATGCCCGTCAGCATGATCAGGAGAACGTCGTTGTTGAGGCTCGGGTCTTCCTTGATCCGCGCGGCCAGCTGCACCCCGCTCATGCCAGGCATTTCCTGGTCAAGCAAGACGATATCGAAGTATTCGCCAATGTGCGCCTTGGTCCGGAGCAGAGCGAGTGCTTCCTTCCCCGACGCGACCATGCTGACCTGCAGCCCCCAGGCGGTGCATTGCTGAAGCAGCACCTTGCGGCAAGTTTCATTGTCGTCCACCACAAGTACACGAGCCCCTTGCAGAAGCGCATCCGGGTCGGTGTTCTGCTGTACCAGCCATTGGGTGTCTACGGGCAGGCTGAGCGCAAGCGTGGTGCCTTGTTCGCTGCCACTCTGCACGGTGAACTCCGCGTCCATGAGGCGAATGAGGTGACGTGCGACGATGAGGCTGACCTGACCGCTTAGGCGGCTGGTGGCGAGCACGTCCCTGTTGTCGAGCTCGGGTTTGAGCAGGTGTTCGCGTTCTTCTGCGGTCAACGGGCGCCCTGTGTCTTGAACCGCTATGCGCAGGCGAGGCTGTGCCAGGGTGGTTTGCTCGAGGGCGACTACCAGTACGACTTCGCCCTGGTCGGTCTGCCGGAACGCATGTTCGAGCAGGCTCAGCACCACCTGTCTTAGGCGGGTGGGGTCACCACTGATGACACGTGGGACCTGCGGCTGCATGAAGCTGATGAGTTCCACCCCTTGCTGTTCAGCACGGGGGCGGAAGATGTCCAGGCATTCGTCGATCAGGCCATTGAGGTCGAAGCGGACGTCGTCCAGTTCGATTTGCCCGGATTCCAGCTTGGAGATATCGAGAATCTCGTTGATGAGCGAGAGCAATTCGCTGCCGGAACTGTGGATGGTCTGCACGTAATCACGCTGCTTGGCCGATAGCGGTGTGCCTTGCAGCAGCTCGGTCATTCCCAGCACGCCGTTCATGGGTGTGCGGATCTCGTGGCTCAGGCGGCCGAGGAACTGCGCCTTGGCGCGAAGTTCAGCGGAAGAGGCCGCATGATCGCGACTGGCATTGTGTCGATGGTCCACCAACTCGTTCCGGCGCTCCGTCAGCGCCATGCTGCACAGGGCGGCGGAAAGGCCAAGGATGCCAAGCAGGGCGATCAGCATCCACTCGGTGGGAACGGGCCAGTACCCCAGCAGCGCCGGAAGCGAGCCGAAAAAACCGATATTGAAGATGACCGACGCAACTGCAAACGGGCGTGCCGGTTGGTAGCCGTGGCGCAGGTGATAAGAGGTAACGGCAAGGACGGTCAGCCCCACCGCGCCCAACAGAATGTAGGTGAAAGGCAGCAGGTTGGCGCCCTGGAAAAGGATCATCAGTAGCGCCAGCACGCCGACAAGCGCCGTCTCGGCCTTCAACAAGCGGGTAGGCAGATTCCGTTCACCCACGCCGGAGAAGAACTGTAGCGTCAGCATCAGGGCGCAGCCCATGACCCACAAAAGAGACAGATTGGTCAGCAGCGGCTGAACCCACAGTGCCTTGCCGAGCCAGGGGCTGCTGATGCCGAGGCCATTAAGGCCGACCATCAGGGTCCCGAACGTACCGCCTGCCAACCAGAGACTGCCCCCTGCGCGGTGGCGCCAATAACGAAGGACGTTATAGAGGGTCAACAGTATCAGCGCGCATAACAGAGCGCCGATCAGCATGGTCTTGCCGTCGTCAGCAGCGGCCTGCGCCGCGGGGACCAGACTGATCGACGGACGAAGCGTACTGTCGGCCTGCAGTCGGACATAGATGTCGAGACGGTCGGCGGACTGTGGGATGGGAATCAGGTAATCCCGGCTGGGCAGCGGTCGGGTCGAGTACGGCATGTGAATGCCGGTGAGGATCTGCTGAACGCGCTCGTTACCATGCATGGCATAGAATTCGAGCGATCCAAGCCCGGGCGCAAAGACGCGGAGCAGCTGCGTGGCCTGGTTACCCGGAACCTGATAGTGCAACCACAGCGCGCCAGGCGCGGCGGGCACGACAACGTCGGAAAGTTGAGTATTGGAAAAAGCGCGGTAACGCGAATTTCGGAGGTCTTCGAGCTGTAGGTTGCCGTCCTGATCCAACAGCTGCGCCCAGCCGACGACCGTCTGCGCGAACGCCTGTGACGAGCACAAGGCAGACAGCGACAGGCAGACCAGTAGCGTGATGGCAGTCCAGAGCCGGGACACGGGCGAGTTCCGTTCGAAGGTGTGGCTGAATTATAGCCAATGCGCGTGACCGACCGATACGACCGGATAGCGCCAATGCTGGCACGTCGATGAGCTTTATTGTAGGTGAGGCACCGATCAGGGCGTTGGCGCTGTGCGAGCGACGTGGCGGCTCGCACAGCGCCATGCCTGTGTTATTCGCCTTTTTCGCGGGCAATCGCACGATAGCCAATGTCGCGACGGTAGAAGCAGCCGCCCCAACTGATCTTCTCGGCCAGTCGATACGCCTGTTGCTGCGCGTCGGCCACGCTCGCGCCAATGGCTGTTGCGCAAAGCACCCGGCCGCCTGCGGTGACCACTTGGCCGTCCTTCATGGCAGTGCCGGCATGGAACACCTTGCCGTCCAGGACCGCTGCGTCGTGCAGGCCCGAGATCGCCTGCCCCTTGGCGTAGTCACCCGGGTAGCCACCCGCGGCAAGCACTACGCCGACCGTGGGACGTGGGTCCCAGGTAGCCTCAACCTTGTTCAGCGCCTTGGCGAGCGCGGCCTCGACGAGCAGGACGAGGGAGGATTCCAGGCGCACCATGATCGGCTGGGTCTCAGGGTCACCAAAGCGGCAGTTGAATTCGATCACCTTGGGTGCGCCGGACGTGTCGATCATGAGGCCGGCGTAGAGGAAGCCGGTGTAGACATTGCCTTCGGCTGCCATTCCGCGGACCGTCGGGTAGATGACCTCTTCCATCACACGTTTGTGAACCTCGGCGGTGACCACTGGCGCCGGTGAATACGCGCCCATGCCGCCGGTATTGGGACCGGTGTCACCATCGCCAACCCGCTTGTGGTCCTGGCTGGTAGCCATGGGCAGTACGTTTTCCCCGTCAACCATGACGATGAAGCTGGCTTCTTCACCGTCGAGGAATTCCTCGATGACAACGCGGGCACCGGCGTCACCGAAGGCGTTGCCCGAAAGCATGTCACGCACGGCGTCTTCCGCTTCTTCCAGGTTCATCGCCACGATCACACCTTTACCGGCGGCCAGGCCATCCGCCTTGATGACGATCGGTGCACCCTTCTCACGAAGGTAGCTCAGTGCCGGTTCGACCTCGGTGAAGTTCTGGTAGTCGGCGGTCGGGATCGCGTGGCGAGCAAGGAAGTCCTTGGTGAACGCCTTCGAGCCTTCGAGCTGCGCGGCAGCCGCAGTCGGACCAAAGATGTCGAGGCCGCGGGAGCGGAACAGGTCAACCACACCCTTCACCAGCGGCGCTTCCGGACCGACGATGGTCAGTTGTACGTGCTTGGCGGCGAAGTCCGCCAGCTCTTCGATCGCAAGCACGTCGATCGCCACATTCTCGCACTTCGCTTCCGTCGCGGTGCCAGCGTTGCCGGGCGCCACGAAGACCTTTTCGATACGAGGATCTTGCGCCACTTTCCAGGCAAGGGCGTGTTCGCGACCGCCGCTGCCGATGATCAATACGTTCATGTCTTGCTCCCTATGGGGGCGGGCCATTGACCCGCATAGCAGATAAGCAAAGCGTTATCCGCTCTACATATTTCGAGGTCGCGATCGGATCGGTAGATGCAAGGCGCCTGGGGCTACCTCAAGCGGAGTTGCCTAGTGGCAATGAGCATTGAGGAAGCCCCAGGCAACGCCGCAGATGCCCATCCGAGTGCGGCCGATCTCAGTGCCTGAAGTGGCGCATGCCGGTAAGGACCATCGCCATCCCGGCCTCATCGGCAGCGGCAATCACTTCCTCGTCACGCATCGAGCCACCCGGCTGGATCACAGCCGTGATACCCGCCTTGGCGGCGTTGTCGATGCCATCGCGGAAGGGAAAGAACGCATCGGATGCCATGACGGCGCCTGCCACCTGCAGCCCAGCGTGCTCAGCCTTGATGGCCGCGATGCGGGCGGAGTTCACCCGGCTCATCTGACCGGCACCGACGCCAACGGTCTGGCGATGCTTGGCATAGACGATGGCATTGGATTTGACGAACTTCGCGACTTTCCAAGCGAAGATCAGGTCGTGGATTTCCTGCTCGGTCGGTGCGCGACGGGTAACGATCTTGAGATCGTCTGCAGTGATCATGCCGGTATCACGGCTCTGGATCAGCAGGCCACCATTGACGCGCTTGTAGTCCCAGCCAGCAGCGCGGGTAGCAGGCCATTCGCCGCATTCCAGTAAACGGACGTTGGCCTTGGCGGCTACAGCTTGACGCGCCGCTTCGCTGATGGAGGGCGCAATGATCACCTCAACGAACTGACGCTCGACGATAGCCTTGGCCGTCTCGCCGTCCAGTTCACGGTTGAAGGCGATGATGCCGCCAAAGGCCGACTCGGTATCGGTGGCATAAGCCAGATCGTACGCCTTGCGGATGCCACCCTCATCGTCCGGCACGACTGCCACGCCGCACGGATTGGCGTGCTTGACGATGACGCAGGCCGGCTTGGTGAAACTCTTGACGCATTCCAGCGCAGCGTCGGTGTCCGCAACGTTGTTGAAGGACAGTTCCTTGCCCTGCAGCTGGCGCGCGGTGGCTACGCAGGCTTCTTCAGGGTTCTCGATGTAGAACGCGGCTTGCTGGTGCGGGTTTTCGCCATAGCGCATGTCTTGCGCCTTGACGAACTGCGCCGTGAAGGTGCGCGGGAACAGGCTGCGATTTTCGGTAGTGAGGGTGTCTTGCGACTGGTCGATACCGCCGAGGTAGTTGGCAATCATGCCGTCGTAGGCTGCGGTGTGCTCGAAGGCCTTCAGTGCCAGGTCAAAGCGCTGAGCATAGGTCAGGCCGCCGTTGCGCAGGTTCTCGAGTACGGCGTCGTAATCGCCGGCGTTGACGATGATGGCAACATCCTTGTGGTTCTTCGCGGCGCTGCGGACCATGGTCGGGCCACCGATATCGATATTCTCGATCGCGTCGGGCAGGGTGCACCCAGGCTTGGCAACGGTGGCTGCGAACGGATACAGGTTAACCGCTACCAGGTCGATCGGCTTGATGCCGTGCTGTTCCATGATGTCACCATCAAGCGCGCGGCGGCCAAGAATGCCGCCGTGGATCTTGGGATGAAGCGTCTTCACGCGGCCGTCCATCATTTCCGGGAAGCCGGTGTAGTCCGCGACTTCAACAGCGGCAATGCCATTATCCTTCAGCAGCTTGTAGGTGCCACCGGTGGAGAGGATTTCCACCCCCATGTCGGCAAGCGCGCGAGCAAACTCGACCACGCCGGTCTTGTCAGAGACGCTGATCAGCGCGCGGTGAACGGGAAGGCGAAGGCTTTGGTCGGTCATGGGCAATGGATCGCTCAGGATGGATAGGATTGGAAGAACGGTGCCGCAATGGCTCGGCAGGCCGCAGACGTCAAAGCAGGTCGTATTGCTTCAGCTTCTTGCGCAGTGTGCCGCGGTTGAGGCCGAGCAGTTCGGAGGCTTTGGTCTGGTTGCCTTTGACGTGGTTCATCACGGTTTCGAGCAGGGGCGCCTCGACCTCGGACAGCACCAGGTTGTACACGTCGGTGACATCCGCGCCCTCGAGATGGGCGAAGTAATTGAGCAGCGCTTTTTCCACCGCGCCACGAAGGGTCTGCCCTTCGGCGCTGGGGGCACTCAGGTGCTGCTTGAGGTTGAGGTTGTCGCTCACGTGGGTTGTTCCAGTCACTAAAGTCTCGGTCATCGTCGTCATGCGGCCACACCTTCTCCGTCGTTGTGTCGCTCGGCAAAGAACTGCTGAACGTCGGCGCGCTGCGCGTCCGTGGATTCCAAACGATTGAACCGGGCGCGAAATTCCTTTGCGCCCGGCAATGTAGCCAGGTACCAGCCAACATGCTTGCGGGCGATACGTACGCCCATGGTGTCGCCATAGAAAGCGTGGAGGGCTGCCAGGTGTTCCAGCAGAATCTGCTCCACGTCCACGAGCGAAGGAGCGGGCAGCAATTGCCCGGTCTCCAGATAATGGTCGATTTCTTGGAAAATCCAGGGTCGGCCTTGGGCCGCTCGTCCGATCAGAAGCCCGTCCACGCCTGTATAGGCCAGCACATGGGCGGCCTTCTGGGGGGAGTCGATGTCGCCATTGGCCATGACCGGAATGGAAACCGTCTGCTTGATCGTGGCGATGGTGTCGTATTCCGCTTCACCGGTGTACAGGTCGGCCTTGGTTCGACCATGGACGGCAAGTGCTGCGATACCCGCTTCTTCGGCGAGGCGAGCAATGACAGGACCATTACGGTGGTCGCGGTCCCAGCCGGTGCGGATCTTGAGTGTTACCGGCACGTTCACGGCGGACACGACTGCAGAAAGGATATCAGCGACCAGTCGCTCATCCTTCATCAGCGCAGAACCCGCGGCCTTGTTGCAGACCTTCTTCGCAGGGCAGCCCATGTTGATATCGATGATCTGCGCACCGAGTTCAACATTACGCTGGGCGGCTTCGGCCAGCATCTCGGGATCACCGCCGGCAATCTGGACCGAGCGGGGTTCGGCTTCGCCAGCATGAATCAGGCGAAGGCGCGATTTGCGGCTGTTCCAGAGGCGTACGTCGCTGGTCACCATTTCCGACACGACCATGCCCGCACCCAGACGCTTGCATAGCGAGCGAAACGGCTGATCGGTCACGCCCGCCATGGGCGCGAGGATCAAGCGATTGGATAATGTGTAGGGGCCGATGGTTAGCGCCGACATTGGGGTTCCCTGCATGGGGCCTGTCAGTTCTTGGTCATGGATCATTTTGCGGCGAAAAAGCGGTGCCCTTGGGCTACGGACTGTGCATCACGACAACAAGGCATCGTGATCGACAGGCCATGCCGCCTGTGCGCAGCAGCGTCGAACGAATCATTTTGGGTACAGCGAAAAGGGTGGGCATGATACCCGCTCCCCGTGACTGGATAAAGATTGTTCTGAACAAATTCTGAACAATCCGTCCCTTATACCCTTTGGTTAAAAGCACACGGAGCGAAGGGGCATCACTCGGGGGAGATGAACCTCAGGCTGTAATTTACCGCTTTCGGGCCGGGGTCCAAGATATCGAGTGAGATGTGAATCGGGGTCTGCGGCGGCATTTCGCGGCCGCCCGCCATTTCTCCAGCGAGGTATTCCGCCGGTTTGAAAATGCGGTTGGCGATTGGCTGGCCGTTGAGGTCCGCGAAGCGCAGTTCAAGCAATGGAAAAGGTTGCGAGAACGTGGCTCGGTTGTACAGGATCGCATCGACGACTAGCGCGCCGGAGAACTCTGGATGGCTGCGCACGACCAGGTTACTGCTGCGGATCTGATCGATATCGACCTTTGAGGGCAGACGGCAGCCGACTTCCGGGCAGATCTGTGCAAGCCAAGGGCGATAACGGTCCTGGCGCGCAAGTTCGTCGAAGTGGTACCAGACGTATTGACCGCCCAATGCCAGCAGTGCAAGCAGGTTTACGCCTGCCCACGCGACCCTGCGACCCCAAGGCTTGCGCGGGCGACGCCAGTCGAGTTGCAGGGGCTCATCATTCAAGTCGTCCAGCGCTTCGAGCTGACGCTTGCTCTTAGCGGGCCGGGGTTCGTCGTCGCTGTCGGCTATGAGCCCCTTTGCCGGTGGTTCGAGGTCGGGCTCGGGTTCGTCCAGGGCCGTCTCCGCGGGAAGGCCGCCCAGGGTGGGCTCAACGCGCTCGGCGTCCTCGGATGCATGGGTGTGCAGGCGAGGGCGCGGCAGATCCTCGTCCGGGATACGGAGCGAAGTGGACGATTCGGCTGAAGACTTTTCTTCTCGAAGGAGTTCGATGGCCCAGGCTTCGTCCGGATGTACGTCTTCGATATCTTCATGATCGGCAGCCACCAGGGAGCCACTACCGCGTGGAGCTTCCGTACGCCGCGCATGGGCCTGTTGCTCCTCCCGCTCCAGGCGCGCCAGTTCTTCGTCGAAGCCGTCGGTGTCCATATCGTCATGGATCCAGAACGGTTCGTTCTCCCGCACCGGTGGCAGGCTGGTTGCCTCGAGCTTCAGCGGCGCGTGATGGTCCTTCAGGTGCAGCGGTTGCAAGGGTTGAAGCGAGACCTGCGGTGCAGCAGGCGCGTCCTTGAGCTGATCGACCAGCAGGCCGGCCGCATCGAACACCTGCATGCACGCGCCGCAACGTACCGAGCCGTTGGCGATAGCCAGCTGCTCACGGCTAACGCGAAAGCGGGTTTGGCAATGCGGGCACTGGGTAACGAACGTCTGGCTCATGCAACCGGAATCGAAGGTTGGAAAAATGGGCGGTAGTCTAGCGCATGTCGGTCCGCCACAGCAGGCGGGGATGGCATTGTGCTGATACGGTCCGCATCTGCTGTCGGTTACCGGCTCCGCCTGTTGCTCGGGCCTGGCTGCGCTTGGTTTGCGGCGGCGGGTTCCCCCCCCGCGCCAGGCACCAAGCTGGATCGGTCAGGCTGAGCGGCGGCGTCCGGTAATCCGCACCCAGCCATCCTTCTCGGCTGTCGGATCGAGCTCGAATGCGCCGGTATAGGCCTGGCGAACCTCTTCGGCCTGTTCGGCCAGGATTCCGGACAACGCCAGCAGCCCGTCGGCGCGTACATGGCGCGTGATGGTGGGTGCAAGCGTCACGAGCGGGCCAGCAAGGATGTTCGCCACGACGACGTCGAAGGTCCGATCCGGCATTTGCTCGGGCAGGTAAAGGGTGAACGACGCCTCGGCGATGCCGTTGCGCTCGGCATTGTCACGGGACGCCTCGAGCGCTTGCGGGTCGATGTCCGTGCCTACTGCTTCGCGAGCGCCCAGCAGCAAACCGGCAATCGCCAGGATCCCGGAACCACAGCCGAAGTCGAGCAGATCTTGTCCTGCCAGTGCCTGACCATCGAGCCATTCGAGGCACAGGGCGGTCGTTGGGTGCGTACCGGTCCCGAATGCCAGGCCGGGGTCAAGGGCCAGGTTGACCGCGTCCGGCTCCGGCGCGTCGTGCCAGCTGGGAACAATCCAAAGGCGTTGGCCGAAGCGCATCGGGTGGAAGTCGGCCATCCAGCTGCGCTCCCAGTCCTGGTCCTCGATGTGTTCGATGACGTGCTCGGGCAGCTGGCCGCCCGCCAATAGCTGTAAATGGGCGCGGAGTGCATCGGGGTCGACATCCGCTTCGAAAAGCGCCAGCAGATGCGTGTTCGACCACAGTGGCGTGGTGCCGAGGTCGGGCTCGAAAATCGGTTGATCCTCGGCATCCATGAACGTGACCGATACCGCGCCAAGGGCGAGGAGGGCATCTTCGTAGGGAGCCGCCTGTTCGGGCGTGATCGCGATTCGCGCTTGGAGCCAAGGCATCGAAAATTCCTGCAGGTATTTGTACGAGCAATCGTACGGTAGAAAAAGAAAGGAGCGGGCTGTCAGGCGACAGGCCGCTCCGGTCCTTGCACTGAAACGTCTCCAGGAGAGACGTAAAGGGTCAGTGCTTATCCATCCCCAGTTTCTTTTCCAGGTAATGGATGTTGATGCCGCCTTCGCAGAAGCCCTTGTCCCGCACCAGGTCACGGTGCAGCGGAACGTTGGTCTTGATGCCGTCGACGATGATCTCGTCCAGGGCATTGCGCATCCGCGCCAGGGCTTCGTCACGGTCGCGCCCATAGACAATCAGCTTGCCGATCAGCGAGTCGTAGTTCGGCGGAACCGAATAGCCGCTGTACAGGTGCGAATCGACGCGAACGCCGTTGCCGCCGGGTGCATGGAAGTGCTTCACCTTGCCGGGGCTGGGCATGAAGTTGTCCGGATCTTCAGCATTGATCCGGCACTCCAGCGAGTGGCCCATGAGCTTGATGTCTTCCTGCTTGATCGAAAGCTTGTTGCCAGCCGCAATGCTCAACATCTCCTTGAGGATGTCGACGCCGGTCACCATTTCGGTCACCGGGTGTTCGACCTGAACGCGCGTGTTCATCTCGATGAAGTAGAAGCGGCCGTCTTCGTAGAGGAATTCGAAGGTGCCGGCACCGCGGTAGCCGATCTCGACGCAGGCATCGACGCAGCGCTTGAGTACCTCGGCGCGGGCCTTTTCATCGATGTGAGGCGCAGGCGCTTCTTCCAGCACCTTCTGGTGACGACGCTGCAGCGAGCAGTCGCGATCGTAAAGGTGCACGGCGTTGCCCTGGCCATCGGAAAGCACCTGGACTTCCACGTGACGTGGGTTGCCAAGGAATTTCTCAAGGTAGACCATCGAGTTGCCGAACGCAGCGCCCGCTTCGGTGCGGGTCAGCTTGGCCGACTTGATCAGGTCTTCTTCCTTCCACACCACGCGCATGCCGCGACCACCGCCGCCGCCAGCGGCCTTGATGATCACCGGGTAGCCCACTTCACGGGCGATACGCAGCGCTTCGTCTTCGTCTTCCGGCAGCGGGCCGTCAGAGCCTGGTACAACCGGTACGCCGGACTTGATCATGGCGTCCTTGGCCGACACCTTGTCGCCCATCAGGCGAATGACATCAGCGGTTGGGCCAATGAAGGTAAAGCCGGATTTCTCGACCTGCTCGGCGAAGTCGGCGTTTTCCGCAAGGAAACCGTAGCCCGGGTGGATCGCGGTAGCGCCTGTGACTTCGGCCGCTGCGATGATCGCCGGGATGTGCAGGTAGGACTTGTTGGCAGGTGCCGGGCCGATGCAGACGGTTTCATCCGCCAGACCCAGATGCATGAGTTCACGGTCGGCGGAGGAATAGACCGCGACCGTCTTGATGCCCAGCTCCTTGCAGGCGCGCAGGATGCGCAGGGCAATCTCGCCACGGTTGGCGATCAGTACTTTTTCCAACATCGCAGGTTCCCCGCGGCTCAAACGATGGTGAACAGCGGCTGGTCGTATTCCACCGGCTGGCCGTTCTCGACGAGGATGGACTCGATCGTGCCGCTGGCTTCGGCTTCGATGTGGTTCATCATCTTCATGGCTTCGACGATGCACAGGACGTCGCCTTTCTTCACGACGGAACCGACTTCAACGAAGTTCGGCGCGGCCGGAGACGGCGCGCGGTAGAAGGTGCCCACCATCGGCGAGCGGGCTACGGTGCCATTGAGCTTGGGCGCGGCAGGCGCGGCGGCTTCTACAGCGGGCGCGGCGGCCGGCGCGGGTGCAGCGGCAGGCGCCGGAGCGGCGTACATGGGCTGGGCACTGAACGCCTGCTTGCTGTGCCGGCTGATGCGGACGGACTCCTCGCCCTCTTTGATCTCCAGCTCGTCGATACCGGATTCTTCCAGTAGCTCGATCAGTTTCTTGACTTTACGGATGTCCATTGACAGGTCGACTCCAATCGGTTGGTCAGATGCGTTCGATTTGTTCGAGGGCAGATTCCAGCGCCAACCGATAACCGGTCGCGCCCAGCCCGCAGATCACGCCGACCGCCACGTCGGAGAAATAGGAATGGTGGCGGAAGGCTTCTCGCTTGTGCACGTTTGAAAGGTGCACTTCGATGAATGGGATGCTCACAGCCAGCAATGCGTCACGCAGGGCGACACTGGTGTGAGTGAAAGCGGCCGGATTGATCACGATGAATGCCGTGCCGTCTTCCCGCGCCGCATGAATACGGTCGACCAGGACATGCTCGGCATTGCTTTGCAGATGGCTCAATTCATGGCCGGCAGACCGGGCACGTTGCACCAGCTCCTCATTGATCTGGGCAAGGGTCACCGCGCCATAGACGCCGGGTTCACGCGTGCCGAGAAGATTGAGGTTGGGACCGTGGAGAACGAGTATCTTGGCCATTGACGATGCTATCCGGCGCCTGTTCGATGCAGCGGGCGACTATGCCGGAAGCCACCCGGTCTGTCCAGTTCTCCGGAATAGTCAGCATGATTTGGCGTTTTTGCCGAAAATGACTGGAAACGACTTACCGGTCACGTGCGACAGTTGCCAAGCGTCTGGCCAGCTCGTCGGCCGTGGTTTCGCCAATGATGCGTTGGCTCAGGACCTCGCGTCCGTGTGCGTCGAAAAACTGCATGGACGGCGGACCAAACAGGCCGAACCGATCAAGCAGTGCACGCTGTGCCTCGTCGCTGCGGGTGACGTCGAACCGAACACGTCGATAGGGCTTGAGCGCCTGCTGTACGGCCAGCTTTGGCAATACTTCACGTTCCGTGACCTTGCAGCTGATGCACCAGTCTGCATACCAATCCAGGAAAACCGGCTCTTCTGCCTGCCGGGCATCAGCGAGCAAGGCATCGAGTTGCTCAGGTTCGCTGATGGTCGTCCAATCGAGGCGTGCGTCTTGACCGGCTGGCGTGCGGTATTCGCCGAGCGGACGCAGGGGGTCGCTCTGACCCTGCAAGGCGCCGAACCACGCGCACGCCCCATAGACCAGCAGCGCAAGCCCGGCCAGCTGCGCGAGCTTTTGCCGTGGCGACTTGGCGTTAAATTCGAGTGTGCCGAGGAACAGGGCCGTGCCCACCGCAAGCGTACCCCACAGTGCCAGAGCGATCGAACCTGGGACGACGCGCTCGATGAGCCATACCGCGACGGCAAGCAGCAGCACGCCGAAGGCGTTGCGTACGGCAACCATCCAAGGGCCGCTTCGGGGCAGCAGCGCACCGCCACCACACGCGAACAGGACCAGCGGGGTGCCCATGCCGAGGCCGAGCGCGAAAAGCTGGAGCGCACCGCCAACCGCATCACCGCTGGTGCTTATATATAGCAAGGCACCCGCAAGGGGCGCCGATACGCAAGGGCTTACCAAGAGGCTCGACAACAGGCCGAGCGTTGCGGCGCCACTGATGGAACCGCCCTTTGCCGTCCCGGCGAGCCGGTCCAGGCGATCACGCAGCGCGGCGGGCAATCGTAGTTCGAACGCACCGAACATCGCGAGGGCGAAGGCCGTGAAGAATGCCGCGAACGGGATCAGTATCCACGGTGACTGAAGTCGGGCCTGCAGATTCAAGCCGGCGCCGAACACGCCCATCAAGGCCCCAAGCAGCGCATAGCAGGCCGCCATCGGCAATACGTAGGCCACCGAAAGCACCAGTGCCCGCCGACCGCCGGGCGCGCCACGCAATACCACGCCGGAAAGAATGGGAAGCATTGGAAGCACGCAGGGGGTGAACGTCAGGCCCAGCCCCGCCAGAAAGAAGGCGCCCAACGATCGGTAGCTCCAGCTAGCCGCCTCGGCGGACGTCGATTCAGCCTCCGGCGCGGAGGGGGCCGCGCGCGCAGTGGCTGCGGTCTCGATACCGCCGTTGACTGCGATCCGGCGCGTTTCCGGTGGATAGCAAAGTCCCTTGTCCGCGCAGCCCTGGTAGGTCACGACCAGATTGAGCGGCTGGTCCTTGGCTGCGGTGAAGGAAAGAGGAATGTCGAGCGAGCCGTAATACACCACGACATCGCCGAAATGCGGGTCCGTCTTCGACTCGCCAGGGGGCAAGCGGGGCGTATCCATCAGCCCATCGGGTTCAGTGTGAAACTTGAACTGGTGCTGGTAGAGGTAATAGCCGTCCGCGATCGTAAAGCGCAGCACTTCGCCATCGTCGGTATCGACCAAGTCGTAGCGGAAGGCTTGGTCGACGGGTAGAAAGTCCCCTTGAGACGCGCTCGCGCCCAGGATGGGTGAGGGACGCGGCGTATCCAGCGGGCCCGCAAGGGCAGGCACGCTCACGATGGACAGCAGGAAGACAAAGACGGCTAGAAAACGCATCGCTCGCACATCACGGAAAACCGGCCAGCATGATAGCGAACTCTGGCCGCCCCGCGCGTGGGTGCTTGTCGCACCGGATGTCGACCAATGCGGTGTCGGCCCCTCGGAAGGCCTCAGGCGACGCGGAACGTACTCACCGCCACCTGAAGCTCACCACCCAGGTGCAGGAGTTTCTCCCCTTGCTGACGTCCGCCGTCGATGAGTGAAAGGTTCGTTTCGCCCAGTTGGTGAATGCGCTCGCTGTGATCCCTGATCTCGCTCACCGCCGCCGTCTGCTGTGCCGTCGCGGAGGCAATACGCTCCGCGTTGTCAGCCATGGCGCGGATGGCCTGGACGACCTCGACCAGCGCGCCATCCGCCATTTCTGCCTGGCGCGCCGTGGCCTGGGCATGGGAAACCTGGGTGCGCATGGCATCGAGTGACCGCCCAGCGGCGTGCTGGAGCCTGTCGATAACCTGCTGGATTTCATCGGTTGCGCGAGCGCTGCGCTGCGCCAGTGAGCGCACTTCATCTGCAACGACGGCGAACCCGCGGCCCTGCTCGCCGGCGCGTGCCGCTTCGATCGCTGCGTTGAGTGCCAGTAGGTTGGTCTGGTCCGCGATGCTGCGGATGACGGTCAGCACGTCGCCGATCGTATGCGCCTCCTCAGCGAGACGCTCGATCGCGACGGCGCTGCTTTCGACTTCGCTCACTAGCTTCTGCATACCCTGGAGGCTGCCCTCGATCACCTGCTGGCCCTGCTCGACCGAGCGGCCGGCGTCACGGCTCGCTTCGGCAGTGCGACCCGCATCTTCGGACACCTGCATGATCGTCGCCTCCAGCTCGCCTAATGCATCCTTGATCAGCGCGGTGTCGCCGGCCTGACGTTCAGCGCTCTGGTGCAGGCCGCTACTGAGCTCGGACAGTGTCTGGCTGCTGCCGGACATGCGCTCGGCCTGTTCGCGGATGTTGGCGACGAGACCCAGCAGGTACTCGCGCAAGCGGTTGAGCGAGGTTTGCAGTTCGCGCATTTCCTGGTTGCGTGTCTTCAATGCCACGGCATCAGTGAAGTCACCGGCGGCCCAGGCAGACAACGCGGGCTGCAACTGACCAAGCAGGCGCGTAAGGCTGCGCTGAATCCTGTCAATGCCAAGCGCGATCAGTACGATCAGGCCAATTACCACCCCAAGCATGACTCGAACCTCGCCCTGGATGTGGCCGTGCTCGGCCCGGACCAGAGGTTCGAGGCCGTCGAGTGCATTTTGCACGGCATCGATGCGGGCGCGGGTCGCCTCGTAGAGCGCGGCGCGCGAAGCAATCTGGTCCTGAGTCCGCTTCAGCTCACCGGGATAACGCTGCAGGAGGCTGTTGAGTTCACGGCGCAGTCCCGTGCCGCTATCCTCGGCGTCACTGCTATCAGTATCCGTCGCCAGACCCATCAGGTTGGCGAACGCACTGGCACCGGAATTCGATTCGGCGGCAACGCCCAATAGAGGAAGGGTATCGATACGTGCGGCCTGCTGACGGAGCCCCTCGAGTTCGCGCTCGACGTCGTCGGCCAGCGCGGCATTGCCACTTGCAACCATCCGTTGCCGCGCCAGACTCAGCCGCTGCAGCCGCTGGCTCGCCTGAAACAGCGGTGCACGGTAGCGTTCCGCCGCGGCATTGCCGCTGTCATCGGCGTAGCGGGAAAGCGCTTCGAGCGCGCTCGCGGTCTCGCGCTCCGCCTGAACGAGCAACGCCTGGGGATCACCGGCGAGCTTGCCAGCCGCCAGCAGTTCGTTCTGGCTGAATGTCATCAATGCCTCGACGCTGGGTTGGGTCGTACTGGCCAAATCCGGTGAAAGGTCGCCAAGCATGCCATCAATGGATGCCAAGGCCTGCAGTGCCTCTGCCTGCAATACTGCGTTACCGCTGTCCAGGTAGCCGAAGATCCGCGCAACCACCTCATGCTGGTATTGCTGCGAAAGCGCAAGGTAGCGCTCCATCGTCTGATAGGGGCGTTCCAGTGCGCGCTGCGACCACCAGAGTGTCGCGCCAAGCATGATGCACACGCCCAGAAGCAGGCAGGTGGAAAGTGTCGTCAGGGTCTTGAGGCGCATAACTTCGACCGGGGGAGGGTGGGCGGCTGGCGCAAGCGTATGGCGGGGTGATTGCGGATTTGTGACAGTGATGGCGTTTTGCCTAGCCTCCTGTCGCCCGGCGGTTGTGTAGTACTTCTGGCGGGGTGTCCTGCGCTGCGGCGCATTCCAAACGAGTGTTCGGGCAACCCTGTCAAGGCGTTGCGGTCGAACGGTGGAGCCGTTGGCGGGCGGTCCCGTCTCATGGGCGTGTTATCTTCTAGCGCTTGGCAGGTAACGGGTGATCATCGATCGGCCCGGGCGGTCGACCTTGGTCCGATCGTCAAGCAACGGCCATTGGCCTAAGGATCCGAATGATGCTGAAGTGGAAACGAACGGGTAGCGCCAGCGCTGACGGCGCCGGTATTTCCATGGGCCGCGGCGCGGGCCGTGGGGTGGCCTATGTGCTGGGTGGCGTCGTTGCGGCGTATCTGGTCATTTGCATCGTGCTCGGCATGTATTGGAGCCGCACGCCTGATTTCTTTTCGGTGCAGGACCACGCCCGGGAAGCGGCACAGAGCAGCCAGCGTCCGATCGTACGGGGCTATACCGTCGTCGAGACACTGAAGCAGGTCGCGACGACACTGGTGGACAAGCCCGGTGGTTACCTGTCCAACGATGTCGCTCCACCCGGCCTATGGCTCGACAACATGCCGAACTGGGAATACGGCGTTCTGGTTCAGGTGCGCGACCTGTCCCGCGCGCTGCGCAAGGATTTCGCTCGCTCGCAGTCCCAGTCGGCGGAAGATCCGGACCTTTCCCAAGCCGAGCCACGTTTCAACTTTGATAACCGGAGTTGGGCACTGCCATCTTCCGAATCGCAGTACCGCGAAGGCATTCAGCTGCTCGACCGTTATCTGGCTCGGCTGACCAACACCGGGCAGGGTTCGGCACAGTTCTATACGCGGGCTGACAATCTCAATAACTGGCTCGGTGACGTCGCCACACGCCTGGGCTCGCTGTCGCAGCGTCTGTCTGCCAGCGTCGGCCGCGTTCGTCTTGATACCAATGCCGAACCGCAAGTGGTCGCGCCTGGCGCGGTGCCCAAGGTGAAGGAGGAGACCGTCCAGACGCCTTGGCTGCAAATAGACGATGTCTTCTATGAGGCGCGGGGTCAGGCCTGGGCACTGGCACACCTGTTGCGCGCTGTGGAGATCGACTTCGCGGACGTGCTCGCGCAGAAGAATGCCACCATCAGCGTCCGCCAGATCATCCGTGAGTTGGAATCTTCCCAGGAGACGCTGTGGAGCCCAATGGTTCTGAACGGCAGTGGCTATGGGATCCTGGCAAATCACTCCCTGGTCATGGCCAACTACATTTCGCGCGCGAATGCCGCGATTATCGATCTGCGCAACCTGCTGTCCCAGGGATGAACACGCCTCCTGCCGAAATCGAACACCGGGCGGCGTCGGACCGCGAGCAAGTCGCCTGGGTCGACGAGTACGACAGGTTGCTCGGTGGGTTGCCGCGCGCCGAGCTGCGTGCTCGCGGCCTGATTGGCCGCGGCACGTTCATCTTTTTGCTCAATGGCCAAGGGCACCTCTGCGTCCACCAACGGGTCATGAGCAAGGCTGTTTATCCGGGTTATTTCGATGTGGCTGCGGGTGGCATGGTCGCTCCAGATGAGCCTTACGAAATCGCCGCAGCGCGCGAACTCGAAGAAGAGCTCGGAATTGGTGGCGTCGCCCTGCGCGACCATGGGCGGTTCTTCTTCGATGCGCCTGACAATCGTCTGTGGGGCGCGATCTACTCAGCGGTATCCGACGCCCCACTGCGCCTGCAGCCCGAAGAAGTGGCCGCGGCCTGGTTCATGCCGCTGGATGATGTACTGGCCGATATTGAGCAGCGCCCCTACTGCCCGGATTCACGGGTGGCGCTGAGACGCTTCCTCGCCAACCGATAAGCACGCCTGCCGATAAGCGAAGCGACATAACCTTGCGACCCGGTGCCGTACAGGCGTCGAGCGCTGGTGCCGGCCGCGATTGCCGGTAAACTGCGCGGCCAGCCTTTGCTTGCATTCGATTTAGACATTGGAGACGTTCATGGCCAAGAAAAGCCTGTCCCTGTCCGATCTGGGCGGCCTCGTGTACTCAACCGACGTCGGCCGCATCAAACCTGAACCCGTCGAGGAATCGTTACCTGCTGGCGACGGCATCGCGCGCGTGCGTCGCGAAACCAAGGGGCGCGGCGGCAAGACGGTCACCACCGTCACCGGCGTGCCCTTGGGAGGCGATGATCTCAAGGCACTCGCCGCCGCACTGAAGAAGCGTTGCGGTACCGGCGGTGCGTTGAAGGACGGTGTCATCGAAATCCAGGGTGACCATGTCGACCTGCTGCTGGGCGAGTTGCAGGCCCGCGGCTTCAAGACCAAGAAGTCCGGCGGCTGATACGCGCTGCCGCCAAACTCCGCGACCCGCACCTGGGTCCACATCAGTACAGTGACGACGGCCGACGTGTCGTCGAGCTTCAATTCGCAGGGGGAATCCATGGCCGCACGACGTACGAGAAAAGACGATGGCAGCAGCTGGACAGTCGCTGACACGCGCAGTGTGTACGGTATTCGCCATTGGGGCGCCGGCTATTTTTCGCTGAGCGACGAAGGCAAGGTCGAGATTTCACCCAACCGCAACGCCAGCAAGCCGATCGACTTCTCCGCCGTCCTGGCCGAGCTGCGGTCGTCGGGATTGTCGCTGCCGTTGCTGGTGCGATTCCCGGACATTCTTCAGGACCGCGTACGCCAGCTCACCAGCGCATTCGACGCCAATATCGAACGGCTCGAATACCGCAACCAGTACACCGCGCTCTATCCGATCAAGGTGAACCAGCAGGAGGCGGTAATCGAAAGCATCATCGCCACCGAGAACGTATCCATCGGCCTCGAAGCCGGCTCCAAGCCAGAGCTGCTCGCCGTGCTGGCGCTTTCGCCACGGGGCGGCACGATCGTCTGCAACGGTTACAAGGACCGTGAGTTCATCCGTCTCGCCCTGATGGGACACAAGCTTGGCCATAACGTGTTCATCGTGATCGAGAAGGAATCTGAAGTTCAGATGGTCATCGACGAGGCCGCGGCGTTGAACGTGATGCCGCAGCTTGGGTTGCGGGTCCGCCTGTCGTCACTGTCCTCCTCGAAGTGGGCAGATACGGGCGGTGAGAAATCGAAGTTCGGCCTTTCCGCGGCGCAGTTGCTGTCCGTCGTCGAGCGCTTCAAGGCCGCCGGCCTTGACCAGGGCGTGCGCCTGCTGCACTTCCACATGGGTTCGCAGATCGCCAACATCGCCGACTATCGCCGTGGTTTCCGCGAAGCCATCCGCTATTACGGAGAGCTGCGTGCCCTTGGCCTGCCGGTTGATCATGTAGACGTTGGCGGTGGCCTGGGCGTGGACTACGACGGCACCCACTCGCGCAACGCCAGTTCCATCAATTACGACATGGAAGACTACGCGGGCACCGTCGTCGATATGCTCAAGGAGTTCTGTGATCTCCAGGAGCTGCCGCATCCGCATATCTTCTCCGAGAGCGGCCGCGCAATGACGGCCCACCACGCGGTGCTGGTCGTTCAGGTCACCGATATCGAACGCCACAATGACGATGAACCTGAAGTCGACGAGACCGAAGAGTACCCGGACGCGCTGCGTGCACTGTTTGACCTGCTTGGGCCGAACGACCCGGAAATGGTCGCGGAAACCTACTGGCGGGCGACTCACTTCGCGGAGGAAGTGTCGGCGCAGTATTCGGCCGGCAAGCTGAACCTGCGCCACAAGGCAATGGGCGAGCAGTGCTATTTCGCGATCTGCCGCAAGCTTCACAATCAGTTGAAGGCGCGCCAACGCTCGCATCGTCAGGTACTCGATGAGCTCAACGATAAGCTTGCCGACAAGTACATCTGCAACTTCTCGGTGTTCCAGAGCCTTCCCGACACCTGGGCAATCGACCAGATCCTGCCGATCATCCCGTTGCAGCGTCTCGACGAAGAACCGCTACGGCGGGCGGTCTTGCAGGACTTGACCTGCGACTCCGACGGCAAGATCAAGCAATACGTGGACGAGCAGAGCATCGAGACGAGCCTGCCGGTACACGAGGTTAGGTCCGGTGAGGATTACTTGCTCGGCGTGTTCCTCGTGGGCGCATACCAGGAAATTCTCGGCGATATGCACAACCTGTTCGGCGATACCGACTCGGTGAACATTTTCCAGCGCGACGATGGCAGCGTGTATCACGCGGGCATTGAGACTCACGACACCATCGAGGATCTGCTGCGCTATGTGCACCTCTCACCCGAGGAACTCATGGGCTACTACCGTGACAAGGTCGCCAGCTCCAAGCTCACGCCCCGTGAGCGCACGCAGTACCTCGACGCGCTGCGTCTGGGGCTGACCCGCTCGTCCTACCTCGCGCCTTGACCGGCCACGGCCGGTGCTGGCGCAATCCAGCCCGGCCGCTTGTGGATTCGCCAGCTGTAGCCGGCCATGACCAGGCCGCGCAATAGCATGAAGGACAGAAAGGTTATCCACAGCCCGTGGTTGCCCCAGCCCTGCATCGCCCACCCCAGTGGCAGTGCCAGCAAGAAGGCGACCACCATCGCGTCGCGCATCTCCCGCGCTCGCGTGGCACCGATGAAGAGTCCATCGAGCAGATAGCTTGCAACTGCGATAACCGGTAGCAATGCCAGATAGGGCAGGTAGGCGAACGCGACGGTGCGCACGTCGGGAATGTCTGTCTGCAAGCGGATGAAGGTTTCGCCGAATACCAGAAACGCGAGCGAAAAAATCAGGCTCGCAAACGCCGACCAACCTGCTGCCACGACCAGGGCGCGTCGCAATGCCAGACGATCCCGTGCACCGATGGCGCGCCCGCATAGCGCCTCGACCGCATGCGCAAGGCCGTCGAGCGCATAAGCAGTCACCGAGAGCCCGTTTAGCAGCAGTGCATTCGCTGCCACCGTGGCATCACCCAGACGGCTGCCTTGCAGCGTGACGAGCACGAATACGGCCTGCAGCGTCAGGCTGCGGATGAAGATATCGCGGTTGACTGCCAGCAGCGGCTTCCAGTGCACCCAGTATCGCAAGGGCTGCCAATCGAGCCTTCCCGGATAACGACGTAGCTCGCCGCGTGTCAGGGCAAAGGCCAGGCAAAGTCCCAGCCATTCAGCGATGACAGCGGCATGTGCAGCGCCCACGACGCCCCAGTCGAGACCGAGCACGAACGTCACCGAGAGGACTGCGTTGACAGCGTTGGTGAGCAGGAGCACCGCGAGTGGTGCGCGCGCGTTCTGGGCGCCAAGAAACCAGCCAATCAGGGCGTAGTTCATCAATGCAGCGGGCAGCCCCAGGAGCCGGTGCTGAAAGAACGTAGCAGCGAGATCGCGCAGCGCGGGCGAGGGTTCCACCATGCCCAGCAGGACGTGGGTCAGCGGAAGGGCAAGGGCGCCGGCTATCACCGCCAGCCCCAGCCCAAGCGTTACGCCCTGCAGCAGTATGCGTCGCAACGCATTGCCGTCCTCCTGCCCGGCAGCCTGGGCCGCGAAGCCGGTCGTGCCCATTCGAAGGAAGTTGAGAATGCCCACCAGTACGACATAGAGCATGCTGCCGACCGCGACAGCGCCTAATTGATGAGCATGGGGCAGGTGGCCAACCACCGCGCTGTCGACCAGCGCGACCATCGGGACGGACAGGTTCGACAGGATCATGGGAATCGCCAGCGCGCGGACCTGGCGATGGGTAGGGGTGTGACGCCAGGCGTCCAGCAAGCGGCTCATCGTGTCTCCTTGCGAGGGCCGACACTATAGACGAGTGAGCACCGAGGCGGGGCGCGCGTGGGCCAGTTGACTCAACGGCGTTCGTGGCAGGGTTTACCGGGCCAGCACGTGACCGGCGTGGTCGATCGTGAAGATGAAGACACTGCCGAGCGCCATCGTGATCAATGAATTACGTTGGAGAGCAGCCACAGCCCGAGTACGAGCCAGATCAGGCCACTGATGATGGCTCGGCGCATGAAGGCCCGCAGTGCGGCGACCAGGAGCATAAGTCCGACGATCAGTGCAGCGATGGTCAAAAGGGACCGGTCCATGCCAAGCGTACTGGCAAGCCCGTCGATGAAGTTCTGGCTGGCAACGGCCAGCATGCCGAGAATCCAGTACAACCCGTCCACGACAAAGCGTATGACGCTGCCGATGGCTTGTCCCAGCCATTCGAAAAAGCCTTCTACCTGCATGAAGCACTCCCGGATCAACAGGCCCGCTCAAGCAAAGCGGTCTTGGTCACTTGGGCCGCGCCGCCGATGCCGAGTTCCATGGGCGGCGTGGTGACGGTCATGCCTTGGCGATGTAGGCGCAATAACCCGGCCGAGGGCCGATTTGGGGATGGCGGCGGCAGGTATCAGGGCGCCCCTCATAGATCGTGCAAAGGCGCGTCTTCTGGTCCAGGAAAAGGCAGTCGCCATTGGCAAGGCGGGTAAGTGTGAAGCGGGCGTGCTTGTGGTTGAAGTGCTCGACGACGCCGTCCTTCATCAGCCGCCTGGCCAGCCGCTTGGGTTCTTCTTCGGCATCGAAGGCGTCGATGAGCCCCATCCTGACCAGATCGGCAACCTGCACTTCAACGGGCAGGCTGCAGCATGTTCCTCGACAGGAACGGCAGAGGCTTTGGTGGTAGCGAGCCCAGGTTTCCAGGCGATTGACGTCGGCGTTGGCAGTGGGTGTAGGCGATTTCATCGAAAGAGAACAGGCGTGAGATCGGATGTGGCGTGGTGGTACAGGGCACGGATTTGCGGCGGCGGAATATACCGCAGCGCCACCCATCCGGGCAGGCAGCGATAGCAGGCCGACATACCTTTCATCGGTATCAGCGAGGGAGTGGCTTGGTATCGACGCGCTGCACGAATTGAAACATCGGTGCTGCAGACTCGCGCGTATCCTTCCACACAGGTGCGCCTTCATGAACATGCTTGCCGTCCGTTCGGGGCTTGCTGCCGGAACTCGGCTTTGGCCGCTGGCGCTGCTGATGTCACTGGCACTAGGCGCCTATCAGATCAAAGCGACCCATCTGGACGACCGTCTCTACTACTGGCTCCAGACCGCGCTCGATCGTGAAGACTGGGAATCGCGTGGCATGCAGTTGCTCCGCTATCGGGTGGCCATCGAGGCGCGCCCGGTAGCGGGCATCGAGGATAACCTGTCCGGCCTGGCATTCGATGCCGATCGCGACGTGCTGTGGGGTGTCATCAACAGCCCCGAGGAACTGGTCTCGCTGGATCGTGAGGGCAATCTCCTGTCCCGACACACGCTTTCGGGGTTCACGGATGTCGAAGGCGTGGCCTATCTGGGCGACGACCTGCTTGTCGTCGTCGAGGAACGGTCGCATGCGCTGTTGGTGATTCCGGTACCCAAGGACAGCGCAGGCGCCATCGACCGGAGCACTGGAAGAGGTCTGACATTGGGGATCGACGCCGGGGACAACGATGGCTTCGAAGGGCTGGCCTATGACCGGGACGGGGACCGGTTGTTCGTGGTCAAGGAACACTCCCCCATGAAGCTCTACGAGATCCGAGGGTTGAGGCAGAGCGTCATGGGCAATTTCAGCCTCGAGGTCATCGACCGGCAGGAGTGGGTTGATCGGTCCGTGATGGCGACAGATCTCTCATCCGTCGAGTATGACCCTCGCACCGGCCATCTCGTACTGCTGAGCGACGAGTCCAAGCTGCTAATGGAACTCGACGGGGAGGGGAAGCTGGTAGGCTATCGCTCCCTGTTCAGTGGTTTCGCCGGGCTCAAGGGCAGCGTGCCTCAGGGTGAAGGCCTGACGTTCGACCAACACGGTGACCTGTATCTTGTCAGCGAGCCGAACCTGTTCTACCGCTTTCGTCGCGAGTAATGCGGTGTCAGCCCCGGCGAATCATCCAGATGCCGGCGACTATAAGCAGGATTCCGCCGATTTTCCCCAAGGTGACTGGCGACTCTCGAAAGCCTGCCCAACCAAAATGGTCCAGTAGCAGGGCCATGGTGAGTTGCCCCGCAAGCACAAGGGCAATGAAAAGGACGGCGCCGATCCGCGGCCCAGCCATCGCGGCGCTTACCAGAAAGAACGCGCCCAGCATGCCGCCGGTGAGCTGCCAGCTCTCAGCCGATCGCAGCGTTTGTACACTCGGCATCTGACGCATCGCGAGGGTGACTGCAATCAGGATGAGCGTGCCGACAAGGAACGAGATCATCGCCGCCGGAATGGCTCCGGACACATGCCGGGCCAGTTGCCCGTTGATACCGGTCTGCAACGGCAGGACGGCGCCAGCGAAAAAGGTCAGAACGAGCAGCCACCAGGCGGGTTGCATGTAGGACTCCAGAGGTCAGGGCGCTGCATTATGCCCGCCGGGGCGCCGGTTGCGGATCAGCGAGGTGGGTACTGCGACAGGATACGCGCGACCGTTTCACGGATCGCCTGCGTACGTTCGTTGGGGTTGGCCTGATTTCGCCGGATCTGCTCGGCACTCGCGCGCCAGACCAGCTTGCCATCTCGGCCGTCGCGCAGGTCGATCTGTAGCGTCTGGACCTCATAGACGACTGTCCGCGTATCCATGACCATTGGTGCCGCCCAATAGCCATGCCAGGGGCTGCCCCACATTGGGCTGAACCCCGACGACACCTGGTCCTGCCGCTGTTCGACCACCATCGATACCTGCACCCTGACGTCGCCCGGCTGACCGGCAGGCGCAGGGCGCAAACCCCGCTGATCCAATTGGTCCGAGACGGCGCCGGTGATGCGGTCTTCGGTGAGGTCGCTCTTGAGGCGCGGATCGTCCGGGCGGTACTGAATCCGAGGCGTATCCCAACTCCAGGTTCGGTAGCCAGCGAAGTCACGGGTGGGATCGAAGTCCCGTTCGACCGGGATGCCCTGGCAGGCACTCAGCAACAGCACAACGCAAATCAGCGGCAAGCGAAGCATGGTGGCTCTCCGTTGAAGGAACTAGCGGGGCGGGTAATTGGCGAGCAACTTGCGGGCGGCCTCGTAAACGGCCTCGCGACGCTCCCTCTGATCTCCTCTGACCGACAATTCGGTGCTGCCGCTCCATACGGCTTGCCCGGCGGCGTCGCGGAAACTGACACGAAGCACGCCGACCTCTACTTCATACGTGCGCGTGATCGGGATGCTTGCACCTACGCCGTAGCCATGCGGGTCGTAGCCGTGGCGATACGGGCTGCCGCCGTAATAGCCGCCATAACTGCCGTAGCTGTCCTGTACCTGCTGCAGGCGTCGCTCGGTACGAATGCTGGCGTCCACAGTCAGGTCCGCCTTGTCGGTCGCGGCAGGGCGCAGGCCGCGTTGTTCGAGCCCGTTTGCGACGGCGTCGCGAACGTTATCGTTCAGCGCGCCGGAAGATGAGGGCGTATTGCCCCAGCGCCAACTCTGGTAGCGGCTGTAGTCGGTAGGGGCGGCAGGGTAGGCGCTGGCATCGAAGTGTGTGTCCGCCCCGGCGGGGGGCGGTGGCATCGGTACGGACTGCGCCGTGTAGGGGTTACTGCTTTGGCAGGCCGATACCAGCGCGGCGATGCCTGCCGTCAGCAACAGACGCCAGGGCCCTTTCGCGGGTGCGGAGTGCTTCGGCACCATCGTGCGTTTGGACAGGTTCATAATGTCCTCCAGAGTAGACGCAGCCAGGCTATCGATGCGGTGTGCACAGCCAATGCAGGTATCGACCAAGACCTGCGAACGTCGGGTGATGGCGGTATTCGAGTTCCATACGAACGAGCTCGTCCGGGTCGACCTTCCCCTGAAAATCAGGTGGCATGAAATCGTGGAACACTCGCACGCCGCTTTCGCATTCGACCGTCCAGCGCTCAGCCAGTTGCGCCCGAAGGTCACGAGGGTCCAGCGGATTTTGTGGGGTCAGGCTCTGGCCTTCACCGGCGTAATGGTCCTTGCGCAGCTTGCGAAAATGCCCCTTGAGCAGGTTGCGATAGATCAAGGCGTCCTTGTTGTAGAACGCGAGGGACAAGTGTCCGTCGTCCCGCGTCAGGTCTCGCAATGTGGGCAGGATGGCCCATGGCTCGGCCAGCCACTCCAGCACGGCGTGGCACAGAATCAGGTCGTATTGGGTGTCCACGCTATCCTTCAGCGCCTGCCACGGCGCGTGGATGAACGTGGCGTCGAGGCCCGCCGCTTCGAAACGCGCGCGGGCGCCGTCCAGCATCGGTTCGGCAGGTTCGGCTAGCGTCACACAATGGCCCTGTTGGGCCAGCCATAGGCTCATGTGACCAAGGCCTGCGCCGATGTCCAAAACCTTCAGCGGGCCATGAGGAAGGTGCTCGGTCAGGTCAGCCTGGAGTACTGCAAGACGGATTGCGCCCTTGGTGCCGCCATAGATCTTTTCGGCGAAGCGTACGGCGAGGGCGTCGAAGTGACGATCTTCAACAGTCATCGTGCGAAACGCCGTTCGCTGTCAGCCAGCTTGGCACTGACGACCGTGTTCATGTCCAGGCCAAGTTCCGCGCAGAGCAACAGTAGATAGAGGACGACGTCGCCAATCTCTTGCCCGGCATGTTCAAGCTGGTCGGGCGGCAGTTCGCGTGATTGGGCCTCGCTCAGCCACTGGAAGATCTCAACCAGCTCAGCCATCTCGACGCTGGCGGCCATGGCGAGATTCTTCGGACTGTGGAAGCGGCGCCATTCATTGGCATCGCGGATGGCGTGCAGGCGTTCGGTAAGGGCTTGGATATTCATGGGGCTCCGCCAGTTCGACCCCGCGCGGCTTGCCGGCGGGGGAGGGAAATGGGAGCGAGTGTCTATCGCCTGCGGGCGGGAGGCAAGTCAGGACTGGGCGGCAAGTGCCAGCTCGGGTTCCGGCTCGAACAATTCGAGAGGCAGCGGCCGCCAGCTGCCGTCCAAGTGGCGCTTGCCCTTGGCGCCGGTCACTGCGAAGTGGCCGCTCTCACCGGCTTCGCCTGCCATCAGAAGCGCTTCGCCCGGCAGCACGAGCGGACGATGGAAGCAGGCCTCGACCTCATAGCCGGCGCGGGGCAGTCGGTCAGCCATGGCGGCAAGCACGCGGGCCTTGTTCCACAAGCCGTGCGCGATCGGGCGATCAAAGCCGAACAGGCGCGCTGTGAGGGGCGATAGGTGGATAGGGTTGTAGTCCCCGGAAACACGCGCGTAGGCGCGACCGATATCGGCCGGGACCGACCAGCGCGCGATTTCCCGGAGCGGAGCCGATCGCCGCTGTCGGCGCTCGCGCTCCGCCTCTCCAACCGACGCACCGCGGCACAGCAGACGGCTGACACCTTCCCATAAGGCTCCCTGTTCATCTTCCAGGCGCGCGATGAGATCGAACGCGGCGCCACGAGGGTGTGCCTGCAGGTTTTCGGCAATCACGCTGACGCGCAGTGGGCCTTGAGTATCTAGCGGTCGCAGAACGCGAATGCGATTCTCCAGATGGACGAGACCCAGGAGCGGGAAGGGGAAATCGTTGGCGGTGAGCAAGTGCATCTGCAACGGGAACGCCAACACATGCGGGTAGGCAGGCGGCAAGGCACCGTCATCGACATGCCCACACAGCTCGCGGTAGCGGGCCAAATGCGTTGGATCGACATCCAAGGTGCACCGCAGCCCACGGTCGGGAAGCACTCGACCCGTGATGCCGCGGCGCAGCGCCGCCTGCAGATACATGACCGGAAGAGCCGGTGGCGCGGGCATGTCGAGCCATTGGGTCATTGCAGCGTTCCTTGAAGCGAGTCGCATCGATTCTCACCAGGGTGAATCGATGCGAGCGAAGAGGGGGCGGAGTATACGCACAGTCTCGGCTGCGGGCAGGTGTTGCATAGAGACCGGCGACGAATCGTTCCGTTTCGTGCGCAAAAGCACTTGTATCTATTTGTTTCGTTACTGCGTCAAGCGCGCTGTGACCATTTGCCATCACATGGCGCCTCGACGTCTCCCCCTGCACGGCCTAGAATCAGGCCATGAAGACGACCCCGTCCCGCCGATTGCCCATTGCGCTGCTGGTGCTGTGTGCATTGGCCATGAACGTGCTTTTCGCGGGGCTGCAACACGGGCAGGCCACGGCGCTCGCCTTGAGCGGTCTGGATGGCGGCTTCTGCGCGTCAGGGGCGACCCTCGCGACAGTATCAAACAAGCCCTTGGACCCTGCCGGTGGCGGGCATGGCGTGCATTGCATCTCCTGCCTTGCCGCGAGTGGCTTGCCGGTAACTGGCTGGTCGATGGCTGTCGCTGTGGTCCCCGTTCCGCCGCGCGACACACTCCCGGCTGCGCCGTCGCCGCTTTCAGATTGGTGGCCGTCCGCCAACCCCCGTGCCTCTCCAGGTCTTTCCTGAGCTTTTCGATCAAACCTGTTCAGGCCAGAAACGGCCTTCACGTTTAGAGATTACGTCATGCTCAAGAAAGTCCTGTTGCTCGTCGCCCTCGCTGCGGGCCCCTCCATTGCTTTCGCGCATTCATATGATGCCGGTTCGCTTCATATCGGCCACCCCTGGTCGCGTGAGCTGCCACCCAATGGGCCTACTGCGCCAGCCTATTTCGTCGTTCACAACAATGGCCGCGAGGCCGACCGCCTGGTTTCGGTCGACACGCCTGTTGCTGCACGCGCAGAGCTTCACGAGCACGTTCACAGTGGCGATATGATGAAGATGCAGAAAGTCGAGACCGTGACCATTCCAGCCAGCGGCGAAGTGCCGTTCGCGCCGTCCGGTTATCACGTCATGCTCTTCGATCTGAAGCAACCGCTGCGCGCCGGCGACCGTTTCCCAATGACGCTGCATTTCGAGCACGCAGGGGATGTGTCAGTAGAGGTGTTGGTGCAGCGTGATGCCCCGAAGTCGCAAGGCGGGCACGCAGAAGGCCACCACATGCATTGAAAGAGCCGGCCTGATGCGGTGTGGCGAGGCGGAGGTGATCCGTGTCGGTGCGTCGCAGGCTCGGCCCCGTGAAATGAGATCGCTTCGACGCTCGCGATATAGCGCGTTTGCCGCGCTGTTCGCCATGTGCATTCTTTTCGCCGGCCCGCTGCTGTCGCAGGCGCTTGCGCTCGCCCATGCCATGGCGCCGGCCGGGCAAGGACATGCCGCGGTGCATGACCATCAGGTGGCGCCCGGTAGCGTCGAGGCCCAACATCGACATGGCGCGGCCTCTCTGCATCAGGGGGCGCAGCTCGATGAACAGGCATCTTCATTCGGCTCTGCCCACGGCCACGCCATCTGGGCGAAATGCGGCTATTGCGATCTCCTGCTCATGTGTCCGGCAGTCGGTACGCAAGGCTACAGCGTTGCCGAGAACCTTCCGGTCGGCCCGGTGCGGTTGGCTCTCGGTCCCGTTCGAAACGATGTCATATCCCCTGTCTTTCCCGGCGCGCGTTCGCGTGCGCCACCGGTCCTTGTCTGAAAACGCCTTTTTCGTCATTCGTGATCCGAGTAACGCGCAGCCTGGCTTGCCGCTACCCGGGTCGATGAGGAGCCGCGCCGGACGCATTCGTCCGGGCGCATCGCATGCATGCGCGTTATCGAGACATCCGACCATGTCCAGAACTTCCACAGCCAGCGGGCCATTTATGTCGCTGCTGGTACGCCTACATTTCTACATTGGGCTTTTCGTAGGCCCCTTTCTCCTGGTGGCGGCCGCAAGCGGCGTCGTTTACGCGTTATCGCCCCAACTCGAACCGATGCTGTACCGCCACGCCCTATATACCGAGTCGCAGGGGAAGTCATTGCCGCTTTCGAAACAGGTCGAGGCAGCAGAGCACTACCTCCAACATGACGGCACCTTATTCGCCATACGGCCGGCGCCGCAGCCAGGTATGACCACGCGGGTGCAATTCGCCGAGGCTGGGCTACGCCCGTCTGAAAGCCGTGCCGTGTTCATCGATCCGGTGACAGGCGAGGTTCGCGGTGATCATGTCGTCTACGGGACGTCCGGCGTACTTCCCGTTCGGGGCCTGATCGACCAATTCCATCGAGGCCTGTTGCTTGGCGACGTGGGGCGCCTGTACAGCGAGCTCGCGGCGTCGTGGCTTTGGGTTGGCGCGCTGGGTGGGATGGCAATCTGGTGGGTTCGCCGTCGGCAAGGCCGGCAAAGCCTCCGCCCGATGCGCCGCTGGCATGCGCGTGTAGGACTCTGCCTGATGCTCGGGCTTCTGTTCTTCTCTGCGACGGGACTGACGTGGTCGCAGTACGCAGGAGACCGAATTGGCGTACTCCGTCAGCACTACGGGTGGGCGACGCCTGCCGTGGTGACGTCCCTCAAGGGGGATGCGCCGGTACCTGCAGACCATGCAGACCATGCAGACCATATGGGGCATCACATGGCCGACCCGCCTGCCGCTGCCAGTGTCGCTTCTGTGGACAGCATACTTGCGACAGCGCGTGCGGCCGGTATCGGCGCCGACCTGATCGAAGTCCGGCCGCCTCGAACGGCCGGCCAGGCATGGACTGTCTCGGAAATTGACCGCCGCTGGCCGACGCGTGTGGATGCGGTTTCGGTCGACCCTCGTCACCTGACCGTGCTCGATCATGTGCGCTTCGCGGACTATCCCCTGGCGGCGAAGCTCACCCGGTGGGGCATCGACCTGCACATGGGCGTGCTGTTCGGGTTCGCAAATCAGCTGATCCTGAGTGTATTTGCGCTCGGTCTCGTGGCGATGACGGTATGGGGCTACCTGATGTGGTGGCGGCGACGGCCCTCGATGAGCACCTACCGCGGCCCGCTTCGCACGTTCATGGCGCTTACGCCAGTCACGCGTCTTTGCGTCGGGGTGGTAGCGGTTGCACTGGGCTACGCGTTACCGGTCCTTGGGGCAAGCCTCGTCCTATTCCTGCTGGTCGATGCGCTGCTCTCGATGCGCCTGCGCAAGGAGGCGGTGCACGCAGGCTGACAGGCCGAACCAGGCAGCGTCATGACGAACGTGGCGCTGTCGAGCATTCGAAGCGCAGCGGTTGAACGCGGTGAGACGTGAGAATGTCACTGGATGTGTGCTGACGGCGCCCCCGATAAAGGAGGCATACCCAAGGCGCGATCACCTCATAGCGAGACATCCATGACCGCCATCAAAGATGAATACTTCCTCCTGCTCGCCGTAGGGGCAGGATTGCTTTGCTATTTCTTGGAACCCCAGTGGGCCGACAGCGGCCGTATGGTGGCGCTGAGTGTTGCTGCGGCGCTCGTGGGTGCAATCATCCTGGCGTCCATGCGGGTGGCGCATCACGCTGAAGTTCTCGCAGAGAAGGTAGGCGACCCCTACGGCACGATGATCCTGACGCTATCTGCCGTGCTGGTGGAAGTGATCATCCTGGCGATCCTCATGAGCCACGAGCCATCCCCTACGCTGGTGCGCGATACGATCTATGCCGCAGTAATGCTCGATCTCAATGGCATTCTCGGGCTCGCGGCGCTCATGGGCGGCCTCAAGCATGGCGAGCAGCCCTACAACGACGACTCGGCTCGTACCTATAGTGTGATGATCCTCACTGCCATGGGCATTTCCATGGTGGTGCCGGAATTCATTCCCGAGGCCAAGTGGCATCTGTATTCGATGTTTACCATCGGGGCCATGGTGCTGCTGTATGGCGTGTTTCTGCGGATGCAGGTGGGCGCACACAGTTACTTCTTCAGCTACAGCTACCCGGAGAAGAAGCGCCGCCGTCCGGAGGCGTCAAGCGACGAGGCTCATGGCAGCACTACCCGGTCGATCCTCACGCTGGTGCTGGGGGTCGTCATTATCGGTGCGCTGGCCGAGATGATGTCCACAGCCATGAACCTTGGCCTGGAAGGGAGTGGTGCACCCCCGATTCTTGCGGCATTGGTCGTGGCTGCGATTTCTGCAAGTCCGGAAATTCTTACGGCCTTGCGTGCAGCGTTGGCGAATCGGATGCAATCGGTGGTCAACATCGCATTGGGTGCGTCATTGTCTACCGTTATTCTGACGGTTCCAATCATGGAAGCGTTGGCGCTGTACCGGGGGCAGCCGTTCCAGATGGCAATGACACCGGTCCAGACGGTCATGGTCCTGATCACGCTGGTAGTGGCTGCCATCAACCTGAACGATGGCGAGACCAATGCGATCGAGGGCATGACCCACTTCGTGCTATTCGCCACGTTCATCATGCTGGCATTGATGGGTGTGTAACGCTTCAATGAGCAGAGCGATCAAACAGGATAAGGGCAATCGATGATTCCGCGGATATACCTGGCCGGCCCAGCCGTATTTCGTCCCGATGCCGTGGAATACGGGCGTTGGCTCAAGGCGCGATGTGCCGAGGCCGGTTTCGAAGGGCTGTATCCACTCGACAATGCGGTTCCAGCACAGCTTACCGATCCGGCCGAGCAGGGCGCGTGGGTCTACCGTGCGAACCTCGCTTTGATCCAGCAGTGCGACCTGGTGCTCGCAGACCTGAATTTCTTTCGAGGCGCTGAACCCGACAGTGGCACCTGTTTTGAAGTGGGCTATGCAGTGGCTTTGGGCAAGCCGGTGTATGGGCACGTGCTCGAAAAGGGCAGTTATGCCGAACGCATTACGCACCGATTCCCCGACCATTTCCCCGAGCGCGGACTGGATCGCGACGGCATGACCGTCGAGGAATTCGAGCTGCCGCTGAATTTAATGCTTGCGGTGCCTACACATCTTGTTCATGGCACGTTCGAGGATGCGCTGGAGCGGATTGCTGAGGATCACGACCGCTCTGGCGGCGATTTCCTGGGGAGCCACTCATGAAAGGCTGGAAGCTGTTCGCACCCCTGTTGATCCTCATCATCATCGCGATCACGCTGTACCTTCGCCTGCACCGTGATCCGCTGTTGCTTCAGGGTGAAGTCGATGCAACGACCGTGACGATCGCCTCGAAGGCGCACGGTCGGGTGGCGCAGTTACACGTTCAACGGGGCGATGCGGTAAAGCAGGGCGACTTGCTGGTCAGCATCGTCAGCCCTGAACTGGAGGCCCAATTGGCCAGCCTTGAAGCCGCCCGTGCCCAGGCCGAGGCTCAGGTCAAGGAGTCGAACAGCGGCACCCGCGAAGAGGACATCCGCGTCCTGCAGGCGAACGTTGCTGAAGCGGAGGCCAACGTCCGCAATGCCCAGCGTGACTACCAACGCTATGCCGAACTGGCCAGCCGAGGTTTTTATCCACAGAGCCAGCTCGACGTCGCCCGTCGCCAGCAGGACGTGGCGCGAGATCAGCTTGCCGCGGCAAAGGCCAATCTGGCCAAGGGCGAATCCGGCGACCGGGCAGAGCGGCGCGAAGCGTTGTCCGCATCGCTTGCGCAAGCTGATGCACAACTGCAGCAATTGCAGGCACAGGCGGACGATCTGATGGTTCGATCCCCGGTGGAGGGCGAAGTAGGTTCCATTCCTGCCGAGCAGGGAGAGCTGGTCAATGCCTACAGTCCGTTGATGACCGTGGTCCAGTTGCCGCAAAGCTACTTCATCTTCAACCTGCGTGAAGACCTGCTGGCGCACATCCGCAAGGGTGACAAGTTATCGCTGCGCGTTCCGGCGGTAGGCAAGGAGGCGGTCGAAGCCGAAGTGCGCTACATCGCGCCCCTCGGTGACTTCGCCACGCGGCGCGCTACCCGTGCGACAGGGGATTTCGACCTGAAGACGTTCGAGGTCCGTCTTTATCCTACAGCGCCGGTCGAGGGCCTGCGGCCAGGAATGAGCGCGTTGTGGCAGTGGGCGACGCCTTGAGGCGGCGGGCGGTCCATGCGCAAGATTGACCGGCCGCTGAGGAAGGCGCGTCGCGACCTGGCCAGGTTCACACGCGCCTTCAACACGGAGGCAAGGCTTGCAGCGCGCAGCTGGACCATTCACTGGCTCGGCTGGATATGGCCCCTGCTGCTTTTTCTCCTCATCAGCGGGGTCTACCAGGCGGGCACACTGCAGGACATGCCTGTTGCCGTCGTCGACCAGGATAACAGTGCGTTGTCGCGGCAGCTGGTGAGGCAGCTCGACGCCGGCTCTCATGCCACCCTGGTGACAACGCCGGACGGCCTGCCCCAGGCGAAGGACCGCGTTCAACAGGGCGATCAATACGGCATCGTATACGTGCCGCAGGATTTCGAAGCAGACGTCCTGGCCGGGCGGCAGCCTAGCGTCCCGTTCTATTACAACTCGCTGTTCTATGCAGCGGGGTTCTACTCGACGCTGGACATGGCAACGCTGACCCGTTCTCTGCAGCAGTCTCTGCGGCCGGAGATCGCGGCGGGTATGGGCATGCCGGTTCCGCAGCTTGCAAATATCACGGTCGCGTTCGAAAGCCTCTACAACGCGAGCGGTAATTACATCTATTACCAGCAGTTCGCAGCCGTCGTGCATCTCTTGCAGCTGTTCGTGATCGTCGCGACCATTCATGTGCTGGCCCGAGAGGCGCCGGAACTGAGGGCAAGCTCGCCCCACATCCTTCGCGCCAAGGCGTTGGGCGTTCGACTGGTTGGCAAGCTCGCACCCTATACGTTGCTGTTTTCGGCCCTGTTGATGATCGAGATCTTCCTGCTCGTTTCATTCAATGGCGCCGTGATCAAGGGCAGCGTGCTATGGATGGTCGCGATCACCGCGTTCTATGTCATGGCAGCGCAGGCCTTGGGGCTGGTGCTGTTCATCTTTACGGCCAACCGGTTCTCGGCGTATTCGCTGGTGGGCATGCTCATCGGTATCGCGCAGACCTATTCGGGCGTATTGATTCCGGCCCTGGCCATGCCGCTGCCTGCACAGCTGATAGGTCACATCGAGCCGCTGACCCACGCGCTGAATGGACTATTCGATCAGTTTCTCAGGGACGCGCCGTCAGTTTCAGGACTGAACGCCTGCCTCAAGCTCTCGCTGTATCCGCTGGTGGCCTATGTCATTGCCAAGCAGCGGCTGCGCAAGCGGCTTGATTTCAGTCCGGCATAGGAGGGGCTATGGCCAATTTCTGGAAAGTGATGCGCCTGAGCCTGGCGAACATGCTAGCCAAGCCGCTGTGGTTGCTTCTGGTGATCACCGTCTGCATCGCATCGATGCCCTATCTTGGACGCGCGATCTACGACCTACCGGTTGCGGTCGTCGACATGGACCACAGTACCGCAAGTCGTGACCTGACTCGGCTGCTCGATGCAGCGCCCAAAATCGCGATCCGGGGCTATGACAACCTGCCCGAAGCGCAGCGGGACCTGGCGTGGAGGGATCTTTACGGCATCATCATCATTCCGGTGGATTTCGAAAAACGGCTACTGCGTGGCGAAAACCTCGTGGTTCCAGTGTTCGGTGATGCCACCAATCGCATGGCCAACGGCCAGATCCAGCAAGACATCAGCGCGACCTACAACGACATTCTCCGACGTTACAATCGCGCACTGCTGATGAGGGAAGGTTTCTCCGAGAAGCAGGCGGAAACGTTGCTGAATCCGCTGATCTCCAGGTTGGTCGACCTGTACAACCCCGGCACCAGCTTCGCCGCGATCGTGTTGCCCGGCCTCGTGACGCTCGTACTGCAGCACGGGTTGCTGCTTTCCAGCACCCGGATCAACCTGGCCATGAGGGGTGGTACGCCGCGCTCGCTGCGGCAGCCACTCTCGACTCGCCTGGGGCGCTATGCGGCCCAGTTGCTGGTCTGGGTCGTCCTGGCCATGTTGCTGTACGTGATCTGGCCTCACATCTTCGGCTTTCGCCAGACTGCCTCTTTTTGGGCGCTATTGGGGCTGGTATTGCCGTTCCTTCTAGCAGTGCTCGCCTTCAGCGAGTTCCTCGCCGAACTGCTGCCATCAGAGGAGGCGGTCTATTTGACGCTTACGTTCGTAACGATGCCGTTGTTCTATCTCGCCGGCTATACCTGGCCTCCCCAGGCGATGCCAGAATGGGTCATCTGGCTGGCGAACGCGATCCCTTCGACCTGGGCAATTCGCGCGGTCGCAGAGATGAACCAGATGGGGTTGCCATTGGCTCAGACAGGGCGTCATATCCTAGTGCTGTTGGCGCTGGCTGCCGGCTATGGCGTGCTAGGGACGCTGATCTACCAATGGCGGAATTGGCGTCGGGACCACGGCAAGGATCCCAGCCCGCTCGGCTGAGCCATCATGAAAAACGGGAGCGCTGCTCCCGTTTTATTTCCGCCACGCACCCTTATTTCGAGCTGGCGTTTCCGCTTTCGATGGCCTCCTGGCGAAGCTCAGCGGCCTTGCGCTGCTCTTCCTGGGCCTTCTGCAGCAATTCGGTCTTCTCGTCCGGATCATCGGTCTTGAGAATCTGATCCATGTGCTGGGCCGCATTCTCCTTGTGCTCGATCGCAGCCTGATTCTTGTCTTCGGCCAACTGGTCGCCACAGCCGGCGAGTGCGAACAATGCGCCGAATGCCATGACATAACGAGTGACGGTGAGCATGGTCGATTTCCCTGTACAAAAACTCCCCTCTTCGAAAATAGCGATCCTGGGAAGTTCCTGCGAGTGGTGGCCACAAGCGAAACGGCACGGGTTACCCTGCACCCAAGGCAACCGAACGTGAGGGTGTGTTTTCGGCGCATCGAGGAGTCGGCCCTTTGATAACTTTTCGAAATTGTGAACCGGTTCCGCTTGTGACGGGCAGGCGGTGCATTCTTGTGACTGGCTGGTCAGCCGACGGGGGATGCGTTCGGCTAGAATTCGCACCGCTCGTTTCGCCCGGCCACTACGCCAGGGCCCGTTTGATGGCCGCCCCGAGCCGTCGCGGAACGCGGCCCCTTTTTCAGGCATCGTTGCCTGCCTTTACCTCTCCATATCCCGTTTCAAGGAACCTTCGTGTCTTTCAAAAGCTGTATTCGCTCTTTGCTGGTTGGCCTATCTCTCGTTGCCTGCGTTTGCCGCGCCGATATGGCGCCGCTCGAAGCCATGAATATGGCCGGCCTGCAGCGCACCCTGGGGCAGATTCTTGCCAAGGATTACATGATGATCGGTTCCGATGTGAAGGCCGACGTCGCCACGCGACAGCGCCAGGAGACCCTGGCGCTGTTCGAGGACCATCACCGGAAGCTGGTGGCCTACGCGCCGAACGACGCTATACGCGCCGCCTTGAATGAGGTCGGAACCACTTGGCAGACTTACCGGGGCCAAGTAATGGGCGCGCCAACCAAGACGGGTGCGGTACAAGTGTTCACTACCGCTGAGACGCTGGTGAAACAGTGTCAGCACGTAACTGACCTTTTCGAGCAGCACAACGGTGATGCGGCGTCCCATTCAATCAACCGAAGTGGCTGGAACCGGGTTCTGACCCAGCGTATCGCGCTGCTTTATATCGCTCGTGCATGGGGTGTTCAGGCGCCTTTGGACGATGCGTTCGACGCATCGGTAAAGGAATTTGGAGGGATTCTGGCTGAGCTTCAGGCCGAAGGTGCGCCAAATGACGCGATTGCCAAGTCGCTGCGCAAGACCGAAGCGCGCTGGATGTTCGTCAGCGAAGCGTTCTCCGCTAAAGAATTCATGCCCAACATCGTCGCGGTCAATGCCGATTCGTTGTTCCGTCAGCTCAACGAATTGACCCGTTTGTATGCCGGCCTGAACGACAACACGCTTTAACCTTCCTTCCACCTGCGGAGCCCATCCGCAGGTAGCGCTGAACTCCGTTACAGCGGAGCGGGTCGACCCTCTACTCCTGATCAAGAGGATCGACCCATGCACGTTTCTCTCGCCAACCAGGTTGCACTGGTGACAGGCGGCAGCTCCGGTATCGGTGCTGCGATTGCCGAACGCATGGCCGCCGCAGGCGCCGCCATTGCCGTTAACTACCACTCCCACCGTGAACCGGCGCAGGAACTGGCCGAGAAGATCATCGCCGCCGGCGGTCGCGCCATCGCCGTCGGGGCGGACGTCGGTCAGCTCGATGATGTCGAGCGGATGTTCAAGGAAACGGTCGATGCCTTCGGACGGCTGGACATCTTGGTCGCGAACTCGGGCATGCAGCGCGATGCGTCCGTCGATGACATGACCCTCGACGACTGGAACAAGGTCATCAATACCAACCTGACGGGCCAATTCCTTTGCGCCCAGGCGGCTATCAGGCAGTTCGGCAAGCAAGCGCACCAGCCCGACGTTTCTCGGGCCAAAGGCAAGATCATCCACATGAGCTCTGTCCATCAGCGCGTCCCTTGGGCTGGCCATGTGAATTACGCCGCGTCGAAAGGTGGCGTGGACATGCTGATGCAGAGTCTGGCCCAGGAAGTTGCCGAACGCGGGATCCGCGTCAACAGCATTGCGCCGGGCGCGATACGTACACCAATCAATGCGGAAAGCACCGAAGGGGAAGCGCTGGAGCACCTTCTGAAGCTCATTCCCTATGGCCGGGTCGGCCATGTCGACGATGTGGCTAACGCCGCCGTCTGGCTGGCATCCGACCTGTCCGACTACGTCGTCGGAACGACCTTGTTCATCGATGGCGGTATGAGCAACTACCCAGGGTTCCGAGACAATGGCTGACCAACATCCCAAGCAGCGCCCAATCATGGCACACGGCGTTATCGGCGACATGCGAACAGCTGCCCTGGTCGCAGACGACGGCACCGTCGATTTCTACTGCTGGCCCCACTTTGATAGCCCATCGATCTTCACTTCACTGCTCGATACCCCCAAGGCGGGCGACTTCGAACTTGCTCCCGATTTGCCCGACGCGCGCCGCCAACAGATCTATCTACCTGCCACAAACGTGTTGCAGACGCGCTGGACGGACGACGAAGCGATCGTTGAAATAACGGACTTCATGCCGGTGGATGGAGAACCTTCGCGCCTGATGCGAAAGGTCTCGATCGTTAGTGGGAAAGCCGTCATCCGACTGCACTGCATGCCCAGGCACGACTATGCACGGGCGGACACAACAGCCCGTGAAGGGAACGGTTGCGTCCTGTTCGAAGCGGAAGGGCATCCGACCCTCAAATTACAAGCCAGTCAGCCTCTACAGATAAAAGAGGGCGCGGCCGAGCTCTCCGTGACGCTGGAGCGGGGCGAAACCTTGTACTGCCAGCTGGCGGGTACGAATAGCGAGATACCCGAGCCGCAAGCGTTCGAGAAGGCCCTCGATGCCACGGTTCAGTACTGGCGTCAGTGGATTCGCCGGTCGAACTACAATGGGCGTTGGCGCAACATGGTCGAACGCTCGGCCCTTGCGCTGAAGCTTCTCACGCATCGCGAAACAGGAGCCATTCTCGCGGCGGCGACCTTTGGTTTGCCTGAACACCTGGGCGGCGAACGGAACTGGGACTACCGATACACCTGGGTTCGTGACGCGTCGTTTACCGTCTACGCCTTCATGCGCCTTGGCCTGACGGATGAGGCCAAACAGTTCATGCGTTGGATGGCCGATCGGCTTGACGATAATTGCCATACTTCGCAGGCGATGCATGTCATGTACAGTGTTGAAGGCCACCCCGATCTGCACGAGGAATCCTTGACGCACCTCTCGGGATACGCGAACTCCCGCCCGGTTCGAATCGGTAATGACGCGCATGACCAGGTTCAGTTGGACATTTATGGTGAGTTGCTCGACGCAGTCTATCTATCAAACAAGTACGGGGAAGCTGTCAGTCACCATGGCTGGACGCGCGTAACCGAGATTGTCGATGAGGTGTGTGAACGCTGGGATCGTCCGGACATTGGCATCTGGGAGATGCGGGGGGAGGAGTCTCATTATCTGCATTCGCGCCTGATGTGCTGGGTCGCGCTCGATCGCGCAATACGCCTTGCGGAGAAACGCTCCCTGCCAGCACCTTTCGCACGCTGGAACGAGACACGTTCGGCGATCTATATGGATATCTACGAAAACTTCTGGAATGCCGAGCGTGGCCACTTCGTCCAGCGCCAGGGAAGTACCGCGGTCGATGGGGCCATGCTGCTCATGCCGCTCGTGCGCTTCGTCTCGGCGACCGACCCGCAATGGCTGGCGACGCTCGAGGAGATCGAGCGAAAGCTGGTCAGGGATTGCATGGTCCGGCGATACCTGACGGAAGATAGCCCGGATGGGCTCGAAGGCGAGGAAGGAGCGTTCGTTGCGTGCTCGTTCTGGTATGTGGAATGTCTGGCGCGTGCCAATCGCATCGAACAGGCGCACCGAACCTTCGACAAGCTGCTGCGATTGAGCAATCCAGTGGGGCTATATGCGGAGGAGTTTGACCTGAAAGGGGATCACCTGGGCAATACGCCTCAGGCGCTGAGCCATCTTGCGCTCATTAGCGCGGCGAACTTCCTGGATCGCCGATTGAGCGATGACCCGGTGCTGTGGCAGCCCTGATCAACCGGTGGCAGCGCGCTTAGTGCCCGTTGCCGTCCTGCATGCGTACCAGCTGACGCTCCAGCAGCGAAGGGTAGGGTTCGAGCAGGCGCTCGACACAACTGGCTCCTTCGGGACTGGCAATTGGGCGAATGCGCGCACGCTGGCGTACCAGAGGGTCATCGGCCACGGCGCGCTCCAGCAGGAGCAGGTTCCGGCTGTGTTGGCTTAGCGCGAGCGCATTCTGAGCGGTATCGTCCAGTAGCAATTCGGCCTGGCCCAGGCCGCGCATGTCATCGCCAACCGTAAGGCCCAGCTGTAGCTGAAGCGTGATACCGCTGTCGGCCACCTCCACTTGCAGTGCGTGCCCCAGGGCACGCAGCAACTCACCGCAGCAGATCGCATGCGTGAGGTAGTCGTCGCTGTCGTGGCGATGGAAGAGCATCAAGGTACTGCCGTCGCCCAAGGTATGGACTTCGCCCTGGTACAGACTTGCCGCCCGTTCCAGGCAACCCCGGTAGCGCTCAAGCAAATCTACCAGACGTGCTTTCGGCAATCGGCGAAGCTGATCCTGTGCGCCCAACTGAATGGCCAGCGCGGCGGTTTGGCCGGTGGCCTCATCGTCATCGAACCCACTGCTCAGCGGTGCGTCTTCGTCGTCCATCGAGAAGTCGAAATCGTCGCCATCCGACAGGGTTCGCGTCGGTGTAGGCATCGGTGCAGCCGGACGCAATGGCGGGTTGGGCGGTGCGACGCGAGCGGCAGGTTTCACCGCCGGTGTCTGCAAGTCGTTGTCGTTCTCGCGGTCGTGGCGGGTATCCAGATTGAACGCCGGGCGAGGTGTCGATGCCGCACGCGGTACCGGCGCTTCTTCGAATGCGTGGTCGTCGTCCTCTTCGTCGGCTTCGGGCTTCGGCGGTACCAGGCGGTGCTGAAGCTGGCGTGCCAGATCACCGATTTCATCCATGCGACCGGCTCCGGGCGCCGGGTCATCCGGGTCACGAAGCCAGAGTCGCATTTGCAGTAGAGGAGTGGAGATATGGCGGCCCAGGCGCAAACTCAATGTGAGTGCTAGGGCGAGCAGGATCAGACTAAGGATGCCCATGCTCTGGAGGCTGATCGTCATCGGCTGCTGGAACTGTTTCATGTCCAGCGACACGCGCAAGTGCCCGGCGATGACCTCCTGAAAGGTGATGTCAGTGCTATAGACGCCGTCCTTGTCCTGCAGGAGGCTTCGCTGTGGCCGCTCACCAGCCTCCGCCAGGATCCGGTTGTCGACGCTATAGATTGCCGCGTTGGCCACGAGCGGGTTGCGCACCAGGTTGTTCAGAAGAACGTTGAGGCTGATGACGTCGTTGGCAACGAGCAGATCCGTCGCGGACTGCGCGGTTTGCGCGGTAAGGCTCTGGCCAAGGGCGTCGGCCTGCTGCTCCATGGCGTGCTTGAACTGCATGCCCATGACCCAGGCGTAGATCGCCAGTGCCAGTGTCACGAGGACCACACTATGGAATGCAATCCGCAGTGCCAACGGTACGCGACGTTGCCGCAAAGCGTTGAAGAGGAGGACGAAGAAATTGTCGGACTTGACGGGCGCAGGCCGGTTCACAGAGCGCGGCTCTTCTCTCGGGATGGAATGCCGCGCAGTATAGCGACAGGCCTTGGGGTGGCAAAGGTGCGGCGGTAGGCATTTCGCACGTGCAAGGCCCGCATTGATGCGGGACCGCCCGTCATCCCTGTCATGCACCGCCGGTCGATTCGAAACGGCACTCGCCTGCCTGTCGGCGCCGAATCAGGCTGGTAGACTGGCAGCCTTTTTCATTGGGTACAGGACTGTACACGTGATTGTCCGGATTCAAATCAGCTGCCCGAGCCAATCAGGTTCATTCGCCGACCTTCTTTCCGCTGCCTCCGTGGCTGTTTCGAGGCTTCTCGACTTCGATCAAAGCCAGCTGCACGGTATGGAGCACATCAGTATCGTTGCCGAGATGCCAGGCCCCGATGCGGCGCAGGCCGTCATGGACGCCGTTCGCACGGCGCGGCCCGATGCACAGGTCAATGTATCGGTGCTGGACGGTGAGAGCGGTTTAGACTTGCTGGCTGGAAAGCAGCAGTCCCGTCAGGTACTGACAGTGGCGGGGCGAGCGATGCCAATGGATGCGTTACCGCATATCGCTACCCTGGCCGAGCGTGCGGGGCTGAATATCGAGCGAACCGAGCGGCTGTCGCTCCCGTTCTCCCTCGATGCGCCGCGGACTTGCCTGCAGCTTACGCTGGCGGGCGAGGTTGACGACCCGAAGGCATTTCGCGAAGCCCTGCTTGGAGCCGGTACCGCGTTCGAGCTGGACGTGGCACTACAGCAGGATGATCTCTACCGCCAGCACCGTCGCCTGGCGGTGTTCGATATGGATTCCACGCTTATCCAGGCTGAAGTGATCGACGAACTCGCCAAGGCGGCAGGGGTGGGTGAACAGGTTTCCGAGATTACCGAGCGCGCCATGCGTGGGGAACTGGATTTTCGTGCCAGCTTCAAGGCGCGTATGGCCCTGCTGAAGGGGCTGCCGGAGACGGTACTGGAGGGAATCGCCGAGCAGATCCAGCTTACGGAGGGTGCAGAGGCGCTCTTCACTGAACTCAAGCGGCTTGGTTACACCACGGCCATTCTGTCCGGCGGATTTACCTACTTCGCCAAGCGAATCCAGGCGCGCCTGGGTATCGATCATGTATTTGCCAACGAGCTCCAGATCGTCGATGGCAAGCTGACCGGTGAAGCGGTGGAGCCTATCGTCGATGCCCAGCGCAAGGCGGATCTGCTACGGCAGTTGGCAAAAGATGCCGGGCTGGATCTGGAGCAAACGATCGCTGTGGGCGACGGCGCCAACGATTTGCCGATGCTTGCGCTGGCCGGGTTGGGTGTTGCGTTTCGAGCCAAGCCGCTGGTCCGCCAGTCGGCCCGGCAGGCCATCACCGTGCTTGGGCTCGACGGTGTGCTTTACCTGCTCGGCGTGCACGACCGGTACCGCAAGCAGAACGACATTGTCTGACGTACACGGGGCTGGGCTGCCAGCCCCGCTAGCCCTCGTCTGCCGAGAAGTCGTAGCTCATCGAGTGGGACGGCTCCTGTAGATAGAAACCCTGAATGTAGTTGACGCCGGCTTGCCACAGAGTAGCCAACATGCTGGCGCTTTCTACCTTTGGAACGATGCTGAGCTTGGCGCGTGAATGAATGTTGACGAGCATCTCGTTCAACGCATCGCGACGATGTGCTTCTGTCAGCCCCTGGACGTGACTATCGTCGATTTTGACGAATTTCACATCCAGATGCTTCAGCGTGTTGAACGGATTCATGGTCTCCCCGAAGTGGCTCAGGGCGAGGTGGCAATTCAGTGCCGTCAGGCCAACGCTCAGGTCGCGGGCCTGTTTGAGATAGGTGATCGCATCTGCTTCGTGCAGTTGGAAGATCAAGGTGTCCGGCCCGAGCTGGAACCGGGCGATGGTCTGCGTAAGCCAAGGCAGGAACGACGCATCCTGGAGGCTGGCAGCCGAGAGGTGGAGAAAGAGGCGCGTATTGTTGCCTCGGCTGCGATGCTCCGACAGCAATTGGGCCGCGTTGTGGATCACCCAGCGGTCAATATCAGTCGTCAGGCCAGCCTGCCGCGCGGCATCCAGGAATACGTCCGGGGTGATTTCTTCGCCTTTCTGACTTAGCAGGCGCAGCAGGACCTCGTAGTGCTCGGCGCTGTCGCCTCGCAAACTGATGACAGGTTGAAACAGCAACCGGAACTGATCGTTTGTAAGCGCATGCTGGATCATGGCGACCAGATCACCGCGCCCGGCTGCTGCAGCCAATGCTTCACTCGGATCATACGCTTGGAGGCGGTTGCCGCCGCTGGCTTCGTCAGCGCAGCGCAGCGCGCGGTCGATCAGGTCCTGGGCACGTCGTACCTTGTCATCGATACCCGACAGGCCAATGGTCAGGGTAACTTGAACGGTGCGGCCCTGTATTTCGAAAAGTTGCCCCTCGACCTGGGTCAGCAGGCCCTCGAGCTTGGCCTTGTGGACGGTGCCGTCCCCTGGAAGAACCGCGGCGAAGGCATCGTCGCCAAAGCGACCTATCTGACTGCCCTCCGGCAACGCGCGTTCAATGAACCCGGCGAGCTCCACCAGCAGGGCATCGGTGCCAGCGATACCGATATCGGCCAGCAGCGTTGAATACTGGTCCACACGAAGGTACGCGGTGCTGAAGGCATGCCCTTCGGTGACGGCGCCGTCGAGCAGCTCCATGAACCGGTTTCGGTTGAACAGGCCGGTGACCGGATCGAGACTGCTGATTTCACGCAGCTTCTCCTCCAATTCGGCGGTTTCGCTTTCGGCACGTATGACGATCTGAATGCAGGGCTCACCGTCATAAGTAGCCGGCGACAGGCCTATACGGGCTGGGAAGGAGTCGCCGGTCGCGCTCAGGCCACGGCACGTCAGTTCAGGCTTTGAGTCGCAAGCCTGCGGGTTCTTCAGGTAATCCTTGAAGTCTGCCTGGTCGTCACAAGCGACCAGATCCATCATCGGGACGCCTTCCAGGTCCTCTGCGTCTTCATACCCAAACAGGGCGAGGTAAGCCCGATTTGCGTAGATGTGCATGCCGTCATGGACATAGGAGATCGCATCGACCGAGCTGTCCAGGAGCAGCTCGCAGCGCTTTTCCGCTTCACGCAGGGCGCCTTCGGCGGCACGCCTGCCGCGGCGATCTTCCAGCGCTGTGAGCTCGCGCATAGCGATGAGCAGGAGGCGTTCGTCCTCGAATTGCGGAACGGCGTTCTGGGCGCCCAGCATCAGCGCCTCAGTGATGCTGTCGGAGTCGTTGTCGGCGACCAGCTGAATGAGCGGGATGTCCTTGCCCAAACGGCGTATATGCGCGAGAACTTCCGACGTCGGCAGATGCTCGCTTTCCGGCGCTGCGATCAACAGATCCCAGTCCTGCCTCAGTGCATCGTTCAGGGTTTCAGAGGTGTACACACGGTGGAGGCGCGTGGCGCGTCCATTGTTGCGAAAGAGGCTTGCGAGCCTCTCGGCTTCGTTCTGCGAATCCTCGAGGATAAGCAGCCGAACGGTGTTTTTTTCGATTGCCATGGCTTTTGTGAAACGGCCTCCCGGGACAGCGGACCGCCTAGCGGGTCGGCAGTGCTTGGTCCGAATCTACAGAGAGTTGACCTGCCCGTCAAAGTACCTGACACACGCTTCGCCGGTGATGTGATGCGTATTGCACACCACAGGACCACCACATCAGAAGCGCAACGACGCGGGAGGCTGAATGGGGCGCCCGGGGTCGTAGTCGAGGTCCGTCTTCACCTGGGCCGCGCTTTCGGGTAGTGATTGCAGCCATTCGAACGTGAATTGACCGAAGCTCGCAGTGACCCCTTGCTGCTCACGAAGCAACGCCCGACGCTCTTCACCCTGGAGATTGACCGTTGCCTTGCAGCCTTCGTGGAAAGGCAGGCGTGGCGTGATGAGCATGGCCGGCCGGGCGAGCGCCTTTATCTCGGGAAGAAGCAAGCCGCGCACGTAGTCGACGTCCTGGCGGACCTTGTAGATCATTCGCAAGCCGCAGGGGCGGGCCTGCGGTGCGATCATTTCCACACCGATACGCGTGTCAGCGGTGCGCCGGTTGAGCCAGCGTACGACCGCAATTCCCCATCCCTGGCGGCGGTCGTCGATAGCCAATAGTTCACCCACCTGAAGATTTGGAGGCGCATCTCCGGGCCAGCGCAGGCAATAGCCACCTGGGCTGTGATTGACGATATGCGGCTCATGGAGGATGACGTCATCATCAAGCGTTGCGTCAGATGCATCGTCGCGTGGGTATTGAACCTCTTGCGACGGCAGGCCAAGCCAGTCAGTCGGGCTTTCGGTATTGAGCACGCTGGCCCAGACGTCCGGCTCTTCATTGTCGAGGCGGTAGCGCGCAGTGCGCGAGGTAGACGATTTCCGCAACTGGCTCGCAAAATCCTCCCCATCCGCCAGCAACGTGTGAATGGCCGTCATGCCAATGCAGCACCTCAGGCTGCCCTGAGCCGGTGTTCGGTTGAACGTACGGACGGGGTTGTCACCCCATGTGCGTTGCAGATGGCCTACTACATCAGGCGTTAGCCCTGTCGGCCCCGAGCGAACCTGTGCGTGGCCGAGTGCGGTGAGAAGCCGGTGCGGATCAAGTGCAAGGTCGGTTGGGCAATAGCTTGCATGAAGGGACGGCTCGCGTGGCGGAGCGTCCTGTTCGAGGCTCACGACCAGCCGAGCTCCGGAAGGCTTCAAGGGGTTTAGCCCTGCGAGGTGAGCATGTTCTTCCAGCCAGGCGGCCAGAGCAATGATCGCGCCCGGACGAAGCTGGTTCGTCCGGGCGCAGCCCAGCAAAAGCAATGTCAGATAGGCCTGTTCTATGGTCTGAGCGCTGCCGCCATGTTGTGCATCGGTGATTGTCGTCTGATGCAAACCCTGCTGATGCGCCCATTGATACAGGCTGTGCGCTTCCACCCAAAGCCCAGACGGAGCTTGGGTATAAAGCCCGGCCGTTCGCAGCAATGGCCCCAGTAGAACGCGAAGCGTGCGTTGACATGCCGTCGCCTCGAGGTCCGAGGGTCGTTCGGGAGCACGGGGTTGCGTAGCAATTCGCTTGTAACCGCTGGCGAGGTGCGTTTGTAGGCCCTGGGCCAGCGTCATTGCCTTTCGCGCGCGCTCATCGAGCACGCCGCCGCGGGCAATCCACTGATCGAGCTGGCGGCAGGCAAGCTGTACCTCGGGGCGCAGGCGTTCGAGCAGGTAGAAGCGAACCGAGGCAGGCGCCTGTAGTCGATTCAACTCAATGAGCGATTGGTAGAGCTTTTGGGCGAAAGGACCAATCTGTTGGCGCGGCAGCGAGCCCAGCCAGTCACCCAAAGCCTCTGGCGTGGCGTTGCTAAAGCTGAGCGCAGTGAGATCTGGCGCTGCGTTACGCAGGTAAGGCGTAGGCTCGTCCATGGCGCTGAAGACGGGTCGCTTGCTGAGGATGAAGGCACTCTACCATCATGTGAGCAAGTTCGCATTTCCGGGCGATGGACGATCTAGCGGGAAGCAGGGTGCCTGGCGCACCCTGCGCAGCGATCAAAGCGTACCGGTACGCTTGTGAGCGATTGTCTGACCCATGACGACCTTGTCCAGCGGGCCGAGGTTTTCAGCCCAGGCGACCTGCTCAGGGCCAAACAGCATGACGACAGTGGAGCCGAGCTTGAATCGGCCCATCTCTTCGCCTTTTTCGATATGGATCGGGGCGCGTGCCGCTTCGTCGTAGCGGGTGCTTTTCAGCGTGCGTTTCGGCGGTGTCACCAGGCCTGCCCAGACCGTCTCGACGCTTGCGACGATCATCGCTCCTACCAGTACCATGGCCATCGGGCCTCGCTCGGTATCGAAGATACACACGACGCGTTCATTGCGCGCGAACAACTCCGGTACGTTCTCCGCGGTGACCTGGTTCACGGAGAAGATACGGCCCGGGACATATACCATTTCGCGAAGCGTGCCACTGATGGGCATATGGACCCGGTGGTAGTCCTTGGGCGACAGGTAAAGCGTTGCGAACGAGCCGCCCATGAATGGCGCGGCGCGGCCGGCGTCTCCGCCCAGCAGTTCCAGTGCACTGAAGCTATGTCCCTTGGCCTGGAAAATCCGGCCGTTCTCGATGGTGCCTAGCTGGCTTACTGCGCCATCGACAGGACAGGCGATCGCTTCCGGTGCCGGGTCCAGGGGGCGAGCGCCATCCTTCAGCGCCCGGGTGAAGAAGGCGTTGAAGTGTTCGTAGGCGGTTGGATCTTCCACGCGCGCTTCGCGCATGTCGACCTGGAAATGGTTGATGAAGCCCTTGATGAAGGCGTTCTTGAACCAGCGAACACGGCACTCGGCGACGCAACCGGCCGCGCGCGAGAGGAGATGGTGCGGCGTGATGTACTGGCTGAAGATGAACAGGCGATCTTTGAAGGTCATGATGGTCCTTGTCTGTGTCGACGTGAACGCTCAGCGTTCGACGGGCGTGGCCGGATGGTTGCCCCATTCCGACCAGGAGCCGGCATAGGCTTTGACGCGGGGGTACCCCAGCGCGCGCGCTACGAGGTAGGTGAACCCGGAACGATGGTGCGTTTGGCAGTGCGTCACGACTTCCTTGTCCGGGGTGATGCCCAATGACACCAGATGCTCGGCCATGTCTTCGCGGATGCGCAGGCCGCGCGTGCGGTCCATTCCGGCGGTCCATTCGAAGTTGATTGCACCTGGAATATGCCCGCCCTTCGCTGCCAGTATCTTTTTTCCGCTGTACTCGAGCGGTCCGCGTGCATCCCAGATGACACGGTCGTCTTTGCCGAGATGGTCGAGAATGTCATCGAGCGTCGCGGTCGGCGCATCGCTCAGTGTCAGGCTGACAGGGCTCGAGGCTGCGGTCGGCACGTCCTGAGTGAGGGGGCGCGCCTCGCCGCTCCAAGCATGCAGGCCGCCATTTAGGTAGTGATAACGGCTGTGGCCAATGACATCGAGCAGCCAGATGAACCGGCCTGCCCAGCCGCCACCTTCGTCGTCGTAGACGACATAGACCGCGTCGGGACGATGACCGAGTTCGCGGAACACAGCTTCGATTGCATCCTTGGACGGCAAAAGCCCGGGCGCTGGAGGCTGGCCCTGCTGGGTGCGCCGATAATCGACCCAGTGGGCGCCTGGCAAGTGCCCTGCGGTGTAATGGTCGGCACTGCTCAGGTCGACGAGAATCAGGTCGGGCTCCGATAGCAGAGGAGCGAGATCGGCGGGCTCGATGACCATGGGTAAATCGGAAAACGCAGACATGCATGGGCCTCCGAAGCATAAAGGCCCGATTGTAGCGGATCGCCGCCTGTCTGACAGGGCGCAGGTGTGTGGTGCTGTTGAGCGCTAGCCGGGACGACCGCGCGATGCGAATTGCGCCAGGGCACGTTCGATGCACTGGGTCGTCTTGCCCAGGATCTGGACGCTGTTATCGCTGAGGGGAGCACCGGCCTGATCGGCCACAATCATCAACGCGACACGACCATTGACCCCAATCGAACGCAGCACGAGGTGCTCGCCTTCGAACAGTGCCTTGAGGCCTCCCGGCAGCAGCGGCGAGAACTGAGGATAATTGGCGGGTGACAGGCGTAGCAGGCCCGGTTGGTTGATAAGCCTGCGGATGACCTGGCTTTGGCTGGCTTCGAGCTTCAGCCCGGCTGTCCGTGTCATGAAGCCCGCGCTCTGCTGCGCGGTGACGGCGCTTCCGGTTCGATCAGCCAGTAATACCAGCACGCGCTGCATCCCACCGGCCTGAACGGCTTCGCACGCCGTCGCGCCGAGTTGAAGCACGTTGACGAAGGGCGAAGGGCTTTGCAGCAGGTCGCGGCATAGCGACCGCCAGCGATCGCCATTGGCTGGATCCATCGGCGCAGTAGCAGGTGCAGCGGCGGGGCGAGGTTTGGGTGCGGCCATGGGCGCCTTTGGCGTCAAACGACGCGCATGCCACGGCCAGATGAGGGCTTCGGCTGGATGCCAGAGGTCCTTCTCTTTCTGCTGGCGAGCACTAACGACTGCCAACTGATGCAGCTGCTGTTGCAGTTCGTCAAGGTTCACTTGTAGGTAGAGCGCGGTGAGGCGCTGCCAGCGTAGGCTGTGGGGGGTATCCCACGCATGGTGTGCTGTCAGCGCAAGTCCATTGGCCAGGACTACGGTGTTGCCCGGTTGCGTGAGCCAGCGCCGCAGAGGCTCGTCCTCGTCCAGCCGGCGCTGCTGGTCGAGGGGGTGGGCTTCGTCCCGAGCAATGTGTTGCGCCTTGACCAGCATTCGCCGGTCTTCCACCAGAAGCCGATACCCTTCGATGATCCAATCAGGCAGTTGCCAACGTTCCGCCAGTGCCAGACAGAGCGGCATCAAGGGCGTCCCAAGCAGTTCGGCTTCCACCCGTTGGGGGGCCTCGTCATCGGCCAGCACGCGCTGTTCCCATTGTCCGAACAGGTCGGGATGAGCGGCGGCCAGCGTCCACATAGGCGAGAGGAAAAGCAGGCTGCCCCAGTGGATATCCTGCCATAGCCGTGCGAGACGTGAAGCGAAGAGGCCATTGGCTTGTTGGCAGGCATGCTGGCTTATCGAAAGCAATTGCCGTAGCGCTGGGGGAATGTCGGCTTCGGGTACAGCAGGAAGCCGGTCCATCAAGGCCTCGGCGTTCTTCAGGCCCAGGCGTGTCAATGCAATTTCAAGGCTTTCTGCCGGCTCGGCAAGGCTGCTGCGATGCCGATTTACCTCGCGCAGGACTGCCAGCGCCAATGCCGGGCTGCCCTGCATCATGTCAGCGATCTCCCGGATCGAGCGACGGTTATCGCCAAGCGCCCGGCGCACCTTCAAATGCTGCTCGGCCGGAATAGGCAGACGGACGGCGTCCAATTGCTTGAGCCACTCGCTGGGGCTGTCGGGTACCGCGTATTTGTCTGGCATGAGTCGACGACCAATCCGGAAGGTGCTGCGGGTGTCCCGCACATACAGTGTATCGGCCGGGCACCAATTAAATTCAATGCGCGCCGATGGCTTTTTCCGGCAAGCGGCCTATAGTCTCGCCCGCTTTGTCCGATAACCCCTTCGAAGCGTGTGGTTCGGCCTGTCTTGGCGCGCCCCCCACGTCCTGTTTTCCGATTGGCTTCGCAAGATTCCCTCAATGGCAAAAATCATCGGCATCATCGTCGTCTTCGCTAGCGTACTCGGCGGCTTCATACTTTCCGGCGGCAAAGTCATGGCGCTCGTGCATCCTTTCGAAGTCATGATCATCGGCGGTGCGGCCCTGGGTGCGTTCCTGCAGGCGAACCCTGGTAGCGCATTCATGAGCGTGTTCAAGAAATCCTTGAGCATGTTCAGCAGCCGCTTCACGCATTCGTTCTATCTTGATGTGCTGAAGCTTCTCTACGAGATCCTCAACAAGAGCCGTCGCGAAGGCATGATGGCCATCGAAGCGGATATCGAAGACCCTGCTGCGAGCCCGATCTTCAGCAAATACCCGACCGTCATCAAGGACGCCCGCATGATGGCGTTCGTGTGTGACTACTTGCGAATCATGTCCAGCGGCAACATGGCGCCGCACGAGCTCGAAAACCTCTTCGACATGGAGATATCCAGCCTTAAAGAAGAGCTGGAGCATCCTGCCCATGCCGTTGCAAAGGTGGCTGATGGTATGCCGGCGATGGGTATCGTGGCCGCGGTACTCGGTATCGTGATTACGATGTCGATTCTTGCTGAGGCAACCAACGCCGAGATCGGTGAAAAGGTTGCGACTGCTCTGGTGGGCACATTCCTCGGCATTCTGGCGTCCTACGGCTTCTTCGCTCCGCTGGCAGGCGCACTTGAACACGACGCCAAGGAAGAAGTGAACCTGTACGAAGCGATCAAGGCCACCTTGGTGGCGTCCGCCTCCGGCATGCCGCCTTCGTTGGCGGTGGAGTTCGGCCGTAAGGTCATCTATCCCGCGCACCGGCCCAGCTTCAGCGAGCTTGAGCAAGCGGTCCGCGGTAGCTGAGGCTGAGTCATGGAAAATAACCAGCCAATCATCGTCAAGCGGGTAAAGAAGACCGCCGGCGGCCACCACGGTGGGGCATGGAAGATCGCGTTCGCAGACTTTGCGACGGCCATGATGGCGTTCTTTCTCGTGATGTGGCTTATGTCTTCCGCTTCGCCGGAGCAGAAGAAGATGATTTCCGGCTATTTCCAGGATCCGATCGGCTTCAGTGAAAGCGCGAGCCCCTATGTCATCGATTTGGGAGGGACACCTACGCCTTCTCCCGACAGGACGCTGAACCCACAGGTGGAGGAACAGCCGCAGAATGAGGTCCTGCCGGACAAGGGCACCAATGCGCTGCAGGCATCGCAATTGGCGGAGCAGTTGGCGGAGCAGGTCGACAAGGAGCGCCTGGAGCTGCTGCTGAAAGAGCTTCAGGTCAAGGTCGATGAAAACCCGGAACTCAAGGATTTCCGCGACCAGATCAACTTCGAAATCACGCAGGACGGGTTGCGGATTCAGATCACCGATGCGGCCAACCGGCCGATGTTCGATCTGGGCAGTGCGAGGCTCCAGCCGTACTTCGAAGACATCCTGCTGATCATGGCCGACACCATTCGCGCTGTGTCGAACAAGATCAGCATCAGTGGCCATACCGATGCGAAGCCGTTCGCCGGTAACAACGGTTTTGGCAACTGGGAGCTGTCCGCGAATCGCGCGAATGCAGCGCGTCGGGCGCTAGAGGCGGGCGGTTATCCCTCGGATCAAGTGGCGCGTGTGGTCGGCTATGCTTCTTCGAGCCTGTTCGACAGGCAAGACCCGATGAATCCAGTCAACCGCCGCATCGATATCGTCGTGCTGACACGCAAGGCGCAGGGCGAAATCGAAGGCACGCAGGGTGCCGAGGGCGCGTCAGGCGACAAGGCAGAGGCCGCGCCAAGCGCGGTGCCGGGTGCAAGTGCCGCGCCATCAGGCGCGCCGGCACCGGCTGCTCAGGTACAGCAGAAGGTCAATGTCTTCGAGGCGGGTGTGCTCAAGTTCGATCAGGCCAAACAGTAAATCGGCACCTGGGGGCCGAAGCGCCGCACGGTTAGAACCCGGCGGCGCTTTTTCGTATCAGTAGTCGTCCTTTGGCAGGGTCGCGAGGATGTGGCGGTAGCTGTCCATCCGTTGCGGCCGGATGCGCCCATCCTCAAGTGCCTTGAGCAGTGCGCAGCCAGGCTCACGATCATGCCGGCAATCCCTGAAACGGCAAGTGCCGAACAGTGCGCGCATTTCGATAAAGCCATCTTCCACATCTTCACGCGTGACGTGGACCAGACCAAATTCTCGGATCCCTGGTGAGTCGATGAGGTCGCCACCGGATGGGAAGTGGAACAGTCGAGCGGTAGTCGTGGTGTGTGTGCCCTTGCCTGTGGCCTCCGACAGCGCGCCGACGCGAGTGTCGGCGTCTGGCAGCAAACCGTTCACGAGTGAAGACTTGCCGACCCCGGACTGACCCACGAACACGCTAACGCGACCATCGAGATGGCCACGCAGCTCATCGAGGCCAAGCCCTTTGAACGCGGAAACCTCGAGTAGCGAATAGCCCAGTTCGCGATAGGTTTCGAGCAACGGATCAAGCGCCCCGGCGTTCTGCTCGTCAACCAGGTCGGCTTTGTTCAACAGGAGCAGCGGTTCGATGCCGGCATGTTCGGCTGCGATCAGGTAACGATCGATCAGATTGCCGTGCGGCTCGGGAAGCGGGGCAAATACGATGACCAGCTGATCGACGTTGGCGGCGACGGGCTTGAGCAGGCCACGCATATCGGGCCGGCACAGCTCCGAGCGCCGCGGCAGTACCGCGACGATCACGCCCTGATCGTCAGCGCCTGAGCGCCAGACAACCTGATCCCCGGTTACCAACGCCGGCAGGTTTGCCCGCCGATAACACCGGAAGGTGCGGCCTTCGGTATCCTCGACCTCCACGGTCACGCCAAAGTGCGCAATGACTTGCCCAGGCTGCTCGGGCCCCAGGTCACCGCCCTGCAGTTCCTCGACCGCGCGCGATTCACGCTTGGCGGACCGTGCAGCACGTTCTTCCTGGATCTTTTCGATGCGCCATTGCTGGCGGCGTGTGAGTTGCCGTTTGGCCATTCGTCTGTCTGATGAAAGAAGGTGCCGCGAGTCTAGCACGCCGTCCGTTTCGGCTCGGGCTAAACTGCCCGGTGGAGCGTGCCTTGCCGCTGACGCCCGCCTGTACTCGAACAAGAGGCCCCCATGGCTGCCGGTGTTACCCGAACTCCCGCACTACGTGCACTACTGGCACAGGTACTGTCTGCCGTATGTATCTGGCTGGTCCTGCTGGCGCTGTTTCAGTTAGCGAACATCCGTGTTCCGCTTTGGGGCGTTGTCACCCTTCAGGCGGTGGGCGCGGCCGCGATAGGCGTGCGGCTTGGGCTTTCACGCTGGTGGGTGCCGATCAATCTCGGTTTCGTGCCAGCGCTCGCGCTGATGTACATGCTGTCGCTGCCGGCCTGGGCTTATGCGGTGCTCTTCGTACTGCTACTGCTCTTTAATTGGAACAGCTTCAGCGAACGCGTCCCGCTCTATCTGAGTGGGGAGCCGGCAGAGCAGGCGCTCGCGACGATGATCGAGGAGCAGGGCGGCAACGTTTCCTTCATTGACCTGGGGTGTGGGTTGGGCGGCACACTCAGTCGGCTCGCACGTCGTTTCCCGCAGGCTCGCTTCGAGGGTGTGGAGACGGCACCGTTGAGTTTTGCCTGGGCATGGCTGCGTACGCTCGGCCTGCGTAATTGCCGAATTCGTTACCGCAATCTTTGGAAGCAGGATCTGGCCGCGTTCGATCTGGTGTACTGCTTTCTTTCGCCGGCACCCATGGCGGCACTTTGGGTGAAGGCGCTTGCCGAAATGAAGACGAATGCTCGTTTTGTCAGCAACAGCTTCGAAATTCCCGATAGCCCCCCGTCGTCGACGGTGGCGCTCAATGACTGGCGTGACTCGCGCTTGCTGGTCTGGATCATGCCGGGAGCGACTTACGATAGACGGGACGAACCCCTGAGCGCCGGCTAGAATGCGCGCCCCACGATAGGAGTACCCTCATGCCGAACCCGCACAACCTGATCTGGATCGACCTCGAGATGACGGGCCTGGACCCGGAGCGCGACGTGATTATTGAGATTGCGACGATCGTCACCGACAGCGATCTGAACGTGCTCGCGGAGGGTCCTGTCATCGCTGTCCATCACTCGGATGAGGTGCTCGCGGGGATGGACGAGTGGAATACACGTACCCATGGGCAAAGCGGCCTGACCCAGCGCGTTCGCGAGAGCACGGTCGACATGGCTGGCGCGGAAGCGCAGACGCTGGCGTTCCTCGAGCAATGGGTGCCGAAAGGCAAGTCGCCGATCTGCGGCAACAGCATCGGTCAGGACCGCCGCTTCCTCTATCGCTACATGCCCGCGCTAGAGAGCTACTTCCACTACCGCTATCTGGACGTCTCGACCCTGAAGATTCTGGCTGAGCGCTGGGCACCGACGGTCAAGGATGGTTTCCAGAAGAACAATACACACCTGGCACTCGACGACATCCGCGAGTCCATTGCCGAGCTGCGCTACTACCGCCAGCACCTGCTGAAACTGTAGTTATCCTACCGCCGGGTGTGCGGTGATTGGCGCGCCGCGTGCCTTGTGCTGCGCCAGCGCCCACTCGACATGCTCACGCACGAGTTCCGAGGGTTCATTTCGGCGCGACGCCAGGGCTTCGAGGACCGGGACCGTGCTCGGCGCATTGCCGAGGCCAACCGCCAGGTTGCGCAGCCACCGCTCGTATCCCGCGCGTCGGAGGGGTGAGCCCTCGGTTCGTGAAAGGAATTCCTCCTCCGTCCATCGAAACAGGGCTGCCAGCGCCTGGTTGTCGAGGTTGTGCCGAGGCCGGAAGTCACCCTCGGCGGTAGGTCGCGCGAAGCGATTCCAGGGGCAAACGATCTGGCAATCATCGCAGCCGAACACTCGATTGCCGATGAGAGGGCGTAGCTCGGTTGGGATAGCACCCTTCAATTCGATCGTGAGATAGGAAATGCAGCGCCGCGCGTCCAGTTGGTACGGACCCGCGAAGGCCTGGGTAGGGCAGATGTCCAGGCAGGCGTGACAGCGCCCACAATGCTCGCTTGCCTGAGGAGGGTCCACCGGCAGCGGGATATCCACGAACAGCTCACCCAAGAAGAAGTAGCTTCCTGCCTTGCGGTTGAGTACCAGCGTATTCTTGCCGATCCAGCCCAATCCGGCCTGCTCGGCGATGGCTTTCTCGAGGACTGGGGCGCTGTCGACGAAGGCGCGGTAGCCCAGTTCGCCAGTATGCTCGATGATGCGTTCTGCCAGGTGCTGCAGTCGTTTGCGGATCAGCTTGTGGTAATCACGGCCTAGGGCGTAGCGCGAGACGTAGGCGCTTTCCGGATCGGCGAGCTGCTTTGTCATCTGCGTGTCGCCGGGCAGGTAGTCCATGCGCAGCGATATGACGCGTAGCGTGCCGGGGACGAGTTCCTCGGGCCGGGAACGCTTGCGCCCGTGCGCGGCCATATAGTCCATCTCCCCGTGAAAGCCTTGCGCAAGCCAACGGTCCAAGTGTGCCTCGTGCTCGGTCAGGTCGGGTTCTGCAATGCCGACCTGCTGAAAGCCCAGCTCGCGACCCCATTCCTTGATGGCAGTGGCGAGGGCGATGAGGTCGAGCGATTCGGACATGAGAGCGAGGACGCGGCGAAAAGGGCCGACAATTCTGCCAGACATGGAGCGGTACGACGCGATGCAGCAGACACATGACCTATTACCCGACGCGCTGTACACCGCGGAGCAGGTGCGCGGGCAGGATGCACGCCTGATCGAGCAGGGCGTCCCCGGCTTCGAACTCATGCAGAGGGCGGCGGCTGCGTGTTGGCGGGCATTGCGGGGGCGTTGGCCAAATACGCAAACCATTACCGTGCTCGCCGGCAGCGGCAACAACGCAGGGGATGGATACCTGATCGCGGCGTTGGCCCAGCGCGTGGGCTGGGCTGTGAAGGTGTGGGCCGTGGGAGACCCTGCGAAGCTGGGCGCCGACGCGGCGAAGGCGCATGCGCAGTGCGTCGAACTGGGCGTCGACATCCAGCCATGGCGCGATGACGCCCTGCTCGACGGCATCGTCGTTGATGCGCTGCTCGGTATCGGTGCGAAGGGGAGTATCCGTGCGCCTTTCGACAGCGCCATCAATGCGATCAATCAAAGCGGATTGCCCGTTCTCGCTGTCGATGTACCGTCCGGTCTGAATGCTGATACAGGTCATGCCGAGACGCCAACCGTAAACGCGACGGTGACGGTTACCTTTATTGCACTCAAACAGGGACTGTTCACAGGCGAGGCGGGCGCGCATGTCGGTTCGTTGGTCTTCGATCCGCTAGCCGATGGCGATTCGAACAATGCCCCTTCGCAGACGCGACGGCTGACGGCAGCCAACCTGCCCGCCCTTTCCCCGCGCTCGCCAACCGCGCACAAGGGGCATTTTGGGCATGTATTGGTCGTAGGAGGGGATCGTGGCATGGGCGGGGCCGCCTTGCTTATGGCCGAAAGCGCCTTGCGATCAGGCAGTGGACTGGTGTCCGTCGCAACGCGCGGAGAGCATGTCGCTGCAGCGCAGGCACGACGGCCCGAGGTGATGACTCATGGTGTGCGGTCAGCGAATGAACTCAGGGCCATGATTGAAAAGGCCGATCTGGTTGTCGTCGGTCCTGGGCTTGGCCAGGGGCCGTGGGGGCGAAGCCTGTTGAGCGGCGTAGCGCTCGCCGATTTGCCGCAGGTCTGGGATGCCGATGCGCTGAACCTGCTTGCAAGCGGGAACGTGAGGCTGCCAAAGGATGCAGTGATTACGCCGCATCCAGGAGAGGCGGCCAGGCTGTTGAACGCATCTACACGGGACATACAGGCTGACCGCTACGGGGCCGCTAAGGCGCTTGCGGAGCGTTACGATACGTGCGTCGTATTGAAGGGCGCAGGTACCGTCATTGCCGCCCCGGGAGGTGCGGTATCGGTGTGCGATCGCGGCCATCCGGCGATGGCGGGTTCGGGCCTCGGCGATGTGCTGGCCGGATTGATCGGCGCGTTGAGAGCACAGGGCATGAACGCGTACGATGCCGCCTGCCTGGGCGTCTGGTTGCACGCCTGCGCTGGCGAGCGCATTGGCCGGGCGGAAGGCCGAGGTCTGGCTGCCAGTGATCTACCCACCTATATCAGGACCGTTCTCGAGGAGCATTCACCGTGTCGGCCGCTTCAGGATTGACCCTTCATGTAATAGGCGAAGACGCCATGATGGCGCTGGGCGCGCGCCTGGCTCGTATCACGGCAGGTCATGGCGTGATCTTCCTCAACGGTGACCTTGGCGCAGGTAAAACGACACTGTCGAGGGGGCTGATACGAGGCCTTGGGCATGAAGGGCGGGTCAAGAGCCCTACCTTTACCTTGGTCGAGCCGTACCAGGTCGGAGAAGTCCAGGCCTACCATTTTGACCTTTACCGACTAGTGGACCCCGAGGAACTGGAATTTCTGGGCATCCGGGATTATTTTGCCGAAGATGCCCTGTGCCTGATCGAATGGCCCGAGCGGGGCGCCGGCGTTTTGCCAAAGCCGGACATGGCCATTACCATTACGGCGCAAGCTGAAGGGCGTGTGCTCCACTTCGTGCCTCACGGTCAGCGGGGTGAAGCCTGGTGTGCTGCCCTCGCCACAGGAGTATGAAGAAGCAATGGGGATCGTAATGCGGGTGGGTATGTTGCGCGGCATTGTGGGTCTGCTGCTGGCGTTCCTGGCCGTCGAAGTGCTTGCGGCCTCGGATGTGCGGAGCGTCCGCCTCTGGCGTGCGCCGGATAACACGCGTCTGGTGTTCGATCTTTCCGGTCCGGTTCAGCACAGCCTGTTCACGCTGACTGCACCCGATCGAATCGTAGTCGACATCAAGGGTGCGGATCTCAAAACGCGTTTCGATCAGCTTCCGCTCGCAAATACCCCTATCACGAGCATCCGGTCTGCCCAGCGATCGGCAGATGAGCTGCGCGTCGTTATTGACTTGTCGGCCGAGGTCACGGCCAAGAGCTTCGCGCTCGATCCCAACCAGGAATACGGCAACAGGCTCGTCATCGACCTCTTCGACAAGGGCGCCGACCTCTCGCCGAGCTTGCCTGCAACGACTACCGCCAGTGTGCCGGCTACGCCGGTGACACCCGCCAAGCCATCAGCGAAGCTACCGCCTGTGCCGAGCGGCAAGCGTGACATTGTCGTTGCCATCGATGCTGGCCATGGCGGCGAGGATCCCGGTGCGCTTGGCCCCAGAGGGGCCCGTGAGAAGGACGTGACGATCGCGATTGCCAAGGAGCTGCAGCGCCAGCTCAACGCTCAGAAAGGCTATCGCGGCGAACTCACACGCACTGGGGATTACTTCATTCCGTTGCGCAAGCGGACTGAGATCGCGCGCAAGAAGGGCGCTGACCTGTTCATCTCCATCCATGCGGATGCCGCCCCAAGAACGTCGGCATTTGGTGCATCGGTATTTGCGCTGTCGGATCGAGGTGCCACCTCCGAGACAGCGCGGTGGCTGGCCGATAACGAAAACCGCTCGGATCTCATCGGCGGTACGGGCAATGTGAGCCTGGACGACAAGGACCAGATGCTGGCAGGCGTCCTTCTGGACCTGTCGATGACGGCATCGATGGCCTCGAGTCTCAATGTCGGCCAGAAGGTGCTCAACCACATTGGAAAGATGACTCCGTTGCACAAGCGTAAGGTCGAGCAGGCTGGTTTCATGGTGCTCAAGTCGCCGGATATTCCGTCCATCCTTGTTGAGACGGGCTTCATTTCCAACCCGGGCGAGGCTGCCAAGCTGCTGTCCTCCAGCCACCAGCAGGGCATTGCACGATCCATCGCGAGCGGCGTCCGCGACTTCTTCGCGCAGAACCCACCGCCCGGCACCTACATTGCGTGGTTGCGTGATTCCGGCAAGCTGGCGATGGGGCCGCGCGAGCATGTCGTCAGCTCGGGCGAAAGCCTGGCGATGATTGCCCAGCGTTACCAAGTCAGCCTCGCCTCGTTGCGTAGTGCGAACAAGCTGTCCACTGACGTGATCAAGGTTGGTCAGACCCTCGATATTCCGGCGACCACGCTGGCCGCAAGTGATGACTGATACGCGCCGAATCCACCTGCTGAGCCCCCGTCTTGCCAACCAGATCGCTGCAGGTGAGGTCGTTGAGCGGCCCGCCTCCGTTATCAAGGAGCTGCTTGAGAACAGTCTTGACGCGGGCGCGCGTCGTATAGATGTCGAAGTCGAACAGGGCGGTATCAAGCTGCTTCGCGTCCGCGACGATGGTTCGGGGATTCCTTCGGATGACCTGCCGTTGGCGCTGGCGCGCCACGCGACCAGCAAGATTCGGGATCTCGAGGATCTTGAGCGTGTATTGAGTCTGGGCTTTCGGGGCGAGGCGCTGGCCTCGATCAGCTCGGTTGCCCGACTGACGATGACATCGCGTACTGCCGATGCCGATCAGGCCTGGCAGGTCGAGACCGAAGGGCGCGACATGGAAGCGAGGGTCCAGCCAGCGGCCCATCCGGTAGGTACGTCGGTCGAAGTCCGCGATCTTTTCTTCAATACGCCAGCGCGTCGTAAGTTTCTTCGGACCGAAAAGACGGAATTCGATCACCTCCAGGAAGTGATTCGTCGTCTGGCGCTAGCGCGTTTCGATGTGGCGTTTCACCTGCGTCACAACGGCAAGAGCGTATTGGCGTTGCATGAGGCAGGGGATGCTACGGCGCGTGGTCGACGGGTAGGTGCGGTTTGTGGGCCTGCATTTCTCGAGCAGGCGTTGCCAATCGAAGTGGAGCGTAACGGTGTTCGCCTTTGGGGGTGGGTTGGGCTGCCGACCTTCTCCCGTAGCCAGGCCGACCTTCAGTACTTCTATGTGAATGGCCGCATGGTCCGCGACAAGCTGGTCGCGCACGCCGTGCGCCAAGCCTATCGGGACGTGCTGTTCAATGGCCGTCATCCTACCTTCGTGCTTTTTCTCGAGGTCGACCCGGCAGTGGTGGATGTGAATGTACATCCAACCAAGCATGAGGTTCGTTTCCGTGAAAGCCGGATGGTCCACGACTTTCTCTACGGCACGCTGCATCGGGCCCTGGGCGAGGTACGGCCCGAGGATCAGCTGGCAACTGTGTCGCCGGCGGTTGTGCGGCCCACCGGCCCGGCAGCGGGCGAGTTTGGGCCGCAAGGCGAAATGAGCCTGGCTGCCACCGTGCTGGAAATGCCCGTCCAGCCGGCCATGCCGATGGGGGCGTCCATGCCGGATACGGCAGCGCAGGGACAGTCCTACGGCGTGTCGCCCGCATATGGCGGCTACCGCGCTCAGGCTGTGCCGCCTGCGACGGCGGAGATGCAAGGCGCGTACAAGAACTTCTATGCGCCACTCGAAACGGGCGCGCAGCCTGCGCCTTTACCTGAGGCCAACAGCGATGTGCCGCCGCTTGGTTATGCCGTAGCCCAGCTCAAGGGCGTCTACATCCTTGCTGAGAATGCCCAGGGCCTGATTGTCGTGGACATGCATGCGGCTCACGAGCGCATCACCTATGAGCGGCTGAAAGCAGCAATGGCCAGCGAGGGTCTGCGTGGGCAGCCGCTGCTGGTTCCAGAATCCATCGCGCTCAGCCAGCGGGAAGCTGACTGCGCGGAGGAACATGTCGAGTGGTTCGACCGCCTGGGTTTCGAGCTGCAGCGCCTTGGGCCGGAGACACTGGCGATTCGACAGATTCCTGCGCTGCTGAAACAGGCCGATGCTAGCCAGCTCGTACGAGACGTGGTGTCGGACCTGTTGGAATACGGCAGCAGTGATCGCATCCAGGCGCATCTGAACGAGCTTCTCGCGACCATGGCCTGTCACGGCGCCGTGCGTGCCAATCGACGGCTCAGCGTGCCCGAGATGAACGGCCTGCTGCGGGACATGGAGCAGACGGAGCGCAGTGGTCAATGCAACCATGGCCGTCCAACGTGGACGCAGATGAGCATGGACCAGTTGGACAAGCTCTTCCTTCGTGGGCAATGACACGGCTCCAGCCAGTGAGGCAGGTCACGCTTGCATGCAGCGTCACGCATTTGGAAACTAGGCGCCCTTTGCGCCGAGATCGATCATGTCCAGCTTGCCACCCGCGATCTTCCTCATGGGGCCGACAGCCTCCGGGAAAACCGACCTCGCTATCGAGCTGGCCGATCAGCTGCCGTGCGAGTTGGTCAGCGTCGACTCGGCTCTTGTTTATCGCGGCATGGATATCGGAACCGCGAAACCGTCGGCTGAGCTCCTCGCACAGTTTCCCCATCATCTCATCGATATCCGCGATCCGTTGGAAAGCTACTCTGCCGCAGATTTTCGCGCCGATGCGCTCACGCTGATGGCGGATATCACAGCGCGTGGCCGTATCCCGCTGCTGATTGGCGGGACCATGCTGTACTTCAAGGCGTTGATCGAAGGCATGGCCGACATGCCAGGCGCAGACGCAGAGGTGCGTCTGCAGCTAGAGCGAGAGGCTCAGGAGCGCGGGTGGATGGCGATGCATAAGCAACTTGCACGCATCGACCCGGAGTCTGCTTTACGCATCCATCCCAACGATCCGCAGCGCCTGCTGCGGGCGCTGGAGGTTTACCGTTTGAGCGGCGTCACGATGAGCGAATTTCGCCGCCGCCAAAGCGCTCAAAATGGCAGCCCAGCGGCGTGCGAAAACGGCCGTTTGCCGTATACTGTTGCGCAATTCGCAATCGCACCCGCGGAGCGGCGGACGTTACACGAACGAATTGCCCTGCGTTTCGGCCAGATGCTGGAACAGGGGTTCGTGGAGGAGGTCGAAAGCTTGCGGGCGCGAGGAGACTTGCATGAGGGGTTGCCTTCGATTCGAGCTGTTGGCTACAGACAGGTGTGGCAGTACCTGGACGGCAAGATGGGGCGAGGGGAGATGGAAGAGCGCGGTATCATCGCGACGCGGCAGTTGGCCAAACGACAGTTCACCTGGCTCCGAAGTTGGTCCGATCTTGTCTGGTTGGACAGCCTTGCAACGGGTAATCGCTCACTCGTCTTGAAATACCTGAAGACGGCCTCCATATTGAGGTGACCCCTCATTCAGCGCATTCGCCCCTGACAGTGGCGAGTTCGTATACCAGTTTAAAAAATTCAAATCTCGATAAGGAGTGCGTCACATGTCAAAAGGGCATTCGCTACAAGACCCTTACCTGAATACGCTTCGCAAAGAGCGCGTCCCGGTTTCCATTTATCTGGTCAACGGCATCAAGCTGCAGGGCCAGATCGAATCGTTCGACCAGTTCGTTATCCTGCTCAAGAACACCGTCAGCCAGATGGTTTACAAGCATGCCATTTCGACTGTGGTACCAAGCCGTCCGGTCCGGCTGCCCAGTGGCAATGAGCAGGAGCAGTCCGAGCCCGGTAACGCCTGACGGGGCCGGCATTGTTCTTCGAGCGACCCGGCGGGGGTGAACGGGCCATTCTGGTACACCTGGAAGGTCAGGACCCCGACGTGCGGGAAGACCCTCACGAGTTCTCAGAACTGGCCCGATCGGCCGGTGCCGAAACGGTGGCATTCGTCAACGTTCCGCGGCACAGGCCGACTGCCAAGTACCTCGTCGGCACGGGCAAGGTCGAAGAATTGCACGACCTCGTCCATGCCGAAGGGGTCGAGCTCGTTATCTTCAATCACACCCTTTCTCCTAGCCAGGAGCGAAACCTGGAGCGCGCACTTGAGTGCCGTGTTCTGGATCGTACCGGGCTGATTCTCGATATTTTCGCCCAGCGTGCGCGTACCCATGAAGGCAAACTTCAGGTAGAGCTTGCGCAGCTCGAGCACATGAGTACGCGACTGGTTCGTGGCTGGACTCACCTTGAGCGCCAGAAGGGCGGCATCGGCCTGCGCGGGCCGGGCGAAACTCAGCTCGAGACGGACCGTCGTCTGTTGCGTGTTCGCATCCGTCAGATCAAGCAGCGGCTCGAAAAAGTCCGCAGCCAGCGAGACCAGGCGCGGCGTGGCCGTCGCCGCGCCGAGATTCCTTCCGTTTCCCTGGTGGGTTATACCAACGCCGGCAAGTCCACACTGTTCAACGCAATGACGACTTCCGAGGTGTACGCGGCAAACCAGCTGTTTGCCACGCTGGACCCGACGCTCCGCCGAATCGAGTTGCCCGATGTGGGGCCTGTGATTCTGGCGGATACAGTGGGATTCATTCGCCACCTCCCGCACAAGCTCGTTGAATCGTTCAGGGCGACACTCGAGGAATCGGCCAATGCCGACCTCCTGCTGCATGTTATCGATGCGCACGAGCCCGATCGGGACGAGCAAATTGAACAAGTGATGGCGGTGCTAGGGGAGATCGGCGCCAACGAGCTGCCGATCCTCGAGGTGTACAACAAGCTGGACCTTCTCGAGAGCGTTGAACCTCATATTCAGCGAGACGAGCAGGGTATTCCTCGCCGGGTGTGGGTATCGGCACGCGACGGCGTCGGGCTTGAACTCATTCGTGAAGCCATCGCCGAGCTGGTAGGCGAGGACATGTTCACGGGCACGCTGCGGTTGCCGCAGCACTTGGCGCGCCTGCGTTCCCAGCTCTTTGCCACGGGGGCGGTCAAGGAGGAGCGGCATGACGAGCAGGGCGACACTTTGCTTTCAGTTCGTTTGCCACGCGTAGAACTTAACCGATTGGTCAGTCGTGAAGGCCTGGAGCCAGACGTCTTCATACGACAACACACTTTGCAATAATGGCTGGCCGGTGGCCTTTGGCGCCGATCGGGGGATTCTGTAGGATTGGCGGCGCGCCGTGGGCGCGTTTTTGCATATCAGTGATGGAGAGCGCTATGGCTTGGAATGAGCCGGGTGGCAATTCGAATAACCAAGATCCTTGGGGCGGTCGCAAAGGCGGCGGTCGTCAGGGGCCACCAGATCTCGACGAGGCTTTCCGCAAACTGCAGGAAAGCCTGGGCGGGATCTTCGGTGGCAAGAAGCGTGGCTCCAATAGCGGTGGTAGCGGTAGCAAAGGTGGCGGCTTCGGCATGCTGCTCGTGGTTCTGCTGGTCCTTGTCGGTGCTTGGCTTTACAACGCGGTCTATGTGGTCGACCAGCAGGAGCAGGCGGTAATCCTGCGTCTGGGTAAGTACCACGACACCGTTGAGTCTGGCCTTAACATTTATTTCCCACCGTTCGATACCAAGTATCAGGAAAACGTCACACGAGAGCGTGCTTACAGCAAGCAGGGTGCGATGCTGACGCAGGACGAGAACATCGTGGAAGTCCCTCTGACCGTGCAATACCGGATCAGCAATCTGCGTGACTTCGTGATCAATGTCGACCAGCCCGAAACGAGTCTTGAACACGCGACGGACAGCGCATTGCGCCATGTCGTGGGCTCTTCGACGATGGATCAGGTGCTGACCGAAGGTCGTGAAGCCATCGCCGCCCAGGTCCGTGAGCGCCTGCAGCGATTCCTGGATGTCTACAAGGCGGGTATCACCGTGACTCAGGTGAACATCCAGAGCGCTTCGGCACCACGTGAGGTTCAGGAAGCATTCGATGACGTCATCCGGGCGCGTGAGGATGAGCAGCGTGAGCGTAACCAGGCTGAAACCTATGCCAACGGCGTGATCCCAGAGGCCCGCGGCCAGGCGCAGCGCCTGCTCGAGGAGGCAAACGGTTATCGCGAGGAAGTCGTGGCGCGGGCTTCGGGTGAGGCGGATCGTTTCGTCAAGCTGCTGACCGAGTACCAGAAGGCGCCGGAGGTTACGCGTGAGCGTCTCTATCTGGCGACGATGCAGGAAATGATGACCAACACCAGCAAGGTTCTTGTGACGGGTGACAAGGGTCAGAACAACCTGCTCTACCTGCCGCTCGACAAGATGGTCGAGAGTGGGCGGGGTCAAGGCTCGGCTTCGAACAACTCTTCGTCCTCCAACTCTGCCAGCGCCGGTACCGCGGATCTCGGATCCCGCATCGCCCGTGAGCTGGACCAGCGTGACCTGCGTTCTAGGGAGAGTCGCTGATGACCAACAAATCGCTATTCGCCCTCATTGCAGGGGTCGTGCTGGCCATCGTTGTCTGGTCCAGCTTCTATATCGTGTCTGAAACCGAGCGTGCGGTGCTGCTGCAGTTCGGCCGTGTAGTGGAAACGGATGTGCCGCCGGGCCTGCATTTCAAGATTCCTTACGTGAATCGCGTGCGCAAGTTCGACGGTCGTCTGCTGACGCTGGATACCGTAACGCAGCGCTTCCTGACACTTGAGAAGAAAGCGGTCATGGTGGACGCGTATGCCAAGTGGCGAGTCTCGGACGCCAATCGTTTCTATACCGCTACCTCGGGTATGAAGCAGATTGCGGACGAGCGTTTGTCCCGTCGCCTGGAAGCCGGTTTGCGTGACCAGTTTGGTAAGCGCACGCTTCATGAGGTGGTGTCCGGTGAGCGGGATGCGCTCATGGCCGACATGACGGCCGTGCTCGATGGCATGGCGCGTCGAGAGCTCGGTATCGAAGTTCTCGACGTGCGTGTGAAGGCGATCGACCTGCCGCGTGAAGTCAACCGCAGCGTTTATGAGCGTATGAGCTCTGAGCGTGAGCGTGAGGCGCGTGAGCATCGTGCGAAAGGTCGCGAGCTGGCTGAGGGTATTCGCGCCGATGCCGATCGTCAGCGTCGTGTGCTTCTGGCCGACGCTTATCGCGACGCCGAGGAAATCCGAGGCGACGGCGATGCACAAGCAGCATCGATCTATGCCCAGGCCTACAATCAGAATGCAGAGTTCTACGCGTTCTACCGTAGCCTTCAGGCGTACCGCGAAAGCTTTGCGGACAAGCGTGACGTAATGGTGCTCGACCCAAGCAGCGACTTCTTCCGTTACCTGGAGAACTTCCGCCCTTAAGGTTCGAGCTGGGCACCTTCTGGCGGGCATCGTGCCCGCTGGGGTGACCCGGGACTGAAACGTGTTATGATGCGGCAGCCGGGAAAAAAGCCCGGCTTTTTTGCGTCTGCAGGATAGTGAAATGTCCGCGTCAGGCGCTCTCGCATTCTTGGTTCATACATGACGGCCGCCGTGAAGGCGTCCGTTTGCCGGGCGTGGATCGCTCGGTCAGAAGGGGAAGGCTAGATGGCGACGATAGACCGCTGGCTCCTGCCAGATGGCATCGAAGAGGTGCTACCGCCCGAGGCGGCACGAATCGAAGTGGCTCGGCGTGATGTGCTGGATCTCTTTCATCGCTGGGGTTACGCATTCGTCGTAACCCCCCATATCGAGTTTCTCGAATCGCTGCTGACCGGCGCAGGTCAGGACCTTGATCTCCGTACATTCAAGGTGACCGATCCGCAGTCGGGGCGTCAGATGGGCTTTCGCGCAGACATCACACCCCAGGTCACGCGCATCGACGCTCACAGCATGAAGGTCTCCGGGCCGAACCGACTTTGTTACGCGGGTAGTGTGCTGCATGCAACGCCTCGTGCGCTGTCTACGTCCCGTAGTCCCATCCAGCTGGGCGCAGAGCTCTATGGGGACGCCACGCCCGCGGGCGATCTTGAAGTGATCAGCCTGATGCTCGAGACGCTCGAACTGGCCAAGGTTCCTGACGTGCATATGGATCTCGGCCATGTCGGTATCTACCGTGGGCTGGCGAAGGCCGCGAACCTGTCGGGTGCTGCCGAGCAGATCCTGTTCGATGCCCTGCAGCGCAAGGCGATAGACGAGATCCATGCGCTGACCGAGCCGCTTCCCGCCGGGCTGGCGAACATGCTTCGGGCCCTCGCTGACCTATGTGGTAGTCGTGAGGTGCTGGATCTGGCCCAGGCGGCACTGGTTGACGCGCCGGATGATGTCCATGCTGCGCTCGATGAGTTGATCGCCATCGCTGACACCCTCTCTGCGCGTTACCCGGAACTGCCGCTCTATTTCGATCTGGGCGAGCTGCGTGGCTACCACTACCATACCGGCGCAGTCTTCGCGGCCTTCGTCCCTGGCGTAGGTCAGGCGATCGCGCAGGGCGGTCGGTACGATGACATTGGTAGCGATTTCGGGCGCGCGCGTCCCGCTACCGGGTTCTCCACGGATCTCAAGACCCTGGTCACCCTGGGCGACATGCCCAGGGTTGACGTCGTACCTGGCGTTTGGGCGCCGGATAGTCACGATCTATTGTTGTGGAATGCAGTAAGCGCGCTTCGCCGTAGCGGCACCCGCGTCATCCAGGCGATGCCTGGGCAGGACATTGCGGCGGCCCGCACTGCGGGCTGTGACCGCCAGCTGTGCTGGCAGGATGGCGGCTGGAAGGTTCTGCCGCTGACGGTCTAAACAAGTTCGCTGGCGAACGCCGGCTTCGAGTTCGAGGGGACAAGCGTTATGGGTAAGAATGTGGTGGTCCTTGGGACCCAGTGGGGCGACGAAGGCAAGGGCAAGATCGTCGATCTGTTGACCGATCAGGCGGCTGCAGTTGTTCGTTATCAGGGCGGCCACAACGCTGGCCACACCCTGGTGATCAATGGCGAGAAGACTGTCCTCCACCTGATTCCATCCGGCATCCTGCGTGAAAATGTAGAATGCCTCATCGGTAACGGTGTCGTGGTTGCGCCCGATGCGCTGATGCGCGAGATCACCAACCTCGAAAGCAAGGGCGTTCCGGTGCGTGAGCGCCTGCGGATCAGTCCGGCTTGTACATTGATTCTTCCTTACCACGTGGCGCTGGATCAGGCCCGTGAGAAAGCGCGCGGGGATGCAAAGATCGGTACCACCGGGCGTGGTATTGGGCCGGCGTATGAAGACAAAGTGGCCCGTCGCGGCCTGCGTATCGGTGATCTCTTTCATCGCGAGCGCTTTGCCGCGAAGCTCGGAGAGCTGCTCGATTACCACAACTTCGTACTGCAGCATTACTACAAGGAGCCTGCGGTCGACTTCCAGCAGACGCTCGACGAAGCGCTGGGCTATGCCGAAGTGCTCAAGCCGCTGATCACCGACGTTGCTGCGCGACTGCATGAGCTCCGTCGCCAGAATGCGTACATCATGTTCGAGGGCGCGCAGGGCTCGCTGCTCGATATCGACCATGGCACGTATCCGTTCGTGACAAGCTCCAGCACGACCGCGGGCGGCACGGCGACCGGTTCGGGCTTTGGTCCGCTCTATCTGGACTACATCCTCGGTATCACCAAGGCGTACACAACGCGCGTGGGGTCCGGGCCGTTCCCAACCGAGCTGTTCGATGAGACCGGCGCGTACCTGGCGAAGAAAGGCCACGAGTTCGGATCGACCACAGGTCGCGCACGTCGCTGCGGCTGGTTCGACGCGGTCATCATTCGTCGCGCGATCGAAATCAACAGCATTTCCGGGCTGTGCCTGACCAAGCTGGATGTTCTCGATGGTCTCGAAACGATCCGCATCTGCGTCGGCTATAAGGATGCTGACGGCCAGTTGCTCGTTGACGCACCTACCGATGCAGACAGCTACATCGGTCTGCAGCCGGTTTATGAAGATCTGCCGGGTTGGAGTGAGTCGACCGTTGGTGTCAAGAGTCTCGACGAGTTGCCTGCCAACGCACGCGCCTATATCAAGCGTATCGAAGATCTCGTCGGCGCGCCCATCGCGATCATCTCTACTGGGCCGGACCGTAACGAAACTATCGTTCTCCAGCATCCTTACAGCTGATCGAATGGTGGGTAAAGAAGGGGGTCGCTTCGGCGGCCCTTTTTTGCGCGCGCGGTCCACAGCGCTGAGCCGCTCCGATCGAGTTGGCTGTCACGCAGGCGGCGCGATTTCACCGGCGCGCAGGGCCATTTGGAGGCTGCAGCCGTCGGCAGGGGATTAGGATCGCAGTGCGCGTATTCCAGCTCGGGGCACTGGCTCGAATCGGCGCATTGCGCTAGATTTTATTCAGCGCAAACAAAAAACCGAGCCAGAGGCTCGGTTTTTTGTGGAATATGGTGCCCAGGAGAAGACTCGAACTTCCACGGTGTTGCCACCGCTAGGACCTGAACCTAGTGCGTCTACCAATTCCGCCACCTGGGCATTGAAGCGGTGTATGCTGCGTCGCTTCAACTCAACAACGTTTGCTGTCGTTGTGGGGGCGCACTATACGGACCGGGTTTTGGGTTGTAAACCCCTGTTGTGAAAAAATTTTATTGCACAGGCAAGGCTGCCTCGGCGGCCCGTTTCGCGCTTCAATACGCATATACGAATTTCAACATTGAATTATCAAGAAGGTACTTCCACTCAATGGCCGATTGGCAATCCCTCGATCCCGAGGCCGCTCGTGAAGCGGAGAAATACGATAACCCTATCCCCAGCCGCGAGCTGATCCTCAAACATCTGGATGACCGCGGTTCCCCGGCCAACCGTGAGCAGCTGGTGGAGGAATTCGGACTGGCCGGAGAGGAGCAGCTCGAAGCGCTCCGACGCCGTCTGCGCGCAATGGAGCGCGATGGTCAATTGATCTACACCCGTCGCGGCACTTACGCGCCGGTCGATAAGCTCGATCTGATCCTCGGCCGTGTCAGCGGGCACCGTGATGGTTTCGGTTTCCTCATTCCCGATGACAAGAGCGACGATTTGTTCTTGAGCCCGGCGCAAATGCGGCTGGTGTTCGACGGTGATCGCGCGCTGGCTCGCGTCGCAGGGTTTGACCGCCGTGGCCGCCGCGAGGGATCGCTCGTAGAGGTGGTATCGCGCGCGCATGAAACCATCGTCGGCCGTTATTTCGAAGAGAGCGGTGTTGGCTTCGTCACGCCGGATAACCCGAAAATTCAGCAGGAGGTTCTCGTCACTCCAGGCCGTAATGCAGGCGCCAAGCCTGGGCAGTTCGTCGAGATCCGTATCACGCACTGGCCGACCCAGCGCTTCCAGCCTCAGGGCGACGTCATTGAAGTGATCGGCAATTACATGGCGCCGGGCATGGAAATTGATGTGGCGCTTCGCAGCTTCGATATCCCGCACGTTTGGCCTGAGGCGGTCGAGAAGGAAGCCTCCAAGCTCGCACCGGAAGTGAGCGAAAAGGACAAGCAGAAGCGTGTCGACCTTCGCGACTTGCCGTTCGTTACCATTGATGGCGAGGACGCGCGCGACTTCGACGACGCGGTGTATTGCGAAAAGGGCAGTTGGGGTCCGTTCTCCGGCTATCGACTCTTCGTTGCGATCGCTGACGTTTCTCACTACGTGAAAGTAGGCTCAGCACTCGACGAAGAGGCGCGGACCCGCGGCAACTCCGTGTACTTCCCGGAGCGGGTGGTCCCGATGTTGCCCGAAGCGCTGTCGAACGGATTATGTTCGCTCAACCCGCATGTGGACCGTCTGGCAATGGTGTGTGAGGTGAAGCTCTCACGCAGCGGCAAGATGACAGACTACAAATTCTACGAAGCGGTCATTCATTCCCATGCACGGCTGACCTACAACAAGGTTGCGACGATGCTGGAGGATGGCAAGTCCGAAGATGGTCGTCGCCTCAGCCAAGAATATGCAGAGGTATTGCCGCACCTCAAGCGACTTCATTCGTTGTACAAGGTGCTGCTAAAGGCGCGCCACGTTCGGGGCGCGATCGATTTCGAAACCCAGGAGACGCGCATTGTCTTTGGCGAGGATCGGAAGATCGCCGAGATCAAGCCGACCCAGCGCAACGACGCGCACCGGTTAATCGAGGAGTGCATGCTCGCGGCCAACGTCGCAACGGCGGCGTTCATGCAGGATCACGACATTCCCTCGCTCTACCGTGTCCACGATGGCCCGCCGCCTGAGCGTCTGGAAAAGCTGAAAGCGTTCCTGACCGAACTTGGGCTTTCGTTGCACAAGGGCAAGGAAGGACCGACACCGAAGGATTACCAGAAGCTGCTTGAGACCGTTCACGATCGTCCGGATTTCCAACTTATCCAGACGGTGATGCTCCGGTCACTCAGCCAGGCGGTTTATAGCGCCGACAACAACGGGCACTTCGGCCTCAACTACGAGGCGTACACGCACTTCACCTCGCCGATCCGCCGTTATCCAGATCTTTTGGTACACCGCGCGATCCGTAGCGTAATCCGTTCCAAGCGGCAGACATCCCACGTTGAGCGCGTCGGTGCAGCCGTGATGCCCAAGGCTCGCATCTATCCGTACGACGAGCCGGCGCTGGAACAGCTGGGCGAACAGTGCTCGATGACCGAGCGCCGTGCCGACGAAGCCACGCGTGATGTGGTGAACTGGCTCAAGTGCGAATTCATGAGCGACCGCGTAGGCGAAACCTTCGATGGCGTGATCACTGCGGTGACAGGCTTCGGCATCTTCGTAGCGCTGCGGGACATCTACGTCGAAGGCATGGTCCATGTGACGGCGTTGCCAGCGGATTATTACCACTTCGATCAGATCCACCATCGGCTTTCAGGCGAGCGAAGCGGCCGCCATTTCAGGTTGGGTGATAGCGTTTCCGTCAAGGTCATGCGCGTCGATCTGGATGAGCGAAAGATCGACTTCGAGGTGGCTGAAACCGTTTGGGAACCCGCTCCGACCTCGCGCGGGCGCGGCCGAGGCAAGGGGCGTGACGATCGCACATCCGAACGATCGTCCAAAAGCGACGGGGCCAAGCGCTCGGGTGGTCGCGTCAAGAAGCCGGCTGAAAACAGCGTTCCGCCGGAGATGCTCGACGAGGCGGAAAAACTGCTTGGCAATACCGATGTCGGCAAGAGTCGGGCGATGAAAAAGGCGTTGATGGGCGAGGCTCGCACCAGTAAGGGTAAGGCAACCAAGGACGGTAAGCGCGCCGCCAGCACGCCGGCCCAAGGGAAGCGCAAGAGCACCGCGCCAGACAGCGGCAAAGCCGCGGGCAAGTCCGCGCCGCGAAAGCGTAAGGCCAAATCATGAGCCAGTGGGAGCGTATTCACGGCGTACATGCCGTTGAGGCCTTGCTCCGCCATCATCCCAAGCGGGTGAAGCAGCTATGGCTGGCAGAGGGGCGTCAGGATCCGCGGGTTCAGGTTCTGGTGGACCTCGCGCAGGCCGCCCGCGTGGCGGTAACTCAATGCCAGCGGCGCGAACTTGATGAGTGGGTGGAGGGCGTTCATCAGGGCGTCGTCGCGGATGTCAGTCCCAGCCAGGTATGGGGCGAGAACATGCTCGACGAGCTGCTGGAGCGCAGCGAGGGGCCGCCCTTGCTGCTCGTGCTCGACGGCGTGACCGATCCCCACAACCTCGGGGCATGCTTGCGCACGGCCGACGCTGCCGGCGTGCAGGCGGTCATCGTCCCGAAGGATAAGTCAGCTACCCTGAATGCGACGGTTCGAAAGGTCGCCTGCGGTGCCGCGGAGGTCATTCCTCTCGTGGCGGTTACCAACCTGGCGCGCACGCTCGAGAAGCTGCAGCAGCGCGGCCTGTGGGTTGTGGGAACCGCAGGTGAGGCCGAACAGGACCTTTATGCACAGGACCTCAGTGGGCCGATCGTGCTGGTCATGGGTGCGGAGGGCAAGGGGATGCGCCGCCTTACCCGCGAACACTGCGACTTTCTCGTTCGCTTGCCGATGGCAGGAAGTGTCAGCAGCCTAAATGTGTCCGTTGCGACAGGCGTCTGTCTTTTCGAGGCACTGCGGCAGCGCCAAAGCAAAGCTCGCTGACACTTCAAGCGTGCGCATCCGGATCGAGGCCAATACCCTGATCAGGCTGCGCGTATGACTCCTTCGGCGCTACCGTTATTGTGACGGCAGTGTCTCTCTGCGATCTCTTGGGAAACCTATGGGATCGCTCGTAAAGACGCGCTGTCTATGGAACTCGATGTTCACCGCGTGAACGCTCGGAAGGGTCTCGGGCGGGCGGCTTGTGGAGGATTTATGTCGCAACACTGCGGTTTCGAGGCACTGTTCCGTGCTGCGCCAAGTGCTTATGCGTTGCTTAGCCCAGATCTCGTCATCCTTGATGTCAATCGTGCGTACCTCGCTGTAACCGGCATGACGTCCGGTGATCTCATCGGACGTTGCCTTCTTGATGTCTTTCCGCCCAGTCTGGACGCGCAGGGCGAAGAGCAGCGACTTGTAACGGCATTCGAGCGCGTTATTCAGTACAAGCGTCAGGAAAACCTTCCCGTTATCCGCTATCGCATTCCCGACGGTTCGGGGCGCGCGGGTGCGGTTGTAGATCGCTACTGGAGTACCACATTGACGCCCGTGCTGGCAGGGCAGGGCGGGTTGGACGCGATACTGCTCACAACATCCGACATTACCGAGCTGCAGCTTGCCCGACAGGCGGGCGGCAACGATGGCTCCGTGATGCAGCTGGCCGAGGGGATCGTTGCGCGAGGCTTGGCTTTGCAAGCCGAGGGTGAGCAATTGCGGCGCATCTTTGCGCAGGCGCCAGGTTTTATCTGCTTCGTGCGAGGCCCGGAGCATGTATACGAGCTGACCAATGCGGCATATGACAAGCTCGTCGACTATCGTGCCCGGCTGGGTATTCCGCTGGCGCAGGCGCTTCCGGAACTGGTCGATCAGGGCATCGTAGCTCACCTGGACAGGTGCTTTGCCACGGGCGAGCCCTTCATCGTGCGGCAAATGCCGGTGATGATCCAGCGCGGTGATCGACTCGAGCAGATTTTCGCCAACTTCACGTTCCAGCCTGTACTGGGCGAGGATGGCCGGGTGGCCGGTATCTTCACCCAAGGCCAGGACGTCACGCAGCAAAAACGCAGCGAAGAGGAGCTGGCTCGATACCGGCAGCATCTCGAAGAGCTTGTCGCCGAGCGCACGCGCGAGCTGGCGCGAAGCGAGGCGGAGCGACTACAGGTCGAGCAGGCGCTGACCCAGGTGCAGAAGCTGGAAGCGGTCGGCAAGCTGACTGGCGGAGTGGCTCACGACTTCAACAACGTCCTTCAGGTCATTGGCGGCAACCTTCAGTTGCTTAAGATCAGTGGCGATCTCAATTCCTCTTCACGCCAGCGAGTGGAATCGGCACTTGAAGCCGTAGATCGCGGCGCTCGGCTTGCCTCGCAGCTCCTCGCGTTTGCCCGTCAGCAGCCATTGGCGCCGAAGCCAGTGGACGTTGGTGGGATGCTCGATCAAATGAGTAACGCGTTGCTCCGCGCGTTGGGTGAGGCCATCGAGATTGAAATCAAGGTAGATGAGACGCTTTGGCCAACCTTCGTCGACCCAGGCAGTCTGGAAAGCGTTGTGCTCAACCTCGCCATCAATGCGCGGGATTCGATGTCCGGGGTGGGTTCGCTGAAGTTGCACGTGCGCAATGTCGTGCTCGATGCGGAACAATTACTGGGGCACTCAGAGGTCGAGCCGGGCGACTATGTCGAACTGAGCGTGATCGATGAAGGATGTGGAATGTCCGAGGACGTACGCATGAGGGCATTCGAACCGTTCTTCACGACGAAGCGAGACGGCCTTGGCAGTGGACTTGGGCTCAGCATGGTCTACGGTTTCGTTAAGCAGAGCGGTGGGCATATCTTGTTGGACAGCGCACCGGGCGGCGGCACCTCGGTCACGCTCTTCCTTCCGCGCTGTTTGGAGGAGGGAAGTGTTTCTGACGCTGGCCGGTCACAAGAGATCCGTGGCGGAACCGAGCACGTCCTGGTTGTCGAGGACGACAGCGGTGTTCGGGCGACTTCCGTCGCAATGCTTCGTGAGCTGGGTTACCGGGTCACCGAGGCTCGCGACGCGCGTGAAGCGGTGGATCTGCTTAGAGCCGGCGGAACGTTCGACCTGATTTTCAGCGATGTCGTGATGCCGGGGTCGCTCGGGTGCATGGAGGTCGCACGGGAAGCGCGTCGCTTGCTGCCGCATGTCTCTGTGCTGTTCGCTTCAGGCTTTCCTGAAAATGTAATAACCCCAAGCGGTCAGCTCGATCCAGGCGTCGAGCTGCTTGGCAAGCCGTATGGTATCGAGCAGTTGGCCCGCCGGATCCGGCGTCAGCTGGATGAGCGGACGGGGCGAGACGGTGCGGGTGAGGTAACTATCGAGCCGCATCTGGAGGTTGAGAGTCCGGTGCATGAGGAGAGTGTGATGACCGAGCAAGAAGCGGGACTGCGGATCCTGCTGGTCGAGGATGACCCAACGCTACGCATGCTGACCGGTGAAGTGATCGAGGAATTGGGGCATCGTGTGACCGAGTGTGAGTCGGGTGAAGATGCGCTCCAGTGTCTGACGCCGGGCGCGTTCGATGTCTTGTTCACCGATGTTGGGTTGCAAGGGATGTCGGGTATCGAGCTGATCCGCCGTGCCCGCGAGCAGGACGGGGCGTTGAAGGTTGTGATCGCCTCCGGATATCCGGTTAATCCGCGTGAGCACGGGATCGACCACGCGGACGTCATGCTCAAGCCCTATGATGTCCAGGCGGTTCGCAAGCTCCTGGACACGCTCTGATACAGGATGCCGTAGCCTCTGATCTTCACCAGTGGCCCGAAAGCCCGCGGATCGCGGGCTTTCGGGGTTTTCCGAGGATCCGATCGAAGGCTTTCCCGTCGCTTGCTTCCCCCTGGCCCCTTCTCTAGAATGGCGCCCCTTGCCGGTCGGGCAGGCGTATCCGCGCCCTTTGATCGGCATGTCAGTCTATTTTTTCTCCTTGCCTGATCGCATTCGCGGCAGGCTGCAACCCGTAAGGAGCTGCAATGCGTCATTACGAAATCGTATTCCTGGTTCACCCGGACCAGAGCGAGCAGGTGGGCGGCATGGTCGAGCGCTACACCAAGCTCATCGAAGAAGACGGTGGCCAGATCCACCGTATGGAAGATTGGGGCCGCCGTCAGCTGGCTTACGCCATCAACAACGTTCACAAGGCTCACTACGTGATGCTGAACGTCGAGTGCAGCAACAAGGCACTGGCTGAACTGGAAGACAACTTCCGCTATAACGATGCCGTGATCCGTAACCTGATCATTCGTCGCGACGAAGCCGTTACTGGCCAGTCCGAAATGCTGAAGGCCGAAGAAAACCGCAGCGAGCGTCGTGAGCGTCGTGAGCGTCCGGACTCGGACTCTTCCAACGACAGCAACAACGACAGCAGCGACAACAGCGCTGACGAGTAATCCCGGATCATTTGAGGAGCCTATCCATGGCACGTTTCTTCCGTCGTCGTAAGTTCTGCCGTTTCACCGCTGAAGGCGTGAAAGAGATCGATTACAAGGATCTCAACACCCTGAAAGCGTACGTATCTGAAACCGGCAAGATCGTTCCTAGCCGTATCACCGGTACCAAAGCCAAGTATCAGCGTCAGCTGGCCACCGCTATCAAGCGTGCCCGCTACCTGGCCCTGTTGCCCTACACCGACAGCCACGGCCGCTGATTGGTCTGACTGTCGAAAGCAAGGATAGATAAACCGCATGCGCGCCCTAGCTGATTTGATTATGCGCGGCCGTATGCAGGCCACTCTCGTAGTGGTCGGTTCCGCTGCGTTGCCATTGCTGTTCTGGTTGAGTGCCGCTGCCAGCAGTCTCGTGCTGCTGCGTCGTGGGCTCAGCGACGCGTTCGGGATCGTCGTCTGGGCGTTGTTGCCCGCGTTGGCCTGGTGGTACTTCGGTGAGCCGAGGACCCTCATGGTCATGCTGGGTACACTGGCGCTGGCATTCGTGCTGCGCAGTACGGCGTCGTGGGTTCGAACCCTGATGGCCAGTGTGGCTGTCGGTGTCGTGTTCGGGCTGTTGTTGTCGGTAGTGTTCGGCGAGAGCATCCAGGCGCTAGCGTCTGAGTTCGAGAAGTTCCTGCCGCAATTGCTGGGCGACACCTACGAACAGCTTTCGCCTGACGAGCGTACGCGCTTGGCCGGGCTGCTCGCCGCGGTACTGACCGGCCTGATGGCCGCATTGCTTCAGCTGGTAACGATCCTGAGCCTGATGCTCGGTCGCTACTGGCAGGCGTTGTTGTATAACCCGGGTGGGTTTGGGGCGGAGTTTCGAGCGCTTCGACTGCCTGTGCCGCTGACCGTGTTGCTTGTGGTAGGGATGCTTTTAGGCCCAAATCTCGGGCCTCAGATGGCGATGTTGACGCCAATCTGCAGTGTTCCGCTGGCCTTTGCAGGCCTGGCCGTAATACATGGGATGGGGTTCAGCCGATTCTGGTTGGCCGGGTTATACGTGGTGGTCGTGCTGTTCATGCACGTGATCTATCCGTTGCTGGTGGTCCTGGCCATCGTCGACAGTTTGATTGATTTCCGTGGTCGCCGCCGGCGTGATGAGAACGCCAAAGACGATTCCACGGGCGGTGAAGGTTAAAGTTTGAGAGGTAAGACCCAATGGAAGTCATCCTGCTGGAAAAAATCGCCAACCTGGGCAACCTTGGCGACAAAGTAAACGTCAAGGCTGGTTACGGCCGTAACTACCTGCTGCCGAAAGGCAAGGCCACTGCCGCTACCGCCGAGAACGTCGCTGCGTTCGAAGCCCGTCGCGCAGAGCTGGAAAAAGCGGCTGCTGACCGCAAGGCATCTGCCGAAACCCGCGCTGCTCAGCTGTCCGAGTTGGAAGTCACCATCACGGCGACTGCTGGCGACGAAGGCAAGCTGTTCGGCTCTATCGGCACCGCCGATATCGCTGATGCGTTGACCGCTTCGGGCGTCGAAGTCGCCAAGAGCGAAGTTCGTCTGCCTAACGGCACCATTCGCCAGACTGGCGAATACGACGTTGCTGTGCACCTGCACACTGACGTTGAAGCGACCGTCAAGCTGGTCGTGATCGCCGCCTAATCTTTGCAGGCGATCGGTGTGTCTTGCGCTTTGCGCGTGAGGCCACTATGAATCGGGCACGTGCCATTTCGGTGGGCGTGCCCGATTGCTTTTCGGCGTTTTGAAAATGAAACGCGGTCCTGAATTCCTTTTCTCTGGTTGTCTCCTGCGCCATGAATGACATCAGCCTTCCCCAGCAATACGACCTCGAAACCTCTGCGCTGAAGGTCCCGCCGCACTCGATCGAGGCAGAGCAGGCGGTACTGGGCGGTCTGATGCTGGACAACAACGCCTGGGAGCGCGTCTTGGACCAGGTGTCGGATGGCGACTTCTACCGGCATGATCATCGGCTGATCTTCCGCGCCATCTTCCGCTTGGCGGAGCGTAATGCGCCGTTCGATGTCGTGACCCTGTCCGAGCAGCTCGACAAGGAAGGCCAGCTTAGTCAGGTCGGCGGCCTGGCCTATCTGGGGGAATTGGCCAAGAACACCCCGTCGGTTGCCAACATCAAGGCATACGCGCAGATCATTCGAGAGCGCGCGACGCTCCGACAGCTCATCGGTATCAGTAACGAGATTGCCGACTCGGCCTATGCACCGCAGGGGCGTACGGGCGAAGAAATTCTCGACGAAGCCGAGCGCCTTATCTTCCAGATCGCGGAGGCTCGGCCAAAGACCGGCGGCCCGATGGCGATCAATGACATCCTGGTGAAGGCGATCGACCGAATCGACGAGCTCTTCAATGCCGGGGATGCCATTACAGGTCTTTCGACTGGTTTCACCGATCTGGACAACCAGACCAGCGGCTTGCAACCAGCGGACTTGATCATCGTGGCGGGCCGTCCTTCCATGGGTAAGACGACCTTCGCCATGAACCTCGTTGAAAACGCCTTGATGCGCAGCGACAAGTCGGTGCTGGTGTTCTCGCTTGAAATGCCAGCCGAATCAATCGTGATTCGTATGCTCGCGTCCCTGGGGCGAATTGATCAGACGAAGGTTCGTGCCGGCCGGCTCGACGATGATGATTGGCCGCGCCTGACATCGGCAGTCAACCTGCTGAACGACCGTAAATTGTTCATCGACGATACCGCGGGCATTTCGCCGTCGGAAATGCGCGCGCGCACCCGGCGCCTGGCCCGCGAGCATGGCGAAGTGGGTTTGATCATGGTCGACTACCTCCAGCTAATGCAGATTCCGGGTTCGAGTGGTGACAATCGAGTAAACGAGATCTCCGAAATCTCGCGCTCACTAAAGGCGCTTGCGAAGGAATTCAACTGTCCGGTCATCGCCTTGTCGCAGCTGAACCGCTCGCTGGAGCAGCGACCCAACAAGCGCCCCGTAAACTCGGACCTGCGGGAATCAGGTGCGATCGAGCAGGACGCCGACATCATCATGTTCGTTTACCGGGACGAGGTATATCACCCCGAAACCGAATACAAGGGCGTGGCTGAGATTATTATCGGCAAGCAGCGTAACGGCCCGATCGGTACAGTCCGGCTGGCGTTCCTGGGTAAGTACTCGCGATTCGAGAACCTGGCGCCTGGAAGCTACAACTGGGACGACGAGTAACCGAGCTTGCTATTTGCCCAGGCGTCGTAGTTCATCGCACTCTACGATACGAACACCGTCGTCGTCCTCCAGTGCCAACCGCCATAGTGCCCAAGCCAGTTGCGTGGCTTCGATGGCGCCCCACTTGCCTGGGACGTGCTTCATGAGCGGGCCAGCGATGGCCTCCACAACACGCCGCTCCTGACGGAGGCCCAGCAATAGCGAGGGTCGCGCGATCGTTAGCTGCGGCCAGGCCTGTGCTCTGAGTGACTGTTCCATCTCGCCTTTGACGCGGTTATAGAAGATCGAGGAATCGGGGTCTGCGCCAATGGCGCTGATGACGATGAAATGCCGTGCTCCTAAGGCGCGAGCGCGGCGGCCGACCTCGACAACAAGATCATGATCGATCGACCTGAACGCCTCTTCGGAACCCGCCTTCGCGATAGTTGTACCCAGGCAGCAGAACGCCGTGTCTATTCCCGGCTCGGCCTCTTCCAATAGCGAGGCGAGATCTTCGCCAATTGGATTTCTTAGATGGGGATGTTCCGCCAGTGGCCGGCGGGTAGGCGCCAATACACATTGGACAGTAGGTTCGCAGAGCAGGCGGTCCAGCAGGTGTTCGCCAACGAGGCCTGATGCGCCCGCAATCAGGACGCGTTGCGGTGTGAGGTACATGACGCGTTCCTCCCTTAGCTTCTTCCAATAGGACCACGGCAAGCGATGCGGGTGCGTCGCGCAATGAGCATATCGCCCCCGCTCGCCTGGCTTTCCCCGGTCTCCGCGTTACAGGGGATATACTGTGGTGCGGTGTCGGGCGTCTTTTGCGCCCGATGATGGTGAACGCTTCGACATGGGCGCGCATGCCGGTGCGCTCTGGATCTTACGCATGCTTCTTCGCGGTCTGACCTGGCTTGTCCTGTTTCAGCTGTTGGGCACTTGTATCAATGTCCTTCTTCTTCCCATGCTGCCCGCGCCTATTATCGGGCTTGTGGCGCTCTTTGTATTTTTGTTGATTCGTGGTGAGGTCGGGCCTTCGCTCGATGCCGCTGCCAGTAGCCTGTTGCGTTATCTGCCCCTTCTGCTGGTTCCGCCTGCGGTTGGCATCATGGCGTATGGCGCTGCGCTGTGGGAGCGCTTCTGGGCAATCGCTCTGGCGCTTGTGGTGTCGCTCGGGCTTTCGATGGTCTTTTGTGGCTGGCTGATGCAGGCACTTAGTGAACGTCAGGCTCGTCGCCGGGGGCAGTCATGAATCCGAATTGGCATGGCGCATGGTTAGCCATCGTGCAGCATCCGCTGTTTGGCATTGGTATAACGCTCGCGGCGTACCAGGTGGCGCTTGCCGCATACGAGCGTACACGTTGGGTCTTCCTCCAGCCGGTGCTGCTTTCGGTATTGTTGGTCGTTGGGGTATTGCTCAGCTGCGGCATTGCGTATGCAGATTACCGCGAAAGCGTGTCGATCATGACGATCTTGCTTGGGCCGGCGACGATTGCACTTGCAGTCCCGCTCTATCTCAATTTGCGGCGAATTCGGCAGCTATTCTGGCCCATCATGATCACGTTGGTGGTGGGCGGATGTTTCGCGACAGGTGCCATTGCAGTGCTTGCCTGGGCGCTCGATCTGGGCCCCGTCATGACGATGAGCTTGCTGCCGAAGTCCGTGACATCGCCGATCGCCATGCTGGTCGCCGATGAAATGGGAGGGGATGCGGCGCTTGCGGCCGTCTTCGTACTCATCACGGGCGTGCTCGGTGCAATCATCGGCCCAGGTTTGTTGCGCATGTGCGGCGTCCGCCATATTGCCGCCGTAGGGCTGGCGCTCGGCTTGACCGCGCATGCGGTCGGCACCGCGCGTGCCTTGCAGGAGAGCGAGGAGTGTGGTGCATTGGCCGCATTGTCCATGAGCCTCATGGGCGTGGCCACGGCGGTTCTGCTGCCACTGATGGTCGCGATAATCGCCTGACCGGCGCGACAGGAGAGACGATGCTTCCGCTATTTCCCCTCAATACGGTGCTGTTCCCAGGCTGCATGCTCGATCTTCAGATATTCGAGGCCCGTTACCTGGACATGATCAGTCGATGCATGAAACAGGATAGTGGTTTCGGTGTGGTCTGTATCCTGGAGGGCGAGGAGGTCGGTGAAGCGGCAAACCGGTTTTCGGCTGTTGGATGCGAGGCAATCATTCGGGATTGGCAGCAACGTAGCAATGGGTTGCTTGGCATTCGCGTTGAGGGGGGGCGGCGCTTTCGCGTCAATCGTGCCGACGTTGAGCGCGACCAGCTGACGGTGGCCGAAGTGGATTGGCTGGGCGAGGTGGCTGATCGGCCTATCACCGATGAGCACGCGGACCTGATGGCTTTGCTTCGCGCCTTGGCAGGCCATCCCCTCGTGGCAGACCTGGGTATGGGCGGCGCCGTCGAAGGGCAGCATGCACTGGCCAATCAATTGGCCTATCTATTGCCGTTCAGTCCAGAGGAAAAGCTCCAGTTGCTTGTGCAGACCGACCCGGTGCGCCGCCTTGCGCAGATTCAGGTTCTCGTCGAGAACCTGCAACATGAAGGGAGCGACGGCTGATTTACTGGTAGCGGTACAGTTCGAGGTTGTAAGGGAATACCCACAGCGCAAAAAGCACCAGCACCGTTAGGCTCAGTGGCAACAGTAGGGCCCAGCGACGGGCGGGCAGGGGCTGCATAGGCGTAACGCGTTCACTCAGGAACAGGCTGAGCGAACAGAAGAAGCCAGCTAGCAGGGCCCCTGCAATGATGTCGGTCGGCCAATGGACACCCAGATATATACGGCTTGCGGCGATCAGAACCGCTGGTAGGCTCGCTACCAATAGCCAGGTCAGGCGAAGGCGTGCCGCCTGGCCTCGTCCGGCAAGCACCCCCAGGGTAAGGCAGAAGGCGAAGGACGCAGAGCTATGGCCGCTTGGAAAGCTGAACGTGTGCAGCGGGTCGACCAGAACCTCCGGCCGGGTACGCTCGAGCGTATGCTTGATCAATCCGTTCGCAACCGCTGTGCCCAATCCGGTGAATCCTGCGAACGCCAAGGCTCGCCATTCTCGCGAGAACAGCAGCACCAGGCACGCCGCGATGCCTGCGAGCAGCTGCGCCTTGAAGTCTCCAAGGCCGGTGATGAAGGCGATCACACGATCCCAGCTGGGCTCTCGCGCTTCCTGGATCACTGAAATGATGCCTTGGTCCAGCGACTTGAAATGCTGAAGGGCGAGCATCAGGGCGACGAAAAGCACGGCGCAGACTCCGCAAGTAAGGATCGTTGCGTAGTGCTTTCCGGTCATGGCCTGCTGGATGCAAATGCCGAGTGCAACAATAAGCGTGCCGACAACGACGGCTGCTTCCGGCCAGAAGCCCGGCGGAAGTGGCAGGCGAAGTGCCGCGCCCGCGCTCCATCCGGGCAGCATATAGGCAATGGCCCAGCCAGCGGAGGCAACGACGCTGACCAGAACGAAACGGATGAAAGGCATGCTCAGCATGCCCGCGAGCATCGGAAGCATTGGTCGCAGTGGGCCGATGAATCGACCAATGAGCAGGCTGATGATTCCATAGCGTTCGATATGGCGCTCGGCATGATCGAGCCATTGCGGATGTCTGCGAAGCAGGGGGAACTGGCGGATGCTCCCATGGAATCGGCGGCCCAGGCCGTAGGAAACGATGTCACCGAGCAAGCCGCCGGCGAACGCCAGGATGAGTGTTTCACTCAGGCTCAGCACGCCGTTGCCAGCAAGTACACCGAGTGCAAAAAGCAGTACGGTGCCAGGAATGAGCAGGCCTGCGATGGCAAGGCATTCGAAGAACGCACCCGCGAAGAGAACAACGCCCAGCCACTCAGGATTGCTGGACAGCCAGGCGTTGATGCTTTGAATGTAGGACGACATGTTGAAACTCAGGCGAAGCGCAATCGTTGTTCGAGAGCGGAACCGGCATTCCGGTTCCGATGATCATTCCGTGGACCTCGACCTCTTTGGATCATGGCCCAATAGTATCAGTCGAGCGTGCGTGGCGAATGCGCAGATTTACCAAGCTTTTACTTGGACCGTCTGCCCCTCTCTGCTGTCCGTGGCCGCCGGTCGCGGCTATAATCAGCCCCTTTTTGGATAGCCGGATGCAGACGCCATGAGCGAGTCCGTACACGACTACATGACCCGGCTGGGACGGGCCGCTCGCGAAGCATCGCGAGCGCTTGCTCGTGCCACGACCGCCGACAAGAACGCAGCGCTCGATGCGATAGCCGATGCGCTGGATGCTGCGCGTGGCGAGCTCGAGGCGGCGAATGGAAAAGACCTCGAGAATGCCCGTGCGCGTGGGCTGGACGCAGCCATGCTGGACCGCCTTGCGCTTACCCCAGCGCGCATCGATGGCATGATTGAAGGGCTTCGTCAGGTTTCCAAGCTGCCCGATCCCATCGGCGAAATTCGGGACATGCGATTCCTGCCGTCTGGCATCCAGGTTGGCAAGATGCGCGTCCCCCTCGGTGTCGTCGGTATCATCTATGAATCGCGGCCCAACGTGACGATCGATGCCGCCAGCCTGTGCTTGAAGTCAGGTAATGCAACGATCTTGCGGGGCGGCTCCGAGGCGATTCTTTCGAACCAGGCGATCGCACGGTGCATTCATGTCGGGCTGTCCAAAACCGGTTTGCCTTCGGCCGCCGTACAGGTCGTTGAGACTACTAATCGAGAAGCGGTCGGGATGCTTATCGCCATGCCCGAATTTGTCGATGTAATCGTGCCGCGCGGTGGCAAGGGGCTCATCGAGCGTATCAGCCGCGATGCCCGGGTTCCGGTGATCAAGCATCTGGACGGCGTGTGTCACGTCTACATTGATCAGGCCGCGGATGCCGTGAAGGCGATACGCATCGCCGATAACGCGAAGACCCAGCGCTACGCGCCCTGCAATACCATGGAGACCCTGCTTGTCCATGAAGACCGGGCCGAGGCGATCCTGCCTGAGTTAGCCAAGATCTATCGCGAAAAGGGCGTAGAGCTCCGGGGCTGTCGACGGACGTGTGAGCTGCTGGGGCAAGGCGTATTGGCCGCAACCGAAGATGACTGGTTCGCGGAGTACAACGCGCCGATCCTGGCGATCCGTATCCTGTCCTCGTTGGACGAAGCGATTGCGCACATCAACCACTACGGCTCCCACCACACCGATGCGATTGTCACCGAGCATTTCAGCGATGCGCGTCGGTTCCTGAGCGAAGTCGATTCAAGTTCGGTGATGGTGAACGCTTCGACGCGCTTCGCCGATGGCTTCGAATATGGGCTTGGGGCGGAAATCGGTATTTCTACGGACAAGCTTCACGCGCGTGGTCCGGTCGGTCTCGAAGGGTTGACCAGCGAAAAATATGTCGTGTTCGGCGACGGGCACGTGCGGACTTGATGAGCGGTTCTCGACGCATCGGGCTATTGGGAGGAACCTTCGATCCCATTCATATCGGTCACCTCCGTGCGGCCGTGGAAGTGATCGAATTCCTGGGCCTGGATGAGCTGCGTCTCATACCCAGTGCCCGGCCACCGCACCGTGGGCAGCCGCAGACGGCCGCAACGCACCGGCTGCGGATGGTCGAGCTGGCCGTAGCAGGCGTCGACGGGCTGGCGGTTGATGACCGGGAGCTCAAACGAGAGCGCCCTTCCTACAGCGTGGAGACACTCGAGTCGCTGCGTCAGGAGTTGGGGAATTCGGTGCAACTGTTGCTGGTGCTTGGTTGGGACGCTTTTTGCGGCCTGCCGGGCTGGTATCGCTGGGAAGAGTTGTTGAACCTGTGTCACATCCTGGTCCTGCAGCGGCCGGACGCCAATACCGAGGCGCCGGAAGAACTCCGGAACCTCGTCGCCGCGCGAAGTATCAGTGATCCTTTGACGCTCAAGGGCGCGGCCGGGCAGATCTCCTTCATCTGGCAAACGCCACTGGAGATTTCCGCGACACATATACGCGAACGTCGTCGGGCTGGGCGGTCCATCCGCTTTCTCACGCCGGACGCCGTGCTGAACTATATACAGGCGCAGGGGCTTTACCCGGCGTCCTCGAACTGAGGTAAAGACGTAAACATGCAAAACGAGCAATTGGTACAGCTGGCAGTCGAAGCGCTGGAAGATCTGAAAGGTCAGGAAATCCTCACGATCGACGTGCGTGGCAAGACCAGTGTTACCGACTACATGGTGATTGCCAGCGGTACATCCAGCCGTCACGTGAAGTCGCTGGCCGAGAACGTGATCGAGAAGGTCAAGGAGCAGGGCGTCCGCCCGCTGGGCAGTGAAGGTCTGGAGAGCGGCGAGTGGGCCTTGCTCGACCTCGGCGACGTGGTGGTCCATGTGATGCAGACAGCGACACGCCAGTTCTATGACCTTGAGCGCCTGTGGCAGGGGGCTGAGCAGAGCCGAGCGCAAGCCAGCGAATAAGGAGCGTTCGTCGTGCGTCTCCGGCTGATTGCAGTGGGTTCCAAGATGCCTCGATGGGTTGAGGAGGGCTGGCACGAGTACGTCAAGCGGTTGCCAGCGGAGCTCAGCCTTGAACTGGTCGAGATCCCGCTCAATACGCGCGGCAAAAATGCCGATGTCGCACGGCTCATCCGACAGGAAGGTGAGGCCATGCTCGGCAAGGTTCAGCCGGGCGAGCGGGTCGTCACGCTGGAGGTCCAGGGCCGACCCTGGAGCACCGAGCAGCTAGCCGCTGAGCTGGACCGCTGGAGGCTGGATGCGCGGACGGTAAATCTCATGGTGGGCGGGCCCGAAGGCCTGGCGCCTGAAGTATGCGCCCGCAGTGAGCAACGCTGGTCGCTATCCCCGCTAACGCTTCCTCATCCTCTGGTGCGGGTGCTGGTGGGGGAACAGATCTACCGCGCCTGGACCGTGCTGTCTGGGCACCCCTACCACAAGTAGTACCGTTCGCAATGCCGCAGCCGATACGCCTCAAGGATCATGAAAAGGACGCCCGCCTGGTGCGGAAGCGCGTGGTGGCCGGCGGCATCGGCGTTCTCCTGCTCACGATCGTGCTGTTCGCACGGATGTATTACCTGCAGGTGATCCAGTACGAGTACCACTCGACACTGTCTGAAAACAACCGTGTCCATGTACAGCCGATCCCGCCCAACCGCGGGCTGATCTATGACCGTAACGGCGTCATTCTTGCCGACAATCGGCCGAGTTTCAGCCTCACGCTTACACGGGAGCGTGCCGGTAAATGGGAGCAGGTCCTCGATACCATCGTCGAGGTGCTTGGCCTCACACAGGAAGATCGCGAACTCTTCGAGAAACGGCTTCGGCAGGGGCGGCGGCCGTTCGAACCCGTGCCGATCTATTTCGAGTTGTCCGAAGAGCAGATTGCACGCATTGCGGTGAACCAGTTCCGGCTCCCAGGTGTGGATGTCGCCGCGCAGTTGGTCCGTCACTATCCACTGGGTGCGCATTTTGCCCATTCGGTGGGCTATGTTGGCCGCATCAACGAGCAAGAGTTGAAAAAGCTCGATCCGGTCAATTACAGCGGCACGCACCACATCGGCAAGACCGGCATCGAACGCTTCTACGAAGACGAACTCCACGGAGAGGTTGGGTATGAGGAAGTCGAAACCAACGCCCGCGGGCGAGTGCTTCGCGTTCTGAATCGCACCGACCCCAAGCCGGGCAAGGACATTCAGCTCTCACTGGATTCGCGCCTCCAAGAAGCCGCTGAGGAGGCGCTTGGTGGTCGTCGTGGCGCGATCGTAGCGCTCGAGCCCTCGACGGGGGAGGTGTTGGCTATGGTGAGCCAGCCCAGTTTCGATCCCAACCCGTTCGTGACCGGTATCAGCTTCAAGGCATATGCCGAGTTGCGCGACTCCATTGATCGGCCGTTGTACAACCGCGTACTGCGTGGCCTGTATCCGCCAGGCTCGACTATCAAGCCGGTTGTCGCCGTGGCCGGGCTCGATGCCGGAGTGGTCACGCCTACGACGCGCGTCTTCGACCCAGGTTTCTATCAACTGCCGAATTACGATCACAAATACCGTAACTGGAACCGTAGCGGTGATGGATGGGTTGACTTGCGTCTGGCCATCGCTCGTTCCAACGACACCTACTTCTACGACCTCGCCCACAAGATGGGCATCGATCGCATGTACGACTACATGAGTCGCTTCGGCCTGGGCCAGCGCGTTGCGTTGGACATGTTCGAGGAAACGGCTGGCCTCATGCCGTCGCGGGATTGGAAGCGTGCACGTTACAAGCAACCCTGGTTCCCTGGCGAGACGCTGATCCTTGGGATCGGCCAGGGATACATGCAGGTTACGCCGTTGCAATTGGCACAGTCGATCAGCCTCGTCGCCACTCATGGCAAGTGGATCCGTCCGCACCTGGCCAAGGTCATCGATGGTGAAAAGCCTGTCGACCCGGATCCGATGCCGGATGTCGTGCTGCGTGACGATCGGTTCTGGGATTTCGCACGCCAGGGCATGGAGGACGTGATGCACAGCGAGCGGGGTACCGCGCGTAAGGTAGGCAACACAGCCGCGTATCGCATCGCGGGCAAGAGCGGTACCGCCCAGGTGGTCGCCATCCGGCAGGGTGAGAAATACAACAGCGCGGCATTGGCCGAGCGCCACCGGGATCATGCCCTGTTCGTGGCCTTCGCGCCTGCGGATGATCCCAAGATCGTGGTCGCGGCCATGGTCGAGAACGGGGAGTCCGGCTCAGGCGTTGCGGCTCCGGTCGTCAAGCAGGTCATGGATGCCTGGCTGCTCGACGAGACTGGCCATCTGAAACCAGAATTCAGGCCCCCTTTGCCCATGGCGGAGCACACCAGTGGACACCATGAGTAATTTCGACCGTACGTTGTCGACCGAGGACGTGCTCAAGCGTCGGTCAACGCTTTTACAGCGACTGCACATCGATGGTTGGTTGCTACTCATTCTCCTGATCTTGGGCGTCGGCAGCCTCTTCGTGCTCTATTCGGCGAGCGGCCGACACTGGGATTTGCTGGCAAAGCAGGCCTCTTCGTTCGGCATCGGCATGGTCGCCATGATCGTGATTGCCCAGTTCGAGCCGCGCTTCATGGCGCGCTGGGTCCCGCTGGGCTACGCAATCGGCGTCAGTTTGCTGGTAGTGGTCGAGGTGATGGGCCACACCGCAATGGGCGCGACGCGGTGGATCAATATCCCCGGTGTCATCCGCTTCCAGCCTTCGGAATTCATGAAGATCATCATGCCGGCGACGATCGCCTGGTATTTGTCCCGATACAACCTCCCACCCCGTCTGAAACACGTGGTGATCAGCCTCGTGATGATCGGTGTGCCCTTCGTGCTGATTCTCAAGCAGCCTGATCTCGGCACATCCATGCTGATCCTGGCGTCAGGCGCGTTCGTGATCTTCATGGCAGGGTTGCCCTGGCGCTGGCTGATCGGTGCGATCACCGCCGCCGTGCCGGTGGCGGTTGGCATGTGGTATTTCGTGCTCCACGATTATCAAAAGCGCCGGATCCATACCTTCCTGGACCCGGAAAGCGACCCGCTTGGCAGCGGTTGGAACATCATCCAGTCCAAGGCCGCAATTGGCTCGGGCGGCGTGTTCGGCAAGGGGTGGCTGTTGGGCACGCAATCCCATCTGGATTTTTTGCCCGAAAGTCACACGGACTTTATCATCGCGGTGCTCAGCGAGGAGTTCGGTCTGGTTGGTGTGAGCCTGCTGCTGGTGATCTACATGCTGCTTATCCTTCGTGGGCTCGTGATCACCGCGAACGCCCAGACGCTGTTCGGGAAGCTGCTGGCGGGCGGGCTGACGATGACCTTCTTCGTCTACGTATTCATCAACATCGGGATGGTTAGCGGTCTGCTTCCAGTGGTAGGCGTTCCGCTTCCCTTCATTAGTTACGGCGGCACCCACGTGGTCACGCTGCTGTCAGCGTTCGGGATTCTCATGGCAATCCAAACGCACAGGAAATGGATTGCACAGACTTGAAAACAAGAAGGAATCGCATGCAATCACCGTCCTTCCGGCTCGCATTATCGATTGCCGCCTTGGTTATATCGGCCGCTGCTGCTCCCCTTGCGATCGCGCGTGACTACGATCAAAAGCCCGAGGTGAAGGCATTCATCGATGACATGTCTCGCAATTACGGGTTCGCATCCGAGCAGCTCACCTCGCTCTTCAAGGACGTCGAGCGCAAACAGGCCATTCTGGATGCGATCTCGCGTCCGGCCGAGCGCGTCCGCCCCTGGAAAGAATACCGGCCGATGTTCATAGCTGAGGCACGCATTGCTCAGGGTGTCGATTTCTGGCGCCAGCACGAAGAAGTGCTCAAGCGTGCGGAAGCCGAATACGGTGTGCCCGCGCAGATCATTGTGGCCATCATCGGGGTCGAGACGTTCTATGGCCGTAATACCGGCAGCTATCGTGTCATGGATGCGCTTTCGACGCTGTGCTTCGATTACCCGCCACGCGCCACTTTTTTCTGCCAGCAACTACGCGAATATCTGATGCTCGTCCGCGAGCAACAGGTGGATGCGCTTAGCCTGAAAGGCTCCTACGCGGGCGCTATGGGCCTGCCGCAGTTCATGCCAGGTAGCTTTCGCGCATATGCCGTGGACTTCGACGGAGACGGCCACATCAATATCTGGAGCGATCCGGATGATGCGATCGGTAGCGTCGCCAGCTATTTCAAGGCGCATGGCTGGACGCCGGGTGCTGCCGTCGCGACCCGAGCGAGCGTATCGGGAAGCCGCGCCGATGAAGGGCTGAGCCCGGGGCTGGACCCAAGTACGACCTATGCTGAACTGAAGGCAAAGGGGTGGACAGCGGAAAGGCCTGTCGAAGCTGACATCCCGCTGACAGCGTTTCGTTTAGAAGGCGAGAACGGTCCGGAGTACTGGCTCGGTCATCCGAATTTCTACACCATTACCCGTTACAACCGCAGCGCCATGTACGCCATGGCGGTCTACCAGCTCTCCCAGAAACTCCAAGAAGCACGAGGCAAGCATTGATGCGTACTCACCTGTTCCGCCTGGTTGCCATCGGCGCCGTCGGGCTGATGGTAGCCAGCTGCTCGAGCCAGCGCGCTTCGGTTCCCACACAGCAACAGCAAGGGTCGACCAGCCCTTATGCGCGCCCGCACAAGGATGGCGCGCCATGGTGGGACGTCGATGTGTCGCAGATTCCTGACGCTGTCCCCATGCCGCACTACGGGCCGTACAAGGCCAACCCCTATACAGTACTCGGCAAGACTTATTACCCGATCAATGAGTCGCGCAACTACCGGGCGACGGGAACAGCGTCCTGGTATGGCACGAAATTTCACGGGCAGGCGACCGCCAATGGCGAGACATACGACCTCTATGGCATGACCGCCGCACACAAGACGTTACCGCTGCCAAGCTACGTCAAGGTCACCAATCTGGACAATGGTCGCACTGTCATTCTGCGTGTGAACGATCGCGGGCCGTTTTACTCCGACCGGGTCATCGACCTGTCCTTCGCGGCGGCCAAGAAGCTGGGATATGCGGAGACCGGTACTGCACACGTACGCGTTGAGGGCGTCGACCCCGTTCAGTGGTGGGCACAGCAGGGACGTCCCGTACCGGCCAGCGACAAGGGGCTGGTACCGCCAGCGCCGATGGTCGCAAGCCGCACCGTAGAAAACTATACTCCGCCCCCTCAGCAGCATGCGGCGCCTACGCAGCCTTCGCAGGTGGCTCGCCAGGCGCAATCGATCGGCGATGCGGCAGGCCTGTTCGTTCAGGTCGGCGCCTTTGCCAACCCGGACGCGGCGGAATTGCTCAAGGACAAGCTGAGCCAGACCACGCATGCTCCGGTCTTCATTGACTCGGTCGTGCGCAATCAGCAGACACTGCATCGGGTAAGGCTGGGGCCATTACAGTCCCAGGATGAAGCCCGGCAATTGCAGGACAGCCTTCGGTTGGCCAACCTCGGACAGCCAACCCTGGTCAAGCCGGATTGACCGCCCTCGGCGCCGAGCCCTCGAGGTGTAGGTGCCACAGAAGTGTTCGACCTTTAGACTTCAAGCCAGAGAAACGGATGAACATCACCAGCTTTGCCAAACGTATCACCCTGCTCGTCGTCATGAGCGTATTGCCGGTCACCTGGGCTTCGGCGCAAGTCGTCCCTGCCGCTCCACAACTGGCTGCCAAATCCTATCTGCTGATGGATGCAGCCAGCGGGAACATCTTGGTCGAGAACAACTCGGACGAGCGCCTGCCGCCTGCGAGCCTGACCAAGCTCATGACCGCCTACATCGCCACGCTGGAAATCAACCGTGGTCAGATCAAGGAATCCGACATGGTTCGCGTCAGCGAGCGTGCCTGGCGGATGGGTGGCTCCAAGATGTTCATCGAGGTCGGCAAGGAGGTGTCCCTGATCGACCTGCTCCACGGCATCATCATCCAGTCCGGTAACGATGCGAGCGTAGCCGTGGCCGAGCACATCGCCGGCAGCGAGGACGCGTTTGCCGACATGATGAATTCGGCAGCCCAGCGACTGGGTATGAAGAACACCCACTTCATGAATGCCACTGGCTGGCCTGATCCAAACCACTATTCCTCCGCGCATGACATGGCCATTCTCGCCCAGGCCATCATCAATGAGGATCCGGCGCATTACGCGATCTACAAGCAGAAAGAGTTCTTCTGGAACAACATCAAGCAGCCTAACCGCAACCTGCTGCTGTGGCGCGACAATACCGTCGACGGCCTGAAAACCGGTCATACCGAAGAAGCCGGCTACTGCCTCGTGGCATCAGCCGTGCGCGACGGTCAGCGGCTGATCGCCGTCGTGTTCGGTACGAACAGCGAGCAGGCACGTGCGGCCGAAACGCAAAAGCTGCTGACTTATGGCTTCCGTTTCTTCGAAACACGCACCTTCTACAAGAAGGGCACCGAGTTGGCCGAAGCGCGTGTATGGAAAGGGGCGGTGCCGCAGGTCAAGGCTGGCCTCGCGCAAGACCTGACCATGACGTTGCCGAAAGGGCAGGCCGAGAAGCTTGCTGCCTCGATGACCGTCAATCCTGATCTGGTTGCACCGATCGAGCAGGGCGCCGTGATTGGCAAGGTCGAGGTGCGTAACGGCGAGCAGGTCGTTCACACCGCCGATCTCATCGCACTCGAGCCGGTCGAGGAAGGTGGTTTCTTCCGCCGCGTGTGGGATAGCATCCGCCTGTTCATCTACGGTTTGTTCAACTAACCCTCCATGCCTGCGCGTGGCTGCCCCAAGGGGGCCCCGCGCGCGGCACACGGGATAAGAGCCCGTCGTCATGTCCGATACCGAAGTACAACCTCCAAAGATCGAATTTCCCTGCGAGCGCTATCCCATCAAGGTGATCGGCGACGCTGGTGAGGGCTTCACCGAGATGGTCGTGGAGGTGCTCAAACGCCACGCCCCTGATCTTGATGAAGGCACCCTCGTAACTCGCGATAGCCGTAACGGCCGCTTCCTTTCCGTGCAGCTGTTGATCACCGCCACGGGCGTTGATCAGCTCCAGGCCATCCACAACGATCTGCGTGCGACCGGCCGCGTACAGATGGTGCTGTAGTGGCAGCTCCGCTCATCGTTCGTCATCTCGGGTTGGTTGAGTACGAGCCAACGCTCGACGCCATGCGCCGCCTGACAGCCGAGCGCGATGAGCAAACGCCTGACGAGATCTGGCTTCTGCAACACCAGAGCGTGTTTACTCAGGGGCAGGCAGGGAAACCCGAACACCTGCTGGCTCCGGGCGATATTCCCGTCATCCAGGTGGAGCGCGGCGGACAGGTGACCTACCACGGCCCCGGGCAGCTCGTCGCTTATCTAATGCTCGATCTACGACGCTTGGGGCTAGGCGTGCGCGAGTTGGTCACCGCCATGGAACAAAGCCTGGTGGACCTGCTGGCAACCTATGGCGTCAGTGCGGCGCCAAAGCCAGACGCGCCGGGGGTCTACGTAGACGGAAACAAGATCGCTTCGTTGGGCCTCCGGGTTCGCCGGGGATGCTCGTTCCACGGTCTGGCCCTTAATGTCGACATGGACATGTCGCCGTTCCAGCGTATCAATCCTTGCGGCTACGCGGGCCTGAAAATGGTCCAGCTCCGCGATCTTATCGAACAGGCTGTGCCGTTCGACGAGGTTGTGGAGCGCCTCGAGGTAGCCCTGAGGCAGCGATTGGGCTATCCGGCAGGCTGACAGCGACTGCGCTGCTTGCCTGTGAGTACTCTGGTGCTCCTGCCGGACGTAGCCCTGCTGAGCTACTTACCAGCCAAATGCGAGCGAGGGGAGACTTCCTCATCCGCCACATCCTGCACGCCAGATGACCGTAGGGTGTGCCGGAGGTTCAGCTCACGCTGAGCGTCGGGATGAGGTTCGTTTCAGTCTGTTGGCCCGGCACGGGGACCGGTGCAGCAAGGCCGAGGTTGTTCTTTTCAAACACTCGGTCTGCCCGGTAGCTGGAACGTACAAGAGGGCCAGCCGCGACTTCCATGAAGCCCTTCTCGAGGCCAATTTCGCGGAAACGGTTGAATTCATCCGGGCTGACCCAGCGTTTGACAGGCAAGTGATTGCGAGTCGGCTGCAGATATTGGCCCAGTGTCAGGATGTCGACGCCGATTGCGCGCAGATCATCCATGGTCTCCAGAATCTCTTCATCCGTTTCGCCCAGGCCCAGCATCAGGCTGGTCTTCGTCAGCACGTCCGGGCGATGGCGCTTGGCGTGCTCCAGCACGTTCAGGGTTTTCTCGTAACCTGCGCGAGGATCCCGTACCACGTGCGTCAGCCGTTTCACCGTCTCCACGTTTTGAGCGAACACTTCGAGCCCGGAATCCACAACGCGCTCGATTGCCTCGGCATCTCCATCGAAGTCAGGTGTAAGCGCCTCGACGACGACGTGCGGCGTATTGGCTTTGATAGCCCGCACACAGTCCGCGTAGTGGGCTGCGCCTCCGTCTGGGAGATCGTCCCGGTCCACTGACGTCAGCACGATGTAGCGCAGCGCCATAAGCTCAACGGACTTTGCCGTGTTCTGAGGTTCTTCGAGGTCGAGCCAGCCATTGGGATTACCGGTGTCGACGGCACAGAATCGGCATGCACGCGTACAGACTGACCCCATCAGCATGATCGTTGCCGTGCCGTTGGACCAGCACTCGCCCATGTTGGGGCAGTGAGACTCCTGACAGACGGTGCTCAGTCGATGTTCGCCCACGTTGCGCTTGACCGCCTCAAAGCGGCTGCCGCTCGGCGCCTTTACGCGCAACCAGCTGGGCTTGGGCTCGAAGACGGTCGGTTCGGCCGAAGCGCGGCGCTTCTGGCCGTCCTTGATCGCGGTGATCCCATGTGCGGTCTTGAACTTTTCACCGCTGGAGACAGGCTTGGGCGAGGTGGTATCGGACATCGAAAATCTCGGCTCCGGTAGGACTTCGTGGGCGAGGGGAGGGATGTGGCTGAGCGGCAGTGTATCACAGGCGGCCTTGGGCCGAATCGAACCACCGACCTTTGGCAATGGCCGAAAACGCCTCATGAGCCGCGGACTTCGTGAGGCGTAGCGTCAAATGGGCAAGCGTTTTCCTGCCATCTGCAGGCAGAGACTCGAAAGGCCAGTCCAGGGCGACCCTTGGCTTTGGCCCTTGATCCGGGCGTCGATCTCTTGAGCTTGGACCAGCATGAGCTGCCAGCGGCCGGCGTCGTTGCGCTTCAATGCCTTGCTGACCAGAGGGCGCCGCTTGTCCCAGACGGGCGGACGCACCTGGGAAAATGCGCGGTCGAGCGGGACGCCTTGTGCGTGCATTTGAGCAAGGTTGAGCATCAGGCGAAGTTCGCGCGCAAGGGCCCATAGGATGACAGGGGGCTCCGTGCCTTCGCCTCGGAGGCCCTCAAGCATGCGCAGGGCATGGGCGGCTTCGCCGTTGAGTACCGCATCGATGAGCCCGAAGACATCGTAACGTGCGCTGTCCCCTACGGACGCCTGAACCGTCTCCACATCGACCTGGCCGTTCTCAGCGAGCAATGTCAGTTTCTCGATTTCCTGCGCGGCTGCGAGAAGATTGCCCTCGACCCGGGCGGAGATCATATCGAGCGCCTCCGGCGTGGCAGACAGCCCGACCTGGGCGAGGCGTTGCTGAATCCACTGGGGCAGCTGGTGGGCGTCGACCGGCCAGACCTGCACGAACTGGGTCTCGTTGCCGTCGATAAGGGCCTTGGCCCACTTGGTCTTTTGCGCGCTGCCGTCGAGTTTGGGCAGCGTAATCAGCAGCAGTGTATCTTCGGCAGGCCTTGCCAGGTATTGGAGTAGTGCAGCAGCGCCCTTGTCACCTGGCTTGCCGTTGGGAATTCGCAGCTCGATCAGGCGTCTGTCGGCGAACAGCGAAAGGCTCGCACCCGCCTCCAGCAGTTGCGACCAGTCGAACCCATTCTCGGCGTTGAAGACCTGCCGCTCACTGAAACCCTGTGCGCGGGTCGCTGCGCGGATCGCATCGCAGGCTTCCTGGCACAGCAGTGCTTCGTCGCCGCTGACCACATAGACAGGCGACAGCGTGCCCTTGAGATGTTTGCTGAGCTGATTGACGTTGAGCTTCATAATCGAAAAAAGAAGGGGCGATCTCTCGCCCCTGTCTGCTTACTGCGAACGTGTCGGAAATTCGATTGGCGACTGCTGGGGGCGGTTGGCCTCTTCTTGCGCGCGGCGCAGTGCTTCCTGTTCCTGGCGGCGTTTTTCTTCGGCAACCTGCTGCATCTTCTCCAGCTGTGCGGCGTCGAGGGACTGCAAGCGCAGCATCAACTGCTGAAGCAGATCGCGGCGCATTTCCTGGCTCAGTTTGACGGATTCCTGCTCGTAGCCGATCGGATTGTTACCGTCGTAGACATAGACGCGTTGCACTTCCAGGCGATTGCTCATCAGCGGCAGCCCACCAGTGCCACGAACCTGGTAGTCCAGTGTCTTGGTCAGCTGGTTCTCGGCGCTCCGGCTACCGCCACTGTAGCTGGCGGTGCGGCTGGTATCGCGCTCATCAGCGATGTACAGGGTGTACGGTGCGCCGTTGTGAACGCGTACGCCTGCGTCCTCGAGCATCTCTCGCAGGTCCTTTACGGTCGCCCCGTAAGAATCACGGGCCTGAACGTCCAGCTCGGTGAGCGAGATACGATCCACGCCCGTGCCGCGAAGGTGGAAGCCGCAAGCGGTCAGAAACAACGCCGCGCCGATGACCAGCAGTGTCCGTTTCATCATGATTTTCCTCTTTGTTGCGGCCGCTGTTCGCGGCTCGGCAGCATGCTTAGTTGGCGACGATATTGACCAGTTTTCCAGGGACCACGATGACCTTGCGGATCGTCAGGCCGTCCGTAAAGCGAAGCACGTTCTCGTTGGCACGCGCTGCCGCCTCGACCTCTTCACGACTGGCACCTGCGGGCACTTCGATCTGCCCGCGCAGCTTGCCGTTGACCTGAATGACAAGTGTCAGGGTGTCCTGCTCAAGGGCCTTTTCGTCCACAGCTGGCCAGGTCGCGTCGATGACATCCCCGCACTTGCCCAGCGCGGACCAGAGGCTGTGGCAGATATGCGGGGTGATCGGTGCAAGCAGCAGCACCACGGATTCCAGACCTTCCTGGAGGAGGGCTCGGTCCTGTGCGGAATCCTGCGGCAGCTTCTCGAGCGCGTTCATCACGGTCATCACCTGGGCGATTGCCGTGTTGAATTTGTGATGCTGCCCGATATCGGTACTCGCCTGCCGAATGGCGAGGTGAACGATACGACGCACGTCTTTCTGGCTTGGCGTGAGGCTACCGATATCCAGCGAACCCGGCAGGCCGGCTGTGACATGCGCGTGAGCAAGACGCCACACGCGGCGAAGGAACCGGCTGGCGCCCTCGACTCCCGCATCCGACCATTCCAGGCTCATGTCCGGTGGCGAGGCAAACATCATGAACAGGCGGCAGGTGTCGGCGCCGTAGGCGTCGATCATGGCTTGAGGATCGACACCGTTGTTCTTGGACTTCGACATCTTCTCGACGCCGCCAATTTCAACTGGCAAGCCATCCGACTTGAGCTTCGCGCCGATGATCTTGGCTTTGGCATCGCGCTCCACCTCGACGTCGGCAGGATTGAACCAGTCCTTGCCGCCGTTATCAGCCATCCGGTAGTACGTCTCGGCTACGACCATGCCCTGAGTCAGCAGGTTCTTGAACGGCTCATTGGAGGTAACCAGGCCCTCATCACGCATCAGCTTATGGAAGAAGCGCGCGTAGAGCAGGTGCAGGATGGCGTGCTCGATACCCCCGATGTACTGGTCAGCTGGCAACCAGTGGTTGGCAGCGGCTGGGTCGACCATGCCGTGCTCGTAATTTGGCGAGGTATAGCGGGAAGCGTACCAGGACGATTCCACGAAGGTGTCCATGGTATCGGTTTCGCGTCGCGCTGCTGCACCACACTTGGGGCAGGTGCATTCGTAGAATTCAGGCATCTTCGCCAACGGCGAGCCCGCTCCGTCCGGTACGACATCCTCCGGCAGAACGACCGGCAGCTGGTCTTCCGGCACCGGTACGTCGCCGCAGGTTTCGCAATGGATGATCGGAATTGGGCAGCCCCAGTAGCGCTGACGGCTGATTCCCCAGTCCCGCAGACGGAACTGCGTTCGAGCCTGCCCCAGGTTCTTCTTGCGAAGCGCGACCTCGATGGCATCGAACGCGCCGTCGAAATCCAGGCCATCGTATTCGCCGGAGTTGATCAGCTCGCCATGCTCACCATAGGCCGCCTGCCAAGGCGCAGGCGTTTCGTCGCCAGCGCTGGTGCGGACGACCGGTTTGATGGGCAGGTCGTATTTGGTAGCGAACTCAAAGTCGCGCTCGTCGTGGGCCGGGACCGCCATGACCGCGCCTTCGCCGTAGTGCATGAGCACGTAGTTGGCGACCCAGACCGGCAACAGTTCGCCGGTGAGGGGGTGCTGAACCTTGAGCGACGTTGCCAGGCCTCTCTTTTCCTGTGTAGCGATATCGGCTTCCGCGACGCCGCCACGCTTGCACTCGTCGATGAACGCCTGCAGTTCGGGATCGTTCTGTGCGGCCTGGGTGGCCAGCGGATGTTCCGCAGCAACTGCGACGTAGGTCGCACCCATTAGCGTATCGGGACGTGTTGTAAAGACGTTAAGTACGCCCTCGTGACCGATGCTGGCGATATCGTAGGGGAAGCCGACTTCCATGCCGCGGGACTTGCCGATCCAGTTGCGCTGCATGGTTTTGACCTGCTCAGGCCAGCCGGGCAGGTCGTCGAGCGAATCGAGCAGTTCCTGTGCGTAGTCGGTGATCCGGAAGTAGTACATCGGAATCTCGCGCTTCTCGATGAGCGCGCCCGACCGCCAGCCGCGGCCGTCGATCACCTGTTCGTTGGCCAGGACCGTTTGGTCGACCGGGTCCCAGTTCACCGTACCGTTCTTGCGGTAGATAACGCCTTTCTCGAAAAGACGGGTGAACAGCCACTGCTCCCAGCGGTAGTACTCCGGCTTGCAGGTCGTCAGCTCGCGGGACCAGTCGATGGCAAGTCCGAGGCTCTTGAGCTGCGCCTTCATGTAGGCGATGTTTTCGTAAGTCCACTTTGCGGGTGCGACCTTGTTCTTCATGGCGGCGTTTTCCGCCGGCATGCCGAATGCGTCCCAACCCATGGGCTGCATCACGTTTTTGCCTTGCATACGCTGGTAGCGTGCAATGACGTCGCCAATGGTGTAGTTACGCACGTGCCCCATGTGCAGCTTGCCGCTGGGGTACGGGAACATGGACAGGCAGTAGTAGGTGTCCTTGCCGGGTTCCTCGGTGACGACGAAGGATTGCTTCGTGTCCCAATGGGATTGTGCGGCGGCTTCAATTTCGCTGGGCTGATACTGTTCGTGCATGGTCACGGGCGCTGGAATGGGGCTTACGAGAAACGCCGTAGCATACATGAGCGCCGGTTATCGAGGGAAACGCAGTTTGGCGACGCGGCCATGTCTTGTTTCACGCCGTTGGTCGTCATGCATGTGTAACCATTGCCTGGACGACTAAGCTGAATTCACCTCAACAAGCCGGATGGCGCCATGCGTCAGGAGAACGGTAGACATGAGTAATTCCCAATCACCGGAGGGCGAGCAGAGAGCCTACGACCGGCTCCTTGGCGAACTCTCCCGCGTAATCGATTCGGCTGAGGTGTCGGCTGCCCTGGGCGGAACACTTCCGGATGAGCTGGAGCTGCGCGGTCTGCAACCCAGTGATGTAGCGCTCATCAAGGCATATCTTGCTGGCGATAAACGCTGGCTCAGCGACTGGCTGGATGCCGTTGCGACGGCTTCTACGCAGCAACCGCCACCACCAGAAACCCCCTTGGAAAGCGAATTGACCTGCGCGCAGTGCGGTGCGCCGGCGCTATGGCGGGCGGGTACCACGGTCGATCCGTGTATTGCCTGCAGCTCACGCCTTTTTTTGGTCGGCAAGCCGCAATAGACTCGGACGCCTCTCGGAGGTGTCCATGCCCATACGCTACTTCTTCAAACAGCTTCTGCTGCCGCCAGGCCTGTTTCTCGTTCTGATCCTCCTGGCCTGGTGGTGGCGTAACCGGCGGCCGCGACTGGCAGCGCTTTGTCTCGTGCTCGGAGTGGGTGGGTTCTGTGGAATGAGCTCACCGGTCGTTGTGGAGCATGGGGCGCGATGGATCGAAACGGAGCCCGCACTGGACCGAAGCCAATGGCCACTGCTGGATCAGCGCGCCGATGCCATCGTTATTCTCGGTGGCGGGCGTGAGCGCGGCGATCCCGCTTATGACGATGACCAGCCAAGTCTTTATGCCGCCCAGCGCGTCCGCTACGCCGCAGAACTCGCAAAAGGGTCGGGTTTGTCGATTTTGATTACCGGCGGCTTGCACTACGACACCCCGCCCAGCGAAGCCGATTTGATGGCCAAGGTGCTTGAGAATGAATTCGAGGTTTCCGTTCGCTGGCGCGAGTCTCGGAGCCGAACGACCTGGGAGAATGCAAAATACACTGCGGATATTCTGCGTCCAGAGGGAAAGCGCCGTGTCGTGCTTGTCACACAGGCGTGGCATATGGCGCGCGCGCGATGGTGTTTCGAGCAGTTCGGTTTCGAAGTCGTCACGGCCCCAATGGGCTTTTTGAGCGCCCCGGTGAGTGCGCCTTTCGGTGGCTGGCTGCCCGAAGCCAAGGCGTTCTGGCAAAGCAGCCTGTTGCTGAACGAAGCCATCGGGTTGGCTACGTACCCGATGGTCTATACCGGAGAGCCCTGGCCTCAGCCGGAATGACGCGCACGGCGCCGGGCCGTGAAAGCCCAAACCAACAAGCCGAGGCACACCACGGCCAAAGGCCAGATGCGCCACTGGAGATAGGGCGTCGAGCCCTGCATGGGCGTTACGCTTCCACGAAGCACGCCCTTGCGAAACTGCGGTAGCTCCAGAGCCACGGCGCCCTGCGGATCGACCAGTACCGTCACGCCGTTATTGGTGGCGCGGATCATCCAGCGGCCCGCTTCCAGGGCCCGCATCTGGGCCATCTGCAGGTGTTGAAGAGGCCCGATGGAATGCCCGAACCAGGTATCGTTACTCACGGTCAGCAGGATTTCGCTCTGTGCGGCGAGGTCCGCTGCGAACTCGGGATACACCACCTCATAGCAGACGAAAGGCGCGATCCGGTAGCTCTTGGCAAAGAGCGGCGGTTGGTCGGAAGGGCCGCGCGCGAAGTCGGACATGGGCAGGTCAAAGAATGCGATCAGGCCGCGCAGGAGGTCCTGCAGGGGGACGTATTCCCCGAACGGGACGAGCTTCTGCTTCAGGTACGTCCCTTCACCTCGCCCCATGGCTGTGATGCCGTTGTAATAACGCAGCTCGCCCGCCTCGTTGCGCTCACGCAGCGGCAGGCCCGTGATCAAGGCGGCATTATGGGACTGGACGAAGCGGGTCATGTCCGCGAGGTATCCCTCGGCCATTTCTCTCAACACGGGCACGGCGGTCTCCGGCCAGACCACGAGGTCCGCATCGCCGATATGTTCGAGCGTAAGGTCGCGGTATAGCGCCAACTGTGCGTTGAGCTGCTCGGGGTTCCACTTGAGCTCCTGCGCCACGTTGCCTTGGACCAGCAGTACCTTCAGAGGCGCGCCGGCGGGTGTTGTCCAGGCGTGGCCTTTGAGTGAAGTTGCCGTGATCCAGCTTCCGGCAATCAGCGCTACCGCCGCCAGCAGCTGTGTGCGATGCGCCGCTAGCGGTCGAAGCGAGCCGAGCAGGACCGCCGTTGCCACGGTAACGAATCCAACCAGCCACACGCCGCCGATCGGCGCCAACCCGGCCAGCGGGGCCGACAGCTGGCTGTAGCCTGCGTATAGCCAGGGAAAGCCCGTCAGGAACCAGCCGCGGAACACTTCCTGAAAGACCCAGAGCGCGGCGAATGCAAGCGCATCCGCCAGCGGCGCGTCTGGGCGCCGGAAAAGCTTGGCCCAAACCCATGCGAACACGCCAAAGAAGAATGCCAGCCCAACCACCAGGCCGCCGGTCAGTAGCGCTGCAAGAGGCGCCGGCGCATCACCGAAGTCATGGATGCTGACATACACCCAACTGGTGCCCGCGAGGAAAACGCCTAAGCCGTACCACCAGCCGCGCCAAAGCGCGCTTTTCGGTGAAAGCGCCGAGAGGCTACGGTGAAAGAGGGCAATGCTCACCAGCAGGATGGGCCAGATGCCAAACGGCGCGAAGGCGAGGGGGGTCAGTGCACCCGCTAACAGAGCGATCAGGTGGCCGGCCCAACCGGTACGGGTGATCACAGACATGAGTTCCTCAATGACAGAGGCGCACGCGATAGCGTAGCGCCCGGAGGCAGACGACGAGGGTCGGTTGCAGGATCAACGTGAGAGTGGTGTAAGGCGCAGGAGATGCAAGCGTCTGCTGTCAGCGTTGAGGACGCGGAAGCGGAAATCGCCGATCTCAATGGTTTCGTTGCGCTTGGGCAGGTGGCCGAAGGCGCTGGTTACCATGCCACCCACCGTGTCGAACGCTTCATCCGATAGCGCAGTATCGAAGAATTCGTTGAAGGCTTCCACCGGGGTGAGCGCTTTTACGATGAAGTCACCGCTTGGAAGCGCCTTGATGAAGCCCGTGTCATCGTCGACGTCGTGCTCATCCTCGATGTCGCCAACGATCTGCTCGAGCACGTCCTCGATCGTGACAAGCCCCGCAACGCCACCGTATTCGTCAATCACGATCGCCATGTGGTTGCGGTTGGCGCGGAACTCGCGCAGCAAGACGTTGAGGCGTTTTGATTCCGGCACGAAGGTCGCCGGACGCATCATGTGGTCGATGTCGAAGGGTTTTGCGTCTTCAAGTAGCAGGGGCAGCAGGTCCTTTGCCAGAAGAATGCCCTTCACCTCATCCAGGCTCTCACCGATTACCGGAAACCGGGAGTGGGCTGCCTCGATGGCGGCTGGCAGGAATTCCTGCGGTGTCTGGTTCGCTCGGATGATCATCATCTGGGAGCGGGGCACCATGATGTCGCGCACCTGAAGGTCAGCGACCTGAATGGCGCCTTCCACGATCGCCAGCGCCTCGCTGTCGAGCAGCTTGTTTTCGTGGGCTTCACGCAGGCTTTCCAGCAATTCCTGACGGTTCTTGGGCTCATGGGCAAAGGCCTGGATGATGCGTTCCAACCAGGACCTGTGCCCATTGCTTGATCGATCTTCGCTCATGTGTGTGCTCAGAGACGCTCTTCGAGATAGGGATCGGGATGGCCCAGTTCGGCGAGCAAATCCCGTTCCAGTGATTCCATTTCCTCGGCTTCCACATCGTCTATGTGGTCATAGCCCAGTAGATGCAGGCAGCCGTGAATAACAAGGTGCGCCCAGTGGGCGTCCACCGACTTATGCTGTTCGGCCGCTTCTCGTACGACGACCGGTGCACAAATCACCAGATCGCCCAGTAGCGGGATGTCGAGCAATGGCTCGCCATCGGGACCTTCGGGCAGGTCAGCCGGGAAAGAAAGGACGTTGGTCGCGTAGTCCTTGTGACGCCAACGATGGTTGAGCTCGCGCCCTTCGGGTTCGTCCACGATACGGATGGTCAGCTCGGAGTCGGCGGTGCGCTGGCGCAGGGCCAGCTCGCACCACCGCCTGAACGCTTCCTCGTCAGGCAGGCTTTCGGCCTCGCTGGCGATCTGCAGGTCGAGTTCAAGCATCGTTGTTGATGGCGCCCGGGTTGTTGTCGGCCGGTTTGGCCATGCTGTTCTGGGTCCGGTTGTCGTAGCGGTCGTAGGCTTCGACGATTCGCTGCACCAGTGGATGGCGCACGACGTCCTTGGACTGGAAATGAGTGAACCCGATTCCGGGCACGTCACGCAGTACGTCGATGACATGGGTAAGGCCGGACCGCGTTCCGCGAGGCAGGTCGATCTGGGTGATGTCACCGGTGATGACCGCCGTGGAACCGAAGCCGATCCGGGTCAGGAACATCTTCATCTGCTCGACCGTCGTGTTTTGACTCTCGTCGAGGATGATGAAGCTGTTGTTCAGCGTCCGGCCGCGCATGTAAGCGAGCGGGGCCACTTCGATGACCTGCTTTTCGATCAGGCGAGCGACGTTCTCGAAGCCCAGCATCTCATACAGGGCGTCGTAAAGCGGACGAAGGTACGGATCAATTTTTTGAGCCAGGTCGCCCGGCAGAAAGCCCAGTTTTTCACCGGCCTCGACAGCGGGGCGTACCAGGAGGATGCGGCGAATCTGTTCGCGCTCCAGCGCATCGACCGCACAGGCGACGGCGAGGTACGTCTTGCCAGTACCCGCCGGGCCGATTCCGAAGTTGATGTCGTGGTCGAGAATCGACTTCACGTAGCGCTGCTGATTTTCGCCGCGAGGTTTGATCATGCCTTTGCGCGTGCGCAGTGCCACGTTGTGGTCGACCCGGTTGGGGTTCGCGATCTGCTCCATGCCTGACTCCTGGAGGAACAGGTGGACGAGGTCTGGAGAGAGTTCGGTGGCTTCGGTTTCGCGGTAGAGCCGGCGCAATAACTGTTCGCATGCACGGGCTTTCTGTGGGTCGCCGACGAGCTCGAACTGATTGCCACGGTTGCGGATTTGCACGCCGAGGCGCTCTTCGATCAGGCGGAGATTTTCGTCGAACTGGCCGCTGAGGTTGGCGAAGCGGTCGGCTTCGAAGGGTTCAAGGATGAAACGATGCGCTGTCTGGTCAGTATTCAAAGTCGTCTATTGGCCGCCGAACGGCAGATTCGATGAAGAGAAGGATAGCGTCGACATCCGATGAACGAAAGCCGACGTTAGCCGCATACAGGTGCCGATATTGCGTGGCAGGCTGTACGGGGCGGGTTCGCTTGGCGAAAAAGGGCTTCGCTCGACAATCACACCCCGGTATCAGCAGAGATCACGCGGTGGCGAGTTCGTTCACCAGACTGCCCCGAAGGGAGTGCGGAAGGGCGTCGTCGATGTAGACGTCGACGAACTGTCCAATCAGCCGCGCATCGGCACAGCGGAAGTTGACGATGCGGTTGTTCTCGGTCCGTCCCTGCAGCATGCCGGGGTCTTTCTTCGAGAAGTCGGTTACAAGAATACGCTGAGTGGTACCTACCATGCGTCGGCTTATCTCGAAACCTTGCTGGTTGATCCTGGTCTGGAGAATCTGAAGCCGCTGCTTTTTCAGCTCGTCGGTCGTGTCGTCGGCAAGGTCCGCTGCTGGGGTGCCAGGGCGGGCGCTGTAGACGAACGAGAACGAGAAATCGAAGCCGACATCTTGAATGAGCTTCATGGTTTGCTCGAAGTCGCGCTCGGTTTCGCCTGGGAAGCCCACGATGAAGTCCGAACTGATGCAGATATCCGGAACGGCGGCCTTCAGCTTGCGAATGCGCGACTTGTACTCGAGCGCCGTATGGTTGCGCTTCATCGCGGCGAGAATGCGGTCCGAGCCAGACTGAACGGGCAGGTGCACGAACTTGACCAGTTCGGGGATCTCGGCATGTGCCTGGATCAGGGCGTCGGAGAATTCGAGTGGGTGGCTAGTGGTATAGCGAATTCGCTCGATACCATCGATGGCCGCGACCATGTAAAGCAGTTCGGCGAAGTCCGTGATGCCGCCCGCCCCATTGTCACCGCGGTAACCATTGACGTTCTGCCCGAGAAGGGTCACTTCGCTCACGCCGTTTTCAGCGAGATGAATGATCTCCGCGAGAACGTCGTTCAGCGGTCGGCTGACCTCTTCGCCGCGCGTATAGGGCACCACGCAGAACGTACAGTATTTGCTGCACCCTTCCATGATCGAAACGAACGCGCTAGGGCCGTCCACGCGGGGCTCGGGCAGGCGATCGAACTTCTCGATCTCTGGAAAGGAAATGTCTACCTGTGGCTGCTTGGAGTCGCGCGCCGCATCGATCATCTCGGGGAGCCGGTGTAGCGTTTGTGGCCCGAACACGACGTCCACGTAGGGCGCGCGGTCGCGAATGGCTTCGCCTTCCTGGCTGGCTACGCAGCCGCCAACACCGATGACGAGATCAGGATTGACTTGCTTCAGTTCGCGCCAGCGACCCAGCTGGGAAAAGACCTTGTCCTGCGCCTTTTCGCGAATCGAGCAGGTGTTGAGAAGGATGACGTCGGCCTGCGCCGGATCTTCCGTCACTTCCAGGGCTTGGTGTTCACCGAGCAGGTCGACCATGCGCGAGCTGTCGTACTCGTTCATCTGGCAACCGTGGGTTTCGATGTAAAGCTTCTTGGCCATGGACTCGTCAGGCGTTGGAAAATGGACCGCGCATTATAAAGAGCCCCGGCAGCCGTTGATAGGGCGGTGGTCGGTTGGCACGTCGATACGTTCATGAGCGCAAGGGCTGCGTGCTACCATGCGCGCCCTTTGTCATCTATCCGACATGCACGTATGAGCAAGCGCGAATCCCCTATCTTCAAGGTCATATTCCTCAATCAGGGCCAGGTGTACGAGATGTACGCCAAGCAGATCTTCCAGAGCGAGCTGTGGGGTTTTCTCGAGATCGAAGAGTTCATCTTTGGTGAGCGTACACAGGTCGTCGTCGACCCCAGCGAGGAAAAACTCAAGGCGCAGTTCGATGGCGTTGTGCGCAGCTTCGTACCGATGCATGCCGTCATCCGCATCGACGAGGTCGAGCGCCTCGGTACACCGAAGATCAGCGAGGCGAAGGCCGGCGGGAATGTAATGCCGTTCCCTATGCCCATGCCGGATAAGCACTGACATGGAGTAGGTGCAGGTCGTTGCGAGTCAGCGACCTGCGTCGAACCGGACACGATTTACGGGTGGCATCGAGCCACGGCTTCGGCTTGCAGCCGGGGTGAGCATGGGCCCTGGTTGTAAGCTGGGATCAGGGAAGCGGTGAGAAGGGCGAGCGACCGTCGGCTGCCTGGAGTTCCATGAGGTAGCTGCGGAAGATCTGTCCCAGTACCTGGGTCGCAATCTCCAGTTCGTCGCGTTTCATCTGCGCGGCCACTACATCCGCCTCGTCCATGGCATCGTCCGAGCCGTTCACCGCGGACATCTTCAATACGACGTAGGCCTGGATGTTATTCGCAGGTACGCCGTCGCCGCGGAAGAACATCATGCCGAGCTTGTACTGCGCTTCTGCGTGGCCCTGGAGCGAGGCGCGCTCGAACCAGGTCAGCGCCTGCTCGAGATCACGAGGCGCCAGCTGTCCTTCGAAGAAATACTCGCCGAGTTCGAATTGCGCTTCGCTATCGCCCTGCTGTGCGAGCGCGCGGCAGGCGTCCAGCGCCGCCTGGCGATCGTCTGGCTCAGTATTAAGCGCACAGCGACCCGTCGCCGGCACCAGCAGCGAGTTTTCTCCAGCCAGCACGGTGGCGGGGAGAGAAAATAAGAGGCAACCCAGAACAAGGGTGCGAATCATCGGATCGAAACGCCTTCAGATCGGAACGGTTGGAGCTGGCTCAGCGAACCCGTACTCGACATTATGGATAAGCCGGTCGCGCGTTACAAAAACTTTGCACGTCTTTCTCTATGGATCAATCGGTTAGATCGATGCGCGCCGACTCCATCTACCGTTGCCACGGGCCACCCAAAGGAAGCGTCGACAACATGTCGACCGCATCAGGGTGACCCGCAGTTCCCATCACACGCCTTTGGCTATGGCCTCAAAGGCGCGCTGTGCGGCGTCAAGCGTGACGCGCAGCTCTTCTTCACCGTGGGCAATTGAGGTGAAGCCGGCTTCATATGCGCTGGGCGCCAAGTACACGCCCCCTTCGAGCATGAGGTGATAGAAGCGCTTGAAGCGCTCCGAATCGCTGCCCATGACGTCTTCGAAGGTCAGGATGTCGTCCGCGCCGCTGAAATACAGGCCAAACATGCCGCCTGCCTGGGTTGTCACGAACGGTACGCCCGCGGCGTCCGCGCGTTCCTGCATGCCTTGCAACATGCGGCTGGTGTACTGGGTCAGCTCATCATGGAAGCCAGGCCGCGAGATCAGGTTCAGTGTCGTGATGCCCGCAGCCATGGCCAGCGGGTTACCGGAGAGCGTGCCCGCCTGGTACACCGGACCAAGCGGTGCGATCTTCTCCATGATGGCGCGCTTGCCACCGAAGCAGCCGACCGGCATGCCGCCGCCAATGATCTTGCCAAAGGTCGACAGGTCGGGCGTGATGCCGTAGTGGGCCTGGGCGCCGCCCAGCGACACGCGAAAGCCGGTCATCACCTCGTCGAAGATCAGTACGACACCATGCTGGTCGCAAAGGCGACGTAGCCCTTCGAGGAAGCCAGGTACGGGAGGCACGCAGTTCATGTTGCCCGCAACGGGCTCGACGATGATGCAGGCGACTTCTTCACCCACTTCGGCGAGCGTTTTCTCGACCGCGTCGATATCGTTGAACGGAAGCGTAAGGGTGTGTCGCGCGAAGGCGGCCGGAACGCCCGGTGAGCTGGGTACGCCGAGCGTCAACGCGCCAGAGCCGGCTTTCACCAGCAGGCTGTCTGAGTGGCCGTGGTAGCAACCTTCGAACTTGATGATGCTGTCGCGCCCGGTATAGCCGCGGGCCAGGCGGATCGCACTCATGGTCGCTTCGGTGCCAGAGCTGACCATCCGGACCATGTCCATCGACGGCACCAGGCTGCAGACGAGTTCTGCCATCCGGGTTTCGAGCGCCGTTGGCGCGCCGTAGGAAAGCCCGTGCTCCAGCTGGCGACGCACAGCGTCAAGCACGTCCGGATGGCTGTGGCCGAGGATCATCGGACCCCAGGAGCCCACGTAGTCGATATAGCGCTTGTCATCTTCATCGAAGACGTAGGCGCCTTCGGCGTGCTTGAAAAACAAGGGCGTGCCACCGACGCTACGAAAAGCGCGAACGGGGGAATTCACGCCGCCCGGAATGTGTTTCTGGGCGGCGGCGAAAAGTGATTCTGAGCGTGACATGGTGGCCTCGTGGTCAGGCGGATTCGAACAGAGCGCTGAAGGCATGGGCGCGGCGCTCTACATCGTCAGCGGTGGGCGCGGAGAACAGCGCGTGGATCACCGCAATGAGGCTGGCGCCGCGAGCGATCAGCGTCGGTGCATTATCAAGGTTGACCCCTCCGATCGCGCAGATCGGCAGATTCAGTCGATTGCGGGCCTCGTCCAGGAGTTCGGGGGTCGCGGCGGGGGCGCCGGGCTTGGTTTGGGAGTCAAAGAAGCGGCCGAACGCCACGTAGGTGGCACCTTCGCGGGCGGCGGCATTCGCAAGCTCGAGGCTGGCATGACAGGTTGAACCGATAATGGCTTCTCTGCCAAGCAGTGCACGTGCGGCGGAAAGTGAGCCATCGGTCTGCCCGAGGTGCAGGCCGACACCGAGGCGTGCGGCAAGCTCGGCGTCATCGTTGATGATCAGCGTCGCCGAATGCCGCGCACAGGCTTCCCTGAGTGCATCGGCTTCGCGCAGGCGGCGCGCTTCGTCAGTCGACTTGTCGCGGTACTGGATCACTTGTGCGCCACCGCGCAGCGCGGCTTCGACGTAGGGCAGAAGGCGGCCTTCGGCCAGTAGCGTGCTGTCGGTAATAGCGTAGAGACCGCGCAGTTTCATGACGGGGGTCCTTCAGGAACAGAAGTCGAGCGGTAACCGGCGCGGGACGTACTGGCCTCGGCCCGGGCTTTCCGCATCCCGCAAGGTGCGCCACGTATAGTCCAGCGCTGTTTCAACCGCACCAGGCAAGGCCTGGCCCAAGGCCAATCGGCCCGCCAGCGCGCTTGCCAACGTGCAGCCCGAGCCGTGATAGCTGCCCGGCAGTCGTGCACAGGTGAAGGTATGTCGGCCGCCATCGCGACTGTAGAGGCGGTTGTGAACGTCGCCTTCATCACCGTGGCCGCCGGTGATCAGCAGGTGTTCGATAAAAGGCAGCAGCTTATCGGCGCATTCGTCGGCACTGCCTTCGGGCAGTTCAGCGAGGATCCGCGCTTCGGGCAGGTTCGGCGTGGCGATGGTCGATACGGGGAACAGGCGCTCCCGGACAGCATAGCCGACCTCATCCTTGCCCAGGGAGCCGCCGCCGCCCGCACGCAGTACCGGGTCGCACACCAGCGGTACGCCCGGCAGCGACTGCATGATGTCCAGCACGGTGTCGACCATTTCAACAGAACCGAGCATGCCCAGTTTGACCGCTGAAACCGGCATGTCCCCGATAACGGCCTTTGCCTGGGCAATCACCCATTCACGGTCGAGTACACGGAAATCACGCACATCGACGGTGTCTTGCACCGTCAGCGCGGTCACCGCAGGCGCAGCATGGCACCCTTGTGCGATCAAGGCTTCGATATCGGCCTGAAGCCCAGCGCCACCGCTGGGATCATGGCCGGAAAGGCAGAGTACGACGGGACGGAAGGGGTATGTATTCATGGTGCACGAGCTTATCACCATTTTGATGTTTCGCCCCAGGCGGGTAGCCCCAGGCGGGTAGCCCCAGGCGGGTAGCCAGGCGAAACTCCGAGACACTGAACCTGCCTTCAAGATCGACAGCTCCCTCGGGCGTGTGCAGGGGCCCATGTCCGTCGTTGCAAGGGCCACAGCGCATTGTCGGCAGTCTGGGCCGAAGAAGGGTGCCTTTCTGAATCGAGCGCAGGCAAGATAAGGCTCTCTTCAAGTTTGGAATCGTGTTTCATGAGCCAGCCTGCTGACGCCTTCGTTACTGTGAATACGGCCGAAGAGGCCGTCGACCGCCTCGAGTCTCTGCATCTTCAGGCCACGCGCGCGCTGAACGGTGCGCTCAAGCGCTACCTCAAGGACCGCACCGAACCCAGCGCCGAGGAGCGTGCGCTCTTTCGCTACCCCGAGCTGCGTCTGCGCTATGAATGCCACAGCGAGGTGCCGAGCACCACGAGGGCGTATGGCAAGGTCCAGGTTCCGGGTACCTATAGCGTTACCGTCACCTGCCCGGGCGCGTTTCGCAAATACTTGCTGGACCAGCTCAGGCCGTTGATCCGCGATTACGGTGTCCAGCTCGATGTAGGGCTCAGTGAACAGAACATTCCTTATCCCTACGTCGTCGACCAGGGTGATGAGCTTGCCGGCAGCGGTGTCACCGCAGCAGCCCTGGCTCGTGTATTCCCCAGTACGGACCTGTCGGCGGCGACCGATTCGGTCGCCGATGGCCTGTACGACTGGACGGATACCGACTCGCTGCCATTGGCGCTGTTCGATGCCGCGAGGACCGATTTCTCGCTCCGGCGCATCGTGCATTACACCGGCAGCGACTGGCGCAACGTGCAGCCATGGATCCTGCTGACGAACTACCACCGTTATGTCGACCAATTCATTCGCCATGGGCTCGCGCAACTGCGTGAAGACCCGCGCTTCGTGAAGATGGTATTGCCCGGCAACGTGACCATTGAACGCGGCACCTCCGAAGAGGACGCACAGGCGGTGGCCGATGCCATCGTCTGGCATCGGTACCAGATGCCTGCATACCACCTGATTGCGGCAGACGGCCATGGCGTGACGCTGGTCAATATCGGGGTAGGGCCATCCAACGCCAAGAACATCACGGATCACCTGGCGGTGCTGCGTCCGCATTGCTGGCTGATGATTGGTCACTGCGGTGGGCTGCGGCAGTCACAGACGATCGGTGACTATGTGTTGGCACATGCTTACATGCGTCGTGACGGTATCCTCGACCGGGTGCTGCCACCGCATATCCCGATTCCGGCATTGGCCGAAGTGCAGCAAGCCCTCCAAGAGGCTGCGGCCCAGGTGACAGGTGACCAGGGTGAGGTGCTCAAGCGGCGTCTGCGTACCGGGACCGTACTGACCTATGACGATCGCAACTGGGAACTGCATTGGGCTCACGAGCGCTCGGTGATCAACCTGTCACGCGCAGTCGCGGTGGATATGGAAAGCGGCACGATCGCCGCGCAGGGCTACCGACTTCGGGTCCCTTACGGAACGCTGCTCTGCGTATCGGACAAGCCGCTGCACAGTGAGATCAAGCTGCCCGGCTCCGCGTCCGGGTTCTATCAGCGCGCCGTGAGCCAGCACCTGTCGATCGGTATCGCGGCACTGGATTTGTTGCGAACGCAGCTGGATTCGCTGCATTCGCGCAAGCTGCGTAGCTTCGACGAGCCGCCGTTCCGTTAAGGCGGGTGGCGGAACAAGAACGGCGACTTCGGTCGCCGTTTTTCGTCGGGCTCTGCGGTTGGCGGAGCATCTCGAGGGATCGCTACTTCTTGCCGAACATGTACCGAAAGCGATTGCGGTTAAGTAGCACGTAGCCGGTCAGCTGGATGCCTGCAGCGATCAGGAGGCTACGCATGAGCATCGGATCGGCGGGTGTAGGGCCGGTATAGATGCGGTACAGCGCAAACGCGACGCCTGCGAGGCCGAGCAGGAAGCAGACGAGACCAAGAATGGTAAGGCGGTGGAGAGAGCGAGCGGGCATCGGTAGATTGTCAGACGTTCTGGTGGGATGGCAACGCTAACCCGAATGGACCGAGCCAGCCAAGGCCATGTGAAGGATCGGAAATGGGCGGCCGCCGCCGTCCAGTGGCGAGCGGTGAGTGACTTCGAAGCCTTGGCTGGCGTAAAACGCGAGTGCAGCGGGGTTCTGCTCGTTCACGTCTACGGCCGAGGCGCCAAGCACCCGTACGGCATGGGATAGAAGCCGTTTGCCGATACCCAGGCCATGATGCTCGGGCGCCACGAAGAGCATTTCCACCTTGCCGTCGGCATATCCGAGGAAACCTTGCGCAACACTCCTGCTGTCGCGGGCGACAACGAGTGTGACCGCCTGGAGGTATTGACTCCGGATCAGGGGCTTGAGCATCTGGATGTCCGCTTCGCTCAGGAAATGGTGGGTGGCTCGTACCGCTGCCTCCCATATTTCTACCAACGCGTCGTAATCTCCGGGCTCGGCTGCATTCAGTTCAACGTCCATCTTTGGGCTATTCCTTCAACGATTGGCGCAGCCTGCCAGTGTGAGCAACAGCGGTAAAGCTGATCCAGTCATGCACGATGACGGTAAACTGCTGGTGCCGCGGGCGCCCCCGCTGGTGGGAAGTCGAGAATCAAAGCGAGGTGTTCATGAAGCGGCCGTTGCGCCCCGGAAATAATCGTCCTGTTGCGCGGCGTATCGCCAAGGCGCCACCGGTGGAGCCGCGCCTGATTCTGCTCAATAAGCCATTCGATGTACTGACGCAGTTCCAGGACGAGGCGGGTAGGGCAACGCTGGCTGATTTCGTGCCTATGAAGGGCGTCTATCCTGCAGGCCGACTCGATCGGGACAGTGAGGGCCTGCTATTGCTCACCAATGACGGCCGGTTGCAGGCGCGCATTGCTGACCCCAAGCACAAGCTGTCGAAGACGTATTGGGTTCAGGTCGAGGGCGAGCCCACAAAGGAGCAAATCGAGCAGCTGTGTCGAGGCGTTCAGCTGAACGATGGGGTGACACTACCGGCAGAAGCGGAGCCGCTCGCACCGCCTGACCTTTGGCCGCGCCATCCGCCGGTGCGTTTCCGTAAACACATCCCAACGTCATGGTTGAGCCTGACCATTCGAGAGGGCCGCAATCGGCAGGTCCGACGCATGACTGCTGCGGTCGGCCTGCCGACGCTGCGGCTGGTCAGGGTGCGGATAGGACCCTGGTCCCTCGATGGGTTGGAGCCCGGCCATTGGCGGGACGTCGATCCGCAAGCGTTGTAATGGCCCAGGCGGTTGCGTCAGGTCGGTGCGCGTCGTGTGAATCAGTGCTCCCGGGGCAGATCGCCGGAGAAGATTTCGTCTTCTAGCGGATCACCAGGAATAGCGTGGTCCTCGGAAGCCCATGCGCCTAGATCGATCAGCCTGCAGCGATGGCTGCAGAACGGGCGGAATTTGCTTTCTGGCGTCCATTCCACTGGAGCGCCACAGGTAGGGCAGTCGACTTGCAGGGTCATGGTTGGCCTCCACGTAGGGTCAGATAAAAACGATGGAGTCTTTCCACCTCTTGGTTCAGCCAGGCCTGGTCTCGATCGTTCACCAGAATGTCGTCCGCATGCTTCAGGCGTTCGTCCCGGTGCGTTTGCGCGGCGATGATTGCGCGGACCTGCGTTTCCGAAACCCCATCGCGGAGCCGCGTGCGCTCCAGTTGAAGGTGCTCAGGCGTATCGACGACAAGTACGCGTTGAACCGCCTGCCACTGCCCGGATTCTATGAGCAGAGGCGAGACGAGGATCGCATAGGGGGACGTTCCAAGCGCCAGGTGGCGATGGGTTTCCTCCCGGATGATGGGATGCAACAACGCCTCAAGCCATTTGCGTTCATCAGGCGTCTGAAAGATCAGCTCGCGTAGGCGCGGGCGATTCAGGCTGCCGTCCGGTCGCAGTACCTCGTCCCCGAAATGCTCGGCAATGGCAGCCAGCGCAGGCTGGCCAGGCTCTACGACCCACCGTGCCACTTGATCGGAGTCCACCTGGTGGATGCCTAGCCGCTCGAAGTGCGCCGCTGCAGCGCTTTTCCCGCTGCCGATGCCGCCGGTAAGTCCGAGTATCCAGGGAGCGTGTTCAGTCATGAAGCATCCAGAGCCAGACCTGTTGGCGCGCAAGATTACCGGAGGATGCCGCTCAGGTAAAAAGCGGGCGATGGGTGTTCAGCGTTTGGATCAGCGCACGCGTATGGCTGCGGGTTGCACCCGCCCTACGGACATCGCAGGACCGTAGGGCGGGTAAAACCCGCGTACTGTTTTCAGCCGGGCTATTAGCCCTGGGTAAGGGTAAAAGATACCACTTGGCTTCCTGATGGCGCCCCGTCACGTGGCGCCGTTGTAAACGTGGCGCTTTTGTGGGTGAACTCGGTGGGCTTAAGCCCACAGCAGGGGCGAAGCTTGTTTCTGCTTACCGAAACCCTGCCACCTGAAGATAGCTGCTCGTAATCCAATCGCCCCAGATCAAGGCGATCCAGCCTGCGATAGCAAGGTAAGGTCCGAACGGCATCGGCGTACTGCTATCGGCATTGCGCAGGCGGAGCATGATAATGCCGAGAATGGCGCCAACCAGAGAGGACAGCAGAATCGTCAGGGGCAGTATCTGCCAACCGCCCCAAGCGCCAAGCATGGCAAGCAGCTTGAAGTCACCATAGCCCATCCCTTCCTTGCCGGTAAGCAGCTTGAACACCCAGTACACCGACCAGAGGCTGAGATAGCCGATCGCGGCACCCCAGACGGCATCAGGCAGCGTTGCGAAGGTTTCGACGGTGTTGAGCAAGAGGCCCAACCACAGCAGCGGCAGGACGAGTATGTCAGGAAGCAGTTGGTGGTCGGCGTCGATAAGGCTCATGGCAATGAGGCCCCAGGTCAGGACCAGCATTGCGCCGGCCTGCGCCGTCATGCCGAAATGCCAAACCAGCCAGCCACTGATCAGACCTGTCGCAAGCTCAACCAGCGGGTATCGAGAAGAGATCGCCGCCTGGCACGACGAGCAGCGGCCCTTCAGGAAGAGCCAGCTGAAAACCGGAATGTTCTCCCAAGCGCGGATCCGATGCCCACAATGGGGGCAGCGTGATGCCGGAACCATCAGGTTGAAGCGTGACGTCGGAGCGTCGGCCGGCAGTTCAAGCACCTCGCGCGCCTGTCCCTGCCATTCGCGTTTGAGCATGAGCGGCACGCGGTGAATCACGACGTTGAGAAAGCTGCCAACCAGAAGGCCCAGCACAAGCGCGCACAGGGTAGCGGCCAGCGGTTCGCTGGCCAGAAACTCGATCGCCTGCATGTCAGACCACGGAGCCGAGCTGGAAGATAGGCAGGTACATTGCGATGATCAGGCCCCCGACGAGTACGCCCAGCACCGCCATGATCATGGGCTCCATGAGTGCGGTCAGGCCGTCGACCTTGTTGTCGACTTCCTCTTCATAGTAGGTCGCAACCTTGTCCAGCATGGTATCCAGCGCACCCGACTCTTCGCCGATCGCGGTCATCTGGATAGCCATCGATGGGAACACGTTCGTGGTACGCATCGAGAAATTGAGCTGCATACCGGTCGAGACGTCCTGCTTGATCTTGTTTACCGCGTTCTTGAACACAACGTTACCGGTGGCGCCGGATACGGAGTCCAGGGCATCCACAAGCGGCACGCCGGCTGCGAAGGTGGTCGACAGGGTTCGCGCATAACGCGCGATGGACGATTTATAGAGAATGTCGCCCACGATGGGCAGCTTCAGAACCGAGCGGTCCACAAAGTCGCGGAATTTCTGCGACCGCCTGTGCGCTTCTCGGAAAGCAAAGGCCGCAGCAAACATCCCCAGCAGTACGAAGAACCAGCTTTCCTGAAGGGTCTCGGAAATACCGATGACGAACAGGGTGAAGGCTGGCAGTTCCGCGCCAAAGTTCGCGAATACGGACTGGAACTGCGGCACGACCTTGATCAATAGAATCGCCGAGACGATGACCGCGACCAGAACGACCGCGATCGGGTAGTTCATTGCCTTCTTGATCTTCTTCTTCAGAAGCTCGGTCTTTTCCTTATAGGTAGCAACGCGATCGAGCAGCGTTTCGAGTGCACCGGACTGCTCGCCCGAGTCCACGAGGTTGCAATAGAGGTCGTCGAAATGCTGGGGCTTCTTGCGAAGCGAGTTAGCAAGGCTGTTGCCCGCTGCCACCTCCTGCTTCACGTCGTCGACCAACTTGCGCATGTTCGGGTTGTCGAAGCCTTCGCCGATGATGTCGAAGGCGTTGAGCAGCGGCACGCCCGCCTTCATCATCGTGGCAAGCTGGCGGGTGAACAGGGCGATGTCCAGCGGCTTGATCTTCTTGCCCTTGCCGAACAGCGAGATGCTCTTTTTACGCACGCGCGTCGGGTTGATGCCCTGCTTGCGCAGCTGCGCTTTAACCAGCGCCGGGTTTGTCCCGCTCAATTCGCCCTTGACCTTGGTGCCTTTGCGGTCAAGGCCTTCGAAGGCGAAGATGCTGGTTTTTGCTGCTTTTGCCACCATGGTTAATCCTTGGTCACGCGGTTGACTTCTTCCAGGCTGGTAACGCCGTTCATGGCCTTGAGGAGTCCGGACGTACGCAGATCGTTATAGCCGTCCTTGCGCATCTGCACAGCGATATCGATGGAGTTGGCTTCCTCCATGATAAGGCGCTGCAATGAGGCGGTGTTTTTAACCACTTCATAGATCCCGACTCGGCCCTTGTATCCGCCCTTGCAATTTTCGCAACCAACTGGCGCATACAGCTTAAATGAACCGATCTTATCGGCCGGGAAGCCTTCCTTTTGAAGCGTTTCCGACGGAATGTCGACGGGCTTCTTGCAGCTACTGCACAGCTTGCGCGCAAGCCGCTGTGCAATGATGAGATTCACGGAAGTCGCGATGTTGAAGGCCGGGACGCCCATGTTGCGCAGGCGAGTCAGGGTCTCCGCTGCGCTGTTGGTGTGCAGTGTCGACATCACCATGTGGCCCGTTTGAGCCGCCTTGATGGCGATCTCGGCGGTCTCCAGGTCACGGATCTCACCCACCATGATGACGTCAGGGTCCTGACGCAAAAAGGCACGAAGTGCCTGAGCGAAGTCCATTCCCTGGCGTGGGTTGACGTTTACCTGGTTGATACCTTCCAGGTTGATCTCGACGGGATCTTCTGCGGTGGAGATGTTGATGTCGGTCGTATTGAGGATATTAAGGCCGGTATACAGCGACACCGTCTTGCCCGAGCCGGTGGGTCCGGTGACCAGGATCATGCCCTGCGGCTGCTTCAGTGCGGCCAGGTACAGCTCGCGCTGTTCATCCTCGTAGCCCAGGTGCTCGATGCCCATCTGCGCGCTTGTGGGGTCGAGGATCCGCATCACGATCTTCTCGCCCCAAAGGGTAGGCAGCGTGTTCACCCGGAAGTCGATCGACTTGTTCTTCGTCACCTTCATTTTGATCCGGCCATCTTGAGGCCGGCGACGCTCGGAGATATCCAGGCCAGCCATGACCTTCAGGCGCGCGGCAAGGCGGCTGGCGAGCTGGATCGGCGGCTTCGAGGCCTCATGGAGCAGGCCGTCCGTACGGAAGCGGACGCGGTAACTCTTCTCGTACGGTTCGAAGTGAAGGTCGGAAGAGCCTAGGCGGATGGCATCGAGCAGCATCTTGTTGACGAATTTGACCACTGGGGCGTCGTCGGCGTCTTCGGTACCGGCGGGCTTATCCTCGGTAACGCTCGAAGTCTCAATGCCGTCGAGATCAACGTCATCTAAGTTCTCAAGTCCCGTTGTTACACTGTCGAAGAACTTCTCGATGGCTGCCGTGAGCTTATCGTCTTCCACAAGCACCGGCTCGATGGTAAGGCCCGTACTGAATTGGATATCGCGAATGCCTTGCTGGTTAGACGGGTCTGAAACCGCCACGAACAAGCGAGTCCCGCGCTTCCATAGTGGAAGCAGCCTGTGCTCGCGCACAAGCTTCTCGCTGATAATGTCCTGCGGCTGCGTTTCCTTATCGATAGCGGCAAGGTCCATGAGTGCAACCCCAAACTGATCACTTGCCAGCTCCGCCACCGCGCGCCCTTTCGCCAGTTTGTTCTGCACAACGTAGTGCACAAGCGACACCTTGTCCCGCTGCGCCTGGTTCTGCGCCTGCTGAGCGGCACGCTCATCGAGCAGGCTCGCCTGGACCATTTGCCTGGCAAGGCCGGAAAGGGGAGTGGAATCGGGTGTCATGGCTGCTACCTGGCTTTTCAGAATGCGGCCGTTATAGCGCAGCCATACGGGTGTGCCAAATCACCGTTCTTAAGGTGCCAAAAAGTGTCACTACGTGCGTCTGCGTGAGAGTCAGCACCGCTGTTCGCGGGGCTTCAACGCCAGATTTCACGCGCAGACCCAAGTTGGCACGGAGGATGCTGAATGAGGGTCAGGTTTACACCTAAACACACTCAAGGGGAAACACATGAAAGCTCAGAAGGGTTTTACATTGATCGAACTGATGATCGTCGTTGCGATCATCGGTATTTTGGCTGCGGTTGCACTGCCTGCTTACCAAGATTACACGGCGCGGGCCAAGATGAGTGAAGTTATGCTTGCAGCTAGTACGGCTCGCACGTGCGTATCCGAGCATGCTCAGCTTGGAACCGCGCCAACAGGATGCGGTACGAATTTCCAGGCTACGAAGTACGCGAAAGATATCACTGTTGGGGAAGATGGGAAGATTACCGTGAACAGCGACAGTGACGTAGAGGGCGTTGCGTTGAGCTTGGCACCTACTTTCAAGCCAAGCGTTGAAGGCGGCGCAGCTTTTAAAGCCCCGGGCGTTGTGACAAAGTGGGATTGCACTGCCGTTTTGAGCAAATCCGCCAAGCAAAGCTGGTTGCCAGGAACTTGCACAGTTGGCACTGCCCCAAAGACGGAGTAAGGCGGATCAATCCGTAACGCTGTAAGACGGGTGAACTCGTAGGGTGGAATCCCCGAAGGGGCTTCCACCGTTTACCTCGTACTGGTTCGCTCGAACGCCTCGGTTAATCGCCGAGGCGTTTTTGTTTGTGCTTTGAATGAATGTCAATGCGATGATTATGTGGGGCGGCTAACGCTGTAAGGCGGATCAATGCGTAACTCGGTAAACGCTGTAAGACGGATAAAGCTGTAACGCGGTAAACGCTGTAACACGGGTTGATCCGTAGGGTGGAATCCCCGAAGGGGCTTCCACCGTTTACCTCGTAATGGTTCGCTTGAACGCCTCGGTTATCTGCCGGGGCGTTTTTGCTTGTTCCATCAACACACGTTGATTGCGATGATCATGCGGCGCGGCCTGGATTGCTTGGTGGGTTACGCTTCGCTAACCCACCCTACTGGTTCGATGGTCTATTTTGCGATATGCGTCGTGTTTGCCGGGTGCGTGGTGGATTACGGTGTTGGGAAAATAGCTATCGAGCAAATGGGATGCCGAATTATTGACGTGCTTATGCACCAACGCTGTAACACGGATTGATCCGTAGGGTGGAATCCCCGAAGGGGCTTCCACCGTTTACCTCGTAATGGTTCGCTTGAACGCCTCGGTTATCTGCCGGGGCGTTTTTGTTTGTCTCATGAACACACTTTGGTTGCGATGATCATGCGGCGCGGCCGGAATTGCTTGGTGGGTTACGCTTCGCTAACCCACCCTACTACTGGTTCGATGGTCTATTTGCGATATGCGTCGTGTTTGCCGGGTGCGTCGTGGATTATGGTTTTGGGAAAATAGCCATCGAGCAATGGAATGCCGAATTATCGACGTGCTTATGCATCAGGCGGCACGTGGTTCTTTACCGTTAACCTGCTCCAGCGGCGAGATAATGATTTGCTGGTGCGGCATATTTATAATCTGCGCAAGGCTGTGCGGCGTGTGCTGACGCTTCACCCGTTCCGCATCGATGCGTGGGTAGTTCTGCCAGAGCATATGCATTGCGTGTGGACGTTGCCTGAAGGCGATCATGACTACGCGAAACGCTGGCGGCTCATCAAGACGGGCTTCTCAAGGAGCTTGCCAGGTGATGAGTTGCGGAGTGAATCACGCATTCTCAGGGGTGAGCGGGGGATATGGCAGCGACGATATGAGGAGCATCAGATTCGTGACGAGGAAGATTTTGCTCGACATATCGACTACTGCTATATCAATCCGGTGAAGCATGGGCGCGTCCAGACGGTTATGGACTGGCCTTATTCGAGCTTTCATCGAGATGTGGCGACCGGGTTGTATGCGCCCGATTGGGCCGGTGATGTTTCGTTGTCGGTGGGTGGGGATGCGTAGGATCGATTCGGCTTCGCATCGCTATAAGCCCCGTAGAATCGGTGGGTTACGCTCCGCTAACCCACCCTACAAGAGCTAGGGTGTTGCGTACGCTTGAAAGCTTGTCGGCTCGGTGATATTTTGCCGCCCGCTGCCGGTGTAGCTCAGTTGGTAGAGCAGCGCATTCGTAATGCGAAGGTCGTAGGTTCGACTCCTATCTCCGGCACCAATAAAATCAAGCACTTAGCTCCTTTTGGACTAGGTGCTTTTTTGTTCATGGGTGCAGGGCGGGTGCAATCTGCAAAGAAAAACGCCCGCCAGCGCGAAGCATGACGGGCGTTCCCCCGATCCAGAATCACTCAGGTCGGGCCTGGCTCAGACTCTCTCCGGCCAGTGATGGTCCCCATACGCGGGGTCCGGTTCGCTGTCGCCGGCCTTGGAGTGCTAAGGCGTGACCGCACAGCGTGACGGGGTTTTTTCATGAGCGAGGCACTGCCCGTCTAATCCTCGTCCTGGTCTCCCGAAGGACCGCCCAGGCTGCGGGATGAATCAGATCAATCCGACCTCACACATACAGGCGAGCTCGGTCATGGTGTTATTCGGCAATAGCGCTTTGATGTCGTATTTCTTGCCGTGGTAGACGAAGCGATTCGCCGTGGTCAGGTTGTCCCGATAGGCAATCGTGATGCGTGCTGTCGTAACGTTCTGCATCGCCGCGGCTGCTACGAACTCCTTGCCGCTGATGCTATCGATACTGGCCCACTCGGTGCCGATCGTTGCCCAGCCGGTTTGCCAGCCTCCCATACCATCGGAAACCCTGCTTTCGATCTGGATTTCGACCGGGTGCCTACGCCGTCCAATATTCATCACAGCACCGCCATCGAGCGATAGGGCGCGAGTAGCAGGGTATAGGCCGTGCCTTCGTACAGGATGCGATCCCCTTGCCGCTCACGGTTGACGTACAGGTCAGCGGTCAGCAGCAATACAGCCGCTTGAATGGGTTCGGGCATTGGGTCGGGTAGGTCATCGCCCAGGTACTCGGCAACGTGCTTGGTGGCAGCGTCCAGGTAAAGCTGGATCATGCCGTCTTCAAGGTTGTGCATCACGCGAAGGTGTTGCTTTGCTTCGGTCACGGTAATCATACGAAGAACACCTCGGTGTCTAATTCCATCGGAGCGGCGGCGGCTTGTGCGGCCCCCATCGCCATTGCCAGGGCTTGCAGGCCGTCGATTCGGCCCGTGCGGCGTGTCTTGTCCAGCTTGCGGTTGCCTGCAGGGTCTTTGGTGGCCACGGCATTAGCGGCGCACATCTGCAGCACCGGGTGCCCACCGTGAGCGATGCGGCCGTTCAGCAGCTCCGCTTCCAGTGCATCCAAGGCGGGCGACATGGATTGGAAACCTTGCCCGAACGGCACGAGCGGCAGCTCGATTCCGATGCGCTCGAACTCCTTCTTGAGCACGTCCATTCGCCAGCGGTCGAACGCGATCGATTGGATATCAAGGCCGTCCAGGATCTCGACCATATCCAGGGCCACGGCTTCGTAGTCCACCGTCGCGCCGGGAGTGGTGCGCAGATAGCCTTCAGCGGCCCATTGGTCATACGGGGCGCGGTCTTTCTTGGCGCGTTCGAACAAGCCTTGTTCCGGCGTCCAGAAGAACGGGCGAACCTGCCAGACGTTGCCGGTCTTGCCGATGAGCACCAGTGCCGTCAGGTCGGTTCGGGCGGACAGGTCAAGGCCCGCATATACCGGCCCATCGAAGGGTTCGGGTTCTTCACCACAAGCCATCCACACATCAGGGCTAATAAACGGGCTGTCGAGGCTCACACGCTGGTTCAGCAGTAGATTGCGGGCGGTGTTGCTCATGCTCGGCATACGGGCTGCCTGGTTCATCTGCTCGCGCAGGTCGTCCAGTGAGCGGAACAGGCCCAGTGCGGGGTTGGCCGCTTTCCAGGCGTCCTCATCCAACAGATCGCAGCCTTTCGGGGCGCTGTAGACGTGGCACACGATGCGCGGGTCTTTCGACTGTTTGGCGTCGTCTATCCACTGGCTCAGCAGGTCGGCATCGTTCGCGGCTTGGGTGCTGATAGCGATCAGTAGGGGTGCAGTGTGGGCACCTTGCGACGTGGTGATGGCGTCTACGAAGTCGGACTGCGGCCCGCGGATCTGGCCGATCTCATCGAGGATGGCGAGCACTGGGGAAAGGCCGTGGGCGGTCTTCCCGTCTGCAGCCAGGGCGCGAAACTCAGTGTTTAGCGGCAGACCGATCAGGCGCTTACCGGACGGCACGATGCGGACGACCTTCGACAACGCCGGCGACTGCATGACCATCTTGGAAGCCAGGTTGAACACAAGCGCGGCCTGGTCACGGCTCATCGCCCCAGACACTAGCTGGCTGTTCTGGCGTGCTTCGGGGCCGACCAAGTGCGCGAGGATCAATCCAGCAATCAGGCCGGACTTCCCGTTCTTGCGGCTTACACTGAGGATGGCGCGGCGGGTGCCGTTTGGGTTGTCGTAGATGTCGCGAATGAATTGCTTTTGGAACTCGGCCAGTACCAGCGGCTTGCCCACGTCCGCACCTTCCGGCGTGACACAGTAGCGTTCTACGAACTGAATGATCTTGTCGGCGCGGCTCATTGCATCGTCGCCATCGTCGGGATCAGGTCATCGTCTAGGCGGTGGCGTGCGTCACGCTCCAGGGCGGCACCTTTCGGCAGATCCTCAGCTTTGCCCACGGTGGCGATGGTGTCGACCTTGAGCTGGCGACCTGTTGCTAGAGCGCGGCGGGTCATCTTGTCCAGCAGGTCACAGGCCGGGTTGGGCTTGCCGTCCACGATCAAACCGTCCTGCTCGATTGCCGCTTGCAGTTGCTCGATGTCGGCATAGGTGCGGGCAAGGTTGCCAGCCAGGATCAGGTCAGCATCCGTCCACGTATCACGCGGGCGAGCCGTTACTATGGCATTCCAGAACGGTTTGGCGGGCTTGCTGACGCGCACGAAGGCCGGAGGCGGTAGTGGGCCAAGCGCAACGGCTTGAGCGGCTGCAACGGCTGCTTTGGCGCTGTCAGAGCGGGGGCGGCGTGGGGTCACTTTCATGGCGGTTACGAATGAAAAAGCAGGACGGGAGCGGTCTTGCTGTGGGCGGTTGCTGGTGATTTATTCCACGGATGGTCCGGGTCGATCGGCAATCCGTTCGTGTCACAGCCCAGCGTCACGCTTTTACCCATCGAACGCGCCGTCTTGATTGAGTGGCACTCATGGCACATGGCAGCCAGATTCTCGCGCCGGTTGTCATCGGTGAAGTCCTCTCGGCTGTCCTCGATGTGATCCACGTCAGTGGCAGGCACCACAAGGCCACGGGCTGCACACATACGGCACAGCGGTTCCTCTGCCAGTACCTGCGCACGCAACGCCTTCCACGCAGCGCTATTGAGGCTGACGGTGCGTTTCTTACGCTGCGGGCGGTAGATCGTCATGCGGCGGTACCTCGCGGGTTTTCTTGGCTCTCGCCTTCATCGCTTCGAACGGGGTCGGTGCTTCCTTGAGGCGGGGTGGCAGTGTCTTGAGTCGTGGTCGTTTGCTCATCGTCGATTCCTTCAATGGTGGGTAGGTTTTCCAGGCGGCGGACTTCGGACTTCAGCATCCATCCGTCCTCAATGCCGCGCTGGTAGAAATTCGCTCGGGTCAGGCTGTCGCCGCGCAGCAGTCCTTCCACGTTGTGCTCAACGAAGAAAGCCGGGTTCGTGATACAGGCGCGGTTGATGGCCTGTTCCCACATGACCAGATGGCGGCGCAGGGTGTTGGTCACGAAGAAACGGGCCAGCTCGACCACGTTGGAATAGTTCGCCGCTTCCATGTCGCCAATCATCACGGGTGGGACTCGGAACAGGCGGGCAGTCTCGACGATGGACAGGCGGCGGGCTTCGATCCACTCGGCATCCTCGAGCGTCATTGAGACGGTCTTGAATGTGGCCCCTTGTGGGAGTACAGCGGTCTTGCCGTGGTTGCTCACACCTGATTGACCAGCGGCCCAGCTTTCGCGGATCTGCCCGGCCTGTTCCTTGGTGGTGCCTGCCTGAGTCTCGATGACGCCAGATAGCTTGGTGCCTTGCTCGAACATCTTCGCGCCGTGGGTACGTTCAGCCAGGGCTAGGCCAATGGTGTCGCGGGCTACCTGAATCGGTGAGCGTCCCAGGATGCCATCGTCGGAGTGGTAGCGAAGGTGCAGCACTTCATCGGCCAGCAGGCGGCGCAGGTTGCCGTTACGGTCGGTCTGCTCGTAGACCAGATTCCCCTGGCTCGAACGCAGTACGGCCACGCTATCAGGATGCATAGGCAGAAGGGCTTTGATTGACCCGTTTGGGTTCCAGACGATCTCTGCATAGGCGTTGCCGCGTAGCAGGACATGACGCTGCATCTGCTCGCGAAACTCCATTGCGGTCTGGTAGTTGTTCGGGGTGTCGTGTAGCAGCCGATAGAGCGGATGAGACTTGGCCTTCTCGCGTCCATCGTCGGTGTTGCGGTACACGTCCAGCGGCAGGCTGCCGACCGTTTCAGAGATGGCCGCCACGCACGCATAAACCGCGCTGATACCTTCGGCGGTGGTCGTGTTCACGTCTACGCCAGCAACGCCAGGAAAGCCGCTCAGGCGATCGTAATACGTGTCATAGGCTGGGGTGGTCGGTTCCGGGCTGGACCGTTTGAACAGGCGAGGGAATTTCACTCGATGGCCTCCATATACTTGCGGGCCAAAGCCAGTCGCAACGGTTGTTTGCTACGCACTTGCACGGTCGTTTCCGGGTAGGCGGGCGAAGCGGTGAGGGTGATTTCGTAAAGGTCCACGTCCCTAAGCTCGCGCAGGTTCGAAAGCCAGGTTTCTTTGGCTGGAATGAACCCGAACGAGCAGCCGGACACGTCGCCGCGCTTCACCAGTTCGGCCAGGTCACGGCCCAGGCTGGTATCAGGTAGGTCCAGCTCGAAGGCCAGCCCCTTGTCGTCTTCACGAAGGCGCAGCGTGGACGAGCCAACCTTGCCCAGCAGTGAGCGGTTGTCGTGCTCATAGATCGCCCGAATATTCGCGGCGGTCGGAGCGGAAAGAGTGCGGGCGAATGCACCGGGCCGGATGACCTCGGCAAAGTCGCCCACGGTGGTTTCAGAGTTGAACAGGGCGGCGTAGCCATACAGCGTCCGGCCCTTTTGCTCGATGCTGAAGCTACGCCGTTCCATTATTCGCCCTCGGCTACCACGAAGCCTTCGGGATGACGGACTGCGGTGTCCACGGTCGCCATTGCACGAACTTGCACGCCACCGCGGCTGTAGGCCGGTTCGGCGTATGGGTTCACGAGAATGTCCACCTCGGACCAGACACCGAGCATGACTTGCGAGAAGTCCCCGAGAATCAGCGTGTTGGCCGGGACGCTCTTGCTTGCGGACAGCGGCAGGCCAGCCAGCGAACCGCCGTCATACAGGAAACCGCTACCGGAGCCTGGCACCTTCTCAGTGCTCGCGAGGGCAGTGCGCACCGCGGCAGAAGTCAGCCAGCGACCGTTGGCAATTTCCACGTCGTCGAGTTGTTCCAGCATCGCCAGCACTTGGGCCCAGGTCGCAGGCATTGGCGCAGTCTGGATGCCTGCGGTGTTCAGGATGCCCAGCGGCTCGCCCGCAGTGCCGGAACCGTTGATGATGGCGCGGTCGATCTGGCGTGCGATCAGGAACGAAAGATCCTCGCGGACCAGTTGCTCAATGTCGGGGCTCGATTGCTGAATGAGCTGGCGGCTCATCTCGGTTTTGCCACCAACGTGCTTGGGCGTCAGGGTCACGCCGTCGAAGCTCATCTGGCCTTCCGGCACGGCTTGGCCTTCAGTGACCCAACCGGTTTCCAGACCCGAACCGTACTTGGGCACTGACACGTTCCCGCGCAGGCCGGTCAGGGTACGGATGCCCAGCGAGCGAGCCAGCAGTGCTTCACGCAGTGGGCCAATGTACAGATCCGCACGGTGGTCAGTGCCGACCAGCTCTGGAGCGGTCGCCGTGGTGTTGGCGCGTTTCTCCAGGCTGGCGAACGGCACGAAGGCGCCTTCGGCTTTGCGGCCAGAACGGCGTTCAGCTTCGCGGGCGTACTCGAGTTCAGCACCGTCCAGGCTGCGGCCTTCCATCTGGCTGCGCAGCACCTTGATGATGCTTACGGAACCGGCGAGGCGGTCGAAGTCGGCGGAAGGCTCACCAGATACCGGAGTGCCAGCGGCGCGGCGCTCGCATTCGGCCAGGTGCTCGGCACGTTCGATCTGAGTGGACAGGGTGCGCTCTTCGCCTTTCAGGGCGTCGAACTTCTGGTTTTCATCGGCAGACAGATCGCGACCAGCAGCGGCGGCGGTATCTACCAGGGTTTTCATGGCGGCGACCTTGGCGGAGCGCTGCTCGCGTAGGGCGGAAATCTTCATGCGGATGGGTCCTGTGGAATGGGTTTTTCACGCACACCATAGGGCGATTTATGTTGTAAAAACAGTGGCTTATCGTGCAGTAGACGGGCCTTTCGTACTGTCTTGTTCCGTCTTGTCTGAGGGTACAAATAGTCGACGACAGTTTCGGACGAACGGTCATCGGCGTTACCGGCGAGTGAGACGATTTGGTCTCTCTGAGACATCGCCTGGGTGGTGCCTAGGTAGTGCCTGTCGCGTGACTTTGCGTGACACGCCGTGACTACTTGGCGGGCGTGTTGTTTTCTACACAGTGTGTCGATTCCAACACAGTGGAGGGTGCAATTTTTTTGCATCCCTTGCTGAGTCGGATCGGATGGTCCGAGTCGGACAAGGTATGGTGATGTCACTTCCGGTAATGGCGGAAGTCACCCCCTCAATCGGAGGATGTGAGACAGGGCCGCCCAGGTCTACAGAGCTGTTTTAAAGCCTTCAAAGCTCAGAAGCTGAAGAGCCAGAACGCGCTAGAAAGCCATAGGTATATGGCAGACTCTAAGAAGGTGCGCAGTATTTGCGCATATAGAAACCGGATTACGGCGCAGAAACTGCGCACATAGATGCGGGCACGAAACGGAACGGGATTAAGCGGGATAGTCGTCAGATCCTACGTGCGCAGAAACTGCGCCGGTCAATGCGCAGAAACTGCGCAGGAAGAAATCGAATTCAGAAGAGTTGGAAGAGGGCGGATCGGTGTACGCCTTGGCAACACTTCCAGCTCCTTTCCCGGGCATTCATCGATAGGAAGCCATGACAGGCCATAAAGGGCGCATCGTGCGCCGTGCTTGTTGAAGAGGCTAGATCGCGTCTGAATTATCCAGCCAGCCGCTTCAAGATCCTTCAAGGCTTGCCGTAGCGTGTTGTCAGAGCCAATTCCCCAATCCTTCGCCATCGTCCGCGTGGCTGATAGATCGCCATTGTTCTCCCCGTTGTACTGCGCCATGAGCTCTTGCAGGACAACCCGCGCCACAAAACTGAGCGCACGGTGGCCGGGCGACTGGACGAGCCTACTCTCGAGCCGAAAGAAACGCGGCCCGGACTTCGGTTTGGATTTTCCCGCCATATTGAATCCAGACAGAGGCCAGCAGGGCAGGACGCCCCGCTGACTGGATGGCCGTCAGGCCGCTTCAGATATCAGAACGTATTGGCCGACACGATGAGGCGGGCGCCCCGGTTCGGTTGGCTGATAGGTCCACTGGGTGCGGATATCGAATCCCCTTTTTCGTAGCCGACGAATCGCGCTTGGCGGGTGGACGATATCCAGATCGTTGGCGGCTTCGATGGTGGTCACTGGATGAATTCTCAGTGCCTCCAACATCCTGCGGTCTTGCTCTATGGCTGAGTGTGCTGGCATAGTTCAGTCCTCACTTGGTGCAGTCCAATGTGTTTTCCCTGGCGGTGTTGCAGCACCGCTTCGGGTTTCCCCTTCGCTACTTTCTTCAAATCCATTCCTCCCGATCCGGCGCCGCATAGCTCCACACTTCGTTAGCGTGTTGGCTGACCAGCGATCCAAGCGCGGCCACTGTATGGGCGAGCCCTGTTTTTTCTTCATCGCAAAGGCCGTGCTCCGACGAATCGGCGCCTAACAGGTTGCCAATCGTCTCCAGGCCAATTCCCGCGTTTACCAAAGCGTTAGCCCGTTCCTGAATGCGGGCGAATGCCTGTTGGTCAGTGACGTTGCTCACGACTCAGCCCTCCCAGCTTTCCAATACGTTCGGCTTCGCCAGTCATGTACCCGTGAAGGTCGTCGCCCAGGATATTTCCCAGCGATGCCAGTTCCGCTACCTTGCGGCCTTCGTTGTGCTTGGCGTCCAGCTCAATCGCCCGCATTAGCGCCGATATCCATCGCCCGTGCTCGGCTGAATAGGTTGCTAGGTCGTAGGCGTCTGTCAGTGGGATGTTGTCTTCCGTGCTCATGCGATCACCTCCATACGGGCCGCGCCCAGCTTCCGCAGCATCTCCAGTTCAGCGAGCTTGATCGTGCGCGGTAGTGACAGCAGGCCAAGCACTTTCCCGCCGTGATCCAGCAGTCGAACGAGCGTCATTCGAAGTCCCTCCAAGCTGCGGAGGAAAACCGCTGGATCAGCGCGCGGTCGCCCGCATCGAGTTGGTCGAGAAGGGCTGTCCCTTCATTGGCGTGCAACTCGTGAAGGTCAATTTGCATCGTGCCCACGTGGTTGATGGCGTCGATGATGATTCGGTCGTGCTCGATATCCACGACGAGCTGACGCAGTTGGAATGGGCGAAGCAGGTCAGCGCTCATCGTACCCCCTCCTTAGCCATACGGTTTAGCCAGGCTTTCAGTTCTTCAACGAGGATCAAACGGCGCTTGCCGGCCTTGAACGAAACAAGGTCGCCGCGGGCGATGGCTTCGTAGACGGCGGAACGGGTGGTGCCGGATGCGCGGGCAGCTTCTTCAGGGCCGACGGCGAGGGGTTGCAGGGTTGCGAGTGACATCGTGAGTTCTCCGCTGGCCGGGTTGGAATGGAGGGCCAGTGGAATCGAACTCTACCGGACGAAAACCGTAATGACAACATTTGCTGTCACTATGGTTTTATTTTCGAAATGTCATTAGGATTGACATTTATTGACAAACGAGCGGTAAACCCGTGGCGAAGACTATTGGCCGGACAAAAAAAACCGAAACCTTCACTACAAGGCTCGAGCCGAAGACCAAATACACGCTTGAATTGCTTGCGCGGCTTTCGGGTCGCTCAATAGCGAAAGCTTTGGAACAGGGCATTGAGCTTCAGGCAAAATCGACGGCTATCGAAATTACGGGTCGGCCCGAGTTGAATCAGTCGCTTGATTCAATGATGGCCGTCTTGTGGAGCCCCCAAGAATGGAAAAGGCTGATCGCTCTGGCCGCTATCTCTCCCGGTCTGCTCAGCCATCTTGAAGAGTGCAAGCTATCTCTTCTTTTTCAATCGCGAGGTTTTTGTTCGGCCCCGATCTATGGCAAAAACGGCGCACTGAAGCGGGTTGAATTAATTCCAGGAGTAGTAGAAATAGCTTGGCCGCTTATTGAGGAGCGGGCGGAACATATGGCCGAAGGAAAGCCAGCGCCTCATCCGTTGATGGAGGAAATCAAAGCGGCTCACGGCCAGCCATTTGGCTATACATTTCAAGAAGACGGCATGATGATGGATTTCAGCACGTTTAATGAGGATTAGATCAGCTCCACCGCAGCCGCCTTGCTGTCTGGTGCTAGGTGCGCATAGCGTAGGGTCATCTTGAGGTCCGCGTGGCCCAGCAGATCCCGCACGGTGTTCAGCGGTACGCCCGCCATGACTAGCTTGGATGCGAATGTGTGGCGCAGATCGTGCCACCGAAAGCTAGTTACCTTGGCCCGCTTCAATAGTTCTTCCCACGACTTCTTCACGTTATCCAGGCGTGCGCCGTTCTTGCCTGGAAATACATACCCGACTTTCCGGGTATGTTGATCGCGCCAGCACTGTAATACTTCAAGCGCTTCGCGATTTAACGGTATATGCCGAGTTTGCCCAGACTTCGCGGTATCGCCGCCCACCGTTAGAACTTTGGTTTTCAAGTCCACGTCCCGCCAAGTAAGTTCGAAAACTTCGCCGCGCCTCATTCCGGTATTAAGCGATAGCAGCACCAGCGGCATTAAGTGGTCGATATAGGAAACTTTCGATAAGTCGGGCAGTAGTTCCCGTTTGCGATCCTCTCGCCACTGATTGGCCGATTCACGTTCGGCCCGGCCTTGTTCCTGCCGATCGTCCAGCGCAGCACGTAGGCGCTTTTCCTCATCCGGCAGCAGGTAGCGCACTCGGCCTTTTGTGTCGGTCTTGAGCTGCTTTAGCTTGGTCATGGGGTGGGTTGCCAGATATCCCCATTCAACGGCCCGGCTGAGCACGCCTCGAAGTGATGCCATCTTGCGGTTGGCGCTGGACTCGCTCAAGCCACCGGATAGCCAGGACACGCGCAGCCGCTCCAATTCGCGCTGCTCTATCTCATCCAGACGGCGAGTCATCATCGAGTCGAAGCTATGCTCGAGCGCGTGCTTCGTCTTCGCGTAGCTTTTGTGGTGCGCCTCGCTCCACGGCAGATAGGTATCGTCGAGAAACTGGCGAAGGGTAGGGGTGCCGGTCCCCCGTCTGCCTTGGGTGACGGCTATAGGCTCGCCGTGCTTGCGGGCCTCGTTCAGATATTGCAGTGCTTCTTCCTGAGCCTGAGCGAGTGTCAGGATGCCTACACGACCCAAGGTGCGTTTGCGGCCACGTGCCCAGGTGACGACATAGGATTTCGCGCCAGCAGCCGTAACGCGCACGAAAAGGCCCGGCACGGTAGTATCGTGGACCTCATATTCCTTACCCGTCGCCACCAGGCTATTGAGTCGGCGGGCCGTCAGCTTCTCTTTCAAGTTGTCCCCATGGGTGCATTGTGGGTGCAAAATGAATAATACGGGGCTGATTTACGGGACGCAACGGGACGCTAAGTCACTGATTTATAAGGTAAGTCATTGATATGAAAAGAGTCCGTTTCTCTTTCGTAATGCGAAGGTCGTAGGTTCGACTCCTATCTCCGGCACCATATAAATTAAGGCCCACACCATGTGGGCCTATTCCTTTCTGCATCAGTCTATCACTCAGCTCGTATCGGGGCGGAAGGGCAGTGTCCAAACCTAGGCGTGTCCCCTGCAACGTTTTATACCTTGCTACCGTTGCTGATCTACGTGCCTTCACATGAGCGCCATATTAGTCGTCAGCTAATCATTGTAGGCACTTCAATCTCGGTATACAGCTATCGTATCCACGTAGCGGTTAACCTCGCTATCTGTTCAGTTGTGGTTCAAGGAGCCCGGCGAATATCTCTTTGATCGGCAGAACAGGGGTAGCCATTCGGCGCTTGAATTGCGCTTTAGGCTTTAATCTCCACGCCATTAGGTTCGTCTTGAATGTCGGCGCGGACTGCAGTGTGGACCTATTGCGCCGGTGCGTCTGGAAGAGGGTACACATATCCTGAAGCAGGAGCCTTTGCGCGGTCGCGATCGAAGTACGGCCAAGTGCAGGTGTAGAGTAATTCGCAATGATGTCATTATGATACGATGCGCGTCTTGGCTCGGCACCTGTTGCGATGCCGGCGAGTGCTGATGCGCTAGCGAACTGCTTCCGTCGATGCAACTTTGGCCGTCATGGGTGCGGCTTCAATTCACTTTTATAAGGCTACACCAATGGTACATGCACGCCGACTTTATGGGCTTGTTCTATGCCTTGGCTTTTGCTCTAACGCTTTCGCGGATGTAATGGTACAGGTACTTGAAAAGCCGCATGGGGTGAGGGTGGGCGTTGTCGGTTTTACAGGCTCGATATCTGGGGATGACTACGAGCAACTTAGCGAGGAAATGGCGTTAAAGGACCTCAGCAATACGTCATTTAAGGTCGCAGTGCTGAACTCCACAGGGGGCGAAGTTTACGAGGCAATGAAGATAGGACGTCTTCTTCGTAGAGAACGGTTCGATACCACCGTCCCGCAAGGTGGAGCGTGTCAAAGCGCATGTGTCTATCTCTTGGCTGCGGGCATAGGCAAGGCCGTGTACGGCCTAGTTGGCATCCATCGTCCATATTTCAGCGTTTCCCCAAACGGCGATGCTGGAGCCTCCCTTAAAAGGGTTAAGGCTATCTCAGCGGATTATTTTGACGAGATGAACGTCCCGACAAGGCTGGCAGACGACATGTACAGCATCCAGCCTAGCGATATGAAAGTTCTGTCCGTAGCCGAATTAGGTAGTTATAGGCTTAACCAGCGCGACTTTGTAATTGACGAGCAAGAAGCAATAACGAATATGGACGTCACGGGGTGGGACCGGCAGCAGTATGAAACGTTCCGTACTGAACTGAACTACCGCTGTTCGATCTATATAGGTCAGATGGAGCGCATGCGACCATGTATTCGCGAAATTGCGCGTAAACACCACGCGCCCGCTGAGCTCGTCGAGTACTTTGGTAATTAGTAGGGAAACTAAAATGAAAGCTTTCATCAGGATCACTGCGTTTACCGCAGTGCTATTATCGTTCGGCAGTAACGCTGCTGACTGGATATCTCTGGGTAACGACCCACTCGAAGGTGAGGTTGATAGAAGCTCGGTGCGCAGGGTAGGGGGTACTGGATTCGCATCTATTCGTGCCGGTATTGAACAGGATGGCGTTAATTACTTCATGCAACAAGACCTAGCTATTTACTGCGGCAGCGCGCAAATGAGGATATTGAGCGGTCAAATCTCCTCGAGCCGCTCCGCCAAGGTCGTCGTCATGCCTGATCTGCCGGAAAGCGACCGGATCATAAACTTACCTGTACCAAATTCGGGCCTGAGTACTTTGTACGAATACGTCTGTCGGACTTAAAAATAACACCGAAACGTAGTCCACGGCGGTTTTCAACGAAGCAGCCGAAGTGTGGCTTATAGAGCGGATGAGTTACAGCACGCGCAGCACGCTGGCTTCCGGCTTCTTTCGAGAAGTTCTGTTGGTATTTTGGCTTTGAATCCCGGGCTTCTTTCGATGAAGAAGCGATCGAGTTCAGGCTGACCGGCACTAAGGCACGCTCGGTGCAGCGGCTACGAAGGTCGTAGGTTCGACTCCTATCTCCGGCACCACCAATCGAAAGGCCCTGACGATGTCAGGGCCTTTTTCGTTTCTGCGGTGCAGAAAACTGCGCTACATGCGAAGGCGCATGGAGAGGTCGATGGCTTTGACGTCTTTGGTCAGTGCGCCGATCGAGATGTAGTGAACGCCCGTTTCGGCGATGGGGCGCAAGGTTTCGTCGTTGATGCCGCCGGAGGCTTCCAGGCGGGCTCTGCCGTTGGTGATCCGGACGGCGGTGCGCATGTCGTCCAGGCTCAGTTCGTCCAGCATGATAATGTCGGCGCCCGCCGAGAGGGCTTGATCCAGTTCCCCCAAGTCTTCCACTTCGATCTCAACCGGTTTGCCCGGTGCGATATGGTGCGCAGCTTCCACTGCCTCGCGAATACCGCCACAAGCGGCAATGTGGTTTTCCTTTATCAGGAATGCGTCGTACAGCCCGATGCGGTGGTTATGGCAGCCACCGCAGGTCACGGCATACTTCTGGGCCATGCGAAGGCCTGGCAGCGTTTTCCGCGTATCCAAGAGCTTTACCTGGGTGCCATCGACCTTATCGGCATAGTGGCGGCACTTGGTGGCGACAGCCGATAGGAGTTGCAGGAAATTGAGTGCACTGCGCTCGCCTGACAGCAATGACCGGGCCGGGCCTTCGACTTCAAACAGGGTGCTGTCCGCCGGGACGCGCTGACCATCCGACGCATGCCACCGGACGACCACGGACGGATCGATCTGCCGAAACACCTCGTCGACCCATGCAGCACCGGCAATTGTTGCTTCCTCCCGCGTGATGACTTTTGCGTGCGCCAAACGATGGGCGGGGATGAGCTGCGCGGTAATATCACCGCTGCCGATATCTTCATGCAGTGCCGAGCGGACATTTTGCCCGATTTCGTCTTGCAGATCCGTAATCGCCAGATTCGCCATGCTTTTCTCCTGTGCGGGGCGCCGGATTATAAGGAAACGCACCCGTCATCGGGCACGCTCAAAAAAGTTGTGTCGGTCTGCATTGTTTTCGATTTTATGCGGTCTGTAACACACCTTAGGCAAATGGAGTGGATGATGGCGCGTGGCCTCCATTTCCTTTCCTTTTATAAGGGGGTAGATTCCGTTGACGTCACGATGTTGACGAGTTTGCTGAAGTTAGGAATGACCGCAGCCATTCGACCTTCTGCAGTTGGTCGAGGAGATTCGCAATGAGCGATGCCAAAATCGTGCATCTCAACAAAGGAGCTGGGCGCCAGACACAAGCGTTCGCTGGACGTGTGCCTGCCGTATTGGTTCCTGTGCGCGATAAGTCGGCCGAGCAGCTGAAACAGGCGTTGCAGGCGCTCTTCGACAACGCGGACGACACGCTCTTCGAGATGGCGGATCGTGCTGTCAGCAATGCTGAGCAGAATGCGTTCTTCGAAGCGATGCGTGACTTGCGTCTCAAGCGTAAAAGCATCGAGCGCGACTTCCTCCAGGGCGTACTCGATTCGTTCGCAGCGCTCAACCAGCCCGAGCCACCCAAGCCGAAGCTCCAGTCGACCTCTTTCGAGAGTCTCTCGCTCGTCCAGAATGACGAGCTCGAGGAGACGGTTGCCATCGATTCGATGGTCGCAAAGGTGCTCAATCGCGACCGCATTTCGCTCGGGCATCTCACCGTCCGTCTGAATACCCAGGTCATCCGAAAGCTGGACGACACGTCGAACCCGGTCGGCCCCGCAGCGCTGTGCCACCTGTTCCTCGACTGCTGCCGGAAGCTGGGCGTTGAGATCCGCGTCAAGCTGATCATCCTCAAGCTGTTCGAAAAATACGTGCTCTCCGGGCTCGACCAGCTGTACGCAGAGGCCAATCAGGCCTTGGTCGATGCCGGAATATTGCCGGAGTTGAAATCACTGCCGCCCCGCCAGCAGGTGCCTCGCGCCAACCGGGGCGTGCCGCCAAAGGAGTCCGCCTCGAGCGGTGCGCCTGTGCAGGCGGAGGATGCCCAGGGCGAGGAGGGCATGCAGGAAGTCTACGGCGCCCTTCAGTCCCTGTTGGCTGACGTCCGGGACCACTCGCAATGGCGGCGTACCGCACCGGCGGGTGCGATGCCGATCACCAGCAATGACTTGCTGCGCCTGCTTTCACACATTCAGCTTCACCTGCCCAGCCATGCGCAGGCCGACGTGGACATGCGCGCGCAGCTTGATCATCTGCTTCAGCGTGCCAGTGCCAAGACGGGCAAGACCCGAGTGGTCGCCGATTCCGACGATGACGTGATCAATGTGGTGGCGATGCTCTTCGAGTTCATTCTCGACGACCGCACACTGCCGGATTCGCTCAAGGCGCTCATTGGACGCCTTCAGATCCCGATGGTGAAAGTGGCGCTGCTCGATAAGCAGTTCTTCAGTCGCGGCAATCATCCCGCGCGCCGCCTGTTGAACGAAATCGCGGCCGCCGCCATGGGCTGGAGCGAGCAGGGCGATCTGCAGCGCGACAATCTGTACATTCGTATTGAACAAGTGGTGCAGCGCCTACTGCATGACTTCACCGATGATCCTTCGATCTTCAATGAGCTGCTCGCCGACTTCCTCAACTACACCAAGGACGAACGGCGCCGCAGCGAATTGCTGGAGCAGCGCACGCGGGATGCAGAAGAGGGGCGTGCGAAGGCCGAGTTGGCGCGCCAGCAGGTCGAGCATGCACTCAATCAGCGTTTGTTTGGAAAGAAACTTCCGGAAGTCGTGGTTCGTTTGCTTGAAGAGGCGTGGAGCAAGGTGCTCCTGCTGACATGCCTGAAACACGGCCATGGCTCGACGCAATGGAAGGAGGCGCTCCAGACGATGGACGACCTTCTCTGGAGCGTCGAACCGCACGAGGACCCTGAAGCCCGGCTGCAGCTGCTTGAGTTGGTGCCTGGTTTGCTTCGAGCATTGCGCGAAGGCTTGGCGAGCGCGGCATTCGATCCATTCTCTACCAGCGAGTTCTTCAAGCAACTCGAAGCGTTGCATGTGAAAGCGCTGCAGCGATTCAAGCCTAACGGCGTGGATGCGGCAGATGCCGAGCCGGCACTGGATCTCCCGGCACCTGCTGTTGCGGTGTTGTCGACCGCCTCTGATGACACGACTGCGATGGTGGACGTGGTCGAGGAGATCGTTCTTGAAAGCCCGGGCGGCCAGGCCGTTGAGGATCCTCGCGATTTCCCCGTCGCGGACGATGACGCATTGCGCCAGGTCGATAACCTTCGCGTTGGTAGTTGGGTGGAGCTCCAGGAAGACAGCGAGCATCGGCTACGCTGCAAATTGGCGGCGATCATCAAGCCAGCCGGCAAATACATCTTCGTGAACCGTACGGGGATGAAAGTGCTGGAGAAGACGCGCATGGCGCTCGCCGTGGAGTTTCGGCGCAATGCGGTTCGAATCCTGGACGACGCGTTGCTCTTCGACCGCGCGCTGGCTTCGGTTATCGGCAACCTTCGGCGTCTCAAGGAAAGTTGATTTCGCCACCAGGCCACTGAACGCCCCGCCATAGCGGGGCGTTTTTCGTTACGTATCCTGGGGGTGGGCGCGCGGGTACGGCGCTCCAAGCCAATTGCATTCGGGTATCATTCCAGCCGCTTGAATGCGTGCCGGCACACGCCGGAATATTCGCGCAGGTATCACTGGAGTCTTCATGCGCCTGGATTCTCGTACCGGTTGGATCGAGGGGATCGCCCACTGTCCTTCTCCAAATTTCAACGCCCGCCCGGTCGGTGAAATTTCGCTGTTGGTGATACACAACATCAGCCTGCCTCCGCGGCACTTCGGAACGAAAAAAGTCCAGGCGTTTTTCCAGAACACGCTGGAACCGTCCGAGCATCCCTATTTCGAAAGCATCGCGCAGATGACCGTCGCGGCACATTTCTTCATCGAGCGCACGGGCGCAATCACGCAGTTCGTATCCTGTCTCGATCGCGCGTGGCATGCCGGGGTTTCAGTGTTCGAAGGCCGAGAAAACTGCAATGACTTTTCGATCGGCATCGAGTTGGAAGGTACTGATGACTTGCCGTATGAAGACGCTCAGTATGATTCGCTGTCACGCTTGGGCCGGATACTGATGAGTGCGTATCCCGCGCTTTCCGGACGTGTCTGCGGGCATTGCGATATTGCACCGGCACGCAAGACCGACCCGGGTGAGGCCTTCGACTGGGGCCGTTTCAGAGACGCATTGAGAGTGGAGATGTGAGCGTATGAAGTTCCTGGTGTTGCTGCTGATCGTCGCGATCGAAAAGCTTTCGAGCTGGCGTCGGCGCGTGCAGCTGGACCGACCGTGGCTTCACCAGTTACGGCAACTTGAGCGGCGGCCCGCGGCGCCTGGGCGCGCCTGGTGGATCATCCTGGTTCTGGTTGGGGTGCCCATCGCATTGGTTGGAATGCTGCTCTCTCTTGCTCAGCCCGTTGCCTACGGCCTGCTGGCGTTGCCCATTCATGTTGCCGTGCTGCTGTTTAGCCTGGGGCGGGGCGGCGTGAATGCCGGCCTGGGGCCTTTCAAGGACGCCTGCCGCCGGGCAGACCTCGAAGGCGCCTACCTGGTTGCAAGGCGGGACCTGGGCGTGGACGCTGCGACGCCGGAGGCCTTGGCTGTCGGCGTTCAGCGCCGCTTCATGTATCACGCGTTCGAAGGGTTTTTCGCCGTCGTGTTCTGGTACGTCTTGCTCGGGCCGGTCGTGGCACTGGCCTATCGCTTGAACGCGCTGCTGGTTCAACACGCGACAGCGCCAGAGCTCAAAGAGCGGGCAGCGCAAATCCAGCACGGACTGGATTGGTTGCCGGCGCGGGTGCTGGCGCTCACCTTTGGCCTCGTGGGCGACTTTGTAACGCTTAATCGCAGCCTGTTGGGGCGCCTGCTGGATTGGGACGTCCAAGCGGCTGACCTGGTCGTTGAGACGGCCCGGTCAGCCGCCGAGGTGTCGTCGCCGTCGCTGGATGAGGAGGGCAATGCCAACCTCGACGCCCTCTGGCAGCTCGTGGTGCGTTCGGCCGTGTTCTGGTACGTCGCGTTTGCACTGTGGGTCGTTTTTGTCTGAGCCAGGAAAGCGGCTGGGGGCTTGGATGCGGTACACGTCGTGGGTGCTGTATTGGACAGATTGAAGGCGTGGATACGTGGATAAGCCTGCGGCATTCCCTGCACCTAGATTGGGGCTGACAAAGCCATACAGCAACGGTGTTTTTCTGCAGGTCGCCTGATAAGGGCCCAGCGTCCTCAAAAACCGGACATGCTGGAGTGTGGCGGTGTCACCAGCGAAACAGCTCTTCGGCGTTCCGAGTGCTTGTTTCGGCCAATTCGTCCGGCTCGATGCCTTTCAGCTTCGCCAGTTCCACGCAAATGTCCGGCAGAAACTCGGGACTGTTGCGTTCGCCCGGATGCGAGGCGGGCGCGATGTCGGGGGCGTCGGTTTCGAGCACGATGCCGTCCAGAGGCAGTTGCTTCAGGACCCGGTGCATGCGATGGGCCTGAGGCCACGTGCCAGCGCCGCCGAGGCCGATCTTGAACCCAAGCCTCAGGTACTCGCGGGCTTCCTCGTAGCTGCCGCTAAAGGCATGGGCGATACCGCCACGCGACGGCTTGTACCGCTTGAGAGTTGCAACGACATCCGCATGTGCGCGACGGACATGGAGCAGCAAGGGCAGGTCGAACTCCATGGCCAATTCGATCTGCGCTTCGAATAGCGCCTGCTGTGCCGGCTTGTCCGGCGCGTCGATGTAATAGTCGAGTCCAACCTCACCAATGGCGCATAGCTTGGGGTGGCCGCGCAGCCTTTCCAGCCATGTGCGCAGCTGCATCAGGTGTGCGTCCGTATGCTTGTGCATGAAGACTGGATGCAGGCCCAGCGTCGCGTAGAGCGGGGGGTGCGACAGTGCGAGCGCCCAGAGACGTTCCCAGTGGTCGTGATAGACACCGATGACCACCTGACGCTCGACGCCTCGCGCGCAGGCGTTCGCGATCACGTCGTCGCGGTCGCCATCGAAAGGCGGAAAATCGAGATGGGTATGGGTGTCGATCAAGCGCACAGGAATACCGTTATTGACGAAGTTTCAATTGCCGCGGGATGGCTTCGATTCCGCCAGCCTGCGGTCCGTTTTCTATCGCGGCTATGGTGGCTTCGAGTGCCTGCTCGGCGATCCGTTCGTGTTGCTGGGAAATTGCATTCACGCGTAGCGACAGGAAGTCCAGAAGTTGCGTATCGCCGAACGTGGCCAGGCGGATCTTGTTGTCATCGAGCCGACCGGCGGCGCGAAGCACATCCAGCACGCCCTCCAGCAGCACGTAGGCAGTGGTCACGATCGCATCGGGGTTCTCCTTGACGAGCCCCTGCATGATGTCCGCACCACATTGCCGGCTGAACTGGCTTGTCTTGCGTAACGAAACCCGCCCTTCGAAACCGGCCAGGGCCTCTCGGAAGCCGGCGGCGCGTTCCTGACTGATCGGCAGCTCCGGCCGTGCGCCGATCATCAGAATGTGGCGCGGAGCCGGCTGAAGCAGCGTACGGGTCAGTTGCGTGGCCGCCTGCCGGTCGTCGCTGACGATCGACCGAAAGCGCTCCGGCGCCATCGCACGGTCAACCGCGACAACGGGCGTGCCTGATGAAACGACGCGGTCGTAGTGATCATTGTCCTGAGGCAGACAGGTCGCGACGATCAGCCCATCGCAGCGCCGCGCGCGAAGCAGGGACAATACCTGCAATTCGGTTTCCGGATCGTCGTCGGACGAGGCGATCAGAAGCTGGTAACCGCGCGCCCGGGCCAAACGCTCCAAACATTTTGCCAAGCGCGCGTAACTGGGGTTTTCAAGATCAGGAATGATGAGGCCGAGGGTCCGTGTGGTCCCGCGGCGCAAGCCGGCGGCGTGTTGATCCGGGCGATAGCCGTGATGCTCCACCAGCTCCAGCACCCGTTGAACGGTGGCAGGGCTGATGCGCTTTTCCTGCGCCTTTCCATTGATGACGTAGCTGGCGGTTGTCACCGAGACGCCCGCGAGGCGTGCGATATCTGCAAGTTTCACTACGGTTGTCCTATAGGGCCGGCTTCAAGCATGGGCGATTTTCGAGTAACGTGGCAACTTTACTGAAACGTTTCAGCATCATTGCAGTCCGATCTGCACCTTTGCCTGCGCCGCTGTCAGAAAAACAAGTGATGCATGCCTTCAGCAAGCGCATGCAGGTGAACAGGAATCGAATACGGGACCCGACATGCTCGAGTTGAATGCAAACCAGATCCAGATGAATCAACGCGCGGCCAGCAAAGAGGCCGCCTTGGGCATGCTTGCCGAAGCCCTGGCTGGCGCCGGGCTGGTGTCTGCCGGCTACCTTGATGGCCTCAAGGCGCGCGAGGCCCAGGGCTCGACATTCCTGGGGCAGGGCATCGCAATCCCCCATGGCACGCCTGCCACACGCCACCTCGTCCAGACCACGGGCGTTGCGTTGATGCAGTTTCCAGAAGGCGTCGACTGGGGTAACGGACAGATCGTGTACCTCGCCATCGCTATCGCTGCGAAATCCGACGAGCACCTGCGGCTGTTGCAGTTACTGACCCGTGCGCTGGGCGAAGGCGATATCGGCGACGCGCTGCGGTCCGCACCGTCCGCCGAGCGCATCATCGAGCTGCTTCAGGGCGAACCGCAGGAGCTGGCGCTGGATAGCCAGTTGATTGGCCTTCATCTGCCGGTGGAAGACTACGACGAGCTGGTCTGGCAAGCCGGGCGCCTGTTGAAGAAAGCCGGCTGCGCCGGCAGCGGGTTCGCCTCCAGCCTCAGCCGCTCGGAGGCGCTGCCTCTGGGCAACGGGCTGTGGTGGTTGAACAGTGAAGAATCCGTCGAACGTCCTGGGCTGGCATTCGTGACCCCGGACAAGCCGGTCGAATACCGGGGCCAGGAGGTCAGGGGTCTGTTCAGCCTGGCCAGCATGGGGGAGACCCACCGCCAACTGCTCGAGCGACTGTGCGATGTGCTCATCGAGGGCCGCGGCGAAGAGCTGAGCCAGGCCACGTCCAGCCGCGTCGTACTGCAGGCGCTGGGCGGCGAAGTGGCGCCTGAGTGGCCGCATATCCGCGTGACGCTGGCGAACGAGCACGGGCTGCATGCGCGCCCGGCCAAGGCGCTTACTGAAATTGCGCAGGGCTTTGACGGCGATGTGCGTGTCCGCCTGGCGGGCGACGAAGGCCGTGGCGTCTCCGTGAAGAGCCTCAGCAAACTGTTGGCCATGGGGGTGCGTCGTGGTCAGGAGCTGGAATTCCTCGCCGAGCCGCCGATCGCTGACGAGGCGCTACCGGCGCTCTCCAGCGCAGTGATCGAGGGCCTGGGTGAAGAAGTCCGTCCGCTGCCGGCACCGGGCGATGCGGTGCTCGCAACGCCCGAAGAGCGCGCAGAGCAGGAGCCGGCGATTGTGGCATTGGCGCGTGGCGCCCGTATCCAGGCCGTTGTAGCGTCGCCCGGGATCGCGATCGGCCCCGCGCTTGTCCGCAAGCCTCTGCAGCTTGAATTTCCTGAGAAGGGGCAAGGTACCGTACGCGAGCGTGAGCGTCTGGACCAAGCACTGGCCGACGTCCATGCGGACATCACCCGCCTGATCCAGAATTCGCGCGAGAAAAGTGTTCAGGAGATCTTCGTCACCCATCAGGCCATGCTCGCCGATCCGGCGCTTCGCGAGGATGTTGATGCACGCCTGAATCAGGGGATGAGCGCTGAGGCGGCCTGGACGAGCGAGGTCGAATCCGCAGCCCAGCAGCAGGAAGCGTTGCGTGATGCCCTGTTGGCCGAGCGCGCGGCGGACCTGCGTGATGTAGGCCGCCGCGTCCTGGCCAATCTCTGCGGCGTGGAAACGCCCGAAGAGCCAAAAGAACCTTACATCCTGGTGATGGATGAAGTCGTGCCCTCCGACGTGGCGAGCCTGGACCGGGATCGCGTTGCAGGCATTCTTACTGCTCGCGGCGGCGCAACGGCGCACAGCGCGATCATTGCACGGGCGCTGGGCATCCCGGCGCTGGTCGGGGCCGGCAACGCGGTGCTGGGGCTGGCGCCAATGACGCCCCTCCTGCTCGATGCCGACCACGGCATTCTGGAGGTTGCGCCGGATTCCGAGGTCCTGCGGCGTGCGCAGGAGGCGAGAGCTGAAAGCCTTCGTCGCCGCGAGCAAGCCGAAGCGCTGCGGATCGAGCCGGCCGTCACGATCGATGGCCATGCCGTAGAGGTGGCGGCGAACGTAGGTTCCAGTGAAGACACGGTCAAGGCCGTCGCACAGGGTGCGGAAGGCATCGGGTTGCTGCGTACCGAACTGGTGTTCATGGATCATCCCGAGGCACCTGATCAGGCGACCCAGGAAGCGGAATACCGTCGTGTCCTGGACGCGCTGGAAGGCCGGCCACTGGTCGTGCGGACGCTGGACGTCGGGGGTGACAAACCCTTGCCTTACTGGCCAATGCCTGCCGAGCAGAACCCGTTCCTCGGGGTGCGCGGTATCCGCTTGTGCCTGCAACGCATGGACATCCTTGAAACGCAGCTTCGCGCTTTGCTGGCGTCGGCGGACGGGCGTCCATTGCGCATCATGTTTCCAATGGTGGGCTCAGTGGCTGAGTGGCGGGCCGCGCGGGACCTGGTGGAACGCCTGCGCGCCGAGATTCCGGTTGAGGATTTGCAGCTCGGCATCATGGTTGAGGTGCCCTCGGCGGCGCTCCTCGCCCCGGTTCTGGCCAAGGAAGTGGACTTCTTCAGTATCGGTACGAATGACCTGACGCAATACACCCTGGCGATCGACCGTGACCATCCAACGCTGTCCGCTCAGGCCGATGGCCTCCATCCGGCTGTGCTCCGGCTGATCGACATGACTGTGAGGGCCGCCCATGCCGAAGGCAAGTGGGTGGGGATCTGCGGTGAGCTGGGCAGCGATACGCTGGCCGTGCCCATACTGGTGGGCCTGGGTGTGGATGAGCTCAGTGTGGCTGGCCGGGCAATTCCACTGGTCAAGGCACGCGTGCGTGAACTCCAGCAAACCCAGCTACAAACCATGGCGCAGCAGGCGCTGACCCTGGAAAGCGCATTGGCTGTTCGTCAACTCGTCGAGGAACAGTGCTGATGGCACGTGTACTCACCATCACCCTCAATCCGGCGATCGACGTCACGGTCGGGCTCGATACCCTCACGCCTGGCGCCGTCAACCGTAGCCTTGGGCTTGCGTCGCATGCGGCCGGCAAGGGCCTCAATGTCGGCCAGGTACTGGCAGATCTTGGCCACAAGGTTACTGTCGCCGGGTTTCTTGGCAGTGCGAATGCAACTGCCTTCGACGCGCTATTCGCCCGTCGCGGGTTCGTCGATGCGTTCGTACGCGTACCGGGCGAGACCCGCAGCAATATCAAGCTCGCCGAACGGGCAGGCCGCGTGACGGATATCAACGGGCCGGGCCCAGACGTTGCGCCTGCGCATCGTGATGTGCTCTGGGAGCAGATCGAGGCCATCTCAGCGGGGCATGACGCGGTCGTCGTGGCGGGCAGCTTGCCACGTGGCGTTGACGCAGAGTGGTTCGGCACGTTCCTGCGGATGATCTGCGCAAAGAACGAGCGGTTGGTTCTGGACACCAGCGGCGCTGCCTTGGCGGCCGGCTTGGCCGTGACGCCGTGGCTCGTGAAACCCAATGAGGTCGAGCTGTCCGAGGCGCTGAAGTTGCCCGACCATGAGCGTACCACCGTCGAGGCTGCGGCACGTGACCTGAACAGGCGCGGTGTGGAGCACGTGCTGTTGTCGCTCGGCGGCGAGGGCGCTTGCTGGTTCGGCCCGGATATCGGCCTTCACGCCCGGCCACCAAAGGTCGATGTCGTCAGTACGGTTGGCGCAGGCGATTCGTTGCTCGCTGGGCTCCTGCACGGGCTATTGAACCAACTGCCACCAGAGGACGCGTTGCGCCAGGCTACGGCGATCGCGGCACAGGCCGTTACCCAGGTCGGGTTCGGCATACATGATCGGGAGCAGCTGTCACGCCTGGACGCGGCAGTCTGCGTGACACCGCTAGAGAAAGAACAATCAGAGGCTTCCAGATGAAAGTGCTCATCGTAACCGCCTGCCCCAATGGGCAGGTTACCAGCGTCCTGTGCTCACGCCTGCTGCAGGCTGCGGCCGAAAAGCTCGGCTGGACGTCGCGCGTGGAGGTCCACGACCCGCAGGCGATCGGTTCGCCGTTGAGTGAGGCCGACATTGCCGAAGCGGATCTGGTTGTCGTGGTGCGTACGGGCGCGCTGTCACTGGCGCGCTTTGTGGGCAAGCGTCTGGTGGAGGCGACGCCGGCTGAAGCGCTCGACGATCCGCAGCGCTTCCTCACGCAGGCAGCCGAACAGGCGAGGCCTTACGAAGCCACAAGCGTCGCGGATAGCGCACCAGCGACGCCACGAATTGTCGCGATAACGGCGTGCCCGACCGGTGTAGCGCATACCTTCATGGCCGCTGAGGCCTTGCAGAGCGCGGCGGCGAAGCTGGGTTACCAGCTTCATCTGGAGACGCGCGGATCGGTAGGCGCCAAAAATGTGCTGCCGGAAGAAGCGATCGCAAAGGCGGATGTCGTGCTTCTGGCGGCTGACATCGAAGTCGACACCACGCGTTTTGCAGGCAAGAAGGTCTATCGCTGCGGGACGGGCGTAGCCCTCAAGCAGCCGGCCGAGACCCTGAAAAAAGCACTTGCCGAGGGTAAACCGCCGGCCGGTACGAGCAACACGGCGCAACAGGGTGACAGTGCTTCTGCCGAGAAGAGTGGCATCTACAAGCACCTGCTGACGGGCGTGTCCTACATGCTCCCAATGGTTGTTGCGGGCGGCCTGCTGATCGCGTTGTCATTTTTCTGGGGTATCAACGCGTTCGAAGTTGAGGGGTCGCCTGCGGCGGTTCTCAAGCAGATCGGCGATGCGGCCTTCACGTTGATGGTGCCCGTCCTGGCGGGCTACATCGCCTACTCGATTGCAGATCGTCCCGGCCTCGCGCCAGGCCTGATCGGCGGCATGCTCGCGCATACCCTTGGGGCGGGTTTCATTGGCGGAATCGCCGCGGGCTTTCTTGCCGGCTATACCGCGAAGGTGCTCGCCCGCTACGTTCGCCTGCCAGCCAGTATCGAAGCGCTCAAACCGATTCTCATCATTCCACTGCTCGCCAGCTTGATTACGGGCCTCGGCATGATTCTCGTGGTCGGGAAGCCAGTTGCAGGCATGTTGGCCTGGTTGACAGGCTTCCTCGAGAGCATGGGCAGCACTAACGCCATCCTGCTCGGCCTGTTGCTGGGCGGCATGATGTGCATCGATTTTGGCGGCCCTATCAACAAGGCGGCCTACGCCTTCTCGGTCGGTTTGCTGGCATCCCAGAGCTATGCGCCGATGGCGGCCGTCATGGCGGCAGGCATGGTACCGCCGATCGGCATGGGCATCGCCACGTTCCTGGCGCGTCGCAAGTTCGCGCAGACAGAGCGGGAAGCGGGCAAGGCTGCCGGTGTGCTCGGCCTCTGCTTCATCTCCGAAGGCGCCATCCCGTTCGCTGCGAAGGACCCGCTTCGGGTGATCCCTGCGAGCCTGGCAGGCGGGGCGCTGACCGGGGCGCTGTCGATGTACTTCGGCTGCCGTCTCATGGCGCCGCACGGTGGGCTGTTCGTGCTCGCGATTCCGAATGCGATCAACTACGCCTTGCTCTATCTCCTCGCCATCGCTGCGGGCAGTCTCCTGACGGGTGTGCTCTATGCACTCCTCAAGCGGGAGGAGAAGGTGGAGCTGGTGGCAGAATCGAGCGCGCCCGCCTGACCCAATCATTCGACCGCCAGGAGTGCAGGTGGTCGAATGATGGCAAAGTAATATCTAAAAGGTGATACGGTAGACGGCCCGACTTCCAATGGATTGGTGAAATGCGGCTGTCTCCGCTCCCTCGCCGACTCGATGGGCTGACGCTCATCGAGCTCCTGATCGCTATTGCGATCATTGCGCTTCTCAGCACAATCGCGCTGCCCAATTACCGCGCCTACGTGGAGCGCGGCAAAATCGCTGTCGCCGTCGCGGACATTACCGACATTTCCCTTCGCATCGACCGGTTCCATGCGCTTAATCGCCGTTTTCCCGCTGATCTCGCCCAAGTGGGCAGTGCAGATCGGCGCGATCCATGGGGCAACCCTTATCAGTACCTGAATTTCGCGGGGTTGAAGGGGAAGGGGCACATGCGAAAGGACAAGAACATGGTCCCGGTCAATACGGACTACGACCTCTACAGCATGGGGCCGGACGGCAAGACCAACCAGACCTTCACCTCCAAGGCTGGGCGAGACGACATCGTGCGCGCCAACAATGGCGGCTATATCGGGCCGGCAGCCAACTACTGACCATGAGCCTGCACCTGCGGACGTTCAAGAGCCATCTGGCTCGGCGACTGTTCTTCTTCGTCTTTCTTGCCGTGTCGATGCCGGTCGCGGTGTTGGCAACATTGACGATCGCCCAAGTGACTGACCATTTGCTGCAAGAGCACCAGCAGCAAATGAGCCACGATGCTAAACAGGCCGGCATGATGTTGTTCGAGCGGCTTGAGCGCATGGAGAGCGATCTCGCCTCGCTGCCCGACGCCGGCGGGCCGCGTATCCGCCTGGTCGATCCAGCCTCGGTAGCCTGGGCCTGGATTGACCCGCGACCCTATAGGGGCAGTCTCGACGCAATCCGTCCCGATCAACACCACACGGGCGACACTGCCTTGCGTTTCCTGGACAGCAGGAACGGTTTCAAAACCTTCCTTTGGAAACGGACACCCGGCGGCCGGTGGCTAGGCGCAGTGGTCAGCTCCGACGCATTGTGGGACGCGTCGCACTGGCCCGAAGCGCGGAGCGCGTGCGTCTTCGAGGACGACCAACCGTTGCCGTGGTGTTCCGTCGCCGACGTGGACGCTCTAAGCCGCGGGTTGGCAATTGCTCGCAGGGCCAGTTCCTCAGGGCATTTTCGATGGCTATCCAATGACGAGCCGAGCCTGGCTACATACTGGGGAGCGAGTTTTGCGAACGTCGGGCTGGTGGCTCAATGGTCTGTGGTCGTCAGCGAAGATGAGCGAAGCTTCTTCGCGCCAATCGACCAGTTCCAGAACAACCTTATCGTGGTCATTCTCGTCGCGATACTGGGCGCGGTACTGGTGGGGATTTCGCAGATAAAACGCGTACTGCGGCCGCTTGAAACGCTGCATGACGCCACGCGCATGGTCGGGGCAGGTGAGTTCGGCAAGCCGGTCGAGCTGAAGAGCGGCGACGAATTCGAAGCGCTGGCCGACGCCTTCAACCTCATGACCGCGCGCGTGGCAGAGCAGTTTCGGCAGATCGAAGGTCAGGCGGCCATTGACGGCATCATTCTCTCGTCAATGAACCCTCAGCAGGCGATGACCGACGTAATCGCAAGGGTGCGTGATCTGCTCAATGCCGAATGCGTGGCTGTGGTGCTTAAGGCCGACGAAGCGGTCGCGGAAGTACATACCAAGCGGCGGCTTCACCAGGCTTCGTTGAGTGCCGCTGACCACTGTGAGCTGTTCGATACGCCATCAGGTGCGCGGCTTGTTGCCCATCCACCTGCGTGGCTCCCGCTGGAAGACCAGCACGGCGTCGTCAGCTGGTTAGTCGTGCCGCTTCGTACGGGCAATGAGACCGTAGGCATGGTGATGCTGGGCAGTGCACAAGACAGGATCGCATTGAAAGCCAGGCGGCCGGCCATCGAGAGCGGGATTGGCCGCATAACCCTGGCCATGACGCGTGCGCTTTGGCAGCAGCGACTCTACCAGCAGGCCAACACGGACGACCTGACTGGCTTGCCCAACCGCGCGGCCTTCAGGCAAGGGCTGGCGGCTACCATCAAGCGTGCGGCGGACCAGCAAACCGCGGCGGCGATTCTGTTTATCGATCTGGACCGTTTCAAGCTTATCAACGACACCATTGGCCATGCGACGGGCGACAGTTTTCTACAAATCATTGCCCAACGGATCGCTGCCTGCATCGGCCCGTACGATATGGTCGCTCGGCTCGGGGGCGATGAATTCACCCTGATCGTGAATATGCCTTCTGCAAGCACGGACGTGCGTACGTATGGGGCGCAGGTCGTCCAGCGCGTGCTGGACACCGTGGCGCTCCCGGCCGAGGTGGATGCGCATACGCTGCGCAGCACCGCCAGTATCGGGGTCGCGCTTTACCCCGCGCATGGCACCGACCCCGATACGCTGATGAAGCAAGCCGATGCCGCGATGTACCGTGCCAAGCACGGTGGCGGCAATGGCTATCGCTTTTACACGGATGAAATGCAGCAGGCTGCTCGAGACCGCCTGGAGCTGGAGAGCGAGATTCGCCAAGCGTTAGAGGAAGGTCAGTTCGAGCTGCACTACCAGGGGCAGGTCGACCCGGACGGGCGGCTCGTTGGCGCCGAAGCTCTGCTACGGTGGCCCCACCCGGTTCGCGGCATGGTGTCACCCGCTGTGTTCATTCCGGTGGCCGAAGAATCTTGTCTGATCGCCGACATCGATGCCTGGGTGCTCGAAGAAGCGTGCCGCCAGCTGGGCGAATGGCATGAATGCGGCGCCGAGCTTGGGCGGCTTTCAGTCAACGTTTCGGCGCCGCAGTTCGAGCGAAAGGACTTCATCGACTTCGTTTCCGGATTGCTCGCGCGGTACGCGGTGACGCCCGCACGCCTTGAGCTCGAAATCACCGAAGGCGCGCTGATCGGCAACCTCGACCATGCGTTGAAAACCTTGCATGGCCTGCGGTCGCTGGGTGTCTCGCTTGCCATCGACGACTTCGGTACCGGATACAGTTCGCTCGCCTACCTCAAACGATTTCCCGTAAACAAGCTGAAGATTGACCAGGCGTTCGTGCGCGGCCTGGGCAGTCCAGAGACGGATACCGCCATCGTGTCGGCCATGCTTGAGCTATGCCGCCACTTCGGTCTTCAGAGCGTGGCGGAAGGTGTCGAGACTGTCGAGGAGCGAGATTGGCTGGTGGCGAATGGCTGTGATACCTATCAAGGCTTCTATTACTGCAGGCCGGTACCTGCGTCGGCGTTCCTGCAAACTATCCAGGCAAACCGGCGGATCGCCCTGCCGGCGCTGAACGCCTGACGCATTCGTCTCGGCCAGCGTCGCGCTGGACCAGCATCCGTACGCCGCAGAGCAGCACGCCGGCAGAGCTCGCGCGGACGGTTGCCGCGTAGCTCTGCCACTCATAGCCCCATCATTAGGCGGATGCCATAGGCCAGGACGGTTACCGCGAGGACGCCTGCAAGCCAAAGCCCAGCGAACCAGGCGAGTTTTTTCCACAATGGCTGCTGCATCAGTGATAGCCCTCGCCAAGCTTGATTTTGCCGCGGAAGACGTAATAGCCGTACGCGGTGTACGCCAGGATGATCGGAATCATGATGGCTACCCCTACGAGGCTGAACAACTGACTCGAACGGGGCGCCGAGGCTTCGTAAAAGCTGATCGCAGGCGGAATGATGTTCGGCCAGAGGCTGATTGCCAGGCCCGTGTAGGAAAGGAAGATGAGCGTGAGTGTCAGGATGAATGGCTGGCTGTCGCGACGCTGCTTCATGGCTCTGAGCAGCAGCACAAAGCAGGCGACTACCAGGATGGGGACAGGCGCGAAGTAAAAAAGGTTGGGGGTCTGGAACCAGCGCGTGGCAATCGATTCGTAGAGCAGCGGCGTCCAGATGCTGACGATGGCGATGCAGCCCGCCAGCGTAAACGCCAGCGCGGGCAGCAACTTGTACATCTTGTCCTGTAGCTCGCCTTCCGTCTTCATGATCAGCCAACCGCAGCCGAGCATCGCGTAGCCAACGATAAGCGCCAGACCGCAAAAGATGGGGAAGGGCGCGAGCCAGTCGAACGGGCCGCCGGCAAACGCACGATTCTCAACCGGGATGCCGTTGATGTACGCACCCAATGCCACGCCCTGGAAGAACGTCGCCAGTACCGAACCCATGATGAAGGACAGGTCCCATACAGGGCGCGAGCGCTTTGAACGGAAGCGGAATTCGAACGCCACACCCCGGAAGATCAAGGCCAGCAGCATGAGGATCAGGGGTAGGTAGAGCGCCGAGAGGACGACGCCATAGGCCAGCGGAAACGCCGCGAACAGGCCCGCGCCGCCCAATACCAGCCAGGTCTCGTTGCCGTCCCATATTGGGGCGACGCTGTTCATCATCACATCCCGCTCTTCCCGGTTCTTGGTGAAGGGGTAGAGGATGCCGATGCCCAGGTCGAACCCGTCCATGACCACGTACATGAAGATGCCGAACGCGATGACGCCGGCCCAGATCAATGGGATATCAACGTTCATGACGATCTGTCTCCTCGCTGTCGACGGGGCCGTCCGCCTCGCTTGCGCCGGTAACCGGACGCGATGGCGTGCGCATGTGTCCGGGGCCGCCATCGAGGTCGGCCTTGTGCTCTGCAGCCTTCAGCTTCGGCCCCTTGCGCATCATGCGCAGCAGGTAGGTCACGCCGACGCCGAATACCAGGAAGTACACGATGACGAACAGGCTGAACGTGAAGCCCACCTGGGCTGCGCTGTGGCCGGAGTCCGCGTCGGCGGTGCGCAGCAGGCCATACACGACCCACGGTTGCCGGCCGACTTCGGTGGTGACCCAGCCGGCGAGCACGGCGATTAGTCCGGACGGCCCCATGACGAGGGCTAGGCGATGGAAGAGGGGGGCCTCGTAGAGCCGCCCTCGGAATCGCAGCCAGGCACTGATCAAGCCGGTCAATATCATCAGTACCCCAAGGCCGACCATGACGCGGAAACTCCAGAACACGATGGTCGAGTTGGGGCGGTCTTCCGGCGCCCATTCCTTGAGGCCCTTGATCTCACCGTCGATGTCGTGCGTGAGGATCAGGCTACCTAGCTTTGGAATGCCGATGGCGTAGTGGGTCGTCTCCGCTTCCATGTCGGGGATGCCGAACAGCAGGAGGTCGACGCCGCGCTCCGTTTCCCAATGACCTTCCATGGCAGCGATCTTGGCCGGCTGGTGCTTCAGCGTATTGAGGCCATGGAAGTCACCGATAACCGCTTGGACTGGCGCTGCGATGAGCGCCATCCACATGGCCATGGAGAACATCGTTTTGACTTCCTGGCTGCGGCGGCCCTTGAGCAAATGCCAGGCACCGGTGCCGCCAACAATGAAGGCGACGCTGACGAATGCGGCCATCGCCATGTGGGCCAGGCGGTAGGGGAAGGACGGGTTGAAGACAATCGCCCACCAGTCGGCCGGGTGGAAGATCCCGTCGATAAGCTCGTAGCCTTGCGGTGTATGCATCCAGCTGTTGGACGAGAGAATCCAGAACGTCGAGATCAACGTACCGATGGCGACCATCAAGGTGGCGAAGAAGTGCAGGCCTTTGCCGACCTTGTTCATGCCAAACAACATGATGCCGAGGAAGCCCGCCTCAAGGAAGAAGGCCGTCAGCACCTCATAGCTCAGCAGAGGACCCATGATGCTGCCGGCGGCATTCGACAGGCCGGCCCAGTTGGTGCCGAACTGGTAGCTCATCACCACGCCGGATACGACCCCCATGCCGAACGCGACGGCGAAGATCTGCAACCAGAAGCGGTACAGGTTGATGTAATGGTCCTTGCCCGTCTTCAGCCACAGCCCTTCGAGCACAGCAAGGTAGCTGGCCAGTCCGATGCTGATGGCAGGAAAGACGATGTGGAAGGAGACAGTGAAGGCGAACTGCGCCCGGGCGAGTTCCAATGCATCGAGGCCGAACATTTCCAATCCTCGCGATATTGATCTGGATCAATGGTGCGCCGGATTTCCGGAATGCCCCATAGGGCGCGGTGTCGCATTGGGCAGGTTGTCGCAGCGCGTTTCATTGGTCCCCGCGGCAAGGGTGGGAGTTTCGACGCAGCGGCGATTTAGATGCGATGGCCGGGAAAGCACCCGGCTGATTCGGCTGGGGGACGGAACGTTCGGGTGGGCTACTTGCGCGCCTTCAATACGACGAACTTTGGCGTTGCTGCGACCTGCTCGACGCCGCGGAACAGCCGCTTGAGCTTGGCGTGGTAGCCCAGATGTCGATTGCCGACAAGGTACAGTGCACCGCCCGGCACGAGAGCAGCGTGTGCCTGTTGAAACATGCGCCACGCAAGGAAATCACCGACAACCTGCTGTTGATGAAAAGGCGGATTGCACAGCACAACGTCTAGCGAATCCGCCGGCTGGCCAGCGAGACCGTCCGCAGCGGTTAGCGTCACCCGGCGGTCTCCCAGCGCGGATTGCCAGTTCTCGCGCGCGGATTGGATGGCCATGTAGGACTCGTCGACCAGCGTGTAGGTCGCGTCCGGATTCGCCAGCGCGCTGGCAATCGCCAGCACGCCGTTGCCGCAACCGAGGTCAGCCACGCGCGCCTGCCCGAGGTTGGTCGGCAGGTGCGGTAGAAAGGCGCGTGTCCCGATATCCAGCCCTTCACGGCAGAACACGTTGGCATGGTTGACGAGCGTCAGCGGCGGGCTGTCGAGGCGATAACGCGTCGGGTAAGGCGACGTGGGCTGCGGTTTCCCCGTGAGGGCCACGTGAAGCAGGCGCGCTTTCTTGACCGCAAGCGACGCCGTAACCTCGCCCAGGTAGCGCTCCAGCAGATCACCGGCCGCGCGAGGCAGATGCTTGACCATGCCGCCCGCAACGATGCGCGCTCCGGGTGCCAGTCGGCCATGTAGGCCGATGAGCTGTTCTTCAAGCAGGGCAAGCGTCTTCGGGATGCGAATCAGCACGACATCGAACGTTCCGGCCAGCGCGTCGGTCGACGGGACGAACCGCACCGTCTCGGTAGAGCATCCATTGCGGTGAAGGTTGTCCGTGAGGGCCAGGGCAGCCAGATGAGAGTCACCGCTGCTTGTGACGTGCGCATGGCGCGCCAGGCTGCAGGCAAGCGCGCCGAACGCGTCGTTCAAGACCAGCACGCGCGCTGCGCTGTCCAGCCCTGTTTCATGGAGGTGGTTGAGCAGGTATTCGTCAGCGGCGTCGAATGCCTGGAGCGGATCGTCCCGGCGCGGCGGCCGGCGGACGAGATCGAGTTGGGCGAACGGTGATTCAAAAAGAGGCATGAGCGGTCCCGGGCAGCAAGCGCTGCATTGTCCTCGCAGGCTTCGACGGGCTCAAGTCGAACGCATGCCCGCATTTCGCGTCGGTGTTTAGAACGCGTGCTTTAGGCGACACTGTCACTTCACCGATCCAGGAGGCCGCATGAGCGCGAGCGATGAGAAATTCACCCGGCAGACGCTGACCCAGGTCGAGACGTTGACGCCAAATCTGTTCACTTTGCGTACCACGCGCGATCCCGGCTTCCGCTTCCGCGCCGGCCAATTCGCCCGCCTCGGTGTGCGTAAGGCCGACGGCAGCGTAGCCTGGCGTGCCTATTCAATGGTGTCAGCCCCGCATGATGAATTTCTCGAATTCTTCTCCATTGTGGTGCCGGGCGGCGAGTTCACCAGTGAACTGAGCCGGCTTCGGGTTGGTGACGAGCTGCTCGTGGACAAGCAGGCGTTCGGCTTCCTCACATTGGATCGCTTCCCTGACGGCCGTGACCTGTGGCTCATCGGCACGGGCACGGGCCTCGCGCCATTTCTATCGATCCTGCAGGACCTGGAAGCGTGGGAGCGCTTCGAGCGGATCGTGCTCGTATACAGCGCGCGACATGCCAACGAGCTGGCATACCAGTCGCTCATCCGTGAACTTCCCTTGCGGGAGTGGTTGGAAGGTGCGAAGGAGAAGCTCATCTATGTGCCTATCGTGACGCGTGAAGCGGTGCCAGGCGCCCTTGGTGAACGCGTCACCACGCTGATCGAGAACGGAGGGCTTGAGGCGGCGGCTGGGCTCACCCTGGAGCCTGAACACTCACGGATCATGCTCTGTGGTAACCCCGAAATGATCGACGATACCCGCGCCGTACTGAAGGCGCGAGGCATGAACCTCGCATTGACGCGCCGGCCTGGGCAGGTTGCGGTGGAAACCTATTGGTAAGGCCTGCCGCGTCATCTTTGGAAAAAAGATTCCTGAACGAAAGCTGAACGCATGCCTTAGGATGATTGTTCCTTAATCACCCTCAGGCGCTGAATGAACAGTGACAGTAGGCCGCCGCGCTCGCTTGCGATGAGTGCGGCTATCTTCCCTTCGAGCCTTCCTGGCTCCGTATCAATGGTCTCCAATGCCTTGCGTTCCGCTTGCAGCTCTAAAGGGTTGCTCGAGCGGCGCCAGCCTTCCCGTAATGAAAGGGAGGCCTGCTGATGGAGTGGATGGCCGATCCCACCGCCTGGCTGGGACTTCTTACACTGATCGTGCTCGAGCTGGTGCTCGGTATCGATAACCTCGTTTTCATCGCGATTCTGGCCGACAAGTTGCCGCCGCACCTACGTGACAAGGCGCGGTTGATTGGTCTGTCGCTGGCGTTGCTGATGCGTCTTGGCCTGCTCGCGAGCATTGCATGGCTCGTCACGCTCACCCAGCCGCTGTTCGAGGTGTTCGGCAAGGCGTTCTCTGGTCGCGACCTGATCATGCTGCTGGGCGGTATCTTCCTGTTGTTCAAGGCGACGATGGAGTTGCACGAGCGCCTGGAAGGACGATCGCAGACGCACCAGACGAATCGCGTCTACGCGGCCTTCTGGCCGGTCGTGGCCCAGATCATCGTACTGGATGCCGTGTTTTCGCTGGATGCCGTCATCACGGCCGTGGGCATGGTCGAGCATCTGCCGGTGATGATGATCGCGGTCATCATATCCATGGGCCTGATGATCGTAGCGAGCAAACCGCTGACAGCCTTCGTGATTGCGCATCCGACGGTGATCATGCTGTGCCTGGGCTTCCTGATGATGATTGGCTTCAGCCTGACCGCAGAAGGCCTCGGATTCCATATCCCGAAAGGCTACCTGTACGCTGCCATCGGATTTTCGTTGCTGATCGAGGTGTTCAACCAGGTCGCGCGCTGGCGCCGCAAGCGCCACCTTCAGGGCCAGCTGAGCATGCGGGACCGTACGGCGCACGCTGTGATGCGCATGCTGGGTGGCCGAACGCAGGAAGGCGAGGTCGACGACGAGATCGCCGATATGGTCGGCCAGCAAAGCGCGCCGCAAGCGCTGTTCGAGCGTCAGGAGCGGGTAATGATCAGCGGCGTGCTGCGTCTCGCCGAGCAGTCGATCGAGCGCGTCATGACCGATCGGATGGAAGTGGACCACATCGACTTGAATGCGCCGATGGCCGACATCCAGCGCGCCTTGCTCGAGTCCCCTCATTCGCGCCTTGTCGTCTCGCGTGGCGCATCGATCGATGAGCCACTGGGCTACGTGCACAAGAAGGAAATGCTGAGGGTAATTCTCAGCGGGCACGAGCCGGATATCGAACAGCTGGTCCGTGCGCCTGTAAATCTTCCCGACAGTTGCACGGTGCTGAGTGCTCTGGAACAGATGCGCCGCTCATCCACTCACGTCGCCTTCGTAGTCAACGAGTTCGGGAGCTTCGAGGGTTTGCTGACGCTTACCGACATCCTGGAATCCATCGCGGGTGAACTGCCGGACGCAAGCGAGATGGAGGGGCCTGATATCGAAAACGAGGGCGATGGATATCAGGTCAGCGGCGCAATGAACCTGGCCGCGCTCCGCGAGCGCCTCGGCTTCAACGCGCTGGCAAGCGAGGAGTATCAGACTCTGGGTGGGTTGGCGATGCATCAACTTGACCGCCTGCCGATGGTGGGGGACCGGCTAGAGTATGCGGGCTGGGGGCTGACGGTGACGGAGGTGAAGGAGCGCCGCATCGCCAGGGTACTGATGAAGCGTCTTGAACCCGAGCCGATGATGGCTGGCTAAGCAGGTGCGGCGACTTCGGTCGCCGCACTCGTTTTCACGCTCAGAGAGGCGGGCGATTGCTCGGGCTTTGCGCCTTGAGCAGGTCACGTATCTCTGTGAGTAGCACTTCTTCCTTCGTCGGTGCCGGCGGGGCTGCCGGTTCCGCCGGCTTGGCTTCTTCCTTGTGGCGCAGGCGGTTCATGCCCTTGATCACCATGAAGATGGCGAAAGCGACAATCAGGAAATCCACCACTGTCTGAATGAAGCGACCATATGCCAGAACGACCGCAGGCGTGTCACCTTCGGCCGCCCTGAGCGTTATTGCGAGGTCTGAAAAGTCGACGCCGCCAATCAGCAGTCCAAGCGGAGGCATGATGATGTCGCCTACGAAGGACGAGACGATTTTGCCGAATGCGGCGCCAATGATGATGCCGACGGCCAAGTCGACGACATTGCCTCGCATCGCGAAGGCTTTGAATTCCTGGACGAAGCTCATGCACGCATTCCTTCTTCGGGATCTGGGGAATCGCGCCGTAGGCAGCGCCTCTGCGGACGCTTTTGCAGCGGCAAGGTCCGGGCAAAAGCGGATTGCCGTGCGCTTCGGCGCAACAGGTCGCCAAACAAGCGTAGCGTATCGCTATGTTTCAGGCGTACCTGATACGCAGACTCGAGCGAGGCGGCCTCAGTTCAAGTCATTCGGCCAGCGAAGTTCAGGAAGGCCTTCGAACTCGGGGCGCGCGAACAGGTAGCCTTGGAACAGGTGAATGCCCATTTCATGCAGCGTTGCGTATTCGGCCGCGGTTTCGATGCCTTCGGCGATGACGCGGATGTTGAGGCGCCGGCAGATGTCCAGCATGGATTCGACGATGACCTGGCGCACACCATCGCTATCGATGCCGCGCACCAGCTTCATGTCGAGCTTGACGATATCGGGCTGAAAATCTGCAAGCAGATTGAGGTGGGCGTAACCTGCGCCAAAATCATCGAGCGCGGTCAGGAAGCCCATCTTTCGATAGGCACGAAGGATGTCGACGAGGTGTGGTAGATCCAGAATGTGTTCCTGTTCGGTCACTTCGAAGATGATCCGGTCCAGCGGAAAGTTGAGTTTCCGGGCGGTCTCGAACGTGGCGCGGATACAGGTCTCGGCCTTGTAGACGGCGTTCGGCATGAAATTGATCGACAGCATGCCTGGTAGAGGGAGCCCTGCAGCCTTCTTGATGGCTGTCATCCGACAGGCCTGGTCGAACTGGTAGCGGTTCTGTTCGTTGACCCGGCCAAGTACATGGCCGGCCCCTTCGCCATTGATGCCGCGCACCAGCGCCTCGTGCGCGAAGACCGTACCGCTCTGAACGTCAATGATAGGCTGGAACGCCATGCTGATAGGGAACTCCAGCGAGCCTTCCTTGCAAGCCGAGCAAGGTGGCACCAGGGAATGGGTCGACGGATTCATAAAGCCTCGGTGAAATTCATACTGTTGTACTGGCCATTGATCCGGATCAACCCGGCGCAGATGCATTCCCGGCAACATGGGCTTCGTTTGCCGGAGAAGCCATGATGTCCCTGCCTGCCGTAATCGATGCGCCATCTGTCTCGGAGCACGAGCGTGACGGTGTGCTCGATCGTCTCAATCGTCAGCTTGCAGGGCTGGAAAGTCGTCTCGAGCGAATCGAACCTTTTACTGGGCCCTCGCCTGACAGCGATATCGCCTATCTCAGGGCCTGCTACACCCAAGCCAGGCGGGAACTCAATCAAGGGTCGATCTAAGACTGCCGCATTCGTGCTCGGTTCAGCCAATCATGGCACACGGCTAGCTGTGCTGCGAATGCCATTCGCCGAGCGGTTTGCGATCCGTGTATCTGTAAATCCATCCAGTATTGGAGTAAGGTGCCGGTTCGTTTTTCAGGGGGCGAATCGGCATGGCCAAAGCCAAGCGCATGTACGGCTGCACCGAGTGTGGCGCAACCTTTCCGAAATGGGCAGGGCAGTGCACGGAGTGCGGTGCCTGGAACACGCTGGTGGAGACAGTCGTCGAAAGCGCCTCGACACCCTCGGGCCGTGGCGGCTGGGCTGGCCAGCAGGCGCAGCTCAAGACGCTCGCTGAAGTCAGCGTAGAAGAAGTCCCCCGTTTTACCACAGCGTCCCGCGAACTCGACCGCGTACTGGGTGGCGGCCTCGTTGATGGGTCCGTCGTGCTGATCGGCGGCGACCCTGGCATCGGTAAGTCCACCATCCTCCTGCAGACCCTGTGCAATGTCGCCGAGCGCTTCCCGGCGCTGTATGTGACCGGTGAGGAATCCCAACAGCAGGTTGCCATGCGCGCACGGCGCCTGGACCTTCCGCTCGAGCGGTTGAAGGTCATGACCGAGACGAGCATCGAAGCCATCATCGATACGGCGCGGCGTGAGCGTCCCAAAGTCATGGTTGTGGATTCCATCCAGACCATTTTCACTGAGCAGTTGCAGTCGGCGCCCGGTGGCGTGGCTCAGGTGCGTGAAAGCGCAGCACTGCTGGTGCGTTTCGCCAAGCAGAGCGGCACTGCCATTTTCCTTGTCGGCCACGTGACGAAGGAGGGCGCGCTGGCGGGGCCACGGGTCCTGGAGCACATGGTCGACACCGTTCTGTACTTCGAGGGCGAGTCCGACGGTCGACTGCGCTTGCTGCGCGCCGTCAAGAACCGCTTCGGTGCGGTGAATGAGTTGGGCGTGTTCGGCATGACAGACAAGGGCCTGAAGGAGGTATCGAATCCTTCGGCCATCTTCCTTACTCGAGCTCAGGAGGCCGTACCCGGCAGTGTCGTGATGGCCACTTGGGAAGGTTCACGCCCCATGTTGGTCGAGGTCCAGGCGCTGGTAGACACAAGCCACCTCGCGAACCCGCGTCGGGTCACGCTGGGGCTGGATCAGAACCGCCTGGCGATGCTGCTCGCTGTGCTTCACCGGCACGGTGGAATCCCGACCTACGATCAGGACGTCTTCCTGAACGTGGTCGGAGGGGTGAAAGTGCTGGAGACAGCGTCCGATCTCGCCCTGATGGCAGCCGTTATTTCCAGCCTTCGTGACAAGCCGCTCGAACACGACCTGCTCGTTTTTGGTGAGATAGGCCTATCGGGTGAGATCAGGCCGGTGCCGAGCGGTCAGGAGCGGCTCAAGGAAGCCGCCAAGCACGGCTTCAGGCGCGCCATCGTACCGAAGGGCAACGCACCGAAGGAGGCGCCCCCGGGGCTCCGGATCATTGCGGTTACACGCCTTGAGCAGGCCTTGGACGCGTTATTCGAGTAAGTGCACGGCTTGCGTGGCTGACAGGCCACGCATCGAGGGGGTCAGTCGCCCAGGGCAGCCAATTCGCGCTCCAGCAAGGCGGGGTCACCCAGGTTGAGTTCGACGAGCCTACGCAGGTGGCTGATCGATTCGAGGTCGATGTGCTCGCATGCGAAGCCCAGATGCGCTTCATCGGTACGCTTGAGAACGACCTCCTGCATGACGACCTCGGCATCAGCGCCAAGATCGACGCGCACTTGGTAGGTGCCGGACGGCTGCTCGGGCCAGCCTTGTGGTTTTCGCAGAAGCACGCCCTTGAGCGAAATGTCCTGCGACTGAGTATTCCAGGTGTGCTCGCCCTGGCTTATCGACGCTGGTGCGTCGAAGCCGATCCGGTGGAAGCGGCGGCGATCTTCGGTGGAATCAGACATAACGATCTCCTGGAACGTGCAGCCACGCATCGGGCGATGGATGCACAAATAGATAAGAGTATTTGCCCTTGTGTCAGCGAACTGTCACTATTTTGTGACTGGGCAGTCACTGATCAGAAAATTGACGAATTGGTTGGATCTTATAAAAAAAGGTTCTGACGACAGCTTAGTACATCGGTGGTTTTTTGGTGTTAACTAAGCTCAATGGCGCGAAGGATTTCGCCACGAGATATTCTCAGAGGGAATTGAGATGAAGAACTCCAGATCAGCAACGGTTGGACGTTTAGGCAGTGTGCGGCAGTGGCTTCGGCATGGCGAGGATAGCATCCGGCGCGATGCTGCGGATGGGCACTCCAGTGACGCGTTCTTCTCGGTGTACACAGTCGGGGCGATGCTGCTAGCGACTGGAATGGCCATGGTTGCTTTCGCAGGCAATCATGGAAAGATGCCCAATGTAGCGATGCACGACATGCCGCGGGAAAGCCCATCCTACCCACCTGGGGGCATCGTCAGTGTCGGCAGCGCCACGCACGATGCAAAGCCAGCGGAGATTTCTCCACCCGAGCAGTCGCGAAGGAAGCCCGTTCGCTACGTTTTCTAAAAACGCAGGATACGAAAAAGCCCGGCCAGTTCACTGGCCGGGCTTTTCTCTATTTCACGTCTGGATCAGTTGCCGTAGACCGGGAACTTCGCACAGATCGCCTGCACTTTTTCACGGACGCTGTCGATGACCGACTCGTCGCCCATCTTGTCCAGAATGTCGCAGATCCAGCCCGCCAGTTCGCGGCACTCGGCTTCCTTGAAGCCACGGGTCGTAACGGCGGGGCTACCGATGCGCAGACCGGACGTAACGAACGGCGACTTTGGATCGTTCGGTACCGAGTTCTTGTTCACGGTGATGAACGCGCGACCCAGAGCAGCGTCTGCGTCCTTACCCGTGATGTCCTGCTTGATGAGGCTGAGCAGGAACAAATGGTTTTGTGTGCCGCCTGAAACCACGTCGAAACCACGCTCGATGAATACCGAAGCCATGGCCTGAGCGTTTTTCAGGACCTGCTGCTGGTAGGTCTTGAACTCGGGCTGCAGCGCTTCCTTGAAGCACACGGCCTTGGCCGCGATGACGTGCTCGAGTGGGCCGCCCTGTGCACCTGGGAACACGGCAGAGTTGAGTTTCTTCTCGATCTCTTCATTGCGACGCGCGAGGATCAGACCGCCGCGTGGGCCACGCAGGGTTTTGTGCGTGGTGGTCGTAACGACATCGGCGAACGGAACAGGGTTGGGATAGACGCCCGCGGCAACCAGGCCCGCGACGTGAGCCATGTCCACGAACAGGTAGGCACCGACCTTGTCTGCGATTTCACGGAAACGGGCGAAATCCAGAACCTGGGAATAGGCCGAGAAGCCTGCCACGATCATCTTCGGCTTGTGCTCGACAGCCAGACGCTCGACTTCGGCATAGTCGATCAGGCCGTTCTCGTCGATGCCGTACTGAACCGCGTTATAGAGCTTGCCAGAGGACGAAACGCTCGCACCGTGCGTCAGGTGGCCGCCATGGGCCAGGCTCATGCCGAGGATTGTGTCGCCGGCGCTGAGCAGAGCCAGGTAGACGGCGGCATTCGCCTGCGAACCTGCGTGCGGCTGAACGTTGGCATAATCAGCGCCGAACAGTTCCTTGGCACGGTCGATGGCCAGCTGCTCGATGACGTCGACGTGCTCGCAACCGCCGTAATAGCGCTTGCCCGGGTAGCCTTCAGCGTATTTGTTCGTGAGTACGGAGCCTTGGGCTTCCATGACGGCTGGGCTGGTGTAGTTCTCGGACGCGATCAGCTCAATGTGATCTTCCTGGCGCTTGGCTTCTTGCTGCATCGCCTCGAAAAGCTCGGCGTCGAAGCGTGAAAGGGTCAGTTCGCGACTGAACATGGCAAATCCCCTGGCTCTGGCGGGTTTGAAAGGCGCGCATTCTACTCCATGCGCCAAGGGCTGGGGTATGCGCTTCGCTCATGTGTCAGGCGAGTGGCGCTCACGTAGCGCAGGTGCGCTACGTTCAAGGAGCCCTATTCCAGCATGAACAGGGCGTCGTTGCTGTAAAGCGCTTCGATATGGTCTGCGGGCATCGGCTTGCCAAAGAGGAAGCCCTGCACTTCGTCACAACCGTGCTCACGTAGGAAGTCGAGCTGTGCTTGAGTCTCCACGCCCTCTGCAATAACCGTGAGGTTGAGGCTATGGGCCATGGCGATGATTGCACGAGCGATCTGCGCGTCCTGTTCGCCGTCGGGCAGCCCGTCCACGAAGCTGCGGTCGATCTTCAGTACGTCGATCGGAAACTGCTTAAGGTAATTGAGCGATGAATAGCCCGTGCCGAAGTCATCGACTGCGATGCACAGGCCAAGCTGCTTCAGGCCGTCGAGCAGCGCCAGGGTCTCGCCGATGTCGTGCATCAGAATACTTTCGGTCAGCTCCAGTTCAAGGCAGCTGGGCGGGAGCCCTGAGGTCTCCAGGATCCGCGCGATACGTGTGCTGAGATGGCCATCGCCGAACTGGCGGGCCGACAGGTTAACGGACACCTTTGGCACTCGGACCTTGCGGCTGTGCCACGCCTTGAGCTGTGTGCAGGCCTCGGCAAGCGCCCAGTCGCCGACCTGCACGACAAGCCCTAGCTCCTCGAGGACCGGAACGAATTCGGCCGGAGATACGAAGCCGCGCGACGGGTGTTGCCAGCGCAACAGGGCTTCGACACCCGTGAGACGGCGACCGTCACCCGACAGCTGCGGCTGGTAATAAAGCTGGAACTGCCCGTTATCCAGCGCATGACGCAGATCGCTTTCAAGCTCGAGCCGTTCGAGGGCCCGCGCGTTCATGTCGGCCTGATAGAACTGGAAGTTGTTCTTGCCCATTTCCTTGGCGTGATACATGGCCGTATCGGCGTTCTTCATCAGTTGGCTGAGCTCATTGCCGTCCTGCGGGCTCAAGGCAATGCCAATGCTGGCGCTGACGAAGAATTCACGGCCCTCTAGCACGAAGGCGCGGGACAGGCTTGCCAGGATGCGTTCAGCGACATGGATCGCTCGGGTCAGGGCGTTCTCACGGGTCTCAGCAGCGCGCAGGAGCAGGGTGAATTCGTCGCCGCCCATGCGGGCTACCGTGTCCTCCTGATCGACACAACCTGAAAGCCGCTGCGCAACGTCCTTGAGCATTCGGTCGCCTGCGGCATGACCGAGGGAGTCATTGATTGGCTTGAAGCGGTCCAGGTCGAGGAACATGAGCGCGACCCAGCCACCGTTACGTCCGGATGTCTGCAGCGCCGTGTGCAAGCGGTCCTGGAACAGCGTTCGGTTGGGCAATTGTGTTAGCGCGTCATAGTAAGCGAGCCGGTGGATGCGCTGCTCGCTGGCCTTGCGCTCACCGATATCGCTGAAGAAGCATACGTAGCTGACCAGGTCGCCTTCCTCGTCCTGAACGGCCGTGATCCCTACCCAGGCTGGATAGGTTTCGCCATTTCTGCGCTTCAGCCAGACCTCGCCTTCCCAGCTTCCACTGATGTCGAGTTGGCCGATGATGTATTTGAGGTGGTTCGCCTGCTGGCGGTCCGCCGTCAGCATGGCCGGGCTCTGGTCGAGGATTTCCTTGGTCTGGTAGCCCGTGATGCGGCTGAAGGCGCGGTTGACCTGAACGATATAGCCGGCAGGGTCGGTGACGAGAATGGCCGCCGTCGAATGCTCGAAGACGGTCGCGGCCATGCGCATGTCCTTTTCCGCGCGACGCTGTCGACTGATGTCACGCCCTACGCCGAGGAGGCCCTGGAAATTGCCTGCATCGTCCCACATCAGGACGATGCGGACTTCGACCGGAACCTTGCGGCCATCGGAGCGCAGGCAGTCGACCACCATGTGCTGAGTGGATACCTCCTCGCGCAAACGGACCATTTCAGCCGGATGCTTCAGGCCTGTCTGAACGCGGGCCATCAAGCTGGTCAGCCCAACCATCTGCTGCGGATTGGCGATGATGGAGCCAACGCCTGACTCGAGCAGTTCGTCTGGCGTGTAGCCGAGCATGTCATCGACTGAAGGGCTGATGTAGTTCAAGCGAAGCAGTGCATCACTGCAGAAAATGACGTCGCTGATGCTCTCAGCCAGCAGGCGGTAGCGTTGCTCGCTGCTGCGCAGTGACTCGCTGGCCTCGATTTGCTCCGTGATGTCTTTGGCAATGCCGATCAATCGAGACGGGCGGCCATCCCCGTCGTGGACCAGTGCCTGTTCGCGCACATCGAACCAGCGCCAGGTTCCATCCTGGTGGGCAAGGCGGACCTGACACTGCAGCAGCTGCTCGGGCTGCAGGGATTGTTGACGCGCCCGCAGCGACTCGTAGAGTGCGCGGTCATCGGGGTGAAGCAGGCGGTCCCAGCCGGCCTGCCCAGCCTCAACGAGGCTGAATTCGTCGTAGCCAAGCAGCCGGCCTAGCTTGCCATTGCTGAAGAGATGCTGCTGGGTCTGCAAATCCAGCACGTAGAGCGTGTCGGGAACGGCATAGGCGATGCCTGACCAGAAGCGCTCGCGGTCGATCAACGACAGTTCGACGTTCTTGCGGCTGGTGATGTCGTTGAGGCTGACGGTCACCGCCTGGTAGTCCCGCTCGTCCTCAGGGAGCCGCATGGTCATCCAGACATGGCGCTCGCCCGGCGCATTATGAAAGCGCACTTCGGTCTCAACGAAGCGCAGCCCCATGATCAGCGCGGTGATGATCTGGTAGCGCGCGCTTTCGGGCACCATCGGCACCTGGTCGACCATCTCGTTCAGGCCTTCGAGTGAGTCACTGCCCAGCAGGCGGATTGCCATCGCGTTGGCTTCGGTGATGCGAATGCGCCGCTTGATCTCGGCCTCGTTTTCCGGGGATTGCGCGAGCCAGCTGGTGAGGGCCTCGACGGTGCCGAATTGCCGGTGCTGGATGAACGCCAGCAATGCTGAAAGATCCAGCACGCACAGACCGACGCCGCTGCCTTCGAAGATGTCCTGATACCGCCGGCGCGTCTCCTCCAGTGTGCTCAGGGCTTGGTGCGCCTCGGTTACATCACGCAGGACCCAGACATAACCGGTCGGGTCGTTCTCGGTACCCACCAGGCTACGGTTGACCGTAAACAGCCGGAACTCGCCGTTGCGTCTGACCTGAATCGTTTCGGTTGAGCCTTTGTCGGGCGAGACATCCAGCAGGCCGGACAATTGAGGCAGGAGTTGCAGAAGCGATACGCCGCTCGCGCCCGCCGCGCTGATGCCAAACATTTGCTCTGCGCGGCGGTTCAGGTAGTGAAGCGTGCCGTCCGCCTCGGAGACCAGTACAGGCTCTTCGATAGCCGAAAGCGCGCTGGCAGCCTGGTTCAGTGACCGTCTGGACGCCGTAGTCAGCGCCCTGAGCATTCGCTGCTCACGAAGCAGGGCGCCCAGCGCGATCAGCGTGAGCACGGAGCACAGCGCATAAAGAAGGGTCTTCGCGACAAGGGCTCCTGAGGGATAGTTGCCATGGGACGCAATCGGGACGGTCTTCAGGTGCCAACCCGTTCCTGGTAAGGGGAAGCTTGCCTCCTCGAGCCGATGTCTGGTCGATTGCTCACCACCAAGCGGGTGCTGGCGAATCGTGCCCTTATCGTTGACCAACGCCCATCCTGTTTCAGGGAGCCCTGCCTCGTCGAGCCAGTGGTTGATCGCTTCTGATGCTATGTGGATAACCCAGTATCCGCTGTTCTCGGCTTCGATCAGAAGGTCGACGCCGTCTTCGGCGCGGTCGGTCAGTTGGAAGAAATAGGACGTCTGGTGGGGGAACCGTTGGAAAACCTGGCGCAGCGCATCTGCCTGGCGTGGCTCGCCAATCGTTGCGAGAGCGTTTCCGTCCTGATCGAGCCAGCTCAAGCTGCGGGTCGAGGGAAGCGCATCGCCCAGGCGGGATAGCAACACGGAGGCTGCGGTTTCGTCGTTTGGTGGCGCACTCACCGAGTCAAGTATCGTCCGAGCGACCGCGGCACGCCCTTCGAGCAATGCCTCCAGGCGTAGCGCCTGAGCCGCGACGTTTTGCGAGGCGTAATGAGCTTCCAGCTGGTCGGCCTGCTGGTAGTCGGCGGTCAGCTGCCAGAACAGCAGGACCAACATGAAACCGACCAGCACAATCAGCACGCTCTTGACCGAACGGCTGCGTGGAGGCAGGTCCAGTCTGGACGACAAGGGCGTCTGGACTGGCGAAGGGGGCAGCGTGGTCACCAGTGGCTTCCTGATAGGGCGTGCGCCTCGACGGCGCGCTAGCATGCCTCGAAACCAGGCAAAGTGCCAGTATCGTGGCGGTTCTCATTTGACCCTTGGCCGCGCCTTCGGTAGCTTTGCCGGTCTTACTGCGCGCGATCCAAAACAGCCTTCGAAGGCCGTTGATCGCTGGGCCTACGCCAAGACCCTCATCAGAGTGGGTCGCATTCGGCGAAGTCATCCGGGCCTGCGCATCTTCCCCGTCAACGTCAAGCGAAAGTCAGGTCACCATGGCTCAATACGTCTACAGCATGCACCGGGTCAGCAAGGTCGTGCCGCCCAAGCGCGAAATCCTCAAGGACATCTCTCTGTCGTTCTTCCCAGGCGCCAAGATCGGCGTGCTTGGTCTCAACGGCGCTGGTAAGTCCACGCTGCTTCGCATCATGGCTGGCGTGGATACAGAAATCGACGGCGAAGCGCGCCCGATGCCTGGTATCAAGGTAGGTTATCTGCCGCAGGAGCCAAAACTTGACCCCGAAAAGACCGTCCGCGATATCGTCGAAGAAGCGGTAGGCGAGATCAAGCAAGCGCAGGCGCGACTGGATGAAGTGTATGCCGCCTACGCCGAGCCAGATGCGGACTTCGACGCACTGGCTGCCGAGCAGGCAAAGCTTGAGGCAATCCTGCAGGCATCCGATGGTCACAATCTTGAGCGTCAGCTGGAAGTAGCAGCCGATGCCCTGCGCCTGCCCGCATGGGATGCCAAGGTCGGCGTACTGTCTGGTGGCGAGAAGCGCCGCGTTGCGCTGTGCCGCCTGCTCCTGTCCGCGCCAGACATGCTCCTGCTCGACGAACCGACCAACCACCTCGATGCGGATTCGGTCGCCTGGCTCGAACACTTCCTGCACGACTTCCCGGGCACCGTGGTCGCGATTACCCACGACCGTTACTTCCTGGATAACGTGGCTGGCTGGATTCTTGAGCTCGACCGCGGTCACGGCATTCCGTACGAGGGCAACTACTCCGGCTGGCTCGAATCCAAGTCCGCGCGCCTTGCGCAGGAATCAAAACAGGAAGCCTCCCATGCCAAGGCCATGAAGGCCGAACTGGAATGGGTTCGCCAGGGCGCCAAGGGGCGTCAGGCAAAGTCCAAGGCACGCCTGCAGCGCTTTGAGGAACTCCAGTCTCAGGAATTCCAGAAGCGCAGCGAGACCAACGAGATCTACATCCCTACAGGCGAGCGCCTGGGTGACAAGGTCATCGAATTCCACAACGTGACGAAGGGTTACGGTGACCGCGTCCTGATCGACAACCTCAGCTTCTCGGTGCCCAAGGGTGCCATCGTTGGCGTCATCGGCGGCAACGGCGCGGGCAAGTCGACGTTGTTCCGGATGATCATGGGCAAGGAGCAGCCGGATGCCGGGCACATCGAGATCGGCGAGACGGTGCATCTGGCCAGCGTCGACCAGATGCGTGACGAGCTGGACGGTGCCAAGACGGTCTGGGAACAGGTCTCCGACGGCTTCGACATGATCAAGGTCGGTAACTATGAAGTGCCTTCGCGTGGTTACGTAGGCCGCTTCAACTTCAAGGGCGCAGACCAGCAGAAGTTCGTGAAGGACCTCTCCGGAGGTGAACGTGGCCGACTGCACCTGGCATTGACGCTCAAGCAGGGCGCCAACGTGCTGCTTCTTGATGAACCTTCCAACGACCTGGACGTGGAAACTCTGCGTGCGCTTGAGGAAGCGCTGCTGGACTTCCCGGGTGCGGCCATCGTGATTTCCCACGATCGCTGGTTCCTGGACCGTATCGCCACGCATATCCTCGCTTATGAAGACGAGTCGCAGGTCGTGTTCTTCGAAGGCAACTACACCGAGTACGAAGCGGACCGCAAGAAGCGTTTGGGAGATGCGGCCGCCCAGCCGAAGCGTGTGAAGTACAAGAAGCTTGCCTGAGGTATGGTGGCAAATGGCCGTATCGTTGCGCTAGGATGCGGTGCAGGCTGCGTACGGTGCAGGCTAGGGCACGTGGCTGCCACGCAATGCGGCAGCCACGTGTCGAATACACCTGTTAGAGGCAGGCGTACACCGCGCAATACTTAAAAGTGGATAACTGAAGGCACGTCAATCAAAGGCGTGCCTTCAGCCGTTTTCAGGACGTTAATGGAATGGCGGCACTGGGACTGCGTGGTAAATCGTTGTTGGCCTTGCTTGTGGCATGCCTTCTGGCATTTGGCCTGGCAGGCCTGATCGGTTGGCGCGCCATCGAAAGCGTGCAGGCGCGCTTCGGTGAGTCCTACGCTGGCAACCTCGTCCAGCTCAATCGAGAACGCCTGTTCGCCCCCGTTTCCCGTGAACTTGCACTTGCCCAACGCCTCGCCGGGTCGGAACTCACCCGCGCCTGGCTGGCCGACGAGAACGATCCCGCGAAACGCTCGCTATTCTTCCGAGAGGCCGAGGGATATCGTCACGCTTTTTCTGATCACGCCTATTTCGTCGCATCGGCTGACAGTCTGGGGTACTACCTGAACAGCGACGGACAATCGGTGCAGACCGAACCCCGCTATGTCATGAGCCCTGAGCACGAGGGTGACCGCTGGTTCTTCCGTACCATCAGCGAGCCCGTGGACTACCAGATCAACGTTGACTACAACGCGGTCACGAAGGACACCAAGGTCTGGTTCAACGTGATAGCGCGCGACGGCAGTCGTGTGCTGGGTGTGGTGGGCTCCGGTATCACGCTGACGGGTTTCCTTCGTGAGTTCGTCAGCCTCGACAAGGTCGGCGTGGAGCCAATGGTGCTGGATCGGTTCGGGTCGATTCTGGTCCATCCAAACGCGAATCTTGTGACGCTCAATGCCGAGTCCGGTGGTCGCTCCCTCCAGACGAGCATCTACGGTTTCGCCGACGACGAAACGTCGGACAATCGAGCCCTGAGGGACATCCTTGCCAAAAGCAAGGCTTCGCCAGGCGAAGTCCAGACGCTCAGGGTTCATACGGAGGACGGGCCACGTTTACTTGCGGTTACCTGGATACCGGATCTGCAATGGTATGTGGCCACAGCGGTGGATTTGAGCGTCGCTCAGGTCATCGAGATCCGTCCGCTGATTCCTGCCCTATTGGCCTTCCTGTCGCTTCTCGTTGTATTGGCCATGGCCGGCGCCTGGGTCGTGGAACGACGCGTGCTGAAACCACTTCGGCAACTGCGGGGAAGTGCCCAGGCGCTGGCTGCCGGCGCTTTCCATGCGCCCTTGCCAACACATCGGGATGATGAGATCGGCGAGCTAAGCACGGCCTTTGGCACGATGGCGCGGAAGATACGCAGCCATACCGAAGAGCTGGAAAGTCGAGTGCGTGAGCGGACCCGCGCGCTTGAGGAAGCCAACGTAGCGATGGCTGCTGCGCACAAGAAGATCGATGACTCCATCGACTACGCTAGTCTGATCCAGCACGCCATCCTGCCCAGTCGCGAAATGTCCATTGCAATGGGTCACCGGCATGCGGTGCTTTGGCGCCCCCGCGATGTCGTGGGGGGCGACTTCTACGTGTTTCGTGCTTCGGATGGGGCCTACCTGATAGGCGTGGTCGACTGCGCGGGCCACGGGGTGCCTGGTGCTTTGATGACGATGCTGGCGCATGCCGCAATTGAGCAGGCCATCACCGAAGTTGGCCTTTCGGATCCGGCCAGGGTGCTTTCCCGTACCGACCATATCGTGCGGGCAATGCTGTTGACGGAGCCTGGCGAGCGCGCTGTGGCGACGAACATGGACGTCGGTTTGGCCTATGTGAATTTGGCGTCACGCCGGATCGTTTTTTCCGGCGCAAAGGTCGGCCTCTATTACAGCGACGGCCAAAGCAGTGGCCAGATTGCCGGTGCCAGACGCGCGCTCGGTGACAAGCGAACCGGCGAGTACCACAATAGTGAAATGCCGCTCACCGACGGCACGACGTTTTACCTGACTACCGACGGGTTTCTCGACCAGGCAGGCGGAGAGAAAGGCTATGGGTTCGGCAACAGTCGGTTCGCCGACATGATAGTCCGGCATGCCCGATTGCCGCTGGACGACCAAAGCAAGGCATTCAGCGAGACCCTCGCTCAGTATCAGGGTACCTATCCACAGCGCGACGACATCACCATGCTCTTCTTCCGTTTCGACCAGGAGTGACACGATGGAGCCCCTCGATCTATTCAGCATGCGGGAGACCTATAACCGCCAGCAGATCATGCTCTGTTTCAATGGCCCGATATCACGCAGCCTGATCGAAGAGATCGGAAACGCCCTGCGCAACTACCTTGCCGCCGACCACGCCAACCCGTCTTCGGCCATGGACGTATTTGCTGTCTACATCGAGATGACTCAGAACATTCGCCACTACACCCGTGAAAAGGATTGGAGCGATCAGGAAGCCGGTGCGACTGTGGTAGTGGCACGTGATGATGCGGGTCGCTACGTGGTATCCGCTGGCAACCTGATCGAACAGGCGGATGGTGAGCGGCTGGTCGCAACAATCGAAGGGCTGGCGCAGCTGGACAAGGCGCAGTTAAAGGCCGCCTACAAGGAACAATTGCGCAAGCCGCGTGAAGAAGGTGCTGACAGTGGCGCCGGACTGGGGCTGATCGACATCGCACGCAAGGCCAGCGAGCCGCTCCAGGCATCCCTGCGCAAACTGGCAGACGGCCGAGCCTTCATCAGCCTCTACGCCGTTATCTGATCATTCCAAGAGAACGCACATGAAAGACTTTGCCATCGCAGGCACTCAATCATCGCCCGCTATCGAAGGAAACTGGGAGCGTGGCGTGCTCGCCATGCAAGGCGACTCCTACCCGGAGAACTCCTATGAGATGTTCCGTCAGGTATTCGACTGGATCGAGGTCTACCTGGCCGAGGCGGGGCGCCCCCTATTGCTCGACCTGAATCTTCTGTACCTCAACACCAGCAGCATCAAGGCGATGATGGATATCTTCGATCAGCTTGAGGCGGCTCATCAGGCTGGGCAGCCGGTCGCCGTGAAATGGCACTACGACAAGCAGAACGAACGGGTCGTGGAGCTCGCCGAGGAGTTCAAGGAAGACTGTACGTTCCCGTTCGACATTCTGCCGCGCGAGGCTTGAATCATGGCCCGGACAAACGCTGCCTTCGAGGAACGAGTCAGGGAGCTGTTGTCCGATTCGGCGAATGTGGATCATCCGCTGCACGAGGCGCTGGACCTGCTCTGGGAGGCGCATCAGGACCTGGCGCGCCGGATCGATCGGATCAGCTACATCTCTGATGCCTATCAGAGCATGGCCCGAGAGCGAGAGATGGGGTTGACGGAGCGGCTAGAAAAGCAGCTTCGTCAGCTCGAGAAAGTCGCGCGCATTTCGGACCGGTATCAGCAAATGATGCGCGACCTCAACACCGCGCTGCAGGAGGCTTCGACGCGTGACGTTTTGACGGGGCTGGGCAACCGCCGTTTGCTCATCGACCGCCTCAAGTCGGAAACGGAGCGCAGCAAGCGATACGACCGGCCATTCAGTATCGTCATGCTCGACATCGATCACTTCAAGCACGTTAACGATGCGCACGGCCACGAAGTAGGCGATCGCGTGTTGGTCGAGGTGGCGCGGGTGATGGATGAAGAAATTCGTGAACACGACCTGTGCGGCCGTTGGGGTGGGGAAGAGTTTCTGATCGTGCTCCCCGAGACAACGCTCGCCACGATCACGCCTGTAGTGGAACGCCTGCGGGATGGCATTCGCGAGCTGCGGGTGCGCGTCGATACGCAGCTGCTTTCCGTAACGGTCAGCGTTGGCGTGGCCGAGCACCGTGTCGCGGAAGGCTACTCCGCCACCATCAATCGCGCCGACATGGCGCTTCTGAAAGCCAAGCGCAATGGGCGGGACCGCTGTGAGGTCGCCCAAGACTGAGCGGCTAGTTGCGCGTACTGGCCAGCGCGTCGAGAAAACGTTCGAGTACCAGATGGGGCCGCCGTCCCCGACGCGTTACGGTCGCAAGCGTCAGATCGTAGTGACGCTCGCAAGGCTTGACGGCGCGTAGGCGGCCCTGCTGCACCCAAAGCGCCGCGTAGTGGTCGGGCAGATAGCCAATGTATCGCCCGGTGAGAATCAGAAATGCCATGCCTTCACGGTCCGAGGCGGTGGCGGTGCAGTTGAGGGCCTGATAGTGCGCCTGTATTTCAACAGGCAACCGGAAGGTCGGCGCTACGGCATCCATGGCATTGAGCTTCGCATCTTCCAGCACGGCGTCATCGGCGCCGAACAGCGGGTGATCAGCCGCGCAATATAGTTCGGATCGCTCCTGGTAAAGTGCCTGGTAGTCCAGCCCAGGCAGTGCGCCCGTCTGCGGCACCACACCGACGTGCAGTCGGCCGTCGAGCACGCCTTGTTCGACCTCGCTTGGCGGGATCATTCGAATCTGTATCTTTACCTCGGGACCTTCGTCCTTGAGGCGGGCAAGCGCATGGGTGATGCGCATGTGTGGAAGCGTCACCAGGTTGTCCGTGAGGCCGATATTAAGTTCACCGCGCAGATGATGGTGCAGCCCGTTGACCTCGGTACGAAAGCTCTCTACCGCGCTCAGCAGTCGTTCCGAGGCCTTGTACACCTCGCGCCCCTCTTCGGTCAGTGCGAATCCGGCGCGCCCTCGTTGGCAAAGCCGTAGCCCAAGGCGTTGTTCCAGGTCGCTCATGTGCTGGCTTATGGCCGAACGACTGATTCCCAGTGCGCTTTCCGCTGCAGCGAAACCGCCAGTGTCCGCGACGTTGCGAAAAATCCGCAGCAGTCTGATTTCGAAATCGCTCACCTGTGCCAGGGGATTAGGACGACGCTGCATTGTTTAGTGATCGCTAATGTGAGGGTATGAATATCCGCATTTTAGCGGATCGACGGGCGTGGCAATGTCTTTCTCAACACTACGCCCAATGGTGACGTGCGCTGTCCTTGACCCTTGGAGGAGACTGCAAATGAATATGCCGGAAATGTCCGCACCGCCCGTGTCGGGCACGTTGAAGCTCGATGCGCACTGGATGCCGTTCACGGCTAACCGGGCTTTCATGCAGGACCCCCGTATTGTGGTCGGGGCCGAAGGCAGCTGGTTGATCGACGAGAATGGCCGGCGCGTCTATGACAGCCTTTCCGGGCTGTGGACCTGCGGAGCGGGCCACTGTCGGAAGGAAATCCAGGAGGCCGTTGCACGCCAACTTGGCACGCTGGATTACTCGCCAGGCTTCCAGTATGGCCATCCCCTGTCGTTCCAGCTTGCCGAGAGAATTGCCGAGCGCATGCCGGAGACGCTGGACCACGTTTTCTTCACCGGGTCCGGCTCGGAGTGTGCCGATACGGCGGTCAAGATGGCGCGTGCCTACTGGCGCCTGAAGGGGCAGCCTGCCAAGACAAAACTGATCGGTCGCGCTCGTGGATACCACGGCGTCAACATCGCGGGCACGTCCTTGGGCGGTATCGGCGGCAACCGCAAGATGTTCGGGCAGTTCATGGACGTGGACCATCTTCCCCATACGCTGCAGGCAGGCATGGCGTTCACACGCGGTATGGCGGAGACGGGCGGTGTTGAGCTCGCGAACGAGCTTCTGAAACTGATCGAGCTGCACGACGCCTCCAACATCGCAGCTGTCATCGTCGAGCCGATGTCAGGATCGGCCGGCGTGATCGTTCCGCCAGCAGGTTACCTGCAACGTCTTCGTGAAATCTGTACCCAGCATGACATTCTGTTGATCTTCGACGAGGTCATTACGGGGTTTGGCCGAATGGGCAAGGCGAGCGGCGCGGAGTTTTTCGGCGTCACGCCAGACCTCATGAACGTCGCCAAGCAGGTCACCAATGGTGCCGTGCCACTGGGCGCCGTCATCGCTTCGCGCGAAATCTATCAAACGTTCATGAGCCAGCCGACTGCTCCGCACGTGGTCGAATTCGGCCATGGCTATACCTATTCCGCGCATCCGGTCGCTTGTGCGGCAGGGCTGGCGGCGCTTGACGTGCTGACTCGAGAGCACCTGATCGAGCAATCCGCGGCGCTGGCGCCACATTTCGAGCAGGCCATTCATGACTTGAAGGGTGCGAAGCATGTCATCGACATCCGCAACTGCGGCCTGGCCGGCGCCATCCAGCTGGCTCCGCGTGACGGAGATCCGGTGATCCGACCATTCGAAGCCGGCGTTGCGCTGTGGAAGGCAGGCTTCTATGTGCGGTTCGGTGGCGATACCCTGCAGTTCGGCCCAACCTTCAATGCCAAGCCCGAGGAGCTGGACCGCGTCTTCGATGCGGTAGGCCAGACCCTGCAGGGCATCGCCTGACGACCTCCGGCGCATTGAGTATTCAAAGGGTGATCACACGACCGGCTGCCTCAATCGTGAACGGCGCGTCATGGCTCGATGCCCCCGGCCGTTCACGGATAGGTATGTGACGCTCTTCACCGGAGCAGGATCAAGTAAGTGTCGGGCCAAGGCCTGACCCCACAGAGAGAGTGACATGTCCATCATTCCCCATTTCATCAACGGCGAGCGGGTAGCCACTCAGGGCCGTACGGCCGATGTCTTCAATCCTTCGACAGGGGAGGTCGCTGGGCGCGTTGCGCTGGCGGACCAAGCCGTTCTCGCATCGGCTATCGCTGCGGCCAGGGCTGCGTTCCCTGCATGGCGTCATACGCCGCCAGCTAAACGTGCGCAGGTCTTTTTCCGCTTCAAGCAGCTGCTTGAGGACAACCAGCAGAAGATTGCCGAATTGATTTCGCTGGAGCACGGCAAAATCATCGAAGACGCTATCGGCGAGTTGAGGCGTGGCATCGAAAACGTCGAATATGCGACCGCTGCGCCAGAGTTGTTGAAGGGCGAGTACAGCCGTAACGCCGGTCCGAACATTGATAGTTGGAGTGACTTCCAGCCGGTGGGCATCGTGGCGGGCATTACCCCCTTCAACTTTCCGGCGATGGTGCCCCTATGGATGTACCCGCTCGCGATCGTCTGCGGTAACTGCTTCATTCTGAAACCGTCCGAGCGCGACCCGAGCTCTACGTTGCTCATCGCCGAATTGCTGCACGAGGCCGGTTTGCCTAAGGGTGTACTGAATGTCGTGCACGGCGACAAGGAGGCCGTCGATGCCCTGATCGCCGCGCCTGAGGTCAAGGCATTGAGCTTCGTTGGCTCCACGCCGATTGCCGAGTACATCTACAGCGAAGGGACCAAGCGCGGAAAGCGCGTACAAGCGCTCGGCGGCGCGAAGAACCATGCCGTACTGATGCCGGATGCGGACCTCGACAATGCCGTCAGTGCGTTGATGGGGGCGGCGTATGGGTCATGTGGCGAGCGCTGCATGGCGATTTCGGTCGCGGTTTGCGTCGGTGATCGAATTGCCGATGCTCTGGTTGAGAAGCTGGTCCCTGAGATTCAGAAACTGAAAGTCGGACCTGGTACTTGTACCGGCCTGGACATGGGGCCGCTGGTGACCCAGGCTGCGCTGGAAAAAGTGACAGGCTACGTGGAGGACGGCGTGGCGGCAGGGGCGACGCTTGTTGTCGACGGGCGCACGCTCAAGGTCACTGATCATGAGAAGGGCTTCTTCCTGGGTGGCTGCCTGTTCGACCGAGTATCCCCAGAGATGCGGATCTACCAAGAGGAGATCTTCGGGCCAGTGCTATGTATCGTTCGTGTGCAGAGCCTCGAAGAGGCCATGCAGCTCATCAATGATCACGAGTATGGCAACGGTACCTGCATCTTCACACGTGACGGTGAAGCGGCCCGGTTGTTTTGCGATGAGATCGAAGTTGGCATGGTGGGTGTCAATGTGCCGTTGCCGGTTCCTGTGGCTTATCACAGCTTCGGTGGCTGGAAGCGTTCCCTGTTTGGGGATCTCCATGCTTATGGTCCGGACGGCGTCCGTTTCTATACGCGCCGCAAGACGATTACTCAGCGCTGGCCACAGCGTGCCTCTCATGAAGTTGCTCAGTTCGCCTTCCCCAGCAACGGTTGAAGGCGGAGAAACGAACGAGGCCGGTCACTGACCGGCCTCGTTCGTTATGGCGCAAGGGCGTGCGTTGTCCCTGCTTTGCCTTCGGTCAGGCTTCGGCTCTTGGCTTATGGTGCCGCAGCGTAATTCCGAGCAGCAGCACGGCCATGAAGCACGATCTCACAAGCAGGATGAAGCCACCGTCCCAGCCATAGAGACCGACGGAATCTATCCGGCAAAGTGGCGGAAGATGGCGGCAAGCTGGAAAGCGCAAAAGAAGCCGAACGCAACCTTGAGTGGACGCTCCATCTCTTCGCCAAGACTTACCCTCAACGGCCGAAATACGAAGGATGGTGTCAGCGCCAGGCCAATGAGGATGGCAACCACCGCGAGCAGCGAATAGAACTCACTCGTAAACCAGGCGATATCGGATACGAGAGCGTAGACAAGGCAACCGATGGCCAGGCAAGCCCAAACGGCGCCTACCAAGCGATACTTGGGCGGCCATTGCTGGATATTCACGGGGTAAGCTCCATGGGCAGTAAATGGGGCCTCCTAGTATAAGGCCCGGGCCGTCCGGTGAACGAATACCAAACGGTCAGCGTATGGCCAATCGTTGCGAGGGGCATTCGGTGCCCGGCTCCGGCCGTCTTGCCAGGGCGCGGCCAAATTCTATTCCCGGCCGCTCAACGAACCGATACAGGCATTCCGAGCCAATGATCGTGACGGCGACTGTCCCTACGAAGATTTCAGCGAACTGCAGCCAGGGCGAGGTCGTCGTAGACAGGGTGGCCAAGCACATCATGATACTGATGACTACCCAGTGCAGGATGTACACCGAATAAGAGCGAAGCCCGGCGGAAACGGCGAAGCGGCTGTCCAGTACCATCTTCAGCAGCCTCGTTGCCAGGTCCGGTTGCTCGAGCGCTTCACGGTCAAGCTGCGCGTAGCTCATCAGTCCGATCCATGCCGCCAACGGAACCAGCTCACCGGAGCCAATCGCAAGAATCAGGCAGCCAGCCACGAGGATAAGCGGATAGCTCCGCAGCGCAGGCAGTCGATCCAGGGCAAGGCGTGTCCCAATACCAACGAGGAAGTAGCCAATGGAACCGGGGAGCAAGCTTGGCAAATAGAATTGGCCGAATAGGCCAGCCCGGTAGGCGATGTAGCTGGCTACCGCGCCCGCGATGAATAGAATCTTGAGGCGATCGTTGAGGAGCATCCTCAGCAGGAAAGGGGCGAGGAGATAGAACTGCCACTCCAGCGATACGCTCCACGCCGGCGTGAGAAACATGTACTCCGATTCCGGCAAGAGGCTATTGGGAACCGCGCCATGAAGCATCAGCGCGTGAAGCACGACATGCCAAGTAAGGTTGCCATCGTTGAGTTGCGCTTGTTGATCGGCGAAATGTATGAGTTGGCCTGCGTCGTGCCATGGTAGTGCCCCGAAAGCGCTGATGGTTGCGGGTAGTGCCAAAATTGCGAGCAGCAGGGCGACAAGGTAGGCCGGAAATAGCCGGAGGGCGCGTCGGGCAATGTAGAGCGGGTAAGACTCCTGGCGCGAAAGCAGGAGATGAGTGATCACGAAGCCACTCATGATGATGAACACCTGTACGGCCCAATCACCGCATTTGCCAATCACCCGCATCGCTGGGATGGCCTCGGCGATACCCGTGAGAGCGACGATGTGAGTAAGTACGACGATCCAGGCGAGCCAGGCGCGCGCGCCTTCCAATCCGCGATATGTCGGCATGTGGACTCCTTTCCATTAAGGTGCGGCGCGACTGAAAACGATCGAAATATTACTAACTGTGTCGCGCCATACTACTGACCACATTGGAGCTAAAGATGTTCGTCGCCTTCTGGAACGGATTGTTCCAGCGAGACCGCGCCGCACTGGTCTTGTCCAAGAAGCGTAACGGAGCTTGCTTTTCGGCACGGGGCGCCGGCGTAGCGGACGTTAGCGGCCAGCCCGACGAGCGACCCATTCGTCAATAACACCGCTTGCGAGGAGAACACCCAGAACAATTGCTCCGCAGCCTGCAATACCCCATTGGTTAGGCGTTTCGCCTAGCCACACTGCGGCTGCCGTCAGTGCCGTGACCGGTGTAATGGCCGTTATCGCCGTTGTACGTGACGGCCCCAGGTATGCAACGGCTGACGTGAACAGGATTAATGCCAGGACGCCTGCCAGCAGCCCCTGGATTGCTATTTGCTGGACTATTGCTGTGACAGCAGTCGTTTCAATCGCGTGCCAAATGTCGCTAGCGGCAAACGGCAGCAGCACAATCACGGACCATAGGCCCACCAGAGAGGCGGCTTGGACGGCACTCAGTCCGCTTTTACGAAAGGCTATGGTGTAAATGGACCAACTCATCGCGCCGATGAGAACGAAAAGATGCCCGATCCAGTGGCCGCTCTCCGGCTCGAGCATGCTATGCCCGATAATCGCAAATGTACCCATCGCGATTCCAGAAAGGCCAACAAGGCGAAGCCTACTGAAACGCTCGCCCAGTAAGAAGGCAGATAGCGCACCGACAAAGAGCGGGAGCGTGCCGGTCAGAAGAGGACCTGCCTCTGTTGCCGGCGCATACTTAAGACCAACTAATACTGCGCCAAGATAGGGGATACCGGCGAACATCAGCCCGAATAAAAGCCAAGGACTTTTACCTTTGGGCAGGCCCCTAAGCTGCCACCAATAGGGCGACAATAGCGCCGCAGCGGTGCCGAACCGGATGAAGGCCAGCAGGGCCGGAGCCAGCGGCTCGGCATGGCCGACGGTCGCCCGTGTGCTGACAATCCAAGTGGTCCAGCTTGCCACCGTCGCCAGGGCGGCCAGAAGCCCCAGTATCGCCCTGCGATGCGCGCTAGTGAACGCCTTCATGCGTGGGTTGGTGGTATGGCAGCTGCGTCGCGCAGCGCTGCCTGGCATTTCGATCGGTGCGGCGTCATGCCTTGCGAACAAATTCAGACTTTAGCTTCATGGCACCGATGCCATCGATCTTGCAGTCTATGTCATGGTCGCCGTCGACCAGTCGGATATTCTTGACGCGTGTGCCAACCTTGACGACGAGTGACGAGCCCTTGACCTTGAGATCCTTGATGACGGTCACCGTATCGCCATCGGCGAGGGGATTGCCTACCGAGTCCTTGATGACGCGCTGATCATCGTCGTCGGTAGACACGGCATCGATACTCCACTCGTGAGCGCACTCCGGGCAGGTGAGTAGCGAGCCGTCCTCATAGGTGTATTCCGATTCGCACTGGGGGCACGGTGGAAAATTGCTCACGGTCAGATGCTCCATCTCAAAAGCCGCACAGTGTAAGGGGGTTTAGCGGCATGGAACAGCGTGCGGTTGCATGGCGGCATCCTCAGCCGCCACCGGCGGTGCTCAGACCTGGACGGTATCCACCATTTTTCGGGCATGCGCGATCGATTCCTGAGTCAGGTCCACGCCGCCGAGCATCCGGGCAATCTCCTCAACGCGGCTGGCAGCGTCCAGCTCCCGAACAGCTGTCCGGGTCGCTTTGCTACCACGTGCCTTATGGACGAAAAGATGCTGGTGTCCTTGCGCCGCAACTTGCGGCAAGTGAGTGACAGTAAGCACCTGGCCCTTCTCACCCAAACGGCGTAGCAACTGCCCAACCACCTCTGCGGTAGGGCCGCCGATACCCACGTCCACCTCGTCAAATACCAGCGTCGGTACGCGCGAGGTCTGTGCCGTGATGACCTGAATCGCCAGGCTAATGCGAGACAGTTCGCCACCAGACGCAACCTTCGCAAGGCCCTTCAAGGGCTGCCCAGGGTTGGCACTGACCAAAAACTCGACCTGCTCAAGGCCGTAAGGCTGAGGGTCGTCGTTCTGCGCAGAACGCAGCTCGATCGCGAAGCGGCCCCCCGGCATGCCGAGTCGCTGCATCTCTTTCTCGACCTTGGTTGCCAAAGTTTTGCTGGCCTTGTTTCGCACCTGGCTGAGCGCCTGGGCTTTCTCCTGATAGTGGCGCAGGTAGGATCCCAGCTCGTCTTCAAGGCGCTCGATGGCTTCGTCGCTTGCGTTCAGGCCTTCGAGCTCTGTCATGAGTTGTTGCTGAAGCACGCCGAGCTCGTCAGGCTGGATACGATGCTTGCGCGCCAGGGTATAGATCGCATCGAGACGCTCCTCCAGTTGCTGCTGGCGCTGCGGGTCGGCATCGAAGTTGTCCAGGAAGCGGTTGAGTTCTCCCACCGCTTCCTCAACCTGGATCTGCGCGCTTGAAAGGAGGTTGATGGCTTCCTGCATGGCGGCAGGTTGATTACCGGTCGCGGTGAGGCGATTGAGGCTGGCTGTAAGCGCGGACAGTACATTTCCGCTATCGCTCTCGCTACACATGTCTATGACTTGCCTACATGAGCCAAGCAGGCTTTCTGCATTCGAGAGCGCCTTGTGTTCCTCTTCCAGTTGTTCAAGCTCGTTCTCGCCCAGTGCAAGATTGGCAAGCTCTTCGAGCTGATAGCTCAGCAGCTGGTGACGTGCGCGTTGCTCGTCGCCGCTGGTAGAAAGGCGTTCAAGCTCTGTACGGGTTTGTCGCCAGCGCTGAGATGCCAGCTGGACCTGGCGCGACAAATCCCCAGCACCCGCGTACTCGTCCAGCAGACGGCGATGAGTGTCAGGCTTGAGCAGCGATTGATGTTCGTGCTGGCTGTGGATATCGATCAGCAGGCCGCCAAGGCTTTTCAAATCACCAAGCGGGCAGGGCGTGCCGTTGATATAGCCTCGCGAACGGCCTTCTGCGGTAATCACGCGGCGAAGAATGCAGTGCCCGTCGTGCTCGAGATCGCGGCCCGCGAGCCAGGCGGCGGCCTCCGGAATGTCTCTCAAATCGAAACTTGCGAGGATGTCGGCCTTGTCCGCACCGGGGCGGACGACGCCGCTGTCTGCGCGATCGCCCAACGCAAGGCTCAAGGCATCGAGCATGATCGACTTGCCCGCGCCGGTTTCACCTGTGATGACACTCATGCCGCCGCGCAGCTCGAGGTCAAGGTGTTCAACGATCGCGTAATTATGAACGGACAGGTGCACCAGCATGGGAAGGCTCCGAACAAGGTTTCGAATGCGTGCTGGGTATTTATACAGTGGTCTCTGCAGGCTGGCAACGTACCGCCTGTCCGCTCTGACGAAACCGCATGATCTCTTTCCCACGGACCCTTGAAGGTTCGTTTCTTGGCCCCATATAGCCGGCAAGCAAATCGGTTCCATGAGAGCCGCACGATAATTGGAGGAGATTCGCATGGCTGACGAGCAGAACCTGGATACCCAGAATCCTGAGGACGTAGTGGCCGCCGGCGAGCAGACCGATAGCGACCTGCTGGCGCGCATCGAGCAGCTCGAAGAACAATTGGCCGCCGCGCAGGATCAGTCGCTGCGCACCGCGGCTGAGCTGCAGAACGTGCGCCGCCGTGCCGAGCAGGACGTGGAGAAGGCGCACAAGTTTGCCCTTGAGAAATTCGCTGGTGATCTGCTGGGTGTCGTCGACAGTCTTGAGCGCGGCCTGGAGCTTTCCAGCGCAGATGACGAGACCATCCGCCCCATGCGCGAGGGCATGGAACTGACGTTGAAGATGCTTCAGGACACCCTCAAGCGGCATCAGATCGAAGCCATCGATCCGCACGGTGCGCCCTTCAACCCCGAGCACCATCAGGCCATGGCGATGGAAGAGAGCACCCATGTCGAGCCCAACAGCGTGCTCAAGGTGTTCCAGAAGGGGTATCTGGTCAGTGGCCGTCTGCTTCGTCCGGCGATGGTCGTGGTTAGCAAGGCACCGGTCGAGCCACCACCGAGCATCGACGAAAAAGCTTGAATTCGGGGTGAACGCCCCCATTTAACCGATCAACCGAGTATTGCAGGTCCCTGGGCGGGCCGCACGGAATCCAAAGTTTCTGGAGAGGATTATGGGCAAGATCATTGGTATCGACCTGGGAACCACCAACTCCTGCGTGGCCATCCTGGAAAACGGTAACGTAAAGGTTATCGAGAACGCAGAAGGTACTCGCACCACGCCTTCCATCATCGCCTACACCAACGATGGTGAAACACTGGTCGGGCAATCCGCAAAGCGTCAGGCGGTGACCAACCCGCAGAACACGCTATACGCGGTGAAGCGCTTGATCGGCCGTCGTTTCGAGGAAGACGTCGTTCAGAAAGACATCAAGATGGTCCCCTACACGATCACCAAGGCTGACAACGGAGACGCCTGGGTCGAAGTAAAGGGCCAGAAGATGGCACCGCCGCAGATTTCGGCGGAAGTGCTGAAGAAGATGAAGAAGACCGCCGAGGATTACCTGGGCGAAACCGTCAGCGAAGCGGTCATCACCGTTCCTGCATACTTCAATGATAGCCAGCGTCAAGCGACCAAAGATGCCGGGCGCATCGCCGGTCTGGACGTAAAGCGCATCATCAACGAGCCTACGGCGGCGGCGCTGGCGTACGGCATGGACAAGGCCAAGGGCGATCACACGGTCATCGTGTATGACCTGGGTGGCGGTACGTTCGACGTGTCCGTGATCGAAATCGCCGAGGTGGATGGCGAGCACCAGTTCGAAGTGCTTGCGACCAACGGCGACACGTTCCTTGGCGGTGAAGACTTCGACATTCGTCTGATCGATTACCTTGTCGACGAATTCAAGAAAGAAACCGGGATGAATCTGAAAGGCGATCCGTTGGCCATGCAGCGCCTGAAGGAGGCTGCAGAGAAGGCGAAGATCGAACTGTCGTCGAGCCAGCAGACCGACGTGAACCTGCCATACATTACGGCTGACTCGTCTGGTCCGAAGCACCTGAACGTGAAAATCTCGCGTGCCAAGCTTGAATCGCTGGTCGAAGATCTGGTCGAGCGCACCATCGAGCCTTGCCGCGTTGCGCTGAAGGACGCCGGTATCGACGTTTCCAGCATCAACGACGTCATTCTCGTGGGTGGCCAGACCCGTATGCCGCTGGTACAAAAGCGCGTCGCCGAGTTCTTCAACAAGGAAGCGCGCAAGGACGTCAACCCGGATGAAGCGGTTGCGATCGGTGCTGCCATTCAAGGCGCCGTCCTCGCCGGTGACGTGAAGGACGTACTGCTGCTTGATGTCTCTCCGCTGACACTGGGTATCGAAACCCTGGGTGGTGTAATGACGCCGCTGATCGAGAAAAACACCACGATTCCGACCAAGAAATCGCAGGTGTTCTCGACCGCTGACGACAACCAGTCTGCCGTGACCATTCATGTCCTGCAGGGCGAACGCAAGCAAGCCGCGCAGAACAAGTCGCTGGGTCGATTTGACCTGGCCGAGATCCCGCCGGCGCCGCGTGGCGTTCCGCAGATCGAAGTCACGTTCGACATCGACGCCAACGGCATCCTGCACGTAGGCGCGAAGGACAAGGCAACCGGCAAGCAGCAGTCGATCGTCATCAAGGCGAACTCGGGTCTCTCCGAGGAAGAAATCGAGCAAATGGTGCGTGATGCCGAGGCCAACGCCGAGGATGATCGGAAGTTCGAGGAGTTGGTCGCGGCCCGTAACCAGGGTGACCAGTTGGTCCACGCGACCCGCAAGATGCTGACCGAGGCCGGCGACAAGGCAACAGCTGAAGAGAAGGCGGCGATCGAGACAGCGATCGGCGAGCTGGAAACGGCTGTGCGTGGCGATGACAAGAGCGTCATCGAGGCCAAGGTCAATGCCTTGTCTCAGGCGTCAGCTCCGCTGGCGCAGAAGATGTACGCCGAACAGCAGCCAGGCGATGCAACCAAAGCCGAGGGCGCTTCGAAGCCGGCCGGTGACGACGTCGTCGACGCGGAGTTCGAAGAGGTCAAGGACAACAAGTAAACGTCACGTTTGCTTTGCTCCCCGCGCGGCCGTAGGTCGCGCGTCTCGACTCACTACGCGGGGGCTTGCTCCCGCGTAGGCATGTCTGGAGGGGCAATAGAGGAATACAGAGAATCATGGCGAAACGAGACTATTACGAAATCCTGGGCGTCGAGCGCGGGGCCAGCGAGGCTGACCTGAAAAAGGCGTATCGTCGTCTGGCCATGAAATACCACCCCGACCGGAATCCGGACGATAAGGCGGCAGAAGAGAAGTTCAAGGAGGCCAACGAGGCCTACGAAGTACTCTCTGATGCGAGCAAGCGCGCCGCTTACGATCAATACGGCCACGCGGGTGTTGATCCGCAGATGGGCGGCGGCCCGGGTGGCATGGGTGGTGCCAGTTTTTCGGACATCTTCGGGGATGTCTTCAGCGACTTCTTCGGTGGAGCGCGCGGCGGTTCCCGGGCCGGCCCGCAGCGTGGTAGCGACCTCCGCTATACGCTTGAGCTGGACCTGGAAGAAGCTGTACGCGGCACTAGCGTAACCATTCGCGTACCTACGCTGGTCAACTGCAAGATATGTGAAGGTAGCGGCGCGAAGAAAGGCTCATCGCCTGTCACATGCCCGACCTGTGGCGGTATCGGCCAGGTACGCATGCAGCAGGGCTTCTTCTCTGTTCAGCAGACCTGTCCACGGTGCCATGGGGCAGGGAAGGTCATTCCTGATCCCTGCGATGCCTGTCATGGTCAAGGGCGCGTCGAAGAGCAGAAGACGCTGTCGGTCAAGGTGCCAGCTGGTGTCGATACCGGCGATCGCATTCGCCTGTCGGGCGAGGGCGAGGCGGGTGCATTGGGCGGTCCGGCAGGCGATCTGTATGTCGTCGTGAATGTCCGCGAGCATCCGATCTTCCAGCGCGACGGCAAGGATCTGTTCTGTGAGGTCCCGATCGGCTTCGTGGATGCAGCGCTAGGCGGCGAGCTCGAGGTGCCGACCCTGGATGGTCGCGTCAAGTTGAAGATTCCGGAAGGCACTCAGACGGGCAAGCTATTTCGCCTGCGGGGCAAAGGGGTGTCTCCTGTTCGTGGTGGTGGCCCTGGGGACCTGATGTGCCGTGTCGCAGTCGAGACGCCGGTCAATCTCGACAAGCGGCAGCGTGAGTTGCTGGAGGAGTTCCGCAGCAGCCTCCATGGCAACAGTTCGCACTCACCGAAAGCCAGTGGCTGGTTTGAAGGCGTCAAACGCTTCTTCGGTGACCTCTGATAAAAAAGTCGCCAGCAGGTGATGCCTGATTGGCGACGATGGGATGGAGCACGTCAAATGCGACGTATAGCAGTGGTGGGCGCCGCGGGGCGCATGGGCAAGAATCTAGTCGAGGCCGTTCAGCAAAGCGGTGGCGCGGCTGGTCTTACTGCGGCGGTAGACCGGCCGGATAGCACCCTGGTTGGCGCCGACGCCGGCGAGCTGGCAGGTATTGGCCGGATTGGTGTGCCGCTATCAGGCGATCTGGCAAAGGTTGTCGACGAATTCGATGTCCTGGTCGACTTTACGCATCCAACGGTCAGTCTTCAGAACATTGCACGCTGCCGCCAGGCCGGCAAGGCCATGGTAATTGGAACCACGGGCTTCTCTGTCGAGCAGCGTGAACAGCTCGTCGAAGCGTCCAGGTCCATACCGATCGTGTTCGCAGCCAACTACAGTGTTGGCGTTAATCTGTGCCTGAAGCTGCTCGATACAGCCGCCCGCGTTCTGGGTGACGAGGTGGATATTGAAGTCATCGAGGCGCATCACCGGCACAAGGTCGATGCGCCTTCCGGTACTGCACTTCGAATGGGCGAAGTTGTCGCGGCTGCGCTGGGGCGTGATCTGGACGAAGTGGCAGTCTACGGGCGTGAAGGCCAGACGGGGGCGCGCAAGCGCGAGACGATCGGTTTTGCGACTGTACGGGCCGGGGACGTGGTAGGTGACCACACGGTCCTGTTCGCAGCGGACGGAGAGCGGGTCGAGATCACGCACAAGGCGTCCAGCCGAATGACCTTCGCGAAAGGGGCGGTGCGGGCCGCGCTGTGGCTGGAGGGACGAGAGCCGGGTCTATATGACATGCAGGACGTGCTGGGGTTGCGTTGAGCCGTAACTGGCCGACAAGCGCGGTGGACCCGAAAGGTCTATTTCTATACAATGCCTGCTTTAGTATGTTTACTAAAAGTTGCGCAGAATGGCTCAAATAAAAAGCGGGGTGACGGTCGATACGTCATCCCGCTTTTTTACAATCTGCGTTTGCGTCAGCCTTAGATCTTCGGGAGGTCTTTCTTGACTAAGCCAGCCATACTCGCCCTTGCTGATGGCAGCATTTTTCGCGGCGAATCCATTGGTGCCGACGGGCATACGGTCGGCGAGGTAGTGTTTAACACTGCCATGACCGGCTATCAGGAAATCCTTACCGATCCGTCCTACGCCAGGCAGTTGGTCACGCTCACCTATCCTCATATCGGTAACACAGGCACGACGCCACAAGATGGCGAGGCCAATCAAGTGTGGGCTGCCGGCCTGATCATTCGAGATCTGCCACTTGTCGCCAGCAACTGGCGTAACAAGCAGTGCCTGTCGGACTACCTGAAGGCAAACGGTACAGTCGCCATTGCAGATATCGACACCCGCCGCCTGACGCGTATTCTTCGTGAAAAGGGTGCACAGAATGGCTGCATCCTGGTGGGAGAGGACGCGACCGAAGCTCGTGCACTCGAGCTTGCGCGCGAATTCCCTGGCCTCAAAGGTATGGACCTTGCGAAGGAGGTCAGCACCAAGCAGGCTTACGAATGGCGATCGACGGTCTGGAACCTGCAGGATGACGATCACGCGGAAATCCCAGCCGAGCAGCTGCCTTATCACGTTGTCGCGTTTGACTACGGTGTAAAGCTGAACATTCTTCGTATGCTGGTAGCACGCGGGTGCCGCATCACGGTACTGCCGGCACAAACGCCGGCAAGTGAGGCACTGGCACTCAACCCGGATGGTATATTCCTGGCGAATGGTCCGGGTGATCCGGAGCCTTGCGACTACGCCATCAGCGCGATCCAGCAGGTCTTGGAAACAGACATTCCGGTATTCGGTATTTGCCTCGGCCATCAGTTGCTGGCGTTAGCGTCTGGAGCCAAGACTGTAAAAATGCCGAATGGTCATCATGGTGCAAACCATCCTGTGCAGGACCTGAAAACTGGCGAAGTGCTCATCACGAGCCAGAACCACGGCTTTGCCGTCGATGAACAGACCCTTCCAGCCAATCTGCGCGTCACTCACAAATCATTGTTCGACGGCTCCAACCAGGGGATCGAGCGCACCGACAAGGTCGCATTCAGCTTCCAGGGTCACCCTGAGGCCAGCCCAGGCCCACACGATGTTGCGCCACTGTTCGATCGTTTCATCGAAGCCATGGCTGCGCGCCGTTGAGTTTGTCGAGCCAAGGAATTCGAGAGTAAGCACATGCCAAAACGTACAGATATCAAAAGCATCCTCATCCTCGGCGCCGGCCCTATCGTTATTGGTCAGGCGTGCGAGTTCGACTACTCCGGCGCGCAGGCTTGTAAAGCGCTGAAGGAAGAAGGCTTCCGGGTCATTCTGGTCAACTCAAACCCGGCGACGATCATGACTGACCCGGCGATGGCCGATGCGACCTACATCGAGCCAATCAAGTGGGCGACAGTCGCAAAGATCATCGAGAAGGAACGTCCCGATGCGTTGCTGCCGACCATGGGCGGCCAGACCGCATTGAACTGTGCGCTCGACCTCGAGCGGCACGGTGTGCTTGAGAAGTTTGGGGTCGAAATGATCGGCGCCAATGCTGACACTATCGACAAGGCCGAAGACCGTTCACGTTTCGACAAGGCGATGAAAGATATCGGTCTCGCATGCCCGCGTTCGGGCATCGCTCACAGCATGGAAGAGGCGTATGGCGTACTCGACCAGGTTGGTTTCCCATGCATCATCCGCCCTTCGTTCACAATGGGCGGAACAGGTGGTGGTATTGCGTATAACCGCGAAGAGTTCGAAGAGATCTGTGCGCGCGGGCTTGACCTGTCGCCAACTCGCGAACTGCTGATCGACGAGTCGTTGATCGGCTGGAAGGAATACGAGATGGAGGTTGTCCGCGACAAGAAGGACAACTGCATCATCGTCTGCTCCATTGAGAACTTCGACCCCATGGGCGTGCACACGGGTGACTCCATTACCGTGGCCCCGGCGCAGACGCTGACCGACAAGGAATACCAGATCATGCGCAACGCCTCCCTGGCGGTGCTGCGCGAGATCGGCGTCGAGACGGGTGGCTCCAACGTTCAATTTGGCATCTGCCCGGATACTGGTCGGATGGTCGTGATCGAGATGAACCCGCGTGTTTCGCGTTCGTCCGCACTGGCCTCAAAAGCCACCGGGTTCCCAATTGCCAAGATCGCGGCGAAGCTCGCTGTTGGCTACACCCTGGACGAGCTTCAGAACGACATCACCGGTGGCCGCACGCCAGCGTCGTTCGAGCCAGCGATTGATTATGTCGTCACAAAGGTGCCTCGTTTCGCGTTCGAGAAATTCCCTAACGCCGATGCGCGTCTGACGACCCAGATGAAGTCCGTCGGCGAGGTCATGGCGATCGGGCGTACCTTCCAGGAGTCCGTGCAGAAGGCACTACGGGGCCTTGAGGTAGGTGTAAGCGGCTTCGATCCCAAGCTGGATCTTAACGATGCCGAGGCGGAAAGCACGCTCAAGCGCGAGCTGACCGTCCCGGGTGCGGACCGGATCTGGTACGTGGCCGATGCATTCCGCGCTGGCCGTACGGTCGAGCAAGTGTTTGCCCTCACCAAGATCGACCCTTGGTTCCTTGTGCAGATCGAGGATCTGGTCAAGGAAGAGCAGCATGTGCAGACGCTGGGACTATCGAATATCGACTACGCGCTAATGCGCCGGCTCAAGCGCAAAGGTTTCTCTGACGCGCGCCTGGCTCGTCTGCTGGGTGTGACCGAGAAAAACCTGCGCAGCCATCGCCACAAGCTGAAGGTGCTGCCGGTCTACAAGCGCGTCGACACCTGTGCCGCAGAATTCGCGACGGATACGGCCTACATGTATTCGACCTACGAGGAAGAGTGCGAGGCAAACCCGAGCAGCCGCGACAAGATCATGGTCATTGGTGGTGGCCCGAACCGAATCGGCCAGGGTATCGAATTCGACTACTGCTGCGTGCACGCGGCACTCGCGATGCGTGAGGACGGGTACGAGACCATTATGGTCAACTGCAACCCTGAAACCGTATCCACGGACTACGACACTTCCGATCGCCTGTATTTCGAGCCGGTGACGTTGGAAGATGTTCTTGAGATCGTTCGTGTCGAGCAGCCGAAAGGCGTGATCGTGCAATACGGCGGCCAGACACCTCTAAAGCTCGCTCGTGCGCTTGAAGAAGCTGGCGTACCGATCATCGGTACCACGCCTGATGCTATCGACCGTGCAGAAGACCGCGAGCGCTTCCAGCAGATGGTCCAGCGTCTGAACCTGCGTCAGCCGGCGAACGCGACGGCTCGCAGCGAAGATGAAGCCATTCTGGCTTCCAAGAATATCGGCTACCCGTTGGTGGTGCGTCCTTCCTACGTGTTGGGCGGCCGGGCAATGGAGATCGTGTATCAGGAAGACGAGCTCAAGCGCTATATGCGTGATGCCGTCAAAGTCTCGAATGATAGCCCCGTACTGCTTGATCACTTCCTCAACTGCGCAATCGAGGTGGATGTCGATGCAGTGAGCGATGGTGAGACCGTAGTCATCGGCGCGATCATGCAGCACATCGAACAGGCGGGCGTTCACTCCGGTGACTCTGCATGCTCGTTGCCGCCTTACTCCCTGCCGAAGCATATCCAGGATGAGATCCGGGAGCAGGTGAAGAAAATGGCGCTCGAGTTGCACGTCGTTGGTCTGATGAATGTGCAGATGGCCGTGCAGGGCGAGGATATCTACGTCATCGAAGTGAACCCGCGCGCGTCGCGTACCGTTCCGTTCGTGTCCAAGTGCATTGGCGTCTCGCTCGCGAAGGTCGCTGCGCGGGCAATGGCCGGCAAGACGCTTACAGAGATCGGCTTCACCCAAGAGATCATCCCGCCGTACTACAGCGTAAAAGAGGCGGTATTCCCGTTCGCCAAGTTCCCTGGTGTCGACCCCATACTCGGCCCGGAGATGAAGTCGACCGGCGAAGTAATGGGTGTTGGTGACAGCTTTGCAGAAGCATTCTCCAAGGCTCAGATCGGTGCGAGTGAAGTGCTTCCAAACTCAGGCTGCGCGTTCATTAGCGTACGCGATGATGACAAGCCCTTCGTTGCACAGGTGGCGGCTGATCTGGTGGAATTGGGCTTCCAGGTGGTGGCTACGGCTGGGACTGCACGTGTCATCGAGGCAGCCGGGTTGCCGGTTCGTCGTGTGAATAAGGTGACTGAAGGGCGTCCGCACGTCGTGGATATGATCAAGAACGACGAAGTAACCTTGATCATCAATACGACCGAGGGCCGGCAGTCCATTGCAGACTCGTATTCCATTCGTCGCAATGCGCTGCAGCACAAGATCTGCTGCACCACCACGATCGCGGGTGGTCAGGCAATCTGCGAAGCGCTGAAGTTTGGTCCTGAGAAAGCCGTGCGCCGTTTGCAGGATCTCCATGCAGGAATTAACGCATGACTAAATACCCCATGACAGTCCAGGGCGCGCGCGCCCTGGAGGAAGAACTGAAACACCTCAAGACCGAGCTGCGTCCACAAATCACTCAGGCGATAGCCGAGGCCCGCGAGCTGGGAGATCTGAAGGAAAACGCCGAGTATCACGCCGCGCGCGAGCAGCAGGGTATGGTCGAGGCGCGCATCCGTGATATCGAAGGCCGCCTGCAGAACGCACAGGTTATCGACGTCAGCAGTATCCCTCACTCTGGCAAGGTGATCTTTGGCACCACGGTGGATATCGCCAATGTCGAAACCGACGAGACCACGACGTACCAGATCGTCGGCGATGACGAAGCTGACGTGAAGCAGGGCAAGCTGTCCGTCAGCTCACCCATCGCTCGAGCGCTTGTTGGCAAGGAAGAGGGTGACGTCGTTACGGTGCGTACACCCAGCGGTTTGATCGAGTACGAGATTGTCGAAGTCCGTCACGTCTGACCAGCGGGTCGATTTCGCCACCTTCGTGTGGCGATTGACGCTTACGCTTTGGCTCGGTGGCGCGCTCGCGCTACCTCTTCTTGTGCTACCTGGTCTGTCGAGCGTTGGATTTGCACCTATGCTTGCAGAAGAGCTACTGCGATCGGTCACACGATCGCAAGGTATGCTCACGCTCATCTGTGTGGCGACCCAGTTGCTGATCTTGCTGCGGGCCGAAGGCCGCTCGGTGCTCATTCGCGACAGTCGTGCAGTGCTTCTGGTCGGTGCGGCTGCTGCCGGCGCGGGTATGTGCTTCGGGTTTGCCCTTGTTTCGGTCGAGGCGGAGCGAGTCGCGGGAATCGTGTTGGCGGCGCTGGGGTTGCTACTATTGGGGCGCCCTGCGCCCCGCCATCGTTAACGCCGCCCTTTAGCCCATGTTTCGTGCGATGTTAGAGAGGTTCCGGTTCGGTTTGGGGTTCTTGCGGTAAACCAGTGCGACCTTCCCAATTGACTGCACCAGTTCACAGCTGCCTGCCTTGCAGAGCTCGTCAATAATGGCGCGGCGATCCTCGCGTTCAGCCACGCGGACCTGGACCTTGATAAGCTCATGGTCGTTAAGTGCGCGGTCAAGCTCTGCGAGTACGCCTTCGGTCAAACCATTCTCGGCGATCATCAATACGGGTTTTAGATGATGTCCGATAGATTTGTACTGTTTCTTCTGGTCCTGAGTGAGCGGCATAATCAACCCCTGTGACTGGCCATGCGATTGGCGTTGGAAAAAGCCGGTAAGTGTACCTGAGCGGCAGAAGTCATGCTCGTTGATGATAGTGCAGACCATGGTGGGTTCTTCGCGTGGCGGCAAAGCCAGGCACCTTGGTTGGCACCGGCGAATGCTGCAGCACAAGGTTCAAGTCCGGCGTGTCATCGCATTGATTGGGTGCATTGGCCTGGAGCCGCCCGCAGGCATGTCCTTGAGCCGCGCAATAGGGTACAAATGTAAGGGCCGCTTTTGTTTCACTCATGCCACGCGCATGACCGGAACCATTGTTGCTTGAGGCCGCAATGAATTTGTCGAACCGATTGCACTTGGATCGATTTTAGTCGTCCAAAGCAAATAAAGCGTTACAGACGGCGCCTGCGAAATGTAGGGGTTGTGTAGTAAGTTAGGCCGGTGAACATCCGGTCGTCATGTGGGGTCCTGCCCGCCAGGGCGGCTTCAGAGGGTAGTGAATTGAACGACATGGCAAAGAACCTGATCCTGTGGCTGATCATCGCGGCCGTACTGGTGACGGTGATGAACAACTTCTCCAGCCCTAGCGAGCAGCAGACGCTGAATTATTCCGACTTCATCCAGCAGGTGAAGGACGGTCAAATCGAGCGGGTTACGGTTGACGGATACGTCATCACGGGCAAGCGCCAGAACGGGGAGAATTTCAAAACGATCCGTCCTGCAATCCAGGACAACGGGCTGATTGGCGATCTCGTCAACAGCAACGTTGTGATTGAGGGCAAGCAGCCCGAGCAGCAGAGCATCTGGACACAGCTGCTTGTAGCGAGCTTCCCGATCCTCGTCATCATTGCAGTCTTCATGTTCTTCATGAGGCAAATGCAGGGGGGCGCGGGTGGTAAGGGCGGCCCGATGAGTTTCGGCAAAAGCAAGGCACGCCTGCTCTCCGAAGATCAGGTCAAGACTACTTTCGCCGACGTCGCCGGTTGTGACGAGGCGAAGGAAGAAGTCAGCGAGTTGGTCGAGTTCCTACGTGATCCGGGCAAATTTCAGCGTCTGGGCGGTCGTATCCCTCGCGGCGTTCTAATGGTCGGCTCTCCGGGTACCGGTAAAACGTTGCTCGCGAAGGCTGTAGCCGGCGAAGCGAAAGTGCCTTTTTTCACCATTTCGGGGTCTGACTTCGTCGAGATGTTCGTGGGCGTCGGTGCAAGCCGTGTCCGGGACATGTTCGACCAAGCGAAGAAGCACGCGCCTTGCATCATCTTCATCGATGAAATCGACGCAGTGGGTCGTCATCGTGGCGCAGGCCTGGGTGGCGGTCATGACGAGCGCGAGCAAACGCTTAACCAGCTGCTTGTCGAGATGGACGGGTTTGAGATGAACGATGGCATCATCGTCATTGCGGCTACCAACCGCCCCGACGTTCTCGATCCGGCGCTGCTTCGGCCGGGGCGCTTCGATCGCCAGGTGGTCGTTGGTCTTCCTGACATCCGCGGACGCGAGCAGATCCTCAAGGTGCACATGCGCAAAGTCCCGATTGGCGATCACGTTGATCCGGCTGTCATTGCGCGTGGTACACCAGGCTTCTCCGGCGCGGACCTCGCGAACCTTGTCAACGAGGCATCCCTCTTTGCAGCGCGAGCGGGCAAGCGCATCGTGGATATGCGTGAATTCGAACTTGCGAAAGACAAGATCATGATGGGCGCCGAGCGCAAGACCATGGTCATGTCCGAGAAGGAAAAGCTGAACACGGCATACCATGAGGCCGGTCATGCGATCGTTGGACGCTTGGTGCCTGAGCATGATCCTGTCTACAAGGTGTCGATCATTCCACGGGGCCGTGCGCTGGGTGTGACGATGTTCCTGCCTGAAGAGGATCGCTACAGCCTGTCCAAGCGTGCCTTGAATAGCCAGATCTGCTCGCTGTTCGGTGGGCGTATCGCTGAAGAGATGACTCTCGGATTTGAAGGGGTCACTACGGGTGCATCCAACGACATCATGCGTGCTACCCAGTTGGCCAAGAACATGGTTACCAAGTGGGGGTTGTCGGAAAAGCTTGGTCCTTTGATGTATGCCGAGGAAGAGGGCGAGGTGTTCCTGGGTCGCAGCGCTGGCAGCCAGCAGACCAATGTTTCTGCACAGACTGCACAGCTCATTGATCAGGAAGTCCGCAGTATCATCGACCATTGCTATGGCACGGCCAAGCGACTGCTCGAGGAGAATCGCGACAAGCTCGACATGATGGCCGAAGCGCTGATGAAGTACGAAACGATCGATGTTGGTCAGATCGACGACATCATGGCTGGCCGCACCCCAAGAGAGCCTCGTGACTGGCAGGGTGGCTCCGGCGACTCTACTCCGCCTCGTGAAGAGACCGGTCGTCCCGAGACGCCTATTGGTGGGCCGGCTGGCGAGCACTAAGTAGCGTTTATGTCCAATCCGCTATACCCGACCCGGTTGCCCTTTGGGCGCCGGGTCGTTGATTTTTCAGTGCCCCACGTCATGGGGATCCTCAATGTCACACCTGATTCGTTCTCAGATGGTGGTCGCTTCAACCAGGTTGATGCTGCGCTACGCCATGCCGAGCAAATGGTTCGTGCAGGGGCAACGTTCATCGATGTTGGAGGTGAGTCGACCCGTCCAGGCGCCGCTGCGGTGTCGCCGGAGGAGGAGCTGGATCGTGTCGCGCCGATAGTCGATGCAATTGCCCGCGAACTGGATGTCGTCATCTCGCTTGATACGTCCACCCCGCTGGTCATGCTCGAGGGCGCGGCGCTAGGTGCGGGCCTTATCAATGACGTAAGGTCGCTTGCCCGGCCGGGAGCTCTCAAGGCCGCAGCCGATACCGGCCTGCCAGTGTGTCTGATGCATATGGTTGGTGAGCCAACTACCATGCAACTGGATCCGCGTTACGACGATGTGGTGCAGTCCGTAATCACATTTCTTTCGCAGCGCACTGAAGCCTGCGTTAATGCAGGAATTCCTCGTGAGCGAGTCATTGTCGACCCCGGCTTCGGCTTCGCCAAAACGCTGCAGCATAATCTGGTGCTTTTTCAAAGGTTGCCTGAGTTGGCCGTTTTGAAGTCACCGATGCTTGTGGGTGTCTCCCGCAAATCCATGATCGGTAAGGTGCTGGACAAGCCGGTGGATGAGCGTCTCATTGGCAGCGTGGCCTTGGCGGGGCTTGCGGTTGCGAAAGGTGCACGGATACTTCGCGTACATGATGTTGCAGAGACGGTAGACGCCGTGAAAATGATCGCCGCGGTAGAATCGGCGAATTGAGCGATATGGAGCTTCCATGAGCAGAAAGTATTTTGGCACCGACGGCATACGTGGCCGCGTAGGGCAGTTCCCTATTACCCCTGATTTCATGCTCAAGCTGGGTTGGGCCGCGGGAATGGCCTTCCGAAAGCAGGGCAGATGTCGTGTCCTGGTAGGCAAGGACACCCGTATCTCGGGATATATGTTCGAATCGGCGCTTGAGGCCGGTTTGTCCGCGGCAGGCGCGGATGTCATGCTGCTGGGCCCTATGCCCACACCCGCGATCGCCTACCTTACTCGTACGTTTCATGCTGAGGCGGGCATCGTCATTAGTGCTTCCCACAATCCTCATTACGATAACGGCATCAAGTTCTTCTCGGGGAAAGGTAGCAAGCTTCCCGATGAAATCGAGCTGATGATCGAGGAATTGATCGATGCGCCAATGAGTGTTGTGGAGTCAGCGAAGCTTGGAAAGGTCTCGCGGATCAATGACGCAGCGGGACGTTACATTGAGTTCTGTAAAAGTTGCGTGCCCACTGGGACAAGCTTCGCAGGGCTAAAAATAGTCGTCGACTGCGCTCATGGCGCTACATACAAAGTCGCACCCAGCGTATTTAAGGAGCTCGGCGCACAGGTCGTGGTGCTCTCAGCGCAGCCGGATGGCTTGAATATCAATGACCGTTGCGGTTCTACACATATGGAATCGCTCCAAGCTGCAGTCGTAGCGCAGTCGGCTGATCTTGGTATTGCTTTTGATGGAGATGGCGATAGGGTTCTGATGGTCGACCACACCGGGGCCGTAGTGGATGGCGATGAGCTGCTGTACATCATTGCGCGCGATCTCCGTGGGCGCGGCAAGCTGCAGGGTGGGGTCGTAGGTACCCTTATGAGCAATTTGGGGCTTGAGCTGGCATTGGCCGAATTGGGTGTGCCATTCATGCGTGCAAAGGTCGGGGATCGCTACGTTATGGCGAATCTCCAGGAGCGCGATTGGAAGCTCGGCGGAGAAAATTCCGGACATATCGTATGTGGGCAATATGTGACCACTGGAGACGCAATCGTCGCTGCGCTTCAGGTGCTCATGGCTCTGGATCGAAGTAAACAAAGTCTGGCAGGAGCGCGCCAAGGCGTTCGGAAGATGCCTCAGGTCCTTGTGAATGTCCGCTTTCAGGGCGGGAATGATCCGGTGACGCACCCAGCGGTACAGGACGCCTGTGATCGTGTAACGGAGCAAATGGCTGGAAAAGGGCGGGTGTTGCTACGTAAATCCGGTACTGAGCCGCTCGTGCGCGTGATGGTCGAAGGTGACGATGAGGTAAAGGTTCGGGGCTACGCGGATGAGCTGGCGAAAGTAGTAACTGAGGTATGTGCTTGATTTCGCTTGCAAGTACAAAAATGGTCCTGTAACATCCGCCACCACTTTGATCGACGAGGTCAGGCATGCGTCGTCCACTCGTGGCAGGCAATTGGAAAATGCACGGCACCCGCGCGTCAGTCGACGAGTTGGTGCAAGAGATACTCAAGCTTGAGGTCTCGCCAGGAGTTGACGTTGCTGTATTGCCAGCGTCACTGCATGTTGAGCGGGTTGTCTCGGTTTTAGGTGGCACGCAGGTCGTGGTGGGTGGGCAGAATTGTGCTCATGAAGCATGGCAGGGTGCACTTACTGGTGAGGTTTCCGCGGCGCAGTTGGCTGACGTCGGTTGCCAGATGGTTCTGGTCGGTCACTCCGAGCGGCGTCAGCTGTTCGGTGAAACGGATTCAATGATTAGTCGTAAGTTTATCGCGGCTCAGTCATGTGGTTTGACGCCGATACTGTGTGTCGGCGAGACGCTTGAAGAGCGTCAGGCGGGTAGAACGCTAGAGATCGTTACCGAGCAGTTGGGTAACGTTGTGCATGAGTTGGGTATCAGTGCTTTTGCTCGTGCAGTTATCGCTTACGAGCCCGTATGGGCGATAGGCACCGGTTTGACAGCTACACCTGCTCAAGCACAGGCTGTGCATGCGGCAATACGGTCGCAATTAGCAAGTGAGAGTGGTCAGATCGCGTCGGGTATCCGGCTGCTGTACGGTGGCAGCGTCAAGGCTGCAAATGCCGAAGAGCTGTTTGATATGCCCGATATCGACGGTGGGCTTGTGGGTGGAGCTTCGCTGAATGCGGATGAGTTCGGGGCGATTGTTCGCGCCGCTGGAAGTAAATGATGGTTGAGACGATCGTAATCGTTGTGCACCTGCTGGTTGCTCTGGCCGTCGTCGGTCTGGTGTTGATTCAGCAGGGCAAGGGCGCCGATGCAGGTGCTTCGTTTGGTTCGGGTGCTTCGGCAACCGTGTTTGGTGGGCAAGGTTCTGCTACCTTTTTGAGTCGCATTACTGGTATACTTGCCGCGCTTTTTTTCTTGACCAGTCTTGGGTTAGCATATTTTGCTAAGGAAAAGGCTGAGGCACTAAGCGGAGTTGGTCTTCCTTCTCCTGCGGCAATCGAAGCGCCGCAGCAGAATGCACCAAGTGACGATGTGCCGCTGCTTGAGAAGCCTCAGTCGCCTGCTGAAGCGGGGGATGTTCCGGGGGTTCCAGAGCAGAAGTAAAGTGTTTTGCCGAGGTGGTGGAATTGGTAGACACGCTACCTTGAGGTGGTAGTGGCCATAGGCTGTAGGGGTTCGAGTCCCCTCCTCGGTACCATAAACACAAGAAAGCCCGCTTTGCGGGCTTTCTTGTTTCCAGGTGTTTGGTTGACCCGTGTTTCGTTATGGTCGTATAATCCGGCACCAGCTTTGACGCGGGGTGGAGCAGTTCGGTAGCTCGTCGGGCTCATAACCCGAAGGTCGTTGGTTCAAATCCAGCCCCCGCAACCACTAGTAGAGGCCCCTGTTTAGGGGCTTTTTCTTAGCTGGATAGTTTGTGCTGCAACCGATGCAGCATTCAGGGATGGGCGTGATGCCCATTTTTTGTTTGTATTCATATAAGAGGGGCTCAGGTGTCGAGCAAGCTAGAACAGTTGCAGGCCATGCTGGGCCCTGTAGTCGAAGCGCTTGGCTATCAGTGCTGGGGGATAGAGTTCATATCCCAAGGTAAGCATTCGCTCTTGCGGGTCTATATCGATCATGTCGACGGCATTCTTGTCGAAGACTGCGAAACGGTCAGTCGTCAGATCAGCGGCGTGCTGGATGTCGAAGATCCCATTACAAGCGAATACACGCTTGAAGTCTCTTCCCCAGGTATGGATCGGCCGTTGTTCACGCTGGAGCAGTTCGCTGCGCATGCCGGCGAACAGGTCAAGATCCGGCTACGGTCGCCCTACGAGGGTCGACGCAACTTCCAAGGCCTCCTGCAGGGTACCGAGGATCAAGATGTCGTGGTTCGCGTTGAAGAGCACGAATATCTGCTACCGATCGATCTGATCGATAAAGCCAATATCATTCCCCGTTTCGATTGAGCCGTGGATCCGACGGGCCAAATGGATTGCGAAAGGCGAGGCGTACATGAGTAAAGAAGTACTGCTGGTTGTTGAGTCGGTCTCCAATGAAAAGGGTGTACCGGCAGGCGTCATTTTCGAGGCATTGGAATTGGCGCTCGCAACGGCGACCAAAAAGCGCTACGAGGAAGAAGTCGAGCTGCGTGTATCGATCAATCGTGTCACGGGCAACTACGATAGCTTCCGCTGCTGGCACGTGGTCGAGGATGAGGATTTCCAGAATCCGGCATCTGAGCTGACCGTTGAAGAGGCGCAGGAGCAAAAGCCAGACGCGAAGGCCGGCGATATCATCGAAGAGAAGATCGAGTCGATCGAGTTTGGCCGGATCGCTGCTCAAACAGCGAAGCAAGTGATTGTTCAGAAGGTTCGCGAGGCTGAGCGTGCTCAGGTTGTCGAGGCCTATCGCAACCGCTTGGGCGATATCATCTCTGGTACCGTGAAGAAAGTGACCCGGGATAACGTCATCGTTGATCTTGGAAACAATGCCGAAGCGCTTTTGGCTCGCGACCAGATCATTCCTCGGGAGACCTTCCGAGTCGGCGCCCGTCTGCGTGCCCTGCTGAAAGAAATCAGGACGGAGAATCGTGGACCTCAGTTGATTCTTTCCCGTACTGCACCGGAGATGCTGATCGAACTTTTCCGCATCGAAGTGCCGGAAATCGCTGAAGAGCTCATCGAGGTGATGGCGGCTTCCCGTGATCCCGGCTCGCGCGCCAAGATTGCGGTTCGATCGAAGGATAAGCGTATTGATCCGCAGGGTGCCTGTATCGGTATGCGTGGATCCCGTGTCCAAGCCGTATCGGGTGAACTGGGCGGCGAGCGTGTCGATATCGTGCTATGGGACGATAATGTTGCTCAGTTCGTCATCAACGCGATGGCGCCGGCAGAAGTCGTTGCGATCATTGTCGATGAAGACGCCCATGCCATGGATATCGCGGTAGGCGAAGATAACCTGGCGCAGGCAATCGGCCGTGGGGGTCAGAACGTCCGCCTCGCAAGTCAGTTGACTGGCTGGACACTGAATGTCATGACCGAAGCAGACATTCAAGCGAAGCAACAGGCCGAGACCGGCGACATTCTGCAGACCTTTATCGACGAACTGGATGTTGACGAAGAGTTCGCGCAGGTGCTGGTTGAAGAAGGTTTCACGAGCCTTGAGGAAATTGCTTACGTGCCCATGGAGGAGATGCTCAGCATCGAGGGCTTCGACGAGGATATCGTCAATGAATTGCGCGTCCGTGCAAAGGATCGCCTGCTGACGAAAGCAATCGCAACTGAAGAAAAGCTTGCCGATGCCCAGCCGGCTGACGATCTCCTCGAACTCGATGGGATGGAAAAGGATCTGGCGCTGGAATTGGCAATGCGCGGCGTCATCACTCGCGAAGATCTCGCGGAGCAGTCCATCGACGATCTGCTTGAGATCAAGGGTATGGATGAAGAGCGCGCTGGCAAATTGATCATGGCCGCCCGAGCCCATTGGTTCGAATAAGAAGTCGCGGCCTGAGGAGAGAAATGCATGACGCAAGTCACGGTGAAAGAACTGGCCACTGTGGTCGATACACCGGTTGAGCGCCTGCTTCTGCAGATGCGCGAGGCAGGTCTGCCGCACACCAGCGCCGAACAGTTGGTAACGGATAACGAGAAACAGGCGCTTTTGGCGCACCTGAAGGGTAGCCACGGCGAGCGAATGGAAGAACCACGCAAGATCACGTTGCAGCGTAAGACTACGACTACGCTGCGCGTTGCAGGCAGCAAGACGATTAATGTCGAAGTTCGCAAGAAGAAGACCTACGTCAAGCGCGATCCGGCTGAACTTGAAGCAGAGAAGCAGCGCGAGCTCGAAGAGCAGCGTGCCGCGGAAGAAGCTGCGCGTTTGAAAGCCGAAGAAGAAGCACGTCGCGCGGCTGCTGCCGAAGAAGAGCGCCGCAAGCAGGAAGAGGCCGAAGCCGCCAAGACTGCCAAGGGTACTGAAGAGGCCGCTCCTGCCACTCCGGCCGACGTGCCGGCCGCTGCCGTCGCACAGCCTTCTGTTGCTCCATCGCCTGCCGCAGCCCCAGCTGCAGCGGCCACCGATGGGCACAAGGTCGAGGTGCGTAAGCGCGAAGAGCCGCGCCGCCCTGAGAAGGCGCGCGATGAAGACGATCGTCGCGACCGAAAGAATGCACAGCATCGTCCTACGCTAAAGGACAAGGGCATGACGTCCCGCGTCGGGCCGCGAGCGCCCTCGAGTGATGACGATGCCGAAGGCTTCGCTCGCCGTGGCGGTCGTGGCAAATCCAAGCTCAAGAAGCGTAATCAACACGGGTTCCAGAGCCCGACAGGACCTATCGTGCGAGAAGTAAGTATCGGAGAGACCATCACGGTCGCCGACCTGGCTGCGCAGATGGCGGTCAAGGGAGCTGAAGTCGTCAAGTTCATGTTCAAGATGGGTACGCCTGTCACGATCAATCAGGTACTTGACCAGGAAACCGCTCAGCTCGTTGCCGAAGAGATGGGTCACAAGGTGAAGCTCGTCAATGAGAACGCTCTGGAAGACCAGCTGGCCGAGTCCCTGAAGTTCGAAGGCGAGGCGATTCACCGCGCGCCGGTCGTCACTGTCATGGGTCACGTTGACCACGGCAAGACGTCTCTGCTCGATTACATTCGTCGTGCCAAGGTGGCGGCCGGTGAAGCGGGCGGTATCACCCAGCATATCGGTGCCTATCACGTCGAAACGGATCGTGGCATGGTTACCTTCCTTGATACGCCTGGTCACGCCGCGTTCACTGCGATGCGTGCCCGTGGTGCGAAGGCAACGGACATCGTCATTCTGGTCGTCGCGGCCGATGACGGTGTCATGCCCCAGACCGAGGAAGCCATCCAGCACGCCAAGGCGGCTGGTGTGCCGATCGTCGTGGCGGTGAACAAGATCGACAAGCCGGAAGCGGATCTTGACCGCATCAAGAATGACCTGGCTGGTCGTGACGTCATTCCAGAAGAGTGGGGTGGTGATACTCAGTTCGTACCGGTTTCGGCCAAGGTCGGAACAGGCGTTGACGAATTGCTCGAAGCTGTACTGCTTCAGGCAGAGGTCCTCGAGCTGACGGCACGTCCGGAAGCCCCTGGCCGGGGCGTTGTGGTCGAGTCCCGCCTGGACAAGGGTCGCGGTCCGGTCGCTACCGTACTGGTCCAGGACGGTACGCTGCGTCAGGGCGACATGGTCCTGGTCGGTGTCAACTATGGTCGTGTCCGAGCGATGCTCGACGAGAACGGCAAGCCGGTCAAGGCAGCGGGCCCATCCATCCCGGTCGAGATCCTCGGACTGGATGGTACGCCGGATGCCGGTGACGAGATGACGGTGGTTGCCGACGAGAAGAAGGCGCGGGAAGTCGCGCTGTTCCGTCAGGGCAAGTTCCGGGAAGTCAAGCTGGCACGGCAGCATTCCGCGAAGCTCGAGAACATCTTCGAGAACATGGGCCAGGGCGAAGTTAAGACCCTGAACATCGTGCTCAAGTCTGATGTTCGCGGTTCGCTGGAAGCTCTGCAGGGTGCTTTGGCGGATCTGGGCAACGAAGAGGTCCAGGTACGTGTCGTGGGCGGTGGCGTAGGTGGTATTACCGAAAGCGACGCCAACCTTGCTTTGGCTTCCAATGCAGTGTTGTTCGGCTTCAACGTTCGTGCCGACGCTGGCGCGCGCAAGATCGTTGAGCAGGAAGGCCTGGATCTGCGCTACTACAACGTCATCTATGACATCATCGAAGACGTCAAAAAGGCGCTTTCGGGTATGTTGGGCAGCGACGTTCGCGAGAACATCCTGGGTACTGCAGAAGTGCGCGATGTCTTCCGCTCGCCAAAATTCGGCGCTATCGCGGGTTGCATGGTCATCGAAGGTACGGTCTACCGTAACCGTCCGATCCGTGTACTGCGTGATGACGTTGTTATCTTCGAAGGTGAGCTTGAGTCGCTGCGTCGCTTCAAGGACGACGTCGCCGAAGTGCGCAATGGCATGGAGTGCGGTATCGGCGTGAAGAGCTACAACGACGTGAAGGTCGGCGACAAGATCGAGGTCTTCGAGAAAGTCCAGGTCGCGCGTACCCTCTAAGCGTTCCCGCAGATCAGAACGGCAAGCACCCGGATTTCATCAGGGGCTTGCCGTTTCTCTTTACGGGAAATGAATCCATGGCTGCGGTTCGCGGCTCGAGGTGCTTTCAATGGCCAAGCAATACAGTCGTACACAACGCATCGGTGATCAGATGCAACGGGAGTTGGCGCTCCTTATCCAGCGGGAGATCAAGGATCCACGGCTCGGGCTGGTAACCATTACTGCAGTTGATGTCACACGTGACCTGTCTCACGCCCGTGTGCATATCACGGTTATGGGGAAGGACACGCCTGACGATATCAAGCAGAACCTCGAGATCCTCAAGGATGCCGCAGGTTTTCTACGCATGCAGCTCGGCAAGGCAATGAAGCTGCGTACAGTTCCACAGCTTCAGTTCCTTTACGACGCCAGTATCCGCCGAGGAGCGGAGCTGTCAGCGCTCATCGAGCGGGCTGTGGCGGAAGACCGAGAGCACCGCGAGGACTGACCGTGGGACAAGTGAAGCGTATTCGGCGGAAAGTCGATGGCGTATTGGTGCTCGACAAGCCAAAAGGGTTTTCGTCGAACGCCGCATTGCAGAAGGTCCGTTGGCTGCTCAATGCCGAAAAGGCAGGGCACACAGGAAGCCTCGACCCTCTGGCAACGGGTGTGCTCCCGCTGTGCTTCGGCGAGGCAACGAAGTTCTCTCAGTACCTGCTCGATGCGGACAAGGGATACGAAACCGTTATGCGCCTGGGAGTCACTACGACGACCGGGGATGCGGAGGGCGAGATCCTCGAGCGCAAGCCTGTTGACGTGGCTGAAACCGCTATCGAACAGGTGCTGCCTCGTTTTCGAGGTGCCATTGAACAGGTACCGCCGATGTATTCGGCACTCAAACGTGACGGTCAGCCGTTGTACAAGCTTGCACGTGCTGGGGAAGTGGTGGAGCGCGCGCCGCGTTCTGTTAGTATTGCGCGCCTGGATTTGATGGCGCTGGACGGTGATTCAGCGCGTTTGGCGGTAGCCTGTAGCAAGGGCACGTATGTGCGCACATTGGTCGAAGATATCGGTGCGTTGCTCGGATGCGGTGCGCATGTTGCAGAGCTGCGCCGGACAGTTGCTGGTCCATTCGACCTAACCCATGCGGTGAGCCTCGAGACACTCGAGGCGGTCCACGCCGAAGGTGGTAGCGAAGCGCTCGAGCGCTTCCTGCAGCCGGTGGATAGCGGACTGGAACACTGGCCGCTCGTCCAACTTTCCGAGCACAGTGCTTATTATTGGCTGCACGGTCAGCCGGTTCGCGCGCCAGGTGCGCCGAAGTTCGGTATGCTGCGCGTCCAAGATCACACCGGTCGCTTCATTGGTATCGGTGAGGTAGATGACGACGGGCAAATTGCCCCGCGTCGCTTGATTCGGGCGGAATGAGATTCTCAGACCGGCCGTAACGAGGGTGGCTGTCAGCAGGCACGGTCATTTCTCTTTATTAAACACGGGCATGGCCCGGCCTGTTCACTCAAGGAGCCCATCATGGCACTGAGCGTTGAAGAAAAAGCCCAGATCGTAAACGAGTACAAGCAAGCTGAAGGTGATACCGGTTCGCCGGAAGTGCAGGTCGCTCTCCTGACCTTCAACATCAATAAGCTGCAAGGCCACTTCAAGGCCAACGGTAAAGACCACCACTCGCGTCGTGGCCTGATCCGTATGGTTAACCAGCGTCGTAAGCTGCTGGATTACCTGAAAGGTAAGGACACCACTCGTTACAGCGCCCTGATCGGTCGTCTGGGTCTGCGTCGCTAAGACGCACGAGCTGGAAGTCAGAAGCTGGAAGTAGGAGTCACTCTTGCTTCCAGCTTTTTGCTTTCAGCGTCCGTTTTATCCCTGGAGCGTGCCGGGTCCGAATCCCGCCCATTCCAACGATTTCCCCAAAGGCAACAAAGAGAAGGAAAACCCGTGAATCCGGTAATCAAGAAATTCCAATTCGGTCAGTCGACCGTCACCCTGGAAACCGGGCGCATCGCCCGCCAGGCTTCCGGCGCTGTACTCGTAAGCGTCGACGATGACGTGACTGTCCTGGTCACCGTGGTCGGTGCCAAGACCGCGGATCCAAGCAAGGACTTTTTCCCGCTGTCCGTGCACTACCAAGAGAAGACCTACGCCGCAGGCAAGATCCCCGGTGGCTTCTTCAAGCGCGAAGCGCGCCCATCCGAGAAGGAAACGCTGACGTCGCGTCTGATCGACCGCCCTATCCGCCCGCTTTTTCCGGAAGGCTTCACCAACGAAGTCCAGGTTATCTGCACCGTGGTTTCCACGAGCAAGAAAACCGATCCGGACATCGCTGCAATGATCGGTACGTCTGCCGCCCTGGCCATCTCGGGTATCCCTTTCAGTGGCCCGGTCGGTGCTGCCCGTGTGGGCTTCCATGAAAGCACGGGCTACCTGCTGAACCCGAACTACGAACAGCTCAAGGCGTCCAGTCTCGACATGGTCGTGGCCGGTACCGAAGAAGCCGTTCTGATGGTCGAGTCCGAGGCGCAAGAGCTGACCGAAGACCAGATGCTGGGCGCGGTGTTGTTCGCTCACCAAGAGTTCCAGACCGTTGTCTCCGCCATCAAGGAGTTTGCGGCCGAAGCAGGCAAGCCAGCGTGGAGCTGGACAGCGCCTGCTGAAAACACCGAGCTACTCTCTGCTATCAAGGCTGAATTCGGTAGTGCGATCTCCGAGGCCTATACGATCACCATCAAACAGGACCGCTACAGCCGCCTGGGCGAGCTGCGTGATCAGGTGGTGGCGCGTTTCGCCAAGGAAGATGGCGAGCCGACCGTCGCTGAAGTCAAGGATGTCTTTGGACTGCTTGAATACCGCACTGTCCGCGAGAATATCGTCAATGGCAAGCCGCGCATCGATGGCCGTGACACCCGTACCGTCCGCCCGCTGAAGATCGAAGTGGGTGTTCTTGACAAGACCCACGGCTCGGCACTGTTCACCCGTGGTGAGACTCAGGCGTTGGTAGTAGCGACGCTTGGTACAGCGCGCGATGCACAGCTGCTCGATACGCTTGAAGGCGAAAAGAAAGACGCCTTCATGCTCCATTACAACTTCCCTCCGTATTCGGTAGGTGAATGTGGCCGTATGGGCGCCACAGGTCGTCGTGAAATCGGTCACGGCCGCCTCGCTCGTCGCGGTGTAGCTGCCATGCTGCCAAGCGCGGATGAATTCCCGTACACCGTTCGTGTCGTGTCGGAAATCACCGAGTCCAACGGGTCCAGCTCCATGGCATCGGTTTGCGGTGCATCGCTTGCGCTTATGGACGCTGGTGTCCCGATGAAGGCGCCTGTAGCGGGTATCGCGATGGGTCTGGTCAAGGAGGGCGACAAGTTCGCCGTATTGACCGACATCCTCGGTGATGAAGATCATCTGGGTGATATGGATTTCAAAGTGGCCGGCACCGACAAGGGTGTTACCGCGCTACAGATGGACATCAAGATCCAGGGCATCACCGAGGAGATCATGGAGATCGCGCTCGGTCAGGCGCTCGAAGCGCGCCTGAACATCCTGGGCCAGATGAACCAGGTGATCGGTCAGTCGCGTAGCGAATTGTCCGCCAACGCGCCGACGATGATTGCGATGAAGATTGATCAGGACAAGATCCGCGATGTCATCGGCAAAGGTGGTGCAACCATCCGTGCGATCTGCGAGGAGACGAAGGCGTCCATCGATATCGAAGACGATGGTTCCATCAAGATCTTCGGTGAAACCAAGGAAGCGGCAGAGGCTGCTCGTCAGCGCGTTCTCGGCATCACGGCTGAAGCCGAGATTGGCAAGATCTACGTCGGCAAGGTTGAGCGGATCGTCGACTTTGGTGCATTCGTGAACATTCTTCCGGGCAAGGACGGCCTGGTGCACATTTCGCAGATCAGCGATCAGCGCATTGAGAAGGTCACTGACGTTCTGAAGGAAGGCGAGGAAGTCAAAGTATTGGTGCTGGACGTAGATAATCGCGGCCGCATCAAGCTATCGATCAAGGACGTTGCCGCGGCTGAAAGCTCTGGCGCCTAATCGATTTAATGTGTTGAACGAAAAGGGCCTTATGGCCCTTTTTGTTTTTCCAAGCGGACAATGTGATGGCATGCAGGATGCAATGCTGCACGACGGAAAAATTGCAAGCTGCAAGAAAAGTGAAATGTAAAAAATTCATAAGTTACTGAAAAAGCTCATAAAAAACAGAGCGAAGCGTTGGCACGGGCGTTGCGACTTAACTTTCAAGTTTGCAGTGCATTGCGCTGCGACTATCCCCCAAGAATGGAGTAACGAATATGAAAATGCCCTTTGAGAAGTGGACTTTCGCTGCTGTCACTGCCGCCGCTCTGAGCCTTCCGTTGGCCAACGCCGCCCATGCTGATACCAGCGCGCGTTTTGAAGGTGCACAGCCTGTCATGCTGGCCGCCAACGATACGGTAGACAAAGCTGAAGAAGCAGTGTCCGACACCTGGATCACCGGCAAGGTGAAGTCGGCATTCTTGGCTGATGACGCGATCAGCGGCCTGGATATCAAAGTCGAGACCAACAAAGGCGTTGTCTCGCTTTCGGGCGCCGTCCCGTCTGATGCTGAGCGCAAACTGGCAATCAAGCGCGCTGAAGAGATCAAAGGTGTGCGCAGCGTTTCGGCCGACGGCCTGAAATCCACTGAGTGATTCCAAGCTAACGCATCTTCCGTCGCCGCTCTTGTAGCGGCGATCTCGTATCTGGCTTTTGCCACTCGCAATATGTGAGTAGAAAAACACTAGTTACTACGGCGGTGCGAGGCCCAACCGTCTATGTGCACGATGTGAGGATCCGTTTTGGACGGCCCATCGAAGCACAGGGGCAATACGTCGTACGCCTGCCTGGATAGCCATTGACTCAGTGCCGCTAACCTTCAGCTGAAGTTGCCGCCTGGCCCAATCAGGCAGTAGGTCCACACCCGCTCGCATCATAAGCGATCCAACCGGTTTCGCCAGCGCGCTTGGGGCCGGCGCGTTGAAAAGGACATCTAGCACTTCTTGCGTCCTTTTATCGAACCTCAGCTCGGGCCGAATGTTGTCGATGAACGCCACAATTTCAGCGCGACATTTAGGCACATCGCGAGCGCCCAGGCGCTCAGCGACTAGAGCAATCTCAGCGTAGTAGCGGTCTTGCTGCTCTACAGAAAGCATTGGATTTTTATAGCGAAGGTGAGCGGCCAGAAAACTCGATACTTCGGCCACGTGCACCCACGTTAGCAAATAGGGGTCATTCGCCGAGTAGGGCTCGCCGTAGGCAGTGGTTCCAACGATATTGGCGTGTATGTCGCGAACGCGTTGTATCAAACGCTCAGCATCGTCGATGCCGCCAAAGGTGGTGCCTGCGATGAATTGGCCTGTCCGCCGCAAGCGTCCGATCAGGTCCGCTCTGAAGTTGGAGTGGTCCCAGACGCCAGCCAGTGCGGCTGGATGCAGCATTTGTAGCATCAACGCAGTGATGCCGCCGATGAGCATCGACGTGAAATCCCCATGGACGCGCCAGCTTACGGATTGCGGGCCGAAGAGCCCCGGGTCGCCCAATGGCTTTTCGAAGTCAACCCCTTTCAGGCCCAGCCCCGTCAGACTGAGCACCTGACGTTCGATACGTTGCCGCACCCACTCCATAACGCATGTCTTCCAGATGAGGGGCGCCGAATCGCCCGGCGCCCTGGACCAACCTTGATCGTCAGGTGTTCTTGCGCTCCGCGATCAACTTGTCTACCACGCTAGGGTCGGCCAACGTCGATGTGTCGCCGAGACTATCGATCTCATTGCAGGCAATCTTACGCAAGATACGGCGCATGATCTTGCCTGATCGGGTCTTCGGTAGGCCTGGAGCCCATTGGAGGAAATCAGGCCGAGCAAAGGCACCTATCTCCTGCGCGACCATCTTGTTCAACTCCTGGCGCAGTTCCTCGCTTGGCTCCTTGCCACTCATGAGGGTTACGAAGGCATAGACGCACTGGCCCTTCACGTCGTGGGGACAGCCAACCACAGCCGCTTCCGCCACGATATCGTGCAGGGCGAGCGCACTTTCGACCTCGGCCGTTCCGATCCGGTGTCCGGAGACGTTGATGACGTCGTCCACGCGCCCGGTAATCCAGTAGTAACCGTCTTCGTCTCGGCGCGCACCGTCACCGGTGAAGTAATAGCCGGGGTAGGCACTGAAGTAGGTTTCCACCATGCGCCTGTGGTCGCCGTATACGCTACGGATCTGACTTGGCCAGGTGTCCTTGATGGCCAGCACGCCTGAGCCTGCGCCTTCGATTTCCTTGCCGTGTTCGTCAAGCAATACAGGCTGCACGCCGAAGAAGGGGCGTGTGGCTGAACCAGGCTTGAGCGGCGTCGCGCCGGGCAGTGGGCTGATGAGGATGCTGCCGGTTTCGGTTTGCCACCAGGTGTCCACGACCGGGCAGCGCTGTTCACCCACGACGCGGTAATACCATTCCCACGCCTCCGGATTGATGGGCTCACCTACGGTACCGAGAAGTCGTAGGCTTTGCCGGGATGAGCTCCTGACCGCCGCTTCGCCTTCTCGCATGAGTGCCCGGATCGCGGTGGGTGCCGTATAGAAGATGTTGACCTTGTGCTTGTCCACTACCTGCCAGAAGCGCGATGCATCCGGATAACTCGGCACGCCTTCGAACATGAGCGTCGTCGCAGCATTGGCGAGCGGGCCATAGACGATGTAACTGTGCCCTGTGACCCAGCCAACATCTGCGGTGCACCAGTACACGTCACCCTCGTGATAGTCGAAGATGTACTTGTGGGTCATCGCGGCGCTGAGCAGATAGCCCCCGGTAGTATGCAGCACGCCCTTGGGCTTGCCGGTACTACCGGACGTATAAAGAATGAACAGCGGATCCTCCGCATCCATCGGCTCGGCCGGGCAGTCGGCTGACACGCCTTGAATCGCTTCCTGATAGCGCAGGTCGCGTCCTTCGACCCACTGCACATCCGCGTGCGTGCGTTCGACGACGATGACCGTATCGACACCAGGGCAGCTTTGCAGCGCCTTGTCCACGTTCTGCTTCAAGGGAATACGCTTGCCGCCGCGAACGCCTTCATCGGCGGTGATGACGGCATGACAGTCGGCATCCTGTATGCGGTCTCGCATGGCCTCGGGCGAAAAGCCGCCGAACACGACCGAGTGGACCGCACCAATGCGGGCACATGCCAGCATGGCGTAGGCCGCCTCTGGAATCATGGGCATGTAGATGCAGACACGGTCGCCCTTGGCTACACCCCGCGACTTGAGCACATTTGCCAGCCGGCAGACGTGTTCATGCAATTGCCGGTAGGTAATGCGCTGGGAATCTGCTGGATCGTCGCCCTCCCATATGATCGCGACCTGGTCGGCTCTTTTATCGAGGTGGCGATCAATGCAGTTATGAGCGACGTTGAGCTTGCCCCCTTTGAACCAGGCGGCCTGGCCTTCTTTCAGGTTGCGTTCGCGGACCGTGTCCCAGGGTTTGAACCAGTCCAGAAACTGCTCAGCCTGGGAGGCCCAGAATTCTTCTGGATTTTCTACTGATTCACGGTAGAGGCGCTCGTAACCGGCTTCATCCAGATGAGCGCTTTGGCGCACGGCGTCTACGACCGGGTAAGTGGCGGACATGGCGGACTCCTTGTTGTTGTGGGTTGGTGTTTCGCCAGCGGCGTGATACGCACGCGAAAGGGTGGCGAAGGAGCATCACCAGTTTAGGCCGGTATTTGACGTGTCGGTTCGGCGCGAAGGCCAATGGGGCGGGAGAGTGTTTCGAGGTGTGGGCGACGGTTGAGTGAAGAGGGCATGTGCTCCGCGCCGCAAGGGCGGAGCACATGAGCTGGATCAGCCGCGGTGACGGCTGCGGAAGTAGTCGATCAACCCTTGAGTGGACGCATCATCCGCAGGTAGCTGGTCATGGCCGGTCATCTGTTGATAAACCGTCTTGCCGAGCTCCTTGCCAAGCTCGACGCCCCACTGATCGAACGCGTTGATGCCCCAGATCACGCTTTGCACGAATACCTTGTGCTCGTACAGCGCAACCAGTGCACCAAGACGACGTGGATCGATCCGTTCCACGACCAGGGTATTGCTCGGACGGTTGCCCGGGATCACCTTATGTGGAGCCACGCGTTGAACTTCATCCTCCGGCATACCCTTCGCGCGAAGCTCGGCCTCGGCCTCTTCGCGGGTCTTGCCGAGCATGAGCGCCTGACTTTGGGACAGGCAATTGGCGTACAGCCACTGATGATGGTCGGCAACTGGGTTGTAGCTGGTGACCGGGACGATGAAATCCGATGGGATCATCAGCGTGCCCTGGTGCAGCAACTGGTGGTAGGCGTGCTGGCCGTTACAACCCACGCCGCCCCAGATCACAGGGCCGGTCGCGCAAGAGGCCTGGGTGCCGTCCTGGCGTACCGATTTGCCATTCGATTCCATGTCCAGCTGCTGCAGGTGCTTCACGAAATTGCGAAGGTAGTGATCGTAAGGCAGGAACGCGTGTGTCTGGGCGCCCCAGAAATTGGCGTACCAGACGCCCAGCATGGCAAGCAGAACAGGCATGTTCTCTTCGAACGGCGCATTGCGGAAATGCTGATCCATCGCATAGCCGCCGGACAACAGTTCCTTGAAGTTCGACATGCCGATCGCCAGCGCTGTTGGCAGGCCGATGGCGGACCACAGGGAATAGCGCCCGCCCACCCAGTCCCACATTGGGAATACGTTCTTCTCGCGGATGCCGAATTCGACGGCAGCCTTGATGTTGCTCGTGACCGCGATGAAGTGGCGGTACAGCTTCTCTTCGGTACCGCCGCGGGCGAGGTACCACGCGCGTGCTGCCTGCGCATTCTTCAACGTTTCGAGGGTGCCGAACGTCTTGCTCGAGATGATGAACAGCGTTGTCTCTACGTTCAGTTTGGCCGTAACCTCGCGGAATTCGCTGCCGTCGATGTTCGCAAGGTAGTGGCAGCGTACGCCATTCTGCGTGAACGGCAGCAGCGCTTCGGAAACCAGCTGCGGACCAAGGAACGACCCACCGATACCGATGTTGACGACGTCCGTGATGGTCTTGTCGTTGTATCCACGCCACTGATTGGTATGGATACGCCCTACGATGTCGGTCATCTGGTGAATGACACGGTGCACCTCGGGCATGATGTCCTTGTCATTGACCAGCAGGCGGTCGCCCAATGGACGGCGCAGCGCCGTGTGCAGGGCGGGGCGACGCTCGGACGAATTCACGTATTCGCCTTCAAGCAGCGCGTGAATGGCCTGCTCGAGGCCGCTTTCGCGGGCAAGGCTGTAAAGCAGCGACAGGGTCTGATCGTTGATCAGGTTCTTGGAGTAGTCGAGGAACAGACCGGACGTGGTAAAGGAGTACTTCTCGAAGCGCTTGTCGTCCGTCGCGAACGCCTCACGCATGCTGAAGCGCTGCATTTCCAAGCGATGGTCGGCGAGCGCCTTCCATGAAGGAAGTGTGGTGACATCAATCGGGTTTTGGTAGTACGCCATAGCGTGTCGGCTTCCTTTCTATAGCTGTCTGTATGCCGGTGGCTCGTCCTGAAGGAGCGCCGCGATGCGCGCATCTTCCGCGGGCATCGCATAGTCGACAGTATTCGAGCCAAAAAAACGGGAGCGGTTCCGAACCGGCCGTAACTCCGCTACACCCGCCCAATTACATGAAAGGCGCCACCTTGCGGGGACGCCTCTCACTTGAAACCGTTTGCGCTTGCCTGTTGGCCGTAACGCGGACTCAGCATACGCCTTTTGCTGTATGACGCTGCCAGCAAGATCGTCTAGTCACGGCGGAACCGCAGGTTGTCGATTAGGCGGGTATTGCCCAGATACGCGGCAACAAGTACCACAAGTTCGTCATCGTCCTCTGTGGCCGGCTGGAGCGTCACTGGATGGCGCAATTCCAGGTAATCCATTCGGAATCCGGCAGCCTCCAGGCTCCCTAGGGTTCGCTCGATGACCCGGGCAGGGCTTTCGTCGCCCTGGCGAATTGCATCAGCGAACGCCTCAAGCTGCCTGTACAGCTCCGGCGCTTGGGTACGCTGGCCTGCATCGAGATAGCCGTTGCGGGACGACAATGCGAGATGGTCATCGGCGCGGACGGTAGGTTGCCCTACGATCTCTATAGGCAGATTCAGATCGGACACCATCTTGCGGATAACGGCCAGTTGCTGAAAATCCTTTTCGCCAAAGATGGCCGTATCGGGCTGAACCATGTTGAAGAGCTTGTTCACCACGGTCGCGACACCTTCGAAATGACCGGGGCGGCTCGCGCCACAAAGGCCTTCCGATACGCCGGGCACGGTTATGCGGGTCTGGCCGGTCATCCCGTTGGGGTACATTTCGGCAACGCTTGGCAGAAACAGCAGGTCGCATTGCGCCGCCGTCAGCTTCTCGCGGTCGGCTTCCAGCGTGCGAGGATACTTGTCGAGGTCTTCATTCGCGCCAAACTGCATCGGGTTGACGAAGATGGTCGCGACCACGAAGTTGCTGACGCTTCGGGCGGTATGAATGAGCTGTATATGGCCCGCGTGCAGGTTGCCCATGGTTGGTACCAGGCCTACACGCCGGCCTGCCTGGCGCGCCTGCCGAACATGGGTGCGCAGTGCTTCTACGGTTTCAACGACGATCATGCAGAGAATCCATGCTCGGGTGCAGGAAATTCGGCAGACTTCACCGCCTGCACGTACGCCTTGAGCGCTGACATTATGTCCGGCTGGCCGGCCATGAAGTTACGAACGAACTTGGGCGCACGTCCAGTGAGGGAAAGCCCGAGCATGTCATGCAACACGAGGACCTGCCCGTCTGTACCAGGGCCTGCGCCGATACCGATGACCGGGACAGAAACCGCCTGGCTGATGCGTTGCGCCAGTTCGCTCGGCACGCATTCGAGTACAAGCATGGCCGCGCCGGCCTCGACAAGCGCGACGCAGTCATCGAATAGCCGCTGGGCGGGCTCTTCCCCGCGGCCCTGCACCTTGTAACCGCCCAGCACGTTTACCGACTGAGGTGTAAGTCCCAGGTGCGCGCAGACCGGAACGCCCCGATCCGTCAATTGACGGATGGCCTCGGCCAGCCAGCGGCTGCCCTCGATTTTGACCATATGCGCGCCGGCCTGCATGAGCGCAGCGCTGCTCTCGAACGTCTGTGCGAGGGTGGCATACGACATGAACGGCAGATCCGCCACGATCATCGCGTCCCCATTGCCGCGCTTTACACTGGCAGTGTGATAGGCGATGTCCTCGACCGAAACGGGCAGGGTGCTGTCGTGCCCCTGGAGCACCATGCCCAGGGAATCGCCGATGAGCAATACATCCACGCCGGCTTCGCTGCAGGCATGGGCGAAGGTCGCGTCGTAGCAGGTCAGCATCGCAATCTTCTCGCCGCTCTGCTTGAGCTTCTGCAGGGTGGTCAAGGTTGTGGCAGGCATTTCAGGTCCTCGCGGCAGGCGGCCGTGCTGCACAAGCGCATTCGCGGGGGCAGCGGCGGTTCGCCTGTGATTACCGACTTCTCGATGGGGCCGGCTTCTGTAAAGGGAGGCTTATAGTCCCGGTCGCCGGTAACGAAGTCAATTCGATGCGTTACTGCAGGGTTACAACCGTTACCCTGGTGGAGGGGCAATGATCTCAAGGCCATCGCTGGGGCACTTCTCCAACCATTCCGCGAGCGAGTCACCGTTCGGCAGGGCGAGTTCGGGAGCAATCTCGCTCAGCGGATAGAGCACGAATGGCCGGGCGTGCATGTGATAGTGGGGCACGGTCAGGCGGGGCTCGTCTATCGTCTGGTTACCGAACAGGAGGATGTCGAGATCCAATGTCCTTGGCCCCCAGCGCTCGGCCTTGCGAACGCGGCCATGCTGCTGTTCGATCGACTGAAGCGCGTCCAGTAAAGCAATCGGCGAAAGCGTCGTTTCCAACGCGACGACGGCATTGACGTAGCGGGGCTGATCCGACGGGCCCAGCGGATCACTGCCATAAAGCGACGAGCTTCGTATCAGCTCTGCCCCTTGGATCGAAGATAGCGCCTGCATCGCAGTTCTAAGCTGAGCGGGTGGATCCGAAAGATTGCTCCCCAGGCCGACGTAAGCCGTAACCGTCATTGGCTACTTGCCCCATCTGCACGCGGGCCACGGCGGCGACCACCGCGCTTGCGTTTCTTGGCTGGCCCACCGCCATCGCCATTCTTGCTGAGGTCCCGGATCATGGTGCGGCGCTCGCTATCACTGACCTCCTGATAGCGTGTCCACCAATCCCCAAGGCCGTTTGTATGCTCACCCGCCTGCTCGCGCAGGAGGAGAAAGTCATAGCCGGCGCGGAAGCGTGGATTTTCAAGAAGCAGGTCTGCGCGTTTGCCGCTGCGACGCGGCAGGCGTTCCTGCATGTCCCAGATCTCGCGTACCGGAATGGTGAAGCGCTTCGGAACGGCGGTCCGGCGGCACTGTTCAGCAATCAGGTCGTGCGCGGCCTCCTGCATGGCCGGTATTGGCGGCATCCCGCGCTCCTGAAGCTGCAACACGCGGGCCGGCAGGGCAGGCCATAGAAGCGCAGCGAAGAGGAAGGCCGGCGTGACGGGCTTGCCAAGCCGAATACGTTCGTCCGTATTGGCCAGTGCATTACGAACGAGTGCTTCGGTGTAATCCGGGTTCTGCTCCATCGCGCGGGCGGTTACCGGGAACAACGGTTCGAACAGTTCGTACTCGAGCAGCAGATCGAACGTGCGTTCAGCCTTGCCGCCGAGGAACAGCTTCAAGACTTCGTCAAAGAGGCGTGGTGACGGAATGTCCTCGAGCAGCGGTGCCAGTTCGGGAATAGGTTCCGCGCTGTGGCGTTCGATTTCGAAGTCCAGTTTGGCCGCGAAGCGAACAGCGCGCAGCATGCGAACCGGGTCTTCCTGATAGCGCTGATCCGGCGTGCCGATGAGGCGGATCAGGCGGTTGCGGATATCGGCGGCGCCATGCGCATAGTCCAGGATTCGCTCGCTGCTCGGATCGTAGTACAGCGCGTTGATCGTGAAGTCGCGCCGCTGGGCGTCGTCTTCCAGACTTCCATAAATGTTGTCTCGCAGGATCCGGCCACTCTCGTGGCGTGACGAAAGGGTGATGTCTTCATCCTCATCACCTTGCGGATGATGACTGCGGAACGTCGCGACTTCGATTATTTCGCGGCCGAAGTGCACATGAACGAGTTTGAACCGCCGACCGATGACGCGCGCGTTTCGAAACTCGGCACGTACTTGCTCAGGCGTGGCGCTCGTTGCGACGTCGTAGTCCTTCGGTTCGAGGTTGAGCAGCAGATCACGGACGCAACCGCCCACTACGTAAGCTTCGTAGCCCGCTTTCTGCAAGCGTTCGACGACGCTTACCGCGTGGCGGCTTATCTGCGCTCGCGCCAGTGAGTGCTGGCGATTGCTCAGGACCTGAGGTGTGGTGCGCACGGCGTTTGCCGGGCGTTTTGGAAATCGAAAGGACTGGAACAGCTTCTTCAGCATTGGTCGGGACTTATAGGCCATGAAATCGCCAGTGCTGCGTTTGCGACAGCAAGGCGTTGAGGCTGGGTACTGTGCGATGGCGGTGCATGGCAAACCATGCAACAACTGAGACGTCCGTTCGGAGTCGTCCAACCGCGTAAGGCGGGACGGGTTCTCATCGCCGAGCCAGCGTAAGTCTGCATTGCCAAGAATGCAGCACGATGCGACGGATGATGAACGCGGGAGGGCGGGCTGTCAAAAGCAGCGAGGGGGAGCCTAGGCTCCCCCTCGTGTGGATGTACGCTTTGATCGTCGTACCATCGGCCTGTGCTTGTTGTTTTGTGGCCGATACTCCCCAGCCGGGAGCTAATAGCGAACGGATTGCTTTGATCGCCGAAATTGCCATGATCTTTCGATCCAACCTGGATGCCGCTGCCTTGAGGCAGTTTTGTTGTTCTAAGTTCGGTTGTGGGCAAGGCCCGTCGACAACGCGTCTTCAAAAGAATCAGTTAGCTGCGTCTCCGCCCTGTTGTCGTTGTTCTGCAGGAGCCGTTACGTATCGTTCTTGTTATGGGTATGTGCTTGTTGTTGTTCTTGTACGATGGATAGAGCAGGGTCCGTGCCAACTTTTGTATGGCCTTTGAAATCAACAGCTTGTAGTGTTCGTCGAGCGAAGGTGCATAAAAAACCGGGTTGGACGTTACCGTCGAACCCGGTTTCTGTTACAGAAGCCGTAACAGTTACATACCTGTCGTCGCGCTCGCTTTTCGACGCGGGATGCCCAGGCGCTGACGCCGTTCCCACAGGCATTTGCGGCTGATTCCGAGCTTTCGGGCCAGCTCTGTTTCGGTCATGTGGTCCTGATGCTCGAGAACAAAATGCTGGAAGTAATCTTCCAAGGAGAGGTCCTCGGTTGGCTCGTGGGCCGCATTGGCAGCGGCCTGACTGCCCGGTTCCTCATCGAAACCGTCGTCATCAAGGCCTTCAAGCTCGATATCGATACCGAGCAGGTCCGCCTGGATTTCCGGCCCTTCGGATAGGATGACTGCACGCTCGACAGCATTTTCCAGCTCCCGGACGTTACCTGGCCAGCTGTAGTGCCGAATCGCCTGTTCGGCGTCCTGCGAAAAGCGCAGGTTGGTGACGCCCATGGATTTGCACTGACGCGCGAGGAAGGAATGGGCAATTTCATTCACATCGGCGCCGCGCTCGCGTAGCGGTGGCAAGCGGAGGGCAATGACGTTCAGCCGGTAATAAAGGTCTTCACGGAATTGGCCGGTCTTTGACAATGTCTTGAGATCGCGGTGGGTAGCGGCAATCAGGCGGACATTGACCTTTTGCGACTGGACCGAGCCTACGCGGCGAATCTCGCCTTCTTGCAGGACGCGCAACAAGCGGGCCTGCGCCTCCAGGGGAAGCTCACCGATCTCGTCAAGGAAAAGTGTGCCGCCATCCGCTGCCTCCACGAGCCCGGCCCGTGCAGCGCTAGCGCCCGTGAATGCGCCTTTCTCGTGGCCGAAGAGTTCGGATTCGATCAGCGTTTCGGGAATCGCTGCGCAGTTGACCGAAATCAACGGCGCTTTCGCACGGCGCGATAAATTATGCAGCGCGCGGGCCACGAGCTCCTTGCCGGTGCCGGACTCGCCCTGGATCAGCACGGTGGAGTCGGTCGGGGCGACCTTGCGGATCTTCCCGAACAGATCCTGCATGGGGCCGCAGCGTCCGATGATGCCGAGATCGTCCTTCTGGGCGGCGTCGCTTGCATCTGCATCCGCTGGAAAGGCTGCCGGTGCTGCCTGACTACGGTCGCGAAGGATACGTGCTACGGCTTGCAGCATTTCATCGTGGTCGAACGGTTTGGCGATATAGTCGACGGCGCCCATCTTCATGGAGTCCACCGCCGAGCGCAGGCTGGCGTAACTGGTCATGATGAGCACTGGCTTGCCCTGCGCGAGTTTGATGAGCTCGGTCCCGGGCGGGCCAGGCAGGCGCAGGTCAGTGATGACAAGGTCAAAGCCGGCGATGTTATGTCGATCCTGTGCCTCAGGGATCGAGCCAGCTTCGCTGACTTCGTACTGGTTGCGCTCCAGCAGACGTCGCAAGGCGGTGCGGATGATGGTCTCGTCTTCGACGATCAGGATATGTGGCATTAAACAGGCTCTCTCGACGATCGTTTCGGCTGGGGAAGGCCCATTCCAGACGCATTCGGCGGGGCCGGGCCTCAAGACAGCCGTCTATGTCACGGCGGACGCCGTTTCGACATGCCTCGGCAAGGTGACCCGAATACGGGTGCCGCATTCGCGGGCCGGGTCGACCGGGCTGTCGATAGTTATCTGTCCATAATGCTCTTCCACGATGGAATAGACCAGCGCCAGACCTAAACCGGTACCTTCGCCGGGCTCCTTCGTGGTGAAGAACGGCTCGAACAATCGATCGATGATGGCCTTGGGTATGCCGGAGCCTTCATCCTCGACGATCAAGTCGATCGTATGTTCGCCGGCCTCGCTGCGCACGCGGATGGCGCCACCGGAAGGGGAGGCGTCGCGAGCGTTCGAGAGCAGGTTGATCAGCACCTGTGCAAGCCTCTGCGGATCCCCTTCCACGCAATGTTCCGGATTGCACAGGTTATAGAAGTGCACATCCAGACTACGCTTGTTGAGCGAAAGGAGGCCAATGGCCTCGCTGGCGGTGTCGGCGATACATACCCGTTCGGTGCTCTGGCGGCTCCCGGCATGGGCAAAGCTCATCAGGGACTGGACGATGCGGGAAACGCGTTTCGTCTGCTCGATGATCTGGTTGCTGGTCTCGATGATCTCGCCATCCTGTTCGCGTTCTTCGCGCAGGTTTTGCGCCAGGCAGGCTATGCCGGTGATCGGGTTGCCGATCTCATGGGCAACGCCGGCGGCGAGCCGCCCAATCGAGGCGAGGCGTTCGGAGTGGACGAGCTTGTCTTCCAGCGACTGGGTCTCGGTGAGGTCCTCCACAAGCAGGACGAGGCCACTGTTGACCGGCGACAGGGGTTCCACGATGGCCGCCTTGTGCAGGCTGAACCAGCGTGTCTGCCCGTCCAGGCCAAGACGCTTCTTATGCAAGTGCTCGTCGGGCTGCTTTACGAACTCCTCCAGCAGCTCTCGCCAAGGGCTTGCCAGGGTCGACAGCCGCGAGCCGACCACCTGCAGGGCCTGCACGCCCGTCAGCTCCTCCATTGCGCGGTTCCACATGAGGATTTCCTGATCCTTTGCCAGCGAACAGACGCCCATGGGCAGTTCCTGAAGCGTTTGGCGGTGGTAGCGCCGCAGCGCATCGAGCTCCGCGGCTAGGCCGGTCAGACGGGATTGGTAATCTTCCAGGCGACTTTCAATGAAGTGGATGTCCTCGGTGACGTAGGTTTCGCTGTCCGTTCGATAGGGCAGGAAGGTTTCCACCATGTCCTGTGCGACGCTGGGGCCCATCAGGCCCGAGAGGTTCGCCTCGATGCGATCGCGCAGGCGGCGCAGTGCATAAGGGCGGCACTCGTCAAAGGGCAACTGAAGATCGCGCAACGCTTTCTCGACTTCCTTCTGTGCAGTCTTGGCGCCCAGCGGCTTGGCCAGTTGCGTGGCGAACTCCTGCGGCGAGCCTGCCACCAGATCCCGGCGCTGCGGGCGGCGCACGTTATCCACAGCGCAGGCCTCGGCGGCCGCCTGTTCCTCGGGGCTAAGGTCGGTGAACAATGAAACGAGCGTGAACGCCAGGACGTTGGCTGCGAGCGAGGCGATGGCTGCCAAGTGCCAGCTGGTGTCGTCGAGGACATAGATGATATCCAGCCCTGGGATGTAGAAGCCTGGCCAGCTACCCATCAACGGCAACAGCATCGTGAAGATCCAGACGCTCATGCCAGCCAGTAACCCCGCAACGAAACCGCGACGGTTCGCAGCTGGCCAGTAGAGCACCGAAAGCGCACCCGGCAAGAATTGAAGCGTGGCGACGAACGAGACGATCCCAAGGTTAGCCAGCCCCTGGCGTGGGCCGAGCAGGTAGTAGAAGCCGTATCCCGCCATGATAATCGCGACGATGAGCGTCCGCCGCGTCCATTTCAGCCAGCGATAGATGTTGCCACCCGATGGCGGCTGGTAGAGCGGCAGGACCAAGTGGTTGAGCGCCATACCGGACAATGCGAGTGTCACGACGATAATCAGGCCGCTTGCCGCCGAAAGCCCGCCGATATAAGCGACCAGCGACAGCAGTGGGCTATCCATCCAGATGCCCAGTCCCAGTGTGAAGTACTCCGGGTGTGTGTCGATGCCCAGGCGCAGGCCCGCCCAGAGGATCGGTGGGATCGCAAGGCTCATCAGCAGGAGAAAAAGCGGAAGGGCCCAGCTCGCGAATACCAGCGATCGCGGGTTCAGGTTCTCCGTGAACGTCATGTGGTACATGTGCGGCATGACGATCGCCGCAGCAAAGAACACCAGCAGCAAGGTCCGCCATGGGCCTTCCTGTAGCGGCGAGTGAAGCGTTGCGAGGGCAAGCTGATTTTCCATCAGCCAGTTTTCCAGGCCGGTTGGGCCGCCGAAGACGCCATAAACTGCATACAGTCCGACTGCCGAAAGCGCCACGAGCTTCACCAACGATTCGAATGCAATGGCGAATACCAGGCCCTGATGTTTTTCCCGTGTGGCGATATGGCGAGCACCGAACAGAATCGTGAACAGGATGATCCATGCGCAGAAGCCCAGCGCCACCCGGGCTGATTGAGGCTCACGCGTAAGGATCACGATCGAGTCGACTACCGCCTGAATCTGCAGCGCCAGGAGCGGCAGCACGGCTACGAGCATGAAAAGGGTCGTCAATGCACCTGCCCAGGTGCTTCGAAAGCGGAACGCAAAAAGATCCGCAAGCGACGAAAGCTGGTATGTCCGAGTGATCCGAAGAATTGGATTCAGCAGCACCGGGGCAAGCAGGAACGCCCCGGAGAGGCCAAGGTACACGGCAAGAAAGCCGTAGCCGTATTGATAGGCCAGCCCAACCGTGCCGTAGAACGCCCAGGCGCTTGCGTACACCCCTAGGGACAAGGTGTAGGTCAGCGGGTGGTGAACGAGACGGCGGGGTACGATGCCGCGTTCGCTGAGCCAGGCAATGCCGAACAGAATCAGGAGATAGGCAGTGCTGATGAAGATCAGCTGCCCCAGGCTATAACTCGTCAGCATCGCGGTGGCTCTGAAGCAGGAAGGTTACGACGATCAGGATCAGCCACAGCAGGTAGGGTCGATACCAGGCACCGCCCGGCGCGATCCACCAGTCCATGATGGCAGGAGAGAACAGGTAGATTCCGACGACGAGAATCAGAACCAGTCGATAGATGTACATGCGTCTATGCGCCTCGGTCTGCAAGGCCTCCCTTATAAAGGGTGCGCCTGCTGTTGGCGAGCCCGGGAGCCAACGTCAGCGGATCTGTGCTTCGGCAATCGTGCGTGTCCGGGGTATGCGCGAAGCGTCCCAATTTGCGACGCCCCACGCAATCACGTCATCAGTGCAGGCGGAGCCGAGATCCGGCGGGGGCAGTTGGCCAAGTGCCCGTAGTGCGCGGGTCAGCAAGGCAGGGGCCTGATCGGCCGGTAACGGAGGCGAGCGGTAGGACTTGCCCAGTTTGTGGCCATCGGGCTGGATGATCAGCGGGACATGCAAGTAGCGGGGTTGGGAAAACCCGAGCAGTTCCTGCAGATAAAGCTGGCGCGGTGTCGAGTCCAGGAGGTCCGCGCCGCGCACGATATCGGTGATGCCTTGCCAGGCATCGTCGAGCACTACGGCCAGCTGGTAGGCATAGAGTCCGTCGCGTCTGCGGGTGACGAAATCCCCGACTTCACTGGCCAACTGCTGCTCGACCCGTCCCTGGACGCGGTCATCGAATCCGTAGCGCAGGTCGGGGACGCGAATGCGGATGGCGGCGTCCTCGGTATCACGGCATGCGTTGCGGCATAGCCCGGGATAAATGCCGCCGTAGGGTTCCAGAATTTTACGGGAGCAGGTGCATGCGTAGGCGAGGCCTTGGCGCAATAGCGTTGAAATTACGCCGTCGTAGGCCGCATGGCGCGAGCTTTGGCGTTCGACCGGGCCGTCCCAATGCAGTCCGTAGGTATCGAGTGTCTGCAGGATGACATCTTGCGCGCCGGGCGCTTCGCGCGGTGGGTCAAGGTCTTCCATGCGCACCAGCCAGCGGCCGTTGCGACTACGCGCGTCGAGGAAGGAGGCCAGGGCGGCAACGAGTGAGCCGAAGTGAAGCAGCCCACTAGGCGTTGGGGCGAAACGCCCGACGTATACCTGGCTCATGGAAAAGAAGCGGGGCGCCGCGGCTGTGTCATGAGTGAGCATCGCATTGTGCGATCCATATCATGCGTCAGCCGCGGCGCCCCATCCGTGCATCAGGCGCCGAGTTGCTTTTCCTTGATCTCCGCCAGCGTTTTGCAGTCGATGCAAAGCGTCGCGGTTGGACGGGCTTCGAGGCGGCGGATGCCGATCTCGACGCCACAGGAATCACACCAGCCGTATTCGTTGTCTTCGATCAGCTGCAGCGTTTCGTCGATCTTCTTGATCAACTTGCGCTCGCGATCGCGGGTGCGCAGCTCTAGGTTGAATTCCTCTTCCTGGGTTGCGCGATCGGCCGGGTCGGCGAAGTTGCCCGCGTCTTCCTGCATGTGATGCACGGTGCGGTCGACTTCCTCCATCAGCTCTTTCTTCCAACGGTTGAGCAGCAGCGTGAAATGCGCACGCATTTCATCGCTCATGTACTCCTCGCCCTTGGATTCCTGATAGGGCTCGAAACCGCGGCTCAGTTGGCTGTTCAATTCTTTCTCTTTAGTGGGCATGGATGACCGCCTCTCGCTCTCTCTAATCCACTGCGCAGGAAAATGTCCTTCGCCGGTCGAGCCGGCCCCGCGTCTGCAAGCGGGCGAACTTACCAGATGTCCAGAGGGACTGCTACTCCGGCCATCACGCTGACTGCCGCCATACGGATGACTTCGTTAGAATCGCCCTTTCGACCCCGTAAAAGGAAGGCCAATGGCCCCGTTCTACAGCGCACGCAGCCGCGCCATCGAACCGTTTCATGTCATGTCTTTGCTGGCGCGCGCCAACGAATTGCAGGCAGCCGGCCATGACGTCATTCATCTCGAAATCGGTGAGCCGGACTTCACTACCGCCGCACCGATCGTTGCCGCCGGCCAGGCTGCGCTGGCCGCTGGGCATACCCGTTACACCGCCGCAAGAGGGCTTCCGCAGCTGCGTGCAGCGATTGCTGAGCACTACCTCGGCCGTTACGGGTTAAGCATTGACCCCGAACGTGTGCTGATTACTCCCGGCGGATCGGGTGCGCTGTTGCTAACGAGCAGTCTGTTGGTCGATCCCGGCAAGCATTGGCTCCTCGCGGATCCGGGTTACCCGTGCAATCGTCACTTCCTCCGCCTGATCGAAGGCGCCGCCAAGCTCGTGCCGGTTGGCCCGGATTCGCGCTATCAGCTCAGCGCCCGGAGTGTCGCCCAGCACTATGACAACGACACGGTGGGCGCACTGGTAGCATCGCCGGCCAACCCGACAGGCACGGTGCTCACCCGTGACGATCTCGGTGGGCTGTCGTCGGCGCTCAAAGCGCGAGGCGGGCATCTGGTCGTCGACGAGATCTACCATGGCCTGACCTATGGCATGGACGCCGCCAGCGTACTGGAAGTCGACAACGACGCGTTCGTGCTTAACAGTTTCTCCAAGTACTTTGGTATGACCGGGTGGCGACTGGGCTGGCTGATCGCCCCGCCAGCGGCTGTGCCTGAGCTTGAGAAGCTGGCGCAAAATCTCTATATCAGTGCTTCCAGCATGGCGCAGCATGCGGCGTTGGCCTGTTTCGAGCCAGCAACACTGGAGATTCTCGAGGCGCGTCGTTACGAATTTGCGCGTCGTCGCGATTTTCTGCTGCCCGCCCTGCGTGAGCTCGGCTTCGGTATCGAAGTTGAACCCGAGGGCGCCTTCTATCTATATGCCGATATTTCTGCATTCGGCGGCGAGGCCTCGGCGTTCTGCCAGCACTTCATCGAAACGGAGTTCGTAGCGTTCACGCCGGGTATCGACTTCGGTCGCTACCGCGCCAACCAGCATGTACGTTTTGCCTATACGCAGAGCCTTCCGCGTCTGGAAGAGGCGGTGGAGCGCATAGCGCGCGGTCTACGGACCTGGCAGCCCTGATGCGGTTCGAACCACCGCTCGAGGAAGGGCGGCTGATCCGACGTTACAAGCGGTTCCTGGCGGATATCGAGACCAGCAATGGCGAGACGCTGTGTATCCATTGTCCCAACACGGGCTCGATGCTCAACTGCATGGACCCCGGTGCGCGCATCTGGTTCAGTCGCTCGGACGATCCCCGTCGCAAGCTCCCAGGTACGTGGGAGCTGGGCGAAACGCCGCAAGGGCGCCTGGCCTGCATCAACACGGGACGAGCCAATGCCCTGGTAGAGGAAGCGCTGCGGGCGGGCCGGATTCAGGAGTTGTCCGGTTTCACCGGCTTGCGTCGGGAAGTCCGCTATGGTCAGGAGAACAGCCGTATCGACTTCAAGCTCGACTACGGGCAAGAGGTCGCCTATGTCGAGGTCAAGAGCGTCACGCTGGGGTTCGATGAGTCGTCGGTAGCTGCCTTTCCAGATGCAGTCACGACCCGCGGCGCACGGCATCTGCGCGAGTTGGCGACACTTGCGCAGGGCGGAACCCGTGCGGTTCAGCTGTATTGCGTGAATCTGTCCGGCATCGAATCGGTTCGTGTTGCGAATGAAATCGACCCGGCTTACGGCCTGGCGTTGCGTAAGGCCGCCGAATGTGGTGTCGAGGTGCTGGCCTACGCCGCGCAGTTGTCGCCCGAAGGCATGACGCTCAGCCATCGCATTCCCGTTCTTCTTGAAAGCGCACTGCCTTCGCTGTCGCTCGAGGGTATGTAGCGGTCGCTTACACCTCCGGTCCCTTTCCTCGATGACGCGTAGCGTTCGACGGGTATATCGCCTGGCCGCGTTGTAGAGCGGCTGCCATGTCGAGGAGGGAAGCTCATGTCGCACGTCGGAGTCGAAGGTGTAGCGGAATCGGTCGATACACGAACGCTACGCAAGGTGATTGCCGCGTCGGCAATCGGTAATTTTGTCGAGTGGTTCGACTTCGCGGTATACGGCTTCCTGGCCGTGACCATTGCCAGCCTGTTCTTCCCGCCCGGCAATGCAACGCTTGCGCTACTACAGACCTTCGCCGTATTTGCCGTGTCGTTCGCGCTTCGCCCGTTAGGCGGAATCGTTTTCGGGGTGCTGGGAGACCGGATCGGACGCAAGCGGGTTCTGTCGATTACGGTATTGCTGATGGCCGGGGCCACGACGGTTATCGGGTTATTGCCGACGTACCACACTATCGGCCTCTTCGCGCCCCTGCTGCTGGCTGTCGCGCGCTGCCTCCAGGGTTTTTCCGCCGGGGGCGAGTACGCGGGCGCCTGTGCGTTTGTCATGGAGCATGCGCCGACCGACCGCAAGGCCCGGTATGGCAGCTTCGTTCCGGTATCTACATTCACGGCGTTCGCGGCGGCTGCCGGCTTGGTGTTTGGGCTCGGATTGATCTTGAACGACGCGCAGATGCAGGCATGGGGCTGGCGCGTGCCGTTCCTGATCGCTGCGCCCCTAGGGCTGGTCGGGCTCTACATGCGCATGCGTCTGGATGAGTCACCCGCGTTCCAGGCATTGGCCAAGCAGCCCCAGCATGCACATTCGCCGCTCACGGAAACACTGCGGGATCACGCGCGGCCGATTCTTTGCCTGTCTGCGTTCATCTCGGCGACGGCGCTGTCCTTCTATATGTTCACCACTTACCTGGCGACCTATATGCAGGTGGTGGGAGGAGCATCAAGGCCTACGGCATTGCTGGCGAGCCTGTTGGCGCTGGTGTTTGCAGCGCTGCTTTGTCCACTCATGGGGCTGTATTCGGACTTCGTTGGCCGCCGGCGAACGATCCTTTCGGCCTGCATCAGTCTGATCGTCGCGGTTTACCCCGCCTTCATGCTGGCTGCGACCGGCGAGCTGCTCAGCGCGGCGCTCGGTGCGATGCTCCTTGCAGTCGGTGCCGTCGCGTGCGGCGTAGTAACCGCCGTGCTGTTGTCCGAGCAGTTTCCAACCCGGGTCAGGTATACCGCTTCGGCCTTCACCTACAACCTTACCTATACGATCTTTGGCGGGACCGCCCCGTTGGTCGCGACATGGCTTATCGAAGTCTCAGGGAACCGCATGTCGCCTGCGTTCTATCTGATCGCCATTGCGCTGCTGGCCATGGTCGGCGGCCTTGCTCTTCCCGAGACATCCCGTCGATCCCTCGATTATGCGGATGCCAAGGGCTGACGCTTTCGGCGTGGTCTTGCCCGCCCGGCGCCTCGATAGCCGGTAGCGCTTCGTTTCGTTGACTTCGTTCGCGTCACGCCCCACCTTATGGCGGCCCCGGCAGGGGCCGTTTCGCTTTGTGTCGTAAGCGAACGCGGACCTGCCTCGATTCCCCCTACAAGAACACAAGATCCCATTATGAAAACCCTTTGGATGTTCGGTCTGCTGGCCATGCTGTCGATTCAGCCCAGCCAGGCCGATGAAAGGCTGGCGGCACAGGCGCAACAGGACCGTTTCATCGACGAACTGATGCAGCGCATGACGGTTGAGGAGAAGATCGGTCAGCTGCGGCTGGTCAGTGTGGGGGCTGACCATCCCAAGGAAGTTCTGATGAAGGACATCCGCGAAGGCAAGGTGGGCGGCGTGTTCAACACCGTAACGCGACCCGATATCCGTCTCCTGCAAGATCAGGTCAAGCACAGCCGCCTCAACATCCCGTTGTTCTTTGCCTATGACGTGACCCATGGGCACCGCACGGCCTTCCCGATAAGCCTTGCACTGGCCTCTAGCTGGGATATGGACGCGATCCATCGCAGCGGGCGTATCTCAGCGCTGGAAGCAACGGCGGATGGTCTCGATATGACCTTCTCGCCCATGATCGACGTGACCCGCGAGCCTCGGTGGGGGCGGGCCTCCGAGGGCTTCGGTGAGGATCCTTATCTCACGTCACGCATCGCCCAGGTACTGGTGCACGCCTATCAAGGCGATGATCTGGCTGATCCCTCTTCTGTAATGGCGGTGTTCAAGCACTTCGCGCTTTATGGCGGCACAGAGGGAGGGCGTGACTACAACACCGTCGATATGAGCCACCAGCGGATGTATCAGGATTATCTTCCGCCTTACAGAGCCGCGGTGGATGCTGGCGCTGGAGCAGTGATGACGTCGCTCAGTGCGTTGAACGGCATGCCGGGCTCGGCGAACCGCTGGTTGCTGCGCGATCTATTACGCGACCAGTGGGGCTTCGGTGGATTGGTCATCAGTGACCATGGCGCGGTGATGGAATTGACGCGCCATGGGGTGGCCGGTGACGCGGCGCAGGCGACATCCCTGGCGATCAATGCCGGCACCGACATGAACATGAATGACGATTTTTACCAAAACGAACTACCGGGCCTGGTGAAGTCAGGTGAAGTGTCGATGGCCGTGCTCGACGCAGCCTGTCGTAACGTCCTGGTCGCGAAGTACCGCTTGGGCCTGTTTGCCGATCCCTATCGCCGCGCCGGTATCGCTTCCGAGGACCCGGAGGATCGGAACGCCGAAAGCCGCCTGCACCGAGAGGACGCACGTGACATCGCACGTCGCAGCATGGTCCTGCTGAAGAATGATGGTGATACGTTGCCGCTTCAGAAGCGCGGCACGATAGCGGTCGTTGGGCCGCTGGCCGATAGCCAGAACGACATCATCGGGAGTTGGTCCGCCGCCGGCTTGCCCAGCCAGGCAGTCACAGTACTGAGTGGCATCAAAGAGGCGGTGGGAGATGACGCGCAGGTGTTGTATGCGAAGGGCGCCAATGTCAGCGACGACCCGCTCGTGCAGCAATTCCTGAATGCATACGAGGTGGTCAGTCCGGTGGATGAGCGCTCTCCGCAGGCCTTGATCGATGAGGCTGTGGCGACGGCGAGCCGTTCAGAGGTAGTCGTCGCAGTGGTTGGCGAGGCGAGAGGCATGGCGGATGAGTCGGCAAGCCGCGCAAGTCTCGAGATTCCCGCCTCCCAGCGGGCCTTGATTGCCGCACTACGCAAGACGGGTAAACCGCTGGTGCTGGTGCTGCTGAATGGCAGGCCATTGGCACTTCAGTGGGAGCATGACCAGGCGCATTCGATTCTAGAGGCATGGTTCCCTGGTACGGAAGGCGGGCATGCCATCGCTGATGTGCTGTTCGGCGATTACAACCCGGCTGGCAAGCTCACCATGACCTTTCCGCGGTCGGTCGGCCAGGTGCCGCTTTACTACAACCATCTGAACAGTGGCAGACCGTTCCGTCCTGAAAACCGCGGCAAGTATACGTCCAACTATCTTGATCTGGAGCATGGGCCCCAGTACCCCTTCGGCTACGGACTTAGCTATACGGATTTCGAAGTATCGCCCGTGCAGCTGTCTGGGAGCAAAATGAAGGCCAGTGGCCGCATCACAGTCAGCGTCAAGGTTCGCAACACGGGCGCTCGCAAGGGCGAAACGGTCGTGCAGTTGTATGTTCGCGATCTTGTGGCGTCCATCAGCCGGCCAGTGCAGGAACTGAAGGGCTTCGAGAAAGTGGCACTCGAGCCGGGCGAGAGCCGCGACGTCTCGTTCGACATCGATGTGGAAACCCTGAAGTTCTACAACTCGAAACTTGAATATGTCGCTGAACCGGGAAGTTTCGAGGTGATGGTCGGGCTGGATTCTGCCCAGACGCAATCTGCGCGCTTCAACCTTGAACCGTAAACAGGGGTGCGCTTAAAGGGTGTTGATCCGTACAGCGCGATGAAGTAACGTTCAGACATCAACGAGAGATGAATCCATGCTTGATATGACCCTTAACGTGCTTGATGCAACTGCCCTTCGGGGTCGTGTGTCATCGTGCGCGCGGTCGCGTCAGGGCGGGTTCTATTTTTACGGGTATTGGTTTAGCCAAGGGCTGACCTGATACCCATCAGGCGGCCCAAAAAAGGGTCGCCGACACGCCGTTTCTCTGAAACCCCCGGTCGGTAACCCGCCCGGGGGTTTTCTTTTTCCAACCGTTTATTCGGTTAACCCATTGGAGTCTGATATGAACAACTACTTTGCTTACTTTGGCTACGGCGCTTTCGGCTGGCGTTTCACTACGTCTACCGCTTCTTCCCGATTGAATCGAACATCCACTCGATAGGGCAGGCGGGCTGTTGCCCGTATGCCGCCGGAGCCTGATCCATGTCTACCCACACTTCGCCCATCCTGAAAACGTCTTCTGTTGAGCTGCTCGCTTCCCCGTCAGAGCGCCGCCGAACCGAACGTCTGCCGACCCCGCTTGAACTGCGCGCCCGCGTACCGCTTCATCAGTCCATTGCACAGCAAATCGGTGATCACCGCCGGGCCGTCAGGGACACGCTGAGCGGAGCGGACAACCGCTTGTTGGTCGTGGTCGGGCCTTGCTCGTTGCATGATGAAGATTCAGCCATGGAATACGCGGAGCGCTTGCGCGACCTGTCAGCCCACGTGGAGTCGGAGTTGCTGATCGTCATGCGGGCCTATGTGGAAAAGCCCCGGACAACAGTGGGTTGGAAGGGCATGGTGTACGACCCTCATCTGGACGGGCGCGGAGATATGGCCGAAGGCCTGCTTCGTTCACGACGTCTCCTCATGCGGCTGGCTGAGATGGGCCTCCCGCTGGCAACAGAACTGCTGCAGCCAATGGTCGCGGGTTATCTGGACGATCTTTTGAGTTGGGCTGCTATCGGTGCGCGTACGAGCGAGTCTCAGGTGCACCGGGAACTGGTCAGTGGCCTGGATATGCCAGTCGGCTTCAAGAATGGAACGGACGGCAGTGTCACGATTGCGAGCGACGCGATGCGTTCGGCTTCCAGGCCCCATCAGCATTTTGGCATCGACGCGAGCGGCCACCCATCGATGGTCGAAACGGCCGGCAACCCCGACACGCATTTGGTTCTGCGCGGCGGTCAAGGCGGCCCAAACTATGACGCCCCCAGTGTCGCCCGGGCTTGCGCTGGATTACAGGAGCAGGGCATTGAGCCTCGAATCATGGTCGATTGCAGCCACGCGAACAGCGGCAAGGATCCACAGCGTCAGCCGCATGTGTTGGCGGAGGTTGTAGCCCAACGAATCCATGGTAATCGTGCATTGCGTGCGGTGATGCTTGAAAGCCACTTGCAGGACGGCGCGCAGTCGATCGACGGCCCGAGAGCCTACGGTGTATCCATCACGGATGGTTGCCTTGGCTGGGAAAAGACCGAACGCGTATTACTCGAGACCGCAACGCGCTTGCGGGGCTGACCGCAAATCGAGGCACCCCGGAGAGGCTTGACTCAGCGAATCGCTATCGGCGCAGGGAAATACGCGTATTCCCGCACGGTCGGCATTCGTATCCTGAAAACGTCAGGCAAAAAAAAGACCCGGCAAGAGCCGGGTCAATAACCGTGATTAGCCTGATGAGGAGATAACCTGAGGGCCAGCCTTTGACCTGATCAGCTTATCTGGCTGGCCTCGCGACCAGTTGAGGTAATAATAACTATTCTCGTTTTCACGTCAAATGTTTTTGAGAATTATTTCTATTATCGCGTCAGGGGGCGACGAGCGGCAGCATTAACCTACCCCCATTCGCCTGCTGTTCAGAGGCCCGGGAGGCGCTGCCGGATTCGCGAGATGAGCGTGTCGACGCTTTTTGCCTCATGCGTGTCCACACGCCAAGCGCATTCCAGTTCGGTGGCAGTCAGGGCGTCGCGGTTCCGCCGCTGTGCCTCGACAACCTCAAGCGTGGCGTCGGACGGATCCTCGCCGGAACGTTGACGTTGTTCGAGCCATTCGGCGATCACGCCATCCGGTGCCTGGCAATCCAGAATCAGGAAGGGCACGCCGCGCTTCTCCGCTACTGCGGAAGCTGCCTCGCGATGGGGGGCTTTCAGGTACGTAGCATCGATAATGACTGGGCTGCCGGCCGCGAGAATCTCATCTGCGATCGCGTGGAGGTGTGCGTACGTTGCTTCAGTTGCTTCCTGGCTATACAGCGCGTCTACCGAGGCCGCTTCGATCGTCCGCTTGCGCTCGACATCGGAGCGCAGCCTTACGGCACCTAGCGCCTCTACCAGCCGCATCGCTACATGACTTTTCCCGACCGCAGATACGCCGTGGGTAATTGCCAGGAAGCGTGAGGGGATAGCCGCATAGCGCTCTGCCAGTTGGGTATAGCGACGGTACTGGCGAAGCACGACTGCCTTTTGTACCGGGTCCTGCTCCTGCGCAACGCGGAACAGGGTGACCTTTGCCCGGACCATGGCACGGTAGGCCTTGTAGAGGTTCATCAGCGGGACGGCGTCGTAGTCACCGGTTTTCTCAAGCCATTGGGCCAGGAATCGGCGCGATAGCGGCTTGAGGTCGCGATCCTCAAGGTCCATGGCAACAAAGGCAGCATCTACCGCAATATCAATGAATCGGAAGGGCTCGTTGAACTCGATGCAATCGAACACGACCGGTTTGCCATCGATCAGCGTTGCATTGCCAAGGTGCAGATCGCCATGGCATTCGCGGATCGCGCCTTGGGATGCTCGTGCGGCCAGCCGCGACTGCAAGCGATCGATGTTCGCCTCCGTCCATTGCTCCAGCAGGTCGAGTTGTGCAAGGTCTGCAGGGTCGGATAGCAGTGGGCGGATTTGTTCGAAGTTCTGCCGCATAGGGGCAACGATCGCTTCAGGCGAGCAGAGAGGGTGCTCTTGCGGTACGTGAGGCGTGCGCTCGTGGAAGCCGGCAATCATTGTCGCAAGGCCGTCGATATGTTCAGCAGTCAGTTCGCCACGCGACTGCACCTCGGCCAACAGGTCGCACTGTGGGAACTGCTTCATCTTCAACGCGTATTCGAATGGTTCGCCTTCGCCGCCCAGCTTGGGGCTGGTTGCGGAGCCACTGATTGGCAGCACTTCCAGGTATAGGTCGGGCGTCATACGCGCGTTGAGTCGCAGCTCTTCTTCGCAGAAATGCTTACGCGCGGCAAGCTCCGTGAAATCGAGAAAGCCGAAATTGACGGCTTTCTTGACCTTGTACGCGTACGGTCCGGTCAGGATGACCCAGGAGATGTGGGTTTCGATGACCTGGATGGCCTCCACGGGATGGGGATAGACGGTGGGGTTTCGCAGGGCGTCGATCAATGGCTGGGTCACGGTTGCAGTCCTTGGAGGCGCGTGAATAAGACCTGCATTATTGAGTGCCATCTCTGCGTGTGCAAACTGCCGGGCGTGCATGGCCCGCCATGTTGAAATGCGTATAATCCGCCGCCATGACACGTGCACGCTCTTCTCGCTCCCGCTCAAAACGCCGTTCCAAAGGCCTCCGTCCCTGGTTAGGTTGGGCTTTCAAGCTCGGCCTCGTCGGGCTTGTGCTATTGGCCGGTTTTGCCATCTATCTTGATGCTGTAGTGCAGCAGAAATTTTCCGGCAAACGCTGGACCATTCCTGCCAAGGTCTATGCGCGGCCCCTGGAGTTATTCGCAGGTCAGCGCCTGGACAAGGACGACTTCCTGCGGGAACTCGATGCGCTTGGCTATCGCCGTGAGCGCGCTGCGGCTGGCCCGGGTGACGCATCCGTTTCCGGAAGTAATATCGATCTGCACACGCGTGGTTTTCAGTCCTATGAGGGGGCTGAGCCGCCGCGCAGCATTCGAGTCCGGTTCTCCGGAAACTCCGTAGCCAGCCTGACCGAGAGCAATGGCACGCCTTTGGCGGTGGCGCGGTTGGAGCCGATGCTGATTGGGGGCATTTATCCCGCTCAACAGGAAGACCGCATTCTTGTAAAACTCGACCAGGCGCCATCGCGCTTGGTCGAGTCGCTCGTGGCGGTGGAGGACAGAGAGTTCTTCAGCCACTTCGGTGTGTCGCCGAAGTCCATTGGACGGGCTGTCTGGGTGAACGCGACATCGGGCGAGGTTCGCCAGGGTGGCAGCACGCTTACGCAGCAGTTGGTGAAGAACTTCTTCCTCACCAATGAGCGGAGCATCTCTCGGAAGCTGACCGAAGCCATGATGGCGGTTCTGCTGGAGATGCATTACGACAAGCAGGACATCCTCGAGGCGTACCTGAACGAGGTGTTCCTTGGGCAGGATGGTCCGCGCGCTATCCATGGCTTCGGTCTGGCGAGCCAGTATTTCTTTGGTCAGCCGTTCTCCGAACTGCAGTTGCACCAGGTGGCATTGCTGGTAGGGATGGTGAAGGGGCCCACCTACTACAACCCCCGTCGCCATCCGGAGCGGGCGATCGAGCGCCGGAATGTCGTTCTGGATGTGTTGGCCGAGCAGGGCGTCGCCACCTCTGAAGAAGTGGCCGCAGCCAAGCAGCGTCCGCTCGGAGTTACTGAGCGTGGCAGCCTTGAAAATGGGTCGTTCCCGGCCTTCCTTGATCTGGTCAAGCGACAGTTGCGTGAGGACTATCGTGAGGAAGACCTAACGGAAGAGGGGCTGCGTATTTTTACCAGTCTCGATCCGATCAAACAGTGGAAGGCTGAAACCGCCATGCGTGACGGCTTCAAGCGCATGGCCGGGCGCGCCGGTGTCGATCAAACCGAGGCAGCCATGGTCGTGACAGACCCAGAGAATGGCGAGATACAAGCGCTCATTGGCAGCCGCCAGCCACGCTTCGCCGGTTTCAACCGCGCCCTCGATGCGGTCCGGCCAATCGGTTCGCTCGTAAAGCCCGCGATCTATCTGACCGCCCTTGAGCAACCGAGTCGCTATACGCTCACCAGTTGGCTCGAGGATGAACCGTTTTCGGTGAAGGGCGAGAACGGCCAGGTCTGGAGCCCGCAGAACTATGACCGCAAACCACACGGTACGATTTACCTCTACCAGGGGCTGGTGAACTCCTACAACCTGTCCAGTGCGCGATTGGGCTTGGACGTCGGCGTGCCAAACGTGTTGAAGACGATGGAGAAGCTGGGAGTCAATCGCCAATGGCCCGCGTACCCAGCGATGCTTCTCGGTGCCGGCGCGCTGACCCCCATGGAGGTCGCCACGATGTATCAGACGATCGCGAATGGTGGATTCAATACGCCGCTGCGTGGGATTCGCAGCGTGCTGACCGCCGAGGGGGAGCCACTCAAGCGGTATCCCTTCCAGATCCAGCAGACGGTCGATGCCGGCGCCGTCTTCCTCGTGCAGAACGCCATGCAGCGCGTCATGCGGGAGGGGACAGGGCGGTCGGTCTACAATCAAGTTCCGTCCTCCGTGAACCTGGCCGGCAAGACCGGTACGACCAACGATTCTCGAGACAGCTGGTTCGCGGGGTTCAGTCAGGATCAGCTTGCGGTGGTATGGATCGGGCGCGACGATAACGGCAAGACACCTTTGACAGGTGCCACGGGTGCACTCCAAATCTGGTCAGGATATATGGCCAAGACGAATCCATTGTCCTTGGACATGCCAATACCCAGTAATGTCGACTATGCCTGGATCGACGCGTATTCCGGGCAGGGCTCGGCGCAGGGCTGCCCGAACGCGGTGCAGATGCCTTATATTCGTGGCAGTGAACCAACGCCAGGCGCGGCATGTGGTCAGCAGCAGCCGTCCGACACGGTGATGGATTGGGTGAAAGGATGGCTTCAGTGATCGAGGGCTCTGTAGTGAAAAAATGGCTTCCAGCCTTAGCGTTGTTGGCGCTCGTCACCGGGTGCTCGACCAATCCTCGTGGTTCGGTGCCGGTCGTGGATGCTGGCGCGCCGCTCAATTCCAGTCAGCAGGGAAATGCCGGACGGCCATACGGGATGCCCCAGCCTCAACGTCAGCAGCAAGTACAGGCGCCTGAAGACTCGGGGGTTGTGGTTATGGTGCCGCAGGGCGGGTCCAGCGCACCGCTGGTGACTTCACCTGCTACCGACTCCGGCTGGACGCCCCCCGCAGCGCAGTCTTCCCAGACCGCACCTGCCCCGACCTATACGCCTGCTGGCCAGGGTAATACCCCTACGGGTATCCCGCGCGCAGCAAGCGGTGGCGCCCTGTCGGCGGACGAAGAACTGGATGGTCCCGTCCTGGCACTGTTGACGACGGCCCAGGGCCAGCAAAGCGGCGGCGATTTGAACGGCGCGGCATCCAGCCTGGAGCGTGCGCAGCGCATTGCGCCCCGCGAGCCCCAGGTTCTCTACCGCCTGGCTCAGGTTCGGCTGGCGCAGGGCGACGCTGCCCAGGCTGAGCAGTTCGCACGCCGAGGTCTGAGCTATGCGAACGGGCGCCCCGCACTGCAAGCAGGCCTTTGGGACATCATTGCCCAAGCGCGCGATCGTCAGGGGGATTCGGCGGGTGCGAACGAGGCACGCCAGCGTGCCCGGGTTGGCTCCTGATAATGACGGATCGCACGTATCAAATTGCAGATCAGTTGCTGCTCATAGAGCTTGAATTGAGGCAGTTGGGCTGGTGGGAACTTGAAGCGCCTTCCGAAGAGGCGCTTTCGAGTGTCGAGCCGTTTTGCGTCGACACACTGAGCTTTGCGCAGTGGCTACAGTGGATATTTCTGCCAAGGATGAAAACGCTGATCGAGCGCGGCGAGGCGTTACCCGCCGCCTCGGGTATCAGGGTCATGGCTGAAGTGGTTTATCGCGAAACGCCGGTGCAGGTCCGCTCGCTCGTTGACACCCTGGGTCGGTTCGACAAGCTGATTGCTGGCCGCCCGGTAGATTGATCACGAGCAATTGTCAGCGATGCGCTTCTCGGTGTCCTGAATGTGCTGCTGCCTTTCCTCTTCGGTGACTCTGCGCGGCTCTCCGCCTTCCTGTACACGCACGCGTGGGTTGTTCTTCAAGTGGGCAAGGTTAGTTCTAAGTGTCGTGCAGAACATATTGCGATTCGCCTCCTGCTCCGCGACCTCGGCCTTCACCCTTTCATCGATAGCGCGCTGTTCGTCTTCCGCCTTCTGGCTGTCCAGCCGAGGGAGGGGGAGCGTGGTCGGTCCGCTCGCTTGCGCCAGACGAGTATCGACTCGCAACGATTCAACCCCGTTGGGCGGTAGCTCACTGAAATGCAGGCTGCCATTGGCGTCCTGCCACTTGTAGACCTGGGCGGCGACTGCCACTGGCGAGGTGATAAGGAGCAGGGCCAAGCCGGCGTAAGTGCGACGCATGTTTGAAATCCCTTCGTTGTTGCGTTGTGGCTCGACTATATCAGAGGCTCAGGCGCAGATTGGAGCGGATGTCATAACTCGGAAAGATTATATTCGCGGGTTGACGGAACGCTCTCGAAACCGGAACAATGCGACGTCCGCTGTAGTGGGGTCGGCCGCAAGCCGCTCTCAGCTCGGCAGACATGAGGCGCATACCCGTGCCGACTTCCGCAACACCCGCAACGCGTTACCTCGCGCTGGGTGGGATACTCCGCAACAGTTTGGAGTTTCCCGATACTTGCAAAGTGATGCTGACGTAGTCGGCGACCACCGTCGCTCATGCTCTGCTGGCAAGTAGACCTAATCCGAGCCATCCGCCCCCTGGTTGGCTATCTGGCGTGTCAGAGGTGAACAACGTGGAGCTCTTGTCCGGCGCTGAAATGGTCGTCCGCTTCCTGCGTGACGAAGGCGTGAAATATATCTATGGGTACCCAGGCGGCGCCCTCCTTCATATCTACGATGCCCTGTTCAAGGAAAAGGAAGTCACGCACATCCTTGTCCGTCACGAGCAGGCTGCGACGCACATGGCCGACGGCTATGCCCGAGCCACGGGTGAGCCGGGTGTAGTGCTCGTTACGTCCGGGCCTGGCGCTACCAATGCGATCACCGGTATCGCTACGGCATACATGGATTCGATTCCGATGGTCGTCATTTCTGGGCAGGTGCCCAGCAACATGGTCGGCACTGACGCGTTTCAGGAAACCGATATGATCGGTATCTCGCGTCCCATCGTTAAGCACAGCTTCATGATCAAGCATCCCTCGGAAATTCCCGAAGTCATGAAGAAGGCGTTCTACATTGCAAAGTCGGGTCGCCCCGGGCCGGTCGTCATCGACATTCCGAAGGATATGACCAATCCGGCGGAGAAGTTCGAATACGTCTATCCCAAGAAGGCGAAGCTGCGTTCATACAATCCCGCGGTGCGCGGACACTCGGGTCAGATTCGCAAGGCGGCCGAGACGCTTCTTGCTGCCAAGCGTCCGGTGGTCTATGCCGGCGGCGGCGTCATTATGGGCAACGCCTCGGCGCCTCTTACCGAGCTTGCGCAGATGTTGCACCTGCCTGTTACCAACACGTTGATGGGCCTTGGCTGCTATCCGGGCACGGATGGTCAGTTCCTCGGCATGTTGGGTATGCATGGGAGCTACACGGCCAACCTGGCCATGCACCATGCGGATGTGATTCTGGCCGTGGGAGCGCGTTTTGATGATCGCGTGATCAATGGTGCGGCAAAGTTCTGCCCAACAGCGAAGATCATCCACGTCGATATCGACCCGGCTTCGATCTCGAAGACGATAAAAGCGGATATCCCGATCGTTGGCCCGGTGGACAGCGTTTTAACGGAGATGGTGTCTATAGTCCGTGAAATTGGTTTCGGCCAGGCGTCCGAAGGTGTTGCGGCGTGGTGGAAGCAGATCGATGAGTGGCGCGGTTCGCGCGGGCTCTTCCCCTACGATCATGGCGACGGGCAGATCATCAAGCCGCAAGCGGCGGTTGAGATGCTTTGTGAAGTCACTCGCGGTGAGGCCTACATCACGTCCGATGTTGGTCAGCATCAGATGTTTGCCGCGCAGTATTACAAGTTTGCCAAGCCGAACCGTTGGATCAATTCGGGCGGCCTCGGGACCATGGGCTTCGGATTCCCGGCTGCTATGGGCGTCAAGCTCAACTTCCCTGATGCCGATGTGGCATGCGTAACGGGGGAAGGTAGCATCCAGATGAATATTCAGGAGATGTCGACCTGTCTTCAGTACGATCTGCCGGTCAAGATCATCAACCTGAATAACGGTGTATTAGGCATGGTCCGCCAGTGGCAGGACATGCAATACAACAGCCGGTATTCCCATTCCTACATGGAATCCCTGCCTGACTTCGTGAAGTTGGCGGAGGCTTATGGTCACGTTGGCATGCGCGTCACTTCGCTATCGGACCTCAAGCCAATGATGGAAGAAGCGTTCGCGATGAAGGACCGGCTGGTCTTTATGGACATCGCAGTCGATACGCGTGAGCACGTGTATCCGATGCAGATCCGTGACGGTTCGATGCGGGACATGTGGCTGAGCAAGACGGAGCGGACCTGATCATGAGGCATATCATTTCCCTGCTGTTGGAAAACGAGCCTGGTGCACTGTCACGCGTTGTAGGGCTGTTTTCTCAGCGCAATTACAACATCGAAACGCTCACTGTCGCACCCACGGAAGACCCGACACTGTCGCGGTTGACACTGACAACAATTGGTCATGACGAGACGATCGAGCAGATCACGAAGAACCTCAATAAGCTGATTGAGGTGGTCAAGTTGGTGAATCTGTCCGAAAGCGCACATATCGAGCGCGAGCTGATGCTCGTCAAGGTCAAGGCCACTGGTGCTCAGCGTGCAGAGGTCAAGCGCACTACTGACATATTCCGCGGGCAGATCGTTGATGTGACCGGCAGTACCTATACGATCCAGCTGACCGGGACTAGCGACAAGCTCGACAGCTTCATTCAGGCGATTGGCACAGCCGCTATCGTGGAAACCGTGCGCAGCGGCGTCACAGGCATTTCCCGCGGCGACAAAGTGCTTAGCGTCTGATAAGAAAAAACCAACTACAAACGCCTAGCGGCGAACAGAGGATCCTCATGAAAGTTTATTACGATAAAGACTGCGACCTTTCCCTCATCCAGAGTAAGAAAGTCGCCATCATTGGTTACGGCTCTCAGGGCCATGCACACGCCTGTAACCTGATGGATTCCGGCGTAGATGTAACGGTCGGTCTGCGTTCCGGGTCGTCCTCGATCGCCAAGGCTGAGGCACATGGCCTGAAAGTATCTGATGTTCCGGCTGCTGTTGCCGCAGCCGACGTCATCATGATTCTGACGCCAGACGAATTTCAGGGTCGGCTGTACAAGGAAGAGATCGAGCCGAACCTGAAGAAGGGCGCGACCCTCGCCTTCGCACACGGTTTCTCCATTCATTACAATCAGGTCGTTCCGCGCGCTGACCTGGATGTCATCATGATCGCGCCGAAGGCACCAGGTCACACCGTTCGCTCTGAATTCGTGAAGGGCGGTGGTATTCCGGATTTGATTGCAGTCTTTCAAGATGTATCCGGCAACGCTAAGAACCTCGCGCTATCCTACGCATGCGGCGTAGGCGGCGGCCGCTCCGGTATCATCGAGACCACTTTTAAGGACGAGACCGAGACCGACCTCTTCGGCGAGCAGGCTGTTCTTTGCGGTGGCTGCGTCGAGCTGGTCAAGGCCGGCTTCGAAACGCTGGTTGAAGCCGGCTATGCGCCTGAGATGGCGTACTTCGAATGCTTGCACGAACTCAAGCTGATCGTGGATCTCATGTACGAAGGCGGCATTGCCAACATGAACTACTCGATCTCGAACAATGCCGAGTACGGCGAGTACGTGACCGGTCCTGAAGTCATCAACGATGAGTCCCGTGCGGCTATGCGCAATGCACTGAAGCGCATCCAGAATGGCGAATACGCCAAGATGTTCATCAGTGAAGGCGCCGGTAACTACCCGTCGATGACGGCATACCGCCGCAACAATGCAGCCCACCCGATTGAGCAGGTCGGTGAGCGTCTGCGTGGCATGATGCCTTGGATCGCTGCGAACAAGATCGTCGACAAGTCGAAGAACTGATCAAGGTCGGGCATAAAGGAACGCGGCTTAGGCCGCGTTTTTTCATGGCGCGGAAAGCTCTGGTATAAAGCATGCGGCAGCCCTATTCGAACCGCTGCGGTCGTAGGGGTGTCCGAAAATAAATCACGGTTACGTTGTAAGGTCCCAATAGCATGAGTGAACGTCCCGACGAGACCCCTGGCAAGGATTCTCCACCAGAGAGTCTGCTTCCGATCGATGAGCATATCGAGGAGGTCCATGAGGCGGATGGCCGAAAGGTCCGGCATCGCGGGGTGTATCTGCTTCCTAATTTGTTCACGACGGCAAACCTCTTCGCTGGCTTCTACTCGGTGATCAATGCCATCAATGGAAATTTCTATGTGGCTGCTGCGACGATTTTCGTTGCGATGGTGCTAGATAGCCTTGATGGTCGAGTAGCGCGATTAACCAACACCCAAAGCGCTTTTGGCGCTGAATACGATTCGCTGTCCGACATGATCGCATTCGGCATGGCGCCAGCCATACTGGCTTTTGAGTGGGCACTTGGTAGCTTGGGCAAAGTAGGCTGGATGGTAGCCTTCATTTATGTTGCTGGCGCAGCGCTTCGCCTTGCGCGGTTCAACACGCAGATCGGCAAGGCCGACAAGCGCTACTTCACGGGCTTGGCGAGTCCTGCCGCAGCGGGGGTCGTAGCGGGCACTGTGTGGGCCTTCAGCGATTTCGGGATTCAAGGCTCCAACATGGCCTTTGTCGTTGCGGTGCTAGTGGCTGCGGCGGGCATGTTGATGGTAAGCAACGTCCGCTACTACAGCTTCAAGGATCTGGACCTGAGAGGGCGGGTACCTTTCGTGGCGATCTTGGCTGTCGTATTGGTATTTGCGGTGGTATTCAGCGATCCGCCGCGCATTCTGTTGCTTATCTTCCTGGCATATGCGGCTTCAGGGCCGATTCAGTACCTCGTCCAGCTGCAGCGTCGTAAGCGCAATTGATGGAATAGGCTGTAACGGGCGGCGTCTACAGTTTGCTTAAAGCTAGAGGTTGCTGAGCATGCTGATTAAAACACCGCCCCGTTCTATCGCCACAGAGTCTGAAGTCACGCCCGAGGCTGTCTATCTTGGTAGGCGCCGCTTCATAGAAGCATCGGCCGCGCTTGCCGCCGGGCTTACCCTTCCTTCATTAGCGACCGCGCAACCTTACGAAAATGTGCCTGCCACGTATGGGCCATCATGGTTCGAGGATAAACTGGGTTCCACCAAATGGAGCGCAGTGACCCCTCAGGAGACTGTAACGCCGTTTGCCGACGCGGCGGGCTATAACAATTTCTACGAGTTTGGTACCGGCAAGAGTGATCCTTCCCGCAATGCGAAGGGATTAAAGACCGAACCGTGGACCGTGCTCATTGACGGCGAGGTCGAAAAACCCGGCCAATACGACATTGCTTCGTTGCTGGCAAATTACCAGCTCGAAGAACGCATATATAGACTCCGGTGCGTCGAGGCATGGTCGATGGTCATCCCATGGATGGGTGTACCGCTTTCATCCGTTATCCAGCGGGTACAGCCCTTATCCAGTGCGAAGTATCTCCGTATGGAAACGGCGGTTCAGCGGGATGCGATGCCAGGGGTCCGGTCCAACTTCGCTTTGATTGATTGGCCGTACGTAGAAGGGTTGCGCATGGATGAGGCGATGAACCCGCTAACGTTGCTTGCGGTTGGAATGTATGGGCGTGTTCTGCCCAATCAGAATGGCGCTCCGATACGGCTGATTGTGCCGTGGAAGTACGGCTTCAAGAGCATCAAGTCGGTAGTGAAGATAAGCTTCGTTGCTGAGCAGCCGATGACAACCTGGCAGGCCCTGGCGCCAAACGAGTATGGCTTCTACGCGAATGTGAATCCGGAGGTAGACCATCCTCGATGGTCGCAGGCGCGGGAACGCCGACTTCCAAGTGGCCTGTTCTCTCCCAACCTTCAAGACACACGATTATTCAATGGCTATGAAGAGGAGGTCGGATCGCTCTATAGCGGCATGGACCTGCGGACGAACTACTGATGCCACATCCTCGCTTGCGATTCCTCCTATTCATTGGCCTGGTGGTTCCGCCATGCCGTTGGATTTATCAGGCATCGATTTTCGCCCTTGGCCCGGATCCGGGAAGCGTCATCATCCTTAATCTCGGGCAATGGGCGCTCGCTTTGGTGCTATCAAGTCTATGTATGACACCACTGCAGCAATTAACCGGCTGGAAGTGGGTCGCCTTCAGGCGTCAGCTAGGGCTCTGGTCGTTTGCCTATGCACTGCTTCATGGTTTGGCGTATCTCACATTCATTCTCGGATTCGACTGGCTTCGCCTCGGTGAAGAGATACAGCGTCGACCATACATCTTGGTAGGGCTATTAGCCTTCGTTTGCCTATTAGCGCTCGCTGCGACGTCGAATCGCCGTGCTATGCGCGCGCTTGGGCGGAATTGGAAGCGGATTCACCGCCTCGTGTACGTGGCCGTGGCTCTAGCGCTACTTCATATGTTGTGGATAGTTCGGTCGGACGTCGGGGAGTGGGCTATATATTGTGCGGTTTTCATCGGCCTCATCGTCCTGCGGGTGCCTGTAGTAGCCGCTATGTTGAAGGAGAGGCGTGAGAAATTCGCTCTGGCCACAAAAAGTTCAAATTAAGTGTTGACGCCTCGTTTTGGGTGTCTATAATGCGCACCACTTCCGGCGCAGACCGAAGCTGAAACTCCTTGAGAATCAAAGAGTTAGGCGAAATTAAGGGTTGCGCTGGCGGCGGATTCGAGTAGAATGCGCCGGGCTGACAAGGTAGCGGTTAGGGTCTTGTTGGTGGCTTCGGTCAAGATGATCGAAAGCGTTGAAAGAGGGGTTGACAGCGTTTCAGGATGCTGTAAGATTCGCCTCCCGCTGACGAGACAGATTGAATCGAAAGCGGCAAGCGGTTGAGTAGAAAGAGATTTCGAAAAACAAAAGCTTGACAGATTGAAAGGCTGCTGTAGAATGCGCGGCCTCGAACGAGACGAAAGACTGGTTCGAAACGCTCTTTAACAACGGAATCAAGCAATTCGTGTGGGTGCTTGTGATGTAAGACTGATAGTCGACTGATTATCAGCAACACAAGTAACACTCGTGAATTCGAGAGTTTATTTGCGATTGCTGAGCCAAGTTTAGGGTTTTCTCAAAACCCGGATTGATTTGAACTGAAGAGTTTGATCATGGCTCAGATTGAACGCTGGCGGCAGGCCTAACACATGCAAGTCGAGCGGCAGCGGGTCCTTCGGGACGCCGGCGAGCGGCGGACGGGTGAGTAATGCCTAGGAATCTGCCTGTTAGTGGGGGATAACTCGGGGAAACTCGAGCTAATACCGCATACGTCCTACGGGAGAAAGTGGGGGATCTTCGGACCTCACGCTAACAGATGAGCCTAGGTCGGATTAGCTAGTTGGTGGGGTAAAGGCTCACCAAGGCGACGATCCGTAACTGGTCTGAGAGGATGATCAGTCACACTGGAACTGAGACACGGTCCAGACTCCTACGGGAGGCAGCAGTGGGGAATATTGGACAATGGGGGAAACCCTGATCCAGCCATGCCGCGTGTGTGAAGAAGGTCTTCGGATTGTAAAGCACTTTAAGTTGGGAGGAAGGGCTTACGGTTAATACCTGTGAGTTTTGACGTTACCAACAGAATAAGCACCGGCTAACTCTGTGCCAGCAGCCGCGGTAATACAGAGGGTGCAAGCGTTAATCGGAATTACTGGGCGTAAAGCGCGCGTAGGTGGTTTGGTAAGTTGAATGTGAAAGCCCTGGGCTCAACCTGGGAACTGCATCCAAAACTGCCTGACTAGAGTACAGTAGAGGGTGGTGGAATTTCCTGTGTAGCGGTGAAATGCGTAGATATAGGAAGGAACACCAGTGGCGAAGGCGACCACCTGGACTGATACTGACACTGAGGTGCGAAAGCGTGGGGAGCAAACAGGATTAGATACCCTGGTAGTCCACGCCGTAAACGATGTCAACTAGCCGTTGGAATCCTTGAGATTTTAGTGGCGCAGCTAACGCATTAAGTTGACCGCCTGGGGAGTACGGCCGCAAGGTTAAAACTCAAATGAATTGACGGGGGCCCGCACAAGCGGTGGAGCATGTGGTTTAATTCGAAGCAACGCGAAGAACCTTACCTGGCCTTGACATGCTGAGAACTTTCCAGAGATGGATTGGTGCCTTCGGGAACTCAGACACAGGTGCTGCATGGCTGTCGTCAGCTCGTGTCGTGAGATGTTGGGTTAAGTCCCGTAACGAGCGCAACCCTTGTCCTTAGTTACCAGCACCTCGGGTGGGCACTCTAAGGAGACTGCCGGTGACAAACCGGAGGAAGGTGGGGATGACGTCAAGTCATCATGGCCCTTACGGCCAGGGCTACACACGTGCTACAATGGTCGGTACAAAGGGTTGCCAAGCCGCGAGGTGGAGCTAATCCCATAAAACCGATCGTAGTCCGGATCGCAGTCTGCAACTCGACTGCGTGAAGTCGGAATCGCTAGTAATCGTGAATCAGAATGTCACGGTGAATACGTTCCCGGGCCTTGTACACACCGCCCGTCACACCATGGGAGTGGGTTGCTCCAGAAGTAGCTAGTCTAACCTTCGGGGGGACGGTTACCACGGAGTGATTCATGACTGGGGTGAAGTCGTAACAAGGTAGCCGTAGGGGAACCTGCGGCTGGATCACCTCCTTAATCGAAGACATCAGCTTCTTCATAAGCTCCCACACGAATTGCTTGATTCACTTGCGAAAGCGATTGGGTTTTAGACCCGAGAGTGAGACAGATTGGGTCTGTAGCTCAGTTGGTTAGAGCGCACCCCTGATAAGGGTGAGGTCGGCAGTTCGAATCTGCCCAGACCCACCAATTGTCGAGGGGCTAGGCCGGTCGAACCATTGGGGCCATAGCTCAGCTGGGAGAGCGCCTGCTTTGCACGCAGGAGGTCAGGAGTTCGATCCTCCTTGGCTCCACCATTACTCGAATCGCTTGAAAAGCTCAGAACTGAGCATCCGCTTTGGTGGGATGTTGAGTTCTGGACTTTGCGCCAGAACCGTTCTTTAAAAATTTGGGTATGTGATAGAAGTAGACCGAATAATCTCTTTCACTGGTGATTATTCGAGTCAAGGTAAAATTTGCGAGTTCAAGCGCAAGTTTTCGGCGAATGTCGTCTTCACGTTCGAGACATATGACCAGATTGCTTGGGGTTATATGGTCAAGTGAAGAAGCGCATACGGTGGATGCCTTGGCAGTCAGAGGCGATGAAAGACGTGATAGCCTGCGATAAGCTTCGGTGAGGTGGCAAATGACCTGTGACCCGGAGATCTCTGAATGGGGGAACCCACTTAGCATAAGCTGAGTATCTTGTACTGAATACATAGGTGCAAGAGGCGAACCAGGGGAACTGAAACATCTAAGTACCCTGAGGAAAAGAAATCAACCGAGATTCCCTTAGTAGTGGCGAGCGAACGGGGACCAGCCCTTAAGCTTCTTGGATTTTAGTCGAACGCTCTGGAAAGTGCGGCCATAGTGGGTGATAGCCCTGTAGACGAAAGGATCCTTGAAGTGAAAACGAGTAGGACGGGGCACGTGAAACCTTGTCTGAATATGGGGGGACCATCCTCCAAGGCTAAATACTCCTGACTGACCGATAGTGAACCAGTACCGTGAGGGAAAGGCGAAAAGAACCCCGGAGAGGGGAGTGAAATAGAACCTGAAACCGTATGCGTACAAGCAGTGGGAGCCTACTTTGTTAGGTGACTGCGTACCTTTTGTATAATGGGTCAGCGACTTATATTCAGTGGCGAGCTTAACCGAATAGGGGAGGCGTAGCGAAAGCGAGTCTTAATAGGGCGTTTAGTCGCTGGGTATAGACCCGAAACCGGGCGATCTATCCATGGGCAGGTTGAAGGTTAGGTAACACTGACTGGAGGACCGAACCGACTACCGTTGAAAAGTTAGCGGATGACCTGTGGATCGGAGTGAAAGGCTAATCAAGCTCGGAGATAGCTGGTTCTCCTCGAAAGCTATTTAGGTAGCGCCTCATGTATCACTCTGGGGGGTAGAGCACTGTTTCGGCTAGGGGGTCATCCCGACTTACCAAACCGATGCAAACTCCGAATACCCAGAAGTGCCGAGCATGGGAGACACACGGCGGGTGCTAACGTCCGTCGTGAAAAGGGAAACAACCCAGACCGTCAGCTAAGGTCCCAAAGTCCTGGTTAAGTGGGAAACGATGTGGGAAGGCTCAGACAGCTAGGAGGTTGGCTTAGAAGCAGCCACCCTTTAAAGAAAGCGTAATAGCTCACTAGTCGAGTCGGCCTGCGCGGAAGATGTAACGGGGCTCAAACCAGGCACCGAAGCTACGGGTGTCATCTTTGATGACGCGGTAGAGGAGCGTTCTGTAAGCCTGTGAAGGTGAGTTGAGAAGCTTGCTGGAGGTATCAGAAGTGCGAATGCTGACATGAGTAACGACAATGGGTGTGAAAAACACCCACGCCGAAAGACCAAGGGTTCCTGCGCAACGTTAATCGACGCAGGGTGAGTCGGTCCCTAAGGCGAGGCTGAAGAGCGTAGTCGATGGGAAACGGGTTAATATTCCCGTACTTCTGGTTACTGCGATGGGGGGACGGAGAAGGCTAGGCCAGCTTGGCGTTGGTTGTCCAAGTTTAAGGTTGTAGGCTGATCACTTAGGTAAATCCGGGTGGTTAAGGCCGAGAACTGATGACGATCCTTCTTTAGAAGGAGAAGTGGTTGATGCCATGCTTCCAGGAAAAGCCTCTAAGCTTCAGGTAATCAGGAACCGTACCCCAAACCGACACAGGTGGTCGGGTAGAGAATACCAAGGCGCTTGAGAGAACTCGGGTGAAGGAACTAGGCAAAATGGCACCGTAACTTCGGGAGAAGGTGCGCCGGTGAGGGTGAAGGGTTTACCCCGTAAGCTCATGCCGGTCGAAGATACCAGGCCGCTGCGACTGTTTATTAAAAACACAGCACTCTGCAAACACGAAAGTGGACGTATAGGGTGTGACGCCTGCCCGGTGCCGGAAGGTTAATTGATGGGGTTAGCGCAAGCGAAGCTCTTGATCGAAGCCCCGGTAAACGGCGGCCGTAACTATAACGGTCCTAAGGTAGCGAAATTCCTTGTCGGGTAAGTTCCGACCTGCACGAATGGCGTAACGATGGCGGCGCTGTCTCCACCCGAGACTCAGTGAAATTGAAATCGCTGTGAAGATGCAGTGTATCCGCGGCTAGACGGAAAGACCCCGTGAACCTTTACTGTAGCTTTGCACTGGACTTTGAGCCTGCTTGTGTAGGATAGGTGGGAGGCTTTGAAGCGTGAACGCCAGTTTGCGTGGAGCCATCCTTGAAATACCACCCTGGCATGCTTGAGGTTCTAACTCTGGTCCGTTATCCGGATCGAGGACAGTGTATGGTGGGCAGTTTGACTGGGGCGGTCTCCTCCTAAAGAGTAACGGAGGAGTACGAAGGTGCGCTCAGACCGGTCGGAAATCGGTCGCAGAGTATAAAGGCAAAAGCGCGCTTGACTGCGAGACAGACACGTCGAGCAGGTACGAAAGTAGGTCTTAGTGATCCGGTGGTTCTGTATGGAAGGGCCATCGCTCAACGGATAAAAGGTACTCCGGGGATAACAGGCTGATACCGCCCAAGAGTTCATATCGACGGCGGTGTTTGGCACCTCGATGTCGGCTCATCACATCCTGGGGCTGAAGCCGGTCCCAAGGGTATGGCTGTTCGCCATTTAAAGTGGTACGCGAGCTGGGTTTAGAACGTCGTGAGACAGTTCGGTCCCTATCTGCCGTGGACGTTTGAGATTTGAGAGGGGCTGCTCCTAGTACGAGAGGACCGGAGTGGACGAACCTCTGGTGTTCCGGTTGTCACGCCAGTGGCATTGCCGGGTAGCTATGTTCGGAAGAGATAACCGCTGAAAGCATCTAAGCGGGAAACTCGCCTCAAGATGAGATCTCACTGGGATCTTGAATCCCCTAAAGGGCCGTCGAAGACTACGACGTTGATAGGCTGGGTGTGTAAGCGTTGTGAGGCGTTGAGCTAACCAGTACTAATTGCCCGTGAGGCTTGACCATATAACACCCAAACAATCTGCCTTGCAGATGGGTGCGAGCGGTCGAAGCCGACCAAGCCGAAAGCTTGCGAACTCGTATACCGATCCATCACATACCCAATTCGGGGAAGCGACTCAATATCGACTCCCCAACCAAATTGCTTGACGATCATAGAGCGTTGGAACCACCTGATCCCATCCCGAACTCAGTAGTGAAACGATGCATCGCCGATGGTAGTGTGGGGTCTCCCCATGTGAGAGTAGGTCATCGTCAAGCTCCTATACGAAACCCCAACTTCGAAAGAGGCTGGGGTTTCTTCTTTGCGCCAGAAAAAGCCCGGAGCGCCAAGGACGCAGCGGAACGTCCAAGCAACGCGGCGAGAATGGGCGCTATTAGCGGCTGCGCGTTGAGCTCATTAGCCCAACAAGCGCGCAGGGGCTTGTCCTTGTATTCCGCCTTCTATAACAGCCCAGGCCTTGCCTTATGCCTGGCTGATGTGTGCCGCAGGGGGCGGCGGTATAGTCCGCGGGAAAGCACCCGAACAAAACGCTTCGCATAACTATCCCGGTCTGGATCGACGCTAACGCGCCGTACCAGCCAGCTGGACACTGCTATTCGTGGCAGGACATCTGTGTTCGAGACAATACCGCTCCGGTTTGAGGTAGGCGGAGACGCCAAGAGCCGCCAACTGCGCCCCCGCTTATCGCTGCGTAATCTGCAGCAGATTACGCTGTAGCGACGAGGTATCGTGGCGGTTTGAACGAGGTTCCGGTGGGAGACGATAGTGCCACCCTGCGTATTCAGCTTACTGAAGGAGTTGCCACGTAGGCGACGGCTGGGAGGGGATAGTCCAAGGGAGCCAATAGCAAACAAGCGAGAAGCGGACGAATAGCGGCCGCTAAAGGGTAGCGCGTTCTGGTCGACTTTGGCCAACCGGGGGCGATACCGAGAGGTTGGCCGAAGCGAGGCTTGGAGCGCGGTACCCGCGCCCCATTCTTACCTTTAACTTATGCTCGTACGGCCGCCCCATTCCAGGAAGCGAATCTTGTGAAGCGCACCTGAGCTGTCGCGGTAGACAATTTCGGTCGGCGCAATGCCAACCTTGCTTGAGTTGTCAGTGCGATATAGCACCTGTTTGACATCAAGCTTCATACCGTATTGGTAGGGCTCCGGTTGCAGATGCTGCCCCAGCTTTTCATTTGAACTGTCAGCGAAGGCGAAGGGAGCAAAGCTGGCGATCAAGGTGGAGACGGCTTTTGAGATTTTCACGCAGGCATTCCTTCTTCGAATCGAAAGGTGACTTAGCCCCATCAGCCTGGGGCTGCCGCTTACGTCTCTATAAAACCCCTGCAGGGAGCTCACTGAACAATTGAAAGAATTGTTAGTAAGTATTACCTAAACACATCTTGATTCCGATGGGAAGTCTCACATGCACCGATTTTACTCATGGGAATGAAAAACGCCGGCAAAGCCGGCGTCCCAGTATTAAGCAATCTCCGCTTGCTCTGCCGACTCCGCTACCGAAGACGGTTTCGGCCTGTCCTCTCTCGGGCGAATGTACTTCCAATCAGCTTCGTCGATGTATATGCCGGCTGGTCCGCTTCCTCCCTCTAGGTCGATAGCGACATGCGCTGATACCTGGGGCTTGACGGATGCCAGAATCGGGACGAATCCGAGCTGCAGGCTCGTCTCGATCAGCGCCTGCTGGTTTCGCTCGTCGATGTCCGCCGCTTCATCTAGGTAGTAGGGCAGACGTACACGTCCTGCTTGATCCCTGTCCATCAGGTGAAGCAACAGATACATGTTAGTCAGCGCCTTGATCGTCATCGTAGTGCCGTTCGAGGCTGCCCCGTCGATATCCGTATGGATGACCGGCTGGCCATGAACCTTCGTAATCTCAAATGCGAGCTCGAAAAGGTCCTTTAGTCCCAGCTGGTTCTGATTGGCCGCGACAAGCCGTGCAAGGTATTCCTTGGCCTCTTCGTTCTTGGCGTCCTGCTCGGCAGTTTGACTGAGATCGAAGACTGACAGTGTTTCGCCTTCTTCGTATTTCCCGGCACTGTGGATAATCTGGTCAATGTGGCGAAGCGCGTCCTTGTTGGGGGCAAGGACGATACGGAAGCTCTGCAGGTTAGAGACCTGGCGCTTATTGATCTCGCGATTGAACAGTGCCAGTTGGTGCTCGAGGTTGTCGTAGTCGCTTCGTATGTTTCGCAACGTACGCGCAATGTCGGTGACTGCAGCACGACGGGCCTTGGCGAGAGTCAAGGCTTCGTCCTGGCGATGTGCGTACGCGTTGACCAATAGTTGAAGCCGTCGCTCGGGATCGTCTTCACTATCGAACTTGGCAACGCCTTTAAGTCGTACCTGTGCGTAAAGCGCTTCAATCTGGTTATCTATGCGCTGCAGTGCCGACCAACTGTCCTGATAGTCATTCAGAAGCGGAAGAAGATTGTCCATGGAGTCGTCGACCGAATCCATATAGGGTGTGCCGAAGGGGAGGTCAGCCGGAAGCAGCTGACGACGCCTCAGCGCGTCGTCCAAGGTGCGCTCGCGCGCTTCAAGGTCAGCGATCTGGCGACCGATCAGTTGCAGCTTGGCTGATAGCTGCTGGACGCGCTCTGCGTAGGCATCGTTTGAGCGTTGCAATACGTCCCGTCGTGCTTCTGCTTCGGCCAACGCCTCGAGCTTGGAAGGCTCTTCGGCGGAAAGGGTTTCAGCTCTGCGGTAGTCCTCAAGAGCTTTCTGGGCATCCAGGACAGCCTGGTAGAGTGTCTCAGCATGCGCCTTGCTGGCAGACCTGTCTGCTGCAACCGCCTGCTGCGCCTTGAGCTGTTTGAGTTCTCGCTCCAGGCGATCCTTCTGGTCGCGCAATGCCACCCGATCCGCCAGCGCTTGTAGGGCTGGCGGGTCGATGGCGGATAGGTCGATAGAAAGCCCAGGTACTTCGAATTGCTCGCCCTTGAACGCGTCGAGAATAGATTCCAGCGACTTTACCCACACGCCATCTTCGTCCAGGGCGATTCCTTTTTCGCCAAGCGGGAGGCTGAAGAGCTGGCCATTGAACAGGCGCATTAAGCGATCCACGTCCTGCTGCGAAAATTCCTCGCGTAGACGGGAGTAACTATTATTGTCGGCATGGTCGAGCTGTAGACGAACTGCCTTCAGGCGTTTCTCCAAATCCCGCACACGCTCATCAATGTCGTCTGAAGAAAACTGGCGCGCCTGTGCAAGCGCGCCGGCCAGTTCGTCATGAGCATCCTTCGCAGCGAGTAGCTGTTGCTCCAGTACCTTCACGTCGTCCACGAGCGCGAAGCGATTTCTTAGGACCGCCAGCTCCCCAAGCCATCGTTGTATATCGTTGATTTCCCGTTCAAGTCGCATCAGCTCGTGGGTACTATCGCGCTGCCCGCGCTGAAGTCCGTCTTGCTCTTGCTGGAAGTGCTCTGCTTGCGCAACGAGTTCAGCCTTTCGGTCGCCCGAATAGTCTTGCCAAGTGCCTAGCAGGGAGTCCAAAAGAGGTGAGAGGCGGTGTAGCTTGCCGCGCAGGATGTCGCGCTGCGTGACGCCGGATGCCAACGCTTCAATGAGTGGGCCCGCTGCCACCAGGGATTGATAATCTCCCTCCATCCGGCGGACGTCGCGGAACGCTTCTTCCGTTGCGGCTATGTAGTCGACGCTTCCCGAGCGCAAGCTGTGTTCGAACGCATCCAGGAACAGCTGCTTCAGCTTCGCGGCGGTAATCTCCCGCATGTGTAGCAGGTTGATGAACAGCGCACGGAATGTCTTGAGGCTCTGTTCACTGGTTGACCTGAGGGGAATGAGCGTCAGGTCCAGCGGGATTGAGGTGTGACCGCCGACCAATAGCCTGCGCAGCTCGTCAGGCTTGAGTTCGTAAGCAGCGATGCCGTCCGCTTCCAACGCTTTGAAGAGATCGCGCTGCCGCAAACAGGTACCGTCTTTTTGGTAATGCTCAAGGTTCAATTCTCCGGCATAAGCGAAAAACTGGTGGCCGAAACCACCGCCGGGGCCACGTCCGGCGACCCCAATTACGTGGGGGCCATGGGGTAGGGCTACCTCCACCAGGATGTAGCTGGTATCGGTTGCGAAATAGAACTTGCGCGACTGCTCCAGGCTGTACTTGCCGAAGCTCATGTCTGACATCCGCGCCAGGATCGGAAACTGAAGTGCGTTAATTGATGCCGACTTGCCGAGGTTGTTCGCACCGTATACCGACAATGGGTTCTCTAGCGGAAACACGCCGAGGCTGTAGCCGGCAGTGTTCAACAATGCGAAACGACGAATCCCGTAGCGTTCCTGGCTCATGCTTCGAACTCCTTTTCTTCAGCAATGGCGCGGGCCAGTGCGTCCTCCTCGGATGATTCTTCCGGATCCGTCTCGACCCAAATCGGCGCAGCCAATGGCAGGTCCTTGCTATGCAAAGTCGCGGCAAGGTCTCGGTCCTGCTGAACCGACAGGCAGACATCCAGAAACCGATGCATTGGCGGTAGAAAGCGGTAAACGCCATTGCTGTCTTCTGCAAAGCCGAGTTGCGTGAGGCGGCGAATGACTTTCTCTTCCAGCTCTTCGAGCGTGCTTACTTCGGCCTGGGTAAACAGATCACGGTATTTATCGAGCAGCGCGGGCAGTTCGTCTCGACCAATGCTGCCGCCGTCGAGCACGGTTAATGGATCGCGACCCTGGTCAGCGAGGCTTTCAACAAGGATGAAGGTGAACAGCGCCAGCCGCTGCGCTGTCTTGTTCACGCCTACGCTCGCCTGCTCTGGAACAAAGTAATAAAAGCCCCGTGGATCGCATACCAGTTCGTAGCCGAGCGCTTTGAACAGTGCGCGATATTGGTCTTGCATCGTGGAGAGCTGTGCATAGCACTCTGGCTCGCTCCGGGATAGATGATACCCCTTGAACAGCTCGCGGAAGATGGGTGCCAGCTGTGTCATTTCATTGAGATCGATATTCATCTCGGCACTCTTGAATAGCTGAGCGAGGCGCAGGTCGCGCCTCGTCACGATGAAAATTAGTGTTCCGCAGCGGGACGGCGAACAAGCGCGTAGGAGCTCAGGTTGAGCTGATGGTTAGCTGTCAGGTACTCGCGACGGTCGAGTCGCTCCCGCTCGAAGCGGCTGTCACGGGAGAGCCTGGAGAACCAATACAGCAGTTCGTCCGTGGCGCCTTCCGGTTCCTGCTCGAGCAACCACGTCATGAGGTCGGGGAGAGGTAGCGCCTGTTCGCAACGATCGATCATCTCCCGTGCTGTCTTGGGCGCGCGGGGCGAGCCTTGGCGACGTGTGCCCGTCGACTTGGGGAACTGGGCTGGTGCGGGCTGGAATCTGGCCAAGGCGTAGACGTAGGCCTCCACTTGGCTGGCCGCACCGAGAAAGTTGCTTTGCGGCCTGGAAAATAGCGGCAACGCCGCCTGTGGGACCGCATCCAGGCCGCGCTTGCGGATAACGGAAAGGGCCAAGGCAGCGCCGCGGGTCACCGCATTATGGCGGCGGGCTTCTTCGCGAAGAGGAAGCAGCAGTTCGCGCGCACGACGAAGTGTCAGCTGCGCGTTGGTTTGCATCTCAAGAATCCGGGCATGCGTGCGAAGGAGCAGGTCATCGTCTACAAGATGACCAAGCCGCTGCTGCTCACCCAACAATCGCAGAAGAACCTGTTCGACACGTCTTACGCCCTGCTCGAACGCACCGTCGGCGGCGACAAGCTGGATCATCGGTTCTACGTATTCATCCCAGGTTGCCAATACTTCGGCGTATCGTTGGCGAAGCGGAATCTTCCGGTCACTGGTCTTCGCCCGCTCAGCGACACCGACCAGTGCCTGTTCGTCGTTATCCAGCTTCTTGAGAACGTCTCGAACGCGCATGTCCAGCAAACGCAGCTGCCTGGCCAGGTCCTGACCGTCACGAATTTCGAACGCGTCCTGAATATGGCCCGCCAGGCGCTCCAGGTGTCGTAGATAGGCTTCGATTTCAAGGCATAGCCCGAGCCGGTGCTCACGGCGCAGGTAAGCGAGGAAGTCGTGGATCTGCGCGTTCAGCTCGAATCGATTAGGGCTCTTCGCTACGGGCACGAGAATGTCCAGACGAATCCACTGGTCCAGCAGTGAGGTGATATCCGCTGCGGTGGCGTCGGGAAGCTGCGCACTAAGCTGAGCGCGCAACTCGGGAAGGCTGAGCGTGCCGCCATCGAAGCGCTCACATAGCGGTTCCAAGAGCGACCAGTGTTCGGCAAGAGCGCGCAGTACGCGTTTGGGATCGATCATCGGCGACGTACTTCTGGAAAAAGCGCGGATTGTACTTCAGCCCGCCGCGTCACTCAGCGATTCTCGATCGGAGGCCGCGTTGCCGGATTAAACGATCACCACGCTTTGCGTACCGCCCGTTTCCAGCGACAATTGCCGCCCGCAGAACAGCCATCGGATAACTCAAGGGTCGCATGATCGAAGAAAGCCGCCGTCGGGCGTACCTCGAAGCGATGCAGGTCACGACCTGGTTGCCCCGATGTGAACTTCCGTTTGCCGCTCCATCGCGGCCTGAGTTGTTGCAGTTTGTCGAAGTGGAGTGCCCGCAAGCAGAGCCGCTTGCTCCAGAACGACACCAGCAAGCCGAATCTCAGCCGCAAAAAACCGATGCACCCATGGCGGTACGCCCAGCCGGTGCGCCTGTTCAGTCGATCGTGGAGCGTTTGAAGCAGGACATCAAGCGTGGTGCCGCATCGCCGCCGGCACCTATTGCGTCGCCTGTCGAGCAGCGCGAGCCGTCAAAGCCAACACCGGTAGAAAGTCTGCCGCCGCCTCGCTTCTCGCTCCAGCTTGCTCGGGCCGGTGCCTGCTTGTTGATGGTCGAGTTGCCGACCGGCGAGCCGTTCCAGAGCCGTGACCCAGCGTATCTGCTGCTCCGAGATATCCTGCGCGCAGCAGGCCTTCCAGATAGCCCTCAGTGGATCGGTGAGCCTGTACGGTGGCCTCAATTCACAGGCAGAAACTTCGACCAGGGTCCGGACGCCGCGCGTGATTACGTTCAGGGCTTCGTCGCTGGCCGAATGGAGGCCGGAGACCGATGTCAGTGTCTATGGCTCGTCGGGCTGCCTGCGGTCCGCTTCGCCGGGAACGGTGATGAGTCGAGCTACGACCAAACGCTGCAGATTGAGGGGATTGGATCAGCCTGGGCGTTACCTGGCCTCGAAGTGCTGATGGAAGATCCCAAACGCAAGGCGTCTCTGTGGAAAGCAATGAAGCAAGTTCGCCAATGCTGGCTGGAACGACACGAATGAGTGATGCAGTAACTTTTCGCCGGATGATCGAGGCGGATCTGGATGCGGTGCTGAAGATCGAATACGCCGCCTTTTCGCATCCCTGGACGCGAGGCATCTATCTTGACGCTCTAAAGTCTTACGAATGTTGGTTGATGCTTGATGGCGACCAGCAAGTGGGGCATGGGGTGATCAACATCATCGTCGACGAAGCGCACCTGCTCAATATAACGGTGAAGCCGGAAAGCCAAGGGCGTGGCCTTGGTCTGTGTTTGCTCGAGCACTTGATGGCTCGTGCGGCTGAACTGAACGCCAAGGAGTGCTTTCTGGAGGTACGAGCCAGCAATGGCCCAGCTTATCGGCTTTACGAGCGATATGGCTTCAACGAAATTGGCCGGCGTCGTGACTACTATCCAGCGGTCGGCGGTCGTGAGGACGCCTTGGTCATGGCGTGTACGCTCATTGACTAAGGCGTCTTTTCACTTGCCGCGTTAGCGATCCCGAATAGCATCTTCACCGTCGAGTTCATCATCGACGCTTGCGGCCGTTTCAGGCTGCAGGGGGTCGTCTGGATTACCGTCCCATTCCTTGTTATCCAACGGGTGGCGACGGCCCAGCTCCGCTTCGTCCAATCCAGTCCCACCGCCGATGTCTGCAGCATCGACTTCGGTCAGTGTCTTATCGGCTGGATACGCATCACCTCGCTCGCGCGGAGAGCGGGCGCCTGTTTCGTCCAGTAGTGTTTCAGGGCTGGCATCGTCCAGCGTTACACCGTCTTCATGAATACCCGAGCCCAGCGCCTCACCGCCGGTCATGCCGGCCTGCTGGACGCGCTCATCAGGAAATTCCTGCGAAATCTCGTCCTCAGGGCGAGCATCACCTACGCGGCCCTCGCGGTCGTCCTGGCGATCACTGAAATCCAGCTGGTCCATCGATCCCATCCGATCCTCGATGTCGTCGATTTCGCGAGGGATGTAGGGTTTACGATCGGTGGTCATGGTCATTACCTCATCAACCTGTTCGCAAATTCGGACTGGGGCGATCGGGCAAAGATTCATTCCTACAGACGAGCCGACCGAAGCCGACCATTCAGCCAGGGAATGAAAGGAATCCCCATAACCGCTGGAACGCTGGGGATTTGTCATAAGTCTCAGTAGCATGAGCGAATCAATTCCTAGCGTTGAGCTAAGCCTCCGCGACTACGCATTTTTCTTCGACGTTGATGGAACGCTGGCCGAAATCCAGCCCCGTCCTGAACTGGTCTTCATTCCGGGTACTACGCACCACGCACTTTCTCGCCTGCAATCGCTTGGCGGGGCGGTTGCGGTGGTATCCGGCCGGCCTTTGTCCCAGCTCGATACCTTGTTGCAGCCGCTTGTAATGCCCGCAGCGGGTGTGCACGGTGCGGAGCGACGCACGGCTGATGGCTATCTACACTCTTTGGCTGTCGAAGATACACAGCGCGCAGCGCTTGAAGCCGAGCTGGACGCTGCGGCCCTTCGGATACCTGGACTGATGGTCGAGAACAAGCGCATTGCCTTTGCACTTCATTACCGTCAGGCGCCCCATATCGAGTCCGATGTTCGGTTGCTGGCAGAGGCCATGGTCCAGCGTTACCCAAGCCTGGTAGTGCAACCTGGCAAATTTGTCTTCGAGCTCAAACCCAAAGGCGCCAGTAAGGGCGAAGTCATCAAGACTTTCCTGAAAGAGCCTCCCTTCGCTGGAAAAACACCGGTATTCCTCGGCGACGATCTGACTGATGAGGCCGGGTTCGAAGCAGTCAACGCACTGGGTGGTATCTCCATCAAGATCGGGGAGGGCGCAACGGTCGCCCAGCATAGATTGGAGTCAGTGGCAGCCGTAGGCCAGTGGCTCGATGATTTGCTCGCCTATGTCGCGAGTGACACAGAACACACTCTGGAAACGGGAGGCCCAAGATGAGCCGCTTGGTAGTGGTATCCAACCGCGTCGCGCCAATCAAGGAGGGCAAGGTCGCTGCCGGCGGGCTCGCCGTTGGCGTGTATGACGCGCTCAAGGAGTCGGGCGGAATCTGGTTTGGTTGGAACGGCGAGGTAACCAGCAATCCGATGCTGTCGTGCGAGACGCATGGCAGCATCACCTACGCAACGCTCGGGCTTACAAAGCGTGACTACGACTGCTATTACCGTGGTTTCTCGAATGCCACGCTTTGGCCCACCTTCCACTATCGGGTCGATCTGTCCCGGTATCGCCGCAAGGAGTACGAAGGCTATCGTCGTGTAAACCGCATGCTCGCAGAACAGCTCAAGCCGCTGCTCAAGCCTGACGATGTCATTTGGGTCCACGATTACCATTTGATCCCATTCGCCGACGAATGCCGCCAGCTCGGCATTCGCAATCGCATCGGCTATTTCCTGCATATTCCGTTTCCGGCGCCTGAGACGCTCACGTCCATCCCGCCGCACAACGAATTGTTCAAGACGATGTGCGCGTACGATCTGATTGGTTTTCAAACCGAAGTGGATCGACAAGCATTCGAGGACTACATCACCCGCGAAGTGCGTGGCCTTGTCGGAAAGGACGGGACCATGACGGCCTATGGCAATACATTCAAGGCCGCGGTGTATCCGATCGGCGTTATGCCTGATGAGATTCAAGAGCTTGCCGCAGGCTACAAGGGCCGTCGACACATATCGGGCAGGGGCCCGTCAGGCGAGCCTCGCCGCACGATTATCAGTGTTGATCGCCTCGACTATTCCAAAGGACTTGTCGAGCGCTTCCAGGCCTATGAAGAGCTGCTTGCCCAGTACCCGCAGCACCACCGTGAAGTCGAGTTCGTCCAGATTGCGCCTACCTCGCGCTCCGATGTGCATACCTATCAGCACATCCGCCAGCAACTCGAAACGCAGGCCGGACACATCAACGGACGGTACGCGGATCTGGATTGGATGCCTGTTCACTACCTCAACAAGAGCCACGACCGCAAGGTGCTTATGGGGCTGTTTCGTGGTGCAGCAATCGGGTTGGTTACGCCGCTCCGGGATGGCATGAACCTGGTAGCCAAGGAGTATGTGGCTTCTCAGGATCCGGAGAATCCCGGCGTGCTGGTATTGTCTCGATTCGCAGGAGCAGCCCGCGAGCTAACATCAGCGTTGATCGTAAACCCGTACGACAGAGTCGGGATGGCAGAGGCGCTGGACCGAGCGTTGAGGATGCCACTGGCAGAGCGCAAGGACCGCTGGGAGAACATGATGCGGATCATGCGCAAAAACGATCTTGCGACCTGGCGTGATAACTTCGTACGCGACCTGAGGGGAGGGGCGCATCGCGCGGCTGCAAAGGGGTGGGCAGTTCACGCCGTCTGAAGGGGCTGTGAGCCGGTTCACCCATCGCATCGTGCGGTTGTGAGACGAAGCCGGCCGCCCCAGCGTGAACTGCCAGTCTAAAAGTGTTCAATCCTGCCAAGGGCCCTTCGGGGCCTTTGTCGTTTCGGCAGCAACACCCAGGCAAAGAAAAGCCCGCTAAAAATAGCGGGCTATTTACACACCAAGAGGAGGCCGAATCCGTTCAGCTGGGTTAACTGTGCGCTTCCTACTGTCAAAATTATGTGAAAGCAAATACGCCAGTCAGGATTTTTTGACACCGGCAAGTGGCGCCCCGCCGATCCCTCATGGGATGTTGATTTGCAGCATGCCCAGTGCGAGCTTTGATAGTAGAAACCAGCCCAGCGTGCTCACGACGCCTAATAACCCGAATCCGACGAATATGCCCAACGCAATTTGCTTCCACAGCCCTGCATAGCGTTCGGTTTGCGCATTAGCCCGATGCGTAGGTACGTCGCGCTCAGCACGAATGTTCTCGAAATCGTCTCTCATGGTGACCTTGGGTAAGAAGCAATGAATGGTGCGGGACGGTTATTTTGAGGCCGCAGAGTATTCGTCTTCAATGTCGTTGAGCCGATAGCCATAGGCAATAGGCAATAGGCAATAGGCAATAGGCAATAGGCAATGGTGATGCGCCGCTGCGCCTTTGTACTGCCGTCCAGCGGACCGAAGCGCGCGGTGGGGACATTGTGCGCGTAGTACCCATACCTAGTAGCGTAATCTCTGCGGTTTTGAACCCGACTGCGCGAGTCCTATGCATGCAAAGCCTGTCGCCTACTGATCGTGCCAAGGTGCTTCAGGACGCAACGAGTCATTTCTGGACCCACGTTACGCCAATTGTAAAAATTGCACTGACCATCCATGTTGTATTGTTCGGGCTGTTTTTTCTGCTGGATGAGTCCGTGCTACTCGTGGGCAATGGCTTCAGTGTGCTCGCGTACATTGTCTGCTTGCACGCTCTGTCTCACTCACGATTCACCATGGCGGGTTTGATCTTCAGTATCGAAGTGATCAGTCACGCCGCGCTTGCCACGTGGCGATTGGGGTGGGAAAGCAACTTCTACTTCTATCTGTTTTGTATCGTGCCGATCGTTGCTTTCAGCCTTCAGCAAAGGCCGTGGGCGCGTTGGTTCTTCAGCCTGACGATCCTGCTGGTTGCCGCCGTAGGGTTCATGTGGCGGCACCAGACAGGAACCCATAGTCAGATCGATCCTCAACTGCTTGAGGTGATTGCCGTCATCAACATCATCGGGGCGATAGCGCTGCTGTTGCACTCGACTGCGCTGTCGGTCCGGTTCGCGCTGTCCATGCAGCTCAAGCTCTTCCATGCTGCGAATCGAGACAGTCTGACAGACCTCTACACTCGCCGTCGTATCCTCGACCATCTGAACCAGCTGGGTAGCAAGGATGATGCGCTCGCCCTCGTCCTGTTGGACGTAGATCACTTTAAGGCTATCAATGACCGCTATGGGCACGAGCGGGGTGATATCGTGCTGCAGCGCATTGCCGCTGCCATATCCGCTAACGTTAGGGCAACCGACCTTGCAGCACGCTGGGGAGGTGAGGAGTTTCTCATTCTGATGCCCTCTGCACGCCTGCCGGATGCCAGGGCCCTCGCAGAGAGGGTCATGGCACGTACTCGAGACTGGGTTGGTGAGCTTCCGGAGGGCTCTCTGAAGATCACGGCGACGCTGGCGATTACAGAGTTCAAACAGTGTGAAACCTTCTCGGACGCACTTGAGCGTGCCGACCTGGCGCTGTATCGAGGCAAGGCGGGTGGCCGGGACCAGATCGTGATCGCCGAGTGAACGTCCTCTAGGTCGGTACGACAAAGCGCCAGGCTTTAAACAGAGAACGGCCGTCAGGCTGCACCGGCGAAAGCCCGCCATCGGCGACGGGCTTTCAGTCCACTCAAACCTTGAATCGCTGTACGAGGCCGCTAAGGTCCGAGGCTAGCCGTGACAGGTCCTGGCTTGCTACGTTGGTCTGGTTCGCACCTGCGGCGCTTTGCAGTGCCAGATCCCGGATGTTGACCAGATTACGGTCCACTTCTCTGGCCACTTGAGCCTGCTCTTCCGAAGCGCTGGCGATGACCAGATTGCGCTCAGCAATCTCGCTGATCGCCGCTGTGATGGTTTCAAGCGCATGGCCTGCACCTTGCGCAATCGCCTTGGCCGAATGCGCCTGCTCATTACTCGCTTGCATGGCGCGTACTGCATCGGCGGTTTGCATCTGGATACCCTGGACCATGGTCTCTATCTCATGGGTTGACTCTTGCGTCCTGTGTGCCAGCGCGCGGACTTCGTCGGCCACGACGGCAAAGCCGCGGCCGGCGTCACCGGCACGGGCCGCCTCGATGGCGGCGTTCAGTGCGAGCAGGTTGGTCTGCTCGGCAATCGTACGAATGACATCCAATACACTGGTAATGCCATTGATCTTGCCGGCCAACTCTTCGACCTGTCCCGCGGTGCTGTTCACGTCCTGCGCCAGTGCGTTAATGGAGCCAACCGCCTTGTTAACCTCGGCCTGGCCGCTGCGTGCCACGCGATCCGAATCCCGCGAAGCCTCGGAAGTGGCCACCGCGTTGCGTGCTACCTCGTCCACCGCAGTCGTCATTTCGTTCACCGCCGTCGCGGCTTGCTCGATTTCACCGTTCTGGGCCTGGATACCTCGGCTCGCATCTTCAGTTACCGCGTTCAGCTCCTCCGCAGCGGATGCCAGCTGGATGGACGAGTCCGCAATCCGCTGAATCGTATCTTTCAGATTGGCCTGCATATCGGCAACGGACTGCAGCAGCTCTGCGGGCTCGTCGCGTCCTGTGACGGTCAGTCGATGCGTAAGGTCGCCCGACGCAATGATCTGCGCCGTTGCGACAGCGTCCTTTAGCGGGGCCACGATGCTCCGAGTCAGTAGCCACGCCAATGCGATCGTCATGCTCGCAGCCACGAGAATGAACAGCACAACGCCCATGACCGAACTGGAATACACCTCATCCGATCGCCGTGCAGCGTCGTCTGCGGTCTGGCGATTGACCTCCATGAGCTTGGTATATTGCGCGCCAAGGCCGTCCGACAACCGCTTGAAGTTGCCTCCCAGCAAAGCCCGCAGTTCTTCAAGGCGGCCCGCAGCCGACAGGCTTGCTACCTCCTGATTGACCGCAATGTAATCGCCAAGCATGCCGTCGAAATCACGGTATTGAGCCCGTTCGGTATCCGAGCTGATCAGGGCCGCGTATCGCGCATTCGCATCCTTCAGCAGCCCGATCAGTTCAGCAGAACGTGAGACCGCCACCCTGACCGCTTCCGGCTCCCGATCCACCAGCAACCGAAACGACACGATACGCAAGCGCAGCATACTGTCGTTGATTTCGCCCAGGCGCGCATAGCTCGCCATGGTGTCTTCGCGAATTTGGGTCGCCGCGCTGTGCAACGTGTTCAATTGGCGGAGCGCGAAAAGACCGAGCAATGCCACGATCAACGCGATGAGTGCGAAACAGACCGCAGCACGCGGGGCGACTTTCAGATTGCGAAGGAACATGGCCACACTTCCTATAGACGGGAACCGTTGCTCAGCGCGGCGCGCCAGCAATGGGTTATCGGCAACAGGAGTACGGCCTGCATCGCCGTCAGTCGGCATCGAGGCGGGGAGGGCGGCAAAGGAGGGTTTGTCGGACTGAAAACGAGCGCAAAAAAAAAAAGGGCTCAGCTTTCGCTGAACCCCTTGAAAATTGGTGGTGGCTACGCAGGGACTTGAACCCCGGACCCCAGCATTATGAATGCTATGCTCTAACCAGCTGAGCTACGTAGCCAACGTGGCGCGCATTATTCGCATGATGCGCAGAGCTGTCAACCCCCGTTTCTCAGAAAATTGATCGTACGATCAACCGGTTACGAGGTACGGAAAACGGCCCGAGGTGTCCAGGTACATGGCGGCCTTAAGGGCAACGCATCTCGGACCGCTCAGGCCGGAATCAGGGTTGGTACTTGCCGATGAAAATCGCTGGATCAACCCGGACGCCATTGAGGCTGACGTTCCAGTGCAAGTGCGGCCCTGTCGCGCGTCCTGTGGCGCCGACACGGCCGACGATGCCGCCGCGCGGGAGCTCATCGCCGACCTTCACGTTCACGTTCGACATGTGGCAGAACATGCTGATGAGCCCTTGACCATGGTCAACGAACGCAGTCTTCCCGTTGAAGAAATAATCGCCGACCAGAATGACCTTGCCTGCTGCCGGGGATTTGATCGGGGTGCCAGCGCCGACAGCGAAATCGAGACCTGAATGGGGGTTGCGCTCCTCTCCATTGAAGAAGCGGCGCAGGCCGAACGGAGAGGAAAGCGGGCCGTTCACCGGCGGGTCAAACAGCAGGTTGCTCGGCTGGCGAGCGCTGAAATGGTCATAGGCTTTCAGCTGCTCCGCCAGTTCGCGTTCGAAGCGTTTGACGTTCGCCGGACTAGGGCTCACCTGCTCCTTGTTCTTCAGGGTGATTCGTTGTTCCTTGTAGGTGCGAGGCCCAACGGTAAAGCTCAGCTCGCGCGGGGAGCCGCCGTTGACACTCAGGCGCTGAGTGCCGGGTTTGGTCGTCAGCGGAATTCCGACGATTGCAATCCAGCGGGCATCGTCTTCGCGTACAACCAGCACCGGCTTGGTCTGGTAGCTGACCCGTGGCGCCTGGGGTGAATCGCCAAGATCCACCACCGCAACACCCCCTGGGACCGGTTTGTCGAGCAGACGTGTGATGAAACCGTCAGCGTGGACGGGTAGCGCGAGCAGAACCGTGAAGCAGGCAAGGAGCAGGCGACGCATGGGACCTCGTTCGTTCAGGAAGGGGTGATGCCGAAGCGTTCGGCCAGTTGATGGTGCCACTGCGCCTCGAGGCGCGGCAGCTCGGTTGGCCCGTACAGGGCGGTTTCGTGACCGCCATGCCAGGCCCATAGCTGATTGCCATAATCGTAGTGCCACCATTCGCTCGAAAGATTGCTGAAGCCGGCGGTCGTCATGACGTGGTGGAGAAGGCGTCGGTTGCGCTGGACGCTACGCTCCTCCTCAGAGGGTGCCTTGATCCATTCGAAATAAGCCGTAAACGAGCGCGGCCCAACTTCATCGAAGCGTGACCCCATATGAAGGAGCCGGCCTTGTTCATCACAAAGGGTCACGTCCACGGCACCGCCCGTCAGATGTGGGCTTGGCGCATGCGGATCAGTGCTGGGCGGTGCAACGAACTGTCGGGTGAGCCGCTCCAGCGTTTCGACATCAGCGAACGGGTGATGCTGCGACATGGTGGATTCGAGCGTGCGATACAGGTGCCGCTGTACCGCAATCGGCCGCCAGCCGTCGAGAATGACCAGGGCGTAGCCCTCTGGCAGCAGGGCGCTGGCCTGGAGCAGTCGTTCGAATACGCCCGTCCGTACATGACAGTCAGTGACTGCATCCGGCACACCCAGATGCAAGTACGCAGGGTAGACACGAAGAGCAGGCGCCAGTCGGAGCGTCGTCAGGGGTTCGGCGTTCTCTCGGATCGGAATGCGTGCGACGCGCGCCCAGTCGGGGTCTTCGACGCGAGGGATGGGGCGGTCGAGCTCAATCATTCTGCGTCAGTCCAGTAGCGAAAACGTGGTCGGGGTCAAGTGATTGTCTTCCACGCGAACGTCCAGCTCGCCGTCGCCGAGCCTGGCGCGCAGCCGCTGCCCGGGTTCGGTTTGCGAGGCGGCCCGTACCGCCCGGCCGCGTTCATCGAGAAGAATGCTGTAGCCCCTGCCGAGCGTGGCAAGCGGGCTCACCACGTTCAGAGTCTGAACCAGCCCCAGGAGTTGCCGCTGATGGGATTTGATGGTGTCTTGCATAACCCGCGGAAGACGGTGCTGCAGGTGTTCAAGGCGCTGTTTGTACATGGCGAGCGCTCGGCCCGGGTGCTGTGCACCGAGCCGCGTTTCCAGTCTCGCCAGCCGTTCATGGCGTTCGCACAGGCGTCTGTCGATGGCCCGGGTCAGCCGTTGTTCGAGGTCGTCGATCCGTTGGGATTGCTGAAGCAGGCGTTCACCCGGATGGCGCAGGCGGCGCTGCAGACCCTCCAATCGCAGCGCGTCGCGATGGAGGCGTTGGCGCATGAACATGATCAGCCGCCGCTGCAGGCCGTCCAGCCGATGAACAAGGTCGGCGCTGTGCGGTGCCAGCAGTTCTGCGGCGGCTGAAGGCGTTGGTGCGCGGACGTCCGCAACGAAATCGGCAATCGACACATCCGTCTCATGGCCGACAGCACAGACGATCGGCGTTACGCAGGCATCGACAGCCCGCGCGACGGCTTCCTCGTTGAAACACCAGAGATCCTCCAGCGAGCCACCACCGCGGGCGAGAATCAGCGCGTCGAAGCCGCGCGCATCGGCAGTTCTCAACGCTCTCACGATCTGGCCCGTCGCGTCTCGCCCTTGTACGGCCGTGGGGACGAGTGTCAGCTCGACCTGTGGGGCGCGCCGCTTGAAGACGCTGATGATGTCGCGGATAACCGCGCCAGTCGGTGACGTTACGATGCCGATACGGCGAGGGTGGGTCGGCAGTGGCACCTTGCGCTCGGCTGAAAACAGCCCTTCCGCCCCGAGCTTTTCCTTGAGCGCATCGAATGCGAGGCGCAAGGCACCATCGCCTGCGGGCTCAACGGTCTCGAGAATCAGCTGATAATCACCGCGGCCTTCGAAGAGCGAGACCTTCCCCTTCACCTTGACGGCCATGCCGTCCTTCAGCGCCTGCCGAACGCGTAACGCGTTCTGGCGGAACAGGGCACAGCGCACCTGTGCCTGTTTGTCCTTGAGCGTGAAATAGATGTGGCCAGACGCCGGGCGGGCCAGGTTGGATATTTCGCCTTCCACCCAGATCGATCTGAACACGTCTTCCAGCAGAAGCCGGGCACGGTTGTTGAGTTGGCTTACGCTCAGTATTTCCCGGTCGAGGCCGAGACGGTCGAAAGGATCCTTGATCATCGCAGGATAATAGTCCCCAGCATGCCGGTGCGAAAGCCAAGCCGTTGATCCAGGTCAGGAAAAAAAATTCGCCGCTTCGTTAAGCTCCAATAAGGGATCTATTGTCCCCAAGCGAAGCGGAGCGACTCCCGTCTCGCTTTTTGCAGTGCGAGACGACCGGCAATGCACCGGCTGTCCGCTAAATGATCAGGAGTACCTCCCGATGGACATGAACCGTCGCCAGTTCTTCAAGGTCGCCGCTGTCGGCCTTGGAGGATCGAGCCTTGCCGCGCTCGGGATGGCGCCTACGCCGGCCTTCGCCGACCAGGTGCGCCATTTCAAGCTCACCCACACCAAGGAAACCCGTAACACCTGCCCTTACTGCTCCGTTGGTTGTGGGCTCATCATGTACAGCATGGGGGACGAGGGAAAGAACGTCGCCCAGAACATCATCCACATCGAAGGCGATGCGGACCATCCGGTCAACCGCGGCACGCTGTGCCCAAAAGGTGCCGGCCTGCTGGACTTCATTCACAGCCCCAACCGCCTGAAATACCCCGAAGTGCGCAAGCCTGGTTCCAATGAGTGGACGCGCATTTCCTGGGATGACGCCATGGACCGCATCGCGCGGCTGGTGAAGGACGACCGCGACGCCAACTTCATCGCGCAGAACGAGAAGGGCGAGACGGTAAATCGTCTGTTGACCATGGGTTTCCTGGCAGCCTCGGCGGCATCCAACGAAACCGGCTACCTGACGCACAAGATCGTTCGCAACCTGGGCCTATTGGGATTCGATAACCAGGCACGTGTCTGACACGGCCCGACGGTGGCAAGTCTTGCCCCGACGTTTGGCCGTGGAGCCATGACCAATACCTGGACCGATATCGCCAACGCGAACCTGGTTCTGGTGATGGGCGGCAACGCCGCAGAAGCGCACCCGTGCGGCTTCAAGTGGGTGACCGAAGCGAAAGCGCACAACAAGGCGCGCTTGATCGTGGTCGATCCCCGTTTCACGCGTACCGCCTCGGTGGCGGACTATTACGCGCCGATCCGTATCGGCAGCGATATCGCGTTCATGGGTGGCTTGATCAACTATCTGCTCACCGAAGACAAGATCCAGCACGAGTATGTCCGCACCTACACGGACATGACCTTTGTCGTGCGCGAGGATTTCGACTTCGATGACGGTCTGTTCACCGGCTACAACGCCGAGAAGCGGACCTACAGCGACAAATCGTCCTGGAACTACGAGATTGGTGAAGACGGCTATGCCGTGGTCGACCCGACCATGCAGCACCCGCGCTGCGTCTACCAGCTCATGAAGAAGCACTACAGTCGGTATACCCAGGAGCTCGTCGGACAGGTCTGTGGCATGCCGCACGACCGCATGATGAAGATCTGGGAAGAGATCGCGACCTGCGCCGCCCCAGGCAAGACCATGACGGTCCTGTACGCGCTCGGCTGGACGCAGCACTCGGTCGGCGCGCAGATGATTCGCGCCGCAGCGATGGTCCAGTTGCTACTCGGTAACGTCGGGATGCCGGGCGGCGGCGTGAACGCGCTGCGAGGGCACTCGAACATCCAGGGTCTGACGGACCTTGGCCTGTTGTCCAATCTCCTGCCAGGCTACATGACCCTGCCGATCGACCCCGAGCAGAACTTCGATGCCTACATCGCGAAGCGTACGCTCAAGCCGATGCGTCCTGGCCAGCTGTCCTATTGGCAAAACTACGGCAAATTCCACGTCAGCCTGATGAAGGCCTGGTACGGAGAAGCAGCGACGGCCGAAAACGGCTACTGCTACGACTACCTGCCCAAGCTTGATGTCCCCGGCTATGACGTGCTGCGCATGTTCGACCGCATGGGTCGGGGCGAAGTGAATGGCTATTTCTGCCAGGGCTTCAATCCAATCGCCGCGTTGCCCGACAAGAACCGCGTCCTCAAGGCCATGACGAAGCTCAAGTGGCTCGTGATCATGGACCCGCTGGTCACCGAGACGTCCGAGTTCTGGCGTAACGTCGGCCCGTACAACGATATCGATCCTGCCGACGTGCAGACCGAAGTCATCCGCCTGCCCACGTCCTGCTTTGCTGAAGAAGACGGCTCGCTCGTCAACAGCAGTCGGTGGCTGCAATGGCACTGGAAAGGCGCCGAGCCGCCGGGCGAAGCCAAGACCGACGTCCACATCATGTCCGAGCTGTTCCTGCGCCTGCGCCGCATGTACCAGGAAGAGGGGGGCGCGTTCCCGGATCCGATCGTCAACCTGGCGTGGCCGTACAAATCGCCTGTTCCAACGCCCGAAGAGCTGGCGAAGGAGCTCAATGGTTATGCGGTCCGTGACATTCCGGATACCACCGGCACCGGTGGGCCGACCATTCGGGCCGGGCAACAGCTTGGCGGGTTCGCGAACCTCAAGGATGACGGCTCCACCGCGTCGGGTTGCTGGATTTTCTGCGGCAGCTGGACCGATCAGGGCAACCAGATGGTCCGCCGTGACAACTCGGACCCGTACGGCATGAAGCAGCACCTAGGCTGGGCCTGGGCGTGGCCGATGAACCGCCGCATCCTCTACAACCGCGCCTCGGCAGACCCGCAAGGCAAGCCGTGGTCCGAAGAGAAGCGCCTGGTCTGGTGGACGGGCAAGGCCTGGGGTGGCACCGACGTGCCGGACTACCGTCCGGATGTGCCGCCTGAAGCCGGGATGAATCCGTTCATCATGAACCCGGAGGGCGTGGCGCGTTTCTTCTCGCTCGACAAGCTCAACGAGGGGCCATTCCCGGAGCATTACGAGCCGTTCGAAACGCCGATCGGGATCAACCCGTTCCATCCGAATAACAAGCAGGTCATCAGCAACCCGGCTGGCCGCGTGTTCGACTCGGTCTGGGAAACGCTGGCTGACCACACGGAGTATCCATACGCCGCCACGACGTATCGTCTGACGGAGCACTTCCACTATTGGAGCAAGCATTGCCGGCTCAACGCGATCATGCAGCCGGAGCAATTCGTCGAGATTGGCGAGGTGCTGGCCAATGAGAAAGGTATCGCCGCGGGAGACCGTGTCCGTCTCAAGAACAAGCGTGGCTATATCGAAGCGGTTGCGGTCGTGACCAAGCGGATCCGCCCGCTACAGGTCAACGGCCAGACGGTCCACCAGATCGGGGTTCCCATTCACTGGGGCTTCGTCGGCGTGGCGCGCAACGGCTTCATCGCCAATACCTTGGTGCCCTTCATCGGCGACGGCAATTCGCAGACGCCCGAATCGAAGTGCTTCCTGGTCAATCTGGAGAAGGTGTGATGGCTACGCTCGATATCATTGCCCGCTCCGCGACGACCACGACGCCCCCTTCGGTGCGCAACATGGAGTCGGTGGCCAAACTCATCGACGTCTCCAAGTGCATCGGGTGCAAGGCGTGCCAGGTGGCCTGTTCCGAGTGGAACGACATCCGTGACGAAGTCGGCCATGCGCATGGTGTGTACGACAACCCCATGGACCTGACGGCTGAATCATGGACGCTGATGCGATTCACCGAGCATGAGAAGCCTGACGGTGACCTCGAATGGCTCATCCGCAAGGATGGCTGCATGCACTGTGCCGAGCCGGGCTGCCTGAAGGCATGCCCCAGCCCAGGCGCGATTGTTCAGCACGCCAACGGTATCGTCGACTTCAACCAGGACCATTGCATCGGCTGCGGCTATTGCATCACGGGTTGCCCGTTCAACATTCCGCGCATTTCGCAGAAGGACCACAAGGCCTACAAGTGCACGCTCTGTTCCGACCGCGTCTCGGTTGGCCTGGAGCCCGCATGCGTGAAGACCTGTCCGACCGGCGCCATCGTCTTCGGTACCAAGGAAGAGATGAAGGTGCACGCGGATGAGCGCATCGTCGACCTGAAGTCCCGTGGCTACGAGAACGCCGGTTTGTATGACCCCGAAGGCGTTGGCGGTACGCATGTCATGTACGTGCTGCACCACGCTGACCAACCGTCGCTCTATGCCAACCTGCCGAACGAGCCGGCCATCAGCCCGATGGTCAACCTGTGGAAGGGCATCACCAAGCCGCTCAGCCTGTTCGCCATGGGCGCAGCGGTGCTGGCGGGCTTCTTCCATTACGTACGGATCGGCCCGCAACGGGTCGAGGACGAGGAGGCGGAGCATTCCGAATCGGCGAAGCACACGCACGGCGGTACGGTTGCCGAGCAGGGGGCGCCGGTAACGGTGGATCCCAGTGTGCAGACCTTCGATCCGAAGCGGCCTGACGACAGGGGGCAGCCATGAAGAAGATGATCCTGCGTTACAACGCCAATGAGCGGACGAACCACTGGATCGTCTCGATTCTGTTCGTCCTCGCTGGGCTTTCCGGGCTGGCGCTGTTCCACCCGGCCTTGTTCTGGCTCAGCAACCTGTTCGGTGGCGGGACCTGGACGCGCATCCTTCACCCCTTCATCGGTGTGGGGATGTTCCTGATGTTTCTATGGCTGGTCATCCGGTTCTGGCGCAACAACCTGTTCATCAAGAACGATCGGTTGTGGCTGAAGAACATCGGCAAGGTCATGAAAAACGAGGAAGAGGGTGTGCCGCCGATCGGCAAGTACAACCCTGGGCAGAAGCTGCTCTTCTGGAGCCTGATCGTGAGCATGCTTTTGCTCGCGGTTACCGGTGTCGTCATGTGGCGCGCCTACTTCAGCCACTTCTTCGGCATCGATCTGATTCGACTGGCTTCGCTGGTGCACGCGTTCGCCGCGTTCGTCCTGGTGACGTCCATCATCGTGCACATCTACGCGGCGATCTGGATCAAGGGATCCTTCGGCGCCATGATGAGCGGATGGGTGAGCCGTGCCTGGGCGAAGAAACACCACGAGCTGTGGTATGACGAAGTCGTCCGCAAGGAGCAGCAAAAACGCTAACGCGTGATAGGTAGGGCGGGTGCAAGTCGTCGCAATGGTTCGACCGTCTTGCGAGGGGGCACCCGCCTAACCACACTGACTGCATGTTTGCAGGTGCCTGATTGCATCGATCGCTGGCAACGTTCCGCGAAGGGCACTACACCTCACAATCCGATCCCGGATGATCGATCCACTTCGATACGTTCATCCCGCATCACTGGCCGACGGGCTCATGCAGCCCGCCTGGTCCACGACAGGAGCTTCGTTTTGCCTGGTCAAACGCTCGATCCCGAACAGATCGCCATCTCAGCGACCGCGCTGCCTTATCTCCATCTCCCGCCCAAGCGCCTGTTCAGCCTCCGCGCCGAGCGTCTTCGGCATTTGGCGACAGATCATCCATTAGGTGACTACCTTCGCCTGATCGCATCACTGTGCGACACCCAGCAGGCCCTGCTGGACGAGCCGCCGGAGAACGTCGCGCTGGACATGCACCGCATCGAACAAAGCGCTGCCCACAAGCTGCCACCGCTGGCAGCCGACACACTGGTGCGTGAGGACGGCTGGCTCGTGTTTCTCGACGCTCTGCTGGATCGCGTTACGCCCGCGCCGGCCCAAGGCCCGGTTGCCGACGCCCTGCAGACGCTACGCGAGGCCCCGGTAGACGAGCGCCGCGCCTGGGCGATCATGTTGTTGGCCGGCCAATACAATGGCGTCCCGGCGGCGCTGGTGCCGTTTCTCAGTGCAGCCCTGCAGGCTGCCTTCAGCCATTGGCTGCTCCAGCTGCCCGAAGGAACCGTAAAGGATATCGGTAGCCACGCGCGTTGCCCGTGCTGCGGCTCGCCCGCCATGGCCGGCGTCATTCGCCATCAGGGCAAGTACAACGGGCTGCGTTTCCTGGTTTGTTCGCTGTGCGCCTGCGAATGGCATCTGGTGCGCGTGAAATGCATTCACTGCGATTCCAGCGAAGGCCTGAAGTACTACACCTTCGAAAACGATAAATACGCGCCGGACAGGGCACCGATCCGGGCTGAAGCCTGTCCGAACTGCACAAGCTACCTGAAACTCGTCTACCTTGAATCCGATGCCAATGCCGAAGCGTTGTCGGCCGACCTCGCCAGCCTTGCGCTGGACATGCGCATGGATGAGGAAGGCTTCCAGCGGCAAACGCCCAACCTGATGCTTGCACCGGGCGAAGGCTGACCGCACTCGCTAGTCCGCCTGGCCCTTTTGGTCCAGGTGGGCCGTTTCGCTTTGATTTCCCTACTGAGGTTTCCCGCCGGAGATTGCCAATGCCTTCCGATCACGCTGCCGAGGCTCGGCGCATGACCGCTGCACACCTGCCTTCCATTGACCGCCTGCTTCGCCATCCCGCGTGCGATCCGCTGCTCCAGCGTTACGGTCGTGAAGCGACACTCGATACGCTACGAAACCTGCTCAATGAGTTGCGCGCCCCCGCGCAAAAGGGCGAGCTGGGCGAAGCGGAAATGGGCGAGGCCGTACTGCTCGGCCGCGCGGGGGAGCGACTGGCCATGCGTCACCGCAGCCGCGTCCGCCGCGTGTTCAACCTTACCGGCACGGTGCTGCATACCAACCTGGGGCGCGCATTGCTGCCCGAAGAAGCCATCGAGGCTGTCGCGCTCGCGGCGCGTTATCCGCTGAACCTTGAATTTGACCTGGCGACTGGAAAGCGAGGCGACCGGGACGACCTTATCACGGGCCTCATCCAGGAGCTGACGGGCGCGGAAGCCGTGACCGTGGTGAACAACAATGCCGCTGCGGTGCTGCTGGCGCTTAACAGCCTGGGCGCACGCAAGGAAGGCATTATCTCCAGAGGCGAACTCATCGAGATCGGCGGCGCGTTTCGCATTCCGGACATCATGTCGCGGGCAGGGGTGAAACTGGCCGAAGTCGGCACCACGAACCGTACGCACGCCAAAGACTACGAGGCCGCGATCGGCCCGCGCAGTGGTCTGTTGATGCGCGTGCACACCAGCAACTACAGCGTTCAAGGCTTCACCGCGAGCGTGCCGACGGCCGAGCTGGCCCGCATTGCGGACGCGCATGGCTTGCCGCTGCTGGAAGATCTTGGCAGTGGCAGCCTGGTGGACATGACGCGGTGGGGGCTGCCAAAGGAACCGACTGTCCAGGAGGCCCTGCGCGACGGCGCGGATATCGTGACATTCAGCGGCGACAAGCTGCTGGGCGGACCGCAGGCGGGCATCATCGTCGGCCACAAGGACCTCATCGCCCGTATCAAGAAGAACCCCTTGAAGCGTGCCCTTCGCGTCGACAAGCTCACGCTTGCCGCGCTCGAAGCGGTGTTGTCGCTCTACCGGGACCCGGACCGGCTTGGCGATCGGCTGACCAGCCTGCGCCTGCTGTCACGGACCCAGGCGGATATCATGGCGCAGGCCCAGCGCCTGCAACCTCAGTTGGCCCTGCAACTGGGCGAGGGATGGCAGGTCGAGGCGATCGCCGCACTCGGCATGATCGGCAGCGGCACCCAGCCCGTGGCGCGCTTGCCCAGCGCAGCGCTGTGCCTACGCCCGCACGTTTCCCGGCGCTGGAAGGGACGCTCGCTTCGTAATCTGGAAGAAGCGCTACGCGGGCTCGATATCCCGGTCATCGGGCGAATCGACGACGATGCGTTGTGGCTTGATTTGCGGCAGTTGGACGATGAGCCGGGCTTTGTTGCTCAACTGGGTTCACTGGATGTCGCGGCGGTGGCGCCGTGATCGTCGGTACCGCGGGCCACATCGACCACGGCAAGACGTCCCTGCTACGCGCGCTGACCGGCGTCGAAGGAGACCGGCGGCGGGAAGAGCGCGAGCGTGGCATGACCATCGACCTCGGTTACGTCTACGCGCCCTTGGTTCCGGATGGGCCCTTGACCGGCTTCATTGACGTCCCGGGCCATGAACGTTTCGTACACAACATGTTGGCGGGCGCCAGTGGCATCGATCTTGTCCTGCTCGTTGTCGCGGCGGACGACGGCGTCATGCCGCAAACCCGTGAACACCTGGCAATCGTCGAACTGCTGGGCATCGAGCGGGCACTGGTCGCGTTGACCAAATGCGACCGTGTCGAGCTGTCGCGTGTCGATGAGGTCTCTGCTGAGATCAGCGATCTACTTGCAGCTGGCTCGCTGGCGGGGGCGCCGATCTTTCCTGTCTCGAGTGTCAGTGGGGATGGTATCGGTGCGCTTCGGCATGCCTTGGTCGAGGCGGAAACCCACATCCGCCGGCGTGCGTCCGACAATGGCTTCCGGCTTGCCGTGGATCGGGCGTTCAGCGTCTCGGGCGCCGGTGTGGTCGTCACGGGCACGGCTTTCGCCGGCGAGGTCTCGGTTGGCGATACGCTGGTGTTGGGCAATGCAGGCAGACCTGTACGTGTTCGCGGCCTTCACGCGCAAAACCGCGAGGTCGAGCGCGCCTTTGCGGGGCAGCGTGTCGCGCTCAATCTGGCGGGTGAGCGGCTGAGTGTCGATGGCATACACCGTGGGGATTGGCTACAAGCCGACTGGCTGCATGCGCCAACGACCCGAGTCGACATCGAGCTGCGCTTGTTGCCGGGCGAAGGTGCGCCGTTCAAGCATTGGACACCTGTGCATGTGCATCTCGGCGCCCATGATGTCACCGCGCGCGTGGCCCTGCTGGAGGGCGACACGCTGCAGCCCGGCGAGCGGGCGTTCGCGCAACTGGTACTCAATGCGGCGGTTCAGGCGGTGCACGGCGACCGCGTCGTGATCCGGGACCAGTCTGCGCAGCGGACAAGCGGCGGCGGCAAGGTGCTGGACCCCTTCGCCCCGGCGCGCCATCGACGAGTCGAGTCCCGGCTGGCCCAGTTAAGGGCGCTCTCGGCTGGCCACTTCGAAGCGGCGTTACCGACGTTGCTCGAATATAGCGACGGTGGCTTGGCGCCACAGCGCCTGGCTCGTCAGTTCAACCAGCCGCCTCAAACATGGTCGTTGCCGGAGACCGTCATCGACGTGCCGACCCGTCAGGGGCACCGGTTGTTTTCCAAGGCTCGATGGGCCGGTTGGCAGCAACACCTGACAGCTCGGCTGCAGGCCTTTCACGAAGAGCAGCCCGATGAACTGGGCCCCGACCGCGATCGATTGAGGCGGTACGCGGCGCCCGAACTGGATCGTCCGGTTTTCGTCGCATTGCTCGAGTCGCTGATCTCCAGTGGCGATATCCAGGCGAGTGGCCCCTGGCTGCATAGCCCGGATCACCGGGTTAGGCTCACCCCGCAAGAGGAAGCGCTGCATACAAAGGTGCGACCCTTGCTGTTGGCGGGGCGCTTCGATCCGCCATGGGTTCGAGACTTGGCCAAACAGCTGGGAACAGATGAGGCCGCGACCCGGCATTTGCTGCGAAAGCTGGCGCGATTGGGGCAGTTGCATCAGGTCGTGCGAGACCTGTTCTACCCGGAAGAGACAGCAAACGAGCTGGCGGCGGTGGCCCATCGTCTGGAACAGAATGACGGCATGATTCGCGCGGCTGCGTTTCGAAACGCGCTCGGTATCGGGCGTAAACGCAGTATCCAGATCCTCGAATATTTCGATCGCCTGGGTTTCACTCGCCGATTTGGCAATGAACGAAAGATCCGCCCTGACAGCGCGCTTGCGCAAGCAAACGAGGCTTGAAACCTGTGGCCAATCGGCTGTGTTGCGTTTCGCAAAAAGCTTGAAGGGCCGTTCGTGCCTTTGCCTGCAACCGAAGCGGCGACCCGCGAGTCACTAATGGAACAGGCTCACTCGAGCCGAAGCCAGACGTTCCGAGGTGAGGCGATGAGCGAGCGGGAAAACACGGCAGCAAACGAGGTACTGCAGTGCGATGTCGCTGTGATCGGTGCCGGAACCGCAGGCCTGGCAGCCGAGCGGGCAGCCCGCCGTCAGGGCGCGACGACGCTTCTTATCGATGATCAGTGGGCCGGAACGACCTGCGCATCGGTCGGCTGCATGCCGTCGAAATTGCTCATCGTTGCTGGCGAAGCGCTTACGTCCGTCAGGCGCGCGTCGACATTCGGTATCGAAGTCGGCGACATCCGGGTCGACGGTCGCGCCGTGATGACCCGCGTCCGGGCGGAGCGCGATCATTTCGTGGCGGCAACGAAGGAAGGGTTCGACGCGCTTCCCGATGGCGTCGCACAAAGGGCCTTGGCCCGGTTCGTCGGGCCCGACGAGCTGGTCCTAAGTGACGGCCGTACGGTCCATGCCAAATCGATCATCATCGCGACTGGCTCTTACCCGTCCATTCCGGAACCCTTCGACACCCTTGGCGACCGTGTGCTGACCAATGAGACCGTTTTCGAATTGCCAGACCTGCCCACGTCGCTCGCTGTCGTAGGCAGTGGACCTCTGGGGCTGGAACTTGCGCAGGCAATGGCGCGCTTGGGCGTGGACGTCGCCGTGTTCGCGCCGGACGACACGCTTGGTGCGGTGAAGGACGAGGCGGTGCATGCCGAACTCAAGACGATTCTGGAGCGAGACATGGCGCTTCACCTGAATGTCGAACTCGACGCCAGCCGTGACGAGGGCGGCGTACGCGTCTCATGGTCGGGCGAAGAGAGCGGCGACCGGTTGTTCGATTATGTGCTTGTCGCGGCGGGCAGACCGCCTCGTTTGGAGGGCTTGGATCTCCAGAATGCCGATATCGAGCTGGATGACCACGGTACCCCCATTTTCGACAGGGAAACGCAACAGTGTGGGCAGTCGTCGATTTTCATCGCCGGTGACGCCAATCACTATCGGTCCATCCTGCATGAAGCCTCGGAAGAGGGGGCTATCGCCGGGCATAACGCGGCGAACTTTCCACATGTCGAACCCACCACCCGTTCGCCTTCGTTCGCTCTGATCTTCACGGATCCACCGGTAGCGGTACTGGGTGACCCGCCCCGGAAAGACAGCATCATTGGCTGTTCACCTTACGGCGACCAAGGGCGCGCGCGAATGGAGGCGCGCGCCGAAGGTGTCGCGCGGTTCTACGCCGAGCCGGCCACGGGAAAGCTCACCGGGGCTGCCATGATAGGGCCTGGAATGGACCATATCGCTCATCTGTTCGCGTTGGCGCTCATGCGCGGCGAGAGCGCCAGTTCGCTTCTGGACATGCCGTTCTACCATCCAACGCTTGAAGAAGGCTTGAAGACCGGACTACGCAGCATTTGTGGGGCTGTCCACGCCACTATGCGTACGGACCGGGATCAGGGGTGTCCGCCTGGCGCATGAGAACGGAATAGGTACATTGCCGCGAGTCTTGGACGCCGCACGCTTGGGCTCGCGTTTGACTTAGGCCCCGCGTGAAACGCAATGAAGCACTGATGGGGCGATGTCTGGCCGTGCACCGAAACGGCTTCGGGAGGTGGCATGCGCGCCTCCGGCCGGTGCCCCGGCGCAGCCTCAGTCCACGTTTCACAAGCGCGGCTTCATCGCTCTGCGCGAGAAAACGCCTGAGCGGCGTGTCACGCGTAGCTGTCTGCTCGCTGATTCACGTGAACTTCATATGGCCTCTTTCGAGCATTCACGCGCGTGCTCTGGTAGGCTTGCGGTTCTCCTTCCAGATCAACGGAAGGCAATCGCACCCGGTGGTGCGGCCGGGCTTCAAACCCGGTTGGGGACGGCAGCCGTTCCCGGGTGAGTTCGACTCTCACTGCCTTCCGCCAAGCATTCAGACGACATCTCATACGCTACGACAGGGCCGCCGCTCGGCTGAACCCTCGGTGGTAGCACGGGTAAGCCAGGGAAGACGCCGACGTCAGCATAGGCGGTGGCCGATAGGAGCATCATGAGCAGGGACAAGGAATTCAGTGCCTGGGACGATTACGACCGTCCCAGACGTCGGCAGGCGCGCGGTATTGGTGTCGGGTCGGCTGTTCTATTCACCAGCGCCTGCGCGGCCGCGTCGTTTGCCTTCCATGAGTATCAGGTCCGTTCAAAGGCCGCCGAAGCGGTGCGCCTGGAACAGGCGAAAGCAGAAGCCGTTGCTCTCTACATCCGACAGTCAGCGCTTCCTGCCAACGGCGTCGTCAAGGCGCCCGATCCCGGCATCATCTCGCTCGACCAACCGAGGGAAGTGCCTCGGCAAAACTCATTCAACGCCCAGAACTACACGCCCCGGTCGCCTGCCAGTACCTACAGCGCGCAGCCGTATGCGGCACCCCCACAGGCGAGCAGCCAGATTCAGCGCTCAGGCGTCACCATTGTGGGCCGGGCGAGCGAAGCTGAAGCCGCCTGCGAACGCGTGACAAGGAAAGGCAGCATCGAGCGGCGGGAGTGCATCATGCAATACAACCTGGCCATGCGTAACAAGGGTGGCGCGTGGCCTGGTCGATAACGGCACGCGTTGGGTTCGCGTTCTAGCCTCGGTTTATCCGCACTTGCTCGTCGGGCAGTGCAGCGTCTGGGTGGTCAGCGCTATAGGGCTTGCGGACGGGTTTGCGGCTTGATTTGCAGGGCGCCGTAACTGTGCGCACCGCGTTGGGACGAGGCACTAACGAACCGGCTTCGTACGTGATATGCCCATTCCAAGCCGTTGCGCGGGGCCTGCAGCGAAGCGGTGAAGCCCATCCAGATCCGCCGCTCACGAAATATCGAGGTACGCGAAAGGTTTGTGCCCGATAATGGGTGGCCGTTCCAACACGAGTGTTCATTCAATGTCCGACCAATGCATTCTCGTACCCCGACTTTCCCGCGTGCCGGTGCATGAGGCGATGGCCCAGAAGGTCTTGCACTGGCTGGTCCGCAATGACGTCGTATCGTCCATTCCTACGACATGCGGTGCCACAGGGACCCGCATGGCATATGCACCTGCGGCCGGGGCTCGGCGTGTGACCGTGCGGCCGGACTGCGTTCCGTTCGAGCAGGATACGAATGGGCTCGAGATCGTGACCCGGCGATGCATCTATACGCCGACCGACGACTTTCGCGAGGAAGCGGGATGCCCCGAATGCCGGCAGGAAGTGGGCGAGCCCTTCTTCGAGAATCTGGATGAATGGATGGCTGGCGATACCGATCATTTCGAGTGCCCGGAATGCGGTTTCGAAGACGAGGTGAACAACTTCCTGTTCCTGCAACCTTGCGCATTTTCCAACCTGGGCTTCATCTTCAACGGCTGGTCGGCCGCAGGGTTCACCGACGACTTTCTGGATGCCTTCAGCGCGCGAATAGGCCTGCCTGTTGCCCAGGTCCGCGCCGGTGCCTGAATAGGGCACCCTTGGCCGGTCTCGTTGCCTAACGCTTGACCCAGTAGAGGAGGCGAAAGATGGCGAACCAAGAGAAATCCAGTGCTGCCGAAGGCGAGCGTAGGGAGCAGAGCGCCGAGCATATCGACGAGGATCTCAAGCGACTCAACGAGCAGGGCGAGCAGCCTCGGCCGGAAGACGACGTCGCGCCGGATCCGAACGAGCAGCCTGACGCCGGTCGCTGATCCATCTCGCAGCATGCCGAAACCCCCGCACCGACTCTGAAAGGAGTCTGGTTCGGGGGTTTTTCTTTACGGACGACTGAAAAACGGTTTCATCGCATGGCCATGTCAATGCAACTGAAAGGTTAGCGAAAGGGCGTCTGGGTACAGTCGATCGGTCTGGTCCGGAACCAGCGTCGAGCGTGCGTATGCCCGTTGGGGCAAAGTTTCCGGGCCTGCTGATACATCCACGATCTATTTCGCATGTGAACTACCGAAGCGTTTTTATACTCATACCCGCGGGAATGCGCGTCCTAGAGGGTTTGTAAAATCCACATTCGGTAGTATTTTCCCGTTTTGCCGGGATGCCGCGGACAGGTAAGGTCCGCCCCTGCGTGTGATCGATACAAAAACAAACTTGGAGATCTGCTTTTGCTTACGCTGATTGGCCTGTTGACCATGGGCGCTTTGGTCCTGCTGTTGATCCTCGGCCGTACCTCTCCCATCATCCCTCTGATTTCCGTCCCCCTGATCGGTGCGCTGTTTGCAGGCTTTGGTCCCGCTGAACTGACCACCTTCTTCAACGAAGGGATCGGCAAGGTCACCTCGATCGCTGTGATGTTCGTGTTCGCAATCGTGTTCTTTGGCGTATTGCAGGACACCGGGCTGTTCCGGCCATTGATCGGTGGGATGGTGAGGGTGACACGAGGCAATGTCGTGGCCGTTGCCGTAGCGACCGCCATCATCGGCATGCTGGCTCACCTCGACGGTGCTGGCGCAACGACCTTCTTGCTGACCGTGCCTGCCCTGTTGCCGCTCTACCGGGAACTGCGGATGAGCCCGTACCTCATGCTGCTGCTTCTGGCGCTTGGGGCTGGCATCTTCAACATGTTGCCATGGTCCGGCCCGCTGGGGCGCGCCTCGGCGGTGACCGGCATCGACCTCACCGATCTCTGGCGCGACCTTATCCCGGTTCAGGCCGTTGGTGCGGTGCTCCTTGTTGGCCTGGCCGTGATCCTGGGCCTGCGCGAGCGTCGTCGCATCGCCAACGGCGCAACCGTACAGGATGTCGAAGCAAGCAGTTCCGTGATGCTGGAAGCGGAGGAGCTGAGCGAGGAAGCCAAGTCGCTCCAGCGTCCCAAGCTGATGTGGTTCAACGGCCTGCTGTTTCTCGCCGTTCTCGTATCGCTGTTCACGGGTGCGCTGCCGGCTGGCTACATCTTCATGATCGCCTTGTGCATTGTGCTGATCGTCAACTATCCCGGCGGCAAGCAGCAGATGGCACGCGTCGCGGCGCATGCGGGTGCGGCGCTCAACATGGGCATGATCATTCTTGCCGCGGGCACCATGCTTGGCGTGCTGGCCGGGACGAAGATGCTGACGTCCATCGCGCAGGATCTGGTAACCATCCTGCCGGATGCCGCCATTCCCCTGTTGCATATCATCCTCGGCGTATTCGGTTTGCCGATGGAGTTGCTGCTCAGTACCGACGCGTACTACTTCGGTTTGATGCCGATCGTGCTCGAGGTGACCGGTACCTACGGCGTCAACCCGGCCAGCGTGGTCTATGCGCTGATGGTCGGTAACATCATCGGTACCTTCATCAGTCCGTTCTCGCCGGCGCTATGGTTGGCGCTTGGCCTTGCTAACCTCGATCTGGGTCGTCACATCCGTTACTCCCTGTTCTGGATGTGGGGCTTCTCGCTCGTGTTGCTGGCGTTCTGCTGGTCGTGGGGCATGCTGTAAAGCCTGCGCGATAATAAAAGGCCCCGTGCGATCGCTCGCACGGGGCCTTTTTCGTTGAATCGCGCCCGACGTGCTTATTCGTAGCCGTACCAGGCGTCGAACAGTTCGCTGACCTCTACCTCAGTCACTTCGTCACGTGCTTTCAGCCAGTCCTGAAGCGCCTGCCGGTCTTCATCGGTCGGCGAGTGATAGCGCTTGTTCGCCATGATGGTGCCTTCGAGCCACTTGGGGTCGAAACCGCCGATGTAATCCAGCGAGCGGCCTTCCACCAGATTCACGAAATCATCGAGGAAAGCGCCCAGCGCGTCGTCGTCCAGGGCTTCTTTGAAGGACACCTTGAGTTCGAACGCGTGTTCCTGGAATTCGCCGAGGTAAAGCTTCTTGCGCAGACGGCGCTTCATCCGGCGCAGGCGATCTTCATTTTGCGTAGGGTTGACCATGGGTATGCCTTCATCTCTGGGAGGAATCGATCGAACCGGCCAGGGCCGGACGGGCGTCATTATTCCCGTCCGGCTTCGCGAGAGCCAGCGCCGCGTCATGTCTTCAGATCGGAGAGGCCCTTCAGCAGCGCCTCGTGGAAGGGGCCGGGTGCCTGGATCTGCGGCGCGTGCCCGAGATCTTCGAACTCTACCAGCGTGCTGTTGGGGATCGATTTTGCGGCTCGCTTGCCGAGTTCGGGGTAGTTGCCCAGTTTCGGTTGTAGCTCCTTGGGCGCCTTCGCCTTACCGATTGCCGTGTTGTCCTTCTGGCCAATCAGCAGCAGGGTGGGTGCCTTGATTTCTCCGAACTCGTACATGACGGGCTGCGTGTAGATCATGTCGTAGAGCAGCGCAGAGTTCCAGGCAACGAGGTTCTTGCCCGGGCCGTTGAACAGGCCGGCAAGCATGTCGACCCAGCGGTCGTACTCGGGCTTCCACTCGCCCGCGTAGTAGGTGTCTCGCTCGTATTTACGGATACCTTCGGCGTTGGTTTGCGCTTCATTGGCGTACCACTGATCGACCGTCTGATAGGGAACGCCTTCTACTTTCCAGTCCTCCAGCCCAATCGGATTGACCATTACCAGCTGGTCGACCTGATCGGGGTAGAGCAGTGCGTATCGGGTCGCCAGCATGCCGCCCGTGGAGTGGCCAAGTACGGTGGCCTTGTCGACCTTCAGGTGCTCGAGCAGCGCATGCGTGTTTTGCGCGAGTTGATGAAAGCTGTATTGGTAGCGCATGGGTTTGGTCGATTTGCAGAAGCCGATCTGGTCGGGTGCGATGACCCTGTAACCGGCCTTGCTCAGCGCATCGATGCTGCCTTCCCAGGTGCCGGCGCAGAAATTCTTGCCGTGCATCAGCACGACCGTCCGGCCATTGGCTGTCTCGGGTTTGACGTCGATATACGCCATTTGCAGCTTCTCGCCCTGGGACTGGAACTCGAAGCGTTCGACGGGGCGGTCGTAGTCGAACCCTTCGAGTTCGGGTCCATAACTTGGCGTTTCGGCCGCCATCGCGGGGAGGGCCGCCGCGAGGCAGAGGGCAGGCAACAGGCGTTGCATGGGCAAAGCTCCTTATGTCTGGGTAAGGGCCTGCTTGGCAGGCTCGTGACTTCGACCCTTCAAGGCGGAGCGGTTCTTCATTGGAGACGAGCGGTGTGTTTCGGAATCTATTTCGCCAATGCCCGTTCCAGCGCTTCGGGATTCGCAATGTTGGTAGCGGTGCCGCGGAAGAACGCAGCCACGTTGTCGAAGGCGTCGCCGAAGTAGAGCTCGTAGCCGTTGCGCTCGACATACCCCAGATGGGGCGTACACAGCGCACGTGGATGCCTGAGAAGCGGGTGGTCAGCGTTCCAGATGGGCTCCTGCTCGTATACATCGATCGCCACTGAGCCGGGGCGCCCCTTGTCCAACGCGTCGAGCAGGGCACCGGGCGCGATGAGTTCGGCACGGCTGATGTTCACCAGCAGGGCATTCGGCTGCATGCGTGCCAGATCGTCTGCCGCGACAATATGGCGGGTGCGCTCGCTCAGGCGCAGGTTGAGACTGACGATATCGGATGTCTCGAAGAACTGTTCACGGCTGTCCGCGGCCTGATGGCCGTGCTCCAGCGCCAGCGCACGTGACGTGTCGCTGCCCCAGACGAGGACGGTCATGTCGAATGCGCTGGCATAGCGTGCCAGGCGCTGGCCAATCTTGCCGTAGCCCCATATGCCGAGTGTTTGCCCGGCAAGGCGGTCCCCGAGGTTCACTTGCCAGGCGCCGTCTCGGAACGCATCGATGGCCTGGATCATTTGGCGCCGGGCAGTCAGGATCAGCCACCAGGCCAATTCAGCCGGCGCGATAGGCGAACCACGCCCTTCGGCAACGGCCACCCCATGCCGGGTGCACGCAGCAAGGTCGAGGTGCGATGACACCTTTCCGGTCTGGCTGATGAGCTTGAGCCGAGGGAGGCGCGCGAGCAGTGCTTCATCGATACGTGTCCGTTCCCGGGTCAGCACGAGCGCATCGGCCTCCGCGAATCGCCGGGCAAGCACGTCGAGATCGGCGGCGCTGTCGTGGAACACCTGAACGTCGTGGCCATCGAGCCGAGAAAAGCAGTCCAGCGAGCGGACCACATGTTGGTAGTCATCCGGGATCACAACGTTCATCGGCAACCTCGAGGGCTTCGTTCCAGTCGATGGAGCTTAGCAATAAAACGGAGGCGAATAGCGCACACGCGGCATCGAAACTGCCCCGCACAATCAGATCGGCCCTCAAGGCATATGCCGCGTGCCAGCCATGGGGTGTTCGTCGGCGTCCATGCCGCTCGGGTACGTCAGACGTCACTGCGCGCTTTCTACCGGCTCAGCTCCTAGGTATAATGCCGCGCTTCCTTTTTCCCGACCGGGAGCCCCCGCCATGCTGCGCATCAGCCAAGAAGCCCTTACTTTCGACGACGTTCTCCTCGTGCCCGGTTATTCCGAGGTGCTGCCGAAAGATGTCAGTTTGAAGACCAAGCTGACCCGAGGAATCGAGCTGAACATCCCGCTGATTTCCGCAGCGATGGATACCGTGACCGAGGCCCGCCTCGCCATTGCCATGGCGCAGGAAGGCGGCATCGGCATCATCCACAAGAACATGACCATCGAGCAGCAGGCCACCGAAGTGCGCAAGGTGAAGCGCTTCGAGGCCGGCGTCGTAAAGGACCCGATCACGATCGAGGCCGACGCCACCATCCGGGATCTGCTCGATCTGACCCGAATGCATAACATTTCCGGTGTCCCGGTTCTGTCGAATGGTGACCTGGTCGGCATCGTCACCTCCCGCGACATCCGCTTTGAAAACCGTCTGGAAGCCACCGTTCGCGAAGTCATGACGCCGAAAGAGCGCCTCGTGACCGTGAAGGAAGGCGCCGACAAGGACACCGTCCGCGAGCTGCTGCACAAGAACCGTATCGAGAAAGTCCTGATCGTCGACGATGCCTTCGCGCTGAAGGGCATGATGACCGTAAAGGACATTGAAAAGGCCAAGGCCTACCCGTTCGCCAGCAAGGACGAGCAGGGCAGCCTGCGCGTCGGTGCGGCAGTGGGTACGGGTGCTGACACCGGTGACCGCGTAACTGCACTGGTTGCTGCGGGCGTGGACGTCATCATCGTCGACACGGCGCACGGCCACTCGAAGGGCGTGATTGATCGCGTCCGCTGGGTCAAGCAGACCTTCCCGCACGTGCAGGTAATCGGCGGCAACATCGCCACGGCCGAAGCCGCACTTGCCCTCGTCGAGGCCGGTGCGGATGCCGTCAAGGTTGGTATCGGCCCAGGTTCCATCTGCACCACGCGCATCGTTGCCGGGGTCGGTGTTCCCCAGATCTCTGCCGTGGCCAACGTGGCCGAAGCGCTCAAGGGCAGCGGCGTTCCGCTGATTGCCGACGGCGGCATTCGCTTTTCGGGTGACCTGTCCAAGGCCATCGTCGCGGGCGCCTACTGCGTCATGATGGGTTCGATGTTCGCCGGTACCGAAGAGGCGCCGGGTGAAGTCGAGCTGTTCCAGGGTCGCTCCTACAAGGCCTACCGCGGCATGGGCTCGCTGGGTGCGATGTCCCAGGCGCAAGGCTCTTCGGATCGCTACTTCCAGGATTCCTCTGCCGGCGCCGAGAAACTGGTCCCGGAAGGCATCGAAGGCCGTGTTCCTTACAAAGGTGCGCTGTCTGCCATCATTCACCAGCTCATGGGCGGCCTGCGCTCCTCGATGGGTTACACCGGTTGCGCCACCATCGAAGCGATGCGCACTAAGCCGGAGTTCGTGCGTATCACCGGCGCTGGCATGGCCGAGTCGCACGTCCATGACGTCCAGATCACGAAGGAAGCACCGAACTACCGCGTCGGTTGATTCGGGCAGGGGCAGGGCAGGGCGCTTCCGGTGCAATGCTCGACCTCAAGCCACATTAGATAGGCGCTGGAAGCTGGAGCGAGAACGACGAAAGCAATGCTCTCGGACGTTCACCTCCAGCTTCCGGCTTTAAGCTTCAGCACTTTCCGAAGGAAAGCCCATGTCTCTCCCTGACATTCACGCTCACCGTATCCTGATCCTGGACTTCGGTTCCCAATACACCCAGCTCATCGCCCGCCGCGTTCGCGAGATTGGCGTCTATTGCGAGCTGTACCCGTTCGACATGAGTGACGAAGACATCCGTGCCTTCGCGCCACGCGGCATCATCCTCGCCGGCGGGCCGGAGTCGGTCCACGAAGCCAATAGCCCGCGTGCACCCAAGGCGGTATTCGAACTCGGCGTACCGCTGTTTGGTATCTGCTACGGCATGCAGACCATGGCTGAGCAGCTCGGCGGTAAGGTTGAAGGCTCGCAGATCCGCGAGTTCGGCTACGCGAAGGTCGATGTCGTCGGCAAGAGCCGCCTGCTCGACGGCATAGAGGATCATGTCGACGAAGACGGCGTTCTGGGCCTCGATGTCTGGATGAGCCACGGCGACAAGGTCTCCCAGCTGCCAGAAGGCTTCCATGCGCTCGCAAGCACGCCGAGCTGTGCGCTTGCCGCGATGGCAGATGACACGCGCGGCTGGTACGGCGTGCAGTTCCATCCCGAAGTCACTCACACCAAGCAGGGCGGCCGTATCCTTTCCCGTTTCCTGCTGGATATCTGCGGCTGCGAGGCCTTGTGGACCCCGTCGAACATCGTCGAAGACGCCGTACGCCAGGTACGTGAACAAGTGGGTGATGCTAACGTGCTGCTGGGGCTTTCCGGTGGCGTGGACTCTTCCGTCGTTGCAGCGCTGTTGCACAAGGCGATCGGCGATCAGCTCACCTGCGTCTTCGTGGACAACGGCCTGTTGCGCCACAAGGAAGGCGACCAGGTCATGGCCATGTTCGCCGAGAACATGGGCGTCAAGGTCATCCGCGCCGACGCCGAAGCGCAATTCCTCTCCAACCTCGAAGGTGAGGCGGACCCGGAGAAGAAGCGCAAGATCATTGGCCGCACCTTCATCGACGTGTTCGATGCCGAAGCGAGCAAGCTGACCAACATCAAATTCCTCGCCCAGGGCACCATCTACCCGGACGTGATCGAATCGGCCGGCGCCAAAACCGGCAAAGCACATGTGATCAAGTCGCACCACAACGTGGGCGGCCTGCCGGAAGAAATGAACCTGGAACTGGTCGAGCCGCTGCGCGAGCTGTTCAAGGACGAGGTGCGCAAGATCGGCCTCGAGCTCGGCCTGCCGCACGATATGGTCTATCGCCACCCGTTCCCGGGCCCAGGTCTGGGCGTGCGTATCCTCGGGGAAGTGAAGAAGGAATACGCAGACATCCTGCGTTTGGCCGACCACATCTTCATCACCGAACTGCGTAATGCCGGTTGGTACGAAAAGGTCAGCCAGGCCTTCGTCGTCTTCCAGCCCGTCCGCTCCGTCGGCGTCGTCGGCGACGGCCGTCGCTACGCCTGGGTCGTCGCCCTACGCGCTGTCGAAACCATCGACTTCATGACCGCACGTTGGGCACACCTGCCGTACGAGTTGCTGGAAAAGGTCTCCAACCGCATCATCAACGAGATCGAAGGCATCTCCCGCGTCACCTATGACGTGTCGAGCAAGCCGCCGGCAACGATTGAGTGGGAATGAGTAGGCTGGTAGAGGCCGCTGAGCTGTAATAAGCGAAAGCCCGCATAAGCGGGCTTTTGTTTTTCTCTAAACCCTTTGTTCACGCCGTGCTTCGGGCTCTGTATTTCTTGAGGGGGTGGGGTGTCGAGGGTCGCGTTATCTGTCCGCAATAAATAAATCTGTCCTGTTTTCTGATGGATCAATTCAAACATTGTCAGGCTTTGGACAAGTCCAGTAGCTCCGGCAGCGGGCCAATTTTTGGTCTAGCAGCGCAGGCGGCATGCTCTTCGAGCAGGTGGGTCACGAAACAGGCGCCTATCTGCCGGCATGGTATTTTGAGTCAATGCAACAGCGAATCGGCTATGCACGTGTCTCCACGGAGGACCAACAGCTCGACCTTCAGCGCGACGCGCTTGAGGCGGGAAGCTAGTCGTACCGGAATGCACAACCGGCAAGGACGTCGGTTGGTTGATAATCTCCGCTCCAGCCTAGGCTCCGACCACGCTCAGAGATCAGATGCAGGTTCTTTCTGGCCCGCGACGACACCACATACATGAGCTTCTTCGCTGTCTCGACCTGGTTCGGATCGCTGAAATGGGGAACCATCCCTTCCAGCAGGCCATAGGCGATCACTGCGTCATATTCGGCGCCCTTGACTCCATGGATCGTCGATACGGTGATGCCAGTCCGGTCCGCGAAGACCTTCCGGAACATCGCCAATTCGGCAATTGCCTCGCTGCCGTCCTTGATTAGCTTATCGATGCGCTTCTGCGAGCATTCGAAGAAGGCGTCGTGATGCTCCTTCAGCGCCGCGCAGGTGTGGCGATCGATGCCGAAAGCGGAGCATAGCTGGTCGAAGAACCCCCGGAGGAAGACTAGGCCATCAGTCTCGGGGATGGTGATAGCGTTGCAGGCGCGAAGCAGTGTCTTGCGGTCCAAGCCTGGAACCTCGACGCCCGCCTCGCTGAGGCCGGCGATTACCTCTCCCGCCCATCGCATCCGGCGTACATAGAGCTGTGGGGACGCCTCCGTCAGAATGATCCGGGCGAGCTTGTACCAGAAATTGTCGATGTCGCGCGCGAAGGGCACCATGCCCGGGCCATCGAACGAATAGGCTGGAAGCGCCGCGACCAGCCGGCGTGTCATGCTTGCGAGATGGACCCACCAAGGCGCGACGATGCAGATCTCACGCTGAGCGATCCCGAGCGTTTCGACGTTGAATTTAATGAGCCTTACAAGCTCTCCCTCTAGCGCGTCGCGGTGCGTCTGGTGATCGAACGACACCACGCTCGCGTAATCCTTGTCTCTTCCGACCGCCTCGATCTTCGAAGGCAAGACGTTGTAATTGGCGAAATAGCTAACGATGCGCGATGACGACCGGTAATTGTCTGATAGCTCCATCTCCTTGAAGGCGATGCCGCACTGCGTCCCAAAGTCCGCCGCCGTGATCGCATAGCCGCCAAGCGAACCATAAATTGCCTGATTGGGATCGCCTACGACGAAGGCGGACGCACCGCCTTTGGACGTTTTCAGGATCGACGCGAGGATCGCATATTGGATTTCCCTAGTGTCCTGAAACTCATCGAGGAGCACGCATTCGAACATCGAACCCAGCAGCACGCTGATCGACGGATTATTCTCGATGAGTTGATAGGCATAGAAAAGGATCAATTCAAAATCGACCTGCCGCTCGGCACGAAGCGCCTTCCAATAGGTCCGCAAAACTCCCCTAATTGCCTCATGCTTGTTGGTCTTGTTGCATGTAAGGACATAGCCGTTCGGCTTGAAATAATAGGCGCACTCGAAGCTGTTGAGCTTGGTGCCCTGTACCGCGCGGCAAAGCTCCTCGTGCATTCGTTCGGTGTCATGGGCATTGATCACCCGAAAACCGTGCTTGAGCGCCGGGTGATAAATTCCGTAGGGCTTTAGGATCCATTCGAGGCAGAAGGAGTGGATCGTGCCAATCCAAAGCTGGCTCGTATCGACGCCAAGCTGCTCGATCCGTTCGTGGATCTCGTCCGCAGCCCGGTGCGTGTAGGTGATCGCGACGACGCGTTTTTTGTCCGACTTAAGCTCCGACAGCAGGCGTGCGATCTTGTAGGTGAGGGTCCTCGTTTTACCGCTTCCCGGGCAGGCAACAAGGAAGACGCTGCCTGGATATTCGATGGCTGCGACTTGGGCATCGTTCAGATCCTTCCTATCCCAGACAAACATCTAGAAGCTCGCCAGGATCGTATTGATGCCGTCGGCCGGAAATGCCTGGAGCATTTCGGCACGGACCCTGGCAAAGTCGATCTCGCCTCGATGGTAGAGTTTGATTTGCGCGCGCATCGCGTCGATGTCCCCAGACGCGTGCTGCTGTGACGCGGCTAGGACTGAGACCCGATAGTCCAGCACACGAGCCCATGTCTGGATGGATACCGGATTATGCGCCTCGAAGATCGCATCAAGTATGTAATCCGGAATGACAGTTTCTGGCGTGATCATTCGCCCGAGGATGATGGCGAACCACCCCTTTCCGGCGTAGCGTGCCATCGTTAGCACCCGCGTTCCAAAACGTGCGATGTCGCCCGATTCCAGATCCAACTTAGACGTTGCGATGGTGCCGCCTTCCGTATAGACGTCGCCCAGCACTGAAACGACAGTGCTGACATTGCCGGCGGAGACGAAATCGACCTCGAAGGTGTGGTCGGCGAAGTGCGCCGTCAGCCAGGGATTACCGTTACACAACTCCTTGAGCGCTGCCTCGCGCTGGAGTCCAGCGACCTGAGACCTCCGCGCCTTCTTCTTTGCTGCTGCCACATCGTCATCGTCGAGCACGTCCTCGGCCGTATCGATAAACGCGCGATCAAGGTCGGTGATGATCGCGCAGCGCTTGCGGATACGCTCGTTGTGAAAAAGCACCGCAACATTCTCGAAGCCGGTGCTTCGGATGTTGATCAAGCTGATCCCCAGCTCGTCAAGGCTGAGCCCGAAGACCTTTTTAATGAGGATCGGGATGAGGATCTCCTCGGCGTCGCCCTCAACCAGCACCACGCTCTTGGCAAAGAGCAGGTTGCTGCGGACTGCATCCAAGTAGCGCTGGATATTACCGATCTGGCCGGCGTCTAGTCCGGCAGATGGTTGAAACACCTCGCATCGTCCGCCCTGCCGGCCGAGGATGTTGATGTTCAGGACGTTGTTAACTTCGGATATATGGGTCGAATGGGTGGAGTAGATGACCTGGGTGTCATCATAGTTCAGCCGGTCGAACAGCGTTTTCTGGATATGGGTGTGGATGTGTGCCTCCGGCTCCTCGATCACGAGAAAGTTTGCGAAGGATTCTTTCTGCTTCTGATATTTGAACTCGAGCAGCTTTAGCGTCAGGTAGATGAGGTTCGCACCGCCCAGACTCAACTCGTGAATCGCGCCCTCATATTGTTCCTCGCTCTCGCCCACAAACAGCTTGAGTGACTGGAACAGGCGGTCGGCCTCGTCGGGCAGATCCGAGCGGATCGAAAGTGATCGCGGGGAGTATGTCTCGCCTGCCGCATCGGTAATGGTGTCGCGAATATCGGCGCGGATAGTTTCGACATCTGGCAGGCCCTCGATTGCATCGTTAAGCCCTTTGACGAGCGCGCTGATCGGCTCGAAGCTCTGTGGATCGATCTCACCGCTTCGGCACTTCAGCAGGGTTAGGAGGGGGTTGGTGCGATTGTTCTGGAATTCGGCGACCACATCGCGCAGCGCCTGCACGAAGGTGAAGCACACTTCTCGCGAGATCGAGAGCATGCCCGGGATGACGCCCCCGATAGCGGGATTCTTCAGTTCTTCGGGAAATATCACTGCATCGAAGTCGCCAACCAGTTGCCTGTAGGTTTCGGGGTCAAGGAAGTTTGCGGTGCTCTTGCCGGTGAAGAGCGTTTCATAATCCGAAATAGTGATCTTCGAACGTGCCTCGGCTAGTCCTACCGCATCACCGGCCGCAAGGTCGGCCAGGGTCCGCCGAACTGCCGCCTTGGGGCGAAAAATCAGGTTGTAGGTCGCCTTGCCGATCACGCCGTCTGCGATGTTGCCAGTCCCATGCAAAAAGAGGGACTGTATTGCCTCGTCTTGGGATACCTCATCGAACTCAAGGCTAATGATCAACCAGTGACCGCGCCAATCCCCAAGGCCCCGGTGGAAGTCCTTCTCGTCGAGCCTATATGCCGAGCGCAGCAGCGAGTCGTCGAGCAAGAGGCGCAACGCCCGGAACAGGTTGGTCTTGCCTGACCCGTTCTCACCGATGATCGTGTTTACGCCCTTGTTGAAGACGATATTCGCGCGCTCGAAATTCCGGTAGTTGACGAGCTGTAACCTTGAAATATGCACGAATACAGTGCCCCCGTTTGAGCCGTAGCGTTAGTTTAGCCTGTCCAATCGATCTGGGGCATCGTGTACGCGCATGGCTTGGTGGTGAAGACGTCGCTCAATCGCTTGGCAAAGCGCCGGTCGAATCCGGCATTGGGGGCGAACTCAAGCGCCGCCTTTCCTGCGAAGGCCGCGACCTCGGCGATGTCGAGCGTGTAGCCGGCCACCATGGCGTCAGCGATCCCTGTGGTACAGGTGATCTTGGTCAAGATCGGAACAATGGGCTCCTGGAATCGATAGAATGTCTCGCCGTTCTCGAAGACCCGTCCATGGAAATGGAATAGAACCCGAATCGGACGGCCTGTTAGTAGGGCGAGTAGGCTATTCGCGAGGCTTGCGGGCATCCGTGAATTAGGAGCGGTTGATGAAAATCGTAGTCACGATGAAGCAATGGCAGAACGGATGAGTTGGTCATCCTAGAGCGGCCGCTATCGGCTGCCTTGGCCATGGGAGAGGCAAACTGTGCTTCTTGAGCGTGTTTAGCTCTGTCATGGCATTTTTCATGGTCTTTTGCTTCTATCACCGCTGGCTGTGCCGTTTTGTAACGACCTCAGTGGCCAATTGATAATAGAGTGGGAATGAGTAGGCTGGTAGAAGCCGCTACGCTGTAATAAGCGAAAGCCCGCATTAGCGGGCTTTTGTTGCTGTGTAATCCCACCTTCTTCACGCCGTGGGTAGAGCTCGGTATTTCTTGAAGGGACGGGAAGGTGAGGGTTTCCTTATCCCCCCGCAATAAATAAATGTGTCCCGTTTTCTGTTGTTGTCAGCCAATCGACCAAGTCTCCTTGGCCAATTTAACGAGTCGTTCCTGGCGTGCTTTCAAGGCGTCTTCACTCCATTCGGCTAAAGCGCATATTTCTTTGGTCAGATCGAAGGAGACTTTTTTATCCCTGTCCAGGTAAATCTTCTTTTTGCGATCAAAATCGAAGTACTGCGCTTTGTAGTTCTTGCCACCACTCAGCATGGCCAGGTTGCCAAGGCGATGGAGCCAAAGGCTATGATTCTCAGGGTTAAACCGATTTTTCCAATAAACATCTTTCAATGCTTGGGGCATAACATGCTCTATGGTCAGTCGACCACTAAATGTCTTCGTGACTGAATCATCCTGCGAGGCTTCTTCCAGGCGCAAGAGCACTGCCGCGTCAAACGGTTTGCCGTAGATTTCGCCACCCAAGAGATTGATGAATTCATCATTGTTCGCGTGGGTTCGGAAAATGCTACCCACCTCATCAACGGTTTTCCCGGCTTTGATAGCATTGATCAGCTTGAAGTAAACGGTCAGCCGAGCTGTGCGCCCAAGACGACGAACCCAGTTCTGCATGGTGATTCGTTCCAGCAGGCTTAGGTACTGCGGCTCGGTCAGGCCGTCCACCGGCTGGTTCAGGTAGGCGAGCAGCGGAGGTATCCATTCGTCATAGCTGACGCGCCAGAGAGCGTTGAGCGCTCTCACCGATGCTGCATCTTGAAAATCGATATCCCAGATGCGCATGAAATTTTTAGCAGAGAGGATAACCCGATCGAGGAAGGCGAAGGGGCCTCCTACGAACCCTTCAATAATAGCGCTATATTCTTCGTGCAGGGAGCCCCTGGCTTTGGCTGCCATAAGAGAGGTGCGGTGATGGCTGAGGAAGCTATCTAGCAGATCGATACCTACAATTTCTTCCAGTTCCAGCCATCGATCCTCCAGCTCATTGCTCAGGTTTTGTTGGCTGCCTAAGTCGCTAAAAAGAGTGTTCTTAATCAGGTCTGCATTCGACAAAGACATGCCACGGGCATTAAGCACGTTGAACAGGCGGTAGGCGGACTTTAGCGATTCGGTTTTGACGAAAACTACGTAAACCTGACTAAGCAAGTAGTTGGCAAAAAACTTGAGTGTTTGCTGATCTTGTTGCCCTAGGAATGAGTCGATAGCCTCAAGGTTTTCTGTGATGCGCTGTTGAGGGGCATCGAGTTTGCTGCGTTCGGCTGCTGGCGGGAGAGGCTGAGAGTCGAGAACATGGCGACGGAAAAAGCTCTGATCTTTACGACGCAGCAACAGGCGAGGAGTTTCTGTTTCGCCTGTCAGCTCATTGCGGGGTAGAACACGCTTACCCAGCACGGCTTTAGCGGCACCATCTTCAATATGATCACGCAGACGAGCGAGGATGAGGTTGAGAGTTGTCAGGCGCTGCTGGCCGTCTACTACGTCGTAACGCTTACCCTTTTCAATCTCGATGGCGATGAGAGAGCCAATAAAGTATTCCTCGTCGCTGTTGCCATAAGCCTCCCAGACATCTTCTAGCAGCTGCTGGACGTTCTCCGCCCTCCAAGAGTAAGGCCGTTGGTACGGGGGGATTTCGTAGCAAATCTGATCCGTGAGGATATGACCAACAGTGCTTTCTTCGGCTTTCATCTGGTTCCATCCAAAAAGTCAAACAGTGATTTTGCCATTCATCAGGCGGGGTAGAAGTAGGTCGCGGGCCTGGGTAAGTTCTTGGTTCTGCTCTTCTGGTTTTCAATCTGCTCGTGTATGGGCGCGGTAGACAGACCTTCTAAACTGCTCTGACTATTTACCCTCCAAGGCACGAAGGTATCACAGACGCCTCTGCCATCAAGCTTAGAGCAAAAAGTTGCGTTGAGGATTTCAGAGCGAAGCACGCCGACTCCGTGCGGGCCCAAAACAAAATTATTGATCGCTTCTCTGAATGGTTTCTGCGCGGGCGCTGCTGCTCGGAAAAAGGGGACAGATTGAATCGACCCTGATTTTACGGACACCACAAATTTGACTATACCGTCAGAGAGGAAGGTGTCCCATGACAGATAAGCGTACCTACCAGCGCTACAGCCCAGAGTTCAAGCGAGAGGCGTGCGCCAGCTTTGCAACACAGATAAGTCTTGCACCCAGCTTGCGCGCGAGCTCGGCATCCGTGTCACCCAGCTCTACAAGTGGAAGCAGCAGATCGATCAGAACCAAACCAATGCTTTTCCAGGCTCTGGCCGTCAAGCTGAACCAGAGGCTGAAACCGATCAGCTAAAGCGCGAACTGGAGCGGTTGCGCGAGGGGACGAAATTCTAAAAAAGGCGGCTGCGTACTTTGCCAAGAGCCTCGTGTGAAGTACGCCTTCATCCGTGATCATGCAGCTCAGTATCCGATCCGCAGGCTTTGTCGAACGGTGGGAGTCTCGCCAAGCGGATACTACGCGTGGCGTAACCGATCCGAGTCCCGGCGCTCAAGAGCAAACCGCACGTTGCTGGGCCAGATCGAAACTGTCCATTTCGATAGCCGCGAGACGTATGGACCTATACGGATTCATCGGGAGCTGCGTAGCCAGGGCTGTACCGCGGGCCTCAACCGCATTGCCCGTTTGAAGCGGGAGGCGGGCCTCAAAACGAGACAAGCCTTGGTATGGCAGCAGGCTGGCCGCGGACGAACCTTTGAGCACATCGTTGAGCATCGGCTCCTGAGGCGCTTTTACGCGGACAGACCAAACGAGCGCTGGGTCGCAGACATCACGTTCATCCCGACAGCTCAAGGTTGGCTCTAACTGTCGGTAATTATGGATCTCTACTCTTGGCTGATCGTGGGCTGGGCAATGGATAGAAAGCCCAGTCAGGAGTTGGCAACGTTGGCGCTCGAAATGAGCCTGGGTAGGCGTGCCAAGCCGATTGGATTGCTGCTGCACACCGATCAAGGTGTGCAGTACAGAACGGCTCGCTATCAAGCATTGCTAGCTCAAAACAATATCCAACCGAGCATGAGCCGTAAGGGCAATTGCCACGACAACGCGGCGATGGAGAGCTTCTTCCATACCCTGAAAACCGAGCACGTACGCCACCACAAGTACCGCACCTTCGACGAAGCCAGGCAAAGCTTGTTCGACTACATTGAGGTGTTCTACAACCGGCAGCGACGGCACTCATATCTGGTATACATGACGCCGTTTGAGTATGAGCGCTACACGCTGTCTCTTAGGCCGGTGTCCGTGAAACCGGGGCTAGTTCAATCTGTCCCCTTTTCGTTCCCTGGTGATTGGCCGTTCGGGGCGATAAGTTTAAGTAAAACCCATTAATAAGGAATTGCATGTCCGAATTGTCAGTTTCGCTCCTTGTCATCTGTCTTGTCGCTATGCTGGCAGGACAGGTAGCCCATGTCCGAGGCTCAGCGGCAAAATTGGCGTGGTATCGAAAAGTACGGGAGTGGACGGCCGCCGAATATTCAATGGCAATATTTCTGGTGTTTCTGGCATTGCTTTTTTCAATTACTGGGGTTCACCAATTAACAGGTTGGAAACCCCGAGCCCCCGTAGGGCTTCTTCTGCTGATCGCAACATGTACTACAGCCGCTGTGTACCTTTGGTTCTTTCTAAATCTTGCGCGAATAGTCGCGACTCATAAGACACTCTTAGGGATGGTTGGGACGTTAGCAGCAGTTAGCATAGCTACAGCATCTAAAATAAGTTCTGACATGGCCATTGCCGAACTGACCGGTATGCCGCCGCAAGAGCTGCCAGGGGCACAGTTAGCCCTCACCTTCATCCTCACTCCGATTTTTTGGTTTGTAGCGATTTCGTTCCTAATTGGATACGTCAGCATACCCGCTACGCTATTACTTTTGTTCTGGGGCATCTACAAGGATGCGAAACAACACAAGGGATCTAAGTTCAACCTGAGCTCTGCAGGCTATGTCTGTTCTTGGGTCGCCATGAGCTATCTCAGTATCCTCTTGCTAACAATGAGTACGGAGCTTATGAATAAAAACTTTTATGAAAAGCGGCTTAGGAGCGCAATTAGCTATTCAGCATTCCATCTGCCTCCCTCTTATTGTGGATTCACTAATTTACCCGGAGCCGGTATAGCGGCCCTTAGAGATAATGGGGCGGGCTTGGCTATCCCCGACAGTGAGAGAGGATATATCTTCCACACTGTTTCGTGTGAGCGAGAAGTGCGAATTATAGAGGATATCATTGGGGAAAAAGTAGTGGAAAAGGGGACAGAATTATTTATCAGTAGGAAAAACGGGACAGATTTATTTATCCCGGAGCCCGAGCGGGGCTACCGCTCTCTAGTCCACCGGTCCTGATGGGAATCTCGCAACAAAACGCGTGCCGACATCTTCCGTGGAGCTCACCGCCAATGTGCCGTTATGCGCAGATACGATCTGGGCCGCGATGTAAAGGCCAAGGCCTAGACCTTCCGCACGGCTCCCGGTGGCGGAGCGTGTGAAGGGTTGGAAAAGGAGCGGCAGCAGCTCTGCAGGAATGGGCGAACCGTAGTTATGCACCTCGACGCGCAGGCATTCCCCATCTTTAGAGACATTCACCGTCACCGGCTGATCTTTCGCACCATGCGTGACCGCATTTGTCAGCAGGTTGGCGAGTAGCTGGCCGATCCGCGAGGCATCGCAATAAACGTCTCCTTTGATCGCGACCGATTGCTCGATGAGCACCGACGGGTGCGATACCCGTACTTCGCTGATCACGCCCTGCAATAGCTCCGGCAGATCGTTCACCGGCGCTCTGTTGACGGGTATTCCACCGCCGAGCCGACCGCGCGCAAAGTCCAGTACGTCTTCGATCAGCGCGCTCATGCGATAGGTGCTTGTCAGAATCGTGGTGGTGAACTTCCGCTCCTGCCGATCAGACAGTTTCTGCTCAAGCATCTGGGCAGACATTTGTATTGCGCTTAGGGGCGTACGTAGATCGTGGCTCAATACCGACACAAACTCGTTTTGCAGGCGCGCTGTCTCGTTTGCGCCGGCTAAATCGTTTTCGCTGTCGGTGAGTGCGCGTTGCATTTCGAGGTTCGTGGCGATCAGCTCAGCAAACAAGGTGGCCGAGGTCACTACCTAGGCGGTATCGAGTTCTACAGGCACCCGATCGATGGCGCAGAGCGTGCCAAAAAAGTCCCCGTTCGAAAGCACGATCGGAATCGAGACATAACTCTCCAATCCATAGATCTTCGGTGTGTGATGGATTGAATAGACGGGGTGCTCGCTCGCGTGCTCAAAAATGACGGGCTCCCGGTGCTGCCGGATCTCGTCACAAATGGTGGTCTCAAGTGGTATTTCGTCACCTGGCCCGATGCCGAACTCGAGAGCATCATCCACAGCGCATGCGATCCAACGCCGCTCGGTGACCCTGGCAACGGTTGCGAACCGCATGGCGGTAAGCTCTTTCATCATTTTCAGGATGGTGGGGATAGACTTGATACGGGCCACAGCCGCTATGTCAGCTGCAAAATCGAGGTTGGGCATTCAGATCTGACTACCAGACAGATGGGAGACGACCTGGAACGGTATAGGCTTTTCGATCGAGATGCCAAGCGGTACGAGACGAAGCGGGCGGACGTTGAAATAGGGAATAGATCTATTTATTAGGCGATAGCTTCTAGCCGGTTTCTGCCAATCGCGACACGCGTCACTGGACAGAGCAGGCGGTTTCACAGCGTGCTGAGCAGGCTGTTTTTGAGGTTCCTGGGGCGTTTAGGCCGTTAGAAGCCGCTACGCCGTAACAGTCAAAAGCCCGCCTTAGCGGACTTTCGTTCTTATGTGCCACCGCCCCGGTCGGCGTTCGCCTGCATTCACCCGCCGTGCGCTCACTTGTATTGGGCGCTGCCATGGGAAAGCCTTTGGCGAGGCGTGCAACTTCCGGTAGCATTTCGCGCCCAATAACCAATCGGTGCACCGTCGGCCTTTCCAGTGCCGTCCGCCTGGTGTCGTCCCTGCTGGAGCCAGACACATAACGGTGCCGACCGATGGCTTTGCATAAAAAGACTGTCGACGCTCACGCTGCCGCCATTTGCCGGCGCCGCGTGAGGTCAGACCGTTTCACGGCGCCGGGCCTCGTAGCCCGGCGCTGCTTTTTGCGGCTCACCACATGGAGCCGCTGCCCGTAAGCGCCGCCTGGATTGGCGGCGCATCTCGTTTGGCGCCCATTCGCGTCAGCCATCGTCTGTCATTGTCGGCAGGCATCGTTGTTTTTCAAGCCAGGTGCGACGCCTGTGCTCAATGTATGAAGTGACCGTTGTCCCTATGAAAGAAAGAACTGCCTTGCCCTTCGTGGTGTACCTGCTCGGGTTCACCATCTTTACCCTTACCACCGCCGAGTTCATGGTCGCCGGCATGATGCCGGGGCTGGCGCACGCGTTCGATCGCAGCGTTGGCGAAATTGGCTATCTCATTTCGTGGTATGCCTTGGGCATGGCGCTGGGTGGGCCGCTGCTGACCGCGACAGTGCTCGCATTTCGCATTCCTGATAAACGTGCCCTGGTCGGTCTGCTCGGGTTTTATGTGATTTCGAGCGTGGTGGCTGCATTCGCTACCGACTACACCATGATGGCGGCCATGCGGGTCGTCATGGGTATTGCCAGCGCAGCGTGTATTGGGGTTGCGTTGACGATTGGTGCAGAGATGGTGGCGCCGAATACGCGCGGTCGCGCGGCGGCAGTGATGCTGGGTGGGCTGATGCTGGCACCTGTGTTGGGCGTGCCGGGAACGGCGTTCATCGAGCAGGCGTTTGGCTGGCGGATCAGCTTTGGCTCGATCACCGTCTTTGCTTTGATTTGCACTGCAGTAGTGATACTGCGCATACCCGCGTCTTCCGGGCCTGACGCGGTAAGCCTGGCTGCGGAGTTCCGCCTGCTGAAGAATCGCCGCCTGTGGGCGGCGTATGCCACCAGTGGCTTGATCATCGGCGCCGCGCTGGCAGCCGTCAGCTACTTTTCTCCAATCTTCACGGGGCTGGCAGGCGTATCTGAAAGAACGGTCCCGCTGCTGCTCGTGGCGTATGGCGTCGCGAATGTGGTGGGTAACGCCGTGGTGGGGCGCTTTGCGGATCGCTACACATTGCAGATCCAGGCAGGGGGCCTGTTGGCCCTGACCTGTGCATTGGCTGGCTTTGCGCTGCTGGCCGAGCATTGGATCCCCAGCATGATCGCGTTCTTCCTGGTGGGTTTGACCGGTGTTTCGCTCAACCCTGCGATGGCCGCACGCGTCATGAACGCCGCGCAGCCACGGCCCCTGGTCAATACGATGCATACGTCGGTCATTACGGGCGGTATCGCGTTCGCCAGTTGGGCGGGCGGGGCGGCCATTGATGGTGGCTACGGCCTGACATCACCGCTGTGGATCGGCTGCACGCTGGCGGTGCTGGGTCTGCTCAGCGTGCTTCCCTTCGTGTTCGGCTCGCCGCGACGCCAGGCGTGTGCGGCTGCGTGAGCGGCTAGTCGCTCGATAGCGAACGGGACTGTGGTTGCATAAAGAAAGGCCCGCCGTAGCATTGCTGCGGCGGGCCTTTCTCGTATCTGGCCGATCAGAGAATGGGCTTGCCACCCGTGACGGCGATACGCGCACCGGAGGTGTAGCTCGATTCGTCAGAGGCGAGCATGACGTAAACCGAGGACAGCTCCACAGGTTGGCCGGGACGCCCCATCGGGGTCTGCTCGCCGAAGCTTTCGACCTGATCTTCCGGCATGGTGGAAACAATCAGCGGTGTCCAGATAGGGCCCGGTGCGACGCTGTTCGCACGGATGCCTTTCTCGGCAAGCATCTGCGCGAGGCCTGCCGTGAAGTTGGCGATGGCGCCCTTGGTTGCGGCATACGGCAGCAGGGTCGGTTTCGGCATGTCAGAGTTGACGGAGGTGGTATTGATGATCGAACCGCCCTTTGGCATGTGCTTCACGGCGGCCTGCGTAATACGGAACATGGCGGTGATGTTGATATCGAAGGTGCGCACCCATTCCTCGTCCGGAATTTCTTCAAGGCTGGTACGCGTCATCTGGAAGGCGGCGTTATTCACCAGCACGTCGATGCGGCCATAGCGCGCGACGGTCTGCTCGACGATATCCAGGCACTGCTGGCGGTTTGCGATGTCGCCCGGCAGCAGCAGGCAGCCACGGCCTGCCTGCTCAACATACTGAGCCGTCTCCTTCGCGTCCTCGTGTTCGTTGAGGTAAGAAATGGCGACGTCAGCACCTTCGCGCGCGTAGGCGATTGCGACGGCGCGGCCGATCCCGCTGTCACCGCCTGTAATGAGGGCAACCTTTCCGGCGAGGCGGCCCGAGCCTTTGTAGCTCTCTTCGCCGCAATCGGGTTTCGGGTTCATCTTGAGTTGGCTGCCGGGTACTTCTTGCTGCTGTCTGGGCATCGGGTTGCGAGGAAAGTCGGACATGGAACCTCCAGTCGTAGATAAGAAGAAAGCGTCAGCGCTCAGGGCTGCTGATAATGGCCGGGCGTCGAGCCTGCTTTGTGCGTGTGCTCGAGGCGGGTAACGCGAATGTCGGTGATGCCGGCGCGGCCCGCCTGGTCGAGGGCTGTCTGATCGTCTTCAATCAGCTGCTGGTCATCGTTCGCTGCCGCCTGAAAGGCTTCGCCCCCCTCGTGAACATGCAAGAGATGGCGAGCAGCGCTGCCCGCAGGGAAACGATCTGACTGTGCTTCCACGATCTCGACCCGGGGGTCATTGCGGTACAGGTAATTGATCTCGAACGTATGTCGCTGGGCGAGCATGGCCGCCTCCTGAAGCAGTCGTTACGTGCATCTCGACTGGCCAGCCCCCGCTCACGTTCCCGTTGATGATCGAACGGTATCGGTGCCGGCCCGCTTATCTGGGGGCTTCCGGGCAGGAATTGTACGGAAAGGGTTTTTACCTATGGATGGACCAGCAGTACGGCAGTTTCACTATGGAGACGCGTGCACTGTCGTCCATCGATTGTCAGAGGCGGAGCGAAGGCGTAGAGCCGTCACTTCCGATCAAACGACGGAAGTCAGGCATGTCCATAGCAGCTTTGACCGCCCGCCGGAGGTGAGGCGCTGATCGCGAGTGAAATTGGGCGATTGCCAAGGCGCTGGATCTGGAGTTCTGTTATTTGCGAAAGCGGCCTTTTGGACGCTGCGCGAAACAGTCAGGTGTCGCGGCTGCACCAGATCAGGTTCACCATTCTTCAGGGGAATGCCGTATTAGTACCATCCCAGAATGCGTAGCAGGCGTATCCGTGGCAGTAGGCCAAGCGCCCACGAAGGGCGCTCGGCACAGGGAAATGAATCAGCCCAGCAGTCCCTTGCGCTTCCAGACCGTCCCGACGCCCGTATTGGTAGACAGGTGCTGCCGTATCTCCAGCACCAGCTGAGCAGTCGACCGCAGGCTGTCGAGTTCCTCGTAGCCGTGGTGCGCTTCATAGAGCAGGGTATCGCCCTGAGCGCTTTGCTGAGTAACGCGTATCTGAAGGTGATTGCCTTCGGGCTGGCATGAGCATGCCAGTGGGGCGAAGGCAGATTCGACGATGGCAATCTTGTCCAGACTGTTCGCAGCCATGATACGTACCTCGTTTTAATTGTTTAAAGGCGATAGCAACTGTGGAAAACATGCCAGCGGGCCGGAGATGGTGTCGGTACGCATGGGCCCGGTTTGCCTGAGGCGGCCATCTATACTTAGGCAGCAGGATGCCGCTACCCGTTCAGAGCATAGTGGTTAATGATGGCCTTGGGTAACTGCCAGACAAGCGTGAAGATTTACAAAGTTTGCATATTCCTGGGTGTGCTAACGAAGGATGATATCGTGACGATTGCGGCATGATGCCAGCCAAGCGAAGCGCTGATATCAAAATAGGCCATCGGTCGCTGTCAGAAGAGTAAGCCAGAACTTGTGATAACTCGCCTCGTTCTGAAACTTGTAACCCAAGTTCGGGTTTGCACTTTTGGTGGACGCGAGGAAAAGACCATGGCTAATACTAATCCAGGCAACTTTGCAAACAACCGTGAGAAAGCCGTAGAGGCGGGGCGCAAGGGCGGGCACAACAGCGGCGGCAACTTCGCGAACGACCGGGCTCGCGCGTCCGAAGCGGGTCGAAAAGGCGGGCAGAACAGCCGTAGCAGACGCAATGAGGAAGCATAATCCTCGACAGGGGCTCGAATAGAGCCCCTTTTTATTGCCATGCCTACATAAGTAACACATAACTAATGTATAGCTTATAGAACTTGTACAACCTCTGTAGAAGTTTTGTATAAGTTCTTGATAGTGATGGTCTGCTGGTCTACAACTCCTGAAACACTTATTTTTACGCTGGCGAAAAGTGTAATTAAAATGCCGTCACTCGTCTGCTTGAGGGATCATTCAGTATTGGGTACGTCTCAACAATAAGGGGACGGCTTCATAAGCGGCCGCCCACTGATTTTCGTCAATTGGTGTTTTCATCGGAGGGCCAAGATGAACGAGTACCACATCACCCAAACGGAACGAGGGTGGGAGCTTAAAAAGCAGGGGGCGACACGAGCCTCCAAACGTGCTGAAACCAAAGCTGAATTGCTGAAGCTGACCGCAGACTTCATGGAAACCCGCGAGGGCACGGTCAAGATTCACAAAATGGACGGCACCATCGAGGAAGAGCGCACCTACCCGCGTAGCGCCGACCCGGTGGCTTCGGTGGGCTGAGTGGTCGCTGTGCTACCGGTCCGGTAGCACAGCATCCCTTCGGACGGGTCAGGAATGGCTCGAAGGGGCGGTAGGTAGGGCTCGCTTATGGCGAGTGTTCTCATAAGTACGCAGGATAATGGCTCTCGATTCGCTCGAGATCGTCTGCCCCTCAAGAAACGCGTCGATTTCCTCATACGTCACACCCAGCGCCGTTTCATCGGCGTGGCCGGGTCTCAGGCTCTCAAGGTCCGCTGTGGGAACCTTGTTCACCATGGCAGCCGGCGCACCCAGCCAGATACCCACCGCCCGCACCCGGCGCTTTGTCAGGCCTGAGAGTGGCGCGATGTCGCAGGCACCATCGCCATGCTTGGTGAAGAAGCCCATCACAGCTTCTGCCGCATGGTCTGTCCCAATGACGAGTCCTTCGCGGGCGCCCGCTATCGCGTACTGCGCAATCATGCGCTGGCGAGCCTTTACGTTGCCCATGACGAAATCCTCGTGGGCTTCATCCCGAAACGCCAGCCCGCCGGCCTTGAGCTGATCGCGCATGCCGTCGCTGGCCTGCTTGATGTTCACCGTCAGGACCTCATCCGCCTTGATGAATTCGAGCGCTGCCTGAGCATCGGCTTCATCGTGCTGTTCGCCATAGGGCAACCGAACGGCGATGAAGCGGGCATCGATATCGCTGTTGGCACGCACGCGCTCGGCGGCCAGTTGCGCAAGGCGACCGGCTACGGTCGAGTCGACCCCGCCGCTGATGCCGAGTACCAGCGTTTGTCTGCGAGCGGCCTGCATCTGCTCAGCGATGAATGCGATACGGCGCTCGGCCTCGCGTTCCGCGTCGAAAGCCTGGACGACCTGCAGCTCCTCGATGATGGCGCGTTGTTCAGAATCGGTCATAGGTTTCCTTCTCCCTTGGTCATGTTCGAGCGAATGGTCGGTATACGGTCGAGCGCATAGAGCGCGGCGTCCTTGATGACATCGCTGCGGTCGCCTTCGAAGCGCCGGGTCTCGGTATACACGTGTATGTCTTCGTTGATTCTAAATCCCCAGGCAAAGCAGACGGTACCTGGCGGAATGTCACCCATTGGCTCCGGCCCGGCGACGCCTGTGGTGGCTACGGCCACAGTGGCTTCGCTGTCGCGAAGTGCGCCCTTGGCCATGGCGCTGGACACCTCTTCGCTCGTCAGCCCGTATGTCTCGATCGTTTCAGGCGTAACGCCTAATAGTCGAGTCTTCGCCTCAGGCGAGTAGACGACGTAGCCAGCGTCGAGATAACTTCCGCTGCCCGGGCAGCTGCCGAGCAGGTCGATGATTTTTCCTGCGGTGCAGGATTCGGCGGTGGCCAGCTTGAGATCATGTTCGGCGAGGTAATCCACCAGTGCTTGTACGTCGCTCATCGATAGGGCTCCTCTGGTCACAAGGGTAGGTCACCGGAGGCAGGCGCGTCGTCTGCTTCGGGCGTCATGATAGGCAATTCGAGCTTCTCGAGCGGGTCTGCCGGGGTAGCGATGCCGCGACGTGCGCTGACGTGATGGGCTGTCTCCGGCAGTGAGCCGGGCTCGGTTTCGACGTGGGGCTGAATGGGACGATTCATGGGCACTCCGGAATAACGAGATGTTAACCGGTAGAACGGCATGATCTGACAGGGTTCGCCTGGCCTGACCGGCGCGCCAGACGTTGCGTTCTGCCGTCTTATTCTCCCACCATCCACTGTTTCTTGACCAAACGGCGCTGGCGCGGCGTAGTGAACTGCTTGGTTTGGTGGTCGTCTGCGTGCAGGCGGCAACCGCCGTCGCAGCCGCGTAGTTCATAGCCCCGCATCACGCCAATCGCCTCTGGCTCCGAGCTGTAGTACGCCACGACGCGTATCTCGATGGAGTGGAACGAGATATCGCCTTTGGGGAAGAGCTTGTAATCCACGTCCAGCCCGTGCTGCTTGGAGACGCGGCTGATGAGCGAGGCGAAACTGCCGATGTGCGTGTAGTCCCCCGTGCGTAGCGGCCCCTGGTGGGTCGCCTGGCTTAGCACAATTTCGCCTGGGTTCTCATCGTCGCCACCTTCGCGCACGTCGGTGACGTCGCTGCTGAACGTGCCCTTCGACGTGTGCAGGAGGAAAAAGATCTGATTGATGAAGATTGGCTCTGCGCTCATGTTGGAGATAAGGCAGAGCGAACGCAGATCGCGGCCTGCGCCACGGTTGATGATCAGTTTCGGTCGCCGCTGACGCCGATGGCTCAGCAGGAGGAGGTGGGCATAGAAGATCCAGACAATCAGCGTGCCCGTCGATATGCCAAGGGTAAAGAGGAATTGGTTTTCGCGGATCCAGTCGTAGAACATTGGGCGAATCGATAGCCTGTGGCAAAGATTAATCGGAACGGCATAAGAGCTGACCGGCGGGCGAACGGCGTCGTTTCGTCCTTTCGTCAAATCGTTCTGGACGCATGCTGAAACGCCACGCATCCCCGCTCCGCTTGAACCCCCGTGGAAGCTGTCCGGTCGGTTGACTGATGCCAGGTTTCACCAACAGCGAGGTTCTTGTGAGCGACATCCCCGGCGATACCCTTCGCGATAGCACCTTGGCCTTTATCCAGGAAGGCTACGAATTCATACGCGGCCGATGTGATCGGTACCGCAGTCCTGTATTCGTCACGCGCCTATTTTTCCAGGAGACGATCTGCATGCGTGGCCAGGCCGCCGCGCAGATTTTCTACGATGAGTCGCGGTTCATCCGGGAAGGGGCGGCACCGGAGCGCATGCTGGGGGTATTGCTGGGCAAGGGTGGCGTACAGGGGCTCGATGGCGAAGCCCACCGGGTACGCAAGGCCATGTTCATGCAAGTGGTCGAGCCATCCCACCGCCATGAGCTGGTGCAGCGGTTCTCACAGGCCTGGGAGGGCGCACTGCCGAGGTGGTCACGGATGCGCCGTGTGCCGCTGCTACAAGAGGTCGAGCGGCTGTTGTTCAGCGTCGTTTGCGAGTGGGCCGGCGTGCCACTGCCAGGGCCACGTGAGCGCCGCCGCCGCGCGCGGCAGATGGCAAGTCTCATTGACGGAGGCGGACGCGTCGACCCTCGCTATGTGAAAGCCCGGTTCGATCGCAAGGCGGCCGAGCGCTGGGCCGCCCGCCAAGTGCGCGCCTATCGCGACGGCCAGCTTCCCGTCGCGGATGGTCGTGCCCTGGCAATCGTTGCCAACCACCGCGATGCGGACGGCCAGCCTCTGGATGAGCAGATAGCGGCAGTCGAACTGCTCAACGTTATTCGGCCCACCGTAGCGGTGGCTCGGTTCATCACCTTTGCCGCGATGGAGCTGGATCGCCATCCCGAATGGAAGCCGCGACTACAGGCCGAAGACAAGTGGGTCCGGCCGTTCACGCAAGAGGTTCGCCGCCTTTATGCCTTCTTCCCGGCGACGGCCGCGCGGGTGCGGGAAGACTTCGAATGGAACGGCTATCGCTTCACCAAGGGCACGAGGACGCTTCTCGACCTGTTCGGTTCGAACCGGGATCTGGAACAGTGGGAGCGTCCCGAGGCGTTCCTGCCGCAGCGGTTCCATGAGGATCCGGAGCAAGAGAATGCGCTGTTGACACAGGGTGGCGGCACCTATGAGTCGCACCACCGTTGCCCGGGCGAGCAGCTGACCATCGAACTGGTAGACGCAGCGCTTCGGATGATGGCGCGCCATATGGACTATCGCGTTTCGCAGAAAGCCCAGAAGGTCTCGCATGCACGCATGCCGATGTTGCCCGCCGATAGCGTGGCCTTCGCTTCGGTGCGTGCCCGAGGCTGAGGAATGCCGATCCTGCAGCGTTGCGTTGGAAGTCGCCGTTCCATGCAGGCGCCGAGCAACAACGTCGGGAAGCGTCGGTTACGTGGGCAACCGGCGCTTCCCTCACGTCACGGTCACCGTCCCATCAGATCGCTGACCTTGGCCAGTAGCGCTTCGAACGAAATGGGTTTGTCGACGTGCCCCATGAAGCCGGCTTCGAGCGCTTCGTTGATGTCGCGCTCGCTGCCATAGCCGGTCAATGCAAGCGCAGGCGTTGCGGCGTGACGTTGGGTCTGGCGTAGCGCGCGCATGAAGGCATGGCCGTCCATGCCGGGCATCCCGATATCCGACAGGATGATGTCGAAATCGACCGTGTCGCAGATTTCGAGCGCCTGTTGACCGTTACTGGCCGTCGTCACCTGGGCGCCCTCGATTTCCAATAGGGTCTGCATGATTTCGCAAATATCCGGGGAATCGTCGACAACCAGGATGTGCAAGCCTACAAAGCGCCCGCCAACCACTTGGCCCCCGCCTTCCGATTTCTCCACGCCCTGGCAGGCGGGTAACCATACGCTGAAGGTCGCGCCCTTTCCGATGCCGGGCGAGGCGACGTCCACGCGCCCCCCATGGGCTTCGGTCAGCTGTTTGACCAGCGCCAGCCCGATGCCGAGCCCGCCGGTATTGTTCTTGGCCCGGCGGTTGGGCGCCTGGCCGAACATTTCGAAGACCTTTGGCAGGAACTGTTCGGCAATGCCTTGGCCCGTATCCTGGACGTCGATGCGCACATCCTCGTCTTCGCGCTGCAGCCGCAGGGTGATCCCACCGCCGTTCGGTGTGAATTTCAGCGAATTGTTAAGCAGGTTCCAAAGGATCTGTTCGACGCGCACTGGGTCCGCGTTTACCGCGAGCGGGTCGTCCTCGGCGCGTGGTACTTCGAGGGTAATGGCAATATCGCGCACGGTGCTCTCGGCATGGAGCACATCGGCAATGTCGGACACTAGCGCCTGCAGCGTGACGGCTTCACGGTTGAGCTTGAACTTACCGGTGTTGATACGGGAGAGGTCCAGCAGGTCGTCGATGATGCGCGCCTGGCTACGGACCGACGTCAGGATCGCGTCGATCGAGCGCTTGGCAATCGCCTGGGATTTCACGACCGAAAGCCGCGATACCAGCTCCGCATTCAGCTGGATGAGGTTCAGCGGATGCTTGAGTTCGTGCGACATGACGGCAAAGAACTCGTCCTTGAGCTTGGCAATGTCTTGCGTCTGCTCGAGGTGCGACTCCTGTGCTGTCTCGGTTTGCTTACGTTCGGTGATGTCGCGGCCAATCTTCGCGAAGCCTTGCCATCCACGGTCATGCAGAGGCGTGGTAATGCCGCTGCAGAAGAATCGGCTACCGTCCTTGCGGATGTGCCAGCGCTCGTCTTCGGCACGGCCTTCTCGGCGTGCCGTCTGGAGTTCGCTTTCCATCGCACCCGCTGCCAGATCCTCGGGCGTAAAAATGATCGAGAGCGGCTGGCCCACGGCTTCAGCCTCGGTATAGCCGAACACGCGTTCCGCCCCGTGATTCCAGGTCCTGATAACGGCTTCGTCGTCAAGGGTGATGATGATGTAGTCGCGGGTGCTTTCCGCCACGAGCCGCATCCGCTCCTCGCCCTCGCGCAGACGCGCCTCGGCCTCACGGCGCTGGCTGATATCGATGAACGTCAGGATCGCACCGTCAATGCGATTTTCCGTTGTGCGGTAAGGCAACGCCCGTGCGATGTACCAGCTGCCATCGACGCCTCGCACTTCGCGCTCGATCGTGCGCAGATGGGTGAACGCCTCGTCCGCGTCGGCTGCCATCTCCGGATAGAGCAAGCGATTGGTGATGTCGAGAATGGGCCGCCCCGTGTCCGTGGCAATGATGCTGAATAAGGAGCTGGCCTTGGGGGTGTACCATTTGATACGCAGTGCACGGTCGACGAAGACGGTCGCGATATCGCTCGATGCGATCAGGTTTTGCAGGTCATCGTTGATCTTGTCGGTTTCCTCGACCTTCGATTTCAGCTCCTGATTGACCGTGATCAGTTCTTCATTGATGGACTGCAGCTCTTCCTTGCTCGTCTCCAGCTCTTCGGTCGTGGAGCGCAGCTCTTCATTGATCGCCTGCAGTTCCTCGTTCGATGCTTTCAGCTCTTCAGTCGAGGTCTCGGATTGCTCGATCGTCGTCTGCAATTGCTCCTTGGTCCGCTGCAGCTCGCTTTCAAGCTGTGAAAGCACCGAATCCTTGTCATCGTCTCGGGGCCCCTTGGCCTCGGTACTCATAGTTTCCTCGACTTCGTCGAACAGAATGAGGACGAAGCTGGCTTCACCATCGCGGAAGGGGCGCGCGACCATGTTGACGTAATAGGCGCGGTCGTCACGCATCAGCTGGACACGACGGGCCTCCACACTCATGCCACTCTGGACGGCCTGGAACAGCGCCGTGCGCAGCTCGAGCCTCAATTCCGGCTGAACGAGCGAAAGCAGATTGCGAGAGGGTTCGCCGCCGACGTACCGCAGGAAGCGTCCGGCCTGGTCGGACATATGCACAATTTCCGAATGCTCGTTCACCAATACGCTGGGTGGCGCATATTGCTCGAGCACGCGCCGATGGGTTTCGGCAAAAGAGGCCCTGCTGTTGCCGCGTTCACGAACGCCTTGTGGCGCCATGGCCTTGCTGACCGGGATAGGGGTACTGACCGGCATTTCCGGCAACGGACGGCTGCTGCTGGATACTGCTCGGGCCCGGTAGATCCGGTTGCGCTTGTCCACGGCCACGAACAGATCGCTGCACAGGTCGGCGGATTCAGAGCTGCCAAGGAACAGATAGCCGCCCGGTACCAGCGCGAAATGGAACATGCGCAGGATGTCCGCCTGCACGTTGCGGTCTAGGTAGATCAAAAGGTTGCGACAAACCACGAGTTGCAGGCGAGAGAAGGGCGGATCGCGCAAAAGATTGTGGGAAGCGAACAGCACCCGTTCCCGGGTTTCCTTGCGGATGCGGTAGGCCGATTGCTCCTTGATGAAATGCTGCCGCAGGCGCGTCGGCGCGATGTCGGTCACGATAGCTTCCGGGTAAAGCCCAGTGCGTCCGGCATGTATGCCATGGTCGTCGATATCGGTTGCGAAGACCTGGTATTGAACAGGGGTGTGATGCTCGGCGATCTGATCGGACAGAAGGATAGCGAGTGAATACGCCTCCTCCCCGGAGGAGGTCCCGGCCGACCATACGCGAATGCAATTGTCCTCACCGCGTGGCAGATCCAGAAGAACCGGCAGAACGTCCCGTTCCAGCGCTTCAAAGGCTTCACGGTCACGGAAAAAGTTCGTCACGCCAATCAACATGTCATCCAGGAGCGGACGCGTTTCTTCGGGATGCCCATGGAGGTACCTGGCATAGGCGTCGAGGTCGCTGATCCGATTGACCTGCATGCGCCGCTCGATCCGACGCAGTACAGTCGCCCGTTTGTATTGCTTGAAGTCATGGCCGGTCCGGGTCCTGAGCAACGCAAGGATGTCGCGCAAGGGCGTCTCGATGTTGAGTTCAACATCATTGCCCGGCTTCTGGCCTAACGCGGGAGCTTCCGAATCATCGTCCAGCGGCAACTGGATGCACTTGATGTTCTCCCAGAGGTCAACGAGCTTTTGTGGCATTTCAACCACTGGCAGTACGAAGTCAACGGCTCCGGTCGCAATCGCGCTTCGGGGCATGCTGTCGTATTCCGCATCCGCCGGCGCCTGAGCCAGTGTTACACCGCCTTGTTCCTTGACCCGTTCCAGACCAATGGCGCCATCGCTGCCGCTGCCTGACAGAACGATACCCACGCCGTATTCGCGATGTGCATCGGCCAGTGTGCGCAGGAAGACATCGACGGCAATGTGACGCGGTCGATCGGGCGGCAGGTCAGTTACGCGCAGATAGCTGTCGTTCATCGACAGTTGCATGCGCGGGGAAATCACATAAACGTTGTTCCGCTCGACCGGCGTGGGCTCAGTGATCTTCGAAACCCGCATCTTCGTCGCCTTTTGCAAGATGCTGTCGGCGTTACTTTCATGGTCGGGAGACAGGTGCATCACAACGACGAATGCCATCCCCGTATTACTGGGCATGTGCTCGAAGAACCGTAACAACGCCGGCAAGCCGCCTGCCGAAGCGCCTAGCCCGACAACCGGAAATTTCAATGTGCTCCTGGCAATGTTCTCGGTTTCGCTTTGGGTTTTAGCCGGCGACGGGGCGTTATTCATTATTTTCCTTAGAACGGTATGCGGTCCGGATCAGGCAAATCCGATCTGGCTAAACAAAAGGGGCAACACATCGAGCAGGAGGCGCTGATCGGCCTTTCCAGGAACATCGCTAAGAGCGTCGGGAGCGACAGCGTTCGGGAACTCTGCCAAAAGGGCGCCGGATTGCCTAGGAATAAAGGCAAAAACGGCCTTGACCCCGACGATACGTGTTGGAAGCAATCAGTTCTGATCTCGTAGCAATATCAACGTTGCGTCCGTCGGGATAAATAACCGTATCGTGAACGTGCCCTTTAATGACCGAGTCCCCTTAATAGTCACGATAAAAGGGGATAGTCATGTCCGAATTCGACCGGCCACTGGCCGCTACACACATGTCGCCGGAACGCCTGGCGGAACCTGATCTGTCTGGCGGCGAGCGGGTCGCGCTGTCCGTGGGTGGCGGCGCGCTCCTTGCCAACGGCCTGCGCCGGGGAGGTATCTGTGGTTGGCTGCAGGTCGCGGCTGGGGCCATGCTGGCGGCCCATGCCGCCACCGGACGCTCGCCGCTCAAGCGCGCTACTGAAGCCTCGCCCTGGGAGCAGGAGTTGGCCAAGGAGTATGGCTGGCGTAACGCCGAGGCCATACAGCGCAGTGTGACGATCGCCCGGCCACGTAGCGAAGTGTTCGCCACTATTCACGATACGAAGACGCTCGCCAGTGTGCTCTCCTGCGTAGAACGGATCGAGCCAACAGGTGAGGGCACGGACTATCGCTGGACGCTGCATGGGTTGATGGGACGCAAGCCGGAATGGACGGTGCGCCTTGAAGAGGCAACGCCTAATGAACGGCTGGTCTGGATCAGCGAAAGCGGTTGCCCGTTCGAGCACCGTTTCACGTTGAAGCTGCTTGATGCGCCACATGGCCGAGGCACTGAGATTCAGGCGGTGCTGGCCTGCCAACCACCGGCGGGGCGGGTAGGCTATGCGGCAGCCTCGCTGATCAGCCCATTTTCGGGGCGGGTGCTCTCCAATGAACTGCGTCGTATCAAACAGTACCTGGAGACAGGCGAGGTATCGTCGTCCCGCCTCAATCCGCTGCAGGAACGCCAGGCAAATGGTGATGCAGTGCCCGGCCCCGGTGTGGCCCAGGCTGGATTCGGAGGTGCGGCATGAGAGCGCTGACGTGGCAAGGGCCTAACAAACTCACCGTCGAAACGGTGCCGGATCCGGAAATCATCAATCCGCGTGACGTCATCCTCAAGGTGATCATGTCCTCGGTGTGCGGTTCTGACTTGCACCTGCTTGGCGGCTACGTACCCGCCATGAAACCGGGTGACATCATTGGCCACGAGTTCCTGGGTGAAATCGTCGAGGTCGGTTCGGGCATCAAGGACTTCAAGCGCGGTGACCGTGTCATCACGATATCCATCGTTGGCTGTGGTGATTGTGAGCACTGCAAGCGGCAGGATTTCTCCTGCTGCGACAACTCCAACCCCAAGCCCGAGGCGACCGACATCGCTTACGGCCAGCCATGTGCAGGCATCTTTGGCTACAGCCATGCGTTTGGCGGCTATGCGGGGAGCCACGCGACCTATATCCGGGTGCCGTTTGCCGACGTGAACGTATTCAAGGTGCCGGAAGGCGTGAGTAACGAGCAGGCCGTGTTCGTCTCGGACGCCGCGCCGACCGGTTACTTTGCCGCCGACCTTGCCGATATACGCGAAGGCGAGACCGTCGCGGTCTGGGGCTGCGGCGGGGTAGGGCAGATGGCGATTCGCAGCGCCTATCTGTTGGGTGCGGAGCGCGTGATCGCAATCGACCGTTTCCCGGATCGCTTGGAACTTGCCGAGCGCAAAGCGGGCGCAATCACCATCAATTACGAAACCACGAATGTCCACGAGGCGCTGCTGGAGCTCACTGGTGGCCGCGGGCCGGATCGTTGTATCGATGCGGTCGGCATGGAGGCGCACGGCACCGGCATCGATTATCCCTACGACAAGGCCAAGCAGATGCTGCGTCTGCACACCGAGCGCGGCAGCGTGCTACGGCAGGCCATCCGCGCGTGCCGCAAGGGCGGTACCGTGTCGGTCATCGGTGTTTATGGCGGGCTCATGGATAAATTCCCCATGGGCGCGATCGTCAACAAGGCCCTGACGCTGCGCTCTGGGCAGCAGCCCGGGCAGCGCTATGCGAAACGCCTGTTCGAGCACATCCAGAAAGGCGAGCTGGACCCCAGCTACCTCCTGACGCATCCCATGAGCCTGGAGGACGGCCCGGAAGGCTATCGTTTGTTCAAGGAGAAGCAGGAGCAATGCATGCGAGCGGTGTTCATGCCGTAAGGTCTATCGCTGAAGGTGCAGGATGCGCGGCGTGACGTTTGGTCGCCGCGCACTCGGCCGGCACTGCAATCACCTGTATCGCGGAACGGCCAAGGTCTGCGGGGCGACTGTGGTAGTTAATGCTGTGCGCTTGTAGGCACGATCCCGGTGGCAGCGGATGCCGTCAGGCGCTTACGCGGAAGGCAGTGATCGGTGGTCAATCGTAGACACGCACAGGACCCTGTAGGCGCTGCTTGCTGCACGCAGATACTGGTCAGCCGCGACGGCTGCCAAGTTCGGATCCAGCGCGTCTGATCAATCCCTTTCACAAGCAAGCTGAACGCAGTGCGGCTGGGCTCCTGAGCCGAGGTTCCTGGGCGAAACAGCGTATACGCCGCCACTGACTACGCTGCCTCATTCATCGAACGGCGAGGCAAACAGGAGCAAGGGAGGTGGGTTCAGCGCAGTAGCATCGCGGCCCATTGCAGGCAGCGGCACAGCAAAAACCCCATACCGCGTTGCGGTATGGGGTCCTTCAAACCACGCGTTGCGACTTATTGAGCCGCTTCACCACCATGAGCCTTGGCCAGCTCTTTGGCGTGCTTCAGGTGGTCTTCGAGCTTGGGCAGCGTTTCATTAGCAAACGCTTTCAGCTCGGCGTCGTCGCCTTTCTCGGCGTACTCACGGAACAGTTCGATGGTCTGCTCGTGGGCCACGACCTGGTTGTTCGCGTAGGCCTTGTCGAAGGACTCACCGTCGCGCACCTGCAGGATCATCTTCTTCGCCATGTCCATAAGGGTGGCGTTGTCAGAGACGTCGAGTTCCTTTTGCTTGGCGATGCTTGCCAGCTTCTCGTTGGCCGCAGTGTGGTCGTCGATCATGGACTGAGCGAACGATTTCACGTCCTGTGCAGTGCCTTTCTCAAGGGCCAGCTTGCCCGCTTCGATCTCAGCGATGCCTTTGGCGGATGCATTGTCCACGAACGAGGAGGCAGACTCCTGTGCATGGGCGAACGATGCGGCCGCGCCGAGGATCAGTGCCGAAGCGATGGCCTGGCAGGATTTGAGAGTCATGGTCATGGGGCGTCTCCATTGGTGAGATGTTTTTCGTTATGCCCTTTTTATGACCGCTTAGGCTTTGCAGGAGTGCCTCGCTTTCAACAAGAAAGGCCTCACGAGACGTCCATTCGTCTGCAAATAAGGCGGTAAGCGTTGTGTACCCGGAGGGGATGGGCGTTTCGACTACGACGACGCGGTCGTCCTTAGGTCGATTCGATAGCGCCGGTCGCGGAGTGGCGCTCGAATTGGCCTCGATAGCCATCGAGGCTCGGTACACCGGGAGCGGGCGTCACTATTATCTGGTGTTTCGCTCGAACACACGCTTCCTGGTAAGGGCGCCGGCTGTGCGCCGGCGCCTTCGGTCTCAACGTATATCCGTGAGCAGCTCCCCGCGAAGCAGGGATTTGATACGCACGAGATGGTCATTTTCCTGCGTCAGGCAATGCTGGAACGACTCGGCCATCTTGCTGTGGCCGGCAGTGTCAGCCAGCTCGATCAGGAGCTCCCATGCAGCATTGTCTGTCAACTCAATGGTCAACAATGCCTGCAACATCTGTGGGATGTTGGTGCGCGGGTCGGTCAGCACCTGCACGATCCCTAGTGCCTGAACGCCTGTCACGTCCGCGCAAGGTGTCTGAGCAGTCGGATCGGCGCCCAACGTCTCGATGGCACCCTTGAGCATCATCATGTGCTCGGCCTCTTCGTTGCGGACCTTGCGCAAGGTTTCCATCAGCTCGGTGTCGCTACCTTGAAGCGCCTCCGCCTTGGCGATAGCCGCTTCGTAGAGACGGACACCGGTGCGCTCATAAGCCAGCCGCTCACCCAGCTTGTCCACCAGCAGTTCAGGGGCTGCACCGATCAGCTTGTCCATGGCCGTCTTGGCCATGCCTTTAACGGAGCCCGGCGGCGGGACCGAGCCGATTCGGTCGGCCTCCTGTGCCCGGACGGCGCGCTCCTGCAGCAACGCGCTTGCGTCGCCAGGGACATTCGGAAGAATCTGCTCGGCGGCCTCCAACTGAGCCTTGGTGTCCTGAGGGGACATCTGTGTACCGGTGTAATTGGTGCCAATCTTGGCTGCTTTGGACATGTGATCTCTCCTCTCAGGGTGCCTTGCGCGCGAGTTCGGTGCCGGGGGCCCATTGGTAGCCGGCCGAGACGATGTCTGCGGCGAAGCTCTGGGAGGCCAGTTGATTGCGGTAGGCAATCGAAGCCTCGCTTTCCTGGCTGGCGTCGACGTACTGCGTACCGTTGGTGCGCAGGTTTACTTCCGCAGCCAGCACGTCGCGCACGAATTGCCGTTGGCTCTTCAGCTCGATCATTTTCGGCAGCGGGCCACCGAGGATCTCGGCCGGGTCGCGACGTTCGATCTTCTTGAACCATTCGCAGGCGACGTTCAGGTGGCCCAATTCGTAATCGAGGAAGCGCTCCCAAATGGCCTTGATGCGAGGGTTCGGTTCCTGCTCGGCGCAACTGGCGTAGGCATAGACTTCCATGGCCTCGTGCACCAGCCACTTCTCGATATGGCTTTCCGTTGGGTCCGATAGAGAGCCGTACTGCGTCACGTGCTGCTCTTCGACGGACGCAATTTCGGCATAAAGCTGACGCGCGAGTGGGTCGGCAAACAGCGGGCCGATATTCATGTAGTAGTCGTGCGTCTGATATTCCGCCGCGGTGATCATTGCCGCGTGGATCTTGGTGATCAGTGCAGCGTTGTCCTTCTCGTAGTTTTCCCGCAGGTCGTTCTCAGGCGCGCGGTGATGGACGTTGGTTGGGCGGCCGGGAACGATGTCCGTGTAGCCCTGCAGGATGTTGTTCGCATCCTTGCCTTCCAGGCGATCCAGCATTGCGGAATAGCGATAGAGGTGGTCGAAGTCTTCCAGCAGGCCGAAACGATAGGTCTGCGCCTGGTAGGGGTCCGGCTCCGTTTGCGCTACCGCTGCGGTGATCTCAATGGCGACCTGCTCATAGGCCACGGTCGTTTCGAGCGGGGAATGATCGGCCGAGAGAAGCCAGTTCACCTGGGTGGCCTGGTGTTGCTCGACACGCCGGATCTCGGCGAGTACGCCTCGTAGCTCACCGTTGAAGCGGGAGATGCCATGCTTCAAGCGGAGGGCATCGGTCTCGATGCCGTTCATGAGGATGACGCGGATACGGGTGAAGGCATCGTCATCCAGTTTGCTGATTGGCTTGCCCGCCATTTCCTTCCAGGTGAATTGCTGCTGTTTCTCAAGGGGCACGCCCTTGTTGTCGAGTATTCCGGATAGGTTCATGCACGCCTCCTCAGGCACACGGTCGTACTTATAATCGAGGGCTAATTAAGGAGGGCTTTAATTGGGTTAAAATTCCCTCTGGGTTCTGCGAGGGACTGGATCTTCGATAGCCGGTTGCCAGGTGAAGTGGCAATACCCGTTCTTGCAGGGTTCCGGAAGGCGCAGGTTGTACGTGCAATCCCCTTTGTAAAAGATTTGTACAGCTATTTGTATCGAGTCTGTAAACGGGCTGTACAAGAAAGCACTTACGTTTTCGTATGCCGTGATATCACATATCCTTTTTTCGCTATCACTCGCGTTCCTATCTGATATCAGCCCGCTTGTCGGTGCTGCAGGGCATTCTAAAACTCGGCGCGTTTCGGGTGGGTCCTCTTTACAGGTACGCCGTTATGTAAGCAGGCGGCCTCAACAGTATCGACGAAGAGGTAAGCGATGAAAGTCAAAACGGTGGAAGACCTCCTGGTACATTCCCTCTCCGACGTTTACAGCGCAGAGAAACAACTCGCCCGTGCATTGACCAAGCTCGCCCGTTCCAGCAGCAACGCTGACCTGGTTTCCGTCTTCGAGACACATAAAGAGGAGACCCAGGGCCAGATCGAACGCATCGACCAAGTCGTTGAGCAACTGGGTTTGCGCCTCAAGCGCGTGAAGTGTGTAGCGATGGAGGGCCTTATCGAAGAGGCTCAGGAAATGATCGATGCCATCGACAAGGGCCCCGTCCTCGACGCTGCTCTGGTTGCCGCTGCCCAGAAAATCGAGCATTACGAGATTGCAAGCTATGGCACGCTTGCCACGATGACCAAGCAAATGGGTAACGAGAACGCCACCAAGTTGCTGCTCGAAACGCTGCAGGAAGAAAAGGCGACTGATGAAAAGCTCAGCTTGCTCGCCGAGTCCGTGTGCAATGCCGAAGCCATGAAGAAAGCAAGCTGATTACAGGTTTCAAGACTCGGGAGTTTGCGCAGGTACCGTAAGGGCCTGCGCTTTTTTTATCTTTATTGAGCCGGTCCGGTGGGCTAAATAGGTCAGCTTGCCAGCGGTAGCAGACGGGCTGGATCGAGTGTGCAGGCGCTTGGATGAAACGCGGGGATTGGAATGCGTGGGGACACGGCTTCGATACATGATCGCGATCGCTCAATACTGCCGCCGTTACCTGCGGGTACTCGGGCATTGATCAGGCGTAGGGGGGCTCGGATGTGCGGGGATGCAAGACTTCGGGCGTAGCGGCAGTGCGCGTTCGTGTCGCGAACACAAAGGCCGGGAGAGTACTGGCGCGGAGAGCAGGAATGGGCATAACAGGAGCCAGACGGCAGCAGCGCTGCCGTCCGGGTAGCACTTATTTCTTGGCTGTCTCGCCCGGCATCTCAGAGCGCTCCATGAACGCGACCGTGATTTCCGGCAGGTGTTCCAGCAGCCACTTCGCCATCGCTTCCTCCTGCGGAAGGATGGATTCGGCCATCGCCTGGGTTTCGTGGTCGCCCGCTGCTTTTGCCGCGGCAATGATCGTGGTGTAGGTCGCAATTTCAATGTGTTCGAACACATAGCCACTGATCGAACCTTTTACCACTTCGTCAGACATGGCCATGCCGCCAACGGCCTGACCAAATGCCATCAGCTTGCCACCGATGTCTTTAAACGTTGAAGGGCTACTTCCCAGCTGCGAGATACGCTGCTCGAGCTTTTCTTTCTGCCCTTTGGTTTCTTCAATATGTTGCTCAATACGGCTCTTCAACTGCGGGTAGTGCTCGAGGCGGCCCGCTTGTGCCGAAAGCATTTGTTCGGCTTGTTGTTCCATGGCATGGGCATCGCGCAGCCAGTCGAGCAAGTTATCGGTACGTGAGGCCATTTCGGTTTCCCCTTCAGTGTGGATTCCTTTAATTGAAACCGTCAGGGGGCAAATGGTTTCGTTTGTGCGATGAACCGTCTGAAGCGCGTCTTGAAGCCGTCCGTTTGTCATGACCGGCTCGCTTTCAAGCGAAACGGATGAACTTCGAGGCAGATCGAAGCTTCCATTGAATACGTGCCGCTAGATCGTTTTCCGAAACTTGCAAGCGGCACTTCATCAGGAGAAACGCCAGATATCCAAGGAGACGGATCCTTCCGAACCGTGGAGATAATTCATGTTTGTCCATAACAAGCGGCTTCAGTACACCGTGCGCGTCGGCGCACCGAATCCAGGCTTGGCCAACCTGATGCTCGAACAGTTTGGCGGCCCGCAAGGCGAGCTCGCCGCTGCGATGCGCTATTTCACTCAGGGCCTGGCCGAGACCGATCCAGGTCGCAAGGACATGCTGATGGACATCGCGACCGAGGAGCTGAGCCACCTCGAAGTCATTGGCACCATTATCGGTATGCTCAACCGTGGCGCGAAGGGGCAGATCTCCGAGGGCGTCGAAGAAGAAGCGGCGTTGTATCGCTCGCTGACCGATGGCGGCAACGATTCCCATGTGACGTCGCTGCTGTACGGCGGGGGCCCTGCGCTGATCAATTCCGGTGGCGTCCCGTGGACAGCTGCGTATGTGGATTCCATTGGCGATCCGACCTGCGACCTGCGTTCGAACATCGCGGCTGAAGCACGGGCCAAGATTGTCTACGAACGTCTGATCAATGTGACGGACGATGCGGGCGTGAAAGATGCGCTCAAATTCCTCATGACACGTGAGCTGGCTCACCAGAAGTCCTTCGAGAAGGCCCTGCACTCCATGCAGCCGAACTTCCCGCAAGGCAAGTTGCCAGGCATGCCCGAATTCACCAATGTCTACTACAACATGTCGCAGGGTGAAGGCGAGATGCGTGGCTCCTGGAACCAGGGCGACGAGTGGGAATACGTCGAGAATCCGCAACCTGCGGTGGACGGCGGAGACGGCATGGCGTCAGTCGAGCTGCCTGCCAAGGATGCGGAAGTGGTCACGCAATTGACCAAGCGGACCATGTCCGATCCCTCGGTCGATCCGCTGACGGGCGCCGACCTGGGTTCAGGCGCAGCCCTCAAGAAGTAAGTGAAGCCCCTGACGGCCGCCTCGCGCGGTCGTCAGCTTTCGTAGGCACTGATGTCGATATCCACTGAGCTCCAGGCCATGCCCGCATAGGTCGGGTTTGACCGAAGCTGTTCGACCGGTGACGGTGGTGGGACCGGCAAATGAGCATGAGCCAGTTTCTTCAGCTGTTCGTGCGCCGACTCGACGACCTGCTGATACACAACCCCCATTACGGAACCCGATGCTGAAGCGCCGGGAATGTCCGGTATGTAGATATCAATGGTGCTGTCCCACAGGATCGCGATTGGGTATCTCATGCCGAATGTCCTTGCTTTTGCGTTGGAGCAGCAGCGGGACGAGAGGTTCGCTGATGGTGCCCGGGCCATGGTATCGGGCTTTACATCAGAGCGCCGCACGTCTCCCGTATTCGCTCCCGTTGCACCCTCTACATTCAGGACGGACCCATGCGAATACATCATCTCAATTGCGGCTGCATGTGCCCGGTAGGTGGCAGAATCTTCGATGGCTTCAGCCATGGCGTGACGGCCCGGCTTGCCTGTCACTGCCTGTTGATCGAAACCGATTCCAGCGGGCTGGTTCTCGTGGATACCGGGTTCGGGACGCGCGATATGGCGCAGCCGTCTGCGCGACTGAGCGGCTTCTTTCGCGCGTTCAACAACATCCAGTACAGCCATTCGCTTACGGCGAAAGCGCAGATTGAAGCGCTAGGATTCTCCGTGTCGGATGTACGGCACATCGTGTTGACCCACCTTGACTTCGACCATGCAGGTGGCCTGGATGATTTCCCCGGCGCCCGGGTGCACCTGCTTCAGCGAGAAATGGACGAGGCAAGGGCGCCGGGTGGCTTCATCGCGACCAACCGTTATCGCGCCCAGCAATGGGAAGGCGTCACGGATTGGAGGCTGTATAAGCCTGAAGGGGAAGGGTGGTTCGGTTTCGACCGAACGCGGGAGCTGGATGGACTGCCGCCCGAGATCCTGATGATTCCACTGCCCGGCCACACGCTCGGCCATGCCGGCATAGCGCTCGACACGGGTAGCGGCTGGCTGCTGCACGCCGGGGATGCCTATTTCTACCGGGATGAAGTCGGGCAGGCGGAGCGCACATGCACGCCGGGCCTGCGCTTCTATCAACGCATGATGGAAGTCGACCGTGCCGCCCGGCTTTCCAACCAGGCGAGGCTAAGAGCGCTGTCGATCCAGCCGGACGCGGACGTGCGAATGTTCTGCAGCCATGACGTGAAGGAGTTGGAGCGCTTCAGCGCGTAAGGTCTAAGCCATCCACGCGGTGACGGGCACCGGCTGCCATCCAGGGCGGGTTAGCGACGCGTAACCCGCCGGAGCTATTCGCCGCGGCGGGTAGCCCTTGTGGGCGCACAATGTCCCTTCGGCTAAGCGCTCATGTTCGGGCAGACGCATCGTAGGCAATGGTTCGAGGTAAACGGTGGAAGCCCTTCGGGATTCCACCCTACGCGCGCTCGGCCATGTAGGGCGGGTTAGCGACGCGTAACCCGCCGGAGTGATTCGCGGCGTCGGGTAGCCCTTGTGGGCGCGCAATGTCCCTTCGGGTAAGCGCTCATGCTCGAGCAGTCGCATCGTAGGCAATGTTCGAGGTAAACGGTGGAAGCCCTTCGGGATTCCACCCTACGCGTGCTGCCCACGTCCGTCAGCTCGCAGGATGGATGGTCGAAGCTTTTCAGGCGATGGCGGGCACAACCGGTGGCACGCGGAACGCGAACCGCCCTGCGCAGGCAGGGCGGTTCAGAAGGAGAAAGGTAGCGTCAGGGCGAGATGGGGTCGCTGGCCGGGAAGGTTTCTTCGAGCGCTTCGTCCACCTGGTCGTCGTCGGCCTCGCTGGGGTGGCGCTCTTGTTCTTTCTCGCCTCCGCTCGGGGAGATGCTCTCAAAGGCCTGTTCGTCGGTCTGCTCGGTGTTCACGTTTTTGGGGTCACTCATGTATGCGAAATCCTCTCTTGCCGGTAAGGCTGCCACAGGTGCAGGAGCACCTGTGGCAACAGGTCAGGAATGCAGGCCGGGGGTGGTGCCGGTACGACCCGAATCGGAGCCTTGTGAGCGCATGCGCTCGTTGACTTCGTGGGCCATGTCTTCACCGGCATCCGCCGCCTTCTGGTAGCCCTCTTTAGCCTTCTGTTTGGCTTTCTGGGTCAGTTGATCGCTCTTGTCGCCCATGAGCTGATCTTCCTGGGTGGTGCGTGGCAGGGCGCCGCCGAGCATCGCGCCAATCGCAATACCGAGTGCGCCCAGTACGAGCGGCTGCTCGTGTAGAAGGTTCTGGAACCCGGCTTGCGCACGTTCGCTTTGGCGGCGAAGACTATCAGCGGCCTGACGGCTGCTGTCGCCAAGCTGCTGGCCCGTCGAGCTGAGCTTGTCCCGCATGTCGTGTTGCATGCGGTTGGCCTTGTCGGTCATGTCCGAGGCCGAGTGGCGTGCGCCGTTGGCCTTGTCCTTCATACCCGCCATGGCGCTTTTGGCGCTGTCGGCGGCGCCGTGCAGGTCGACACCGTGACCGCTGCCAGACGTGGACGGCTGACGTTGGCCCATCATCATCCACGCAAGACCCACGGTGGTGAGCAAGGTGGGGACGGGATTGGTTTTCACCGTCTGGCCCAGGTTTGCGGCAAATTCGCCGCCATGGCCTTTGGTGTAGCTCAGCGCCTGATCCAGCAATTGGCCAGGCGAAAGCTTGCTTTCAAGTGCATTGACCAAGTGGGTGATGGATTCCCGCTGCTGGTCGATTTCGCGTTCCAGCGTGGCCGGGTCCTTGTGGGATTCGGCGTCGATTCGGCTTTGCGTGCTCATTACATGTTCCTCCGAATGGCGTCTTTATCCTTGTTCAGGCTGTCGACCGTGCGCTCGGGCTTGAAGGAGCTGGCTTCGAATTTCTTCTTGCCACCCTGAACCATGATGAAGCCCACAATGACGACCACACCGCCCACAATCAGCGCAGCTGCCCAGGGTTGCAGGACCGTACTAAGGCCATAGACGGCGGCCTGAAGCAGAATAACCAGGCCGGCGAGAAGAACGGCGCCACCCATGCCCATGCTGACGGCACCCGCCTTGGTCGCACGGATCGACTCGGTCACTTCGGCTTTCGCCAGCGCGATTTCCTTGATGAAAAGATCCGGGACTTCGCGGGTCAGTTGCTTCACGAGCCCACCGACGGAACCGTCGTTGGCACTGGACTGGTAGCGTGCGTCGCTTTTCACGTCTGGCGTATCGGGCATGGTGTAGGTCGGCTCTGCTGTGCGGTTAGGCTGGTTCATGAGTGAAGTCCTCCATTGGGGCCTTTACCAGTCCCGCCGCCATAGAGCGGGTTGGGTGGGGTCTTCGCATCACGCTCGGCTTTGCTGGCGGGGTTGAAGGTGGGAAGTTCGGCCTGTTCGGCCTCGGTGGAAATCGGTGCGCGGTTGGGCGCGTCTAAATCGTCAAATGGACGGGTCGACGTGCCGAAGCTGGCATCGGTATCGACTTCTGGTTCGCCGTCATCGAAGTAGCGAGCGCTCGGTGCGCGGGCATCAGAGGTCGAGGGGCCGGACGGAGCGGACGTGGTAGACGTTTTCGAGGACATGGGCGTCATCGAGTTCGTCGTCTGGCTGCTGTTGCTCGATGCCTTCACGAAGCGGCTCAGGCCGAAACCGATGGCAACGCTGCCTGTGATGAACAGGGCTGGATTTTCCCGCGCCAGTCGGTTCGCGTCATGAAGCAGATCTTCTGCGCTCTTGCCTCGCAGGGTCTCGGCGAACTTGCCAAGGCTCCCGGCCAAATCGGCTACGTAGTGAGAAAGCCCGACAGGATCATCCTGCTCACGCATTGCTTCGGCGGCTGCATCGGCGGTCTGTGCAACCTTGTCGACCTGGTCCGCTGCGGTGTCGCGGTATTGTGCGAATTGGGCTTCGCCCTCGTGTTTGACCTGATCCTTGGCCTGCTTTGCCTCGTTCTGGAGGCCGCTCGCGGATGACTTCATCTCATCCCGTTCGGTTCGTGCTCGGTCGTTATCGTAGGGAGTTGCCATTGTCTGTCTCCGTCTATGTACTGCCTCGCGGCAGGTGCATGGGTTTCGACGGACTTCGGTAACACGTCGAATCGCTGCGTACATAGAAGGTGACTGGCCGCTGGGCGCGGGAGTTTCAGCGAAGCGGCCACCGCTGGTCGGCGCTCGGCTTTGGATGGGCCGCTCAATGGCCCGTCAAGTGGCGTGTCAGGCCTCGCTGAGCAGTGCGCGCGATACACGGCCGAACGCGGCGCTGCTGGCTTCCTCACCGGCGTGGCGCCTCTCCCGAATGCGCCATTGGCCGGCGACCAGGACGTCGCGTACCTGCCGGTCGCCACCGCCGAAGATCCAGCGGTTCAGGATGGCGTCATCCCCGGCACACTCCAGATAGGGATCGCTGCCATCCAGCACGATTGCATCCGCATGATGTCCGGCCTCGAGCCGCCCGATGGGCTGACCGAGCGCCTGTGCGCCGCCACTGAGCGCGTGCTCGAAGAGGGTGAGGCCGACATTGGACTGGGATGAGGTGAAAAGGCGATTTCGGCGTTGGTCACGCAGCCGCTGGCCGTATTCGAGCCAACGCAATTCTTCTGCCGGGCTGACGCAGACATGGCTGTCTGAACCAATGCCGAAGCGCCCGCCGTTGGCCAGGAATGCGCTGGCCGGAAAGATGCCGTCACCGAGGTTGGCTTCGGTCGTCGGGCAGAGGCCAGCCACCGCGCCACTGCGAGCGATTGCCTCGATTTCCTTCGTATCGGCATGAGTGGCGTGCACAAGGCACCAGCGCGCGTCGACGTTCTGGTGCTCCAACAGCCATTGAATGGGGCGCCGGCCGGACCAGGCCAGGCAATCGTCGACTTCGCGCTGTTGCTCGGCGATGTGAATATGGACCGGGCAGAGGGTATCGACCGCGGCAATGACAGTGCGCATCTGCTCGGGCGTGACGGCCCGCAATGAATGCAGGCAAAGTCCGAGCGTTTGCCCAACCTGCTGCGTCATGGCTGCCAGCGCTTCATGTTGGCGCAGATACGCATCGGCGGTTTGGATGAACCGTCGCTGGCCGGGATTGGCCGGTTGGCCGCCGAACCCACTGTGACTGTAAAGCACAGGGAGCAGCGTAAGCCCCATTCCAGCGTCCACGGCCGCCTGGCTCAGCCGGCCGGCGAGTTCCGTCGGATCGTCATACGGACGTCCGTCCAGGTCATGGTGGACATAGTGAAATTCGGCGACGCGTGTATAACCGGCCTTGAGCATCTCGATGTAGAGGTGGCGGGCAACGACGTGCATCTGCTCCGGCGTGATCCGTGCGACCAGGCGGTACATGAGGTCACGCCAGGTCCAGAAGCTGTCTTCCGGATCACCCGCCACTTCCGCAAGGCCTGCCATGACGCGCTGGAAGGCATGGGAGTGAAGGTTGGGCATGCCCGGAATCAGCGGGCCAGCGACGCGCTCCGCATCCCCCGGCGCGGCGTCACGCTCAACCTTTGTGAAGTGCCCTGACGCGTCGATCTCCAGGCGCACGTTGTGAGCCCAGCCGTCGGGCAACAGAGCGCGTTGAGCGAAGAGGGCGGTCATGGGTGACTCCGGCAGTAGGTTGTATATACATATACAGCCCGTGGTCGCCTGCGTAAACTGCGCGCCATCGCCCCCAGCAGGACCGCTTGATGCCTCACCCCCATCTTCCCCCGAACCCGTCCGAACAGGCCGTTGGGCCGGCGCCGCTGTACGAGCGCGTCAAGCAGATGATTCTTGGCCACATTCGCTCGGGTGAATGGCCCGCCCACCACCGCGTGCCGTCCGAAAGCGAGCTTGTGAACCAACTTGGCTTCAGTCGCATGACCATCAACCGTGCACTTCGCGAGCTGACGGCGGACGGGGTGTTGGTGCGGATGCAGGGCGTGGGTACCTTCGTCGCCGAGCCGAAGCGGCAGGCGGCGCTGGTGGAGGTTCACAACATTGCCGACGAGGTCGCCGCGCGCGGTCACCTCCACCGCCTCGAAGTGGTTACCCTCACGGAAGAAACCGCCAGTACCGAGCGCGCACTGGCATTGAACGTGAAGGAAGGCCAGCGGGTATTCCACTCCTTGATCGTCCATTACGAGAATGATGTGCCCGTCCAGATCGAGGATCGCTATGTGAATCCGCAGGTGGCGCCCGATTACCTGCGGCAGGATTTCCAACGGGAGACGCCGTTCGCCTACCTTAACCGTGTGGCGCCGTTGAGTGAAGGCGAGCACGTCGTCGAAGCGGTATTGCCCGATGCGTCCGAGGCGCGCCTTCTGGACATCAAGCGCAGCGAGCCCTGCCTGCTCATCCGTCGGCGTACCTGGTCAGGTACGCATCTGGTCACCAGTGCTCGTCTGATCTATCCAGGCAGCCGCTATCGGCTCGAGGGGCACTTCGGCTCCTGAAAGGCAGCATAGCCGGGCGCTCTGGGGTGAGCGCCCCTGTTCGCATTTGCCTGCCGTCCGCCTGGCATCGCATACCGTCGACAGTTGAGGTCGTTCGCGCTGATTTGACCTACAATCCGCATGCCCTGGCGGCTTGCGTCCCGCCGCGTCGCTGCATTCTCATCAATCCCTTGCTGACATCGATAAGACGGCCACGTCCCGAAGGATGATTGGCCGCGTCCGTGGTTGGAGTTCGTCTTGATAGCGAAATCGGGTGCGTTACGCAGTGTGCCGTTGCGTAGAAGACTTCTTGCGATGGCGTTTGCCGGCATCATTCCTCTGGCGCTGTTCGGCGCCGTTGGCCTCGGCTTTTTCATACACGACCAGCAGCGTCAGGCTGAGCAGCGTGCGTTGGAGTCGAGCCGCCAGGCGGCTACGACAATCGAGATCGAACTGCGCCGATCGATTACCGTGCTCCAGGCACTCGGCGAATCCCCCCTCCTGGATGTGCCGGATCTGAATGGCTACAGCGCGCTCATTGAGCGTGTACTCCCGCTCGTACCGGGCTGGCACGCAGTGCTGGTCGCGACGCCAGACGGTACCATCGTGCGCCGCGTGTCCCGTCAGCCGCAACCGCAACCGCAACCGCCGCAGGCAGGCGGGCCGATGGCGGAGGAAGAGAGCTTCTGGGAGGCGGTCGCGACGCGTAAGCCAGTCGTTGGCCAGTTGGGTCGCGGCCCGTCCGGGACACTTGCGATGCCTGTACGGCTGCCCATCGTCCGGAATGGCGAGCTCAAATATGTGCTGACCGCTGCCGTGACCCCCGAGTTGATTCGCGAAGCCCGCAACACCCGGACGCTCCCGGCCAACTGGGTGGGATCCGTGTTCGACCGCAATGAGCTGCGTATTGCGCGAACTTCGCTGCATGAGGAAAGCATCGGGCAGAAGGCGCTGCCGAGTCTGGCAGCCTTGCTCGACGGGTCCGAGGACGAAGGCATCGGCTATAGCGTGACGCGTGAGGGCAGCTCGGTATACGTGGCGTTCGTACGGCTACCGGAATCCGGTTGGACAGTCACTACCGCCATTCCTACTGATGAGTTCATGGGGGCAGCGAAGCGTGCACTTGCGGTATACGGCAGCGGGCTCGCGCTGTCCTTGCTGCTGGCCTTCGCCGCAGCCGTATTGGCTTCCCGCCGCGTGAGCCGGCCAATGCGGGACCTCCAGGCGGCTGCACGGCGTATCGGCGTCAATGCGCTGCCTGAGCCTCCTACCAGTGATATCGAGGAAGTCCAGGAGGTCGGCCAGGCACTGATCGACGCATCCGAGTCCAGGCGCCGCAGCGAAAGCGAACGCGACGAATATCTCGGGAACCTCAGCACGGCCCGGGATGAATTGACCCAGCAGGTTGCCGATCTCGAGACGCTCCAACGTCTGAACCACCGGTTGCTTCAACTACCCTCCTTGCATGAACAATTGCAGGCGATCCTCGAAACGGTTTGCCGCTTCCATGGAAGCCCGTTTGGGCATATCTCGCTCAGCCGCAACGGGGAGCCTCTGCGCATCTACGTCTCTCAGGGCCTTTCGTCAGAGGCCCTGCAAGCACTTGGGACGATCGAGCCAGGGCAAGGCGCCTGTGGCCAGGCCGTTAGCGAGTGCCGTCGGGTCGTCATCGCGGATACCGAGGCCGATCCTCGCTTCGCCCCCTATGTGGCACTTGCGCGGCAGGAAGGCTTTGCGGCGGTGCACAGCACCCCGCTGCGCAGCAACATCGAAGGGACGATCGGTGCGTTGACGGTCCAGTTGCCCGAACCACGCGAACCGACGCTCCGGGAACAGCGTCTCGCGGACATGTGCGCATCGAAGGCAGCCGTTTTCATCGACCGGGCTCGTATGCAAGACGCCGCGCTGCAGTCACAGCAACGCCTGCGGATCGCACTGGAGAGTTCGGTCATCCCGTTCGGCATCGCAAGCGTACAAGGTGATCCGGCATTGCCTGACGCAACGCTCGACTGGGAGTATCTCAACCCAGTAGGGGCCACGACGCTACAGGCGCTCGGAGAAGCGGGCACCGGGATCAAGTGGAGTGGGGCGCACCGTCGGATTCTCGAGCTGTGCCGTGAGCAGCTGCTGCGGGGTGAACCGCATTCGACCGAAATCCAGGGCGAAGACCCGGCCGGCGCGCTGCGGTGGCTTTACATCGTCGCCACGCCCTTCGATCGCAATGTTGCGGTCTGGTTTACGGATATCACCGATCGCAAGCATCAGGAGCAGATGCTCAGGGATGCAGACGCGCAAAAGGACCGGTTCCTTGCGGTCCTGGCACACGAACTGCGCAATCCGTTGGCGCCTATCCGCCAGGCCGCCGCGCTTATCACATCGCCCTCGATAACCGATGAGAAGCGCATGCGTGCGTGCGAAACCATCGAGCGTAATGTCAGCCACATGGGCGCTTTGCTCAACGATCTGCTGGACGTATCCAGAATCACCTTCGGCAAGATTCAGCTGCGTCTTGCCACGGTGACCGTGCAGGACGCGGTGAACGCGGCGTTGGAGAATACGCTGTCGATGCGTCACGCGAAGGCGCATCGGCTGGCCCTGGAGATGCCCACCGAGCCCTTGCAGGTTCGTGCCGATCCGCTACGGCTTGAGCAGATACTGACCAACCTGTTCAGCAACGCCGCGCGCTACACGCCCGAGCAGGGTTCATTGAGGGTTGAGGTTCAGGCCGCCCAGAAAAGCGTTCAAATACGGGTGGCAGATAGTGGAATTGGGCTGGCAAGGGAGGATCTCGATGCCGTCTTCACGATGTTCTCACAGGTCGACCCACGGTCGGAGCAGAGCGCGGGCGGCCTGGGCATAGGCCTCGCACTGGCCCGGGAGCTGGCCAGACAGCACGGCGGTGATATCCGGGTTGAAAGCGCCGGGCCGGGCTGTGGCAGTCAATTCACCCTCAGCCTGCCGGTGGGCGAGCCTGCCTTGGCCACAAAGGTGTTTGAGCCGCTTGCTGGTTCGTCGTCCGGGGCAACGGGACGCCGAGTATTGGTGGTGGATGATGACGCCGATATTGCCCATACCATGGCTGAGTTGTTGGAGCTGGAGGGGCACGACGTCATGGTGGCGCTGGATGGCGAAGCCGCACTGGCCGGCTTCGCCGCGCATCGCCCGGATGTCGTCTTGTCCGACATCGGTATGCCCGGCATGAGTGGCCATCAGATAGCACGAGCGATCCGGGCGGCCGAGGGTGGCCAGGATGTCCGTCTGATTGCCATGACCGGCTGGGGACAGGCGGATGATCAGGCGGAAGCCTATGCGGCCGGCTTCGATCACCATGTGACGAAGCCAGCGGATATTTCGCTGATCTACCGGCTCGTTGCGGCCGAGTGATCCGGTAGGTCTCCATGCACAGGCCCGCTGGGTACGGGCCTGTGTGGCGTCACTGGTGTGCCTGGCTGGTCGTCGCGCCGGTGCGGTTCTGCAATAGCGCTTCGGTAGCCATCTGCAGGTAGGCCTCCAGGCGTTGCTTGAGGGCCGGTTCATCCCCTGCATTCTGGATGCGGGTGCCGCCAGCATTGGCGCCCAGCCGATACTCATAGAGCCGAGGTTCAAGGCCGGGCGGAGCCATGAGCAGACGGTTTCCCGTCACCAGGGCAACCGTCTGGTCGCTGCCCGACGGCTTGATGATGGCCATGCCCGGGTCGCCCTCAGGCAGCGCGAGTAGGTCGCGCCCCCAGCACTGGTGCTGCACGGGCTGGCCAAGGCGGCCCATGATGGTGGGAACGACGTCGACCTGGCTGCCAACCGTGCTGCGCCGGGTGCCGAAGGTTTCCTGCACGCCGGGGCCAATCAGAAGCAGCGGTACGCTGAACCGTGAAAGGTCCATGTCCGTAATGGTTTCGGGATTGCCAAAGCCATGGTCACCCAGGACTACGAACAGCGTGTCCTTGTACCAGGGCTGCTGGCGGGCCTGTGAGAAGAAGCGGCCCAATGCCCAGTCCGCGTAGCGCATGGCGGTGAGGTGCTCATCGAGCGATCCATGGCCGGTCACACGCTCGACGGGCAGGTCCGTCGGCAAGGCGTAGGGCGTGTGGTTGGAAAGGGTTTGCAACAGGGCATAGAAGGGTTTTCCACTCTCGTTCGCTTCACGCAACTCCGTCACGGAGCGGTCGAACATGTCCTGGTCAGACACGCCCCAGGTGGGGTCAATGAACACCGGGTTCACGAAGTCCTCGCGGCCAACGAAGTGCCGCATCCCCTGGTTGCTGAAGAAGCCGGACTGGTTGTCCCACGCGAAGCTGCCGTTGTAGACGTAGCGGTCATCGTAATGGCGGGCGCTAAGCAGCTGCGGCAACCCGGAAAACTGGTGGCTGCCTTCAGGCGTGCGCATCAGGTACTCGAACGATGGCAGGTTGGGGAAACAGGCCATCGTCGCGAACATGCCCTGGTGCGTATGGGTGCCATTCGAGAAAAAGTGATCGAAGAGCAGGCCCTCCTTGGCGAGCGCATCGAAGTTGGGGGTGATCCCGCTGGTGTTGCCCATCGCACCGATGTAGCGTCCGGCCATGCTCTCCATGAGGATGACGACCACGTTGCGGACGCCTGGCAGGTGGCCTTCGGCAGGCGGTGTGTAGCGGCGGCGAACGGGGGCACGGTCTGGGTCGATGAGCCGGTCATTCGGGGTGAGCAGCATCTCCCTGAGCGTCTGCTCGGCAACGTCATTCGGCATCGTCGGCTTGAAGCTTTTGTCGCGGTGGTCCGAGAAGGTGTTCTCTGCCGCGTCGATCAACACGAGCGTGCCGTTGAGCCCGAGGTGGTTGGCGAACATCGAATCGGTCGTGTACGCATCTCCCCAGCGTAGCGGCGGGCCGGAGCGAAGGGTGCCGCGGGCTGTTGCAACGGCCACCAGCAGGCACACCATGAAGACTGCGCCGCGGGCCAAGGGCGTCGGCGGGCTATGGGCGCCAGTGGCTCGGGTCGAGCGTTCGATGCCGAAGAATATGGCGCCCAGCACCAATGTAACGAGCGCCCATGCCAGCAACAGCCGGACGACCGGGAAGCCGTTCCAGATCATGCTCGTGACCGTGCCCAGATCTTCCTGCAGGTACTGGAAGACCAGGCTATTCAAGCGCTGATGAAATTCCCGGTAGAAGTTCAGCTCGGCTACGCCAAGCAGGAGGACGACGCTGGCAGCCAACGTGAGCCAGACGCAGTGCAGGCGCCGGGCTGACATGGCCCGCACGCTCACAAGCGACAACACCAGCGGCGCGCAGATGTAGACGATGAGTCGGAAGTCGAACCGGCCGCCATTGAGAAAGGCTTCGGGCAAGGCGGCTTTCGTTGTAGCGTCGATCAGGTCATGGTTGTATGCCGTCAATGCGACACGAAGCAACATCATCATGGTCAGCAGCACCAGCACACAGAGCGCTGTGAACGTCAGGTGGCTACCGAGGCTGGGTACATAGTGGGAGGCGCCCCCGGAGGTGGGGCGGCGAGGGGTGGTCGGCATGGTTCGAGCGCCTTTGAAATGCGATGACACTTCCATCCGGCGTCCGGAGAGCAACGCCGGCAGGGAAGCGAATGAATGCTTCCTGTCGCGTACGAAGGTCGGCAGCAGGCGCGCAGACCGCACTAGCGCACACGGCGAAGCGCAGCGATCATCACAGTCCTGTCATAAAAAATTCGTCAAAGATTCGTATAGGGAAGGTCATCGCCGGGCGGTGTCATCGCCCATTCGGCGCCGCCCATACGGGTGCTGACACGTCGCGCTGCATGCCGCAGCGCAGCTGTTACGGTTGTGTCCTCGTCGGCCCGAAAGCCCGGGGCGGTGCCGAGAATGGTCATCACACCAGCAATTCTTCCGCTTGCAGAAAACACCGGAGCGGATACGGCATTGACGCCCGGCATGAGCAGGCCGTGTACGGCAGAGAGATGGGTATTGCGTACATGTGCAGCCGAACGCTCGACCGTATCGCGGCTCGGTGCGCCGACCGCCGCACGTTCGACCACAGACAGTGCGCTGGTTTCCGCCTCGGGAAGAAAGGCATGGAAGACCATGCCGGTGGATGAGCCGAGGAGCGGCAGAACGGAGCCGACCTGCGTGACAAGCGTGACGGCCCGCGCTGCCTGCTCTACCTGCACAACGGTCGGACCACGGTTGCCCCAGACGGCAAGAAAGCAGGTCTCATTCAGGGCGTCACGCAACTGCACGAGCTCGGGTCCGGCAATCTTTGCTACATCGAGCGTTCGCAGCGCCGACAATCCGACGAACAATGCGGCCGGGCCCAACGCATAGTGATTGGAAACCGCATCCTGTTCGGCGAAGCCACTTGCGATCAATGACTGCAGATAGCGGTGCACCTTGGCGGGCGCCATGTTCAGGTGTGCTGCCAGCCGGGACAGCGTCGTTGCGGGTGCAAGTTCGGCCAGCGCCTTCAGGATATCCGTGCCTACTTCGGCAGCTTGTACTTTCTGCCGCCGCCCGTTTTCCATTTCCCGTTCCAATGCCGTGCCCCTTCATGCTGAGCGCGGAGTTATAGCTTGACCGAGACCCTGCTTCAATTTACGTTTTGCGTAAAGTCATTACGCTAATTGGGTGGCGTATGGGCGTACAACAAGAACAAGACGCAGTTTCCTATCTGACCGGCTTTGGCAATCACTTCAGCAGTGAAGCAATGGCGGGGGCATTGCCGATCGGCCAGAACTCACCGCAGCGTGTACCGTTCGGGCTCTATGCTGAACAGCTCTCGGGCACGGCCTTCACGGTGCCGCGTGCCGAAATGCGCCGCACCTGGCTGTATCGCTTGCGGCCATCCGCTCGCCATGGTCGCTTCGAACCGCTCGCGGCAGGCTTTGCCGGTCACGAAGCCGGCGAGCCCAACCCGAACCGCCTTCGCTGGGACCCGCTTCCGTTCCCTGGCCAGTCAACGGACTTTCTCGATGGATTGGTGCGCATCGCTGCGACGGGCGAGGCTGGCAGGCCAGAAGGCGTCAGCGTCTATCGATACAGCGTCAACGCTTCGATGAGTCGGTACTTCTACGATGCTGATGGTGAGTTGTTGATCGTGCCTGAACACGGGCGGCTATCACTGTTCACTGAAGTGGGCGTACTGGTGATCGAGCCCCTCGAATTTGCAATCGTCCCGCGCGGCATGAAATTCCGCGTGGATGTACTCGACGGTCGTGCCCGGGGCTATGTTTGCGAAAACCACGGTATGGCATTGCGTCTGCCGGATCTTGGGCCTATCGGCAGCAATGGATTGGCCAACCCACGGGATTTTCTCGCGCCCGTCGCACGCTATGAAGACACCGAAGGGCCCGCCATGCTGGTGCAGAAGTTCCTCGGATCCCTATGGCAAACCGAACTGGATCATTCACCCCTGGATGTCGTGGCGTGGCATGGCAATCATGTCCCGTACAAGTATGACCTGCGGCGTTTCAATACCCTCGGCACGGTCAGCTTCGACCATCCGGATCCGTCGATCTTCACCGTGTTGACTTCGCCGGGTGGGACGGTGGGCATGGCCAATGTGGACTTCGTGATTTTCCCACCGCGCTGGATGGTCGCGGAGCATACGTTCCGGCCGCCGTGGTTCCACCGCAACGTGATGAACGAGTTCATGGGCCTGATCCAGGGCGCCTACGATGCCAAGGCCGGCGGTTTCCTGCCGGGTGGCGCGTCGCTGCATAACTGCATGAGTGCCCACGGCCCTGACCATGCCTCGACGCGCGCTGCGATCGAGGCAGAACTGGCTCCCCACAAGATCGAGAACACCATGGCGTTCATGTTCGAAACTGGCCAGGCGCTACGCCCGACGCATCACGCCATGGCATCCGCCGAGCTGCAATCCGACTACGATGCCTGCTGGGCGGGTCTGACAAAGACGTTCAACGTGGGAGCGGTATGAGCATGCAGTCGATCCCTTTGCGTTCCTGGGTAGGCAGCGCCAATGGTCATAGCGATTTCCCGCTGGAGAATCTGCCGCTGGGCGTGTTCAGTCGGGATGGACTGGCGCCGCGTGGAGGCATTGCGATTGGCGACGCGATTCTCGATTTGCGCGAAGCGGTGGATGCCGGCCTATTTGACGGCGAGGTGCGGGACACGGCCGAGGCGGCGAGTGAAAGCACCCTCAATCGATTCTTCGGTCTGCCGTCAGAGGCGCGCCGGCAATTGCGCCGAGCCGTCCAGGCATTGCTTGCGGAAGATTCACCCAAGCGTACGTTGATGAAGAGCCTTGGCGAGTGGTTGTTGCAGCCAGCCGGGGCCTGCCACCTGCACGTGCCGGCGCGGATTGGCGATTACACCGACTTCTACGTAGGCATCCATCACGCCACTAACGTCGGCCGGCTGTTTCGCCCCGACAATCCGCTGTTGCCGAACTACAAGCACGTGCCTATCGGCTATCACGGACGCGCATCCACGATCAACGCATCGGGTGTTTCGGTGCGGCGGCCGGTTGGTCAGACGTTGCCGGCGGGTAGTGAATCACCGGCCTTTGGCCCCTCGAAGCGCCTGGATTACGAGCTCGAGCTGGGTATCTGGATCGGCCCTGGCAATGCACAGGGGGAGCCCATCGATATCCAGCGAGCCTGGGAGCACGTCGCCGGTTTCTGCCTGCTTAACGACTGGTCGGCCCGGGACATTCAGGCCTGGGAATACCAGCCGCTTGGGCCGTTCTTGTCGAAGAGCTTCGCCAGCACGATTTCGCCCTGGGTCGTGATGCCCGAAGCGCTGGAGCCCTATCGCATGCCGCAGGCTGCGCGACCGCACGATGATCCGGCGCCTCTGGCGTATCTGCTCGACGAAAGGGATCAGGCGAGCGGTGCGTTCGATATTGTCCTCGAGGCGTTCCTGAGCACGGCCGCGATGCGAGACGCGGGCATGGCGCCGCAGCGCATCACGTCGAGTAACACGACGCACATGTACTGGACCGTGGCGCAGATGGTCGCGCATCACACCGTGAATGGCTGCGCGCTGCAGCCGGGCGACCTGTTCGGCTCGGGCACGCTCTCAGGCCCCCGTGCGGAGAGCTACGCCAGCCTGCTGGAGCTGACTGACGGCGGTAAGGCGCCATTGGTGCTGCCGAGTGGTGAAACACGCACCTTCCTGGAGGACGGTGACGAAATCATCCTGAGGGCCCGCTGCGTACGGGAAGGCCTGATCTCGATTGGCTTCGGCGAATGCCGCGCGATCGTGACCGCCGCGCGCGGGCTATGATCAGGTGAGCGCTGGATTTGCCCCAGCAACTCCACGGCAGCAGATGGAGTGACAACAACAATAAGTGCCGGCGTCTCGGCACACGACAGCGGTGGCTCGTCGCATGGATCTCTACACCTATTACCGCTCTTCCGCTGCGTACCGTGTACGCATCGTGCTCGAACTCAAAGGGTTGGCCTGCCGGCATATCCCTGTCCATCTGCTGCGTGATGGTGGTGAGCAGCATGGGGCCGACTACCGCGCTGTGAACCCTCAGGCGCGGATCCCCAGCCTTCGTACGGATGACGGAAACGTGCTTGTCCAGTCGCCCGCCATCATCGAATACCTCGAGGAGCGCTATCCAGCGCCTGCGTTGCTGCCCCGTGATCTTGAAGCGCGTGCCAGGCACCGCGCGGTGGCAGCGATCATTGGCTGCGACATCCATCCAGTGCACAACCTGTCGGTGCTCAATAGGCTCAGGGCGCTGGGGCACGATGAGCAGGCGGTGCTCGATTGGATAAGCCACTGGATGGCCCAGGGCCTCAAGGCCGTCGAGGCCCTGATAGGTGATAAGGGTTTTTGCTTTGAAACGTTGGGTCTGGCGGACGTCTACCTGCTGCCGCAGGTTTACAGCGCCCGGCGATTCGAGGTTGATCTGGCCCCCTATCCACGCATTCGGCGGGTGGAGGCGCTGGCGCTCGAGCTCGATGCGTTCCGCAAGGCCCATCCCGATGTCCAGCCCGATTGCCCGGACGTGAAGGGCGCGGCATGAAAATACTCGGGTTCCAACTTATCCTCGGCGACTTCCTCGCTCGCAGCGTAAGGGGCCGCTCCTGTGCGCCACCCTTGGCCGGCCGTTCGTTTCCACCGTGATACGTCGTTTCGCCATCTGCCAGTCGAGGAGCCAATCATGGCCGACCTGTTTGAAAATCCGATGGGCCTCATGGGGTTCGAATTTATCGAATTCGCATCCCCCACACCCAATACCATCGAACCCGTGCTCGAAAGCATGGGCTTTTCCCACGTGGCCAACCACCGTTCGAAGGATGTCGCCCTGTACCGCCAGGGCGGCATCAACGCGGTCGTGAACCGCGAACACCACAGCCACGCTGCCTACTTCGCCGCCGAGCATGGGCCGTCCGTGTGCAGCATGGCCTTCCGTGTGCGCAATGCGCAGCAGGCCTACAAGCGCGCGCTGGAGCTCGGAGCGCAGCCGGTCGATGTGCCGACCGGGCCCATGGAGCTGCGGCTTCCCGCTATCAAGGGCATCGGCGGGGCCCCGCTGTACCTGATCGATCGCTTCGAGGAGGGAAGCTCCATCTATGACATCGACTTCGTGTACCTGGACGGTGTCGATCGCCATCCGGTGGGCGCCGGCCTGAAGTTGATCGACCACCTCACTCACAATGTCTATCGCGGTCGCATGGCCTATTGGGCGGACTTCTACGAGCGCCTGTTCAACTTCCGGGAAATTCGCTATTTCGACATCAAGGGTGAGTACACCGGGCTGACCTCCAAGGCGATGACCGCACCGGACGGCCTGATCCGAATCCCGCTCAATGAGGAATCATCCAGAGGCTCCGGCCAGATCGAAGAGTTCCTGATGCAGTTCAATGGTGAAGGGATCCAGCACGTGGCGTTCCTGACGGACGACCTGATTGCCACCTGGGACAGGCTCAAGGCCATGGGCACGCCCTTCATGACGGCGCCCCCGGAGACCTACTACCAGATGCTCGAAGAGCGTATACCCAACCATGGTGAGCCGACCGAAGAACTGAGATCACGCGGCATCCTGCTCGATGGCGCCAGCGAGAACGGTGAGCGCCGTTTGCTGCTGCAGATCTTCTCCGGCACGGTCCTGGGGCCCGTGTTCTTCGAGTTCATTCAGCGCAAGGGCGACAGCGGCTTTGGTGAGGGCAACTTCAAGGCCTTGTTCGAATCGATCGAGCGCGACCAGATCCAGCGTGGCGTGCTGAGCACCGCTGAGTAAAACCCGGGGCGGCCGGTCGAGCTGGGCTTGATTGGCCGCGCTGCTGCTCAGTGCCACACTGCCCGCGCCGCTTTGGCAGGCCGTCGAGCACGTCTAGCCGACGCGATTGGTATTGCTGAGCGGGAAGCGGCTACCCAGGCGATAGCGTGAGGACGGATGCAGGAAGCGAACGTACGTCACCGTCTGGCCAGCGAGCCAGGTGCGGCGCATCAGCACGAGGCACGGTTCGAGCGTCTCCATTTCCAATTGCTCGGCTTCCTGGGCAGTGGGAAGCGAGGCGTCGACGATATGTTCCATTTCATCGGCCGGCACGTTGTCGAGCAGGTACTGGGAGGGAAGTAGGTGCTCGTCGAACGACTGGGACAGGAAGTCCGGTACCAGCGCCGGATTGACGTAGCGGTCTTCCAGCTGAACGGGCACGCCTTCTTCCAGGTGGACGCATACCAGGTGAAACACCGAAGCGCCTGTGGCGAGTTGCAGCGCCGATGCGACGGACATCGATGCAGATTCGCGGCTCGCGTGTAGCACGCGGCAACCGTAGGCATGGCCGCGCGCGGCGATTTCGTCGGCGATGTTGGCGATCATCAGCAGGTTGGATTGCGGCTTACGGTCCGCCACGAAGGTGCCGACGCCTGAAACGCGTACCAGTCGGCCTTCGTCGGTCAGCTCGCGCAGCGCGCGATTGACCGTCATCCGCGACATGCCGAGTTCGGCAACAAGTCGGTTCTCGGAGGGGATAAGGTCGCCCGGCTTCCATTCGCCCTGTTGCAGCTTACCCAGTACGAAGCGCTTGGCCTGGCGGTAGCGGGCTTCCGGGGCGGTCGGTGTCCGGTCCATGGCCGCTTACCGGCCGAGTATGTCGAAGGCTTCGCGGAGTGCGGCAAGGAACAGGTCATTGTCCTCGCGCGTGCCGACCGAGACACGCAGACAGGTCGTATAGCCCGGCTCGCGCCAGGGTTTGACGATAACGCCGCGTGCCAGCAGTGCTTCGTTCACGGCTTCTGCTTCGAACGGCGTGGCGAAGAAGAGGAAATTGCCGAGCGAAGGCGCAGGCGCCAGGGCCATAGCGCGCAACGCCGCGTCCATACGGGCGCGTTCGGTCACGACATGGTCGAGGCCTTTCTGCAGATGTGCCTCATCCGCGAGTGCAGCCACCGCAGCCGCCTGGGCGCAGCGATTCACGTTGAACGGTGTACGTAGCCGGTCGATGAGATCAGCCAACAGGGGGTCGCTGACGATCCCGTAACCGACGCGCAGACCGGCCAGCGAATACGCCTTCGACAAGGTGCGCAACAGGATGTACGGGCGGTTCCAGGCCTCCAGCATGGCCAGGCAATCCGGATAGTCCGGCGCGTCCTTGGCGTACTCGTAGTAGGCCTCGTCGAATATGAGCAGCGTCTGCTCAGGGATGGCTTCAAGAATGCGTTGCAGCTCGGCGGCTGTCAGTGCGCTGCCGACCGGGTTGGAGGGGCAGGCGAACATCAACAGTCGTGTGCGTGGGCCCAAGGCATCAATCAGCGCATCGACGTCGACTCGCAGGTCTGCAGCCATGGGTACGCCGATCACTTCCGCGCCGGCCGCCTGTGGGTAAAGGATGTGCAGGCCGAAGGAGGGCAGGACGGTCACCACCTGATCGCCATGGTCGAGAAAGACGCGGGAGATGATCCCGAGCAGATCTTCCGAGCCGTTCCCGAACACCAATCGCCGTGGGTCGACCGCAAATTTATTGGCCAGCGCCTGACGCAGGCTTGCGCAGGTCGGATCGGGGTACAGGCCCACCTCGGAGGCTTCGCGCGCGATGGCCTCGACGACGGCAGGCGAGGGGCCGAACGGGTTTTCGTTGCTGCCGAGCTTGGCGATACGGTCCACCCCATAGCGGGCGCGGACGGCCTCGATGGACAGGCCGGCGTTGTAACTGGACAGGCTGCGTACTTCGCGGCGGGCGAAGGCCAGCAGCGTACGGGAATCGCTCATAGGGTGGTGTCCTTCAGGTCCTGCCAGAACGCGTTACGGTCGAGGTAGTTCTGTAGAAATTGCTGCAGGCGAGGGTGTTCGGTGTCGTGGAAGATCGCGCGCGGCGACCCCTTGGCGACAATCTGACCTTGATCGAGGAACGCCACGGTGTCGGCTACCTGTGCGGCAAAGCCCATCTCGTGGGTTACGACGACCATGGTCATGCCATCCGCGGCAAGCTGTTTCATGACCTGCAGGACCTCGCCCACCAGTTCGGGGTCGAGTGCTGACGTCGGTTCGTCGAAGAGCATCAGGCTCGGTTCCATTGCCAGCGCACGGGCAATCGCCACGCGCTGCTGCTGGCCACCGGACAGTTGCGCCGGAAATGCGTCGGCCTTGTGTGCCAGCCCGACCTTGTCCAGCATGGCCATGCCGCGCCGCCTGGCTTCGTCGCTTGACAGGCCCTTCACCCGCAGCAGTGCTTCGGTGACATTGCCCAGTGCGCTCATGTGCGGCCACAGGTTGAACTGTTGGAAGACCATGCCGAGGCAGCTGCGGACTTCGTTCAGACGGGCACGGCTTGCACGTTTGCGGGGCGAGGTGGACTGCCAGCCAAGCAGTTGCCCCTGAATGTGGATCTCGCCTTCGTCGTACTGCTCCAGAAACGCCATGCTGCGCAGCAGTGTGCTCTTGCCGGAGCCCGAGGGGCCGATCAGGCAAACCACTTCGGATCGTTGTACGTCCAGGTCAATACCCTTCAGCACCTGATTGGTGCCAAATCGCTTGCCGACGCCACGCAGGCTGAGAATGGGAGATGCATCTGTCATGTTGAATTCCTCAGTGACCCGGCTGGCGGAGCAGGAAGCGCCCCACGCGCCGTTCCAGCCACAGGCCGAGGCGAGCGCTGAGTTCGATCAGGATCAAATAGCCGGCGCAAAGCACCAGCAGGGTTTCCACGAAGGCGAAGGTTTCCGAGCCGATGCCGGTCAAGACCATCGTCAGCTCTGGAATGGTGATGATGGACAGCACTGCTGTTTCCTTGCACAGGATGGTGATCATGTTCACAAGTGCCGGCAGAATGATCACGAGCATTTGCGGCAGTTGTACACGCCAGATGCATTGCCAGCGGCTGATGCCCAGGCACTCGGCGGCTTCGAGATGGCCCTTGGGCACCGACTCGAAGCCGCCCCTGAAGATTTCGGCAAAGTAGACGCTGCCATAGACGCCGAGACCGACGATGCCGGCTGTGATGGGCTCCAGCGAGAGGCCGAGTTCCGGCGCCCCGTAGTAAAGAAGGAACAGCAGTACGAGGAACGGCGTCCCTCGAATGAGCTCGATGAACACACGCAGTGCGACACGAAGCGCGCGCGTGCCGAACACCTGCATCACGGCGATGGCCAGGCCAAGAACGAGGCCGATGACGACGCCAGCAAACCACGTCTGGAAGGTGACCAGCAGCCCATGGCCGATGACGTCCAGTCGGTCGGTGATGATGGACGGATCGAGCGTCATGCGGACCTCCCGAGGCGACGCTCAAGCAGGGTGCCGCATGCCGCGAGCGGAATGTTGATCGCGCAATAGAACAGCGCAAGTACCAGGTACGTCTGCAGGAACAGGTAATTGCTGGCAGCGAGGTTTTGCGCCACGCGGGTCAGGTCCGCCAGGCCGACGACAGACACCAGCGACGACGCCTTGATCAGAAGGATCATTTCATTGATGAGCGCGGGCAACGTTAGGCGAATGGCTTGCGGCACCTTGATACGAATCAATGTCTGCCAGGGTGACAGCCCAAGGATGTTGGCGGCCTCCATCTGCCCTAGCGGTATGGCGAGAAAGCCGCCCCGGAAGATTTCTGCAATGTAGGCGCCGGCCGCGAGCGACAGCCCGATGATGGCGGCGCCAATCGGCGGAATGTTGGGCAGTCCGATTCGAGGCAGCAGGTAGTAGATGAAGAGCAGTTGCACCAGCAGGGGCACGCCGCGGAAAACGAAGATGTAGGCGCCACCCAGACGGCGCAGCAGCGGTTGCGGTGAAAGGCGAAGGCTTGCCACGGCAATGCCGATGACGAAGCCGATGGCAAGGCCTGCCAGCGACGTCTGCAACGTAATCAGCAGCGCCTCAGCCAGGAGCGGCAGGCTTTCCAGGAGGGTGGGCCAATCGAACATCGAATGAATCATTCCTGTGATATCGCGGTATGGGTGGCCGCGATCGTGTCGTGCGGGCAGGCCCGCCTAAAGCGTTGAGCGTTGCCGCACGGGCTGCGCATCGGGTGGAGGCGATCAGGCGCCCCCACAATCAGATCCAGGCGCTGCGTCGGCGTGAGCGCAACGCCCTGAGACCGGTATTACCAGCTCGGCTCGAAGTCACCTTCCGGCACTTCCATCTCCGCGCCCAGCCATTTCTTCTGGATGTCAGCGAGACGACCGTCGGCCTTGATCTTCTTGATGGAAGCGTCGATGGCGTCCAGCAACGCTGCAGCATCATCATCCTTCCGGCCCACGTAGGCGAAGTAGGACTTGTTGCCGAACGGCGGCTGTACGACCTTGAATACGTTGGACCGTTGGGCCGCGACGTAGGAAATATTCGGCAGCGAGTTGGCGACCGCCTGGATGCGGCCCGCCGCGAGGTCAGCGTACGCCTGATTGTTGTCGACGTATTCGCGGATCGTGATCGGCTCCGGCAGGGTTGCGGCGAAGGTCTTCAGCTCAGCCAGCTGGGCCGAGCCCTTGCCCGCACCGATGGTCTTGCCGGCGATGTCCTCGGGCTTGGCAATCTCGTCCTTGCGAGCGCTTGCAAGCAGGGCAACGGTGGCTTCGGAGATTGGCGAGACAAAGCGATAGCGTTCCTTGCGTGCCTTGGTCACGATGATCGGGCCGCCGACCACGTCGAAATTCCGCGCTTCCAGTCCGGGAAAAACGCTCGGCCAGGGCAGGTCGATGAAGCGGACGCTGACGCCCAGCTCCTTGCCGATTTCTTCGAACAGGTCCTTGTTGAGCCCGGTCTGCTTGCCACCTTCGAGGAAATCGAATGGCGCGAACTGCAGCTCGGTACCGACGACCAGTACCCCGGCCTTCTTCACGTCGGCGAGCTGATCGGCGTGGACGGCGAACGAGGATACCGACAGCAGGGTGGCGGCGCAGACGCCAGCGAGTGTCCTGGCCAACAGGCTTCGACGAATCATGTAAGGCTCCTTGAAGTTGAGTGACGCTGACACGAAGCAGGTAGCGTGCCATGCGGTCTGTACAGGTCTGTCAGGTCGTGGTCGCGCGCGCGTGCCGCTTCGGCTCGTACCCGTGGTGTAGATCCCGACGCCCCAAGCGCCGATCATCATTGAACGGCGCACGAAAACAGGGCGCGTATGGTGCCGCAAATTGCGCTCGCTTCGTAGTCGGAATGTATCGATTCCGACGCGCGAAGTTACGCGAGCACCTTTCCAGGGTTCAGGATGCCGTTGGGATCGAAGGCGGCCTTGAGCTGTGTCATGGCTGCCCGCGCCTCCGGTGTGACCGAATGATGCAGGTACGGTTTCTTCAATGTGCCGATCCCGTGCTCCGCCGAAACCGACCCGTTGAGCTCGCCTACGACACTGAAAACGGTCTCTTCGATTTCATGGGGATCAGCGCCAGGCACCGACTTCAGGTCGATGCTCAGGTGCAGGTTGCTGTCGCCAATGTGGCCGAAATACAGGCCCCGATTACCTGGCCAGCGGGCTTCGATGCGGGTGCGGCAGCGTTCGACGCAGGTCCCGATGTCCGCAATCGGCACGCTGACGTCGAAGTTCAGCGGCTGGATGCGTGTCGGAAATTCAGCTGTGGCTTCCCGGATTTTCCAGAGCGCCCGTGCCTGGGACTGGGAACTGGCCAGAATGGCATCGACCACTTCGCCTGCTTCCATCGCGGCTTCCATAACGCCTTCGAGCGCTTCCGCCGGGACATCGAGGTCACACAGTGCGTATAGCGGGTGGGTGTCGTCGAGCGGCGCGACCGGGTTGTCCAGCCAGGACACACCCGCGCGGTAGAAGTCCTGCCACATGACTTCGTACGCCTGCGGGGTTCCAAGGTTGCGCTGAATGCGGCGCAGCATGGCGACTGCGCTTGCGTAGTCGGGCAGGGCGCAAAGCAGTGTCGATACCGGGCCTGGCGGCGGCGCCAGCTTCACGACCGCCCGGGTGATTACCCCAAGTGTGCCTTCGCAGCCGATGAAGCACTGTTTGAGGTCATAGCCGGTGTTGTTCTTCTGCATTTTGTTCATCAGGTCCAGCACGCGACCGTCGGCGAGCACCACTTCCAGACCCAGTACCAGATCTCGTGCCATGCCATATCGAATCACGGCGTTGCCGCCTGCATTGGTCGCGATATTGCCGCCGATCTGGCAGGAACCCCTGGCGCCCAGATCCAGCGGAAACAGCAGGCCTGCTTCGGCAGCTGCCTGCTGCACCTGCTCGAGTGTGGTGCCTGCCCGGACGGTGAGCGTCATCGCGGCCGGGTCGATTTCTTCGATCCCATGTATGCGTTCGACGGAAAGCGCGATGTCCTGCGGCCGAGGCGTTCCGCCACCGGCGAGCCCGGTCATGCCGCCTTGCGGCACGACGCTTTGACCATGCGCATTGCAGATCCGCAATGCGGCGGCCACGGCTTCGGTATCGCGAGGCAGGAGCAGCGCGGCGGGGCAGGCAGGATTGTGGTAGGTCCAGTCGCTGTGGTGGCGTGGGCTGATCGCCTCGCCGGTCAGTACGGCGTCATCGCCAATGGCTGTGCGGAGTTCAGCGAGCAATGTATCGAGCGTGGTCATGTAAGCGAGCCTTCGGGAAAGGGGTTCTGGCCCTGGCGATAGAGCCACGTTTCGTCGAGCGCATCGAGGCCGGTGCAGCCCAGCAGGTTGAGAGCGAGCTTCAGTTCCGTCGCGAGCATGTCGAGGGCATGACCCGCGCCGGCCTCGCCGCCGACTGCGACGCCGTACAGCGTCGCGCGGCCCAGCAGCACGGCATCTGCACCCAGCGCACAGGCTTTGAGAATGTCCGTGCCGCGCCGGATGCCACTGTCGAACAGGATGGTCATGCGCCCTTTCACGGCTGCTGCCACCGCGGGCAGCACATCGATACTGGCGGGGGAGCCATCGAGCTGTCGGCCACCGTGGTTCGTTACGACGATGCCATCCAGGCCGAGTGTCAGCGCACGCTCGGCGTCGGCCGGGTGAAGCACGCCCTTCAGGATGAGGTTGCCTTTCCATCGGTCGCGCAGGCGGGCGAGGTAGTCCCAATCAAGCCCGGTATCCATCTGTTGTGCGATGAAATGCGCCGCGCCCGCGGCATTTCGCGAGTCTGGTGGCAGGTAGGGGTCAAGGTTACCCATGCTGGGCATGCCGTCTGGCCAAAGCGTCTGGCGCATCCAGCGCGGATGGCGCAGGACGTCGAACTTGTTCCGCAGGGTCAGTTTCTGCGGCTTGATGAAGTTGCGCTTGTCCCATTCACGATTGCCGAGCAGCACGGCGTCCGTTGTCAGCAGAAGCGTGTTCACCCCCAGCGCTTCAGCTCGGCTGAGCAGGCCTTCCTGTGTGGCGGCGTCGCGAAGGCAGTAAAGCTGGAACCAGAGATCGCCACCTGGAATGGCGGAGGCCACGCGCTCCATGGAGCCGGACGAGACCGTGCTGAGGGCAATGGGCAGCCCACGGGAGGCCGCCGCACGCGCCAGATGAATATCCGCGTCGCGCCACAATACGCCGTTGTAGCCAGTCGGGCCGATCAGCATGGGCAGCGGCAGTGTCTTGCCGAAGACTGTGGTGCGGGTGTCCGGTGCGCTGCAGGGCACAAGCGTCTTCGAGCGCAAGCCGATCTCGGCGAACCCTTCGCGGTTGCGGCGCAGGGTGATTTCTTCTTCAGCGCCACCGGCGACGTACTCCCAGGCGAAATGAGGGACGCGACGGCGGGCGAGTTCGGCAAGCTCAGGGATGCTGCGGGTTCGGCGAAAGTCGGTACCGGTGTAGTAGCGGCGCATAACGTGTCCGGAGAGGCAGGTCGGATCGAGTGCGCCGGGGCGGGCAGCGTGCCGTCTGGCTCATCGAGCCGATGTGAAGCGTACGGACTGCGCCTCCCGCCCTCGGCGACGGGAGGTCGGGGAGCTTATCACTCGTAGAGCGATTCGACAGGCAACCAGCGCGTGAAGGCACCGGTTTCGACCCATGCCCGTGCACAGGCGATATCCGGCGCGAAATAACGGTCCTGCTCATAGAAGGGTACCTGCTCGCGCACCATGGCGATGACATCCTGAAGGGTCGGAGTTGTCTTGAGGGGGGCATGGAACTCCACACCTTGAGCCGCCGCCAGAACTTCAATCGCCACGACCGCACCGCTGTTGCCGGCCATGTCGAGCAGGCGCCGCGCAGCGAAGGTGGCCATCGAAACGTGGTCTTCCTGGTTGGCCGAGGTGGGGAGGCTATCGATCGAGGCCGGGTGAGCGAGGGTCTTGTTTTCCGAGGCCAGCGCAGCACTGGTGACCTGAGCGATCATGAAGCCTGAATTCAAGCCACCTTCGGTCACGAGAAAAGCCGGAAGCCCCGAGAGCGCAGGGTCGACCAGTTGGGCAATGCGCCGTTCGGACAGCGCACCTATTTCGGAAATGGCCAGGGCCAAGACGTCTGCGGCCATCGCCACCGGCTCGGCGTGGAAGTTGCCGCCCGAGAGCACATCGCCGTCCGCGGAAAACACCAACGGGTTATCCGAAACCGCGTTGGCTTCACGCAGGAACACGCCGGCGGCGAAGCGCAGGTGATCCAGGCACGCGCCCATGACCTGGGGCTGACAGCGCAGGGAGTAGGGGTCCTGCACGCGGGTGCAATGAATGTGTGACTGGTGGATGTCGCTCTCTTCGAGCAGCGAACGATAGAACGCTGCAACAGCAATCTGACCGGGCTGACCGCGTACGGCCTGGATCCTCGCATCGAATGGTGTGTACGAGCCCTTGAGTGCCTCGACGGTCAGGCTGCCTGCCACAACCGCTGCGCTGAACAGGCGTTCGGCAGCGAACAATCCTCGCAAGGCGAGGGCTGTTGAGACCTGCGTCCCATTGATAAGCGCAAGCCCTTCCTTTGGTCCGAGCGTCAGCGGCTCCAGCCCCGCCAGTCTGAGCCCCTCGACCGCCGGCAGTTCGCGCCCTTCATGGCGGACATTACCCACCCCGATGAGCACGGCCGACATGTGCGCGAGCGGCGCGAGATCACCCGAGGCGCCTACTGAACCTTGAGACGGAATGCAGGGATAGACCCCGGCGTTGTAGAGACTCACCAGGCTGTCGACGATGATCCGTCGCACGCCCGAGAAACCCCGTGCCAGCGAGGCGATCTTCAGTGCCATGATCAGGCCGACGGTCTGGTCGTCCAGCAGCGGGCCGGTGCCTGTGCAGTGGGAGAGCAACAAATTGCGCTGCAGTGCGGCGAGCGATTCGCTTGGGATTGACGTACGCGCCAGCAGGCCAAAGCCGGTATTGATGCCGTAGACCGTGCGCGCACTGGCGATGATCTCGCTGACGGTCCGGGTGCTTGCGTCGATATCGCTATAGCAGCTGGGGTCCAGCGCGATACGCGACGGCGCGTGGAACAGCGTGCGCAGTTCATCCAGCGTCAGTTGGCCAGGGTGTAAGACGAGATCAGGTGTCATGGCGGTGTCCTAGGTGCGAGGTGCTTATGCCTGTATATACAGGTTGCAGCGATGATGAACCAGTCCGGTGGAGTGAGGAAGTGCCAATTCGCTTGTTGAAGTTATAGAAGCGACAGTGCACCACGCTGCTTTCACTGCGCCCTGTTGGGGCGCCCATTGTTCGATTCCGCACGCTGCAGCAGCTAGGGCCAGCGAGGTGAGCGTAGCGCGGTCGCGGGTTGGCGCATGGTGAGATGATTCCTATGCCCCGTGGAGATCGCTGCGGTCGCGACTATCCTTGAGGTGTACACCGCTATCCCGCATAGGGCGGCTTGAGCATTGCCATGCCTTGTTGCTTCAGGAATGATCGTTTGTCCTCGCAAGACGGCACGCAACGTGTTTGCTTGTATATACCTGTTCATTCTGCGTGGCTATTTTTGGCCTCGCGTCTCAGGAGTCGACATGACCCTTTCACTTCCGCTCGTTGATATGACGGGCGTACGCGAGCGAGATCCCGACAGCACCCGGCGCGCGGGCCTTGCGATCCGCGAGGCCTGCGAGACGGTCGGCTTCTTCTATATCGTGAATCACGGCACGCCCCAAGCGGTCATCGATAACGCCATGGCGGCAGCGCGCAGGTTTTTCGCCTACCCCCACGAGACGAAGCGGCAGGTCGCCGTGAACAACCGGCACCGGGGCTTCCACAGCCTGGGCGGCGCCTTGATGTACGAAGCCACCAAACCGGACCACAAGGAGTTCTTCAGCATCGGGCTTGAGCTCGCCGAGGATGATCCAGCCGTACTCGCCGGCGAAGCGCTGCGGGGTCCAAACCAGTGGCCGGCCTTCATGCCCGGACTTCAGGCCGATTTGTATACCTATTACCAGGCAATCGGAGAAACCGGCGCCGACCTGCTACGAGCGGTCGCCGTCGGGCTGGAGCTGGACGAGCACTTCTTCGTAGGCAAGTACCAAAAGCCGCTGCAGCGCACCCAGATGGTCTATTACCCGCCGCACCCGCCCCAGGCCGAAGCCGACCTGTTCGGGGTTGCGCCACACACCGATTACGGCTGTATCACGCTGCTTCATCAGGACGACAGCGGGGGCTTGCAGGTACGTGCGCTGGATACCAATGACTGGATCGACGCAACGCCCATTCCGGGTAGCCTCGTCATCAACGTAGGCGACCTTCTGGGGCGATGGTCGAACGACCGATTCCGCTCGACCCTTCACCGCGTCGTTAATCGATCCGGACACGAGCGCTATTCGATTGCCACGTTTTATGACCCAACCTACAACGCAATCGTGGACCCGCGGGAGCTCGGCGTCGCCGACGTTGACTGTGCCTATGCGCCCGTGTCCGCGGGCGACTACATCCTGGGGCGTATCGACGCGTCCATGTCATATCGCAAGAAGGCCGCTGGTTGAATCCAGCGGCGAGTCCTGCTTGGAACGGGTAAAGACTGGGACGACATAGGCGTCCAGTGCCCAGGCACCAGGCAGGCTATCCACGACGACATATCTCTGCTTAACTTGTACATACAAGTCCGTACATGTCCGCTTCCGGGAGATCCTCATGTCGTCGTCCACGCGTTTTCGTGACACCGTCATCCGCGCGCCAAGGGGTACGCAGCTCAGCGCCAAGAGCTGGCTGACCGAAGCGCCATTGCGCATGTTGATGAACAACCTCGATCCCGAGGTGGCCGAGAATCCGAACGAGCTGGTGGTCTATGGCGGGATCGGGCGCGCAGCGCGAGATTGGGCGTGTTTCGAAGCAATCGTATCGGCCTTGGAGGCGCTGGAAGGTGACGAGACGCTGCTTGTCCAGTCGGGCAAGCCCGTCGGCGTATTCAAAACACACAGCAACGCACCTCGGGTACTCATCGCCAACTCCAATCTGGTCCCGCATTGGGCGGATTGGGAGCACTTCAATGAGCTCGATGCAAAGGGCCTGATGATGTACGGGCAGATGACAGCGGGCTCGTGGATCTACATCGGCAGCCAGGGAATCGTGCAGGGCACCTACGAAACCTTCGTCGAGGCAGGCCGCCAGCATTACGACGGCAACCTCAAGGGGCGCTGGGTACTGACGGCGGGCCTCGGTGGCATGGGTGGCGCGCAGCCGCTGGCAGCGAGCCTGGCGGGTGCCTCGTCACTGACCATCGAATGCCAGCAGAGCCGCATCGATTTTCGCCTCAAGACGCGTTATGTGGACGAACAAGCGACTGATCTGGACGACGCGCTGGCCCGTATCGAGCGATACACGGCGGACGGACGCGCAGTCTCGATCGCGCTGCATGGCAATGCGGCGGAAATCCTGCCGGAGCTGGTGAAGCGGGGCGTGCGCCCGGACATGGTCACCGACCAAACCAGTGCACACGACCCACTCAATGGATACCTCCCAGTCGGCTGGCGCTGGGACGAATACCGTGCACGTGCCCAGAGCGAACCAGCCGCTGTCGTAAGGGCGGCCAAACAGTCCATCGCCCGTCATGTCGAAGCGATGCTGGCCTTCAAACGAATGGGCGTGCCGACCTTCGATTACGGTAACAACATCCGCCAGATGGCCAAGGACGAGGGGATCACGGACGCTTTCGACTTTCCCGGCTTCGTACCCGCCTATATTCGCCCGCTCTTCTGCCGCGGCGTTGGACCGTTCCGTTGGGCGGCGCTCTCCGGCGATCCCGAGGATATCTACCGCACCGACGCGAAGGTGAAGGCGCTCATCCCGGACGATTCTCACCTGCACAATTGGCTGGACATGGCACGCGAGCGTATTGCCTTCCAGGGGCTACCGGCACGCATCTGCTGGGTTGGGCTGGGCGAACGCGCCAAACTCGGCCTGGCATTCAACGAAATGGTCCGTTCCGGCGAGCTGAAGGCCCCCGTCGTGATCGGGCGTGACCACCTGGACTCCGGCTCGGTCGCCAGCCCCAACAGGGAAACCGAAGGCATGAGGGACGGCTCGGACGCGGTTTCGGACTGGCCTTTGCTGAATGCACTGTTGAACACGGCAAGCGGCGCAACCTGGGTGTCGCTGCACCATGGCGGCGGTGTCGGGATGGGATTCTCGCAGCATGCCGGAATGGTCATCGTGTGCGACGGGACTGATGAGGCGGCTGAGCGTATCGCGCGCGTGTTGCACAACGATCCCGCGACGGGTGTCATGCGTCATGCCGATGCCGGCTATGAAATCGCCGTCGACTGTGCAAAGGAGCAGGGCCTGAACCTGCCGATGATTACGCGTTGATTCACGCGTCACAGGGCTCGCCAACGTCGGCCCTACGCACAGGAAAAGCGATGTAACCGATGGGCCTGGCCATCCCGGCTGAGCAGCGTATGGTTGAAACAGTATTGCCCGGCGTGGTCGGTTGACCGGTGGCGTACGAACGGCGGCTACGACTGCCGGAAAGAACGCCATGCCGTCGGCTCTATACGACAAGCGCATACGCGGCGATTGGGTGGGGCAGGCCGACCTGCCGACGAGCGAAGGTGAACATATGAAGTGTCTTTGGCAGCACTGCCATGTTGCGACCCTGGTAGGCGCGCACTATTCAATCATCGAGGATGCCGCCATCGTGACCGAAGGGCCTCTTATCGCCTGGATCGGCCCTCGACGCGAATGCCCCGCGGTGGACGTCGATGCGTCTCATGACTTGCAGGGCTGCTGGGTCACGCCCGGACTGATCGACTGCCACACCCATGCCATCTTTGGTGGTGATCGCAGCGGCGAATTCGAACAGCGGCTTCAGGGTGTCAGTTACAGCGAGATCGCCAAGGCAGGCGGCGGCATTGCCAGTACCGTTCGTGCGACTCGTGAGGCGAGCGAGCAGCAATTGTTCGACGGGGCGCGCAAGCGGATCGCGAGCCTGCTCCGCGAAGGCGTTACAACAATTGAAATCAAATCGGGCTACGGCCTGAATTTCGAAAACGAAGCCAAGATGCTGCGGGCGGCGCGTCGACTGGGTGAAGTGCTACCGGTTACCGTCCGTACGACGTGTTTGGCTGCGCACGCGCTGCCGCCGGAGTTCACGGGGCAGCCGGACGCGTACATTGATCATGTATGCCGCGAGATTCTGCCCGCGCTTGCGGAGCAGGGCCTGGTTGATGCAGTCGACGCCTTCTGTGAAAACATAGCGTTCAGCACCGAGCAGGTGGCCCGTGTATTCGATGCGGCCAAGGCGCTCGGCCTGCCGGTCAAGCTGCACGCCGAGCAGTTGTCGTCACAGGGCGGTGCTACGTTGGCTGCGGGGTACAAGGCGTTATCCGCCGACCATCTCGAATACATGACTGTCGAGGATGTTGCAGCGATGGCGGCTGCAGGCACCGTAGCCGTGCTGCTCCCCGGTGCGTTCTATCTGCTTCGCGAGACCCGACTGCCGCCTGTCCAGGCGTTGCGCGACCATGGCGTTCCGATGGCGGTCGCGAGCGACCTCAATCCCGGCACGTCGCCGGCGTTGTCGCTGCGCCTGATGATGAACATGGCCTGCACCCTGTTCCGTCTCACCCCGGAGGAGGCACTGGCCGGCGTGACGATTCACGCTGCTCAAGCCCTGGGGATGCAGGACTCCCACGGTACATTGGAGGTCGGTAAGGCGGCGGACTTCATAGCCTGGGACATTGCCCGGCCCGCAGAGCTTTCGTACTGGCTCGGTGGAGACCTTCCCAAACGCATCATTCGTCATGGCGAGGAGGTGACCTATGGATGACGTGCTCGACTTTCAACGTGGGCAGATTCCACTTCTCATCAGCATGCCCCATCCGGGCACCCGGCTCACGCCCGGTGTTGAACAGGGGTTGGTGGAAGAGGCGCGCGAGCTGGCCGATACCGATTGGCATATTCCCACGCTATACGCGTTCGCGAAGGCGTTGGGCGCGAGCATGCTGGAGGCCCGATATTCGCGGTATGTGATCGACCTCAACCGGCCGTCCGACGATACGCCGCTCTACAGCGGCAACACGACCGGGCTGTATCCCGACGTCCTGTTCACCGGTCGGCCGCTATTCCAGTCTGGCGCGACCCCTACGGACGAGGAACGTCGGCGCTACCTCGAAGAGATCTGGCGGCCCTACCACGCGTGCATCGCGGACGAGCTTGAGCGCATGAAAGCCGAGTTTGGCTACGCGATGCTCTTTGATGCGCACTCCATCCAGTCCGTATTGCCCCATCTGTTCGAGGGCCAGCTCCCCGACTTCAACCTCGGCACTAACGCGGGTGCGGCCTGCGATCCGGAATTGGCCAACCGTCTGGTCCAAGTCTGCGCGCGCTACCCGCAATACAGCCACGTCCTGAATGGGCGGTTCAAGGGTGGCCATATCACCCGGCACTACGGCCGGCCGGATGCCGACATCCATGCGTTCCAGCTGGAGCTCGTGCAGAAGAACTACATGGATGAATTCGCGCCCTTCGCCTACCGGCCGGACCTGGCCGAACCGACGCAGCAGGTGCTACGCGAGATGCTCGAAGCGATGATCGCTTGGGGCAAGGAACGGTACGGCAAATAGCTGACACCCGGCGCCGATACGCTCCAGCGAGCAGCGGCGTTGCCGAGCACTGGCTCGTGCGGGCTAAGGCGCCGACGCACCATGCTCAGTTCATGCTCGGCAGCTGAATGCGGGGTAGCGTCACCCATTGCAGCTGCCGCCAGTCCGGCGACGTCCCGGCAGGGCAGGCCCGTTGATGACGAAATGGTTGGTGGTCGCGAGTCAGTGTGACTTGCTGTAGATGCTGGCATGCCAGTAGTCACGCAGGATGAGCATCCGCGGGCCGCGCCAGCCATGTTTGCGAAGATGCCAGGCGATCAGGATGTTCATGATTCCATGGCCCATGAGGAGCACGGTGTCGTGCGTTTCGGCAAGCTCCATCAGCTTGCGAGCGGCCACTTTTGCACGGGCGTTCGATTTTGAAATGCTTTCGGTATTGGCTGAAAACCCTAGGAACCATCCCGCTCGGAACAGGATTCGCCACACCTTTGGTGGCAACTTCGGCCAGCCCCAATTCGTGTAGGGCAGGTGAGCTTCGGCAAAGACCTCATCGCTGCCGCATGAGTCGGTACCCGGCAGACACTCGGCTGACTGGATGCAGCGCGATAACGAGCTGGTGATCACGACCTTGGCATTAGTGCTGGCGTCCGCCAGCTGCTTGCCGGCTTCACACGGCAGGACATCGGCCTTGTTGTATTGCTCGACGTAGGCCTTCATGTCGCGCGGCGTGCACCAGGTGTCATAGTCGTGGTCCGGTTTGCCGTGGCGAACAAGGGTGATCTGCATGGTGGCCATCTTTGGGAGTCGATGCGCATGAGAGCGGAGCGGCGAAGTAAAAGTGCCTTCTTGGGCGGAAAGACAGCGATGGCGCGATGGTTGGATGGTCGGCGAGGGTGAAGGCGTTCCAGCCGAGTCTCATCGGCCGGAACGCAGTGCCATCAGGCGCCCATGTCCATGGTTGCCGGATCAGGGCCCAGCCGGCCGGCATCCGGGATCTGTTCGATGCCGGTCAGGTCCAGCTTGTCGAGTTCGAAGTCGAAGACATCGATATTGGCCGCGATGCGCTCCGGATTCTTCGATCGCGGTATGACGATGTGCCCCTGCTGCAGGTGCCAGCGAATGATGACCTGCGCGGTCGTCTTGTCGTGCTTGGTTGCGATCTGCTTGAGCGTCGGATCGTCCAGCAACTTTCCGCCCTGGCCGAGTGGGCTCCAGGATTCGATAGCAATTTGCTTGTCGTGACAGAACTTGACCATCTCGCGCTGCTGGAAATCAGGGTGAAGCTCGATCTGGTTGACCGAAGGGACGGCGCCTGTCTCGGCGATGATTCGGTCCAGGTGATCGGCATTGAAGTTCGATACTCCGATCGAGCGGATGCGGCCCTCTTCCTTCAGGCGCACGAACGCTTTCCAGGTGTCGACGTAGGCGTTCTTCTTCGGTGTGGCCCAGTGAATGAGGTAAAGGTCCAGTGTCTCGAGGCCGAGGCGCTTCATGCTCTCGTCGAACGCGCGCAGGGTCGTGTCATAGCCCTGGTCTGCATTCCACAGCTTGGTGGTAATGAAGATATCTTCGCGCGACAGACCGCTGTCGGCCACCGCGCGGCCGACGCCCGCTTCGTTCTCGTAGATCATGGCGGTATCGATGTGTCGGTAGCCCGCTTCCAGCGCCGCCTTCGAGGACACGTAGGCTTGATCATCCGTGAGCTGCCAGACGCCGAGCCCCAGTTGGGGAATGCGAACACCATCGTTCAGTGTGATGAGTGGCGCGTGTGGCATGGCGAGTCTCCTCTTGATGAGTGGACTACAGTCGACCTGCACCGTCATGGAATCGTTTCACGAGGTGATGTGCAGGAGGGCGAGGCGGCTCCCGCAGCAGCCTCGCTGACCTGTTCCGCCTTACGGCATGACGGGCGGGGTATACGCCAAGGTGGTACCGAGCGCCCAGAGCAGGAAGAGCACGATAGGCGCGTGGACCAGCAGCTGCACGAAGGTGAAGCCGATCAGATCACGTGCCTTCAGGCCCAGCACACCGAGCAGCGGCAGCATGTAGAAGGGGTTGATGAGGTTAGGCAGCGCTTCGGCAGCGTTGTAGATCTGCACCGACCAGCCAAGGTGGTACTGGAGCTCGTTGGCCACCTGCATCACGTAAGGCGCTTCGATGATCCACTTGCCGCCACCCGATGGGATGAAGAAGCCAAGAACGGCCGAGTAGACGCCCATCAACACCGCGTACGTGTCATGCGAGGCGAGCTGCACGAAGAAGTGCGAGATCACATGAGCAAGGCTATCGCCGCCGCTGCCGTTCACCTGCGTCATCAGCGCGGCAATCGAGCCGTAGAGGGGGAACTGGATAAGGACGCCTGTGGTGGTTGGCACGGCACGCGCGACAGCATCGAGGAAGTAGCGGGGCCGCCAGTGGAGGAGAGCGCCTACCATGATGAACAGGAAGTTATAGGTGTTCAGGCCGGAGATCGCGAGGATCGCAGGCTTGGTGCTGAACTCATTGATAAGCCAACCCGCTGCAAGGAGTGCCAGGAGGATAATCAGCAGCGGGCTGTATTCCAGCCATTCGCCGGGACGGGTTCGCTGTGGCTTCTGGTCCGCGACGAAGCTCACGTCGACGTTGCAGTCCTTCGCCGTACGGGCCGCGTCTGCACTTGGCGCGGTCAGGTAGGCAACCACCACGGAAATCACTAGCAGGACCAGCAACATCACGCCGGATTGCCAGAGAAAGATCGTCTCGGTGAACGGAATGACACCGGTAATGGCCAGGATTGAGGGGGGCAGGCTGCCGGGGTTGGCCTGCAGCTGTGCAGCGGAGGACGAGATGCCCAACGCCCAGACTGCGCCAAGCCCCAAATAGGCCGCAGCGCCAGCGGCGCGATAGTCCATCGTCAGGTCGGTGCGCCGAGCGAGCGAACGCACCAGCAGCCCACCGAAAACCAGCGAAAGCCCCCAGTTGAGTAGCGACGCCAGCATGGAAATCGTGGCGACCCAGGCCACGGCGGAACGGCCGTTTTTCGGAACCCGGGCGAGCAGATCGATCAGTTTTGCCGCGGGGCCTGAGCTTGCGACCACGTAGCCACCGATCACGACGAAGGCCATTTGCATGGTGAAGGGGATGAGGCTCCAGAAGCCGTCGCCGAATGCCTTGGCCGCATCGGTGGGTGCGGCGCCCATCGACAGCACGGCTAGCGTGACAATCATTACGGCGGCGACCGCGAAGACCCAGGAATCGGGGAACCAGCGCTCGGCCCAGTTCGAGCAGCGCAGGGCGAAGCGGGCGTACCCGGTTTCGGTAGATGAACTCATGGTGAAGCTCCTGTTGTTCTTATTGGCTTTGTGAGCCGAAGCAATTTTAGAGAGGCGGTGCGAATTCGATACGCCCTGACGACGGATGCCCGGAAGAGTCCGGGCATCGAAGGGGCGTGCTGTCTGTTTTATTGTTGTGTGGGTAGGGACTGGCTGTACCTCTAAAGGAAGGTAGATTGTGTGCCGTGCGGCATCCCGACGTTCGGCACGAACCGCTGAACATCAGCCGGCACGAAATTACCGAACGCTAGGAAAAGGACCGGCCAGGTCGTGGTACCCATTGGGCTCGCTCATTGACGAACTCAGTCCCGCTCGATTGCCAGCGCAACACCCTGGCCGCCGCCGATACACAGCGTCGCAAGGCCCTTGTGAGCGTCGCGAGCAATCATCTCGTAGAGCAGGGTGATCAGAACCCGGCAGCCCGATGCCCCGATTGGGTGGCCGAGGGCAATGGCGCCGCCGTTCACATTGACCTTGTCCGCATCCCAGCCCAGTTCCTGGCCAACAGACAATGCTTGCGCGGCGAACGCTTCGTTGGCCTCGATGAGATCAAGCTCGCCCAGTGACCAGCCGGCCTTCTCCAGGCAGCGACGGGTAGCCGAGACAGGGCCGATACCCATGATCGCGGGATCGACGCCCGCATTCGCGTACGCCTTGATGCGGGCGAGCGGTTCGAGGCCCAGGCTCTGGGCCTTTTCAGCGCTCATCAGAATCACGGCGGCAGCGCCATCGTTGAGGCTCGAGGCATTGCCGGCGGTGACACTGCCTTCCTTGCTGAAAGCAGGTTTCAGCTTGGCAAGCGCGTCGGCGGTTGTGCCTGCGCGAGGCTGCTCGTCAGTGTCGAACACCAGCGGATCGCCCTTGCGCTGAGGAATGGACACCGGTGTGATCTGGCTTTTGAAACGGCCGCTTTCGATGGCTGCCGTGGCTTTCTGCTGGGAGGCGGCCGCGTATGCATCCTGCGCTTCACGGGTAATGCCGTACTTCTGCACCAGGTTCTCGGCCGTCGTGCCCATGTGATAGTCGTTGAACGCATCCCACAGACCATCGGTGATCATGCTGTCGACCATCTGGGCATGGCCCATGCGCAGCCCGGTGCGCGCTTTCGGCAGAACATAGGGCGCAAGGCTCATGTTTTCCTGTCCGCCAGCAATGATGATGTCCGCATCGCCGCACCGAATTGCCTGGGTCGCCAGATGCAGCGCCTTGAGGCCCGAGCCGCAGACCTTGTTGAGCGTCATGGCCGGTACCGCCGGTGGCAAGCCTGCCTTGATGGATGCCTGGCGCGCAGGGTTCTGGCCGGAGCCGGCGGTGAGCACCTGGCCGAGGATCACTTCGTCGACCGACTCCGGCGCGATACCGCTTTGGTCGAGCAGGGACTTGATGATGATGGCGCCCAGATCAGGGGCCGGGATGTTCGCCAGTGCACCCTGCAAGCTGCCGATGGCGGTACGGGTGGCGGCGACGATAACGACGTCTTTCATGCGTTTCTCCGAGGGAGGAACGCCCGTCTGGCACGGGCGTTTATTCGGTGTAGTGCCCATTGTGATGTCAGCCCCGATCAACGCAGGGGACAGCCACGTTATCGGGTTCAGGCAAAGCTCATTTCAGGAACATGGTCCGGGACGACCAGCTTGCCTTCGGTCTTGGCAACGATCTCCTCCACGCTGACGCCGGGTGCGCGCTCCTTGAGAACGAATGCGCCATTCTCGATTTCGAGATAGGCAAGGTCGGTCAGGATGCGGCGGATGCAACCAGCGCCCGTCAGCGGGAGCGAGCATTTGGTCAGCAGTTTGGACGCGCCGTCCTTCGATGCATGCGTCATGATGACAATGATGTTCTCTGCACCGGCCACCAGGTCCATTGCGCCGCCCATGCCTTTCACGAGTTTGCCGGGGATCATCCAGCTGGCGATGTTGCCTTCGATGTCGACTTCGAAGGCCCCCAGCACGGTCAGGTCCACGTGCCCGCCACGGATCATTGCGAACGAGTCCGCTGAGTTGAAGATCGATGCCCCCTTGCGTGCCGTAACGGTCTGCTTGCCGGCATTGATCATGTCGGCATCCAGCTCGGCTTCGGTGGGGAACGCGCCCATGCCGAGCAGGCCATTCTCCGACTGCAGCATCACGTCCATGCCGTCTGGTACGTAGTTGGCCACGAGGGTTGGGATGCCAATGCCGAGATTGACGTAATAGCCGTCTTCCAGTTCGCGCGCGACACGCTGAGCCATCTGTTCGCGAGTGAGTGCCATGTCTGTTGCCTCTTGTTATGTGCCTCGACGGATGCACGTCGAGGTGGGGTTCGTTTCAAGCGCAGCGGTTGCTGGCGCGATCGAAAGGGCGATCACTCGCGCAGGGTGCGTTTCTCGATGCGTTTCTCGAACGTGCCCTTGATGATTCGATCCACGAAGATCCCGGGCGTATGGATATGGGCCGGGTCCAGTTCGCCTGGCTCGACAATTTCCTCGACCTCGACGACGGTGATCTTGCCCGCCATGGCCGCAAGCGGATTGAAGTTCTGCGCGGTATGGCGATAGATCACATTGCCGTAACGGTCGGCTTTCCAGCCTTTGACGATGGCGAAGTCGCCGACGATGGCATGCTCGAGGATGTAGTGACGGCCATCGAATTCGCGGGTCTCCTTACCTTCGGCGACGGGCGTACCGTAGCCGGTCGCCGTGTAGAACGCCGGGATGCCCGCACCGCCCGCACGCATCTTCTCGGCCAGCGTCCCTTGCGGCGTCAGCTCGACGTCGAGGTCCCCATCCAGGAGTTGCTTTTCAAACAGGGCGTTCTCGCCAACGTAGGAGGCGATCATCTTCTTGATCTGCCGATCCTCGAGCAGGATGCCCAGCCCGAACCCGTCGACGCCGCAGTTGTTCGAGACGACCGTCAGGTCACGCGTGCCCTTGCGCTTGATCTCGGCGATCAGATTCTCGGGGATGCCACACAGGCCAAAACCGCCTGCCAGGACGGTCATGCCATCCTCCAGCCCGGCCATGGCTTCCTCGTAGGAGCTCACTCGCTTGTCGAAACCAGACATGTCACGTCCTCTTGTTGTTGTTCGCTTAGGCGTTTGTATGCAAGTGTCCGCCTACAGGATTCATTTGTTAAATTTATTTTTGAAATAGACTCATTGATTAAGTAAAAGAGTTTCACTCATGACTCTAAAGCAGATTCGTGCCTTCCTGGCCGTAGCACAGAGCCTAAGCTTTGCGCAGGCCTGCGAGCAGCTGCATTTGTCGCAGCCTGCGCTAAGCCTGACGATCAAAGCGTTGGAGGAGTCGCTGGGCGGACGGTTGTTCAGCCGAAGCACCCGGGCTGTTGCGTTGACACCGGAAGGGGAGGCCTTGTTGCCACTGGCAAGACGGCTGATTGCCGATTGGGAAAATACCGAAGACCAGATGCGTCAGCGCTTCACGCTCCAGCAGGGCCGCGTAAGTCTTGCGGCCATGCCATCCTTCGCCTGCAATCCGCTGCCGGCAATCCTGACGGCGTTTCGCAGTGATTACCCTCAAATCAACGTGGCAGTGCATGACGTGATCAATGAGCAAGTCGGCGACATGGTGCGTGACCGTCGCGTGGAACTTGGCATCGGCTTCGAGCCGGATCCGAGTTCCGGACTTACGTTCACGCCTCTGTACGTGGATCGTTTCGTTGCCGCCGTGGCGCCCGGATCGCCTTTGGCAGGGCGAACCTCCGTCACTTGGGACGCGCTGACGCAGGAGCCTTTCATAACCCTGCAAAGGCCCTCTGCCGTTCGGTTCCTGCTGGAGCAGGCGTACCGGTTCACAGTGGCGTTCGAATGTCATCAGCTGGTCACGGTTGGACGGATGGTCGCGAGCGGCCTTGGTGTAAGCGCGGTACCGGCCCTATGTGTCGGACAGATGCAAGAGCTGGGCGTCACGTGTGTGCCGTTGACCTCGCCCGTGGTGGAAAAGCCCATTGGCATCATGACGCCGCCACATCATGAGCTGTCCGTTGCGGCCCAGGCGCTGTTCGATACGCTTCTGAGTGTGAAACCCTATGCGTAGGCAGTTCTGGTATGGCCGAACTGGCGGATGGGCCAGGCATGTGCTATGCGATTAGCTGGAGGACCCGTTCGGTTGGCTCGCGGACGCGCCTGCTGCGTGAACATCGTTGTCTACAAAAGCAAAGGGGCGTACGGCATAGGCCATATGTTCTGAACCGTAGGGATCAATCGGATCATCCATGTCTCCAGCAAGTCGTTGGGTCCACCAATACAGCAGCACGCAAGTCGAGCGGTTGGCCATTGTCTTTACCCTGTCGGTCATTCTCTTGTTCGGCGCGGCGGTAGCATGGCAGGCACAGCAGGCGTATAGGCAGAATTTCGACGATACACGCGTCAATACCGAAAACCTTGCGCGGGCTGTTGCGCAGCATGCCCAAGATATCGTCAAGCAGGCGGACCAGATTCTCTATGCGATGGTCGAGCGGGTGGAATGGGATGGCGCAGGCCCTGATCAGATGCGACGGATTCGGCGCATGCTGGCGCAACAGGCCGCCGCAACGCCACAGCTCCATGGCATGTTTATTTACGACACCGACGGGAAGTGGCTAGCCAGTTCGCTGCCCGAGGCCCAGGTCCATAGCAACGCCGATCGGGAGTACTTCGCCTACCATCGTGCCCATCATGACAAGGGGCTGCACATTGGTCCTGTGATCAGGAGCCGGACTACGGACGAATACGTGATCCCGGTCTCACGCCGAATAGATGACGCCAATGGCGACTTCGCCGGTGTGGCGCTCGTGACGTTCAGGGTTGATTACTTCCTTCGCTTCTATGAGTCCTTCGATCTGGGAACCGACGGCTTGCTGCTGTTGGCGCTGCGTGACGGAACGATCCTCGTCCGGCGGCCCTATAGCCCGGATGTCCTCGGCACCAGCATCGCCGACGGGCGAGTATTTGCCGAACTGTTGCCGCACCAACCGGCCGGATCCGAAGTCTTTGCATCGAAGGTTGATCGTGTCGAGCGCCAGTTCAGCTATCGCGCGCTCGAAGGGAACATCCCCCTTGTCGTCGAGGCCGCGGTTTCGGCAGAGGACATTCGTGGACGCTGGCTCCGCGAGATCATGGGTTCCCTGATCATCCTGGGCCTTGTAATCGTCGGGATGACCGGCTTCGGCTGGGCCCTGATGCGGCAAATCCGCACTACGCTTCGCTCGGAGGAGGCGTTGCGTCAGGCGCGGGACGAACTTGAAAAGCTGGCCATGCAGGATGGGCTTACCGGGCTTGCGAACCGTCGCCGTTTCGACGACGCCATTGCCATGGAGGTCAATCGTGCCTGTCGCAATGGCACGTGCGTGGCGCTGATCCTTATCGATATCGATCACTTTAAGCGCTACAACGATGTTTACGGGCACCTTGCTGGTGATGCCTGTATTCGGGCGGTTGCTGGCGCAATATCGGCTTCGGCCAACCGCGCAGGGGAGGTGGCCGCACGCTATGGCGGTGAAGAGTTGGCCATTCTCCTGCCAGGCCTGGATCTGCCTGCAGCCGTTCGCCTGGCTGATCGAATGCGCCAGGCTGTGCGGCAACTGGGTATCCGGCATGAAGGCAATCCAGCCGGCATTGTTACCGTGAGCGGCGGAGCGCATGCCTGCGTACCCAAGCAGGGCGGGGCCGAGTCTGTGCAAGCGCTTATCAAGCAAGCTGACGAAGCGTTGTACGATGCGAAAGCCAGCGGTCGCGACAAGGTGATGCCGACCGCAGCTTGATATGTCTATAAGCGTTGGGTAAAGGTGATTTCGCCGTCTTTTGACTGTGTCGCTGTGAGCGTGCCGCCATGTGCGAGCGCGATGGCCTGGCAGATATAGAGTCCGATCCCCAGACCACCCCGGTTGCGCTCCGAGCCGGAGGATTGTTTGAACGGGGTGAACAACCCATCCAGCGACACCGTGGACATCGGGTCTGCCTGGTTCCGGATATTCAATTCGATCTGGCCGCCCTCGGCGCGCAGCTCGAGCTTGATGGGATAACCCGGCGTGCCGTGATGCCTGGCGTTGCTCAGCAAATTGGCAACCAATTGGGCGTAGCGGTCCGGGTCGATGTTGGCATGAACGTTCGCCTGAACATTCGCCTCGATCGCCTGGCTTCGGAACGCCATGTCCGACTCGGCAACAATGTCGGAGACCAAGGTAGAGAGGTCTGTAGGAACGGGGTTGACCGTTATCCCGAGGCCGGCCTGCAAGCGACTCATATCGAGGATCTGCATGATCAGCCGCTCCATTCGCCCGCTGGAATGGGTGATGTGCTTGCGCAACTGCGTGGTACGCGCATCGCTCGAGGACAGCATGGAGGCGGCCATGGAAATGGACTGCAGCGGATTGCGTAGATCGTGGCCCAGCATCGCAATGAGGCGACGCCGCATCTCGTCAACTTCACTGGCGCGATGCAGGGAGTATTCGATGAGCTCCCGTCGGAGGGCGTCGGCAATTTGCTCATCGACAGCGCTCCAGGCCGGCGAGCGTCCACGCACCACCTCTTCCCATGCCTCGAAGGAGCCACGCGGGGTCAGGCGCGGCCCAAGTGGACCTACCTTGACGATCTTCTCGGGCTTGCCACCCCAACGAATCGTCCGTACCTCTTCATGACGGAACCAGATGATCCAGCCGTTTTCCGGCTTGTGGAACCGGACTGCCATGACCCCAGGGAAGTCTATTTCATTGCCAGCATGGTTCTGCGACCAGGCATCGGTTTGGTAGACGTCGAAGTCGTCCATCTGTTGCAGTGCCTGGGCGACCGTTGCGGCGGCCTTAGCACAATCGTGGCCGGTACAAAGTACCCGGCCTCCCAGAAGAACAGCGGCCGCATCGCATGCAACCAGTTGGGAAACGTTGCAGCCTGGATTTGCCAGGCTCTGGAGTAAATCGTCCGACTCCATCGTCATGCGCATCAGCTGATTCCGTCGCTCGGCAGCCGTGCGAAGCTGTTCACTTGCTTTGATCGCTTCCAGGCGCTGAACGATCGCGCTGCTGGCCTGGGAAATGATCTGGAAGAACATCCGGATGGGGTGGGAGAGGTGCTTTGGCGCCATGTGATGGCACGAGAACAGGCCCCAAAGTTGCCCGTCAACCACGAGCGAAATGCTCATGGATCCGTGCACACCCATGTTGGTCAGGTATTCGCAATGTACGGGCGAGACGCTGCGCAGAGCGCAATGGCTCATGTCGAAGTTCTGATCGCGGTTGGGGTGCGAACCCGGCACCATCGGCGACGGCTCGTAGGCGACATCGACAATCATGCGAATTGGGTTCTGGATATATAGCCGGCGCGCCTGAGCCGGGATGTCCGAGGCCGGATACCGCTGGCCAAGATAGCTGACGAGGTCTTCACGGCGTGCCTCTGCAATCACTTCACCGGAAAGGTCAGGATTGAAGCGATAAGCCATGATGCGATCGAAGCCGGTAATTCGTCGTACTTCCGTTACCACGCTCGTCATCAGCGTAAAGAGATCATCGTGTAGCTGCATCTGCCGAATGATGCGTTGCGCGCTTAGCGCAAATTCGGTGAACGAAGCAGTACCCGGTTCGCGCGGCTCGAACTCGACATATATGAGCCCTTGATGAATGTGCGCGATTACGTCAAAGAACTGGCCGTTTATCCAGGTTTCTGTACTGTTTTCCCACCGGCCACTGGAAGGGAGCGCTTCCTCGATCAACGCCGCTACCGATTCGCTGAACAGGTCGCTGCGAGCGATCGAGCCGACGACGGGATCGACGCCTGTGATCTGAACGAAGTTCTTGCTGCAGGAAAGGAGCTCGCCGTCCCGCGACAGGATCATCAAGGCGCCATGTGGCTGGATCGAGCCGGGCATGTGAATCGGCTCGTCCTCACAGTTGGCAAGGTCAACGGTTTGGACGTTCATGAGCGAAGTAGGCTGGTAAAGAAGGCGGGCGCGCGAGAATAGCAGGCCATCATCGATGCGCAATGCAAGGCGACGAAACAGCCTCTGGGGGAATCAAGTGGGGCTGCGTTCATCCCGGGTGAGTCGACGCAGGGCAATGCTCGGGACATCAAGCGCAAGCTCTGATTATTCATAGATAAGAGGACCGTAAAACCCGTCTGTCGGTTCGACGGACAAGAGAAGCATCGGCCGGCCTTGCCTGTGCCAAAGGCCATCCGTCCGCTCGGTTGCACCGGCTCGGCGTTTCGTTGCCGAATTTTCTGAATGCCCTGAAAGATGGAGTGACGAAATGTCCGATAACACCGAACGCGAGCAACAAAACCAGCAATCCGACCGTAAGGAAGCCGACCTTGCCAAGAAAGGTGGTGAGCCAGGCCCGAGCGGCTACGGCGGCATGGGGGATCAGGACCGCGAGGACAAGCAGGACCGCAAGTGATCCCAAAGCCGGCTCCGGAAGGGGCCGGCTTACTTTCAGCCTTTTCCCCGAGATTTTCCCTCATGCGCCTGGATCTCAACGAAGATTTGCCTCCGTCAGTTGCTCCCGGTGCGGAGCTTCCTCGCTTTGCACGTGGAGGTAGTCCACGGTCGTTGCGCATAGGCGTGCTGTCACACATCAAACACCCCATTCGACAGCCGTTTGCCGGAGGCCTTGAGGCATTTACCTACGACATCGTCAAAGGCCTGCAGGCGCGCGGCCACGAGGTAAAGCTCTTCGCGAGTGAATCCAGTGATCCGGAGCTCGGGTTGGCAGCCATCTGCAGCGACGCCAACTACGACACACAATCCGGATGTCGCGGGTGGTTGAACGATGCTGAGGAATTCGTCAGCGAGCACCGTGCGTACCTCGATCTGATGCGATCGGTAGACGGGCACAGCTTCGACGTGCTGTTCAACAACAGCCTGCATTATCTTCCGGTCAACATGGCGTCACTGGTAGAAACACCGATGCTGACGGTGCTTCACACGCCGCCCTTTGCAGAACTGATCAACGCCTATTCCGCAGCGGGCGGCGCGGGACGCTTCGCTACGCCTTCGCGGGCCAATGCCCATAGCTGGGCGTCGCTGCTGACCGACTGCACTGTGATTCCGAACGGTATCGATCTTTCATTCTGGCGCCCTGCGGAGTTGGCAGCCGACCACGCCATCTGGTTTGGCCGCGTGGTACCGGAAAAGGGGACGCATCTCGCAATAGACGCCGCCCGACGGGCTGGCCTGAAACTGCGTATTGCCGGCCCTGCGGTGAACCAGCGTTATTTCGACGAATTCATCGCACCGCGCTTGGGTAACGGCATCGAATACCTCGGCCATCTGTCCAGGGCAGAGCTCGTACACGAAATCAGCGGCGCTGCCGTAGCGTTGATCACTCCGCGATGGGATGAGCCGTTTGGTCTTGTCGTCGCTGAATCATTGGCCTGTGGCACACCCGTGGCAGGCTTTGCGCGGGGAGCGTTACCCGAGCTCGTCGATGCGGAAACGGGAAGCCTGGCACCAGCAGACGATGTTGAAGCGCTTGCAGTATCGATCCTGGAAGCCAAAGACAAATCCCGGGCTGCCTGCCGGGCCCGTGCCGTGGCGAACTGGGGGTACGAGCGGATGCTCGAGCGTTACGAAGCATTGCTGGCCGAGACGGCGGGCATCGCTGAATTGGGCGCCAAGCCCTTTCAGGCTTCTGTATCCACAGCCCTCAGCCGTTAGGAATGGACAGTGCCCGCGCTTGATATTGTCTGACCTGGAACCCCTTTAGATGGCTCGTTGCCGTATCGGTTACTACGTCCACCACCAGGGAGCAGGTCACCTGATGCGTGCTCGTGCGATCGCGCAGCACCTGACGCTGCCCACTACGCTCATTGGCTCGAACGTATCGGCCAATGGATTGAAGGGGGTGGATGAGCTGGTGCTGCCGATGGACACCGCGCCGGGGATGACTGTCGAGTCTTTTGATGGGCTTCATTACGCCCCTCTGGGTGTCGACGGCCTTCGCGAGAGGATGGGGCTGCTGGCCGACTGGTTTCGTGCGTCGTGGCCCTGCCTGCTGGTAGTGGACGTTTCTGTCGAAGTGGCCACGCTTGCTCGGCTCCATGGCGTGCCGACGGTTTATCTCAGAATGCATGGCGAGCGGTCTGATACGCCGCATCGTATGGCGTACGCGATGGCGACGCGGCTGCTGGCGCCGTATCCATCTGCCATGGAAAGCCTGTCCACCCCTGATGAGCTGATTGCGAAAACAGACTATGCCGGCTGGATTTCGCGATTCTCGCGTCAAGACACGGGGCCAGGCGATTCCGGCCGCGTACTCGTCATTAACGGTCGCGGCGGAACAGCATTCACCCGATCTGGGATCGAAGCGCTGGCATATGCCTGCCCGGAGAGGACGTTCCGGGTAGTGGGGGAGGTGCTGGGTGATGAAGATACCGTCCCTCGCAATGTGGATTACCTCGGCCTGCTTGATGACCCCAAAGAAGAAATGTGCCGGGCACAGATCGTGATCGGCAGTGCTGGCGACAGTCTCGTCTCGGAATGTGCCGCCCTTGGTAGGCCTTTCATTGCGATCGCCGAAGATCGTCCGTATAGCGAGCAGCGTGTGCAGGCGCGTCGCCTCAACGAGTTGGGTGTAGCGATCGGGCTCGACGCCTGGCCGGATGGCGTGGCTTGGCCGGCATTGCTTGCGAAGGCCGAGAGGTTACCGCGTGAGCAGTGGCAGGCGATGGCGGATCCGGAGGCGGCCGCTCAGGCTGCACATTACATCGAAGAGGCCGCACGGAGCGTCTTCTCGGGCTAAGGCGCTTTGAACGCCTGAAACAGCAGGCGCGTTAGCGCACCAGCCCCTGGTACTCGCTGTACCTCTTCGTAAGGAATGCGGAGTCCGGTGCGATAACGGTCGTACCTGGATCAGAAACCCTTCAGCGCTTCATCAAAGCAGCCGTCGACTTCGTCGGAGGTCGGCCGACGCAGAACCGTGATGGCGTCATCATTCCATTCAATGAGTTGGCGATCAGCGAACGCCTGCAGCCATCCATCCATGGGCCACGTATTCCACTGTGCATGGAAGCGCGATGCATTGGCGACGATCGCATCGAAGTGATTCAGAGGCGGCCGGTAAGTCGGGTGGTATTGGTGATAGGCCAGTGCGTTGGTTGCGAGAAGGGGTATTCCACGGTCCCGCGCCCTGAACGCAAAATCCGTGTCCTCGGCGCCATAGCCTTCGTACCCTTCGTCAAAGCCGCCGATCCGCTCGAAGGTCGCCCCGGTGCAGGCAAAGTTGAGCGACCAGAAAAGGTGGTGGGGCATGGGCTCGCCTGCTGCCGTGCGAAACTCGGCTAACGGATGGATGGCAGCAGAGGCGTGTAGGCCTGACTCCGTCCAGCCGTTTTCGTTCGCACCTTTGGGCAGATAGCGGACTTCGCCGAGGTGCAATGCGGCAGGTTCGGCATCGAGTGCAGTGGCGTATTGGTCCAGAAGGTCACTCGAGGGAATGCAGTCGATATCCAGGAAGACCCAGCGATCGGAGGGTTTGCCGTGGATTATCTGATTTCGCGCTTTTGCGAGCGGCAGGCCCGCAGCGCCGTCGACACGTAGGCTATGGATGGGAAAATGGGTCGATTTCAGCGCCTCGGGTGTCTCGTTCATGAAAACGATCCAGACGGCGGTCGGCGCTCGGTTCGAGCGCTCAAGCCCTAACAGCACGTTATTCAGCTGCTCGCGCCGGCCATGAACCAACGTGATGACGTTCAGCGAGTCTGGCGACTGACTCATGCGTGTGCCCCCGCAAGACCGCGCAAGCGATCACTTTCGTAGCGTCTAGAGAAATCAGGTGAGTGCATGCGCCAGTCACCCACTTCGACGACGCCGCAGACCGCATCGGCGTCGGGGCAGGCTATCCAGCGTGCTCCGTTCTCGACAAGTAGATTCGTGCCCGTGGCGCAACCGACGCTGGGACGCGCTTCGACGATGGCCGGGGTACCGTCATCACAGCCATCCAGCATCACCATGGCGTTGACGCGCCGGGCTGCCTGGTCACCGGCAGCACACTTCCCAGACAGCGCCGGGGACAACCTTGTCCGTTGTAGACTGGAATGACGATACCGATCATATGAAGCCCCCTCGAAGTGACACGGGCGACGAATCGCCAGACCAGACGGCAATGACGGAAATGCTGCTGTTCATGTTGGGAAAGCCGTTCATACCAGATAAACCTCCCAGGTGTTGAACAAGCGCTCCGGAGCGTCGTGGGACTGAATCGGTGGCGCGATGGTGGACGGATTGGGGTGTGCCTGGCTTTCGAATGCGGCCATTGCCTGCCGCTTGCGTGACAGCGCCTTGTCATCCAGCTCGAACCGGCGGGCCCGGGCCCAGGGTACGCGTGTGTCCCCGGGTACCGCCCAGTGCCACGTCCAGACCGGGACCTGGACGCAGCGGGCGCCGGTGAGCTCACAGGCGCGGCGGGCCGCGCGGCCGGTTGCCTCATGGTCTGGATGACCGTCGTATTCCCATGTCGCGAATAGCGTGTCGCCCGGCTCAATTAGCGCGAGCAGGTCTTTTAACAGCCTTGTTTCATGCCGAGTGACGGACCCATCGGGTATGCCCAGGCGGCGGGAAAGCGGTTCGTTCAGGCCAAGCGCTCGCCAAGCCTCCAGGCTCTCGCGTGGGCGCGCCTCCAATAAGCGTGGGTCGGGCCTGGCCGTTGATCGAGGCTGACTGTCGCCGCCATCGGTCACTGCTACCAACATCATGCGTCGCCCTCGCGAATGCAGCGCTTGCATGAGCCCGCCGCAGCCGAGCACTTCGTCATCGAGATGAGGTGCGACGATGATTGCACGTCCTTCGGCTGGCACAAGGTCATCCAGGCTGAGCGGCTGCATCGCTTGAAACCCACGCCATGACGCCCAGTCGTGAAGAGACGTGCCATCACCGACTATCTGTTGGGAGCCTACAGACGCCATGGCGAGGTCTCTTCTATGATCAGCTCAGCCAGGCCGGCAAGGTCTCGCTCGGCGTGGCTTTGACGGACAAATACGGGTAAGTCTGCCGCCAGCCGCGCGAAGTGCGCATCCAGACAGAACGGCGTAGCGCCGAGCGCACGGCTAACGTGGCGAGTCACGGTCTCGACAGTTTGCTCAACCACGGCTCGGGCGCGACCGGCCGCAAGCCGCGCAGATTCGTCAGGATGGAGATCGATCCACCGAGCGGTTTCATGGAGGCAGGCCTGAGCAGCCTTCAAGGCAGCGTCGGCGTGGCCGAGATGCGCCCGCGCATGGGGCTCTTCGCGGCGTCGGCATGCGGCGTGAAGATGATCGGTGAGTGCAGCGGCCGCGCCATACCAGCACGCCGCGATGCCGGCTCCGCCTTGCCAAAAGCCTGGCCGTGCGAGGTAGGCCCCGCTTTTACCGACGGTACGGCCCGGTGCGTCTGCAAAGACCACTTCCACGCTGGCGGCTGACGCCATTCCAACGGCGCGCCAGCCATCGGCTGTCACTTCGACTTCGGGCTGGTCGAGCATTACAGCAACGAGCTGTTGGCGGTCTTGCTCGTCCCATGCAGTCACTAATGCGTGGGTCAGCTGCGCGGCGCCAGAGCACCATGCCTTGCGCCCATCCAGCCGGACGGTGCCATCGTTCTGAAGTCGGCACTGTAGGCGCGCGTGGGGTGGTTCCGCCGCCCAGACGCCCCATCGTGTGCCTGGGTCCGGTTGCATCGCCCCGAGTTCGGCCATGACGGCCAGGGCATCGGTGTGGCCTTCATAGAGTTTCACCAAGCCGAGATCGTGACCTGCGACAGCCGCCAAGGCTCGCCAGCGCGTAAGCGTATCGCCTTGGCCCGGCCTCGGCAGGTGCGCAAGGCGTGCATCGATCAAGGTTTGGAGTTTTTCCTGCAAGTGTGTGGAAGGAGCCGCCTGATTCATCCAGCTGTTGAGCAGCCACTGCAATTGCGGGAGTTCTAGCGCCATACCTTGTCGATCCATACTGAGCAGCTACTGTTCAGATGAGACCGGCGCCGTTTGGATAGGGTTTCAAGCAAGAGGCGAAGCGTGACGGCAATAGTGCGTATCGCTGCGTCTCGCGAGAAGGCCGCTATGTACGTCCACTCTGGTCAGCATGACAATTTTTTTACCTGTTCGAAGGCAAACTGCCTGCCTCATTCGTTTATGCAGTTTTTCGAGGAGAGCAAGATGTCTTCAGAGCCGGGTGCGCCGCTGGATGGCCATGATTTCAAGAGCAAGGGCGGATTTGGCCGTCTGCTGAGCGCTACCGGTTATTCCCTGGACGGACTGCTTGCAGCGCTGAAAGGCGAGGCTGCCTTTCGCCAGCTCGCATGCCTGAGCCTGGTTCTGATTCCGGCAGCGTTTCTCGCCCCCGTAACCCGAGTTGAGCGTGCGGTGATGATCGGAGTCGTACTCATTGCGCTCATAGTCGAACTGCTCAACTCGGCTATCGAGGCAGCGATTGACCGCATTTCCTATGACCTGCATCCATTATCGAAACGCGCCAAAGATATGGGGAGCGCCGCCCAGTTCGTCGCGCTGGTTCTGGTGACCTTGGTTTGGGCCGTCATCCTGCTTTGATGCTGGCTTGACCTTCGAGCTATGGCCCGCGTCAATCTGGCAAACAGCCGGCACCATGTTCCACCAATTACAGATATAGCCAACTATGGGCCGCGCAACTGGCCAAGGTTGATGTAAAACAGCGCCGGCTATTTCATCAGCCTCACTCTTATCAGTTATCTCGACCAGATTGCGAGGTGCTGCACCCGGAAGTGCAGCTGGCGTTGATCGATGATCCGAAGTCGCTGGACATCGGGCCGCTCAAGCGCAGGTCCTTGTCCGCGCACTAATAGCTGGCGTTCATGCATTTGGTGTTTTCTACCCCGACCCTGACGCGCCAGCACGACTGCTCACACGAGTGTCGAAGCTAGTCGATGTCAGTATCGTGCGGGCCACGCTGATCCAGCGAATCGATGGCTAACGCGGCCAATCGGAAGAGGCGCATGAGCAGATCGAAAGCGCGACGACCCGCGGCAAGATCGTGCTGGAAGGCTTCTGACGCCGAGTGCGGCCGGCACACCCATGCGCCGGCAGTCCTTCAGCTGGGCCGACCGCCCCGAGTGATAACGCGCCCTGCGCCTACGTCGGGTGCCGGTAAAGCATAAGGCGATACAAGGCAAGGCAGATGCTCCAGTCGAGCAGCATCGTCCACAGGTTATGCGACAGGAAATGAGCACCTTGCATCATTCGGCCAACGGACAGCGTCGCGCCCAATAGCAGTGCCAGGATCAACATCGCCCGTGCCAGCCGCGGGCGCCTGTCTCTGAGACAGAAAAACAAAGCGATCAGGGAAAAGCCCGCGGAGGCGTGGCCTCCCGGCCAGCAGCGGCCTGGGTTGCTCGTTTCAGGGCGGGCGCCAATCAGCGGGCTGAACGCTTCGTGACCTCCAAACTCCGTAAGGCTCCAGGGGCACTGAATCGCCGTCAGCGTCTTGAGCGGCGGGACGATTGCCGTGGAGACCCCCAGCGCCAGCACGAGATAGCCCAGTGGGCGTCGTGCGGGCTTGCAGCGCTTCAGAAGTAAGCTGCCTACAAAGGTGACTGCCGCCAATACGTTGATGACAATGACAAGCTGTTTGGCCCGCTCGTGAAGGATGTTCTCCAGCCAGTAGCTGTGTCGTCCGACGAAGCCTAGGTCAGGGACATAGAAAAGGTGTTCGATCCATATGTCCAGCGGGGCCGGATCCATGACCAGCAGTAGTGTCATACAGCTGAAAGGCAGAGCGAATCCCAGCTTGAAGCCGAAGGGGCGCGCCTGGGGGCTGATTGCCATTGCGCTTGTCATTTCTGACTTACAACATTGTGCCGGGCAGGCTCCGGCTGTGGCCCGTGCCACGCTAGCAGCCCGGCGGTGTAGTCGTGGCTGGCGCCTTGATAGTAGGCAATGTCGCGTTTCACCAAGGGATCATGGGTCGTGCTGTTTTGTTCGCGACTGAAAGTCTGGGCATCACTGTGAGTACGGATCTGTTTACGTGGGCTAAGAATTGCCAGGTCCTTTCCGTCGAAGAGTCCAAGGTGTTGGTAGTTGCCAATCAAGGCGCGCCCGGGTTTGGGGTGATCCATGAGCAGATTGCGGCCGAAGAAGGTCGAGACGTAGTCCATATTCAAAAGGCCGAGCAGTGTCGGAGCGATGTCGATCTGGCTCGCGAGGCCGTCGAATTCGCGCGGCTGGATCAGCTTTGGTGCATATATAAATAGCGGTATGTGATAGTTCGCAACCGGTAGATCCTGGCGCCCCGCACTGCCAGCACAATGATCGGCTACGAACACGAAAATCGTATTGTCGAACCAGGGCTGCTGGCGAGCACGATTCAGGAAATCTCCGATCGCCCAGTCGGTGTATTTCACTGCGCCGTCACGACCACTGCCTGAAGGGATATCTATTCGGCCATCCGGATAGCTGTATGGACGGTGGTTGGAGGTCGTCATGAGGTGAAGGAAGAACGGCCGGTGTGCCGCGTCGTCCCCGTCTGCCACCTTGATCGCTTGGGTAAAGAGATCCTCGTCGGCCATGCCCCACGCATTCGCAAAGTGAATCTCGCTTTCCGGCACGCTGCTTTGGTCTACGATTCGATAGCCGTTACCGCTAAAGAACGCGTTCATATTGTCGAAGTACCCGCGCCCTCCATATATAAAGGCGCTGTCGTAGCCGACCTGCTTGAGCTGCTGGCCGAGCGATCCATATCCCGTTTCCTTGCCGATGCGCTTGACGATAGAACGGCCGGGCGTAGGCGGCACCGACAGGGTGATGGCCTCGAGACCGCGATCCGTTCGTGTGCCTGTTGCATAGAAATTGTTGAAGAACAGGCTTTCCTGCCGAAGCGCATCCAGGTTGGGGGTGAGCCCGGCGGTATTGCCGAAGCTGCCAAGGTATTTAGCGCTAAGGCTTTCGACTGTGACGAGGATGATGTTGGGTTGCCTTGCCATTCCGGCGTTATCGACAAAGCGGCGTATGTCCTGCGGGTCCGTGCCTGTGAACCGTGAGTTAGGCTCTTCTACCTCGCGACGCAGATCACCCGCGATCTCGTTTTCTGGCAACGATGCATAGAACTGTTGGTAGTCGAGTTCATTGTTACGGAACGCGGCAAAGAATTGGTAAGGGCCGTTACTGGCTAACTCGCGCTGATAGGTGTTATCCCGAAGCGTCTGATTCACGTCTTGGTCGACCGCGACTGCAAGGATGGCAGCAGTGATGGTGATTGCAGCGGCAGCACCTATACGGCCCTTGATTTCGGCGGGCTCTGCTCGGAGCAAGCGCGCGATCGTAGGCTGGATCAGAAGTGTCACGGTTGCAGCAAGGATGGCCAGGAGGCCGATAAGGCTGAAGACCGGGTAGGACTCCATGATGTTGCGAACGACCTCGTCCGAATAGACTAGGTAATCGACGGCGATGAAGTTGAAGCGGACCGAGAATTCATCCCAGAACAGCCATTCCGCTAACGCCGTGAAGAGCATTGCAAAAAGGCTTGTGCCGAAGAGAACCGTGAGAGCAATACGGTGCCAGCGTGCCTGCCAAATCCGTATTGGGCAAAGCAATAGGTAGAGGGTCAACGGCAGTGCGGCATAGGACAGGAAGGTCACGTCATACAGGAAGCCGATGACATATATCTTCATCATCGGCCACGCCGAAATGGTTGCTTCATGAAGATGCGTGACGAGTAAGACGGTCCGGGTACAGGCGAATACGGTCAGCCAGGTTGCTAGAACAAGGGCCAAGAAGCGCAGTTGTGAATGAGGAAAGGCACGCATATAGCGCTCCGGTCAGTGAAGTCGCCGGATTCTGCGTAGCGGCCTGTGGTCCTAACGTTAAGGGCGTGTGAAAAAACCGTCGGGCGTCGAGGCTGGTTGTGGCTGACAAAGCATTCACATTGGCTTGATGGCGATTTGACGCAGTCGGGTCCACGCTTAAGTGAGCTTCTTAGCGTATGGGTGCCCTATGAACAATTTCAAAATCCGGTTCGCCACTGTCCTGGTCTGCGTGGCTGCAGCAGGATGCCAAAGCAGTCACGAACAGTTGGTGCAGTCCGGTTACCCGCCAGCGTATGCAGATGGCTACGCAGCGGGCTGTAGCAGCGGCCGTCACGCTGCAGGCGCCGCGGGGGGCTTCCAGAAGGATGCCGAGCGCTTCTCTAGGGATAACTTGTATGCACAAGGGTGGTCGGACGGACTCAACCAGTGCCAGGCTCAAGCTACGTCTCGCCAAGGCCAGGAGGATCGCTGGGATCTGATATGGCGAGAACGTAACGATCGCAGGGAGCAGCGCATTGACCAGGAGCGTGGTGAGTCCTACCGTTGAGGTTAGTCGAGCACACCTCGAATCACCTCATAAATAAGTCCTGTCGCGACGGTGACGAGAAGGAGGTCGGGTCCCGCCTGACGCCATTCGTAGCCATCGTATTGGGGCAGTCTTCCCAACAAACGTGTATCTACCTTCTTGGCGATGCCTGGTGGAAGCGGCTTGCCGCGTCCCAACTGCTTTTGAATTCCCGGCGGTATCTTGCCGGCCGGCTGCAGATAGTCACGATTGTCCCGAAGGATGATTCGTATCCCGCCTATATCTATAGAGGGGCCTCGGTTACGGTAATCGGCCTGGCCGTGGCCCGGATGGCCTTTTTCGCCATGACCGTGGCCTTTACCGTTGCCTGGATCGGATACGGCTATAGCGGATGACATAAACAGGGCAACAACGGCCCAGCTAAGCGGTGCGAGTACTGCTTTACTCATATAAGGAACCTGTGCAATTCAATGCCGCACGCTTAGATCGGTTCTAATCCAGTAGTTCCGATATACGTTTCTGCTGCGAAGTCATGGGGGCAGGCCGCCAGCGCACACCTTAAGCCAATTAATTGAAATTAAGTGTTGACGCCTCGTTTTGGGTGTCTATAATGCGCACCACTTCCGGCGCAGACCGAAGCTGAAACTCCTTGAGAATCAAAGGGTTAGGCGAAATTAAAGGTTGCGCTGGCGGCGAATTCGAGTAGAATGCGCCGGGCTGACAAGGTAGCGGTTAGGGTCTTGTTGGTGGCTTCGGTCAAGATGATCGAAAGCGTTGAAAGAGGGGTTGACAGCGTTTCAGGATGCTGTAAGATTCGCCTCCCGCTGACGAGACAGATTGAATCGAAAGCGGCAAGCGGTTGAGTAGAAAGAGATTTCGAAAAACAAAAGCTTGACAGATTGAAAGGCTGCTGTAGAATGCGCGGCCTCGAACGAGACGAAAGACTGGTTCGAAACGCTCTTTAACAACGGAATCAAGCAATTCGTGTGGGTGCTTGTGATGTAAGACTGATAGTCGACTGATTATCAGCAACACAAGTAACACTCGTGAATTCGAGAGTTTATTTGCGATTGCTGAGCCAAGTTTAGGGTTTTCTCAAAACCCGGATTGATTTGAACTGAAGAGTTTGATCATGGCTCAGATTGAACGCTGGCGGCAGGCCTAACACATGCAAGTCGAGCGGCAGCGGGTCCTTCGGGACGCCGGCGAGCGGCGGACGGGTGAGTAATGCCTAGGAATCTGCCTGTTAGTGGGGGATAACTCGGGGAAACTCGAGCTAATACCGCATACGTCCTACGGGAGAAAGTGGGGGATCTTCGGACCTCACGCTAACAGATGAGCCTAGGTCGGATTAGCTAGTTGGTGGGGTAAAGGCTCACCAAGGCGACGATCCGTAACTGGTCTGAGAGGATGATCAGTCACACTGGAACTGAGACACGGTCCAGACTCCTACGGGAGGCAGCAGTGGGGAATATTGGACAATGGGGGAAACCCTGATCCAGCCATGCCGCGTGTGTGAAGAAGGTCTTCGGATTGTAAAGCACTTTAAGTTGGGAGGAAGGGCTTACGGTTAATACCTGTGAGTTTTGACGTTACCAACAGAATAAGCACCGGCTAACTCTGTGCCAGCAGCCGCGGTAATACAGAGGGTGCAAGCGTTAATCGGAATTACTGGGCGTAAAGCGCGCGTAGGTGGTTTGGTAAGTTGAATGTGAAAGCCCTGGGCTCAACCTGGGAACTGCATCCAAAACTGCCTGACTAGAGTACAGTAGAGGGTGGTGGAATTTCCTGTGTAGCGGTGAAATGCGTAGATATAGGAAGGAACACCAGTGGCGAAGGCGACCACCTGGACTGATACTGACACTGAGGTGCGAAAGCGTGGGGAGCAAACAGGATTAGATACCCTGGTAGTCCACGCCGTAAACGATGTCAACTAGCCGTTGGAATCCTTGAGATTTTAGTGGCGCAGCTAACGCATTAAGTTGACCGCCTGGGGAGTACGGCCGCAAGGTTAAAACTCAAATGAATTGACGGGGGCCCGCACAAGCGGTGGAGCATGTGGTTTAATTCGAAGCAACGCGAAGAACCTTACCTGGCCTTGACATGCTGAGAACTTTCCAGAGATGGATTGGTGCCTTCGGGAACTCAGACACAGGTGCTGCATGGCTGTCGTCAGCTCGTGTCGTGAGATGTTGGGTTAAGTCCCGTAACGAGCGCAACCCTTGTCCTTAGTTACCAGCACCTCGGGTGGGCACTCTAAGGAGACTGCCGGTGACAAACCGGAGGAAGGTGGGGATGACGTCAAGTCATCATGGCCCTTACGGCCAGGGCTACACACGTGCTACAATGGTCGGTACAAAGGGTTGCCAAGCCGCGAGGTGGAGCTAATCCCATAAAACCGATCGTAGTCCGGATCGCAGTCTGCAACTCGACTGCGTGAAGTCGGAATCGCTAGTAATCGTGAATCAGAATGTCACGGTGAATACGTTCCCGGGCCTTGTACACACCGCCCGTCACACCATGGGAGTGGGTTGCTCCAGAAGTAGCTAGTCTAACCTTCGGGGGGACGGTTACCACGGAGTGATTCATGACTGGGGTGAAGTCGTAACAAGGTAGCCGTAGGGGAACCTGCGGCTGGATCACCTCCTTAATCGAAGACATCAGCTTCTTCATAAGCTCCCACACGAATTGCTTGATTCACTTGCGAAAGCGATTGGGTTTTAGACCCGAGAGTGAGACAGATTGGGTCTGTAGCTCAGTTGGTTAGAGCGCACCCCTGATAAGGGTGAGGTCGGCAGTTCGAATCTGCCCAGACCCACCAATTGTCGAGGGGCTAGGCCGGTCGAACCATTGGGGCCATAGCTCAGCTGGGAGAGCGCCTGCTTTGCACGCAGGAGGTCAGGAGTTCGATCCTCCTTGGCTCCACCATTACTCGAATCGCTTGAAAAGCTCAGAACTGAGCATCCGCTTTGGTGGGATGTTGAGTTCTGGACTTTGCGCCAGAACCGTTCTTTAAAAATTTGGGTATGTGATAGAAGTAGACCGAATAATCTCTTTCACTGGTGATTATTCGAGTCAAGGTAAAATTTGCGAGTTCAAGCGCAAGTTTTCGGCGAATGTCGTCTTCACGTTCGAGACATATGACCAGATTGCTTGGGGTTATATGGTCAAGTGAAGAAGCGCATACGGTGGATGCCTTGGCAGTCAGAGGCGATGAAAGACGTGATAGCCTGCGATAAGCTTCGGTGAGGTGGCAAATGACCTGTGACCCGGAGATCTCTGAATGGGGGAACCCACTTAGCATAAGCTGAGTATCTTGTACTGAATACATAGGTGCAAGAGGCGAACCAGGGGAACTGAAACATCTAAGTACCCTGAGGAAAAGAAATCAACCGAGATTCCCTTAGTAGTGGCGAGCGAACGGGGACCAGCCCTTAAGCTTCTTGGATTTTAGTCGAACGCTCTGGAAAGTGCGGCCATAGTGGGTGATAGCCCTGTAGACGAAAGGATCCTTGAAGTGAAAACGAGTAGGACGGGGCACGTGAAACCTTGTCTGAATATGGGGGGACCATCCTCCAAGGCTAAATACTCCTGACTGACCGATAGTGAACCAGTACCGTGAGGGAAAGGCGAAAAGAACCCCGGAGAGGGGAGTGAAATAGAACCTGAAACCGTATGCGTACAAGCAGTGGGAGCCTACTTTGTTAGGTGACTGCGTACCTTTTGTATAATGGGTCAGCGACTTATATTCAGTGGCGAGCTTAACCGAATAGGGGAGGCGTAGCGAAAGCGAGTCTTAATAGGGCGTTTAGTCGCTGGGTATAGACCCGAAACCGGGCGATCTATCCATGGGCAGGTTGAAGGTTAGGTAACACTGACTGGAGGACCGAACCGACTACCGTTGAAAAGTTAGCGGATGACCTGTGGATCGGAGTGAAAGGCTAATCAAGCTCGGAGATAGCTGGTTCTCCTCGAAAGCTATTTAGGTAGCGCCTCATGTATCACTCTGGGGGGTAGAGCACTGTTTCGGCTAGGGGGTCATCCCGACTTACCAAACCGATGCAAACTCCGAATACCCAGAAGTGCCGAGCATGGGAGACACACGGCGGGTGCTAACGTCCGTCGTGAAAAGGGAAACAACCCAGACCGTCAGCTAAGGTCCCAAAGTCCTGGTTAAGTGGGAAACGATGTGGGAAGGCTCAGACAGCTAGGAGGTTGGCTTAGAAGCAGCCACCCTTTAAAGAAAGCGTAATAGCTCACTAGTCGAGTCGGCCTGCGCGGAAGATGTAACGGGGCTCAAACCAGGCACCGAAGCTACGGGTGTCATCTTTGATGACGCGGTAGAGGAGCGTTCTGTAAGCCTGTGAAGGTGAGTTGAGAAGCTTGCTGGAGGTATCAGAAGTGCGAATGCTGACATGAGTAACGACAATGGGTGTGAAAAACACCCACGCCGAAAGACCAAGGGTTCCTGCGCAACGTTAATCGACGCAGGGTGAGTCGGTCCCTAAGGCGAGGCTGAAGAGCGTAGTCGATGGGAAACGGGTTAATATTCCCGTACTTCTGGTTACTGCGATGGGGGGACGGAGAAGGCTAGGCCAGCTTGGCGTTGGTTGTCCAAGTTTAAGGTTGTAGGCTGATCACTTAGGTAAATCCGGGTGGTTAAGGCCGAGAACTGATGACGATCCTTCTTTAGAAGGAGAAGTGGTTGATGCCATGCTTCCAGGAAAAGCCTCTAAGCTTCAGGTAATCAGGAACCGTACCCCAAACCGACACAGGTGGTCGGGTAGAGAATACCAAGGCGCTTGAGAGAACTCGGGTGAAGGAACTAGGCAAAATGGCACCGTAACTTCGGGAGAAGGTGCGCCGGTGAGGGTGAAGGGTTTACCCCGTAAGCTCATGCCGGTCGAAGATACCAGGCCGCTGCGACTGTTTATTAAAAACACAGCACTCTGCAAACACGAAAGTGGACGTATAGGGTGTGACGCCTGCCCGGTGCCGGAAGGTTAATTGATGGGGTTAGCGCAAGCGAAGCTCTTGATCGAAGCCCCGGTAAACGGCGGCCGTAACTATAACGGTCCTAAGGTAGCGAAATTCCTTGTCGGGTAAGTTCCGACCTGCACGAATGGCGTAACGATGGCGGCGCTGTCTCCACCCGAGACTCAGTGAAATTGAAATCGCTGTGAAGATGCAGTGTATCCGCGGCTAGACGGAAAGACCCCGTGAACCTTTACTGTAGCTTTGCACTGGACTTTGAGCCTGCTTGTGTAGGATAGGTGGGAGGCTTTGAAGCGTGAACGCCAGTTTGCGTGGAGCCATCCTTGAAATACCACCCTGGCATGCTTGAGGTTCTAACTCTGGTCCGTTATCCGGATCGAGGACAGTGTATGGTGGGCAGTTTGACTGGGGCGGTCTCCTCCTAAAGAGTAACGGAGGAGTACGAAGGTGCGCTCAGACCGGTCGGAAATCGGTCGCAGAGTATAAAGGCAAAAGCGCGCTTGACTGCGAGACAGACACGTCGAGCAGGTACGAAAGTAGGTCTTAGTGATCCGGTGGTTCTGTATGGAAGGGCCATCGCTCAACGGATAAAAGGTACTCCGGGGATAACAGGCTGATACCGCCCAAGAGTTCATATCGACGGCGGTGTTTGGCACCTCGATGTCGGCTCATCACATCCTGGGGCTGAAGCCGGTCCCAAGGGTATGGCTGTTCGCCATTTAAAGTGGTACGCGAGCTGGGTTTAGAACGTCGTGAGACAGTTCGGTCCCTATCTGCCGTGGACGTTTGAGATTTGAGAGGGGCTGCTCCTAGTACGAGAGGACCGGAGTGGACGAACCTCTGGTGTTCCGGTTGTCACGCCAGTGGCATTGCCGGGTAGCTATGTTCGGAAGAGATAACCGCTGAAAGCATCTAAGCGGGAAACTCGCCTCAAGATGAGATCTCACTGGGATCTTGAATCCCCTAAAGGGCCGTCGAAGACTACGACGTTGATAGGCTGGGTGTGTAAGCGTTGTGAGGCGTTGAGCTAACCAGTACTAATTGCCCGTGAGGCTTGACCATATAACACCCAAACAATCTGCCTTGCAGATGGGTGCGAGCGGTCGAAGCCGACCAAGCCGAAAGCTTGCGAACTCGTATACCGATCCATCACATACCCAATTCGGGGAAGCGACTCAATATCGACTCCCCAACCAAATTGCTTGACGATCATAGAGCGTTGGAACCACCTGATCCCATCCCGAACTCAGTAGTGAAACGATGCATCGCCGATGGTAGTGTGGGGTCTCCCCATGTGAGAGTAGGTCATCGTCAAGCTCCTATACGAAACCCCAACTTCGAAAGAGGCTGGGGTTTCTTCTTTGCGCCGCGAAAAAGCCCGGAGCGCCAGGGGCGTAGCGGAACGTCCAAGCAACGCGGCGAGAATGGCGCTATAAAGGCCTGTTGCACGTCATGCCTCATCAGGCAAGCGCTGCCAATACTGCACATCCCCACGCTCAAAGATCGCCGACCGCAGCCGTTCGATAAACCGACGTCTGCGTTGCTGACCATCCTTCGCTCAATTTGTGCAGCAGATACGACCGTAGCCTAACAGCCCGCCGGACAGTCTTCAGCGACTCGGCCAACGCCGTAGTAAGAAGTAGAACGCAACGTTGGTTATGCAATCCAGACGTGCAGCTCCGGTATATCGAGCTGCACGTCTGGTTTCCGCCTTCTGCTAGTACGGCCCAACGGTAGGTAAGGCAGGTCGCCAGGCTCCACCGCCATGCTAAAGATTGCTTGCCGATGAGTGCGATACATGAGACACGCTTATCGCCCCAACATGCCAGTCGGTTTTGTTGGTACAACTTGGATGGGGTGATCCGCTAAGATGACAGGTGCTTGGCCAAGCCATTATCGCCGAGCAACCTCTCACCGGTGGAGCTAGTAAATGTCGTCTCGTGCTTCTGGATATCCGACCTATACGCAAAGCGGACTGTTGGTTTTGCTAGGTTTGATTAGCGTGGCCCTGGTCATTGGCGCCGTCGCCATCCAGATCTTCGGCGGCCAAGACCCGTGCCCCCTCTGCATTGTCTTGCGTTACCTCTTCCTGCTCATCGCGATAGCGGCATTTGCAGGAGCTCTTGTTCGTAAGCGAGGAGGGCGAGTCGGCGTCGCATTGTTTATTCTCGTTGTATCGCTGGCAGGCGCTGCGGTTTCCGGGAGGCTGGTGTATTTGGAGTTCAACCCGTTTGCCAGCTGCGGCAGGGATGTGGTGCAACTCTGGACTGACGCTATTCCTCTTGCCCAATGGTGGCCAACGGTATTCCAAGCAACAGGGATGTGTGGAACTGCCTATCCGCCGATCTTCGGGCTATCGCTTGCAGAATGGTCGTTGGTTGCCTGCGTTGCTGTTGCCTTATGTGTTGCTATAGGGCTATGGCGCGCCCGGCGTATGTAAGGGGACAGCGTCCACGGCAACGCATCAGGACGCCGTACTGGAAGGTCGGTTCAATCGCCGTGGACGGCTAGCAGGCTGCAGCCAGTCTTAGCCAGCATGGACTCGGTAGAGCTTTTAATAACGCGTTCAAGCCATTGCTGGGGTTTCACGCCCATGGCTATCAGGTCTGCGTTGATCCGGCGTGAAAAGTCGACCAAGGCCGACACAGGGTGGCCCGGAAGAAAGTGGCACTTGTCTACGGGAACGTCAAAACGTGCGGCGAACTCGTAGAATGCCGCCTGCTGCATTTCCCTGCTCTCTGCCGCATACCTGTGCTTCCACGCAGCCAGGGCGTTGCTGCCACTGATGTATCCAGGCGTCACTGCGTATGCGCCGAAGAGTTGCACCGTCGCGTCGCATGCTTGTGCCAAGGAATTTGCGGTCTGGATGATAGAAGCGTTAAGTCGCATATTGCGTTCACTCGTATCATCGACATCGACAGCCGCAACGATTTGCTGTGGACGAGGCTTGTCGCCTGGGCCAACCAGATGAAGCGGGGCGCCGCACGCCCGAAGTAACTGGCAGTCCAGGGAAGTCATGAAAGGACGCGTGAAGGAAGGCGCGTGTTTCAGGTCCTTTATCACCATCGCAGGCCGCCGCTGTGTGACCTTCATAAGCAATGCGTCTGAGTTGTCAGGGCAATCGTCCGCATCGAAGGTTGCGGTGAGCCCTTTAGCTGACAATGCGTTTACCGTTTCCTGCATCCAAAGCATGAGATGTTCAATATGTTCGGTAGGTGCCGAGCAAGGCGAAAAGGCTGTAGGCCTGGCGAGGTCCTTCTCTTGGATGAAGAGAATGATGTGTACGCGATTGCCAGTGCGCTCCGCCAGGCACGCTGCTCGTGCCAGTGCAGCCGATCGGCCGAGGCTGGGGTTCGGTAGTACGAGAATTTCATTCTGTTCAGACATCGGGCACCTCCGGATGGGCCAGAGGTGCGCCTTGTGGCTAATTGAGGGACGCACCTCGGAAACGGCGCGCGAAGGCTCTCTGCACACCTGACATACGCCCAAAGCTTAGGCGAGCGGCCAGCCTTCCGATTGACCCAGATCAGTTTAACGGACACACGGATTACGCAGTCGTAAACGCGTATGTCCGACGCTCGACCGGCATCGCAGGCAGCATCTCGCTGGCAGACCGAGTCTATATGGAATGGGTTACAAGACCCGATCCCGTAACTTCTCCGCAGCCTGACTCAACGCCTCGATAACTCGCTGCTTGTCATAAGACTGAACACCGTTAGTATCCAGATACATCGAAAAACCAGGCAACTCATGCTCGACATAGCTCGAGGAGCCGCCGAGGTCGCGCCGGAAGTCTACAACTTGATAAATCTGTACCGGGCGGCTGAACCCCTTGACGTTGATTTGCCCCTTATCGCGGCACATGATCACATCTTTTACTAATGAATACGTCTCGTGCGAGATGAGGATCTCTCCGGCGTCGGCTGCGTTCTCCAGACGGCTAGCGAGATTCACCTCCCTACCGATGATTGTGTAGTCCATTCGGGTCGATGCACCGAAGTTGCCCACTGTGCAGTAGCCCGTGTTGATCCCCATCCGAATCTCCAATGGCTTGTGGATACCCTGACTACGCCATTGCTGCCAAAGGACCTTCATGTGCTTACGCATGTCGATAGCCATCGCGACGGCTGCGAGCGCGTCATTCTTAGCGCCTTGAGTCGCTGGGTCGCCGAAGAAAACCATCACGCTATCCCCGACGAACTTGTCGATAGTCCCCCCATGTTTCAAGGCGATCTTTGACATCTCGTTCAGGTACGTATTGAGGAGATCGGTCAGAGCCTCTGCTTCGAGTTCCTCCGATAGCTCTGTGAATCCTTTGATATCAGAGAAGAATACGGTGAGCTTCTTGCGCTGAGTTTCGAGACGTACATTGCGCTGGCCATCGAAAATCAATTTCCAGACCTGCGGAGAAAGGTATTTAGCGAGGTCCCGGGCTAGGCGACCTGCCTTTTCCTTCTCTTCTTTGACTTCATTTCTGAACTCGCCCACATATTGGATGAGGACATGTAGGGCGTATGCGGTAAGGAGGAGGTTCAGAACCGTGAAGAAAACGGCCACCACCGAGACGCCCAGCGCGCTTTCCAGCTGAACATGTGGCTTGAACAGAGCACTGGTGAAAATGCATGCGCTCGCCGCGGTCAGGAACGTTAATCCGAGGCAACGCATTCCACCTGCAACAAGGCTGGCGAAAGCGAGCGTCAGTAAAAGCATTGCGGACGGCACGATAGCCAGCCCTAGGAGGACGGTGCCTACGCCGATATGAATCGCATCGAGGAAGAGCAGAACCAGTCGCACCTGAGCAATCGGATGGTCGAAACGATAAGCCACCTGCTGGATGACATGCGGATAAAACAGCGCGAAGAGTATCGACCAGAGCATCGCATACCCGAACTGGCCGACATACACACCAACGGCAACACTTGCCGAAAAAGTCAGATAGGCCAGGATACGCGCGTGGTACTCGCGACGGCCGCAGGAAAGAAAGCCGCTTTCCAAGGGGGAGGGAAGGGTTTTCATAACGAAGGGGTGCATCCTTGCCACATGGCGTCTAGATGATGTTCGCCGTGCCTCTCACGGTCTTCTTGCGTGCGGATGGGGTAAACGCCCAGCGGACTCGTCGTCAGCGATTGTCGGTCGCGTCGACGAGGCACACGGTGAGGAAGGCTCTTCCGCTAGGCACAGGCTCATGCGGAGGCTCATTGCCATCATAATAGGTGGCGATGACACAATGCCATTACTAAGTGCCAGGCGGTCGATCGCGCGTCGTTGGGTTTTCAAAAATCCAATGACAAACGATTGCCTACTTCACTACCACCGACCTGAGCTATTCCGTTGCTCAGGTTGTGATGAATCTCTCGGTAAACACGCGAAACCCGCTGAACGGTCGGCTGTTTAATGTCGCCAGAATGTTGGTGTCAGCAATACCAACACTGTGATGATCTCAAGACGGCCAAGTAGCATACCAATCGCCAACAGCCACTTTGCGGTGTCGGGCAGGCTCGAAAAATTGCCAGCAGGGCCGATGATGTTGCCTAGCCCTGGACCTACGTTACATACAGCGGTTGCAGCGCCGGTCAGCGCGGTGATTGGATCTAGACCGAGCATTGTCAGCGCCAGCGCTAGAATACCGATAGTGATGGTGAAGAAGAACGAGAAGGTCAGAATAGACCGGACAATTTCTTCATCCAGATTGCGGCCATTGTATTGCTGTTTGAAGACGGCTCGAGGGTGAACGAGCTGTTTCAATCCTCCCCGCAATAGCGTGAAAGCGACCTGGAATCGGAAGATCTTCAGCCCACCGGTGGTCGACCCTGAGCAGCCACCCATGAATGTTAGGTAGAAGAAGAGCATGAAGGCGAAGCCACCCCACTGACTGTAGTCGCCGACCGAAAATCCTGTGGTGGTGATGACCGAAACGATGTTCACGCTCGCCATTCTTAAAGAGTCTATAAACGCATAGTCGCTATTTAGCCAAAGCCATACCGCGGTAAAGAGGCAGATCGTGACTGTAGCACCGAGGAATCCGCGCACTTGTTGGTCCTTCAGCATGGCCACGGGGTTGCCCCTCAACAGCGCGACGTACAGGACGAACGGCAGTGCGCCAAGCAGCATAAAGACGACGGCGACCCAGTGTGACGCGTTGCTGAAACCTCCGAGCGACGAGTCGGACGTCGAGAATCCCGCTGTGGAGACGGTGCTAAGTGCATGGTTGACCGCGTCGAACGGACTCATGCCGGCGAGCCAGTAAGCCAGTGTGCACGCTGCGGTAAGCGTCAGGTAGATAGCAGAGATGTATTTTGCCGCGATATGCGATCGAGGTATGACTTTCTCACCCCAATCCGAAGACTCGGTCTGGAACAGGCGCATGCCCCCTACGCGCAACATGGGCAACACCGCTACGCCCATCGCGACGAAGCCGATGCCACCCATCCATTGCAGCAGCGACCGCCACATGAGGATTCCGGCAGAAGAGTTGTCCAGGTTCGTCAGGACCGTTGCGCCAGTGGTTGTAATCCCGGACATCGTTTCGAAAAAGGCGTCGGTATAGCTCAGATGCTGGAGAAACATCATGGGAAGCGCAGCAAAGATGCACACAGCTACCCAGATCGATGTCGTCAGCAGATAGAGGTCGCGTGGTCTTAAGTGGTTATTCTGCGGGCGCCCTGGGAGGAGGAGAACAAGACCTGCGGCAGCCGTGATGAAGCAGCCCCAAATGAATGCGCTCAGATGCTCCTTTTCGTCCATCAGGACCAGCGTCGCCATGGGCACGACCATGCTCGCCGCGAGGATGAGCAGGAAGACCCCAATGATAAAGCTGATGACACGTAAGGTGGACAGGGCCATAAGTGAGCTGCAACTCAAAAGGTCGACATTCTAGCGACATGCCGCGGTACAAGAAATGTCGGACGAAAAGCACCGGCACCCGCTTCCCAAATGCATGGCGAGGAATAGAATAGCCGCGCTGCACGGGTCGATCTTGGACGTGCAGGAGTCGGGCCGCATCGCGGGTCGCATCTCTAGGCCGCCCAGGGCTTCAGGTTCATGTCGGGTTGCCACAGGGCGAACACGTTCGTTGGTCCTTTGTGCCGGAGCGTTCCGGTTTTCAGCCTATCGTTTTCATCATGTCCAGTTCGAATCCGTGTTTGACCTGCGGCGCCTGCTGCGCGCATTTCCGTGTGTCGTTCTTCTGGGGCGAGTGCCAATCGGCCGGCGGGACCGTGCCCGATGATCTCGTGATCCAGATTTCACCTTCTCGCGTAGCCATGCAAGGTACTGACACGAAGCCTACGCGCTGTGTCTCGCTGCTGGGCGACGTAGGCTGCGGTACTCGGTGCACAATATATGAGCACCGCTCCTCCCCCTGCCGCGAGTTTGAAGCGTCCTGGGAGAATGGGGAGCACAATGAGCGCTGCGATGCCGCGCGCGCGGCATATGGATTGCCGCCGTTGACACCACCGCTAGAGCCGGACGTTTCTCCTCGTGTAGCTTAAAGGGCGATAGCCCCCATGGTCTGGCTCGCTGCAACCTGTCCTCCGCCTATAGAATGTCGTTACATTCCTGTCAGGAGGTATCCATGGATGCTCTTGAGGCGCTCACGCAGCGTGTCTCCATCGCGAAACTGACCGAGCCTGCACCGAGCGCGCAGCAACGAGATTGGCTTTTTCGGGCTGCCCTGCGTGCGCCCGACCACGGATTGCTGCGCCCCTATCGCTTTTTGACCATCGAGGGACAGGCCCGTGAACGGTTGGGTGACTTGTTCGCCGCTGCACTCGAGCAGGGTGAAGATCCTCCGAAGCAAGAAGCGGTCGAGAAGGCGCGCCGCAATCCTCTTCGTGCTCCCTTGATCGTTGTGGTCGTCGCGCGTGTACTGAAGCATCCCAAGGTGCCGGGCCTCGAGCAGCAGTTGACTGCGGGCTGTGCCGCTCACGGGATCATTCAGGCCGCCTTTGCTTTGGGACTCGGAGCCATCTGGCGAAGTGGTCCGTTGGCCTACGATCCGTATGTGGCGAACGGACTGGGGCTTGCTGAGTACGAGCAGTGCCTGGGATTCGTGTATCTCGGAACGCCTGACAAGGAGCCTCGCACAGCACCGCAACTGAGCACGGCCGACTTCGTCACCGCTTGGCGGGGTTAGGCCAAGCCAGGCGTCTCGATATATCACTGTCGCTCTATTCGGCGCGGCAGGCGCAGCGTTGCGACGAAGCCTCCGTCAGGGTGATTGGCGAATCCGAGGTCGCCACCGTGACGTTGCGCTGCCCGGCGTGCAATGGCCAGGCCCAGGCCATAGCCGGGAGCCGTTTGGTCCGGCGCGCGGAAGAAGGGTTCGCCCAGCTGATCGAGCAAAGCAGGATCCACGCCTGGGCCACGGTCTCGAATCGAAATCGATACGTCGGAATCGGCTGAACTGACATTGACTTCGATTGGTCGGCCCGGCGGATTGAATCGTACAGCGTTACGTAGCAGGTTATCGACGGCGCGTTCGAGCATGTCAGGCCAGCCCTCAATTTCTATGGACTGCGCCATTGTGATGGCGATCTTCTGATCGTCTGCGCCCAGCAGGTTATCCTCCTTTAGCCTCTCGAGGAGCGGGGCGATAGCGATCGGTTGAGAGGCGCCAGGCTCGGCGTCCAAGCGAGCGAGGACTAAAATTTCACTGATCAACGTTTCCAGTCGGTCACATTCCTGGGCCAGGCGGGGCCACAGTCTCTGGCGCTCGTCTTCGGAGGCTCGCTCCGCCAACGCAAGTGCAACGCGCAGGCGCGCGAGGGGCGAACGAAGTTCGTGCGAAACGTCGCGAAGCAGTTGGCGCTGGCTTCCTATCAATCCTTGGATACGCGCGCCCATCCGATTGAAGTCTCGCGCGAGAACGCCGAGTTCGTCGCGACGTCGCGCCAGACGTGCCAAGCTGTGCTGCTGATACGCAGTCTGCCCTAGATCGTGAACGGCACCTCTTAGACGGTTGAGAGGGCGGGTAATGGACAGCGTAAGCCAGAGGGACAGCAACGTGAGCACAACGAGTGCTATTGCCAGAATGCTCAGCCCAAGGCTTCCATCACGATTCCACGCATCCAGCTCGGGATAGGGAATGCGATAAATGAAGAGGTAGGTCTCGCCTGTCTGAGGGCTAATGTAATCGGTGGTAAGGCGGCGCCAGGGCAAGCGGCGGTCGTCCCCTTGGCGCGCTTCGAAGGCGGCGGCTCTAGGTGGAAAGGTGCCACGGATCCGTGGCTGGCCATTCTCTCCAAGCACCTGTACATCCACGTGGTAACGCTGCTTATGCAGTTCAAGCAGCATCTGCGCCGCTAGCGGACCTTGGTTCTCGTAGACCCAGGCCCAGCGCTCCGCGAGGCCTTCGAAGGCCGGATGACCGTTGATGATCCAGCTGTCCTGATTGAGCGTGCGGCCAACTACAACTGCAAGGCCGGCCACTAGGGCGATAGCCAGCCAGAAACTGGCAAAGATTCTCCAGAACAGCGAACGCACCGAACCACTCCTCATCTTCGCAAAGCCTGAACCCTTCGGACGCGGTGAGCAGCCCTCGAAACGAGTCAAGGGCGGCTCGGCAGGCTGACTTCCGGGCGCGCAACGACTCCGTTCCGTAACGGAGCACCAACAACGCGCGATATTGCAGAGGCCATGTTAGCGGTTCTTTTCCTTCTCGGCTTTCCAAGCCCGGAATTCGGCCATTTCGGCCCGCCGCGCCTCTCGTTTTTTCTTTGCCTCGTCAAAGGCCTTCTGCTGTTCCGGGTTCAGCAGCGCGCGGATTGCATTCTGGTTGTTTTCCTGCGAGGCCTTGAGCTCTTTTTCCATCGCGGATTTCTGCGCCTCTGGCAGCTTGTCGAGATAGCGCTCGGTGATGTCGCGCCGAGCTTTCATCTCGCTTCCCATCAGCTTGCCGATTTCGCGTCGCTGCTCCTTGCTCAGGTCCAGATCCTGGAACAAATAGTGGCCCGGCCCTCTATGGCCGTCTCGAGGGCCCTCCGGCATTGCTAGGGCAAGTGTTGGCAGCGTCGCCGCAAAAAGGGCGATGATCAGTTTCTTGCGCATGAGCGCTCTCCTTGTCATGAACACCGGCAAATACCGGCTGAGTTCAGTTTAGGGAGTGCGATGTCAGGAGCGGTCAGCCGTCAGTAAACCTTGGGTAAAGGCCCGTACGTGAACTGTAAGCAGGCTAAATTAGGCGTTGTAGTAATAGCCGCGGCTGCGGAGCGCGACGATGCGAGGGCGGCCATCCGCATGTGGCCCCAGCTTGCGCCGGAGGTTGCTGACGTGCATGTCCAGGCTACGATCATAGAGCGTTAGTTTCCGACCGAGCGCCAACTGTGCCAGCGCCTGCTTGTCGATAGGCTCGCCGGCCTGCCGTAGCAACGACTCGAGCAGGCGCCCCTCGGATACGGTCAGGCTGACTTCCTGGCCACTCACCGTGGCGATACCTCGCGCCGGGCTATAGCTCAAATCGCCTGTCTCGACCTGGCTTGCAGCGGTAGGAGGTTGAGCGCGGCGCAACACGGCGCGAAGGCGAGCCGTGAGCTCACGTGGATCACAGGGCTTGGCCACGTAATCATCCGCACCCAATTCTAGCCCGAGGATCCGATCCAAAGGTTCGCCGCGTGCGGACAACATGACGACGGGCAGATCAGGGTGCTCGCTACGTAGCTTCTTGAGCACTTCCAGGCCGCTTCCATCGGGAAGCATTACATCCAGAACGACGGCGGCAGGGCTCTGCGACTCCAGTTCCTGCTGTGCCGATCGACCGTCATGGCAGGCCTTGACGCGGAATCCTTCCTGGCTAAGCCAGCTCGACAGCAGTTCGCACAATTCGCGGTCGTCGTCGATCAGTAGCAGTTCGCTCATATAAGCCTGAAGGTGATAGGGCAGGGGGCAGGCTTGCATCGGATCACGCAAGCCCTGGCTTCGCTTGGCGGCGCGCCGTCAGTCTTTCTGGTCGGGTTTGGTGTCCTGCATGTAGCGCGCAAGGTAGATACCCTGGCCTACGAGGAACAGAAGCGTGAGCCCAAGGCTACCGAACACCTTGAAGTCCACCCAGATGGACTGGTACGTGAACGCCACATAAAGATTCGCAAACCCGCAAACCAGGAAGAACACGATCCAGGCAAGATTGAGTTTTACCCACACAGGCTGAGGCAGCGTCAGCGCATGGCCCATAACGCGTTGCACCAATGGCTTGTCACCAATGAAATGGCTCGCAGCGAAGGCCAGTGCGAACAACCAATTGACGACCGGCGCCTTCCACTTCAGGAAGGTCTCGCTATGGAAGGCCAGCGTCAGCCCGCCGAATACCAGGCACGCAACCAGTGTCAGCCACTGGCCTTTCTCCAGCTTTCGCTGGGCAATGAACAGCGCCCCGTAGACGATGACCGAACTGGCAATCAGCATCGCGGTTGCGCTGTAGATGCCGCCGAGCTCGAGGCTGTGGCCGGCCAGATCGACCGTACGGGGGTCCATCTTGTAGACGATGAAGAACAGCAGAAGCGGGATGAAATCGATGAATTGTTTCACGGCAGCAGCCAGGACAGGATGTGGGGGGCATAATACCAAACCCGTCCGCTCGGGTAAGCGCACGCTTGGGCAGATCCCTGTCACAAGGTGTTCCGTCCCAGATAGACGGTCAGCTGCCGTGCGCTGCCAGTTGGGCTGACGTCATCGGTGACCCAGGGTCACCACTTATGCTTCGCTAAACGGTACCTTCATGTTCGTAGATCTTCATTGCCACAGCACAGCCTCCGATGGCTCGTTGTCGCCATCCGCTCTGGTCGACCGCGCGCACGAGCGGGGTATCGGTGTATTGGCGCTGACCGATCACGACACCCTTGAGGGGTTGGATGAAGCCGAGGCAGCCGCTCAGGCCCGGGGAATCAGGCTCATCTCCGGTGTGGAACTGTCCTGTCTATGGGGCGGGGCGACCATTCATGTATTGGGTTATGGATTCAAGCGTGATGCCGACGCCTTGAACACGGCCCTTGCCGCCATGCATCAGGCACGTTGGCAGCGAGCGGAGGAGATCGGCAGGCGTCTCGCGGCGAAAGGCATGCCTGGCGCGTTCGAAGGGGCACAGGCGATCCAGCAATCGCGCGGCGAGACGGACAATGCGCCAGCACGGCCACACTTTGCCGACTATCTGGTTGCGCAAGGTCACGTGAAGGATCGCTCCGAGGCATTCCGCAAATGGCTGGGCGCAGGCAAACTGGGTGACGTCAGGCAGCATTGGCCGTCGATCGAAGAAGTCGTATCGACACTGCGCGCCTCAGGCGCGTGGGTGAGTCTTGCGCATCCCTATCACTATGCATTCACGCGCAGTAAGCGGCGTCGCCTCGTCACAGCGTTCACCGAAGCTGGCGGTCATGCGTTGGAAGTCGTCAATGGCATGCAGCCGGCGGAGCAGGTCGGCACACTTGCAATTCTCACGCGTGAGTTCGGTCTATTGGCAAGTGCGGGCAGCGATTTCCATGCCATTGGAGACTGGTCCGAGCTGGGCATGTATCGCCCGCTTCCGGACGATTTGCCCAAGCTGTCGGACCGCTTCGCCTGATGCCCGAATGACCATGCCGAAGGAGCACGCGTGAGCCAGTTTTTCCAGATCCATCCCGAGAACCCGCAGCCACGCCTGATCAAACAAGCGGTGGAAATCGTCAGGCGAGGGGGCGTCATCGTTTATCCAACCGACTCGTCCTACGCAGTGGGCTGCCAGATCGGCGACAAGAATGCCGTTGAGCGTATCCGCCGGCTGCGCAAACTCGATGACAAGCATAACTTCACGCTGGTCTGCAGTGACCTTTCGCAGCTCGGCGTCTTTGCTCGTGTCGATACGCATGCCTTCCGGCTGCTCAAGGCCCATACCCCTGGGCCATATACGTTTATCCTGAGCGCCACACGTGAGGTGCCGCGTATCCTCATGCATCCCAAGCGGCGCACCATCGGGCTGCGCGTACCGGGCCATCCCATTGCGCAAGCCTTGCTGGCCGAGCTGGGCGAGCCGTTGATGAGCGCCTCGTTGATCATGCCCGGTGAGACGCTGCCAATGAGCGATCCCTATGACATGCGCCAGTCACTCGAGCATGACGTCGATCTCGTTATCGACGGCGGCTACGGCGGACTCGAAGCCTCGACCGTCATCAACCTGGCCGAAGGGGAGGTCGGGGTGGTGCGCGTTGGTTGCGGGGACCCGAGCCCATTCGAAGAGGCCACGTCTTGACCGACGGCAGCAGCACAGCAGAGGCGAAGATCCCGGAACAACAGGAGCTTGCCCTTGCGCTTGTCTATGGCGAAGCATTCAACGAGCTTCCGCTGGATTTGTACATCCCGCCGGATGCCCTCGAGATCTTTCTCGAGGCGTTCGAAGGCCCGCTGGACTTGCTGCTCTATCTGATCCGTAAGCAGAACATTGACATCCTCGATATCCCGGTCGCTGAAATCACGCGGCAGTACATGAGCTATGTCGAACTGATGAAGTCGGTGCGGCTTGAGCTGGCTGCGGAATATCTCGTGATGGCTGCCATGCTAGCTGAGATCAAGTCGCGGATGCTGCTGCCACGCTCGACCGAGATCGAAGAGGACGAGGAAGATCCCCGCGCCGAGCTGATTCGTCGGCTACAGGAGTACGAGCGCTTCAAGACGGCCGCCGAGGACCTCGACACGCTACCTCGTGTCGGACGAGACCTCCGGGTACCCCGTATCGATGCCCCCGAAGCGCGTGCGCGCAAGCTGCTGCCTGAGGTCAGCCTGGAGGAAGTGCTCGTAGCGATGGCTGAAGTGCTTCGCCGCGCTGACATGTTCGAGAGCCACCAGGTAACGCGCGAAGTGCTCTCTACCCGCGAGCGCATGAGCGACGTGCTCGAACGGCTTCGAGGAGGTGGCTTCATCGCCTTTGGCGCACTGTTTACCGTCGAGGAAGGACGCCTCGGCGTGGTCGTGACCTTCATGGCAATCCTCGAGCTGATAAAGGAATCCCTGGTCGAACTGGTACAGAATGCGCCTTATGCACCTATCCACGTGCGGGCTCGCGCCCTATGAATTTGTCCGATCCTCGTGAACTTGCGTCTTTGCTCGAGGCGCTGCTTCTCGCCTCCGGGAAACCGCTGTCGATTGAGCGGTTAGCTGAGCTTTTCGAAGAAGCCGAACGGCCCGAGCCTGCACAGATCCGGGCTGCCCTGGCCGTGCTGGGTGGCTCCTGCAGCAAGCGCGCTTTCGAATTGAAGGAGGTAGCGTCCGGTTATCGCCTGCAGGTCAAGCAACGTTTCGCTCCTTGGGTTGGCCGGCTGTGGGAGGAACGCCCACAGCGCTATTCACGAGCGATGCTGGAAACGTTGGCACTCATCGCCTACCGTCAACCGATAACCCGTGGCGAGATCGAAGACATTCGAGGCGTTGCGGTAAACAGCCAGATCGTCAAAACATTGCAGGAGCGAGAGTGGATACGCGTGGTCGGCTACCGAGACGTGCCAGGCCGGCCGGCAATGTTTGCGACAACACGCGCATTCCTGGACCACTTCAACCTCAAGAGCCTCGACGAATTGCCGCCACTGGCTGTCTTGCGTGAAATGGCGCCGGAACCGGCGGATCTCGATGAGGATCCGCCCGTCCCTGCGTCGCTGCAGGCGCGAGCCGACAGCGTGATTGGTGAGGAGGGGGGCAGCCAGCCCGAGGACGAGGGCGGGCCAGCTGACGAACCGGCGCAGGCCAGCTTCCGCAGCCTGCTGGCCGAGCTAGACCGGATGGAGCAGGGCATCAAGACGGATTTCCAAGACCTAAATGCTTCCCCTGATGCTGACGATGTAGAACATCAGGTGAGTGAGGAGGCGGCGGATGAGACGCCGAAGACACCATGAAGAGCCCCTGCATCAGTGTGTGCAAGTTCGACGATGAGGTCTGCCGCGGGTGTGGCCGAACGCGCAAGGAGATAAAGGGCTGGAAATCCATGGATAACGAAGAGCACCGATTGGTCATGGCCGAGTCCGCCATGCGCCTGATCGTGCTGCAGGCCAAAGGCCGACGTATCGAAGGCAAGCGCTGATCGATCCACTTGGCTGTGGATGTCATCAAAGTCGTTATAGCGCCTGTCATATATCAACCTGAACCGTGAACGCCGCCGCCTGGCGGGGTATTGCCGCCAGCCACAGGCAGCGGCTTGAGAGGAGACCGATATGCATCCCCGAGTGATAGAAGTCACCGAACGACTGATCGAGCGAAGCAAAGCCACGCGTGCTCGATATATGGCCCAGATGGGGGCTGCTGCCAGCGAAGGCCCGCACCGTGGGGCGCTGCAGTGCGCCAACTTTGCCCATGGAGTAGCGGGCTGTGCGTCAGGTGACGATAAGCAGCGCCTGCGCTTGATGAACGAAGCCAATGTGGCGATCGTTTCGGCATACAACGACATGCTTTCTGCGCATCAGCCCTACGAGCACTTCCCCAAGATCATCAAGGAAGCCTTGCGTGAGATTGGCTCCGTTGGCCAATTTGCGGGCGGTGTACCTGCCATGTGCGATGGTGTGACTCAGGGTGAGCCAGGCATGGAGATGAGCCTGGCGAGCCGTGAAGTCATTGCCATGTCGACTGCGATAGCGCTGTCTCACAACATGTTCGATGCCACCCTTTGCCTGGGTATCTGCGACAAGATCGTGCCCGGCCTGATTCTCGGCGCCCTCCGGTTCGGTCATCTGCCCACCATATTCGTTCCGGGCGGACCCATGCCGTCGGGTATTTCCAACAAGGAAAAGGCGCATGTGCGCCAGCTCTTTGCAGAGGGCAAGGCAACCCGCGAAGAGTTGTTGGCTTCGGAAATGGCGTCTTACCACAGCCCAGGCACATGTACCTTCTACGGCACAGCGAACACCAACCAGGTTGTCATGGAGGTGATGGGGCTCCATCTGCCGGGCTCCTCGTTCGTAAATCCCTACACACCACTGCGGGATGAGCTGACCCGCGAAGCTGCGCGGCAGGTCACCCGCCTGACCCGCCAGGGAGGCAATTACCTGCCGTTGTGCGAAATCGTGGATGAGAAAGCTATCGTCAATGCCGTCGTGGCGCTTCATGCCACCGGTGGTTCGACCAACCACACCCTGCATATCCCCGCGTTCGCGCAGGCCGCCGGGATTCAGCTGACCTGGCAAGACATGGCGGATCTGTCGACCGTCGTGCCAACGTTGGCCAAGGTGTATCCAAACGGCCAGGCAGACGTGAACCATTTCCATGCGTGCGGTGGCGTTGGCTTCATGGTCCGGACACTGCTCGAAGCCGGCTTGCTGCATGAGGATGTGAATACCGTTCTCGGGCGTGGGCTGTCGGCCTACACCCGGGAGGCCTTCATCGAAGACGGCAAGCTGGTATGGCGCGATGGACCAATGGAGAGCCTGGACCCGAACATCCTTCGGTCAGCGTCGAACCCGTTTGCCCCCGAAGGCGGCCTTCGCGTGCTCGAAGGTAACCTCGGCCGTGGCGTCACCAAGGTGTCCGCCGTTGCGCCTGAGCACCGTGTCGTCGAAGCGCCAGCGCGTGTCTTCGCGGATCAGGCGGAGCTCGCCACGGCGTTCAAGGCAGGCGAGCTGGAGCGCGACTTCATTGCGGTAGTACGTTTCCAGGGGCCAAAGGCCAACGGCATGCCTGAGCTTCACAAGCTCACGCCGTTCCTCGGTGTTTTGCAAGACCGCGGCTTTCATGTGGCATTGGTGACGGACGGCCGGATGTCGGGTGCCTCGGGCAAGGTGCCGGCTGCCATCCACATGAGCCCGGAAGCAGTCGACGGCGGGCCGCTGGCACGTGTACGCGACGGCGACATCATTCGGTTGGACGCCGCGAACGGCACGCTGGAGGTCAAGGTTGACGCAGCTGAGTGGGAAGCTCGCGAAAACGTTGCGCGCCCGGATGATATGGGTATTGGCTGCGGCCGCGAACTGTTCGCCTTCATGCGTGCAGCCTTTAGCCCGGCAGAGAAGGGCGCAAGCGTGTTCACGGCTGAGCTGGAGTCGCTGAAATGAGGCTATCGCTCATCGCGGACATTGGCGGGACCAATGCCCGCTTTGCGCTATGGGATGGCAAGCGGCCCACCGAAGTCGAGGTGTTGGCACCGGGCGACTTCCAGCGCCCGGCCGATGCGGTCAGGCATTACCTGGAGCGCGTCGACACGTCGCTCGACGATGTCGATGCGGTTTGCCTCGCCTGCGCAGGCCCCGTCCATGGCGATGCGTTTCGATTCACCAACAACGCCTGGTCGTTGAGCCGTCGTGAGTTCTGCGAAGATCTTGGCCTGAAGGAGTTCATGCTGATCAACGACTTCGCGGCTCAGGCGATGGGCATGAGTCGCATCGATGCCGATGAGCGTAGAGAGGTGCGTGCCGGTGTTGCCGAATCCCATCAGCCCATACTAGTCATGGGGCCGGGTACGGGGCTGGGGGTCGCGACCTTACTGTGTTTGCCAAATGGCCGGTGGAAAGCGCTGCCAGGGGAGGGGGGACATGTGGACCTTCCTATCGACACGCCCCTGGAAGCGCAGCTCTGGGGCGCGCTGCATGCTCGGTTCGGCCACGTCAGTGCGGAGCACGCGCTCAGTGGCAATGGCTTGCTCAACCTGTATCGGGCGTTCTGTGAAGTCGAGGGTTGCACGGCGACCTACACAGACCCGTCCCAGATCACCGAGGCGGCACTGGCGGGGGACGCCATGGCTTGCCGCGTGGTCGAACAATTCTGTGTTTTCCTGGGCCGTGCGGCCGGAAACAATGTCCTGACGCTGGGTGCCCGCGGCGGTGTATTCATTACCGGAGGCGTGATCCCCCGGATTGCCGACATGTTCTGCCAGAGCGGCTTCAACGCGGCGTTTGCCGATAAAGGGCAGATGAGCGGGTTCTTCGAGGGAATTCCCGTCTGGCTGGTGACCGCTGGCCATCCAGGGCTGGTCGGTGCCGGTGTTGCCCTTCAGCAGCGCTTGGACGATCTCTAACCGCGGGCGGCGGATGACTTGTGGCAGCGGCCTCCGCCCTTTGCAGGACGCCTACTGGCGCTGTCCGCCGTAATAGGCGCAGCCGCGGTCGACCTTGCCGTCCACGCGAAGCTCAGCGGTCAGGTGATAGAGGTTGCCGCTCATGCTGTCCGTGCATCGTTGAGGCGCGAGCCAAAGCTCGACACGATGGCCGTTCGCCTCGCTCGTCAAACTCATGCTTCCGTCCGGCAGCCGTTCCTCCAGGAATGGGAGGACCATGGACTGCTGTTCCCCCGGACGGTCGATTACCATGCCCTTCGGGCTCACCTCAGCGCTCCAGAACGGCTCGTTGCCGGCGGCGCGTGCCTGGAGTCGACGAAAGATGGGGTCACCGCAGGCGTTGCCTTCGTACTGCAGTCGATAGAAACGACCCAGTAGCAATCGCCCTGGCTGGCGCTGCCCGCCAATGTCCGCGAACAAGGGACCGCCGCCCGCCTGGAGGGCTTTAGCGTCCTGCAGAATGCCTGCGGCGCCTTGCTCGGTCACCTCAAGCCGTTCCTGCGAGTCACATGGGCTGAACCACCATTTTTGCTCCTGCTGGCTCAAAGTCCCCTGCAGACGGACCACGTTGGCCGTGCTCGATACAGGCGTGGAAGTGAACATCTGGCACCCCGTGGCTAACGAAAACAGTGCGGTCAGGGTGGCGAGGCGAAGCGTACGCATTGGATTCTCCTACGGCAGGTTCGCCACGGTAGCGGGGGTAAAGCGTGATCTCAAGCATCCACTCCGACGAACCGCGCAACAAACTCGGAACCCTTGCGGCCTGCATGGAGCCTTAACTAGTGAGAGCCACGAGGAGACACACCAATGGGTATTTTTTGGACCATCGTAGGTATATGCATCGTTGCCCTGGATTTATGGGCGATAGCGAGCGTATTCCAGAGTTCGAAGTCTGGCAGCGCAAAGATCGGCTGGGCAGTGCTTATCGTCGTGTTCCCCGTTTTGGGACTGATCATTTGGGGTGTCGCCGGCCCGCGCGGCATGGCTCAGCCGCCGACTTCGCCCGGTAGTGGTCAAGGCTAGTTTCGAGGTTGAGTAACGTGGCGTAGCGGGGATAATGCCCCGCTACGGTTCATTCACCCCGAATTACCATGACTAGCAGTACCCCACCCAGCCGCTTCGGCGCGAGTACGGTCCATCTCCCCCCGGGAGCATGGTGCTCGCTACTTGATTTTCTCGTAGACCGTTTCCCCGCAATTGAACGCGCAGTCTGGCAGGACCGGATGGCCCGCGGGCGCGTGCAGGATGCGGAGGGGCGGCCTTTGACGGTAGACGCCCCCTATCGAGCCGGCACGAAGGTGCGATACTTCCGTGAGGTCGTTGCGGAGCCAATCGTGCCATTCGAGGCGCAGGTGCTCTATCACGATGAGCACCTACTGGTCGCGGACAAGCCGCACTTTCTTCCGGTTGTCCCATCCGGCCCCTATGTGGAACAGACACTCGTTGCGCGTTTGGCCAGGCAACTCGATAACCCGCAGGTCACCCCGCTGCATCGCCTCGATCGATTGACCGCAGGGCTCGTGCTGTTTTCACTTCGCCCCGAATCTCGCAACGCCTACTTGGCGCTGTTTCGCGAGCGCCGCATGCACAAGCAATACGAAGCGATCGCGAAGCCACTGCCCGGGCTTTCGTATCCACACGTTCGCAAGAGTCGTCTGGTTGAAGGCAATCCGTTCATTCTGAGCGCAGAGGCAGAGGGCGCTGTGAACTCGGAAACTCGGATCGAGGTGCTGGAAACCGCTTCAAACTGGTGGCGCTACAGGCTGGAACCCGTGACTGGTCGCAAGCATCAGCTCCGGGTCCACATGAGCGCATTAGGCGCGCCGATTCGCTATGACCCGTTCTATCCCGTCCTGGCGTCGCGCGACGCGCCTGACGACTACGCGCGGCCTCTCGAGCTACTGGCCAGACGCCTCCAGTTTACCGATCCTCTTTCGGGCGAAGAACGAGTATTCGAGAGCCAGCGCTCGCTTGGGGCACTGGCATAGCGCACATCTAGCGCTACGGGACGTTTGGGTCCATCTCTATCTGGTCAGGTTCGGACAGCAGATCGTTCAGGGTGGCCTCGTCAAGGTCGGCGGGGTCTGGAGCCGAGCCTGTTTCATGCTCGGCTTCGTCCAGATCGTTCAGCGGTGCTTGGTCTCCGCCACCAGACAGACGTAATGCGTAATAAGGGTCAGCGTTCATGCGGGTACTCCTGCGGTGTACTACTTCCGAGTGTGCTTGCCATCCCTGCGTTCCATTGACGGCTCGGTGGCATGACAAACCGCCCTACGCTGGGTAAGATGCCCTCCGTCGCTGCCAGGCGACTGCGTCGTCCCCTTAGTTCAACGGATAGAACAAGCCCCTCCTAAGGGCTAGATGCTGGTTCGATTCCAGCAGGGGACGCCATCCAATGTCGGCTTGTTCAAGCCGCTCCACGCATTGGGAACGCTTCAATCCATGCCCATCGTCTCGTCTTTGCGGCTGCGTGGATGCGCAAATTTCAGCTGACGTGCGCACGCAAGGTCGAAGTCAGGAGCCGCTCAACCAGCCGTTCAGCGCAACCTGAAATCGCCTCGCAGCCCGCGCTGTCAGGCGAGTGAAGGTAGGCGTTGCGGTGATACGCGAGTGATTCTGCAATACTCGGATCGTACGGAACGGCGGCGAGCAAAGCATGCCCGACCGACTCATGCAGGATCTTGGCAATATCGCGGTTGAGCGTTCTGGCTACGTCCAACTGATTGAGTACGTGACCAATCCCCAAGAAATCCGGCCGGTCATCGGTGTAGTGCGCGATCGTGAGCTCGAATGGCGACAGCGCAATGTAGGAGCCCGCGTCAGCGAGGCTGACGACGACGGCGAGCGTTGCTATGGACAATGCCTGGCGCAGGTATACCGAGCTTCCCGCCGGCACATCCATGACGATCACTGTATCGCGCGTGAAGTGCAAGGCATCGAGGTTGTCCCGCAGCCAACTCGGATCGTTGCGTAGCCTGGCTTCGAGCGCGTCGCGTTGGGCATCGTCCACTGCTCCAAAAGGCAACAGCATTGCGCCGCATTCGGTACTCTGGGCACAAGATCGCCAATTGGTTTCAGGACGGCTGATGCCGGGCGGTTCCGCAGCGGCATGGTAGCGCTCGCGAAAATGGTGCTGAAGGGAGTTTTGCGGATCAAGATCCAGCGCCACTACGCTCAACCCCGCTTTCTGCAGGGCAGCAGAAAGGTTGGCTGTGACCGTCGTTCGTCCCGTTCCACCTTGCGGCGATACCACCGCGACAATATGCACATGCTCGAGCCCAGTTGGCGGTTCCACCGCTCGTGTGGGATTTACACGGGCCAGATGCTCGCGCAGCTGATCAAACCCGGTAGCGGAGGCAGTCGCCTGGTCAACGGCTTGAGATGTGCGATTGGCCTCTGGCTGCGGTAAGTGCGTGACGTCGGTATTTATTGCGTGGAGTCGCCACTGGCGGCTGACTGGGGCGCTCTCGGTCGGGCCTGGCTTTTGGGTATATCGCTTTTGCAGAAGCCGGAAGGTATCGCTCGAATCGTCCATGACAATCCACCGCCATATGTCGCCGAAAAGAAGGCTCGCATAGCTGCATGCTGGAACCGTGGCGAATGCTACGACGGGCGGTTACACGTCTATATAGTCTAAATGGACTATATGTCCGCTCAGGCCCGTGGGCCAGGAAGCGGCGTGCAGAACAGCGGGGCTCTGGTAAAGGGTCGGGCCATCCTTGGCCGACTCGGGGCGGGGGTGGCAGCTTCCATGCCGCGCCGTCCTTGTCCCACCATCCTTGCCGGGCATTTTTGGCTCTGTAGCAATTGATTTCCATAGTCCATATGGACTGCTTGCGCTATTGTTCGCCCTCGCAAGGAAGCGCTGATATCACCATGAAATCAATTCTGCTCATCGACGACCATGCCCTGTTCCGTTCGGGCATCGCCATGGTCCTGGAAGCCGGGCTTGGCGAAGCCAGTATCAGCGAGGCTGGCTCGCTGGAGCAGGCCCTCCAGCGTTCGGAGATCGAACCCGACCTGATCATGCTCGATGTGCAACTTCAGGGCGTCAGCGGGCTTGAAGGGATGGCCTCGCTCAGACGTAAATGGCCGCTCGCCAAAGTCGTCGTGGTGTCGGCCTTCGATTTGCCCGACATCATCAGCGAAGCGGTCGAGAAGGGTGCCTTCGCGTTCATCTCCAAAACGGAAAAGCCCGAGCGGATGTTGGCGCAGGTGCGCACGTTGCTCGACGGTGATGCCGCGCCTGTTCCTGTTCCCCGCTCTGGTGAAGACCGGGCAAGGCTTACGCCCAGGCAGGCGGAAGTCCTCGATCTGCTCTGCCAGGGGTTGTCGAACAAGATGATTGGCCGTCGGCTTAATCTATCCGAGCACACTGTGCGTGGCCACGTTCAGGCAACCTTGGCCGCACTGGGTGTTTCGAGCCGCTCCGAAGCAGCTTTTGCGGCCCGTCGGCTGGGGCTGGTGAGATGAACGAAAACCGCCGTCTTTATGAGGAGCGCCTGAAACTCGTATTGGGCGGCGTTGCGCAATCCATCCCGGTGGGTTTTTTCCTTTCCACGATCATTTTGATCACATTCAACCTGTCGACCCACAGTGTCTACGGGCCGGGCGGCCAAGTCTCGAACCGCCCCGATGTCGAGGGGCCGGCGTTGCTCATCTGGTACGTGGCATTCCTGGCCGATCGCATTGCCCTGACGCTCTACTGTCGGCATGCCGTCAGGAAGGGCTTCAGGCCCGTCGAAATGCCTGGGCTCGTTCGGGTTCTTTTGATTGGCAAGGCGATCGAGGGACTGATCTGGGGCTCGCTGGTCTGGATTGTCATAGACGAGAATACGTCCGCAGGCGCAACCGCGCTGGTACTGGCGTTGCTTGCCGCAATCAGCAGTAACGCAGTCGCCCTGCTGTCGCCAATCATCGTGCTCTACCTGGCGCTGATGGTTCCGGCCCTCTTTTTGGCGAGTATCCGATTCTTCAGTCTTGACGGGGTTGCCTATTTCGCCATGGGGGCTGCTTGCCTGCTTTACGTTGCAGGGCAGTGGGGGCAAGCCAGCCTCATCGGGCGCGGTGTGATCGAGTCGATCCGGTTGCGCTTCCAGAACCTGCAGTTGATCGACCAGCTCAAGACCGAAACCACATTGGCAAGCGCCGCTCGTGAAGAAGCCGAGAGCGCCAACCTCGCCAAGTCGCGTTTCCTGGCGGCGGCGAGCCATGACCTCCGACAGCCGATCCACGCATTGGGTCTATTCATTGAGGCCTTGTCCTGTGGCCCGCTGACCGAGCCTCAGCGGCGCATTCTTACCAATGCGAAATCCGCCAGCCTCGCCTCTACCGACATGCTCAACACCCTGCTGGATTTCTCCCGGATTGAGGCCGGGGTCGTGCAGCCCAAGCTTCGACCGCGGCCGTTGCAGGACCTGCTACACAAGCTGGAGGCCGAACTGGCCCCTCAAGCGGACGCGAAGGGGTTGATCTACCGTTCTCGAGACACGCAGGCCATCGTAATCTCCGACCCGGCGCTGCTCGAGCTCATATTGCGCAACCTCATATCGAATGCCATTCGCTATACCGAGCGAGGAGGCGTCCTGGTGGGTTGCCGGAGACGGGGCGATCAGGTCTCCATAGAGGTCTACGACACCGGGATAGGAATAGCCGAACCCGAGCAGCGAGAAATCTTCCGGGAGTTCCACCAACTCGGAAATCCCGAACGGGATCGACGCAAAGGCCTGGGCCTCGGTCTTGCGATCGTCGACGGGCTCACGCGATCGCTTGGCCATCGGCTCACGCTCTGCTCGCGGCTGGGACGAGGTAGCGTATTCAGAATCGAAGTGCCCTCAATCGTGTTGCCGGTCGTGAGGTCCGACGGGGAGGCAGTTGTGACATTGCCTGCATATTCTGTGGACCAATTAGTGGGGCGCCGCGTGATCGTTGTCGACGACGACGAAGCCGTTCGGCAAGGAATGCAGGACATTCTGTCGAGCTGGCAAATGGTCTGCGATACCGCGGAATCACTGGACGAGGCACTGACCAGCGTCGAGCGACAGCCACCGGACGCGATCATTTGCGACTATCGTTTGCGTGAAAGACAGACGGGCGCGGACGTGATCGAGCGGCTTCGCGCGCACCTTGGGTATGGGATCCCCGCGCTTTTGATTACCGGGGATACCGCTCCGGAGCGGCTTCGGGAGGCAATGTCCAGTCAGATCCCCTTGCTTCACAAGCCGGTCCCGGCGGAAACACTCAAAGAGACCCTTGTGCAAATGCTTGCATCGCCCAATTGACAACTCATCGGGTTGTCATCGTTGCGTCACGTCCCCTCTTCACCTTGAAAGCAAAAGCCGAGGAATCATGTGATGGATGACTACGTCGAGGAGTGGTTGGAATCGAGCCCACGGTCCGCTGACGAAGAGCCGGACGATGCCGTGGAATTGTGAGACGAAGACAACGGTTTGGTACGCCGGTATTCGCCCGGCGTACAGTGACTCCACCGTTTGAATGCTCGCTGAAACGCTTCCGCTGACGAAAAGCCGAGCAGATAAGCGATCTCGCCAAACGTGAGCCGAGTGTCACGAATATACGCCATTGCCAAATCCCGGCGTGTATCGGCCAGCAGTTCCCGAAAACCGGTGCCTTCATCAGCCAGCTTGCGGCGCAGCGTCCATGGTGGAAGCTGCAGGCGCGATGCCACTTCTTCCAATTCGGGCTCCCGACCACGCAGCAATGGCCCGATCAACTGCACCACGCGTTCGCGCACTGTATGTGTACGCGTCCGGCGTGCGAGCTCCGCTTCGCAAAGCGAGGACAGGTGGTGCCAGGTGCCCGGGCAATGATCGATGCCCGCAAGGTGCAAGGTGTCTCGGCTGAGGCGTATCTGACTATGGGGCGCGCCGAATTCCACTTTGACGCCGAAATGATCCTCGTATCGTTCGGCATAGCCAGGCGCATCGAATTCGAACTGAACCCGTTCCACGGGCAGTGGCCGGCCGATCACCTGCGACAATTGTCGTCGCCAGCCCGCTAGCTGGGTATCGACCGCGAACCGGTTGTAATCATTGAACGGGCTGATGGAATAAAAGCGCAGCCAAGCGCCCCCGTCATCAGGGTGCAGGCTCGAGTGGCCGCGGTAGTTTTGCATGAACAGCGGCTCGAACCGCACCAGCGTTTCAACCGCTCGCTGGATGTCGGGTGCTGTCTGTGTGGTGACGCCTGCAAGCCCGAGGTGGGACAGCCGTGAATAGCGGGCCGCTTCCAGGCCGAAGGCGGGATCGCCGAGCGCCTGCATGGCGGTGTAGCCCAGGTGCATATAGCGCGCGATCGACAACCTTGCCTCGGGCTGCGCGAGCCGCTCGCGGTCCAGACCGTACCGCTCCAGCAAGGCTCGTGAGTCGTGGCCCGCAGCACGGATACAATCCGCAAGGCTCAGGATCAACCCCACCGAAAGGTCGCCCAGGCGAATCCGCGGGCGGTTCATGGCGTGGACCAGGCCTCGATCACGTGGCTGCCTATGGGCCCGTTCAACGTGTCGGCCGGTGCCGATAGCGTTATGCGGCGCGGGACGCCACCGATGGGCCAGTCGAGCGTCCCGCGTAGAAACACCGGTTGGCTGAGCTCGCCCGTATCAAGTCGGCGCACATGAATACGAGGGTGGCCCGCCTGAATGTCCCGTTCAATGCTGTACTGCCGCCCGGCGAGGGAGATCGTCTCCGGCGCCGACCGGGTTGCGATTGGCCATGGATCATCGTGCATGGGGCCGACGATGCTGCCGTCCGGGGAAAACACCAGCCCGACGTTGCGAAGTACGCCGTTTCCAGCGTGGAGCTGTCCATCCTCCAACACAGGGGAGGGCAGCACGATTGAGCCCGCGACCAGGGTCACGCCGTATCGTCGTGCCAGATCAGAAAAGAACGTCTGGTAGGCCCGGGCCATGTCTTCTGCTTTCATGCGCAACAAGGCCTCATCCAGGCGATTTGCGCCCAGGTTGAGCAACAGCGCCTTCACCGCATGCAGGGGGTTGCCCAGCAGCAGCCAGTCCCGGACTTCGTATCGGTCGCGAGATTGATAGAACTCGACCTTTTCGCCTGTCGCGATGAGCCAAGTACCGATGTGGTCTGGCAATACCACGAGCGTGCCGGCGTGCAGAACGCTCTGCGCCTGAGCGCGGTCGAGTATGGCATCCAGCTTCAACCGGAGATGGTCGAGTGACTGGTAATCGACAGGCGAGAGCTGCGCCTGGACCAGCACGACATTAGGCTCGCTGGTCCGGGCCTCGCTCGACTCCACATGGGTACGCAGGTCCGATAAATAGTGGCCATGCGAGCGCCGTTCCGACCAGTCGAGGAAGCAAACGAGCGCGACCAGTGCCGCGACAGCGAGGAGTGCGAATTTCATTGCGCGCATCATCGGCGAGAGGGTAGAGCGCAGCGAGGGGCTTGCCAAGCCTTGGTGTGCAGTTCGATCAGCGAGCTGTGCATTCCGATCATTGTTCACGCAGGGATCACGCACTAGCGTTAAGGCTATACATGCGCGTGCGCATCATTACGAGATAAACGGATTAGCCATGACCTCAACCGCCTACCCTCATCTCTTTGCACCGCTCTCGCTGGGGCATGTCACGCTGCCCAACCGGGCCATCATGGGCTCGATGCATACCGGTCTTGAAGAGCGACCGCAGGGCTTCGAGCGTCTTGCAGCCTATTTCGCCGAGCGCGCCCGTGGCGGCGTAGGGTTGATGGTGACAGGCGGTATCGCGCCGAATGATCAGGGCGTGGTCTTCCAGGGAGCCGCAAAGCTGAGCACAGTCGAGGAGGCCGAGCATCACCGCACGATCACGGAGGCGGTGCATGCGGAGGGCGGCCTCATCTGCATGCAGATCCTGCACGCAGGCCGCTATGCCTACACCCCGTCCCTCGTGGCGCCCAGTGCAATCAAGGCACCCATTAATCCGTTCACACCGCGGGCGTTGACGACCGACGAGGTCGAAATGCAGATCTCTGATTTCGTTCGATGCGCCGAACTGGCCCGCGATGCGGGTTACGACGGTGTCGAGGTGATGGGGTCCGAGGGTTACTTCATCAATCAGTTCCTGGCGGCGCGCACTAACCACCGAGATGATGAATGGGGTGGCGACTATGCCAATCGCATGCGGTTGCCCGTTGAGATCGTAAGCCGTATTCGGCAGGCAGTCGGCACGGATTTCATCATCATCTACCGGCTTTCGATGCTCGACCTGGTAGATGGCGGCAGCGATTGGAGCGAGATCGTGCAGCTCGCAAAGGCCATTGAATCCGCTGGTGCGAGCATCATCAATACGGGCATCGGCTGGCACGAGGCGCGAATTCCAACGATCGCAACCAAGGTGCCGCGCGCGGCGTTTACATCCGTGACCGCCCATTTGCGTGGCGAGATTGGCATTCCGCTCGTGACCACCAACCGGATTAATATGCCCGACGTCGCCGAACAGGTACTGGCGTCTGGTGATGCGGATTTGGTGTCCATGGCGCGACCTTTCCTGGCAGACCCGGCCTTCATGGCCAAGGCGGCGGAGGGCCGGGCGGATGAAATCAACACCTGCATCGCTTGTAATCAGGCGTGCCTGGACCACACGTTCGCCGGCAAGGTGAGCAGCTGCCTGGTCAACCCCCGTGCCGGGCACGAGACCGAACTGGTCTACGGTCCAGCGCTAAACCCGCGTACGGTGGCGGTCGTCGGCGCAGGGCCGGCCGGTCTGGCTGCGGCGACCATCGCTGCCGAGCGCGGACACCGCGTGACACTCTTCGAAGCGTCGAATGTGATCGGCGGGCAGTTCAATTACGCCAAGCGCATTCCGGGGAAGGAAGAGTTTCACGAGACCTTGCGCTACTTCCAGCGACGCCTGGACGTGACCGGCGTGGATGTACGCCTCGGCACGGTGGCGACCGTCGACGCGTTGCGAGAAGGCGGTTTCGACGAGATCGTGCTGGCAACCGGAGTGGTCCCTCGCGTCCCTGACATCCCAGGCATTGATCACCCAAGCGTCGTCAGCTACATCGACGCGATCATGGAGCGCCGGCCGATAGGGCAGCGCGTCGCCGTCATTGGGGCCGGTGGTATCGGCTTCGACGTGTCCGAGTTCATCACGCGTCCGGATGCGTCGACAAGCCTCAATCGCGATGCCTTCTGGCGGGAATGGGGCATCGATTCCACATTAGCCTCACGCGGCGGCCTTGCACCGGCTGAGCATGAGCCCGCCCAGCGCGAGGTATATTTGCTTCAGCGCAAGCAGGCCAAGGTGGGTGACGGCCTCGGAAAGACAACCGGTTGGATTCACCGGCTGGGGTTGCAGCATCGGGGCGTGCGGATGATCAACGCCGTCCAGTACTTGAAGGTCGACGACGAAGGGCTTCATGTCCGTATCGGCGATGGCGAGCCAGAAATATTGCCAGTGGACAACGTGATCGTGTGCGCCGGGCAGGAACCACTGCGTGAACTGCAGGCCGGGCTTGAGGCTGCGGGCCACCGCGTCCACCTGATCGGTGGCGCGGACGTGGCAGCGGAGCTGGATGCCAAGCGCGCCATCGGCCAGGGCGTCCGGCTTGCTGCTACGCTCTGATCCCAGCCGTCAGGCCGGCTTCTGCAGGTCTCGGGCCACATGTTCTGCGAGGCCCGTGCCGGCCTCGCTCATGGTCAGGTACGTGCGATCGGCGCCTGCTTCCTGGATTCGCTGGCCGATGTCTTCGTAGAGCGCGTGGGAGACGATGAGCCCCGTATAGCCGCGCCCGCGAAGCTTCTGGATGGAGATTACCTTCGCTTCCTCCACATTCATGGTCATGATAACGGCCTGCACGTGCTGCATCTTCAGGCTTTCCCAGAACAGCGGATCTTCCGCATCAGCGAAGACGACGTTGCGCTGATGCTGCACGCTGGTGTCGACCGCTACGGGGTCGGAGTCGATGCCGATGATTCGGAAGCCCTTGGCTAGCAAGTGGTCGTACGCCGCGCGACCCGTACGCCCCATCCCCATGACGAGAATCTGTGCATCCCCGAGCGAGATGGGTTGCTCGTCAGGATGAGGTGTGTCGCGCTCCATTGGGACCAGTCGGCGGCTCAATCGGTCGTACAGGCCATGTGAGAAGCGATTGATCGGCGCGGAAACCACGAAGGACAGCGCCACCGTGATCGCGAGCGGGATCAGCCACTCGGGCATGACCACACTCGCCACAATGAGGCCGAACTCGCTGTAGTTTGCGAGGCTAACGCTGCACAGAAAGGCGCTGCGTGCGCGCAGGCGGAATGCCAGAAAGAGCGCGAAGAAAAGCGCAGCCTTTATCGGCAGCAGCAGCGCCATGACCACTGCGAATGCTACGGCATAGCCGTCCGGCAGCCCGCCGATGCCGATCTGCAGGAAGAAGCCAATCAGGAAGACTTCCTTGATGCTCCAGAGGGAATTCGAGAGTTCGCCTGCGCGCGGGTGACGAGCCAGCATCGCACCAAAAGCCAGCGCACCCAACTCGGAGCTCAGCCCAACCGACTCGAAACCGTATCCGCCCACCACCAGGGCCAGCAGCAGGCCGAGCAGTACCATGAGTTCCTCGTGCCCACTGGCGTCCAGCAACCGGAACAGGAGTGGACGAAGCAGGGGTAGGGCAAATATGCCGAGTGCCCATGCTGACGGAACCTTGCCGCTCATGACGCTCATCACCAGCAGCGCGAGCAAATCCTGAATGATCAGTACACCGATCGCTACGCGACCGTGGAACGCGCGAAGTTCGCGCTTATTTTCCAATGACTTCGCCGCCAGGACCGTACTGGAAAACGATAGGGCGATCGAAAGCATGAGGCCTTCAGCCCAGGACACACTGGTGAAAAGGGCAATCGCGGGCGCCAGGACCAGGCTGGAAATGAGGAAGTGAAGCACGCCGCCGCCAATCACCTCACGTCGCGCGAGATTGCCGGGTTTGAGTTTCAGCCCCACCGTGAACAACAGCAGAAGCACACCCAGATGCGCGATGTGCTCCAGCACTACGCTATCGCCCGGCTGGAGGCCGAGATCAGTGCCGAACGCTGCCAGCGCGAACCCTGCGGCAAGATAACCGACCAGCGGCGGCAAGCCGATGGATCGCGCGCCCAGCCCCAGTACGAACGCGAATGTTATCCAGATGGCTTCAAGCATGACGGTTCCTTCGTGGTCAGCGGCCGCGCATTGTAGCGGCGTATCGCGGGCTGTACGGCTCGGTTATCGGCAAGGGAGGCGTTCCATCGGATGCCTGGCCAGTGCAGGCGGCCCTTCTACCGGCGAACCTGCTGCAACGAAGTCCATCGAATGGATAGGCATAACGACGAGGGCGCGTCATGAGCAATGAAATCACGGCCGAGTCGCTGGGGATCGACATGAGCTCGGGCGAGCAGGCACTTTTCAAATGGCTTCTGGCAAGCTTTCTGTTTGGCAAGCGCATACAGCAGGACATTGCAGCCGATGCCTACCGGGTCATCGTCGACAAGCATGGCCGCGATACACCTCGCAAACTGGGCAATTGCAGTTGGCAGAACATCGTCAACATGCTCGGGGAGGGGCACTACGTTCGCTATGACGAATCCACGGCGGACCGATTGCTGAAGCTCTGCAGCACACTTAATGAGTGCTATGGCGGAAAGGTGACTGGCATACAGGAGCAGAGCGAGGATCAGAAGGCGTTCGAAAAGCGGCTCCAGGCCTTCGAAGGTATCGGCCCGAAGACGGTGGAAATCTTCATGCGTGAAGCCGGCCCGATCTTGTACCCCAAAGAGTGAAGGGCGGCTTTTAGCCGCCCCTCGATCAATTAAGGCTTTCCTTGGGGGCGGCTTCGTCCGGTGCAACCGGGTCATGCCCGAACCGCCGGTAGACTGTGGCGAGCAGCGAACCGGATATGTTGTGCCAGACACTGAACAGTGCGCTCGGCACGGCTGCAAGCGGCGAGAAATGCGCGGTCGCCAGTGCAGCGCCCAAACCCGAATTTTGCATTCCGACTTCGATTGAAAGCGTCTTGCATTGTGCCGAGCGGAACCCAAAGAGTTTGCCAAGGGCATAGCCCAGGCCCAGGCCCAATCCGTTATGGAGGATGACGACCGCCATGATCAGTAGGCCCGATTCGGCAATCTTGCCCTGACTCGCCGCCACGACAGCGGAGACGATCGCGACGATGCTTACAACCGACACCAGCGGCAGGACATCGACCAGGTACTGGGTTCGTTTGCCGAGAATGCGCTGAACGACGAGGCCCAGCACGATCGGCAGTACGACCACCTGCAGGATCGAGAAAAACATGGCGCCGAATTTCACTGGCAGCCACTCGGATGCCAGCAGATAGATCAGGGTCGGTGTAACGAGCGGTGCAAGGAGTGTGGTGACCGAGGTGATGGCGACGGAAAGCGCCAGGTCACCGCGTGCCAGCCAGGTCATGACATTGGATGCGGTTCCGCCCGGGCAACAGCCCACGAGAATCACACCTACCGCGATCTCAGCGGGCAGCCCGAGCATTTGGCAGAGCAGCCAAGCCAGGCCGGGCATGATCACGAACTGGCCCACCACGCCGATCAGCACTGTCAGCGGACGGCGGAACACCTCGCGGAAATCTTCAGACTTCAGCGTGAGCCCCATACCGAACATGATGACGCCCAGCAGCGGCACGATCCAGCTGACAGCGGGCAAAAAGAGGGCGGGCGAGAAAAAGGCCCAGACAGCGAACAGCAGTACCCAAAGGGCGAAGGTATTTCCGGCGAAGCGGCCGAGGGCAGCAAGGGCACGCATGGCAGTCGTCTCTTGTTGTGTAGGGAAACAAAAAGGGGCGCCAGCCTAGCATGGCTGCGCCCCTTCCGGATCAAGAGTGGGTTGAGATTACAGCCCCTGCGGGATCTCCTCGCCACCAAGTGCTTCGAACAACTGCGGCAGAAACTCGATGAAGGTCAACATCATCAGCGTGAAGCTCGCATCGAGCTGGCTGAGGGCGTCATCGCCACCGTCCTGTTCAGCCTTCTCCTGGAGCATGTCTTCGAAGCGCAAACGCTTGATCGTCAACTTGTCATCGAGAATGAATGACAGCTTGTCCTGCCAAGCCAGCGACAGCTGGGTTACCAGCTTGCCAACGCTCAGGTGCTGCTGGATTTCCTCGCTGGTCAGATCCTGGCGCTTGCAGCGAATGACGCCGCCGTCTTCGTCCGTATCGCGCAGTTCGCACTCGTCCAGCACGTAGAAATCGGTCGCGGCCTCCTGGGCTTTTACCCAGTCGGTCATCGTGGCGGTGGGTGCCACCTTCACTGAAAGCGGACGTACTGGCAGCGAACCCAGCGCTTCTCGAAGCGTGGACAGCAGGTCTTCGGCCTTCTTGGGGCTGGACGCGTCGACGAGGATCAGTCCCTGCTCAGGCGCAATGGCGGCGAAGGTACCGGATTTGCGGATAAAGGCGCGCGGTAGAAAGGCCTGGACGATCTCATCCTTGATCTGATCGCGCTCCTTCTTATAGACCTTGCGCATCTGTTCGGCTTCGATCTCGTCGACCTTTTCCTTGACGGCGTCCTTGACGACGCTGCCAGGCAGGATGCGTTCTTCCTTGCGCGTGGAGATCAGCAGGAAGCCCTGGCTCGCGTGGACGAGAGGGGCATCCGGGCCTTTGCCGAATGGGGCAACGAAGCCATAGGTAGAAAGCTCCTGGCTCGCGCAAGGCCGAGCCGGTTTTGTAGCCAGTGCAGCCTCCACGGTATCAGCGTCGAGCGAGACGTTCTGGGTAAGACGGTAGACGAGGAGGTTACGGAACCACATGGCGTGAAGAATCTCCGGGGTGAAAAGCGCGCATTATTCCGCTCCGCACCCATTAGGCCAAGCGGTGGCATTTTGTGGCGGACGGGCCCGCCGCGAGCCAAACCCAGACGGGGCGTGGCTTGCAGCAGGATTCGAGTGGGTTGGAGTAGGGCAAAAAACAGCGTATGCGCTAAGTCATTGGAAACGCAGTAAAAAAAAATCAAAAAAAGGGTTGCCAAGGTAAAGGCTCGTCTCTAGAATGCGCACCACTTCGAGAGCGAAGGGTGATTAGCTCAGCTGGGAGAGCATCTGCCTTACAAGCAGAGGGTCGGCGGTTCGATCCCGTCATCACCCACCATCTCGTGGTAATGCGCAGCGGTAGTTCAGTCGGTTAGAATACCGGCCTGTCACGCCGGGGGTCGCGGGTTCGAGTCCCGTCCGCTGCGCCATATAGAGCTTCGAGGGTCCACTGAACGCCCAGAAGCAACCGAGAAAGCGGCCATTATGGCCGCTTTTTTCGTTTCTGGCTTTTCATTTTCCTTATTAAGCGATCCTTCGCTCACTGGCGCACCGTGTATGGACTGTCGGGCGTGCGTCGGCCTTTCCGTCGATCGATGGTTCAAGTGGTCATCCGTTGGAAAGGTCTCCCAGGTCATGCCGACTGCCAAGCGCCATGGACTCTATGCTTTGCCTAAATGCCGGGTCCGCCAGGTAGGCGACATTCAGTCGCGTCCACGGTATGGGCTTGTGCCGGTCCACAGCAAAGATCGCGCCAGGGGCGAGCATTACGCCTTTGGTCAGGCAATGTCGGGTTAGCTGATTCGCGTCATCGATTCCTGGAAAGCGTGCCCAGAGGTAAAGGCTTTGGGCTGGCCGGCAAAAAACATCTGCGCCAAGCGAATCGAGAACATCCAGGCCACGTTTTGTAGCATCGCGCAGCCGCTCCTGCAGTCGTGATAAGTGACGCAGGAAATGGCCGTCGCCCAGCATGACGTCCACGGTACGCTCGCTGTATTCGGCGCTGCTGTTGTGCAGAAGCATCTTGAGGTCAGCGAGTTCGTCGATTCGCTGTTTGCTACCAGCGATGAAACCTACGCGCAGCGCGGCAGAGATCGACTTCGAGAAACTGCCTAGATAAAGCGTCCGCTCGAACTGATCCAGCGCGGTCAGCTTCAAGGCAGAGCTTGGCTTGAAGTCGGCCATCGCGTCATTTTCGACAAGCAAAAGATCGTGAGCCTTCGAAATCTGTAGGAGTCGGTGTGCCTTGGCCGGCGAAAGGTCCGAGCCGGTAGGGTTATGGCCGATGGACTGAACAAAGAAGAGTCGCGGCCGCGTGCTGTACAGTAGCTGCTCGAGTCTGTCGAGATCGGGGCCGTCTGGCAGCCGGGGGACCCCGACCATGTGTGCGCCCTGAAGCTGCAGTTTGCCGAAGAGTGGGTAGTAGCCTGGATTTTCGACCAGCACGTGATCGCCTGGCTGTACATAGCGTCGGATAATCAGGTCCATGCCGTGGTTGGCGCCGAGCGTCGTTACCAGATGCCGCGGTGTAGCCGGTATTTGATAATCGGCGAGCTTTTGCGTCAGGTGCCGTCTGAGCTCAGGGTTGCCGAGCCGTGTGCCGTAGCGAAACAGTGTGGATACACCGCCACGCACGACCTGACGATGAAACTTGTCCATGCGCATGTCCATGAGCCATTCCACGGGAGGGAATCCTTCTCCCAGATGCGAGTGACCTGGGTCACGCACGAACTGTTGTCGCATCATCCATATGGTGTCGAGTGCGCGGTTGTAAGCGGGTGGATCCTCGTCTTCCGTCACTAAGACCTGAGATCGCCGGACAAAGAAGCCCTGACCGTGCCGCGCTTCTACAAGACCCTTTGCCGCCAGCATTTCATAGGCGTTGATCACGGTGTTCTTGGAGTAGCCGTGTAGGCGCATGTATTCGCGCAATGAGGGCAGCTTGTCGCCGGCGGTCAGAACGCCTTGCTCGATCTGGCGTGCGACCGCGTTGGCTATGCGTATGGCCAGCGTTTCTCGAGGCATGGGGTTCTTCTCCACGTCGGTCCCTGCGCCAGGTCCCGAAGCTTTTCGTGTGCCATGGCGTTGCGCTATTCGCTCGGATCTGTCTGGCCAAACTGTACCTTTTTATAGGGGTACAGGTAGGGATAGGGTGTGATATCCAACAACAATAAACGGCTCGAAGGAGCATTCATGTCTCTGGACTCACGCCTGTCTGGTTTCCGCAACCTGAACCCCGCTGGACGCCTGGATCACGTCGCCACCTTGCTTGATCTTTCCGAAGAAGATGTTGCGCTCCTGCGGGATGCAGGCGCGCTTCCGCTGGATCGCGCAGATGGCATGATCGAAAACGTGATCGGCAAATTCGAATTGCCGTATGGGCTCGCGACCAACTTCCTAATCAATGGTCGGGACAAACTTATCCCCTTGGTCGTAGAGGAGCCATCTGTTGTGGCTGCGGCCTCGTTCATGGCAAAACTGGCACGTCCAGCAGGCGGTTTCCTGACCTCGAGCAGCGTGCCGCTCATGCGGGCTCAGGTTCAGATCGTGGGCGTATCAGATCCCTACAATGCCCGCTTGAGTCTGCTGAGGGGCCGGGAAGAGATCATTGCCTTGGCTAATACCAAGGACCAGCTTTTGAAAAGGCTCGGTGGTGGGTGCCGGGACCTCGAAATCCATGTTTTCCCGCAAACTGCACGTGGCCCAATGGTCGTAGCCCATTTGATCGTAGATGTGCGTGACGCCATGGGCGCCAACACGGTCAACACGATGGCCGAAGCGGTCGCGCCGCTCATGGAGCGTCTCACCGGAGGCAAGGTTCGTTTGCGTATTCTGTCCAACCTCGCGGACCTGAGACTGGCGCGCGCCCAGGTGCGTATCGCGCCCGAACATCTCGACACAGAGGACTTCAGCGGCAAGGACGTTATCGAGGGCGTGATCGATGCCTATACCTTTGCGTCGATCGACCCCTACCGAGCAGCGACGCATAACAAGGGCATCATGAATGGCATCGACCCGCTGGTCGTGGCGACAGGTAATGATTGGAGGGCCGTGGAAGCGGGCGCTCATGCATATGCCTGTCGCAACGGACATTATGGTTCGTTGACCACATGGGAGAAGGACAGCGAAGGCCACCTGGTGGGAACGCTTGAAATGCCCATGCCGCTTGGGCTGGTGGGTGGCGCAACCAAGACGCATCCGCTGGCTCAGCTGTCCCTGCGCATACTCGATGTGGAAACGGCACAGGATCTGGCGGAGATAGCGGTGGCCGTCGGGCTTGCGCAGAATCTGGGTGCGCTGCGTGCGCTCGCGACCGAGGGTATCCAGCGCGGCCATATGGCGCTCCACGCGCGCAACATTGCGCTGTTGGCCGGTGCGCAGGGCGATGAGATCGATTGGGTAGTGGCCGAGATGGTCTCGACGCATGACGTTCGCACCGATCGAGCTGAAGCGCTGCTTCGTGACAAGCGCGGTGCATGACAGCGCTGTTTGATCGCTGTCCCGCGTTGGACATAAGGGCGGGCATGCCGCTGGCAGATACAGGCAAACGCACTGAGTAGGCGGCGCCCCGACTTTCCAGCCACGCGCACCGTTACCAGGTACATCGCAACACTCGCCTAATTACCACAAGGCGACGCAATACCTTTTTATCAGCAGGCCTCGATAACAACAAAAGCCGCCAGCGGCAGGAGGATTCCATGCGACATCAACGACTCGGCCACATTCATCCGAGGGCAGGCTTATGACGGATCGCACTTTATATGAAGTGTGGGGCGATACCGTCGACGGGCGTCACTTGGCCAGCGCCATAGCCATTGGTGCGGTTGTCAGCGTAGGCGCATTCGAAATCGCACAGTGGGTGCTTGTCGGGCTTGTCGATTCGCCGCAGATGGCCCGCGCCTACGCCATGTTGGCCGGGATCCTCGGGTGCCTGCTCGGGGGAGCGATCAGTGCGCTGTGTTTCAAGCCCAAGCGGCGTGTCGTCCAGGGGGAGACGGATCCGGCGTCTCGCATGCAAGTCATAGAGGAGCTTCGCAAGGAGCGCGGGGGATTGGGGAAGGTGGCTGATCTGTCACCGGAGGTCATCGCTGAACTCAAGGAGCTCGGCTTGTATGGGGCGTTCGTCGAAGCGGAAGCGAGGGAGCCTGATGAGCGAATAGGCGCAGGCACTCGGGCGCAGATTCCCAGTACGAGGGTTGCGCTCACGGGAGGCCGAACATAATGGAAAGTCTGCTTGATCAGGCCCTTGTCGCGCTCGGGATGGGCATTCTCGGGGCGGTGCTTTTCGCAGCCATCGGGTTGGTCTCAGGAAGCGACGAGACCACAACGCTGGCACCGCTCACGCTGCTTGTCGTGCTGCTCGGCGTACCTCCTGCTGGTGTCTTCACGTTCTTTCTGGCGGGTGCGGTTGCGAAGCATATGACACACGCGGTGCCGACGGCCCTGCTGGGGATTCCGGGTGATACCACTGCTACACCCCTCATGGCAGAGGCCAACTACCTTCGTAATCTTGGTGTACCGCATATCGCGTTGCGCAAAATGATATCTGGGGGTGCCATCGCAGCGCTCATTGCCGTGCCACTCGCCGTGCTCTTCGCGATTCTGCTTGCGCCCTTCGGCGACGTTATCAAGCAGTTCGCCCCATGGATTTTCCTTTGCGCAGCACTGGCCATCGCATTTTTCTCCGCAGGCCGGTGGGCCGCGGTCGTGGCGCTCATCCCGTTCGTACTGGTGATCGTTGCACTGCAGACGCTTACCGCACAGTACGGTGTGAAGCTGGGCGTGAGCTATTTCCTGGGAATTGCCATCGGACCGCTCATTGCGTCGCTCTTCGCACTTCTGTCACCTGGCGAACGCGAACGGATGCGAAGGGATGACATGCGGGTGTTCTCGCTGGCGCCCGATGTGAAGGGCTGGAAAGGGTATTTCCCCAATCCCTTCAAAGTCATCGACCGGAAACAGACTCAGATGACCGCAATGGCTGCCAGCGTTTCGAGCGCCACGTTCGTCTTCAGCCCCGTGGCGATGACAGTCATCATGGGGGAAATCGTCGGCGCGCGTATCAAGCATGCCTATCATCGTCTCACCACTGTTATCACGGCGCGCAACGGTGTGACCGAGTCCACCTACATCGCGGAAGCACTTATTCCACTCATTGCGTTCGGTCTGCCGCTCAGCCCTGTAGCGGCCGGGCCCGCCGCGCCCCTGTTCAATGCCCCGCCACGCTTTACCGTGGATGGACCGGGCGGCGAGATCGTCAACCTGCACACCATGATGAGTACGACTGAATTCTTCTGGTACGGGATGCTGGCCGTGGTCATTGCGATCCTGATTGCCTATCCCTTCTCAATGAATTTCGCCCACCGTGCGGCGTCGTTCGTATCGCAGAAGATCAGCCACGAAGCGGTAATTGCCACTTTTGTCGGGCTGATACTGGTTATCGGCATCTGGGAGGGCGGGTTGCTGGGCTTGGCCGTGATCCTCACCGTGGGGCTGCTGGGAGGCGTATTGTCACGCTTCCTCGGATTCAATATTGGCGTCCAGTTCATGGGGTACTACACGGCGGTACTCAGCGTGCCTGCACTGGTCGCGGCCTTCGGATAGGCGCTCACGCGTAGCACTGCAATACGGACAGGGCCAGGTGCGATACGCTGGCCTTTTCTGCGCAACCGGGGTCGGGAGTTATCGATGGACTATCTGCCTCTTGGTCGCAGCGGCCTCAGGGTTTCACGGTTGTGCCTGGGCACGATGATGTTCGGTGGGCAAACGGACGAAGCAACATCACGGCGCATCATTGACCGTGCGTTCGAGCAGGGCGTGAATTTCATCGATACCGCCAATGTTTACAGTGACGGCGAGTCGGAGCGGGTGGTCGGGCGGGCGATCAGTGTTCGCCGGGAGGACTGGGTGTTGGCGACGAAGGCCGGCAACACGATGCCATCCGGCTCTGTTCAGCCCCACGACCGCGGCGCGGGCCGCAAGCACCTGCTGCGCAGCGTGGAGGACAGTCTGAGCCGGCTGGGTACGGACTACATCGACGTCTTCTATATACACCGTGAGGATCATGTGACGCCGATCGAGGAAACGGTACGCGCACTGGGCGAGCTGATACGGGCCGGCAAGATCCGCCATTACGGGCTCTCCAACCACCGAGGGTGGAAGATCAGTGAGTTCACGCACGTTGCGCGGCACCTTGGCGTCGATGCGCCTATCGTCATTCAGCCGCTCTACAACATCTTCAATCGGCAGGCCGAGACGGAGCAATTCACCGCTGCGGCTCATCATGACATCGGGATCGTACCGTACAGTCCGCTGGCGAGAGGGGTCTTGACGGGCAAGTATCGCCCGGGTGAAGCACCCGCAGCCGATAGCCGTGCCGGGCGCCAGGACAAGCGAATTCGAGAGACCGAGTGGCGAGAGGAGTCGCTCCTGCTGGCGGAGCGAATCGTGGCGCATGCCAAGGCTCGTGGCGTCTCGCCAACTGCGTTCGCCATTGCCTGGGTGCTCCACAATGCATGGGTGACCTCCGCGATCGCCGGGCCCAGGACAGAACTTCACTGGGATACCTATGTGGAAGCCCTTGACGTTCGGTTAACCCAGGACGATGAGCACTTCATCGACGGATTGGTTGCACCAGGTCATCCCTCTACGCCGGGCTATCAGGACGTGGCCCATTTCGTGTCCGGCCGGCTGCTGCGCTAATACGGTATGAGAAGGGACTGTCTCGACCTGTGCGTCGGCTCCGGTGTCGTGGTGCCGTGCTAGGTGCGGCTTTTTCCGAATCAGCACGCAGGTGGCGCCTGTGGGGGTTACGTCTCGATGGTAGTCAATAGCAAGGCGGTAGGAGTGTGAAGTGTGTCACTTGTTTTGCTTGATAGCACATCGCCGGATCCTGCAATTTGCAATGTCGGCTGGTTTGGATGAAATATATAACTGATTGAAATATAACGGATTTATTCGGATTTCGATGTTGGCACGACCGATGCAACCCTCCTGTGCAATCTTAAATCTGCCTTGGAGAACTGCCATGTCCATGCTCAATGAAGTGATCAGCTCATTCCCCGAGTACACCATCAACAGCATTCAACGTCCTGATGGTTACCTGCTCGAGTTCGAGAACGCTGGTCAGGTTCAAATCCGCCGTGTGCTTCCTAAGCGTTTCGAAGGCGAACCAGGCATGGACGTGTTCATCCACGAGATGCATCGCGATCTGGCACTGCTGAACGGTCAGACCCCGCCGAAGCAATCGCTGCGTCGTCTTCGCACCTTGGGCCTGCCGAGCTATGCGGGACTCTAACGGCGTCTAGTCCGCCGTTTTCATCGAGATGCGCTTCTTCCGGCAGTAAAGAGCGCATCTCGGCGAAGCCGATAAGAAGGGAGCGCTTTGACGTTTGGCCGCGCCGACGGAGTCACACGCGCGGCTCAAAAAGTTTGCAAATCGATTTTCCGGTAGGCATAGTCCGTCGATCCCAAACTAGATCGACACGGTCGTGCCCATGCTGGATCGCTTCGCACCCCTCGTGCCACTTTCCTTTTTTGTATTACTGGCAGGCTGTGCTAGCCAGTTTTCTGCTCCTACCGAACCGGCTGAAGCCTACGTTCAGCCCGATTGGGTTACCCAGTCCCCTTTCACATCCTTTGATGAAGAGGACGACGTGGGGCAGGTGACTGACGTGCGTACTGCGTCCGGTGCCCTTGGCCGGCAAGTTGCACTTCACCGCCGCGCTATCCAAGACTCATCGATGCAGCCATATGCGATGCCGGGCCTGGCGGATAGCCTGCTCGAGCGAGGCTTCGAGTTGGTCGGCACTCGGTACCGCTATGGCGGGCTTACTGCCGAAAGCGGGTTCGACTGCAGTGGTTTTGTCGGCTTCCTCTTCCGGGAAGAGGCGGGTATCGAACTGCCCCGCTCAACGCGCGAGATGATTAACGTGAAGGCGCCTGTGGTCAGCCGCAATGCGTTGAAGCCAGGTGACCTGATCTTCTTCAACAACCGAGGTCGTGGCCGCGTGTCGCATGCGGGCATCTACATCGGAGACGCGAAGTTCATTCATTCGGCCAGCCGCCGAAGTGGTGGGGTCCGCGTCGACAGTCTGGATGACACGTATTGGAAACGCAGCTTCATGGAGGCCAAGCGTGTGCTGGCGATGGCCCCGAAGCCGGGTAACCTTGCACGCAATTGATCCAACGCTATTGCCCTATAAACGGACCTTCGGGTCCGTTTTGGTTTTCGGGGCGCCTTCGCCGCCGCCATCTGGAAACATTAGTTTAGCGGAAGATGGCGCATGGCTTGCATTCGGTACCGGTCCAAGGCAGATTAGAGCGGCCCGCTGGGTTGGTTGCACGTGCAGGGTAGTCCTTTCGAGCGTCCTGCTCACCGTACGCATTTCCCGACCTGAAACTCCGCCCTCACGGACTGACGTCTCCATGTTTGCAATGGATCGCCTCGCTCTCGTTGCCGCTTTTACTTCAGCCATGGTTCTCGCCGGCTGTGCGACGCCGCCTCCGGCACCGCAGCCAAAAGTGGCATATGCCCCGCCTGTCATGGGGCAGCCCGAGCGTTCAGCGGACGACATCCTGTTCAGGGCGTTGGGTCTTGTCGGCACGCCTTATCGCTACGGTGGGAACACGCCAGACAGCGGATTCGATTGCAGCGGTCTGATTGGGTATGTCTTCCGAGACGTCATGGGCATCGTGTTGCCGCGGTCGACGGGCGAAATGATCAACCTGCGAGCGCCGACAATTGCACAGAATGCGCTTCAGACCGGTGATCTGGTGTTCTTTGCTACGGGCGGCGGCCGTCGGGTCAGCCACGCCGGGATCTATGTGGGAGAGGGGCGCTTCGTCCACGCCCCGTCCACCGGGGGCACGGTTCGCCTGGATAACCTGAGCAATAGCTATTGGCAACGCCATTACCTTGAGGCGAAACGCGTGGTTGATGATCGCTCACTCGCCCGTGTCCCCTGATCGACGGCTGGTCGTCGATTTCGAACAGCGAGGAGGGTGCGGCACTCTGACGTTCTGAACGATCTCGGAGAAGCTTCATGACGACGCGTACCGTTCAACTCGACGACGCCCTCCATCAATACCTCCTGGATGTTTCGCTTCGCGAGCCGCCCCTGCTTGCGCAATTGCGCAAGGAGACTGCTAGTCTGCCGCGGTCACACTGGCAAATCGCACCGGAGCAAGGCCAGTTCATGTCACTGCTCGTCCGCATAACCGGTGCGCGAAGGTTGCTCGAGGTCGGCACTTTTACAGGCTACAGCGCCCTTTGCCTCGCGAGTGCCATGCCCCGTGATGGTTCGCTCATCTGCTGCGACCTCCCAGGCGACTACCATGACATCGCCCAGCGATACTGGCGCGATGCGGGTGTCGACGAGCAGATCAACCTGCGTACCGGCCCTGCGCTTGAAACGCTCGAAGCATTGCTGAAGGCCGGCCAGGACGAACGCTTCGATCTGATGTTCATCGATGCGGACAAGGCCAACTATCCGGCTTATCTGGAAATGGGCCTGGCCCTGGTCCGGCCCGGCGGCCTATTGCTGTTCGACAATACGCTCTGGAGTGGGCGCGTGCTTGAGGAGGCTCCGGCAAGCGCCGATACGCGAGCAGTACAGCAGCTAAACCGATCACTCAAGGACGATCCGAGAATCGACCTGTCGATGCTGCCCATTGGCGACGGCCTGACCTTGTGCAGGAAACGTTGAGACGTATGGCTGAAGCGATACGTCTGCCCCCTGTTCCCGACGCCTGCGAACTGTGCGGGCGGGCCGCCGAGTTGACTCGGCACCACCTGATCCCAAGATCGTTGCATGACAAGCCATACGTGCAGAAGCGCTTCGATCGACGCGAGCGGATCACGTCGACACTGTGGGTCTGCCGGCCATGCCACGACGCCATTCACAGGCGCTTCAGCGAAAAGGAGCTTGCGCTCTCGTTCAACAGTCGCGAGGCCTTGCTGGCTGATGAGCGCCTTCGGGCGTTCGTCGAGTGGCTCGCGGCAAAACCTGCCGGCTTCGTGCCCAAACGATGAGATAAACGATGACGAACAGGTTAGAGGCAATCGTTGAGCGGGTACGGGCCGCCCAGTCGATAGTGGTGTTCACCGGCGCCGGTGTCTCGGCAGAAAGCGGCATTCCGACATTTCGCGAAGCGCAAACCGGCCTATGGGCGCGTTTCAGCCCCGAAGAGCTGGCCAGCCCCGGCGCTTTCCGCGAGGATCCGCAACGCGTTTGGGATTGGTATGCATGGCGAAGGCAGCTTTGCCTGGAGGTTGAGCCCAACGCCGGCCATCGGGCCGTGGCCGCGCTCGCGGATCGGGTCCAAGCGTTCACGCTGATCACCCAGAATGTCGATGGGCTCCACCAGCGCGCCGGCAATAAAGACGTGCTCGAGCTTCATGGAAACATACATGGGTTGCGTTGTTTCGCATGCGGACGACCGGGTGGAGGTTGGCCCGAGCCGCCTGGAGAAATCGTGGCGTGTGACTGTGGCGGTCTGATGCGGCCGACCATTGTCTGGTTTGGTGAGTCGCTTCCGGTCAATGTACTTCAGCAGGCAGAGGAAGCTGCCTTGCAGGCTGAGGTGTTGATCAGTGTGGGCACGTCGAGCCAGGTTTATCCCGCTGCTGAACTACCGTTTATAGCCAAACGGCACGGCGCGTACATCATTGAGGTGAATCCACACGAAACACCCCTCAGCCGAACCGCTGATGCGTGTCTGCAGGGTCCTGCCGGGGAGTGGCTTCCGGCACTTGTACGCGCGCTGGACTAGATAGCGGGTACGGCCGTCCCGCCTCGCCTGCCACTTGCCGCGCAAGTGTTGCGATTGCCGGCCTGGCAAGGCCGACGTATCGCGCGCCGTTCAACTGGCGCCTCAGGTAACGGATTCCGTCATCCATTTGGGCTTCGGATAACGCCGATCCGACTTGCCAGCCTTCAGGATTGCGCCGGGTACGTCATGCCCGATCAGCTCGGGCAGTCGCGCCGCGGCCATGAGCAGCGCGTCGAGGTCGACGCCTGTGTTCAAGCCCATGCGTTGAAACATATGCACCAGATCTTCAGTGCAGATGTTGCCGCTGGCTCCCGGAGCGTAGGGGCAACCACCAAGACCGCCAAGCGATGCGTCGAACCGATCGATGCCGGCATTAAATGCCGCAAGCGCATTGGCGAGGCCCATCCCGCGGGTATTGTGGAAATGAGCCGTGAAGGTCACGTCGGACCAGCGCGTCCGAGCCGCTCGGCAGACGCGTTCGACCTGGCCCGGGTCCGCCATACCGGTGGTATCGCACAGGGTCACGCCCTGCACCCCAATGTCCAGCAGCTTTTGAATTAGTTCGTAGACACGGGCCTCTGGGACATCGCCTTCGAATGGGCAGCCGAACGTGGTCGAAAGTGAGGCATTAATGAATACCCCTGTGCCCTGGGCCACCTCGATGATCGCCTTGAACTGCCCGAGCGAAGCTTCCGGCGTCATCCGAAGGTTGGCGAGCCCGTGGGTGTCACTCGCGGACATCACCAGATTGATTTCGTCGACGCCACAGCCCAAGGCCCGTTCGCAACCCTTCACGTTCGGAACGAGCACTGTGTACTCGACGCCAGGCACGCGCGTGATGCCTTTCATGACGTCCTCGGCATCACGCAGGTTCGGAATCGCCTTGGGCGACGTGAAGGACGTCACCTCAATTTTGGCGAGTCCCGTATTCGATAGCTGATCGATGAGGGCGATCTTGTCTTCGGTGGACACGAAGGTCGATTCGATCTGGAAGCCGTCGCGGGTCGCGACGTCCTGGATGTACACGCGCTTGCTCATCAAATAATTCCTCGTGTGCGCAGGCCTTCGACCTGTTCGTCGGTCAGCCCCAGCCCGGCCAGGACGTCCTCGGTGTGCTCACCCAATGTCGGGCCGCCAGTACCGACTCGGCCAGGCGTGCGGCTGAGCTTGGGCAGAACGCCTGGTACCTTGAGCTCGCCGGTGCTCGTCGTGACCTGTTTGATCATCTCCCGTGCCAGGTAGTGGGGATCCTGGATGATGTCGGCTGCGGTGTAGGGATAGCCTGCCGGTACGCGAGCACCCTTGAGCGCTTCGATCACGTCGTCGCGACTGCGTTTGGACGTCCATTCGGCGATGGCGGCATCGATCAGATCGGCATGCTGGCTGCGTCCGTCGTTGTGCGCCAGACGCGGGTCTTCGCCCAGATCATCACGATCGATGAGGCTCATCAGACGCTTGTAGATGCTGTCGCCGTTGCCGGCGATCAGCACGTAGGCGCCGTCGTTGCAGGGATAGGAGTTCGACGGCGTAATACCGGGCAGCGCGCTGCCGGCTGGCTCGCGTACATAGCCGAACGCGTCGTACTCAGGGATGAGGCTTTCCATCATGCCAAACACCGATTCGTACAACGCCACATCAATCACCTGGCCCCGGTCGCTGCGGCGCCGCTCTTCCAAGGCCAGCAGGATGCCGATGACACCGTAGAGCGAGGAAAGTGAATCACCGATGCTGATGCCGACGCGAACCGGAGGCTGGCCGGGGTAGCCTGACAGATGCCGCAGGCCACCCATGGCTTCGCCAATGACACCGAAGCCCGGCAGATCACGGTACGGGCCCGTCTGCCCATAGCCCGAGATCCGCAACATGATCAGGCGCGGGTTCAGTGCGGACAGCGCTTCCCAGCTCATGCCCCAACTTTCGAGTGTGCCAGGCCGGAAGTTCTCGACCAGGATATCGGCCTCGGCGATCAGGCGACGCGCGACGTCCTGGCCTTCGGCAGCCTTGAGATCGAGGGTGATCGAGCGCTTGTTGCGTGATTGCACATGCCACCAGAGTGAGGTGCCGTCCTTGATCTTGCGCCACTTGCGCAAGGGGTCCCCCACACCGGGCGGCTCGATCTTGATCACGTCGGCCCCGAATTCGCCAAGCATCTTACTGGCGAACGGGCCCGCGATGAGCTGGCCCATTTCGACGACCTTGAGGCCCTGGAGGGGCAGGGTGGTGTCCTGCGTCATGTGCAGTCTCCGGTATGGATATGAGGGAAGCATGAAACAGCCGTTCGAAGCTGCCAATCTTTGAATTGCCAAGTCGGCCTTCGCCGCTCGCGAAGCCCATCCTGCCTTGGTAAGCTCCGCGAACGTTCCATCGGGGCATCCGGCATGAGGCGCGTAGATTTCGTCACCTTGAAACTGTTCGTGGCCGTAGCCGACGAGCTGAGCCTGACCCGTGCCGCCGAGCGTGAGCACCTCGCCTTGGCGGCGGTGAGCAAGCGCATCACGGATCTGGAGAGCCAGGTCGGCAGCGCATTGCTTTACCGCCAGCACAAGGGCGTTTCGCTGACCCCGGCGGGGCACGCACTGCTGCATCACGCGCGTAACGTGCTCGACAATCTCGAGCAGATGCATGCAGATCTCAGCGAATTCAGCGAGGGCGTCAAAGGCCATGTGCGCATTCATGCAAATACGTCGGCCATCATCGAATTCCTTCCCGAAGACCTCAGCCGGTTCTGCCAAGTCCATCCCGAGATAAAGATCGACCTGGAAGAGCGGGTAAGCAGTGACATCATTCGTGCCGTCCGGGAAGGGCTCACAGACATAGGCCTTTATGCAGGGCACGTTGCGGCGGACGATGTTCAAAGCTTCCCGTACCGTTGGGACCGACTGGTCGTCGTCACGCCACGCGAGCATCCCCTTGCCAATCTTGAAAAGGTGAACCTGCGTGATCTGGTTGGCTATGACTTCATCGGGTTGCAACAGGACGCATCGCTTCATAGCCTCATCCAGCATTCCGCTCACCACCTCGGCGTCGCGCTACGGCTGCGCATACAGGTGCGCAGCTTCGAGGCGATTTGCCGAATGATCCATACGGGCATGGGCATCGGGATCCTGCCGGATCGCGCCGTGCGTACTTACCTGCCGACCATGGACGTGGCGGCGACCATGATCGACGAGCCGTGGGCACAGCGGGAACTGCGCCTGTGTGTGCGTAGCTACGAGGCGCTACCAGTCATAGGTCGTCAGATGGTCGATCATTTGCTCGCGGCAGATCCTTCGCCATTCGCGAAGCCCTGATTGGCAAATGAAGAATGTCCGTAGCCTGGCGGCTGCGGTAGGTTGCCCTCATATAAAAACAAACAAAGGGGTATCTTCATGGCTCGTTCCTCGCTCCGTGGCTTCGCTCGCCTGGCAGCTGCCATCAGCCTTTCGCTCGGCATGGCCCAGGCCTTTGCCGATCCGATCACCATCAAGTTCTCTCACATCACAGCGGATACGACGCCGAAAGGGCAGGGCGCGCTGATGTTCAAGCGCCTTGTCGAGGAGCGCCTGCCAGGCAAGGTTGACGTTCAGGTGTTCGCCAATTCATCCCTTTTCGGTGACGGCAAAGAGATGGAAGCGCTGCTGATGAACGAGGTGCAGATGCTCGCACCCGCGCCGTCCAAGCTCGAGCAGTACACCAAGCAATTGCAGCTGTTCGACCTGATGTTCCTCTTCGATGATGTGGCAGCGGCGCAGCGTTTCCAGAATTCCGAGAAGGGTAGGGCGCTGCTCAAGTCCATGGAGCCCAAAGGCATTACCGGCCTTGCGTATTGGCTCAACGGCATGCGTCAGCTGACCGCCAACAAGCCATTGGTCGAGCCCAAGGATGCCCGGGGGTTGAAGTTCCGAGTCCAGCCATCCGACCTCCAGGCTGCCCAATACAGCCAGCTGCGCGCGGTGCCGCGCAAGATGGCGTTCGCCGAGATCTATCAAGGTCTGCAGACGGGCGTGGTCAATGCCCAGGACAATCCCTGGTCGAACATCTACACGCAGAAGTATTACGAAGTGCAGAAGTACATGATCGAGTCGAACCATGGCATCGGTAACTATGTACTTATCACCAACACCAAGTTCTGGAACGGATTGCCAACGGATATACGCACCGAGCTCGAGAAGGTCGTCGAGGAAGTAACGGTTGAGGTGAACCGTCAGGCTGAAGCGCTGAATGAAGACGCCCGCAAGCATATTCAGGAAAGCGGTATGAACGAGTTCGTCACCCTCACACCCGAACAGCGCGCTGCCTGGCGTGAAGCTGTACGCCCAGCCTGGAAGGCGTTCGAGGCCGATATTGGTGCGGACGTGATCGAAGCAGCGCAGGCATCCAACAAGGCTGAATGACCCGCTGCGTTAGGCGCGCTGGGGGCCGGAGCTTCCGGCGCGCCTGCCTTATGCGCCTCGACCTTCCGTATTGGCGCCCACGAAGCGCTCTGCATCGACCCTCTTCGGCTCCCCCGAAGAGCGCGTTTACCAAATGCTGATTTCGAGCATCACGTCACTGCTTTAGTGTCTGGCTCGATGCGTTGCCGCCCCGTCTGGCGGTACCGGCCCGATCCACAACAACAAATGAAAATCGGAGACCGCCATGACTGCCTTGCGGCGCTTCTGGGACTGCTTCGAGGAGGCCTTTGTCGCCTTCCTTTTGGCAGCCATGACGTTGATCACGTTCGTATACGTGGTCCTGAACAACCTTTACACGGTTTTCTATACGCTCGGCGACAAGTTCGAAGGCGCCAGCGATTTCTTCTATGCGATCGGGGACTTCATCCTCGATTACGCCCAGGCCATGACCTGGAGCAGCGCGATGACCAAGGCGCTGTTCGCCTGGCTGATCTTCTTCGGCATTTCGTATGGCGTGCGTACCGGCGGCCACATCGGCGTCGATGCGCTGGTAAAACTGGCGCCCCGCCATGTGCAAAAAGTGATCGGCATTCTTGCCGTGCTCTGCTGCCTGGCCTACGCAGGCCTGATCAGCGTCGCCAGCTTCGACTGGATGAAAACGCTGTTCAACGCCGGCATCGGTGCCGAGGACCTCGGTCACTTCGGCGTCAAGCAATGGCACATCGGTCTGATCGTCCCGCTGGGGTTTGCCCTGGCGTTCATTCGGTTCTTCGAAATCCTCATCCGCATCCTGCGCGATCAGCAGGTTGGCCTGGGCCTGGCCGACGAAGCGGCCGAGGCCATGAAGCTGGCCGAAGAGGAGAAAAAGTAAAATGACAATCGCCTTCCTCTTTGCGGTGCTGTTCGCGCTGATGCTGATCGGCGTGCCCATTGCCGTGTCGCTGGGCCTGGCCGGCTCGCTGACCATCATGCTGTTCAGTCAGGACTCGGTCCGCTCGCTCGCGATCAAGCTGTTCGAAACCTCCGAGCACTACACGCTGCTGGCGATTCCGTTCTTCCTCGTCGCCGGTGCGTTCATGACCACCGGCGGGGTGGCTCGCCGCCTGATCGACTTCGCAAACGCCACCGTCGGCCACATCCGTGGCGGCCTGGCGATCGGTGCGGTGATGGCGTGCATGCTGTTCGCCGCGCTGTCGGGCTCCTCGCCTGCCACCGTTGCGGCCGTAGGCTCCATCGCCATCGCCGGCATGGTGCGCTCGGGTTATCCCCAGGCGTTCGGCGCCGGTATCGTCTGTAACGCCGGCACCCTGGGCATCCTGATTCCGCCGTCGATCGTGATGGTGGTGTACGCCGCGGCCACCGAACAATCGGTGGGCAAGCTGTTCATGGCAGGCGTTGTACCTGGCCTGTTGCTGGGCCTGGTTCTGATGGTTGCGATCTACATCGTGGCGGTGAAGAAGAACCTGCCTGCACTGCCACGTGCTTCGCTGCGTGAGTGGCTGAGCGCCGCGCGCAAGGCGATCTGGGGCCTTCTGTTGATGGTGATCATCCTCGGCGGCATCTACTCGGGCATGTTCACACCGACCGAAGCGGCGGCCGTGGCGGCGGTGTATTCCGCCTTCATCGCCCTGTTCGTCTACAAGGACATGCGCCTGCGGGATTGCCCGAAGGTACTGATCGAGTCGGGCAAGCTGTCCATCATGCTGATGTTCATCATCGCCAACGCGATGCTGTTCGCCCACGTCCTGACCACCGAGCAGCTGCCCCAGCAGATCACCGCGATGGTGCTCGAGGCCGGTCTGCAACCGTGGATGTTCCTGCTGGTCGTGAACATCGTGCTGCTGATTGCCGGAGCCTTCATGGAGCCGTCGGCCGTGATCCTCATCCTCGCGCCGATCCTCTTCCCGATCGCCGTGCAGCTGGGGATCGACCCGATCCACCTGGGTATCATCATGGTGGTGAACATGGAAATCGGCCTGTTGACGCCGCCGGTGGGCCTGAACCTGTTCGTGACCTCCGCCGTGACCGGCATGAGCGTGACCCAGGTCATTCGCGCTGCCACACCGTGGCTGATGCTGCTGCTGTCCTTCCTGGCAATCATCACCTATGTGCCGTGGGTTTCAATGGCCCTGCCAAATTGGCTTGGCATGCCTTAACCCTGCATTGCGGCACCAGAAGCCCGGCTCTTTGGCCGGGTTTTCGGTGCCGGTCGAACGCGGCGGATCCGCCGTGTCCGTGCCCGACAAATTGGACCGACGGGCACGACTTTCACGGATATCAACCACCGGCTGGAAACCCATCTGCCGCTAGGTGCCCAAGCGTTCTACCAACCATCACCAGCTGAGCAAGCCCACATCACGCGGCTGCGCGTGCTGTCTTTCATGTCAGATCCCCCATGACATGCCGGACGCCTATCTACGCCGGTAGCTGCGCTTTTGTCGGCTGGCCGCACGGGCCTCGGCGGGCTTACCGCTACGACAATGGTCGTATGGCCCGTGCCGTCGGGCTAGGGATACAACTGTACGCAGAAAAACAACTATGAAGAGGTCCTAGCCATGAGCGCTGCTTCCGTGTACCCGGTCCGCCCCGAGACATCCGCCCTGACACTGACGGATGAAGCTACCTACAAGGCGATGTATCAGCAGTCGATCATCAACCCTGACGGCTTCTGGCGCGAGCAGGCCAAGCGGCTGGACTGGATCAAACCCTTCACCAAGGTCAAGCAGACCTCGTTCGACGACCACCATGTCGACATCAAGTGGTTCGCGGACGGCACGCTCAACGTGTCCTACAATTGCCTCGACCGCCATCTGGAAGAGCGCGGCGACCAGCTCGCCATCATCTGGGAAGGCGATGATCCTTCCGAGCACAAGGAAATCACCTACCGCGAGCTGCACGAGCAGGTGTGCAAATTCGCCAACGCCCTTCGCGGTCAGGATGTACACCGTGGCGATGTCGTCACGATCTATATGCCAATGATCCCCGAAGCGGTCGTCGCCATGCTGGCGTGTGCACGCATTGGCGCGATCCACTCGGTCGTGTTCGGTGGTTTCTCGCCCGAAGCGCTCGCAGGCCGCATCATCGATTGCCAGTCGAAAGTCGTCATCACGGCAGACGAAGGCCTGCGTGGCGGCAAGAGGACGCCGCTCAAGGCGAACGTCGACGACGCGCTGACCAATCCGGAAACGCGCAGCATTCAGAAGGTGATCGTCTGCAAGCGTACCGGCGCAGACATCAAGTGGAACCAGCACCGTGACATCTGGTTCGAGGACCTGATGAAGGTGGCCGGCAGCGTGTGCGCCCCGAAAGAAATGGGCGCCGAAGAAGCGTTGTTCATCCTCTACACCTCCGGCTCGACCGGCAAACCGAAGGGCGTATTGCACACCAGCGCCGGCTATCTCCTCTATGCGGCGCTGACTCACGAGCGCGTATTCGACTACAAGCCGGGCGAAATCTACTGGTGCACCGCCGACGTCGGCTGGGTTACCGGGCACAGCTACATCGTCTACGGCCCGCTGGCCAACGGCGCCACCACCCTGCTGTTCGAAGGTGTGCCCAACTATCCAGATGTCACCCGTGTGTCGAAGATCATCGACAAGCACAAGGTCAACATTCTCTATACGGCACCTACCGCAATCCGTGCGATGATGGCGCAGGGCAAGGCGGCAATCGAAGGCGCGGACGGCTCCAGCCTGCGCCTGCTGGGCTCGGTGGGCGAACCGATCAATCCCGAAGCGTGGCACTGGTACTACGAAACCGTCGGCCAATCTCGCTGCCCGATCGTCGATACCTGGTGGCAGACCGAAACGGGCGGCGTACTCATCAGTCCGCTGCCCGGCGCGACCGCGCTCAAGCCAGGCTCGGCCACGCGTCCGTTCTTCGGCGTTCAGCCAGCCCTCGTCGATAATCTTGGCAACATCATCGAAGGTGCCGCCGAAGGCAACCTCGTGATCATCGACTCCTGGCCGGGGCAGGCGCGGTCGCTCTATGGCGATCACGATCGCTTCGTCGATACCTACTTCAAGACCTTCCGCGGCATGTACTTCACCGGTGACGGTGCGCGTCGTGACGAGGACGGCTACTACTGGATCACCGGCCGCGTGGACGATGTACTGAACGTATCCGGCCACCGCATGGGCACGGCCGAGATCGAAAGTGCCATGGTGGCGCACAGCAAGGTCGCTGAAGCCGCGGTCGTGGGTATTCCGCACGACATCAAGGGGCAGGGCATTTACGTCTATGTGACCCTAAACAGCGGAGAGGAGCCGAACGAGCAACTGCGCCAGGAGCTCAAGGCATGGATCCGTCGCGAAATCGGTCCGATCGCGGTTCCGGACGTTATCCAGTGGGCGCCAGGCCTGCCGAAAACCCGTTCCGGCAAGATCATGCGCCGAATCCTGCGCAAGATTGCCACGGGCGAATACGAATCGCTTGGTGATATCTCCACGCTGGCCGACCCGGGCGTGGTGCAATACCTGATCGACACGCATCGGGATATGCAAGCCGCCTAATCCGTCCTTGAATACGAGCCCCGGTGCGGTCATCCGCGCCGGGGCTTTTTCGTTACGGCCTCGCCGAGCGCAACGAATTGTCGCGTGGACGGAAACACGGCATGTCTCTCTAAGGCTAGAATGCCTGCTTTGCCTCTGGCCCGACGCAGGGTGGCGCAAACGTCGCGCGCCCACTGCGATCAGATGCGATATCGGGCATCATGGCGATCGACAGTGCGCCAGTCGCACCATACCTATTAGAAGAGCCCATACGCCGGCATGACTGCCCATCGAATCGGATTTCTGCTCTGGCCCTGCGCCCGACCGATTACCCTTGCGCTGATACAGGAAGTCCTGGAAACGGCGCGCCGTCTTGAACCAGCGGCTGTTTACGAACCGGTGTTTCTCCAGGCGGAAGAACCCACAGCGCGTCCTGGCGGCTGGCAGCTTCCCGGTCGTGCGTGGGGCGGCGAGCTGGCTTTCCAGCGGTTATTCCTCCTCGCGGACGAGCCCAGCGCAACCCCGTCCCAGACCCTCTCCAATGCACTACGTACCTACGCACGAAGCGGCGGCGTACTGGCTGGCATTTCGGCCGGTGTCTATCCATTGGCCGGGCTTGGGCTGCTCGACGGCTACCGAGCATCGGTACACTGGCGCTGGCAGGACGATTTCAGCGAACGCTTCCCGCGTGTGATAGGGACCAGCCATCTGTTCGAGTGGGACCGCGACCGTGTCAGTGCGAGCGGCGGGCTCGCCATCGTCGATCTGATGTTGGCACTGCTCACCCGAGACCACGGTGCTGAGCTGGCGGGTGCTGTGAGCGAGGAAATGGTGGTCGAGCGCATCCGTGAGGGCAGCGAGCGACAGCGCATCCCCCTGCAGAACCGGATTGGGTCCAGCCATCCGAAGTTGACGCAGGCGGTGCTACTGATGGAAGCCAACATCGAAGAACCGCTAACGACCGACGAGATCGCGCAGCATGTATGCGTGTCCCGCCGCCAGCTCGAACGAATCTTCAAACAATACCTCAACCGCGTGCCCAGCCAGTATTACCTGGAGCTGCGCCTTAACAAGGCGCGGCAGCTGCTGATTCAGACGAGCAAATCGATCATTCAGATCGGCTTGTCATGCGGCTTTTCGTCAGGGCCACATTTTTCGAGCGCGTATCGTAATTTCTTCAGCGTAACGCCTCGTGAGGACCGTAATCTTCGTCGGGCCGGTGCAGTGCAGGACAGTGCACCCGCTCCGGCAGAGAGAGGCTGACTGGGTGACTGTCAGGCTGATCGGTCAATTTCCGTCCGACCCTGCTCTTGCGCGGTCAACAATGTTTAAACTGCGCCTTCCAGCGCTCATGTATCCGTGGCGGTCGGTTTTGCCGCCGCATCGCCACCAATCGTTGCCATATTGAATATTCGCCACTGACTCCGTTTACCGGGAGGAGATAGCCCCGATGTCCGCTCCACATGCGCAAGTCCAACGCGCCGATTTCGATCAGGTCATGTTCCCCAACTACGCACCGGCGACCTTTATTCCGGTCCGTGCCGAGGGATCGCGCGTCTGGGATCAGGCAGGTCGAGCCTTCATCGACTTCACAGGCGGCATCGCGGTGAATGCGCTGGGGCATTGCCACCCAAAGCTCATTGCAGCACTGACTGAGCAAGCGGGGAAACTGTGGCACGCTTCGAACGTATTCACGAATGAACCTGCGTTGCGGCTGGCGCGCAAGCTGACCGATGCGACCTTCGCCGAGCGCGCCTTCTTCTGCAACTCTGGCGCGGAAGCGAACGAGGCGGCACTGAAGCTGGCTCGCCGTGTTGCCCACGATCGTTTTGGCCCGGAAAAGTATGAGGTGGTCGCTGCGCTGAACAGCTTCCATGGGCGGACCTTGTTCACCGTCAGCGTGGGCGGTCAACCGAAGTATTCGGACGGGTTCGGTCCGAAGCTCGAAGGCATTACCCATGTCGCCTACAACGACCTGGCGGCACTCGAGGCCGCCGTGACCGAGCGCACGTGTGCCGTGATCCTTGAGCCGATTCAAGGCGAGGGCGGTATCCTTCCGGGCGACCAGGCCTACCTCGAGGGTGCGCGTCGCCTGTGCAACGAGCATGACGCGCTGCTGATCTTCGACGAAGTGCAAAGTGGCATGGGGCGCAGTGGCGAGCTCTACGCGTACATGAACTACGGTGTAATCCCCGACATTTTGTCGAGTGCAAAGGGGCTCGGCGGCGGCTTCCCGATTGGGGCGATCCTGACCACCGAGGCTTTGGCCAAGCATTTCTCCGTCGGTGTACACGGTACGACATTCGGGGGTAACCCGCTGGCCTGTGCTGTCGCCGAAGCGGTGCTGGACGAAGTCGGCAAGCCTGAAACGCTGGCGGGTGTGAAGGCACGTCACGATCGCTTCAAGGAAGGCCTTGAGGCAATCGGCAAGAAATACGGGATCTTTACACACGTGCGCGGCCTGGGCCTGTTGCTCGGTGGTGTGCTGACCGATGCCTGGAAGGGCAAGTCGCGCGATGTGCTACTCGCGGCCGAAGCGGAGCTGCTGATGGTGCTTCAGGCGGGGCCGGACGTCGTGCGCTTCGCGCCGAGTCTGGTGATTGATGAGGCTGACATCGACGAGGGTCTGGCGCGCTTCGAAAGGGCAGTGGCCCGCATTACGGCGTCCTGACCCCGGCACGGGGCACAGGCGCAAGGAACGTTTGCTGATCCGGCGAATGCTGCGCTCGCCGGATCGTGCTTCGAGGAGTTCGACCCATGCTGTTGATGCGCCCAGCGCAAATGTCCGACCTGGACGAGGTGAAACGGCTTGCTTCGGAGAGCCCGGTCGGCGTGACGTCGCTACCGGACGATGCCGGTCGCCTGAAGGACAAGATCGCGGCCTCGGAGGCATCCTTTGGGGCCGAGGTGAGCTTTAATGGCGAGGAGAGTTACTTCTTCGTACTCGAAGACCTTGAGCAAGGCCGACTTGTCGGTTGTTCGGGCATCATCGCTTCGGCTGGCTATTCGGAACCGTTCTACAGCTTCCGTAACGAGACCTTCGTCCATAACTCCCGGCAGCTGAAAATCCAGCACAAGATTCACGTGCTGTCCTTGTGTCACGACCTGACCGGCACCAGCCTGCTGACCAGCTTCCACATTGATGGGACGGCCACCAGCCTGGCGGGCGCCGAGCTCAACTCGCGCGGCCGGCTGTTGTTCATGGCCGACCATCCGGAACGCTTCGCCGATGCGGTCGTGGTAGAGATCATTGGCCAGAGCGATGAGAACGGCGAATCCCCCTTCTGGAACGCCGTCGGCCGCAAGTTCTTCGACATGAGCTACGCCGAGGCCGAGCGACTGTGTGGCTTGCGTAGCCGTGCATTCCTGGCCGAGCTGATGCCCCACTACCCGATATACGTGCCGTTACTGTCCGATGAGGCACAGGAATCAATGGGCCTTGTTCACCCGCGCGCCCAGGTCAGCTTTGACATCCTCATGCGTGAAGGCTTCGAGACCGACCACTACATCGATATCTTTGACGGCGGGCCCACTGTCCACGCCAAGACGTCCGGCGTCCGTTCGATCGCGCAGAGCCACCAGACGCGTGCGCAGGTTGGTAACGGTTTCGAGGGCGGTCGTGACTACCTGGTTGCCAATGGCCGCCTTGATGACTTTCGAGCAACCGTCGCGCGCCTGGAATGCGCGCCTGGTAGTGCGGTCGTGCTGCCGCCTGCGGTGGCCGATCTATTGCGCGTCGAAGAGGGCGCCACCGTGCGCCTGGTGCCGCTATGAGCAGCCGTATACATGCTGGGTTGAGCATCTGTCCTATCGGCCTGCTGTCATGGAGTTTCATATGATCGTGCGTCCTGTGACCCGCGCCGACCTGCCGGCGCTGATGGACCTGGCGCGAGGGACTGGCGCCGGCCTGACTACCCTGCCTGCGAACGAAGAGCGCCTGGCGCACCGGATCGAATGGGCAGAGCAGAGTTTCCATGGCCAAGCAGACAAAGCAGACGCCGATTATCTGTTCGTCATGGAAGATGACGAGGGCCGTGTCGTCGGCACTTCGGCTATCGTCGCCGCGGTCGGCTTGCGAGAGCCTTGGTACAACTACCGCATGGGCCTCACGGTCAGCGGGTCGCGCGAGCTCAATTTCCACAAGCAGATCCCGACACTCTTCCTGGCCAACGATATGACGGGCAACTCGGAATTGTGCTCGCTGTTTCTCCACGCGGATTACCGTACCGGGTCGAACGGTCGCCTCCTGTCGAAGGCGCGCCTGCTCTTCATGGCAGAGTTCCGAGCGTTGTTCGGCACCAAGGTCATCGCTGAGATGCGCGGCGTCTCGGATGCCGAAGGTCACTCTCCGTTTTGGGACAGCCTGGGTCGCCACTTCTTCAAGATGGCCTTCAGCCAGGCGGACTATCTGACCGGGGTCGGTAACAAGGCAATCGTCGCGGAGCTGATGCCGAAGTTTCCGCTCTATACCTGTTTCCTGTCTGAGCAGGCCCGCGAGGTAATCGGCCAGGTGCATCCGGACACGGAGCCTGCGCTTGCGATGCTCAAGTCGGAAGGGTTCGTCTACCAGGGCTACGTCGATATCTTCGACGCGGGCCCTGCCGTGGAATGCGAAACGGCAAAGATTCGCGCCGTTTCGGCCAGCCAGCCGCTGGTTCTGGCGGTCGGCACACCTGGGGACGACGCGACGCCATTTCTGATCCATAACCGTAAGCGGGAGACCTGCCGCATCACATCGGCCCCGGCACGTCTGGCGGCGGGTACGCTTGTGGTCGACCCACCTACGGCGCGTCGCTTGAAGCTGACGCCCGGTGCGCAGGTCCGTGCGGTACCCGTAGCCGCCGGCCCGTTGCCGGCCTGAGGACGATGTCGATGATGGTGCATACGAGCGGTCGATGGACCGGGACGTTGCGACGCCGGGCCGAGTGTCAGTGCGCCTGTGGAGCGCTCGCATGAACGCCTGGGAGGTCAACTTCGACGGACTTGTCGGGCCTACCCACAATTATGGTGGGCTGTCGTTTGGAAACGTCGCTTCCCAGAACAACAGCCAGGGCGCTTCCAATCCGCGCGAGGCCGCCCTGCAGGGGCTGGCAAAGATGAAGGGGCTCATGGACATGGGCTTCCGCCAGGGGTTCGTTCCACCGCAGGAACGGCCTGACATCGAGACCCTTCGCGGGCTGGGGTTTGCCGGGACCGACGCTCAGGTGTTGGCCAAGGTCGCGCGAACATCGATGCCATTGCTGGTCGCCTGCAGCTCGGCCTCGAGCATGTGGACAGCCAACGCCTGCACGGTCAGCCCCAGTGCCGACACGGGGGATGGCAGGGTTCACTTCACGGTCGCCAACCTGAGTAGCAAGTTCCACCGCTCGATCGAGCACAGGACCGCCTCACGTCTGCTGCAGGCCATGTTTCCGGACCCTACGCATTTCGCTCACCATGATGCGCTGCCGGCGGTGGCGCATTTCGGCGACGAAGGCGCTGCGAACCACAGTCGGTTCTGCCGCGATCCGGGCGCGCCGGGCGTCGAGCTGTTCGTGTTTGGCCGCAGTGCATTCGATATCCGTTACGCTCAGCCCATCCGCTATCCGGCCCGCCAGACGCTGGAAGCGTCACGCGCCATCGTGCGCTTGCACCAGCTCGATGAGCGTCGCGTCGTGTTCGCGCAGCAGGATCCAGAAGTGGTCGACTGTGGTGTCTTTCACAACGACGTGATCTCGGTGGGCAATGGTGAGGTGATGTTCTTCCATGAGCGCGCCTACCTTGACCCCGACCGGGTAATTGGGGAGCTCGGGCAAAAGCTGGATGCCCTGGGCGGACGTCTGATTCCCATACGCGTGACGAGCGCAGAAATCAGCGTGGATGACGCGGTGCATTCCTATATGTTCAACAGCCAATTGCTGACCCGCCCTGATGGCAGCATGATGCTCGCCGTGCCAGAGGAGTGTCAGAACAACGGAGCTGCCTGGGGCTATCTTCAGGCGCTGGTGGAGGCCGGGAGCACGCCAATTCGTCACCTGCACGTTGTCGATCTCAAGCAGAGCATGCGCAATGGTGGCGGGCCGGCCTGCCTTCGCTTGCGGGTCACGCTCAACGAAGCGGAGCTGGACGCCGTCCATCCGGGGGTGGTTCTGACGCCTGCGTCGTACGACCGGCTGGTCGAGTGGGTCGATCGTCATTATCGTGACCGCCTGACCGAAGCTGATCTAGCCGATCCACAGTTGCTGGACGAGTGCCGAACCGCACTGGACGCGCTCACCAGCATGCTTGGTCTAGGGTCTATCTACAGTTTTCAAAGAAATTGACGGCGCTGCGGCGCGGTCGGTTGCCGACATGTTCATTGCATCAGGAGCGCCTACATGACATCGCCACTTCGCTTGATTCTCGAAGATACCGACGGTACCCAGCTGGAGACGTCCTGCACGCGGTTCGCCGTGGAATGGCAAGGCAAGGAAGTCTGGATTCAGCCTGTTGGCGATCAGTTGCTGATCGGTGTGGATGTGGAAGAGGGCGATACCGAGTTCACCAATCTCCTGCTTCGTCCGCAGGCAACCAATCTCGTCAGCCTTTCGCTTGAAACCGAAGCAATGGAAATGGACGAAGATTCAGGCGACGACGCCTGATCGACAGGCTGGCCCTGGCTATGCCCAGGGGCTAGTATCGAGGCTTTTACAGGAGCCCGTCATGTCTATCATCGACCTTCGCAGCGATACCGTTACCCGTCCAACGCCCGGCATGCTGGACGCGATGATGGCTGCTGAGGTAGGTGACGACGTCTACGGTGAAGACCCGACTGTCTCACGACTGCAGCAGACGCTCGCGGCACAGTTGGGCATGGCAGCCGGGCTGTTCGTACCGACAGGCACCATGAGCAATCTGCTTGCCCTGATGGCGCACTGCGACCGGGGGGATGAGTACATCGTCGGGCAGCTGTCCCATACGTACAAGTACGAGGGCGGTGGCGCCGCGGTACTGGGCTCGATCCAGCCGCAGCCTGTCGAAATGGAGGCGGATGGCTCGCTCGATCTGGCCCGGGTGGAGGCAGCGATCAAGCCTGATGATTTCCATTTTGCTCGCACCCGTCTGTTGGCACTGGAAAACACCATGCACGGCAAGGTGCTGCCCACTGACTACCTCGTTTCGGCGCGCGCCTTCACCCTCAAGCATGGGCTGGCTCTTCACCTCGACGGTGCCCGTCTGTTCAACGCAGCGGTAAAGCTCGGCGTGGCGCCCGGCCAGATCAGCCAGCATTTCGATTCGGTCTCGGTCTGCCTGTCCAAGGGGCTCGGAACACCTGTCGGGTCGGTCCTGTGCGGCAGCGATACGTTGATTGAGAAAGCGCGCCGCTGGCGCAAGGTTGTCGGCGGCGGCATGCGTCAGGCCGGCATCCTCGCCGCAGCCGGGCTCTATGCGCTCGAGCACCAGGTGGATCGCCTGGCCGAGGACCACGCCAACGCGGCACGCCTGGCGCAGGGGCTGGAGGCGCTAGGCTTCGAGGTCGAGCCGGTCCAGACCAACATGGTCTACGTGCAGGTGGGCGACCGTGCAGCAGCGGTCAAGGAAGCGGCTGCCGAGTGCGGCATCAAGCTGTCTGCGGCGGCTCGCATGCGCCTCGTTACCCACATGGACGTAGACGCTGAGGCCATCGACCGGACCGTCGCCTTTTTCGCATCGCAACGCTGAACCCGATAGAGTGTGACGAAGCGGCCCAAGGGCCGGCGGCACGCTGTGTGGCTCGATCATGGCCATTGGCATGCTCTATCTTACAAACCACTGTTTCTGCGGCAGCAGGCCGATATAATGCCGGCCCCGCCGCCGTTGTTTGCCTGGAATATTCGAATGAAAAGCGCAGAAATCCGTGAAGCCTTCCTAAGCTTCTTCGAAGAGAAGGGGCACACTCGCGTCGCCTCGAGTTCGCTGATCCCGGCGAACGATCCGACACTGCTGTTCACCAATGCCGGTATGAACCAGTTCAAGGACTGTTTCCTCGGGCATGAGAAGCGCGCGTACACCCGCGCAACCAGCAGCCAGAAATGCGTCCGGGCGGGCGGCAAGCACAACGACCTCGAGAACGTCGGCTACACGGCGCGCCACCACACGTTCTTCGAGATGCTCGGCAATTTCAGTTTTGGCGACTACTTCAAGCGCGATGCGATTACCTATGCCTGGGAATTCCTGACCTCGGAAAAATGGCTCGGCCTACCGAAGGACAAGCTGTGGGTCACTGTCTACGCGAGCGACGACGAGGCATACGACATCTGGACGAAGGAAGTTGGCATCCCGGCCGAGCGCATGGTTCGCATCGGTGACAACAAGGGTGCTGCTTACGCGTCGGACAACTTCTGGACGATGGGCGATACCGGTCCGTGCGGCCCGTGCACCGAGATCTTCTATGACCACGGCGCCGACATCTGGGGCGGCCCTCCCGGGTCGCCGGAAGAAGACGGTGACCGTTACATCGAGATCTGGAACAACGTCTTCATGCAGTTCAACCGGACAGCAGACGGTGTCCTGCATCCGCTGCCAGCACCGAGCGTTGATACCGGCATGGGCCTGGAGCGCATTTCCGCGGTCCTGCAGCACGTTCACTCGAACTACGAGATCGACCTTTTCCAGCATTTGCTAAAAGCGTCTGCCGAAGCGATCGGCTGCGCCAATGACGATAATCCGTCGCTCAAGGTCGTGGCCGATCACATTCGCTCCTGCAGCTTCCTGATTGCCGATGGCGTCCTGCCGTCTAATGAAGGCCGTGGTTACGTATTGCGCCGCATCGTTCGCCGCGCCTGCCGCCATGGCAACAAGCTGGGCGCGCGCGGCGCCTTCTTCCATCGCATCGTGGCTGCACTGGCTTCCGAAATGGGCGAAGCGTTCCCCGAACTCAAGCAGCAGCAGGCGCATATCGAGCGTGTGCTGAAAACAGAAGAAGAGCAGTTCGCAAAGACATTGGAGCAGGGGCTCAAGATTCTCGAGCAGGATCTTACTGACCTGTCCGGCACCGTCATTCCGGGCGGCGTCGTATTCAAGCTCTATGACACCTACGGTTTCCCTGTGGACCTGACCAACGACATCGCCCGCGAGCGCGGCCTGACGCTGGATGAAGCGGGATTTGAGCAGGAAATGGAGGCGCAGCGCGAGCGCGCGCGCTCGGCCAGTGCTTTCGGCATGGACTACAACGCGGTCGTGAAGGTCGAGGGCGAAACCCGGTTCCTGGGTTACGACGCCACCAGTGGCAGCGGCCATATCCTCGCCCTGTTCAGGGAAGGCGTGGCGGTCGAAACGCTGAAAGAGGGTGAAGAGGGCGTGGTCGTTCTGGACCAGACGCCGTTTTATGCGGAGTCTGGTGGGCAGATTGGCGACTGCGGCTATTTCGAAGGCCCTGGCGTCCGCTTCGATGTGCGCGATACCACCAAGGTGCGTGGCGCGTTCCTGCATCACGGCCTGGTTGATAAAGGCAGTCTGAGCGTAGGGTCCGACGTTCGGGCCGAGGTTGATAGCAGTGTCCGCGGCAATACGGCTCTCAATCATTCTGCGACGCATCTGTTGCACGCTGCCTTGCGTCAAGTGCTGGGTGACCATGTCCAGCAGAAAGGCTCGCTGGTCGACAGTCAGCGTCTGCGTTTCGACTTTAGCCATTTCGAAGCAATCAAGCCTGAGCAGCTCAAGGCGATCGAAGACATGGTCAACGCCGAGGTGCGCCGTAATACCGCGGTTCAGATCGAGGAGACGGACATCGAGACTGCAAAGCAGAAGGGCGCAATGGCGCTTTTCGGCGAAAAGTATGGCGAGCGCGTTCGTGTTCTGACCATGGGCGATGGTTTCTCGGTTGAGCTTTGCGGCGGTACGCATGTCCAGCGCACCGGCGACATCGGACTGTTCAAGATCACCAGCGAAGGCGGTACGGCTTCTGGGATTCGTCGCATCGAAGCAGTGACCGGCGCGGCGGCGCTTGCTCATCTGAACGCAGCGGAAGAGCAGTTGAAGGAAGCAGCTTCGATCGTCAAAGGTAGCCGCGACAATCTGCTGGACAAGCTTTCCGGACTGGTCGAACGCAATCGCCAATTGGAAAAGGAGCTCCAGCAGCTCAAGGCGAAGGCGGCCAGCAGTGCAGGCGATGACCTTGCGGCATCCGCGAAAGACGTCAAGGGCGTCAAGGTACTCGCTTCCCGAATCGACGGCCTCGATGGGGATGCGCTACTGGCGCTCGTCGACCAGCTCAAGAACAAGCTTGGTCAGGCAGTGATCCTGCTCGGTAGCGCAACGGACGGCAAGGTCACGTTGGTGGCGGGTGTGACGCAGAACCTGACAGGGCAGCTCAAGGCCGGGGACCTCATGAAGCAGGCAGCTGCGGCGGTCGGCGGAAAAGGCGGTGGTCGTCCGGACATGGCGCGTGGCGGCGGTACCGATGCCGGGGCGTTGGACGAAGCGCTTGCCCTGGCGACTACCTACGTCGAACAGGCGCTCTGATCGCATTGCTCCAAACAGGCCTTGTCCACGCCCGGCAAGGCTTGTGGAAAACGAAACGGGCGCCCTCACGGGACTAGGCGGTTTTTAGATGGCTTTGATCGTACAAAAATTCGGGGGCACCTCCGTCGGCACCATCGAGCGCATTCAGCAGGTGGCCGAGAAGGTGAAGAAATTCCGCGAAAACGGCGACGACATCGTCGTTGTCGTTTCCGCAATGAGCGGCGAGACCAATCGACTGATCGATCTGGCCAAACAGATTACCGACGGCCAGCCCGTACCACGCGAGCTGGACGTAATGGTGTCCACCGGTGAGCAGGTGACCATTGCCCTGCTGGCGATGGCGCTGATCAAACGCGGAGTGGATGCAGTCTCGTATACCGGTAACCAGGTCAGGATCCTGACAGACAGTGCCCATACCAAGGCGCGTATCCTGCAGATCGATGACGCACGCATCCGTAGTGACCTGTCAGCGGGCAAGGTCGTTGTGGTTGCGGGTTTCCAGGGTGTCGACGAGCACGGCAATATCACCACGCTCGGGCGCGGTGGGTCCGATACCACCGGGGTCGCGCTCGCCGCCGCTCTGAAGGCGGAAGAGTGCCAGATCTATACCGACGTCGATGGCGTCTACACCACCGATCCACGTGTCGTGCCTCGTGCTCAGCGTCTGGAGAAGATTACCTTCGAAGAGATGCTGGAGATGGCCAGCCTTGGCTCGAAGGTGCTTCAGATTCGCTCTGTGGAGTTCGCAGGTAAGTACAACGTCCCGCTGCGTGTATTGCACAGTTTTCAGGAGGGGCCCGGTACCCTCATTACCCTTGATGAAGAGGAATCCATGGAACAGCCGATCATTTCCGGCATCGCTTTCAACCGCGACGAAGCCAAGCTGACGATCCGTGGGGTGCCGGATATTCCCGGCGTAGCGTTCAAGATTCTCGGGCCAATCAGCGCGGCGAATATCGAAGTCGACATGATCGTGCAGAACGTTGCGCACGATAACACCACTGATTTCACGTTCACGGTTCATCGCAACGACTACCAGAGCGCGCTGCGTGTGTTGGAAGAGACGGCTAGCCAGCTGGGTGCGCGTGAGGTGAAGGGCGATACCGATATTGCCAAGGTCTCGATCGTAGGTGTTGGCATGCGTTCCCACGCGGGGGTTGCCAGCCGAATGTTCGAAGCGTTGGCAAAAGAGACCATCAATATCCAGATGATCTCGACCTCCGAAATCAAAGTGTCTGTAGTGATCGAGGAGAAATACCTCGAGCTGGCCGTACGGGCTTTGCATACGGCCTTTGAGCTCGACGCGCCCGCGAGGCGTGTAGAGTAGGTCACAAAAAGGCGCGCCAATGGCGCGCCTTTTATCTTCATCGACCTTCGGTCAGGAATTTCGTGTTCCGGATCGAGGTCAAATCTTGGCGAGAGCCAGTGACCCATAGGTCATGCTCGAGCCTTTTATTTGCAGACTGTCCTGAAATGATTCATCCGAAGGAGAAAGGAATGCTGATTCTGACTCGCCGGGTCGGAGAGACCCTGATGGTGGGCGATGACGTAACCGTCACCGTGCTTGGCGTAAAAGGCAACCAGGTCCGTATCGGTGTAAACGCGCCCAAAGAGGTCGCTGTGCACCGCGAAGAGATCTACCAGCGTATTCAGAAAGAGAAGGTCGACGAACCAAGCCACTAATTTTCCTTAATTTTTGGCTTTGCAAGCGGGGCAAAACATGAGTATCATGCGCCCCGTTGCGGAGAGGTGGCCGAGTGGCCGAAGGCGCTCCCCTGCTAAGGGAGTACACCTCAAAAGGGTGTCGGGGGTTCGAATCCCCCCCTCTCCGCCATTGCATTTCTAGGGTTCCAACACGCTTCGGTGTGGCGAATTAAGTAAGTTTCACAAAGACTTGCAGAACTCGAACAGATCCCTATAATGCGCAGCCCACGCACTCATAGCTCAGCTGGATAGAGTACCCGGCTACGAACCGGGCGGTCGGAGGTTCGAATCCTCCTGAGTGCGCCATTTACTGCTTGAGGCAGTTGCCCCCTTCAGAGCACCACTGGTGTTGACGAAGGTTATGCACTCGTAGCTCAGCTGGATAGAGTACCCGGCTACGAACCGGGCGGTCGGAGGTTCGAATCCTCCCGAGTGCGCCATATCAGAAAAAAGGCCCGCAATGCGGGCTTTTTTTATTTCCGCACACAGCCATCCCCGTCGAAGCTCACCTGGCGACGATTTCCCTGTCGATCCCGGTAGTGGTAACGCAGCTGGCCGTTCTGGCCCGTGATTGTATCCGGCCGTCCAAGCATGCTCTCTACATCCCGGCGCGTCATGCCGGCACGTATGTCATTTTTAATGATGGCTTCCCGGCGTGACGCTCCCGTGACGCGATTTCCGCACCCGTCATCCTGGCTCCCGACGACTACCAGATCATCAGTGGCCGTTGGTGGGGAAGGCAAGGGTGGTGCCGCTATGGGAGCCATTGTTATGACCTCCCTGCCGCCTGGGCGAGCATTGGTAGCCGTGATTGTGGATTGCTCGTCATTGGCAGGGCAGCCGTGCGCCGTGTAGGTGACGTGCCCATCGTGAGCAGTGCAACGCTGCAGTGTCGCGGCGTAGGATGCGTCCATGGTAGAAACCGTGACTGCAAGCATATGAAACCAAACTTTCATCGAACGTCCTCCCTGACGTCAACGCAGCGTATCTAAATGATCGATCAGGGAAAGTCGAGGTCCACTGTAATGTGGGGCCGTTCCGCTTCTTTGTTTTCCGATTTTCGTTGCGGTGATCCCGGGCGTGATTCAAATGCGCGCTTCGTTGGAGATGTGTATGATGTCGGCCGTCAGTCCCGCCGGGACTTGTGGACCCCCTCCATGGACTTACCCAGTAGTTACTCAATCCTTTCGTTTCAACGATCATTTGCTGATTGATTGAGCCCCGTGGCCATCCGCTGCTGGGGCGGAGCGTGCCATGACTGAAGTAGAAGCCAAAAAGCCGCAAGAAAGCCTGCAGGACCGCCTTGGCCAGGTGGTCGACCTCCTAAATCGCCATCGCGTTGTCGAAGAGCTTGCCCACCGTCAGGAAGGGCCTCATCAGGCGCTTGTCGAGAATCTCGTCCACCGTCAGAACCTCGTCAAACTGCAGCGCCGGCTCGATGAGCTTCATCCGGCAGATATCGCCTATATCCTTGAAGCGCTTCCGCTTGAGGATCGTTTGCTGGTCTGGCAGCTGGTCAAGGCCGACCGTGACGGTGAGATCCTTCTTGAAGTGTCCGATGCCGTCCGTGAGACGCTGCTGGCAGACATGGATGACCACGAGATCCTGGCGGCTGCCAAAGAGCTCGATGCGGATGAGCTGGCGGACCTCGCGGCAGAACTGCCGCGGGATGTCGTGCATGAGCTCATGGAGAGCCTTGATGCACAGCAGCGCGAGCGCGTCCGTTCCGCGCTGTCCTATGAGGATGACCAGGTCGGTGCGCTCATGGATTTCGAGATGGTCACCATCCGGGAGGACGTGGCTCTCGAGGTGGTACTGCGCTACCTGCGACGGCTGAAGGAGCTGCCTGGCCACACGGACAAATTGTTCGTGGTGGACTACGAAGGCGTGCTGAAGGGCGTATTACCCATCAAGCGCCTGTTGGTGAATGATCCTGAGAAGCAGGTTGCCGAAGTCATGGCAGCCGATCCCGTTAGTTTCCATCCGGACGGCGATGCGTACGAGGCGGCTCAGGCGTTCGAGCGTTATGACCTCATTTCGTCGCCTGTTGTCGACAAGAACGGCAAGCTCATCGGCCGCCTCACCATCGATCAGATGGTCGACCTCATTCGTGAAGAGGGCGAGGCTGAGGTACTGAACATGGCCGGTCTGCGCGAGGAGGAAGACATCTTCGCATCAGTCTGGAAATCAGTACGCAATCGCTGGGCGTGGCTCGCAATCAATCTGGTAACCGCTTTCGTAGCCTCCCGGGTGATCGGGCTATTTGAAGGCTCGATCGAGAAGTTGGTTGCGCTTGCCGCGCTTATGCCGATCGTTGCCGGCATTGGCGGTAACTCAGGCAACCAGACCATCACGATGATCGTCCGTGCAATGGCACTGGATCAGGTCAATCCGGCAAGTACCAGACGGTTGCTGCGTAAGGAGCTGGGTGTGTCCCTAGTCAATGGCGTCGTATGGGGTGGTGTGATCGGGGCTGTTGCCTACCTGCTATATGGAAGCTGGTCGCTCGGTGTAGTGATGACAACAGCGATGACGCTTAACCTGTTACTCGCGGCGCTCATGGGGGTATTGATACCGATGACGCTGGCGAAGATGGATCGAGATCCCGCTATGGGGTCGAGTGTCATGATTACGGCCATGACCGATAGCGGTGGCTTCTTCATCTTCCTCGGCCTGGCGTCGGTGTTCCTGCTGTAAGCGAGCCTATCTGGGGAGGTAAATCGCCGGGCTGCTACAAGGCAAACCAGGCATGAAAAGGCCGGCATTTATGCCGGCCTTTTCTCGTTCTGCTGCAAAGGCTACAGATCTGCTGTTAGTGGCGAGACGAGCCCCTGCGGGGCGGGCGGAGAGCGAAGCGAGAAGCATGGCAATCCGCCGGCCTCAAACGATCCTGCAACGGCAAGTAGCTATGTGGCCATACGTTCAGCGGAGGATGCGAGGCGCGGAGCGCATTCAGGGCGAGAGGCGTGGTGGTGCGGCGTCGGTGACTGAGAATCCAGGCAGCCGGCATTGCGCCGGCCGCGGAGGTATCCGGATCAGGCGTCTTCGTTGGCGGCCATTTCCACATCGTGCGCAATGAGCGCGACAAGTGCATTCTGCTGGCGGCGGGAGAGCTGGCGGAAGCGCTGAAGCAATTCGCGCTCGTGAAGGCTAAGTTCGGGGCTGTCCAGGCGCATGTTCAGTTCGTCGCTGATAGCGCCTTCTTGAATGAGACTCTGCTCGAGACGGGCGATGATCTCGGAGTTCATGCTGCGGTGATGGTTGCGCGCCACGTCTGCGATACGTTCACGCATGCCTTCTGGCAGTCGAACGACGAATTTGTCAGCCGTACGGCTGGAATAAATAGCCTGTTTCATAGGGCGCATACAAATACCGATTGGTCTGTGGGAATGATGCTGGCATTCCGCTATATAGGAAATCGTCACTGTTCGACCTGTGAGGACAGGAATCGTTCAGTTTTCAGCACCACGGCTAGGGTAGAGTCTAAATATTTTTGACGCCAAATTATGGTCGCATTGTGTACCAGCTAAAGGCTATTGGCCAGCACCATTTGGCGTATTTTTCCACATTCGAATTAATGCGTTATCGAGCGGCCATTCTGGGCGCTGCCTGTGTCTGAAAAAGGGCGTATCATCGCCCACTTCGAAGCCGACGCCACAGGGTGTCCGGCAAAGGCACAACAAACCGGGATGGTCCAATGGCGGGAAAACTGATTTACCTGATGGGTCCTTCGGGATCAGGTAAGGACAGTTTGCTACGCGCGGCACGTACACGGCTCGAGCACATGGGCTTTCGTATCGCACGCCGCGTCATTACGCGTTCGGCTGAAGCGACAGGCGAAGATGCCTTGGCGGTTACCCCTGTCGAATTCGAAGAGATGCGGGAGCAGGGTGCGTTCGCGCTTTACTGGCGCGCCAACGGCCTGGGGTATGGCATATCGAAGGAAATCGATACCTGGCTTTCGGAAGGTTCGCATGTGCTGGTCAATGGATCGCGGGAGTACCTTCCGAAAGCACAAGAACGTTATCCCGATCTTGCACCTGTCCTGCTTTCGGTGAGTTCTGGCGTCTTGAGCCGGCGGCTGCTCGCGCGTGGCCGCGAATCGCTCGGCGAAATCGAGGCTCGCATGGCGCGTAATTCAACGTTTCGGCGCCCTGATCACGGTAGCCAGCAAGCACTGACGCTCGATAACTCCGGCGATCTCGAAGCATCGGTAGAGTCGTTTCTGGCGCTCTTGTCGGAAGTGGTCGAATCAAAGGCGTAGGCGCTCTGACCTACGCCTCGTCCATTCATCCGCGGTAGTACCGCTGCGGTACGAACGGCGTCTTCGAGACTTTCATCGCTACCCGCTTTCCGCGCACGATTGCCCAGACGTCGGTATCGATCGCGGCATGCTCGCAATCGATGTAGCCCATTGCAACGGGGGCGGCGAGGGTGGGTCCGAAGCCTCCACTGCATATTTGACCTATCTCGTCGCCCTGGCCGTTTACGATCTGGGTTCCTTCACGTACGGGGATGCGCTCCTGCGGCAGCAGCCCTACGCGTTTACGGCTGACGCCGGTGCGTTGCTGCGTGAAGATGCGCTCGGCGCCTGGGAATCCGCCCGCGCGTTCGCCATCGCTGCGGCGCGCTTTTGATATGGCCCAGGTCAGCGCTGCTTCAACGGGCGTCGTTGCAGCACTCATGTCATGGCCGTACAGGCACAGGCCGGCCTCGAGTCTCAGCGAGTCCCGGGCGCCGAGTCCGATCGGCTGAACCTCGGACTCAGCCAGCAGGCTACGCGCGAGCATTTCCGCATGTTTGGTAGGTACCGAGATCTCATAGCCGTCTTCGCCTGTGTAACCGGAACGGCTGACATAGCAATCCACGCCCAGCAAGCGAACCGTAGCGATCGACATGAAGGTCATGCTACGCACCTCGGGTGCAAGGCGCATGAGCACGTCTACCGCCTTCGGCCCCTGAAGCGCGAGCAGGGCACGCGCCGAAAAGAGACTCGTGACTTCGCAATGTCCGCCCAGATGCTTTTGGATGTGCGCGAGGTCCTGAGTCTTGCAGGCCGCGTTCACCACTAGGAAGAAGGTATCCGCACCAAGGTTGGCAATCATGAGGTCGTCGAGGATTCCGCCATTCTCATCGAGGAACATCGCGTACCGCTGCATGCCGACCGGTAGGTCGATAACGTCGATAGGCGTGAGCGACTCCAGCGCGCTCGCAGCTCCGGTGCCACGGACCAGGACTTGTCCCATATGGGAAACATCAAACAGCCCGGCATGTTCGCGAGTGTGCAGGTGTTCCTTCATCACGCCGAGCGGATATTGCACGGGCATCTCATAGCCTGCGAACGGGACCATCCTGGCGCCCAATTCGAGATGCAGGTCATGGAGGGGAGTCTGGGCAAGCTCAGTCATTGTTGTTTCCTTGGCCAATTGCGACTGAGCGCCCTGGGGTTACCGGTACGGTCAGTCAGCATTCAATAATATTTACCGCCAGCCCACCGCGGGCGGTTTCCTTGTATTTGGTTTTCATGTCGGCGCCGGTTTGGCGCATGGTACGGATGACCTTGTCCAGCGAGATGAAGTGCTGGCCGTCACCGCGAAGCGCCATGCGGGCTGCGTTGATGGCTTTGACAGAGCCCATCGCATTGCGCTCGATACAGGGCACCTGAACGAGACCACCTACGGGATCGCAGGTAAGCCCCAGGTTGTGTTCCATGCCGATCTCAGCGGCGTTTTCGACCTGCTGAGGTGTGCCACCCAAAACCTCGCACAGTGCGCCTGCCGCCATGGAACAGGCGACTCCGACCTCGCCCTGGCATCCAACTTCGGCGCCGGAAATGGAGGCGTTCTCTTTATAGAGAATGCCAATAGCCGCAGCGGTCAGCAGAAAGCGCATGACGCCCTCGGTCGTGGCGCCGGGCACGAACCGATCGTAGTAATGAAGGACGGCAGGGACGATCCCGGCTGCTCCGTTGGTCGGCGCAGTGACGACGCGACCGCCGGTGGCATTCTCTTCGTTGACCGCGAGCGCATAGAGATTGACCCAGTCCAGGACGCTCAAGGCATCACGCAGATTGGCTTCAGGCCGAGCGCACAGCTGTCGATGAAGCGCCGCTGCCCGCCGTTTGACCTTCAGCCCACCCGGCATGATGCCTTCATTCTTGCAACCGGCCTGGACGCAATCCTGCATCACCTGCCAAATTTGCATCAGCCGGTCTCGGGTCTCTGATTCGTCGCGCCACGCCCGTTCATTACGAAGCATCACCTCGCTGATCGAGAGCTGATGTTCCGTACATTGGGCAAGGAGCTCGCGGCCCGTTTTGAACGGCAAGGGAAGCGGTGTGCTGTCTTCGACGATTCGATCTACACCAGCAGCTTGATCGTCCACGACGAAGCCGCCGCCTACGGAGTAGTACTCGCGTTGACGCAACTCGATGCCGTAGCCATCCAGTGCCCTGAAGATCATGCCGTTGGGATGGGACGGGAGCGCTCTGCGAATCATCGCAAGGTGCTCCTTTTCCATGAAGACGATTGGCTTCCGACCAAGCAGGGTCAGCCGGTTGCTTTTCCTGATGTCGGCGAGGCGTGCATCGATGGTCGTGGTATCCACCAGGTCAGGCTGCTCGCCCTCGAGACCCAGGAGCACGGCCTTGTCGCTGCCGTGACCCTTGCCGGTCGCGCCGAGGGATCCGTAAAGCTCGACCCGGACGCTTTCGGTCGAATCCAGGAGGCCATCTCGCTCAAGCCCTTCTACGAATCGGGCGGCAGCTCTCATCGGGCCTACCGTGTGCGAGCTGGAAGGACCAATGCCGATTTTGAAAAGGTCGAAAACACTAAGCGCCATGAGCTCACCTTCGTCAGGAAGGCGCGCGGGCAAGGTACCCGCGCGCTGGGGTCATGCGTCCTGGTAAGCCTCGATGCTGGGACAGGCACAGACGAGGTTCCGGTCGCCGTATACGTTGTCCACCCGCGCCACGGGCGGCCAGTATTTCCCGTCGATAAGGGTATGGACCGGGAATACCGCCTGCTCGCGGCTATAAGGATGGCGCCACTCGCGCGTCAGTTCGGCGGCGGTGTGCGGAGCATTCTTTAGCGGGTTGTCGACGGCGTCCAGTTCGCCACGCTCCAAAGCCCGGATCTCGTCGCGAATAGCGATCATGGCGTCGCAGAAGCGGTCCAGTTCCTCCTTCGATTCACTTTCGGTCGGCTCGATCATGAGCGTGCCGGCAACCGGGAACGACATTGTGGGCGCATGGAAACCGAAGTCGATGAGGCGCTTGGCCACGTCATCCACGGTCACACCACTGCTGTCCTTCAAGGGGCGAAGATCGAGGATGCACTCGTGTGCCACCAGCCCGTTGCTGCCTGTGTAGAGGACGGGATAGTGCTCCTCGAGCCGGCGGGCCACGTAGTTGGCGGCAAGAATCGCCATCTGCGATGCCCGGGTCAGGCCTTCGCCACCCATCATCTTCATGTACATCCAGGAGATCGGCAGGATACTGGCGCTGCCGTAAGGCGCCGCGCTTACGGCACCCGCTTTGTTCTCCCAGTGTGTGTGGCCAGGAAGGAAGGGCGCGAGGTGGGATTTCACGCCGATCGGCCCAACACCCGGGCCGCCGCCACCGTGGGGGATGCAGAAGGTTTTGTGAAGGTTCAGGTGAGAGACATCGCCACCGAACTTGCCTGGCGCGCACAGGCCGACCATCGCGTTCATGTTCGCGCCGTCGATGTAAACCTGGCCACCGTTGTCATGCACGATCTGACAGATTTCGCGGATGCCTTCCTCGAACACGCCATGCGTGGACGGGTAGGTGATCATCAGCGCCGCCAAGCGATCCTTGTGTTCAGTCGCCTTGGCCCGCAGGTCTTCGATGTCAACGTTGCCGTAGCTGTCGCAAGCCGTGACGATTACGCGCATGCCAACCATGGTTGCGGTGGCCGGGTTGGTGCCATGAGCCGATGCCGGGATCAGGCAGATGTCACGCTGGTCGTCTCCGCGGCTTAGGTGATAGGCACGAATGGCCAAAAGACCGGCGTATTCGCCCTGTGAGCCTGCGTTAGGTTGCAGCGATACCGCGTCATAACCGGTCGCGGCGCAGAGCATCTCTTCCAGTTCGCGAGTCAGCTGCTGGTACCCCTCGCTCTGCTCGGCGGGTGCGAACGGATGCAGGTTGCCAAATTCAGGCCAGGTGATCGGAATCATCTCGCTCGCCGCGTTGAGCTTCATGGTGCACGAGCCCAGCGGGATCATGGAGCGGTCCAGCGCCAGATCTTTGTCCGCGAGCTTGCGCAGGTATCGCATGAGCTCGGTCTCGGAGTGGTAGCGATTGAAAACGTCATGCTGCAGGATCGTCGACTGACGTTTCAGGCCTTCCGGAAGCGCGCTGCCGCTCGCGAGCGATGCCAGGTCGGGGACGGGTTTGCCGTTCGCGAACAGCGTCAGCAGCTCGGTCACGTCTGCTACCGTCGTGCTTTCATCGAGCGAAACGCCGAATCGAGTGTCGTCGATCACGCGCAGGTTGATGCCCATTTCCCTCGCGCGAGCGTGCAGGTCGGCCGTCTCGGCACAGGTCACCGTGATCGTATCGAAGAACCCTGCGGTATCCACCGTGTATCCAACTCGGCGGAGACCTTCCGCCAGTGCATGCGTCAGGCCGTGTACGCGCTGTGCGATGCGTGTCAGGCCCTCCGGGCCGTGATACACGGCGTACATGCTGGCGATGTTGGCAAGAAGCACCTGAGCCGTACAGATATTGCTCGTCGCCTTCTCACGGCGGATATGCTGCTCGCGAGTCTGCATGGCAAGCCGGAGCGCAGGGTTGCCGTGACGATCGACTGAAAGGCCGACGAGCCGGCCGGGCATGTCCCGCTTGAACGCATCACGTGTCGAGAAATAGGCCGCATGCGGGCCGCCGAACCCGAGCGGCACGCCGAACCGTTGCGCGGTGCCGATTGCGACGTCCGCGCCGAACTCGCCGGGTGGAGTGAGCAATGTCAGAGCAAGCAGGTCAGCCGCAACGGCGACCAGAGCGTTACTTTCGTGGAAGCGCTCGACCAGCGTACGGTAGTCAAAGATGTCGCCATTGCTGGCTGGGTACTGCAGCAGGGCGCCGAAGAAGGGGCTCGTGTCGTCCAACTCGAGCTCGTTGCCAACGACGATTTCGATCCCCAGCGGTTCGGCGCGGGTGTGAAGGACGGCGAGCGTCTGGGGGTGGCAATGCTGCGACGCGAAGAAGGTGTTGCTGGTCTTGTTCTTGGACAGACGCTTGCAGAACGTCATTGCCTCGGCAGCAGCGGTCGCCTCGTCCAGCAATGACGCGTTGGCGATGGGCAATCCAGTCAGGTCGATGATCAACGTCTGGAAGTTTAGCAGCGCTTCCAGGCGGCCTTGCGAAATCTCCGGCTGATAAGGCGTATACGCCGTGTACCAGGCCGGGTTTTCAAGCAGGTTGCGCAGGATGGGTGAAGGGGTCAGCGTGCCGTAATAGCCCTGGCCTATGTAGTTTTTGAACTGCTGGTTTTTCTTCGCAATGGCCTTGATCGCCGCAAGCGCCTCTGCTTCACCCATGCCTTCGAAAGCCGGCAGGACGCTGGTGCCCTTGATGCTGGTCGGAATGACACTGGCGGTGAGCGCATCCAGGCTGTCGTATCCGACCTGCTCCAGCATGGCATGTTCTTCCGGTGCGCTGGGGCCGATGTGGCGGGCGATGAATTCGTTTCGGGTATCAAGTTTGATCGACATGGGGGGATCCTTAGGCCTGGCCGGCAATCAGAGCGTCGTAGGCTGATGGGCTCAGCAACGATGTAAGGCTCGATGCGTCAGCAGGGCGGAAACGGAAGAACCAGCCCTCGGATAGAGGCGACTCATTCACTTTTTCCGGGCTGGCTTCGAGTGCCTCGTTGAGTTCTACGATTTCCCCGTCCAGCGGCATCGCAATATTGCTCGCCGCTTTCACCGATTCGAGCACAGCAACTTCTTCACCTGCCGCGTAATGGCGACGCTCCGGTAGTTGGACGAATACGACATCGCCCAGTGCGTCCTGAGCGTAGTCCGTGATGCCTACCGTGATCAGGCCATCTTCATCCTGACGCAGCCATTCGTGCTCAGCCGTGAAACGCAACTCGCTCATGTCTACTCCCAGTGACAACTGCCCCGCAAGGGCGAGGTTTAAACGACTTATTGAGCAAGGACGATGCCAGGCGGAAAAGATCAATAAAATCAAATAGTTATCTAAGATGAATGCATCCTAGAGAGACTGGCCGGTGTATTGATATCGATACACTCGACACTGGCAGCCGCGTTTTGCAGCACGGGATGCAGCCAGGCCGCTGACTGTACGAGTGTGTAACGAACGCGTAACGATGGATCGAAATCGTTACGATGCGTGGAGTGGCTGTCGGGAGGGAGGGTTTGCGACAATGTACCCAGATTTAGACCGAGACCAGACTCATGCCTGCCTGCCAGACTCCTATCATTGTCGCCTTCGATTTCCCCACCCGCGCTGCCGCTCTCGACCTCGCAGATCGGCTCGATCCGACCTATTGCAGGGCGAAGGTAGGAAAGGAGCTCTTTACGCGCTGCGGGCCTGAGGTCGTCGAAGCTTTGCAGCATCGTGGATTCGAAGTGTTCCTCGATCTGAAATTCCACGATATTCCCAATACGACAGCTATGGCAGTCAAAGCGGCAGCTGAGCTTGGCGTCTGGATGGTGAACGTGCATTGTTCAGGAGGGCTCAGAATGATGTCCGCCTGCCGAGACGTGCTGGAGCAGCAGCCTGGGGCGAAACCGCTGCTGATTGGTGTGACGGTGCTGACCAGCATGGAGCAACGTGATCTTCAGGGTATTGGCCTGGATGTCGAGCCCAAGGAGCAGGTGCTTCGGCTTGCGGCATTGGCCGACTCGGCAGGCCTGGATGGGCTGGTATGTTCGGCCCAGGAAGCGCAGGTGCTGAAGCAGGCCCAGCCAAGACTTCAACTCGTGACGCCTGGTATCCGCCCGGCCGGAAGCGCTAGCGACGATCAACGACGCATCCTGACGCCGCGCCAGGCCGTCGATGCCGGGTCGGACTTCCTGGTCATCGGTCGGCCCATCGCTCAGGACACAGATCCCCAGGCAGCCCTGATGAAAGTCGTCTCCGAGCTGGCGTGACAAGGGCAGGGGTGCCTTTCGTACGGACTTACCGCGTTCGCCAGTTCAGGATGAACAGGGTCGCCATTCCGGCGACCACGCCCCAGAAAGCGGATCCGACGCCCGCCAGCGACATGCCTGACGCGGTCACGAGGAAGGTGACCAGAGCGGCCTCGCGTTCGCGCGGCTCGCTCATGGCTTGGGTCAGGCCTCCAATGATCGATGCAAACAGTGCAAGCGCCGCGATCGAAAGGATCAGGGCCGCTGGCAGCGCAGCGAAAAGCGCTGCCAGCGTAGCGCCGAACAATCCGGCAATCCCGTAGAACACGCCACACCACATTGCGGCGGTGTACCGGCGCTTGGGATCTTCATGTGCTTCAGGGCCGGCGCAAATGGCCGCGCTTATCGCCGCCATGTGAATGCCATGAGAGCCGAATGGCGCCAGCAGAATCGACATGATGCCCGTTACATTGAGCAAGGGTGACGCGGGCACGTCATAGCCATTGGCGCGCAAGACTGCCATGCCCGGCAGGTTCTGCGATGTCATCGCAACGATGAACAGCGGAATGCCGATGCTGATGGCCGCGGAGAGCGACAGGGTCGGTGTCGTCCAGGTCGGTACCGTCAACTGCACCTGGAAGCGACTGAAATCGAACAACCCCTGAGCCCCGCCTATAACACACCCGACGATGAGGGCGGCCAATACCGCGTAACGGGGCATCGCGCGTTTTCCGACGAGGTATGCCAATAGCATTGCGATCACCAGCAGCGTCTGCTGTTCAGCTGCATTGCAGATTTCCAGACCTATCTTGAACAACACCCCAGCGAGCAATGCCGCTGCGATGGATCCGGGTATCCGGCGCATGATCCGGTCAAAGCTGCCCGTGATACCGCATAGCAGGATAAGTGCTGAACACAGCATGTATGCGCCGATGGCTTCACTGTACGGCACACCTGGCAGGCTCGTGATCAGGAGCGCCGCGCCCGGCGTCGACCAGGCAACCATGATGGGCGCTCGATACCATAGGGAAAGGCCTATGCAAATCGGAGCCATGCCAATGGACAGCGCCCATATCCACGAGGATATCTGCGCGTCTGTGAGGCCGGCCGCTTGTCCGGCCTGGAACATCAGCACGAGAGAACTGGTATAGCCGGTCAACATTCCAATGAAGCCGGCGACCACCGTCGAGGGTGAACTGTCGGCAAGGGGGCGTAGACGTGTTGCCATCATGCAGCCCCTTTGAAGTCGAAGACGATAGGGTATAGCGATCCGATCAGCAGTAAGGCCATCCCGATATTGAAAGCCCGCCGTGTACCCGGGTTTTCGAGCCAGCGCCGCAGGAGCGTACCCGTGACTGTCCATAGGCCGACCGAGGGCCCATTCACCAGTCCGAACAGTCCTGCGATAAGCAGCACGTTCATCACGTAATCCTGATGCGGTGCATAGGTGGCGATCGCCCCCACCGCCATGACCCACGCCTTGGGGTTGACCCACTGAAAGGCGGCCGCCTGCAGAAACGTGAACGGTTTCGAGCGTGGATCGGAACGCGCGTCAGGCGGCGCGGAGCGCGCAATGGCCCAGGCCAGGTAAACGAGATAGCAGGCGCCCACATATTGAAGCACCTTATGCAATAGCGGCAGACGTTCGAATACTTCGCCCAGGCCGAGCCCGACCGCGGCAACCATGAGGGTGAAGCCGATGCTTACGCCAAGCATGTGGGGCACGCTTCGGCGGAGCCCGAAATTCACACCAGAGGCAAGCAGCATCATGTTGTTCGGACCGGGTGTAACGGAGGTGACGAACGCGAAGGCAACGAAGGCGACCAGCAATTCCAGGGTCATCGAGCAGTTCCTTATTGTGGACGGGCAGCGTATCGGCATGTGCGGGTGCACGTCGCGATACAGCCAGGCGCCGCTTGTGCAGTACAGTTTCTGACGGTTTGCGATAGACCGGAACAGTTCGCTCGATGCCAGGCCTCGTCGCCGCCGTGCGTTGACCTGAGCACGGCTCGCCAGCTAGCGTGCCAAAGGCGGCATCCGGGCCGCTGGACACGAGGTGTGCGAATGAAGGTATATGGGGATTGGCGCTCAGGTAATTGCTACAAGGTTGGCTTGCTGTTAAGTCTGCTGGAGCGTCCGTACGAATGGGTCGACATGGATGTGCTGGGCGGGGAAACGCGCACGGATCAGTTTCGGGCAAAGAATCCGAATGCCAAGATTCCGGTCGTCGAACTCGACGACGGCCGCACACTTTGGGAGTCGAACGCCATTCTGTTTTACTTGGCGCAGGGTACGCCCTTGCTCCCGCAAGACCCGTGGCTTCAGGCGCAGGTGCTGCAGTGGCAATTCTTTGAGCAATACAGCCACGAGCCATACATAGCCGTAGCCCGTTTCATCAACATTTATCTAGGTATGCCGGCTGAGCGAAAAGCCGAGTTCGATGACAAGCAGGCGGGTGGCTACCAGGCGCTTGACGTCATGGAAGCCCAACTGCAGAAGCACTCATTTCTGGTAGGCGATCGGTTCAGCATCGCGGACATCAGCCTGTATGGCTATACCCACGTCGCAGGCGAAGGCGGTTTCGATCTTTCGCGCTACCCGGCGATTCAGGCGTGGATTGCGCGTATCGAAGCGCTGCCTGGCTATCGGGCGATGAAATAGGGAAGGGCATATGCAACCTGGTTAGGCAGGCCCGGCCTGGCCGGGCTTGCCTCCTTAGCGAACGAGGCTGAGGAACTCGGTGCGTGTAGCCGTGTTATCACGGAACTGCCCGAGCATCACCGAGGTGACCATGGACGAGTTTTGCTTCTCGACGCCGCGCATCATCATGCACATGTGCTGCGCCTCGATGACGACGCCCACACCGGCCGCACCGGTCACCTGCTCGACCGCTTCCGCGATCTGGCGAGTCAGGTTCTCCTGAATCTGCAGACGTCTTGCGAACATGTCGACGATGCGCGCGATCTTGGAAAGGCCAAGCACCTTGCCGTTAGGCAGGTATGCGACATGAGCCTTGCCTATGAACGGCAGCATATGGTGCTCACACAACGAATACAGCTCGATGTTCTTCACCAGGACCATTTCGCTGTTGTCCGAGGAAAACAACGCGCCGTTGGTGACTTCCTCGAGCGTCTGGTTGTAGCCGTGGCAGAGGTACTGCATGGCCTTGGCGGCGCGCTTGGGAGTGTCCAGCAAGCCTTCGCGGGACACGTCCTCGCCAAGCTGGCCAAGTATCGCCGAATAATGCTGTTCCAGGGACATGGAATATCCTGAAGCGATTCGAAAGGGGGGACGAAGATTAGGCGTCCGCCGGTTCGCTGGCAAGAGGTTTACTGACCGTATAAGGCTGTCATTCGTCGCGGCCATCCAGCATCTGGCGCTTGAGCAGTACGTAGATGGCGCCCGTTCCGCCATGCCGCGGCAGACACGACGCGAAGCCGAGTACCTGCGCATGCTGACGCAGCCAAGTGTTGACGTGGCTCTTGATCAATGGGCGGCGGCCATCGAGCCGGGCGGCCTTGCCGTGTGTGACACGGACGCAACGCACCTCGAGCCGGCCCGCTTCTTCGAAAAATGCCCACAGTTGTTCGCGCGCCCGTTCAACAGTCAGGCCATGCAAGTCCAGGCTCCCTTCGAATGGGATCTCGCCGGCCTTGAGTTTGCGCATCTGGCTTTCCTGAACACCATCGCGCGCCCAATACAGTGGGTCCTCCGCGCCCACGTCGATAACGAACTGGTCCGACAGGCCGTCCACCTTCGTTGTAGCGCTGCTGAGCTGGGCATTCAGTCGACGATTGGCGATCTGGGCCTTGTCGTCGCGGGGCTTGCCGGTATCGGCGCGATCGACCTCAATGCGCTTCACGCCGCGCATTTCCGATCGGAACAGCGAAAATTCATCGTCTTGCATGGAGGCTCCGCGAGGCGTGAGGCAGATGGCTTCGAAGGGCGCGCAGTTTACCGGAGGCCGCTAGGCACGTCAGTTGCGCCGCCGGAGCAGGTGAGGAGACATGGCCAAACCGTCCGGGCCGCGCTTGCCTCTGCGGCATCGCCGCCAGAATAGAAATCCCACCCAAGTGATGAGTACGCCGGGTATGAACGCTGCCAGACCGCTGGCGATTGTGGCGTCCAGGCCGCTTGCAAGCAGCGGACGCCCGGCCAGGGCTGCGGCGCCCATGATGATCAGCATGGCACCGATCGCAATCAACAGCGCGGCGAAGGTACAACCCAGGCGGACGCGCCAGGATGACGACCCTTTGGGACGCAGTCGGCGGGCATCGAACCCATCGGACAACTTCATTCAACCTCCTGTGAAAAAGGTGCTGACTCCCCTGTCTACGAGGTCATCCCTGGCCTGAACATACATGGTGTATGGCGTTCAGTGCGGGTCGAGCCGTGTAGGCCGCGCCGCGTAGGCCGTGCCGCGCTGGCCACGTCCGGATAGGTGTTCGAGGCAGGTCGCGCCGGTGTATGCGGTGACCTGCCTCGACGCGGTGGGCTACAGCAGCGCCCTGGCTTGCGGAACCACGACCGCGAAGTTATCGGCCAGCGCCGACAGCACCACATGTTGGACCTGAGCAGCGCCCAGTACGCCGCCATCGATTGCCGGCAGGTCTCGGGATGCACAGGCGCTCGCAACGACGGTGCAGCGGAAGCCGTAGTCCTTCGCGGCGCGCACGGTCGTGCTCACGCTCGAATGGCTCATGAATCCGCACACGATGATGTCCAGATGACCGAGCGCCAAAAGGCGGTCATGCAGATCGGTGTTGGCAAACGCATTCGGCAGGCGCTTCTCAACAACGACTTCCTGGCCTTCCGGGGCAACTTCGGGAAGGAAGTACCCTCTCGGTCCCTGTGGATCGAATAGCCCTCCAGGAATGCCCAAGTGTTTGACGTGCACGATAGGTGTGCCATTCGCACGGGCAGCCTTGAGCAATGCGGCGATTTCGGCCACGGCCTCGTCGAGGCCAGGAAGAGGAAGCGCACCGCTGCGATACTCTTCCTGAGCGTCGATGATTACCAATGTGGCGTTGTTCAGGTTCGCCGCCGCATAGCCGCGGCCGCTCAATTGGAAAAAGGTTTGCGGCTGACTCATCACGGCAGTCCTCACATTTTGCGTAGGGCGATTGTGGCCTTCTGGCACACGGATGTGAACAGCTAATGCAATCCGGTGACTGTTCCTGCGCGGAGGAGCTGCGATGATTCGCTCATGCAGCCAGGCAATTCGGGGTCGCGAGTCGCCTCGCTGTTGATCCAGATCAATGGCGCACGATGGGGTGTCGGCTAACGTAGCGCCATCTGATCGCAGTGAGACGCAGACAGCCATGTTTATCGAGCAGGGCGTAATCGCCGGAGCGTTTTTAGCCGTCACCTGCACGCTGGTCTGCGTTATCCCGGCGCTCGTCATGGGACGCAGCGAAAACCAGGACTGACCCTCGCGATCACCACGAGCACGCAAGGCACTTCGGGCGACTTCGGTCGCCTTTTTTTTGCGCTGCGGTTGGCATGCACGTGCAGTGCGTGATCTATCCAGACGTGGACGAGATCGGCTACCGTGGACGCCGAACTGGCCCCGTGGAGATCAATGAATGCCCGCGAACGCGCACTTCTATGAGCCTGCAAAAGGCCATGGCCTGCCGCATGATCCTTTCAACGCAATCGTCGGTCCAAGGCCGATCGGCTGGATATCCTCAGGCGACCAGGCGGGTGTTCTCAACCTGGCGCCCTACAGCTTTTTCAACGCGTTCAACTATGTTCCCCCGATCGTGGGCTTCGCCAGTATCGGTTACAAGGACAGCGTCCGGAATATCGAGCAAACCGGTGTGTTCTGTTGGAACCTGGCCACTCGCCCCCTTGCGGAGCAGATGAATGCGTCTTGCGCGGCCGTTGCGCCTAACGTCGATGAGTTCGAACTGGCTGGCCTTACCCCAGCGCCGTCAACGGTCGTGAACGTTCCGCACGTTGCCGAGGCACCGGTGGCTTTCGAGTGCCGACTGACCCAGTCGGTGAGGTTGAGAACAGCTGGTGGTGATGACGTCGACACCTGGTTGGTACTGGGAGAAGTCGTCGCCGTGCACATCGACCGTTCGTTGCTTGTCGACGGCGTCTACCAGACAGCAGCCGCGCAGCCGATTCTCCGTGGAGGCGGTCCCGCCGATTACTTCGAAATTGACGAGCGTCTCAGATTCCAGATGCGCCGACCGGGCGCGTGAGGCCCTGTAACCAAGGCGCCGCAGCACGGCGCCTTTGGCGTCTTCAGGCCCGCTCGATCCGGGCTGGGGTGCGTTGCATCAGCACCTTGCCTTCGCGGATCGACACCAGCGCATGCCCCTGGCTACGCACCATCTCGTAATCGTTCGGTGCAGAAAGAATGAGCAGGTTGGCCGGGCGGCCGACTTCCACCCCGTAACCTTCGCCAAGATTCAGGGTGCGCGCACTGTTATCCGTGATGAAGTCGAGGCAGCGCTGCAGATCGTCGTATCCAAGCATGTGGCAGATGTGCAAGCCTGCCTCGAGGATGCGGACGATGTTTCCGTTACCGAGTGGATACCACGGATCGACGATGGAATCCTGCGCCAGGCAGACGTTCATGCCGGCACGATCGAGCTCTGCGACTCGCGTGACCCCACGGCGCTTGGGGAAGCCATCGAAGCGGCCCTGCAGGTGAATGCTCTCTGTAGGGCACGACACGAAGTTGATGCCGGACATCTTCAGCAACCGGAACAGCTTGGAACAGTAGGCGTTGTCATAGGAGCCCATCGCAACCGTATGGCTCGCCGTCACGCGCTCGCCCATCCCGCGTACACGGGCTTCCTCAGCGAGAACTTCCAGAAAACGTGAATGCGGGTCGTCCGTTTCGTCACAGTGAACATCCACCAGGCAGCCGGTGCGCTCGGCCAGATCCATGAGGAACTTGATCGAACTGACGCCCTGGTCTCGAGTGTTTTCGAAATGCGGGATGCCGCCCACGACGTCCGCGCCAATGTCGATGGCCTGTTCCATCAGCTGGCGGCCGTTGGCGAACGACTCGATGCCCTCTTGGGGGAAGGCCACGATCTGCAGGTCTATAAGATGGCGGGTCTCGTCGCGTACCTCGACCATCGCCTTCAGGGCCGCGAGTGTCGGGTCGGTGACGTCGACATGCGTGCGGACGTGCTGGATGCCGTGGTCGACCAGCATATCGATGGTACGCTTCGCTCGGCTCTTGGTGTCCTCGTGCGTCACTAATGCTTTGCGCTCGGCCCAGCGCTCGATGCCCTCGAACAGGGTCCCGCTCATGTTCCAGGCGGGCTCGCCTGCGGTGAGCGTCGCATCCAGATGGATGTGAGGCTCGATGAACGGCGCGGTTACCAAGTTGCCCGCCGCGTCCAACGCGCCATTGGCTGTTGGCAGCAACTGCAGCTGAGGTGTGATGGCGGCGATCCTGGTGCCGTCCAGTTCGATACTGAACAGGCCTTCACGGCGCCGCAGCCGTGCATTGATGATCTTCATGGATTACCTCTTGGGGCCTCACGGCAATCCGCGCGTGAAACCAGTGTATGGGCGATGGGTAAATCATACCGCCGTCTTTCGTATGGACGGCGGCTCAGGCGCGGCTCTGGGTAGCCGGGTTCGTAAGCGTAGCCTTGCGCAGCGCGAAGAGTGCGACATAGGCCGCTGCGGCAACGACGATGCCTACGATCGGCGCGACCCACGGGGACAGATAGGCGCAGACGGCGCCGCACCCGTAAGCACCCAGGCCCACCCAATTGAACGCTGGCAGGTCGGCTTCAGCGAGCTTTGGATACTGCTGGCGATGCCCATGGGAATAGTCAGCGACGATCACGCCGCCGATAGGCGGAATGATCGCGCCGAGCAGAAGCAGAAACGGAATGAGCAGGTCGGACATCCCTCCAATCGCGAGTAGGGTACCTACGGCGGCACCGGCTACGGTCACCGTCTTTCGGCGATCCGTTCGCATCAGGTTGCAGCCGGCTGCGGCGAAGTTGTAGATGGTGTTGTCCTGCGTCGTCCAGAGATTCAAGAACAGCATCACGACCGCTGCAACGGAAAGGCCCTGAAGCACCAGCACTTCGACGACGTCCGCCTGTTGATAGACGATCGCCCCGTAGGCGCCTGCGATGATCATCAGGCCATTGCCGAAGAAGAACCCGGCGAGGCTTGCGACCACGGCAATGCGAGGTGTGCGTGCAAAGCGTGTCCAGTTGGTGGCCTGCGTGGCGCCGCTCACAAAGGTGCCGAAGATCAGCGTGATGGCCATGTTCATGGTCATCGTTTCGGATGGCTGGATTGCCAGTAGCGCGTCGAGTCCGCCGGCATCACGCGTTGCGACCCACAGGGAGACGCCCAGCAGCATGCACATTGCCGGAACGGCTATGCGCGAGAGCAGGTCCAGGCCGCGATAGCCCACATAGGCCGTTATGCAGAAGCCAAAGCCGAAGAACACCATCATTGGGATGGTCAGGCCTTCGGGCAGGCCCAGCAGCTTTACCAGCACTATGGCAATCGTGGCCGTGCCCCAGGCGTACCAGCCGATCTGCGTAAAGCCCAGGATCAGATCCGACAGCTTGCTGCCTATTTCACCGAAACAAAAGCGGCCCATCAGCACCGAGTTCAGTCCGCTCCTGCACGCAATGGCGCCGAGCACCGCCGCGTAGATACCGAGCAAAAGGTTGCCGATGATGGCCGCCCATATGAGCGTCTTGAAGTCGAACGCCATGCCGATCTTGCCACCGGCGAACATCGTGGCGGTGAAAAAGGTGAAACCGAAGAGCAGGATCGACGTTGAGAAGAGACCATGGCGAGCGCCAGCAGGCACCTCGGTAAGGGGGAAATCGGAGTCGGGCCGTTGAGACATGGCGGTTCGCTCAGCAATAGGGTTTGCGAACGAACTGCACAGGGTGTGCCGGGACCGGCTAATCTCCAATTTAGCGGGCCAGCGCAGGATTTCACGTGCTGAATCGCACCATTGCAGTGCGATTCGGCGTAGTGGGTTTCGTTACGGTGCTTACCCAACCGTCACGTTGGGCATGGATGGCATTTCAACTGTCTGCTCCTTGCGAGGCGCGAGCACCTCGGCTTCCCCGTCCACGACCTGATCGCCGTGCTGGTTAAAGACTTCGGTGGCCAGGCGGACACGGTTCTTTGGGAGCTTTTCAAGCACCTGGATGCGTACGCTCAGCGTGTCGCCCAGTTTTACAGGTTTGGCGAAGTCCAGGTGCTGGCCCAGGTAGATGGTGCCTGGACCCGGGAGGTTGCAGGCAATGGCGGCGCTGATCAGCGCGCCGGTAAACATGCCGTGAGCGATTCGCTCCTTGAATAGCGTGCCCGCGGCAAATTCTGCGTCGAGGTGTACCGGATTGTTGTCGCCCGAAACGGCGGCGAACAGCAGTACGTCCCGCTCCTCGACTCGGCGCTCGACGACCACGAACTGGCCGACGGTGAGCTGCTCGTAAGGAATATTGGTAACAAGGGACATACGGACTCCTGAATAGATAAGGTTGTCGCCAACTGAGCGGTTTGGTGGACGTGACAGACCGGCAAGCCGCTAGTGGCGGGATGCGCCTGGAACGGCGCGGTGAAGCAAGGCATGGGAACGAGAATGAAAATGACCGGAAAGTCTTATCTGGTCATAACGCGAACATATTGGCGGAACGTGCAATGTCCGGTAAAAGGGTGGCTCGCAACGCCGCTCTGCGTTTAGGCTCCAATGCCAGACGCCATTTTAAACAGCAATCAACCGCTACGGCGGTGAAGACCAAATACAGCATGGAGTTGGCCTCTCATGATCGATAATTTCTGGAGCGACAAATATCCACCCGGCGTTCCAGCCGAGATCGATGCCGATCAGTACCCCAACGTGCAGGCTGTCCTTAAGGAGTCCTGCGAGCGTTTCTCGGATAAACCTGCCTTCACCAGTTTCGGCCATACGATCAGCTATGGCGATCTGTATCGCCTGTCAGGGGAGTTTGCCGCTTATCTGCAGTCGCAGACGGACCTCAAGCCCGGCGACCGTATCGCCGTGCAGATGCCGAACCTGCTGCAATATCCCGTGGTAGTGTTCGGTGCGATGCGCGCAGGGCTGATCGTCGTAAACACGAACCCGCTTTATACCGCCCGTGAACTGGAGCACCAATTCCAGGACGCCGGTGCGAAAGCGCTTGTCTGCCTCGCCAACATGGCGCATCTGGTTGAGAAGGTGCTTCCACAGACCTCCATCCGCCACGTCATTGTGACGCAGGTTGGCGACCTGTTGCCGACGTTGAAGGGCTTCGTCGTCAATTCGGTGGTGCGGTACGTCAAGAAGATGGTCCCGTCGTACAAGCTGCCACACGCCGTCTCCTTCAAGAGCGCGCTTGCCAAGGGCCGCGGCAGAGCGGTTGCAGATGCTTCGCCTGGGTCGGACGACATTGCGGTGCTGCAGTACACCGGTGGTACGACGGGTGTTGCGAAAGGCGCCATGCTGACACACCGCAACCTGATCGCGAACATGCTCCAGTGCCGTGTGCTCATGGCAACCGAGCTGGGCGAGGGTCAGGAAACCGTTGTGGCACCGCTGCCGCTGTATCACATCTATGCCTTCACCTTTCATTGCATGGCCATGATGTTGATCGGCAACCACAACCTGTTGATCACGAATCCACGCGACCTGAAGACGACCATCAAGGATATGTCCGGCTGGCGCTTCAACTGCTTCGTGGGGTTGAACACATTGTTCGTTGCCTTGTGCAACGACGAAAATTTCCGGCGTCTGGACTTCTCTGGGCTGAAGGTCACGATTTCGGGAGGCATGGCGCTTCAACAGGCCGTGGCCAAGCGCTGGGAAGAGGTGACCGGCTGCAAGATCTGCGAGGGCTACGGCATGACCGAGACCAGCCCTGTGGTCTGTGTGAACGCTGTTCACAACGTCCAACTCGGCACGATCGGCATCCCGGTACCCTCCACCCTGGTCAAGGTGACTGACGACCAGGGCAATGAACAGCCGATCGGTTCGCCAGGTGAGCTATGTATCAAAGGTCCGCAGGTCATGAAGGGCTACTGGCAGCGCGAGGAGGCCACGGCTGAAGTGATGGACGCCGATGGCTGGCTCAAAAGCGGCGACATTGCGGTAATTCAGGAAGACGGCTTTGTACGCATCGTTGACCGCAAGAAGGACATGATTCTGGTGTCCGGCTTCAACGTTTACCCGAATGAGCTCGAAGACGTGCTTATGACGATGCCGGAAGTTGCGCAATGCGCAGCGATTGGCATCCCCAACGAGAAGTCGGGCGAGGCGATCAAGATGTTCGTCGTCCTGCGCGCCGGACAGACGCTTACCGACGAGCAGGTAATCGAGTTCATGCGCGACAAGGTCACTGCATACAAGCGTCCGAGGTACATCGAGTTTCGGGACACACTGCCCACAACCAACGTCGGCAAGATTTTGCGCAGGGAGCTGCGTGACGAAGAACTCCGTAAACTCGCCAAGGCACCACAGGAGAAAGCACCGGCGTAGCGGCGGGGCGTTCGTCGGGCAATTCCCTTGGATCGGCCCGACGCGCTACCTCTCGTCGACTCTCGCTAGGGGGGTGGGTTGCGCTGGGAACTTTTTCGCATATAAAGCGCGAAACGTTACGCAATCGTCATCTGAGCATGATCAGATGCGTGACGCTCCCAGCCACCCCGAGTGAGTCCCTATGAAGAGAGTGCGTCTTGCGATATTCGCTGCGTTGCTTGGCGGAATGACCTTTCATGCCTCTGCGGCAGAGCCCCTGCGGGTCCTCTTCGTAGGTAACAGCTACACCTTTTACAACCGTCTTCCCGATATCGTAAAGCAAATGTCCATCGACGCTGGCCAGGCTCGGCCGCTTGAGGTGGCAGATGTCACGTTCGGCGGCGCCAGCCTTGAGCAGCACTGGCAGCTGGGTGACGTTCAGGCCGCACTGGCCGAGAAGGATTGGGACTATGTGGTGATCCAGGATCACAGCATGATGCCGGTCCAGGACCCGGACAAGACTCGCCAGTATGTAAAGCTGATCGCAGACGCAGCCCGCGCTGATGGTGCCCAGCCCATTCTTTATCTGACTTGGGCGCGTCAGAACAACCCAGCCATGCAGGCCCAGTTGGATACGGTCTATACCAGCCTCGCCGAAGAGACGCGCTCGTTGCTCGCCCCGGTGGGTCAGGCGTGGCAGCGCGCGTTGGCAGAAACCCCGAAGCCGGTCCTCTTCACTCCTGATGGCAGCCACCCTTCGTATACGGGTTCGTATCTTGCGGCTTCGGTCTTCTATTCACTGATCTACGGCACTCAGCCGCCGCTTCCGGCAGGCACAGGTGGGCCTGCGCTCGAGCAGGCCACGCCGGGTGCGCTTCAGGCCGACGCCTGGGATTCGATCCAATCGTTGAACGTCGCGCTTCGCACGGTGCCAGACGCACTCAATGTGGCTACGGCAGGCATCCCCGCTGCGAAGGACGCCGTCCAAGCATCACGCTAAGTCGGTGAGACACAAAAAACGCCTCGATTGAGGCGTTTTTTGTCTAACCATGGCGAGTGCTGATGGCCTGGGCGCAGTTGCTGCCTCGATCTGGCGCTGATCAGGGCAGATCGGAGCTCTCGAAGAATGCGCTCAGCACCTGCACCAGGTGTGCAAGGTCATGGCTGCCCGCCAGTTCCCGGATCGAATGCATCGCGAAGGTCGGCAGGCCGATGTCGACCGTACGGATGCCAAGCTGGCTGGCTGTGATCGGACCAATGGTCGAGCCGCATCCCATGTCACTTCGGGTTACGAAGCTTTGAACCGGGACATCATTCTCCTGGCACAGGTAGCGGAAGAATCCGCCCGACTCGCTGGTGGTGGCGTAACGCTGGTTACTGTTGATCTTGATGACGGGCCCGGCGTTGAGCTTGGGGCCATGGTTGGCGTCGTGCTTGTCCGCATAGTTCGGGTGGATCCCATGGGCGTTGTCGGCCGAGATCATCAAAGAGCGTTGGATCGTGCGGACGAACGTGTCCCCGGGTGGAAGTAGTCGTTCCAGTACCTGTTCGAGGAAGGGACCATCAGCGCCGCAGGCGGAACTGGAGCCGACTTCTTCATGGTCCGTGCAGACCAGTGCACAGGTCTCCTCTCCGTCGGCGCCTAATAGTGCCTCGAGACCGGCGTAGCAGGACAGCAGGTTATCCAGCCGCGCGCCGGCAATGAAGTCGTTGTCAAGGCCTATGACCGCCGCCGACTGGGTGTCGTAGAAGCAAAGCTCGTAGTCCAGGACGCTGTCGGCGCGAATACCGTGCTCGTCGAAGAGCTGGAGCGAAAGCAAGGCTCTGAAATCCCGCTGCTCGCCAGCGGAAAGCTGTGCCAGCACCGGCGGGAGCTCATTCTGGGCATTGATCGCCCAGCCCTGGTTGGCCTCGCGATTGAGGTGAATGGCCAGATTGGGAATGATCGCGATAGGTCGTTTGAAATCGATCAGCCGGCTCTCGAGGCGGTCCTCGGCCTTGAAGGTGACGCGACCCGCCAGTGACAGGTCTCGATCGAACCATGGGGCAAGCAGTGCGCCCCCGTACACCTCTACGCCCAGCTGGAAAAATCCCTGTCGACTGAGCTCCGGGTTGGGCTTGACCTTCAGGCAGGGGCTATCCGTATGCGCACCCACAAGGCGGATGCCTCGCCCCAGCGTCTCGCGGCCCATGCGAACAGCAACGATGGACGAATCATTTCGAGTGACGTAGTAGCGACCACCCGGTTCGGGTGCCCAGCTGTTGCGCTCATCGAGCCGCTCGTAACCGGCGGCTTGAAGCCGTTCGACCAAGGTCTTCGTGGCGTGGAACGGCGTAGGGGAGGCCTTCAGGAAATCGATGAGGCCCTGATTGAGATCGTCGCGCATAGAGACTCCTGGCGGGTTATGCGTTCGAGTGTATCCAATATCCGTTGGCGAGGGTCATCGCATGCGGCTGAGCGGAACGCCGCGCGCAGCTCAGAACGGAGCGGGGCACTCGAAACGCACGCGTTCGCCCGACTGCGGATGTGTGAAGGCCAACATGCTCGCGTGCAGGCAAAGCCGCGAATGCAGCGCCAGCGCTTCTTCGTGGGCGTACAGCCGGTCGCCCAGCAGCGGGTGCCCAATGGACAGCATGTGTACGCGAAGCTGGTGTGAGCGACCGGTGATGGGCGTCAGCTCGACACGGCTGTACTGGCCGCATCGCTCGACGACACGCCAGAACGTCAATGACGGCTTGCCGTGTTCGTGGCACACAACGTGGCGTGGCTTGGTCGGGGGATCGTAGCGCAGCGGCAGGTCGATACGCCCGGTGGATGCCTCCGGTTGGCCCCAGCACAGCGCCGTGTAAGCCTTCTCGGTCTCACGGTCATGAAACTGTCGGGATAGCTCGCGATGCGTATCGGCATCGCGCGCAAGCACCATCAACCCGGAGGTTTCCCAGTCAAGGCGATGGACGATCCGCGATTCCGGATAGCCGTTTTCTTGAAGCCGCGTAATAAGGCAGTCACGGTTATCCTCGGCGCGGCCTGGAACCGACAGCAGCAGGGTAGGCTTGTTGACCACCAGGACGGCGGAATCCTCATGGATGAACTGGATCTGACTTAGCGGCATGACTCGGCAGGGGGGTGGGTAGCGAAAGGTAATAAACGAAAAGGCGGCCCTGAGGCCGCCATGATCGCTTCCAAGGGTGGACCTGATGGATCAACGATCCGGAAGCGTGACGTTCAGCTCGAGGATGGAATAGCCCCCCTGGTCATCCAGTGCAACCTGGACCTGGTCCTGGTCGATATTCACGTACTTGCGGATGACCTCGACCAGTTCCTTCTGCAGTGCAGGCAGGTAGTCAGGCTGTGTGCGTTGGCCGCGCTCATGCGCGACGATGATCTGCAGACGCTCTTTCGCGATCGCAGCGGTGTCCTTCTTGCGTTCGCGGAAGAAGTCAAAAATATTCATTCGCGGCCTCCGAACAGTCGTTGCAGGAAGCCCTTCTTCTGGACATCCAGGAAGCGGTGGGGCATTTCCTTGCCCAGCAGGCGGTCGACAGCGTCACTGTACGCCTGACCGGCATCGCTCTGGTCATCGAGAATGACCGGTACGCCCTGGTTGGACGCCTTGAGCACCGCCTGGGATTCGGGAATCACGCCCAGCAGGTTGATGGCAAGGATCTCCTCGACGTCCTCGACGCCCAGCATCTCGCCCTTGGTCACGCGCTCGGCGTTGTAGCGAGTCAGCAGCAGGCGCTCCTTGATGGGGTCCTTGCCCTGCTCGGCGCGGCGCGACTTGCTTGCCAGCAGGCCGAGCATACGGTCGGAGTCGCGTACGGAGGAAACTTCAGGGTTGGTGACGACGATGGCTTCGTCAGCAAAATACATCGCGAGGTGGGCGCCTTTCTCGATGCCGGCGGGCGAGTCGCACACCACGTATTCGAAGGTCTGGGCCAGTTCATCGATGACCTTGCCGACCCCTTCCTGGGTCAGCGCGTCCTTGTCGCGCGTCTGACTGGCAGCGAGAACATAAAGGTTCTCGAGACGCTTGTCCTTGATGAGGGCCTGGGTCAGGGTCGCTTCGCCATTGATGACGTTCACGAAGTCGTAAACGACGCGACGTTCGCAGCCCATGATGAGATCGAGGTTACGAAGGCCTACGTCGAAGTCGACGATGACGGTTTTGTGCCCGCGTAGGGCGAGGCCGGTGCCGATGGCGGCGCTGGTTGTTGTTTTGCCGACGCCGCCTTTGCCGGAAGTGACTACGAGAACTTTAGCCAAGGTGATTCACCCCAAAGAGAAGATATGCGGCCGGAGGCTTTAAACCGTGGCGATCAATGCGTGAGATCGATGCGGACTGCAGTGGGCGTTCCGGCAGCTTGTGTGCCCTGAATTTCGCGGAAGTATCCGTTAAAGACGCATGATGTTCAACAAATCACCCGTCAGGCTTATATGTACGGGCTGCCCCCAGGAGGGGTCCCGGCGAAGGTCTTCGGCAACCTTGTAATGTCCGGCTACAGAGACCAGCTCAGCCACCAGCTGGCGGCAGAAAATCCGCGTGTTGGTATCCCCCTTGATACCCGCGAGCGCACGCCCACGCATCGGACCGTAGACATGGATGTTCCCATCAGCGAGAAGTTCCGCTCCGGCACTGACCGGAGCCAGTACGATGAGGTCGCCTCCCTGTGCATAGACCTGCTGGCCACTGCGTATCGGGACGGTGATGACCTTGGTCGGTCGGTAGACCGGTTCGGCTGGCGGTGGAGGCGGAGGTGGAGCGGCTACCTCGACCTTTTCCTTCGGCATGCTCGCCACTGGCTCCAGTATCCGCTCCCGCGCACCGGAAGGTGGCAGTACGGGCAGTTCCAGCGCTTCGGCCGCAAGCGCGTCTGCGGTGCGCGAGGTGCGGATCGCCAGGGGACGCAACCCATGGCGCTTGCATATGGCAACGAGGTCCGAAAGGTCGGGTGCGCCTTCGTGGGGCGGTAGCTTGTCGAGCGCCAGCACGACGGGTGTATTGTGGAAGAACTTAGGCGCCTGAGCGACCTTGATGGTCAACTGCTCGTCGAGGCGTTCAAGATCGTTGTGCACAAGTTCGAGCACGGTGATCGCGAGCATGCTGCCCTTGAGTTGAAATACGGGGTCTTGGTCGAGTAGGTCGGTTTGGCTCATGCTTTGCCTAGGTCAAATGACAGTCTCTCGCGGGCGGCCAACATCCGGCGGCGACGGCGAACGAATATTCGGTGCGAGGATAATCCTTGTGTACCCATCGCGGCCAATCCTGCTCGTTCGCGCGGCATCGGGTTGACGCTTGCATTCTGTTCGGCGATCTCGCTGCACTACCTCGGTGAGCCGGACACGTCCGGGAGACGACTACTCGAAACGGCCACCACTACAGCGGGGCAGGTGAACGCCCACGCATCGAATGCATCGGTTTATAGCGATAAACGGGCTCAGTGACCATAGTGGCCCCTGGACTTCATGTCGTTTGTATCGGCGCAAGGCCTGCCAGTCATGGGACTTCGCCCCAGCTCGGCTCGCGATTAACGCCGGATGCCCCTAAAATGCGCCCACAGTCTCCAACGGTCATTCCATGCCGCGTCCTCGCTTCAAGCCTGCGTTTCTTCATCCCCGGTACTGGCCGCTCTGGGCGGGGCTGGGCGTGCTCTGGTTGATCGTCCAGCTACCCTATCCAGTGCTGTTGAGGTTGGGCCGCGCACTCGGCGCGCTCATGTACCGGTTCGCTGGAAAGCGCCGGCGCATCGCGGCCCGCAATCTCGCGCTCTGTTTTCCGGAAATGAGCGAGTCCCAGCGTGAGCGTCTGTTGCGGGAGAACTTCGCTTCGACAGGCATTGCCTTCTTCGAGATGCCCATGAGCTGGTGGTGGCCCAGATCACGCCTTGGCCGCCTAGCCCGTGTCAAAGGCATCGAGCATCTGCACGCAGCCCAGGCAACCGGCGAGGGTGTGATCCTGATGTCGCTTCACTTCACCACGCTCGAGATCGGTGCCGCGCTGCTTGGGCAGCTGCATACCATCGACGGCATGTACCGTGAACATGACAATCCCGTGTTCGACTTCGTCCAGCGGCGCGGGCGCGAGCGGCACAACGCGGACGCGACCGCCATCGAACGCGAAGATGTACGCAGCATGCTGAAGGTGCTGCGGGCGGGGCGCGCCATCTGGTACGCGCCGGATCAGGATTACGGGCGTAAGCAGAGCATCTTCGTACCGCTGTTTGGAATTCCCGCCGCGACGGTTACCGCGACCACCAAGTTCGCCCGGCTCGGGCGCGCCCGGGTAATGCCAATGACGCAGCGTCGTCTGCCGGATGGGAAGGGCTATGAGTTGGTGGTTCATCCGCCTTTCGAGCATTTTCCGGGCGAAAGCGAGGAGTCCGACTGCGTTCGGATCAATCAGTGGGTTGAACAGCAGGTACGCGCCTGTCCGGAGCAATACCTTTGGGCGCACCGACGTTTCAAGACCCGACCGGAAGGTGAGCCGCGACTCTATTGAGCCGCTTAGTGCGTAAATGGCAGCAGGAACAGGCCCAGGGCTGTGCCCATTGACGCCAGGTACATCGGCCATCGGGGCCGATAGGCGAGCATCAGGATCAGGGCGATGCCGCCAACCGTGAGCATGCCCAGATACAGCACGGTGCCCACTGCGGCGCCTCGACTCACCCAGCATGCGCCCAGTGCGAGCAGCTGGCCAGCCCAACCGACTGCCTTGAATACCCTGGCTTCCCATAGGGCCGGCAAGCTTCCTATCAGCGTCTGGTAGTGCTTGGGCGCGGACAGGCACAGGCAGCACAGGCCACCATAGGCAAGGCAGAACGCAAGGAAGGTCATTGACTGGGCCCCAGCTGGAGCGGAGCGTCCGCATCGGCGCTCGCACGGGTTGTGCGCTTTGGTTGGACAGTCGCGGCATGGCGACTCACTTTCCAGGCCGCCCAGAACAGCAGGCCGCCAAGTGCGGCGCAGGTGATGTCAAAACCGGTCACCATCCACTCCGAGTAGCTCGCATTCCTGGGAAGGTGGTAGCTATGAGTCACGACATCCAATATCGGAATCGCACTCAGGAGGAGGGCGGCACAGGCGAGCTGTTCAACCCAGGCACGCCGGTGGGGCCGAATGGCGGAATGAATGAACGCGGCAGCCCAGACGGCGAAGAATACGTGGATCTCACACTCGGCGCGATGCTCGAGGGTCCCTGGCAACAGGCGATTTGCCCAGAAATAACTGGCCATCGCTACGATAAGCCCTGGTACAGCGCCGACATTGAGCACCCGCACCAGGCGCAGGCCAAGTCCAGGCTTTTCGCCTGCTTGCACCGTGCGTTTCACGACCCAGAGTACCAGGCCGCTTGCGACCATGACGGTACCGCCAAGCCCGCTTAGGAAATATAGCCAACGCAGGATCGGGTCCGCGAACTGACCCAGGTGGAGGTTGACGAGTACGCGGCTGAAAAGCGCAACAGGCTTCAGACTGCCGAACGACCGTATCAGCGTTCCATCTTGCGCCTGAAAGACCAGATGCGGTTCATTCCCTGCAATCTGGTTGTCCTGGCCCGTGGCAATCTCGATCAGTGCGTTCCGGTCGCCCGGGTTATGAATGGTGATGCGAGCCGGCGGCTCGCCTTGCCAACGTTCCCGAGCGCGGTCCAGGAACGGCTGCAAGGGAGGAACAGCGAAAGCGTCGCCGGTGCGCGGCGCCACCTCCTGTCGTGGAAATAGCTCGTCGAAGAAAGCCATACGGTCATCGCCGTAGAGTGCGTTCACTCCCCACGGCATGTAGAGCCAGGTAAAGATCACCAGCCCTGTAAACGTGATCATGAGGTGAAACGGCAACGCCAGCACCGCCGTTACGTTATGGCCATCGAGCCATGACCTTTGGCCCTTGCGCGGCCTGAAGGTGAAGAAGTCTTTGAAGATCTTCTTGTGGGTGATGATGCCGGTGATCAACGCGACGAACATGAACATGGTGGCGATGCCGATCAGGTATCGCCCTGTCAGCACGTCGATATGCCAAAGCTGGAAATGGAAGCGGTAAAAGAAGTTGCCCCCTTCGCTTGGGCGGGTCTGAAGCGCCTGACCGGAGGCGGGGTCGAATATCGCCTGCTCGAAACGCCGTGTGCCTTCGGCGCGCCAGTAAGCGGTAACCACCGGCATCCGCTCGGTGGGCAGCACAATTTGCCAGGCTGATGCATTGCCCGCCTGTTCCGCCAGGGAAGCGGTTATACGATCAAGATGCAGGGGTTGACTGCTTGAGCCGTGGCGCTCGGGGTGCATCCAGTGGGTGATTTCGTCCTGGAAGTAGCTCACCGTACCGGTGATGAAGATGGCAAAGAGCAGCCAGCCGAGGATCACCCCGGTCCAGGTATGCAACCAGGCCTGTGACTGCCGGAACCCGGCCTTCATGGCGCGGCGCCTGAGCTGATCGCATACGCGGCGAAGGTCAGTAGGCCGGTCGGGACGATGACGCCTATCCAGGCTCGCCAGGCCGTTCGGGCCGCGAAGACCCAGATAACCGCGGCGCAGTAAACGAGGAACGACGGAATCGCGCCCGCCAGTACCGCTTCCGCCCTGTCCAGTGGCAGTGCACGCGCCATGAACACGGCAAATGCAGCAGCGAGCCCATAGCCGCCCACGCTGGCCGCCATTGCGCGCGCGAGGACTGCACCTCTATAGCGCCAGCCGCTTGTTTTGACCGTCATGACATTCCCTCGGGCCGTGTCCTGGAGGGATCAAACGCAAGTAGCAGAGTAGATCGTACGGCGGACTTCATGGCTGGACCTGACCCGAGGGCAAGAAGGCGCCAGTCTATGATTTTTGAGAAGCGTTCTCAATATCATTATCGCCTTGGCGTTAATCGTACGCGCTCTGGGGCTCACCTGGCATCAATACGGGTGAAGCAACGCACGACATCGCCCGGCTGGGCCGGTATAGGCCTGCAAAAGAGGTATCAGGCAGGAGGGGGTATCGGCGGCGGAGGCGCGCCGATACCGATCATCTCACTCGGCGATCTGAAGCTGTCGGGACTTGGTATAGACGTACCGGATCTTCTCGTACTCGAAGGGCGAGTTCAGCTGACCATAACGCAACGGCGTGTTGTAGCGCGTATCGATACCGCGGAGCAGGATGACCTCAGGGTGGTCCCCCGAGCCGGTCGCGGCGTTGAGGAACTCGACCTGGCTTTCGAGTGTGAAGTCAGTGATAAGACCCGTGGTATCACGAAGGTTCGATGGGCCGAACAGTGGAAGCATGACGTAAGGTCCGTTTGGCACGCCCCAGTAGCCGAGCGTCTGTCCGAAGTCTTCCGGCTGGCGTGGCAGACCCATCAGGGTGGCCGGATCCCAGAGGCCGAGCACGCCGAAGGTGGTGTTGAACAGGATGCGCGCAGTGGTATCGCCAGAGCGCTTGAACTTCAGCTGCGCGAGGCTATTGAACAGGTTCGTGAAGTCGCCAAGGTTGCGGAAGAAGTTACTGACGCCACTTCGCACGAAGCGAGGCGTTACCCTTTCATAGCCACGGACCGTTGGCAGCAGGACCCACTGATCCAGTCGATAGTTGAAGTGGTAGACGCGGCGGTTCCATGGCTCCCACGGATCGTAGATGTCGAGGGCCCGGAAAGTTGCCCGTTCGAACTCATGCTGGTCCAGGCCTGGGTTGAAATGCAAGTACTGCATCGGGTTCTTGAAGCCGTCTTCGTCCACGAGGCGTTGTTGGGCATGGGCCACGCCGGTGGTCAACAGCAGCACGAACAACAGGCGTCGAATCATTTGAAGAACTCCACCATCGCGTTGCTGTTAACGGTGTAATTGAGGTTGCCGCAGTGCCCGCCGTATGGGTACAGGGTGAGGCGATCAGCGAAGGTACGGCGCAGGAAACCGATGTCCCCTGTGCCGAGAATGATGTCGTCCGCATTGTGCATCACGGCGATCTTGTCGGAGGACCGCAAGTAGTCCTCCAGCGCGTAAAGGCTGCTTTGCTGGATCAGCTCGTTGAGGCTCGTCCCCTTGTGACGCGCACGCCACATGGGGATCAGCTGATTGGTCATGTAGCAGTCGAAATCACACTGCAGCGCACGCTCGAAGAACGGCGTAAGGCTCGTGCCTTCAGTGATGATCTGCCCGGGTGGCGTTATCAGGCCGCGGCGATTCAGCAGGTCCGATGTGAATGCGATATCCGCAGACGAAAATCGGAATGACGTGCCGATGAGCATCGCCATTTCATCGTTGGTGAGATGCTGCCTTGAGCGCTGGAAGTCGTACAGCATCGCATCGTTTATGTCGACATAGCCCCGCTCTCGGAAGTACCGCGTGAGCTTGGCCAACACAACCTCGTAGAAGGTGGTGTGGTTGTCGATGCCCTTGACGCGGGTTTGGACCAAAAGGTCCAGATTGCTGATCGAGGTATAGAGGTTAACCGGTGGGTTCAGCAGCAGCACGCGTTCGAAGTTGAAGCTGCGGCGCGTTTCGTCCAGGTGGCTGACGAACGCTGCGTTCAGCGCGCCGAGACTGTAGCCCGTCAGGAAGTACTTGGTTACCGGCAGGTCCGGGTGCCCTGCCTTGACGGCTTGCATTACCCGGTACAGGTCGTCGGCATCTTCGGCGGAAAGCCCTGGGGTAGCCGAGCGTGATGCGGCCGCCATGAAGTCGTAGCTGGTAGGAGAGGACAGCTGGACGACGTGGAACCCGGCGCCATAGAACAGCTGCTTGAGGAACTCCGACGTGCTGCTTGAATAGCGGGCGCCTGTTCCGGCGATGATGAAGATCAGAGGTGCCGGGCCGGATTGGCGGGCCAGGCGGTAGCTCATCGTTTTCACTGGCCAGAAATTTGGCGGCAGCGTGAATTCCCGCTCGGGGCGCAGTTTTACGCTGTAGTCGCGCTGATCAATATCCTCAGGCAGTGGGACATCAGGGCGAAGATTGGGTGGCGTGGAGGTGATGGTCGCTTCGAACGGGTTGACCAGTGGATAGCCGTAGGTCGCAGGATCGATGTCTTTGGCGTGCGCCAATGCAGTGCAGACCAGAGCGCCGACCAGTCCGACAAGACGCAACAGTGATGCCATGTTTGATTCCCTTCGCAAATGTCCAGCGGGAGAAAAATGTGGAGCTATGACCTACGAAGCGTGGGTTCGTGCCGTTCGCTGACGGTAGATTGTACATCGGTGTTGCTGGTATGGACGTTGTCATATGTGTCGTGCATTGTTGGGGCACATGGCCGTTCAGCGTGAGTGAAGCCGCTCCGAGCTGGGGCGAACTTCCGACGGGCATGAGCGGTCTTTAATTGGGCATCTGCGTGCACCCACCCAGATTCGAGCCGACAGCGTGCGGACCGGTTTTCCGGCGTGGGGCACAGGTATCGGCAAACAAGAAGGTGATGAATGATGCGCAGCACGGAAGACCTGCTGATTGAAGCGTTGACGCCCTATGAAGTGGCGTTTGGCCCAGTCCGTGAGGACGGTGCCCGTACCCTTGCGCTGTATGGGGAGCAAGGCCAGTTGTTGCTCGAAACCACACTTTGCCGCGCTCAGCTCGAAGACAGGCGCTCTCTTACCGATGTTGTAGATGGTATCCGTCATGATCTGAGATTGAGCCGTCCCTCCAACTGGATGCCACCGGTGATCTTCGGCGACCGGATCGATCAGCACGCCGCCTGATGGCGCTTACTGACCGTCGGCCTAGGCGATTCCGCCCGGAACGCACGGTCTGAAATCGAATCTCAAATCATGTGGCACCGACGTCATTCGCTCCTGTGGCGGCGGTGCTCGACCTGGCCGCCTGGTGGGCGGCCAGCCTTGAACCCCGAGTCTCCTTCCCCAAGGCTCGGGGTTTTCTTTGCGGGCAATGGAGCGTGCATCCATCGTTTCGCTCCGGTGTGGCAGGCCGCATTGCGGTAAACTGGCCGGCCATTCGTCACGCGATCTCCGAAGCTCCTATGGCACTGCAAGCCACACCCTACAAGGTCGAGCTCAACCTGACCGACCTTGACCGCAACGTCTACGAAAACCTGCGTTTCACTGTCGCCCGCCATCCTTCGGAGACCGAGGAGAGGCTCGCTGCGCGACTGGTCGCCTATATCCTCTGGTATCACGAAGCGCTGAGCTTTGGGCGAGGGCTTTCGGACGTGGATGAACCGGCGCTCTGGGAAAAGAGCCTGGACGATCGCGTGCTGCACTGGGTCGAAGTCGGCCAACCCGATGCCGAACGAATTATCTGGTGCTCTCGCCGTACCGAACGCTTCAGTCTCGCGGCGTATGGCAATCTGCGCGTATGGCAGACCAAGGTGCTCGACGGCGTGAAGCATCTGAAGAATGTCAATGTCGTTGCGCTTGATCAGGACGCGTTGGGTGCCATCGCAGCCAACCTGCCGCGGGCCATCGTATGGAGTGCAATGATCAGCGACGGCACGCTTTTCATCACCGACGAGCGTGGCCAGCACGAAGTCCCGCTGGAATGGCTGATGGGGGATCGAGGCTAGGATGCGTATCGACGTTCGCCCCGTTCCTGACACGCTTCCTGACCTCGGAGACCTTCCTCCGCTGTTGACGCGACTCTACGCAGCCCGCGGGGTCAAGGCGGCCGCCGAACTGGACAAGGGGCTCGCGCGCCTGGTGCCGTATGCGCAGCTGCGCGGCATCGAGCGGGCTGTCACGCTGTTGGCCGAGGCCATCGAGCGCCAGCAGCGTATTCTCATTGTCGGCGACTTCGATGCAGATGGCGCAACGGCCAGCAGCGTGGGTGTACTGGGTCTCAGGCAGCTGGGCGCGGCACACGTCGATTATCTGGTTCCGAATCGCTTCGAATACGGTTATGGGCTGACGCCCGAAATCGTGGCTGTCGCCCTGCAGCGATCGCCTGACCTTTTGGTCACCGTCGACAACGGCATTTCGAGTCTTGACGGCGTTGCGGCGGCCAAGGCAGCAGGTCTCAAGGTGGTGGTAACCGACCACCATTTGCCCGGCCCGGACTTGCCCGACGCCGACGCGATCGTCAATCCCAACCAGCCCGAGTGCTCGTTCCCCAGCAAATGCATTGCCGGGGTCGGCGTCATCTTCTATGTGTTGCTCGCACTGCGCGCCCGACTGCGCGCGCAAGATTGGTTCGTGCGGTCCGGGCGGCAAGAGCCCAACCTGGCCGAGCTGCTGGATCTCGTGGCGCTCGGCAGCGTGGCGGATGTCGTGCCGCTGGACGCGAACAACCGGATCTTCGTCCATCAGGGCCTGGCCAGGATCCGAGCGGGCCGTGCCCGTCCGGGGCTGCGTGCCATACTCGAGGTTGCAGGGCGCGATCCTCGGCGCATCACGTCGACCGATTTGGGTTTCATTCTCGGGCCCCGGCTGAATGCAGCCGGGCGTCTAGACGACATGTCGCTCGGTATCGAATGCCTCCTCTGCGAAGACGAGGCGCTGGCTCGGGACATGGCAGTCCAGCTGGATCAACTGAACCAGGACCGCAAGGCGATTGAGCAGGGAATGCAGCGTGAGGCGCTTGCCCAGCTCAAGGACCTTCCGGCCGACGACATGCCATTCGGACTATGCCTGTTCGATCCCGATTGGCACCAGGGTGTCATTGGTATCCTGGCTTCGCGCCTGAAGGAGCGTTATCACCGGCCGACCATCGCATTCGCCGATGCGGGCGAGGGAGTGCTCAAGGGCTCAGCGCGCTCGGTGCCTGGTCTGCACATCCGCGATGCGCTCGATGCAGTGGCAGCGCGCCACCCTGGGCTGATCAGCAAGTTCGGCGGGCACGCCATGGCGGCTGGACTTTCGCTGCCACAGGAAAACTTCGGTGCTTTCGCCGTGGCGTTCGATGCCGAGGTCAGGCGTCAGCTCACTGACGATGATCTGACTGGCCGCTTGCTGTCAGACGGCTGCCTGGGCGTCGAGGAATTCCACTTGGAGCTCGCCAAGGCGCTACGTCATGCTGGCCCTTGGGGACAGCATTTCCCGGAACCGCTTTTCCACGGCATCTTCCAGATTGTGCATCAGCGCCTGGTCGGCGAGCGCCATTTGAAGCTGGTTGTGAAAAGTGAATGTGGGTCGCTGCAGCTCGATGGCATCGCATTCAATATCGACCGCGAACTCTGGCCCAACCCGAGCATTCGCTGGGCAGAAGTCGCCTACAAGCTGGACGTGAACGAGTATCGCGGGCAGGAAAGCGTGCAGCTGCTTGTACAGCACATCAGCCCGCGGTAGCGGGCCGTGCCATCAGCCAGCGTCTGCTGGAAACACGCTCAGAGGACGTGGCTTGACCTCAATGCCTATTTCATCAAGAGGCATCACGTCAGTGTCGCTGCCAAAGAGCGCTTCGACCGTCCGGCCGGATGGCAGCACCAGGCGGTAAAGTGTCATTGCGCCGAGAAATACGCGACTGGCCACACGAGCCGTTAGCTCGCTATTCGGCGACGGGATGATCGAATCCGGGCGAAGCAGCACTTTCACGGGGGTGCCGTCTGCCAATGCATGGCCTGCCTTGATAGGGAGATCGCCAAGCTCGCTGCTGGCCAGGGATGACGTCTGGAGCGTCCCGCGGACGAAATAACCCTGGCCGACGAAGCTCGCCACGAAAGGCGTAGCCGGCTGGTGGTAGAGGGTATGCGGCGTCGCCCACTGTTCGAGATGGCCGCGCTGGAAAACACCGACGCGATCGCTTACGGCAAAGGCTTCTTCCTGATCATGAGTGACCAGAATCGCGCTCGTTCCTCGCGCCTTGAGGATATCGCGGACTTCCTGGCTTAACGATCGGCGCAGCTCGACATCGAGGTTCGAAAATGGCTCGTCGAGCAGCAGCAGGCGTGGGGAAGGTGCCAGGGCGCGGGCAAGCGCAACACGTTGCTGCTGCCCTCCCGAGAGTTCGTGCGGGTGACGATTGGCAAACGGATCGAGCTTCACCAGTTCAAGTAGCTCGGAGACCACGTTCTCACGTGCGGGCAGTTTCCGTATGCCGAAGCTGATGTTTTCGCGCACGGTCAGATGGGGGAAAAGGGCATAGTCCTGAAAAACCATCCCGATTCGTCGCTTCTCCGGCGCGAGCGTGAAGCCCGGCTTCGAGAGGACCTCGCCGGCGAGCTCGATCTGGCCCTCCAACAGTGGCTCGAAGCCGGCAATCGCGCGAAGTGTAGTGGTCTTGCCGCAGCCGGAGGGGCCAAGCAGGCAGCCGATATCGCCCGCATCCAGGGCGAGGTCCAGATTCTGAACGATGCGCTGCTCACCGTAGCCGCAGGAAAGGCCGCTGAGGGTGAGCAGGGTATCGGTCGTCATTCGGCGTGGACGGGGGCTATCAACAATTCGAGCAGCGCCTTTTGGGCGTGCAGCCGGTTTTCCGCCTGATCCCAGGCGACCGAGCGCGGATCGTCCAGCAAATCGTCGCTGACTTCTTCGCCACGATGCGCTGGCAGGCAATGCATGAAGATCACGCTTTCGTCGGCCGCGTCCAGGAGCGAACGGTCGACTTGGTACGGCGCGAACAGCGCGAGCCGCTCCGAGGCTTCACCTTCCTGACCCATTGAGGCCCAGACATCCGTGCTGACCAGATGTGCACCCTGAACCGCCTCGCGCGGATCGCGCATGACGTGGATGCGGTCGCCCGCTTGAGCCGTCAGACGCCCATCCGGCTCGTAGCCGGCCGGGCAGGCGACATTGAGGCGGAAGTCGAACTGCATGGCGGCCTCGATGTAGCTGTTGCACATATTATTGCCGTCGCCGATCCAGGCCACTGTCTTGCCTGCGATGCTGCCCCGGTGTTCGGCGAAGGTCTGCATGTCGGCCAACAGCTGGCAGGGATGCAGATCGTCGGATAGACCATTGATCACAGGGACACGGGAGTGCGCGGCAAAATCAAGCAGGTTCTGGTGGGCGAAGGTGCGGATCATCACGGCGTCCAGCATGCTGGAGAGCACGATCGCGCTGTCGCAGATCGGTTCGCCACGGCCAAGTTGCGTATCGCGGGGTGACAGGAAAATCGCCTGTCCACCCAGCTGGATCATTCCCGCTTCGAACGAAACACGCGTACGCGTCGACGCCTTTTCGAAAATCATACCCAGGATACGACTCTTGAGCGGCTCATGGAGCGCGCCGCGTCGGCGCAGGTCTTTCAGCTCCATGCCGCGACGAATCAGGCCAGACAGTTCCGCCGGGCTGTAGTCCATCATGGAGAGAAAGTGCCGAATGCTCATGGTGCGTTACCTGTATTCACTGCTGCAGGCCCTGGTCCGTGGCCTGAATGCGTGAGGTTGGGTGAGGCGGGGGACCAGCTGCGATCTCGCTGGGGCATCGCGTATTCGCGCGCCAGCGTCAGTCATCGCGTATTCGTGCCAGCTGGAGGCAACGAATTGAGTGAAGGCGGGATCTTATAAGGAAGTCGAACATTGGCGCAATCGGCCCGCTTCTGCCGCCTGGGTGGAACCCGATCGCGCCGGATTGAACCCGAGAGACTGGACGGAGCAGGCATTGCGGAGGGGTAGGGTGCCAAGAAGTCCGAGCGGGCAGGTCGGATTTTGGTTACACTGCCGCAATCGTGCCGGCCCTGTCCGGGAAGTACTGTTTCAAGAGGTGCTCATGGATATCATCGAAACCATTAAAGACCAGATCTCCAGCAACAGCGTCCTGCTGTACATGAAAGGCTCACCGAATGCGCCCCAGTGCGGCTTCTCTGCCCGCGCCTCGCAGGTGCTAATGGCATGTGGCGAGAAGTTCGCCTATGTCGACATTCTTCAAAACCCTGAAATTCGCGCCAACCTGCCCAAGTACGGCAACTGGCCTACGTTCCCGCAGCTGTGGGTGAACGGCGAACTGGTTGGCGGTAGCGACATCCTCATCGAAATGTTCGAGAAGGGCGAGCTTCAGCCATTGATCAAAGAAGCGGTTGCGAAGCCCGAATAAGCAATCGCGCATAAAAAAGCCCCGCATCAGCGGGGCTTTTTTATTGAGCCTGTTCCTGTCTCAATGGTCTTCATCGCCCATCTGCGACTGCAGGTAATTCTCCAGACCCACTTTCTCAATCAGGCCCAGCTGGGTTTCGAGCCAGTCTATGTGCTCTTCTTCGGACTCCAGAATGTCCTCCAGCAGTTCGCGGCTGCCATAATCGCCGACGCTTTCGCAGTGCGCGATCGCGGTCTTGAGATCCGGCACGGCCATCTGCTCGAGCTTCAGGTCGCACTCCAGCATCTCCTTGGTATTTTCACCAATGAACAGCTTGCCCAGTTCCTGAAGGTTGGGCAGGCCTTCGAGGAAAAGAATGCGTTTGATGAGCTTATCGGCATGCTTCATCTCATCAATGGATTCATCGTACTCGTGCTTGCCAAGACGATTCAGACCCCAGTCCTCGTACATGCGCGCATGCAGGAAATACTGGTTGATTGCCACGAGTTCGTTGCCCAGTACCTTGTTCAGATGCTGAATGACAATCTTGTCGCCTTTCATTGGAAGAGTCCGCCGTGCCGATTTGTAATAGCCGAAGTGTGCGGACCAAACTCACAAGGGTCAACAGTAACTATCTGATATTCATAGGGATTCGAATCTGAATAAGAATGTTTGCATTCCGCATTCGGATGCTAAACATATGATTCGAAACACAAACCTGAAGCGCGGCATGAACGATCCGCTTCCCGAGCGGAAACAACGGGCACAAAAAAAGCGACCTTCGGGTCGCTTTCTTATTCATCACTGATCAGGCAGAGGCAAATTGCGCAGGATAAGCCAGGTTGACCGCCGCGCTGCTCTGTACCTCGGCGAGGGTATCGCGTACGACTTGCTTGGCAACGCACGCACACTTTCCGCATTGAGTCCCTACGCCCAATGACTCGCGAACATCACGGTAGCTGCAGCACCCTTCATAGATCGCGTCGCGGATCTGTCCGTCGGTTACACCCTGGCAGAGACATACGTACATGCGTGGCCCTATAGCGAATGTGGCGTGTTGCCGGGGATATTAATGTTAATGAGAATGATAGTCAAAGCGGTGAGCGCGGGTGCGACGAGCGGTAAAACGGGTTCGGCGTCTGCTTGCTTTGAAGACCTGAGCCGCCGCCGGTAATATGCGCGGCACTATTCATATAGCCTTCAGGACGCCCTCATGAGCATCAAATCTGACAAGTGGATCCGCCGCATGGCGCTCGAGCAGGGCATGATCGAGCCGTTCGTCGAGCGTCAGGTACGAGGCGCGGATGAAAGCCGGGTCATCTCGTACGGTGTATCCAGTTATGGCTACGATGTCCGCTGTGCGGACGAATTCAAGGTCTTCACCAATATCCACTCCGCTATCGTGGATCCGAAGAATTTTGACGAAAAGAGCTTCGTCGATATCAAAAGCGACGTCTGCATCATCCCTCCAAACTCGTTCGCGCTTGCCCGGACGGTCGAGTACTTCCGCATCCCGCGTGATGTCCTCACCATCTGCCTGGGCAAAAGCACCTACGCGCGTTGCGGCATCATCGTCAACGTGACGCCGCTGGAGCCCGAGTGGGAAGGTCATGTCACCCTCGAGTTTTCCAATACCACCAACCTGCCGGCCAAGATCTACGCCAATGAAGGCGTGGCGCAGATGCTCTTTCTGCAGTCGGACGAGGCATGCGAAGTGTCGTACAAGGACCGCGGTGGCAAGTATCAGGGCCAGCGGGGCGTGACCCTGCCCAAGGCCTGATACTCGCGCCAGCGTGCAACGCGTTGGCGCCTAAAAAGACGAGCGGGGGGAATTTTCGATCGCGCCCCCGCCTCTATCTGGTACAGCCCGCTGTAGTGCGTGCGCCCCGATGGAGCCTTGCGATGTCTTATTACCTCGATACGAACGCGGCGCGGACGATGCCCGATGACCCGATACTTGCCGAACTGATTCTGGCTGAACATGCCGTAGGGGTATGGAGGCAGTTGGCCGGCGGTATTCCGGGCCAGCCTCAACCAGACACGCCCGAGCCTGGCGTGCCGGATCTGCCGACCGAACCCGGGGAGCCGACGGTGCCTGATCAGCCGCCGCCAACGCCCATGGCCTGAGCTCAGCATCCGGAACTGCATTCGGTGTCACCGGTTACGACCCATTACAAATTGCGGGCGACGAACCCGCGTCTGATCGTCTTTACTGGATTGGCGGCCGAGTCTGGCTGCCACAGTCAGTTTTGTGGAGGAATGCGTCATGTCGAAATGGGCTATCACCTACAGCAAAGACAACAACACTGCGAAGCTGGAGCTCGAATCGCCCGAAGCGCCGAGCATGGATGATGCAGTGCAGCATGTGCTTACCTACGCGGACGAGCACTGCGAGGCGAAAGAGCCAGGCGACGAGACGCTTGATCTGAGTGAGCCAGCGGTGCAGCTCGCGGAATGTTATGGCATCGCGATTACCGGTATTTCCCGGCTCTAGGCCTTTCCTAATCACCCAACCTTCCAGACGCCACCGTCCGCCACGACGTACTGTCGTGAGCCTTCGGTGGCGTCGACGTTCATGCCCCCGGTAAAGAGACCGAACGCCGGCATCAGGCACATCCGGTCCTCGAAGTGAAAGCATGGCAGGCGCAGCCGCTCACGACCTGGGCCGCGCAAGACCCTCATGGGATGAAGGTGCCCCGCGACGACGCCGTGAGTCGGGTGCGGATCGGGCTCGTGTTGCAATGCCAGGGGCCCTAAAAGCAGCGGTTCAGCGACTGAGCGAATCGCGAGCTCTGCGGGCGGATCGCCAGCGCGTCGATCGTGATTGCCGCGGATAAGAATGACCTCCAGCTCCGCATGCTGCTGGCGCCATCGACCTAGCATGTGGAGCGTTGCGAGATTGTGCGCTTCCGGCGCATGCAGAAAATCACCGAGGATGATGAGCCGCTCGCTGGGATAGCGCTCCAGCAAATGATCGATGCGTGCAAGATTATCGGCGGTGGTTCCGTGCGGGACCGGTTGCCCGAGCCGCCGGTAGGTTGCAGCCTTGCCAATATGCACATCAGCCATGAGCAGTGCGCCCTGATCAGGCCAATGGATGGCTTTGTCAGCTAACAGCAGGAGGTCTGCACCACAGTATGTGACGGGAAGGGCAGGGGTCATGCAGGGAATTCAGCTCCTCTGAGGTCGGATGGATTAACGCATCCTGGGTTTACGTGGAGTGCGATTGCTGCGTCGCGGCTCGCCGGTCTTTCGGCTACGCGGCTCCCGCTTGGAGGATTTTTCGCGCGGCGCCTCGATCGTGGCGTCTGGCTCGATGTGATAGCCGCCGGGGCCTGCCGCTTGATCGAGATCGGCGACCATGCGGCGAATACGGTCTGCAAGCTTTTCCGAGCTCATGCTTTCACGGAAACGCTCGACCATCAGCGGAAATGCCAAAGGCGTGGCGCGCTTGACCGCGTGCATGTCCAATCGCAGCGACCGCAGTCGGGTCAAGGTGTCCTGCAGACGATGGACGTCCAGCTCCTGCTTGAGTACCTCCTCCTCGGCCTGGCCCAGGAGCAGATTTTCCGGATCGTACTGGCGGAACACATCGAAGAACAGGCCGCTGGACGCCTGCAGCTGCCGCGTGCTCTTTTGTGCGCCGGGGTACCCCGAAAACACCAGGCCGGCCACCCGAGCGATTTCTCGAAAGCGGCGTCGCGCGAGCTCGCTCGCATTAAGGCTGGCGAGCACGTCATGCAGCAGGTCGCTCGGGTCGAACAGTGTCTCGTTCAGCCATTGCGGCCAGTCCACTTCGGTCGGTGATAACAGCTCGAAGCCGTAGTCGTTGACGGCAATCGAAAACGTCGCAGGTTGCCGCTGGCCCATTCGCCAGGCAAGCAGGCTGGCGAGGCCCAGATGCACATGCCGTCCTGCGAACGGGTAGAGAAACAGGTGCCAGCCTTCCCTGGATTTCATGGTTTCGGCCAGGAGCGTATCGGGCGTGGGCAACGCAGACCAGTCCTTCTGAACACTCAGCAGCGGTTGCACCAATTGCATCTCGTCGTTGGCAAATCGCCCTTCGGCCGCTTCACCGAATTGCGCTACCACGGCGTCCGCCAGCTCGCTCGAAAGGGGCATTCGGCCGCCATTCCAGCGCGGTACGGCTGCCTTTCGGCCGCTGGCACGGTTGACGAATGCAACCATGCCTTCCACCCGGACGAGTTCAAGCAGCCGGCCTGCAAACAGAAAGCAATCACCTGGTCGCAGCCGGGCGATGAAGCCTTCCTCGACCGAGCCCAGCGAAGTGCCGCTGCCGCCTTTGCTCCACCAGCGAACGGTAAGGCTGGCGTCGCTTACGATGGTGCCAATGCTCATACGGTGGCGCAGGGCAATGCGGCGATCCGGCACGCGCCAGATGCCATTCTCGTCGGGCTCGACTCGGCGGTAGTCCGGGTAGGCCGTCAGTGAATGGCCACCGTGGCGAACGAAGGCCAGCGCCCATTCCCATTCCGCGTCGGTGAGCGTCTGGTACGCCCAGGCCTCACACACCTCGGCCAGCAGCGTGTCCGGCTTGAACCCTCCACCGAGCGCCATGCTCACCAGATGCTGGACGAGCACGTCCAGGGGTTTGTCCGGCGATTCTCGGCCCTCGACGCGCCCTGCCGCGATTGCCTTTTGCGCCGCCGCGGCTTCGACCACTTCGATGGAGTGCGTAGGCACCAGCGTCACGCGCGACGGGCGACCCGGCGCATGCCCGGAACGGCCTGCACGTTGCATGAGACGGGCAACGCCCTTAGGGGATCCGATCTGCAGAACACGCTCGACCGGTAGGAAGTCCACGCCCAGATCCAGGCTGGACGTACAGACCACGGCCTTCAGCTGCCCCGTCTTCAGGCCCAGTTCCACCCAGTCCCGCACCTCGCGCGCGAGCGAACCGTGGTGCAGTGCAATCAGTCCCGCCCAGTCCGGGCGTGCACCGAGCAAGGCCTGGTACCAGAGCTCAGCCTGCGAGCGCGTATTGGTAAAGACCAGGGTGGTGCTGGCAGATTCAAGCTCTTCGACCACCCGAGGCAACATGCGCAGGCCGAGGTGACCGGCCCAAGGAAAGCGCTCGATGCTGTCGGGCAGCAATGTGTCGACTTTCAGGGTCTTGTCGACACGGCCCTGGACGACCTTGCCATGACCCGGGTGAAGCAGCACGTCGTGCGCGTGGTCAAGATTACCAAGCGTTGCCGACAGTCCCCAAACCAGGAGGTCGGGGTGCCAGCGACGCAGGCGAGCCAGTGCGAGTTGCAACTGGACGCCTCGTTTGTTGCCCAGCAGTTCGTGCCATTCATCCACCACCACCATACGCAGGCTGTTGAACGCCTGATGCGCGTCTGCACGCGTGAGCAGCAGGGTCAGCGATTCCGGTGTGGTCACCATGACACTAGGAAGCCGTCGCGACTGCCGGGCACGTTCCGCGCTGCCCGTGTCGCCGGTGCGAAGGCCGAGGCTCCAGTTCAGGCCCAGCTCGTCCAGCGGACGCTGCAGGGCGCGCGCCGTATCAGCGGCGAGCGCGCGCATAGGGGTGATCCACAGCACCTGCAGCGGTACAGGTTTCTCACTGGGCTTGGCATTACGCGCCAGGCGGTTGAGTGCGCCCAGCCACACCGCGTATGTCTTGCCCGCCCCGGTGGAGGCGTGGAGCAAGCCTGACTCGCCCCGGCCAATCGCGGCCCAGACCTGTTTCTGGAAGGGAAAGGGTTTCCAGCCATTCGCGGCAAACCAGTCTGACGCCAGTGTCATGAAGACCTGCGCTCATCGGCGGTCGCGCGGTGACATGCAGGCTTCGGGCGGTTCACTGCAGAAGCTCCTGAAGGTTGGCCAGCGTATCCGCTTCGTCGACTTTTTTATCGTGGCGCCAGCGCAGCATGCGCGGAAAGCGTACCGCGATGCCGCTCTTGTGACGTTTCGACAGCGCAATGCCTTCGAACCCCAGCTCAAAGACCAGCGTGGGCGTAACGCTGCGGACCGGGCCAAACTTTTCAACGGTTGTCTTGCGGACGATGGCGTCGACCTTGCGCATCTCTTCGTCTGTGAGGCCGGAGTAGGCCTTTGCGAACGGGACCAGCGTGCGCTCCTTCGAACCCGGCGGATTGTCCCAAACGGCGAACGTATAGTCGGAATACAGACTGGCGCGACGGCCATGGCCGCGCTGTGCGTAGATCAGCACGGCGTCGACGGAGAATGGATCGATCTTCCATTTCCACCACACGCCCATGTCCTTGGTGCGGCCCACACCATAAAGCGCATCGCGTGCCTTGAGCATCATGCCTTCCACGCCTAGCGCACGCGAGGCTTCACGCTGCTCGGCCAGGTCTGCCCAGCTCTCGCCGGTCAGCACCGGCGACGGCATCAGTCGGGGGCTCGCGCAGTCGGCAATGACGGTTTCCATCTGAGCCCTGCGCTCGTACTGGGGGCGGCTTCGCCAATCCTTGCCTTCCCATTCGAGCAGGTCATAGCCCAGTACAGCGACCGGTACGTCCTGCAGGATCTTCTTGGTCAAGGTTTTGCGGCCGATGCGTTGTTGAAGCAGCGCAAAGGGCTGGATGCCAAAGCGCTCCAGTTCGGTTTCCACGCCTTGGTTCAGTGCTTCGCTATCGAGCGAGGAGGCTTCGTTCATGAGGTCGGCTTGTGAAGCGGTCGCATCGGGGGCGTGCTTCCAGACGACAAGTTCGCCGTCGATCACGGTGCCGTCCGGCAGCAATGGGGCCAGCTCGTCGAGCTCGGGAAAACGCTCGCTGATCAGTTCCTCCCCGCGCGACCAGACCCACAAGCGACCATCGCGCTTCACCAGTTGTGCGCGAATGCCATCCCACTTCCACTCGACCTGCCAATGACTCGGAGGGCCAAGCGCGTCATCGAACTGCTCGACCGGCAATTGAAGGGGATGTGCAAGAAAGAAGGGGTACGGCTGACCGCCACGCTGGGCGTGCTCGTCATCCGATTCCGGCGCGATCAGCCGAGCGTAGGCCAGCGCGTCCGGGCGGTTGGACAAATCCGTATAGCCCACCAGACGTTGCGCAATGCGCTTGGCGTCGAGCCCTGTCATGGCTGCCAGTGCACGGGTGACCAACAGCTTGGAAACGCCGACGCGGAAGGCGCCCGTGATCAGTTTCAAGCACACCATCAAGCTCTGCTTGTCGAGCTGGCCCCATAAGGGCGGGAGTGCGTCGGCCAAGGCTTCGGGCGACTGGCCACGCAAGGGCAGGAGCTTGTCTTCCATCCATTCGGCCAGGCCGGCATCGCTGTTGTAGTCAGCCGTTGGCACCAGCAGGGAAACGGTTTCGGCCAGGTCGCCAACGGCCTGGTAGCTTTCCTCGAACAGCCATTCAGGTAGGCCGGCTGCCTGCATTGCCAGTTCCCGCATCAGCCGGGTCGGAACGAGCTGCCTCGGCCGACCGCCCGAGAGGAAGTACACCGCCCACGCGGCGTCGGCGGCGGGTGCATCGCTGAAATAGTCGACCATCGCGGCCAGCTTCGCATTGCTGGATGTGGTTTCGTCCAGTCGAGCGTAGAGTTCGGCGAAGGCTTTCATGGCGCCTCCTTGTCCACGAGCTCAACGTCTTCCTCATCGCCGTATTCGGTCGTGAAGCCCTGGGCGTCCAGGCCCTGCTCGCGCAGGTAGCGGACCAGAACCGCCACCGAGCCATGGGTCACCATGACGCGCTCCGCGCCCGTCTGCTCGACTGCCCAAAGCAGGCCTGGCCAGTCGGCGTGGTCCGAGAGCACGAAACCGCGATCAACGCCCCGACGCCGCCGCGTTCCGCGCAGCATCATCCAGCCGCTGGCAAAGGCATCGGAGTAATCCCCAAATCGGCGCATCCACGTGCTTCCGGCGGCGGAGGGCGGCGCGACGATCAGCGCTTCGCGGATCGTCGGGTCGGTCTTCTTGAAATCACCGGCGTAGTGCGTTTCGGGAATCCGGACGCCGGCATCGCGATAGACCCGGTTGAGCGGCTCGACTGCGCCGTGCACGAGGATCGGACCGATGCTGTCGTCGATCCCGTGAAGAATCCGCTGGGCCTTGCCGAACGCGTAGGAGAACAGCACGCTCGCACGGCCTTGCTCGCGGTTCGCCCGCCACCATTCGTTGATGCCGGCAAATATTTCCGCTTGTGGCTGCCACGTGTAGATCGGCAGGCCGAACGTCGACTCGGTGATGAAGGTATGGCAGCGCACCGGCTCGAACGGATCGCAGGTACCGTCCGGTTCCACCTTGTAGTCCCCCGACGCAACCCAGACTTCCCCTTGGTATTCCAGGCGGATCTGCGCCGACCCCAGCACGTGCCCGGCCGGGTGGAAGCTCAGCGTGACTCCATGGTGAACGAGCCGCTCACCGTAGGGCAGCGTCTGCAGGGGCATGTCAGCGGCGATGCGTGAGCGAAGGATGCCTTCGCTGGCGTCTGCCGCCAGATAGTGGCCCATCCCCCAGCGCGCGTGATCCCCGTGGGCGTGCGTGATGACGGCGCGGTCGACCGGGCGCCAGGGGTCGATGTAGAAGTCGCCGGGCGGGCAGTACAACCCTTCGGGGCGGGCAATGACGAGGTCCATGAATACGCTCGAAACGGGGTTAACCTTTCGAGCGTTGCGAACGGTGCTGAGTTCTACAGTCTGCGAGCGCTGTACAAGTCTGCAGATCGAGATGGCTGAAGCGGCGGGGCGCCGTCAGGAGCGGATGGCCCCCTTGCGGCCAACCTGTTCGAGCACGGTTCTGGCAACGTCAGCCAACCGCATGCCGCGTTGCATGGCCGCGTTTTGCAGATGCTTGTAGGCGTCGCCTTCGTGCAGGTGATATTCCTTCATGAGGGCTTTCTTGGCGCGCTCGACCGTCCGGCGCTCGTCCAGCGTCTGGCGGGCATCCTTGAGCTCATCATTGACGCTCTGCAGGCGTGTCGTCTGCTCCTGCATCAGGTCGAGGATCGAGCGGTTCAAGTGGGCGCCTACCCCGTCCTGGGGGCCGCTGTCCAATGCGCTGCCGTGAATATTGAAAAGTACGGCTTGGCCACTGGCTCGGTCGAAACCTGCGAGCCGCTTGAGAAGCGCCCTGTGATTGTCCAGGTCGGCCTGGGCGGCGCGGATTGCCCCTTGGCAGCGGTCGAGCAGATCTGCGGCAAGATGCGCCTCGATCGTCTTCATGGCATCGATGCGCTGTGTGGCGAGATCGAACCAGAGGTCGCACAGTGACGGTGAAACGGCCGCGTCTTTCGACGTCCGCTGCGCCATCGTGCGCAACTGCGCCAGCTGGACGGCGGGCGCGGCGTACTGCACGTTCTCCCAAAGCGTTTGCCCGGTGCGGTCGGTGTACTGGGCAAAGATGTCGAAGCAGCGCGCCTGGCCTTCGGACAAATGTCGAAGGTGGTCGATCTGGTCAGTCGTAAAGAAGCCTGCCGAGAAGCCTGCGACACCGGCCGCTCGCTCTTGTCCGGCGAGCTCCTTGCCCTGCATGAAGTTGAAAAGTGCCACTAGCGCTCGGGTGATCGTGGGATCGACCGCGGTGTCTGCCGCTTCGAAAACGACAGCGAGCAGCCCGCCGATCAGTCGAGTGAAGTGGGCCGTCGCTTGGCCGGGTGAAAGCAGCCCTTCCCGAAGGCGCCGCCTGACACCTGGCAGATCATCCAGGCCATGCAGCACGTACGCGATCCGATTGAACAGGCGAGCGCGGTCGGTCGCGCTGGCGGCTTCGAGGTCGAAGCGCTCGAAGCAGCCCCGGACATGATTCTCGATGGCCTCGGCCTCGTGGCTATGCCCATCGAGTGCGTGCAGCCGTGACGCGTCCTTGTCCGCAAGGAATATGTTCGAGTAGCCACGCTCCTTCTGCAGCGCATGAACCAGTTCGCTGAGCCTTGAAACGAGTTCGCCTGTGAGCGCCAGGCTTTCAAGGCCCTGCAGTTCGCAGCGACGCGCGGCCAGCATGAAGCGCAGGGCCGGCGGCATGTGAAGTTCAGTCATATCGCTAACAACCCCAGCCATTGAACAGATCGCAGGTGCAATTTGCGGTCCATGGGAGATCTACAGCGAGGACGTCAGGAGGCCCGGCGTGCTGACGGCAATGTGTCAGGCAGCGGCAGCGCATGGCCGACGACCTCACCTATCACCAGCACGGCCGGGCTTTGCAAGCCGAACGCCGCGGCGTCTTCGCGCAAGTGGGCGAGGGTAGTGGTCTGGTGACGCTGGTGAGGCAGCGATGCATTTTCGATCATGGCCACCGGCGTGGTAGGGCAGAGCCCGCCCGCGAGCAAGCCCTGGCACGTTGTTTCCAGCGTTGAGACGCCCATGTAAACCACCAAAGTGGTGCCGCTTCGCGCCAGCGCGGCCCAATCCGGTGCGCTGTCATCCTGTGTGTGGGCGGTAACCAGCGTTACGCCTCGGGCGATGCCACGCAGGGTGAGGGAGATTCCGCAAGCGGTCGCACCGGCCAGCCCCGCCGTGATGCCATTGACGATTTCGCACGCGACGCCATGCTTTGCCAGCCACTCGGCCTCTTCGCCGCCACGACCGAAGATGCATGGGTCGCCACCTTTGAGCCGCGCGACGACCTTGCCCTGCCGGGCGTAACGCAGCATCAGCTGATGAATGAATGCCTGCGGCGTCGACCGGCAGCCGCCGCGCTTGCCCACTTTCACCACGCGCGCCTGGGGGCAGTGGTCCAGTACGGCAGGGTTGACGAGATCGTCGATGAGCACGACCTGTGCCTCGTTGAGTGCGCGAACAGCCTTGAGGGTCAGCAATTCCGGATCGCCTGGCCCTGCACCGATCAGCCAGACCTTCGCAGGCAAGGAGAGCACTTCAGCCATAGGTGTCTTCATATCAGTACACGTCCCGTACATAGCGTTTGTCTTGCGCGAGCGTGCGCATGAAATCGGCGGCAAGCGTTTCGCTCAGGCCGCCATGAGTGGTGATGACGTCACGCAGGGCCGCGTCCACATCCTTCGCCATGCGAGTGGCATCGCCGCATACATAAAGGTGAGCGCCAGCATCCAGCCAGCGCCAGAGCGTTTCGCCCTGCTCGCGAATGCGGTCCTGGACGTACACCTTGTACGGCTGGTCCCGCGAGAACGCGAGACTGAGGTTCGTAAGGAATCCGTCGGCATGCAGTGCCTGCAGCTCGTCGCGGTAGTAGAAGTCGGTCGCGGCATGCTGTTCGCCGAAGAACAGCCAGTTCTGGCCGGTGTCCCCACGCGCTCGCCGCTCTTGAAGAAACGCGCGGAAGGGCGCAACGCCGGTGCCGGGGCCGATCATGATGACCGGAACATCCCCCTTCGGCGGCCGGAAGTCCCGTGTTCTCTGGACGAAGATCGGAACATCGACGCCTTCGGCGCGATCGGCCAGAAACGTCGATGCGACGCCTTTACGGCGGCCGTAGCGCACGGATGAAACGGTCAGGTGCACCTCGCCGGGATGGGCCTTGGCGCTCGAGGAGATGGAGTAGAGGCGCGGCTGCATGCGCTTCAGGGTGGAAACGAGCATGGCTGCATCGAGTCGGGCGGGATGTGCCTGCAGCACATCCGCCAGTTGGCGGCCCCATCGCCATTCCTTCAGGCCGACACCGTCAGCGAGCCGGGCCTGCAGGGCATCGTCGCCGCTGTATTGCGCGATAAGCCTGAGCGTATCGAGCGTCGGCCGGGTGATTTCAAGGTGTTCGCTCAGCGCCTCCCGCAGCGGAAGGTCGCCCCCTTTGGGTACGTTGACGAGTTCGTCACCGGTCAAATGGGCGCCTCGCAATACCTCTTCGACCAACGACGGACAGTTGCGCGGCCAGACGCCAAGCGCGTCGCCTGCCTCGTAGGTCAGGTCTGTCCCTTCGAGGCTCAATGCGAGTGCACGGGTGTCTTTCCCTGAGCCATGCCGGTTGAGGCGCAGGTTGTGAATGAGTCGGGACGCGACGGGCCGATCCCGGCTCGCTGCGGTGGCGTCATGGGCGGGGGCAGCTGTGTCAGCAATCGGCGGCTTGTCGGACAGCAGCGGAAGGAGGCGTGCGGACCAGGCCTGCTCCGTACCGTCATGGTCCGCGTCGGAGCATTCGCAGGGCAGCAGGGCCGTTGCGCCACGATCCAACAGAGCGGTTTCCAGGGCGCGGCCATGCTGGCAGAACCGGTCGTAACTGCTATCGCCCAGGGCCAGTACGGCAAAGCGCAGGCCTTCGAGGCGGATCTCGGTCGCCTGAAGGGCGTCCCAAAAGGCCTGCCCGTTATCCGGCGCATCACCATCGCCAAAGGTGCTGCTGACCAGGATCAGCGTTTTACAGGCCGCCAGCGTATCGATCGACACGTCTGCCATGCAGTGCAGGTCGATCGACAGGCCAGCTGCCCTAAGCCTGTCCGCCACGCGTCGCGCCAGGGCTTCGGCCGTGCCGGTCTGCGACGCCCAAAGCAGCGTAGCGTCGGACTGGACCTCCACGATGGGCACGGCCTCGGCATACAGGCCAGCCAACAGCCCGTCGAGCCACAGGCGTGTCCGGGCAGCCATAGGTGCAGACGCCGGCAGATTCGGGATGGGGCGTTCTGCACGGGAGCCTGCGCCCTCGATGAAGCCGGCCATCCAGGTGCGCTCGGTTTCGCTCAGCGCAGGTCTCGCATCCATGTCGATGCCCAATGTATCCGCGAGGACTCGCAACGGTGCGCGATACGGTTTTTGAGCGTCACGGCTCGCCCGCACCGGCAGGAACTGATGTTCGAGCAACTCGATGCGCGTCAGGCTGACCGCACAGACCTTGAGTTCCGGCTGGAACGACAGGGGGTCCACCGCGTCGCTGGTGAGTGCATTGATGGCCAGGTTCTCGCCATACAGGTCGTTCCAGTGAAACGGGGCGAAGGCGTTGCCCGGCTGCACGCGGTCACTGATCTGCACCGGCAGCACGGCGCGCCCGCGGCGCGAGCGGATTTCCAAATGGTCGCCGGAGGCGACACGAAGAGCGCCCGCATCGGTGGGATGTACCTCGATGAAGGGGTGCGGGTTGAGCGCATTGAGCGTGCCGACCTTGCCGGTCTTGGTGAGGGTATGCCACTGGTGCTGCAGGCGCCCGGTATTGAGTATGAAAGGGAAGTCCGCATCGGGCAGCTCGTTCGGATCGATATGGGGCCGCGCGAAAAACTGCGCCTTGCCGCTCGATGTGGCGAAGACGATACGCGGCGCATCGCCTTGTCCATACAGCCGCACGATCTGGCTTGTGCTGTCCGCCAGGTAGCGAATGGGGTGGCGGTCGGCCGTGTCCTTAGGGCCGCATGGCCACTGCACCGGGCCATTACGGAGCCGGGCGTGGCTGATGCCGCGCATGTCGTAGCCCGTCCCTGGGTTCCAGAAGCCCCGGATCTCGTCGAAGACGTCAGCAGCGGATGCATGGTCGAAGCCGGGAAAGCCCATGGCCTTGGCGACTCGGGCAATCAGCTGCCAGTCCGCCAAGGCCTCGCCAGGTGCGTCGACCGCTTGCGGTGTCAGGGCGACGTTGCGCTCGGAGTTGATCATCACGCCATCGGCTTCGGCCCACAGTGCGGCGGGCAGCAGGATGTCGGCGTAGCGGTTGGTTTCGGTATCCAGGTACGCATCCTGGGCAATCACCAGCTCGGCGCGCTGGAGCGCTTCGATCACGGTCTCGCGGTTTGGCACGCTTGCGACCGGGTTGGTGCAGATGATCCAGCAGGCTTTGATCCGCCCGGCGCGCATGTCTTCAAACAGGGCGACCGTGCCGCCGCCGACGCGTGTGTGCAATGTGCCTGGCGCGACGCCCCACATGCCCTCCACGAATTCGCGATCGACGCTGCTGAGCACCGAGCGTTGGCCCGGAAGCCCCGGCCCCATGTAGCCCATGTCGCGTCCACCCATTGCGTTGGGCTGGCCGGTCAGCGAGAACGGCCCGCTGCCTGGCCGGCAGATGGCCCCGGTTGCCAGATGAAGGTTGCACAGCGCATTGGTGTTCCAGGTGCCATGCGTGCTTTGGTTGAGGCCCATGGTCCAACAGCTCATCCAGTCACCGGCTTCGCCGATCCATACCGCTGCCTGGTTCAGGTCCGCCTCACTGATGCCAGTTATCGCTGCGACTCTGGCCGGAGTGTAGTCCGCCAGAAAATCCGGCATTTCCGCCCAGCCTTCCGTGTGTTGCGCGATGAAATCCGCATCACAGTGCCCGTTCGCATGCAGCAAATAGAGAAGGCCATTGAGCAGGGCCAGATCGGTGCCCGGCCGAATGGGCAAATAGAGATCAGCCTTCTCGGCGGTCGCGGTTCGGCGCGGATCGACAACGATCAGCCGGGCGCCCGCTTTCACCCGGTCCATAATTCGCAGATAGAGGATGGGGTGACAGTCCGCCATGTTTGCGCCGCTGACCAGGAACAGGTCCGCCTTGTCGAAATCATCGTACGAGCCGGGCGGGGCGTCGCTGCCCAGCGACAGCTTGTAGCCCGTACCCGCGCTGGCCATACACAACCGGGAATTGGATTCGATCTGGTTGGTGCCAATGAAGCCTTTTGCCAGTTTGTTGGCCAGGTACTGCGCCTCCAGTGACATCTGGCCTGACACGTAGAGCGCGACCGCATCGGGCCCGTGGGTGTCAATGATGCCGCGAAGTCGTGCGGCCGTTTCAGTGATGGCCTGATCCAGCGCCAGCGGTGTCGGGTCCGTGTGGCGGTCACGACGTAGGTAGGCCCGGTCGAGGCGGCCCTCGTGGGCAATGGGTTGGTGGCAGCTGCTGCCCTTGGTACACAGCCGGCCCCGGTTGCCGGGATGCCCCTTGTCACCTTCGACCTTGATGACGCGCCCGTCCTTGACCGTCATGACAATGCCGCAACCGACACCGCAGTAGGGACATACGCTGTTCACCGTTCTCGTCATACCGATCTTCCAAACGTGATGGCGGGTTCAACACGGCAGGCTGGCCGCCGTAACTCCGGATTTGCGCCCACAAAAAAGGCGCCAGCCACGTTCCGTTGTTAAACGGATGTGGGACGGCGCCTTTGTCGTACGGGGCGATCCATTGGGAATCGCTGCCTCAACGTCCTCGCAAAGGCTGTGCCAGCCGTGTTCGCTTTAGGCCTCGGTCCCTTTCAGCCACGACCGGCGCCTGCTTGAGCGCGCAATCACATGTGGGACGGAATGCATCTGAAGGATCAAATTTGATCGGCTTTGGTGCAGCCAAGCGGGCCCATGCACGGTTTGGAAGCCTTGCATCGGGGGCTGCTGTGCTAACGAGCTGTGGATGAGTGCCTTTCGGACGCGACGGATCGCGCGGGCTGTAGCCAATCGAATCCGGTTATTCCGGGTTCTGGCACGGCGGGTGCAAAGCCGTTGGCGTAGCCGGATCCACTGCGACGCCGGCTAACCACATCGCTAAGACAGAACAGGCAAAGGCGCCTGGACCGCAAACGGTCCGGGCGCCTTTTTTTGCTTTTGAAAAACCGAGAATGGCTAAGCCGAGGTTCCCATGACTCATCACCTCGCCACTCCCAATGCACTGCCCACCCTTGTCGTGGTGGGTAATGGCATGGTCGGGCACCACTGCGTTGAGCAACTCGTGGCCTACGGCGCGCATCTTCGCTTCCAGATCCATGTGTTCGGCGAAGAACCCCTGCGTGCGTACGACCGCGTCCACCTCTCCGAGTATTTCGGTGGGCGGGATGCCGAGTCGCTGGCCATGGGCGATGTTGCGCTTTACCGCACGGCAAATGTGCACCTGCACCTCGCTACCCCGGTAGACGGGATCGACCTTGCCGCGCGGACGGTCACCACCGCGAATGGGGTCATGGGCTACGACGAGCTGGTATTGGCGACGGGCTCCTATCCGTTCGTGCCGCCCATCGACGGGGCTACCGGGAATGCGCGTCTGGTCTACCGGACACTGGATGATCTGGACCAGATCCGCGCTGCGGCCAGGGGCGCGCGACGCGGCGTTGTGGTGGGTGGCGGGCTGCTCGGGCTGGAGGCCGCTAATGCCCTGAAGTCACTTGGACTCGAAGCGCATGTAGTGGAATTTGCGCCGCGCCTGATGCCGGTTCAGCTGGATGATCATGGCGGCCTTGCGCTCAAGGCGCAGATCGAGGCCCTCGGCGTGAGCGTGCATCTGTCTAAGGCAACGTCATCGATCAGCGAAGGCAGCGAATACCGCTACCGCATGAATTTTGCCGGCGATGAGTTTCTCGAGACGGACCTGATCGTCTTCTCGGCGGGTATTCGGCCTCAAGACGCGCTGGCACGCCAGGCAGGGCTTGAAGTGGGCGCGCGCGGCGGGATCGTTATCGACAACAGCTGCCAAGCCAGCGACCCGCATGTCTTCGCGATCGGCGAGTGTGCGGTCTGGAATGGCAGCGTCTTCGGCCTCGTCGCGCCGGGTTATCAAATGGCGCGCAGCGTGGCAGCGCGCTTGTGTGGTCAGGCCGCCGAACCGTTCACCGGTGCGGACATGTCCACCAAACTCAAGTTGCTCGGAGTTGACGTCGGTTCGATCGGTGATGCGCACGCCACGACGCCCGGTGCACGCAGTTATCGCTTCATCGACGAAGCCACGGCGAGCTATCGCCGCCTAGTGGTTGCCGCGGACGGCAAGACCGCGTTGGGCGCCGTACTGGTGGGGGACAACAGCTACTACGACACGCTGCTGCAATACGTACAGAACGGCATTGCCCTCCCGACCGACCCGGCGAGCCTGATTCTCCCGCGCAGTGAGGCCGCCCCCGCGCTCGGTGTGGACGCGCTACCGGCGACGGCAACCATCTGCTCGTGCCACAACGTCACCAAGGCCTCCATTTGCTCGGCGATCGACAAGGGCTGCAGCGACCTGGCTGGCATCAAATCCTGCACCAAGGCCGGGACAGGCTGCGGCGGCTGTTCGGCATTGCTCAAGCAGGTCTTCGAGCATGAGCTGACGGCGCGTGGCGTCGAAGTCGACAAGAGTCTGTGCGAACACTTCGCCCATACCCGCCAGGCGCTGTATCACCTGGTACGCGTCGAAGGCATCGAAACGTTCGACGAACTGCTGGCCAAGCACGGCAACGGCCATGTGGGCTGCGATATCTGCAAGCCGGTGGTGGGATCGATCCTGGCATCGTGCTGGAACCGCCCGATCATGGAGCCATCGCTGGTCCCGCTGCAGGACACCAACGACACGTTCATGGCCAACATGCAGAAAAACGGGACGTACTCGGTGGTCCCGCGCATTCCGGGCGGTGAGATCACGCCCGACAAGCTCATCGCCATCGGTGCCGTCGCCAAGAAATATGACCTGTATACCAAGATCACCGGCGGCCAGCGGATCGATCTGTTTGGTGCGCAGTTGCACGAATTGCCCGATATCTGGGCGGAGCTCATTGATGCAGGCTTCGAAACAGGGCATGCGTACGGCAAGTCGACCCGCACGGTGAAGTCCTGTGTCGGCAGCACCTGGTGCCGCTACGGCGTTCAGGACAGCGTGGCCATGGCGCTGCATATCGAGGATCGCTACAAGGGCCTGCGTGCACCGCACAAATTGAAGTTCGCGGTCAGTGGCTGCACCCGCGAGTGCGCCGAGGCGCAGAGCAAGGACATCGGCGTTATCGCGACGGAGAGCGGCTGGAACCTCTATGTCTGTGGCAATGGCGGCATGCGGCCGCGGCACGCCGAGCTGTTCGCGACCGATCTCGATGACGCCACGCTTATCCGGTACATCGATCGCGTCCTGATGTTTTACATCCGTACGGCAGACAAATTGCAGCGCACCTCGGTATGGCGCGAATCGCTCGAGGGCGGGCTGGACTACCTCAAGGCCGTGGTCGTCGACGACAGCCTCGGGATTGGCGCTGAACTGGAAGCCCAGATGCAACTCGTGGTGGATCGCTACGAGTGCGAGTGGGCCAATGCCTTGAAGGACCCGGAGAAGCTCAAGCGCTTCCGGACCTTCGTCAACGACAAGGGCAGTGACCCTGACATCCATTTCGTCAGCGAGCGCGGACAGCGCCGCCCGGCGAATGCACACGAACTCAAGCTCGTACCCGTCGCCGAGGAGGCCGTCTGATGAACATGCTCGCCCGTAAGCCCGAACCCCTGGCATGGCAGTCCGTTTGCCGTCGCGAAGACCTCGTTGCCAACTCCGGCGTGGTCGCCCGCATCGATGGTGTGCAGGTCGCGCTCTTCTATCTGCCACGCAACGCCGACCAGCCTGTGTTCGCCCTGGAGAACCGTGATCCGCGTTCCGGCGCCAACATCATCGGCCGCGGACTGATCGGCCATCTGCTTGGCGACCTGATGGTCGCAGCACCCCTCTACAAACAGCATTTCCGCCTGCGTGATGGCAGCTGCCTGGAAGACCCCGCCCAGCGCCTGCAGGTCTGGCCCGCACGGTTGGTGGACGGCCAGGTGGAAGTGGCATTCGGCTGATCAGGTTTCGATTACCCACGGATCGAGGTGATGCAATGAATACGAGTTTCTGGAAAGCCGGCCATGCCCCGACGTTATTCGCGGCGTTTCTGTATTTCGACTTGAGCTTCATGGTCTGGTACCTGCTGGGCCCGATGGCGGTGCAGATCGCGACCGATCTGGGGCTGACGACCCAGCAGCGTGGCTTCATGGTCGCCACGCCCATCCTGGCAGGCGCCGTGTTCCGGCTGGTGCTGGGCTATTTCGCCGATCGCTACTCGCCCAAGTCGGCGGGAATCGTCGGCCAGGTATTGGTTATCGCAGCGTTGACCGTGGCTTGGATAAACGGTGTGCATACCTATGAGCAAACGCTGCTGCTCGGTGTGTTCCTCGGCTTCGCCGGTGCCTCGTTCGCGGTGGCGTTGCCCATGGCATCGCAGTGGTATCCGGCCGAACACCAGGGCAAGGCGATGGGCATCGCCGGCGCGGGCAACTCCGGTACCGTGTTCGCCGCGTTGCTGGCACCGCTGTTGGCCGCCGCGTTCGGCTGGAGCAACGTGTTCGGCTTCGCCTTGATCCCGTTGTTGCTGACCTTGGTGATCTTCGTGACCTGTGCGAAGAATGCCCCTCAGCGTCCCGCGCCGAAGACCGCAAAGGACTACGCCCGGGCCTTGGGTGACAAGGATGCGTGGTGGTTCATGTTCTTCTACAGCGTGACCTTTGGCGGTTTCCTGGGGCTGGCCAGCACGTTGCCAGGCTATTTTCATGACCAGTACGCACTCGACCCGGTGAAGGCGGGCTATTACACGGCCGCGTGCGTGTTCGGCGGGAGCCTCATGCGGCCGCTCGGCGGCGCGCTGGCGGACCGCATCGGCGGGATCAAGGCACTGCTGGCGATGTACATGGTGGCGGCGATCTGCATCGCCATGGTCGGCTTCAACCTGCCGAGCGCGATCGCAGCGCTGGCCTTGTTTGTGGTAGCGATGCTCTGCCTGGGCGCAGGCAACGGTTCGGTGTTCCAACTCGTGCCGCAGCGGTTTCGCAAGGAAATCGGTGTGATGACGGGCCTCATCGGCATGGCCGGCGGTGTCGGTGGTTTCGCCCTCACGGCGGGGCTCGGTGCGGTCAAGCAGGCGACGGGTGACTATCAATTCGGGCTGTGGATGTTCGCGGCGATGTGCGTACTGGCCTGGTTCGGCCTCGTTGGGGTCAAGCGCCGGTGGCGGACCACCTGGGGTAGCGCCGCGGTCACAGCAGCCCGCGTTTGATGCGTGCACAGGCACTGGACGAGGGGACGTCCCAGACGTCTGCTAGCGAGGCGAAGCCGAGTCGCCACCTCCGGGTGAGCTACGGCGAAGCCACGTGCGCAGGGCCGCGCAGCGAAAATCAGGATGCAATCCGAGTTGTGATTCCGGCAGACGGGCTGGTTGCGACGAAGGGCCTGCTTTTCGCCGTTGCCGATGGTGTCAGCGGCTGCGCCGATGGCCGGCTGGCTGCGCATGCGACCGTCCAGTCGGTGGCGACCGACTATTACGCCACGCCAGAGACCTGGACGGTCTCCCAGTCGCTGGAGCGGCTGCTCGGCGCCCAGAATCGCTGGCTGCGCGGACACTCCGCCGAGGGCGGCCTGCTCACGACGCTTACGACACTGGTCCTTCGGGGAAGGCGTTTGACCGTCGCCCACGTGGGCGATTGTCGGGCCTATCGCTGGGGGCCGGACGGATTGCAGCAGCTCACACAAGACCACGTCTGGCGGCAGCCTGGCATGGAGCACGTATTGACACGTGCCATGGGGCTGGAAGCGCATCTGGTGGTGGATTATCAGGAAGAAACCCTCATTGAGGGGGAGGGCTTCGTCCTCCTCAGTGACGGCGTCTGGGCGGTGCTGGACGAAGCCGTAATCGCGGACGTCATGGCGAGCGAAACGGATCTGACGTCGAAGGCAAGACTATTGGTCGACGCGGCCGGGGTCGCCGGCAGCCAGGACAATGCGAGCGCGATCGTCCTGCGTATCGAGGCCGTACCCGATGATCCCTGGGCCGCAGCCGACGTGCTGCCCTTGCCACCGCAGCTGCATGCCGGCCAGAGCATCGATGGCTGGCAGGTCCTTGAGGCTCTGGGCGAATCCCGCCAATCGCTACGCTACCGGGTCACCGACGCACATGGTCAGCGCTGGCTGTTGAAAACCCTGCCCGCGTCACGGGCCGATGATCTGGATGCGATGCAGGCGTTATCGATGGAAGCCTGGTTTCTGCGCCGCGTTTCCGGGCGCGCATTCGCGCAGACGCCCGCCGCCGGGCATTCCAGCTACCTCTACTACGTGCAACGTGAATATGAGGGTCGAACCTTGGCGGAGCAGTTGGCCGAAGAGGGCCCCCTGGGGCTATCGGAGTGGTTCGACTGCGCCACCCGGCTGCTGAAGGCGGTCGGTCAGCTTCACCGGCGCAATCTCGTGCATCGCGACATCAAACCGGAAAACCTCCACCGCGGTCATGACGGTGAGCTGCGGTTGCTGGACTTCGGGCTCGTCTATTGCCCAGGCCTTTCACAGACTGACGACGGCTTGGCGGGGACGCCGACCTATATCGCGCCGGAGCGGTATCGAGGCGAACCGCCGACTGCGGGCCATGACCTGTTCGCTGTCGGCATCACCCTGTATCGCCTGCTTACCGGGCATTACCCCTATGGGGAGCTGGAGCCCTTCCAGCGCCCGCACTTCGGTCCGCCGTCGAGTTGCCTGCGTCACCGCGCCGATGCGCCACCGTGGCTGGATGCCTGGCTTTGCCGCTGTATCGAAGTAGAGCCGGCGCGCCGCTTCGAAACGGCAGAAGAGGCGCTGCTCGAACTGGAAAAAGGTGAGCGTCGAGCCCTTGCCGGGCCGCGGCCGCTGATGCAGCGTGAGCCGCTCAAGACCTGGCAGGCCATTGCCGCGCTTTCCCTGTGCGGCAACCTCGTGGTGCTCGTGTGGCTGCTGTATTCATTTGGGCGCTGAGCAACGCGTCAGTTCAGGTGTTCGAGCGCCCAGACGGCGGCTTCTACCCGTGAGCGCAGATTCAGCTTTTGCAGCAGGTTCTTCATGTGGACTTTCACGGTGCCTTCGGTGATGCCGAGGCGGTCTCCGATCAGTTTGTTGCTCAGGCCATTCACCACCATTTTCAGCACCTGACGCTCACGTTCGGTGAGGTCGGCCGCAGAAGGCGTCCCCGGGCCGGCGCCGCCAGTGGTTCGCAGGCCCTGCGCCAATACCTTCGCCAGTGACGGGCTGATCACCATTTCCCCAGCCAGGGCCGCCTGGACCTCGCTGACGAGTCGCTCGGGTTCCATGTCCTTGAGCAGGTAGCCATCGGCACCGTTTCGCAGCGCATCACGGACGTCTTCTTCGGCGTCCGACACGGTGAACATCAACACCTTGCCCAGGTAGCCCTGTTGGCGAAGCCGCTTCAGCGTCTCGATACCGTTGAGGTGGGCCATGTTGTTGTCCAGCAGCACCAGATCAGGATCCAGTTCGGCAACACAGGCAAGGGCATGCTCACCGTCGCTTGCTTCCCCACATACGGTGATGCCTTCCTCCAGTTCGAGCAGCTGACGGATGCCGCGACGCATGAGTGGATGGTCATCGACGAGCAGGAGGGTGTGCAGGGTGTCGGTCATCGTGGCTCCTGTGAGAGCTGGGTGAAAGGCGTCGTGCTATCGGGCGAGGATTCATGAGCGGCCAGAAAGCGTGGCCTGAACGTCAGCCGTACACGTGTACCCCTTGGAGTGGAGGGCTCGATAGCGAGGTTGCCGTCCAGGTTGCGGGCGCGTTCGCGCATGATGGACAGGCCGTGATGATGTTGCGCGTCGATGGCCGGCGGGAGGCCTGCACCGTCGTCTTCGATCACCAGTTCGAGCCCGGACTCGGTCGGTTGAAGGCTCACCCGAACCGTTGAGGCGCCGGCGTGCCGCACACAGTTCGAGAGGGCTTCGCGCGCAATCTGCAGTACGTGGATTTCTTCGGCCGCCGAGAGCGAGAACGCAAAGGGGCGAATGCGGGTATCAAGCGTGAAGTCGGCACGGCGTGCGAACTCGTCGATCGTTTCGGCGAGGGCCTGATGGAAACCACCCTCTCGGATCTTCAGGCGGAAGGTGACAAGCAGTTCGCGCAGCTGCCGATAGGCATCGTTGAGGCCATCTCGGATTTCGTCAGTGACCGGCTGCAGCGTCTCGGCATTTGCGCCGCGGCGCATCAGGGTTTGCAGGCGGCTGACCTGCAGCTTCATGTACGAAAGCGCCTGCGCCAGCGAATCGTGAAGCTCGCGGGCGATGATGGCGCGTTCCTCGAAGAGTACGAGTTGATGCTCCTGCAAGCGGCGACGTTCAAGCGACAATGCCGTACCGATGAGGTCCGCCAACGCCTGGATGAGCTCGGTTTCCCAGGACTCGGGCACGTGACCATCATCGAAACGGGCTGCGAGTTCGCCCATGGCGTGCTGCTGGCTGGAGACCTGGCAGACGACCTGTCGCCTGGCGTGGGTCGGGCAGGATTCGCAGGCATCTGGCGGGCAGGTCCGCCGTTTGCGCCCCTGGATTGCAATCGATGTATCGGTGGACGCGGCGCCGTCGCCATGCAGGCACAGTGTCAAAGCCAAGCCAGACAGGCTGCGCTGAAAGTTGTCGAGCATGGCTTCGATCGACTCCGCTGTAGCGGGCTGCGTCGCGATATGCCGGCTGCTGCGGTACAGCAGTTGTAGCGCCGCATTCGCACGGGAAAGGCGCTCGGTCTCTTGCGCGACACGCTGCTCGAGCGTGCGGTGCGATTCCTCGATGGCGTCGGCCATTGCGTTGAAGCCCCCTGCGACGTGCCCCAGCTCGTCCGGCGAGCGATGCGTGACGCGTGTCGTCAAGTCGCCTTCGCGGAACCTTGTCAGGCTACGCAGCAGCTCACGCATGGGCATGAGCACGCCGTAGCGCAGCTGATGCAGGCCTACCAGAAGCACGACGATTGTGATCACAAGCGTGGTGCCCTGGACCATCTGTTGCCAGGCCCGTTTTCGTTCGCTGCGTTGCTGGAGCTGGAGTACGAATTCGTCCAGCTGTGTGACGAAATCGTCGGCGTTGCCCAGAAAGGTCGCCGCATCCTGGGAGGCCAGCGCGGGCGCGAGTTGTGTTGTCCAGCGATCGACAAGTGCACGATAGGCCTGATCGAGCCTGTTGTCTTCATCGTCCAGCACCGCGGTGAGTTCGGGCCCCAGCAGCCGTTGCTCGAACCTGTCTTTCATGGCCTGGATATGATCCGGCGCCGCCTCCCGGTCGAGCTGCCAGCTCAAGCGATAGGTTTGCATGCGCAATGATCCTGCCGCGTTGATCGCGGCGGCCTCGCCAGCGCTCAGCCATGCGATGAGTACACCCGTGACCGCGCTCACCAGGGCCAGCAGGGTGATGATACTGACCGCGAGCCCGGCGCGGACCAGCAGAGAACCCTCGTACCAGCGCTTCATAACGCCACTACCTCCAAAGAGTCGGCTTTTCGGGCGAGGCCTGACGCGGGGCAGTGATATTCATTTAAACCATTGATTTGTAGAAGTTTTATGGGCGGGAGTCGGCTACCTCTTTGGAGGTAGACGCGGTACAGGGTGCCCGTTGCGCTCGGCCGCCGGCTTGATGCAGGTCAAGAGACGTCACTCGCAGCAGCCTAGTGTGCAGGCCAGATGCAGATCCGGAGCGATCAACATGGCCACATTCACATCCCGCCAGTCTCTTGTATTGGGCATGAGCACCGCAGCGTTCACGACCTGCTTCATGGTGTGGATGATGTTCGCGGTCCTCGGTGTGCCGATCAAGATCATGCTGGGCTTGAACGAAACCGAATTCGGTCTGCTGGCAGCGACCCCGGTGCTGACAGGATCGCTCGTGCGGTTGCCGCTCGGCATGTTGACCGATCGGTTCGGTGGTCGGCTCGTGTTCACCGTGCTGATGCTGGCGTGCGTGCTACCGATTTATCTGGTCGGCGAAGCCACACAGTATTGGCACTTCCTCGTACTCGGGTTGTTCGTCGGCCTGGCAGGTGGATCCTTCTCCGTGGGGATCGCCTACGTTGCGCGCTGGTTCGACAAGGGCAGCCAGGGACTGGCCATGGGGATATTCGGCGCCGGTAATGCGGGCTCGGCGCTGACCAAGTTCACTGCACCCGCCATCGTGGCCGCGGCCAGTTGGCAGATGGTGCCCAAGCTCTATTCGGCCGCGCTGTTCATCATCGCCGTGGCGTTCTGGTTCCTGACCAGCGAAAACAAGGCCCATCGCACTGCGTCCAGCGTCGGTCTTCGCCAGCAGCTGGCGATGCTGCGTGATCCGGCCGTCTGGCGCTACTGCCAGTACTACTCGATCGTGTTCGGTGGCTATGTCGCGCTGGCGCTGTGGATGACGCAGTACTACGTGGCGGAATACGGGCTGACCCTGCAGAGCGCCGCGCTGCTGGCCGCCTGCTTCTCGCTGCCGGGCGGTGTGCTGCGCGCGGTTGGCGGCTGGATGTCGGATCGCTGGGGCGCCCAGTGCGTGACCTGGTGGGTGCTCTGGGTGAGCTGGGTCTGCCTGTTCCTGCTCTCGTACCCGCCAACCGAACTGACCATTGCCACCGTGAACGGCCCCTGGCGCTTCCACATTGGCTTGAACGTGTGGGTCTTCACCGCACTGATGTTCGTCATTGGCATCGCGTTCGCCTTTGGCAAAGCCTCGGTCTTCAAGTACATCGCGGACGACTACCCGGCTCACATGGGTGTGATCTCCGGGATCGTCGGGCTCGCCGGCGGCCTGGGCGGGTTCGTGCTACCGATCCTCTTCGGCGCCCTCGTGGATCTCACGGGCGTGCGCTCTTCCTGCTTCATGCTCCTGTACGGCGTGGTGTGGGTATCACTGATCTGGATGTACGTCAGCGAAATCCGCCGCACTCCCGTTCTCGGTCGAGCCGCAGGCGCCACTTCTTCTCTCGTCTCCAAAGGGGAATGACATCATGGCCACTGCCAAAGCCGCTGACAGGCTTTCCGCACCGCTTCCACGGGGCGTGATCGAGGACTGGCGTCCCGAGGACACCGCGTTCTGGCAATCCGTCGGGCACCGCGTCGCGCGCCGAAATCTCTGGATTTCGATTCCCGCCCTGATGGTGGCGTTCTCGGTCTGGGTGCTGTTCAGCGTCGTTGCGGTACGCCTGAATAGCGCCGGCTTCACCTTCAGTAATGATCAGCTGTTCCTGTTAGCCGCGGTGCCGTCGCTGTCCGGTGCGACCTTGCGCATCTTCTTCTCGTTCGCCGTACCGGTGTTCGGCGGGCGGCGCTGGACGGCGCTCAGCACGCTGGCGCTGCTGGTACCGTGCGTGTGGCTCGGCCTTGCAGTGCAGAATCCTCAAACGCCGTACTGGACCTTTCTCGTGATCGCGCTGCTGTGCGGCGTGGGTGGCGGCAACTTCGCCTCGAGCATGTCCAACATCAGCTTCTTCTATCCGAAGGATCAACAGGGCACGGCCCTTGGCCTGAACGCAGGTCTCGGCAACCTGGGCGTCTCACTGCTCCAGTTCGTCGCGCCGCTGGTGGCGGGCTTCAGTCTCTATGGCCCATTCGGTGGAGCGGCGCAGCACACCGCCGAAGGCGGCCTGATCTGGCTGCAGAACGCGAGCCTGGTCTGGGCGCCGCTGATCATCGTGCTGGCTGCCGCGGCTTGGTTCGGCATGAACGACCTGGCGTGTGCCCGCGCGTCGTTCCGCGAGCAGGCGGTGATCTTCAAGCGCAAGCACAACTGGCTGATGTGCTGGCTGTACGTAGGCACCTTCGGTTCCTTCATCGGCTTCTCGGCAGGCTTTTCAATGCTGAGCAAGACGCAGTTCCCTGACATCAATCCGCTGACGTATGCCTTCATCGGCCCACTCGTGGGGGCGCTCAGCCGTCCGCTGGGCGGTTGGCTGGCGGACCGGTTTGGCGGTGCCGTGATCAGCCTGTGGAATTACGTCGTCATGGGCGCACTGATCTTCGTCGTGATGGCCTTTCTGCCGGGCGAAGCAAGCAGCGGCAACTTCTGGGGCTTTCTGGCGACGTTCATCGCGCTGTTCTTCTTCGCAGGCGTCGGCAACGGCTCCACCTTCCGCATGATCCCGGTGATCTTCCGGACCCAGTGGTCCCGCCGTGCCGAGCGCGGCGAGGTCAACCCCGAGCACGCCGCGCGCGAAGCCGGCAAGGAGTCAGCCGCGGTCGTCGGTTTCAGCTCAGCGATCGGCGCATTCGGCGGCTTCTTCATTCCCCAGTCATTCGGCACCTCGCTCGCCATGTCCGGCAGCGCCGAGGGTGCCCTGTACGTGTTCATCGCCTACTACGCCACCTGTGTCGCCGTGACCTGGTGGTGGTACGCACGGCGCGGCGCCGAAGTGCGTTGCTGACCCTTTCGATAAAGCCTGATGCACCCAGCCGGCGTGACCGGCAGAGGAGATAAACCATGAGCCACCTGCTCGACCAACTGCGCTTTTTCAAGAAGAAGCAGGGTGAGTTCGCCGAAGGCCACGGCGAGACACGCAGCGAATCCCGCGACTGGGAAAACGTCTACCGTTCCCGCTGGCAGTACGACAAGATCGTGCGCTCCACCCACGGTGTGAACTGCACCGGTTCCTGCTCCTGGAAGATCTACGTCAAGAACGGACTGATCACGTGGGAGACCCAGCAGACCGACTATCCACGCACCCGCGCGGATCTGCCGAACCACGAGCCTCGCGGCTGCCCACGAGGCGCCAGCTACAGTTGGTACATCTACAGCGCCAACCGGCTGAAATACCCGAAGGTGCGCAAGCCGCTGCTCAAGCTGTGGCGTGAGGCCCGGCGCACCCTGGCGCCCGTGGAGGCCTGGGCCAGCATCGTCGAGGATCCGGTCAAGGCCGAGTCCTACAAGAGCGCGCGTGGCCTGGGCGGCTTTATCCGTTCGAGCTGGGACGAGGTAAACGAGATCATTGCGGCGGCCAACGTCTACACCGTGAAGACGCACGGTCCGGACCGGGTCATCGGCTTTTCGCCCATCCCGGCAATGTCGATGGTCAGCTACGCCGCCGGCAGCCGCTACCTGTCGCTCATTGGCGGCGTATGCCTTTCCTTCTATGACTGGTATTGCGACCTGCCGCCCGCGTCGCCGCAAGTGTGGGGCGAGCAGACCGACGTGCCGGAATCGGCTGACTGGTACAACTCCAACTACATCATCGCCTGGGGCTCCAACGTTCCGCAGACGCGCACACCCGACGCGCACTTCTTCACCGAGGTGCGCTACAAGGGCACGAAAACCGTCGCCATCACGCCGGACTACGCGGAAGTCGCCAAGCTCACCGACCTGTGGCTCAACCCCAAGCAGGGTACGGATGCGGCCCTCGCGCTGGCCTTCAGCCACGTGATCTTCAAGGAGTTTCACCTCGACAAGCCCAGCGCCTATTTCCGGGACTACGCCAAGCGCTACACCGACCTGCCGATGCTCGTCGTGCTTGGCGATTTTGAGCAGGGCACTCGGCCCGAGCGCTTCCTGCGGGCGTCGGACCTCACCGAAAACCTCGGCCAGGCCAACAACCCCGAATGGAAAACCATTGCCGTCGACGGCATCACGGGCGAGCTCGTTTCGCCACAAGGCTCGATCGGCTATCGCTGGGGTGAAAGCGGCAAGTGGAATATCGAGGCCCGCGAGGGCGGAGCAGGGCGTGAAGTCGATCTATCGCTCAGCCTGATCGATGACGGCAATGTGGCTGAAGTCGCTTTCCCCTATTTCGGCGGCCAGACCCACGAGCACTTCCAGCATGTGGCGGGCGATGAGATCCAGTATCGCCGCGTCCCGGTTCGTAACCTGACCCTCGCGGACGGCAGCCAGGTGCGTGTCGCGACCGTGTTCGACCTCATGGCCGGCAGCCTGGCCATTGATCGTGGATTGGGCGGAGCAAACGTCGCCCAGGGCTATGACGATGCCGATGTGCCGGGCACACCGGCCTGGCAGGAGCGCATTACGGGCGTGAGCCGCGAGAAGGCTATCCGCGTGGCGCGTGAATTCGCCGATAACGCCGACAAGACCGAAGGGCGCTCGATGATCATCATCGGTGCGGCCGTGAACCACTGGTACCACATGGACATGAACTACCGCGGCGCGGTGAACATGCTCATGTTGTGTGGCTGCATCGGCAAGAGCGGTGGGGGTTGGGCGCACTACGTGGGCCAGGAGAAGCTGCGGCCCCAGACCGGCTGGCTGCCGCTGGCGTTCGGCCTGGACTGGCACCGCCCGCCACGCCAGATGAACGGCACCAGTTTCTTCTACAACCACAGTTCGCAGTGGCGCCACGAAAAGATGAGTGCTCACGAAGTGCTTTCCCCGCTGGCGGACAAATCCGAATTCCCCGAGCACATGCTCGACTACAACATCCGGGCCGAGCGTGCCGGTTGGCTGCCGAGTGCACCGCAGCTCAACCGTAACCCGCTGCAGATCGCCCGTGATGCCAGGGCGGCCGGCCAGGAGCCGAAGGATTACGTGCTCAGGTCGCTCGAAGACGGCACGTTGCGCTTTGCATGTGAACAGCCGGATAACCCGGCCAACTTCCCGCGCAACATGTTCATCTGGCGTTCGAACCTGCTGGGCAGCTCCGGCAAGGGGCATGAGTACATGCTCAAGTACCTGCTGGGCACCCGCAACGGTGTAATGAACGAGGATCTCGGCAAGCGTGCGGACGGCTTCAAGCCAACCGAGGCCGAGTGGGTCGAGGAGGGCGCGATCGGCAAGCTCGATCTGGTCACTACCCTGGACTTCCGCATGTCGTCCACCTGCGTCTACTCGGACATCGTCCTGCCGACCGCCACCTGGTACGAGAAGGACGACATGAACACGTCCGACATGCACCCGTTCATCCACCCGCTTTCCGCCGCCATCGATCCGGCCTGGGAGTCCCGGTCCGACTGGGAGATCTACAAGGGCATCGCGCGCCACTTCTCCAGGCTCGCCGAAGGCCACCTGGGCGTGGAGCAGGATTTCGTCACGCAGCCCATGCATCACGATACGCCCGGGGAATTGGCACAACCCTTCGGTGGGCTGGACTGGAAGACCGCCGGCGAAACCCCGCAACCCGGCAAGAACTGTCCGAACATGATGGTCATCGAGCGCGACTACCCGAACACCTATCGCAAGTTCACCTCGCTCGGCCCGTTGCTGGACACGCTGGGCAATGGCGGCAAGGGCATCAATTGGAACACCCAGGATGAGGTCAGGCAGCTCGGCGACCTCAACTATCGGGTGCGCGAGGACGGTGTGAGCCATGGTCGGCCCAAGATCGAATCGGCCATCGATGCGGCCGAGGTGATTCTGTCACTCGCCCCGGAAACCAATGGCCACGTCGCGGTGAAGGCATGGGATGCCCTGTCGAAGATGACCGGTCGCGACCACACGCATCTGGCGCGTTCCTCCGAGCACGAGACGATCCGCTTCCGCGATATCCAGGCGCAGCCGCGCAAGATCATTTCGAGCCCGACCTGGTCCGGCATCGAGAGCGAGCACGTCAGCTACAACGCGGGCTACACCAACGTCCATGAGTTCATTCCATGGCGCACGATCACCGGTCGCCAGCAGTTCTACCAGGACCATCCCTGGATGCAGGCCTTTGGTGAGCAACTGATGAGTTATCGGCCGCCGGTGAATACCCGCTCGATCGGCTACGTGAAGGGCAAAAAGCCCAACGGCAACACCGAGATCGTCCTCAACTGGATCACGCCACACCAGAAGTGGGGCATCCACAGCACCTACACCGACAACCTGCTGATGCTCACGCTGAGCCGCGGTGGGCCGATCGTGTGGCTATCCGAAGCGGACGCGAAGAAAGCCGGCATTGTCGACAACGACTGGATCGAAGCCTTCAACGCCAACGGCGCGCTCACCGCCCGTGCGGTGGTCAGCCAGCGCATCAAGGAGGGCATGGTGATCATGTACCACGCCCAGGAACGCATCGTGAACGTGCCGGGCTCGGAGACCACGGGCAACCGCGGCGGCCACCACAACTCGGTGACCCGTGTGGTGCTCAAGCCCACCCACATGATCGGTGGCTACGCCCAGCAGAGTTACGGCTTCAACTACTACGGGACCGTTGGCTGCAACCGCGATGAATTCGTCGTGGTGCGCAAGATGGACAAGGTCGACTGGCTCGACGGCCCCGATGGCGACGCGCTTCCGCGTCCGCTGCCCCAAGATATCGAGTGAGGAACTGGCCATGAAAATTCGTTCGCAAGTCGGCATGGTTCTGAATCTGGACAAGTGCATCGGTTGCCACACCTGCTCGGTGACCTGCAAGAACGTCTGGACCAGCCGCGAAGGCATGGAATACGCCTGGTTCAATAACGTGGAGACCAAGCCGGGCATCGGCTATCCGAAGGAATGGGAGAACCAGAACAAGTGGAAGGGTGGCTGGGTACGCAATAGCGATGGCTCCATCAACCCACGCATCGGCGGCAAATTCAGGATCCTGGCGAACATTTTTGCCAACCCGGACCTTCCTACGATCGACGACTATTACGAGCCATTCGATTTCGATTACCAGAACCTGCACACCGCGCCGCTGGGCAAGCACCAGCCCGTGGCGCGCCCGCGCTCGGCTATCTCGGGCCAGCGGATGGAAAAGATCGAATGGGGCCCGAACTGGGAAGAGATCCTCGGGGGCGAATTCGCCAAGCGGCGCAAGGACCAGAACTTCGACAAGGTCCAGGCCGACATCTACGGCGAGTACGAAAACACGTTCATGATGTACCTGCCGCGCCTGTGCGAGCACTGCCTGAACCCGGCCTGCGCGGCTTCCTGCCCGAGCGGCGCGATCTACAAGCGCGAGGAGGACGGCATCGTTCTCATCGACCAGGAAAAGTGCCGCGGCTGGCGCATGTGTGTCAGCGGCTGCCCATACAAGAAGATCTACTACAACTGGAAAAGCGGAAAATCCGAGAAGTGCATCTTCTGCTATCCGCGAATCGAGGCAGGCATGCCGACGGTCTGCTCCGAGACATGCGTGGGCCGGATCCGCTACCTGGGCGTGTTGCTGTATGACGCCGATCGTATCCACGAGGTGGCCGCGACCGAGCACGATGGCGATTTGTATGAAAAACAGCTCGGCATCTTCCTTGATCCGAACGATCCCGACGTGATCGCCCAGGCCCGCCGCGACGGCATCGATGACTCCGTGATCTTCGCGGCCCAGGCTTCACCCGTCTACAAACTGGCGGTCGACTGGAAGCTCGCGCTTCCGCTGCACCCGGAGTACCGCACGCTGCCGATGGTGTGGTACGTGCCGCCACTTTCCCCGATCCAGAACGCGGCGGCGTCCGGGCATGTGGACATGGCTGGCGTGTTGCCGGACGTCGATAGCCTGCGCATTCCGGTGCGCTACCTCGCCAACCTGCTGACCGCCGGTGACGAACGCCCCGTGAAGCTCGCTCTGAAGCGGCTCCTGGCCATGCGAGCTTATAAGCGCGCCCAGCAGGTCGAGGGCATTCAGGATCTTGCGGTACTGGAGTCGGTCGGGCTGTCCGAAGCGCAGGTCGAGGACATGTACCGCTATCTGGCCATTGCCAACTACGAGGACCGCTACGTCATTCCCAGTGCCCACCGCGAGGAGGCCTCGAGCGACGCGTTCGCCGAGCGTTCCGGCTGTGGCTTCAGTTTCGGCAGCGGCTGCAGTGGTCAGTCCGGCCTCAACATGTTCGGCGCCCGCAAGGCGACGCAGCGCGACGTCATCAAGACCGTGCAGCTCTGGGAGGAATGATCATGCGTATTCTCAACGTCATTTCGCTGTTGTTGGCGTACCCGGACGAGACGATCGTCGAAGGACGCGACGAACTCGCCCAGGCGATCCGGGACGCGCGGGAGATCAGTCGGGATCGCCGGGCGGCGCTGCTGGCGCTGCTTGATGAGTTGACCGGGCAGGACCTCATGGACGCCCAGGAGCGCTACAGCGAACTGTTCGACAAGGGCCGGCACCTGTCCTTGCTGCTGTTCGAGCACGTGCATGGCGAGTCCCGAGACCGTGGGCAGGCGATGGTCGATCTGATGGCCCAATACGAGGCCGCAGGCTTTGCCATCGCGCTCAAGGAGTTGCCCGACTATATCCCGCTGTATCTGGAGTTTTTGTCCACGCGAGAGTCAGCCGTTGCACGGGAGGGCATCGCCGATATCGCCCATCTGTTGGCACTGCTGGCAGCACGTCTCGAAGAACGCCACAGCCGCTATGCGGCCGCCTTCCAGGCACTGCTGCAAATGGCAGGTGAGTCCGTGGGCGAGGCGGTGGGCCGGGTGCGTCCGGCCGTAGCAGCCGAGCAGCGGGACGATTCGCTGGAGGCCATGGATCGGCTTTGGGAAGAAGAGCAGGTCACGTTCCTGCAAGGCGAAGGGCAGGGCGGTTGTGGAAGTGAAGTCAGCCAGCCGCGCAAGGCCCGCGAGGAAATCCCTGTGCCGCTGCACTGGGTTGATTTCGATCACGCACCGGCCGCCGCGCCGGCTCGGAGGTGAGTCATGGATAAGCTGAATTTCCTGCTGTTTGGCGTGTACCCGTACATCGCCACGACCATCCTGATCGTTGGCTCCTGGGCGCGCTTCGATCTGTCCCAATACACGTGGAAAACAGGGTCGAGCCAGATGCTGAGCCCGGGCAAGATGCGCGTCGCCAGCAACCTGTTCCATATCGGCGTGATGTTCATCTTTGCGGGACACCTGGTGGGGTTGTTAACGCCTCACTGGCTGTATGAACACCTGATCAGCAGCGGCAACAAGCAGCTGGTAGCCATGGTGAGCGGCGGGTTCTTTGGCTTCCTCGCCCTGATCGGCCTCTCTATGCTCACCTGGCGGCGCCTGACGGACCCGCGTGTTCGGCGCAATTCCAGTGTTTCGGACATCCTGGTGCTCATCGTGCTGCTGGTGCAGCTGGTGCTTGGCCTCGCGACCATCGTCACGTCCACCGAACATCTGGACGGCGCGACCATGATGCTGCTCGGCGCATGGGCCCAGGACATCGCAACCTTCCGGCCCTATGCGGCGGTCGAGTCCATCGCCGAAACCGGCCTTATCTACAAGACGCACATCCTGCTGGGGCTGACGCTGTTCGTGCTGTTCCCGTTCACCCGTCTGGTTCACATGCTCAGCGCACCGATCTGGTACCTGGGCCGGCGCTACCAGATCGTCCGGCAACGCGGCTGAGGAGGTGCGCCATGGCTTGTTCATGTGGAAATGCAGGTGGCCGGTGCCAGGAAAGGGATCGGGCGAGACCGGATGATCCCGGCCCGCGCGTGGCTGGCCCAACCGAGCACGGCCCGACCGATCGCGGCCCGACCGATCGCGGCCCGACCGCCGTCATAGCGCGCAGCGAGGACGATTGGCCAGTTGTCCGGGTCAACGGTGTGGAGATACCGGGCGAAGCGATTGCCGCAGAGCTTCAGTACCATCCGGCTGATGATCGTCACGCCGCGGCCTATCAGGCGGTAACGGCTCTGGTGGTTCGGGAACTGCTTCGCCAGCGTGCGGAAGCGCTTGGCATCGCTGTGGAAAGCGGTACGCCAGAGGTCGGCGAGGAAGCGATCACTCGGCGGTTGATCGAGCGAGAAGTCGCCGTGCCGCAGGCGGACGATGCGGCAATAGCGCGGGTCTACGAGGCTAATCCGCAGCGCTTTCGGACGGCACCGCTGGTCGCTGCTCGACACATCCTGCTGGCATGTGCACCCGATGATGCGCTCGAACGGAGTACCGCGATGGAACAGGCCCGCGAACTGATCGACGCGCTGTGTTCTGGAGCCTCCTTCGAAGCGCTTGCCGCCGTGGGTTCGGATTGCCCTTCGAGGCGGCAGGGCGGCGTGCTGGGACAGCTTAGCAAGGGGCAGACGGTACCCGAATTCGAGCGGCAGCTGTTCCGCCTGCCAGAGGGCCTGTGCGAGCGTCCGTTGGAGAGTCGGTACGGTGTGCATGTGGTGATCGTGGATCAGCGAATCGAAGGGCAGGCGCTACCGCTCGAGGCGGTCCGGGAATCCATCCGGGAGGAGTTGAACGGTACGGTCTGGCGTCGCGCCGTTGCGGGCTATATCAGTACGCTGGTCGGCGCCGCGCGCATTGAAGGTATCGCAATGGAAGGGGCGGCATCGCCCCTGGTGCAATAAGCCTTCGGCACGGCGCAGATCGAGCATCGCCGCCGTGCCGAAGGATCACCTCAGCTGTTCGATGCGATGGACGCCCGCACGTCGGTGCGGTCAGCATCATCCACCCAGTTGACCTTTGGGAAGTTGCGATGGAACCCCTTCGGCATCGGCTCGATGTGGCGTTCCTTGTAATTGTAGAAAACGAAGCCGCACTTGGCCAGGGCAATGAGGGTTTCGGTTTCCGGACGTGTGATGCGGAAGATGATGTCCCCGCCGTATTTGTTCAGGTCCATCAGGCCGATTTCGAACAGCAGCCGATCGCGCACGAAGGCTTCGGCTTTGTAGACGGTGGCGAGGTCGGTGACCATGGTGCCGACTTCTTCCGAACTTTCACGGATGCCGTAATAGAACATGAAACGGGTACGCGCCTCGGAAATCATGGAGATCATTGCCTGGTTGCCCAAGTGGCCGCTGCCATTGATATCGGTGCTGCGCACGGTCTGGCGTGTCTTGTAGAAAAGTTGGTCGGACGGAATGTCCAGCGCTATGCGGGCCACGATCTGTACTCCTGTTGCCGAGTCTTTTATTTGACGCTTTTGAAAAGATAGCAAGTGGCGCACGTAACTTGGGGTCTTTTCGTCAGACAACCGTCGTTTTAGAGCGTTTGTAGCGCTGAAACCCACCCACATGCAAGCGAACACCACGGCGTTCGGACCCTGGCGGTGAATTCAGCTGGAAAGGAAATTTGTAGCAGGGTGGCGTCGGTGGAAGACTGGCCAGGATGAGGCGCCCCGAAGGGCGCGTCATCGCCTTAGCGCGCCGCCGCGGGAAGAAGTGTCAGGCGGCGATTGCCGTAGACTTGATCCATGCCTGCCGGTTTAAACGGGAAGCTCATGTATTCGGCCTTCATCCAGGCCTGGATGCCATCGTCATAGTGAGGGCTCGCCGGATTGCCCGACTGGCCAGAGCTGTTTACGCCCATCATCGGCTCGTCACGGCCGAAGTCGACGATGATGCGCATGGCCGGCACGAGCCAGGTATCGAAGCCGCTGCCCCAATGATAGGCGGCCGCATTCAGCGTGCCGTGATCCCCGCCGGCCTGATACGGCCCACGGTCCAGATAGCCCTGGATGGCGCCGACGGCCGTGCGCTCGCCCGCGTCGAGATAAGGGGCCAGTCGCGTAGCCTCGCTCGTCCAACGGTACTGGTGCAGACGACCCCAGCGCCAGGCATTCCGGTCGCCGCCCAGGTTGGCTTCCAGGTAGTCGATGCTGGCCGCCAGGCTGCGGGCCATGATGGTGGGCTTGTCTTCCTGCTCAGGCGTGCGGACGTCGTTCCAGAACGGACTGTCGACGCGCCCGAGCAGATGATCCGCCTGAGCCGAGTAGGACAAATCCGCCATCTCGACGAAGGCCTTCCAAGCGGGACTGTCTTCGGGACCTAGTTCGTCGAGGAAAGTCTGTTTGGCGCTTTCCTGAAGGAAGGCGCTATAGACGGCCGCGTCGGCCGAATCTGCACTCATGCGGCCATCGAAGGCCAGCAGGCGCTTGAGCGCTTCCCGGGCCTGCTCGCGTTGCGGCCCCGCCAGGGCATCGATCGCGGCGCGCAGCGGTCCCGCCATGCCGGGATCCTCAAACATCGCCTTCAGCTTGGCGGCGAACGGTGTGGTCTGGTCGTACTGCATGGCGATGGTGCTGCGGGTGTCCTGCTTGCCACGCAGGGCCAGCTCGGCCATTCGTTCTGCGCGCTCGGGGTAGTACCACGAGTTGGATAGCTGGACGCCGTAGCCGCCTTTGACGGTGCGGTGATTGGCGGTACCGAGCCAACCCTGGGGAGGGTCCTGATCGTAAGGGTGGAGCATGGGCTCGGCGTAACCGTCCCAGCCGTAGCGATCCGTCCAGCCGGGTGAAGGGACAAGTCCACGGCCGTCCTTGCGGTTCGGGTAACGCCCGCTGACCTGCCAGCCGATGTGCTGGGCGTCTGCAAAGACGAGGTTGAGCGCGATGGCGCGTACCTCGCGCGCAGAGTCGAACGCCTGATCGACATTTTTCGCCCGGCTGAGGTTGAACAGGGCATCCAGGGACTGGTCCGCTTCGCCCTGGACAGTACGCAGGGCCAGCCCGTACACGCTTTGCAGCGGCAACGGCTGCAGGCCGTTCTTGCGCTCGCCCAGCGCGGCGTTGAGCAGCGGACCGTTGCGTGTCTCATACACAGGCTCGCGGACCGGGCGCTGGCCCTTGATGATGTAGGTCTCCTGACGCTCTCGTGCTGGCTGCCATTTACCGTCCGCGAGGTACAGCAGGCGGCCGTTCTCGCGCTTGACCTGTTCCAGGTACACGTCCTGGTTGTCGCCCATCACCATGGTCATGCCCCAGGCAAGCTTGCCGTTGTAGCCGGCAACCACTGCAGGGATACCGGCAACGGATACGCCAGCCGCCTGGTATTGCGGCGAACGGATCTGGACGAAGTTCCACAGCGACGGCATGGCGAGTGGGAGGTGGGTGTCATTGGCGAACAGGCTTCGGCCGCTGCGTGTGTGGCTGGGCGCGAATGCCCAGTTGTTGGAGGCTGCGACGCCAGACATGTGCAGGTCGCCCAGGGCCGCCAGGGTCGAGTCGAGTGCCTCGAGCCCCGCAACGTTGCCGCGTAGATTAAGACCTTTGAGCTTTTCCGCTTCGTCGAACGGCAGGGGCTCGTCCGGGTAGATAGGCATCAGCCATGCGAGCTTGTCGCTGCCCACCTTCTGGGCAAGCGTAAGCGAGGCGATTTCCTCACGCAGGTTGGTGGAGAGGCCGAAGTTGACCAGCGCGAAAATGAGCGCACTGTCTTCAGGCTTCCAGTATTCGACAGGCTGCCCGGACCGGGCCAGGTCCATGGGCAACTTGTCTCGGTAGCGGAAGATGTACGCGTTCACGCCACGGGCATACACCTCGAAGAATTGCTTTAGCCGGGGTGAGGCATTTCGGTAGATGACGTCCGCGCTGCTGCGCAGGTCGATGGTGCGCATGAAGCGATCCACTTCAAGCACGCCCGGCCCGGCTGTCTCCGCCAGGCGCCCCTGCGCGAGTGCACGCATGCCGACCATCTGGCTCAGTCGATCGCTGGCATGTATGTAGCCGAGCGCAAAGAGGGCATCGTGAAAGTTCGGCGCCTCGATCAGCGGCATGCCCAGCGCGTTGCGCCGGACATCTGCCCGTTCCCCGACCCCCTGGATGCGCATCACGCCTTCGGTTGGCGCGACACTGTCCTTGTAGCGGCTATCGAGCAGGCCTTGGCAACCGGTCAGGGTTAACGCGGCAGAGAGACCCGCGCCCAGGCCGAGCCAGGCAAGGGGGCGAAACGAACACGACGGCATGCATCGAACTCCTTCAGGGAGAGGGCGAGCGAAGAGGATAGGCGTTATGAAAGCGCCCGGTGTGACGCCGGGCGAATGCCGACGATCGGTCGGCTCTTGGGATCAGTCTGGCCGGGCGTCAGGCACCATGGCACTTCTTGAATTTCTTGTCGCTGCCGCAGGGGCACGGGTCGTTACGGCCGACCTGCTTGAGCGGGTTGCGAATTGGCTCCTGCGGGCCGTGGTTGCAGTGTGGGCCATGGACGTGCCCGTGATCATGGTCGTGATCGTGGTTGCAGTCTGGGCCGTGAACATGGGGTTGCTGGGACATTAAGGTCGCTCCGGGATGTAGTCGCCGGGGATTATCTCGCCCTTGCGCAAAACGTGCACCTCACGTCCGAACAAGCCGAAGAAAAAGCCGGTCTTCACTTGGCCTCGCAACTCATAGGCAATGGGCTTGTCGGGTGTCTCGAGCAGTTTTCCGATGTATTTCAGGTGCTGCCAAAGGTTGGTATGGACGGGCACCTGGAAGTCCTTTCCGCCGCGCGCCGGTACCTTGAACCAGGCGCTGGACTCGCCCTCGGCCAACTGAACGCCGTTGAGCTGGATGTCATAGGCCATACCGCGTACCGGCAGCGCCATGTCATTCGGGTTGTCGATGTGAAAGGTGAGAAGCAGTTCCTGTTCAAGCAGGCGGGCCTTTACGATCTCGACATCCTTGAGATGCAGATCCGGGTCCTTGAAGTCGCTGCGGAACCACGACGAGCAGCCTGCCGTCAGGCTTGCCAGTGCGATGCACAGGATAAGCCGCAGGGAGTGGGCGGTGCGTCCGTACGTAGTCATGCGCGTCCTCTTCATTTTTGCGATTCAGTGTCCTATATGCACCGCTGGGCCGCAATCGGCTTGGGGCATTGCCGGCAATCCGTTCATACTCGGCTGAACGTCCGACAATTCGATGACGAGGAAGGTCATGCGAGCGTTTGAAATCGTCTTCAAGGGTGAACTGCAGCCCAACGCCGACCCGGCCTTAGTCAGGGCGAACCTGGCCCGTCTCTTCCAGATAGACGCCGCGAGGGTTGAAGCGCTCTTCGCCGGGCGCCGCGTCCTCAAGACCGGGCTGGACGAGGCGGCGGCCGAAAAGTATCGCGCCGTCATGGCGCGCGCCGGAGCGCGTGTAGAGGTTGCCGTGATCGAGCCGGTGGTACCTATGCCTCAGGCAAACGCTCCGTCCGTCGAATCGCCATCGCCATCGAGCGGTGCATTGCGGGTCGCCCCTCGGGACGAGTACATGGCAGCGTTCGCGGACGTCCAGGCGCCTGACTTTGGCCTGGCGGAGGTAGGCAGCGATCTACAGGACTCCAAACCTCTTCCCGTTGCGCCAAAGATCGATCTGTCCGGGCTCACACTGGCACCTGTCGGTTCCGATATGGGGCAGGCCCCCGCTGCGGCAGCGCCCGAGGCGCCGGACGTATCCCACCTCAAGGTGCTCTGAGCTGCAACCTCCCAGTCAAACGAATGGTGCGCAGCACTTCTTGAACTTTCGCTCGCTACCGCAGGGGCAGGGATCGTTGCGGCCGGCCTGTAACGGCACGGTGGGGTCAATGAAGAACCAGCGGCCGTCGTTCTGTACGAACGCTGAACGCTCTTCATGGGCGTGTTCACCGCCGCTGTCGTGCCAACGCACGGTAAAGGTGACGAATGCGTGCTCCGGCTGGCCAGCGAAGGTCTCTTGGCCGTCCACACTCAAGCCGAGCCAGGTACTGGACGCGCTCCACTGCGCGATGCCGTCACGGTCCAGCGATGCTTGCTGCGTGGGCACCGTTGTCGAGACGATGTAGTCAGTCAGGCCGAGTGCATAAGCGCTGTAGCGCGAGCGCATGAGGTGTTCGGCACTTGGTGCGGGCGTGCCGGCGTGATAACGCCCACAGCACGCATCGAGCAGGGCGCCGCTACCGCACGGACAGGATGGGCTCATCATTACCACCAGTACTTCCCAAAATTCTCCGGGTTGGCCCAGAACTTGGCATTGAGCCAGTCTGGCGCTTGTTTATATTCGAGCAGATCGTAGCCGAACAGCGTCAGCGCTTGCTCGTTTCGTTGGAAGCGACCGTTTACCTGAAGCGCCAGGGCGAAGAAATCCGTGTCGCGCCAATCACTGGCGTCGAGGTCGATGAGCACGGCGATGCGGCTTGCATTCAGGTTGCGGACGCCGCCGACCAAACGCTGGCCCTCGCGCTTGTCCAGATGCTCCAGACAGTCACCGAAGAGGGCAAGGTCGAATCGCTGCCCGGCGAACTCAGGCGGAAGTGGGCCGGGGCTGGCGCAGGCCACGGTGCGGTCAGGATGTGCCAACCGATAAGCCTCTACCGCAGGCATGACGGTACGTCCGACATACAGCGCGCGCGCCGGTTGCGTTTGTTCCAGCAGCGAAGCGATTGCGCGTTGCGGCGAATGTTGTGAAAAGCTGGCTTCCATCGTGGAACCTCTGGATAAACGGTATACACTAAGTCTTGACGTTCGGTGGCAGAGGGCCATTCGCCCCAAGCCAGAAGAAGAACATATCAACGGCACCATAAGAAGGCCGTCGGCCCGATCCGACCAACCTAGGAGACTCCACCCGTGAAAATGATATGGAAAGCAGTTCCGCTTGTTGTAGCAACCGGTGTACTGACCGGCTGCGCCGGCGTACAGAAGTCTGACTGGCCTGTTTGCGCCGCTGTCGGTGGCGTCACGGGTGCGGCGATCGGCGCTATCGAAAACAGCGCTTACGCCGGCTGGGGTGGCCTGATCGCCGCCGTGACCGCGGGTGGTTATTGCTGGGTTCACGGTCAGGGCCAGGAAGAAGTCGTGATGGTCCAAGAGACCGTTAGCGAGCCGGCACCGGCGCCCGTGATGGAAGAGCCTGCCCAGCCCGTTCGTGTAGAACTGGACGTCAAGTTCGACTTCGACCGCGCTGCCGTCAAGCCTGAAAGCCAGGCAGACATCAAGGCGCTTGCCGATTTCATGAGCCAGTATCCGCAAACCACCACCGTTGTTGAGGGCCACACTGACTCCATCGGTACTGACGCTTACAACCAGCGCCTGTCCGAGCGCCGTGCGAACGCCGTTCGTGACGTTCTGGTCAACCAGTACGGCATTAATGGTAGCCGTGTAAACTCGGTTGGCTACGGTGAGACCCGCCCGGTTGCTGACAACGCGACCGAGCAGGGCCGCGCGATCAACCGTCGCGTTGAAGCTGAAGTCGAAGCTCAGCCATAAGCGGCGGTTTCGTACCGAAAAAGCCGGGCCTTGTGCCCGGCTTTTTCATTTGGGGAAAGATCCAGGGCCAAAAGGTAGGAGTCGGTTACGGATCGATGGGATAACCTTCATCCTTCCAGCAGCGCACGCAATGCACCTGGGCACGCTATGCTTGGAATAGACACATTCGCGTGGCTAGATTGTCATGCCTTGAATTCGAAGGACTTCGCAGGTGAATGCCGGCGAGCGAAGTCATCACACGCTGCTTCCGGCAGCCCACCGTTGAATGGGTGAAGATCACGTATGTTGGGCACCTCCGTTAATCGATGCACCTTGAGTCTGTTCGGCGCTACTGGCGACCTCGCCATGCGCAAGTTGTTTCCCGCGCTCTATCACCTCGACCTAGCCAACCTGATCCATCCCGACACGCGCATTCTGGCGTTGGCGCGCGAGGCAATGGAGCTACCGAACTACCTGGCGAACATCGAGCAGGCCCTGCAACGCCATGTGGCTGAGAAGAACCTGAATGCCGATACGGTGGCGCGCTTTCTGGGCCGCCTCACTTATGTCCAGATGGATTTTCGCGACAGTGCCAGCTTCGAACCCCTCGTTGGGCTGCTGGCGGACGAAGAAACGCACATCGCCTATTTCGCTACGCCCGCCGCGGTGTTTGGCGATATTTCTGCGAATCTTGCCGCTCAGGGTCTGGTCGACAGGACCCGCGTGGTATTGGAGAAGCCGATCGGTCACGATCTGGAATCCTCGCGGGTCATCAACGATGCCGTTGCTCAGCATTTCCCCGAAACGAGCATCTACCGGATCGACCATTACCTGGGCAAGGAAACTGTCCAGAACCTTATCGCGCTGCGTTTTGCGAACAGCCTATTCGAGAGTCAGTGGAACCAGTACCACATTACGCACGTTGAAATTACGGTCGCGGAAAAGGTGGGAATCGAAGGCCGCTGGGGCTACTTCGATCAGGCCGGTCAATTGCGCGACATGGTTCAGAACCACCTGCTGCAGTTGCTTTGTCTCGTTGCAATGGATCCGCCAAGCGATCTCAGCGCAGACAGCATTCGGGACGAGAAGGTGAAGGTGCTGAAGGCGCTTGCCCCCATTACCGAAGAGCAGTTGACGCGGTACACCGTCCGCGGCCAATACACGGCGGGTAGCAGCGATGGCAAACCGGTCCCTGGCTATCTCGATGAAGAGAATTCCAATACGCAGAGCGGCACCGAGACATTCATCGCGCTACGTGCCGAAATTCGAAACTGGCGTTGGTCGGGCGTGCCGTTCTACTTGCGTACCGGCAAGCGGATGCCGCAGAAGCTGTCGCAGATCGTCATTCACTTCAAGGAGCCACCGTTCTACATCTTCGCGCCCGAGCAACGGTCGCTCATCAGCAACAAGCTGATCATTCGGCTCCAGCCTGACGAGGGCATCTCGCTTCAGGTCATGACCAAGGACCAGGGTCTGGATAAGGGCATGCACCTGCGAAGCGGTCCGTTGCAGCTGAATTTCTCGGACACGTACAAGAGTGCTCGGATCCCTGATGCGTACGAGCGCCTTCTGCTTGAAGTGATGCAGGGCAACCAGTACCTGTTCGTCCGCAAGGACGAAGTGGAACACGCGTGGATGTGGTGCGATCAGCTCATCGCCGGCTGGAAGCGCCAGGGTGACCTGCCCAAGCCATACGCAGCCGGGACTTGGGGTCCTGTCTCGTCGGTCGCGCTCATCATCCGTGACGGCAGGTCCTGGTATGGCGACATGTAAGGAATCTTCCGCGATCGGCATGCTCCAAACGGCGACACGCGAGATCACCGACGCTACAGTAGCAACCGGCGGCGGCTAGCGCGTTGCCAGATACAGGGTACGGTGCGATGGTCCATGCCAAGGCCGGCCTATTACTACTCCATCGATAGCCATGCACGCCCGCAAGGCCCGGAGCTTCATACTATGAACATGCAAGAAAAAACGGCGCTGCTGGATTCGATCTGCACCCGCGCTCGCATCCTTCCTGTGATCACGATTCCGCGCGAAGAAGACATCCTTCCGATGGCTGACGCATTGGCGGCGGGTGGTCTGCGTACGTTGGAAATCACGTTGCGCACCCCCCATGGTCTGACGGCGATTCGGCAATTGCGAGAAGAGCGTCCTGACCTGTGTGTCGGCGCCGGTACGGTACTCGATCTGACGATGCTGGCCGCTGTAGAGCAGGCAGGTGCCCAGTTCGTGGTTACTCCAGGCTGCACTGCCGAGATGTTGCAGGCCGGGGCGGATAGCGCTATCCCGATGTTGCCGGGTGCGAGTTCTGCATCGGACCTGATGCTTGGCTATGGCATGGGCTATCGGCGCTTCAAGCTCTTTCCAGCGGAAGTGAGTGGAGGCGTGGCCGCACTCAAAGCCTTCGCCGCACCGTTCAGCGAATTGCGTTTCTGCCCAACGGGCGGCGTATCGCCGGATAATCTGAAGTCTTATCTCGCGCAGTCGAACGTCATGTGCGTGGGCGGCACCTGGATGCTGGACAGCGCCTGGATCAAGGCGCAGGACTGGGAGCGAGTCACACAGACCTGCCGTAAGGCGCTGGCTGCGTTTGATGCCGAACGCCAGTGATCGTATCGTCGCTCATGCCGCTTCTTCACTGCAGCGGCTGAGCGTATGATGCGCCCCCTTTTCATTCAATCCGCACACCGGGAGGTGCCAGAATGACCGATATCGAATCGCAGGAAACCCACGTCGCCCACGGCGAAAAGTTACAGAAGGTCCTTGCCCGCCTGGGTATGGGCTCGCGCCGTGACATCGAAGGCTGGATCAGCGCCGGGCGGGTCACCGTAAACGGCGTCGTCGCTACACTGGGGCAGCGCGTGGATACGCACGATGCCATCAGTGTCGACGGCAAATTGCTGAAGCGCGAGGAGGCCTCCGAGGCCGTTCGCCGCGTCCTTATCTATAACAAGCCGGAAGGCGAGGTTTGCACGCGGAACGATCCAGAAGGCCGGCCAACGGTTTTCGAGCGCTTGCCGCGGCTCAGATCCGGACGCTGGATCAATATCGGTCGGCTGGACATCAACACGACTGGCCTGCTCCTGTTCACCACCGACGGCGAGCTGGCCAATCGGCTGATGCATCCGTCCTACCAGATGGACCGCGAATACGCCGTGCGTGTACGTGGAGAGGTAACGGACGAGATGGTCGAGCTGCTCAAGAAAGGCGTCATGCTCGAGGACGGGCCGGCCAACTTCTCCGACATCCAGCGCGCACCCGGTGGTGAAGGCTTCAACCACTGGTTCCATTGCGTGGTCATGGAGGGACGCAACCGCGAGGTCCGCCGGCTATGGGAATCGCAGGATGTCGTGGTCAGCCGCCTGAAGCGCGTTCGCTTTGGCCCCGTCTTTCTGACCTCGGACCTGACTATGGGGCGCTGGCGGGAAATGAATCAGGGCGAGATTGACATCCTGAGCGCCGAGGTTGGCCTGAAGCCCGTGGCACTGCCTGAAATGAAAGGCAAGCTGCGTGACCGTTTGGATCGCCTGCAACGCAAGTCTGCAAAGCCCGTTACTGAAGGGCGCAAACGCACCGCGCCACGTGACGAGGAAGGCCGTCGTCCGTCACGCGTACTGCGCGACGAAGCCGGTAAGCCGATGCGTCAGGAGCGCAATTCGCGCTCTGGCGGAACGCCGGTTGCTGAGCGACCCAGCGATGTGCGCAAGGCACCGCGTATCGTGCGTGACGATGCGCGCGCTGAGCGGACGCCGCCTAAGGGCCGTCCAGGCGCTGGTAAGCGCACCGAAGGGCCGAGCGATGGGCAACGCCCAGGTTTTGGCAAAAAGCCTCGTCGGTAAAAATCGTAGTATTTGCAGCGCCGGTCAGAATACCGGCGCTGCAGTCACGCGATTTCGGCCTCCGCGTTTCGAACCGTAGAGTGCCACGTCCGCTCGACGGATCAGGCTCTCCATCGCTTCCATGGGTTGGAGCATGGCACTCCCTACGCTGATCGAAAGCTTCAGTGATGCGCCGTTAACGAAGAATTGCAGGCCGTGAACGGCTGCACGTAGGCGCTCAGCCACCAGCGCTGCGGCTTCCTGGTCGGTGCTCGACATTATGATCAGGAACTCCTCTCCGCCGAACCTGAACACCATGTCGATATTGCGCAAATTGCTCGTCATGGCAGCGCTCACTGCTCTCAAGACGTCATCGCCGGTGCCATGTCCATAGGTGTCGTTGACACGTTTGAAGTGATCGATGTCGACCATGAGAATCGAGAGTGGGTGTGAATGACGATGCGCCAGTTCCACCTCACGGCGAAGTGCCTGATCCATCGCGACGCGGTTGCCCGTACCGGTGAGTGAGTCACGCATGCCGTTACGGATCGCAGTCCGGTAGAGCAGGGCATTACGCAGCGGGAAAAGCAGGCTGCCCAGCAATGATTCCAGTTGAGCCAACTCCTCTGACGTGAACCGGTACTCACGTCGGAATACAACTTCACCGAGATAGCTGTTCTCATGGCTCAGCTGATAGGAGACGGTATGGCTGCCGCCCTGACCCAGTTCGAGCCGCAGATCGCTTGCAGGATGAGCGAACGCCATCGCATCCAGTGGAACCAGTCGCGGTACCGCGTCGAAGAACAGGGCCAACACCCGGTCCGCCTCAAGGCTCGTCTGCAGTTGAAGAGTGAGCATCCGCCGCAGTTCCGAAAGTGAAGCCGGACGTGCAGTAACGCAGTGACGGTCCTTGAAGCCAAGGCGACGCAGCCGAGCCGCGTCGAAATCGATTGTGTTTGAGCTGTTTGCGATAACCATGAGGGAAGCCTCTGGCACTATGGGCCAAGATGCTTCAGTTAAGCTAGAAGCGTGCCATCACCATAAAGTCTAGTTAATCCAACGGTTTATGAACTTTTGGATGCGGCGAACGGCAAGCTTTTGCCGGTTTTCAGGCGCAGCGGCCGGCAAAGCTGCAGTGATAGCAATGTGATGTGCCGTAATCCTGTCGCTTACTGCGCGTCGAACGCCTGGCCGGATATCTCAGCGCTGTCGCGTCCCATGAGATAGAGGTAGATAGGCATGATCGACTCAGGCGCGGGACGCGTATTAGGGTCTTCGTTTGGATAGGCTTCTGCTCGCATTGCGGTGCGTGTACCTCCGGGATTGACGCTATTGAAGCGAATCTCGACGGCCAGATATTCGTCGGCCAAGACTTGCATCAGGCCTTCCGTTGCAAATTTGGAGATCGCGTAGCTACCCCATTCGGCGCGGCCCTTGCGGCCTACGCTGCTGGATGTGAACACCACGGAAGCACTCGACGAGCGTTGGAGGAGGGGCAGCGTGGCGCGTGCCAGTGCGTAGGTGGCATTCACATTTATAGCCATGACCTGTGCGAATGCCTCGACCGGCGTGTCTTCCACCCGCTTGCGCGGGCCGAGTATGGATGCATTATGCAGTACGCCATCAAGCCGCCCGTGGCGTTGCTCTATAGTCTGCACCAGGTCGCGGTAGTCATCGGCGCCTGCATGCTCCAGATCCATCACGTTCACCATCGGCCTTGCGCGGCCGTTGGCCTCGATTCGCCGTGCTACCTCCTCTAGATTTGCAGCAGTACGCCCTAGCAGAATGACCTCGGCACCGTGTTCGGCAAAGGCAATGGCGGCCGCAGCACCGATCCCGCGGCCAGCACCCGTGACCAGGATGACACGATCATTCAGTAGGTCGGCAGGGGCGATGTAGTCGAACACGGGGGCCTCGTTGGCGAATGGGGGTGACTGTTCAAAGTATGGCTTGATCAACATCCGCAGACGGCGCGGTCGAGCAGCGCGCGTAGCTCGCTTGGATGGTCGATGACTGCATCTGCACCCCAGCTTCTCGGATTGTCTTCGGGGTGGATGTAGCCGTAGGTGACGGCAACGGTCCGGCTTCCAGCTGCTCGGCCTGATTCCACGTCGCGCAGGTCGTCGCCGATGAACAAAACGGTCTCTGGCGCAACACCCAGCTGGCTGCACGCCAGCACCATGGGTTCGGGATCGGGTTTGCTGCGCTCGACGTGATCCGGACACACCAGTACGGCCGAGCGCTTAGCCAGATTCAACCGCTGCATGATGGGTTCGGCGAAGCGAACGGGCTTGTTCGTCACCACGCCCCATTTGAGACCGGCTGCCTCGATATCGGCCAGCACTTCTGCCATCCCGTCATAGAGTGCAGAGTGAACCGCGCACGCATTTTGGTACCGATCGAGAAATTCGAGACGCAACGATTCAAATTCATCGCTTGCCGGGTCGACCTCGAATGCACTCGATACCATCGCTTTCGCACCACCCGAGACGACGTCGCGGACGGTTTTTTCCGGCACTGGCGGTAAATCGCGGGACGCGCGCATCGCTTGTATGACGGCGACGAAGTCTGGCGCAGTGTCGAGCAACGTACCGTCCATGTCGAACAGAACCGCCTCGAGCCGCATCACAGCGTCCTCTGCGTCTGGACCATGTAATTTACGTCGACGTCCGCTTCAAGCTTGTAATGCTTTGTGATCGGGTTATAGGTCAGCCCGATCATGTCCTTGATCTCGAGGCCCGCCGCACGGCTCCAGGCACCCAGCTCGGACGGGCGGATGAATTTCTTGAAATCATGCGTGCCGCGAGGCAGCAGCCGAAGCACGTATTCGGCACCAATGATCGCGAACAGGTAGGACTTCGGATTGCGGTTGATGGTGGAGAAGAAGACCTGTCCACCGGGCTTGACCATCGCATGGCAGGCGCGGATCACTGAAGCCGGGTCTGGCACGTGCTCGAGCATTTCGAGGCAGGTCACCACGTCGAATTGCTGGGGCATTTCCTCAGCCAGCGCCTCAGCGGTGATCTGGCGATACTCGACCGGCACGCCGGATTCGAGCTGATGAAGCTGAGCGACGGAAAGTGGGGCTTCGCCCATGTCGATGCCCATGACGGACGCGCCACGCTGAGCCATGGCCTCGCTCAGGATTCCACCGCCGCAACCTACGTCGAGTACGCGCTTACCGGCAAGCGAGATTCGCTCATCGATCCAGTTGACGCGAAGCGGATTGATCTCATGCAGCGGCTTGAACTCGCTTTCGCGGTCCCACCAGCGATGCGCGAGCGCTTCGAATTTGGCGATTTCGGCGTGGTCGACGTTGCTCATGGCGTGTTCTCGAATTGGATAAAAAATGGTGCGCAACCGGCTGGCCGGCCCGCTTGAAAGGTTTGGCTCACGAGCCGGCGATGCGTTCGCCCCAGTTCGTCGCCGTGGCGATCAGTTTTTCTTCGTCCATGCGCAGCAGCCGACCATCATGCAGCAGGTGTTTGCCGGCGACCCAGACATCCCGCACGCGGTCACGGCCCGTTGCATAGATAAGCTGCGAAAGGGGGTCATAAAGCGGCTGCTGAGCGAGGCCGGTCATGTCGATGGCGACCATGTCGGCGAACTTGCCAACTTCCAGCGTACCGACACAGTCTTCGATGCCCAGGGCGCGGGCGCCATTGAGCGTGGCCATTCGGAGCGCGCTGTGCGCATCCAGGGCGGTGGCCGAGCCGGCAACGGCCTTGGCGAGCAGTGCGGCCGTGCGCATCTCACCCAGTAGATCCAGATCGTTATTGCTGGCCGCGCCGTCGGTACCGACGGCAACGTTGATGCCCGCTTGCCAGAGGCGCTCTACGGGGCAGAATCCGCTGGCCAGCTTGAGGTTGGATTCCGGACAGTGAATCACACTGCTGTTGCTTTCCATCAGCATCGACAGGTCGTCTTCATTGACCTGTGTGACATGCACGGCCTGGAAGCGGGGGCCGAGCAGGCCCAGTCGAGACAGGCGCGCGAGGGGGCGCTCACCATTGCGATCCACGGCCTCGCGGACTTCGGATGCTGTCTCGTGAACGTGCATCTGGATGCATGCATCGAGTTCTTCCGCCAGCATCAGTATGTTCTGAAGCTTGTCGTCGCTGACGGTATAGGGGGCATGCGGTCCGAACGCGACCGTCAGGCGCGGGTGGTGCTTCAGGTCATCGAACAGCTCAAGCCCGCGCCGGATGGCATCGTCGGCGTCCAGCGCACCCGGGACGGCAAAGTCGAGCACGGGCACGCAGATTTGCGCGCGCATGCCCGCGGCATGGACCACCTCGCTCGCAACCTTCGGAAAGAAGTACATATCCGAGAAGGTCGTGATGCCGCCACGCAGTTGTTCGGCCACGGCCAGCTCCGTACCGTCATGGACGAACTGTTCGTCCACCCAACGGGACTCAGCTGGCCAGATATGCTTTTTGAGCCAAGTCATCAGCGGCAAGTCATCGGCCATGCCCCGGAAAAGCGTCATGGCCGCGTGCCCGTGCGCATTGATCAACCCTGGGGCCAGCAAGCAGCCGGGCAAATCCGTCAAGGCCATTGCCCCCTGACGCATCAGCTCATCTCGTGGGCCGATCGCTGCAATTCGCCCCTCCCGTACGCCGATGGCATGGTTGCGGAGCACGACGCCGGCCGGTTCGACCGGAACCAGCCAGGTTGGCGTAACGAGTAGATCGAACGGCTCGGGCGTAGGCTTGGGCATGGGGTATCTGATCGTAAGGGTTGCGGGCAGTGTAAAGGCTAGAGGCTGAAGCTTGAAGTCTGGCGCTCGCGTATAATCGGACCCTTTTGAGCGACATCGGGGTGAGGCATGCGCGAGCGGTTGCTGGCGGCGGAGAACGTGACGGCCGTCGAGTGGGCTGATGGGGAGCTAAGCCTGCTCGACCAGCGCGAGTTGCCGGTCCGGTCGGTCTGGTTGATCTGTACCGACGTCGCGGGGGTACTGGCAGCCATTCGGGATCGCGTCGTGGATGGCGCTTCGTCCGTTGGGATTGCGGCTGCGTACGGCGCCGTGCTGTCAGCGCGTCAGCAGGCCGGTAGCGAGGGGTGGCGGGAGGCGCTCGAAGCGGACTTGGAACGCCTGGCCGAGGTACGGCCCGAGCTTGTGAATCTGCGCTGGGCCGTGAACCGCATGCGCGATCGGCTGGCACGGCTGAAGTCGGATGGCGAGATCGCCGCCGCGCTCGAAGCCGAGGCGATCGCGATTCATCAGAGTGACCGCGAGGCCAATCTGACCATGGCGCAGCTCGGCGTCGAGATGATCCGCAAGCGTCAGACGGCGACGCAGAATCTCATGACACTCGGTGACACTGGCGCGCTCGCGACCGGCGGGTTTGGCACTGGGCTAGGCGTCATAAGGGCAGCCCATGTGGCCGGTTTGATTGGGGCGGTCTACGTCGCAGAGACACGACCCGACTTGCAGGGCGCGCGCCTGGCTGCGTGGGAGCTCCATCACGACAAGCTCGACGTCCATTTGCTTTCGGATTCGGCCGCTGCGCCGCTTATGAAGCAATCAGCGGTCACGTGGGTGATTGTTGGAGCGGATCGAATCCTTGCCAATGGCGACATCATCAACCCGGTCGGTACGTATCAGCTGGCCGTGACAGCGATGCATCATGGCGTTCGCTTCATGGTCGTCGCTGCGAGCTCGACCATTGATCTCGATACTGAAAGTGGTGAGGACCTGACGGTCGAGGATGGTGATCCCGCGCGGGTGCTCCATGTCGGTGGCCAGCGCATCGCGCCCGAGGTGCCTGTCTTCAACCCCGCCTTTGATATCACACCAGCCGATCTGGTGGATGTCATCGTGACGGAGCGAGGCGTGGTCGAGCGGCCCGATGCCACGAAGATGGCTGCGCTGATGAGCCGCAAGCGATTGCATTGAGCCATCTGCCGCTTGGCCAGATCATCATCTGGGCTGAGCGGTCGCTACGGATCGAAAGGCCTCTGCTGTGATATGATCGCGCGCTTTCCGCACGACCTCGCTGATTTATAAGGAACCAGGTTTCCATGGGTGAACTGGCCAAAGAAATCCTTCCGGTCAATATCGAAGACGAACTGAAACAGTCCTATCTGGATTACGCGATGAGCGTGATCATTGGACGTGCGTTGCCGGACGCGCGTGATGGCCTGAAGCCCGTTCACCGTCGCGTTCTCTACGCAATGAGCGAGCTCAACAACGACTGGAACAAGCCGTATCTGAAATCGGCGCGTGTGGTCGGTGACGTCATCGGTAAATACCACCCGCACGGCGACTCTGCCGTGTACGACACAATCGTGCGTATGGCGCAGCCGTTCTCGCTGCGGTACATGCTCGTGAACGGTCAGGGTAACTTCGGTTCCGTGGATGGCGACAACGCCGCGGCCATGCGATATACCGAAGTTCGGATGTTCAAGCTGACGCACGAGCTGTTGGCTGACCTCGACAAGGAAACGGTCGACTGGGTCGACAACTACGATGGCTCCCTGAAGATCCCGGCCGTACTGCCGACCAAGGTTCCAAACCTGCTGGTCAACGGATCCTCGGGTATCGCTGTGGGCATGGCAACCAACATTCCGCCCCACAACCTCTCCGAAGTGATCGATGGATGCCTTGCGCTCATCGACAACGCTGATCTCACTGTCGACGAGCTGATGCAGTACATCCCCGGTCCGGATTTTCCGACCGCGGGCATCATCAATGGCCGCGCTGGGATCATCGAGGCATACCGGACAGGCCGCGGGCGAATCTATATCCGCGCCCGTGCCGAGATCGAAGACATCGACAAAGTCGGTGGACGTCAGCAGATCGTTATCACCGAGCTGCCCTATCAGCTCAACAAGGCGCGGTTGATCGAGAAGATCGCCGAGCTGGTGAAAGAGAAGAAGATCGAAGGCATCACCGAGCTCCGCGACGAGTCCGATAAGGACGGCATGCGGGTCGTGATCGAGCTGCGCCGTGGCGAAACGCCGGAAGTCGTGCTCAATAATCTGTACGCGCAGACGCAGCTTCAGAGCGTGTTCGGCATCAACGTAGTGGCGCTTGTCGACGGCCAACCTCGTACGCTGAACCTGAAGGACATGCTTGAAGTGTTCGTACGCCATCGCCGTGAAGTGGTGACGCGTCGTACCGTCTATGAGCTGCGCAAGGCGCGCGAGCGTGGCCACGTGCTGGAAGGCCAGGCGGTTGCGCTGTCGAACATCGACCCGGTTATCGAGTTGATCAAGGCTTCGCCGACACCCGCCGAAGCAAAAGAGCGTCTCATTGCGACGGCTTGGGAATCCACCGCCGTGGAAGCCATGGTCGAGCGCGCTGGTGCCGACTCCTGCCGCCCTGAGGGCCTCGATGAGCGGTTCGGTCTTCGCGATGGAAAATACTACCTGTCGCCCGAGCAGGCCCAGGCGATTCTCGATCTGCGTCTGCACCGACTGACCGGTCTGGAGCACGAAAAGCTGCTCAGCGAGTATCAGGAAATTCTGAACCTGATCGGTGAGCTGATTCGCATCCTGACCAGCCCCGAGCGCCTGATGGAAGTCATTCGCGAGGAGCTCGAAAAGATCAAGGCCGAGTTCGGCGATGCGCGTCGTACCGAGATCGTGGCATCGCAGGTCGACCTGACCATCGCCGACCTCATTACCGAGGAAGAGCGTGTCGTCACCATTTCGCATGGTGGCTATGCCAAGTCCCAGCCGCTGGCAGCATACGAGGCTCAGCGTCGTGGCGGCCGCGGCCGTAGCGCGACCGGCGTGAAGGACGAGGACTACATCGAGCATCTTCTGGTCGCCAACAGCCATAACACGCTGTTGCTCTTCTCCAGCAAGGGCAAGGTCTACTGGCTCAAGACCTATGAGATTCCAGAAGCCTCCCGCGCCGCGCGCGGTCGTCCGCTGGTAAATATCCTGCCGCTGGACGAGGGGGAGCGGATTACCGCGATTCTTCAGGTTGATCTCGAAGCCGTTCGGCGTGAGGCGCCGGAAGGTGCTGAAGCCGCCGATGACGACGTGATCGAGGGCAGCCTGGTCGAGGTCGAAGAGGCCGAAGAAGTTGCTGAGGGAGAGGAGGGCGAAGACGCCGACGAGGGTCAGGATGAGCCAACCGGCAATTATATCTTCATGGCGACCGCAAAAGGTACTGTCAAGAAGACGCCGCTCATCCAGTTCAGTCGTCCGCGCTCCAGTGGCTTGATTGCACTACGTCTGGAAGAAGGCGACACACTGATTGCCGCGGCCATTACCGACGGCGCGCAGGACGTGATGATGTTCTCCAATGGCGGCAAGGTCATTCGCTTCAAGGAAAGCAAAGTACGCACCATGGGCCGTACGGCACGCGGTGTGCGGGGTATGCGCCTGCCGGAAGGGCAGCGCATCATCTCCATGCTCATTCCGGAATCCGATGCGCAGATTCTCACTGCGAGTATCAATGGCTACGGGAAGCGGACCATTCTGCCGGAGTTCCCACGTCGCGGTCGTGGCGGCCAGGGTGTGATCGCCATGGTCTGCAACGAGCGTAACGGCGAACTCATCGGGGCCGTCCAGGTTCAGGAAGGCGAGGAGATCATGCTGATTTCCGACCAGGGTACCCTTGTGCGTACTTCTGTCTCGGGCGTCTCGTCGTTGGGTCGTAACACGCAGGGCGTGACGTTGATCAAGCTGGGCAAAGGCGAGAAGCTGGTAGGTCTCGAGCGCGTTCAGGAGCCGACCGTTGAGGGAGACCTCGAAGAGATCGAAGCGACACTGGACGACGAGACCCTTTCGCACGAAATGCCCGTCGAGAGCAGTGAGCCGTCTGAAGACGAGCTGCTCGGTGGGAAGGGAGACGTCTCACCGGACGTCGTTCCGACCGGCGACGAAGACTGATGGAGCACTCTACCGGCGTCTGGCGCCGGTAGAGCCTGTCAGAGGTGACGAAGCATTCGCGGGGGTGAGCGCCGTCGCGATCTGAATAATGTTGAATCGAGAGAATATCGCTGTGAGCAAACGCGCCCATAACTTCTGCGCTGGCCCGGCCGCGCTACCTACCGCCGTACTCGAGCGCGCGCAGGCGGAAATGCTGGATTATCAGGGGCGTGGTCTCTCGGTCATGGAGATGAGCCACCGTAGCGATGAATACACAGCTATCGCGGACAAGGCCGAGCGCGACCTTCGCGACCTGCTAGCGATACCTGACAATTACAAGGTGCTGTTCCTGCAGGGCGGAGCGAGCCAGCAGTTCGCTGAGATACCGCTTAACCTCCTTCCCGAGGCAGGGGTCGCAGACTACGTCGACACGGGCATCTGGTCGCGCAAGGCAATCGACGAAGGTCGCCGCTTTGGCCAGATAAACGTCGCCGCAAGTGGTAAGGCGTCTAACTACCAGTCGATTCCTGAGCAGCATGAGTGGGCGCTGAGCGATGGCGCGGCATACCTTCATTTCGCCTCCAACGAGACGATTGGCGGTGTCCAGTTCGACTGGATTCCGCAGAGCAGCGCGCCTCTGGTCGTCGATATGTCGTCCGACATTCTGTCGCGCCAGATCGATGTTTCTCGCTACGGCATGATCTACGCAGGCGCCCAGAAGAATATCGGGCCCTCTGGCCTGGTCGTGGTTATCGTGCGCGAAGACCTGCTGGGGCATGCACGCAGCGTCTGCCCGACCATGCTCGACTACAAGGTATCGGCAGACAACGGCTCGATGTACAACACCCCGGCAACCTATTCCTGGTACCTGTCGGGCCTGGTCTTCGAGTGGCTGAAAGAGCAGGGCGGTGTGGCGACGATGGAAGCGCGGAACCGGGCGAAGAAAGACCGCCTTTACGGCTTCATCGATGCGAGCGACTTCTATTCGAATCCGATCGATCCCAAGGCGCGTTCCTGGATGAACATACCCTTCCGGCTTGCCGATGAGCGTCTGGACAAGGCGTTTCTTGCTGGCGCGGATGCGCGCGGGTTGCTGAATCTCAAGGGCCACCGCTCCGTTGGCGGGATGCGTGCTTCGATCTACAACGCGACTGGGCTGGATGCTGTAGAGGCGTTGGTGACCTACATGGCGGAGTTCGAGAAGGGGAACGGCTGACATGAGCGACGTCGACCTGCTGCAGGCCTTGCGTGTCCGAATCGACAGCCTCGATGAAAAGATCCTTTCGCTGATCAGCGAGCGTGCTCGCTGCGCGCAGGATGTGGCTCGGGTGAAAATGGCCAGCCTCGCGGAAGGCGAGAAGGCGGTGTTCTACCGCCCCGAACGTGAGGCGCAGGTGCTCAAGCGGGTCATGGAGCGCAACCAGGGGCCGCTCAGCAATGAAGAAATGGCACGGCTGTTCCGCGAGATCATGTCCTGCTGCCTGGCCCTTGAACAGCCGCTGAAGGTCGCTTATCTCGGCCCGGAAGGTACATTCAGCCAGGCTGCCACGATCAAGCACTTTGGTCAGGCAGTCGTCAGCCAGCCCATGGCCGCGATCGACGAGGTGTTCCGCGAAGTGGCAGCTGGCGCTGTGAATTTTGGCGTCGTGCCCGTCGAGAATTCTACCGAAGGTGCTGTGAACCATACCCTGGACAGCTTTCTGGAACACGACCTCGTCATTTGCGGCGAAGTCGAGCTGCGGATCCACCACCACCTGCTGGTGGGCGAAACCACCAAGACCGAGCACATCACGCGGATTTACTCCCATGCACAGTCCCTGGCTCAATGCCGCAAATGGCTCGATGCGCATTATCCAAGCGTGGAGCGTATAGCGGTATCGAGCAACGCGGATGCGGCGCGCCGCGTGAAGAGCGAGTGGAATTCCGCGGCGATCGCTGGCGACATGGCGGCGAGCCTATACGGCCTTCAGCCGCTCTTCGAGAAGATCGAAGACCGTCCTGATAACTCGACACGCTTCCTTATTATCGGGAATCAGGAAGTCCCCCCCATAGGGGATGACAAGACGTCGATCATCGTGTCCATGCGCAACAAGCCCGGCGCGCTTCATGAACTCCTGGTGCCGTTCCACAGCAATGGGATTGACCTGACGCGCATCGAAACGCGGCCATCTCGTAGCGGCAAGTGGACGTACGTGTTCTTCATCGACTTCATTGGTCATCATCAGGATCCGCTGATCAAGGACGTACTGGAAAAGATCCAGCAGGAAGCGGTGGCGCTGAAGGTGCTTGGCTCCTATCCCAAGGCCGTCCTCTGATCCCCTGCGGCGGATGGGCGGTTGAATTGCCCAATCGCCGGACGCACGCATCGACCGATACCGGCAGGGGCTGCTGATGAGGCGTTTGCCAAGTGGAGTAGCAAACGGGCCCTGTTCTCAAGGAGTACGCACCGGACGGTGCACGTGGAGCGAAGAATGACTAGCGATTTTCTTTCCAAAGCCCTTCCCGGCGTGCAAAAGCTCTCGCCCTACGTCCCGGGCAAGCCGGTTGACGAGTTGGCGCGCGAACTGGGCCTTGACCCCCAACGTATCGTGAAGCTGGCCAGTAATGAGAATCCGCTTGGCCCAAGTCCTGATGTGCTGGCTGCTGTTCAGGCTGAGCTCCAATCGCTGACCCGCTACCCGGATGGCAATGGCTTCGAGCTCAAGCAAGCCTTGGCGACCCGCTACGGGGTCGGGCTGGACCAGATTACGCTCGGTAACGGTTCAAACGACATCCTGGAGCTGGCTGCGCGTGCCTACCTTGCACCTGGTTGCAATGCAGTGTTCAGCCAGCACGCGTTTGCGGTGTATCCGTTGGTCACGCAGGCCATCGGTGCCGAGGGCCGTGCTGTGCCGGCTCATAACTGGGGGCACGACCTGGACGCCATGGCGGCAGCGGTCGACGCCGATACGCGCGTCGTATTCATCGCAAACCCCAATAATCCAACCGGTACCTGGTTCGAGGCCAACGCCTTGCATGCCTTCCTGTCGCGCGTGCCGCCCGACGTGCTGGTGGTCCTGGATGAGGCATACATTGAATACGCGTCGGGGGACCTCCCTGACGGTCTCGACTATCTGCAGGACCATCCGAATCTACTGATTTCGCGGACCTTCTCGAAAGCTTATGGGCTTGCCTCGCTGCGTGTTGGGTATGCCATCAGCTCCCCGCAGATCGCGGACGTTCTCAACCGTGTTCGACAGCCGTTCAACGTGAACAGCCTGGCGCTGGCGGCGGCGTGTGCAGCCCTGGCGGACGATGCCTATCTGCAGCGCAGCCGCCTCGCCAATGCCGAAGGCATGCGTCAACTTGAAGAGGGCCTTCGAAAGCTCGACCTGGACTGGATACCGTCGCGCGGGAATTTCCTGGCTGTGGATATGGATCGCAACGCTGCGCCTATATATGAAGCCTTGCTGCGTGAAGGCGTCATCGTTCGGCCGGTGGCGGGGTACGGCCTGCCGACCTTCTTGCGGGTGTCCATTGGTCTGCCTGAGGAGAACGCTCGCTTCCTTGAGGCGTTGGCCAAGGTCCTTGGCTCGTGACGTCTACCCGCTACTCGCCCAAGTCCCGGTTGGGCCGCCTCGTTGTTGTAGGATTGGGCCTCATTGGTGGGTCGTTCGCCAAGGGCATCAAGGCGCAAGGGTGTTTCGATGAAGTTGTAGGCGTTGATCTCGACGCCACTTCCCGGGCCCAGGCCGTCGAGCAAGGCGTGGTCGACCGCTGTGAAGTCGACTTGGCCGCCGCCTGTGCCGGAGCTGACGTTATCCAGTTGGCTGTACCCATCCTTGCGATGGAGCGGGTGCTGAGCACGCTCTCCGCATTGAATCTAGGGCAAGCGGTGATCACGGATGTCGGCAGCGCCAAGGGCAACGTGGTTCGTGCCGCAACCCAGGCGTTCGGCTGCATGCCGACTCGTTTCGTGCCGGGCCATCCGATTGCCGGCTCGGAGAAAAGCGGTGTGGAGGCGGCCAGGATAGATCTGTTTGCGCGCCACAAGGTGATCCTTACGCCCGTAGCCGATACCGACCCGGAAGCCTTGGGGCTGATTGATACGCTTTGGCAGCTACTCGATGCAGATGTCGAGCATATGGAGGTTGAACATCACGACCAGGTGTTGGCAGCAACGAGCCATTTGCCTCACCTGCTGGCATTCAATCTGGTCGACTCACTCGCCAAACGTAACGAAAATCTGGAAATCTTCCGCTACGCGGCAGGCGGGTTCCGCGATTTCACCCGGATCGCAGGAAGCGACCCTGTCATGTGGCATGACATCTTTCTGGCCAACCGCGAGGCCGTGCTTCGTGTGTTGGACACTTATCGCGACGATCTGGACGCATTGCGAGCGGCGGTCGACGCAGGGGATGGGCACGCATTACTGGGCGTATTCACGCGCGCTCGGGTGGCCCGTGAACATTTCGGCAAGATTCTGGCTCGCAGAGCCTATGTGGATACCATGCATTCCAACGACGACATGATTTTCATCGCGCAGCCGGGCGGAACCGTGACTGGGCATCTCCGTGTACCGGGCGACAAGTCCATTTCGCACCGCTCCATCATGCTCGGTTCCCTCGCGGAAGGGACCACCGAAGTGTCCGGCTTTCTAGAGGGCGAGGATGCACTCGCGACGTTGCAGGCCTTTCGTGACATGGGGGTCGTGATTGAAGGACCGCATCATGGCCGTGTAACGATCCATGGCGTAGGCCTGCAAGGGCTCAAACCGCCACCGGGTCCGCTGTACCTCGGTAATTCCGGTACGTCCATGCGTCTGCTGTCTGGGCTACTGGCGGCACAAGCCTTCGATACCGAGTTGACCGGCGACGCGTCGCTGTCCAAGCGGCCGATGAATCGTGTCGCGAAGCCGCTCGGCGAGATGGGCGCGGTCATCGAGACCGGGCAGGACGGGCGTCCACCGCTCAAGATTAAGGGCGGCCAGCGGTTGAAGGGCATCCATTACGACATGCCGATGGCCAGCGCTCAGGTGAAATCCTCGCTGTTGCTGGCGGGGCTGTACGCGGAGGGCAAAACGTCGGTCACCGAACCGGCGCCGACGCGCGACCATACCGAGCGAATGCTGAACGGGCTGGGCTACCCGGTCGAAGTGGTTGGCAGCACCGCTACTGTCGAAGGTGGCCATCGCTTGAAGAGTAGCGAAATCGAAGTGCCGGCTGACATCTCGTCCGCGGCGTTCTTCATGGTCGCTGCGAGCATCGCTGAAGGCTCGAACCTGCTCCTGGAGCATGTGGGTATCAACCCGACCCGTACCGGCGTGATCGATATCCTTCGCCTCATGGGCGCTGACATTGCACTGGAGAACGAGCGCGAAGTAGGCGGCGAGCCAGTAGCGGACATCCGCATCAAGTATGCGAAGCTCAGCGGGATCGATATCCCCGAGGCGTTGGTACCGCTCGCCATCGACGAATTTCCAGTGCTCTTCGTTGCAGCATCGTGTGCCGAAGGCCGTACGGTGCTTCGCGGTGCGGAAGAGCTACGCGTGAAGGAGTCCGATCGTATCCAGGTCATGGCCGATGGCTTAAAGGCGTTGGGCATCCAGGCCGAGCCGACGCCGGACGGCATCGTGATCGAGGGGGGGATCCTGGGCAGCGGCAGTGTGGATAGTCATGGTGATCACCGCATCGCGATGGCGTTCAGCGTGGCCGCACTGCGAGCGACCGGGCCTATCCATATTCATGACTGCGCTAACGTGGCGACTTCTTTCCCGAACTTCCTGACGCTCGCTACGCAGGCGGGAATGCGCGTCTCGAAGGGATCGATTTCATGATCAGCCAGGCCCCCATCATTACCATCGATGGACCAAGCGGATCCGGCAAGGGCACGGTAGCCGGCCTGCTGGCTCGCCAGTTGGGTTGGAACCTGCTTGACTCCGGCGCCCTTTACCGTCTGCTCGCATTCGCGGCCCGGAACCATGGAGTAGATCTCACTAACGAAGAAGCCCTCAAGGTCCTGGCCGCTCATCTGGATGTGCAATTTCTGTCTGGCGCAGAAGGCGGAACGCAAAGCATCGTGCTCGAAGGTGAGGACGTGACTCAGGCGATCCGCAACGAGCAGGTCGGTGCTGGCGCTTCGCAGGTCGCGGCACTGCCAGCGGTGCGTGACGCCTTGCTCCAGCGTCAGCGGGCATTTCACGAGCCGCCTGGGCTGGTTGCCGACGGACGGGACATGGGAACGGTCGTTTTCCCGTCCGCGCCGCTCAAGATATTCCTGACGGCAAGCGCGGACGAACGTGCCCGGCGGCGCTACCAGCAGTTGAAGGCCAAAGGCGAAGATGTTAATCTCGCGAGTCTTCTTGAGGAGATTCGTCAACGCGACGAACGAGACTCTCAGCGGGCAGTTGCGCCGCTGGTAGCAGCAGAAGATGCCATACAGCTCGATTCGACGACGCTGTCCATCGAGCAGGTAATGGAAAGAATTCTCGGCGAAGTGACGCAGCGCGGACTCGCCGGATAGTGCCTGACTTAAGGCCGACAAGGAGGCGTGCGGGAGACCAGTCATAGTCCCGCAGGCCTTTTTTTACATAAACGAACCCGCAGTGCTGGAATGCGGAGAAGGGCGAATCCCCGCCCGCCTTACAGGAATCAACATGAGCGAAAGCTTTGCAGAACTTTTTGAAGAAAGCCTGAAATCCCTCGACATGCAGCCGGGTGCCATCATCACCGGCATCGTGGTCGACATCGACGGTGACTGGGTTACCGTCCACGCAGGTCTGAAGTCCGAGGGCGTCATCCCGGTCGAGCAGTTCTACAACGAACAAGGCGAGCTGACCATTGCGGTGGGTGACGAGGTTCACGTAGCGCTGGACGCGGTCGAAGACGGTTTCGGTGAAACCAAGCTCTCCCGTGAAAAAGCCAAGCGTGCTGAATCTTGGATCGTTCTGGAAGCTGCTTTCGCTGCTGAAGAAGTCGTCAAGGGCGTCATCAACGGCAAGGTCAAGGGCGGTTTCACCGTCGACGTCAATGGCATCCGCGCGTTCCTGCCGGGTTCGCTGGTCGACGTGCGCCCTGTGCGCGACACCACGCACCTCGAAGGCAAAGAGCTCGAGTTCAAGGTCATCAAGCTCGATCAGAAGCGCAACAACGTTGTCGTTTCCCGTCGTAGCGTCCTGGAAGCCGAGAACAGCGCCGAGCGCGAAGCGCTGCTGGAATCGCTGCAGGAAGGCCAGCAGGTCAAGGGTATCGTCAAGAACCTCACCGACTACGGTGCGTTCGTGGACCTCGGCGGTGTCGACGGTCTGCTGCACATCACCGACATGGCCTGGAAGCGCATCAAGCACCCGTCCGAGATCGTCAATGTTGGCGACGAGATCGACGTCAAGGTTCTCAAGTTCGACCGCGAGCGCAACCGCGTTTCGCTGGGCCTGAAGCAGCTGGGCGAAGACCCATGGGTTGCTATCAAGGCGCGTTACCCAGAAGGCACCCGCGTCATGGCGCGCGTGACCAACCTGACCGACTACGGCTGCTTCGCTGAGCTGGAAGAAGGCGTTGAAGGTCTGGTCCACGTCTCCGAAATGGATTGGACCAACAAGAATATCCACCCGTCCAAGGTCGTTCAGGTCGGCGACGAAGTGGAAGTTCAGGTTCTGGACATCGACGAAGAGCGTCGTCGTATCTCCCTCGGCATCAAGCAGTGCAAGTCCAACCCATGGGAAGACTTCTCTGGCCGTTTCAACAAGGGCGATCGTATTTCCGGCACCATCAAGTCGATCACCGATTTCGGTATCTTCATCGGCCTGGAAGGCGGCATCGACGGTCTGGTTCACCTGTCCGACATCTCCTGGAACGAAGTGGGCGAAGAAGCTGTTCGTCGCTTCAAGAAGGGCGACGAGCTAGACACCGTCATCCTCTCGGTCGATCCGGAGCGTGAGCGCATCTCCCTGGGTATCAAGCAGCTGGAAGACGATCCGTTCTCCAACTACGCGAACCTCAACGAGAAAGGCACTATCGTTCGTGGCACCGTGAAAGAAGTTGACGCCAAAGGCGCCATCATCGATCTGGGTAACGAAGTCGAAGCAACGCTGAAAGCCTCCGAAATCAGCCGTGACCGCATCGAAGACGCGCGTAACGTTCTGAAGGAAGGCGAAGAAGTCGAAGCCAAGATCATCAGCATCGACCGCAAGTCTCGCGTTATCAGCCTGTCCATCAAGTCCAAGGACGTTGATGACGAGAAGGACGCGATGAAAGAACTGCGTAAGCAGGAAGTAGAAGCTACGGGCCCGACCACCATTGGTGATCTGATCCGTGCTCAGATGGAGAACCAGAACTAATCCAGTTCTGATTCCATCGTGAAAAAAGGGCGACTTCGGCCGCCCTTTTTTGCTGTCTCTTACACACACCTGACGCTGCCGACGATACGTAAGTGTAGCGGCTCGCCTTCTGGCCTCAGGCTCGAGGCGTGCTAGGTTTGGCGCGCCTGGCGAGAGCCCGTAGGTCCGGTTGGTAATGCGCCTTATCTGCTCGATATGTCGAAGCAGAACGTCACCGGTGTTGCTTTGGGTGCTTTTCGGTAGGGGCAGCCCCGGTTGGTGACTGCTGGAGGACGCATGCGCCTGGGTCAAATTGTCGAAACAACGTCATGAATATGAGGGCTATTCAAAACGGAACGGGCGTGCTAAAACCCTAGGACACTGGTCTAGCCGCTTGAAAAAGAAAGGAAAATCATGACCAAGTCGGAGTTGATCGAGCGCATCGTCACCCACCAGGGTCAGCTATCGTCAAAGGATGTCGAACTGGCTATCAAAACGATGCTGGAACAGATGTCTCAGGCGCTGGCGACGGGCGACCGTATCGAGATCCGGGGGTTCGGAAGCTTTTCGCTTCACTACCGAGCGCCCCGTGTTGGACGTAATCCAAAGACGGGCCAGTCTGTCCGTCTCGATGGTAAGTTCGTTCCTCATTTCAAGCCTGGCAAAGAGCTACGTGACCGGGTGAACGAGGACGAATAGTCCGTTTCGCTCCACGTCCTCTTGCATCGGCCCAAGCGGCCGATGATGATTTTATTCTCTATTTCCTCTTCCCAAAGAAAGTGGGGCGTTGCGCACGACAGATCCGCGGCCCTCATCACGAACCCGCCGATTGCTCGGATTTCTCCTTTGTCTCGCGCCGACACGGCGTTATGGTCCGGTTGCGGCAGGAAAGCCGTGATCACATCAATAAGGAGTTTCCAAATGCGCAAGTACATTTCCGCTGTTGTGTTTTCTGTTTTGGCGTCCGTTTCAGCTGTGAGCGTTGCCAACGAAACCGGCTCCGGCGCGAGCGCGGCTCAATCGGAGCAGGCTGCCATGGTCAGCCTCAATTCAGCGGATGCGGACAAGTTGCACCGCGAACTGGCGGGTGTCGGTGAAGCGAAAGCCAAAGCGATCGTGGCCTATCGCGACGAGCATGGCCCGTTCCAATCTGTAGACGAACTGTTGGAAGTGAAGGGCATTGGCGCGGCAATTCTCGAAAAGAACCGTAGCCGCCTGCAGCTGTGACACCAGCGCTTTAAGAGCAAGAAAGCCGGTCTCAGGACCGGCTTTTTCATTCCACTGTTCACCTTCGCACAGGAATAAAACCCTCCACCCATGGCCGATGTCTTGAGTGACAACCCTCCGTTTGCCGAGATGTCGACCTTCACACATGATTTGGGTCATATAAGGGTGTTGAATCCGTAAAGAGCAGGTGGAATGCGCGATTTTCAGTGGATGTATGAGTACTGCGTCAACCGTTTTGGCTCGGTTAAGGCCCTAGAGGCACGTTTGCCTGTACCGCGGTCTCAAAAGGCATTGGCGACAATGTCGGATGATCGTTACTTGTCGACGCTCACGCTACGGATCTTTCGGGCCGGACTGAAACACAGCCTTGTGGACGCGAAGTGGCCGGAGTTCGAGAAGGCCTTCTTTGGGTTCGATCCGGAAAAGGTGTCGCTGATGGGTGGCGACCATATCGAGCGTCTGATGCAAAACTCGGCGCTTATTCGGCACTTGGGCAAATTGCGGAGCGTGCCGCGCAATGCTCAGATGATCCTCGATATCCAGCGCACCCACGGAAGCTTCGCTGCCTTTATTGCCGAGTACCCTACCGATCAAATCGTAACGCTTTGGCGTGAGCTGGCACGTCAGGGCGATCAGCTCGGGGGGCTGTCGCTACCTCGCTTTTTGCGGATGGTCGGTAAGGACACATTTGTTCCGACTACGGACGTTGCGGCCGCGTTGAAGGCACAAGGCGTAATAGACAAGTTCACGATGAGCCAGAAGACGCTAAGTGCGATGCAGGATGCGTTCAACCATTGGCATGCCCAAAGCAACCGTCCGCTCTGCCAGCTTTCGGTGATGCTGGCACATACTGTCAACCACTGAACCCAGGCGGCGGGGCTGCGTTCGAATGTATGTACTGACGAGGAGGTCGTTATGGATGCATTTGGCGGTTTGTTCGGGCTCATTATTTTGGCCCTGGATATCTGGGCGATCATCAATGTGATAGGTAGCAGTGCCGAGACCGGGAAGAAGGTGCTCTGGGTCCTGCTTATTGTGATCCTGCCTGTGATAGGACTGATCATCTGGGCCCTAATGGGGCCGCGTAGCAATCGCGCCCGAGTGTAATTGATGGAGGGGACCGACGCCGCTTACGGCGGTCTCCTCCAGGCTTTTGCGAAAAGCGCCTGCGCTCGGTGATGCTGCGCCTAGTCTTGCATGATCCCCCGCGACGACTCTTCGCGAAAAACTAGAACGGTTGTATTGCGCGCTCGTGCGCTAGCAGCGCAGTCTTCTGGTCGATCCCGCCGGCATATCCCGTCAGTAATCCAGCCGATCCGATAACGCGGTGGCACGGTACGACAAGGCACAACGGGTTCCTGCCATTGGCCGCACCGACTGCACGGGCCGCGGTCGGGCGGCCGATCCTGGTCGCAACCGCGCCGTACGTCTCCGTACTGCCATACCTGATCTCGCTGACCGCTTGCCAGACGAGACGTTGGAATGCGGTGCCTGCTAGCGGCGCACAGCAAAGGCTAAAAGCTTGGCGCTTTCCTTCGAAATATTCGTCGAGTTGTTCGATGGTTTCGAGCAGAGGGTTCGGGTCGTATTTCCAATCTTCCCTAACGTGGTGATACCGCGAACCCTCGGGACTGCAAACGAGCAAAGCGTGGCCATTGTGGACCAATAGAAAGCGGCCGACGGGGCTCTCGTAATAGGTAAAGTACACGTCACTGTACCGAAGCCGACCCCAGGGGCACCGGCGTATAGTTCTGCCAAAGGTGAATGGCCGCGTACGCGCGGTAAGGCCGCCATGATTCGGCGTGATCGGCCAGGCTTCGCGCGTCAATCCCGCCGTCTCCCCAGACCGGCGCCTTCAGCAGGCCGAGATCGGATACTGGAAAGGCATCCTTTGCACCGAACGCACGAAGCGCAATGTACTGAGCTGTCCACGGTCCGATCCCTTGGAGCTGGCAAAGGCGCTCGACCAGCGCATCCGCCGTGTCGTCGATACTCAGATCCAATGTGCCTTCAGCGATACCTCGGGCAAAGCGCTGCAAGGCGTCCGCGCGTTTCTGAGGCATACCAATGCTTGAAAGATCGCCGTCGGCGATCTGCGACGCTGTTGGAAATAATCGATGGGGCATGCCTTGCGGTGAATCGACATGCTCACCGAGCCGCTCCACGATACGACCGGTAATGGTCACCGCCGCCTTGACGCTGATTTGCTGTCCTACAATGGCACGCACCGCCTGTTCGAAGGGATCGAACGCCGCAGGGAGGCGGAGACCTGGGCTCCGCTTGACTAGGGGACCCATAGTGTCATCCCGCTCGAAGTGACGTTGGATGACGTCCGGGTCGACATCGAGATCGAACATATGCCGAACGTGCGTCCTTAACCATTGGTTGTCTGTCTCCGCGCCGTATACGGTCAGCACCAGCTCGGATCGCTCGATAGCCGGGCTCACCTCAAACCAGCCAGCGCCCTCTTGGCGGCGATAGATACGGCGATAGCCGCGCTCGTCCAGTGCTTCGACGCCGGGCAGCAGGCGGAGCGCGAAGAACGCCTGAAATTGTGCCCAGTGAAAGGGAGGGGTATAGGGAAGTACGAAACGGTTTGGCGTCATGTCGTTCACGTTACTCCTGGTATCGCCGCACGGCGCTTCGATATTGCTCTTCAAACTGACCTATTGTTTTGACCGAACCGCATGCCGTGATTTCCGGAGCATCGTGGCCGTGCCGCCATGGATCTGGATATGTCGACGTTCTTCCGCCGAAAGGAACCGCGTGCGCTGGGCGCGAACTAAACTAGTGGTACGACACCGAATTCATCGCCTGAAAGGAGGTAGTTCCATGAGTGCAGCCTTCCAAGATGATGTCAGCGTTACCGTACTGCGCCGAATGAAGGAGGGCGGTTTTGACTTCACACGGGTGCATCCGATCGACTTCTTCGCGATCTTCCCTGATGAAGGATGCGCAAGGGAAGCCGCGACCCGATTCAAGGGGGAGTCAATGAACGCGCAGGTATCGGAGCGGGATGACAGTACCTGGCATTTGCAGGTCAGCAAAGTGATGCACGCGACGCGTGTCGGTATCGACGATTTCGAGCAGGACATGGAATCCGTCGTCGAGCCACTCGGCGGCGTTCTGGACGGATGGGGTGTGACGCAAGAGGTCACGGTTCCTCCAGAATAGGTTTTCCATAACCTCAAGAGCACCCAGCCGGGTGCTTTTTGCTATTCAGCCAGCCAATCCTCAATCGAATCGGTAAATGTCCATGCCGAGCGCGCCGAGCGTGAATCCCGTATGGACCAACCCGAAGCCCCCACCCGCGCCCATGGCGAAGTACAGGGGTAACAGGTGCTCGTCGCTCGGGTGGTTGCGCACGGCATGAGGCGCTCGATGGCGATAATCAAAGAGGGCGTCTCTGTCACCTGCTTCGAGGCGATCAACGACCCAGTTCTTGAAGGCGAGAGCCCAAGGGGCCGTAGCCCCGCCAGCCCCTTGCCGATCCAATTCCCCGAGGTTGTGTGTAATGCTGCCAGAACCAATCAGCAATACGCCATCCTTCCTCAACTCCGCGAGCGCGGCACCGATACGCCATGCCAGTGCCGGGCCCTTCTGACTCGGCAATGATATTTCGATCGTGGGAATATCGGCGTTCGGGTACATCAGCCTAAGTGGTACCCAGGCACCATGGTCCAAGGGACGACGTGCATCCAGTGCCGCCTCCAGCCCATCGGCGCGGAGAAGCGTCTGCACGGTCGCAGCAAGGGCGGGTTCGCCCGGCGCCGGGTATTGCAGCGCATAGAGCGCAGGAGGAAATCCTCCAAAGTCATGCCATGTCGCAGGTAATGGTGAAGACATGATCTGAATGCCGCGGCTCTCCCAGTGGGCCGACATCACCACAACGGCGCGAGGACGGGGTAAGGTGTTCGCCAACGTCAGCAATGCCGGGCCACTTTCGCCGGGCTCGAGCGCCAGCATGGGCGAGCCGTGGGATATGAAGACACTGGGTAGCATGGTTGAGCCTCCGGGAAACGAGGGCATGATGATCTATCGATTCTGACGGAAGATTAAGCGCGTTATTTCGACCTGAATAATCGAATACAGGGATATTTATGGACGCTAGTTTTTGGAAAAAACGATGGGAAGAACGTCAGATAGGCTTTCACCAGCGCCGTATCAACGAGTATTTACAAACCTATTGGCCAACCCTGGCGCTTTCACGCGATGCATCAGTGTTCGTGCCGCTCTGTGGCAAGAGCCGGGACATGCTATGGCTGGCGGACCAAGGCCATTCTGTAATCGGTGTCGAACTCGCCGAGCAGGCGATTGATGATTTCTTGTTCGAAAACCAACTCAAGGCGGAGCGCTATGAGTCTGGGCACTTCATAGCATTCGATTTGGAACGGATGCGTCTGCTCTGTGGGGACTTCTTCAAGCTGACGCCTGCTGACACGGCCTCCATCACAGCTTTCTATGATCGCGCGGCACTCATCGCGCTGCCTATGGAGATGCGTCAACGCTACGTTTCACATCTCACCAACCTTATGCGTTCCGGCACTCAAGGTCTGCTCATCGCGCTCGAATATCCGCAGCACCAGAAGGATGGGCCACCTTTTTGCGTGCCCGATGAAGAGGTCCGTGCGCTTTTCAGCCATGGCTGGACAGTGGAAACGCTTCGGGAGGACGACATGCTGCATCGAAACGAGCGCTTTCGCGATGCCGGTGTCAGTCACCTCATTGAGCGAGTGTACCGCCTGAAACGTCACTAGTGCGCATGGTCACGTTGCCGCAACCGAGGCAAGTCATGTCGTTCGATCACGCAGCCTTCGGATGAACATGTCGGCCTGGTTGTTGGCACGTGTCATCTCCTCGAAAAGGCTTTTCATGTCCTCTTCCAGACGCGTGTAAGCGTCATTGGATTGAGAGACGGCACGCGCATTCAGGCTATGCCGAAGCGAGAGCATCTGATCGCCCAGGAGATCCAGCAGCGGTTCGAAACGTGCCTCGGTCCCATTCAATTGCTCGCGTAGTGCTTCGTATTGCTGACGCGTCCTGTCGTAGTCCCCTTCTGCGGCCTGCCGCAATTGTGGACTGCGGTAGTCTCTCAGCTCTGCCTTCCATTCAGCGAAGAGGTCGTCTGCTACCGAGTCGACGCCTTGAAGGTGGTAGCGCACGTTACGCGCCCTGAGTTGGGCGGCCCGATAATCCTGTTCCAATTGTGCTTGCCGCTTATTCAGATCGCCGCTCTGAAACAGGACGACGCTGCGGTATTCAAGTAGCGTCGTCTCGAACTGTTTCTGGGCTTCGGCCTGGGCGTCGCGGACCTTTTCAATACGTTGCACCAGCAGGTCACGCTTATGAATGCCCGTATGTTCGAGCGCATCGTAGTAGAAGCTCTTGCATCCGGTAAGTAGCAGAAAAAGAAAGGCGATCGAAAACGCGCGCATAAGAAATCTCAGCTGACGGATTTTCCTTGGACCACAAAAAAACAAGGGCGGCTCGAGGCCGCCCTTACACATCTGCCTGGTGTCAGCCGCGACGACGGAGCGCCTCGATGCGCTCTTCCAGGGGCGGGTGGCTCATGAACAGGCCGGCTAGACCATTCTTGAGCGTACCGTTGATGCCGAAGGCTTGCAGGCTGTCCGGCATTTGCGCAGGGACGCCTTGTTCCGCGCGCAGGCGCTGTAGCGCTGCAATCATCGCTCCGGTGCCGGCCAGCTGTGCACCTGCTTCGTCCGCGCGGAATTCGCGTTTGCGCGAGAACCACATCACGATGATGCTCGCCAGAATACCCAGTACCAACTCAGCGAAGATGGTGGCAACAAAGTAGCCAATACCGTGGCCGTCTTCGTTCTTGAGAATCGCCTTATCCACAAAATTGCCAAAGATACGTGCGAAGAACATGACGAACGTGTTCACCACGCCTTGGATGAGCGTCAGGGTCACCATGTCGCCATTGGCAACATGACCGATTTCGTGCGCGAGCACGGCGCGGACTTCGTCCGGCGAAAAGCGCTCCAGCAATCCCTGGCTAACGGCTACCAGTGCATCGTTCTTGTTCCAGCCAGTGGCGAATGCGTTCGACTCATACGCCGGGAAGATACCCACTTCGGGCATCTTGATGCCGGCTTCGCGCGACAGCTCGGCAACGGTTTGGACGAGCCATTGTTCGTGGCGAGTGCGCGGCTGGGTGATGATCTGAGTGCCAGTGCTCATCTTCGCCATCCACTTGGAGAGGAACAGCGAAACGAAGGAGCCGGCGAAGCCAAAGACTGCACAGAAGACCAGCAGGCTTCCGTGGTTCTGGCCGGTGAAACGGTCTACACCCAGCAACTTCAACGTAATGCTGGCAATCACCAGCACAGCCAGGTTGGTGGCCAGGAACAGCACGATACGCATCATGGAATTGCGATCTCCTACGGACTCGAACGCGTTTAGTATGCCCGGCTATATAAGGTTCGGCTGGGTGTGATTCAACTGGCGACTATTTCAAACTATGTCCCCTGATGGCGGCAACCGCGGGGCCTGCAGGCTGGCAAGCAGTTCAAGATTTCGTCAGAAAACATCTCGCGGTAGTGGCGATGCGCTCGCTGTCGCGAGCGGCCAATGCTTCGCGCAGGGCATGAGCGAGACTCCCGCGTACCCGATGGACGCCTGCTGGCACATCGGCAGGAAGGTCAGCTCCGACGAGTGAGGTGAGCCGAATCACGGCTCGCTCCGTCAGGACGGCTTGGTCGAGTGCTTCGTAGTGTATTCGCGTCTCGTAGCGCAGGTAGCCCTCGTCGGCGAGCCAGAGCAATGCCGCAAGGCAGCTTTGGTGCCGCTTGCTGGGTAGACCGAATTCATCGACCGGTTCGCGGCCGATGAGATCTTCGACATAAACAGGAACGCGGCGGGGAAAGGACTGGTACAAGAGAACCAGTGCGCTGGCGACGTCCTTGTAAAAATCATCGATCTGCAGGTCCATGGCTTATCCGGGCCGACGTTACTGCTGATACGTTCGCATGAAGTTGCCGATTCGGCCGATGGCAACTTCCAGATCATCGACGCGCGGCAGCGTCACCACTCGGAAATGGTCGGGCCATGGCCAGTTGAAGGCGGTGCCCTGGACAATCAGCAGTTTTTCGGAAAGCAGCAAGTCGAGCACGAATTTCTCGTCGTTGGTAATGGGGCAAACCTTCGGATCAATGCGGGGGAAGGCATAAAGCGCGCCCATCGGTTTGACGCAGCTGATCCCAGGAATGTCGTTTAGCAGCTCCCAGGTCCGGTTGCGCTGCTCCAGCAAACGTCCCGGCGGCAGTACCAGGTCATTGATGCTTTGATAGCCACCCAGCGCGGTCTGGATGGCATGTTGCGCTGGCACATTCGCACACAGGCGCATGTTGGCGAGGATGTCGATTCCCTCGATATAGCTTTGCGCACGGGCCTTCGGCCCCGAAATGGCGACCCAGCCGGAGCGGAAGCCCGCCACGCGGTAAGACTTGGACAGACCATTGAAGGTCAGGCACAGGACGTCGGGCGCCAATGAGGCCGTTGAGATGTGGACGGCGTCGTCATAGAGAATCTTGTCGTAGATCTCGTCAGAGAAGATCACCAGATTGTGCTTGCGTGCCAGCTCGACCATGCCTTGCAGCACTTCGCGTGAATAGACGGCGCCGGTCGGGTTGTTTGGGTTGATGATCACCATAGCCTTGGTGTTCGGCGTGATCTTGGCTTCGATGTCGCTCAGGTCCGGCCACCAGTTGGCCTGCTCGTCGCAGATGTAGTGAACTGGATTGCCGCCTGAAAGTGCCACCGCGGCTGTCCAGAGCGGATAGTCCGGCGCTGGAATGAGGACGTCGTCACCGTTGTTGAGCAACGCTTGCATGCACATCACGATGAGCTCGGAGACGCCGTTACCCAGATAGATGTCCTCGATACCGATGCCTTCTACCTGCTTCTGCTGGTAGTACTGCATGACCGCCTTGCGAGCACTGAACAACCCTTTGGAATCGCTGTAGCCCTGGGCCGTCGGCAGATTACGAATGACGTCCTGAAGGATCTCTTCGGGTGCCTCGAAGCCAAACGGCGCAGGGTTGCCAATATTGAGCTTGAGGACACGGTGGCCTTCTTCCTCGAGACGCTTGGCATGACGAAGCACCGGGCCGCGAATGTCGTAACAGACGTTAGCGAGCTTATTGGACTTGCTGAGCTGCATGGCGGAGTTTCCGAACAGAGTGCAGGGCGCCTCGTGCGGGGGAATGACGGCCGGACGAGCACTTGGCAGGGGGAGGGCGGGAGTGACAGACTCAATCCCACAGAGGGTGCATCATACGTTCGAGCCAACCGTCGGAAAAGGGTGGGGCGGGCTTTTTACCTGCACCAATGCCCTCATATCCCAGCGGAGCGGCATGCCAGTATCTGGCAGCGCAGCGTGTATTCCCCCCACGAACGGTCCATAGATAGATTCGAGAGGTTTCCCCATGTCCCGAGTGGAAAAAGACGTCGCCGACTGGCGCGAAGAGCTGAGCGAGCAGGACTTCCATATTTGTCGACTGGGCGGAACGGAGCGGGCGTTCACAGGCGAGTATTACGCAACTAAAACGCCAGGAATCTACCGATGCAAATGCTGCGACGCGGCCTTGTTTGACTCTGATGCCAAATACGACTCGGGGAGCGGCTGGCCAAGCTACTTTCAGCCCGTGAGCGAAGATGCGATTGCCCAACGTGATGACTTCAGCCACAACATGCATCGTATCGAAGTGCTATGTGCACAGTGCGATGCCCATCTTGGCCACCTGTTTCCGGATGGCCCCAATCCGACAGGACTGCGCTATTGCATCAACTCGGCCTCGTTAAGGCTTGAGCCGCGTGGTTGATCGGGAGGAGGGAACCTCCTCCCCGACCGATTCTCTACTGGCCATCCCCTGCCGTTTGATGAGTGGTCAGGACACAACGCTTGGGGCGTTCGGCGCCCGGGCGTTGTTGATTGTTAATACGGCAAGCCGATGCGGATTCACACCGCAATACGAGGGGCTTGAATCGCTCTGGCAGTCGTATGGCGACCAGGGCCTCACCGTGCTGGGCTTCCCTTGTAACCAATTCGGCAAACAGGAACCGGGCAGTGCCGAGGAAATTTTGGCGTTCTGCGAGGCGCGCTTCGGCGTGAGTTTCCCGCTGTTCGAGAAGGTCCAGGTGAACGGCCCAGCGGCCCATCCGCTCTTTCATGCGTTGAGGAAGCGCGCACCAGGACTGCTAGGTAGTCGTATCAAGTGGAATTTCACCAAGTTTCTCGTCGACACGCGCAGTGGCGTAGTGCAGCGTTATTCGCCCACGACCAAGCCGCATACGTTAAAGGCCGATATAGAGCGTATTCTCGGCGATCAGCTCTGATCGCCGGAGGGCTCGCTGCCGGGCTCCGGCTGCCACGCTTCAAGCCTTTGACGAAGATCCTCGCGGTTGAAGGGTTTGGCGAGATAATCGTCCATGCCTGCCGCTCTGCATCGATCCCGTTCGTCTGGCATCGCATTGGCGGTCAGCGCAATGATGGGCAGGTGCGCCCACCTTGATTGCTCCCGGATGCGACGACTGGCTTCGTAGCCGTCCATGACCGGCATGTTGCAGTCCATCAGCACGATGTCGACCTCGTGCTTGTCCAGATAAGCCAGTGCTTCGCCGCCATGGTTCGCCAGTGCAACCTGGTAGCCGAGGCGTGTCAGCATCGTCTTGGCGACAAGCTGATTCACGGGGTTGTCCTCGACCAGCAGCACGCAGCACTGTGTCGTTAGGGGTAGCAGTTGATCGACACGCGCCCTCGCTTTAGGTGTTTCGCCGCTCAATAAGCGGCCGAGCGTTTCATGAAGCGCGTCCCGTGAGACGGGGCGGGCAAGCTGCTCGAACGGCTGCAGCGCTCCGGCTGCATCGGCCCTGAGCAAGCGTCCATAGGTGGTAACGAGAAGGATCGGGCGAGGCGTTTGCTGCCTGAGCGTTCGAGCCGTGCGAGCATCGGCTGCCACATACAGATCCGCATCCAGATGCCCGGAGCACCTCGGGCTCGATCTGGTATATAAGGCCCCACTGTCGCGCCCAGGTTTCGAGCATCTCCGCCAGCCCACTACCGACCGGGCCCACGAATACGGCATGTCCATCCAGAGCCGAGTTAGCCTTGGGAGGCGAACAGGCCGCGAGCGGCAACACGACGGAGAACTCGCTGCCGCGACCTTCCTGGGAAACGACGTTGAGCGTACCGTTCATGGCGTCGCAAAGGGTTCGCGTCAGGGCAAGACCCAGTCCGGTGCCGCCGAATTGCCGCGTTGTGCCCGTCGAGGCCTGGCGGAACGGCTGGAACAATCTAGGCAGTGCGTCTTCAGCGATTCCGATGCCCGTATCGCGTATCGAGACCTGCACTCCGGTATCAACAGGGGCCACGAAAACGTCGACCCGACCGGCGTGAGTGAACTTCAATGCATTGAACAGCAGATTGCTGACTATCTGGCGGATACGCGTCGGGTCGCCCAGTAACGTTGCCGGTAGGTCGGGTGCGATGTGGCAAGTCAGTTCGACAGCCGCCGCAGCGTTTTGAGAGAGCAGATTGGCTGTGTCTTCGACCAGCCCTCCCAGGTCGAATGGAATACGTTCGAGTTCGTATTCACCCGCTTCGAATTTGGAGAGGTCGAGGAAGTCATTGAGCAGACCAACGAGCACCTTGCCTGAGTCATGCGCAATTTCGAGTTGCTGCCGCTGTTGTACGTTGAGCTCGCCATCCAGAGATAGGGCGATCATCCCGAGCAGTCCGTTGAGCGGCGTGCGGATTTCATGACTCATGTGCGCCAGAAAGGCCGCTCGTTGTTGAGCCATGTCGAGCGCCGTGCGCCGCGCCTTGTCCAGGTTGCGGTTGGACTCACTGAGCTGGCGATTAGCCGTTTCGAGCTCCTGCGTGCGCGCTGACACGATCTCTTCAAGTTGCGAAAGGTTATGGGCTACCCGTTCCTCTGCGGCCTGGCGCTGGGCCATCTCGATACCGATGCTATGGCGCTGGCGGTTGATCGCGTCGATCAGGACGCCGATCTCATCGCGTTCATGTCCCGGCGGGCACGGTACCGGCTCGAGGAGTCCGCGGCGCGGGTCCTTGCGGTCGACGGTCCGGGCCAATGCCACCAGGGGTTTGGTGAGCATGAAATGAAACAGCACCAACAGAATGAGCGAAAGCAGAAGGCTTCGAACGAAACCGCTGGCGATCGTCAGCACCGCGCGATTCAGAAAATGGTTGCCGAAGGCGAACGTGTCAACCTCAAGCCTCAGTGTGCCTAGGTGCTCGGCTGGGGCGTGGGCCACTCTCAGTGGCTCCTCGAATACCCGCGTAGCGCCGAAAAGGCGATCACTGATAAAGCGGTAGTTGCTATGCATCAGCGAACGAGAAGTGGTCGCTAACGCCGTTCCGTTATGGTCGAGCATCTCCGCCTTGAAGATGGCCGGCGAGCGGATCAGCCCAAGGACCAGTTCCTGTGCCAGTTCGTCGTCGATGTTGTAGGCGATGCGAGCGGCAGGCGTATGGGTCACTTTGAGGAGCGCCTCGATTTCGCGGTTGATGGCCGCGTCTTCGCTGGCATAATCAATGCCCACCTGAACCAGGCTCAACGACATTCCAAGCAGGAACGCCACCAGTACGGTGAGGCCGGCTTGTTTGAAAGACAGCCGTTGGCGGCGTGGTATTTCCATTCGTCGTGAGCATCCCTGGCTGAGCGAGGCAAGCATAGTCGTCATGGCTGTTCGTCCGCTAGCCACCGCGCGACCATCGAACTTCGAGGAGCACACATTTTGGATCATCAGTTGAGCGCGTTCCTTCAGCAGGCCCAGGCCGTTCTTACGCGGTTGGAGCCTTTGCTGCCTGCCGTGCGGGAGACCATCGACTGGAACGTAGAGGTTGCCGCACGCTGGGTCCGTGAAGGCCGCAGCGGCTATTTGAACCCTGTGAGGGTCAATCTCGATCTGAAGCTGGACGACCTTCATGGCATCGATACCCAAAGACGGCAGATGGCGGCCAATACACGCCAGTTCGTCGAAGGCATGCCTGCAAACCATGTCCTGCTCTGGGGCGCGCGCGGCACCGGTAAGTCATCCCTGGTACGGGCGCTATTGGCTGAGCATGCTGGCGCCGGGCTAAGGCTGATCGAGATCGAGCGCGACCATCTGGCCGATCTGCCTCGTGTCGTCGAATCCCTGGCCGGGCTCCAGCATCGATTCGTTCTGTTCTGTGACGACTTGTCCTTCGAATCCGGAGAAGGCGATTACCGGGTGCTTAAAAGCGTTCTCGATGGCTCGTTGGAGCGCGCCCCGGATAATGTACTGCTGTACGCGACATCCAACAGGCGTCACCTGTTACCTGAAAAGGAAAGCGACAACGCGAATTGGCAGCACGGCAGCAACGGCGAATTGCATCCGAGTGAAGCCGTCGAGGACAAGATTGCCCTGTCGGACCGATTCGGGCTCTGGCTGTCGTTCTATCCGTTCAGTCAGGAGCAATTCCTCGACGTTGTGAAGCATTGGATCACGGTTCTGGCGGAGCAGGCCCATTTGGAATGGACCTGGGATGAGTCCCTGGAAAAAGAAGCAATCCGCTGGGCGACGGGACGAGGCAACCGCAATGGTCGGTGCGCCTACCAGTTCGCGCGCCAATGGGTAGGCCGTACATTGTTGGAGCGAAACTCATGATTGACCTGAATGCGACGGGGGCCGGCAAGTCCGGCTACGACCTGCTCGAGGCACAGACGGTCGCCTTGCTGCATGGAGAGCGTGATTTCATCGCCAATGCGGCTCAGTTCGCTGCGTTGCTCTTTCACGAAGTTGAAGGCCTGAACTGGGCAGGCTTTTACCTTGTGAAAGACGGCGAGCTCGTACTAGGACCGTTTCAGGGTAAGGTCGCTTGCGTGCGGATTCCCTTCGGGCGCGGGGTCTGTGGTGCCGCAGCGCAGTCGCGCGAAACGCAGCGTGTAGAGGATGTCCATGCGTTCCCTGGCCATATCGCTTGCGACAGTGCGTCGAACAGCGAGCTGGTCGTGCCGCTTATAAAGGACGGGCTGCTGATCGGCGTCCTGGATTTGGACAGTCCGCACATAGGTCGCTTCACGGAAGATGACCAGAAAGGCATTGAGCGGCTGGTGGCAGCGTTTCTCGCGGCAACGGATTGCTGAAACAAACAGGGCGGCTTCAATGAGCCGCCCTCGTTCAGTCGTACATGTTCTTCTTTTTCCATCCGTCCTCGTTGATCGCATCGAGGCCGTCATTGAGCTCGCTTGCGGCGTCCGTCTGTGGTGCGTCCAGCGCCTTTACCATTTGTTCGGTGCTTTCGAGCATTTGCTGCAGGCGTTCAAGCTGCGGTTTGTATTGCGTCTGGTCAGGCTGCTTGCGCAGGTATTGAAGCCCCCGCTCGAATGCCAGTCGTGCCTGCCGAGGCTGTTTCTGTTGCAGCGCTAAACGACCTGCGTTCTCGAAGAGTTCGCCATGAGAAAGCACGAGCATCTTCTTTATTTCCTGGACCCAACGCTTGGCCTCGGCTTGTGTAATGACGCCATCCTGCGCGGCGCGCCCGAGCTGCCCATGCAGTGCTTCGAACTGGAAACGCAGATCCTTGACCTTGGCTTCGCTCGCCATCGGTTGAGGTGGATTGCTGGCGATTGCCGACTCGCCTGCCTCTACAATCGTTTTCAGTTCGGCAACGAGCTTTGATAGTTCGTCATTCTGTTTCTCCAGTGGGAGCAGCCGCTGAGCCAAACCAAGACGAATCCTGATCAGCAACAGTTTGAGCGATGGCGGCGCAAACTGGCCGGGTAGGGTTTCCGCCAGGCTGCCGCACCGCTTGATGCGGTCGGAGAGGTCCGCACGCTGTCGCGCCTTCTCTAGTTTGCTCGCTTCGAGCATGTGATTGGCGTAGACGATCATCATCAGGACGAACAGCCCCGCCACGATGAATGAGACGATGAGGACGGAGGACATCTGTCCGAATTCCTTCTGGGATGATGGCGCTTGGCCAGAGTCTACGCGGCCGCCGCCGCGTTGGATACCGCAAAACCTTATACAGGGTGTCGGCACGGTGTACGCATTCTGTAGCTGGACGATCGACCGGATATCCGCCAGCTCTGTCGTTTGAAGACACTATAGACACAAGGTTAATGGATGGCTGCGATTGCCGTCCCAGACGCTGAAGTCGTTGATTTAAAAAAATTTTCACAGAAGGGTTGACGACGCTATAAGGCGTCCATAAAATGCGCGCCACTTCCAGCGAGAACGCGAAAGCGGAAACGAAGGAAGCCGGAAAAGCTGTTGAAGTTCCGGGCCACGTCCCCTTCGTCTAGTGGCCTAGGACACCGCCCTTTCACGGCGGTAACAGGGGTTCGAGTCCCCTAGGGGACGCCATGCGGGAATAGCTCAGTTGGTAGAGCACGACCTTGCCAAGGTCGGGGTCGCGAGTTCGAGTCTCGTTTCCCGCTCCAAATTGACAAAAACGCCACTCAGTCGAGTGGCGTTTTTGTTTGCGTGCGTTTTACGCCATTTGGTCGAGCTTCGCTGAAAGGCAATCGTCAATGACGACTGCTCTCCTGCGGTACGCCCAGCAGCTGTCGCTCCTGATTCCAGTCAAACGACTCACCACGTGTCTCTGCCTCATGACGGCGCTCATCGAGCTGCTGATACATGGAGATCTCGTCATCCGGCATGTAGTGCAGGCAGTCACCGCCAAAGAACCACAGCAGATCCCGCGGGACTTGATGAGCAATTTGCGGATAGCGATGGAAAACCTGGCAGATCATGTCCTGGCCCAGATGCCGGTCCTCCGGGATGTCAGGAAGGGCCATGATGAGTTCGTCCAGGCGCTGAACGAATTGCGTATGGCTGTCGTCCGGAATTTGCTCGCGCTCACCCATACTCACGAGCAGGCCGCGCAGATGGGCGAGGAGGGCGAGATTGTGATCAAAGTAGTTCTTGCTGACCATTGAGATGCCTATCGAGTTGGGGGGGCGAAGTATAGGGATCGAACGACGGCAATCACAGGCTTGGCCTATGGCTGTCTGCGGTCGGTCGCTCACCTCCATACAGTATTCGTACACGATCCGGGCGGGGCGTTCCCGAAAATGAAGTCCGATAACGGTTGGGCGCCGGGCGGTCGGATCGACTAAGCTGCAAGCTGGCACGGGGGGTATCGATGCTGAAAATCTGGGGCAGACCAAACTCAAACAACGTCCGAAAGGCACTCTGGTGCGCTGAAGAGCTGGGCCTGGCTTATGAGCGAATTGACGCTGGTGGTGCATTCGGCAGAGTGAATGAGCCGGGCTTCCTGGCAATGAACCCTAATGCCCGCATCCCGGTGCTTGAGGACGGCGAACAGGTGCTGTGGGAATCCAACGCTATTGTGCGCTACCTCGCTGCGCGCTATTCGCGTGGTGAGCTATGGCAGGAGGATCCGGCGGAGCGTGCATCGGCGGACCGTTGGATGGACTGGGCAAGCAGTACCTTCGTCCCTGTATTCACACCGGCATTCGTTGGACTGGTGCGAACGCCTGCCAGCCAGCGCGACGAAGCGCACATCGAAGTTGCGCTCCGCCAGTGCGAGGCCGCACTCCTTTTGCTCGATGCAGAGCTGGCGCGTCGCCCTTTCCTGTCAGGGGATGCGTTGGGTATCGGTGATATCCCAATGGGCACCTTTATATATGCCTGGTTCGGCTTGCCGATTAACCGGCAAACGCTGCCAAACGTGGAGCGCTGGTATCAGGCGCTTCGCTCCAGGCCGGCGTACCAGTGTGCTGTCATGACAGAGCTGACCTGAACTGAATCCTCGAACATGCGTAACGGTCTGACGTTTACCGTTGCAATTTTCAGATACACCCCTATCTAAGTACGTCGCTCCTGATCGGCTGCTTGCGTTTGGCGTGCTTTCATCTGACGCAGCGCTCGGACACGGGGCGGTCCTCTCTTTTCTTACTACTTTACGAGCCATTTTTATGAGTTCTGCGCTGGCCATCCGGCAGTTGACCAAAACATATGGAAACGGCTTTCAGGCCCTCAAGGGCATCGATCTGGACGTCAAGGAAGGCGATTTCTTTGCATTGCTCGGCCCTAATGGCGCCGGTAAATCCACCACGATTGGGATCCTGTCGACCCTGGTCAACAAGTCCTCCGGAACGGTCAATGTGTTTGGCCATGATCTGGACAAGGACCCTGCCGGTTTGAAGCGATGCCTGGGCGTCGTGCCTCAGGAGTTCAACTTCAACCAGTTCGAGAAAGTCTTCGATATCGTCGTCACCCAGGCGGGCTACTACGGTATCCCGCGCCGTATCGCCGCCGAGCGTGCTGAGCGCTATTTGAATCAGCTGGGTCTTTGGGATAAGCGCGATGCGGCTTCCCGGGAGCTGTCTGGCGGAATGAAACGCCGGCTGATGATTGCGCGGGCCCTGGTCCATGAACCCCGTTTGCTGATTCTGGACGAGCCGACCGCGGGCGTGGATATCGAGCTTCGCCGTTCAATGTGGAGTTTCCTGTCTGGTCTGAACCAACAGGGAATCACCATCATCCTCACGACGCATTATCTCGAAGAGGCAGAGCAGCTGTGCCGGAATATCGGAATCATCGACCACGGCACGATTGTCGAGAACACCAGCATGAAGGCACTTCTGATGCAGCTTCACGTTGAGACGTTCCTGCTCGATCTGAAGGAATCCAGGCCCGCAGTACCCCAGCTTCGGGGCTACCCTGCCACGATGGTGGATCACCATACCCTCGAGGTGCAGGTCGACAAGAGCGTGGGCGTTACCGATCTGTTCCGTCAGCTGGCCGAGCAGAATATCGAGGTGGTGAGCCTGCGTAACAAATCCAACCGACTCGAGGAGCTGTTCGTGTCTCTGGTGGAAAAGAATCTGGCGAAGGTGGCGAAATGAGCACCGAGCTGAAATCCAACCTGGTCGCGCTCGAGACCATCGTCAAGCGCGAGGTCCGCCGTTTCACGCGCATCTGGCCACAAACCTTGCTGCCGCCAGCAATCACCATGGTGCTGTATTTCGTGATCTTCGGCACGCTGATTGGTCAGCGTATCGGCGAGATGGGCGGCTTCACCTATATGGAATACATCGTGCCCGGGTTGATCATGATGTCCGTGATCACGAACTCCTATAGCAACGTGGTATCCAGCTTCTTCGGGAGCAAGTTTCAGCGCAATATTGAAGAGTTGCTGGTTTCGCCTGTGTCGCCGCACACCATTCTTCTGGGATATGTCGCGGGGGGGGTATTACGCGGGTTGGCCGTAGGGCTGATCGTAACGGTCTTGTCCTTCTTCTTCACCCAGATGCAGGTTCACCATTTGGGCGTTACCGTTCTGGTTGTCTTCCTGACGGCAACAATCTTCGCGCTCGGCGGTTTCATCAACGCGGTGTTCGCACGTAACTTCGACGACATTTCCATCGTGCCGACCTTCGTCTTGACGCCGCTGACCTATCTGGGTGGGGTGTTTTATTCGATTCACCTGCTACCGCCATTCTGGCAGACGGTGTCGCTGGTCAACCCGATTCTGCACATGGTGAATTCGTTCCGCTACGGGATCCTGGGCGTCTCGGATATCCATATTGGCGTCGCGATCAGCTTCATGCTGGTAGCTGCCGTCGTGCTGTATGTTGTATGCGTGAGGCTACTCACCAGCGGCCGCGGCATGCGTCACTGATAGCGTGGGTCGAGTGAGTGCCAATCATGACGGTAGCGAGCGGCTAGGCTCTCGCTATCGTTATGGTCAATCGGAAACTGCAGCGCGGCTGAAGGGAAGCGGGTTGTCTCGCTTCCAGAGAACGGCGCGCGGCGCCGGTCGACATCTGGTGGTCGGCCCGAGGCCGCCGCCAGCATTAACCGCATGCGCTTGCTGTGGCAGGTATAATGACCCAATCGCTTTACCGGATACCCATCATGTCCCTTCATCCAGCCGAGCATTCCTCGCTCGGCAAGTCGACCGAATATCTCGACCAATACAGCCCGTCGTTGTTGTTCCCCATATCCCGGCTTACCAAGTGGACGGAACTAGGGCTCGACCCGCATGCGTTGCCCTACAACGGTGTGGACTACTGGACGTGCTATGAGCTGTCCTGGCTGGAGCCTTCCGGTAAACCGCGGGTGGCCATCGCTGAGTTCGAGATACCCGCGGATTCGCCAAGCATCATCGAATCAAAGTCATTCAAGCTCTATCTGAACTCACTGAATCAGACCCCGTTCGAAAGCATCCAGGCGTTGGAAGCAACGTTGGTCCAGGATCTTTCGGCCGCCGCCGGTTCGTCTGTCAAAGTAGCGGTACAGAGCCTGGCCGCGGTGACGGAGCAGGGTGTAGCCACGTTGCCGGGCGTCTGCATTGATGATGTGGATGTGCGGATCGATAACTACGATCAGCCTTGTGCGGATTTATTGAAATGTACGGCCGATGAGGCTGTTCGTGAGTCGCTTCATAGCCATCTTTTGCGTTCGAATTGCCCCGTAACGGGCCAGCCGGACTGGGGCAGTCTGTGTATCGAATATGAAGGAGCACGGCTGGATCGAGCGGCGTTGCTGGCCTATATCGTGAGCTTCCGTAGGCATGCCGACTTTCACGAACAGTGCGTCGAGCGAATCTTTCTGGACCTGAAAGCGTTACTTTCGCCTCGGCATCTCACCGTCTACGCGCGTTATGTCAGGCGAGGTGGCTTGGACATCAATCCGTACAGGACAACTGAGCGCACTTGGCCATCGAGTCAGCGGCTGGTGCGCCAGTAGCCCCCATTACCGGTGTATCAGATACCCATGTTGGCCAGGCTCTGCATGATGTTGCGAAGCGTGCCGGCCGTTGTAGGATGGGCCACTTCGAATCGCTCGACGGCCAGTCGAACCCCGTCCATGAGGTTCGGATCGCTCAGTCCTGCATTCTCGGCACGTAGCTTGAGCTCTACATCCGCAATGAGGTTGTCGAGCTCCTCACGCTCTTCGGCGGTAATGGGCGGGTTGCTATCCAGGTGGTCCCGAAGGGCCTGTAATTGCTGGTGCAGATCTTCGGCCATGGTGGCGTTTCCTTCTGTCAAACCTGTCTGTTCGACCGTATCCGCTTGGGAAAGGTCGCTTCGTTTGCGTTTCGCGCCATTGCATGGCGCGATAGCTTGAGTCATGTGCGCAGGCAACAGCCTGGCGGTGCGGAATTTGGACGGTCTAATACACTCATAAACCAGCAGCGGTTAAACTCCGCGCTGTTGCCGGCTGATACCAGCCGATCTCGTTATCCAAGGAGACTGGACATGTCCCACGGCGCCTCTTGGCCTGCCCGCATCGCTTGCCTTTGCCTGAAGGCAAGCCTAATCCTGCTACCGGCTTTCGCCTCCGCGGCAGAAGAAGACCCCTGGGAATCGATCAATCGACCCATCTTCACGTTCAACGATACGCTGGATACCTATGCACTGAAGCCAATCGCCCAGGGCTATCAGACAGTGACCCCGCAGTTTGTCGAAGAGGGCGTGCATAATTTCTTCGGCAACCTCGGTGAAGCGCGGAATCTGATCAACAACCTGCTGCAGGCCAACTTCCACGACGCCGGTGTCGATACGAGCCGATTCCTGTTCAACACCACCTTTGGTGTCCTGGGATTTGTTGATGTAGCCAGCCATATGGGTCTTCAGCGCAACGATCAGGATTTCGGCATCACGCTGGGCAAATGGGGAGTTGATAGCGGTCCATACGTTGTGCTTCCGTTCTTCGGGCCAAGCACCGTCCGTGACGCGTTCGGGCGGGTGCCGGATGCCTACACCAGCGTCTATCCTTATATAGATGACGTACCCGTCCGGAATGTCATGTTTGGTACGGGCATCGTCGATACACGTGCCAGCCTTCTTTCAGCGGAAAGGCTCATTACTGGCGACAAGTACATCTTTCTCCGCAACGCCTATCTACAGAGCCGGGAGTTTCGCGTGAAGGATGGGGAAGTCGAAGACGACTTCTGAATCGGAGGGGGAGGCGGCTAACCGCCTCCCTTTTGTTACGGATCATTTCATCGAGATGATCGCCAGCCCTAAAGACTGCTTGCCCGATGCGGTTGATGCCACCCGTACCACTTCGGCTTCCGCGTGAAGGCTTTCCAGTTCGGCGTGGGAAGACTCGATCAAAACGCTGACCTTCTCACCGATCTGAAGGCTGGTATCGGCTTCCAGCTGCATGCCGGTGCTGGAAAGGTCGATGCATGTCGCCGGGATATCCTCACCGGCGTGCCGAAGCGTCACCTGCGCTTCCAGGCGCATACGAATAAAATCACGTTTTTCACTGTAGGAACGATCGCTCTGGCTCATTGGAATGCCTCGTGGTGGAAGGGCGAATACGGCGCTTATAACCTCCGTTTCTAACGGGGGTAAAGGCGCCCTGCGAGTGTCGGAGCATGCTTGAATCGGCTGTCGGATGGGAGTACCGTCTGCGCCTGAAGCGAACCCGTACGGCGCTTTATGGCACTTTGCCTGATGCTAAAGTTCCGAAACGTGACGCCGTCTGCCTGGAAAATACATGCCTACCCCCAGCGCTACGCTACTGATAATCGATGATGACGAGGTGGTGCGTGCAAGCATTGCCGACTACCTGGAAGACAGCGGATTTAACGTATTGCAGGCCAGCAATGGGCTGCAAGGTTTGCAAGTCTTCGAGAGCAATCAGCCCGATCTGGTCATTTGCGACCTGCGTATGCCGCAAGTCGATGGACTGGAGCTGATTCGTCGAATCTCAAAGCTCGATGTCGAAACGCCTGTGATCGTCCTCTCTGGTGCGGGTGTGATGAACGACGCGGTCGAAGCGCTCCGTCTGGGCGCGTCTGACTACCTGATCAAGCCGCTCGAAGATCTCGCCGTCCTCGAACATTCCGTCAAGCGGGCGTTGGACAGGGCGCGGTTGCGGAAGGAGAATACCCGGTATCGGGAAAAGCTCGAGAAGGCCAATCGCGAGCTGCAGGCCAGTTTGAATCTCCTCCAGGAAGATCAAAATGCGGGTCGGCATGTACAGATGAACATGCTTCCCGTGACGCCGTGGCAGGAAGGCGAGCTGCACTTCGCGCATCACATTCTGCCTTCACTGTATCTATCGGGCGATTTCGTCGACTACTTTCGGGTCGATGATCACCGGGTAGCGTTCTACCTCGCCGATGTATCAGGGCACGGCGCCTCGTCGGCATTCGTCACGGTGCTATTGAAGTTCATGACGACGCGGCTGTTGTATGAATATCGTCGGGGCGGAAGCCTTCCCGAGTTCAAGCCGTCGGACGTTCTGGGCCATATCAATCGCGGATTGATCAACTGTCGTCTGGGAAAGCATGTCACCATGCTCGGCGGCGTAATAGACGAAACAACGGATACCCTTACGTACAGCATCGGCGGACATCTTCCGCTGCCGGTGCTGTTCAGCGAAGGAGAAGGGCGCTACTTGCAAGGGGGCGGGCTGCCAGTCGGCCTGTTCCAGGATGCGACCTATCAGGATCAGGAATTGGCCTTGCCTTCATCTTTCAGCCTGACGCTGCTGTCAGATGGCATTCTGGACCTTTTGCCAGGCGATACGCTCAAAGACAAAGAGCAAGTGTTGCCTCGCCTCGTCGGCGAAGCGGGTGGCCGCCTGGAAGGGTTGAGCCGCATATTCGGATTGGCTGAGCTGGGCGAAATGCCGGATGACATCGCCTTGTTGGTATTGAGCAGGAACCTTGCATGAGTACTGGTAAAATCCAGTTCGCCGAGCAGGATGGCACGTTTGTCCTCAAATTCGTGGGCGAAATCCGCCTGACGTTGTGCTCTGCGCTGGATGCCACGATCGAGAACATTTTCTCGTCGATCAACTTTTCTACCATCGTCATTGACCTGACTGAGGCGCGGAGCATCGATAGCACAACGCTCGGGCTGCTAGCCAAGCTCTCTATCTTGTCGCGTCAAAAGGTGGGCCTATTGCCGACCGTGGTAACGACGAATCCTGATATCACACGCTTGCTCGAGTCCATGGGCTTCGATCAAGTGTTCAATATCGTGGGAAAGCCGTTGCCGTGCCCTGAATGTCTTGAAGACTTGCCGCCGCAGGATCAGACGGAGGACATTGTCCGTCGCAAGGTGCTGGAGGCCCACCGCATACTAATGGGGCTGAACGAGTCCAATCGCGAAGCCTTCCATGATCTCGTCAACGCGCTCGAGCGCAGTTGAGTCCCCAGTCCACGCATACACTCTTCGCACACTCGCTGTTCACCGTATTTGGCCTCGACGGAATCACCGGCCGTCGAGCACTCCCACGGCCTGATCGAAGACCTCCATCGGGTCGTCCGCTTTGTGAATATCCACTGACAGGATCTGCCTGAAGCGGCGGGCGCCTGGAAAGCCTTGCGCGAGGCCGAGGACATGGCGGGTCACGTGATGTGCTGCGCCACCTTGTGCAAGATGGCGCTCAATGTACGGCCTGAGCGCGCCTAATACGTCAGTCCGGGTCGGTCTCCCATGGTCATCGCCAAACAGTGTTCCGTCGACGTCGGCGAGTACATAAGGGTTTTGGTAGGCCTCCCGACCCAGCATGACGCCATGAAAGGTTTCCAGGTGCGACCTGCACTCATCGAGTGTCTTGATGCCACCATTCAAGATGAACTCAAGGTGAGGGAAGTCCTGGACCAGTTGCGCGGCGACGTCGTAACGCAGTGGTGGAATCTCGCGATTCTCCTTGGGAGAAAGCCCTGCGAGTATTGCGATACGCGCGTGGACGGTGAAGCTCGTGCAGCCGGCCTCGCTCACCTGCCCAACGAAGTCTCGAAGCTGCGCATACTCTTCCCGGCCGTCAATGCCGATCCGATGCTTCACGGTTACGGGTATGCCGACAACATCGCGCATGGCCCGGACGCAATCGGCGACAAGCGAGGGGTGCCCCATCAGGCAAGCGCCGATCATATTGTTCTGGACGCGATCGCTCGGACATCCCACGTTAAGGTTGACTTCGTCATAGCCCCATTGCTCAGCCGATTGGGCGCATCTGGCGAGGTCGGCAGGCGTACTTCCGCCAAGTTGCAGCGCGATCGGATGCTCCGTCTCGTCGAATGCAAGAAAGCGAGCCGTGTCTCCGTGCAGTAGCGCACCCGTCGTAACCATCTCTGTATAAAGCAGCGCGTGGCGCGAGAGCAGACGCATGAAAAAGCGGCAATGCCTGTCAGTCCAATCCATCATGGGAGCAACCGAGAAGCGGCGAGAGAGCGTAGCTCCCGCAAGTTCTGATTTTGGGGCTTCTAGCATGAGGTCTCCAGCGAGTGTCGCCGAGGGTTCCGAGTGTTACGAGTGTTACGAGTGTTCCGGCGATATCTGAAAGCTGCGGGATACGCGGTACCCCCGAAGTTCAGCTGTACTGCCGGAAGCGGGCACTCCACCTGGCAACTGTAGAACGCGTAGCGTGCGTATGGCGGGACGGTATATACGACTCAGAACCGCATCAAGAAAAATGGCGCGCAAGTCTACACCGAGCGCCAGAGTTTCGAGCAGAAAAAAGCCGGCGAAGCAGGGCCAAACGTCGGGAAAGACGATCCGCTATGCCGCTGCAGTCGCCGGAAAATTGCGCGCGCTCTAGCAGAACATTCCCCGTTATTACCTTCGAGACGGGACCAAGCCGATACCACGATGTCGCTGCGTTAATGGCCCTCCATGAATAAGTGACGTTCGGCGGGCATTAAGCAAGTGGAAGCTTGAACAGACACAACCGGTAGGATATGGGGCTGCGAGGCTCGTGGCGAATGTGGAGGGTGTGCAGCCAGGGAGTCTCATTACGTTTATGCGGCCAGCAGGCTGTAGGAGTTCCCCCTAGATAGCTGTGGAAGCCAGGTAGATAGTTGCTGGGCTGGCTAAGTAGAGGTGCAGCTCAGTGCGGCTGAAGTGCAGGCATTTATTAGACAACGTATCTTTGGATGACTGGATCATACGACTCGCGTTCAATCGAACGAGGGCCCTCGGCATAACGAAGACGCACTCTTTGCAAAGTCAACGAAGCCGGGCTGGCCTGGGTATAGGTCGCGAAATTGTGGCGGCCAGGGAACTACCGCGGCAAAAACCGTGCCTGTATACCTACACATTATGCCTGGCGCTCAGCACACCGATGTTCGATCAGCGACCTTGCCAGGCAAGGGCCATTCATTGATGTTCTCTACGCAGACGCTGCTTCGTCATCAAACCGTCCTGGCGAAATTCGGGGAGTTAGCTCTCAAGGGTAAAAGCCTCGATGAAATTCTCGACCAGGCCTGCCGACTGGTCAGCGAAGCGCTTGATACGCCATTAGCCAAGGTCATGGAGCTGCAGGCCGATGGCATCACTTTGCTCGTTCGTAACGGCGTCGGTTGGCGACCCGGGATTGTGGGGCAGGTCAAGGTTCGGGCGGTGAAACGGTCCTCCGAAGGCTTCGCATTGCAAACCGGTGAACCGGTGATTTCGAAGGATATCAATGCCGAGTCCCGCTTCGACTATCCTGACTTCCTGAAAGAGCACGGTGTACGGGCCCTAGTGAATGTCATCATTCTGGGCCCTGAAGGCTCTCCGCCCTTCGGCCTACTTGAAGTCGATAGCACCTTGGAGCGCGAGTTTTCCAGCGCAGACATCGATTTCCTGCGCACTTACGCCAATCTGCTCGGCGCAACGGTGGATCGTTTGCGCAAAGAGCAGGAACTCGAACGCTCCGAAGCAGAACTGCGCAAGCTCAATGCTCATTACCGCGCAGCGACCGTGCTCAATCCACAAATCCCCTGGACGGCGGATGCACAAGGGCTTGTGGATTCCTTCGATGACCGCTGGTTGGCGCTTACCGGCTTGACCCATCAAGAACTGATGGGCGAAGGCTGGACGCGAGTTCCGCATCCAGACGATCTCGAGCAAATGCAGCGAGTGTGGACCGAGTCCGTAACAACCGGAGCAGCCTACGACATCCGTGTTCGCCTCCAGACGGCCAGTGGTGGCTATGGTTGGTACCGAGTGAGGGCATTTGCGCAGACGGGTGAGCACGGACAGCGCATACGTTGGTACGGCACAGTGGAAGATATCCAGGAGCGCATGGATCTTGAATCGGCTCTGCTGGACTGGAATGAGACGTTGGAAGAACGGGTGCGAGATCGCACCTCGGCCTTGGAGCAAGAGCAGATAGGGCGCGCGTTCACGGAAGAGAAGCTGAGACAGAGCCAGAAGATGGAGGCTGTGGGCCAGCTTACGGGGGGTATCGCTCATGACTTCAACAACATGTTGGCAGGTGTGATCTCGAGTCTGGAGCTGCTTCAACTACGGATAACCAAAGGCCGAACGGATGACCTCGAGCGCTACGTTGTCCTGGCTCTGACGTCCGCCAATCGGGCGGCCGGTCTGACCCATCGGCTCTTGGCCTTTTCCCGGCAGCAGCGACTCGATCCTAGCGATCTGCAAGCGAGTGCCTTGGTCAGTGAGCTGGAAGATCTGATCAAGCGTACGGTGGGGCCCGGCATTCGGTTCGAAGCGCTTATTGGCGATACGGGCTTGATTCATTGCGATCCCAACCAGCTCGAAAATGCACTCTTGAACCTTGCCATCAACGCACGTGATGCCATGCCGGACGGTGGCGAGTTGACGCTCGATATCGCTCGAGTGATTAGCGAGCCACACGATGGCGACTCCATAGATCTACCGGTTGGAGACTTTCTCAAGATTAGCCTGACCGACACCGGTACGGGTATGTCCCCTGACGTCCTGGAGCGGGTCTTCGAGCCGTTCTACACCACGAAACCACTGGGTCAGGGTACTGGCTTGGGCCTATCCATGGTCTTTGGTTTCGTAGAGCAATCGGGTGGGCAGATCCGCATTTACAGTCAGGTCGGTATAGGCTCTACCGTGAGTCTCTTTTTCCCTCGGCTGAGTAACGGTATCAAGCATGCTGAAAAGACAGGCCAGCCTGATCCGGTCGCCTACCCCATGGGAAACGGAGAGAAGGTGCTAGTGGTCGACGACGAGATGGTCGTTCGTAAGACCATGGCTGGGGTGCTGAACGAATTGGGTTATCAGGTGTTCGAGGCTGCAGATGGCGCTTCTGCGTTGGCGACATTCGAACGCGTGCCTGGCATTCAGCTGTTGGTGACCGACATCGGATTGACCGGTGGGATGACCGGAAAGGTGCTATACGACAGGTTGGCCACCCTGCATCCCAACCTGCGTGTCCTGTTCGTCAGCGGTTTTGCAGGCAATCTGTTCGATGAAGGCCTACCGACTAACGCTCTGCTGCTTTCCAAGCCGTTTACCTTGAATGATTTCAGCGAGCGCGTACGCCAGCTGGTCAGCTCACTTCGCTGTCTTTGATTAGGGAAGCCTCTGATATCGCGCCCGGACGCTAACCACTGCCGAGCAATTCTGCTCGGCCCTGAACGCGCCTGCAGCAATGCATCGCACCGCATCGCAGGCGACGGTCGTGTAGGCCGATGATAAAAAAGCGGCTAGAGCCCGGGAGGAATTTGTTCTTATCTTCCGACCCGATATTTTCCGATCCTGGGGGAAACTGGCAGTAGCGCCTGTATTGCTTCAAGGCAATGGATACGGATCAGCCTAGGACTAAAGCAGTGGCGAAGCCTCAGGTAAAAGGGGCTTTTCCTGATGCTGTGCGCGCTTATGGCGGGCGATTTCAGATACGTGAGTGGCCTGCCGCCTAGCGCGGACCTACCGCTGTTAGTCCAGTGGTCGAGACGGGAACTTCGCAACAAAACGCGTCCCCTCATCTTCGGCAGAACTCACCGTCAATGTGCCTTTGTGCGCGGAGACAATCTGCGCCGCGATGTAGAGGCCGAGGCCCAGCCCTTCAGCACGACTGCCAACGGCTGATCGTGTGAACGGCTGGAAAAGAAGCGGCATCAATTCAGGAGAAATGGGCGAGCCGTAGTTATGTACCTCTACCCGTATGCACTCGCCGTCCCTAAGAACATTTACGTTCACCGCCTGATCTTTCGCACCATGCGTGACGGCGTTTGTCAGCAGGTTGGCGAGCAGCTGGCCGATCCGTGAGGGATCGCAATAGACGTCCCCCTTGATGACCAGGGATTGCTCGATGAGGACCGACGGGTGCGATATCCGTATCTCGCTGATCACGCCCTGCAGTAAGGCCTGAAGGTCGCTCACCTTGGCTCTGTTGACAGGTATTCCACCGCCCAGCCGGCCGCGTGCAAAGTCGAGGACATCTTCAATCAGCGCACCCATGCGGCGAGTGCTCTTCAAGATCGTAGAGGCGAACCTTCGTTCCTGCCGATCCGAAACCTTCTTCTCAAGCAACTGAGCGGACATCTGAATTGCACTAAGCGGGGTACGTAGGTCATGGCTAAGTACTGCCACGAATTCATTCTGCAGACGCACCGCTTCGTTTGCGCCCGCTAGTTCATTTTCGCTGGTGGTAAGGGCTCGCTGCATATCGAGACTTGTGGCGATCAGTTCAGCAAACAGCGTGAACGACGTCAGCACCTTGTCCGCATCGAGCTCTGCAGGTACCCGATCAAGCGCGCAAAGCGTGCCAAAGAAGTCTCCGTTCGAAAGCACAATGGGAATCGAAACGTAACTCTCCAGTTGGTGATTCTTCGGTATGTGATGAGTTGAATAAACCGGGTCTTCGCTTGCGTGTGTAAACAGCACTGGCTCTCGGTGCTGCCGGATCTCATGACAAATCGTACTTTCGATCGGAATCTCGTAACCGGGGCAAATGCCTGACTCCAAACCATCATCCACAGCGCATGCGATCCAGCGATGGTCTGTCACCCTGGCAACGGTCGCGACGCGCATGCCGGTGAGCTCTCTCATCATTCTGAGAATGGTAGGAATCGATTTGATACGGGCGACAGCCGCTAAGTCGGCTGCAAATTCAAGGTCGGGCATTCAGATCTGGAAACCAAGCAGATAGGAAGTGTAGCGAGCGTTATGCCATTTTCGCTCGGGGTGTAATGCATCATGAGTCGCAGCAACATTCATCTGTTCAACGGCTCGATACTCAGTGTCTTGCGGGCATGCGAGTATTTGGAACAGCGTTTCGCTACTGCGTTCGGTTGGGGGCTTGCCCCAGTGCTACGTCGCAGGCTGTGAGCAATGCATCCAAGGACCAGGGTTTGTGCAGGAAAACTTCTGGAGTGTGGCTGCTGTATTTTGTTTCGTCGCAATACCCTGAAGCTACTATGGTTGGCAGGCCGAGCTGCTCTGTTGCCAGCCTTGCCAAGTCGAAGCCATCAAGCTCCCCAGGCATTCGAACATCCGTGATAAGCAGATCAACCGGTACGCGACCAGAGGTAAGGTAGCGCCACGCATCATCTGCGGTTTCAAACGTTGTCGATTCATAGTTACGTATTTCCAAGGCATCACAGATCAACTGCCGGATGTCTTTGTCATCGTCCACAATCACCACAACCATAACGTGCGCTCTTACAAGCTTTTCCCTCAGATCGCGGACGCGACCTACAGGTTTTAGCCAAGCGGCTACCAGCGCGTGCCGTCGGTCTGAGCAGTCCTGACGCGCCCGCGCTCCAGAGCCTACTTCGCACGGTCCTGCTTGCTTACAGGTACGTCAGCGTCTTGGATTTGACCGGCCCGCATCGTCACTTGGGTCATCTTCGTTCCTTTATAAGCACAGAAATGCGGGCGGATCCAAAGTGCCATACGGCTTGCCCGAGCCGTTCTATCGACCTGAGCGTGAGACAGATAACGCGAAAGGAAGTGGTACGTCTCCAAGTCGTACGGCTAGCCAGACATACGATCATAGTAATGGTTGGCCACTGCGATCGTCCTGGTAGTCAACTCGACGGCTGAATAGGGCCAAGCACGGATGATCTGCGAAAACCGGGGTTAGCAGCGTTTCCGCATCTATCATTCGCTGACCCGAGTTAGTAGCGGTTTCGTATACGATGACTATGGCGCAGCGGTGTTCTTCCAAATGGCTAGCCAGAGCGACCCCAAGAGTGGCCGCCCCTTAACGGTAAATCGGGTGCGAAAAAAGCGTCACGGGGCATCTATACGCGTTTGGCACGTTATGGCGACTACTGTTTGCCGCGGCCAAGCGGAAAGGTGAGTGCACGTCACCCTACAAATGCAATGTGTTGTGCGGGCCGCTATGGTCGTCCGTTTCGCCTCGAAACGCCAGCGCAGATCTGTCTGTGGTGGCCATATGCGATCAACGGTATCGGTGGTATTGTTCAGGCCCCGCTTTTCGCTCGCTTCAGCGCGTTGGCTGTAGTTTGTTTTTCGGCGGGTCCGTGAGGTCTGAGATCGCTGTACACGGCTCGGTGCTGAGCCTGTGACGGACGCTGCCGCTGTCGCTATTGGCACCGCTTTCGTGCGGCGGGCCGGCGAAGAATTTCTACCTGAACATTCGCTATACGTAGATGCGGCGGTTGGTAGTATCAAATTTCTTAAAGATCCGGCTAAAAAGTGGGAACTAAAACTAAAAATAAGCGACTATTAAGCGCTCATAATTAGATTTCCTTTTTTGTTATTGATGGGAGTAGTCATGACTGAACTGACCAAATACCGTGAGCTCGAGCGCCAGCTCGCCGAACAGCTACAAGCGCTCGAAGAGATGAAGCGCAGTGACTCATTGAAGAAAGAGCTTGAATTCGAAGAAAAGCTAAAGGGGTTGATGTCTTCCTATGATATGCAGCTGTGGGACATTATCAGCATTCTTGATCCGGACGCTTCCAAGTTCGAACAGCCGCCGGCAAACAACGTCCGGAAAACCCGTGCGCCCCGCGCCGTGAAGCGTTATGTGCATCCCGATTCAGGCGAGGTCATCGAGACCAAAGGCGGCAACCATAAGCTGTTGAAGCAGTGGAAGGCCGAACACGGTAGCGAGGCCGTTGAAGGCTGGGCCCAATAAAAGGGCACGAACATTCGACGCTATAAGGTGGCAGCCGGAAGAGTAGAGGGCGACTTTTCTACTTTTCTTGCCGTCACGGGTATCTGGGACTTCATTAGCCATCGCACGGTGCAGGTACGGGCTGTGACGATAGATGATCAGTCTTTTGCTGAAAACGTCTCTGCGGCGACAACCCTACGGCCAAGTGTAGCTGAACCCAGAGAGCCGATATTGTTGGTGTGCACTCGCCGATCAACTAACCGACAGAAGCCATTAGTTGCTTACAGCTGACTCCTGTACGGAAAAACGCGGCGTATACGAAGCGATGTCGAGCACTGGCGAGTGTGCCCACGAGGCGCCTCGTTTGTTCTTGATATCTATGCACTTCGAATGTAGCGGATCAGTCGACTGCGTAGATTTGAGTACGACTCACCCGCTACGGGTACCTGCCCGTGTCCATGGGCAGTTACGCCTGCCTATTGTGAACTTATCTAAAGTCCTTACCGGTAGGCGCAAAGCCGGAGCCGAATCTGCTTCCCAAATAGGCGGGAAACGCAGTGCGGTAGGGGAACTCTGCATCGATAGGGCGGTCTCTCCGCTGTTGGACCGTTCGGCTAACGTCCGTTCCACCTCGGGTGCGTAAGTCATCTAATCATTCTTAGCACGTGCCCCGTCATCTCGCGCCAATCGCTGGCCGTCTTTCACCAGAATTTGAAGATCACACATGTCCGTATTTCGCTTACTCCCCACGATTTCGTTTCCAAAGATCCGTACCGCCTCCGCGCTTCTGCTCACCGGGCTATTCAGCGTAGGTGCGGTGGCTCAACAAGCGGCTGACAGCAGCGAGCGGTGGGTCAGTGATAGCCTCAGCACCTACGTCCGTAGCGGCCCAACGGACGGGTACCGGATTGTGGGGACCCTAACGTCCGGCACCAAGGTAGAGCTTGTGCGCACACAGGGAGATTACAGCCAGGTACGTGGCGACAGTGGTGACACTGTCTGGATACCGACAAGTGACTTGCAGACGATGCCCGGAAAGGCGGAGCGACTCGAGTCGCTCGAGCAACGGGCTGCAAATTTGAGCGCCGAGCTGGAAGGCATCAATGAGTCCTGGAAAACACGCGTTCAGGGGATGCAGGAGACACTCGACTCACGCAAGGCACTGATCGATGAACTCGAAGCTGCTCGGTCCTCCCTTGATTCCCAGTTGAGCCAGGCCAATGCTGAATTGCGCGAAACCAAGGCACAGCTCGGCGAGGAGCAGCAGCAAGTGCTCATGCGCTATATGGTCTACGGAGGCAGCATCGCGGGTGCTGGCCTGGTGGCTGGGCTGATACTTCCAACGATGCTGCGCGTTCGCCGCAAGCGGAACGATCAGTGGATCTGATGGCTGGCCAAGCGCTGGTGCCGCCGTTATAGGACATGCTTTTGCACGAGCCTACTTAGCCGATTGTTGATGATGAGCGATAGCCGCGGGCATAAGCCGCGCGGCTACGGTTGATCACTCCCGCCACAGGGGATCGGGTGGTAGGCCCTGCGGTATCGTCCATTCGGAGACGGCGTCCGCCGGTTTAGCCCTGGTTCAACCACGCCTCGCAGTATTCCACAAGGTACTGGCGCAGGTGCTGGATCGGGGGTGTAAGCGAGCCGCCATCAGAACGCCGCAACCGACGCGTTGAACGAATGAAAAGCCGCGGCCCCGCTCCAGATGCCGAGTCGCACCACCCGCGTATGCGGGCAATACATTCAGCTAACGCGCAGTGGCTGAAAAGCTTCCTGCCTGAGCCGTACGGATAAAGAGGTGGCGGTCATGGAGGCGAACGACCTCCTTCATGGCAACGAAAGTGTGCTGACGTGTCCAGTCCTAGGTGTAGCGAAGGCAATGAAGCTCAAATCTGTCCCCAATATGGAGGTAGCCGTGAGCAACTGGGCGGTATCGAAGCGAAGTGCACAATGCGGCGTCCAGATCCTCGCATCCCGTTACGGTCGTAGCATCGCTGCCGATACAGCCTTGCCATGAAGCCGAAACGTGAAGGGCATTGAAACTGGCAGCAGAGCAGACTCGATCCGGGCGGTGACGTAAGGGCGGGCGCGACCAGCGCCGAGCCCGAATCGCTTCAACCGAGTACGTAGGGCAGCACAATGGCCGTTGCCAGTCCCAGTAGGATCATGCCCAGCGCCGAGAAGGCAGCGCACTCCTGGCCTTCCTGAAGCGCGTGCGCGGTGCCGATAGCGTGCGCATTCATCCCCAGCGTGAAGCCCCGCGCGGCCGGATCGGACACCCCCAGTCGGTTGAGTAGCGGCGGCGCCAAAGCGGTGCCGATCACACCGGTGAACATGACCATGACGGCCGCAAGCGATGCAATGCCGCCCAGGCTGTCCGCCAAGGGAAGCGCGATAGGCATGGTTACGGATTTCGGGATCAGGCTCATCAGCAGTTCGGGGCGCAGCCCTAGCAACCAGCCGAATACCAATGTCAGTACAGCACCCAGACTGCCGCCTACCAGTAATGTGATCATCAGCGGCCCGAACAGCTGCCTTACGCGCGCCAGGTTCTGGCAAAGCGGCACGGCCAGGGCGACTGTAGTGGGCCCGAGCAGCGCGGCGAGTACCGTGTTGGATTCCCGATAGGTTACGTAGTCGATATCGAATACGTAGAGGGTGGCGACGATCAATGCAGTCGCCACCAGTACCGGTTGCAGCGCGAGCACCCCGGTCCGTCGCTGCAGTACCAGCGCCAGCTGGAACGCCGCAAGCGTTAGCCAAAGTGCGGCGAGTGGGTAGGTCGAAGCCAACTGATTCATCGAGACGTCCGCTTTCGAATGAGCCGTTGCAGCAACCAACCGCAGAATGGAACCGTGACGAGCAGCGAGAGGCCAATCGCAGTGAGCAATGCCAGCCACTCGTTTGCCGGGAGATGGTCTGCGCTCGCGATACCCGCAGCCGGCACCACGAGCATGAGCGGTAGGTAAGGGAGCAGGGCAGTTGCTGTGCGGGACAGATAATCCGGCACTTCGCCGAGCGCGATCAACAGGAAGGTCAGCAACAGGATGCCAATGACCGCGGCTGGAATGCCGGGCACCGCATAATGATTGATGCCTGCACCCAGCAGGAAAGCGCCAATCAGAATGAGCAAGCCGGCGATACTCATGGCTTGCCCCGGGTCAGTCGAAGAGGCAGCGTTCGAGGCGGTGTCATTGTAATTGTCTCCATACCGGGCCCTTCAGTATGCCGCGACCAGCCGACACATGCCGAGCCCGACGTGAATGCGAGGCAAACATAGAACGGACCTGCAATGTCACCGCCTTGCGCGGCAAGAGGCGGTCGGGGTCAGACGGACGTCTGCGCAGCGACAGCATCCCTGGCCCGAGTGAAGTAAAGGATGGCTGCCACCGGATTGATCGCAACAGCCATACCTAGCGCTTCGGGGTGAGGCAGGCGGCCGAAGGAGGGCAGGGATGTCCCAGGCAACCCAGCGCAGCGGCCGAGCCGCTCATGACGGGGCGCGCTCAGGCCATTTCTACCGCTGCTTGCCGGTTGCTGTGCACAACGAACAGCAAGAGCGCGAAAATCCCCAATGCGCCGCCAAACAGGGCCACCACGGGCCATCCATAAGTGGCATACAGGGCGCTCGCTGCCGCCGAGCCGATCGCTCCGCCAATGAAGATGCTGCTCATGTAGAGGGCGTTTAGCCGGCCTCGGCTCTGAGGGTCGAGTGCATAGATGGCGCGTTGACCCAGCACCATGTTCATCTGGACCGCGAAGTCCAGCACGACTCCGGTCATTGCCAAGGCGATAATGGCGTGGTCAGTCCCGAGAAGGGGTGGCACGAAGCTCACAGCTGCCAGCGTCATGGCGAACATCGTCGCGCGCTGTGTGTGACCGGCATCTGCCAGGCGTCCCGCCAAGGGGGCGGAAAGTGCTCCCACTGCGCCGACCAATGCGAACAGGGCAATCTCACTCTGACTCAGGCCGTGGTTTCGCGTCAGCTCAAACGGCACCGCCGTCCAGAAAAGACTGAAAGCCCCGAATAAAAGTGCCTGGTAGAGCGCTCGCTTGCGAAGTACGGGTTCGCGCCGGATCAGCGATACAAGCGAAAGCAACAGGGCGCCATAGGATGCCCGGTGGTCAGGCTGCCGCACTGGCATGACGCAGCGCACGGCAAGCGCTATCAGTGCCATCAACAGCGCCGCCGAAAGAAATACGGCACGCCAGCCGAAGTGGTCGGCGATCACGCCGGAAAGCGGGCGGGCCAGCAGTATGCCCAACAGGAGCCCGCTCATGATGTTGCCGACGACGCGCCCGCGTGACGCTTCCGGCGCCAGGTGTGCCGCCAACGGTACCAGTATCTGGACCGACACCGAGGTCACGCCGATCAGCAGTGACAGCAATAGAAACGCGGCTGGCTGCTCGACCCATCCGGCAGCAGCCAGTGCCACAGCGGTGCCTAGCGTCGTGGCGATCACCAGACGCCGATTCTCAAGCAGGTCTGCCAAAGGGACGAGCAGCAGGAGACCCAGGGCGTAGCCAATCTGGGTCAGTGACACGATGAGGCTGGCGCTGCCATCGCTGAGCGCGATCGAGGGTGCAATGAGCTCGATGATGGGTTGCGCATAGTAGATGTTGGCAACGATCGCGCCACAACAGAACGCTAGAAAGAGCACGAGCTTTGAGGAAAGGGGCGTGGGCCCCGACGATGATGTGTTCATGAAAAACTCCCAGGCGACAATGGACCGTGATGCCGGCAGGTAGGCTGACCGGCTTGCACGGATAGGCTAGGGAAGTAAGACGTTGTTCAGAATCCGCCGGCGCCGCAATACGGCGTTGCGCCGCCAGCAATTATTCCGCTGCAGAAACGCGGCGGTACAGGGCTCGACAGCGCTCGCTCATGGCCAGCCGCGCCAGAAAAGCGCAGGACTACCGTGGAGCACTTAGGCTATTCAGCGTTCGCTCGCCGCTTTCCCGCTGGCTGCACGGATGGTATCCGACGACGAAACATGGGCCCGCCAGAAATCAAGAAACGCTTTGACGCGACGTGAGCCACGTCGGTTTGGCAGGTACAGCGCGGAAATGGCGGAGCTGGCCTGGCCCGGCTGGGCCTCGTATGGGGTCAGCAGTTGAACGAGCGATCCAGACGCCAGCGCGTCGCGTACGAGCCAGTCGGCCAGTAGCGCGATGCCGCCGCCGCCCAGTGCAACGGTCTTGAGGAGTTCAGCACTGTTGCTCTTCAGCCGACTTTGTACGTCCACGCGCTGTGTGTGACCGTCCCTGGAGAAATTCCAGGGCGAGACACTATCGCCGTATCGATAGGTCAGGCACGCATGCCGCAACAGGTCGTCCGGTGTCATGGGTGAGCCGGATTCGGCAAGATACGCAGGACTTGCCACAACTACCCGTTTGAAATTGCCTAATGGCTGGCAAATGAGGGCGTCGAGCACCGAAGGCGATCCCAGTCGAACCGCCACGTCCACACGCTCATTGAACAGGTCCGACAGATCGTCAGACAGTTCGACCCTCAGATCGATGTGCGGGTATTGGGAGAGAAAGGCGGCCAGATATGGCGCCAAGTGCACTCGACCCAACGCAGATGCGATCGAGACATGCAGCGGGCCGGTTGGCTCGCCGGTTTGGTCACGTACATGGCGGTCCATGGCGTCGACCGACTCGAGAATCGCGCGAGCCTGTTCGACGTAGAGAAGGCCTGCTTCAGTGAGCGACACCTGCCTTGTAGAACGGTTCATGAGTGGCGTTTGCAAGTCGGCCTCAAGTGCGTCCATCAGGCGCGTTACCGACGAGGTAGCCACTCCAAGCTTGCGTGCGGCCGCAGAGAACCCCTGACTGTCTGTCACTTCAACGAACCAGCGCATTGCCAGCAGCTTATCCATAGCATCCTCGATCATCCATGCGCGTCATCGACATGCCGCGTCTTTTCTTGAGTAGGGAAATTCAACCTTCACGATAGTAATGATTGACTCCCTAGGCGTTGGGAAAGTCCGTATAAGTCAAATGGCCATCACGACTTTCCTGGGCCTCCTTCCATGTCCATACGCAACCTTCGCATCGCTCAGCGCGCATCGCTCTTCTTCGCCCTGATCACCGTCCTTTTGATAGTGGTAGGTGTATTCTCGTTCGTGCAAATGGGCGCGCTCCGAGATGCTGAGCAAGAGGTCGAGACAAATTGGCTGCCCAGCATCGAATCGTCCGCGAATATCAATCTTCTGCTCCAGGCGCTTCGTATCGAAAGCCTCCGTGTGTTGGCATCTCCCAATGGTCCCGAGCAGGATCAGACCTTGGCCCGCATCGCCACGTTGCGTCAGCAACTGGTCGCCGAGGCCAACCGCTATCGTGACGAGCTGGTCAGTTTCGAGACTGAAGCCCGGATGGCGGATGCCTCGTATCGAGCGATGAGTGATTATCTCACTGGCCTCGACACGCTACTTGCACTCGACAATGCGGGGCGCGACGATGAGGCGCTGGACTGGGCCAACCATCGACTGCATGACTACGCCGATGCGTTCCAGCAGCAACTCACCACCTTGCGTGACATGAACCGGGAAGGCGCGCACGCGTCAGGGCTCGAGGCGAAGGCCACCTACAGCCAAAGCCTTACGATTCTGGGCGCGGTGATGGCTATCGCGGTCGCGCTGACGGTCGTCTTGGCCTGGTTGCTCACTCGCAGCCTCGTTGCGCCAATTAACGCTTCGCTCAAGGCGGCCGAAGCCATCGCAGCTGGCGATCTGACGCAGCCCGTGGAGCCGTCGGGCAACGATGAAGCGACGCGTCTGATGGTTGCGCTGCGCACGATGCAAGCGAATCTGCGTGACACGCTCCATGCGATTTCTGATTCGTCGACACAACTCGCCTCCGCTGCGGAGGAGATGAGTGCGGTAACGGAGGAAAGCAGCCGCGGGCTGCAGGCGCAGAACGGAGAGGTCGAGCAAGCCGCTACAGCGGTGAACGAGATGAGTGCAGCGGTAGACGAAGTGGCCCGCAACGCGGTGTCGGCTTCCGAGGCCGCCCGGCAGTCGACGCAAGCGGCGTCGGTCGGTAAGCGCCGCGTGGATGAGACCCTGACCGCCATCCGTGAATTGAATGCTCAGGTCGATCAGACGACCGCTCAGATTCACGGGCTTTCAGAGCAATCTCGTGACATCAGCAAAGTGCTGGGCGTCATCAACGCCATCGCCGAGCAGACCAACCTGCTGGCGCTCAACGCCGCTATCGAGGCCGCGCGTGCCGGTGAGCAGGGCAGGGGCTTTGCCGTAGTCGCTGACGAAGTGCGGGCGCTGGCACAGCGCACTCAAAGTTCTACGTCGGAGATCGAGCACATGATCCTGACCATTCAGAAGGGCACGCAGGATGCGGCAACTTCCATGGAGCAAAGCCGCGCGAAAGCGGGCGCAACGTCCCGCGCAGCCGATCAGGCCGGTCAGGCATTGATCGAGATTACTGAATCCGTGAGCCAGATCGACGAGCGAAATTCCCAGATCGCGACCGCATCAGAAGAGCAGGCTCACGTGGCGCGCGAAGTCGACCGTAATCTCGTGCGGATCAGGGATCTTTCGATCCAGACGGCTGCCGGTGCGAACCAGACCTCGGCGGCAAGCCACGAGCTCTCCAACCTCGCGGTCCAGCTCAACACCCTGGTTCGGCGCTTCAAGGTGTCGTAACCCGCTAGCGTCATGAGACGCAAAAAACCCGGCCGCCTGAGCGCGCGCCGGGTTTTTATCTTTTGAAGCGGCAGGCGAGTACGAAAGCGATCGGCTGCAAGCGCACCACCGTCGAACGCTGCTACCTAAAGTAGGCCGGCAGCGATGGAGAGGTTCTTCAGAAAATGGACCCGCTGATTCTGGTCTGCAAGGTCGTTATGAAAGACCACGGTCATCAAGGTAAACGCTGCCATCGCCCAGGCGATTAGGCGGGTCTGGAAACCGATCAACAGGAAGACGCCAAGACCACTTCGATGAATACGGCACCCCAGCAAGCTACGACCGGGAAGGGCAGACCAACCGCGGCGATGCAGGCTTGCGTGGCCGCCGGTGCGGCCCGCTTCCCGATATGCTGAGCAGGATCAGTGTTGCAGGCAGGACGCGGCCGCCAGCAGCGGTACATTCGTGTCGGTACGCATGAAAGATCCTTCCTTCGGAGGCCGACCATGTGTCTGCGGGTGAGGGAAAGTCTATGCAGTACGGATCAGTTGATTAAGACGCCCTAAACGGGATTATTGTCTGCATGCAGTTGATGCCAGCGTCGCGTTTACAGCGCGGGGTCTTCAAGGAAGGCTTCCTTTTCCTCGCGATTGCCCTCTTGGAACGTCCGTAGCACCCCAAGTGCAGGGGAAGGGTCTTCCCCGCGTTCATGGGCTTCCAGTACGTTTTTCGCCAACGTAACCTCGGTCAGCGCCCACTCCGGAACGGATCGGCCCGCATCGTGAATATGATCGACAGTGGCCTGTGCATCGTCGATCAGGCGTTGGTAATCAATTGAAGCTTCAGTCATGGTCGTCTCCTTCACACCTGCCTATCACGGTAGGTTGGCTTGAGTAGCAATCGCGTCCGTACGGGCCGCGAGAATGAAATCGTTACGGTGCAGACCGGCGATGGCGTGAGTCCACCAAGTGACCGTTACGCTGCCCCACTCGGTCAGTAGACTGGGATGATGATTCTCCGCTTCGGCCAGCTCACCTATCGCGTTGGTGAACGCCAGCGCGTCGCGAAAGTTATCGAAGCGGTATCGGCGCTGGAGCTTGGGTAGGGCGCCTGGCAGTATTTGCCAACCCGGCAAATACGCCAGCAATGTGTGCTGTGCGGTCGTGTCCAGTGCAGGGCTGTCGGATCGGCACGGCTCGCAGGCCTGGTCCGCCAATGAAGGTTGACGCGCGGCAGGTTTCGCCATATTCGACGGTTCATCGATATCCTGGAGGATGCCTTCGTCATCGACGGCGAGCCGCCGTATGCGCGATGCATGTTGCTGCAGCAAAGCGCGGGCGCCCTGATCGCCGTCGAGTTGCATGAGATCCGGCCATACGGATCGGCCGAAGCTGACCGGATGGCCGGGCTGGCCCTGAAAGCACGGGACCACGATTGCGTCGGCTGACGAGGCGTCGATCACCGCTTGATAGGTGTCCGGTCGGGTCCATGGCATGTCACCGAGGATCACGGCAAGCGCTTCGACACCCTGCTGCGCGAAGACGTGGGCGGTCCCATCAGCCAGCGACGCGCCCATGCCGTGCGCCGCTCGAGGCGAAACGATGGGTGTGACACCCGGACCGGGTTGCACAACACCGTCTCCTTCCCGCACGACGACGTACGCATGGTCAAACGCGTCGCTGAGCTGATCCAGTGTGGCTTCGAGTACGGTCTTGCCGTTCGGCAATCGAGCGATACGTTTATCGCTGCCGAACCGCGTCCCGTGGCCAGCAGCCAGAACCAGCGCGACGACTCGGTGTGTCCCTTCAGAGCGCATCACGGGCCCGTCCTCGGTATACGCGGAGCACGTCAGCCACTACGGCGAGTGCGATCTCGGCGGGGGATTTGCTGCCGAGATCCAGGCCGATCGGCATGTGGATCCGGGCAATCTCCTCGGGCGTTAGCCCGCCAACGCGCGCGAGCCGTTCGGCGCGTTTGGCCGACGTTTGACGCGAGCCCATCGCGCCAATATAGAAGGCTGGCGTCCGGACTGCTTCCATCAGGGCGAGGTCATCGATACGTGGATCATGGGTCAGCGCCACGACGGCCGTCGCTTCATGGCAACATCCGGATGAAATGAACAGGGACGGCAGGACGCGCTGCATCTCTACGCCCTCCAGCTTCACGTTCTGCATCTCTTCCCGCGGATCACAGGCGATGACTTCGCATCCAATCGCCTTGGCGAAGCCGGCGCAGGCTTCGGCGACAGGCGAGAGCCCGGCCAATATGAGACGCAGGGATGGGCCGACCGAAATGGTCACCGTCTCGTCTGCAAGCGTGACCGGCTCGCTCTGGCCTGCATCCTCCAGCAGGCGCATGGCGCCGGTTGTTAGGTCGATACGGCGACGCAATCGGCGCTGCCCAAGCAGGGTGGCGTGAAGCACTTCCAGATGCGTTAGCCATTCATCGGTTGCGGCGCGGTGCTCGACGAGCACTTGCAGTACGCCGCCGCAGGGCAGCCGCAGCCGCTGGCGGTCCTCATCGGTTTCGCCGTAGCGGACGATTTGAGCGGTCGCCCGGAAGGCGCCGTCGGCGAGGCTGTCCAGGAACGCTTCTTCCACGCATCCGCCTGACAGGGAGCCAACGTGGGCTCCGTCTGCCTTCGCGACCAAAAGAGCACCCGGTGCGCGCGGCGCTGAACCGTAGGTGGACAACACCGTGCATAGCCAGATGGGCTGCCCGTCGCGTGCCCAGCTCAGGGCCTGTTCGATGACCTTGAGGTCGAGTTGCTGCATGGCTACTCCGCAGGAGTCCTGGCGCGTCGTGCCGGGAGATGTCGATTCATGGCTCGCGTATGCGTGCATCATGAGCCTTTGGCCCGCTTCGCCTGCCCGGGGTTCCCTCACACCATAAGCAGGGCTTATTCGCGGCATAACGGCGTCGGATTTGTCTACAGCGCACATCTCAGGGATAACGGATCCTTTTCCGAAGCCGCACGCTCAGCGCGGCCGAACTGAATTGGATACCAGAAGGGAGCCGTTACCCATGACCCGGATCGTATTGCTCAGTGAAGACATCGACATGATCGACGTGAGGGATGCGCTCAGGGCGCAGGCACCCGATCTGCAGGTCAGTCTCCAGGGTGAGCCCGGCGCGTTCGAGGCGGAAGTGGCCGCCTGCTGGAACCCCCCGGCCGGCAGCTTCGCGAGGATGCCGAACCTTCGCTTGGTGCATTCGATTGCCGCCGGCATCGATAACCTGCGCCGTGATCCAACGCTGCCGGATGTTCCCGTCTGCCGGATCGTGGATCCCGAGCACCGGCAGGGTATGGCCGAATACGTGCTTTGGGGCGTGCTGCATTTTCACCGTCATATGGACCGGATATTGGCCAATCAGGTGCGCCGTATCTGGGACATGCCGGCACAGCAGCCCGCCTCGGCCCGCACCATCGGTGTAATGGGGCTTGGCGCGCTGGGTGGCCACGTAGCGCAGACGCTCGCAGAAAGGGGCTTCCACGTGCGCGGTTGGGCTCGCTCCGCAAAAAAGCTGGACGGCGTGGAAACCTATGCTGGCGAGCGGTCGCTCGCGGATTTCCTGACAGGCTTGGACATGGTCGTGTGCCTGTTGCCGATGACGGAGCAGACCCGCGGCGTGCTCGACGCGCGAGCCTTCGCAAGGCTGGTGCGAGGTGCGGTGATCATCAACTGCGGCCGAGGGGAGCATGTCGTGCTACAGGATTTGCGACAGGCACTCGAGAGCGGCCAGGTTCGGGGTGCATTGCTGGACGTGTTCGAACAGGAGCCGTTGTCTTCTGACGACGCACTCTGGACGACACCGGGCGTCATCGTCACGCCGCACATCGCCTCTTGTGCGAGCCGGGAAGCGGTGGCGGCACAGATCATCGCGAACGTCCGTCGACTGGAGCGGGGTGAGCCCTTGCAGAACCAGGCGGATCCGGCGGTTGGGTATTGATAGTGCCGGCGCAACCATCATATTCGACTGGAGCGGCTCCGTCCGCATTTGCCAGGTCGCGAAGCGCTTCGCCTGTGCCAACGTTGCTTACATCCGATGGCAACCCGTTGCGGTGTCGATCATTGCGGTGGGTTACGCGTCGCTAACCCACCCTACCTGTCTGAGGCTGCGTTTCGGTGGGCGTCGTAGCGTCGTAGGGTGGAATCCCGGAGGGCTTCCACCGTTTACCTCGATTGAGTTTCCCCACGACGCAACGTATCGATCAACGCGCGAACCACTCCCGGCAGTGCCTCCAGTTCACGTACAAGCACGCTGCGCTCGCGTAATGCCCATTCTTCATCGAGCTGAACCGTCACCAGATTCATCGTCCGGCTGTGCCGGCGAGCGGCGGATTCGGGGATGATACCGATGCCCACGCCGCCCTCGATCATCCGGCAGATGGCTTCGAAGCTCGACAGCTGGATACGCATGTGCAGCTCGCGGCCGATCTTCTCCACATGGTCGCGCAGGAAGGTGAGAAGGGTGCTGCCTTCGTGCAAGCAGATGTGTTGGTAATCGAGCGTCTCGCCCAACTTCACCTTGTCCTTGCTTGCCAATGGATGGCCTTCAGGAACGGCGAGCACCAGATAATCCGTGCTGAAGTGCAGAACCTCCAGACCCGCAGCATTGACCGGCCCGGCAATAATCCCGATGTCCGTGGACCCCTCCAATACGCCGCGCACGATATCCCGGCTCAGTCGTTCCTGCAGGTCCACCGTGACGCCGGGGCGTTCGGCCAGGAAGCCGGACAGCACCTCCGGTAGAAACTCGGTCACCGCGGTGGTGTTCGCGAAGATGCGAATGCGGCCGACGTCGTCGCCCCCGTAATTCGTGAACTCGGCCTTGAGATAATCGACCTGCCGCATGATTCGTCGCGCATGAGTAAGCAGGGCCTGCCCGGCCGCGGTGAGCTCGATGCCACGGCTATCGCGATAAAGCAGACGCGTGCCCAACTGGCCTTCAAGGGCCTTGATGCGCGCACTCGCCGCTGCCGGAGACAGGAATGCCTTGCGAGCACCCTGTGTCAGGCTCGGCGATTCAGCAATGTGGATGAAGAGGCGCAGATCAGCCAGATCGAAATGCATGCAGGCTCCTTGGCCAAGAGTGTCCATTAGATACGATGGCATGGATGCGGCGCGTGGCCATGCGTGTCAGCGCTGACCGCGGACTGCCTGATGACAGCCGTTAGCGTTCGTCCCTTATGAACGCTGGGATAAGAAATTGCAAATTCACGGAACGGCCGGTGGGTTGCATGATCCGCTTAGAACAAGACGACGGACACTTCGAATGACCGATTCTTCCTACGCGCCCTGGCTTGGTAAATCCGTCGAGGCGCATGACCAGTTCAGCGTCAATCTGCTCAAGCGCATCGCCGCCACCTTCGGCGAACCGACGCCGGAACACGGCAGCGCGCTGCCGCCGCTTTGGCAATGGTGTTTCTTTCAGGAGCCGATTGCAGAATCGGGCCTGGGGGCTGATGGTCACCCGGCGCGAGGCGGGTTCCTTCCGCCGGCGGACAACCGAAACCGTATGTGGGCGGGCGGCCGAGTCGAGTTTCTATCGCCGCTGACCGCGGGCTCAGAGGCAACCTGCACATCGACGATCCAGAACGTCGAGGAGAAGCATGGCCGGACGGGTGCGCTGCTGTTCGTCACCGTACGGCATGAGTATCGCCAGAATGGTGAGCTGTGCGTGCGTGAGGAACAGGACATTGTCTACCGCGAGCCGAGCCCGCCGAAGCTCTCCGGTACCGACCCGATGCCCGACGTCGAGTGGCGCGAGGCGATCGAGCCGTCGTCGACGCTGCTTTTTCGGTATTCCGCGGTGACCTTCAACGGTCACCGAATTCACTACGACTACCCCTACGTAACTGAGACCGAAGGCTACCCAGGGCTTGTCGTCCATGGGCCGATGATCGCCACGCTGAACCTGCGTGCCTTCTGCCGCGCGCATCCCGAGGTTCGCGTCCTGCGCTTCGCCTACCGTGGCGTTCGGCCGCTTATCGCGCCGACGCCGTTCGACGTATCGGGGCGCGTCGTTTCGCCCGGCAAGGCGGAGCTCTGGGCAGGTAACGCTTCAGGCATCGCGCAGAAGGCCGAAGTCGAGTTCGAATAATCCTGAAGCGCCCACGCGAAGCGGGGCTTCCTACGTATGCGAGGCAAGGCCGATGTTCGATTACAACAATGATGAAATCAGCGCGATTCGCGAGGGCGTGCGTGGCCTGTGCGCTCAGTTTCCAGCCGAATACTGGCGCCGCATCGACGAGGAAAAAGGTTTCCCTGAAGCATTCGTGACCGCGATGACGGAAGCCGGTTGGTTGTCGGCAATGATCCCTGAGGAATACGGTGGCTCCGGCCTGGGCCTGGCCGAGGCTTCGGTGATTCTGGAGGAGGTGAACCGTTGCGGTGGCAACTCGGGCACCATTCACGGGCAGATGTACAACATGTTCACGCTGCTGCGTAACGGGACCGACGCGCAGAAGCAGTTCTACCTGCCCAAGCTCGCCAGCGGTGAGTTGCGGCTCCAGTCGATGGGCGTAACGGAGCCCACGACAGGAACCGATACCACGAAGATCAAGACCACGGCGGTCAGGAAGGGTGACAAATACGTCATCAATGGACAGAAAGTCTGGATTTCCCGCATCCAGCATTCGGACCTCATGATCCTTCTGGCGCGCACCACGCCGCTGCCGGAGGTGAAGAAGAAGGTAGACGGCATGTCGATCTTCCTCGTCGATCTGCGTGAGGCCATCGGCAACGGACTAACCGTCCAGCCCATCGCCAACATGGTCAACCACGAAACCAATGAGCTGTTCTTCGACAATCTGGAGATTCCAGCAGAAAGTCTGATTGGTGAAGAAGGCAAGGGCTTTCGCTACATCCTCGATGGCCTGAATGCCGAACGGACGCTGATCGCGGCGGAATGCATCGGCGATGGCCGCTGGTTCGTCGACAAGGCCAGCGCCTACGCCCGTGACCGCCAAGTGTTCGGGCGGCCCATAGGCCAGAACCAGGGGGTGCAGTTCCCTATCGCCGAGTCCCACATCGAAATTGAAGCGGCGGATCTGATGCGTTGGCGTGCCTGCGCTGAGTATGACAGCGGCCAGAACGCCGGGGCGAGCGCCAATATGGCTAAATACCTGGCAGCCAAGGCGTCCTGGGAGGCGGCCAATGCCTGTCTGCAAACGCACGGTGGCTTTGGCTTCGCCTGCGAATATGACGTGGAGCGCAAATTCCGGGAAACGCGTCTTTACCAGGTCGCGCCCATTTCCACCAACCTGATCCTTTCGTACGTGGCCGAGCATCTGCTCGAGCTGCCACGCTCGTTCTGATTGCTTCGTCTTGCGCGAATCCCGGAGTCAAACGTGCCCATGAAGATCAGCCATCTGGATCACCTTGTCCTGACCGTCGCGGACATCGATACCACGGTCGACTTCTACGCACGCGTGCTGGGCATGCAGGCCGTTACCTTTGGCGCGGGCCGCAAGTCGCTCGTCTTTGGCCAGCAGAAGATCAATCTGCATGAGGCAGGGCGCGAGTTCGAGCCCAAGGCTGCGACACCTCAACCCGGCTCGGCTGATCTTTGCTTCATTACCTCCACGCCGATCGAGGCGGTGATCGAGCACCTGCAGAACGAAGGTGTGGCTGTACTTGAAGGGCCGGTCCAGCGCACCGGCGCCACCGGGCCGATCCTCTCGGTCTATCTGCGTGACCCTGACCTGAACCTCATCGAACTCTCCAATCTCATCGCCGAGTGATAAGAACAATGAGCGAACACACTGAACAGCTGGCCGCATTTCTGGCGGACCTTACGTTCGAGCAGATCCCCGACACCGTGTTGGCGCGTGCTGAAGATCTGTTTCTGGATTGGCTGGGGTCGGCGCTGGCCAGCCAGGGGGCTCATCCGATTCCATTGTTCGAGCGTTACGCCCGGAAGATGGGGCCTGCCGAGGGCCGCGCGCGCATCCTGGTCAATGGCAAGAGCAGTAGCGCCTACTTCGCTGCACTCGTCAATGGCGCAAGTTCCCACCTCGTTGAGCAGGATGACCTGCACAACAGCTCGGTGCTACACCCGGCCACGGTCGTGTTCCCCGCGGCCCTCGCAGCTGCGCAAGACCTCGGCAAGAGCGGACCGGATCTGCTGCTGGCATCTGTTGCAGGTTATGAGGCAGGCATCCGGATCGGAGAATTCCTTGGCAGATCGCACTACCGCACCTTCCACACCACGGCGACTGTCGGCACGCTGGCCGCGGCCGTTGCGGTTGGCAAGTTGCTCGACTTCGACCGAGAGCAGTTCATCAACTTGCTCGGCAATGCCGGGACTCAAGCCGCCGGGCTTTGGGAGTTCCTCCGCGATGCTGCCGACTCCAAGCAGCTGCACACGGCGAAGGCCGCGGCGGATGGGCTCCTTTCGGCTTACATGACCGAGGAAGGGCTGACTGGTGCACGCAACATCCTGGAAGGTGACCAGGGCATGGCTGCGGGTATGTCCAGCGATGCCGATCCACGCAAGTTGTCCGATCGCCTGGGCGTTCGCTGGGCGCTTCCGGAAACGTCGTTCAAATACCACGCATCGTGCCGCCATACGCATCCGGCTGCTGATGCACTGCTCGACCTCATGGGGCGAGAGGGCTTGCGGGCGGGCGATATCGAACGCGTCGTGACGCGTGTCCATCAGGGGGCCATTGACGTGCTGGGCCGAGTTGTCGAGCCGCAAACGGTGCATCAGGCGAAGTTTTCGATGGGTACCGTGCTGGGCCTGATTGCCGTGCATGGTAGCGCTCAGCTCACTGAATTCCGCGACCAGTCACTGACCGATCCACGCGTGGCGGCCTTCCGGCAGAAGGTCGTGATGGAGCTTGATCCGGAGGTCGATGGTGCTTATCCAGCGCGTTGGCTGGGGCGGGTCACGGTAACCACCACCGATGGACGAACGCTGGTTGGGCGCATTGATGACCCCAAGGGCGATCCCGGCAATACCCTGAGTCGCGCTGAGCTGGAGGACAAGTTCCGCCGCCTGGTGGCGTTTTCAGGTGCCCGTAGCGGCGATGAGGCCGGTGAGCTGATCCAGCGCGTCTGGCAGCTGCGCCAAAGCGCAAACCTTGACGCGATCGCTTGATCGACCCAAACAGATCTCACGCTGGCTCGCATACCGAGCCAGCCGGAGCAGAGGTAGAACACATGAACCATTCGCTCAGCCCGCGCCCACTGGACGGCATTACCGTCGTGAGCCTCGAACATGCGATCGCCGCGCCTTTCTGTACCCGTCAGCTTGCCGATCTTGGTGCACGGGTCATCAAGGTCGAGCGACCCGGTGTAGGCGATTTCGCGCGTGGCTACGATGAGCGCGTCGATGGGCTGGCCTCCCATTTCGTCTGGACCAACCGGTCCAAGGAAAGCTTGAGCCTGGACCTCAAGCAGGACGAGGCCAGAAAGATTCTCGACAGCCTCCTGGGCGATGCAGACGTGCTGGTGCAGAACCTGGCGCCGGGTGCAGCGGCGCGAATGGGCCTTTCGTTCGACGACCTGCACGCCCGCTACCCGCGCCTGATCGTTTGCGACATTTCCGGCTACGGGGAGGGCGGCCCGTACGAGAAGAAGAAGGCCTACGACCTGCTGATTCAAAGTGAAGGCGGTTTTTTATCAGTAACCGGTGGGCCTGGCGAAGACGAAATGGCCAAGGCCGGTTGCTCGATCGCCGACATTGCCGCTGGGATGTACGCGTACAGTGGCATTCTTTCGGCACTCCTGCTCCGCGGCAAGACGGGCGAGGGGAGCCATGTAGATGTCTCCATGCTCGAAGGGCTCGTCGAGTGGATGGGCTACCCGATGTATTACGCCTACGAAGGCGCACCGCAGCCGCCCCGTGCCGGGGCGTCGCACTCGACGATCTACCCCTACGGACCCTTCCAGGCGGGGGATGGCGGCACCGTGATGCTGGGCCTGCAGAATGAGCGCGAGTGGCAACTGTTCTGCGAGAAGGTCCTTCTGGATGCATCGCTCGCGGCAGACGAGCGCTTCGCGGCCAACTTCAAACGTTCCGAAAACCGCGATGCGCTCAAGGCAATCATTCTCGACACATTTTCCACGCTGACGGCGGATGAAGTCATCGCGCGCCTGGACGAGGCGCAAATTGCGAACGCGCATGTGAACGACATGGCCGGCGTGTGGGCACACCCGCAGCTCAAGGCGCGTCAACGCTGGACGGAGGTCGGCAGCCCGATTGGGGCAATTCCGGCGTTGCTACCACCCGCACGCAACGCTGCGTTCACGCCACGTATGGACCCTGTCCCTGCGCTGGGCGAGCACAGTCAGGCGCTGTTGAAGGAACTGGGCTACGGCGACGCTGATATCGCAAGACTAAAAGACCACGGCGTGATCTGACGGAGACGTTGATCTCGATCCAGCACAACCGGACAAAAGGACGCTTCATGAGCCTGAAAACGATCCGAACGGCCCTGTTCGTACCCGGAAGTCGACCCGAGCGCTTCACGAAGGCACTGGCCAGCGGTGCAGATGCCGTTATCGTCGACTTCGAGGATGCTGTCGAAGCGTCACTCAAGGCACAGGCGCGCACGGATCTTGGTGCCTTCCTACAGGCCAATCCCGCTGTCCGCGTCCTTGTTCGCGTCAATGCACCGGACCATGCCGAACACGCAGCGGACCTGGCGTTCTGCCGCGAGCAAGCCGGCGTTACCCATGTTGTGCTCCCGAAGGCGGAAACATCGGAGCAGGCGGCCACCGCTGCCGGGTGCGGCAAGCCCGTGTGGCCCATCGTAGAAAGCGCCAGGGGCCTTGTGAATCTTCCGCACATCGCGGCCACCCCAGGGGTCGAACGACTCAGTTTCGGTGCGCTTGATCTGGCGCTGGACCTGGGATTGAACACGGGTACCGCCGCAGCGGCCGTCATTCTCGACCAAGCGCGCTACCAGATTCTCGTGCACTCACGTACGGCAGGGTTGCAGGCGCCGCTCGATGGGGTTCATCCGGCATTCGATGACGTGGAAGGCTTGCGGACTGTCACGCGGCACGCCCGCGACATGGGTTTCGGCGGTGCGCTGTGTATCCACCCGCGCCAAGTCGATGCCATCCATCAGGCGCTGGCGCCTGATGCTGAACAGCTCGACTGGGCCAGACGCGTCATCGATGCCGGCAAGGGCGCAGCAGCGGCGTATACGGTCGATGGCCAGATGGTCGACGCACCCGTCCTCGCGCGCGCGCAGCAGCTATTGGCATTGGCGGGGGAGCGTTAGGCCACCCAGTTCGGCGTTCACGTGCTGTGAATGCCTGCTTATCGAAATGCGGATGGCTCGCCCTGTGTGGTGTAGGCATTCTGAAAAGACGCAGGGGATCGGCTTGCTTCCGCCGATCCCGAAGTGAGTGTCGATTACTACAACAACAATGAGGTACCACCCATGCTGAAGCCCTTGGTTCGCACGTTCGCGTGTGCGCTGGCCTTGTCCGCCGCTGGTTTCGTTCACGCGGCAGACCCCATCGTCATCAAGTTCGCCCACGTCGTTGCGGAGCATACGCCCAAGGGACAAGGGGCGGAGATGTTCAAGAAGTTGGCCGAGGAGCGGTTGCCAGGGCGGGTAAAAGTCGAGGTGTACCCGAACTCGTCGCTATTTGGTGATGGCAAGGAGATGGAGGCCCTGCTGCTCGGCGACGTCCAGTTGCTGGCGCCGTCCCTGGCCAAGTTCGAACCCTATTCGAAGCCCATCCAGATTTTCGACCTGCCTTTTCTGTTCGATGACATGGCTGCCGTGGACCGCTTCCAGGGAAGCGACGCGGGCAAGGGCCTGCTTCGCAGCATGGAAGACAAGAACATCACCGGTCTGGCTTATTGGCACAACGGGCTGAAGGTCCTGTCCGCGAACAAGGCACTGCATGAGCCGAAGGATGCGCGCGGTCTGAAGTTCCGAGTGCAGGCGTCCAACGTGTTGGAAGAGCAATTCAAGGCGGTCCGCGCCAACCCGCGCAAGATGAGCTTCGCCGAGGTCTACCAGGGCTTGCAGACCGGTGTCGTCAACGGGACCGAGAACACCTGGTCGAACTACTTCAGCCAAAAGGTGCATGAGGTGCAGCCGTTCTTCACCGAGTCCAACCATGGCCTGATCGATTACATGGTCATTACCAACACCAAGTTCTGGAACGGGCTCCCGAATGATGTGCGCGGTGAGTTGGAGAAGATCATGGCGGAGGTGAGCGTGGAGGTGAACAAGAAAGCCGACGCGCTGAACGTCGAGGCGCGTAACGCCATCGCCAAGGCCGGAACCAGCGAGATCATCGAGCTGACGCCCGAAGAGCGCAATCAATGGCGCGAGGCGATGCGCCCCGTGTGGCAGAAGTTCGAGGGCGAGATTGGTGCGGATCTGATCAAGGCGGCTGAGGCATCCAACCAGGCGCAGTGATCACGCACGCAACGGCATAAAGAGCGGGCACGGTGTCCGCTCTTTTCATTGTTGGGGGAGCGGGGGTAGAACGTGAATATGTCAGCCGCCCCAGCGAGGCAAACGAATGGATGTCAGCGAAGCGCTCGAGCGCCGCAATAGCACACGGGTGTTTCTTGGAGCGCCTGTCGACACGACCCTTATTCGCGAACTTCTAGGGCGCGCCGCCCGTTCGCCATCGAGCGGCAATCTCCAGCCGTGGCGTGTGCATATCCTGTCGGGCGACGCACTCGAGCGGTTCAAGTCCGTCATCGCCAGTCGGATCGAAACCGACCGCGAAGCCGATGCGCCGGACTACGCCGTATACCCCGCCCCCCTGGAGGAACCCTACCGAACCCATCGGTATACGATCGGGGAAGACATGTACCGTCTGCTGGACATCAGCCGCGATGACAAGGCGGCCCGGCGGGCCTGGTTTGCCCGAAATTTTCAGTTCTTCGATGCGCCCTGCGCGGCATTCTTCTTCGTCGAGCGCAGTATGGGCCCGGGGCAATGGGCGGATCTGGGGATGTTCGAACAGAGTCTTATGCTGCTGCTGGCTGAGAACGGCCTGGGCAGTTGCGCGCAGGCGTGCTGGACGCGCTATCACCATACCGTGTCGGCCTTCCTGAAAGTGCCCGCCAGCTACAGGCTCCATTGCGGCATGGCCATCGGCTATCCCGATCCGGACGCCGCGGTGAACTCATTGGTGAGCCAGCGCATGGATGTCGATGCGTTTTGTACGTTTACAGATGAGTGACCGCAGGTTTCTGCTCGCCGCGCTTGCGGCAAGCGGTCACGACAGAGAACGCACCAGCAGGCGAGGTCGCGAACGTTTGAGGTAAGCGGTGGATTACGCCTGCGGCCAATCCACCCTACGTTCTGAACAGAATAGTGGGGCGGAATCCCGAAGGGCTTCGGCCGGAACCGCGGATTCGTGTGACGGACGCACCTATGCATCTCTCATAGTCACGACGTTTTCCGAGGTAAACGGTGGATTACGCCTACGGCTAATCCACCCTACGGTGTGATTCACGTGCAGCACTGAATAGTAGGGCGGAATCCCGAAGGGCTTCGGCCGAACCGCGGATTCGTGTGACGGACGCACCTATGCATCTCTCATAGTCGCGACGTTTTCCGAGGTAAACGGTGGATTACGCCTACGGCTAATCCACCCTACGGTGTGGATCCATGTGCAGCACTGAACAGTAGGGCGGAATCCCGAAGGGCTTCCGCCGGAACCGCGAATGCACGTGATTGACGCAACTACGCCTACAGGTGAGCGTCTGGAGTGTTTAACCGAACACCACCTTGGCCACGTCCGTGAAGCGTTTTGCGAAGTGAACCGTCAAGCCTTCCTTGAGGTAATCAGGTAGCTCTTCGAAATCGCCGCGGTTGGCGTCCGGCATGATCAACTCGTAGATCTTCTGACGCCGCGCCGCGATGACTTTTTCCCGAACGCCGCCGATGGCGAGCACCTGACCGGTGAGGGTGAGTTCGCCGGTCATGGCAATGTTCTTCTTCGGCACCTGATTGCGTGCCAGGGAGAGCAGGGCGCTCGCCATGGTAATGCCAGCGCTCGGGCCGTCCTTCGGTGTGGCACCTTCCGGTACGTGCAGGTGTACGAACGCCTGATCGAAGAACTTCGGGTCACCCTTGAATTGCTTGAGGTGCGAGGCGATGTAGCCATACGCAATCTCAGCCGACTCCCTCATGACATCGCCGAGCTTGCCGGTCAGCTTGAAACCGCGGTTCAACGTGTGGATACGCGTGGCCTCGATCGGAAGGATCGCACCGCCCATGCTCGTCCAGGCAAGACCGGTGATGATGCCGATGCCGGAAAGAATCTGTTCGGGGCGCCAGAAGGGCATGCCCAGATGATCCTCGAGGTCTCGCGTACCGATCTTCATCGGCTTGGTGTCCTCAGGATTCTCCAGCAGCCGTACGACCGATTTGCGGACCAGCTTGCCAAGCTGTTTGTCCAGCTGCCGCACACCCGCTTCGCGCGCATAGCCTTCGATCAGCGCCTTGAGCGCGCTATCCGAAATTGACAACACGCGTTTCGGAACCCCGGCTTTCTCAAGCTGGCGAGGCCATAGGTGCTTCTTGGCGATCGCCATCTTCTCTTCGGTGATGTACCCGGAGAGGCGGATGATTTCCATACGGTCGAGCAGAGGTCCCGGAATCGAGTACAGGGTATTGGCGGTACAGACGAAGAGTACCTTGGACAGGTCAAGGCGCATGTCCAGGTAATGGTCGAGGAAGTTGACGTTCTGTTCCGGGTCGAGCGTTTCGAGCAATGCCGACGCCGGGTCGCCCTGATAGCTCTGGCCCAGCTTGTCGATCTCGTCGAGCATGATCACCGGGTTCATGACTTCCACTTCACGCAGTGCCTGCACCAACTTGCCAGGCTGTGCGCCAATGTACGTACGACGATGCCCCTTGATCTCGGCTTCGTCTCGCATTCCGCCTACGCTGAAGCGGAAGAACGGGCGTCCCAGTGATTCGGCCACTGACTTGCCGATGCTCGTCTTGCCCACGCCGGGCGGGCCTACCAGCAAGACGATGGAGCCGTCGATTGAGCCCTTATAGGCCCCGACAGCCAGGAATTCAATGATGCGGTCCTTGATGTCATCAAGCCCGGCGTGGTGGGAATCCAGCACCTTGCGCGCATGGTTCAGGTCGAGCTTGTCCTCGCCGTAGACGCCCCATGGCATGGCTGTCGCCCAGTCCAGGTAATTGCGCGTCACCGCATACTCGGGCGACCCGGTTTCAAGAATGGAGAGCTTGTTGAGTTCTTCTTCGATGCGCTTCTCGACCTGCTGCGGCAACTGTTTGCCTTCGAGCCGACTGCGGAATTCATCGGCGTCGGCGCTTCGGTCATCCTTGGTGATGCCGAGCTCTTGCTGGATGATCTTGAGCTGCTCCTTCAGGAAGAACTCACGTTGGCGCTCGCCGATTTTCCGATTGACCTCAGCGGACAACTCTTTCTGCAGGCGAGCGACTTCCACTTCCTTACGCAACAGCGGGAGGACCTTCTGCATGCGCTGCAGGATCGGAACGGTATCGAGGATTTCCTGCAACTGGGCGCCGGGCGTATTGGTCAGCGCAGCGGCGAAGTCGGACAGCGGCGAGGGGTCGTTAGGGCTGAACCGGTTGAGGTAATTCTTGAGTTCCTCGCTGTAAAGTGGGTTTAGCGGCAGCAATTCCTTGATCGCGTTGATCAGGGCCATGCCGTAGGCCTTCACCTCATCGCTGGCGTCGGAGTTGTGCTTCGGATAGTCGACCTCCACCAGGTAGGGCGGCCGATGCCGTTTGAGCCAGCCACGAATGCGCACCCGGGAAAGCCCCTGCGCCACGAACTGAAGCTTGCCGTTTTCCCGGGTTGCATGGTGCACGCGCACCAACGTCCCGTGCTCGGGCATCGCATCGATGTCGAGATGGCGAGGATCCTCGGGTGGGTTCTCCATGAAGAACAGGGCGAGGGAGTGGTGATCGGTCTTGGCCACCAGCTCCAGGGTCTCGGCCCACGGTTCTTCGTTCACGATTACAGGCAGCACCTGCGCTGGAAAAAAGGGCCGGTTCTGGATCGGGATCACATACAGCTTGTCCGGCCAGGATTGGCCCGGCAATGCCAGCCCGGTGCTGGGCTGGGTAATGACGTCTTCAACGAATTCGGGGTTGATGTCCTGATCGCTCATGGAGGCACCTTTCGACATGGTTGCTACTTAGATGCGTCGTCCGCGTGATGATTTCAATGGCGGCCTTTTCACCCTAGGGGCTCTTTCGGGTTTCGTCGCGTCCAAATGCTTCGCCGAAAGGGCGTCAGGCGGCTACAGCGGGGCGAGGACGCTGGTGTTGACCTGACAAATCCTGCAACGCAGGAAGCGTCGATTGGTTGCAGCTGCTCGAAGATAGGTGGCCATATTGGGCATGAGCGATACCACGCTCAGGCGCACGCGTTGCGTCGTATCAGGCTGTAAAAACAGTGTGCCGTGGAGTAGAGTGCGCGAAATATTTTCCCTCCCGCCTCATGCTCAACGCCCGCCTCATGCGCCTTGACGCGCAACGCCACGAACATGCTCACCCCTATCATCAACTGGTGCTCTCCCTCGCGGGGCGCGCCGAGTTCGACGTGAATGGACACGGGGGCGAGGTGTGCCGCATGCGGGCTTGCCTGGTACCGGGCAATGCGGAGCATGCGTTCGCCGGTGTCGGAGACAACCAGATGCTCATCGTGGATATCGATGAAGAGGGCCACGGGCAAAGCGATCTGGCGTCACTGGAACGTCTATTCGACGTACCGCGATATCCGAACCTGGATGCTGATTTCCACAATCTGCTGGGCTATGCAGGCGCCGAACTGGCTCGTTTTGGCAGCGATCCTCTGCTGTCCCAAGCGCTCGGGGGTGTATTGCTGCGTGCAATTCATGTGCGGCTCTTTGGCCAACCGGCCCCTCAGCGGCAGGCCGCGCTGGACCTCGAGCGGCTTGATATGCATATCAAGGGAAACCTTGCACGGCGTATTAGCGTGGCTGAAATGGCGCAGGTGGTATGCCTGAGCCCGAGCCATTTCCATGCACAGTTCAAGGACAGCGTCGGGCTTACACCCCACCAATACCTTCTCAAGCTTCGTCTGGACCGAGCGTCGAGGATGCTGCGCGAGAGCCCACTACCGCTCGTGCGAATAGCAGAAGAATGCGGGTTCTCCAGCCAGAGTGCACTTACGACCGCGATGCGCCGGTACATGGGACTGACGCCCAAACGCATGCGTGGCCCTTGCCCGCCGCACGTTGTAGCGGCAGAGCCGATCATGTAGCCGTGTGCGGAATGAAAGCTGCATGACGGCTCCGTCATTCAGAGCCTATTGAAAGCTCAACCGGTCGGTTATCCGTTCGATTGCACCTCTTGCAACCCATGATGATAGCTACCGATGATCGGGTGATACCGTGTATTGATCGCGACATCGAAAAGGTGCAACCTTGGCGCGATGCGTGGCGCGCGCTGGTTGCGCTGCGTGGATGTCGGGCATAGTTTTCAGAAAAAACTCCATAGGGTTTTGTAAGAAAGAGGCTGCGAACTGCCACTACAGTCCGGCGCTTCATTCAACGTGGTGCCAGGGTGCCCAGCCCTTGCAACAGCCACATTCGGGCTTTGCGTCCGTATTTATCAGGCCGGCGATGCCTTGCCGAGCTCATAACAAGAAGGGAAGGGTCATCCATGAACTGGAGCAATCCAACACTGGTCACGTTTGTGATCTACATCGCAGCGATGCTGTTGATTGGCTTCGCCGCCTATCGCGCCACTAAAAACTTCGACGATTACATTCTTGGCGGCCGTAGCTTGGGTAGCTACGTGACGGCCTTGTCGGCGGGCGCTTCTGACATGAGCGGCTGGCTGCTTATGGGCTTGCCGGGTGCCATTTTTGCGGCAGGGCTGTCCGAGAGCTGGATCGCCATCGGATTGATCGCCGGCGCCTGGTTGAACTGGCTGTTCGTAGCGGGCCGCCTGCGTGTGCATACTGAGCACAATCACAACGCGTTGACGCTTCCTGACTACTTCACCCATCGTTTTGAAGATACCAGCCGCCTGCTGCGCATTTTCTCGGCGCTCGTCATCCTGGTGTTTTTCACCATCTATTGCGCTTCGGGCGTCGTGGCCGGTGCACGTCTCTTTGAAAGCACCTTCCAGATGAGCTACGGCACCGCCTTATGGGTCGGCGCACTTGCCACGATCGTCTACGTCTTCATCGGTGGCTTTCTGGCTGTCAGCTGGACCGACACGGTCCAGGCGACCATGATGATTTTCGCGCTGCTGATCACTCCGGTCTTCGTCATCCTCTCGATTGGTGACTACGACGCGGCACTCACCACGATCCAGACAAACGTGCCGGCGGCATTCGACATGTTCGACGGGCTGTCCTTCATCGCGATCATTTCGCTACTGGCGTGGGGCCTTGGCTACTTTGGTCAGCCGCATATTCTGGTGCGCTTCATGGCGGCCGACTCTGTGCGTACCATCCCGGCTGCACGTCGTATCGGCATGACCTGGATGATCCTGTGCCTGGGGGGCGCGGTAGCTGCCGGCTTCTTCGGCATTGCCTACTTTGCCGATAACCCGGGCGTTGCAGGTCCGGTGCGCGAAAATGGCGAGCGGGTCTTTCTGGAGCTGACCCAGTTGCTGTTCAACCCATGGATCGCAGGCATCATCCTTTCCGGTGTTCTCGCAGCTGTCATGAGCACGCTTAGCTGCCAGCTTCTGGTCTGCTCCAGCGCGCTGACCGAGGATTTCTACAAGGCCTTCCTGCGTAAGGGTGCCTCCCAGAAGGAGCTAGTCTGGATAGGTCGCCTGATGGTGCTGCTGATTGCCCTGGTTGCGATCGCCATCGCGTCGAACCCGGAAAGCAAGGTTCTGGGGCTCGTCTCGTACGCCTGGGCAGGCTTTGGCGCGGCGTTCGGTCCGGTTGTGCTCTTCTCGCTGCTGTGGAAGGACATGACTCGTAACGGTGCGCTGGCTGGTATGGTCGTAGGCGCCGTCACGGTGATCGTCTGGAAGAATTTCATCGGGCTTGGCCTGTATGAAATCATCCCTGGCTTCATTCTCGCGAGCATTGCCATCGTGCTGTTCAGCAAGGTAGGCGCACCGGCGTCTGCATCGACACGTGCACGTTTCGATGCAGCCGAGAAGGAATATCAGGAAGCGAACATCTAAGCGCTAGATCGCTCCATGAAGGCCCGCCTCGAAACAGGCGGGCCTTTTTCGTTGGGCTAGTGCCCGGAGTACCGCTGTAGCGGCGATGCGCGTGGTCCAGTGATCTGCTCCTAACCGAGCCGGCACGCAATGTGCCCGCCTGAATCAATCCTCATTCCCAAGCTGATCCCCCGCAGAGCAGGAGGTGTTGCGTGGATTGCGGCGGAACGGGATTGCCGCTCTGTTTCAAATTCGCGGTAATGCCTTGCCGTCAGAAAGTCGTTAATACGTTAAACCCTTGATCAGCATGGGTTTCCAGGATTGGCACGCTCGTTGCTCTGTCCATGGTGTCCACCCGTTCAGTCAAAGGTCTGACGCCATGACTATCAGCTTCGATAGCGCACTCGGCATTCATGAAAAGGCACTGCACTTCCGCGCGCAGCGCGCCGAGGTACTCGGCAACAACCTCGCCAATGCCGACACGCCGCACTACAAGGCGCGCGATCTCGACTTCAAGGCCGTGCTTGCTCAGGAGGCCGACAAGGCGTCGGGTCGTTCCGGCCACTTTGCCGCCTCTACCACCAATGCCAGGCACATCGCCATGGACGGGGCCGAGATGAATATTGCGGACCCTGCGCTGCGTTTCCGCATCCCGACCAACCCCGCTCTTGACCAGAACACGGTCGATGCGCAGGTCGAGCAGGCGAACTACGCCGAGAACGCACTGCAGTTCCAGACGAGCTTCACGCTACTCAATAGCAAGTTCAAGGGCCTGATCACGGCCATCCGAGGAGAATGACGATGTCTCTCAGTAGCCTGTTCAACATCGCCGGCACCGGGATGAGCGCCCAGAACACTCGCCTCAACACGGTCGCCAGTAACATTGCCAACGCCGAATCGGTCTCCTCCAGCGTGGACCAGACCTACCGGGCGCGTCACGCCGTGTTCCAGACCATGATGCAAAACACGCAGGGTGGCGGAAGCCAGAGCTTGTTCAATGATCAGGGGCAGGCCGGCGTCGGCGTTCAGGTGACCGGTATCGTCGAGGACCAGAGCGAGCTTCAGGCCCGCTACGAGCCCAACCATCCCATGGCGAACGAAGAGGGGTATGTCTACTACCCGAACGTCAACGTGGTGGAGGAGATGGCCGACATGATCGCCGCGAGCCGGTCGTTCCAAACCAATGCCGAGATCATGAATACGGCCAAGCAGATGATGCAGAAAGTGCTGACGCTGGGTCAGTAAGGATAATTCGCCGCCATGACCATTGACGCTACAAACACCGCCAGCTCGGTCCTTGATCAATATGCGATCAAGAAGCCCGAGTCCGAGACGACGAAAACCAAGGACTTGGGCAAGGACCAGTTCCTCAAGTTGCTGGTTGCCCAGATGAACAATCAGAACCCGCTCGAGCCCCAGGGCAACGGCGAGTTCATCGCTCAGCTCGCTCAGTTCAGTACGGTCGAAGGGATCAGCAACCTCAATACGACGGTGAATTCGATTGTCTCCGGTGCGCAATCGGCGCAGGCACTGCAGGCGTCGTCTCTGGTAGGCCGGACTGTGATCCTCGATACCAATCGCGCGGTCGTTGATACGGCAAAAGCGGAAACCGAACCGTTCAAGGGCGGGATCAACCTCACGCAGTCCAGCGATAACGTGTGGGTGAACGTCTACAACGGGTCGGGGCAGCAGGTGAACCGCATCAATCTCGGGCAGCAGTCATCCGGCCTGGTTTCCTTCAAGTGGGACGGCACGGACTCCAATGGCGAGAAGGTGCCTTCGGGGGCCTATACCTTCGAAGCGCAGGCAAATGTGGGTGGGGAGAACAAGGCATTCGCCACGAGCCTCCCGGCCAATGTGGAAAGTGTGACCTTGGGTCAAAACGGCGGCGAGATGCTTCTGAACCTCACGGGGATGGGCAGCATCGCGCTTTCGAAAGTTCAGGTAGTCGGTCAGTAACGCCGGCTGTCACCGGCATAGGAGTTCATCATGGCTTTCAATATCGGTCTCAGCGGCATTCGGGCTGCATCTCAAGACCTCAACATCACCGGCAACAACATCGCCAACGCCAGCACCGTCGGCTTCAAGCAGTCTCGCGCAGAGTTCCAGGACCTGTACGCGGCGTCCATGCTCGGCTCGGGCCGTAACCAGACCGGCAGCGGCGTGCTGCTGGGCAACGTCGGTCAGCTGTTCAACCAGGGCACGATCGACTACACCCAGAACGCTCTGGATATGGGTATCAACGGCAACGGTTTCTTCGTGACGAGCAACAACGGCGCGATCCAGTACACCCGCGCCGGTTACTTCGGCACCGACAAGGAAGGCTTCATCGTCGATAACAACGGCTACAAGCTGCAGGGTTATCCGGTGAACGCTGACGGTTTGCTGCAGGAAGGCGTGCGGGGTGACCTGCGGCTGGAGAGTGGCAACCAGGCGCCCAAGGCGACAACGAACATCGCTCAGACGTTGAACCTGAACTCCACCAATACATCGCCACTGAATACACCGTTCAATCCGAGCGATCCGACGACTTACAACTCGTCGACGTCGGTTAACATCTACGACGCCGAAGGCAACTCACATGTGATGAGCCAGTACTTCGTCAAGTCTGATGCCAACCAGTGGACGATGCATGTGTTGGTTGATGGCCGTAACCCGCTCAACGGGGCAAGCACCAATACTGCGACTGGGTCGGACCCATTGAGTGTGCCGCTGACCTTCACCGACAAAGGCCTGTTGATCCCCAATGCGGCGGGTTCTGGCCCGGCTGGCCTGACCGCCACCGGCGATGGCACCTTCACGCTTTCTGGCTGGACACCCATGCAGTCCGATGGCAAGACGCCGCCGACCTTTGTAGCGAATGGAGCCGCGGCGTCGCCATCCATCGGCCTCGACCTGCGTGGCTCGACCCAATACAACAGCGCCTTCGCAGTGAATGCGGTGAATCAGGACGGCTACACGACCGGGATGATGTCCGGCCTCGAAATCAGTGACACCGGCCAGATCTTCGCCCGCTATACGAATGGTCAGTCGAAGGTACAGGGCCAGGTCATCCTCGCCAACTTCACCAACGTGCAGGGGCTGACGCCGATCGGCAAGACGTCCTGGGTCGAATCCGCAGAGTCGGGTCAGCCGGTCATTGGTACGCCACGCGCGGGAACACTGGGTGCCTTGCAAGCGGGAGCGTTGGAGTCGTCGAACGTGGATATCTCCACGGAACTCGTGGATCTCATCGTCGCGCAGCGTAACTACCAGGCCAACGCGAAGACGATCGAGACTGAAAACGCAGTCACTCAGACCATCATCAACTTGCGTTAAACAGTAGGGCAGGTGTAACCCGCCTGTTCTCTTGATCGAGCGCGGTTTTACTCGCTCGACTCAGAGCAGGCGGATCCTGCTGGATTTTATTCTTGCTCCACGGCTGAGCTTATATAAGGCGCGGCCCTCGCTTCCTCGAAGCGGCAGTTTTCTGCCGTTTCATTCCCTCCTTAAAGCCTCTTTCGAGGCTTTCTTTTTATTTTCAATGACTTAGCGAGTAAAAATTCGCTGGCACGCCGCTTGCTAGATAACCTTTGAAACGATGCCACGACGGCAAAAGCCCGTCACTTCGAGGTTATCCATGGACAAGATGCTTTTCGTCGCCATGTCCGGCGCGAGTCAAAACCAGAAGGCGCTGACGGCCCACGCCAACAACCTGGCGAACGTCTCCACCACCGGTTTCCGCCGGGACTTCGAGCAGGCCCGCTCGATGCAGGTATTCGGTGAGACCAACCCTTCTCGCGTGTATTCGATGAGCGAACGTCCTGCTACGGACTTCACGCCTGGCGCGCTGCAGCAGACCGGTCGGGATCTCGATGTGGCCATTGAAGGCAAGGGCTGGATGGCCGTGCAGGATCCCACTGGCGGCGAGGCGTATGTGCGCACTGGCAGCCTGCAGGTCGATGCGCTCGGCATGCTGCGTACAGCAAGCGGCTTCCCTGTGCTCGGCAACGGCGGCCCCATTGCCATTCCGCCGGCCAGCAAGATCGAGATTGGTCAGGACGGCACCATCAGCATTCGCGCCGAAGGGCAGAGCGCCTCCGTGCTGGCCCAGGTGGACCGTATCCGCCTGGTGAACCCGGATGAAAAGCAGATGGAAAAGGGCAAAGACGGCCTCATTCACATGAAGGACGGCACACCGCCGCCTCCCGAGGATGCCAACGTTCGGCTGGTGTCGGGGTTTACCGAGTCCAGCAACGTCAACGCCGCGCAGGAGATGACGTCCATCATCGCGCTGTCTCGCCAGTTCGAGCTTCAAGTGAAGATGATGAAGACGGCGGAAGACGGTTCGGCCGCGATGGCCAAGGTTTTGCAATTCAGCTGATTGACTAAGTAAGGCGTCACGAATCCGGCGCCCGAGGAGAATTCCACCATGATGCAGGCACTCTGGGTTGCGAAGACCGGTCTCTCGGCTCAAGACACCAACCTGACCACCATTTCCAACAACCTGGCTAACGTCTCGACCACAGGCTTCAAGCGTGATCGCGCCGAATTTCAGGACCTGCTGTACCAGGTTCACCGTCAACCCGGCGCTCAAAGCACTCAGGACAGCCAGCTTCCCTCAGGCCTGCAGCTCGGTACCGGTGTGCGCATTGTCGGTACGCAGAAGCAGTTCACCGAAGGCAGCCTGCAGACGACCGGGCAGCCGCTCGACATGGCCATCAATGGCGATGGCTTCTTTCAGATCGTGATGCCCGACGGCAGCCTGTCCTATACCCGCGACGGCACGTTCCACTTGAATTCCGACGGCCAAGTCGTCACTGCGAACGGCTTCCCGTTGGAGCCCGCAATCGTGGTGCCCGCCGAGACTCGTACATTCACGGTTGGCGAGGACGGTACGGTCTCGGTCGTGACTGCCGGCAACCCGCAGCCGCAGATTATCGGCAACATTCAGACGGCCAACTTCATCAATCCGGCCGGCCTTCAGGCCGTCGGCCAGAACCTGTTCGTCGAGACCGGCGCCAGCGGTGCGCCCAACACGGGCACGCCGGGCCTTAACGGTTTAGGCACCGTACTGCAGAACACCCTGGAGAACTCGAACGTCAGCACCGTGGAAGAACTGGTGAACATGATCACCACCCAACGTGCGTACGAAATGAATTCCAAGGTGATTTCCACCGCCGACCAGATGCTCGGCTTCCTGAACCAGAACGTGTAACCCTGCGAGGTAGCGCTCCATGAACCGCCTTTTTGCTCTCGTCCCTACGCTCGGAGCGGTCGTACTCGCAGGATGCATGGCACCGGCTCCGAAGCCGAACGACCCCTACTACGCACCGGTCCTGCCGCGCACGCCGTTGCCGGCAGCGCAGGCAAACGGTGCGATCTTCCAGTCGGGGTTCGACCAGAACCTGTACACCGACCGCAAGGCATATCGCGTGGGTGACATCATCACCATCACGCTGCAGGAGCGTACCCAGGCGAGCAAGAACGCCAGCTCTGACCTGTCGAAGTCCAGTAACGCCAATATCGGATTGACGTCGCTCTTCGGTGGCGCAGTTAGTGGCACGAACCCGTTGACTGGAAACGCTGTAGACCTGGGCGCCGAGTTCGGCGGCTCGCGTAGCAACAACGGGGCATCGAAGGCTGCGCAAGGCAACAGCCTGACCGGCTCGCTGACTGTTACGGTCGCTGACGTTCTCCCCAACGGTGTCCTGGCGATCCGCGGCGAGAAGTGGCTGACGCTTAATACCGGCAACGAGCTGATGCGGATCACCGGGCTTGTACGTGCAGATGACATTTCCACCGACAACACCGTGAACTCCACACGAGTGGCAGACGCGCGCATCACGTATTCGGGTACCGGCGCTTTTGCCGATACCAGCCAGCCGGGTTGGCTGAGCCAGTTCTTTACCAGTCCGCTGTTCCCGTTCTGAGGCGCTTGCCATGCGTGCAACTACCGTTTCCTGCCGCCAGCAATTCGCGACCAGCCGTCGCGGCTACCGCGGCCGTCGTCTGTCTACGGATTGGCTGATGCTTATCCTGCTGCTGGTGACTGTGATCCTGAGTCCTTCGGTTCATGCCGAGCGGCTCAAGGACATCGCCAGCATCCAGGGCGTACGCTCCAACCAGTTGATTGGTTACGGCCTCGTCGTCGGGCTTAGTGGCAGCGGTGACCAGACCACCCAGACGCCGTTCACCGTGCAGACCTTCAACAACATGATGGCGCAATTCGGTATTCGCGTACCCCAGGGCACGAACATCCAGCTCAAGAACGTAGCGGCGGTCGCGATCCATGCCGACCTGCCAGCGTTCGCGAAGCCAGGCCAAACCATTGACGTGACCATCTCCTCGATCGGTAACGCGAAGAGCCTGCGGGGTGGCAGCCTGCTGATGACGCCGTTGAAAGGTATCGACGGCAACATTTATGCGGTCGCCCAGGGCAACCTAGTTGTCGGTGGTTTTGACGCTGAAGGCCGTGATGGTTCGAAGATTACCGTCAATGTTCCGTCGGCAGGCCGTATTCCGGGTGGTGCAACGGTTGAGCGCCCGGTTCCGAGTGGGTTCGACCAGGGCAATACCCTGACACTCAACCTGAACCGTTCAGACTTCACAACCGCCAAGCACATCGTCGACAAGATCAACGAATTGCTTGGTCCAGGCGTGGCTTCGGCAGTAGACGGCGGCTCCGTCCGTGTCACGGCACCGCTCGATCCAAGCCAGCGCGTGGACTACATCTCGATCCTTGAAAACCTTGATGTAGACGTCGGGCAGGCGATTGCCAAGGTCATCATCAACTCGCGTACCGGCACGATCGTGATCGGCCAGAACGTCAAGGTTTCGCCTGCTGCAGTGACCCACGGCAGCCTGACCGTGAGCATCAGCGAGGACCCGATCGTCAGCCAGCCGAACCCGCTTTCCGGCGGCCAGACGGCAGTTGTGCCCAATTCCAAGGTCAAGGCGGATCAGGAAATGAAACCGATGTTCAAGTTCGGACCTGGCACGACTCTTGATGAAATTGTCCGAGCCGTCAATCAAGTGGGCGCAGCCCCAAGTGACCTGATGGCCATTCTCGAAGCATTGAAACAGGCAGGCGCACTGCAGGCCGACTTGATCGTCATTTAAGAAACGAAGGGAGAGACCGGCATGGACTCACGTCTGGGCGGTTCTTACAGCGCTAAACCCGATTCGGGTGTCTTCACCGATCTGAACCGTCTTTCCCAAATGAAAGGGAAGGATAAGGACAGCCCGGAAAACGTGAAGAAGGTTGCCCAGGAATTCGAGTCGCTGTTCCTGAACCAGATGATGAAGTCCATGCGTGAGGCCAACCAGGCGCTCGCGGACGAAGACAGCCCATTCTCCAGTGGTGCGGTCAAGCAATACCAGGACATGTATGACCAGCAGATGTCCGTCTCGCTCTCTCGCGAGAACGGCGGCATTGGCCTTGCGGATGTGCTCGAGCGCCAAATGACCAAGTCTGCCGACCAGACCGGTCGCAAGAACCCATTTGCGCAGGTCAGTGAAGCGCCCCCGGTCGCTGCTGCCGCGGCCCCTGTACAGACCGCAAAGGTGGGAGCCCCGCGGGCGGATTTGTCTGCCCGTGCGGTACCGACGGCGGCTAACGAAGGCCGAGACGATTCGTTGCGCATGAACCAGCGTCGCTTGGCCTTGCCTGGCAACATCAGCGAGCGCATCGCCGCGCGTATTGTCCCGGAATCCGGTGAAACGTCGGTTCTGGAAAGCCGCACGATTGCTGAACAGATCCGTACGCAGTGGAGCAAGATGGCGGATCGCGATCCATTGGCCACTCCCGAGTCTGCAAGCTACCAGGCATCCGCACCGCAACGCATTTTCCTGACCGACACGGCCGCTGCCGATGGCGTTGCCAGCCGCAGCGAAGAGGTCACGACGACGGCGGCCAAGACCCGTTTCAGCAGCCGAAAGGAATTCGTCGAGACCATGCTGCCGATGGCCGAAGCCGCGGCGAAGCGTATCGGCGTCGACGCGCGTTATCTCGTTGCGCAGGCCGCGCTCGAAACGGGCTGGGGCAAGCACATGGTCAAGACGTCCGACGGCGCGAGTGCCAATAACCTGTTCGGCATCAAGTCCCACGGGTGGGGTGGCAATAACGCTACCGCTAACACGCAGGAATTCGTCAACGGCCGACCCGTGACGGAGAAGGCGAGTTTCCGCGCGTACGATTCCTACGCGGACAGCTTCCACGACTACGTGGATTTCCTGCAGAACAACGGCCGGTATTCCAAGGCGCTGAACAGCGGCGGCAACTCCGAGCAATTCATGAAGGAGTTGCAGCGGGCTGGTTACGCAACGGACCCGCAGTACGCGCGCAAGGTCAACCAGATCGCGCGCAACATGGATACCTATCAATCGATCCAGATGTTGGCCTCGGCCGACAATCGGACCCAGCGACTCTAAGGGCTGAACCATGGCTGACTTGCTTTCCATTGGCCTGTCCGGTCTGCGAACCACTCAGACGTCGCTGACCGTTACCGGTCACAACATCGCCAACGTCAACACGGCCGGCTATTCACGCCAGGAAGCCGTGCAGCAGACGAACATCGCCCAGTTCAGCGGCGCCGGCTATATCGGGTCCGGCAGCCAGACCGTGGACGTGCGCCGGCTCGCCAGTGACTTCCTGACCAGCCAGCTGCGTACCGCCAACAGCCAGAATGCGGAATTGCAGGCATTCAAGAGCCAGATTTCCCAGTTGGATGGGCTGCTGTCCGATCCCAATACCGGGATCACGCCGGCGATGCAGAAGTTTTTCGCCACGCTGCAGACGGCGAGCCAGGATCCGTCCTCGATCCCGGCGCGCGAAGCCGTGCTTGCCCAGGCCGACGGTTTGGCGCAGTCGTTCAACACGTTGTACGACCAGCTCGACAAGCAGAACACCCTTATCAATCAGCAACTCGGTGCGCTCACCGGGCAGATCAACTCACTTGCCACGTCTGTAGGCAGCTTGAACGACGCCATTGCGCGTACGAAGTCGGCGGGTGCTGATCCTAACGACCTGATCGACCAGCGCGACCAGGCGATCAAGCAGCTTTCCGGAATGATTGGCGTGCAGGTGGTCAACCAGGATGCTGGGCAGGTGAACTTGTTCACCGGCTCCGGCCAGCCGTTGGTGGTGGGCACGTCTGTCTCGCAACTGTCCGCTGTGGCAGGCAGCGATGATCCATCGCGCTATCAGATCATGCTCAACAGCGGTGGCAGCTCGCAGAACATCACGCCTCAGGTTTCCGGCGGTGAAGTAGGCGGCTTGCTGGCCTATCGCGACACGGCGCTTGACCAGTCGTACAACACGCTTGGCCAGCTCGCGATCACCGTTTCCGATACGGTGAACAAGCAGCTGGGGCAGGGCCTGGACCTCTCAGGCCTTGCAGGCAAGCCGCTGTTCAAGGACATCAATGACACGCAGGCCGCGGCCATGCGCGTACTGGGGCGTACCGGTAATACCAGCACGGTCAGCGGCTCGCTAAGCATCACGGATACAAGCAAGCTGACCAGCAGTGACTATCGCCTGGCATTCGACGGCACGAGCTATACCGCTCGCCGCACCGGCGACAACGCTGAGATCATCGTAACGCCGGATCCGTTGGACCCGACCGTCCTGCGTTTTGCTGATACCGCTGGGGGCGACCAGGGCTTTACGGTCAAACTCTCTGCAACCCCCGCAACGGGCGACGTGTTTACGTTACAGCCCAGCCGTCGCGGCGCGGGCCAGATCGACAATACGTCGCTTGATGCCAGTCAGTTGGCGTTTGCCGCCGCGGCTAAGGCGACGTCGACCACAAACAACCGTGGGACTGGCGTTATCACCCAGCCTGCTCAGGTTTCGGGGCCTGCCCCAATATCGGCTGACACGCTCAAGGGCCTGTTCACAAGTAGCGGACAAACGCTGACGTATGACGCAGCGACCAAGACATTTGGCGTTCCGCCAGGCGCGACGCTGGCCTATGTGTCGCCGTCCACTAGTGGGCTTGTTGAAGGACAAGCTAATACGCTGCGGCTAAGTGTAGGAAGTGGGCCAAGCGCTTATACGTTCGAGTTCAACGTAAGCGGGATACCCCAAACTGGGGATTCCTTCAATGTCGGCTTTAACGTTGGCGGAGTGTCCGACAACCGCAACGTACAAGCATTGGTTGCGCTACAGACCAAGTCCACCATCGGCGGTTATGGCACAACAGGCGCTACCTATAATCAGGCGTATGGTGGCTTGGTAGAGCGGGTGGGCTCGCTAACGGCGCAAGTTCGGGTGAATTCATCGGCAAGCGAGGCCGTGCTCAAGCAGACTCAAGATAACCGCGACTCCCTTGCAGCAGTGAACCTTGATGAAGAAGCGGCAAAGCTCATCCAATTCCAGCAGTACTACGGCGCGTCAGCTCAGGTTATCCAAGTTGCGCGATCCCTGTTCGATACCCTGATCAGCGCGTTCCGTTGAGGATCTAAATCATGCGAATTTCCACGGTTCAGGCCTTCAATAACGGCGTATCAGGGCTTCAGAACAACTATTCGAATTCAGCGCGGACTCAGGAAGAAATCAGCAAAGGCAAAAAGATACTGACGCCAGCAGACGACCCTGTTGCGTCTGTACGTCTGCTGCAGATCAGCCAGGAAGAGGCGCTCAATGGACAGTACAAGACGGGCATGACCGCGGCGAAGAATAGCCTGGCGTCCGAAGAGTCGATTCTTACCTCCGTAGAAAACGTCCTTTCCCGCGTACGAGAAATCGCTGTTCAGGCGGGGAACGGTGCGCTTGACCCCACGGACCGGGCGTCCCTTGCCAAGGAAGTGGCCCAGCGCGAGGATGAGCTGATGAACCTGCTCAACAGTAAGGATGCGAACGGTAAGTACCTGTTCTCCGGCAACATGGGGGATACGCAACCCTACATTCGCAACCCGAATGGAACGTACTCCTATCAAGGCGACGAAGGCCAGCGTCGGGTGCAAATCGCCAGCAGCACCTTTGTGCCTATCAGCGATAGCGGAAAGTCATTGTTTGAGGACCTTCCAAACGCTAATCGGGTGACGACTGGGGCCGCCTCCAGCAACACGGGTACGGGTCGCATTTCGCTCGGACTTGTAGAGGAGAAGCTGTCCTACGACGCAACCTTCCCATCCAGTACCCCTCCCGTTGCTACTGATGGGATAGGTATTCGATTCCTGGATGAAAAGCGCTACGTTGTCTACGATTTAGCCAACGCACCGACGCCAGCCGATTGGGCATCCTATGATCCTGCGACCCCTCCGGCAGGTCAGTTGGCAAGCGGGACCTTCGATGAAAATGGGAGCACGAACGAGTTCGTCTCCTTCGGAGGGGTTAAAGTCCAGTTTAATGGTGAGCCTGCAGCCGGTGATGAGTTCTCAATCACTCGCGATACCGAGAACGAAAAACGCAGCATGCTCAACGTTGTCTCCGATTTCCGTAAGGCACTCGAAACCGGGGACGGCACTACGGAAGGCGTCTTCGCAATGCGCGATAAGGCCGCCATTGCACTCACGAGTCTGGATACAGCCTATACCCGAGTGGATGGGGTGCGCGGAAGCATCGGTGCGCGTCTGAATACCATCGAATCAACCGAGACGTTTATTGGGGACGTCAGCTTAGTCAACAAGTCAGTTCAGTCCGACCTTGAAGACTTGGACTATGCTGAAGCTCTGTCAAGACTAGCCATGCAAAGCACCTTGCTGCAGGCGACACAGCAGAGCTATGTAAAAATTTCAGGATTGAGTTTGTTTAATTATCTGTAGCCTAATGATTTTCTGCGCTTAGCGATGAGGAAGCCGCCGTAGCTTATAGCGCCGCTGCAACTATGATCTGGCTCGCTAGGAATATGGCAGCTCCTAGTGGTTCCTCATGGCCTCATCCATTGGTCAGGGCGTGGAAGACCTACTGTCCGGTGTCTTGGGTTAGGCTTGCTGCGTCGTTCAGCAGGCGCACAGCCGCGAATCGAATACAAAGGCGACCGGCGTATATGCGTTTCGCGCCGTCGGAAAATGAACCCGAAGGACGACCTATATGTCCAGGCCTATACCAGTAACAAGTCCGCTTCTCCCGCCCTTGGAAGAGTACGTGCCATATCTGACCGAGATCTGGAAGAGTAAACGTCTCACTAATGGGGGGCCTTATCACGAGCAGTTGGAAGAAGAGCTAGCGCGATATCTAGGCGTCCGGCATCTAAGCCTTTTCGCAAACGGAACGCTGGCATTAGTTACGGCTATGCAAGCTCTCAGAATCACCGGTGAGGTAATCACGACGCCATATTCGTTTGTAGCGACGGCACACTCGCTAATGTGGAATGGCTTAAGGCCGGTCTTCGTTGATATTGACCCGAATACCTGTAATTTGGATCCAGATCGTATTGAAGAGGCAATCACGCCTGCTACTACTGCAATCTTGCCTGTCCACTGCTATGGCCGCCCGTGTGATGTGATAAGCATCCAGCGTTTGGCTGACGTATATGGCCTAAAAGTTATATATGATGCCGCACATGCATTCGGTGTTCGTCAAAATGGATCCAGCATCCTTAACTTTGGCGACTTGTCTGTACTAAGCTTTCATGCAACGAAGGTGTTCAATACGTTTGAAGGTGGTGCGATAATTTGTCCAGACGAGAGAATTAAGAAAAGAATCGATTATCTCAAGAACTTTGGTTTCGCAGATGAGGTGACAGTTGTTGCGCCGGGCATAAATGGGAAAATGAGTGAGATAAACGCCGCGTTTGGCCTTCTGCAGTTGAAACATATTGAGAGTGCGATCGCGAGGCGTGCGCGTATCGCCGAGTTGTATCAGTCTGCACTTTCGGATGTACCGGGGCTGGACATAATATCACCTAACGAAGACGGCCATAATTACTCTTATTTCGCTATTTTGGTCCGGGACGAGTTTGGAATTTCTCGCGACGAGCTCTATAGTCGCTTTAGAGAGAAAAATATTTTGGTGCGTCGTTACTTTTATCCGCTCATATCCGAATTTCCGATGTATCGAGGTTTGGACTCCGCCCGTGAGACGAAGTTACCAAACGCGAGCGCTATTTCCCGCCAAGTGCTGTGTTTGCCGATATACGATGACATGGATGATGAAGCACATAAGGCAGTCGTAGCAGTTATCAAAGAATCAGCCAGGCAAGGTTTAAGATAATGCGCGAGTGCCCAGTCTGCGTATCCAAGTTCCCGAACTTTCTCCCGCTCCCGAATAGCTACTTCGAGATATTTCACAGACTTAATGTCTTCTATTCGTTGGAGGACTTTGAGACACTGAATGTAGGTCAGTATACCTGCCCATGTTGCGGGTCCTCTGATAGAGAACGACTGTACGCCTTGTATGTCAATGCCTTTCTTCCAAGGCCTCATGACAGGCAGATGCGCATTCTTGATATCGCTCCCGCGGCAAATTTGTCCAAAGTATTGCGTAGCTTGCCGAACGCTGAATACAGATCGGCCGATTTGTCATCTCACTTAGCGGATGACGCTGTGGATATTACCCATATGGAGATCTATGGCGATTCGGCATTCGATTTCATTGTGTGCTCACACGTACTTGAGCACGTGCCGGATGATGCAAAAGCTATCTCCGAACTTTATCGCGTTCTCGCTACGGGCGGTCGCGCAATCTTGATGGTTCCGATACTCAAAACTGCATTGCAAATTGATGAGGATCCCACTGAGCAGAGTCCTGAGGAGCGTTGGGCCCGGTTTGGCCAGGATGATCACGTTCGAATGTATTCTCGGCCCGGATTTTTAGAACGATTACGTGTCGGTGGCTTCACTGTAGAGTGTTTCGATAGCAATCGATTCGGCATGGATGTCTTTAAAAAATATGGTATCAGCGAGTCTTCCGTGCTCTATGTTGGAAGTAAATGACGGGGAGTCTGGTCGTGAAAAATGCTTCAGGCGATATGGGTGGATTTCGTAGTGTCGGAAATAATGTTCGAATATACGAAGGCGCCAAAATATTTGGCCGAGAGCACATATATATTTGCGATAACGTAATTATTGACGATTTCGTGTTTATCTATGCAACGGCGCCACTGTTTATAGGTAGTCATGTTCATATTGCTTCTTTCACATCTATCACCGGCGGTGGGGTAGTAATACTCGAGGACTTTTGCGGATTGTCCTCTGGAGTGAGGATTACGTCCGGAAGCGAAGACTTTCTTGGCGGTGGACTAACTAACCCTACTGTCCCTGATCGTTTCCGGAAAGTGCACCGGGCTTTCGTACATATAGGCCGTCATGCCATTGTCGGCGCGAATGCCGTCATACTTCCGGGAGTCACCGTTGCAGGCGGTTGTGCAGTCGGCGCGGGCTCTGTCGTTAGTAAACGGCTGGACGCGTGGGGCATCTATGTCGGGGCACCGGCTCGACGTATCAAAAGTCGCCCTTCGGAACTGATCCTGGCTAATGAAACAATGCTGATGCAGCAATGCCCGTTCGAATCACTCACGCCAGATATCTACGGGCCTTATATACCTGAGCCAAAAGACTGCCAATGGTTCGAATCAGGAAAATTAAAATGAACGCGCCCGGCTTGGTTAGTATCGTGATTCCGGCTTACAAGGCTACCTACCTTGAGGCAGCGCTCAAAAGCGCGTTAAAGCAAAACTATCATAACATTGAGGTTGTCATTTGCGATGATAGTCCGGATGATCGCATATCTATGCTGGTTGATAATATTGCGGAAAATAGCCCTTGGCCGGTGCGCTACTTTCGAAATGGCACCGCACTGGGGGAGATTGGTAATGTTACCCGGTGCGTGTCAGAGGCGCGCGGTGAATATATAAAGTTTTTATATGACGACGATGTTTTAGTTCCTGACTGTGTTCGTCTGTTGGTCGATTTATTAGAGGGGACTCCAAGCCTTTCGCTTGTGTCTTCCCGTCGGCGCTTGATCGATGGAAAGGGTGAGTTTATTCCAGATCACGCTGCTACGCGATTTCCTTTCGAAGGAGATGTTGTTCTCGATGGCGAAAGCGTAGTCGCTTTTTGGCGGCGGTACATCATCAATTTCGTGGGTGAGCCAAGCTCTGTTCTGTGCCGAAGGGCTGACCTTATATCGTTCGAAGATGGAATATTCTCTCTGGATGGTGAGCAAATCCAATGGGTTGGCGATCTCGCTATATACGCGAAGCTTCTTCGCAAAGGAAATCTTGGTCTTTTGGTACGGCCACTTTCTTACTTCCGTATATCGCGAGAGCAGTACAGTCAGAAAGCCCGGGATAATCGAGAGATAGGGATTCGTTGGCACGAGCGATTCAAGGAGCTCATTGGAAAGCTTGCTTGGGGAAGCAGTCGAGGCGACGAAGGCAAAATCTTGTATACGGCGTTGGATAAAAAGGACGGGCTACGCGAGTACGATTTGCTTAGTCATTTTGTTGAACGACCTGTCCCTGAAGTCGCTACCGGACGTGTCTTTGAATGGCTTTCAGACCGTGCGCTGACTTCGCATCAGAGAGATCTTATTCGTGAGCGCTTGCGCGCCGAGGGTGGTGGCGCATCCATCTTGGTTGTGCTACGTGACAGCGGTAAAGATCCAAGGGATATCAGCGCATCGCTTTCGAGTCTGCAAGGCCATCTATCGTTCCTGAGCCGCCTACGGGTTATTGTGTTGTCTACACGTAGTGATGTCACGCACGATGTTCTGGACAGTCGTATTGTTTGGAAGCAGGTTTCTAGCTCCCAGATGCTGTCCTCGGTTAACGAGCTAGCAGCGAGCGTTGATTCCGACTGGCTAATGGTTGCCGACGCAGGTGTCGGATTTACCGAGTGTGGCCTAACGATGTTGGCTCTCGAGCTCATTGGTGATCCGGACTGCCGTGCGCTATATGCAGACGAGATTTATCGAACCGAGGCCGGCGAATTGGGCATCGCTCTGAAGCCGGACTTCAACCTGGACCTATTGCTAAGCCTCCCGGTATCTATTACCCGGAGTTGGTTCTTTCGTCGGCGGGTTTTTGTCGAGCTTGGCGGATTCGACCAAAAATGGGCAGCGGCGCCTGAACTCGACTTGATTCTGCGTTTGGTTGAAGATGGCGGAATGGCGGGCCTAGGTCATCTGACTGAGCCGGTCTGCATAAATGGTGCGCCGGTGATGCGCGACGATTTAGCTCATCGAGCTCGCATTCAGAATCACTTGGTTTCTAGGGGTTACACTGCTGTTAAAGTGGAGTCAGCGTTGCCCGGCCGGTATCGGGTCAGATACGGACACCAAGAGCAGCCGTTAGTCTCGATACTGATACCGACCAAAAACCAGTTGCCGATGGTCCAGCGCTGTATAGAAACGCTGATTGAACATACACGGTACCCAAATTACGAAATTTTGCTCATTGACAACAACAGTGATACTCCGGATGCGCTGCGCTGGTTGCAGGGACTGTCTGATCTGGAAGCGGAGAAGCTCCGCGTATTTCGCTACCCGCATCCGTTCAACTTCTCTGCGATCAATAACTATGCGGTGACCGAGGCTCGCGGTGAGTACTTGGTACTCTTAAACAACGATACGGCGATCGTGCAGGGTGATTGGCTGGATGAAATGCTTAACCATGCCCTACGGCCTGAAGTTGGAGTCGTTGGTGCGAGGTTGCTGTACCCGGACGGCCGCATTCAACATGCTGGCGTAGTGCTCGGCTTAGGAGGGCCGGCCGAGCATCCGTTTAATGGTATGCCTTCGGACGCTGTAGGCTATATGCAGCGATTGCAAGTAGACCAGAATTACAGTGCGGTAACAGCAGCGTGCATGATGATAAGGAAATCTGTGTACGAGGCCGTTGGTGGTATGGATGAAGATCTGTTTGAGGTTTCTTACAACGATGTCGATCTATGCCTAAAGGTCCGAGAATTGGGATATCTGACCGTCTGGACCCCTCACGCGGTTGTACTCCATGAAGCCAATGTTAGCCAGAAAGCAATCGATCCCGATAAGCACGAAGAGAAGCGCAAGCGATTCATCGCTGAACAAGACGCGATGTACGCCAAATGGCTTCCGCTATTAGCCCGTGACCCTGCCTACAATTCGAACCTCTCGCTAACCCAGGTAGGCGGCTTTGAACTCGCGGACGCTGCATTTACTTGGCAGCCACTAAGGTCTTGGCGTCCATTACCCAATCTGCTGGTGCATCACGCTGACATGCATGGTTGTGGACATTATCGAGCTATTCAGCCATTTGCAGCTATGCGAAACGCCGGTCTTGTCGACGGCGCGGTGTCGCTGGACCTTCTGCAACCTGCAGATCTTGAGCGCTACTCACCCGATGTAATCTTGTTGCAGCGCCAGATAGGCGAGGATCGATTGGAAGCGATGCGGCGCATGAAGGCTTTTTCGCCGGCATTTAAGGTTTACGAACTGGACGACTACCTTCCTAACCTGCCAATTAAGAATATTCACCGTCAGCATATGCCGAAGGATATTTTCAGGAGCCTCCGCCGCGGGCTGTCCTACGTTGATAGGTTTATCGTTTCTACTGAACGGCTTGCGGATGCATTTTGCGATCTGCATAGCGATATCCGTGTCGTGGAGAATCGCCTTCCGGTCAGCTGGTGGGCCGACCTAAAGAGCTCGCGGCGCGTTAGTGCCAAACCGCGTGTCGGTTGGGCGGGCGGAGTTAGCCATACGGGCGACTTGGAAATTCTTGCGGACGTTGTCCGTGACATGGCTGACCAGGTGGAGTGGGTCTTCCTCGGAATGTGTCCGGATAAGCTCAGGCCATTTGTAGAGTACCACCCAGGCGTGGCGATAGAGGAATATCCTTCAAAGCTTGCGTCGTTGAATCTGGACCTTGCCATAGCACCGCTTGAACAGAATCTATTCAATGAATGCAAAAGCAATCTGCGCCTGCTGGAGTACGGTGCCTGTGGCTTTCCCGTGATCTGTAGCGACGTGCTTTGTTACCGAGGGGCGCTTCCGGTGACCAGAGTCAAAAATCGCTATCGTGACTGGATGGACGCTTTAGGTATGCACCTGGCCGATCTGGACGCCACTGCTCGGCGCGGTGATGAGCTTCAGGCGATCGTGCGTCGCGACTGGATGCTTGATGGTGCGCATGTGGCGGATTGGGCACGTGCATGGACGCCTAACTGATCATGCTCCAGCCCACCGCAAATATGGTGGGCTCCCTCTATTTGCATGTCTTCCAACGAAACCACGCCCGTCAGCATTTTTTTCTAAAGATACTCCTGGCATAGCCGATCTAGTTGATGTCCAGATCGGCTTCTCTTGTTGCCGATGGCGGACAGCGTGCGGGCTGCGTTTATGGCTCGCTCGGTACGTCGCGAGTGGTTTGTAGCGAGATCAACCGACAGGAAAAAAATCCTGTTTCTCCTAAAGCTCTTCGTGTCGATGCCGATAGATAGGATGAACGCGAATTCTTGGGGTTACCTGAGCAAGCAGGCCGAGATATCGCAAGCTCAGGACCAACTACAGTTCTCTAGGAGACCACCATGGCCCTCACAGTCAATACCAACATCTCTTCTCTGAATACTCAGCGTAACCTGCAGGCTTCGTCCAGTGCCCTGTCTACCTCGATGCAGCGCCTGTCTACCGGTAGCCGCATCAATAGCGCCAAAGACGATGCTGCTGGCCTTCAGATTTCGAACCGTTTGACCAACCAGATCAACGGTCTGAACCAGGCGACACGTAACGCGAACGATGGCATCTCCCTGGCCCAAACGGCTGAAGGTGCGATGCAGCAGTCTACGAACATCCTTCAGCGTATCCGTGACCTGGCGATCCAGTCGGCCAACGGTTCGAACAGCGACGCTGACCGTGCCGCACTTCAGAAGGAAGTGTCTGCACAAACTGCTGAACTAAGCCGCATTTCCGAAACCACAACCTTCGGTGGTCGCAAGCTGCTTGATGGTTCGTTCGGTACTACTAGCTTCCAGGTAGGCTCTAACGCATACGAAACTATTGATGTCACGCTGAAAGATACGTCTTCGAATGCCCTCGGATCCTATCAAATTGGTGGCGGTACAACTACCGCCGGCGCAAGCGGTTCAACCGTTGCAGGCAGCCTGACTACCGGAAGCGGTGCCGCGTTTGCTAGCGGTACAATCAACGTAGTGGGGGGCGGTAAATCAGAAAGCGTTTCTATCGAGACAAGTGATAGCGCCAAGAGCATCGCGGAAAAGTTCGACGGCAAGATTCCCGGCTTGTCGGCATCGGCCCGTAACATTGTACAGGTAGAAGCTAGCATCTCCAGTGGTTCTGCCAACATGAAGCTGGAAGTGGGCAACAACTCGTTGGACTTGGTAGGGGTTACCAGCACCAAGGACATGGCCGATCAAATCAATGCCAACGCGAGTAAGCTGGGCGTTACTGCGAACTATGACGAACAAAGCAAGAAGCTGACTATCACCTCTTCAACTGGGGAGAACATTAAGTTCGGCGCAGACACTGGTGATGCCGGCGGCACGGTCAAGGTGGCGGTACAGGGTTCTAGCGGTAAATTCGATGCTGGGGTTGATGTGCTCGCGGATGGTGGTACTGCCACCGGCTATGTGAAGCTAGATTCCCCGACTACGTTTGCGCTCACTGGCGATACCGACGAAGTTTTCGGCGCTACCAAAGCTGAGCTAAGCAAGGTTGCCGACGTTGATATCTCTACAGCTGACGGTGCCCAGCGCGCAATCGCGGTGATCGACCAGGCCCTGGCCAACATCGACTCCCAGCGCGCTGACCTCGGTGCGGTCCAAAACCGCTTCGATAACACCATCAGCAACTTGACCAACATCTCTGAGAACGCTTCCGCTGCGCGTAGCCGAATCAAAGACACCGACTACGCCGCAGAAACAGCGACGCTGTCGAAGAACCAGACGCTGCAACAGGCTGGTACGGCGATTCTGGCTCAGGCCAAGCAGCTGCCGCAGTCGGTTCTGAGCCTGCTTCAGTAATGAGCATGGCCTAGGCCTTGGCAGGGAGAAGGGGGAAACCCCTTCTCCCTTTTACTCGTTGTGAGGTTAAAAAAATGGACGTCGTCAAAACAAACGGTTTTGCTTCGTTATCGCAAACCTCAAGCCCTACGGTCGGTTCCATCAAGAACCCTGGGAGCCTTGAGCCCATTACTTCCGAAGCCGTTCAGCCTTCAGCTAAGGAAGCCAGAGCAGAAATGGATGGCGTTAAGTCGGCCGTGTCTGATCTGAATTCGCAGATGCAGAATCTTCGGCGCAATCTTGACTTTAGTGTTGATGACGGCACAGGCGATGTCGTGGTCAAGGTCATCGACGGTGAGTCAGGAAAGGTGGTCCGTCAGATCCCGTCGGAGGAGGTGCTGAAGCTTGCGGAGCAGCTAGACGACTTGCGCAGCCTTATGTTTCAGGCGAAGGCCTAGCGGCACGCTTCTTGTAGTGTCTTTCTGCAAGAGTTGCGTAAGCACAAAAGATTGACGGGGGTGAAGCATGGCTGGAATATCCGGCGTGGGTCTTGGTACCGGCATTAACATCCAGAGCATGGTCGAGTCCATGGTCGCTGCCGAGCGCGCGCCAAAGGAATCACAGCTCGCAAAGACAGAAAAGGCGGCAACCACGCAAATTACCGCCGTCGGATCGATAAAGAGTGCGGTGAGTGAGTTCCAGACAGCACTGACTGCGCTCGACAGTCCTTCCAGTTTTCTGGCGCGTTCCGTTTCGTTGTCCAAAAGCGAAGCGTTTACTGCTACTGCTTCCGCAAGCGCAGGCATTGGTAGTTACCAAGTCGAGGTTAAGCAGCTTGCAAGCAATAGCAAGGTAGCACTGGGTGCAGTACCGGCGACTTCGACCTTTGGGCGGGGTACGCTCGACATCAAGGTAGGTAGCGCGTCACTCCCTCCAATCGCTATTGCGCCGCCGAATGACACGCTGGTAGGCATTCGAGATGCTGTCAATGCTGCAGGTAAGGAGCAAGGTCTCAACGCAACGATTGTGACGGACAAGGCTGGGGCACGGCTCGTCCTTACCAGCAACAAGACTGGTGAAGGTGAGGACATTTCCGTGTCTGTAAGCGGCGGAGATGGTAGCGGTACGGCTTCCCTTGATAAGCTCAGGTTCAGCCCTCCCGCGCCGCCTGAAGAGGGCTCTACCGAGGTTGATCCACCGGTTCCCGAGGATCCCGCCGCAGCACGTATGGTATCGCGCGCAAAGAGCGCCATTATCGCCGTCGACGGCCTGCAAGCTGTCAGCAAAACCAACACGGTCGATGGGGTGATCGAGGGAGTAAGTCTCAATTTAAAAGCGACTACCGCGAGCGATGCACCTATTACAATGGGCGTGTCTCAAGACAGTGCCGGCGTTAAAGGTAACGTCCAGAAGTTCGTAGACGCTTACAATAAGCTGATGAAAACCATTCAGTCACAAACAAACGTGACGAAGGTTGGCGATAACAGTGCTCCGGTGGTTGGGGCGCTGGTAGGAGACGCGTCAACACGCACCCTTGTAAGTACGATACGCAACGAGCTTGTGAATGCGCAGGGCAGTGGTGCCATCCGTGCGCTTGCTGACCTGGGGGTCACCACTCAGAAGGACGGCACCCTTGCGATCGATAACGCCAAGTTATCGAAGATGGTAGACAGCAATTTCAGCGATGTCGCAGCCCTATTTACTGGCGATACGGGCCTGGCGACCCGACTTAAAGGCAAGCTGGATCCTTACACGAGGACCGGTGGAATATTTGAGGAGCGTAACAAGCAGCTGACCTCTACCATTGCAAAGGTCGATACACAGAAGGCAGATCTCAACCGGCGTATGGAATCGCTTTCGGAGCGTTTGTATAAGCAATTCAATGCCATGGACGCTTTGTATTCGCAGCTTTCCAATACGACATCCCAGCTCATGGCGTCGCTTGACGCGATGCCTTTCGCCAACATATCAAAGAAATAAAACCCGTTAACGCTTCTTTGGGGGCGGTTAATTGGATTCAAGCTTTCCGTTTAACGACCGATATATTGAGTAGTGAGTCCACTTTGAGATCGTGACATGAACGCAATGACGGCCATGCGCCAGTACCAATCAGTAAGCTTGCAGGCGCAAGTCTCTGAAGCAAGCCCGCATCGTTTGATCCAGATGTTGATGCAAGGCGCACTCGACCGCATCGCTAAGGCTCAAGGGGCAATCGAGCGCGGCTGGATGGCAGAAAAGGGCGAGTTGATAGGGAAGACGATTTCGATAGTAGCCGGCTTGAAAGACGTACTTGATTTCGACGTAGGCGGCGAGCTCGCTAACAACTTGGATAGCTTGTACGAGTACATGATCCGACGGTTGACCGAAGCCAATCGCACGAATGATTTGGGGATACTCGAAGAGGTATCCGGCCTGATGCGTGAAGTTAAGTCAGGGTGGGATGCAATAGCCCCCTGACCAGGAGTCTAGAGATGAGCATCAATTCGCTGATTGAGCCGAGCGCTGTCGATCGCATCGACTATCTCCGCGACGCTTTGACCGCAGCGCTCCGCCAGCAGGATTGGGACGCGATCGGAAGACTCGATCATGAATGCCGGTCTCTCGTTGACGTAGCAATGCTGGAAGTTGTCAACGAGGCTGATGAAGCACGGCTACGTAACAGCTTCGCTAGCCTGCTGGAAATCTACGCAGTCATGGTGGAAACCTGCCGGAGCGAGCGCGACCGCATCGGTGCGGAGCTTGGTAGCTTTAATCGAGCTCAGCAAAACGCGAAGGTTTACCAGCTGTTTGGTTGATTTGCAGTAAGTTAATACGAAACGCGGGTTTCGCTCCCCTACGGATTTATAGGGCGAGTGGACCCGCATTTTTGTTTGCGCATGGTATGAAGTCGGTAGTGAGCATGGGCGGAACCGGCAACCAACTGTCACCTGCTGTAAATATTTACGCCATAAATTTGACTCGCCTCTCGTTTTTGACTTAACTGCACCACGAATACGGTGGTGCTCGTGCGCCGCTTGGCTTTCAAGGAACGGGCTGACTCAAGACGATGTGGCGTGAAACCAAGCTTCTTCTCATCGATGATAATCAGGAGCGTCGCCACGATCTGGCGGTGATTCTTCAATTTCTGGGTGAGGATCACCTGGCGTGCAACAGTGCCGATTGGCAGCAGGTGACAGGCAAGCTTTCGTCTAGCCGAGAAGTGCGTTGCCTGTTGCTCGGTGACATCTCGGCGAAGGGTGGCGCGCTGGAGACGGCAAGAGCCATCGCAGAGTGGGACGAGTTCATCCCCGTCCTGCTCCTCGACGACCAACAGTCGGCTGATTGGCCAATTGAGGTCCGCCGCCGCGTACTGGCCACGCTCGAGACGCCTTTCAGCTACAACCAGATCATCGATTCGCTGCATCGCGCGCAGGTCTATCGCGAAATGTACGACCAGGCGCGTGACCGGGAGCGCGGACGCCAGCGTGAGCCGGAGCTGTTCCGCAGCCTTGTCGGTACCAGTCGCGCGATCCAGGGCGTGCGCAAGATGATGCAGCAGGTCGCCGATACCGAGGCCAGCGTGCTGATCCTCGGTGAGTCCGGGACAGGCAAGGAAGTCGTTGCACGAAACCTGCATTACCATTCCAAGCGTCGCGAAGGGCCGTTTGTACCGGTGAACTGCGGTGCCATCCCGCCAGACCTGCTGGAAAGCGAACTCTTCGGCCATGAGAAGGGCGCATTCACCGGCGCGATCACCAGCCGGGCAGGGCGTTTCGAGCTTGCCAATGGCGGTACGCTGTTCCTGGATGAGATCGGTGACATGCCGCTTCCCATGCAGGTCAAGTTGCTGCGCGTGCTGCAGGAGCGTACGTTCGAGCGGATTGGTAGCAACAAGACGCAATCTGCGGATGTGCGGATCATCGCGGCGACCCACAAGAATCTTGAGAAGATGATCGCGGATGGCACCTTCCGCGAAGACCTGTTCTACCGCCTGAATGTGTTCCCGATCGACATGGCGCCGCTGCGCGACCGTGCCGAGGACATTCCGCTGTTGCTCAATGAACTCATCTCGCGGATGGAGCACGAGAAGCGTGGCTCCATCCGTTTCAACTCGTCGGCGATCATGTCCCTGTGTCAGCACGACTGGCCAGGCAACGTCCGTGAGCTGGCGAACCTCGTCGAGCGCTTGGCGATCATGCACCCCTACGGCGTGATCGGTGTGGGCGAGCTGCCCATGAAGTTTCGTTACGTCGAGGACGATGTCGAGCATCTGGCGAGCAGCTTGAGCGAGGAGCTGCAAGAGCGCGCGGCGATCACAGACGAAGTGTTCTCGACGAATGTGAATGTGTCGACGGGAGCGCTCCTGCCGCCGGAAGGCCTGGACCTCAAAGAGTACCTGGGCAATCTCGAGCAGAGCCTTATCCAGCAGGCGCTCGATGATGCCGGTGGCGTTGTGGCGCGTGCAGCCGAGCGCCTGCGTATTCGTCGCACGACGCTCGTAGAGAAGATGCGCAAGTACGGCATGAGCCGGCAGAGCGAAGAAGACGAGCCGGAGTGAGGCTTCGGTAGAGGTACGGCCGGGATTATTTTTTTTGTAAGGCAGAGTCCTGAAGGTCTTCGCGAGACCGTATTTCAGTGAATCGAGAACTCGACGCATGACAGTACGAGCGGTGGGTTAATCGCGCTGCGATTGACCCACCCTACAGCCCAAGCCCACCCACCCGCTGTGTTGGAGTCGTAGGGTGGAATCCCGTAGGGCTTCCGCCGTTTCCCACGAAAATACCTCCTTGCCGCATTGGTCAGAAAAAGGGCGCGTTGCTCATGTGCATATGGAGCGGTAGGGCAGAGTCCCGAAGGTTTGCGCGGCAATCGCGTATCAACGGAACGGGCGCTCGACGCATTGGCGTACGAGCGGCGGGTTAATCGCATGGCGATTGACCCACCCTAAAGGCCTGTGTCGTTTGGGAGAGCGTTATTGCGCGGGTTTCACCCGCCCTACGGTTAACCGTCCTTATGGCAACGGCGACCGCCCCATCTCGTAGGACCGCGTTGTAATTTTCTCGTCGCAGGCGAGCCAGCCATGCACATGGTGCAACCCTATTCCACCGAATTCTTGACGCGGTAGCGGCATCGAGTAGTTAAACCCTTGTGCCTACTGCACTTTTAGAGACGGGCACGTCCCTTGCTTTATGGCTCGTATCGCGGCGTTTCACTGGCGCCGCTGAAACGAGACGAGCCATGACGCCTTCTGCCGTACGCCAAACAGACCTTCCACTTGCCGCCAGCGAGCATGCCTCGCGGCTGTCTGCTGAGTTCTTTGAGCAGATCAGTGCGCAGCTCGGCGATTCGTATGGCTTGTTGGCGGAACGTTTCAGCGAGTTGCAGGGCACGCTTGCTCAGGTCAGCGAGCAGAGAATGCAGGAGCTCGCCGAGAAAGAGCGGCTGGCTAACCGGCTGCAAAGCGTGCTGGATGTACTGCCGGGCGGCGTGATCATTATCGATGGCAGGGGCATCGTTCGCGAAGCAAACCCTGTCGCACAGCAGCTTCTGGATACGTCGCTCATTGGATTGCTATGGCGAGACGTCATCGCGTCGAGCTTCGCCCCACGTCGGGACGACGGGCATGAGATATCACTGCGAAACGGTCGACGCCTGTCGATCGCAACGCGCTCGCTTCAGGGGGAGCCGGGTCAGCTGGTCCTGCTGACTGACCTCACCGAAACCCGTCTGCTGCAGGACCAGCTCGCCCGGCATGAGCGCCTCTCGGCACTGGGCCGCATGGTTGCGTCGCTTGCCCACCAGGTCCGCACGCCGCTGGCTTCGGCCATGTTGTACGTTGGGCACCTTGCCGACAAAGCCTTGCCGGTCGAACAGCAACAGCGATTTGCAGGCAAGGTCCGCGATCGCCTTCATGAACTGGAGCGCCAGGTTCGGGACATGCTGGTGTTTGCCCGTGGTGAGCTTCCCTTGCATGACCGAACCACGCCTGCCGATCTTTTCGCCGGGCTTCGCAAGGCCGCAGAAGCTCATGTGGCGGGGTATACGATCCGCTGGCAATGCGATGCGCGAGAAGGGGAGCTGCTTTGCAGCCGAGACACCCTGATCGGTGCGGTGCTCAATCTAATCCAGAATGCACTGCAGGCAGGCGGTACCAGCGCCGGCTACAAGGTGCATCTCTACGTTCGCGACACGACGCTGAAGGTATCCGTTACCGATTCTGGCCCCGGCATCGATCCGCAAACGCTCGCACGGCTGGGTGAGCCATTTTTTACCACCAAATCCACGGGCACCGGCCTCGGGTTGGCCGTCGTCCATTCCGTGGCGCGGGCGCATGGCGGGCGACTCCACTTACGGTCGCGCGTCGGGTTCGGTACGCAGGCCTGCCTGTGGCTGCCACTCATTCAACCGGCTTCCCCTCAGGAGGACTAACTGATGTCGCTTGGGATACTGCTCGTCGAAGATGATCGTTCCCTTCGCGAAGCCTTGGAGGACACGTTGGCGCTGGGCGGCTATAGCTGCCGTGCGGTCGCGAATGCCGAGGACGCGCTGGTCGAGTTGGGCCGGGCTTCATTTGCAATGGTGATCAGCGATGTGAACATGCCGGGGATGGATGGCCATGGCCTGCTACGCGCTATTCGTAGCCGGTTTCCTCAGTTGCCGGTTCTGTTGATGACGGCGCATGGCACTATCGATCGCGCCATCGAGGCGATCCGTACCGGCGCCGCCGATTATCTGGTGAAGCCTTTCGAGCCGGATGCGCTCATGAGCCTCGTGGCCCGGCATGCGCTGGGGAAGCTCGATACCGCGGATACCGAGGGGCCGGTGGCGGTGGAGCTGGCTTCCCGCCAGCTGTTGGAGTTGGCTGCACGGGTGGCGCGCAGTGATTCGACGGTACTGATCTCGGGTGAATCCGGCAGTGGCAAGGAAGTCCTGGCGCGCTATATCCATCGGCATTCGCCGCGCTGGAACGGGCCCTTCATTGCCATCAACTGCGCAGCCATTCCCGACAATATGCTCGAAGCGACCCTGTTCGGCCATGAGAAGGGTGCGTTCACTGGCGCCATCGCGGCCCAGCCTGGCAAGTTCGAGCTTGCCAATGGCGGTACGCTGCTGCTCGACGAAATCTCGGAAATGCCGCTCGGGCTCCAGGCCAAGCTCCTGCGTGTTTTGCAGGAGCGTGAGGTAGAGCGGGTCGGTGCACGCAAGGCAATTGATCTGGATATCCGCGTGCTTGCCACCACCAACCGGGATCTCCCCGCTGAAGTGGCGGCGGGTCGCTTCCGTGAAGACCTCTATTACCGGCTTTCTGTGTTCCCGTTGGCCTGGAGACCCTTGCGCGAGCGCCCGTCGGACATCGTCCCGATGGCTGAGCGTTTGTTGGCTCGCCACGTCAAGAAAATGAACCTGCCGCCTGTGCTTTTATCCGCAGCGGCGTGTGACGCGCTGGTGGCTCATGGCTGGCCAGGCAATGTACGAGAGCTCGACAATGCGGTCCAGCGAGCACTCATTCTCCAGCAGGGCGGGGTGATTCAGCCTCACGACCTCTGTCTGACGTCGCCCATTGGAAGCTTCGCGCCACCAGCCGCTGCCGTGGTTGAGCGTGCGACCGTGACGGAGGTCGATGATCAGCCGGGTTCGTTGCTGGGCGATGACCTTCGCCGCCGCGAATTCGAGGTCATCATCGATACCCTGAAGGCTGAGCGAGGCCGTCGCAAGGAGGCAGCGGAACGGCTCGGGATCAGCCCACGTACGTTGCGATACAAGCTGGCGCAAATGCGCGACGCAGGGCTGGATGTGGATGCTTATCTCTATGCGTCCTGATTGGACGGGGCTTGATTGTCAGGACGTTGCGGATGCGTGGGTCGCGACCGCCCTACGGGATTGAAACATCGCCGCTGAGGTGCGGTTATAGCGTAGTGTCGTCATAACAATAGCGGAAGCCTGCCTGCGCTCGCTCTACGGCGGCGAGACGTCCGAGTGAAGCGGATGCAAATCCGTGAAGCTCTTTTGACGTCGGCTGGCATCTGCGGCTTATCCGCCGGTGTGGGCTGCAGGTGTGTCTGTATGTAAGCCTCTGATTTAAAGAAACTTCCTTCCTAAAAGCACCGCTCGGCGTGCTTTGTTTGCCATTTGGCATCCCCCTTGCAAATACCTATTCAGCTAAAGCCAAAGCGTCAAAAAAGCGCGGCTGAAAACGGTGAGGGGAATCATGAGCCAGGGTGTCGAATTCAATCGTCTGATGTTGGAAATGCGAGCCATGCAGATGGATGCCATGGCGCGCGCCAAACCGGCGCCGACGACCTCAGTTCAGGAAGCCGGCGCGCCCAGCTTCGCCGACATGCTTGGCCAAGCGGTCGGCAAGGTCGCTGAAGTGCAGGGCAACGCGTCCTCCCTCGCCAGTGCGTTCGAGATGGGAGTCGGTGGCGTCGACATCACGGACGTGATGATCGCTTCGCAGAAGGCCACCGTCTCCTTCCAGGCCATGACCCAGGTTCGTAACAAGCTGGTCCAGGCGTATCAAGACATCATGCAGATGCCGGTCTAAGGCGAGGAGTAGATCACGATGGAAGCTGTCGTTGACAACGTTCCGGCCAAAGCCGAAGACGCCCAGCCCAAGAAGCCGCTGCTGGGCCTCGCATTTCTTGAAAACCTCTCGCAGATGTCGATGCTGCGTCAGCTTGGCCTGCTGGTCGGGCTGGCTGCGAGCGTCGCGATCGGCTTCGCCGTCGTGCTCTGGTCGCAACAGCCGGATTACCGCCCGCTGTTCACGAGCCTTACCGGTATGGATGCCAAGCAGGTCGTCGCTACGCTGACCACCTCCGGCATTGACTACAAAGTCGATCCGAGCTCGGGCGCCCTGCTCGTAAAGGCGAATGACTTTGGCCGTGCGCAGCTGAAGATGGCCGAAGCCGGTATCGCGCCGACTGATGGCAACATCGGTTTCGAAATCCTGGACCAGGAACAGGGTCTTGGTACCAGCCAGTTCATGGAAGCCACCCGTTACCGTCGCGGCCTCGAAGGCGAGCTGGCGCGTACCATCTCCAGCGTCAACAACGTAAAGGCCGCGCGCGTACACCTCGCCATGCCGAAGAGCTCGGTGTTCGTCCGTGACGAGCGCAAGCCAAGCGCGTCTGTTCTGGTCGAGCTGTATCCGGGTCGTACCCTCGAGCCGAGCCAGGTGATGGCCATCATCAACCTCGTCGCTACGAGCGTACCCGAGTTGGACAAGGGCCAGGTCACCATCGTCGACCAGAAGGGCGAGCTGCTGTCCGACCAGCAGAGCCTCTCCGAGATGAGCATGGCGGGCAAGCAGTTCGACTACACCCGCCGTATGGAAACCATGTTCACCCAGCGCGTTCAGAACATCCTCTCGCCGGTGCTGGGCAACGGCCGGTATAAGGCTGAAGTATCGGCAGACGTTGACTTCAATGCGGTCGAATCGACTTCAGAAATGTTCAACCCGGATCAGGCTGCACTGCGTAGCGAGCAGACTGTCAGCGAACAGCGCTCCAGCGGCCAGTCCAACGGAGGCGTTCCCGGCGCGCTGAGCAACCAGCCTCCGGGCGCGGCTACCGCACCTCAGCAGGCCGGGCAGGGCGCGGCGGCGCCGGAAGGCCCGATCGCTGCCGGTCGCCCGCTGCTCGATGCCAATGGCCAGCAGATCATGGACTCGGCCACAGGTCAGCCGATGCTCGCGCCGTACCCGGCTGACAAGCGGGAGCAGGCAACGAAGAACTATGAGATCGATCGTTCGATCAGTTATACAAAGCAGCAGCAAGGTCGCCTGCGCCGGCTTTCCGTCGCGGTCGTACTGGATGACCAACTGAAACTGGACCCGGCCACTGGCCAAGTCACCCATCAGGCCTGGACGGCGGACGATATCGCGCGCTTCACGCGTCTCGTGCAGGATGCAGTCGGCTTCGATGCCAGCCGCGGCGACAGCGTCAGCGTCATCAACGCGTCGTTCGCCCCGGTCGCCAGCGATGTCATTGATCTGCCCTGGTATCAGACTGAATGGTTCCACATGGTGCTGTCGGGCCTGAAGCAGCTGTTCCCGGTACTGCTGGTCCTCATCCTGGTGCTCTTCGTACTGCGCCCGATGATCAACAACATCACTGGCGCGGGTAAGGACAAGGAGCTGGCGGTTGCTGGCGGTGCAGGCGGGATCGGTGCCCTCGGCGCGGATGGACTGGACGGTGAACTGTCGGACGACCGTGTGAGCCTTGGCGGGCCGCAGAGTATCCTGCTGCCAAGCCCGAGCGAGGGGTATGATGCACAACTCAACGCCATCAAGACGCTGGTGGCCGAAGACCCGGGCCGTGTGGCGCAGGTCGTGAAAGACTGGATCAACGACGATGAGTGAGAATCGCGCCGCCGCTAAATTGACCAAGACCGAGAAGGCAGCCATCCTGCTGCTGTCTCTCGGTGAGACTGACGCAGCCCAAGTGCTGCGTCACCTTGGGCCGAAAGAAGTGCAGAAGGTCGGCCTCGCCATGGCGCAGATGCGCAATATCCAGCGGCCGCAGATTGAGCAGGTCATGGGCGAGTTCGTCGACGAGGTGGGTGACCAGACCAGCCTTGGTCTGGGCTCGGACGGCTACATTCGCAAGATGCTGACCCAGGCGCTGGGGGAGGACAAGGCCGGCAACCTGATCGACCGGATCCTGCTCGGCGGCAGCACGAGCGGCCTGGATAGCCTCAAGTGGATGGAGCCGCGCGCGGTTGCCGACGTCATCCGTTACGAGCACCCACAGATCCAGGCGATCGTCGTGGCCTATCTCGATCCCGATCAGGCCGGCGAAGTCCTGAGCCACTTCGATCATAAGGTTCGGCTGGACATCATCCTGCGTGTGTCCTCGCTCAATACCGTCCAGCCTGCGGCATTGAAGGAATTGAACCTGATTCTCGAGAAGCAGTTCTCGGGTAGTTCGAACCAGTCCCGTACGTCGATGGGCGGTGTGAAACGTGCTGCCGATATCATGAACTTCCTCGACAGCTCGTCCGAAGGCGCGTTGATGGACGCCATTCGTGAGGTGGACTCGGACCTCTCGTCGCAGATCGAGGATCTGATGTTCGTCTTCGACAACCTGGCGGACGTCGACGACCGCGGTATCCAGGCGCTCATGCGCGAGGTGTCCTCCGACGTACTGGTGCTTGCGCTCAAGGGGTCGGATGACGGCATCAAGGAAAAATTCTTCAAGAACATGTCCAAGCGTGCGGCCGAATTGCTGCGTGACGACCTCGAGGCCAAGGGCCCGGTCCGCATCAGCGAAGTCGAAGCTGCACAGAAAGAAATCCTTACCGTCGCTCGGCGTATGGCCGAGGCGGGCGAAATCGTCCTGGGCGGTAAAGGCGGCGAAGAGATGGTTTGATGAGCGACAAGCAGAACCCGAGCGATCTCATCCGGGGCGGGCAGGTCAGCCGATTCGATCTGTGGGCGCTGCCGAGCTTCGATGCCGAGGAAACGGTCATCGAAGTCGCTCGGCCCGAGGAAGCGGAAGTCATCGAGGAGGCACTGCCGCCGCCCGAGGACGTGCCCGTCGAAGAAGTCCAGCCGCTAACCCTGGAGGAGCTTGAGGCGATCCGTCAGGACGCCTACAACGAAGGTCTGGCCATTGGTGAAAAGGACGGCTACCGCGCTGGCCAGCTCAAGGCCAAGGCGGAGAGCGAAACGTACCTTAATGACATGCTGGGGCGCATGGAGCGCCTCATGCAGCAGCTCTTCGAGCCCATCGCTGAGCAGGACAAGGAGCTGGAGAAGTCACTGGTCGGGCTGGTCGAGCACATCACCCGCCAGGTGATCCAGCGTGAGCTCGCGATGGATTCGAGCCAGTTGACCGGCGTGGTACGCGAGGCGCTCAAGCTCTTGCCGATGGGCGCCGAGAACGTACGCATCCTGGTTAACCCCCAGGATTTCGAGTTGATCAAGGCGCTGCGGGACCGCCACGAAGAGAAGTGGCGCATTCTCGAAGACGAAACCTTGTTGCCAGGCGGATGCCGCGTCGAAACCGAGCACAGCCGCATCGACGCCAGCGTAGAGACGCGGCTGAGCCAGGCGCTCACGCAGATGTTCGAACAGCAACGCGAGCAGGCGACTCAGCCGCTTGCACCCGATATGTCCATTGACCTGGGCGGTACCGATGCGCCTTGAACGCACGAGCTTTGCACGACGCATGGGTGGTTATACCGGTGCGATCGAATTGCCGCGTTTGCCCATCGTCGAAGGGCGCCTGCTGCGAATGGTCGGGCTGACCCTTGAGGCAGAAGGGCTGCGCGCACCCATGGGTAGCCGCTGCCTTGTCATCAACGATGACAGCTATCACCCGGTACAGGTGGAAGCCGAAGTCATGGGCTTCTCGGGCGGCAAGCTTTATCTCATGCCGGCCGGCAGCCTTGGGGGTATTGCGCCCGGCGCGCGTGTCGTTCCGATCCCCGACACAGGCCGTTTGCCCATGGGCATGAGCATGCTGGGCCGAGTACTGGATGGTGCCGGCCATGCGCTCGACGGCAAGGGGCGTATGCGTGCCGAAGATTGGGTACCGCTCGATGGCCCCACGATCAACCCGCTCAAGCGTAACCCGATCCACGAGCCACTCGACGTTGGCATTCGCAGCATCAATGGTCTGCTGACGGTCGGCCGCGGGCAGCGGATCGGGCTGTTCGCCGGTACCGGCGTCGGTAAATCCGTTCTGCTTGGCATGATGACGCGCTTCACCGAGGCCGAGATCATTGTGGTCGGGTTGATCGGTGAACGGGGCCGCGAGGTTCAGGAATTCATTGAAGGCATCCTCGGCGAGGAGGGCATCAAGCGGTCCGTGGTCGTGGCATCACCGGCTGACGACGCGCCGCTGATGCGCCTGCGTGCCGCGCAGTATTGCACACGCATCGCCGAGTATTTTCGCGACAAGGGCAAGAACGTCCTGTTGCTCATGGACTCGCTTACCCGGTATGCCCAGGCCCAGCGTGAAATCGCGCTGGCTATCGGCGAACCACCGGCGACCAAGGGCTATCCACCATCCGTATTTGCGAAGTTGCCGAAGCTCGTGGAGCGTGCGGGTAATGCTGAAAAAGGCGGCGGCTCGATCACCGCGTTCTACACGGTGCTTTCCGAGGGGGACGACCAGCAGGATCCTATCGCCGACTCCGCTCGAGGCGTGCTTGATGGCCATATCGTCCTGTCGCGCCGTTTGGCGGAAGAGGGGCATTACCCCGCAATCGATATTGAGGCCTCAATCAGCCGGGTGATGCCTCAGGTCGTGACCCAGGATCACCTGCGTGGGTCACAACGCTTCAAGCAGCTTTGGTCGCGGTACCAGCAGAGCCGGGACTTGATAAGCGTTGGCGCCTATGTTGCCGGTGGTGATCCGGAAACCGACTTCGCGATTGCCAAGCAGCCCGCCATGGCGGCCTTCCTTCGTCAGCGGCTGGATGAAAGCGAGCCACTCACCGACAGCGCGGTACGGCTGCAAGCCGTCATTGCTACCGGCAAAGGCTGACAATCCCCATGTCGGTCAGCCGCGCTACACGCCTCAAACCTGTTGTCGAAATGGCCGAGAAAGCCGAGCGTGAGGCCGCTCGCCAGATGGGGGCGTGCCAGGCTCAACTGCAACAGGCCGAAGGCAAGCTGGGCGATCTGCAACGCTACTGCATGGATTATCAGCAGCAGATGGTGACGCAGGGACAGCAGGGTGTTACAGGCCAGTGGCTGATGAACTACCAGCGCTTCCTTTCTCAGCTCGATAACGCCATCGCGCAGCAACAGCGCAATGTCGACTGGCACCGAAGCAACGTCGATAAAATCCGAACCACGTGGCAGGAGCGCTATGCTCGGCTGGAAGGCCTGCGCAAGCTGGTGGAGCGCTATATGTATGAAGCCAGGCTGGCAGAGGATCGCCGCGAGCAGCGGCAGTTGGACGAGCTCTCCCAGCGACTGACGGCGCGTAAACAGGACCATTGACCCTATCATGGACGCGATAGGCCGACGGTAGGCCCGGTGGTCCGTTTCGCGATAGCGCCGAGCCATGCCGATGACCATAATGACCGGCTATCTGTTATTGCCCGTGCTGCCATTCGGTGTGGCCGGGTAACCGATCCGGACATTGGAGTGACCATGGCTGACTTGCCTCATCTCGACGACGACGTGATGGCCACGTTGGCAGATGTCATGGAGGACGAGTATCCCGTATTGCTCGAAACCTTTCTCACCGATTCCGAGGAGCGCATCCGCATGCTGCTCGATGCGGCTGGCGATCTGGAAGCGCTTCGCCGAGCGGCGCATAGCTTCAAGGGCAGCTCGAGCAACATGGGCGCAGCGCTGCTCGCCGACCTGTGCCGGCAGCTCGAGACGGCAAGCCGGCAGGGCGACGCAGACGCCACCGCGCCGCTGATCGAGCAGATCCAGCGCGAGTATGCGGTCGTGAAGATTCTCACCAAGACGGCTCTCCAGCGGCATCGTTTCTAGCCAGGTGCATTGACGAGTGTACGGCATTGTATTGGCCCGTCGCTTGCATTGCCTCCGCTATAAGCCCCGATTTCTGGCGGAGACCATCATGCCTGTTGGACCTGATCTGTTATTGCAAACCACGCCTGACGTAACGCCCAGGGCGGCGCCAAAGGGGCCAGCGAAACCGGCTGGCTCCAGCCAGGACGGGCCTTCCAGCTTTTCGAAGGTGTATCGGGACAATCAGGCCAAGCCCAGTGACGGCGCGGCCTCCAAGGTGGCGAAGCCTGGTGCCGAGAAACCTGCCGGTCCGGCAGCCGCGGCGTCGACCGATGCGCCCGCGGCAACCGAGCTTTCCGCAGAATCCGGTGTGAGCGGCAAAGGCTTGCCGCTTGAAGACGACGCTCCGCCAGAAGAGGGGATGCTGGATCCCCTCGTGATGTTCGGCCTCGTGGAGACCCCCCTGCCCATGGCCCCGCTGATGCCAACGGCGTCCGTCGGCGATTTGACACCGCAGGCTACCGAGCCGGGGCTCGGCATTCCGGGCGATACCGATCCGGAAGCGATCAAGGCGGACCTGAGTATCCTCGGACAACTCGGCGCACGGTCGACGATGCAGGCCGCTACTGTCGCCGCGGACGCATTACCGGATGAACAAGTGGCGCAGCCGACCGCGGATGAAGGCTTCGTTGAGATAGCCAAGCTCGTGAGCGATACCTTGACGTCCGGCAAGGCCAACGACGAGGGCGAAGCATCGCTCAGCACGCTCGAGCTTGCTTTGCCGGATAACCCTACAGAAGCAAAGACAGCGGATCTTCGTAGCGATCAGTTCGTTTCCCGGTTGAACGCATTGGGGCAGGCGATGACGCCAGCAGCGGGTCAGGCCGAGCGGGCACCGGTGCTTACGCCCGGGCAGCCGGTCGCCCTGCATCAGAATGGCTGGACCGAGGCGGTCGTCGATCGCGTAATGTGGCTGTCCAGTCAGAACCTCAAGTCGGCTGACATACAGCTGCATCCGCTGGAGCTCGGGCGTTTGGAAGTTCGGATTCAAATGGATCAGGACCAGACTCAGGTGACGTTCGCATCTGCCAACGCAGGCGTGCGCGAAGCGCTCGACAGTCAGATGCATCGGCTACGGGAAATGTTTGCCCAGCAGGGCATGAACCAGCTCGACGTCAACGTCTCGGACCAGTCGATGAACCGTGGATGGGGCGGGCAGCAGGCTCAGGCTGATAGCAATGCACAGGGTCAGCAGCGCGGCGGACGCGGTGAAGCCGGTGATGCGGGCGACGTCGACAGCGGCGCTTCGATCGAGGCCCTTTCATCTACACCACTTCGTGCCGGCCGTGGGTTGGTGGACTACTACGCCTGAGTAAAGGGGTCGATTCCGGCTTTGGTCGGGTTCGATCTTGTGGCCACAGGCGCCTGCGCCCGGTCTCGCCTACGCTGTTTGGATGTACACACGGGATGACAGAGAGGCAGCAGCCTGCTATATCGCACGCCGCGGCTTGCTCGGGACGCTGGCCCAGTTCGACTTGCGCCCGGCACAGAAGATTGCTCTAACGACGGAAATTTGGCATGGCAAAGAAAGCTCCCCCTCCCGCACCGGCCGCCGATGGCGATGCGCCGCCGAAGAAGAGCAAGCTCAAGCTCATCATCATTGCCGTGGTCGCGGCGTTGCTATTGATCGGCACGTCGGTGGGCGTCACTGTGTTCCTGCTGGGCGGCAAGAGCAGCGACGCCGATTCGGCGGAGCATGCCGAGTCTGCAGCGGCGGCGCCGGTCAAGGCACAAGCGATCTATGAAGAGCTGACGCCGGCCTTCGTGGTGAATTTCAATTATCAGGGTCGCCAGCGCTTCATGCAGGTGAGCGTGGCATTGATGGGTCGGAACAAGGCGGACATGGACGCATTGAAGGCGCAGATGCCTGTGATCCGCAACCGTCTGGTGATGCTGTTCTCCGGCCAGGACTTCGACGGCTTGATGAAGCCGCTTGGGAAGGACATGCTGCGTCAGCAGGCTACTGCGGCCGTTCAGGAAATTGCCCAGAAAGAAGTGGGCAAGCCCGTTGTCGAACAGGTGCTGTTCACCAACTTTGTATTGCAATAGGACGTGCCATGGCTGTTCAAGATCTGTTATCCCAGGATGAGATCGACGCGCTGCTGCATGGTGTTGATGACGGCCTGGTGGAAACCGAGACCGACAGTGACCCCGGCAGCGTCAAATCCTATGACCTGACCAGTCAGGATCGTATTGTGCGTGGGCGGATGCCCACGCTGGAAATGATCAATGAGCGCTTTGCGCGCTACACACGCATCAGCATGTTCAACCTGCTGCGCCGGTCCGCGGATGTTGCGGTTGGCGGCGTGCAGGTCATGAAGTTCGGCGAGTATGTTCATTCGCTGTACGTGCCAACCAGCCTGAACCTCGTGAAGATGAAGCCGCTCAGGGGGACATGCCTGTTTATCCTAGACGCCAAGCTCGTGTTCAAGCTGGTGGACAACTTCTTTGGCGGTGACGGTCGCCACGCCAAAATCGAGGGGCGCGAGTTCACACCCACCGAGCTTCGTGTCGTGAGGATGGTCATCGACCAGGCATTCGTCGATCTCAAGGAAGCCTGGCATGCGGTGCTTGACGTCAACTTCGAGTACATCAACTCCGAGGTCAACCCGGCGCTTGCCAATATCGTCAGCCCCAGCGAAGTGGTTGTGGTTTCGACCTTCCATATCGAACTCGACGGGGGCGGCGGTGACCTTCACGTCACGCTGCCCTACGGCATGATCGAACCGATCAGAGAGATGCTCGATGCGGGATTCCAGTCGGACGTGGACGATCAGGATGAGCGCTGGATCAAGGCGCTGCGTGAAGACATCCTCGATGTGAATGTGCCTGTGGGCACGACCATCGCGCGCCGACAGCTCAAGCTGCGGGACATCCTCAACATGCAGCCTGGCGACGTCATCCCCGTCGAGCTGCCGGAAGATATATACATGCGAGCCAACGGTGTTCCCGCTTTTAAAGTGAAGCTGGGATCACACAAGGGTAATCTCGCGCTCCAGATTCTCGAGCCCGTTGGCCGCCGTTAAGCGGGCTGGGCACTGAAACACAAGGCCGTCGAGGGCAGGTATGGCAGACGAAAAAGACGTGACTTCCGAAGAGCAGGCACTGGCAGACGAATGGGCGGCTGCGCTTTCCGAAGCAGGCGATGCGTCGCAGGATGACATCGATGCGCTAATGAACGCAGCACCCACGCCGGTTGCCCCCAAAGCACCGATGGAAGAATTTGGCCAAGGCCCCAAGGGTGGCGGCCCGGTTAGCCTGGATGGGCCAAACCTGGACGTTATCCTCGATATCCCCGTTTCGATCTCCATGGAAGTCGGCAGCACCGACATCAGCATTCGCAACCTTTTGCAGCTCAACCAGGGATCTGTGGTTGAGCTGGATCGGCTGGCAGGCGAGCCGCTGGACGTGCTCGTCAATGGCACGCTCATCGCACATGGGGAAGTCGTGGTTGTGAACGAGAAGTTCGGCATTCGGCTGACCGATGTCATCAGTCCAAGCGAACGCATCAAGAAGCTTCGGTAATGAAAAGATCGATTGCCTTGCTGTTTTCCGGAATGCCAGTCCTGGCGCTAGCCAATGCGGCAGCGCCTACACAGACGGCAACCGTCACAGGAGGATCGTTTGGCGGGCAGTTTGCTCAGCTGGTGCTTGGGCTGCTGGTCGTCATCGTGCTCATCTTCGGCCTCGCCTGGCTTGTTCGCCGCATGCAGCAGGTCGGCCCGCGTAGCGGCAAGGCCATCAAGCTGATCGCCAGTCAGGCCCTCGGACCTCGTGATCGCCTCGTTCTCGTGCAAGTAGGCGGCGAGCAGATCCTGCTGGGCATGACACCTGGGCGAATCACACCGCTGCATGTGCTGAAGGAGCCGATCCCGGTCACGGACAGCGAGCCGGCAACCCCGGAGTTCGCCCAGCGCCTCAGCGAAATGCTGAGCAGGGACCGCAAGGAAAAGGATTGATGCTGCGTATTCTGTTCTTGGCGGTGGCGATGCTCGTCGCGCCGCTGGCGTTCGCTCAGGAGCCCGGTAGTGCCGCCAGTGCATTGATCGGCCAAGGCGATAATCCGCTGTCTGTGCCTGCCATCACCCTCAGCACGAATGGGGAAGGGCAGCAGGAGTACTCGGTAAGCCTGCAGATCCTGCTGATCATGACGGCGCTGAGTTTTATCCCGGCGTTCCTCATGCTGATGACCAGCTTCACGCGGATCATTATCGTGTTCTCGATCCTTCGCCAGGCCCTTGGTCTGCAACAGACACCGTCCAACCAGATTCTTGTTGGCATCGCGCTGTTTCTGACCATGTTCATCATGGCGCCCGTGTTCGACCGCATCAATCAGGATGCCTTGCAGCCTTACCTGAACCAGCAGATCGATCCGGTCCAGGCGATTGAAAGGGCTGAGGTGCCGATTAGATCATTCATGCTGGCGCAGACGCGTCAGAGCGATCTCGAACTCTTCGTTCGGCTGTCCAAACGGACGGATATCGCCAGTGCAGACACCACGCCGCTGCACATTCTTATCCCGGCCTTCGTGACCTCCGAGCTGAAAACGGCGTTCCAGATTGGTTTCATGATCTTCATTCCGTTTTTGATCATCGACATGGTGGTGGCGAGCGTACTCATGGCAATGGGTATGATGATGCTCTCGCCGCTGATCATTTCGCTGCCGTTCAAGATCATGTTGTTCGTGCTGGTGGATGGCTGGGGCCTGATCATCGGCACGCTCGCCAGCAGTTTCGGCACGTTGTAGCGCCGACCCGAATCGTCACGTCGTCAGGGGACCGTACCATGACACCCGAAGTTGCCGTCGATCTGTTCCGCGAAGCGCTGTGGCTGACGTGCGTGATCGTCGGTGTGCTGGTTGTGCCGAGTTTGCTGGTGGGTCTTGTCGTCGCGGTATTCCAGGCGGCGACCCAGATCAACGAACAAACGCTGAGCTTTCTGCCGCGACTGCTGGCGATGCTCATTACCCTCATCTGGGCGGGCCCGTGGCTGACCCGTGAGCTGATGGAGTATATCCAGACGCTCTACCAGAACATCCCTTACGTGATCGGCTGATGCTCGAGCTGTCCGACGCCCAGATCGGCGGTTGGATCGCCAGTTTTCTGCTGCCCCTGTTTCGCGTCGGCGCCCTGATGATGGTAATGCCGGTGATCGGGACCGCGCTGGTGCCCACACGCGTCCGGCTCTTCCTGACGATCGCCATCACCCTGGCGTTGGTGCCCGTACTGCCTCCTGCGCCGGAGTTCGATGCGTTGAGTCTGCAGGGGCTTATGCTCATTGCCGAAGAGGTACTTATCGGCGCCATCATGGGCTTCAGCCTACAGCTGTTCTTCCACCTGTTCGTGGTTGCCGGGCAAATCATCGCAACGCAAATGGGCCTTGGTTTCGCCTCGATGATGGATCCGGCGAACGGCGTCTCCGTCCCGGTGATCGGGCAGTTTCTCACCATGCTGACCACCTTGTTGTTCTTCTCCATGAACGGGCATCTGGTGGTTTTTGAAGTGCTGACCGAGAGCTTCACGACATTGCCCAGTGGCGGCGGTGGTCTGCTCACGGCCCAGTTCTGGCTGCTCGCCAACCGGTTGGGGTGGGTCATGGGTGCCGGGCTCCTGCTGGCGCTGCCGGCAATCACCGCCTTGCTCGTGATCAATATTGCGTTTGGCCTGATGACGCGGGCAGCGCCGCAGCTCAACATCTTTTCCATCGGTTTCCCGATGACCCTGGTGATGGGTATGGTCATCTTCTGGATCGGCATGGCCGATGTCCTTTCCCAGTACCAGCGGTTTTCATCCGAAGCCCTCATCTGGCTCGGCGAACTCGTCCGGGTACGTTGAAGCAGGAGTCAGGCCATGGCCGAAAGCGAAAGTGGCGCTGATAAAAGCGAAGAACCCACAGAAAAAAGGAAGCGAGAGACCCGAGAGAAGGGGCAGATCGCACGCTCCAAGGAACTCAGTACGCTTGCAGTAGTGCTGGCCGGAACCGGCGGACTTATCGCGTTTGGCGGCGGCATGGCGCAGATGATGATGACCGTCATGCACATGAGCTTTGAAGTGCCCCGTGAAGCATTGCTCGAAGAGCGCTACATGGTTCAGATGCTTGTCGCGGCCGGGGAACTGGCGTTACGTGCAACGATGCCGCTGCTCGTTTTGCTTCTGGCGGCCTCGGTGCTGGGGCCGATCGGGATTGGCGGGTTTCTGTTTTCCGGAAGTTCGCTTGCACCGAAGTTCAGCCGAATGAACCCGGGCGCGGGCCTCAAGCGCATGTTTTCCACGCAGTCATTGGTGGAGCTGCTCAAGGCAATTGGCAAGTTCGCCGTCATCCTGCTCGTGGCTGTCCTGGTGCTGCGCTCGGACCAGGACGACCTGTTGGCGATGGCGCAGGAGCCGCTTGAAGCGGCCATCCTGCACAGCATTCAGGTAGTCGGCTGGAGTTCGCTGTTGATGGGCCTGGGGCTGGTCTTCATTGCAGCGGCAGACGTGCCGTTCCAGCTGCATAGTCACAAGCAGAAGCTGATGATGACGAAGCAGGAAGTGCGCGACGAATACAAGGACAGCGAAGGCAAGCCGGAGGTCAAGGGCAAGATCCGGCAGCTGCAGCGCCAGGCGGCTGAACGCCGGATGATGCAGGCGGTGCCGCAAGCCGACGTTGTCATCACTAACCCCACGCACTTCGCCGTGGCGTTGAAATACGACGGCAATTCGGGCGGAGCACCCGTTCTATTGGCGAAGGGGGGCGATTTCGTAGCGTTGAAGATTCGTGAGATTGCCCAGGAGCATAAGGTTACGCTGCTTGAATCGCCGGCATTGGCCCGTTCGGTGTTCTACTCAACCGAACTCGACCAAGAGATTCCTGCTGGCCTCTACCTGGCCGTGGCACAGGTGCTGGCGTACGTATACCAGCTGCGCCAATACCAGGCCGGGAAGGCGAAACGTCCAGCTCCGCTGAAAGACCTGCCGATCCCGCCGGATTTGCGGCGGGACGCGTAAGTGCTTACTGCCAGTGCGTCTTATGGCACATGGCGTATCACTTCGGTGTGCTCGCTGGCCTATCAATCCCGCTTTGCGTACTGGATAAGCCGAGCGAGGGCGACCGCTATCGATGTGACTCCTACAGCAGGAAACAGATAGCAGATGGCGGTGCAACTGCGAACGTCATACCACGCAATCGGGCCTTGACGTTCGCGTTAACGAGCCCAGCTTATTCGATGACACCACACGCCACACGGGCGCCGCCGCCGCCGAGAGGCTTGGGATGGTCGGCATGGTTGTCGCCACCGGCGTGAACCATCAGCGCGAGTCCCTTTATTTCCTCAGCCGTTTTGATACGAGGCGCGAGGACCGGTTGGGTAGATTGGCCGTCATTCGTGACGTACAGGGCTGGCAGGTCCCCTAAGTGCCCGTCACCCCATGGGAAGCCATGCTTGCCGGTATTCTTCGGGTCCCAATGGCCACCAGCGGCGCCGGCTGCAGTCATCTTGCCATCGGTCTCAGCGGGGTCGCAGCTGCCCTTGGTATGGATGTGGAAGCCATGTATGCCGGGCTCAAGGCCCTTCAGGTCTGGCGTAAACACGAGGCCGTATTCGCTGGTGGTGATCTGAACCGTGCCGACCGCTTGATTGACGCCTTTATCGTCCACCTCATGCAGCGTGACGCGTGTCTCGGCGGCATTGGCTGTCAGCGCGGCACAGCCGGCCAACGCGAGCATCCATCGTTTCATCGGGATCTCCTCGGTAAGCGGACCGGCGAACCGCCGGCTACATCAATTTCCGACCGGTCGCGGGACGTCGCGTTCGCTCCAGACTTTCCTGCGAGTCGTAACAAGCATTTTCCAGATCCAAACGGCCGATCGTACTTGAGCGAGCGATTGCGAGCGTTTTTCAAAGTTGGACCTCTTCTTGCAAAACCGACGGCAGACGACGCTGCAGCGTCAAAAGATCGTTCAGCGGCTTGGCCGCACGAGGAGAGCAAGTGGACCGATCGCTTCTGATAGGTAATGTTCGTAACGGTGCCATCACCCTGGGCCGCGGAAATCTTGGTATTCCGTTGCTGGTACTGGTCCTGCTCGGCATGATGACCCTGCCGATGCCGACGTTCCTGTTGGACATCTTCTTCACGTTCAACATCGCGCTGACCATCGTTGTGCTGTTGGTGGCCGTGTACGCGCTGCGACCGCTGGACTTCGCCGTGTTCCCGACCATTCTCCTCGTCGCGACACTGATGCGCCTCGCGCTGAACATTGCCTCGACGCGTGTGGTGCTGCTGCACGGTCAGGAAGGCCACGATGCCGCCGGTAAGGTGATTCAGGCGTTCGGTGAGGTCGTGATCGGCGGCAACTACGTCGTGGGTGTCGTCGTGTTCGCCATCCTCGTGATCATCAACTTTGTCGTGGTAACCAAAGGTGCCGGCCGTATCTCTGAGGTCAGCGCGCGTTTCACCCTCGACGCGATGCCCGGCAAGCAGATGGCGATCGACGCCGACCTCAACGCTGGACTGATCGACCAGGAAAGCGCCAAGGTTCGTCGTGCCGACGTTGCGCAGGAAGCCGACTTCTACGGCTCGATGGACGGTGCAAGCAAGTTCGTTCGGGGTGATGCCATTGCCGGCCTGCTGATCATGTTCGTGACGCTGCTTGGCGGCATGGGCATTGGTGTTCTGCAGTACGGCCTGTCCTTCGCCGATGCTGCGAAGATCTATGCGCTGCTGGTCATCGGTGATGGTCTGGTTGCCCAGATCCCGTCGCTGCTGCTGTCCGTTGCGGCTGCCATCATGGTGACCCGTGTTTCCTCATCCGAAGACATGGGCCAACAGGTCAACCGCCAGATGTTCGCCTCGCCCAAGGCGCTGGCCGTTGCGGCTGCGATTCTGCTGGTCATGGGTTCGGTCCCGGGGATGCCGCACCTGCCGTTCATTGGCCTCGGTGGCCTGGCTGCCGGTGGCGCCTGGCTCATCTGGAAGCGCCAGCAGAAGAAAGAAGTGGAAGTGAAGCAGCAGGAAGCGCAGAAGGCTCAGCAGGAGCTGCTTCCGGCTCAGCGCGCTCAGGAAACCAAGGAGCTCGGCTGGGACGACGTGACCCCGGTCGATCTGGTCGGCCTCGAAGTTGGCTATCGTCTGATTCCGCTGGTGGACCGCAACCAGGGCGGCCAGCTGCTGGCGCGTATCAAGGGCGTCCGCAAGAAGCTGTCTCAGGAAATGGGCTTCCTCATGCCTTCGGTCCATATCCGTGACAATCTCGACCTGCAGCCCAATGCCTATCGCCTCACCCTGATGGGCGTCAGCCTGGCCGAGGCCGAGGTCTACCCGGATCGCGAGCTGGCCATCAATCCTGGTCAGGTATTTGGTACGTTGAACGGCATCGCTGCCAAGGATCCGGCGTTTGGCCTCGAGGCAGTGTGGATCGACGTCCATCAGCGGGACCAGGCGCAATCGCTGGGATACACGGTCGTCGACGCCAGCACGGTTGTCGCCACTCACCTGAACCAGGTACTGCATAAGCATGCCCACGAGCTGTTGGGCCATGAAGAAGTCCAGCAACTGCTTCAACTTCTGGCGAAGAGCTCGCCGAAGCTTGCGGAGGAGCTGGTACCGGGCATGGTGTCGCTCTCTACTCTCCTCAAGGTTCTGCAGGCGTTGCTGCAGGAACAGGTCCCCGTGCGGGATATTCGCACCATTGCCGAGGCCATCGCCAACGTTGCTGCGCGGAGTCAAGATCCCGCCGCGATGGTTGCTGCCGTTCGCGTCGCACTGGCCCGCTCGATCGTGCAAACCGTTGTGGGACTAGAGCCGGAGCTGCCTGTGATCACCCTAGACCCGCGGTTGGAACAGATATTGCTCAGCAGCATGCAGAAAGCCGGACAGGGTGCTGACGAAGGAATCCTTCTCGAACCCGGAATGGCAGAGAAGTTGCAAAGGTCCCTTGTAGATGCAGCACAGCGTCAAGAAATGTTCGGCAAGCCAGCGGTACTGCTGGTAGCCGGCCCCGTCCGAGCGATGCTTTCGCGGTTCGCTCGCCTCGCGGTCCCAAACATGCACGTGCTGGCATACCAGGAAATTCCGGACAACAAGCAAGTCACCATTGTCGCCACCGTGGGACAGAACTGAGGTCAATAGGCCATGCAAGTCAAACGCTTCTTCGCCGCCGATATGCGTACCGCCATGAAGCTGGTTCGTGATGAGCTGGGCGCCGATGCTGCCATCATCGGCAACCGTAAGGTTGCGGGAGGCGTCGAGCTGACGGCCGCTGTCGATTACCAGATGCCGGCACAACCGGCTCGGTCCAATCCGGCGCTCGAAGCGGAGCTGCGCAAGACTCAGGCGAAGATCGCCTCGGCGCATGCCGATCTGGCGAGCCGCGAGCAGGCACCCGCCAAGGATCGCCAGCTGTTTGCGAATGAATCGCTGATCGCGCCCGAGCTTCCGGCCTCAACGGTTGCTGCCGCGCCAGTCAAGCCCAAGGCGTCCGAAAGAGCACCCGCTGCATCAGCTCCAGCCGCAGATTCTCGCGCACTGGACGCCATGCGCAGCGAACTCAACGGCTTGCGCGAATTGCTCGAAATGCAGCTTGGCTCGTTTGCCTGGACGCAAATGCAGAATGCCCGCCCACAGCAGGCCGCGATGTGGCGTCGGCTGCAGCGCATGGGTCTGCCGGCCGAACTCGCCCGCCGATTGCTGGAGAAAGTGGCACACATCGCGGACGGCCGTAAGGCCTGGCGCCTGGTACTTGCCTACCTCGCCCAGGGCATTCGTACCTGCGAGCAGGAGCCCCTGGAAGCGGGTGGTGTGATTGCACTCGTCGGCCCGGCAGGTGCCGGAAAGACGACGACATTGGCGAAGCTGGCGGCGCGTTATGTGCTTAAGTACGGCTCACAAAACATCGCGATCGTCAGCATGGACAACTTCCGGATCGGCGCGCAGGAGCAGCTCAAGACCCTTGGCCGTATCTTGAACGTACCGGTCGTGCAGGTCGACCCAGGCGTGTCGCTGGTGCAAACGCTGGCGCCGCTGGCCAAGAAGCGCGTCGTGCTGATCGATACCGCTGGTCTGCCAGTGAATGATCCGGCACTGCGTTTGCAACTGGACTCACTAGCGAGTCGGAAAATTAACGCACGCAGTTACCTGGTGTTGCCGGCTACCAGCCAGAGCCAGGTGCTGAAAGCGGCCTATCATGGTTACAAGCGTTGTGGGCTGGCTGGTTGCATCCTGACCAAGCTGGATGAAGCTGGAAGCATCGGCGAAATTTTGGCGCTGGCAATTGGGCATCAGCTACCGGTAGCCTATCTTACAGACGGGCCGAAGATTCCCGAGGACATCCAACTGCCTCGCTCGCACCAGATCGTTAGCCGCGCAGTAAGCCTGCAGGCGGCCGAGGAGCCCAGCGAAGATGTGATGGCCGAGATGTTTTCCGGTCTGTACCAGAACCGCGGCCGCCGGGCCGGTTAAACCCGGCAGCCCAGAAACGACACGACAGCCTCTCTGGAGTGCTGTGCTACACACTGAGAATAGGTAAGCAGAACCATGGGCATGCACCCTGTACAGGTCATCGCGGTAACCGGCGGAAAGGGCGGGGTCGGCAAGACGAACGTGTCGGTCAACCTCTCGATGGCCCTGGCCGATCTCGGCCGCCGCGTGATGCTGCTCGACGCCGACCTTGGCCTGGCCAACGTCGACGTCCTGCTGGGTCTGGCACCCAAGCGTACGCTGGCGGATGTCATCGCCGGCGAGTGCGATCTTCGCGATGTTCTGCTCCAGGGCCCCGGTGGCGTTCGTATCGTACCGGCCGCCTCGGGCACGCAGAGCATGGTCCATCTCTCGCCGATGCAGCACGCGGGCCTGATTCAGGCATTCAGCGAAATCAGCGAGAACCTGGATGTACTTGTAATCGATACCGCTGCCGGTATTGGTGATGCGGTCGTCAGCTTCGTGCGCGCCGCGCAGGAAGTGCTGGTTGTCGTCTGTGACGAACCTACATCGATCACCGACGCCTACGCTTTGATCAAGTTGCTTAACCGCGACTTTGGAATGAACCGTTTCCGCGTGCTGGCCAACATGGCTCACAGCCCGCAGGAAGGACGCAATCTGTTTGCTAAGCTGACCAAGGTCACGGACCGTTTTCTGGACGTGGCGCTGCAGTACGTGGGAGCCGTTCCCTACGATGAATCGGTACGCAAGGCGGTACAGAAACAACGGGCAGTCTATGAAGCCTTTCCTCGATCCAAATGCGCACTCGCGTTCAAGGCGATCGCTCAGAAGGTCGACAGTTGGCCCTTGCCGGCCAACCCCCGCGGCCACCTCGAGTTTTTCGTCGAACGTCTTGTGCAACAACCCGTAGCGGGCTAATCCCATGTCAGCAGCCAGTGGACTTCGTATGTACAGCAAAGCCCAAGCGAAGGATTCGCAGCATCAGCTCATCGAGCGCTACGCGCCGCTGGTCAAGCGGATTGCCTATCACTTGCTGGCTCGCCTACCGGCCAGCGTACAGGTGGAAGACCTTATGCAGGCCGGCATGATTGGCCTGCTCGAGGCAGCCAAGAAGTACGACTCCGGCAAGGGCGCGAGTTTCGAGACCTACGCCGGGATCCGCATCCGGGGCGCAATGCTGGATGAAGTCCGCAAAGGCGACTGGGCACCGCGTTCGGTGCACCGCAACAGCCGCATGGTCAGCGATGCGATTCGCGCCGTCGAAGCAAGAACGGGACGCGACGCTAAAGATCAGGAAGTTGCGGCCGAATTAGATATGAGCCTTGAAGAGTACTACGGCATTCTCAGCGATACGCAGGGCAGCCGCCTGTTCAGCTTCGATGATCTGCTGCAGGAAGGCGAGTTCGGCGACGACGAAGACCATGTGACGACCCACCAGGGACCGTCCCGCGAGCTGGAAGACGAGCGTTTCCAGTCCGCACTGGCACACGCGATCTCGAACCTGCCCGAGCGCGAACGCCTTGTGCTGGCGCTGTACTACGATGAGGAGCTCAACCTCAAGGAGATCGGCGAGGTGCTCGGTGTGAGTGAGTCGCGGGTCAGTCAGCTCCACAGCCAGTGTGCGGCGCGTCTTCGCTCACGTCTGGGTGAGTGGCGAGCACGCTGAGGGGCAAGGTTCAAAGCGCGGGTTGGCAGGACGGCGGAGTATGTGTCAGCCCGTTGATCATCGATATGTTCCAAAGGGCTCTTCTTCACCAAGAAGAGCCTTATGTTTGAAAGGGCGAGCTGGCTGAGGCCAGCACGTTCCACGATAGAATGGCGCGGCCCGACATCGGGCGTAATGGCGATTGTACGGAGGCCGATTTGGACAAGAACATGAAGATTCTTATCGTGGACGATTTCTCCACGATGAGGCGCATCATCAAAAACCTGCTGCGTGATCTGGGCTTCACCAATACCGCCGAGGCGGATGATGGTACGACTGCACTGCCAATGCTGCAGAGCGGTAACTTCGACTTCCTGGTAACCGACTGGAACATGCCTGGCATGACGGGTATCGATCTGCTGCGCGCCGTGCGTGCGGACGATCGACTCAAGCAGCTCCCAGTGCTCATGGTGACCGCAGAGGCCAAGCGCGACCAGATCATCGAGGCTGCCCAGGCCGGAGTGAACGGGTACGTCGTGAAACCGTTCACGGCTCAGGTTCTGAAAGAAAAGATCGACAAGATCTTCGAACGGGTCAACGGCTGATCCGGGCCGCGAGGGCGTCATGGCAAAAAATGATTCAGAGACGGGCGATTTCGAATCGACCCTCAAACAGCATGCGCGCGAGTTGGTCTCCAGCCTTGAATCTGGCGACTTCAGCGAAGCGGTTCTTCTCATCCATCGGCTCGATAAGGCACGAGACCTCCATGTCTATCATGAGGTTGGCAAGCTGACGCGTGAGCTGCATAACGCCATTGTCGGCCTGCAGCTTGATGGCGGCGGAGAGCACGCCAAGGAGCTTTCGCAGATCTCCGATGCAACGGATCGTCTTTCCTACGTCGTACAGATGACGGAGAAAGCGGCCAACCGGACCATGGATCTGGTCGAAGAAAGCGCGCCGCTGGTGAATTACATCAGTTACGAGTCCCAGAGCCTCATGGCGGACTGGCAGCGCTTCATGCGTCGCGAAATGAGCGCCGACGAATTTCGTGAGCTGGCCAAGCGTATTGAAAATTATCTGTCTCGCGGTTTGCAGGATAGCGACCAGCTGTCCAGAAACCTCAATGACATCCTGTTGGCGCAGGACTTTCAGGACCTGACCGGCCAGGTGATCAAGCGCGTGACGCAGCTAATCACAAAGGTCGAGAGCGACCTGCTCAAGCTCATGTTGATGGCGAGCAAGGTGGACCGCTACACCGGCATGCGGCACGAGCCGGCGGAGCCTGTTCAGGCACCTGAAAAGAAAAAATCATCTCAGGGTGAAGGTCCGCAGATTCATGCCGATAAACGGGAAGACGTCGTTTCCAATCAGGATGATGTCGACGACCTGTTGTCCAGCCTCGGGTTCTGACGAGCCCGCTTGCTGGTTCGGCGCCTGCCTGGCGACCACCTAACGAAAGATCATGGCGATACGCCCTTGGGGAGCACACGAATGAGCTTCGACGCCGATGAAGAAATCCTCCAGGACTTCCTGGTAGAGGCCGGCGAGATCCTGGAATTGCTGTCTGAACAGCTCGTCGAACTCGAGAGCCGTCCAGATGACATGGATTTGCTCAATGCGATTTTCCGCGGCTTCCACACCGTCAAGGGCGGCGCAGGTTTCCTGCAGCTCAACGCGCTTGTCGAATGCTGCCACATCGCAGAGAACGTTTTCGACATCCTCCGCAAGGGCGAACGCCGCGTCGATGCCGAATTGATGGACGTGGTCCTGCAGGCCCTGGACACCGTCAATGAGATGTTCAGGCAGGTCCGTGAGCGGAGCGAGCCGACGCCGGCATCGCCCGCTCTGCTGGCCGCGCTTGCACGTCTGGCAGAGCCAGCCAGTGCGGACGAACCGGCTCCTGCGCCCATTGCCGATGTCGCTCCGGAGCCTGAACCCGAAGCCGCTCAGGTGTCGGCAGATATTACCGATACCGAATTCGACGCCTTGATGGGCGCGCTGGGTAATGAGCCCGCTGCCGCGCCAGTGGCACCTGCCAGCGGCGACGAAATCACAGACGACGAATTCGAGGCTTTGCTTGATCAGTTGCATGGCAAGGGCAAGTTCGTCGAAGCGCCTGCGCCTGTCGCTGCAGCTGCGTCGGTTGCGCCGGCCGCCGCTACACCGGCCGGGCAGGGTGACGAAATCACCGATGATGAGTTTGAAGCGCTGCTTGACCAGTTGCATGGCAAGGGTCAGTTCAGTGGGCCGAGCGACCCGCCCAAGGCTGAGCCGACCAAGGTCGAAACGCCCGCTCCCGCAGCGGTCCCTGCGGCTGCCACTGATGACATCTCCGATGATGAGTTCGAGGCGCTGCTGGACCAACTGCATGGTAAGGGCAAATTCGAGCCGACGGCCGTAACACCGCCGCCCGCACCGCCCGCTAAGCCGGCACCTGCGGCAGCCGTACCGGCAGCGACGGTGACACCACCGAAGGCAGAAGCCCCGGCCTCCAAGCCTGCGCCGGCGCCGGCTCCTGCCAGTACTGCAAAATCTGTGGCAGCTCCCGCACGTGCAGCAGAGGCGGTGAAGGCCTCTGCTCCGCCTGCGGAGAAGCCCGTCGCGAGCGAAGCCGAAACGACCGTACGGGTCGATACGGCGCGCCTCGACGAGATCATGAACATGGTTGGCGAGCTCGTGCTCGTGCGTAACCGTCTGGTCCGGCTTGGCCTGAACAGCGGCGACGAGGCGATGGCAAAAGCGGTCTCGAACCTCGATGTGGTGACAGCCGACCTGCAAACGTCGGTCATGAAGACCCGCATGCAGCCAATCAAGAAGGTCTTCGGTCGCTTCCCGCGCCTCGTTCGCGACCTCGCGCGCAATCTGAAGAAAGAGATCAACCTCGAGTTGGTTGGTGAAGAGACCGACCTTGACAAGAACCTCGTCGAGGCACTGGCAGACCCGCTGGTTCACCTTGTGCGAAACGCGGTAGACCACGGTGTCGAATCGCCTGAGGAGCGCGAGGCTGCTGGCAAGTCCCGTACTGGGCGCGTCGTGCTGTCTGCGGAACAGGAGGGCGACCACATCCTTCTGATGATCACCGATGACGGCAAGGGTATGGACGCCGCGGTCCTCAAGTCCAAGGCCGTGGAAAAAGGCCTACTGGATAAGGATGCTGCCGACCGCCTGACCGATCTCGAAGCGTACAACCTGATTTTCGCGCCTGGGTTTTCGACGAAGACCGAGATTTCGGACGTCTCCGGTCGCGGCGTCGGCATGGACGTGGTGAAGACCAAGATCACGCAGCTCAATGGCACCGTGAACGTCTTCTCGCAGAAGGGGCAAGGTTCGCGGATCGTCATCAAGGTGCCGCTGACCCTTGCGATCATGCCTACACTGATGGTGATGCTGCAGGATCAGGCTTTCGCCTTCCCGCTGGTCAACGTCAACGAGATATTCCACCTTGATCTATCGCGTACCAATGTCGTCGACGGCCAGGAAGTGGTGATCGTTCGAGACAAGGCGCTGCCGCTGTTCTACCTCAAGCGCTGGCTGATTCGCGGTGCAAATCATAACGAGCCGCAGCATGAAGGACACGTCGTCATTCTTTCGGTCGGTACGCAGCGGATCGGCTTCGTAGTAGACCAGCTGGTAGGTCAGGAAGAAGTGGTGATCAAGCCGCTAGGCAAGATGCTTCAAGGAACGCCGGGCATGTCGGGGGCAACGATTACGGGTGACGGGCGTATCGCGCTTATCCTGGATGTTCCGAGCATGCTAAACCACTACGCGCGCCGCCTTTGAGGCGGTGCGTCAGGCTGTTAGGCGAAGATTCAATCGGCCGTGAGGCCTGCCGTGGATGAGACGTACACGGCCTGTCAGGAGTGCGTATGCCTGTAAAGGTTCTGGTGGTGGACGATTCCGGCTTCTTTCGCCGGCGTCTGAACGAGATTCTGTCCTCGGACCCCAACATCCAAGTGGTCGGCACGGCGAGTAACGGCCGTGAAGCCATCGAACAGGCGCAGGCGTTGAAGCCGGACGTCATCACGATGGACTACGAGATGCCGATGATGGATGGCATTACGGCCGTCCGTAACATCATGCAGCGTAGCCCCACCCCGGTATTGATGTTCTCGTCGCTGACGCACGAAGGCGCCCGGGTCACGCTCGATGCGCTGGATGCCGGCGCCGTCGACTATCTGCCCAAGAATTTCGAAGACATCTCACGCAATCCGCAGAAGGTGAAATCACTGCTGTGCGAGAAGATACATACGATTGCTCGCGCAAACCGTCGGTTTAGTAGTTTTTCATCTTCGCCATCTACACCGGCGTCGGCAGCTGCGCCATCACATGCGCCTACCCGCTCGCCTACACCTGCGTCGTCACAGGCCGGGCCTGCTCATGCGCCGGCAAGCCCTGCGCCCAAGCGCAAGGCCTACAAGCTGGTGGCGATCGGCACGTCTACGGGCGGCCCGGTTGCACTTCAGCGTGTGCTAACGCAACTGCCTGCCAATTTTCCGGCTCCGATCGTGCTTATCCAGCACATGCCGGCGGCGTTCACCAAGGCGTTCGCGGAGCGCCTCGACAAACTGTGCCGAATCAGCGTCAAGGAAGCCGAGGACGGCGATCATCTTCGTCCGGGTCTGGCTTTGCTTGCGCCAGGTGGCAAGCAGATGATGGTCGATGCGCGCGGCGTCGTGAAAATTCTGCCCGGCGACGAGCGCCTGAATTACAAGCCGTGTGTAGATGTAACCTTCGGTTCGGCCGCACGCTCCTATGCAGACAAGGTGCTCGCGGTGGTGCTCACTGGCATGGGCGCCGATGGCCGCGAAGGTGCGCGGATGCTCAAACAGGCGGGAAGCCAGGTGTGGGCGCAGGACGAGGCCAGTTGCGTCATCTACGGTATGCCGATGGCCATCGTGAAGGCCAACCTTGCCGATGCGGTCTACAGCTTGGATGACATCGGTCGCCACATCTCCGAAGCCTGCCTGTAAGCATAAGGAACACGGCCAATGGATGTGCTGAGTCTGATCGGCCTGATCCTGGCATTCGTTGCGATCATCGGTGGCAACTTCCTCGAAGGTGGGAACGTGCTGGCCCTGCTCAATGGCCCAGCCGCCTTGATCGTTCTTGGTGGCACGCTCGGGGCCATTCTGCTGCAAGTCCCGATGGACGTGTTCAAACGCGCTCTCACGATGCTCGGGTGGATATTCTTTCCGCCTCGGCTCGATCTTGTTGGTGGCATCCAGCGTGTGGTCGGCTGGAGTCTGACGGCTCGCAAGGAGGGGCTGCTTGGGCTTGAGCCGCTCGCGGATGCCGAGCCGGATCCCTATGCCCGCAAGGGGCTTCAGCTGCTGGCCGACGGGACCGAGCCTGAGGCCATCCGATCCATCATGGAAGTCGACATGTACACCCAGGAAGACCGGGATGTACAAGCGGCTAAAGTGTACGAGAGCATGGGTGGCTACGCACCTACGCTCGGTATCATCGGCGCAGTTATGGGGCTCATCCATGTGATGGCCAACCTGGCTGACCCTAGCGAGCTGGGCGGCGGGATCGCCGTTGCCTTCGTAGCGACCATATACGGGATCGCAGTCGCGAACCTCATCCTCCTACCCATAGGTAATAAGCTCAAAAGCGTTGCACTGCGTCGGTCGAAATACCGGGAGATGCTGCTGGAGGGCATACTTTCAATTGCCGAAGGAGAGAATCCCCGCGCGATCGAGCTGAAGCTGCAAGGCTTCATGGAGTAGACGCGATGAAGAGGCTTCCATGAGGTCGCCACGCGGCCGGCGCAGGCGGCAGGAGGAACACGAGAACCACGAGCGGTGGCTCATCTCGTATGCGGATTTTATTACGCTGCTGTTCGCCTTTTTCGTCGTCATGTACGCCATTTCTTCGCTCAACGAGAGCAAGTACAAGATCCTTACCGAAAGCCTGACAGGTGTCTTCAATCAGCCAGACCGTTCCATCAGACCCATCCCGATTGGCGACGAACGACCACGTACGACCGAGCCGGACCCTACGTCAACGGACATTGAAAGCGGCTCGCAGCCGGGCGATACGCTTTCGCAGATTGCCGAGCGCGTAAGAAGCGCTTTCGCCGATCTCATCGCTGACAGTCAATTCACCGTCCGTGGAAACGAGATGTGGATCGAGATCGAGCTGAGCTCTGGTTTGCTCTTCCCGAGTGGCGATGCTTTGCCGCGTAACGAGGCGTTCGGCATCGTCGAGCGCTTGGCCAAGATCCTTAGGCCCTTCGAAAATCCCATCAAGGTTGAAGGGTTTACTGACAACGTACCCATCCATAGCCCCATATACCCTACGAATTGGGAACTGTCGGCGGCCCGTGCTGCGAGCATTGTTCGGTTGCTGGCGGATAATGGTATCGAGCCAAGTCGGCTGGCGGCGGTTGGGTACGGTGAATTCCAGCCGGTAACGGCCAATACCAGCGAAGCCGGGCGAGCCCGTAACCGGCGTGTGGTGTTGCTGGTTTCACGTGACACCGATGCCCACCGCGCCGGGCCGACGTCGCAGCCTGCTGCCTCAGCAGGTGGCACGCAAACTGCTAAATAGTTCGCAAACCTGGCGCCTATACAGTGCGCCCGTCAATTTCACGTCGTGGCCCTGCGGCCTACGGTACCGGTGCGACATGGCCGGGAGGATCGAACGTCAATGAAAGTTTGGGCTGTTGCCAATCAGAAGGGTGGTGTAGGCAAGACCACTACGTCAGTCGCACTGGCGGGTCTGCTGGCAGATGCCGGCAAGCGCGTCCTCATCGTTGACCTGGACCCGCATGGCTCGATGACGAGTTATTTCGGCCATGATCCGGATACGCTGGAGCACAGCACCTATGACCTGTTCCTGCATCAGGGGCAGGTGCCGCAAGGCTTGCCGAATCGTTTACTGCTCGGCACGAGCCACGAACGTCTCTCCCTGCTTCCGTCGAGTACCGCATTGGCAACCCTCGAGCGGCAGTCGCCTGGGCAAAATGGATTGGGCCTCGTCGTTTCGAAGAGCCTCGCCCAGCTCTGGGGAGATTTCGACCATGCGATCATCGACAGTCCACCGCTGTTGGGCGTGCTGATGGTCAATGCGCTGGCCGCTAGCCAACAGTTGGTCATTCCGGTACAGACCGAGTTTCTGGCAGTGAAGGGGCTGGAACGAATGGTCAACACGCTCGCCATGATCAATCGGTCGCGGCGTCAGCCACTGCCGTATCACATCGTGCCGACACTGTTCGATCGTCGGACCCAGGCCTCGATGAGTACGCTCAAGCTCCTCCAGGCAAGCTATCCTGCACACCTCTGGCAGGCCTACATCCCGATTGACACTCGCTTGCGCGACGCCAGCCGGGCTGGTTTGACGCCTTCGCGCAACGACCCGAACAGCCGCGGCGTTATCGCTTATCGCGCGCTGCTCAAGTTTCTGTTGGCGCAGCAAACGGCTGCGCAAGTGGCGTAACGGCATGAATTTGTTTGCCGAGCCCTCAAGAATCCAGACCTTCATGCCGATAGGCTGTACAGCAATTTCATCCGGGCGTTCGTCATGAGCCATAACACTGCCACTGCCACTGCGACACGCACTCAGCTGGCCATTCAGTCCTATCTGGATACCCTGCTGCAGGACGCCCAGATTGAACTGGCCGATAGTGTTTCGGCCGAGGAATTCGAAGCGGCTGTTCGTGAGGAGCAACAGCGAGATTCGGCCAAGGCAAAGCCGGCGATGCAGACCGCATTGGCAACTCCGCCTGTGGCGGTGCAAGTCGCTTCGCCTGTGCTTCAGGCACCCGTACTAAAGGTCGCCGAGACCATCGCGCTTCCTGAAGTCCCGTTGTTGGACCAGGCTGAGTGGGCCGTAGCAGCCATATCCGCCGAGCCGACCGTGACGGACGAAGCGATGGTCGAAGTGGCGGTTGAAGACCCTGTCGAGCCCGTCGCTGTCATACAGCCCAATCGGGACGTGCCGCCGCCGCCCGTTGTTCAGAGCGGACCGCCGGCGTGGGGCGAGGAACCTTTCGAATGTCTGCTCTTCGACGTCGCAGGGTTGACACTTGCAGCGCCGCTGGTTTGCCTAGGATCGATCTATCCGTTGGGTGACCGCGAGCTGACGCCGCTGTTCGGCCAGCCGGACTGGTTTCTGGGCATCCTGCCGAGCCAATCGGGGAACCTGAAAGTGCTCGACGCCGCTCGTTGGGTCATGCCTGAGCGCTATCGGGACGATTTTCGCGAGGGTCTGCAATATGTGATTTCCGTTCAGGGTTGCGAATGGGGCGTGGCAGTTCACAATGTCAGCCATTCGGTCCGCTTGGATCCACGTGAAGTGAAGTGGCGCAGTCAGCGCAGCCAGCGCCCCTGGCTTGCCGGCACTGTCGTCGAACATATGTGTGCGTTGCTGGACATGGCGGCGCTGTCCGACCTGCTGGCCAGCGGTGCAATCCGCCATGCCAAGGGGCTGGCGGCCATACGATAACGCTGCGCGGCTCTACGGTACGCGCGACTACAATGATCTGACTGCCGCCCTGTGCGGTGAATGACGAGGCAAGGCGATGAAGAAGACGTCTGGACATGGTGCCGAAGACCCGATCCTGCAGTGGGTGACGTTCCGTCTCGATAACGAGACCTACGGCATCAACGTGATGCAGGTTCAGGAAGTGCTGCGCTACACCGAAATCGCACCGGTTCCGGGTGCACCGAGCTACGTGCTGGGGATCATCAACCTGCGCGGGAACGTCGTCACCGTGATCGACACGCGTCAGCGCTTCGGGCTGGATTACGCCGAGGTCACCGACAACACCCGGATCGTGATTATCGAAGCGGATAAGCAGGTCGTCGGTATCCTGGTCGACAGCGTTGCCGAGGTGGTCTACTTGCGTCAGTCGGAAATCGAAACCGCGCCGAACGTTGGTAACGACGAGTCTGCGAAGTTCATCCAGGGCGTATGCAACAAGAACGGCGAGCTGCTCATCCTGGTCGAACTCGACAAGATGATGACCGAAGAAGAGTGGTCGGAGCTGGAGAGCATCTGAGTTGATCGAGGCAGCCCTTGGCGCCTTGATCATGCTTTGTCTCGGGCTCGGCGGCGCGTGCTACTGGTTGATGCAGAATCAGCAGAAACTGGTACGCGAGCAGGCCGAGCGCGATGCTGCGCGTGATCAACGCATACAGGAACTGACGAAGCGGCTGGATACCTATCTGGCTGGCAGTGTACGCATGGGCGAAGAACTGCAGGAACTGCGGCGCACCGTTGCGCCGATTCCGGACAAGATCACTCAAATCGAACAGCGCGATCCCGCGAACTTTTCATTTAGCCAGGCGGCGCGTCTCGTGGGCATGGGCGCAAGTGTCGATGACCTGACGCAGTCATGCGGGCTTTCACAGGCTGAAGCCGAACTGGTCTCGAAGCTCCACAAGGGACGGCGTTCGAAGTAGCCGCCTGTCTGGCTTGTTGCAACGGTCGTCCGATGCCGTCGGCATACCCCTTCTGCAGTCCCCCCGACGCGGAACCCTCCGATCGATATATCCCTCCATATTTTCAGGGAGACCGTTCTCCCGAACCGCGCCAAGGCGGTGGGTTCACTGCCGCACATGTCGGCGGGAGGTTGCGATGAAACTCTGGTTGCCACTGTTGTTCTGTTTCGCGCTTTCCGCGCAGACGGCCCAAGCGGCCGAAGCGCCTGAGCAGATCGACGGCGCGATGACCGTCAATGTCTATCAGGCCAAGCGGTTGCATGATCTCGGCGCAGTTTTCATCGACGTGCGTTCACCCGAGGCCTGGCGTTGGGGCCATGTGCATGGCGCGGTGCATCTTGACCTGATGGGGCGCTTTGCCGGGCTTGCCGATCCCCAATGGCCTCGTGACGTGCCGCTTGTGATCTACTGTGACAGCGACGTATGCCCGGCGGCCGCCCTCGCGAGTGCGCTCGCCGTTGAGTGGGGATACGAGACCGTCTTCTATTTCCGCGACGGTTATTTTTCCTGGATGCTGGCGGACCTGCCGCAGGGCAAGGGCGCCCAGGGCGAGGTGCTACAGCTCAATGCGGGCCGCTGAGCAGAGGCATATCGCCTGTACCTTGTGGCGCGAGCGGGTTGAATCCAGTCGGGAACTTGCCTTTGAGGTACCAGGCGAAGGCGATGATTTCCGCGATCGTCCGATACAGGGCTTCAGGGATTTCGTCGCCGAGTTCCAGACGTGCCAGTAACTTAACGAGATCCGCGTTTTCGTAGATCGGCACTTCGTGCTCGCGAGCCAGTGCCAGGATCGCCTCAGCCAGCGCATCGTCGCCCTTGGCCGTGAGCTGTGGCGCCGTCTGCCCGTCATACTGCAGTGCAATGGCCTGACGTGTGCTCTGTTTGTTCATGCGGTTTCATCTATCCAACGTTGTTCGAGGCGAGCACGAGGCCCGCGCGGCGGTGCGCCGAATTTACAGGCGAGCTCACCGACGGTGAGCCCGGCAGTGACGAGCCGTTCGCGAAGCGTGCCGAGCTCGGCATCTATCAGGCGTACGGTCTTCTGCCGTTCTGCCCATAGCTGGCTGCTCAGCACGCCCTGCATCAGTTGCGCCTGCACTTGCAGCGGACCGAGCGGATCGATATCGAACGCGAGTTCGATGCGCCACACCATCTCACCGCGCGCCTGTGACCGTTCTTCTCGGGCGGCTTCTTCCCGTTGCAGTCGTACCTGGATCGGCACGATGTCTTGGCGGTCCCGCATCGGGAGCTCCATTTGCCACGTGGTAAGCAGGTTGCCGTCCGGTGTCGTCATGGTTTGAGCAAGGCTGGAAAGCTGGTGGCTTTGCAGACGTGAAACCGCGGCTGCAGCAAGCTTGAGGAGGCCTTCGAGGTCGGCGTTCTGTTCAAGTGACTGGAGCAGGCGGGCGGGGAGGGGAAAGCCTTCGCCAATCTGCTTGGCGCCGGCTTGTCCCAATGCGCCGAGTGCACTCCGGAGCAGTCCGGGAAGGGCCTGTGACACACCGATAGTGGAGAGATCCGGCGATAGAGACGTCTGCTGACTCAACTGCGATACGAGTCGCAGCAAATTGGCTTTCAAGTCCTGGGTGGTGGACAGTTCGGCCAAGAGGCGCGACTCCAGCTGCGCGCCACTGCTCGTCAACGCCTTCGCCACGCCTTTGGGATCGGAAAGCTGGCGTAGATCGGGAAGATCGGCCAACAACTTTTCCGCTGCCGCACGGACGCCTTCCGGCACTGCCCCTGCCGGGCGGCCCAGAGCAGCGAAGAGCGACTCCAGCGAACCCTGGCGGTTGAGTTGGCCGGTGAGTTGCTGTTGTACGTCCAACTGGTTGAGCAGGCTGTTGAGCGGAACGAACGTAAGCGACTGGCTGGCATCCACCCGCGCCGTCAGCAATGAGCCGGGTGTCAGCCTCATCGGCGTTTCGATGTTGAGGCGGCTACCTGCGATCGCCTTGTCGAGCAGTTGAACGATAACCCTGTTGAGCTCTGCCCCAGGCGCGACAGGTTGGCTCGAAACGACGCGACCCTGGATGAGCGTGCCGACAGGCAGGCGTTCCAGGTCGATCTGATTGACAGGCTGTGTATTCGTCGATTGCAGCGCCACGAGCAGACGGGTCTGGGAGAGCGCTGTGACCGCAAGTGCAGTGCCTTGCGCCAAGACGCGGGGGCTCTCGGCCTCGACCGTCGTCTGTCGTCCATTGTCTAGCGTGAGCCGAAGGACGAGCTGAAAGGTCTGACCCCGGTCCTTGACGGAGATAACTTCCGCATCCGCACTTTCGCCAGCCGCAAGCACCCCGTCGAGCGACTGCGAGAGTTTGAGCGCCATGTCCACCATGGCGGCTTGCACCCGTGCCGGGGATGCCGGAATGGCGCGCGCGGCAGCGATATCTGTCATCCGATTGGCCAGTTCGTTGTGGATGTCGGTTTAACGGCACAGGCGCACCGATCTTGAATGCCCCTGACCGATGGCGGACGCATTTGGTCTAGACGCGATGCGACGTAGAGCACGCCCGCTTCGGTGATTCGGAATTCGAGCCGGCCAAGCGGGTCTGAGCAGCACGCAGGCAGCCCGGGGTTGCATTGCTGTCCATCAAGTCGGAGATCATGCATGCGAGTTTTATCTTCCCAGCCTGGCTGGTCATCGTTTTCGCCCACCTTCACGCTTTCGAAAGGGCTGGCACCGTTGGTGGTGGCCGCCTTGCTGACGGCCTGTGCCGGACGCGACGCCCCGGACGCGCCAACCGTCGAACCGACACCGGCGCCTACGCCGTCACCGATGCCCATACCCAAGGCGCCGCCGGTACAGCCATCGCCGCTGCCGCGGCCGCCGGAAGCGCAGACCCCGGTTCAACCCCGGTTTGCACCGCCGCCCCATGTTGCGGCTCGCTGGGATAATGCGCTAGGTGTTTATGTGGTGCCGGAGCGCAAGCTGTACTACCGCGAGCGGGTGTATTACCAACAGCAAGGGGACGTATGGATGTCGTCGTCACGTCCGGATGGCCCCTGGGAGCCTGTTGCACCGCCGAGCGTGCCACCGGGCTTGCGTAATCTCTGAAGCGACGAGGGCGGCAGATGCCGCCCTCGGTTTTTTACACAGTTGCAAGCGTTTTCAGCGTGCCCAGATCATTCCGATGAGGAGGTAGCAAAGCAGGCTGACGAATACGACACCAAACAGGTTGATGAGGAAGCCTGCCTTTATCATCGACTGAATCTTCATTTGGCCAGTCCCGAAGACAATCGCGTTTGGCGGCGTGGCGACCGGCATCATGAAGGCGCAACTCGCGGCAACCGCCGCCGGAATGGCAAGCAGCTCAGGCGGCAGGCCTTGTGCGACCGCTAATGCCCCCAATAGCGGAAGAAAGGCAGCGGCCGTGGCGGTATTCGAAGTCACCTCGGTCAGCAGAATGATCACAAGGGTGACCAAGCCGATCATCAGCAGCATATGGAGCGTCGCGAAGCCCTCCATGCCCTGTGCGATCCAGTCGGCCAGCCCCGAGCTACTGATGGCAGCCGCCAGCGAAAGGCCACCGCCGAATAGCAGAAGCACGCCCCACGGGACCTTGGTGGCATATTCCCAGTTCATCAGGAATTCACGTTTGCGAATGTCTACCGGCACAAGAAAGAGCGCCAGCGCCGCGATGATGGCGATGCTGGTATCGCTGATGCCTTCGATCACGTTCGCTAACAGCGGTTGAAAAATCCACGCGGCAGCTGCGAGGAAAAACACAATCCCGACACGTTTTTCCCCTGTGGTCAAAGGGCCGAGCTTGTCCTTTTCTTCCTTGAGGACCGTAGAGCTATCACCGCCTTCGAGCTTGAAACCGCCTAGGGTCAGCCACCACCAGATGAAGACCAGCATGCCCAGTGCCACGGGGAGGCCTAGCAACATCCACTGCCCAAATCCGATATGGACCTGATAGTTCTCGTCCAAGAAAGCGGCAAGCATGGCATTCGGCGGGGTGCCGATAAGTGTTGCGACGCCACCGACGCTGGCAGCGTAGGCGATACCGAGTAGAAGCGCGGTCGCGAATCGCTGCTGTTCAGCGCGGTCGCCCTCTGTAGTCAACAGGCCTATCACCGACATGCCGATGGGCAGCATCATGATTGCCGTGGCTGTGTTGCTCACCCACATGCTGAGGAAGGCGGTCGCAATCATGAACCCTGCGATCTGCCGCTTCGGCTGGCTTCCCACGGCAACGAGCGTAGCAAGTGCAATGCGTTTGTGAAGGTTCCACCGTTGCATGGCCAGCCCAAGCAGGAAACCGCCAAAAAACAGGAATATGGTGGGGTTGCCGTAAGGTGATGTAGCGCTCGACAGTTCGCTTATCCCAAGCATTGGGATAAGCGGAATGGGCAGCAGCGCGGTAGCGGGGATTGGAATCGCTTCAGTGGACCACCACGTCGCCATGAGAAGCGTGAGGCCCAGAGTGTTCCAGGCTTCCCGCGACAATTCACCTGGAGGTTCGGTCAGCAGGCAGGTCAGCAGCAGGAGCGGTCCCAGCACCAGCCCGATCCCGGCAGCTTTGCCTATGCCATCCTTACGGTTTTCGGATACTTCAGCCATCGGCTCGTCCTTTTGATCCATTGTTGTTGTCGGGGCGCGATAACAGGCGCACCACAGTTGATGGTGGGACCAAGTGAATCGATGTAGGGTTCTGCCCAGCGGCTTTCCGGATGTTTCGAGGCGGCGGAATAGAGCGGCTGCGCCGTGTCAGCCGGCATGTACGTCAGCTACGCAGAGGGATCTGGTGTGCTAGCGTGTGGCGCTTTGGTATCCGGGAAAAGGGCGCTTCCGCATCGGCTGCAAAAACTGGCGTTAGTCTCATGAAAAGGCTTTTCGCATCGAGGGCAGTCGCGGAATAGGCCTTCCGGGCGCATTGCGTTCGCCAGTTCAGCAGTGAAGATACCGGTGGGCACTGCAATGATGGCATAGCCCGTGATCATCACGAGCGAGGCGAGCGTCTGTCCAAGGGGCGTTTGCGGCACCATGTCGCCGAAGCCAACCGTCGTCATGGTCACGATTGCCCAGTAGATACTTTTGGGGATGCTCGTAAAGCCATTGGCAGGGCCTTCGATAACGTACATGAGCGTCCCATAGACGGTCACCAGGGTACTGATCCCCAGCAGGAACACCACAATCTTCTGCCGGCTGCCTCGCAACGCAACCAACAGGAAATTGGCCTGGCTGAGGTAAGGCACAAGCTTGAGCACCCGGAAGACTCTAACCATGCGTATGACGCGCACGATAAGCAGATACTGCGCGTCCGGATAGAACAGCGCCAGAAACGCAGGAAGGATTGCAAGCAGGTCGATCGCACCGAAGAAACTGAAGATGTACTCGCGACGGCGGTCACTGCTGTAAATGCGTAGCAGGTACTCAATTGCGAACAGGCCGGTGAATAGCCACTCAAGCGCGGCAAAGAGATCCCCATATGCCGCATGCGCGGCTTCGACGCTGTCCAGCATGACGATGAGCAGGCTGGTGAAGATCACCATCAACAGGCCCAGGTCGAACGCCCTGCCGGCGGGCGTGCTGGTGTGAAAGATGATCGTATTGAGTCGTGCGCGCAGGCTGTCGGCACGCGTTTCCATGTCCATGACCGTTCCGCTGTCCAAAACCGTTCAGAAAGGCAGGGCCCGCGAGGGTTCCCGTCCCTGCATCAAGCGTTTTCCAGTCGTCCACTATAGGTGAGGGTTTGCTTACAGGCGCGGCAGATGTATCGACGGCCCTGCTTGATGAGCGCATGACGGCGCGATGTAAGCGGAAACTCACGCTCCGGGCAGCCACATTCATACAGGTAAGCCGTACGCGGGCGCCTTTCGATTGCATAGGTATGGCATCGATCGGGCGGCAGCTCATACACACCCCGCATGACCAACTGCCATTCCTCGCCGTGGGGCTGAATGCGGTCACCGAACAATTGGTGTGCTATCAGGTGTGCGACTTCGTGGGCAACGGTTTGCTGCAGGAAATGGTCGCGATTGTCCTGGTAAAGCTTGGCATTGAAGCGCAGCCGATTCTCGTGCAGATGCGCGACGCCTGCTTTTTGTCCTCGCAGCTTCATGCTGACATCAGGGCGGGGGAAGGAGCGTTTGAAGAATTGTTCGGCCAGCTGGTAACAGGCCTCGACGCGTGCGTGTAGCTGCTCGGGCATGGTGCGGTTCTCATTGCGGACGTCAATTATGCATGACGTCGGCAGGGCGTGTGGACCCGGAACGACGAATGTTTGAGTGGGACGCAGGTTTTCGTCGACCGAGGCTGGGCGGATTGGCAATAACACGTAAAATGCGCAGCCTTTGAGTTCCATCGGCCGGTTGGTACAGGTCGATGGGCATCGCAGTCTTTCTACGTGGATTTCGTTATCAGCATGGGCACCCTTTCGGTCAACCAGAACAAACTGCAGAAGCGCCTTCGCCGCCAGGTCGGGGAGGCGGTCGCCGACTTCAATATGATCGAAGACGGCGACAAGGTCATGGTCTGCCTGTCTGGCGGAAAGGACAGTTACACCATGCTCGATGTGCTGCTCTACCTGCAGAAGGTAGCGCCTATCAGCTTTGAGATCGTCGCGGTCAATATGGACCAGAAACAGCCCGGTTTTCCCGAGCACGTTCTGCCGCAATATCTCGAGTCCATAGGGGTGGCCTACCACATCATCGAGAAGGACACGTACTCGGTGGTGAAGGAGAAGATTCCGGAAGGCAAGACCACCTGCTCGCTATGTTCGCGCCTGCGCCGCGGCACGCTGTACACCTATGCAGATGAAATCGGCGCGACCAAGATGGCGCTTGGTCACCATCGTGATGACATCCTTGAAACCTTCTTTTTGAATATGTTCTACGGCGGTACGCTGAAGGCCATGCCACCAAAGCTGCGATCCGACGATGGTCGCAACGTGGTGATCCGCCCGCTGGCCTACTGCAACGAGGCCGATATCGAGGCGTATTCGCGTCTACGTGAGTTTCCAATCATTCCGTGCAACCTGTGCGGCTCGCAGGAGAACCTGCAACGTCAGGTCGTGAAGGAAATGCTGCAGGAGTGGGAGCGCAAGTCGCCGGGCCGTACCGAGATCATGTTCCGCGCGCTGCAGAACGTTGTTCCGTCCCAGCTGGCAGACCGCAATCTATTCGATTTCACCAGCCTACGCATCGATGAGTCCGCGGCCCCGCGCTTTTTGGACGTCATGAGCCTGTGAAGGCCTTTGCGATAGGTTAACCGTAGCCAGCCCTCCCAGGGCCGCCGGCTGATTTTCGGTTGCCAGCCCTTTGGGCTCACACCCTGCGCCGAGCCAGGCACGGCGTAGCGTGGATTAGATCCGTAGGGCGGATTAGCCGAAGGCGTAATCCACCGTTCACCTCGAAATTACGGTGACGCGGCCCGGATGAATCCGGCTCGCTGATGTACCGGGCACTATCGACATCGTTGATTGCGCGGTTCCGGCGGAAGCCCTACGGGATTCCGCCCTACATGCTATTCGTAGGGTGGATTAGCCGTAGGCGTAATCCACCGTTCACCTCGAGATTAGGGTGACACGGCCCGGATGAATCCGGCTCGCTGATGTACCAGGCACTATCGACATCGTTGATCGCGCGGTTCCGGCGGAAGCCCTGCGGGATTCGCCCTACATGCTATTCGTAGGGTGGATTAGCCGAAGGCGTAATCCACCGTTCACTCGAAATTTGGGTGACGCGGCCCGGATGAATCCGGCTCGCTGATGTACCAGGCACTATCGGCATCGTTGATTGCGCGGTTTCGGCGGAAGCCCTACGCATAGGCTGAAGTATCCGGCAGGCAATAAAAAACCCCAGGCTTTCACCTGGGGTTTTAATTTGGCTCCGCGACCTGGACTCGAACCAGGGACCCAATGATTAACAGTCATTTGCTCTACCGACTGAGCTATCGCGGAACGACGGTGCGTATCCTACTGATTCAAAACACAAAGTCAAGCATCTGCGCAGCCGCATCCGACGGCTCCGCAGACCGCTATCACAGCACCGCTGCGATAGCGTTTGTCACGGTGTCGAGGTTGTTGCGGTTCAGGGCGGCGACGCAGATTCGGCCTGTCGAGACGGCATAGATGCCGAACTCGTTGCGCAGCTGTTCCACTTGATCAGCCGTGAGGCCCGAGTAGGAGAACATCCCGCGCTGGCGCGCTACGAAGCTGAAGTCGCGCGAGGCATTCAATGCTGCGAGCTTGTCCACCATCGCAACCCGCATCTCACGAATGCGCTCACGCATCTCGCCAAGCTCGTGCTCCCAAAGGGCGCGCAGCTCGGGGCTGTTCAGCACGGACGCGACGACGATGGCACCATGCGTTGGCGGGTTCGAGTAGTTGGTACGAATGACGCGCTTCACCTGCGAGAGGACGCGGCCGGCCTCGTCGCGCGACGCGGTCACCATAGTCAACGCACCGACACGTTCGCCGTACAGCGAAAAGGATTTGGAGAACGAGCTGGAAACAAAGAACGCCAACCCCGACTCAGCGAAGAGGTCGATAGCGGCCGAGTCCTCTTTGATACCGTCGCCGAAGCCCTGATAGGCGATGTCCAGGAAAGGGATCAGCTCGCGCTCACGGACGACTTCGAGCACAGCCTTCCAGTCGTCAAGGCTCAGGTCGACACCGGTCGGGTTATGGCAGCACGCATGCAGTACGACCACGGACCCTGGCGGCAGAGCGGCAAGATCTTCGAGCATGCCGGTACGGTTCACGCCATGGGTCTGGGCGTCATAGTAACGATAGTTACGAACCTCGTAGCCGGCGGCTTCGAACAGGGCGCGATGGTTTTCCCAGCTCGGGTCGCTGATCGCCGCGACCGCGCCGGGCTGAAGACGCTTGATGAAGTCTGCGCCGATCTTCAGAGCGCCGGTGCCGCCAATCGCCTGGGTAGTTACACAGCGACCTTCTGCAATGAGATGCGAGCTCGCGCCAAAGAGGAGGTTCTGAACGGCCTGGTCATACGCCGCGATACCTTCGATCGGCAAGTAGCCGCGCGGGGCGTGGGCCGCAATGCGTGCCTTCTCGGCTTCAGCTACGGCACGCAGCAGCGGAATTCGTCCTTCTTCGTTGTAGTACACGCCAACGCCCAGATTGACCTTGCCGGGGCGCGTATCGGCGTTGAAGGCTTCGTTAAGGCCCAGGATCGGATCGCGAGGGGCCATTTCAACGGAAGAGAACAAACTCATGGTGAGGGGGCTCGAAGAAAGAGGTGATAGTTCAGCCCCCGCGCTCCTGCGGGGGCTGTGCAGGCGGGGCGGTAGTATAGCGGGCCCTATTGACACCTGCGATATGATCAACGCGTAGGTTCTGTATGAAAACACGCCGTCGTCGGATCGCAGTGGTTTTCTACGGATGGCCATGGTGCCAGCCGGTGCCGCCCATCATCGCCGGACCGCAATCCGATGTTTTTCCGCCGCTGCGCTGCGCTCCATTGGAGCATGGCGACCGGCCCAGGCTTTTGAGGTGCAGTGAATGGCCGAGTTTCAACTCTCTACCCAATTTGAGCCCGCCGGTGACCAGCCGGAGGCAATCCGGCAGATGGTCGAGGGGCTGGAGGCCGGCCTGTCACACCAGACACTGCTTGGGGTGACCGGCTCGGGCAAGACGTTCAGCATTGCCAACGTGATCGCTCAGGTTAAGCGGCCGACGATGATCCTGGCGCCGAACAAGACGCTGGCCGCCCAGTTGTACGGTGAGTTCAAGACGTTCTTCCCGAATAACGCGGTCGAGTACTTCGTTTCCTACTACGACTATTACCAGCCGGAAGCCTACGTTCCTTCGTCGGATACCTACATCGAGAAGGATTCGTCGATCAACGACCACATCGAGCAGATGCGCCTATCCGCGACGAAGGCATTGCTGGAACGGTCCGATGCCATCATCGTCACGACGGTCTCGTGCATCTACGGTCTGGGTAGCCCTGAGACCTATCTGAAGATGGTTCTGCACGTCGACCGCGGCGACCGCATGGATCAACGCGAATTGCTACGCCGGCTGACCGAATTGCAGTACACGCGTAACGAGATGGACTTCGCGCGTGCGACGTTCCGGGTACGCGGAGACGTGATCGACGTATTCCCGGCGGAGTCCGAGCTGGAAGCCGTTCGTATCGAGCTATTCGACGACGAGGTGGAGAACATTGCCGCATTCGATCCGCTGACGGGCGAGATCATTCGCAAGCTGCCACGTTTCACGTTCTTCCCCAAGACGCACTATGCGACACCTCGCGAGACGCTACTCGAGGCCGTCGATCGCATCAAGATCGAACTCAAGGATCGCCTCGACTACCTGCGCGAGAATCACAAGCTCGTCGAGGCGCAGCGGCTGGAGCAACGTACGCGCTTCGATCTCGAGATGATGCTCGAGCTTGGATACTGCAACGGCATCGAAAACTATTCCCGCTATCTGTCGGGACGCGGCCCAGGTGAGCCGCCGCCGACGCTGTATGACTACCTGCCGGCAAATGCACTGCTGGTGATCGACGAGTCGCACGTTTCCGTGCCCCAGGTGGGGGCCATGTACAAGGGCGATCGATCGCGCAAGGAAACGCTTGTGGAATACGGCTTCCGTCTGCCGTCTGCACTGGACAACCGGCCTTTGCGGTTCGAAGAATGGGAAGCCATCAGCCCCCAGACGATCTTCGTGTCCGCCACACCCGGGCCTTACGAAGAAGAGCATGCCGGCCGCGTTATCGAGCAGGTCGTGCGGCCTACCGGCCTGGTCGATCCGGAAATCGAGATCCGCCCGGCCACCACACAGGTGGACGACCTGCTGTCCGAGATCAAGAAGCGGGTCACGAGCGACGAGCGTGTGTTGGTGACGACACTCACCAAACGCATGGCGGAAGACCTCACCGACTATCTGTCGGACCACGATGTGCGCGTTCGGTACCTCCACTCGGACATCGATACCGTCGAGCGCGTCGAAATTATCCGTGATCTGCGTATGGGCACATTCGACGTACTGGTCGGCATCAACCTGCTACGTGAGGGACTCGACATGCCCGAGGTTTCTTTGGTGGCCATCCTGGATGCTGACAAAGAGGGCTTCCTGCGTTCTGAACGATCGTTGATCCAGACCATCGGCCGAGCTGCACGAAATCTGAACGGCCGGGCGATTCTGTATGCCGATGCCATGACAGGCTCGATGAAGCGCGCTATCGACGAGACTGACCGCCGTCGTGCCAAGCAGGTGGCCTTCAACGAGGCGCACGGCATCGTGCCCAAGGGCGTCAAGCGGGACATCAACGATATCCTGGAAGGGGCGAATGTGCCCGGTGCGCGGGGTAAGCGTCGTGGGCTTGCCAAGGTTGCCGAGGACAGCGGCAAATATGAGCAGGAGCTGCGCTCGCCCAGCGAGATCAACAAACGCATCCGTCAGCTCGAAGAGAAGATGATGCAGTTCGCGCGCGATCTGGAATTCGAGGCCGCTGCAGGCTTGCGTGACGAAATCCAGAGCCTGCGTCAGCGCCTGCTTCAAGTGTGATCGCGGCGCCCCGACCGTCGATGTGGAAGGGGCGTACGATGATTTTCTGTGTTCCTTGTATGCAACCCGCTATAAGCTGGGCGCTTTGTGTTTCAAGGAGCTACTTCAATGGGGTTGGATGACGCGTTGATCTTCACCCGTGTCGTCGAGTGCCACGGGTTTACCCAGGCGGCGCAGAACCTGGGTATGCAGAAATCCACGGTCAGTCGACGCATCGCGTTGCTGGAAGAGCGCCTGGGTGTTCGTTTGCTCAACCGTACCACCCGCAAGCTACGCCTGACCGAAGTGGGCCAGGCCTATTACGAGCGCTGCCGGCAGATCATGCTGGACTTTGCCGAAGCCGAGCAGGCGGTCATGCAGCTCCAGCAGGCCCCGGCCGGTTTGTTGAAGATCACGACGCCTATCGAGTTTGGTCAGCTCTTCATGGGCCGCGTGTTGGGCGAGTTCATGCAGCAGTATCCACTCATCACTGCCGAAGTCGAATTGACCTCTCGCCATGTGGATCCGGTAGAGGAGGGCGTCGACATCGCCATCATGTTGGGCCAGCCACAGGATTCCACACTGATCGCGCGCAAGCTGTTCGAGAATGGGCGCATGCTTTGCGCCAGTCCTGCCTATCTGGAAGCGCACGGCACCCCCGGGACGCTGGCGGAACTCGCTGATCACCGGGCGATCCTGCTTCCCCAGGACTCGCCACGTATCTGGCCGCTGATGGATGAGCACGTGCCGTGCCAACGCGTTCTGTCCTGCAACAACATCACGTTTGCCCGCGAGGCGACGTTGGCGGGTGCCGGCATCGCGGGGCTGCCCTTCATGATCGGTGACGCCGCCGTTCGCAACGGAAGCCTGGTTCGTTTGCTACCCGATGCGCGCTTGCCTGTCGGCGAGGTGTATGCGGTTTATCCGTCCCGACGCTTCCAGGCCATGAAGGTCAAGACCTTCCTTGATTTCCTGATGAAGAGCCTGGCTTCGCCTTGGGCCGAATCGGTGGAGCCACAGCCAGCCCCGCTGTTAAAATCCACATTTTCCTCCGCATCTTCGACCTGAGATACCCATGACCAAAGTCCGCACCCGTATTGCGCCGTCGCCCACTGGTGATCCGCATGTCGGTACCGCCTACATTGCCCTGTTCAACCTGTGCTTCGCTCGCCAGCACGGCGGTGAGTTCGTCCTGCGCATCGAGGACACCGACCAGGTGCGGTCGACGCGCGAGTCCGAGCAGCAGATCTTCGACGCCTTGCGCTGGTTGGGTATCGAATGGAACGAAGGCCCGGACGTAGGTGGGCCGCACGGGCCCTATCGTCAGAGCGAGCGCGGGGAGATTTACCAGAAATACGCGAAGGAGCTGGTCGACAAAGGGCATGCGTTCTATTGCTTCGCAACGCCAGAAGAGCTCGACCAGATGCGTGCCGAGCAGATCGCGCGTGGCGAGACCCCCCGTTACGATGGGCGCGGTCTTGATTTGTCCACAGACGAGGTCCAGCGCCGGCTGGCAGCGGGCGAACCGCACGTTATCCGCATGAAAGTGCCGACCGAAGGCGTCTGTGTGGTGCCGGACATGCTGCGTGGTGATGTCGAGATTCCGTGGGATCGCATGGACATGCAGGTCCTGATGAAGGCCGATGGTTTGCCGACGTACTTCCTGGCGAACGTCGTAGACGATCACTTGATGGGCATCACGCACGTCCTGCGCGGCGAGGAGTGGCTGCCGTCTGCACCGAAGCTCATCAAGCTTTACGAATACTTCGGCTGGGAACAACCGCAGCTTTGCTATATGCCGCTTCTGCGCAACCCGGACAAGAGCAAGCTTTCCAAGCGCAAGAATCCTACTTCGATTACGTTTTACCAGCGCATGGGCTTCCTGCCCGAGGCAATGCTGAACTACCTCGGCCGCATGGGGTGGTCCATGCCGGACGAGCGTGAGAAGTTCACGTTGGATGAGATGGTCGAGCACTTCGACCTTTCGCGCGTGTCGCTTGGCGGCCCGATCTTTGATCTGGAGAAGCTGTCCTGGCTGAACGGCCAGTGGATCCGCGAGTTGCCTGTGGATCGTTTTGCTGCCGAAGTCCAGCGCTGGGCGCTCAATCCCGAATACCTGATGAAGATTGCGCCACTGGTACAGGGCAGGGTCGAGACCTTCTCCCAGGTTGCACCATTGGCGGGTTTCTTCTTCTCAGGAAGCGTGCAGCCCGACCCGGCACTTTTCGCCCATAAGAAGCTCGATGGCGATGGCGTACGCCTGGCGATGCAGCTGATCCTCTGGAAGCTCGAGGCACTGCGCCAATGGGAGAAGGACCGTATCACCGGCTGCATCCAGGCGGTCGGGGAGCACTTGGAGCTCAAGCTGCGCGACCTGATGCCGCTGCTGTTCGCTTCGATCACGGGGCAGGCCAGCTCCGTGTCCGTATTGGACGCCATGGAGATCCTGGGTCCGGATCTCACGCGCTTCCGTCTGCGGCAGGCGCTCGAGGCGCTCGGAGGGGTCTCGAAGAAAGAAACCAAGGAGTGGGAGAAGCGGCTCGCGTCTATTGCCTAATACAACTCCGCTGCCGAAGGGCATCGTTAAGTAATTGTTCTTCGGCCCAAATTTTTTGCGTTACCTGGAAAATACTGTTGACAGCGATGGGGTGCCTGCCTAATATGCGCCCCGTCCTTGAGACGGGGCTATAGCTCAGCTGGGAGAGCGCTTGCATGGCATGCAAGAGGTCGACGGTTCGATCCCGTCTAGCTCCACCAATTTTCCAGTGATTTCCTCACCGGGGAAATTGCAGAAGGTTTCGTCCCCTTCGTCTAGTGGCCTAGGACACCGCCCTTTCACGGCGGTAACAGGGGTTCGAGTCCCCTAGGGGACGCCATATTGCTCGCACCGGCCAGGTGCCGTCGCCAGACGTTAAATTGGGGCTATAGCTCAGCTGGGAGAGCGCTTGCATGGCATGCAAGAGGTCGACGGTTCGATCCCGTCTAGCTCCACCAAATTGCCAGCGGCTTCGTATTGTCGGAGTCGTCGAAGGTTTCGTCCCCTTCGTCTAGTGGCCTAGGACACCGCCCTTTCACGGCGGTAACAGGGGTTCGAGTCCCCTAGGGGACGCCATTTTTGTAATCCACATGTTGGGATTGAAGGGTCATCACTATTTCGATGGCCCTTTTTGTTTTCTGGGCCGAAGGTTTTCAGGCGTCCTTCTGAAGCAACCGTTCGACAGGATCCGTCACATGAAGCTGGATTACATCGCCAAGCCGTTCACGCTTGATATTCAGGTCGGCAGTGCCGATGTCGATGGCCTGGGTCACGTGAACAACGCGGTATACGTTACCTGGATGGAGCGCTGTGCCTGGGCGCATTCCGAGGCGCTGGGGATCGGCCTTGACGTCTATCAGTCGCTCGACCGAGCCATGGCCGTCCACCGGCACGAAATCGACTATCTCGTCCCTGCCCATGCGGGTGAAACCCTGGTGTTGGCCACCTGGATCGTTACGACCGACCACCGCCTACGCATGGATCGTCATTTCCAATTGGTGAGGCCGGCGGACGATGCGACCCTGCTCCGCGCGGTCACCACGTTCGTTTGCATCGAAATGTCGAGCGGGCGGCCAAAGCGCATGCCCGAGCTGTTTCTCGAGCGCTACGGACAGGCATTGATCCAGGGGTAGAGCCGTGCAGTCAAAGGACAAGCCATGCAGATAGCCCTGGCCCCCATGGAAGGCCTCGTTGACGAGATCCTGCGTGATGTACTGACGCGGGTAGGAGGCATTGATTGGTGCGTTACCGAGTTCATTCGGGTGAGCGACCGCCTGTTGACCCGCGAGCATTTCCAGAAGCTTGCCCCAGAGCTCGGCAGCGGCGCACGTACAGCCGCCGGCACGCCGATGCGAGTTCAATTGCTTGGTTCTGATCCTGCCTGTCTGGCGGACAATGCCGCATTGGCTTGTACGCTAGGAGCGCCTGTAATCGATCTGAATTTCGGCTGTCCGGCCAAGACCGTCAACAAGTCCCGGGGTGGCGCAGTATTGCTGCGTGAGCCTGAGTTGATGCATACGATCGTAGAGGCTGTCCGGCGCGGTACGCCTTCTAACATTCCGGTGACGGCCAAGATGCGCCTCGGCTATGACAGCCCCGATGGTGCATTGGACTGCGCGCGTGCGCTGGCGCAAGGTGGCGCGGCCCAAATCGTCGTGCATGCACGGACCAAGATGGACGGATACAAGCCGCCAGCCCACTGGGAGTGGATTGCGCGCGTGCAGGACGCCGTCGCGGTGCCGGTGTTTGCCAACGGTGAAATCTGGACGCTCGAAGACTGGCAGCGCTGCCGTGAAATCAGCGGGGCGCGGGACGTCATGTTGGGGCGCGGCTTGGTATCCCGCCCGGATCTGGCTCGACAGATCGCCGCTGAAAAGCAAGGGGTCCCAGTCGAGCCAATGACTTGGGCCGCACTCACGCCGCTGCTGCAGGACTTCTGGGTGCAGGCGCGCCGCAAACTGGCGCCGCGTTATGCACCGGGGCGGTTGAAGCAGTGGTTGGGCATGTTGACGCGAACCTATCCGGAGGCGGTTGCGCTGTTTGCAGCCATCCGCCGGGAGAGCGACTGCGAGGTCATCGACAGGCTGCTCGGCGTGGCAATCGTTAACGATGCACCAATCGCTGATTTCGAAAAGCGCGCCTGAGGCGCAAGGCCTCTGTGATCCCACCGCCATAGCGCGGTAAGCCTATCGCTGGCCTGCTCCTCGCCACGCAGTGACGTTCGTCGCCGTCCCCAGAAAATTTTGCTCCCGGGGTGTTGAAAACGGTTTGCCTGTACCTATCTAGGTGAGTACGGGGATGCCGAAGTCGGGTCCCTGTTTGAAAAACTTGCTGATCACTCAGGAGATATTCATGAGCAACGTACTGTCCCTTGCCCCTCTGTTCCGCCAGTCCATTGGCTTCGATCGGTTCAACGATCTGTTTGAGTCGGCCCTGCGTAACGAGAATGGCACCTCCTATCCTCCCTACAACGTCGAGAAGCACGGTGACGACCAGTACCGCATCGTGGTGGCGGCGGCCGGTTTCCAGGAAGAAGACCTCGAGCTGCAAGTCGAGCGCGGTGTACTGACGGTCAACGGCGGTAAACGCGATCGAGGTGAGGAAAGCGTCACCTATCTGCACCAGGGCATCGCACAGCGGGCGTTCAAGTTGTCGTTCCGCCTGGCAGATCACATCGAGGTTCGCGGCGCCGAACTGAAGAACGGCCTGTTGAATATCGAACTGGTTCGGATGGTGCCCGAAGAGGCCAAACCTAAGCGCATCCCGATTGGTGCACAGCGTCCGGCGCTGGAGAACTGATCGAGCGGATGAGCGTATTTGAATCGCTCGCTCTGCGCTAACCGATGCCCGCCCTTGGCGGGCATCGTCGTTCATGATGTCAGGACTGCCTGACCTGCTCGTCGTCAAGCAGCGACATGAAGGCCCTCGCTGCATTGGACAATGTGCGGTCGGTATGCACGATATAGCCCAGTTCGCGATCGATGCGGATTCCGTTGAGGCTCAGACCAACCACCTGTCCATCCAGCATGGTCCGGGGCAGCACGCTCCAGGCCAGGCCGATGGAAACCATCATCTTGATGGTTTCAAGATAGTTCGTGCTCATGGCCACGTTGGGGGTCAGTCCGCGTGACGCGAAGAGTTGCCTGACGATGTGATGCGTGAAGGTGTTTTCGCCTGGAAAGACGGCAGGGTGCGCACTGATATCGTCCAACGTGACATGCGGCAACTGAGCCAGCGGATGCTCCGGTGCAACCACGAAATCCAGAGGATCATCCCACACACGAGTGGCTGCGATCGGCGCATTCGTCTGCGGCGCGAGTGTAATGACGGCCAGTTCCACGCGGCCGTGAAGGACCTCCTCATACGCCACCTCTGAATCCAGGAACTGGATATCCAAGGCTACCTGCGGGAATGCGCGCGTAAATGCGCGAAGCAGGGGCGGTAGGCGATGCAGCCCTATGTGGTGGCTGGTCGCAAGGCTCAGCCGGCCGCTGACCTGGCCACTCAGGTTGGCCAATGCCCGTCGCGTGTCATCCAGTTCATGTCGGATTCGATACGCCCGGGGAAGCAAGGCCTGGCCGGCCTCCGTCAGTGTGACCTCTCGCCCTATGCGATCGAAGAGGCGCGTATCGAGTTGCTGCTCGAGCGCTGCGATGCGCTTACTCACGGCTGGCTGCGTCACATAGAGGCGTTCGGCAGCAAGCGAGAAGCTACGCGCTTCTGCCACGGCAATGAAGGCATTCAGATTAGCGAGATCCATGGTCGATCCTGATTTGCTATTCCTGTATGGAATCCAGCCCATGATAAAGATGAATTGGAGTTATTCGAAGCCTCGGCCTAGCATTGACCCTATAAGTGGAAGGGCTAAGCCCGCCCCATAGAAAGGCTGATGAGGATCGCCCTGATGGCTGGAAAGACGCTTTACGACAAGCTGTGGGACATGCATGAGGTGAAGCGCCGCGACGACGGCTCTTCGCTCATTTACATCGATCGCCACATTCTTCACGAAGTCACATCGCCGCAAGCCTTTGAAGGCCTACGTCTTGCGGGGCGCAAGCCATGGCGTGTCGACGCCAACATCGCCACACCAGATCACAACGTTCCGACGACGCGTGATGAGCGCCGGGGTGGTATCGACGCGATCGCAGACGAAGTGTCCCGGATTCAGGTGAGAACCCTGGACGAGAACTGCGATGAGTTCGGCATCCTCGAATTCAAGATGAATGACGTGCGCCAGGGAATCGTCCATGTCATTGGCCCTGAGCAGGGCGCCACGCTGCCTGGCATGACTGTCGTCTGTGGCGACTCGCACACGTCTACCCACGGAGCGTTCGGTGCGCTGGCTCATGGTATCGGTACATCTGAAGTCGAGCACGTACTGGCCACGCAGTGCCTTGTCGCGAAGAAAATGAAGAACATGCAGGTGCGCGTCGAAGGGACGCTGCCGTTCGGTGTGACGGCCAAGGACATCGTGCTCGCGGTTATTGGCAAGATCGGTACTGCCGGAGGCAACGGGCACGCGTTGGAGTTTGCTGGCAGCGCCATTCGGGACTTGTCGATGGAAGGGCGGATGACCATCTGCAACATGTCGATCGAGGCAGGCGCCCGAGTGGGCATGGTCGCGGTCGACGACAAGACGATTGCCTATGTCGAAGGGCTGCCGTTCGCGCCGAAGGGGGCGGACTGGGACGCGGCTGTCGCCCTCTGGAAGGATCTCGTCTCGGACGAGGACGCGCACTTCGATACCGTTGTGGAAATGCGCGCAGAGGACATCAAGCCGCAGGTCAGTTGGGGCACTTCGCCGGAAATGGTGCTGGCGGTCGATCAGCGCGTACCGGACCCCGAGCAGGAGGCGGATCCGACTCGCCGCGACTCCATCAAGCGCGCGTTGAAATACATGGGGTTGTCTGCCAATCAGCCGATTACCGATATCAAGCTGGATCGAGTCTTCATCGGTTCCTGTACCAACTCACGTATAGAAGACCTCCGGGCGGCCGCCGAAGTGGCGAAGGGCCGGAAGGTTGCCGCGAATGTCATTCAGGCCATGGTCGTCCCGGGTTCCGGTCTGGTAAAGCAGCAGGCCGAGGCCGAGGGTCTCGACAGGATCTTCGTCGAAGCGGGCTTCGAGTGGCGGGAGCCTGGCTGCTCGATGTGCCTGGCCATGAATCCGGACAAGCTTGGCAGTGGCGAACATTGCGCCTCGACCTCGAACCGTAACTTCGAAGGTCGGCAAGGTGCAGGTGGGCGTACTCACTTGGTTAGCCCTGCAATGGCCGCCGCGGCTGCGGTGACCGGCCATTTCATTGACGTTCGTGAACTGGTCCAGGCCTGAGGAGTACCCGATGAAAGCGTTTACCCAGCATACCGGTCTCGTCTGCCCGCTCGATCGTGCGAACGTGGACACCGACCAGATCATCCCCAAACAGTTTCTCAAGTCAATCAAGCGAACCGGCTTCGGTCCCAACCTGTTCGATGAGTGGCGTTATCTGGACGTCGGGCAACCGAACCAGGACAACTCGAAACGACCCATCAATCACGAGTTCGTTCTCAATTTCCCGCGGTACCAAGGGGCGAGTGTGTTGCTCGCTCGGGAAAATTTCGGGTGCGGATCCTCGCGCGAACATGCGCCCTGGGCGCTCGACGAGTATGGGTTCCGCACGGTCATCGCGCCCAGCTTTGCCGACATATTCTTCAACAACAGCTTCAAGAACGGATTATTGCCGATCGTCCTGAAGGACGAAGAAGTTGATGAATTGTTCGAGCAATGCGAGATGACCGAAGGATACGCGTTGACGGTCGATCTCGCCGCCCAGACTGTCACGCGTCCAGACGGGAAAACCTATGCGTTCGAGGTGGATGCGTTCCGTAAGCATTGCTTGCTCAACGGCCTGGACGACATTGGCCTGACGCTTCAGGACGCCGAGGCTATCAAAGCGTTCGAGGGCTCGCACAAGGCCGCGCAGCCCTGGCTGTTCGGTGCGATCAAGGCCGTGTAAAAAAATGCGTTACAGCGATCGGTTGGCCAGGAAGTGCGGGACTATTTCGAGATAAAGAGCGATGGATCGTTTAGCACGGATGTGCTGGTGATCATTGCTGAAAGATAGCGAGGCGCCCGAGACGATCGGCGCCAGGTAGGGGAACGAGATGAGCAAGCAGATTCTGGTACTTCCGGGCGATGGTATTGGCCCGGAAATCATGGCCGAAGCAGTCAAGGTACTGAGCGTTGCCAACGAAAAATACGCGTTGGGTTTCGCGCTGGTCGAGGATGTCATTGGTGGCGCTGCGGTCGATAAGCACGGCGTGCCCCTGGCTGACGAAACGCTGGAGCGCGCGCGCCATGCTGATGCGGTTTTGCTCGGCGCCGTCGGTGGTCCCAAGTGGGACAAGATCGAGCGGGATATCCGGCCCGAGCGTGGCCTGCTCAAAATTCGCTCCCAGCTCGGCCTGTTTGGAAACCTGCGCCCTGCGATCCTGTATCCTCAGCTCGCAAACGCATCCACGCTCAAGCCTGAAGTAGTCTCGGGCTTGGATATCCTTATCGTTCGCGAGCTGACGGGCGGCATCTATTTCGGCCAGCCCCGCGGTGTCGAGACGCTCTCCAACGGCGAACGCAAGGCGTTCGACACGCTGCCCTACAGCGAGAGCGAAATTCGCCGGATTGCGAAGGTTGGTTTCGACATGGCCCGCCTGCGCAATAGGAAGCTGTGTTCGGTGGACAAGGCAAACGTGCTGGCCTCGAGTCAGCTCTGGCGTGAGGTTGTCGAATCGGTCGCCGTCGATTATCCCGATGTCGAGCTTTCGCACATGTATGTTGACAATGCAGCGATGCAACTGGTGCGCGCGCCAAAGCAGTTCGATGTGATCGTGACAGACAACATGTTTGGCGACATCCTGTCGGATCAGGCCTCCATGCTCACCGGATCCATCGGTATGCTGCCTTCGGCATCGCTGGATCTGGACGGCAAAGGCATGTACGAACCCTGCCACGGGTCCGCACCGGATATCGCCGGGCAGGGGATTGCAAATCCGCTTGCGACCATCCTCTCGGTGTCGATGATGCTCCGCTACACCTTCGCGGAGACTGTAGCGGCGGACGCGATCGAACGGGCAGTCAGCGATGTGCTCGATCAAGGCCTGCGCACCGGTGACATCTGGTCGGAAGGTTGTAACAAAGTCGGCACGCAGGCGATGGGCGATGCAGTAGTCGCAGCCCTGCGGAATCTGTAATCTGTTCGGCCCGCCACTCGCCGTGGTGGGCTCATTTATTTTCAGGGTAGTCGCAAGATGAAACGTGTAGGTCTGATCGGTTGGCGCGGCATGGTGGGTTCCGTGCTCATGCAGCGGATGCTGGAAGAGCGCGATTTCGACCTGATCGAGCCGGTGTTCTTTACCACGTCCAATGTAGGAGGGCAGGCGCCTTCCATTGGTAAAGACACTTCGCCTCTCAAGGATGCATACAGTATCGACGAGCTCAAGACGCTCGACGTTATTCTGACCTGCCAGGGCGGCGACTACACCAGTGAAGTCTTCCCCAAGCTCCGCGAAGCGGGCTGGCAGGGTTACTGGATCGACGCTGCGTCGAGCCTCCGCATGCAGGACGATGCCGTCATCGTATTGGATCCGGTTAACCGCCGTGTCATCGATCAACAGCTTGAGGCCGGTACCCGCAATTTCATCGGCGGCAACTGCACCGTTAGTCTCATGCTCATGGCGCTCGGTGGCCTGTTCGAGGCCGGTCTGGTCGAATGGATGAGTGCCATGACCTACCAGGCAGCATCCGGTGCCGGTGCACAGAACATGCGCGAACTGATCCGTCAGATGGGCGTGCTTCACGACACCGTGGCGGACGACTTGGCAGACCCTGCGAGCGCGATCCTGGATATCGATCGCAAGGTCGCCGATATCCAGCGCGCCGAAGCGTTCCCGGTCGAAAACTTCACTGTTCCGCTGGCAGGTAGCCTGATCCCATGGATCGACAAGGAACTACCGAACGGCCAGAGCCGCGAAGAGTGGAAGGCGCAAGCCGAGACCAACAAGATTCTCGGTCGCTTCAACCGACCGATTCCGGTAGATGGAATTTGTGTTCGTGTCGGCGCGATGCGCTGCCACAGCCAGGCGCTGACCATCAAGCTGAACAAGGATGTCCCAATGGCTGACATTGAAGGCATGATCAGTCAACACAATCCCTGGGTTAAGCTGGTGCCGAACCATCGCGAAGCGAGCATGCGCGAGCTTTCTCCAACGGCGGTAACCGGAACATTGAGCGTACCTGTCGGCCGTCTGCGAAAGCTCAACATGGGCTCTCAGTTCCTCGGTGCGTTCACTGTAGGCGATCAGCTGCTATGGGGCGCCGCGGAGCCGCTGCGCCGCATGCTGCGTATCTTGCTTGAGCGCTGATATCAAACGTTCACACAAACGCCGGCAATAGCCGGCGTTTGTGTTTTTGCAATTAATCAAAATGTCCTTATAAGCGCGTTCAAGTTATCGACCTAACATTAGAAGATATGCAGCACAAGTTCGAGTGCCGTTATTCGTCACATTTGGACGCGTATACAGCTGCAATCCGACAATGTCTGGCAAGCTCTTCAAGCCGCGTACTTTCTGCCTGTCGGTAAATTTGTGGCATAGGTCCGATAAGTAACATCAGGCATGGCCATTGGCCTGCGTCTAGACTCTGAGCAGTTGCTTAAAGGCCAGCCGTCAAAGATACTTGCGCCAACTTCAAAGAATTACTATTAGCTGCCGATACCAACTTGGCTGTCATCCAACGGAGCGTTTCGAGGCGGATGCCACAGGCAAATCGAACGTCCTAATGACAGACGAGAAGAGAAAACACTAGGGAATACGCTATGGTTCAGGTTCGCAAATTGGTCTTGGCAATCGCAGCGGCCTCGTCGCTTGGCGCCGGTACCGCCCATGCGCTTGGGTTAGGGGAAGTGACGTTGCAGTCGTCGCTCAACCAGCCGCTGGTCGCCGAGATCGAGCTGCTGGACACCCGCGGGCTGGAGAATAACGAGCTCAAGCCAAGCCTGGCCTCACCCGAGGCATTCAATCAGGCTGGTGTCGACCGACAGTACTTCCTGACTGACTTGCGTTTCACGCCGGTCGTCAGGCCGAACGGTAAGAGTGTCATTCGTGTAACGTCGACGAAGCCGGTCCGCGAGCCTTACCTGAATTTCCTGGTCGAAGTCGTATGGCCTAACGGCCGCTTGATGCGCGAATTCACGCTCCTACTCGACCCGCCGCTCTATTCTCCGCAGGCGACCGCCGTTGCGCCTCAGCTGCCCATTGCGGCAGCTCGCCAGCCGGCTCCTGCCCCTCGCCCAACAGCGCCTGCCCCAGCACCTCAACCCCAGCCCCAGCCCCAGGCACCGGTTGCTGCGCCCCGTGCGGCTGCCCCTGCAGCGACTGCACCTGGCGACTATCGAGTCGGCTCGCGTGACACGCTCTGGCAGATCGCCGAGCAGCACAGTGCAGGTGGCTCGGTTCACCAGGCGATGTTGGCGATCCAGGATTTGAATCCGGATGCGTTCATTGACGGCAACATCAACCGTATGAAGAGCGGTCAGGTGTTGCGGTTACCGAACGAGCAACAGATTCGTGCTCGCTCTCAGAGCCAGGCCTTGGCTGAGGTTGCGTCTCAGAACGCCGCATGGCGTCAGGGTGCAAGCGTCGCCGGTTCCGGCGAGCGTCAGATCGACGCCCGTCGTCGCGATACCGCAGCACCCGTTGGCACCCAGCGTGACACCGAAGACAACCTCCGTTTGCTTTCGGGTTCAACGGGGCAGGCGACTGAGGGCGCGGAGGATGCAAGCGGTCGCGAGAAAGCGCTCGCCGACAAGCTGGCCGTGACTGAAGAGAGCCTCGACACGACCCGCCGCGAGAATGAAGAGCTTAATAGCCGTCTTACCGATCTGCAGAGCCAGGTCGACAAGCTCCAGCGTTTGATGCAGCTCAAGGATGATCAGCTCGCCAAGCTTCAGGCGACGCTTGCCGCTTCTGGTCAGGCTGTTGATGATCCAAATAGATCGCCCGATGCCACCGGAGCCGCAGGCGAAGCGGAGTCCCCGGATGGCCAGGCAGGAGCCACACCGGATGTTGCTCCACCGGCCATGAGCGCGCCGGATGCCGCTGCTCCTGCCGACCAGGCACCGAACGATGCGGCACCGACACCCTCCGAGCAGGATCAGGATATCGGTGGAATTGAGGCCAATCCATCGCCCGAGACGGCCGCGCCGGTTGCACAAGACGAACAAGTACCTGCAGAAGCCCCGGCTGCCGCTGACGACATGGATGAAGCATCCGAAGGCATGCTTGAAGGCCTGTTGAGCGATAGCACCTTGATGGGCCTCATTGGCGGCGGCGCGCTTTTGATCCTGCTCGCTGCACTGCTCATTGCGCGCCGCAAGCGTGAGGCGCAGAGCCGAGAAGAGCCTGCCTTCGACGCCGGCAGTGAATCGGAGCTGCCTCCAGGAAGTTTCGAAGGGTTGATCCCGGCAGAGGAAGCGGTTTCCGCACCGCGCGAAGTAGGGAACGGCCCAGCCGAGGGCACTGACGTACTGGGCGAAGCTGACATCTACATTGCTTACGGCCGTTTCAATCAGGCAGCGGAGCTGCTTCTTAATGCGATCGATCAGGAGCCGCACCGCGCCGACCTGCGATTGAAATTGATGGAAGTCTACGCAGAGCTTGGCGATCGTGACGGGTTTGCACGTCAGGAGGCCGAGCTTCGCGAAATTGGCGGTGCGGGTGAGGGCATCGAGCAGCTCAAACAGCGCTATCCGAGCCTCGCAGTGGCAGCGCTCGGTGGCGCGGCCGCTACAGGCGCGGCGGCTTATGCCGCCAACGCGTATTCCGAGCAATCCGACAACGTTGCAGATGAACAGGTCGACGACGGTATCGACTCGCTCGACCTCAACGAAGACGAACTGGATTTCGACTTCTCGGACCTCGAAGCAGAACTCGCAGCCGAAGTTCCGCCGAGCCGTGCACCAGAGCAGGACGTCTCGCTCGACGACTTTACGTTTGATGACGAGCCAGCAGCTCCCGTTACCGAAACAGTTACTGAACCTGTGTTTTCATTGGAAGACGACCTGTCGGACTTCAGTCTCGACCTGGATGCCGACACTTCCAAGCCTCGCGACACCGTAGCTGCGGATGATGAATTCCTGCTGGACGATGCTTTGTTCGACGAGCCGGCCGAGACCTCGGCGGGTGCGCCGCCTGCCGCGCAGCCGGATGAACCGCTGTCCTCCGACTTCGATCTGTCGTTGTCGGATGACGAGCCCTTCGAGCCGCGTACCGACGCTGACTTTGCCGCTGAGTTGGATCGCGTGACGGCGGAGCTGGGTGACTTGAACGAAGACCTCGACGCGCCTGCTGCGGCAGAGCCGGCATCGGTGGATGCAGATGATTCGATTCTTGATGACGAGTTTGACTTCCTAGCCGGTACGGATGAAGCGACCACGAAGCTGGATTTGGCGCGTGCCTATATAGAAATGGGTGACAACGAAGGCGCACAGGATATCCTTGATGAAGTCCTTGCTGAAGGGAACGATGCCCAACAGCAAGAAGCACAGGATCTCTTGAAAAAGCTGGTTTGAAATGGTCGATACGTTTAACCCTGCGGCAGCCGAAACGGCTGCCGCAGGCGCTTTTAGAATAGCGCTCGGCGTCGAATACGATGGATCGAGCTACCGCGGCTGGCAGCGTCAGGTGGCGGGTGTGCCGTCGGTACAGGAGGCATTGGAGAAGGCGTTGTCGCAGGTCGCCGCGGGGCCAGTAACGCTCGAGTGTGCGGGCCGTACCGATTCAGGCGTGCACGCCTGTGGTCAGGTAGTGCACTTCGATACGTACGCCGAGCGTCCGCTCAAGGCGTGGGTTATGGGCGCCAATGCAAACCTTCCGCCCGATATAAGCGTGACCTGGGGCAAGGTCATGCCGCCTGATTTTCATGCCCGCTTCAAGGCATTTGCCCGTCGGTACCGATATGTCATCTACAATGATCCTGTTCGTCCGGCTCAGCTTCGCCGCGGCGTGACATGGAACTATCGACCGCTGAATGTAGAGCTTATGCGCGAGGCTGCCCAGGCACTTGTTGGTAAACACGACTTTACATCCTTTCGTGCCGTGCAATGCCAGGCAAAGTCAGCGATCAAGACCGTCCATCACCTGAAGGTAATCCAGCACGGCCGCTTCATCGTTCTTGATGTCCGTGCCAACGCATTTCTACATCATATGGTGCGCAATTTTGCTGGAGTCCTGATGACGGTTGGCTGCGGTGAGCGCCCTGTGAGTTGGGTTGCCGACGTGCTGGCCGCGAAGGATCGAAGGGCCGGCGGGGTGACTGCGCCGCCGTTTGGCCTTTATTTGATCGACGCCGAATACCCTCCCGAGTATGAGCTTCCGACGCGTTACTTGGGGCCGCACTTCCTGTCGGCACTGCCGGAAGATCGCTGACGCAGCAGCGGTCGTTTGCTAGTATCCGTTTCTTTTCGGAAGGTGCGCGCAAATGACCGCCGTTCGCAGCAAAATCTGCGGTATCACCCGCGTTGAAGATGCACTTGCTGCGGCAGACGCAGGCGCCGATGCGATTGGTCTGGTTTTCTACGCCAAAAGTGGACGAGCCATCGATATTCACCAGGCTCGACGGATCATCGCGGCGCTACCTCCCTTCGTCACCACGGTAGGCCTGTTCGTTGATCACAGCCGGTGCGAGATTGGTGAGATCCTTGATGCGGTGCCGCTTGACCTGCTTCAGTTTCACGGTGATGAAACGCCTGAAGAGTGCATGGGTCATGGACGGCCGTACATGAAGGCGTTGCGCATGCGGCACGATCAGGATATCGCTGCGCTTGCTGCTCGCTATACGGGGGCGTCGGGCATCCTGCTGGATACATATGTGCCGGGCGTTGCGGGCGGGACCGGCGAGACTTTTGACTGGTCAAAAACGCCGTCGCTTGAGAAGCCACTCGTTCTGGCTGGCGGACTGACCTGCGAGAACGTTGGCGAGGCGATCCGTCAGGTATCGCCATTTGCGGTTGATGTCAGCGGTGGTGTCGAGGCTTCGCAGAAGGGTGTAAAGGATGCCGACCTCATCCGGCGCTTCGTGCACGCGGTGAAACACGCCTGACACTGTGACCTGGGCGGCGCAGCCGCCGTCGATATGCGATTCGGCCTGCAAGCAGGCCTCAGATTTCTACGCGGCCGCCGTGGCGCCGCGGCCGATTCAGCGATTGGAGAACAACATATGAGCAACTGGCTGGTAGACAAGCTGATCCCCTCGATCATGCGGTCGGAAGTGAAGAAGAGTTCGGTGCCGGAAGGTCTGTGGCACAAATGCCCCTCCTGCGAATCCGTCCTCTACAAGCCTGAGCTCGAAAAGACCCTCGATGTATGTCCCAAGTGCGGCCACCACATGCGCATCGGTGCGCGTACACGTCTCGATATCTTTCTCGATGCTGAAGGGCGTGAGGAAATCGGGGCGGAGCTGGAGCCTGTAGACCGTCTAAAGTTTCGCGACAGTAAAAAGTACAAGGATCGCCTTGCAGCGGCCCAGCGCGATACGGGCGAAAAAGATGCCCTCATCGCGATGAGCGGGACGCTGAAACAAATGCCGATCGTTGCTGTGGCGTTCGAGTTCAGCTTCATGGGTGGCTCCATGGGCGCCATCGTAGGCGAGCGTTTTGTCCGAGCCGCGAATGTGGCCTTGGAGCAACGCTGCCCCATGGTGTGCTTCGCCGCTTCGGGCGGGGCCCGCATGCAAGAAGCACTGATTTCGCTCATGCAGATGGCCAAGACGTCGGCCGTGCTGGCACGGCTGCGTGAAGAAGGGATCCCCTTCATTTCCGTATTGACCGATCCGGTCTATGGTGGAGTTTCTGCAAGCCTCGCGATGCTGGGCGATGTCATCGTTGCTGAACCCAAGGCGCTGATTGGTTTCGCTGGGCCTCGCGTCATCGAGCAGACGGTGCGCGAAAAGTTGCCTGAAGGCTTCCAGCGCAGTGAGTTTCTGCTCGACCATGGCGCAGTAGACATGATCATCCCCCGTGCCGAGCTCCGCGATCGGCTTGGCCGCCTGTTGGCGCAGATGACGCACAAACCGAGCCCTGCAGTCGCATGAGTTCGCGTACCCTGGCCGAATGGCTGAGTTACCTTGAGCAACTGCACCCCAACGCCATCGACATGGGGCTGGACCGTTGTCGTGAGGTGGCCGGCCGGCTAGGGTTGGAGCGCCCCGCCAAGCGAGTCATCACGGTCTCCGGCACCAATGGAAAGGGCTCAACTTGCGCTTTCCTCGCTGCTTTGCTTCGCGGGCAGTCTCTCAGCGTTGGGGTTTACAGTTCCCCGCACTTGCTTCGATACAACGAACGGGTGCGTATCAACGACGCTGAAGCGACAGACGCCCAACTCTGCGAGGCGTTCGAAGCGGTCGAGCGCGCACGAGGCGGGACAACGCTCACCTATTTCGAGATGGGAACGCTTGCCGCACTCTGGCTGTTCCAGCGCGCTTCGCTCGATACTGTGGTGTTGGAAGTCGGTCTCGGTGGTCGTCTGGATGCGGTCAACATTGTGGACGCCAATGTCGCCCTGATTTCCAGTATCGGATTGGACCATGCCGAGTGGCTCGGTACGACGAGAGAATCCGTAGCAGGCGAAAAGGCCGGGATCTTCCGGCCCGGCCAAGCCGCCGTGTGCGGCGATCCTGAGCCCCCCAAGGTGCTTGGCGAATGCGCCAGGGAAATCGGGGCTGCGCTGCGCTACCGCGGGAGCGACTACGACCTGGTGATAGGGCGTGACAGTTGGATGTGGCGGGGAACGGATGTAGCCAATAGGGCGCTCGAGATCCGCGGCCTGCCTCTACTGCAACTACCGATGGAAAACGCTGCGCTGGCAATCCAGGCGTTCGCATTGCTCGGCTTCGAATGTGACGCCGCCTCAGTTGCCCAGGCGCTTGTCGATACCCGTATCCCGGGCCGCCTGGAGCAGCATGAGCTGAAGCGTGACGGGCGCTGCATCACGCTACTGCTGGATGTTGGACATAACCCGCAAGCGGCCAGTTATCTTGCCTCTCGGTTAAAGACGAGACCCTTGTCCGGGCAACGCGTCGCCGTCTTTGGCTTGCTGGCCGACAAGGATCTGGAAGGCGTCGTAGGGCCTCTCGTTTCTGTGTTCGATCGCTGGCTGGTCGCACCGTTGGCTACCGCTAGGACGAGGCCTGCGGAGGCGCTCCAATCCGTCTTGCTGGCCGAGGGGGCTGACGCTACTGTACAGCCAAGCGTGCAAGCAGCATTGGACAGCCTTGAACGCGATGCCCGGGACGGTGACGAGATCGTCGTCTTCGGATCTTTCTATTGTGTCGCCGAGGCGCTGGACTGGTTGGCTCGGGACAAAAAATAAGGAGCTGCCCGTGCAACGGGGACTGAAACAGCGAATCATCGGTGCGCTCGTACTCCTTGCGTTAGCGATCATATTCCTGCCGATGCTGTTTACGCGACAGAATGAGCTCAGGCATACCGTCGTCGAAGCGCCACCCGCGCCTACGGCGCCTGCCATGCCAGAAATCAGCATGGATCAGACCACTACGCCACAGCCTCAGCCCATTGATAACTCGGCGAATGCGCCTGGCATCGCGGCGAACGAAGGCAACGCAACGACGCCCCAGGATGTGCCGGAAGAGGCCGAGCCTGTAATCATTCCGGAAGACACGGCTGTTGCGAGTGTCTCGCCGTCGAAGCCAGCCGAGCCGCCCAAGCCGCCGCAGCAACCCATACAGCCCATTACCGAGGCTAAGCCAGCACCTGCGCCAGCGCCGCCGCCCGAGAGCCGACTCGATGCCAACAGTTTGCCCGTTAGCTGGTCGGTACAGTTGGCCAGCCTGTCAAACAGGGCGAGTGCAGAGAATTTGCAAAATACGCTCAGAAAGGACGGCTATAACGCCTACATCAGGACGGCAGGTGGGATGAATCGGGTGTTCGTTGGTCCCGTCATTGAGCGTTCAGAGGCTGACAAGCTTCGGGCCCAGCTTAGCCGTCAGCAAAAGCTGGATGGTTTCGTCGTGCGCTTTCAGCCGGAAGAAGGCTAACGCTCCAACAGGCCGGCTCTCGGCCGGCCTTTCTCACTCCTCGTCGCCCATCGCGCGCTCGAAGCGGGGGGTGAAGGCCTGAACGAAGGCATTGCGCAGGATATTGATCAAGGCGGTAAACGCGCTGACGTTGGGGTCCTTGGTGCTGCCGGATAGCTCTATCCGCGTTGCGAACTGATCTTTACGCTGGTTTTTCAGTACGCTTTCCGTTCCGCCGACGATAGCTTCCCACATCCCCTGCAAGACACCCTTTTCCTTGACGTCCTGTTTCCAATCGAACACCTGCACATTCTTGAGCAACGGTTTGATGTAGCCCGTCACCTCGCCGTTCTCCACGTCCACCTCCGTTACGAGATCGCCCGTGCCTGCCTTGAAGTCGAATCGGCCATATGCCTCGACGAATGAGTTGAGTTCGGTGAGGTCGACGTCGGTGGTGCGAAGCTGAACGTCGAAATTATCCATTCTCACCAAAGGGTCGAAGTGCGCCGTCACTTCGACCGGGGCGTGACCGAGCAGTTTGCCCTGGCCATTAAAAGAAGCGGATCGACGATTCTGTGCTTCCCGCGTGTTCGTCAGATTGAAAGCCTGAGCCTCGATACTGTCGACATACACGTCCACCGGAGGAGATGACTGGAAATTTCGGAAGGCCAGGCGCCCGTCATGAACGCGCACCTCATCCAAGGTGATAGCCAGCAGCTTCTCCAGTTGATCGCGCCAGTCCACGCCTTCACCGGTTTGGTCATCGTCTCCCGGGTTATCGACAAAATTGACCTTAAGTCCATCGAAGGTTATCTCCGCCACGATCGCTTGCTCCTGCCACAGCGCTCTCCAGCTCACCGCGATCTCCGTGAACGGTGCGTCGACCAGTGGTACCGGTGTCTTGTCATCCTTCTTTTCGATGATTAGCCCGTGAACCTGATATGCGCCGCGCCACCAGTGCAGCCCGACATCCTCAACATGTCCGTGGTAGTCACCCATGTCGGCCAGCTGGTCGTTGAGATAGTTGCGCACGACGGTTGGTAACGCCAATTGAAGGATGATCAACACTACCGCCAGGATCGCGATGATCAACAGGGGAATTCGATAGCGCGGGTTCATCTTCGGGCCCTGGTGCTGGAGTGACTAAAGGTGGACAGATGGGCGAGGGGTCGGGTTCGGGTTTTGCGGCGCATTCGACTTCGGGATGGGCGAACGACTCGGAGCAGGTGGTTACCTGCTGGGGTGTGATGCTGGGTTGTTTTTGGCGATACTGGTGCGCCTCAGGGCAACGGTTTCGCCTGCAACGCTGCGAGGTGCGGCGCTTGGGCGCCCGGCCTACCCAGATAATCCGCCATCAAGGAGCCGGCCAGATGAGCCGTATCTATAGAGACAATGCGCAAACGATCGGTAACACACCTCTCGTGCAAATCAATCGCCTCGCGCCGCACGGCGTAACGATTCTGGCCAAGATCGAGGGCAGGAATCCGGGATATTCCGTCAAATGCCGGATTGGCGCCAACATGATCTGGGACGCGGAGTCGGATGGCCGTCTCAAGCCAGGAATGACCATCGTTGAGCCGACGTCAGGCAACACTGGTATCGGGCTGGCGTTCGTAGCGGCTGCTCGAGGCTACAAGCTCATGCTGACCATGCCGGCATCAATGAGCCTCGAACGCCGCAAGGTCCTCAAGGCCCTGGGCGCAGAATTGGTGCTCACCGAACCGGCGAAAGGCATGAAAGGGGCCATCGAAAAGGCGAGCGAGATTGTCGCGTCGGACCCGGCGCAATACTTCATGCCACAGCAGTTCGAGAACCCCGCCAACCCTGCGATTCACGAGAAGACGACGGGTCCCGAGATATGGAATGACACCGATGGCGCAATAGATGTACTCGTCGCAGGCGTCGGTACGGGTGGAACGATTACAGGTATCTCACGCTTCATCAAGGGGACCAAGGGCAAGTCGATTCTATCTGTAGCGGTGGAGCCGGTGACCTCGCCGGTCATCACTCAAGCGCTGTCAGGGGAGCCGATCAAGCCCAGCCCCCACAAGATTCAGGGCATCGGCGCTGGCTTCGTACCGGCAAACCTGGACCTCTCCATGGTGGACCGGGTAGAGCAGGTGACCGACGAAGAGTCGAAGACGATGGCGCGGCGACTCATGCAGGAGGAAGGCATCCTTTGCGGTATTTCATGTGGCGCCGCCATGGCGGCTGCAGTGCGTCTAGCCGAGGATCCCGCCATGCAGGGCAAGACCTTGGTTGTAATCCTTCCTGACTCGGGCGAGCGCTACCTGTCCAGCATGCTGTTCAGTGACCTGTTCACGGAGCAGGAAACCGTTCAATAACGTGCGTTCCCTGCAGCGAGTCGCCTTTGGGGGCTCGCTGTAGCATGGAAGCGGGGAGTAGGAGAGGCCTGGATTGGCTGAACAGAATGCAGGCGGTACATAAGAACAGTTGCTAATACCCACGTTTTTATGAATAGTCGACTAATAATTAGCTTTGGCGACTTCAAATACCCATGTCCTATCCTGACCAACATAGATTTGCGATGCAGCTCGCCTGGCTGTCACGCGCGTGGCGCGCAGAGCTTGACCGACGCCTCGCCGGGCTCGGTCTGTCCCAAGCGCGGTGGCTGGTACTGATGCATTTGAATCGCTTTCCAGAAATGCCCACGCAACGCGAATTGGCAAAGAGCGTAGGGGTAGAGGGGCCGACGCTTGCACGGCTACTTGATAGCCTCGAAGCCCAGGGGCTCGTACGGCGGGTTGGCGTTCCTGAGGACCGTCGTGCCAAGAAGATTGCCTTGGAAGATAAGGCGCGACCTCTGATCGAGAAGATCGAAACGATCTCAAGGCAAGTTCGGGAAGATTCGTTCGCCGGCATCGATGAAGAAGATATTCGCCGCTGCCAGCAGGTACACGCCCGAATCCTGGCGAATCTCGAAAAGCCCTGACGGAAGAGGGCCTGGCAGGCCTGACCACCTGATTCGGGCAACCTTGCCGCTACTTCCTACGCTCACGCTCGAATGCGCTAAGAATCGGCGCACGGTGGAAGTGCCATCAACTTTGTGAGGCCGCACGCCGATATCTTTGGCATCAACCCCTACGGTCTTCCTGGAGCTGCGGCCGGCGTTCCGGCGGCTCGTGCTGAGGCCGAGCGTACAGCGTTCGTGCAATGCTACGGGTAATGGCTTTGTCTACCCTCGGTGCATGTGGTCTGCAGGAAAAATCAGCCTTCAAAAGCTGCGACCGAGGTTCAGGTACAGCGCGTGTTCGTTCTCGTCGTTCATCCCATAGGTGAAGTTGAGTGGACCCAGCGGCGTTTCATAGCCCAGGAAAATACTCGCTGCATTGATGTAGCCACTATCGAACGCGTTGTCATTGTTCCAAATGCGACCGCGCTCCAGGGAGGCACCGAGATATAGCGGGAAATCCAGTGGCAGTATGGCGCGTTGGGTCAGGCGGCGGTAATAGACAATACGCCCAAGGCTGACGTTTTGCCCGGTCAGCGCATCCTGCCGGAAGCCTGAAAGTTGTTGTGCACCGCCTAGTAGGAAGCTTGACGTCACGACTTCGGCCTTGTCCATCGTACGGCCATAACGGCCCCCTAGAATCCAGGTATCTGGGCCGTTGGCGAACGGCTTGTCCAGATTGAGTTCCCATTGGCGATAGCGCTGATCTGAACCCAGGCTCTGGTCGTATTGGCGAAGCGTCAGGTCGATGTTCTCCCCTTCATGGGGGAAGTCCACGTTGTCCAACGTATCGAATGAATATTTGAGTTCATAATAGCCTTCCGTGAAGTTCACATCTGGCAGATCGCGGTCTCCCAGTCTTACCTTGGCTTCGCCCCATGCCTGGCCGATACCGAAGCGGATCTCGCCGTTATTGGCGATCTGGCGGCCTGTATTAAGCCCGTAGCCGTACCGCTGCAGGCGATAGCGGGCGATCGGGTCATTGTCCAGTGTCGATTCGACGTTCTGTGATTCGGTATATACGTTGGGCGCAACGAACCAACGCGAGCCGACATCCAGCGGCTGGTAGAACTCGGTGAAAAGCTCCTGCTTGTCTCCAAGCTGCAGTCGTGTGAGCCATTCAGCACCCAGACGATTGATACCATTCATTCGGTAGCTGGCGCCCAGGTTGTAGACGCTTTCGCCCCGAAAGTCGTCCGAAAGGTTGATGCCCAGCCGGAGATAGTCGGTACCGGATCGTTTCTCACGCGCATCGATGACGAGCGTGTTGCTTCCTTGGCTACCGTGGACGACGCGGTATTGCACCTGATCGAAGTAGTCGAGCCCATACAACGTCCCCATGTCCTTCTGCAGCCGTTCGATATCCAGGGGCTGACCGATCTCCTGGCGAATGATCTGACGGATCACGTCATCACCTACCTTGGAGTTGTTCTCGATCTGGATGTCCGTTATGACCGGTTCCCGCGATTCCGCGGAGCGTGCGAGCGTCAGTGCCGGGTTCCCGCCGCGATTGGATTTCAGTGTTGCCAGACGCTCTGCCATCGCCTTGGTCGCACGGTAGCCGGTATCGATCATCTGCTCGGCGCGGCCGAAGTCGGTCACGTCGTAACCGGCCATGGGCGGTTCGATTAGTACATCCTTGCCCGTAAGCGTGGCCAGTTGAGCTTCCGAATTGCGGCGCGTCATCATGGTGATGCTCTGATTGAGGACGTCGACGACGGTGAGCAGTTCCTTTTTGGGTTTCAGCGGCGTGCCGATGTCCACGACGATGACGCGGTCCACACCCATGTCGCGGGCCACATCCACCGGAATGTTGTCGACCATGCCACCATCCACCACCAGGCGCCCGCCAATTTCGACAGGCGCAAACACCGCCGGAATCGACATGCTCGCGCGAATGGCTTCGGCAAGATGGCCCTCCTTGAATACCACCTTCTCGTCATTGGCGATGTCGGTAGCGACCGCCCGGAACGGGATCGGCAGACGATCGAAGTCGCGGGTATCGCTGGCCCGAACAAGGAGCTTTTCCAGCAACAGCGCGAGGTTCTGCCCCTGGATTGCCCCAAGCGGCAGCCCGAGGCTGCCGTCATCTCTGAAGCTCAGACGCTGCTTGACGAGAAACGTACGGTCGTCCTGTTTGCGCCGGAACGGTATGTCCTGACGAGGCGGGGAGTCTGAAAGCACTTCGCTCCAGTCCAATGAAAGCGCCAGCTGACGCAGCTCTTCGACGCTGTAGCCAGACGCATAGAGCCCACCGATAACCGCGCCCATGCTGGTGCCTGCGATGGCGTCGATCTGGATGCCCTGCTCTTCGAGCGCTTTCAATACGCCAATATGCGCGAGCCCTCTTGCCGCGCCGCCGGACAGCACGAGGCCCGTCCGCTGCGGTTCAGCGAGTGCAGGAAAGGAAAGGAGAAAGGCAAGCAGAAGAACGAGACGGCGCATGGCGACATCCTGGCGGACGTGGATCGAAAAAAGGCCGATAGTATAGGGCTTTGTCCGATACGCAGGCGCCGAGGATGAGCCAGGAAAAACCCCATGTCGTCATCACATATTGCCCGCGTTGCCAATGGCTGCTTCGGGCGGCATGGCTCGCGCAGGAATTACTGTCAACGTTCGAGAATGCGCTCGGCGGCGTCTCCCTGGAACCGGGAGATAGCGGGGTGTTCCGAATAACCTGCGATGGCGTGCAGGTTTGGGAACGCAAGACCGATGGCGGCTTCCCGGAAGCGAAAGTGCTCAAGCAACGAGTACGCGACCAGATCGATCCCGGTCGCGATCTCGGGCATAACGATCGCGCTTAGCAGGCCATGAAAAGCGGTGCCGTGGCGCCGCCTTGCGGGTCAGTCGTCGAACTCCATCCAGCCGCCCATTTCCTTCCATCGATTGACGATGCCGCAGAACAGTTCAGCAGTCTTCTCGGTGTCATAGCGGGCGGAATGAGCCTCGCGGCCATCGAATTCGATCCCGGCAGCCTGGCATGCTTTCGCCAGTACCGTTTGACCGTAGGCCAGACCGGCAAGGGTGGCGGTATCGAAACTGGAAAAGGGGTGGAATGGGTTGCGCTTGAGCGCAGTGCGATTGACCGCGGCGTTTAGAAAGTTAAGGTCGAACGCGCTGTTATGGCCGACCAGTATTGCACGCTTGCAGCCATTCGCCTTGATGGACTTGCGCAGGCCTCTGAATATTTCGTTCAGGGCATGTTCTTCGGTAACCGCCATCCGCAACGGGTGGTCAAGCTTGATGCCAGTGAACTCGAGCGCCGCTGCTTCGATGTTAGCGCCTTCGAATGGCTCGATCCGGAAGAATGCCGTGTGCTCGGGGAAGAGCATGCCTTGCTCATCCATGCCGATCGTCGTCGCGGCAATCTCGAGCAACGCGTCCGTGGCCGCATTGAAGCCGCCCGTCTCAACGTCTACCACGACAGGCAAGTAGCCACGAAAGCGACGCGCCATTGGATGCTTGGGGCTGGAAGATGGCGCGTTGTCCAGATCGTCGTCGTACTGTTCTTCACTCATTGCGCTGCCTCCAGTACGCGCCAGCGGAGCGTCTCGCCAGCCCGGAGCGGAACGACGACCTGGTCGCCGAACGGCAGCGTAGCTGGAAGCTGCCAGTCATCCCGTACCAGCGTAATGCGGTCCGTGTTGCGCGGCAGGCCATAGAAATCCGGGCCGTGCAGGCTCGCAAAGCCTTCGAGCTTATCGAGGGCATCGCGCTGCTCGAAGGCTTCAGCATAAAGCTCGATGCCGGCATTGGCCGAGTAACAGCCCGCGCAACCGCAGCCGTTTTCCTTGGCGTGCTGGGCATGGGGCGCCGAATCCGTGCCGAGGAAGAACTTCGGATTACCGCTTGTGGCCGCGTCCAGAAGCGCAACTTGATGGGTGTTACGCTTGAGGATGGGCAGGCAGAAAAAGTGCGGGCGGATTCCGCCGACCAGCATGTGATTGCGGTTAAAGAGCAGGTGCTGGGGCGTGATCGTCGCGGCGACATTATTCGGCGCCTCACGGACGAAGGTCGCCGCATCGGCTGTGGTGATGTGCTCGAAAACGATCCTCAGCGCCGGGAAGCGATCGACGAGACGAACCATGTGCTCATCGATAAAGCGCTTTTCGCGGTCGAACACGTCGACATCGGCACGCGTGACCTCGCCGTGAATGAGCAGGGGCATTCCGACTTCTGCCATGGTCTCCAGGACTGGAAAGACATTGTCGACGGACGTCACGCCTGAGGCCGAATTTGTCGTCGCGCCGGCCGGGTAAAGCTTCACGGCGTGTACGAAGCCTGCCGCCTTCGCTACGCGGATGTCATCCGGCGTTGTGCTCTCAGTGAGATAAAGCGTCATCAACGGTTCGAAATGACTGCCAGCAGGCCGTGCATCCAGTATGCGCTGGCGGTATTGGCCAGCGTCATCAGCCGTGCGCACGGGCGGTACGAGATTCGGCATGACAATGGCCCGAGCGCAGACGCGGCCAGCGTCAGCCACGGTATGCGGGAGTACGGCGCCATCCCGAAGGTGAATGTGCCAGTCATCTGGGCGGAGCAAGGTGATGCGGTCGGTCATGCAGGCATCCGGATCGTGGTCTACCAGTCGTCCCTGCGAGAAAAAGCAGGCGATCTGGCATTGCTGAATGGAATCATGGGCATGCTACCGGAAAAGCGTGACACCGGCACGGCACGATGCCGCTCAAGTTCCGTGCCGCGGCACCGATATCAGGGTATCTGCCTTTGCTTTTTTGGAGACCATCGTGCGCTCGCACCTCGTTCTAGCGTCGTTTCTGTTCGTCAGCCTGCCTGCCATGGCACTGACGTTCCAGACGCGTCTGGAACAAGCGGAGTGGACGGTCGATGGCGATCAGTTCGAATGCCGGCTATCCCAGTCGGTGACGGGTTTTGGTAGCGGCGAATTCGTGCGCCGCGCTGGCGAGGCTGCGATTTTCCGTCTGAGTGCCAATGAGCGATGGATGGGCAAGGGGTCGGCCTTGTTGCTCGCTGCTGCTGCACCGTGGCAACCCGGACGTGGGGACATCAACCTTGGGGTCGTGAATGTCACGGATGGTGATAAACCATTCAGCAGCACCCAGGAGCAGGCCGGGCGGTTGTTGACCGGTCTGCTCGAAGGGCGCAGCCCGCTCGTTCGCCACCGAACGTTCTCCGGAAGCGAGTCGCTTGAGGTGCGGCTGCTACCTACGCGTTTCCGGACGGCTTATGACAACTACCTTGGATGTACCGCAAAGCTCTTACCGGTCAATTTCGATCAGATCCAGCGATCCCAGCTGGGCTTTCCCGGTGCCGGTACGGACCTGGATGACGTAGCGAAGGCCAAGCTGGACATCATCCTTGAGTTCATGAAGGCAGATCCAAGCGTCAACCACATTGAGCTCGATGGCCATTCCGACAACAGCGGCAACCGGCTGACCAACCGAGATCTGTCGAGGCGCCGGGCGCTGGCTGTTCAGGAGTATCTTGTCGGACGCGGCGTGCCGGCCGATAGCATCGTGGTGCGCTTCCACGGTGAGCGTTATCCGCTCGTGCCCAACAGCAGCGCCGCCAACCGCGCCAAGAATCGACGGGTAATGATCAGCTTGTCTCGAGAACCCGTGACGAGCCAGGCGCAAGCGGAAGCGACGAACCCGCCTGCACAGGCGTCGGAGAATCCCGCTGGCGGTTGACGCATACGCCGCTGTAAATGCGGGCGCCGGACCAGTAGAATCCCGTCCTTTGCGAACAACCCCGTGGAGTGGATGGCATGGCGGACGTGAAGAAGGTTGTCCTGGCATATTCAGGCGGCCTGGACACCTCGGTAATCTTGAAATGGCTGCAGGACACCTACAGCTGCGAAGTGGTCACCTTCACCGCTGACCTTGGTCAGGGCGAAGAGGTCGAGCCTGCACGCGCCAAAGCCCAGGCCATGGGCGTCAAGGAAATCTACATTGACGACCTTCGCGAAGAGTTCGTCCGCGATTTCGTATACCCCATGTTTCGGGCCAATACCGTCTATGAAGGCGAGTATCTGCTGGGTACATCGATCGCGCGGCCGCTGATCGCCAAGCGTCTTATCGAGATCGCCAACGAGACTGGGGCTGATGCGATTTCTCACGGCGCTACTGGCAAAGGTAATGATCAGGTTCGCTTCGAACTCGGCGCGTATGCGCTGAAGCCTGGCGTCAAGGTGATCGCTCCATGGCGTGAGTGGGACCTGTTGTCTCGCGAGAAGTTGATGGATTATGCCGAGAAGCATGCCATTCCGATCGAGCGCCATGGCAAGAAGAAATCGCCTTACTCCATGGATGCCAACCTTCTGCATATCTCCTACGAAGGGGGTGTGCTGGAAGACACCTGGACGGAGCACGAAGAGGACATGTGGCGCTGGACCAAGTCTCCTGAGGCTGCGCCTGATACTCCGACGTACATTGAGCTGACCTACAAGGCCGGCGACATCGTCGCCATCGATGGGAAGGAAATGACGCCTGCCCAGGTGCTGGCCGAACTGAACCGCATTGGCGGTGAAAATGGTATCGGTCGTCTGGACATCGTCGAGAACCGCTACGTCGGTATGAAGTCCCGTGGCTGCTACGAGACGCCTGGTGGCACCATCATGCTGAAGGCGCACCGCGCGATCGAGTCCATCACCCTGGACCGCGAAGTGGCGCACCTCAAGGATGAACTGATGCCGAAGTATGCGAGCCTGATCTACACTGGCTACTGGTGGAGCCCAGAGCGTCTGATGCTCCAGCAGATGATCGATGCATCCCAGGTCAATGTGAACGGTGTGGTCCGCCTGAAGCTGTACAAGGGCAATGTCATCGTGGTCGGCCGCAAGTCCGACGATTCCCTGTTCGACGCCAACATCGCAACGTTCGAGGAAGACGGCGGGGCCTACAACCAGGCCGATGCAGCAGGCTTCATCAAGCTGAACGCCCTGCGCATGCGTATCGCTGCTGGTAAGGGCCGCAAGCTCAACTGATCACCGGTCCGCTTCGTAAAAACCCCGGCTTGAGCCGGGGTTTTTTATGCATGGCTAGCGCTCGGGCAGGAACGGCTTCGCCAGAGGCGGCATAACAGTTACAGCTGGGGTCGGGGCGGGTGGCCAGGCTACCGGCAAGAAGCAGCCTGATCAGAAGGGCAAAGAGTGACCGCCGCTTCGATCAGATGTCGAAGTCGTAGTCATTGAGCTGCTTTTGCAGCCGGCGTTCTTCAAGCAAATTATCGATGATTCGGCGCTTGGTAAGGTTGGTCTTCGCGACTTCGACGGGTGCGTCGTCCTGATCGTCAGTGGTTACATCATCGTCAAGTTCAATATCTACATCATCTGCCATGGCATTCGCTCCTTAGGAACGGGGGCTACATGGCGCACCTTATATCCGCAAAGGCGGAGGTCGTAAAAAAGATTTTTTCAATCGTCAGGTGCAAAAAATCCGGGCTTGTTCAATCGTCCGATGTCTTGTGCTTGTACTCGCATAAATCTTCAATGCGGCAGCTTCCGCAGCGCGGCTTGCGTGCGATGCAGACATAGCGTCCATGCAAGATGAGCCAATGATGGGCATCCATGAGATAGTCCTTCGGGACGAACTTCATCAGCTTCCGCTCCACCTCAACCACGTTCTTGCCTGGCGCAATATTGGTGCGGTTGGAAACCCGAAAGATGTGAGTGTCGACCGCCATGGCCGGCTGCCGGAAGGCCGTGTTCAAGACCACATTCGCCGTCTTGCGGCCGACCCCTGGAAGTGCTTCCAGCGCCTCGCGGGTTTCGGGTACCTGGCTGCCATGCTGCTCCATGAGGATGCGGCAGGTTTCAATGACGTTCTTCGCCTTGCTGTTGTAGAGGCCGATGGTCTTGATGTACTCCGAGAGTCCATCGACGCCCAGTGCATGGATGGCCTCGGGCGTGTTGGCAATCGGGAACAGCTTCGCCGTCGCCTTGTTTACGCCGACATCAGTCGCCTGCGCTGACAGAATCACCGCAATCAGCAATTCGAAAGGCGTGGTGTATGCCAACTCGGTCGTTGGATTCGGATTGTCTTCGTGTAAGCGCCGGAAGATCTCAAGACGTTTGGCGGCGTTCATGTCGTGGTTCCGTCAGAGTGTGTTCAATGCGAAAGCAGGCGTTCGAGCGTGGCCTGGGCCGCGTTGGCAGCGCGGCGAAGCCCCTCCAGTTGAGTGACCTGGTCGCTCGTTGGCGAATCGCCGTAGGCTCTTTCAGCTTTGCTGACCTGAGCGCGGGTCATGGCTGCTGCAATCTTGGCCTTTTTAATGTCGGCTTCGTCTGCGCCAGGTTTGGGTGGGCTGGCACGTTGCAGCGCTTCATCCGCTCGGCGACTGGCCTCGCGCAGCTGTTCGACCTGTGCCTTCAACGTGTCCGTACCACGTTGGGCGAACTGTTTCTCCACCTTGCCGAGCGCAACTCGGGCCATAGCCGCCTCGAGCTTCAGGCGCTTGATATCGCTTGCTTGCGTGCCAGGGGCGCCTGCTCCGTTTTGGGCAGCTGCGGATGATGGGTGATCGACTGCCGCCCGGGCCGCGCGCGCGAGCCTGGCATTGCGTTCGGACTCACGTTTTGCCGCTTCAGAAGCCAGTCGTTCGAGGCGAGCCCTATGACGTAGACGAAAGTGGTCAGCGCGAGCGCGTTGCTGGGCTGCTTCATGCTCATCCAACGGCAGGATGTCTATGCAGTCCACCGGGCACGGGACCACGCAAAGCTCGCAGCCCGTGCACTCGTCGCGGATGACGGTATGCATCAGTTTGGCTGCTCCGAGGATGGCGTCGGTAGGGCATGCCTGGATGCACTTCGTGCAACCGATGCACTCGTCTTCTCGGATGAACGCGATCTGTGGCGGGATTTCAGGCTCCGCCAATGGCATGGCGGGCTTGTGCAGAAGGGCTGCCAGACGTGACACGGTGGCCTGCCCGCCCGGTGGACATTTGTTTATCGCTTCACCGGATGCAATGCCCTTCGCATAGGGCAGGCAGCCCGGGTGGCCACACTTTCCGCACTGTGTCTGAGGCAGTAGCGCGTCGATGGCCTGAACTGAAATGGCAGATGGTGTCATGGTCGCAGTACCGAGCCGTGATGCTCGGCTATTGGCGGAAACGAATGAGGCCGGCTAGCGCCGGCCTCAGGATGAGCCGAACGTTACTTGACGCGCTGGCCGGGTTTGGCGCCGCTATCCGGGCTCAAAAGGTAGATTTCCTCACCACCCGGGCCCGCCGCAAGGACCATGCCTTCCGATACGCCGAACTTCATCTTGCGAGCGGCGAGATTCGCGACATACAAGGTCAGGCGGCCTTCCAGCTTGCTGGGATCAGGGTACGCACTCTTGATGCCGGAGAAGACGTTGCGCTTCTCATCGCCAATGTCCAGTGTCAGGCGCAGCAGCTTGTCCGCACCTTCGACGAAGTCGCATTTTTCGATCAATGCAATGCGAAGGTCCACGGCTGCGAACGTATCGAAGTTGATTTCGGCAGCCAGCGGCTCCTTGGTCAATTCGCCGTTGCCCTGGGGCTTCGGGGCTTCGGCAGCGAGGTCTTCCTTGGACGCGTCGATCATGGCTTCGATTTTTGCAGGTTCTATACGGGTCATCAGGGGGCTAAAGGCGTTGAGGGGGTGGTTTGCGAGCAGGTCCTGATGGTCCGCCCAAGTAAGGGGGCTGACGTTCAGGAAGTTCTCTGCCGCTTCGGCAAGCTTGGGCAAAACGGGTTTGAGGAAGATCACCAACTGGCGGAAGAGGTTGATGCCGGTTGCGCAGATGGCCTGCACTTCGTCCTGCTTGCCCTCCTGCTTGTTGAGGGCCCAAGGCGCCATATCGGCGATCCACGCATTAGCGCGGTCCGCGAGCGCCATGATCTCACGCATGGCCCGCGCAAAATCGCGTTGCTCGTAGGCATCCGAAATACTCGGTGCTGCGGCCTGGAAGGCCGCCGTTAGCTCGGGTGCCGCATTGCTCGCTACCAGCACACCACCATTGCCCTTGTGAATGAAGCCTGCGCAGCGGCTGGCAATATTCACGACCTTCCCGACCAGGTCCGAATTGACCTTTTGTACAAAGTCTTCGAGGTTCAGGTCGAGGTCATCGACGCCTCGGCCAAGCTTGCTCGCGAAGTAGTAGCGCAGGTATTCCGGATTCAGATGGTTCAGATAGGTCCGGGCCTTGATGAAAGTGCCACGGGACTTGGACATCTTTTGCCCGTCGACGGTCAGGAAGCCATGAACGTTCAACGCCGTTGGCTTGCGATAGCCAGCGCCTTCGAGCATGGCCGGCCAGAACAGCGCATGGAAGTTCACGATGTCCTTGCCGATAAAGTGGTAGAGCTCAGCCGTCGATTCTTTCTTCCAGTACGCGTCGAAATCCAGGTCAGGTCGGCGATCACACAGGTTCTTGAAGCTCGCCATGTAACCGATTGGGGCGTCGAGCCATACGTAGAAATACTTGCCCGGCTCACCGGGAATCTCGAAGCCGAAGTAGGGCGCGTCGCGAGAGATATCCCACTCCTGCAAGCCCGCATCGAGCCATTCGGAAATCTTGTTCGCGACCGCGTCCTGCAGCGCGCCGCCACGTGTCCACTGTTTCAGCGTCTGGTCGAAGTCAGGCAGCTTGAAGAAGAAATGCTGGGACTCCTTGAGTACCGGTACTGCGCCCGAGATCGCGGAACGCGGATCCTTTAGTTCAGTTGGCGAGTAGGTCGCCCCGCACTTCTCGCAATTGTCGCCGTATTGGTCGGCAGCACCGCAGTTGGGGCAGGTGCCCTTGATGAAACGGTCGGCCAGGAACATGCCTTTTTCCGGGTCGAAATACTGTGTCACCGCGCGGTTGGCGATATGGCCAGCATTGCGCAGCGCCAGATAGATGGATTCCGAAAGCTCGCGGTTTTCCTGAGCATGTGTCGAGTGGAAGTTGTCGAAGTCGACCAGGAAGTCGGCAAAGTCCGTCGTGTGCTCGCCGCGAACGTTATCGATGAGCTGTTCTGGCGTGATGCCTTCCTTTTCGGCACGCAGCATGATGGCAGACCCGTGAGCGTCCGACGCACAGACGTACGTGCACTGGTTGCCGCGCATCTTTTGGAACCGCACCCAGATGTCGGTCTGGATGTACTCCACCATGTGCCCGAGGTGAATCGAGCCATTGGCATAGGGGAGGGCGCTGGTAACGAGTATCTGACGGGGTTCGGACATATCGGCGGGCAGTCACTGAATGCGAAGGGAAAGGGCATAACTATAAAGGATGCAGCGTTTACCGGGCCAGTCGGCCCACGAATGGTTGGGCCTCAATCGGCCGTGAACGGGCATCGCAATTCTGTGGCCTGGAAAGGCTGCTGATAAGATGCCCGAGCGATTTACATAACTTTCAGCTGGAGTCTTCATGAGTGTGATAAGCCGCGACGCGGTAGAAGCAACGCTTCGCCAATACATCGATCCCCATCTGGGGCAGGACCTCGTCAGTGCAGGTAGTCTGAAGGGCGTCGATATCGATGGCTCCCAGGTCAGGGTCGAGATCCAGCTTGGTTACGCTGCCGATCTCTTCCGTAACGGCCTGGCTCAGTTGCTAGAGGTCGCGCTCGAGAACATGGAGGGCGTGACACGCGCGAGTGTGTCGGTCATATGCAAGGTCGAGGCGCACAAGGCGCAGGATCAGGTTCCGGCACTCGGCAACGTGAAGAACGTTATTGCGGTCGCTTCGGGCAAAGGCGGTGTCGGGAAGTCGACCACCGCGGCCAATCTGGCGTTGGCGCTTGCACGCGAAGGCGCACGGGTAGGCATTCTCGACGCGGATATCTACGGGCCAAGCCTTGGCATCATGTTCGGTATTCCTGAGGGAACCCGCCCGCAAGTCAAGGACCAGAAGTACTTCATTCCGCTCGAAGCGCACGGCGTGCAGGTCATGTCGATGGCATTTCTGACGGATGACAACACGCCTGTCGTATGGCGTGGGCCGATGGTGTCCGGTGCACTGCTTCAGCTGGTCACACAAACGGCCTGGAATGATCTCGACTATCTGGTGATCGACATGCCGCCGGGCACCGGGGACATCCAGTTGACCCTGGCGCAGAAGGTACCGGTCGCGGGCGCTGTCATCGTAACGACACCGCAGGATCTGGCGCTCCTCGACGCAAAGAAAGGGGTCGAGATGTTTCGTAAGGTCAACATTCCTGTGCTGGGCGTTGTCGAGAACATGGCCGTGCATATCTGCTCAAACTGCGGACACGCTGAACATCTGTTTGGTGAAGGCGGTGGCGAAAAGCTGGCTTCGCAGTATGGCGTAGATCTGCTGGCTTCGCTTCCACTTTCCATGGCGATTCGGTTGCAGGCTGACAGCGGCAAGCCGACCGCTATTGCCGACACCGAAAGCCAGATTGCCATGATCTATCAGGAAACGGCCCGTCGCGTAGGTGCACGTATCGTCCAGGCAGGCCGCACCGCAGTCGCCATGCCGAACATCCAGATAAGCGATGACTGATGCGCGTATGGCGAATGTCTTACACTGCGCGTCCGAGAATAGCCATTACGCGGTCCTCTCCGGGCCGGTAAGATAGCCTCCATCAACTGCAGCACAGGACGTGCTCAGGTCGCTCATGGATGATACGCCACCGCCAGGAAGGCAGCCCGGTATGGATACTGGGAAGTGGTCGACAGAACCCGCTTCGGCGGGTTTTTTGTTGCCTATGGAAAAGTGCTTCGGCCGGCATTGCTTGGTTGAGCTCGATTGGATCGATTCGAGATTCGATGGGCGAGTGGTGGCTCGCTCGGTGATGTCCTGTTCGGTATTGGGACTGAACCTTTCTTGCGCCTGCGCTTGAGCCAACCGGCAAGACCGTAGCAGCAGCGCTGGCAACCGGACGTCGACCACCTATAGCGAATGTCTTACACGACGTGTCTGAGAACAGCCATTACGCTGCCTGTACCGGGCCAGTAAGATAGCCCCCATCAACTGCAGCACAGGGCGTGCTCAGGTCGCTCATGGATGATACGCCACCGCCAGGAAGGCAGCCCGGTATGGATACTGGGAAGTGGTCGGCAGAACCCGCTTTGGCGGGTTTTTTGTTGCCTATGGAAAAGTTGACGGTGTCACCTGCAATGCCCTGGATGGCGCAGCGCCAACTACGGCTTTCGCGCGACCATCACTGCTCGCATCGGGGCCGGCAGGCCTTCTACGGTCAGTGAGGTGTCGTCGGGGTCCAGGAAGTCGGGCAGGGATTGGTAACGCATCCACTCGGTGCTGCGTTGCTCATCCGTCCCGGTGACGCTGACGTCCACGCACCTTACGTCGACGAATCCCGCCCGACGCAGCCACAGCTCCAAGGCGGGCACCGATGGCAAAAACCAGACATTACGCATTTGTGCGTAGCGGTCTTCGGGAACGAGGACATCGTTCACCTGTCCGTCAATAACGAGTGTTTCGAGCACCAGTTCCCCCCCTTGGACGAGGCAGTCCTTCAGTTCAAGAAGGTGATCGATCGGCGAGCGACGGTGGTACAGGACGCCCATGGAAAAGACGGTGTCGAAGCCTTCGAGGCGCGGCGGCAGGTCTTCAAGGCCAATCGGAAGCTGCCAGGCCGGCTGTCCTGGTAACAAGCGGCACATGGCCTGGAATTGACAGAAAAAAAGCCAGTTCGGATCGATGCCCACCACCGTGTCGGCGCCCGCGCCCAGCATTCGCCACATGTAGTAGCCGTTACCGCAGCCAACATCGAGAATACGCTTGCCTGACAGGTCCAGATGCGGCGCAACACGTTTCCATTTCCAGTCCGACCTCCATTCCGTGTCCACATGAACTCCGAACAAATGGAAAGGGCCCTTCCTCCACGGGATGAGGCCCTTGAGAGCTGCCTCTAGCGCAGCGGTCTGTTCCGGTGTGGTTTTTCCAGTCAGTGTCAGGGATTCGGCCAGATCAATCTGGTCCGGAACCAACGTAGGAATAGCCTCAACCGCTGCCCGCCAGCGGGGCAGGTCACCGTGGCCGATGGCATATCGAGCGTTGTATTGATCCTGCAGCGTTGCGGCCCAGGCAGCGAGGGGCGTGCGCGAAAGTCGCGTCGCGAGAGGAGAAAAATCGATCATGGAAGGGCAATCAATGAGGCGAAGTTGAGGCACTGGAACCAGGGAATGACTCGGCTGAACCCTGCCGCCTGCAAGCGTACGGTATGTTGCTCGAGGCTATCGGGTTTCATGACGTTTTCGATGGCGGCACGTTTTTGTGCAATCTCGAGGTCGCTGTAGCCGTTGGCGCGCTTGAAGTCGAGGTGTAGCTCTGTGAGCAATGCCTGGTCTTCCGCGTTTTCGAAGCGGAGCTTTTCAGAAAGGATGAGGGCACCGCCTGGGTTCAGTGCCCGCCGCAGGCGCGTGAGCAGATCGGCGCGGTGTTCCGGCTCGATGAATTGCAGTGTGAAGTTCAGGGCGATGACCGATGCAGGAGCCAGGTCTACGTTAAGGATGTCGCCCAGCACGACGTCGACGGGGAGCAGCTCCTGAAACATCGTGTCTTGGGCTTTAAGGTACTCCCTGCAGCGCTCGACCATGGCAGAAGAGTTATCGACCGCGATCACGCGGCAACCCTCGGTACTGACATGCCTGCGCATCGCCTGTGTGACGGCCCCCAGCGAGGCGCCCAGATCATAGAGTGCGGTGTTGGGCTGGGCGAAGCGCGCCGTTAGTACCCCGATGTTTTCCACGATCGTGGGGTAACCCGGCACTGACCGTTTGATCATGTCCGGAAAAACGCGGACCACATCCTCGTTGAAGACAAAGTCCTGCACCCGTGTCAGCGGGTGGGCAAAAAGGCGGTCGGCATCCTCGTTCACGATGGGGCTCATGGTCGCTCAAAGGGTGCGCATTCTAACGAGTGCGAGGCGATCCCGGAATGCGCCTGGTAATCACTGGACTCGAAGCGTGCATTCCACAGACTGCGATGGCGGGCTATCCGACTCCCAGGGCCGCTGGTAGGCGAGGCGCAGGGTTGCGTCACCCGCTGTGGTCGCCTTGAACCGCCACGTGGACTGTCCATCTGCCCCGATCAGGCTGTCGCCTTTGGGGTTGCTGTACACCTCTGGGCCAAGGCTTTCCAGTTGTGGCGCCGCATCATCATGGATTACCCAGCGATAACCCGTGGTTGGGTTGCTGGGTAGGGATAGGATCAACATTTGTCCGCGGTCGAGTACGAGCGGGGCGCAGTTGCGGGTGTCGGCGCCATCAAGCGTGACGATGTCTGGATGCGAGGTGGTGCACGCGCCCAAGGCGAGTGCGAGCGGTGCCAACAGATAAAAGGTGCGCTTCATTTATGCTCCAGGATCGAGAGGCGGCAGTCCGGCATCGCCGGGCGGAGGGTGCATCGCTAAAACTTGGGCGAGTCGTGAAACGGGTCCTGAAAGGATAGGTGCTACGGGAGCTTTTTAGAACCGGGCAGGTTCTGGAATGCTTTATCGCCAAGTTGGAGTGCCGTTGTTCAAAGACTCGTTCAGTCAGCCTTGCTAGGCAAGGACAGCGCATGGTTTCGGGATCGCCAGCTATCTGCAGGTGCTGCCGAGCGGAGATGAGGGGGCTCAACTCGGGTAGACCGGACCCACACCGGCAAGATGCCAGCGTGGGTTGGGGGGGTGCATGGGCGCCGGTGGGGATCTCCTGGCTAAAGGCATTAGGTGCGTGAGGATGTCGGATGCGTCTCCGGCGGTGTGACGTCGAGTCCTTTCGCAAGCCAAAAGATCGCAAGGCCGATCAGTGCAGTAGCCGAGCCGACATAACCCGTCGAAGTCCAGCCCAGACCCGCGGTGATCGCAAGGCCGCCCAGCCAAGGCCCGAGCGCGTTGGCGATGTTGAAGGCAGCGTGGTTCGAAGCTGCGGCAAGCGTCTGAGCATCGGCCGCGACGTCCATCAGGCGCGTCTGCAATGCGGGGGAGAGCGCCACCATCGTGCCGATCAACACCGTTGCGGGCAGTATCGTCCATAACGAGTGCGCAGCGAATGGAAATGCCAATGTTACGAGCGCGCTCCAGCCGAGCAGCCAGGCTACCGAGCGGAATTGCATCCGATCGTACAGCCACCCACCGAAGATATTGCCGGCGATGCCTCCAACGCCGAACGCTGCAAGCCCGAAGGGGATCCAGCCCGGGTGTGCCTGCGTAACCTGCAGAAGTGTAGGCGCCAGGTAGCTAAAGACGCAGAACATGCCAGCGAAGCCGACCGAGCTGATCGCCAGGGCAAGCCAGACCTGCGCCCGGTTGAATGCGCGCAGCTCCTTGACCGGGTCGCTCCGCTTCTCATTCGACTGTACGGGCAGATAGAGGTACACCAGTACTACCGTCAATAGCGCAATCCCGGCGACAAGCGCGAAAGCGAATCGCCAGCTAAGCCATTGCCCGAGCAGCGTGGCCAGTGGATTCCCGATAAGCATCGCAGTCGTCAGTCCAAGCATGACCCTACTGACTGCCTTGGCACGTTGATTGGCCGGTACGAGGGAAGCAGCCACCAATGCCGCTACTCCGAAATAGGCACCGTGGGGCAGCCCAGCGATGAACCGGTAGACCATCAGTGAGTGGTAGCTTGGCGCGAGCGCGCTGGCCAGGTTGCCCAATGCGAAGAAAGCCATGAGCAGCAGAAGCAGGTGCCGCCGCAGCAAGCGCGCTCCGAGGATTGCCAGCAACGGAGCGCCGACGACTACACCCAGCGCATAGGAGCTGATGACATGCCCGACTTGCGGCTCGCTTATGCCAAGGCCGCTTGCGACATCAGGCATCAGTCCCATGATGGCGAACTCGCCGGTACCGATTGCGAAGCCGCCCACAGCAAGAGCGAATTCGATCAGCAATATGGCGCGTGGTGAAAGATGGGTGTGGCTTGGGGGATGCTGCATTGAGGGAGTTATCTATGACCAAATGAAGAAGCCGCCCATTATTCCACGTCAGAATCGGAAGTCCGCCCGGCGGTATGCAACGCGGCTTTCCTCATATGGAACGACCTTTCGGTTAAGGTGCGTGTCGTGCCGCGCTGCTGTGTTTCGAATTATCCCGAAACGGGCCTGTCATCTAGATGATGCCGCTACGCTTTGCGTCGGTCTTCAAATGGAAAGAGTAAGGAGTTTCCCTTCCATGGAGAATCCCTCCAATAGAACGATAAATCCGCCGGTGTTCTACACGGCGGGAGCCTTGATACTTGCCCTGGTGGTGTTTGCCGTGATGTCGCCGGAAACGGCGCAGGCCGGCTTCGGTGCGATCCAAGCGTGGATACTTACCAACGCAAGCTGGTTCTACATTCTGGTAGTCGCGATCATTCTGATCTGCGTCGTGTTTCTCGCGGTCAGCCGTTACGGCGATCTCAAGCTCGGCCCTGATCATAGCGAACCGGATTATCGTAGCCTCACCTGGTTCGCCATGCTGTTTTCAGCAGGCATGGGCATTGGCTTGATGTTCTTCGGCGTCGCAGAGCCCGTCATGCACTTCATTGGCCCACCGGTTGGAGAGGGCGGGAACGTAGACGCTGCGCGAGAGGCAATGAAGATCACGTTCTTCCATTGGGGCCTCCACGCATGGTCGATTTACGCAATTGTCGCCTTGATCCTCGCGTTCTTCAGCTATCGCCATAATTTGCCACTGACTCTTCGGTCCGCCCTTTACCCTCTGATTGGTGAGCGGATACACGGCCCTATAGGTCATGCGGTCGACATCTTCGCGATCATTGGTACCGTGCTGGGTGTTGCGACATCGCTCGGGCTAGGGGTCTCGCAGATCAACACGGGCCTCAATTACCTGTTCGGTCTGCCTGTATCGGTACCGGTACAGATCGGTCTGATCATCGGGACATGTGCCCTCGCCACGCTTTCGGTTGCGACCGGCCTGGACAAGGGCATCCGGATCCTGTCTGAGACAAATTTGGCCCTCGCCGTCATATTGATGATCTTCGTGCTCATACTTGGGCCGACTGTTTTCCTGCTGCAGGTCTTCGTGCAGAACACCGGCAGCTATCTGTCGGAAATCGTCAGCATGACGTTCAATCTGTATGCCTACCAGCCAACCGACTGGATCGGCGGCTGGACGCTGTTCTATTGGGGATGGTGGATCGCATGGTCGCCATTCGTCGGTATGTTCATCGCGCGCATTTCGCGCGGCCGGACGATTCGCCAGTTCGTCTGCGGCGTCCTGTTCGTGCCAGCAGGCTTCACCATGCTTTGGATGACGGTGTTCGGCGATACGGCGATCCATTTCATTCTGGTCGAAGGGTTGACGTCACTCGCAGAGGCGGTTGATCAGGACAGCTCTGTTGCACTGTTCGCTTTCCTGCATCAGCTACCGCTCAGCGCTATCGTTTCCACGATTGCCGTTTTGATGGTTGTCGTCTTCTTCGTCACCTCTGCAGACTCCGGTGCGCTGGTCGTCGATCTGCTAGCTTCGGGCGGGCAATCCGAGACGCCGGTGTGGCAGCGTATCTTCTGGTCGACTCTAATGGGTGTAGTTGCAATCGCGCTGCTATTGGCCGATGGCCTGAAAGCGTTGCAGACCGCTACGATCGCGAGTGCATTGCCTTTCTCCATCATCCTGCTCCTGGCGATCTGGGGCCTGTTCAAGGCGCTCAACCTGGATTCAGCGAAGCGTGCATTGCGCTACCAGGCGTTGGCGCTTTCCAGCACGCCGGGCTCGGGTGGCGAGGGCTGGCAGCGTCGGCTGCGCAACATGGTCATGATGCCGCGTCGAAACCATGTGATCCGCTTCATCGACGACACGGTCGTGCCTGCGTTCGAAGCAGTCGCCGAGGAGTTGCGCAAGCAGGGCTACGAAGTGGAAGTCAAAAAGGACGATGAGAGTAATAACGCGTCTTTGGAGATCAGGCATGGTGATGAGCTGGACTTCCTGTATACCGTGAAGCCACGCGCCTACATCCAGCCGTCTTTCGCCCTTCGCGATCGCGATCAGGACCGTGAAGAGCGTAAGTACTTCCGAGCCGAGGTCCACTTGCGCGAAGGTGGGCAGGATTACGACATCATGGGTTGGAGCACCAATGGCGTCATTGGCGACGTACTGGATCAGTACGAACGCCATCGGTACTACATTCACGTCACTCGTTAACAGCTGAGCGAGGGTCGAAAGCGATCCTCTCTGGAACAAGCTGTCTAGATGCGAATGAAGTGCATTTATCAGGCCGCGAGCGTATACTCGCGGCCTGTTTTCGTTCTGAGGTCGTCGTGATGGTCAAGCGTCGGTTCGAGAGGCAACGCGGATGGTTACGCGGTGCATTTCTGGCGTGCGGGTTGATGACGGGCACCGCGTTCGCCGACCCGGTAACGCTGACGCTCTATAACGGCCAGCACGAAGCGACGGGTGTCGCAATTGCCAAGGCGTTCGAAGAAAAAACTGGCATCAAGGTGAAGATCCGCAAGGGTGGCGGCGGCCAGTTGGCCAATCAGATCGCCGTTGAAAGAGAGCGATCTCCGGCTGACATCATCTACACCGAGGAAGCGCCGCCGTTGATCAAGCTGGCTCAGCAAGGCCTGCTGGCCAAGGTCGACGACGCCACATTAGCGCAGGTCGACCCACGGCAGTCAGACTCGCAGGGCTACTGGCTCGGTATCACTGCCCGTGCTCGTGTGCTTGCTTACAATCCGGAGTTGATCGCCCAGGATGAGCTTCCGGAGCATGTCCTCGATGTAGCGTCGCCCGACTGGAACGGCAAGGTTGCGTTTGTGCCGAGCTCCGGTGAATTCCTTGGGCAGACCGCAGCCGTTATTCGTCTTGAGGGGCGTGATGCGGCTGAAGAATGGCTAACCGGCCTCAAGGCGTTTGGTTCCAGCTATATGAACAATGTTACCGCCATGAAAGCGGTCGAGAACGGCGAAGTGGCGGCAGCGCTGGTCAACAGCTACTACTGGATGGCGCTGCGCAAGGAAAAGGGCGAGCTCAAGTCCAAGCTGCACTATTTCGCGGCGGGTGACGCAGGCGGTCTGGTCAGCGTCTCCGGTGCAGCCGTCGTCAAGACAACCAAACATCCTGCCGAGGCGCAGGCGTTTCTGGCTTTCATGGTCAGCGAAGCAGGGCAGCGCGCCATTCTGACCCAGTCTGCCGAATACCCGATGAATCCGAAGGTCTCCGCGGATCCATTGCTCAAACCCTACGGGGAGTTGCAACCGCCACAGCTGACGCCAGCGGAAATCGGATTGGCGGAGGATGCGCTGGATCTGGAACGGGAAGTTGGCCTGAACTGACATGCTGACGACGGCTGGGGAATTGCCTCAAGCGGGGGCGCGCAATAGCCGGCGCGCTGCGCCTTTTTGGCTACAGCTGCCCGTTGCCCTGGTTGCGCTTGTGGCTGCGCTACCGCTTGTGTTCATCGCTGCCCGCACCTGGGAGTCGGGATGGGCCTATGCATGGCATCTCCTGTGGCGGCCCTTTGTTGGGCAATTGCTCCTCAATACATTGGCGCTAATGGTTCTGGTCACGTTCTTCTGTGCGGCGATCGGTTTACTGTTGGCCTGGTGCATGACGCGGTCGGATATCAAGGGCCGTCGTCAGTGGAACGTCCTGCTCTGCCTGCCATTTGCCATCCCTGCGTTTGTCAGCAGCTTCACCTGGGTCTCCATCAGTCCGGCTTTCGAAGGGCTGTGGGGCGCCGTCCTCGTCATGACGCTTGCCAAATATCCGGTGGTCTACCTTCCCGTAGCGGCCGCGCTCCGTAGCATTGATGCGTCGCTGGAGGAGTCGGCTCGAATGCTCGGTTATCGTCGCGCCGAGGCGTTCTGGAAGGTTACGTTCCCCTTGCTGCGTCCGACCTTGTTGGCCACTAGCCTGCTCGTGGCATTGCATATGCTGATCGAGTTCGCGGCCCTGTCCATCCTGCGTTTCCAGACATTCACGACTGCGATCTATCAGCAATTCGAACTGGAGTTCAGCAATACCCATGCAGCCATGTTGTCCGCCGTGCTTTTGGCACTGTGTCTGGTCTTGCTTTGGCTTGAGCTTAGACTGCGCGGACGCGGATTTACCCGGACTGGGCAGGGTGTCGCGCGGCAGAGTGCACCGATCGATCTCGGCGCATGGCAGTGGCCATTGCAGGCAGTGCTTGGTCTCCTGGTCACGTTGGGCTGCCTGATTCCACTGGTCATGCTGGGGTATTGGATTGAGGAGGGGGCATCGTCGCGCCTCCAACTGGAGCGTGTCGGGGAGACGCTCAGCGCCTCGCTGTATCTTGCATTCGGAGGGGCACTGCTTAGCTGCGTGCTGGCGTTGCCCGTCGGGCTTGTCGTGGTCCGCTATCGAGGTCGAATCGCCAAGGTCGCGGATCGGCTTCCGTATCTGCTGCAGGCGGTGCCTGGGCTCGTCATTGCGCTGTCGCTGGTGTTCATCGCATTGGCCTACGTGCCATCGCTGTACCAGACGACAGTATTGCTTCTCGTCGCCTATGCGCTGCTGTTTTTGCCGATGGCACAGGCTCCCATCCGCACAGCCCTCGAGAAAGCGGCTCCGCAGCTTGAGGAAGCTGCACAAACGCTGGGTTGCCGCCCATTCATGGCGTTTCTGAAAGTCACGCTTCCCATTATCTTCCCGGCCGTCGCGGCAGGTTTTGTCCTGGTATTTCTCGACACCTTGAAGGAGCTCACGGCTACTCTGGTGCTTGGCCCTACTGGGCTCGATACTCTGGCCACTGCATTCTGGTCGCATACGGCGGTGCTCGAGTATGGTGCCGCAGCGCCGTACGCCGCGCTCATCGTCCTGGTATCCGGTGTACCGGTGTACTTGATGACCGCCCGCCAAATGCGCGCTCCTGCGGTATCGAACGTTGCTACGCCATCCGTTCGGTGGCAGCGCGAGCGCTGATATGTCACAGGCCCTGGCCGATTCATCGCCATGACGATCCATTTACGTTCGGATACTCTTCGGGCCCGTCTGGCGACTCGTTCCGACCAGGCCTGTGCGTATAAGCACCGTTCGTTCGTGTGAAGGAGCAATCCCGATGAAGTTTTCTCGCAGACAAGTACTGGCTGGCGTCGCTGGGCTGGGAGTCGTCGGCGTAGGTGCGGGAGGCGCTCGATATTGGCTAGGGCGCCCTTCGGAAGCCACCACGCACGATTACGAGCTCATCGCAGCGCCCGTCGACCTTGAGCTGGTCGCAGGGCACCGTACGAGCGCTTGGGCCTACAATGGCCAGGTGCCCGGCACCGAGCTCAGGGCACGACAGGGCGATTGGCTACGGGTCCGTTTCATTAACAAGCTCGATCAGGAAACGACCATCCACTGGCACGGCATCCGCCTACCGCTTGAAATGGACGGTGTTCCCTATGTGTCACAAGCGCCAGTCCAGCCCGGGGAGTACTTCGACTATCGATTCCAGCTGCACGATGCGGGCAGTTTCTGGTATCACCCCCATACGACCAGTAGCGAGCAGCTCGGGCGCGGCCTCGTGGGAACGCTCATCGTGGATGAGCGTGAGCCGACGGGCTTCGTCGAAGAACGCTCGCTGACTTTAAAAAGCTGGCATGTGGACCGGGAGGGCGCATTTACGGCGTTCAGTGTCCCGCGTGAGGCGGCACGTGATGGTACGCGGGGGCGCCTGACGACAGTCAATGGCGCACCGGTTCCGATAATCGAGTTGCCAATTGGCAAGGTCGTTCGGCTGCGCCTGTTCAATCTCGACAACACAGTGACATATCGCCTCAACTTGGACGATATCGAGGCACGGATCTACGCGATCGATGGTAACCCGGTCCCGCCGCGGGCGTTCGAGGGGGACTACTGGCTAGGGCCGGGCATGCGCCTCGATCTTGGCGTGTGCATGACTGAGGAAAGCGAGATCCCCCTCAAGAATGGGCCGCTGCGGCTCGCCACCTTCAAGGGAGTGATGGCGGGCGAGCAGGCCGAGCCGAGTTGGCCCAAGGCGATCCCACCCAATCCAATTTCGGCCCCGGATATATCGAAGGCTGAAGTGATACGGTTCAACTTCGAATGGTCGGCTACGCTGGCAAGCGCCAATGACCAGGGCCCTGCCAAGTACTGGCAAATCAACGGAGAGGCGTGGGACATCAATGACAAGTCCTGTGCCGATCGCCCAATTGCAACTTTGAAGCTAGGTAGCCACTATATTCTCGAGTTGCGCAATATGGCCCAGTACCTGCACCCGATCCACCTCCACGGGATGACGTTCAAGGTCATTTCATCGAACAAGCAGAAGATCGAACCGTACTACACCGACACTTACCTGCTTGGAAAGAACGAGACGGCCAGGGTGGCTCTGGTCGCGGATAACCCGGGTGTCTGGATGTTCCACTGTCATGTGGTCGACCATATGGAGACCGGCCTCATGGCCGCGATTGCAGTCGTCTAATGAAGCGTCCAGTCATCATCGATCGAAGCGGAGATGAGCACTTCATGCAGGAGGCACTGGCCCTTGCGGCGAAGGGCGCAGCGCTGGGCGAGGTTCCAGTCGGCGCCGTACTCGTGAAAGACGGTGAGATTCTTGGTCGTGGGTTCAACCGCCCCATTTCGGGCCATGACCCGAGTGCGCATGCGGAGATGGTGGCCATCCGGGACGCAGCGGCGCAGGTTTCAAATTACCGACTTCCAGGTAGCACGCTCTATGTCACGCTTGAGCCTTGCAGCATGTGTGCGGGACTGATCGTCCATGCACGCGTCCAGCGAGTGGTGTATGCGGCAACGGAGCCACGTGCGGGCGCAGCTGTCAGCCAGGGCCGCTTCTTCCAGCAGGCCTATCTGAATCATCGCGTTCTCGTAGAGGGCGGGCTGCTGGCGGATGCCGCGAGCGAAATGCTCAAAGCCTTCTTCAGGATCCGACGAGGATAGCCCGCACTCAAAGCGGCGGACTGGGCTCCTGAGCAGGCTTCTCCTTGGATACCCCGGGCGCATGAAGGCCGCTTTCCGCAAGGCGGTTACCTTCCATCTGAGGCTGCGTAACCCACGTCAAGATGTCGTAATAGCGTCGCACGTTACGGACAAAAGCGACCGTTTCTCCACCACGTGCGTACCCGTAGCGCGTCTTGCTGTACCACTGCTTCTGCGCGAGGCGCGGCAGCATCCTGCTGACATCGACCCACTTGTTCGGATCAAGGCCCTCGGCCTCTGCAAGCTTGCGTGCATCGGCGAGATGCGCGATTCCAATGTTATAGGCGGCCAGCGCGAACCAGGTGCGGTCTGGCTCCGTTAGGTCCTCCGTCAGCCCGTCACGGATCATGGCAAAGTATTTGCCGCCGCCCCGGATGCTCTGCTTTGGATCGAGGCGATCCGAGACGCCGACGGCCTGCGCGGTATCCAGGGTCAACATCATGAGGCCGCGAACGCCGGTCTTTGACGTGGCGGTCGGGTGCCAGAGCGATTCCTGGTAGCCGATCGCAGCCAGGAGGCGCCAATCGACGCCATTGGCCTGAGCGGCCTGGCGGAAATGCTGCTCATATTTCGGCAGGCGTTGCTGGAGGTGCTGCGCGAAGGTATAAGCGCCCACATAACCGAGAACGTCCACATGGCCGTAGTAGCGTTGTGTGAGCCGCTCAAGCAGGTCCTTCTTGCGCGCTTCATGGATAAAGCGATTGATGGCGTCCAGTAAGCTTCGGTCTTCACCGGCAGCAACTGCCCAGCTCAAGCCGAGCGGCTCGCCCAGATCGAAAGCGACCCGGACCTTGGAGAAGTAAACCTGATTCATGGCCAATTCGTTGGAGTCAACCAGGGTCAGGTCGATCTGGCCTTCGTCTACCATCCGTAAAAGATCGACGACTTCAACTTCGTCCGACTCTTCCCAAGCCAGATCCGGTAACGTTTCCTTCAATGCAGCCAATTGCTCGGCGTGGCTGGAGCCCTTTGGCACCATGATGCGCTTGCCAAGTAGGTCCTTGACCTGAATAGGCCGCGGTTGGCCCTCCCGATAAATGGCCTGCGGTGTGATTTCGAGATAAGTGTCGGAGAACTGGGCCTGTGCCTGGCGCCCCGGTGTGCTGACCAGGCCGGCAGCGGCAAGCACCGGTCCCTTCTCCGCGCCCAAACGGGTGAAGAGGGAATCGAAGTTCTCGGCGGTCTCGATTTCGAGCTTTACGCCCAGCTCGTCTGCGAAGCGCTTCACCAACTCGTATTCGAAACCGGTCTCCCCGCTACGATCCTGGAAGTAGGTAGCAGGGCTGTTTCGAGTGATGACGCGCAGGACTCCCTCCTCCTGAACACGCTCGAGTGTAGTGGGCTGGGCCGGTTGGCTGCACCCGACGAGCAACAGGAAGATCCCGATCGCCATTGACACGATGGCACGACGTGAACGGAGCACGGTTAGGGCAAACATCGGCGCAGTATACGCAAACGTCCTATGACTCCACACCTCGGCGCGCTTGGCTTTGTGCGCCAGTCAGGGATCCGCCTGTATGAAAGTAGCGCCTGCGCAGCAGAGCGAGCGAAGCCCGCAGCGTTTGGGACGCCGCTTTGCGCTTGCCGTGTCGCCCAGGATGCACATTCAGCGGGGCAGGCTGCGTGTCTGTACGCTTTGGGTTAGAATGCGCGGCCTTTCAGACCGTATGGAACGCCGTTGCCCATGACCCGGACATCGGAGCCATTCTCGAACGCAGCGACGCGCATCGATCGGCCGTCAACGCGGCGCGCCTTTCCATGCTGCGCTCCGGTAGCCCGGATGCCCTTGCGGTCTGCTCACCCGGCTTTTCCAGCACCTATCCTCCAGAGGCTGTCCTGACGATGTTGACCCTGCGCGGCGCGCCCGCTCTTTCCGCTTTTCGCCACGGCAAACTGCTTTCCCACCTGACGGCCAAGGTCCCTGCCGTCAGTGGACTCTACGCCGAGTTTGCGCACTTTGCCGATGTGGCCGAGGCGCTCACCGAGGAAGAGCAGCGGGTACTTGGCCGCCTGCTGAAGTATGGGCCGAGCGCCGAAGTGAAGGCGCCCGTCGGACGTCTGCTGCTGGTAGTGCCGCGTTTCGGTACGTTGTCGCCATGGTCAAGCAAGGCGACGGATATCGCGCACAACTGCAGCCTGCGGAAGATCCGCCGCCTCGAGCGCGGAATCGCTTACTACATCGAAGGTGAGCTGAGTGACGAGGACGTTGCTGCAGTTGCTGCGGTGCTGCACGACCGTATGACGCAGGTCGTACTGTCCAGCATGGAAGATGCGGCGGGTCTTTTCAGCCGTGCCGAACCACGGGTACTGGTCGCCATCGATGTGCTGGGCGGCGGCCGCGAGGCGCTCCAGCGTGCAAACGTGGAGCTGGGCCTCGCACTGGCGGATGACGAGATCGACTATCTGGTCGACGCGTTCAAGTCGCTGGGTCGCAATCCTCACGACATAGAACTGATGATGTTCGCGCAGGCCAATTCCGAGCACTGCCGACACAAGATCTTCAATGCCAGTTGGGATATCGACGGGCAGGCACAGGAAAAGTCCCTGTTCGGAATGATCAAGAACACCTTTCAGATGAACCGCGAAGGCGTACTGTCCGCGTACAAGGACAACGCAGCGGTGATGGAAGGGTTTACGGCTGGCCGCTTCTATCCCGATGCGGAAACACGTGAATATGGCGTCAATCGCGAGCCCGTCCATATTCTGATGAAGGTCGAGACGCACAACCATCCGACCGCTATTGCGCCGTTCCCGGGTGCGTCGACCGGCTCCGGCGGCGAGATTCGTGACGAAGGCGCTACCGGCCGTGGGGCCAAGCCCAAGGCAGGCCTGACCGGCTTCACCGTTTCCAACCTGCGTATTCCCGGCTTCGAGCAGCCCTGGGAGAAGCCTTACGGCAAGCCAGAGCGGATCGTGTCGGCGTTGGACATCATGGTCGAAGGGCCGCTTGGCGGCGCGGCCTTCAATAACGAGTTCGGCCGCCCGGCGTTGACTGGCTACTTCCGCACTTTCGAGCAGGCGGTCGAGTCCGAGCGTGGTGAAGAGGTTCGTGGCTACCACAAGCCCATCATGCTCGCTGGCGGGATGGGCAATATCCGTGAGGATCATGTTCAGAAGGGTGAGATTTCGGTGGGCGGCAAGCTGATCGTGCTCGGTGGGCCAGCGATGTTGATTGGCCTGGGGGGCGGCGCTGCGTCATCCATGGCCACCGGTACGAGTTCCGCCGATCTGGATTTCGCGTCGGTTCAACGCGATAACCCCGAGATGGAGCGCCGCTGCCAGGAGGTCATCGACCGCTGCTGGCAGCTCGGCGAGCAGAATCCCATCAAATTCATTCACGACGTGGGGGCGGGCGGCTTGTCGAATGCCTTCCCTGAACTGGTAAACGATGCCGGCCGCGGTGGTCGTTTCGAGCTGCGCAATGTGCCCAATGACGAGCCGGGAATGAGTCCGCTCGAAATCTGGTGCAACGAGTCGCAGGAGCGTTACGTGTTGAGCGTCGATGCCGCTGACTTCGAGCGCTTCAAGGCCATTTGTGAACGGGAGCGTTGCCCCTTCGCCGTAGTGGGTGAGGCAACCGAGGAGCGCCGTCTGACGGTCTCCGACGGGCATTTCGATAACGCCCCGGTAGACATGCCTCTTGAGGTGCTGTTGGGCAAGCCGCCGCGCATGCACCGTTCCGCGACGCGCGAAGCCGCGCTGGGCGATGACTTCGACACGGCCTCCATCGCGATCGATGACGCAGTTACGCGCGTTCTTCAGCATCCTTCAGTGGCGAGCAAGAGCTTCCTTATCACCATCGGCGACCGCACCATCACGGGTCTGGTCGCGCGTGACCAGATGGTCGGACCGTGGCAGGTGCCGGTTGCGGACTGTGCGGTCACCGCGACGAGCTTCGACGTCTATACCGGTGAAGCGATGGCCATGGGTGAGCGCACGCCGGTCGCGTTGCTGGATGCGCCCGCATCGGGTCGTCTTGCGGTAGGGGAGACGATTACCAACCTGGCAGCGGCCTCGATCGCCCGGATTTCTGACATCAAGATGTCTGCAAACTGGATGGCTGCGGCAGGTCACCCAGGCGAAGATGCCCGTCTGTACGACACGGTCCAGGCCGTAGGCATGGAGCTATGCCCGGCACTGGGCATCACCATTCCGGTGGGCAAGGACTCGATGTCGATGAAAACTCGTTGGCAGGAAGACGGCGTCGACAAGAGCGTGACGTCGCCGCTGTCGCTGATCATCAGCGGCTTCGCACCCGTACAGGATATTCGTCGCACCCTCACGCCTGAACTGCGCATGGATAAGGGCGAGACGGACCTGATCCTGATCGACCTGGGTCGTGGCCAGAACCGCATGGGTGGTTCGATTCTCGCGCAGACCTTCGGCAAGCTCGCCAAGGCGGTACCCGACGTAGACGATGCCGAAGACCTCAAGGCGTTTTTTGCCGTCGTACAGGGCCTGAACTCCGATGGTCGACTGCTGGCCTACCATGACCGTTCGGACGGCGGCCTGTTCGTTACCGTGCTCGAAATGGCATTCGCAGGGCATTGTGGCCTGAACCTGCGCCTTGACGCCTTGGCGGATGACCTGTCCGGTATCCCGGCCGTGCTCTTCAGCGAAGAGCTGGGTGCGGTCGTACAGGTTCGCCAGGAGGACACTGCCGAAGTCCTGTCGCAGTTCAGCGCAGCCGGCCTTGCCGATTGCGTAGCGGTGATCGGTCAGCCGCTGAATAACGGCGACGTGCATATCCATTACCACGATACATCCGTATATACGGGCGAGCGTCGCCTGCTGCAGCGCCAGTGGAGCGAAACCAGCTACCGCATTCAGCGGATGCGCGACAACGCCGAGTGTGCGGATCAGGAATTCGACGCCATTCTGGAAGAAGACAATCCCGGCATGTCGATCAAGCTGGGCTTCGACGTCAATGAGGATATTGCGGCGCCCTATATCAAGACGGGTGTACGTCCGAGCGTCGCGATCCTGCGCGAGCAAGGCGTCAATGGTCAGGTTGAGATGGCCGCTGCGTTCCATCGTGCCGGCTTCACCGCGGTCGATGTTCACATGAGCGATATCCTTGCCGGTCGCGTCGATCTGAACACCTTCAAAGGGTTGGTCGCGTGTGGTGGTTTCTCCTACGGTGATGTGCTGGGGGCGGGCGAAGGGTGGGCGAAGTCGATTCTTTTCAACAGCCGTGCGCGTGAGTCCTTCCAGCAGTTCTTCGAGCGTGGCGACAGCTTCTCGCTCGGTGTCTGCAACGGCTGCCAGATGCTCTCCAACCTGCACGAGCTGATCCCGGGAACGGAGCTTTGGCCGCATTTCGTGCGTAACCGTTCGGAGCAGTTCGAGGCGCGCGTCGCCATGGTCCAGGTACAGGAGTCGCCGTCCATCTTCCTGCAGGGAATGGCCGGTTCGCGGATGCCGATCGCAATCGCTCACGGGGAGGGGCTTGCCGAGTTCTCCAGCGAAGACGCTCTGGTACAGACGGATATGTCCGGTACCGTCGCACTACGCTTCATCGATAACCACGGCAAAGTGACCGAACGGTACCCGGCCAACCCGAACGGCTCGCCACGTGGCATCACCGGCCTGTCCAGCCAGGATGGTCGCGTCACGATCATGATGCCGCACCCGGAGCGGGTGTTCCGCGCGGTTCAGAACTCCTGGTTCGATGATGAGTGGCACGAGGATGGCGGCTGGATGCGGATCTTCCGCAACGCCCGTGTCTGGGTAGACTGAAAATGAAGAGAGCCCCGATCAATTCGGGGCTTTCTTTTTATCGCACAGGATAGGGGGTGCCATGTACAAGTTGTGCTTTTTTGTGCCAGAGAGCCATCTTGAGCCTGTCAAGAGCGCTGTCTTCGCTGCCGGGGGCGGACGCATCGGGGACTATGAGGCGTGCAGTTGGCAGACGCTCGGCGAAGGCCAGTTCAGACCAGGGCCAGGCGCCGATCCCTACCTGGGCACGCGTGGCCAATTGGAGAAGGTTACTGAATGGAAAGTCGAAATGGTGGTCGCTGACCAGCATATCCAGGCTGCCGTTACGGCGATGAAGAAGACGCATCCCTATGAAACGCCTGCCTATCAGGTCTGGGCACTGCTCGATATCTGATCCGGGTCAGGGGCGGATCTCGATAAGCGTACCGTCTTTCACCAGGGCCCACACTTCGCGCATGTCGTCGTTCTTCATCGCGATGCAGCCCTCTGTCCAATCGAGGGTATGGAAATACCATTCTGGGTATTCATCATCGATAGGTGTCCCATGGATCATGATCATCCCACCAGGTTTGACGCCGGCCTGTCGCGCCCGCTCGACGTCGCCGTGGTTGGGATAGGAGATGTGCATGGACAGGTTGAAGTTGTGGCTGGGCTTGCGATAGTCGATCCAGTAGAGACCCTCAGGCGTGCGCTGATCGCCTTCTTGCAGCTTAGCGCCCTTGGGCTGCTTGCCAAGCGAGACGCGGTAGGACTTCAGAACTTCGTCTCCATGCATCAGATGCAATGCACGTTGTGACTTCACGACGAGAATCCGGTCGATCGACTTGTCTCCGAGCGTGACGGTAAGTGCAGCCGGGGCAGGAATTGCCAACAGCAGGGTAAACGCGATCAGCAGCCAACGCATTCTGCATACCTAAGGAAGAAACTAGAGGCGGTTGCCGGCTCGGTTGACCATGGGCGCGACCGGCTCATTGCGAACCGGGAAATCGCGGCGGGTACGATCGGCGAAGAAGTATTCTAGGGTCCGCCCAACTGTCGGAAAAGCCAGGTCCGACCAGGGTATTTCGGCTTCGTCGAACAGCCTGACGTCCAGGCTCTCGATGCCGGACGAGTAATCCGTATCTACCAGCTCCGCACGGAAGAACATGTATACCTGATTGATATGCGGTAGATCGAAAAGCGTGTAGAGGGTCAGTCCATGCACGCGCGCATTGGCCTCTTCGAGTGTCTCGCGCTCCGCCGCCTGGGCCATGGTCTCGCCGTTTTCCATGAAACCGGCCGGTAGGGTCCAATAGCCGCGTCGCGGCTCAATGGCACGTCTGCACAGGAGGACGCGGTCCTCCCAGACAGGCAGACAGCCTGCCACGATCCTTGGGTTCTGGTAGTGAATGGCATGACAATTCGTGCAGATGAAGCGCAGCCGGTTGTCACCGTCGGGAATTCGCTCCGTTAGTGGGCCGCCACAGTAATTGCAGTAGTTCATGTTCTCTCCATGCGCTGCGCTCATCTTGGTTCTGCCCCGGGTTTGGCGCAAGCTGCAATTGTCAGTGACGTTCGGGGGGTTGGGCAGCCTGCCGCTTCGTGCCATGATCTGGGCCAGGAATGAAGCCGAGAAAGACTATGCAGGATGACTGGCTCCAGCGCATTCGGGATCATCATCCCGAGCTGTTAAAGAGCGAACGTCTGTTTCCAGAGGCGGCGGTACTGGTACCAATAACGCGAGGCGAGCAGCCTGAGCTGGTATTGACCCTGCGTGCCAGTGGTCTATCCACCCATGGCGGGGAGGTAGCGTTCCCGGGCGGGCGCCGGGATCCGGAAGACGAAAGCCTGGCTCAGACAGCTTTGCGTGAAGCACACGAGGAGATCGGTCTGCCGCCCGGGCTGGTCGAAGTCATAGGTCCTCTCAGTACGCTCGTCTCGAAACATGGCATCAAGGTGACACCTTACGTAGCGGTCATACCTGACTATGTCCAGTACACGCCGAATGACGACGAAATTGCGGCGGTATTTACCGTTCCGCTGACGTTTTTTCTTGATCATCCGCGCGAAACAACGCATCGCATCGACCATATGGGAAAGCACTGGTATGTGCCCTGTTACCGCTATGAAGGGTTCAAGATCTGGGGGCTGACAGCGATGGTGGTGGTCGAGTTGATGAATGTCATGTTCGACGCCGGAATTGCCCTGAACGAACCTGTGCAGGCCTTCGAAATTCCAACCAGAGAAGGTCGCCAATGAGCGTTGATGACGAAAGACCGGTGGCCTCACCCTGCGTTCATATATGCGCATTGGATGACGATGACACATGCAGCGGGTGCCAGCGCTCTATTCCTGAAATAACCCGCTGGTCGCGAATGACCAATGCAGAGCGTCGCGAGACGCTTGTTCGATGCCATGAGCGTGCCGTTGCCAAGGGTCTGGTCCTTGGTTGAAGGCTCGACGTGCTGGCCGGCTGTCCATTCGAGTGGAGTGCGGGGTTCCTGGCCCGACCAGGTTGCGCTGTGAATGGAGGCATGCACGTCTCTAAGGCACCTTCAGAGTAAAAAACCGCCCTGATGGCGTTACCGAGGCTGCGCTCGAAGCGCTGATCGAAGAGAATACGCAGCCCCACGAGCCAGACGGGCTCGTCCGATGAATCAGCCGAGGATTTTTCAAATCATGTCCCGTATCGGTACCCCTTTGTCGCCGAGCGCGACACGCGTTCTATTGTGTGGCTCGGGCGAGCTTGGCAAGGAGGTGGTCATCGAGCTGCAGCGCCTCGGCGTCGAGGTGATCGCCGTAGACCGTTATGCCAATGCGCCGGCGATGCAGGTCGCGCATCGTAGCCATGTCATCAACATGCTCGATGGGGATGCGCTTCGCGCTGTCATTGAGCAGGAAAAACCCCATTACATCGTTCCCGAGATTGAAGCGATCGCGACCGCGACGTTGGTCGATCTCGAGCAGGAAGGCTACACCGTGATCCCAACGGCCCGCGCTGCGCAGCTGACGATGAATCGTGAGGGCATCCGTCGATTGGCCGCCGAAGAGCTTGGTCTTCCAACTTCGCCGTACCACTTCGCCGATACCTATGAAGACTACGAGGCCGCCGTCAAGGCGCTGGGTTTCCCGTGCGTGGTCAAGCCCATCATGAGTTCTTCGGGCAAGGGCCAAAGCCTCCTCAAGGGACCTGACGACGTCAAGGCCGCCTGGGATTATGCGCAGGAGGGAGGTCGTGCAGGGAAGGGGCGCGTGATCGTCGAGGGCTTCATCGACTTCGAGTATGAGATCACGCTGCTGACCGTTCGCCATATCGGCGGAACAACCTTCTGTGCGCCAATCGGTCACCGGCAGGTCAAGGGTGATTACCATGAGTCCTGGCAGCCACAGGCGATGAGCCCGGCGGCGCTGGCAGAGTCCGAGCGGGTGGCGAAAGCCGTCACCGAAGCGCTGGGCGGTCGTGGCCTGTTCGGCGTCGAGCTGTTCGTGAAAGGGGATGAGGTCTGGTTCAGTGAAGTGTCGCCGCGGCCTCACGATACCGGGCTGGTCACGTTGATCTCCCAGGATCTCTCCGAGTTCGCGCTGCATGCCCGGGCAATTCTGGGTTTGCCGATCCCGACGGTTCGTCAGCACGGTCCTTCGGCGTCCGCCGTCATTCTCGTACAGGGCGAATCGAAGCAGGCAAGCTTCAATAATGTCGCCACTGCCCTTGCTGAGCCTGATACCGCGCTTAGGCTGTTCGGAAAGCCCGAGGTGGTCGGTCAGCGACGGATGGGCGTAGCGCTGGCTCGCGATACGTCAATCGAGGCAGCCCGTGCCAAGGCGACCAAGTCGGCGAAGGCGATCGACGTCGAACTCTGAGCGTAAGGCATGTGGCAAAAAGAGCCCCGCTTCTGCGGGGCTCTTTCGTTTGAGCTAGATGTGCAGGATGTACTCTCGGACGAGCTTACTGCCGAAGTAAGCGAACATCAGCAGGCAGAACCCGACGAGTGTCCACCGCACGGCCTTGTGGCCTCGCCATCCCAGGCGAGTACGGCCGATCAGCAGCACGCCGAAGACGATCCAGGCAAAGCAGGACAATAACGTCTTGTGAACCAGATGCTGCGCGAACATGTTTTCCAGGAACACCCAGCCGGACACCAGCGACAGCGACAGCAGTCCCCAACCGGCCCACAGGAAGCCGAAAAGCAGGCTTTCCATTGTTTGCAACGGCGGGAAGTTGCGGATGAGGCCGGACGGGTGCTTGTGCTTGAGCTGATGGTCCTGCAGCAGCAGGAGCAGCGCCTGGAAGGCGGCAATCGTCAGCAATCCATACGCAAGAATGGAAAGCATCACGTGAGTGAGCAGACCAGGCTGCTGTTGAATGGGGTGTGCGGTGCCGGGCGGCAGTAACTGCGCCAATAGGACCGTTATCGCGCCCAGTGGCAGCAGCGGTAGCAACAATACCTGGACAGGCATGCGCAGCGAAGCAAGCAGAGTCAGGATGATAATGGCATAAGCGATGAGACTGGCTGCGTTGAAGAAGTCCAGCTCAAGACCCGGGTTCACCCGGAGCTCGACTAGAAGCGCGCCGCCATGGAACAGCACAGCGATCAGCGTCAGTAGTGTCAGTATCAGCTTGTTCGGCATCAATCGCCGGAACAGGTGGGTCCCCTGATAGACGGCGGCGCCCGCATAAAGCGCGGCGGCGAAAAGACTCGGGAGCAGAGGATTCATAGATCGGTGGGATGCAGCTGATCGGAAGCTCGTGAGTTTGGCACAGAACCGCCTGGCACAAAAGAATGCTGCCGTTGCTCATCATGTCGGATACGCGGGTCGCATCACGGTATCTGGCGTGTGTCAGCGCCAGGCGCTCTTCGTTATACTGCCGCGCTCGCCGTCCGCCCTCCGGGCGCCTTTCGTATCCCTGGGAACGCGTATGTTCGAAAACTTAACCGATCGCCTGTCTCATACCCTTCGCTCCGTAACCGGGAAGGCGAAGCTGACTGAAGACAATATAAAGGACACCCTACGCGAAGTGCGTATGGCCTTGCTCGAGGCGGACGTCGCACTGCCGGTCGTCAAGGAGTTCGTCAATCGAGTCAAGGACCGCGCGGTTGGTACCGAAGTCTCCAAGAGCCTGACGCCTGGGCAGGCCTTCGTAAAGATCGTGCGCATCGAGCTCGAATCGCTCATGGGCGCTGCCAACGAGGACCTTGCGCTCAATGTATCGCCGCCCGCCGTGGTAATGATGGCGGGCCTGCAGGGTGCGGGCAAGACAACCACGGTAGGCAAGCTGGCGCGCTTCCTAAAGGAGCGGAAGAAGAAGTCGGTCATGGTGGTGTCTGCGGACGTTTACCGTCCCGCTGCGATCAAACAGTTGGAAACGCTCGCGGCCGAAGTGGGTGTGACCTTCTTCCCATCGGACGCAAGCCAGAAACCAGTCGACATCGCTCATGCAGCTGTTCGCGAAGCCAAGCTGAAGTTCATTGATGTGGTCCTGCTGGATACGGCGGGTCGTCTGCACGTCGATTCGGACATGATGGCCGAGATCCAGCAGCTACACGCGGCGGTAAAGCCTGCCGAGACATTGTTCGTCGTTGACGCCATGACGGGCCAGGATGCGGCGAATACGGCCAAGGCATTCGGGGAAGCGTTGCCGCTGACCGGTGTTGTACTCACAAAGGTGGACGGTGATGCGCGCGGTGGTGCGGCGTTGTCGGTACGGCATATCACTGGCAAGCCGATCAAGTTCCTTGGAATGGGGGAGCGTAGCGAAGCGCTGGAACCCTTCCACCCTGATCGCGTTGCGTCTCGTATTCTCGGTATGGGTGACGTCCTCAGCCTCATCGAGCAGGCGGAGCAGACCCTTGATCGCGATAAAGCCGACAAGCTGTCGAAGAAGCTCAAGAAAGGGAAGGGTTTTGACCTCGAGGACTTCCGTGACCAGCTTCAGCAGATGAAGAACATGGGCGGCCTCGGTGGCCTCATGGACAAACTCCCGGCCATTGGCGGCGTCAACCTGTCCAAGATGGGCAATGCCCAGGACGTGGCTGAGAAGCAGTTCAAGCAGATGGAAGCCATCATAAATTCGATGACCCCTGCCGAGCGCCGCGATCCTGACATCATCAGCGGCTCCCGCAAGCGTCGTATCGCGATGGGTTCGGGTACGCAGGTGCAGGACATCGGCCGGCTCATCAAGCAGCACAAGCAGATGCAGAAAATGATGAAGAAATTCACCGCCAAGGGAGGCATGGCAAAGATGATGCGCGGCATGGGGGGCATGTTCCCAGGCGGCGGAGGCATGCCCAAGTTCTGACCTTGGCGGACGCCGGTACGCAGGCCGTGCCGGTTCGCTCGTCAATATATGGCAAAAGGATTTGCATTCGCCGCATTTACCCTTAGAATATGCGGCCTTTCGGGCCTAGGCCCGGTGTGCAATCCGGTTTTAAGCACCGACTACAGGAACAATTTTCACATGGTAACCATCCGTCTTGCTCGTGGCGGCTCCAAGAAGCGCCCCTTCTACCACCTGACCGTGACCAACAGCCGCAATGCGCGCGATGGTCGCTTCGTTGAGCGTATCGGCTTCTTCAACCCGGTCGCTGCAGGTGCTGAAGTGAAGCTCTCTGTCGACCAAGAGCGCGCCAACTACTGGCTGAGCCAGGGTGCGCAGCCGTCTGAGCGCGTTGCTCAGCTGCTGAAGGAAGCTGCCAAGGCTACTGCCTGAGCACCATGAGCGCACCGTCTTCGGCCGATGACATGATCGTACTCGGCAAAATCGTTTCGGTGCATGGTGTGAAAGGTGAGGTGAAGGTCTATTCCTTTACCGACCCGTTGGACAACCTGCTCGGCTATCGTCACTGGACGCTCACGCGTGATGGCGAAACTCAGCAGGTTGAGCTGGTCAAGGGGCGTACGCAAGGCAATGTACTCGTTGCCAAGCTCAAGGGTCTTGACGATCGTGAAGTGGCGCGTACCTACGCAGGCTTCGAGATCTCGATCCCCCGTGGCTTGCTACCCGACCTGGATGATGGCGAGTATTACTGGCATCAGCTGATCGGCTTGCAGGTTGTCAACCAGGCAGAGCAATTGCTCGGTAAGGTTGATCACCTGCTCGAAACGGGTGCGAATGATGTCATCGCGGTAAAGCCGATGGAAGGCAGCCTCGATGACCGTGAGCGTCTTTTGCCGTACACGGACCAATGTGTACGGGAAATAGACCTCGAAGCGGGCATCATGCATGTGGAATGGGACGCTGACTTCTGATGAAGATCGAGGTCATCACCATCTTTCCCGAGATGTTTGCGGCAATAAGGGAATTCGGAATTACCAGCCGTGCGATGAAGCAAGGGTTGGTCGAATTCAACTGCCGCAATCCGCGAGACTATACCGAGGACCGCCACCAGACAGTCGATGACCGTCCCTTTGGTGGCGGTCCCGGTATGGTGATGAAGATAGAGCCGCTTGAGCGCGCACTGGCTGATGCCCGTGCTGCGCTGGGCGGCGCGGCCAGAGTGATCTATCTGTCCCCACAAGGGCGACCGCTGAAGCAAGCGGGCGCTCGTGAGTTGGTTCAGGCAGAGGCGCTCATTCTGATCGCGGGTCGTTACGAAGGTATCGATGAGCGCTTCATTGAAACGCACGTCGATGAGGAATGGTCGATTGGTGACTACGTGTTGTCTGGCGGTGAGCTGCCAGCAATGGTCCTGATCGATGCGGTAACGCGGTTGCTGCCTGGCGCATTGGGCCATGCGGGTTCCGCCGAGGAGGACTCGTTCACTGACGGCCTGCTCGATTGCCCACACTACACCCGACCTGAGGTGTATGAGGGCAAGCGTGTTCCTGAGGTGCTGCTCAGCGGCAATCATGAACACATCCGGCGATGGCGACTCATGCAGGCCCTGGGTAGGACCGCTGAACGCCGCGCTGATCTTCTGGATTGCCGCTCGCTTTCTGGAGAAGAGCAAAAGCTGCTGGCGGAATACCTTCGCCAGCGGGACGATAGTTAACGTATCGATGGCATATGTGTATATGCCTATGGAGCACCTCGCGATGACCAACAAGATTATCCAGCAGCTCGAAGCCGAGCAGATGAACAAAGAAATCCCGGCGTTCGCCCCAGGCGACACCGTGATTGTCCAGGTGAAAGTCAAGGAAGGCGACCGTCAGCGTCTCCAGGCTTTCGAAGGCGTGGTCATCGGCAAGCGTAACCGCGGCCTGAACAGCGCATTCACCGTCCGCAAGATTTCCAGCGGTGTGGGCGTAGAGCGTACGTTCCAGACATACAGCCCGCTGGTCGACAGCGTCTCCGTCAAGCGTCGTGGTGACGTTCGCAAGGCGAAGCTGTACTACCTCCGCGAACTGTCGGGCAAGGCAGCGCGCATCAAGGAAAAACTGGTCTAATCCGGTTTTCCGACAAAAAGCAGCCTTCGGGCTGCTTTTTTTATGGCTGAAAAAGCACCTTCAGTCTGTCTTTCAGTTCTTGAGGATCAGAGTGTCCATGTCGCCAAGAGATGCGGAAATCGAACGCCGTATTGCATCGTCCGAAACACGGATTGCAAAGACGATCTTTCCTGCCACGATCAACCACCACAACACGCTTTTCGGTGGAACCGCCATGGCCTGGATGGATGAAGTTTCATTCATCGCCGCAACCCGGTTCTGCAGGCTGCCGTTGGTCACCGTTGCCTCCGACCGAATCGATTTCAATCATCCGATTCCTGCTGGCTCTATCGTCGAGTTGATCGCGCGTGTCATCAAAGTAGGCAATACGAGTCTGAAGGTGCAGGTCGACGTATTCGTAGAGGGTATGTACGAAGAGGGGCGTGAGTTGGCGATCTCGGGCGCGTTTAGCTTTGTCGCGGTAGACGGTCACAAGAAGCCGGTGCCAGTCCTGCCAGACTGGCTCCAAGGCTAAACATTGAACGGGACGACCATTCATGGCATTGCCGTCTCATCCACTGATCGATCGATATCTCGATGCGCTCTGGCTCGAACGTGGTCTCTCCGACAACACCCGTATGGCATACGGCACCGATCTTGCTCAGTTCAGCGCCTGGCTGCACCGCTCCGGTAGTGAGCTATCCCATGCAAAGCGAGGTGAACTGCTCGACTACCTTGCTTGGCGTATTGGAGAAGGCTACACCGCGCGCTCCACAGCACGCTTCCTGTCAGGTGCGCGCGGCTTCTACAGATTTCTGATCAGAGAGACACTGATCAGTCACGACCCGACGCTGGACGTGGAGCTACCGAAAATCGGTAAGCCTCTTCCCAAGTCGCTTTCCGAGCAGGATGTCGAAGCCCTGCTGCATGCCCCCGATGTGGAAAATCCGCTCGGCCTGCGCGATCGCGCGATGCTCGAAGTTCTCTACGCATGCGGACTGCGCGTGAGCGAACTGGTGGCGTTAACGGTTGAGCAGGTCAACCTGCGTCAAGGGGTCATTCGCGTATTTGGTAAAGGCAGCAAAGAGCGCCTAGTGCCGATGGGCGATGAGGCGATGGACTGGATCGAACGCTATTACCGCGAGGCAAGGGCGCTGTTGATGGCAGGTAAACCGAGTGACGTTCTTTTTCCCAGTCAACGGGGCGAGCAGATGACCCGCCAGACCTTCTGGCATCGGATCAAGGCACATGCGCGGGAAGCCGGCATTCGCAGCAGCATTTCACCGCACACCCTTCGCCATGCATTTGCGACTCATCTGTTGAATCACGGCGCAGATCTCAGGGTTGTACAGATGTTGCTCGGGCACAGTGATCTGTCGACGACCCAGATCTATACGCACATTGCCAAGGCAAGGCTTCAAGCGCTTCACGCCCAGCACCATCCGCGAGGCTGACCGTGATGGAGTGGGAGCCGGTAGACACGTGCAATTCTCCGTTGTGCTACGCTGCGCGGCACCCGCGTTCATCGGAGTCGTCATGCGTCTGATCCCTTCTCTAACCTTGGCAGTCGCCAGCCTGGCCGGTTCGCTCGCCTTCGCCGGCGATTCGGAACAAGCGATTCGCAAAACGCTTCAAGCGCTACAGCCTGACCTACCGGTCGAAGCGATCGCTGAGAGCCCGATGCCTGGGGTTTATCAGGTCCAGCTGAAGGGCGGCCGCCAACTCTACGCCAGCGGCGACGGCCAATTTCTGATTCAGGGGTACATGTTCCAGGTCAAGGATGGGCAGGCCGTCAACCTCACCGAGCAGGCTGAAAGACGTTCTGTCGCTGCCCAGATCAACGCTATTCCAGCGTCCGAGATGGTTGTTTTCCGCGCCAAGGATCCGAAAGCGCACATCACGGTCTTTACTGATACCGACTGCGGCTATTGCCAGAAGCTACACAGCGAAATGGCCGAATTAAACAAGCAGGGGATAGAAGTGCGGTACCTGGCATTCCCCCGTCAGGGTATTGGATCCCATGGCTACGACACGCTCGTCAATGTCTGGTGCGCCAAGGATCGTCAGGCTGCCATGAACGCTGCGAAGTCACAGGCATCGGTTGCTGAAGCCAGTTGCGACAACCCTGTGGCCAAGCAATTTTCACTCGGACAGATGGTTGGCGTGCAGGGTACCCCGTCAGTGATTCTCGAAGATGGACAGATGATTCCCGGCTACCAGCCCGCGGGGCAGCTAGCACGTGCTGCCATCGAGGCGGCCCGAACAGCACAGGCGAACACCAGCGGTAGCTGATGGGCCTTGCGAGCGTTTGGGGGCGCCGTTTCGCCCCATGTCGGCATGGGCCGTTTCGCCCCATGTCGGCATGGGCCGTTTGGCTATTGGTGGGCAACGCAAGGCTTAGTGAAGAGTCCGAGATAGGGAATGTGCCCAAGGGCGCCGACCTATCTGGAGGCCACAATGAAGCTGCACGGATCCTGCCACTGCGGTGCAGTGCGATTTTCGCTTGAATCCAAACAGTATTACCCGTTCATGCGGTGTTACTGCTCGATTTGTCGTAAGACGGCAGGGGGCGGTGGCTATGCCATCAATCTCGGCGGCGATAACCAGACTTTCGACGTCGAAGGACGCGAACATGTGAACGTCTATCGCGCAAAGATGCCCGGGGGCGAAGTGAGCACCGGCCGACGACACTTCTGCAAGCACTGCGGGAGCGCGCTCTGGTTGTGGGATCCAACGTACCCTGACCTCGTTCATCCCCACGCTTCGGCCATCGACACGGATCTACCGGTTCCACCCGAGCACACTCATCTGATGACCGACTCGAAGGCAGCCTGGGTTGAAGTTCAGGCGAGTGAGCGCGACAAATGTTTCGCGGAATATCCAGATGAGTCATTGGCTCAATGGCATGAGCGCCTCGGTGTGGCACTGGATTGACATGGCTGGCTGCCACCGCAGCCGCCAATTGACTAAACCACCGGTGCTTCGTAATGTGCGGCTCTTTTCTGCGTCCGTTTTGTAGGGCGCGTCGTGCGGTAACGATGGGAGTCGAGCGTGAAACCGGTCAAAGTGGGGATCTGCGGGTTGGGTACCGTCGGGGGCGGTACCTTCAATGTTCTTAAACGCAACGCCAAGGAGATTGCCCGCCGTGCCGGGCGCGGTATCGAGGTTGCCCAGATTGCTGCTCGCCGTCCCAATCCGAAATGCGACACCGGTGATACCCCGATCACCGCCGACATTTTCGAAGTCGCGAACAATCCGGAAATCGATATCGTCATCGAGTTGATCGGTGGCTATACCCTGGCGCGTGATCTGGTCCTCAAGGCGATCGAGAACGGCAAGCACGTCATCACAGCCAATAAGGCGCTGATTGCGGTCCACGGCAACGAGATTTTCGCCAAGGCCAGCGAAAAGGGCGTGATTGTCGCATTCGAAGCTGCTGTGGCTGGCGGTATTCCTGTCATCAAGGCAATTCGTGAAGGTCTGGCCGGTAATCAGATCAACTGGTTGGCCGGGATCATCAATGGGACCGGAAATTTCATCCTCAGCGAGATGCGCGAAAAAGGCCGCGCATTCGAGGATGTGCTCAAGGAAGCGCAGGCGCTGGGCTATGCCGAAGCCGATCCGACCTTTGACGTTGAGGGCATCGATGCAGCGCACAAGCTGACCATCCTGGCCTCGATCGCCTTCGGTGTGCCGTTGCAGTTCGACAAGGCCTACACAGAGGGCATCACGCAACTGACGACGGCCGATGTCACCTATGCCGAGGCGTTGGGGTATCGCATCAAACATTTGGGTATCGCACGGCGTACAGAGGATGGTATTGAGCTTCGGGTACATCCGACGCTGATCCCGGCCGATCGACTCATCGCCAACGTCAATGGTGTCATGAACGCCGTGATGGTCAATGGTGATGCCGTAGGTTCTACCCTCTACTACGGTGCCGGTGCTGGCATGGAGCCAACGGCGTCCGCGGTCGTTGCCGATGTGGTGGACATGGTGCGTGTGCTCACGACGGATCCCGAGAACCGAGTGCCTCACCTTGCGTTCCAGGCGGATTCGCTCTCCGATCATCCGATCCTGCCAATCGCGGAGTGTGAGAGCGCCTACTATCTGCGGATACAGGCCAAGGATCATCCCGGCGTGCTCGCACAGGTCGCCAGTATCCTCTCTGACCGAGGCATCAACATCGAATCGATCATGCAGAAGGAAGCTGAGGAACAGGATGGCCTCGTGCCGATGATTCTCCTCACGCACCGCGTGGTCGAGTCGCAGATCGATGACGCCATCACTGCGCTTGAAGCCCTTGAGGGGGTCGCTGGAAACGTCGTTCGCATCCGCGTCGAACTGCTCAACTAATCCCCGCGGGAATCCGCCCGACCGGTGCGGTTCCCCGCCAGATTCAAGGCTCGAATCACATGCGCTACATCAGTACCCGTGGCCAAGCGCCGTCTCTGAATTTCGAAGAAGTGCTGTTGGCAGGCCTGGCCGTTGACGGCGGCCTGTACGTGCCGGAAAACCTGCCACGCTTCACGCCGGAAGAAATCGCTTCATGGGCCAGCCTGCCGTATCATGAACTCGCGTTCCGAGTGATGCGCCCCTTTGTTGCGGGCTGCATTGCGGATGCGGACTTCAAGCAGATACTGGCTGATACCTATGGTGTCTTCGCCCATTCGGCGGTCGCGCCGCTGCGTCAACTCGACAGCAATGAATGGGTTCTGGAACTCTTCCATGGGCCAACGCTGGCATTCAAGGACTTCGCGCTGCAGCTACTCGGCCGGCTTCTGGACCATGTGTTGGCCAAACGCGGCGAACGCGTCGTAATCATGGGCGCCACATCCGGCGACACCGGCTCGGCCGCGATTGAGGGCTGCCGGAGCTGTGACAACGTCGACATCTTCATCATGCACCCGCATAACCGTGTCTCGGAGGTGCAGCGTCGGCAGATGACGACGATCCTCGGCGACAACATCCACAACATCGCCATTGAAGGTAACTTCGACGATTGCCAGGAAATGGTGAAGGCAAGTTTCGCGGATCAGGGCTTCCTGAAGGGGACGCGCCTGGTCGCGGTCAACTCCATCAACTGGGCGCGCATCATGGCCCAGGTGGTCTATTACTTCCATGCTGCGTTGCAGCTTGGCGCCCCGGCCCGGTCGGTGGCGTTCTCGGTACCGACGGGCAACTTCGGTGATATTTTCGCGGGCTACCTGGCGCGCAACATGGGACTGCCCGTCAACCAGCTCATCGTTGCTACCAACCGCAATGACATCCTCCACCGCTTCATGAGTGGCAATCGCTACGAGAAGGAGACGTTGCATCCGACCCTGTCGCCGTCCATGGACATTATGGTGTCGTCCAACTTCGAGCGTTTGCTGTTCGACCTCCACGGTCGCAATGGTGCCGCCATCGCCGAACTGATGAAGAACTTCAGGGCGGGTGGTGGTTTCTCTGTGGAAGAAGATCGCTGGTTGGAGGCCCGTAAACTGTTCGATTCACTGGCAGTGGACGACGCACAGACCTGCGCCACGATCGAGTCCGTGTTCAAGCGCACAGGCGAGGTCCTTGATCCGCATACGGCAATCGGCGTTCATGCCGCGCGCGAGTGCCGTCGCAGCCTTGCAACACCGATGGTTGTGCTTGGTACGGCACACCCAGTGAAATTTCCTGAGGCAGTGCAGCGGGCCGGGATAAGCAAGGGTATCGAGTTGCCCGCGCACTTGGCCGACCTTTTCCAGAGGGAAGAGCGTTGCACGGTCCTGCCAAACGATCTTGGCGCTGTCCAGGCGTTCGTCAGCGCACATGGAAATCGTGGAAAGCCGCTTCAGGCCGACTAACAAAAAGAAGCCCGCCAATGGCGGGCTTCTTTTTGTTCAGGGCAAAAGCGCAGCGTTCTGCGAGTTAGTGTTTGTCCCTGATAAGCACTAGAGGCTCTTTGGACTTCGACAGTAATCTGAGCTGATCATGAGAATTCGACCACCTTACGTTCCGTGACAGGCGTTCGAGGAAGGCGGATTCCTGGGCCATTACCGGTTCGGCGCATAGGCGTCGCGTGCTACCCAGCTGGCTGAAGGTCAGAGCCTTGTCATCGAGATGGTAGGTGCCGAAAAAGTGGTTGCAACCCGCGTTACCGTAGACGCGACCGTCCTTGTCGAGCGTCAGGGTGATACGCGTACCTGAAAGTACGGCTTGCCCATTCATGGACTGAACCTGGTACCCATGCTCACGTTCCAGCGTTAGTTGCATACACCCCGTCAGGGCAAGCGCTGCGATGCCAATGAGTGTTTTGTTCATGCTGCGGCGCCTGCGCAGCGGGGGCATCTATGCGTACCATTGGCTTGGGCTTCCCAGCCAAGCTCGCTGGCGCGGGCGGCGGCCGCCTGGAGGCGGCCGGGCTCACCCAGAGTGGCATCGGCTGCGAACTCGAGCGAGGCCTCATGACCGCAGGCATCGCATTTCAACGCCCACTGATGAATGGCCAATTCCTTGAAGACCGGCCCGGACGTAACGGCGAGCCACTGGCCAGGCGGATTGATCAGACGGCGGACTTTCTCGACGACCAGGCGCATATGCAGCGACTGGCTGCCTTTGAGCGAGACGAGCAACGTATCGCCGGTCATGATCGAGCCGCCGATGCCGGTCACCTGATAACGGCCAGGCGCCAGCGCGCGGCACTCATTCAGGGTGTGTTGAGGGGAAAGCAGGGTGTAGCGAAAGTCGTGTTCGGCCATGGGTCCTCCAGCGAAGCGTGAATGCTATCACTGTTGAGGGCGGCCTTCGCGTGAGGCTTCGACGCTCGTCCTTCTGAGCTGGGCCAAGCAAAGGGTGCTGGTGGCCAGCACCCTTCAGCCATCAATCAGCCGGTGTGCTCTTCCTGAGCTTGACCGGATCCTGCTTGCGGCCCTTGGCCGTGCGCATCCGTATGTTCAGCGCTTCCACGCCCAGCGAGAACGCCATGGCAAAGTAGACGTAACCCTTCGGTACGTGCACGTCGAAGGCTTCGGCGATCAAAACCGTGCCGACCACGATCAGGAAGGATAGCGCGAGGATCTTGAGCGAGGGATGACGTTCAATGAAAGCGCTGATTGTCCCTGCGGCGATCATCATGACTATAACCGCGACAACAATCGCTGCAACCATGACGGGCACATGGTCGACCATGCCGACGGCCGTGATGACGGAGTCGAGAGAGAACACGATGTCGATAATCGCGATCTGGATGATGGTCGCAATGAAGTTCTTGGCGGCGCTTTTGGGCTCGCCATTCTCGTCTTCACCCTCCATACCGTGATAGATCTCGGTGCTGCTTTTCCAGAGAAGGAAGAGGCCGCCGAAGAACAGGATCAGGTCTCGGCCCGATATGCCTTGACCGAAGAGGTGGAACAGATCAGTCGTGAGCTGCATGATCCAGCTAATCGACAGAAGCAGTGCGATCCGCGTGACCATTGCCAGCGCCAGACCGAAGAAGCGCGTCCGTGCCTGCATGTGCGGCGGCATCCGGCTGACAAGAATGGCAATCATGATGATGTTGTCGATGCCCAGGACGATCTCCAACGCCGTCAGCGTAAGAAACGCGACCCAGATCTCGGGGCTGGCAAGCCATTCCATTTTGTTCTGTTTCCTCGGAGGGCGATACGTGTGCGGCGGCGGAGTCTAAAGCGCCAGACGTGAAAAAATTGTCACGCCTGGCTGCATTTCATGACCGTATCCAGCTTGGGATATTTATCTGAACGTCATAGCGGACGGGCGGTTCAGGTCACTTCCGCCCTATCGTCCAGACGGCAACAAACGCCTCAGAGATGTTGCAATACCGCCATGACAGCCAGCAGAGATACGGCCGCAAGGAGTGTTTGCAGAGTAATGATGCCCGCCATCAATTGGCTGTCTCCCCCAAGTTGGCGTGTAAGGACATATGCCGTCGGCGCCGTTGGCAGCGCGAAGAATAGAACCAGTACGGTGCTCTCTACCGGCGGTAGATGAAGCGCCATCGCCACAGCCAGCGCCATTGCCGGCATCAGAACGAGGCGGGCCAGGCTGTTCCAGCTCATCGCTCGCATTTCGTCCGTCAGTTCTTCAGGGCGCAGCGCGGCGCCAACGCACAGCAGGCCAAGCGGTAGGCTGGAGGCAGCAAGCAAACTCAACAGCCGATCGGAGCCACCCGGCATTCCAAGCCCGCACACATTGACCAAGGCGCCAGCCAGGCATGCCAGGATCAGTGGGTTCTTCGCGATGGGCAGTAGCAAGGATCGGGCGCTTACGCCTCGTTCACTGGTTAATGACCAGACTGAAAGCACATTAACCGCCGGTACCATGAGCGCGAGCATGAGCGCTGCCACCATGAGACCTTCTTGCCCATAAAGACTGCCGGTCGCGGCCAGGCCAAGGTAAGTGTTGAAACGCAGTACGCCCTGCGTGATGGCTCCAAACCGGCCCGCATTCCAGCCAAAGACGCGGCGGGCCGCGAGTAGGGCAATCCATCCGATGGCCAGGCCAATCAGCACAGCGACAGCGAGGCGTGTCAGAGCCGGGTTGTCTAGGGGCGCGTTGGCAAGATTGGTGAAAAGCAGTGCTGGGAAGAGGATGAAGTAGTTGAGACGTTCAGCGCCTGGCCAGAATGCTTCGCTGGGGAACCCTCGCTTGCGTAATACAAAGCCGGCAATAATCAGGGCAAACAACGGCCAGAGGGCCAGCAGCAGGTCAGTCACAACGGGGCTCCGTTTTTTCTCGTATCTTGACCAGTGGCGGAGGGCGCCGCAAGCGAGCTTGCGCTATTTGCTTCAACTTGTATGTAGGTCTGGTTGGATAGAGCAGGGCCGGTGTTTTGCAGCGGACATGTCCCGCATACGTACACGGGTGATGGCGTAGTCAGGGGAGGCGGGGAGGGGCGAGCAGGCGATTTAGCGTTGCGAGGCACGGTAGCCCGCCACGGCGCTGGCGTGGCGGGCTGGGTGTATCAATTTTCCAGCGTTGCGTTCAGCGTGATTTTGGCGTTGAGCACCTTGGACACGGGACAGCCGACCTTCGCCTGGTTGGCGAGGTCCTGGAACTGAGCGTCATTGGTGCCTGGAATCTTGGCCTTCAATGTCAGTTCAATTGCAGTGATCGCGAAACCATCACCTTCCTTGTCGAGCGTCACGACCGCCTGGGTCTCGATGCGGTCGGCGGTCAGGCCAGCGCTGCCCAGAATGTTCGAGAGGGCCATCGAGAAGCATCCGGCGTGAGCTGCGCCAATGAGTTCCTCGGGGTTCGTCCCGGGCTGGTCTTCAAAGCGGGTATTGAAGCCGTACGGATTTTCCTTCAGGGCACCGCTTTGAGTGCTGATGGTACCTTTGCCTTCTTTGAGCGTACCTTGCCAGACAGCGGATGCAGTCTTCTTCATGGAATCCTCCAGGGGTGATTTAACCGGTCAAAAAGCGTTAGTCGAACCGGCGACCCTAGTTGAGAGGAGGCGCGCCCCGAGGAGTTCCGAAGTGGGTATCGTGGCCCTGTTGAGAGGGAGAGGCTGTATGGCCTCCGCGAAGGATTACGGTAGCGTAAAACCACCGCTTTCGCGATGAAGGGCACGCAGGTGCTCGCCGATCGCATCTACATTGCGCTGCGTGGCATCAAGCTCGTTGCGACGTTCAGGCAGCAACAATCGACGCAGTTCCACGTCCAATTCGTCGTTGAGACGCACAAGCGTTTTCTGCCGGTCGCTGGTCTGGCGCTCCAGTCGCTTCCATTCGCTTTCTTGCGGCAACCCATACCCCTCATCGAGCAGCTCGGCGGGCCGGCTCAGGAACCCTGAATTTTCCAGGATGCCCTGAAGCGTTTCGCCAGCCTTGGCCAGCTCATCGCTTCCACTCTTGCCCAGATAGCGCTGTTTGAGTTCATCCTGCGCAAGCAGCAACTGACGCCTTAAGCCGGCTTGTTCAAGCAGGAGCATCGCGGCGCTCGCGCGCAGGTCGGCCTTCTCGATCCACGGTTGGCGCTTCGCTGCCGTCTGCTCCAGCCATTCCTCGACTGACGTCTGCGGTATCTCAAGGCGCTCGCGCAGTACCTTGAACATGGACTGGTACCGATCGCGATAGGAATCGAATCGGTAACCCAGGCGCAACGCTTCCTTTGGATCTTTCAATGGCGCATCGTCTGCGAGGCCCCTGGTAACAAGCTGCTCCAGCAGCCCGTTGGGCATGATGCTATCAAGCGCGGCTAATTCGTCGCGCTCGATGCCGCTGCGCAGCAGCTTCAACGTTTCGACCGCGCAGTTGTTCGACAGGAAGTAATAATCGCCGTCATACCCCCAGTGGATTTCAGCCGCGCGCTCAACGAGTACGTCTATTTCATGGCGGTCCAGTTTGAGGGGAACTGAGGCAAGGCTGCGCATCTCCACCTTCGTGTACTCATCGATCACCTGCGCAAGCGGCAGAACGAATAGGCGGGAAGGGTAGTTACCTGTCAGTCCATCCCAGCTTGAAATCTGTACGTCATTGACGAATGCCCGATAGGACAGCACGAGATGCTGATCAAGATCGAGTCGGCAATCCGGTCCACGGGGCCGCCCTGGTGCACAGACAACCACCCGCAGCATGCTGTGTCCCCAGCGGCTGGCCCAGGCGTTGTTGGATTCGGCGAACAGGTAGTCCACTTCGTACACCCGCTCTGGATCGAGCAGGCCTAGGGGCGCCTTCCCGAAATCCCGTCCTGCATTTAGATAGGCGTACCCCCGCAGGCAAGAATCACGCTTGGCGGGCTGCCATCCGAAATGCTCGCTCAGAAACCGATTCATGGACGGTCGCCGGCACGCGTAGGAGGGGTCCAGCAGAAAATACTCCATGTTTACAGCCAGGAATTCGCGCGGGTTCGTCAGTTCGTACGCATCAGGGCTACGGACATGCTGACCATTGGCGCGCTCTCGCTGCCCTCGAGTTCCAACCAGCTGTTGCCAGCCCGCGAGGTCCAGAAAGCGTGGGTCGTCGCTCAACGTGAAGCGTCGGGTCGTCTGGCCTCGGCATTGGTCGGGCAGGCCAACATCCCCCAGCCGTCGCTGCTGGCGCCTGCATTGCTGCTCCTGCTTGCGTTCCTTGGGTGTCCACAGGCGGGCCCGGTCATAGAGATGCGTCAGTTCGTGCAGTACTGTCGCGAGCAGTTCCTGGCGCACTGTGCCATGCGGCCGCCCCGTCTGCATGGTGGCGGCCGTTCCGTCCACCAGGGCCGGCAGAAGCCGTGCATTCAAGGACAGGGCGTCCAGGCGCGTGATCTGTCCATACGCCTCTGGAGGCATGTCGTTGCGCCAGGTGATATGGACGGTACTGTCCATTCGTTCGAGCAAGCTTGGCGGCAGGGCGGCAATGGCATCGTCGAGCAGGGCCTGGCTCGCGTTTCGCTGAGCCTCGCTCAAGCCGCTATCGGTCAGCTCAAGTTTCAGCGAGGCATGAGCTGGCCCGCCCAACAGCAGAATCGTGGCGAGACAGAGCAAACGCGTGCGCATGGAGGTGATGTTCAAATCGCCAGGATTGCCTCGGCCAGGCGCTGATCGTCAGCGGCGCGGGCTTCTGGCAGGTGCGCCCGCAAGGCTGCGAAAGCGGCCTCAAGGCGGGCGCCACGAATGTCACCCCTCGACGCGACGAAGCTGGCGGCGTCATCGCGTGCCTCAACGACCACTTTCATGTCACGAATGGATGTCGTTGTATCCGACGTGAAGTTGATGCTGCGATCCAGTGCGCGAACGATGATATTGCTGGTCGCGACAAGGGTTTGGGCCTGGGCGCTGGCGGATACGAATGCCAGCACCACCGCCCCGGCGTAAAGCGAAATGCGCATGTAACAGATTCTCCCGGCGGGACATACGACCGGCGTTGGACGTCGGCCGCGCCGGTCGGTTCAGTAAGCGGTGCTTACAGTGAAAGAATGGCTTCGGCCAGTTCCATATCCGTAGCCTGCAGTTCAGGCTGCATTGCACGGACATGCGCAAGCGCACCTTCAAGACGCGCTCCGCGGTACTCTCCGGATGTGGCGACGAAGCTTGCGGCATCGTCGCGCGCGGCCAGCACCTGCTTGTTGTCGCGGAACGAAGAACTGATGTCGGTCGAAGCCTTCAGGGACTCACCCAGGCCGTGAGCGATGGTGTCGGTCGTGGCAACGAAGCTGCTGGCTTGAGCCGTATGTGCGACGGCGAGCAGGGCCAGAAGTGGAAGGGTGCGGGTACGTATCATCGACGGGTCCGTGTATTGGCTTGGGTAATCCGTGATTCTGCCACGAAGGTGGCTGTGCCAGACAACCAGCTTGGGCAAACAAAAAGCCCCGCATAGTGCGGGGCTTCTAGAAAACGTTACCGGCCAGGTGGGGGCCAGTGAGGCGTGGCGCCTTGGCGCTCATCGCCAGAACGGCTTGCGGAGCTCCGCAGCACGGTCGGCTTCGCTGATACCAGCGTCGGCCAGCAGACGGGCATCGAGGCGAGCGAGCTGATGACGGCTCACGATTCGGCGCTGCCAGACGGCGAGGGTGGACAGAATGCCTTGAGCGCTAGGCGACGCAATGAAGCTGTCGTTGTATTGGGCGATCTCAGAGACGCGTTGCATGGTGCTTTCCTTCCGCCTCATGGCGGATCAACTGTTTGGATGAGCAAATGATCCGCTTTTGTCAGCTTCAGCTGTAGAGACAGTTGGGAAAAATAGTAGCATCAAGGCTGAGTGTTACCCTGATCTGTACTGTTACCGATAGAAGCAACTGTACTGGTCATGCATTGTTTTAGGGCGTTAATGACGCCTAAAAGGGGGCTTTCGCTGCGTTTTGATGCATAGGACCATAACAGTTCGCTGCCTAACGAAAGGTACAGTTCCGGTTTTTGCGTAGATAGCGCGATTTAAGCCTGCTAAAAGAACGAAGGGCAGGATGTTTCACCTGGCTAAGCGGTGGTGATCTAGCCAGTTAGGCTGTTTTGCTCATCCGCCGCAACAGATGCGCCTATAGGCATGGCTGCGGGACGCAGCAGAATGAAATTTTCACCTGTTTCCAACATTCGTTTTACACCGTTTAGCCCAGATTTCGCCTACCTGAACGGGAGGCAATCATGCAGTTGCGATGGCTAACAGCGGTGTTATTGGCAGTGGTGTCAGTCGGTCACACAATGGCCTCGACCGCGGTGGAAAGTACCCGCGAATGGGCAAGGCTAATAAATCCAACCTTCAATCTCTATCGAATGGCACCTGGCCTGTATCGTAGCGCCAAGCCCAGCCCTTTAAACGTCGACGAGTTGCACGCGCTTGGCGTAACGACGGTCATTAGCCTGATCAAGGCGGACGACACGGCGTTGGTTTCCGAGCGCTTTTCCGCTCACCTGGAATCATTCCCGCTTCACGCTGATCGTGTCGACGAGTCGGACGTACTGGACGTCCTGAGAGCCATCGCTGCGGCGCCTGGGCCGGTGCTGATACATTGCAAACACGGCCGGGATCGCACCGGGCTGATGGCGGCCATGTATCGCACGGTTATCCAGGGCTGGAGCAGGGACGAAGCCATTGCGGAAATGACGGCGGGCGGATTCGGTGAGCCTGCAGATATGGTCGACGCCGTCGCCTATGTACAGCGCGCTGATATCGGTGCGATCCGTACAGCACTTGCGAGCGGGGCATGTAGCCCTAGCCCATTCGACAGTTGTCACGTCAGCCGTTGGCTAGCCAGCCTCCTCTGACCCAATATGCAAGCGAATAGGAAGCAGGCCCTGATGGCGTCTATTGCATTCATTGGTGCTGCCAGAGCGGGAATCGTTTTGCCTCTGCCGCAAGCGTAACAATGGCCGCATCGAGACGGTCAAGCGCAAGTCCGGCATTCGGATCGTTCTGTTTCAACAGGGTTTCGCTCTGCTGGCATGCAGCCCGAAGTTGCGGTACGCCGCAATAGCGCGTTGCGCCGTGGAGGCGGTGCACCCGTTCAATGAGTGCCTCCCGATCGCGATTGTCCCGGGCCTGGCGGATCGCCTCGCGGTCGGTATCCAGAGAGGCCAGCAACATGCTCAGCATGTCGGCCGCAAGGTCTGCCTTGCCTGCAGCCAGGCGAAGGCCTTCATCGGCGTCGAGGATGCGCAGTTCGTTCTGTGCGGGGCGCTCTAGCTCGGGGCTTCGCTTGCTTAGTGAGGCGAGTGACAAGCCGGTCCACTTCAGGACGACCTGAGCCAGTTGGCGTTCGTTGATAGGCTTGGTGAGGTAGTCATCCATTCCGCCCTGAAGCAGCAACCGGCGTTCATTCGCCAGCGCGTGCGCAGTCAACGCCACGATGGGAGTGGGCTTTGCGCCGATCTCGTTTTCCCGGCGGCGTATTTCTTCGGTGGCTTGGCGGCCATCCATGACCGGCATCTGCACGTCCATGAATACCAGGTCGAATTCGGTTGCAGCCATGGCATCGAGCGCGGCATGGCCTCCCTCGACTGCGACCACCTGCGCGCCCATGTCAGTCAGGAGCGTCTGGACCAGCAGCAGGTTGGCCGGGTTGTCGTCCACGCAGAGGATGCATGGTGCCCGTGTCGCGGGTGCGGGCATTGGCCTGTAGCTGCTTTCGGTCGTGATGAGGCTCGTGAGGCCCTTTTGAACCTTCGACGTGCATGCCGGCTTCGCCTGGAGCTGAATCTGCGGGTCAGGCACGCAGGCACTGAAGAGGGACTGCTCGGTGGTAGGGCAAAGCAGCAATGGGCGACAGCCAAGGCGTTCGAGCGTGTCGACACAGGTCCTTACCTCATCCGGCTGGACGAACGACTTGCTCACGCCCAGCACCGCCATGCTAATAGGACGGTTACTCGCACTGGCGCGCTGTACGGTCTCGATCAAAGGGGCGAGCGTATCGAACGCTCCGACGTCGAGGCCGAATTCTTCGAGCTGGTGCTGAATGGCCTGGCGTGCAAGGTCGTGACGTTCCAGTAGGACGATACGACGGCCTTCCAGCGGCGGCCTTGAGAGGTCCTCTTCGTCATCCTTGGCCTTCGGCAGGTTGAGCCCGATCCAGAATTCTGACCCTTCGTCCGGCGTACTTTCTACGCCGATTTCACCGCCCATCTGCTCGATCAGGCGTTTCGAAATCACGAGGCCCAAACCGGTACCGCCCGCCTGCCTCGACATGGAATTGTCCGCCTGACTGAATGCCTGGAACAGCGCGCGCAGGTCGTCTTCGGAGAGGCCAATGCCGGTGTCTTGGACGCTGATGCGCAGCTGAGCATGGTCGTCGGAGTCGTCTTCCACCATCGCGCGTACGACGATCGAGCCTTCGTGGGTAAATTTGATCGCGTTGTTGACCAGATTGGTCAGCACCTGCTTCAAGCGAAGGGGATCACCGACCAGTTGCAGAGGGGTATCGCGATAGACCAGGCTGACAAGCTCCAGCTGCTTGGCATGGGCAGCCGGGGCGAGGATGGTCATGGTGTCTTCGAGCAGGTCACGCAGATTGAATGGAATCTGTTCCAGCATCAACTTCCCGGCTTCGATCTTCGAGAAGTCCAGAATCTCGTTGATGATGCTGAGCAGGTTGTCCGCGGATTTCTCGATTGTATTGAGGTAATCCTGCTGGCGAGAGGTCAGTTCACTTTTCTGTAGCAGGTTGGTGAAGCCCAGGATGCCGTTGAGCGGTGTACGGATTTCATGGCTCATGTTGGCAAGAAATTCGGACTTGATCCGACTGGCTTCCAAGGCTTCCTTGCGAGCCAGGTCGAGCTCGATATTCTGAATCTCGATCGTCTCGAGTGTCTGGCGAAGGTCCTCGGTCGCCTGGTCGACGTTGTGCTGGAGTTCTTCCTGCGCCGTCTGCAGCGCTTCGGCCATGCGGTTAATGCCGGCGGCCAGCTCATCGAGCTCATGGCTGCCCAGTGGTGGCAGACGGGTCTCGAGCCGGCCTTCCTTCAGCTGGGCCACGCCTTGCTTGATTCGCCAGAGCGGTTCGTTGATGGCCCGACTCATTCTGAGTGCCGTCAGCGCAGTTACGATAAGCCCGGTCACGATGAGAAGGAGGCTGGCGCAAAGGCTACGGTAGCCGCGGATGAGCGTGCCGTGATGAGAAACCTCCAGTTCGACCCACCCGAGCAGGTCATCGCTGGCGACGGTGCTCGCATCATCCGCCAGCATACGGTGGCTTTGCAGCACGGGCATGAGGAAGCGACTGGAGTCCCCGCCGCTTAGTAACGAAAGGTGCAGACCATCGGTCGGCGGCGTCTCCGCGACCATGCTCGGTCCAGCATGCGCCAGGCGTTGCTTCTCGGGTTGAAGGAAACTTACAGCGCGAACATCGGGCTGCTCGAGCGCTGCGCTGGCGATGCGCTGGAGCAAGGCCGTATCGCCTTTCTGCAGCGCAGGCGCGGCCAGTGGCGCCAACTGCTCGGTGATCATCTGGCCGCGCTGGAGCAATTGGCGCTGCATGTCAGCCAGCTGCATCCAGATGAAATAGCCGCCCAGCACGAGCGCCAGCAGGCTGGTTGGCAACAAGGTCAGCATGAGTACGCGACCTTTAATGCCGAGATCCTTGAACATCAATTGGTCTCCGAGCGTTTTGCGCAGTGTAACGGCTTGTGTGCCGAGACGGATCACGGATTTCCTGCTCGATGCGTCGGGCGTATGATCCTTCACATTTACGCGACGATTTCATGCTTCCATCGATCGACTACCGAGCACGTATTCTGGCCATCGAAGACGATCCAGCGCTGGCTGCACACCTGAGAGGCCATTTGTCCGAAAGAGGATTCGACGTCGACGTCGAGCACAGCGGCGAGGCTGGGTTGGAGACGGCTCGGACGGCCCGCTACGATCTCATCCTGATGGATATCATGATGCCGGGGCTCGACGGTCTACAGGTGCTGGCCGAATTGCGGCTTTATGACAGGGTCCCGGTAATCCTGATGTCTGCGCTAGGTGCTGAACAGGACCGTATCGCGGGGTTCAGCCGCGGCGCGGATGATTACCTGCCAAAGCCGTTCAGCCTGAGCGAGATGGATGTGCGCATCGACGCGGTCCTGCGACGTGTGGCCTACGAGCGTGGCGACGCTTCCCGGCAGTCGCATGACCCCGAGTTGGCGTTCGACGAGGCGCGCTGCGACGTGCGACATGCCGGCAATTGGGCGCGGCTCACTCCGACCGAATTTCGCCTGCTCGAACTTTTTTCGCGGCATGCCGAAGAGGTGCTGAGCAAGGCGTTTCTCTACCAGCAGGTGCTGCATCGAGGCTACGAGCAGCATGATCGCAGCCTTGATATGCACGTCAGCAACATCCGCCGCAAATTGCAGAAGCTCGGCTATGGCGGACGCCGCCTCGAATCGGTTTGGGGCAAAGGTTACGTACTGACGCGCCCGGAGGCCTGATGCCGGGCGCGCATTCTCTGTTCTGGAAGCTGTGTCTTCTTTTGGTAGGGTTCTGCCTGATCGTGGTTGCGCTCAGCCTGACCTCCGGTCAATGGATCACAAGCAGCACGTCCTATCTTTCCGAAGACAGCCAGAACACATTGCGAGCATTGGCAACAGATGCCGAAGCCGCGCTCGAGCACGGGGGGGCGGCAGGTGCGGATGCATTCATCAGGCATTTGATCCAGGCCGAGTCGAGTTGGGCAGTGCTGGTTGATGTGCGCCAGACGCCTTTGACAGGGCATACGCTTTCGGAAGGTGACCTTGCCAAGCTGCGTTTTGTCCGTGATCTCGACATGTCGATGGGCATGCAGGGTGGATGGCGTCCGGTCGTGGATGTACCGCTGCCCAAGGGCGAGGGCCGGCTGGTCATGGAGTTGCCTGAACGCTTGAGCCCATGGGCGCCCCGCCCGGTGCTGTACTTCTTTAGCTATCGAGTCGCACCGGCACTGCTGACGCTGCTGATGTGCATTGCGTTATTTCGATTCCTCATCGGACCGCTGTCGCGGCTGCGCTCCCAGGCCGCGCGCCTGAGTGCTGGCGATTTGTCTGCTCGTGTAGGGGAGCCGGTCGCACTTCGTCAGGACGAACTGGGAGAACTGGCCCGATCGTTCGACGAGATGGCCGGCCGGCTGGAAGCGACCGTGGTGTACCAACGCCGCTTACTCAGGGATCTGTCCCATGAATTACGCACCCCCCTTAGTCGCCTGAGGGCTGCACATGAGCGGGAAGGAGACGTCGAAGCCCTGCGCGACCGACTTGGGCGTGAGGTCGACCTCATGCAAAAGCTCATCGAAGACTCTCTTGAACTGGCCTGGCTCGACTCGGAACGGCCACGGTTCGAGCCCGAGCCGATCAGTGTTGCACAGCTTTGGGAAATGATTGCCGAGGACGCCGCATTCGAAACTGGCTTTTCGCTTGGGCACCTTCGCTGTGAGGTGGGCGACGACTGCGTCGTGTTGGCGAACCTGTCCAGCCTGGGACGGGCGCTCGAAAACCTCATGCGAAACGCGATTCGGCATTCCCCGGAGGAGGGTGTGGTGACGCTCTCCGGATCCCGAGAGGGAGCGCATTGGCATCTGGTCGTTTGCGATCAGGGCCAAGGAGTGGCTGAGGATCAGCTGGAGTTCATTTTCGAGCCCTTCGCTCGTGTTGACCGCGCGCGCCCGGGCGACGGTGGTTTCGGGCTGGGCTTGAGCATCGCCAGGCGGGCCATCCACCTGCAGGGCGGGCGGTTATGGGCCGCGCCAACGGGGAGGGGGCCGGGTCTGGCGATGCATCTTGTTCTGCGGGCAGTGGACGAGGTCGAGTGAATGTATAGTTTGTAAATGATGTTTACTGCTATTTGATAATTACTATCATTCAGTTCCTTTTAGCTTGGCGCACGCTCAGGGACGGCCCTTGATGAGTGCGCTGATCGACGTGATGTCGCTCAGAGAGGAATGGAATGAAACCTGGATTCAAGCCAAACCTGTTGGCCACGGCCATCTTTCTTGCATGCGGAAGCAGCGGCACGGTAGCCGCGCAGACCATGGAATTCACGCTGGACGAGGTGGAAGCGGCAGACGGCGTCCTGCCTGTCGACGGCACACCTGATGCTATGCAGATAGGCGAGACCCGCGTCATCGGTACAGCTGAGCAGGAACTCAAGCAGGCGCCCGGCGTATCGGTCATCACCGCGGACGACATCCAGCGTCACCCCCCTGCCAATGACATGTCGGAAATCATCCGCCGCATGCCGGGGGTGAACCTCACCGGTAACAGCGCCAGTGGCCAGTTCGGCAATAGCCGGCAGATCGACCTACGCGGCATGGGGCCGGAAAACACCCTCATCCTCATCGACGGCAAGCCGGTCACCTCCCGTAATTCCGTACGAATGGGGCGCTCCGGTGAGCGCAATGGCCGCGGCGACACCAACTGGGTACCCGCTGAGGCCATCGATCGCATCGAGGTGCTGCGTGGTCCGGCGGCAGCTCGCTACGGTTCGGGTGCGGCGGGCGGGGTCGTGAATATCATCACCAAGGCTCCAGGCAAGGCCGCCACTGGCTCGGTGACCGCATTCACGAACATTCCAGAAAATAGCGACGAAGGCGTTACCCGCCGACTCAGTTTCAACACGGCAGGTCCGCTGACCGATACGCTGTCGTTTCGCGTCTACGGAAACGTCAACAAGACGGACGCCGACGATCCGGCTATTAATGATAATTATTCCAGCGGCACCAATCTGGCGCCGGCAGGGCGTGAAGGCGTCCGTAACCGCGACCTCGATGCTCTGCTGCGCTGGGATATGACTGAAGAACAAACGCTGGAATTCCAGACGGGCTTCAGTCGCCAGGGCAATATCTATGCAGGTGAGCGTGCGCAGGACCATCCCACGACTGCGGATAATACGAGCGGTTTGCTCGGTCGCGAGACCAACACCATGTATCGCCAAACCGCAAGCATCACGCATAGGGGCGACTGGGCATTTGGAACATCGCAGGTAGGCGTTTCCTACGAGAACACGCGTAATCGCAGAATGAACGAGGGGCTGGCGGGCGGCCCTGAAACCGGTATTAGCGGCCGGGAAAAATCGACCTCGGAATTGCAGAACTATCGTGCGTTCGGAGAAGTGAACCTGCCGCTCGAATTGGGCTTCCACCAGACGCTCACTGTGGGCGCCGAATACGAGCGAGAAGAGCTGGACGATCCGTACTCGAACAGCCAGGGCACGTCCTACAATGGTGTGACGCTGCCCGGATACGCATCGACTGGGCGCAGCGGCGAATCAAGTGCTGAAAACTATGCGGTCTTTGTCGAAGATAACATCGAACTGACCCCGGATTGGATTCTCACGCCAGGCGTGCGATTCGATGACAACAGCCTGTTCGGCAACAACTGGAGCCCGAGCCTCAACAGCTCCTACAAGCTGACCGATACGCTGACACTCAAGGGCGGCGTAGCTCGAGCCTTCAAGGCGCCGAACCTATACCAGTCGAATGCCAATTATCTGTACTTCACCAAGGGTAATGGATGCCCGGACGGAAGCGGGCAAGGCGGCGGTTGTTACATCTTGGGTAACCAGAACCTGGATGCCGAGACGAGCCTGAACAAGGAAATCGGCCTTTCATTCAACGACGCAGGCTGGGGCGCCGGGCTGACCTACTTCCATAACGATTACAAGAACAAGATCGTTGCCGGCATGGGTGATGGCAGTGGTCCGATTCAGGTCGTACCGGGCGCCACTGGAAATGCAGCTGAGGTGTACCAATGGGTAAACGCCCCCAAAGCCGTCGTATCTGGCTGGGAAGGTAATCTGGACATTCCGCTGCTGGGCGAAGCCGGCGAGACCCTCAGCTGGCGAAACAACTTCACCTACATGATCCAGAACAAGAACAAGACATCGGGCGAACCGTTGTCGATCATTCCCAAGTACACGGTTAATTCCATGCTCGACTGGCGCGTGACCCAAGCGCTCGACCTGTCCCTTACTGTCACGCATTACGGTAAGCAGGAGCCCCGCCGATTAACAACAGCAGGAGGGGCCGCCTCCGGTGATGCGCTCAGAGCTCGTGACCCGTACACTCTCGTTGGCATGGGTGCCAATTATGAGCTAAGCGAAAATTGGCGATTCGCAGCGGGAGTCAACAATCTGTTCGACAAGCAGATCCGTCGTGAGAGCATTTCCGGCGGTGCTGGTGCCAACAACTACAATGAGCCGGGGCGTTCGATCTACGCTTCTGTTACCGCTTCGTTCTGACGTTGTGTACGCCATCGGCTCTTTCGGTTGGTGGCGTCCTGCGTGCTGAGCGTGTATGCCGATGACCGATTACATTACCGACATTCCCTATCCACACTTCTTCCAGCGGGAGACCACGCCTGTCTGGTTGAATTTCGTAGCGACGGCACTCGGGCGTCGTTGCCCTGATCTACGGCAGCCATTTGCCGTTTGCGAGCTTGGCTGTGGGCAGGGGTTCGGTAGTGTTCTGCAGGCTGCCGCGAACCCGCAGGGACATTTCGTCGGCGTCGACTTCAATGCAGCGCATGTGGAGCATGGCCGCAAGTTGGCTGCAGCGGCGGGTGTGTTAAATGTCGAGTTCATCCAGGATACCTTCGCCGGCATGCTGTCGGCGTCCGGTGAGGAACCGCAGTACGATTTCATCATCTTGCACGGGGTCTATTCCTGGGTTTCCGAGGCGGACAGGGCGACACTCAGAGCGTTCATTGAACGCCAGCTCAAACCAGACGGCATAGCCTTCGTCGGTTACATGTCCCAGCCCGGGCTGGAGTTCTTTTCCGCGCCGCGCCGATTCGTCCAGCAGTACGCCAAGACTGTGGAAGGCACGTCGGCCGAGCGGGTCATGGCAGGGCTCCGCGCGCTGCAGTGCCTTTGCCGCTCGGGTGCGGGCGTATTCGCGCATGACCCGAAGATCGCGAACTACGTCGATCGCATTCTCGGTGACGATCCTTCGTATCTCGCTCACGAGCTGCTCAACGAGCATTGGGCGACCTTGCCGGTTGCAGACGTGATCCACGATTTCGAGGGTATCGGTACGGCCTACCTGGGAAGCGCCACACCAATCGACAATGTGAACGCGCTGTCGCTGCCTGGCAATGTGCTGCCAATGTTGGCTGACCTCTCGGGAATCCGGTTACGCGAGACGTTCAAGGATCTTGCTCGAAACCAGACTCACCGTCGTGACCTGTATCAGCGGCCGAATGCGGCCATGAGCGAAGCGGGACATCGCGTTGCGCTGCTTGAGCAGGTCGTCGCGGCGCTCCCACGCGCGCCTGCGCCCGGCAATGTGCGTTTTGATACCCGTATCGGTCCAGTAGAAGGCGACGCATCGCTGTTTTCACCCATTCTAGATGCACTGGCGCGTCAACCGCAGCGGTTTTCCGGGCTTGCACGTACGCCGGCGCTGGCAGGGCAAATCAGCGACATCAGCCCAGCGCTTCAAACGCTCACATGGGCCGGTCACATCCATCCGATGCTGCCGGGCCGCGTCGATGTTGCGACCTGTCAGGCTTTCAATCGCGTGATCAGTGAACGCGTGATAGCAGGGGAGCGCTATTCCCATTTGGCCGCGCCTAGTCTGGGTTCGGGCATAGCTGCGGACTTCGTGGAAATGGCGGCTGCCCGCGTGCTGCTGGACCATCCGAGGTTACGTGGCACGCTATTGCGTGAGACCGTGGATGCGATGCTCAGGCGATCGGGGTGGAAGGCCGTCGATAATGCGGGTGAGCCCCTCGGCGCTCAACTGGCTAGGTTCGAACGTGAGGTCTTGCCCATCTGGCAGCAATATGGGGTGGTCGGAGCATGACGTGTTGGAAATGGCTGTGCTATGCCGTTTTGATTACACCCGTGGCCGCGATGGCAAAGCCCGATCTGTCGAAACCTCAGGGGCCGACAATTGCTGACACCGGTTCGAGTCATTACCGCTTTTCACGTTTCGATCTGGACTCGGCGGACGGCGATCGGCATTACCGAATCTGGATTGGCGAGCCGCGCAAAGCGTCATCCTCACACGGCAGGCCTGTCATCTACCTGCTGGACGGCAACGCAGCCATGGGCGCGCTCGACGACCCGCAATTGGCCGAGCTAGAGCGCGGTGAGCCACCCGTCATCGTTGCAGTCGGCTACGCGACGCCGCTCCGGTTCGACACGACCGCGCGCGCGTATGACTACACACCACCCTTACCGAAGGGCGAGCCGGTCGTGGATGATCTCGCGCGTGACAGGAAAGGGGGCGGCGCGGATGTATTCCTGGACCTGCTCGAACATCGCATCAAGCCGGCCGTTGAGTCGCGCGCTCCTATCGATCGAGGTCGACAGACGCTTTGGGGGCATTCCTATGGCGGCCTATTCGCTCTCCATACCTTGTTCACCCGGCCTGGGATGTTCCAGCATTACGTCGCGGGAGACCCGTCCCTTTGGTGGAAGGGCGGTTTCATCCTGTCCGAAGCCGACGCCTATGTGCCTTCGGAAAACCAGCCAACGCTTTTACTGATGAAGGGCATGGCTACCCGCGAGCGTCCGGCCGACGGCGAGGATAGGGCGCAGGTCCAGAGACGCGAACATGCCGTTAACGCGTTCCCGCCAGATGCAACTGAAAAGCTGGCCCATCGCCTCGCCGCCAACTTTGGAATGAGCGTGAGCTATCAAGCATTTCCGGAACTCGGCCACGGGCCGATGCTACCGGCTTCGCTTCGGCAGGCACTCCGGGGCGCTGCGGGCATAACGTCTGCCGAGGCGGGAAAATGATGCATAGTCGGTTGAAACGGCGTCCGCCGAACCGTCGTGCTGCATCAGCACCGCTTGCTTCGGAGCGCGTAGAATACCGAGCGCTGTCAGGCACGGATTCGCTGCCAGCAGCCTTCCGCATTGTTGTTCATTCACCAGAAGGAAGCATTTGATGATATTTGGAATCCCGCGCAACACACGCCGTCTGGTGAGCCGGCTGGCCCTGGTTGGCATCGTTGGTGCGCTCCCCTTCGGCCTGGCGCTAGCTGAGCCTCGCACTATCGATACGGCCTATGGTCCGGTTCAGCTCGATGGGACACCACAACGGGTCATTGCGCTTGGCGAGAATCCGCTGGATGTCGCTCTGGCAGTCGGCGTCACACCCGTAGGTGCCGTGGCCACGCGAGGTGGCAACGATGTATCGGAGTATCTCAAGGAGAGAGCTGGCAACGTTCGTATCGTGGGTACGGCGAGGGAAACCAATCTCGAATCCGTATTCGCACTGAAGCCCGATCTCATCCTCACTTCTCCTTCGTTAAGCAAGGACGAGTATCAAAAACTGAGCCTGATGGCGCCGACCATCGTGCCCAAAGGCGACTTTTTCGATGACTGGCGGGTACTCGTGCGCCTTTATGGCGAAGCATTGAACAAATCCGCTGAGGCCAACGCGGAAATCGAGGCAATCGAGGCGCGTATCGCAGAGCTCAAAGGCAAGATCGAACCGGGTCAGGTCGCATCCGTAATACGGTGGAACCCGCAGGGCCCCGGTGTGATGTCTTCCCATCTGTTTGTCGGGCAATTGCTTGGCGCGGTTGGATTCAAGGGCACCGCAACGGCGGAAAGCCTGACGCAAAAACCACACAGCGACCCGCTCAGTCTCGAGAACCTCTCGCGCATCGATGGGGACTGGCTGTTTCTGGCGACACTGAACGAGGATGGCAGCAAGGCGCTGGCTCAAGCCCGTCAGCAGCCAGCGTTCGCCCGTCTCAATGCGGTTAGCAAGGGCCATGTCACAACAGTCGACGGGCAGATATGGACGAGTGGCAGCGGCCCGCTGGCTGCCCGGGTCATCCTCGATGACGTGGAGAAGGCCGTCAGTTCGCAATGACCTCCTTGCGCCATGGCGGTCGGCTTCCTCTCGCGACCGCATTGGCAGGCTGTCTCGCATTGGCAGCCTGCCTGTGTATTGCCAGTTTGCTGATCGGGGCCGGAGACGTCGGTATCCCGCAGAGTGCGGCTGCCCTTTTTTCGTCTGCGGATGGGGAAGCCCGCTTTGTCGTGTTCGAACTCCGACTCCCCCGCACATTACTTGGGCTGTTGACCGGTATTGCACTTGGTGCGGCCGGGGCAGTGCTGCAAGCCGCTACCCGCAACCCATTGGCAGAGCCAGGGCTTCTGGGCGTTAGTGCAGGTTCCTCGTTCGCCGTGGTGCTGGCCATCAGTCTGGGTGCCAGCGCAGCTACGCTTCATCTTGGCGTTGCTATCAGTGGCGCATTGGCAGGCTGTCTGCTGGTGCTGTTGGTAAGCCAGACGCGCGGGGTAGGCGATGACCCGGTGCGACTGGTGCTGGCCGGCGCTGCATTCTCGGGAATCCTGACGGCCATCAGCGCGTTGATTCTCCTCCACGACCAACGCAGCTCGGATGAAATCCGCTTCTGGATCATCGGTGCCTTGGCGGGGCGGCCACAAGACGTCCTTACCTGGAGCGTGCCGGGGTTATTGATGGGGCTCCTGCTGCTCGTTCCGCTGGTACGTCCGCTCGCCGCACTCGCGCTCGGCGAAAAAATGGCGACCGGGCTCGGACACCGCCCTGCCTTGACGCGTATCGGTGCGCTGGTGGCCGTTGCGATTCTGGTTGGCACGGCCACTGCCGCGGCAGGGCCCATCGCGTTCGTCGGACTGGTGGTTCCTTTCGTTGCGAGACGGTTGGCCGGTCCGGACATTCGCCGAACGCTTGGCCTCTCCATGATCCTGGGGCCAAGCATCATCCTGTTCTCCGACATTCTGTCCAGGCTTCTCGTCAGCCCATATGAGCTTCCAATTGGCGTGATCACGGCGCTCATCGGCGCGCCGGTGCTCATGGCTGTCGTCAGAACCCATCGGTTGCCGACGCTATGACGCTGCCCGTTATCACGTCCAAACGTGCGCCCGCTGGCCATTGGCTTTTGGCCGTTGGCCCATGGCGCGTCCTCATGCATCAGCGCGGTGCAATTGTTGGCCTCATACTGATGCTCGGTGTCCTGCTGATCAGCGGTGTCAGTCTGGCAGCGGGTTCCGCAGGTCTTGGGCCAATGACCGCATTGGCGGCTGCGCTGGGGCAGGGCGAGCCGATGCACGTATTCCTGGTCCAGGAGCTGCGCTTGCAACGGCTCATGGCTGGGCTCATGACCGGCGCCGCATTCGGTATCGGTGGTTGCTTGCTGCAAACACTCGCGCGTAACCGCCTGGCGACGCCTGGAATCATCGGCATCGATGACGGCGCCACGGCATTTGCGGTAGCGTCGATCGTTGCGGTTCCCACAACACTCGCGCCGTCGATGCTGGCTCTGATCGGCGCAACGACGGCCGCCGCCCTGGCCTTCGGATTAAGCGCGGGTGCCGGCGCGCGAGGTTATCGCTTTATTGTGGTGGGTATCGCGGTAGGTGCCATCTTCGGGGCGATTACCAATCTTATGCTGGCGCGAGCGGACATTGACGCGGCCAATCTCGCATACCCCTGGACGGTCGGTAGCCTGAACGCGCGACCACCCCAGGCGATATGGCTACTGGGCATCGGCTTGCTGGTCGCGCTGCCATTGGTCAAATACCTCGGCCGTACGCTAACGCTCATGCGCTTTTCCGACAGTGTCGCGATCGGCCTCGGTGTGCGCCTCGCGGCGATGCGCATGCTGACTCTGGTTACCACGGTGGTGCTGACGGCGCTGGCGGTTGCGGTGGCTGGGCCCGTTGGGCTGATCGCGCTCGCTGCGCCGGAAATGGCTCGTTACCTGAATGGACACCGGGGCGTCCCGGTGTTGTGCTCTGCGCTCGCGGGTGCGCTACTGATGACCTGCGCCGATCTTGTCGGTCGTACGTGGCTGGCTCCGATTGAAATTCCCGTAGGCGTCATCACCGCAATCGTTGGTGGGCCGTACCTGCTCTGGATATTGCTGCGTCAGTCGTCCCGGAGACTGGCCTGAGTGCCGTCTCCGGGGCGGCGGCCGTTTTGGATGGATGTTAATGACCACCTCGAACCTCTTTGCCACACGCCCTGCCACTGACGTAACGCTTGCCGCAGAGGCCTTGAGCCTGGGTTATCCCGATACGGCCATCATTGAAGGGCTGTCGCTGCGCATTCCGCCTGCCCGCGTCACGGCGATCGTCGGACCGAACGGGTGTGGCAAGTCCACGTTGCTGGCGGGCTTGTGCCGTCTGCATAAACCCAGCGCGGGGAGTGTGCTGCTCAACGGCAAGGTCATTTCGACCCTGCCGTCCAAGGATGTGGCACGGCTGCTTGCGTTGCTGCCGCAAGACGCAATGGCGCCCGACGGACTAACGGTTTCCGAATTGATCCGTTTTGGCCGGCAACCGCACCAGAGCCTGTTGCGCCAGTGGTCGCCCGAGGACCAGGCGATTATTGATGAGGCACTACGAGTAGCGGACCTGGAAGCATTGGCCGAGCGCCCGCTCGAGTCCATGTCAGGTGGGCAGCGACAGCGTGCCTGGATTGCCATGGCCATCGCTCAGCAGACACCGCTACTGTTGCTGGATGAGCCGACCTCGGCCCTGGATCTCGGCCACCAGATTGAGGTTTTCGAGCTGATTCGGGATTTGGCCGGGGCTGGCAAGACAGTAGTCATGGTGGTGCACGACCTGTCGAGTGCATGCCGGTATGCCGATCATCTTGTCGCCATGAAAGCTGGCCGTATCATCGCCGAGGGCGCGCCTTCGGCCATCGTGACACCAGAGCTTGTCGAGGCGCTCTACGACGTACGCTGCACGCTGATGGCCGATCCAGTCAGCGGAACGCCGGTGATCGCGGGCGTCACCCGTCGCTGATCCACTCCGTACCAAGGTCACAGGCAGGCCGTTGGAGCGCCCGTTGGGGCTGGCGCTTTTTTCCCGGTATCATGGTTGTCTTTCCAGCTGTCTGGACTCGAGTCACACATGAGCCTGTCTTATCCCACGATTGCCGAGTGCATCGGCAATACGCCCCTGGTTCGTCTGCAACGGCTGCCGGGCAATACGACGAATACCCTGCTGGTAAAGCTCGAGGGCAATAACCCTGCAGGTTCGGTCAAGGACCGGCCAGCGCTTTCCATGATCGAGCGCGCCGAGCTCAACGGTCAAATCCAGCCGGGCGATACCCTTATCGAGGCTACATCCGGCAATACCGGAATCGCGCTGGCGATGGTAGCGGCGATGAAAGGCTACCGAATGCTCCTGATCATGCCCGACAACATGAGCGCCGAGCGCAAGGCGGCCATGACCGCGTATGGGGCCGAGCTGGTTCTGGTGACCCGCGAAGAAGGCATGGAGGGCGCACGTGATCTTGCCGTGCGCATGCAGGCCGAAGGCAAGGGCAAGGTCCTTGACCAGTTTGGTAATGGCAACAACCCGATTGCGCACTACACGGGAACGGGGCCCGAGATCTGGCGCCAGACCGGCGGCACCGTGACACACTTCATCAGTTCCATGGGTACGACCGGTACCATCATGGGGACCTCCCGGTACCTCAAGGAGCAGAATCCCAACGTGCAGATCGTAGGGCTGCAGCCGCAGGAAGGCGCGTCCATTCCTGGTATTCGTCGTTGGCCCGAAGCCTACCTGCCCAGCATTTTCGAACCGTCTCGCGTCGACCGCATCGTCGACATGTCTCAAGCAGAGGCGGAGAACGTGATGCGTCGGTTAGCGCGGGAGGAAGGCATCTTCTGTGGCGTGTCATCGGGCGGCTCGGTGGCGGCCATGCTGCGCTTGTCGGCCGAAGTCGAAAACGCAGTCATGGTGGCGATTATCTGCGACCGCGGCGATCGGTACCTGTCTACCGGGATTTACGACCAGCCGTGATTCGGCGGTCTGTACAGGATTGAGCAGTCGGCAAGGTGAGTAATGGCCAGGCGTAGTGGTGGGTTGCGTTTCCAGCCGAGCGGCGGCGCGCGAAAAGTGTCGGTACCGACGGGCAAGAAGCAGACGCTTGGGATCGAGCGTCTGGCCGATGATGGGCGCGGGATAGCATTTTCCGAAGGCCGCACATGGTTCGTGACAGGAGCGCTTCCAGGTGAGTCGGTGCAGGCACGGGTATTGGGCGCACGTGGACAGGTCGTGGAAGCCCGGCTGGAACGCGTGCTCGAATCATCGCCGCAGCGCCGCGAAGAGCCATGCCCGTGGGCACGTCAATGCGGCGGCTGCTCTCTCCAACATATCGACCATGCCGATCAGCTTGCGCTGAAAGAAAAAGCGTTGGCCAGCCATCTGGAGCGTATTGCGAACCTGAAGCCGGACGAGTGGGCGCAGCCGCTCGCCGGGCCTGCGTTCGAATACCGCCGGCGCGCGCGCGTGGCGGTCCGTTGGAGCGAGGCTGCGCAGGCACTCGAAGTTGGCTTTCGTGAGGCTTCCAGCCAGGCGATTGTCGGCATCAGCGATTGCCTTGTCCTGGTGCCGTCGCTCCGGCCCATCCTGGGATCGCTGTCCCCTGTGCTTGGCGCATTAGAGGACCCGCGTTCAATTGGTCACGTGGAGTTGTTCCAAGGCGATGCCAGCGTCGTGCTGGTTCGTCATACCCGCCCGCTCGGTAGGGCGGACCAGGCGGCGCTTCTTGCATTCTGTAGTTCACACGATGCCCAGCTTTGGCTGCAAGGCAAAGGCGAGCCCGAGCAGGTAAGTGCTGAGAAAGGGCTGACCTACACACTTGCTTCGCAGCATATGAGTCTTGCGTATCGGCCCGGCGACTTCATACAGGTCAATGCAGCGGTCAACGATGCGATGGTCGCTCAGGCGCTCGAATGGCTGGGCCCGCTGGAGGGTTTGAAGGTACTTGACCTGTTCAGCGGTCTCGGCAATTTCTCGTTGCCTTTGGCTCGGCGCGCCCTAAGCGTGGCAGGTGTCGAAGGCTCCAGCGAAATGGTGATCCGTGCCCGCGCCAACGCCGCGCAGAATGGTTTGGACAATGTGCACTTTTTCGAGGCCGATCTGTCGAAGCCGCTGCCTGACTTACCATGGGTCGAGGATGCTTATGACGTCATCGTGCTCGACCCGCCGCGTGATGGTGCGTTCGCGGTTGTCCAAGATGCCAAGCGCTGGTCTGCGAATCGGGTCCTGTACGTATCGTGTAACCCGGCAACGCTCGCCCGTGATGCTGCCGAGTTGTCAAAATACGGCTATCGGCTGGTTCGTGCTGGCGCCATGGACATGTTTCCGCAGACCGCTCATGTCGAAGCGATGGCGTTGTTCGAGCGTGAGCGCTGATGGGTTTGAAGTGGCATGGCGTCTGTAGTTTGAAGAAGGCGGTTACGGGGCGGCCCATCCGGCGATGGTGTAGCTCCCGATGTCGAACCGACCGACAATGAATGTCGGCGCCCTGGCCCGCTGAAAGCGGGTCCTGAAGGAAGGTATGCGAGATGGTACAGGTTAGAGCGCACCAGCCGATCAACACTGACGGCAGCATCAACCTTGAGGCGTGGCTGGACCACGTGGTCAGCCTCGATCCGCTCCTGGACCGCGATGCACTGCGCGCGGCGTGTGAATTCGCACGTGAGGTCGAGCAACAGGCGAACGCGGCGCAAAACCTGTGGGTGGAGGGCACCTCCAGTTTCCAGACGGGCCTGGAGATCGCCGAGATACTCGCGGATTTGCGGCTGGATCAGGACTCGCTCGTCGCTGCGCTCATCTACCGGGCCGTGCGGGAAGGCAAGACGGATCTTGTGGAGGTCCACAAGCGCTTCGGTGACGTGGTTGCCAAGCTCATTGAAGGCGTGCTGCGCATGGCTGCCATCAGCGCAAGCCTCAATCCGCGACATTCACTCGTACTGGGTACACAGGCGCAGGTCGAAAACCTGCGCAAGATGCTGGTCGCGATGGTGGACGATGTCCGCGTCGCGCTTATCAAGCTCGCGGAGCGAACCTGCGCCATCCGCGCCGTCAAAACGGCCGACGATGAGAAGCGCCACCGGGTCGCGCGGGAAGTTTTCGATATCTATGCGCCCCTCGCGCACCGCCTCGGCATCGGTCACATCAAGTGGGAGCTTGAGGACCTGTCGTTTCGCTACCTCGAGCCCGAACAGTACAAGCAGATCGCTAAGTTGCTGCATGAGCGCAGGCTCGACCGTGAGCAATACATCAATACGGTCATGCAGCAACTCAAGGACGAGCTCGCCGCTACAGGCATCAAGGCTGATATCAGCGGCCGCGCCAAGCACATCTACTCGATCTGGCGAAAGATGCGCCGCAAGGGGCTGGAATTCAGTCAGATATATGACGTTCGAGCGGTTCGTGTCCTCGTACCGGAGATGCGCGATTGCTACACGGCGCTGGGCATCGTCCATACGCTGTGGCGCCACATTCCCAAGGAGTTCGATGACTATATCGCCAACCCGAAGGAGAACGGCTATCGCTCGCTCCACACGGCGGTGATCGGGCCCGAAGGCAAGGTGCTCGAGGTTCAGATCCGGACCCATGCGATGCATGAGGAGGCTGAGTTGGGTGTCTGCGCTCACTGGCGCTACAAGGGCACCGATGTGAAGTCAGGCTCCAGTCACTACGAGGAGAAGATCTCGTGGCTCCGGCAGGTGCTCGAATGGCACGAAGAACTTGGCGACATCGGCGGGCTGGCGGATCAGCTCAGGGTCGATATCGAGCCTGATCGCGTCTACGTGTTTACTCCGGATGGCCACGCCATCGACCTACCGAAAGGGGCGACCCCGCTGGATTTTGCCTACCGCGTACATACTGAGGTCGGGCACAACTGCCGTGGTGCGAAGATCAACGGGCGTATCGTGCCCTTGAACTACAACCTTCAGACCGGTGAGCAGGTCGAGATCATCACCGGCAAGAACAGTGGCCCGAGCCGTGACTGGCTGAACCCGAACCTGGGGTACGTCAATACCTCGCGGGCGCGCGCCAAGATCGTCCACTGGTTCAAGCTGCAGGCCAGGGATCAGAACGTGGCCGCAGGCAAGGCTCTGCTGGAGCGCGAGCTTACCCGCTTGGCTCTGCCGCCGGTAGATTTCGAAAAGTTGGCTGAGAAAGCCAACATGCGGACTGGTGAGGACATGTTCGCTGCGCTGGGCGCTGGCGATCTCCGATTGGCCCAACTCGTAAATCAGGCGCAGCAACTCGTCGAGCCGGAACGGCCGGTCGAGGTGCTTGATCTGCTGCCGAAACGGCCCAGCACCAAGCCGGGGGCCCGTCGTGGTGATGTGCAGATCCAGGGCGTGGGTAATCTGCTCACGCAAATGGCGGGATGCTGTCAGCCGTTGCCGGGCGATCCCATCGTGGGCTACATCACACTGGGTCGTGGCGTCACGATTCACCGTCAGGATTGCGCCACTGTCCTGCAGCTTTCGGGGCGCGAGCCTGAGCGAATGATCCAGGTAAGCTGGGGACCGGTACCTGTCCAAACCTACCCGGTCGACATTCTGATCAAGGCGTATGACCGTTCGGGACTGCTGCGTGACGTTTCCCAGGTGCTGCTGAATGAGCGCATCAATGTGCTGGCCGTTAATACGCGCTCCAATAAGGACGAGAACACGGCGACGATGTCGCTGACGATCGAGATCCCTGGCCTTGATGCGCTCGGTCGCCTCCTTGCTCGGATTTCACAGCTTCCCAATATCATAGAGGCGCGCCGCAACCGGGCCGCCTGAGCCGCGCGCGTGCAGCCATACGTGCGCGACGGCTGCGACCAACCGGAGACCCTCGATGTATACGCTGGATGACCTTCTCCACCTGATGGCCCGTCTGCGGGATAACGAGTACGGTTGCCCCTGGGATCTCCAGCAAACCTATCGGTCGATCGTTCCTCATACCATCGAAGAAGCCTACGAAGTCGCCGATGCCATTGAGCGGAATGATCTGTCTCATCTGCCCGGTGAGTTGGGTGATCTGCTTTTTCAAGTGGTCTATTACTGCCAGTTTGGTCGAGAGGAAGGGCGCTTCGACTTCACGACCGTAGTCGACTCGATCACCCAAAAGCTCGTGCGGCGCCACCCGCATATCTTCCCTGATGGTGATCTGTACGGTTCGACTGCAATTCCGCGCTTGGGCGAGCTTGAAATCAAACGCCGCTGGGAAGAGATCAAGGCCGAGGAGCGTGCAGAGAAGGCGGGTGCGCCCGAACAGCTATCATTGCTCGATGATGTACCGACGACGCTGCCTGCGCTTTCGCGAGCCGGCAAGTTGCAAAAGCGCGCAGCCACGGTCGGGTTCGATTGGCCGGATGCGCTGCCTGTAGTCGATAAGCTTCGCGAAGAGCTCGAGGAGGTGCTTGAAGCCATGGCTCAGGCGGATGCGAACGCTCAAGCGGAAGAGGTGGGGGATCTACTCTTCGCCGCGGTCAACCTGGCTCGTCACCTTAAGGTCGATCCGGAGGCGGCGCTGCGGTCGGCCAATGCCAAGTTCGAGCGGCGTTTTCGCTTCATTGAGCAGCGGGTGACCGAGACAGGGCAGACGCTCGAGGCGTGTAGCCTCGAGCGACTCGAGGAGCTGTGGGGCGAGGCCAAGGTCAACGAGAAGGCCCCGCGCTGCGGTCGGTCGGGTTAGCCGACCATCCAGTGAATAATTAGCGCCAGAAGGGCGACGGCCAACACCGGGCGCCCGATGCGATATGCCTTCGGGTAGCGCCTTTTGAACTGCTTCACTCGGCTGCCGATGGTATCGCCCATGCGCTTGAACAGGCCGTACGCTCGATTGACGCTACCTACGCGCTCGCCTTCGACATTCTGCGGCGCGGTCGCACGGCCGAGTACGCCGCTCAACCAACGATTGACGCTCCTCAGACCGACAGGCAGTGGACGTTCGACGTCGCAGAAAAGGATAACGCGCGTCTTGTCGGTTTCATTCTTCACCCAGTGTACGAACGTTTCGTCGAACATCACGTCTTCGCCGTCACGCCATGCGTAGGGTTGACCGTCGACGAAAATCCGACAGTCGTCCGAGTTGGGTGTGGAGAGACCAAGGTGATATCGCAGCGAGCCGGCGTAGGGATCACGGTGCGGATTCAGGTGGCTACCCGGTGGGAGGAGCGTGAACATCGCGCCCTTGACGCTCGGTACCTGCTGAAGGATCTCGACCGTTTTCGGGCATAGTTGCTGTGCAGAAGGTAAGGGGCCGTCATACCAGGTCAGGTAGAAACGCTTCCAGCCACGTTTGAAGAACGAGCCAAATCCGGCCTCATTGTCCTTGAGGGCTGAGCGTATGTAGCCTTCGTCGAAGAGACGTAGGGCCTCTTCGCGAATAACCTCCCAATTATCCTTCAGTACATCCAGCTCGGGAAACCGGTCCCGGTCAAGGTACGGCTTGGACGGTACGCGAGAGAAGAGATACATCAGCGCGTTGTAAGGCGCGAAGATCGCAGAGTGGTTGACCAGTTGGCGCAGCAGCGGAAGTCGTGCCTGGCCGCGAAGATGAACATAAAGGATGCTTGCGACGAAAACGAAGAGCACCCCGAACTTGAGAAAAAAAGTAGGCGTCATGTTTGCTTGCTATCCGAAGCGATGAAAGAATCCGTGGAGCATTGCGCGCCATAGACTCACACTTGAGGCTGATGAACGCAATCCCGCATTCTATAGGTCCCATGGGCGTAGCGTTTCAGATTTCCTCCGTGGCGAAGCGAGAGAGTTCGATCCAATGAGCATGTCATTACGTGACCAGTTGCTTAAAGCTGGCTTGGTAAATGAGAAGCAGGCCAAACAGGCCGGGCGTCAGAAGCAGAAGCAACAGCGGCTGGAGAAGAAGGGTCAGGTCGAAGTCGACGATAGCCAGCGTCAGGCTGCGCTCAAGGCGCAGGCCGAGAAGCTGGCGAGAGATCAGGAGCTGAACCGCCAACAACAGGAAAAGGCTGAACAGAAGGCTCGTATCGCTCAGGTCAAGCAACTCATAGAAAACAGTCGTCTGCCGAAGCTGACGACAGATGACTATTACAACTTCGTCGATGACAAGAAGGTCAAGCGAATCGCGGTCAATGCACTGATGCGCTCCAAATTGAGCGGTGGCTCGCTCGGTATTGTCCGCCATGGTGGCGGTTACGAAGTCGTCCCCCGTGAGGTGGCTCTCAAGATCCAGGAGCGCGATCCTCGTCGCGTGGTGGCCCTGAACGAGGCGACTGAAGAGCTGGATGAAAATGATCCATACGCGGCCTACAAGATCCCGGACGATCTGATGTGGTAATAACAGACAGCTGAGCGTTCGCGCTTGAGTCGTGCACGAGGCCCGCTCTTCTTGAACCGGTACGTGAAAAGGCCGACTGCATAGTCGGCCTTTTTGTTTTCGTGTGATGCCCGCTAGCTAAGTAGAGTCTGCGTATCGCTCTGCTTGGCTGAATGCGCCGACTTTCAGCCTAAAGCGGTCGGCAGCGCCTACCTCGCTTTCAAAAAAGACCCAGGCAGTTGTGAGCTGCCAGTTGGGTTGCTCGCTTGCAGCCGACGATAGGCGGAAGCGCCTGATGTACGAGCCCATCTGATACTTAACTCGCGGCCAAAAAAAGGGATGCCCATGGCATCCCTTTTTTGTTACCACACCATCAGGCGTTAGGCTTGTTGTCCGAAGTAGTGATGGCTTCATCACGCTTCAAACGATCGTGGTCATCCTCATCGTCACGCAGATCACCAGTTGCCTGGGTTGAGTCGGCTGGTGTATCCACTTTAGCCGATTCAACCTCCGGAGCTTCTTCCCTGGCAGGTTGCTCCTCACGGACGCTGCTGCTCGCCAGGGAGGCGATCTGTTCGATCTCATCCGCCACTGGCTGGCTGTCGCTAACCGGCTCGACAATCACCTCGGCTGGTGCCGGCTCGATGGCCTGAACCGGCTGAGAAACCGATTCACTTGCTGCTTCGCTCGCAATCATTGGGCTAGCCGGTTCGCTCTTGGTCGATTCGGAGGCTTCGACTGCTTCGACTGCTTCGACTGCTTCGGCTGCTTCGCGCGCCAGGCGCTCGGCTTCCCGCTGACGACGACGAACTTCACGAGGATCGTTCGGTGCACGACCACCAGTAGTGACAGCAGGTGACGGGGCGGCAGCTTCGGGCTCCGCTGCGTTGCGGGCCTCTGGCACTTCGGTTGCTTCCGCCTTCGCTTCGACGACCGGCTTCTGCTCGGCTGCTACAGGCTCTGCAACGGCCGCAGATGCTTCGATGGCGGCAACTTCGGTTACGTTGACCTCGGCTTTGGGCGCTGTCACCTCACGCGGTGTCTCGGCCTTCGGCGTCTCGATCGACTCAACTGCTGCGATTTCCTCTGTAGCGTCGACTGCCGCTTCTCGAGGGCGATCAGTGTCCGCGGCCATGACTGCGGCAGGCTTTTGCTCAGATGCCTCAAGCGCTGCGTCGATCTGGCTTGCAACGTTAGGTGTCTTTTCGACGGCGGAATCTTCGGCAGCCACGGAGGCGGCAGCGATAGTCGCCGCAGCGGCGACCGAGGTTTCGGATGCCGGGATATCAGTCGATTCGTTCGGCTGGCCCTCAGCGTTCGCATCGTTTGCTTCATCGGACGAATCACGCTGACGGTCACGGCGGTTGCTACGACGGCGCTGCCCACGCGAACGGCGGCGCGGACGCTCGCCATCGATCGTTTCCTGGCTATCGTCCGCCAGCTCTTCCTGATCCTTGATCTCTTCGTTGGTCTCTGGAAGCGGCTCTCTCAGCTCGCGTTGACGTTCGCCACGGCCGCGACGGCCGCCTTCGGGACGCTCTGCACTGTCCCGGGGCTGACGGTCTTCACGCGCAGGGCGCTCCTCACGAGGGGCGCGTTCTTCGCGCGCCTGGCGCTCCTCGCGTGGCTGCCGTTCCTCTCGCGGTGCGCGCTCGCTCTGGCGCTCTTCACGAGGCTCGCGCAGTTCACGGCTTGGGCGCTCGCCGCGTGGCTTGCGGCCTTCCTGAGCATCACGGGGCTCGCGATTATCGCGTGCTTCGCGCGGCTGGCGGTCTTCACGTGGTTTGCGCTCATCATCGCGGCGGCTGTCGCGGCGACGATTCTGCTGACGGCCGTTCCGGCGCTCGTTGCTACGGTTCGGTCGCTCGGTAGGCTCTTCTTTCTCGGCAGGCTGAGCGGCTTCCGGCTGCTTACCCGCAAATATGCTTATCAGCGATTTCACCAGGCCCTTGAATAGACTGGGCTCGGAGGCTGACGTTGCAGGCGAAAGCGGCGCCGCGGCGGCGGGTTCGGCAGCGGCAGGTGCAGGCGTTGTGCGCTCGGGTGCTGTCTTGACGGCGGCTTCCTGGCGAACCAGGGTGCGCGTCGAGCTGATGGGTTGTACTTCTTCGGTCTCGATCGGCGCCATTTCGTAGCTGGATTGACCGGAGATGACTTCGGGGCTGTCGTCGCGAAGGCGCTGCACTTCGAAGTTCGGAGTTTCCAAGTGGTCATCTGGAAGGATGAAAATGCGTGCACGGGTGCGTAGCTCGATCTTGGTGATCGCGTTGCGCTTCTCGTTCAGCAGGAACGCAGCCACCTGGAATGGCACGCGCGCGCGTACTTCCGCAGTCCGGTCCTTGAGCGCCTCTTCTTCGATAAGACGGAGGATCGCGAGTGACAGGGATTCCACATCGCGGATGATCCCTTGACCATTGCAGCGTGGGCAAACAATGCCGCTGGTTTCACGCAGCGACGGACGCAAGCGCTGACGGGACATTTCGAGCAGGCCAAAGCGCGAGATGCGACCAATCTGGACGCGAGCGCGATCGGCCTCGAGAGCTTCGCGCATCTTGTCTTCGACTGCGCGCTGATTCTTGGCGGGCGTCATGTCGATGAAGTCGATGACGATCAAGCCGCCAATGTCGCGCAGACGCAGCTGCCGCGCGATCTCTTCAGCTGCTTCGAGGTTGGTCTGCAACGCAGTCTCTTCGATGTCGCCACCTTTGGTCGCGCGCGCCGAGTTGATGTCGATGGATACGAGCGCTTCGGTGGGGTCGATGACGATCGAGCCGCCGGACGGGAGCTTCACCTCACGCTGGAAGGCTGTCTCGATCTGGCTTTCAATCTGGAAGCGGTTGAACAGCGGAACGCTGTCCTGGTACAGCTTGATCTTGTTCTGATATTGCGGCATCACCTGGCGGATGAAGCTGAGTGCTTCTTCCTGCGCGTCGACGCTGTCGACCAGAACCTCGCCGATGTCCTGGCGCAGGTAGTCGCGAATGGCCCGGATGATGACGTTGGATTCCTGGTAGATCAGGAAGGGCGCGGCGCGATCCTGCGAAGCGTCCTTGATGGCGGTCCACAGTTGCAGAAGGTAGTCGAGGTCCCATTGCAGCTCTTCGCTGCTGCGGCCGAGGCCTGCCGTGCGAACGATAAGGCCCATGTCGGCCGGGGCGTCGAGACCATTCAAGGCCTCACGAAGCTCGTTCCGCTCTTCACCCTCGATGCGCCGCGAGATGCCGCCTGCGCGAGGGTTATTTGGCATTAGGACGAGGTAGCGTCCTGCGAGACTGATGAAGGTGGTGAGGGCTGCACCCTTGTTGCCGCGCTCTTCCTTCTCGACCTGGATGATGACTTCCTGGCCTTCGGAGAGTACGTCCTTGATGTTTACCCGGCCTTCGGGAGACTTCTTGAAGTATTCCCTGGAAATTTCCTTGAGGGGGAGGAAGCCGTGACGCTCGGCGCCGAAATCGACGAAGGCGGCTTCGAGGCTGGGCTCGATGCGGGTGATACGGCCCTTGTAGATATTGGCCTTCTTCTGCTCGCGTGCACCAGACTCGATATCGAGGTCGTACAGGCGCTGGCCGTCTACGAGGGCAACACGCAACTCTTCGGGTTGAGTTGCGTTAATCAGCATTCTTTTCATGTGTTACCAACGGTTTCCGGGCTACCGGAAACAACGATCGGCACACACGACTCTCGCGGTCGTGTCAGGTGTGCGTCAGAAGCGGCACGCCGCTTCAGTGTCTAGCAAAATCCCCCATCGAATGGCGGATCGCGACGACGTCTCCTGCTTGCTGTTGCACTACGCAAGCACAGGATCAGGAGGAGGAATCGAACACCGGTTGCGGACGGGACAAGCGCGTCTCGAGCGTCTTATCGCTCACGCAAGCGGCTCCGTGCATCTCCACCTGCACGTAACCCTTGAAAATCGGGTGCCGCTCACTGAATCCGGAGCGGGTTTTATTAAAATTCGCGGCCTCTTCAAGGCTGCGCATCACGAGTCAGGCTCTGGTTTTTCGGGCTGCTCATCGCTTTTGGCGGAGCACCGAGGGGACGGCCTTACGTCCGGATTGAACTGTAGCAATCTGCTCGGGACGGCGTGAGCCGGGCTTCCGTGCGGGCCGCGTCAAGCGGCGTTCGCGACTATAACAGTAATATTTAAGTGCTTCAAATAGCTGAAATTGCTATGCTCCGGGGCCGCCGTAGAGGCCTTCCAAACGGATCGCAGCCCGTGCGATTTGCGGTCTCCAGCGGTGTGGCTTCAAGAAGGAGAAGGATTTGATCCATCTGCATAGAGCACTGTCCTGTCGGGCAAGCTCGGCTGGCGCCAAGGCGCAGCCCGTCGATATCAGCTGCCGATGGAGGGTGCATGGCGACTGATACCCAGGCGGGGCAGGGCGTGCAGTTCATTCAAGTGGCACCCGAGTATGCGGGCCAGCGCATCGATAACTTCCTGAAAACCCAGCTCAAGGGTGCGCCGAAGACGTTGATCTATCGCGTTCTTCGTAAGGGAGAGGTGCGGGTAAACAAGGGACGCATCAAGCCTGAATACAAACTCCAGGCCGGTGATATCGTTCGTGTCCCACCCATGCGGCTGGCTGAGGCGGGCGAGCCGGTGCCGGTGGCAAAGGCGCTGTTGCAGCGGCTCGAAGCGTCAATCGTATACGAAGACAAGGGTCTGCTCGTTCTGAACAAGCCGGCTGGCATTGCCGTGCATGGTGGAAGCGGGTTGAGCTTTGGCGTGATCGAGGCAATGCGTCAACTACGCCCCGAGTGCCGGGAGCTCGAACTGGTTCACCGTTTGGATCGCGATACGTCAGGGCTGCTGATGGTCGCTAAGAAGCGCAGCATGCTTCGTCATCTTCACGAAGCGTTGCGCGGCGATGGGGTGGATAAGCGCTATTACGCGCTGGTCCGCGGCAGTTGGCCTGCCTCGCGTAAGCAGGTCCATGCGCCGTTGCAGAAGAGCAACCTTCGCTCAGGCGAGCGGATGGTCGAGGTGAGCGCCGAGGGTAAGGAAGCGTTGACAACGTTTCGGGTCGTTCGGCGGTTTGGCGAGTTTGCGACCCTCGTGGAAGCGAGCCCGGTCACCGGTCGAACCCACCAGATTCGCGTGCATGCCAAGTATGCGGGTCATCCAATTGCAGGGGACTCCAAGTACGGCGACGACGACTTCACCCGCGAGATCAGGGATTTGGGTGGCAAGCGCCTGTTCCTGCATGCGCACGCGCTCGTCATCACACTGCCGGATGGCGAAGCATTGTCGCTGGAGGCGCCCGTGGATGAGATTTGGGTGGAGACACTGGAGCGGCTTGATGCGTGACGTCGAGTTGTTGATCTTCGATTGGGACGGCACGCTGTGTGACTCGGTGCCGCGTATCGTGGCCGCCATGCGGTCAGCAGCGCTCGATTGCGGGATTGCGCCTGCCGGTGCGGACGCAGTCCGAGCGATCATTGGTATGTCGCTCGATGAAGCGATCCGTATGGTTCACCCGGACTTGCATCAGGATCTGCTGGCACCCTTCATTATTGCCTACGGCGCCCATTACCTGGAGGCTGATACGGTACAGCCGTCCCCATTGTTTCCCGGGGTTGCGGATGCTCTTTCTGCGTACGCGGAGGCGGGTTATCGCATGGCGGTGGCAACAGGCAAGAGCCGTCGAGGGTTGGATCGGGTCCTGGCGCAGCACGGCTGGACCCGATTTTTCGATGTCACGCGTTGCGCCGATGAGTCCGCGGGCAAGCCCGATCCACGCATGCTCCATGAAATACTGTCGTACTGCGACGTGCCGGCATCTCGGGCGGTGATGGTGGGCGATTCGCTATTTGACCTGGAGATGGCCCACAGGGCGGGAATGCGCTCGATTGCCGTCACCTATGGTGCGCAGCCAGCCGAGCGGCTCCAGGCGGCGCGGCCTACCCGGGTTATCGACCAGTTTTCGGCATTGACCGATTGGTTGATGTGTCCACAGCAGTCCAGGGGATTGAACGAACATGTCGGATGAATGGAAGGCGCCACCAGAGAACGGGGACGCCAAAAGCTGGAAGCTTCTGGAGAAAACCCTACTTGCGGGAATTCGAGAGCAGCGACGCGCGCGGCGCTGGGGTATTTTCTTCAAGTTGCTGACCTTCGCCTATCTCTTCGTGGCTGTGTTTCTGATATCGCCGCTGTTCAGCCTGTCGTCCGGCAGTGGCGGTAGTGGTGAACCGCACACGGCGCTGATTGAAGTGCGTGGCCAAATCGCAAGTGATACTCGCGCCAGCGCGGACAATATTGTCGGCAGCCTGCGCAAAGCGTTCGATGATCCTGGCGCGCGCGGTGTGATCCTTCGCATAAACAGCCCCGGCGGTAGCCCGGTTCAGTCTGGCTATATATACGACGAGATCCGGCGCTTGCGTGCGCTGCACCCAGACACCAAGGTCTACGCCGTCATCACGGATCTGGGGGCTTCCGGTGCCTATTACATTGCAAGCGCCGCGGACCAGATCTATGCCGACAAGGCAAGTCTGGTTGGGTCCATAGGGGTCACTGCAGCAGGTTTTGGCTTCGTCGGTGCCATGGATAAGCTCGGCGTCGACCGGCGCGTTTATACCGCCGGGGAGCACAAGGCCTTCCTTGATCCATTCCAGCCGCCAAAGGAAGAAGAGGCACGCTTCTGGCAGCAGGTTCTTGAAACAACCCACAAGCAATTCATAGCCAGCGTGAAGCAGGGCAGGGGAGATCGTTTGAAGGACGCGGATCATCCGGAACTGTTTTCCGGGCTTGTATGGTCGGGCGAGCAGGCGCTGGCGCTGGGTCTGATCGATGGGCTGGGTAGCTCAAGTCAGGTGGCGCGAGACGTAATCGGCGAGGAGAATATTGTCGATTATACAATCGAGGAATCTCCCCTGGATCGGTTCGCGAAGCGCCTGGGCGCGAGCGTTGCAGAAAACATCGCGATCTGGACCGGCTTCTCCGGCCCGTCGCTGCGGTGACTAAAGAGCGTCACGGTACCTGAACGCCTTCCTCTAGCAGCATATCGACCAGTCTGATAAGGGGAAGCCCGATCAGACTGGTCATGTCGCTGCCTTCCATGCTGCTGAAAAGGGCGATACCTAGTCCTTCTGCCTTGAAGCTTCCTGCGCAGTCGAGGGGGGACTCGGCTCGCAGATAGCGATCGATTATCGTCTCGTCCAGTTCGCGAAAGTGGACGGTAAAGGTGATTGTGTCGCGTTGAATCCGGCCGGTAGAGGTATTGAGAAGTGCGAGGCCCGTTTCGAAGCGTACGCTTTGCCCGCTGGCTGCTCGAAGTTGTTCCGCTGCGCGCGCATGGGTATGGGGTTTGCCCAGCACTTCATCGCCTAGGATAGCTGCCTGATCCGAGCCGATAATCAAGTGGTTCGGAAAGCGGTCGGCCAGTGCCTTCGCTTTTTGCTCGGCGAGCCGTGCCACCATGTCCCGTCCCGGTTCGTGTGGTAGTCGCTCTTCGTCCACCTCGGGTGAAGCATGCTGAAAGGGGATATGCAGCCGCTGTAGCAGCTCGCGGCGATAGGGCGAGCTGGATGCCAGAATAAGGTTTTTCATAAACGCCTCGATCAAGGGGGAGCATGCAAGGCCGAATAGGCGATACTGCCATTCGGCGCCGATTGCATGTGCCTTGGGGATTTTCTTTGACAGCGCCAGGGGGCGTCCATAGAATACCGCGCCTATGTTGAATGGCCCGATTCCACCTCACGTTGATCCGCGCAAGCTGGCGGACCGCGGTGCGTCCCTCCAAGGTTCGCTGCCGCTGTCGCGGTTTGAGCGTCTCTCTGCGCAGCTAGTCGATACCGTCGGCGATGTCCATGCGAGCTTCACGTTCGAACGGGACGAGCTCGGCGCTCCCTTGATGCGTGGCGTGCTGGAGACCGAGGTCAGGATGATATGTCAGCGGTGCCTCGATGTGGCCGCACTGCCAATCCACGGCGAATATACATACGTTGTGGTATGGCCGGGCTCCGAGCAGTCGGTGCCCAAAGCCTATGACACATTGGAAGTAGGCGAAGAACCCCTGGATCTGCTGACGTTGGTTGAGGATGAGTTGTTGCTCGCCTTGCCGATCGTGCCGGTCCACGATCCGGAAGATTGCCAGCAGCCGGCAGGTCTCGACGAGCCTGAGCCGAGCGAGGACGAGGTTAAGCGGTCCAACCCGTTCAGCGTACTGGCGCAGTTGAAGCGTGACCCAAACGGTTAGGAGTTAATGAATTATGGCTGTTCAGCAGAACAAAAAGTCCCGTTCCGCACGTGACATGCGTCGTTCGCACGATGCGCTCACCCCCAATGCTCTGTCTGTCGAGAAGAGCACTGGCGAAGTCCACCTGCGCCACCACGTCTCCCCAGACGGTTTCTACCGTGGTCGCAAAGTGATCGACAAGGGCGCTGACGAGTAATTTGTCAGTCCCGGTCATCGCCATCGATGCAATGGGTGGGGACTTCGGTCCCCACTGCATTGTTCCGGCTTGCGCTGTATGCCTGGCCGAAATCCCTTCGCTTCATCTGGTCCTTGTCGGCCACTCCCAACTCCTGAAAGAGCTTACCGCCCAGTGTCCCGGCGTTGATTACTCACGTCTGGAGATTGTGCATGCCAGTGAAGTGGTAGGGATGGGCGACCGGCCTTCTGCCGTCCTGCGAAGCAAGCCTGACGCCTCAATGCGGGTCGCATTGGAGCTCGTGCGTGACGGAAGAAGCGCGGCATGCGTCAGTGGGGGTAATACCGGGGCGCTGATGGCGTTGTCTCGGCAGGTATTGACCATGCTGCCGGGTGTCGACCGACCAGCCATGATGGCGGCTATACCGACGCGGGCCGAACCGTGTCATGTACTGGATCTGGGTGCGAATGTCGACTGCACACCGGAGCAGCTTTACCAGTTCGCGGTAATGGGAGCTGTGGCCGTAGAGACATCCGGCTGTTCCAGGCCGCGAGTGGCGTTGCTGAACGTGGGTGCAGAGCCAGGCAAGGGGAATCTACAGGTTCGCCTGGCTGCGGAGTTGCTCGAACGGTCGGGCGCGTTGAACTACATAGGGTTCGTCGAGGGTGATGATCTCTACAAAGGCAAGGCCGATGTCGTTGTATGCGATGGGTTTGTGGGCAATGCGCTTTTAAAGGCGAGCGAAGGCCTGGCGGGTATGATCTCGGAGCGCTTGCGTTCCGTATTCAATCAGTCGCTGTCGGCACGGGTCATTGGCGGGGTGGCACTGCCGCTGCTTAGGCAGCTCCAAGAGGAATTGGCCCCTGCTCGTCATAACGGTGCCAGTTTGCTTGGCCTTAAGGGTATTGTGATAAAGAGTCACGGCTCGGCGGGGGAGCAGGGTTACGCCAGTGCCATTCGCCGTGCCGTGCGTGAGATCGATGAGGGATTGCCTCGTCGCGTAAGTGACCGGCTTGGCGCCGTGTTGGGCGATCCGTCGTGAACGGTCGCATTTTTTAGTCGACGCTAGAAAGAGAAGATCGATGAGCTCATCCATTGCATTCGTCTTTCCCGGGCAGGGTTCCCAGGCTGTAGGCATGCTGGCCGATCAGGCGGCACACTATCCGCTGATCCAGCAGACATTCGAGGAAGCCTCTGACGCACTGGGTTACGACCTATGGGCGCTGGCCCAGAACGGTCCTGCTGAAAACCTTAATCAGACCGACAAAACCCAGCCAGCAATTCTTGCTGCGTCCGTCGCACTTTGGCGTCTCTGGAATGCCGAGGGCGGTCCCGGTGCGCAATACGTGGCGGGCCATAGCCTGGGTGAGTACTCCGCATTGGTCGCTGCCGAAAGCCTTCCGTTTGCTGCAGCTGTAAAACTCGTTGAATTACGTGGACAGTTGATGCAGGCGGCCGTACCCCAGGGGCAGGGCGGGATGGCGGCGATTCTCGGTCTGGAGGACGCTGATGTGTTGGCTGCGTGCGCCGAAGCGTCGCAAGGTGAGGTCGTTAGTGCCGTCAATTTCAATGCGCCTGGGCAGGTCGTCATCGCTGGGGTCGCTGCGGCTGTGGAGCGGGCGATCGAGGCGTGCAAGGCCAAAGGTGCCAAGCGGGCACTGCCTCTGCCGGTGAGTGTGCCGTCCCACTGTGATCTTATGCGCCCGGCCGCGGAGCGTTTCGCTGATGCGTTGACGGCAATCGACTGGCAGGCGCCGAAGGTGCCATTGGTACAGAACGTCGATGCCGCTATCGCTAGCGACGCAGATCGCGTGAAGGCCAATCTGGTAGCTCAGTTGTACAGCCCGGTTCGCTGGGTTGAATCAATGGTGTGCCTGCAGCAGCAAGGCGTCACGGCTCTGGTAGAATGCGGCCCCGGACGGGTGCTGTCGGGTTTGAACAAGCGCTGCGTCAAGGGCGTGGAAACTTTCAATCTTGATACGCCTGACGTCTTCGCGGCAGCGCGTAGTGCACTGTTGAACGAGTAAGGGAACACTATGGAATTGCAAGGCAAAGTCGCCCTGGTCACGGGTGCGAGCCGCGGTATCGGACAAGCAATCGCGCTCGAGCTCGGCCGTAAGGGTGCCGTGGTGATCGGGACCGCGACATCCGATTCGGGCGCGGCTGCCATCGCCCAGACCCTCGAGCAGCATGGAATAAAAGGCGCCGGCATGACACTTGATGTGAGTCGTGACGACTCCGTTTCGGCCGTTCTCGAGCGTATTCAGAAGGAATTTGGCGCTCCTCTGATCCTGGTCAACAATGCCGGTATCACACGCGATAACCTGATGCTGCGCATGAAAGACGATGAATGGTTCAGCGTCATCGATACGAACCTGAATAGTATGTACCGCATGACCAAGGCTGTCCTTCGCGGCATGACCAAGGCACGCTGGGGTCGGATCGTCAATATCGGGTCAGTCGTTGGAGCCATGGGTAACGTTGGCCAGGCCAATTACGCGGCCGCCAAGGCAGGCGTAGAGGGTTATAGCCGCGCGCTTGCACGTGAGTTGGGCTCTCGTGCGGTAACGGTGAATACCGTTGCGCCCGGGTTTATCGATACCGACATGACCCGCGAGTTGGGCGAAGAGCATCGCGCACAGTTGCTGGCAGGCATCCCTCTGGATCGCCTCGGCCAGCCCGAGGAGATTGCAAAGGCCGTAGCCTTCCTGGCTTCGGATGACGCAGGTTACATCACAGGTGCTACCATACCGGTGAACGGTGGTTTGTATATGTGAATCAGCTTCCCCGTGTTGCGGGGACGATTGGTGTAGCCGAAGGCACGGTTGGTTCGATGGGGCTCAGCTTGAAAGTTGGAAAACCCTTTCTATACACTGCTGCCCCGGCTGCACGGATTTTTCCATTAGGAGTGAAAACAAGGTATGAGCACCATCGAAGAACGTGTCAAGAAGATCGTCGCCGAGCAATTGGGCGTCAAGGAAGAGGAAGTGACCAACAGCGCTTCCTTCGTTGAGGACCTGGGTGCCGACTCCCTTGATACCGTTGAGCTCGTGATGGCTCTGGAAGAGGAATTCGAGACCGAGATCCCGGACGAACAAGCCGAGAAGATCACCACTGTTCAGGAAGCTATCGATTACATCAACGCCCACGCGCAATGATGTAATCGTCGGATTCCCGACCGGTACAACCGCACTGCCTTGCCTTGCCAGGGCGTGCGGTTTTTTGTTTGGCGCGATCGGCCTCAGGCCCGCGTGGGTCGCTTACGCCTGTCGCATGTCTCGAGGCGGCCGGTAATTGATAAGATCACTTCTCGTACGTTCGTACTGACCGTCAAAGAGCCCAGGTGTTTCGTGTCGAGCTGAATCGCACCGGAACATGTGCTGATGAGGAGAGCATTTGTGTCGCGTAGACGCGTCGTAGTTACCGGCATGGGGATGGTTTCCCCGCTGGGTAATGATGTCGCCAGCACTTGGGCTGGCATCCTGGATGGTCGGAGTGGTATCGCCACCATCGAACACATGGACGTTTCGGCGTTCGCTACCCGCTTTGGAGGCTCGGTCAAGGGCTTCGATGTCGAGCAGTATCTGTCGGCGAAGGAAGCACGCAAGCTGGACCTGTTCATCCAGTACGGGCTCGCGGCTAGTTTTCAGGCCGTGGCTGATTCGGGTCTCGAAGTCACCGACGCAAACCGAGAGCGTATCGGTATTGCAATTGGTTCCGGGATTGGCGGGCTCACCAACATCGAGAATAACTGCAAGGCCCTGGCCGATCAGGGGCCGCGCCGTATCTCACCGTTCTTCGTACCCGGTTCGATCATTAATATGGTGTCCGGCTTCCTGTCGATCCACCTCGGGCTTCAGGGACCGAACTATTCGGTGGCGACCGCCTGCACGACCGGCACGCACAGTATCGGAATGGCAGCACGCAATATTGCCTATGGCGAAGCTGACGTGATGATCGCCGGCGGCTCGGAAATGGCTTCCTGTGGCTTGGGTATCGGCGGATTCGCTGCGGCTAGAGCGATGTCGACGCGCAACGACGACCCGGTCAAGGCAAGCCGCCCGTGGGACAAGGATCGTGATGGCTTCGTGCTCGGTGACGGGGCAGGCATCCTGGTGCTTGAGGAGCTCGAGCACGCGAAGGCGCGAGGCGCCAATATCCTGGCCGAACTCGTAGGCTTTGGCATGAGTGGCGACGCATTTCACATGACAGCACCACCGGAAGACGGTGCGGGTGCACGCCGCTGCATCAGCAATGCGCTGAAGGATGCGCAGCTGCCGCCTGATGCCATCCAGTACATCAACGCGCATGGTACCTCCACGCCAGCGGGTGACGTCGCGGAGGCGCGCGCCATCAAGGCCGTTTTCGAGGACCATGCCTATAAGCTGGCGGTAAGCTCGACCAAATCGATGACAGGTCATTTGCTGGGCGCTGCGGGCGCTGTCGAGGCCATCTTCAGTGTGCTTGCGCTGCGTGACCAGGTCGCACCGCCGACGATCAATCTGGACGAGCCAGGCGACGGTTGTGATCTGGACTTCGTACCGCATACTGCGAGGCAAATGCCGATCGAGGCCGTGCTGTCGAACTCGTTCGGTTTCGGCGGGACCAACGGCAGTCTGATTTTCCGGCGGTTCGCTGGCTAATGCTGACCTGGGTCGATGGCCTTGCTGTCGATCGGATCCCCGTCGGCGATCGAGGTCTTGCGTATGGGGACGGTTTGTTCGAAACCGTCCTTGTGCGCGATGGGCGCGCTACGCTAATGCAGCAGCACCTGGCGCGATTGCGCGCTGGATGCGAGCGGCTCTACCTGCCCTTCGATGTGGCGGCCATGCACGATGAGCTCAATCGCTTTGCACACGTGGTCGGGGAGGGCGTCATCAAGCTCACCTATACCCGCGGCGATGGAAAGCGGGGCTATGCGGTACCGATTCCCGCAACGCCTCGCCGTATACTTACGGCGTCACCGCTTCCCAGCTACCCGGCGCGCAATGCAGAGCAGGGGGTCGCGCTGTTTCCCTGCAATACACGCCTTGCGCACCAGCCAATGTTGGCGGGGCTCAAGCATCTCAACCGACTGGAGCAGGTGCTGGCACGTGCCGAGTGGTCCGACGAGCGATTCGCCGAGGGCCTCGTTCGAGATGCGGAAGGACTCGTCATAGAAGGTGTATTCACCAATCTCTTCATGGTTGAGGATGGCACGCTTGTAACGCCGTCGCTTTCCCGTTGTGGCGTCGAAGGCGTCATGCGTAACGCTCTGATCGATGCAGCGTCCGCATGCGGAATCCGCTGCGAGGTCCGTGAAATCTCGCTGGAGACCCTTTTGGCGGTTCAGGAAGTTTTCGTTTGCAACAGCGTGGTCGGGATATGGCCCGTTACGGAATTTAAGGGTAAACGATGGTCCGTAGGGCCACTGACCCGTAAAATGCAAGGCCTCTCTCACCAGTTGCTGGATACAGGCGCGTGATTCGAAAGCTGTTCAAGGTGTTTGTTGGGCTGTGTCTGTTGGTGATCGTTGGCATCGGACTGGTCGCCTGGAAACAGCACGCCATGCTTACCCAGCCGCTGCAGATTTCGGAAGAGCGGTTGTTGGACGTTCCCAAAGGTGCAACGCCCGGGGGGATTCTCCGTCAGCTCGAGGCGGACGACATCATCGGCGATGCGTTTCTGTTGAAACTGTACTGGCGATTCCGTCTCGCTGATCATTCGCTCCACACCGGTGAATACAGGCTCGTGCCAGGCCAGACCGTGGCAGATCTGTTCAGTGCCTGGCAGCGCGGGGAAGTGGTGCAATATACGTTGACGCTGGTTGAGGGATGGAGCTTTCGTCAGATTCGAGCGGCATTGGCGGCTCAGCCCAAGCTCGAACAAACCTTGGCTGGGCTCGATGACGCTGCCGTTATGGCGCGAGTCGGGCTTGAGGGGAAGCACCCCGAAGGCAGGTTTTTTCCGGACACCTACCGTTATGTTCGCGGCGTGAGCGATGCAGACATCCTGCGACAGGCGCAACAACGCCTCACGCGCATCCTAGAGGAAGAGTGGGCGCAGCGGGCTGAGAATCTGCCCTACAAGGATGCCTATGAAGCGCTCATCATGGCTTCGCTCATCGAGAAGGAAACCGGTGTACCGCAGGAGCGCGGTCAGATCGCAGGTGTCTTCGTTCGACGGCTAGCCAAAGGCATGCTCCTCCAGACCGACCCGACTGTCATCTATGGAATGGGAGAGCGTTATCAGGGACGGATCACGCGCGCTGATCTGCGTGCGCCGACGCCCTACAACACATACACCAATGCCGGGTTGCCGCCCACGCCAATCGCGGCCGTCGGACGGGAATCCATTCATGCGGCGCTTCACCCGGAACCGGGTGACAGCCTGTACTTCGTCGCGCGTGGTGATGGCAGCCATGTGTTCTCTGACACGCTGGATGCGCACAATCAGGCTGTTCGCGATTATCAGCTCAAGCGGCGCTCCGATTATCGATCAAGCCCGGCACCGGCGGCTTCTACCGAGGCAGATTCCGAATGAGTGGTTTGTTCATCACCCTGGAAGGCCCAGAGGGCGCTGGTAAAAGTACCAACCGGGAGTATCTCGCGGCACAACTGCGCGCCGTCGGCCTGACGGTCTGCCTTACCCGGGAGCCTGGCGGAACGCCGACCGCCGAACGTATTCGAGAAATTCTGCTTTCGCCGAGTGACGAACCTATGGCGGTCGACACTGAGCTTCTGCTGATGTTTGCCGCTCGTGCGCAGCATCTCGCTCGTGTCATCGAGCCTGCGCTTGCACGTGGGGAAATCGTGATCTGCGATCGGTTTACCGATGCGACCTACGCCTATCAAGGCGGAGGCCGTGGCGTACCTGTCGAGCGGATCGCCGCGCTGGAACAGTTTGTACAAGGTGACCGTGTACCAGACCTGACCCTGGTGTTCGATCTGCCGGTCGAGGTCGGATTGTCGCGTGCAGCCGCGCGAGGCCAGTTGGACCGTTTCGAGCAGGAAGGACAGGCGTTTTTCGAAGCTGTTCGGCAGTGTTACCTCCAACGCGCGTCGCTCGATTCGGATCGATATAGCGTGCTCGATGCTGCGCAGCCGCTTGCTGACGTCCAGCGGCACCTCGATACCCTCGTGCCAATGATCCGGGGGCGTCTACGTGCCTGATCTGCTGCCTTGGCAGGCCGCTACCTGGGCTAGCCTGGCGAGTCGCGAGCGGCATGCACATGCGTATCTGCTTCACGGCCCTGCCGGGATCGGAAAGCGCTTGTTTGCAGACCGTCTGATGGCATTGCTGCTCTGTCACAGCCCGGCAGATCGCCAGCCTTGTGGCCAGTGCAAATCCTGCCACCTTATTGCGGCAGGCACCCACCCTGATAATTTTGTCATCGAGCCGGAAGAGGAAGACAAGGCCATACGGGTTGATCAAGTCCGGGAACTCGTCGACTTCGTTGTGCAGACGGCTCAGCTCGGACGTCGAAAGGTTGTACTGCTTGAGCCTGCCGAGTCGATGAACCTGAACGCTGCAAATGCGTTGCTAAAAAGTCTTGAAGAGCCTTCTGGCGATACTGTGCTGATTCTCATCACTCATCAGCTCAGTCGACTGCTGCCGACAATCAAAAGTCGCTGTGTGCAGCAGGCATGCCCGGTGCCGAAGCCACACGAAGCCGCGCGGTGGCTACAAAGTGAGCTGGAAGAGTGTTCGGAAGGCCAGTGCCATGATCTTCTTTCCCTGGTCGGCGGTTCTCCTTTACGCGCGGCTGCTCTATACCGAGCGGGTGGGCTGGAGCAGCGAGCGGCCGTGGTGGAGGGCATCAAGAAAGTGCTCAAACAGCAGTCAACGCCGAGCCAGTTGGCGGAAAGCTGGAATGCCATACCGCTTATGCTGCTGTTCGACTGGTGCTGTGACTGGTGCCAGGCGATCCTCAGATTCCAGCTTACCCGCGACGAAGCGGAGCTGGGCGGCGAAGATATGGCAAAGGTCGTTCAATACCTTGGCGACAAGGCCCCGATGGAGCGCGTGTTGAGTCTACAGGAATGGCTCATTGCGCATCGCCAGAAGATATTGGGCAAGGCGAACCTGAACCGTGCCCTGCTTCTCGAAGCGCTTCTGGTCCAATGGGCAAGCCTGCCCCGCACGCGTTAACATGCGGTCACTGCATGTGTGGAAATTGCTATGAATCTGCCTCCCAATCTCGGGCCGCGTAACGGCATTCTGTCTTTGACGATAAAGGACAAGTCGGTGCTGTACGCCGCTTATATGCCGTTCGTTAAAAACGGCGGGTTGTTCATCCCGACCGCCAAGAACTATCGCCTTGGCGACGAAGTGTTCCTGCTGCTGAACCTGATGGATGAGCCGGACAAGATACCGGTTGCAGCAAAGGTCATCTGGGTGACTCCCAAGGGCGCGCAGGGGAACCGGGCTGCGGGTATAGGCGTCCAGTTCAGTGACGCCGATACGACCGCTCGGGACAAGATCGAGACCTATCTGGCCGGTGCTCTCCGGTCGGACCGCCCCACGCACACGATGTAATACGTTGGATACCTGTTCAGATGCTTGTCGACTCTCACTGTCATCTCGACAGACTTGATCTTTCCAAACATGACGGCTCGCTCGACAAGGCACTGGAAGCCGCTCGCGCCCGTGGCGTAGAGCGGTTTTTGTGTATCGGCGTAAGCGCAGGTAATGCCGAAGCTGTGAAAGGCATCGCTGATCAATACGCCGATGTCTTTTGCGCCGTCGGGGTCCACCCGTTGGACCTGACCGAGAGTAGAGACCAGCTATCTCGGGAGTGGCTCGTTGAAACGGCCAGCCACCCACGCGTCGCGGCAATCGGCGAAACGGGGCTCGACTATCACTATGATGCGGATTCTGCGCCGGCTCAGCAGGCTGCGTTCGCATTGCACCTGGATGTCGCCCGCGAAACGGGACTTCCTGTTGTGGTTCATACCCGAGAAGCACGTGCGGACACACTCGCCTTGCTTAGGGAAGCGGCGCTTCCAAATGCAGGTGTCCTGCACTGCTTTACCGAAGATTGGGACATGGCCAAGGCAGCGCTGGATATCGGCTTCTACATATCGCTCTCCGGCATTGTGACCTTCCGTAATGCCGACTCCCTGCGAGACGTGGCCCGCAAGGTACCCCACGATCGTCTGTTGGTAGAGACGGACTCTCCCTACCTGGCGCCCATCCCGCATCGGGGGAAGCCGAATCTACCTGAATATGTGCGCGACGTTGCCGAGTTCGTCGCGACGCTTCGTGGCGTCAGCTACGAGGCCTTCGCCGCTCAGACCGGGGAAAACTTCCGTAGGCTCTTCAGCAGGGCTGGCTAGTAGTTTCCTTGCTGGCGGGAATGGCGGCGGACATTTCGTGCGATTTGTGACTGATCGGGCATAATGAGCCCACATTCACAACGATCCCGTTCCTGCCATGCAGAAAGAATCCCGCAAGGTTCGTGAATTTCGTCGCCGCGAACAGGAAATACTGCAGATTGCCCTGGCACTTTTCCTTGAAAGGGGAGAAGACGCCGTTACCGTTGAGATGATCGCTGATGAAGTGGGCATCGGTAAGGGCACCATCTACAAGCACTTCAAATCCAAGGCCGAGATATACCTGCGGCTGATGCTTGATTATGAGCGTGAATTGAACGCGTTGTTGATGTCCAGTGAACTGGATAGGGACCGCGAAGCATTGTCGCGTGCCTATTTTGAATTCCGCATGCGCGACCCGCAGCGATACCTGCTCTTCGATCGGCTCGAGGAGAAGGTTGTAAAGGCTAACCAGGTGCCTGACCTGGTGGACGAGCTACATGGTATCCGTGCCTCTAATTTCGAACGGCTGACTCAGCTGATCGAAGGCCGAATCGACGAAGGCAAGCTCGAAGATGTCCCTCCATACTTCCATTACTGCGCCGCCTGGGCATTGGTGCATGGTGCCGTGGCGCTTCACCACTCGCCGTTTTGGCGCGAAGTGATCAAGGATCAGGAGGGATTTACCCAATTCCTCATGGACATTGGTGTCCGTATGGGAAATCGACGGCGCCGGGATTCTTGAAGGCTGGCGCAGAAGCTGCATCCTGCCTGCCCATTGGCAACAAACCGTCGTTTTAGGGAGCCCGTATGCGAAGCATCATTCTCGGTCTTGTCATCTTGGCCCTATCGGGATGCATGAGCGTCAGCGATATGGCGGAAGCCACCCGTGCACAGATGAGCGACGCCGGGCTGCTGGATCACGGCGAAATCAAACGCTCGGCCGGCTGGAGACTTCAGCCGGACTCGTTCATCTTTATTGCGCAGAGCCATTTCGCGCCGCCGGGCAGCCGATATCCCCGGCCGAACGTCGTGGCCGAGGAAGCCTTCAATGGCTTTGTGGAGTATTTCCCGATGGTGCGCCGGGCGCCTGCGCCAATCGGCCTTGAAGAAGCATTGGCGGGTGCCCGCGACGCCGGAGCGCACTACCTCTTGTACACAAGGTTCGCCAGTGCGGACGATCGTATCGGCACCTGGGATGAATGGGTGGATCAGGAAGCGGTCGATAGACTAGGTACCGATCGCGGTGTCGTTCAGTTGATGCTCATCGAGACCAGTACCCGGCACCTGATCGATTCGGCGCGTATCCGCAGCCGCGGCGGTTTGCTCACGCTATATGACAAGCGACCTGAAGATATCCTGGGGCCACCTCTGCGCGAATATGCACGCCGGCTCCTGGGGCTGGGTCGCTAGGAGATTGCCATGCACGAACCAGCCAAGACCGAAGACCTATTAGCCCATGTGCCTAACGGGAAGGGTTTGCCGCCCGTTCATACCTGGAACCCGCCTTTTTGTGGTGACATCGATATGCGTATCGCACGCGATGGCACGTGGTTCTATCTGGGGACACCTATAGGGCGTAAGCCGATGGTGCGGCTATTCTCGACCATCATTCGTCGCGACGGGGATCGGTATTTTCTGGTCACCCCGGTCGAGAAGGTTGGCATCTCAGTCGACGACGCACCCTTCGTGGCGGTGGATGTGCATGTCGATGGCTCAGGTGAGCAGCAGGTTCTAACCTTTATCACGAACGTGGAAGACCAGGTAACGGCCGGCGCCGATCACGCGATCCGTGTGGAGCAGGCAGACCTTACAGGTGAGCCGTCCCCGTATCTCCACGTTCGCGCTAATCTGGAAGCGTTGATCCACCGTAACGTATTTTATCGGCTCGTTGAGTTGGCCGTACCCCAAGATATCGACGGGGAATGCTGGCTAGGGGTCTGGAGTGGTGGCTGTTTCTTCCCGGTCGGTCGCATGCCGGCCGAGTGAGTCGGCACCCTATGGAAAAGGGCCCCTGCGGGCCCTTTTCTCGTTTACATCACATGTTGGGATAGTTAGGCCCGCCGGTTCCCTCGGGGGCAACCCATGTAATGTTCTGCGCAGGATCTTTGATGTCGCACGTTTTACAGTGCACGCAGTTCTGTGCGTTGATCTGGAAACGCTTGCTGCCATCGTCGTTGGCAACCACTTCATACACGCCTGCCGGGCAGTAACGCTGTGCGGGCTCGTCGTAAAGCGGCAGGTTGCGCTCGATCGGTATGCTCGGGTCGGTCAGCTTCAGATGGACAGGCTGATCCTCCTCATGGTTAGTGTTGGAGAGGAACACCGATGAAAGTTTGTCGAAGCTGATCACTCCATCGGGCTTCGGATACTCGATACGTGTGGCCTCGCTCGCCTTCTTCAGCGTTTCGTGGTCTTTGCTTACGTCATGAAGCGTGAAGGGTAGCTTGCCACCGAACAGGTTATGCTCGACGAAGCTGAAGGCAGGCCCCATTACCGGACCGAACTTGTGCATGGCGGGGCCAAAGTTGCGGGTCGCGTACAGCTCCTGATAGAGCCAGCTGGCCTTGAAGCCATCGACATAGCCCGCAAGCTCATCACCCTCACGGCCAGCCGCTAACGCTTCCACGATGGCGTCGGCAGCCAGCATCCCGGACTTCATGGCCGTATGGCTGCCCTTGATCTTGGCCGCATTCAGTGTGCCGAGATCGCAGCCCACCAAAGCGCCGCCCGGGAAAACCATTTTCGGCAGGGAATTGAAGCCGCCCTTTACCAAGGCGCGGGCGCCGTAGGAGATACGCTTTCCGCCCTCTAGATACTGACGGACCACCGGATGATGCTTGTACCGCTGGAACTCGTCGAATGGCGAAAGGAACGGGTTGCTATAGGCAAGATCGACGATCAGGCCGACTACGACCTGATTGTTCTCAAGGTGGTAGAGGAACGAGCCACCTGGGTTTTCCTTGTTCAGAGGCCAGCCGGAGGTATGAATGACCAACCCTTGCTCGTGCTTGGCTGGGTCAATCTCCCACAGTTCCTTGATACCGATACCGTAGTGCTGAGGATCGGCCTCGGACGCGAGGTTGTAGCGCTTGCCAAGTTGTTTGCCTATATGGCCACGGCAGCCTTCGGCAAACAGCGTGTATTTGGCTCGAAGTTCCATTCCAGGCGTGTAGACGCCTTGCTTCGGGTTACCTTCGCGATCGACACCCATGTCACCGGTGACGATGCCTTTTACAACCCCATTCTCGTCAATCAGCGCTTCCTGGGCGGCGAATCCGGGATAGATCTCGACGCCGAGGCCTTCAGCCTGCTGCGCCAGCCAGCGGCACAGGTTGCCGAGGGAAATGATGTAGTTTCCCTCGTTGTGCATGGGTTTCGGAACGAAGAAGTTCGGCACCTTGGTGGCTGAATCGGCGTCCTTGAGCAGATAGATATCGTCGCGCTTCACTGGGGTGTTCAGTGGAGCGCCCAGCTCTTTCCAGTTCGGGAACAGTTCATCGAGCGCTCGGGGTTCGAATACGGCGCCCGACAGAATGTGAGCGCCGACTTCGGAACCTTTTTCGACCACGCAGACACTGATGTCCTGGTTGTTTTCGGCAGCTTTCTGTTTGAGGCGGCATGCGGCGGACAGGCCCGAGGGCCCAGCACCGACGATGACCACGTCGAATTCCATGTATTCGCGTTCCACGAACGGTCTCCTCAGGCTTTATTGATTAATGTGGCCGGTCCGTGGCCCTTTAAAGTGGTGCATTATATAGAGGCAGAAAAAAGGGTCCAATACGAACGTTTGTTTGAATTTCATGGGCCCTGTTAGAGTAGATGGCAGGAGCAGGTTGGGAGCCGTTCTTATTGACCGTGCCTGACACGGCGTTCAACATGACGCGTCCCTTGCACCCCCGATTTCGGCAGTCGGTTCCGGCCGATCTGCAAGGCCCGCGAAGGCCAGGCCCGCGGACTTCATTCACCGGAAGATAATGAGGAATCCATGAAGGTTCTTGTAGCTGTCAAACGCGTGGTCGACTACAACGTGAAAGTTCGCGTGAAGGCGGATAATTCCGGTGTCGATCTCGCCAACGTCAAGATGTCGATGAACCCGTTCTGCGAGATCGCTGTAGAAGAGGCGGTTCGCCTCAAGGAAAAAGGCATCGCCAGTGAGATCGTCGTGGTATCCATCGGGCCGAGCCAGGCGCAGGAGCAGCTCCGCACCGCGTTGGCGCTAGGCGCAGACCGCGGCATCCTGGTTGAATCGGCCGAGGAAGTTACCTCGCTTGGCGTAGCCAAGGTACTGAAGGCAGTTGTCGAGAAAGAGCAGCCACAATTGGTCATCCTGGGCAAGCAATCCATCGACACCGACAACAACCAGACCGGCCAGATGCTCGGTGCGTTGACCGGCATGCCTCAGGGAACGTTCGCTTCCAAGGTCGAAGTGGAAGGCGAGTCACTGAAAGTCACTCGCGAAATCGACGGCGGCCTGCAGACCGTAGCGCTCAAGCTTCCTGCGATCGTCACGACCGATCTGCGTCTCAATGAGCCGCGTTACGCATCGTTGCCGAATATCATGAAGGCCAAGAAGAAGCCGCTTGAGACGCTGTCTCCGGACGCGCTCGGCGTCAGCCTGACATCCACTGTGAAGACGCTGAAAGTTGAAGCGCCTGCCGCCCGCAGCGCCGGTGTAAAGGTGGGCTCCGTGGCGGAACTGGTTGAAAAGCTGAAGAACGAAGCGAAGGTGATCTGATGACTGTCCTGGTAATTGCAGAACATACGAACGGTGCGCTGGTACCTGCAACGCTGAACACCGTAGCGGCAGCTCAGAAAATTGGCGGCGATATTCATGTGCTGGTTGCAGGCGAGGGCGTTGGTGCCGTAGCCGAAGCGGCAGCTCGTATCGCAGGCGTAAGCAAGGTTCGAGTTGCAGACGATGCAGCATACGCCCACCAGCTTCCTGAAAACCTCGGCACGCTGATCGCTGGCCTCGGCAGTGAGTACAGCCACATCCTGGCTGCCGCGACTACCAACGGCAAGAACTACATGCCGCGCGTTGCTGCACAGCTGGATGTCGACCAGCTCTCCGAGATCATCGCCGTAGAGAGCGCTGACACCTTCAAGCGCCCAATCTATGCGGGCAACGCGATCGCGACCGTTCAGTCCACCGCGCCGGTCAAGGTCGTTACCGTCCGTACCACTGGCTTTGACGCAGTCGCGGCCGAAGGCGGCTCCGCGGCCATCGAACCGGTTTCGGGTACTGGCGATGCGGGCACGTCCAGCTTCGTTGGCGAAGAACTGGCTAAGTCCGATCGCCCTGAGCTGGCGGGTGCCAAGATCGTCGTTTCTGGTGGTCGTGGCATGCAGAACGGTGACAACTTCAGCCACCTGTATTCGCTCGCAGACAAGCTTGGCGCTGCCGTCGGTGCCTCGCGCGCTGCTGTCGACGCCGGCTTCGTCCCGAACGACATGCAAGTTGGCCAAACAGGCAAGATCGTCGCGCCGCAGCTTTATATTGCGGTGGGTATCTCGGGTGCCATCCAGCACCTGGCCGGCATGAAGGACTCGAAGGTTATCGTTGCGATCAACAAGGACGAAGAGGCGCCGATCTTCCAAGTCGCCGATTATGGCCTGGTCGCGGACCTCTTCGAAGCGATTCCGGAGCTCGAGAAGTCGCTCTAACCGACGCTGCTTCGCAAGGAAAAGCGATTGCCGAAAGGCAGTCGCTTTTTTTATGGCCAGCCGGGAGCCCATGTCGCTTTCGTCAAAACGGCGCTATCGTTGTGGTGTTGATCGCCGGTGTCCCGCCGGTATGCCGCCCAGGATGTGTTCATAGAGTTGGAGGATCGTTCTTGTCGCCTACGCATCTAATCAGGCTCGCCGTACTCTGCGTCCCGCTCTATCTCGGCGGCTGTGCTACGGAGCCGACGCCGGATGTGCATCTGTCGCTTGCCCAGCAGGCAATAGCGCACGCCGACGCTGCGGTAGCAGGCGGAGAATCCGATCGACTCACCCTCGCACGGGAGAAGTTTGCCCAGGCACAGCAGCATGTCGTTTCGGATGACTTTCTCGGAGCGCGTTTCCTGGCGGAGCAGGCTGCGGTAGACGCGCGCGTTGCCGAGCTGCAGGCGCTTGTCCAGTCCGAACACAAGCAGAGCAGCCATTTACGCAAACAGATCGCGGCCGCTCGCCAAGAACTGGAGGCACTGCAATGAGGGTGCGTCTCAGCGCAGCAGCGCTCGGCATCATGTGCCTCTGCGGATGTGCAGGGCCGGGCTTTGATTCGCAGGCTCTGGACGAGGCGCGTGTACGCGTCGCTGGCGTGGAGCAGAATGCTGCGGTCCAGCGCGCCGCGCATCTTGAAGTCGAGCGGGCCGTGGCGGCTCTGGCACAAGCTGAGGCGGCCAGTCGTAACTGGCGTCAGCATGGAGACGTCGCGCATCTTGCCTATCTGAGCAAGGCGCAAAGCGATGTAGCGCTGGCACAGACACGTCTCGTGGAGGTGCAGGCGCGGAACGCCTCCCTGACCCGCGAGCTGGCGAGAGTTCAGCACGCCGTTGACCAAGCGAGACTGGCCCACCGGCACAATGAGGCGGCTGGGGACGACTTCTATGAGCTATCTGACTCAGATACCGATACGGACAAGGAGCTGGTGATCACGCTCGGTGACACCGTGTTCGACTCCGGCAGTACGGATCTGAATCCGGATGCGAGTCCTCTTCTCGTCCGGCTCGCACGTTTTCTAGACTTGGAGCCAACACGTCGCATCCGCATCGAAGGGTACACGGATAATGTCGGTACGCCGGGCGATAACCTTGCACTGTCCCAAGTACGGGCGCAGGTTGTCGCCGATACACTGGCGGACCTGGGTGTAGACGCATCACGTATTGAGGTAACGGGATTCGGGGATGCCTATCCCGTGGCTGAGAACACGTCCGAAGAGGGTCGTGCCCAGAATCGCCGTGTGGAGATCGTGCTTTCTGACAGCGAAGGCAGGCTCGGGTCATCCCACTGACCCGGCATCACGCGGCGACCGTCCCGTAACGATCCAATCGACGTATCGTTGAACTTGGGCCTATTCTGTACCGGTGCAATTGGCGCGTATGCGCTACTGTATCGGTTCTACGGATCAGGATATCCCAGGATGACGAGTTTGTTGCTTTATCAGCAGATCGCGCAGCAATTGGCCGATGACATTCGTCGCGGCGTCTATCAGCCTGGGGAGCGCGTTCCCTCCGTACGGAAGATGAGCGCACAGCTTGGTGTCAGTCATGCGACCGTGTTGCAGGCCTACGCCAACCTTGAGGACCGTGGGCTCATCCAAGCACGGCCGCAATCAGGGTACTACGTTCGCCAGACACCGTCGCTGACCGCGGCGACGCCTGCCATTGCGAAGGTCGAGCGGCCAACACTGGTGACACGTGGGAGCATCATTCAACAGGTCCTGACCGAGACTCGGCGTGAGGGCGTTTACCCACTCGGTGCGGCGGTTCCGCATGTGGACTACCTGCCAGTGCGGACATTGCACCAACACTTGGCGAAGGTGACCCGTTTCCAAAGTCCTCGCGCTTTCAGCTATATGTTCAGTCCGGGGTATGAGCCGTTGCGCCGACAGGTCGCGATCCGGATGCGCGACGCGGGAGTGGCTGTCGATCCGTCGGCTGTCGTGGTTACACATGGCTGCGTCGAAGCGCTACAAATGTCACTTCGGGTGCTCACCGAGCCGGGCGATCTCATTGCCGCTGAGTCGCCTACCTATTACGGGCTTCTCCAATTGGCCGATCTGCTTGGCCTGAAGGTTATCGAGATCCCGAGCGACCCGATCAATGGGATCAGTCTGGAAGCCTTGCAGCTTGCCGCCAGCCAATGGCCGATAAAAGCGCTCGTGCTCATGTCACGGCTGAGCAACCCGCTCGGAAGCACGATCCCGCCCGAGCGACAGAAGCAGTTGCTGAGGCTGGCGACGGACTTTGACATCCGTATCGTTGAGGACGACATCTATGGCGAGCTGATGTTTGAGCAAGGCAAGAGCAAGGCCCTCAAAGCATACGATCGCGAAGGCCGCGTTATCTATTGTTCGAGCTTTTCGAAGACGCTGTCACCTGGGTTGAGGGTGGGCTGGATTGTCGCTGGGCCTTACCAGCCGCAGATCGAGCGGCTGCAAACATTCACCACGCATTCAGCCTGCAGCCTGACGCAAATGGCAGTTGCCTCCTATCTCGAGAACGGGGGGTACGATCGACATCTGCGCTACATACGCCAAGAGTATCGAAAAAACCTCAGCGCCTATCAGCTCGGGGTGCAGCAGTATTTCCCCGAGGGCACGCAAATCAGTCGCCCCAAGGGAGGCTTCATCCTTTGGGTTAGTCTGCCGGTTCGGGCCAATACCAAGGAAATGCATGCGCGCGCATTGCAGCAAGGCGTTAGCATCGCGCCGGGCATCATCTTCAGCAACACCGAACAGTTCAATCATTGCATTCGCATCAACTGCGGTATTGCCTGGAATGCAGAATCCGAGCGCGCACTAATGACGCTGGGACTACTGGCCCACCAGCTTTGCCAGGAATATGCGGGCGCCGCCTGACATGACCGCTCGTACGGTTCGATAGAACGGACCGGACGGGGTCGTTGCCAAACGGTGATGAGGTTTGAACCTCACCGTGAGGCAGGCGAAAGAGATAGCAACATGATGCGTAGATGGTGTGTTCTGAGCGTGTTGTGTGTGCTGGCGGCGTGCAAGCCAGAAGAGTCGACTCGGCCTGAAAAACCGGCCGAGCCCGCCAAGGCCGATCATTCGATCCCCAAGGTCACCACGTCGACCGAGATTGGCAAGCCGCTGGTAGCGCCTTTGAACCCACCGCCAGCGCCAGCCTACGTTCCCGAGGTGCCTGAGCTCGCGCTTCCAGAAATGGCGGACGCGGGCAATATGGCAGCAGTCGAAGAGACGAAGCCGGTTGCGCCAGCGAATAAGCCGACTATAAAGATCGTCAAGGCCAAGCCGAAGCCTGCGCCCTCCATCAAGGACGAACTGCCTGCTGCCAAGCTGGATATGACGTTACCCGAAGAGCTCATCAAGGTTGTCGAACCGGACGCCGAGCAGACAGCAGATGCTTCCATACTGCCGCCCCTGTTCGGACCGCGAGATTCCTCGTTCAGCCTTAACGGCAGGATCCTGAAGCCTGAGCGGCAGGAGGACGCAGACGGTGCGGAAATTCAGTTCGAATTCCGGCGCTAGCCATTCAGGGTGTGTCAGCGCTATCGATCCTTGGCGTCTTCAGCGTCGATCCGGGCGTTGCGCTCCTTGATGCGCTTCAGCTGGTCGTCACTGAGCGGAAGGCGTTTGGCCGAATCCTTGAGCATCAGCAAACCACCTAGGATCGAGCCAAGCGCCAGGGCCAGAATCAGCCAACCGTACCAGGGCATGGTGCGTTCTCCATTGTCGTGATGCTTATTGGACGCCATTGGAGCGCTGCCGGTTCGATGCTCACTTTGAAGCAGGAATACCGTATTTCCGCAGACGATGCGCGATCGCGGTATGGGATGTCTTGAGTCGAGCCGCCAGCTGCCGTGTCGATGGGTAGCTTGTGTAGAGCCGTTCCAGCAGGGCGCGCTCGCAGGCCGCTACCGCGTCTTCCAGACTGTCTACTTCACCATCGCTGCTGCGGGCAACCTCGGTGCGTGCGATGTCCAGATGCTGGATATCGATCACCGAGGTTTCGTTGATGGCCGCTGCGCGGAACAGCACATTCTGCAATTGGCGTACGTTTCCAGGCCAACGATTGCTCAGCAATGCGGAGTAGGTGCTGGGAGATAGGCGGCAGGGCGGGCGTTGGATCTGCGCGCAGGCTTGCGCCATGAAGTGGCGGGCCAGTAGCAGGATGTCCTGGCCTCGGTCGCGAAGTGGCGGCACTTCCAGCGAGAGTACATTGAGCCGATAGTACAGGTCCTCGCGGAAGGCGCCTTCGTCCACCATCTTCTCCAGGTTACGGTGGGTTGCGCCAAGAATGCGAACATCCACCTTTACCTCTCGGTCACCACCGACACGCCTGAACGACCCATCATTGAAGAAGCGCAGCAGCTTGGCTTGAAGGTAGGGCGACATCTCGCCGATTTCATCGAGAAAAACTGAGCCTTTGTCCGCCAGCTCGAGCAGGCCGGGCTTTCCACCTCGTTGGGCGCCGGTAAACGCACCTGGCGCGTAGCCGAAGAGTTCACTCTCAGCGAGATTTTCGGGAAGGGCGGCACAATTCAGGGCCAGGAAGGGCGCGTTTCTTCGGCTGCTGGAGGTGTGGCATGCGCGCGCGACCAACTCCTTGCCCGTACCGGTTTCGCCGAGAATCAGGAGAGGAGCGTCCAGAACCGCAACCCGCTGCGCGCGGGCCTTGAGATTGCGCATCGAGGGGGAGTCGCCCAAGAGTGACTCAAAACCTTCGGCATGGTCGTGGTGCAGGGCCGCCAACCGCTCTCCAATTCGACTGGGTGCGTAGAGCATCAACAAACCGCCTGCAAGTGCGGAGCGGGCATCGTGCGTTTCGATGGGCTGCGCATCGAGCAACAACGATTGGCCGTCCAGCGTCACCTCGCGCAGTGGCAACCGGAACGCGTGTGCAATCAGTGCTTGCTGCAGTGTCTCGTCGCCAAAAAGCTCCGTCAGCGTACGATCGGTGGGGTCCTGCTGGCACAGCGATGCGAAGGCCGGGTTAGCGAGCAGCACACGAGCATTTCGGTCGACGGCCAGGACAGGGTCGGTCATTGCCGCAAGCAGCGCGTCCAGCTGAAGGCGATGCCGTTGTCCTGGAAGAATATCGACGACGTCCACGGCCTTCACGCCGTGAATTCGCAGTAGTGCGACACGGAGCTCGTCCAATACCTGGTCATCCAGCGTGGGCGCATCGATATAGACGTTGGGCGGCACCATTTCGACGGCGTCGAGGTTCAGGTTTCGCCCGCCCAGCAGGGCCAGGACTTCCTGTGTGATGCCTACGCGGTCGGTGAAGGTGACGTGGATACGCATGGAAACTTCGGCGGCTCAGGGCAAGCACGGTAGTATGCCCGTTCCACTACGGCCTGGTCATCGCCGATGTAGCGGTTGGTCGGCACTGGCGCCCTCCGTAGGTGGTCCTATGAGGACCCTTCAATTGTGGGAGTCTTTCATGCCTTTCGTTCGAGAATACATTAGCGACCAACCAACTCAGGCGGATATCGACGCCTTGTCCGGCTCGACTGTGCTGGAGTTTGGTACCCAGTGGTGTGGGTATTGCCAGGGCGCGCAGCGCGCCATCGAAGAGGCCATGAGTGGATATCCCGATGTCCGCCATATCAAGGTAGAAGACGGCAAGGGCCGCCCGCTCGGGCGTGGCTACAAGGTCAAGCTCTGGCCCACGCTGATCTTTCTGAAGGATGGCATTGAACAGGCCCGGGCTGTTCGTCCTGCGCGGGTAGACGAAGTCAGCCAGGGCCTTGAACGGATCCGCTGATTCAGGTCTTGAAGGGCGATGGTCTTGCTGTTCGAAGGGGATCGAGCAACGGTTTGAGGCCGTTGTGATCGATCTCCTGCATCAGGGCAAGAAGCCGACCGATCTCGCCCGGCGGGAACCCGGAACGAGCGAACCAGTTCAGGTAGTGGCCCGGCAGGTCGGCAAGTATCCGGCCCTTGTACTTACCGAACGGCATGGTACGGGTCACCAGGAGCTGAAGGTCTTCCGGTTTCAAGGTATCAGCCGCACGACGCACGTTGAGCGACGCCCGCGGCGTCAGTGTCCAGGTTCAGGCGCGTCGAGTCGTAGTCCATCGTCATTGCGTCGCCTGGACGCAGCACGCGAACGTTACCCGCTCCAGTCGTACGCTGCGCCTGCTCCACAAGTGCCTCGCTGATTGGCTTGCCTGCAAAGGCCTGCGCCGCCGTGCTGTCACAACGGCCATCGGCCGGAACAGTGGAAGAGGTGGAAGACGACGCAGGCGAAGCCGAAGAAGACGAGGGCGCGTCGGTGGTACTGCAGGCCGTGGCGAAGGTCGCCATGGCCACGATTATCAATGCATTAGCACGAGCAGGCATGGTGGCTCCTGAAATAGGGGGAATGTCACCTTATCAGTTCGGCAGTGCCCGACGCACCAGTCAAACGCTAGTGATCAACGATCCTGACACGTCGCGCGGCCCACGCCCGACGGTGGTGCCGGGAAAGGTGGAATACCCAGGCGGGCGATCTACAATGGCGAGTTTTTTACACGAGGAGCATCTGTGCAGCCAGTCATCTCGATTCAGGGGCTCGACAAGACCTACGCCTCCGGCCATACGGCCTTGAAGACGATCGACCTTGATATTCGCAAGGGGGAGATCTTCGCATTGCTTGGCCCTAATGGCGCAGGCAAGACGACGCTGATCAGCATCATCTGCGGGATAGTCAACCCCGGTAAAGGCAAGGTGTTGGTCGGGGGGCACGACATCGTTCACGACTATCGTGCAGCTCGCAGCAAGATAGGTCTGGTACCTCAGGAACTCTTCAACGAAGGGTTCGAGAGCGTCATGGCTACGGTCAAGTTCAGCCGTGGACTTTTTGGAAAACCGGCAAATCCAGCGTATCTCGAGCAGTTGCTGAAGGATCTGTCTCTTTGGGAAAAGCGCGATGCTCGGATCTTCGAGTTGTCAGGCGGGATGAAGCGCCGAGTGATGATCGCGAAAGCGCTCTCTCATGAGCCGGAAATTCTTTTCCTGGACGAGCCCACTGCGGGTGTCGACGTGGAGCTGCGGCGCAACATGTGGACGATGGTCCACAAGCTTCGGGAGCGTGGGGTGACGATTATCCTGACGACGCACTACATCGAAGAGGCAGAGGAGATGGCGGATCGCATCGGTGTGATTCGTAAGGGCGAGATCATCCTGGTTGAAGACAAAGCGACGCTGATGCGCAAGCTGGGCAAGAAGCAGTTGACGCTGCACTTGCAGTCCCCGCTGGCTGCGCTGCCGCCCGCGCTTGTCAGGGACGACCTGCAGCTCAAGGATGACGGTTATACGCTGGTTTACAGCTTCGACGCCCAGCAGGACGACGAAGGGATCGCGCCCTTGCTGCAAACCCTTTCGGCACACGGAATCGCCTTCAAGGATCTGCAATCAAGCGAAAGCTCGCTGGAAGACATTTTCGTCAGCCTCGTGTCGGAGGCACGGTAACGCCATGAATTTCTACGCCATTCGCGCCATTTACCTCTTTGAACTCGCACGCACCTGGCGCACGCTGCTGCAGAGTATCGCCACGCCCGTCATCACAACGTCGCTTTACTTTGTGGTGTTCGGATCCGCCATTGGCTCCAGCATGAATCAGGTCCACGGGATCAGCTATGGTGCGTTCATCGTGCCTGGTCTGATCATGCTGGCCCTGCTGACTGAGAGCATCTCCAATGCCTCCTTCGGTATCTACATGCCAAAGTACTCCGGGACGATCTACGAGGTGCTTTCCGCACCGATCTCGTACCTAGAGATCGTCATTGGCTACGTTGGGGCTGCTGCGACCAAGTCGGTCATCCTGGGTATCATCATCCTGCTCACGGCCAGGCTGTTCGTGGACTTCGAGATCCTGCATCCCGTTTGGATGATCGGCTTCCTGCTGCTGACGGCCATTACATTCAGCCTGTTCGGTTTCATCATTGGTATCTGGGCCGATGGCTGGGAAAAGCTGCAGATCGTGCCTGCTCTGGTTGTAACGCCGCTGACATTCCTGGGTGGCAGCTTCTACTCGATCAGCATGCTCCCGGAGGTATGGCAGAAAATCACGCTGTTCAATCCCGTCGTCTACCTTATCAGCGGCTTCCGGTGGGCGTTCTACGGCGTGTCGGACGTCAATGTCGTGATCAGCCTGGCAATGACGCTTGGCTTCCTGGCTGTGTGCATCATTCTGGTGGCCTGGATCTTCCGCACGGGCTACCGCCTCAAGAGCTGAAAACCGCGTAACTCGCGCCTGTAAAATCGCCGGGACGCTTCGCTTGGCGACTGATACTCTGGCCGCACCTCGTTCGCGACCTTACGTATCGGTAGCCCCATCGTGTCGATTCGCTCTCGGCTCATTCTTCTGGTCCTCGCTGTCCTGGCGCCGACCTTCCTTGCCTCGATCCTCGCAGTTCGGTTCGTTTACCAGCAGCAGCTGGAGCGGATCGAGCAGGGCATGCGGGAAGCCACGCGAGCGCTCGCGATCGGCGTAGACCGAGAGCTGGCGCGCCGGGATGCGATCATTACCACCCTGGCGTCTTCCCCCGAACTCAGGGCAGGGAATCTGGAAGCCTTCTACGATCAGGCCCGTGAGGTGGCGCAGGATGTGGACAGTGCTATCAGCCTGTATGACGCTGAGGGCAACCGGCTGATTAACACGCGTCGTCCATTTACCGAAGGTGGCGCTGGGGTAAGCATCTTCGACGCCAGTGCGCCCGCAGAAACCGACACGCTGCTACCCGTCAGTAATCTCTACCGGTCCTCAACCGGTCACCAGTACAGCTTTTCGGTGCGCCGTCCGGTATTGGTGGACGGCGCGATTCGTTACTACATCTCGCTCAGCTCGTATGCCAGTCAGATGGTCCGCATCCTGCTCGACCAGCGCCTGCCGGAATCGTGGTTCGGGCTCGTGATCGATCGGCAGGAACAGGTGGTCGCACGAAACAATGCGGATTCCCGGTTCGTTGGCCAGCGCCTTGAAAGATCGGTGCATGGCGAGGGGCGCAGCCCAGAGGGTTTCCGCGAATCCTTTTCGATGGAAGGTATTCCACTGCTTTCTTTCTACAGCCAGGCCCCCGAATCCGGGTGGACCGTGCTGATTGGTATGCCACAGAGCGAGATCAGGCGTAGCACGCTGCACGCCGTCGTGCTGTTCGGCACCGGGCTACTGCTGCTGTTGGGCGTTGCCCTTGCGCTGGCGTTCTGGGTGGGGCGTCGAATCAGCACGCCGCTGCGTATGCTGGACGAATCCGCTCAGGCCATGGGGCGTGGCGAGGTGGTCGAGCCCTTCTCGACGGGCCTGACTGAAACCGACCGTACGGCCGAAGTGCTCTCCCAGGCGAGCCGCCAGATTCACGAGTCCAACCAGCTGCTCGAGCTGCGCGTTAGCGAGGCCGTGGCTCAGGCAGAGCGTTCACTGAAGGCCCTGCAGCAAGGCCAGAAGTTGGAAGCGTTAGGCCGGCTCACCGGGGGCATCGCTCACGACTTCAACAATCTCCTGCAAACCTTGACCACTGGTCTGCAATTAGCTGGTATGACCGCGACGGACCCGCGCGCCCAGAAGGCTATTGACGCGTGCAACCGTTCCGTTTTGCGCGGTACGAAGCTGACACGTCAGCTCATGGCATTTGGGCGGCACAAGGCCGAGGAGATGACCGCTGTCGACCTCAGGGAGCTGTTGTTGGGTATGGGTGAGCTGCTTGAGGGCGCGCTTCCCAGTCGCATTCGGCTTCAGCTCGACCTTCCGGATGAGTGCTACCCCGTGCAGGTCGATCCTCTGCAATGCGAGCTCGCGGTTCTCAACCTGGTCTTCAATGCCCGTGATGCAATGGCCGGGAGCGGCGAGATCCGCATTTCCCTGGTGCCCAGTGACGCTGACTGCACAGGCTTCGGAACCGAGAAGCCGTCGGCGGGTTATATGCAGCTCTCGGTGTCCGATACAGGTCCCGGAATGGCGGAAGATGTGCAGCAGCGGGCATTCGAGCCGTTCTTTACCACCAAGCCGGTAGGCGAGGGGACGGGGCTGGGGCTGGCCCAGGTCTATGGTTTCGCGAAGCAGTCGGGCGGCTGCATTCATCTGCACAGCCGGCCTGGAGAAGGTTGTACCGTTGTCCTGCTACTTCCTGCAAAGCACGTGAAACCAGTGGCACTGCAAGAGGTGGAAGCACCGGTATCACGGCCTAAGCACAGCGCTCGGCTCCTTGTCGCAGACGACGATCCACTGGTGCGCGAGGTCATCGTGCCGATGCTTACCGAGCTTGGCTTTCAACTGACCGTCTGTTCCAGCGGTGATGAAGCGATCGAACGCTACGAGGACAGTCTGGATGAAAGAGGGCGGTCACGGACATTCGATCTGGTGTTCTCCGATATCGTTATGCCCGGCCGGCTTGACGGTATCGGTCTGGCAGCCGCGATACGCCGGCTCACACCTGAGATGCCGGTCTTGTTGGCTACAGGGTTCAGTGAACGAATGCCTCAGGATTATGGAGTTCCTGTGCTACCCAAGCCTTATACGGTCGAGTCGCTTGTGGCGGCATTGGAAGCAGAGTTGAAGCGGGGAGAGGGGACGCAGGAAGCGTAGGGTGAGCAGGCGGACCGCTCACCCCCGAGCGGCCTCAGAAAAGCAGCTTGAATATCCCGATAACCACGAGCAAGCCGATGATGAAGATAATACCGACCGTACCGCCTAGAAATTTGAGCATCGTCCGTTCCTCCAATTAGCGTGTAATCATGTGACTGCACGGCTGCATCGGAGGTTCGGTTTCAATCAATCCGGGCCGATGGCCGCGCGCTGTGTTCAGGCAAGTGTCAGCTTCACATCGATATTACCGCGGGTCGCGTTCGAGTACGGGCACACGACGTGGGCTTTCTCAATCAGCTGCTGAGCTTCCTCCCGATCCATACCGGGTGCAGTGATCTTGAGTTCGACCTCGATACCAAAACCGGTCGGAATCGCACCTATACCGACAGTACCCTCGATCGACGTGTCAGCAGGCAAGGAGTGCTTGTCACGCGCTGCGACGAACTTCATGGCGCCCAGGAAGCACGCCGAATAGCCAGCCGCGAACAATTGCTCAGGGTTAGTGCCTTTGCCGCCTGCTCCGCCTAGCGCCTTAGGCGTAGTCAGGGAGACATCGAGGATGCCATCGGATGACACAGCGCGGCCTTCACGACCACCAAAAGCCTCGGCAGAGGCGCGGTAAAGAACGTTTTCGATCGACATAACGAGCTCCAGGGAGGTTGAGGATGGTGATTACGGATAATAAGTTATTGCACAAACTATTTGTGCGCAAGCTATTTTTGAAGAATGACAGTAAAACCGTGCTTCGGCCTCATGGGTCGTCTCGGGGGAGATAACTACCGATGAACGGATCCATGTCAATGTAAGTGTCCGCTACGGTCTCTAGACTGGACGTGGTTCTCGATGCAGTGAGTGGCACCGTAGAATGCGGCTTTTTGCCGGAGGGCAGGCGTGAACGAAAACCCGCTTTATCTCAAACTGCTGGGCGAGACTGCACAGATCACCTGGGCTGAATTGGAACCGTTCTTCGCACGCGGTTCGCTGATGTGGGTCGAGCCGGCTGAAGATCTCGTCGGTATCGCGCTGGGCATCGCCGAAAATCGCGCGCGCGACGTGGAAGCTTGGCTTGGTAGTGGCGCGCTACGGAAGATGGATGTCGATACCGCGAGGCGGCTTTCCGAAGGCAGCGACGCGTTGTGGGCTGTGGTCGTCGCGCCCTGGGTGCTCGTACAGGCACGCCGTTTGGGAGAGTGAATAAACGAATCGCGCGTTCAGCACGTGAGAGGAGGCGAAATGTTCGAACCGGGACATCTACATTTAAAGCAGCTACCGGGCCTACAGGGTCGTCACGCTTATACATTGGATATCTACTACGGCATTCGCCATGACATCAGCGAAGGCGACATGCTGACCATACGTATCGTAGGAGATGTGGACGGAAGCGCCTTCGAAGAGGCATTCGAGCTGCACCGTGACTCGGCATTCGACTTCGCAAGTATCGCGACCCATCGCGTGGCCAAGCATGGGCTAACGCCGTCAAACGGTCTCGTTATGAAGAATCACGCCGAGTACGACCTGATGTTTGCGGATATCCGCGAACGTCTGCACCTTGAGCCAGGCGAGCCGATTGATTTCGACCACGCCATCCACGACGGGCTATGACCGGCTCGTGCTGTCCAAACGGCCTGAGCAGCTTTCAAAATATCAAAGACTTCTCGATGCCTTGAATTGAACGAGGCTGTCACAATAGGTATTGATACCGGAATAGGCAGGGCACTGACCGGCGGTCAGGTTCGAGGCCGAATACGACATGTTCAGATTGAAGCCCAACCAAGCGCGCGAAATGTTCAGTGACCAATCGTTGAAGGACCGAACATAGCCCGCGTTAGCAATGGCGACTGGATCATTGAGCGTATGGTTACTGTATTTCACCGTGACGCCGAAGCCCAGGTGTTCCAGGGTATCCAGCGCGGCAAGGACGGTATGATCCTGGCGGTCCGGCTTCAAGGTGAACGAGGCACCGAGCCGGTTACCGAACACGGTGAGACCCGCATAGTACTGCTCGATGCTGGCCGCACTCGTGGACGGATAGCTATGCACCAGTGTACCCAGCTCGTAGCCCAGCGATTCATTCAGCGGTTGCTTGTAGCCGGTATAGCTGTCCAGGCGCACCTGCGCTTCGTCAGTCGGCGAAATGTTCGCTGCCCACTGCCCAAAATACCAACCACTGGTATGGCTCACGTCGATGCCACCATGCATCGCGCCGGCGGCCTTGGGTTGAACAAGGCCTTGCGCCATGCTGCGTGTCGGCGACGCACCGAGCGTCAGGTCGAAATCTCCAATCTCGTGCTGAGACGTCTTTTGTTCAACGACCGTAGAACATCCGCTCACCACAAGCGCAATCAGGCCCCATGCGCACTGACGCATTAATAAAGCTCCTCTGTCTGCAAGCGCAATTCAACGCCGCGTCATGCAGCGTCACGATCCGAATACGCCCCTTCGTAGTCGGTCGAACGGAAACTGGCGCTAAAATGCGTGCCAGACACCAAAGGGTGGTTTTTTAGCAGGCGAACGAAGGTAGCTGAACCCCCGTTCGTCAATCCGGTGACGTAATCGACCAAAACCGACGGTCGGGACCGGTCATCAACTACTCGCAGTCGCCACTTAGTTACGTGTGCGTAGGCCAGCGCAGGTCATGGTGGGCGCCGAGTACGAATTCGCCGTCATGAAAATCCCAGCGCTCGACGCGTACTTGTTTGTGGGGTTCTACGAGTACCCGGTTGAAGGAGTTGGGACTGCTGCCGCGCACCCGCGAGGACAATGTCGTTCCGGCCTGAACGATCCAGATCTCTCGTGACAGGCTCGGGTACTGGTTACTCAGAGGCAGGACGTACGGCAGGTGAATATGCCCCCCCATGACCATGTCGAGACCAGTATCGGCCCATCGCACCAGCGCAGCGAGTGCACCATGCTGTAGGTTGCTCAAATCGCTAATTTCCATTGAGCCGAACGGCTGGTGCGCTACCACGATGCGTAGCTTCTCCGGGGCGCAACGCGCCAGGCGCTCGGCAACCTTGCGGACTTGGCCCGAGCTGACCAGGCCATCCTTATGGCGACGGGGATGCGTCGTGTTGAGGCCGATTACGAGGAGTTCGTCATTTTCGAAAATGGGCTCCAGATCTCGGCCGAAATGTCGACGGTAGTTGCCATACGGCTGCAGGAAGCGAAGCGGAAGGTTGTAGAGCGGGAGGTCATGATTACCCGGTATCACCAGGGTATTGGGAATGCCATAACCTTCAAGCCGCTGGATGAACGCCTGAGCGGCAGCAAACTGGCTGTTTCGGGCGCGCTGGGTAATGTCTCCCGACAAAACCAGCAAGTCCGCGCCGAATTCTTGAACGTGGGCCTCCATTGCCGCCACGACAGGCGGCTGCTCGGTGCCGAAGTGCGTGTCGGAAATCTGCAGCAGGGTGGTCGTCATCGTCGGTTCGAAATCCGTGGTTGCGTCGAATGATTCGAAGCTTAAGCGGCGTCAGCGTTCCGCTCGGTTGTATCATCCGCTCGTGCAAGGCGTCCGTTAGACCGATTGCGCTCACGATGGGCATGCACTAGTCTGCGCGCCTCGCGCGGGGGCGATCTAAATGTTCAGGAACAGTATTGCGCAACCCACCTGAAGCCCGGCGGAACGCAGCCTCAATTGGATGGCGTTCTTTGCTGCAAAGGAAGGTGTCGGCTGTTTCACGCCGTTTCAAGGCATCGTCCGGGCAAGCGCAGGACGGATATCTGGTTGACGGCCTTTCGGGCACGATTCAATAGAACCTGACTGTGGCGCTTCGTTATCGGCAACCCCGCTTTTCTCGTCGTATCCTGCTTGTCGCACGTCGTGTGTGGCGGAGACCGAGTGTGTATCGGCTTAGCTTGACCACTGCATTTTCAGCCTCGCCGGGATGCGTCCGGTGATGGGTCGCGCCTGTCCCGCCCTGATGATCGCCGCGCCGGCGTCCGGACAGGGCAAGACTACCGTGACCGCGGCCATGGCACGCAGCTATGCGCGGCGCGGCCTTAGGGTCCGCGTATTCAAGTGTGGGCCGGATTTTCTCGACCCGACGATCCTGGCGCGCGCGAGCGGGCAGGCGGTGCATCAGATCGATCTGTGGATGATTGGTGAGCAGGCATCGCGCCGGCTACTGTGGAGCGCGGCGGCAGAAGCGGACGTCATCCTCGTGGAAGGGGTAATGGGGCTCTATGATGGGCAGCCGTCGGCGGCCGATCTCGCCTGCTGCTTTGGTCTTCCCGTGATGACCATAATCGACGCGGGTGCCATGGCGCAGACGTTCGCCGCGATCGTCCATGGGCTGGCCACGTTTCGCCCTTCGCTGAGATTCGCTGGCGTGCTGGCGAATCGGGTCGGCAGCCCTCGGCACGCGGCGATCCTTCGCGAGTGCCTACCGCCATCTATCAATTGGTTCGGCGCGCTGCCGCGGACCGAAGACGCCAATTTGCCCAGCCGCCACCTCGGACTGGTGCACGCTGCCGAGCTGGCCGATCTGGATGCGAGGCTCGACGCGGCCGCTGACGCGCTTGAGGCCGCCATGCCGATGGCATTGCCAGAGCCAGTTACCTTTTCAGCGCCGCCGCCGGAGCCAGTCGTACCTTCGCTGGATGGCATTCGCATTGGTGTTGCGCGGGACGAGGCATTCGCTTTTCTATACCAGGCGAACCTGGATTTGCTCACGGCAATGGGCGCTGAATTGGTGTTCTTTTCTCCGGTTCATGACCGCTGTCTGCCAGACGTCGATAGCCTGTACCTGCCGGGGGGATATCCCGAGTTGCACCTCGCAGCGCTGGCTGGAAACGATGCCGTGCGTGACGCGATTCGCAATCACCACGCGGCGGGTCGTCCAATCCTGGCCGAATGCGGCGGCATGCTTTATCTAGTGGAACATCTGACCGACAAGTCCGGCGAGACGGCGCCTATGCTGGGTCTGCTTCCCGGCACGGCACAAATGCAGAAGCGTCTAGCCGCACTGGCGCTGCAGTCCGTGGACTTGCCTGAAGGCGGATTGCGTGGGCATACCTTCCACCATTCGCTAATGGATTCGACAGTGCTGCCTCTGGCGCGTGGGGCCTGCCCCAATGGTCGCGGCGTTGCGGAGCCGGTATTTAGGCTCGATAGACTGACAGCTTCCTATATCCACTTCTACTTCCCCTCGAACCCGACGGCGGTAGCGGCGATGTTTAGACCATGAGTGAGCAGGCATTCAGTGCCGCCGAACGTGCGGCGGTCTATCGTGCAATTGCCGAACGTCGCGACATGCGTCACTTCAGTGGCGGAGCTGTGGAGCAAGACGTGCTCGGTCGCCTGCTGCAGGCGGCGCACCAGGCACCTAGCGTTGGCCTGATGCAGCCATGGCGATTCATCCGGATCACGCGTCCTGGGCTACGGGCGGCAATTGCCGAACTGGTCGAGCAGGAGCGCATCAAGACGGCCGAGGCGTTGGGGGAACGATCCGAGGGCTTCATGCGCCTGAAGGTCGAGGGCGTACGGGAGTGCGCCGAGCTGCTGGTTGCAACCTTGGCGGATGATAGAGAGCGCCATATCTTTGGCCGCCGCACACTGCCTGAGATGGATCTGGCGTCGCTTGCGTGTGCGATCCAGAACCTATGGCTGGCTGCACGGGCCGAAGGCCTGGGGATGGGGTGGGTCTCGCTATTCGACCCCGATGCGCTCGCCGTGCTGTTGGGTGTACCGGACGGTGCGCGGCCCGTGGCGATCCTCTGCCTTGGCCCGGTCGAGCATTTCTACCCAGGGCCGATGCTGGAACTCGAAGGCTGGACCCAGGGCAGGCCGCTCGAGGACTTCGTCTTCACAGACGGATGGGAGACGCGCCCGTGATCATACGGTCGAGTACGTCTGCGAACGAGAGGCCCGACGTTGAAGCCAGTCGATCCGAGGCGCTGCCATGAGCCTGGCTTTGACGACGATCCTCGCGGTTTTGCTGGATGCTGTTTTCGGCGAGCCCCGTCGCTGGCATCCATTGGTTATCTTTGGAAACTGGGCCAATCGCCTGGAGCGGCGGTTCAATGGTGTGTCCCTTCCCGACGAGCCGGGGCGGGGCTGGCGAAGCCACGGGGTCAGTGCCTGGTGCCTGGCGGTGCTGCCGCCGGTGCTGATCGTCTGGCTGCTTTCTCTGCTGCCGGGTGTAGGCCTGCTCGTCGACGTCATCTGCCTGTACCTCGCCATTGGCCTTCGAAGCCTGACGGAACATGCGCTGCCAGTAGCGCAAGCCCTGCGGCTCGGGCAATTGGACGAAGCCAGGCGCCTGGTAGGTCGTGTCGTCAGCCGCGATACGTCTGCATTGGATGAGGAGGGCGTGGCCCGCGCAGCCACCGAGTCAGTCCTGGAAAACGGCAGCGATGCCGTATTCGCCGCTCTATTCTGGTTCCTCATTGGCGGCGCGCCTGGCGTCGTTCTCTATCGGTTGAGCAACACCCTGGATGCGATGTGGGGTTATCGAACGCCTCGCTTTGAGCGGTTTGGTTGGGCGGCAGCACGCATCGATGATTTGCTGAATCTCGTACCGGCCCGTCTGGTGGCGCTCACGTATTCGATCTGCGGACACTTTCGCACAGGCATTGCCTGTTGGTTGCGGCAGGGGCATCGTTGGGACAGCCCCAATGCAGGTCCAGTGATGGCGGCGGGCGCGGGCGCGTTGCGCGTCACCTTGGGCGGAATGGCGATATATCACGGCGAACGCCACGTTCGCCCGGAACTGGGGCAAGGAAGCATACCCAGAGCGCGCGATATCGAGCGCGCTATAAACCTGGTCTGGCTAGGCGTCGGGCTCTGGATCGCATTGGTAGTGCTGGGAGGCGTGTAGTGCTTGAACACGGTGGGCGGCTGCGGGCGGCAGCGAAGCAATTCAATATCCCGCTGAGCGATTGGATCGACTTGTCCACGGGCATCGCACCGGCGGGACTGCCGATGCTGCCCATACCGGCGTCGGTCTGGAATCGCCTACCGGAACCCGACGATGGCCTGCGCGAAGCGGCATCACGCTATTACGGTTTCGACAATCCGCTGCCGGTTTCCGGCTCGCAATCGGCCATCCAGGCGCTGCCGCAGATCCGCCGGCAGGCTCGGATCGGCATCATCTCGCCTTGTTATGCCGAGCATGCACATGCGTGGCGCCGGGAAGGGCACAGCCTTCTGGAACTGACTGAAGCCGGCGTGCCCCGCGCATTGGATCGGCTGGATGTACTGCTCGTGATCAACCCGAATAATCCGACCGGGCGGCTTATCCCACCTGAGCGTCTGCTTGAGTGGCACGCTCGACTGGCGGAACGAGACGGATGGCTAATCGTCGACGAAGCCTTCATGGACTGTACGCCGGAGTCCAGCCTCGCGCAGTTCGGTCCACGGTCCGGGTTGGTGGTACTGCGCTCGTTCGGCAAGTTTTTTGGAATGGCCGGTGCACGATTGGGCTTCGTACTCGCTGATGCCGACTTGTCGGTGCGGCTGGAGAACCTGCTCGGCCCCTGGACGGTCTCCGGTCCGACGCGGTTCGTGGCGACTGCACAGCTTCTGGCCGCGGAAGATCAGCGCATTCAGCGCGAGGCGCTGCACGCGGCCGGCCAACGCCTGGCGGCGCTGCTCACGGATCGTGGCTTTCCGCCGACAGGCGGGTGCCCACTCTTTCAGTGGACGGTCACCCGTCACGCTGAGCGGCTTTACCGATTCCTGGCCAGCAACGGCGTGCTGGTGCGGCTGTTTCACCAGCCAGCAAGCGTACGCTTCGGGCTGCCCGCCGATGAGAGCGGCTGGACACGGCTGGACCGTGCGCTGGCCGCCTACCAGGTATCCATGACATGACCGGTCGGACCCTGATGGTACAGGGCACGACGTCCGATGCCGGCAAGAGCACCTTGGTGACGGCGTTGTGCCGTTGGCTTCGTCGTCAACATGTCGCTGTCGCACCGTTCAAACCGCAGAACATGGCACTCAACAGTGCCGTGACCGAAGACGGCGGCGAGATCGGCCGGTCCCAGGCGGTGCAGGCGCAAGCCTCTGGTCTCAGGCCACATACCGATATGAATCCTGTTCTATTGAAGCCCAACAGCGACGTAGGCGCGCAGGTCATCATTCACGGGCGCGCCGTGGGCAATATGAATGCGGTTGCCTATCACGCCTACAAGCAGGTCGCTCGGGAGGCCTCGCTGGCTTCGCATGCGCGATTGGCGGGCCAGTATCAGGTGGTCATGGTGGAAGGTGCCGGCTCGCCAGCCGAGATCAATCTGCGTGCGAACGATATCGCCAACATGGGTTTCGCCGAGGCGGTGGATTGCCCAGTCCTGTTGATCGCTGATATCGACAAGGGGGGTGTCTTCGCCCACTTGGTCGGCACGCTGGAGCTGTTGTCCGAGACGGAGCGTGCGCGGATCGCCGGGTTCGTCATCAATCGATTCCGGGGCGACATCGCCTTGCTGCAGCCTGGGCTCGACTGGCTCGAGACCCGTACCGGCAAGCCTGTGATTGGCGTGCTGCCCTATCTTATGGATTTTCACCTTGAAGCCGAGGACGCCATCGATCGCCGGCAACATGCCAAGGCGCACGAGGTCCTCAGGATCGTCGTGCCCGTGCTTCCACGGATCAGCAATCACACGGACTTCGATCCGCTTCGGCTCCATCCGCAGGTGGACCTGCAGTTCGTTGCGCCAGGTGAAGCTATTCCACCCGCGGACCTGATCATCCTGCCCGGCTCGAAGAGCGTCCGCGCGGACCTGGCATTTCTTAAAGCACAAGGCTGGCAGGCAGCGCTTGATCGACACCTCCGGTATGGCGGCAAACTGCTGGGCATCTGCGGTGGCCTGCAGATGCTGGGAACACGCGTTATTGATAGCCAGGGCCTGGAAGGGCCGGCCGGACAGAGTGAAGGCTTCGGCTTTCTCGACGTCGAAACGTCACTCGAACCGGAGAAGCAATTGCGCAACGTCACCGGAACGCTTTGCTTCGATACACCCGTTACTGGTTATGAGATCCATGCTGGCGTCACGGCTGGACCCGCCCTGGATCAACCCATGGTGCATCTGAGTGACGGGCGAACGGACGGCGCTCGTAGCGCCGATGGCCAGGTCATGGGCACCTATCTTCATGGCCTCTTCGAAACCGCTGCATCATGCGACGCCTTATTGAACTGGGCGGGCCTTGCCGCCCCGGTGCCCTTCGATTACTTCGCGCTGCGCGAGAAGGACATCGACCGTCTCGCCGATCTGGTCGAGGCGCATCTGGATACGGCTCGGTTGCGCGCCCTTTGCGGTCTGTAAGGCTGAGTCCTGCGACCAATTGGCAATACAACAGGAAACAACCCCATGCTCGAACTCATTCTGGGCGGTGCTCGGTCAGGCAAGAGCCGGCTCGCTGAGCGCCTGGCGTCGGCATCCAGTCTCGCCGTCACCTACATCGCAACGAGCCAGCCGCGCGATGCCGAGATGCACGCACGTGTGGCACTGCATCGGGCGCGTCGGCCTCAGGAATGGGCGCTCGTAGAGGAGCCCCTGGCCTTGGCCAAGGTGCTGCGTGAGCATGCTGCGCCCGATCGACTGCTACTGATTGACTGCCTCACGCTTTGGCTGACCAATCTGCTCATCCATGAAGACAGCACGCGTCTGGACATCGAGCGCGACGCGCTGATGGATTGCCTTGCGGAGCTGCCGGGCCGCGTGCTGATGGTCAGTAACGAAACCGGAATGGGGATCGTGCCGCTTGGCGAGCTCAGCCGTCGCTATGTGGACGAGGCCGGTTGGCTGCATCAGGCCTTGGCTGAGCGTGCCGGGCGAGTGGCGTTCTGTGTCGCAGGACTACCAATGGTATTGAAGGGGGACCCGCTATGAGCGGCTATTGGTGGCAGGCGGGCTGCCAATCGCCAGACAAGGTAACCGAAGCCGCTGCTTGGGACCGGCAGGCACAGCTGACGAAGCCAACAGGCGCGCTGGGCGAACTGGAGACGGCTGCCGTCCAGCTCGCGAGCCTCCAACGTACGGTGCGACCACGCATCGACCACGTCTGGATCACGGTATTCGCCGGGGACCATGGCGTCGTGGAAGAGGGCGTATCGGCCTACCCCCAGGCGGTAACGGTCGAAATGGTGCGCAACTTCGTTTCCGGCGGTGCAGCCATCAGTACGCTGGGGAGGGGTCTGGGCGCGAATCTGGAGGTTATCGACCTCGGGACCGCTACGCCTTACGCCACGCTTCCCAACGTTCGACGCATCGACCTCGGACCCGGCACCTCGAACTTTGCGAAGACATCCGCTATGACGGAAATCCAATGTGACGCCGCGCTGGACGTCGGTCGTGATTCTGTTCGGCGTGCCCGTGCACAAGGGGCGCATCTGTACATCGGCGGCGAGATGGGGATTGGCAACACCACAGCTGCAAGCGCGCTGGGGTGTGCGCTTCTCGATGTCGGGGCCGAGCGTCTCGTTGGCCGCGGTACGGGGCTCGATGACGAGGGACTTGAACGCAAGCGCGCCGTAATCCAACGCGCGCTTTCGCTCCACGCAACTGCCGGTTCACCTTACCAACAGCTATGCCGCTTGGGCGGGTTCGAGATCGCTGCACTGGCAGGCGCCTACGTGGCATGCGCACAGCAAGGGTTGCCCGCTATCGTCGACGGGTTCATCAGCAGCGTGGCCGCGCTGTGCGCCGTTCGGATGAACGCGGCTGTACGTCCCTGGCTGCTCTTTGGCCATCGTGGCGCCGAGCCAGGGCATGAAGCCGTGCTGGAAGCGCTAAGCGCGCAACCCTTGTTGAACCTTGGTATGCGCCTTGGCGAGGGCAGTGGGGCGGCGCTGGCGGTGCCGCTTCTGCAACAGGCATGCGTGCTGCACGCGGAAATGGCTACGTTCGCGGAAGCGGCAGTTTCCAATCGCCGGCCATGACGTCACTTCATTTGCTTCGACACGGCCGAACCGAAGGGCCGCAAGGCTTCCGTGGGCGCCTGGATGTGCGCCTGTCCGATGAAGGCTGGGACCAGATGCGATCAGCGACTTTGCCACTCCTTTACGATCGAATCATCACGTCTCCTTTGCAGCGTTGCGCCAAATTTGCCGAGACGCTCGCGGAAACGACAGGCATCCAGCCCATAATTGAGGCCGATCTTCGCGAACTGGATTTTGGGGATTGGGAAGGGCGCACTCCCGCGGAACTCATGGTCGATCAGGCCGAAGCGCTCGGGCGTTTCTGGGCAGACCCCTACGGTTATACCCCGCCAAACGGTGAGCCCGTCGAGGCATTCGAGCGGCGTGTACTAAGAGCAGTTGAATCGTTGGCCGCGCGGTTTGCAGGCGAGCGGCTGCTGGTTATCACGCATGGCGGCGTTATCCGCCTTTTGCTCGCCCGCGCCCGCGGACTGCACCGGAACGATCTGCTACAGATTGAGGTCGGCTACGCTGAGTGTCATTCAATCCAAACCGAGCGGCGGGGCGAAATCCTGTGGCTTGGCCAACCCTGAGCGAGACGTCGCACTGCGGCGCCCGCCTTGACCCAGGAGCCCGTATGACGGCTTTTCTGATCGCCCTGCAGTTTCTCACCAGCCTCCCAGTGCGCCTACGGGAAATGCCGACGCCGCAGGAAACGGGTCGGTCCATGCTGTTCTATCCACTGGTCGGTCTGGTCCTGGGGCTACTGCTGTGGATGCTTGCATCCTTCATTCATCCCGCGCCAGTGATGCTGGCCGCGGCATTGATCCTCGCCGCGTGGGTCGCGCTGACGGGCGCGCTTCATCTGGATGGTTTGGCGGATACCGCGGATGCCTGGCTCGGCGGCCTTGGTGACCGTGAGCGCACGCTGGAGATCATGAAAGATCCCCGAAGCGGTCCCATGGCCATTGTTGTTCTAGTGCTCGTGTTGCTGCTCAAGTTCGTCGCCTTGACGACGTTGCTCTCCGCCGGGGCGATCGTAGCGCCGCTACTGGCGATCGTGGTTGCCCGAGGCGCGGTCCTTGCGCTTTTCCTGACCACGCCTTATGCACGCCCAGGCGGCCTGGGAGAGACAATGGCCATGCATCTGCCGCGTTCGTCGGCTGGCCTGATACTCGGTGTCACGGCTCTGTGCGTCTGGATCGTTGGCGGTGCGGCAGGGTTCAGCCTGCTACTGGTATGTGCGGTTTTTTTCTGGTTCCTGCGCCGCGCCTTCATGCGTCGGATTGGCGGTACCACCGGCGATACGGCAGGCGCGCTGCTCGAATTGACCGAATGTGCCGCGCTCGTCTGGCTTGCCTTGAACTAAGCGGGCGCGCCGCTTGAAGCGCCCGCCGCTTCATTCAGGCTGCCATGGCGTCGCATTCGTCCGCGCAGCGTTGGCATGCCTGTGCGCATTGTTGGCAGTGGTCATGGTCATGTCGGGCGCACTCTTCAGCGCATGCGCGGCACGCCTGTGCGCATAGGCGGCAGAGTTCCCTGGCAAGGTCGCTCTGACGCGTCATGAGCGTTTCGGCTAAACGGCATAGATCGGCGCAGTCGCGGTCGAGACGGATGCAGTCAGCCATCATGCTGACATCTTCTTCTCGCAGGCATGCCGAAGCGCATGTCTCACAGGCTATGGCGCAGGCGCTACAGGCTTGGATGCACGATGCGAATGGGTTGTTCATGGCAAGGCCTCCCTTGGTTGCGGTTCGATGCAGGTCGCATCTGGCGAAACCTGCCCTTGGTCGACCCCGCCCACGCCGCATCCGTTCGCCAGTGCAATTCGTTACTGCATTTGACCGGAGACATATGCCGGTATAAACACCATAGTGCCCATGGCACGTTTCTCGGTTCCTGCCTCGCCACCCGGGCGGAAATGCGCTACGCACAAGAGGCTTAGCCATGTGAAACGGTGGGCTTCACCCTCAAGGGGGAGGCTGGGGTTCCATGGTGTCGGGCGCCAGCACGCCAAGGTGGGATTTTTCAACATCAGCGGCGTTAACTGCGTGTCGCTCGCGAATGAGGTGGATGGGCAAATCGGGATGTTGCGCTAGCGCCGATGGGTGTGGAGAGGCTCCACCTGTCCAGTGGTGAATGCGGAACTGCCCGGTGCAGCCTTGATCGGTGCTTGGGCTTAAGCGGCGGCGGATGCTGGCGAGCGTGCTGGAAGAACTAAAATGAACAGGAAAGCGAAATGACTGCCTTGTCCCGTAATAGCGCATGGATCCTGGCCCTCGCGGCCATCATTCTTGCGCTCTCCCTTGGAACCCGTCACGGCTTCGGCCTGTTCCTACCACCGATGAGTGCGGACTTCGGTTGGGGCCGCGAGGTCTTCGCGTTTGCCATCGCGCTGCAGAATCTCATCTGGGGCCTGACGCAGCCTATCACTGGCGCCCTGGCGGATCGGTTCGGTGCCGCACGGACGGTCGCGGCTGGCGGCGTGCTCTATGCGCTCGGGCTTGTGCTAATGGCGAGCGCGAACGACCCGTTATCGCTGTCGCTCAGCGCGGGCTTGCTAATCGGAATGGGCTTGTCCGGCACGTCATTTTCGGTCCTCCTCGGTGTCGTTGGCCGTGCCGTGGCACCGGAGAAACGCAGCGTGGCTATGGGCATAGCGGCTGCCGCCGGTTCTTTCGGCCAGTTCGCCATGCTGCCCGGCACGCTGTCGTTGATCAGTTGGCTGGGCTGGTCGTCCGCGTTATTGGCGCTCGGCCTGCTAGTCGCCTTGATGGTTCCGCTGGCCGGTTTTCTCAAGGACAAACCTATGCCAGCTTCGCCAGGGCAGGATCAGACGCTGCGTGAGGCGCTTGGGGAGGCGTCCCGCCATGCGGGGTTCTGGTGGCTGTCGTTCGGATTTTTCGTCTGCGGCTTTCACGTGGTGTTCATCGGCATCCATCTGCCGGCCTATCTGGTGGACCAGCATTTGCCGGCAAGCGTCGGCACCACGGTGCTTGCACTGGTTGGCCTATTTAATATCTTCGGAACCTATATTGCCGGATGGCTGGGCGGGCGCTTTTCCAAGCCGCGCCTGCTCACGGTGTTGTATCTATCACGCGGTGTGGTCATCACGCTCTTTTACCTGCTGCCGGTAACGACGGTTTCAGCGTACGCGTTCGGTATCGCCATGGGGCTGCTGTGGCTCTCGACGGTTCCGCTCACGAATGGCACGGTTGCCACCGTCTTCGGCGTAAAGAATCTGTCGATGCTGGGTGGCATCGTCTTTCTGTTCCACCAACTCGGTGCGTTCCTCGGCGGTTGGCTGGGTGGCTACGTGTATGACCACACCGGCAACTACGACCTGGTTTGGCAGCTTTCGATTCTGCTCAGCGTGCTCGCGGCTGCGTTGAACTGGCCTGTGCGCGAGCGACCGGTAGCGCGCTTGCAGGGGGTGGCATGAGCTACGGCTGGAAGATCGGCGCAATGGTCACGGCCGCCGTAGCGTTACTGCTGTGCTGGTGGGGATGGCAGGAAGGCGGTCTTGCGTTGGCGGGACTGGTGATGAGCGTGTGCTGACGTGTTAGCCGTTGAATCAGATCGTCCCGGGCATTGCACCCGGGACGACGGGGGCGCTTAGAAGCGGTACGTCAACTGCGCACCCACGGTGTGTGCACTGTTTTCGTATTTGGCGCTGTAGCTTTGCGAGGCTACCGCATTCACCTGGCGGGTTTGACTCACGTCCGCATCCTTTTCGCGCAGGTACAGGTAGGCGAAGTCAACGGTCAGATCCTGCGTCGGGCTCCAGCCGAAGCCAACGCTGAAGTTGGTCCGGTCATTGATCGGCACACGAGGTGAGCGATGCTCGTTGTTAGCGGGCGACTCGTCATACCCGACGCCGGCTCGAAGGACCCACTGCGGGTTGAGCTGGTATTCGGCACCGACGGAATAGGTCCAGGTATCTTTCCAATCCTGTACTTCTTCGATCGTTGCAAGTTGGGGCGACGGCGTGCCGCTGTTCTCTACCCGCAAGGACTCCAGGCGGCTCCAGCGCGTCCAGGTAGCGCTAGCGTGGAGCGTCCACTGGTCGTTCAACGCATGGCTGATACCGAAGTCGACCGTTTCAGGCGTCTTCAGGTCGAGCGACGCGTCATATTTTCCAGCGCCGGGAACGCCGGAATAGCGGGTATGCCCTTCGAGCTTGTAGTCCACTTTGGAGTGGTAGGTCAGGCCAAGCTTCGTCTGCGGCGTCACCTCGTAGAGGATACCGGCATTAAAGCCATAGGCCGTGTCGTCACCCTCGATCTTGGCGCGTCCGTCGTTGGCCGTGCCGGTGAAGATCGCCGATTCCAGTTTGCCCTCGATGCGGTTGATCGTCGGACCGAAGCCTACGGACAACTGATCATTGATACGGAAGCTGACGGTGGGCTGGAAGGTAATGACTTCGACTTCGCTGTAGTCGCCGAAGTAGCGGCCCTGGAAGCTGCTTTCATAGTCAGTCAGCAGACCGAAGGGCACGTATACGCCCAGGCCGAATGCCCAGCGATCGTCGATAGGTTTTACGTAATAGCCCAGGGGCACCGCGACCGTGGGCACCATGTCGCCGTCGTTGCTACCCGGAATAGTCTGCGCGCCAAATGGCGTGTTCAGGGAAGCGTTGCCGTCCTTGATATCGCTACGGGCGAAAATGCCAGCAGCGCCAAGCGTGACCTGTTCACGATTGAGCAGCGACATACCGGCCGGGTTGCCATAGACAACGGACGCGTCGCTGGCCGAAGAGGCGCGGCCGGCAAAGGCCATCCCCATGGAGCTGATGCTTTGTTCGTTGAGCGCGAAGCCCGATGCGTGTGCTTGACTGGCGAGTGCGCCGAGCATCAGGAAGACGCCGGAGCTGATCCCTAGTTTTTTCATCTTGTTTTCCTCAGGGGTGTAAGCGGGGCCAACGGAGCGCACGCTATCAGCAAAGAATCGCGCGCGCTAGCCTCGTAGAGCGGCTTGTAATGAATGGATGCATCCTTCACCAGCCTCTCTAGTTCGGTACGTTAGCCCAGCGTGTATGAAAACCGTAGCGACTTTTCATGACTGTTCGGTCACGGCTGGCCATCATGTGATGTCGCTGTCGCGACAGGCCGCGTCGAATCGGTAATCCACTCGCTCCAGGAGCCAGCGTACAACCGCGGCATCGGTAGCCCTGCCAGGCTCATTGCGAACACGTTATGGCAGGCGGTGACGCCTGATCCGCAATACGCGACGACATCCGAGCATTCACCCGTAAGGCCCGCAAATTGGTCGCTGAGGGCCTCCGGTGATTTGAAGCGGCCATCGGGTTGCAGGTTGTCCGTGAATGGCGCACATACCGCCCCCGGAATGTGCCCGGCGATGGGGTCTATAGGCTCTTCGTGTCCCAGGTAGCGAGGTAGTGAGCGGGCGTCCAGGAGGCGTTGATGCGGATCGTTCAGTCGCCGGTGCAGTTCGCTTGCTTCCACGACCAGCGAATCGTCCAGGTCCATCTCGAAATCGCCAGGCGACATCAGCGGTACATCTGAGGTCAATAAACCGCCCCATTCGGTCCATGCTTTCAGGCCGCCATCCAGCAGCGACACGCCTTCGCGTTTACCAAGCCATGCCAGAAGCCACCACGCGCGTGCTGCGTAGGCGCCGGGTCCATCGTCATACACCACGATCTGCGTGTCAGCACTCAGGCCGATACTCGCGAGGTGCCGTGCCAGGCGGCGTGGGTCGGGTAGGGGGTGCCGGCCGGTCTGGCCCGGAATGACTGCAGCAGACAGGTCCCGGTTGAGATCCAGGAATTGTGCGCCTGGCACATGGCCGGCGCTGTAGGCACGGCGCCCGTAATCCGGATCGTCCAGGGAGAAGCGGCAATCAAGCACGAGCAGATCCGGTTGTGAGAGGCGTATCGCCAGTTGCTCGCAGGTGATGAGATGGGCGTGGGACATGACAGCTCCGGTGAGGATTTGTCTACCGAGTATAGAGTGGCCTGCAAAGGGTGACGGCGGCTTTCGGGGACAGCGCACAGGTCCGCCGATATACTCCGCAACGCATTGCCGATTTTGACGAAGGAGTCACCGTGCCTACCGATATTCAATGGATCCGCACAGACGCTGATTTGGCGTCCCGCTGCCAGGCATGGCGTGAGCTTTCCTTCGTCGCACTCGATACGGAATTCGTTCGTGTCGATACTTTCTACCCGCAGGCCGGACTGCTTCAGGTGGGCGACGGGAAGCAGGCCTTTCTCATCGACCCGCTCGAGATAAAGGACTGGACTCCCTTTGCCGAACTGCTTCGGGATACGCGCGTTGTCAAAGTGCTTCATGCCTGCAGCGAGGACCTCGAAGTCTTTCTTCGCCTGACCGATGCGTTACCGCAACCGCTGTTCGATACCCAGCTGGCAGCAGGTTACCTTGGCCTTGGCCATTCGATGGGTTATTCGCGCCTGGTTCAGGCGGTACTGGGCATTGAACTGCCCAAGGACGAGACACGCTCGGACTGGCTGCAGCGGCCGCTCACACCGCTACAGGAAGAATATGCCGCGGCCGATGCCCAACACCTGGCAGAGCTGTATACAGAGCTGCTGCCGCAGCTCAGCGACGAGAAGCGGGCCTGGCTGCTGGAGGATGGCGCTGAGCTTGTCAGCCACCTTTGCCGCGAAATCGACCCGCACGAGCTGTACCGGGACGCCAAGCTCGGCTGGAAGCTCAGCCGGCAACAACTTGCCGTTCTGCAAGCGCTTTACGCCTGGCGCGAGATCGAGGCACGTCGGCGCGATCAACCACGTAACCGCGTCGTCCGTGAGCATTGCCTATGGCCTTTGGCGCGTTTCCAGCCTACCGATCGCGCGGCGCTTTCGCGTATCGAAGACATGCATCCGAAAACCCTGCGTCAGGACGGCGATACGCTCATCCGAATCATTGAAGAGGCCGGTTCTCTTCCGCCGGAGAAATGGCCCGAAAGCCTGCCGCCCCCGCTGCCATCCGAGGCCTCGGCATTATTGAAGAAGTTGAGGGCCGTCGGCCAAACCGAGGCTCTGCGACTGGGTATGGCGCCAGAGCTGATGCTGCGCAAGAAGGTCTTGGAGGCCTTGCTTAGAAGTGGATTTCCAAACGGACCCTATCAACTGCCGGATTCACTGAAAGGTTGGCGTCGCGCGCGCATGGGCGAAGCCCTGCTTGCGGCGCTGGAGTAATGCACATGAAACGTATCTGCTCGATTTACAAGAGCCCGCGCAAGCGGGAGATGTACCTTTATGTCGAAAAGCGCGACGCGCTGGCACGCGTTCCCGAGCCGCTGCTTGCAGCGTTCGGTCCGCCGATCCACGCGTTCGACCTCGTGTTGTCGCCTGAGCGGCAGCTGGCGCGTGAGGACATCACCAAGGTGCTGGAGAATCTGCAAAAGCAGGGCTATCACTTGCAGATGCCACCGCCCGAAGAAGAGTACATCGAGCATCTACCTGACGAATTGCTGCGCATGAACGACCCGGTGTAACGGGCGGCGCTAACGAGGATCGAATGCGTTTACTGATTGGCGAGCCGGATTTCTCCGGCTATGCAGCGCTTCTGCAGGATTTGCACGATGTCGAGATTGTTGGCGGCGACCGGCTGGAAGATCTCTTCCCGCTGGCCGAGGAGTGTCCTGTCTGGCTCGGGGCACCCAGCCTGTTGGTCAACCTGCTGAAAAAGGGCATGCGTCCACAATGGCTGCAGTCGACCTGGGCCGGCATCATGCCGCTGATGAACGAGTCGCTGCCCCGCGATTACACGTTGACGCGGGCGGTCGGTGTATTTGGGCAGGTGATTGGTGAGTACGCGCTGACCTACATGCTGGCGCACGAAAGGGGACTGCTGTCTCGCCTGCAGAGTCAGGCCGAGCGGCGCTGGGATACAACTATTCCGGGTACCTTGGCCGGGCGTTGCGTGCTGATCGTGGGGACAGGTGATATTGGTTCTACCATTGCCCGTCTGCTCAATAGCTTTGGGTGCGAGTTGCTCGGCATTTCTCGCCAGGCTCGGCTCACTTCCACATTGGATCAGGTAGGGGGCATGGACCGCCTGCTCGATTTCGCCGAACGTGCCGATTACGTTATCAACCTGCTTCCGGATACGCCTCATACGCGGGACGTCTACGATGCTCAGTTCTTCGAGCGGATGAAGCGTAAAGCGTTGTTCATCAATGTTGGACGCGGCACAGCGGTGGTGGACGATGATCTCATCGCGGCCCTGAATCAGGGCGACATCGCCGGTGCGGTGCTGGATGTGTTCCGGCAGGAGCCGCTGCCACCGGCGCATCCGTTCTGGGATACCCCGAATCTCACGATCACCGGCCACATGGCTGGACCGACCCTGGCGCCCCCGATGGCCTCACTCTTCAGGGACAACCTCCAGCGCTGGCAAGCCGGTGCCCCACTACGCGGGCAGGTGGATTTCGAACGCGGGTATTGATCCGACCACTGATGCTTGGCGGGCGGTGGCCGCGCAACTACACTGCCCGACCTTTTTTCAAGCCTGTCCTTCCATGGCCGCAAAAGTCGAACCCTTCTGGAAACGCAAGACCCTCGCCCAGCTCGATCGCGAAGAGTGGGAGTCCCTGTGCGATGGCTGCGGCCTCTGCTGCCTGCAGAAGCTCGAAGACGAGGACGATGGCAGCGTCTATTACACGCGTATTGCCTGCCGTCTATTGGATCTCAAGAGCTGCCGCTGCAGTGACTATGAGCACCGACGTGCGCAGGTCCCGGATTGCATACAATTGACGCCGGATCAGGCTGACAGCTTCAAATGGTTGCCGCCCACCTGTGGCTATCGGCTGGTTGCCGAGGGCAAGGACCTGCCGTTATGGCATCACCTTGTCAGCGGTGACGTAGATGCTGTCCACGAAGCCCGTATTTCCCAATCCGGCCGGATGCTGAAGGAGGACAGCGTTGCAGAAGACGACTGGGAAGACCATCTGATCTTCCGGGCCGGCTAGCCGCCGGCATCAGTAGTTGGGCGTCGTCTCCGGGATGCCTTGAGGGTCGATGATGAAGGGCATCGACCATTCCTGGAGTTCGCACCCTTTCTTTTCCAGGTCCTGTCTGGCCTGCTGAATGACATCGGCCAGGCGTGTCGGATCCTCGTACTGGGTTCGCGTGACCCGAGCGATGTCCAGGATAGGCTCGCCTTGGGTGTCGAGTACGCTGAAGCCGAAGCTGTCTTCTTCCGCGTTCGCGCTGGTGACGCAGCCGTATGGCTGGAACGCTTGCGACGTTACGTTCATGGCATGGTCGATGTCGGTGGGCGTGGTCATGACGGCTCCTGTTTCGATGATCTCTACGGGTTACTGGTAGAACGGCGGCCGCACGTTCGGGTTCCCATGGAGATGACCGACCGTCGCCGCTGCGTTGCCGGTGCGGTCGACAGGCCCCATATCGGTAGTGATCCAAAACGCTCCTGGAGGTTCGCGCTCGCACTATGTCCGATCCGTGCTTCGACGGCTTTCACCGCTCGGTGGTGGAGTGGTTCAACGCCGCATTCCCATCGCCGACGGCGGCTCAACTAGCGGCGTGGCCACGAATCAAGTCGGGGCGGTCCACGCTGGTGGCGGCGCCGACCGGATCAGGCAAGACGCTGACCGCCTTCCTTGCGGCGTTGGACGATCTGATTCGCGAAGGCGTGGAGCAGGGCGGTACGCTGCCGGATGAAACGCGCGTGCTGTACGTCTCACCGCTGAAAGCGCTCTCCAACGACGTTCGTTTGAATCTTGATATCCCCTTGGCCGGCATAGCGAGTGTGCTTGAAAGGGATGGACACGCAGCGCCGCACATCCGCACGGCGGTGCGTACGGGCGATACGCCCCAAGCGGAGCGGACCGCAATGCGCAAGCGTCCGCCCCATGTACTGGTCACGACGCCTGAGTCGTTCTATGTGCTGCTGGGCTCCGACTCAGGGCGGCGTCAATTGGCGACGGTCCGGACCGTTATCGTTGATGAGATCCATGCCGTTGCGGGTAGTAAGCGTGGGAGCCATCTCGCGCTGTCGCTTGAACGGCTCGAGGCCTTGTGCGGGCGTCCCCTTGTGCGAATCGGGCTGTCGGCTACCCAAAAGCCCATCGAGTCCGTCGCTCGGCTACTCGCCGGGCGGAATGGCCGCGCATGCGAGATCGTGGACGTTGGCCATACGCGGGCTCGCGATCTGAACCTTGAGATTCCGCCTCTCCCATTGGAGTCGGTGATGGCCAACGACGTCTGGGACAAGGTCTACGATCGCCTGGCTGAACTTGCAGAGGCGCATCGCACCACACTTGTGTTCGTCAACACGCGTCGAATGGCTGAGCGGGCCGCAAGGCATCTGTCGGATCGCCTCGGAGCAGGAGCGGTGGCCGCACACCATGGCAGTCTCGCACGCGAACAGCGACTGGACGCCGAGCAGCGGCTCAAGCGGGGCGACCTGAAGTTGCTTGTCGCAACGGCATCGCTGGAGCTGGGTATCGATATCGGCGATGTCGAGCTGGTGTGTCAGGTAGGTTCGCCCGGGTCTATCTCCGCGTTTCTGCAGCGTGTTGGCCGGTCTGGTCATCAGGTCATCGGTACACCAAAAGGGCGCCTGTTTCCTACGTCGCGTGACGATCTGATTGAGTGTGTGGCGTTGCTGGACTGTGTACGGCGGAATGAACTGGATACGTTGGTCATGCCCGTCGCACCGCTCGACGTGCTGGCCCAGCAGATAATTGCGGAGGTGTCCTGCCGGGAATGGCACGAGGATGCGCTGCTTGCGTGTTTCCGCCAGGCCGAACCCTTCGCGGAGCTGTCCGAAGCGCGCTACCAGTCCGTGCTCGCCATGCTGGCCGAGGGGTATACCGGCCGCCAGGGTCCACGTGCGGCCTACCTACACCGCGACGCTGCGACGGGTACTTTGCGTGGCCGGCGAGGCGGCAAGATGACGGCGGTCAGCTCAGGCGGGACGATTCCAGATAACGCCGACTACAGTGTCATCCTCGAACCGCAGGGCCACGGCGTCGGGACGGTGAACGAAGACTTCGCCGTGGAAAGTCTGGTCGGCGACATCTTCCAGCTCGGCAACACGTCCTATCGCATTCAGAAGATCGAGCCGGGACGTGTCCGTGTAGAGGATGCCAAGGGGCAACCGCCCAACATTCCGTTCTGGCACGGTGAAGCCCCGGGTCGCAGCGATGCGCTGTCGCTCGGCGTCGCGCGGCTACGTGGCGAAATAGAACAGCGGCTTGGCGCGTCGGGGCCGGGTCGCCTTGAGGCTGCCACGCATTGGTTGGTCACGGAGGTCGGCATACCCGAGGGGGCCGCCGTCCAGATCGTTGAATATCTGGCCCGTGCGGCGGCGGCGCTCGGTGGCTTGCCAACGCTGGAACAGTTGGTGATGGAGCGTTTTTTTGACGCCTCAGGGGGCATGCAGCTGGTCATCCATTCCCCTTACGGGAGCCGTGTGAATCGGGCGTGGGGACTGGCACTGCGCAAGCGGTTCTGTCGGACGTTCAACTTCGAACTGCAGGCCGCGGCGACAGAGGACGCCATCGTGCTTTCGCTGTCGACCAGCCATAGTTTTCCGCTCGAGGAAGTCTGGCGGTACTTGCGAGCGGACACGGCCCAGGCGGTGCTGATCCAGGCATTGCTCGATGCGCCGCTTTTCGGTGTCCGATGGCGCTGGAACGCCACTACGGCGTTGGCGCTGCCGCGCATGACCGGCGGCCGCAAGGTCGCGCCTCAGTTGCAGCGTATGCGCAGTGAGGACCTCCTCGCGACCGTATTTCCCGACCAGGTGGCGTGCCTTGAGAACATTGTCGGGGAGCGCGAGCTGCCTGATCATCCGCTGGTTGAGCAAACGCTGGATGACTGCCTGCACGAGGCCATGGACGCCGACTTGTGGATCGACGTGCTGCGCCGTATCGAATCGGGAAACATCCGGCTGCTGGCCCGTGATCTGCCGTCACCTTCTCCCCTTGCGATGGAAACGCTGGCTGCCAGGCCCTATGCCTTTCTCGACGATGCACCACTCGAGGAGCGCCGTACCCAGGCCGTAATGACGCGGCGCTGGACGGACCCTGCGTCGGCGGATGATCTGGGTGCGCTCGATACGGCGGCCATCGAAGCCGTTCGAGAGCAGGCCTGGCCGAGCGTCCGTTCAGTGGACGAAATGCATGATGCACTGATGACGCTATCGTGCGTCGGTAGGGACGAAGCGGCGGCGTTACCCGAATGGCCTCTCCATCTTGCCGAGCTTGCACGGCAAGGGCGGGCGACCTGCCTGTCGGTCGCCGCAGATACCCATCTGTGGGTACCGCTGGAACGGTTACCCGTCTTTCGAGCCGTCTTCCCGCAGGCGCGCGTCGAGCCGCCGTTGGCGGTTCCTGGTCGCTTCCACCGCGAAGTCGATCCAGATGAGGGCCTCGTCGAAATCGTTCGGGCACGCCTCGCCGGAATCGGTCCGCAGACGCTGGCAGCCATTTCGCACCCGTTGGGGTTATCCCCCGATGCGGTTGCCACCGCGCTTGCCCGCCTCGAGGCGGAGGGTTATGTACTGCAGGGTCTGTTCATCCCGGGTATGGAGACGCTTCAGTGGTGTGAGCGCGGGTTGCTCGCTCGAATCCACCGCCAGACCGTCCGACGTTTGCGTCGGGAGATAGAGCCCGTCGAGCCGGCCGACTACATGCGCTTTTTGTTTGACTGGCAGCACCTGTCTCCCGATACAGGAATGCGCGGGCCGGCGGCTCTCGATGAAATCCTGGAACAGCTCGAGGGCTTCCAGGCGCCAGCCACCGCGTGGGAAGAGGACATCCTTCCTGCTCGTATCCGGGACTATGGGAGCAATTGGCTCGACGGCCAATGTCGATCCGGGCGTACTGTCTGGTTGCGCCTGGCCGGTCGGCTTCGCGCCAAGGGTGGTCCGGTGCGCGGCACACCGATCGTCCTTCTGCCCAGGCGCCATCTTTCGGATTGGTTCGGGCTAACCGAAGAGTCCCCAGCGCCTGAAGTTTCGCCACGCGCCGAACGCGTCCGCGCAGCATTGGCCGAACGGGGCGCGTCTTTCTTTGACGAGCTGCAGAACAGCCTGCGGTTGTTGCCAACCGAGTTGGAAAACGCGCTGGGCGAACTTGTGAACCTCGGATTGGTGAACGCGGACAGCTTTGCCGGTATGCGCGCCCTTTTGGCGCCTGCGGCGCGCCGGCCCACGCGCATGACGCGCCGAAGCCGAGGTCGCCCGCTTGGTATGGCGGATGCAGGCCGTTGGGCCTTGTTGCGGCATGGCGAGATGCCGCCGACGGATCGCTCGGCGGCACTGGAGCACATTGCATGGGTTCTGTTGGAGCGGTATGGCGTCGTGTCTTGGCGTTTGCTGGATCGCGAGGCCGACTGGATGCCACCCTGGCGCGATCTGTTACGTGTCTACCACCGTCTCGAGGCGCGTGGCGAAATCCGTGGGGGGCGATTCATAGCGGGTGCCTCAGGTGAACAGTTCGCCCTGCCCGAGGCGATAGGTCCTTTGCGTGCGAAAAGGCGGCAGCCGCGTGACGGGGCGCTGGTGCGGGTATCGGCATTGGACCCGGCAAATCTTACCGGCGAATTTCTCAGTTCCGAGCGTGTGCCCTCGGTGATGGGCAACCGAATCCTCTATCGAGACGGTGTGCCGGTTGCGTTGCTTCAGTCTGGCGAGTTGCGCTATCTGCAGGCCGGCGCTGCCGATGACATGTCAACGTGGAGGGTCGTTCTCAGCGGCGCCAATCCCAGTCCCTTCGGGCTGCGTGCATGACGCTGGTATAGGTGCCATCTTTTTTTTGACGCCAGGGATCAAACTCTCTACGCGTAGTGTCATAACGCCACCAAATCGCCCATGCATACTCACAATCACGCATCGGCCTCCTGTCAGGTGGACATATGATCTTTACACGTGCGCTGAAACAAACCATCGCCGCGCAAGCGAACGAGCTCGGCCAGTTGACCGGCATCCTCGCCGCCATTCACCGTTCAATGGCGGTGATCGAGTTTAGGCTCGATGGCACGGTGGTGGCTGCAAACGACAATTTTGTCGGCTTGATGGGGTATCGGCTCGACGACATCGTGGGGCGCCATCATCGGCAATTTTGCGAGCCTGCGTATGCCCGCAGCGCGGATTACGTGACGTTATGGCAAAAGTTGGCGCGTGGCGAGCCTGTAACGGGTCGCTTTCCTCGGCTAACGCGCGACGGACGCCGTGTGTGGCTTGAGGCTAGCTACACGCCGGTGTTTGATGAAGGCGTTCTGGTCAAGGTGATCAAGCTGGCTTCTGATGTAACCTCGGCTGTTCAAGCCGAGAACGAAGCAGCAAGCAGGCTCGATGCGATTGATCGCTCCATGGCACAGATCGAATTCACGCCCCAGGGCATTGTACTGACAGCCAACGCCAATTTCCTTCGTGTGATGGGTTACCGGTTGGAGCAGGTAGTGGGAAAGCATCATGCTGCCTTCTGCGAAGCGGACGCGTCCAACGGCGAGGAGTACCGTACGTTCTGGGAGCGCCTGAACCGGGGCGAGTTCATCAGTGGGCGGTTCAAGCGAATTGATAGCCGCGGTGCCGCGGTTTGGCTTGAGGCCAGCTATAACCCCGTCTTCGATGAGGCCGGCCGGGTCTACAAGGTCGTGAAATACGCGGCCGACATCACCGAGCGTCAGCGTCGGTACGAAGCGGAAACCGAAAACGCACGGCGCGCCTTCGAGCTATCGCAGAAAACGCTCAATGCGGCGGACGAAGGCAGCAGCGTGATCCGTCAGGCCACCGGCGCCATGCAGCGTATCGCCAATACGATCCAATCCAGCGCCGAGTCCATAGAGGCGCTTGGGGCACAATCACAGCGTATCTCCTCGATCGTGAAGACCATCCGTGAAATCGCGGATCAGACGAACCTGCTAGCGTTAAATGCCGCTATCGAAGCAGCGCGTGCCGGGGAGCAGGGTAGAGGTTTTGCGGTTGTTGCCGACGAAGTACGCCAACTGGCCGAGCGCACGGCGCGCTCGACCTCGGAGATTGGCGACATGATTCATTCTGTGCAGGAAAGTACAGATCGCGCGGTGGTGGCCATGGGCAGCAGTCGCAAGGAAACAGAGGCCGGCGTTGAACATACCCATCATGCGGGCCAGGTCATGGAGCGGATCAGTGAGCATTCACGGCACGTCGTGGATGCCGTGAGCACATTCGGAAACGGGCTGCAAGGGTAGGTTCAGGCGGAACAGACTACCGATTTCACCTGCTGCCGGGTTTGTACGATGCGTTTGGTCAGTCGTTCGCGCTGTGCCGGTGTTGCCAGCGCGTAGAGGTCCGCGATCATGGATGCCAAGTCCGAGCGCGCCGTCGGGTAGCGATCCTGGTAGGTGGATGACCAATAGTGCTCGCGCTCTTGAAAAAGATGCCCGATGCGATTGGTGAAACCCGCTTCGGCACGTTGCTGCAGCGCATCGATGAACGCAGCCTGCCACCGCTCTCGGCTATCGAGCCAGTGTGCGTTCTGTTCCCCCAGGCTTGCTGACCACGACTGAATGCGCGTGCGTTGCTCCATGTTCAACCGACCGAACCAGCCCTCAGCCCGCTCCGCCGCGCGCTCGGCACGCTCCTCGATCTGTGTATCCAGGGAAGGGTCGAGATACGTCTTACGGTCTTCCTTGCGCTGGTCGGCAAAGCGCTTTTCGATCTGCGCTATCTGCTTGTCGGTGAGGCTCGCCAGTAGGCCGGCTGACGGCAGTGTCGCCTCGACCGCGATGGCGTCAACGGCTTGGTCGAGCCGCGAAAGCACGCGGTCAACGCTGGCAGCATCGAAAGCGTCGCTTCTGACCTGCTGTTCCAGTTCGCCCAGCCAATCCACATACATGGGCATCTGCGTGCTGCAGTGCCACCCGAGCAGCCGATCAACATCCCCGTCCAGTGCGGCGCGTTGCGTTTTGTCGAGGTCGACATAGCGCCCCACTTGCCATGGGATCAGGGTGTCGAGATGGCGATATGCAAGATCGAATCGTGAGCATGCGGAACTGAACAGGCATGCGGCGAGCAGCAGGGCGACACCTGCTCGACGAGCGTGGCTTGGCATGGTGGGCTCCGAACCGCGTGGCAACATCGGATTGGAGCCCCAACCGTGTGCCGGGGTTCGCTCCGGCACGTTGCGGTGTTCCGGCCAGGCCGCGGCGAGGCTGCTGACGGTCATTGTCGCCATCGGCGCAGGCGAAACGGACGACCCTATTTCGCCTCAGTGATGGGTTGCTTGACAGATCCTGCGAAACGAACGCATGACATCGGCCTTGCGATCCTTATTGGACCGTGGGCGCGGCTTCGTCGGGTGTGCCTGCTGGTGCCCCAGCCATAGTAGGCGGGGTTGCAACGAGGGCCGATACCAAGTCCAGAGCTTTCTGGAAAGAGGGGTAGCCACTCTTCGCGACATTCAATCCGCCGTAGGCCGTGCGGTATTGGGCGGCTTTCTCTGGATCGGCGTTGTCGACAAGGTATGGATCGTTATAGACCTTGAAGAGCAGCGCGATGGCATGGGGATGCTCCCTTTTTGCGGCGCGCTCGAGGTGACGAACGATGTCATTGGGCTGCGCGTCCTGACGGATCATCAGCACCGCTCGATAGAATTCGGTTTCGCCTGTCTTGTCCCTGGGGCCCGCACGCGTGAGCAGGGCGTCCGCCAGTTCGTATCCATCGGGATCCGCAGCTGCCACGAGCATCTTGGCCTGGATCAGGTCGTTTTCCTGCAGCAGGCGAGCCTCTCGGCGGCCGTCTTCGGACCATGGAGTGCCATGGGGCCCGGTCGCACAGCCGGCCAGGGTGACGGCGAGGCCGAGCCCCAGAAAACAACGCATCATCTGTGTTCCCTCATCTTGGTACGAGCGCGCTCATCGCACGGTCGGTCGACTATAGCGATTTTCGTGATGCGGTTCATGATGAAGTGTACGCCAGGCACGTTTCAGGAGGCGTTCCCGTCGATTTTCAGCGTTATGCCTCCGGCAGCGGTTACCAGAAGGCGAGAGAATTCAGCCCCGCTTGTCGCCACTGCGAATCTATTGGCGTCGCGTAGGTCTGACGCCTTGCTCCACTGCGAAGAATAGGTGTCTTGATTATGCACGCTCGTTCCTGCCTGGCTTGTGTTCTGCCGCCTTACCTGCTCGACCATCTTGCAAAGCACGGCCATGCGCGCCTGCGCTCCGCTGCCCAGGATTCGCTCACGCTCGACCATCAGTTGCGTGTTCGTCGGGCTGCCATCGGGCGTGCTTCGACGACGCTGGCGACCGCGATAAACGTGCCACCGGGCCAACTTCGCCGGCACGTCCACAGCGCTGATAACAGCTCCCAGCTTCCCGGTCGCCTGGTGCGGAGCGAGGGGCAGCCGTCCAGCGGCGATGCAGCCGCGGACGAAGCGTATGACTATCTGGGTGCGACCTACGCGCTGTTCTGGGAGGTATTCAAACGACACTCCATCGATGGCGCGGGGCTTCCCCTCGTTGGGACCGTTCACTACGGTCAAAACTACGAGAATGCCTTCTGGAACGGCGAACAAATGGTGTTCGGCGATGGAGATGGCGAGATATTCAATCGCTTCACCTCGTCGATTGATATTGTCGGCCATGAGCTGGCGCATGGGGTGATCGAACACGAGACGAGCCTGCCTTATCACGGGCAGTCCGGCGCACTGAACGAATCACTGGCCGACGTGTTCGGTACGCTGGTCAAGCAGTACTACGCACGTCAATCCGTCGACCAGGCTGACTGGTTGATTGGCTCCGAATTGTTCACCGATGCGGTCAATGCAACCGCTTTACGTTCCATGAGGGCGCCGGGTTCGGCCTATGACGACCCTGCACTTGGCAAGGATCCGCAGCCCGCTCACATGCGGGACTTTGTCAAGACGCAGGAGGACAATGGCGGCGTCCATATCAATTCGGGCATACCCAACCGAGCGTTCTACTTGGCAGCGACAACGATTGGCGGCTATGCCTGGGAAAACAGTGGGCGTATCTGGTACGAGGCGATGTGTGACGAGCAGGTTTGGGACCAAGCCGACTTTGAGCAATTCGCCCGGCTTTGCGTGGAAGTGGCGGGCAGGCTGTATGGTCCAGGCCGCGAACAGCAAGCGGTAAGGGATGCCTGGATCGAGGTAGGAGTGCTTCAATGACAGCGTCGCTGCCGCTGGAAGGCGTCTCCTGCATCCAGCTGTCGCTGGAAGGCGGAGTCGCTTTCCTGCCGGGGCGGCGTAACAGTTGCGCGATCGAACTGGATCAATGTCCCCCAACGGAACGTGAGCGTTTGCAGCATGCGCTGCAAACCGCGCTTCAAAGGCAGCAAGCCGAAGAGGACGCCGGGCGGGGAGATCAGCGGTATTTCGTGGTTCTGGTCTCTTTTCGGCAAGAGACACAAGCGGGTGAGATGCGTTTCAAGGTACCCGAGCAGCAGGTGCCGGATGCGTTGATCGCAGAATGGCGCCGCGCAACGGGGCGGAGATAGGCAGGTCGGGCGGGATGAAGCTGTGCCCACCATAGCAGTGGGCAGCGGCTGCGAACGGAAGGCTTAACGCTTGCCGATCGTGATGTGGCGGGATGGCTGAGTCTGTCCACTCACACCCTTGGCGATCTGCTGAATCTTGCCGCCGGAGTTGAGGAAAGCGGCTACCTGAGCTTCGATCGATTCACTGGTCTCGACGGCGGGCGCGGGCTTTGCAGCAGCGGCTGTGGAAGGTTTGCGTGTGCGCATGTCGGACTCCTGGCGGGGAAAAACGCCAAATTCTACATGAATTGGCGGCCTTCTTCCGCTTCTATTGCCTGCCACTGGACAAGTGGCTTGCCGACCCAATTATACGCAGGATCGCTTTGCCTCGATCATGCAGGCTGGTTGCCATTGAGCCAGATACTCGAGCAGGGCAGGCATGGCCATCGGAGCCGCGAAGAGGTGGCCTTGAACGAGATCGCAGCCCAGCTCACCCAGAAGCTCTAACTGATCCTCCTGCTCGACACCTTCAGCAACTACGCGCAACTGCATCGCGTGCGCCATGGCAATGATCGCATGGACGATCTCGCGGCTCTCGTTCGCAATCGTCAGCTCCTGGGTGAAAGCTCTATCGATCTTCACCATATCCAACGGCAAACGTTTCAGATAAGGCAGCGAGGAATATCCGGTTCCGAAATTGTCGATGGAGATCGAGACGCCCAGACGGTAGATCTTCCTGAGCAGGCGAACGGCACGTTGAATATTGGCCGCCAGCGCATCTTCGGTGATTTCCACGTTGAGGCGGAACGGGTTGATACCGGAGCGGCGCAGGGCAACTTCAAGCGTGCGCGGCATTTCCTCATCGGCAAAGTTGTGGGCCGAGCAATTGATGGCAACAGGGATACGGTTATGGCCGTTTGCGGTCAGCTCGGCAATGTCTTGGCATGCTCGGTTCATGGCCCAGCGGTCAAGGTCGCCAATGAAGCCATTGGCTTCTGCGATACCGATGAATCTATCGGCGGGAATGAGGCCGTAGCGCGGGTGGCGCCAACGAAGCAACGCTTCCAGTTGGACTGGCGCTCCGCCGTCGAGGGGTAGCACGGGCATGTAATGTAGATCCAGGCCTACACCTGTTTCCAAAGCACGGCGTAGCTCGGCGTCCAGCCGCGTCTCATGCTGGGCTCGCAATCGCAAGGCATCGTCGAAAAGGTGGATATTGTCCCGCCCAATACCCTTCGAATGGTAAAGAGCCATATCGGCATGCTTGAGAAGCGCCGATAGGCTGTCGCCATGCTCGGGAAACAGGCTGATCCCGATACTTGTCGTCATGACCAGGTTGCGGCCCGACAGTGAGATCGGCGCCTTCATCTTTTCCATGACCCGCTGAGCCAGCGCGTTCGCCTCATCGGTATGATCGACCGGCACCAGAACGCAAAACTCGTCGCCACCGAAGCGAGCGACAATGTCGCCGTCACGCAGCTCGCCTCGGATGCGTTGCGATATGACCTTGAGCAATTCGTCGCCGGCGTCATGGCCCATGCTGTCGTTGATGCGTTTGAAGTGGTCGATGTCCAGGAACATCACCGCGAACGAGCGTCGGGTAAGCTGATGTTCCGCCAGTCGTTCGCTGAATGCGTCCTCGAAGCCGCGCCGGTTGAGTAGCCCTGTCAGGGGGTCCTGATGAGCAGCCTGACGCAGGGTGTCGTCGGTATCGTCCATGCGCGCCAGCTGGCGGCGAATACGGCGAAGGTCCGATTCACGCTGCTGCAAGGTTCTGTCGACGCGCTCGGCGAGGATCATGGTGGCGGTAAGCAGCATGCAAACCATGCTCACAGCGAGACAAAACTGGATACGGTTGCTGGGCTGGTCCCAAATAATCTCCGCGCCGTTGGGTAGGCTTACCGCCAGACCCAGGGTCGTACAATAGTGCACGGCCATTATGGCGACGCCCAGTAGTACGGCGCCCGCCGTTCTTTTATAAGGGCTGAGAGCCTGGCCACGCTTGGCCGGAACCGCTAGCAGGAAAGCTGCATAGGCTGCCGCAGCGGCTACTGGCAGGCCAATTGTCATCCAGGCGGCATCCAGCAGCACTCGTTCCGTGGATCGGATCGCTGTAACCCCGCCGAGCATGGTTGCCAGCGCACCAATAGCGAAAAGCAGTGCCGCAGGCAGATGTCGCCCGCGCTTCAGGTGTCTTTGGTCGTTGAGAAGCCAGATCACCAGGCCCGCGGAAACGAGGGCGGGCAAGGCCGACAGATTGGTTGCGACGAGGTCGTAGCTGACAGGGAAGGGTGTATGCAGGGTGAACAACACGATGAAGTGCATTGCCCATACGCTGCTTGCAAGGCCCAAAAGGCCGAGCGTATTCCACACCCAGCTCGCGCGGGTGCTCCCCGCATGCCGCGCTCGGTCGAGCACTCCGAAGACACTATACGTAGCAGCGGCAGTAACGATAAATGCCAGGACGGGAAGCGCAGGTGTATGACGGAACCCGTACAGTACGTGGCCATCCATGGGCGGTGCCAGCAGCGCACCTATTCCGAGCCATTCCATTGGTAACACCAGACGACGATGACCTGGCTTCGACCGGGCTTCCTGTGATTTGTTTCAACTATTTGACGTCAATAAACGCCGTTCATCGGCATTTACGGAGCACCAAATGGATTATCGTTTTGAAGGCAAAAAAATAGCCCGATTTCTACGTTTGAGCGTCTAAATCAGGCCATTTGTTCAGCATTTGATCAGTGGGTTGGATCTAGCCGGCTACTAGAACGCGAATCGCCTCCAAGCGGAGCGACGCTTTATCCAGCAGGGCAAGGCCCATTTCGCGGTTATTGCGAAGCGTCTCGATTTCGCTGTCCCGCACTGTGGGATTGACCGCCTTCAGCGCTGTCAGGCGCGACAATTCCTCGTCGAGTTCGGCGGCGAGTTGTTGACGCGCCTCGTCCACCCGCGCTTTGTGACGCGGCAGGACCTTGCTTTCCGCTGCGTTGATTTGAGCGGCAAGGCTATCGCGCTGGGCCTGGATGAATTTGTTAGCGCTGGCCCTTGGAACACTTTCCAGCTGATCATTCAGTGTTTCGAAGGCAACCTTGGACGCCAGGTCGTTCCCATTCTGATCCAGCAGACAGCGCAAGGCTGCAGGCGGCAGGTACCGTCCGAGTTGCAGGGCGCGCGGCGCGACGACATCACTGACATAGAGCAGCTCGAGCAGGACAGTGCCAGGCTTGAGAGCCTTGTTCTTGATAAGCGCAACTGCGGTGTTGCCCATTGAGCCGGAGAGCACAAGGTCCATGCCACCTTGGGCCATCGGGTGTTCCCATGTAAGGAACTGCATGTCCTCACGGGCGAGCGCCTGTGCGCGGTCGTAAGTGATGGTGACGGCCTCGTCATCGCCAAGCGGGAAGCTAGCATCGAGCATTTTCTCGCTAGGGCGGAGAATCAGCGCGTTGTCGGAGTGGTCCTCGCTGTCGATACCGAACGCGTCGAAGAGGCGTTCCATATAGATGGGCAGGGCATATTCGTCGTCGAGCTCCAGGATCTGTTCGACCAGGCGCTGGCCTTCGCCTTCACCACTTGAGTTCAATTCGAGCAAGCGGTCGCGTCCGGTTTGCAGCTCGCTCTCGAGGCGCTCACGCTCCGCGCGTGCTTCGGTGACCAGCGCATCCCAGGCATCATCGTCGCCGCCTTCGAGAAGCGGCAGCAGTCGGCTACCGAACGTATGCTGGAGCGCGTTGCCGGTGGGGCAGGTGGCCAGAAACGCATTGAGGCCACGGTTGTACCAGTCGAACAGGCGCGCCTGCGCCGTGTTCTCGAGGTAGGGTACGTGCAGCTGGATGATGTGCTTCTGGCCGATACGATCCAGGCGGCCAATACGTTGCTCGAGCAGGTCCGGATGGGCAGGCAGATCAAAGAGTACGAGGTGGTGCGCGAACTGGAAATTACGGCCCTCGCTTCCGATCTCAGAACAAATGAGCACCTGTGCGCCATATTCCTCGTCTGCGAAGTACGCAGCGGCACGATCACGCTCAAGAATCGACATGCCCTCATGGAAGACCGTCGCTGGAATGCCGGAGCGAACGCGCAACGCGTCGCCGAGATCCAGCGCGGTTTCGGCATGCGCACAGATCACCAGCACTTTGAATTTCTTTAGGAGCTTGAGCTGGTCAACGAGCCACTCGACCCGGGGGTCGAGGCGCCACCAGCGCTCTTCCTCTGGGTCATCCTGTTGCGTCTGATAACTCAGCTCGGGATAGAGGTCGGCGTGTTCGCCAATTGGCAGCTCAAGGTATTCGTCTGGGCTCGGCAAGGGGTAAGCGTGCAACTGACGCTCCGGGAAGCCCTGAACGGCCTGGCGGGTATTACGGAACAGCACGCGGCCTGTGCCGTGGCGATCCAGCAGTTCACGAACCAGGCGGGCATTGGCCTCTTCGTCCCCGGCGTTGACGGCCTCGACCAGGGTTTCACCTTCGCGGCCCAGGAAACGCGCAATGGTCGCTGTCGCCTCTTCGCTCAGTCGACCCTTGTCCAGCAACTCGCGAACGGCTTCGGCAACAGGGCGGTAGTTGGCGCTTTCGGCACGGAAGGCTTCCAGATCATGGAAGCGGCTTGGGTCAAGCAGGCGCAGACGAGCGAAGTGGCTGTCCTGGCCGAGCTGTTCCGGCGTTGCGGTCAGGAGAAGCACACCGGGAATGACTTCGGCGAGCTGCTCGACCAGGGAGTACTCAGCGCTGCTCTTTTCCGGATGCCATACGAGGTGGTGCGCCTCGTCGACGACCATCAAATCCCATCCGGCAGCGAACAGCGCATCCTGTGCACGATCGTCTTCCTTCAACCATTCCAGGGCGACCAAGGCGAGCTGGGCATCCTCGAACGGGTTGCTGGCGTCACTTTCACGGAACCGCTCGCCGTCGAACAAGGACACCTGGAGATTGAAGCGACGACGCATCTCGACGAGCCACTGGTGCTGCAGGTTCTCGGGCACCAGGATCAGCACGCGGTTCGCGCGGCCGGACAGTAGCTGGCGGTGGATGACGAGGCCGGCTTCAATGGTTTTGCCGAGGCCCACCTCATCCGCCAGGAGCACCCGCGGTGCGACCCGGTCTGCGACTTCCCGCGCGATATGAAGCTGGTGGGGAATGGGTTGGGCGCGTACGCCACCAAGGCCCCAAAGCGAGGACTGCAATAGGCGGCTGCGGTGCTCCAGTGTGTGATAACGAAGCGAGAACCAATTGAGCGGGTCGATCTGGCCAGCAAAGAGTCGATCGCTTGCCAGGCGGAACTGGATGAAGTTCGACAGCTCGGTTTCCGGCAGCGTGCGCGGTTGATGCTGCTCGTCCAGGCCGTGGTAGGTCAGCAGCCCGTCACTGTCTTCGACTTCGCGGACCGTGAGCTTCCAGCCTTCGAAGTGCGTGACTTCATCACCCGGCACGAAGCGAACGCGGGTCAGCGGCGCGTTGCGTAGCGCGTACTGGCGTGTATCCCCCGTGGCGGGGTAGAGCACTGTCAGCAGCCGGCCATCCTGGGCGAGAATAGTGCCGATGCCGAGCTCCGCTTCGCTGTCGCTGATCCAGCGCTGCCCCGGTTGATACTGTTGCGCCATGCCTGGATTCTCCCCCGTGCGAAAAAGCCGGTAATGGTAGCTCAAATCGACTGCGCTGAGCGACGGGGGCGGACAGTCTGCAGGCAGCGGACATCCGCTCGGTCGCGTCTCGTGGCCGGTGATCTACGGATATACTCCGTGTTCAGGCCATAGGCGTACAGTAGCGACTCGAGGACCTGTACGCTGTCAGGTGAAACCATGATCCCGCCGATTCCCAATGCTGCGCTACCCGTCGTGACGCATCCTGAGGCCGTCAAGGCCCGTACGGAGGTGGCGCCCGTCGCGCCTGCGGTAGACACCCCGAATGACTCCGGCGTGGGTCTTGCCCACCGGGATCCTGCGGAAACCCTTGAGCGCCTGAGAGAAGAAGAGCGACGTCGGCGCAAGAAAAAGGGCATGCAGGCAGCGAGACCGCCATCTTCCGGAGCGACGATAATAACGGCAGATGATGTCATCGAGGATTTGCCGCGCCAGGGCGTCTGGATCGACGTCGAAGTCTGACCATGGCACTGCTTGATCACTGCACGTTGCAATTGCCCGATGCGGATCTGACCTACATACCCGCGTGGGTCGCACGACTGACAGCGCGAGAATGGTTCGACGCCATCGTGGGCGAAACTGTGTGGGAGCAGCCTTCAATCAAGCTCTACGGGCGAGAACACCCGGTGCCGCGCCTGACCGCCTGGTACGGAGATCCAGACGCTGCCTACCGCTATTCAGGCATCGAGCATGTGCCGCTGCCTTGGACGCCCTTATTGGCTGACATTCGTCGTCGCATCGAGGAGGCCGTCGGGCAGCGCCTGAACGGCGTTCTGTTGAATCTCTATCGCACTGGGCAGGACTCGATGGGGTGGCACAGCGACAACGAAGCTATCCTTGGACGCAATCCCCTCATTGCGTCGTTGAGTCTCGGCGGAGAACGCCGGTTTGACCTTCGTCGACGAGACCGCCAGGGCGAGACGCATTCTCTTCCGCTTACCGACGGTTCCCTACTGGTCATGCGCGGTGCAACGCAGCATTATTGGCAACATCAGGTGGCCAAGACGCGCAAGGCATGTGCGCCACGATTGAATCTTACTTTCCGGCTGTTGCATGGGTAAGCATGAGCAACGATGACAAGTTGGTCGATTTCGCCTCCGAACGCGAGAAGCGAATCCACGACATCAAGGACAAACGTCTCGACGACATGCGGCAGGCGTTCGAGCAGATCCTCCCGATGAAGGGTAAGAAAAAGCCCAAGGGCAAGCCGAAGAAACGCTGACATGGCAGTGGCTCGCTTCGCCGTCGCCTGCTTTGACGTTACACTTCGCTCCTTTTCGAAGGAGCCCCTGCCGTGACGACCCCTACCTCCCGCCTTCGAACCCTGCGTGACCATATCCGCTGGGCCGTCAGTCGTTTTCATGCAGAAGGCTTATTCTTCGGGCACGGCACCGATAATGCCTGGGATGAAGCGCGGCAGTTGGTGTTGGGTGCGCTGCATCTGCCCTATGAGATCGCGGACGCCTATCTGGACTGCCGTCTGGAAGACGATGAACGCTATCACCTGCAGACGCTGCTTTGGCGTCGTATCGAAGAGCGCGTGCCCACTGCATATCTGCTGGGCGAAGCCTGGTTTTGCGGCCTTCCATTCAAGGTCGATGAGCGCGTGCTCGTCCCTCGCTCGCCCATTGCGGAGCTGATCGGCGCTCGGTTCGACCCTTGGTTGCCACGCGAGCCCGAGCGGATCCTTGACCTGTGCACCGGTTCCGGCTGCATCGGCATCGCCACCGCATATGCCTTCCCCGAAGCCGAGGTAATCCTGGGCGACCTGTCCTTCGATGCGCTCGAGGTCGCCAATATGAACATCGAACAGCACGGCCTTGAATCGCGGGTATTCACGGTACAGGGCGATGGATTCGACGGTTTGCCCGGCCAGCGTTTCGACCTGATCGTATCCAATCCGCCCTACGTGGACGCAGAGGATTTTGCGGATATGCCGCCCGAGTACCATCACGAACCGGAGATGGGCCTGGCATGCGGAGAGGATGGGCTGGACCTCGTTCGACGGATGCTGGCTGAAGCGGCAGACCATCTCACCGAGCAGGGCCTGCTTATCGTTGAGGTCGGCAATAGCCAGGTGCACGTGGAGGCGCTCTATCCCGAAGTCGATTTCACCTGGCTCGAATTCGAGCAGGGAGGGCATGGTGTGTTCCTGCTCGCAGCCGCTCAGTGTCGCGAACACCAGGACCTGTTCCGTTCGAAGCTTTCCTGACCTCCGGGCTTCTGAAGTCGGTCCCTTCGACCCGTGCGGGCCGGGGGAAGGGTAAAGGGCCGATGCAATTCGTCTGCGGGGAGTGCCTGCCGGTGAGCCGGGGCGCACCACCACGTTTCAGTGTGTGACGATCCAGATCAGCAGGCCGGACTGAAACAGCGCGAACGTCACCAGGCAGGCGATGGTGAAGCGCAAGCTGCCATCGTCACGACGAAGGCGCGCCAGCTTTTCATCCAGATCCCGAATCCTCACCTCTTGCTGCTGGAGCTGCGTATCGGCGTTCTGCAACATCGCCGCGCTCTCGAGCGGCGATAGAATTTGCAGCTTTTCCTGGGGCCAGTCAGCAAGCAGGCTGCCGAGCGATTCCGCGTGACAGTGTGCTTTCAGGCGCTGTTCGTCCTGGTAACTCACCGTGAAGCCGAGGCCAAGAAGAAAGCGGTCCCGGTTGAGACGAGCGTCTTCGTTGAGGGCCGTCACCAATGGGAACGGCTCCACCGTATAGCTTCCCCAGCGACGCTTCGCCCAACTGATCGTTTGAGCCGCTAGGAAGCGCCCCAGGCCTCGATTGGCAGGCTCCGTCTGCAGCCCACTTTCAGGGCCGAATCGGATTTGCCGTGCGCCGTGGTCCGCCCACACTTCGAGCAGGTTACGTTCCTTGCGGATCTTCTGGCCGGGTACGGCGATGGTGAGTCGCAAAAGGCTGTGCTCACGGTTGTGCCGTTCAAGCGTACCCAGTTGCACGAAGCGTAGCGGACGTGTACCGGTGTATCGGTCCGTTGGCAACGGGTTGAGCCGAACCAGCTGAAAGGATTCCGGCCCTAGCTCCGCCCAGGGCGTTGCTGGCGCAGGTGTTGGTGCTTCCGGGGCGGAGGCACCTTGGGTTTCGGTGTCACTCATCAGTCCTGTCCATAAGAGGCCGACGTGGTTGGTCGGCTGATAGCGCCCTTATCGGCAGGCTGGCAGTCAACTGGAGGGTGACTTTGCGCTCGTTTGTGTGATGAAGGTCGAAATCGCCGTCACCAATTCTCGGGCAACTGGCAGGTTAGGATCGTTGTAGGACGCACGTTGCGCTTCGAATGCCTTGGGCGTGATACGCAGTACATGGTTCATCCCGCCGATGATCTGCAGCGTTGCCTGTGGGTTCGCATTTGCCAGCGCCTCGGCATCGGCAACGCCGACCTGGGCATCGTGGTCACCCTGAATGACGAGCGCAGGCACGCGGACGTGGGCGAAGGCGCCCGCGGGGTCCTGGCGCAGCCAGGAGATGAGAAACGGCTGAACGCTCGGCCGAAAGAGCACCTCCAGCTTCGGGTCTACAAGAGGGTAAAGTCGCCCGGCCTTGAGTGAATTCAGAATTGTACGGCTCTCGTCCTGTAATTCAGCGGGAAGCCGCGTCGACAATTGCTCTTCTATGACTTGGTCCAGCGGACGACCCGTGCCGGCGATGGTGACCAGCCCGGCGACCTCCGCCTGATTTGCCGCGAGCGTGGCCACGAGTGCGCCCTCGCTATGGCCGATAAGGTAGACGCTCGAAAACCGGCGATCTTGGGCGAGCTTGCGACTCCACTCGGCCGCATCCTGCGCATATTGCTCGATGGACAGCGTCGCTTCGTCCGGTGCGGCTGGCTGGCTGGCGGCGATGCCTCGTTTGTCATACCTGACTGTTGCCACGCCCTGTTGGGCAAGCGATTGCGCCAGTAGCCGAAGGCTGTCGTTCCGGCCGGCCGGATTATTGCCGTTGCGGTCCGTTGGGCCGGAGCCCGCAATAAGCAGGGCCACAGGTCCAGGTGAATTGCCCTGAGGCAGCACCAGGCTCCCATGCAGCACACCGGAGTCCGTCTCGAGGTCAATAGGGCTGCGAGAAATGGCCTGGGCGTGGATCATGGAGGAAAAGGCACACAGAAAAAGGAAAAAAAAGCGCATGGGCAAGATATCCAGCAGGCCGGCCACACTACGAGATAGCGCTTTGAGCGCCCGGGCTGGCCAGTTGTGAAGGTTTGATCGCGCCATTCGGGCAAAGTTTTCCAACAGACGGGGCGCAGCGGAACACTGATGCAAACGGCTCATGCCGCGCATGGCTCGGGTATACTCGCGGCTTTCTTTCACAGGGTCCGCGGAGCGCTGCATGTCCGGCAATACCTTTGGCAAGTTGTTCACCGTCACCACGGCAGGCGAGAGCCATGGCCCGGCTCTGGTCGCTATCGTGGATGGTTGCCCGCCGGGCCTCGAGCTCTCGATTCATGATCTGCAGCGGGACCTCGACCGGCGCAAGCCTGGTACGAGCCGGCACACCACCCAGCGTCAAGAGCCCGACGAGGTCGAGATTCTCTCTGGCGTCTTCGAGGGGCGGACGACGGGCTGCGCCATAGGCTTGCTGATTCGTAATACGGATCAGAAATCGAAGGACTATTCTGCGATCAAGGATGTGTTCCGCCCGGCGCATGCGGACTACACCTATCACCACAAATACGGGCTCCGGGATTACCGGGGCGGCGGCCGCAGCTCGGCGCGTGAGACGGCAATGCGGGTGGCTGCCGGCGCGATTGCCAAGAAATACCTGGCCAGCCAGGGCATTCAGGTGCGTGGATACATGAGCCAGTTAGGGCCCATTGAAATCCCGTTCCGCACCTGGGATAGCGTGGAACAGAACGCATTCTTCTGCGCAGACCCGGACAAGGTCACGGAGCTGGAGGCATACATGGATCAGTTGCGCCGGGACCAGGATTCCGTAGGTGCGAAGATTACGGTTGTTGCTGAAGGGGTTATGCCGGGGCTGGGCGAGCCCATTTTCGATCGACTGGATGCCGATCTTGCCCACGCGCTGATGAGCATAAACGCGGTGAAGGGAATCGAAATCGGCACCGGGTTCGCATCGGTTTCGCAGCGCGGGACGGAGCATCGCGACGAACTCACGCCGGAAGGCTTCCTTTCCAACAACGCAGGCGGCGTCCTGGGCGGGATTTCCTCCGGTCAACCTATCGTCGCGCATGTGGCGCTCAAGCCGACATCGAGCATTACGACGCCCGGGCGCTCGATCGATATCTACGGCCAGCCGGTCGATGTCATCACCAAGGGCCGTCACGATCCTTGCGTGGGCATCCGTGCTACGCCTATTGCCGAGGCGATGATGGCAATCGTCTTGATGGACCATCTCCTCAGGCACCGCGGCCAGAACGCTGACGTGCGAGTAACGACGCCCGTGCTCGGACAGTTGTGACGGCGGGGTTCGACACGCCGGTCCCAGCCGGCTTTCGTTGGAGATATGCAGCTGGCATGTTGAGGCAGCAACAGCCATGACGGCCGCGCTCTACTGGCGGTTGTCCGGCTTCTACCTGTTCTATTTTGCACTGCTCGGCGCCACAGCGCCGTTCCTGGCACTCTATTTCGATTATCTCGGTTTCGCGCCGGCACGCATCGGCGAGCTGGTCGCCATTCCGATGCTCATGCGCTGTATTGCGCCGAACCTGTGGGGTTGGCTGGGTGATCGCACGGGTCAACGGCTGCGCATCGTACGCTTCGGCGCCGTCTGTACTTTCCTCAGCCTGGCCTTGATCTTCGTCGACCGCAGCTATGCCTGGCTTGCGCTGGTGATGGCAATGCATGCCTTTTTCTGGCACGCCGTATTGCCGCAATTCGAAGTCATTACGCTCGCTCATCTGGGGGACAAGGCTGCGCGCTACAGCCAGGTACGCGTGTGGGGCTCAGTGGGGTTCGTCCTGGCGGTAGTAGGCCTTGGTCAGCTCTTCCAGTCTGCCGGTATGGGCCTTTACCCGACCGTATTGATGATCATCATTGGGGGCATCGTCCTGACGAGTTTCCAGGTGTCCGAACCGGCCGCGGCACCGCGCGGACGCGCCACCGACGCGGATGGTTTCGTTACCCAATTGCTCAAGCCTCCTGTCCTGGCCTTCTACGCCAGCGTTGCCTTGATGCAGCTGTCCCACGGTCCGTATTACACGTTTCTGAGTATCCACCTCGAAAACCTTGGCTATGCGCGGGGCGCTATCGGCATGCTTTGGGCGCTGGGCGTCCTTGCAGAAATCGTCGTGTTCATGATCATGGCACGGATTTTCACGCGCTTTACCGTCCGGCAGGTGCTCATCGCGAGCTTCATCCTGGCGGCGGTACGCTGGCTGCTGCTAGGGAGCCTTGCAGATCACTTGGCTATTTTGCTCCTCGCCCAGCTCATGCATGCGGCCACATTCGGCAGCTTCCACGCCGCAGCAATTCATTTCGTACAAGGGCATTTTGGTGCGCGACAGCAGGGTCAGGGGCAGGCGCTATATGCGGCCCTTGCCGGCCTGGGTGGTGCGCTTGGAGCTGTCTACTCAGGCCATACCTGGACGGCGCTGGGCCCGGGGTGGACATTCGCGCTTGCCAGTCTCGCTGCATTACTGGCGGCGGGCGTCCTGGCGAGCGTTCGCAGCCGAGAAGCACTGCCGGCGTAGCGCTGTGCGAAGGTTCGCCGAGCACCGTGGGTAGATCCAGTTCGGGCGGTGCCAGCCCTTGCGCGCCGCTAAGACCGTATTCATTTTGAAGGAGGCACGATGGCCATCTTGACCGTTTACCATGAGGCACAGCCCGAATGTCCTTACAAGATCCTGACGTATGCGGAAGACATTACGGCGACCCTGGCCGAAGCCGGCATCGAGTTCGGTCAGCTCGCGTCTTCTCCGCGTCTTGAGAAGGGCGCGGATGCCGTTGAAGTCCTCACTGCATTCGCCAATGAGATCGAGCGCTGCAAGGCGCTGCGGCCGGACCTGGGTGAGGTTCTTGTCGAGGGCGTAGATGAGGACCCGGCGGACATTAATATCCGTCGCCGCGAGCATGTTCAGAAGGTCGATGAGGTCCGGTTCTTCGTCGCCGGCGTCGGTATGATTGCGCTGCATATTGGCGAGCTCGTCTACGCATTGCGCTGCGAGCGGGGCGATCTGCTGACGCTGCCAGCCGGAACGCGGCGCTGGTACGACAAGGGCGAGCGGCCCAGTAGCATTGCCGTCATCCTCTGCGCTGCGCGCGATCAAGTACTCGTAGATACGGGCGACGCGATCGCCAGCCGTTTTCCCGGCTTTGACGACTTCGGCGGTTGACGCGGCGTGCGAGGCGCGCGACCGGTAACGGTTTTGAAGGCAGGTAGCTCGCAAGCCCGGCGCTGAACTTATCGCCACGTCGGCTTTCGTATGGCCCGTGGCTCTCACCGGGGCGGCCTGATAAGCTCGCCGCTTCATCCACCCGCTAAAGAGCGTAAGGAACAGGAATCAGCATGAGACAACATCGGTTGGCAGCAGCCGTCGCCCTCGTGGGCTTGGTTTTGAGCGGCTGTGATTCGCAAACCAACGGCAAAACAGACGTCGAGCTCAACACCCCAGCTCAGAAAGCGTCCTATGGCATCGGCCTTAACATGGGCAAGAGCCTGTCGCAGGAAGGTATGGATGATCTGGATTCCAATGCTGTGGCATTGGGAATCGAGGATGCCATTGGCAAAAAAGAGCAGAAGGTCAGCGATGACGATCTGATCGAAGCGTTCGGCACGCTGCAAAAGCGGGCGGAAGAGCGCATGGCCAAGCTGGCAGACGACACTGCAGAAGCTGGCAAGAAATTTCTCGCAGAGAACGGCAAGCGCGATGGCGTCGTGACCACAAAATCGGGCCTGCAGTACGAGGTCATTGAAAAGGCGGACGGTCCGCAGCCCAAAGCCAATGATGTCGTCACTGTCCACTACGAAGGCAAGCTTATCGATGGCAGTGTATTCGACAGCTCTGTCCAGCGTGGCTCCCCGATTGATCTTCCCGTCAATGGTGTGATCCCAGGTTGGGTCGAGGCGCTGCAACTGATGCACGTCGGCGAGAAGTACAAGCTGTACATCCCGAGCGAGCTGGCCTACGGTGCTCAGAGCCCGAGCCCGATGATTCCCGCGAACTCAGTACTGGTGTTTGATCTGGAGCTGATTGGCATCAAGGATCCAAAAGCGCAGGGCAACAGCATGCCTGACGTTGAGTCGGATGCCCCGACTGACGGTGAGGAATCCGCTCAATAAAGATGCGGGCTTTTCGGCCTGATCATCTGGATGAGTTGCGTTTAGCTGCGTAACGCGTCTTCCACAAAAAGCCCGACATCGCCTACGGTGAGTCGGGCTTTTTGTTGATTTCAAATCATGCCTTCGATGGCCCGACAAGATTGAACACGGGCTCGCACGCCGCTTTCTACTGTGTGTCAAAACAACCAGTTTCCAGCGTTACGTAGGGCCACACGCTACGGTTATGCACATTGGCGGTAACTGGCGCAAGGCCATAAGAGTAGATATTTCGCTTGCAATCTGGAAACGTTAAGTTGCTGATAAACATCGCGTTTTATTGATGTGCAAAAAATGCCCGATCTGTTTGTAAGCCCCGTAAACCGGGGGCTTGCCCACCCCATCCAATGATTGTGAACAGCTTTATCCACAGCTTCTGTGGGTAAAGCGTCACAAGCCGCGTGGCACGGCGCCCGAGGAGAAATGTATGAAAATGCCTTGGAATCTGGTTCGTTTTTTGCCGATTGCACGGCGGATACTCGCCCGTGGGCGGCTACCAATGCTACTTGCAAGCGTGGTCAAAAAAGGCCAATCGAGAGGTATGGCTGGTCTGCGAGATGACCTTGGTGTTCTGGTAGCGCTTTGCCGGGCCTACTGGAAAGGCGAGTACCGGGCGGTCGATCCGAAAGCGCTGCTTGCTATCGTTGCGGCATTGGCCTACTTCGTTTCGCCGCTGGACCTCATACCGGACTGGATCCCGGTAATCGGTTTGCTCGACGATATTGCCGTACTGGGCTGGCTTACCAAGCGTTGGTCTGAGGAACTCGACGCATTTCGACGTTGGCGCGACGTGCAGCCCGTCAATACGCAGAATGCGCTGGTAAGCCCGTTGGAATCGAAGGTGGATTGAGGTCAGGCAGTTGGCATCGCCGAGAAGCTGCGCTCAGCCAGTACGCCTAGCAAGTCAACCAATCGGCCCATGCCGAGGTAGCGACGGCCTTCCACCAACACGAATTCGCCTTCCTGCGCTGCGTCACAAAGGCGTCGCGTCAGAAGAAGGCTCGCACTGATGGCCGACTCGGTCACGTCTACCAAGGCCGGTTCCGGGTCCATGATGTGTGTAACGGGAATAGGGTTGTCGGTAAGCGAGTGGAACGTCTCGAAAAAGGGTTGTCTACGAATGATGCCGATCGGGCTGCCTTGGCCATCTGCCACGACTTGCGCACTCCAGCGAGGATTACGCCTGAAGCGTTGAAAAACGTCAGCCACCGTGGCGGACGCCGCAATCGCAGGCCGCTCGATCATTAGGCCACTGAGGTCCGTTTCGCTGTGCGTGCTCGGTACGCCCATTGGGAGCGTCGGCGGCACCGAGGCATCGATGACAATGACTGGCGTGTGGGCCGGGCGGCCTAGTAGATAGCCCTGCACGAGTTCTACGCCAAGCTTCCGCAGGGTTTCCAGCTCCTCATGTTGTTCGATGCCTTCGGCAATCACTCGGGCGCGCGACGCCTTTGCCATTTGAAGAATGGACTCGACGAATTGACGTTTGACGCGGTCGTGGTGAATCCCGTCGATGAAATGGCGGTCGATCTTCACGTAGTCGGGCCGCAGCTCCGACCAAAGTTTAAGGCTCGAATAGCCCGCGCCCAGGTCGTCAAGGGCCACCGAGAAGCCCATGGCACGATAATATTCCAACGCATTCCTCAGGACGCTGAGGTCATCGGCAGGGGCGTGCTCAGTCAGTTCGATCACGACTCGCTCTGCCGGGATGCCCAGCGTCCTGAGAAGGGATAGCGTACGGCCGGAGCGGTGCCCCGGGTCCTGCAGCGCTTCGGGCGACACGTTGAGGAAGAGCTTTCCGTCCAGCCCCAGACGCTGGAATCGTTCACAAGCGGTTGTACGGCAGGCGCGTTCCAATTCGCTAAGGCGGCCGGCTTCCCGTGCCGCACCGAACAGGGCCAACGGCGTATGCAGCATGCTGTCCGTCGGGCCTCGGCTGAGCGCTTCGTAACCGTAAAGCGTATGGTCGGATAGGCTGAAGATCGGTTGGAACAGGCTGGACAGTGCTCGCGCAGAGAGAATGTCCTCGAGCGCGGAACGCTGCTCGTCGTTGGTCATCATGGTCGTCCAGAATTCGTCGACCCCGGGGTAGGGCGGCTCATTTCACGACAGTCAGATTTCACTTTGATGACAGCTGAAACGAAAAAGCGCCCCAGGTAGGGCGCTTGTGTCATTCGATCACTGCTTGGCGACGCGGGCCTGCAACCCCAGATAATCGAGGAGGACCTGTCCGGTCTCGGTGAGGTACGCATCGTCTTCGGGTTTGACGTGCTCCTCATTACCTGTGGTCAGCGCATCGTTTTCATCTTCAGCCGCCAACTTTTTCAGCGGCTCTTCGCCCTTCGCCTTACGGCGATGGTTCTCGATTGCCAGCTGCTTGGCTTCGACGCTTTCATGGTAGGCGCGGCGTTTCGCCTCATTCAACGTGACGGTCTTGTCTTTCATCAGCTCGCGGTTGAGTTGGAGTCGTTCGCGGCTGAAGACAAAGTCAGGGTTGTTGGCGGTTCGTTCCTCATGCAGACGCTTGAGATCAGCAATGTATGGCCCGAATGGGTCTGTAGAGGGGCGCACCACGGCGTTGATGCTGTCCCATGGCATGGCTTCGGGCAGAGCGCTTTCGCCAATTTCCTTGGTATCGACGATAGGTGGGTATTCGATATCCGGAACTACCCCCTGATGCTGCGTGCTCTGGCCGGAAACCCGATAGAACTTTGCCAGCGTAAGCTTCAGCTCTCCGTGGTTGAGCGGCTGGATCGTTTGCACTGTGCCCTTGCCAAACGTCTGGCCACCAATGATCAGCGCCCGGTGATAGTCCTGCATGGCTCCTGCGAAGATCTCCGAGGCAGATGCAGACAGCCGGTTGACCAGTACGGCCAGCGGGCCCGTATAGAACGCATTGGTTTCCTCACCCGCCAGCACGTCCACACGACCGTCACTGTTGCGCACTAGCACAGTCGGGCCCTGATCGATGAATAGACCGGTCAACTCGGTCGCTTCCTGCAGGGACCCGCCTCCGTTGTTGCGCAGGTCGATGACGATACCATCGACTTTCTCCTTCTGGAGTTCGCTGATGAGACGCTTCACATCACGGGTGGTGCTCTTGTAATTCGGATCGCCCGCCCGGAAGGCTTTGAAGTCCAGGTAGAACGCTGGAACCTCGACAACACCGAGCTTGAATGACTTGCCGTCATGCTTGAGATCAAGTACTGACTTCTTCGCAGCCTGCTCTTCGAGCTTCACCGCCTCACGTGTGATTGCTACGACGCGCGTCGATTCGTCATTCGGCGCATTGCTGGCCGGAATGACTTCAAGTCGCACTTTCGAACCTTGCGGACCGCGAATCAGCTTCACAACCTCGTCAAGGCGCATGCCCAGGACGTCAACCATCTCACCATCGCCCTGGGCGACGCCGACAATCTTGTCGGCCGGTGCGAGTTGCTTGCTCTTTTCGGCAGGGCCCGCAGGAACCAGGCGGACGACCTTGACGTGGTCGTTATCGCTCTGCAGGACCGCGCCGATGCCTTCGAGCGAGAGGCTCATGTTGATATCGAAGTTTTCAGCGTTGTCCGGCGAAAGGTAGTTGGTATGTGGGTCGTACGTCTGCGCGAATGCGTTGATGTAGGCCTGGAAGATGTCTTCGCTGCGTGTCTGGCCCAGGCGAGCAAGCTGGCTCTTATAGCGGCGCACCAGAAGGTCCTGGATTGCCTTGTCATCCTTGCCGGTAAGGCGCTGGCGCAGGATCTCGTCCTTTACGCGCTTGCGCCACAGGTCGTCCAGCTCGGCACGATCCTTGGCCCAAGGGGCCTTCTCACGGTCAACCTGGAAATCCTCGTCGACAGTAAAGTCGATCTTGTCCACGCCCTTGTTAAGCATGGCCAAGGCATAGTCCAGGCGCTCCTTCTGGCGGGTCAGGTAGCGCTTGTAAATGGTGAAGCCGGGGTCCAACTTGCCTTCGCGCAGGAAGTCATCGAACTGCCTGCGCCAGGGATCGAATTCGGCGATGTCGGTCGCGGTGAAAAAGCTACGCGAGGGGTCGAGCATCTTGATGTAGCTGTCGAAGATCTTCTCTGACCGCGCGTCGTCCAGCGGAGGCTTGTTGTAGTGGTGACGCTTGAGCAGTTCGACCACGTTAAGACTGGCAATCACCTGGTCCCGGTCTGGCTGAAGCGCGTCCCACTCGTTGGCGGACGTCTTGGCGTGGGCCGTGACGGCACCCAATGCCAGGACAAGGGCAAGTGTTGTACTACCGAGGATTCGCTTCATGGGCATTCGACGCGCAGACAAGTGATAAAGCATATTAGGCCGTCTAACAGGGGCGCGGTTCCTTTGCGGGTTCTGCGCCATACGCAAAAAGCCAGACAGCCGGCGTGAGCGGGGAACGATGGCCGCGCCTTGTGAGTCAAGCCTGAACGAAAGCCGTTCCGGCATGGCGTGGCGCCTTCGATTCCACCCGCAAGCGCAGCGCTGGAGGGTTCAGGGGCCACTATGGAGGTAGCGTGAAAGCATTGCAAGGTATTGAAGGGCGCGTTGAATGGGTCGATGCGGACGCTCTGTCCTGCGGTCCAGGGCAGGTGCGCATAAAGGTGGCGGCGGCTGGTTTGAACCGAGCCGACCTGCTCCAGCGTGACGGGATGTACCCGCCGCCGCCAGGCGCGAGCCCCCATATCGGGCTGGAGTGCGCCGGGATCGTGATCGAGGTCGGTGAAGGCGCCGAATGGCGCGAGGGCGATAGGGTCTGCGCACTGCTGGCGGGCGGGGGCATGGCAGAAGAGGTCGTGGTCGACGGCCGTCACGTGATGACTGCACCGTCGAATCTGTCGCTCCACGAGGCAGCGGCGCTGCCGGAAGTGTATTGCACGGCCTGGTTGAACCTGTTTGAGCTGGCTGCGTTGCAAAGGGGTGAAAAGGTACTGCTGCACGCAGGCGCAAGCGGCGTCGGTTCGGCAGGTATTCAGCTATGCAAGGCGATGGGCAACCCGGTCTGGGTCAGCGTCGGTTCACAAGAGCGGCTGGCGTACTGCGAATCCCTCGGCGCGGAAGGTGGGGCGCTACGGAAGGTGGACCTGGAAAGCCTGCGCGACTTCGCGCCGTTCGATGTCATCCTTGACCCGGTCGGTGCCCCATACTCGGCACTCAATCTGGACCTTCTTGCACAAGATGGGCGCTGGGTGCTCATTGGGATGATGGGCGGGCGAAAGGCCGAGGTTGATCTCGCCCGCGTGCTTGGCAAGCGGATTCAGCTGATTGGCTCGACATTACGCAGCCGGGACGCGGACTTCAAGGCGCGTTTGATTGCCGATATGCGTGAGCGTGTGTGCCCTCTTTTTGAAACGGGGCAGTTGAAGCCACAGCTGGAACGAACCTTCTCGATGAAGGACGCCGAGGCTGCGTTCGAGGCGCTGGCCAGCAATCAGGTATCCGGCAAGGTTGTGATCGTTATCGACGAATCGCTTCGTTGACCCGGCGACTGCCCGGAAGCGGGCGGCCATGTTCGAATCTCAAAGGGGGCGACCCATGCAGCGCTTCACGTTCCAAGATGGGAGCGCCGTGCCGCGCATTGGTCAGGGTACTTGGCGCATGGGCGAAGTGGCGAGCGAACGCCAGCGCGAGGTCGCCGCGCTGAGACTGGGCATTGATTGCGGATTGCGTCTCATCGATACGGCAGAGATGTACGGTGAGGGGGGCGCCGAGCAGGTCGTCGGTGAAGCAATCGCGGGAAGACGCGATGACGTCTATATCGTTAGCAAAATCTACCCGCACAACGCCAGCAGGCGAGGCACCGTCCAGGCCTGTGAGCGTAGCCTCCGTCGCCTCGGGACGGAGGTGATCGATCTCTACCTGCTTCATTGGCCGGGCAGTCACCCACTTGAAGAGACAGTCGAGGCCTTCGAGCAGTTACGCGACGAAGGCAAGATCCGTGCGTGGGGCGTGTCGAACTTCGATGCTGACGAGCTGGCATCAATGGACGCGTCGGGTCTAGCGGGCTGCACAACGGACCAGGTTCTCTACCATCCGCAACAACGAGGCATCGAGTTTGACCTGCTTCCGTGGTCGAAGGCGCATGCCATGCCTCTGATGGCCTACTGTCCGCTCGGGCAAGGCGGCCGTTTGCTTGAGCATCCGGTGCTATGGGACGTAGCCCAACGTCACGGTTGTCTTGTCTCGCAAGTAGCGCTTGCGTGGGGACTTCGCCACGATGGAATGGTGGTCATACCGAAGGCGTCTGATGAACGTCACGTCCGCGCGAATGCGCGCGCCTTGGAGACCAACCTGACCGACGAAGACCTGGCTCAAATCGACGCAGCGCTGCCGGGCCCAGAGCGTAAGGTACCGCTGGCCATCGTCTGACGTTCAGCGGCTTTTGGGTGCGGCGCTCACACCTTCGAGCGTCGCGAAGGAGGTGTCCTTTGCCGTCAGCAGGAAATCACGCATGAACGGCGAATCCAGCATGTCCGCGCGGATTGCGGCATGCAGCGTTGCGAACAGGCCCTTGTCTCCCAGTCGTTTTGCCGTGACATACCCGCGTGAACTGTATTCATGCAGTGCCCAGTTTGGCAGGCAACAGACACCGCGGCCCGATGCGACCAGTTGCATCATCATTACCGTCAGTTCAGACGTGCGCACATGAGCGGGTTCGACGCCTGCCGGGTCGAGAAAATGGTTGAAGACATCAAGCCGGTCCCTCTCTACCGGATAGGTGATCAACACCTCGGATTCGAGGTCTTCAGGCGTGATGTTCGAGCGTGTGGCCAGCGGATGCTGATTCGCAACCGCCAGTAGCGCTTCGTAGGTGAAGAGCGGGACATACGTAATGCCGGGCAGGTCCACCGGATCCGACGTGACGACGAGGTCGAGGTCGCCACGGGCGAGGGCGGGCAGTGGCGCGAAGGAGAAACCAGACGCCAGGTCCAGTTCAACTTCCGGCCAAGCGTCACGAAATTGGTCGATGGTTGGCATCAGCCATTGGAAACAGCTGTGGCATTCGATGGCCATGTGCAGCCGTCCTGCCGTACCGCCAGCGAGCCGGGCAAGATCACGTTCGGCGCTGCGTAGCTGGGGAAGCACCTCATCAGCCAGCTGAAGAAGCCGCAAGCCGGCGCTTGTGAAGCGTACGGGCTTGGTCTTGCGTGTGAACAACTGAAGACCTAGTCGCTCTTCGAGCTCCTTGAACTGATGTGAGAGGGCCGACTGCGTCAGGTGCAGCCGTTCCGCAGCTTCGACGAGGCTGTCGGTCTCACGCAGGGCGTGAAGTGTTTTCAGGTGGCGAATTTCAAGCATGGGAACCATTCCGGCAGGTGGCGGCCCATCGACGCGCCCAGTTCAACTGGATCGAGCGTGATATGAGCGCAACTAATGCAGGGAGTGTCCCTGATGAGTGTGTAGCTGTCGAGCTAGAGGAAGGTACTGGCAATGACGCCGATGAGTCCGGCAACGATGAACATCGAGCAGACAGCTGCCACGCCGTCTCGAGTGATCAGGGAGAGACTGAGCAGGCATATGGCGGCTCCGGCCAGGCTGTTGGCGAACGGGATCAGTTCGAGTGGCGGCATCGTCAATGCGACGGTCAGGCAAAGCAGGCCAACGATGTAGATGGCGACGCCTCGTGTGAGGATGGCAAGCCGCGGCTTCAGCACGGCATCGACGTAGCGCGCCGGCTTCTTCAGCCAGCGCAAGGTTCGCCTCACACGGCTACGACGGATCTTGCGCTTGAGCAGCCATCTCGGCAGCCAGATGTATTTACGCCCCATCAGGAGTTGGATTGTGACGAGACTGATGACAAGCGACATGATCGTCGGAACGCCGGGAATGCCTGACAGCGGCGATACGACGATCAACCCCGGAACGAGCAGCAGGGGGCCGAAGCTACGACCGCCAACCGCCTCGACGATTTGCTCGAAACTGATTTCGCGATCATTGGGCGCAACCTTCTCCAGGCAGGTCAGAAAGCCCATCAGGTCGGTTGGTGTTTCAGGCTGGTTCATGTGCTTCGCTCGGTTCACTCGAGTGTTCGAATCGGTCTATCCAGGTGCCGTTCCCTCAATGCGACACTCGGCGCTGAGGGTGCTGCCAAGAGGCCGTCCAGCGGCCTAGAATGGGGATAGATTCCTCTGGGCTGAGCCATGACACCTGCCATCGACCTGTTGAAGAAAGCCAAAGCTGAGCACCGCGTGCTGAGTTATACCCACGATCCGAAAAGCGCATCTTACGGACTGGAAGCAGCCGAAAAGTTGGGCCTCGCCCCAGCGTTGGTGTTCAAGACACTGCTGGCCGCGACCGAGCGGGGAGAGCTGCTGGTGGCAGTGGTGCCGGTTACCGGTACGCTTGATCTGAAGGCGTTGGCGGGCGCTGCAAGCGTAAAAAAGGTCGACATGGCCGACCCTGTAGCAGCGCAGCGGGCTACGGGCTATTTGGTAGGGGGCATCAGCCCGCTCGGGCAGAAGAAACGGCTTCGTACGTTCATTGACAGCTCGGCGCTTCAGCATGACTCGATTCATGTCAGTGCGGGCCGAAGGGGCCTCGAACTGGAACTGGCACCACAGGTGTTGGCTCAACATACCAGCGGGACCTTTGCGGCCATCGCTCGCGGCTGATGGCTTTGCTGTCAGGTTCCGGGATGGCGGGGATGCGTAAAGGCACCTATTTTCCAGTGAACTGCCTTTGTGGGTGGCTCCGAATGCCGAGGTGAACATGACCAAGCTCTTCGAACCCATGACGCTACGCCGTGTGACACTTCCGAACCGCATCGTCGTGTCACCCATGTGCCAATACTCTGCTCAGAATGGCCTTGCCAACGATTGGCACATGGTTCACCTAGGAAGCCGCGCAGTCGGGGGCGCCGGACTCGTGCTCGTCGAGGCGACCGCTGTGTTGCCTGAAGGAAGGATCACGCCAGAGGACCTAGGCATCTGGAATGATGAACAGGTCGGTCCGTTACGCCGAATCACGCAATTCATCGAAAGCCAGGGCTCGGTTGCCGGTATTCAGCTGGCCCATGCCGGGCGTAAGGCCAGTACCTGGCAGCCCTGGCTTGGCAAGTCGGGGGCTGTCCCTGTGGGTGCAGGCGGGTGGACCCCAGTAGCGCCTTCCGCAATCGGATTCGGCCCCGATCATGCAGTTCCCCATGCGCTTGGCGCCGATGAAGTAAAAGCGGTGATCGATGCCTTTGTCCGTGGTGCGGAACGTGCACTGGCGGCGGGATTCAAGATTGCCGAAATCCATGCGGCCCACGGCTACCTCCTGCATCAATTCCTTTCACCACTGTCCAATCGGCGAGACGACCAATACGGTGGAAGCTTCGATAACCGCATCCGACTTCTACTTGAAATCACCGAGGCGGTCCGCGAGACCTGGCCAGAAGAACTGCCACTGTTCGTTCGCCTGTCCGCAACGGACTGGGTCGAAGATGGCTGGAATGCCGAGGATTCCGTGGAGCTGGCGCGCCGCCTGAAGGCAGTTGGGGTGGATCTCGTTGATGTTTCTTCCGGCGGTACTTCTGCCAATGCCGAGATCCCGGTTGGCCCCGGCTACCAGACTGCCTTCGCGGAGCAAATCCGACGCGAAGCGGGCATCGCGACCGGCGCTGTCGGCATGATCACCGAAGCCGTTCAGGCCGAACACATACTGCGCACGGGCCAAGCCGATCTGATCTTCCTGGCGCGCGAGCTGTTGCGGGACCCCTATTGGCCGCTGCATGCGGCCGAAGCGTTGCGGGATCGGTCGGTCCCTTGGCCCGCTCAATACGTTCGCGCAGCGCACCGCGATACACCTATCCGCGGCGCATAGCTGGAGCTGGAACGGCCCCGGACGCCTATCGTGTTGGTGGCCGGCGTGTAGAATCGCGAACATGCCTGACTGGCTGGACATCTTCCCGCCAGCCTGCGATACCCGGCCAGGCGTCTGTCAGGGCGCCCGGTCATTCTTTGTGTGGACGATGGGCTGATAAGGGACGGGTCATGACGAGCGAAGGCCAGGACACTCTGCGCGCGCGATTGGGCAGCGTGACTGAGGTGGAGTGCATAACCCCCGATCTGAATGGCGTGCCGCGTGGCAAGGTCATGACAGGGGAGGGCTTCCTTGAAGGACGGCGCTTGCAGCTGGCCAGAGGGGTGCTTCTCCAATGCATGATGGGAGGCTATCCACCGACGCGCTTCTATGGTGATGACGACGGCGATGTCGCCATGACGCCTCAACAGGATCAGATCCATCTGCTTCCATGGAGCGCTGAGCCACGCGGGCTTGCAATCTGCGATGCGACTGAGCTGGACGGCACACCATGCCTGCTGTCGACGCGTCAGTTGTTGAAGACAGTAGTGGAACGCTATCGGGCAAGAGGGCTCCAGCCAGTAGTCGCCACGGAGCTCGAATTCTTCGTCTTCGCACCAAACCCGGATCCGAACAAACCGTTCGAGGCGCCCATAGGCGCTGACGGACGGCAGGAGATCGGTCAGTCCGCCTTTAGTGTGACGTCGAACAATGGACTGCGACCCTTCTTCAGCGAGGTTTACCAGGCCATGGCCCACTTCGGCATGCCGCGGGACACTTTCATGCATGAGATGGGCACCAGCCAGTTCGAAATCAATCTGCTTCATGGGGATCCGCTGCTGCTGGCAGACCAGACGTTCCTATTCAAGCACCTGTTGAAGGAAATCGCGCTCAAGCATGGTCTGTCGGTGGTATGCATGGCGAAACCGCTCGCTGGTACGGCGGGCAGCTCCATGCATATCCATCAGAGTCTGACCGACCGGTGTACCGGCGCGAATATCTTCAGCGATATGAAGGGATCGCCTACTGCCGCGTTCCGGCATTACATCGGTGGTCTGCAGGCGTGCCTGCCTGATCTCACGTTGTTCATGGCCCCCCATGTGAACTCCTTCCAGCGTCTATGCAATCCGTTTGCTTCACCGAACAATTGCTGCTGGTCGCTCGACAATCGCGCCGCGGGGTTGCGTATCCCGGCAAGTGGCCCAGAAGCGCGGCGCGTGGAAAACCGATTGCCAGGCGCAGACGCCAATCCGTACCTGTCGATAGCGGCAAGCCTGGCGGCAGGCTTGTACGGTATCGAGAACGCAATCGAGCCCGATGCGGCCGTGCAGGGTGAACTCGTCGTGCCAGATGGACTTGTGCTGCCGGGAACGATGCACGCCGCGCTGGAGCGCCTCAGACGCAGCGAACTGGCGAGGGCGTTGTTCAACGAGGCCTTCGTCGACGGCTATGTCGCGACGAAGGCTATGGAACTCGCGCATTTCTTCGATGAAATCACCCCCTGGGAGCGTCGCTTCCTGGCCGCGTATGCCTGAGCCGACCATGCGCTAATCTCTTTGCGACGTGCGAGACACTTGCACGTCGGCGCTGTCGAAACGCAGTTCATGGCCGGGCCTTTGGACGACCGGCCGTTCTGTCTTCGCTTCACGGAGCACCAATGCGCCTCATCTGGAAGTCATTTCGAGCGCTGTATTTCGCCACGCTGTTGATGCTCATGGGCTCCGGCCTTCTGAGCACGTATCTCGCGTTGCACCTGTCGGAAACCGTAGACGGCATCTGGGTCGGCGCGATGATGGCGGCTAACTACATCGGTCTCGTGCTGGGAGCGAAGACAGGCCACCGCCTCATCGCGAGGGTGGGGCACATCCGGGCTTACGCGGCATGCGCCGGTATTGTCAGTGCTGCGGTACTGGGCTTTGGCATCGTCGATTGGTTACCCGCCTGGCTTCTGCTGCGGATGATGGTCGGCCTCGGCATGATGTGTCAGTACATGGTGCTTGAAAGCTGGTTGAATGAGCAGGCGGAAGCCAAGTCGCGTGGACTCGTGTTCAGCGCCTACATGGTGGCCTCCTATATGGGCCTTATCCTGGGCCAGATGGTGTTGGTGGTTCATCCAAGCCTCGGTCCCGAATTGCTCATGCTGGTGGCGATGTGTTTTGCACTGTGCCTGGTACCTGTCGCCCTTACCGGAAAGCTGCACCCGGCCCCGTTGCGTCCTGCGCCGCTCGAGCCGCGGTTCTTCCTGCAGCGCGTGCCCGTATCGCTGATGACAACGTTCGCATCGGGCCTCGTCATTGGCGCGTTCTATGGCCTGGGCCCGTTGTATGCGTCTCGCGTAGGCCTGCCGACAGAGGAGGTCGGCCTGTACATGGGTGCGTGTATCCTGGCGGGACTCGTTGTGCAGTGGCCACTGGGTTGGTTCTCGGACCGTTCGGACCGATCCAAACTGATTCGCAATGCGGCACTGGCCTTGACCATAGCGTCGCTTCCCCTCGCGTTGATGCCAGAACTGCCGCTGCAGCTGATTTTGCCCCTAGCGTTCATTGTTAGCCTGCTGCACTTCAGTCTTTATCCCCTTGCGGTGGCGTTCGCGAACGATCATGTCGAGGCAGAGCGGCGCGTGTCGCTCACAGCGATGCTGCTGGTGACCTTCGGTATCGGCGCCAGTATCGGTCCACTGCTGGGTGGGCTGCTGATGAAGCTTTTTGGCGCGAACATGCTTTACGCATTCTTCAGCGCATGTGGCCTGCTTTTGGTCTGGCGCGTGAGGCCGGATCAGGTGACACACAAACATCAGGTCGAGAACGCGCCGCTTCAACACGTTCCCATGCAGGACAGTACGGCGAGTTCACCCCTCACGGCAGCGCTCGATCCGCGGGTCGACGAGCAGGTGGTTCAGGATGTCATGACGGAGGATGCGCCGGAAGCCGCAGCGCCGGGCGACGAGTCGGTTACTTCCGAAACGGAGGCTTCGCCTGGGGTTGATGGTGCTGGAGTTTTGAGCGGCTCGGGTTCAGATACGCCTGAAGACGGCGATGAGCGGAAAGACCGGCCATAGGGGGCCGGTCGATCAGGATAAAGGGCTAGTCGACGCGGCGCGCTTCGCGCTGGAGCTGATAGACGAAGCGCTCGACATTGCGCTGTTCGAGGCCGCTCATCCTGTGAAAGCGGATGCCGGCGAAGGTCTTGTCGGCTTCGTTCGAATAGTGGCAATGGCGCAGCTCAATGGCCATCGTCAGTGCGCCGAACGGTAACCTGGCGGTGAAGGTGTCATAAACCTGGCCGGGTTGGATGCGGTCGGTGACATTCCCCGGGAAGCGAATCCTGCATCCTGTGGCGGAGATATCCAGCATCTGCCCGCTGATCGCGTCCGACAGGCGCTTGCCTCCGAGATCGACGTCCACCAGTTCGCTCAGCTTGAGGGACACGCGAAACGCGTTGCGGCGCTGGTAATAAATGACCTCAGCGGGCAGATATCCCCAGTAGCATTTCGCACCGGAAAGCTCACCTACCTGAAGCGCGCCGTCGGAGGACCAGGCGATCTTGACGCCATCATGATAGCCGTGGACCTTGAAAGGCTCACCGTTTGTGATGAATCGCTCGCCTGCGTTGGGAATGATTTCATCGAGCGCATAAACGCCGCGCTCTTTATCAACGGCGACAACGAAGCTCTGAAATAGCTGGCCGCGGCCCTCGAAGCTGATTACCAATGGGTCGCGTCCTTCCAGGAGCGTCCTCAGGTTGGCCTGTACTTCGACAGCCGTCTTCAGGATACGAGGGGGCTGTGGGCCATCGTTTTGGGCAAAGAGGGTGGACACGTCCAGTGCTCCGGTCTCTTGATACGTTGCACCAGAATACTGGCTTATCGACAGTATGTCCTTGTGCGAGTTGAAAATCAGGCTTCGCTCAGCGGGCGCTGGTATCCAGACCGTGCCGTGCTGCCACGTCGATCGTACAGGCTCGGTGTATCGTTACCGCCGCGCAGGATGCCAAGCAGTTGCCCAACAGCCGCCTGGTTGGCATTGATAAGACGCCCGTTTCGCACATTGCTGGCCCGGCACTGCTCGAGCCCGGCGCTCAGCGCCTCGCTACGTTCCACAAGGGCGGTGCCTTCGGCCGCGCGCTTGGCAAGCGCTTCCAGCCCGTCTCGATCAGCAGGCAGTCCCGCCTTGGACATCAATGCGGTCCGCATTTTGGCATGCTGGTCCAACAGCGCCAGCAAGGGCTGCTTCTCAGCCAAGATGGCCTGGAGTCGTTCCAGGTCACGTGCCTGGAGCGCGTCGAACTCTTCATCGATGAGGCCACGAAGGCGCTCGGCATGGCCGACGTCTTCTTCGAACAATTGCAGCAGGGCAGCAGCAGGCATTCAGAATACTCCGCGTGAGCTAACGCGCGGCACAAATCCTGAGGATCAGCGCTGCGCTTCGAAATTGAGCATTTTGCTGGCGACGCGTTCGCTGTTGACCTGGTAGCTGCCATCAGCGATAGCAGCCTTGAGGCTTGCAACCTTTTCGCTGTTGACCACTGGTAGGTCTTTCAGTCGGTCGGTCACGCCTTTCAGATCCTGCGCTTCCTGGCTCAGCTGAACGCTCTCGCCGCGCGACGTCGAAGCGGCTGCCTGTGGCTCAGCGGCCTTCGTGGGCTTTTCCGCCTGGGAAGGGCCTTGCGTGGCGCTTGTTCGACTTGTCGTCGGGGCCGAAGTCGAATTCGGCCGATTGAATTCGATAACCATGTCTTGAAACCTCGTAGTGGACGCTTGCCAAGCTTTTCGGCGCTACCGAAGGAAACTTGAGCTTTTTTTTCATCCCGCCACCGAGAGGTCGTCGATTCCGCATAACAGACGTACCTGGCGTCCATCGACCGTACAACGGATGGCTGGCACATGCTACACCTTTCGTCGATGCCTTGCTCGACGAGGCCGTGCCGAAAACGAGGTTTCGTCGACGTGTCTACATATCCACCTCGACCTGCCCGGGACCGGTCACCCGAGCTTTGACCACGCGCTCCGAGCGCTGGTTGCGGACACGAATCTGCTGGCCTTGGGCGCCATCGGCCAGCGCCTCGCCCGGCATCTTCACATTGATAGCGCCACTACGCGCAGAAATCACGACCTGGTCGCCACGGCGAACGAGTTCCGCATCGTTCAGGAAGGAGGGGCTGAGCACCTGATCCATGACGGTCGGGCGCGTGAGTTTCTTACCGACGACCTGATCGACAGATGTCAGGTAGCCCTGCTTTATGAGCCCGATGTCGCGCTCGGCAAGCGCCACCTGATCGAAGCCAATGACGGCGAGACGTTTCAGTGGCTGCGTCGTCACGACTACATTTCTAAAGAACTTAACCTGGGCGGGAACGAACACCGTCCACGGTGCGCTGCCGGTGCAGGTGATACGGACAGTCACCCGGCCGATCGGCTCGGCGGGGCTTTCAAGTGATGCATTGATGCCGTCCGGGCAATAGCCGAGGCGCAGGCGGGGATCAATTGTGTTGATGCTGATCTCGTGACGTGCTTCGATTGCACTACGTTGCAGATAATCTTCTACAGTCCATTCAAGAAAACCCTGGGCAGTGCCGATAAGCTGGTTGGGCGTAGTGACAAGCTCCTGCGCATACGTCTGCGAGGCCAGCAGTAGACCGCAGCCGAGCGAAAGCGACCGTACGCCGCGCTTGAAAAGGCGGAATCGGGCGATCAGTCGAAAAAGTGACGTAAATGTATTCATGACCGGATTTCAGCAAAGGGCGTGCCATTTGCGGAATCGGGAATACGCATCAGTCTTTATGAGGTAATCGGCATGGCCGGTGTATTGGATTCGGTTAATCAGCGAACACAGCTGGTGGGGCAGAACCGTCTGGAGCTGCTTCTGTTCCGGCTGGATGGCTCGCAGCTTTACGGCATCAACGTGTTCAAGGTGAAAGAGGTGCTGCAATGCCCACATCTGACCATCATGCCGAAGTCCAGTCCGGTTGTGCGCGGTGTCGCGAACATTCGTGGCGGTACATTGCCCATTCTCGACCTCTCGATGGCGACGGGTCGACGCGGCCTTGATGACATCAAGAACAGTTTTGTCATCATCACCGAGTACAACTCGAAGATTCAGGGATTCCTGGTGCGCTCCGTTGAGCGCATCATCAATATGAACTGGGAGTCGATTCATCCGCCACCCAAGGGTACCGGGCGCGCGCACTATCTGACTGCGGTCACCCGGGTAGACAACCAGCTTGTCGAGATCATTGATGTCGAGAAGATCCTGGCCGAGGTTGCGCCGACCTCGGAAGTCATTTCCGAAGGTGTGATCGACAGCGAGACACAGGCCAAGGCCATGTCTCGTCGCGTGCTGATCGTCGATGACTCGTCAGTCGCTCGCAAGCAGGTCAAACGCTGCCTCGAAAGCGTTGGCCTGGAAGTCGTCGCACTTAATGACGGGCGTCAGGCGCTGGACTATCTTCACAAGATGCTCGACGAGGGCAAGCAGCCCAATGATGAGTTTCTGATGATGATCTCCGACATCGAGATGCCCGAGATGGATGGCTATACCCTGACGGCAGAGGTGCGCCACGATCCAAGAATGCAGAAGATGCATATCCTTCTGCATACATCGCTGTCGGGTGTGTTCAACCAGGCGATGGTGAAAAAGGTCGGCGCCGATGATTTCCTGCCGAAGTTCAAGCCGGACGAATTGGCGTCTCGCGTGGTCGAACGAATCAATGCCGTGTGCGCAAGCTGAAGCCCAGCTTGCCACACCACGCTTTTACCCTGTTGCGCGAGGCCTCTGAGTGTCATCCACGAACAATTCGGATTTCGAGCAGTTCCGCGTCTTTCTCGAAAAGACCTGCGGGATCCTGCTCGGCACCAACAAACAGTACCTGGTTTCCAGCCGCCTCAACAAGCTGATGGAGCAGCAAGGTATTGCGTCGCTTGGAGAGCTCGTCCAGAAGATGCAGTCACCCGTAAGGGGAACGCTGCGTGAGCAGGTTGTCGATGCCATGACGACCAACGAGACGCTCTGGTTTCGCGACGCCTATCCCTTCGAGGTGATGAAGTCGAAGGTCTTGCCTGAAATGCTCAAGGCAAGCCCGGGCCAGCGCCTCCGTATCTGGTCGGCGGCGTGCTCGTCTGGTCAGGAGCCCTATTCGCTGGCGATGACGCTCGATGAGTACGAGCGTACGGCGCCGGGCCAACTCCGTGCCGGTGTGCAGATCGTGGCAACCGATTTGTCTGGCTCGATGCTTAATGCATGCAAGACTGGAGAGTACGACAGCCTTGCCATGGGGCGGGGGCTTTCTCCAGATCGCCTGCAGCGTTATTTCGATCCGAAGACGCCTGGCCGCTGGGTTGTGAAGCCGACGATCCGCAATCGCGTTGAGTTTCGATCACTCAACCTGCTGGACAGCTACGCGCCTCTGGGCAAGTTCGACGTCGTGTTTTGCCGGAACGTCCTGATCTATTTCTCGGCAGATGTGAAGAAAGACATCCTCACGCGCATCCATGCCACCCTCAAACCAGGTGGCTATCTGTTCCTGGGCGCATCGGAAGCCCTGAACGGCCTGCCGAACCTGTACCAGATGGTTCAGTGCAACCCAGGCATCATCTACAAAGCGAAGTGATCTGCCTGGCAGCCCGGATGGCTGCCAAGCGTGTCACACCTGCGTGACGCTCTCTGGCCTAGACTAGCTGCCGAACCGTTGCCGCCACCGCCCTGGTGCGGCTATCTGTGTTCAAGGCTAATGTCCTGCATTCGTTAAGCCAGAGGAGCCCGCACCGTGAGCCCGCTCAAGCCGCCCCCACTGACCGAGGCCGTATTTTTGTTCCACGGCTCGGAGATCATCCGCGAGATGTTGCCAGCCGAGTTCGACGCATTGCTCGATGGCCTTGCAAGCGTCGAGTGCTTCGCTTGCGACCGGGCACCCGCTATCTATGCGCTAATCGACAGCCAGTTGAGTCTTCAGGCGCTTGTATGCTTCTGGCTAGACTTCGATTCGGCCGGCGTCCCGCTGATCGAGTGGAACCTGCCTTTGCGGCAGCTGGCGGACGCTGCGCCATTCAAGCAGATACGTAACGGTCAGCACCTGCGCATTGCGCAGCCCAGCAACGAAAATGCCGATTCGCTGAACCTCCAGCTCTGGACACCTAGTACGAACCATCTGCAGTTGCTTGAGGCGCGGGTCAAGCGCAACCGCCTGGGTATTCTGACCGACGCGCCGGTGGAGCCCGATGAAGGCACTGCCATGCCTGCCGAAGCTGTATTGGCAGCGCTCAAGCAGGCGCATCAGCGCCAACTGGCGGCGTTGGCGAAGCAGCATCAGGAGGCTATCGAAGAATTGAAGAAGGCGCATCGCGTGATCGCAGCACGCGCATTGCAGGAAGAGCGGGCCAAGACAAAACGTTGGCATCAAGCGGCGCTGCATCTTCAGCGCGAGCTCATGGCGCTTCGTGCGTCCGTAGCAGACGTACCGGCCTCGTCAGCCCACACTACCGGCAGTCCAAGTACAACACTGCTAAACACCTCGTATGGGCGGAGCGGGGCGATTGGCGAGTAATACGGCGCACGTCCCTCTTGTCCCGGTATCGCCTGGTTGGCTCGACGGCACTGGCGTCGAGCTGGCGGTTTTACGCCTGGACCTCACGGACCCCGTGATCAGTGGTAACAAACCGTTCAAGCTGGCAGGCTATCTGGACCTTGCACGTGCAACGGGCGCAACGACTCTCATCAGCCTGGGCGGCGCGCATTCCAATCACCTGCATGCATTGGCCGCGGTGGGCAATGCCATGGGGCTTCGTACGGTTGGGCTACTCCGAGGCCATCGCTGCGAAACCCCTACCGTGCGGGACCTCGAAACCTTCGGCATGGAATTGCACTGGCTTGGCTATGGCAGCTATCGGGCGCGCCACGCTGCTGATTTCTGGACGCCTTGGCAGGCTCGCTATCCCGGCGCGGTGATGATCCCCGAGGGCGGTGGTGGGGCGCTGGGCGCTAACGGCTGTGGTGAGATTCTAACGCTTCTCGATGCTGGCCTTGACGGGGTGGGTTGGTCCACCGCTGACGAGATTTGGTTGCCGGTGGGGACCGGGACGACGCTCGCCGGGCTGGTGCTAGCCGGTGCTTCAGGTGTCGTTGGTGCCGTTGCAGTGCCAGAAGGCTATGGCGTTCCTGAAAACATTGCCTCGATCCTTGGCGAGCAAAGGCGGGCCGATTCACCCTATCGCCTGGTTGACGCCTCACGAAAAGGTTTTGCGAAGCGGGATGAAGCGCTTAACACGTTTATGGTCGAATTCGGACAGTCGTGCGATGTGCCGTTGGAACCGATCTATACCGGCAAGGCTTTGATGGCGCTGCGAGACGCGGTGATCAATGACGGTCTGGCGAGCGGTTCCCGAGTGGTCTTCATACACACGGGCGGCCTGCAAGCCCGACGGGGCTTTGGTCTCAACCTTCCCTAGTCACTTGATGCCTGTGCGGAAGCGCCATGCCACGCATCGTCCACGAGCATCACGCGTTCCATTTCGATGCCCGTGCTTGGATCAAGGCGAGCCAGCAGCTTTGCGGGCGCAGGTGTAGGAAACTCTGCCTTCCAATCCGAGAATCTGTCGGGGAGCGCCTCGGTCAAGGCGGGCAGTGCGGGGGCGAGCCAGCGCTGTCGAGGAATCAGCCGCCACATTGCCGGGTCAGCCTGCAAGGCAAAGTCGCCGTACCGCATCCAAGACCCTCGTTGATGAGCCGGATGGGCAAGCTTGGGAGGGCTGCAGCACATGCCAGCGGGGTAAAACAGATAGCCGCCCAGCCAGAGTGAAGACCGTATAGGTTCACTGGTCATCGTACGAAGTGCCGCGAGTCCCGCTTCGCTGGAGGAGAGCTTCAGTTGCCGGTCACGAAGGCGGGTGAGCTTTATGCCTAGACGGTCCGTTATGTCGGTGCCATGCCAGGCATGAACGTCAGTGCCATCGCCTCGTTCCGGTCCCAGGTACAACTTGACCGCAAACTCGACGTGATGAACGCCATCGCCGTCCCGGTACACCATGTCCATTTCGCCCAGCGTCCTGTTGCCGTCGCGGATGGCGAGGTTCGTCGCGAGCAGATCTACGCCATGGGCCGATCGCACCGCGAATTGCCACAGGGCTTCGTAGTAATGGCCGAGGCGGCCCGTGAACCGGCCGGCTAGATAAGTATCGAGCGCCGCTGGCGCCTGGTCGAGCGCAGTCAGCCAATCGCGCATCGACGTCGGCTGCTCTGCCCATACGCTCGCGATGAGTGGATGCCGCTGTTCTTCGATGGAATGCAGCAGCGGCGGTGCGGTCAGAACCCAGGCAAGGTCGCGAACGGTGGGCGAGGTCAGGTCGTCAATGATCTCGGCAAGCGAACTGAAGATCGTCATGCGTTCAGCATAGCGTGCCGAAGCGCTTGGGTGGTTTGCCGGTACCGGCACCATTGCCCATAATTCGATCGTCCAGCCTGTCACTCCGGGAGTCCCATGCAGCAGCAGTTTCGCAATATTGGCATCATTGGCCGCCTGGGCAGCTCCCAGGTTCTGGACACTATCCGACGCCTGAAGCGGTTCCTGTCGGACCGCGGTTTGCATGTAATCCTCGAAGAAACCATTGCCGATGTCTTGCCGGGACACGGCATGCAGGTCTCATCGCGCAAGTCGCTGGGTGAGGCCTGTGACCTCGTTATCGTGGTGGGCGGCGATGGGAGTTTGCTCGGCGCGGCGCGTGTGATGGCCAATCACAAGGTCCCGGTGCTGGGCATCAATCGTGGCAACCTTGGATTCCTCACGGATATCCGTCCGGATGAGCTCGAGGTCAAGGTCGCCGAAGTGCTGGACGGCCAGTACATGATGGAAAGCCGCTTCCTTCTCGAGGCGGAAGTGCGTCGTAATGGCGAGGCGATCGGGCAAGGCGATGCCCTGAACGACGTAGTGCTACACCCTGGCAAATCCACGCGCATGATCGAGTTCGAACTGCATATCGATGGGCAATTCGTTTGCAGCCAACGTGCGGATGGGCTGATCATTTCCACCCCGACCGGGTCGACTGCCTATGCGCTTTCGGCCGGCGGCCCAATCATGCATCCCAAGCTCGACGCCATCGTTGTCGTGCCAATGTACCCCCATACGCTTTCGAGCCGCCCCATCGTCGTGGACGGTAACAGCGAGCTCAAAATCGTCGTCTCGCCCAATATGCAGATATATCCACAGGTGTCCTGTGATGGGCAAAATCATTTCACCTGCGCACCGGGTGATACCGTCAAGGTCAACAAAAAGCCTCGCAAGCTGCGTCTTATTCACCCGCTGGACCACAACTACTACGAAGTCTGTCGCACCAAGCTCGGGTGGGGAAGTCGGCTGGGTTCGCCGGGGGCGCCATGATGTTGGATGCGGCACGGGGTTACGACATTATTGGCGACGTTCATGGCTGCGGGCGAACACTCGAGTACCTGCTCGAGCGTCTCGGCTATCGGCGCACGAATGGCGTCTGGCGACATTCCCGGCGCATGGCGCTTTTTCTCGGCGACATCGTTGACCGCGGGCCTCGCATCCGTGAGGCCCTTCATCTGGTTCATGACATGGTGGACGCCGGGCAAGCCTTGTGCCTGATGGGCAATCATGAGTATGACGTGCTCGGGTGGCATACCGTCGCACCGCCCGAAAGCGAACGTGGCCATATCAGGGAACACTCGGAGCGCAACAGCCGAATCATCGGCGATACGCTGGAGCAGTTCGCGCATCATCCCGGGGACTGGCGGGATTTCCTGGGCTGGTTCTATAGCTTGCCATTGGCAGTCGATGCCGGCCGGTTCCGTCTGGTCCATGCTTGCTGGGACCACATGCTGGTGAAGTCGCTGTTCGAGCGTTTCCCGGATGGTCGCGTCGACCAAGCCTTCCTCCGTGAGTCGGGGATCGCGGAAAGCCTTCCATGCCGCACATTTGATCGGTTGCTGCGCGGGACGGGGATGCGGCTGCCGGACGGTCGAACGATCCGTGGTCGGGACGGTTTCGAGCGCTCTGTGTTTCGCACGAAGTTCTGGGAGCCATCGCCACGTACCTTGGGCGATATCGTCTTCCAACCAGACGGATTGCCAGAGGACATGATCGACTGCCCTCTTACCGAGGAGCAGCGCAGCCAATTGCTGTGTTATGGCGACGACCAGCCGCCCCTGTTCGTGGGGCACTACTGGCGTAACGGCGAGCCCGAGCCTATCCGGCAGAACCTGGCCTGCCTGGACTACAGCGCTGTCCTGGGCGGCAAGCTCGTCGCGTATCGTTTCGACGGAGAGCAGCAACTCGAAGCCAGCCGATTCGTATGGGTGGATGTAGATACCCCGGAGGCACGTGAGTGAGCCAGGTAGAGGCGTTTCGAGTAGCGCTGGATGTCGACTTGCGGGGTTTCACCACGCTATTGCGGGCGCTGGGTGTTGCACACCGCGTCGTTGAATCAAACGATGTCCAGATCGTCTGGGTGTTGGACGACGGCAGCGCTGAAGAGGTCAGGGCACTGTACGCCGCGCATCCGGACGGTGCCGAGCCTGAGCATGTCGAGCTGTCCGAGCGGATGCAGGCGCGGCAAGCACGGCGCCGCAGCGTCAAGGAGCAATTAGCGAGCAATCCCGCGACAACGGCAATGTTGGTGCTGACGTTGCTCGCCGCGCTCTTCACCGGCTTCGGTGACCAATTCTCGACTATCCGATGGCTCAGCTTCCTGGACTTCCGTATTCAGGACCAGTACCTGTATTTCGCGCCCGTCGAGTACACGCTGACGTCCCAGTGGTGGCGACTCATCACCCCGATGTTCATTCACTTCGGTTTTCTGCACCTTGCGATGAACAGTCTCTGGTTCTGGGAGTTGGGAAGGCGGATCGAAACACGGCATGGCGGCCTGACGCTACTGGGGCTTTCGCTTGTGTTCAGCCTGATCGCGAACGTCGCTCAGTACACGTATGGCGGGCCGAGCCTGTTTGGCGGGCTGTCCGGGGTGCTTTACGGGCTGCTCGGTTATTGCTGGATTTTCCAAAAGGTCTCGCCCAATTCAATTTTCCGACTACCGCCGGGTGTGGTTGGAATGATGCTGATCTGGCTAGTTGTCTGCATGACCGGCGTGGTTGGCGCACTGGGCTTCGGGGCGATTGCCAATGCAGCGCACGTCGGTGGGTTATTGGCGGGCTGCGCGTTCGGTGCGATCGCGGGCATGCTGTCACGTGGGCGCGGTCAGCCGGCCTGAGGCGAGACCGGTCGCCGGAGGCGACTCGACGGCGATCTACCCAACCCCCTAAAATGGGCGCTTACGCTATCTAGCCGAGGTGTCCATGTCGTCCTTCGCCCAGCTTATCCAGAACATCACCCCGGATATCTATGAGAGCCTCAAGCTCGCGGTAGAGACCGGGAAGTGGTCTGATGGCCGAAAACTCACTCAGGAGCAGAAGGAGCTGTCGCTTCAGGCGGTCATCGCCTATGAGGCAAAGCACCTGCCGGAGGATCAACGGACCGGTTACATGGGACCGCAGCAATGCAGTTCCAAGGAAGTGCCGGTCGAGAACATCCTTTTCAAGTCGGACGCCATTCACTGATGCAGGAACTTGGTCGTGGCGCCCTTGAGAAGATGAGGGTGCAGCTGGATACGCCTGTTCAGTACAAGCTTCGTCTCGGTGATGCCGAGATTTCTGTCAACCCGCTGATTGGCCGCCCTATCCGCCTGGAGTATCTGGGTGCCATTCACTGCACGCACTGCGGTCGCAAGACGAACAAGAGCTTCAGCCAGGGTTATTGCTACCCTTGTTTCAAGAAGCTGCCCCAATGCGATACCTGCATCGTCAGCCCCGAGCGTTGCCACCATGAGCTTGGTACCTGCCGTGATCCGGCCTGGGGTGCTGAATTCTGTATGACCGACCACATCGTCTACCTGGCCAATTCGTCCGGCATCAAGGTAGGGATCACGCGTGGGACGCAATTGCCGACGCGTTGGCTGGATCAGGGTGCCATGCAGGCACTTCCCATCATGCGCGTATCCACCCGACAGCAATCCGGTTTTGTGGAAGACCTGTTGCGAAGCGAAGTCGCCGACCGCACCAATTGGCGCGCGCTGCTCAAGTCAGATGCGGCCCCGCTCGACTTGATCGAGATACGCGAAAGGCTGTTTGATCGCCTCGCCGAGGGAATCATGGGGCTGCAAAATCGCTTCGGTCTCCAGGCGATTCAGTTGCTCGCGGATGCCCGGCCAGTTGATATCCGTTATCCGGTCGAGGTCTATCCAACGAAGATCGCGACGTTCGATTTCGAGAAGACACCTATCGTCGAAGGTACGCTGATGGGTATCAAGGGCCAGTACCTCATGCTGGATACAGGCGTCATCAACGTTCGCAAGTTCACCGCATACAACGTCGCAGCCAGCGCCGCCTGATCCGCGTTCGTCTTTCAACCTCACAGTGCGCTGCGTAAGCCGTCGTGCTGAGGTAATGTAACGACATGTCATCGTCTGCGCGTCGGGGCTCACACGGCTTCGATGGCGCAGCGCGTCGTACCCCATCATTCGTGGCGACATCGCTGAGGCGACGTCGCTCACTCAAGGAGGCTTCATGCGCACCGATCAACCCAAAGTCATCCACCTCAAGGATTACCTGGCCTCCGATTACCTGATCGACGAAACGCATCTGACATTCGAGCTGCATGAGGACCATTCGCTGGTTCACACGCAGCTGGTGATGCGGCGCAATCCCGATCGTGTCGGGGAGTCCGCCGACGTCGCGCTGCCTCCACTGGTTCTGGATGGGCAGCATCTGGAACTCCTCAGTCTGTCTCTCGATGACACTGAGCTTCAGCGCAGCGACTATGTATTGGACGAAAACCACCTGACGTTGCAGCCCACCGCCGAGCAATTCGTGGTCGACAGTACGGTGCGCATTCATCCCGAGCAAAACACGGCCCTGGAGGGGCTGTACAAGTCAGGCAAGATGTTTTGCACACAGTGCGAAGCAGAAGGATTCCGCAAGATCACCTATTACCTTGACCGCCCGGACGTGATGAGCCGTTTCACCACAACGGTGTCTGGCGACCAGGCGCGCTATCCGGTGCTGCTTTCCAACGGGAACCCGATTGCAAGCGGTACGGAAGAGGGCGGCCGGCACTGGGCGACGTGGGAAGATCCGTTCCGCAAACCCGCCTACCTGTTCGCTTTGGTCGCGGGTGACCTCTGGTGTGTGGAAGACAGTTTCACCACGATGAGCGGACGTGAGGTCGCGTTGCGCATCTATGTCGAGCCTGAAAACATCGACAAATGCCAGCACGCGATGGACAGCCTCAAGAAGTCGATGAAGTGGGACGAGGAGGTCTATGGTCGAGAGTACGATCTGGACATCTTCATGATTGTCGCCGTCAACGATTTCAATATGGGCGCCATGGAGAACAAGGGCCTCAACATCTTCAACTCCAGTGCGGTGCTGGCGAAGGCGGAGACGGCCACGGATGCCGCCCATCAGCGTGTCGAGGCGATCGTCGCGCACGAATACTTCCACAACTGGTCCGGCAACCGCGTGACCTGCCGTGACTGGTTTCAGCTTTCGCTCAAGGAAGGCTTCACCGTTTTCCGCGACGCGGAATTCAGTGCCGACATGAATTCACGAACGGTCAAGCGCATCGAGGACGTTGCTTATTTGCGGACGCATCAGTTCGCCGAAGACGCAGGCCCCATGGCCCATCCCGTTCGCCCGGATTCGTTCATCGAGATCTCCAACTTCTACACCCTGACTGTTTATGAAAAGGGTTCGGAAGTCGTCCGTATGATCCACACTTTGGTCGGTGCCGAGGGCTTCCGTCGTGGGTCGGACCTGTATTTCGAGCGTCATGACGGACAGGCTGTGACCTGCGACGATTTCGTCAAGGCCATGGAAGACGCCAACGGAATCGATCTCACGCAATTCAAGCGCTGGTATAGCCAGTCGGGCACGCCACGGCTCGACATCACCGAGACATTCGACGAGGCGCAGGGCCGCTACGCGCTCACGTTCCGTCAGAGCTGTCCGCCAACGCCAGGGCAGACCGACAAAGAGCCCTTCGTTATCCCGGTCGAACTTGGTTTGCTCGACGCACGTGGCCAGGCCCTTCCGCTTCGACTACAAGGTGAATCGGAAGCGCAAGGCACATCGCGTGTGGTCTCGGTCACCGAACCCGAGCAGACTTTCGTATTCGAGGACGTTTCAGAGAAGCCATTGCCCTCGTTGCTGCGCGGTTTTTCCGCGCCGGTGAAATGGAGTTTTCCGTACGACAGGGACCAACTGATGTTCCTGATGCAGCATGACACCGATGGCTTCAATCGTTGGGATGCTGGGCAGCAACTGTCGGTCCAGGTCCTACAGGATCTGATTGCACAGCAGCAGCGCGGTGAACCCATGCAGCTTGATACGCGCCTGGTCGACGCCTTCGCTCACGTGCTCTCGGATACATCGCTGGACCAGGCCATGGTTGCGGAGATGCTCAGCCTGCCATCGGAAGCCTATCTGACGGAAATCTCGACGGTTGCTGATCCAGACGCCATTCATGCTGCACGCGAGCACGCTCGCCGATTCATTGCCGGTGCGTTGTTCGACGTCCTCTGGAAGCGCTACCAGGAAAATCGCGCGATATCCCGCGCGACACCCTACAAGGCGCAGGCAGACGAAATCGCTCGGCGAGGGCTCCAGAACATTGCGCTGTCCTACCTGATGCTGGAAGGGCAGGACCAGGTTCTGCAGGCCTGTCTCGACCAGTTCGAGAACAGCGACAACATGACCGAGCGCCTGTCGGCCATGGCCATTCTCGTCAATTCGCCATTCGATACCCAGCGCCAGCAGGCACTCGAGTCGTTCGCAGAGCAGTTCAAGGATGACCCGCTCGTCATGGACCAGTGGTTCAGCGTGCAGGCAGGAAGCCCGCTGCCTGGGGGCCTTGAGCGCGTGCAGATGCTGATGAACCATCCAGCCTTCACGCTCAAGAATCCCAACAAGGTAAGGGCGTTGATCGGTGCGTTCGCCAATCAGAACCTGGTCAATTTCCATAGTATCGACGGCGCGGGCTATCGCTTCCTCGCAGATCAGGTGACCGCCTTGAACGCGATGAACCCGCAGATCGCGTCGCGCCTGCTTTCTCCACTTACGCGCTGGCGCAAGTACGGTGCTGAACGTCAAGCACTCATGCGCGGCGAACTCGAACGGATTCTCGCATCGGGTTCTTTGTCCAGCGATGTGTACGAGGTCGTCAGCAAGAGCCTTGCCTGACGGTGTTGCAGCCAGCCACTAATATGGTTGGCTGCAGATAGCAGGGTTCAGAGCGGACGTGTGGGTTGGCGAAGAATATAAAGCGTGACGAGTACCGCGCAGGTCAGCAGAACGAGCCTGACCCACAGTACGTCAACGATCCAGGCTGAGAAGCCGATACTCGACCATAGCAGGCCGACGGCCCAGTATTTGGCCTTGAGTGGAATGCCTCGACCATCGAGATAGTCCCGAATCCATGGGCCGAGCCGCGGATGTGAGGTCAGCCAGCGATAAAAGCGGGGCGAGCTGCGGGCAAAGCACCCTGCGGCCAGTAGAAGAAAAGGCGTGGTCGGTAACAGCGGCAGAAAGATTCCGAGTACGCCGAGCGCGACGCTTAGAAAACCAATTGAAATCAGCAGTGCCCGCACCAGCGGATGACGCACGGTGTGGTGTGCGCCATCCGTGGCTGGCAAATCAGTGGCGGGGCTTGAGGAGCGCGGGCTTTTCATCCGGCGCGTTGCACAGCAGGTAAAGGGCAGTCAGCAATTCCGGAATCTGTTCGACCATGCTGGCAACCAGGTCTTCATCGCGCGCAATCTCGGCAAATTCTTGCTGTTCCTCGAACAGGCCCGAGCCCACCATGATCGGCAACAGTAGCTCACTCACTTCATCTTCGGAGCCTTCGAACCATACGGCCTCGCGCAGGAAGACGCCCTCCATGAAACCGATGCACCAGCCGCGTAGATCAGAGTCGTCCGGGTCGTCGCCCAGGTCCAGATCGCAAGGCAGCTGCATGTCCTCGTCACTGGCCAACTGACGCGCGATGTGGGCCTTGAGAGCCACGAGCGCGCTCTCGATATCCTCACGTTCGGCATCATCACGGTAATGAGGCGGTTCAGCAAAAAGGGCGTCGATCCACTCGCGCTCCGGGACGTCCACGGGGCAAATGCACAGCGCGGTCAGGTAACCGTGTGCGGCGACGTAATCGAGCGCTTCCTCGTGCAGATCGTCGGCATCGAGAAATGCCTGAAGGCGGGTGAATTGCTCAGCAAAGGACATCGGCGGTTACCTGGTGGATTGAAACGTGGGTGATTCTATCCCGTAAGGCCATGTCGACGCGCGCGTTCGCGGATCTTTTTTGGCGCACTTGGGTAGACCGCGTGTCGGGCAAAAGTTGCCCACTCTGTGTGCAGACGGTCGCACGGCCCTATTTATCCTGTGTGTCCGTATAATGACCGCCGTTTTCTGCCGTGGTCGCCACGGCTCTTGATTGGAGTGTTCATGCTCGACCACGCCCAGCGCATACTCAAAGATGTCTTCGGTTATGACGCGTTCAGGGGACACCAGGCGTCGATCGTCGAACGCGTCGCCAGCGGTGGTGACGCGCTCGTCCTGATGCCCACCGGCGGCGGCAAATCGCTCTGTTATCAGGTGCCTGCGCTCATGCGTGATGGGTTGGCGGTCGTCGTTTCACCGCTCATTGCGCTGATGGATGACCAGGTTGCAACACTCGAAGAACTCGGGGTTGCGGCCGTCGCCCTGAATTCGTCCCTGGACGCCGAACAACAGCGCGACATCGCTGCGCGTATCCGTAGGGGCGAGGTCAAGATGCTGTATCTCGCGCCGGAGCGTCTGGTTCAGCCGCGCATGTTGTCTTTCCTAAGCGGGCTGGAGATAGCGCTGTTCGCCATTGACGAGGCGCATTGCGTGTCCCAGTGGGGGCATGACTTCCGCCCCGAGTACATGCAGCTCGGGCAACTCGCCGAACAGTTTCCATCGGTACCACGGGTTGCGCTTACCGCGACGGCGGACAAACGTACCCGCGAGGAAATCGTTCAACGGCTGCAGCTCGACGATGCCGAGCGTTTCCTTTCCAGCTTCGATCGGCCGAATATCTTTTATCGAATCCTGCCCAAGGATCAGCCGCGCAAGCAGTTGATGGCGTTCCTCGAGCAACGGCGGGGTGATGCCGGCATTGTCTATTGCATGTCGCGCAAGAAGGTCGAGGAGGTCGCGGCATTTCTGTCGGAGCAGGGCTTCCCGGCCCTGCCTTACCACGCAGGGCTTTCGAACGAACTGCGTTCCTTTCACCAGCGGCGGTTCCTTAACGAGGAAGGGCTGATCATGGTGGCAACCATTGCGTTCGGCATGGGCATCGACAAGCCCAACGTGCGCTTCGTGGCTCACATGGACCTACCCAAGTCGCTTGAGGCGTATTACCAGGAGACTGGGCGCGCTGGTCGAGACGGTTTGCCCGCCGATGCGTGGATGGTCTACGGCCTGCAGGACGTGATCTTTCTCAAGCAGATGCTGGCCAATTCCGAAGGGGATGAGCGCCACAAGCGCGTCGAGCAACACAAGCTCGATGCAATGCTTGCGCTTTGCGAGGAAACGCGGTGCCGTCGCCAAACGCTCCTCGCCTATTTCGACGAGCACATGCCTGAGCCATGCGGACACTGTGACAACTGCCAGGATGGTGTCCAGACCTGGGATGCAACGGAGCCCGCCCGGCAGGCACTGTCGGCGGTATACCGTAGCGGGCAGCGCTATGGCGTCGGACATCTGGTAGACATCCTGTTGGGCCGAGACAACGAGAAGATTCGTGCGCCCGGCCACCAGCAACTGGCTGTCTTCGGTGTTGGGAAAGCACTCAACGAAGGCGAATGGCGGACGCTTTTCCGGCAGTTGGTCGCCCGTGGGTTGGCCGATGTCGATCTGGAAGGGTTCGGTGGACTCAGGCTGACCGAAACCTGTCGGCCATTGCTACGCGGTGAGGTCAAGCTGGAGCTGCGTAAGGACATCAAGCCCAAAGCCGCGAAATCGGGCGCTAGTGCCGCAAGCCAACTTGTCAGAGCGGAAGAGCGCGATCAGTGGGAGGCCCTGCGAACACTGCGGCGCAAACTGGCTGAAGAGCATTCGGTGCCGCCCTACGTCATCTTCCCTGACGCAACTCTACTGGAGATGCTTCGTGCGCAGCCGCGAACGCTTTCGGACATGGGGCGCATCAGTGGGGTAGGTGCGCGCAAGCTAGAGCGTTATGGCGAGGCGTTTCTCGCGGTTCTTGGTGACGGTGCGTCCTCGGCGCCGGCCCAACTGTCACCGGCTGATCTGCGGCATGAGTTGGTGAGCCTGGCGCGCGCGGGCATGACACCTGTCCAGATCGCGGGTCAATTGAATTGCAGTGAGCGCAATGTGTTTAGCCTGCTTGCCGAGGCCATTACGGCGGGTCAACTGTCGCTAGACCAGGCACTCGATCTGCCAGAGTCGCTCATGGATGAAATCCAGGACGCGTTTCTGGATGGAGAGGGCGAGCTACCCCCCGTCTCGGCTATTGCACCGCAGTTCCAGGGGCGAGTCTCTGAACCGGTGCTGCATTGCGTACGTGCGGCGCTCCAGGCTGAATTCGAACTCTGATCCTTGAGTGCCGCGGATGCTTATGTCTGGGCGCGCTGTCAAGCATCCGCCCCGAACCAATGGTGCCGATCTTCGGTCCGCTGTAGGGCGGCAAGGACGGCGTTCGCTGTGGGGCGATGCGCCGGTGCTGTAGACTATTGGCCTGTTCCCCCGTTCTTGAGTCGGCAATCAATTGCTCCGCTGACGCTGTAGGAGATCTAGATGACCGATGATCGCTTGATCGATCCGTTTGGCAGACGTATCAGCTATCTGCGTCTGTCCGTGACCGATCGCTGCGACTTCCGTTGCACGTATTGCATGAGCGAAGACATGGTTTTCGCGCCTCGCTCCCAGATTCTCAGCCTTGAGGAGTTGGAGACGGTTGCGACGACGTTCATGAGTCTTGGCGTCCGACGCATCCGGATTACCGGCGGTGAGCCGCTCGTGCGCAAAGGCCTGCTTGGATTGCTGCAGTCGCTCGGCGCGCGAGCCGAGCTGGAAGATCTGTCGATCACCACCAACGGCTCGCAGCTGGCCACCATGGCGAGCGACCTGCGCAAAGCAGGCGTGACACGTCTGAATATCAGCCTTGATTCACTGGATCGTGATCGTTTTGCCGCGTTTGCCCGACGCGACAAGCTCGGCCAGGTGCTCGACGGGATCGAGGCTGCGCGCGATGCCGGTTTCGAGCGGGTCAAGCTGAATAGCGTGATCCAGAAAGGTCGAAACGACGATGAGGTTGCTGATCTCGTTGCGTTCGCCGTTGAGAAGGGCGTCGACATCAGCTTCATCGAGGAGATGCCGCTTGGCAGCGTTGTGAGCCATGAGCGCGCGGTAACGCTGTGCACCAGTGATGAGGTTAGGGCCTTGATCGAGCCTCGGTTTACGCTGCTGCCCAGCCAGCATCGTACGGGTGGTCCGTCCCGCTATTGGCAGGTGGCAGGTAGCGAAACGAGGGTAGGCTTCATTTCGCCGCACAGCCGCAACTTTTGTGGAGATTGTAATCGCGTGCGCGTCACCGCAGAAGGAAAGCTGGTGCTCTGCCTCGGACACGACGGAGCACTTGATTTGAAAGGGCTGATGCGTCGATATCCAGGCGAGCCTGAACGGCTGCGCAATGCAATTATCCAGGCACTTCGACTGAAGCCTGAGCGGCATCACTTCGAGGCAGACGAGCAGGTCCAGGTCGTGCGGTTCATGAGCGTAACGGGTGGTTGATCAAACCTGCAGACGGTGAACGACGACATCAGGCGAGCGTCGTCGTTCGTTTTGCCCGGCAAACTGCAGTGGATCTTGCATTATGCAATGCTTCGACACTCTCTGTTTTTTATAAATCACTGAAATACAAAGGTTTTTATCTTAACGCGACATTGGCATCAGCTATGCAGCGTACTCCTGCAATACGCATTGCTTAATCGGGAGTACATAACAATGTCCACAGTTGTCCAGCACATCATCCGCTCGTTCCCGGACTACTCCATTCAAAGCAAGCCTCGCCCTGACGGCTTTCTGCTCGAGTTCAGCAGCCGCGACTCCGAGATAGAATTTCGCCGCGTTCTACCTAAGCGCTTCGCTTCTGAAACCGATAGCGAGGCGTTCATTCACGGCATTCGCCGCGACCTGGCGATCATGAATGGCCAAGTTCCGCCGAAGGACTCGTTGCGCAAGCTGCGTAATATCGGCCTTCCCAGCTACATGTAACGCTTCCCTCTCGGCAGGGATGCCGTTCCGCAGCAGCGCAAGCTGCGATGTTAGGCGCGGTTCGACATGGCTCAGGCTCATGCGATCGCGCCTTGTTTTTTGTTCCAGGCAGCGACTTGATTGATCGATGTCAACGGCCGTGACGGGCCGTGGGCGCAGGATGACGTTACCTCTTCAGGAGTCAACGCCATGAACCTGCACCTCAGCGACCTCACGCGCCATGCGCTGTTCCAAATCCTCTCGCGCCCACGCCTGGTTGCGTCTCCTTCGCTCGAAAAGCAGCGCCGCCTGCGCCGCGAAGAAGCGGCATACCGCTGCGGTGTTTTCGGAGCAGTTGGCGGATAGCGTGCTAGATTTTTCGACAAGCGTCCGCCGAACCTGATCGTGTCTTCTGAGTCGACTCCACAAGGACAGCAAACTTTGTGATGACGGCAGATCTGGAGGCGCGATGGATAACCCGAGCGTTGTGTCGCTACTCGATTCGCTTATCGAAGCATGTATGAACCAAGAGGCCTGGCTACGGGATTGTGCGGATTCGCTCAACTCCGGCGTATCAAGGCGCTGTATCGATAGCCATGCCAAATCCTGCGCGCTGGCCACTAACGAGCTTCAACAAATGGTCCGCTCACTCGGCAGTGATCCAGCCGAAGGGCGGCCCGTTTTCGGTGCGCTGCGACAGCAGTGGCTAGACGTGGCGAATCTTTTCTCGCTGACCAGCCACGATGGCCTACTGCGCGAGTGCCTCCGCTGTGAAGCCAGCACAGGCCTTATTTATCGCCACGTACTGGATCAAGACCTGCCAGCCAACGTTCGGTTGATGCTCGAGCGGCACTACCTGATGCTGCTTCGGTGCCAGGATGAATCCAAACGACTCTGCAGCACTGGCTAGTTCGGTATCGATGACCCCGGTCGATTCCGCCTTTCACGGGCCATAGTTCGGTTGAAATACCGCTTCGCTTGCTCGTCGGTCGGGTGCGGGCTGTCCGCTGTACTTTTCTGGTTTACGTGAGTCTCGCATCCATGCAGACTTTCAATCCGTTTGCGAGGTCGCGTCCATTCGTTTCCCATACGAAGGCGAACTTGCAAAGCCCTGATCCCTCGCGTCGTTCTGACGCTGATGTCAAAACAAGTAGCCAAGGAGAAGTATTTTGGTATCGAGCCTGACGGCCGCAGAGCTGGCGCGTGCCGGCGAGAATTGCGCGAAAGAGCCGATCCATATTCCTGGGAGCATTCAACCTCACGGCTTCATGCTTGTCTGTGATCCGGACAGTTACGAAATCCTGCAGGCAAGTGACAACGTCAAGGTGTGGCTAGGGGTGGACGTCGACCAGGTGCTCGGACGACGCCTTGACGATCTCATCGCCGACGTCGCTCCCCTGATCCAGCGTGTAGACGACTTCGTCGGTAAGGAAAGCAATCCATTTCACCTTGGTGACATTGCGCTCCCAACGACAGATGAGCCTCGCAGGCCTGTGGCGATATTGGCGCACCGTCATGACGGTGTCCTGTTCGTCGAGTTCGAATCATCGAACCGGGACGAGTCGGCGTATGTCGATCTTTATCCATTGGTCCGTACCTATCTTGATGAGATACAGCACGCCGAGGACATAGATCGGCTCTGTCGCCTTTCAGTCGATGAGGTCAAGCGTATTACCGGCTTCGGTCGGGTGAAAGCGTACCGCTTCGATGCCGATGGCAACGGCACAGTGATCGCCGAGCGGCTGGACGATGGCTATCCGAGTTACCTCGGTTTGTGTTTTCCCGCTTCAGACATTCCCAGGCAAGCCCGGCGTTTGTACGTGGCCAATCGAATTCGGGTCATACAAGACGCCAATTATGTCCCGTCCAAGATCGTACCGAGCATCAATCCCAAAACGGGGCAACCCCTGGATCTGAGTTTCGCTGCGCTGCGCAGTGTTTCGCCGGTGCACCTGCAGTACATGCGTAACATGCAGACATTAGCATCGATGTCCATTTCCCTCGTGGTTCGAGGGGAGCTATGGGGTCTGATCTCCTGCCATGACCTCAAGCCGCGCATGGTGTCCAATCAGACCCGTACGGCTTGCGAGCTGCTAGGTCGGGTGCTTTCGCTGCAGATTGAGGCAAAAGAGGCAAATGCGAAGACAGAACGGCTACTCGAGCTGCGCCGTGACATTGTTCACATGCTGTCTGCCATGGCTGACGTCGATAGCGTGAGCGACGGACTGCTGGCTGATACGCCAAGGTTTTTGGGCTTTGTTCGCGGTACGGGCGCGGCGATTATTTCCGCCTCTCGTTGTGAGCTGGTAGGCGAGACCCCTCCGGAGGCCGTCGTCACTTCGCTTGTGAAGTGGCTGTCACGACGATCTCTTCAAGATGAGGTGTTCCAGTCCGACAATGTCGCCCGCGACGTTCCGGATTTGCCGCTCCTGTCGGAATACGCTGCTGGCGTGCTGGCGGTAGCGATATCCGAAATCCATTCCCACTATCTGATCTGGTTCCGTTCCGAGCAGGTGCGGACTGTCAATTGGGCCGGTAAACCGGAGAAATCCGTCAGCCCTACCGGTAGCCTGCATCCGCGCCACAGCTTCGACCTGTGGCAAGAGCGTCTTACCGGCTTCTCGTTGCCATGGGACCCGCTTGAGGTCGAAGGCGCCTGGGAACTTCGTAGCGCGACGCTCGGCATTGTCTTGCGCAAGGCTGAGGAACTCGCACAGCTGGCCGGCGAGTTGAAGAAGTCGAATAAGGAGCTGGAAGCGTTTTCCTACAGCGTATCGCACGATTTGCGCGCGCCGCTGCGCCACATTGCCGGTTATGCCGAACTGCTCGGTGATTTTGATGGTAGCAAGCTGTCCGAGCGTGGCCAGCGTTTCCTTGATCACATCAGTGAGTCAGCACGATTCGCCGGCACGCTGGTCGATAACCTCCTGAGCTTTTCCCAGATGGGTCGCGCCGCGTTGCGGCTTTCCGATGTCGATCTGCGCTCTCTGGTGGAATCGATCCAAGGTGAGATGCAACCGGACTGCGAAGGCCGTCCGATCGAATGGAAACTGCATGATCTGCCGGTCGTTATCGCCGATGCGGCATTCATACATCTGGTGCTACGAAACCTGCTCTCCAACGCAATCAAGTACACCCGCGGTCGCGAGCCCGCCATCATCGAGGTCGGGGTAGAGACTCATCCCGATGAAACGGTGGTGTACGTGCGTGACAACGGTGTTGGCTTCGACATGGAATATTCCGGCAAACTTTTCGGGGTTTTCCAACGCCTGCATCGAATGGAAGAATTCGAAGGCACCGGAATTGGTCTGGCGAGCGTTCGCCGCATTGTCGAGCGCCACGATGGCCGGGTATGGGCCGAAGGCGTGATCGGGCAAGGTGCCACGTTCTATTTCAGCTTGCCCAAGCGCAAACATTCCACGAATCTGTCTGAAGTTTTTGACGAGACCGCTGATGCTCAAACCCATTCTTCTGGTCGAGGATAATCCTCGCGACCTCGAACTGACGCTCGTTGCATTGGAGCGAAGTCAGTTGGCCAATGACGTCATCGTACTTCGCGATGGCGCGGAGGCACTGGACTATCTGTTTCAGCGGGGCGCTTACGAATCGCGTGCTGAAGGCAATCCAGCCGTACTGTTGCTCGATTTGAAGCTGCCAAAAGTGGATGGCCTTGAAGTGCTCAAAGCGGTGCGCGAATCAAGCGAGCTGCGCAGCATTCCCATCGTCATGTTGACGTCGTCCCGTGAAGAGCCTGACCTGCAGCGGGCCTATGAGCTCGGCGTCAATGCCTATGTGGTCAAACCGGTCGAGTTTCGGGACTTCGTGGCTGCCATTTCTGAACTGGGTATCTTCTGGGCTGTCCTTAACGAGCCTCCGCCCGGTTCGCTGCGTCTCCAGCGGCGGCGGTCCTCCCTGGATTCCGATGTCTGACTGAACGGCCTTTAATGCTGCCTAAACCCCTGAAACTCCTACTTATCGAAGACAGCGCCCACGACGCTGAGCTTACGCTGCTTACGCTTGAACGAAGCCTGGGCCAGATCGACGCGCGCGTCGCGCACGACCATCAGGGCGCAGAGCGTGCGCTGTCGGAATCGGACTTCGACCTTATTCTCTCCGATTACCTGCTGCCGGGGTCGTCCGGTGCAAAGACTTTGCAGATTGCGCGTCGCCTGGCGCCACACACCCCGTTCATCTTTCTGTCCGGCATTTTCGGTGAGCAGCATGCCGTCGAGATGATGCGCCAGGGCGCAGTCGACTATGTGCTCAAGCAGAATCTGGGCTTTCTACCGAAGGCGGTCCAGCGGGCTCTGGCAGAGGTCCATGAGCGTCAGCAGCGGAAAAAGGCCGAAGAAGCCCTGGAAGAAGTCGAGGTTCGCGCACGGCTTGCCATCGATGCTGCGCGGATCGGCATGTGGGACTATGACCCCGCTACGGATTGCTTTGTACTGGATGAGAGGTGCTTGGCGCTCTGTGAGCTGCCAGCCGGGTCGGAGCTGTCCGTCAGATGCTTCTTCGAACTGTGTCATCCCGATGACCGGCCGATGCTCCAGTCAAAAGTGCACGAGGCGTTATCGGTTAACAGCGGAAACGAATACCAGGCCGAATTCCGCCTGCAGTTGGCCAGCGGCACCGAGCGATGGATATCCAGCCGTGGCCGCGCGTTTTTCGAGCGCGGGTCCTGTGTACGGTTCATCGGTGTATTCATCGACATTACCGAGCAGAAACAGGCCACTGACGCGCTGCAGCGTCTGAACGAGATGCTGGGTGAGCGGGTAGAACGCAGGACACGCGAACGTGATCGAACCTGGGAGCTTTCCCGTGACCTCCTGGCGGTGATGCGCCTCGACACGACGCCGGTCGCACTGAACCCTGCCTGGAGCGAGACCCTTGGCTGGCCTCGCGAAACGCTACTGAGCAAACCGATTTGGGAGCTGGTACACCCCAGTGATCTTGATGCAACGCGCGCTGAAGCCAGGAATGTCGCGCAGGGCAATGTGTCGACGCGCTTCGTGAATCGTATGCGTCATGCCGACGGGGAGTATCACTGGCTTTCCTGGACCATCGTCCCTGACGGCGGGTTGATGTATGCAGCCGCGCGAGACATTACCAGTGAACGAATGGTCGTCGAGGAGCTGGCGGCCACCAACCAGCGACTTCGTGAGCAGATCGAAGAGCGTGAGCGTGTAGAGGCGACGTTGCAGCAGATGCAGCGTCTCGAAGCGGTAGGGCAGCTGACCGCAGGCGTGGCACACGACTTCAACAACCTTCTGACGGTCATCCTTACGAGCGCAAGCTTCCTCGTTCGTGATCTTGAAAGCGGAAACCTCAAAAAGGCGCCTTCCCGACTTCAGAACATTCGCGAAGCAGGCGAGCGCGGGGCCAAGCTGACAGGGCAGCTGCTCGCGTTTTCACGCCGCCAGAGGCTGGCTCCTGAGCCAATCAACCTCAATGACACGGTCATGGGCATGATCGAGCTGCTGCAGAGTACGCTCGGTGGCAGTATCTGGATCGAAACGCGTACGTCAGAAGATATCTGGCATGCATTAGTGGACCCGACGCAAATCGAGCTCATCATTCTTAACCTGGCAATCAATGCCCGAGATGCCATGGGGATGGGCGGCACGCTTCGCTTGTCTACGTTCAATGAAGTGGTCGATCGCCTGCCAATAAGGCCAGAAGAGCCCGAGCCCGGTGACTATGTTGTCCTGTCCGTGCAGGACACCGGCAGCGGCATGAGTGACGAAGTATTGGCAAAGGCGTTCGAGCCGTTCTTCACCACTAAGGAAGTCGGGAAGGGTTCCGGTCTGGGTCTGGCACAGGTATTCGGTTTTGCGAAGCAATCGGGCGGCGGCGCACGGATTACAACCGAACTGGGTGTCGGGACTACGGTGAACGTCTACTTGCCCTGCGTGCGGGATGTTCAGGTAACCGATCCTGATGTTCACCCTTGCAGCACGCAGGCATCCCATGACGGCCAGCAGCATACGATTCTGTTGGTAGACGATGATCCAAGCGTTCGCGAAGTTACAGCGATGATGCTCGATGCGCTTGGTTACCGCGTCATAGAAGCCGACAGCGGAAGTTCAGCGCTAGAACAGCTGGATGATTCGGTGAGCCTGTTGCTGGCCGACTTTGCAATGCCGGGTATGAATGGTGCCGAGCTGGCGCAGTTGGCGAGACAGTCCTACCCATCCCTGCCCATTGTGTTCGTGACCGGGTATGCCGAGCTTGGCGGGTTGAATGAGAACGAAGCGCTGGTCGTGCAGAAGCCTTACCGTGGCGACGAACTGGCAGAAAAGCTCCATACGGCGCTGCGTTTTGGAGTAGGGGAGCGAATCGAATGAGTGCACGTGCCCATCTCAAGGAGGCGAGCGCTCAGTTGCACGCCCAGGTAGACGAGGCATTCGCCAAGTACCCATTGAGCACGCGCGATGGTTATCAGCGATTTCTGCAGGCCCACGCTTGGGCACTTAGCCGAATTGAGCCGACGATCGAGCGAGAAGGCATTGCGGACATCTTGCCCGATTGGCCAGAACGTCGGCGTCGTGAGGCGATTAATGAGGACCTAGCCGCGCTTGGGGCGACCGCGCCTGGACCCGCGCCAATCGTTATAACGCTCGATGCGCCGGCGCTGTGGGGCGTTGCGTATGTGCTCGAAGGCTCCAGACTGGGTGCGCGGTACCTGTCGCGTGCCGTACAGGGCGCTGAGTTCGATGAGTCTGGTCCTCCGCTGGCGTATTTAACCCACGGGCAGGAGGCTGGCCTCTGGCCGCAGTTTATCAAGCGACTCGAGTCCGTGAGCGATAGCCTTGACCAGGCTCGCGTGCTCGAAGGCGTGCACTGGTGTTTTTCGGTTTTTCTCGATGCAGCCAGGTTGGATCCTGGCCGCTGAGCATTTTCTGGCGTTTACAAGTCGGCGAGATGAAGCGATTGCAGATGGGCGACCAGGTTGCCCATGCCCGCCAACAGCAGTCCTTCACCCAGCGCGGCAGCTTCGGGGCTGCTCTTGGGCAGCATCAAATACTCCGTACCGTCGCCACTGCCCAATGGCGCAAGGCGCGCGTACGGCGCGCCACTTTCCACAAGCAATGAGAGGAACGCGGGATTACTCCAGCTTTCAGGCGCGAACGCGAGGGCGTAGTAACGCGCATTCAGGTTGCGTAAACCGCTGTCTGAAAATGCATACCGCGTTGTCTGAACCGTTAGTGGAACTTCCAGCGCGCGACGGCGTGCATAGATAACCGCGCAGGCGAGCGCTTCGACATGCTCAACACCGTCGAGGAAAATGCCCGAATGGCGCCAGCTCGCTTGGCGCGCTTGATACGTATGGTTTTCAGTGCCGGCCGGAAAGGCCAGTCTTAGGGCCTTTTCGAAGTCGCTGAAGCTGAGGATGCGTACCGTACGGTCCGTGCGGTTGGCGAGATAGTCATCGAAGGTTGCGTACGCACAAACGGCGCTATCCGTCGAGACGACGCCTTCCACCTCACGCAGGTCAATCGTCGCCGGGCGCTCGGAACGCGTCATGGTGCGTATCAATGCGGCGCGAGCGTGGGCCTTGTCCTCCTGGACCGGACCGGCGAGTGCGTCACGAGGCAGTTCGGTCAGGCGATGCCACGGCGTGGCGTGCTGCCAGTCGATGCTCGGCTCGCTTCCGGGCATAGGGACTACACGCAGGCGCAAGACACTGGCGGCATCAAGAATCTGCCGCGGTGATCGACCATGAAGGCCAAGCCTCTGGGCGAGCCCGGAGAGCCTGGATGCGAGAAGGTTCATTCTTATCGTCCTCTGACGGTGTTCGTCCGAGTAGCCGGCAAGGCATCCTCGACAGCGCGTCCATGTCATTGAATGATGGCAGGGTCGAACCCAGCCGGAGGCAGCCCGTGCCCACACTTCTGATAGACGTCGCCTTGCCTGCAAACCGTCTGAAGGCAGTCTACCAAGGTCATGCCAATCGAATACAGCTTCGCAGTCGAGACGGACGAAGTGTGAACCTACCTGCATATCACTTGAAACCGTTTGTGACCGAAAACGGCGTTTATGGTTCCTTCGAACTAAGCTTCAGCGACGAGGGCAAGCTGATCTCGCTGAGGCGAGTTCCTGTTCCGTAGCCGCATAGCGACATGGGAGCAGGCGCGGACGCTGCTATAATCAGGCGCACATTTCTTCTCGGATAGTCGCGCCTCCATGTACAGCCTGGCCCGCAAAGCGCTCTTCAAGCTTTCTCCAGAAACCTCCCACGACCTTGCGCTGGATCTCATTGGTGTATCGGGCCGCCTGGGTATCGCCCGTCACCTGGCGCGGCAGCCTGCGTCTCTTCCCGTGACAGTCATGGGGCTGGACTTTCCGAATCCGGTTGGCCTGGCTGCGGGTCTCGACAAGAATGGCGATGCGATTGACGGCATGGCTGGGCTCGGATTTGGCTTCGTCGAGATTGGAACGATCACGCCGCGCGCCCAGCCCGGGAACCCGCGGCCGCGGGTGTTCCGGTTACCGCAGGGTGAGGCCATCATCAATCGCATGGGGTTCAACAACCGTGGCGTCGATTACTTGCTGGATCGTGTGGATGCAGCGCGTTTTAGTGGGGTGCTCGGTATCAACATAGGCAAGAATTTCGATACGCCGGTAGAGCGAGCAGAAGACGATTACCTTTTGTGCCTGGAACGGGTCTACGATGCGGCCAGCTACATAACAGTCAATGTCAGTTCACCGAATACGCCTGGCCTGCGGACACTCCAGTTCGGCGAGTCACTCAATCGGCTATTGGACGCGTTGTCGATCCGACGTGAGGCGCTTGCGTCGACGCGAGGACGGCGGGTTCCTCTTGCCATCAAGATCGCTCCAGACATGACGGACGAGGAAACCGCGCTGGTCGCGGCAGCGGTGCGTGAGGCAGGCATGGATGCAATCATCGCCACCAATACCACACTGAGCCGGGATGGTGTGGAGACGCTGGCACATGCTGATGAAGCGGGCGGTCTTTCAGGCGCACCCGTGCGTGCGAAAAGTACGCAGACCGTACGTGTACTGTCCGAAACGCTGAAAGGGCACTTGCCGATCATTGCTGTGGGTGGCATTACCGAAGGCGCCCATGCGGCAGAGAAGATCGCTGCTGGCGCAAGTCTGGTCCAGATCTATACCGGCTTCATCTATAGGGGGCCTGATCTCATTCGTGAGTCCGTTGATGCCATCGCAGCGCTCAAGGCGCGTTGAGGAGGGGGTCCCCCGCGAGAGACCCCTGGGCGCGTTGCCCGCCGCCTGGGTTAGGCGTGCATTGAGTGATTGCTTACATTGAGTTGTCGGTCAGCGTGATCCCGTATCAGCCAACGGCTTTCAATTCGTTAAGTCTGTGGAGGCCGGCGGTACCGACCAGGCCGTCCCAGTTGTCACCACGACCCTCGCGCCAGCCGTTTATCCAGGCCTGACGGGTGGTGGGGTGACTGAACGGACAGTTATCCCGGGATTTGCCGTGTATGCCGTGCTGATAGCCGCGCAGAAATGCTCGTTCCAACGGATCACGCTTGAGTCTTCTCATAGGGTGCTGCCCTCTAGTAGTGACTATATGTCCCGTTTGTAGCTGTAGGCCCCGAATAGGGCGTGGCGAGCAGGATCGCCATTGATATGAGCTGCCGGCGTGGCTCACATCTGCCATCGCTATTGCGGCGAAGGCTTCACTTACGTTCTAAACCACACTGGCTGTGCTGTGAATGATCGTTTTGTCATAAGAACTACATCTTCGAAGCTCCATGGGTCTGGAAAACGGAACGTTCTGGTGCCTGCTTGGCGCACCTCGCGCCATGGTTGCGACGGGACTGCCTGCGGTGCCCGGCGGCCTCCGCACGAGTGAGCTTGTGCACCTGGGCCGCTTGTCTTGCCGACGACGTGCCGCGCTGTCGCCTCGGCGACCGACACCCGCTGACTTATCATCCAACGGTTGATCCAGATCTGCCTTTTCGAACACGACTTTGCGTTAACAGGAATACTCGATGTCACCTACATATGAATTCGTTCTTACGTGCCCGAAGGGCCTGGAAGGACTGTTGCTCGACGAGGCAGGTCAACTAGGCCTGGAAGAGGCGCGCGAACAGACCGCTGCTGTTCGGGGGGTAGGTGACCTTGAGGTAGGCTACCGACTGTGCCTTTGGTCCCGCTTGGCAAATCGGGTATTGCTGGTCCTGTCACGCTTCGATGTCAAGAATGCCGAATCGCTCTATGACGGCATCAGGGCGATCGACTGGAGCGAGCATCTGGATCCGGGCGGTAGCCTTGCGGTTGAATTCAGCGGGCAGGGCGCCGGTATCGACAACACGCATTTTGGTGCCTTGAAGGTAAAGGATGCCATCGTTGACCAGCTGCGCGAGCAATTTGGGAAGCGCCCGTCAGTAGACAAGGTCGCACCTGACATCCGTGTCCATGTACGCCTCGAGCGGGGTGGTGCAATCGTCTCATTGGATCTTTCCGGGCAAAGCCTTCATCAGCGTGGCTATCGGTTGCAGCAGGGTGCTGCGCCGCTCAAGGAGAACCTTGCAGCTGCAATTTTGATTCGTGCCGGTTGGCCGCGGATGGCGGCTGAGGGCCGGGCGCTCGCGGATCCTATGTGTGGCGTCGGCACGTTTCTGGTAGAGGCGGGATTGATAGCCGCTGACATCGCGCCGAATTTGCGCCGGCAGCACTGGGGTTTTTCACGTTGGCTTAGCCATATTCCGGCCATCTGGAGCCGCTTGCTGGCCGAAGCGCAGGCACGCGCTCATGCGGGCCTTGCGAAGCCACCGCTGTGGATCAGGGGATATGAGGCCGATCCGCGCCTTATCACGCCGGCGCGCAACAATATCGAGCGCGCTGGACTTGCTGGCTGGATCAAGGTCTATCAAGGCGAACTGGCCACCTTCGACCCCAGCCCTGACCGCAATCAGCCCGGCCTGCTGATCTGTAACCCTCCCTACGGTGAGCGCTTGGGTGATGAGGCCAGCCTGCTGTATCTCTATCAGCACCTGGGTGAACGGCTGCGCCGCACGTGCGAGGGCTGGGAGGCTGGTGTATTCACGGGTGCGCCGGAGCTCGGCAAGCACATGGGCCTGAGAAGCCATAAGCAATACGCCTTCTGGAACGGCGCGCTGCCGTGCAAGCTGTTGCTGTTCAAGGTGCAGCCCGAGCAGTTCGTGACCGGCACGCGGCCAACGACAGCGTTGGCTGGTGAGCCTTCGCCGGTGGAAGAAGCCGCGCCTGCACGGCTGTCCGAGGGCGCACAGATGGTTGCCAACCGTTTGCAGAAGAACCATCGCCAGCTCGGCAAGTGGGCTCGCCGGGAAGGGGTGCAATGCTACCGGGTGTACGATGCCGACATGCCGGAATACGCGGTGGCGGTCGACCTCTATGAAGATTGGGTACACGTCCAGGAATACGCACCGCCGCGTTCGATCGATCCCGAGAAAGCCAGGGCGCGCCTACTGGAGGCGTTGTCCGCAATTCCCCGGGCGCTAGGCGTAGACGAATCCCGCGTTGTCGTGAAGCGTCGTGAGCGGCAGACCGGCACACGCCAGTACGAACGGCAGGCCAACACAGGCAAGTTTCTGGAGGTGTCCGAAGGCGGTGTAAAGCTGCTCGTCAACCTGACGGATTATCTCGATACAGGGCTTTTCCTGGACCATAGGCCCATGCGTATGCGCATCGGGCGAGAAGCCAAGGGCAAACGGTTTCTCAACCTGTTCTGCTACACCGGGACGGCCACCGCGCATGCGGCGTACGGTCAGGCGCGCCAGACGGTCAGCGTCGACCTTTCACGCACCTACCTTGACTGGGCGCGCCGGAACCTGTCGCTCAACGGCTTTTCGGACAAACATCAGCTGGTCCAGTCCGACGTCATGGGCTGGCTGGCCGAGGATCGAGGCGAATACGACCTGATTTTCATCGACCCGCCAACGTTCTCCAATTCCAAGCGAATGGAAGGGGTGTTTGACGTGCAGCGCGACCATGTGGAGCTTCTTGATCTCGCCATGGCACGTCTGGCGCGCGGTGGCGTGCTGTACTTTTCGAACAACTTCCGACGCTTCGAATTGGACGAGCGATTGAGCAAGCGCTACAGCGTCGAGGAAATCACCGAGCAAACGATCGATCCGGATTTTGCGCGCAATGCGAAAATCCATCGCGCCTGGAAGCTCATGGCCAGAGCGTGACGCGGCAAGGCCTGGGGGCGCATTGGCGCGCTCCCAGGCCTCACGATCACGGGGTCGGGGGATTGCGGTACAGATCCAGCAGCACCTCATCAAGCGTAGCGCCAGCACCCCACGGACGTGGATGGTTCAGAATGGCAACCACAACCCAGCTGTTGCCATTCCGGTCCCGACTGAAGCCTGCAATGGCACGCACATTATTGAGCGTTCCAGTTTTGATATGTGCCTGGCCTTGCATTTCCGTAGTCCGCAGGCGCTTTCTCATTGTGCCATCCATGCCCGCCAGCGGCAGCGAGCTGATGAACTCGGCCGCGTAAGGGCTCCGCCATGCCGCGCGCAGGATCTGCGCCATTTCCTTGGGGCTTATACGCTCATCGCGCGAAAGGCCTGAGCCGTTTTCCATGACGAGACGGGTCGCGATGATGCCTTTACGGGCCAGCCAATCCCGGATGACCCGTTGCGCAGCCTTTGAATCGTCGCCGTCGGCATCCGTTCGGTAGCGCGCACCGATACTGAGGAACAACTGCTGCGCCATGGTGTTGTTGCTGTACTTGTTGATGTCCCGAATGATCTCCACCAGATCTGGTGAGAAGGTGCGGGCCAGTAGGCGCGCATCGCGGGGGACAGGCGCGAGGCGCGTGCGGCCCATCATCGAGCCGCCGAGTTCCTTCCACATGCCGCGGATCGCCGCCGCGGCGTATCCCGGATGGTCGAGCAGCGCCATGTAGGTCTGAACGCTGCAACCTTCGGCCAGCTTGCCGGCAGCGACGATTGTCACGCCGTCGACGGCATTGACCGGGTTGTAACCCACCTCGGGCCATTCGGTGCACTTGCCGCCGGCGATGGACGTCATTCGATTCTCGATACGGACACCGTCCAGAGGGGGCTCGCTGGTGACCTGGATCTGCCCACCCTCATTGCGCGCAATCATTCGAACGGACTTCAAATTCACCAACAGCGAATCCGGGCCTACAAGATAGGGCTTGTGAGGATCGTCCCCGTCGTCATTGAACGGCTTGAGCTGCGGATGACGGAAATAGCTACGGTCGAGTATCAGGTCGCCCGTGACCTGCCTCACGCCGTTGTTGCGAAGGTCGCGGAGCAGCAACCACAACTTTTCCATGTTGAGTTTCGGGTCGCCGCCGCCCTTGAGGTAAAGGTTCCCATTCAGAACGCCATTCCTGAGCTGGCCGTCAGTGTAGAACTCGGTCCGCCACTGGTATGTCGGGCCGAGCAACTCAAGCGCCGCGAAGGTGGTGATGAGCTTCATGGTCGACGCAGGATTCACGGATACATCGGCATTGATGTAAGTCTCAGGCCCGCGTCCGGTCAGCGGAAGCGTGACCACGGACATTGCGTCGTCGCCAATCTTGGCGGCTTTCAACGCTTTCTGAACGCTTGGCGGCAGCGTGCCGGATGCGACGACGGTTTGCGCTGATACCGCGCACGTAAACAACGCGGTAGCGGCCAGACAAAGAACGCGTCTGATGAAGAGGGAGGAGGGAGCTTTTTTTGCCATAGCTGATGAGGTGAAAAGCGGCATGTGTGTTGCTCGACAATGGTGATGTGACACGGCTGGCATTATGCCCGTCATAGGTTGCCCGCAACAGGTTGCCTTGAGATTGACCCGGGTTTCATTAGTCGACTGAAGCTTGGCGCTGTTTGGCCGATAAAGCGAACACTCTGACGCAAGCGCGTTTGCCGTCGCCAAATATCCGGCTGTCGGCCCAAGCTTAAGCGTCGCTGTCAGCAAATTGGCAATCGATATATGATGGCAATATGATTCCAGTGATCGAGAAGCCGTCCTGCACCAACCGTACTTTCTCCGTGTAATCCCTGAGTAATGCCTTCATGACAGATAGAGATGATGTTCGCCGGCTGATGACCCAGCTCGGTACACCAGCCGAGACGTATCAGGTGTTCGATGATGAACCTCAGACTGCGAACCTCAGTAGGTGGACACTGCTTGAAAGCGTCGCCAAGGCGGGCCGCTCGGTGAAAACGCCTGTTCGTGAATCTCATCCGGAAGACGTTGGCCCTCGGATATCGGAGCTCGTTGCACACCTGGTATCAAACCATAGCGAAATAGCTCTGGAGGCGTCTGCATCGACGGACCGGCCTGTAAAGGCGACGCCTTTTTCAAGTGCTGCTCCTCAGCAAAAGCCGGTACAACTGAGCACCGTCGTGGACGGTGTGCCGAGCACATTCGCCTCACTCTTCAAGCGCCCCGATACAGCGCCCGATAGTGATTTGGAGCCCTCAGGCCCTGTAGCGACAGGCAATAGCCTGAAGCAGTTGCTCAAAACGATAGGGACCTGACGTCATGCCGCTTATCTGTCTTTCCTCCCCCAAAGGAGGAGTAGGGAAAACGACCCTCACTGCTAACCTGGCGTTCGCGTTGCAGCGGCAGGGCACACCTGTAGCAGTGATCGACTTTGACGTTCAAAACGCGCTTCGACTTCATTTTGCTCAGCCATTCGCCGAAACCCGCGGCTATGTGGAGCAGGCAACGGCGGAGTCGGACTGGTCGCGGTTCGCGGTATCTACACCAAGCGGAATCCGCCTGCTCCCCTATGGCATTGCGACTGAGGCGGCTCGTCGGAGCTTCGATGCGCGTCTCGCCGAAGATCCACTATTTCTCGTCGATGCGCTGCGCGGGCTACTGATAAAGCCTGGGATGGTCGTGCTGGCAGACACGCCGCCAGGTCCGTCCATGGCGCTCAACGCACTGAACCGGATCGCAGACATTCGCATTGCCGTGCTGCTTGCAGATGCCGCTTCCGCTTCGGTGCTTCCCACCATCGAGCAGGGCGATTTCTACGGTACACAGAACATCCGCAGCATATTGCCGGTGACCTACATCCTGAACCAGGTCGACCGTCGGCGCCGTTTGAACAGCGATACGACAGACTTCCTGCAGGCGAGGCTCGGTGCATCGCTGCTAGGTGCAGTCCATCGAGATGAAGCCCTGGCGGAAGCGCTAGCGACGCAGCAATCGATATTCGAATTCGATCCGGCCTCGGCCGCGGCCTACGACATCGATCGTATCGCCCAGGCGGTTTCGCACCTCGTCGACGGCCTCAAGAACAACACGCTAGGTCAACGCCTTCAAGGATGAATGCCATGGGTCGGTCTAATGGATGGAAGGGCCTGAAACTCCTTCCAATCCTGATATTGCTGTTCGTCGCGCTCCCATCGGTGATCCTTTTCATCATCGTTCCACTCGATATTCCTCTGCAGTTTCTGATGGGGGCATCGATGGCAGCTGCAATGCTGCTGCTGAACCGCATCAAGTCGTACTGGATGACGCTTGCGCTCATCGTCCTGTCGGTCGCGGTATCCACGCGTTACCTCTATTGGCGTACTACCGAGACGCTGGTGTTCAGCAACGGGATCGAAGCGTTTCTCGGGATAGGCCTGTATCTGGCGGAAATCTACGCCTGGATCATCCTGGTCATCGGCTACTTCCAAAGCATCTTGCCACTTCAGCGTCCGATCGTTCCCATGCCGGAAGACACGTCTACTTGGCCGACGGTGGACGTCTACATCCCCACGTATAACGAGAGTTTGTCGGTCGTCCAGGATACGGTGCTGGCAGCGCTGGATATCGACTACCCGGCAGATAAGCTTCGAGTGTATGTGCTCGACGACGGGAAGCGCCCTGAGTTTGGCGCTTTCGCGGCAGCAGCAGGCGCGGGATACATCACGCGCACGGACAATAACCACGCCAAGGCTGGCAACCTTAACCATGCCATGACCAAGACCGACGGCGAGCTGATCTGCATCTTCGATTGTGACCACGTCAGTACACGCGCCTTTCTTCAGGCGACGGTAGGGCAGTTCCTTGTCGATCCCAAACTGGCCCTCGTACAGACGCCTCACCATTTCTATTCCCCGGATCCGTTCGAACGAAACCTTGCCAATGGCCAACAGGTGCCGAACGAAGGCGAGCTGTTCTACGGCCCCGTTCAGCAGGGCAACGATTACTGGAACGCGGCGTTCTTCTGTGGCTCGTGTGCGGTCATTCGCCGCTCGGCGCTGGAAGAGACCAATGGGTTCGCAACCGAGACCGTTACCGAGGACGCGCACACAGCGCTGAAACTGCAGCGCACGGGTTGGAATACCGCATTCATTGCGGTGCCACTGGCGGCGGGACTGGCAACCGAGCGCCTGTCGCTGCATATCGGTCAGCGGATGCGCTGGGCCAGGGGAATGACCCAGATCTTTCGTCGAGATAACCCATTGCTGGGCCGCGGGCTAAAACTGCCTCAGCGGCTCTGCTACCTCAACGCGATGCTGCACTTCCAGTTTGCGCTGCCGCGGATCATCTTCCTGACGGCGCCCATGTGCTACCTGATGCTGGGCCAAAACATCATCTCGTCTTCGGCGGCGGCCATTTTCTCGTATGCCTTGCCGCACCTGGTCCACTCCATCACCACCAATGCTCGAATCCAGGGCAAGCATCGCCATTCGTTCTGGGGTGAGATATACGAAACCGTACTCGCGTTCCATATCCTCAAGCCGACGCTGGTTACCCTGGTTGACCCGAAACGCGGCAAGTTCAACGTGACGGACAAGGGCGGCCTGCTTGATCGGGGCTTCTTCGATTTCGATATTGTGAAGCCCCACCTGTTGACGCTTGGCCTGCTCTTCGTTGCGATGATCATCGGGACGTTGCGCCACTTTTGGGTTCAGTGGATTCCGTCGGATCCCAATGTCCTCATCCTCAACCTTCTCTGGGCATCGTTCAGTGCCATTACCCTGATGGCCGCCATCGCCACAGCGATGGAGCAGCGCCAGCTGCGGTCAGCGACACGTCTGGAGGTCAAACTCCCGGCCGTGCTGCACTTTTCAAACGGGCGGACGCTGCGGGGTACGACGCGGGACATTTCCATGGGAGGCGTTCGAGTCGTTCGGGATGGTACAGGCAAGGAGTTGCCCGGTCAGCTTGAGGAGATCGAACTCATTTACCAGGGCAATACGCTATTCCTTCCCGTCGATCTGATGGGCACCAGTGACAAGGAAGTGCGCCTGCGTTTCCCTGTACTGGACATCCCGCGTCGCAGGGAGCTGGTCGGGCTGGTAATGGGCAGGGCAGACGCCTGGCTGGAAGACGGCCCCATGCGAACCGACAGCCCGCTCCGCTCGCTCATGGGCGTCATGCTGAACGCGCTGTCGCTGCTTCGCTGGCGCCGGCATGGGAAGGCGAGTGGTACGGCGCCACGCGCACCCGCATCGAACGCTGCCCCCTCGACACCACGTCCGGCGTCGGCAAGTGCCGGTTTCGCCCGTGCTGCGGTGCTGGTCCTGCTGGCCGGATTGACCCTGGCGGGCTTGTCGGTCGCCGCCCATGCCGCGCCCACGAAGACGCAGCCAGACAGTTTGCCTGACGTCCTGACGTTGCCCCGGCCCGTCAACGCAACCGCGCAGCCTATCGCAAGCACGACTGCAGCCGTCGATACGCTGCGGTTTTCTCAATTGGGTGTCACGGATGTCGTGACGCTTCGCGGAGAGCGTGGGGAAATCGGCCTGCCATTCTCGTTCAGCAGCCAGCAAGTGGTAACCACGGCGCGCCTTGATCTCCATCTTATTCATGGCCGGCAGATCCCGGACGGCGCTCGTCTGGAAGTGCTGGTCAACAACGAGCTGGTCCGCCGCATCCCGCTATCGAATGGCCAGGATGCCGATCTCGTGGAATCGGTTTCGATCAATCCTTTGCTGTTGGTGCCGTATAACCGACTCAATTTGAGGCTTCGCAGTGATCAGCCTCGGTGCGAAGACCCGAACCAATCGCCCTTATGGGTCAGCCTCGCGAAGGATTCGGCATTCACGTTCGCCTATGAACGCCTGCCGCTGGCGAATGAGCTGTCGATGCTGCCCGCGCCTTTTTTCGACCCGGCCCAGATGGGCGATTTCAAGCTGCCGATCGTGATGGCGGCATCACCTGGTGAAGCAACCCTGCGCAACGCTGCGCTGGTGGCTTCGTATTTTGGAACGCTCGCCCAGTTCAGAAATATCGATTTCCCGGTATCGCTCGATGCGCTGCCGCTTGGCAACGCGCTCGTTATCCTGGGCCCGGATGAACGGATACAGGGGTTATCGCATCCGGCGCCGGATCTCCGCGGGTCGTTGGCGATCGTCGACAACCCCCGCGACCCGCTTGGAAAACTGCTGGTCATCAGTGGCGCGTCGGCCTCAGCGTTGAGAAGCGCTGCGCTGACGCTTGCCACGGCTTCGTCCACGTTGACCGGCGCTCATGCCTCGGCAACTGTAACCAGCGTAGCTCCCCGGCAACCCTACGATGCCCCCAATTGGATATCCCCAAGCGCGCCAGTACGCTTTTCGGAACTTGCGAAGGACGAGTTGATGAGCGAGGCCGTCGCACCGGCCAGCATGCGGGTAGGCTTTCGAGCGGCGCCCGATACATTTCTATGGAATGGTGGCAACGTTCCAATGCGTATCAAGTATCGCTTTCCCGACGGCGATTGGTTCGACGCGGCTGCTTCTCACCTCGATATTGCGCTGAACGGGCGGTATCTGACCTCTGTTCCGGTGCTCAAGCCGGGTGTCTTCGAAAAGCTCAAGAATGCCGTGGGCTTTTACACGCGGCAGGAGGAAGCCGTCGTGGAGATTCCGTCTTACCTGATCTTTGGCCAGAACCAACTGGATTTCTTCTTCAATACCCAGTTCACGCCGGACCCGGATTGCACGCGGGATCTCCCGGATCGCGCGCTTAGTCAGATCGATGGCGATTCCCAGATCGACCTGACACGCACGCAGCATTTCGCTCAGCTGCCCAATCTCTCCTTCTTCGTCGGCGCAGGGTTCCCTTTCACGCGCCTGGCAGACCTGTCCGAGACGGCACTGGTGCTACCGTCCGCGCCCAAGGCGCAGGAAATACAGGCGATGCTCATCATGCTGGGCCGGTTTGGCGCAGCAACCGGCTATCCCGCAACAGGTGTCGAACTGGCCGTTGGCAAGGGCGCAACCCAAGTGTTTGCCAACCGCGACCTGCTGGTAGTGGCCCAGCTGGACGAGCGCGCCGGCGTAGGGCAGTGGCTTGAGGGGTCCGCGTTTCGCATGGATGGACAGCGGATACGCATCCGGACCGAAGAGACGATGGATAGGGCACTGGCCGTTCTTGCCGGCGACTGGACACGTGAAGGCCAGGCCGCTGACCGGCAGCTGTCAGCTGAGCGCCAGTTCCAAGGCTTGGTCAGCCGCCGATCACCTTTCGATCGCGACAGGGTGATGGTTCTGGCCTTGGCGACCGATCCCGATTGGCTGCCACGCGTTGCCGATGGATTGAATGACCCCGTTATCACGCCTGAGATCCGCGGCGACCTAACGGTCTTCGAAGCGGCTGATCGTGTACAGAGCTTCCGCACCGATGCGCTGTTCTCTTACGGCGAGCTGCCATGGTGGGTCCATGTGCGCTGGCTCTTCCGAGAGCGACCGTTGGTTTTGATGGTGCTGGTGCTTGGGTCCACCGCCCTTATTGCGACTGCCATGTACCCCTTGTTGCGCGCCCGAGTGCGCCGCCGTCTGCGGTGAACGAACGATGAAGATGAAACAGCTTTCCCTGGCCATGCTCTGCGCGCTCGGCGCCGTAGGTGTCGGCATGCCGGCTCATGCGCAAACGGCTGCCGGTCTGGACGTCCTGCTACAGCAAGCCGAGTTCTGGCATGCGCGCAACCGTGATGAACTGGCCCAGCAGACACTGCAGCGCGCACTGCAGGTACAGCCCGATTCGGAAGAGGCCATGTACCGGCTAGGCCTCTACGCGCTTCCTGCCGATCCCAAGACGGCCGAGCATTGGCTTCAACGTCTCAGGGATGTGAATCCATCGAGCAGCTTCATCCCACCGCTTGAAGGTGAGCTCGCCAGTCAGTCGCTCGACCGTAGCCGGCTTCCGGATATTCGGGCACTGGCGGCAAAGGGTAATAGCGCAGCGGCTGCGGATGGCTATCGTGCGCTATTCAAAGGCGCGCCGCCGCCGCGCGATCTCGCGCTGGAGTACTACCAGACCCTGGCTGGAGATCCGAGGCATTGGCAGGAAGCGCGGGTGGGGCTCGAGGGGCTTCTGGCGGATCGTCCGAACGACGTGGAGGTTAGAGCGGCGCTCGGGCAGATGCTGACCTACAGGGAAGAGACCCGCCGGCAGGGTTTGGCATTGCTTTCCCCTCTGGCCACGCGCGTACCGGAAGCGCGCAACGCCTGGCGCCAAGGCTTGTTATGGCTCGATGTAAAGCCTGCGGACGAGCCGCTGTACGCGGCATACGCCGAAGCGTATCCAAATGACGACGAGGTTTTGTCCCGGTTCGTGAAGGCCGTCGAGGCTAGGCGTGTTGATCCTGGTGATCAGGCGAGGGTCGACGCTTACGCAGCGCTCAAGGCCGGGCAGATCGACAAGGCCATCTCGGCATTCACCGATTCGGTCAAACGAAATGATAAGGATGCTGATGCCTGGGGTGGCTTGGGCATCGCGCAGCTGCGTGCCGGCAATTACAAGGCTGCGCGCGAAAGTCTCGCCCGTGCAGGCAAACTGGCGCCTGCGAAGCGGAATTCATGGGCAGAGGCACTGGCCAGTGCCGAGTTCTTCGAGAAGATGCGTGCAGCGGAAACGCTGCGAGACCGCGGCCGCTTTTCCGAAGCGGAGGCTGCCGTACGCGACCTGGCCAATCGAGCCGGCGACCGCGGGCGTGCCGCCAAGCTGCTGCTTGCTGATATAGAGACAAAGGCTGGCAACCCCGCCGATGCGGAGCGCACCTACCGTCAGTTGTTGGCGGAAAACCTGTCGGACGATGTAGCCGTCAGCGGCCTCTATGGCGCTTTCATGACGCAGGGCAAGCGCGGGGAGGCGGCTGATCTCCTTCGGCGCTATCCGAGCCTGTCGAAAGGCAGGGTGGAAGAAATCCAACAACTCGAGGCGCTTTCGCTCAGGGACAAAGCCGATAGCCTGCGCAAGCAGGGCGACAATGAGGGCGCAGCGAAGGCATTGTCTGAAGCGCTTGCGCTGGCGCCGGAGAATCCCTGGATTCGCCTTGCCTATGCCCGCTTGCTTGTCGCGAACAAGGACCCTCGTCAGGCCCGGATGATGATCGAGCCGCTTGAATCCGGCCCCGCCAATGTAGAGGCGCTTCATGCTGCTGCCCTGTTCGCGTCGGAGCAGGGGCGGTGGGATGATGCCTCTCGCTACCTTGCCCGGATACCTCAGGGCCGCGAGCGCAACACGGAACTGGAGGAACTACGCGCGCGCGTGGCGCTAAACGGCAAGCTCGTTGCAACGCGTCAGGCTGTCGCGTCACGCAATACGGTTGTGGCACGGCATGCACTGCGCGATCTGTACGATAACGCCCCGTCCGACTTCGCTTCCCGAGGGCAGGTCGCGGCGGCGCTGGCTGAGTTGGGCGAGCCTGGCCTAGCCCTGACGCTCGTTCGCACCGGCCTCGGTAAGGAAGGCGGAACGCGGCCGGTGTCGGATTATCTGTCCTATGTATCGGTGCTTGGCCGCACCGGGCAGGTCGCCGAGGCGGACGCGCTGATGCGTACGTTAGAGCAGCGCAGCGACCTCAGTGCCGATGATGCCGAACAGTTGCAGACGTTGCGCAATGGCTTCGCCGTCACCCAAGCCGACCGGCAGCGCCAGGCGGGTGACCTTGCCGGTGCCTATGACACGCTCATGGCGAATTTGGCGACCACGCCGAGTGACAGGAGTCTGCTTCTTGCCATGGGTAGACTTTACGACTCAGGACAAATGCCGAGAGAGGCAAGCACGGTGTATGACGCCGTGCTTCGCGAGGCCCCTGGTGATCCCGATGCCGTCCGTGGCGCTGTGACCGCATCGCTTTCCAATGATGATCCCGACCGTGCGTCACGCATTCTCTCCCGCGCGACGCCTGCACTGGATGAAACGACCGGCCTTGTCCTTTCGGCCAAGGTCGCGGCTGCTCGCGGCGATAACAGAAGAGCCATTGCATTGCTCGAATCGGCGCAGCGCAAGCACCAGCCAGCGGCCGTTGGTGGCCAGCAGCCCGGAACGCTTCTGCCGGTCATTGCAGCCAATGGAAACCCATTCAGAAATGAGCCGTTTGCAGGCCGCATGATGGCGTCTGGCGTCGGTGCCTTGCCCTCGACATGGGTGGCTGCACAGGATCCAGCCGGAGCCTCCAATCCCTTTGGCGATTCGAATGACCCGATGCGGTCGGCAGATCCGCTGGGCAGCGAAATCGCGCAGACGCTCGGTGAGATACGTGAGAAAACGGCTACATATGTCACGGGTGGCGCGGAGATACGCGTGCGTGACGGTGATGCCGGACTGTCCCAGCTGACCGAAATCAAATCGCCGATGCGGTTGTCCATGGTGCCGCTCGATAGCGGACGTCTTGAATTCAGTGCGACGCCTACCTTCATCGACGGTGGGCGCGCCGGCACGGAAGCCGGACGCCGCTTCGGCAGTGTCTCCGTGGCGTCTGGGCGTGCCTACCTGGCCTATGCCGATGCACAGCAGGGCTACAACCAGGCGCGCAGTCAGATCGAACAGAACTTCTCTGCCTACAACCAGGCTTTCCAGGAGGAATTCACTCGCCTGCTGGGCAATGGGTCCATCCTGACACCGCAGCAGCGCGCCGATGCAAGAGCGGCTGCTCAGGCGGCAGCCTTCGATCGGGTCGCGGGGGACGTTACGGATCCGGCCCTCCGCGGGCAGCTCTATGAGCAGCTGGTGAATTCGACTCAAGCTCAGGTGCTGAGCTCCCTGTCCGATCCGGCGCTGCTGGCTGCTGCCGAACGGTTGGGCGCGGCCAGGCGTGGTATTGCCAGTGCACCAACGCCGGAAAATCTTCAGGATTCCGGGGTCGGTTTCAGCCTCGGCTACCGGTCGGACGAGTTCAGCGCGGACATCGGTTCGACCCCGCTCGGTTTCCAGCAGACCAACGTACTGGGCGGCGTGAGCTGGACACCCAAGGTTGGCCAGAACGGACGCGTCACCGTCGGTCTTGACCGGCGCTCGGTCACGGACAGCGTTTTGTCATACGCTGGTGCCAAGGACCCTGTATCCGGGCAGACCTGGGGCGGCGTCACCAAGACAGGCGTCAACTTCCAGTACGCGTACGATAGCGGTGATGCTGGCTTCTATGTGGGCAACGATTTCCATCTTTACCGCGGCAAGAACGTCGACAACAACCACGCGATCGGCTTCAACACCGGCGCTTATCTGCGACCGATCCGTACCAAGAACGAAGAGCTGCAGACGGGCGTGAACCTGAATTGGCAGCGTTTCGACAAGAATCTGGGTGGCTATACGCTGGGCCACGGGGGCTACTTCAGCCCGCAAAGTTACGTCGGCCTGTCGTTCCCGGTGCAGTACACGCTGAACAAGAGTCAGTGGGAGATGAAGCTGCGCGGCGCGGTCGGCTACCAGTCTTTCACGCAGGACAGCTCTCCGTATTTTCCGAAGGACAAGGCGCTGCAGTCTGAACTGGAGCAGCTGGAAACGCAGGTTGCGGAGGCCTACGAAGGCCTTCGTAACAGCGGTTCGGTTATCGCACCGCCTTCGATCCGTTCTCGATACGAATCCTCGAGCGAAAGCGGTCTGGCCTTCAATGGTGGCGCTAGCCTTGAGTACAAGATCGGCAAGCAGACACGCCTGGGCGGAACCATCGCGTACGATAGTTTTGGCGACTACTCCGAAACCAGCGGATCGATCTACCTGAAACATTCCATGGAGGCGCTGCCTTGATTTCAGAGCAGGATATTCAGCACGCGAACCTTGCGTACTACGGTAACCAGTACAGCAATAAGCAATGGCGCCATTTCGTAATGACGCTCGTTCAAGAGATGTACGCTTCCGCTGGCGCGGTGGATGCGTGCGCATTCCTGCGGCATGTCGGCGGACAGCTCGCACGGGCCAACCCTGTTGGCGAGCAGCCGTCGCTCGATGGGCTCCAGATCGCGTTGAACGAGGTGTTGCAGACCATGGACTGGGGATGGGTTCGATTCGCACTCGATAACCAGGCGGTACGCATCGTCCATGGCGCCTATCCTGGCATCACCGAGACGGCCAAATATTGGGGCCCCGCCATGGGGGCTGTGCTGGAAGGCATGTACCAGGTGTGGTTCCAGGCACAGGCAGAGGATGTGAACCTCAAGGTGCAGTGTATTGCGACAAGCCCAAATGGCGCACTGGTGTTTCGTTGTGGCAGCTAATCCCGTGTGGCGACGCCTCCTGTCTATCCTCTCTATCGGCCTATGCTTGCAAGCGTGTGCAGGCACCGAGGCGGTGAATACCGATAGCCAGTGGACGCGCTACGTGCATGATTTCGTCGAAGGTGGGCGAGTTCGTGACACGGGGAACGGCAACATTAGCCATTCCGAAGGGCAAGGTTGGGGGATGTTGCTGGCGGAAGCCAATGCTGACCGCAAGACGTTCGATCGGCTCTGGACTTGGACCCAACGCCATCTGCGCCGTAGCGATATTGCCTTGTTTTCCTGGCGCTACGATCCCGCGCGCACGCCTCACGTCCAAGACCCCAACAATGCAACCGACGGCGATGTCCTGATCGCCTGGGCGCTGCTGCGCGCGGCCGATCGGTGGAGCGAGCCCGAATACGAAAAAGCCTCCCGTGAGATTCGCAAGGCCATTCGGGAGCGCCTCGTTATCAATTATCGAGGTAGGACGGTTCTGCTACCTGGGCTGGTCGGCTTCGAAACGGACGGGCGCGTCATTTTCAACCCGTCCTATCTGGTGGCGCCTGCTTTGCTCACGTTCTCGCAGCGTGAGCCGTCGGCGGGATGGGAGCGGGTGCTCGATGATGGTTTGTGGATCATTGAGCAGGCGCGTTTCGGTACCTACGGCCTGCCAACCGACTGGGTCGCACTAAAGCCTGACGGGACGTTCGCACCGGCAGAAGGCTGGCCCGCGCGCTTCGGCTTCGACGCGGTGCGGGTGCCGCTCTATCTGAACTGGGCGGGCCTCTCACCACTGGGGCCCATCTTTCAACCGTTCAAGGCGCTTTGGTCATGCTGCAAACAGGTCCCGGCATGGATCGACGTACACACCGGGGAGCTTTCGCCGTATCCAGCATCGACAGGCGTCAAGGCAGTGGCAAGCCTGCTAAGCCCCGATGCCATGATGCCCACACCGGGGGCGAAGGAGGACTACTACTCGATGTCGCTCCTGTTGCTGTCACGGCTGGCGGCCGCCGAGCAATCCCGGCGCTGATCAGACTGTTCAATGACCGGGTTTGGTTGGCTTTCCGCAGCGGGCATCGAGGCTGCATTGGGAGTAGGGGTTTCCGTCCCACCCGCGAGCGGATCACCACGGAGCGCTGCCATACGCCGGGTACCCGCTGTGCTCAACCAGTCCGCCAGCAAGGCAAGGCCGAAAGCCAGCCCTGCGCCATAAACGGCTATTTCCAGCCGGTGCATCGCGAAGTACCAGTCCCGGGAAAGCGCTTCGGCCAGCAGTACAAAACACACGATTGCCTGGACCGAGAAGGCAGCAAATCGCCTCGCCAGGAACGCGCGCATGACGTAGACCGTGAGCAGGATGGCGAACACCATGTGCTGTGGGCTTTGCAGCGAATGGCCGAGTACACAGATCAGGAGCAGTACGACGAGCGAGAGCACAGCCGCGCGCAGCGCATTTCGCGTGCTGAAACGCGGGTCCAGTTGTAGGACGGCGAAGGCGGTGAGTGTCATCCAATAGCTACGGGTCACGTCAAAGTAGCTAGCAGCGAACCCGACGGCTGCGGCGCCCACGCCGGTCATGACTGCAAACAGTAACCAGCGATAGCGTGGCAGGCGCCTGCGATGTCGCCGGAAGCTCCGAAGGATGACAGAGAGTCGAGGAAGGTCGGGCCACATACGCAGGCCGTGCACACCCCGCAATCCGAAAGCGAGGAACAGTGCCCAGCAACCACCCACCGTGAAGAGCACGCCAACGGCAAGGCCGCTGCGTAACGCCCCTACGCCGTGCTGACCCTGCCCAAGGCAAAGACACGCGACGAGACAGAAGGCGAACGCGGCGGCTTCCTTTCCATATCGCTGCATCCACGCGAAGAAAAGTCCGAAAAGCGCGAAGAGGCCGGCACTGGCCGAGGGATGGCTGTCTGCCCAGAAGCCGAGTCCGGCACTGAACGCGCCCAGGCAGATCAACAGGCACATGTGCAACATGCCGAGCCGTTGTAGCGGATTCGCCAACGACGCCATGAAGGCACCAGTTGCCGCCCAGATGAATCCGCTATGGCCGCTGAAAAGCCCGAGCAACAAGGGCAGTGCACAGCCAAGCGCCGCGATCAATGCCGAGCTGAATGCCGGCATTGCTGGCCGCCAGCCGCGAAGGCGGGAGAGGGAAGAGGCAGGCGAATAGCTCATGATTACGTCGGACTGGAGCGTCCAGTCATCTCTCTCGCCATCTCGGTGGCATAGCTGTCAGTCATTCCGGCGATAAAGTCGATCACCCGTAAGAATGCATCGTAGAGCGATGCGTCGGGGGACGGGGCGTTGTTGCCCAACAGGTCAAGAATACGTCGATTCTTGAACGAGGGCGAGCGGCCGCCTCGTTGCTCCAGCGAGGCACCGCAGAACGCGTTCAGGAGAATCTCGAGCGTGGTATAGGCCCCGATCTCATGAAGCGTCTTACGCTTGTCCTGGAAAATTTTCTCCCGGGCCATCGCTTTCGCTCGCTGCACACAGCGCTTGGCCGGGCCGTGCATATGTTCCACGAGATCGCCATGGAGCGTTCCAGCGAGTAAGGCCTCCTGCTGGGCGACAAACGCGCGTGCGGCCGCGTTGGTGAGATGTTCGATTGCCTTGCCCCTGAGGATGGCAAGGCGCCGTCGCCTGGAGTCGCGAGGACCGAGTTGGCGGTAGGTTTCTGGCAGATCGTCTCCCACGAGATCGAGCAGCAGTGCTTCGACCTCCGGGTAATCCAGCAGGTCCATTTCAAGCCCGTCTTCCAGGTCGATCAGGCCATAACAGATGTCATCCGCGGCCTCCATGAGGTAGACGAGTGGGTGACGCGCCCATCGTTGTGGCTCGAGCATAGGGAGTTCAAGCTTCGCTGCAATCTGCTCGAGCAGTGGCAGCTCGCTCTGGTAGCAACCGAATTTGTGTTTCTTGTAACCCAGCGCCTCGGCATGACGTGACGTCCACGGGTACTTGAGGTACGTACCTAGCGTCGCGTATGTAAGCCGAGTACCCCCATCGAACTGGTGATACTCGAGCTGCGTGAGCACCCGGAAGCCTTGGGCATTGCCCTCGAAACTGAGGAAATCGGCACGCTCGGCGTCGCTCATGTCGTCTAGCCAGCCACGAGCGGCGGCCTGTTGAAACCAGTGGCGAATGGCATCCTCGCCAGAATGGCCGAACGGCGGGTTGCCGATGTCATGGGCGAGACAGGCCGACTGCACGATCACACCGAGATCGCTTGGCGAGCACCAGGTCGGAAGTGTATCTCGCAGCATTTCGGCAACGCGCATTCCGAGCGAGCGCCCGACGCAACTCACCTCGAGCGAATGGGTTAGCCGAGTGTGGATATGATCATTGCTCGAGACAGGATGGACCTGCGTCTTGCGACCGAGACGCCTGAACGCGCCAGAAAAGATAATGCGGTCGTTGTCTTTGTGAAATGGGCTGCGACCTAGCTCTTCCGTGCTGTAGCTAGCTTTGCCCAACCGCTCACGGGTCAGAAGTGTGTGCCAATCCAAGGGCAATCCTCGAGCTGCGAATCCTTCTAAGCTTCGATGTTAAGGCGCAGATGCGCAAGAGGAGGGGGCGTACCCGGCAGGGCCCTATAGAGGACCGGCCCTGCCTTTGGGTACTGACAATCAACGCGGTGAGCGTAGCTTCCTGATGAGCGGGTAGGCGGTAATGCCAAGTCGCGCCAGTTTGCCGAGCTTGCCCAGCCGCTTGCCAAACAGCGCCAGGACAATCGTGGACGCACCCAGCCACATGGGCGTACCGGTGCTTTCTTCGCCTACTTTCGGCTTGCGCTTGCTCGGCAGGAGCATGCTCGTGAGTCCCGCAAGCGGATTGCGCAGGGGTTGAGAGTGGTAAATCAGTTGCTGCCGGTACATGTCCATGCGCAGCCTGACCAACTCCTTGTGCTGGCTTCGCTGCGCAGCCGACGATAGCGGTTTGCTCATGGCAGTAGTCTCTCCCGGTTTCGCGCCAGCTCTTCGAGCGTTGCGTGGAAGGGTGCACCGCCGCGCTTCACGAGGTAAATCGCTCGCAGCACGCTCGCAAGCAGCCCGAGACCGTACAACAGGCACAGGCCGACGATTGCATGCAGGCGATAGTCATCCCAGCAGGCCACCAGCACGGCAGCAGAGATGCCAATGATGATCATCAGGCCAAAAATCAGGCTGAGGCCTGAAAAGATGAACAGCTGGAACGTGCGCGACTTTTCTTCCTGAAGCTCGATGCCCAATAGCTCGAGGTGGCTTTGGAACAGGCCAACCGCGGCGCCACCGAGGCGCTTCAGAGAAGGCCTCGGTGCTTCATCCGACGGCGGCGTCATGGGCGACGTCGTTGTCCGGTCTTCCATTGTCCGATCCAAACTCAGCGGCGCGAGGACAAGAGGCCGAGAAGGAAGCCAACGCCCGCAGCGATGCCGACCGACTGCCATGGGTGTGAAACCACGTATTCCTCAGTCGCAGCCGCCGCCGCACGGCCTTGTTCGCGAATGTCGGATTCACGCTCCTTGAGCATGACCTTGGCGCGCTCAAGGTTCTCGTTGAGCTTCACGCGAAGCTCGTCAGCCTGGTCGCCTGCAACGTTGGCGGTGTGCTTCAGTAGCTTTTCAGTATCAGTTACCAATGTGTTGAACTCCTTGATGAGGGCGTCTTGTGCGTCGGCGAGATTGCGCTTGTGCGCCTCCTTGTCGACGATGGGCTCCTTGAATGCGGCAGCTGCTTCGGACACGGTTTCTTCTACGGTGCTTTTCACTGTCATGTCGTTCTCCTGAATGCGCGTTGCCGCATAGATTGATCTGGCTGAAAAGTTCGAACCTCCCGACCGGGCGGAGGTTCCGCAGCGTCGTATCAACCCGTTTCGGTTGGCTACCAAATGCCGTTTGCAAAGTATCCGTGACACGTCGAACATGGCCGCTGTAACAGCCATAGAGAGGCCTCAAGGTGGTCCAGGGTTATTTCGATCTCAAATTCGAAGCGGTGCGTGAGGCATTCGAGACCATATTCGAGAATCCACAGGAACGGGGCGCTGCGCTCTGCGTGGAGGTAGAGGGCGAACGCGTGGTCGACTTGTGGGGCGGTGTCGCCGACAAGGATGGTCAGCAGGCCTGGGAGCAGGACACGATTGTCAATGTATTCTCGTGTACGAAGCCATTCGCAGCCGTTGCGCTTCTTCAGTTGGTCCAGGAAGGCAAACTTGACCTCGACGAGCCGGTGTGGAGCTACTGGCCGGAATTTGCGTCGGCCGGCAAGGACCGGATCACACCCCGACAGTTGCTGAGCCATACCGGCGGTTTGGCGGCATTGCGCGAGGCGCTACCTGCCGAAGCGCTTTACGACTGGGACCGCATGACGTCCGCGGTGGCCGGCGAATCCCCCTGGTGGGCGCCGGGGACTGCACATGGGTATTCACCTATCACTTTTGGCTGGTTGATAGGGGAGCTGTTGCGCCGGGTCGACGGCAAAGCGCCCGGTGACAGCATTGCCAGGCGCATATCGGCGCCGCTCGGCCTGGACTTTCATGTCGGACTGTCTGACAGCGAGTTCAATCGCGTAGCTCATGTGTCGAGAGCCAAAGGGCTGGCAGGTGATGAGGCGACACAGCGGATGCTAAAGACGATGATGACCGAGCCGAATGCACTGAGCACGCGGTCATTTACCAATCCCCCTTCGGTGATGACAAGCACCAACCGACCCGAATGGAGGCGGCTGCAACAGGTGGCTGCGAGTGGGCATGGCAACGCCCGGAGTCTCGCGGCATTTTATGGGGCCTTGATGGAAGGCGAGTTGCTGAATGCAGAACATTTGAACGAGATGACGCGGGAGCACGCCAAAGGCGAAGACCTCACGCTTCTGACCGCGACGCGTTTCGGCCTGGGGTGTATGCTCGATCAGCAGAATGTGCCTAACGCCACCTATGGGGCTGGGCCTCGCGCTTTCGGTCACCCGGGCGCCGGCGGTTCAACCGGCTTCGCCGATCCCGACCACACATTATCCTTTGGCTTCGTGACCAACACGCTCGGTCCTTACGTCCTGATGGACCCAAGAGCGCAACGGTTAGCACGTGCGGTCAGTGCTTGCTTGTAGCCCAATGGTGGCGATGACGGAGCATCGTCAATCGGGTGATGTGATGAGCGCGGGGCTTGCGTTTGCCCTGGCCTGGTCGTTCAAGCGCTGGTCTGGAGACTGGAGCTCGGGGAAGGTCAGGGTGCGCTTGCGTACTGTCAGCCTGGTGCCGCTTCGCGATCCTGAGCATGCCCCAAAGCATCGCCACCGCAACGGCCAGCCAACCAAGAATCATCAACGTAAGCGTCAGTGCGGGACTCGTCATTTTACCCTCCGCGTCTGTGCTGCCTGTTAATGAATAGACACCCCATGCAGTTGTCTGTGCGCCCCTGCTGACCAGTGGTAGCGATGCGGCATCACGCTGTCGCGATTCTGAACGAAGGCGGGCGACTCCGTCACTTGGCAGACGAACGGTGATGCGCGGTAGCCAAATGCACTTTTTGAGGGGCTAAACTTCGGCTGTTGTATGCAGAAGGAGTTACGCCAATGGATTCATCAACGAGCAATTTCCTCGAAGTGGTGTCCGTGGCGCCCGAAGTGACAGTAAGTACATTCATAGACAAGATCGTGCGTGCCGTGCGCACGCACCTGGGCATGGACGTTGCGTTCGTGTCGAGATTCCGTAACGAGGATCGGATATTCACGCACGTCGATTGCGAAGGTCCGGCAATTCTCAAGCGGGGCGATACCATGCCGCTGGATGAGGGGTACTGCCAGCGCATTGCCTGCGGTCATCTCCCCGAGCTGATTCCCGATACAGGTGCGCTCCAATCGGCGTTGGCTGTGCCGGAGACGCAAAGTGTGCCGATCGGCGCGCATGTCGGCGTTCCGATCATGCTACAGAATGGGCGACTCTATGGAACATTCTGCTGCTTCAGCGCCGAAGCGGATCTTTCGCTCAGCCAGCGTGATCTGGAAATAGTCAAACTGTTCGCGGAATTGATCGCGGACAAGATCGACAGCGAAATGGCTACGGTGGATCGACTTGAAGAGAAGGAAGGTCGGATCCGCCGCATTATCGCGATGAACCAGCCGGTTGTTTTCTACCAGCCCATCTACGAACTCGACAGCATGACCATTAGCGGCTGGGAGAGCCTGTCGCGGTTCCGTTGTGAGCCGGTGCGTAGCCCTGATTTATGGTTTCAAGAGGCAGCCGAGGTAGGCCTTGGGCGTGTGCTTGAAATCTGCGCGATTCGCACGGCGATCCTGGGTCTCGGTGTTTTGCCCGGCGACAGCTACATCGCGTTCAACTGCTCATCCGAGACGATCCTTGACGGGGAGTTGACCAGCGTACTGTCGGGTATCTCGCTCGAACGCGTCGTACTGGAGATCACCGAACACGCCGTCGTACAGGACTATGAGGCCATCCTGCAGGCGCTCAGGCCGCTACGTGATCGGGGCATGAAGCTCGCCATCGATGATGCTGGCGCAGGTTATTCCAGCCTCCGACATATCCTCCGGCTCGAGCCCGACCTTATAAAGCTCGACATGAGTCTGGTCAGGGATATCGACAAGGATTCCCGTCGAAGGGCGCTTGCATCTGCACTTATTGCTTTTGCACGCGAAACGGGAAGTTCGATCGTAGCGGAAGGGGTCGAAACGAGCGAGGAGCTCGCCGCATTGCGCTCGCTCGGTGCTGACAAGGCGCAGGGGAACCTGCTGAGCAGGGCGATTTCACTCGACGATGCGCGTCGCCTGCCGCTGCGTTCCGCTCACGGCCGAGCGCGCCGTTAAGGCTGAAGAACGGCCGCTGCGGAAGTAGCGGGTGAAGAAGACGTCTCAGAGGGTGGGGCTCATGAGACATCTTCCCGTTCTGCCATAAGGCCTATTGGCTTTTCTTGACGGCTCCGCCACGGCGCCAACGCGCGGCAAGCTCCTTGCGCATGATGACGATCTCTCGTGGCGCCCTTATCGTGAGCCGAACGCTGCCGCGCTGAATCGTGACCTGTACCTGTAACGGATGCCGGGTAATTTGTTCGGCTGTCGCAGGCGTCGCGTCATCAACGAACAATACGATCTCTTCGCCCACATAGCGACCAAGCGACAGGCCGCCAAACGGCGTGTCGAGCAGGGCATCCGCTTCAAGAATCCTCATGCCCGGTGGGGTAGTCACCTTCAGGTGTGCCTGGGCACGGGTCGCGCTCACCACCTTGATGGTAATGCCGTCTTTTTGCAGATCCTTCAGCAGTTGATGGTGGTCCGTTCGTGGTTCGAGCGTAAGGACGATGGCCTGATTATTGGAGCGACTACTAACTAACATTCCCATCCGGTGGTTCATCTCTGCAGTGAGGATTGCAAGCCGGACAACATAAAACTCGGCCCCAAAATGTGATCTTATTCACATTTTTAAAAAATTGCAGGCGAGACGGCGAATTTTTCTCAACCTGCCATGTCTTGCAACATCTGGTGCATCGTATCGATTGCGGACTGCCTGGAACTGCATCGTCGGATTTGTCTCGAATCAGGAAACACCCAGTGGAGAGCAACGATGACCGACAAACGTGACGAGCAGACTCCTGAACATTCCAAGCCCGAGGAGCGTGAGCGCCTGAAAGACTTCAATAAAAATGGCATCCCTCCAGGTTCATCCTGATTCTCATACCGTCAGTCGGTTAGCGCCCGAAGTTAAAGTATCACTCGAACTTTTCTGCCTTGCTCGCTTCATACGAAGGGGTTTGAAAGCAAGAGGAGATCGGGCATGTCAAAAATACCGATGGTTTATCACCGCAACGGTTACCAGGTCACTTACGGGGAGCGTGGGTGGTTGGTTCGGCAGGACGAGCTGCCCGTTGCCGGGCCATTCCCAGATTTTCAGGAGGCGGAGCTGACAGCGAAGTCGCTGCCGCTTGCGTCCTGGCTAGGGCTGGGAAGCTGCCCGGGTCTATTGAGCAAGACTAGCAGTTGATTTCAAACTGGGTAGTTGGTCGATCGACCGAATAGCCGACGAGTGAAGTGGATAGATTGCGGCGCTACGGATGTCTGACCCTGCGCCTGCCTCCTACGTAATCCGGGAGGCAGCGTAGAGGCCGAAAGAGTATGCTGTCGCTTCAAGGCTCAATAGGCTGTTAGCTAACTGCCAGGTTTGAATAATGAGTTCGTTCGAAGAAATTGTTTTGGTCGTAGAAGATGAGCCCCAAATACTGGCGCTTCTCGTCGACTATCTGCAGGGGCAGGGCTACCGCGTTATCCCTGCAACTTGTGCATCTGAGGCATTCGATGTGCTAGCAACCAAGCCGCATCTCGATCTGCTGCTTACCGACTATAGGCTTCCTGACGATGTCTCTGGGGTGCGGATCGCCGAGGCGGCGCTGAAGCTGAGGCCTGACCTGAAGGTGATCTTCATCAGCGGTTATCCCAAGGAGATCCTTGATACCGGTAGCGAGCTTGCGCGCGAGGCACCGGTTCTTGCCAAGCCATTTTCGTTCGAGACCCTGCACGAGCAGATCGAGCGGCTTCTGAGCTGATTCACCCCAGTTATCGTGTGTAAAAAAGCGGCGCCTCGCAGGCGCCGCTTTTCGTTTACAGCAGGATCAGACGCCGAGCCTGTCACGAAGGCTATAGTACCAACTACCTATCGCTGATAAGGGAGCCTGGAAGATCCTGCCGCCGGGAAAGGGGTAATGCGGGAGGCTTGCGAATGCATCGAATCGCCCCGCTTGGCCTCTTATTGCCTCGCTCAGGATTCGCCCAGCCACGTGGGTGTAGGTCACGCCATGGCCGCTGCACCCTTGCGAGTAATAAATGTTCGCACCGAGCCGACCGACCTGTGGCAGGCGCGAAAGTGTCATGAGGAAGTTGCCTGTCCAGGCAAAGTCAATCTTTACGTCTTGAAGCTGGGGAAAGATCTTCAGCATCTTCGGGCGGATGATCGATTCGATATTTTTAGGGTTCCTGGCGCCATAAGCGACGCCGCCCCCATAGATCAGTCGGCGGTCTGCCGACAACCTGAAATAGTCGAGTAGGTAATTACAGTCCTCCACGCAGTAGTCATCCGGCAGCAAGCTGTCGGCGACAGCGGGTGCCAGGGGCTCGGTTGCGATGACCTGCGTTCCGCATGGCATTGATTTGAACGCGAGCTCAGGTACGAGATTCCCTAGGTACGCATTTCCTGCAAGGACGATAAATCGCGCGCGCACGGAGCCGCGTTCGGTATGCGCAATGGGCGTGGCGCCTTGTTCCAACCGGACCACAGGGGAGTGCTCATGGATACGGCCGCCCAGACGCTCGATGGCTAATGCTTCACCCAAGGCCAGATTCAGCGGATGGATGTGGCCACCACTTTTATCCAGAAGGCCACCTATATAAGCATTGGTATTGACGGTCGCATGGATAGCGCTTTCGTCCAATAGCTCGAGCGACCTATTTCCGTAACGCTCCCAGAGGGCTTTCCGCGATTCTAGATGTTTCATCTGCTTGGAGGTGAAGGCCGCGAAGACGCCGCCATCTTTCAGGTCACATTGGATGTCATAGCGCTGCACACGCTCTCGGATAATGCGCGCGCCCTCGAACGCCATGTGTCCCAACAGCTTCGCATTGGCTGGCGATACGTTTTGCTCAACGACATCTAAGTCTCGACTATAGCTGTTGACGATCTGGCCACCGTTTCGGCCGGATGCGCCAAAGCCGACCTTCACGGCTTCGAGGACCGTGACTTTGAAGCCTTGCTCAAGGAGGGAAACAGCCGCTGACAATCCCGTATAGCCCGCGCCGACAATGCATATGTCCGTGTCGATATGCGTCTCCAGACGCTGTCTTTCCGGAGCGGCGAGGGCCGTGGAGGCGTAATAGGAGGGCGGGTACGCATATGTCATCGTGGGGCCCTGCAGCATAATTGAACGGCCATTCGATCCTACCGGAGGGCTGCTGACTCGCCTAGAAGGCGGAACGGCGTCGCTCGGCAAAGCTTCTTCTTTTTCAGTTAGTTAGTGAAAAAGGGTGTTGACATCGAATCAGTTCTCCGTAAAATGCGCGCCACACGACAGGCACATAGCTCAGTTGGTTAGAGCACCACCTTGACATGGTGGGGGTCGTTGGTTCGAATCCAATTGTGCCTACCAAACGTTGCCACAAAAGTGGCAGTGAAAAAGGGTGATCCGGAAGGGTCGCCCTTTTTTTGTGCGCCTGGAAAAAGCATACTCGCGCAAGTCCGGTTTGGTGATGGCCAGTACCGTGGCGAGGGTTTTGTCTGCGCTGTGGACCATTGAAGCTTCGTTGCTGTCTACGCTACGCACAGTCTTGTTCGTAACGAAGGAGTCACCGATGGATGGTAAGCAGGCAGAACAGAAGTGGGAACAGTGGAAAACGAAGGCGCTCGCGGACCATTTGGGTATCACCATGGATGAGGTCTCGCGCTGGGTAACGCTGGACTACCCTAAAACCACAGACGCCGGCATAGAGTACGGCCATATTGTGCAGATATCTAAAGAGGCGCCTGAAACGCTGATTCAGAAACTGGGTGGTACATCCGTCGACATTGGTCCTCTGTTGCTGGAAGACAAGCCTGATCACGCCTGAGGCGCTATGGTACGTGACTTGGCAAGTTGACTGTGCTCTAGCTCGTGTTCGCAGGCAGGCCACAAATGCGGCGGCACCTAGCGGCACCGTTCATCGATGCCACCTCAGCAGGTAGCTATTGCACTCATGCAATTAGTGGATTAGCCATGTCACCGTTTGGAACGTACCGTTCGCACCGTCGAGTTGCATGTGTCCATAGTCTGATGGCACTGTGCTTCTATCTTAGTCCGGCCCGTGCGTCGATGAGGTCGCTATGCAGGTCAAGCCGTCCATTCCGTTGAACGAAGCCCTTCGGCAGGCTGAGGTCGAGCGGTTCATTTGTTTCGGTAATTCGGAGCGTGATCCCATCCTCGATCAGGTCGTGCGGATGGCGGCAGACTACTTCGGTGCCCCCATTGCGCTCGTGTCGATCGTCGACCGCAACCGCCAGTGGTTCAAAGCGCGTGTAGGGCTGAACGTTTCCGAAACGTCCCGGGATGCATCGTTCTGTGCGCACGCGCTGCATACACCTGTGATACTGGAAGTATGTGATGCCCAGCGCGATCCGCGGTTCAGCGGGAATCCATTGGTCACTGGCGCACCCGGTATCCGCTATTACGCGGGATATCCCCTGTTCACCAATGAAGGGCTGGCGCTCGGAAGTCTATGCATCATCGACACGAAGCCCCGCGAAGCGATGCCGGATCGGGATCGGCAGATGCTAGAAGCGTTCTCCAGATTGGTGCTGGAGCGCTTGTATGGGATGCGGGAAAGTACCTTCATCGACGCGTCAACCGGGCTCTTGAACCGGCTGCGTCTGGAGGAGGATGTCTCCCATCGCCTTCAGCAGAAGGAACGGCTGATGGTGGTGGCTGCCGAACCGGTCTCGGCCTCGGCAATGGATGGACTGGTCAAGGCGCTTGGCTTCTCTTTCGCTACCGAATTTTCCAGCCGTGCGATTGACCTGTTTCAGCAACTGTTGCCTGCCGGATGCCAGCTCTACACGATCAGCCACCAGCTTTATGCCTTTGCCATCGACCAAACCGATGTCGAGCAGGCCGAGCAGCTGTTCAGTCGGCTGACCGCAGCGTTCAGCGTCCCGCTGGAATGCCGGGGCGTACCCGTGCTTCCGCAGATGGGTATCGGCGTGCTGCCGATGCGTGCTGGTGATGATACGGGCGACTGGGTAAGACTTGCCGTGAGCGCGGCAACGGAAGCGCGTCAGGGCGGAACCGGCTGGGCCTATTACGACCCCAGGACCGACAAGCTACAGCAGCGCAGTACGCTATTATTGAACGCGCTGGCGGAGGCAGTCCGGCTGCCTGACCAGTTGCGGCTCGTGTATCAGCCGCGTGTCGATTTCTCCACCGGCAAATGCTCTTCGGTCGAAGCCTTGATCCGCTGGACGCATCCAGTTCTTGGGGAAATCAGTCCAGGCGAGTTCATTCCGCTTGCAGAAACGACCGCATCGATTCGTCAAATCACCCTTTGGGTAATTCGCCGCGCAGTTGCGCAGGCCGCCGAATGGAAGGCCGCCGGGCTCAACTTGAATGTCTCGATCAACATCTCGGCCATGGACCTCGTAGACGATTCGCTCTGTGTAGCTCTGGTTGCGTTGTTTGATGAATATCGAGTGGATGGCACCGCGTTCGAGCTCGAGTTTACGGAGAGTTCGCTCGTGCAAGACTTTGCATCTGTCCGCGATCAGCTCGCCCGGCTCAGGGAGCTGGGCCTGACCATCTCAATCGATGACTTCGGTAGCGGCTATAGCAATTGGGCGCATCTGCGCGAAATCCCCGCAAGTGTCGTAAAGCTGGACCGCTCCTTCATGGGGAACCTCCTGCCAGGGCAGAGCGACTGGAGCATTGTGAGGGGCCTCATCAGCATCACCCGCGAACTCAACCTGCGGGTCGTGGCCGAAGGGGTGGAGACAGAGCTGGTTTATCACCTCATGCGGGGGTGGGGATGTCATGAGGTGCAGGGCTACTTCATTGCCCGGCCGATGGCACCTGATGCCTTCGTGGAGTGGCACCGCTTACGCCAGCGCCCGACGCCCTTGTTGGCGGACATCAGCCCCTTCGAGCCGCGCTGATCCACGTCTCGATTCCTGCATTTCATTACGTTTATTGCTGGCTTGCACCCGCCGCGCACGGTAACGTGAGCGGCGCTGTGAACGGTGGTGCGGCCGGACCTGTATTATGCGTTACGGAAGAACACCGCATGATCGGTTGCGTCTGTTTACCTAGCGTGATACCGCTCGTCAGCTGCTTCCAGATAGTCTTTGCTAATTAACAAGTTGCGGCCAGAATCTAATACGGCACGTTAAATTCATCGGTGCCGATCATTTTTATCCAAGATCATCCTAATTTCATGGAGCCTGTTCATGACCCTGTTGAGGACTACCACCGCGCTATGCCTATTTGCGTTCGTCACCGGCTGTAGCTCGACAGGGGAACAGGGTTCCTGGTGGCCCTTCGGAAAGAAGGATGAGCCGGTTGCGGAAGCGCCCAAGATCGACGTCAAGGCGACTCAAGCCTGGATGGACACCTACGAGCCTGTGCTTCGTGAGGCCATCAAGGACAGCAAGATGCAGCTCGAGCGCAAGGAAAACGTGCTCGTGGTGACCGCGCCTGTAGATGATTCCTTCAACCCCGACCGCCCGGGCATGCTGCTTCCCAAGACGCTTGGCCCGTTTACTCGCGTCGCAAAGGCCGTCGAGTCCGATGCCAAGACCGGCATTCTTGTGCTCGGCCACGCCGATACGAGCGGCGCTGACGAAACCAATCGCAAGCTGAGCCTCGAGCGGGCCCAGGCCGTAGGTGCGATCTTCCGCCTCAGTGGGCTGCAACGTGACCGTCTCATGCTCAAAGGGGTAGGTTCTGATGTTCCGCGCGCTGCGAACGATAGCGCCCAAGGCCGTTCCCTGAACCGTCGCGTAGAAATTATCCTCACGCCACAAGATACGCTGGTTGCGCTGCTCACCCAGTATTCCCAGCCGCCGGTTGCTGTCGCTCAGGTCGCTGCGACTGAGAAAGCTAAGTAACGCGACTTGATGAAGCCCCGCCTCCGGATGGAACCGGAGGCGGGGCTTCTTCGTTTCTGGCATTTGCCGCGCGATCGAAATGTTCAGCTTTCCGACATACCAGCCTCGCTATGCTCGGTACATCAGGCGCGCTGTGGTGAGATTGAGGAGGGTCCTCCCATCCTATCCCATCCTGTACTGCGATGCCTTACCATGCGGACTGCCTATTCATACAGTCGGAGCATCCAGATGAAGCCCTCATTGGCGGACATGCGTCGTGACTACACCCGTGAAGGCCTGGACGAAGCCCAGGCACCCATGGAACCGTTCGAGCTTTTCAAACGCTGGTTCGACGAAGCCACACAGACCGAGACGGCGCCGGTTGAACCGAATGCCGCAAGCCTTGCAACGGTCGACGCTGATGGGCGTCCTCATTGTCGGGTGCTTTTACTGAAGGGTCTGGACGATCGTGGTTTTACGTTCTTCACGAATTACGAGAGCGCAAAGGGACGCCAGCTGGCCAATAACCCATACGCGGCGATGACGTTCTTCTGGCCGACGCTTGAGCGACAGGTTCGCATCGAAGGTCAGGTAGAAAAGGTCACTCATGAGGAGTCGGACGCCTATTTTCAGGTGCGTCCGCTAGGAAGCCGGCTGGGCGCCTGGGCATCACCGCAGAGTCGAGTTATCGAGGGGCGGGAGACACTGGAGCAGTTGCTCGCTGAAACACAGGCACGCTTTCGGGATGACGCGCCGCATTGCCCAGAGCACTGGGGCGGCTATCGTCTGGTACCGGATCGCATGGAGTTCTGGCAGGGCCGTCCGAGCCGTCTCCATGATCGATTGGAATATGTGTCTGCGGACACTGGTTGGTCGCGCCAGCGTCTTGCGCCCTGAACCAACCCCTTGAAAACAATGGGCGAATGCTGGGCCGTTCGACGGAACGGCCGAAGCACTGAAGACAATCCAGCCTCCTGATGGTCAAACCATCTGCGGCTAGGGTCTACGTTAGACCTGCATACACAAACTCGAGCGGTATTGCCGCGTTTTCTACTGCCACAGAGGACATCGCCATGCGTAGTAAATCAACCATCGTCGCGGTCGCTGCCTTCGCCATTTTCCTTGGCGGCTGCGCTTCGAATCAGTCGGGAAGTGTGTATTCCCGTGATGAAGCCCGACAAGTGCAGACGGTACGAATGGGGACCATTCAGGCGCTGCGCCCCGTGCAGATCGAAGGTACCAAGACGCCCATCGGCACCGGTGCCGGCGCTGCGATCGGCGGTATTGCCGGTAGCGGTGTAGGCGGCGGCCGCGGTAGTTACGTGGCGGCGATCGTAGGTGCGTTGGCCGGTGGCCTTGCGGGCGCTGCTGCGGAAGAGGGCTACACCCGTTCCGACGGTGTCGAGATCACGGTCCGCGAAGATGACGGCAGCACGCGTGCCTACGTCCAGGAAGTCCAGAAGAACGAGATTTTCCAAGTGGGCGATCGCGTTCGCATCATGACGGTGAACGGTACCAGCCGCGTAACGCGCTGAAGGCCAGAACCAAAAAGCCGAGTCACGAGACTCGGCTTTTCCATGCCTGGCGATAGGCCTCCGGTAGTGGTCACGCTTGGCCACGAATGAGCCGGCGTAGCATGAACCGGTTCGGATGGCACGCTTCCGCAACATCTCGCGGGATCGGTAGGGGTTCGTCATTCAACCAGGCTGCGACGAGCTCCCCGCTCAACGGGGCGGTGATAAGTCCGCGGGAGCCATGGGCCGTGTTTACATAGAGACCGTTCAGCCAGGGGCAGGGCGCATCCGGAACCTGTCGGGCGTCCTTTGCGAGGATGCCGTAGGCTTCCATGAAGCGTTCCTCATTTGCCAGTGGGCCCACCAGTGGCAAGTAGTCCGGGCTCGTGCAACGGAACGCGGCGCGCCCAGCCCAAGCCTTTGGGTCATCATGGTCTGCAGAAAGCTCGGGCGACAGCGCACGCAGCAGGTCGAGGTTTTGCGCGTGCTCTTCTTCGCTCGGGGTCGTGTCAGTACGGCCGAAGGCAAAGCTCGCACCGAGCGTATGCTGGCCCAGGCGCGGCGGTGCGATGTAGCCCTCAGCACATATGACCGTTTTCAACCCTTGGCTCTTTTCAGACGCCGGCAGGTAACTGATCTGCCCCCGAATACGCTTGAGGGGCAACCCGCGTGTCGCTTCGAACCCTGCGGTATCGGCGGCGCTTGCAATAACCACAACGGGCGCGCTTCCGATCTCCCCAGCGTCTGACGCAACCGCCCACCCATCAAGCCTGCGCTCAACCGAGAGGACGCCCGTGTGCGTGATGACCGTGATCGATGGATGGAGCAGCCACGCACGGCATAGTGCAGGCGGATGGACCCAACCCGCCTCGGGATAGAAGAGCCCGCCTGCTGGCACCTTTGAGCCGGCGATCGCTTGCGCCTCCGCCTGGTCGACCTGGCGCAACAAGCCGCTGCCGAAGTGCTCTGAAAGCGCCTGTTGGCGTTTGGCTTCCTTCGGGTCGAAACCGAGCTGGAGGACACCACAGTCGTCCCAATCATGTCCCCGCTCAAAGCGTTCCAATAAGCGGCGGGTATAGCCGAAGCCACTGATAACCAGCCGGGACAGGGCTGTTCCATGTGCGGAAAGCTTCAAATAAAGCACGCCCTGGGGGTTGCCGGAAGCCTCCTGCGCCGGTTCGCCGTGTCGCTCGATGACGGTCACGGACCATCCCCGCTGCGCCAGGCTGTGCGCGGTAGCACACCCCGCCAGCCCTGCGCCGACCACGATAGCCGTGCGCGGTTTGTCCGAAATTGCCGGCCGAGCGAACCAGGGCTTCGAGGCAGGGATCACATCGCCTTTATAGATTCCGGCCAGCATCTCGCGTTTGTGTCCATAGCCCTTGACCTTGCAGACATCGAACCCGGCTTCACCCAACCCCCGGCGGACCACACCAGCCGAGGTGAAGGTCGCAACTGTCGTGCCGAGGACCGAAAGCCTGGCCATTTGGCTGAATAGCTCGAGCGTCCACATGTCCGGGTTTTTCGACGGTGCGAATCCATCCAGGAACCAAGCGTCGATCCGTGCATCGAGCGTAGGTAGCGCGGAGTGAACGTCGTCGATGATCAGCGTCAGCGACACCCGGCCGCCGGCGAATGAGAAGCGCTGGTAGCCCTCGCTCACGGCACGATAGCTTTTGATCAGTTGTTCGCTCCAGTGCGCCAGTTCCGGCCATAAGGCAAGTGCGCGAATGAGATCCTCCCGCTGGAGCGGGTATCGTTCGACGCTTATGAAGTGCAGACGCGCGTTGCCCGGCGCGATCTGATCGAAGGCTTGCCATGCGCACAGGAAATTGAGGCCTGTACCAAAGCCCGTTTCGCCGATCACGAACAGATCGGTGTCGCCAAGCGCTGCGAACCGGTGTTCGAGTGCGTTGTGATGCAGGAACACATGGCGCGTTTCTTCCAGGCCATTTGCTCGCGAGAAATAAACATCGCCAAACACGCGGGAATGCGGCTGGCCCTGATCGTCCCAGTCAAGTTGGGCGTGCTCGGAATGGATCATCGAAGCTCCTCGGATAGGACGGCAATTCTACGATGGAACACGCCGGTGAGCGCTTTCGGCGTCGGTCGATGTCTACAGGCTATGCTTTCCGAATCGTCACATCTTTGTTAGCCGAGGTTTGCCAGGAGTCGTTAATGTTCGAAGCTGCGGAAATTGGTCATCGCATCGATAAGAAAACCTACGAAAAGAGTCTGCCCGCGCTGCGCGAAGCACTGCTGTCGGCCCAGCACGCGCTTTATGCCCAGGCCCGCTTTCCTGTCATCATCCTCATCAATGGGATCGAAGGTGCGGGTAAGGGCGAAACCGTGAAGCTGCTCAATGAGTGGATGGACCCGCGACTTATCCAGGTAGAAACCTTCGATATCAAGACAGACGAAGAGCGTGCCAGACCACCCGCCTGGCGTTACTGGCGCCGGCTGCCCGCGAAGGGGCGGGTGGGTGTGCTGTTTGGTAACTGGTACAGTCAGATGCTGCAGAACCGCGTGCATGGCGAGATCGACAATGCCGATCTTGACCATGCTATCGACCAGGCGCTCAAGCTCGAGCAGATGCTCTGTGACGAGGGTGCTCTGGTCCTCAAGTTCTGGTTCCACCTCTCTAAGAAAAAGATGGATGAACGGCTCGAGACCCTGAAAGACGACCCCCTTCACAGCTGGAGGCTCAGCCCGCTCGACTGGCAGCAGTCGAAGACCTACGACCGTTTCGTGAAGTACGGTGAGCGCGTCTTGCGTGCAACCAGTCGAGAGCACGCCCCATGGCACATCATCGAAGGCGAGGACGCCAACTACCGCAGCTTGACCTTCGGGCAGTTGTTGTTGGATAGCCTCCAGGCGGCGCTCGACCGCCCGGCAACGCCAAGGCTGTCCCATGCTGCCCCACCAATCCCCAGCCTCGACGGCAAGACGCTGCTCGACAGCCTGGACCTCGACCGGACGCTGGACAAGGACACCTACAAGGAAGCTTTGACGCGGGAGCAGGGACGGCTGTCGCTGTTGATGCGCGATTCCAAAATGAAGAAGCACGCGGTGGTGGCGCTCTTCGAAGGCAACGACGCCGCAGGGAAGGGGAGCGCAATACGGCGTGTTTCAGGTGCGCTCGACCCCCGGCAGTACCGAATCGTACCCATCGCAGCGCCCACCGATGAAGAGCGCGCGCAGCCCTACCTTTGGCGGTTCTGGCGACACATTCCGGCGCATGGCAAGTTCACCGTGTTCGACCGCTCCTGGTATGGCAGGGTCTTGGTCGAGCGCGTGGAAGGTTTCTGTTCGACCGCAGACTGGCTCAGGGCATACGGCGAAATCAACGACTTCGAAGAGCAGTTGCACGAGGCCGGGATCGTGCTGGTCAAGTTCTGGATGGCGATCGACAAGGCGACGCAGCTGGAGCGGTTCGAAGAGCGAGAAGCCACGCCGTTCAAGCAATTCAAGATCACCGAAGAAGATTGGCGCAACCGCGAAAAGTGGGACGACTACGCAGCAGCTGTCAACGACATGGTCGATCGTACCAGTACCTCGATAGCACCCTGGACGCTCGTCGAGGCGAATGACAAGCGCTACGCGCGGATCAAGGTACTGCGCACCCTTAATGACGCGATAGAGAAGCGACTGAAGAAGAACTGACGGCTCATCTAGACATGAATAAAGGCGCCATGGGCGCCGTTATTCAGTGGAGGCATTTACTCGCCCTTGCCGGGGGCCAGCATGTCCTCGGCGCGCACCCAGCTGTCGAACTGTTCGTTCGTCAGGTGGCCGAGTTCCACTGCGGTTTCACGTAGCGTCTTGCCTTCGGCATACGCCTTCTTCGCGATCTCGGCGGCCTTGTCGTACCCAATGTGCGGATTGAGCGCGGTGACGAGCATCAGTCCGCGTTCCAGATGGGCGGCCATCTGCGCTTCGTCCGCTTCCATGCCTTCGATGCAGTGCTCATTGAAGTTGCGACAGCCATCGGCCAGCAGGCGAATGGACTGCAGCACGTTATGGATGATCACGGGCTTGAACACATTCAGCTGCAGATGGCCCTGGCTGGCCGCAAAACCCACCGCAGCGTCGTTGCCCATCACTTGGCAGGCGAGCATGGAGAGCGCCTCGCATTGGGTCGGGTTGACCTTGCCCGGCATGATCGAACTGCCGGGCTCGTTTGCAGGCAGCCGCACTTCGGCAAGGCCCGCTCGGGGACCAGAGCCCAGCAGACGCAGGTCGTTTGCAATTTTCATCAGCGCTACTGCCAGCGTCTTGAGTGCACCGGAAAGGTAGGTCAACGGCTCGTGACCCGAGAGCGCCGCGAACTTGTTTGGCGCTGAAACGAGCGGCAGACCGGACAGTGCTGCAAGCTCCGCCGCGATTGCTTCGCTGAAGCCTTGAGGTGAGTTCAGACCGGTCCCTACCGCCGTACCGCCCTGTGCCAGTTCGCAGACCATGGGCAGCGCGCCGCGAATTGCGCGCTCGGCATAATCCAGTTGAGCGACGAACGCGGACAGTTCCTGGCCGAATGTCACGGGCGTTGCATCCATCATGTGCGTACGGCCGGTTTTCACCAGCTGCATGTAGCGTACCGATTTCGCGGCGAGCCCGCCCGAGAGCTCGCCAATAGCGGGCAGCAGTTGGTCGTGGATCGCCTGCACAGTTGCGATGTGCATGGCTGTCGGGAAGCAGTCGTTGGAGCTCTGGCCGCGGTTTACGTGATCGTTCGGGTGAACCGGGCTTTTGCCGCCACGTTCGTTCCCAGCCAGTTCGTTGGCGCGTCCGGCAATCACTTCGTTGACGTTCATGTTGGTCTGAGTGCCGCTTCCGGTCTGCCAGACCACCAGCGGGAACTGGTCGTTGTGCTTGCCGGCGAGGACTTCGTCAGCGGCCTGTTCGATGAGGCGTGCGATATCCGGTGGCAGCTGGCCCGTCCGAGCATTCACGCGCGCCGCGGCCTTCTTGATCAATGCCAGCGCATGAGCGACTTGCAGCGGCATGGGCTGCTCGCCAATGGCGAAGTTGATCAAGGAGCGTTGGGTCTGTGCGCCCCAATACGCATCGTCAGGTACTTCGATCGGGCCCAGGCTATCGCTTTCGGTACGGCTCATGATTGGCTCCCTGTGAGTGTGGATCGAACGAGTGTAGTCGGTGATCCTGAAAATAAGAAGTATTCGCACTGGGCGATACTGCACGTACCCTATACCTGACAGGTTCGACGGGGTCGCAGTTGCATGCAGGCCATTCGGCCGGCTCCCTTGAGCCAGGCTCGGCGCAAGCGCAGAATGGCCCGTTCGTACACCTATGGTGAGGAGTTGTAGATGAAGCACCGCCACATCCTGTTCGCCTGCTGCCTGCTTGGCATGGCGTCAAGCGGCGCCTGGGCCGATGCCAAGAGCCATGAGGCCGAGGCCGAACGTTTTCTGAAGCTGGCGCAAGCGGACAAGTTGACCGTACCGGTCTACGCGCAGGTGCAAGACATGTTCGCGCAGCGCTTCGAAGAAGCCAAAGCGCCGGCATCCAAGAAACCGACGCTCGAGCGGTACCAGGCCCAGGCCAATACAGCACTCGACAAGGCGGTCGGCTGGAACCAGATCAAGCCCGACATGGTGAAACTGTATACGACGAATTTTTCCGAGGGCGAGCTCAAGGAGCTCATTGCGTTCTACCAGTCGCCGCTTGGCAAGAAAGTGATGCAGCGTCTGCCGGCGCTGAATGCCGAGTCGGCCGAAATCGCACAATCTCGCCTCGAAAAAGCGGTGCCTGAGGTCAATGGCCTGATGGAGCAGATGAGCAAGGAGCTGGGCGCACCCGCCCAGTCGAAGCCATGAGCATGCGCGAACGATTGCTACAGTCTCTGGATGGCCTTTCGCCCGCTTACCTGGAGGTCCTCGACGAGAGCCACATGCACAGTCGGGGGAGCGAATCCCACTTCAAGGCGACCATTGTCAGCGAGGCGTTCGAAGGCTTGAACGCGGTCAAGCGCCACCAGAAGGTCTATGGCACGCTTGGCGAGTTGATGAGCCAGTTCCACGCCTTGGCCCTACATACCTACACCCCGGCGGAATGGGCGGAGCGGGGCGGGGACGTGCCGGAATCGCCGACTTGTCGTGGCGGGAGCAAGCACGACCTGGCCGGCTGACCCTGTCGAACATGGATGCGGGATGCGAGCTCCCGCACCCATGGGTTCAGTCGTGCCAGGCGTGCCCGTTACGCTCCAACAGCAGGTTGGACTGCTCAGGTCCGTTAGTGCCGGCTGGGTAGGAGCGGGGGCGCTTGTAATGGTCCTGCCAGCCCTCGATGATGGGATCCACCCAGCGCCATGCCGCCTCAACTTCGTCGCGACGCATGAACAGTTTCGAATCGCCCTCGATCACGTCCAGTAGCAAGCGCTCGTACGCGTCCCATCGCCGCGTCTTCTGATTGAAGGCGTTCGCCAGGTTCAGATCGAAGTCCACAGGCGCCAGCGACATGCCCTTGCCGGGTTGCTTCGCCATCATCTGCACCGAAATCCGTTCCTCGGGTTGGATGCTGATCAACAGTCGATTGGCATGGCCTTCCGTGCCGAACAGGTGGTGGGGCACCGGCTTGAACTGGATGAGAATCTCTGAAGTCTTTCGGGCCATGCGCTTGCCGGTGCGCAGATAGAACGGGACGCCACTCCATCGCCAGTTGTCGACGTGTGCCTCGATCGCCACGAAGGTTTCCGTGTCGCTGTCATTGTCCACGTTCTTTTCAAAATAGTAGGCGGGGACGTCCTGGCCTCCAACGGTGCCGGCCGCGTACTGGCCACGCACGGTCTTGTCGTAGGTGTCCTGCCCGCTGATTGGCCTCAAGGCTTCCAGCACCTTGAGCTTTTCGTTGCGTACCGCGTCTGCGTCGTAGCGTACCGGCGGTTCCATGGCGACGAGGCAAAGCATCTGGAGCAGGTGGTTCTGGATCATGTCCCGCATGGCACCGGAATGATCGTAATACGCGCCACGCGTTTCCACCCCCAGTGTCTCGTTGACCGTGATCTGAACATGGTCGATGAAGGCTGCGCGCCACGTCGGCTCGAACAGGAGGTTGGCAAAGCGCAGCGCCATGAGGTTCTGGACTGTTTCCTTGCCGAGGTAGTGGTCAATGCGGAAGATGCGCGACTCATCGAATACCTCGCCAATTGCCGCGTTTATCTCCAGCGCGGACTTCAGCGAGTGGCCCAGAGGCTTCTCGAGCACAATGCGCGACTCCGGACCTGCCAGCCCGGCCCGGGCTAGGTTTTGTGCGATGGGCACGAACAGGTCCGGCGCGGTGGCCAGATAGTGAACCATCACCCGGCCCTCGCTGTGGGCAAGGCGCTTTGCGAGGCGATCCACGTCGCCGCTCTGCGACGCATCGATGGACAGATAGTTGAGCCGTGAGACAAAACTGCGCCAGGCCTCGGTGTCCAGCTCCCCGGCGGCGATCTTGGCGTGGCAATGCCGCTCGACTAGCGATTCGAACTCTGCGTCTTCAAGCTTGCGTCGGGCAAGGCAGAAAATGCGTGTGTCAGCGGGCAGCCGCTCTTCACGGTGAAGGTGATACAGGGCAGGCAACAGCTTGTGGAGCGAAAGATCACCGGTGCCCCCAAAGACGAGAATGTCGCATGTCGTAGCGCTTGCGAGTGGCGTCACATTGCCTCCGGACGTTCGATGTTGTCGTTTTCTAGGCCATGCGGCTGTCATGTAGTATAACTACAAGATCGCTACAGGCCCGCTGGCCGATACGTAGCATAGTCGAGCACCCACCGTGAACCTGCTGCAGCACATCGCCCAATCCCGCCACCTCCTGCGTAAATCGGAGCTCAAGGTTGCCGATCACGTCCTCGCTGATGCACCGTCCGTGATGCACAGTTCGATGGCGGATCTGGCTCACGTCGTAGGTGTCAGTGAGCCCACCATTGTGCGTTTTTGCCGTGCCATTGGCTGTGCCGGCTTCCAGGATCTCAAGCTCAAGCTCGCGCAAAGCCTCGCCGCGGGCGCCAGTTTCGGCCAGTTCGCCATTCACGAAGACGACTCGGTTGCAGACTTCAGTCTCAAGATCATCGATACCACGCTGCATACCCTCATGGGCGTCCGTGAAAGCCTGGATGCCCAGGCGCTCGAGAGGGCGATCGGTGTATGTGCTGAAGCAGAGCGGGTTGAGTTTTATGGCTTTGGTGCATCTGGCGCCGTGGCGTCCGATGCACAGCACAAGTTCTTCCGCCTTCTGCTCAATGCGGCTGCTTACTCAGACCCGCACATGCAGGCAATGTCCGCTGTGACACTGAAATCAACCGACGTAGCGGTTTGCATTTCCCAGTCGGGCCGGTCGAAGGATCTGCTCACAACGGCGCATCTCGTACGCGAAGTGGGCGCCAATCTGATTACGCTCTGTCCGAGTCAGACCCCGCTCGCTGATCTCGCCACGGTCAATCTCGCGATCGATGTGCAGGAAGATACCGAGATCTACACGCCGCTCACCTCGCGCATTGCTCATCTGGTAGTGATCGACGTGCTGGCGATGGGCGTGGCAATGGCGCGTGGACCGAACCTCGTCAACCACTTGAAGAGTGTAAAGCGCAGCTTGCGCAGCCTTCGCCTGTCGCCAAAGTCGATCAAAACCATCGACGAGTGACACCGTTGGTGCCTGCTGCATCTGCTGCGCGGCGGGAACTCAGGCGGCTGGGCTGGCCTCGTTACCTGGGATGTAACGCAGCCAGGCGGCCTTCATGGCTTTTTAACGCGGCTGGCATTTTTCTGTCATCAAATCCGCCGATGCTGGAAGTCCAGCTTAGGTGGAGAGCCTTCGATGACAGACCTCATTGCATCCCAGACCCCAGTACGTCCAGAAGATGAACGCAAGGCGCGGCGCAAACTTGAAGATCAGCGTCGCATGCAGTTCCGCCGGGCCATCGAGACCTACGCGGAACAGCGCCGCCTTCAGGCCGAGATGGCTGACTATCCCGACCTGATCGCAGTCGACTATCTGGCTGCCCTCAGCCAGGTTCGCTACGTAGGCCTCACCAGCCGGTGAATTGTGCCGGTATCGGCGCTCCGCCGGTACGAAGCGTTCACGTCCTCCGCGCGGAATAGCGCTATGGTATCGCCATGACCGCTACGGAGGACGCCATGGCCCATCTCTCGCTTGCCGAGGCATACGCGCTCGCGCACGACATTCTCACCGCAAACGGCTTTACGGAGCCACATGCCGAAGCCATTGCGGCAACGGTTGTGGCGGGCCAGCGAGACGGTTGTGCATCGCATGGGCTTTATCGCCTGCTGGGCTGCGTGGCGACACTCAAGGCGGGAAAGGTGTCGCCCGACGCCACGCCTCGTGTAGTCGACCAAGCCCCGTCGATTGTGCGTGTCGATGCCGGCGGGGCGTTCTCGCAACTGAGCTTCCAAGCCGGGCTCCCACTGGCCATCGAAAAGGCGCGTGCCAATGGGCTCGCGGCGCTTGCGATCAACCATTGCGTCCACTTTTCGGCCCTGTGGATCGAGATCGAACAGATCACCGAGGCTGGACTTGTCGCCATCGCCTGCAACCCCACGCAGGCTTATGTCGCACCCGCCGGTGGGAACCGGCCGCTATTCGGGACCAACCCGATTGCCTTCGGCTGGCCACGGTCCGGAACCCAACCCTTCGTGTTCGATTTCGCAACCAGCGCCATCGCTCGGGGCGACGTGGAATTGCATCGACGTGAAGGCAAGGCGATCCCGGAATGCTGGGGTGTCGACGCTAACGGGCAGGTGAGCACCGATCCCGCTGTCGTGCTGGATCAGGGCGCTATGCTGACATTCGGTGGCCACAAGGGCTCGGCGCTCTCCGCAATGATCGAATTGATCGCCGGCCCGCTCATTGGCGACCTCACAAGCGCAGAGTCTTCCGTCCACGATGCCGGAGCGGGGGCGCTGCCGTATCACGGCGAATTGATCCTTCTGCTGGATCCCAAACGGTTCCTGGGCGCGGACGAGGACGCTCACCTACGACGCTCGGAAGCCTTGTTCGAAGCCATGCAGACGCAAGGCGCGCGCCTACCTTCACAGCGCCGCTACGAGGCCCGTAAGAGGAGCCTGGCCAGTGGGCTGGTTGCCTTGCCGGACGCGCTGCTTGCGGACTTGACGGCTCTGCTTCCTAGCTGACGCCCTGCGACTCGATACGTGAGGCGACAAGAACGCCGTTCTGTGATCAGCATAGGCCGGGCTCCACTCAACCGACGTGTTGGTCTGCTGGGTGAAATTTATCGAACGTTGGGCCTGGCACCGGTCGATGCACCTTCCGAAGTTTGTTGCGGATGTCACAAACGATATGCGGCACCCTATAAACACGTTGTTCTTTAAAGCGCACGCAGTGTTCGCCGATACAGCATGTATTCCCGCTACCTGTCTCGTGAGGCAGTCATGTTCAACGCGCGCTACAAATCCCTCATCGCCGGCCTGGAGGCCGAGCAGGCCGCCAAACAGGCGCTTTTCGCCTCTCTCGAACGCTCCATGGCGGTGATTGAATTTGACCCCTCCGGGCAGGTAGTTCGGGCGAACGAAAACTTCCTGCGTGTGTTCGGCATGCGTGCGGACGAGGCGGTTGGCGCGCATCATCGTCGCTTCTGCACGCCCGCGATGGTGCAGAGCCGGGAGTACGCTGAGTTCTGGGCACGCCTTGGTCGAGGGGAGTTCATTTCGGGCACGTTCTCACGCGTGGATGCGCGTGGCCGCACGGTGTGGTTGCAGGCGACCTATAACCCGGTATTCGACACGGCCGGTCGTGTCGATAGGATCGTGAAGTACGCGCTCGATGTGACGGCGCAAATTGAACAATGCAGCGAAGCCAGCAGCCGGCTCGAGGCACTGGACCGCGCCATGGCGACCATCGAATTCGATCTTTCCGGACGCATCCTTACGGCTAATCCGAATTTTCTGGCCACGGTCGGCTATAGCCTGAACGAAGTGGTTGGCCAGCATCACCAGCTTTTTTGCGAACCGAGTCTGGTGAATAGCAGCGAGTACAGTGACTTCTGGCGGCGGCTCAATGCGGGAGAGTTCTTCCGCGGGCACTTCAAGCGTCTGGGCAAACATGGACGTGTCGTCTGGCTCGAGGCGAGCTACAACCCAGTGTTCGATGCGACCGGCCGGCTTCACAAGATTGTTAAATACGCGAGTGACATCACCGAGCGCGTGGAGAAGCAAGAGAGTGATGCGCGTAGCGCGTCGCGGGCGTACCACATTTCGGTCGAAACCAAGCGGGTCGCGGAGCAGGGCACCCAGATCATCCAAGCCGCAACAAGCGAGATGCGAGAAATTGCAAGCAACGTGGACGGCTCGGCCAAGATCATTGGCCAGCTCGGAAAACGTTCGGAGCAAATCACTGCCATCGTCAACACCATCAGCGGTATCGCGGCGCAAACCAACCTGCTTGCGCTCAATGCTGCGATCGAAGCGGCTCGGGCGGGGGATCAGGGGCGTGGGTTCGCCGTCGTCGCGGATGAGGTTCGTCAACTTGCTGCGCGTACCAGTACCGCGACTTCGGAGATCGCCGATATGATTGGCAAGATCCTCAGCGAGACCCAGGATGCTGTATCGAGCATGGACAGCACGCATCATCGTGCCGCAAAGGGCGTCGAACTCGCGGACGAGGCTGGCGAGGTGATCGTGAGGATCCGTGATGGTGCGAGCGAGGCAGTGGAGGCCGTGAGCATGTTTGCAAATCGGATGGATTGACGGAAGGATCGGCAATGGCCTGGCCGACCTACAAGACCGTGCACGTACCGCCAGACGCACGCTTGGCCAGTGGATACCGTAAACGGCACTGTGCCTCTGTTTGCCCTGTCGCCGCGGGATCGTGACGAGATCCTGTGGCAGTGGTACGGTACGGATCCAATCGCATCACTGGGCCTCGTACGAAGAGTGCCAGCGCTCGGTAAAGTTGTGTTGAATCCTTCCCAGAGAGCCCATCTACGCTACGTTAACTCCGCCGCTCCAAGGGCGGCGCATTGCCTGACCTTTGCTCGGCGATTTTTCGTACAAAGCCCGCAGTGGGTTAGTCCGCCGCCGTACCGTGGTTATACAAGGACCTCTGGCTCTCCATGACCGTTGCCTTTGCGCTGTTCGTCTTTCTGATTGCGGGTATCGTCAAAGGCGTGGTTGGCATGGGGTTGCCTACGATAGCGATTGGCTTGCTCGCCGTCGTCATGGCACCTGTCGAAGCGTCGGCCCTGTTGCTGATTCCGTCGATGGTCACCAACCTCTGGCAGCTGTTTGCAGGGCCGTCGCCGTGGGCACTCTGCCGTCGACTGTGGCCAATGATGGCGGCGCTCTTTCTCGGCACGCTTTTCACGAGCCAGTGGCTGGTCGACTCCGCCAGTGGGTGGATTCCAGCCGCGCTCGGCATCATCCTGATCCTGTATGGCCTGCTTGGGCTGTTTTCGGTGCGATTCACCGTGGCCCGCGGCGCCGAGCCGGTGCTTTCGCCCCTGATCGGTTTCATTACCGGGCTGGTAACGGGGCTGACGGGCGTGTTTGCAATACCGGCAGTCCCCTATCTGCAAGCGCTGGGACTTCAGAAGGAAGATCTCATCCAGTCGCTGGGGCTTTCCTTCACTGTGGCGACCGTCGCGCTCGGCTGCGGCATCTGGCTGCACGGCGGGATGCAACAGCTGGATCCGGTGCTGTCCTGCGTGATGCTGGTGCCGGCGGTATTGGGGATGTGGCTGGGGCAGTGGGTACGGCTCAAGCTGAGTGAGCTCTGGTTCAAGCGGGTATTTTTTCTGGGGCTGATTGCGCTCGGGCTGCATTCGCTGGCCCGAGCGCTCACTTGATCAGCGGCGCTGCGCGAAGCGCTCGGTAAGGTACTGCACGACGGCGTCCTGTTCCCCGGCAAACTCGATACGGTCGGCCTTGCTCTCACGCTGGAAGGCATACATCGGATCGTAGTATTCGCTCAGCAAGCCGGCGATCCACACTCGGTGCAGATCGGTCGAACCGCTGCGCGCCTGCTCGTCCAGCGCGGCCTTCATTGCAGCGGACAGGCGTTGATGACGCTCACCGCCGAGCCGCTTGTAGATGTTATCCAGGCTTTGCAGCATGCGCTCGCTGAAGCGTGCAAACCCGTCCGCGCCATGCAGCGCTTCGAACTCCGCGTACAGGTCGACGACATAGTCGCGGAGGATGCGCTCCACGCGGCCCTCCAACGAATCCTCCAGCCAGACGATCGGGAACTGCTGCATGCCCTTGTGCAGGGAAAGCGGCAGGGCGCACGCGCCGATCAGGCGACTTTCATCCTCGACGACGAACTGCTCCACCCCAGCGTGGCGGCGCTTGAGGATGTCGATCGCAAGGTTGTTTTCGAAGTCGACTTGCCCCGGCTGGGGGAGGGCGCGTTTGCCGAAGCTCGAGCCCCGGTGGTTCGCATGCTGTTCGAGATCGACGGCGTTTGGCACCCGCGCGAGTACGTCAGTCTTGCCGGTGCCGGTCATCCCACCGACGATGACGAAACCGCATTCGGCCACGGCTGCGTCCAACGTGTCCATGAGAAAGGTCCGCATGGCCTTGTAGCCGCCCACGACCCGAGGGTAAGCGATACCGGCCTCGGTCCTCAGCCATTGCTGCGCGATCTGCGAGCGAAGGCCGCCCCGGAAGCAATACATGTAGCCGTCCGGGTTTGCCTTCGCGAACGCGGCCCAGGCTTCGATCCTGTCCGCCTTGATCTTGCCGCTGACGAGCTGATGGCCCAGCTCTATCGCTGCCTGTTGCCCGCGCAGCTTGTAGCAGGTCCCGATCTTCTGGCGTTCCACATCATTCATCAGCGGGAGGTTGAGCGTGTGCGGGAACGCGCCCTTCTTGTATTCGACCGGCGCCCGGGTATCGATCATGGGCCGGTCGTTCAGAAACAGATCGCGGTAGGTGGCGGTGTCCGGACGCATCAACGCACCTCGACCGCGTAGGTCTGTCGCTCGACGATGCGTCCGATGGACGAGAGCTCCAGGCCAAATTCACGCGCGGCGGCCAGGAAGGCGTCACGGCCCTCGGGCGTGACCGCGACCAGAAGCCCGCCGCTGGTTTGCGGGTCACAGAGCAACAGGCGCTTCGCCTCGTCGAGTGGAGCGATACGCTCGCCATAGCTTTCGAAGTTGCGCAGCGTGCCGCCCGGCGCGCAGCCTTCCGTCAGGTAATGATCGATACCTGGCAGGCGCGGCACGCTGTCGTAGTTCAGCTGGGCGGTCAGCCCGGCACCGTCGGCCATTTCCACCAGATGGCCGAGCAGGCCGAAGCCGGTGACGTCGGTCATTGCCATGACACCATCGAGCTTGCCGAACCGAGCGCCGGGTTTGTTCAGCGTGCACATCCAGTCACGCGCCACGCCGACATCTTCGGCACGGAGCTTCGACTTCTTTTCAGCTGTGGTGAGGATGCCAATACCCAGCGGCTTGGTGAGAAACAGCTCGCAGCCCACGGTTGCAGTGTCATTGCGCTTCATGGCGGCTTTGTCGACTACACCGGTCACCGCCAGGCCGAAGATCGGCTCCGGTGCGTCGATGGAGTGACCGCCGGCCAACGGTATTCCCGCTTCGTCACAGACCGCTCGACCGCCCCGTATGACTTCGCGCGCGACCTCGGGGGGAAGAATGTTCACGGGCCAGCCGAGAATCGCGATGGCCATCAACGGGTCTCCGCCCATGGCGTAGATGTCGCTGATGGCATTCGTCGCGGCGATACGTCCGAAGTCGAATGGATCATCGACGATCGGCATGAAGAAGTCGGTGGTTGAGACCACGCCGCGGGTGTCGTCCAGCGCATATACGGCAGCGTCGTCGCGAGAGGCGTTGCCGACCCAGAGGCGCGGGTCCAGATTCTGCGCGCCGCTCCCCGCCAGGATGGTATCCAGTACCTTCGGGGAGATCTTGCAGCCGCATCCTGCACCGTGGCTGTACTGGGTCAGGCGAATCGGATCAGTCATGGGAACCTCGCGAATGGCAGATACGTAAATTCTAGGGGTATTTGGCACGCCTGGGCGAATCCTGTGAGCGGGGCAGAGGTGTCGCGTATGTGCAGACTCCTCGGTGCGATTGTGAAATGCACCTTGCCGCTGCGCCCCCCATGCGCGCGCCCACTACAGCCCGGCCTTGCAACACGGCGCTCGCAAGGCTGGCGGGTGGGCCCTATACTTTGCGCCGCTCTTTACCACTGCCGTGCGAAGCATCCTTGCTTCCTTACACGCTTTTTCCGCTATTGAACCGGAGAACTCCATGTTTAAACGCACCCTGGCATTCGCTGCCGGCCTTGCTCTGTCCGTTTCTGCCGTTGTTGCCAACGCAGCCGATGTCCTGCGTGTCAGCGCTATTCCCGATGAGGCGCCGACCGAACTCTTGCGCAAGTTCAAGCCGCTCGGGGCGTACCTGGAGAAAGCGTTGGGAATGAAGGTGGAGTTCGTCCCAGTCGCCGACTATCCGGCGGTAGTCGAAGCACTGGCTACGGATCGTCTCGACATGGCCTGGCTGGGTGGTTTCACCTTTGTGCAGGTCAATCTGCGCACCAACGGCAGTGCGGTCCCGCTGGTCCAGCGTGAGCAGGATGCTCAGTTCACCAGCAAGTTCATCACCTCCGATCCTGACGTCAAATCCGTGCAGGATCTCAAGGGCAAGACCTTCGCCTTCGGCTCCGTGTCCTCGACATCCGGCAGCCTGATGCCGCGCTACTTCATGCTGCAGGACGGCATCAAGCCGGAAGACTTCTTCAGCCGCGTTGCCTACTCGGGTGCTCACGACGCGACCGCGGCCTGGGTTCAGGCTGGCAAGGTCGACGCGGGTGTGCTCAACGCGAGTGTCTGGCAGAAGCTGGTCGATAGCGGCAAGGTCGACACGAACAAGGTCAAGGTCTTCGCTACCACGCCGACCTATTTCGACTACAACTGGACCGTGCGCGGCACGCTCGATCCGCAGATCGCCGAGAAGATCAAGAAAGCCTTCCTGGCACTCGATCCTTCCAAGCCGGAAGACAAGGCCATCCTGGACCTCCAGGCCGCCAGCCGCTTCATCGAGACGGATCCAAGCAACTACAAGGGCATCGAAGAAGCCGCGCGTGCTGCCGATCTGTTGAAATGACACTGACGCTGCACAAGGCCAGCCTGTGTCACGGCAAGACGGTGAAGGCGCTGCATGAAATCGACCTCTCGGTCTCGGCCGGTGAGCGCGTTGCGCTGATCGGCCCGTCGGGGGCGGGCAAGTCCAGCCTGCTGAACCTCGTGGCCAGCGCGCTCGAGCCCAGTTCCGGCACGGTACATATTCTGGGCGAGGACCCCTGGAGCATCAGCAGCGGTCGTCGTCAGGCCCTGCGGGCGCGCATCGGGCTCGTCCATCAGTCCCCACCCATTCCACCCCGTCAGCGGGTCGTGACCGCTGTTTCGGCCGGGCGACTGGGGCAATGGGGCCTGGCGCGAGCGCTACTCAACCTGCTCCATCCCCTGGATGCGAATGGCGCACGCGATGCGCTCGCCGAGCTGGACCTGGGCGACAAACTGTTCGCGCAATGTGGCCAGCTCTCTGGCGGCCAGCTTCAGCGTGTGGGGATTGCGCGCGTGCTGTACCAGCGTCCGGATCTCCTGCTGGCAGACGAGCCGGTTTCCGCGATGGACCCGGTACTCGCCGATCACACACTGGCGGTTCTTTGCCGACATGCAGAGCGCCTGAACCTGACCTTCGTCGCAAGCCTGCATAACGTCGAGCTGGCTTTGAGTCATTTTCCCCGGGTCGTCGGCCTGCGCGGCGGTACGGTTCTTTTCGACTGCGCGGCAGCTGAAGTCACCGAAGGGCGCCTGAAGGCGCTTTATGCCAACGAGCATCTGTCGACAATGCAGTCGCTCGAGCCGATGGCCGCACCGGTACATATACCCAGATGCTAGCGGCTGATTCGCGTGACCCAGCGGCACTGCCGCGGCTCTTGCTGACGCTATTGGCCGTTGCGTTGCTCTGGCCCGGCATCGGGCTGGCGGAGCTGGATCTGTCTGTGCTCTGGCACGGCGACAGCGCCCGGGACATGGGCAATTTCCTGTCTGGCTTCTGGCCGCTTGCAACGGACGCTGACTTCCTTGCGTTGCTGTGGGACGCGACGCTGCAGACCCTGGCGATTGCGACGGCGGGTATGTCTATCGCTCTGGTCATCGCCGTCCCGGCCGCTCTTCTCGCGAGTCGCGCGCTTTCCCTGTCCGGCGCGAGCCGTAACGGGCGACCGCGGCCTGTGGCGGCTGCGTTTCGCTGGCCCGTTCGCGGTCTTCTGATCTTTCTACGCAGCGTTCCGGAGATTGTCTGGGCCTTGTTGTTCGTTCGCGCTGTTGGCCTTGGCCCCACGGCAGGTGTTCTGGCGATCGGTATCACCTATGCCGGCATGCTGGGCAAGGTCTACGCCGAAATCTTCGAATCGGTGGACCAGCGCCCGGCGCATGCGCTGATGCGTGCGGGTAGCGGCCGGCTTGCCGCGTTCGCTTACGGCATCCTGCCCAATTCTGCGGCCGAGCTTCTGTCCTACACGGTCTATCGCTGGGAATGCGCGGTGCGTGCTTCAGTGGTGATGGGGTTTGTCGGGGCGGGCGGTTTGGGACAGCAGATAGATCTTTCGCTGCGCATGTTTGCCGGTGGAGAGGTGGCAAGCATGCTGCTTACGTTCCTCTTGCTCGTTCTGCTGGCGGATGGCTTGAGTCGGTTGTTGAGGGGGCGGCTGCAATGAAGCGCGCAATCAACCTGTCGATCGTTGCCGCTATCGCCTTGGCCGTCGTGGCCTCGTTCCGCTACCTGGGTGTCGATCTGTTCCGTGTGCTTGGCGGCGACAACCTTCATCAGATGGCGGGCTATGCCGAGCGCTTTCTTCGCCCGGACTTCAGTGCTGGGCATTTGCGTGCCATCGCCTGGGGCGCCCTCGAGACGCTGGCGATGTCAGCACTGGGCACATTGCTCGCAGCAGTGCTGGGGCTCGTCTTTGCATTGCCTGCCGCAGGTCGTTTCGGCTGGCCGTTGGCAGGCCTGGCCCGGCTGATACTCAATGCGCTTCGCGCTATCCCGGAGCTGGTCTGGGCCGCGCTCATGGTGCTCGCGGCGGGCCTTGGGCCAAACGCCGGTACCCTGGCGCTCGCGTTGCACACCGCGGGCGTGCTCGGCCGGCTCTTCGGTGAGGCGCTGGAGAATACGCCCACCGCACCGGCCGAAGCCATTCGGCTGGAAGGTGGCAGCCAGGTCGCCGCTTTCTGCTACGGCACGCTGCCCAACCTTTGGCCGCAGATGCTGGCCTATATGCTTTACCGCTGGGAAAACAACATCCGAATGGCCACGATTCTCGGATTCGTCGGGGCCGGTGGGCTGGGGCAGATGCTGTACGTCAGCCTGAGCCTGTTCCAGGAAGCCCAGGCCAGTACGGTCATTCTTGCCATGCTGGCGCTGGTCTTCGTGGTCGACGCGTTGAGCGTATGGATGCGTCAACGGTGGGTGCGCGCGTGAGGCCGCCCGCCGTTGCACATCGCTTCTGGCGCGTGGACGGCATGCCGCATCTGGAAGTGCGCGATGTGCTCGACGGTCGGCAGGTCTGCTACGCCAAGCATGCGCACGAGACGTTCTCCTTCGGTGTCGTGACCGGCGGGACAAGCAGCTACCTCAATGAAAAGCAGCGGTGCGTGATTGATGAGGGCACCGTCGTGCTGATGAATCCGGGTGACGTACATGCGTGTAATCCCGAGCGGGATGCGGCGTGGTCATATCGCATGTTCTATCTCGACACGGCTTGGCTGCAGCAACAGCAAATCGACCTGGGTGTTGCCCGCGGAGATCAATACAGGCGGTTCGAGGCGATACTGACGCATGATCCCGTGATTCGAACGCACATAAATGCGCTGTTCGATGCGATGACGGCGCAGCAGGCCGATACATTCACCTGTGAGCATCACCTGGCGGTGCTATGTGAAACGCTGCACGAGCGTCTCGGTGTCGGAAAGGGGCAGGGGAGGCGACGCGGCCCGGCTCCCTATGGTGTGCAGCGCGTGGCGCGTCAGCTGGAAGAGGCGGGCACTGCGATCTCACTCGAGACGCTCGCACATGACGCCGGCATGTCGGCCTCTCAACTCATCCGCCAATTCAAACAGCACTTCGGGATGACGCCGCATGCCTACCTCCTCAACAGTCGGGTGCAGTACGCCCAGCGGCAATTGAGACGTGGCGCACCGTTGGCGCAGGTTGCGGTTGACGCCGGTTTTGCCGATCAGGCGCATTTCCAGCGGACCTTCAAGCAGCATCTGGCGGCGACACCTGGCCAGTACCGCGCTCATGTAACGAGCAGGTAAGCGGCGCTCGCCGCAAGCAACGCCGACATGCTTCGGTTGAAGACGCGCATGCGCCGTGCGTTGTGAAGATATTGCCTGAGACAGCCCCCGGCCCATGCCCAGCTACCGACTGACATGAAGCAGATCAACAGATAGATGATCGCAAACAGCGTTATGGTCCACCTGTTGCCATCCGCCGCGAAGGCGCCCATTCCGGCGAACGAGGCGAGCCATGCCTTGGGGTTGAGCCATTGCATCAGGGCGCCAGACAGCATCGACGGTGGCTGAGCTTTAGCGGTTTCGTTCACCCGGCCATCGTCACGCCAGAGCAGTACGGCGAGATACAGCAGGTAGACGATCCCGGCCAGCCGTATACCGACCAGCAGCGATGGCCAGCGCTGAAGTAATTCCTGTAGGCCTCCGCCGATGGCGACCAGCAGCAGTGTGAAGCCAGCCGCTGCGCCGAACGCATGGGCAAGGCTTGGACGTAGTCCGAAGCGAGCCCCGCTGCTCATGGCCATGAGATTGACCGGGCCGGGCGTAATCGATGTGACGAGCGCAAACGCCGCCATGGAAACCAGAACGGACATGGTGAGCCTCTTGTTAACAGGGTGCTCAAGCGTGCCGGGATCACGTTCGATCGTATTGAAGAAAATCAGCATCCAAGCCAGTACCGTTCGACGCGAGGTACCTTCCGTTGCGCCGTGGCAACAACTCGGTCGCGCGGACGGGCTAGACTGCCCGATGGGGCGTCGTTTGCAGGCGCCAAATCAGGGAGCTTCACATGTCTGTTCTGTCCGAATTCCGGGAGCGCTATCTCGTGCGCTTCTGGTCGCCGATACCGGCGTTCGTCGCGCTGGGCGTTGCCTCGGCTTACTACTTCGCTATCACCGGAACCTTCTGGGCCGTCACGGGCGAGTTCACTCGCTGGGGTGGGCACGCGCTGGCCTGGTTCGGCTACCAGCCTCAGGAATGGAGCTACTTCAAGCTCATCGGCCTGCAGGGTACGCCGCTCGACCGCATCGACGGTGTGATGATCGTCGGGATGCTGCTGGGCGCGTTGTGTACTGCGCTATGGGCAAACAACGTCAGCCTGCGTTGGCCTACCAGCCGCCGCCGGCTGGTGCAGGGGTTGGTGGGCGGCATCATCGCCGGCTTCGGCGCGCGCCTTGCCATGGGCTGTAACCTGGCTGCCTTTTTCACGGGTATCCCGATGTTCTCGTTGCATGCCTGGGCCTTCATGCTGGCGACGGTGGGGGGCGCCTGGGTCGGTGTAAAAATCTGCCTGCTGCCGTTTTTACGGATACCGTTGAAAGTGGGTGCGCAGGCAAGTTCGCTATTCAGCGATCCGGACGCGCTCCAGCGGCGCGCGTCGCTGCAGGCGCGGATCGGTCTGGGGGTTGCGCTGGTTACCGTCGTATTCGCGGCGTGGCGCTTCAACGTATCAGTGGCGCTCGGCATGGCTGTTTTGTTCGGTGTCGTTTTCGGTGGGCTGATCGAGCGCGCGCAGATCTGCTTCACCAGCGCCGCGCGCGACCTCTGGACGACGGGCCGCTCGCGCGCCGCCTACGGCATCCTGCTGGGCATGGCGGTCGCCTGCGTCGGTACGTTCGGCGCGATCAGCCTGGGTGCGAGCCCAAAGATATTCTGGATGGGGCCCAACGCGATCATCGGCGGTTTGCTGTTCGGTATCGGCATTGTAGTCGCCGGTGGGTGCGAGACGGGCTGGATGTACCGCGCGATGGAGGGCCAGGTTCATTTCTGGGTCGTCGGCGTGGGTAATGTCATAGGCGGTACGCTCGTCGCGGTCTACTGGGATGAGCTCGGCACCTCGCTCGCTCTACCTTATCCGCGCGTGAACCTGCTCGAGACCTTCACGCCAGCGTCTGGCCTGATGCTGACCTTCGCCGGGCTTGCGATTGCCATGCTGCTCGTTCACCTCAATGCACGTCGTTTCACTTCAAAAAGGAATTCGTCTGATGACTCAGCCCAAACCCGACCTGTCGCTGGACTTGCGCGGTGAGCACTGCCCTTACAACGCTATCGCTACGCTTGAAACCCTCGACACGATGAAGCCGGGTCAGGTTCTGGAGGTCGTCACGGATTGCTCGCAGTCCGTGCATGGCATTCCGGAGGACACCAAGGCGAAGGGTTACAACTGCCTGGCCGTCGAGCAACACGGTCCGTTGTTTCGCTTCGTGATCGAAATTCCTCGCTGAGTGCAGTGCAAACGAAAAGAGCCCTTCGGGGCTCTTTTCATTCGCGGGCCATGCAGAAGGATGGTCGATCAGGCATCCAGCCTTTCAGCCGTAAATTGGCGACTCGGGTTGACGATCTCGTCGCGGGCAATGATCAGCGGCAGGTCGCGGTTGCCCGGTTGCGTACGGGAAACGAGCGCATACAGCGCACTGACTGCATGGGCCGCGGCATCCTGTATGGCAGAGCCGTTCAGCATCCGGCCGAGCAACACCGCAGAAAATACGTCACCCATGCCGTTGGGCAGTGGCTGCAGATCGACGTAGGGTGTCTGCACGATCCAGGCTTCGGTTGCGGTAACCACGAGCGTGCTGAGTTTGTCGTCGGGCAGGTCCGGGGTGCGCAGGCTGGTGATGACGATGGTCGAAGGGCCGAGCCGAACGGTACTGCCGATCAGGCCTCGGGCCGCACTGATTGCTTCTTCGGTCGTGGCGACTGTTTCGCCATGCAGCAGCTCGAATTCATAGTGGTTGGGTGTGATCACGCTCGCCTCACCCAGGCCGCGGCGACGCAGAAATTCAGGTATACCTGGGCGGACGAACACACCACGCCCCACGTCGCCCATCACCGGGTCGCAGAGATAGAGCGCATCAGGTCGCTGGCGGCGGATTTCCTGGACAACGCTCAGGATCACTTCGCCGATCGCCGCGTCACCCAGGTAACCTGACAGTACCGCCGAGCAACGTGCAAGCACGCCACGGGCGCGCAGACCATCCAGTACATCGTTGATATGTTCGGGGGGAAATACCTGGCCCTTGAACTCGCCGTAGCCGGTGTGATTCGAGAACTGGACCGTGTTCACCGTGACCGGCTGGATCCCAAGCAATTGTAGGGGGAGCACAGCCGCGGAATTACCGACGTGGCCGTAGGCGACATGGGACTGGATGGACAAGACGAGGGGTGCATCAACCGCGGCAGTCATCGAGCGGGCCTTAATGTCAGGGGAATGCATTCATCCTAGGCGTTGCAGACGGGCGAGTCGAGCGGCGGGGCTCTCTCAGGGACGCGGTGAGCGTAGGCCGCGTCAATCCGTCGCTGCGTTGTGAAACGCTTTGTCGCTGTAGCGGCTTCAAGCGACCGCCGTGCAGCCGTATCCTGTGCAATCACTGACGACGCGTCGTCGCCCTGTTTCCCCTGCCGTGGATGACCTCATGCCTGATTTCACTTCAGCCGATGCCCGCCAGCAGACCTATGGTCGCCTGCGCACTGCCGCCTGGCTCGAAGGGATGACCCTTCTGATCCTGTTGTTCATCGCCGTACCGCTCAAGCACTTGGCCGGCATGCCTGGCGTGGTATCGGCGATGGGGCCGGTACACGGCGTCGCCTTCCTGTTCTACCTGTGGCAGCTTGCCTCCGCGGCGCGGCAAGGGCGTTGGCCAATGAGCCGGCTGGTGGGTTTCTTCGTGTGCGCCTTCATCCCTTTCGGGTTTGTGCTGTCGCTCCGAGCCCTGGGACGCATCGAGCGCTGACTACAGCCGAAACCGTGTCGGTGAATAGGGCGTAGGGTCGATGTAAGGGGGCTCACCGCTCAGCAACTCGGCCAACAACCGTCCGCTGGCCGGCCCGAGAGTAAACCCCTGATGGGCGTGGCCGAAGTGAAACCACAAGCCGCGATGTTTGGGGGCGGCACCGATAACGGGCTTCATGTCGACGACGCATGGGCGCGCGCCCAGCCACGGTTTTTGTTCGACGGGTTGGCCCAGGTCGACCAGCTCACCCACGGCGCGCTCGGCTTTCTTCAATTGCAGCGGAGTCGATGGCGCGCCCAGTGCGGCGAACTCGGCCCCCGTCGTCAGCCGTAATCCCGAATCCATTGGCGCAAGCATCACTCCGTTTTCCGCATCCAGTAGTGGCATCGTGAGCGTCTGGTCGGTCCGGTAATGGCGGTGGTAGCCGCGCTTTACGAACAGCGGAAGCTGATACCCGAGCGCATCGGTGGCGTCCGCCGACCAGGGTCCGAGCGCAATCACGGCGTGCTCAGCCGTCACGTCGCCACTGTCGGTTTTCACCGCCCAGCCCGCGCCTTGTTGACGAAGCGTGTCCGCATTGCCTTGCTGAAAGCGACCGCCTAGCCGCTCCAGTAAGGCGGCATAATGCTCCACCAGCGCGCCCGGACTTCTCACGGTCCAGGGTTCGAGCCAATGAATGGCACCTGCCATAGGTCGCTTGAGGCTCGGTTCGGCTGCGGCAAGGGCTTTGCCGTCCATGACGGTGTGAGTGATCCCGTATTCCAGGCTCTCACGTTCGGCCTCACGCCGTGCGAGTTCGAACGCAAGTGGCGTTCGGAAGCCCAATCGCCAGCCTCCCTTGCGGACCAGCGGTGTCGCACCGGATTCCTGAATGAAGGGCGCATGCTCGCTGATGGAATGGGCGATGAGCCGGCTCCATGCCAGCGCAATTTCCCGGTACCGCGGTGGTGAGGAATGCCACCAGTAGCGCAGTAGCTTGGGCGCAATCCGCGGCAGGGCGTCGAGATGGTAGTTCACGTCAATGCCGCCTTTTCGCATCGCCCTGAGCAGCAGACCGAAATCGCGCGGAAACGGGTAGGGCTCGACTGCCTCACGCTGAATGATGCCCGCATTGCCGTAGGACGTTTCCTGGCCCGGCGGGCGCCGGTCAACGAGCGTCACACTGTTGCCTCGCTTCACCAGTTGCAATGCAGTGCATACGCCGATCATCCCGGCGCCCAGTACGATGACTTCAGAAGGCATGTGACTCGACCCTTCCTTGTTCGCTGCTCTGAGTGTAGACGAAGGTGCGCGAGTGCCGCGCCGCCCTTCAGGGGACAGCCAGGGGTAGCTGGGCGTTCCTGATCTGGGCGCAGCAGCGCCAGGCTTCTACGTTTTGAACGCGTGGAACGGCGACGAAGCATATGGGCTATGGCTAACCATTTGGGGAGAACCGATCCGCCATTTGGATGATTGCACTGCGGTGCCCACGTATGAAGCCATAGAAAGCCTGGGCCACCGGCGAGAGGTATTTTCCGCGGGGGTGCGCGACGCACCAACTCCTCATGAGCGGTAATTCGGCTACGGGTAATTCGACGAGGATGCCTGCATCCAGTTCTCGCCGCACCGCGTGACGGGGCAGCAGCGCGAGGCCGAGGCCGGCGATGACCGCTTCACGTTGAGATTCGGCTGAACCGATTTCCATGGTCTGCGCAAAGTGCGCGCGTTTCTCATGGCAGTACGCCTCGCAGGCACGCCGGGTGCCCGAGCCAGGTTCGCGCACCAGTAGCGGCCAGGCGGTGAGATCCTGCAGCGTCAACGCCGCGCGTTGGGCAAGCGCATGGGTCGGTGCAGCCACAGCGATGATCGGGTTTTCGAGGAAGGGGAGGAAGTCGAGCGGCACTTCGTTCGGCAGCTGCGACATGATCAGCAGGTCATCGCGGTCGCCGCTAAGCCGCCGGATGGCCTGGGCATGGTTCACAACGGTCAGGCGAAGACTGACGTCCGGATGGCTCTCCCGGAAGGCCGCGAACAGGTGTGGGACGAAATACTTGGCGCTTGATTCGATCGCCAGACTCAGCTGGCCCTGAAGTGATCCCCGCAAATCGGACAGCTGCATGTCCAGGCTTTCCAGGCGGCCAAAGATGTCCTGGCTCGCCTGCCGAAGCGCTTCTGCCGCTTCGGTCAGGTACAGCTTCTTGCCGATGTAATCGAACAGTGGCTGGCCGACCAGCTCTTCGAGCTGCTTGATCTGCAGGCTTACGGCCGGCTGTGTCAAAGCCATCTCTTCCGCCGCTCGGCTGTAGGACAAGCTGTCGCAAACAGCCCGGAACACCTGCAGTTGGCGGAGCGTCATTCGTAGCAATGTCTTGCGCACAGGAGACACCTTTATCGTTATTGGACGTGACCATAAGCAAAAACTTATGCCTATCCCAATAATTATTCATTTTGGTTAATCCTTCCACGCGCGTAGTGTGGTTCACAGGCCGCTACAGAAGTGCAGCTAACGCCCTAGGGCGCTTCGTTGAGCATGGCGGCTCCTCATGGCCTTCAATAAGAACAAGGCAGGTAAACCATGATCGAGGGCGATAGACCGTGATCAAGAAAATCCTGATCGCCAACCGTGGCGAGATTGCTGTCAGGATCGTGCGCGCGTGTGCCGAAATGGGCATTCGCTCGGTCGCGATCTATTCGGAAGCGGATCGCATGGCGTTGCACGTCAAGCGTGCGGACGAAGCGCATAACATTGGAGAGGACCCGTTGGCGGGTTATCTCAACCCCCGCAAGCTCGTGAACCTGGCTGTCGAAACCGGCTGCGATGCCTTGCATCCCGGCTATGGGTTCCTTTCGGAAAACGCTGAACTCGCCGAGATCTGTGCGCAGCGCGGCATTCGCTTCATTGGTCCCAGCGCCGAGGTCATTCGCCGGATGGGGGACAAGACCGAGGCGCGCCGCAGCATGATCGCGGCAGGGGTACCGTGCACCCCCGGCACCGAAGGCAATGTAGCGGACCTCGATGAAGCGCTACGTGAAGGTGACCGGATCGGCTATCCGGTCATGCTCAAGGCCACGTCGGGTGGCGGTGGGCGTGGTATTCGACGCTGCAATTCCCGTGAAGAACTGGCCCACGCCTATCCGCGGGTGATCTCCGAGGCCACCAAGGCATTTGGCTCGGCCGAAGTGTTTCTCGAGAAGTGCATTGTCAATCCCAAGCACATCGAGGCGCAGATTCTCGCGGACAGCCATGGCAATACCGTGCATCTGTTCGAGCGGGACTGCTCGATCCAGCGCCGCAACCAGAAGCTCATCGAGATTGCACCCAGCCCGCAGCTGACGCCGGAGCAGCGCGCCTACATCGGCGATCTGGCCGTTCGTGCAGCGCAAGCCGTGGGCTACGAGAATGCCGGGACCGTGGAATTTCTGCTCGCCGAGGGCGAGGTGTACTTCATGGAGATGAACACCCGGGTGCAGGTGGAGCACACCATCACCGAAGAAATCACGGGTATCGACATCGTCCGTGAGCAGATCCGCATTGCTTCAGGGTTGCCGCTGTCATTCCAGCAGGAAGATGTGCAGCACCGCGGTTTCGCCCTGCAGTTCCGGATCAACGCAGAGGATCCCAAGAACAACTTCCTCCCATCCTTCGGCAAGATCACGCGCTACTACGCGCCCGGTGGGCCGGGGGTGCGTACCGATACGGCCATCTACACCGGCTATACCATTCCGCCGTTCTACGACTCGATGTGCCTGAAGCTCATCGTCTGGGCGCTGACCTGGGAAGAAGCGCTGGACCGAGGCCTGCGGGCACTGGACGACATGCGCGTTCAAGGCGTGCGCACCACGGCGCCGTATTACCAGGAGATTCTTCGTAACCCGGAATTCCGTAGCGGGCGCTTCAATACCAGCTTCGTGGAAAACCACCCGGAACTGCAGAACTACTCGATCAAGCGCAATCCGTCGCACCTGGCCATTGCCATCGCCACGGCCATCGCCGCGCACTCCGGTCTGTGAGGAAAGAACAATGAGCAAGAAAATCCACGTAACCGACACCATCCTGCGCGATGCCCATCAGTCGCTGCTGGCGACTCGCATGCGCCTGGAAGACATGCTGCCCATCTGCGAGAAACTCGATCGCGTCGGGTATTGGTCGCTGGAGGTTTGGGGCGGCGCGACCTTCGACGCCTGCGTCCGTTTCCTTAAGGAAGACCCATGGGAGCGCCTGCGCGCCTTGCGCGAGGCCCTTCCGAATACACGGCTGCAGATGCTGCTGCGCGGTCAGAATTTGCTGGGGTATCGCCACTACAGCGACGACGTTGTCGAGGCTTTCGTGGCTCGCGCCGCTGATAACGGCATGGACGTGTTCCGCATCTTCGACGCCATGAACGACGTGCGTAACCTCGAGACGGCGATCAAGGCCGTCAAGAAGACCGGCAAGCATGCCCAAGGCACCCTGTGCTACACGACGAGCCCCGTCCATACCGTGGACGCCTTCGTGGCGCAGGCCAAGACCATGGCCGGCCTCGGCGTCGATTCCATCGCTATCAAGGACATGGCGGGCCTGCTGACGCCTTTCGCGACAGGCGATCTCGTCAAGGCACTCAAAGCGGAGCTGTCGCTCCCTGTGTTCATTCACTCGCATGACACCGCTGGCGTGGCCAGCATGTGTCAGCTCAAGGCAATTGAGAACGGCGCCGATCACATCGATACCGCAATCTCCAGCATGGCCTGGGGGACGAGCCATCCGGGCACGGAATCCATGGTTGCCGCCTTGCGCGGCACCGAATACGACACCGGTCTGGACCTGGAGCTGCTCCAGGAAATCGGCATGTACTTCCATGCGGTGCGCAAGAAGTATCACCAGTTCGAAAGCGATTTCACGGGCGTCGATACACGCGTGCAGGTAAATCAGGTGCCGGGTGGGATGATCTCCAACCTCGCCAACCAGTTGAAAGAGCAGGGCGCGCTGAATCGCATCAATGAAGTATTCGATGAGATTCCAAAGGTCCGCAAGGACCTCGGCTACCCGCCCTTGGTCACGCCGACTTCGCAAATTGTCGGTACGCAGGCGGTTTATAACGTGCTGGCTGGTGAGCGCTACAAGACCATCACCAACGAGGTGAAGCTTTACCTGCAAGGGCGGTACGGCAAGGCACCGGGCCAGATCTGCGAGCTGCTGCGCAAGCAGGCCATTGGCAGCGAAGAAGTCATCGAGGTGCGACCGGCGGACCTGCTCAAGCCAGAGCTGGATCGGCTGCGTTCCGATATTGGCGACCTGGCCAAATCCGAAGAGGACGTTCTGACCTTCGCGATGTTTCCAGATATCGGCCGCAAGTTTCTCGAGCAGCGTGCAGCCGGAACGCTGGAGCCGGAAGTTCTGCTGCCCATCCCGGAACCCGGTGCGGCGCCGGCGGCGACCGAGGGTGTCCCAACCGAGTTCGTCATCGACGTGCATGGCGAAAGCTACCGCGTCGATATCACCGGAGTGGGTGTGCGAGGCAGTGGAAAACGCCAGATTTACCTGACCATCGACGGCATGCCAGAAGAAGTCGTTTTCGAATCGCTCAACGAATATGTCGGCGGGGAAGGGGCCAGCGGCAAGCGCAAGCAGGCTGCGGCACCTGGCGATGTCAGCACGAGCATGCCGGGCAACATCGTGGATGTGTTGGTCAAGGAGGGCGATACGGTCAAGGCTGGCCAGGCCGTGCTCATCACCGAGGCGATGAAGATGGAAACCGAGATTCAGGCCCCCATCGCTGGAACGGTGAAGACGATCCATGTTGCAAAGGGCGATCGGGTGAACCCTGGCGAGGTATTGGTCGAAATCGAGGGTTAACGCCGGCCGGCGCACCTGGCGCCGGATAAAGATGTCCCCTTTAGGCGCGGTCCGATGACCGCGCTTTTTTTGCGCGCGTTTGCCCGTGCTGCCGCCACGGCCGGCTGAGCTTGCCCTGCGCCGCGGTAAACCCGTCCGACATCTCCTGGAGCCAACGCCAATGGCTTTGGTGGCTACGACTGCGGCCTGGCAGACCCGAGCGGCTCCGGCCTATAGGTCCGAGCACCTGACGGATCGCAAGCGCAGCGCGGGGTCTTCGGGCTGCGATCAGTCGGGCTGCGTTCAGTCGGGCTGCGATCAGTCGGGCTGCGGGTAGCCGTAAGTGACACGTTCCGTTTTGCGGTCGCGCTGCTAGTGCCGATAACGCGCCTGCGGTACGACAACATGATGCCATAGCGCCTATCTGCCAAAGGCAACTCGCCGTACTCGCTTACCGCTCAACAAACGTAATCGACTATCAGACTAAAAGACTAATCAACTACCATTAGCGGGTCTGTTTTTGGATAAGTGTCTGTTTTAGAAGGCAAATCCTGAATTACCTGCCGCTTGATACCTCTCAGTAGCCGCTCAAAAAATGTCAAAAACAATGTTGACAGGTACCCATTCGTGTCACATATTTGCCTCAATTGCTGTACGACAACATACAGCGACGCCATACCTACAACGACAAGATCAGGCACGCCTCTATGAAGATCACCCAGGTAGACGTACGCGTCTTTTCCTATCCCACGCGCCGCGCAGTCGATAGCGCGGGGCACGCCCACCCGGGCGACGAGACCCCTGCACGCATGGCCATGCTGCTGATTCGCACCGAAGATGGCGGGGAGGGGTATGCCTTCGGCGCGCCCGAGTTGATACGGCCTCACGTCATGGACAGCTTCGTTCGCAAAGTGCTGATTGGGCAGAACGCCATGGATCGTGAAAAGATCTGGCAGGATCTCGCGCACTGGCAGCGGGGCAGCGCGCAGCAGCTCACCGACCGAGCGCTGGCGCTGGTCGAGCAGGGGCTCTGGGACTGGTTGGGGCGGCAGTTCAAGCAGCCCGTCTACAAGCTGCTCGGCGGCTACCGGGACAAGGTGCTCGCCTATGGCTCCACCATGTGCGGGGACGACATGCCGGATGGGCTGTCGACACCCGAAGAGTACGGCCAGTTTGCAGAAAAGCTGGTACAGCGTGGCTATAAGGCGATCAAGTTACATACGTGGATGCCGCCCATCTCGTTCGCACCGGACGCGCGCATGGATGTCCGTGCGTGCGCCGCGGTACGCGAGGCAGTCGGCCCGGATATCGCGCTTATGCTCGATGGTTACCACTGGTACAGCCGGACCGATGCGCTCTACATCGGCCGGGAGCTTGAGAAGCTCAATTTCGCCTGGTTCGAAGAACCGATGATGGAAGAATCCACCGAGTCCTACGCCTGGCTCGCTGCAAATCTGGACATTCCGGTCCTGGGCCCGGAGTCGCTGGGTGGCAAGCATCTCAGCCGTGCCTCCTGGGTCACCAACAAGGCTTGCGACATACTGCGGGCCGGGGTAGCTGGCGTTGGCGGCATTGGCCCGTGCATGAAGGTCGCCCACTTGGCCGAGTCGTTCGGCATGAACTGCGAGATCCACGGAAACGGTGCGCCAAACCTGGCCGTTGTCGGTGCGATCATGAACTGCGACTGGTACGAGCGAGGCCTGCTGCACCCGTTCCTTGAGTATGACGACGTACCGGCTTATCTCAACAGCATCGTCGACCCCATGGACCGCGATGGGTACGTCCATTTGCCACAGCGGCCGGGCCTGGGTGAAGACATCAACTTCGACTACATCGAGGCGAATACCGTACAGAAGTACTGACGCGCGCCGCTGCGCTACGTTGAGAGTCGCAAATAAATATAAGAAGGCCATCTCATGATCAAACCACTCCCGCGCCTGGTGGCGAGCCTTCTGGCTGCCACTCTGACGCTAGGCGCCGCTTCGGCGGTACAGGCCAAGACCCCAGCGGATCAGCTCATCGTCGGGATGAGCATGATCAACCTGTTGTCGCTCGACCCGGCGGCCGCTACAGGCCTCGATGTGTCCGAGGTGAACGCCAACCTGTACGACATGCTGCTGATGCAGGATGCCTCCGACCCGGACACCCTCGTACCGGGTCTCGCCGAGCGCTGGGACATCAGTGACGACCACAGGACCCTGACCTTTCATCTTCGCAAGGGGGTGAAATTTCACTCCGGAAACATGCTCACGGCTGAAGACGTTACCTGGTCGCTGCAGCGCGTGCTCAAGCTCAACCTGGCACTCGCTTCCAGCTGGAAAGCCTACGGCTTCACGGCGGACAAGATTGAGCAGCAGATACGAGCGACCGACGAGCACACTGTCGTCGTCGAACTGCCTCAACCGACCGACCCGGTGCTGGTACTCAATACGCTCGCCACGTCTCCCAGCGCTTTCATTCTCGACCGGAAAGAAGTGCTCAAGCATGAGAAAAATGGCGACCTGGGCGCCGCCTGGCTGACGACCAACGCGGCCGGCAGTGGTCCCTTCAAGTTCAACACCTGGCGCGCCAACGACGTGATCCTCATGACACGTTTCGAGGATTACTGGGATGGCCCTGCCAAGCTCAAGCGCGTCGTGATGCGCAACATGACCGAATCACAATCGCTGCGGCTGATGATCGAGCGGGGCGACCTGGATATTGCGCGCGGCATGTCGGCGCCAGATATTGCGGCGGTGAGCAATTCGGAATCGGTGAAGACCCAGACGGTGCAGCGCGGCACGCTTTACTACGTGGCCTTGAGTACCAAGCAGCCGATGTTCGCAGACGGCCGCGTACGAAAAGCGGTTCGCTCACTGATCGATTACCAGGGCATCAATAATGTAGTCATGCCGCACTACGGCATCCTCAACCAGCGGCCGATGCCGCTCGGCCTGCCAGCGCGGCTGGATGATCCGGGCTATCAACTCAACGTTGAAGAAGCGAAGAAGCTGCTGGCCGATGCCGGTTACCCGGACGGCTTTCAGACGACGATCCGGGTGCTAGCCGAGCCGCCTTTCATCAATATCGCGTCCAGCCTGCAATCGACGCTGGCGCAGGCTGGCATCCAGGCCCGCATTGTGACTGGAACCGGTACGCAGGTGTATGGCGCCATGCGGGAGCGGACCTTCGACATCATCGTCGGGCGGGGCGGCAGTGGCGCCGAACGTCATCCCCATTCGAGCCTGCGCAACCTGGTCTACAACCCGGACAACCGCGACGAAGCCAAGCTCACCAATTTCCAGGGATGGCGCACCTCGTTCTATAGCCCGAAGCTGAACACGCTGATTGAAAAGGCCGTTGTCGAAGCCGATCCGAAGACGCAGCTGGAGATGTATCACACCATCCAGAACGTCTACGACGAGGAAGTCGGCGCGATCATGCCGATCTCACAGATGACCGACACCGTGGCGATCTACCAGGACGTCATCGGCTACGTCGGGCATAGCGCGGCGACCACGCGCTACAACGACGTGCACAAGGAGCGTTGACCAGCTCGGCGGCGAGCGCCGCCAGGCTGCACGCGTAAGTCGCGATCAATCGGGAGTCTCAAAAATGTTTGCTTCCACTGCGTCTTTTTTCGGTACGAGACTAGGCGGCACATCTCGCCGCTTTGGCGCGATGCTCATGACCCTGCTGGGTCTGCTCGCACTGACCTTCTTCATCGGACGCGTCATGCCGCTCGATCCGGTCCTGGCCGTCGTCGGCCCCGATGCGGACAGCTCCACGTACGATCAGGTCTACCACGCGATGGGGCTTGACCGCCCATTACTGGTTCAATTCTGGATCTACCTGCAGGACCTGGCGCACGGTGACTTCGGCAATGCACTGCTGACGGGTCATCCCGTCATCCAGGACATTGCGCGTGTCTTTCCAGCGACTATCGAGCTGGCCACGCTGGCGATCATCTTCGGCGTCGTGATCGGCTTGCCGCTGGGTGTGTTCGCCGCGGCGAACCAGGGCCGGGTAGGCGATCATCTGGCACGTGTCATCAGTCTGTTCGGCTATTCCACGCCCATCTTCTGGCTTGGGATGATGGGCCTGCTGGTGTTCTACGCATGGCTTGGCTGGGCAGGTGGCGCCGGGCGCATCGACCTGGCCTACGACGGGCTCGTGCCTTCGGTCACCGGCCTGCTGCTCATCGACACCGCCCTCGATGGCGACTGGGATGCCTTCGCCAGCGCCCTCAAGCACATCCTGCTGCCTGCGCTCATCCTCGGCCTCAACTCAGTCGCCTACATCAGCCGGATGACCCGAAGCTTCATGCTCGAACAGCTCTCACAGGAGTACATCATCACCGCCAGGGTAAAAGGCCTGTCGCGGCGGAAGGTGATCTGGGGCCATGCGTTCCGCAACATCCTCGTACAGCTGCTCACCGTCGTTGCGCTGGCGTATGGCTCGCTGCTCGAGGGTGCCGTGTTGATCGAGACGGTGTTCGCCTGGCCCGGCTTCGGCCAGTACCTGACCAGCAGCCTGTTGCTGGGCGACATGAATGCCGTGATGGGGTGCGTCCTGGTGATCGGCTTCATCTTCGTCGGCCTGAACCTGCTCAGCGACGCGCTGTACAAGGTGTTCGACCCGCGCACTCGCTGACCTCTCACATACCACTTGCAGCCCTTCAATAATTACAACAGGGACATTCGCATGAAGACGTTTCGCTCCTCACTGCTCGGCGCCATGTTCGGTGCGCTGCTCTGCACGGTTTCCGCCATCCCGGCCCAGGCCAAGACGCCGAATGACCAGCTCATCGTTGGCATGAGGATGGACAATCTGTTCTCGCTCGACCCCGCCAATGCGCCGGGGCTGGATGCCTCTGGGATCAACGCCAACCTGTACGACACCCTGGTCTTGCGCAAGGACGGCAGCCCGGACGACCACGTGCCACAGTTGGCAGAACGTTGGGAGATCAGCGAAGACGGCCGTACGTTGACGTTCCACCTGCGACAGGGGGTGCGCTTTCATTCCGGCAACACGATGACGGCAGAAGATGTGGCGTGGTCGCTGTATCGCGTCATGAAGCTCAACTATGGGCTCTCGACCGCCTGGAAGGCCTACGGCTATACGGTCGATAACATCCAGAAGCTGATCCGCGCCGAGGACGACTCGACGCTGGTCGTTGAAATTCCGCAGCCGACCGATCCGCTACTGGTGCTGGACACGTTCGCCACGTCTCCCAGCGCCTTGGTGCTGGATCGCAAAACCGTGCTCAAACATGAAAAGAATGGCGACCTCGGCGCGGCGTGGCTGGTCACCAATGAAGCGGGCACCGGCCCGTTCACCCTTACCACCTGGCGCGCGAACGATGCCCTCGTCATGACCGCGTTTCAGGACTACTGGGCCGACCCGAGCAAGCTCAAGCGCGTGGTGATTCGCCATATCACCGAGTCCCAGTCCCTCCGGCTGATGCTCGAGCGCGGCGACCTCGACATGGGCTATGGCATGGCCGCATCCGACGTACAGGCACTCGCCGCCAAGGGCAACCTTCAGATCCAGACCCTCCCACGCGGCACGATGTACTACGTTGCGCTGAGCATGAAGCAGGCACCGTTCGATGATATCCGCGTACGCAAGGCCGTCCGCTCGCTCATCGATTACCAGGGCTTGGACAAGGTCGTCATGCCGTACTACGGCACGCTTAACCAGCGCCCAATGCAGCTGGGCCTGGAAGCCAGGCTGCCCGACCCGGGCTACACGATGGATGTCGAGGCGGCCAAGGCACTGTTAGCCGAGGCCGGTTACGAAAAAGGCCTCAAGACCACGATCCGGACACTGGCAGAGCCGCCGTTCGTGAACATTGCGGCAAGCCTGCAATCGACGCTGGCACAAGGCGGCATCCAGGCAAACATCGTCACCGGTACGGGTAACCAGGTCTACGGTGCAATGCGTGCCCGAAACTTCGAGATCATCGTGGCTCGTGGTGCGGAGCGCTATCCGCATCCCTATTTCAGCCTGCGCACCTTCGCCTACAACCCGGACAACCGTGACGACGCCGGCATTGCCAACTTCCAGGGCTGGCGCGCCTCTTTTCAGGACGAGGAGATCAATACGCTGATGGACAAACTCGGTGTGGAGCGGGACGAAGAGGCCAAGCTCGCCATGTTCCATCAGGTCCAGGAGCGCTACGAGGCGCTGGCCGGGCCGATCATGGTGATCTCCCAGATGACCGATCCGGTCGTTAGCGCAGCAGACGTCAAGGGATTCGAGGGCGCGGATGCCGAGGCGACGCGTTACCTCGGTGTGTACAAACAGCGTTGACGCGCAGGGCGCGGTAACGCGCCCCGGACCGATCGAACAGATCTCGGAGGCAAACCATGATTGGCAATATATCTTCGACCTCATCAGCCAAGCCGATGGACGAGCAGGCACCGGTCACCGCCCTCCAGGCACTGCGCCAGAGTTCGGTGCGCGTGTTCTACCACTTGCTGCGCAACCCCATGACGCTGATGGGTTCGGCCGTGGTGGCGCTGCTCGTGCTGGTAGCGATCTTCGCGCCGTGGATCGCCACGCATGACCCGATCGCGCAGAACCTGAGCAACGCGCTTCAGGCGCCGAGCGCCGCCCATTGGTTCGGCACCGACGAGTACGGGCGTGACGTCTTCAGCCGGCTGGTGTACGGCTCACGTATCACGCTCTACATTATCGGCCTGGTGACCGTGATCGTAGGGCCCATCGGCCTCCTGGTCGGTACGGTATCGGGCTACTTCGGCGGAATCGTGGATGCGTTCTTCATGCGTATCACGGATATCTTCATCTCGTTCCCAAGCCTGGTGCTGGCGCTGGCGTTCGTCGCTGCGCTTGGCCCTGGGCTGGAACATGCGGTCATCGCGATCGCGCTGACGTCCTGGCCACCCATCGCGCGCCTGGCCCGGGCCGAAACGCTCTCGTTGCGCAAAGCCGACTTCGTCGTCGCCGTCGAGCTGCAGGGTGCCTCTTCGTCGCGGATCATCCTCCGCCATATCGTGCCGATGTGCCTGTCCTCGGTGATCATTCGCCTGACCATGAACATGGCCAGCATCATCCTCACCGCTGCAGCGCTGGGCTTCCTGGGCCTTGGCGCCCAGGCACCACTGCCGGAGTGGGGCGCCATGATCTCGACCGGCCGCCGGTACATGCTCGAGTGCTGGTGGCTCGTCGCCGTGCCGGGCGCAACCATCATGCTCGTGAGCCTGGCCTTCAACCTGTTGGGGGACGGTCTGCGCGACGTCCTCGACCCGCGTAGCCACTAAGGAGGCACCATGTCTGCGATCAAACTCGACGTTCAGGACCTCTGCGTACGCTTCACCAGTGGGCGCAAGGAGGTCGATGCCGTCCGCAACGTATCCTTCACGCTCGGCCGTGAAAAGCTCGCCATCGTGGGGGAGTCCGGTTCCGGCAAGTCAACCGTGGGGCGGAGTCTGTTGCGCCTGCATCCCGCCAGCGCACGCATCACTGCGAAGACCATGAGCCTGGGCGATGTCGATCTGCTACGGGCCAGCGAGAAGCAGATCCAGGCGATTCGCGGCAAGCGTATCTCCATGATCATGCAGGACCCGAAGTACTCACTGAATCCGGTCGTACGCGTTGGCGACCAGATCGCCGAGGCCTTTCTCGCCCATCAGCGTGCCAGCCGCGCCGAAGCGCAGGAACGTGTGCTCGACATGCTCGACAAGGTCCACATCCGTGATCCCAAGCGGGTGTACAAGCTGTATCCACACGAAGTCTCTGGTGGTATGGCCCAGCGCATCATGATCGCGATGATGGTCATCACCAATCCGCAGATCATCATCGCGGACGAGCCTACTTCCGCGCTGGATGTGTCCGTGCGGCGCCAGGTTCTGAGCGTGCTCGATGAACTGGTCGAGGGCCGTGACATGGGGCTCATCCTCATCAGCCATGACCTCAACATGGTGCGCAGCTTCTGCGACCGCGTTCTGGTGATGTATGCGGGAAGGGTCGTGGAATCCATTGCCGCAGCCGATCTGGACAACGCTCAGCACCCCTATACACGCGGCCTGCTGGATGCGCTGCCTTCACTCGATAAACCGCGTCATCGCCTGCCGAGCCTGCAGCGCGATCCCCAATGGCTGAATGTGTGAGGAAGACGACCATGGCCATGATCGAAGTGGAATCCCTGAACCTCGTGTTCGGCTCTGGTGCCGAAGCCAACCAGGTGCTGCATGACGTGAATCTGTCGGTGAAGGCCGGCGAATCCTTCGGCCTAGTGGGCGAGTCAGGCTCCGGCAAGACCACCGTGCTGCGTTGCCTCGCCGGGCAGTACCGGCACTGGACCGGACGCATACGCATGGACGGCAAGCCCATCAGCGGCAAGCTGGACCTTGCTCACTACCGCAAGGTGCAGATGGTGTTCCAGGATCCGTACGGCTCGCTGCATCCCCGCCATACCATCGAGTCGGCGCTGCAGGAGCCATTGAGCATCCACGGTATCGGTGATCGCTCCCGACGAGTCAGCACCATCCTGCAGAAGGTGGGGCTCGGCGATGCGTTTCGTGCCCGCTATCCGCACCAGCTCTCCGGTGGCCAGCGACAACGCGTCGCCATTGCCCGCGCCCTCATTCTTGAGCCGCGCGTGCTTCTGCTGGACGAACCCACGTCGGCGCTGGACGTATCCGTCCAGGCCGAAATTCTTAACCTGCTCGCCGACCTTCGCGAGCAGGAAGGGCTGACCTACCTGATGGTTACCCACGATCTGGGTGTTGTCAGCCACCTCTGCGATCGCCTCGCGGTGATGCAGCACGGGCGCATTCTCGAAACCCTGGAGAGCCCGGCACTGGCGCAGGATCGCGCTTCGCACGACTACACCCGGATGTTGGTCGCGTCGAGCCGAGACCCCGCGCATATGCAGGTGACCTAGCACCCTGCGCGCGACGCTTCACCCGGTTTGAGCTAACAAGGCCGCCTGGCGGCCTTGGCGGGTTCGGCCGGCCCTAGAAAACGCTGCTTCTGGAAAAGAACCGGGGGAAAGGCCTCTGCGGCCTCGCTCGGCCCAAAAAACGGACTTGGGTCCACAACAACAAGAAGACCGACATCATGAAAAACAGCACACGCGTTTCGATCGCTTCACTCGCTCTTGCCATCTCGGGCGCTGCCTTCGCCGATACCGCGTCGATTGACTTCCGGCATTCGTACAACACCGACAGCCGCATGCACTCGGATCGTCTAAAACTGAATTACAGGATGGACAACGGGCTGGGGTTCGAAGGGGAGCTCAAATACAAGGTCGCGGGGGATCGCAAGGACAAGGCCTTCGACAACACCGTCAGTAATGGCCACGAATTCATCGTGAGCTACCAACACCGGATCGCTCCGAACGGGGTGCTGACGCCCGCGTTCAACATCGAAAGTGATGAGAACAAGACCTCGTACAAATGGAACCTGAAGTACCAGCACAAGCTGAACGAGCTCTTCTACGTGGCAGGTCGCTACCGTTACCAGCACGAGCGTCTCGACCGCGACAAGATCGATCGTACCGTTGCCGACCGCGGTAAGGACAACCACAACATCCATCGTTTCGATGCCTGGCTCGGTTTCACGCCGGAAGGTCCGTGGACGATCGAGTACCAGTTCTCCTACTTCGATACGGACTACATCCGCTATGACAATAAGAAGTCCGACTACGAGCAGAACCTGATCACGCGCTACCGTATCAACAAGAACTGGCGCCCCTTCATCGAAGTCGGCGATATCAAGGTGACCTCTACCTCTGACGATCGTCAGCTTCGTTTGCGCGCCGGGGTCCAGTATCAGTTCTAGAGCAGGGCGGCAGGCCCGCTGACGCGGGTATCGTCATCATCGAAGACAGTACAGGGCGGCTATCGCTCATCGAGAGGTGAGTGTGCCGCCTTTCTGCGTGATCGGCAGGCATGCCCTGCGGCCTTTGAGAGCGCGTCGGCGGGCAGCGCAGGCGGCACCGGGAATCCGCTCGACCGGATATGCGCCATCACAGGCTGTTGCCTGATCCGGTATTACGCTAGGCGCGTAGCCTGACGGGGGGCCGGCGCCGGATCAGCCCTTGATGCCGCTGCCGTTTGCCGCCCGGGCCTTGATGAGCCGCTGACGGCTGTTGATCAGGTGCAGCAACATCGCGGCGCGAGCCGAGTCCACGTCCCGGTTGGCGATGCACTGATAGATCATCTCGTGCTCGTTCACCAGGTTGTCCTTATAGGCCTGAGTGTCCGAATGTGCGGTGAATGCCGATGTCGCGCCGCTTCTTGGGATGAGCTTGGAGCCCAGGTGCTTCATGACGTCGAACAGATAGGCGTTCTGCGCGGCCTTGGCAATCTTGAGGTGAAACTGAAAATCCGAACCGATCGGGATGCCCGCGGCCGTCGCCTGGGCCGCTTCCTGCTGGAGGGCGTCCAGCGCCTTGCGAATTTCTGCCAGTGAATCTGGCGTATGGCGCTGCGCCGCGAGGCCTACGGAGGCCACTTCCAGGCTCATGCGCAGTTCCAGCAGTTCCATGATGTCGTCGGGCGTCTCGATGGTGGCTGGCCCGAGCGACATGGGCGTCGCGGCTGGCATATCGCAGACGAAGGTGCCGACGCCAGGGCGTGTTTCGACGAGGCCGGCGACCTGAAGGCGGGAGAGGGCATCGCGTACTACCGTACGGCTTACGCCTTCGGCCCGCATGATGTCCTGCTCGGCGGGGAGCTTTTCGCCGCGCTTGAGCACGCCGTCGCGCATCAGATTGGTGAGCTTTTCGACGAGACTCTCGGCGAGTCGGTTGCGCTGCCTGGGGGGTGCCGGTGTCCACAGGTAGTCGGTTCGGGGCGTCGGTTCGCTTATTGTCATGTAGTCGTGCCGTCCGTGTCCGGCCCTCTCGGCTTCGCCGAATGGAATGGACGCTTATGGTAACAGTTCAGCGACCCGGCATGATCGCGCAACCAGCCCGCGGTGCGGGCGGATGGCATGAATGGTTACAAGACGTGAGCCCGCGGGTCGGTCAGGCGCGATCCGCAGGCGCAGCAGGTGCTTCGAGGGATGCACGGAAGAGCGCCGCGACAAGATCAGTCTGACTGACAATGCCGATCAAGCGACCATGCTCATCCGTAACGGGCAGGCGATGGTTCGGTGCGTCGGCGAGTGGGCCGATCAGGTCGTCAATGAATGTGTCCGGCCGTACGGCAGAAACGGGCGCGGTGTGCGCATCGATGGGGAAGGTCGGTTCGAGCCCAGAGGCCAGGAGTGACTTGAGGGTCAATACGCCGATGAGTGTATAGCCATCGACCACCGGAAGGCTGTCCAGCCCGTGGGCCCTCATCTCCACCAGGGCCTCCTCGACCGAGGCGTCGTGCGCCACGTAGACCAGATCCCGGGACATGATGTCGTCACAACGCATGCCGCCAAACCGGCGACGGTAGGCGCGCTTTTCCGTTTCGTAGAGGATCGCCTCGAGATCCGCCTGCCCGATGTTCAATTCGAGATGGTGGGCCGATAGCGCTTCGCGAACGTCATCGGAACGAATGCCGATTCGCTCCTGGGGCAGTGGGTCTGCTGTCTTCGTCCGCGTCTGGACGGGCACGGGAAGGGGAAGAGGGTAGCTACGCTTGAGCAACGCGTTGAACATCAGCGCGATGAGAACGATCGACAGGCAGCTCAAGCCGACCGGCACCAATGCGAAGTGATAACCCAGATGGCTGATGGGCTCGCCGCCAAGCACGGCAGTCATGGCGACCGCACCGCCTGGAGGGTGTACGCAGCGGCAGAAGAACATTGCAGCGATGGCGACCGATCCTGCCACGGCTGCGGCCAACCACGTCTGTTCAATGAAGTGAGCGCATGCGACACCGACAAGCGCGGACAGCATGTTGCCGCCTATTATCGACCACGGCTGAGCCAGCGGGCTGGAAGGGACGGCGAACAGCAGAACGGCGGATGCACCCATTGGGGCAATCAGCCACGGACTTGAATCACCCAGGGCGAATCGACAGATCCAGGCGGTGACGGTCAGGCCGATGAAGGCACCCAGGCAGCTGAGAAACTGCTCAGTGAAGGGCGTGTTTTGAGGCCGCGGCAAGAAGCGTTTCAGCCACGATGCAATGGGCGTCACGGTGTACTTCGCACTCTATTGGGGCGGAGAAGTGTAACAATTGCACCAAGATGTTGCGAATGAGATGGCCACAAGCATTGCATGCCGCATGGCCAACGCGCCATGGGCAAGGTGGTGGATCTACTGGCCGGAGTTGCCTGGACTCACCAGTGACAGCCTGGCACGGTCGTCTTCGTTTGGCATCGCATTCACTCCCCGTCGATAGGCTCGTTGCGCGATATGTTCTGCGGCCTGTCGGGTTGCGTCCGAGCCGTTGTCCGCGACGGCCGCCAGCATCTTCTGTAGGCGGATGTTCAGCTCCAGTGATTCGGCGCCATCTCGTTCGAGCCCACCGAAACCGTCTTCAAGCAGGTCCTGTTCGGCCAGAGGCACCAGCGTTACGCGCTTGCAGTCGGCCGGTCTGGGCTCGAGGCTGGCCGTTTGAACGAATATTCGCGCCAGTGCCGCGAGGACGGCAATCGCGGTACCACTGTCGTTGACGGCCGGTGACAATGCTCGTTGCGCAATTTCGCCCAGCACGAGCAGGCCAAAGCGAGGGTCCTGTGCAAACGAGCGCTCGTCGCTGATATGAAACGCACCGAGCAGCCCTTTGCGAAGATCGCGGTCCGAGGATTCCTTGTCGAGCACCGCCAGCGTTACGCTGGGGTCAACCCAGCTGCCAGGTCTTACGCGAACGTGGCAGACGCTGTCGCGCTTCTCCATGAGCTGGGCCAGCGCCTCGATGTCGATATAGCTCACATAACCCACCTTGGCACCGTGCAGGGGCCACCCATGCACGGTGGCCGGCCCGCATGATGCCCCGAGGAACGGGCGCTGACGGTGGGCCCGCAGTGCACGTACAGCGACACGCTCTACGCGGCCGATCGTGTCGCCCATGCGGCCGAGCGAGGCAAGGGTCTGCAGCCAGCGAAGCAGTGCGAAGATGACCCAGCTGGTCATGAGCACAGTGCCCACGAGCAGAACGAAACGTCCCGATGGCCCGTAATAGCCAATTCCAAGGGCGAGCAGTGCGATGATGGCGTAGATGAACGCGGCGACGAAACTTGCGATAGCGGACTGGGCGCTGTCGTCCTCCATCATGAGGCGAGTAGCGCGTGGTGTTGCCGCATTGGAGGCCGAAGAGAACGCACCGACCAGAATCGATAGCGAGAACGTCGTCACCGTCAGCATGCTGGACGCGATGATGGTGAGCAGGTTACGCAGGGTTTCCTGCTCGACGTTGGGGACCTTGTCTTCAGGAAGATAGGTGTTGGCGAGCGTACCGAGCAAAGCGGCTGCGATCGCTACCAGACTCCATAGAGTAGGCCTGAACCAGAGTTGGCCTTTCAATCGAGCCAGCAGGACCTTCAGGGTGAACATCGCGAACCGCTCCATAGCCGAGGCCTGCAATCGACCCCGTGCCGGTGGAGAGAGTTTCGGTGTGAGCGAGCGTTGTGCTTACTCTTGCATGGCTCCGCCCGCGAGGGCGCAGAGTTGGATCGGGTCGATGATCTCGATTTCCTTGCCTTCCGCCGCGATCAGGCCTGTCTGCTGGAAGCGGGTGAACACACGCGAGACGGTTTCGACGGCGAGGCCGAGGTAGTTGCCTATCTCGTTGCGGGACATGGAGAGACGGAATTGGTTGGCTGAGAAGCCGCGCGCCTGGAAGCGCGCTGACAGGTTGACCAGGAAGGTCGCGATACGCTCGTCTGCGGTCTTCTTGGAAAGCAGCAGCATCATCTGCTGGTCGTCGCGAATCTCGCGGCTCATTACGCGCATCAGTTGGCGGCGCAGCTGCGGCAACTGAAGCGCCAACTCGTCGAGACGCTCGAACGGGATTTCGCAGATCGACGTGGTTTCGAGCGCCTGCGCGGACACCGGATAGCTTTCGCCATCCATGCCTGACAGCCCGACGAGCTCGCTCGGCAGGTGAAAGCCTGTGATCTGCTCTTCGCCCGCATCGGTGACGCTAAAGGTTTTCAGCGCGCCTGAGCGCACGGCGAAGACCGAGCCGAAGGTATCGCCCTGGCGAAACAGCAGTTCGTTTTTCTTAAGAGGGCGCCCCCGCTTCACGATGTCGTCCAGGGCATCCATGTCTTTCATATCGAGCGAAAGTGGCAGGCACAACGGCGCGAGACTGCAATCCTTGCAGTGAGCCTGGTGCGAGGACCGGGCGTTGAGTGGATCGGACATTCGGGGGGTTCCATCGGTGATCGAAGTCACAGAGAGTAGCGCAGACATAGGCCTTCTGTCAGTGTGGTCATTATGGCATCACGGCCTCTTTCGAGCCGTTAACGGTGGACCTTGGCGCCCTTTGAATCGGGTTCGCGATGGGCTGCCAACAGGTGTCGCGCGTCAGATAACCCGCGAATAGCGACGGCTTCCGGCCTCGACGAGGTAACGGTCGAACAGCATGCAGATCGAGCGAACGAGCAGGCGGCCAGCCGGCCGTACATCGATGCCCTGTTCATTCAGGTCGAGTAGCCCGTCGCGCGCCATCTGTTGCAGCGATGGCCAGCAATCCGAGAAATAGCTGCGAAAGTTGATAGCGAAGCGCTGCTCAATCTCGGTGAAACGCAGCTGAAACGCGCACATGAGTTGCTGAATCACGGCCTGTCGGATCTGGTCATCCAGGTCCGAACGCAGCCCGCGTACGGTGGCGAGCATGCCGTTGTCCAGGCTGGCCTGATATCGGGCCAGGTCCGTATCGTTCTGGCAGTACACGTTTCCAACCTGACTGATCGCGGAGACGCCGAGCCCGATGAGGTCGCAGTGGCCATGGGTCGTATAGCCCTGGAAGTTGCGGTGGAGCGTGCCATCCTCCTGAGCGATGGCCAATTCGTCGTCCGGCAGGGCGAAATGATCCATGCCGATGTAGCGGTAACCCGCGCGGGTCAGCTGCTCGATGCTGCGCTCGAGCATTTCCAGCTTCTGCGTCGGAGGCGGCAGGTCGCCTGCATCGATCCGGCGTTGCGGCATGAACCGCTCGGGCAGGTGGGCATAGTTGAAGACCGAGAGGCGGTCCGGCTGCAGTGCGATGATCTCGTCCACCGTCCGGGCGAAGCTGTCTGGCGTCTGCTTGGGCAGTCCATAGATGAGATCAAGGTTGATCGAGCGGAACTGCAATGTCCGTGCGGCTTCGATCAGCGTTCGGGTTTCGTCCAGGCTTTGCAGCCGGTTGATGGCCTTCTGCACATTCACGTCCAGATCCTGCACGCCCAGGCTCACACGATTGAAGCCGAGCTCACGCAAGAGGCCCATGGTCGACCAATCCGCTTCGCGAGGATCAATTTCGATACCGAAGTCGCCGCCATCCTCCAGCGTGAAGCGTTCACGCAGCGCAGCCATCAGGCGCCGAAGCTCGTCGTGATTGAGGAACGTAGGTGTGCCGCCACCAAGATGCAGCTGCTCGACGCGCTGGCGATCGCTCACGTGGCAGGCAATCAGCCCGATCTCTTTCTCGAGTCTGTCCAGATAGCCCTGGGCTCGGCTGCGGTCCTTGGTAATGACCTTGTTACAGGCGCAGTAGTAGCAAATGTTGGCGCAGAAGGGGATGTGTACGTAAAGCGAGAGTGAGCGCGAAGCACGCTGGCTGTCGCGTAGCGCCGATAGGAGATCGAACCCGCCGACGCGATCGTGAAATTGAACGGCAGTAGGGTAGGAGGTGTAGCGAGGGCCGGCATGGTCGTAACGACGAATCAGGTCGATATCCCAGCGGATGGCGTCGATCATGACGGTGCTCCGAAAAAACAGCGAATGCCGTTAGTCTAGGAGCCCCGTCATGCGCCGCCTTGATCTATATCAAGGCGCCTTCGTTAGGGGCGATTTGCTCGGTCAGGCGGTCGCCACCTGGCGGGGCTTGGACATCATCGATACCACCACGAAGCCCATCAGCGCTGCCGCCAGACCAAAGTAGATCGGGGTGTTGGCCGCCATGCCATCCTTGATCATGAAGGCGACAACGGTAGCGAAGCCGAGCGCCATGCTGCAGATCGCGCCGGCCGTCGTGGCGCGCTTCCAGTAGATCGCGCCGATAAGTGGAACCAGCATGCCGCCCACCAACAAGTTGTAGGCTACAGTCAGCGCGCCAATGACGTCGCTGATGACCAGCGAAATGCCGAGCACAACGATGCCAAGGATGAACGTCCAGCGACGGTTCTCGTGGGCATTGTCGTCATCTTCGTCGCCCTTGGCTCCGGTGAGCAAGGGCAGGACATCCTGCGAGAAGCTGGTCGATGCGGCTAGCAGGCCCGCCGCTGCGGTCGACATCAGCGCTGCCAGTGCTGCCGCGATGACCAAACCGCGGATACCATAAGGCAGGCTCAGCTGCACAACGCTGGCAAATGCGTTGTTAGGATCATCGATGTCTGGAATCAGCACATGCGCTGCCATTCCCACCAGTGCGCCCGCAAGTCCGTAGATCACGCAGTAGATCCCGGCAGCGGTGCCGGCGACCGTGGCGACACGTTGGCTGCGGGCCGTGAAAACGCGTTGCCAGACGTCCTGACCAATGAAGATGCCGAAGAAATAGATGAGGAAGTACGTGATGATGGTGTCCCAGCCGATCGCGGTTGGGCTGAAGAAGCTGTCGGGAAGGGCAGCGGCGAGTCCTTCCAGTCCGCCGGCCTTCTCGACGGACAAGGGCATGAGCAGAAACACCATGCCAACGGTCATGATCAGGAACTGCACGACGTCCGTCAGCGTCAACGACCACATGCCGCCAAGCGTGGCATAGACCACCACAAGGCCTCCGCCGCAGAGAATGGCGATCCAGAACGGAATGCCGAAGAGCACCTGCACGATCGTTCCGATGGCGATGACCGACGTTGCTGCCAGCATCAATGCATAGACCAGCATGACCATGCCGCTGGCGTGACGCGCGGCAGCGTTGTAACGGCGCTCGAGCACCTGCGTGACCGTGTAGATCCGAAGTTTGAGCAGTGGTCGCGCCAGAAGCAGGCTGATCCCGACAATACCCAGGCCCAGGGCGGCGCATAGCCAAAACCCGGAGATGCCGTGGACATAGCCCAGGCGAATCGTACCGATGGTGGAGGCACCGCCGAGCACGGTGGCGGCCATGGTGCCCATGTAGAAGCCGGGGCCAAGGTTACGGCCCGCGACGAGGTAGTCTTCCCGACTGCGGGCACGTCGCATTCCGAACCAGCCCAACACCGCCATGGCGGCTGCATAAATCAAGACGACAGCAATATCCAATGACATGATCGGAATCTCCCTCGGCCTTTCTTGTAGTTGAAATTGTCATGGCCAGCGCCGCCGGGAGACGGCGCTGGCGGCCGGCCAGCAGGGCGCTGGCCTGGTGTACCCGGGTGGCGCCCGATCAGCGACGCACGACGCCCGGCAGGACGCAGAGCATTTCGTAGAGCAGATTTGCGCCCAGCAGCGCAGTGTTACCCGTGGTGTCGTACGGCGGAGAGACCTCCACCAGGTCGCAGCCAACAAGATCCAGGCCCCAGCAACCTCGGATGATTTCCAGTGCCTGGATCGTGGTGAGCCCGCCGACTTCCGGTGTGCCGGTACCCGGGGCCCAGGCAGGGTCGATGCCGTCGATGTCGAAGCTCAGGTAAACCGGGCCACCGCCGACCTGCTCACGCACTTCTGCCATGAGCGGTGCAAGCGACTTGTGCCAGCACTCCTCGGCCTGCACGACGCGGAAGCCCTGGTCGCGGCTCCAGTTGAAGTCATCCGCGGTGTAGCCCTGCGCCCGCAACCCGATCTGCACGACACGGTTGCAATCGAGCAGCCCTTCTTCCCGCGCACGGCGGAAGGTGGTGCCGTGGGCAATCTTTTCATTGAACATGTGATCGTTGACGTCGGCGTGCGCGTCCACGTGGACCAGTCCAACCGGGCCGTGCTTGCGAGCGATGGCACGCAGGATCGGCAACGTCATGGTGTGGTCGCCGCCCAGGCTGAGCGGAATGAGGTCGTGCTGGAGCAGCGCGTGGTAGTGCTCCTCGATGATGCGCACTGAGTCCTTTAGGTCGAAGGTATTGAGCGGCACGTCGCCAATGTCGGCCACGGACAGCGAGTCGAACGGGGCAGCGCCCGTCGCCATGTTGTAGGGACGAATCATGACGGACTCGGCGCGGATGGCGCGCGGGCCGAACCGGGTGCCAGAGCGCAGCGAGGTTCCGATATCCAGTGGAATGCCGATGAACGCGGCATCGAGGCCTTCAGGCGATTCCAGATTAGGCAGGCGCAGCATGGTGGCAATGCCGCCGAAGCGAGGCATTTCGTTACCGCCCAGCGGTTGGTGGAGGGTTTTATCCATCGTCATTGTTCCTCTATCCAATCGTCGATGGCCCGATTCTGAGAAGTGCGCCCTCAAAGAAGAATCGCCAGTTTCAAAAACTTACTTCATGATTTTGTGAAGTATCAGAGTCGAGAGGGAAGGCCATGTCCATGTCCGCGCTGGATCTGCGGCAACTGAGGGTATTTCTGGCAGTGGTGCGCCATGGGGGCTTCACGGCTGCGCAACAGGAACTCAATCTTTCGTCCTCCGCCATCAGCACCTACATGAGCCAGTTGGAAGAGAAGCTCGGGTTCGTCATCTGCCTGCGTGGGCGAGGCGGATTCCGCCTGACCGAAAAAGGCGAGGCACTGCACCGCGAGGCGCTTCGCCTGTTCGACGAGATGACCCTGTTCGAGCGCTATACCGACGCGCTGAAGGGCGACCTGACGGGGACGTTGAATGTTGGCCTCATCGACTCGACAGTCAGCGAGCGCGCGCTCTCGATGGCTGATTGCATTGGCGCTTTCACGCAGAAGCATGTCGGCGTCCATATCAATCTGTCGATCCATGGCCCGCGAGAGCTGCAGAACGGCGTCCTGGAGAACCGCCTGGATGTCGCGATCGGTGCCTTCTACAACCCGGCGAACGGCCTCATCTATCAACCGCTATATCGCGAACAGCATTGGCTGTACTGCAGTGATCGCCATCCGCTGTTCAGCGAGACCGACGTCACCATTGAGCGCGTAAGCGAGCAGCGGATGGTAGGGCGAGGCTACTGGAGCCAGGCGGAGTTGGCGCGCCAGGGACTCAAGCAGAGCGCTGCGACCGTGGAAAGTATGGAAGCGCAGCTGATCCTGATCCTGTCAGGCGGATACCTCGGCTATCTGCCCGAGCACTACGCCGCATCCTGGGTGGAACAGGGCCGCCTGAGAGCAATGCAGCGTGCATCGTTCGGCTATCAGGCGCCGTTCTCGATGATCGTCCGGCGGGGCCGCTCGCGCGAACCCCTTATCCAGAGCTTCAGGGATCTGGTCCGTTGCTCCGTTACATCACCACTACGTTAAGTGGCCGACGCTTGGAGGCCGGGCGAGCTATTTGCGCACCCATTTGCCGTTGACCTGAATATATTGACCACCGGGCGTGCGCTCGAGCGCCTTCTGGCCAGCAATGGCCTCGACATCGCCCAGGCCAATGCCATTTTGTTGTGCCACCTTTTGGTATTCGGCTCGGCGAGCCTGATTGATCAGGTCGGCGATCTCTTGCGCGCGGGCACCCGGCTGAACCACGCCGAGATAGCCATTGGGCTGCTCACCCACCAGCCCGCTGTCCTTGGCACCGCTCAGTGAGGACATCGCCTCGTTCAGGCTCATGGCCAGCGCCGGCAAGCTGATGCAGGCGACGAGGGCGGCGGTCAGTGCAAATTTCCAACGCATGGGCAAACTCCTCAGAACAGGCCGCTGGATTCGTTGATGATCCCATCCAGGGCCTTGTCGACCTTGATGTAGATTTCGTGTTCGATCTTCACGTTCAGGTTGATGTTGATCGGCTCGTTCGGCACCGCCAGTTGAACGGTCGGCGTGCACGCTGACACGATCAGGGCGGCCAACAAAGCGCAGGGCAGGCGCAGGCTCGTCACAGGGTTACCTCCTTGGCGTATCGGCCGGTGCGTTTCGCCGCTGCAGGCGTTCCTGCACGCGGCGCTGAATGGTTTCGCTTACGCGGTCGGTAAGCTGCAGGCTGGTCAACAAGGCCGGAATGTCCTCTTCCAGATTCACATTGAAGTTGATCTGCCGGCCTTTTTCGATGGAAGGATTGCTGCCTTCCAGTCGCAGGGCCAGCAGCAGTGTGCCGTCTTGGCGGTAGTCCACGCCACTGTTCAATACGCTATAGCGGAAGTCGTCGAGCGCGTCTGCGACGAGCTTCATGCCAGGGTTGCTGCGCCCGAGCGCGCGTATCCGTTCGGAGCGAAAGCTCAGCACGCCGCCGGGCACCCGCGCCGTGACACGCCCATTCTCGATGATCGGTCCTGCCCCGGCGAACCGCACCGGTAGCTCGCCATCCAGCACGCCCGTACCGGTCAGGCCTTCAGTGGGGTAGAGCCGAAGCAGTTCGGCGAGGTCCATACCGGTCATGTGGATATGGGTCCGGCCAGCGCCGGTGGCGAAATTCCATGCGTCAGGGGCCAGGGCGAAGCGGCCCTTGGCGAAGCTCAGCTCAGCGCGGTCCCAGCGCAGCGTGCCGCCCGCCGGTGTATCGAGACGGGCCTTATAATGGCCGGCAGCTATGGCAGGGCCGACGGGCATACCGGGGTTGAGCTCACGGACCTGTACGGTGGGCAGGTCGAGTCGCATGGCGTCGTTACGGATCGTGAGTTTCGCCTGGCCGTCGACGCCTGTCAGGTCGGTACGGTCATAGGTGCCGTCCAGGCCTGTCGCGGCAAGATCAATGCTGCCATCCAAGGGGCGATCGGTTGGGAGCACCATCGTACCTTGCCAGCGCAGACGGCCATTTCCGAGTGCAAGTGTGGCGGGCCATGCCTCGAACGTGGCCGCCAGGCTGTTCCCTGCGCGAAAGAAGACATCCTCACCATTCACAGCCAGATCGAGCTCATCGGCGTTGTTCGCCAGCCGTATATCGCCGGCCAGACCGCTGTCGTTGCGAAGCTTTCCACTCAGGCGCTGTGCGCGGGTATCGCCAGCCACCTCGCCATCCCATTGCCACCCCTGTGGCTTGAGGACGGATTGGAGGAGGCGTTCGGTGCGCACGGCCGCTCCGCCCCGAAACGTAAGCGGTGTGCTTTTGCCGTCGAACGGCGCGGTGACGGTCGTGGTGTTCAGCTTCGCAACGATCTTCTCCATTGCAACTGCTGGAGAGGCCTGATCCCCGATTGCCAATCGGCCGGCTTGAATCACCGAACCCGGTTTTATGTTCAAACGCAGGCCACTCGTGTCGAAGGCGGCGTCTGCAATCAGCTTAGTGTCGACGGATTGTGCGCTGACGGATCCCAGCGCGAGCTTCGCAAGCTTGCCAGTGAGCGTTGCGCTGCGCAGCGTGAGGGTCCGCTGAGCTGGATTAGCCAAGGCCTGGGCGCTGAGCTTAAGCGCCGTGGCGCCCTGAGTGCGCAGGTCAACGTCCAGGGGCAATGTGCCGGTTTCGGCAGATGTGGCAGATGTGGCAGAGGGGGCAGAGGGGGCAATGCGGGCTGTGATGACGCCAGGCCGGGTACCGGCTGGAAGCGCATCCAACCAGGGGCCTTCCGGCTGGTCGAGACGCAAATCGGCATCCAGACGCAAGGGCAACCATACCCCGGCGGATCCATTGAGCTCGGTATCGACTCGACCCTGAAGTCGACCCAGAGTGGCGACTGGCCACGCCTTCGGTAGTTCGATGCGTGCATCAATCGTACCTTCAATTTCGGCGGGGGACAGCGCATCGAGCGGCCCGGCAGGAAGGGACAATGCCCAGCGTCCATCCAGCCGCAGATCATCAGGCAAGGCTGGCAGCGCAGGCAGTTCAACCCATTCGGATGCCCACGTCAGGAGCCAGGGGGTCTCAGGAAGCGTCGGTATCTTCAGCGTCCCAGTGGACCGGCGCGGCGGGTTCAGGTCGATATCAGCTGACAGGTTCGCGCGCGCCTGGTCGTCGAGGCGGAGTGCAGCCTGAAGGTTGGGTTGGTCGAGCGCCCCGTCGATGATGACGTCCAGACCTACGTGGTGGCTCTCCCGCTGCAGTTCGATGTAGGCCTTCAGCGGCAGCGTCGCGTCAACCGGCCGGTGAACACGTGCGCTTCCCATCAGAGTGCATTGCCCCGCCCGGCAGGGTAGTCGCGTTTCGAAATGCGTTACTTCCAGTTCGGCCGGCAACCACCGAGGCAGATCGGGCAGGCGCTTGATATCCCAGTCTGAAGGGCCCGTAGTGTCGGCCTCGTCGGGCCCGTGCTGCTCGATGAGCAACTGCTCGGCCCTTACCGAAGCCGGTAACCCGAACCCTTGCCATCCCACGTCCAGTCCCTTGACTGCAAGTGTCACGCTACCGTCCGCCTCGGTTCGGCGCAGATCGAGCGTTCGAAGGGCAACGCCATTGCGGTGGATTGAAATGCCATCCCAGCCGAGCTCGATGCCCTGTTTACGTAGCAGGATCCACATTGAAGCCCACGCTGCCAGCGCCAGCACCGCTAGAAGTACGAATAGGGCGATTACAACCTTGACGGCTCGATGACGGGAAGGGTGGGGTTGCGACACGCGATCCTCGTTCTGGCATGGATGCTAAGGCAAGGGTGCAGCGTAACCCGGCGCTTGGTAAATGTGTCGAACTGAAATGCTTGGAAATGGGGCGGAATACAAGCCGATCGAGGGGGACGGCGGGTGCGACGGTTGGTCCGCAAATCGGACTTGATTTTCCCGGCGGCCGCTTGGCTTCTGGCCTTCGGCCATATGCCCCGATACAGGGCACGCCCTTGGTCTCGTGATTTCACTTGTGCACATTTGTGTCGCACTGCAGGGCTTGACATTCCGGAACGCCCGTAAACCGGGCATTCTCGGACGCTATAAACGTAAGTTACTGATTTAAAAGGAAATATTTATATGATGAAAAAATCGTCAATCTAACTCGGAGCCCCATAAACCAAGGGATTCGGCGGTTTCCCACCACCTTATCCACGTCTTTATCCACAGCTTTTGTGGATTGTTTTCAAGCAATTTCTAGATCAAGGCAGCTATTAAACCGCAAGTGCTATTCGAGAAATATCCAAATCCGGGTTAGCGCTTTACCGACATGTGTCGGCTCATCAGGGCCCTCAGCGCAGCCGGCTTGACGGGCTTGGGTAGGTAGTCGCAACCGTTGGATGTGATGGTGTCGATCAGCTCGGGTCGGCCATCTGCGCTAATGACGATAGCGGGGACAGCGACCCCTTGCGTTTGACGAACCCGATTGACGACGGAGGTGCCGAGATCACCCTGATCGAGGTGGTAGTCCGCCAGGATGATGTCGATCGGGCCCGCTGCCAGTTGCTGCTCGCATTCTGCGCGGTTGCGCGCCACTCGAACGGTGCAACCCCAGCGCGAGAGCAGGCTCTGCATGCCGGCCAGGATGTTTTCCTCATTATCGACACACAGGACCTCGATGCCGTGAAGCTCGGCACCCACCCTGGGCGTACGAGACACAGTGGCTTGTGGAGCAGGGCGCTCGGCCATCGGCACACTCACGCTGAATACGCTGCCATGCCCCGGCCAGGATCGGACCTCCAGGCGGTGCCCCAGGACACGGCAAAGGCCGTCGGCAATGGCCAACCCTAACCCCAGCCCTTTCTCCGCTCGCGTCTGGTGGCTGTCGAGCCGCTTGAACTCCTCGAAAATTTCCTTTCGCTTGTCTTCCGGAATGCCGGGGCCGCGGTCCCATACCTCCAGTCTCAGCCAGCCGTTTTCACGGCGCACGCCAAGCAGCACCTTGCCCTTGGCATACCGAAAGGCGTTAGTCAGGAAGTTCTGCAGGATGCGGCGCAGCATCTTGCTGTCACTGAGTATATAGGCGCCGCTGCTGCGCACGCGAAGGGCGACGCCCTGTTCCTGGGCCAATACGCTGAATTCGCTGTCCAGGGTCTCGAAGAGTGTTGCGATGGGAAAGACACTGGGTGTAGGCGCCAGGCGGCCACTCTCGAGCCTGGAGATATCCAGCAGGTCTGCAATCAGATCTTCGGCCGAACGTAGCGCGCTGTCGAGTTGGCGCACCAGGGCATTTGCCTCGCCGCCGAGGTCGTCCTGATGCGCAAGCGCGGCCGAGAAGAGCCGGGCCGCGTTCAAGGGCTGCATCAGGTCATGGCTCACGGCAGCCAGGAAGCGCGTTTTGGACTGATTGGCGGCCTCGGCATGTGCCTTGGCCTCGGTCAGCGCAACGTTCAGCTGCGACAGCTCGTGGGTCCGCTCGGCCACGCGCTGTTCCAGGCCCTCGTTGGCTGCCTTGAGTGCCCGCTCCGCCTCTCGGAATTCGGTGATGTCCGTAAAACTCATGACAAAGCCGCCGCCCGGCATCGGGTTGCCGATGAGTTCGATTACCCGACCATTGGGGAACAACCGTTCGGACGTATGCGGCGTACCCTGACGCATCCAGAACAGCCGCTTTTCGACGTGCTCGTCAGCATCGCCCGGCCCGCACAACCCGCGTTCGGCGTTGAAACGGATGATGTCGGCGATCGGCCGGCCCACATAGATCAGCTCCTCGGGGTACTCGAAGAGCTGCAAATACTGGTGGTTCCAGGCCACGAGGCGCTGCTGGTGATCCGCGACGCTGATGCCCTGGGTAATATTCTCGATCGCGCCCTGCAGCAAGGCTCGGTTGAATTCCAGAACTTCCGACGTTTCATCGGCGATCCGCACCACGTCCTCGACCTGCATCTCGCGGCCTTCGATGGCGGCCTTCACCACTGCACGCGTCGACGACGCGCCCAGTACGCCTGCCAGCAGTCGTTCGGTATGGGCGATCCACTTTCCATCTGCCGCCTGCCCTGGATCGAAAGGTAGGCCTTGAGCCGTAGAAAACTGGATGAAGCTCTCCCGAGCGCGCTCTTCGCCGACGAATCGGCCCGACAGCAGGATGAGATCGGCGACCTGTACGGCGAGCAGGGGACGCTGGTTTGGTTGTGGGGCGATTTCCTGCCCCACGAAGCGGCTGGCCTGCCAGTGCTCCGAGACACGCGTCTTCGACAATAGGGAAACGATGGCAAACAGAAGGAAGTTGCCGGACAGCGAAATGGCTACGCCACGGGTCAGGGGATCCACATCGAGCCCAAAGGGTTCGTAGAGCAGCCAAAGCAGGCCTGGGAACGCCTCCAGTGGCCAATCCATCCCGCGCGCCAGCTGCGGCAGCACCATGATGTAGGCCCAGAGCATGGCGCCCATGGCAAGGCCCGCGAATACGCCGCGGCGGTTGGCCTGTTTCCAGACGAGCGCGCCAATCATGGCCGGCGCGAGCTGGGCGATCGCGGCGAATGCAACCTGGCCAATGGTGGCGAGGCTGGTGCTCGGGCCAAGGAGTCGATAGCAGACGTAGGCCAATAGCAGAATCAGCGCGATGCTGACGCGCCGAGCCGTGAGAATCCACAGTCGGAACAGGACGAACGGGCGGTCCGCCGTTCGACGACGCAGCAGCCAGGGCAGGAGTAGATCGTTTGTGAGCATCGTCGACAGGGCGACCGTTTCGACGATCACCATGCCGGTGGCCGCCGAGGCACCACCGAGGAAGGCCAAGAGCGCGAGGGCCGGATACCCTTCGCCCAGCGGCAGGCTGATCACGAAGGAGTCGGGAATGACGCCCGGCGGCAAGTGCAGCTGCCCGGCTAGCGCAATCGGTACCACGAACAGCGCCGCCAGCACCAGGTACCCCGGGAATACCCAGCGCGCGAGTTTCAGATCACGTGCGTCGGTGTTTTCCACCACCGTCACATGGAATTGCCGAGGCAGGCAAATGATCGCGATCAACGAAATGCCGACCTGGATCATCATGTACGGCCAGTTGACGGTTTCTGCCCAATAGTCCGACAGCCGTGTGTCCTGGCGGGCATAGCTGAGCAGGTCCGAGAAGCCGTCATGCATGACGAAAACGGCGAAGATCCCGACCGCGATGAAGGCAACCAGCTTGATGATGGATTCGAACGCGATCGCCAGAACCAGCCCGCGGTGATGCTCGGTCGCATCCAGGCTGCGCGTGCCGAACAGGATGGCAAAAACCGCCAGGACCAGCGAGATGATAAGCGCCGTATCCTGCGCTTGCGTAGCTGTAGAGTCGGCACTGGCGCCTATCAGCAGGTTGACGCCAAGCACGATTCCCTTGAGCTGAAGCGCAATGTAGGGAAGGACCCCGACCAGGCAGATCAGCGCTACCACGATGGCGAGCGACTGGGACTTCCCGTAGCGCGCGGCAATGAAGTCGGCAATCGAGGTGATGTTCTCCTGTTTGCTGATCATCACCATCTTGTGAAGCACCCAGGGCGCCCCAAGCATTAATAGCACCGGCCCCAGATAGATCGGCAAAAAAGCCCATAACTGCTCGGCGGCTTGCCCGACCGAGCCGAAGAACGTCCAGCTGGTGCAGTAGACGGCAAGCGAAAGGCTGTAGACCCAGGCCTGGAAGCGGGGTGGCAGTGGGGTATTCCGACGGTCGCCATAAAACGCGATCGCGAACAGGGTCGCCATGTAGGCCAGAGCCACGAGGGCAATCAGTCCAATTGACAGTTGCATGCAGTCTCCAAATGCAGCGGTCGGCAGCGTCGCGCAGGGTCAGGACCAAGGGATGGGCTGGCGAAGATGCTGGCAGTCTAAGCGCCGCCCGTCGCGACGTCACGGTGGGCCCGCTCAAACCATCCGCAGGGCACGAGGCAATTTGAATATGCCGGTCGTTTCGATTGAGAAAATCTTTCCCGGTGAGGCGGCTCGGAGCGCTAAGCTTGTCCCTATCGGCAGATCGGAATCATCGGTCCGAACGGGACCGTCATTCGCAGGTCAGATGCGTCTACCATGGTCGAAACCGCCTTGAGTGGTGGCGTCGCCCCTGTTAGCGTGCATCGCCGGATGCCCTTTCGCTCGAGAGATCGCCCCATGTTCGAACCACAGCCCGTCACCCTGCAACGCGGCGCACTGCGCCTCGAACCGCTGGCCGAGACGGACGTTGCCGAGCTCGTGAGCCTCGCCGATCGCAACCGCGACGCGCTCCGCTACATCAACGGGCCGTTACGCCCCGACTGGTACCGCCAGGCGATTGCCGAACAGCGGGACAACCTGAGTTTTCCATTCGCAATCCGCATGGGCGACGCATTGGTCGGCACGACCCGCTTCGCTGACTTCCTTCCTGCACTGCCAGCTGTCGAAATTGGCTGGACGTGGCTCGACGCGGGCCAGCACGGCACGGGCCTGAACGCGAGCATCAAGTACCTGATGCTGCGTCACGCCTTCGAAAGCTGGAACATGGTCCGCGTACAGATCAAGACCGCGGCCAGCAATGCGCGGGCGCAGGCGGCCATCGAGAAGCTCGGCGCGGTGCGCGAGGGGCTGCTTCGTAACCACCGTAGGCTGGCGGATGGGCGTTTGGATGATACCGTAATGTTCAGCATCACCGACCGTGAATGGCCAGCGGTGAAAGCCCGGCTGGAGGCCGGTTTCACCGGCTGATTGAGTGCGCGACAGCGAAGAGGCCCGATTCTGGCGTGCGGGCGGCGTACCCGACCTTGAGCTGCTCAGTGCCCGCTACGTCAATCATCGCTTTGCGCCGCACGCTCATGACAGCTTCGTATTCGCCGTCATCGAGTCAGGTGTCGAGCGGTTTCGCTATCGGGGACAAGACCATTACGCGGACGCCGGGACCATCGCCTTGCTCAACCCCGACGAAGTGCATACGGGCGAGCGGGGCGACGACTCGGGCTGGCGCTACCGCGTTTTCTATCCTTCCGCCTCTGCCATACTCGGTGTCTTCGAAGAACTCGGCTACCGAACGGGTACGATGCCCGCGTTCGAAGGATGCCTACGTCAAGACGGCGACGCGTGCACTATGCTGTTGCGCCTGCACCGACTATTCGAAACGAACGCATCCGTTCTCCAGCAGCAGACCGCCTGGCGCGATGTGTTGCTCTGCCTGTTCCAGCGCTATGCAAGGTTGCCCTCACCGAGGTCGCCGGGCCATGAGCCGGCCGCCGTTACACGGGCGAAGGAGCGGCTAAGCGCTTCGCTTTCTGACCCGCCTTCATTGGACGCGCTCGCAGCGGAAGTCGGTCTCTCCGCGTTTCACTTCTCCCGGGTCTTCCGTAGGACCGTCGGCATGCCACCGTATGCATGGCTTTGCCAGCGCAGGCTGGAGCAGGCCAAGGTGCTGTTGAGGGCAGGTTGCCTGCCGTTGGAGGTCGCCGCGCTGTTGGGCTTTTCCGATCAAAGCCATCTGACGCGCCAGTTCAAACGTGCCTATGGCGTTGCACCGGGTGAATATCGGAGCGCAACGGCGGTCTAGTTTTCAAGTGGTAGCGCCGGCTCGGCGTGGCGCTTGCTGGCGCCAGACTCACCGAAATGATGCCGGACTAGGCGCCCTTGGCCTGCCTTCAACACTTCCAGTGGACCCGATGCACAAGAAACCTACGCTGCCGGTCAAGACATGCGCCTCATGCGGATTGCTCTTCACTTGGCGAAAGAAATGGGCGCGCTGCTGGGACGAGGTCCGCTATTGCTCCGAGCGGTGCAGGCGGGCGGGCCGGCGCAACACCTGAGGTCGGATGCTGCACCTCGATGCGCTAACTTTTCGCGGTATCACTGCGACGCCGTCAGTCTAAAACAACGTGTGGCAGGAAGCGGCTGGTGTCCTTCGTAATGAGACTTGTATCTTCTCGAATACCCATGCCGGATGCCGTGTCGCCGACGACCCAGGAGCCTATCAGGGTGTAGCTCGCGCCGAACTTGGGCAGGGGGGCGAACTCCTGGAGTATGAACGGTGCGTCGGTATAGGGGCCGTCTTCAGAAAACACTTCGCCGTGGTCCGTCTGAATTTCGATATTGGCACCCTCACGCGAAAAGAAGGGTTTGCGTACCCAGCCTTTCCCTACTGGTAAATGCGGTGCCGAGTCAACGTGGCTTGCCAGCAGGTTAGGGTGGCCCTCGTTGAATTTCCAGAGTAGCGGTAGGATGCCTTTGTTGCTGATGATGGACTTCCATGCCGGCTCGACAAACTGTGTGTCACACGCAGGAATGGCTTCACCAAATGGCTCACGGAAGATGTGTTCCCATGCATGCAGTTTGAACAGTCGCGGTATCCAGTTGCCCTGCATGTCGACGAATCGGCCTTCGCCATTCAGCCCAATGTCCTCAAGGTCGATGTGTCGCGCATCCAAACCTGCGAGCCCAGCCATGCGGCCAAGAAAATCAGTGGTGCCTCTATCTTCTACCGAGCCGGAGATTGCCGAGAAATAGAAAGGTAGGTCCTTCGGAAAGGTCGCGAAAGCGCGGATAAGGTCTTCGGCCAGGGTGTTGAATTGATCAGCCTGTGCAGGTAGTGCCCCCCTCTTGATCTGGTCTTCCAGCCAAAGCAACTGCACGGATGCGCATTCAAGCATCGAGGTTGGGGTATCGAAGTTCAGTTCAAGCAGTTTCGCCGGGCCTGCGCCGTCATAGCTGAAGTCCATCCGTCCGTACAGGTGTGGATGACCTTCCTTCCAGGATGTTCGGACCAGATCGAAGAACTGCGGCGGTATCGCCAGGTTATTCAGCAGTTCCTCGCTATCGACGACACGCTCAACCACGTCGAGGCACATCTGGTGCAGCTCCGCTGTGGGCTGCTCGATGTCCCGAGTGACCTGGTCGCGGGTGAACAGGTAGTAGCCGCCCTCATCCCAATAGCGCTCGCCATCGATGGTATGGAAGGCAAAGCCTTCCTGCTCGACCTGCGTACGCCAGTCTGGGCGCTCCTCGATGCTGATCTTCTTCATGAGTTACTTCATCCGCCGAAGCTGAACCCGCCGCTGCTCCGTCCGCCCCATCCGCTGCGAGCGCTCGCCTGCGAACCGAATCCACCCCGTGAGATCGTCGAGCCTACGGCTGAACGATCACTGCCGTTGCTGCGGAGGCTGCGGCCCAATGTTTGCCGCGTATAAGCAGAGGTCGAACTATTGCGGGCCTGATGAGAGTTACTAAAGGTTTTTCCTGATTCCATTTGGCGCGAGAGGGTCGACGTCCCGTAATTACCGCGGCCGTCTCGTGTTTGATAGATAGGCTGCGAGTAGTACTGACCCCCGCGATTACTGAGCAGATTGCCGATCAGAAGCCCGGTGAGCAAGCCGTTGGTAACGCCGTACCCGCCACTTTGGGCACCCTGCTGTTGCGCGTGGTCGTAGTCTGCCCGGTTCACCTGGCCCGTCGCGGTCAGTTCAAACCCGCCGAGGCGAGGCATGAAGTTTCCATCAGAGGTTGCCTGGCAGTAATCGGGTACGAAGTCGGCGTCGCATGCCGCCTGGGTGTCATACACCGGCGCAATACGGCGATGGTCCGCCAATGCGTTCATATAGGCGTCTGAACAAATGTCCACTGGGAATTTGGTATCCACACATTCCTGGACAGTCTTGAAGTTTTTGGTCGCGGTGACCTCTACCGAGTCTTGCTGGTTGCAGCCGGCAAGGGCGAGTGGAAGCGCGCCTGCGAGCACCAGTGTTGCGGAATTGCGAGTTCTCATCGTAGTCCTCTCCCTTGGGCCGACTCAGGCTGACGGAGTCATGCAGGCCGAGTTGAGGAAGCCGATGCTGATAGCCACCGAAGCGGAGTAGATCGCAGCGGCATGCTCACCGCGCGATATACGGCCCGAAAGATCTTTGACGACAACGCTGGTACCCAGGAAAGCCAAGAGCTGTACCACGGCCGCAATCAGTACCCAGACGACGAAGTCCAGTACGCTGATGCTGTAGGAGATGATATTGCTCGCGGGTAGTGCGAAGCCCACCAGTGACCCACCGAGTGCGACAGCCGCCGCACTGTTACCTTCGCGAATCAAGGCGAATTCGCGGTGTGGGGTGAGTCGCGTGTAGATGAACTGAAAAAGGGCGAATAGCGCAACCGCTACTAGGATGTAGACGATAAAGCCGAATACGGCCGTCAGGTTGAGTGACATGCGTAGTGCGTCGAGCATTGGAACGTCCTGTATCAGAGAATTTGAAAATCGGTGATTTGCAGCGTCACGCCAACGGCGGTCGTCAGCGCGATCGAGCCTTCTTCGTCTTCCTCGACGGAGAAGAGCAGTAACTCGCGGCGGTTGAGTAGGCCAATCTCGCGCGCGTACAGCATGCTCTGATGCTGAACAGCGTATTGCGCCTCAGGGCTCACGACGCTCTCGTACAGTGGTACCAGTTCTGTTTGGCCGTCTTCAGTACCCCATTGGCGGCCATACTCCTCGCCTTCAAGGTTATAAACCTGCATGCCGATGCGTGAGTTCGGGCCGGCCAGCCGTAGCAGTTCGTCTTTGCTGTTTATTGGGGTCGACTGGTAGTAGCCAAATAGCGTAATGGCCTCGATATCGCTGTCCCTGGGCCCGTTCATGAGGACCTGAAGGAAGTAGTCTTCGTTATCGAAGTAGTAGCGCTTGATTGTTGCGGATGGGCTGAGCTCGATGGTTCCGACCGCCCAGATCGCTTCGTCTCCGGGTAGGACAACGTGACTGTGGCCTTCCAGAAGGGTGCTCAACGATGCGTCCAGGCACACCATCCTGCCGGATGCCAAGCCCAGTGGCTCGTCCGGCAGGGCGGTGGGGGCCGTGCTACGAGGGGGCAGAGGCGCTTCGAGCCCGAGCCAACGTTTGAGCTTACTCATAACGCGTTTCCTTGAAGTCGATTATTGGCGATGTAAAAAATCTCGCCTCCGTAAACTGGCATATGGTTTACAGGATTGATTACGAACTGCGCGGCGCCTTTTGCCCGATAACCGATAAGGATCGCGTCGTGCTCTTGACGTAGCTTGATGTAAAGATCCGCGCAGGTCGTCTGCACGCTATCCTGAAGTACATGCCGGTATTGAGTTGCCCCCTGCCCGACACATAGCAATTCGTTCACTACTGCGCTTGAGCCCGGATCCTGCGAGGCTCTTACCAGCATTTCGATAGCCATGTTGGAGGTGCACTCAAGCTCTGGTGCGTATTGTCGGGCTAACGCAGCTCGGCTTGAATCGTTGAAATGAGCCACCACATGGCCCTTTGTGCCGAGTGTTTTGAGGGTGAGGACAATCGCCAGCGTGAGACTGTCTGACTTGGTGTGTACAAGGATCCGCTCGGCCCCTTGAGAGCCGGCCCGACGTAGCAGTGCCGGAGAGTCCAGCGTCTCGCCGCGGACAAACGAGGCTTTACCTGGTAATGGATTTTCCTCAATCAGCGTGTCGCAGATGACGAGATTGTCGTTTCGTGTGGAGGCGTCCTGATAAAGCAATTCGACGATTCGTTCGCTCGTTTCACCGTCCCAACCGACCAGTACCGTGTGCCCGTTAAGCCGACTGTAATCGCCTTGTCCTTTCATTTTCCTTCTCCACAGTTCGCCCACAGATGTCGAAGCCTTTCCAATAACCGCTGTTAGCAATGCGATCCCGCCCAGCATGACCCACAGCGTTGTGATCAGCTTGCCCTGCGGTGTTTGCGGGGACAAATCGCCATAGCCGACCGTGGTGGCAGTGGTGAGATAGAAATAGAGAAAGTCCAAGCCATGGGTAAGCTCGACTTCACCTGCCCACCGCAGAAGAATGAGGGCAACGGCGCTATGAAGCACAAGCAAGAAGCCGAGTCCAATCCAGCCAAAGCGCTGAAACAGGCTGGATGTGTGATACCGCAACAACAGAAACAACGTCATTTGTCCCGCTCCAGCGGACTTTAGAAATGCGACTCAAAATAGGGGCTGGCCAAATAGCTACTCGCGGGTCCGAAGCAGGCTATTGGAGTGCATCAACCAACCGACTAGTACCCCGGCAACAGCACCACCCATATGTGATTCCACCGAAATCCCGGGTGACGGCAGCAGCCCGAATACAAGGCTGCTATAGGCAACAGCGACAGCCAGTCCAATCAGAAGGCTTAGTGCGCCGCGGTGATACCAGGCCTTCGCTAATAGATATGTCCAGAGGCCAAAAACCAAACCGCTCGCGCCAACGTGAATGCTGGGCCTGCCCAGCAGCCAAACCAACAGCCCACACAATCCTGTCACTAGTATGCAAACACGCAAATAACGGCTCGTTCCTTCAACGCAGACGAGGGCACTTAGCGTGATGAAAGGCACAAGGTTGCTGAGCAGGTGTCCCAACGACGCATGTATGAATGGCGCGAACAGTACGCCTTGCAGGCCCCGCAATGTCCGCGGAACAATGCCGTGATTCAGGATCCCATCCGCGCCCGCGATTATCATCGCGTAGACAGCGACCATTATGGCGGCCATGACAACGATGCTTTGAATCCGGGATCGGAGGCGTAACAAGGCGCTGCACTCAGCCAAATTGAACAAGCAGGGCGAGAACGGTCGCCCTGCGGGAACTCATTGAGTCTGTTTGGCTTTCAAGCGTGCAAGCACATCGGCGCCATTGCTGTTGGTCGCGCCTATGCCAGCTTCTTGCAAGCGACGCTCCAGGTCACCACCGTTCGACGCCGCCTGCAACTCTTCGGCGGCCTCCATGCGGGCATCCTGTTCATCCTGGCGCTGGCGGAGACGGGAGAGGCTGTCCAGGGCGGACTCAACCTTTCCATTCGCACCGCCGGTCGCACTGGCAGTGGCCAGACGGGCTTTCTGTACGACGTCGCGAGCCTTCGCCATCTCGATCTGCTGTTTCAGGCCTTTGAGTTGCGCCTCGGCCTTAGTGACCTGAGCGTGAAGAGCGTTGGCGTGCTGGTTGAATGCCGCAGCCTGGGCCTGTTCAGAATCCCGTTGGCTCTCGAGCTCGGCGATCTTGTTGGCGCATTCGAGCGCCAGGCTCTCTTCACCCTTGCTTAACGCCGCTGTTGCCTTTCCTTCCCAGTTGGCAATGTCGTTCTGCAATCCTTCCAGCCGCTGGAGAGAGACTTTCTGCTTCCCTTTGATATCGATAAGGCCGTTACGTGCAGCCAGGAGGGCCTTGTCTGCGTCCCGCATCTCTTGCTCCAGGATACGGATAGCGTTGGCGTCGACAATGGCTTCGCCCGCTTCCGAGGCGCCGCCGCGGATTGCGGTGATGATTTTCTTCAAAATGCTCATGGATTCGTTCCTTGCAGCTTTCACGCGTTGAAGTGGTCTTCGAACGCTTCAGCAGCGCGAAGGACATTTTCCGAAAGGGTCTCAATCTCCTGAACGATCGCGGCAAGCGGTGAGATTGAGCTAAGCGCACCAAACATCGAATAGACCTCTTCCCCGCCGATTGTCTCGATACCAACAGACGACAAAGGGAATAGGTCACGGGTGCGCAGAACCATCGCATTGAACTCGTGGACGTTCTTCACCGTGCTGCAGGGCACCAATGAGGCATCGACCATGACCTGATCGCCATGTACGGCAATATAAACAGGTAGGTCACCATAGTCAGACATGGTGACCCGCAGGCTGGCCGCGTCGCCGAGTGTCAGTTCAAGCCGGGCTTTGCCGCTGGCTACAAGCTCATGCTTGGAGAGTGCCCTGTGCAGCGTTTCGAGTGTCCACGGGCTGCTATCTGACATGTGATTCTCCTATTGGATTCGGTTGCCCTGATTGGACATTGACCATGCTGAAGCGGTGCGCGGCCAGACATGATGGCGGAGCCGTATAGCTATATGCCATCCCAAACGTTACGAACTTGCGATACGGATCTCATGCGTTGAGGGTGCTGTTTGCAGATTTCACTACGAGGCCGGTAGTGTCTGCCCATTGCCTGGATGTGCAGAGCAGGGCATGCGCCTCCTTCCAATCGAGATCGCTATCTCGAGCATCGTCTGAACGAGCCCACCTGGATACCCAGCTTTCATATTTGCGGTCCCCCTGGCGTGCCATAGCGCTCTGCCTGGTTGGAAAAAACATTCTGTATTAAGGCGCTTCTGCTCCTGCATGCACAGCATGTGACACGCCGGGCCTGGGCGAGTGCCAGCCGAATAGGTCCCTGGTCTGTGAGCGCGGTATGCGTACAGCGCAATCGAAGCGTCATCTGGGGGACATCACGGTTTAATGCGGCGGCGCCATCTTGAACTTCGATGACAGCCAATGTTGCGTAAGCTAAACAGATGAATGCCCATCGTCAGGATTATCGCGGACACCCGCGGATCAGGCTGCTTCGCGGAGCAGTGTTTCTAAAGCGTGTTGTCGGCCTCCTTTGCCTGATGGCCCTATTCGTGTCGCAGGGCGCGCACTCGGAGCCCCTGGCCGAAGCGCTCGGCCATGCAATCGGTTCGCTCGGCTGCGTGTCTGTCGAGGACCCAGATGGCCGCAGAACCTGTGGCGCGAGAGCGCTATCTTCTGGACGTGGCTGCTACAGCCTATCAAGCAGCACGCTTCGTCAGCGGTGCCTCGATGAGAGCCTCGTTCCCGAGTCCTCTGTGCAACGGAAGCGAAGAACAAGGCACACGCAGTGGACACCTCCGCGTGTAGATAACCCGATCACCTCCACCATGAACGTGCAGCGCGTGTCCAAGACGCTAGATGTCGATGAGCTACAAGCGATCGAAGGGGCCTTGGGCCTTGGTGACCATTTGCGCGCACACGATTAGTCAGTCGCGTGTAGGCGGTAGTCAGGAAGAGCGGGGCTTCTGTTCACATCACGCCGTCGCGCCCATGTGCGCGACGCTAGAGTCGCGAGCGGCTCAGCTCATAGGCACACATGTTGACCGTCGCGGCCAGGTTCAATGACTCGATGGCGCCACGACCGGGGATTGTAAAAGGCTGTGCGTTGAGCGCGCCCAATTGGTCACGGGGCACACCGCGTGCTTCGTTGCCGAACAGGTAACAATCAAAGGCGCCGAAGCGCGTCGAGTAAAGCGCTTCGCCCTGCATATCCAGGCAGGCGATGCGCGCGAAGCGATCGGCTAAAGACTCAAGCGGTACGTCCAACTCCAGAGGCGCATGGAAGATTGCGCCCATGCTCGCGCGGACGACCTTGGGGTTGTAAGGGTCGACGCTGCCTGGGCTCAACAGGCAGCGAAAGCCGCCGAACCACGCCAGCGTACGCAGGATGGTGCCGAGGTTGCCCGGGTCCTGAATCTCATGCAGGTACACCGCACGCTCCGTACCGGAGGTATCCGCTACCGTGTCTGGCATCGGCACGAGCGCGATGATGCCCTGTGGCGTTTTGGTGTCGGCGATCTGCGCCATCTGGCGATCGCTGATCAAGTGTGTCGTGAATGGACTTTCCCATTTTGCATGGGTATCGGTGACATACAGCTCCGAGCGCCGGAGCTGCGGGTTCTGCTCGGCCGCTTTTTGCAGTTCCAGCACCAGATGCTCGCCCTCCACCAAGAAGTGACCGAACTCGGCTCGGTACTTCTTTTGGTGGAGTTTCTTGATGTCATCGAATTTCATCAGCTGGCGGCCCGGGACGGCTCGACGGCGGCATCCGTTTCAGACAGCAGCGATTTGGCTAACGCCTCGGCCACCTTGATGCCATCCACACCTGCGGAAAGGATCCCGCCGGCATAGCCTGCACCTTCACCGGCCGGATAGAGACCGCGAATATTCAGGCTTTGGTAGGTTTCAGGATGGCGCGTGATACGCACGGGAGAGGAGGTGCGTGTCTCGATACCTGTCAGGATCGCATCGTCGCGGTCGAACCCACGGATCTGCTTACCGAAGGCCGGAAGCGCTTCGCGAATCGCTTCGATCGCGTACTCTGGTAGGGAAGTCGCGAGGTCCCCAAGGCGCACGCCAGGCTTGTAGGAGGGCTCCACTTCGCCGAACTCGCTCGACGGCACGCCGCGGATGAAGTCGCCAACCAGCTGCGCGGGCGCGCAATAATCGCGACCACCCAGCTCATAGGCGCGCGATTCCAGTTGCTCCTGCAGTTCAACGCCGGCCAATACGTCGCCCGGGAAGTCCTGCTCGGGATTGATGCCTACCACGATACCGGAGTTCGCGTTGCGCTCGTTGCGAGAGTACTGGCTCATGCCGTTGGTCACGACGCGGCCCGGCTCGGACGTGGCCGCGACCACCGTGCCACCAGGGCACATGCAGAAGCTGTAGACAGCGCGCCCATTCTTCGCATGGTGAACGAGCTTGTAGTCCGCCGCGCCCAGTTCCGGGTGACCTGCATATTTGCCCAGACGGGCCTGATCGATCATGCCTTGCGGATGCTCGATACGGAAACCAATCGCAAAGGGCTTGGCTTCGATGTGCACCCCCTGGCGATGGAGCATGCGGAAGGTGTCACGCGAGCTGTGGCCCAGCGCGAGCACGACGTGGCGGCTACGGAGCGTTTCGCCATTTGCCAGCACCACGCCTTCGAGCTGACCGTTGTCGATCACAAGGTCCGTCACCTTGCTTTCAAAACGTACTTCACCGCCGAGCGCAATGATCTCTTCCCGCATCGCCGCCACGACACCCGTGAGGCGAAATGTCCCGATATGCGGTTTGCTGACGTACATGATTTCTTCGGGCGCGCCCGCACGAACGAACTCGTGCATGACCTTGCGCGCATAGAACTTCGGGTCCTTGATCTGGCTGTACAGCTTGCCGTCCGAGAACAGGCCGGCGCCGCCTTCACCGAACTGCACATTGGATTCCGGGCTCAGCACTTTCTTTCGCCACAGGGCCCAGGTGTCCTTCGTGCGGCTGCGGACGTTCTTGCCGCGCTCCAACACGATGGGCTTGAACCCCATCTGTGCAAGCAACAAGGCGGCAAACAGGCCGCAGGGGCCAAAGCCAATCACCAAGGGACGCTCTTCGAGGTTCGCCGGTGCCTCGCCCACAGGGTAGTAGCGGGTATCCGGCGCAGGGCGCACATGCAGATCGTTGGCGAAGCGCGCCAGGACCTTGGCTTCGTCGCGTACTTCCAGATCGATGATGTAGATGAACAGGATGACGCTGTTCTTCTTGCGCGCATCGTAGCTGCGCTTGAAGACCGTGAAGTTCAGCAGGTCCGCGTCGCGAATATCTAGGCGCTTGACGATGGCCTGGCGCAGTTCATCGGCAGAATGATCCAGGGGCAGAGAGAGTTCGTTGATGCGAATCATGAGAGCGTCCTGGCCGGTGACTCCGGCAAAGGAAGGGTAGGGAAGGCGGTAGGCGGCGAATTGTACTCGCCGCCAGCGAACCTGTCAGGACACGCCGGAGGCGGCCCGTCGGGGCTGTGGGTGTTAGCTGCCCGTGAACAGGCGATATCAGCTTATAATCGCCGCCAATTCGTACCCCGGAGTGCAAAGTTGCGTTCTGGGCTCACCCGATTTTTGTGGTTGGCTCCAAACATGAAACGATCCAAAAGCAGCCGTCGTTGGCTGGATGAACACGTCAACGACCCGTTCGTCAAACGCGCCCAGAAAGACGGCCTCCGCTCGCGCTCCAGTTACAAGCTGATCGAACTCAACGAGAAGGACAAACTCATCCGTCCGGGCATGCTCGTCATGGACCTTGGTTCCGCGCCGGGCGGCTGGTCGCAGGTTGCGGGCAAGATTGTTGGCGACAAGGGTAGGGTGATCGCCACCGACATCCTGCCAATGGATGGCCTCGATAATGTCGATTTCATCCAGGGCGACTTCACGGACGATGGCGTCTTCCAGCAGCTTCTGAACCAGCTCGATGGCCGGCAACCCGATCTTATCGTGTCCGACATCGCGCCAAACATCAGTGGCGTAGCTGCAGCGGACCAGGCCGCGTCCATGTACCTCGTCGAACTGACGCTCGACATGGTCCGGCGCGTGCTCAAGCCGGGCGGAAACTACGCGGTCAAGGTTTTCCAGGGCGAGGGCTCGGATGAGTTTTTGAAGGACGTGCGCACCTCATTCGAGAAGGTGTTCATTCGCAAACCCGAGGCCTCGCGCCCTCGGTCAAGGGAAGTCTACCTGGTGGGCAAAGGCTTCAAAGGCTGAGTCAGACTTATATCTCCAAAGAAGGGCGATCATTCGATCGCCCTTCTTATTTTCCCATCGCGCAAATGCCGCCCAATTCTTCAGTTCCTCGCAGCTGAAGGCGGGTAGCAAACTGTGACCGGATGTCGACTTGCTATGGGCTGCAAGCCGCTCACGGTTGATTGAGAAATCCTCTCAATCCTTCTTTAGCATCTTGCCTAGCTCGGCGAACGGATTGTGGGTGGCTTTGGCCACGGAAGGTGTTCCCAGCGAGCCTTCCGAAAAATACTGCTGGTCGGTATATCGGCTGTGCTCGTTATCGTGGCAGTAGAGGCACAGCAGCTCCCAGTTCGAGCCATCCTGCGGATTGTTGTCGTGGTTATGGTCCCGGTGATGAACCGTCAGCTCACTGAGCCGCTTGCCTGAAAACTCACGGCCGCACCGCCCGCAGACGTGCGGGTACATTTTGAGCGCCTTCTCCCGATAACCCCGCTCCCGCTCGCGCTGGGTTTCGGCAATGAGGCGATCTAGCTTCGAAGTATCTGTCGGCATGGCGGAGTTAACCTAGTGTCAGGCGGCGTAAGGGAAGACTAGCGCATTCGTTAACGTAGGTGCGTTATATGAACCTTATTGTTTGCGGGATTCTAGCTTGCTGCTCAGATACTTAGTGTCTCGTCAGACAGGAGAGGAACGCTCATATACCGAACCCACCCGATTCGGCCTCGCTCGCGCACGCCCTGATCGACCCAGCCGGCCTTTGTATAGGCGTGAATTGCTGCAAGGTTTTCTTCATCGACAGCCAGCGAAATGCACGTCGAGTCGGGCCAATGCGATCGGACCCATGGGCGGACTTCGCGTAACGCCGCGCTTCCTACTCCCCGGCCCTGGAGCGCCTGCGCGATGCGCAGTGCTGTGATGACGATGCATCCGGGCGCAGCCCAGTTCGGTGCACGTCCGCCACGTTTCAATAAAAATAGCCCCGCAGGCTGCCCAATGAACAGGATCACTAGACACTCGAGCTCGTCACGTTGGCTCTCCTCGTACTGCGCAATAGCAGCCTCTGTGGACCCGGCATACTCCTCCTGCGCGGCAGAAATTGTCAGGGCCCGCACCTTGATCTGTGCGTCGATGGACACCTGCGACCAAGGTAGCAACTCGACCATGATGCTCTCCGTTATTTAATTTAATCAAAGCAGCGACGCTTCTAAGGAGACTCCGCTAGCTACCGTAGTAACCTGCTATAGCTTCTTCGTTACGGTTACCGTATGGCCACTGCATGTATCTTTCTACTGCGATATCGAAGAGCATGAACGTTCAGCCTTCGATATTAATCCGAACGGGGCCACCCTCGGACGGCCCGTCAGGCCCGCTCCGATTAAGCATCGTGGCGCACGAAAGATTCCTGCCGACAGTCAAGCACGTTGGTGAGGGCGCAAAAACTTACCACCTACACCGCTTTGTTGAGCAGGGCTTCGATGACGCCGTGTTCACCGATCGGAAAGGAAGGTTGAGCGAGGGGACTATCTGGAATCTGGTTTTTGGAATGCACGCACAGTCGTCTGGCTAAAAGCAGAAATGCTTGCAGGCACCATGATGGGAATGCACCAACGCCAGCTTAGGTTCGCGGGCATTCCGCAGCGGCACGAAGAAGTAAAAGCACAAAACCTGGCCAAATTTTCCGAAGCCGCGATTATGAATTCGTGGAGACAACGGGAATGCCGGTAACGGCTATCGGACCAAGCTCAGTTCCAGAATCGCTGGCTTTCATGGGGCTGCTTCACAGCGCTTATCAGGCCGAGCCTGCGCTCGCCATGCCCTAAAGCTCTGCTCAGGCATCTGCTGGCTCTACGATAACGCCCCGGTGTCCATAGTTGATCTAGGCCAGGCACGCTCCATCGCCAGTACCGGCAGCTTACGGCCCGAAAGCGGACGTTCGTGAGTGGCCGCTCTCGACCGGCTTCAGCTAATCTCGACTGGCGCATTCGGCAGTTGGAACGGTGACGCCCCCTAGGTATTGGTCGCTCTGTATTTGACAGATAGGTGCTCGCTCAACCATCTCAGATAATCTGCAATAGCTTCCTCATCACGTTTGCAGTACGACCATTTCATGTGCCTTTTGACCGTGATAAACCCAGCTTCGCGTAGGATCGCCAAGTGTCTGCTGACTGTAGGCTGGGCAATGTTGAGTGCGTCTGCTATCAGCGACATGCAAACGCCAAACTCCGTAGGGTCGGCCGACCATTGATGGCCAAACTCCTCCAAGGGCGTAGCAAGCAGCTGAAGGATCTTCAAGCGCTGGTCGCTGGCCATTGCTGTGATTTGTCTTGATCTATTCATGCGTCACATCATATTGTCATTTAGCTAAATGACAATATGTGGGTGATGACATGTTAAATTTGCCGAATGTCACCGTCGTCGAAGGAAGTGCCATCCGTTGGGGAAAACTGGGTCAGGGCCCTTCTCTTGTTGCAATCCATGGAACGCCGTTCTCTTCGCAGGTATGGCGTAGAGTCGTACCGCATCTTGCCGATCGTCGAACGGTTTACTACTTCGATTTGTTAGGTTACGGCCAGTCTGAACAACGTGAAGGGCAAGACGTATCGCTGGGAGTACAGAATAGAGTCCTATACGGCTTGTGCCAGGAATGGGGGTTAAAGCGCCCTGACGTATTGGCCCATGACTTCGGCGGGGCAACGGCGCTGCGAGGCTATTACCTTAACAACCTCGAGTACGCGTCTCTCACCATATTCGATGCGGTTGCGTTGGCGCCCTGGGGCTCGCCACTGGTTCAGCACGTACGGCAGCATGAAGAAGCGTTTGCCGGCATGCCTGACTACATGCACCGTGCACTTTTGAGGGCATATCTGCAAACGGCGGCCCATGCTCAGCTATCTGAGTCGGCGCTCGAAATATATAGCGCACCTTGGCTAGGGCCTATTGGCCAACCTGCGTTCTATCGCCAAATTAGCCAAATGAATCAGTGCTACACAGATGAGATTGAGCCGTTACTTGGTAGCTTGGACTGCCCCGTAAGCGTCCTTTGGGGGCGCCAGGACGACTGGATCCCTTTCGAAAAAGGGAAAGAACTTGCTATGCGCATTTCTGGGGGAAACTGTACGGTAATTGAGAACGCTGGTCATCTTGTCCAGGAGGACTGTCCAGAGGCTATTGTGGCCGCTGTACTCAGGACAATTGGGTGATTAAATTCGACAGTCGTTCGGTGGATGAGGTTTTCATATGCTAGCGCCTCGGTTAACTAATACCGCTGGCACCGTATCGACTCGTTGCCCCCATGCAGAGCGGTACACAAGTCGAAGGCCTGGTTCAGTTTCGAAGACAGCTTAGAAGTTAGATTTGGGTTGGGTTCCTTTACCAATTCGAGAAAATTGATCCTTGCCAACTATCTCGATGAATGCTTGGGTCTCGAGATTCGGGCAACGACGTTTTCGATTTTCCCATAGTCGTTCCCCAGGAGTCTTAGATGCCGGAACTCAACAACCTACTAGCCTTCGCAGTAATTGCGCTGGGAATGGTTCTGACCCCTGGTCCAAACATGATCTATCTGATCTCGCGATCGATCTGCCAAGGCAGGCGTGCAGGTCTGATATCGCTTGGAGGCGTTGCGTTGGGCTTTGTGTTCTACATGCTGTGCGCAGTAATGGGGATTACCGCTCTGGTGCTCGCTATACCCTTTGCCTATGACGCTGTTCGCTTCGTCGGCGCTTGCTATTTGCTGTGGCTTGCTTGGCAGGCCGTGCGGCCAGGCGGCCGGTCGCCCTTCGAGGTGAGAACACTCACGAAGGACGAGCCACGAAAGCTGTTTTTGATGGGTTTTATAACCAATCTGCTAAATCCAAAGATTGCCATTATGTACCTGTCCTTGTTGCCGCAATTCATAGATACATCCAATGGAGATATATTGGCTCAATCGTTAACGCTAGGAGCCGCCCAGATCGTTATCAGTGTGATTGTAAATGCCTTGATTGTGGTGTCAGCATCGTCGATTGCATTCCTTCTCACCCGGCGCCCTTGCTTCGCAGTGATTCAGCGCTGGGTGATGGGAACGGTGCTTGCCGGTCTTGCCGCAAACATGGCAACCGAAGCAAGGCGATAGGGGAGAACCATATTGATAAGCTGGGCAGGGCTTTCGTTAGGCAAGCACTGGGACATAGTCCCTTGCGTAAAAAGTTATGATATTTCCGTACCGTTACCTTAATGTGGCGGGCACGAGATTTCAGCAATAGCCGATGTTTTCCGGCTGCTGGTCGCTGCTTTCGTCTATATCTGCCATGGTAAATGGTGTGCTGTTGCTAGGGCGACTGTTTCACATTTTTATTAGCAGCTACTGATCTATCTTCAATAGGGCGCCACGATTAATCAACGGCAGGATCACATCGCGTGTTAGTGGCGCTAACTCTATATCGCAAAATTCCAATAAGGAGATCCATAGAGCCTCATCGATCTCAGCGGCTGGAATAACGATATCTTCCGACTTCAATGCTACCTGATACAGCTCGCAATCGACGCTGAAACCTGGCTCATTGGCGGCAGGCGCTCGATAGTTGCCGATAAACAACACGGCATTCGGATCGATGACTAGACCTAGCTCTTCGCGTAGCTCACGCACGAGAGCGTCCATCGGTTCCTCGCTGCTATCTATCTTTCCACCGGGCTGCATGAAAGCTGAAGTACCACGCTTACGTACGACTAGCATCTGCCCTTGGTCATTGATGATGACCGCTGCTGCGATACGAATGATCTGTGTCACTTTACAAGTTCCAGCGTACTAAGAAGGTGCGTTAGCTTGCAGCGAAGCGGCTTCGAAGGCAATTGAAGTGACAACGGGTACCGCTGCGCAGCACCTGATAGGCAGTAACGGCTTCTGGCCGGAAGTAGCCGGTCTCGGATGGCTGCTATCGGCAGATATTGGATTCTGCCGCCCACGGCTTAGCTTAGTCACCGGCAGGATGTACTTCGTCGCCCCGTTTCCTTTCCAATTCACTCGGTAAACGCCTCTCGCTTCGCTCTCGAGACGAGTAGCTTTTGCGTCGCGCACCAAAGCAATAGCGCTAGCAAGCTGACCGCGGCGCCCAGTATACAAACGCCCTCCCAACCGGCATGGGCGTAGGTAACGGTTGTGCTGATTGCCCCCAGCCCGCTGCCTACTGCATAGAACAACATGTACAGACCAACGAGCCGGCTGCTGGCCTCGGAGCGAATGCGAAGTATCAGGCTTTGGTTGGTAACGTGCAGCGCCTGACCGCCCAGATCGAGCAGCACAATCCCTATCAATAACGGCCAAATTGACCATTCCAGCAATGATAGAGGCCACCAAGCCAGTAACAGCAGCACAAGCGCTCCGGCGCTCCGGCGCTCGTACGCTCCGCATAGGCGCGCCTCGCCCGATATCCAGCGCGCATAGCGACCAATGCGCCGACTACACCCACCAATCCAAAAGATGGTTTTATTTGAAAACCAATTGAAGGCTAGGATCGCTGGTTTTAAATGCAATCAGAATCTTGGAGGGCTCATGGCACGTAACCCATCCGTCAAAGACGAACCGTGTCCCGTGTCCCGTTGCCCGCGCAGTCAATCTGGTTGGTGACCGCTGGTCTCTGCTGATCGTGTGAGAGGCGTTCGATGGCATGCGACGTTTCAGCGACTTCCAACGTAGCCTGGGCATGGCACGCAATATTCTGTCCGACCATTTACGCAAATTCGTCGATTCGGGTTTTTTTCAAACACGCGACGCTTCCGATGGCTCCGCATATCAGGAGTACACGCTGACGCCGCAGGGCGAGACTCTGTTTCCGGTCGTCGTAGCCCTGCGCCAGTAGGGAGAGCAGCATCTTTTCAAGCGCGGGTAACAACTTTGAACTGATCGATAGGCGCACTGACATGCCGATACCTCTGATGACGTCGGTGGCCAAGGATGGCTCTACATTGAAACCGGACATGACTGTCGTGCGGAAGGTCACATAAGGTCTGTCCGGCTTGCCCCAATCGGCATGAGGGCTTCGTTGCGTTCCGTTTAGTAATTACCGCAGCAACTGAAAACATATGGGAACTACATGCGTCTATCGCTGCACCGGAGGAAAGCCGTGCGTTCTGGCTGTCCATATCACGACCAGAGCGGCTGCTAACAAAGTCAGGAGTGCAGGCGTGAACGCAGCGACACCAAAGCGATCCAGCAGGACTCCCCCTAAGATTCCGCCTCCCGCGATCGCTACGTTCCAAGCAGTTACGAGCATTGACTGCGCGATGTCGGCGGCTTCGCCTGCGGTCTTGGCTATCGCGGTTTGAAACAGCGTTGCTGCGCCGCCGAACGCGAGCCCCCAGGCAGCAATGGCTGCATAAACAACTATTGGTGTATCAGCCGCTACTCCTAGCGCCAATGCCGCTAGGCCGAACAGAGCTGTGCTGGTAAGCGACAGAGAACGTAGGTGACAGTCAATCAATACACCGACGATCCAGATGCCGAGCAGGGACGAGGCCCCGAATGTCAGCAAAACCAGGTCTGTTCGCTCGGCCATGCTTGCCATCGCCAGGAACGGGGCGATGTAGGTGTACAGGATGTTATGCGCTAATACGAATGCAAGCACCACTAGCAGGATCGGACGAACACCGCCCATCGTGAAGACAGAGCCCAATGACAGCCGCTTGCCGGTTGGCTGCCCCTCAAAATCTGGAACCTTGATACACACCCATACTGTCAGTACCACTGCTAGGCCACTCATGATCCCGAATACCGTCCGCCAGCCCACAAGGTCGCCAAGCAATGTTCCAGCTGGCACGCCCAGCGACAATGCCAACGGCGTACCGACCATAGCGATAGCAATTGCGCGGCCCCTCTGATGTTCCGCCACCATACGCGCCGCATAGCCGGCAAGAAGCGCCCAGAGTAGTCCGGCAGAAACGCCTGCCAGGAAACGGGCACTCATGGTCACTACATAGCTACCGGAGAACGTGGTTACGGTATTGGCAACTACAAACCCGGCAATCGCCATCAGCAACAGCGGGCGCCGGCGTATCCGCTGAGTTGCAGCAGTCAGTGGGATTGCCGCCGCCAATGAGCCGATCGCATAGATGGTGACCAACTGGCCGGCAAACGCCTCGGAAACCCTTAGGCCTGCGCTGATCTGGGGCAATAAGCCCGCCGGCAGTGCTTCCGTTAGGATTGTTACGAAGCCAGCTAGCGCCAAAGCTAGTAGTGATGCGATAGGAAGGGATTCGCCTTGCGCACCGGCGCGGGGGGTATTCGCTAGATTTGCCATAGCCTGCCTATTGGATGCCGAGGCGCGAAATGCGCCAATCCGGATGTGATGGGTATGGGCAGGTATCTTGAAGACACTTCGATATAAGATAATCAGGCTAATGTTCCGAAGATATCGGACTTATTTTCTTAAGGCAGGGCTGCGATGGAGTCGCTTAACGGCATCCTGTTTTTCGTGCAGGCAGCAGACACACGTAGCTTTTCCGAGGCTGGGCGCGTGCTTGGCATGTCATCCTCTGCGGTAGGAAAAAGCGTATCCAGGCTGGAGGAGCGACTGGGTGTGCGCTTGTTTCACCGAAGTACACGGAGCATCACCTTAACTGCGGAGGGAGCGTTGTTCCTGGAACGCTCCCGGCGAATTCTGAGCGAAATTGAGGCGGCTGAGTTGGAGTTGTCTGAGTCACAGCAAGCTCCCAAAGGAAGACTTCGCATCAGCTTACCTTTGGTTGGGACGTTGGTAATGCCTGCACTGACCGCGTTTATGCGCCGCTATCCCGCTATCGAGTTAGATGTCGATTTCACTGACCGGCTGGTCGATGTAATAGAGGACGGCTTTGACGTTGTGATGCGAACCGGCGAACCAGCCGATTCACGCCTCATGTCCCGTCCGCTTGGTCGCTATCGCCTGCAACTCGTTGCTTCACCTGATTACTTGGAAGCTCATGGGACACCCGAGACTCCCGCCGACCTGTCGCACCACGTTTGTTTGCAGCACAAGTTTCCCAGCACCGGAAAGTTCGAAACCTGGCCATTGAGGCGATCCGAGGGCGACCCGGAATTAGCACTTCCCGTTTCAATGGTGTGCAACACAACCGCAGCCCTGATGGATGTGGCTATTGCAGGACTGGGTATCGCCTGCCTCCCAGATTTCATGGTGCGAGAAGCGCTTGTGCGTGGCGAGCTGAATTGCGTGCTCGAAACGCACATTGAGCATGAAGGCACTTTCCGACTGCTCTGGCCATCCAGCAAGTATCTTGCGCCGAAGCTTCGTGTGTTTATCGACTTCATGGTTGATGAGCTATTCCCAAAGCAAGCTGTGGCATTAGGGGCAGCCACGAATTGAATGCGATGGCGGCGCGGGCGACTTACCGAGTGGGAAAAGTACATTCTGCATGATCGCGCTGGAAGCTGCGGTCATCGTCGCGCCGAGCCCTAACCCGAGCACGATCAGCACGGTTATATGGTACGGCCGGGCGGCGTCGTGGATGATTAGTTATGCCGCCATGCCAATTGCCGACATCAGAAGCGCGGTGGTGAGCAGCGTTCGCGCGACGAGTCTGGACAAGGGGTAACCCGCCAATGGGCCCGCGACGAAGGCTGCTAGTGGAAGTGGAAGAATGAACAGGCCTGCCTCCAGAGGGGTGAGTGCTGCGACCAGTTGCAGGCGCTGGGTGAATACGAGCTCCATGCCCATCGGGGAGGCTGCGGCGATCAATGCGGCCACCCGCGGTCGAGAAAGGGCGACAGCGCAAGAGCGCGAAGTCTAGGAGGGGATAGGGCCGCATGCGCTGTCTTTTTTCGAAGAGGACGGCGAACGCTGCGCAAATGCCGAACGCTGCCAGCGCTGCTATCCAGGATACATCCCGCTTGCCTGAACTCTTTCAGGCCGTACGCGAAGGCGATTAGGCATACCATTGCCTGAAGCGACCCTGGCAGGTTCCCAGGGACGATCCGGATTGCCTGGCTGTGTCGGAATCAGCCATATGGCCAGCAGCAAGGCGACCACGACGACGGGGACGTTGATCAGGAACACCGAGCCCCACCAGTAATACTTGAGCAGTAGACCACCAATGGCAGGCCCCAGAGCGGCGCCGCCAGCGGCGACTGCCGCCCGGATGCCGATGGCCACGGAGCATTCTCGTTCATCGTCGAAGGTAAGCCGAATGATCGAGAGCGTTGAAGGCATCATCATCGCGGCGCCTACCGCCAGCAGCGCGCATGAGGCGATGAGTTTTGCGGGTGCGCGGGAGTAGGCCGCCTTGAGCGATGCGATACCAAACACGACGAGGCCGCCCATGAATAGCCACTTGTGCCCAAGGCGGTGGCCTAACGCCCCCATGCCCAGCAGCAAACCGGCGCAGACCAGCGATTACATGTTAACGATCCAGAGCTTTTCCGACTGTGTCGCCTGAAGGGCAAGCGTCAGGGCAGGCAGAGCCGTGTAAAGCACCGTCATGTCTATGACAATCAACAGCAATGCAGTGGAAATCGCGCCCAGCACTAACCAACGGCTACGCTCCATCGGATGCGCTCCTATTTTCGCGCGACTGGGTGAGGCCCAGTCGACACCCAGGCTGCGGAATAGGTGGATTTGGCACAAGCCAAGCTGCAGCGTGGTATCGACCTGGGTGTTCTGTGCTTCAAACGCCGCGCGCTGGCTGTCCAGCAGCAAGAGGAGGCCGTCCAGGCCCTGTCGATAGCATTGCTTGGCGAGTTCGGTGCTGAGCGTCGCGCTCTTATTCAGCCGACGTTGAGGGGAGAGATCTATCTATCGGCCTGATCAACCGCTAAACGGGCGGTAACGGACGTCAGCGCGTCCGCTACCGTTGCCCTTATCACTGCATGAGCCGCGTCACGGCGCCTTTATTTCGGGGCCAAAGGCGAAGTCGACAGGCACGGGGCTGTCGACGGTATGGATAGGGCCTTGAAGTTTTCCGCTTCTTGCCTCGACCTTGAATACGGCGATGAGGTCAGAGTTCTGGTTTCCGACATACATGAACGTTCCAGACGGGTCGAGGTTCATGCCGCGAGGTATCGCGCCGTGGCTAGACACCCACCCAATGGAGCTCAGTATTCCTTTCTCCGAATCGACCTCGAACATGGCTACGCTGTCCATCCCTCGGTTCGTTGCGTAGAGCCAACGGCCTGTTGGATGGATACGGATCTCGGCCGTTGTGTTGGTGCCTGCCGGGACGTTACCAGGGTTCGATGGGTCGAATGCCGGGCGCTCGAATGGACCATCTTCGGGCACCGTTGAGATCGAATGCGTCCAGATGAAGGCACCGCGCGCCGCATCGAACCTGAAGGTGTCTATCGTTGATGAGAGTTCGTTGAGCACATAGGCGAACCTGTCTTTTGGATCGAACGCCATATGACGGCATCCTGCGCCGGAGGGCACGGTGGCGAATGGAACGGTATTAGGCGTCAGCTTGCCCGTATCCAGATCGAAATCCCAGATAAGGATCTGGTCCGAGCCCATATCTACCCCGAAGACATGCTGTCCACCGGGGTTTGTGAGAATCATGTGGGCATGGGGGCCTTCCTGGCGGACCGGGTCTGCACCCGTGCTTGTTATCGAGGTTCGGTATAGCCCGCTGAGTTCGCCGATACCGCCGTCTTGCAATGTAGGATACACAGCAAAATCGCCAGTCCCGTAGTTGGCGGCAAACAGGTATTTCCCGGAAGGGTGCACTGAGCAATGGCACGGCCACGACCCTTTGGTTGATCGGGAATTGAGGAAGGTGAGCTTGCCGCTCGACTGATCGACGCGGTAGGCACTTACCCGGCCTAGCGGGGTGCCTGCATCATCTGATCCCAGCTCATTTACGCAGTACAGATAGCTCATCGTGGGATCGAGCGCCAAAAACGATGGGTTTTCGGCTTCGATTACTTTTATCGGCGTCAGGTCTCCGCTTCCAGGGTCGATGCGGTAAACATAAATGCCCTTTGCCTTGCTGGCTTCAGTTCCACCCGGAGCCGTATGTGGCGCGGTGTAAGTCCCTACGTAGATATAGCGGCCTGAGTTGCCTTTTGGGGAAGCCTGCGCGCCATTGCCAAGTACATTGGGCGCCATTGCTACGAGTCCTACTGTCGCCGCCGCCTTCAAAAGCGAGCGTCGCGCTGTGATGAAATCAGAAGATGTTTTTATGCTTGTGATTTGATTGTCATCCATTTTTTTGCCTCGGTCATATGGAAGCGCGCATTGAAAGCCGTAGGTGAGTGATGCGTTCCTCCGGCTTTATGAAGTGTCCGAACATGCTGAACAAGGAACGAAATACTGCTGATGGGCTTAGCGTCAGCACATCTCTGCGACGGGTTATTCCGCAGTGTGTACCGCGTCCAGCGCCATCAACTCCTTTCGGCTAGGTAGACCTTCCATGTCGCCCACTACTTGAACGGCCTGCGCACCGAGCAGGTTCCCCCGTCGAACAGCTGCGCGGGCAGGGAGCCCATCGAGTAGGGCGCTGATGACGCCCACGGCGAAGGCATCGCCCGCACCAACAGTGTCGACCACGTTCTCGACGCTGAAACCCGGTACGGTGAAATGCTCGTCTTCACCATTCAATACGCCGCGATAAAAGCTACCCTCCGGGCCCAGCTTGATGATCACCGCGCGAACACCCTGGTCGAGATAAAAGGCAGCGATATCAGCAGGAGATTCACGTCCGGTAAGCAGGCGCCCTTCAGACAGCCCTGGCATCACCCAGTCGGCTTGTATAGCCAGTGCATTCAGCGTTTCGCGCATTTCAGCCTCGCTCGGCCACAGGCTCGGCCGGAGGTTGGGATCGAATGAAATGCTGGCGCCTCGTTGGCGTGCTTCCTTCATGAGATGTGCTGAAAGCTCACGGCATCCGGCGGACAGCGCTGGCGTGATACCGGTAGCGTGCAGATGACGGATACCGCTCAAGGCGCCGTCATCGGCGTCACCTGAGGTCATATGGCTGGCTGCGCTCCCGCGGCGATAGTACTCCACCGCCGGATCCGCTCCCTCGAGCGCACGTGCCTTGAACATGAGCCCGGTAGGGTGCGTGGCGTCCTCGATAAGGTAGGCGCAGTTCACGCACTCTGCCTCCAACGTCTTCCGCACATAGCTGCCGAGGCTGTCGCGGCCCACGCGGCTTAGCCATTTCACAGGGAATCCCAAGCGCGAAAGCCCGATAGCGACATTGTTGTCAGCGCCGGCCAGGCGTCGATGAAATGAGCCTACCTCGGCTAGCGGACCTGTCTCGTCGGCCACGAACAGGGCCATGGCTTCACCGAACGAGAGGATATGAGCAGTAGACGCGGTCATGGCCGTGTCCTCTTATGGATTGACATGGTCGAAATGTAGCAACTACCATACTAGTTATACAAGAATACAAGAGGCACTTCGCCGTGACCCCTTCACTGACCGCCTTATGGGATGAGCAATCCGAAACAAACGTTCGGCAGCGGCTGTTCGATGTTCTCCGGCAATCCATCATTCGTATGACGCTAGCGCCCGGGCAGGCACTGTCGGAGCAGGAGATTGCGGATACTTTTTCTGTAAGCCGCCAGCCGGTACGCGAGGCCTTCATTCGGCTGTCGGAGGCAGGGCTTGTGGAAATTCGCCCACAACGCGGGACCTACGTCGTCCCGATCTCCCACGCAGCCGTCATGGAAGCGCGATTCGTGCGCGAAGCTGTCGAAGTCGCGGTCGTCTGCTCCGCTGCCGAGCAGGGGCTTGGAAATGACGTGCTGGACGATCTGTACGATCTGATCGAGCGCCAAAAGCGCTGCATTGGTCCCGATGATCACGACCGTTTCTACCAGCTCGACGAAGCTTTCCATCGGACGCTATCACTTGGCGCAGGGCATGATTCGGCGTGGCGCGTCACCCTGGAAGTAAAGGCTCAACTGGATCGGGTGCGCTACCTGAGCCTGCCCGATACGACCTCAATCCCCAAGCTGATCGAGCAGCACGCCGGAATTCTCGGCGCTGTCGCCAAGCGCGATAGCGATGCTGCGCGCAATCTCATGCAAGTCCACGTGCGCGAGATCCTCAATTCGCTACCCAGTCTGGTGGAACGCTTTCCGACGATGTTCGAAACGCAAGGCAGCACGACGCGCAGCCGTAGGCGTATCTCCGGATGAACCCAGCGCCTCGACAGGGCTTGTAGCGCTCAGCGCCTGACCGGAAAGCCCCCTTTACCTCTGCTCACAGCGCATCCATGACCAGAAAGGAACAGGTATGAAGATCAGCGACGCCTATTTGATCGTCAGCTCGCCAGGACGAAATTTCGTGACGCTGAAGATCGTCACCGAGTCGGGTACCTATGGCATCGGCGATGCGACCCTCAACGGTCGCGAAATGTCTGTCGTTGCCTATCTCGAGGAGCACGTGCTACCCGCGTTGATCGGTCGCGATGCAAGCCGTATCGAGGATATCTGGCAATACCTGTATCGCGGTGCCTATTGGCGCCGCGGGCCGGTCACCATGGCCGCGATCTCGGCGGTGGACGTGGCGCTTTGGGATATCAAGGCCAAGGTGGCAGGCCTGCCGTTGTATCAGCTGCTTGGCGGCAAGAGCCGTGAGCGCGTCATGACGTACGCCCATTGTACCGGCAAGGATATCGAGAGCTGCCTGGAAGAGGTCGATAGGCACGTCAAGCTCGGATACCGTGCGGTTCGCGTGCAAGCCGGCGTGCCGGGTATCCCGACCATCTATGGCGTTGCCAAACGCGAAGGCGAGCGGTACGAGCCCGCTGATGCCGAGCTGCCAGCCGAGCATGTCTGGAGCACAGAGAAATACCTGAATCACGTGCCGAAACTATTCGCGGCGGTACGCGAACGGTTCGGTGACGATCTGCATATCCTTCATGACGTGCATCACCGGCTGACGCCGATCGAGGCTGCTCGCCTGGGCAAGGAAGTGGAGCCCTACCACCTGTTCTGGCTGGAAGACTGCGTACCCGCGGAAAACCAGGCGAGCTTCCGGCTCATACGCCAGCACACGACCACGCCGCTGGCCGTCGGCGAAGTGTTCAATTCGATCCACGACTATCGCGAGCTGATAGAGAGCCAGTTGATCGATTACGTCCGGACGCCCATTTCGCATGGCGGCGGCATCACCCACATGCGCCGTGTTGCGGACCTGGCCTCGCTCTATCACATCCGCACGGGCTTCCACGGTGCCACCGATCTCTCACCCGTTTGCCTCGGTGCAGCGGTGCATTTCGACACCTGGGTGCCCAACTTCGGCATTCAGGAACACATGCCTCACGCCGATGTGACTGACGAAGTCTTTAGCCACGACTACCGGTTCGAAGAGGGTCATTTCATCGTCGGAGAGCAGCCGGGGCATGGCGTCGATATCGACGAAGAGATGGCAAAACAATATCCCTACAAGCGCGCCAGTCTGCCGGTCAACCGGCTCGAAGACGGCACGCTCTGGCATTGGTAAGGAGGCACGACATGCAGGCATTTCAAGTACGGGCGCCGATGGACTACGTCGTCTCCGATGTAGAGGAGCCGCAAGCCGCTCCAGGCGAGGTGCTGGTGCGTGTGGCCTATGCAGGTATCTGCGGGTCCGACATGCACATCATCCATGGTTCGAATGCGTTCGTTCAGTTCCCGCGCATCACCGGGCACGAGTTCGCTGGCGTCGTCGAGGCGCTCGGAGAAGGGGTCGATGGCTTCTCGATCGGCGATCGCGTATGCATCGATCCCGTGATCAATTGCGGTAGCTGTTATCCCTGCCGGATCGGTCGGCCCAATGTGTGTACGAAGCTGCAGGTTATCGGCGTACACCGTAACGGCGGGTTCGAAGAGCGCGTAAACGTCCCGGCCAGCAATGCTCATCGTCTTCCTGAGAATGTAAGCCTCGATGCCGCTGCCCTGGTCGAGCCTTACACCATCGCCGCCAATGTGCTGGATCGCATGCAGCCCGTGGCAGGCGACCGGCTGCTCATTTTCGGCGCTGGCCTTATTGGCCTGACGATTCTTCAGATGGCGCATGCGCTGGGTATCGAGGATGTCACCGTCACCGATGTGATCGACGAGCGCCTGGCTACGGCGCGTGAATTCGGCGCCACGCGCACGTTCAATGGCCGTTCCGAAGATGTCGAGGCCGCCATGCGCGCCGTGACAGGAGGAGAGGGCGTTCCGCTGATCGCGGATGCCGCCTGCGTACCCGCACTATTGCCGCAAATGCTGCGAATCGCCTCACCGGCGGGGCGGATCGGGCTGCTTGGTTTCGACGTGAACCCAAGCGATCTGGTGCAACTGGAGGTGATCAAGAAGGAGCTGACGCTCGTTGGCTCGCGTCTCAATAACCGCAAGTTTCCCGAAGTAATCGACCTTATGGCTTCAGGGCGTCTGGACCCACTGGGGCTCGTCAGTCACCGGCTGCCGCTGGCACAGATGCCTGACGCCATCCACATGCTCGACAACCATCCGGAGAAGGCGCGCAAAGTGTTGATCGACATGAACGCGTAACCCCTGCATCTCCCCCCTGCTTACGACAACACTAAGAACAAGTCAGGAGAAGAGTCATGATCAAGCAGTTCCTTACCAGTGCGCTCGCGTCCGCCGTACTGCTCAGCGGCCCCGTATTCTCGGAGGAGGTCACGCTGAAGTTCGGCCATCCTGCCAACGAACAGAATATCTGGCACAAGGCGGCGGAACATTTCAAAGCGCAGGTCGAGAAAGAGTCCAACGGCCGTATCAAGGTGCAGCTCTATCCCAGCGAGCAGCTGGGCAGCGAGATGGACATCATCAACAGCATCCAGCTCGGCACGGCCGACATGACGCTCACAGGTGAGAGCCTGCAGAACTGGGCGCCGAAGGCCGCAATGTTGGCGGTCCCTTATGCGTTTCGAGATGAAGACCATCTGCGCCGCGCCGTCGAAGGTGAGATAGGCAAGGAGATCGAAGCGCAGATCGTCGAGCGCACCAATCTCGTACCGATCGCCTGGTTCCAGAGGGGCGCGCGCCAGCTGACCGCAAACCGCGCCATTACCAAACCCGATGAGCTCAACGGCCTGCGGCTCCGGGTTCCGAACGTTCCGCTGTTCGTTGATACCTGGCAAGGCATGGGTGCACGACCCACGCCGATGGCACTGGGTGAGGTATTCACCGCCTTGCAGCAGAATGTCATCGACGGACAGGAGAATCCGCTCAGCCTGATCGAAAGCGCGAGCTTCTACGAGGTTCAGAAGTACCTGAACCGGACCAATCACGTACGTAGCTGGATCTATGTGGTGATCGGGAAGAAACAGCTCGATGGGATGCCCGAGGACCTGCGCAACGTGGTGCTCAAGGGCGCCAAGGACATGCAGACTTTCGAGGCCGGCCTGTTTGACGAAGATCAGCAACGCCTCGAGACATCTCTCAAAGAGCGTGGCATGGAATTCATCGATGTCGACACGGAGGCGTTCGCTGAAAAGGCACGTCCTGCCGTGATGGAAGCATTGACGGACGAGCAACGCGCGCTGTTCGACGCGATTCAAAAGCTCTGATTTCACGCGAGACGCACCCTTGGCGTCTCGCGTGTTTTTCCATGTTCGCCAGTCAGGCCACGCTTTCAGGAGGTTGACTATGCAGTTCCCTGACGCACCAACGCGGGATGCAGGGCAAGACGGGCAGCACGCTGTGCCTGGCCTCGATGCAATAAACCAGGTCCCCCAACTTCAAGGGCGGATAGGCCGTGTGATGGCGTGGATCGATACGGTCTTCATCGTGCTGGCCACCGCGGCGCTGGTCGCCATTGCCGCTACGGTATTGCTGCAAATCTCGGGTCGGCTCTTTCTACCGTATTCCCCGGTCTGGACCGAAGAGCTGTCGAGATACCTTTTCATCTACATGGTTGTACTGGCGGCGGGTGTTGCCATGCGGCGAAACCAGCACGTGAGTGTTGAGCTTTACCACCATCGCCTGGGACCACGGACGCGTGCGGCTTACCAGGTCGTGATCAACCTGCTGATCGGTGCCTTTGCCTGTATCACGCTGCCTTCAGCCTGGCTCTACGCCCAGAACGGTATGTGGCAGACATCCCCCGCGATGAAACTGCCGATGATTTACATGTTTTCGTCCACCGTCGTGCTGTTCGCATTGGTGCTGTTCTATAGCGTTGTCCGTGTAGCCGAAGGGCTCATCGCCATGCGCAAGCCGGAGGCTCACTCGTGGAAGTGATCATACTGTTCAGTGCCTTTCTGGTACTCCTGGTACTGGGCATGCCAATCGCCTTTGCATTGGGTATTTCGTCACTGAGCTACCTGCTGCTGGAAGGTATTTCCCTGACAATCGTGCCGCAGCGTATGTATGCCGGCATGGATACTTTCGTTCTGCTCTGCATTCCCGGGTTCGTGCTGGCGGGGAACCTCATGAATGTCGGCAACATCACCGAGCATATCGTGCGCTTCTCCAATGCGTTGCTCGGTCATATCCGAGGTGGGTTGGGGCTCGCGAACGTGGGCGGCTCGATGATATTCGCCGGTATATCGGGGACGGCCGTTGCAGATGCGGCGAGCATCGGCTCGGTGATGATCCCGGGTATGGCGAAGTCGGGTTACGACAAGCCGTTTGCCGCTGCGGTGACTGCTGCGTCTTCGACCATCGGCCCCATCATTCCGCCCAGCGTACCGATGATCATCGTCGGCTCGCTTGCCGGTGTTTCCGTGGGGCGAATGTTCCTTGCCGGCGCGATACCCGGGTTATTGATGGGGGTCGCGATGATGATCACCGTCTACATCCTGTCGGTGCGTCGTGGGTATCCCAAGGAACGTCGGGCCACGCTGCGAGAGCTGTTGAAAGAAGGCCGTACCGCTTTCTGGGCCCTGTTGATGACCGGCATCATTCTGTACGGAATCATCGGAGGGTTTTTTACACCGACTGAGGCGTCCATCGTTGCCAGCCTTTATGCCCTGGTCGTGGGGATGTATGTCTACAAGGGCCTTACCTGGCGCAAGCTCCCGGCGATACTGACCGACACCGTGTTGACCTCATCGGCGCTGTTGTTGCTCATCGGACTGGCGAACCTGTTTGGCTGGATTCTCACCAGCCAGCAAATTCCGCAAATGGTGGCCGAGGGGATTCTGTCGATCAGCGACAATCCGATCGTGGTGATCCTGATTCTGAACCTGATCCTACTATTCGTAGGAGCGTTCATGGAGACGATCGCCGCACTGATCATCCTGTTCCCCGCGCTACTGGGCGTGGCCACGGGTGTCGGCATGGACCCGGTTCATTTCGCCGTCATGGCGGTGCTCAACCTGATGATCGGGCTGACGACGCCCCCGGTTGGGGTGTGTCTGTTCGTCGTGGCAGGTATCGGCAATCTGCAGATGCTCAGTGTCGCGCGCGCCATCGTTCCGTTTCTTATGTGCAATCTGATCGTGTTGCTGCTGGTCGCTTACGTACCTGCTGTTTCGCTCTGGTTGCCGAACCTGCTGCTGGGCGGCAACTGAGCGTGTCTGAATCGGCATTCAACGAGGGGTGACAAATGACTGAAACGCAGATTCGCGCCGCTGCCCGAGGAGAGCAGATTTCGATTGTCCATCTGGGTCTGGGCGCGTTTCACCGCGCGCATCAGGCGGTTTACCTGGAGCGGTACCGCCAACGCAGCGGCGATCTGGGCTGGGGTGTAGCCAGCGCCAACCTTCGTTCGAACAAGCGTCTGGTCGATGCGTTGCGAGTAGCCGACCACCGCTACCACGTCGCCGAATTCGCGGATAGCGAGAACGTCACCGTGCGCGAAATCGGCGTGATCGAGCAGACGCTATTCACGGGTCGAGATGAAGGCAGTAATAACGGGAGGGACCTTGAAGCCCTGCTGTCGCGCCTGGCTGACGAGGCGACACGCATCGTGACGCTGACAGTGACCGAAAAGGGCTACTTTCTGAGTCCTTCCGAGGGCATCCTGCTGCGAGACCATCCTCAGATTGCCGCCGACATTGCCCAACCGCAGATGCCAAGCACGGCGCCGGGCATACTCGTCGAGGCGCTGGCGCGTCGTCGCGCAGCCGGGCGGCCGCCCTTCACAGTGCTTTGCTGTGACAACATGCCTGACAACGGCAAGCGAACCCGTGCGGCGGTAACGCAGCTGGCAGCCTGTCGCGATGAAGGATTGGCGGAGTGGATCGAGCACGAAGTGGCGTTTCCCAGCAGCATGGTCGATCGCATCGTTCCGGCCATGACGGACACGGAATTCGAGCGGCTATCACGGCTCGGAATAAACGACACCAATGCGGTCGTCTGCGAAGCCTTCAGTCAATGGGTGGTTGAGGATCACTTCCCGACGGGGCGTCCTGACTGGGAGGAGGAAGGCGTCGAGATGGTCGCCGATGTGGCGCCTTTCGAAACCATGAAGCTGCGCATGCTCAATGGCAGCCATTCCCTGCTGGCCTATCTGGGAGCCCAGGCCGGAATCGAAACGGTCTACGACGCTGTCACTCAGCCGCCGATAGCGGCTTTCCTGCGCCGGTACATGCTCACCGAAGCAGCACCTACCCTCGACATGCCGGCAGGCACCGATCTGGCGGCTTACAGCGAGCAATTGCTGGCAAGGTTCGCCAACGACAGCCTGCGCCATAAGCTGCATCAGATCGCCATGGACGGTTCCCAGAAACTACCGCAGCGCTGGCTTCAAGGCGCACTATCGCGTTTGGAAGCGGGTGAGGACGCGCCCTGTACCGCCCTGGGTATCGCCGCCTGGATCCATTACTCGACAGGCAGGAGCCCGGACGGCACGCCGCACGGTGTCGATGATCCATTGGCGACTACTTTGGCCAAGTTGCACGGGCAGCACACCAACACGGAGTCGCTCGTGCATGCGTTCATGTCGCTGGATTCCGTCTTTCCTCCTGCACTCTCTCGTCACGCGTCGTTCGTGCAGACGGTATGCGCGTATTACCAGAAGCTGCGAGAGGAGGGTGTCATGTCGGCGGTGAAGGAATTGGTCGCTTGAGCAAGGTGCTCGTTTGCTAGGGCGCTGTCGGTACAGCGCCCACGTCGGCACATCGAGACGAGAGGACGCATTATTTCGGCAGGCGTCACCTTTCGGAACCGGCAACCGTACCTTCGACAGGCCCAAGGCTGCCGCTTTGCCAGGCGCCCTGTGTCGTTACGACGGGCTCTTTATCCAGCACCTCATTTGATTTATCGCTTGCAAAACCCTGCCATGCCACTGCTACGAGAGTCCTCACAGTGCGCCATGTCTATGCTACTGGCTCAAGGATTCGATGATTCGACACTCGTCGATCACCCCGCCATGGCAAGAAGACAATAGGCGCTGAAGCTCATGCTCCAGTCCTTGCAGATCTCGAATTCGAGATCGCACCTGCTGCAACTGCTCGGCAACCTTGGCATCCACTGCATTACATGGCGCCTGCCGGAGGTCGGAAAATCCGAGTAGCTGGCGGATATCGTCGAGGCTGAAACCTAGAGCGCGGCTACGGCGAATGAACAGCAGTCTATCGCGCTCCTGCGCCGTGTACTGGCGGTAACCAGAGGCATTTCGCGCCGCCGTGGGCAATAGGCCAAGCTGCTCGTAATAGCGGATCGTCACCGCCTTTGTATCAGTAAGGCGCGCCAGTTGCCCCACGGTGAAGTTCGTCGCGTTCATGAGTCTTGACCTTATAGTCGCTATAACCCTCAGTGTAGCGGCAAGCTCAAGCTAACGAGGCGCGGATTGTGGATAGTTGCTGTGAAAACAAGGCCGGCGAACTCGGCCAACTTCGCGTAAAACAGGGCCGGGTGCTCTATATCGTCCTTGCGATCAACGCGGTCATGTTCCTGGTGGAGTTCGTCGCAGGCTGGGTTGCCAACTCAACGGCGCTGCTCGGCGACTCACTGGACATGTTTGGGGACGCCTCTGTATATGCGCTCACGCTTTTCGTCCTGCACCGCAGCGTCCATGCGCGTGCTGGTGCTGCGTTGTTCAAGGGCGGCCTAATGCTGTTGTTTGGCCTCCTGGTGGTGGCAGACGCACTGCGCAAACTCATCATGCAAGAGGCGCCTAGTGCTGGTTGGATGGGCGTTATCGGGGTGCTGGCTCTTATCGCCAACGGCTACTGCTTCGTGTTGCTCTACAGCCACCGCTCCGACGACCTGAACATGCGTTCAACCTGGCTTTGTTCCCGTAACGACCTGCTGGCCAACAGCAGCGTCATAGTCGCCGCCGGCCTCGTCGCGCTGACCGCCAGCGTATGGCCAGATATCCTCGTCGGCATAGCGATAGCAGCACTGTTTATACACTCCGCCGTGGGTGTCATCCGGGAAGCGTGGACAGCGTGGCGATCCAGCGCTCCTCAACCTTTGCTAGCTGTCAGCTGCTGTGCAAGAAAGACAGATGACTTAGTGCCGCTGATAGGCATCGCTGAGCCAGGCTCAACGGCCGTTCAGCCTCCAGTGGCCAAGGTTTGCTGCGCGCATGATCTACAGGCCCCGAAAGACGCTTGCTGTACACAGCCACTGGTGCGCGCCAGCGAAGGCTCGCATTATCGATAGCGATCGGCAGTCAGGCTGGCAGGCCACGTCTGGATGCTGACCAACTTGATGACACTGGCCTACTGATAATGCTCACGAATGGACATCGCCATATCCATCGCGCCTATGCCGGCGCTCTGCGAAACGTGCAATTCAATCGAAATGCCGTGGTAGCGAAGGCAATCCGGATTCTGGTCTGAGCACGCGAAGATCGCCTGGCGTGAGCGAGCGTAACCATGGCGTCACCGCGAGACCGCTTCTGACGGTAGCGAGCGTCGTATCCACCGAGGCATTTTCAAATACGAGGCGCCATTCAATGTGTGCTTCTCTCAACGCGGAAAACACTAGGCGGCGAAAGGTGCAGGTGGGGGTCACGAAGCACAACGCCAATGGCCGTTGGCTGATGAGCTCGTCCGATATGCCTATCCAGACCAACGGCTCCATACAGAGGCGTTCACCCATACTCTCCGCTCAGGGCATTGGCTGATGGTCAGGTCAACGAGCCCTCGGGAAGAATCAGACATCAGGTCGACCGAAGAGCCCGATACGACTGTCACATCGACGTTTGGATGGCGCCGCGCGTAGGCGGTAAGAATGGGCGCAAAATAGGCTCTGGCCATATCGTACGGTATCCCCACCCGAACCCTTTCCCGAATAGCCGGCCCGATCATTTCTGCACAGACGACGTCGTTCAGCTCCAGAATACGACGGGCTTTGGGCAGCAAATCCTTTCCATGGTCGGTCAAACGGGTACCCAACGAATCACGCGCCAGTAGTTGGCAACCGAAAAAGCTTTCAAGCCGCTTGATCATCCTTCAGCCCGGCGAATTTTGTGTGGTCCCCAAGCAAACCCGGCACAACCCAGTCGCCCTAGAAGAATGCGGAATCGTGCTGATTGAAACCGTTTCTACGCTGCATACGGGCGATAAAGTCAGCGCGAGAAGTGTGTCGATCGATAAGCAGCTGGGACGTTAGGCATAACGCCAAACGTTTTCCATCCAAAAGCGAGATCTACTTTGGCTAACGGTTTCCAGCGCTTTGTGATGGGTCAGGCCGGAAGGGGTATCAAATCCCCAACCAGCCATTTCCTGGGCCTCGGGACATTTACCCAAGGCACCGCGTGACATGTTTCACCGATTGATAGGCTGCCAGTCCCCAGGGCCCTAGCTCCCGGCCGATGCCGCTGCCTTTCGTTCCGCCCCATGACGTTTCGACGAATACGGCCTGCAGGGAGTTGATCCACACGTGGCCCACCTCCAATGCATCGGCGACGCGCTCGGCGCGCTGCACATCGTTGCTGATGACGGTACCGACCAGACCGAAACGGCTGTCGTTGGCCACTGCGATGGCGTCTTCCTCCGTGTCGAAGCGGCGGGCACAAAGCACGGGCCCAAAGATTTCCTCGTTCCACAGCCGGCTCTCTGTGGGTACGTCCGCGTAGAGCGTCGGTGACACAAACCAGCCCTGTCGGTCTTGAAGCGCACCGCCGGCCAGGCAATCCAGACCTTCCTGTCTGGCAAACGCGAGATACTCACCGACCTTGTGCCACTGGGCCTCGCTGGTGAGAGGACCGACGTCTACTTCTGTCTGCTGCGGATTGCCTACCCGAAGCGCGTCCAACGCCGCTGCGAGGCGAGGGAGGAGCTCACCGGCTATGCCGTTCTGAACCAATAGGCGAGAGGTGGCTGAGCAAATTTGGCCGGCGTTCCAGCAAATGCCCCCGATGATCCATTCGATGGCCTGATCAATGTCGCAGTCGTCGAAGACGATGATGGGTGATTTACCACCGAGCTCCAGCGTGACCGGTACGCAGCGTTCGGCGGCGCTGCGCATGACGCGGCTACCAACAGCATTGCTGCCAGTGAAAGACAGCTTGTCGAGCCCGGTATGGCTGGCGATGGCAGCGCCTATGTCGGCCTTGCCGCCGACGATATTCAATACGCCCGCCGGCAGTCCGATCTGATCGGCGATACGGCCGTAGGCCTGCTCAATCAGCGGCGTCACCTCAGAGGGCTTGAGTACGACCGTGCATCCGGCAGCCAGCGCCGGCGCAATCTTCCAGGCGCTCGTGACGAGCGGGAAGTTCCAGGGGACGATCAGCCCAACGACGCCAATTGGCTCCAATCGAGTCCGGGAGGAGAACCCAGGTACCGCCAGCGGTACATCACGGTCAGGTGTCTGCGCCATGGCTTCGGCGAGGCCTGCGTAATAGTTGAAGGTGGCCACCGCATCATCGACATCAATGCTCGCCTCCTGGGACGGCTTGCCGTTATTGCGCATCTGAACTTCGACGAGCGCATCGCGCTGCGATTCGATGCATTGAGCGAAGCCGCGAAGGTACCGTGCACGCTCGTTCGGTGGGCATCGCTTCCAGTTACCGAGCGCTGCTCGCGCGGCCGCTACCGCCTGGTCAACCTGCCCGATGCTCGCCGCACGAAGTCTTTCAAAAGGCTCAGCCAGTGAGGGGTCAAAGACAGTGATCGTGTCGTTCCCTTGGCCTTCGACCCAGCGGCCATCGATGTAATGTGGGGTATTCATAAAGGGTACTCCTTGGGTCTGCGCACGCGGTTAGCAGGCGTGCGCGCAATGTCAGGCGGATCGGCTTGGGCGTTGGGCGGCACCTATGTCTTGCAGGCTGGAAGCGTGCTCGCTTTTGACGCGCACCCAGCGCGGGCCAGCAGGGCCGAAGACCCCGGCGGGCTCGGGGAAGAGGCTGAGCAATGTGCCGTACATCAGCGCCGCCATGCCCAGTGTGATTGGCAGGCTGATATCGATGCCGCCGGCCAACTCGCCCAGCGGACCGACAAACTGCCCCGGGAGATTGACGAAGCACAGGCCAATTGCTGCGCTTGGAATCCAGGCGCCCAGTCCGCGCCAGTTCCAGCCATGGTGGAACCAGTAATGGCCGCCACGTTGCCCGCGGGTGAACACCTGAAGGTCGTCAGGGTGGTAGAACCCGCGCCGAACGATCAAGCCCAGGATCATGATTACCATCCACGGGCTGGTGCAGGTCACGATCAGAACGGCGAAGGTCGACACGCTCTGTACGAGGTTGAATGCGAAGCGCCCTATGAAGATGAAGCCGATGGCCGCAACGCCAATCAGCAAGGTTGCGACGGCTCGGCTCATGACGCGGGGAAACAGGCTGGACATGTCCAGGCCCGTGCCATACAGCGATGTGGTGCCGGTGGACATCCCCCCGATTACTGCAATCAGGCAGACAGGCAGGAAGAACCAGGTTGGCGAGATGGCGAGCAGCCCGCCGACATAATTGTTCGCCTCGATGTATTGCGGTGCCTGAGTAGCGACCAGCGTGGCGGTGCACAGACCGAACATGAACGGGATCAGCGTGCCGACCTGCGCACCCAGCACCGCGAGCATGATGCGGTGCTTCGGCGTCTCGCGCGGGATGTAGCGCGACCAGTCTCCCAAGAAGGCGCCGAACGAAACCGGATTGCTCATGGCCAGCAGCGCGGCGCCGATGAACGCCGCCCAGAAACCGGGCTGTGACGCATCGACGGTACCGGCGTAGCTCGGATCGAAAGCCCCCGCGAAAGCGAACACGCCCAGCAGAAACAGAAGGCTGGACGCCCATACGGCGATGCGATTGACCCATAGCATGAAGCGGAAACCGTAGATGCACACTACGAGCACCAGCACCGCGAACAGGCCGTAGGCCAAGCCCAGGGTCAGGTCTGTTTCGGGAAGGCCCACGAGGCGTTTTGCACCGCCGATCAACGCATCGCCGGAGCTCCAGACCGACAGGGAGAAAAATGCCACGGCCGTGAGCAGAGACAGGAAAGAACCGACGATACGGCCGTGGACCCCGAAATGGGCGCCAGATGACACGGCGTTGTTGGTGCCGTTAATTGCGCCGAAGAGCCCCATGGGCGCCAGGATCGAGGCGCCAACGGCGACACCGAGCAGAATGGCGAAAGCGCCGGCCTGGAACGACAGGCCAAACAGTACCGGGAAGCTCCCCAGCACAGCCGTCGCGAAGGTGTTCGCGCCGCCGAAGATCAGGCGGAACAGATCGAGAGGGGTGGCGGTGCGTTGGCTGTCGGGTATCTGTTCGACGCCGAAGGTTTCGATACTGGTCGCATGGCTCATATGTTTCTCCATTGCCTGTCACGATTTTTATAAGGCCAGCGCTGGCGCGTGAGCCTGTTATTTACCCTCGACATGCGTCGAGTGGCGGTGCATCGGCAGAGCGGCATGGCCGCAAGGGAATCAATCGATTCCTAGGCCCAGGAAAGGGCAACAGCTAGGGCCAAACCCTATGGATTCGGCCGTCGTTCTGTCAGGTATCGCCGAAGGCGGATAAATGCTCGTGGCACGCCAGCCAGCGTTGGCCAGCGCGGCGAAAGACGATGGTCTCTCGCTCGGCGAGCTGCAGTTCTTCGCCACCGGTGCGCAAGTGTGTCGCGACGTCATGGATGAAGATCGCCATGTCCCCGCGCAGGGTGATATGCGCATTGCTGGATTGGCATCCAAGGATGGAAAAGCCCTCGGCCTGCCATTGTTCCCAAAGCGCGCGGTACTGATCACGGCCATACAGAGGCTGCGCCAGCGTATGGAAAACGAAGGTGGCGTCTTCACTGAAACAATCGAAGTAAGCGTCTGTATCGTTGCTGGCGAATGCGCTGACCAGTTTGGCTGCGGCAGCTTCGATGTCGGTCACCTGGCTCATCGGCAGGCCTCCTCATGCGTTGGGCTGACGGTGAGCGATGGCATCGTGATCGCCCTACAGGACGAGGGGCGAATGCGGCAAAGCCAAGCCATCGGCTGGTGCCGCCAGGCACGGCCCGTAGCAGAATGAGAAGGGGGGTAGGGAGCGATTGGAACAGCCGCCTGAGCGGTGCGGACGAGATCGCTATCAGGCGAGGCTGGCACGCGCTCACTTATTGATGGCCCGCGTGGGGCTGGCGTATCGATAGGGTTACGGCCCAGCACCCGTTCGGCTCGCCTGAACGTGGCGCGCGTGCCGGACCGCATCGGTGCCTGAATGCAGGTCGATTCCATGTCGAACGACCGCAAGTGGAGTGTGCTATCCACGGGAAGCCTCATACGTTGTTTTAGTTGTACGAGGCGATTCTGTTGAAAGAGCCACGGGCGTCACATCCCAGAGCACAAATAATCACTTCTGGATTTTTTGAAGTATGCGGGACTGCGTGCCGACGTTGATTCCACGCGGATCGTCGGCATGGTTTGAGCGCGGTCTGTCGATGATCACCAGCCCGCGAGTGGCGCCTAGTGCCATCGTCCTCGCTTCTTTGCGAATCGATTGGGGCCATAGGGGGGTCGCCTGGAAGACGGCTTGCCCTTGCTCCATGTGGGGTCAGCGCCTCGGCGATACATGGGTCTGGTCGATTGATTCGCTTGTGCAACCGGCTGACTTTCCACTACAAGACCTATATCTATAGAGATGTATGGATCATTCTCTGCATTCACATGCACAGCTAGACCAACCAAATCACTCGGCATGAGAGGTCTCCGCGCCTGCGAGGTAGGCGCGGTGGGATCGAAACAGGCTCTGGCTTGTCTAGGTTGAGTGCGCGGTTAAAGGGTCGTAGATCGCTCGGCTTTTGTTTCGAAGCCACAGGTCGCACCCTGCGGTTCGCGGTTGAACAACGATATCGGTAGTGAACGGTCATGGCTGAACGTTGCACGGCCTCTCAGGGAATTGAACATGCTTCCAACGCAAGTGCTAGTAATCGATGACGAACCGTCCGTGAAGGAGCTGATGTGCGAGCTCGTACGTATGAAGGATGCTCATCCGACAGCGTTTGAGACCGCGGACGCGGCACTGATATACCTGGAAAAGCATGCGAGCGACACCAGCCTCATCGTCACCGACGTCCGGATGCCTGGCCTTCTGGATGGCTATGATCTGGCGAGGCTGGTATTTGCCAGATGGCCGGAGTTACCAGTGATCATCACCTCGGGCTACACCACGGTAAATATCGAGAACCTGCCGGCGAATGTCCGGTTCCTTCCGAAACCCTGGAGCGCCGACTTGTTCATGGATACGCTCGACCTGTTGCTGCCCCCAACGGGCGCGTAGGCAGCGCGCTACGGTACGCTCACCTCCAGCTTCAAATCGCCAACCGTTCCATATCCAAGGTGTGTCCCTCTTGTATTGCGTACCTGATCGTCCACCCAAAGCAATTACGGCGCGTATCAGGCCGCAAATCGATTGAAACGTCGAACACTACATTTTTCGTATTGACGACCCCGCTAGCCTGGACATCGAGTCGGCATATGATGAAAGCCCTTTGTCACTGCAGACCCAACGTGGACGAGTCCATTGCGAACAAATGCCTCACCTCTAACGCCGCTTCGGTGGAGGTGATGCAGTGATCGAAACCTTGCTTACGCTTCTTGTCGGAACCCTGGTCATACTGGCGATCATCGCAGCGAACGGCTACTTCGTTGCGCAGGAATTTGCCTATATGGCCGTGGATCGCGCGCGGCTGGCAGCGGCGGCGGCCGATGGCGATGCTGCTGCCGAACGCGCGCTGGCAGTCACCAAGCGAACCAGCTTCATGCTGTCTGGCGCGCAGCTGGGTATCACCGTGACCGGGCTGCTTGTGGGGTTCGTCGCGGAGCCCCTCGTTGGAAAATCGCTAGGTGCGTTACTGGGCGGTATGGGTATTCCGCCGGAGATAGGAATCACGGTCGGTACGGTGCTGGCACTGGCGACTGCCACGATCATCCAAATGATCTTTGGCGAGCTCTACCCAAAGAATCTGGCCATTGCCAACCCGGACCCGCTTGCCCGGCGGCTAGCGCGGTCAACGCTCATCTATCTGACGGTGTTTGGCTGGCTGATCGGCTTCTTCGACAAAGCCGCCAACCTGTTCTTGCGAGCGTTGCGCATAGAGCCGGTCCACGACCTGGACGTCAGCGTTTCTGCAGACGATCTACCGCACATCATCTCCGATTCTCGGGAAAGCGGAGATCTACCCGTCGAGATCTCGTTGATCATGGAGCGCATCGTCGACTTTCCAAGCAGGGACGTCGAACACGCCATGATTCCGCGGTCACAGGTCGACTGGCTTCCGCCTGAGGCTACGCTGAGCGCGCTAAGGGCGCTCATGGCACAAGGGCACACGCGCTATCCGGTCGTCGAAGAGGACACGCCTATTGGCGTTGTGCACCTTAGCGATGTGCTACCCCGGCTGACACAAGGCGATGTGGAAGGAACCGTCGTCGATGTGATGCGGCCCGCCACCGTAATTCCAACACTAATGGCGCTGCCTGATGCGCTCGAGCTGCTGATCCAAACGAACAATCAACTCGCCTGCGTTATTGACGAGTACGGTGGGTTCGTAGGTGTGCTCACGATAGAGGATCTTGCTGAGGAGATCGTCGGCGAGATCAATGATGAGCATGATCAAGCGATTAGTGATCCCATCGTTCCGTGCGGCGAGGGCATGTGGATCATGAACGGCGACGTCCATCTGGACGAGGTAGAACGTGTGGTCGGATATCACCTTGCGCGCGACGAAGTCGAGACGATTGCCGGTATCGTGATCGCCGAGAAGGGTGGCTTGCCTTCGGAAGGAGACACGGTAACTGTCATGCTGCAACCGGATGCTGCGGAGCTGATCTCCGACACGCCTGTCACCCGCCTGCTTTCGATCGAGGTGCTCGAAATCGAGCGCTACGTACCAACGCGCGTGCGGGTCACCCTTGCGGAAACATCACTGGACGATTCGCAATGAACGACCCGCTGATCGTTTTACCCGTCACGATGGCGCTGATTGTGCTTAGTGCCGTCTTTGTCATTATCGAGTTTGCGCTCCTTGGTGCTCGTCGGCACCGACTGGAAGAGCTGGCTTCGACTCATGCTTCGGCGCGTGCGGCGTTGAGAGGCGTCAACGACCTAACCTTCATGCTGGCAGGCTCACAACTTGGCATAACGTTCTGCACCTTCGCACTCGGTGCAGTCACTAAACCGGCAGTGGATAGTTGGCTCGGCCCAGTCCTGCTTGAAACCGGCCTGCCGGTGTGGGCTGCTGACGGTGCATCGTTTGCACTGGCATTGTTCGCTGTGACATTCCTCCACCTCGTCGTGGGCGAAATGGCGCCCAAGTCATGGGCAATTGCGCATCCTGAGCGATCTGCATTGGCCATTGGCATCCTGTCGCGCGCCTACATCTGGCCCCTTCGCCCGCTCATGCGCTGGGTTAACCTGATTGCGAATCGGCTCGTAAAAGCATCCGGCGTACAACCCGTAGAGAGCGCTGCGGTAGGCGGTCAGGATATTGCGACCATTCGGCAACTGGTAGAGCATTCAGCGGAGGTCGGGACGCTAAAGCCTGGCCTTCAGAAGCAGATCTCAGGCCTTATCGACCTGGGCACCTTGCCCGTCGACTCTCTGATCAAGTCCGATGCCGCGCCCGTGCACGTCAAATCGACCGCATCGGTTGCGGACGTCCGGGCGGCATCGGCTGCCTCTGGCCACCTCCGCATCCTGCTGCTCGGTGAGGGCAATACGTTACCGCTGGTAGTCCATCTGCGTGACACATTGCTTCAGCCGGAGGACCAGGCCGCTCGATCCCTTGCCCGGCAGGCATTCGTATTGAATGCACAAACCCCTGTCTATGAGTCGCTTGCGCTCATGCGCAAGGCGAGCGTCCAATTCGCTGTCGTGGTGGAAAATGGCCGTATGAAGGGCGTCGTGACACTGGCCGATATTCTCGAACGCATACTGCCGATCACGACGGCGCCTACCGTAAGGAAAGGGCGAGGGTAGCCGCTGTTAGCTCCGCTCACGCAGCGATATTCCACCGATATACGCAGGGCCGCAGTGTGATGATAGAGATCCTGGTTCTTCAGGCTGCAAGCGGCTTCGGTCTGGGCTCGATGCCTTTGATGCCGGGCACGTTCGGCTCCCTGCTGGGATTGCCCCTGGCATGGTGGATGCTGACGCGGCAACGGGCAGGGCAGATGATCCTGATCGTTCTGCTGCTTCTCATCGCGGTACCGCTGTGCCATTGGGCCTCGCTTTGGCAAGGTGGTGGCGACGCCCCACGGATCGTGGCGGACGAATTTCTGGCATTTCCCGTATCGGTATTCGCGCTGACCTGGCTGTCCCGGCCCTGGTTGCTCCTGTTGGCCTTTCCGATATTCCGGCTGTTCGATGCACTAAAGCTGCCGCCCCTCGATGCCCTCGAAGGTATCGGTGGAGGTCTTGGCATCGTCCTTGATGACCTTATGGCCGCGCTCTATACCTGGGTGGTGTTGGTAATAGGCATCGGCCTGTGGCGGCGGCTCCGCATGATGTGAGGTCGCGTCGTCCTGGCATATGGTCGCGTAACGCGCCCGCACGCAGCGAGGCACACACGGGGTTCCATTGGACGGGTACGCGCGAGCGAAGCAAGAAGCGCACATGAGTTCGATGGATAACCCACGGACCCCCGCGACGCGCAATGAGTCGTCGACTAAGTGGCATGCGCGTCTGGGTTTGAAGTGCGCTGACAGTCGAAGGCATTGCGAAACGCCCGTACATGTTCCTGGTTTGCGGGCGGAACGGTCTACGGGCCGGCTACCAAGCGCACAGGTCCCGGCAGGGAGCCACAGGTCGCACGGGATTGGCTATGCCAACTGTTTCACCCACTCCGACACGGCATCGCCACTCGACATACCGTTCTGGATCAGCCCATCGATCATGAAGGTGGGAGAAACATGAATACCGTTTTGCCTCGCATACTTCGTATGCCATTTGACGGCATGCTCGAGGTCGGCGTTTGCGAAGGCCTCGGCAAGCTGCACGCCGCTGTACTGCTCGACGCGCCGGATGATGTCATTCGGCGTGGCGTCGAGGTTGGGCCCGCTCGCATGCTGCTCGAACTCAAATTCCTCGCGATGCTCACCGACTGCCGCCATCACGGCCTTGGCCTGCTCCCTGCCGTTGGGCAGCGTTGCTGCGGCGAGAATGGCCCTGACGATGACGGGCGAGAACATGTGCCATGGCTGTGAGTGAAGGCGAATCTTGATGGTGACCCTTTCTTCACCCGCCTGCGCGAGCAGTTCGTCCAGCTTGTTGAATGCTTTCACAGAAAAAGGGCAGTTGGGTTCAAGGAATACTTCCAACAGGCGAGGCCCGTGGCCCCAGGTAAGCGCATCTGCTTGCATGTCATTCATTCTCCTCAAGTGTCCGTCCAATGTACGGGTCCGAAACCGCAGCCTCGCGGTTCATCATGGCTGAAGCGCAATTTCGTTCCGATATCGGTGAGATCACAAACGCGGTCCGATGTTGGAAGGATGGTGCCCGATGGACGAATGGGCCTCGATCGGGGTTATCGCTACACGAACTGTGACCATCGCGGTGCGTTCAACATTTACACGAGCCGATCGCGTTACCTTCGAATGAAAGGCGTTTGGCTTCCCTATAAAAACAACAATGACTGGAGCTACTCGATGCGTTTCATGCCCATGCCTCTTCCTTTCCAACGTTTGGCCCTCGCCACTGCAATGATGCTGTTTACCACGATGACCCAAGCCGCCGATGTAGTGAACCCACACGGCGATGAGCCTATCGGCACGGTCCAGCAGGTATATGACGGCGCGCTCATGCCTGGCATCCAGGTCAATACGTTCCGCAATATCGATCGCCTCTTCGCTACCGCTCGGGTGGAGCGTGGCGGCGAAACGCTGCCGCTGCCTGCCGCACAGCAGACGCTGGAAAATCTCAGGTTCGAGTCCAACGGCAAGACGTACGACCTGTACGACTACGTCTCGTTGAACCGAGTGAGCGGTCTGCTCGTGATCAAGGATGGGAAGGTTGCGCGTGAGGAGTACCAGCTCGGCAACACCGAGAACACTCGTTGGATGTCCATGTCGGTAGTGAAGTCGATCACCGCGACGCTGATCGGCGCCGCCATCCAGGACGGCCATATCAAAAGCATCGACGATCCCATCGTTCACTATCTTCCCGACCTCAAGGGGAGTGCCTATGACGGCGTGACCGTCCGCAACCTGTTGCAGATGGCATCGGGCGTGGGCTGGAACGAGACGTATACGGACCCGAAATCGGATCGCCGTCGCATGCTCGAGGTCCAGAACGCGCAGACGCCAGGCGGGGTGCTGAAGCTGATGTCGGAACTGCCTCGCGCCGCCGAGCCCGGTACTCGCTGGAACTACAGCACGGGTGAAACCCATGTGGCGGGCGCACTGGTCCGTGCGGCCGTGGGCAAGCCGGTCAGCCAATACCTGTCGGAGCGGGTCTGGAGCAAGGTCGGTATGGAAAGCGATGCGACCTGGTGGCTTGAGTCCCCCGATGGCCTGGAGGTCGGCGGGAGCGGGCTCTCCGCGACATTGCGCGACTATGGCCGCTTTGGCCTGTTTCTGCTGAATGATGGCGTTGCAGGCGGCGAGCGCATTCTGCCTGAGGGCTGGGTGAAGGAGGCGGGCTCGCCGAAGATAGTAGGGGGCAAACAAGTCGACTACGGCTACATGCTTTGGCCCATTCCCGAGTCCAAAGGCACGCCTAACGAGGGTGCTTTCGAAGCTCGCGGCATCTTCGGTCAGCACGTCTATATGAACCCGCGTGAAAAGGTCGTCATCGTGGTATGGGGTGCGCTGCCAAAACCGACCAACATGGCACCGATTCGGGACAATGACTTTTTCGCCGCGGCTGTGAAGGCGCTCAGGCAATAACCGTTGTGTTCGACTGGATCGAGGGCGCCTATCACCAATCCGCCAGACCGTCCCAGCACCTGCCCAGGCGTGGTGCGGTCTGGCAACGCGACAACGCTTTCGGTTGGCTTTTGACGGCCTTACGCAGCTCGTTTTCTGAATGAAGGTACTGAAGGACGGAACGCACGTTCACTTCGCCGTCGCGGTCCGGATCTACAAAAGCCAGTCCGCGAACGCCAGCCGCGTGTCGAGGGGGCAGCCGAAAGGGCGATTAATTGACGGGGCGCAAATCGCCTTCTAGCCTGCCTTGGGTGGTCCCGCTTATATCTGTTCGAGGATATATGTATGCGCTTATCTGCTTGGGCAACAGCAATCCTTCTTTCTGGATTTTCGATAGGCGTTTACGGCGAACCAACCGCGTCGCATGGCGCCAGCCAGGATACGGTGGCCTCCAACCGGCTTTTTCACGACTCGCTCGATTTCTCGGATGAAGCGGATTTCGAAGATGCACAAAGGGGGCTGATCGCTCGCTTTCCAGAAGGCGTGATTCGGGACGCGGCCGGAAAGGTTGTGTGGGATCTAGACGGATACCGCTTTCTCGATCAGGAGCCTGTGCCTGAAACGGTAAACCCCAGCCTGTGGCGACAGGAGCGGCTCAACAATATCCAGGGCTTGTTCAAAGTCACCGATGGCATCTACCAGGTGCGCGGCCTGGATTTGTCGAACATGACCCTCATCGAGACCAAGACGGGCCTTATCGTCATGGACCCGCTTATCTCCGCTGAAACGGCCAGTGCCGCGCTTGCGCTGTACCGCGAGCATGTCGGCGACCGCCCTTTGAAAGCCATTGTCTATTCCCATCCGCACGTGGACCACTATGGCGGTGTAAAGGGTGTCGTCACCGAAGAAGAGATCCGGTCCGGCGCGGTGAAAATCTATGCCCCGGACGGTTTTCTCGAGCATGCGGTATCAGAGAACGTCTACGCCGGAACGGCGATGAGCCGGCGGGCCCAATACATGTATGGCGCCCTGTTGCCGAAAGGCCCGACAGGCCAGGTGGGCGCGGGCCTGGGTAAAACCACCTCGCGTGGCACCGTTGGGCTTATCGCACCTACGGACCTCATCGGTGCCGAAGGGCAGGAAGTCGAAACGGTGACCATAGACGGTCTGGAAATCGAATTTCAGATGACGCCTGGTACGGAGGCGGCTGCCGAGATGAACTTGTACATCCCGGCATACGGAGCGCTCGGCGCCGCGGAAAACGCGACCCACACACTCCACAACATTCTTACCATCAGAGGCGCGGAGGTACGGGACGCGAAGAAATGGTCCGAGTATCTGGATCAGACGCTGACCCGGTATGGCGAGAAAGCGGACGTCCTTTTCGCGCAACACCACTGGCCCACATGGGGGCGCGAGAGGATCAATGCGCTGCTGTCGGACCAGCGAGACATGTATCGCTATATTCACGACCAGACATTGCGTCTGATCAACCACGGTTACACCCCGATGGAGATTGCTGAAGCGCTCGAGAGCCTACCGCCGGCACTGGCCAAACGCTGGTACAACCGCGGTTACTACGGAACGATGAGTCACAATGTTCGAGCCGTGTATCAGCGTTATCTCGGTTTCTACGACGGTAATCCGGCCAACCTGAATCCGCTGCCGCCTGCTGAGGTTGCAACGCGCTATGTAGAGTTCATGGGGGGCGAGGAGCGCGTCATCAGCATGGCCCAGAAGTCCTACGACGGAGGCGATTACCGCTGGGTGGCGGAAGTCTTGAAGCATGTCGTATTCGCGAATCCGGAATCCCGACTGGGGCGGGAATTGCTCGCCAACGCGTTAGAGCAGATGGGCTACCAAAGCGAGGCCGGAACATGGCGCAACGCGATGCTGATGGGGGCGTCCGAACTTCGTAAAGGTGTGCCTTCGCCAACTTCTACCACGGCCTCGCCGGACACCATCAAAGCCATGACCCTGGACATGTTCTTCGATTACCTGGGCATTCGGCTGAATGGTCCGAAAGCGGCCGAAGCGGGTGATACACGATTGAACTGGGTATTCGAGGACCTGAACGAAACCTACGTGATGACCCTCCGAGCCGGCGCGCTGACGCATCAGAAGCGAGCGGCAGCCGGTGACGCGGATGCGACACTCAGGCTGTCCCGCGCCACGATGGACGAGATCAGCCTCGGTCGTACAACGTTTCAGAAGGCCATAGCCGACAAGGCTATCGTCATCGAAGGCGATTCAGGCGCGGTGGAGAAGCTGTTCGGCAATCTGGACGACTTCCAGAACATGTTCAATATAGTGACGCCCTGACCCTGATGAGGCCGACCATGAGGTCTCACAGACCATCTGCCATCCTGTTGTATTGGTTCGCCGCGCTAGGGGCGGCTGAGGCTTTCGCCGATGGGGCGAGGGATTGGGAAAACGTCCCGGTCGATACCAACATCCTTTTTCTCTATTACACTTACTCGAACACCGAGGCATCGGTTGAGCCCTCGCTGCCGGTAGAGGGCGTATCGGTCAATGCTCATGTGCCCATTCTCCGGTACGCGCGCACGTTCGCGGCGGGCGACAGGGTGGCGGGATTTCAGCTCATCATCCCCTATGGTTTCGTCGATGCGCGGCTGGATGGCACTCGATTCAGGACCTCTACGGACGGCATCGGCGACATCAGCGCTGTATTTCTCGTAAACGTGTTCGGCGCACCCGCACTGACGAAACGCGAATTCCGAAACTGGACACCCGGCCAGTTTCTGACAGCCTCGGTATCCATCACGGCCCCAACCGGTTCTTACGATCAGGATGCGCTGCTCAACGTCGGCAAGAATCGTTGGGCATACAAACCCCAACTGTCCTACGGCGCGCCGTTCGGCGACGGCGGTCTGCTTTCGATCAATGCGAACGTGCAACTCTTCACGGACAATTCGGACGGCCGCAATGGGCGGTTGGAACAAAAGCCGTTGCTCGGGCTTGAAGGGCATCTCAGTCATGACCTGAATGATCGGGCCTGGGCGTCGCTGGACGCGTTCTATGCGTATGGGGGTGAGACGCGTGTGGCTGGCGCGGACAAGCACAACCGCCAGAACACCCTACGATTGGGTATCAGCGGAAGCTACAGCTTTACAACCACAACCGCTGTGAGCGCCGCGGCTACCCGTACGGTCGTAAGAGAAAGCTATACGCCAGTAGGGACGACCTTTTCGATCAATATCAATCATGCCTTCTAGGTCATTCCTGTTTTATTTGCAGCCATAGGCAATTTGAGCCTTCGTAGGCATCTCTGCCACGCATTCTGCTGTCCTATGTTTTTCAGACTCATACCGTTCAGGAGGTCATTCATGAAGCATCTGGTTTATGTAGCGATGGCAATGGCCTTCCCAGGGATAGCCCTCGGCGCTGACAATCCTCGCTGCGCTGAAAAGGTGTCGGTCCTTTCGGAGAAGATCGAGACGGCAAAGGAGGCAGGGCATAGCCATAAGGCGGAGGGAATGACCAAGGCGCTGTCCAGGCTCAGGGCCAATTGCACGGACGCCAGCCTGGCGAAGGAGCAAAGGCAGGCAGTCGCCGAAGCCAAAGCCAAGGTGAGCGAACGGGAAGCTGAGTTGCAAGAGGAAAAAGCGACTGGAGATGCACGTAAGGTCGCCAAGCGCCAAGCAAAATTGGATGAGGCGAAGGCCGAGCTGCGGGAGGCCGAAGCCGATTTGGCGCGCTAGGACTGCAACGGTGCGCAGCTCGCCGACCGATGGGTTATCGTCTGATCTCTCTCTGAGGGCGGTCGGCTACATGGCGCTCGCGGCGCTGTTCATTCCGCTGCTCAACACCGAGGTGAAGTACCTCGGCGCCTTTTACCCCGTGCTGCAGATCCTCTGGTTTCGTTATTTTGGCCATCTCCTGGTGATGCTGATCATCTTCGCACCGCGTCGCGGGGTGTCGGTATTGAGATCGAAAAGCCCATGGCTGCAGACCATCCGTTCGCTCTTGTTCTGCCTGACGTCGTTTGCGGTTTTCTACGCGCTGCAATATGTGCCAATGGCAACCATTGCGGCGATCAGCTTCACCGCGCCGATGATCGTCCTCGCCCTCGCGCCGTTTCTGCTTGGGGAACAGGTTAGCACCTTCAAGGTCGCGGCGGTCACAGCCGGATTCGCGGGTGCGCTGCTGGTGATACAGCCTGGTGGGGAGACGTTTCATCCCGCAGCAATGATCGTGATGTTCAGCGCCGTAACCTCCGCGCTTACTCAAATACTGTCGCGAAAGCTGGCGGGCCTCGATACGCCCGAGACGTCGAATACCTATCTTGTCGTAGCAGGCTTCATCGTCACCAGCCTCAGCTTGCCGTTTTACTGGCAAATGCCCGAGAGCATTCTGCACCTGGCCCTGTTGCTGAGCCTAGGACTCGTGGGTGGGGCAGGGCATTACCTTGTGATGCGGGCGTTCGAACTCGCCCCTGCGCCGTTCCTTGCGCCGTTCAACTACCTCCAGATCGTTGGGGCTGGGGTGTTGGGATATTGGTTCTTTTTGGAAGCGCCGAGTTTCTGGGCATGGGTTGGAACAGCGATCATCATTGGCAGCGGTATGCTCGTTCTGCTCGAGAACCGCGAACACCCGCTATTGGGACGCCGAACATAGCGGCGGCAGTGGCCAATCGTACCGCTTTGCACGTACATGAATCGCCACGCGCTTCGGAGGCCGGATAGTCGCTGATGCCTGGGTTCTTGAGTCGACGCACTCTGCCGACTTTCGGGATGGCCTTCGCCAGCCGCGAAGCGGATTGTTATCGCTGCCTAGCGTAGCGCTTACTGGCTGAAAGGTATCGAAGTTCCAGAGGGATTGGGTTCGATACTTGTCGGCTACTTGCCGTCGCGCCCGCGTCGCTCCTCGACGGTCTGCCGAATGAGGCGGTAAAGATAGATCGCGACCACCAACCCAATGACGATTTTCGAAGCCGGGTCCATATAGGTTGCAACGCGATCATACTCGGCGTGCAGTAGGTAACCGGCGAGTGTCAGCACGCCCGTCCACAGGGCGGAGCCAAGCAGTGTGAAGAGGGTGAATGTCCAGAAGGGCATCCGCGCGATGCCGGCCGGGACCGAAATGAGCGTTCTTATGGCAGGAATGAGTCGCCCGAAGAACACGGCAGCCCTGCCGTGTGCGTGGAACCAGTGTGCGGCCTTGTCCACGTCGTCTTCGGAAAGCGTGAGCCAGCGGCCAAACCGCCTGGTGGCGGCGCGTACGCGCTCTTCGCCGAAAACCCTGCCCGCGTAGTACCACGGCACAGCTCCCAGGTATGAACCCATGGTCCCGGCGACCACAACCAAGAAAAAATTCAGGTCGCCCCGTGCGGCGAGGAAGCCCGCTAAAGGCATGATGGCTTCGGATGGAATGGGCGGGAATACATTTTCCAGCAGCATCAGGCCAAGGATGCCCCAATAGCCACCGCTTTCCAGCCAGCCAATGATGGATTCAAACAAGGCGATAGCCCTCAGGTGATCGAAGACCGTCGTCCCTTCGGGTAGAAACGCGGCGGCCGCGGGACGACTGCCTTAAGAGTGTTTACCACCGACTTGATTCCATGCCTGCAACAATTGATAGCGGTTGCGATAACGGTCATGCGGGAGCGCCTGGTAGGGGGGGCTGAGCGCCAACATGTCGCCTCACGTCGCGACGCGAACGGAGCTGTTGCGTGGTGGACAGGCCTGTTAGGTTACGCAGCCCCGTCCAATGGAAGCGACAGATGAGGATTCGCAAGGGCCAGGCATCCGACTGCGAAACGATCACGCGTTTTGTACAGGATGCCCGGCTGCAGATGTTCGGCGATCGAATCGATCCGAGCGCCATTCCTGGTGATATGCGCCACTTCGACCAGACCTACTGCGAGGGCTCGGGCTGTTTCCTGATCGCGGAGGACAGCGCTGGCACACTGAACGGCTGTATCGCCTGGCGAGCCTATGATCATCGGTTTCCTTCGCTCGATTACAGTGGTCAGGCAGTCGTCGAAGTCGTGCGGCTGTTCGTGGCGCCAGCGATGAGACGTAGAGGGCTTGGCAGTGCGTTGTTTCGCGCACTTCGAGCAGAGGCGCAGGAGGCCTGCATAGACGTCCTTTATCTGCATACCCATCCCTTTCTGGCAGGAGCCGTTCAGTTCTGGGAGCGACAGGGCTTTCGGACGAGGACGGTTGATGAAGACCCTGTCTGGCGGACGATTCACATGGATGCGGAGCTTTGAATAAAGCAGGTTGTTGAGCCCCCGCGACACAGGTGCGGCCCGCTAATTGTGTCATGTAGCTGGAGGGGCGCCGCTTCAAAGGGCCTCTGAGGCCCGTGGTGTGCTGATCGACTGGCGAAGATGCGAGAGCACGTCCTGATTCGTCACTAGCATGCTGGACAGCGAAGCGCCCTAGCAGGTTCGGTGCGCGTCAGTGATCGAACTCGCGTTGAACGATGGCATCAAGCCGCTGCTTCGCGCGCGTCGGTAGGCCCTCTGGAATGGCGGGTGCCGCCATACCCTTTCCGCCGACGCGGATCATCATCACCATGCCCATTGCGCGGTGAGGCGTACACTCGATGCCGTAGACGCCCGGTACGTCGAACGTGGCCTCGATTTCCTCGTTGATCTTGCCTTTGAATGTTGCAGCGCCCTCAGGAACCATACCGGGAATCGAGGCCGCGTTATGGCTGCTATGGGTCGCGATGAACTTGACGGAGTCACCGGCTGCGATGTCGAGGAAGTCCGGTTCATAGACCATGCTGCCGCCGTCGCCCCGGTTCAGCATTTTCACCTCATGGGTCTGAGCAAGGGCCAGCGGCGTTGCCAGTACGGCAATCAAGATGGTGAGCGGTTTAAGCATGTCTCGCATTGTCCTCTTCCGATAGATGTTCCAGGCGTAGCATCCGCGTGCCGTCCAGCGGGTCGACCAACCAGCGCGCTTTCACGCCGAAGGTTTCACGCAGCCGCTCGGGGCTGAGCGCCTCATGCGCAGGACCAAGCGCGACCATGCGGCCTTCGCTCATGACCGCGACGCGATCGCACGTCAGCGCCTGGTTCAGGTCATGCAGCGCCATCACCGTGGTAACCGGCAGGGTGTGCACCAACTCCAACAGTGCCAATTGCTGTCGTATGTCTAAATGGTTTGTGGGCTCGTCCAACAGCAGGATTTGCGGTGTCTGGGTAAGCGCCCGCGCGATATGGACACGCTGACGCTCACCGCCGGAAAGGGTCCGCCATGGCCGCTTTGCCAAATGGGCCAGCGAGACACGCTGCAAGGCCTGCCTGACGATGGCGGCGTCCTCTGCGCCCCAGGGTTGCAGCGCACTGAGCCAGGGTGTCCGGCCCAGTTCGACGGCATCCTGGACGCTGATCGAATCGAGCGTGTCGGCTTGCTGCTCCACGACCGCGACGGCCTGGGCGATCTGCCGGCGGTTGTGGCTTTCCATGTCAGTACCCAGAAGGCTTACGCGGCCTTCATGGGGCGTTGCGATACCCGCGAGCAGCTTGAGCAACGTCGATTTACCGGAGCCGTTCGGCCCGACCACGCCGAGGCGTTCCCCCCGCAAGACTGTGAGGTTGATATCGCGGACCAGCCAGGTGTCCTTCACGCGATACCCGGCGTTCTGGCATTCGAGCACGATGTTGTGAGTCTCAGGTTGCGCACTCATCGCGTGTGCCCTCCACGTATGAGCAGTAGCGCAAAGACGGGCGCACCGATCAGCGCCGTGATCACGCCGATTGGCAGGACCTGTCCCTTGACCAGGATGCGCGAGAGTATGTCAGCGGCGATCAGGAATACCGCGCCCGCGACGATGCTCCACGGCACCAGTCGGGTGTGACGTGGGCCAACCAGCAAACGAACGGCGTGGGGAATCACGAGCCCGACAAAGCCGATCGACCCGACGGTCGAAACCATCACAGCCGTGACGAGCGCCGCACAGGCGATCAGGACGATTCGCGTCTGGCGAACCGAGATGCCGAGCGAGGCGGCAGAATCCGCGCCGAAGGTAAAGGCATCCAGCGCCCGGCGGTACCAGAAGCAGACCAGCGCGCCGATGATCACGGCGGGTATCGCGATCCAGACCGAAGGCCAGCGCACGCCGCTCAGGTTGCCCAGCAGCCAGAACATGATCCCGCGAGCCTGTTCAGCACTGGCGGATTTGGTGATGAGAAACGCCGTCAGCGCATTGAAGAGCTGAGAACCTGCGATGCCCGCCAGGATGATCTGGCTTGAGGCGCCGATGCCGCGTGACGCACGTGCCAGGATCGCTACCAGCCCAAACGCCAACACCGCGCCGCCGAACGCGCCGGCTGACAACGAGACCATGCCACCGCCCACGCCGATGACGGCTACCAGGACGGCGCCCGTGGATGCGCCTGCGGAAATGCCAAGCAGGTAAGGGTCAGCCAGCGCGTTACGAAGCAGCGCCTGCAGGATAAGCCCACACAGCGCCAGGCCGGCTCCGCAGGCGCCGGCGACGATGGCGCGCGGGAGCCGATAGCTCCAGACGATGCCCTCGTCGATCGGGTCCAGCGGGTACCCGGCTTGCCATAGCTTGTTGGCCAGGGTCTGCAGGACGGTCACCGGCCCGATGGACGTTTCGCCAATGGAGATTCCGGCAAGCAGGGCGAGCAGGAGCAGAACCACACTGGCGACTACGCGTACGGAGGTGGATGAAGGCAACGGTTGGCTCATTTGGCGAATGATTCGGCGGCCTCAGCCAATTGGTCCAATCCGTCGAAATAGCGAATGCTGGCCTGCATGGCGTCGGCATCCATGATCACGATGCGATCGTTTTTCACGGCATCCATGTTGCGTGTAACCGGGTCGGATTTCAGGAAGGCGAGCTTCTTCTCGACGTCATCAGCAGGGAAGCGGCGGCGGTCCATACGCGCAATGACGAGAATGTCCGGGTTGGCCTTCGCGATGGTCTCCCAGCCGACGGTGGGCCACTCTTCGTTCGAGTGGATGATGTTCTCGAGGCCAAGCGTGGTGAGCATGGAGTCGGCGACACCCTGGCGTCCTGCGACATACGGGTCCATGTCGATATCGGCGCTGGAGAACCAGAACATCGCCCTGAGCGGTGCGCCTTCATGCGAGGCAACGCGCTTCTTCGCATCGTCCACGCGCTTGCGGTAGCTGTCGATCAGCTCGTTGCCCCTGTCCTGGACGTCGAAGATCCGGGCCAGTTGGTCGACACTCTTGTAAAGGCTTTCGATGCTGAATGTCTGCAGACGGGTGCCGTCGGCGCCGACCAGATTGTCCTTGCCTTCGCAATCCGACGGCAGGATGTAGGTGGGTATGTGCAATTCGTGGAACTGCTCGCGCGTCCCGACGACACCCTGCGGGCCGACCATCCATTCGAACTGAACGGCTACCAGACCCGGCCGTTTGCCGATGACCGACTCAAAGCTCGGGTCGTTGTTGGCCAGGCGTTCGACCTTGGCATTCTGCTCCGCGAATCGTGGCAGTACCGGGTTGAACCACAGGGAGGTGCCCGCTAGCTGCTCGCCGACACCCAGCTCATAGAGCATTTCGGTTCCGGCTTGCCCGATCGTGACGACTTGGGAAGGCGCACGTTCGAAGGTCAGCGTGTGGCCACAGTTATCGATCGACAGCGGGTAGTGGGTCTGCGCAGCCATGGCGGCGCTGGACAGGGAACACGCTGCCATGAGCGCCAGTGAACGTCCCGAAATCATGAAGCGTACTCTCCGAACTGTAGGCATTGCAGGGCAGGGCACGAGTGCACGGTCCATGACGCGCATGACCGAGCGGCATGGTTGCCGGCGGATGCGTCGTCGATACAGATCGGAGCGCGCGGACGAGCGTCCGCACGGTACATCTGAATCCTGGAATGGGCCTCCCGGACACCCCGCCGGTGGTTATTCAAGCAAGCCGGCAGGTCTCCTGACTGACACGTCGTCGGCGTTATCCTGCCTTCCCGGGACTTGCCCAGTGGCTTAGATGGAAACGCCTCGGTGCCTACAGTTGCGGGGGCAGTTCCGTTTACCAGGCTATCGCCTGACGGATTCCCTATTATTTCCTCGCGGAAACCGGCATGGGGATGCTAATTCAATGAGCGGCCAATGGCGACCCGAGATCCCCTGCTCGGGTCAGCCATTTATATGCCGCGGCTGGTCATTCGCTCAGAAACCGCCAGACAGCGGATACTCCACGGCCAGACGGATCTGGTCTGCATCGAGCTCGGCCTGAGCCGTATTGCCCCGGTGGACGTTGTATCGGACCGAGAAGGTCGTGCCTTTTGCTGCACCGTTCTGCACGACATAGCGCGCTTCCAAGTCGCGTTCCCAATGCTTGCCGCCTTTGCCGTAACCCAGGTAAGCGTAGCCGCCGTTCGGGTCGGCGCGGGTGCCATCGATTTGACTGCCGCGGGTATAGGCAGCGCTCAATATCAGCCCTGGGACATCCCATTGCGCCATGTTGAGGTCGTAGCGGGCCTGCCAGGATTTTTCGTTTGGGGCATTGAAGTCGGACAGTTGCACCGCGTTATTGATGAAGATGGCACCACGCGTCACATAGTCGAATGGCGTGTTGCCGTCCACATGCTGGTAGCCGAGCCCGAAACTGTGTGCGCCTTGGGTATAGGTCGGCATCACGCTCCACGTGGTGTTGTCGATGCGACCCGAGAGTGATTTGCCGGTATCCGTCGTGCGGTAAAGGTTGAAGTTGACCGAAACTGACCGGTAATCGTCGATGGGCTGTACGAACGTCCCGCCCAGGTAGTGTTGTTTCCAGGTGTCTTCATAACGCGAGGTGTAGAGGCTGCCCGTCAGGCGCTCGCTCGGGGTGAAAACCACGCCCGCGAGATCGAAGGCATTGCCCTGCCTGCCGTTGGAGTAATTGACCACGAAACCCTGGTCATGGCTGCTGGCATTGCGATCCGTACTTTCTGTGAAATGGCCGCCGACGAGTTTCACCCGGTCGAACTCATTGCTGGTGACGAAGATGCCCGTCGCGGTTTCCGGAAGCAGCCGGCTATCCGAAGAGCTGAATACCGGCGTCTTTACCCGTTGTTCACCCCATGACACGACAGTCGACGAAGCGCGCAGCTTGATCGCGGCGCCCGCGCGGCTGAATTCATCCTTGGGGTGCCCGTCGTTATCGACGCCGAGTAGACGCGCCCTGCCAGCGCGGCCGCCGCCACTGTCGAGCTTCACGCCAAGGTAGGCGTGGGCATCCACGCCGACGCCAATCGTGCCCTGAGTGAAGCCCGATTGCAGGGTGCCCATCAGGCCATACGCCCATTCCTCGGCGTACCCGTTACGTTCCGCGCGTGGCTTGTAGGCATTTCGTGCGCCGCCGTTGCGGCCACCGTTGCGGTAGTCCCGATGGTCGTAGACGGTGCGGTTAAGTACGTTCCAGGTACTGTCCTCGACAAAGCCATTGGCGTTGGACTGGGCCGAATCGGCCAGGGCTACTGGGCTCACCAGTAAGGCGAGGCTAAGGGAGCGAAAGGGAAGGGTGGACATGTCGTTCTCTATTTATAGTCGTACGGGGCGTCAAATCGCGATCGGTTCGCCAGGGATGTCGTGTTGAAGCTCGGTGCCGAGGCGGATACGTCGATCGGCAACGGCATCGATCAACGCTTCGTCGTGGCTGACGAGCAGGATGGCGGTGTCGTTTTCCCGGGCAACCTCGACCAGCAGCTCGATCATTTCCTGCTGCGTGATGGGGTCCAGCCGTGAGCTGGGCTCGTCGGCGAAGATGAACAGGGGATTGAGCATCAGCACACGCAGCAGGGAAAAGCGCTGCAGTTCGCCTCCGGAAACGTTGCCGGGCAGGCGACCCAGCAACGCAGGCTCGAGGCGCAGCCGCTTCAGCAGTGGCTCGATACGACTCGAATCGAGGCGGTGCAAGCGAACGAGGTCGGCCAGATTGCGCGCCAGCGTGATGGTGGGCGGGAACGCCGCGACCGGGTCCTGATACAGCTTCTGAAAGGCGACACGGGGTGCATCAGCGGGTTTGGTCACGGTGCCCTGATACAGCGGAACGAGGCCAAGAATGGCATCACCCAGCGTCGACTTGCCACAGCCGGAGGGGCCGGTCACGCCGACGATCTCGCCTCGGTGAACATCGAATGAAAGCCGCTCGAAAAGCGTTCGATCCCCTCGCTGTACGGCAAGGTCCTGGACCTGAATGATGCGTTCGCCTTTCTGTGCGGGCAGCTTTCGGGCTGCCCAGCGTGCAGGGTCGGCATCCAGCAGCCGCCGGCTATAAGCGTCCTTCGGCGCGTTCAACACCTGCTCCGCAGTGCCGGTCTCGATGATCCTGCCCTTGTACATGATCATCACATCACCCCCGAGCCGGCGGGCGACCTCTATATCGTGGGTGATGATCAGCAGGGCGCCGCCCTCGGCGACGCCCGCCTGCAGCAGGCCGACGACTTCACCGATACGCGCGCTATCGAGGCCCTTCGTGGGCTCGTCGGCAATCATCACCTTTGCGCCGCCAGCGTGGGTAGCGGCAAAGGCAAGACGCTGGGCCATGCCTCCGGAGAGCTGGAAGGGAAACTTCTTTTGGGCCCCTTCAAGCCCGAGCCGCGTCATATCACGCGTGGCCAGACGGGCGGACTCGTCCGCAGGCTTGCCGACCACGTACTGATAGGTTTCGGTTACCTGATTCAGTGCGCGCATCGTGGGGTCAAGGCTGAGCCAGGGTTCCTGTGGCAGCACGGCGATCTCCCGGCCCCACAGTGCCTGGCGGCCGTTCTCCCTGCCGTCTTCGGTGAACCCATCGCCAAACTCGATGCAACCCTGGGCGTGCAGCCCGGGTGGCAGGTTGCCGACGATGGCCTGCGCGAACAGGCTTTTACCTGAGCCGGTCTCGCCAATCACGGTCAGAACCCTGCCGGGCCATAGCTCGATCGAGAGCGGCTCGACGAGTTGCGTATCTGCCGTACGGACTTCGACGGCGTGCGTCTTGAGAAGTGGCTTCACGGTTTGCGACCTCCCGCGATGAGCATCAGTGAGAGGACGATAAGAAAGATCACCGTGATGGGTAGCGCGATGATCGAGGGCGCCTCGGCAAAATAGGGGAGCAGTTCGGTGATCATCAGGCCCAGCTCGGCCGTTGGCGGGCGTACACCCACGCTGACGAACCCCAGGGCCGCGATGGCCATGATCGCCGAGGCGGCGCCGAATGCCGCGATGGTCATCAGCACGGGCGCCAGCTCCGGCCACAAATGCCGGCGGATGATGTACAGCGGCCCAAATCCCAGAAGTCGCGAAGCCGAGACGGCAGGCGACGCAAGAACGTTGCGCGACAGCGCTCGGGTCATGCGGAAATATTCGATCCAGAGCACCAGGGCCACGGCACCGTAGAGCGCCACGAAGGAGCCCGGGAAGATGGCGACGATCAGCAGCACCAGGAGCAGGCCTGGCAGCGCAAGGAACATTTCGGACAGCAGGCCCAGGCACTTGTCCGTCCAGCCGCCTTTCCAGGCCGCAAGGATGCCGAGCAGGACGCCAGGCAATGCCGCCGTCGCCACGCTCACTAGCGCAAGGCCCAGTGAAAGCCGGACAGCGGCTGCCAGACGCGCAAGCATGTCGCGGCCCAGGTGATCCGTGCCCAAGGGGTGCGTACCAGAGGGGCCCGACAGGATGGCCGCGTAGTCTTGCCTCGCGATATCGACGTTCCACAGCAGGGGAACGCAGACGCCGAACGCGATCAGGAGCGCCAAAATCGCAAGGCCGATGAAACGGGACGTGGCGCGCGCCCGAGGGGCCGCGTCAGCAATAGCGAGTTCCAGGTTCATGCGTCCTTCCGCCGTGGGTCGATCAGGTGGTTGGCGAGGTCAACGAAGGTATTGAGCAGTACGAACATGAGTCCCATGGCAAGGGCGGCGCCCTGAACCATGGGAACATCCCGCTGGACGATGGCATGCACCAGCCCATGGCCGATGCCTGGCCACGCGAACAGGGTCTCGACCACGACGACGCCTTCGATCAGGTAAACCAGCTGCACGCCGAGATACGTCACGACCGGCACGCCGACATTGCGCAGGCCATGGCGCATGAACAGCCTGGCGTCGCCGAGCCCCTTCAGGCGGCCAAACGCGAAGTACGCAGAGGAGGTGACGGCCACCGTGGCGTCGCGCGCCACCCGCGAAGAGACCGCTGCAAGTCCCAGAGCAAGCGTGACGGTTGGCAAGATGGTGTGCGCAAAGCTTCCATGCCCGGCCGAGGGTAGGACGACCCACCACACCGCAAAGATCAGGACCAGGATGACGCCCAGTACGAAGTGCGGGATCGCGCGCGTTGCGGTGCTGATGAGCAATAGCCCGCGGTCCAGCCAGCCTTTGGGCTTCAGGCCCGCGAGGATGCCGATAGGCGGCCCGATCAGAAAGGACAGCAGCACGGCGCCGACCGCGAGGCGTACAGAACTGCCCAGCTCGTGCGCAACCATGTCGGTCACTGGGCGCCCGGTCACAAGCGAATTGCCCAAATCCAGCGTCAGCAGGTCACCGAGCCAGGCCACGAAGCGCCAGATCACCGGCTGGTCCAGCGCAAGTTCTGCCCTGACGGCTTCAGCCGCCGCGCTGTTCACCATGTCGTATCCATACCGACCCGCGGCGATACGGTAGGCGGCATCGCCCGGCAGCACGGTCATCAGCAGGAAGGTCAGCGCACCGATAAGTACGGCAACCATGACTGCCTGCAACAGGCGGATACCCAGGATCTGGATCATTCGGTCCACCGCATCTTGCCGATGCCGAACGTACGCTCGAACGGATCGATGGCGGCGCCTTCGATGTTCGTCGAAACGGCAATGGACTGGCGATACCAGGCAACCGGGATCAACGGCAGGTCTTCCTGTACGAGCGCCACGAGCCTGTTGCGCAGCGTCTGCTGCTCGGCTGCGTCTTCACTCGCCAGGAGCGCGGCCATGGTCTGATCGAAGGCTGGGTTGTTCCAGCCCAGCGGACCCCACTCCGCGCCGCCGTTGCCGAAGTCGGCCAGCAGCGTTACGAGCGGGTCCGGCACCAACGCGTAATTGCGACCGTAGAGCGCGAGCTGCAGGCTCCCGTCGTTGTGAGCCGCGGGGATCGCACTGGCGTTCTCCACCGAGACCTCGACATCCACGCCCACGTCGCGCAGTTGCGCTTGCAGCGCGGTGGCGATCAGCGGCAGCTCGGGCCGGTCCGAATAGGTGATCAGTTTCAGGTGCAGCCGCTGCCCATTCTTCTGCAGGATGCCGTCCGAACCCGGCGTCCATCCTTCTGCCTGAAGCAGATCACGGGCGGCCTGTGGATCGTATTGAAGCTTCGGTAGGCTGGGGTCATGCCATGCAGGCACGTTCTCCGCGAACATCTGCGTCGCGCCACTTCCGGGGGAGCGCAAGACAGCGGCGGCGACACCTTCGCGATTGATGGCCAGGCTGAGCGCCTTGCGCACGGCGACAGGCGCGGTCGCGCCTGCACCTGCATTGGCGGCCAGCATCACGACGCGCGGTACCGGGCCGATGAGTACGTTCACGCTTTTGTTACGTTGCAGACGCGCAATGCTGGGCGGATCGAGCTGGAAGACGAGCTCGGCGCCGCCACTTTCAGCCATGAGCGCGCGCGTTTCACCGCGGCCAGCGCCGAGGTAGGTGGTCTTCTCGATGCTGGGCTTCTCGCCCCAGTATTCTTCGAAACGCGTGGCCGCCAGTCGTTGGGGCGGCTCCAGCAACGTGAGTTGGTAGGGCCCCGTTCCGATGACCTGTTGGACGTTGCCGTCCTTGTCATACGCGGCCGCCGCCAGGATGTTCGTCGAGGAATGAGCAAGCAGTGCAGGCAGCGGCTTGAAGGGCTCTTCGAGCGTTATGACAACATCATTACCCTGGGCGCTGATTGACTCGACCTTCGCATTGCGCAGCATGCCAGCCCGCGAGCGGGCGAATTCCAGCGCCTGGGCAGCGACGGCGGCGGTCAAATCGCTGCCGTCGTGAAACTTCACCCCTTCGCGAATCGTGAAGGTCCATTGCTTGCCGTCGTCCGACACCCGCCATTCCTCGGCCAGCGCCGGCAGCGGCTGCCCCTTTTCATCGGCTTCCAGCAGGGTCTCGGTGATTTGCATGCGCTGAAAAATGAAGCCCGAAATGGCGGGATCCAGGCCCCCGATTTCAAAGGGTGCTACTACATCGAAGACACGTTCCTCCGCAGCGATATGGCAGGACGAGAAGGTCAGCCAGGAGCCTAATACTGTGGCAATGAGCGAGAGGTGGAGCTTGTTCTTGGGCAGCATGAGGTCCCTCAATCGAATTATGGATTCCTGACGCGCATCGCTCGCACTTGGGATCAACCCGGGAATGAAGCGGACGGTTGGGGAGGAGGGCCGGAATAATAGTAATGTTATCTTGTAACATCAATTGGTTTGAACGATTGCCGTTTTGGTCTCAGCTACCCGGATCCACGACGGTTCGAGCGCTCCAGTGCAGCTTCTGAAATAGTTGGTAATAAATGGCCAGGTATGACTTGCCTATGGGCCAACGCTATCGGTCCTTGCTTGTTTCGCTCTGAACGGTGATCAAAGCGATACCGGTTTTTCCGGGGGGCGACGGCTTAGCGATAGAACTCCGAAAGTCGAAGCGGGACCTAACGTGACATAGGTACAGGAGGCGGCAATGAATCCCCATGACACCCGCTTGCTCGAAGCGCTGTTGATGGCCCGGGGGCCCGGCGGCCAGGAAGACGAAGTACGGGCCGTTGCACGGGCTGAGCTTGAGCAGCATTGCGATGAGGTTTGGGTCGACGCGGCGGGGAATCTCATCGGCAAGCTGAGCGCAGCATGTGTCACTGATGATGGCGATGCGATTCGCATCCTCGCTCATCTGGACGAAATCGCCATGATCGTCAAACGTGTCGAGGCCAATGGCACGCTTCGCGTGGAAGCGTTGGGTGGTGCGTTTCCGTTCAATTTCGGCGCATGCCCTGTCGATATCCTGGGCGATGACGAGACGCTGCCGGGCGTTCTGTCCTTCGGCACCATGCATACAACGGCCGAATCACCGCAGGGCAGTGATGTACTGACCGGGGACCTGCAATGGAAAGATGTTCATATCTCCACTTGCCTTACCCAGGAAGCATTGGCGGCAAGCGGCGTGAGGGCGGGGACGCGCGTGGTTCTCGCGCAGCATTGGCGTAAGCCCTTCAAGCTGGGCGAGGCAATCGCGGCGCACTTTCTGGATGACCGCGGGCCGATGCTTGCAACATTGATGGCTGCGAGACAGGTATCGGCCACCCGTGAGCGTTTGCTTGCAGACGTGTACTTCGTATTTACCACCATGGAAGAAGAGAGCAACGCAGGTGCGATGTTCGCTGCGCAGCGCCTTCCGGGCGATATGACGATCGCGGTCGAGGTTGGCCCCGTGGCCGCTGAATACGGCACCTGTTTGTGCGCGGACCCGATCATCAATACCGGCGATGAAAAAGGCTATTACTCAAGAGCGGTAACCCAAGGCCTGCTCTCGGCGGCCAAGCGGTGTGGCTACTCACCGCAAGCCGCGCTGCTGGTGGAGTTCGCGTCCGACGCCAGCGCTGTCATGGCAACTGGCATTGCTGCACGGGCAGGCTGCATCGCAATCCCAACGGAAAACACGCACGGCTACGAAATCATGCTCCTCGCAGGCATCGAAGCCTGTGGGCAGACGCTAGCCGAATATGTGTTGCATCAAGGCGCGGGGGCCCACTACACAACACGATAGAGCCATGCGTCTATCCAAGGTAGCCACGAATCGCTGGTTTGCGCTTCGATCAGGCAAGCGCACCTGACGTGCAGGTGGCCAGGCCTGTCGTGGTTGTTCGGGGAATGGCTGGTGCGCCGTTACTCACGGCTGCAGCATCTCCTTTATCTTGTTGGCGAGCGCCTCGATGGCGAACGGCTTGGTAATGATTTCCATGTTCGGCGCAAGGTAATCACTTACGTTCGAGCCTTCGGCGTATCCCGTGGCCAGAAGTACTTTCAGACCCGCGCGCTTCGACTGAGCAAGGTCGGCGAGCTGGCGTCCGTTCATACCCGGTAGGCCCACGTCGGAGATCATCAGATCGATGACCTGGCCACTCTCCAGCACTGGGATCGCTTCGTGAGCATCCGCGGCCTCCAAGGTTCGATAACCAAGTTCTGCCAGCACCTCGACAATGAGCGAGCGAACCACCGGCTCGTCTTCGACAACCAGGACGATCTCGCCCGTGCCAAGCGGCGCTTCGCCATCGCGCTCCTCCGCCAGGGCGGGCTTATCGCCCTTGTCTCGGGGCATATACAACTGAACGCTGGTTCCTTTGCCGGGCTCCGAAACGATGCGGACAGCGCCCTTGGCCTGTTTCATGTAGCCATACACCATGGAGAGCCCAAGGCCTGTGCCCTGGCCGATAGGCTTGGTCGTGTAGAACGGCTCGAATACTTTTTCCAGGACATCCGGCGTCATGCCGGTACCGGTATCCGACACTGTCAGGATCACGTATTCCCCCTGTTTGAGACCGAGCGACTCGGCCTCCAGGCTGCTCTCCACGCGGACCGAGGCTGTCGATAGGGTGATCCTGCCGCCCGCGGGCATGGCATCCCGGGCGTTGATGACCAGGTTAATCAGCGCGCTTTCGAGCTGGTTGGCATCCATGCATGCCAACGGCACACCGGCAGTCAGCACCGTCACCACCCGTATGTTCTCGCCTGTCGTGCGGTTGAGCAGATCCTCGAGGGAGGCCACAAGCTGGTTGACGTCGATAGGCTTGAGGTCCAGCGTCTGTCGGCGGGAAAACGTAAGCAGGCGTTGGGTAAGTGCTGCTGCACGCTGTGCGGACGTGAGTGCCGCGCTTATATAGCGTTCATCATTGGCGAAGTCGCCGGAACAGTGGTGGCGCTGCATGAGATCCAGGCTGCCGATGATGCCTGTCAGCAGGTTGTTGAAGTCGTGGGCAATACCGCCCGTGAGCTGTCCCACGGCCTCCATCTTCTGAGCCTGGTGTAACGTATCCTCCACACGGATGCGCGCGGCCACTTCCGCAGCAACACGTGCTTCAAGGGTTTCGTTGAGTTCGCGTAGCGCCGCGGTCTCGGCCTGTCTGCGGGCGCTGATTTCGACGAAGGTGCCCGTCACATAGGACGGTTTGCCCGAAGCATCTCTGAAGACCTGACCCTTGCATACCAGCCACTTTTCGCTCGTGTTGCGGTGCAGGCGAAACTCGACGGCGAAGTCCTGCCCATCGACGCACCGAGCAAACGCCCCACCCACCTGTTGGCGGTCGCTGGGGTGAACGAATTCGAGGAAGGACTCGATCGCGTTATGGGTCAACATGTCCGGCAGCCCGAAAAGCTGCTGCAGGGCATTGTCAAAGTGAAACTGGTCCTCGTCGATATACCAGTCGAAGATTCCGGCTTCCGACGCCAGAAGCGCAGCGCGCAAGCGTTCATCGGCAAGCGTCAGGTCGGACTTGGAATGCTGTTGCCCCATCACCTGCTCAGTGACATCTTCGGTCTGGTGAATGATGTACAGGACCTCACCGTGCTCATCCAGCACCGGAGTGTTTAGTGGGCTCCAGTACCGCACCTCGAAGCCTCCGCCCTGGCTTGCCGGGCGAGGAATATCGTATTTCGTAATGGCCATGCGGTCGGGAGCACGCGTCCTCTGCACACGCTCCAGCGAAGCGCGAAGTACGCCTGTACCAAACTCCGACTTGTCCGCCGGATTGCGTCCGAATACTTCGAATACCGAGCGGCCTATGCAGTCTTCGCGTCGGGTATTCGTCCCTTTGAGACGGTTCTCGTTGGCCGCCAGCATGATGTAATCGGGGCCAGGCGATAGAACCAGTACGAGATTAGGGAGCGACTCGAACAATCGTTGGAAATCTAGCGCTTGCTTCATCAGGTCGTACGGCTCGTAACGAGGAGTGGGTTGAGCGGAAGGTCCATTCGAGAGAGGCGGTCTCGAATCGCTGCACTCGCCGAATCGAAGAGACCTTGCTAGCGGGTTCTGTATTTATCGAGGCGGGGAGGAAGGGTTCAGTTCAATCGCAAGTGGCGTTACCGGATTGCATTCGTCCGAAATCGTCTGCCCACATATACGAGCATCCGGGTCATCAAGGCGCACGGTAGGCGCCATGGCAGGCGTCGCGGGACGGGCAGGGAGCGATGTTCGGGATATCGGCCCAACGGACCGCTGTACGGTGGGAGCAAGGCATACAATCGGGCGACCTGGCCACCCAAGGGAACGCGGAATAGCCTGATCGAGACCTGATTGATCCGCCTGAGACCGCGGCGTGCGCGGCCACAGGCAGCCTTTTGCAAACAAGGGCTGCTCCCGTTGCAGGAGCAGCGGACCGCTTACAGGAAGCTAAGCGGGTATTCGACAAACGCGCGGATTTCGTTCAGATCCGGGCCAACATTGTTGTCGGCGCGGTAGATCGAATTACGCAAGCGCAGGGAGAGATCCTTGGCAGGGCCTTCCTGGAACACATACGAGACCTGGTTGAACAGCTCGCGCTCGGTGCCGTTCTTCGCCTCCCCCGTATCGATGTTCGAGCCGCGTACGTACGCCACCTTGTACGTGAGGCCCGGTATGCCGTAGCCCGCGAAGTTCAGCTCGTAGCTGGCCTGCCAGGAACGCTCGTCCTTCAGGTTGAAATCCGAGTAATAGGAGTTGGCCAGGTACACGGTGCTGCCGCCATCGCCGTAGTCATAGGCGTAACCTGCGTCACCGGTGCTGCGCTGGTGCGCCAGGATGAAGCTATGCGCGCCAACGCTGTAGCGAGCAGCCAGGCTCCAGATCGTATTGCGATCGTTCCGCCCGTCACCGCCCATATCGAGTGCAGCCGCAGAGCCGTTGTCGTACTTGGTGCGGTACATGTTGAAGTCGAGGTTCAGCGCCTGTTGCTCGCTAAGCACTTGCGTGTAGTTCACGTTGGCGTAGTACTTTTTGAACACGTCCTCGACATCCGAGTGATACAGGGACAGGTTCAGGGCGTCGTTGACGACGTAGCGTCCGCCGAAAACGTCGATGCTCTTCAGACGGTTCGGGTCACGAGCCGGGGAGCTCATTGGGCTGTCGGCAGTGAAGCGTCCGGCGCTGAGTTCAAGGTTGTCGATCTCTCGACTGGTAACCAATGCGCCTGTGAAGGACTGCGGCAGCAAGCGGCTGTCGTCATAGGACAGTACCGGCAGGCTGGGGAACTGGTTGCCGTAGGTGAAAACCGTGTTGGAAACACGCAGCTTCACAGCGCCGCCGGCCTGGGAAAGGTCATCCACCGGGTGGCCATCGCTGTCCGTCTGGAACATGGCCGAATAGTTGCGGCCACGGCCGCTGTCGAGCTTAACGCCCAGCAAACCGAAGGCATCTACGCCGACACCAACCGTACCTTGTGTGAAGCCCGACTGGAAGTTCGCAATGAAGCCCTGGCCCCATGTCTTCGCGTCCGGCGCGCCGTTTTTGTAATCACGGTTGAAGTAGGTATTGCGCAGCAGCAACGTAGCGCTTGCATCCTCAACGAACCCCTTGGATTCGGATTGCTCACTGGCACTGACCGTACCGCAAACGGACGCAGAAATTGCTAGTGCGAGCGCACTAAGTGAATGGAATTTCATCCTGAAATGCTCCTGATGTGTGTGTCTTTTTTATGTGTGACAGAACAACGGCGACGGGGGAGGCATGGAATGAGCCCAATCCAGTGGGGGTCAAGTAAACCGACACCCAGCACCTGGCCCGGATCGAACAGCCTGCCAATAACTAGCGGACCGTGTTCGACTTCCCAAGACCCGTCCGCCGCCGGGAACGAAGCCTACCAGCCGTACAGCCAGCCGGCGGATCCTGACCCTTTGTTCAGATTGATAGCATCTATCGACAAGATTGATTTTCGACTTGGTGATAGTGGCCCCTACCATCCGCCCGTTGATGACTTCGGGTATGCGCATATTGCAGTTCGTATACCTGCTCCGCTTCATCACACTTTGGTTTTAGCCGCCCTCTGGGCGGCTTTTTTATGCGTGCAAGTTGGCGATTGGCGCCATGAATCGGAACAGCCGGTAATGCTCGGGAAGGGGTAGTGCGAAGTGCCGCGATGGTTGGGCGGGATTGAGTCGGGTAGGGCTGCGTAGATATGCAGGCAGGTCGTCAAGCAGAGTAGGGCAATCCGCTTCGAAACTAACGACTGATTAAAATCTTATCGCTCCCGAAGAATCGCCGTATCGCGAATTATGTCCGCGTCGTTTGCCAAGCTGATTTGAGCAGCCCGACAGTCGATTGAAGGAGCGACGGGTGAGCGGTAATCCGTCCCCAGTCTGAATACCGTGCAAATCAGGCGCGGCTTCCAGCTACCGTGAAAACATGCCACCCCACACGGCAAGCGTCACCAGCAGAGCATGATCACAGAAGGCGCGCGGCTTGAATGAAGGCGGCGGTGCCAGGCACAGATAGAACGAGTGAAAGCGCAGGCATGCATACGCATAGTGTGGGAGATAGGCATACACCACCAAGTAGTTAGCTATCCGCTCCGCCTAGCCTTCCCATATATACCTGACCTCATCCAGCGTCACGCCACCCCGCACCAGAGTGCGGCGGCTTCCAAGGTCTTCTCGTCCCCCTCGTGCCTGGTAGAAATGAACGGCTCTCAGATTTCCAGATAAGACCCATAAGCTCACGTTCATAAAACCCCGATCGTATAAACGCTGCAGGCCGGCCTCCCATAGCTCAGACCCAATACCTTTGCCCCAATAGTCAGCCAAAACATAGATGGCCATGACCTCGCCTGCATACGGCTCGACGCGGTCCTCGTCACGGCACGGACCAACCTCAATCCAGCCCACAACGTGTCCATTGTCTTCGGCAACCAGAACGTCCGTCTCCTTCCGCTCAATGGAGCCCGCCCAGAACGCCTCTCTCTTTGGCAGCGTGGCGGTAAGCGCCGCTAAAAAGTCAGCGGGCATCAGACCCGCGTAGGCCCGTTGCCAGCTAGCGATATGAACCTCAGCAATGCGCCTTGCATCGTCCACCTGTGCGTCCCGAATCATCACTTCACCTATCTGCGACTAAATGCGCGCTGACAAGGAAAATAAAATATCAACAATCAACAGCAGGCAGGGCGACAAAAAGGCTCACATGTACGGCTTTTGCCTTAAACGGCGGACCCTTGCCCAACCTGATCAAGCGAACGGCTGCGGCAATCCACTAGGGCGAGATAGCTAATAGGCCGGGTTTGTAGGGCTACCTGGGCGCAATAAATAAATCTGTCCCCTTTTTGCTCGCACCTTGTTCATCCATTGCGCGCGAGCCGCGCTGTTGGCAGCCAAACGCTGCAGGGCGCGAACACCTGAAAGGCTAACTCAACTACAGCGTTGGGCCTTGGACACAGCCGACCGCACCGGCCACAACAAAGCCGCCGTGGCGCTGGCGAACAAGCTGGTACGAATCTGTTGGGCGGTGTGGTGCCATGAGCGTCGGTTCAGCGGTAACTGGCAAGGCACAAAGCTCGCCTGACAGCGGAGTAAACAATGAAGTGAGGTTCTAGTGGTTGTGGTGAGAAGCGAGACTGTCTGAACAGGCGAGTCCTGCAGCAGAGCAAGGCCGATAACAACGATGATCTTTGCGATCGCTTGAACGCTTGGCTCCTGGTGCGCGAACTACAGAATGGCCAGGGCAGTGCCCAGAACAGGCCGGATATACGAATGCAACCGCGCTGACGACAGGATCGAAAAAGCTATTACTCATCGCTTGTGGGGTGAGTCCATATACCATTTGTTAGAACTTTTCACTCAGTTGCCTAAGCTGATCTTTATTTGCAAGAAATACGAACTGACGAATGCGGTAGTTTTCTGCGACGAGCCTCCCATGCTCTTTGATCGTTTCTAACGAGTTATTCGATACTTTAATGTCTAGCCCAATCTCGCGAGAGATTTTCCATGTAGTCTCGGAAAGACTCTCAAGGCTCGCAAGTGATTCGCCACCAGTCTCTATGGCTTTTCTTACGACATCTGAAATGACGTCTGAAAGTCGACTTGGACCTCTACCCACGAGCAGTGGCGAATGCCAGCATATATCTGTCCCTGTCTGTGAGTAGGAATAGAAGTGTTGATGGTCTTGGACGCGCTCGTGCGGCGTAATAGCGACGTGCTCTCTTAAGTATGGGCTGCAGCTTAGATAACGAACTAAGAATCTCTCTCGAATAGCAGTATGGCGCCTGAACCATATAGGGTCGCCATGGAAACGAAACTCTTCATTAAAAAGGGTCTGATAATATTTTGATTTATCCAGCTCCAGAGGTGCAACGTAGAATGCCTTTGAAAATCCTTTTACTTCATGGCTGAGTAACACATTGTGCTGGAGATGATGTGCCTTCTCTGCTTTTTTTCGTAGTGGAAAGAAAAGTGTGGGATCTTCTTCGAGATTATTTAAATGCCTGAACTCTCTGATATCCTCCATTCGACTTCGACCCTTGGAGCTTGAAATTGGAACCGTAGCCGATGAATGCAATCCGGTGGACTTTTTGAATTGCATATAAATAGTGCAGCCTGCGTCAAATCGCTTGTCTGCCCCAGTGATTTGTTCGTTAACGTCGACCAGTCTCAGTGGACCAGGGCTTCCGAGAGGAGTGCACCAGGAGAAGTACGAAGCGACATCTGCTTCAATCTGAGGCTCAGAGAGATTCCCTTTTATTAGGTACTTCGGCGTACTCACTAAATCTTCCTTTGAGTTCTAGCGTTTGGGTAAGGGGCGGGCTTTAGCCCGTCCCAGTGAGCGAAGCGAACGGTTTGAACGCTGTAATGGACTCTCCCCGCACCACGTTTCTTCTATAACACCGTGGTGACTGTTCACTGGGAGAGGTGCGATGAAACGCATAGCAATTGATTTGGCCAAGTCCGTTTACCAGGTTGCCGAGAGTGTCCAGGTCGGCCGGGTGGATCGGAGCAGGCGGCTCGATTCCGGGGCATTTGCGCGATATGTACAGGAGCAGCTCGAGCCTGTCGAGTGGGTGATGGAAGCCTGTGGCACGGCTCACCATTGGGGCCGGTTGATGCAGGAGAGAGGGCATCGCGTCGTGCTCTTGCACCCCCGTTATGTGCGCCCGTATCGGCGACGCAACAAGACCGATCGGAACGACTGCGACGCGATCCTGGAAGCCGCGCGCTGCCAAGAGATCCGCCCGGTTCCGGTCAAGAGTCTGCAACAGCAGCAAGTCCAGCAGCTGCACAAGCTGCGTGAGGGCTGGAAGAAATCCCGCGTGCAACGCATCAACCTGTTGCGCGGCATCCTGCGTGAAGCCGGAGTAGAACACCGAACGGCATCAAGCCCTTTCTGCGCCAGGCATGCGAGCTGATCGAGCGTCCCGAAGTGCAGCCACTGCGCGGTGCGCTGCAAGTGGTGCTGGCTGAGATCAACTTATATGAACAGTCGATGCGCGAGTGCGAAGAGCAACTGGCCCGCTGGCACGCCGACGATGAAATCGTGCACAAGCTCGACGAGGTCAGCGGCATTGGTCTACTGACGGCCAGTGCTTTGAAGACGGCGGTTGGCAAACCCGAGCGCTTCGCCAGTGGCCGACACCTCAGTGCCTGGTTAGGCATGACGCCCAACGAATACAGCAGTGGAGAGCGCCGCAGGCTTGGGCGCATAAGCTGCAAGGGCAACGTCTACGTACGCACCTTGTTCATCCATGGCGCGCGAGCTGCACTTTTGGCAGCTAAACGGTCCAGGGCGCGAACACCTGAAAGGCTGACTCAATTGCAGCGTTGGGCCTTGGACACAGCCGACCGCATCGGCCACAACAAAGCCGCCGTGGCGCTGGCGAACAAGCTCGTAAGAATCTGTTGGGCCGTTTGGTGTCATGAACGACGGTTCAGCGTTAAATGGCAAGGCACAAAGCCCGCCTGACGGCGGGGTTAACAATGACGTAAGTTTCTAGTGGTTGTGGTGAGAAGCGAGACTGTCGGAACAGGCGAGTCCTGCAGCAGAGCAAGGCCGATAACAATGATGATCTTCGTGATCACTTGAACGCTTGGCCCCTGCTGCGCGAACTACAGAATGGCCAGGGCAGTGCCCAGAACAGGCCGGATATACGAATGCAACCGCGCTGACGACAGGATCGAAAAAGCTATTACTCATCGCTTGTGGGGTGAGTCCATATAGGTTTGTTAGGCGAAAGGTGCGAAATCATTGACTTGTACAGGCTGCATTGCGTACCAGTTATGGTTGTAAACAGCTTCGCGATCTTTCGGGAGATCTTCAACCGTTGTTAAACCTGCTCCAGGTAAGCCAGTAGTTTGATTGACGACTAGACAGGTAAGAGGCAGAAGATCGTTAGATTCGCAATAACTCATGATGCAGCCAAGAATTTGTGCAAAAACACCAGCACCTTCGAACTCTAGGTGATTCGCAAGGATTCTATAGGTAAGGGTCTGCCTGTTATGCGAGGCTCCAATGAGAATTTGCCATACCTGCATAGCTCTCTCAGCGCGTGTCATGTAGTACTCCTGATTTTGCCTAACGTTTGACGTGAGGGGCGGCCGGAGCCGAAGGCGCAGGGAAACCAAAGCGCAGCTTTGGGCCGTCCCGCTCGACGGAATTGTTGGGCTTCACGCTCTCACATCCAAATATCCACTTGGCAGTATCCAGCAGGGATTCAGCATATTTGTCACCCCCATAGAGTCACAGATACTGAATCGCCCTCTCTCTAAGAAGAAAAACGGATCAACGAAGGCTCGAACACAGTCAGAGAACTCGTTAATCGCGTGAGTCAGATTCATCAGAAGCGCGAAACTGTTGCTCTGCCATGCTTCAGATCGACCCGCGTATTGTGCGTAGTCGTCACAACAGACTCTCTTCCAAGTCTTATCCTCTTGATAGAAACCCGCATCTGCACGCGGCGACCAGGCAAGAGTCATATAGTGATCTGCATATTTGCAGGCTCGGCTCGATAACTCACGAATCGAATCCTCGAATGCCATTTGTGTGCCTGGCAAAAGTGCGTGCTGCACGGCGGCGTTGAATTCGTAAATTCCATCAATCCACTTAACATAGGCAAGGTGCCTTACGGCGTGATCTGAAATGCCATCCCATGCCTGAAGCATTAATTTTTCTGACGCAATTTCAATCAATCGCTTATAAACAACCAAGCCTGAATTGCGGGATTGATCGAAAGTTGTTTTTATCCAGTTCTCGTGGTCACTCTTTACCTGATGAAGCCTTTCAACGGGCCATGAAGCAACATCGGTATCCACGATCTTGTGATGAATATTGCACAGTAAAATTAGATTTGGGTATCTATTTCTATCCGCTTCGGGTACAGGGTAATGCCCTCTTGGACCATCTATTTTCTCAGCTACGATGTGGCAGTTTTCGCCGACGACGATCCCTCCGGCCGCAACGGTATCGCTTTCAGGCGTGAGTTCTCTCCGACAATCAGGCATTGAGCAGCGCCCTGCCGCTCTTGCCCAGAGAATCTTAATGTCTACAGTTGGAACGCTCATCGAAGATACTCCGTCAACTTAAAGCCCAACGTTTGGTTAAGGGGCGGGCTTTAGCCCGTCCCAGTGAGCGAAGCGAACGGCTTGAACCACTTGTTAGGCTCTGTCAATAAATCTAACGTGGTTATCACCCATGTTCAGCAAAAAGGCTTTAGGAATAAAAAGCTGGCTCAGGGGCATGAGTCGATTTACTTCTTTTCTGTAGTAAAGAGTGAGCAAGACTAATAGCCCGCCCATGGCATCGAGCAAATTTTCCAAAGTGGCTTGGTGAAATTGGCTTGATCGATGGTGCTTTACTTTGTTCGTGGCTGACCACCATTTTGGTGGTGTTTTAGGTGTTGCCCAGTCAGACCAGGGATACAGCTCGATTCCATGTCTAGGAATGCTTGCGAGTGCCCTGGGTATTGTTGGGAATACAGCCGATATTTCTTGTTGATATTTCCCGATACTGTCGGCTGTGGATTCTGGGTTAAGGCTCTTGCATAGTAGTTTTGCTACTACATCAGCTTCCGCTGATACGCTCATCAGAAGCCTTGCTATCTCAATTGAATAGCACTCAAGGTTTTTTTCAGAGAACTCCACCCACCGTGAAAGCCTAACCACGTCGTCTTCCAGGCAGAGGAAGTAGTGCCAGTGAGGAAGTACAAATGGTTCTTTGACTATCAAGGTGCCTCCTGCGAGGGCCTAACGCACTAGCTAACCGGCACGTCGCTTGTCGGCGCGTCCGAGTTGAGCGACTTGTTAGCGCCTTGACGCTCCGAATTCTCTTTTAGTTTCCAGCGAACGATTGATTGGGCGGTCATGAACCCCTTTCCGTACCACGACTCATAGCTCGATGAAATCGGATACTTATGGTGGACATCAACGAAATCATCCCACCATGGATTTTCTTGTGCTGGAAAATCGATTATCGATCCTGGAAACACCTTGCCACTGAGAAGATCGTTAAACTTATCCTTCGGCAGAATTCGCCCGCCGCAGGTGGTGTTGAGCCCCCTCTTTTGAAGCGCCAATATTAGCTGATACATTCCGAATATCTGACTTTGGCCACCAGCGCCAACGTGGTCACTAATGTGCCAGACTCGGTCAACAATCCTGTACTTATGATCGGACAACTTAAGCAGCAGAAAGACTTCCCCCACCTCCGATGCCGACCTAATGAAGTAGATTCTGTTTGGCGCCAGAGTCTCGATTTCTTCTAAATATTCCAGCGGATCGTAATGTGTTTCTTCAAGCGCTGTAAAAGGCGCACTCTTTCCCTCGATAAGCCAGTTCCTATTTACCCCAAATGTATCGCAGAAATGGTCGATAAATTCAAATGACGGTTCTTGACTACCAAGAAACACCCTTTCCAGCTCGCCAACGGAGTGGAGTTTCATCAGTTGTGCCAATCCAGCAATGGTGTATTTACCATAAGTTCTCTTCTCGTTCATTAGATTGAGAACCCGGTTAAACCTATTAACGATGCTCGCGACCTCGGAGTTCTGTTGGATATTTTTTGCAGGTGGAAGCTGTGCTTGAACGAGAGCGGCCCGCACAGCTGATGTTAGGTTTGGCTGGACTGCAGTTGGAATCGATCTTGAGCGCTTAAATAGCCAGCCTCCAGCTACCAATATGGCAGTCACTCCTGCACCGGAGAATAACCATTCTTTATTTTCCAGAATGAGATCGATCAAACAAGACTCCCTGTATGTTGAGCGCTAACGTTTGGTTAAGGGGCGGGCTTTAGCCCGTCCCAGTGAGCGAAGCGAACGATTTGAACCATTTGTTAGGCGTCCGGTGCAGTGTAGAGAGCGCTGAATTTTGCTATAATTTTTCTATTTGTTTTTAAAGAATAAGCGTGATGCTATTCCTGCGATGATGCCAATAAATAATATTACAGGAGTCAGAAAGGCAATGGCCATCAAGATGATGGACTCCTTTTCAAACATTCCTGCATTGGCTCCGGTTTTTCTAGCGTCAAATATAAAGGAAAGAATTGTAAGTGCAAGAAAGCCCAAGGCGCCCAGGGATATATTTATTGCCATAAGCCACTTGAAGGCGCGTGGTGCCAAGTGAAGAAAAATAAGAAATATGATCGGGATAAAAAGCATTACTATTATTGGCATTTTCTGGCCTGAAGCTAATGGCTGGGGTTGATTTTAGAAATTATCTAGCAAGTAGATAGATGCTAGAAAGCATAGAGAACCCAGAAAGGCCAACGGCGATAAAAAGCATTGCTTTGTATGTGGCAACCTTATTGTTTGCGTCTTGAGCGGCCGCTTCAATTCCTTGTATGGCTTGCTGGAGCTTCTCGGCTAATACGTGAATTGACTGCGCATTTTGGGTAGCTGCTGCCTGTAACTCTTCGATTTGTTTGGCTGTTATGGGGTCGCTTTTTATGGTTTCCGTGGATTTAGATGTGAATGCTGGAATTGCTGCGGTGGCAATCTGGGCCACATAAGGTGCTACAGCTTTAATGATTGGAAGAATTTGCACTGCCATGATATTTCCTGTTATTAGTTGAAGTGCCTAACGTTTGGTTTGGGGGCGGGCTTCAGCCCGTCCCAGTGAGCGCAGCGAGCGGCTTGAACCAGTTGTTATGTGCGAGGCTACATATCAAAAAGTTCAATTGCGAAAATTGACTTTAGCTTTAAATTGCTACGAATGCTCTGCTTCTGAGGGCTTGTGTTTTTGTAGTTACTTTCTATGTACTCGTCGATTTTTATTCTGACAGATGTGTAAAAATGTTGAAGTGCATTGATTTCTGTACCTTTGGAATCCTCATAAAACCAAGAGCTATAACCGATCATATCCCTGTCTGTTATCACGCTATCTTTGCGCAAATGGTACGACTCATTTATGCCTGTAATTTCATCCGGCAAGTACTGAAATGTATCATGGTCGAATAATTGATAATTTCCGTCATGTTGATATGAGTGAAAATAATCTCCAATTTTTTCAATGCTATTTGAGTTAAATATAAATAAGTATGTTTTTGCATTTGGAAGGTAATCAAAGCTTCTGAAGTAGTCTATTACTTTATGAAAAATTGCTTTGTTAATTGTGGTTTTAACTTCGATAACGGCCAGTACTGATTCAGCAGGAATAACTACAATGTCGTTAACCCTATACAGGGGTGAGTATGATAGGGAGTCATATATCAAGATGTCGCATTGCTTCGATAGTTCGCCTTTAGAGTTTATGATGAATCCCTGCTCAACGCTTGCTAGTGTTGGCAGATGGTCTTTAAGAAACCCTCTCACAATTTCTTCAGTCAACACACCAATCGTCGGGTTATGCTTCGTTATATATGACTTTACCTGTGCTAGCTTTATCAGTAGCTCTTGGCTTACGAATTCAAAATAGTTACTCATGATTCTCTATTCTTCAAAAGCACCTAACGTTTGGTTAAGGGGCGGGCTTTAGCCCGTCCCAGTGAGCGAAGCGAACGATTTGAACCACTTGTTAGGCCTTCGTTTGATCACTTTGCAGATCATAATTATGAATTGGTACTTCGTTCAGATAGTAGGCTAGCTCTTCGGCGCTGATGCCGGGGGCTCCCAGTTCTAACCAGTGTTCAAACTCCGCCGAGTATGATGAATAAACGTATGTATCTTTGATGACGCTCTGCTGCGAAAGACCGAACTGCGCTGCATATCTAACATGATATATAGCCATGACCCAAGCCCGGCTTTCTTTTCTGCTTGCCTCTGAGATGCCAATGCAGTGCGGTAGCGTGTAACTAGACTCGCCTTCCATCAACTCTCGCAAGTCTTCAGGCCGATTTGCTACCAACCAGCGTAGTGCCTGTTTATGTAGATGAGTCACAGCTGACTTCATGAGAGGCCTAACTATAATTCGACACCAAATGGTGTATAACTTGCCCGACGGGCGTGGTGTATAACATTCCGTTGTGGTTCCGGCGGTTCCCTGACCACGCGGCCTGCAGCCGCACGCTGACACTAAGTCCATGTTATACGACAGCCGGTGGGCTATGTGCCATTAGTGGATGGGTGTCTCTAGACCGAAGCGGCCTTTAGGGGAATAGACGGCCGCTATTGGCAGAACTTTAGAAAGGATGGTGCGTACCGGCCGGTTGCGCCGAGCGGTCATGGCATTACAACTTGGCGTGCATCCGCTTAACGCTGCGCACTTCATCGAGCGCTTGGGCCGCGAATAGGATGTACCGCAGTGACCGCTACGCAAGCGCTCTATACACCCAACTGCCCGAGCGCCCACCTCAATAGAAAGAAGATCACCAACCCGCCCGCAATCGTCACCAGCAGGTGGCGGGTTGCTGCGGCTAGGATGATCGTTGCGATCCCGCCGAGCAGGTAGGCGTTATCGAATGACACGTCCAGGTCATTGCCGCCGGGCATGAGCATGGCGGGCACGACGATAGCGGTGAGGACCGCGATGGGGACGTAGTGCAGCGCTTGGCGAATGGCAGGCGAGAACCGGAGGCTCGGCCAGGCGAAGAACGAGTAGCGGATGCTGAAGGTGATCACGAGCATGCCGATGATCATGAGCCAGGTAGTGTCCATCAGGCGGCCTCTGCGGTTCGGGTAGTGCGGCGCTCCAGCCAGGTGCCGGTGACGATGCCAGTGGCGGCGGCGAGGATCAGGCCAAGCTGGTAGGGCAGGCTGTGCGCAAGGAGGGCAGTGGCGCCAGCCATTAAGGCGGCGGCTACGTGCGGGTAGCCCTTGAGCATGGGCACGACGATGCCGACGAAGGTGGCGATAAGGGCGAAGTCGAGCCCCCACGCGGCAAGGTTGGGGACGGTTTGACCAAAGACAGCGCCGATCAGCGTGCAGAGCTGCCAGTTGCCGTACATGGCAAGGCACGAGCCCAGGAAATACCAATGCTTATGGGGCGAGGTATCAGCGCGGGTATAGCGATGCTGGACGACGGCGAACGTCTCGTCCGTAAGCCAGAAGGCGAGGAGGGCTCGCCAGCGTATGGGGAGGTTACGTACGAACGGTTGCAGTGTTGCGCTGTATAGCGCGTGGCGCAGATTGACGATGAAGGTGGTCACGAGAACGACGGCGGCGCCTGCGCCGCCACCGACCAGACTCACGGCAATGAATTGCGCCGAACCTGCATAGACCAACAGCGACAGCCCCATGACCTGCCACAGATCGAAACCGGCGGTGACGGCCAATGTGCCAAAGATGATTCCGAACGGAGCCGCACCCAGTAGCAGTGGCAGCGTGTCTCTCGCACCGTGTAATAACTCTATATAACGCGACATCGAATATCCTCCGGGCGCGAAGCATAGGTCTTTGGCGCTTTTGAGTCTTGAATGATCTTGCTCATATCACTGCGGTTGATTGGAGCCAGCGTTAGCCTGTCACCCCCTTCGCAGCATTGGGTAAGACGGCTACGCCTGTGAAAGACGGTTCGCGCGGATCGAATGCGCTAACTCGAGGGCAGGCTGGGACGCGCTTGGCGCTCGGCGCCTGTTGGCCGTGGGTCGGGGCCGGAAGACAAAGCTTCTCTCCGGCCTTACCAGTGTGGCTAGCTCGCTCTCGGCGACCGCAGTCCAGGCGAACGGTGAATAGACTAGTTTGGCGATCTCGCTATTGCAGCTGCGTGGCGCTGCTGCATCCGTGACGCGATCACTGGCCACGTCCACTCGATTCTATCAGGTAGCCGCGTCCAACAGGGCCATCGCGCGCACTGCAGGGCACGGCCAAGTCGCATCATTCCTTCTCACTTGCCTGCGTGTCGCAAGATGAGATTCCTGCGGGATTGAATCGCTCAGGAGCAATCGAGCCGTCCTGTTTGTCACAACTAACCTGAATGTTTCGCGCTGCTGTCTTCCATCAGTTGTATCAGTAAGTTGATGTGCATGAGGGCTCTACCTCATGACATGTTTCTGTACATCGGAGCGATGGGAAAGCCTTGCTTTCAGCTTTATACGCACCGATGGGGATCGATGATGAGCTTTAGGTATTTCGCAGGAACCGCCGCCACGGCGCTATTGGTCAGTTCACCCGCATGGGCCGAGGATGCATTCACCTTTGAAGTCGGCGGGCGCGTGCAGGCGGACTACAGCCGCTTTGACGGGATCTACACGAATAACGGCCATTCGTCCGAGGCGGCATATTTGCGCCGCGCATACCTCGAACTGTCCGGCCGTGCGTTTTCGGACTGGAAGTACACGGTGGATTACGACTTCTCGCATAACTCTGGACGCGCCAATGATGGTGGCTATTTTGAGGAAGCGTCCGTCACGTATACCGGCTTCGATGCCGTTGAACTGCAGATTGGCCGCTTCGACCCGGAATTCGGTCTCGAAAAGGCGACGGCTTCGAAGTGGGTAACGGCTCCCGAACGTAACGCAGCCTTCGAGTCGATCGAGTGGGCGAACCGGCACCAAAGTGGCTACGGCGTTGCAGTACAGGCCAAGCCCAACGATGCGGTCTACGCCTCGGTGGGACTGTTTTCTAAGGACGCCAACGAAGTCGATAGCAATCATCAGAAACAGGTCAACTTACGTGCGGTTTTCGCGCCGCTGCACGAGAGCGGAGACGTATTGCATGTGGGGGCAAACTTTGCCCGCCGCGACGTCAGCGATTCTGCGATCGATACGCGCCTGCGTAGCCGCCTGGGTATGCGAGGTGTAGACACCAATGGCGGTCGCGATGCAGGTAGCAATGGCAACCGCGTGGTCTTCGGCGGTGACGAAGACCACCCAGCCGGCAGCTTTGATCATGACACCGCTTGGGGTTTCGAAGCCGCGTGGGCGAGGGGGCCGCTTTCTCTCCAGGGCGAATATATGCGCGCCCGATTGAAGGCTGACACCAATGCCTATCAGGACATCACGTCAAGCGGCTATTACGCGCAGGCGGCCTACACGATCACAGGCGAGTCCCGCCAATACAAGACCGGTCAATTCGACGCTATTGAGCCCAGTAACAAGCAGTACGGTGCCTGGGAGGTCTTTTACCGTTATGACTCGCTCAAGGTCGATGACGACAATGGCGCGTTTGCGGACATAGGGGATACCAAGGGGAAGGTCCACAATCTGGGCGTCAATTGGTACGCCAACGAGAACGTGAAGGTAACCGCCGCCTATGTCAGGGCCCGCGTCAAGAACATCACGAACGATGAAGGGGACGATAAGGGCGATGGCTTTGTACTGCGCGGCCAATATCAGTTCTAACGCGTGCGAGCCCTGATGGGTGTGGGCTTTACTACGCCCATGAGCGATGCCTGGTTCGTTTGAGACAGCGGCTCTGTGCATACCGAAGAGCGCAGCGCGCTGCGTTACCACTGAGCCTTATGGACCATATCGCGCACTGCTACGGTTCAGAAGGCTTCGTGCCGTCTTAAGCATTCGGTTGTGCAACGTGAGTGATGAGTTTCCCCTTGATTTCAGCGCACGGGCCAGAGCGACGGAAATCAAGGGAACTCAGGCTACGTCAACAGCGCCGAAAGAGGGTGTAATCATCAGGAGCGCACATGCAAAACTATTTCATCAATCCCAACGGGGATGGCTGGGTTCTCGTCGCAGAGGGCTCTGACGAAGCGCTTAAAAGCGCCCAGAAGAAGGCCGATATCATTCGCCAGACTGCCGAGTTCATGAAAGGCAAGACCGGCTCCGTGAAAATCAGAAAGCGCAATGGAACATTCGCCGAGGAGCGTACCTATCCAAGGTCGGCAGACCCCCGGCGTACACCCGGCTAGTGCTTTCCTTGGTGGCCAAGGATAGGCCTCCTGCTGAATCCGCCATCCGGCGCGGCCAGAACGATTCCTCGTTTGGCCATGCCACGCACAAGGGCGGAGGCTGCATTACAGGAGCATCCGCGAGCGCCGTTGTACGAAGCGGCGTTTCCAGGCGAAAACCATCACCGAACACACCAATACCGCGCCCAGATCGATCAACCAGCGCAGGAACGCCTGCCCGCTTGCCGCCAGGTCGCCATTGATCAGTGCAACCGCCGTGATCGTCATGGCCGGGACCAGCGCCAGCCCCATCATCACGCCTGCGGTGAGAACCGAACGGTTGGTGGCGATCAGTACCGCGCCCGCTATCCCGGAGAGGATGCTGACAATGGACGACGTCAGGGACAGGCTCGTCCAATACTGCAGCAGTTGGCCGTAGCCGAGGTAATTCGGTTCGGAGTTGAGTGGATGACCGCCCATGGACCAGAACATCAGCGTTGCGCTTACCGCACCCGCGATCAGGGCAAGGTAAAGCCAAAGCAGGTCCTGTAGGCCACGTTGCCATGCCTTGCTCTTGGCCACGATGCCCAGCCCGATGCGGCTGATGGGCTCGAAACCGGGCGCAATCAACATGGCGCCGGCGACGACATGCAGTGCATTGGTGGATATACCGATCGTTGCGATGACCCCTGCGCAGAACATCAGGATGAGTGTGTTTGGCGTGGTGTTGCTTTCCTTGAGTAGCGAGGACTCCATTTCCTCCCAGGTGGCCTCCGACGCTTCTCGGGCCAAGAGCCCGGCAGAAGGCCAGGAAATGCTGCTCAGGGTCTCCGTGCTGGAGATGGACGATTCGTCGCTTTCACCGAGCGCGTGCGCTTCGAGCCTTTCCATCAATCGAAGCTGTGCAGGGTTGGTCAGGTCGACGCTCACAACATCTCCCTTGGTTTGAGGGACACGCCGCGCTCGACGCGAATGCCTGTCACGCCGTCCAGTTCGTGGAGCTCGCTCACAATCGTGTCGGTGAGCCTGGGTGGCAACGTGATACGAACGGTTCTGGACATTCTGCGCCTCGATCTTGTTGTGTAAGCATCTAGACCGGCCTGTCTCGCGGCAATTCGCAGCGCAACGGCCAGATGGTGCGCAATCGCAGCGGCCAAACGAACGTCCAGACGCTTGACACATTCATCATGAGTTCGCTGCCAGATTGCACGTGTCCAGCAGTCGATGCGGACAAGCCCGTGTCACATCCCTGTACGACGCGGGATATACGCTGCATTCATTGTTCGGTAGGTGGGCTGCTTGAAGATGTTGGCCGTATAGCCTTGCCATAGGGCGTTTCGCGCCTTGCGTCGCGCGGCCGAAATGGAGGGAATGTTTCGTTCTGCGTTTCAAGGCATTCCGGCGATGCGCCGTGGTGGCAGGGCGTCGGCGTCATGCACACATGCCTCCGGCCTGCCTTCGATCTCGTCAATACCGGCGAGGCGAAACATGGCCACCGTTGGCGGACATCAGGCTGCCCCGGCGCCGCTACTGTCTATCGACCTTCCGTGTTCGGGCTACCGCTTGATCGTGCCCTCCAGCTAGAGCTACATAAGCAACCGGCAGAACATGCCCTCTGTTCCATAGCCATAAGTGAGCCCCATGAGCCAGCGTTCGCAATTCGCCCTGTTCGGCACGCGCCGTTTCCTGCCGTTTTTCGTGACGCAGGCGTTGGCGGCTTTCAATGACAACGTCTACAAGCAGGCGCTGATTCTTGCGATCCTCTTCAAGCTAGGCGTCGCGGGGGACAAGAGCCTGCTGGTGAACCTGTGTGCGCTGCTGTTCATCCTGCCGTTCTTTCTCTTTTCGGCCCTGGGCGGGCAGCTGGGGGAGAAGTATCCGAAGGATCGGCTGATCCGCATCCTCAAAGCCGGCGAAGTCGTTGTACTCGTCGTTGGCGCGGCGGGTCTACTGCTGGGCAACCTGCCGATCATGCTGACGGTGCTTTTCCTGATGGGCTTACAGGCGGCGCTTTTCGGGCCGGTGAAGTATTCAATCTTGCCGCAGCACCTGGCGGCTGAGGAGCTCGTGGGCGGCAATGCCATGGTGGAGATGGGTACCTTCCTCGCCATCCTTACCGGAACGATTGCGGCAGGTGTGATGCTTGGGAGTGAGCACTATGCTGCGGTCGTTGCGTTCGCCGTATTGCTGGTTGCTGTGCTGGCGTATGTGTCGAGCCGTTCCATTCCCGCCGCACCGGCGGCGTATCCGGACTTGGTGATCGATCGCAACCCGTTTCGCCAAACCGGTGCAATTCTGAAGCTCGGCCTTCGACAGCAGCATAAATCCGTGTCGCGTGCGCTCATTGGCAATGCGTGGTTCTGGTTCATGGGCGCGGTGTATCTGACGCAGATCCCGGCGTATGCCAAGGATTATCTCCACGGGGATGAAACGGTCGTCACGCTCATTCTGACCGTGTTCTCCATCGGCATCGCGCTGGGTTCGGTGCTGTGTGAAAAGCTCTCGGGACGGCGAGTCGAGATGGGACTGGTTCCATTGGGTGCGCTCGGGCTGACGGTTTTTGGCGTGCTGATCTACTGGGCGACGCATACGGTGCCTGCGCAGGCGATGCCCTACAGTTGGTTGGCGCTATTGGGCATATGGCAGGCCTGGACGAGTCTTGGCTGCATCCTTGGCTTGGGCATCTTCGGCGGCATCTACATTGTGCCGCTGTACGCATTGATCCAGTCCCGCACGCCACCGGAGCAACGCTCCCGGGTGATCGCCGCCAACAACATCCTCAATGCGCTCTTCATGGTTGCCTCGGCGATCGTGGCCATTCTCGTGCTGACAGTACTGCAGCGGCCGATACCGGAGTTGTTTGTGTTGGCGGCATTCATGAACATCGCGTTGAATACGTTGCTCTTCCGTTCTGTACCTGAGTTCACGCAACGGTTCACAGCGTGGCTGCGTGGCCAATCGATCGAACCGGATGCCTCTCACTCGTCATAAAAACGCTGTAAAAGCCCGGTCTAGAGCGGCGCTGTCATCGCTTGTTCATAATTCGAATAAAAAGTTCCATTGCCATGAAATTTTCATCTAATGGCAATTGGCCTGTCATGATGGCTGGCGAGTATTCCCCGGCAGCAGAGCAGTGGAAAAGGCCCTGCTTTCAGGCATTTACGCACCGATGGGGAATATTCAATGAGCTTCAGGCATTTCGCAGGTTTCGCGGCCACCGCTCTGGCGCTGGCAGTGTCTGCCCAGGTTTCGGCGGGTACCGTTACGACCGACGGCGCTGACATCATCGTCAAGACCAAAGGCGGCCTGGAAGTCGGTACTGCCGACAAGGCATTCGGCTTCAAGGTTGGCGGTCGTCTGCAGGCTGACTACAGCCGCTTCGACGGGATCTACACCAACAACGGCAACACCGCTGACGCTGCCTACTTCCGTCGCGCGTTCCTGGAACTGTCGGGCTACGCCTTCACCGACTGGCGCTACAACATCAACTATGACTTCTCGCACAACGCGGGCAGCTCTGACGATGGTTACTTCGACGAAGCGTCCATCTCCTACACCGGAATCAAGCCGCTGACCTTCAAGTTCGGCCGCTTCGACCCTGAGTTCGGTCTCGAAAAGGCCACCAGCTCCAAGTGGGTCACGGCCCCAGAGCGTAACGCTGCCTACGAGCTCGTCGACTGGGCCAACAGCCACCAGAACGGCCTTGGCTTCGCCGTCCAGGCGAACCCCACTGACTCCGTATACGCCTCGCTGGGCCTGCACTCCAAGGATGCCAACGACACCGATGGCGACAGCCAGAAGCAGGTCAACCTGCGCGCGGTATTCGCGCCGATGCACGAAGCTGGCAACGTGCTGCACCTGGGTGCCAACTTTGCACGCCGTGACGTAAGCGACTCCGCGATCGATACGCGCTTCCGCAGCCGTCTGGGCATGCGTGGTGTGGCAACGGGCGGTGGCAACGACGCGGGTACCAACGGCAACCGTGTCGTTTTTGGCGGCGCCAACAACCAGCCGGCTGGCAGCTTTGACGACGACACCGCCTGGGGCCTCGAAGCGGCATGGGCCATGGGCCCGCTGTCGGTACAGGGTGAATACCTGCGCCGCAAGCTGAAAGCGGATGACAGTCCGTTCCAGGACATCAAGTCGAGCGGTTATTACGGCCAGGTCGCCTACACCATCACGGGCGAGCCCCGTGCGTACCGGACCGGTCGCTTCGACTCCATCAAGCCAAGCAACAAACAGTTTGGCGCGTGGGAAGTGTTCTATCGCTACGACTACCTGAAGGTTGAAGACGACAACGGCGCCTTCGCCAACGTCGGCGACACCAAGGGCAAGGTCCACAACCTCGGCGTCAACTGGTACGCCAACGAAAACGTGAAAGTCACCGCAGCCTACATCAAGGCCAAGGTAGACAACCTGACCAACGCCAACGGCGACGATGATGGCGACGGTTTCGTACTGCGCGGCCAGTACCAGTTCTAAGGCGTTACTGCTCCAAGTGTGTGCTGCTCCTCTTTAGCCCCTCCTCGGAGGGGCTTTTTCATGGGCGCCGTTTGCGCGGGAATGGCTGCAGCAGCGCGCTACCCGTGCAATGATGCCCGGCACGCCGCTATCGGAGCCCCGGAATGCCTGTAATCGACTCCCTCGCGTCCATCGATGCCCAGCAGTGGGACAGCCTGCTGCCAGATCAAAACCCCTTTCTGCTTCACGCATTCCTGTCTTCCCTTGAAGAGAGCGGAAGCGTGGGCGGGCGGACGGGTTGGGTGCCATTCCATCAGGTGGCCTACGGCCCGGAGGGCCAGCTGCAGGCCGCATTCCCGGCCTACCTCAAGCATCATTCGTACGGCGAATACGTGTTTGATCACGCCTGGGCCGATGCCTGCGACCGGGCAGGCATCGACTATTACCCCAAGCTGCTGTGTGCTGTGCCGTTTTCGCCCGTTACCGGGCCCCGACTGCTGGGCCCGCCTGATGCGGTAGGCGCGTTACTGGACGACATCGTCCACGCCTTGCCGGAACTTGGCCTCTCCGGTGTGCATGTCAACTTCACAGAACCCGGGGCCGATGCCTTGATGGCCGAGCGGCCTGACTGGCTCGAGCGGCTGGGCTGCCAATTCCACTGGCACAACCGCGGCTACCGTGACTTCCAGGACTTTCTCGACGTGCTCGCTTCTCGAAAGCGCAAGCAGATGCGCAAGGAGCGCGAGCAGGTCGCCGGGCAGGGCATTACGTTCGATTGGCGAGAAGGACCATCGCTGACGGAAGCGGACTGGGACTTCATCTATGCGTGTTACGCCACCACCTATCACGTCCGCGCACAGCGGCCGTACCTGACGCGCGCATTCTTCAGCCTTCTGGCCGAGCGAATGCCCGAGCGGATCAAGGTCATCCTCGCGCAGCAGGGCTCACGGCCGGTGGCCATGGCGTTCTTCCTCGCCGGGGAAAACACGCTCTATGGCCGCTACTGGGGCTGCCTTGCGGAATACGATCGGCTGCATTTCGAGACCTGTTTCTACCAGGGCATGGAATACGCCATCGCCAATGGCTTCGCCCATTTCGACGCGGGCGCCCAGGGCGAGCACAAGCTGATTCGCGGCTTCGAACCCCTGTTGACGCGTTCCTGGCACTACCTGGCGCATCCGGGGCTGCGTGCCGCTGTTGCGGATTATCTCGAACAGGAGCGGGCAGGGGTGCGGCGCTATGCGGAAGAGGCGGCCACGGCGCTGCCGTACCGTCAGTCCTGATCGAACTACCACCTGCTGAACTCCGCGTCTTGCGCCTTGCTCTCTATGCTGAGAAGGGCGGGAGGCAACCATGGGGCGAAGCGCGGGCAGAATTCACGAACACAAACAGCACGCTTCGGAAGGGCGTATCTACGAGACCGATTTGCCAGCGCGGCTCGACCGGCTTCCCTGGGGGCGTTTTCACACGCTGCTGGTCATGGCGCTCGGCATCACCTGGCTGCTGGACGGGCTCGAAGTCACGTTGGCCGGGTCCGTCGCGGGGGCCTTGCGCGAAAGCCCTGTGCTTCAGCTGACGAATGCCGATATCGGCCTGGCAGGGGGCGCCTATATCGCAGGCGCCGTTTCGGGCGCGCTGTTCTTCGGGTGGCTGGCGGATCGACTGGGCCGGCGCCGACTCTTCTTCATTACGCTCGCGGTGTATGTCACCGCAACGCTCGCGACGGCGTTTTCCTGGAACCTGTGGAGCTTTCTCCTGTTCCGCTTCCTGACCGGCGCAGGCATTGGCGGCGAGTATTCCGCCATCAACTCGACGATCCAGGAGTTCACGCCCGCACGCTTCCGCGGCTGGGTCGACCTGGGCGTGAACGGCACTTTCTGGCTGGGCGCTGCCCTGGGTGCGATCGGTGCGGTCGTAATGCTGGACCCGAACGTGATGTCCAGCGAACTGGGGTGGCGGCTGTGTTTCGGTATCGGTGGTGCGCTTGGGATCGTGGTCGTGCTGATGCGCCTGTGGATCCCGGAGAGCCCACGTTGGCTGCTGATCCATAATCGCCCGGAAGAAGCGCAGCGCATCGTCGAAGATATCGAGCAACGGTTCCGGGCCAAGGGGCATACGCTGGCCGAGGTCGGGCCCGAGCAGCGTATACGGCTGCGTGCGCGACACCATACGCCGCTCGCCGAGGTGTTCAATACGTTGGTGAATCGGCACCGGCAGCGCTCGCTGGTGGGGCTGACCCTGTTGACCGCGCAGGCCTTCTTCTACAACGCCATCTTCTTCACGTATGCGCTGGTACTGGCAGACTTCTACGGCGTCCCCTCGCATGAGGTGGGCTGGTACATCCTGCCGTTCGCGCTCGGAAACTTCTGTGGGCCGCTGATTCTCGGACGCCTGTTCGATGTAGTCGGGCGCCGGATCATGATCAGCGGCACCTACGCGTTGTCCGGCCTATTGCTTCTGGGCAGTGGCTACCTGTTCTACATCGACGTGCTGAGCGCAACAGGGCAAACGATCTGCTGGATGGTGATCTTCTTCTTCGCATCGGCGGCGGCAAGCTCGGCCTACCTGACCGTGGCCGAGACGTTCCCATTGGAGATTCGCGCTCTGGCCATTGCCGTTTTCTACGCCTTCGGCACAGGGCTTGGCGGCATCATCGGGCCGCTGTTGTTCGGCCACCTGATCGAAACCGCCGACCGCGGGAACGTTTACCTCGGCTACATCATTGGCGCGACGCTCATGCTCATCGCCGGCGCGGTCCAGGCCCGTTGGGGCGTAGCATCCGAGCGCAAATCGCTTGAATCGGTAGCCGCGCCGCTCTCCACGGTGCACGGGGATGCGGCGCGCTGAGGCAGGCAGGGCTTGCGGCGACGCGATACACCAGCCTGCCGCACCCCGGGTCGCATGATTATCGACCAAGCGCCTCGATCAGGGCATGTGTTGCCCTGACACGCGCTTCATTGGGGTAATTCCTGTTCGCCAGGACGACAATCCCCAGCCCCTGGCTCGGGACGATTGCGACGTAGCCACCAAAACCGTTGGTTGAGCCCGTTTTGTTCAGGATCACGTCGCTCCCGTCATTGCTCGGTGATGGGAGCTGTTCGACCGGCTGGGCGTTGAGGATGAACTGGGGCGAATTGCCGGCCACCATCACCTCCACGTCGGTAGGCCAGGGGTATCGTTCCCAGATCATCGCCTGGGTAAAGGGGCCTGTCTTGAACTGGCCTTCCTGTGTGCGGGCAACGGCTTTTTTCAGCTCATCCGGCGCGTCGCCGCGTCCCAGTTCGATATCGAGGACCTTGAGCATATCGCGCGCGGTGGACTTGACCCCGTAGGCCTCTGCATCCAGCACGCCGGGAGACACCCGGATAGGTTTGTCCGTCTTGCGCTCATACCCCCACGCGTACTGGGCCATTGCCTTTTCCGGCACATCGATCCAGGTGTCTTGAAGCCCAAATGCCGGGAACAGTACCTCCTCGGCAGCCTGACGGTATCCCATCCCCATCGCTTTTGCCGGCAGATAGCCCAGAAGGCCCACACTGATATTGGAGTAGCTGCGAGCGCCGGGTTGGGGCGGGGTCCAGTCCTGCAGCCAGCGAAGAACGCCGGGCACATCGGTTATGTCATCGGGTACCTGAAGTGGCATCCCGCCCGTGCGGTGGGTGGCGAGGTCGAGCAGGGTGAGATCGTTGCCGATCGTGCAGGTGCCATCGCATACGTGCTTCGCGACGGTGTCATCGAGGCGAATGGCGCCACGCTGTTCGGCCAGTGCAGCCAGCGTGGCCGTGAAAAGCTTACTGATCGATCCGATTTCGAATAGCGTATCAGGCGTCACCGGGACGTCTCCGTCGCGTGACGCCTGACCGGCGACGTAGAACTCATGCTGCCCATTACGGGTGATGCCGACGACGAGCCCCGGGATCTCATGCGCCTTCATCAGCGGTGCGAAGATCGGCTCGGCGCGGGTCTGCAGTCCCCCAGCGTTCGCCATCGAGGTGAAGAGCAGCAGGGCCGAGGCGGCCGCCGTGTATACCGATTTGCCTATCATCCGGGTCTGTCCTGTTTTCCTATTGGGCCAGCCAGGCGCTCACGGCTGGCTGCTGGTGGTTGTGTTCACAGATATTCAATTGCCCTACGGGGGCACTCACGGCTGGCCGTGTTCAAAGATGGTCGAGGGGCAGCGGGCCGCGGCTCTTGACCTCCCGGAGCACGACCGAAGAACGGATCTCGCTTACGCCCGGCAGCTTGAAGATGACTTTGTGAAGGAAGTCGTCGTAGCTGGCGATGTCGGGCGTGACGACCTTCAGCAGGTAGTCGGCCTGCCCCGTGGTACTGAAGCATTCAATGATGGCCGGGCACTGCCGGACGGCCGCTTCGAACTCGTCGACCACATTCTCCACGTGGCGTGACAGATTCACCTCTGCGAGCACGCAGTTACCAAGCCCAACACGCGTGTGGTCCAGTACGGCCGTGTAGCGCTGGATAGTGCCGTCCTGTTCGAGCGCCTTGAGGCGCTTCCAGGTCGGGGAGGTCGACAGGCCGATCTGGGTCGACAGGTCCTGCACGGAAAGTCGGCCGTCCTGCTGCAGCGCGGACAGGATCTTGATCGCGTAAGGGTCAGGGAACGATTCGTTTTTCATTATTGTTTTTCCGAAAAGAATCCACTCGGATTCTACGTTTCCAGAGGAAATGAGAAAGCACTTTCTCGGAGCCGTTTCTTACCATCGTTTGCAGTGGCGGTCACACGCGTGCCGCAGCCGCTTTACCGAAAAGGATAAGAACAAAATGACGGTTATCCAGAGAAAGCCCAGGCACACCGTGCCTGCCAATGACGCCCTTGCAGCCTATGACTGGCGGCGTGTGGCCTATCTCATGCTGGTATCGCGCACCCTCGACGAGCTCGAAGAAAAGACGCTCGTGCCGGAGAAAAAGGTGCTGTATCAGTTCTCGGCGCGCGGCCACGACCTGTCGCAGATTCTACTTGGCTCACGCCTGACCGACCGACACGACGCCGCCTGCGGCTATTACCGGTCCCGGCCGATGCTGCTCGCGCTTGGCGTTGCGTTGGAGGAAGCACTGGGTTCCTCGATGGCACGCGCTGGGGGATATTCGGACGGTCGTGATATCGGTGTGGTCTTCAACTACCCCAACCCTGGTGGGCCGGCCGCACTGCCGATGTGCGGCGGTGTGGGCGCGCAGTACACGCCGACCGCGGGCTGGGCGCAAGGCATCGAGTACCGCGCCAGGGTGATGAAGGATGAAACCTACGGCAACGCCATCAGCGTTGTGCTGGGTGGCGATGGTTCGGTTGCCACGAATGGGTTCTGGGCGGCGCTGACGATTGCGACCACGCAAAAGCTACCGATGCTTTTCTTCATCGAGGACAACGGTTTCGGTATTTCCGTCCCATCCACATTTCAAACGCCGGGCGCCGATATCGCCAGGAATCTTGCGAGTTTTCAAAATCTACACGTGCTTTCCGGCGACGGTTGCAAACCAGAGGAAAGCGCTACGCTCATCGACGAGGCCATCGAGCATGTGCGCGCCCGCAGGGGCCCCTGCCTGCTGCGTCTCACGGTTCCCCGCCTGCAAGGACACAGCTTCCAGGACACCCAGACGTACAAGTCTGCCGCGACCGTAAAGCGCGAGTGGGCGCGCGATCCTTTGCCCAGATTGCGTGAGTTTCTGGTGCCGTCCCAGCTCTCCGTGAATGACTGGGATGCGCTGGAGGCGCAGGCACGCGAGGCCGTCGATGCGGCGCGTATCGAGGCGGAGGCGCGGCCCGTCAGTGACCCGGCTCGGGTCACCCGCCACGTGTTCTTCGAGGGAGAGATGCAGCAGCGTGGCGGGCAGTTGCCAGAAGGGTATGCGTCACCGGCCGGCAGGGAAAAAGCCGAAGGCGATGGTCAGCGCATCAACATGGTCGCTGCGATCCGGCGGACGCTCGACCATGAGCTCTCGGTCAACCCACGCGTTGTGCTATTCGGTGAGGACATCGGCCCGAAGGGCGGTGTGCATGCCGTCACGCTCGGACTGCAGGAAAAACATGGCGAGGCGAGGGTCTTCGATACCAGTCTTTCCGAGGAAGGCATCATTGGTCGCGCGGTGGGCATGGCCCTTTGTGGCCTGATGCCCGTGCCGGAAATTCAGTTTCGTAAATACGCAGACCCGGCCATGGAGCAGATCAACGATTGCGGCACCATGCGTTGGCGGACGAACAACCGCTTCGCCGCACCCATGGTGGTCCGGATCCCAGGTGGGTTCTTCAAATGCGGCGACCCGTGGCATAGCCAGACCAACGAGGTGCAGTTCGTGCACTCCCCGGGTTGGAAAGTGGCCGTGCCGTCCAATGCCGAAGATGCGGTCGGCCTGTTGCGCGCCGCGCTAAGAGGCAATGACCCGGTGATTTTCTTCGAACACCGGGCCATGCTCGATGCCGCCTCTGCGAGGCGGCCTTATCCCGGAGACGATTACGTACTTCCATTCGGGAAAGCGCGGACCGTGGTTTCGGGTGACAAACTAACCATCGTCACGTGGGGCGCCATGGTCGAGCGTTGCGAACGCGCAGCCGAGGGGCGGTCGGTAGACGTGATCGACTTGCGCACGCTGATGCCGTGGGACCGCGAGGCTGTGCTTGCGTCCGTTCGGCGAACCCACCGCTGCCTGGTCGTACACGAGGACCTCGGCACGGCGGGCTTCGGTGCCGAAATAGCCGCTGTTGTCACAGAGCACGCGTTCCTGGATCTGGATGCGCCCGTGAGCCGGCTGACGATGCCGGATATTCCCAGCCCGCATCACCCGGTTCTCATGGAACACGCGCTGCCCTCCGTAGAAGGCATCCGCGCCAAGATCGACGATCTGCTGGGGTTCTGACATGACTGACATGAGCATCTCAGCCGGACAGCTGGACATCACCGCGCCGGTCGAGCAGGACGGCACCCGTGCCACCGTACGTACCTGGCTGAAAAAGGAAGGCGATACGGTCCGTAAGGATGAGCCGGTGGTCGAGCTCGAAACGGACAAGGTTGTCGTTGAAGTGTGCGCGCCGGCAGAGGGTGCGCTGCAGATTGTCATCCATGAAGGTATCGATGCGGCGCCGGGCGCCGTTATCGGCCGCGTTCGTGCGAATGAAGGCGAGCAGGCGATCGCCCGCTCGGTAGGAGAGCCGGCCCAACCGCGTGCGGCCGGCGCGCCGGAAAGCGCCGGGGCCAAATGCGGCCCAGCCGAACGCGGCCCAACCGACCGCGGCCCGACCGAATGCGGCCCAACCGAACGCGGCCCGACCGATCCGGTGTTCGACCCGGAGTTGCGGCTGTCGCCATCGGTACGCCGGCTGCTCGCCGAGCATGGCATGGATCCGAAGAGCCTTGAGGGCTGTGGGACCGGTCGTGGAGGGCGGTTGACCCGGGACGACGTGGTGGCTGCGATTGTGGAGCGCGAACAGGCGCAGGTCGATCGCAGTAGTGACGTTCGGGCGGGGCGTACAGACGAGGTAATCGCTGAGGCGCCTTCTTCCAGGGCGGAAGTCGATGCGTTACGGCAACCTGCCAAAGCGGAGGCCGTCGTCGATGGTGTGACACGCATCCCACACAGCAGCATGCGCCGCAGGATTGCGGAACACATGCACCATTCGGTCACGACGGCGCCTCACGTCACGGCTGTCTTCGAAGCCGACTTCGGCGCGATCATGGCGCACCGCAAGCGTCACAGGGACACGTTCGCGAACGAAGGAATCAACCTGACATTCACCGCGTACTTCGTTGCTGCCGCGGTCGAAGCAATGCGCCGGGTGCCAGAGGTCAACAGCCGTTGGCACGACGACTACCTCGAGGTGTTCAGAGACATCAACCTGGGCGTTGGTACCGCGCTAGGCGACAAGGGCCTGATCGTCCCGGTCATTCACGGCGCGCAGGACCTGTCGTTGCGGGGCATCGCGTCTCGGTTGCAGGCGCTCACCGATGCGGCTCGTAACGGCTCGTTGAAGCCGGCGGACGTACAGGGCGGAACCTTCACGGTGTCGAACTACGGTGTCTCCGGCGCGCTGTTCGCGTCCCCCATCATCATCAATCAGCCGCAGTCCGCGATCCTGGGAATCGGTGCATTGGAGAAGCGGGTGGTGGTGACCGAAATCGACGGTGTAGACACCTTCCAGGCTCGGTCGCGCGCGTACGTATCGCTCACGATCGACCACCGTGTGATCGATGGTAGTCAGGCGAATGCCTGGTTAGGCCGGTTCGTTGAGGTGCTGGAGCAGTGGCCGAGGGAGTGATCGAGCGTTGAGGTCGATGGCATCGCACGTCCACCCCGAAAGCCATCTTTAGTCCGATCCGGTGGGTTACGCTTCGCTAACCCACCCTACGGGACCGCTGCGCTACTGCAGAACCGTAGGGTGGAATCCCGAAGGGCTTCCACCGTTTACCTCGAGCCAGTACGAGCGACGTGGCGACGGCCGGAGTGTGTTTTCGAGTTGCCCGCATGAGCAGTGCGCTCGAGCGGAGGCCAGCAGTTGCGGCACCGGTCAACTCGGTGGGTTACGCTTCGCTAACCCACCCTACAGTGCTGCAGAACCGTAGGGTGGAATCCCGTAAGGCTTCACCGTTTACGTCGTGCCAATATGAGCCACGCGGCGACAGGTAGATTGTCGCGCGTTGCTCGTATGAGCAGTGGCCTAGCGCGGAGCCCAGTAGTTGCGGCATCGGCCGATTCGGTGGGTTACGCTTCGCTAACCCACCCTACGACTACAGCGTTGGCTATCTTCAGACCCGGCCAGAACCGTAGGGTGGAATCCCGGAGGGCTTCCACCGTTTACCTCGTGCAATACCCACCACAACGCTACGGCCAAGCCTGCCGGCGTTGCCCGTGCGAACGTTGTATTAGGGCAGCAAGCAGTGCTACGTGGCTGGCACCTTGAACCGGTTGCCCTATTTCAATCCGCCGAAGCGTCTATAGAACGCTTCGTTCGCCTCCGGTACTGGACCGTCGGCGGTTTCGAGCGTTTTGAGCAGCAGTGTTTCGGCGGGTGGGCAGAGGGCGCGATACAGGTTGCGGCATAGCAAGCGGGCGGAGCGGCCTTCCCAGTCGCTGGGTAGCAGCTCATCGGGCAGCTGAGGGTCGCGGAGCAGCAGCTTTCGATATTCGTGGATGAGGAGGGTGCGTGCGAGAAACGCCTCTGTCGGGTCGAGCGATTCCTGCTCACGCACGGCTTGCCACAGCGGCCGGAACAGCTGGGTAAACTCTGCGTAATGAGCCGATAGCGACTCGATCGCCCAGCTCTCCCGTACTTGTGAACGCAGTGCCTTGGAGGGCATGACATCGTCCGTTCGCGTATCGAAGACGATGCTGTCTTCGAGGGCGCCAAGCTCCTGCAGGGTGGCGGTCAGGTCTCGCCGGTCGCAGCTCGGGCACGCCAGTACATTGGGCGCCAATTGACCGAAACCTTGCCATTCGAGCTCCTCTTTCACCGCTTTGCGCAGCTCCGGCGCGAGCTGTGAAACCAGTACCATGCGCCAGGTGCCGTCCCAGGCTGGCATCACGTTGCTGTAGACGCGCTTGAATGCTTTCTCGAATCGGCGGCGGCCAGCTGTTGTCAGGCGGTAGTAGCTACGTCGGCCGACCTTCTCCGCTGTCAGCCAACCTTCTTGCGTCAAGCGAAAGATCGATGTCCGGATCAGTCGCTCGTTGATGCCCATCGGTTCGAGCAATCCAATGAGGCTGCCGAGCCATACGGCCCCGCCATGCGGTTCAATGGCGTCACCGTAGACGGTAATGATCAGGGAACTGGCCCGGATGGGCGTTTGCTGCTGGAAGCGTGCGATCAGCTGGTCAAGTGGGGCGAGAGTCGGCATGCGGGCGTGGATGTCGAAAAGAAACGACTATACCGCGTGATGTAGGCGAAGTGTGAACGCAGGTATTTGATACGGAACGGAATCATCGTATCGGTTAGAACGTATCGGCATAGCAAAGGCTATGCATGAGGTTGCAGGAGGCTGACGACTCAGCCGAGCCATCCTCGGATGGAACTTGAGCCATCGCACCGATGCGCCGCGTCCGTCCCGGCGTTGAAACCGGGTGCAAGCGTTGCGGCTCGGTGAGCGCGGATGTCCGACATCCAGTCTTTGCAGCCGCGTTACCGCCCTAGCGTTTCAGCTTTGGTTTTGTAATGCGCCTCCCGGCGTGGCTGGCGGTCCGGTTCGGGCTCGGCCAACGGGGTGCATTCGGCCATCTGTTGCAGACAGCGCTGAGCCAGTGCCTGGTATTCGGCGGTACCGGCGCGCTTCCAGGCCACTTCATCATCGCTCAGGGTGCGTTTCACCGTGGCAGGGCTGCCCACGATGAGAGACTGCTCGGGGCACTCGAATCCGGCCTTGACGAACGCAGTGGCGGCGACAAAAGAGCGAGCACCGATACGCGCCCGATCCATTACAACGGCATTCATGCCCACTAGCACGTCCTCCTCGATGACACAGCCGTGCAGCACCGCCCCATGGCCGATATGCCCATTGCGGCCAACCACCGTGTCGCTGCCGGGAAAGCCATGCATCACGCAGGTGTCCTGGAAGTTGGCGCCTTCCTCCAGGACCAGCCGTCCAAAGTCGCCCCGCAGGCTCGCCAGCGGCCCAACGTAACAGCGTGGGCCGACGATGACATCGCCGATCAATACAGCGGTGGGGTGGACGTAGGCAGTGGGATGGACCACGGGAATGTAGTCGTCGAAGCGATAGCACGGCATTGCGGGGCTCCCATGACGAGACACGCGGATCGAGTCTTTCGAAAAAGATACAGAAATAAAAATCGGTATTGAATAGTTGTATCGCATTGGGACTATACTTCATCCCAAGCAAGCCTGCCCGTAAAACGTGCCGGCGCAGGCCTCCAATAACAAAAGCGGCACTCGATGCCGTGCGTGCAGAGGAATCGTGTCATGCCCAGGACGCTCCTCGTCCAGCCTCCCGCATCCGGCGTACAGCTCATCACGCTCAACCGTCCCGAAGCGCTGAATGCCCTCAATACCGAATTGCTTGGTGAGCTCGCCGACGCGCTCGCGACCGCTGACGCCGATGCTGACGTCCGGGTCGTCATGTTGACGGGCAGTCGAAAGGCCTTCGCGGCGGGTGCCGACATCAACGAGATGGCGCGGCGTGATCTGGTTGGCATGCTGGAAGACCCGCGTCAGGCCCATTGGCAACGCATTGCCGCATTTCGCAAACCCATCGTGGCGGCCATCAATGGGTTCGCACTTGGCGGTGGATGTGAACTGGCAATGAGCGCGGACATCCTCATCGCAGGTGAAGACGCCCGCTTCGGTCAGCCGGAGATCAATCTCGGGATCATGCCTGGCGCAGGCGGCACCCAGCGATTGCTGCGTGCAGTGGGTAAATCGGCCGCCATGCAAATGGTGCTCACGGGCGAGCCAATCACGGCGCGCCGCGCATTGGATCTCGGCCTGGTCAGCGAAATCACCCAACCCGAATTCACGGTCGAGCGTGCCATGCACGTCGCGCTGCGCATCGCCGAGAAAGCGCCCCTGGCGGTTCGGCTCGCCAAGGAAGCGCTGCTCAAGGCCTTCGATACCGACCTCGCCAGTGGGCTTCGCTTCGAGCGCCACGCATTCACGGTCCTGGCGGGTACGGCTGATCGCGGCGAAGGCATTCGCGCATTCCAGGAAAAACGCAAAGCCCACTTCAGCGGCCGTTGAGCCCTATCCATTCGAAGGACACCGACATGACGTTCGAGACCATTCAGTTCTCCATCGACGCGGGCGTGGCGACACTGACGCTCAGCCGGCCTGAAGCGCTCAACAGCTTCAACCGGCAGATGCATACAGAAGTCCGCGAGGCGTTGAAGCGGGTCCGCCAAGCCGGCGAGGTGAGGGCCTTGCTGATAACCGGGGCAGGGCGAGGCTTCTGCGCGGGTCAGGATCTGGGGGACAGGAAGGTGGCGCCCGGTGATGCCGCGCCGGACCTGGGGGAGTCGCTGGAGCAGTACTACAACCCAATGATCCGCACGTTGCGCGATCTGCCCATGCCGGTGATCTGCGCGGTGAACGGCGTGGCAGCGGGAGCCGGTGCGAACATCGCATTTGCATGTGACCTGGTTCTGGCGGCGCGCTCGGCGAGTTTCATCCAGGCGTTCTGCAAGCTGGGCCTTGTACCTGATTCGGGCGGTACCTTTACGTTGCCGCGGTTGATCGGAATGGCGAGAGCCAAGGCGCTGATGATGCTTGGCGATCGCATACCTGCCGAGCACGCAGAGGCGTGGGGCATGATTCATCGCGTGGTGGATGACGCCGAATTGCAGGACGAGGCCTTGAAGCTTGCGCGGCACTTCGCCACTCAGCCCACCTATGGGCTCGGCCTCATCAAGCGCGCGCTCAACGCAAGCCTGTCCAATACATTCGACGAGCAACTTGATCTCGAGCGCGACCTTCAGCGGCTGGGCGGCCGCAGCGAGGACTACCGTGAAGGCGTCTCGGCGTTCATTGAAAAACGCCAGCCTCAGTTCAAGGGGCGGTGAAATGGCTGCATTGAAGACTGACGTCATCGTCGCGGTGGTGGGCGCCGGTGCCATGGGTGCCGGTATTGCCCAGGTGGCGCTGCAGGCTGGGCATTCGGTCCGACTGTATGATGCTCGGGAAGGGGCTGCCGCTACTGCGATCGAGGGTATCAACCGGCAGCTGACGCGTCTTGTCGAGAAAGGGCGCCTGAGCGACGACGCGCAGGCGGATTGTCGTGCCCGGTTGAGTGTCGTGGATTCGTTGGCTGACCTGGCGGATGCCGGTCTGATCATCGAGGCCATTGTGGAAAGCCTGGAGGCCAAGCGGACCCTGTTCGCGGAACTCGAAGCGTACTGCGCCCCGACCTGCCTGCTGGCAAGCAATACGTCATCTCTATCCATTACGGCCCTGGGCGCCGGCTTGCGCCACCCGGAGCGCCTGGCGGGCCTGCATTTCTTCAACCCGGCACCGCTGATGGCCTTGGTCGAAATTGTTTCCGGGCTCGCGACTGACCGGGATGTCGCTGACTGTCTGTACGCGACCGCGGCGGCCTGGGGCAAGAAACCGGTGCATGCGCGGTCCACGCCGGGCTTCATCGTCAACCGCGTTGCGCGGCCGTTCTACGCCGAAAGTCTCCGCCTGCTCCAGGAAGGGGCCGCGGATTGCGCGAGCCTCGATGCGCTGATGCGCGAAGCCGGTGGATTCCGTATGGGCGCCTTCGAGTTGACCGACCTCATCGGGCATGACGTCAACTATGCGGTGACCTGTTCGGTATTCGACGCCTACTACGGCGATCCACGTTTTCAGCCATCACTGATTCAAAAGGAGCTGGTTGACGCGGGCTTTCTAGGCCGCAAAAGCGGCCGCGGTTTCTATGAGTATTCGACAGGTGCCGAGAGGCCGTCACCCGCTGTGGTCAGCGCCGAAACGGCCGATTTCGTATGTGTCGTTGAAGGCGACCTTGGGCCTGCCCGAGCGCTTGTGGCCCGGTTCCGGGACGCGGGCGTCGCGGTCGTGGAGCGGGGAGGTTCCGGTCTGTTGCGCATAGGGGATGCCGTGCTCGCTCTGAGCGATGGCCGCATGGCCTGCCAGCGTGAGCGAGAGGACGGACTGCGCAATCTGGTGCTGATCGACCTTGCCCACGACTACGCTTCGGCAGCCCGTGTCGCGCTGGCGTGGTCAGCGGCTGCTACGCAAGCAGCCCAGGATGCAGCTGTTTCATTGTTCTGCCGGGCCGGGATGGCGGTAACGCCGCTTGCCGACCTGCCGGGTCTGCTCGTAATGCGTACGGTTGCGATGCTGGCCAACGAAGCGGCCGATGCGGTGTTGCATGGTGTCGGCTCACCAGCAGACATCGATCTGGCCATGTGCGCGGGTGTGAACTACCCCAAAGGGCCTCTGGCCTGGGCCGAGTCCATTGGCCTCGATTACGTGCTCAAGACGCTACGAAACCTCCAGGCGACCTATGGCGAAACCCGCTATCGCCCGAGCGTCTGGCTAACGCGCCTTGCCGAAGAAGGAGGGCACGTTCATGACTGACACTTCATTGCCTGCGCGTTGCGCCGAGGCCATGTATGCCCGCGATCGCGCGTCCCAGAGCCTTGGGATCGAAGTGGTTCGGGTCGCGTCCGGTGAAGCGGTGCTGACCATGTGTGTTCGCGAAGACATGATTCAGGGGCACGGCTCCTGCCACGGCGGTTTCATCTTTGCGCTGGCCGACTCGGCGTTCGCCTTTGCATGCAATACCTACGACCAGGCTACCGTCGCACAGGGCTGCAGCATCGAGTTCATCGCGCCGGGCCGGCTGGGTGATCTGCTTACGGCTACCTGCGTTGAGCAAAGCCGAAGCAACCGTACCGGGACCTACGACACCCGGATAGAGAACCAGGACGGCCAGTTGGTCGCGCTGTTCCGGGGCAAGTCTTACCAAGTGAGGGGGTCGGTGATCGCCCAGGAGAGTGACCGTGAGTGATTACAAGGATAACGATGCGCTGATCATCGATGCGGTCCGTACACCGATCGGGCGTTACGGCGGCGCGCTCAGTGCTGTACGGGCGGATGATTTGGGTGCCATACCCATGAAAGCGCTCCAGTCGCGCCACCCTGAGCTGGACTGGAGCGCGATCGACGACGTCGTCTACGGTTGCGCGAACCAGGCGGGTGAAGACAACCGCAACGTAGCCCGGATGTCCGCGTTGCTGGCCGGTTTGCCGGTCACGGTGCCGGGGACGACACTGAACCGGCTGTGTGGCTCCGGGATGGATGCGATAGGGCAGGCGGCCCGCGCCCTGCGCTGTGGTGAAGCAGGGCTAATGATCGCGGGTGGCGTGGAATCAATGTCGCGCGCCCCATTTGTCATGGGCAAGGCGGATCAGGCGTTCTCCCGGCAGGCGGATGTCTTCGACACGACCATCGGCTGGCGCTTCGTCAATGCCCAAATGAAGGCCCTGTTCGGTATCGATTCGATGCCGGAGACAGCGGAGAACGTTGCCGAGCAGTACGAGATCTCCCGCGAGGATCAGGACGCCTTCGCCCTGCGTAGCCAGCAGAAGGCTGGCGATGCCACGGCGCGTGGCCGCTTCGCGAGGGAGATCGTCGCGGTAGAAATTCTCCGGCGCAAATCGGAGCCCCTGCGCGTTGAGCAGGACGAACATCCGAGGCCGGAAACGACACGGGAACAGCTGGCTCGTCTAGGTACACCGTTTCGTGATGGTGGCAGCGTCACGGCAGGCAATGCCTCGGGCGTGAACGACGGGGCTTGCGCGGTGTTGATGGCCAGCGGGCGCGCGGCTCAAGAACAGGGGCTCAAGGCACGTGGCCGTGTCGTCGCTATGGCCACCGCCGGAGTGGAGCCGCGAATCATGGGCATTGGCCCGGTCCCGGCTACACGCAAGGCCCTGGCGCTTGCCGGGTTGTCGCTTGCCGATATGGATGTCATCGAGCTCAACGAAGCCTTCGCGGCCCAGGGGCTCGCTGTTCTCCGGGAGCTGGGCCTCGCTGACGATGATCCTCGAGTGAATCCAAATGGTGGTGCGATCGCGCTCGGCCATCCGCTGGGCATGAGTGGCGCACGGTTGGTGACCACGGCGCTTTACGAGCTTGAGGAGCGCGAGGCGCGTTATGCGCTGTGCACGATGTGTATCGGGGTCGGCCAGGGGATCGCCATGATCATCGAGCGCGTTTGATCGCTTGGTAGCCGGCCTGGGCCTTGTTGCACAGCCACCGACCTCACGCCAAACAACAATAATCGAGTGAAGCCATGAATATGCAGATGACAGACGCCGCCCTGCTGGATCACATGGAAACCGCCAGCGTCGATGAACTTCGCGACCATCAGCTGACCCACCTGCGGTGGACGCTGGAACATGCCTACCAGAACGTGCCGATGTACCGCCAGCGGTTCGACGAGCTGGGTGTGCACCCGTCCGATCTCAGGTCGCTCGCGGACCTTGCGAAATTTCCGTTCACCCTCAAGTCGGATCTTCGCGACAACTATCCCTATGGCCTCTTTGCGGTGCCGATGCACGATATCGTTCGGCTGCATGCATCGAGCGGGACGACAGGCAAGCCTACGGTCGTGGGCTACACGCAGAACGATATCGATACATGGGCCTGCCTCGTGGCGCGCAGCATCCGCGCAGCGGGTGGGCGAAAGGGCGACAAGGTCCAGGTGTCCTATGGCTATGGCCTGTTTACGGGTGGCCTGGGTGCGCACTACGGGGCGGAGCGGCTGGGTTGTACCGTTATCCCGATGTCTGGCGGGCAGACGCAGAAGCAGGTCCAGCTGATCCGGGACTTCAAGCCCGACATCATCATGGTGACGCCGTCCTACATGCTCAACATCGCGGATGAACTGGAGCGCCAAGGCGTCACGCCGGACGAGCTGTCGCTTCGGTTGGGCATCTTTGGTGCTGAGCCTTGGACGGACGAGCTGCGGCGTTCCATCGAATCGCGTCTGGGCATCACGGCGCTCGACATCTACGGCCTCTCCGAAATCATGGGGCCCGGTGTTGCCATGGAATGCGCGGAAACCAAGGATGGCCCAACGCTCTGGGAAGACCATTTCTACCCTGAAATCATCGACCCGGTAACCGGCGAAGTATTGCCGGACGGGCAGCTCGGAGAGCTGGTCTTCACAACGTTATCCAAGGAAGCGTTACCCATGATCCGTTACCGTACGCGAGACCTGACGCGGCTGATGCCAGGCACCGCGCGGCCCATGCGCCGTATCGACAAGATTACGGGCCGCAGCGATGACATGCTCATCATACGCGGCGTAAACGTCTTCCCCACCCAGGTGGAAGAGCAGGTGCTCAAGGTCCGCCAGCTATGCGAGCACTACGAGATTCATCTGTCTCGCCACGGCAATCTGGACAGTGTCGAGGTGCATGTGGAGTTGCGTGGCGAACATCAGCAATCGAGCGAAGCCGAGCAACAGCGGTTGTGCGAGGAGCTCTGCCACCATATCAAGACGCATATCGGCATCAGCTGCCATGTCGTGTTGCGCCCATGCTTCTCGATGAAGCGCTCGGAGGGTAAGGCTTGCCACGTGTACGACCTGCGCAAGGCAGGTTGATCAGGCTTTCACGCGTTAGCCCTGCGCCCGTTCCGTCTTGGCAGGCCAGTTTCTTGTCCCTGGCCTGCCGTGGGTCCGGAGAGGGCATGGCGAGTGACAGGCTCGAGTCGCTCAGCAGGCAAGAAGATCGATTCGTTACATAAAACAGAAATTGTCTATACATCGCGTAGTAGGTGATGAGGCGTCCTCCTGTTTACGGGGATCACGTGTTCCGCGTTTATGTGTGAACGCATGAGCAGGTTTAAGTCCAGGCATCGTTATCAACGGCATGTTTTGAAAACATCCTAAAGCGATACCAAAAAATAGATTTGCCTTATCTGTATGTATCATTTAAAAATAGCGCCATAGGCATCGCTGCCACGAACCGAACGGTGGACATTGTTATGTATGCTCAAATGGTCGAGACCGGCTTGAAGAGTGTGAAGGCGCTGGACGAGATGAGCCCTGAAGAGCGGGCGTTCCAGGAAAAGATCGACGCGGAAATCAAGATCGAGCCGAAGAACTGGATGCCTGATGCGTATAGGCAGACGCTGATCCGACAGATTTCCCAACATGCGCACTCCGAGATCGTTGGCATGCTCCCCGAGGGCAACTGGGTGACCCGGGCGCCGACGCTCAAGCGCAAGCTGCAGCTCATGGCCAAGATCCAGGACGAGGCGGGCCATGGCCTGTATCTCTACAGTGCGATGGAAACACTCGGTGCGGATCGCGACGAAGAAATCGCAAAGTTGCATTCCGGTCGAGCCAAGTATTCGAGCATCTTCAACTACCCGACACTGAGCTGGGCTGACATGGGCGCCGTAGGCTGGCTCGTGGACGGCGCCGCGATCGTCAACCAGGTCGTCTTGCAGCGGACCTCGTACGGTCCTTATTCGCGCGCAATGATCCGCATCTGCAAGGAGGAGAGCTTCCACCAGCGCCAAGGCTACGAGCTGCTGCTCACCATGATGCGTCACGGCACGCAGGCGCAGAAGGACATGGTTCAGGACGCGATCAACCGCTTGTGGTGGCCATCGCTGATGATGTTTGGGCCGAGTGACGCTCATTCGCCAAACAGCGCTCAGTCCATGGCGTGGAAGATCAAGCGGCAAAGCAATGACGAGCTGCGTCAGCGATTCATCGACCAGACGGTACCGCAGCTGGAAATCCTTGGCTGCACGGCGCCGGACCCGGACCTGAAATGGAACGAGGCGCGCGGCCATTACGATTTTGGCGAAATCCAGTGGGACGAATTCTACGAGGTGCTGAAGGGCAACGGCCCCTGCAACACGGAGCGCGTCGCAACGCGCCGAAATGCCTACGCCGACGGCGCCTGGGTGCGTGAAGCCGCCGTCGCCCACGCCCGTAAAAAACAACAAAAGCGCGACGCTGCCTGATCGCGATCGAGGGGAGATACAGCCATGTCCGACTGGACCCTGTTCGAAGTGTTCGTGCGCAGCAAGCACGGCCTCAACCACAAGCACGTCGGTAGCGTCCATGCCGCCGACGCCGCCATGGCCATCGAGAATGCGCGTGAGCTCTATACCCGGCGCAGCGAGGGTGTAAGCCTTTGGGTGGTGCCTTCGGCGATGATCACCGCGTCCTCTCCTGACGAAAAGGAGCCGCTGTTCGATCCGGCCGACGACAAGATCTATCGGCATGCAAGCTTCTACGAGTTGCCGCCTGAAGTCGGGCATATGTGAGGCACGCCATGACTGTCGAACGCAATGATCTGATCGAATACCTCCTGCGCATGGGCGATACTGCCATCATTCAGGGCCAGCGGCTGTGCGAATGGTGTGGGCGTGCACCCGTGCTCGAAGAAGAGCTCGGGCTTATGAACGTGGGCCTCGACCTCGTCGGGCAGGCCCGCCATTGGCTCGATTACGCGGCTGAGCTGATCGGTGACGGCCGCGATGCGGATGCCCTTGCGTTTCGCCGGGACGAGCGCGAGTTTCGCAACCTGGTGCTCGTCGAACAGCCCAATGGGGATTTCGCGGTCACGATGACCAAGCAGTTCCTGTATGACGCCTGGCACTATGAAGTGCTACAGGGGCTAGCCACATCGAGCGATGAGCGTATCGCAGGCATCGCCGCCAAGAGCCTGAAGGAGGTGACCTATCATCTTCGCCGGTCGGGCGAGTGGGTCGAGCGACTCGGTGACGGAACGGACGAGAGCCATGCGCGCATGGAGGCGGCCATCCCGCAGGTCTGGCGCTTCACGGTCGAAATGACACATGCGGATGACGTCGATGCGCGCCTGTTCACAAGCGGCGTGGCGCCGGACCCTCACGCCATTGCGAACGGCTGGCGCGCGACGGTCGAATCGATTTTCGAGCGGGCCACGCTGAACGTGCCGGAGCCTGCAAAACCGTTTTACCTGAATGCGCGCAAGGGGCTGCATAGCGAGCATCTTGGTCGCCTGCTGGCGGAAATGCAGTACCTGCAACGGGCCTACCCCGATGCGACCTGGTGAGTTGATCGCCAGCGATCGCGGCGCGCGGCGGGCCGGTGTCGGTGACGTCGAACGCGCCTGGCGGGTGTTGCACGATGTCATGGATCCTGAGGTTCCCGTCGTCAGCGTCGTGGACCTTGGCATCGTGCGGGAGGTGGAGTGGGCGGCTGGCCACCTTCATCTTGTGGTGACACCTACGTATTCCGGATGCCCGGCGACCGAGGTCATCGAACAGGACATTACACACGCGCTCGAACGCGCCGGCTTCGGCAGTCCCTTGCTGGAGCGTCGTCTGACGCCTGCCTGGACCACGGACTGGATCAGTGAGCAAGGGCGTGAGCGCCTGCGTGAATACGGTATCGCGCCGCCGGTTGGCAGTGCGAGCAAACGCAGCCTGCTGGCCGAACAGCCTGACATCACTTGCCCGCACTGCGGCAGTACGCATACCGAGCGGCTGAGCGAATTTGGCTCGACGGCCTGCAAGGCACTGTATCGCTGCCGCGAGTGTCTGGAGCCGTTCGATTACTTCAAGTGCATCTGAACATGTGGCGCGGAGAATAATAATGAGCCAGTTCCACAGCCTCACCATCAAGGACGTCCGCCCTGAGACGCGCGACGCGGTGTCCATCGCGTTCGACATTCCCACCGAACTCGAACCCGGTTTTCAGTTTGTCCAGGGGCAGCATCTGGTGGTACGCGCGCACATCGGCGATGAGGAGATCCGCCGCTCCTATTCCATCTGTTCGGGCGCGCTCGATGGCGAGTTGCGTATCGCGGTAAAGCGCGTGGAAGGCGGCTTGTTCTCGGCCTACGCGAACGACCAGCTCAAGATAGGCGGCCAATTGGAGGTGATGCCCCCGGCAGGGCACTTTCACGTCGATCTAGACCCGGCACGCCACGGGCACTACCTAGCAGTGGCCGCCGGCAGCGGGATCACACCCATTCTGTCCATCGTCAAGACAACGCTCGAAGTGGAGCCCAAAAGCCGGGTCACGCTGCTCTACGGCAACCGCTCCACCGGCTCCACAATGTTCAGGGAAGCGCTGGAAGACCTCAAGAACCGTTATCTCACGCGCCTTAATCTCATCTTCGTGTTCAGCCGCGAGCAACAGGATGTGGACCTGTATAACGGGCGCATCGACGCGGACAAATGCGGGATCCTGTTTTCACGCTGGGTTGATGTGAAGGGCCTCGATGCCGCATTCATCTGCGGCCCCCACGCGATGACAGAGGCCGTCCGCGACAGCCTCAAAAGGCACGGAATGCCAGCCGAGCGCATTCACTTCGAACTGTTCGGCGCCGCCGTCGACACGACACGGCGAGAGGCGCGCCAGGCGGCCTCTGCGGTGTCGAAGGCCAACAGCCGAATCACGGTCATCCATGACGGACGAGCCCTGGAGTTCGACCTTCCTCGCAATACGCAGAGCATCCTCGATGCGGGCAACGCCCAAGGCGCGGAGCTGCCGTACTCCTGCAAGGCAGGCGTGTGTTCGACCTGCATGTGCAAGGTCGTCGAAGGGGAGGTGGAGATGGACGCCAACTTCGCCCTCGAGGACTACGAGGTCGCCGCTGGCTACGTGCTGTCCTGCCAGTGTTTCCCGCTCACCGACAAGGTCGTGCTGGACTTCGATCAGCGCTGATCCCACCGGGCCGAGCGCCGAGCGCCGAGCGCCGTCCGCCAGCACCTGCATTCGTTTGTATTGCTGTATCCGTTCGGTGCTGTATGCCCTACGGCGTTGTAACACTGTCTCGACAATCACAAAAAGAGAGCAGCCATGAGCCCGCAAGACATCGCACACCTCGAACGACATCCTGACTTCATCCGCCTCGTGCAACGCAAGAAACGCCTGACCTGGTCACTCACGTGCGGCATGCTGGCCATCTATTACGGATTCGTCGTCGTCATGGCATTCGCCCCGCACATCATGGCGATGCCCATCAGCGGCGGGGTAACCAATGTCGGCATCGTGCTGACGGTCGCAGTTATCCTGCTTTCGTTTGCCTGTACTGCGTTCTACGTCCATCAGGCGAACAGGATTCTCGATCCCATGGCCGAAAAGCTCATTCGGGAGACGCGGACATGAGCCTGCTCCCGGTATGCCTTGCTGCAGGCGGGTTGTTGCTCAGCACATCGGTACTGGCGGCGGAGCCTGGTGGGCGTCCGCTCAACTGGCACGCCATCGGCATGTTCTTCGTATTCGTGGTGTTCACCCTTGGCATTACCCGCTGGGCAGCCTTGCGTACCCGTTCGGCCAGTGATTTCTACACGGCCGGCGGTGGCATCACCGGTTTCCAGAATGGATTGGCGATCGCAGGCGACATGATCAGTGCGGCGTCCTTCCTGGGCATTTCGGCCATGATCTTCATGGCCGGGTTCGACGGTTTGCTGTACTCGCTCGGTATCGTCGCGGCCTGGCCCATCATCCTCTTCCTCATCGCGGAGCGCCTGCGCAACCTCGGCAAGTACACCTTCGCCGACGTGGTTTCGTATCGCCTCGAGCAGATGCCGATCCGCATCACTGCCGCATTCGGCACCCTCATCGTCGCGCTGATGTACCTCATGGCGCAGATGGTAGGGGCAGGCAAGCTGATCGAACTGCTGTTCGGCATCACCTACTTCCAGGCGGTGTTGATCGTCGGCGTACTGATGATCTGCTACGTGACCTTTGGCGGAATGCTGGCCACGACGTGGGTCCAGATCATCAAGGCCGTGATGTTGCTTTCGGGCGCAAGCTTCATGGCGTTCATGGTCCTGCGGCACTTCGATTTCAGCGCTGAAGCGATGTTTGCAGGCGCCGCCGAAGTACACGCCAAGGGCGTCGCCGTGATGGCGCCGGGTGGCATGCTGACGAGCCCAATCGATACGCTTTCACTGGCGGTGGGCATGATGTTCGGCACGGCAGGCCTGCCGCACATCCTGATGCGATTCTTCACGGTCAGAGACGCCCGCGAGGCGCGCAAGAGCGTGCTCTACGCGACCGGCTTCATCGGCTATTTCTATCTGCTGTTGATTGCTATCGGCTTCGGATCGATCGTGATGGTCGGCACCAATCCTGAATTCCGCACGGCGGCAGGCGCGATCATCGGCGGCGGCAACATGGTAGCGGTGCACCTGTCTCAGGCGGTCGGCGGTAGCCTGTTCCTGGGCTTCATCTCAGCCGTGGCGTTTGCGACGATTCTGGCGGTAGTGGCCGGGCTTGCACTGTCCGGTGCATCGGCGGTCGCGCATGACCTTTACGCATGCGTCATTCGCAAGGGGCAGGCCACCCAGCAGGAAGAGATGCGGATGTCGCGTATTGCAACGCTGGTGATCGGCGTACTGGCCGTAACGCTGGGGCTGCTGTTCGAATCGCAGAACATTGCCTTCCTGTCTGGCCTCGTCCTGGCGATTGCTGCCTCGGTCAACTTCCCGGTGCTGTTCCTGGCGATGTTCTGGAAGGGCCTGACTACACGCGGTGCCGTCATGGGCAGCGTCACTGGCCTGCTTTCAGCTGTCGTTCTGCTGGTGCTTAGCCCGGTGGTCTGGGTGACGGTGCTTGGCCATGAGCGTGCGCTGTTCCCGTATTCCAACCCGGCTCTGTTCTCCATGTCGCTGGCCTTCCTCAGCGCCTATGCGTTTTCGGTGACTGACCGGTCTGCACGGGCAGACGTGGAGCGTGGTCGCTACCTCGCACAATTCATTCGTTCCATGACCGGTATTGGCGCCTCTACTGCCAGCCGTCACTGATCCGACCCAAGGAAAACAACAATAATGAACAGGATCCTTACCACTGCGCCGCTCGCTGCGGCGCTCGGGCTCACCGGCCTTCCGGTAGCACTGGCGGACTTCGTCGAAGACAGCCACGCGACGATCGAGCTGCGCAACTTCTACATGAATCGCGACTTTCGGCAGGCCGGGGCGCCACAGTCCAAGGCGGAGGAATGGGCGCAGGGCTTTACGGCCCGGTTCAGTTCCGGCTTCACCGAAGGAACCGTCGGTGTCGGGGTCGATGCGATAGGGCAGGTCGGCTTGAAGCTCGACTCGAGCGCCAATCGGCGCGGTACGGGTTTGCTCCCATTCGACCCGGCGACGGGCGATCCCGCCGACGATTACAGCGAGCTGGGGCTCACCGCCAAGCTTCGCGCATCCAAAAGCGTTCTGCGGCTGGGCACCTTGCTGCCGGTGCTGCCGGTAGTGACCTATAACGATACGCGCCTTCTGTCCTCGACCTTTCAAGGCGGCATGGTCACGTCGCAGGAGATAGAGGGTTTGACCCTCAATGGCGGCAGGCTCACCCGAGTCAATCTGCGGGATTCGTCCGGTCGCGACGATCTGGGTTACGGCGCGGCCACCAGCGACGCATTCACGTTCGCGGGTGGCAGCTACGCTGTCAGTCGTGAGCTGACACTGAGCTACTACTACGGCGAGCTTGAAGACATTTATCGTCAGCATTTCGCCGGGCTGGTGCATGTGTGGCCCCTGAGTGACAACACGAGCCTGAAGACCGACCTGCGTTATTTCGACAGCCGCGACGAGGGCGCGAAGCGCGCCGGCGACATCGACAACCACAATTTCAACGGGATGCTCACCCTGAGCCATGGCGGTCATCGTTTCAGTGGTGCCTGGCAGCGGATGACGGGTGACGGTGCCTTCCCCGTGATCAACGGCGGCGATCCGTATTCGGTCAACCTCGTTACCTATAACACCTTCACCCGGGCAGGCGAGGATGCGTGGCAGGCTCGATATGACTATGACTTCACGGCCCTGGGCGTGCCTGGGCTGAGCTTCATGACGCGCTACGTAAGCGGGCGCAATGCGCAGACCCCGTTCGGCAACACCGGCAAGGAGTGGGAGCGAGATACCGACCTTGCGTACATGGTACAGGGCGGTCCGCTGAAAGGCTTCAGCGTGCGGTGGCGCAACCTGACCTTCCGTTCAAGTAACGGGCTGACGACCGATATCGACGAAAACCGCCTGATTCTCGGCTACACGCTTGCCCTCTGGTAGGCGGCGTACCCGCTGCACACCTTTAATCCTTGCGTTGAACAGGAGTACCCCGATGAGCGAAGCCTCGATCCTGCAAAGCTTCATCGCTGGCCGCTGGGTCGGCCAGCAGGGCAGCCAGCCACTGCGCAGCGCCATAAACGGTCATACCCTGGCGCGAACCCATGAAGACCGTATCGACTTTGGCGAGGCGCTCGAGCATTCACGACAGCGTGGGGCCGCGTCCCTTATGGCCCTTGATTTCCAGAAGCGCGCGGCGATTCTCAAGGCATTGGGGAAGTATCTACTGGAACACAAGGAAGCGCTCTACGCGCTGTCCCACCACAGCGGCGCGACGCGCGCCGACAGCTGGGTAGATATCGAAGGCGGGGCGGGCACGCTGTTCGCCTACGCCGGGGTCGGTACCCGAGAGCTGCCGTCGAGCAACGTCGTGCACGAGGGGCCGGCCGTGTCGCTCGGGAAACAGGGCACCTTCGCCGGCACGCATATTCTGGTGCCGCGTGGCGGTGTGGCAGTCCACATCAACGCGTTCAACTTCCCCATCTGGGGCATGCTGGAGAAGTTCGCACCGACCTTCCTGGCGGGGATGCCCTGCATCGTCAAGCCGGCCACGGCGACAAGCTACCTGACCGAAGCAACGGTGCGGCTCATGTATGACTCGGGCCTGCTTCCGGAAGGCAGCCTGCAGCTCGTGATCGGCAGTACCGGTGATCTGCTCGATCGGCTGCATGGCCAGGATATCGTCACCTTTACCGGCTCGGCCGACACGGCAGCGAAACTGCGCGTAAACCCGAACCTGGTTCGTCACGCCGTGCCGTTCAACGCCGAGGCGGATTCGCTGAACTGCGCGATCCTGTCGCCTGAGATCACGCCTGATGATCCGGAGTTCGACCTGTTCGTGAAGGAAGTGGTCCGGGAAATGACGGTGAAGGCCGGACAGAAATGCACGGCCATCCGCCGCGCGATCGTCCCGGCGAATCTGATGGATGCGGTTGCCAGCCGCCTGCAGGAGCGCCTCGCCAAGGTCCCTGTCGGCGATCCCTCGCTGGACGGCGTACGCATGGGGCCGCTGGCGTCCCATGGGCAACTGGCGGACGTATCGGCCCAGGTCGCCCGGTTGCGCGAATCCAGCGATGTGTTGTTCGGAGAAGGAAATGGATTCGCTCCGCGCGGTGAAGGCGTGGCCGAAGGTGCGTTTTTTGCGCCGACGCTGCTCCGCAGCCGTAACCCTCACGCGGACGGTGGCGCTCACGATATCGAGGCATTCGGTCCGGTCAGCACCCTCATGGCGTATAACGATCTGGACGAAGCTGTTGCGCTTGCGGCTCGTGGCAAGGGCAGCCTGGTTGCAAGCCTCGTGACGCGTGATGCGGCTGTCGCGGGCAGGGTCGTACCGGCATTGGCGGCCCTTCATGGGCGGGTACATGTTCTTGACCGGATATCCGCAGCCGAGTCCACCGGCCATGGTTCGCCATTGCCGCAGCTGAAACACGGCGGCCCCGGGCGCGCGGGGGGCGGCGAGGAGCTGGGAGGTGTTCGGGCCGTGAAACACTACCTGCAACGCACCGCCGTCCAGGGCTCGCCCACCATGCTGGGCGCGGTGACGGGCGAGTTCGTACGGGGCGGGGAAGTCTACGAGACCGACGTACATCCGTTCCGTCGCCATTTCGAAACGCTGCGGGTAGGGGAGTCGCTGCTGACTCATCGCCGCACAGTCACTGAGGCTGACATCGTCAACTTCGGCTGCCTGTCCGGTGATCACTTCTATATGCACTTCGACGAGATCGCCGCAAAGAATTCGCAGTTCGGCAAGCGTATCGCCCATGGGTACTTTGTACTGTCGGCCGCGGCCGGCCTGTTCGTATCGCCGGGCGAGGGGCCGGTCCTCGCGAACTACGGGCTCGATACGCTGCGGTTCATCACGCCGGTCGGGGTGGGCGACACCATCCGAGCGCGATTGACCTGTAAACGCAAGATCGATCAGGGCAAGACCAGCCCGGACGGTAAGCCCCAAGGGGTCGTCGCCTGGGACGTCGAAGTGACGAACCAGTTGGACGAGGTCGTGGCGAGCTACGACATCCTTACGCTGGTCGCGAAACGGGAGGAGGCAGTGCAGGACGCGTGATATCCGTAGTGTCTTTACCTGGAAGCACTTCGATCAGAAGAGTGATGGCGACGATGACCTATCGGAACTATTGATCAGTCGGGGCGCCGCCTGTAGGGTCACGTCGCTGCGCTGGGCGCAGCGGTATCCGTGCCTACCGTTCCAGGAGTGAGCAGATGAAAGCCCCGCGCGTGACGCTGGACCAGTGGCGCACCCTTCAGGCAGTCGTCGACCACGGTGGTTTTGCCCAGGCGGCCGAGGCGCTCCATCGATCCCAGTCGTCGATAAGCTACACCGTGGCTAGAATGCAGGAGCAGCTCGGCGTTCCGTTGCTTCGTATCGACGGACGCAAGGCCGTTCTGACTGACGCGGGCAATGTGCTGCTGCGCCGGTCGCGGCAACTGGTCAAGCAGGCCAGCCAGCTCGAAGACCTGGCTCACCACATGGAGCAGGGTTGGGAGGCGGAGGTGCGGCTGGTCGTCGACAGCGCCTATCCCAGTACGCGTATCGTCCAGGCGCTGTCGGCCTTCATGCCTCAAAGCCGCGGATGCCGGGTCCGCCTTCGTGAAGAGGTGCTGTCGGGCGTCGAAGACGTGCTGCGTGAAGGCACGGCGGACCTGGCAATCACCGCGATCAACATCGGGGGTTACCTCGGCGCGGAGATGGACTTCATTGAATTCGTCGCGGTCGCCCATCCGGATCATGCCCTGCACAAGCTCGGTCGCGAGCTGACCCACCATGACCTCGAAACGCAGATGCAAGTGGTGGTACGCGATAGCGGCCACAAGCAGCCGATTGATATCGGGTGGCTCGGCGCCGAGCAGCGCTGGACAGTAGGCAGCCTGGCCACGTCGGCCACCTTCGTAAGCAACGGCCTCGGATTTGCCTGGCTGCCGCGACACATGATCGAGCGGCAGCTGGCCGAGGGGTCACTCAAGCCGCTTCCATTAAGAGACGGGGGTAGACGGCAGTTCCGTTTCTATCTTTACTCCAACAAGGACAAGCCGCTGGGCCCGGCGACCCAGATCCTTGTCGAATTGATCAAGCAGTTCGATGCGCAATCGCTACCATCGATTCTTGGAGGCAATGTGCAGCCGGGTAGCGCCCAAACGTGACCCGATGCGCCCATCCGGCCGTCTCTGCTAGTGACTTCGGACTTTCCTCTTTCGGCACGGCCGACCATTTTCCAGGAGCTTTCATGTTCAAAACGCTGATGTTTTCCGTATGCGCCATGCTGTTATCTGTCACCGCTTCGGCAGCCGACAACCCGAAGGTCCTGTTGGAAACCACTCAAGGCAATGTCGAGATCGAGCTCTTTGCGGACAAGGCACCTGTAAGCGCGGAGAACTTCCTGGCCTATGTCGACAGCGGGTTCTACAACGGTACGGTGTTCCATCGGGTCATCCCCGGTTTCATGGTCCAGGGCGGCGGATTCGAGCCAGACATGAATCAGAAGGATACCCGCGCTCCCATACGAAATGAGGCAGACAACGGCCTGCGAAATACACGCGGCACGTTGTCGATGGCGCGTACGCAGGCGAAGGATTCGGCGACGTCGCAGTTTTTCATCAACCAGAAGGACAACGCCTTCCTCGACCACGGTGCACGTGACTTCGGCTATGCCGTGTTCGGGAAGGTCACGCAGGGCATGGATGTGGTCGATCGCATCGCCTCGGTACCGACGGCGAACAAGGGCATGATGCAGAACGTCCCACGCGAACCTGTTGTCATCAAACTGGCCAAGCGTCTGTAACGTCCCTGGTGTGGCCGTCGTCCAGGCGGCCGCGGCTTGCGGTTTCGCAGGCCCGTTTCGGTAAGCCTTACGCTCATTTTCACCGCCGTGTGCGGTGACCAGATGGATATCTGCTCATGCTGTTCCGTGCCTTCGAGAAGCTGATCGATCCCTTCAAGGAGGCGCCGCCGTACCCGCCGCCACGGCGCATCCTAGGCTTCTATGGCTATTACTTACGCCAGGTCTGGCCAATCATGGCGTGCCTGCTCGTCGTAGGCTTTTTCGCCACCCTGGTCGAGGTCATGCTGTTCAGCTTTCTGGGCCGATTGATCGATCTGGTGCAAACCACCGAGGCAGCTGAATTCTTCTCGGCGCACTCCGGTGAGCTGATCTGGATGGCGGTCGTTGCCTTGCTACTGCGACCAATCCTCTACGGCCTGCACGATCTGTTCGTGCATCAGGCGCTGTCACCGAGCCTGACCAACATGATCCGTTGGCAGAACCACCGGCACCTGCTCCGGCAGAGCGTGGGGTTTTTCCAGAATGATTTCTCAGGGCGTATCGCTCAGCGGGTGATGCAGACAGGCCCGTCCCTTCGCGAATCCGCTGTGCAGGTCGTGGACTCGATGTGGCATGTCGTCATCTATGCCGGCAGCGCACTGTATCTCTTTATTGATGCGGACCCGCGTCTCGCCATGCCGCTTGCACTCTGGATCCTGGGTTATGTGCTGGTTCTGAGCTATTTCGTCCCGCGCGTACGCGCACGTTCCGCTGCCGCATCCGAGGCGCGCTCGAAAGTCATGGGACGGGTGGTGGACGGATACACGAACATCCTCACACTGAAGCTCTTTGCCCATTCCCGTTCGGAAGAGGGCTACGCACGCAGTGCGATGGGCGAGCTTGTGCAGCGTTTCCGGCAGCAATCCCGCCTGGTTAGCCTGATGGATATCACGATCACCTGCATGAACGGCGTGCTGATCGCGGGTACCTGCGGTCTGGCGCTCTGGCTATGGAGCCGCGGCGACATCAGTGCCGGTGCGATCGCGCTGGCTACAGGACTGGTGATTCGGATCAATAACATGTCCGAATGGATCATGTGGGTCGTCAATGGCATTTTCGAAAATGTCGGGACTGTCCAGGACGGTATGCGTACCACGGTCCATCCGATTGCACTGCAGGATCGTCCGGATGCGACCACATTGCTCGTTGAGAAGGGCGGCGTGAGCTTTGATGCCGTGCGCTTCGCCTACGCCGAGGGGAAGCAGGTATTCGATGGACTGACGCTCGACGTCAAACCAGGCGAACGTATTGGCCTGGTAGGGCCCTCGGGTGCCGGCAAGTCCACATTGATGAATGTTCTACTTCGCCTCTATGACATCCAGGGCGGCTGCGTGCGTATCGATGGGCAGGACATTGCTTCGGTCACGCAGGACAGCCTGCGAGCCCAGATCGGTGTGGTCACTCAAGACACGGCGCTGCTGCATCGGTCGATCCGTGACAATCTGCGTTATGGCAGGCCGAACGCCACGGATGAAGAGCTGATGGAGGCGTTGCGTAAAGCGAAGGCTGACAGCTTCGTGCCGTTCCTGCGAGACAGCGAGGGAAGGGCCGGATTGGATGCGCAGGTAGGCGAGCGGGGCGTCAAGCTGTCCGGCGGGCAACGCCAGCGGATCGCCATTGCACGCGTCCTACTCAAGAACGCACCGATACTGGTACTGGACGAGGCGACCTCAGCGTTGGATTCCGAAGTGGAAGCCGCCATTCAGGAGAGTCTGGAAGTGCTGATGGAAGGAAAGACGGTCATCGCGATCGCGCACCGGTTGTCCACGATTGCGCGGATGGACCGGCTGGTCGTACTGGACCAGGGGCGCATCGTCGAATCAGGCACTCACGCTGAATTGGTTGAGGGAGGCGGGCTGTATGCGCGTCTGTGGGCGCATCAGACGGGCGGCTTCGTTGGGGCCGATTGAAACGGAACGGGCGGCCTGGGCCGCCCGTCGGATTATCAGTTGGAGGCCAACTGCTGAGGCATTACCCGCCGCGCCAACTGGAAGTGTTTTTGCCAGTAAGTGTTGTCGAGGTGGTCGATACGGACCTTCGTGCCCCTGCGTGGAGCATGAATGAACTTGCCCTCGCCAACGTAAATGGCCACATGGTCGACAGCGCGGCTACGGATCTTGAAGAAGAGTAAGTCGCCGGGACGGAGCTGGTTCTTGGCGATCTTCGGGCCGTCGAAACGGGACAGCTCGCGGGATGTACGGGGTAGGTCCAGGTCGTGTACGCCCTGGAACGCGTAGTTGACCAGGCCACTACAATCGAACCCCTTTTTTGGGGTGGTCCCTCCCCAGCGGTAGGGCGTCCCAAGGGCGCTCATGGCCCGTTGGATCACAGCTTTGGTCGCTTTGGCCTCCTGATGCGACATAGCATGTGTGGGGTATGGCTTGAGATAGATTCGATAGGACGCTGTGGCTTCAGTGCTGATGCCCAAAAACAGCGACCCGCCCAAAAAAATGGAAGCGAGTAACTTTTTCACTGTTATGAAAACCTTTATCCCGGCTGCGCTTTCTTCCTGAGCGATGCCATGGCGACATGATGAGATGACAAAGAACACACGGACAATCCAATCGTCCCGTGGACGGACCGCGAATTTTCCCTAATGTTCCTGGGGGGATCAATACCCGACCAGACCTAAGGTCTTTATGCAATTGATGGGCCGCCCGTAGGTCATTACTCGCGGCCGATACGCCTGCTGGGCTAAAGTACGGCCCTTTTTCACACTTTGGGCAGGTCATGCGTACCACACCGGCACCTCGAAACAGCGCAAAAGTACTCGGGCTTTCCGCCCTCGGTGGCGCGTTGGAATTCTACGATTTCGTTATCTTCGTGTTTCTGGCGAAGCTGCTCGGCCAGCTTTTCTTTCCGCCCGAGATGCCGGGCTGGGTCGCTCAGTTGCAGGTCTATGGAATCTTCGCCGCCGGATACCTGGTGCGTCCCCTTGGCGGCATCGTCATGGCGCACTTCGGCGACCGTATCGGGCGCAAGCGGATGTTCGCGTTAAGTGTGTTTCTTATGGCCTTGCCGACGCTGTGTATCGGTCTGTTGCCCACTTATGCGCAGATTGGTGTCGCCGCGCCGATCCTTTTGCTGTTTTTTCGCCTGCTCCAGGGCATAGCGATCGGCGGCGAGATGCCAGGAGCTTGGGTATTCGTGGCAGAGCATGCACCTGCGTCCAAGGTCGGGTTCGCCGCGGGTAGCCTCAGTGCCGGGATCAACGTAGGTACGTTGATGGGCGCGTTGATGGCCGCTGGCCTCATGCACTATTTCACGCAGCCCCAGTTGCTGGATCATGTCTGGCGCTACCCCTTCCTGCTGGGCGGCGTATTTGGTTTTATCGCGGTCTGGCTGCGGCGCTGGCTGGACGAAACGCCGGTGTTCGAGGCAATGCGTGCCGAGCGCAAACTCGCTGCGGAACTGCCGGTCAAGCAGGTGCTCACCGACCACCGGGGCGGCGTCGTCGTCTCGATGCTGGTGACTTGGGTGCTGACGGCAGGAATCGTGGTTCTGATCCTGATGACCCCCAACCTTATCCAGGCACACTTCGGTATAGCGGCGGATCGTGCGTTCTCGGGCAATGTTCTGGCCGCGGTTTGCCTGGTTATCGGCTGCATGTTCACCGGTGCACTGGCTGACTGGATCGGCAATGCGCGGTCGTTGCTTTTGAGCGCTGTTGCGCTGATTGCCGCAACGTATGCGCTCTATATCGATCTGGCCGCCGGTGGCGAACATTTCATGCCGCTCTACGCGCTGGCTGGGTTCACCGCGGGCATCGCTGGGGTAGTGCCAGCCGTGATGGTGGCGTCGTTCCCGGCACCCGTGCGCTATTCCGGCATCGCGCTTTCCTACAACCTGGCCTATGCCATTGCGGGTGCGATCACCGCGCCCTTGATCGCATACCTGTCCGAGCGGCTGGGTGCTATGGCGCCTGCGCATTACGTAGCGCTAGTGGCGGCTGTCAACATTGGTGTTGCGCTGTACCTATGGCGTCAGGCGGCGCTGCGTCGAGCGGACGGTGCACGAGAGAGCCAGGTCGAAATGATTTAGCGGGGTGCGGCCCGGTTGCCGGGCATCGGTCTGTCATTGGGCGTAGAGGGGCAGTATGGATAAGGCAGCGCTGGTTCGGTGCATCATCGAGCAGTTGGAGAACGACCGTCGCGTGACTGCCGATGCGCTCAAGGCTGCCCACGAGGCGGCCACGCATGAAGAGAGCAAGGCCGAGAACAAATACGACACGCGCGGGCTGGAGGCGGCCTACCTGGCGGATGGTCAGCGCAAGCGACTCCATGAACTGGAGGCTGCTGTCATGGCCTATCGAAACCTGGTGCTCGAACCCATGGAAGAAAGGATCCGCCTGGGGGCGCTCGTCAGCCTTGGGGCCGATAGCGGTCGCAAGGATCTGTTCCTCGGGCCGAACGCGGCGGGCCTGAAGGTCAGGCAGGCGGCACGCGAAATACTTGTCATCACCCCATTGTCACCGTTGGGCAAGGCACTATTGGGTGCAGGTGAAGGGGACGAGGTTGATATCGTCGTCGGCGGGCGGCGGCAGCGCTACGAGGTGATTGAGATCGAGTGAGCGGCTGTGACGGCGGCCGTTCCGAGTCGCTGGCCGCCGTTGGTAGCTGGCAAGTCGCGGTCAGGCCTTGTCTTGTTCGATACCCAGCTCGTCTTCGTCCGGATCAACTTCAGCCTCGACTTCTTCGGCGTCGGTCATGGTGATATCGGGCTCTTCGGTGCCGTCAGTCTCAGGGCGGTTCAGTGGCATGGCGCAGTCCTCCGTCGTTGAGTCGTTTGGAATCGCGCCAAGCGCGAATCGTTCGATTGGAACTCGCGACTGGTCGTGCCTACGCGCACCGTGAACCTTCAACGTGAATCGAGCGCCGGCCCTGGTGTCATGGCAAGCTGAGTCGTGCTCTCGGGGAACAGGGCACGCCCGTCGACAGGTTGAAGGGGCGTGGCAGGGGCCCCCAGTCGACTGCCGAGGCCAGCTTCTGCCTGCATCAGTTGGTGACGGACGTCGGACAGAATGATCTCGAGCAATTCTTTGTTCGCCGTTTGCCGGTGCGTGAACTTCCGTTCCGTGACCCATTCACCATTCAGGGTGCGTATCACGACCGCCGTTCCGTCCGGCTGCTCTATGGCGGTAACTTCGAACCGGCCCTCGAGGGCCTTGGCAAGATTTTGAAGGATGGTACGCATGACGTCGGCTACGTGGTGGAGCTGAATCTTCGGAGCAGAATATTCACATTAAGTTCATGGGAGGTGCGACAAGTGGTAGCACCAGTCGGCGGGTCGTGACGCGGCTCTCGTGCGATTGGTCCGGGGCAGCGAACTCCGGGCGAGCGCCTCGGTTCGAATGACTGATCACAAGGCAATCTGCGCGTGCCGAAGTGACCACAAAAGCATTTGTGGCTGATCTGGGACGCGAGCTGCTGCCGTAATGTAAGTCAGGAGGCCCTATGACCGATAAAGAACGCACGCCCCGCACGCCTGATGGTACCCAGGCGACCCGAAGTGTCGACCAGGCCGGCGAGCCGGTCGAAGCGGTACGCCGCCATATCGAGGAAGACGGCGAGAAGGAATCGTCCGGCGTCGACAAGGTGATCACGCCAACGGCCAATCGGGAAAAGGAACAAACGACGGAGAAGATTGAGAAGGCTGCTGCCGAAGCGGAGCGCAAACTCAAGCAATAGCGACAATCTTTCAGAAAAGCCGGCAGTACGCTGGCTTTTCGCTCAGTTTATTGTGAGGTGTGTTCTAGCCCGTGACGCCTGCTCTGGGGCGTCTCGCTATTTCGTCCTCTATTGATCCATGTCAATTACTCTGCGCCACGGACCGTGCATGATCGGGTGTTGCGCCGCGTAAGCGCGGCCATTTCCCAAAGATCAAACGAGACAAGTACGTCCACAATGAGTGCCGATAATCTGGTCATGCAAAGCTATGGCCGTTGCTGTGCAAGCGCGAACTTCTTCGACGATTTCTACGCCCGTTTTCTGGCGTCCTCTCCCGAGATACGCGCCAAATTCGTCACGACAGACATGACGCAGCAAAAGCATCTTTTGCGTCATGGCATCCTGAACCTTGTGCTGTATGCGCGCGGCATGCCGGACACCAAGCTCCGCGCACTGGGTGAAAGCCATTCCCGCCACCGCATGGATATCAAGCCACATCTCTACGACATTTGGGTCGACGCGCTCATGGCGACCGTGGCATGCCATGACGTTGAGTTCGGCCCCGCCGTTGGGCAAGCATGGCGTGAGGTGCTGGCGAAGGGGATCGAGGTGATTCAACGGCACTACTGATTCTTTAATGACTCTTTTGCGGGAAAGTGGCGGCTGGCATGATCGGGGCAATCGGCTCCGGCCGCCACGATGACAAAAGGAAGAAATCATGAGCCTTTACGGCGAATACGATTCGAACAACATCTTCGCAATGATCCTTCGCGGCGAAGCGCCGTGCTACCGGATCTATGAGGACGATGACGTACTCGCATTCCTTGACCTGTTTCCACAGTCACGGGGCCATGTGCTGGTCATTCCAAAAGGGGCGCAGGCGCGCAATATCCTTGAAATCGATCCGGCGGTGCTCGGTAAGGTAATGGCAGCAGTCCAGAAGCTCGCCCGCATCGTTGTCGACGAGTTGCAGCCGGACGGCGTGCAAATCATGCAGTTCAACGGCGCTGCGGGTGGCCAGACGGTCTACCACATTCACATGCACATCATTCCGCGCTGGGACACCGAGGGACTGGGTGCACACGCGCGCGGCAAGGCGGATCCGGCCGAGCTCGAAGCGCTGCAGGCGCGACTGGTCGAGCGCATCCGCGCGGCGGGTTGATCTAGCGTACGGCTTCGAAGACCCGGCGGGCGATACCCGTTGCCGCCCCGGCCGGGTCCTGGCGTACTGCGGCTTCCTGCCCGGCGATGACCTTGAACAGGCCGTCAAGCGCGCGCTCGGTTACATAGCGCTCCAGGTTTGCGCTGTCAGCGTTTACAGCGCCTAGCCCGGCGGCGCGGCCGACCAGTGCGTTGTACTGCTGCGCAAGATCGATCCTGTCAGTGGCTTGTTTGACGATAGGCAGGAACCGCTCCCTGATTTGCGCACGACTGCTCTTGTCCAAGTACTGCGTCGCGGCGTTCGGTTGCCCGCTCAGGATCGCCCTCGCATCGCTGATCGTCATCTTCTTTACCGAGTCCAGAAGGATGGCCTGTGCCTGTGGCACGGCAGCCTCGGCCGCAGCATTGAGGCCATTCTCCAGGTCATCGACCTGTGTGCCCATGCCGAGCATGCGCAATGTCTTGGAGGCCTTCGCCAGTTTGCCGGGAAGTTCGATACGCACGTTCGGGTCGTTGCTGAATCCGCCGGGCCGGCCGAGCTGTTTGACCGCAATCTGAGCGCCCTGGGAGAGGGCGTCCTTCAGTGCAGAGGAGGCATCCTGCTGGGATACATTCGCGGCGGCAGCGGTTAGGGTCGTCAGCGCAAGCGTGGCGGCAGCGCACAGGGTCATGATAGAGCGGAACATAGAATGGCCTTCCCGTTGGAACGGACGTGTTGGAGAGCATTAACCGAAGCGTCACGGGTAGACGAGCCTACCGTCCACCGCTCATGCTCCCGGCGGTGCTCATCATCTCTGAAACAAGAAGCGAACCCAATCGGTCAGCGGCGTCCGCACGCTGATATATGCCGATTCGCACTTACCGGCGGATACCGGGTCTTAAAGGCACCGCTTCGCTCGACGTTCCCAAGGAGGGAATACATGCGCCTGAGTCTTGCCGTTCTTCCGTTCGTATTTCTGGCTGGCTGTTCGTCCTACCAGATCGATGAGATTACGCCAGTCCCGCCAGAGCGCTTGATGGCGCACCAGGAGCAGGCCCCAGGCACCGGCGAATTGAGAGTGAACAGGGATGTGGGTTATCTCGGTGGCGGTTGCTTCGTTGAGCTTTTGATCGATCGCGAAGTTGCTGCACGCGTCGGTCGAGGCGAATCGGCGAGCTTTCACGTCAAGCCCGGCCAGCACATCATCGGCATTGGTCGTGACAACGAAGGCGAAGGGCTCTGCGCCTTGGCGCGCCTGCGTCGCGAAAAGCTGGTTACCGTCGAGCCAGGGCAAAAATACACGTTTCGTATCGTGAGCGAGGCGAGCAGCGGCTTCGACATTCGACCGGACGAAGAGAGCAAGTGATTCGGCGCACTCCGGCTCACCTGGCAGGCATGGCTTTATACTGCTCGTTTTGCGGATAGAGTCCATGGCCGATACATCCTTAATCTGGAACGAGGGCCATGGGCCGTGGACGCTGATCCTGGCCCATGGTGCCGGGGCGCCAATGGACAGCCCGTTCATGAATTCGATGGCCGCAAAGATCGCTGCGCACGGCATTACTTGCGTGCGATTCGAGTTCGATTACATGGCAACGCGCCGCGAGGATGGCCGCAAGCGCCCTCCGAACCCCCAGGCGAAGCTTCTCGAGCAGTGGCGGGCGCGAGTCGAGGGCATTCGGTCCACGCGCGCCGGCCCCCTGGCGATCGGCGGGAAGTCCATGGGTGGCCGTATGGCGAGCCTGATTGCGGAGGAGGTGGGTGCGGATGCGCTGGTCTGTCTGGGCTACCCGTTTCATGCGCCGGGCAAACAGGACAAGCCGCGGGTAGCGCATCTCGCCGACTTGAAGACGCCAACCCTGATCATTCAAGGCGACCGAGACGCCATGGGCACGCATGAAACGGTTCAGGGTTACACCTTGGCCCCGGCAATCCACATCCATTGGTTGCCATCGGGTAACCACGATCTCGAACCGCTCAAGCGCTCTGGGCATACGCACGAAGCCCATCTGGCGGTAGCGGCCGACCAAGTGGCATCGTTTTTATCGGCGCTTGCGTGGTACGACCGCGACTAATAGCCCTGTAGGGTGGGTTAGCGAAGCGTAACCCACCGAAACGACCGAGCAGGCTCGGCGTGAATGTCTGTACGGATAACGCGCCCAGGATTGGGCCTCTGGTGCGAGGTAACCGGTGGAAGCCCTTCGGGATTCCACCCTACGAGGTCACGGCTGGCCATCGTGAACGATTGCCGACGCCGACTCTGTAGGGTGGGTTAGCGAAGCGTAACCCACCGAAAGAATCAACACGGCAAAAGCAGGCAACGTGCTCATAATCGGACGGTCTGATACGAGGTAAACGGTGGAAGCCCTTCGGGATTCCACCCTACGCTTTACGGCTGGTCACCGTGAACGATTGTCGACGCCGACCTGTAGGGTGGATGGCCGAAGTCATCCAGGCGTTGCACTGGGCGACTGGGCCGCCCAGGTTTCCTACTCTGGAAGGATAGTTGGCCTATGGCGTCATACCGGCGAGTCCTGGACTTGGCTCATGCCCAACACCTTCAGTACGAACGCGTATTCGAGCGCGACGTCCCTGAAAGCCTGATAGCGGCCGCTCATCCCGCCATGGCCGGCACCCATTTCGGTTTTGAGCAGGAGAAGGTTCTGGTCGGTGCGGGTGGCCCGTAGCTTGGCGACCCACTTGGCCGCCTCCCAATACTGGACCCGACTATCGTTGTAGCCCGCGATCACAAGCGTTGCCGGATAGTCCTGCGCCTGGACGTTCTCGTAGGGAGCGTAGCCCCTGATGCGGTCGTGGACGTCTGCCTCATTGGGATCGCCCCATTCATCGTATTCGGTGACCGTGAGCGGCAGGTCCGGATTGAGCATCGTGTTGAGCACGTCCACGAAGGGGACCTCCGCGATGGCGCCCGCAAACAGCTCCGGCCGCGCATTCAGCACAGCCCCTATCAGCAGGCCGCCGGCGCTGCCACCGCTGATGATCAGGCGGTCTGGCGCCGTGTGGCGGGAGGCAATGAGATGCTCGGCGCAGGCGATGAAATCCGAGAACGTATTCGTCTTGTGCTCGAGTTTGCCGGCGCGATACCAGGCCTCGCCCAATTCACCGCCGCCGCGCACATGTGCGATGGCGAATACGATGCCTCTGTCCAGTAGCGAGAGGCGCGCGTGCGAGAACCAGGCATCCATGCTGGCGCCGTATGCACCGTAGCCGTACAGGTAGAGCGGGGCGGCCTCATTACGTTGCAGTACGTCTCGCCGACCGACGAGGCTGATGGGGACCTGGGTACCGTCAGCCGCGGTAGCCCATAGGCGCTCGCTCACGTAGGCATCAGCATCGAATGGCCCTTCGACAGGTGTTTCCTTGAGGACCCGTTGTTCGCCGGATATCAGCCTTAGCTCACGAATCTGGGCCGGGCGGTTGAGGGCTTCGTAGCGTAGACGGACGACAGGGCTGTCGAATTCAACCGTGTCCTGCACGTACAGGTTGTAGACCGCGTCAGGAAGATTTACCCGGTACGGCTCGCGTCCATCCTGATGGATCTGCACCACGGGTAGACCACCTTCGCGCAGGCTGAGAATGAAGGCACCGTCGTGAGCGCCGACGCCTTCGATCATGCGCGCTGGGTCGTGGTCGACCAGCGTGCGCCAGGATGATCGTTCCGGGCTGGCTTCGGGGGCTGCGTACACGCCGAAATTGATGCCGTCCTGGTTGCTGCGTATCAGCCAGGTCCACTCGCCCTCGAGCCGCCCATGATCGAGAAAATACTCGTGGCCTTCCTCGCGCGGCAATACACAGTGAAACGGGGCATCTGGCGTGTGAGCGTCAAGTACCCATACTTCGCTGGTGGTCTTGCTGTTGGCCAGGATGATCAGCTGCCGCTCCGAGCTGCTGAGGTAGCAATGCACGAAGAAACGGCCGTCCGGGTCATGAAACACTTCCTCCGGCTGTTCGCTGGAGAGACGGTAACGGTAGACCTTGTGCGGGCGATGGGTCTCATCCAGCTCACCATAGAACAGCGTGTTGCTGTCTGCCGCCCAAGTCATGCTGCCGTCGCAGTTCGCGAAGGGCAGCTCTGTGACAGCGCCGGTATCCAGTTCCTTCACGAACAGTCTGTAGATTTCGTCGCCGGCCGTATCGAGGCTGTAGGCCATACGTCGGTAGTCCGGACTGACGCAGATCGTGCCGATGGACAGGAATCCGCCGTTTGCCAACGCATTCGGATCCAGCAGCAGCCTTTCGGTCGCGGCATCGACGTCAAAGGATCCGTCCGCCGGCCGGCGGCAGCGATAATGGCGTGCATATTCATCGCCGGCGCTGGTGCGCTGGTAATACAGATGCGGCCCCCACGGGGAGGGCAATGACAGATCCGTTTCGCGGATGCGGCCCTTGATCTCCTCGTACAGCCGTTCCCGCAGCGGTGCTTCGCTGGCCAGGCACTGCTCGGTCCAGGCGTTTTCCGCTTCGAGGTATTCGATCACCGCCTCGTCATCGCGTTGCTCGAGCCAGGCATAGGGATCGTTGGCATCGTCTCGGCGGGCTATCGGGGCGTGGGTCATGGAATCTCCTGTAGATACGAGCGCGGTTTCAGCAGCGGTGCGGCTCGCGAATGGGCGGTCGGGTGGCGGATTCGCCGGGTGTCCGCCGCACTTCGGCGGTTTGCAGAGACCACACAGCACGGACGGGTACGCCGACCTTGGGAAAGCCGCTATGATAAGCGCCCGTTCGCCACTCCGACCACGAAGCCGCATGACTGAACAAGACTATCTGATCGCCTGGGCCATTTACGGCGTAGCAGCCTTGGGTTGCATTGCAGTCTCGTTCAAGTTGACCGGCTGGATGTGGAGATGGTTGCGCGAGCCGCTGCGCCTCATTGTTGCCATCCTCGTACTGACGCCCACCATCGTTGATCCCACCAAGGACTTCTTCGCACCTGCTGTTGCGATCACGGCGATGGACATGGTGCTCAAGGTGGGCAATAACGCCTGGCGTGCCGTACTGGACTTGGTGTCCTACGGGTTGATTGCCTTCGGCGCCTATATCGTTTTCGCGCTGGTGCGCTGGCCGCTCGAACGTAAGGCTCGCCAGCGTCGCGCGGAGGATGAGGCGCGCCAGGCGCGGCACCGGCGGGATGAGGTCGAGGAGCCCGAAGAGCGCTTCGTTCCGCAAAGCCGACCCCGTTCCAGCATGCGTGTCGAACCCAGACTCTGACGAGGTCGACCCATGTGCGAGCTGCTCGGTATGAGTGCCAACGTTCCGACCGACATCGTGTTCAGTTTCACCGGGCTGATGCAGCGCGGCGGTCGTACGGGCCCACACCGGGATGGTTGGGGTATCGCCTTCTATGAGGGCAAAGGGCTCCGCATTTTCCAGGACCCGAGGCCTAGCTATCAGTCCGAAGTCGCCGAGCTGGTCCGTCGTTATCCCATCAAGAGCGAAACCGTTATTGGGCATATCCGGCATGCCAATGTAGGTGGCGTATGCCTGGCGAACACGCATCCTTTTACGCGGGAGCTATGGGGGCGGCACTGGTGCTTCGCGCATAACGGCCAACTGGCGGATTTCAGCCCTCGGACGGGGCACTATCGCCCGGTTGGCACAACCGACAGCGAAGCCGCGTTCTGCGATTTGCTAAACCATATTCGCGACCGGTTCCCTGAGCCTGTTCCGGTGACGGAGCTGGTGGCCGAGCTGGTCGGTTGCTGCGAACGTTACCGCTCACACGGCGTATTCAATTGCCTGCTCAGCAACGGCGAATGGCTGTTTACCTTCTGCTCCACGAAGCTTGCCCAGATCACGCGTCGCGCTCCGTTCGGGCCAGCCCATCTGAAGGATGTCGAGGTACAGGTGGATTTTCAGTCCGAGACCACGCCGAATGACGTCGTCACGGTCCTTGCCACCGAACCACTGACTTCCAATGAAACTTGGGAGCTTCACGCTCCCGGCACCTGGACGCTTTGGGCTGGCGGTGAGTGCCTGCTCCGAGGCGCGCCTGCTGACACCTGACGATATGGAGATCCGCTAGATGCTGTTGAGTTATCTCAGACTCACCCTGTTTGCGCTCGGGCTGCTGCTGGGCGTACAGGTGCCGGGCTTCATGAACGACTATGCCAAGCGGGTCGATGCACACCGCATCGAAGCCCGGGAAGGATTGAAGGGCTTCCAGCAGACCGCAAAGGTGTACTTCGACGGTGACCTGGACGCCCTTGTTGCGCGCTATCGGGAGAATTCCGATCCGGTGATCCGTAACGACGCGGACAGCGTCGAGGTGTTGGTACGGCGCAGCAAGACGCTAGACGCGGAATGGGAAGTGATGCAGGGCCCCTGGTATCAACGTGCATGGCACATGCTGACCAGAGCCGACCAGGCCATGCTCGACGAGACCTATCGCGCCTACAACTACCAGATCGTGTTGACCCCGAATGCGATTCTCTGGGGCGTGGCCTGCGGCTTCTTATTTGCCTGGATCGTCGAGGCGCTGATCCTCATTCTGGCAAACGTCTTCGCGCTAGGGCGTCGGCGCCCATCGCGTCACTTCCGCTGAGCCTGTGTCTGTCAAACGGCCCGCCTGATGCGGGCCGTTTTCGTTCCAGTCCCATCCCGCGCAGTAGGTAATCAGGTTGCTAGGTAGCGCATCCCTTCCTCAAGGCCTGCCAACGTTAACGGGTACATGCGCTGGTGCACCAGGTCCCGGATGAGCAGGTTGGAGGCGTTGTACTCCCAGGTCTCGCGCGGGTAGGGATTCAACCAGGCGACCTTGTCGAACTTCTCAGTGAAACGGCGCATCCAGACGTGCCCGGCTTCTTCATTCCAATGCTCCACGCTTCCGCCTGGCTGGGTAATTTCATAGGGCGCCATGGCCGCGTCACCGACGAATACGACCTTGTAGTCGTCTCCGTAGCGGTGCAGCAGATCGTAGGTGGACGTGCGCTCGTGGGTACGGCGCAGGCTGTCCTTCCAGACCGACTCGTAGATGAAGTTGTGGAAGTAGAAGTATTCCAGGTGCTTGAACTCGGTCCGACAGGCCGAAAACAGTTCCTCGCAAACTTTGACGTGTGCGTCCATCGAGCCGCCAATATCGAACAGCAGCAGAAGCTTGACCGCATTGCGTCGCTCGGGCCGCATCTGGATGTTGAGCAGGCCAGCGTCACGGGCGGTATGTTCGATGGTGCCGTCGAGGTCAAATTCATCGGGCGCGCCGTCACGGGCAAACTTTCTCAATCGGCGCAGCGCGAGCTTGATGTTGCGTGTCCCAAGGTCGACGTGCTCGTCCAGGTTGCGGTATTCGCGCTGTTCCCAAACCTTGACCGCCTTGCCCTGACGCTCGCCCTCATTACCGATTCGAATGCCTTCAGGGTTGTAGCCGCCGGAGCCGAATGGACTGGTACCGCCCGTGCCGATCCATTTATTGCCACCGGCATGACGCTTCTTCTGTTCCTCGAGGCGTTGCCGGAAGGTTTCCATGAGCTTGTCGAGCCCGCCGAGGGCTTCGATCTGCGCTTTTTCATCGTCCGTGAGCATGCGCTCGAACGTCTTTCGCAGCCAGTCTTCGGGAATGGCGGCGTCCAAGTCCGGGTCCAGCGTGTCGAGCCCCTGGAAATAGGCGGAGAAGGCACGGTCGAACTTGTCGAAGTGGCGCTCGTCCTTCACGAGGATTGCCCGCGACAGATAATAAAAGTCATCCATGTCTGCAAACGTCAGGCGCTTGTCGAGCGCCTCGTGCAGGTCGAGCAGCTCCCTTACGGTCACGGGCACCTTGGCGGCACGCAGGGTGTGGAACAGGTCGAGCAGCATGCTGGGCCTCTTTTCGGTGTCTCGGTCGGCGCGCCAGAGCTTCAGCGGTTGGCGCGGCGGGTCATGAACGCCAGGCGCTCGAGCAACTGCACATCCTGCTCGTTCTTGACCAGCGCACCGGCCAGTGGCGGGATCGCTCGCGTTGGATCACGCTCTCGGAGCACCGTCTCGCCAATGTCATCAGCCATCAGCAGTTTGAGCCAGTCGACCAGTTCCGAGGTGGAAGGCTTCTTCTTCAGGCCAGGCACCTTTCGGACGTCGAAAAAGATATCCAGCGCCTCGGATACCAGGTCTGCCTTGATGTTCGGATAGTGAACGTCAACGATTCGGCGTAGCGTGTCGCGGTCTGGAAAGGCGATGTAGTGGAAGAAACAGCGGCGCAGGAAGGCGTCAGGCAGTTCCTTCTCGTTGTTGGACGTAATGATGATGATCGGCCGCTGGCGTGCTCTGACCGTTTCGCCGGTTTCATAGACGAAGAACTCCATGCGATCGAGTTCCTGGAGCAGGTCGTTTGGGAATTCGATATCCGCCTTGTCGATCTCATCGATGAGCAGTACCACGCGCTCGTCGGCTTCGAAGGCTTCCCACAGCTTGCCCTTGCGGATGTAGTTGCGGATGTCGTGCACCTTGTCATCGCCAAGCTGCGAATCGCGGAGTCGGCTGACGGCGTCGTATTCATAAAGGCCCTGATGTGCCTTGGTCGTTGACTTGATGTGCCAGGTGATCAGGCGGGTGCCGAAGGAGTCGGCCAACTGTTCGGCCAGCAGGGTCTTGCCGGTGCCGGGTTCGCCCTTGACGAGGAGAGGGCGCTCAAGCGTAATCGCTGCGTTGACCGCCAGCTTCAGATCATCCGTCGCGACGTAGGTAGATGTGCCTGCAAACTTCATGAAGGGCCCTCGATTCTGGCAAGTGTGGGTCGACTATAACCTGTTGGCTTGTGACCATGGACAAGCATCGGGGATCCGGGTGCCGGTAGCTATCGAGCACCCGCTGATCGCACGGCACCGGCCGAAAGTAAAAGAGCCCCTACGCCGCACCGCGACGCTCTGTTAAAATGCGCGCCTTTTCACCGTTGGGCTGAACCGTGGGCTTCACCTGGGTCGACTGGGCCATCATCGCGATTGTTGTCGTTTCCGCTCTCATCAGCTTGAAGCGAGGGTTCGTCAAGGAAGCGTTGTCGCTGCTCACCTGGATCGTGGCCGGTGGCGTGGCGTGGCTTTTCGGTGGCGCGCTTTCCCAGTACCTCGTGGAGTACATCGAGGTACCGTCTGGGCGAATTATCGCCGCCTGTATCATTCTTTTCATTGCGACCCTGTTGGTAGGGGCACTGATCAACTTTCTCATTGGCGAACTGGTACGCGTGACCGGGCTGTCCGGAACCGATCGGTTCCTGGGGATGGCATTCGGTGCCGCCCGTGGTGGTTTGCTGGTCGTGGTACTGGTGGGGTTGCTGAGCCTGTCGCCGGTACAACAGGATCCGTGGTGGCAACAGTCCGTTCTGTTGCCGCATTTCCTGATGGTTGCGGACTGGTCCAAGAACTTCATCCTGGGCTTGTCGAGCCAATGGCTGGGTAGCGCAATGGTGCCGCCACCGAGCTGAACGCGGGTTGCGGGCGCAGGATTTACTGTGCTCTAACGTGAAGCTGTACTACTAGCAGGGGTTTGGTCACATGTGTGGCATCGTCGGTATCGTCGGCAAAACGAACGTCAATCAGGCGCTGTATGACGCGCTCACCGTCCTTCAGCACCGCGGCCAGGATGCTGCAGGCATCGTGACCAGCCATGAAGGCCGGTTGTTTTTGCGCAAGGACAACGGACTGGTTCGCGATGTGTTCCAGCAGCGCCACATGCAGCGTCTGGTCGGCGCGATGGGCATCGGCCACGTGCGCTATCCAACCGCAGGCAGTTCGAGCTCTGCAGAAGCCCAGCCTTTCTACGTGAATTCGCCCTATGGCATCACGCTGGCGCATAACGGCAACCTGACCAATGTCGAGCAGCTCTCTCAGGAGATCTACGAATCCGACCTGCGTCACGTCAACACCACCTCCGATTCCGAAGTCCTGCTGAACGTCTTCGCGCACGAGCTCGCGGTGCGCAACAAGCTACAGCCAACGCCGGAAGACATCTTTGCCGCCGTTTCTGAAGTCCATGAACGCTGCCGGGGCGGATATGCCGTTGTAGCGATGGTCACCGGCTACGGCATCGTCGGCTTCCGCGACCCCTATGCGATCCGGCCGATCGTCTTCGGCAAGCGCGAAACCGAGCAAGGCGTCGAGTACATGATCGCCTCCGAGAGTGTCTCCCTCGATGTACTTGGTTTCACGCTGATTCGCGACCTTGAGCCAGGCGAAGCCGTCTACATCACCGAAGACGGTGAGCTGCACACCAAGCAGTGCGCCGCGCATTCGCAGTACGCACCGTGCATCTTCGAACACGTCTACCTTGCACGCCCCGACTCCATCATGGACGGGATCTCGGTCTACAAGGCGCGTTTGCGCATGGGTGAGAAGCTCGCCGAGAAGATCCAGCGCGAGCGTCCGGACCACGATATCGACGTGATCATCCCCATTCCGGACACCAGCCGTACGGCGGCGCTGGAGCTGGCGAATCATCTGGGCGTCAAGTTCCGCGAGGGCTTCGTCAAGAACCGCTACATTGGCCGGACCTTCATCATGCCGGGCCAGGCAGCGCGTAAGAAGTCGGTCCGCCAGAAGCTCAACGCGATCGAGTTGGAGTTCCGCGGGAAGAACGTCATGCTGGTAGACGATTCGATCGTCCGCGGTACGACCTGTAAGCAGATCATCCAAATGGCCCGTGAAGCCGGTGCCAAGAACGTGTATTTCTGCTCGGCAGCACCAGCAGTCCGCTACCCGAACGTATATGGCATCGATATGCCTAGCGCTCATGAACTGATCGCGCATGGCCGTACGACCGAAGAGGTTCGCGATCTGATTGGCGCCGACTGGTTGGTCTATCAGGACCTTCCGGACCTGGTCGAAGCGGTTCGCACGCACAAGTCACCGAAGGTGCAGAACTTCGATTGTGCGGTCTTCAACGGCGAGTACATCACCGGAGACGTCAACGACGTCTACCTAAACAAGATCGAGCAGGCTCGCAATGACGCCAACAAGGCGAAGAGCAACCTGGTTAGCGAGATCATCGACCTGCACAACAACTGATAGGGCCGGCGCGCTGCGCCGGGTCCGCAAAGGAGAGACTATCAATGGCACTCGACTGGGATGCGGGCCGTCTGGACAGCGATCTTGATGGCGTTTCGCTCGATACCCTGGCGGTTCGCGCCGGGCAGCACCGTACACCGGAAGCCGAGCACGGCGAGGCGATGTTCCTGACGTCGAGCTACGTATTCCGTACCGCTGCGGACGCGGCGGCTCGTTTCGCCGGTGAAGTGCCTGGCAATGTCTACTCGCGCTACACGAACCCCACGGTCCGGGCATTCGAAGAGCGTATCGCCGCAATGGAAGGCGCCGAACAGGCGGTCGCCACTGCCTCCGGCATGGGCGCGATCTTGACAATGGTCATGAGCCTTTGCAGCGCCGGTGACCATATCCTCGTATCACGCAGCGTGTTCGGCTCCACCATCAGCCTGATGGAGAAATACTTCAAGCGCTTTGGTGTCGAGGTCGACTACCCGCCGCTGTCGGATCTGTCCGCCTGGGCGGAGGCATGCAAGCCGAACACCAAACTGTTCTTCGTCGAGTCTCCCTCGAATCCGCTCGCCGAACTGGTCGACATCGCGGCGCTGGCTGAAATCGCACATGCCCACGGCGCGTTGCTGGCCGTCGATAACTGTTTCTGCACGCCGGCGCTTCAGCGGCCGCTATCGCTCGGTGCCGACATCGTCATGCACTCTGCGACCAAGTTCATCGACGGGCAGGGTCGCGCCATGGGCGGGGTCCTGGCGGGCCGTGCCGAATTGATGAAAGAGGCCGTCGGCTTCTTGCGTACAGCGGGCCCGACCCTGAGCCCTTTCAATGCATGGATCTTCCTCAAGGGCCTGGAAACCCTGCGTATTCGTATGCAGGCGCATTGCGCGAGTGCTCAGGCATTGGCCGAGTGGCTGGAAACCCAGCCGGGCATCGAACGCGTCCACTATGCCGGTCTGCCGAGTCATCCGCAGCATGAGCTTGCCAAGCGGCAGCAAAGCGCGTTTGGCGCGGTGGTGAGCTTCGAGGTGAACGGTGGTAAGGAAGCCGCCTGGCGTTTCATCGATGCCACCCGCGTCGTGTCCATCACAACTAACCTGGGTGATACCAAGACCACGATCGCTCATCCTGCAACCACGTCCCACGGTCGGCTTTCCCCGCAGGAGCGAGCCAATGCCGGTATCGGCGATAACCTTATCCGTCTGGCCGTAGGTCTTGAGGATCTGGATGACCTTAAAGCGGACCTCGCCCGCGGGCTGGCAGCGTTGTGATCGAGTGGACGCTCGAAACCCCGCCAGCCAATAACGGGCATGTCGCGCTCGTTACCGGTGGCTCCCGTGGCATAGGCTTGGGCATTGCGGCCTGGCTTATTGTTGAGGGCTGGCAGGTCGTGATTGCCGACGTCAATCGCCAGCGTGGTTCGGTGGTCGCAGACGCGTTGGGCGACAATGCCTGGTTTGTCGCACTCGATGTGTCCAGCGAAACTCAGGTGATTACCGCAGTGGCCGAGGTTCTCGGTCAGTTCGGCCGGCTGGATGCGTTGGTCAATAACGCGGGCATCGCCGATCCCTTCAACGGACCGCTCGAAGAGCTCTCGCTGGCCCAATGGAACCGCGTTCTGTCGGTAAATCTCACCGGCGCGATGCTGTTGGCCAAGCATTGTGCGCCGTATTTGCGTAGCCATCAGGGCTCGATCATCAATGTGTCGTCGAGCCGTGCGCACCAGTCCGAGCCGCATACCGAGGCGTACTCAGCGACCAAGGGCGGCTTGCTGGCACTGACGCATGCGATGGCGGTAAGCCTTGGTCCGGACATTCGTGTCAACGTGGTGAGCCCAGGCTGGATCGACTCGCGCGACCCATCGGACCGCCGAAATGAGCCGTTGAGTGATTCAGACCACGCTCAGCATCCGGTTGGCCGGGTCGGTGAAGTCGAGGACATCGCATCCATGGTGGCCTGGCTCCTTTCGCCGGAAGCAGAATTCGTCACAGGCCAGGAATTCGTCGTCGATGGCGGTATGACTCGCAAGATGATCTACGCCGAGTGACGGCCGGCGCGCCAAGCCTTGGTAGGAAAAAAGCGGCGTTGGCCGCTTTTCTTCCGTAGCCGTCAGCGCCCGTCGAACCCATTGAAGAACGCTTGGGCATTCTCATCCAGGGTCGCGATGTCGTAGCCGCCCTCCTGGATGATGACGGTCGGTAGTGCCAGGGCCCGGATACGACGGCCCAACTCTCCGAACCCGGCCTGGGTAACTGCGACCTTTGCCTGCGGGTCATTCTCGTAGATATCGAATCCAAGCGATAACACGAGGACGTCCGGCCCATACGCCACAATGGCCGCTTGTGCCGCGTCCAGTTTCTCGAAAAAATCCGACTCGGACGCGCCGTGTGGCATCGGCAGGTTCAAATTGTAGCCTTCTCCCTTTCCCTGACCTCGCTCATCGTCAAAGCCTGCTACAACCGGATAGAAGTTCGTTGGATCACCGTGGATCGAGATGTAGAAGACGTCGTCTCGGTCGTAGAAGATCTCCTGAATGCCTTGGCCATGGTGCATGTCCGTATCAAGTACGACGACCTTGCCGAAGCGCTCGCGTAGAACCTGAGCGGCGATCGCGGCGCCGTTCAGGTAGCAGAAGCCGCCCGCACCTTCAGCGCGCGCGTGATGGCCGGGTGGACGGCACAGCGCATACGCGGCGGGTTCCCCGTCAACCACGGCCTTGGCTGCAGCGACTGCACTTTGAGCAGAGCCGTAGACCGAGCGCCAGGTGCCTTCTCCGATCGGACAGCTGCCGTCTGCAAGATAACGGGCTGTTTTGCCAAGGATGCCACGCAGCGGGTTGTTCTCGCGGATATAGATGTTGGACATGACCTCGTCACCCCAATCCTCCGGCACCTCGTGCCATTCGCGGTAGGCGGATTCGAGGTAGCTGACGTACGCCTCGCCATGTACGGCATGGAGTGGCGCACGGCCGTGGTCCATGGGTTGCTCGATGGGGTAGCCCAATGTTTTGACAGCCGAAAGCAGGGCGTCCACTCGTGCCGGGACTTCCTGCGGCGTCCGCATTTGCCCGCGTGAGAGGTAGGTCTTCGGATGGTGGAGGCGTTGGTCGGGGTGGAAGAAAGTCTTCACGTTCAGATCTCCTGGTAACCGGCGCGCTCGAGCACCGCGTTGAGCAATACATCGGCGCCCATTCGGACGTCTTCAGGTGCGGCGTACTCGGCCTCGTTGTGGCTGAGGCCGTCTTTGCACGGAATGAAAATCATCGTGGTCGGGCAATGTTTGGCCAGGTGTATGGCGTCGTGTCCGGCACCGCTGACAATGTCCCGATGGGGATACCCAAGCGCTTTCACAGCATGTCGGACTGCATCGATACAGTCCGTATCGAACGGCGTGGCGGGGCTGAGCCAATGTTGCTGAATATCGATCTCGAGGCGCCGGTCTTCAGCGATACGGCTCATCACGGCTCGAGCAGCATCGTCCATTTTCGCGAGCACGTTGTCCTCGTGATGGCGAAGATCGAGGGTGAATCGGACATCCGCGGCGATCGTATTGCGCGAGGACCGTGCGATATCGAGTTGGCCCACGGTGACCAGGCCCTTGGGGGCGAAGTCGCCTGCAAGCGTCTCGAGGGCTGCCAGCATTTCCGCGATGCCGAACATCGCATCCTTGCGCATCGCCATGGGCGTCGTGCCGGCATGAGCGGCCACCCCCTGTACATGAATGTCGAGCCATGCGATGGCTTGTCCGCCTGTCACCACGCCTATGGGCAAACCGTCGGCTTCAAGCACGGGCCCCTGTTCGATATGCGCTTCGAAATACGCGTCAAAAGCGCGGCCCAATGGCTGCGTAGCGACGTAGCCGCTCTGTTTCAAAGCGTCCTGAATGGAGACACCCTCGCGGTCGCGGATAGCCAGTGCCTCGTCCAGCGCGAGCTTGCCTGCAAAAACTGCCGAGCCCAGCATGGCGGGTGTGAAGCGAGCACCTTCCTCGTTGGTCCAGACCGCTATTTCCAATGGCTTTTGCGTGACGATGCCGCGCTCCTCCAGGGTACGGATCACTTCGAGGCCAGCCAGTACGCCGAAGATACCGTCGAATCGCCCGCCTTTGGGCTGCGTGTCAAGGTGACTACCCATCACTACCGGTGGCACGTTCTCACGACCGGCGCGGCGTGCGTAAAGGTTTCCAATCGGGTCAACGGAGAACGTCATGCCTGCAGCGCGACACCAGTCGCTGAAGAGCTCGCGGCCGAGCCTGTCTTCTTCGGACAAGGCCAGACGACAGTTACCCCCCCGTTCGGTCGGGCCGATATCGGCCATTGCCATCAAGCTGTTCCAGAGGCGCTCACCATTTACGTTAAACATGCCGATACTCCTAGGCGTGGGCGGGCCGGGTGTCGCTGGCTTGGCGTCTGGCAAGCGCTAGGACGCAGACCATCGAGAGGCCGGCCAGGCAGGTATAGAACAGGGCAAGCGGCCACCACTCACCGGTAAAGCGATGAGCCAGCAGCGTTCCGATCATGGGCGTGAGGCCGCCCGCGATTGCGCCGCAGATCTGGTACGCCATGGAGATCGCCGTGTAGCGAACGCGCGTTGGGAAAACGCCACTGACGAATCCGGCAATCACTGCATAGAAGGACGCCATGCACGCGGCTGCCAGAGCGATTCCAAGCACGATCAAAGGCGCGGAGCCGGATTTCACCAGCACGAACATCGGATACGGCGAGGCCATGGCAAGACATGAGATCAGCACGAGGAAACGTGAGGGGCCTATCCGCTCGGCAAGCGCTGCCGCGAGCGGTTGCACAATGAACTGAACGATCGCAACGAAGAACAGGCAGTCCAGGATCAGCGAACGTGGCAGTTCCAGAACCTGCGTCGTATAGCTGAGCATGAACGTATTGGTGAAGTAGACGCCCGCGATGCCCAGTGTGTTGGCGCCAATGCACAGGAGTAGCGGCTTCCAGGCTGTACGCATAACCTCGAGCGCAGGTGCCTTGGCTGTTTCCTGGCGGCCTTTCATTTCCTCGAATTCTGGCGACTCGTCCACGCCCAACCGGATGGCCAGACCGACGATCAGCAGGACCGCGCTTGCCAGGAAAGGCAAGCGCCAGCCCCAACTCATGAGGTCTTCCTCAGGCAGGTCTGTGACGAGGCGAAAGGCGATGATCGACAGGATCAATCCTGCCGGACTTCCCCATTGTGCAAAGGATGCGAAGAAGGTGCGGCGGCCTTCCGGCGCATGTTCGCCGGCCATGAGCACCGCGCCACCCCATTCACCCCCAACCGCGATGCCCTGTACCACACGCAGCAGGATCAATAGCAGCGGTGCCCAGAACCCGGCCTGTTCGTAAGTGGGCAGAAGGCCGATGAGAACGGTCACGATCCCCATCATCAGCAAAGTCACGATCAAGGATTTCTTGCGGCCGATGCGGTCGCCGATATGGCCGAAGACCACACCACCGAGCGGGCGTGCAAAGAACCCCACGGCGAAGGTGCCGAATGCAGCCAGCGTACTTAGTAGTCGGTCCTCGGACGGAAAGAACAACTGGCCAAAGACAAGGGCCGCTGCTGTCGCGAAAATGTAGTAGTCATACCATTCGATCATGGTGCCGACGAACGCGGCGGTTGCCGCGCGCTTGGGCTGACGGCGGGAAGTAGGCTGCATGCAGTGTTTCTCTTGTAATGGGCGAGCGTCGCGCTCCGCAGAGCGCGGCGGGTGGGTGTAAGAGGCTGACGCTTGGCGAAAGAGAGGCGCTAACGGCACCAGTCGCTGCGTTGCTCCTCAATCAGGCTAAGGGCCGCTTTCCAGGCCAGATCGATGATTCCATCAATGCCATCGCGGCCAAATTGGTCGGCGGTGTGGCGCCGTATTTCCTCAGGCGGATATTCCAATGCTTGGCCACCGGCCAATGCCTGGACTTGCGCCTGGCAGGCCCGCTCGAGGAAATAGATTTCGTGAAACGCTTCGGCAACGGTTGCGCCGCCAGCCAGCAGCCCGTGATTCCTCAGAATCATCGCCTTGTGTGGGCCGAGGTCTGCGACCAGTCGCGCACGCTCTTCCAGAGACAGCGCGATGCCTTCATACCGGTGATAAGCCAGCTTCCCGTAGAACTTCAGCGCATGCTGGGTCAGGGGCAGTAGCCCGTCGCGCTGGCAGGACACCGCCATACCTGCGGCGGTATGGGTGTGGATGACACAGTGCATGTCAGGTCTCGCGGCGTGGATCGCCGAATGAATGACGAAACCAGCCGCATTTACCCGTTGTTCACCATAGGGACCGGGCACCGGTTGCCCATTCAGATCGATCAGTACCAGATCACTGGCTTTCATCCGCTCGAAGGCGATCCCATAGCGGTTGATTAGAAAGTGATCAGTTCCGGGCACGCGCAGGGTAATGTGCGTATCAATCAAGTCCGTCATGCGGTAGTACGCCACGAGCCGATAGAGCGCGGCCAGCTCACAGCGTGCTTGCCATTCAACCGTAGAAATGGACTCGGGCTTACTCATTGGACGGTTACCTCGCGTTTGCGGACAGGCATCTGGGTTATCGCTTCGCCGCGAAGACGGCCAAGGCCGATGACACCAATCAGGGAAATGAACGAAAGCGCACTGAAGAACAGCGCCAGGGGCCACCATTGCCCCTGGAAATGACCGGCAAGCAGGGTGCCGATCAGTGGCGTCGTGCTAGGGGCCAATGCACAGCAGAGCTGGTAGGCGATGGAGATGCCCGAGTAGCGAACACGGGCGGGAAATGCCTCGGTCATATAGCCAGCGATGACCGAGTAGATTGCGGCAAGCGAGATTACGGCCAGCGTGATACCCAGCGTCATCAGAACCAGATTGCCTGTCTGCACCAGCATGAACATGGGGTAGGGCACCAACATGCAGACCACGGACATGATGCGCAGAAACCGACCTTCGCCGATTCGCTCTGCCAGCAACGCCGAGCAAGGCTGAGAAATGAGCTGGAAGATCGTCACCAGGAACAGGCAATCGAGGATCGTCGACTTCGCGATTCCCATGTAGGTCGTGGTGTAGGTAATCATGAAGGTGTTGGTGAAGAAGAAGCCGGCCGCCCCGATGGTGACTGCAGCCGCCGCGAACAGGATCTGGCGCCAGCTGTCGCGGATGACTTCGAGGACAGGATTCTTCGAGGTTTCGTTGTTCTCGGCGACCTTCTGGAACTCCGGCGACTCGGGGACGGCCGAGCGGATTACGATACCTACCAGCATCAGCACGATGCTGATCAGAAACGGAACGCGCCATCCCCAAGAAAGGAAGGCCTCTTCATCCAGGCTGCTGACGGCGCGAAACGCAATGAGTGCAAGCAACAGTCCGGCCGGACTGCCGAGCTGTGCGAAGGACGCGAAGAAGACCTTTCGGCCCTTGGGTGCATGCTCGCTGGCCATCAGGACCGCGCCGCCCCACTCACCGCCAGCCGAAATACCTTGAACGACCCGTAGTGCAATCAGTGCGACCGGCGCCCAAATGCCGATGTCGGCGTAGCTGGGAAGCAGCCCAATCCCCGTGGTGGCGAAGCCCATCAGGAAGATCGTAAGCAGCAGCATCTTCTTGCGCCCGAGCCGGTCACCCAGATGCCCGAACACAACACCAGCCAATGGCCGTGCTACGAAACCCGCGGCGAAGCTCCCGAAGGCGGCCAACGTACTCAATACGGGGTTTTCGCTCGGAAAGAACACTGGCCCCAGTACGAGCGCAGCCGCCGTGGCGTAGATGTAGAAGTCGTAGAACTCGATGGTAGTGCCGACGAATGCGGCCGCCGCGGCGCGGCGATGGTGAACGGGCGGGTTCGACATGCGAAGGCACTCCTGTAGTGTCATTTTTGTTGGCAGGAGGTAAGCGGTGCCCCATGAGGGAGCGGCCGTAAATCAGGCAGCGTTCTGGTGACGCGTTTGTGACGTTATGGCGGTTCGAGTTAGGATTAGTCAATTTTCTAATTCTTATATCCTTGTATAAATCCTGGTGATAATGAAGCTTCGTTATGGATCTGTTGGACGATACGCAGCACCCGCCCCGCATCGAAGCGCGACGCTTTCTCAACGATCGCCTGGACTGGAACCTGTTGCGGACGTATCTCGTTATCGGCCATGAGGGCAGCATCAGTCGCGCAGCCGCACGGCTTCACTTGACTCAACCCGCAGTCAGCCAGGCCTTGAAAAGGCTGGAGGAACAGCTTGGATGTGCGCTGATCCTGAGGCGTGGCCCTCGGTTCGCGCTTACCGAGACAGGGGAGGAGGTGCTACGGATTGCGGGCGACATCTATGGCAACGTCTCACGCTTGGGCGCTGCGCTGGAAACGCCTGCCGAAACGGTGGCAGGCAAGGTGAGGTTGTTGACGATCAGCCGGGTCCAGTCACGCTGCTATGACGATTTCCTTGCCGACTTTCATCAGCGTTTTCCACGAGTGGAGCTTGAGATCGAAGTCATGCGGAGCTCGGACATCATCAGTTCGCTCCTGCAGAAGACGGCCACGCTTGGCCTTGGTCTCTGCCGGATTCCCCAGCCAAAGCTGGAGCAGCGGATACTGCTTCATCAGCGCTATGCATTCTTCTGCGGGCGTCGGCATCATTTGTTCGGGCGCACCGATCTGAGCCTGGCGGATCTGCAGGGCGAAAACTTCGTGAGCTTCACGAGCGACCAGATTGGCGGGAGTCTTTCGCCACTGACTGTGTTCCGTGACCAGCAGGGCTTCACCGGGCGCATTGTTGCGTCCTCTCCAAGCCTAGAGGAAATTCGCCGGCTTGTGTGCGCCGGCTACGGTATCGGCTGCCTGCCCGAGCATGTCGTAGCTAAAGACCTTGAGGCCGGCGAACTCTGGCGCCTTCCGCCGGGCGAGGGCGTGACGGATGTCGACGTTCACTTGCTGTGGAATCGCGAACAACGAATGACCCAGGCTGAAACCGTCATGCTGGACCGGTTTCAGCACATGCTGGCGACAACGGAACTGAGCGAGCGCTTCTGAAGAGGGGAGCACCGTTGCTTAGACCTAGAGCTTTCGCCGAACCTCTGCAAGTTCGCTGCGTAGCGCCTTGAGCTCTTCGAGAATTGCTTCCTCGCGCTGCAACCGCGCCGCCACTTCCGGATCAGGTTCCTGCGCGTCCTGCATTGCATTGACGATCACGGCGATGAAGAGGTTGAGCATCATGAATGTGGCGATGAGGATGTACGGGACGAAGAACATCCATGCAAGCGGGTGCTGTTCCATCACGGGACGGACGATGCCCATCGACCAGCTTTCGAGTGTCATCACCTGGAACAGGGTGTAGAGGCTTGCGCCAATGTTGCCGAACCACTCGGGGAACGTGGCGCCGAAGAGCCCGGTTGCCATGACGGCCGCGACGTAAAAGAGCAGCCCCATCAGCATCACGATGCTGCCCATGGCGGGCAGCGATGAGAGCAATGCCTGTACCACCTTGCGCATGTTTGGATTGATCGAGACGAGCCGCAATACGCGCAACACGCGCAGTGCCCGCAGGACGCTGAATGGACCGCTTGCCGGCACAAGGGCGATGCCGACCACGACACAATCAAAACAGGCCCAGGGGTCGCGCAGCAGCCCGATACCCCGCGCCGCGAAGCGCAGCGCCAGCTCAAGTACGAAGATCGCAAGGATCAGCGCGTCTACCGGCAGTAGCAGCCAACCCCATTGGTCGACAATCGATTGTGAGGTCAGCAGCCCCAGTATGGCCGCATTGACCAGGATGAGGACGGTGACGAAGCGCTGGACGGATCTGCCGTCCATCAAATGGGCGAGGCGAATACGCCAGGAAGTGTCGTGAGCGATCATGGACCACGCGTGCAGCTGTAGAGGGGAGCAGAGCGTATGTAAACCGTCCGCGACAGGAAAGCACCGTCGCCTCGCAAGCGCCCTGTTTATTTAGCCAAATGTAAACGGCGTGTCGATGCTGCTCATATCCGTATGGACAGGACGCAGGAAGTTTGGCACCACAGCCCGAGCCCTCCAACCACAGAGCGCATACGCGATGACCTTTACCGCATGTGTCTTCGGTTGTGCCGCCTAATATTGACGCGAACACTGCGAGGCGCGTCTGGTGGGCGTTTGGCTTGGTCTATCGCACCTGCCTGGGCTCTACAGCGCCCGGATTCAGATTGAACCTTTGCTTCCCGGCTTTTCTCTACCCCTTCGTTCGCTGATCGCTGTGATTCCGATCGAGGACTGTTTTGGGATAAGGAAGCCGCATGTCGTTCACCCCCTCCGCCTGGCCCCTCCGTATATTGCTATCGTCCGCCGTGATTTTGGCCGGCTGCTCCGAGGAACCCGAAGAGTCGTTACCGCCACCATTGGTCATGGTCCAGAAGGTTCAACCTGTTCAGGAACAGGGCGCGCCCTGGCGGTTCGCTGGGGTCGTGAGCAGCGTGGCGGAAACCGACGTGTCGTTCCAGGTGGCCGGTCGGCTGCAGCGCGTCAGGGTTAACGACGGTGCGCTGGTGAAGCGGGGTCAGGTATTGGCCGAACTGGACGACACCGATTACCAGCTTCGCGTGCGCGATGCAGGTGCCCGGCTAGGCCAGATTTCAGCTGACCTTGCTCGTAAGCGCCAACTGCTTGCTGAGGGTATTCTCGCGCCTGCGGCCATCGAGCCAATCGAGGCCAATCGTGTCGCAGCACAGGTCGCGCTGGACACGGCGCGGCGTGAAGTGGGCTACACCCGGGTGACCGCACCATTCGACGGCGTGGTGGCGCAACGCCTGGTCGAGCCGGGCGCCGTCGTGAATGCGGGAACACCAGTGTTCACATTACAGGACAACCGCTTCATCGAAGTCAGCGTAGACCTGCCTGAAGACGTTGCCTTGCAGGTGCCGTTCGATGCCACGCTCGAAGCGCGTGGGACAGTCCTTGCCCGAGAAATCGTCCTTCCCCTTCGATACAAGGAGCACGCCACGCGGCCCAGTGAAAGGGCGCGCACGTATCGCCTGACCCTCCGCGCGGACCGGCCGCAGGACGTGAACCTCCTGCCAGGCATGGCGATGCGCGTCGAGATACCCCGGTCGCAGCCTGCAAGCGTGTCCGCTGCGTATCAGATTCCGGTCAGTGCGCTGGCAACCGACGAGGCGCGTGAGCGATTCGTCTGGCTGATCGTGGACGATCGCGTCCAGCAAGTGCCGGTCAGCGTCAATGGCATCCAGGACGCATTCGCACTGGTCGAGGCGGACGGACTGGACGAGAGCTCGCGCGTCGTCGTGGCGGGTGCCAGGAAACTGCACGAGGACCAGACCGTCCGCTCGCGCGAACGGAGCGAATGATGGATATCGCGCGGTACGCCATGACCCGGCGGGTCAATATCGGCCTGTTCATGCTCATCTGCTTTTTCGGGGGTCTCTACGCTTATTTCGAGCTGGCCCGCCTGGAAGACCCTGAGTTCACCATCAAGGAAGCCGTGGTCGCGGTCAGCTATCCAGGCGCCACGGCTCAGGAAGTCGAGCTGGAAGTCATCGAGCCACTTGAAACGGCGATCCAGGAGCTCGAGCAGATCAAGGAAATACGCTCCAAGGCCGTACCGGGACAGGCCGAGATACGAGTCGAAATCCTTGAAAGCTATTCGGGTGACGAGCTTCCCCAGATATGGGATGAGCTGCGCAACAAGGTTGGCGACGCGGCCGGCGACATGCCGACCGGCGCGTCGGCTCCCGTCGTCAACGACGACTTTGGCGATGTGTACGGCATCTATTACGCCCTGACCGGGGACGGCCTGACGCCAGCCGAGCTGCGGGACCTGGCCAAGGACCTGCGACGCGACCTCGTCCTGGCGGAGGGCGTCAGCAAGGTCGAGATTGCCGGTATCCACGAGGAAACCATCCTTGTTGAGGTTGATCCCGCGCGACTGGTTTCGCTCAATCTGGCGCCGGATGAGATTGTCGCAGCGCTTACCGATGCGGATGCGGTGGTGGACGGAGGCGGCATTCAGGTCGCCGGCCAGTTCATGCGGCTGCGACCCACCGGTGCGTTCGATACGCTGGAGGCACTCAGAAACCTACCAGTCGGTCAAGGCGCCCAGCGGTTGCGTCTGGGCGATATTGCGCGGATATCGCGTGATTACGAGGAGCGCCCCGAACAGCTCATCCGATACAACGGTGAGCGTGCGCTTACGCTCGGTGTCAGCGGTCTTACGGGCACCAATATCGTTAAGGTCGGCGAGACAGTACACGCTCGGCTCGATGACCTCATGCATGATTTGCCGGTCGGTGCCGAGCTTCATCCCATCTATGAGCAGCATCGGGTCGTCGATGACGCGGTCAATGGCTTTGCGCTCAACGTGGCAACCTCGGTCGCCATCGTGGTCGGCGTACTTTGCCTTGCGATGGGGCTGCGGGCAGGGCTCATCATTGGCGTTGTGCTGCTGCTGACCGTCCTTGGGACGCTGTTAGTGATGCTTATTGGCGGTATCGAGCTGGAGCGGATTTCGTTGGGCGCGCTGATCATCGCGATGGGCATGCTTGTGGACAATGCGGTGGTCATTTGCGATGGCGTACTGGTGCGACAGAAGGGCGGATCGCGCTTTGGGGAGGCCGCGAGCGCGTCCGTGAAGTCGACGCAATGGTCGCTCTTGGGGTCGACCTTTATCGGAATCCTCGCCTTTGCCGGAATCGGCCTTTCCCAGGACACCACGGGTGAATTTCTTTTCTCACTCTTCGCGGTGATTGCCAGCTCGCTTCTGCTCAGCTGGCTCCTGGCGATCGTCGGGGTGCCGTTCATGGGGTATTACCTGCTTGGCGGGCGCAAGGAGGCGCGTGAAGCAGATCATGACAACGGTGATCAGCAACAAGGTGGAGCGGAAAGCGGCGAGGCCTATCAGGGCAAGGGCTACGACCGCTATCGTCGCGGGATAGGGGCGGTGCTGCACCGACGTCGCCTTGCCGTGGTCGTACTGGTCGTATTGACCGGAGCCTGCGCGTACGGCTTTCGTTTCGTTCCGCAGAACTTTTTTCCACCGTCCGATACGCCGCTCTTCACGGTCAATTTCTTCCTGCCGCAAGGCACGGATGTAAGCGAGACGGACCGGGTCGCTCGCGAGGTCGAGGAGTGGATAGCGGAGCAGGAGGGCGTTTCGAACGTCGTGACATTCGTTGGGACAGGCGCCTCGCGCTTCATGCTGACCTACCTGCCAGAGCGGCCCGAGCCGTCACTCATGCATTTCGTGGTGCTAGTGGACGATCCGGACGCGATTGATCCGCTGGTTGCGCGCCTCAACGAAACGCTTCCCGACCGATATCCCGATGGCGATATCGCAGCGCAGCGGTTGATGTTCGGACCCAACGAGGAGGCCAAGCTCGAGGCGCGCTTCAGCGGCCCTTCGCTCGAGACGTTGCGGGCCATTTCCGCCGAGGCCCAGGCACGCCTGAGGCGTGACGGGGATGTGATCAACATACGGGACAACTGGCGAAACCTGGAATGGTCACTTCGACCGCAACTGGACCTTGAGCGACTCGCCGACAGCGGGCTGACGCGCCAAGCCGTCGCTCAGGCGCTTGCGCTCTACAGCGAAGGTTACCCCGCAAGCACCTTCCGGGAGCGCGACGAACAGATCCCGATTCTGCTGCGTGCCGTGGACACCGAGCGCGTTACGCCGCAGGACGTGCTCGATCGGCAGATCTGGAGCCCCAATGCCGCTCGATATATTCCGCTGAGCCAGGTGGCGACCGGAATGGAAACGGTCCCCGAGGAGGGCCAGCTGCACCGCTTCAATCGGGAGCGGACCGTGTCCGTCCGCGCGGAGCCGCGCAGCGGTGAGATATCAACGGACGCACAGGCGCGAATCGCACCGCTGCTTGAAAGCATGGAGCTGCCGCGGGGATACACGATGGAGTGGGGTGGCGACCACGAGTCATCTTCGGATGCGCAGGAAGCCCTGGCCGGGACGCTTGGCGTGCCGTACCTCGCGATGATGCTGATCACCGTGTTGCTGTTTTCGAAGATTCGCCAACCGCTGGTGATCTGGCTCGTCGTGCCGATGGCCATCTGTGGGGTCGTCGTGGGGCTGCTCGTGTCTGGTCTGCCATTTGGCTTCATGGCCCTGCTGGGCCTGCTCAGCCTGACCGGGATGTTGATCAAGAACGCCGTGGTGCTGGTCGAGGAGACCGATCGCCAGATTGATAATGGGGTGCCGAGGATGACGGCTGTGATCGAAGGGTCCGTGTCACGTCTACGGCCTGTCGTGCTCGCAGCCGGTACCACTGTCTTGGGTATGGTGCCGCTGTTGTTCGATCCCTTCTTCGCCAACATGGCAGTCACCATCATCGGCGGCCTGTCATTTGCGACCGTGTTGACACTGGTCGCGGTGCCTTGCCTGTACACCATGATGCTGCGGATCAAGGAGGACGAGAAGTGAAACCGGTACTCCTTCTGATCACCGCGGCCGTGATGACCGCCGGATGTACGCCCACGCAGACGCTGCCACCGCCAGAGTTGCCGCCATCATACTTCAGCGCGGGCCCATACGAGGCGCAGGATGACGCGGCCCTCGCGAACTGGTGGGCCGGCTTCGGCGATACCGACCTTACGCGCCTGATCCAGACCGGGCTCGACCGAAACCATGACATCCGACTGGCTGTCCTGCGGCTGGATACGGCTCGCGCCCAGCTTCGGACGACGGCGGCGAATGCCTTCCCCACGCTCGACGCGCCCGGTCAGGCCAGCCGGCAGTGGATCGACACGGATGCGGGAGACACGCCGGTCGGGGAAGCACTTGGTCTAGGTGATCGTATCCGCGTGCAGACCTGGGAGCTCGCGCTTCAGGCCAGCTGGGAACTTGACCTCTTCGGCGCGACACGCGCGCGTATCCGAGGTGCGGAGGAACAGGCCCGAGCAGCTCAGGCGCAGATCATGGCGACGCGTCTTGGTGTGGCATCAACCATTGCGCAGAGCTATATCCAGTTGCGTAGCCTGCAAACGCAGCGTGACGAATTGCGTGCGGCGACAAAGATTGCAGGCACCCTGGCACACATCGCCCAACGACGCTTTGAAATTGGTGAAGTCACGCGTCTGGATGTCGAGTCCACGATCGCCGAGGGCGAGGAACTGCGAGCCCAGCTCGCAGACATCGATGCGGGTGTGCGCGCGGCCGGATTCGCCCTCGATACGCTCGTGGACATGCCGCCCGGTTCCGTCGAGCGATCCCTCGGCAATAAGCCTATCCCCCGGTATGACGGCGACGTGGCGATAGGGCAGCCGGTCGACCTACTGAGGCGGCGGCCTGACATCATCGCAAGCGTGGCGCAGCTCGACAGCGCCGGGCAGCTCGCCGTTGCTGCGCGGCGAGATCTGTTTCCGTCACTGACCGTCCAGGCAGCCCTGGGCAGAAGCGGATTTGCGCTGGACGGGAATTCGGGCGCGTCCAATTTCGGTCGTCTCGGGGCAACCTTCAATTTGCCGTTCCTGGATTTCATGCGGCGTGGCGCAGCCATCGACATTGCGGATGTCGAGCAGCAATCTGCTTATGTCGGCCTGCGGCAGTCGTTGGCGAACGCCCTGGAGGAGGTCGAGCGTGCGGTAGTGCGGCAGGAGGGCAGCCAGCGCCGAGCGGCCGCACTGAGTCGGAGCCTGGAACACCGTGAGCGTGCTCACAGGCTTGCTGACCGCAGCTATCAACTGGGCGAAGCGAACCTGGCTGACGTTCTCGATGCGCAGCGTCAGGTGATTGAGGCTCGCCAGCAAGCCGTGCAGAGCCGTAGTGATCTGGCTGTTGCACAAGTGGCGTTGTTCGTCGCACTCGGCGGGGGCTGGCAGCCGTCGCCCCGAGAGCATGGGGACCAGGTGCGATCGAACGAAAGGTCGGATTGATCGCCCCGACATGCAATGATTTGCGATGGTCCGGGTGAGATTCGGCTGCCTATAACAACGTCTCACCCTAAGGTGTTAAACGGATATCGGCCATGTCGCACAGCCGCGGGACTTCGTTGCCATCAAGCAGCGGGCGGCCGGCTGCAGCTTGTGCAACGCTCACTCAGAGATAGAGTAAACAATCAGCTGGCCAGCCAGAATCTACCTACCTGGCTGGCCGGTCTGGCGGCTACGGTAATCAGCGGGCCTCGCTGTCTTTCCAGCGTGCCATCAGCGTGTTGGAAGGTTGGGTTTCATCGAGCAGCTTTCTCGCAGTCTCCGCGCCTGCAACCGGCAATCCTGACGGTTCCAACAAGCCAACCTGCACAAGCACGCTGGCCTGATCCCAGTAGATGTGTTCATGGCAGAGCTTGTCGCCGCGGAACTTGATGACACCGATCATGGGTATCTCGACGGGTTTGCCGGTTGGCGCTACGCCGGGCAGCATCCAGTCGATCTCGGTGGTGTGGGTGAAGGAAAGGATGAACTCGTCGACGATCTGCAGCGCGCCTATGGTGCGCGAAATGGGGACGAGCTTCATGTCGGGCGGATTACCGTGCACGAAGTGATGCTGATAGAAGCGACTCAGCTGTTCATAGCCAACGCCGCCCGTCATGGTTGGAATGTGGTTGACGTACGGCTCGGCAACCATGGTGGCCATCGTTGCGGCGACGTCACGGTTCCCGAACTCTTCGCGGACATGCGCCTCCCACAGGGCGGACAGGTCGAAATTCGGCCCGATTTCCTTCTTGAAGGCAGCAATGGTGCGCTCGTGGGCCATCAGGGATGCAGGCCTGTCGTAGTGCATCCCGCCGACACGGGCAAACGCATGGTCCACGCCGGGGTAGGTGTACACCTCGGCCTTCGGCAGGTGTGCAAGGCCTGCCTTGATCTGCTCGCGTGCCGGCGCCGGGCAGTAGCCATCCTCTTCAGCGAAGTGCAGGACCAGCCGGCCCTTGATGTTGCTCGCTTCATCCAGCATGTTCTCGATACCCATGCCGTAATAGCCGACCGAACAGGACACGTCCGTGCGAGTGGCGGTGAGGTAGGCAAGTTTGCCGCCGAGACAGAAACCGACGAAGCCGATGCCGGCATGTTCCACTTCCGGTCGTTGGCGAAGGGCCTCAACAGTGGCTGCGATATCATCGATGGCCTGATCGATGTCCAGCCGCTTGAATAGCTCGATCGCCTTGGCGAACGCCTGCTCGTCATAGCCTAGCTCGATACCGGGCTCCAACCGCCAGAACAGATCCGGCACGAGGGCGACATAGCCTTCTTCGGCGTAGTTGTCCGCCACCGCGCGCATGTTCGCATTGACGCCAAAGATCTCCTGGCCAACCACGACGCCTGGCCCTTTGCCGCTGGCAGGTACAGCCAGGTACGCGTTGAAGGTGCCGCCATCTTTGGCGGTGATGCGGATCATCTGTCCCATTCGGATTTGCCCTCGTCAGCCATACGTTGTGTGGGTGGTCCTGCGCCTGAGCGCCGCCAGCGACATTGCGCCTGCGGCGCCAGACGGGCGCACCCGGGCGACGAACATAGCAAGAAGCCGAGCCGCCGGGCAGCCGAGATGTACTCAGCCCTGCGAATCGACGCCTTTCGGGCGAGTCAGGCGTATGACCAGGCGCGCAAGATAGGCGCCTGTCAGAATGATCGCGAACAGTCGCAGCGTCTGCATTGCAAGGACAAGGCCTACATCGGACTGGGTATCCAGGGCGATGATCGCCATCGCATCCAGCCCGCCGGGGCTGGTGGCCAGATAGAGCGAGAGGAAATCAAGATCGAGCCAGTGCGCGACCAGCCACGCGAAACAGGCACACAGCAGGATCAGAACCAGCGATGCGGCAACCATCAATGGAAGACGCCGCGCGACATAACGCACCGTTGGGCGGTCGAATCGCAGCCCAACGTAGGCGCCGAGCACGCCGTAGGCAATTTCCATGAGGGGTAATGGAAGGCCTACCTCCATGAGCCCGCTTACCTGGATTGCGCTACCGATGAACAGTGGGACGAGCAGGGCGCCCCCGGACAGGCGGCGCCCTGCAAGGACGCCGACGACCAGGATTGCAACGTTGAGGAAAAGGTTCGCCAGTACCCCGGCATCCAGTGCCAGTGGCGGCGCCGAATCAGGTCCGCCGGTGGAGTGGGCGCCGAGCCAGTGACTGACGAGCGCACCGGTCACGACGACGCAAACTACCCGCACATACTGCATCGTCGCAACGACACGGGAGTCGGCGCCATCATCCTCGGCCATGGCGACCATCGCCGCTGCGGCGCCGGGTGTCGTGCCCCACGCAGCCGTGCTCGCATCGAGCCCGCCCAGGCGGATCATGCCGACCCCGACGACGGTGCTCAGCAGTACGGTGAAGAAGGTCACGCCCAGCATCAACCACCATTGCTCGGCCAGCGATAGCAGCACCGCCATCGTCATGGAATGCGCTACCAAGAGCCCGACGCACCCCTGCGCAGTGGCAAATGCGAAGCGAGGCAGGCGTACGCTGGCCCCGCTGACACCGAAAAGGATCGCAACCCACATGGGACCGAGGAAGGCGCCTGCAGGAACCTTGAGATAACCGAGCAATTGGCTGGCGCAGGCGGCTGCGAGCACCAAGGCAAACCACTGAAGGGGGCGGGGCCAATGTGCCAGCCAGCCGCCTGTAGGCGAGGGCAAATGAAACTCCGGATGTTGCGAGGAGGGGCACGCATTATCCGAGCGGTCACTGGGCAAGTCCATGGCTGATGTGCGTGCCAGGCCAAGCGGAACGGTCTGCGGCGCGGTTTTCGCAACGTTTGGGTTTCGTCATTCCGGCGGCGTCGGCGGGCTTATGCAGCTCAGCAGGCTGGTCCACCATCCCGACGGCTTCGGCAGGAGCAGGTCAAATGAATGCAGCTGAGCGCTGTCAACGCAGTATGCTGTTCCAACCCGCCCCCAGCCATTGGGCAACCGCGCATTACGCCAAGGAGCGTTCATGAAGTATCTGATCGTATCTTCGCTGCTTGCGACTGGGCTCGTTATTAGTGGCGTGCAGGCGGGTGAAATCAACAAGTGTGTCGACGCCAAGGGCAACATTACCTATACCGATGCCAGCTGCAGCTCGAGTCAATCACTTGAGCGGCGCTTCGAGCCGATCAACCCCAAACCTGGCGGGAACGACACGGTTCGCATGGCGCCCCCGGCGCCTGTCGCCCCGGCGCAACCTGCACCGCCACCCGCACCACCCGCCCAGGCGCCGGTACAAGTGATCCAGCCGCCGCCGGTTGTACATACCGAGCCGAATGTCATCTATGTCCCAGTGGGCGATGCCAATGCACGCCGCTATTCGGACTGGAACCGTCGTCCTGACTACGGTTGGCAACATGACCGCCCTGACTATCGTCCCCCGCGCCCTCGGCCTCCCCAAAAACCGCGCCCCGTCTGGCGCGGTGAGAACGATGCAACGCGCGCCCTGATCCAGGGCGGCGGGCAGCGCGGCCCGGACAACCGGACGCAGGGGCCCTGGCGAGGGCCGGACCAGCGCCGCCCCTGAGTGCGGTGAGCGCGGGCATTCGAACGGGGGACAGGCGAAACGGCTGGGCAATTTGTTGCTGATGGCGGAGCCATGTTGCGCTATGCTGACTACTGTTCATTTATCCAGGGTCAGTCATGCAAGCCTTCGAACTCTACTGGAGCCTCGCCGGTGCTGCCACGTTGCTGTTGGCCGGCCTGGGCGTTAGCGTATTTCGGCTCAACGGCCAGCTCCGTGAACGCGATCGACGGGTGACGGCATTGCAGGAGCAACTTGAGCATGAGCGCGCCAGAGCGCAGGACCAGGTGCTCGAGCACCTGGCGGATCGAGAGCGCGTCGAGCACTTGCGTAGCCAGCAAGCCGAGTTGCAGCAGATGTGCGCAGGGCTGCGCGAGCGCCAGCAGGCGGATGCGCAAAAGCTGGCGGCCCTCCATGGCCACGCAGAGGCAGCTCGGGCAGAGGTCCGCCAGTTGGCGGAACGTCTCGTTGCGGCGGGCGATCGTGAATCCCATTTGGAAGCCCAATACCAGGCGCTCCAGGAGCGTTACGCATCGCTGGACCGTCAGCACGCAACGCTGAACAGCACGTTGGAACAGAAGCAGGCGCACTTTGCCGAGCAGCACGAACTGCTCAGAGAGAGCCGCGAACAGCTGAAGATCGAGTTCGAGCAGGTCGCTGGGCGCATCTTCGAAGCCAAGGGGCAGGCCTTTTCCCAGCAAAGCCAACAATCACTGGATGCATTGCTCAAGCCCTTCCGTGAACAGATCGAGGGCTTCCGCGCAAAGGTCGAAGACATCCATCACAAGGACGTCCAGCAGCAAGCGACCCTTGCGCAACAATTGGTGCAGCTAAACGAGCTCAATCGTCAGATCACCCAGGAAGCGCATGACCTGGCCACGGCGCTCAAGGGCCAGAAGAAGATGCAAGGGAACTGGGGCGAGCTGATTCTTGAAAATGTGCTCGAACGGTCCGGGCTGGTGGAAGGGCGAGATTTCGTTCGCGAAGCCAGCTTCAACACCACCGAGGGGCGAAAGCGCCCGGATGCGCTCGTCTATCTGCCACAGGGCAAGCACCTGATCATCGATGCCAAGGTCTCGTTGAACGCGTACACGCGCTATGTAAATGCCGAGGACGAGGCCGAGCGCCGCGTCGCGTTGAACGAGCACGTGTCTGCCATCTCGATGCGCATTCGCGAACTGGCCGACCGTCACTACTTTGACCTGCCAGGGCTCAATGCACCGGAGATGGTCTTCATGTTCATCCCGATCGAGTCTGCATTCGTCGAGGCGCTCAAATCAGACGAGACCCTTTTCCAGAAAGCGATCGAACGCAACGTGCTGGTGGCGACGCCAACGACGTTATTGACCAGCTTGAATATCGTTCGCCAGCTCTGGCGCTTTGAAGATCAGAACCGCCACACGGCCGAGTTGGCCGATCGTGCGGGGAAGGTTTACGACAAGCTGCGTACCTTCCTGGGCAGCATGGACAATATCGAGGCGAGCCTGGACCGGGCCAAGGACGCGTACGGCAAGGCACGTGACCAGCTCGTAGGCGGCCGTGGCAATCTGGTCAAGCAGGTGGCGGACTTCCGCGATCTCGGGATAGCGGTGAAGGGCGAACTGTCCGAAGCCTGGGTCGATCGGGCCGACCTTGAATTGAATCTGATCGAGAAGCAGGACGCTTAGTAGGCGCCCGACGAGGACAAGTCTCCGCCCCGCAGGGTGGCTTAGCGTCGTAGGGTGGGTTAGCGAAGCGTAACCCGCCGGGCAATCTGTCCAGCCCACCGCAGCGGCGTAAACGGGCTGAGGGCCATAGGGTGGGTTAGCAACGCGTAACCCACCGAAACGATCGACAGAGCAACGAACAGGCTCGGCGGAATGTCCGTACGGGCAATGGCCCATGATCGGGACGTCCTGATACGAGGTAAACGGTGGAAGCCCTTCGGGATTCCACCCTACGATGTGACGGGCGCCATCGTGAGGATTGCCGATGCTGGCCTGTAGGGTGAGTTAGCGAAGCGTAACCGACCGAATGGCCAGTACCGATGCCGCTGCCGTGGGTATAGGCACAGCTCGCCAGTCCCGTAGGGTGGGTTAGCGAAGCGTAACCCGCCGGGCAATCTATCTAGCCCACCGCAGCGGCGTAAACGGGCTGAGTGGGTCGGCAGGTCGCAGCCTTAGCTCATGCCCGTGCCGAGTCCCGATCATGCACCTTCTTGCCGAACGCGTAGGTCGCCTTTATGACGCGGTCGTCGCCAAGCGTGATCAATGCGAACAGACGCTCCGCGAGCGTGCGGGCCTGGCTTAGGCGATAGTCGAGCAGTGGCGTGGCCTTGTAGTCCAGCACAGCGAAGTCCGCTTCCTTGCCCGGGAGGAAGTTGCCGACGCGGTCATCCAGATACAGCGCGCGTGCACTGCCGAGTGTGGCAAGGTGGAAGGACTTGAACGGATCAAGCGACTTGCCCTGCAATTGCATGACCTTGTAGGCCTCACTTAGCGTTCTGAGCTGGGAGAAGCTTGTTCCGCCGCCAACATCGGTGCCCAGTCCCACCCGCACGCCGTGGCGCTCGACCGCTTCGAGGTCGAAAAGGCCGCTACCAAGGAACAGGTTTGAGGTCGGGCAGAACGCGACAGCCGAACCCGTCTCGCCCAGCCGGCTGCACTCGCGATCACACAGGTGAACGCCGTGCGCGAAGACGGCGCGGGGCCCGATGAGCCCGTGGTGATCGTAAACGTCGAGATAATCCTGCTGGTCCGGAAAGAGCGCCTTCACCCATTCGATTTCCTGAGTGTTTTCCGAAAGGTGAGTGTGCATGTACAGCCCCGGGAATTCTCTGAACAGCTGGCCCGCGCGCGCAAGTTGCTCTGGCGAACTGGTCGGCGCAAAGCGTGGCGTCACGGCATACGCCAAACGCCCCTTGCCATGCCAGCGCTCGATCAGGGCGCGGCTATCGGCATAGCCGGATTCCGGCGTGTCGGTCAGAAAATCGGGTGCGTTGCGATCCATCAGTACCTTGCCGGCGATCATTCTCAAGTCGCGGGCATGTGCTGCGTCGAAAAACGCATCGACCGACTGCGGATGCACGGTCCCGAACACCAGTGCAGTGGTCGTGCCGTTGCGCAGCAGTTCGTCGAGGAAGAACTCCGCTGTCCGGGTGGCATGGCCGCGGTCCTGAAATGCGCGCTCAGCTGGAAAGGTGTAAGTGTTGAGCCAGTCAAGGAGCTGCGCACCGTACGAGCCAATCACACCGACCTGCGGGTAGTGGATATGCGTATCGATGAAGCCTGGAACAATGAGCGCGTCGGAGTATGACGTGACTTCTACACCCTTCAGCGTGGGCAGCAATGTCGCCGCTGGGCCTGTCCGGACCACATGGCCGTCTTCGACCAGCAGGATGCCGTCCTCGTGATATTCATGGGACGCTTCAGCATTACCCTCACTCGGGTCGGCAAGGCTGTGGAGGAGGGCGGCGCGGTAGGCGTGGACGGTCATGGTATCTCCGGAAATCAGTGAAGCGCGACTAAGCCGTCGGACAGGCGCACCCTGTTCCCCGCAAGAGTAGCCAACGGGCGAGCAGTCTGGGTTAGGCAGGTTGTTTGCCTGAACAGAGGGACATTGGGTTCGCTACTCGATGACAGGCGCTGGCGGAAAAGGCCCGAGTCATCAGGAGGCGCGTCTATACGGCGTCAGACACCCATCTTAGCGCCGCGGCCGCCCCGTCGCACGTCTGGCGGAAGCGTGGCCCGCGGATTGGATGTCCGCTCAGGCGTTGCTAAACTCTCGGTCCGCGAGATACCGCTGTCCCTCTGGACATCGTCTTTGCGATGGCTCATTTCCCCGAAGGATCGCGATGACGTCCACTTCCCTGGCGCTCGATTCAGTCTATCCGGCACTTGCCCCCTGCGAGCGGCCTGCATGCGTCTGAAAAGTATCAAGCTGGCAGGCTTCAAATCCTTCGTAGATCCGACCACCGTGTCATTTCCCAGCAACATGGCGGCCGTGGTTGGGCCTAATGGCTGTGGAAAATCCAACATTATCGATGCCGTGCGCTGGGTGATGGGCGAAAGCTCAGCAAAGAACCTGCGGGGTGAGTCGATGACAGATGTCATCTTCAACGGCTCGAACACCCGCAAGCCGGTCACTCAGGCGAGTATCGAGCTCATCTTCGATAACTCGGATAACACGCTCACCGGCGAATACGCGGCGTATGCGGAAATCTCGATCCGCCGCCGCGTTACACGCGATTCGCAAAACACCTATTTCCTCAATGGCGTGAAATGCCGCCGCCGGGATATCACCGACATCTTCCTTGGCACCGGCCTCGGCCCACGCAGCTACTCGATCATCGAGCAGGGGATGATCTCGCGACTGATCGAGGCAAAGCCTGAAGACCTGCGTAACTTCCTCGAAGAAGCCGCCGGCATCTCGAAATACAAGGAGCGCCGACGGGAAACGGAGAATCGCATTCGTCGCACGCAGGAAAACCTCGCGCGCCTCGACGACCTGCGAGGCGAACTGGATCGCCAGCTTGAGCGCCTGCACCGTCAGGCTCAGGCCGCCGAGAAATACCAGGAATACAAGACCGAGGAGCGCCAGCTGAAAGCACAGCTGTCTGCGCTTCGTTGGCGAGCGCTCGACGATACCGTCAAGGGCCGCGAAAAGGTCATCGGCGATCAGGAGGTGGCCATGGAGGCGCTGATTGCCGAGCAGCGCGCGGCCGATGCGGGGATTGAGCGTCTTCGCGACGGCCACCACACGCTTTCGGAGCGCTTCAATCTCGTTCAGGGCCGTTTCTACTCGGTGGGAGGCGACATCGCTCGCGTCGAGCAGAGCATCCAGCATGGCCAACAGCGGCTGCGCCAGCTTCAGGACGACTTGCGCGAGGCCGAGAAAGCCCGTCTGGAAACCGAGTCCCATTTGGGGCATGACCGCACACTGCTCGCAACGCTTGGCGAAGAGTTGGAAATGCTTGAGCCCGAGGCCGAGCTGGCCAATGCAGAGGCCGAAGAAGCATCCGCTTCGCTCGAAGAGGCCGAGAGCTCAATGCTCGCCTGGCAGGAGCGTTGGGATGCGTTCACGCAGTTGAGCGCGGAGCCCCGACGTATCGCGGAAGTTCAGCAAGCGCGAATCCTCCAGCTTGAGCAGACGCTTGAACGTATCGCCGAACGTGAACGCCGCCTCAAGGATGAGCTGGCATTGTTATCCGCAGGCCCAGAGGAGGCGGCCCTTCAAACGCTGAACGAAGGCCTAGCTGCCATAGAGCTGTCCATCGAAGAGACCCAGGCGCACGAGGCTTCCCTGACGGAAGCGCTGGAGGGCACCCGGGAATCGCTGCAGCAGAAGAACCGGGCCGTTCAGCAAGTCCAGGGTGACCTGCAGCGGCTTAACGGGCGTATCGCCTCGCTGGAGGCACTGCAGCAGGCGGCTCTCGATCCAGGCGCTGGTGCATCGGATTGGCTGCGTAGCAATGACCTCATTCACCGGCCCCGTCTGGCCGAAGGGTTACAGGTGGAGCGTGGGTGGGAGCAGGCCGTCGAAACGGTGCTGGGCGCTGATCTCCAGGCCGTGCTCGTGGATGATCTGCAAGGGTTGCAGGTCAGTGCCTTCGAGCAGGGTGAGCTACGGCTCGTCGAGCCCGGGCGTACATCGCCGACCCCAGCGGGGACGCTTCTGGACAAGGTCCTGGCGCCGATTGATCTTTCGCCCTGGCTCGCCAGGGTCTGGGCGGTTGATACGTTGGATGAAGCGCTCGCCCGTCGCGAGTCGCTCACCTCCGAGCAGAGCATCGTTAGCCGTGACGGATATTGGGTCGGCGCCAATTTCCTTCGGATAAAGCGTGGGAGCGACAGCGAGTCGGGTGTACTGGCGCGAGGCCAGGAACTCGAAACCCTGATGGCAGACCGAGATGCATATGAGGCGCAGCTGACTGACCTCCAGGCGCATGTCGAGACGCTACAGGCGACCGTTCAGGGGCTGGAAGAACAACGTGAAGGGCTTCGCCGTGATGGCCAGGCGTTTGCCCGCGAGCATGCTGAACTCAAGGCAAGGCTATCGGCGCACCAGGCGAAGGCCGAGCAATTGACGCTCAGGCGTCGACGTCTGGACGAAGAGCTGGCCGAACTGGCCGAGCAGCGTGAAATGGAAACCGAATCCCTGGGCGAGGCGCGCCTTCAGCTGCAGGACGCGCTCGATGCAATGGCGTCGGATAATGACCAGCGCGAGCAGCTTATGGGAGAGCGTGACCGCCGGCGCGAGCGCCTCGAGGCTCTGCGACAGGAGTCCCGTGCGGCGAAAGAGCGAGTCAACCAACTGGCTGTTCGGCTGGGCTCGTTGCGCGCGCAGTATGCGTCGACGCAGCAGGCACTGGAGCGACTCGAGCAGCAGTTCGAACGTGCGGTCGAGCGGCGTGAACAACTGACGCTCAACCTCGAAGAGGGCGAAGCCCCGCTCGAAGAGCTTCGCATGAAGCTTGAGGAACTGCTCGAGCGGCGAATGTCGGTGGAAGAGGAATTGCGCGTCGCCCGGACCGAAATGGAGGACGCCGACAAGGAGCTGCGTGAAGTCGAAAAGCGCCGCACCCAAGCCGAGCAACAGGCACAAATGCTGCGTGGCCAGCTCGAGCAGCAGCGCCTGGACTGGCAAGGACTGAATGTCCGCCGCAAGGGGTTGCAAGAGCAGCTGCAGACTGACGGCTACGATCTGCAGGGTGTTCTCGACACACTGCCCGAGGATGCGACTGAATCCGGCTGGGAAGAAGAAATTGAGCGCGTCGGCCAGCGCATAGGGCGCCTCGGCCCGATCAACCTGGCGGCGATCGAAGAGTTCCAACAGCAATCCGAGCGCAAGCGTTACCTGGATGCCCAGAACGCCGACCTGGTCGAGGCGCTTGAAACATTGGAAAACGTGATCCGCAAGATCGATCGCGAAACGCGCAACCGCTTCAAGGAAACCTTCGACCAAGTCAATGCAGGGCTCCAGGCATTGTTTCCAAAGGTGTTTGGTGGAGGAAGCGCCTATCTGGAACTAACCGGCGAAGATTTACTCGATACCGGGGTAGCAATCATGGCGCGCCCGCCTGGCAAGAAGAACAGCACTATCCATTTATTATCGGGCGGCGAGAAGGCGCTGACGGCGTTAGCGCTGGTTTTTGCGATCTTTCAGCTCAATCCAGCACCGTTCTGCATGCTCGACGAAGTCGATGCGCCGCTGGACGATGCCAACGTCGGCCGTTATGCCCGGTTGGTCAAGGAGATGTCGGAGAAGGTGCAGTTCATCTACATCACCCATAACAAGATCGCCATGGAGATGGCCGATCAGCTCATGGGGGTTACCATGCATGAGCCTGGTTGCTCGCGGTTGGTGGCGGTCGACGTGGAGGAGGCGGTGGCGCTCGCAGAGGCATGAGTCGTCAGGCGGTGCAAAACTGCCATTCGTCGTGTTAGCTTAAGAACAATTTTTTTCGTGCGGTAGGCCACAACTGACAGGATGTCGGGGCACCGTACCTTTTCATAGGGCAGGACGCTCTTCGTGACCCTTCATCATTTACAAGGCAAAGGTAGAAATAGTTCATGGAATTCGGTCTGCGTGAGTGGCTGATCGTCATCGGCATCATCGTTATCGCCGGTATCCTTTTTGACGGTTGGCGCCGGATGCGCGGTAGCAGGGGGAAGCTCAAGTTCAAGCTGGACCGCAACCTTTCCAACATTCCCGAAGATGATACGGACCCCGAACTGCTCGGGCCGGCTCGTGTCATCCCGGGCAGTCACCAGGAACCGGATCTGGGCGACGAGAAAGACATGTCGTTCAGCGCGCCGGCCAAGGAACCCGCCCCGACGAAGCGTCGCAAGACCGAGCCACGTCAAGGAGACCTGGATCTGGACGCAGATGGCCCAATGCCCTCCATGAGCGTGGATGACGAACCCGCGAACAGCGAAGAGCCGTCCTTCGAGGAAGTGCTTGTCATCAATGTGGTCTCGCGTGATCCGGATGGCTTCAAGGGGCCAGCGCTGCTCCAGAACATCCTCGAAAGCGGCCTGCGCTTCGGCAAGATGGATATCTTCCACCGTCATGAGAGCATGGCCGGCAACGGCGAGGTGCTGTTCTCCATGGCCAACGGTGTAAAACCGGGCACGTTCGATCTGGACGACATCGATCTGTTCAGCACCCGTGCGGTGAGCTTCTTCCTGGGCCTGCCCGGCCCTCGTCATCCCAAGCAGGCCTTTGATGTGATGGTGGCTGCTGCTCGCAAGCTTTCCAGCGAGCTCAATGGCGAGCTGAAGGATGATCAGCGGAGCGTATTGACTGCCCAGACCATCGAGCATTACCGCCAGCGCATCGTGGAATTCGAGCGCCGCGGCCTGACGATGAAGCGCTGACCGATCGTGATTCGCCGCCGTGCGATTCGATTGCATGGCGTGTCTCAAAGAGAGCAGCCAGCGAGGCTGCTCTCTTCGTTTGTGAGAGTTGAAAATGACTGACGCCCAGACCGCTGCCGAACGTATCGCTGCATTACGCACAGAGATCGAACAACACAACTACCGTTATTACGTGCTCGATGAGCCCAGCGTGCCTGATGCCGAATATGACCGGCTGTTCAAGGAGCTGCGCGCACTCGAGGCCGAACATCCTCAGCTCGTGACGCCCGAATCACCGACACAGCGTGTCGGCGGGGAGGCGCTGACGGTCTTTGGTACGGTGAAGCACGAAGTGCCGATGCTGAGCCTAGGCAATGCATTCGAAGAGCAGGACCTGATCGATTTCGCGAGGCGTGTTCGCGAAGGTTTGGATTTCCCCACTGATGGCCTCTTCGCTGACGGCGGCAAGGTGGAATACAGCTGCGAACCCAAGCTCGACGGCCTTGCGGTCAGCCTGCTTTACGAGAATGGCCAGTTGGTACGCGGAGCCACCCGCGGGGATGGCACGACCGGCGAAGACATCACTGCAAACGTGCGGACAATACGGAACATTCCATTGAAACTTCATGGCAGCGGCTGGCCCGCCGTGCTTGAAGTGCGTGGTGAGATCTTCATGTCGAAAGCCGGCTTTGAAAAGCTCAACGCGCGACAGGCTGAAAGCGGCGGCAAAACATTCGCCAATCCGCGCAATGCGGCAGCCGGCAGCCTGCGCCAGCTGGATTCCCGTATCACGGCTAGCCGCCCGCTTGAATTATGCGCATATGGTGTCGGCCGCAGCGACGGCGACTTGCCTCGTACCCATTACGACCTGCTACAGGCATTGAAAACCTGGGGACTGCCGATCAGCAGAGAGCTGAAAAAGGCCAACGACATCGAAGACTGCCTGGCGTATTACCGGGATATCGGAGAGCGCCGCGACAATCTTGCGTATGAGATCGACGGTGTCGTGTTCAAGGTCAACGACATTGGTCAGCAGCGCGAGCTCGGGTTCCGCGCAAGGGAACCGCGCTGGGCAATCGCACACAAGTTTCCGGCGCGCGAGGAAGTGACGCAGTTACTGGATGTCGAGTTTCAGGTTGGCCGTACCGGCGCGATCACACCGGTCGCCCGGTTGCAGCCCGTCCAGGTCGCAGGCGTCACGGTCTCCAATGCCACGTTGCACAACATGGATGAGGTCGCGCGCCTTGGGGTAATGATTGGCGATACCGTGATCGTCCGCCGTGCAGGTGACGTCATTCCTCAGATCCTGGGGGTGATAGCCGATCGCCGCCCCGAGGATGCGCGACCCGTCGGTGTGCCTACGCACTGCCCCGTGTGTGGTTCGGATGTCGAGCGTACGCAGTTGATCAAGCGCAGCAAGGGCCGCGAGATCGCCACCGAGGGGTCGATCTATCGCTGCGTGGGCCGCTTGACGTGCCAGGCGCAGCTCAAGCAGGCGATCATTCACTTTGTTTCCCGTCGCGCGATGGATATCGACGGCCTGGGCGACAAGATTGTCGAACAGCTGGTGGATAAGGGGCTGGTCAAGTCACCGGCTGACCTCTACACCCTGAGCTACGAGCAGGTGTTCGAACTTGAAGGCTTTGCCGACCAGTCCTCGCGGAATCTTCTTGCCTCCATCGACAGCAGCCGGAAGCCGACACTGGCCCGTTTCATCTACGCGCTTGGCATCCCCGAGGTCGGTGAGGAGACGGCGAAACTGCTGGCGCGCGCGCTGGGCAATATGGACCGCCTTTCCCGTGCCGTGCCCGAGGTGCTGACCTATCTTCCGGACATCGGGCATGAGGTCGCGTACGAAATACACCGGTTTTTTGCAGAAGAGCACAACCAGACGGTCATCCAGCAGTTACGCGAGCGCGGCGTGGAGATCCAGGACGAAGGAGATGTGCATCCAGAATATGCCGCGAGCACGACGCTGGCGGGCTTTCTCGATAAGTTGGATATCCCATATGTAGCCACTACAGGCGCGAAGAATCTTGCGGATCGATTCGGTTCGCTCGATGCCATCATTAACGCGGACTGGCTCGACCTTAGCGCCATGAAGGGCCTTAACGAACGGGCCAAGCAATCGATCCGGACGTTCTTCGGCGATGCGGAACGTGCCGGAAAGGCCAGGACGATCGAAGCTCAGCTGCGTGAATTCGGCATGCATTGGGAAAGCGAGCGAAAGGCCATCGAGGGACTGCCGCTGGCAGGTCAGACGTGGGTGCTGACCGGTACATTGGAAAGCATGAGCCGAGATGCGGCCAAGGAGCAACTCGAGGCACTCGGGGCGAAGGTTGCCGGCTCGGTTTCGGCCAAGACGACCTGTGTGGTTGCTGGCCCTGGCGCAGGTTCGAAATTGGCGAAGGCCAATCAGCTTGGGCTGACCGTGCTCGATGAAGAAGGATTTATCGCGCGCCTGGCCGAACTGCGATAGTACGTGTGAATGAACGCGTCCTGGCCGGCATATTGAGTGTGTCGTCCAGGTCGGTTTGCGTTGTACCGACCGTTGTAGAAGGAGCCATTCGTGGCCGCGCTGGATGCGATTCTTCCGATCTTTCTCTTGATCGTATTGGGTTACGGGCTTTGCCGGGCCAACGTTCTGCCCGCTGACACGGCCAAAGGCATTAGCCTACTGGCCTTCAAGCTGTTTCTGCCGTGCGTACTGCTGACCGGGCTCGCCGATGCGCCGCTGCGCGAAGGGTTCTCACCTACGCTGCTGCTTGCCTATTTCGTGCCAGCGCTCGCCGTTTTCATCGTCACCAACATTGTCGTCCAGCGGCGGTTCGGCGTAGCGACCTCACTCGGGTTGGCGGCAAGCTATTCCAACAACGTGCTTATCGGCATTCCGCTGATCGGTGCGCTGTTCGGAGACGCAGGGCTGATCTACACGTTCAGCATCCTGACCTTTCACGCATTGACGCTGTTCTCGTTCCAGAGCGTCTATACGGCCGCTTCGGGTGCGGGCGGCTTCGACAAGCGTGCCCTGATGCAAAACCTGGCCAACCCGCTTCTGATTGGCATCCTCATCGGCCTGACGATCAACCTGACCGGCATTACGCTCCCGGATTCGGTCGATCACGTACTGCACTGGATGGCCAAGGCGGCGTTGCCGTGTGCGCTGATCATGCTAGGGATGAACCTGTCGACCTTCAAACTCAAGCCCAGCCAGACGGCGGTCGTCCTGAGTGTAGTCAAGCTGGTGGCGATGCCGGCTGCGGTACTCCTGCTTTGCCTGGCGGCAGGGCTCAATCCGTTGGCACGCGCCGTCCTGGTACTGATGGCCGCGAACCCGGCCGGGGTGAACGTACTGGCGTTTGCCAGGACACCGGATGACGTTCGCATCAACAGTTCCACTGTCCTGGTTACGACGGTCGTTTCGGTCATCAGCCTGCCAGCCTGGATGGCGCTGCTGGACTGGATTGGGTAGCGTCTGAGCGGGTAGAGGCGGGCGAACGGCGCGTTGATGTGGACCCTACAGGCGGTGCGGGAAACGAGCAACCCTGCCTGAGGCATGTACGAGGATATGGCAACAAGGTCATGGCCACTTCGGGGCTGCGCCCGGTGACGTAAGCCAATTTGATTCTCCAGGTGCGCGGCGATGGTTGGGTACAGGCTTAGGCGATCGTCTGGATCTTCCGCGGAAGATTCCATCCAGATAGGGTCCTAGTAGCGTGCGCTGTCCCCTTTAGCGTCGGCACGCCGATCCATGCTGGCGATCGCTCATCGCGTGCAGGGCGGGCTCGCTGGCGATAACGGGCTGTTTATCGCCAGCGAGCCTGACACCTGATGACGATTCAGGCGGTGGGTTTGAAGGCCGCTGCGTCCTCCTCGTCGTGTGGTGTATCCGGCATCAGTTCCAGGACGGTATGGCTCGTTCGCAGCATGGGGACGAAATGTCCCGGTTCGCCGCTGACCAGATCGCTGACATGGGCCCTGCGATACAAGGCGTAGGCAAGCAGGAGTCCGAACATGAGGGCGAAATACAGGGGCAGGGCGCGTGGGCCAATCAGGTCCATCATCACGCCTGCAATCAGTGGCCCGAATGCGGCGCCCCCGCCGTTGAGCATGAGCAAGCCTGCGGAACCAGAGAGGATCTCATCGGGGTTCAGCTGATCAATCAGCTGCGCCATCGCGATCGGATAGATGGCGAATGACAACCCGCCGAAGAGGAACATCATGGCCATTAGGGGCCGTCCGGCCGGTAGCACCGCAATGACCAGGCTGACCAGGACTGCCAAAGCGACTACCCAGGTCAATACGCGTCGTCGGTCGAATCGATCTGAGAGCTTGCCAACCGGGATCTGTAAGACCGCGCCGCCCAGGATGGTCACGCTCATCACCAGGCCAATGTCGCTGGCGCTAAAGCCCTGTAGTCGAGCGTAAACCGGAGCCATGCCCCAGAAGGCACCCAGTGCAAGCCCGGACAAAAGCGCGGCGGTAACCGCAATCGGTGCGACGTTGAAGAGTTCACGGACATTCGAGTTGGGTGTGTCCGGCACAGGCGGTTGCGCTTGCTTTGTGACGGCAAGCGGCATCAGTGCGCAGCAGATAAGTACCGACGCGACGGCGAAGAGTGTGAAATTCAGCGGGTCATCAAGCTGAAGCAATTGCTGCGCAATCGCGAGCGATCCGAGGTTGACGACCATGTAGATCGCGAATACCTGGCCTCGCTCTTCGCTGGGCGTTTGTGCGTTCAGCCAGCTTTCTACCACCGTATAGAGCGTCACCAGCGCGACGCCATAAAGCACCCGCAGCACCATCCAGACCCAGATGTTCACCACTAGCACATGCATGAGCGCAATGGCCGCGGCCAGGGCCGCATAAAACGCGAATACACGGATGTGTCCCACGCGTCGAATCAGCGGTCGCGCAATCCAGATACCAAGCAAAAAGCCAACGAAATAGCCAGACATGGCCATGCCGAGCAAGGTGGAGGAATATCCCTCGGCTGAGCCGCGAACGGTTAACAAGGTGTTGAGAAGGCCATTGCCAAGCAGCAACAGGGCAACTCCGCACAGCAGCGAGCTGATGGGTAGAAGCAGTGATGGCATACGCGATATACCTAACAGACGTGAGTTCAATAGCAAGCGCAAGGTTTACGGAAAACGGCCCGTTTCTTGAGCTTAATATCTGATTTGAAAGGGAAAAAATTGTTTCGAGACAATCATCCTAGTCGTACGAGATGACCGTCCGAAGTCAGCCGGTTACGGCGCAAGGCCGCCGAAGGACCACTGGAGCTGGCCTCGAATCGGGCAGGGTGTGCTGCATTCAGGGGGCGCCAACCTCGAACGCTACGATGGATTTCCTCGTCGATTCCTCCTTACGCCTCGTTTCGGAGCGGTATCGTAGGCGCGAGGCGCGATAGAGGGAGGCCGGCCATGGCAGGCCATCAATGCCTTGGGGGTTCAGCATTCGATACAGCGCGAGAAAGGCGATATGTCCGCGTCCGATAGCTGCACGGCCGGCATCAACCATGGGGCTCGCACGGTGATCACCGCGTTCCCGAATGCACTGACAGACGCCTTGCCGGTCGATATTGAGCAGGCCCACTTGCTCGACGTCGCAGCGGTGCTGCAGCGCGCGCCTTCTGGTACGAGTAGTGACGTCGTCAATTCCTAGCGTCCAGACCCATTTGTCGAGCGGGTTCATTCATCCTCCAGCCAAAGTAATTGTGTTGCGACCGATCGCTCAGTCGGCGAACCCGGTGGCATGCGACTAATTTGGAGAAGCGGATGCTGCTCGAAATTCAATGAAAGTCGTTGCGGATGGCCGACCGAGCATTGCGCCAATACATCGGCCCGCTTAGAGGGGTGGCAACGGCGGGCCGCTCGGCTAGACGAGCCAGTGCCGTGCAACCAAATACCGTCTTGGGTACGGTAGTTGGTACGGCTCACGAATGGTGGGCTGTAGGCAGATCATTGCCTGTCGAAACTGGAGCGTCTTAAGCCGTTGCCAGTTTTGATGCAGCTCCGTCGCGGTCGTTGCCGGGTGCATCCCTGCACGGTGCATATGGGACGCGACGGCTAGGCCAGCATCTCCGCAAACGCCTTGTCGGCCTCCAGCACGGCAGGCAGGTCTGTAAACAGCTTATCCAGGTCGATACCTTCGAACAGCGGCCCATCGAGTAATTGACGGGACTCGGGAGAAAGGCCGCCTTGCTGAGTAATGGCCTCGCATATGAGCGATGCCTGGGCGAGGATCCGCGCATACGGACAATCCGTCGGTGCCTGGCTCGGCCTTGCCTGATAGGCGATCGCGTTCTGAATGGACGGTGGCAGATTCCAGCGCCGCGCGAGTTCTGCGCCCACTTCCGGGTAGCTGAACCCAAGTTGCAGCGTTTCTTCAGCCGCACGTCCAGCGCCGTCGCGACGAGCCTTGAGCTTTGCTGCCAGATCGGGCGCGCCGGTCTGGATAAGCAGCTCGCCGATGTTGTGCATCATGCCGCAGCTGAACGCCGTGTCTGTATCCAGCTTTGCCTGCTTGGCCAGGAGCCGGCTAACGCTGGCCACCCGGAAGCTATCGCCCCAGAACTGCTTGAGATCGAAATTGGGCGCGGCCTTGAACGCGCTCGTTACGCCAGAAGCCAGGACCAGTGTGCGCAGCGTGTTGAAGCCCAGACGCATGGCGGCGTCTTCGATGCTCGAGGATTCACGCGCGCCTCGGAAGCGGGCGGAATTCGCCAGGCGGAGCACCTTGGCGGAGATGACGGGGTCACGTTCGATATTACGTGCAACGCTTTCCAGGTTCGACGACGGATTGTCGAACTGCTGGATCAGGTCCTGTACGACCTTCGGGATACTGGGCAGTGTATGCAGTTCGGCGAACAGGCTATTGATATCCATGCGGCGTTTCCGTATCTGACAAGGGATCCCAGAAGCATAGGTCGTATCAAGCCGCTTGCCAGTGCCGTCCAGCGCATTACAAAGCGGCTTGTGTCAGGCCTGGTCGCGGATCATTTCGGGTAGAGCGGCGGCAGGCTGGCGTCCTCTTCCTGCGTGCCTTCCGGGCGAACCGGTGGTGGCAATTCGCGGATCGCTCGCCATAAGCCGGTGCCCTGCCATTGATGCCCGGATTCGCTGTAGAGCGCACCGTTCAAACCATTCAAGGCGTCCGAGAGGGGTTCGAACCGCGCAGCCATCTCAGCAAGCGTCTCAGGTTGCTGACGTGCCCAGGCGTCCAGTGCGTGACGTGTGGCATGGGTGTCGTTGGCCTGGCAGGCCTTGCGTAGATCGTCCAGCAAGGTGCGGTTGTCTGGGCCCGCTGGCGCTGCGGCGAGAACAGCGGGTTTGCGACGGGCTCGCCACCACAAGCCGAATCCGAGCAGAGTGGTGCAGAAAAAAACGAAACTGAGCGCCTGCCATGGCCAGGGGCGGCTAGACAAAATTGGCTCCGTGCCGTTGGCGACGGTCGGGAGGCGTTGGGCGCCGTAGGCCGGGTCCGGTATCGCGGTGAGCGTCCGTCCAGAAAGCCTGGTTCGCTCCAGGCGATCGAGCGCTGTATTCCACCAGACGACTTCGATCGGCGGTATCTCGTAGCTACCCGCACGGGTCGGCACGAGCGCCTGGCTTTCTTCGCGGCTGCCAATGATCCCGTTGTCTTCGCTCTGATTGGCCAGACGAGGCTGATCGGCGTAGCTACGGATGCCGTCAAGGTCGAAATTCGGCAATGTGGGAAGCTGCGCGCTGGACAAGCCCTCTGCGCGCAGCATGAGATTACGTGTCAATGATTCGCCCACCAGCGCATCGACCTCCAATGGGTCTGGCGTCCACACTTCGGTCAGCGTGAGCGAGCGGGCCGGTAGCCAGAGGGCGTCCGCCGGATAATCGGCTGGCTTGGGCCTTACGTGCAGCGGGATGCTCGGCGACTGGACACGCGTCGTCTTCCCGGGCCGTGGACCGAACGGCGTGAAGGTGTTGGGGACAGACCGATCAACCAGTGTCGCGCTGAATTCCTGTGCCGGGATGTTGATCTCGCCGCTCCGCTGAGGATAGATCGCGTACCTCAGTTCGATCACGCCGTGCCGCACACCACCGATGACCTGCTCATACGTGCGTGTGTCGCCGAGCTTTTCGACGTGCGCGTCCGGCATCTGCAGCGGCGTCAGGCTGCTGTCGTCGTATAGCGACACGGAGTGGAATATCCGCAGCGTCAGCACGACCTGCGCTTGAACGTAGGGGGAGTCCTGATCGAGGCTTGCGTCGATGAAGACGGGCGCAAGTGCTTCGCCATTGGGAGTGGCTGCTTCGTGCACATGCAAGGTGATGGGTTCGCTTTTGGCCTCGCCAAGGGCAATTGGCGGGATGACGACGTAGCCGGTGCGCGTCGGTTGCAGAGTGATCATCCAGCGTGTGGCCGGCGCTCTGGTCTGCCCAGAGGTCGTTATCTTTACCTGGCGCGAGCCCAATACGTCGAATAGGTCATGGAGCGGGGACAGGTCCGGCTTGCCGAAGGCCGCCGGGTCATCGGTCTCCAATGTGAGTTCGACCGTCTCCCCCTGGCTCAGGTTGAGCCGATCGACGCTAGCCACGAGCATGGCTGCCGGTGCGCCCACGCTGGTCAGGCAAAGCAGCAAGGCGAGCAGAAAGCGCGTCACGGTGTGGCGTCCTGGCGTTGCTGCTGCTCGTACCAGAATTTCCGGCGGAGCAGCTCGGAGGGGTCATCCGGAATCTGGCGAAGCCAGAGCTCAAGTGCCTGCTGGCGTTCGCCGCGCTGGTTGGACCCTTCAGCGTCCGAGAGTTCGGTATCCTGCCGGGTTTGGGGCGCCTCTTGATTGGGCGTTTGCGGCATCAGTTCATCACTCTGTTCACCCTGTTCGGCACCGCCCTCGGTGCCGGGCGAAGCTTCGACCTCATTCGGGGTCGTTTGCTCCGAAGCGATGTCATCGTCTGCTTCGGCAGGTTGCGGGGCGTCACCTTCGGTACTGCTTTCTTCGGCTGGTTCACGTGCTCTGAGCACATCCTCGACCAGCTTCCGGTTGGTCTCGGCCTGTTCAAGTGAAGGATCGAGCTTGAGTGCCTGATCGTACGCATCGATGGCGGCTTCGAGTTTGCCGGCAAGCGCAAGCGCGTTTCCGAGGTTGTAGCGGTCCGTCGCAGACTGTCCGTGACCGAACGCCTCGGCTGCGGCGTCGTAGTCGCCCGCCTGGTATTGAGCGAACGCGCGCCACTGAGGATTGCGAAACCGCTCTGCGGCGTCGCCGGGCCTGTCGGCTTCGAGCAGACGTTCGCCTTGTTGATCGGGGCGTAGCCAGAGGTCGCGCCATTCGAAGGCATACGCCGGTTGGGGAATCCAGGCCAGCAGGGGTAGTACAAGAATCCAGCCGCGGCGGCCGGCCACGCACGCCACCAGCAGCAATGGCAACAGGAGCCAGTGCCCCTGGTCTACCCAAAGTGCAAAGCGTCTGACTTCAGCCTGATGCCGTGCATCGCCCGCCACGGTGAGCAGGTCGAGACTGCGCAGATCCGAATCGCTGACTTCTGCCGTCATGTAGCGACCATGCACTTCAGCGGCGAAGCTCTGGAGGTTCAGCGCATCCAGGCGCGGTACGTGAATTGCTCCGTTTGGATCACGCACGAAGCCGCCATCGGCAATGGCAATCGGTGCTCCTTGAGCCGTCCCGAAGCCCAGGATGTTAAACGGATTCGAGCGCCCTCGAAGGACCTGAACGATACCGGCACGCTCCTCGTCGTTCAGGGCCGACGTCAGCAGCACCAGCCGCCCCCGGCCCTGCGCACCCTGGTCGAGCAGCGCCAGAGCGCGCGCCACTGCCAGATCAGCGCGGTGGCCGGGTTCCGGCATGATCGCGGGTGTCACGGCACCAAGCAGATTACGGGTCGTTGCCGTATCGTCCGATAGCGGTACGAGGGTATGTGCGCTGCCGGCATACACGACGATCCCCGTCTGAGCGTCGTGTCGCGCCTCCAGCAAATCGAGCAGCTTGCGTTTGGCGTGCTCCATGCGGGACGGCGATAGGTCGTCCGCGAGCATGTCCTGGCTGGTATCGAGAATGACCACCAGCGGGTCTGCCCGCTTCAGCATGGGCTGCTCGAAATGCTGCCAGCTCGGCCCGGCGAGAGCGAGCGTCGCAAGCAGCCAGGCAACGCCAAGTACGATCCACGGCTTGCGGCTGCCGCGTCGGCTTTGGCCTGTCAGCAGAACACCATGGAAGGCCTCGGGCAGCAATGTGTGCCAGCGACCGGTTGTGCGTGAACGGCGCCATAGCCAAAGCAGGAGAAGCGCCAGCAAGGGAATAAGCAGTAGCCAGAGAGGGCGGGCCCAATGTGTCCAGAGCAGCGTCATGGCTTGTTTCTGCCTGGCAGCCAAAGTGCCGTCATGGGCCCGAGCCGCGTGATCAGCATCAACACCGAAAGCAGGAGAGCTATCCCTAGGGGCCAGGGATAGAGCGGCTCGGCAAAGCGTGTTTCGGACGTCTGCGCCTGTACGGGTTCGAGCTGGTCCAAAGCCTCCTCGACAATCGCGAGCTCTTCATGCGTACGCGCACGAAAGTATTGGCCTCCCGTCGTGCTCGCTATGGATTGCAGCAGCGACTCGTCAAGGTCGAACCCTGGTGTGAAGCCGAAAAGACCTGGGCTTTCAGCACCCGGATCGGCGCCGACGCCGATGGTATAGATCCGAACGTTTTCCTCGGCAGCCAATCGCGCAGCCGTCTGTGGCGACAATGTACTGCCGTTGTCGGCACCGTCAGTGACGAGGATGAGGACGCGGCTGTCGGAGGGCTGTTCACGCAAGCGCTTGACCGCGAGACCGATTGTGTCGCCGATCGCAGTGTTCTTCCCAGCGATACCGATGATTGACTCTTCGAGCCAGCTACGGACGGTGCGGCGGTCGAAGGTCAGCGGTGCCTGGAGGTAGGCGCGACTGCCGAAGAGGATTAGCCCAATGCGGTCCCCGGCGCGTCCCTCGATGAAGTCGCCCAGCAAGTGTTTCACGAGGACCAGGCGGCTGGTTGGCTGCCCGTTCCATTCCATGTCGGGAAAGTCCATTGAGCCCGACACATCGACTGCCAGGAGTAGGTCGCGGCCGCTGGTAGGCTGAGGCATTGGATCACCGAGCCACTGAGGGCGCGCCGCCGCCAACAGCAGCAAGACCCAGATGACGATGAGCGGAAGCTGGCGCCGCCAGTTCGGCGCCTGCCCACGGGCATGTCGGCCGGGCAGTGCCTGAAGCTCAGGCATGAATGTGACATGAAGCGCCGGCTCTCGCTTGCTCGCGGCGGGCAGCAGCCAGCGTATGACCCAGGGCAAGGGCGCCAGCAGGAAGACCCAAGGCCACGCGAACTCAAACATGCTTGCGAATCCAGATCTCGATGGCATGACTGAGCTCATCGATGGCTCGATCATCGAGGCGGCATTCGGAGCGATAGGCACCGTCAACCAGGATCATCCAGCGAGTCAGTCCGGCGGCAGGGCAGCGGGAGTCCAGGTAGGCGAGCCAGGCGCGGCCGCTCAACGTCTGGCTGCGCTGCTCGGGATAGCGCGCCTTGCAAAGGCGTTTCAGAAGCCCGTTGAGATGTTGCAGCCAGGGCCCAGCATTTTCACCGTAGGGCGCGGGGAGATCGGCCAGTTCATCGAGCGCAGCCTGTCGTACAGGGTCGACGTCAGCGGTTTCGGCCGGCATTGCATTGGGCGTGCTGCGACGATTTCGTGACAGCCGTCGCCAGCTGAACCAGGCGAGCAGTGGTAGCAGGATCGCGACCAGCCACCAGCCCGGCGCAGGGGGCCACCAGGCAATCGGCGGCGGCGCGATCAGGGGTTCGAGCTGATCGAGCGGATTCATCGGTGCCGTCCCGGGATGCGCGCGTCGAGCTGATCCCGCAGCTGATCAACCACATCCGACTCGGTGCTCAGCGGCAACAACATGACGTTCAGGCGTTGGGCCAGGTCCACCCAGCGAGCGCTACGGGCCTTTGCAGCGGATGCGTAGGCATCGCGCAGCGCAGGCGCGTCGGTGTCCAGTTGAAGGCGTTTGCCTGACTGATGAAATCGCAGCAAGCCGGCGGAGGGCAGGGCGTGGTCGAGCGGATCATGGATGGGTAGAAGCATAAGCTCGACGTGGCGGGCCATCAGCGCCAACTGCTGCTCGGCCGCATCGTCAATGGCGCGCTCGTCGCACAGGATGATCGCGAGACTGCCGGGGCGCAGCACTTCCCGCGCGCGTCGCAAGGCCTGGACGAACGCATCCGCCGATGCCGCCTCGCCTGGCTGCAGGCCCTGGTTCAGGCGTTCCAGACGATCAAGCAGCTGAAGAAGGCTTTGCTTGCTGCGCCGGGGCTTGACCTGGTGGTGCGCTGTGTCGCTGAAGACCAGGCCGCCAATACGATCGTTATGGTCGAGACTCGCCCAGCCCAGTAGCGCTGCTGCGCGCGCGCAGACGACTGATTTCAGGGCCAGCCCGCTTCCGAAGAACAGGCGCTGGCTTTGTTCGGCCAGGATGAAGACCGGACGCTCACGCTCTTCATGAAAAAGCTTGGTATGGGGCACCTGGGTGCGAGCGGTGACGCGCCAATCGATGTTGCGAACGTCGTCGCCGGCCTGATAGACCCGCACCTGATCGAAATCCACGCCGCGGCCCCTCAGGCGCGAATGGTGAACGCCGGTCAGCGGGCTGCCGCGGTTGGGCATGGAGAACAGACGTATCTCACGGACCCGATGACGCATTCCGATGAGGTTCGCGAGCGTGACGCGGATCTTCGCGTCGTCTTGGGCCGTTGGCGACGGTTCGGGCGAATGGCCCTGCGCCTGTACCTCCATCAGCCAACCGCTACCGTATCGAGAATCCGTTGGACGACGCGATCCTGGTCTACGCCTGCCGCTTCGGCTTCGAACGATAGGATCACGCGGTGGCGCAACACATCGAACAGAACCGTCTGGATGTCCTCGGGGCTGACAAAATCGCGCCCGGCCAGCCAGGCGTGAGCACGTGCGCAGCGGTCGAGGGCGATTGAGCCGCGCGGGCTCGACCCATAGGTGATCCACTCCGCCAGTTCGCTATCGAATCTGGCCGGCGTTCGGGTCGCCATGATCAGCTGGACCAGGTACTCCTCCACGGCGTCAGCCATGTAGAGCCCGAGAATTTCCTTGCGCGCTGAAAAGATCGCCTGCTGACTGACCTTGTGCGGCGGAGCGCTTTCGCCGTTCAGGGCTTCGCCGCGGGCTTGCTGCAGGATCTTGCGTTCGACGGAGGCATCCGGGAAGCCGATCTTCACATGCATCAGGAAGCGGTCGAGCTGCGCCTCAGGGAGCGGATAGGTGCCTTCCTGCTCGATGGGGTTCTGCGTCGCCATGACCAGAAATAGCGGCGGCAGCTCGTATGTGCTGCGTCCCACGCTGACCTGTCTTTCGGCCATGCCTTCGAGCAGCGCGGATTGCACCTTTGCAGGGGCCCGATTGATCTCATCGGCAAGTACGAGATTATGGAAGATCGGCCCTTGTTGAAACACGAAGCTACCTGTCTCCGGCCGATAGATCTCGGTACCGGTGATGTCCGCGGGCAGCAGGTCGGGCGTGAATTGAATGCGATGGAACTCGGCTTCAACGCCTTCGGCAAGGTCTTTGATCGCCTTGGTCTTGGCAAGGCCTGGGGCGCCCTCCACGAGCATATGGCCATCGGCGAGCAGTGCAATCAGCAGCCGATCCACCAGCTTTTCCTGGCCGAGGATCTGGCTCGACAGGTATTGGCGCAATGCGTTGAGCGCCTCTCGGTGTTCCATAGGTCGGGGTTCCGCAGCGGACGAGGCGCGGATCATCCGCGCAGGTGGCACATCTTAACGAAGGCGTTCGGCTGCCGCCAAGCACGCTCCGGAGAACCCGCCTTCGTCATGGTCGGTCCGCAGCCTGGTTCCACTGAGCGAGCAATTGGCGATGGGCGCGCTGGGCGGCGTCCTGCCCGACGGGGCGGAGCGTCACACATTCATCCGGAAGGCACTGGGCCAGGCGGGCAACCGATGCTGGCGTCAGAGCGCCCAGCCGGGGATAGCCGCCTATCGTTTGCCGATCATTCATCAATACGATGGGCTGGCCGTCTGCCGGAACCTGTACCGCTCCTAATGGAATGCCCTCCGAGACCATGCCAGTACGAAGGCAGCGCAGGACCGGACCCAGCAACCGGATGCCCATGCGATCGCCACGGCTGTCCAGCCGCCATTGGCTGTTGAACGCATCGAACAGGCTTTCGCCGGCGAAGTCTCCGATTTGCGCGCCCAGTACCAGGTCGAGTGCAGCGGGCCGGCTGAAGTCGGGAAGGCGGTGATTCTCCGCACGCTTCACCCGGGCTGACTCGCGCAGACACGTCAGGATGTCGCCTGTCTTCAATGGCTCGCCATCACCGTCGAGGCCACCCAATGACTCGCGATGGACGGTGGCAACGCTGTCCATAACCTGAGTCGCCGTGAAACCGCCCGGTGCCGTCAGGTACGCGCGGGCGCCACGGCGCGGCTGCGTGAACGCCAGTCGCTGTCCGCGTTTGAGTTCAAAGGGCTGCCACGGGGCCTGCGGTTGCCCACCCACGGTCGCGCCTAGATCGGCCCCGCCGATGACCAGCGTCACATTGGTCATGGCTTCGACCGTGAAGCTTCCTAACGTGATCTCGACCGCGGCCGCGCCCAGCGGGTTGCCGAGCAGCCAGTTGGCCCAGTGCAGCGAGACCCAGTCGAGGGCACCACCCTGTGTAACGCCAAGATGGCGGACGCCGAAGCGACCGCTGTCCTGCAGCGTGACGAGCGGAGTGCTCTGTTCAACGCGCAACGCGTTCATGCCGAGTCTCCCATTACCGGCGGTAGTGGCGTGTCATCGCCGCCCAATGCCATGAACGTAGCGTGATCGACCGGCATAAAGCGGACCTTGTCTCCAGGTAACAGGAGGCTGCCATCGGCTGTGGTGAAAAGCGTCGTCGGTGTCCGGCCAAGGATGTTCCAGCCGCCGGGTGAGACGACGGGATAGGCCGCTGTCTGGCGTTCCGCGATGGCGACGCTGCCCGCGGCAATGCGTTTGCGGGGCGTGCTGAGCCGAGGGGTGGCAAGTGTCGGATCGACCAGCCCCATGAAGGCGAAACCCGGCGCGAAGCCGAGCGCGAAGACGTGATAATCGTGCTCGTGATGGCGCCGAATGACCTCATCGACGTCTATCCCGGCTCGCTCCGCAACGTAGGCCAGCTCCGGCCCGACACTGGGGTCATACCAGACCGGAACCTCATGTGTACGACCCGCGCCCGATTGAACCGGCGCCAGCCCGTCCGTTGCGGCTATAAGTGCCCTACGAGCCTCGGCTGCGCCCAGTTGCTGCAGGTCATACTGGACCATTACCGTGGTGTAGGACGGCACCAGGTCGATAAGGGCGGGACCCAATACCTCGCGGATGCGCTCCACGGCGGCCAGAAGCCACGGCGTGTTTTCTTCTTCAATGCCGTCGAAGAGCCGCAGTAACAGACAGTCGATACCGACGACCTCGATCCTGATATTCATGCCGTCTCCAGCGCGTGTAACGCCTCGCGGATGCGCTTGACGGCGGCAATCGAACCGGCGTTGTCACCGTGCACGCAGAGCGTGTCGCTCGCCAGGTTCAGCGCGCTGCCGTCATTGGCCGTAAGGGCTTCGCCGCGTGCGAACGTCACCGCTTGCGAAACGATCACATCGCTGTCGTGATGCACAGCCCCTTCGATACGTCGGGAAACCAGAAAGCCCTTCGCGTCGTAGGCGCGGTCCGCGAAGGTCTCGAACCACAGCGTGATACCCGCTTCGTCGGCGAGCGCCTGCGCCTGGCTGTTATCGGCAGTGCTCATGACCATCACCGGCAGGGACGCGTCATAGCGCGCGACGGCTCGAAAAACCGCCCGGAGCGTTCCGGGCTGGCGCATCATGTCCTGGTAGAGCGCACCGTGCGGCTTGACGTACTGCACGCGGGTGCCTTCGGCGCGGCAGATCCCATCCAGTGCACCGATCTGGTAGAGCATCATCGCTTCGACTTCGTCCGGCGTGCAGGCCATGGACCGGCGTCCAAAACCAACCAGGTCCGGATAGGCCGGATGCGCGCCGATGCGTACGCCATGCGCTACCGCCAGGCGCACGGTGTTCACCATGATTTGCGGATCGGAGGCGTGGAACCCGCAGGCGATATTCGCACAGTCGATATAAGGCATGACGTCGGCGTCCAGACCCATCTTCCAGGCGCCAAAACTTTCACCGATATCGCAATTGAGTAGCAGTGCGGGCATGAAACTGTCCTCTCGTCCGGGTGCTCGGGGTTAGAGCCATGGGCCGATTGTTGGAAGCGCCTTGCGGCCTGTCCAACTAATAAAAGCGGACGCCCGCCATAAGAAAAGTCGATTTGGCAACGTTGAGAGGAGGGGGCAACCGGCGGCCCATGTCGTGCGAGTTGTGGAAAGGGGTAGCGATAAGGCGGAGCCAGCCGTGCGGGACACGGCTGGCGATGGCGTCAGGCGATCTGGAAGCGGCCTGTGGTCTGGTTGAGCGCATCGACCCGAGCAGAGAGGCCGCGGGTATGCTCATCGAGTGCAAGGCGAAGATCTCGCGTCTCGCGGTTGCTGTGATTGATTTCCTCCATCTTGCCGGCGATGTCTTCGGTGGTTGCGGAGATTTCCTCGATGGCGACAACGACCTGCGTCATCTCTTCGCTGAGGCGGTCCATCGACTGGGTGATCACATTGATGGCCTCGGCTGCCTGGCCGGCCTGCCGCTCACCCTCTGTCGAAAGGCGTACGCCCTCGCTCATGAGACTGTCCATGCTGCCCGTCTGCTGCTTCAGTTCGTCAATGATGCGCCCGATATCGGTCGTGGCTGACACGGTCTTTTGCGCAAGTGAACGCACTTCATCGGCAACGACGGAGAACCCGCGGCCGGCCTCGCCCGCGCGGGCCGCCTCGATTGCCGCGTTCAGGGCCAGCAGGTTGGTCTGGTCGGCCAGGCTGTTGATCACATCGACAATGCCGCTCACGCGTCCGCTGGACTGGATCAGCTCATTCACCTGTGCGTGAGTGGTCTGGATCAGGCGCGACAGGGCGCGAATGCTTTCTGTATTCGCCATGATCACACTGGCACCGGTTCTTGCCGAATCATGCGCGTGTTGGGTGGCATCGCCAACATCCGAGGCACGGCGGGCCATCTCGTTCACTGTAGCCGCAATCTGATGCGACGCGGATGCCGCTTGTTCGGTCTGGCTTTCGAGGTGACTGCTGTTGCTGTCGAGGCGCTGCATGGCGTCGCTCAGGTAGCCATGCAGGCGGGTCAGCTCGCGATTACCGTCGAGCACCTGCCCGATAAGGGACGATATTCCACGCGTCATGCCGTTGGTGCCCTGGCCCAGCTGGTTGAATTCGTCGCGCGGATTGCGGCCGACTTCGACGTTCACGCGGAGGTCGCCGTTGGCGACGCGAGACAACTGCTGGATAACGGTGGTGAGCTGCTTCATCAAACGGCTGGAAGCCTGGCCGATGGCGATGATGAGGAAGGCCGCGATGAGAATAAAGGCTATACCCAGAATCCAGTAGGCCGACTGGCGTGTCTGCTCAGCCTGGGCAAGCGTCTTGGCGAGGATGCCGTTACGCAGCGCCTGTTGCTGTGCGCTGACGAGGCCTGATAGTTGCTGACCCTGGGCTTCAAGCTGTTTCTCGTCCGCCACGATCTGACTGATTATCGCGTCGGCGCGATCGAAATTCGCGGCGAAGGTTTCGGTGTTTTCGCCGATCTGACTATCCATCCAGTCGAGTTCGATCAGTTTGCTACGCAGGTCCGCTATGGCCTTGCGCGCTTTCTCGGCGTAGCGGCCGTCCAGCGAGGTGAAATAATCCCGCTGGCTGGCGAGTGCTGTTGTAATGAAGGGCTGGATGAGCGCAATCGAAATGGCCTCGAGCGGCGCGGCGATCTCAGCCGCTGTCTTGCGTTCGCCCGATGTCTGGTCCAGGCCGAAACGTTGATTCAGGTCGAGCCATTCCGCTTGGATCCTGGCGTTTTCCTTTACGGCCGCCTCGATGGCCTTCGCCCGACTTTCCAAGTCCGCATCGCCAAGCGGGCGAGCTTGCTCGACAAGGGCACTGGCTTGCTGGGGAAGGCTGTTGAGTCGGTTGCGGTAAGCCTCGATCGTGGAGGCGTCGAGGTATCCACGCATGGTCTCGGTTTTTAGCCACTCGTTCAGAAGCGTAGTGGTAAGCCGGTCGTAGTCGGTCGCGCGTTGCTGCGCTTCCATGGCGGAGCCGAGGTTTCTGTTCGCCCATAGCGCCGATGCCGCCATGAGGGCAAGGCCTAACAGCGTGATGACGATCAACAGGCGAAATTTCTGCTTCCATGACAGGAACAACAGCATGATGGCTCCTTGATATTTATATTTGTAACGGGGCGAACCCTACTGCTTGATCGGCAGGTGCACCAGAACCTTGAGGCGGAAATTCATCCGCTCGTAGATCAATATGAACCGTCTATCCACTTGAGACCTGCTGAATCCATTCGGCTCCGACGCTGTCCTGTAGCGGTTATGGAAAGAGCCAATAAGGCGCGGGGGTGTCAGGCCTGGCATACATGCTGCAGATCGACCAGGCATGAAGGCGCGCGTGCCGCCTTTCGAATCATCGAATTCAGGTCAGACATGAACATCCGATTCCTTGAAACCTTCGTCTGGGTGGCCCGCCTGAAGAGCTTCAGGCTGACAGCGGAGAAGCTCTTCAGTACCCAGGCCTCGATCTCTAGCCGCATCGCAGCGCTTGAAGAAGAGCTGGGCGCCAAGCTCTTCCTGCGTGATTCGAAAGGGGTGACCCTCACGCCCGAGGGGATGCGGGTACTGGAGTACGCCGAACATATGCTCGATACCATGCAGGCGCTCAAGCGGTCGCTGAACGATCCGAATGATGTCCAGGGCCGTGTTCGTATCGGTGCAATGGATACCGTCATTCACACCTGGTTGAGTCCTTTCGTAGCGAAAATCATGGAGCGCTACCCCTCGGTCGAGATCGAGCTGACGGCCGACACCGCGCGAAACCTGTGCGAGCAACTCGACAAGGGCTATCTGGATGTCGTGTTCCAGACCGACATGCTGCGCCGCGATACCGTGCGCAACCAGAACTTGGCTCGCTACACCGTCCAATGGATCGTTCCGACCGGCTCCATCTACGACAGACCCTACGGTTCGCTGGAAGCGATGGTAGGCGAGCGCCTCATCACGTTCTCAAAGAACTCCACACCGCATCAGGATATTCTCAACCTTCTGCACACGGCGAATATCACAGCCGCGCGGGTCAGCTGCGTGAACTCGGTTGCGGCCATGACCCGGCTCATCCATGACGGTTTCGGTATCGGCGCCTTGCCGCCAGCGCTCGTGCCGATCGATCTCGCGCAAGGCACGCTGCGCATCCTCGATGACGTCCCGCCACCGCCACCCATGGATATCGTCGCTACCTGGCGGACAGGTGTGGGGCTCGAGCTGAATGAGCAGATGGTCGCGCTTGCCCAGGATGTCATTGAAGGCTACGTCGCCGACGTCGCCCCCGGCTTCATCGAATTGACGCCTTCAGCGAACCACACGGAGAGTCGCGCGCTGGCCTGAGTCATCTACGGGTCGTGGTTTCGGTTCGCGCAATGTTCAGTCCATTCGCCCCTGCGCCCTTTATTAGGGCGCAGGACGGCCAGCATGCGCGCTTTCTGCACATAAGGTTTTTCGATCATCCGCGCCGGTTTTTTCTAGTTGGACAGCATTGGCCAATGCTTCGAGACTCGGGGCGACGCTGCCGCATCGCAACGATAAAAACCATACGGAGATTCCCATGAAGGCACTCACGTCCGGCTTCAAACTGACGGCACTGGCCTGTCTGCTTGGCCTGTCTTCCCTGCACGCCGTCGCAGCGGACCGTTGGAACATGACCGTCGAGCAACCCGATGGCAACTACCTCACCGAGACCGCCAAGACGTTCGCAAAATCGGCGGCGGAAGCGTCCAACGGCGCGCTGGAGATCCGCGTTCACACCAATTCGGTCCTGTTCAAACGGCCGGAAGTGAAGCGCGCGGTCCAGACCGGCCAGGTTCAGGTCGGCGAGATGCTGATGGCAACGCTGGGCAACGAAGACCCCATCTTCGAGGTTGACAGCGTACCGTTCCTGGCGCGCAGCTTCCCTGAGGCTCACAAATTGTGGCTGGCCAGCAAGCCTGCCGTCGAAGCGCGACTGGCGAAGCAGGGCATTCGCCTGCTGTACGCCGTGCCGTGGCCACCCCAGAGCGTGTTCACTCAAGTGCCGATCAACAGTATGGCCGACTTCAAGGGTATGAAATTCCGTGCCTATAGCCCGGCTACGTCGAGAATGGCCGAGCTGATGGGGGCCGTACCGACGACCATCAATACCGGCGAAATCCCGCAGGCGTTCAGCACAGGCATGATCACCGGCATGCTGACCTCGCCAGCCACCGGGGTCGATACCCAGGCGTGGGATTTCTCCAAGTACTACTACGATGTGAAGGCGTTCATTCCAAAGAACTTCGTCATCGTCAACGAGCGCGCGTTCAAGCGTTTGCCTGAGGCTGCACAGAAAGCGGTGCTCGACGCTGCCGCCAAAGCTGAAGAATCCGGCTGGGCCATGGCGCAGGAGAAGACTGCCGAACTGGTCAAGACGCTGGGAGATAACGGCATGCAGGTCAACGAAGCCTCGCCGGCCGACGTAGAAGCGGGCTTCAAGAAGATCGCAGACACTATGGCGCAGGACTGGCTCAGCAAGACGGGCCAGGATGGCAAGGCCATCATGGATGCCTTCCGCCAGTAAGTCGCTGGGCCCGCTGTCCATGCGGGCCTATTCGTATCCGCCCCTTACGCTGGAGGTGCCATGAGCCCGCTCAGACGCCTATACGAATTCTGTGGCCTTCTCTCCGGACTGTTCCTTGTTGCCATCTGCCTGATCATCTGCGCGCAGATCATCGCGCGCCTACTCGGGACACTCATTCCGGCATCGGATGAATTTGCGGCCTATGCGATGGCAGCATCGGGGTTCCTCGGGCTGCCTTTTGCACTGCATCGCGGCGCCCACATCCGCGTCGGCATGCTCTTCAAAGCATTGCCACCCAGAGGCTGCCATGCGATGGAGGTCATCAGCACGCTGGTTGGCCTGCTGGTGGCAGCTTATCTGGCCTGGCATTGCACGCTGTTCGTCTTCGAGACCTACACATTCAATGAAGTCTCTACCGGCATGCTGCCGATACCGCTGTGGATACCGCAAAGCTCAATGGTGCTTGGCACGGTCGTGCTCGTCGTAGCGATGACCGAACGACTCGTCACCGTCCTGCGGGGCCGTACCTTCGAGACCGCGTCCGACACCGCCATGGGCGAGTAAGCCGTCCTTCATTCGACGACGTGATCGTCCTGACTCTGGAAGTCCATCGTGGAATACACCGTTATTGCATTCACCCTGTTGGTCGTCCTGTTCGCACTGCTCGGCGGTGGCGTCTGGGTTGCGCTCTCCCTGTTGGGCGTCGGGATCGTAGGGATGGAGTTTTTCGGCGGCGCACCGGCCGGCTCGATCCTTGCCACGACCAGCTGGACATCCAGTGCCAGCTGGACCCTGACCGCACTGCCACTGTTTATCTGGATGGGAGAGATCCTCTATCGCACACGCCTCTCCGAAGACATGTTCAAGGGGCTCGCTCCCTGGGTAAAGGGGCTGCCAGGTGGCCTACTGCATGTCAACGTGCTGGGCTGCGGGATCTTCGCCGCGGTCAGTGGGTCATCTGCGGCGACCGCCGCCACAATCGGAAAGATCTCGCTGCCAGAACTCAAGGCACGCAAGTACCCGGATGCCATTGCAATGGGTTCGCTGGCGGGCGCCGGGACGCTCGGCCTGCTGATTCCGCCTTCGATCATGATGATCGTGTACGGCGTCGCTGCACAGGTTTCGATTTCCCGCCTGTTCATTGCCGGCATCGTGCCCGGCCTGCTTCTGCTGGTGCTGTTTTCCGGCTATTTGATGGTCTGGTCGGCGCGAAACCGCGCATCACTGCCGGTGGATGAAGAGCGGTTGTCATTTCGCGAGAAGCTCGCCCGGACACGACTGTTGATTCCGGTCGTGCTCCTCATCCTCGCCGTGATCGGGTCGATTTATTCCGGTATCGCGACGGCGACTGAAGCAGCAGCCATGGGGGTGGTGGGCGCATTGCTAATCGCGTTGGTATCCGGCTCGCTGTCAGGCAAGACGTTCATGGACAGTCTGTTCGGCGCTGTCTGCACGTCGTGCATGATCTTTTTCATATTGCTCGGCGCTACCTACCTGACGTCTGTCATGAGCTTTACCGGGCTGCCGTCCGCACTCGCTGACTGGATCATCGCCAAGCAGTTGTCACCTTACGTACTCCTGTTTGCGCTGACGGTCTTCTTTATTGTGCTGGGGTGCTTTCTGGACGGCATTTCCATCATCCTGCTGACCACTGCGGTCATCATGCCGGCCGTCTCGGCCGCCGGGATCGACCTGCTGTGGTTCGGCATCTTCATCATCCTCGTGGTGGAGATGGCGCAAATCACCCCACCCGTAGGGTTCAACCTGTTCGTGATCCAGAGCCTTACCGGCAGGGACCTTTGGTCTGTTGCCAAGTATAGCTTCCCGTTCTTCCTGCTTATCGTGGCTGCCGCCGTGATCATCACGGCGTTTCCGCAACTTGTCCTTGCACTGCCTCAGGCTATGCTCAGTCGGTAGCATCATTGCGGAACTGCGCCGGGCCTCTCGTATCAGAACAGAGGCCCGGTGCCGTTTTTGGCAGCACGCTTGCGGCGTGAATCAATATGTCGCAGTAGCACAAGTAAGCACTGTCCATAAGCCGTTACGCTTGAACCCAGCACGCCTGGGTAGACGGCTTTGTGCGAAGCCATCATTCGAACCGAGGCGTGAGCAGGAACCCCCCGAATAATGAAACGGAGCGAAACGATGGCGTTCTTCAGCGCGGCCAGCAAAGCCGATTTTCATCAGCAATTGAAAGCGGCACTGGCGCAGCACGTAGGCGAGCAGACCCTTACCCAGATCGGGGTCTTCGCGGAGCAGTTCTTCGGCATCATCTCGCTGGATGAGTTGACCGAACGACGGCTCTCGGACCTGGTAGGCAGCACGCTGTCCGCCTGGCGACTGCTGGAACGTTTCGATCCCATGCACGCCGAAGTGCGTGTCTACAATCCGGACTATGAAAAGCATGGTTGGCGCTCGACGCACAGTGTCGTCGAGGTGCTGCATGAGGACATGCCGTTCCTGGTCGACTCCGTTCGCATGGAGCTGAACCGCAATGGCTATTCGATCCACACGCTGCAGAACAGCGTGCTGAGCGTTCGCCGCGGGGCCGATGGCCGGCTGCAGGAGGTACTTCCCAGGGGGACACAGGGCGAGGGCATTACCCAGGAAGCCCTGATGTACCTCGAGATCGACCGTTGCGGTAGTGCGACCGAACTCAAGACACTCGAGAAAGCCGTTCTGCAGGTATTGGCAGACGTTCGCCTGGCGGTTACCGACTTCCCATCAATGCGGGAAAAAGTAGCTGAAGTGCTCGCCACGCTCGATACCGCCGGAACCAGCGCAGACCCGTCCGAGCGTGAAGAGATCAAGGTGTTCCTGCAGTGGCTGCTGGACAACCACTTCACCTTCCTGGGCTATGAAGAATTCACCGTTGCGGACGAAGCGGACGGTGGCCGAATGGTCTATGACGAGCGCTCGCTGTTGGGCCTGTCTCGCAAGTTGCGAGTAGGCCTTGCCGCCGAAGACCTGCACATCGAGCCGGACGCCGTGAGCTATCTGCGTGAACCGCGCCTTTTGTCCTTTGCCAAGGCCGCGTTGCCGAGCAGTGTGCACCGCCCGACTTACCCGGATTTTGTCTCCATCCGCGAGGTCGACAGCAGCGGGCAGGTAACGCGCGAACGCCGTTTCATGGGCCTCTACACCTCGTCCATCTACAACCAGAGTGTTCGCGAGATCCCCTATATTCGCCGCAAGGTGTTTGAGATCGAGCAGCGCGCAGGCTTCAGCAATTCGGCGCATCTGGGCAAGGAGTTGGGTCAGGTTCTGGAAGTGCTGCCGCGCGACGATTTGTTCCAGACGCCGGTGGACGAGCTGTTCAACACCGCTATTTCCATCGTGCAAATTCAGGAACGCAACAAGCTGCGCCTGTTCCTGCGCAAGGACCCCTACGGGCGCTTCGCCTACTGCCTGGCGTACGTGCCGCGTGACGTCTACTCGACCGACATCCGCGTGAAGATCCAGCAGGTTCTGATGGACCGGTTGCAGGCGCGTGACTGCGAGTTCTGGACCTACTTCTCCGAGTCGGTGTTGGCACGCGTGCAGTTCATTCTTCGGTTGGATCCGAAGAACAAGGTCACGGTCGACGTTCAGCGCCTGGAACGCGAAGTGATCGAAGCCTGCCGTACCTGGGGCGACGAGTATGCGAGCCTGATGGTAGAGAACTTCGGCGAAGCGCAGGGCACGACGTTGCTTTCCGAATTTGCGAAGGGTTTCCCTGCCGGCTACCGCGAACGTTTTGCACCGCACTCAGCGGTGGTGGACATGCAGCACATCATGAGCCTGTCCGAGAGCCGGCCGCTGGTGATGAGCTTCTACCAGCCGCTGAGCGCGCAGGACCAGGGCCTGCACTGCAAGATCTATCACGCGGACACGCCGCTACCGCTCTCTGACGTACTGCCGATCCTTGAGAACCTCGGATTGCGCGTACTGGGCGAATTCCCGTATCGCCTCCAGCACTCCAATGGTCGGACCTACTGGATCCATGACTTTGCCTTCACCTATACCGAAGGCGTGGATATCGACATCCAGCAGCTCAACGACACCTTCCAGGATGCGTTCGTCCATATCATCCAGGGCGATGCAGAGAATGATGCGTTCAACCGTCTGGTGCTTACCGCTGGCCTCACCTGGCGTGAAGCGGCGCTGCTGCGAGCCTACGCCCGCTATCTCAAGCAGATCCGCCTCGGTTTCGATCTGGGCTACATCGCCACCGCGTTGAACAATCACACGGACATTTCCCGCGAGCTCGTGCGTCTTTTCCGTACGCGCTTCTACCTGGCGCGCAAGCTGTCGCCGGAAGATCTGGACGACAAGCTCAGCAAGCTTGAGCAGGCCATTCTGGCAGCCCTGGACGATGTCGCAGTGCTTAGTGAGGACCGCATCCTTCGCCGCTACCTGGACCTGATCAAGGCGACCTTGCGGACCAATTTCTTCCAGTCCGAAGCCGGGCAGGGCAAGGACTACTTCAGCTTCAAGTTCAACCCGCGCGCTATCCCGGAAATTCCTCGCCCAACGCCGATGGCGGAAATCTTCGTTTATTCGCCGCGCGTGGAAGGCGTACACCTGCGCTTCGGCAAGGTCGCCCGCGGTGGCCTGCGCTGGTCGGACCGTGAGGAAGATTACCGTACCGAAGTGCTGGGCCTCGTGAAGGCGCAACAGGTGAAAAACGCCGTTATCGTACCGGTTGGCGCGAAAGGTGGATTCATTCCACGCCGCTTGCCCGCCAACGGCACGCGTGACGAGATCCAGGCCGAGGCAATCGCTTGCTATCGCATCTTCATTTCCGGTCTGTTGGACATCACCGACAACCTGAAGGAAGGCAACGTCGTCCCGCCCGCCAACGTGCTGCGCTACGACGAGGACGACCCCTATCTTGTCGTTGCGGCTGACAAGGGCACGGCGACGTTTTCAGACATTGCCAACGGCATCGCCCAGAATTACGGCTTCTGGCTCGACGACGCTTTCGCGTCCGGCGGTTCGGCCGGTTACGACCACAAGGCCATGGGCATCACGGCCAAGGGCGCGTGGGTCTCGGTACAACGTCACTTCCGTGAGCGCGGCATCGACGTACAGCGTGATCCGGTCACCGTCCTTGGCATCGGCGACATGGCGGGCGACGTATTCGGCAATGGCTTGCTGTGCTCCGAAAGCCTGCTGTTGGTGGCGGCGTTCAACCACCAGCACATCTTTATCGATCCAAACCCGGATGCAGCGCGTAGCTTCGCGGAGCGGGAGCGGCTGTTCCGCCTGCCGCGTTCGTCATGGGCCGACTATGACAGTTCGCTGATCTCCCAGGGTGGCGGCGTATTCCTCCGCAGCGCCAAGAGCATCGCCATCAGTGCAGAGATGAAGGCGCGCTTTGAAATCACGGCGGATCGCCTGACGCCCACAGAGCTGATCCATGCGCTGCTCAAGGCGCCGGTGGACCTGCTCTGGAATGGCGGCATCGGCACCTACGTGAAGTCCAGCCTCGAGTCCCATGCCGATGTCGGCGACAAGGCGAACGATGGGCTGCGCGTCAATGGTTCCGAGCTGCGCGCCAAGGTCGTGGGCGAGGGCGGCAACCTGGGTATGAGCCAGCTGGGTCGCATCGAGTTCTGCCTCAACGGCGGGGCCTGTAACACGGACTTTATCGATAACGCGGGTGGTGTGGACTGCTCTGACCACGAGGTCAATATCAAGATCCTGCTGGGCGAAGTCGTCAGCGCGGGTGACATGACCGGTAAGCAGCGCAATCAGCTATTGGCCGAAATGACCGATGACGTTGGCCATCTGGTCCTCGGCAACAACTACAAGCAGACGCAGGCGTTGTCGCTGGCCGAGCGGCGGGCGAAGGCACGCGTTGGCGAGTACCGTCGCCTGATGGCTGACCTCGAAGGCCGTGGCAAGCTGGATCGCGCTCTGGAATTCCTGCCGAGCGATGAGCAGCTGGCGGCGCGTACCGCAGCGGACAAGGGTCTGACCCGGGCCGAGCTGTCTGTGTTGATCTCCTACAGCAAGATCGACCTCAAGGAAGTCCTGCTCAAGTCGAACGTGCCGGACGACGAATATCTCGCGCGGAACATGGAGAGCGCATTCCCGGCTCGCCTGGCTGAGATGTTCGGTGATTCCATGCGCCGTCACCGCCTGAAGCGTGAGATTGTCGCGACGCAGATTGCGAACGACCTCATCAACCACATGGGTATCACTTTCGTTCAACGGCTTACCGTATCGACCGGCATGAGCGCGGCACAGGTCGTGGCCGCCTACGTCGTCGTGCGAGACGTGTTCCACCTGCCGCACTGGTTCCGCCAGATCGAATCCTTGGACTCGCAGGTGCCGGCAGAGCTTCAGCTCACGCTGATGGATGAACTGATGCGCCTGGGTCGTCGCGCTACCCGCTGGTTCCTGCGCAATCGCCGCAACGAGCTGGATGCGGGCCGCGATGCCGAACATTTCGGCGGTCGTATCGCGGCGCTCGGCCTGAAGCTTAACGAGCTGCTCGAGGGCCAGACGCGCGAGCATTGGGAAGCCCGTCACCAGACGTACGTCGACGCCGGTGTGCCAGAACTCTTGGCTCGTATGGTTGCGGGTACGTCGCACATCTACACGCTGCTACCCATTATTGAGGTCGCCGATCAGACGCAACAGGACCCGGTACAGGTTGCCCGCGCGTACTTCAACGTGGGTGGCCAGCTGGAGTTGCCCTGGTATCTCCAGCAGATTACGAGCCTGCCGGTCGAAAACAATTGGCAGGCGCTGGCGCGTGAAGCCTATCGGGATGATCTGGACATGCAGCAGCGCGCGATTACCGTGTCAGTGCTGCAAATGCCGGACGCTCCGCAGGAGATGGAGGCGCGTGTGGAGTCGTGGCTGTCTCAACGGGAGTACCTGGTAGAGCGCTGGCGCACGTTGCTGTCCGAGCTGCACGCAGCGACGACCAGTGACTATGCCATGTTCGCAGTGGCCAGCCGGGAATTGACTGACCTTGCCCACAGTGGCCAGGCCACTTCGGTTTCCTGAGGTAGGTATGGAAGAAACGCCGGCATATGCCGGCGTTTTTTTTGCGCGTCTTTCAAGGTAGGACATTAGCTAGCGGACGTTGAATCTTGAGGCGCATCGGTGGTGCGAGGCTTCATCGAGTCCGCTGACACCGCCATCGGCTCGCAAGCAAGCGAGCGCCTACACGAGGGCATCCGTGCCCTGGCTATCAGAACGCGTAGCTGACGGTCCCAACGATGGTTCTCCGGTTTCCGGTGAAACAATCGCCGCGCGCGAGACACGTGGTGTAGTACGTCTCGTCTGCCAGGTTGGTGCCGGTTACGGTGAAGTCCCAATCGTTCATTCGATAGCCCACCATGGCGTCATACAACATGGACGAGTCGGTCTTCACCGGTTCGCTGTAGCTGGCTCCCACGTACCGCGCGCCAGCGCCTATACGGAACCCCGGGATGCCGGCGATCGATAATCTGTAGAGGTTCCAGACGGATGCCATGTGCTGCGGCACGCCATCGATACGATTACCTTGCTTGGCCGGCGTGTCCTTCAGAATTTCCGAATCCAGGTAGGTGTACGTACCGATTACATCCCATGCATCCGTCATTGCGAATTGGGCCTCGAGCTCGAGCCCGCGAACGCGCGATTCGCCTATCTGAGTCTGGCTGATGGCCGTATCAGCGACCTGTCGATTTTTCTCCCGGGAATCGAAGATCGCTGCGGTGTATAGGTCCTGTGTACCGGTGGGCTGATACTTGATTCCGGCTTCCCACTGCTTGCCTTCGAGCGGTTTGTAGGCCTCCCGGGTGATCGCGTTGAGCCCGATGATGGGCGCAAAAGACTCGCTATAGCTAAGGTAGGGCGCAACACCGTTATCGAAGAGGTAGGTGAGCGCAACGCGTTTCGTGGTTTGGGCGTCTTCCTGGGTCCGGGTGCTTTCGATCGAAGTGGTCGCCCAATCCTTGCGCAGCCCCAGGGTCAGCAACCAATGCTCATCAAGCTTGATCTGGTCCTGAACGTAGATCCCTTTCTGCGCAACGCGCTGCTGGGGCGAGTCCGTCAGCCGAATTCCGTTCGGATCGAACCTCCCGTAGACGGGTGCATATAGGTCCAGCGGCGTAGCAGGGCCGCGCGCGCTTTTCTCATCGGTCACTACATGCTGATAGTCGACGCCAAGCAGGAGGCTGTGCTGGAACGCTCCGTGGCCGAAGTCGGCCTGGGCCTGGTGATCGATCGTCCACGTTGTCACCTCCGGCTTGGAAATGTAGTACGTGCGATTGACGGTACGGTTGTCAGCGCCGAGTACGGGCGGCCAGCCATAGATCGTCTGGTAGCTCACGTCGCTGTGATCCCAGCGAAGGTTTTGACGCAAGGTCCAGATATCATCCGGCCGGTAGGTAATGAGGGACGTTACGGATTTGCGCTTCGTGTCGTATTCATCGAAGCCGGGTTCGCTGACGAAGCGATTGCTGGGAATACGGCCGAACGGAGCCGAATAGAGGGTGCCACGGTGGGGTAGAAACGACGACGTAGTACCGGATTCATCCTTCTGGTAATCCGCCATGACTGTCCATTCGAAGTTGTCGGTCGGCAGCCAGGTGATGGAAGGCGCAAGTAGCAGGCGATCGTCGTCGACATGATCGACCTGCGTCTGGCTTTCGCGCTTAACCGCGACCATACGGTAGAGCAGCGTGCCATCTTCATTGAGCGGGCCTGTGCTGTCGAGCGCAATTTGCCGCCGATCGAAGCTGCCATACTGCAGCTGCAGTTCGTTGCGACGCTCGGCCTGCGGGCGCTTCGTCACGAGATTCACCAAGCCACCTACTGGGCTTTGCCCGTAAAGCATGGAAGACGGACCCTTCAGCACTTCGATGCGCTCGAGCTGGAAAGGGTCAGGACGCGTCGTCTTGTAGCTGCCGAATGTGCGCCTCAGCCCGTCCTGGAAAATGCCTGGCGTGATCCCGCGGACCTGTGCCGAGTCGCCACGGCTGTCCTGACCAAATGCTTCGCCTCGAACACCGGATACGTAGCGCAGGGAATCCTGGACGGTCAGGGCGCCCTGATCCCGAATGCGCTGTGCCGTCACTACCGATACGGACTGCGGAATTTCGGTAATCGGCACATCGGTCTTGCTGCCGGTCGCAGAGCGTGTCGCAACATAACCGTCAACCGGGCCATCGGCCCGTTCTCGCACGCCTTCGGCGCTGATCGTTTGAGGCGAGAGATTGAGTGTGCCGTCGGCTTCCTGCGCTAACGCAGCCGTGCAGACCAGCGACAGGGTGACTAGGGAGAGGGGAAAAGGCGCCTTTCTGGCCATCGAATCGAATCCGATTTGGAATTATGGGACGCTAATGTAAGTGATAAGGATTCGCATTTCCAGATATGGACGCATGCGTTTTGAGTAAAAGGGGTGGCGCGCTGGGTGAGAATGCTCCAGGGGACTCGGAGCACGTGGCAGCCTGGCGAGGGCTATGCGGATGGCTGCGCCGACGCTTGCGCCTAGCGGCTGATGATTGCCGCGGTGCCTGCGCCGCTGAAGAGCAGCGCACTGATGCGGTTGAACCAGCTCTGGCCTCGTCCGGTTTTCAGGTACCGCGCCGCTGCATGAGCGCTGAAGCCGTAGAAGAGCTTGCAGGCAAGATCGAGCGCCGCCCAGGTGACGATCATGGTAAGCAACTGCGGCAGGAAGGGCCTGTCAACCGATAGGAACTGGGGCAGGAAGGCAGCAAAGAACAGGATGTCCTTTGGGTTGCTCGCGCCGAGGCCGAATGCCCGCCAGAACATGGGGCCGACACGTCGCGCTGCCGGCGTGCATGGCACGTCCGCCTGCTCAGCCGGACGGCGGGATTCACGCCAGCTCTGCCAGGCAAGATAGAACAGGTAGAGCCCACCGACGACCTTGAGCACCATGAACAGCTGCTCGGACGCCAGAAGCAGCGCCCCCAGCCCCAGCGCCGATGCGCTCAGCAACCCGACGCCAGCCGTTACACCGCCAAGGAACGCGGGCCACGACCGCCCCACGCCATAATTCAGGCTGTTGCTGATCATCAGGAGTGACAGCGGGCCAGGAATCAGGATAACGACGAGCGCTGCGCTCGCAAACAACAGCCAGGTGTCGAGGTTCATTTGGCTCTCACTGTGCCCAATCGGGTAAACGATTCGAATGCAAACGTACGGTCATTCGCTCAGCCGCGCCCAAAAACTTTCTGCGAACGGGCTGAGGGCCGTCCTGGGGCGAACAAGCAGTATCTGTAACGGCACATCATAGGCGGACCCAAACGCACGGCACAGCCGCCCTTCGTTTATTTCCTGGTCGGCGAGGCTCGCCGGAAGCCAGGCAACGCCTTTGCTCTCGAGCGCCATGGACATGAGAACCGCCGCAAGATGGCTACTGAAGCTCCGTTCCAGCGGCAGGGGCGGCATCGCTGAAAGACGCGCGTCGAGGATCCGGCCCAGCCCTGACGCAGGGGTATAGCCAAGATAGGGAATATTTCGCTGCGGCACGTGCCAGTCGGCCGCACGCAGCGCCAGAAGACTATCCTTGCCGATGACCTGCGCGCTGAACTGCGCGCTCGGCAACGTCGGCACGACGTCGGGATGGCGATGGCAAAGAAGAAACTGGACATCGCCATCCTGGAGCATGCGCTCGCACTCGGCCATGCTGTCAGATTGCAGCCGGACGGCCTCGAGCGGAGCGCCACGCTCCATGTTGCGAATCCAGCGCGGAAAGAACGTGAACGACAGCGAATGCGTTGCAGCGAACCTTAATGTCCTGGCAGCTTGCCCAGCGATCTCGCGGGCTTCCTCACGAATCTGGTGGAGGCGACGGGTCATGTCTTTCGCGGCGGCTGCAACATGTCGGCCAGCCTCCGTGGCGACCGCGCCCTGTGGTGTCCGATCGAAGAGCGCTACCCCCATCCAGGCCTCCAGTGCCCGAATCCGACGACTGAACGCCGGTTGCGTGACGTGCCGGCGCTCAGCCGCACGGGAGAAGCCGCCGTGCTCGGCAAGCGCAACGAGATCTTCCAGCCAGATCAATTCCATGGGTATGTCATCTGTGCATAGGGCGGCGCATTCTTGGCATTGGGCGCGCCGAGTCCGGCAGTCTAACGTGACGGCATCGAAAACAAGAGGCCAAAGCCATGCGCATCGTCGACATTCGCGAGAAGACAGCGTCCATCGCGTCCCCCATCGCCAACGCTTACATCGATTTCTCGAAAATGACGTGCTCGGTCGTCGCGGTCGTGACGGACGTCATCCGCGAAGGCAAGCCTGTTATTGGCTACGGCTTCAACTCGAACGGGCGCTACGGGCAGGGCGCCTTGATGCGTGATCGGTTTCTGGAGCGCTTGCTCGAAGCCGACCCAGAAACCCTGATCGATCACGAAAACGACAATCTGGATCCGTTTGCGATCTGGAAGACACTGATGAAAAACGAGAAGCCCGGCGGCCATGGGGAACGTTCCGTAGCCGTGGGCACCATCGACATGGCCGTCTGGGACGCGGTAGCGAAAATTGCCGGAAAACCCTTGTATCGCCTGCTCGCCGACCGTTACCGGGGTGGCAAGGCGGACGAAAAGGTGTGGGTCTATGCCGCCGGCGGTTACTACTACCCGGGCAAGGATCACTCGAAGCTGCAGGATGAAATGCGCGGCTATCTGGATCGTGGTTATGACGTCGTCAAGATGAAGATTGGCGCTGCGTCCCTGCAGGAAGACCTGGCACGGATCGAGGCCGTTATCGATGTGGTGGGCAGTGGCAAGCGGTTGGCTGTCGATGCCAATGGCCGCTTTGACCTGGAGACCGCTATTGCTTATGCCGAGGCCATGAAGCCCTATGGTCTGTTCTGGTACGAAGAGGCTGGCGACCCGCTTGATTATGCGCTTCAGGCTGAGCTTGCAAACCACTATGACCTGCCGATGGCGACCGGCGAGAATTTGTTCTCGCATCAGGACGCGCGCAACCTGCTGCGCTATGGTGGCATGCGCCCCGATCGCGATTACCTGCAATTCGATTGCGCGCTGTCCTACGGGCTCGTCGAATACCTGCGCACACTCGAGGTGATGGAAGCGCTTGGTTGGTCGTCGCGCCGTGTCGTCCCGCACGGTGGACATCAGATGTCCCTGAACATTGCCGCTGGCCTTCATCTGGGAGGCAACGAGTCTTACCCGGACGTCTTCCAGCCGTTTGGTGGCTTCGCCGACGGCATCCGCGTCGAAAATGGTTATGTGGGGCTGCCGGACATTCCTGGCGTCGGTTTCGAAGCCAAGTCCGCGTTGTACGCCGAAATGCGCACACTGGCGGAATGAGTTGGCGAGCTTTCTGACTCGTTCGGGAAGCTCGGGCCCAAGGCCCGCTCGCTACGTGTAGTAGCATGCGGGCTCTTTTTTGCGTGAGCCGCTGCGATGACGGTCGTGAATTTCCTGCTGGATGTTTTGCTGGGTGTCGTATTGGGAACCACGGGAGGGTTGTTCGGCATTGGCGGCGGTTTGATCGCGATTCCCATCCTCGGTTTGGTCTTCGGTCTCGACCAGCAGATGGCTCAGGGCACAGCGCTGGTCATGGTCGTCCCCAATGTCGTACTTGCGGTATGGCGCTATAACCAGCACAACCGGATCGACCTGAGAAATGCCGCGGCGTTGGCTGTGCCTGGCTGTATCTGCGCTTACATCGGGTCCCAATGGGCCGTCGAGCTTCCCGCTGACCTGATGCGCCAGGGCTTTGCCGGCTTCCTGCTCGCGCTCGCCGTGTACATGATCTACCGGCTGTTGCGTGGCCGTGTGACAGGTAGCACCCAGCTTCGACATGGACTGCCTGCGCTGATGGTGCTCGGGGCGGTTGCCGGCATCATGGGTGGGCTTATGGCAGTGGGCAGTGCTGTCGTGGCAACACCGGGCCTCACCGGTTTATTTGGCGCTTCCCAAGTGGTCGCGCAAGGATTGTCACTGGCGCTCGCGCTGCCAAGCACCTGCGTCACGCTCGCGGTCTATGCCTGGCATGGCCAGGTGGACTGGGCGCTGGGTGTCCCCCTCGCGCTCGGCGGCTTGCTGAGCATCAGCTGGGGCGTGAAGCTGGCACACACGCTACCGGAGCGGCTGTTGCGGGGGCTGTTCGCATGCTTCCTGATGATCTGTGCGGTTGCGCTCTACGTTCAGGTCGCGTGACCGCTAGAGGCGAAACCCCTCAACGATGTGCCCAGCCAGACACTCGGTGACCGCGTTCTGCCGGCCTGGCGCGCGCACTAGCATGATCTTCGCCGTTTGCATTTCTGGCAGGCCATCAGCCTCGCTCAGAATTCGCATGTCCGATGGGATCAAGCTTTCCAGTTGCGCCGTAACGGCGAGCCCTGCTTGCGTCACAGCGAAGAGGGCGGCAAGGCTTGGGCTGGTATAGGCAATGCGATAGGGGCGACCGATGCGTTCCAGGACCTCACAGGCCCACTTTCGACCGAAGCAATCCGAGTTGAACATCGCCAGTGGGATCGTTGCGTGCTCGTGCGGTGCGAAGCCTGCCGCTTCGGCCCAGACCATCCGCTCCTGGCGAAGCATCTGGCCTATTTCCATGCCGGGTTCCCGGGTCACGATCGTAAGGTCCAGGTCTCGGCGTTGCAGGAGTTGCACCGTCGATTCGCAGTGCAGCTCGACCTGGACCAATGGGTAGGCAGCTGCAAACCGAGACAGGATCCCCGGCATGAAGCGCATGACGTAGTCGTCCGGTGTGCCGATCCGCACAACGCCGCGCATGTCGGGCGCGCGAAAAGAGTTTATGACTTCACCCTGCAGCTTGAGGATGCGGCGCGCGTAGTCCAGCAGGATTTCACCATCTGTCGTGAGGCTTAGCTGTCGCCCTTCACGGCGGAAGACCGGGCGCCGGACCACGTCTTCCTCGAGCCGTTTGATTTGCATGCTGACCGCCGATTGGGTCTTGCTCACGACCTCAGCGGCCCGAGTAAACCCGCCTGTATCGACGATGGCAACAAAGGTCCGAAGCAGATCGCTGTCGAGCGCAGGATAGGCAGTCATTCATCAATCTCCGGAATGCAATGCATAAGAAAGATTCGTTGGATTGATCCTATGCCTGCTCACATGATTACGCCATACCCAACCAGAAGGTGGCGTCATGAAAGCGAAAGCACTGTACGAAACGAGCAGCCATGCCTCGGCGCCTTGCGACGCATCATCGCTTCTCGTACGCGCATTCAAGCGTATCGCACGCTGGCGGGCGCTGGCGCGGCAGCGTCGCGCCTTGGCTTCGCTCAGCGAAGAGGCACTCAAGGACATTGGCCTGACGCGTGCCGAGCAGGAAGCGGAATGGAAAAGACCGTTTTGGGACGACCCGTTTTGCCGTTGATGTGCTTTAGTGCATCAGGGAGATAGGTTCAAACGGTGAGGAAGGGAACGTTGGAATGAGTGCACGCAGCAACTCGGACGCACTTTCGGTAGGGATGATGTTTGGCCTGTGTGCCATATGGGGCCTTCAACAGGTTGCCATCAAGTGGGCCGCAGCAGATATCGCACCGGTTATGCAGGCGGCGCTTCGCTCAGGCTTGTCCGCCGTGCTGGTGGCTCTTCTGATCACGGCCGTGCGCGAATGGCGCCATATGAATGCACGTACGTGGCGCCCCGGCTTGGCTGCAGGCGCATTGTTCTGCCTGGAGTTCTTCTGCATTGCGCTCGGGCTTCAATACACGACGGCGGGTCATATGGTGGTGTTTCTTTACACCGCGCCCATTTTCGTCGCGCTTGGGCTGCATATGCTTCAGCCCTCTGAGCGGCTAAAGCCGCTACAGTGGCTGGGTGTCGGCGTGTGCTTCGTTGGTATCGCGGTGGCGTTTGGTGGAGGTATCGACACGGGCGCAATCAACAGCCGAATGCTGATCGGCGATGCACTCGGTGTGCTCGCAGGGCTTTTATGGGGGATGACCACCATTACGGTGCGTGTCACTTCATTGTCCGAAACGCCGCCTGCCGTCACGCTCTTCTATCAGCTCGGAGTTGCGTTCGCGGGACTATTGCTCATTGCATGGGGTATCGGGCAAATCGGCCACGTGCAGCTTACTGCGGTTTCCATCTCGAGCGTTGCCTTTCAGGGCGTGGTCGTATCGTTCATGAGTTTTCTTCTTTGGTTCTGGCTCCTTCGGCGGTACCGGGCCAGCGATCTTTCGATCCTTTCTTTCATGGCGCCCATGTACGGCGTCGCCTTCGGGGTATGGCTGCTGGGCGAACCGCTGGAGCCCAGCTTCGTGTTGGGCGCCCTGATGGTGCTATCCGGCATCACGCTGGTGAGCGCGGAGGCGCGTGTCAGGCGCTGGCTATCGGCATGAGCACCTGCACACCTGTCATTGAAATCACGAACCTTCAGGCCCGTCGGCTGGCGCTCGGGGCGCAGGGCTTCGGTCGCACGCTCGATGCAGTCAGCCCCAGGCGGCTCCGGTCGGGGCTCGATCGCCTCGGCGTACTGCAGATCGACTCGGTCAATGCGTTGGTACGCTCGCACTACCTGCCGCTGTACGCGCGGTTTGGGCCTTACTCGCGCAGCGATCTGGACCGCTTGGCCTGGGGCCCGCCACGTCACCGCCATACCTTCGAGTACTGGGGGCACGAGGCGTCGCTGTTGCCGCTGGATCTGCACCCACTGCTGCGCTGGCGAATGGCACGTGCACGGCAAGGGCGCGGCATCTACCGAATGCTGGCGCGCTTTGGTGAAGAGCGGCAAGACGTGATTGGGCAGGTATTGGAAACGGTACGGGCACGTGGTGCGGTAGCGGCGGGGGAAATTACCGTACGAACCGAGCGCGCAGGCTCCTGGTGGGACTGGAGCGAGGAGAAGCTGGCGCTGGAATGGCTGTTCGCTGCGGGTGAGGTTGCGGTGGCCGATCGGCGTGGATTCGAGCGTCGATACGACCTGACGGAGCGTGTCATACCTACACCGATACTGAATATGGAAACGCCCTCAGAGAGTGAGGCGAGGCGAGCGCTGATGGTCATTTCGGCGAAGGCGCTCGGCGTCGCTACGGCGCGTGATCTGCAAGACTACTTCAGGCTCGAGCCGGGCGACGCGAGGGCATGCCTGGCAGAGCTTGTGGAGGAGGGGACACTCGTACCCGTCAAGGTCCGGGGATGGGAGAAGCCAGCCTACTGTCTCGGAGAGCCCGCGATGCGCCGCCGTGTTCAGGCCAGCGCATTGCTGTCACCCTTCGATTCGCTCATCTGGCATCGCCCACGTGCCGAGCGGCTCTTCGGTTTCCACTATCGGTTGGAGTTCTATACGCCGGTACACAAGCGGCAATACGGTTACTACGTCATGCCATTTCTGCACAACGAACGGCTACTCGGGCGGGTCGATGTCCGCGCCGATCGAGCCAACGGGGTGCTTTCGATCTGCGCGCTGCACGAGGAGCGGGCAGGGTTCGATGCAGTCGCGCTCGAGGCGCTTCATGGCGAGCTGTGTAGGCTCGCGCACTGGCTGGGGCTGGATGGATTGAACCTCGCATGCCCCAGCGGTCTTGCCGGACGGTTACGCAGGCTGGTGTCTGGCGGGTAACATGGCGCCCACACAACGGGGGCGCACATGGAACACGAAGAGCAGGTACTGGCTGAAGTCACGGATGCGTATGGCATCATCCGTGTACTCGAAGTGGGGCCCTACCGCTTTCTTGAGTTTGGTGACGCGATCGAACAGAGCTGCACGTTTGTTGGCGATCCCGCCTGGCTTGAATACGACTACACCCGTGCGATGCTGATCGGGGCGTTGTGCCACGAGGCGCCGGAGACGGCACTGTTCCTGGGCCTCGGTGGTGGCAACCTCACCCAGGCATGCTTGCGCTTTCTTCCGATCGAAGACGTTGAGGTGATCGAGCTTCGGCCCGACGTGCCTCGCCTGGCGATGGAGTTTCTCGGTCTGTCCGACGACCCAAGGCTGACCATCCGGATCGGCGATGCCGTGGAATTGCTGGACAGCGCCGAAACCGCGGACCTGATCTTCGTTGATCTTTATACGGATACCGGGCCTGCAGTCGGCCACCTTGCCTGGAACTTCCTGCTGACTTGCCAGGAGAAACTCAATCCCGGCGGCTGGCTCATCATCAATCAGTGGGCAAACGATGAAGGCAAGCCAATGGGCGCTCCATTGCTGCGTGGTCTCTACCATCGTCATTACTGGGAATGCCCGGTAAAGGAGGGGAACGTCGTATTGCTTATCCCCGCCGAGCTCGATCAGCCGTTGAACCGGGAGGGGCTGGAGCAGCGCTGCGCAGCGCTTGAGCCTGCGTTGGGGTACGCCCTGACGCCTTTGCTTGACGCATTGCGCACGGCGAGTTGACCTTTCGGACAGGCAATTCGTCGCCGCTGAACCGATACACCTTACAGCGCGACCAAAATAAGGTATAGTGCCCGCCCGTTCGAGTTACCGACCGGGCGTAGCGCAGCTACGCGCACATCGAGCCACGTGCTCGACTCCGGTTCGCCCCCGCGAACCATCTTCACATCCACACTTTCGCAAATCCCCGCCGACCAGGCTGCCAGGGCGACCTTATAGGTCCTTCATGGCACGCGCAGCCTTGGACATGGGTCTTTGCGGATGCACATGAGGCAGACCCATGACCCAGGAAACCGGCGGCTTCGCCGCACTCGGTATTCACCCCAGCGTTTTGACCGCAATCACGGCGGTTGGCTATGAAGAGCCATCCCCCATTCAGTCACAGGCGATTCCGCAGATCCTTGCCGGGCACGACATGATCGGCCAGGCTCAGACCGGAACGGGCAAGACGGCGGCGTTCGCGCTGCCTATCCTGTCGCTGATCGACCCAGCGCGTCGCGAGCCGCAAGCATTGATCCTGGCGCCAACCCGTGAGCTCGCGCTCCAGGTGGCCACCGCATTCGAAACCTACTCCACCCAATTGCCTGGCCTCAAGGTCGTGGCTGTTTACGGCGGCGCGCCCATGGGCCCGCAGCTGAAAGCGGTACGCCAGGGCGCGCAGGTTATCGTCGCAACGCCTGGTCGTCTCTGTGACCACCTGCGCCGTGATGAGAACATGCTGAACACCGTCCGCCACCTCGTCCTCGACGAAGCGGACGAGATGCTCAAACTCGGTTTCATGGACGACCTGGAAGTCATCTTCCAGGCCCTTCCCGAATCCCGTCAGAGTGTTCTGTTCTCGGCAACGCTTCCTGCGTCGATCCGTGCAATTGCTGAAAAGCACCTGCGCGAGCCGAAGCACATCAAGATCGCCACTAAAACACAGACCGTTGCTCGTATCGAGCAGGCGTACCTGATGGTCCATGCCGATCAGAAGACGGCAGCCGTACTGCGCCTGCTGGAAGTCGAGGAGTTCGACGCGCTGATCGCTTTCGTGCGTACCAAGCAGGCTACGCTCGACCTGGCAACCGCGTTGGAAGCCAAGGGCTACAAGGCGGCGGCGCTCAATGGTGACATCGCCCAGAACCAGCGTGAGCGCGTCATTGAATTCCTCAAGGACGGCCGACTGGATATCGTGGTCGCTACTGATGTCGCGGCGCGTGGTATCGACGTACCGCGCATCACCCACGTGTTCAACGTGGACATGCCGTACGACCCGGAATCCTACGTACACCGGATTGGCCGGACAGGCCGTGCAGGGCGTGATGGCCGTGCACTGCTGCTGGCGACCCCGCGTGAACGCCGCATGCTGCAGGTCATCGAGCGCGTTACCGGCCAGAAGGTCACGGAGGTCAAGCTCCCCGACTCGGCGCAAGTGCTCGAAGCGCGCATCAAGCGGCTGACCAATGGTCTCGCGCCGTTGGTAACGTCCGCCGAAGCCAGCCATGGCGAGCTTCTGGATCGTCTGACCACGTCCCTGGGTTGCGATCTGCATGCATTGGCGGCTGCGCTGCTGGTCAAATCCACCAACGGTCAGGCCCTCAACCTCGGCGATATCGAACGCGAGCAACCGCTGGTACCGAATTCTGGTCCGCAGCGTGAGCGCCGTGATCGTGAGGGTGGTGATTACGAGCGCCGCGAGCGTCGTGCCCCGGCGCCTCTGGCGGAAGGACGCGTTCGTTGCCGTACCGCGCTGGGTACGCGCGATGGCATCGCCGCAAAGAACCTGCTGGGTGCAATCCTTAATGAGGGCGGTCTCGCGCGTGATGCGATTGGTCGTATCCAGATCCGCGAGACGTTCAGCCTTGTTGAGCTTCCAGAGGACGGGCTTGACCGTCTCCTGGGCAAGCTGAAGGATACGCGTGTGGCCGGCAAGGCTCTGAAGCTGCGCCGCTATCGCGAAGACTGATCCCGTCGGATCCCAAAAGCCCCGCTCGGCTCGCGCCAGCGGGGCTTTTTGTTGCCCATCGTTTTTTCAGCTTCGTTTAAGTGTGACCTCTTATCGTGGCCCCATCGAAACGATAAACCCGCAGGAGAATGAAGATGAAAACACTGACTGTCCTTGTTGCATCCGCCGCTCTGGTACTCTCGGCAGGTGCTGCCCAGGCTCGGGATCTGGGGCCGGATGAAGCCCTCAAGCTGCGCGATGCAGGTACCATTCAATCGTTCGAGAGGCTCAACGAGGTCGCGCTAAAGGCGCATCCGGGCGCGACGATCAAGGGAACTGAACTCGAAGAAGAATACGGCCGGTATGTCTACGAGGTTGAGGTACGCGACGCCAAGAACGTCGAGTGGGATCTCGCTATCGATGCAAAAACCGGCGAAATATTGAAGAACCACCAGGATGACTGATGCGTAATGCCTGCTATCTGATCGGTTTCAGCCTCATGATTGCGCTGCTTGGCTCTATGCCGAGCCGCGCGCATGACATCGATCAGGATGAGGCGCTGAAGCTACGGCAGAATGGCCTGATCGTCCCGCTCGAGACGTTGCTCGAAAAAGCGCTATCCCGATACCCGGGTGCCCGGCTGCTAGAAGCGGAGCTGGAGTTCGAGGATGGTATCTATGTCTATGAGGTCGAGCTGCTGACTCGCGAAGGCGTCGCGCGGGAAATTGAGCTTGATGCCGGCACCGGCCATTTCCTGAAGGACGAGGAGGACTGATGCGGTTGCTGCTGGTGGAAGATAATGTAGCGCTTGCTGATGAGTTACAGCAGCGCCTAGCGCAGCAAGGTTACGCGGTCGACTGGCTCGCCGATGGTCGTGATGCGGCCTACCAGGGCGCGGTCGAGCCCTACGACCTGATTGTCCTGGACCTTGGCTTGCCAGGCCGCCCCGGCCTTGATGTCCTCACGGAATGGCGCAGGCTGAATGTCCATACGCCTGTGCTGATCCTGACAGCCCGCGGTTCTTGGAGCGAAAGGGTAGAGGGTTTGAAGGCCGGCGCAGATGACTACCTGACCAAACCATTCCACCCCGAAGAACTCGATCTGCGCATACAGGGGCTGCTTAGACGCTCGAAAGGCCTGGCTAACCAGCCGAAGTTGACAGCGGGTGGCATCGATCTGGATGAAGCACGACAGTGCGTGACCCGCCCGGAGGGCGATATCGAGCTGACGGCCGCAGAATTTCGGCTGCTGCGCTATTTCATGTTGCATCCCGGCCAGCTGCTGTCGAAGAGCCATCTAGCGGAACACCTCTATGATGGGGAGTCTGAGCGGGATTCCAATGTGATCGAGGTTCACGTCAATCATTTGAGACGTAAGCTCGGGCGCTGTGTCATTGAAACGCGCCGCGGCCAGGGGTATCGATTCGCCGGCGTCGTGGCGGTCACTTGAATTCCGTTCAGCGCCGGCTTGGCATCGGGCTGTTTCTGACTGCGCTAGTGGTTGGCGTTGCGTTTTTGCAGGTCACGCTATTGCTGTTCGAAAACGGGTTGCGATCCTACCTGCGTACAAACCTCGTCGCTGAAACCGAGGGTCTACTTATCGCCCTTGTCCGAGGACCGGATGGCCTGGAACTAGACACCCAACGCATCAACCCTGCCTACGTACGACCGTACTCAGGTCGCTATTTTATTATCGAGCTTGGTGACCACCGCTGGCGTTCCCGTTCCCTTTGGGACAGCAGCGTAGCAGCGCCCATGTCGGCTGGGATGCAGGCGGATCTCGTTCCGGGGCCGGATGGGCAAAAGCTCCTGATGTACCAGGCGAGCTACAAGCGCTTCGGCCAAGGCGTTTCCATTACCGTAGCGCAGGACTACACCCCTGTTCTCGGTGTCCTCCAGCGCGTTCGCTTTATAGGACTAGGGGTAGGGGTACTGGCCTTGCTGCTATTGCTCGTCATGCAGCGTCTTGCAGTGAGGCGGGGTCTACAACCTCTGGAGGCAGTGAGACGGCAAATCGTCGACCTTCGTAAAGGTCGCCGAACCGAGCTGGATGCCAACGTTCCAGAAGAGCTCGAGCCGTTTGTTGACCAGGTCAACCGCCTTCTGGTGCATACCGAAGAGCGCCTACGACGGTCGCGTCTCGCCATCGGGGACCTGGGGCACGCCCTCAAGACACCGCTCGCCGTCCTGGGTAGCCTGGCGAAACGGGAAGAGCTCAAAGCACATCCTTCCATCCAGGCTCGAATGATCGAACAAATCGAGCAGATCCAGACACGCCTCCTGCGCGATCTCGGTCGCGCCCGATTGGCAGGCGAAGCGCTGCCTCAAACCTATTTCAAATGTGCTGAGGAGCTCCCAGCGCTTATCCAGACATTGCAGCTCGTGCACCCCAGGGACCTGTCGATAACGTGGGACGCACCGTTCAATCTGCAGCTCCCGTGGGATCGAGAGGATGTGCTCGAAATGATCGGGAATCTGCTCGACAACGCATGCAAGTGGGCACAGGCCCGTGTGGACCTGACGATCGAACCGCTGGTATCAGGCAAATACCAAGTGTGCGTGGATGACGATGGACCCGGCATCGACGAGGCCTCGCGCCATGAGGTGGTGGCGCGGGGCACGCGTCTGGATGAACACACTGCGGGCCACGGGCTCGGCCTGGGAATTGTCAGCGACATCGTCGAGAACGTGGCGGGCACGCTCTCGCTGGAAGACAGCCCGCTCGGTGGGCTGCGAGTTCGGATCACGCTGCCGGCGCCCTCGCTTGCGACCAGGCGGCAGGAATGATCCGCGCGACCCAACTTGCCCGTGGTGCACGCTGATTCCTGAGGGCGGTAAAGGCTAATTGCCACTATTACCGTTTGTCTGCGCGATTGAGCAGGTCAGTCGTTTTCGGAGATTGCCTGGTAGAGCAAATGCGGACGTCGCCGATATGCCAAGCATTAACCCCACTCATGAGCATGTCCCGATGCGACTCACCTTGAAAACAAAAGTCATTCTGCTTGCGCTCGTGCCACTACTCGTTGTCGTCATGCTTTTTGCGACGGTATCGGCCAGCATGCTGCGGAGTCTGATGGAGGAAGAGATTGCCCAGAGTCGTAAGCGGTTACTCGATGAAAGCCGTGCGCAACTTGAGCAATACGTGCAGATCGCCGTTGGGAGTATCCAGGCGCTTTACGATCAATCCGCCCAAGGCAATATGGATGACCGCGCACACGCTATTGTGCAGTTGTCACGCGTGAAATACGCAAAGGACGGCTACATCTTTGGTTATGACTCCGATGTCGTCCGCCTTTTCCGCGGTGATAGTCCGACTGATGTTGGCAAGAGCTTTAAAGGCCGCAAAGATGCGAACGGTGTGCTGCTTAACGAAGAGCTGGTCAACGTCGCCAAGAACGGAACGCACTATGTCGAATATTCGTCGCCTTTGCCTGGAAACGAGGCGGTGCAGGTGCCGAAGATGTCATACACCACCTATTTACCCAAATGGGACCTGGTGGTAGGCACCGCGATCAACCTCGATGGTATCGAGGCGAAGTTGGCCGGAACACGTGCCGAACTCGAGGAGAGTATCGACAACATCCTCTATGTGGTTTTCGCCATTGCTCTCGTCTCAGTGGTGGTTCTCGGTGTGATTGGCGTTGTACTCGCCAATTCGATCGTTCGGCCCTTGGCGGTCATCCGTGAGAACCTTGATGACATCGCGGCGGGTGAAGGGGATCTGACACGCCGACTTGACGTCACCCGTCAGGATGAACTGGGGCAGCTTGCATCGTCCTTCAATCGGTTCGCTGACAAGATTCACGGTCTGGTCCGTCAGGTCGTTGAGATCACTGAACAGCTTTCTGGGCTTGTCGTCGAAGTGTCGGCGCAGGCTCAGCGCTCCGAACAGGCGATGGAGCGGCAGCGTCACGAGACCGACCAGGTCGCGACGGCAATCAACGAGATGTCAGCAGCGGCTCAGGAAGTCGCTCATAGTGCCCAGAATGCGGCTGAAGCAGCGCAGGAAACCGATAGCGAAGGCCAGGCCGCGAAGCGAATCGTGGATGCCAGTATCGGCCGAATCCACGCGCTGGCGGGGGACATTCGTGACAGCGGTGTTTCCCTGGATACCTTGCAGCAGGACGTGCAGTCCATCGTCAGCGTGTTGGATGTCATTCGCTCCATCGCGGAGCAAACCAACCTTCTGGCGCTCAATGCGGCTATCGAAGCCGCACGTGCAGGTGAAGCAGGGCGTGGATTTGCCGTGGTTGCGGATGAGGTACGCGCGCTGGCCAGTCGCACCCAGCAGAGCACCCAGGAGATCCAGGGCATGATCGATCGGCTGCAGTCGGGCACCCGTCATGCGGTCGAGGCGATGCGGCGTTCCGGGGAAGCGGGTGAAGCGACCAGTAGTCAGGCTAATCAGGCCGGACAATCACTCGATGCCATCGCACGGCTCATCGCGACCATCAATGCAATGAACGCTCAAATCGCAAGTGCTGCGGAAGAACAAACCGCTGTGGCAGAAGAGATCAATCGCAGTGTTCACCAGATCGCCGTTGCGGTCGACAGCGTAGCGGATGAGACGCAGCAGGGTGCCCAGACGACCCGTGAACTCAGTGCGCTCGGTACACGTCTGCGTACCCTCGTTGGTCAGTTCCGTATCTGAAGTGTTTCGCGTGCAAGGCCTGCCGATGGCGGTAGGCCTGCATTGCCGTGCATTCGTCCTTCGAGCGCAGGCCCCGATTTTTCCCCGCCCGCAGCACTCCATGCGCTTCGCAGTGCCTAAACGCCTAGATGGCCAGGACCTGTGATTCACCTTTCTGCGTAGAGGTCTTTGCTTCGCCCGGTACCTTGGCCTTAAATCGCGAAGCCATTCCTCACCAACGCAAGCATGGAGCGACATGATCAATTCGAAGTTGGAAGACAAGGTCTTTCTCGGCCTTATCCTGGTGGTAACGATTGCGTTCGGCTGGATATTGATGCCGTTCTATGGAGCGGTGTTCTGGGCCGTAGTCCTCGCGATCATTTTCATGCCGCTACAGCGAAGACTGCTCAAGTCGATGGGTAACCGACAAACGCTGTCAGCGTTCATCACGACGATGGTGGCGTTGCTGGTCGCCGTACTTCCCGTAATCTTCATCACCGGCCTGCTCGTCCAGGAAGGCGCAAGTCTCTATGGCCGCATCGAAGGTGGTGAGTTCGATGTTGCCAGCTACGTCGCTCGGTTCCGCGAAGCCATGCCGCCGTTCATCCAGGCTCAGATGGATCGCTTCGGCATCGCAGATCCCGCGGGCCTGCGTGACAGCTTGTCCGGCTACGCCAAACAGGCGAGCCAGTACCTTGCAACGAAGGCGTTCAGCTTCGGACAGGGCACATTCGAGTTTCTGATCGGCTTCGGCGTCATGCTGTACCTGCTGTTCTTCTTCATTCGCGACGGTGCGCAACTGGTCTATCGCATCCGCCGGGCCATTCCGTTGGGCGACGCGCAAAAGCGCCGCCTGTTCAGCAAGTTCACCCGTGTGGTACGTGCCACGGTCAAGGGAAACATTGTTGTCGCAGTCACCCAGGGCGCACTGGGCGGCATCATCTTCTGGCTGATGGATATCCCGAGCGCCTTGCTCTGGGCTGTTTTAATGGCATTTCTGTCGTTGCTTCCTGCCGTCGGTGCGGGCCTGATCTGGGGTCCGGTAGCGCTGTATTTCATGTTCACCGGCGCGCTCGTACAGGGGATCATCCTGACGGCATATGGCGTTGTGGTCATCGGGCTTGTTGACAACATCCTTCGCCCGATCCTCGTTGGTAAGGACACGAAAATGCCGGACTACGTCATCCTGATTTCGACGCTCGGTGGTCTATCACTCTTCGGGCTTAATGGCTTCGTGATCGGCCCGCTGATCGCCGCGCTGTTCATTTCGTCATGGGCGATGTTCAGTAAACCGATGAGCGAGGGCGGGGCACGGGTTCATCTGGAGGGACCGCCGCAGCCGACCAAGCGCGAGCGCGAGCGGGGAATGTCGGAGTAGGCGCGAGGCCTATCGGTCTTGAGGAAGGCGCGTAACGATTCTGAGGAGCCAGTGCGAGACCGCACCGCCATGAAGCTACCGACGCCCAGGACGGGCGTCGGTAGGGAGGATCAACCCAAACCGGCGTTTTGAACGATTGCCAGCAAAGGCTGGGGATATACGCCCAGTATGAACGCAAGGGCAGAGACGGCAAGCAGCATGACGCCGCCTGCACGCGCGCCCCAATTGGCCGGAGCATCCTGACGGCTCATGTTGGGCTCAACGAGATACAGGGTCACCATCACGCGCAGGTAGTAGTAGAGGCTGATGGCGCTACCGACTACAACCGATCCCACCAGCAGCCACTGCTGAGCTTCCACGCCTGCGGCAAGGATGTAGAACTTGCCGATGAAGCCTGCGGTGAGCGGAATGCCTGCCAGTGAAAGCATCATGACCGTCAGTACTGCAGTCAGATACGGGCGGCGCCAGAACAGCCCACGATACTGATACAGGCCATCCGCGTCCCGGCCCTGGAAGGGCGTCGACATGAGCGTCACGACCCCGAACGCACCCAGGCTCGTCAGCATGTACGTCAGTAAGTAGACACCAATCGCTTCAACGGCCAGACCCTGGCTCGCCACCAGGGCTACGAGGATGTAGCCGAAGTGCGCAATAGAGGAGTAACCCAGCAGGCGCTTGAGGTTACTTTGCATCAGAGCGAGCAGGTTACCGATCAGAATCGAAGCAACAGCAATGACAGTCAGCACGCCATTCATCCAGCCGCCGTCAGTGGCCGGTGCCAGCTCGTACAGGCGCAACAGCACCGCGAATACAGCGACCTTGCTGGCCGATGCCAGGAACGCGGCAACTGGCGCTGGCGCGCCTTGATAAACGTCCGGGGTCCAGAGGTGGAAGGGCACCAGCGACAACTTGAACGCCAGACCAATCAGCATCATGGTGATGCCGGCCTGGACCAGCAGGTTCTCGCCCATGGTAGCAAGGCTTGTACCCAGGCCGCTGAAGCTCATCGTACCTGCATCGGCATACAGCAGGGCCATACCGAACAGCAGGAACGCGCTGCCCGCCGCGGAGAGGACCATGTACTTGATGCCGGCTTCGAGAGAGTGGCGGTTGAAAAACGCGTACGCCACCATTCCGTAGGTTGGCACCGACAGCAGTTCAAGCCCGATGAACAGCCCGGCCAGGTGCTGAGCACTCACCAGGACCAGGCCACCCGCGCACGCCAGCAGCAACAGCAGATACATTTCTTCGCGGTTGCCGGGATAGCCGGTTTTTTCGCCACGGCCTTCACCCAGATAGGCGTGCATCAGGGTGGCACACGCAAGGGTAGCGATCAGCACAAGCGCCATGTAGTAGCAGGCGAAACGATCGACCACGAGCAGCGGCGTCACCTCCAAGGGGGTTACGCCGAGCGCGGGAACGATCGATACCAGAGCGGCGTTCAAGCCGATAACAGTAAGCAGGAAAGTCAGCCCATGATTGCGACGCGTCGCGATCGCCAGCATTACCACGATCGTGGTGAGTGCTGTGATCAGTAGCGGCAACAGAGCAACGAAATGTGTGGTCGTGATTTCCACGGCTTGATGTTCCATAAGACTACCGGGCCGATGCAAGTTGATTGAGGGCGGCGCTCATCCACTGCTGCACGCCTTGCATGCTCGCGTGGGAGGTGTCCAGCACCGGTTGCGGGTAGACGCCAAGCAGAATGAGCAGCGCACCTAGGCAGAGGATCATGCCGAGCTCGCGTGGCTGGAGGCCCTCGAGTGGGGTGTCCGACTGCGCAGGTCCGAAGTGGGCGCGGTGGATCATGATCAGGGAGTAGACCGATCCAAAGACCAGCCCTGTCGCAGCGAGTACGGTGATCCACGGAGCGACCGGGAAGCTGCCTACGAGAATCAGGAACTCACCCACGAAATTGCCGGTGCCTGGCAGGCCCAATGCCGCAGCGGCGAAGAACAGGCTGAGGGCAGGAAGCCACGGCATGCGCTTCCAAAGGCCGCCCATCTCACGGAAGTCCCGAGTATGGAGCCGTTCGTAGAGCTGTCCGCACAGGATGAACAGCGCCGCTGCCGACAGGCCGTGCGCCACCATCTGAACGACGGCGCCCTGCAGTGCAATCTGGCTACCCGAGTAAATGGCGATCAGGACGAAGCCCATGTGCGACACGCTGGAATAAGCGACCAGCCGCTTGATATCGGTTTGAGCAAACGACAGCAGCGCGCCGTAGACGATGGCGAACACACCCAGCCACATGGCGATCGGCGCGAACTCGGCCGACGCATTCGGGAAGAAGGGCAGGGCGAAGCGCATCAGGCCATAGGCGGCTGTTTTCAGCAGGATACCGGCGAGGTCGACGGAGCCCGCAGTCGGTGCTTGAGCATGCGCGTCCGGCAACCAGGAGTGGACTGGCACCACTGGGAACTTCACGGCGAAGGCAACGAAGAAACCCAGCATCAGCAGGTACTCAGCGCTCTCCGACAGCTCGGTCCGCAGCAGATCTGCATAGGCGAAGGTCAGCACGCCCGTCTGGTTGAAGTGGATCAGCACCAGCGCCAGGATCGCCACCAACATGACCAGGCCACTGGACTGGGTGAAGATGAAAAACTTCGTGGCTGCTGTGATACGGCTCTTGCCTGGGCTTCCACTGTGTCCCCATAGCGCAATGAGGAAGTACATCGGAACCAGCATCATTTCCCAGAAGAAGAAGAACAGGAACAGGTCGATGGCGAGGAACACGCCGACGACGCCGCCCAGGATCCACATCAGGTTCAAGTGGAAGAAGCCAATGCGCTTGTCGATTTCTTTCCAGGAGCAGAGGACCGAGAACACGCCAAGCAGACCGGTCAGCACGATCATCAGGATCGAAAGCCCGTCCAGCGCGAGGTGGAAGCTGATGCCGAAACGTTCAATCCAGGGCAGCTGGAATTCCGCAGACCATTGCGGGGCTGCTCCGGGCGCTGGCGCCAGGGAGAAATCTGCGGTCGCCCACAGCCAGAGGCCGAGGACGAACAACAGGGTCATGGTAAGGAGGGCGATCCAGCGAGGCACGACATTGCCGAGTCGCTCGGCTTGCCAGCACAGCAAGCCGCCGATGAAGGGGATCAGGATTAGCCAGGGCAGAATCATGACGGGCTCAATTCCTTTCGCAAATTCGCATAATCAGGTCAGCAGAACGATGACGAGCACCAGTACGGCGCCACCCGCCAGGGAGGCCGAGTACCAGCGCAGTTGTCCCGTTTCGCTGCGGCTGGTGGCGGCATTGCCGCCGCGAGCCAGAAGCGGAATCAGGCCGAGTGTCTTGTCGATCGGGTCGCGGCCAAGCAGTCGGCACACGAGCAGATACGGCTTGACGAAAAGTTTGTCGTAGAGCCAGTCGAAGCCCCACGCGGCGAACCACCATGCCGACAGCAAGCGGCCCGGTGCGCTCGAAGCGATGGCACGTACGAAGCTGCGCTTGCCGAGGAACAGCATGGCAGCGAGCAGTATGCCCGCGAGCGCAATGGCGCCCGATGCAATCTCGAGGCTGTGCTTGGCTTCACCGCCCGCATGTCCGACGCTCTCAGGCAACACGCCCGCCAGGGGCGGCGTGATCCAGGCGCCGATGAAGGTCGACAACACGATCAGTACGATGAGCGGCAGGTTATGTGCCAGGCCATGGCCGGGGTGAGCGTCGGTCTTCGGTTCGCCGTGGAAGGCGACGAAGATCAGGCGGAACGTGTAGATCGAGGTCATGAACGCGCCGATCAGGCCGGCATACAGCAGGGCGGTATTACCGCTCGCGAAGGCTTCCCAGAGGATCTCGTCCTTGGAATAGAACCCGACCGTGATCAACGGAAGCGCGGCGAGTGCCGCACCACCAACCAGGAAGCTGGCATAGGCGAGCGGCAGTTTTTTCCAGAGCCCGCCCATCTTGAAGATGTTCTGCTCGTGGTGGCACGCGTTGATGACGGAGCCAGAGGCAAGGAACAGCAGTGCCTTGAAGAACGCATGCGTCATCAGGTGGAAGATCGCGGCATCCCAGGCGCCTACACCCAGGGCGAGGAACATGTAGCCGATCTGGCTCATCGTGGAATAGGCCAGGATCCGCTTGATGTCGGTTTGTACGAGCGCGGCGAAGCCCGCCAGGACCAATGTCACCCCACCGACGATACCGACCAGCTCGAGGATCTCCGGCGTCAGCAGGAAAAGGCCGTGGGTACGTGCGATCAGGTAAACGCCTGCGGTCACCATGGTCGCGGCGTGGATAAGCGCCGATACCGGCGTCGGGCCAGCCATCGCATCGGCAAGCCAGGTCTGGAGCGGCAATTGCGCCGACTTGCCGACCGCGCCACCCAACAACATCAGCGTTGCGATCCACAGCCAGCTGTCGCCGGCGGCATACTGCTCAGGCGCGCGGACCATCAACTCCTGGATGTTGAGCGTACCCAGGTGCATGAAAAGAATGAACAGTCCAATTGCCATGAACACGTCGCCGATACGCGTGACGATGAACGCCTTGAGCGCTGCGTTGCCATTCTTGCGATCGGAGAAGTAGAAACCGATCAGCAAATAGGAGCAAAGACCTACGCCTTCCCAACCGAAGTACAGGAACAGCAGGTTGTCGCCGAGTACCAACAGCAACATGCTGAAGATGAACAGGTTGGTGTAGGAGAAAAAGCGCGCGTAGCCATACTCGCCGCGCATGTACCACGATGCGAAGAGATGGATAAGAAAGCCGACGCCGGTGACGACGCCCAGCATCGTGACCGACAGGCCATCCAGGTAAAGCGTGAAGCTGGGGGCAAACCCTTCAACGCTCATCCACTGCCACAGCACCTGCGTGTACACGCCACCTTCGGGCGGCGCGACATTGAATTGCCAGATGACCCATGCTGCGGTCAGCGCTGATAGGCCGACCGACCCGACGCCAACGAGCGCAGAGGTATTTTCAGACAGACGCCCGCGGGAAAAGGCCAAGATGAACCAGCCGATCAGCGGGAAGACGAAGGTGAGGAATAGTAGGTTCATCCGCGCATCTCGCTGGCAGCATCGACATCGAGGGTGTTGAAGCGGCGATACAACTGCAGGAGGATCGCCAGGCCAATGCTGGCTTCAGCCGCCGCCAGCGTGATGATCAGGATGAACATCACTTGGCCGTCAGGCTGTGCCCAGCGCGCACCCGCAACGATGAAGGCCAGGGCAGTGGCATTCATCATGATTTCCAGACTCATGAGCACGAAAAGGATGTTGCGGCGCACCATCAGCCCGACGAGGCCAAGGCAAAAAAGTACGGCGGCCAGAGCCAGCCCGTGTTCCAGTGGGATAGCGTTCATTGGTCGTTCGCCTCGCGACGGCCGAGGTGGTAGGCAGCGACCAGCGCTGCAAGCAGCAGCAGGGCCGCCAGTTCCACGGCGAGAATGTAAGGTCCGTATAGGGTGATACCAACCGCCTTGGCTTCGATGGTGGTGTGGCCAATTGCTGTCCCAGTGGGTTGAGCGAACAGCACGTAAAGCAGCTGAGCCAACAGGACGGCGGACAGGATCGAAGGGCCGGTCCAAATGCCTGGGGTCATCCAGCGCCGTTCCTGTTCGATCGCATCGCTGCCCAGGTTCAGCATCATCACCACGAAGACGAACAGCACCATGATGGCGCCCGCGTACACAATGATCTCCAAGACGCCTGCGAAGGGCGCGCCGAGTGCGAAAAAGCACATCGATACGGCCAGCAGCGAGACGATCAGGTAAAGCAGCGCATGCACCGGGTTGGTGTGAGTGATCACGCGGAAGGTCGAGGCCACGGCGACGCCCGCGGCAAGATAGAAAGCGATTTCCATGCCTGGAGTCTCCTTAGGGCAAGAGGCCTTTGACGTTGATCGGTTCGGCCTCGTTCTGCGCGGCGCCCTTGGGCTTGCCATCAATGGACATGCCTGCGACGCGGTAGAAGTTGTAGTCCGGGTACTTGCCGGGGCCGGAGATCAGCAGGTCCTCTTTCTCGTAGACGAGCTCCTGACGCTTGAATTCGCTCATCTCGAAGTCAGGCGTAAGCTGAATGGCAGTCGTCGGGCACGCTTCTTCGCACATGCCGCAGAAGATGCAGCGTGAGAAGTTGATGCGGAAAAATTCAGGATACCAGCGGCCATCTTCCGCTTCGGTTTTCTGCAGCGAGATGCAACCGACCGGGCAGGCAACCGCACAGAGGTTGCACGCCACGCACCGTTCCTGCCCATCAGGGTCTCTCGTGAGCACGATACGACCGCGATAGCGAGGCGGAAGGTAAACGGGCTCTTCTGGATATTGCAGGGTGTCGCGCTTGCGGAAGCCATGGCCAAAGATCATGACCAGGCTGCGCAGTTGGGTGTAGGTCCCAACCAGTACGTCGAGAATGTACTTGAACATAGTGCCTCTCCTTACTGTGCGGCCAGCACGAGTGCGCCGGTCACCAGCAGGTTGATCAGGGTCAGCGGCAGGCAGAACTTCCAACTGAAGGACATGACCTGGTCATAGCGCGGGCGGGGAATCGATGCACGCAGCAGGATGAAGATCATGATGAAGAACGCCGTCTTCAGCGCAAACCAGATGAAAGGAATCTGCGGCAGCAGGTCGAAGGGGCCGTGCCAGCCACCGAAGAAGAGGGTGGTGAGCAGTGCGGAGATCAATACGATCCCGATGTATTCGCCTACGAAGAACATGCCCCACTTCATGCCGGCATATTCGATGTGGTAACCATCCGCGAGCTCCTGCTCGGCTTCCGGCTGGTCGAAGGGGTGACGGTGGGTGACCGCAACCCCGGCAACGAAGAACGTGCAGAAGCCAATGAACTGCGGGATCACGAACCACAGGTTCTGTGCCTGATAGTCCACGATCTCGCGGAGGTTGAACGACCCAGCCTGTGCGACGACGCCCATCAACGACAGGCCCATGAAGACCTCATAGGAAATCGTCTGAGCCGATGCCCGCAGGCTTCCGAGCAGTGCGAACTTGTTGTTACTTGCCCAGCCGGCAAAAAGCACGGCATAAACCGTCAGGCCGGCCATGGCGAAGAAGAACAGGAGCCCGATGTTCAGGTCGGCAACGAACCACGTCGGTGTGATCGGAATCACGGCAAACGAGATGAGCAGGGCACTCATCGCTACGATGGGCGCGAGAACAAAGATCAGTTTGTCAGCGAAAGGCGGCGTCCAGTCCTCCTTGAAGAACATCTTGATCATGTCCGCGCCCAGCTGGAACATCCCGAACGGCCCAACGCGGTTCGGCCCGTGACGATCCTGCCACCAGCCGAGCAGGCGACGTTCGACGAAGCTGAGCAGCGCTCCCGACACGACGGCGGCAAGCAGGATGACAATTGCCTTGAAGATGGCAATCAGCGTATCCACGACGACAGGTGTCATCCAACTCATTGTGCCGCCTCCTGAAGGCCTGTAGCTGCCGCGCCGACGACGCCAGCGGGAATCCCTTCGAAGCCAACCGGCAAGCCTACAAGGCCGACGCCTAGCGATTCGCTGACACGTAGCGGCAGGCGCAGGGTGTGGTCATTGACCGTTACGCTAACCAGCGCACCCTCGTTGACGCCGAGGCGCTCTGCTTCCTGTGCAGCTACGGCAACATAGGCTGGCTGGATGCGCTCCTGGATCGGGGCCGCGCGTGACGACGTTTCTTCGCTACCGAAAAGGTGGTGATAAGGCACCACTTGCCAACTCCCTTGGGTCGGATTGAAGGCGGACGGTGCGGAGAACCAATTCAGCGCTTGGCCCTGGTTCTCGATGAGGCGTATTCCTGGGTCGCCGGCACGCAGGTGGCCACCGACTTCATCCTGGAACTTGTTCCATGCCTGGGGCGAGTTCCAGCCTGGAGACCAGGCAAACGGTATCTGCTGGCGCGCTTCGCCGCTACCCGAATAGCCTTCCATCGAAAACGCAAAGGCGGTGTCCGGATCCTGCGGCTGGCGGGGCTCATGGACGCTGATGTTGGCGCGCATGGCCGTACGGCCACTGTAGCGGTGTGGCTCACGCGCAAGTTTCAGGCCTTTGATGCGGAACGCCGCGCTCGGAGCAGCATCACGGATGGCAGCAAGCTGTGGAGCGCTGGCTGCGCAGGCGTCGGTCACATGATCCAGTTGCGTCCAGTCAACCGTTTTGCCAGTCAGCGTGCTGTGCAGCGCATGCAGCCAGCGCCAGCCCTCGCGGATCATGCTTTCGGCGTTGTAATAGCTCGGTTCGTAAACCTGGAAGAAACGTTGCGCGCGTCCCTCCTGGCTCACGAGGGTACCGTCGCCTTCGGCGAAACTCGCCACGGGTAGAACCATGTGGGCGCGCGCCGTGGTTTCGGTTTGCTGATGGTCGGCAACGATGATCGTCTGGGCAGTGCCAAGGGCCGCGTCAACCTTGGCACGGTCAGCGCGACGGTAGATATCGTTTTCCAGAACGACAACCGCGTCCGCGCTGCCGCTGGAGAGGCGCTCGAGGGCCGCGTCTAGCGAATCCCCACCGAACAGCGCCAGGCCCATGCTGTTGGCTTCAGGTACTACCAGGCTGATCGAGCCATTTTTCTCGCGATTCTTCAGGGCTTGAGCGATGTTCGCCGCCGCTTCGATCAGCGCGGACGAGCCCAGAGATGCGCCCGCCACGACTAGCGGACGTTTGGCTGCGATGAGTGCTTCGGCAATCTTGCTCGCCAGTGCGAGCGCGTCTTCTTCCAGACCGGTGACGGCAGGTGCTGTCGGGTCGATGGCGTGCGCGACCGCGAAACCGAGGCGTGCGAGGTCAGCAGGAGCCGCGTGGACGCATTCCTCCGCGATATCGTCCAGCCGAGTTTCGTCGAGACAGGCAATGAATATCGGGTTCAGGGCGTTCTGAGCCACGTTCTGGATAGCGGCCTGGTGCCAGTCCTGAACCTTCATGGACGCTGCGATCTCGGTTGCCTTGCCCCGTGCGGCCTGACGTACCGCCAGTGCGATACGAGCCGCCGTCTGGGTGAGGTCTTCACCGAGGATGAAGACGGCGTCGTGGTCCTCGATGTCGCGAATCGATGGAACAGGCAGCGGGCCGTTCTGCATGATGTCGCGAATCAGCTGGATATTCGCGAGCTCGTTGGCAGCGATCCCCGTGTAGTAGTTTTGGGTTCCAACAAGTTCCCGCAGTGCGAAGTTGCTCTCCAGGCTTGCGCGTGGCGAACCGATACCGATGACGCGTTTACCAGCGAGCAGACCTGCCGCCTTGTCCAGGGCTGCGTCGATACCGAGTACTTCCGTGCCAAGCAAAGGCTGGCGTGGACGATCGTCACGGTTGACGTAGCCATAGCCGAAACGACCGCGGTCACACAGGAAATAGTGGTTTACCGAACCATTGAAGCGATTCTCGATACGGCGCAGCTCACCGTAACGCTCGCCGGGGCTGATGTTGCAGCCGGATGAGCAGCCGTGGCAGATGCTTGGCGCAAACTGCATATCCCACTTGCGGTTGTAGCGCTCGGAGTGGGTTTTGTCCGTGAATACGCCAGTAGGGCAGATCTCGGTCAGGTTGCCGGAAAATTCGCTTTCCAGTACGCCGTCCTCGACGCGGCCGAAATAGACGTTGTCGTGAGCACCGAAGACGCCCAGATCGGTACCGCCGGCATAGTCCTTGTAGTACCGCACGCAGCGGTAACAGGCGATACAGCGGTTCATCTCGTGAGCGATGAACGGACCGAGCTCCTGGTTCTGGTGGGTGCGCTTGGTAAAACGGTAGCGACGGGCGTTATGCCCCGTCATTACCGTCATGTCCTGAAGATGGCAGTGACCACCTTCCTCACAGACCGGACAGTCGTGTGGGTGGTTTGTCATCAGCCATTCGACGACGCTGGCGCGAAACTGCTTCGCTTCCTCGTCTTCGATGGCGATCCAGCTGTTATCCGTGGCCGGTGTCATGCAGGACATGACGAGCCGGCCACGAGTGTCGTTCTCGTCCGAATACTGCTTTACCGCACACTGGCGGCAGGCACCGACGCTACCCAGCGAGGGGTGCCAGCAGAAATAAGGGATGTCGAGGCCGAGGGAAAGACATGCCTGAAGCAGGTTGTCCGCACCGTCGACTTCGTACGCTTTGCCGTCTACGTGGATGGTGGCCATACGGTTTTCTTCTTATCCGCCGAAACGGATTTGGCTAATGGAATTCTCTTGTCAGCATGCCCGCGGCGCAGAAAAGGTAATGGCCAAGCCAACATCCTTCCTTGCGCAGCGAGTGCTACATCCTTTGAGCGCCGCATACAGCGCGGCGCTTGAGTCATGTGGGCGTATCGACGACAGTCGGCTTGGGCGCGACCGGCGTACGTACTACGCCCGCTTCGAACTCATCACGGAAATACTTGATGGCACTGCCCAGTGGTTCGACGGCACCCGGTGCGTGGGCGCAGAACGTCTTGCCTGGGCCGAGGAAATTGACAAGCCCCAGTAGCGTGTCGATGTCCTCGGTCGTGCCCTGCTTGCGCTCGAGCGCTCTGAGCACTTTCACGCTCCATGGCAATCCATCGCGGCACGGTGTGCACCAACCACAGGATTCACGGGCGAAGAACTCTTCCATGTTGCGCAGCAACGACACCATGTTGACGCTGTCGTCCACGGCTAGGGCGAGACCGGTACCCATACGGGTGCCAACCTTGCCAATTCCTGCGGCATACATCTGAGCGTCCAGATGCTCCGGCAGGAGGAAACCGGTCCCCGCGCCGCCTGGCTGCCAGGCCTTGAGCGTGTACCCGTCGCGCATTCCGCCGGCGTAATCCTCAAGAAGCTCTCGGGCGGTGATGCCGAAGGGCAGTTCCCAGATGCCAGGATTCTTCACCTTGCCGGAAAAGCCCATCAGCTTGGTGCCGTGGTCCTCGCTGCCTTCGCGCGCCAGGGACTTGTACCAGTCCACCCCGTTACCAACGATGGCTGGCACGTTGCACAGCGTTTCAACGTTGTTGACGCAAGTAGGCTTGCCCCAGACGCCGACAGCGGCGGGGAAGGGCGGCTTGGAACGCGGATTGGCACGGCGGCCTTCCAGCGAGTTGATCAACGCGGTCTCTTCGCCACAGATATAGCGGCCGGCTCCCGTGTGCACGAACAGTTCGAAGTCGAACCCGCTGCCGAGGATGTTCCTGCCCAATAGGCCGGCAGCCTTCGCTTCGTCGATAGCCCGATTCAGGTTGCGTGCGGCATCGACGTACTCGCCACGAAGGAAGATGTAGCCGCGGTAGGCCTTGAGCGCCCTCGCGCTGATGAGCATGCCTTCCACCAACAGGTGGGGAAGTTGCTCCATCAGCATCCGGTCCTTCCAGGTGTTGGGCTCCATCTCGTCCGCATTGCACAGCAAGTAACGAATGTTCAGCGATTCGTCAGCCGGCATCAGGCCCCATTTCACCCCGGTAGGGAAGCCAGCACCGCCGCGGCCCTTGAGGCCGGAGTCCTTGACGACCTGGACGATGTCGGCCTGTGCCATGTCAGCCAGCGCCTTTCGAGCGGCAGCGTAGCCGTTCTTCTGCTGGTATTCCTCGAGCCACACGGGTGCGCCATCGTCGCGCAAGCGCCATGTCAGCGGATGGGTCTCTTCGGAGCGCGCAATGGTATTGATCGGGCCGAAGGAGGTCAGTCGACGGGACATCATGCGTACGCCTCCAGCAGTTGTCCGACGGTGTCGGCACGAACGTCGCCGAAGGTATCGTCGTCGATCATCATCGCGGGCGCTTTGTCGCAGTTACCCAAGCAGCAAACGGGCAGCAATGTGAAGCGTCCGTCTGCGGTGGTCTGGCCAGGTACGATGCCTAGCTGGGCCTTGACCGCGTCAAGAATTGACTCATGCCCGCCGATGTAGCAGGTCATGCTGTCGCAGACGCGGATGATATGGCGCCCGACCGGCACGCGAAAAATCTGACTGTAGAACGTCGCCACACCTTCAACGTCGCTGGCAGGGATACCCAGCACATCCGCGATCGCGTAGATCGCTCCGTCTGGCACCCAGCCGCGTTCCTTCTGAACGATCTTGAGCGCTTCGATCGACGCTGCACGTGGGTCTTCGTAATGGTGCATCTCATGCTCGATGGACGAGCGCTCGGTTTCACTGAGTTCGAAACGATCGGTTTGAATTAGGGATGCTGTACTCATCGTTCTCTCCTCAGCGGTCCACGTCAGCCATAACGAAGTCGATACTGCCCAGATAGGCGATCAGGTCGGCGACCATGCTGCCGCGGATAACGGCTGGGATCTGCTGGAGATGTGGGAAGCTCGGCGTACGAATGCGTGTGCGGTAGCTCATCGTGCTGCCGTCACTCGTCAGGTAGTAGCTGTTGATACCCTTGGTCGCCTCAATCATCTGGAACGACTCGTTGGCCGGCATCACCGGGCCCCAGGAAACCTGTAGGAAGTGAGTGATGAGGGTTTCGATGTGCTGGAGCGTGCGCTCTTTCGGTGGTGGTGTGGTCAGCGGGTGATCGGCCTTGTATGGGCCTTCGGGCATGTTCTTCAGGCACTGTTCGATGATGCGCAGGCTCTGCCGCATTTCGCCCATCTTTACCATGCAGCGATCATACGCGTCGCCATTGGCGGCCAGCGGAATCTCGAATTCGAAGTTCTCGTAGCCGGAGTACGGGCGTGCCTTACGCAGGTCGAAGTCCAGACCCGTTGCGCGCAGGCCCGCGCCGGTGACGCCCCATTCGAGCGCCTCCTTGGTGTTGTATGCGGCAACCCCAATAGTACGGCCACGCAGGATGCTGTTCTTGAGCGCTGCGGTTTCGTACTCATCCAGGCGCTTGGGCATCCAGTCCAGGAATTCACGTACGAGCTTGTCCCAACCGCGGGGCAGGTCATGCGCAACGCCACCGATGCGATACCAGGCGGGGTGTAGACGGAAGCCGGTGATCGCTTCGATCACCTTGTAGGCACGCTGACGGTCGGTAAAGGTAAAGAACACAGGCGTCATTGCGCCTACGTCCTGAATATAGGTGCCCAGGTACAGCAGGTGATTCTGGATGCGGAAGAACTCCGCCATCATGATCCGGATCACGTCCACGCGCTGTGGCACCTTGATGCCAGCGAGCTTTTCCACTGCCAGTACGTAGGGCAGGTTATTCATCACGCCGCCCAGGTAGTCGACCCGGTCCGTGTAGGGAATGTAGCTATGCCAGCTTTGGCGCTCGCCCATCTTCTCGGCGCCACGGTGGTGATAGCCGATCTCCGGAACGCAATCGACGATCTCTTCACCGTCAAGCTGCAGGATGATCCGGAACGCACCGTGGGCAGATGGGTGGTTGGGACCAAGGTTGAGGAACATGAAGTCTTCATGCTCGTTCCCTGCCTTCATACCCCAGTCTTCAGGCTTGAAGCGCAGTGCTTCCTGCTCTAGATCCTGTTTTGCGGCGTTAAGGGCATAGGGGTCGAATTCGGTGGCCCGGGCCGGGTAATCCTTGCGGAGCGGGTGGCCTTGCCAAGATGAAGGCATAAGCATGCGTGCAAGGTGCGGGTGGCCTTGGAAACTCACGCCGTACATGTCCCAGACCTCGCGCTCGTACCAGTTGGCGTTTGGCCAGATGCTCGTCGCGGTCGGGAGGTTCAGGTCGCCTTCCTTGAGCGCGACCTTGAGCATTACATCGCTGTTACGCTCGATGGAAAGCAAGTGGTAAAAAACAGTGAAATCCGCATCGGGCAACCCGCGGCGGTTCGTACGCAGGCGCTCGTCCACGCCATGGAGGTCGTAGAGCATCACGTAAGGCTTCGGCATTTCCCGAAGGAAACGCAGCACTTCGATCAGCTTTTCACGGGGCACCCACAGTACGGGCATGCCGGTACGGGTGTCCTGGGCGGTGAACGCATGCTCTCCGAAACGGGCATGCAATGCGACGACCACGTCCTGGTCGTCGGCCTTGTAAGGCGGAATGTACAGAGCTGTGTCTGCCGTCATGATTCTCGGTCGCTATCGATGTGCGTGGCGGTGTGAACAAGGTGATGCAGGCCAAATGATGGCCTGCGACGTTCGGTCACACTTCGTCTGGGCTGCGCAGGTTGGTAACCTGTATCCGTCTTTCGCGATGCTTCTCCCGCTGGGATGGCATCTCGGCACGGTAGATACCCTGATCGCCAACCACCCACGAAAGGGGGCGACGCTCCTCGCCAATGGATTCCTGTAGAAGCATGAGCCCCTGCAGGAACGCTTCCGGGCGCGGAGGACAGCCAGGCACGTACACATCAACAGGCAGGAACTTGTCCACGCCTTGTACGACCGAGTAAATATCGTACATGCCGCCAGAATTGGCACATGCGCCCATGGAGATTACCCACTTGGGCTCCAGCATCTGCTCATACAGCCGCTGGATGACCGGTGCCATCTTGATGAAGGGCGTGCCGGCGATCACCATGAAGTCTGCTTGGCGGGGTGAAGCCCGGATGACTTCAGCGCCAAAGCGAGCGATGTCATGCGGTGCGGTGAAGGCCGTGGTCATTTCCACGTAGCAGCACGAAAGGCCGAAGTTGTACGGCCAAAGGGAGTTCTTGCGCCCCCAGTTGACCGCGCCGTTCAGCACGTCTTCCAGCTTGCCCATGAAAACGCTACGGTTGATCTGGTCCTCGGTCAGAGGATCGTTGACGATCTCCCTTTCACCGGCCGGATAGCGGTCGGAGACCGCCTCCGGATCGATCCTGGTGAGTTTGTATTGCATTGCCAAAGCCTCATTGTTTTAGCTTCGCCTGCCGGTTGCGACGGCCAGTCGGTGCCCAATCAAGCGCACCAATGGCTGCCTCGTAGACAAGACCCGCGAACAGAATTGCTATGAAAAGGGCTGCTCCGGCAAAGCCGAACCAGCCGCTTTCGCGAACGGAGACGGCCCAGCCGAAAAGAAAGAGGACTTCGACGTCGAAGATCACGAAGAGCATCGCGACCAGATAGAACTTTGCAGAGAACCGGAGGCGAGCACCGCCGGTGGGTACGACGCCTGATTCGAAGGGATCGTTCTTGGCACGGCCGACGGCACGGTTACCAAGGAAGCTGGAAGCTCCAATCATGAAGGCGCACAGGCCGAAGACGCCTATCAGAAAGATGGCGAATGCCCAGTTATGCGAAATCGTTGATACAGCTTCCGGCATCAGAAACTCCCATCAGGACGGCGTATTTGGTCTTTGCCTGCACCGAAGTGGGCTTGTGGCGGAAGTTTATGCTTCAAATGGGTGTAAGTAAAATTTTTAATTGGCGAAAACACTGGCAATTCATGGCGATAGCCTGCAGCGCTGATATCGCGAAGAAATACACGTTCTTACCTAAACGGTGATGATAATTAATATCATTTGCGACGTTTGTTTTTGTCGTTATTAACCAAGCGGACGATCAGGTTATTCCTTCCTGTTTATAAAAGAAAAACCCCGGCATCGCCGCCGGGGTGGGAGAAGAGGGGACTCCATTAAGTTTTTACATGTCCGAATCAGTGGAACTGATTCATCGTGTTGTCCTTGCCTCCTGCCTTCAGCGCGGCCTCACCTGCGAAGTACTCCTTATGGTCGTCACCCATATCGGAGCCTGCCATGTTCTGGTGTTTGACGCAGGCAATGCCCTGGCGGATCTCTTCGCGCTGGACGTTCTTCACATAGGCCAACATGCCTTCATCAGCGAAGTAGCCTTTCGCGAGGTTATCGGTCGACAGCGCGGCGGTGTGGTAGGTCGGCAATGTAATAAGGTGATGGAAGATTCCGGCTTCGCGCGATGCGTCGCGCTGGAAAGACCGAATTCGATCGTCGGCTTCCTTCGCCAGTGTTGTCTCGTCGTAGTCCACGCTCATCAGGCGGCTGCGGTCATACGCGGATACGTCCTTGCCCTCCGCTTGCCAAGTGTCGAACACCTGCTGCCGAAAATTCAGCGTCCAATTGAACGACGGGCTGTTGTTATAGACCAGCTTCGCGTTAGGCACGACTTCACGGATCCGGTTGACCATCTTGGCAATCTGGCCAACGTGCGGCTTTTCGGTCTCGATCCACAAGAGGTCGGCCCCATTTTGCAGCGAGGTGATGCAGTCCAGCACGACGCGGTCTTCACCTGAGCCCTGGCGGAACTGGAACAGGCCGCTCGCAAGCCGCTTGGGCCGCAGTAGCTTGCCGCCACGGTTGATGATCACGTCGCCATTGTTCAGGTCTGTCGGAGCAATCTCTTCGCAATCGAGGAAGCTGTTGTACTGGTCCCCCAGATCACCGGGCGTTTTGCTGACGGCAATCTGCTTCGTCAGGCCTGCGCCCAGCGAATCGGTTCGAGCAACTATCACACCGTTGTCGACCCCCAGCTCGAGGAACGCATAGCGAACCGCGTTGATCTTGGCTACGAAGTCCTCATGCGGCACCGTCACCTTGCCATCCTGGTGTCCGCACTGTTTTTCGTCAGAGACCTGGTTTTCGAGCTGAATGCAGCAGGCGCCGGCTTCGATCATTTTCTTGGCCAGTAGGTAAGTCGCCTCGGCATTGCCAAAGCCCGCGTCAATATCAGCAATGATCGGGACGATGTGCGTTTCATAGCTTTCGATCTTCTGCAGTACTGCTGCAGCGCGCGCGTTTTCATCGGCAGCGCGGGCGGAATCAAGTTCGCGGAAGAGACCGCCCAGTTCCCGGGCATCGGCTTGACGCAGGAATGTATACAGCTCTTCGATGAGCGCGGGCACAGAGGTCTTTTCGTGCATCGACTGGTCTGGAAGCGGCCCGAATTCGGACCGCAGCGCTGCGATCATCCAGCCGGAGAGGTACAGGTAGCGCTTATTCGTCGTCTTGAGATGCTTCTTGATGGAAATCAGCTTCTGCTGCCCGATGAAGCCGTGCCAGCAGCCAAGCGACTGGGTATAGCTGCCTGGATCGGCATCGTACTCGGCCATGTCACGACGCATGATATTGGCGGTGTAGCGGGCGATGTCCAAACCGGTCTTGAACCGATTCTGCAGCCGCATCCGAGCGACGTACTCCGGATTGATCGCCTTCCAGCTATCACCGGCTTCCCTGTTCAATTGGCTGACTGCGTCGATTTCTTGCTGGTAACTGAGCATGGACACTTCCTTAATAGCGGCTGAATTGTGCTTGGTACCGACATAACTCATGTCATTGCCAGGAGAGCGGCAGGCGCTGTCAGCGGTGCTGTGAAGGAGGCGATCTCGCTGTACCCGTCCCTCAGGACAACCATTGTTCCGACAGTCGCTGCCTTGTTGTAGTGCCTTTTGGGCGATGCAACACGGAGCCGGTTCAGGGTGAATGAACGCGGGTCCGAGGGCCTTATATAGGCCCCTGGCATGCGGGAGCGAGGTCAGATTGCCCAGTGGGACGGGAGACGTCAATAGTTTTTGTAGTGAAAAATTGAAAGCACTACAAAAGTCGTAGATGGGGCCTAGTCGAGTGCGTCGACCTTCAGGCGCAGGGTCATGTCGTCTCGCCCGCGTGTCGAGTGTTGGCGAAGTAGGCCTCGCGCGTCGCTTGTAGCGCTCTCGTTGACGCCGCCTATTGTGATCCATTCGCCGAGCCGTCCACTGAGACGGGTCTCGGCACCTTGCGTGTTGATAACCTGAGACGAGCTGGGTGCCATGCGATCGTGGTTCGTGCTGAGTGTCACGTGCACGGTATCCCCGGTTACATTCGCTGTGACATAGAAGCCGCGGGTTAGATCTCTGTATTGCGTTGACGGGTAGCGCTGCCCATAGGGATCCATGTCGGATGTAGTCAGGGGTACGCTCTGGCCGACCTGAATCATCGCGGGATAGCCTTCGGTGACTTGCACGGCCTGGACACCGCCCCCTTGGCTGCCGGTGCTTCGGCTTATGATCCGTGTCTGGTTGCCGCGCCCGGTTTCAATGCGTGTACCGCCAATGTTCGCACCGCCATTGATCGAATAGCCATGGTGGGTCGTTATGCTGGAATCACTGCTATCTACGCTTACCAGTAGCTGACGAGGGGCCGTATCTAGCTGGTTGAGGAGTTGGCGGACCTCCCAAAGTTTATCCGGCGTCGTATTGATGATGAGCTGGGAGCCATAAGCGTCGGCCTTACCTTCGTTGCCGAGCGCGGATTGCACGAATGGCAACAGGTCCTCTGCGGGTCGGTGTTGTAGCGCGATGACTTCGGTGGCCGCATGGATCGTCATGGCGTGGACGAGCAGTGCGACGGAAACAATGAATTGCCGCTTCACAGGAAGATGCTCCGGAGATTGGGGTCGTCGATACTGTAATCCCACGCCTGATCGAATCGGGCTTGAAATTGCCGGACGCTCGCGCGATCGCCCGTTGTTGCTTTTCCTGTCGGCTCGGCAGCGATCGGCCGCGTGAAGAGGCGGCCGTCGTCTACGATGAGGAAGCCTCCCGGCTCGAAAGCGTAATCCGGGTTCAGCCTCCTTATGGCGAAGTTGCTGGTTAGGCGATGACTCAGGCGGACAAGGCGGTGATCGCTTCGAACCCGCTCAGCATCGCGTACCAGGATTCGAAGCCGGCTACGGTGCTGTCGCGTCAGCAGTGCCTTGCACGCCTCTGTGCATGCCTCTGTATCGTACAGCCACGGCTCCAGGTCTTGGCTGTATATGCAAACGGTGCGACGTGCCTGCTGAAGAAAGGCCTGAACGCATGCTGCAGCCTCAGCGCGCGTGTGGATGCCTGTTCGTTCGAACTTGTCGTTTGTGCTGCGCCCGCGCCCGGAAGAATCGTCCAATCGAGGGAATGAGCCGGGCGAGTCGAACGTGATCGGTGGGAGGTCTGGCGAAGAGTGTCGATCACGTTCGCTGGTCATGGCTTACTCGCTGTCCCTTTGCATGTCGATATGGAGGATACCGGCGTCCAGGTATTCCTGCCCCCGGGCCTGGAAACCCAGGCGCTCGTAGAACTCTGTCGCGTGGACCTGGGCACTTAGTTGCTGGCGACGAAAGCCGAGTTTTTCGGCCTCGTGAACCGCCGCCTCAACCAGCCGGACGCCAGCCTTGAGTCCGCGCCATTCCTTTAGCACAGCGACGCGTCCGATGTGGCCGTCTTTCAGCAGACGAGCAGTACCGATCGGATAGCCCGCCTCGCAGGCAAGGAAGTGGATGGCGTCTGCGTCCTCGCCGTCCCATTCGAGCTCGGGCGGGACGGACTGCTCTGTAATGAAGACGGCTTCGCGAATGCGGCTGAGCTCAGGATAGTCATCGTGCCAATCCGCGATGCGCACCTGAATTTCATTCGTCGGCAAAGCTCAAACTCCCCTGTTTGATGAGTTCGCACAGCAGGTCGGTCGCTTCCTCATTGCTCAGCCAGGGCTGCAGATTATCCATATGGAGCGCGTCAGCTGCGCATACGAGCTTGAGCAGGTCTTTCATATCTGCCGATAGCAGTCTGCTCTGGCCGCTCGCGAACAGCAATATCCCCAGATCGACTTCGCTCCAGGCGAGGCGAGCGCTTGGGTTGCGGATTAGCACAGCGCCGTCTTCAAGTGCGGTTGCGAGGTCAGTGGGCTCCAGGGCTTCCCCTGTTACCAGCTCTGGATAGCGTGGCTCGGTCATGAATTGGCCGAACCATGTCAGAAGCAGGCGCTCGTCACTCATGTGCTCAGCGAGAAGCGCCTTCAGGCGGTCGAGGGCGTCACGTTGAATTTCGTTCGGGTCATTCACAGGCTCCAGGCCCGCGTCCGTATAGCGCTCTTCGTCGGGCAGGAACTGCGCAAGAAAGTCGGTGAAATGGGTCAATACCTCTGCCGCGCTGGGTGCCCTGAAGCCAATGGAATAGGTCAGGCACTCGGTTTCTGCGATACCGAAGTGAGCCAGGCGAGGTGGAAGGTAAAGCATGTCGCCCGGTTCCAGCACCCACTCTTCGCGTTGTTCGAAGTCGGCCAGTATCCGCAGGTCCGCATGCTCGAGCAGTGTTTCCTCGCTATTGCAGAGTTGGCCGATCTTCCATCGGCGCTGTCCTTCGCCTTGAAGAAGGAAGACGTCATAGTTGTCGAAGTGTGGGCCGACACCGCCGCCCGGCGCGGCATAGCTGATCATTACATCATCGATGCGCCATGTCGGCAGGAAGCGGAACTGCTCAAGCAGCGCAGAAACTTCGGGGACGAACTGGTCGACAGCCTGCACCAGTAGCGTCCAATCCTTCTCAGGAAGATCCTTGAATGTGTCCTCGGAGAACGGCCCCCTTCGCATTTCCCAGGGCTGCGTGCCATGCTCAATAACGAGTCTCGATTCGACCTCTTCTTCGAGCGACAAGCCGGCAAGTTCGTCAGCCGAGAGAGGGCTCTCGAAGTTCGGGATCGCTTGCCGAATCAAGAGCGGTTTACGCTGCCAATAGTCACGGAGGAACTCGCGGGGGCTCATACCGCCCAGAAGCTGAACTGGAAGATCAGGATTCATTGCTAACGCCTTGATGAATAGGGGTTACCCAAAAATGAAAACGCCCGGCAGGGCCGGGCGTCGTGGACTGTCTGCAGCCTAGATGCGTTTGGCCTGTGCGGCGGCATTCCCGATATAGGCCGCCGGCGTAAGCCGCTTGAGTTCGCGCTTGGCTTCTGCCGGCATCTCCAGCGATTCGATGAAGGTCTGTAGTGCGTCTGGGCTGATACCCTTACCGCGTGTCAATTCCTTCAGCTTTTCGTAAGGGTTCTCAATACCGTACCGGCGCATGACCGTTTGAATGGGCTCCGCCAGCACTTCCCAGCATGCGTCCAGATCTTCGGCGATACGCTGCTCATTGAGCTCAAGCTTGCCTATACCTTTGAGCGAAGCTTCGTAGGCGATGACGCTATGCGCGATGCCGACGCCGAGGTTTCGCAGTACGGTGGAGTCGGTGAGATCCCGCTGCCAACGCGAAATAGGCAGTTTGCTGGCCAGGTGCTTCAGCAGTGCGTTAGCGATGCCAAGGTTGCCTTCGGAGTTTTCAAAATCGATTGGATTGACCTTGTGTGGCATCGTCGAGGAGCCAATTTCGCCTGCGACCGTCTTTTGCTTGAAGTAACCAAGCGAGATGTAGCCCCATACGTCCCGATCGAAGTCGATCAGGATCGTATTAAAGCGAGCAATGGCGTCGAATAGCTCTGCGATGTAGTCGTGCGGTTCGATTTGCGTTGTGTAAGGGTTCCAGGTCAGGCCGAGATCTCCTTCCACGAATGCTTTGGCATTCGCCTCCCAGTCGATATCCGGGTAGGCGGACAGGTGTGCATTGTAGTTGCCAACCGCACCGTTGATTTTTCCGAGCAACGGTACCGCCGCGACCTGGGCAATCTGCCGATCGAGGCGATAGACAACGTTCGCGAGTTCCTTCCCAAGCGTAGTGGGGGAGGCGGGCTGCCCATGGGTGCGCGACAGCATCGGAACGTCGGCGAAACGTTTGGCGAGCTCACGGATCGCATCGGCGATCTGTCGCATCAGCGGCAGAACAACAGAATCGCGGCCTTCGCGCAGCATCAGTGCATGCGACAGGTTGTTAATGTCTTCGCTGGTGCAGGCGAAGTGAACGAATTCGTTGACCTTGGCAAGCTCGGGCTGAGACTTGGCCTGCTCTTTAAGCAGATACTCAACCGCTTTGACGTCATGGTTCGTAGTGCGCTCGAATTCTTTGACTCGCTCTGCGTGGGCCAGCTGGAAATCGTCTACCAGGCTGTTGAGCAGGCCATTGGCTTCGCTCGAGAATGCCGGCACCTCAGGGATGGCGTCGTGGCTGGACAAACGCTGCAGCCAGCGGACTTCAACCAGTACACGAAAACGGATCAGGCCATATTCGCTGAAGATCGGGCGCAGGGCGCAGGTTTTGCTGGCGTAGCGGCCATCGACGGGGGAAACCGCGGTGAGCGAGGAAAGCTGCATGGGGGCGTTCTCGGCGATCGGGCGTTAAAAAGGGCGCAGATTATACATGAGCGGCCCTTCGCATGAAGGGCTTGCGGTCGCGCTTACCGACGCATCATCGGATACAGTTCGTTCAACAGTTTCCGGCGGCTAAAGACCATCTGCCAACGGTGCCCGCCAAGCTGTCGCCATAGAAGAGCAGAGCGTATCCCGGAGAGAAGTAGCGCGCGAATCCCGGCGGCATTATTGCTTTGCTGCAGGAACCGCATGTCGCCGTGAACCTGGATGCGCTGCCGAAATGTACTGATGGTGTCCTCGTACAGTCCACCGCACGACGCAATCACGTTCTCGTGGGTGATGCCGAAGTGTTCGACCTGCTGCTGGATCTGAGCGAGGCGGCTACCGATGAGCTCGAGCATTTCGGGGCGCTTGGCCAATTGGCGCTCAAGTCCGACGAGAGAAAGCGCGTACCGCAAGGGCTCGCGCTGGATGCTGCCCGCGTCGCGCTCGAGCGCGCTTGCGAGCGCCTTGTAGCCCTCGCGAAGGTGGGCATCGTCGCCGCCGTATACCTCGAGCGTGCTGTCAGGGTCGCGTGCCAGTAGGCTCCTGATCATGCACTCAAGCGCCTGTTCATTCACTTGGCCAGTGCGGGCGACGGTGTCCACCATCACCGCAGCATTGAAGACGGCGCCGAGCGCAACGAGCTGCTCTTGAATGTTCGTCATGCGGCGCCCTCCATGCGCGTGCAGCGGTGATAATCTTCTATTACCCCACCGCCAAGGCATACCTCGCCATCGTATAGAACGACGGACTGGCCAGGCGTGACTGCTCGCTGTGGTTCGTCGAATGCGATCAGATAGCCGCTTTCGCTGCGGCTCACTGTGCAGGCCTGACCAGCCTGACGGTAGCGAACCTTTGCGGTTAGTCGAAGGGGTTGGCCGGTCTGGATTGGATTGATCCAGAAAAGATCCGATGCAGACAGGGCGTCGGAGAATAACCAAGGATGATCGTTACCCTGACCGACCACCAGTACGTTACGGTCCAGATCCTTCTCCAGTACGTACCACGGCTCATCGCCCGCGTCTTTCATTCCCCCTATCCCGAGGCCCTGGCGCTGGCCGATCGTGTGGTACATCAGGCCATGATGACGTCCGATAACCTCGCCTTCGGTCGTTACGATGTCGCCGGGTTGTGCCGGTAGATATTGTTTTAGAAAGTCAGTGAAGCGCCGCTCTCCAATGAAGCAGATGCCTGTGGAATCTTTCTTCTTTGCCGTCGCCAGGCCGTGTTGTTCGGCAATGGCACGTACCTGTGGTTTTTCCAGTTCGCCGACCGGAAACAGGGTGCGTGCAATCTGCGCGCCGCCTACGGCGTGGAGGAAGTAGCTCTGGTCCTTGTTGGGGTCGAGCCCTTTCAGCAGCTGAGCCTCACCGTTGATATCTCGGCGGCGTACGTAATGGCCTGTGGCGATAAGGTCAGCCCCCAGATCCAGTGCGTAGTCGAGGAATGCCTTGAACTTGATTTCCCTGTTGCAGAGGATATCCGGATTGGGCGTTCGGCCGGCTCGGTATTCCTCTAGAAAGTGTTCGAAGACATTGTCCCAGTATTCTGCCGCGAAGTTGGCGGTATGCAGCTTGATACCAAGGCGGTCCGCAACGGCCTGGGCATCCGCGAGGTCTTCCTTGGCGGTGCAATACTCGGTGCCGTCGTCTTCTTCCCAGTTCTTCATGAACAGGCCTTCCACCTGGTAACCCTGTTGCTGAAGAAGCAATGCGGATACGGAGGAATCTACGCCCCCAGACATGCCGACGATGACGCGTTTGCCGTTCAAGGAAAAACCTCTTTCATTCCAGAATCATGGACAAGGGATAGCGATGCCCTGTCAGGTACTGTTCGATTACCTGAAGCACCATTGGGCTTCTGAGGCGATCCGTGGCAGCTTTGATCTCGTCGAGCGTAAGCCATACCGTGCCGTCGATGTCAGTGTCGAGCGGGCGCTCAGGATCATGCGAGACAGGGGTCGCATAGAAGGTTGTACGGTAGTAAGTCACGCCATTCGCTGGCGCCTTGTACAGTCCGATGCCGACAATCCCTTCCAGCTGGATCGACCAGCCGGTCTCCTCCAGTGTCTCCCGTATGGCCGCAGCGCTCAGGGTCTCGTCCGGTTCCAAGTGCCCTGCGGGCTGGTTGAGTACCGTCTTGCCATGCTTGGTTTCTTCCACTAGCAGGAAGCGCCCTTCGCGCTCCACAACAGTTGCCACGGTCACATGTGCATGCCAGCTCATCGATGGTCTCGCTCACGGAAGGTGCAAAGTATAACGGCTCGTTGAAGCCCTGAAAAACAAAGAACCCCAGCCCTGGGGCTGGGGTTCAATGGGTGGAAATAGTCACCTAGTTCCACCTGGACGGGCTCGGTTTCAGCCGAGCTTCGCCAGTGCCTCGTTCAGCGTGTTGCTAGGGCGCATCGCCTTGCTGGCGAGGTCGCCGTTGGGGTGGTAGTAACCGCCGATCTCGACCGGCTTGCCCTGCGCGCTGTTCAGCTCATCGACGATCTTGGCTTCATTGTCAGCCAGGAACTTGGCGATGTCGCGGAACTCGTTCTGCAGGTCAGCATCGTCGCCTTGGCTCGCGAGGGCTTGTGCCCAGTAAAGCGCCAAATAGAAGTGGCTGCCGCGGTTATCCAGTTCACCAACCTTGCGAGAAGGCGACTTGTTGCTATCCAGGAACTTCCCGTTGGCCTGGTCCAGTGTCGCTGCCAATACTTTCGCCTTGGCATTGTCATAGGCAGAACCCAGGTGCTCCAGCGAAGCAGCAAGTGCCAGGAACTCACCCAGCGAATCCCAGCGCAGGTGGTTTTCCTGAACGAACTGCTGGACATGCTTGGGAGCGGACCCGCCTGCGCCGGTCTCGAACAGACCGCCGCCATTCATCAGTGGAACCACGGACAGCATCTTAGCGCTGGTCCCCAGTTCCATGATGGGGAACAGATCGGTCAGGTAGTCACGCAGAACGTTGCCAGTTACGGAGATGGTGTCCTGGCCCTTGCGGATGCGCTCAAGGGAGAAGCGTGTCGCGTCGACCGGCGAAAGTACACGAATGTCCAACCCGTTCGTGTCGTGGTCCTTCAAGTACTTCTCGACCTTGGCGATGACCTGTGCGTCATGGGCGCGGTTCGCGTCTAGCCAGAAGACTGCCGGCGTATCGCTTGCGCGGGCACGGTTGACGGCCAGCTTGACCCAGTCCTGAATTGGAGCGTCCTTGGTCTGGCACATGCGCCAGATATCGCCGGCTTCGACAGGGTGCTCGAAGATGACGTTGCCCTGGTCGTCGGTGACACGCACCGTGCCATCCGCCGGGATCTGGAACGTCTTGTCGTGCGAGCCGTACTCCTCGGCCTTCTGCGCCATCAGGCCAACATTGGGCACACTGCCCATCGTCGCCGGGTCGAACGCACCGTTCTGCTTACAATCTTCGATGACCGCCTGGTACACGCCGGCATAGCAGCGGTCAGGAATGATCGCCTTGGCGTCCTGCAGGTCACCTTGCGCGTTCCACATCTTGCCGGAATCGCGGATCATGGCCGGCATCGAAGCGTCGACGATGACGTCGCTAGGGACGTGAAGGTTGGTGATTCCCTTATCGGAATTCACCATGGCGAGCTTCGGACGCTTGGCATATTGCGCGTCGATGTCGGCCTTGATCTCGGCCTGCTGGGCTTCAGGGAGTTCAGCGAGGCGCGCGTACAGATCGCCGATGCCGTTGTTGCGGTCGAAGCCAGCGGCCTTCAGACCCTGCTCGTGCTTGGTCAGTACATCCTCGTAGAACTTATCAACGAAGACGCCGAACATGATGGGGTCGGAGACTTTCATCATGGTGGCTTTGAGGTGGACAGAGAAGAGTACGTCCTTCGCCTTGGCGTCTTCGATCTGAGCGGCAACGAAGTCGGCCAGTGCCTTGCGGCTCATTACGGCAGCATCGACGATCTCGCCGGCTTTGACCGCTGTCTTTTCCTTCAAGACCTTGGTCGTTCCATCGCCGCCAACCAGTTCAATCTTGAGGCTGCCAGCGTTCTCGATGGTTGCGGAGCGCTCGCTACCGTAGAAGTCACCGCTCTCCATGTGGGAGACATGAGACTTGGAGTCGGCACTCCAAGCGCCCATGCGGTGCGGGTGCTTACGTGCGTAGTTTTTGACGGAGAGCGGGGCGCGACGGTCAGAGTTGCCTTCGCGCAGCACCGGGTTCACGGCACTGCCCTTGATCTTGTCGTAGCGCGCCTTGGCGTCTTTCTCGGCATCGGACTTGGGTTCGTCCGGGTAGTCCGGGAGCTTGTAGCCCTGACTCTGCAGCTCCTTGATCGCTGCCTTGAGCTGCGGCACCGAGGCGCTGATGTTCGGAAGCTTGATGATGTTCGCTTCAGGGGTGGTAGCCAGCTCGCCCAGTTCGGCAAGGTGGTCAGAAATTTTCTGCTCGTCGCTGAGCTGCTCGGGGAAGGCGGCGATGATGCGGCCGGCCAGGGAGATGTCGCGGGTCTCTACAGCGATACCTGACGAGCGGGTGAAGGCCTTGATGATCGGCAGCAGCGAATATGTCGCCAGTGCGGGTGCTTCGTCGGTCAGCGTGTAGATGATTTTTGGCGTGGTGGACATGTTTTTCGTGTACCCCTCTTTTATCACAGCATTTGCACGAATCTTGATCGGCCCGCTTCGGCTGGTGTGCCTGGCGAGCATCATGAGCGCAGGTGAAACTCGAGATTCATCGGGAGCATTCCGTCTTTACGACCGCCGTAGAAGTGCATGGGGCCGCCTATCGGAATGCCGGAGGCCTGGTGATGCGAAGGCGATTTCGCAGCGTCCCTGACCGGCCGGTCGCGACGCAGTATATCAGCGACGAGGGTCTTTCGCATGGGATGGCTTGTTGGAGGTAGGCGGAGCAGGCGGGCAGGAAGGATCTGGAGACAAAGGAGGGAGGTCCGTTCGCCGGCGAATCGACGAACGGACCATGCGTGCCGGATGGGCCGGAATCGATCAGGCTTCAGCGGTAACCGCGCGCTGTACGACCGCCGCTGCTGGAGCGGTGTCTTCAACGTTGACCATTGCCGGGCGGATATTCACGGCATGCAGTCCTTTCGGGCCTTGAACGATTTCAAAGTTGACCGGCTGGCCGGCCTTCAATGTCTTGTATCCATCCATCTGAATGGCTGAGTAATGAGCAAACAAGTCTTCATCCCGACCTTCCGCCAGTACGAATCCGTAGCCTTTGGCATTGTTAAACCACTTGACCTTGCCGCTAAGCATGCCGACTTCCCTCTGCAAAGGACCCCATCACTGGAGTATGATCCGCCTCGTCGCCGCGCGAAGTGAACTTCGGCGGGACCCTTGAAACCCGTATGTGGGTATTCCTTCGTTGTAACACCCTTTCGTCGAGTGTCAAGGCCGTGCGGCGGACGGTATCCGCCTGACCCGTCATCATTCCACCGCAACAGTGAAACGATCCTACCGTATGCGCTCTCACATCCAGATTCGTCTAACATCCAATCAGGGCCGTCCCGACGGTTACGAAGACGACTCCAGCGGTCTGGCGGTCGAGGAGGCCAAGCCTGAGCTGAAGGCGCCTTCGATGTATAAGGTGATAATGTTCAATGACGATTACACGCCGATGGACTTCGTCGTAGAGGTGCTCGAGACGATTTTCTGCATGAATCGGGAGCAGGCAACCCGTGTCATGCTGGCCGTTCATACTGAAGGAAAAGCGGTGTGCGGCATATTTAGCCGTGATGTTGCTGAAACCAAGGCAGCGCAAGTCAATCAATATGCTAGGGAAAGCCAGCATCCTTTGCTTTGTGAAATCGAGATAGACGGTTGATGCGTCCCTTGATTAAGTCTAGGCAGGGCCCCAAGTACAGTGTTTGGGTCACGACGATCTGATTCGAGTACGTTCAGCAAGCTCGCAGATCCGTGGCCAGAGGCGTTGCAATCCTTTATAGGTTCCAAAGCGACGACCGCTTGGTAAGAGGTGAAGCATGTTGAACCGTGAGCTAGAAGTCACTCTTAATCTCGCCTTCAAGGAGGCTCGGGCTAAACGTCACGAGTTCATGACGGTCGAGCATCTTTTGCTGGCATTGCTCGATAACGAAGCTGCAGCCACGGTATTGCGTGCATGTGGCGCCAATCTCGACAAGCTACGCCATGATCTGCAGGAGTTCATTGACTCCACGACGCCGCTTATTCCGCAGCATGATGAAGACCGTGAGACGCAGCCAACGTTGGGTTTTCAGCGCGTCTTGCAGCGCGCGGTGTTCCATGTCCAGAGTTCCGGCAAGCGTGAAGTGACCGGCGCGAATGTGCTCGTCGCCATCTTCAGTGAGCAGGAAAGCCAGGCGGTTTTCCTCCTGAAGCAGCAGAGCGTTGCCCGTATCGATGTGGTCAACTTCATTGCCCATGGCATCTCCAAGGTGCCTGGTCATGGGGAGCAAGGGGACAGCGATCCCGAACCCCAGGATGAAGAGGCTGGCGAGGCTTCAGCAGCGGGTCAGCCGCTGGAAGCATACGCGTCCAATCTGAACGAAGCTGCTCGTCAGGGGCGCATCGATCCTCTGGTGGGTCGTGAATCGGAAGTTGAGCGCGTTGCCCAGATTCTCGCGCGTCGTCGCAAGAATAATCCGTTGCTGGTAGGCGAGGCGGGCGTAGGCAAGACGGCAATTGCTGAAGGCCTTGCAAAGCGCATCGTCGACGGCATGGTGCCTGACCTGCTTTCGGATAGCGTAGTTTATTCGCTTGATCTCGGCGCGTTGCTTGCCGGGACGAAGTACCGTGGTGACTTCGAGAAGCGGTTCAAGGCGCTGCTGAACGAGCTTCGGAAGCGGCCGCATGCCATCCTGTTCATTGACGAAATCCATACGATCATCGGTGCCGGTGCTGCATCTGGCGGAGTGATGGATGCCTCGAATCTACTCAAGCCGCTGCTGTCTTCGGGCGAGATTCGCTGCATCGGTTCGACGACCTTCCAGGAGTTCCGCGGCATCTTCGAAAAGGATCGCGCCCTCGCGCGTCGATTCCAGAAGGTCGACGTCGTGGAGCCTTCGGTCGAAGATACGGTTGGTATCCTCAAGGGTCTCAAGGCACGCTTCGAGCAGCATCACCATATCGAATACAGCGACGAAGCGCTGCGTGTGGCTGCGGAGCTCGCGGCCCGCTACATCAATGACCGTCACATGCCCGACAAGGCGATCGACGTGATTGACGAGGCGGGCGCTTATCAACAGCTCCAGCCGGAAGAAAAGCGAGTCAAGCGAATCGAGGTCCAGCAGGTTGAAGATATCGTCGCAAAGATTGCGCGCATACCGCCAAAGAGCGTCAGCAGCTCGGATAAGGAATTGCTGCGTAACCTGGAGCGCGATCTCAAGCTGACCGTGTTTGGCCAGAACGATGCCATTGATTCGCTCTCCACGGCCATCAAGCTGTCCCGTGCCGGTCTGAAGATGCCCGACAAGCCGGTTGGATCATTCCTGTTCGCAGGCCCGACCGGTGTCGGTAAGACCGAGGTTGCACGCCAGCTCTCGAAGGCGCTGGGTATCGATCTGGTCAGATTTGACATGTCCGAGTACATGGAGCGCCACACCGTATCGCGCCTGATTGGCGCGCCGCCCGGTTATGTGGGCTTTGACCAGGGTGGCTTGCTCACAGAGGCGATCACGAAGACCCCGCATTGCGTGCTGCTGCTGGATGAGATCGAAAAGGCGCACCCAGAGGTGTTCAATCTGCTTCTGCAGGTCATGGATCATGGCACGCTTACCGATAACAACGGTAGGAAGGCGGATTTCCGCAATGTGATTGTGATCATGACGACGAATGCGGGTGCCGAGACTGCGGCGCGTGCTTCGATCGGTTTCACGCATCAGGATCATTCGACGGATGCGATGGAAGTGATCAAGAAGAGCTTCACGCCTGAATTCCGGAACCGCCTGGATGCAATTATCCAGTTCGGTCGCCTGAGTCATGAAGTCATCAAGAGCATCGTCGACAAGTTCCTTACGGAACTTCAGGCTCAGCTCGAAGACAAGCGGGTGCAGTTGGAAGTCAGCGAAGAGGCGCGCAGCTGGTTGGGTGAGCGCGGTTACGACGTACAGATGGGGGCTCGCCCAATGTCGCGTTTGATCCAGGACAAGATCAAGCGACCGCTGGCCGAGGAAATCCTGTTCGGCGAACTGTCCGAGCATGGAGGCGTGGTGCACATCGATCTCAAGGACGGCGAACTTACGTTCGAGTATGAGATCACCGCTGCGGAGCCGGCCTGAGGCCGGTTTCGCTGCAAATGAAAACGCCCGGCAATGCCGGGCGTTTTCATATCCGTTACCGCATCAACGAGCGCGGTAGGTGATGCGGCCTTTGCTGAGGTCGTAAGGCGTCAGCTCTACGCGAACCTTGTCACCAGTGAGAATACGGATGTAATTCTTGCGCATCTTTCCGGAGATGTGCGCAGTAACGACGTGCCCATTCTCCAACTCCACACGAAACATGGTGTTGGGCAGGGTGTCGACGACAGTGCCTTCCATTTCGAAGCTGTCTTCTTTCGACATGCAGTAAAGCCCTCGATCTTTATGATTGGCCGAGCGGCAATGTGTCCGCTGGCGAAAACGGCAAATATTGTGCCCGAAAAGCAGAGATGCTGCCAGTGCCTCAGGTCAGGGCTACCCAGCGCTGATTGACGTGAAGCTCAATGGGACGGTATTCCGTCTTGTAGTTCATCTTGCGGCAGTTCTTGATCCAATAGCCTAAGTAGACCGCGTTGAGGCCCAGTCGTTTTGTTTCGCCGATCTGCCACAAAATAGCGAAGCGACCAAGGCTGCGCCTCTCTTCGTCGGGGTCGTAAAACGTATACACCGCGGACAACCCGTTGGGCAGGACGTCGGTGACGGCGATTGCGAGCAGTCGGCCCGCAAGCCTGAATTCGTAGAACCGGCAGAACGGAAGTTCGCGTACGAGGAAGGTCGAGAACTGGTCACGACTGGGTGGGTACATGTCACCATCAGCATGGCGTTCACTGATGTAGCGGGAGTAGAGCGCGTAATACTCTTCAGTGAAGCTCGGTTTGGTTGCAACCACGGTCACGTCCGCGTTGCGCTTCAGGATTCGACGTTGTTGACGATTGGGCTCGAATGCCTGGCTCGGTATGCGGGCAGGGATGCAGCCGCTGCAATTCTGGCAGTGTGGTCGGTAGAGGTGATCGCCGCTTCGGCGAAAGCCGACCTCCGATAGCTCGGCATAGACCCGTGCATCCATCGGCTGGCTTGGATCAAGGAACAAGGTCGTAGCCTGCTCCTCGGGCAAGTAGCTGCATGGATGAGGCTGGGTGGCATAGAACTTCAGGCGAGCCAGCTCGGTCATGGGAAAATCTCGGATCGACGTGGCTAGAGTGTAGCCAGCCCTCTGGTAAACGCCTAGATCGACCAGTTCGCGTCGGTCGGGTCGTCGAGCCCATCTTTGAGGTAATCGGCAAAGACACGGCGCGTAATCGGGCGGGCCCCAAAACTGTGCAGATGCTCAGTAGGCATCTGACAATCTATGAGACTGAATCCCCAGTGTCGAAGTTTGGTTGCGAGCGTAACGAATGCGACCTTCGAGGCATTGTCCGTCCGGCTGAACATCGACTCACCGAAGAAGAGTCGCCCCATGGCGAGCCCATAAAGGCCTCCGACGAGTTCGCCCTCCCGCCATGCTTCGACGGAGTGGGCGAAGCCCCGGCGGTGTAATTCGATATAGGCCGATTGCATGGGGCTGGTGATCCAGGTGCCGTCCGTGTAGTCGCGGGGTGCGGCGCACCCTCGGATTACACCTTTGAAATCACGATCGAACGTGACCTCGAACGGTTGCCGCCGCATGACCTTCGCAAGGCTGCGTGACACGTGAAGCTCTTCCGGGAACAGTACGGTCCGCGGGTCAGGAGACCACCAAAGGATAGGCTGGCCGTCCTGATACCAGGGGAAGCACCCGTGTCGATACGCTTCGACAAGTCGCTCGGGGCTCAGGTCGCCACCAGCCGCCAGGAGCCCATTGGGCTCCTGGAGTGCCGTGTCCAGGGGAGGGAAGAACAGGGACTCGCGACTAAGCCATGCCAGCATGGGTGGTGCTCAGAGATCCAGATACTTTTCGGCATCCAGCGCTGCCATGCAGCCAGCGGCCGAGGATGTGATCGCCTGGCGGTAGACATGGTCCGCCACATCGCCCGCGGCGAATACGCCCGGGATGCTAGTGGTCGTGGCATCTCCGTCACCGCCGCCCTTGACGATCAAGTAGCCGTCGCGCATCTCGAGCTGTCCTTTGAACAGGTGGGTGTTGGGCTTGTGACCGATGGCGATGAAGACGCCCGCCAGCGGCAGGTCGGTTGTGGTGCCGTCGAGGACATTGCGAATGCGTGCCCCGGTGACGCCACTGGCGTCGCCGAGGACTTCATCCAGCGTGTGGTTCCAGTGCAGACGGACATTGCCGCTGGCAGCCTTCTCGAAGAGCTTGTCCTGCAGGATTTTCTCCGAGCGAAGCTTGTCACGACGATGGATGACATGGACCTCACGCGCGATGTTGGACAGGTAAAGCGCTTCTTCGACAGCCGTGTTGCCACCGCCGACAACGCATACGACCTGGTTGCGATAGAAGAAGCCGTCACACGTGGCGCAGGCGGATACGCCTTTACCATGGAATGCTTCCTCTGATGGCAGGCCAAGGTACTGCGCGGAGGCGCCTGTGGCGATGATGAGTGCGTCGCAGCTATAGGTGCCGCTGTCGCCCCGCAGAATGAATGGACGCGATTGCAACTCGGCAGTGTGGATATGGTCGTAGACCATCTCGGTTTCGAAGCGCTCGGCATGACGCTGCATGCGCTCCATCAGGCCTGGACCGGTCAGCCCCTCAGGGTCCCCTGGCCAGTTGTCGACTTCAGTCGTCGTGGTCAGCTGTCCACCGGGCTGAATGCCGGTAATGATAGTCGGCTTGAGGTTCGCACGTGCCGCATAAACAGCGGCGGTGTATCCGGCGGGGCCGGAGCCAAGAATGATCAGGCGAGAATGCTTGACGTCGCTCATAGAAAGACTCCATAAGTCTTTGTCACAAAAAGGTTTGCGTGCTCAAATTGAGCACATCTGTTGGTGCACATGCTACACCGATGCCGCCAGGGGCGGTAAGGGCGAACGCCGGTCGAGATCGACTTGGCGCATGGCCAAGCATCATGGGCAGCGTTCGAGCAAAGCCGTACAATAGGCCGCGCTTGGCCAACAAATGAAATTGAAAGCGCCTATGGCGCAGGAAAAGCCGCGTTTTGAAAAACTCTTCTGCATCTGCTCGAAAGGCCGACTGGCGGGACCAGATCACGGTTCGTTTGAAAGAGGGCGCGCTCATCGCCCTGGCCGCGCTGTGCGCCTATCTGTGGATGGCATTACTTACCTATAACCCTTCCGACCCTGGCTGGACCCATACCAGCGCTGCGCAGGAAGTGCACAACGCAGCCGGTAGGGCAGGGGCGTGGTTCGCTGACATTCTCTTCATGGTGCTAGGGTATTTCGCCTACGTATTCCCCCTATTGCTCGCCGTCAAGACATGGCAGGTCTTCCGCGCGCGTCATGAGCCCTGGCTGTGGAGCGGCTGGCTGTTCTCATGGCGCTTGATTGGCCTGGTATTTCTGATCCTGTCTGGCTCCGCACTCGCGTTCATCCATTTTCATTCCGCACCTGGCTTGCCGGCCTCAGCGGGCGGTGCGCTTGGGCAAAGTCTTGGTCAGCTCGCGATCAACGCGCTGAACGTCCAAGGCAGCACACTTGTTTTCCTTGCCTTCTTCCTGTTTGGAATGACGGTCTTCGCGGATCTGTCCTGGTTCAGGGTGATGGACCTGACCGGAAAGATCGCTCTGGATCTCGTCGAGCTGATTCAGACCGGCTTCTCCCGTTGGTGGGGTGCTCGCGCTGAGCGTAAGCAGATGCTGGCTCAGTTGCGCGAGGACGACTTCGATGCCCCTGTCGCTCCCAAGGCTGCACGGCGTGAGCCGGCACCCAAGGCCAAGGCGCCTGCTTCGGAGCGAGTCGAGCCTGCCTTCGAACCCGTCTTCGAGCCGGACGTGCCGTTCGATCTTGAGCATGAAGCGCCTCGTCGGGCGGCCCCCGTAATCGCGGCGCCTGCACCAAGCAAACTGGCGACGGAGCCTGCCAAGCGGACTGAGAAGCCGAAACCTGCGATTCAGTTCGTTGAGGCGGCAGTCGCCGGTACTATCCCGCCTATATCGCTCCTCGATCCGGCGGAGAAGAAACAGCGAAGCTATTCGCCCGAATCTCTTGAATCGATGTCGCGATTGCTTGAGGTGAAGCTCAAAGAGTTCGGCGTTGAGGTCATAGTGGAGGGGGTTTATCCCGGCCCAGTGATTACGCGGTTCGAGATCCAGCCAGCAGCCGGCGTGAAGGTGAGCCGTATCTCGAATCTTGCCAAGGATCTTGCTCGCTCCCTGGCAGTGATCAGCGTGCGAGTCGTGGAAGTGATTCCAGGCAAGACGACGGTTGGTATCGAGATTCCGAACGAGGACAGGCAGATCGTACGGTTCTCTGAAGTACTGGAGTCCGCAACGTATGACGATGCCACGTCTCCGGTGACCCTGGCGCTTGGGCATGACATCGGGGGCAACCCCGTTGTCGCTGATCTTGCGAAAATGCCCCACCTTCTGGTGGCTGGTACAACCGGTTCCGGTAAGTCAGTGGGCGTCAATGCGATGCTGTTGTCGATTCTGTTCAAATCGACGCCCGAAGAAGCGCGCCTGATCATGATCGACCCGAAGATGCTCGAACTGTCCATCTATGAGGGCATTCCGCATCTGCTCTGTCCTGTAGTAACCGACATGAAAGAAGCCGCCAACGCATTGCGTTGGAGCGTGGCCGAGATGGAACGCCGGTACAAGCTGATGGCGGCGATGGGGGTCCGGAACCTCGCAGGGTTCAATCGCAAGGTGAAGGATGCGGAAGAAGCCGGCACGCCCCTCACCGATCCGCTGTACCGCCGCGAAAGCATGGAAGACGAAGCGCCGCTCTTGAAAACGTTGCCAACCATTGTGGTTGTGGTGGACGAATTTGCCGACATGATGATGATCGTCGGTAAAAAGGTCGAAGAGCTCATTGCGCGAATCGCACAGAAAGCGCGTGCGGCCGGCATCCACTTGATCCTTGCAACCCAGCGCCCGTCGGTCGATGTCATTACCGGTCTGATCAAAGCCAACATTCCCACGCGGATGGCATTTCAGGTTTCGAGCAAGATCGACTCGCGTACCATCCTCGACCAGGGTGGTGCGGAACAGCTGCTGGGCCACGGTGACATGCTGTATCTGCCGCCGGGCACCGGTCTTCCCGTACGTGTGCACGGCGCGTTCGTATCCGATGATGAGGTCCATCGGGTGGTGGAAGCGTGGAAGCAGCGCGGCGCCCCTGACTACATCGAAGACATTCTGGCCGGTGCCGATGAGGGCAGTTCGGGTGGTAGCTTCGAAGGCGGCGGTGAAGGCAGCGAAGGTAGCGAGGAAGACCCGCTTTATGACGAAGCCGTACGCTTCGTTACCGAAAGCCGGCGCGCTTCGATCTCGTCTGTTCAGCGCAAACTCAAGATCGGATACAACCGCGCGGCTCGCATGATCGAAGCGATGGAAATGGCAGGCGTCGTGACGCCGATGAACACCAACGGCTCGCGCGAAGTGATCGCGCCGGCTCCTATCCGAGATTGACGTAGCGAGGCGATTATTCCATGCGTGCGATTCGCGTGATTCTGTTGTGCATGTTGAGTCTGTTCGTCATCCCGGCACACGCCAATGATGCGGCGGTTAAACGTCTTACGGATCTGCTGGGGCAGGTCCAGACCCTGAACGGCCGGTTCTCTCAGCTTACGCTTGACGGCGCAGGCACTAGCCTCCAAGAGACGTCAGGCGAGATGTTCCTCCAGCGTCCAGGCCTGTTTCGCTGGCACACGGACGCACCGATGGAGCAGTTGCTCGTTTCGGACGGCAAGCAAGTCTGGCTGTACGATCCTGACCTTGAGCAAGTAACTGTCCGTGCGCTTGATCAGCGCTTGACGCACACGCCTGCGCTCCTGCTATCGGGCGACGTGTCGGAAATCAGCCGTAGCTTCGATATCACCTATAAGGAAGCGAGCGGCGTAGTCGACTTTGAACTAAAGCCCAAGGCACGCGATACGTTGTTCGACAGCCTGCGGATGTCCTTCCGTCAGGGCATGATCAACGATATGCAGCTGATCGACAGCGCAGGCCAGCGTACGAACATCCTGTTTACGGGCGTAAAGCTCAATGCGCCGGTCGATAAGTCGCTCTTCACCTTCCAGGTGCCCAAGGGCGCTGATGTGATTCAAGAGTAACGAGGCACGCGCGTTTGGATCTCTTCGGCTCCCGACCTGTCGCGCAGCCCTTGGCCGCGCGGCTTCGCGCGACCACGCTGGACGAGTATGTAGGCCAGGAGCACGTACTGGGCCCAGGCAAACCGCTGCGCGAAGCCCTTGAGCAGGGCGCGCTGCACTCAATGATTTTCTGGGGGCCGCCAGGCGTGGGTAAAACCACGCTGGCCAAGTTGCTGGCGCAGGTCACCGAAGCACACTTCGAGACAATCTCAGCTGTGTTGTCTGGCGTGAAGGAGATTCGCCAGGCGGTCGAGATGGCCCGGCAGCAGGCTGGCCAATATGGGCGCCGGACCATTCTGTTCGTGGATGAGGTCCACCGCTTTAATAAAAGCCAGCAGGACGCTTTCCTGCCTTATGTAGAGGACGGGACGCTCATCTTCATAGGTGCTACGACCGAAAACCCGTCGTTCGAGCTTAATAACGCGTTGCTATCGCGGGCTCGCGTCTATGTGTTGAAGAGCTTGAGCGAGGAGGCCATGCGTCGTCTTGTTCAGCGGGCGCTGACCGAAGACAAGGGGCTTGGTGCGCGTCACTTGAAGTTGCCAGAAGAGAGCTTCCAGTTGCTTCGTGCAGCGGCTGACGGCGACGGGAGGCGCCTTCTGAATTTTCTGGAGAACGCTGCTGATCTTGTCGATGATGGCGCCGAGATCGATCCCGAACTTCTAGGCAGCCTGCTTGGTGATGGACGCCGACGCTTCGATAAAGGGGGCGAGGCGTTTTATGACCAGATATCGGCCTTGCACAAGTCGGTACGGGGGTCCAACCCAGACGCAGCGCTCTACTGGTTGGCGCGGATGCTTGATGGCGGGTGTGATCCTCTCTACATCGCACGCCGGGTCGTCCGCATGGCCAGCGAGGATATCGGCAATGCGGACCCTCGCGCCTTGGCCATCTGTATGTCCGCCTGGGATGTCCAGGAGCGGTTGGGGAGCCCCGAAGGGGAGCTGGCCATTGCGCAGGCAGTGGTGTATCTCGCCTGCGCGCCCAAGAGCAACGCGGTCTATACCGCTCTGAAACTTGCTCGCCATGATGCCGCTTCAGGCGGCTCGCTGGACGTTCCGCTGCACCTGAGAAACGCACCGACAAAGCTCATGAAAACGCTGGGCTACGGTGAAGAATATCGGTATGCGCATGATGAGCCCGATGCCTATGCTGCCGGGGAGGACTATTTCCCCGAGGAGATGGAGCCGCGCCGCTACTACCAACCTGTACCGCGTGGGCTGGAACTCAAGATAGGCGACAAGCTGCAACATCTGGCTAGTCTGGACCTGAAGAGCCCACGCCAGCGGAGATCTAAATGATGCTCTTGGTAGCGGCCGTCGCTGCCGGCGGAGCGATTGGTACTCTGCTGCGCTTCGCGACCGGTAATTTCGTAAATGGGCACTGGCCGCAGCACTTCTATTTGGCCACGTTTTTGGTGAACATCGTTGGATGCCTGCTCATCGGGTATTGCTATGGTCTCTTTGCCTTGCGACCTGATGTCTCGCTCGCCGTCCGCTCTGCCATAATGGTTGGCTTCCTAGGTGGGCTCACGACCTTTTCGTCCTTTTCGCTGGATACGTTGCGCTTGCTTGAAACGGACCAGGCCCCTCTGGCGTTGTTATATGCCGGTGCAACCGTAATCGGCGGCCTGTTATTCACCTGGCTTGGCCTCTCTCTGACCAAACTCTGAACGAGAACAAACATGCTTGACCCGAAACTGCTACGCACTCAACTCTCCGAACTGGCTCGACAGCTGGCCACACGCGGCTATGAGCTGGACGTCGCACGTATCGAGTCACTGGAAAGTCGCCGTAAGTCCGTCCAAACGCGCACCGAGCAGCTGCAGGCCGAGCGCAACACGCGCTCGAAATCCATCGGCCAGGCCAAGCAACGTGGTGAAGATATCGCGCCGTTGCTAGCCGATGTAGATCGCCTTGGTGCTGAACTCGATCAGGGCAAGCGTGATCTCGATGCGCTACAGGCCGAACTCGACGGCATCATGCTGGCGATCCCGAACCTGCCAGACAGCAGTGTGCCTGTCGGGCGTAGCGAGGACGATAACGTTGAAGTCCGCCGCTGGGGCACGCCGCGCACGTTTGAATTTGATGTCCGCGATCATGTAAGTCTTGGCGAGCAACACGGTTGGTTGGACTTCGAAGCCGCCGCCAAGCTTTCCGGCGCGCGCTTCGCCGTGATGCGCGGCCCGATCGCCAGACTTCACCGCGCACTTGCGCAGTTCATGATCAACCTTCACACGGGCGAGCACGGATACGAAGAAACCTACACCCCGTATCTTGTGCAGGCGCCGGCCTTGCAGGGGACTGGCCAGCTGCCTAAGTTCGAGGAAGATCTTTTCAAGATTACGCGCGAGGGCGAGGCCGACTTCTACCTTATTCCGACCGCTGAAGTATCGCTTACCAATCTTGTAGCCGGGCAGATTCTGGATGCCAAGCAGCTTCCTCTGAAGTTTGTAGCGCACACGCCGTGTTTCCGTAGCGAAGCCGGCGCATCCGGGCGAGATACCCGCGGAATGATTCGCCAGCATCAGTTCGACAAGGTCGAAATGGTTCAGGTGGTGGAGCCTGGCAAGTCATTCAAGGCACTCGAGAGCCTGACATCAAATGCCGAGCGCGTTCTGCAGTTGCTCGAGTTGCCATACCGTGTGCTATCGCTGTGCACCGGTGACATGGGCTTCGGCGCTACGAAAACCTACGATCTCGAAGTCTGGGTACCCAGTCAGAATAAATATCGCGAGATCTCGTCCTGCTCGAATTGCGGTGATTTTCAGGCTCGCCGAATGCAGGCCCGTTACCGCAATCCAGAAACCGGCAAGCCGGAGCTCGTCCATACGCTCAACGGGTCAGGGCTCGCAGTGGGTCGTACGCTCGTTGCGATCCTGGAGAACTACCAGCAGGTTGACGGCTCGATACTGGTGCCGGAAGCGCTGAAGCCTTATATGGGCGGCGTCGAACGGATCGGCTGATAGGCCTGCCAGTTCGGAGTACCCGATCCGGCCTCGTGCCGGCTCGCTTTTCCCTGTTCGCTGATTGAGACCCAAGCCATGGAATTTTTGCCGCTCTTTCATAACCTGAGGGGACGTACGGTTCTGCTCGTCGGGGGCGGCGAAATCGCACTGCGCAAGGGGCGATTGCTCGTTGACGCGGGCGCGGTGCTGAAGGTTGTCTCGCCAGAGATCGAAACCGAGCTCGATGCGCTTGTACTCGCGTCTGGAGGCGTCACCTTGCGCCGGCGTTATGAGGCAATGGATGTGCAGCAAAGCGTCCTGGTCATTGCTGCCACCGATGATGACGCGCTCAATGCGGGAGTATCCAGGGACGCTCAGGCGTTGGGCATTCCTGTCAACGTCGTCGATGCTCCGTCGCTCTGCACGGTAATCTTCCCCGCGATCGTGGACCGCTCGCCGTTGATCGTTGCGGTGTCGAGTGGCGGTGACGCACCTGTGCTTGCGCGCCTTGTCCGCGCCAAGATTGAAACGTGGCTGCCGTCGGCCTATGGTCGTCTTGCAGGGCTGGGCAAGGCCTTCCGAGCGAGAGTAAAAGCCCGGTTTCCGGATGTGCGTGACCGTCGGATCTTTTGGGAGGGCGCATTCCAGGGTGATATCGCTGAGCGCGTGTTTGCCGGCCAGGATCGAGAAGCCGAGCAGCTCATGGATAGGGCTCTGGCCTCAGATGAGGCCGTGGCACCGAGCGGTGAGGTCTATCTCGTCGGCGCTGGGCCGGGCGATCCAGACTTGCTCACCTTCCGGGCGTTGAGGCTCATGCAGCAGGCGGATGTGGTGCTCTACGATCGACTGGTAGCACCGGCGATCGTAGATCTATGCCGTCGGGACGCGGATCGCATCTATGTCGGTAAACGTCGCGCGGAGCATGCCTTACCACAGGACCGTATAAACTCGTTGCTCGTGGACTTGGCGAAGCAAGGTAAGCGGGTATTGCGACTCAAAGGTGGCGACCCGTTCATCTTTGGTAGAGGCGGAGAGGAGATCGAGGAGCTGGCGGCACAGGGAATTCCGTTCCAGGTGGTACCAGGCATCACTGCCGCCTCCGGGTGCGCCGCATACGCAGGGATTCCGCTTACACACCGTGATCATGCGCAATCGGTACGCTTCGTTACGGGCCACCTGAAAAACAATACGTTCGATCTGCCATGGCAGGATCTGGTTGCCCCCGGCCAGACGCTGGTGTTCTACATGGGGCTGGTTGGCCTACCGACGATCTGCGGTGAACTGATCCGACATGGTCGTGCGGCGGAAACGCCCGCTGCGCTCATCCAGCAGGGTACTACTGTGAATCAGCGGGTGTTCTGCGGCACGTTGGGAGATCTACCTGCTCTGGTTGAGCGGCATGAGGTTCATGCGCCTACACTCGTAATCGTCGGCGAGGTTGTGAGTCTTCGCGAAAAGCTGGCCTGGTTTGAAGGCAGTGTCGAGACACCGGTGATTCAAGCTCCTTGACGGCGTTCCGTGGTGCTTACCAGCCGGGCGGTCACCGTCCTCACTCGGATACAGTGCCCATCTTCCGGTCGAACAGTCCATGCCCGTCGAGCCGAGCGCGGTCGTGCGAGCGCTCGAGTCCGAGCGAGGGCCCTTTCGGAACGATGCCGTTCGGATTGATGTTGATGTGGCTTAGGTAGTAGTGGCGCTGAATGTGCGTGAAATCCACCGTGCTGGAAATGCCAGGCCATTGGTAGATTTCGCGTAGCCAGTTGGACAGGTTGTGGTAGTCCTCGATGCGCCTTAGGTTGCATTTGAAATGGCCATGGTAGACGGCGTCGAAGCGAATCAGGGTAGTGAAGAGCCGGATATCGGCTTCGGTAAAGTAGGGGCCTGCCAGGTATCGTCGCGTCTCGAGCAACTGTTCTAATTGGTCCAGTACCTTGAACAATTCATCGAATGCCTTTTCGTACGCCTGCTGAGTAGTAGCAAATCCAGCTCGGTAAACACCGTTGTTGACGGCCGGATAAATACGCTCATTCAGCTTGTCGATGACTGAGCGCAGTGGCTGTGGGTACAGATCTACAGTGGAGCCGGTCATTTCGTCGAACGCTTCGTTGAAGATTCGCAAGATCTCGGCAGACTCGTTGTTAACGATCCGACCTGTCTTGCGATCCCACAGCGTCGGCACGGTGACTCGCCCTGTGTAGGCAGGATCATCCTGTATGTATCGCTCATATAAAAACTTCAGGCCATCCAGCTCATCGCCGCTCGAGCCAGCATCTGTATCGAACGTCCAGCCGTTCTCACTCATCAGCCAGCTGACCGCTGATACCGAAATCACTGGAGCCAACCCTTTCAGCTCACGTGCGATCAGCGTCCGGTGAGCCCAAGGGCATGCGAGCGATACGTACAAGTGATAGCGGCCGGCCTCCGGGAGAAAAATCGAGTGGCCGCTTGGGTCGATCTGGCTGCGACGCTGCGCTGCTTCCCGTTGGAAGTCGCCATTTTTATCATTCTCATACCAGCGATCTTGCCATTGCCCTTTGACGAGTAGACCCACGTTCACCTCCACATCGATCGAGTTAGTGCTTGCGCGCTTCCCAATAGGAGTTCGCCAAAGCCATGGCGTTCTCTCGATCGTGCCCCAGCCCTCGCAGTGCTAGCGCGATTGTCGCGACAACCGCCATTTCGCCGTATGTGTCACTTGCATCTCCTTTCCACACGGCGAGCAGGTGCTGCACATCGAGGCTTGCCGGCTTGACCTGGCGCAGCGGCGACAGGGCAGGCCAGGCTTCATCCCAGATGGTGCCCGCCTGCGTGGCGTACAGCTGGCCGTTGGCGTCGGGATTGATTTCGATCTCGCCGCCTTCCCCCTTGATCACAAGTGCGGTATCGCCGAGTAGGCAGGCAGCCTGCCGGTGCACTTCCTGATAGCCGGGGTGGAAGATGCTTTGCAAACCGCATCGTGCGGACAGCGGATTGAGCAATCGGGCGAGCGAATGAATCGGCGATCGTAGGCCAAGCTCACCGCGCAGATCGATCATGTGCTGCAGCTTCGGCATCCACGCACCTAGCGGTATGAAGCCCACTGACTGCGTATCAAGCGCCCGCTCGACTTCATTCCAATTGGAACAGGCGGGTATGTCCAGTAGCTCCAGCACCTGCTCGGTATAAAGTCGCCCTCCGGTATGCAGCCCTCCGCCATGCATGAGAATGCGAAGCCCACTTTGGGCCAGACAGCGTATCGAAAGCAGGAACCAGGGCAGATGTCGCTTCTTGCCAGCATAAGACGGCCAGTCAAGATCAACCGGAATCGATGGCGCCTTGAGGCGGACCCTGACCGCTTCAGTGAAACCTGCCAGCTCGTCTGGGCTTTCTTCCTTGTGACGCAGCAGCATGAGGAATGCACCCAACTGAGCATCGGTTGCGCCGTCGTCGAGCAGCATTCCCATGGCGTCGCGGGCTTCCTCTCGCGTGAGCCCGCGCGCGCCACGCTTACCTTTGCCCAGGGTCCGGACGAACTGAGCAAAGGGGTGCTCTTCGGGACTAGCGAGCTTCATGAATGCTCCAGATGGACTGTCAGATACAGTTGGTAGGTTTGGGCAGGCCTGCCAGTTTTGCGCCGAGCTTGGCAGGCGCGCCGTCGAACAAGCGGTTCAGGTAGGCACTCTTGCCCTTATCCGGTCCCAACTTGAGGGTTACATACTTGACCAGAGGCCGTGTCGACGGCGATAGCTGAAATTCGGCGTAGAAATTCCTCAGCAGGTTCAGGATTTCCCAGTGGTCATCTGTCAGGGTGATTCCACTCTGTTCCGCGAGTAATCCGGCAACGGTTGGCGACCAGTCTGTGAGGTTAACAAGATACCCCTCCGGGTCGAGCGGAATAGGCTGCCCCTCTACCACCAAAGCACTCATAACCAGCTATTGACTCTATCGTAGCGCGTGCAGATCTCGACGAATCCGGGATAGTCGAGCAGTCGGATCGTTGCTGCGACGGGTTCAATGCCCCGCGCGGAGACATCCTCATCCATCGCGAACACACTGTTACGGTCACCAAGAGCTGCGATCGTTCTGGCTGGGTCCGTTCCCGGTTGCAGGGCATAAACGGCGTCCCCGCAAAGCAGCAATCCGTCGTTTTCGGCCAGCAGTCGCAGGCAGCTAGAAAAGTCGCTATTACTGGTGGGGGCGTGACTGAGCATATGTAAGGTGGCCATCAGAGCGTTATCACGTGGTCAAAACGGTTGATCAATTGTCCTAGGCGATCGTCATCCAAGACCTTAACGGGGAGACGAGGATCGGGCGCGATCCCGCGACAGGACAGGCTCGATTTACATGCATACAGCTCATCAATGCCGAAGAGCTGTAAGGCTTGCAGGTTCGCTGTCACATCTTTCTGCTGAATGGAGGCCGGCTTCTGGTTGGCGGCAAGTTGCATAACGCCATCGTCGAGAAACAGCATCGCGATGGGCAAGTCAAAAGCGCCTCCAGCTAACGCGATATCAAGGCTTTCACGTGCCGATGGGCCCGACCACGGCGATTTTCTGCTAACGATGAGCATCGATTTCATCATGGGCCTCCGAAGCAAATGAGTCGGTCGGCGTCTTGGCAGGCTTCGTGTAGCTGACCAAGTCCGGACAAGGCCCAGGGCGCTTCGACCGTATCGGCGCCCATACGACCATGCCTTTTCGCCTCACTGGCGTCCAGCGTCCCGCGGCGCAGCGCCGCGGCAATGCATACGACTGCGTCGAGCGAATGTTGTCGGATGAATGTAGCCCATTCCGAGGACACCGCCGGCTCGTCCTGAGGCGCGATGACTGCACGCGAGGCGTTATGCACGCCATCCTGGTAGAAAAACAGCCGAGAGATTTCGTGCTCGCTCGCCAGCAACGCTTCGCAAAAGCGGAGGGCTCGACGAGAGGAAGGGGTGTGGGGAGGGGAAAAGACGGCGATCGTGAATTTCATGGCGGTTTGTCCGGTAGGGCCGTCATGATACGTCAGCTGATCAGACACGCAAAAACAAGAAAGCCCGCCTAGGCGGGCTTTCTTATGCGGTCATGATCAGTCGTCGCTGCTCATGAAGCCGAACAGTTGAAGCAGGCTTACGAACAAGTTGTAGATCGAGACGTACAGCGTGATCGTTGCCAGAATGTAGTTGGTTTCGCCACCATGGATGATAGCGCTCGTCTGGTAAAGGATGCACGCCGACGCGAATAGTACGAAGCCAGCACTAATCGCCAACTGCAGCCCGCTGATCTGGAAGAAGAAGCTTGCCAGTACAGCAGCCAACAGGACGAAGAAGCCAGCCGTGATGAAGCCACCCAGGAAGCTCATGTCCTTGCGGGTAGTCAGCACATACGCTGAGAGCCCGAAGAACACCAGCGCCGTCATGGCGAATGCGGAGCTGATTACCTCGCCGCCATTCGGCATGCCGAGGTAGAGGTTAAGGATTGGTCCGAGCGTGTAGCCCATAAAACCGGTCAGGGCGAACGTTGTTACCAGGCCCCATGCCGAATCACGCAGTTTCATCGTCAGGAAGAACAGGCCGTAGAACGCGACCAGAGTGACGATGATGCCGGGATGAGGCACGTTTGCCTGTTGAGCAACGTAAGCAACGAGCCCGCTGAAGGCCATGGTCATGGCGAGCAGCGCGTAGGTGTTGCGCAGAACGCTACTGACCTGCCGTTGAGCTGTCTGCGTCGTATTCAGCGCATAGTCATGTTCTTGCATCGCAACGATTCTCCTCAGAAATCTGATCGATCCATGATCCAGGTACGGCGAGATCATAACAGGTCGAATTCGAAAATTGATGACTAGAGTTTGACAGTGTGTTGCGTTCGGGTACTATGTTGCCCGCACCTGCGGAGGTGTGGCCGAGTGGTTTAAGGCAGCGGTCTTGAAAACCGCCGACTCGCAAGGGTCCTAGAGTTCGAATCTCTACGCCTCCGCCATCTAAATGCTTGATCTACACGTGCTTTTACGGGGATGGCTTACAGAGATTGGGAGCAGACCGGGAAGATCAGCAGTTCAAGAAACGGCCCTGTATAGGGCCGTTTTTCATTTGAGGCTTTTAAGATTCGGCCTATCAGCCACGCCCGTGGGGCTGTCGATCACCATGCTGACCTTCGTTGCGATGCCACACGGTAGGTACGGCTTCGAGATGACCCTGAACTCCGCGCTGCCAGTGTAGGTTTCCTCAACGGAATGATCTGCATACCCCGTCGTAGGCAGCACCTTCATTTCACACCAGTGCGGTTTGGCCTGTCGTGATCATCAATCTACCCATTCCGCCTGCTCTGACCTTGACGTGAAGAACGGGCCCATCCATGCGGGTGCGAATGGTGGCTGGCATTCCTGCTCTATGATGGGTAATTGCCACGCTTCCATAACGCCCGGCATCAGGCTGTTCGTAGATCATCGAGCACACTCTTCGGCCTTGCTGACAATCTTGGTACCGATACTCGCGGCGGGGTTCTGTCGACCGTCAAGTGCGTCTCGAGCCGGGTAGGACGCTCAAGGAATGCGACTTCCGCCTGTGCCGGGTCGATGCGGTCGTTCCACAGGTCTGTTCTCTCCATATCGCGTGCCGTTCGCGTTATAGCGCTGCGGAATGCGGAGGCCGTGACTGACTATGCTGGCAAGGCGATAGATGCTGGGAGTCACAAACTGGACGCGCGGCTTCTTTAGGCGGTGTTAGCGTACTAGCCGGCTATGCGGGACTGGGCATGCGCCAAGCGTAACGAGCGCTCGCAGGTCGCTACAAAGTTATCCAGGCTCCAGGGCTTCGGTAGCAGGTCCGAGAAACAACCGCCGGCTGAGCGCGCGGAATCACAGTAGCCAGACGACAGGATGATAGGGATCTCCGGAAAGCGCCGGTGAACCAGCTCGGCAAGGTCGAACCCGTCCATGTCGCCAGGCATGCGAGCGTCCGTAATCAACAGGTCGAAAGGCTCATTAGACGCGCGCGCATGATCCCACGCTTCGGCAGCCGTTCCAAACGTACGCACTGTGTGCCCATGCATTTCAAGCGCTTCCTGCATCAACTCAGACAGACAACGCTCGTCTTCTGCTACCAAAATGCTCGACATGGCAATCCCCTGAGTAATCCATTGCAGGCAACGACGGTTTGCTGCGTCGATATCTGTTTGTGCTTCGGAAGAACGTTTGGTTCGACTAGGTTCCGAAGATTTCCGATGAAAAGACCGATGTATATCGTTGATCGGCGGGGCATAGGTCCTTCCTCGGACGGTTTCAATACAGCCGCCCCGTCAATTAAAGGTCCGTCAACTCGCAACGCTACGCCAGCCATCTATTACAAAAGTGTTACCGATCGGCGGACTTTCAAAGAGTCGCAGTGTCATTGTGCTATCGTCCTACCGCGTTTTGCCTCGCCATTGTGAAATCGGCGTTGGTCCACACGCAGTGGATCGTGCTTTGATCAGCGTGCGGCCAAGTCCGGCCAGAAGCGCAGCCAAGACCAGTCGAGCGAATGCCGCCGCCCAGTACATGACTGGATCTCGTTCGATGTGATACGGAAGCGGTGGGCCTTTCAGGCCTGGGCTGAATAGCCAACCTGTCCAAAGCCCATGCGCGATTGATAGCACCAATGCAGCAGCCGTCAGGAAGAAAATCCATGCTGCAAATGTGAGGATCTGGCACTTATACGGTCTCATGGCGGAATCGCCTCGTGGGCGATCAAGGCTTACTCATCGATTGTGAGCGCCCAGACAAGGTAGGGTTCGATCGGAAAGACAGATGGCGTAAAGATACGACGCGTCAAGAATAAGGCCTCAGATGCCGTTGATAGGGAATACGGAGCGCCGTGTTTTAATAGCTTTCGTGTTTTGACATGATTGGCGGGTTTCGGGGTGCTGCCCCGAAGCGGCAACTGCGGCTGCAACTGTTAAAGATATGCAACGAGGGTGTCGGATTGATAAAGGTGTTGGTCGTCGATGACCATGATCTGGTGCGGACAGGCATTTCTAGAATGCTGGCGGACATTGACGGTCTGAAAGTCATTGGTGAAGCGGAGTCGGGAGAGGAGGCGCTGCAGAAGGCGCGCGACCTTAAGCCTGACGTGGTGCTGATGGACGTCAAGATGCCCGGCATTGGTGGGCTCGAGGCGACCCGGAAGCTTTTGCGAAGCCAACCGGATGCCAAGGTTATCGCTGTAACCGTCTGCGAAGAGGACCCATTTCCGACGCGCTTACTGCAGGCCGGGGCCGCCGGCTACCTGACCAAAGGGGCTGCGCTCGATGAGATGGTGACTGCAATTCGCCAAGTCTTCGCGGGGAATCGGTTCATCAGCCCTCAAATTGCACAGCAGTTGGCTCTGAAGTCGTTCATGCCGCAGAACAAAGGCTCGCCGTTCGACAGTCTTTCCGAGCGCGAGATCCAGATTGCACTAATGATCGTCAACTGCCATAAGGTCCAGACGATCTCCGACAAGCTTTGCCTGTCGCCCAAAACAGTCAATACCTACCGTTACCGCATTTTCGAAAAGCTATCCATCACCAGCGATGTCGAGCTCGCCTTGCTAGCGGTTCGTCATGGCATGGTCGATGCCACGCAGTGACCTGATGTCTCAAACGTTCGATGCCAGTGCCTTTTTAGCTTCCTGCAGCGGTCGTCCCGGCGTCTATCGGATGTTCGACGCTACTGGCAACGTCCTCTACGTCGGGAAGGCACGCAATCTGAAAAAACGCGTAGCGAGCTATTTCCGCAAGTCCGGGCTCGCTACCAAGACCAGTGCGCTGGTCGGCAAGATCGCGCAGATCGAAACCACCATCACGGCCAACGAGACCGAGGCGCTACTGCTGGAGCAGACCCTCATCAAGGAATGGCGGCCGCCCTACAACATCCTTCTCCGCGACGATAAGTCCTATCCGTATGTGTATCTATCGACCGAGGATGAATTTCCGCGGTTGGGCATTCACCGCGGGGCGAAGAAAGGGAAGGGGCGGTACTTCGGTCCGTATCCAAGCGCGGGTTCGATCCGAGAGAGCCTGAGCCTGCTGCAGAAGGCATTTCACGTGCGCCAGTGTGAGGATGCGTACTTCAAGAACCGAACGCGACCTTGCCTGCAATACCAGATCAAACGGTGCAAAGGGCCATGCGTAGGGCTGGTGAGTGCCGAGGAGTATGCCGAGGATGTACGCCACTCGGTCATGTTCCTTGAAGGCCGAAGTAATGCGCTCGCCGAAGAGCTGCAGAGCAACATGGAAAAAGCCGCCATGCAGCTCGATTTCGAGAGAGCCGCCGAACTGCGCGATCAGGTCGGTTTGCTGCGGCGCGTCCAGGATCAGCAAAGCATGGAAGGCGGCACGGGCGACATCGACGTCATCGCTGCAATGGTAAATCCGGGTGGTGCATGTGTGCACCTCATGAGCGTGCGCGGCGGGCGTGTGCTCGGAAGCAAGAATTTCTTTCCGCAAGTGGGTATCGAGGAAGATACTGCAGGCGTGCTGATGGCCTTCCTGGCCCAGTACTACCTGACCAGCGAGCGTGATCTGCCTGACGAATTGATTGTCAACGCTGTCCATGACGACTTCGCAACGCTTGCTGAGGCCATCACGGCTTCTCGTGGCCGGGCGCCGGCAATCAGTCACAGAGTTCGGGCGACACGTGCAAAGTGGCAGTATCTGGCTGTTACCAACGCCCAGCAGGCGCTGGCTGCTCGGCTCGCCAATCGGCAACACCTTGCGGCTCGTTTCGAGGCACTGGCTGAGGCGCTCGACATGGACGAACCACCGCAGCGGATGGAGTGTTTCGACATCAGTCATTCCAGTGGCGAAGCGACTGTTGCGTCCTGCGTGGTGTTCGGGCCGGAAGGACCATTGAAGTCGGATTACCGGCGGTACAACATTGAAGGCGTCACAGCCGGTGATGACTATGCCGCAATGCGTCAGGCACTTACTCGCCGTTTCAGCAAGGCCAAGGACGGGGAGGGCAAGCTGCCCGATATCCTATTGGTTGACGGTGGTAAGGGGCAGCTGGCAATGGCAAAGGAAGTCCTGCTGGATCTAGCCGTTCCCGATTTGACATTGTTGGGCGTTGCCAAAGGCGTGACGCGTAAACCAGGGCTGGAAACCCTATACCTGGACGACATCGATAACGAATTCACGTTACCGGGAGACTCCCCAGCGCTGCACCTCATTCAGCAGATCCGCGACGAAGCACATCGATTCGCGATAACGGGGCACCGCGCGCGAAGAGGGAAGACCCGCCGCACATCCACGCTCGAAGGGATTGATGGCGTAGGTCCGAAGCGGCGCAGGGATCTACTTAAGTATTTTGGTGGATTGCAGGAAGTTAGCCGCGCCAGCGTCGACGAGATTGCCAAGGCGCCTGGGATCAGTAAAAAGCTTGCAGAGTCGATTTATGCGGCGCTGCACAGTGAGTAGAATGCGCCCACTTCCATTGTTCCAGCCGGCCCGATGAATATCCCAAACCTGTTGACGGTTCTACGCGTTCTGCTGATCCCGTTTTTCATCCTGCTGTTCTACCTTCCGTTCAGCTGGAGCTACCTGGCATCGGCCGTTGTTTTTGCCATTGCTGCCGTCACGGATTGGCTCGACGGTTATCTGGCTCGCAAGTGGCAGCAGAGCACGCCCTTCGGGGCGTTTCTGGATCCGGTCGCCGACAAGCTTATGGTTGCGGTCGCTTTGGTCCTGCTTGTGGGTGAGCATGCTACTCAGCACGCGAGCCTCTGGCTTTCGATCCCTGCCACAATCATTATCGGGCGAGAGATTGTCGTTTCGGCGCTTAGAGAGTGGATGGCCGAACTGGGTGCACGTGCCCACGTTGCGGTGTCGAACCTGGGCAAGTGGAAAACCGCCGCTCAGATGCTGGCACTCGTGATATTGCTCGGTAACCCGCCGCAATACACACCAATCGTCCTTTTTGGGTATTTCCTGTTGGTCATCGCTGCGGCGCTCACATTGTGGTCGATGGTGCAGTACCTGCTGGCGGCCTGGCCACATCTCAGCACGAGCCAGGAAAAGAAATAAAACTTTTTTAATCAAAGGCTTGACGGCTCGCTACGAATCTATAGAATGGCGCCCGTCACCAAGACGCGGGAATAGCTCAGTTGGTAGAGCACGACCTTGCCAAGGTCGGGGTCGCGAGTTCGAGTCTCGTTTCCCGCTCCAATTTGATAATGACTGCGCCGCTTCTAGCGGCGTAGTTGTTTGAGGCCGGGTGGCAGAGTGGTCATGCAGCGGATTGCAAATCCGTGTACGCCGGTTCGATTCCGACCTCGGCCTCCACTATTAAAAAGCCCGTAGGCTCTGGCCTACGGGCTTTTTCTTTGCCTGCAAAAAAGCGCGCCATTCCCGCAGCTTCCGCATCCATTTCCGCAACCCACTATCCATGCTGATTTGAACCCCGCCTGCGCGCGCTCTAGCGCCCCTATGCGAATCGCGTCATTCGATGCGGCGAACCTTCGCAATCGGCAGGGCGGGGGTCTAACCAGTAATGCGTCCTTGAACGTCTATTGAGTGCTGGTAGTTTCGGCGCGCCAGCGCTGCGATAGACCGTACCGGCATAAATGAGTGTGTAGCTACTCGTACATACGCCATCGTGGCCATCAGTAAACCTGCCAAGCGTTTCGCCTTGATGCGCTCCAGCGCTAGCGGATTCGTTGTCCCTTGACGTAAGCCATTGTGGATGGAGCGGCCTCACGTGAAATGTACCCGTTGTCCGTCCTGGTCCTAAAGGACATAGCCGGTGAACGTTTAGCGAGTGCTTTTGTTCTGCGTATCAATGCGACAGCGGTGGTTCCTGAGCCACGCTCACGTTAAGTGGAAGGCGAATGAAGAAGCCGAATTGACCAAGGTGTCCTTGCTGCGTTTTACTGTATGGATATACAGCACGTCAGTTGATACTCATTTCATCGATCACGCTATTGGGGCGCACCGAGCGTCTTAAACATCTATTGCCCGAAGCTCAGGAGCTTCGCATTACCGGCTTTCAAAGCCCTGCCGAAGATGAGAAAGAGGCAAGCTTGTCGCTGGATCGGTTGACGGGGCTCGGCGCTCCCCAGATATGGGTGATGTTGCTTAATGACGACAGTGCGTTAGGGTTCGGAATGTATCCGGGCGATCGCCTGATAATAGATAGATCCTCGCGCGTGGAATCAGACGCATACCTGGTCGTTGATATTGATGGCAGCTACTTCGTGCGCCTCCTTACTCGCGACACCCATGGGAGGTTGGTGCTCAAACCGCCGCATCCCTTCGGCCGAAGCGTTAACCTCGAGACGGAGGACGGTATCGACATCTTCGGTGTAGTGAAGTGGGTGCTGAGCTATGTGGGTCGGTAGATGGCAATTTATGCCCTGATAGACTGCAACGCGTTCTATTGCAGTTGTGAGCGGATCTGTCAGCCGGAGTTGAAGCGCGTACCTGTCGCCGTGCTCTCGAACAATGACGGGTGTGTCATTGCACGCACGGCGGAGGTCAAGGCGCTGGGCGTGCCAATGGGGGCTCCGTATTTCAAATACCGAGAGCAACTTCGGCTGGGTGGCGTTGCAGTCCGTTCCAGCAATTACACCCTTTATGCAGATATCAGCAACCGTGTCATGTCTATCATCCGCGACATGGTCCCCGCTATTGAGGTTTACAGCATCGATGAGTGTTGGGCGGACCTTACGGGCGTGGAGGACCCAGAGCGCGTCGGACGTGCAGTCCGCAACCGGCTTCTAACATGGGTTGGCATGCCAACGGGTGTGGGTATCAGCACGACGAAAACGCTCGCCAAGTTGGCGAACTGGGCCGCGAAGAGCTGGAAAGGAACGGGGGCGGTGGTCGACCTGACCGACCCGTCTCGTCAGGCGCGGCTGTTGAAGCTTGCACCAGTGAGCGAAGTTTGGGGGGTAGGGCGACGGCTGTCGGGCAAGCTGGCCGCGTTAGGCATCGAAACGGCTCATGATCTTGCGTACTACGATGTGGCAAGCCTGCGTAAGCGCTTTGGAGTAACGCTCGAACGAACGGCGAGGGAGCTACGAGGGATCGACTGCATCGGCCTTAACGAGGGGCCGCCACCAAAGCAGGCAATATGCTCCAGCAAAATGTTCGGCAGTAGGTTGCATGCTTTACCGCCCATTCGTGAAGCCATGGCCTCGTATGTATCCCGCGCAGCCGAGAAGTTACGGCTACAGCATTCGCTCTGCGGAGCGTTGCAGGTTTCGCTTCAAACGCAGTTACACGATCCGTTCGAGCCGCGATATGCCAACGCACTGATCATACCGCTGCAGTCGCCATCGGATGATACGCGTATTCTGGTGGCGCTTGCATTGAAAGCGCTGGACGAGCTATTCGTCCCTGGTTACGCGTACTCCAAATGCTCTGTGGTGTTGCTCGATCTGTGTCAGCGAAGAGGATCTACTGAAGACTTATTCGCCAGTGCGCCGCGCCGCAACAGCGGCCGCCTCATGGCAACCATTGATGACATTAACCGGCAGGTGGGTAGAGGAGCAGTGCGGCTGGGCCGCGTACCCGCTTCGCCCGAGTGGGGCATGCGTCGGGAAATGGTGAGCCGTTCCTTCACCACGGACTGGAACGAACTCATCACGCTGCGTGGATAGCATGCTAAACGACGCCGCGATGTCGCCGGGCCGGCAGGGCAATCTGTCCTACAGCACAAGATGGCCATTGCCCTAATTCGGCAGGGTAGGCGCGTGGCCTGTGGATACCGGAGCGATCGCTACGAGGCGCCTGGGCCGACGTGATAGTCACGGTCCGAGCAATACTTCCCATAATGGTGGAGTGCTCACGGCAAGCAGCAGTGCACAGATCATGGCCAGTATGAAAACTTCACGCATTAGGTGCATGGCCCCTCCTTGGACGTTTCTAGGCACTAGTCGCTGCTCGCGCGCGGATTCGCCGAACCGAGCAACGGTGTTGGCTTTTTTGATGATGAGAAAGTGGCACGTAGAGCACCATCCCAATCAGACGCATGACGACTTTCCTAGAAAGGATTGAGTATCCCTGCTGGACCGATGCGGTCAGCGGTCGAAAGCCATGTACCAACGAGAATAAGGATTACGACAAGGGGTAGCAGCAACGCAAAGAGCGACTCGGGCTTCATAGCGGGGAATCCGTTCCGGGGTAATAGTCGTTTAGCTGCGCTCGGGTGGGCGCTTCGGGCAGGTGGTAGTCAATGATCGCCACCGCGGCGAGAGCCGCTGCGACAAGCAGGTAGAGCCGTGAATAACGCAGCAAGTCTCTCTCCTTGAGTCAGCTGGTCCGATAGGGTCGTCCTTGATAGCCACGCACGCAAAAGCGCCCCGGCTAGGCCAGGTCGATCGCAATCCGGGGAGTAAAGCGAGCGGAGTATAGCGATAGTTTTTTGATTTGGTTCGCGCGCCGACAATTTTTTTCCAGCCCCATGCTTAGTGACAACACACGGTCCGGCAAAGAACCCTTGTACAGCATGGTGCGCCTCGCATTCACGCGCCTGCTTATGCGCAGGATCGAACGGCGTCCCGTAACGCAGAACGGTAGGGCTACAGTAATAAGCTCATGATTCGAGCTCATTTAGTTCTGTGCTGAACGCCCATAACCGGTTTGCGGCCCCCAATTTTTGGGTCGGAACAATGTCGCTTCAAATAAAAGCGACGCGATTTTTGGCTGTTGTTTAACGTAGTTGGCCGGCATAGAGCGGGCAGCGGTGTCTTCAGGATGAATTTCTCGCTAACGTGGCGTGACTCGATCCTGTGACAGATAGCTTTAAACGGTACGCGCGACGAAGGCGACCTATTCGATTGCGCTCGCGTCAAAGGAAATGGCCCCGGATCGCCGGACCTCAATACTTCCCTGACGGATCTGTTGATATGCTGTATAGGGGATAACGACCGTGTCAACTATTGCAGATAACCCCATGTCAAATAGGATGCTTTCCGGGCTCGTTTTGGGGTCATGTTGGTGTCTAGGTGGGCTATTTAAGTTGCAGAATTGATAGAAAACACCGCTGTAAACACGAGGTATCGCTCCGCATCTGCTATCCCAGCGCGCCAAGTCATTTGCGGCTGAGCGCTCGTTGGTAAGCGTGTCAACGGAGCCACACCCTGACAAGGCCAATGCAGCGACCCACACTATCCTTATTTTCATTCATAACTCCTCTGTTGAGACGCCTGCAGCATAACCTAGATACCTGCATGTCGTGGACAAGACACGACAGCCTGGCCGGACCAGCCTGTGCGCCGGTAGGGGAGCACGGGTTTTGACCAGCATTCGAACTTTGCGGACCCAGCTCATCGAGGAGAGAAATTATGGGTAGCAAGCCCAATAAGCGTGTGATACGAGAGGGATTGCCAGATTCGCTGACTACGTTCGTCAGGCAATACTTCGGGCGGCGCGGCTTGCAACGATCGCAGCCGCCCCGGCAACAGTAATGGATGCCACGAACGTTTCAAGACCTATTTTGCTGAAACCACTTGCCGGCGCGTCAACCGCGAGGCCGAGCGGCAGCAAGCCGTGAAGGACGGGAGAATGACCGCTTAGATGCTGGAAGGGGGTAGCCCAACGGAACGGTTCCCGAATCCGCTGATAGTTAAGCTGCTTGAAGATCGGAAGACATGGCGCATGGTGGTGCCTTTTTCGTATCTGGACCCTCAACATGGCCTGATCGAAGTCCCGTCTGGGTTCGAGACAGACTTCGCCTCGGTGCCGCGCCTGCCGGTCACATTCGCTCTGCTGGGAGCCTACGGCCACGCCGCTGCCACGCTGCACGACTGGCTCTACGAATGAGGCGAGATGAGCCGCGAGGATGCTGACTAGGTGTTAAAGAACGCTCTCAGGTCCTCTGGCATAGCGCGATGGCGAGGGTGGCTGATGTTCTACGGGGTCCGCATGCTAGGGCAGTCTCGATACCAATAAAAGCCGCGCCACTGGCTGTTTTTAGCGAGTAGATCGCTTCACTTCGATACTCCCTCGATCGAATTGCTGATATGTCGTGTATGGGATTATCAGCGTGTCGGCCAATGCCGAAAGCCCCATCCAAATCATAAGGCCGGCGGCGTCAACAGGTTGGTCATGCTCTAGGCGTGGCTGGCTATCCAAACTGCAAAATTCGTACGCGGTGCCGCTGTACATTCGCGGCACAACAGAGCAATTCGAGTTCAACCGAGCCAGCTCGTCGGCTGCGCCATCTTCGTCCGTTAGCGTCTTAATGGTGCCGCAGCTTGTAAGAGACGCGGCGGCTATCCACACGATCAAAAGCCTCATCTGAATTTCCCTGTCAGTTTCGCTAGATATTAACCGTTTATGAGCTAAGGCCCGCCACTGAGCGCGTCTTTTCATTCATGGAGTGAACTAATGCGCACATCTCAATGAGGCATTGACCTTATCAAACAGTTCTAAGGGCTTCGTTTGGAAGCTATGACGACGGCGTGGGCGTTGAGACCACTGGGTACGGACGCACACACCCGCGGAATGAAGATCACAGCCGCCCCGGCTGTCCACTTCCTGCGCCAAGACCTTCGTGACGCTGAGCTCGAGATAAAGCGATCCGTTAGCGTCGATCTCTGTCAGCACCAGTTCGACGCGCCGGCCTCCCTGATCTTCAACATCGGCGGACGAGCGTTTCGCGACTTGACCCTCCTGAGGAAGCTGAACGCTGGCGACCAGAAGGGCGCGGCTGTAGAGTTCAAGTTACGTTCTGCTGAAGCGTCCATTACCGCATGAATAGATGCCGCATCAGCTGGCTTCCAAACCCTCAATCGGCTGCTTTCAAGCTTGGCAGCTTTACTCCGAGAGCCTCGAAAGTACTGGTTGAATAGTGCTCGCAGCAGACAAATAAAACCCCGCACGTAGCGGGGTCCTGGCGAGATTGGAAGGGCATCGCTGATGTTCGGAATATGCCGAACGGCGATGCAGCCGACCTCACTTGTCTAGGCGGCCATCTGATTCGTTTGGAAGCTAACGCGTGGGCATTACCGTTCTTAACCCTGTAAGGATGCTCTGCTGTGCTGTTGATCCGAGTGAAAAAAGGACCTTCGTGCTGAGCAGAAAGGTGGCCAATGAAGGGAAGTACCGCATCTCGGAGTTTCACCAGTCCGCGAGCTCGCGGATGCCGACATCTGATTACACCCCATACCGACATGCAGCGGTTCTTCCAGCAACCGAAAGATGGCGAAACGGGGAAGGTCTTTGTCTGCAAGCCGGGAATGACTGAAAGTGATTGGTTTTCGAGTGGAGACGGCGTGGCTGCGTACGGGTCAGAGCGCTGAACCAGCAAGGTATCAAGCTAGCCCCCTAGCTCTATTTCCACCCTCTCTATCTCCTGCTTTACTTTCATCGTGTGCAACTCGACCACGGTGTCACCTTTATATGGGCGGCGTTCGGCAAGTTCGCGTTAAGAATTCTTCAGGCGGCGGTAGAGCTGGGTGCGGTTGTGGTCGCATATTCGGTCCATGGCATGCCCATCTGTAGGGTTGCCACTGAGACACTCAAGCCAGACGCCTGCTCGCCACGATCAACAATTGCGGAACAAAGTCCTTTTTGCGGAACACGCGGCATAAGGAGGGAATTGCTGGAAGCCGCGTGATTACTGGTGCCCGAAGCCGGACTCGAACCGGCACAGCCTTGCGGCCGAGAGATTTTAAGTCTCCTGCGTCTACCGATTTCGCCATTCGGGCAGTAGCGCTGTTTGATGCGGAACCCGTCTTGGCGGGCAGGCGCGGACTATAAAGGTGCAAGCCCTGTTGTGCAAGGAACTCGGTTCCGCTCAGTAGCGCTCTCGGTGAGGCCACCTTTGCCCGCCCGCGGATGGATCATACCGCCATCCGGCCGATCACGGTGCGATATAAGCCGTTGGCGCGTTTGCAGTTTTCCCTACGCTAAAACGATAAACCCAATACATTGATGGTCTTGGAATGAAACTAACTTCGCCCAGTGCAGTCAGTGGAGGGCAGCCGATCCGGCCGGTTGACCAAGGACGATTCTGGTTGGGTTGGCTGCTCTAATAATGAGAACGCTGCGAAATTTGCGGCGTTTGCGCGTTACCACCCGCATGCCTTGCGGACCGGGGCCAGGGCAGCCTGCGCCCCGGCGGTCACGAAAACAGCGGTGTGAGGCGAACCGTCGGCTGGCGTCACGGTAATAGCCAAGTTGCTGGCATCGCTTAGCCTTTTGAGAAAATTGATCGGTGAGGTTGGATAGAACGCAGCCGTACGATCAGGCGCGCGCTTCCAGCTCTCCGTAACGGGTTTCCCGGCATCCAGAGCGTAGACGGTTTGGACCTTGGTATCTAGGCTTTCACCCCACGTGATGTAAAGCTCCGTCTTGTCTGCCTTGCAGCGGACCGTCAGCCACGCAGGCCTGCTCCAGCGGTCCTGGCCATGCTCTGCGCGAAGCGAGGCAAAGTAGACCGTCTCGCCGCCCTGCGGGTCCGGTGCACTGCGCATTTTCCATATTCCCGTTTCCGCTTCGGCAGGGGATCCTGGCAGCCATGGCCGGGATGCGAACGCGGCCGCGTGGCATTGCACCCGTTCGCCAGGATTTCCGATGGATTCGCAATCTTGGGCTGTGTCTGCTGCCATCGTACGGACGGGCAGCAGAAACAAGAGCGATGCATAGAGCAAATTGATCCGCACGAACTCTCCTAGGAATTGGCCTCGGTTGGTTGCGAGATTTCCAAGCATTGGTCATCCGCACCGGCCGATGCGTTCAATGCATGACTGGCCGGCGCTGTCAATAAATATCTTTTTCTTGGGTTATACCCGGCCCCAATTGTCAATACCGCTGATCGGATTCATGCTGTATCGACGCGCTACGCTACAAAATGCAATCCAACAGAACCACACGGGCCAAAGATGGTCAGACCTAGCCAGGCGCCATCGGGACGACTTTCATCGTCGACTTTGGCTTGTAATATCGCTGTCACGGCCTATGCGTGACAGTTCCTACGCTCCTCAAAGTGCAAAGGACTCACATGATCAAGAAATGTCTGTTTCCTGCTGCCGGTTATGGCACGCGCTTCCTCCCCGCTACCAAAGCGATGCCGAAAGAAATGCTGCCAGTGGTGAACAAGCCATTGATCCAGTACGGCGTCGAAGAAGCGCTGCAAGCTGGCCTCAGCGGAATTTCGATCGTCACGGGTCGCGGTAAGCGCGCGCTCGAGGACCACTTCGACATCAGCTACGAACTCGAACAGCAGATTCGTAACACCGAAAAAGAACGTTACCTCGTCGGTATTCGCCGCCTGATCGACCAATGCACCTTCTCCTACACCCGCCAGGTAGAGATGAAGGGACTGGGTCATGCGATCCTGACCGGTCGTCCGCTGATCGGCGACGAGCCTTTTGCCGTGGTGCTTGCTGATGACCTGTGCCTGAACATCGAAGGCGACAGCGTTCTGCAACAAATGGTCAAGCTCTACAACCAGTTCCGCTGCACCATCGTGGCGATCCAGGAAGTACCGGCTGACCAGACGCACAAGTACGGCGTCATTGCTGGCGAAATGATCCGCGACGACATCTACCGTGTAAGCCACATGGTAGAGAAGCCCAAGCCGGAAGATGCGCCGTCCAACCTCGCTATCATCGGCCGTTATATCCTGACCCCGGACATTTTCGATCTGATCGAACAGACCGAGCCAGGCAAAGGCGGCGAGATCCAGATCACCGACGCGCTCATGAAGCAGGCTCAGGACGGTTGCGTGCTGGCCTATAAATTCAAGGGTCAGCGTTTCGACTGCGGTAGTGCCGAAGGCTATATCGAAGCGACCAACTTCTGCTTCGAGAACCTGTACAAGACTGGCCAGGCGTTCTGAATCTACGCCTTTCCGGTTTGCACAAGGGCTAGCCTACGGGCTGGCCCTTGTCGTTTCTGCTGGGCACGAATGAACAGTCATCAAATAAAGGGCTCTGGGGTTTAGCCGTGAAGGCACGCAGCCCTACGCCGCGGCGGGCGAGCAGCATCTGCGGTATGCTGAGCATCAAATCTGCAAGCGAGGCAAGCATGGACTTCGATTTCGACCTATTCGTCATTGGTGCCGGCTCCGGTGGTGTGCGGGCGGCACGCTTCGCGGCCGGGTTCGGCGCGCGTGTGGCGGTCGCAGAGAACCGCTATCTCGGCGGTACCTGCGTAAACGTCGGCTGCATACCTAAGAAGTTGTTCCTCTATGCCGCCGATTACAGTGAAGACATCGAGCATGCCAAGGGCTTCGGCTGGAATATTGAACAGGCGAAATTCGACTGGGCGACCCTCGTCACCAATAAAGACAAGGAGATTGCGCGCCTCAACGGGATCTATCGCAACCTGCTAGTCAACAACGGCGTGCAGCTCATAGAAGGCCACGCGCGGTTCATCAGCTCGAACGAGGTCGAAGTCGACGGCAAGCGCTACACAGCGCGCCATGTCCTGATTGCGACAGGCGGCTGGCCGAAAGTACCGGACATTCCCGGGAAAGAGCACATCATTACGTCCAACGAGGCGTTTTACCTCAAGCAGCTTCCCAAGCGAATGGTCGTTGTTGGAGGCGGCTACATTGCGGTGGAATTTGCATCCATTTTCCATGCGCTCGGGGTGGAAACGACGCAGATGTACCGAGGCGAGCTGTTTCTACGCGGCTTCGACCTGGCAGTTCGCGAGCACCTGCGCGAAGAGATGTGCAAGAAAGCCGTGAACCTCCGATTCAACACCGATATCACCCGGATAGAGCGCAATGAGAACGGCAGCTTTACGCTGCAATTGCTTGACGGGTCCACGCTCGAAACCGACTGCGTGTTCTATGCAACTGGCCGCGAGGCGATGCTCGATAGCCTGGGCTTGGAAAACACAGGCGTCACCCTTGATGCCCGCGGTTTCATCGAGGTGAACGATGAGTATGAGACGAAGGATGCATCCGTACTTGCGATTGGCGATGTCATCGGTCGCGTCCAACTCACGCCGGTGGCACTGGCTGAAGGCATGGCTGTGGTCAGACGGTTGTTCAAGCCGGAGGAATACCACGGTTTGGTCGACTATTCGCAGGTCCCGACGGCTGTGTTTTCCCTGCCCAACATCGGCACGATCGGCCTGACCGAAGAGCAGGCGCGTGAAGCGGGCCACAGGGTGAAGATATTCGAGAGCCGTTTCCGCCAACTCAAGCTGACCATGACCGCGTCGCAAGAAAAGACGTTCATGAAGCTGGTAGTCGACGCCGATAGCGATAAGGTGCTCGGTTGCCACATGGTGGGGCCGTCGGCAGGGGAGATTGTTCAAGGCCTTGCCGTGGCCATTCGGGCTGGCGCGACCAAACGGATCTTCGACGAAACCATGGGTATCCATCCGACGGCTGCTGAAGAGTTCGTCACGATGCGCACGCCCGTAGCAGGCTAACAGCGGCTCGGCCATCTCTCGAACGGAACGCTTGGCCCTTGTCTGGTTCGTAAGAGAAACGCTTCAGGAGCTTTCTCATGACGACGCCTGCAGGGCCAGGTACAGACGTACACCATCCCAACGACATTGAAGCGCCGCCGGGCACTCCGTCTCCTACGCCAACAGACGCTCCTGTACCCGATGCGCCTGCCCAGGAAATCCCGGGTGATGATGTGCGCAAGCCTGACGTGGATTCCTAGCCACACCGAGCCTCGTACCACATGGCTGTGATAGCCGGGGTCGTCGTTGTCCGCCTTGTTGAGGCCCCGCCGATCGACACGGTTTGCCATTCGCCGTTTGGCCTGATATCTGTACGCATGAACAGTGTCCCGCCCAAGCGTTCAGCCTCGTGTCTCCAGCATCCGTCGACAATCCTCTCTATTACTTGCTCAATTTCCGCAGCGTGCTCGAATGGGTACGTGATCGGCATGGCGATCTGCTGCTTGAAGAGGAGCTTGCCCAAATAGCGAGCTTTCTGGGGCTTTCATCTGATGCGCAGGCCCTGTTGACCCGCATGATCATGCGTAAAGGGGATCTTTTTCGGCTGAGCAAGCTGGAGTATGACGAGGTTACGGATCGCGCGGCCGCACTCGATGCATTGCTTGCAGCAGGCTGGGTAGAAACGGGCTTCGAGATTGACATCGGTCAATTGTTCCGGCTTTGCACTCGTGCGGAGCTAACGCGTGCGTTCGGCCCGAGCCGGGGGCTGCGCAAGGAAGACTGGCTGGCTGCGTTGCAGGCGGAAAACACCATGGCCAGGCCCTTTGAATGCTGGCTTGGCGAAGATTGTTTGCTCCGTTTGCACTGCATGCCGCTGTGCGATCGGATCAGGTTGATGTTCTTTGGCAACCTTCGGCAGACATGGTCCGATTTTGTCTTGGCCGATCTCGGCATCCATCGCTATGAGGCGGTTTCGATCGATGCGCGCTCGCGTGGCTTTTCATGTCGCGACGATATTGACAGCTACCTGCACGTACACCGGTGTAGGGAACGTTTCGAAAGCGGGGAGGACATCGCTACCTTACTGGCTGACCTGCCAGAGCGTTCGGAATGCGCCTGGCTGGACTTGCGCCTACACCGCCTGACCTACCTCATGGCACAACAGTGTGAGCGTTCTGGCGAGCTTGATTGGGCCGAAGCGCTCTACCAAGAGTGCGACCATGTCGGCGCGCGGAGCCGGCGACTACGCGTCCTGGAGCGACTGGAGCGCTATGACGATGCACTGGCCGAGGCCAGGATCATATCGATGGCTCCGCGGGACGAAGCCGAGGTTCAACATCTGGAGCGCATCATGCCGCGACTTGAGCGGAAGTTGGGTCAGGCACGGTCCACGAGACGCGCGCCGGTCGACTATCAAAGGCTCGATCTGTCATTGCCGCATTGCGGTGTATCGGTCGAGCAAGCCGTTGCGCTTCACCTCACCGAACCACACGCGCCAGTATTCTACGTCGAGAATCTGCTGATCAATGCGCTGTTCGGTTTGTTGTGTTGGGAAGCCATCTTCGCACCGGTGCCCGGTGCATTTTTCCACCCCTTTCACGCAGGGCCGGTCGATCTCTATGAGGCTGGCTTTCGTACGCGCCGCCAAGCCGAGTTTGAACGCTGTTTCGCGATGCTCGATGCAGGCACGCATCGCGACGCGATCCTCGGCTGTTACCAACGCAAACACGGCTTGATGTCACCCTTCGTGCACTGGGGCGGCATTGACGAAGCGTTGCTTGAAACAGCACTGGACTGCATTCCGCCGCGCCACCTTCGCGAATGGTTCGAGCGCCTGTTGCGTGATGTGAAAGCCAACCGGACCGGCATGCCCGACCTCATTCAGTTCTGGCCTGATGAAAAGCGCTACCGAATGATCGAGGTGAAGGGCCCTGGCGATCGGCTCCAGGACAATCAGCTACGCTGGCTGGCCTTCTGTGCCAAGCACGAGATGCCGGTGACCGTCTGCTACGTGCAGTGGGCAACAGAGATGACCGTGTGACGTACCGCGTCCCGGTGAGGGAGCTATGCGAGTTCGCCGCCAAGACGGGCGACCTGGACCTTCGTTTCACGCCCGCCCCAACGGCACAGGAAGGCATCGCCGGTCACCAGACGGTGACCGGACGCCGAGGCGGCGACTATGAGCGCGAGGTTTCCCTTAGCCAAACGGTCGGTGTGTTGACCGTTCGGGGGCGTGCCGATGGCTATGATCCGGCGTCGAACCGGCTCGAGGAGATCAAGACGCATCGGGGAGACCTTTCCAGGCAGGCCGATAACCAGCGCCACCTCCATTGGGCGCAGTTGATGACCTATGGGGCGTTGCTGTGCGAGGAACGCGAGCTCACCGATGTGCACCTCAGGCTGGTCTACTTCGACATTGGCACAGCGCGGGAGACACATTTGGATCGGCATTGCACCGCTGCCGAGCTCGAAACGCATCTGCATGGGCTTTGCGAGCGATTCACGGCGTGGGCTGTGTCGGAGTTGGCTCACCGCGAAGCGCGTGACCGATACCTGTCTGCATTGCGGTTTCCTCATCCCGAATTCAGACACGGGCAGCGGGCGCTTGCCGAGGCCGTCTACAAGGCCGGCAGCGTTGGCTGCGACCTCATGGTGGAAGCGCCGACCGGCATTGGCAAGACACTCGGCACGCTGTTCCCGCAGCTCAAGGCCTTGGCTGCGAAGAGACTGGACCGGGTGTTCTTTCTAGCCGCAAAAACGCCCGGGCGCGCGCTGGCGCTGGGTGCGCTACGTCATTTGCGATCTGCCAAGGCACCCTTGCGCGTGCTGGAGCTGGCGTCGAGGGAGAAAACCTGCGAATACCCGGACCGGGCCTGTCATGGTGAGTCCTGTCCACTTGCAAAAGGGTTTTACGATCGGCTTCCGGCGGCGCGTGCCGAGGCGGCCATCCATGGTTGGCTCGATCGGCCATCGCTGCGAGCCATCGCGCTTCGCCACGATGTTTGCCCTTATTACTTGGGCCAGGAGCTGTCACGGTGGGCGGACGTTGTCGTCGGCGACTACAACTACTATTTCGATCTTGCCGCGATGCTGCATGGCCTGGCCATGTCCAACGGATGGCGCACGCTCGTGTTGGTCGATGAAGCGCACAATCTGGTGGACCGCGGGCGTGGCATGTACAGCGCCGCACTGACGCAGCGGTCGCTGGATGAGGCACGTCGTAGTGCACCGAATGCGGCGGTCAAACGCGCGCTTGACAGGGTTGCGCGGCAGTGGCGTACGCTGGCGGCCGCCCAAGGCGACGAACCCTATAAAAGCTACCCGGAGATACCGGTAACGCTGATATCGACGCTGCTCCAGGCGGTCAGCGAGCTGACGGACTTTCTCGTCGAGCTGCCTGCGCCGCTGCCTACCGAAGTGCAGCGCTTTTATTTCGACGCAATGCAGTTCTGCCGTATCGCCGAGCTGTTCAACGAGGATTACCTGTTCGACCTGGAGAAGAGCGGGAGCGGCCGAAAGGCGACCTCCGTGCTATGCCTTCGTAACCTATCGCCAGCAGCGTTCCTGGCGCCGCGCTTCGCTCAAAGCCATAGCACTGTGCTGTTCTCGGCCACGCTCAGCCCGGCGAGGTACTACCGGGATCTGTTGGGATTGCCGGGGACCACGCCCTGGCAAGACGTCCCTTCACCCTTTAAGGCAGGCCAGCTGCGTGTTCGGCATGTGGGAGATATTTCGACGCGTTATGCTGACCGCTCAGCTTCCGTTGCCCCTATTGTGAAAGTCATCGCGGGCCAATATGCAGACCGCCCGGGGAATTACTTGGCCTTCTTCTCAAGCTTCGATTATCTCGAACAGGTCGCCCAGGCCTTCTCCCAAGCCAGACCAGACGTGCCGATATGGCGTCAGTCACGCCAGATGAACGAATCCGAGCGGGACGGGTTCCTCGAGCGTTTCGAGGCGCAGGGGCGCGGTATAGGGTTTGCGGTGCTGGGCGGTGCGTTTGGTGAAGGTGTGGACTTGCCTGGAGACAGGCTCATTGGCGCGTTTATCGCGACGCTGGGGCTACCGCAGTTCAATCAGATCAATGAGCGCCTGAAGGCACGAATGGCAGCGGCGTTTGGCGCCGGCTACGAATATGCCTATCTCTATCCAGGCCTGCAAAAGGTCGTGCAGGCTGCTGGCCGTGTCGTTCGGACGCTGGAAGATACTGGCGTCGTCACGCTGATCGATGATCGATTCGGTCAACGGCAGGTGCGGGAGCTATTGCCGGCATGGTGGCCTGCGCCCGAGCGCATCCGCGCGTTACACAATGCGGCAGGCATTGCTGCCGTCGAGGGATCGAACGCGCCCTGCTGGACCCTAACGTAAGGTCCGGGTCACGTTCCATGGCCATCGCTATGGAATGGTCCCATCTGGACGCTCGGGCTCCTTCTTGGGTGCCTGTGCAAGCCAACCGAAACGGAGGATTCATGTCAGGCCATGAGCAGCAGGGTGATCAAGGTAATCTGGAGAATCTGATCGGCGAGATTCTCGACCTGAGTGAAGACCAGGACGAGGTCTCCGTAGCGGACATTCGCGAGGCGATAGGCTCGCGGGGATTCGGCCCTTTCCTGTTCATTCCCAGCATCATCGAGATCAGCCCGATCGGTGGAGTGCCGGGCATGCCGACGTTCATCGCTATCATTGTCGGGCTCTTCGCCGTGCAAATACTGTTCGGTGGTGAAGATCTATGGCTGCCGGGTTTCATCGACCGCCGCAGCGTCAAGGCCAGTCGGTTGGAAGGCCTCGCGAAGGTGCGTAAGCCCATTCGCTGGATCGACAAGTTGGTCCGGCCGCGCCTGGTGTGGGCCACTCGCAAGCCGTTCTTACAGTTGATGGCGCTCTTCACGGTAGTGCTATGCCTGGCAACGCCGCCGCTTGAGATCATCCCGTTCGCCGGCATGATCCCGTTCGCGACGATCGCACTTTTTGGGCTGGCCTTGATTGCCCGCGACGGTTTGATGGCTGTCGCGGGATTTCTTGTTTCCGTGATCGGCCTCGGGTTCGTTTTACTCCGGTAGCGCTGTACCGTTGAGCTGCGCATCCATCTGAATAAGTGTGGGTCGCGCGTCAGTGTCGGATTGCAGGCAGGCGTCTCGTAGCGTGCGCAATTCATTTAGCGTTGACGCCTCCGGTTTATCCGCGTGAGCGATCAGCTCTTCCAGCAAGCATCCGAAGGCCAGTGCCTCGATCCGTTGAAGCCTTTCACCAGTAACGCTACCGGGCGCAAAGAAGGACGCTGCACCGAAGTCGCTCAGTAAGGCGTACCCATTGCTATCGACGAGCAGATTGTGCCCATAGAGGTCACCATGAAGAATGCCATTGCGGTGCAGGTGCGCGGTAACCGAGGCCGCGCCCGCCGCAATCTTCAAAATCTGTTGGGGCGAGAGCCTGAAGTCGGTGGGGTAGGTGTCACGTGTACAGCTTTCCAGCGAGGGCGGGCCTGCGAGTGTACGGTATCGCGAGTCGATTAATTCAAACAGTAGCGCGTCGGGTTGTTCGTCAGCGGGAGTCAGCGGCCCGGCGACCTCTACCAGATTGGCGTGCCGCCCCGCGGCCAGGCATGCGGCCATTTCACTACGAGGCAGACCATCGCTTGTGACGGCGTCTTTGAACATCTTGGCTGCCATGGCTCGCGTCGCGCCGACTGGTGACTGCCACTCTGCCCGGTGAATGATGCCGGATGCACCCTGGCCCAACACCTGACCGAGCGAAATATGGGCGCGTGGAATCGTCGGGACGGGATGTGCTGCGCGGGCATGCTCCTCGGATGTGTCGCTAAAAGGGTTGCCTGCATAGGCAAGCCAGGCGAGGCGCGGTAGAGATAAAAGCCAGGGCGGCAATTGCTCGAACCGATTTGCGGCGATACGGAGCAACTGTAGGTTTTCAGCGCTTGCCATCCCGGCGGGCAGCTGGGAGAGGCGGTTGCCAGCCAGCATGAGCTTTTGCAGGCGGGGACGCTCAACCAGCGCGTCCGGCAGGGATTCGACCGCGTTATCCGTCAGGATGAACCAGCGCAGCTCAGGGGGAAGGGCTGCCTCGGGTACATGGCGTACCTGGCAGCTCTTGAAACCCACCATTTCGAGATGTGCGCAGTCGCCCAGCGCTTCAGGCAATACCGTGAAGGGATTGCCCGAGCAGAAGACCACGCGGAGCTTGCGCAACCGCGAGAGGTCGTGCGGAAGCGTGCTCAGCCGGTTATCCGACAGGTTTAGAACCTCCAGGCTGTCGGCCAGCCCGAAGATGTCGTCCGGAAAGTGATCAAGGCCCGCCTGGAGATCCAGTCGTTTGATGCCGGCAAGATCACCGCGGCTGAGTTGTTCAAGAGTGTGCATAGGGCGGCCGGGATAGAAATGGGCGCGCCATGATGCCAGACCGAGTCAGGATCGGTGCAGCCTTCGCGTGTTTACCACGTCCGTGGCACGTGCGCGCAGCTGACCGCAACCGCCGTCAATGTCCTGTCCGGCCGAGTTGCGGACCTTGGTCAGAATCCCTCGGCTGTGCAGGTAGCGAACGATCTGCACGATACGATCGCCGTCCGGGCGCTGGTAGTCGTCCTCTGCCACGCTGTTGTAGGGAATGACATTCAGCACGGCATACTTGCTTGTCAGCAGTCGCAGGATACCGTCGAGTTCTTCCTGGGTATCGTTGATACCGCGAAGCAGTGTCCACTGATACTGGATCGGATAACCAATGGCGCGCGCGTAGGCCTCGCCCTGTTCGACCAGCTCATCGGGTGTCATTCGAGGTGCGCGGGGCAGAAGCTCTCGTCTGAGATCGTCGCGGGTGCTGTGCAGCGAGAGGGCGAGCGCGGGCTTGACGCGTTCCTGGGGGAGGCGGGCGAACACCCGAGGGTCGCCTACGGTCGAGAACACCAGATTCCGGTGGCCAATGCCACCATCGGTTCCGAGCAGGTGGATGGCTTCGAGCACGTTATCGAGATTGTGGGCGGGTTCACCCATACCCATGAAGACGACTTTCTTCACCGGTCGGATCCGACGAGCCAGTGCGACCTGCGCGACGATCTCGGCACTGGAGACCTGCCTTAAAAGCCCGCTTTTGCCCGTCATGCAGAACGTACAGCCGACGGCGCAACCGACCTGGCTCGAAACGCATAATCCACCTCGCGGCAGGAGTACGCTTTCGACCATCTGCCCGTCGTGGAGCCTTACCAGAAGGCGAATCGACCCGTCTGCCGCCGGATGTTCGGAATGAACACACGCGAGTTCGGCAAGCTCGGCTTCGACGCCAGGAAGTCCGTTACGCACGCTCAGCGGCAGGAAGTCTTCAGCCGCGCGATGCTTGGTGCCGGTATCGAGCGGCAGCCCCTTGAGCCAGTCGCGATTAATCCGCCCGATATGAACGGGTTTCGCGCCAAGGTCGGCGAGGCGGTGGTGGAAATCGGCTATTCGCATGGGGTGCGGATGCTACCACTGGCAGCGAGGCTGATACAGCTGGCTTGAGGCGCGCGATCCACTCCGGCAAGCTGCCTGCTGAACCCTGCGGAATGCCATGATGGACGAGACCAAGCCCTGTGATGACGAGAGTGCAACCGCGCGCACGCGAGCGGTCATTCAGCGCTACCACGAAAGTTGGAAACAGCGGGAAATCGATGCTGTCATGGCGCTCTATCATCCGGACATCGAATACAACGATTTCTTCCAGAATCGCACGCTGCATTTGGGCGAGCTCCGCGCGTATGTTCTGGCGACCATGGCAGGACGTCCAGAGGAGCGGCTCGAGCATGTGGACCGTATCCGGGTAGACGGCGATACGGCGTTCATTCAATACCGAACAACGATCCAGGGTGGCGACGGATTGGTCTCGTTTCGCTCCAGCGAAGCAATTACGGTGCGGGATGCCAAGGTCTGGCGCGTCAATGAATATGCGTCCCTGGTGCGTGGTGAGCGGCCGACGCCCGCGCCGGCGACCAGGTCCGCAATGGGCAAACTGGGGCTTTCTGCCCGCCAGCTCGGCGCGCTGGCGCAGGATCTGCAAAGCTATTTCCAGAACCAGCATCCGTTCCTCGATCCTGACCTGAGCTTGCCGCAGGTGGCGGAGGCCACGGGCTACAGCCGAAATCAGATCTCCTATCTGCTCAATCAGATTTTGGGCCAGAGCTTCTATCGCTACGTGAACCAGGCCAGGCTCGAATATTTGATGGCGCGGCTCGAGAAAATGGATGACGTGCGATCCGTAGACGACCTGGCGGCCGAAGCAGGCTTCAATTCCTTGTCGGCCTTCTACAACAGCTTTCGGCGCCATACGGGCATGACGCCGCGAGCCTACCTGCGTGATCTTTCCTTGCGGACCCGCGTGGAGGACAGTGTCGGGATTGGACGCTAACCTGCTCTCAGTGACTTGCACCGTGCGTGCCAGGCGCCAAGAGCGAGGTCTGGCGATTGAATCGGTCGATGAGAGGTGGCGATGGATCAGTGGCGTAGCGTCAGTTTGTGGATGGACCAGCTGTCCGAGCCCCTTGCACCGCGCCAAGCGCTTATGTCCGATATCGTGGTTGACGTCGCGATCATCGGCGCCGGGTTCACGGGCCTCTGGACAGCTTATTACCTCAAACGGCAATCGCCTTCCTTGAACATTGCCGTGCTCGAAGCGGAAACAGCGGGCTTTGGCGCATCGGGACGCAATGGCGGTTGGGTGATGGGGAACGTACTGGGCGAGGACCGGCTCCTTGCGGGGCTCGACGCGGCAGCACGTGATGAAGCGCACAACGTATTACACGGCATACCGGACGAAGTTGGCGAAGCGGTCGCCCGAGAGGGGATCGATTGCCACTTTCGCAAGGGTGGCGTGCTGTATTGCGCAGCGCGATACCCCGAGCAGCGCGAAGAGCTGCTTGCGCAGTTGGCAGCGGCGCGGGCGAAGGGGCTTGGTGAAGACGACTACCGCTGGCTGGAGCCTGACGAACTCGCCGCGCAGCTTCGCGTCGCCCGGCCGTATGGCGCCCTGTATTCGCCACATTGCGCGACGATTCAACCGGCGCGCCTTGTCCGCGGCTTGGCGCGTTGCGTTGAGGCGATGGGTGTCACGATTTACGAGCGCAGCGCCGTTATCGACTGGGAGCCGGGTAGGGCAGTCTGCGCCAACGGTACGGTAAGCGCTGACTGGATCGTTCCCGCCGTGGAAGGCTACGCAGCCGGGCTTGGCGACCTGGGGCGCCACCAGATTCCCGTGCAGAGCCTGATTGTCGCAACGGAGCCATTGTCTGCATCGATCTGGGGCGACATCGGCCTCGACCGTGGCCAGGCGTTCAGCGAGGCCAGCCGGCAGGTGACCTATGCGCAGCGGTCGATGGATGATCGACTCGTTTTCGGAGCACGCGGCGGCTACCAGTACGGCGGCCGGCTACGGACGGATTTCAACCTGACCCAAGGCGAGCGTGATCTTCGCCGTTACCTGTTGTCGGAAATGTTTCCCCAGTTGCGCTCGGTTGAGCTCACCCACGCCTGGGGCGGCAACCTCGGTATGGCGCGGCGGTTCAAACCCCATATGCTGGTGGATCGTCAAAATCGTATCGCGCTCTCTGGTGGGTATGGAGGTGAGGGGGTAGGCGCCGCGAACCTGGGCGGCCGAACGCTGGCTGACCTTATCCTTGAGAAGGAAACGGTACTGACGCGGCAGCCGTGGGTGCTCGGCGACCGACGTATCGACAGCCTGTCCACCTGGGAGCCGGAGCCGTTTCGCTGGCTGGGCTACAACGCGGTCATTCGCAGCTTCATTCTCGAGGATCATGTACTCGCGAATGTCAGGACCGCGCCGTGGCAACGCCGCTGGGTACGCAAGCTTGCCAGTGCCATGGAGGGGCTGATGCGCTAACGCGGCCGATCTCGGCCACGAACGCAAGCGTGTGGCGAGTGCATCCACTCCGAGAATGCCGCCGTTTCATCCAGTGGCATCGCTTGCTGAGGGCAACCATTCATTTGCGCCAGGCTCATGGCCTGGCGAGTCGTATCTTATCGTCAACCTTGGAGACAACTCATGGCTCAAGACGTAAAACTGCTTATCAATGGGGAATGGGTACCCGCTCAGTCGGGCAAGACACTCGATATCGTGAATCCTGCGACCGAGGAGGTCATCGGCCAGCTGGCACATGCGGAGCAGGCTGACCTGGACCTGGCCTTGGATGCTGCCCAAAAGGGCTTCGAAACCTGGCGCGAGATGTCGGCGTACGAACGCTCCAAGATCATGCGCAAGGCAGCCAACCTGATGCGGGAGCGTGCGGCTGACATTGCCGTGCTCATGACCCGCGAGCAAGGTAAGCCGCTGGATCAAGCGAAGGCCGAAGCGATGGCTGCCGCGGACGTCATCGACTGGTTTGCCGAAGAAGGACGCCGCACCTACGGCCAGGTCATTCCTGCACGCGCGCCGGACGTTTATCAGCTTACGTTGAAAGTACCGGTCGGCCCCGTTGCGGCGTTCACCCCCTGGAATTTTCCGATCAACCAGGTCGTTCGCAAGCTTTCGGCTGCCCTGGCGGCAGGCTGTTCGATCATCGTAAAAGGCCCGGAAGAAACACCGGCCTCACCGGCCGAACTGATCCGTGCCTTCGTGGATGCGGGCGTACCGGCAGGTGTGGTCAACCTTGTCTACGGCGTGCCGGCCGAGATTTCGAGTTATCTGATCCAGCATCCGGTGATTCGCAAGATCTCCTTCACCGGATCGACCCCGGTTGGCAAGCAGCTCGCCGCATTGGCTGGCCAGCATATGAAGCGTGTCACCATGGAATTGGGCGGGCACGCCCCGGTAATCGTTTGCGCAGATGCGGATGTCGAGCTCGCCGCGAAGGAAATGGCCGCGAGCAAGTTCCGCAACGCCGGGCAGGTGTGCGTCTCACCCACACGCTTCCTGATCCAGGAAGAGGTGTACGGGCAGTTCGTCGACGCGTTCGTCCGCCATGCACGTGAAATCAACGTGGGCAACGGCGAATCGCCCGGCGTGACCATGGGGCCGCTGGCCAACGCGCGCCGAGCGCCCGCACTCGCAGCGCTGGTGGAAGATGCCGTGGTGAAAGGCGCGGAGCTGCTTCTGGGCGGCAAGCGCACGTCGGGCAAGGGCTACTTCTTCGAACCGACCGTACTCGGTCAGGTGCCGGTAGAGGCAAACATCATGAACGAGGAGCCCTTCGGGCCGGTTGCGGTGATGCGCCCCTTCAAGACGCTGGACGAGGCTATCGCCGAAGCCAACCGTTTGCCGTATGGCCTGGCGGCGTATGCCTACACATCGAGCACGCTCAACGCCACTCGCCTTGGCCAGCGCGTCGAGACGGGCATGCTGACCATCAACCATGTCGGCCTGGCGGCACCTGAGCTTCCGTTTGGCGGTGTCAAGGATTCCGGCTACGGCACCGAAGGAGGCAGCGAAGCGATTGGCAACTATCTGGAAACCAAGCTGGTTTCGCAGAAAGGCTGCTGAGTTTCCACTTTACGAGCCGGCCACGTGCCGGCTTTTTTTTGATGCACGTTGTTAGCGGGCTGTTGGGTTCAGTCGCCGTTATTGCAAGTTTTGGTCTAGGGTGAAAGTAGGCCCGCGTAGGTTGCCAATCCTCGTGTGTCGAATACCGCGGCGGTTATTCCTGTGGAGGGGCTTCTGGACATTGGATGGGAACGAACTCTTTACTCTCGCAAATAGCCAAACATTGCGAAACGTTCGGCCCGGGATGGGCGCAATACATGCACGGGCATGGTTCTCGCCAAGTGCGGCGTCGAATGTCACTGATTGAATAGAGGTGACCTTGCGCAAACAAATCGAACGATCCGCTTCTTCTTCTTTTTCAGCCTCCTCTTCGTGGCCTATGGACGTTGCGACTGGGACGCTGGTTCTTGGATACGTGGGACTGTCGCTGCTATGGGTCGCTACTACCGACTCCGTGATAAGGGCACTCGGCTTGCCAGTTTGGAGCTACGCAGTGCGTTCCGGGCTATTGGTAATAATCACGGCGGTCGCGCTATTCATTTTCGCTCAGCGCGTCGCCAGGAGTACGTCAGCAGTCGATAAGTCCCTGCATCCTGCTGACATATTCCGCAGCCTGTTCGATGCCTACCCAGGGCCTGTTTGGCTCTATGACAGGGACACCCTTCAGATGGTCTGGGCAAACCCTGCAGCACGGCATACATATGGTTATGGCCCCGAGGATATCGAGCGTCTCACCCTGCAGGAGTTGATTGTTGGATTGCCTGTGGCTCGTGAAAGTGAGTCAGATCAGGAATATGACGAAGCAATCTTAGGCGCTCGTTATTTACGCAATAAGGACGGCTCACCGCTGCCTGCGAAGGTCAATGGCGCTAATTGCAGTATTGGAGGCCGAGCGCTGGGATTGCTCATAGTGGAGGACGGCCACGTAGACATCGAACCTCAGGCACGTCGCGGTAGAGAGCAGCGGGAGCTTGCCTGCCGGGTCGCCAAGCTGGGCCATTGGCAGTATGACGTGCAAAGCGGAATTGGTGAGTGCTCAAGCGAAGTTTGTAGGCTCATTGGTTGGGCGCCATCGCAGACCTTTGACTGGACTGCATATAGCGCTGCGGTGCTTGAGGCGGACCGTGACCGGATAGAAGAAGCGCACCGCAGAGCGGCCCGGGCCGGGCATGCTGCACACCGCTACCGTATACGCACCCTATCCGGAGATGTGCGCAGCGTCTACGAGCGCATCGAGTTGGTTACCGATCCTTCGAACGGCACACGTGTCTTGTTCGGCGCGCTTGTCGATCTAAGCGAGCTTGAGTCGGTAGACGAGAGGCTGATTCGGCAGCGTACGTTGTATGAGCGAATGATCAATAGCTTTCCAGAAGGCGTCGTGGTCATCCGCGGCGAAGAGGTGCATTTCGCGAACGAGGCCGCCCGCGCGATGCTATTTGCCGAGCGACCCAGCACTCGAGTTTTCGCACAGTATGTCCACCCAGATGTCCGTGCGCGGGAGCTGGATCGCATGATTGCCTTACAGAAGGGCGTCATTTCGGAGTCGCCGCTTCGTCAGGTACCGCTGGTTCGCGCGGACGGAAGTCTTCTTGAGGCCGAAATTATCGAGATCAGGCTTGAAGACAAGGGGCCTTCGGATGTTCAGCTCCTCATACGAGACGTTAGCCAGAACCGTCGAATGCAACGCGATCTGGAGGACGCCAATCGGCGCCTTCAAGCGCTTTCTCAGCGTCTCATCGAAATACAGGAGACCGAACGGCGCCAGCTCGCGCGCGATTTGCACGACGATATCGGGCAACAGCTCACTGGATTGAAGATTCACCTACAGCGCGTTATGCGTAGGGCCGACGAAGGGGCGGCTAGGCCACCGATGATCCAGGGGTCCATTGAAACGTTGGATCTGCTACTCGCGACGGTACGGCGCCTCTCCCTCGCGTTGCATCCGCTTCAACTCGAAAGTCTCGGCCTTGAGGCAGCGATGCAGTCGCATCTGCGGAAGTTCCTGGATGATCCCGGAATCCGATGGTCATTCAAAACAGAAGGGGATTTGGTCCACGTGCCAGCCCCCACGGCCTTGGTTGCGTTTCGAGTATTCCAAGAGGCCGTGAACAATATCGTGCGCCACGCGCGCGCAAAAAACATACAGGTAAACGTGCAGCAACTCACCGACGGTATTCGACTGGACGTGATCGATGACGGAAGGGGATTCGACGTCACCGCGGCGCACCAAAGGGCAGACAGCCTTGGGCTTACCAGCATGCATGAGCGCGTAGCATCGCTTGGTGGTGAATTGAGAATCTCCAGTCTCGGCGGCATAGGCACGCGGGTAACGGCGTGGCTACCTCAAGAACCAAAACGCGTAGGGGACGCATGATGAAGCGCGTTGCGTTAGTGGACGACCACAGTCTTGTGCGGGCTGGGCTAAAAGCACTTGTCCAGGATCAGCCCGGTTACGAAGTCGTCGCAGAGGGAGGGGATGGCACCGAGGTCGAAACGATTCTGGAGACCGCTAAGCCGGATATCCTGCTGCTGGATATCAGCATGAAGCAAATGAGCGGCTTGGACGTATTACGCCAGTGGCGATCGCGTTTTCCGGAAGTCCAAGTGCTTGTACTTTCAATGCATGCCACAGGTGATTATGTGCTTGAGGCACTGAGATTGGGTGCGCGCGGATATCTGTTGAAAGATGCGGCTGCTCAGGAACTTGAGTTGGCTTTGAAGGCGCTCGCCAGAAACGAGTCGTATCTCAGTCCCGGTATTGCGCAGACTGTAATTCAGTCAGCAGTTGTTGACGGGCGCGGCATAGAAACATCTCCATCACCGGCCTTGCAGCCGGCGTTGACGCCGCGCCAAACAGAGATACTCCGTCTTATCGCAAGAGGGTGTTCAACTCGCGACATAGCGCAGGGGCTGGGTCTAAGTGTAAAGACTATAGAAACCCACCGCTCCCAGATCATGGATCGACTAAGGCTCCACGATGTGCCGTCTCTCGTGCTCTACGCGGTGCGTACGGGCTTGGTTAGTCCTGACGATTAGGATCGACCTAGGGTATTACCTGATATCAATCAAGGCGAAGCGAGTGCAGACTGGTCTGAAATCCACCTGCGAGCACATCATGCCAACTTCTGCTGGCGACAGCTTCGTCGAACTGTACCTTGCGCGGCACGCACGCGCGCGGCAACCGCGTTTGCAGCTCCCGGCATGGCTACCATGGGTGCTTGCCATACTCATCACGTCCAGCAGCCTGCTCTGTCTGAGTGCGTCACATCCGGCCGCTTTGATCCCGACATGGGTCATCGCGATGGCCCTGTCAGTAACCGGCGTGCTGATGTGGCAAGCATTGGCGGCGAGTGCAGTTGCTACCTCTGGCGGCTACGTGTTGATTTGCTTGATGAAGGGAGAGGGCACCTCATCACTTGAGATCCTAGGCGCAGGCGGAGTGATTGTAGGCTTCGCTTTGCTACTCGGCCGTTGCCATAGGCTCGCCGAACATCTCCATCGCGAGCGTGTGCAAGGGCAACTGTTGCGCCAGCTTTGCCAGGTTTGGGGAGAGTCCGAGGGAAGCTGCCTAAAGGAGATCGATCTTGCAGGGCGTCTACAGGCAATGAATGCGCGCGGCATGGCGGTCATGGAAGTCTGCGACTTCGACAGCCTACGCGGAGCGGACTGGTTGGGCTTCTGGAATGGCGAATGGGAGGCGCCGGCGCGGCGATCGTTCGAGCAAGCCTTATTAGGCCAATTCAGTCAATTTTCCGGATTTTGCCCCACCGCCGCCGGGACGCCGAAGTGGTGGGATGTCCTTTTGCTCCCGGTCTTCGATACGCAAGGCCGGGTTGAGTCAATTCTGTCCCTATCCTGGGATGTCACCTCCCTGAGGGCGGGCACCGAGGCGCTACGTACCTCGATCTCGGACCATAAAGAGTTCCTGGACGTCATCGCGCATGGCTTCTATCGGCTTGACCGGGATTGGCGGGTTGTGCAGGCCAACGCTTCTGCTGAGTCGATCCTCGGGGGCGGTGATGGCGATGGCGTGATAGGCAAGACGCTACCGCACCTGCGCCCAGACCTTGCGAATGGTGAATTTGGCGATGCGCTACGTGACGCCATGGATAATGGCTTCGCGCGCCATTTCGACTGGAGTTCGCCGCACTCCGATAGCTGGTACCACGTGAGCATCCATCCCTGTGCCGATGGCGTCCGAGTCTTCTTTAGTGATGTCACGGAAAACGTGACGGCCATACAGCACTTGCAGGCCGCCGAGGCACGGCTACGTCTGACACAGCGAGTCGGTCAGTTTGCAGATTGGACGTTTGATCTGGACCAACGGCGGCTCGAGCTTTCGGAACAGGCCAGGCAGCTCCTTTCTCTGCCTGCGCAGGCAGACGGGACAGTCCAGCAGGAGGCGCTTCTATCGGCGCTTCATGCCGATGACCGCTTGGCCTTGGTAGGCGCCTTTCTGGACATCACCGAGGGCGGAAGCTCGCTTGACGTCAAGGTTCGCGTCAAACCATCTGCCGCGGCCGACACGCGCTACTTTCGCTTTGCTGGCGCTATCGCCAACGCGCACGGGAACCGTCCACGACTACTTCTTGGCTCGGTGCAGGACATAAGCGAGCAAGAGGCTCGCGAGCGGGCTCTCTCTGAATCAGGCACGTTTACAAGAGGGATCATCGACGCGCTCCCCCAGTGCATTGCGGTATTGGATGAGCGTGGACGGGTAATTACCGGCAATCGCGCCTGGGCTGACGCCACGCCAGCTGTGGAAGGTGCACCCTTTGGATTGGCGGAAGGTGCTGACTATCTCGCTTTTTGCCGCGCGCTATCGCTCGATGGTAGCGAAATCGCCCAAAGCCTTTTGGAAGGAATAGAAGCACTGCTGGAAGGGATCGGAGGCGAGCTGCGTCTGGACTATGCGCTTTCGGATCAGGAAGGCGCTACCAGGAACCTACAGGCTTTCGTCACGCTATTGCCAGCCACGCCTCCTCGGGTGGTCCTCGTGCATGAAGACATAACCGAGGCGGTGCACCTGAGGGCGGCACTGGCCGAGCACATCCAGAGGCTGAAACTCGTAGACGAGGGAAGCAACGATGGGATTTGGGAGTGGCGTCCCTCGAGTAACAGTCTTTATGTCTCGGAGCGCTTCACCCAGCTTACCGGCTACGCAGCAGAGGGTGTCGGCGACTTCCGAGGGTGGCTCATGTCCCACGTCCACCCCGACGATGCGCAGGCCCTCGCCACTGGCTGGAGCCAACACTTGGAAGAGGGTGTTCCGCTGGACGTCGAGTTTCGGTTGCTTACGGCGCGAGGCGACCATTGGTTTCGAATGCGCGGAAAGGCCGAGTGGGCCGGGGAAACGCTAGAGCGTGTTGCGGGCGCGCTCATGGACATTAATTTCTCACGCGAACTACTTGCGCGAGTGCAGGCGAGCGAGACGCGCTTTCGGGAAATGCTCGAACATTTGCCGCATGTGTTCTGGGAGTATGACGTTGGTGCCGGCCGGCTGACCTATCTTAGCCCTGCTCTGGAAAAGGTTCTTGGGATGCCGCCTGCGCGCGTATACGAAAACCAAGACGCGTGGCTGGATCTTGTCCATCCAGAGGACCGCGCTCTGGCTGAGCAATTTCGCGACAAGGCGTTGGGAGAACACCAACTGGCCGAAGTCGAGTTCCGCGCCTACGGGCCAAAGGGCCAACAGATTTGGGTCCGAGATCGCGCGTTTCCGTTCACCGACACCGCCGGTAACGTCGTCAGAATGGTGGGGATCGCAGAAAACATCACCGAAGCACGAACGTTTGAAGCGAAGCTATTCGAAACAGCTCACTTTGACCGCGCCACCGGATTGCCTAACCACGAAATGTTCCTCAAGCGGCTTCAGCAACAGTGCATCCGTGCTGTTAGCGATAATTCGCCATTCCTGGTGTTTTCGGTTGGGATCGAGCGGATCAGATGGGTTCAACATATTTTGGGGAAGGCTGCGGAAGAAGAGCTCGTCCGCAAGCTTAGTGCCGTGTTTGCCGAAGCGCTGGATGGGCAAGGCTATTTGGCTAAGCTCGATAGTGAGCGCTATGCCGTCCTGCTCAGCCGGAACGATGAAGTTGAACAGTACCAGCGCGTTGCTTTGAAAATGCTGGGGTGCCTCCAGCAGCCGTTCGAACTCGCAGGCAATGCCCTGAAGGTGAACGGTTTCATTGGGATGGCGCGTTTTCCTGAACACGGTGAGTCTGCTGAAGCGCTATTAAGAAACTCGCAGGCCGCATCCTCTTCGCTTGCACGGGAAGGGCGGCACAGCTTCGGTTTTTTCGATCCCGCCCAGTTCGAATTGGATCTTGATGCACTCCGCCTTGAAGCGGGCCTCGAACATGCACTTGAGCGATCAGAGTTCACGCTTCATTACCAGCCCAAGATCAATTTGCGCAGCGGAAATGTCTGTGGGGCCGAGGCGCTCATCCGGTGGCAGCACCCCGACCACGGCCTGGTGAGCCCATTGCGGTTCATCCCGTTGCTGGAGGAGACCGGCCTAATCAACGAAGTGGGCCTCTGGTGTATCGACCAGGCGTTGGACCAGCTCGTGGATTGGCAAGCGTCGGGACTTGAGCGTTTCGTCATGGCGGTCAATGTCTCGATCAAACAGCTACGGGCCGAGTTCGTCGACAGGCTGGCGCAGGCTATCGCCAAGCGAGGCGTCTCGCCCGAGTGCGTTGAGCTCGAACTCACGGAATCCATTACACACGGCGACGAAGCAGCAGCCCGTGTCGTCAATGACCTGAAGGCCCTTGGCGTCCGTATCGCAGTGGACGACTTTGGAACGGGCTACGCCACCCTTGGCAGCCTGCGGTCATTCGTACCTGACGTCGTTAAGATCGATAAGCTTTTTTTGACCCACCTCGTCGTGGAGGCTGCAGACCGCACGATAGTACGAGGTGTGATCGAGATGGGGCACGCGCTTGGCATGACGGTAGTCGCTGAAGGCGTCGAATCGAACGCACAACGTGCCATTCTCGAACAGCTGCGATGCGACGAGATACAGGGCTATCTCGTCTCTGCGCCGATCGAAGCCGGCGCCTTTACCCACCGCTTCGTTCGTTCCCTCTGAGTTCTCTATTGGCTGCTCCCGCAGCCACGCTCGTCTAGCGCGTCTTTCGACGCGCTGGGCGTGTTATTGGCCGACCCGGCTGCCTTTCCCGACCTCAATCGACGCCAGCCACGGCAACGCTGTCCAGAACTTTACCTGGCCTTGCTAGGGTTTTTCCTTAGGGCTTTGCAATTTGTTTCTAAGGTGTTGCCCGATGGTTCCTTGGACCTGAGGACGCTTAAATCTGCATGCCGTTCATGAGGGCCTTCTGCGCCTCGCTTGGCCGCATGCTTCCCGGCGCTCGCCCGTCAGCTGCGTATGCATAAATTTCCATCCGTAGTTGAGGACACATCCATGGCCCTGGTGAAAAAGACCGCCGCGCCCGTCGCATCATCCGAACCCGTCGTTTCACGCACCGTTGCCCGCGACGCTGAAGCCCAGCGCAAGCGCGCCCGCACGCTGGCCAAACAGCAGCAAGCGGCTGAGCGTGTCGCTGCCGCCACCGCGCAGTTGTCCACCGGGGTCAACGAAGCCGCCTCCGCCGCTGAAGAACTCAAGCGCGCCGCCGACCAGATCGCCAGCGGCGCCGAAGAGGCCTCTGGCGCTGCCCAGCAGTCGCTGAAAGCCTTCGAGATCGTTGGTCGCTCCATCGAACTGCAGCAGCAGGCAGCCAGTGTCGCTCAGGAGAAGTCCGATGCGATGCAGACGCTCGCAGCGGTCATCAACACCGATGTTGCGGCGCTGATTGGCAACGTCAGCCTCGCCGCTCAGCGTCAGGCCGGCTCGGTCGATCGCGTCGCAGAGCTCAAGCAACAGGCTGCCAACATTGGTGAGATCGTCAAGGCCGTGGGCCGCATCGCCGATCAGACCAACCTGCTGGCACTCAATGCTGCCATCGAAGCCGCCCGCGCCGGCAAGCACGGCAAGGGCTTTGCAGTTGTCGCCGACGAAGTTCGTACTCTGGCCGAAACCTCCGAGAAGAGCGCCAAGCAGATCTCCGACATGGTCGGCAAGATTCAGCACGACGTGGAAAACATCGCCCAGGGTATCAACCAGTCGGCCGAAACCATTCAGGGCGAAGTGCAGAAGGGCTCTGTTATTACGTCCCAGCTTGAGCAGATCCGCCTCGATTGCATCGAGATCGTCAAAGGTGCGCAAGACATCGCCGCCGGTGCAGTGCAGAGCAGCACTGCCGCTCAGCAGGCCCTGCGTGGTGCCGATGCCATCGCTTCTGCCGCTGAGCAGCAGTCCGCCGCCGCCGAAGAATCAGCCAAGACCGTCGAGGAGCAGTCGCAGGCCCTGGCCGAGTGCGAGCAGGCCGCACAGAACCTGTCCGAGCTGGCGGAAGAACTGAAGTCGTCAAGCGATGTGGCCAAGAGCGCCGAAGAGGTGGCTTCCGCTGCTGAAGAGCTGTCCTCGGCCGTTCAGGAGATCAACCGCGCTTCGGCGCAGATAAGCACGGTCATCGACCAGATCCGTCAGGGCGCCCAAACCCAGGCTGCCGCCACTGAAGAATCGGCTGCCGCCGTCAACCAGATCGAGAAGGGCCTGGAAGTCGCCCAGGGCCGCGCCACGTCGAGCCTGGAAAAGGCCAACGCCATCAAGGGCCTGATGGATACCAACAAGGGCAACATTGACGCGCTGGTCCGGGGGGTCACTACCTCGATCGAGGCGACCCGTGCCAGCCTCGTACAGATCAAGGAGCTGGAGCTGGTCAGCCGCCGCATCGACAAGATCGTCGACGCCATCACCACCGTTTCAATTCAGACCAACATGCTGGCCGTCAACGGCTCGATCGAAGCGGCGCGCGCCGGCGAGTTCGGCAAGGGTTTCGTGGTTGTGGCCACGGATATCCGCAACCTGGCCCACGATTCGGCCGAGAACGCAGATCGCATCAAGGACTTGGTCAAGGCCGTACAGGATCAGATCGGCGTGGTCGGGCGCGATCTGGAGGAGATCATTAACGCCGCCCTGGCTGAAGCCCAGAAGGCCACAGTCATCACTCGCAACCTCGACAACATGGCTGGCGACGTGCAGAGCGTGGAAACCGGTTCGGCCGACATCCTCAAGTCCGCCGAGGAAATTGGTGCCGCCATCGCCCAGGTAAAAGCTGGCATCGACCAGATTTCGTCTGCCGCACAGGAAGCCGAGAACGCTGCCCAGGAAGCTGCCGCCGCTGCCAAACAGCAGTCCCAGGGCGCCGAGGAACTGTCGGCTGCCATCGAAGAGATCGCCTCCCTGGCAGACGAGCTGCAAAGCGCCTGAATCCCTGAAGAGAGGGGATAACCCATGAGCCAAAGCAACCAAAACCCGACCCTCGCCTCAATGGGCGAGGTCGAAGACGATGAACTGGCCAACAGCCGGCAGTTCGTGACCTTCACGGTCGGCTCGGACGTGTTCGCGGTCGAGATGCAGCCGGTGCAGGAAATCATCCGCGTCCCTGAAGTGGTCCGCGTGCCGCTGACGCCGCCTTCACTCAATGGCTTGGCCAACCTGCGCGGTAACGTGCTGCCGATCATCTGCCTGCGCACGCTGTTCAACCTTGAACCGCGTGAGGCCGACGATTCCACCCGCGCGCTCGTGCTCAATCTCGGCCAGCCGCTGGGCTTCGTAGTAGACCGGGTCGCCAGCGTGATCATGGTCGAGGAAGAGCAGATCGAGCCGGTCAGCAACGTCCAGGCAACGATCAATACCAATCTGCTCACCGGCCTGCTCAAGCAGGTCGGTGGCCATGAACTGGTGATGATCATCGACTTCGCAGCGCTGATCAAAGGCAGCTTTAGCGAGAACAGCCTGCTGCAGCGCGTGGCGAGCAACGCTGGCGCAATGACGCTGGGCGACGAAGACAGCGATGACGAAGCCAGTGACGAGCTGCAACTGGTCAGCTTCACCGTCGCTGAGCAGGAATACGGGATCGCCATTGATGACGTACAGGAGATCGTGCAAATCCCCGAGCACATCGTCTCGGTGCCCAAGTCAGCCTCCCATGTGCGCGGTGTGATGACCTTGCGTCAGCGGTTGCTGCCGCTGGTGTCGCTGCGCGAGATGTTCTGCCTGCCCGGCCAGGCCACCGATGAACGCAGCCGCATTCTCGTGGTGAGCCTGGCCGGAATGTCGGTCGGCATCATTCTCGATTCTGTTAACGAAGTGCTGCGCGTGCCGGCGGCTCAAGTCGAGCCGATGCCGCCGATGCTCGCGCGTGACCAGGCAATGGCCGAACTCACCGGCCTGTGCCGGCTCAACGACGGAAAGCGGCTGGTCTCGGTGGTCTCCGCCGAGCGCCTGCTACAGCACCAGTCGGTGCAGCGCGTCCTCAACGAAACCGACAAGGAGCCTTCCGTGGACGAAGACCTGATGGACTCGGCCGAAACCGATGATGAAGAGCAGCTGGTGGTGTTCCGCCTCGGCAACGAGGAGTTTGGCGTGCCGATCGACAGCGTGCAGGAAATCGTCCGTGTGCCGGAGAACCTGACCCACGTGCCCAAGGCACCGGAGTTCGTCGAAGGGGTGATGAACCTGCGCGGCGTGGTGCTGCCAGTGATCGACCAGCGCCGTCGTTTCGGCCTGCCGAGCATCGAGAGCAATGACCGTCAGCGGATCATGGTGTTCGTCATCAACGAGATGCGCACCGGGTTCATCGTCGATTCGGTTGCCGAGGTGCTCAAGATCTCGCGCAGCCTGATCGAACCGGCCCCGAGCCTCTCATCCGAGCAGCAGCGGCTGTTCGGACGGGTCGCCAATCTGCCCAAGCAGAAGCGCATGATCCAGCTCGTCGAGCCGCGCCAGCTGCTCGCTGACGGCGAGCTCGATGCGCTGGCGCGCGTCGCTTAAGCGAGAACGGTCATGATTCGTCTACTCATCGTTGACGACTCCGCGCTGATGCGACGCCATCTGCAGCAGCTATTCGAGGCCGAAGGCGACTTCGTCCTCGACACGGCTCGCAATGGGGTCGAGGCCATCGAGCGCGCGCGTCAGTTCGATCCGGACGTGATCACGCTGGACATCAACATGCCAGAGATGGACGGGCTTACCTGCCTGTCCATGCTCATGGCAGAGCAACCACGCCCGGTGGTTATGTTTTCCTCCCTGACAGAGCAGGGCGCCATGGCGTCGCTTGAAGCCCTGGCGCTCGGCGCGGTGGATTTCTTCGCCAAACCGGGCGGCACGATTTCGCTGAACATCGACCAGGTGCGCGAGTGCCTGGTGGACAAGGTTCGCGCGGCCGCTGGTGCGCGGATGAAAAAGGTGCGCCGACCCAGCTTGCAAACCGCCTCCGCCAAGACTGTCGAACCGGCTCCTGCCAAGGCGTCCGGTCCGGACCTTATAGACGCAGGCACGGGGCTAGTGGTGATCGGGTCTTCGACCGGTGGGCCTCGCACGCTGGAGGAAATCCTCGGACAGCTGCCGGCCAACTATCCCTGGCCAATCGTCATTGCCCAGCACATGCCGGCCAATTTCACCCGTGCCTTTGCCGAGCGAATGGACCGCGTATGCAAATTGAAGGTGGTGGAGGCCAATCGTCCCATGCCGTTGGAGGCGGGCACGGTCTTTGTCGGCATGGGCAACAGTGACGTCGTGATCGGCAATCGAGTTGGCAAGCCGTACGTCATGCCCAAGCCGGAAAACAGCAGTTACCTCTGGCACCCATCGGTGAGCTTGCTGGCCTCCACCGCCATGCAGCACTACGCGCCGGACAAATTAATTGGCGTGATGCTGACCGGCATGGGCCACGACGGGGCTGAGGAGATGGCCGAGCTCAAGCGCCGCGGAGGGCGCACCGTTGCCGAGTCGAAAGACACTGCCGTGGTCTTCGGCATGCCTGCCGAACTGATTCGCCGGGGCGGCGCTGGCGAGATCAAGCCGTGTCACGACATTGCCACCACACTTATTCAGTGGTGCAGCCGAAATTCCACTACTCGTAAAGGGGTGTCCTCGTGGCGCTGATTCGTTCCACCGGTACCGCACCAACCGCCGATACACAACCGGACGACCTCCAGTCTCTGGCCGTGCGCCTGCAGCACGGCACAACGGCCGAACGCCGGGATGCGGCGCGTGCATTAGCGAGCTTGTCCGGAGCGGGTGAGCTGTTGGCGTGCCAGCTGGCGGAGGAAACCGAGCGTTCTGTTCTTGAGGCATTGATAACCAGCCTCGCCGAGCGAGCCGACGAAGGAGCCGTAACCGCGCTGCTTGATTGCTTGCGCAGCGAAGACGTGGCCCTGCGAAACGATGCCATCGAGGCGCTCAAGACCGCTGGTCGTTTCCATCCGAGCCTTATTCAGGCAGCGCTCGAGGACAGCGATGCGGACGTGCGCATTCTCACTGTCGGCATTCTCGAATCGCTTCGCCACCCGGACGTTGAGCTGTGGCTGATCGAGCTCATCGAGCACGATCCGCACTTGAACGTCTGCGCCTGTGCTGTCGATTTGCTTTGCGAAGTCGGCACCGAACGTGCCGTGCCGGCGCTGGAGCTGTGCCGCAGCCGGTTTCCGGGCGAGGCGTACCTGGACTTCGCGATCGGCCTGGCGCTCACTCGCCTGCAGGGAGCGGATGGCCTGTGAACGCAAGCACCATCATCAGCAAGGAAGACTTTGGCAAATTCCGCGAGTTCTTTTACCGCAAGACAGGTATTCAGTTCGACGATTCCAAGCGCTACTTCGTCGACAAGCGCCTGATCGAGCGGATCGAGGCCACGGGCTCGGAGACCTTCCGCAACTACTTCGTGAACCTGCGCTTTCAGGCGTCGGGCGATGAGTTGCAGCAGTTGGTCAACGCCATGACGGTCAACGAGACCTATTTCTTCCGCGAGGAATACCAGCTCAAGTGCCTGGTGACTCACATGCTGGATGATCTGGTGAAACGCAAGACTGACCGTTCGCCAATCCGCATCTGGTCGATGCCATCGTCGTCCGGAGAGGAGCCGTACTCGATTGCGCTCTACCTGCTCGAGTATTGGAAAGGCATCACTGAGTGGGACGTGGAGTTGATCGCCTCGGACATCGATACCGCGATCCTCAAGCGAGCGCAGCGCGGCTTGTACAGCCCGCGTTCGGTGCACAACCTACCGCCTAAGCTGCTTGAAAAGTACTTCACCCGCCGTAGCGATGGCGACTATCAACTATGTGACGACTTGCGCCAGAGCGTCGAGTTCACCCGGGTAAACCTGATGAACCCGACGGACCTGCGTGGGTACCGGGACTTCGACGTCATCTTCTGCCGCAACCTGTTGATCTACTTTGATGACCTGTCACGCCGCCAGGCTGCCGACACGTTCTTCGACGCGCTTAAGCCAGGCGGGATGATCTGTCTTGGCCACTCGGAATCGATGAGCCGAATTTCCTCACTGTTCAACGTACGTAAGTTCCCTGACGCAATCGTTTACCAGAAGCCGCTGGAGGCCCGATGAAACGCATTTTGATCGTCGATGATGCGGCCACCGTGCGGCTGTTCAATCGGCAAATTCTGGAAGCCGCCGGCTATACCGTGGATGAGGCCGTCAATGGCATCGAGGCGCTGGAAAAGGCCTTGCAAGCTACCTACGACCTTTACTTGGTGGATGTGAACATGCCCATGCAGGACGGCTTCAGCTTCCTGCGTCAGCTTCGTGCCCAGCCTATTGCCCAGGCTCCTGCGGTCATGATCACCACCGAAGCTGGCGACCATGACCGGCAGCAAGCCTATGAGGCCGGCGCCAATTATTACCTGACCAAACCCATCAAGCCCGATGCGCTCTTGCATCTGGTGCGCCTGCTGACTGGAGACGCCGCGTGAACGCTCTGCTGCAACAATTTCTCCAGGAAAGCCGAGAGGCGCTTGAGAGCATCGGCACTACGCTGCTGGCCATGGAGCGCGAGCCGGGTGACCGCTCGCGCCTGGGCGAGCTTTTTCGCCTCGTGCATACGCTCAAGGGCAACTCAGGCCTGTTCGATTTTCCGGCGCTTACCGCCGTACTGCACGCCGCCGAAGACGTCATGGATGCCGTGCGCAGCGATACAGTGCCCTTCAGCCAGCCGCTTGCGGACCACTTGCTCGACGCGGCCGACTATGTGACCAGCTACCTCGATTCCGTGGAAGCTGAGGGCGCCCCGGGAGCGGATTTCCAGGCAATACCTCGAGCATTGGTGGAAGGCCTCCGGAAATGGCTCGACATCTCAGCCGAGGGCAGCGACGTCAGATCGGTCGACGCGTCCGTTGCCTCTGGATCGGTAGCAACGGAAGACCTTCCGCAGGATGCACGCGACGCGCTGATGAAAGCCCTGGGTGATGGCAACAAGGTCTTCCTCGTTGACTACCGTCCCGCTGCCGATTGCTTCTTTCAAGGGACCGACCCGTTGCACCTGGTGCGACAGCTTCCTGGTGTGTTGTGGCGACGCATCGAACCGTTGCTGCCATGGAGCGCAGCGGCAGAGCTGGATGCCTATGCATGCAATCTGCGCTTTAAACTGATCGTTGTCGCAGATAGTGCGCTCCTGGAAGAGCACTTCCGGTACGTCGCGGATCAGGCGAGTTGGAGTGCCATAACGCTTGAAGGTCTATGCCATCCGCTGCCCAGCGATGATACCAACGGCCTGGCGTTGGCCATGGATCCAATTGCACTGGATATCGTACGTACTCAGCTTCTGGCCCTCATGGCGTGCCGCGACCAGGGTTGGCGCAGTGGTCAGGTCAGGGCAATTGTCGCTACCCTCAAGCAGGTGTTTGCGAGTCAGGAAAGCCTTTATGCATCGCACAAGCTCGACACCCTTTGTGCCCGGTGCGAAAACCAGGCGGATACCGAGCCCCTTTTGGGTTGGCTGGCTGAGGAGATCGAAGAAGCCATTCTTGGCGGGGCCGCTAGCTCCGCTGGTGCGCCGTCGGTAGCTGACTGGCTGGACGCTCAGCTGACCGATAGCACGGCGCCGGCTCTACCTGACACGGGTCCGCCCGCGGCGAGCGTGGCCGATCCGGTGGCGAGCCGTCGCCAGGAGGAACCGGCCGGGCACGTCGCGGCCAAGGTGCTTAAGGTCGAACAGGAAAAGATTGACCGTCTGATGAACCTTATCGGTGAGATCGTAGTAGCCAAGAATGGGTTGCCGTATCTCGCCGAGCGCGCCGAAGAGCAGTACGGCCAGCGCGAGCTGGCACGGGAAATCAAAGCGCAGTACGCCGTCGTGAACAGGATTGCCGAAGACCTGCAGGACGCCATCATGCAGGTCCGCATGATGCCGGTTTCCTTCGTTTTGCAGCGCTTCCCAAGGTTAGTGCGCGATATCGCGCGCAAACTCGAGAAAAAGGTCAATCTGGTCTTGGAGGGGGAGGAAACCGAAGCCGACAAAGCGATGATCGAGGCCCTCGCAGACCCGCTTGTGCACATTGTCCGGAACTCGCTGGATCACGGATTGGAATCGCCTGCAGATCGTCTCGCTGCCGGGAAGGCTGAAACCGGCACACTACGGATCCGGGCGAGCCAGAACGCGGACCATGTCGTGATCAGCATTGAGGATGATGGCCGCGGTATCGATCCCCAACGGATCAAAGCCAAAGTGGCGGCGAAGGGACTGATCGAGCCTGCAGCGCTTGATGTAATGAATGACCAGGACCTTGTGAATCTCGTCTTCCTTCCTGGTTTTTCGACAGCAGAGCAAGTATCGGATCTGTCGGGCCGTGGAGTAGGGATGGACGTCGTTCGCTCGGGAATTGAGCGGGTTGGCGGCCAGCTTCGACTGTCGAGCCAGGTCGGAAAAGGCACTCAGCTAAGCCTGAGCCTGCCGCTTTCAATGGCGGTGACGCAGGTCATGGTGATCGAGTCAGCTAACCAACGCTTCGGTATTCCCATGGATCAGGTCGTTGAGACTGTGCGCCTGCCCGCGTCTGCCATCCACACGATCAAGCACCAGCCAACCGCTCAGCTACGCGGCCGTACCATTCCGCTCAAGGGGCTGAACCAACTGCTTGCGATCGAGAATGAACAGGCACTCAACGACGACGGTGAGCACGCGTTAATGGTGCTGCGTAGCCGAGGGGAGTTTGTCGGCCTCGTAATCGATGACTTCCATGGATCAGTAGACATCATTCTCAAGCCGATGGCCGGAATCCTGGGAGAGCTCTCGGGCTATTCAGGTACCGCTGTGATGGGTGATGGGTCGATCCTGATGATCTTGAACCCCACGGAGCTATTCGCATGAGCCTGACCTTCAAGCGAGATATCGCCTATTTGACCGACCAGGTAACCGTCGAAGATGCCGAAACGCTGCTTGAATGGCTTATTCGACATCCCGGGGGAAAGGTCAACCTGAAGAATCTTGACCATTTGCACGCTGCAAATCTGCAGGTGCTTATGGCTACACGGCCCAAGGTCACAGTGTGGCCACTGAACGAAGATATCCGCGCATGGCTTGGCGCTGCGCTGCATACACCAGGAGTTTCGCAATGAGTAAGAAGATCATGATCGTCGACGATTCGGTAACCATGCTGATGAGCCTACGGAGCAGCCTGGAAATGTCAGGTTTCAAGGTTGAGGCCGCGAACGACGGTGTCCAGGCATTAGGCAAGCTACAGGGCGGTTACAAGCCGGACCTCATCATCACGGACATCAACATGCCTAACATGGGCGGACTGGAACTGATCGGCAAGGCGCGGGCTCTCCCAGGAATGCGATTTACCCCTATTCTCGCGCTTACCACCGAGAGCCAGCAGGCCAAACGGGATGAGGCGAAAAAAAACGGTGCGACGGGGTGGCTGGTGAAGCCAATCGGGCCCGCCGACCTTCTGAAGGTCATTAAGCAAGTGCTGCCAGGCGCTTAAAGAGGCTGTCATGAACTTCATAGCGTTCTCGACCGCGGGTCTCCCCATTGCAGTTGCAGGGCTCGGCATCAGTGCGCCTGCCTGGGCTGGCTGGCTAAGCACAATGCCAACGCTTGGCGCAGTTGCGGTGGCGGCGGCTGTCAGCCTACCGCTCGCCGCAGCGCTGCGGTTCTCGAAGGACAACACTGTCGCTGCTGGCCCGCAAACCACGCCTGCGATCGCCGATGGGCTTCTAGATCGCACAGCCACCGCCACAGGAGCTGTGCCGGCCTTCGCCCGCGTTCTCCAGCGAAACTTGGCTGATGTTACCGATGACACCGAGCGGCAGGTGATGTCAGCCATAGAGCGACTGAACAGCATCCACGGAACAACGCGTCAGCTTTGCGATGCGATCGAGACCGAAGCCCGCTGTGCAATGCTTCTATCCACCGAGGCCGACGCCCAGGCCAAACGCAATGCACTGATGCTCGCCACGCTTGCCAGCTTCGAGAAAGAGCGTCGGGAAAGCCTGTCAGCGGATATCCGGCGGATGAACACGTTGTATGAAGAGGTAAAAGCAACCGCACCGCTCATTGCACTTATTGGCGACATCGCGAAGCAGACAAACCTGCTTGCCTTGAACGCGGCCATAGAGGCAGCCAGGGCGGGGGAGTCGGGGCGCGGTTTTGCGGTTGTAGCCTCTGAGGTCCGGAACCTATCCTCACGCACGGCAGAAGCTGCGGATTCAATCGCCAATACTGTCCAGGCGCTGGCAGGGCGGTTCGAAACCGAGTCGGCCGCAGCACAGGATCGGCAGGACGACTTCCTATCGAAGAGCGGTTTGGATCAGGTAGGTGAACAGCTCAATACCATGGTCGCTCATTTAGGAACAGCTTCGGAATGCCTGAATGGCATGGTCGGTAACGCCATGAGCCTAAGCGATCGGATCAACCAAGACGTACTGGGCGTTCTAGGCAGCCTGCAGTTCCAAGACTCCCTGCGGCAGAGACTGACTCAGAGCGCTGAGACACTCGATACGCTGAGCGAAGTCATGGACGCTTATAGCCAAGCGCTCCTCCAACCGGCATTTGCCGGGACCGACGCGCTACCCGATTTGGAGGAGCGGATGCAGGAGCACTTGGCCCGTTACGTGACCTATGGTCAGCTACGCGGGCATCTTGAGGAAACCGGTCGGAGCGGAAAGCTCCCCGTCGAGGGCGCAGCAATCGAGTTGTTCTAAATCGGAACCTCAGCGGGTAGCATAAAGCCACCAAGGGTTAAGCGAATGCCTGCGCTCCACCTCCGAAAAACAATGTGAAGGGCATGCCGGTCCCACATCGGGCTAGCTTCACGAGCCGGCGCTGCGGGCACAACGCGAAAAGTATGTTGTTGACGGTGCCAGCTCGTTAGGTCTTGGTAGGCATTGTCACGTGACCGCTTGTCGCAATAGCGAGCTAGGGCACGGCTATTCAAAAAGGCAACGCGCGGGTACGGTGCTTGACGTCGTGTCCTACGGTTTAGCAATTCGGCCAGAGCGCACGCGACCGTTTCCACCTCAAGGCAATCGAGCGCGAGGGCTCGTAGCAGGATTAACAGAGCCACGCGTTCCGCGTTGATGATCCTATGTCCAAGCGCTTTTTGGCCGAAAGGTCATTGAGCCCTTCCCAGGTGCCTGGCGGTTCATGGGCTGCGTTTTCAACGGTCGCCACGGGCGGGAGCCTTGCTACGCTGTTCGTTATGCAATGCACAGCCTCTCGTTACTCGGGGGGAGCCTATCCGAAGGTGGCGCCGTAGCGTTTGGCTGAGGTGACCAACCCCTGCCTGACTCCACCCATTGTCTGCTCATGCCGTTGCGGCTCGCAGAAACGGCTGGTTTGAGCGGAAGCTCAGTGGCTCTTTGTGTACGGCCACTGACTCGGAACCGATAGCGCTCCCGCTACCCTTAGAAAAGCATACGCTATCTACGTTCGCGACCTTCGAGCAACGCGATACATCCCATGCGTACGCAATGACTCGCTCCTGCATGGCCGTCCAAGATTGGTGCAGTCCGACACCCGTCGAGGCTGATCATCCCTATCTGGTCTACGGCCACCGAAGAGCACTGTTAGGTGTACGGCCTCCGCTACGAAGCAGCTCGGCCTCAATTCACGGTCTTTTACCACGCCAATAGGCAGGAATGGGTCGACTAACCTGGCTCGTGCCACTATCGTTCGCCCTGCGATTTTTCGGGAGTCATCATGAAATTCATTCACCAGCGTGAGCATCTCAACGAGGATGACCTTGTCGTCATCGAATGCTCGCAGACCTGCAACATCCGACTTATGAACGATGCGAATTTCCGCTCGTTCAAAAATGGTGGCAGGCATACCTACCATGGCGGTGCGTTCGACCGCTTTCCAGCGCGGATAAAGGTGCCCAGTACCGGTTTCTGGAACATCACCATCGATACTGTCAGCCGGCGCGCTGTCAGCGTGACGCGCAAGCCTACCTTCAAGCATTCCATTCGTATTGTGCGCCGGTCCGAGTCGCACCTGAAGTAAACCACCCGTTGGAAGCGCGACGCGTATCGGTTCGCGTAGCGCGTGCTGCCATGGACCCGGCAGAACGTCCAGTTGTCGTTTTTCGAGGTTGATTGATGAGTCTCTTCCGCAAGAAGAAAGTGGAGTTGATGAGTGGTGCGGGTGCGCAGCATTCCGAACTGCGCAAGGTTTTGGGCGCGACTGACCTGGTCATGTTGGGGTTGGGCGCGATGGTAGGGACGGGCATTTTCGTGCTGACCGGGGTCGCTGCGCTGCAAGCGGGGCCTGCGTTGGCAGTCTCGTTCATACTCGCCGCGACAGCGTGCGCGCTCGCGGCGTTGTGCTACGCCGAGTTCGCATCGATGATTCCTGTAGCCGGGTCCGGTTACACCTATAGCTACGCGACGCTCGGTGAACTGGTTGCTTGGATTGTGGGCTGGAGCCTTATCGCGGAATACGGCCTCGCCACCGCAGCCGTTTCAGTGGGCTGGTCAGGCTACTTTCAATCGTTGATCGGTGGTTTCGGTCTGCATCTTCCGGTAGCGCTCACAGCAGCACCCGGCACCAATGCAAATGGCGACGTGACGCTATTCAATCTGCCGGCGTTCGCGATCATGATGTTCATCACGGCAATCCTGTCGATGGGCATTCGCGAATCCAAGCGCGTCAACAATGTTTTGGTAGCCGTGAAGATTGCAGTTGTATTCTTGGTGATCGCAGTTGGGCTGTTCTACGTCAAACCCGACAATCTGCAACCTTATGCGCCGTTCGGTATTTCCGGGATCGTCAGCGCAGCTGCATTGGTTTTCTTCGCCTTCCTTGGTTTCGACGCCGTGTCTTCAGCGGCAGAAGAAGTTCGCCAGCCGCAGCGCGACTTGCCCATTGGCCTTATTGGATCGTTGCTGATTTGTGCCGTCCTCTACGCACTCGTTGCGACCGTTGCCACGGGCATCGTTCCTTTCGCCGATTTCAAGGGTATCGAAGACCCTATCGCGCTGGTATTCCAGCGGGCGGGTATCGACTGGTTGGCCGGTTTGGTTAGCTTGGCTGCCGTGACCGGCATGATGACGGTCATTCTGGTCATGGGTTATGGCCTGACACGTGTTGTGTTCGCCATGTCGCGTGACGGTCTAATGCCAGCGTGGATGTCAAAGATCAACGAACGTCAGGTGCCGGTGGGCTCGACCTGGACACTCGGTACGTTGTCTGCGCTGCTGGCTGCAACGGTGCCGTTGAGCGCGTTGGCAGAGCTGATCAACATGGGCACCTTGCTCGCCTTTACCATCATCTCGCTTGCCATTCCGGTCCTGCGTCGTACCCAACCGGGATTGCCGCGGGCATTCAAAGTGCCAATGCCCATGATCCTGGGCCCGGTTTCCATGATTATCTGCATCATCCTGATGCTCAATCTGGCGATCGAAACCTGGGTTGCGTTCGGAATCTGGCTGGTGATCGGTCTGGCCGTGTACTTCGGTTATTCGCGACGTCACGCCAAGCTCGAGAACCTGACCGACTGAGTCGGTACAGTCGGGTTGACCATTGCATCGCCCTCAGGGCGATGCAATGAGCGTAGTACGCGAGCCTTTGAACTCATGCGCTAACAGGAACAGCGTAATGAGCATTTCACAGGCAACCAGCACGATCGCAGGTGCCATCAGGCCGTAATGACCCAGGAACAGGTAGTTCAGTGCAATGCTGAGCAGGCCGCAGGCGATCCGCACCTTCACGAACAGGCTATAGCGATTCTTCGCGACCCAGTACATCTCGAACACGACGTTGACCAGTCGGAAAATGAAGTAGAGCGACATGATGCTCAGCAGGTCGGCCGCCTGGGCATAGCTCTCCGGGTACAGGAGGTGGAAGAAGAATCCGGCGAAGACCTGGTAGCCGATCACCATCGCGAGCGAGAGGCCGAAGCCGAACATCACGAACTTTCCTTGCGTTGCTTCAATGTTGCCGCGAGATATCTTCGGCATATAGAGCGACCAGAAGCCCTGCACGACGATCTGCCCGATGGTGATGAAAGAACAGGCCGCGGCATAGATAGCCAGAGGCTCGGCACCCAGGATTGCCTCCACCAGGATCCGATCGAACCCGAAGTACAGGAAGAACGACAGGAAAGATAGGGTGAAAGGCAGCCAGGCGCCCCAGCGTGCGGCCATGGCCGTCAGCGCGCTTTTGTAGCTTGCGCTCTTAGAGAAGAAGGTCCCAGGGCGGACGCAGTTATTGTAGAACCAACCTGCGTAAAGCAGCAGGGTCAGGACCGAGCCGGCCAGAACGGAGCCCACCAGGTCCCCGGTGCGCCAGAACAGCAGGATCTTGATCAGAAAGGGCGCGGATTTGAACAACGCATCGACGGTAGAAAAGCCCACCAGACGATCCTGGGTCTGGTAGTGAAAGAACAGTGCCCGCTGCAGTACGGCAAGCGCCAGGGCTTCTGGCAGCAACGCTACAAAGAGGTGTGGTGCCATGCCTGGCGCATGCACATGCAGGTAGTAAAGAATGATCGACGCCAGCGTGATGAAGCCCGTCACGGATGGATAGACGAGGTTTTCACCCTTGGAGAGTCCGGCTTCGATCGCGGGGCGGCTAAGCAGAAAGTCGCGTAGACCCAGGTCTGCGAAGCCCACCAGGAACGTCATCATCACCATGCTGAGGGCCAACGCGCCATAGGCTTCCTGAGGTGCCATGTGGGCAACGAGCACAAGCAGCACGAACGCCAGCACGGGTTGCAGTGCCATGGGTACGACGACGAAAACGATTTTGGATAATTCGTTGAGCTTCTTCATAGCTGCATCCGGAAAATCGCAGGGCAGAAAGGCGTGCACAGCTTCACGCACGGGCTACGGACGCCGGGCGACGAGAGGGCAAGCAGTTTGAAAATCGGGTACTTCTACCGACCCAGGAAGGGTCGGTAAGCGAACCGGACGGTTCGTGGTGTGGATGATGTGCTGGTGCCAGCAAACTTCAAATCTCAAATTTTCCATGTGTGAACTGCATCACTAATCTGAAAATTAAAGTCGGTTAAGGGAACCGGGTTCACTGACAGCATTTGCGCTTAAAGAACACGTTGAGGAAGGTTTTCAAGCAGTGCTTCCCGCGTATAGAACGCGCGCGTGGGCGAAATTATAGATGGTCGCCGTACCATGATTACGGGCAGACTCATCTCGCGAGCGACAGCCAGCTTCGCCGCGGTCGCTTCGCCACCGCTGTTCTTGCTGACGACCACATCAAACTGTGCGCTCTCGAACAGGGCCCTTTCGTCCTCGACATGGAAGGGCCCCCTTGTCGCAATGAAGCTCACCCGGTGCGCCTCCGGCTGCGGATCCAGCAACCTGACCGTCCAGTGCTGATGGGGTGGGATGGTGTTCAGGTGTGCCAATGGTTCGCGGCCGATTGTGAAAAGCGGCCTTTCAAAAGGCTCGAGCGCACCGATGATGCCGTCCCAATCATTGACGTCGATCCAGTTGTCGCCATCCACTCGCTCCCAGGCAGGCCGGCGAAGTGACCAGCAGGGTATGCCGACTACATTAGAGGCGAGGACTGCGTTGGCGCTGATCCGGGCTGCATAGGGGTGTGTCGCGTCTATCACAAGATCTATCTCTGCTCCGCGCAGGTACGCAGCGAGCCCGTCCGCGCCGCCAAACCCACCTATGCGAACCTGGCAAGGCAGGCCTTCCGGTATACGCCCAAGGCCGGCCAGGCTGTAGACGTCGTCCGGCCCGAGATGGCGCGCCAGCCAAAGCGCATCTGCAACGCCACCGAGCAAAAGGGTACGGCCCGTCATGGCTTGGCAACGCAGAGCAGCGTAATGGGTAGGGCGCTACGCCAGGTATCGAAACCACCGAGTGGCTTGGCATGCGCGAGCTGCATCCGGATTAACTCGCCACCGTGCGTTTCCCGCCAGCGCACAAGTTCGGCTTCGCTCTGTAGCGTGACCGCATTTGCGACCAGGCGGCCGCCTGGCTTCAGTGCTGTCCAGCAGGCGTCGAGCATGCCAGGTACGGTAACCCCGCCGCCGACGAAGATCGCGTCGGGTGGTTCGAGCCCTTCGAGCGCTTCGGGCGCGCGGCCAGCGATAAGCGAAAGGGACGGCACGCCGAGCGTATCGCGATTCGACAGGATCATGGCCTGGCGGGTGGCATTCGCTTCGATTGCCACGGCTCGGCACGACGGGTGGCTTCGCATCCATTCGATGCCGATCGAACCGCACCCTGCACCGACATCCCACAACAGTTCTTGAGGGCGCGGGGCTAGGCGCGAGAGCGTGAGCGCCCGAATGTCCCGCTTGGTCAGCTGGCCGTCGTTCTCGAATGACTCATCAGGAAGGCCAGCGGTCAGCGGATAGCCCTTCAAAGCTGTTTCACACCGGCATTCGATTGCCACGACATTCAGCGCGGCGTGCACATGGTTGGGCCAATCCCGTGCGATGCCGTCGGTCATGCGTTCGAGTGGCCCCCCAAGGTGCTCAAGCACCCAGAGTCGGCTTGCGCCAAAGCCGGCCTGGCGTAGCAAGTCGGCCAACTGCGCCGGACTCTGACCGTCTTGGGACAGCACCAGTAGCCGCCGTCCTTCGTGCAGATATCGGTTCACGCCGCTGGCAGGGCGGGCTACCACGCTAAGGAGCTCGACATCCTGCAGCGGCCAACCCAGACGGGCTGCTGCCAGAGAGAAGGACGAAGGCGCTGGAAGGACAGTCCACTCATGCGGTTCGACCTGCCGGCCCAGGCTTGCGCCGACGCCGAACAGCATGGGATCGCCGCTTGCCAGCACGCACGTTGGCTCGCCACGTCGTGCCCATACAGGCTCCAGTGTGAAAGGGCTGGGCCACGGCTGGCGTGACGCTTTAAGGCAATGTGGCAAAAGCTCCAGCTGGCGAGGTGCGCCGATAATATGAGCGGCCGTCAAAAGCGCGCGTCGCGCCTGCTTGCCGAGCCCCTCATAGCCGTTCTCTCCGATTCCGATTACTGTCAACCACCTGGCCATGCACGCTCCAAACAATCCGCCCGGCGCCCCGCGAGTTGCGACCGTGGGCAAAGCCGTCATAATACCGCCTTCACCGGTGCCCGCCGTAGTACATGGCCGAGCGCGCGAGGTTGCAAACGCCAGCATAGGGGCCGCTTCGATGACGGCAGCCCCATGATTGGCGATTTCGGCCTGCGTCGAGCCGCTACGAAGGGCCGAAGAGGGAACACGGAAAGGCCATGCCTCAGCCGTGGCTGCCCCCGCAACTGTAAGCAGCGAGTCGCTCCAGCAAGGCCACTGAATATCGGGAAGGCCGGAAGCGATGTAGACCTGCCAGCCAGGAGACCTGCCGGTGACGCTGTACGTGAGCGCCAACATCGGGCGGGGTGTACCGATGCCAGTGACGTCCCCTAGCGGGCGTCTCGGTCCGGCTGCCGCGTCATTCATGCGGATGCTAACTGTGAACCCTTCCAGCTCGACCCATCGACCCGTGCTCCGGCGCCCTTCGGCTTGCCCTGGACTGTCGCGCATCGTGTCTGCGAAGGACGGCGGGATCTGCCGAGTGAAGCTGGCTCTGGGGCGCATTACCGCTGACCAGGCGCATGCCGTCAGCGGAGCCGCGCGCCGATATGCTAGCGGTGTGCTGGAGATCACCAATCGCAGCAATCTTCAAATACGCGGTGTTTGGGCTGACGCAGGCGATGCACTGGCGGCGACGTTGATAGATGCAGGCCTAGGGCCCCGCCATCCCGATGCCGATGATGTACGAAACGTACTCGTAAGTCCTTCGGCGGGTCGCGATCCTTACGCGTCGCTGGATGTCACGGCCCTGGCCGAAGCACTGTTGCTGCTTCTGCAGGAATATCCGGCTTTCCGAGGTCTTCCCGCGAAGTTTGCCATTCAGGTAGACGGCGGCGAAGGCATGGCCGTCCGAGCCCATGAGCACGACATTTGGCTGAGTGCATTGCCTGGCGGGCAGCGTTTACAGATAGGGCTTGCTGGTGCGGTTGGGGAGGGCGCCATAGGTGAAGTCGCATCTTCTGCTGCGGTGGACACGGTGGCGCACATCCTTCGCTGTTTCGTCGCGACGGCGACGGAGGACCAGCCGCGTATGCGTCACCTCATGGCGTCACCGACCGCTCCAGCGTTCCTGGCCGCCGTCCGTGCCGACGCATCGGTGACGCCGTGTGGCGCTAACGACGTTCAGTCCTCGTCCGTTCAGAAGGCACCGGGAATTTACCCGCAACGCGACGGGACGCTGCGGATGGTCACGGCTCAGGCGCCCCTTGGACGGCTTGATGCCGACCAGCTGGATGCGCTAGCAGATGTCGCCGGAATCTACGGCAGTGGCTGGCTGCATCTGACGCCGTGGCAGGGCGTGCTGCTGCCCGATATCGACGAGCAGGACGCCCCGAAGGTCCAGCAGGCACTGGAAGCGCTTGGGTTGGTGACCGCAGCCGATGCGCCGCTCGCACACCTCGTCGCTTGCAGCGGTAGCGTTGGGTGCGCCAAGGCCCATGCCGATACCAAGGCGGATGCGCTGCAACTGGCAAGACGGCTTTCGCAGTATTCCATGCATCCCTCGGTCCACCTCAGCGGCTGCCCGCGGACCTGCGCGTCCGCGTGCAGCCAGCCCTATACGCTGCTCGCCCAGCCCGGCGGCCAATACGACCTTTTCCAGCACGACCCGTCTGTGGACGGCCTCGGTCAGCTACGCGCCAGCGGGCTGGACATTGGGGCCGCGGCGCACTGGTTGTGCATGAATCACCACGAGACTTTCGATGATTGAGTACATCCGCGACGGCCAGGAAATCTACCGTCAGTCATTCGCCACAATCCGCGCTGAAGCGGACCTGAGCGCCATTCCGCCTGATCTCGAGAAGTTGGCCGTTCGCGTCATACATGCATGCGGCATGGTCGATGTGGTACAGGATCTCCGGTTTTCACCCGGTGCCGGCGAGGCGGGGCGTCGTGCGCTCGCTTCGGGAGCGGCAGTCCTGTGCGATGCCCGGATGGTTGCCGAAGGCGTCACCCGCGCCCGGTTGCCCGCAAATAACCGTGTTGTTTGCACGCTCAACGAACCTGATGTACCAGCACTGGCGCTGGAAAAGGGCAATACACGCTCCGCCGTCGCGCTGGATTACTGGCTGCCCCATCTCGACGGCAGTGTCGTGGTGATCGGCAATGCGCCGACCGCACTGTTCTACCTGCTGGAGATGCTCGATGCTGGCGCGCCGAAGCCGGCGCTCATCATCGGCATGCCCGTAGGCTTCATTGGCGCAGCAGAATCCAAGGATCTGCTCGCTACCGACAGCCGCGGCGTTCCCTTCGTAACCGTGCGTGGCCGTCGTGGCGGCAGCGCCATGTCCGCCGCTGCGCTTAATGCGTTGGCCACGGAGCGCGAATGATGGCCAAGGGACGTTTGCTTGGCCTGGGCGTCGGCCCGGGCGACCCTGAGCTGATTACGCTCAAGGCACTGCGCCTGCTTCGCTCGGCCCCGGTTGTCGGTCATTTCGTCGCTCGGGCCAAGGCGAGCAAAGGGCAGGGCGGTAATGCGTTCGGCATCATCGAGGCGCACCTGACGCCTGACCAGATGCGCCTGCCACTGGTGTATCCGGTCACAACCGAAAAGCTGGAACCGCCGCTGACCTACGAAGGCGTCATCAGCGACTTCTACGACACCTGTGCGGTACAGATCGCCGAGTACCTGGATGCTGGCCAGGACGTAGCCGTTATTTGCGAGGGTGATCCGTTCTTCTACGGCTCCTACATGTATCTGCATGACCGTCTAGCGCCGCGCTATGAGGCGGAAGTGGTGCCAGGTGTCTGTTCCATGCTGGGCTCGGTCGCCGTGCTTGGCACTCCGCTGGTCTACCGCAATCAGAGCCTGTCGGTGCTGTCCGGCGTTCTTTCCGAAGATGAGCTTGCCGAGCGTCTGCAGCAGGCGGATGCGGCCGTGGTCATGAAGCTGGGGCGCAACTTCGATAAGGTGCGGCGCGTGTTGCGGAACCTGGGGCTCGCGGATCGGGCGCATTACGTGGAGCGTGCCACGATGGCCGCGCAGCGAATCGTACCGCTCGACGATGTGGACCCAATGTCCTCACCCTATTTTTCGATGATCGTCGTACCCGGAGTGAAATGGTCGGCCTGATGCCGATTCCGGTCTGCGCATCCCAACCGAGCTGATTTCCATGACGACTCCCGCCTCGATATTCGTATTGGGTAATAGCGCGTTGCCAATTGCACGGCAGCTTCAAGCGTGCCTGCCAGAAAGCACCCTTCACGGCCTCGCCGGCCGGGTGACCGACGCCGATGCCTACTACTCGCAGTTTGGCGATGCGATACGTGCTCGGTATCGCGCGGGCTCGCCGATCATCGCCTTGTGCGCAGCGGGGATCGTGATCCGCACGCTCGCGCCTCTGCTGCTCGAGAAGAATGCTGAGCCGCCGGTATTGGCTGTCGCGGAAGACGGCTCCGCCGTCGTGCCGCTGCTCGGCGGGTTGTCTGGCGTAAACGAGCTTGCCCGTGCATTGGCCGACGCGCTCGCGGTTTCGCCCGCGATTACCACCAGCGGCGAGCTGCGATTCGGAACGTGTCTGTTGAATCCGCCTGAGGGTTACACGGTGGATGTCAGCAAGGGCAAACGCCTCGTCAGTGACCTATTGGCCGGTGCGACTGTCGCGATCGAAGGCGATGCGCCATGGTTATGCGACGCGCAGCTGCCGCTGGCGGACTCTGCTGACCGTCGCGTTGTCGTCTCGCCTTACCTGAACGCAAACGAGGGCACCTTAACCATTCACCCACGGGTGGTGCTGGCGAGTATCGAACCGGACGCGAGCATCTCCGCTGAGCAAATACGCGACGCATTGGAGCGTTGCTCGCTGGCGCCGGCGGCTCTCGCGGCTGTACTCGTACGGTCAGCGCCCGCCACACATGCGAGGGCAGAGGCGCTGGGTGATGCGTTCGGTGTACCCGTCCGATTTATCGATCCGTCCGACTCGCTACCCAAAGCAATAGCACAGGACGGCGCACTGAGCCTGCATATGGTGGATTCCCCCCAAGCAGCGACACAGATCGGTCGCATGCGTGGCCGCCTGCAGGTGGTTGGCCTGGGGCCAGGGGCACGTGAATGGATGGCTCCGGCCGTGCGTCGGGCGCTCGACGAAGCGCAGGACGTGCTTGGCTACGAAACCTACGTGAAGATGGCTGGCCCGTTCCGGTCGGATCAGCAACTGCATGCCAGCGATAACCGCGAGGAACTGCAACGGGCGGCACATGCCTTCGACCTGGCCGCGCTAGGGCGTCGGGTGGTCATGGTTTCGTCCGGCGATCCCGGTGTGTTTGCCATGGCTGCTGCAGTACTCGAAGCCCTCGAAGGCTCGACGGATACGCGGTGGCACGGCGTTCAGCTCGAGATCCTGCCCGGGATCACTGCTGCCATGGCAGCGGCATCTCGCGCGGGCGCGCCGCTCGGCCATGATTTTTGCCTTATCTCGCTCTCGGACAATCTCAAGCCGTGGAGCGTGATTGAGGAGCGGCTTCGGCATGCGACCGCTGCTGACCTTGCCATGGCCTTCTACAACCCGATCTCGAAATCCCGGCCGCACCAACTTGGGCGGGCGCTTGAGGTGATTCGTGAGCGCCGTGGTCCTGACACGCAAGTCGTACTTGGGCGCGATATTGGTCGACCGGCCGAGTCGCTGAAGTTAATGAGGCTCGGCGAACTTACCCCAGATCAGGTCGACATGCGGACCATGGTCATCGTGGGGTCTAGCCAGACGCGTCGATTCCAGGGCAATGGGCGAGAGTGGGTGTACAGCCCGCGATGGTACCCCGGGCGTGGCAACGACGAATGATCCGGGAAGGCCCTGGCTGGAGGATCAGCTGATACGCCGTAGTAGGTAGCTGTCCATGATCCAGCCGTGCCGGTCGCGAAGCTCGGCGCGTAGCGTCTTGATCCGAGGCGCAATGTCGGCGATCGGTCCAGCGAGCAACGCTTCGTCCGGGCTGCCCACATACGCGCCCCAGTAGATCTCCAGATCCTGCTCAACGAAGCGCATGTACGTATCCTGCGCGTCGAGCATCACCAGAACGCTGTCGAGCGTATCCGGGAAACCCTGCTCTGCGAGCCGGCGAGCCGGCATGACCTGGAAGCCGGCCCCTATGCTGTTGAAGCAGATTCGATGCCGCGCGGCCAGGGCCTGTAGGCTGGTAATGCCAGGAATGACCTCGTATTCGATCGCGATCTGGCCTTGCTTGGCGATGGCCTCGACGATTCGAATCGTGCTGTCGTAAAGCGCCGGATCGCCCCAGACGAGGAACGCACCGCATTCGCCGTCGTGCATCTGTTCTCCGATCATCCACTCGAACACGTCACGCTTGTCGTTATTCAGGTCTTTGACGCTGCCGTTGTAGTCAGGCACGTGGCGGATACGCTCGGGACAATCGCCCTCGACGAACCGATAGGCATCGCCAGTGATGACCTGCTCGCAAAGACGGCGACGATGGTCGATCAGGGTGCTTTTCGACGGCCCCTTGTCCATGAGAAAGAAGACGTCTGCCCGGTTCATCGCCTTCACCGCCTGGAACGTCAGGTGGTCCGGGTCGCCGGCGCCAATTCCGATGATCAGGATATGTTTCAAGGCGAGCCTCCGGCGGCAAGGTGGGTGCGGCGCAAGGCTACGCAGCCTGTGGCTGAGGGTCAAACGGCTCTTGTGGTTGACGTACGGCAGCGCTCATGGTGTCCTCGCGCCCCTTACGTCACGGCCTATAGAGATGACCCAAGCCAAGCGTTGTTGCCCACCTGTGCTGGTAGTCGGCATTGGATGTCGCCACGGATGTGGCATCGACGAACTAGCGGCTCTGCTCACTGAGACAGTCACAGTTTTGGGCCTCGAACAGGCACCCATCCGTGCAGTGGCAAGCATCGAGCACAAACAGGGCGAGGAGGCAATCCTGCGGTTAGCCGAACGGCTGGGCTGCAGTGTCATCTGGTTGCCCGACACGGCGATTCGCAAGGTTGCGGACCGAATTTCCGCGACCACAGCCGCAGTTCAGTGGGTCGGCGTACCCAGCGTGGCTGAAGCAAGCGCATTGGCCGCGGCGGATGCCATGGGCGCTGGGCCTTCAATGCTGGTGGCGACAAAAAGGAAGAGTGCCAATGCGACGCTTGCACTGGCACAGCTGGGAGAACAGGCATGACGGTGTACTTCATAGGCGCGGGCCCTGGCGACGCGGAGCTCATTACGGTGAAAGGGCAGCGGCTGATTCGAACGTGCCCGGTCATTGTGTACGCAGGATCATTGGTGCCAGAGGCGGTGCTTGAGGGGCACACGGCGTCGCGCGTCATCAATTCCGCCGAACTGGATCTTGATGCCATCCTCGCAGAACTGGTGGATGCCCACGCCAAGGGCCTGGATGTAGCTCGCGTGCACTCCGGCGATCCGTCGCTGTATGGGGCAATCGGTGAGCAGATTCGGCACCTGCGGGCCGCAGGTATCCCATTCGAAATTATCCCGGGCGTAACCGCGACGGCGGCGTCTGCCGCCTTGCTTGACTGCGAGTTGACGCTGCCGGGTGTCTCGCAGACCGTGATCCTCACCCGTTATGGCAGCTCGTCACCGATGCCAGAGGGTGAGGCGCTGGCCGATCTCGCCCGGCACCGCGCGACAATGGCGATCCACTTGGGCATCCGGCACCTGGTGGCCATTGTTGAGCAGCTTACGCCGCATTATGGTTCCGACTGCCCCGTCGCCGTGGTATTCCGTGCGAGCTGGCCAGATGAGGAAATCATCCGCGGTACGCTGGCGGATATCGCGTCTCGCATGGCGGGGAAGGGCATTCGCCGGACCGCGCTGATCCTGGTGGGACGCGTGCTGGGAAATGACAACTTCGACGTCTCGCGCCTTTACGGCGCGGAGTCACCCCATGCATTTCGGCGCTAGCGGTAGCGCTCAATCACTACCCTAGTGCATCGGGCGCTTGGAGGGATTCCCACCGTTCCCGGCTCAGCCGATAGAGGCAATGCACCCTGAGCGGGCTGTCGTCTGGTACCGATGGGTGACTGAACGTCAGGCTATCCTCGACCATGCCCAGACGTTCCATGACCGCGCGTGATCGGCGGTTATTCAGTGCGGTGAAGGAGACGATTTCGGCCACGGCAAGCGCATCGAACCCCACGCGAAGGGCGGCCTGTGCGGCTTCCGTCGCGTACCCCTGGCCCCAGCTGCGGCGATGCAGCCGCCACCCGATCTCGACGCAAGGTGAAAAGGGCAACGTCACGGTGGGTTCGTGCAGCCCTACGAACCCGATGAATCCGCCGTCCGCTTTCGTCTCGACTGCCCAGAAACCCCAACCCTTCTCGCCAATCAACGTGGCGCACCGATCGGCCATGGCGTCGCTTTCGACCTTGGTCAGCCGGCGCGGAAAATACCGCATCACTTCGCGGTCGGCGTTGAGCTCAGCGAGTGATGGATAATCCGCTGCGCGCCATTGGCGCAGGCGCAAGCGCGGCGTTTCCGGTTCGAACAGATGCAAATCGGGCCCTCGTCACCCGTGGCCGGCAGAATACGTCAAGGCTGCCGAGTTTGCTCGCAGAGCTGCTTCAGAATCAGCAGCGCTTTCGGGAATGCATCCGCCATGGCGTCCTCACAATCGGGCATGACGTCCACATTGACCTGAAGCGCGGTGCCTTCGCCTTCATCCATTAGACGGTAGTCTTCATAGGCAGGGGCCCATGCCTTGACCGCTGGGCTCTCGCGATCTTCCTTTCCGTCACGGATAACGCCCTGATGTTCGATCGAAATCAGTTCGTGCAGTTGATGGCCTTTCACCACCCCAAAAGCGCCGTTCCCATCGGGCGAGAGGAAGCGAATGGGGTCGCCTTGTTCCCATGAGCCTTCGTAGTATGAGCCTTCGGAGAAGGGAGCCGTCCACTGCGAATAGGTGTCGGGGGCGAGCATAACGGCCCAGACATGCGCGCGCGGTGCATCTATGGTGACGTCGAACGTGAGCGTGGTCTTCATTCAACCCTCCAGGTATGTGGTTGGATGCATGGGTCTGCTGGCCCGCCTTGTGAAGCAAATGGGGACGCTCTCGGGCATCCCCGTCGTCTTGTGCCCCGTTATTTGGGCTCCAGCTCCAGCAGACGACCCTTCGAGCCATCCTCCAGAAGCCAGATGCTGCCGCCGGGTCCTTCCTCGACCTCGCGTATACGTGTATTCATCGCGTAGCGCGCGACTTCCTTCGCGTCTTCGCCATTGAGGGTGACCCGCACCAGACCTTCCTGGCTCAAACCGCCGAGAAACGCATTGCCTTTCCAGTCGGGGAAACGATCACCGTTGTAGATCATCAGACCGGCCGGGGAGATGGCTGGGTTCCATGCAACCTTCGGCGCAATGAATTCGGGCCGTGTGGCGTGATCGGGAATCGGCCTGCCATCGTAATGGTCACCGTCGGACACTTCCGGGTAGCCGTAATTGCCGCCGCGCTCGATCAGGTTAAGCTCATCACCGCCGCGTGGCCCCATCTCCTGCTCCCAAAGACGACCCTGTGAATCGAAGGCGATTCCGAGCGGGTTGCGGTGGCCGAGCGACCACACCTGCGCGGCGACACCGCCCTGATCAGCGAACGGGTTGTCGGTGGGCACGCTGCCGTCGTCATTCAGGCGGAGGATCTTGCCGAGGTTGCCGCTCATGTCTTGCGCAGGCGAGAACTTTTGTCGCTCGCCAGATGAGATCCAGAGCTTGCCGTCTGGGCCAAAGGCGAGGCGATGTCCGTAATGGCCGGAGCCGGTCACTTTCGGAGTCTGCCGCCATATGGTCTGGACATCGGAAAGTGCGCCGCCGCCATCTGATTTCAACGTGAGTTTCGCGCGCGCAACAGCCGCACCCCGGGTATCGCCTTCGCCTTGCTCGGCGAAGCTCAGATAAATTGTCTGGTTGTTGGCATAGTCGGGATGAAGGATGACATCACCCAGCCCGCCCTGGCCGCCATACGCTACCTTCGGTACGCCTGTAATGTCGTGAAGTTGTCCGGTCTTCACATTGACGTGCTTGAGTGCGCCGCGCTTCTCAGTGACCAAGGCCGTTCCATCCGGGAGAAACGTCATCGCCCATGGTTCCGAAAGGGTGGCGCGCGGTGTGGCCTTGAACGGCCATTGATCCGGGTTGAGCGACTCGGTCGCGGCCGATGCGGTGAGGGTCGCCAATCCAAGCACGATTCCGCCAGCCAGTTGCAGGGTTGAACGCGTCATGACCATCCTTTCCTCGAAAAGTGGGCCTTCACGTTACTGCGCAAGGCTCGGGACGTTGAGCCTCGATTTGTTACCTGAAACGACAGCTACAGGTCAGGTGCCGGATTCCGCCTCGTACAGCTCCAGCGGCAAGTCGTCCGGGTCTGCAAAAAAGGTATAGCGCCGCCCCGTATACGGGTCAACGCGTACAGGCTCGACTTCGATTCCTTTGGCTTCCAGTTCGGCCTTGCACGCCTCGACATCGGACACGCTGAATGCCAGATGCCGCAGACCTTGCGCTTCAGGCCGTGATGGACGGGAAGGGGCGGCCGGAAAGGAAAACAGCTCAATTTGGCTGCCATCCGGTAACGCAAGATCCAGCTTGTACGATTGCCTGGCCTCCCGGTAATGCTCCGCGACGATTTCCAAGCCAAGGACCTCGGTATAGAAGCGCTTGGACGCGACGTAATCGGAACAAATGATGGCGGCGTGGTGGATGGCGCGGAGCATCTGGGGAACCTGTCTGAAATCGATACGTCACTGACTGCGGTTCACGGCTCGCGTTCCAGCAATTTGGTTCTGGGCAGCGACAGATGCCAGCGGATAGCAGCCAGCCGTATCGCTAGCACGATCACCATGGATACGGGTGTGATGAACAGCGGTGAGACCTGCGCGTGGCTCATCAGTAGATAGCAGGCGGACCCAGCCATACAGGCGGTCGCGTAAATCTCCCGATGAAAGATCAGCGGGATGTCATTGCAGATGATGTCCCGCAATACACCGCCAGCAACCCCTGTCATGACACCCATGATGATGGCCGTGCTAATGGGTGTCTGTTGTTGCAACGCGGCTTCGGTGCCGATAACCGTGAACACCGCCAGGCCAAAGGCGTCGGCGATCAAAAGCATGCGTTCCGGGATAGGTCGGGTGAGCCGCACCCAGCCGACCGTACCCAACGCCGCAAGCACAGCGACGATGATGTACCTGTCGTCGGCGATCCAGCTGACCGGGTGCCGGCCCAGTATGAGGTCGCGAAGCGTGCCGCCCCCGAGCGCTGTCACAATAGCAACGACGATCACGCCGAACAGGTCCATGGACTTCCGCCCCGCGACGAGTGCGCCGGAAATAGCAAAAACTGCGACCCCAAAGAGGTCGAAGAGATAGAACCAGGAAATCATGTTGAGGGCCTTGCCGACCAGTGATGCGGATGGACGGGGATTCAAACTGAAGCATCGCGCTGACCGAGCGGACACTACACCGGGCCATGATAGTCGAGGCGGGCACTGATGTGGCGAGCTGCCGGGCCCAAGTGGCGCCGTCTTCGAACTACTGACCGGACCGGGGCGATACGCTGTCCGGCACGCATGCCTTGTCAGCGCGGATCCTATCGACGATTTGGTTTGCCAGCATCTTCAAATAAAGAGGTTCGAACGGATCTGTCTTCGGGCGGGTGACCATTGAAAGAAACGCTTGCTGATCCAATACGCGCTTGGGAAGCAGTAGGCGATGGTCCCGCGTCGTGAACCCTAGGGTCGTGCCGAAGCTGCTGGTCAATCTCACGTCCTAGCTGGCCGTGATGTTGACGAGGTACGCGCGGCCAAGCGCGATGCCTGTGGCCGTATCGTCCTGCACGGCACTACGTAGCGCACGTCCACATCCATCATCAAACTGGGTTTCGCATTGGGCTTTGGCGTCATGCCGTGTGCAGAAAGCGCAGACGTCAACTCCTCGCGCAGGATGGTCTCCACCTCTGCAGCGCTTCGAAAGTCGCTGCGCATGGGCGTGATTTCGGCCGCGACATTCCGGACGGAATACGTAAAGGGAGACGAAAGAGGCGGCGGGCTCGTGCAACCGGACAGGCTGGTTGCGGACAGAATGATCGTGTAGCCGAGGGTACGAAAAATCTGGTCATGTGTATCACGGATTGCGGACGGTATAGCTGGGTGCAGCGCGTCTTGGGCAGGCGATCTCAGCTGTAGTAGAACACCGCACCGAGACTGAAATCATAGCCGTGCCGCACCGTCCAGTCAGGAAAGGTCAGCGAGGAACGCTCGCGACGGTATCGGTCCCACGCGCGCAGAAGGCGACGGTAGAAGGCGATATCCTCGATATGACGGGTCTTGGTCTCGCTGATGGGCAACCGCATGGCCAGTTCAGCAGAACGGGAGAGGTGAGCGTAGGCGTCGGACTCGGAGCCGATGAGGCATGATTCGCTCAGGTGATGCGTTGCATAGTCCAGCGCTTGGAGGTGGGCGCCGATAAGACCATTCAGCGCGATGCTGTCGTTTGGGTCGATTGCCAAGGCGTCCTGATACAAGCCAGGTTCATTGCGGACCGCTGCGAGCCATCGATACGGCGCTGCGCTTTGGGGCCGCTCAGCGCACCACTTCTGTAGTACCTCGGTGAGATAGTGTGTCAGTGGCTGGCAAAGCAGTTGATAAACGGGCTGATTGTGGTGATGAAGCTCCGCTATTTCGCATGCCACTGTGCGTTGATCGCTGCGTGGCAACTGGCGGGCGCCGTGTAGGAAGGAACGCAGCGCAGCCAACGCCTCGCTCCGCATACCTTGTTCGCGCAGGCGGCAATAGCGCGCGAGATCACCGTACTCGCCCTTTTGGTCAAGTGCGCGGGCAATCTCGTTTAATCCGTTGTAGCGAGTCTGGTTCCAATAATGCATTCGATCGGCCCAGTCTGTCCGTGGAAACCTACCGGCGCATAGGTGACCGCCCGCGCCGCCCGGCATTCTATGAGCGATGCGCGCCCGCAGTTGAGCGCTGTCTCTCAGAATCGCACGGGCGAGTGCAGCTCCTTAGTTGACTGTAGTCGAGTTTCGCCGATAGCCAGGATGCGTTTGGCGGAAAAAGGCAGCGTCTCGGCCGTCTACTTGAACGTGCAAATAAAAAAGCCCTGGTGTGCCGGTCAGGGCACGCCAGGGCTTTCGGACGCCATGTTACTGATCGCGGGATACGCGCCAGACCGTATTGGAAAGGTCATCCGCTACGATGATCGCGCCACGTGGGTCGACCGCAACGCCGACAGGACGACCGCGTGTCTTGCCGTCTTCAGTTCGGAAGCCGGTGACGAAGTCGATTGGCTTGCCGTACGGGCGGCCATCCTTGAAGGGTACGAATATCACCTTATAGCCCACCGGGTTCTTACGGTTCCAGCTACCGTGCTCACCGATGAATACGCCTTCGGCATAGGCTTCGCCCATCGAACCATCCGCGAAGGCGAGGCCGAGCGCTGCAACGTGCGAGCCGAGGCTGTAGTCCGGCTCCAGTGCTGTCTCAACCAGCTCCGGCTTCTGTGGCTTGACGCGTTCATCGACGTGCTTGCCCCAGTAGCTGTAAGGCCAGCCGTAGAACCCGCCTTCGCGTACGGAGGTAAGGTAGTCCGGTACCAGGTCGCCACCGATCTCGTCCCGCTCGTTCACCACAGCCCAGAGTTCGTCTGAGCCAGGCTTGATCGCCAACGCCGTAGGGTTACGGAGCCCGGTTGCATAAGGCTTGTGAGCTCCGGTCTCAGCGTCGATCTGCCAGACCAGCGCGCGATCAACCTCCGCTTCCATACCCCGCTCGGTGATGTTGCTGTTCGAGCCGATACCGACGTACAAGAAGCGCCCATCTGGGCTGACTGTGAGCGCCTTGGTCCAGTGGTGGTTGATGGCAGAGGGGAGATCCGTGACCTTCTCCGGCTCGCCTTCTGCCTGGGTCTGGCCTTCCTGATAGGGGAAGCGGACCAGCGCGTCCTGATTCGCAACGTAGATGTAGCCGTTGGCGAGAGCCAGCCCATAGGGCGCGTTCAGGTCTTCTGCGAACACCACGCGTTCCGAATAGCTGCCGTCGCCTTTCGTATCGCGTAGCAGGGTCAGCCGATTTCCGCTTTCGACGTCCGTAACCCCTCGGGCCTTGATGACGCCTGCGATGACATCCTTGGGTTTGAGTTTGGGGGCGTTGCCGCCGCGGCCTTCGGCAATCAGGATGTCGCCATTCGGCAGGACGAGCATTTGTCGAGGGATGTTCAGGTCGGTTGCGATCGCCCTGACGGTGTAGCCCTCAGGTACGGTGGGTACATCGTCGTTCCAGGGCGTCGGCTCGGCAATCGTCATGCTCGGTAGCAGGCCGCGCTCGGGATTCGGGAGCTCGGGATTTGCGCCAGTCTGGTGCGAAATATCGCCATCTTCACTGCTGCCACAGCCAGCGAGTAGAAGGGCAAGAGCAATGCTTGTGAGGGCGGAAGCAGTCTTCATGCTTCACCCCCGTTACGCAGGTTGGTGAGCCCGACCCACGTCGTGACGCAGGCCAGTACGGTCACCAGGGCAGACAAAATGAGCCCCATGGGCATGATTGCCCAGGCATCCTTGGCATGCTCAAGGGCGTTGACGAAGCCCACCACCCAGGTTGCGAACAACAGGAGGAAATAAATGAGCGGGCGCCCGGACTTAGAGTGTGCTCGGATCAGGTTGACCACCGCAAAGATGAGCGCAAGACCGCAGAACACCAATGCACCGGCAATGAGCCAGGAAGCGAAGTTGCTCCACTGGATATGGTATGTCCGGGAGTAGGCGATATCGCTGAGTAGGGCGCCCAGAAATAGTGGGACGGTGCCGGCCAAGAGCGTAGCGTGCACAGGGCTCGGCGTGGTTCGGTAGGGATGATGCGTTGAAGCGGTCACGGCAGATCCTCGTCGCAAGGCGGTCGTGATATGGCGCGATGCGAAGGCACCGGCTCATCAGCCCGCATGGTGTGCTTTAAGGGGATCACCCCGCTTGGCTGGAAGTTCAGCGGAGTTGCCTGCCGGTTACAGCTTGTTACACGCTTGCCCGGGCCGGGATAGAGCCGGGCCGCCCTCGTTCGTGTGGCAAATGAGCGGTGGATCAACGGGCACTTCGTTGCGCAGTCGCCGTCAGGCCCACCGAATAGAGCGGTGTTTGATCGACACCCGTACCGATTGATTCGGCCATCAGTCGTTGTATGTCCCGCCCCGGAGGCAGGCCAAACAGCCGCGCATATTCACGGCTGAACTGCGATGCGCTTTCATAGCCAACCCGGTAAGCGGTGCTCAACGCATCGCGCTTTTCAGCGAGCATGATGCGCCTCGCTTCAAGCAGGCGAATACGCTTCTGGTACTGCAGCGGGCTCATCGCAGTCACCGCCTTGAAATGAGCATGGAAGGACGACGGACTCATCCCGACTTCGCTGGCCAGCGATTCGACAACGAACGGTTTGTCGTAGTCGGTCTTGAGCTTCTGGATAGCCGTCGCGATGCGCTGCATCTGGCTGCCCGCCTGAGCGAGCTGAACGATGGCATTGCCGTTGGGGCCCCGGAGGAGACGATAGTAGATCTCGCGCTTGATCATTGGGGCGAGCAGGGCAATGTCTTGAGGCGTTTCCAGCAACTTGGCAAGGCGGACGACGGCATCACTCAACACCTCGTCCATTTCACCAAGGAAAATGCCACGCTGGGTGGCTGCGGTCCGGTCGCTTTGGCAGTCGGTTTGCAGGTAAAGCTCAGCCAGTTCCATTGCATCCAGCTCGATCTGCAGGCAGAGGTACGGGCGTTCCCGGCTGGCTTCGGTCACTTCGCCGATCACGGCGAGATCCACTGATACGGCAAGGTATTGAGCCGGTCGGTAGGCGTAGGTCTCAGCTTCCAGATACACGCTTTTGCGCCCCTGAGCCACGACGCACAGGCTGGGCGCGTAGACGGTCGGCATACGTGCATTGGTCTTCGAGAATCGCAGGCAATGGACTCCAGAGATCGCTGTGGCATGAAGGCCGTCTTTGCCGCCTGAAAAGGTGTCGATCAATCGCGAGAGCGCATTGAGCTGCGAAGGCCGCATGTGAGTCGCCCTATGGTTGGGGAATGCCGATGCTACTCCCGCCCGAAGACCATATTCCATGCCTCGTAGAAATAGGCAATCACGGTGCAGGAGTGAGCATTCCGATGCTGAGCCTGACGGTACGCGTGGCTTGGGAGCCGATTTGGAGAATCAGGCAATCACGGCGCAGGAACCGGGCCGCTCATGAGCGTTACGGCAACTAAGCTAGTCCCCGTTGCTTTCCAACGCGCTTCGGCGCAAACCAATGGAGACGAATCATGCAGAACATCAATGGCAAGGTGGTACTGATCACAGGGGCGAGCAGCGGTATTGGCGAAGCGACTGCGAAGGTCCTGGCGAGCGCCGGCGCAACGGTCATGCTTGGCGCACGGCGAACCGAGCAGCTGGAAGCGTTGGCCAATGACATAAATGCTTCCGGTGGTATTGCGCGGTTTCGGCGCGTGGACGTCACCTCCCGCGAAGACGTGCAGCAATTTGCCGACGAGGCGCTGGAGCACTTCGGCCGAATCGATGTGATCGTCAACAACGCCGGGATCATGCCGCTCTCACCCATGGACTCGTTGAAGGTAGATGAGTGGGATCGGATGATCGACGTGAATATCCGGGGCGTGCTGCATGGCATCGCCGCGGTGCTGCCCTGGATGAAGCAGCAGGGCAGCGGTCAGATCATCAATGTTTCATCTATTGGCGGCTTGTACGTCGTACCGACCGCAGCCGTGTATTGCGCGACTAAATACGCGGTGCGGGCGATCTCGGATGGCCTGCGTCAGGAGAACGACATGCTCAGGGTGACGTGTGTATATCCGGGTGTGGTGGAGTCCGAACTGGCCAATACGATTACCGATCCGGCAGCTGCCGAAGCGATGGTTGCGTATCGAGCGATTGCGTTGAAGCCCGAAGCCATCGCCGAGGCGATCGCCCACGTCATCGGGCAGCCTGCCGATGTTGATACGAGTGAGATCGTGGTGCGGCCTACGGCGAGCCAGTAAGATCGCTTGTAGGCACGCGCTTGCGGTGCCTCATCCTGTCTCTTTTCGAAGGCAGGCGGCAGATGTATCGGACGCCGCCTGCCTCAACCTGCTTCACCAAGCCTCGCCAGCTTCTTCAGTACCCATTGGTGAGTGGCGCTGTCCGCTGTGCGCGGATGCCAGGCGGCAATGATGCTGAACGGGGGAAGGTCCATCGCTATCTGCAGCGGACGAACCTTCTCGTTTGGCAGCAAGCGTTCCGGGTAGAGCGCGATCATGTCCGTTGTATAGAGAAGGTCCGGCCCGGCCTTGAAGCTGGGAATGGACATGACGATATTGCGCGCCAAGCCCTGCCGCGCAAACCAGTCATCATGCGATCCGCGCAGGTTGGCTTTGGATGGTGAAATCACCAGCTGAGGCAACGCCGCGAGCTCCCGTAGCGTGAAAGGTCGCTGCAGCCATGGGGATTCGGCCCCCGCAACCGCGATATGTCGGTCTTGGAAGAGCGTCAACGTGACGAGTGACGATGGCACAAAATCGGGAAAGGCCAGCGCAAGATCGACCTCGCCGGTATGAAGCTGCTCCTCGATCTGGTCCGTCTTGAAGTCACGCACCACCATCTTCAAGCCAGGCGCCTCCTGGCGCAGTTCCCGCAGGAGGCTTGGCAATATCGCCTGCAAGGCATAGTCGGTCACGCTGAGATGGAAAATACCCTGATAGCTCGACGGCGAAAATTGTTCGGGCTGAGTCAGTGACTCGATGTCACGCAGGACTTGAGCGGCACGGTCGCCTATCGCCAATGCGCGGGGCGTTGGCATCATTTGGTTTCCCTGCCGAATAAACAGCCGGTCCCCAAAGAGTTCGCGGAGTTTGCGCAAGTGCTCGCTGACGGCCTGCTGCGTCAGCGACATCTGCTCCGCCAGGCGCGACACGTTCCGCTCTCGCAGCAGCCCTACCAGCACCCGAAGCTGCTTCAGATCCAGGCGATCAATACCACTCATTATTGTATTCCGTACAAGAAACCATTGTTTCAAATGGTAGCGACTGAGACCTAAGCTCGTCAGCCCTTTACGGATGGCGTCGTTGGCCATCGCGCCATCACGCATCAACGCACACCGGGAAACGAGCTAAACATGACGCAAGACGTTCTATTCGAGCCGCTTCAACTAGGCCCATTCACGCTGAAGAACCGCATTGTCCTACCTCCACTGACACGTTCGCGCAGCACACAGCCCGGCAACGTCCCAAACGCGACAATGGCCACCTATTACGCGCAGCGTGCCGGTGCCGGGTTCATGGTGACCGAAGGGACACAGATCGAACCCCGCGGACAAGGGTATGCGTGGACGCCCGGTATTCATTCGCCCGAGCAAATCCTGGGGTGGCGCGCTGTCACGGATTCCGTTCATGAAAGGGGCGGCGTAATCTTCGCCCAGCTCTGGCATGTCGGTCGTGTGTCCCATACTACGCTGCAGCCCGAAGGCCAGGCGCCCGTTGCGCCGTCAGCCTTACCGGCAACCGCCGTCAAGGTGTTCATCGAGACCGGACCAGGCACCGGTGAACTCGCCGACCCAAGCGTTCCGCGGGCGCTCACGACCGAGGAAGTCCAAGGCCTCGTCCAGATGGACGCTCAGGCCGCCCGCAACGCGCTCGATGCGGGCTTCGACGGCGTCGAATTGCATTGCGCCAACGGTTACCTGATCAACCAGTTCATTTCCGAGCACAGCAATACCCGCACAGACGCGTACGGCGGTTCGCTGGAAAACCGACTGCGCTTTTTGAAGGAAGTGGTCGCTGCAGTTTCGGCAGTCGTAGGTGCGGACCGTCTGGGCGTGCGTTTCGCGCCGCTCTTTGAAAGCACGACCGAAGACCGGGTCTACCTTGGGCTTGTGGAAAGCGATCCGCAGGCAACGTATATCGAAGCCATCCGCACGCTCGAAGAGGCAGGCATCGCGTACCTGTCGATTGCCGAAGCAGACTGGGACAACGCCCCCGACCTGCCTAAGGCGTTCTACGAGGCGGTACGCGCAACATTCTCGCGGCCGATCATCTACGCCGGCCGCTACACCGCCGAGAAAGCCCGATGGATGCGTGAGAAGGGTTACGGTGACCTGTTTGCGTTCGGCAGACCATTCATTGCAAACCCAGACCTGCCAGAGCGGATACGAAATGGTTGGCCGCTGAACCCGGTCGACCTAGGCACGATGTATGGCGGTACAGAAGTGGGTTACATCGACTATCCCGTGTATGGAGAATAGAAAGCTGCCCAACCCGCTTCACATTTCGAGAGGCGGGTGTCACCCGTGCTAAACCCAACACTGCCGTAGCGTTCTTTTCCTATAGGACAAGACGTCTGCGGCATACGTAGCCTACTGTCACGCCCCGGTCCGCTACTCTTCAGCATTGAACATGGCCGCACCCACAGGAGCCCCGTGATCGTGGTCGACTTGCTGCTGCCAGCAAATAGGGTGGAAGGGTTAAGCGTAATGTTCAGGGTACGTGCGTACTCTGCCGCAAGATCACCGAATGTGACGCGACATACCGGGAAAGGGCTGGCTATTCGTCTTCAGACTCCGCGCCAACGGCTTCGTAACAGGTGATCCGGTGGTCTCCTACCAGCCAGCTATTCTCATCCTCGAGGTACTCGGCTTCCATTACCTGGTTGTAGGTGAACTGCCAACGCTTCAGGTTTCGCCCATCCTGGGCTTCGATGGACAGCACTGTGGCTTCGCTCTCGAACGGTAGGCCTGCTTCGGCGGCGGCCTCTGCTTCATCCAGCAAGGCATCATTCAGTAAGAAGTGCGACGCATGAAGCCCGTCGATCTCGAGCATGTCGGACGTTTCGAGCTGGTCAAGCAGGTAGGCAGGTTCGGTCGGCACGGGTGACTCCTCGGGGTGGGGCTGCGTTGATGGGGTGACACGTGTGGGCGTCGCTGAAGTGCAGGCCTAGGTTCTGTACGAAAAGTCGTCGAGCGAAGGTCAGGCGAGGCAAAAACGGGTAAGGAAGCGGAGTTTACGTGCTGTAAATGAGCATTCCGAACCCGTTTTTAACGAAGCATGACCGAGCGCAGGCACTTTTCGTACAGAGCCTAGCGACGGTGGGCGAGTCAAATGGCTGACCCACCTCACCGCCAGGGTTTAGTTGTCGTAGCCCAGATTAGGGGCGAGCCAGCGCTCGGTAACTTCGAGGTCTTGCCCCTTGCGCTCGGTGTAGCGGATCACCTGGTCCTTGTCGATCTTGCCGACCGCAAAGTACTGGGCTTCCGGATGGGCGAAGTACCAGCCGCTCACGGCGGCGGTGGGGAACATGGCGTAGTGCTCCGTTAGGAAAACACCACTGCGCCCGGCCTTGTTGAATTCCGCTTCAGGGTCGAGCAGGGCGAAGAGGGTTTCCTTCTCGGTGTGGTCCGGGCAGGCCGGATAACCGGGCGCCGGGCGGATGCCCTTGTACTGTTCCTTGATGAGCGCTTCGTTGTCGAGCGACTCCTCAGGCGCGTACCCCCAGTGTTCCTTGCGGACCTGTTCGTGCAGCCACTCGGCGCAGGCCTCGGCGAGGCGGTCGGCCAGTGCCTTTACCATGATGCTGTTGTAGTCGTCGCCCTTGGCTTCGTAGCTCTTGGCCAACTCTTCGGCGCCAATGCCTGCTGTGGTGATGAAGCCACCGACGTAGTCAGTGATGCCGCTCGCTTTCGGCGCGACGAAGTCTGCCAGCGACAGGTTGGGCTTGCCGTCGGGCTTGATTGTCTGTTGACGCAGATGATGCAGGGTCGCGAGGCGCTCGCCGTTATCGCCGTAGACTTCGAGATCGTCATGGTCAACCTGGTTGGCCGGCCAGAAGCCGAACACAGCACGTGCCCTGATCAACTTCTCGTCGATCAGCTTCTTCAGCATGGCTTGTGCATCGTCGAATAGAGCGGTGGCCGCTTCGCCCACAACGTCGTCGGTGAGGATGCGCGGGTATTTGCCGGCCAGATTCCAGGAAATGAAGAAAGGCGTCCAGTCGATATACTCGGCCAGCACGGACAGGTCGATGTCCTCGAGAACCTTCGGCCCGGTGAAGGCGGGTACCGGTGCTCGGTATGTGGCCCAGTCAAAGGCTGGCTTGTTGGCGACCGCCTTTTCGTAGCTCAGGCGTTCCGTGCGGCTGCTGCGATTGGCCGTGCGCTCGCGGACCACCGCATAGTCCTCACGCGTCTTCTGCACGAAACCGGCCTTCAGTTCCTTCGAAAGCAGCTGCGTTGCCACGCCCACGGCGCGGGACGCATCGGTGACGTAAACGACGGCATCGTTGCTGTACTGCGGCTCGATTTTCACGGCAGTGTGCGCCTTGGATGTAGTCGCACCGCCAATCATCAGCGGCAGTTTGAAGCCCTGGCGCTGCATTTCCTTGGCAACGTGAACCATCTCGTCCAGCGAAGGGGTGATCAGCCCGGAAAGGCCGATGATGTCGCACTTCTCGGCGATGGCCGTTTGCAGAATCTTCTCTGCCGGGACCATAACGCCAAGGTCGACGATATCGTAGCCGTTACAGCCGAGCACGACGCCGACGATGTTCTTGCCAATGTCGTGAACGTCGCCCTTGACCGTAGCCATCAGGATCTTGCCCTTGGCTTCAGGCTTGTCGCCTTTCTCCGCTTCGATGAAGGGGATCAGATGGCCCACGGCCTGCTTCATCACCCGCGCGGATTTCACGACCTGTGGCAGGAACATCTTGCCAGAGCCGAACAGATCGCCGACGACGTTCATCCCACTCATGAGTGGGCCTTCAATCACCTCTATCGGACGCGCGCATTGCTGACGGCATTCTTCGGTATCGTCGACGATGAAGGTGGTAATGCCTTTCACCAGCGCGTGTTCCAGGCGCTTTTCGACGGGGTAGCTGCGCCATTCTTCGTTCTCGACTTCCTTGGCTGCGCCGCCACCCCTGTAGTTGTCGGCAATGGCCAGGAGTGCTTCGGTGGCGTCCGGGCTGCGGTTCAGGACGACGTCCTCGACCTTGTCACGCAGCTCCTTCGGGATCTCGTCGTAGATCTCGAGCTGGCCGGCGTTGACGATCCCCATCGTGAGGCCGTTCTTGATCGCGTAGTACAGAAAGACCGAGTGAATCGCTTCACGGACGGGGTTGTTACCCCGGAAGGAGAACGACACGTTCGAGACGCCGCCCGACGACAGCGCGTAGGGCAGGTTGTCGCGAATAAAGGCGCACGCGTTGATGAAGTCGACAGCGTAGTTGTTGTGTTCCTCAATGCCGGTCGCGACAGCAAAGATGTTCGGGTCGAAGATGATGTCTTCGGGTGGGAAGCCCACCTGATTGACCAGAATGTCGTACGAGCGGGCGCAAATCTCGTTCTTGCGCGCTTCGGTGTCCGCCTGGCCGTCTTCGTCAAACGCCATGACCACGACTGCCGCGCCATAGCGCTTGCACAGCCTGGCGTGTTGGATGAACTGCTCGACCCCTTCCTTCATGGAGATCGAGTTGACGATTCCCTTGCCCTGAATGCACTTCAGGCCCGCCTCGATCACCTCCCACTTGGAGGAGTCGATCATGATCGGGACCCGGGAGATGTCCGGCTCGGAGGCGATGAGGTTAAGGAAGGTGACCATGGCCGCCTTCGAATCCAGCATCCCTTCATCCATGTTGATGTCGATGACCTGAGCACCGGCTTCGACTTGCTGCTGCGCCACTTCGAGCGCTTCTGCGTAGTTCTCCTCGCGGATCAGGCGGGCAAACTTGGCACTGCCGGTGATATTGGTCCGCTCGCCGACGTTCACGAACAGCGAGTTGCGGTCGATCGTGAAGGGCTCGAGGCCGGAAAGGCGGCACGCGCGCGGGATGTCCGGGACCGCCCGAGGCGCGTGCCTGGTGACGGCGTCAGCGATGGCCTTGATATGTGCAGGGGTCGTACCGCAGCAGCCACCGACTATGTTCAGTAGGCCGCTGGCCGCAAACTCTTCGACGACTGCTGCCATTTCCTCGGGGCTTTCATCGTACTCACCGAAGGCATTCGGCAAGCCGGCGTTGGGGTGTGCCGATACGAACGTGCCCGCTTTCGTGGAAAGCTCTTCCACATAAGAACGAAGCTCTTTTGCACCAAGGGCGCAGTTAAGACCGATGGAAATGGGGTTGGCGTGACGGACCGAGTTCCAGAAGGCTTCGGTGGTCTGGCCAGACAGCGTACGGCCGGAGGCGTCAGTGATCGTGCCGGAAATCATGATCGGCAACTCGATGCCGACCTCTTCGAATACTCCCTGCACCGCGAAAATCGCAGCCTTGGCGTTGAGCGTGTCGAAAATGGTCTCGATCAGGATCAGGTCCGCGCCGCCTTCGATGAGGCCGCGGGTAGCTTCGGTGTAATTTTCGACCAGTTCATCAAACGTGACGTTTCGATAGCCCGGATTGTTGACGTCTGGCGAAATCGAGCAGGTACGGCTCGTTGGGCCAAGTACGCCTGCGACAAAACGAGGGCGATCCGGTGTTTCGCGGGTTTTCGCGTCAGCTACTTCACGGGCGACCCGGGCCCCGGCGACGTTCAGCTCGTAGACGATCGACTCCATGCCGTAGTCGGCTTGCGACACCTGCGTTGCGTTGAAGGTGTTCGTCTCGAGAATGTCGGCACCTGCGTCAAGATACGCCTTCTCGATCTCGGCGATGATGCCAGGCTGGGTCAGCAGGAGGAGATCGTTGTTGCCTTTGACGTCGCTTGGCCAGTCGGCGAACCGCTCCCCACGATAGTCGGCTTCTTCGAGCTTGTAGCTCTGGATCATCGTGCCCATGCCACCGTCCAGGATCAGGATGCGCTCCTGGAGAGCGTGGCGGAGAGAGGCGAGGCGTGCAGCGCGATCAGGCATGAGGCTACCAACGGCGTAGGAACGTGAAGCTGTGCATCATACCAAAGGTGACCGTTACCGAACGGTGCCGGCAATCATCATGAATATGGCTCATGTCCTGCCTCGGCGTTAGCTCCCCTCCGTAACCGCCTAGGTCAAGCGGAAGCGCTTTGGTGGCACCGTAAACATCGCAGAGCGAGCTTAGGCATCGCTTCTGTGGTCGCGGAGCGGTGAACGACGACTTCATATTGGAAGCGTAGCGGCATCGATGGAAAGTCTGACAAGAATGCTCGGTCTTTATCCGTCGGCGTGGGTGGCGTACACTAGCGGCAAGTCTGCGAGGAGTTCTCATGAGCGCAATCACCATTACCGAAGCTGCCGAAGGCTATCTGGCGGATCTGCTGAGCAAGCAGGACACGCCTGGTATCGGCATCCGTGTGTTCATCACCCAGCCCGGCACCCAGTATGCCGAGACCTGTATTGCCTATTGCAAGCCAGGCGAGCAGAAGCCGGAAGATACGCCGGTGGGCCTTGCTTCCTTCACGGCCTGGATCGATGCGATCAGCGAACCCTTTCTGGAAGACGCCGTCGTCGACTATGCAACTGACCGCATGGGGGGGCAGCTGACCATCAAGGCGCCGAACGCGAAGGTGCCGCAAGTCAATGAAGACAGCCCGCTTCCGGAGCGCGTCAGCTATTACCTGCAGACCGAAGTGAATCCCGGTCTGGCCAGCCATGGCGGCCAGGTCAGCCTCGTCGACATCGACGATGAAGGTATTGCGATCCTTCGGTTTGGCGGCGGCTGCCAGGGCTGCGGGATGGTTGATCTGACGCTCAAGGAAGGCGTCGAAAAGACGTTGATGGAACGTATCCCTGAACTCAAGGGCGTACGTGATGTGACTGACCACACAAACAAAGAGAATGCCTACTACTAGTAGGTGATTCGGTAAAAGCGGCCTGAGGCCGCTTTTTTTATGGGCGCGCTTCGTTCGTCGGGCAACGTCGCATAACGGCACAGCAAATGCTTAGCTGGTCCTAATGCGCGGCGCCAGACAAAGACTTGGCGTCCGAAGGTTGTAGTGGCATTGTGGTATTAACTGGTCAACGAAGAGCCCTCATGACAACAATTCCTCTCCTGGTTTGCGATGACTCCAATATGGCCCGCAAGCAGTTGATGCGGTCGCTTCCGGAGGAGTGGCCCGTCACGGTCACCCAGGCATCCAATGGCCGTGAGGCGCTGGAAGCCATTCGCGCCGGCCATGGGGAGGTCGTCCTGCTCGATCTCACAATGCCCGTGATGGATGGTTACGAAGTACTTGCTGCACTTCAGGCCGAGGCGCGGGATTGCCAGGTCATCGTCGTTTCAGGTGACGTCCAGGATGAGGCTGTAAAGCGTGTGAAGGCGTTGGGCGCACTGGCCTTCATCAAGAAGCCGGCCGAGCCTGACATCTTGCGCCAGACCCTAGCGGAATTAGGCTTGCTGTCATCCGGGGAGGGCGGTGCCCACCCTGAGTTCGGCGAGCCTATCGTGACGTTCCGTGATGCGTTCCGCGAGACAGTGAACGTGGCCATGGGCCGAGCGGCCGCGCTGCTCGCACGGGTGCTGGGCGTGTTTGTGCACCTGCCTGTGCCCAACGTGAACATCCTGGAAGTGGGCGAGTTGCACATGGCGCTGGCCGACGCCGGTCGAGGCGAGCGTATGACAGCGGTCTGCCAGGGTTACATCGGTGGTGGCATTGCTGGCGAAGCGCTTCTGATCTTCCATGATTCCGAGGTCGCCGATATGGCCAAGCTGATGCAATGGCGGTCGGAAGATTACTCGGAAATGGAGATGCTGCTCGACCTCTCGAGCGTCCTGATTGGCGCGTGCCTGTCCGGCATTGCCGAGCAGATTGATTTGGTCTTCTCGCAGGGCCATCCGCAGGTGCTGGGACAGCACGCTCCGATAGAGAGCCTCATCCAATTGAATCAGCAACGCTGGAAGAAAACCCTCGCTGTCGAGGTCAGCTATAGCCTCGAAGGGCACGATATCCATTTTGATCTGCTGCTGCTCTTCACCGAAGATTCCGTCGAGCTCTTGTCTCGCAAACTTGCCTACCTGATGAACTGAGTCCGCCATGCCTAGTCCAGAGCTCGATGAATTTCACTGGTTGCTCGCGATTGTCCAGAGTATCGACGTCGGTGTGGTGGTCTTCGACCGGGAGTATCGGATCGAAGTCTGGAATACGTTCATGGAAAACCGATCCGGCAAGATGCCTGGGGAGGTCTATCAGCATTCCTTTTTCGACGTCTTCCCGGAAGTCAATGAGGACTGGTTCCGTCGTAAGGTGGAGAGCGTGGCGACGCTCGGGACGCCTGGATTTACGGTCTGGGAACAGCGACCCTATCTGGTTCACTTCAAGAACTACCAGCCCATCACCGGGCAGGAAGCGTTCATGTACCAAAACACCACGCTGCTTCCACTCCGATCGATCAACAGTCAGATCGGGCATATCTGCCTCATCATCTATGACGTAACCAGTGTCGCAACGAACCGCCAGCAGTTGCAGTCCGTCAACGAGCAGCTCCAGGCACTGTCGAGTACTGATCGCCTCTCGGGGCTCTACAACCGAGGCCACTGGGAAGAATGCCTGCAGCATGAATTTGCACGTCACCGCCGCTATGACACCTCCGCATCACTGGTGATGCTCGATATCGATCATTTCAAACGTATCAATGACACCTACGGCCACCAAGCGGGAGACCGGGTCATCAAGGAGGTTGCTCAGACCATCCGTCGACATATCCGGGATACCGATATCGCGGGACGTTATGGCGGGGAAGAGTTTGCGATGCTGTTGCCGGATACCGATCGTATCGGCGCTTACCACTTTGCGGAGCGTCTACGCAAAGCCATTGCCAGCATCGAAATCAGCCACGAAGGCCAAACCATCCAGCTGACGGCCAGTCTTGGCATTTCCGATCTGGTTGCTGAGCGCTGCGAGCGATATGAGCAACTGATTGCTCGCGCGGACGGCGCGCTTTATGAGTCCAAGCGCAATGGCCGAAATCGCGTCACCGTTCATCCGGTCATCGAATAAGTTTCGTGGCGGCTTTGCGGGCGACCGTAAGGAGAAATCAGGCGGCTGTCTTGTCTTGGGATACCGCCTGGGAGAGCAGATTCATAAGCGTCACCTCGTCGGCGCTCATCCATTTGCGTTTCCTCGCCTTGCGTAGCTTACAAAGCCCGCCGGCAGCGTATGAGGCCAGTACTTCCGGGTGGATGTAGCAGTTACGACAGACTGCGGGGGTGTTGCCAAGACGTTGCGAAACGTCCTTGACGACTTCGACGATGCGCTTTTTGGCGTGACTTTCAGGCTCACATATCTCGCCGCGCAGCAGCGCCAATGTCAGGACGCTCCCAGCCCACGTTCTGTAATCCTTTGCAGTGAAGTCCGCGCCTGTCAATTCTTGCAGATACTCGTTGATGTCCGAGGAGGTCACGGTATGCCGTTGGCCACCGTCATCGAGGTATTGGAACAACTGCTGGCCGGGGATCTCACGACACCGCCGGACGATCTTGGCAAGCCGTGGGTTTTTCAAGGTAATCTCATGCTCCACACCACTTTTGCCGCGGAAGTGGAAGTGGATGCTTTTGCCACGCACTTCGACATGGCGATTGCGCAATGTGGTAAGCCCGTAGGATTTGTTCGCTTTGGCATATTGCGTGTTGCCTACCCGGATCAACGTGGACTCAAGCAACGCGACCACTGTAGCCAATACCTTTTCCCGTCCCATCGAACGCTGCATAAGATGTGCGTCGACCTTTTCGCGAAGGCGCGGCAGGGCATGGGCAAATTCCAGCATGCGTTCGTACTTGTTTGAGTCCCGAACTTCACGCCAGCGTGGGTGATAGCGGTATTGTTTCCTGCCTTTGGCGTCGCGGCCGGTGGCCTGAAGATGGCCGTTGGGGTTAGGGCAGAGCCAAACGTCGGTGTAAGCGGGCGGTACGGCGAGCTTATTCAGGCGTTGGATTACGGCATCGTCGGCAATACGTTTACCATCGAGATCGAAGTAGACGAATTTGCCGCGTAGCGTGCGCCGCGTATAGCCCGGCTGGCTGTCGTCGACATACTCCAGGTCGGGCGGCAGCGTAGGGCATATGGACGTCCCCGTGTCCGCGTGCTCATCCGAAGGAGGTGGCGGATTGCCTTCCGCTAGCGGAAGGCCTCCGCTCACATCTATCTCACTGTCGTGCCGCACGATAGTTGTTACCGATCCAGGGCCGGCAGGTCGATATCCTTACCATCATATTCAGGACCTTCCTGCTCACCCGTATTGCGCATCAATAGCTCGATAGCGACGGTGAGTTCATCGATCGCCTCCCGATACAGTTCGGGCTTGTCATCGTTCTCTGCCTGGTCTGCATGCTTGCGTGCGGTGTTGAGATGCTGAAGGATTTCGGACTGATCACCGATCATGTTGCTTCTCCAAGTCGAGTTGAATGCCTTCGCTGGCGTTATCTCCTGAAAATAGTGACCTAAGCGAATCGACCGGAGTTCGTACCCCTGGAAGTAAAACGCCCAGCGGAGGCTGGGCGTCGAGTGTCTGTTGTGATGGATCCTGGCTGCGGATCAGTGAGGCATCTGCCAGGGCGCCAAATGGAAGCCCTCCTTTCGCAGTGCTTTTCTCGCCTCGGTCAGCTCGGCTTTGAGCCTCTCGGGATCGCTCAACTCGTCCGAAGTCAGGTGGCGGCGCTCGACAAGCGCGGAACTCGTGCGGTCGATCACCGACAGGCTGAACTCCTTCGCGTTATCCAGCGGGGCCCAGACGATGCATTGAAGTGGCTGAAAAGCGCTATCAGCGATGAGAAGTGCTTCGTTGACACGGAGCGGGGCGTTCATGGTGATCCCTCTGTAAGGTGCCCAAATAACAACGGCGCCCGGCAATAGTGGGCGTTCCTCCTATGGATGACAAAGAAATTTAATGAGTCACGCTCTGGCGCAAAAATATAAATAGATGTCGCCTATTATTAACTAGGCCTTGAATGCACTGAGCGCTTTATTCAAGCTATCGGCTAAATGTCGCAATTCCGCACTCGCGCTATTTGCACGTTCAGCTGAAGCGGCACTCTGTGCAGAAAGGCCCGCGGCTTCGGTCACGGAGCGGTTGATGTCTTCAACGACATGCGCCTGCTCGAGCGTAGCGCTTGCAATGGACGCATTGAGGCCATTCACTCGCTGGAGGCTTGCAACGATCCGCTCGAGGCTCGTGCCCACCTCGCGGCTACGTGCCTGGGTCGTCCGGGTCGCTTCGTTGCTTTCGTGGATGACATTGACGGCCGAAAGTGCATGGCCTTGCAACCGTTCGATCATGGCCTGAATCTCTGCCGTCGACTGTTGCGTACGCTGAGCAAGTAGACGTACCTCATCTGCGACCACCGCGAAGCCTCGGCCTTGTTCGCCCGCGCGTGCAGCTTCGATTGCCGCATTGAGTGCCAGCAGATTCGTTTGCTCTGCGATTGCGCGGATGACCTCCAGCACGCCGCCGATCTGTTCGCTCTCACGCGCCAGTGTCTGAATGACCTCGACGGCCTTGCCTATGGTACGTGAGAGCGCTTCGACCTGTTCCAGATTAAGCTGGATGTCCCGGCTCCCTTCCTTGGCTTGCTGTTCGGCATTGCGTACCTCGACGGCAGCGTTTTCCGCGTTCTGCGCCACATCTCCGATCGCATGGCTCACCTGATGAACGGCCGTGGCCACCTGGTCCATCTGCTCGGATTGACGGCGGCTGAGCTGGAGCGCGCCTTGCGCCGTGTTGCTGAGCGAACCGGAGGAAGCGCCCAGTTCGCCTGCTGCCCCGAGTGTTTGCCGTACGACCAGGCGGAGCTTGTCGACGAAGCTGTTGAAGTCCTTCGAGAGCGAGGCGATTTCGTCGCGGCCATCCACACGCAGGCTACGGGTGAGGTCACCATCGCCATTGGCTATCTCCGCCATGGCGCGTGCGGCGTGGCGCAAGGGGCCGACGATACTGCGCACCAACAGCGCAATGAGGACAGCGAGTCCCGCTGCGATTGCGATTGCCACTGCGCCCGCCTTCAAGGCGCGAGATTGGAACTCCGCTGCGACGTCATCGACATACACACCGGATCCGAGGATCCAGCCCCAAGGCACGAACAGTTGTACATAGGAGATCTTCGGTACGGGTTGATCCATACCTGGCTTCGGCCACCGATAGGCGACGATTCCACCGCCTTGCTGCTTGGCCAGGGTAACCATGTCGTTGAAGAGAAACCTGCCGTCCGGATCTTTCATGCCGGATAGATCCTGCCCGTTCAGCTTGGCATTGATCGGGTGCATGACCATGGTCGGATGGAGATCGTTGATCCAAAAGTATTCGCTGCCATCGTAGCGAAGCGCACGCAGGGTTTCGATAGCCTGGGACTGTGCTTCTTCGCGAGTCAGCGTCCCGGCTGTCTCAAGCCGTTGGTAATGCTGCAGAACACCGAAGGCGGCTTGCACGACATGCTGAGTTTTTTCTTCCTTGCTTTGATGCAATTCGCTGTCGAGCTGATGCAACATGCTCGCGCCCAACAGGACGAGCATGCCGATCGAGGTGCCTGCCAAAAGCCAAAGCCGTTGCTTGATGGACAGGTTGCGTAGTGCAGCCATGGTGTTACTCCGCTTTATTGTTGTTGGTAACGGTCGCGCGCCGATGCCGATGCCGATGCCGATCCGATGCCGAAGGCGCTGCTGGAGAGTTTGTCGGCCGGGCCTGCCAAAAGGTGAGCTAAGGCGCCATCTCCTTTTTATCTCCGGCCTTCGAACTCATTTCAAAACTTGTAGTCCCTGTTGAGCGCCAAAACCAGGCGTATTTAGGAGTGGTCATGGACGTGTGGGCCGCCTTTCAGGCATTGATCCTCGGTATCGTCGAGGGGTTGACGGAATTCCTTCCAATTTCCAGCACGGGGCACTTGATCGTCGTTGGCGATTTGCTCGACTTCAACGGCGAAACCGCAACGGCGTTCAAAATCATTATTCAGCTCGGCGCGATACTTGCCGTCATGTGGGAGTTTCGCGAGCGCGTGCTTGGCGTTATCTGCGGCCTGCCTAGCGAGCGGCGAGCTCAACGGTTCACGATCAATCTGATGGTGGCGTTCTTCCCGGCTGTGATCATGGGGCTGCTATTTGCCGACTTCATTGAGCATTGGCTCTTCAACCCGATCACGGTGGCTACGGCGTTAGTGATCGGTGGTTTCATCATGCTATGGGCCGAACGCCGAGATCATCCAATCAAGGCGGAGACTGTCGACGACATGAACTGGCAACTGGCGCTCAAGGTGGGCGCGGCGCAGTGCCTGGCGCTGATTCCCGGCACGTCTCGCTCGGGTTCGACGATCATTGGCGGCCTGCTTTTCGGCCTGTCGCGAAAAGCTGCAACGGAGTTCTCGTTCTTTCTCGCGATGCCCACAATGGTCGCTGCGACCGTTTATTCTCTCTACAAGTACCGGCACATCCTGCGCATAGAAGACCTACCGGTGTTCGCAATAGGATTCGTCACCACGTTCATCGTCGCGATGATCACTGTTCGCGCGTTACTCAAGTTCATCGCCAATCACAGCTATGCGGTATTTGCCTGGTACCGTATCGCCTTCGGAATCGTCATCTTGGCGACATGGCAGTTTGGCTGGGTCGATTGGAGTACAGCCGAAGGCTAACGATAAGAAAAGGGTTAATGTAATGGCTTCAACCGAACTTCGCGGAATACTCAAAACCTGGGACGACGAAAAGGGCTATGGCTTCATTTCGCCAGACGAGGGATACGGCGAGGTGTTCCTTCACATCTCTGCCGTACGGGGCGGGCGTCGCCCCTCGGTGGGCGATCCGCTCCTTTTCATTGCCAGCATGGATCGCAAGGGTCGCCAACGCGCCGAGCACGCGCGGCCAGAAGGAAGTTCAGCGTTCGACGAGCGCTCGATCCGCCGCAAGCTCAAGTCGGTCAACGATCCAGAACCGCGAGTGCAGCGTCCGGAGCGTCCTGAACGTCGGCCAGGATCGATCGCTTACCTGCCGCTCAAGATCGCAGCGTTCATTGCGGCCTGTCTCCTGCCAGTGCTTGGCCTCGTCATGATGGCCCGCATGGGCCACTTCGTCCCGGCCCTGGCCTACGTGGCGCTCAGCGCTCTGGCCGTCTTCCTTTTCTATGACGACAAACGTCGAGCTTACAAGAAACAACGGCGCACGCCGGAAGCAGCCCTCCATCTCGTCGAACTGTTGGGCGGGTGGCCAGGCTCGCTCGTGGCTCAGCAGCAGTTCAGGCACAAGACGCGCAAACTCTCCTATCAGGCCATGTGCTGGCTGATCGTGCTAATTCACCAATATGTATGGTTCGACTACCTTTTCCTGAGCGGGCGTATCGCAAGCGTGATCCTCGGTTATCCCTGAGGCACGCAAGCCGCGGGCCAGTCGGGCAGGCTCGCTGGCGGCGCGGCGCCTTCAGCTATTGGCGACCTCGTTCTCGGAAAGCGGACGCCTATCTCGACTCTTTCGATACAGGGCAATGCTCAGCAGCATTCCTGCGAAGGACATGAGGCCAGCGGTAAGGAAAATACTGGCGAAGCCTAGGTGAGAGGCGATGAACCCCATCAGCGGCCCTGCTACACCGAGCGCAAGATCGAAGAAGACCGCGTAGGCCCCAAGCGCGGCCGCGCGACTCGAACTTGGTATCCTCGATATCACCTCCACGCCGAGTGCAGGGTAGACCAGCGATAGCCCGAAACCGGTCAGTGCCGCACCCAGTAGCGCAAGTTCAGGTATCGGCGCCAGCCAGAGCATCAGCAGGCCCAGCGTTTCAACACCAAGGCATGCGATCCCGACGCGATATCCGCCGATGCGCTTGATGGACCGTGCGAATATCAAGCGCGCACCAATGAATGCAAAGCCAAACGCAGTCAGGCAATAAGCCGCATTTTGCCAACCGAGGCTTTGGTAATAGAGCGTGATGAATGTTGCGAGCGTGCCGAACCCGATCGATCCCAGCGCCAGCCCGATTCCGTTCGGGGCGACTTTGAGTAGCACGCTGCCGAAGGGCATGCGCTCGCCTGGAATGATGGGAGCAGGCGTGCGGTTACGCGCCATTAATAGCGCAATCACCGAGCTCGCCAGAATGAACGATCCCATGCTCCAGATCCCGAGCGTGGATACCATTAGTACACCCAGTGGAGCGCCTACCGCCATGGCGCCATAGGCCGCGATGCCGTTCCAGGATATAACCTGGGCTGTGTTGTCTGCACCAACACGGCCGATCGCCCAGCTGATGCTTCCCGTCCCGACCATACCCTGAGCCGCTCCGAGGATGATCCGACCGATCAGTAGCAGGATGAGACTGACGACCGGCCACTGCTCAAGAGAGGTCGCAAGCAATGTGAACATCCCGCTTGCACCGCAGCCTGCCAGGCCAAGGACAACGGCACGTTTCGGGCCGAGGCGATCGGCCACGTTCCCAGCGAGGGGGCGCGTCAGAAGCGTGGAAACGTACTGGGCACTGATGATGATGCCCGCCAACAGCGAGCCCATGCCCAGATCATCGTTTACATATCCGGGCAGAACCGCCAGCGGAACCCCTACGCAGAGGAAGCCGATAAAGGTATAGATGACGATCGAAAGGATGGAGCGTGTTTGCGAATGCTGTTGTTCTGATTTGGGCATGTTCTAGGCGCATGTGCGAGCAGGGCGCTCCCATCATGGCGGCTAAACCAGGGTATTGAAAGGTTTGGCAAAACATCGCCCTGCAACTGGAGCGGCCGGATGCAGGGCGAGAAGGGGTCAGACGATAATGCCCTGGCTTTTCAGGTAGTCATCGTACGTGCCGGAGAAGTCAGTAATGCCGTTCTCGTTGATCTCAAGAATGCGCGTCGCGAGCGAACTGACAAACTCTCGGTCATGACTGACGAAGATCAGTGTGCCGGGGTAGTTGTCGAGCGCAAGGTTGAGCGCTTCAATCGATTCCATGTCGAGGTGGTTCGTTGGCTCGTCCATCACCAGCACATTCGGGCGCTTGAGAATGAGCTTGCCGAACAGCATTCGGCCTTGCTCACCACCGGATATGACCTTGATTGACTTCTTGATGTCATCGTTCGAGAAGAGCATCCGGCCTAGCGTGCCGCGGACGAGCTGCTCCCCACCTTGCGTCCACTGGCTCATCCAGTCGAATAGGGTGCAATCGTCCTCGAAGTCCTCGGCATGGTCCTGCGCGAAGTAACCAACGTCGGCGCTCTCCGTCCACTTCACTTCGCCTTCCATGGGCAGCATGTCGCCAACAAGCGTACGTAGCAGTGTCGTCTTGCCAATCCCGTTCGGACCGATGATGGCAACGCGCTCGCCGGCTTCGATCTGCAGAGACAGGTTGCGAAGCAGCGGGTTGCCATCGTAGCCCTGTGTCAGCTTTTCCAGCGTGACAGCCTGCCGATGAAGCTTCTTGTGCTGATCGAAGCGGATGAACGGGCTGACGCGACTGGACGGTTTGACTTCCTCCAGTTGAATCTTGTCGATCTGACGCGCGCGACTGGTGGCCTGTTTGGCCTTGGAAGCGTTCGCAGAGAAGCGGCTGACGAAGGATTGCAGTTCGGCAATCTGAGCTTTTTTCTTGGCGTTGTCTGCAAGCAGCCGTTCTCGGGACTGTTCAGCCGCTGTCATGTACTCGTCGTAATTGCCTGGGAAGAGGCGCAGCTCACCATAATCCAGGTCCGCCATATGGGTACAGACGCTATTCAGGAAATGGCGATCGTGGGAAATGATGATCATCGTGGAGTTGCGGACAGTCAGCACACCCTCAAGCCAGCGGATGGTGTTGATATCCAGGTGGTTGGTAGGTTCGTCGAGCAGCAGTACTTCGGGGTCGGAAAACAGCGCCTGAGCAAGCAGTACACGGAGCTTCCATCCAGGCGCGACCGCGCTCATCGGGCCAAAATGCTGGTCCAGCGGGATGCCGAGACCTAACAGCAGTTCGCCTGCCCGGGACTCGGCCGTGTAACCGTCGAATTCAGCGAATTCGACTTCCAGTTCTGCGACCTTCATACCATCCTCCTCGCTCATCTCAGGAAGGGAATAGATGCGATCGCGCTCTGCCTTGACCGTCCACAGTTCATGGTGGCCCATAATGACGGTATCGATGACGCTGTGCTCTTCGTAGGCGAACTGGTCCTGACGCAGCTTGCCGAGACGTACGTTGGGCTCCAGCATCACTTGGCCGCCTGATGGCTCCAGCTCCCCGCCAAGAATCTTCATGAATGTCGACTTTCCGCATCCGTTTGCGCCAATGAGGCCGTAGCGGTTGCCGTTGCCGAATTTCACGGACACGTTTTCGAACAGCGGCTTGGGGCCAAACTGCATGGTGATATTGGCGGTGGAGATCAAAGGACTACCTACAAATACGTGAGAGTGCGAGTACCAGCGATAACGAGGGCGCTGAAGGCCCGGGGAGACGTTACCGATGTCAGGCGGAATGGGAAACTACCGGCGGGACCGTAGCTCCAGTTCGACGCATTGTCTCACAGCGCGAGCTGCCATCATATGGCCGGATTAAAAGGCCTACATAATCCGGACGGATCCGTGCGTTTGCACGTCAGGCAGTTGCCTAAGATACTTAATGTAAAGCTTTAAGAGCACTGCGTTTAGTTAAGCCACAACTCCAGCTTAGTGATGGATTTCGCTTCAACTGACGCGGCCGATATCCAACATCGATTTCGAATGCGTGGGCCAAAAAGCAAGACGTTTAGATCGTCTTAGTGCAAGGCGTCACGCATTCTTCATGACGCCCTCAAAGTGGCGTTGGCGTTGTGGAGTGGCTCACCGTAGTTTCGCGCCCCTTATTAGGCGAGAGCAGCGATTGAAGCAAACGCGCGAACCAGTTCGGACGGTCTTTGTCTATCTGGATCTCACTATGGGTGTTGGTATTTTCCAGATCCTGCATCGAGTCGGCGAAGCTCATGGCGTAGTTCCTATCTTGATTGTTTTTATAGCGGTCAGGAAAGCGTAGAACCATTGTTCAGCCGACGATCGAAGCGGGCGCGCGGTGCGAGCATGCGCGCAAAGGCCTTCAGGATGTCGATGAAACGAACAGTGTTTCGAGGTAGGTCGGCGGCGTTGACGTTTGTGGCGTCGAGGTCAGACATGCATTCTGCGAAGCTCATGGTCATCATCCCTGCAAAGCTTTATTGGTTTGAACGTTCAGCGGCTCAGCTTCCACCGCGGAAGGCTCGATCGCTGCGCGACCAAAAAGGCGCTTCAGCACTTCCCCGAAGCTGTAGCCACGAGTGGCGCCATCGTTAATAGCGCACAGCGCGTTGGTACTTTCAAGATCTTGAATGCAATCAGCGAAACTCATAGGCACCTTCCATGTAAAACCTAATAAGAAGAGACAACACTGTTGGAGTGGTTAGAACGAGCTAACCGGTTGCGAAAGCATTGCTCAAACAGCGAGTAGAAGCAAGTGCTCATACGACGTTTGAATGCAAATTAAGTTCGGTATCTTACCTATTGGCGACGATCGGTAGGGTCACGATAAAAGTTATAATAAACTTTAGGCAAATTTATGCCGGCTCACTTCGGGGTGAGTTTAAAAAAATAACTAAGCGGCGCTATTGCATTATCTAAATACGCAATAACGTCCGGGTAGGATTTGGCGGAGACGCCGACTGGCGAACGTGCCCTCTGTAGGGTCGGGGTTTTGTAGACGTCGGCGGCTTGCAGATGTGGGCTGCTCTACGCATGAGCGGAGCCCTGGCGTGTCCTTGAGGTACATTGAATCTTCCATGAGTTGCGTCGTACGGATACAGACACCGCAGTGAGCTCGATGGTTTCCCTGACTTTGTACTACCTGGTACATAATCTGGTCCTCCGCTGCCACGGATCGACGACTCGGCGCTGGCCGAGCGGTACGAGACCGTCGCTTTACCGCTGCCACTCCGCAGCGCCGTCAGCCGTCCATGGATCACGCCCTCGAGTATGCGCCTGAATATCGCTTGGCGCTAATAGGTCACGAAGGCACTACGCAGCAGTTTCAGACGGGCCAAACCTCTGTTTGTTTACGAGGCGTTTCCCTCGCCAGAACGAGGCCCTCCGAAGGACTAAAGTCTAATGCACGACAGGCATCGCCAGCTAAAGTTCGTCGATACGAGGGCGACATACTATTTACCAGCGATGCGCAGGCGGACGGCTACCTCGTCACAGTTCGCCAGGGTACCGCGACGCCTGGGACTCGCTGCTATACCTAGAAATGTTCCGGTTACCAGGAAATGGGCCAATGCGAAATAACCTGCCAGTCACGACGCGCGAGCGCAGCTTTCAGTCCGAGGAGCGGCTTATCTCGACGACTGACTTGTCCAGCAAAATTACCTACTGCAACGATGCTTTCGTTGCCATCAGCGGATTCACACGTGATGAGCTGATTGGACAGCCGCACAACCTCGTTCGGCACCCTGACATGCCGGCTCCGGTATTCAAGGAAATGTGGGAGACCTTGGGGCAGGGCAGGCCCTGGATGGGGCTCGTGAAGAACCGCGCCAAGAATGGCGACTTCTATTGGGTAAGCGCGTATGTGACGCCCATTCTCGAAAACGGCAAGATCGTTGGCTACGAGTCGGTGCGCTCCCTGCCCACGGAGCGCCAGAAAGCACGAGCAGAGGCGCTCTACGCTCGACTTCGGGCGGGTAAGCCTGCGGTAAGTGTTGGAAAGCGCATCGCGAATGCAGCCGGTTTCTCATGGGCGTTTATCCTGGCTGCCGCGGTGTTGCTGATTGGCGACTCATTATTGCCGCACGCTGCGTTCATCACGCTGCTGGTCGCCGCGCTGGCCGCGCTGGCTGGATACCAGCTCTACCGAGCGCACCAAAATGTGCAGGCGACCCTGTCGGAGCACCCGAAAGCGTTCACGAGCCCGGTCGTTGCACTTACGTACAGCGACAGTCCTGGGATCCAGGCTCAGCTGGACCTGGCCATCTTCAGTGAAGAGGCGCGTTTGCAAACGGCGTTGACCCGCCTTGAGGACGCCTCTGAAAACGTGCGTGAGCGCGCCATGCAGTCCGCCGGCTTGTCGGTGTCCAGTGCGGACCTGATCGATCGTCAACGAAACGAAACCGATCAGTCAGCAGCGGCGATCAATCAGATGGCTGCAACCATCCAGGAAGTAACGCACAACGTCCAGGCAACGGCGCAGGCTGCAGAAGATGCCAACCGCCTCGCCCAGCAAGGGCGTGGCCTTGCGGGCGACAGCCTGAATGCAATCCACCATATGGCGCAAGCTGTCGGGGATATTGGCAAGGCCGTCCATGAGCTGGCCGAATCCACGCGCTCGATCGGTGGCGTAACCGATACCATCGCCTCGATTGCAGACCAAACCAACTTGCTGGCACTGAACGCAGCGATTGAAGCGGCGCGGGCCGGTGAACAGGGGCGTGGTTTCGCCGTGGTTGCTGATGAAGTCCGTGCGCTCGCGGCGCGAACCCGTGAATCCACCGAGCAGATCCAGCAGATCGTCTCTTCGTTACGCTCGGGCGCTGAGCATGCCGTCGACACTGCCAGCCGTGGCGAGGCCGTAGCGCAGTCAAGTGTGACAAGCGTGGAGGAGGTCCGCGAGGCACTGGAGGGTATTAGTAGCGCCGTGTCGCGCATCACTGCAATGAGTCAGCAGATGGCCGCTGCGTCGGAAGAGCAGAGCCACGTCGCCGAAGACATCAATCAGCAGATCACCCGGATCGCCGAGCTCTCCGATACCAGCGCATCGCAAGCCCAGCAGGGCGCGCAAATCAGCAAGGAGCTCGAGCAGATGGCCGGTTATCTCAACAGTCTGGCCGAGCGTTTCAACCGCTAGGCATTCCCGCACGGCGCACGCTTGCAAGGCGTGCGCCGCTTGGGCATCTTGACTGACCGTCATTCGTTTCCGGCCCCATGTTCCCTTCTCGTTGCCCGAGCTGCATCCGCCCCTTCGATCGCTGCCTCTGTTCGCTCATACCGAGCCTTCCGAGCCGGACGCGCATCCTTCTGTTGCAGCATCCCTCCGAGCAACGCCACGCCTTGAACACCGCGCGTCTGGCCGCGATGGGGCTGCAAAACGCCGAGCTGCGCATTGGCGAGCTTTTTCCGGACCTTGAAGCGCAGTGCCGATCCAGTGGTCGGCGGCCGTATTTGCTCTTCCCCGGTGAACACGCTCAAACGCTCGGGCCGGACCTTGCGATCGTGCCGGATGAACTGCTGTTGATCGTACCCGACGGCACGTGGCGAAAAGCGCGCAAGCTGCTGCACCTGGATCCTTTCTTGGAGGGCCTGCCTCGCTTGACGCTGCCTTCCGGCGCGGATAGCCGATACCGCCTGCGCAAGGCGCCGGGCCCGGGGGCCCTTGCGACGATCGAGGCGGTGGTCCGGGCCCTCAATCTGCTCGAATCCCCGGCATGTTTCGATTCGGCGTTGGTGCCATTCGAACGAATGATCGACGACCAGATAGAGGCTATGGGGCCTGACGTTTACGGCCGAAATCACCTGAACCGGCGTTGAGGCAGGCGGGCTGATGGCACGAGCACTTCGGGCGCACTACTAGACGGAACATTGACGGAATCCGCTGCGTCTACTGGGTACTCGCACTAGCCGTCGCGCCTACCGTGTCGGTGGTCCAGGCCCGCCGGAAAAATATCGACGTTGCCCGCGTCATGCACCGCCCCAGGGCCCCGCCAATCAATCTGAACGAGGAACCACATGTCCAGCGTCGAAAGCACACGTATTGTTCTCGCCTCCCGGCCAAAAGGCCGGCCAACAGCAGAGAATTTCCGTACCGAAACGCAGGCGCTCGGTGAGCTCAAGGACGGTCAGGTCCTGCTGAAGATCAATTATCTCTCCCTTGATCCCTACATGCGTGGCCGTATGAGTGACGCACCGTCCTACGCGCCACCGCTGGATATCGGTGACGTCATTGTCGGCGGTACAGTGGGTGAAGTGATCGAAAGCAGGGATTCCGGCTTTACGAAGGGCGATCAGGTGCTGTCCTATTCCGGTTGGCAGACGCACGCCATCGAGGCCGGGAAGCAACTGCGCAAGCTGGATGCTTCGAAAGTTTCGGTGACGACAGCGCTCGGCGTGCTGGGAATGCCAGGGTTCACTGCGTATAGCGGACTTCTCACCATCGGCCAGCCCAAGGCAGGTGAGACGGTGGTCGTTGCCGCAGCAAGTGGGCCTGTTGGCTCGGCTGTCGGCCAGATCGCACGTTTGAAAGGTGCGCGCGCCGTCGGTATCGCGGGCGGGCCGGAAAAGTGCAAACTTCTGAAAGATGCGTTCGGGTTCGACGTTGCGGTTGACCATCGCTCCGAAACCTTTGCCGAAGATCTTGCGGCCGCATGTCCGGACGGTATCGACGTTTACTTCGAGAATGTGGGCGGTCCTGTATGGGACGCGGTGTTTCCCCTGCTTAATACATTCGCCCGTGTACCAGTGTGCGGACTGGTCGCGCATTACAACGACGAAGGGCCCGTAGAAAGCACCGACCGCTTGCCTGCGTTGATGGGCGCCGTGCTGCGCAAGAGTCTGACCATCCGTGGATTCATCCAGACCGAGTTCGTCGAAGCCCAGCAGGCGCAGTTTTCCCGAGAGATGGGCGAATGGGTCGCAGCCGGGAAGGTTCAATACAAGGAAGACATCGTCGACGGCCTGGAAAAAGCGCCCGAAGCGTTCGCCGGCTTACTCGAGGGTAAGAACGTCGGCAAACTCATCGTTAAGGTCTGAACGCGATGAGCCGGCTGAAGATCGCGACCTTCAACATCAATGGCGTCCGTTCGCGGTTACCCGCACTGTTGGCCTGGCTGGAAAAGGAACGTCCCGACATTGCCTGTCTGCAGGAGCTGAAAGCCGCCGACGAGAAGTTTCCCGCTGCCGAGATAGAAGCGGCGGGGTACGGCGTCATATGGCATGGCCAGCCGTCATGGAATGGTGTCGCCATCCTTGCGCGGGACATGCAGCCACTAGAAATTCGACGCGGGCTGCCCGGCGATCCGGAGGACAAGCAGAGTCGGTACCTGGAGGCCGCTGCGCATGGCGTCATTGTGGCGAGTCTGTATCTGCCTAATGGAAACCCCCAGCCGGGACCGAAATTCGACTACAAGCTCGCTTGGTTCGAGCGCCTTATCCAGCATGCCCAGTCCTTGCTCGACAGCGGCCACCCGGTCGTGCTGGCCGGCGACTATAACGTGGTACCCACCGATCTCGATATCTACTCAACGCGCTCCTGGCAGAAGGACGCACTGCTACAGCCGGAGAGCCGAGCATGTTTCGAGCGCCTGTTGGACCAGGGCTGGACCGATGCTCTGCGTCATCAGTTGGGCGACGATCGTGTCTACACATTTTGGGATTACTTCAGGAATCGCTGGGCGCGTAATGCTGGGTTACGAATTGACCATCTGTTGTTGAGCCCGGATGTGAAAGCGCGGCTGCTGGACGCCGGCGTGGACCGCTGGGTGCGTGGGGAGCCCAAGGCCAGCGACCATGCGCCGACCTGGATCGAACTGGAGCCGTTCGAATAACGAGGCCCGACTCCGCACGGGGACGCGCTCCGTTTGCCGTGTTGCCGCTCTAACATGGGAGTTGGGGCGGCAATACGGCTGGCAATCATCGGTCCGATCGAATAAAGTGACGGCCTTCTTTGGGGAGTAGCCTGCTGCGGAGCCCGTGCCCGCAGCGCACGTGTCAACATTCTTGGCAACCTGCCATGGCACGTGCACCGTTCGGTTGGCGAGACCATCGACATTCCTGTGCCAAGGTCGGGCGCGCGGATATGTCGTGGACTCGAGCCCGGCCGGATTAGAACCATGAATGTAGCCTCCATAGCCCTTCTTGCCTTCGCCATGTCGACGGATGCGTTTGCAGCCGCCGTGGGGAAGGGTGCCGCGTTGCACAAGCCTCCGTTCAGAGAGGCGCTGCGCACGGGATTGATCTTCGGTGTTATCGAAACCATCACGCCGCTGATTGGCTGGGCTATAGGGCTTGCTGCGTCTCACTACGTCTCGCAATGGGATCACTGGATCGCGTTCGCGCTGTTGTCTGCGCTCGGGGTTCACATGATCTGGGCAGGCATCGGTGAGCCGGACGTAGAATGCGAACCCAAGACGCAACATTCGTTCTGGTTATTGGCCGTCACGGCCGTAGCGACGAGCCTCGATGCATTGGCCGTCGGCGTGACACTGGCGTTCGTCGACGTGAACATCTTTTGGGCGGCGCTATCCATCGGTCTGGCTACAACCCTGATGGTAACGCTAGGCGTCATGCTCGGCCGCACCATTGGCTCGGTTGTCGGCAAGCGTGCCGAAATTGCAGGCGGGCTGGTGCTCATTGCAGTGGGCGCGGCCGTTTTGTTCGACCACCTGACCTCCGCTACACCCTGATATCCAGGAGCCGGCTCAGGCGCCGACTCCTTCGCCTCGGGCCATAGGCTTCGTATGAGTGTCTGGGCTCGGTGATGCTGCGTTCAAAGGCCGCCCAGAACACTCATTTTCACCACCAGAACGTCGTTTCTCTGAGCAGTTTCGCCGTGTCTAGCCTTGATTCGGCGACTGCCCGTACAAAGCCTAGTCGCGTTCGATTCGCACCCTGAACGTGGCACCGCCAAGCGAGGAATTGTCCAGCGTGAGCTGGGCATCATAGCTTTCGATGATGTCTTTCACCACGGCCAAGCCAATCCCTTGCCCTGGGTGCTGGCCATCGAGTCGTTCGCCGCGACGAAGGATACGTTCTCGCTGGTCTGACGGAATGCCCGGGCCGTCATCCTCGACCGAGAGTTCCAGGGCCGCATCCGGCAGCCACCGAGCGCTGATTCGGATCTCTCCAAGGCAGAGGCGGTAGCCATTCTCGAGCAGGTTGCCCAGTAACTCCATCAGTGCGCCGCGCTCCATCGGCACCATACAACGCTCGGGTACATCGATGATCGTATGGACTTCCTTGTCGCGGTAGACCTTGTCGAGCGTGCTGCACAGGCTGATCAGCATGGGTTTCAACTCGACCTGGTGCTTCACAAGACCAGTCTTGCCAAGCGCTGCCCGCTGCAACTGGTAGTCGATTTGCTGGCTCATCCGTTCAATCTGGCTCTGTAGCACGCGTGCCTGATCGCGGTGCTCGGGTTCGCTGGCGATGTTCTCGCTGACACTCTGCAACACGCTCAACGGTGTCTTGAGGCTGTGGGCGAGATCGGCAAGAGCGTGCCGATAACGACCTCGTTGGCGATGTTCGGCATCCAGCAACCGGTTAAGCGAGCGTGTGAGGCGCAACATTTCACGTGGATGGTCTTCGCTGAGGTTCGCTTCCTGCCCCGACTCGATGTTGTCCAGTTCGATAGAGAGACGGCGAAGCGAACGGAAGCCCCAGGTCAGCCCAAGCCATAACAGCAACAGGAGTGCGAGAAGTCCGCCGCCGAGCCAGACATAGAGCTCATCGCGGAACTGGCGCAGCATGCCTTCGTATTCGCTGACCGGTTGCATCGTGATGAAGCTGTACGCGGCGTCCGGATATCCCGGCATGATGATCTCGACGTCGAATACGAAATATTCGAGGCCGTGACCGTCGCGTGTACGAACGAACTCGGTGACGCCACCCTGATAGCGGGGCAAATAATAAATGGGTTCGTCTTCGGCCGATCTGGAACGCCAGACACGGTGCCCGTCCCGGTCGAAGATGTAGCCCAGCAGTTGAGCATCCGGGAGGTTGAATTCCTCATCGGGAAGCCGCTCAGGCATCCTGAGCTGACCATCAACCATACGCGCAGCGCTGATCAGGGTGCTGGCATCGGCTGCGAGGCGTTGCTCGATAACGCCCTGCATGGTGTTGTCGAAGGCGCGCTGCAACGCTGTCAGCAGCGCGAGCATGAAGACGACGGCGAGGAAGGCTGCGCCGAGCATCAGCCGGACCCGCAGCGACATCCGTGCGAGCCGGCGTGACCGGAAGATGTTCGTAATGATGCGGAATCGCTCGATCAACGGCAGCGCTCGTTGAACATGTAACCCAGGCCGCGCACGGTTTCGATGGGCTTCATGGCACAGTGGGCTTCAAGCTTGCGACGCAGGCGTCCTACCAGCACCTCGATCACGTTGGGGTCACGGTCTTCGTCATGCGGATACAGTTGCTCCATCAGACGCTCCTTCGCCACCACTTGCTGATGATGGCGCATAAGGTACTCGAGAATTCGGTACTCGTATGCAGTCAGGGCGAGTGATACGTCGCCACACAGCGCCTGCTTGCGATTGAGATCAAGCGTCAGCGACTCCGCGATGATCGTTGGTTGAGTGAACCCGGCGGACCGACGGAGCAGGGCGTTAAGACGCGCTTCAAGCTCTTCGAACTGAAAGGGTTTGACGACATAGTCGTCAGCACCTGCGGACAGGCCTTCTACCTTGTCCTGCCAGTTACCGCGTGCCGTGAGTATCAGGATTGGGAAGTCCTTCCCCTGACCACGTAATTGGCGAATGAGATCCAGCCCGCTGATACCGGGTAGGCCCAGATCGACGATGGCAAGATCGTGATGGAATTCTTCAGCGCGATACAGCGCTTCCTCAGCATTGGGAACCGCATCGACCATGTGGCCGATCTCGCTAAGACGCGTTTGCAAGTGGTGACGCAGGAGGGCTTCGTCTTCTACCACTAGCACTTTCATTGTTTTCCCCTCATGAAAAGGCCGGGCTTTCAGCCCGGCCAGTTGTTCGATCAAGCGGATCAGAACTTGTAGTTCACACCAAGATAGAGCTGCTCGGTGCTGTGCAAGTCCAGAGAACCCAGCTTTTCACCGCCATGCTGGCTCATTTCGGTGCTCGCATTGCTGCGAGTATAACGATAACCGGCTTCGACTTCGGCATTCTCGGCGACCTGCTGCAGAACGCCGACCTGGGCGCCGATCAGATAGCCGATGTCGCTGTCACGGCTGATGCCGCTGCGGTTGGATTCCAGCTTGGTCAGACCCAGCGAACCACCGCCGAACACCTTGGTGCCATAGTTGTTGACGGGATAAACGACGTCGTAGCTGCCGTAAAGGTTTTGCTGGCGCAGCTTATAGCCATTGTTGCTACCCGAGAGGTATTCATAGGTACCGTAATAGCGGCCATTGTCCACCGTCTGACCGGCGCGGATACCATAGCTGGTGTCGTGATGGATCACGCCGTCCAGGTTCGGGCTGTCCAGGTTCTGCTTCAGAGCGCTGGAGCTACGGATGTTGTCATTGGCCTTGCCGAGGGTTACACCGGCAAAATTGTCGGCCGCTTGCGCGCCGAAAGCTGCGAAGCCAAGAGTCACGGCAGACGCGAGCAGGGTTACTTTTTTCATCGATGTCTCCTTACGGACTATCGGGGGGAACGCAAACAAGTGTGCCTAGGGCTCACTGAACCGCCACTGAATCCCCGCTGAACCCGGGCTGAACCGTTTCAATACAGCTTTTTTTGGTTCTCCCGTGGGCTAAAACCTCTATTGCTACATCCAAGGCATAATCCGGTATGACTCATGCGCTGCTCGATCACTACCACTCTGCCATTGCGAACGGCACAATCGTTTCCGATGCATCCCAAGCGGCCGCGGTCCAGATACTGCACGATTGCCGTACCGCGCTCCGCAGCGGTACGCCTTCAGGTGGCGTCTATCTGTGGGGCCCAGTCGGGCGCGGCAAGACGTGGCTAATGGATGCGTTTCATCAAAGCCTGGACGTTCCAGCGCGGCGCGAGCACTTCCACCACTTCATGCAATGGGTGCACCGCGAGCTCTTTGTTCTCACTGGAACGGCTGATCCACTCAAGACGTTGGCCCAGCGCCTGGCAAAAGAGGCACGAGTGTTGTGCTTCGATGAGCTGCAAGTCACCGATATCGGCGATGCCATGCTGCTGGGCCGCCTGTTCCAGGCGCTTTTCGAGCAGGGCCTGGTTCTGGTTTCGACCTCGAATCTGCCACCCGATGGCCTGTATGAAGATGGCTTCAATCGGGACCGTTTCCTTCCGGCTATCGAAGCCATCAAAGCCAATACTCAGGTCGTTGCGCTGGACTGTGGCAACGATTATCGACTCATCCCTGGCCACGGCCACCAACGCTATTGGGCGGATAACGATGCCGAAGGCTTCTTGGCTGCCTTGCAGCAGTTTGGCGCCCTGGAGCCGCCCGCCACGCTGGGAGTAGGGCGGCGTGACCTTCGGCTTCAAGGCAAGGCCGGACGTGCCGTATGGTTCGCCTTCGCCGAGCTGTGCCAGGCCCCACGGTCCGCGACGGACTATATCGAGCTGTGCGAGCACTTCTGTGCGCTGTTTGTCAGTGAAGTCCCCGTATTGGGTGGGGAAGTCAGGGAGACGCGCATTGCGCGCGGCACCGAAGACGCTCCGCAGCGGGTGCCAGCGGGCGATCGTGCGCTACCTTCGATGGCAAGGCACGACGACAGCGTCAGGCGATTCATCGCCTTGGTGGACGAATGTTATGACCGGCGAGTGCCGTTGTTCGTCCAGGCCTGTACTCCGATCGAAGGCCTCTACGAAAACGGCCACCCCAGGATCGTTCTATTGGCCTAGGGAATAAACTGGCCTGAGAAACGTCATCTGTCATATCCCTTTTATTGTTGGAGCCCGTATGGGCAGTCACGAACTCGACGATGCGCTGCGCGAACAGCTCCCCGGATTGCGACGGTACGCGCTCTGGCTGACGCGTGAATCGGCCAGCGCGGACGATCTTGTACAGACGAGCCTCGAAAAGGCGCTGTCCCGCTGGCACAGCCGCCGAGAAGAGGCCTCGCTGCGACCTTGGCTTTTTTCCATCCTCTATCGGAGCTTCCTGGATTCCCGACGTAGCGCGCGTCGCTACGCGCGCATGTTGGAGTTCTTCGGCGCGCATGAGCCCGAACAGCGATCTCCCGAATACACCGTGGCGGCGGAAACGGCACTCAAGGCCTTCGATTCCCTGCCGGACGACCAACGCCATCTGCTCTATTGGGTGTCCGTTGAAGGGCTTAGTTACAAGGAGGTTGCCGACATTTTGAATGTACCCATAGGGACGGTCATGTCTCGCTTATCCCGTGCCCGGCAGGCGCTTCGGCAGCTGTCCGATGGCACGCCTCGGGCCGTGCCGGCCTTGCGATTACTGAAATGAACAACATCATCTCCGATCATGATCTGCACGCGTACGTGGACGGCCGCCTCGACGCTGAAAGGCGGCGTTTCGTCGATGACGCGCTCGCTCGCGATCCGGTGCTGGCTGCTCAGGTGCATGGATGGTTACAAGACGCCCGGACCTTGCGATCAGCTCTCAGCCAACCCTCCAGGCCAGAAAACCCCGCGCTCGACCCGATTGCGATACGTGCTCGAAAACGTCGCCGACGCGGCGGGCAATTGGCGACCGCGGCCAGCCTGGCTCTATGCCTCGGCATCGGGGGTTGGGGCGGCTGGATGGCGCGTGAGAGCGTTCAACCGTACGCCGATCCCCCCATGAGTGACGCTGTTCAGGCATATCGGCTACTAGTCGATGGACGCATGCCACCGGACATGACCGCAACGAACCCCGCGGAGCTCTCCAATTGGCTTGCGGTTCGCTTCGGCGGGGACGTGCAAATGCCCAACCTCGAGCCGGCCGGTTTCAAGGCGGTGTCGGCACGTATGCTCTCGACCCCCCAAGGCGCAGCTGCAATGGTCCTCTACCGGGACAGAGCAGGGCGCACGGCAACGTTCTATATCCGTCCGCCCGGCGCTGGATACCGCATGATGCCCAAGGGGGAGCGACGTGATGGCGAGCTCAAGGCGCGCTACTGGTCAGGTGGTCGCTATAACTATGCGGTAGTCACCAAAGCTGACGATGACATTGAGAAAGCGCTTCGCTCGGCGACCGACGGTTGAGCATGGTTGCCTGGATGAGCCCTCTAACAGTTCGATACATCAAACCGGAGGCTCCAAATGTCCGATCAGGACATGTTCCCGCTCACACTCTACGTCGACATGGATTGCCCACTGTGCGCCCGGGAGATCAACTGGCTTGCACCAAAGGCAGACCCAAGCCGGCTACGCTTCGTGGATGTGAGTGCGCCGGATTTTGACGAACGTTCAGCGGGCCGCAGTCGTGAGGCACTGAATGAGCGGCTCCACGCGCGCACGGCAGACGGGCGATGGCTGACCGGGATCGACGCCACGCTCTGGAGCTGGCGTGCGGCAGGCCACGGTCGATGGGCTGCGCCGCTGGGCTGGATGCCCTTGCGCCCGTTGTTTCACGTTGCGTATTCGATCTTCGCACGCCTGCGACCGCGATTTGGCTGGCTGCCTCATCCCGAGGGTGCTCGGCGCTGCCTGGATAATTGCACTGTTCCACCTCCGACTGAGATCAAGAGCCAGCCGAGCCCGGCCGGTGAGCGCTACCAGGGCAAGCGTTCACCTGAATAGGTGACGAAGCAGCCGCTGTCCTCGGGCGTCAGGCCGTCAAGCACCTTCAGCATGTGCTTGGTGGCGTCTATCTGTGGGCGGGCGTTCGGGCAGAAAGGTCGCGCAAGTGCGGACGCCACGGTCCCGGGATGTAAAGCTATCAGCCGCTTGCGCGCTACCGCCGCGCGCACTCGATGGCAGCTGCCTTGATGATCATGTTCAGCGCCGCTTTTAACGCTCGATAGGCGTACCAGACCGAGACGGCTATGTTGGATTACTTCCGACTTTCGCTGATAACACTTCGAAGCGCCCGTCGTCATTTAACGACGGCAGAAACTGGCGAGTGATCAGTGCGGGGCCAAACGTGTTGATCTGGAACGTCTCGGACAACGGATCCAGGTTGACGGCCTCTAGCTTCTTTTCCGGCATGAACGCCGTCCGGTGCGGCACACCGGTGGCGACAATGATGATATGAAACGGGTCGCGCGCGCTCAGTGCGCCGGCGGCTTCGGCAATGCTTGCGGGCGCCGTCAGGTCTAGCGGAGACCTGGACCGGCGCGACAGACCGACCACGTCGGTACATCGCGGGTCGGATATCACTTGGTCGGGAAGGCTGCGCCGATAGCGCCGGTCACACCAATGACGAGCGCTCGTTAGTGGTCCGGTAGGCTGTCCATGTCTCCCTCGATTGCTTGAGCGTGAGAGACCGAAGTATCCCGAAAGGTCCGCTTCGCTTTGCGGCACCAGACGCCGTTGCAAACGGTCGAAACCTGAACTCAGTTTGGAATACGCCGTGTCCATGCGTCGGCCCTACCTATATCGCGGATGGCTATTCGCTCTGGCGCTGATCGTTATCAGTTGCCCTTCGTTTGCGCAAAGCAGCATGAGCCTGCGTGATATTGTGGACGACGCTGAAAAGGTTGGCCCATTGCAGACGTTGATGATCGCCCGCAATGGAAAAGTGCTGGTGGAGAAAGGTTACCGTGGGCATCGGACAACACAGGCCACGAATATCAAGTCAGCCTCGAAGTCGGTCATTTCCGCGCTGGTAGGCATTGCCATCGATAGGGGCGTGTTGAACGGGCCACACGAGCACGTGGCGGCCTTGCTGAGCGCTGACCTCCCGCAGCGGCCGGACCCTCGCATGGCCACGCTCACGGTAGGGCATCTGCTGTCGATGCAGGCGGGGTTGGGCTCGACATCCGGGCAGCACTACGGAGGCTGGGTTGCCAGTCGGAACTGGGTTCGTGCGGCGCTTGCGCGGCCCTTCATGGATGAGCCTGGCGGCGCGATGATCTATTCCACGGGGTCTACGCACCTGTTATCTGCAATCCTGACGAAGAAGACCGGGCGTTCAACATTGCAGTTGGCCCAGGATTGGCTGGGCTCACTGGATCGCTTTTCCATTTCCAATTGGACTCGCGACCCCCAGGGTATTTATATGGGCGGCAACGAGATGGCCATGACCACGCGATCACTACTGGCGTTTGGGGAGTTGTATGCCAACGGAGGGCTCGCACCGAATGGTGCGCGTGTGTTGTCCGAGGAATGGATTGCGCAGTCCTGGACGCCACGTACCCGTTCGCGCTACACCGGTGACGGTTACGGTTATGGCTGGTTTTTGACCAAGATGGCGGGCGAGGAGGTCCGCTACGGCTGGGGCTATGGCGGCCAGATGATCTACGTGGTACCCCGGCTTGGCCTGACCGTCGCCATGACATCGGGCTCTCAACCATCTGGGGGGCATCTGGGACACCGTGCAGCGCTCCATCAGCTGATGGAGCGCATCATCATAGCGGCGGAAGCAGAGAAGACCTGATTACGGCCATTACCTGAGCGCAGGCCGTCCATGATAGGAATCAGACGGCTGCGCAGGGCGTCGCAGTGCCTACCGGGGCTGAGCCCGCTTTTTCCACGCGTTCGATGATGGCAAGCACCTCATCAAGCGTGTTTTCCATGAATTGACCATCGCGGTAGGCCTGTTTCACGCCAGCATCTGCTCCACTCATCATTTGAGGCTGTTCAACGAACAGACCGAGCAGCGCGTAGCGTTCATCAAGGACAGCCACGAGGGGGATCGGGATGCGATCCAGGCCGAGGCGCTGCTTCAACTCATTTTCGGCACGCCCGCGCGAAATGACAGACACATCGATACGGGGCTGTAGCCGATGCATGGTGTTCAAAGCTGTGATATTGATCCGGCAGTCCGGGCACCACATCTCGCCGGCGACCAGCAGATGGTAGCGCCCCCGGATGGCTTCCAGTCGTTCCACGATCGGACACGAAAGGGTCATTGATAACCTGCGTGCAAGCGTTGTGGCCTCGGTGCGCTCGGCTTCCAGGCTTCTTGCTACGAAGGCGTCGAACGATTCACCGATCTGAGAGAGTTCCTGATATGAAGCCATGCGCCTGTCTCTGGTCCGTCAAAGGTAGGGGAATACCGGGTATCCCTGATAAGGCCACTTAATTACCGTCGTCGAACCGCGATGGAAACGTGCGACGCCGCGACCTGCGATGCGATTGAGTGCGGCGCGCGTGGCGAGTTCCTGACGGGGGTGCGCTTTTCGTCAGTTACTTGTCGCGGATAAGCATTCCTTGATATCCGGCCTACCTCTATAAAGAGCCAACTATCATGGTTCCTTCTGTCCGGTCGCGACTCAAATGGACTCAACGTTCGACGGTGCCTTGCCTCGGAATGCGTCCTTTTCCTTCACCTGAGGCAGCTTCACTGGATTGCCCGTTCGCGCCGCCTCGTAAATCGCGTCCATGATGCGGTGGTCCTGCAGCCCTTCTTCGCCTGGGGTAAAGGGCTGCTCGCCGTTCACCACGCACTCGGCAAAGTGATCCATCTCCAGTGCGAACTGATTCTTCTCCGTGGCCGCAAGCTGCTCGATGCCCGGAGCGAGAATGGCGTCCGTACCCTCGGCGAGCTTGCTGCGCTTGAGTTGAAGCCCCTTGTAGGCAAACGCAGGGTCCATTTCCAGATAGCCTTTCTCGCCTAATACCCGATAACGCTTCGAATTGAAGGTGCTATAGGACGACATGCACTGGGCGAGTACTCCGCTTGGGAAGCGCATGGTCCAGAGGATCGTTTCCTCGACTTCCCTGAAGCGCGGGTCATCCGGGTTCGTATGCACCGTAGCGCTAACCTCTACTGGCTCTTCACCAAGAAGGTAGCGAGCTGTATTCAGGCAATAAAGACCAATGTCAGGAAGCGCACCACCGCCCGACAACGCTTTTTTGTGTCGCCACTGATCAACTTCCTGTTTGGACTGGTTCTGACAGTTGGCCATTTCGAGCAACTTGATAGGCCCCACTTCCTTGCCATCCCGCACCCATTGCATGACCTGACGGTTCATGGGCTCGTACTGGATACGGTAGGCGATCATCAGCAGCCGTTTCGCTTGCTTGCAAGCCTCGATCATTTCTTCGCACTCCTTCACGGAGTTCGCCATTGGCTTTTCACACAGCACATGCTTGCCCGCCCGTGCGGCGCGTAGCGTGTATTCGTGGTGCATGCTGTTTGGCAGCACGATGTAAACGGCATGCACGTTCGGGTTGTCGCGGATCGAGTCAAAAGTCTCGTAGCTATACAGCCCGTCCTGTGGCACGCCGTACATCTCCGCGACGCGGCGCGCCTTCTCCGCGTCGCCGCTCACCAGCGCAGTGACCTTGCAGCGCTTACTTTGCGCCATCGCCGGCAGGATTTCCTCGAGCGTCAGACGGCCGACACCCACGACAGCAATGCCGACCCGCTGATCCGGGCCGAGCTGAACCGGCATCTCGGTCTTGTCGTCCTTGCCTTCCTGCATGTGGGGCAGGGTGATAGGGTTTGGAAGGTCCTTCGCGGGCTGTCCGCCGCTCGTGGCGCGGGTTGCGGATGTGTCCTGGGCCCACGCCGTTCCAGCTGCGCCCATCATGCCTGCGGCTACCGCGGCACCCCCCGCCTGCGCCAGAAAACGGCGCCGGCCGGACGTCAGATCGCTCATGTCGTTCATGCATGCCTCTCTTGTCAGTTCCTTCGATAGAGAAGCCCCGATGTCCGGCCGAGTTCATCCTGCAAGACAAAGCGATCAGACCTAGATCAATGCGTCTGGCGCGGCGGTAGCGGCCTTAACCACAGCGGGCAGCCAGGCGAGCTCTTGCGACATTCGAGCCGTTGGCGCGGCCCAGGACCTGGTTTATCTGCTCACCCGCCGCGATCAGGCGGTCGAGATCAACGCCCGTCTCGATACCCAGGCCATTCATGAGATACACAACGTCTTCCGTCGCGACGTTGCCCGTGGCGCCTTTTGCATAGGGGCACCCACCCAGCCCGGACACGGATGCGTCGAACACTGAAATACCTTCCAGCAGACCTGCATAGACATTGGCCAACGCCTGCCCATAGGTGTCGTGGAAGTGGCCGGCCAGCTGTCGACGAGGCACTTCGCGACCGACGACATCGAAGAGTCGGCGGGTGCGGTCAGGGGTGCCAACACCAATCGTGTCTCCGAGCGAGATTTCGTAGCAGCCCATGGCGTGGAGTTCTCGCGATACCCAGGCCACCTGTTCCGGCGCGATGTCGCCGTCATAGGGGCAGCCCAGCACGCAGGACACATAGCCGCGGACACGAATGTCATGGGCGCCAGCGGCTTGCATTACCGGTGCGAAGCGCTCGAGGCTATCAGCGATGGAGCAGTTGATATTGCGCTGCGAGAACGACTCGGATGCGGCAGCGAAGACGGCCACTTCCCTGACTCCAGATGCGATCGCGGCTTCAAGGCCCTTCATATTCGGTGTCAGCGCTGCATAGGTGACGTTCGGTCTGTGGTCGATGCTTGCGAAGACTTCTGCGCTGCCGGCCATCTGTGGCACCCACTTGGGCGATACGAAGCTGCCGACCTCGACATAGCGGAGCCCGGCATCGACCAACGCGTTCACCAGTGCAACCTTGTGTTTCACATCGATCGGCTGCTGCTCGTTCTGTAGGCCGTCCCTGGGACCGACTTCAACGATTCTTACGGTGGAAGGGAGTGGCATAGGTATTCCTCATGAAATTAGCGAACGATCGATTACGATGAATCAACGCCGTCAGCCGGTCGCCTCATCCAGTTCGACCAGTTCAGTCCCCTCGCTGACCATGTCGCCTTCGCTACAAAAGAGCGCTTTGACGGTGCCAGCGGAGGGCGCGCGAATGCTGTGCTCCATTTTCATTGCTTCGAGCACCACCAGCGCTGCGCCGGCCTCGACGATCTGGCCGGGCTCCACGAGCAGCCTTACGATGCTGCCGTTCATGGGCGCCGTGAGCCCACCTGGGCCCTGATGGCTGGCTTCGGCTGCCGCGATCGGGTCGACACGTGTCACGGCATGCCAATCCATTCCCCACCGCAGGAAGAGCGTATCCCCCTGGCGCCACTCATTCGAAGCCAGCGGCGCTTTGACGGGCAGGGTAAGCGGGACCCGGCGGTTCTCGCCCCGGCAGTTCAGATGCAACACCGCTTGGGAAGAAACGCCCGAGCGCCAGCCAAGGAGCGCAGGCCAGGGCGAAACAGGGTCGTCGCTACGGATGCGCGCAGGTTCACTGGCCAGATACGACGTAGCGGCCAGCGTCCAAAATGCGTCCGGTAGCGGTTGTGGTGCTGGCAAGAGGTCGTCGCGATAGCGCTCAATGAAGCCTGTGTCGAGTTCGGCCTCCGCAAACGCGCGATGGGCAAGGATGCGCTGCAGGAAAGGAAGGTTGGTCTTGAAGCCACCGACGATGGTCTCACCCAGCATCGCCAGAAGTCGCTGACGCGCTTCCTCGCGGTTCTCACCCCACGCAATGAGCTTTGCCACCATGGGATCGTAGAACGGCGAAACGTCATCGCCTTGGTCCACGCCGCTGTCAACGCGGCGACCTGGCGCCGCTTCAGGTTCTCGATAGGCGTGCAGATGACCACTGGCCGGAAGGAACCCGCCCTCGGGGTCTTCGGCATACAGACGAACCTCGATGGCATGGCCATTCAGCGGCACCTGCTCCTGCCGGATGGGTAGCGCTTCACCGCGGGCGACCCGGATCTGCCAGGCCACGAGATCGAGGCCCGTGATCGCTTCGGTCACCGGGTGCTCGACTTGCAGGCGCGTGTTCATTTCCATGAAGAAGAACTCGCCACGCTGGTCCAGCAGGAACTCAACTGTTCCCGCGCCCACGTAGCCGATCGCCTGCGCGGCACGAACGGCCGCCTCGCCCATCGCGCGGCGCTGCTCGGCCGACAGGCCCGGTGCGGGCGCCTCTTCGACAACCTTCTGGTGCCGTCGCTGGATCGAACAATCGCGCTCGTTCAGGTAAAGGCAGTTGCCATGGGAATCGGCAAACACCTGTATCTCGACGTGCCGCGGCTTGAGGACATATTTCTCCACGAGCATGCGGGCGTCACCAAACGAGGACTGTGCTTCACGCTGGGCCGAGGCAAGCGCTTCGGCCAGCTCCGCCTCCCGATCCACCACCTTCATCCCCTTGCCGCCACCGCCCGCAGCCGCCTTGAGCAACACGGGGTAGCCAATGCGCTGTGCAGCGTCCCGGAAGGTGTCCAAATCCTGCGCCTCGCCGTGGTAACCCGGTACCAGCGGGACGCCAGCCCGTTCCATCAGCGCCTTCGCCGCGGACTTGCTGCCCATCGCATCGATCGCATCCGCTGGCGGCCCCAGGAAGATAAGGCCGGCTTCAGCCAGCTTCCGCGCAAACGTGGCGTTCTCGGACAGAAAGCCATAGCCAGGGTGGATCGCGTCTGCCCCTGTGGCCTTGGCCGCCTCGATGATGCGATCCATGAGCAGATAGCTCTCGCTGGGCCGTGCGCCGCCGAGATCATGGGCCACGTCCGCTTCGCGCACGTGCCGAGCGGACGCATCGATGGCGCTGTGAACAGCGACCGTATGGATGCCCAGGGCTCGGGCAGTACGCATCACACGACAGGCGATCTCGCCACGGTTGGCTACCAGTAGGGTGTTGATCGTCGCCATGCTTATTGCTCCTGCCAGCCTGGTTTACGTTTCTCTAGGAAGGCACTGAGACCCTCCTGACCTTCGTCGCTGACGCGAATGCCGGCGATCACGCTTTCCGTTTTTTGCCTTAACGCATCGCTGAGTGTGCCGCTGCCCACGGTATGCAACAGGCTCTTGGTCGCACGCATCGCTTGTGGGCTGTTCAGCATCAGGGTGTTGATCCATTGCTCCGCAGCGGTTTCCAGCTCGTTGGCAGGGTATTGCTCCGCTAGCAGACCGATTCGACACGCTACCTCACCGCCGAACCGTTCGCCGCTCAGGGCGAATCGGCGGGCATTGCGTTCACCGATAGCCTGGACGACGTACGGGCTGATGACCGCTGGCGCGAGGCCGATGCGAACCTCGGACAGACTGAACAGGGCATCGCGAGCGCCAATGGCCATGTCGCAACAGGCCGCCAGGCCGACTGCACCCCCAAACGCTGCGCCCTGTATAACGGCCACTGTCGGGCAGGGCAGGTGATACAGCTTGTCCATCAACGCGCCCAACTCATGGGCGTCCTTCAGGTTCGCTGCATAGTCGAGTTTGGCCGAAGCCTGCATCCAGGCGAGGTCTGCACCTGCGGAGAAATGCTTGCCACGGCCACGCAGGAGCAGAAAGCGAACCGTGTCCCGGTCGGCTACCTCGTCGAGCGCCTGAACGAGCTCGGCGATCATTTCGGCATTGAAGGCATTGTTTTTCTCGGGCCGATTCAGCCACAGCGTGGCGATGCCCTGGTCCATGACGTCGAGTTCTAGGGTCGTGAAGCGTGTCATTGTTATTTCTCCTGCACGTGCCAACAGGCGTTCTCGGGGTGTTGGCACTTGGCGACTGAGCCCGCTGGGCACGGTTCGCCGGGCGCCTGGTCGTCTACGGAACGCATGGCTACATCCGGAACACGCCGAAACGGGTCGGCTCGATCGGGGCGTTGAGTGAGGCGGAGATGGCCAGCCCAAGCACATCACGGGTCTGCGCCGGGTCGATCACGCCGTCGTCCCACAGGCGGGCGCTGGAGTAATAGGCGTGAGCCTGGCGCTCGTATTGCTCGACGATTGGCGTCTTGAGCGCGTGTTCGTCTGCCTCCGAGAAGTGCTGACCAGCCCGTTCGGCCTGCTCACGTTTGACCTGGACAAGCACTCCAGCCGCCTGTTGTGCGCCCATCACGCCGATCTTGGCGTTCGGCCACATCCACAGGAACCGTGGGTCGTAGGCCCGTCCGCACATGCCGTAATTCCCGGCGCCAAAGCTGCCGCCGATGATCACGGTAAATTTGGGTACTTGCGCACAGGCAACAGCCGTGACGAGCTTCGCCCCATGCTTGGCGATACCGCCGGCCTCGTACTTCTGGCCGACCATGAAGCCTGTGATGTTCTGAAGGAATATCAACGGAATGCCGCGTTGGCAGGCCAACTCGATGAAGTGAGCCCCTTTCTGTGCCGCTTCGGCGAACAGGATGCCGTTGTTCGCCAGGATCGCCACTGGGTACCCATGCAGGTGCGCGAAGCCACAGACCAGTGTCGTTCCGAACAGCGCCTTGAACTCGTCGAAGGCCGAATCATCCACCAGGCGGGCGATCACTTCCCGCACGTCGAACGGCTGCTTGGGATCGGCCGGAATGACGCCATAGAGCTCTTCAGCCGGGAATCGCGGTGCGAGCACAGGCCGCGTCTCTAACCGCCCCAACTTGCGCCAGTTGAGGTTGGTAACGCAGCGTCGGGCGATGGCCAGGGCATGCTCATCGTCTTCGGCATAGTGATCGGCGACCCCGGAGGTCCGGCAGTGAACATCGGCGCCACCGAGCTCCTCGGCAGTGACGACTTCACCCGTGGCGGCCTTCACCAAGGGCGGGCCTGCGAGAAAGATGGTTGCCTGATTACGAACCATGATGGTCTCGTCGCTCATTGCGGGCACATAGGCACCACCCGCCGTGCAGGAGCCCATGACGACGGCAATCTGCGGAATGCCCATTGCGCTCATGGTGGCCTGATTGAAGAAGATCCGCCCGAAATGCTCCCGATCGGGAAATACGTCGTCCTGGCGAGGCAAGTTCGCGCCGCCCGAATCGACCAGATACACGCACGGAAGCCGGTTCTCCTTGGCGATCGCCTGGGCGCGCAGATGCTTCTTGACTGTAAGCGGATAGTAGCTACCGCCTTTAACGGTGGCGTCATTCGCAATTACCATGCATTCGACGCCTTCGATGCGCCCTATGCCGGCAATCACGCCCGCAGCTGGAACGTCCTCACCGTAGACCTCGTGCGCGGCCAGTTGCCCAATTTCCAGAAAGGGCGAACCGGGATCCAGCAGGGCATCGATACGGGCGCGTGGCAGCAATTTGCCCCGCGACGTGTGCCGGTCCTGCGCCTTGGCCCCGCCGCCCTGGCAGACGGTTGCCAACAATTCCCGCAGCGCTTCGACCTGGCCCTGCATGGCCGCGCGATTTGCCTGGAAGTCGTCTGCCTGCGCCCGCAGGCTGGTTTTCAGGATGCTCATACGGGAATGCCCTTGCTGCGATTCAGAAGCATGATCTTTCCGGTCGCCTCGGCAACCGACTCGCCACGCTGGTTACTACAGGTAGCTGCCATTGTGGCGATGCCGCCGTTGTGGTGCGGCTTGGCGACAAGTTCCTCGATTCGCCAGCTCACCGTCAGCGTGTCACCCGCGAATACGGGTGATAGGAACCTGCAGTTGTGCTCGAGATAGGCCACCGCCGTGCCATAGAAGTACATGCCCACCGAAGCGGAGATCGCCGCGCTGGTCATCGGGCCGTGCAGAATGCGCTGGCCGAAGCGAGAGCTGGCGGCGAAGACCGCATCACTGTGCAGCGGATTGAAGTCACCGAACATGCCGCATGCACGGCTCAGGTGCGACTCGTCGATCGTTAGTGTCTGGCCGAAGGTATCGCCGACGGCGATCTCGTCGAACGCCTTGCCTACGAAATTCATGCAGCGTTTTCCTTCTGGTTTTCCCGCTCGCGCAACGCACCCCGGATGATCTTGCCAGTGGCTGTCATGGGCAGCGCGTCGAGGAATTCGATCTCGCGGGGGTATTCGTGCGCCGCCAGGCCCTTGCGTACGTGGTCCTGTAGCTCACGGGTCAGGTCGTGGCTGGGCGCGTAACCCTCGGCCAATACGACGCAAGCCTTCACGATCTCGGTGCGGGTCGCATCCTTCTTGCCGATCGCTGCTGCCAGCTTCACCGCCGGGTGGCGGAGTAGGCAGTCCTCGATGGGCGTCGGCCCTATGCGGTAGCCGGCGCTACAGATGACATCGTCGTTGCGGCCCAGGAAATGGATGTAGCCGTCTTCGTCCTGATACCCCCGGTCACCGGTTACCAGCCAATGCCCGACGTACTTTTCCGCGGTGGCTTCCGGCTTGTTCCAGTAGCGCAGCATCTGGTTCTGATTGGGTGTCGCGACGGCGATGTCACCCGGCTCGCCGGCCGGTACGACGTTGCCATGCGAATCGATGATTCGGACGGTATAGCCGGGCACCGATTTGCCAATTGCGCCGACTTTCTGCACGCCCTGGCTGGCGCAGGACGACAGCACGATGTTGCATTCGGTCTGGCCGTAGAATTCATTGATGGCGACCCCGAACGTTTGCCGCCCCCATGCGAGCAGTTCGGCGCCGAGCGACTCGCCGCCGCTGGCAATGGTGCGCACGTCCAGCCGCCAGCGTTGCTCGGGGGATTTCACCTGCCGCAGCAGCTTGAGCGCGGTCGGCGGGAAGAAGATGTTGCGGATGCCGAGCTCTTCGATCAGTGCGAAAGCAGCTTCTGGCTCGAACTTCTCGGCACGATGCGCCACGACGGGTATCCCCAGGTACAGGCTAGGCAGCAGTACATCGAACAGCCCACCAATCCAGGCCCAGTCGGCGGGTGTCCAGATCAGGTCTGCCGCCTGCGGGAATCCGTCATGCGAAACACATACGCCGGGTACGTGGCCAAGCAGTACGCGGTGGGCATGCAGCGCGCCCTTTGGATGACCGGTGGTGCCGGATGTATAGATGATGACGGCAGGGTCTTCCGCGACGCTACGGTGCGTTTCGAAGGTCGGGGCTACCTTCTCGGTCTCTGTTTGATAGTCCAGCACGCGAGGGTTCCTGGACGGTGCGCCAAGGGTGTAGCAGAACCGCAGATCGGGCAGCTCATCCCAGATCTGTTCCAGTTTGGCGAGCCCCGTGGCGTCGGTAATCATCGCGCGCATGCCGCAGTCCGCGGCGCGGTGACGGATCGCATCCAGGCCGAACAGGACGAAGAGCGGCACGGCGATCGCGCCAAGCTTGTAGAGCGCGATATGGGCGACAGCCGCTTCCACGCGCTGCGGCAGCATGATGCCGACACGGTCGCCTGGTTCGATCCCACGTTGCTGAAGTGAATTCGCAAGGCGATTGGCTGCGTGCTGGAGATCCTGGTAACTGCATCGGGTAACCGTACCGTCGAGATTCTTCTGGATCAGTGCGGTCCGATTTGGCTCGCGTGATGCCCAGCGGTCGCAGCATGCGTCAGCCATATTGAAGAAGGCATCCGCGGCGGGCGTTTCGAGATTGAGTGTCAGGTGCATTGTTGTTGTTCCCGTTAGTGCTGGCGAGTTGTCAGAACGCCCCGATAAGGCTGCCCAGCGTGACGGCCAGCACCGTGGTGAACAGCGGCACGACGATGGTCATCATCAGGATGGGCGGGTAGGCCTGGCGGTGGGTGAGGCCACAGATGGCCAGCAAGGTAATGACAGCGCCCGAATGGGGCAGGGTATCCAGCCCGCCTGCGGCGATAACGGCGACACGGTGCAGCACGTCCGGACTGAGGCCGGCCGCCTGGACCATGCTCAGGTAATCCGCGCCAAGCGTACGAAACGCGATGCTCAAGCCACCCGATGACGATCCGGTAATGCCTGACAGGACGTTCATCGTGAGCACGACCGAGATCAGCGGGTTCTCGGGCGACAGGTTCATCAACGCGGCGCGGATTGCGGCAAAGCCGGCGAGGCTTGCGATGATGGCGCCATACGCGACTTCCGAAGCGGTATTGAGGATCGGCAGGAAGCAGCCAAATGCCCCCTTGTTGACGCTTTCCTTGAGGTTTGCCCAACGGCGCCAGTGCAGGAGGATGGTGGCAACGATTGCGACCATCAGCGCGAGCAGGACGGACCACAGTCCAATCACCGAAGCGGGCGTTGCATTACCGAACCGCTCTTGTTGAAGGTAGGAGAGATCCATTCCCGGCAGAATCAGGTAGCTAAACAGCGCGTTCAGACCGATGACCAGGATGACCGGAATGATGGAGGGCAGAAAAGCAGGGTTGGTGGTGTCTTCGCTGCCTGTGGCAAGGTTACGCTCATCGTGTTCGCCGTAGCCTTCACCGCCGGCCATTGCCTTCGAAGCCCAGCGCTGGAGCAGATAGGTACCGGCCACAAGCATGAACGCGCCACACAGGATGCCGAGGCCCGGTGCAGCGAACGTGGTCGTCCCCAGGTAGGGCGTTGGGATCGCATTCTGGATGGACGGTGCGCCGGGCAAGGCTGTCATCGTGAAGGTGAACGAGCCGAGGGCGATTGCACCCGGCATATAGCGCTTGGGCGTGTTGCTTTCACGGAACAGCACAGCACCGATCGGATAAACCGCGAACGCGACGACGAATAGCGAGACGCCCCCATAGGTGAGGATGCCGCACGCCAATACGACCGTCAGGATGGCGTGCCGTGGCCCGAGGACCTTCATCAACTTCTGGGCGATGGTACGCGCGGCGCCGCAGTCGGACATCAGCTGGCCGAACAGCGATCCAAGGATGAACAGAGGGAAGAACTTGATGACGTATCCACCAAGTTCCTTCATGAAGACCTGTGTGTAGGTCGGCAGCATGTAGAGCGCTTCACCACTGAGCAGCAGCGCAAGGCTGGCCATCAGCGGTGCCAGAATCAGTACGGTAATGCCGCGATAGGCCAGGAACATCAACAGGCCAAGCGAGATCAGGATTGCCAGTGCGTCCATGATGATTGCTCTTGTTATATGGAGGCGAAGCAGGCGGGCAGGGTCACTGCCCGATGTTCATAGCAACTGCGTAGCGTCAGGCCGTTTCGGCGAACAACTCGCGCCCAATCAGCATCCGGCGGATCTCGCTCGTGCCGGCACCGATCTCGTACAACTTGGCGTCGCGCCATAGCCGCCCGGTCGGGAATTCATTGATGTAACCGTTACCGCCGAGGATCTGGATGGCCTCGCCCGCGAGCCAGGTCGCCTTCTCGGCGGTGTAAAGAATGACCCCAGCGCAATCCTTGCGGACTTCGCGAACGTGACCGCTGCCCATTCCGTCCAGATGCTTGCCGACGGCATAGAGGTACGCTCGGCAGGCCTGAAGCGTGGTGTACATGTCAGCGATCTTGCCCTGGATGAGCTGAAATTCGCCGATGCTCTGGCCGAATTGCTTGCGGTCATGAATGTAGGGGACCACGACGTCCATCGCCGCCTGCATCAGGCCTAGCGGGCCGCCACTGAGTACGGCACGTTCGTAGTCGAGTCCGCTCATCAGTACGCGCGCGCCTTCGCCCACCTCGCCAAGGACGTTCTCTTCGGGAATCTCGACATTCTGGAAGACGAGTTCGCCAGTATGGGAGCCCCGCATGCCAAGCTTGTCGAGCTTCTGGGCGACGGAGAAACCGGGTGTGCCTTTTTCCATGATGAACGCCGTCATGCCCTTGGCGCCTGCGGTCGGGTCGGTCTTCGCATAGACCACCAGGACGTCGCAATCGGGCCCGTTGGTGATCCACATCTTCGTCCCATTGAGGACGAAACGGTCGCCTTTTCGATCGGCGCGAAGCTTCATGCTTACCACGTCAGAACCGGCATTGGGCTCGCTCATGGCGAGCGCTCCGATGTGCTCGCCACTCACCAGTTTGGGCAGGAAGCGATCTTTCTGATCGTCCGTCCCATTACGATGGATCTGGTTCACGCAAAGGTTGGAGTGTGCGCCGTAGGACAGGCCGATGCCGCCCGACGCCCGGGAAATCTCCTCCATCGCGATCATGTGCGCCAGGTAGCCCATCCCGGAACCGCCATAGCGCTCATCGACGGTCAGACCAAGGAGCCCCATATCGCCGAACTTGCGCCATAGACCCATCGGGAACTGGTCGGTACGGTCAGCCTCTGCGGCTCGCGGCGCAATTTCCTTCGCGGCGAAGCCGGCGACCGAATCACGCAGCATCTCGATATCTTCACCGAGGAAGAAATTCAGACCGGGCAAATGGGTGGTCATGTTACGGCGCTCCATTCTTGTAGTTGTCGGAAGGCGTGCGAAACGGGTTCAGTGAGTAATTACAATCTGCTCCATCGCGGCCCGGCATCGCTCTTCGGCGGTGTCGAGCTCTAGCTGCATCTGCTGGATATCGAGCATTTGCTGCTCAAGTTGTTCACGACGTTCTGCAATCTTTTCCAGAAAGCGATCGAGCTGCTTGCGGTTGCCGCCGGCGGGGTCATACATGTCAATGAGCTCGCGGCACTCGGCCAGGGAAAACCCAATGCGTTTGCCCCGCAGGATCAGCTTCAGCGCGACCAGGTCCCGCGGTGCGTAGATGCGCTCCTGACCCCGGCGCTCTGGAAACAGCATGCCTTGCTCTTCATAGAAACGAATTGCCCGCGGCGTGACATCGAGCGCCTTGGCCAATTCTGAAATGCTATACGTCTTTGACATCTTGCCTGTTCACTGGCTTACCTTTACGTTAACGTAAACCTGCTTTCGAGGCGTGTCAACGCACCGGATTCGGTGCCATCGCCTCGTGTATTCCTTCGATAACAAGCACAAGAGCCCAGAGGAATCCGCATGCCACAACCCAGTTACAGCATTGGCCGCCAGGACAAGCCCTTGCTCGCCAAGACGATTGGCCAAGCGTTCGATCACACCTGTGAAACCTTCCCTGACCGCGACGCACTTGTGGTGATCCACCAGAACCTTCGCTATTCGTGGCGGCAGCTACAGGCTGAGGTGGACTGTTATGCGCGCGCCCTGCTGGCGCTGGGCGTGGAGCAGGGGGATCGAGTCGGCATATGGGCGCCGAATTGCGCCCAGTGGTGCATCGCCCAATTCGCGACCGCCAAACTCGGTGCAATTCTCGTCAACATCAACCCGGCGTATCGAACCGCTGAGCTGGCCTATGTGCTGGAGCGCTCCGGTTGCCGGTGGCTGATCTGTGCGGACCGCTTCAAAACCTCGGACTACCACGCCATGTTGCTGGAGTTGGTGCCGGAACTTGGCGCTCACTCGGCGGGGCAATGGCAGTCAGAACGCCTGCCAATGCTGGAGGCCGTGATATCGCTCGCTGGCGAGGTGCCGCCGGGCTTTATGACGTGGAGTGGCCTACCGAAGCGTGGGGAGTCCATTTCGCCGGAAGTGCTGCTAGCGCGTAGTGAGGCGCTGCAGTTCGACGACCCTATCAATATCCAGTACACCTCCGGGACCACCGGTTTCCCCAAAGGCGCCACGCTCAGCCACTACAACATCCTGAACAACGGCTACATGGTCGGTGAGAGTCTCCGGCTGACCGAAGCGGATCGCATGGTCATACCCGTACCGCTCTATCACTGCTTTGGCATGGTCATGGGGAATCTGGGCTGTGTTACGCATGGCTCCACGATGATCTACCCAAGTGGAGCCTTCGAGCCACTGGCGACTCTGAAGGCTGTTGCCGCTGAGAAGGCTACCGTGTTGTACGGCGTGCCGACCATGTTCATCGCGGAACTGGCGTTGCCCGAGCGCGCTGAACTGGACCTATCGAGCCTACGTACCGGCATCATGGCCGGCAGTATCTGCCCAATCGAAGTGATGCGACAGGTAATTGATCAGATGCACATGGCCGAGGTACAGATCGCCTACGGCATGACCGAAACGAGCCCGGTTTCACTACAGACAGGTCCCGAAGACCCTCTGGAGCTCCGGGTGGCAACCGTGGGGCGCACCCAACCTCACCTGGAACACAAGATCATCGACGAGACGGGCCGCATCGTGCCGCGAGGCACGATCGGCGAATTGTGTACCCGCGGATACAGCGTAATGCTCGGCTACTGGAACGACGTCGAAGCCACCGCGCGTGACCTGGACGGCGCACGGTGGATGCATACCGGTGACCTCGCCGAAATGGACGAGGCTGGTTACGTGCGCATCGTGGGTCGCAGCAAGGACATGATCATCCGGGGAGGGGAGAACATCTATCCGAGAGAGATCGAGGAGTTTCTCTATCGCCATCCTGCAGTCGCCGATGCTCAGGTCGTTGGCATCCCGTGCGATCGGTATGGTGAGGAGCTCGTGGCCTGGATCAAGCTGCGTCCGGAACAGCCCACCGACGTGGAAACGCTGCGCGGGTTCTGCAAGGAACAGATCGCGCATTTCAAGGTGCCGAGGCATTTTCACTTCGTGGACGAATTTCCCATGACCGTTACGGGCAAGGTGCAGAAATTCAAAATGCGGGAGGTCAGCATTGCGCTTTATTGCGGGGCTAGAGAGGAGCGTGCAAGTTAAAGTGAATTGTCATACAACTTTAAGAAACATGCGTAACTATCTGAAATTCAAGATGTATCATTAGTTAAAGTAGTTTCGAGGTTTGATAGCTGATCAGGGTGTCCAAGTTGGTTGAATAGCCAACAGTCAGCTGCGCGGTAAACGGTGGAAGCCCTTCGAGATTCCACCCTATGGCCTCTGGATGGCGTCGAATCTTTGTAGGGTGGGTTAGCAACGCGTAACCCACCGGAGCGATCGGCGCATCAGCGGGAAGCTTCCGGAGAGTTCAATGCCCGTGAGCGAATGGCGTCGAATCTGGCGTCAGAGCCAGGGCAGGCAATGTTCGAGGTAAACGGTGGAAGCCCTTTGGGATTCCACCCTACGGCCTCTGGATGGCTCAGAATCTTTGTAGGGTGGGTTAGCAATGCGTAACCCACCGAAGCGATCGGCGCCGCGGCGGGAAGCTTTCAGAGAATTGAAGATTCTTGGGCGAATGGCGCCCCCATCCTGGCTTTGTATCAAGCGCGGGCTGTGTCCGAGGTGAACGGTGGACGCCCTTTGGGATTCCACCCTGCGGCCTGAGGAGACATGTTGAATGGCGGCTCGGTCGGTGCCGCAGGCTGCTCCGGCGGCCGTGCTCAACTGAAGATGCACGCGTGCAGATGCCGCGTGCATCTTCTCAGGTCACCGACCGGCGTCGGGCAATCCGACCGCATGGCCTTTCAGGCCGTAGAAGCAGATGTAGAAGTAGCACGCGACAGGAACGAAGAAGGAGACCAGCAGGCCAAGGTTGTCTGCAAACAGACCTTGGATCGGCGGAATGAGCGCGCCACCGACGATGCCCATGCACAGCAGGCCTGACCCTTTCGCGGTGAAATGCCCCAGATCCTTCAGACCCAGCGAAAAGATCGTGGGGAACATGATCGAGTTGAAGAAGCCAACCAGCAGGAGCATCCACATGGCGGTCAGCCCGCCGATCATGATCGCTGCCGAAATCAACAACACGTTCACGATGGCATTGAATGCCAACGCTATGTTCGGCCGAATCCAGCGCATCACGACCCCGCCAATGAAGCGCCCGATCATCGCACCGCCCCAATAAAGCGCGAGGTACTTGCCGGCTGTCTGGCTGTTCAGCCCGCCAATCTCCGGCATTTCCATGAGGCTGACGAGATAGCTGCCGATCGATACTTCCGCGCCCACATACATAAAGAGCGCGACAACGCCGAGCACGAGGTGCTTGTATTCCCAGATCGATGAATGCTGAACCCGTGTGGATGCGCTTTCTTCGCCGCCCTCGGCGTCCTTGATGATCGGCAGCTTGAACAGGCCGATGATGACCGCAAGCAATACGAGCAACCCGGCAAGGATCAAATAGGGCGTTTGCACCGAGTGCGCCGTCTCGTCGGTCCCTACCAGCGCAAGGATTGTCACTGCACCCACCAGCGGGCCCACCGTCGTGCCCAGGGAGTTGAACGCCTGGGTGAGGTTGAGCCGACTGGCAGCGGTTTCGGGCTTGCCGAGGATGGTGACGTACGGGTTCGCCGCCACCTGTAGCAGTGTGATGCCCGAGGCAAGGACAAACAGCGCGGTCAGGAAGAAGCCATAGGAATGCGCGCCCGCCGCGGGATAGAACAGGAGGCAACCAACGGCCGCGGTCCCCAGGCCAACGATGATGCCTGCCTTGTAACCGACACGCTCCACGAGGCGGCCTGCCGGGAAGGAAACGATGAAGTAGGCCGTGAAGAAGCAGAACTGAATCAGCGATGCCTGGAAGTAGGTAAGGGTGAAGACGCCCTTGAGGTGAGGAATAAGGATGTCGTTGAGGGAGGTGATCAGACCCCACATGAAGAATAGAAGGGTCAGGACCATCAACGGGCCCCGGTAATTGTTGACAGAATTGCCAGGCATAAAGACTCCAATGCGGCTGCGCTCCATGCGCATTGGTGACTATGAACAACGCTTGGCTCAAGGGTTCCGAGCGAAGCGCCAACCGCCTCGCAGTAGAGCGATTATTCCCGGTAGAACACCTGAACCAGGTGATAGCCGAAGTTGCTCTTGATGGGCCCGTGCACAGTGCGCAGCGGTTTCTTGAAGATGACCTGGTCGACTGATTTGACCAACTGCCCCGGGCGTATCTCGCCCAGGTCGCCGCCGCGCTTGGCGGAGGCGCAGGTGGAATGCTTGCGGGCCAGGACGTCAAAGGCCTCGCCGCCTGCGATACGTTGCTTGAGCCGTTCGGCTTCGTCCTGGGTCTTGACCAGGATGTGCCGGGCCATCGCTTTGGGCATGGAATTTCCTCGGGTTGAGAGTGCGCATTGTAACGCTGTCTGAATGGGCCGGGTGCACCCAGCCGGCTGGCCGAAAGTCGGGAAACCAGGCCGCTCGTATGCGATCGCTTGCTGGCAGCGGGATAGACGCCTAGCTTCATCGCATTGGCTCGAATGCGCGGGCAGCGTAGCGCCTCATCACAGCTATCCACTATCACGCTGCCACTGTAGCTGCCACCTACCTCGCTTTTGGATTACAGGCTGCCTGATGGATATTCACGAACTGCTCAAACTACTTGCCAGCCAGGACGGCTCCGACCTCTATCTGTCGACCGGCGCGCCACCGTGCGCCAAATTCAACGGTGTACTGCGTCCGGTAGGCACCGAAACACTCAAAGCCGGCGTCGTTGCTGCGATTGCCGACAGCATCATGGATGCTGAGCAGCGTGCCGAATTCGAGCGCGAACTGGAAATGAACCTCGCGCTCTCGATCCATGGGGTCGGCCGCTTCCGTGTCAACATTTTCAAGCAGCGCAACGAAGTGTCCATCGTGGCACGTAACATCAAGCTCGACATTCCGCGTTTCGAAGATCTGAAACTACCGCAGGTGCTGCTCCAAACGGTAATGGAGAAGCGCGGGCTGGTGCTGTTCGTTGGGGCGACCGGGTCCGGCAAATCGACGTCGCTTGCGGCGCTGATCGACTATCGAAACCGCAACAGCAGCGGCCACATCATCACCATCGAAGATCCGGTGGAATATGTCCACCGGCACAAGAAATCCATCATCAACCAGCGTGAAGTAGGCGTCGATACCCGCAGCTTCCACGCGGCGCTCAAGAACACGCTTCGCCAGGCGCCGGACGTCATCCTGATTGGCGAGATCCGTGATCGCGAAACCATGGAGCATGCACTGGCGTTTGCCGATACCGGGCACCTCGCCATTTCCACCCTGCATGCCAACAATGCAAACCAGGCGCTCGACCGCATTATCAACTTCTTTCCAGAGGACCGTCGGCCACAGTTACTCAACGACCTTGGTAACAACCTTCGTGCCTTCGTCTCGCAACGTCTCGTCAAGACAGTGGACGGGAAGCGCCGGGCCGCGGTCGAGGTGATGCTCGGTACGCCGACCATTCGTGACCTGATCCATCGTAATACGTTTGCCGAGCTCAAGGAGATCATGGAAAAGTCGCGCAACCTTGGCATGCAGACCTTCGATCAGGCGCTGATCGAACTGGTTGGGGAGGGCGCAATCAGCGAAGAGGAGGCCGTGAAGAACGCGGATTCCGCGAACAATGTCCGCCTCAAATTGAAGCTGAAACGCGAGGGCGGCACGTTGGCTGCCGAGTCGCAAGCTGCACCGGCGGATCAGGGGAGCGGCAGCTGGGGTAGCGGCCTGCGGCTGGAAAGCCTGGACGATGAGGGCAATCCCGAACGGCGCTCCTGATCTTCGTCTGGAACCGGCCCGGCGATTAGCCGGGTCAGGGAAAAGGCGTCTGCCCAGAACCTTTCTTGTGTCTTTACGTCTCAGCGTCTGTGCATGGCAGACGCGCCCTCAGCCTCGGTAGGTACCGTGCGGGTCGTACGCCGATTCTGCCGGGCTGGCGCCACGGACGTCTCCTCAACCTGGCCAACCAGTTGAAACGCTGCTCACGACGCGGCGTCGGGGGTCCCATTCTGAAGAAGAATATCCGCTCGTTGTTCGTGACCATCCGCTACACCGGCTGGTCACTGTTGTGGCTGCTCATCTGGGATATCTTCGTTACGGTCGACTTCATGCTGTTCCTTGAATTCAAGGTCAGCATTCCCACGATCCCCCTGACCTTGCTGGGCTCGGCACTCGTGGTGTTGACCAGCTTCCGCAACAGCAGCGCCTATGCGCGCTGGTGGGAGGCGCGAACCCTTTGGGGCCTCATGGTGAATAGCTCTCGAAGCTACGCGCGCCAGGTGTTGACACTCATCGACGACGAGGACGGCCTCAATCCCATCAAGGCCAGGCTCCTGCGTCGGCATGTGGCCTACCTCAATTGCCTGACCGCTTCGCTCAAGGGTGTGCCATGTGGAGAGGAGATTCGCGCCTTCATTCCGGGCCGAGAGTTCGACCAGCGCAGCAAGAGCAACAATTTTCCTAATGACATCCTGACGGGGTCCGCGGCCATGCTGGCCCGAGAATACAAGGAAGGCCGGCTGGACAGCATTCGGCTGGAGCGCCTTGAGGCCACGATGGTTGATATTTCAAACGCGCAGGGCGGTATGGAGCGCATCGCCAATACGCCGCTTCCTTATCCCTATGTGTATTTCCCGCGGCTCTTCGTCACACTGTTTTGTGTGATCGTGCCGATCGGCCTGGTGGAATCGCTGGAGTGGTGGACGCCGGTTGCCTCGACCGTGGTGGGGTTCATGCTGCTGGCCATCGAACGGATCGGTACTGACCTGCAGGCTCCTTTCCAGAAGAGCGAGCACCAGATCACCATGGACCAGCTTTGCGACACGATCGAGAAGAACCTGGACTCGATGCTCAGAGATGCGCAGGCAGATGCCAGCGGGGATTCACCCCGGTCTGCGTGACCGTTTGGTCAGGCGGGATCAAAAAATTGGCAAACGTCGTTTTTCAGCCATTAAATCGTCACGTAGCTCGTCCAATCTGACCCTGTCGCCCCAACAAGCCAAGACGGCAATAGGGGACGACAGTGTGCAGTGTCTGCATCCGAGTAGTAGCAGGTTGCGCATGTCCATCTATCCCACAAGGAGACATCGATATGAGTAACGTAGCCCCCTCCACCAGCAGCTCCGACGCAGCAATCGCCAAGATGGAGGCCGCTTTCGACGCTGCCATCGAGAAGTCGGCGAAGATCACCGAGATCACCACCGAGAAGAAGACTGAGCTCGACGCGACCAAGCAGCGTCCTCAGAACTGATTCGCGACGAGGCGGCGGCTGGCGCTCCGGCGACCGGCGGCCGCCTCTTCGTTCCATCCCGAATTTCCTTCTCGAAGCTCTGCAACGCACATACGGTTGTGCCGGGCTTCGTGACGTCTTTTTCAGGATCTCGAATCGATGATTGCCTTGCCCCGACTCCCTTCGGCGCCTGTGCCCCTGCCGCGGATGGTTATATGCGCAGGCGTCCACGCAGGTGCGTCCCTTGCGATCGATCAGCCGCACTGGCAGGTCGGTTCGGGTGACGATTGCGATGTCATCCTGTCCGACGCTGCCGTGGCACCACGGCATTTCGGCATTCGCGTGGGTAAACACCGCGCCGTGACCATCGAGGCCACTGGCGGCGCCGTCATGGTCAATGAAATCTACGTTCCGCAGGGCAGCGGATACGACGGCCGGCTCCCTGTACGCGTACAGGTTGGCGACGCGATCATCGCACTCGAGATCGATACACCCACTGGGTCACTTGCAGCGAAACGCGCGCGACTCGCAGGCTGGTTCAACCGCCATGCTGCGGTGGCCGGAGGCAGCGTCGTCGTACTGTGCCTCGTCCTGTACCCATTCTTCGGCATGAGCGAGGCGGATGCGTCTGCGCCCGCAACCGTGTCAGCCCAGCCACAGGAGCCGGTACGCGCAGCCATTGCGCCTCCAGCCCAATCGGAATCGCCCGACCAAGTCCTGCAAGCCAGGCTTCAAGGCGCCGGACTCGGCGACCTGAAAATGGACGCCCAGGGTAGCTACCTGCAGGTCAGCGGAGAGGTCGACGTTCGAGGGATGGAGCAGTGGCGTGGCATACAGCGCTGGTTCGACGAGGCGTACGGCAGGACTCACCTGCTTCACGGCGCGGTGAGGCTACGGGAAACGCTGCCGCCCCCTCGCGTTCGGTTCCAAGCGATCTGGACCGGAGAAAACCCTTATGTGATTGGTGACCGCGGTCAGCGCCTTTATCCCGGGGCTGCCGTTACGGGTGGTTGGGTACTGCAGCGCATTGAGCCTGAGCGGGTGATTCTTGCGCGCGACGGCCAGGAGTTCAGCCTGACGCTATGACACGCCAGATGATTTCAGGGAGTAGGGCGTGAGGATCGACTCCGCTACAGGCGCTCGGCGCTTTTCACCCGACGCGACTACGAAGGCTGATGCCGTCAGGCGTCTCATCCCCCCGGCAGAGGGCGCTGCACGTGAATCGTTCGACCGTGCCGTACGCGCGCGTCGCACCGTTGATGCACGTTCGCTGCTTCGCGAGATTCAGGACGCAACGCTGCCGCGTCTGGAGGATACGGCCATTCTGGGTACGGGCCGCTCAATCGAGATTCTCGAACACCTCATTCAGGATGCGCTGCCTTCACTCGGGCACGATCCCGAAACCGCTGGCGTGATCGAGCGACTGTTGAGCGAGGAACTGGCGCAGCAGTCAGAGCTGCTTGCCCTGCTCGAACCGGAAGCCACCGCATGACGCGTAACGACCGCGACGCGGCGCGCTGGCTTCAGGTCAAAGGCGACCTCTATACACGCGGCGGCCAACCGAGGCGAGGCCTCGCGCTGCTCCTTCTGGCCATGCAACTTGCACCTGCCGACGCAGGCATTCTGCGTACGCTTATCGGTAGCTTCCTCGCCAGCGGTGACGGTCGCCGGGCGCTGCTAGGGCTGGAGCGTCTTGCCCAGCTCGAGCCCCAGCAGCGTGACCATCTCCTGCTGCGGTGCCGGGCACTCTGGTTGCTCGAGGAGCGAGAAGAGGCGCGCGCCTGCTTCCGGACCTATCTACAAAGGAGATCGGAAACGTGAGCGTTGCCCTGTTGAATCGTGTGGCCATGGCCGCCTCGCGCAGCAGCGGGATGGTGGTCGCCATCTTCATGATGATGGCAGTGATCATGATGATCGTGCCATTGCCGACCGGCTTCATCGACGTATTGATAGGGGTGAACATTTCGTTCGCCGTGCTCGTGCTTTGCGTGGCGTTCTATCTCTCGCGCGCGGTGGATTTCTCGGCATTGCCGCCGGTGATCCTGCTCAGCACGCTTTTCCGGCTGGCGCTGTCCATCGCGACGACACGGCTCATTTTGCTCGATGGGGACGCCGGGCATATCGTCGAAGCGTTCGGTGAGTTCGTCATTGCCGGTGAGGTCGTCATCGGCCTCGTGGTCTTTTTGATCATCACCGTTGCCCAATTCCTGGTCATAACCAAGGGCTCGGAGCGGGTCGCGGAGGTGGCTGCGCGCTTTACCCTCGATGCGATGCCCGGCAAGCAGATGAGCATCGACAACGACCTCCGAAATGGCGATATCGACCAACAGGAAGCCCGTCGTCGGCGTTCCCTGCTCGAGCGGGAAAGCCAGCTGTACGGCGCCATGGATGGTGCGATGAAGTTCGTGAAGGGGGACGCCATTGCAGGGCTTGTCATCCTGTGCGTGAACCTGTTCGGTGGGCTGCTGATCGGCATGCTCAAGCTGGGTATGCCGTTCGCCGATGCCGTGCAGACCTACTCAAGGCTCACCGTTGGTGACGGTCTTATCGCCCAGATCCCGGCGCTATTGATTGCTGTCGCAGCAGGTACCGTCGTCACCCGTGTCGCCTCGGATGACCGGCAGGACCTGGGGTCTGAGATTGTCTCGCAACTAGGTGCCAATCATCAGGCGCTCGCACTGACGGCAGCCGTACTCTGCATCGTTGCTTTTTTGCCGGGTTTCCCGACGGCAGTCTTTCTGGGCATCGGCGCGTTTCTCGCCCTGGTCGCCTTTACAGTGAGCCGGAAGCGGAAGGCTGAGGCGACGGTTCGGCCGCTGGACCCAGCATCCGTTCCGGCTGACCCGACGCCGGAGCCAGTGTCGGGCGAAATTGAAGCGGCAGGTGATCAGAATTGCCGCGTTACCCTCTGGATCAGTGAATCGTTGCACGCGTCCATACCGCTGCCCGACTTGCGCGATGCCGCCCAGCAGGCACGCGGCCGGGTCATGGATACGCTCGGCATCGAAATGCCGGCGGTTGGCGTGCGCGTGGACCCGGTCGCATCAGCAGAACGATTCGGCGTTGATATCGATGGCGTGCCTGTCTGTGAGGAGGCCGTGCCCAAGGGCCACCTTCGCGTGACGGACGATGCTGCCACGCTGCGGATTCTGGGGCTTGAGGTGCACGAAGGCGCGGCACTGGAAGGCCGCCTGCCCTCACTTTGGGTCGAGCACGCTCAGCGTGAGCGACTGAACGAGGCAGGTGTTGCTTTTCAGGAACCGGCAACTGCGATGGGCGACTATCTCGCTCACGTCCTTACCCGGTATGCCGCGGAGTTCACCGGGATTCAAGAGACGCGGCAGTTACTCGCACGGATGGAAAGCGAGTATCCGGAACTGGTGAAGGAAGCCCAGCGCACCACACCGCTGCAGAAAATCGCCGAAGTCTTCAAGCGGCTTCTCGACGAAGGGATTGCCTTGCGCAATATGCGCGCCTTGCTCGAAACACTGGTCGAGTGTGGCCCGCGTGAATTGGAAGTACATGTGTTGAGCGAGCATGCGCGTTCATCACTTAGCCGGCACATATGCCATCGCCACGCGGATGCCAATCGGATGATTTCGGCGTTCACGCTGTCGCGCCCGCTCGAAGAAGCGATTCGCCAGGCCCTGCGTCGTGCCGACCGTGCCATGGCACTGCCCGAAGGCTTGACCCGAAGCCTGGTGAGCCAGCTCCAGGCATGCTACGGCGAGGTCCAGGGTGGCCTTGAGCCGGTGGTGATGACGTCGCCAGACGTTCGCCGCTATGTCCGGCAATTGCTGGTCCGCCAGGATCTGGACGTGCCGGTCTTGACCTACCAGGACGTCTCTCGCGAATTCTCGGTGCAGCCACTGGCGGCCATCGAATTGCCGGCAGGCTATCGGCCCGCCGCGGACCGATCTCCCGCAGCGCTCGCTGCGGCCACCTGATTGCTATGGAGCTGATGTGACGATAAGGAAGATTCGCCATTTCGCCGTGCTGTGCCTATCCACCTGTATCACCTTTTCTGGCCTTGCCCGCGCACAGGAGGTCACGATCGATCCGTCCAGTGGCCAGCAGGTTTCCCTGGCGCAGGGCGAAGGCAAGGTCATGCGCTTCGCTACGCCTGTTGAATCGTTACTCGTCGCGGACCCGGAAATTGCAGACATCCGGGTCATTTCGCGCGGGGTCGCCTACATCTATGGCAAGGCCAGTGGGACGACCAACCTTATCGCATTGGGTGAAGACCAACGTACACGCGGATCAATGCAGCTGCAGGTGTCGCCGTCTCTGAGCGGCCTGGATGCAGGGGGCGTTCGGTCCGGTCTCGCAGGTCGCAGCCCCCTCGCGACCGGAAAAGTCGACAGAGTGGAGCAAGCGGTCCAGCTCGAGTCCAGCTTGACCAGCCAATCCAGCCCAGAGGCTCCGCCGACGAATCTGGCCCGGTTCGCAGGCACGCCGCAGGTGAACATCCGGGTGCGATTCGCTGAGGTTTCGCGCTCCAAACTGCTTAGTTATGGCGTGAACTGGAATGCCCTGGTCAATGCCGGCAATTTTTCATTCGGCCTCATCACGGGCGGGCCGCTGTCTCGCGCAGCCGCTGCCGGCGGCACCAACGTGCTGGCCGGCGGCTTCTCGACCAGCAACGCCAACGTCGACGTGCTGCTGGACGCGCTGCAAAGCAACGGCATTCTGGAGATCCTCGCTGAGCCGAACATCACTGCCATGAGCGGGCAGACGGCCAGCTTCCTCGCCGGTGGTGAAATCCCGGTACCCGTACCCGTCAACCGCGACCTGGTTGGCATCGAGTACAAACCCTACGGCGTTTCGCTGATGTTTACGCCCACACTGCTTCCTGACCGACGTATCGCGCTGCAGGTACGACCCGAAGTAAGCACGCTGGCAGCCAACAGCACAGTCGATATCGTCGGTATCAGCGTTCCGACCTTCCAGGTGCGTCGGGCCGATACCAGCGTCGAGGTCGGTAGCGGGCAGACCTTCGCCATCGCCGGCCTGTTTCAGCGCAACAACAGCCAAGACCTGGACAAGCTGCCGCTGCTCGGGGATATGCCCGTACTCGGCAACCTGTTCCGCTCCAAACGATTCCAACAGAACGAGACCGAGCTGGTGATCCTGATCACGCCGTACCTCGTTCAGCCGCGTGCAGAGCATGACCTCGCCACGCCGCTGGACGGCAGCGAAACCAACCCGGCCTGGCAGATGGCGGGACGGGGTCTAACGCGATCGGAGTTCGGATTCAATGTGGATTGAGCGCAAGGGTTGGGGTTTAGGGGTTTGTGCACTGCTGTCACTGGCAGGCTGCCAGACCGAGCTGACCCAAACACGCTATTCAGCGGATTACCAGGCGAACCTGCCTGCCCACGGGACGCCATTTCCCGATGCGTGCGTTGCATTAGCCGGTGAGGGGAGCACGCGTCAATTGCCCCCAGGGTGCGCCAACGCGCTCAACCTCATGCGGATGGTTGAGCGCCCGGCAGAGCTGAGAAAAGGCTCGGACGGCGGCAGTGCGCTGGCAGCGCCCGTAGGACGTGCTGTCCAGCGCTACCTGCTGCCAGACGAGGCCGCCCGCCAACAGCGCCAGGCTGACATGACGGCCGAAGCCGAAACGGCAACGGGTGGGGTTCGTTAGAGCAGATCGCAACCCGTCGGCAGGCCCGCGTCCAATCGCGTTGCTTATCCTCTATGTGCGCGTGGAAAAGCGATGCCGGCTTTGGACCCACGGACCGATTCTCTGTCGACGCGGGTTGCTGGCAATCAGATCGCCGAGCAGGTGATATCTCAACGGTCCGGTAATACGAGCGAACATCGTGATAGTGGCGCGTACGCGGTAAACGGTGGATTACGCCGTTGGCTAATCCACCCTACGGGCCTGATTCCTGTTGACGCTGGCTTGCTGGTCACCAAATCGCCGAGCAGGCGATATCCCAAGGGGCCGGTGGTAAAAGGGAACATCGCTATAGTGCACTGACGCATGGAACGGTGGATTACGCCGTTAGCTAATCCACCCTACGGCCCTCAGCGCGATGTCACCCAATCGACTGCACCTTAGGGCGGAAACCGGCGAAGACTTTTCAACGTGACGCTAACGGGTCGACAACACTCCAACCGCCTGTGCTTTCTGAGCGGGATCTGTAAGCGAGCCGATGCGTGATGCTTCGCGCAGCAGCCGTTCTCGGTCGGCTTCGGTAAGGCCGCTGAGGGCTTGGCGAGCATGCGGCATGTCACCCGCAAGGAGATAAACCAGCATCAACTGCTTGGCATGATGCGCCTCGGCGAGCGGCGAGCTTGCAACCGTGTCCATCTCCTTCACCGCTTCGGCATGCCGGCCGGCCAGCGCGAGCGTGAGCGCATGGTTGCTGCGGATATCCAGGTTACCGGGCTCGTGACGGGCCGCCTGGGCATAGGAAATGAGCGCCGACTCGAAATCGCCAGCGAGTGCCTGGGCGGTGCCAAGCCGGTTGTAGACCTGTGCATTATCGATGGCGACTGCGGCTGCGCCCAGGGTTCGCGCGGCGCGGTCGTACTGCCCGAAACCCAATTCGGCCGTCCCCAGCCCGAGCAGGGCATTTGGATCGTTTTCGCGTTTGCGCAACGCGACTTTGAATGCTTCGGACGCACCCGCCGAATCCCCCGCGCGGAGCCGGGCATTACCCAGCGCGATCATGACATCCGGGGCCTGGTCGCTGGCGTCTGCAGCGCGCTCATAGAGAGCAGCGGCGGAGGCGGGGTCGCCACCTTGTTGCACTTGAGCCGCCAACGCCATCAGCCGTTGTTGATCACCGTCCAGCGAGGGGTGGGATGCGCATCCTGCGAGTGTGAAAGCGATCAGGCCAAGGCTCGAAAAAGTGCGATTCAGGCGCAGCAACGTCGTTCTCCCATAGGCTGATGAGCGCTCGATTGGGCCAGAGGAAGATGACAGGTATGTGACTGTAACCCCTGGAAGCGCACTGGCAGGTGTGCGCCATCCCGCCATTACGAGGCGTCGTTTTCCTGCAATCAACCTGTCATGCAGTGATTGGATACTGGCCTCATTCCAAAGCCGGGCAGCATCGTCGCCCGGCCAGCGTTTCGGCAGCAGGACGCCGCCGATGTCGTCGCTCGTACCAGGATGGACCTTGTTTCCAATGAGGCTGCTTTCATGCGGCTGAAGGGAAGGGATCATGCATTCGTACTGCCTCGACACCCTCGCTCGTGCCTGCCGGCTAACGCCCGCTATCGCTGCGCTTATGCTGAGTCTTTCCGGCATTGCCACTGCTGCGGACGATTGGCGCGACCAGCCCTACGCGTACCGCGTCATCGATCAGGACGTACGCGGCGTACTGACCGAGTTGGGCCGCAACCTCGGTATTCCAGTTGTCCTCTCCAGGTCCGTCGAAGGCAAGGTCCGCGGCAATACCCGCGCGGATACCGCCGGTGAGTTCCTGACCCGTGTCGCGACTGCGAACGGACTGGTCTGGTACCAAGACGGCGCCGTCCTGATGGTCGATAGTGCTTCTTCTGTTACGAATCGGCGCTACGACGTGCGCGGCGTGGACGCCGGTGCACTTCGTCACACACTCGATGGCCTTGCCCGGGAGGCCAGCCCGCTGGTATCGGCACGTCTCAATGGCGATGGCGCGCTTGAAGCCTCAGGTCCTGCCGGTTACCTCGAGCGTGTTCAACAGCGGATCGATGCGCTCAAGCCTTCTCGTCCGGTCACGCGCAACGCCGAATATGGCATCCGTGTGTTCCGCGGCGGTGCACAGACGGAGGTCGTCAGCGATAGAAGCTGACCCACCGACCCGTGCCATCCGGCACCCTCAAAAAAGGAGAGACCCATGTCCATCAACCCTGTCGATACCAGCTCGATCACCAACGCTTCGGGCGCGCCCATCAACGAGCAGAGCTTCAATGACGCGATTGAAAACGCTTCCACCGAGCTCTCGGATGCTGAGTTCGAAGAGCAGCTCATTACCGGTGCTATCACCGTTGGCGGCCAGATGATCATCATGCCGCGCGCTAACGACATCCTGAACGAAGCCATGTCGGACGAATAAGCCGACCGCCACCGTAGGAGCGCTCCATGACGCCAACCATCGAAGTCGCCACCCCTGCAGTACATGGGCAGGAGTTGGCGTCACAGAATCTGTTCGAACACATGGCGCAGCAAGCGCAGGGCCAGGCGCAGGGTGCCAGCCCGACGCAGCTGGGCGAGGGGCTGTTGAACAACCTCGATGGCTTCCTGGCGCGTGCCAAGAATTTCACCGAGCGCGCCAATGAGATGGGCAAGCCATCGCCACTGCTGGACTCGCCTGTCAACGCCAAGCCAGCCGGAGAGGCTCCGGCAAAGCTTCAGGACAACCAGATCGAGCAGGTTGTCGGCTCGCTTAGCCGCATGTTCGATCATGCGATCGAAACCCAGATGGTCGTGCGCGGCGCGACGCAGGTTTCCGGTGCGGCCAACACACTCCTGCGTGGTCAGTGACCGATGCGCATCGCCAACCATTTTTTCAAGGCCGCCTGGCAACGTGTCACGCTGATTGCCCTCTGTGCAGCATTGCTTCAGGGCTGCGATACCGAGCTTTACAGCGGACTGCAGCAGCGCGAAGCCAATCGCATCGTCTCGACACTGTTGGCGCAGGGCATTTCTGCCGACCGTGTGACGCAAAAGGACGGTACATCGACCGTCACCGTGGATAAGCAACGCTTCGCCGAGGCGATGGACCTGCTCGAAGCGGCCGGCCTGCCTGAGCGCAACTTTGCCAACCTGGGCGATGTGTTCCAGAGCAATGGGCTGGTCTCGTCCCCGGTGCAGGAGAAGGCGCAGATGATCTATGCACTGAGCCAGGAGCTTTCCCATACGGTTTCCCAGGTGGATGGCGTGCTCTCGGCACGCGTGCATGTCGTTCTGCCCGACAACGACCTGCTCCGGCGAGATGCGGTGCCTTCATCAGCTTCGGTGTTCATTCGCTATGACCCATCACTCGACATCAACCGGCTGATTCCGCAGGTCAAGACGCTCGTGGCCAATGGTATTTCCGGCCTTGGTTACGACGGCGTCTCGGTCATTCCCGTGGAGGCGCCGGCACGCGTCGCCGTCCCGGAAGTACCACTGACGTCTTTTCTGGGTATGACGTTGCAGGCGGATAGCCTTGCACGTGCCCAATGGCTGTTCGGTCTTGGCCTGCTCGCTTTGCTCGGGCTGGCGGGTTCACTCGTATACGTGCTCGTTCGTCGGCCCTCCGGTCCACGGACCTATGCGCTGACGGTTACGTCATGAGTCCCTATCCAGAAACCGCGCGCGAGTGGGCGTCGCCCGATATCGAACGGGTATTGATGAAGCTCGCGCCGGATCGCCTGGCGCAGTGTTTCGAGCCGGCAAATGTGCCGAGCGATGTAGCGCAACGCCTCCTCGACGCGCCGCGCTTTCACCCCAGGCTCATGCGGGTCATCGAGCGACACTTCGAACTGGGTGACCCTGCAGTCGCCTTCCAGGCCGACCCGGCCGCTCGGTTCGTTCTCCTTGCCAGCGACGATGCGAAGAAGACGTTCGCGCTCGCATGCGGCACGGTGCTGTACGCACAGGCGTTCACCACCATCGTTGAGGCAGCCAAGGTGCGTGCCTTGAGGGAGCGTTTCGGTAGCGAGGTGCTGGAGCGCGCGCTCCGCCTTCGCCATCTCGGACTGGCCGTCGAGCGGATGACAGACATGGATGCGTTACAAGCCGGTATCGAGCGTGACGGCGAGGCGTGCATCGAGGCATGGCGCCGGGAGTTGCCGCCAGCGCTTGCGGGCTGGCTCCGTATGGACGCGAGCGACTCGGGCGGCAAGCCGCCTTTGAGCGACGCCGTACGATCCAAGGGGCCAGAAATTGTCCGGGCCCTTGCAAGGGAATGGCTCACTGCAGAGGAAAGTTGATGACCCAGGCATTACCGAACCGACCAGCCGGCCCCATTATTCGGTCCGAGCACGTCGATTGCTGGACCGATGGCTTCGCGTTCCTCGAAGAAGCACACCGTGAGGCAAGCCGAATTCGTGAAGAGGCCGAGCAGGAAGCCGAAGCTCGTTTTGCACAAGCCCATGCAGAAGGCTTGCAGGTGGGGCGGTACGCGGCGGCCGAGCTGCTTGCCCGGGCACGTGCCCGCCTGGACAGCTACGTCTCGGGTCTGGAAGGACAGATGGCGGAGCTGGCCGTCACGCTGGTTCGCCAACTCGTGCTCGAACAACCCAAGCCCGATGTCATCGCTGGATTGGCAGCCCGTGCGTTACAAGGCTATCGCGACAAGCAGGGCCTAAGCCTGCATGTCCCGCCCGAATGGGCCGAACCCGTCCAGGCGAGGCTTGAGGCCGCCTTGCCGATGGCAGATGTGCCCCGGATCGTCTCTGACCCCCAGCTCGAGGGCGTACAGGCCACCCTCGTGGGACCGTTCGCGGTCGTCGACCTTGACCTCGAGTCCCAGCTGGACCAGCTGCTGGGCACGCTCCGTACGGCGGAGAGCAAAGCGGCATGAACCGGGTCTCGTTCCTGCCACAGCTGGACAACCTCATGCCGCGCCTCCACGAGCGTGCAGAAACGGCCCAGCCCAGGCAGGAAAGAGGCCGGGTTCGACGCGTGAATGGCGTCATGGTCCACGCCAGCGTCCCGATGGCGCGCATTGGTGAACTCTGCCATCTGCGCGATCCATTGACCGGCCGCAGCGTGCCGGCCGAGGTTGTCGGCTTTGTGGACGATGAGGCGATCCTGACGCCTATCGGCGATCTGCACGGCATCTCGACACGTTGCGAAGTCGTGACGACCGGAGACGTGCTCAGAGTGCCCATCGGCGAAGCGCTGTTGGGCGCCACCATGGACCCGCTCGGCAATCTTATGGACGGTACCGATCGGCAGCGTGAGGCGATGGCGCTGTTGCCGCGTTATCCCATCCATGCGGAACCACCGGCGGCCATGTCGCGGCAATTGATCGAAGAGCCGCTGCAGCTGGGTGTCCGCGCGGTTGATGGCCTGTTGACCGTCGCCCGTGGCCAGCGCGTAGGCCTATTCGGCGAACCGGGTGCCGGTAAGTCCTCACTGCTTTCCAGCATGGTCAAAGGGACGGACGCCGATGTGATCGTGCTGGCACTCATCGGTGAGCGCGGCCGTGAAGTGCGTGAATTGCTGGAGCGCCACCTCGAGCCGGCGGCCCGCCTGAAGACGATTACGGTCGTCGCCACGTCCGATCGACCGGCCATGGAGCGGGTGAAGGCGGCCTATGTGGCGACGCGCATTGCAGAATACTTTCGCGACCAGGGCAAGGGCGTGCTCCTGCTGATGGACAGCGTGACGCGTTTCGCCAGGGCGCAACGGGAAATCGGCCTCGCAGCGGGCGAGCCGCCGACCCGACGGGGGTTCCCGCCGTCACTCTTCGCGGCGCTGCCCCGGTTGCTCGAGCGAGCAGGTCCCGGCGAATGCGGCTCCATCACAGGCCTTTATACGGTGCTGACAGAAGGAGACGGCACCCTCGACCCGGTCGCGGAAGAGGTGATGTCCATTCTCGATGGCCACATCGTCCTCAGCAGCAAGCTCGCAGCGCGCAACCACTTCCCGGCCATCGATGTGCTGCGCAGTCGCAGTCGCCTGATGGACGTGGTAACACGCCCCATGCAGCGACACGCCGCTGCCAAGCTACGCGACACGCTTGCCCGTTACGAAGAGATCGAATTGCTGCTGCAAGTCGGTGAATACCGCAAGGGCACGGATCCGGAGACGGACGCCGCCATAGATCGATATGCCGCGCTACAAGGCTTCCTCAAGCAAACCGCCGCCGAGCGCTCGACCGCAAGCGAGACGCTGCAGGCCATGATGGAGATTGTGAAATGAACCCGAATTGGCTCGATCGATTGCATTCTCTGGCTGCCGGGCGGGAGCGGGCGGCTTCAGCTGTATTGGCCCGGCGCGTGCAGACTTTTCATAAAGCGAAACACGCCTGCGAAACGCTCGATGCATGGGCTCGGCAACAGCGTAGCGCATTGGACGACGCACAAGCGTCGGCCTGGGATGAGTTCATGGGCGGGCGGATCGACCATGTAGCGCTGGCTCGTCACGAAGCACGCGAGGCGATGCAAGCCCTGGAACGCGATACCCTCGCTGGGCAATTGGCCGAGGCCGATGCCACGCTTCAATCAGCGGATTCGGATCGACACGAAGCGATGCGTACGTATGCTGCCCGGCAGCGTCGCCTCCTGGCGCTTGAGACGCTGCGCGACCAACACCGAATTCGCGCTGTCCAACGGGCGCAGCTTCGTGAAGAAGACGACATGCTGCCGCAGCCGATTCAGGTCTGGAAGGATCGCCATTAAGCATGCTGCAGAACGGATTCGTTGCCTCTCCAAATCGCACTACCGCTTACCTCGATGAGCTGATCGAAACCCCGGCGGCCCTGGCCAAGCTCTACAATCGGCTGTACCGGCCAAGGACGCCCATAGCCTTGTCGGTCGCAGACCGCTCATTGCTGTTGCAGGCCTCGTTCGCAGCGCCTGACACGACGGGCGCCATCTCTCTGTCTGTCCGCCTAGACAGCGCTCATGCGCGTCTTCGATTGTCGCCTGAAGCCTGTGATCTGCTGACCACGACATTTGGCTTCGATTGGCTGGGCGCGGCGCCCCATCTCCAGGGCCTGTTGTTCGAGGTCGCCATGCTGCCGGCAATAGAGGCACTGGAGGCGCGACTGGGAATGACCATCCGCTTCGAACTGGACGCGCCTTCAGAGCCTGTCATGGAGCCCGTTACGCTCGGCTTCAGGGTAGGCGAGACCTCTGATGCGTCGGCTGTCCGACTGTGGCTGGAGTGCGAAGCCTGGGCCGCAACGCGGCTGGCCGACATGCTGGAGGATTTGCCAGCAGAGAATGTCCTCCCGCATGCCTTGCCGATTGAGGCCTGCGCAGAAGTTGGCTGGCAGCACCTCACGCTGGCGGACCTGAGAAGCCTGCGCCCCGGCGATGTGGTGATGCTCGAGCGCCCAGCCAGCGCCTACCAACTGAACCTATCCCAGCGCTATCGCGCCCCGTGTGCGCTTGCCGAGCCTGGCCGCCTGCGGCTGACCGGTGCGCTTGTACCGCTATCCAGAAGTGAGGAGTTGTCCATGCCTGCGTCGTTTGAGTCCAGAGAACAAAAGGAACCGTTCGATGATGTACCGGTACGGCTTGTTTGCGAGATCGGTCGAATCGAAATTGCGCTGGGCGATCTCAAGGCGTTAGGTGAGGGCAGTGTGCTGGCAATCGGCGGCGACCTGTCCGACCCGGTTCGTCTCGTCGCCAACGGCCAGTGTGTCGGCCGGGGCGAGCTGGTGAAGCTCGGAACAGGTCTGGGCGTCAGGGTGACGAGCTTCGCATCCGATGAATGATTACCAACCCAACCTGATCGAGATCATCCTCGTTGTTTCGACCATTGGCCTGGTGCCGTTGGCGGTAGTGACCCTAACGGGTTTCCTGAAAATCTCGGTGGTGCTGTTCCTCATCCGCAATGCGTTGGGTGTGCAGCAAACGCCGCCAAACCTGGTGCTCTACGGTATCGCGCTGATCCTTGCGGTCTACGTGACCACGCCAGTGGCGGGCGAGATGTTCCGCCAATTCGAAGACAGGCCGCTCAACCTTCAGAGCGTGGACGATATGCGCGATACGGCGGATACGCTGCGCGGGCCGCTTCAGGCGCACCTGTCCCGATATGCCGAACCGAACGAGCGGGCGTTCTTCCTGCAGGCCACCGAAAGTGTCTGGTCGGAAGAGGCTCGGGCGGATCTCAGGGATGATGACCTGGTGGTACTGATCCCGGCCTTCGTGAGTTCGGAGCTTACTCGCGCATTCGAGATCGGCTTTTTGCTTTACATCCCGTTCCTTGTCATCGACCTCATCGTCTCCAATGTGCTGATGGCGATGGGCATGATGATGGTGTCGCCGACGTTGATTTCCATCCCGTTGAAGATCTTCCTCTTCGTTGCGGTGGATGGCTGGTCGCGGCTGATGCACGGCTTGATCATGAGCTACGGAGGCTGACATGGGGCAGGCCGACTTTCTGTCCGTTGTGCAGGATGCGTTGCTCACGGTCTTGCTGTTGTCTGCCCCCGCGCTGGGGGTGGCCATCTTTGTCGGGCTAGGGGTAGGGCTTCTGCAGGCGTTGACGCAGATTCAGGACCAGACGTTGCCCCAGGCGGTCAAGCTCGTTGCCGTATTGCTGGTCCTGATCGTGGTTGGTCCGTTGTTGGGCGGCCAGGTCGTGAACCTGGCCAGCGACATGCTCGACCGCTTTCCGACCTGGACCCGCTGACCGGCCATGAATCCGGAGTTTGCCGACGCGCTGTTCGATCTCGCTTACCCGATGCTAAGTGCGTTCGGACTGGCTGTCGCGCGCTCTTTGGGGTTGGTGTTGATCACGCCCGCGTTCAACCGCCTGGGTCTGTCCGGGATGCTTCGGTCCGTTGTTGCCGTGGTGATATCGATCCCGATTGCACCTACGGTATTCATCGCGCTGGGCGACATGCCGTCGCCCTCCGCGTTGACCTACGCTGGCCTGTTGATGAAAGAGCTGGTAATTGGCCTCGTAATCGGGTTGATCTTCGGGATTCCGTTCTGGGCGGCGGAGGTGGCGGGTGAGCTCATCGACCTGCAGCGCGGTTCGACCATGGCGCAGTTGCTGGACCCGCTGAGCATTGGCGAGTCAAGCGTGATGTCGACCTTTTTGAGTGTCGTGCTGATCGCGCTGTTCTTCATGAGCGGCTGCTTCACGGCAATGCTGGAAGGTTTCTACCACAGCTATCACCTCTGGCCAGCACTTGCGTTCGTGCCCATGTTCAGCGACACATCGGCGTTACAGATTCTGCACCTGCTGGATCAGATGATGTACATCGGCGTCATGATGGTCGCACCGTTGGTGATTGCGCTGCTGGTCGCGGACCTGATGCTTGCCTACCTGTCGCGTATGGCGCCGCAGTTGCATGTGTTTGACCTGTCATTGCCGGTGAAAAACCTGCTGTTCGCCGTTCTGCTAACGGCCTATGCGGCCTTCCTACTGCCGTTTCTGTTTGGGCTATTGGGCGATTTGCCGGCGTCATTCAGCCGCTTGAGCGATGCGATGGCTGCGGTGGGTGAGTGAACGCGACCCAGGGTCAGCGCTTTCATGCAGTGCTAAAGCGTTGCCCCTCTACATTGTGACCACCTGTGTTTTGAGTGCGGGTGAGCTTGGTGCATTTAGCGCACGTGTAATTGGGACGAAACACTGGGCTGTCAGCCTTGAAGGCAGCTGAAGTCGGGTGATCGGGGTCGTCTCCCAGAGTGTTTGCTGACATTCCATATTGAGGTGGCTGACGGCAGGTACGCCATCGCAGCACCAGGGGAGCACGACATGAAGGTAGATACGCAGGTGTCAGGTTGGGAGTCATTCGTTGCGGATCGGACGGAACGGCGCGACGCCGCCGTAGACGACGCAACCCGCCAGCACTTCGAGGCCGAGCTCGAGCAGGCACGCGTCACGATGCAGGCCATGGGGATGGACACGCCGCAAGGTGTGAACTCCGTAGACGCACCGCAGCCGTCCGGGACGGGCGAGGCCCGCGATGCTGCGCCGAGAGCCGATGACGTCTCATACATCGATTACGATGTGAACGCACCGCTACCTACCAGCGCATCCGGGCCGCTGAGCGATAACCTCGGCGCCCTCGAGCCGTATCGCGAGGACATCCTTGCCGCCTCGGACGCGACCGGTGTGCCGCCCAATCTGTTGGCTGCGGTGATCTGGGATGAGTCGAAAGGCATCGCGTCCGCAGGCACGGTGAATGGCGAAAATGGCCTGACCGATACGGGCCTGATGCAGATCAACCCGCAGACCTATGCGGATCTACAGAACCGCAATCCCGAACTCCTGAGCGGTGATGCGTCCGACCCGCGCAACAACATCATGGGCGGCGCGCTGTATTTACAGGAGCAGTTCGAGCAATTCGGTAACTGGGACCTCGCTCTTCGCGCGTACAACTCAGGGCCTTTATCCGTCGATCCAACCGATCACACCCGATCCACGACCGGTTTTGGGACCATGAATTACGTGGAGAAGGTCAACTTCTACGCCGACCTGCTCGATCAGGGACAGGCGCTGCCGGATGGCTATCCGGGCGGCAACCAATACTACTGAGTCGGCCGCGTAACAGTCGGAGCGGACCTGTAGCCGTTCCGGCTCGATGCGCTGGGCACTTCTTTTGTTGAGCCCTGGTTGCTTCGAGCCTGATCTTCTAGCCGGTCATAAACGGCAGCCGCCAAGGCGCCGGCCGGTACGCGCCTGTATCGCCGGAAGCCATGGGTACCAACATTCCCTTGTGGACCAAAAGTTGAACACTGTCACATGATGGCAATATGATTCTGCTCTAATGCGACCGTCATGTATTCCCTGATGGTCACTCTGGATGGATCTCGCTCCGCTGCTCAAGCCTGTCGATCCGTTACACCCGTCGTTGAGCATCAGTGCGGTGGCGGACAAGCTGATGACCGCGCAGAGCAAGCGTTTTCTCTGCCTGCCGGTGGTCGATAGTGGGGGACGTCCGGTAGGGCTGATCAGCCGCTATCGGTTGCAGGATATCTTCATGACACGCTACGGCCGAGACCTCTGGGAGCGGCGGCCGGTCACCGACATCATGAATACCAACCCATTGGTCCTTCCACTCGGCACGCCGCTCGAAGCCGCAGCCGACGCGGTCACGGCGCAACTGCAATACCCGATCACCGAGGATTTCATCCTGGTCGACGAGGCAGGCCGATACCTTGGGCTTGGGATGGTGCTTGACCTGCTTAAGGCGATGGCGCGGGATCTTGGCCGTAACCGTCGCGTCATGATTCGCGCACAGCAGATTGCCGGGCTCGGCAGCTGGGAATGGCAGGCGAGCGACGACGTCCTTTCGTGGTCACCTCAGCTTAACCAGATGCTCGGCCTCAGCCATACGATGTCGCAAGCGCCGCTTGCCACCGTAATGGCGGTGGTCGACGCCGAGCCCGCGGCGCAGTTGCGGGACTTCTTCCGACTGGGCCACGGTAGCCAGCCCACCACGCTGGAGCTTCACCTAAAGGACGCTCACGGCGAACCTCGGGTGATCGAACTGCAGGGCGAGCATTACCGCGACCCGGAGAACGGTGAACGTCACGCCGTGGGTACGATGCAGGACATCACGCAGCGACGGATGACCGAGGCGCGCCTGGCCCATCTCGCCAGCTTCGACCATTTGACGCAGCTGCCCAACCGCTATCTCTTCCAGGACCGGCTCGAACACGCTGTGCTTCAGGCGGACCGAAAGGGCGCGTCGGTCGGCCTGCTGTTCCTTGATCTGGATCGCTTCAAGTGGATCAACGACGCGCTGGGCCATGCTGCCGGCGATGAGTTGCTCCAACAGGTAGCCGAACGCCTTTCTGGCCTCGTTCGTCGTTCCGACACGGTCGCCCGATTGGGAGGAGACGAGTTCACCGTCATCCTGGAAGAGCTTCGCGAACCGCAACAGGCCGCGGTCGTGGCGGAAAAGATCGGCGAACGCTTCAGCGAACCCTTCGAGCTGGCGGGCCGTTCCATTTCGGTCTCCACAAGTATCGGTATCACGCTGTATCCCGGCGATGCGCAAGATGTGGAGACTCTCCTGAAATGTGCCGATGCGGCGATGTATCAGGCAAAGGAACAGGGCCGTAACGGCTACTTCTTCTATACGGCGGAGCTCAACAAACAAGCGCACCGTCGTTTTCAGCTGGAAAACGGGCTGCGTACTGCGCTTGACCGCGGTGAGTTTCGCGTCGTGTTCCAACCGCAGCTGCATACCGCCTCGGGCCGGCTCGTCAGCGCGGAGGCCCTGTTGCGATGGGATTCGGAATGGGGGCCTATCGCGCCGACTGAATTCATTCCACTGCTTGAGGCTTCCCAGCTCATCGTTTCTGTCGGCCGCTGGGTCATGGAACAGGCCTGTGCTGCCGCAATGGAATGGCAGCGCCATGGGCTGGGCGGCGTCAGGGTCGCAGTGAACCTCTCTGTTTGCCAGCTACGGCAGCCGGAGTTCACCGTTAACGTAAAGGACATCCTGGCTCGCACCGGTCTGCAGCCCGAGCTGCTCGAAGTCGAGATTACGGAAAGTGTCCTGCTAGATGATCGGGGAAGCGCAGCCGCTCTGCTCGAGCTGAATGATCTCGGCGTCAGGGTCGCCATCGATGACTTCGGGACCGGATACTCGTCCCTGTCCTATCTCAAGCGATTTGCTGTGGACACGCTCAAGCTTGATCGCAGTTTCGTTCAGGACCTCACGGTCGATGCAGACGATGATGCGATCGCTTCCGCGGTTATCACGCTGGCCCATTCGCTCGGCATCACCGTGACGGCCGAGGGCGTGGAAACGCCGGTTCAGCGCCGATTCCTGAGCGAACGCGCCTGCGACCATCTGCAGGGGTACCTTATCAGCCAGCCACTGAATGGCTCGGCGTTCCTTGAATGGGCGCTCATCCAGGCCAAGGCGCTGCATACCACGTTGGAGCGCCGAGTAGCGATTTAACGTACCTGCAATCAGGTCGTAACCGACAGGCCCCATAGTGGCCTCAACGAGCGGCATACGCAGGGGTATGCGAGCCGCGAGCGGGCCTATACGGCCCGCCGAGCCTGTAGCGCCCAGTCGCTGTTGTCTGGCTCCGAATTCGATAAGAAGCGGAGCATTCCATGAGCCCAGTGTCGTGTGTCAAACCATCCGGACGTACCGGCGCATCCGGGGTGGCCGGGCGGTTCTTCCCGCTGGCCAAGCGGGCCGGCCGGAAGGAGGAGACGCCATACGCCTATGCACAGCCGGACACCCAGCCCCCGCTACGTCATGAGTGCATCGCGATAGGCCATCCAGGCGAAATCGCCGTTGATATCGTCCGCTGCAAAATACGGCCCGCTCGACTGACCTTCCACACACCCAAAGCGCCGAACGAGGCGTCTGTAAACGGCCGCCGCCGTGCCGGTGAGGAAGGCAGGCCCCTTAAGCGTGCACCCGGCTACCAGCGAATTGAATGATGTGCAGCGTCCGGCCGATGGTGTTTCGAACGCTGTCGGCCAATTGGTATTCCGTCACCGGCCACGTTGTCCATGAGCGATAAAAGCGAAGAAAAATCCCAGCCGGCCTCCGAAAAGAAACTGCGCGAGGCCCGGCAGAAAGGGCAGCTCTCCAAGAGCCAGGACATGGTTACGGCCATGGTCATGCTGGTGTGCACGCTTTGCGTCACCTGGCTCGTGGCGGATATCGAAGGTCGCGTCCGCCAGTTCCTGTTCCTCGTAGGCCGTATCTATGTCGAGCCGTTCGCAAGCGTCTGGCCAAGGCTGCAGGCCGAAGCCACAGGGCTATTGCTGGCGTCCACGGTACCCATCCTCGTCGCGACGGTTGCGACGGTCATTCTTACGAACATCGTGACCATGCGAGGAATGGTGTTCACCGGTGAGCCCATCAAGCCGGACCCCAAACGTATCGACCCGGTGGCCGGCTTCAAGCGCATGTTCTCGATGCGCAGCATCACGGAATTCCTCAAGTCGCTCTTCAAGGTTTCGCTGGTTGCCGTCGCATTCGTTCTCGTCTATCGCACGGGCCTGCAAGCACTTATGGAATCTTCCCGATGCGGGGCTCCCTGCATCTATTCATCCTTCACTGCACTCCTGACGCCACTGGTCATTACCGCGCTGATTGCGTTCCTGTTGGTCGGCGGCCTGGATGTGCTCGTTCAGCGCTGGCTGTTCCAGCGTGAGATGAAGATGACGAAGAGCGAAACCAAGCGCGAGCACAAGGACACCGAGGGTGACCCGCTGATCAAACGGGAGCGGCGCAAGCTTAGGCAGGAAATGCAGCATTCGACCGCCAAGGTAGGGCTGGACCACGCCAACCTCGTCATCGGCCAGGCCGGAGGGTGGGCTGTAGGACTTCGTTACGTGCGAGGTCAGACGCCAGTGCCGGTTGTTGTCTGCCGTGCGGCACCGGATCAATCCGCTGCACTGCTCGAACGTGCGACAAGCCTTGGCCTGCCGCAGTCACAGGATGCGGCGCTAGCACAGGGCATCGCCCAGCGCGCCCCAGCAGGCAGCCCGTTACCCGATCGCTATTTTCAGCAAGTCGCGGACATTCTCGTCGCGGCCCGGCTCATCTAAACCAACCGGCCCCGCGGTCCGTGGCCCTCGATACAGGAGTGTTGCAATGCCCATGCTGATCGACGACTCCGGCGCCCGCCGGCTTGCTTCCAAACTCGTTCCGCAGCAGCTTCAGGAGGAGCGGGACCGTTTCCGCTCTGCCGTGAACAAGGCTCAAAGCGAGCGGGCGAAAGCATCCGATGACAAGCGATTCGACAGCATCGGACCCCAAGAGCGCCTGGTGGTCGTCGAGCAGGGTGATCGCCTCCTTGAGATTGCGGCCGAAACGAATGTCGAGCTGGACGAGATAGCCACGGTCAACCCGCAGCTCGAAAACGTCGATTTCATCAGGACAGGCGAGGTGCTGTTCCTCCCGCCGCCATCGCCAACCGAAATTGCGGCTCGGCCGGATGGCCTCGATGTGTTTCGCGATGGGCTCTATCAACGCGGCAACGCCATTGAATACGCCGATGCGGATAGCACCGATCACCGGGCTGAAATCGACATGCTGACGGACGACACGGTCGAGTTCCTCTCGGCGCTTCCGGATGGCTACCGCGAGATCGCCACCCAGCACCTCTTCGACCACGACTGGACCGACGCCGGCCCTGCGCAGATGGCGATCGAACAAGCAGCCGATCAGATCGGCCAGGAGCTGAAGCACTCAACCCACCAAGGGCCGGAGCTCGAAAACGAAGTCAGGGATGTCCTGGCGAATCTCGGCGACCAGGTATCGCCACAGAGTGCGCTTGCTGCGTTGGATATGGCTTATGCCACAGCAAAGCCGGATGTCCAAAGCGCTTTGCTGCGTGCGCCGGCTGCTCGCGAGATCATCAGCCAGGCGAGCGATTACGTCATGAGCGCACTCGACGACAAACCCAAGGGCGCGCTGGATATCAGCACGGCTGAGCTTGAACTGGCCAGCCGCCTCAATACGATGTCCATGACACTGTCACCGGAGATGCGCACGCGTCTATTCGAATCGGTCGTACCGGCGCTCGAGGAGGAGTACACGCAACGGGCAGGTACGGACGATGCGCTGACGTTCGGCTTCGGTGGCACCGAGCAGATGTTCGATGCGATCAAGCGACTTGACCCTGCGCGAGATCAGCGCAGCATCGAAGGACTGGCGGAAATTGGTATCTGGCACCATCAGGTCGTTCACATGCAGCCGGCCGAGGGCGGCATGCTCGCCTACATGCTGGAGATCGCAACACCGTCCGAGCCACAGCTGAAGAACGATGTCTTCAACTCTGTTATCGCGCCCGGCTTCGAGCAGGACCGGCGAGAGACGTCACAGCGCATCGAGGAGTACCAGCAGCACTTCATGGAGCTCAGCTGGCTGTCCGAAAACGGCGGCGCCGTGATGACGGACGAGCAGCTTGAGCAAGCTGTGTCCGACTTCACTGTCAACAATCCGGAGTGGAGCGCGACCGCGGACGAGCTGCGTGCGCGTATCGCCCAGGAAGGCGAGCAATACATCGAGCAGCTGAGCGTGCTGGAGGCGCGCTACCCCGAGTTGTTCAATGCCGAAGGCGGGGAGATGGCGGAACGGCTCGAACAGTTGCCTACGGACAGTGATCGGGAGATCGCCAAGGCCTATCTGGAGCACCTCGACAGCCCAGAAGTGACGATGTCCATGCGCATGGCCATTGAAGAAAAGCCCGCGCTCATGGACGACGGGTTAGTCATGCAACGCGTGGGTCAGTTCGGGAAAATGACGGATCGCGGGCGGAAGTTCGTCGAAGAAGTGGCTTCGCTCTATGTCCGGCGTGAAATGATCCCCGCACTTGTGGACTTCAACAGCAAGGACTTCGGCAGTCGTGCCCTGGCGCACGAAAACCTGAGCCTTCTCAAGTCGGATAACTTCGCCAAGCTTCTTGGCGTCTCGCCCAAATCGCTCGACAACGCCGTCGCTGCCATCGAGGACACATGGCCCAATGCCGGTACCTTCGCTACTGAGGCGGATTGGAATGCCCGCCTGAAAACGATGGATAGACGCCTGGGTAGCGTCCGAGCCTTCCAGGCCGACATGCCGGGAGGATTGGCGCTACGCCTGGTGGGTGTTGCCGGTGCTTCGGTAAGCCTGGCGAACAGCGGAAGGCTCGCCATCGAGGATCCCAATTTCGCCACGGTCGGCAAGGCGCTCTTTGAATCGGTAGGGCTTGCGCAAAAAGGCATCGAGATCGCAGCGGCCTACAGCGACAAAGTAGCCGCGACCTCAGCGGCCAAGTTGTTTGGCAGCAGCCGTGCGCCCGCCGTCAAAGTGCTTGGCAGCGTGACCTCTGCATTCGATTTCTATTCGGCATACAAGGCGGCCGAGAGTGGCGACACCCGGGGCGCGGTGCTCTACAGCGTGTCGGGCGCCGGCGGGATCGCCGCGGCAGCAGGGTCGGGATCATGGCTCGGTCCGGTAGGCATCACCGTCAGTGTTGCGGCCACCATCGCCATCATGCAGCACCAGAAGGCGCAATACGCGAGCCAGTATGAAACCCCGGAGACCATCAACTTCCTCACCCATGCGGGCTTGAGCGAGCGCTCTGCTGAAATTCTTTCCAACCAGAGCGGCGAGGGCTACAGCGTGCTCCCGCTCATCGCACGTTATGCCGAGCACAAGGGCCTGGACCTCAGCCAACCCGCGGATCAGGCCGAGCTGGTGACATGGCTGAACGGCATGCCCGACAAGTCCCTGGAGATGTTCCGCGACAACATGCACCGCGTGCTGGACCAGCAGAAAAACGACGTTGATAGCTTCCCGGCCACAGACGAGAAGGGAGATCGGCAATTTGCCGAAGGCTTGGAGAACTGGGATCTGCGCTACAACACCACGCACGCGACCGAGAATGGGCATGGCTACCCACGCAGCTTCGCCCAGTTGGACATGACGCTCGAGGTGTTGGGCGTGGAGCCGCTGGTGTAACCACAGCGGACGGGCTCGGCTGACGGCTTCGCAGCAGCGCGCCTGGTGTAATTGCAACCCCAGGCGCGCAGATAGCCTACGCGCCTTCCCGCGTGCGTTAGCTAACAGAGTCTGCCGATCCGTTATTTTCCGTGCGCCGCGAATATCCGCTTCGCGGCGCGGCTCATTCAGATGTGGCTTTTTGGATTCGTGGCTGCATCCAAACAGAGGTAGTGCAATGTCTACGTTGATCGATAACAACGGCGCGCGCCAGGTCGCCTCCAAGTTCGTCCAGGCTCAATTGCAGGAAGAACGGGATCGTTTTCGCGCCGCTGTGAACAAGGCGCAGGGCGAGCGAGCGAAAGCCTCCGACGACAAGCAATTTCAAGGCATCGGGCCACAGGAGCGTATGGTGGTGGTCGAGGAGGGCGACCGCCTGCTGGAGATCGCTGCCGCTACCCAGGTGGACCTGGAAGCGATTGCACTGGCCAATCCCCAGCTCGAGAACGTGGACTTCATTCGAACAGGCGAAGTGCTTTTCCTTCCGCCCCCCTCGCCGAGCGAAATTGCGGCGCAGCCGAATGGTCTCGATACCTTTCGTGATGAGCTCTATCAGCGCGGCAGTGCGATTGAATATGCCGATGCGGGCAGTACCGATCACCAGGCCGAAATCGGGCTGTTAGCGAACGACACGGCGGAGTTCCTCTCGGCGCTTCCCGACGGCTACCGCGAGATTGCCACCCAGCATCTGTTCGACCACGACTGGACCGATGCGGGGCCTGCGCAACTGGCGATCGAGCAAGCGGCCGAGCAAATCGGGCACGAGCTCAAGCGCTCCACCCACCAAGGGCCTGAGATCGAGACCGAAGTAAGAAACATCCTGCTGGGTCTCGGTGATCAGACATCGCCGCAAAGCGCGCTTTCACTATTGAATGCTGCTTACTCGGCAAGCCCGAGCGATGTCCAGCGTGCTCTGCTAAAGGCCCCCGAGTCACAACGGATTATCAAGGACGCGGCGGATTGGTCGGCTTTACCTCTTGCATCAGTGAACGAGCCTTCCCACGGCCATAGTCTGCGAAGTCTGACTATGGCGGAACGACTGGATGCAACGACGTTGACGCTTGATCCAGAGCTTAGAAGTCGCTTCATGGAACATTTCGCTCCGGCGCTTGCACGAGGAATGGATACGGTCCACCAGCGTGGAGACTCGCCTGAGGTCTGGCTACAGGCAACCGAAACAGTCCTTAACGTTACGAAGCAGCTTGATCCCGCACGTGACCACGCCGCAATCCAAGATCTAGCCAGCACAGTCGGGCTCAGCGCCTCTACCCCTTTCGTAGGCGTGAGGGAGGGGGGCTCTATGGCCTACATCACAGCGGTGGCTGCACAAAGCGATAAGTCGTCGGTCTATCCTGTGGATCAGGCACTAACCTATATCCTGAAACAGCAGAGCAGTGAAGTTTCCTCACATATACAGGCCTACCAACAGCATCTGATGCAGGTAAGCTGGCTATCGCAGAATGGCGGCACGGTAATGACGGATGCTCAGTTGGACGAAGCGGTATCGCACTTCACCGAGAGCAATTCGGAGTGGAGCGCTTCTGCCGATGAGCTTCGCGCGCAGATCGCGCGCGACGGCGAGATGTATATCGGATATCTAAGTGTGCTGGAGGCTAAATATCCGGCGCTGTTTGATTCTGACACCCAGCATATGTCCGAGGCAGTTGAGCGTCTTCCTACCGAAACGGATCGCGCCATCGCTCAGGCTTATTTGGATCAAATCAATAGTCCTGAAGCAATGATGGCGATGCGACTAGCAGTCGAGGACAAGCCTGGCCTATTAGATAGTGTTGGGGCTATGCAGCGCGTAGCACAGATAGGGAAGATGACGGACAGAGGCCGAAAACTGGTCGAGGAGTTAGCTTCGCTCTACATTCGTTCAAAAATGCTTCCTGCCCTTAGGCACTTTGATCCTAGCAATGCTGCAAGCCGAGCAGCAGTGCATGCCCAGCTGAACGCGCTCAAAGGCAGCGAGCTCGCAAAGATGCTCGGTGTGTCACAAGTCTCATTGAACAGGGCAATTGATGCCGTTGCCGCTACTTTGGCATCGCCGATCAAAGGTGGGACCGCTTCCGCTCAACCAGAAATGTTCGACGAGGCTATCAAAAAGATGGCCGGCCGCCTAAATGGTATCCGGGGGTTCCAAGCGGACACGCCCGGAGGAATGGCCCTTAGGCAGATCGGTGTTGCAGGCGCTATAGCCGGTCTGGCAAATAGCAGTACATTAGCAGCGCAAGACCCAAATTTCGGCAACATCGCGAAAGCACTATTTGATCTGGCTGGACTTGGCCAGAAGGGCATTGAAATCTCAGCGGTGTACAGCAACGCGCTCGCTAACCACACCATAGCTAGGGATTATCTTGGAAGCAGCCGTCTGCCTGCAGCAGCAGCGTTAGGTGCTGTGACCTCAGCATTCGATTTTTATTACGCCAAGATGGCAGCGGAAAGTGGCGATAGGACCGCAGCTACCCTCTATACCGTATCTGGGATAAGCGGCATCGCAGCTGCAGCAGGTTCAGGTTACTGGCTGGGGCCCGTCGGGATCATCGTAAACATGGGCAGTTTGTATATTTTGTCCGAACATCAAAGAGCCCAGCACGCGAGCCAGTACGAAACGCCTGAAACTGTTGAGTTTCTCAAACACGCTGGGTTCTCCGAAAGCGCCGCGCAGACGCTGTCGAATCAAAGCAGGGAGGGCTATAGCATTGTGCCGCTTTTGGCGCGCTATGCGGCCGAGAAGGGCTTGGATGTAAGAGATGAGCACGGCCAAAAGACATTCGTCAGCTGGGTGAACGATATGTCGCCGGAAAGGTTCGACGCGCTGGCTGGGAACTTGCGCAATGCTATCGATTCACATGGTGGAAATGCTTCGACATTCCCAGTGTCCGATCCAGCCATTGATGGTCGAGTGAAGCAAATGCTAGACGACCGTTGGATTGACGGTGAGAAAGAGTACATGAGTGGAAACAGCTCAGTGGCCACCTTCGTGCAACTCGATATGGCGTTGGACCAGATGGATATTCCACAACTGTCCTAACGTCACCGACGGACGCAAACGAACGCCTCGCGCTGGAATGTTTCTAACACCGAAACATCCGGACGAGGCGATTCCATGGCGAAGGCACTGGACGAGTACAACCGCAAGCGGGATTTCAAGGCGACGCCGGAACCGTCCGGCACGACCGGGCGTAGGCGGAAAAAGGACGCCAACAGCTTTGAGACGCTGCAGTTCTGTATCCAGAAGCATGATGCCTCGCACCTGCACTATGACTTCCGTCTCGAGCTGAACGGGGCACTCAAGAGCTGGGCAATTCCGAAAGGGCCCTGTCTCGATCCAAAAGTGCGTCGCCTTGCCGTGCACGTCGAAGACCATCCCCTAGATTACGCAACCTTCGAAGGTCATATCCCCGAGGGTCACTACGGTGCGGGCGATGTCATCGTGTGGGACCGTGGGATCTGGACGCCTGTGGGTGATCCGAACGAGTCGTACGAAAAGGGCAGGATGAAATTTGCGCTCGACGGCGAGAAGCTCAGCGGCGCCTGGAACCTCGTGCGTACAGGCATGGCTGGCAAAAAGGAGCAGTGGTTCCTTATCAAGTCTCATGATGATGCGGCTCGCCCGGAATCCGAATTCGACATTCTGGAGGCCGAACCTGACAGCGTGCTCAGCGACCGGACATTGATCCCTCGCGAGCGTGGCAAGACCAAGTCCGCCAAGTCCGCCAAGTCGACCAAGCCCGAAGCGGACTCCACCGAGGCCGTGAAGGCGCCGGCCAAGCGGGCCAGGAAAAAGGCGGACGACCCGGTACTCGAAGGCGCCAGGAAGGCCTCGTTGCCAGACCAGCTTTCACCTCAGCTCGCGACCTTGGTCGAGTCGGCGCCAAGTGGCGATTGGCGGTACGAAATCAAATTCGACGGCTACCGCATCCTGGCCCGCATCAGGGATGGCGAGGTCCGACTGTTCACCCGTAACGGCCACGACTGGACCGACAAGATGCCCAAGCAGGCCGAAGCAATTGCCGCGCTGGGGCTGCAGGAAGGCTGGCTCGATGGCGAAGTCATCGTACCCAACGAGGAAGGGCTGCCCGATTTCCAGGCGCTGCAGAATGCCTTCGAAGCTGCGCGCAGCGAGCGCATCCTGTACTACCTGTTCGATGCGCCTTACCTGAACGGCATGGATTTGCGGCAGGTCCCGTTGGAGCAGCGCCGTGAGGCGCTGGCCGCACTCTACCAACAGAATGAAAGTTCCTTGCTTCGCTTCTCGGACGATTTTGCCGAGGACGCGGCTAGCATGCTCACGAGCGCATGCCAGATGAAGCTCGAAGGCCTGATTGGCAAGCGGGCTGGTAGCACGTACACCTCCCGCCGTAGCAGCAGCTGGATCAAGATCAAATGCCAGAACCGACAGGAATTCGTGGTCGTGGGATATACCGATCCCAAAGGCAGCCGTAGTGGATTCGGCGCGTTGCTATTGGGCCTGCATGACGATGCCAGCGGCGAGCTGAAGTATGCCGGCAAGGTGGGTACAGGCTTCAATGAAGAAACCCTCAAGACCATCCTCGACCAGCTCAAACCGCTCGAAGCCAAGAAGGCAAGCGTCGCAAACCCTCCCAAGGGCGCCGATGCGCGGGGCGTTCATTGGCTCAAGCCCGAGCTTCTCTGCGAGGTGGCGTATGCGCAGATCACCCGCGAAGGGATCGTCCGTCACTCGGTCTTCCATGGCCTGAGGAACGACAAACCGGCCAAGGCGATTGGCCGTGAAACAGCGAAGCCGGCCGATGCTGTGGAGGAGGAAGGACAGGCGAAAGGAAAGACCAAACGTAATGCGCCGCAGCCAGTTACCAAGAAAGCTGCGGCGGCGCCCTCAGCTAAAAGCCGACAGACGCCCGATGTTGTCGGGATAAAGATCAGCCACCCGGACCGCGTGATCGATAAGACATCGGGTGGCACCAAGCTCGACATCGCTCGGTATTACGGCCAGGTCGCCGAGTGGATGCATCCTGAGATGGCCAAGCGCCCAGTCGCACTGGTGCGAGCGCCTGACGGTATCGAAGGCGAGCTGTTCTTCCAGAAACACGCGGACCGCCGCGCAATGCCTCACGTGGGACAGGTCAAGCATGAGAGCGAGCCCAAGCCGCTTTTCGTGGTCGATTCTGCCGAAGCGCTGGTTGGAGCCGCCCAGATGGGCGTGGTTGAGGTGCATGGCTGGAACGCCACAGTGCCAAACCTCGACAAACCAGACCGCTTCATTCTGGACCTGGACCCGGACCCGGCGCTGCCGTGGAAGCACATGATCGAAGCAACGCAGCTGACGCAGACCTTGCTCGATGAGATCGGGCTGAAATCCTTCCTCAAGACCAGCGGCGGGAAAGGCATGCATATCGTAGTGCCTATCTCTCGACGTCAGGGTTGGGATGAGGTGAAAGAGTTCAGCAAGGTCATCGCCCAGCACATGGCGAACCTGCTTCCCTCACGCTTTTCGGCTGTCAGCGGGCCAAAGAACCGCGTGGGCAAGATCTTCATTGACTACTTGCGTAATGGCCGAGGCGCGACCTCGGTGGCTGCCTATTCGGTTCGCTCACGTGAGGGCCTCCCGGTGTCGGTTCCGATTCACCGGACTGAACTTGAAGACCTTAAAAGCGCGAACCAGTGGACCATCCATAACCTCTTCGACCGTCTGGACGAACTCGGCGACGATGATCCATGGGCGGAGTTGAGCCGTGTGAAGCAAAACATCACGGCGAAGATGAGGAAGCAACTGGGAATGAAGTGACAAGCCGGTGGCTGTGGCGTTTGAGGTTGTAGTTGAGCCAGGAACAGGCGTGTCACACCCGATAAACAACCACAGCGTCCTGTGAAGGGGGCTTTTTCTGGAGCCATCCCTGCGCAAGCCGCCCCGCGCACGAGGAAGAACAGTGAAGGCAGCCGTATACGATCAGAATGGGGCACCGGAGGTGCTGCGCTATACCGATGTGCCGGATCCTGAGATCGGGCCGCGCGATGTCTTGATTCGCGTGGAAGCGATCTCCATTGAAGGCGGCGATGTGATCAACCGCCGCAGTTCGCCACCGGAGCATCGTGGCTATATTGTGGGCTACGCGGCAGCCGGAACGGTGGAGGCAGTCGGGAGTGACGTCACGGATCGCAGCGTCGGCGATCGAGTGACATCGTGGGGATTGAACGGGTCACACGCGCAACTCCGTGTGCTACCGGCGTGTCAGACCTGGTTGCTACCCCCGGATGTGAGCATGGCCGAAGCGGCCACTATTCCAATCGGCTTCGGGACTGCGCACCACTGTCTCTTCGCCCGTGGTCGGCTCTCGCACGGGAATACCGTCCTGATACAGGGCGGAGCCGGGGGGATCGGAATTGCAGCCGTGCAGCTTGCGCACCAGGCCGGCGCAACCGTAATCGCCGTCGCGAGCGGCGCAGATCGTGCGGAGAGACTCATCGGCCTCGGTGCGTCGAATGTGATCGACCGTACAACCGAATCTGTCGTGGATGTGGTGCGAGACCTGACTGATGGGCGCGGCGCTGATCTGGTCATCGACCCGGTAGGCTCCACCCTGGAATCCTCTCTTGCAGCACTGTGCGATGAGGGAACGCTCGTATCGGTGGGCAATGCTGGCGGCGCGGCGCTGACGGTAGACCTCTGGCAGGCGGTACAGCGAAATCAGTCAGTGCTCGGCGTATTCATGGGGTCCGTTTTGCCGCGCGCGGCAGTGCGCCAGACGATCGATGCCATGCTGGCCGATCTCTCGCAGGGCAAGCTTACCGTGCCGATTGATCGCGAGTTTCCTCTCGCCCAAGCCGCTGCTGCTCATCGCTACATCGAGGACAACAGGATTTTCGGCCGTGTACTTTTGTTGCCCTGACCGCTATCAGTCCGCCGGGGCAGGTGCATGGCCTGCCAGAATGCGCCCTCGATCACTGTGCCTCTTCTTTATTTAGAAAGGCGTGAAGGCCCGGTCGCCTGCAGACTTGAGTCCCATGAGACATTGCCACGCATCAATAACTGTATGAGTGGGCCGCTAGGCTTTTCCATGACCTACACGCCAGGCGCAACGCATGCTGACAAAGCTCTCGGAGCGAAGAACTGTAAGCACGTGCACCACGGGCGCCGTTACCGAGGACAGGCCAGATCACCCTCCGGGCAATCCATCTGCTTGGCGAGTGTTTCGGTTCGCTCGCGGGTCAGGTTGGTCAGGCAACTGCTATGGACCATGGGCTGGGCTGAACCGCCTTCCATGCCAGACGCGATGAAGGTGCATTCTGCATCACGAAAGCTGATCCATGCGCGCTGCGCATCCTTGAGCTTTGTTCGTCCGTTCTCGCTAAGCCGCTTGCGCAGCGTCTGGTACGTCTGATTCAGGGCCAGGTCTGCGGCGCGGTAGGCCTGGTCGGTGCAGGCGTTCAAATCCATTTGAGTTTGCGCCTTTGCACACGGATCGATGTCTGCCAATGCGGGCATGGGCGCGATAAGAGCGATCACCAGAAATGAAAGTTGGCGGTTCATACGGTTTCCTTTGTGTGCCTTGGGTGTTGAATGCCTAACGGCACCGCCAGCCGTGGCGGGGATTCTGAGGGCAGGGGGACAAACAAGGCGGCGAAATGACGCCAGCGTTGCGATGTTCTCTCCGTCAACCCGGACCGTGACCATGCAATGCGAGCCCGCTAGCGTGCCGTCCAACCGCCATCGATGCTCCAGGCAGCGCCGCGTACCTGTACAGCGGCGTCGCTGCACAGGAAGAGGGCGAGTTCGCCGAGCTGCTCGGGCGTGACGAACTCGACTGAGGGATGCTTTTCAGAAAGCAATTCGCGCTTCGCCCGTTCGGGATCGCCATGCGCTTCGGCCAGTTTGTCGATCTGCTTCTGCACCAGAGGCGTGAGGACCCAACCGGGACAGATGGCATTGCACGTGACGCCCGTTTTCGCTGTTTCAAGGGCAACGACCTTGGTCAGGCCGACGACCCCGTGCTTGGCGGCCACGTAAGCCGACTTCTCGACCGAACCCACCAGGCCGTGGGCTGAGGCAATATTGATGACGCGTCCCCAGTTGCGTTCCAGCATTCCCGGCAAGGCGAGTCGAGTGGTATGGAAGACCGCGCTCAGATTCAGCGAAATGACCGAGTCCCAGCGATCCACGGGGAATTCCACTACGGGCGCAACGTGCTGGATCCCGGCATTGTTGACGAGGATGTCGATACCGCCCAGATCGCTATCGGCATAGGCCTGCATGTCCGCTATGGCATCCGGATCCGACAGGTCTGCGCCGTGATGGAGAATCTTGGTGCCGAATCCCTCGACGCGGGCACGTGCTGCGTCGATATCACCAAACCCGTTGAGCAGGATATTCGCGCCTGCCTGTGCGAGGCGCTCAGCGATGCCAAGTCCGATGCCGCTGGTGGACCCGGTGACCAGTGCTGTCTTACCGTTGAGGTTCATGGCGGTTCCTTTTTGTTTTTAGGCTATGTGTCTACGAACGTTGGGGCGGATACGCGTTCCGTGTTGATGGTAGTCTCGCTGCCAATCAAGGGAGCGTCAGGCTATGAATATCTTTCGATACGTTGCGGTCGTTTCATTGTGTGTGTTGGCGGCGGATGCCACCGCCAATTCACCCCTGATGCCGTTGAAGATAGGCGATGCGGTATTACATGTCGAAGTGGCGGCGGATCCCCAGGCGCGCCAGTTGGGTTTGATGTACCGCAAATCCCTGCCGGCAGACCAGGGCATGCTGTTCCGGTTCGGACAGGCTGGAATTCAGTGTCTTTGGATGAAGAATACGTTCATCCCATTGACCGCTGCGTTTCTGGACGAAGAGGGGGCGGTAGTCGACCTTATCGATCTTGAACCGGAGAGTCTGGAAACGCGCTGCACCAAAGCGCCGGCGCTGTATGCGATCGAGGCCAATCAGGGATGGTTCGACAAGCATGAGATTCGACCGGGCGCGGTCGTTGAAGGCATCGAAGATCACATGGCGAAATGATCCCGGCACGCGTACGGACCGAGCCCGCAGAGGCTGCGTTGCACGGTCTCAGGACTGTTCGCTTCGTGATCATGCCCGGTCCTAACGAAGCCGGGCTGAAGCATGGACGCGGGCCTCAACGTCAGACGTGACCGTAGAGCGCCTGGATGTGCGCTTGATAGGTTTGATACACCTTCTGATAACGTTCCACATTTGGTGCGATTGGCTCGACCCGACTGTCCTCGTCGAGCGTGACGCATCGCTCGCAAAGCGCCTCCAGCGATATGGCCAGCCCTCGATGGCGTTGTTCACACCAGGCCGCTTGAATAGCGCCACCCAGTGCGGCCGCTTCGCTGTGTGTAGTCCGCACGACGGGCGTATTCATGATGTCCGCGACCACTTGGCGCCATAGCGCATTGTTGGAGCCGCCGCCAATGACACGGATCGCCTGGCTTTGGATGCCGCTGGCGCGAAGCAGGTCCAACCCGTGACGAAGACCAAAGGTGACGCCTTCGACCACGGCACGGCAAAGGTTGGCGCGCGTCAGGTTTTCTGTCGTGAGTCCGTGGAGGCTCGCTGTGCCGTGGGGAAGGGCAGGTACCCGCTCACCATTCAGGAACGGAAGCATTACGACGCCTTCGGCCCCGATGGGTGCTTCACCCAGGAGGCGATTGAACTCATCGAGGTCTATTTCCAGAAGGTCTCGTATCGCTGCGTTCGCGTTGGTGAGGTTCATCGTACAGATCAGAGGCAACCAGCCCCCGCTCGACGAGCAGAACGCGGCGACCGAAGCGTGGTCGCTGACGACGGGCGTATCGGAATACGCATAGAGCGTTCCGGACGTACCGAGACTCATGGTGACGACCCCTGGCGTGATATTGCCCGTGCCGATTGCTCCCATCATGTTGTCGCCACCACCGCTCGAGACGATCACGTCGGGGCTCAACCCAAGCCGCTCTGCCAAGGCGGGACGAAGTGTGCCAACCGGCTGATCGGCTTCGATGAGCGGTGGCAGTGCATGCTCGAGTCGCCCGGTTGGGTCGATCTGGTTCAGCAGGTTGCGATCCCACTGGCGCGAGCGAATGTTGAAGTAGCCCGTGCCCGACGCATCACCGTACTCGGCGCAATAGCGGCCGGTGAGCCAGAAGTTGAGATAGTCATGGGGCAGGAGAATGTGCGCAATACGCTCGAAGAGTGCTGGAAAGCGTTCTCGCATCCACGGCAGTTTCGAGAGGGTATAGCCAGGCGCGATAGCGATACCCAGCCGCTCCAGTGAACCCTGCGTGCCCCCCAGTTGGTCCAGCAGCGCATCGTTCTCGGCGGAAGATTCGGTATCACACCACAGCTTGGCGGGGCGAAGCACGTGCCCCGCTTCATCCAGCGCGACAAGACCGTGTTGCTGGCCCGAGACGCCGATTGCCTTGATCAGTCGCCCGTCGATGCCGGCTTGGCTGATGGCCGCTCGGGTCGCCTGTTCGAACGCTGCTGTCCATTGGGCGGGATCCTGTTCGCGACGGCCGTTGGCCTCGCTGACGAGCGTGTGCGAGGCGGAGCCGATACCGAGCGCTTCGCCCGTCACGACATCCAGAACGACGGCTTTCGTTCCCTGCGTGCCGCAGTCGACGCCCAGGTAGAGCGCATCTCTCATCGTGGACTCTCCGTCTGTCTTGTTATGTTGTGCCATCCGTTTTGATGGCTTGGCTCAGGTATCGCGACGGGCCGATGATCGACGAATTGGCGGTTGCAGGTCGCTGCAACCGCCGTGCAGCGCCTTAAACGCCGAGGCGTTCGGCGATCATCTTCTCAAGTTTCACCTGGTCGGCATTGAAGGTGCGAATGCCTTCGGCGAGCTTTTCAGTGGCCATCGGGTCTTCGTTCATTTGCCAGCGGAACTGGGCTTCGGTGAGTGCGGCGGGGCGAGGCTCGCGTTGGCCGTCGTCCTTCAGGCGAACGGCCAGTTCGCCGTCGCGGCTTTCCAGTTCCTGCAGCAGCGCTGGGCTGATGGTCAGACGATCGCATCCGGTGAGCGCGATGATCTCGTCCACATTCCGGAAGCTGGCGCCCATCACGATGGTGGGATACTCGTGGCGCTTGAAGAACGCATGGATGGCGCTGACGGACTTCACGCCCGGCTCTTCCTCGCCGCTATAGGTGCGAGAGGCATCCTGCTTTACGTACCAGTCGAGGATGCGCCCTACGAACGGGGAGATCAGGAACGCGCCAGCCTCTGCGCACGCGCGGGCCTGGGCCATGTTGAAGATCAGCGTCAGGTTGCACTTGATGCCGCGGCTTTCGAGGATGCGAGCCGCCTGGATGCCTTCCCAGGTTGCGGCGATCTTGATCAAGACCCGGTCGGTATCCACGCCGGCCGCCTTGTAGTGCTCGATGAGTTCTTCGGCCTTGGCCAGCGTCGCGTCAGTGTCGAAAGAGAGCGCTGCAGGTACTTCAGTGGAGACCTTGCCTGGTACGCGCTTAAGGATCTCGGCGCCCATCAGCACAGCGAGGCGATCACAGGCCTTTTGAACGGCCTCTGAGGACGAACCGCTGCTTTCCTTCGCCCAGGCCAGTACCTGATCGACCTGCTCGGGGTAATGTCCGGCCTGGATAGCCTTGAGCACCAGGGACGGGTTGGTGGTGGCGTCTTCCGGGCGGAAGCGCTCGATCGCTTCCAGCTCCCCGGTGTCGGCGACAACCAGGGTATGGCGCTTGAGCTGTTCGAGCAGTGTGGGCATGCGAGTTCTCCTTGAGTGATGGCAGGCCGAAACGCGAATTCTGACACGCCTGGCGATTCTGTCACTCGTCGGGCAGGCGTTCGAGCGTTGCTGAGACACCATGGGCGCGCAGGCTGTTCAGGTTTCGCTCGAAGGAAGCGACGAAGGCCGGGCTCGTTGGGATGCTTCGGCCGAAAATCTCATCTACGCCCAGCACGCGTTCGCGCACCTTGTCGTCATCCGAAACCAGTGACTGACAAAACGCGAGTCGCGGGTCGATCATGCGGTAGCCGTTGCCGTGCTCGTCCTTGCCCTTGAGGTAATGCGCCCACGCCGCGACCACCAGTGATGCGCGATCCAGCGCCTTGTCATCGGCGATAAGGCGATTAATGGTGGGAACCGTGAACTTGGGGAATTTCGAGGATCCGTCCGAGCACACACGTTCCAGCTGGTCCGCGATGGCCTGGTTCGAAAAACGTTCGATCAGCGTGTCCTTGTAGGCTTCGAGGTCAATTCCCGGTACCGCTGCGAGCTGAGGCGTTACGTCGAGATCCATGTAGGCACGTATATAGCGCGCGATCAGAGGGTCGTTCATGGCCTCGTGAACGAAGCGATAGCCCTTCAGTGTGCCGATGTAGGTCAGAGCAAGATGGCTGCCGTTGAGCAGCTTGATCTTCATCTCCTCATAGGGCGTCACGTCATCGGTGAACTGGACACCTGCCTTTTCCCAGGCCGGACGCCCGTTGACGAACTTGTCTTCCAGCACCCATTGCAGAAAAGGTTCGCAGACGACCGGCCATGCATCTTCGATCCCGTGTTCGGTCGCCAGCTGCGCCTTGTGTTCTGCGCTTGTCATGGGCGTGATCCGATCGACCATGGCATTGGGAAAGGCGACCTGATCCGCGATCCAGTCGCGCATGGACCCGTCGGCCAGCGCGGCAAAGCTCAGCAGTGCCTTGCGGGCTACTTCGCCGTTGTGAGGCAGATTATCGCAGGACATGACCGTAAACGGGGCTACGCCCATTGCACGCCGCTGCCGAAGCGCAGAGAGCAGATATCCGAACACGGTCTGCGGTGCATCCGGGTTGGCCAAGTCGTGCCGGATGCCGGGCGAGTCTGCATTGAATTCGCCCGTACTGTCGTCCATGCAGTAGCCACCTTCGGTGATGGTCAGCGAAACGATGCGGATGGATGGGCTCGCCAGGCGATCGATCAGCGCTGACGGCGAGTCACTGGATAGCAGCATGTCGCCAATCACGCCCACCACCCGCACCTCGGTGTCGGGCGAATCGCTCAGCTCCATCAGGGTGTAGAGGTAGTCCTGGCCGGCCAGTGCGTCGCGCATGGCGGCGTCCTCCGGTCGCAGGCCGACGCCGCAGATTCCCCATTCCAGTGCTTCGCCGGCGTTCATCAGGACTTCGGTGTAAATCGCTTCATGGGCACGGTGGAAGCCACCCACGCCGATATGGGCAATGCCTTGTTGACGAGAGGTCAGGTCGTAGCCGGGCTTCTCGACGTGCACGGGCAGCTCTGACAGGTTTTTCTGACTGAGTTTCATAGGTGCCTCACCTGAATGTGTGCCGGCCAGCCGCGAGAGTGTGGCGACTGGAGAAAAAGGCCGCTGTAGTAATGGTGGGCGTCTGCTTACGCCGCCTGTTTCATTAACGGTCGGATGGCCTGGCCCTGTGCGTCGAACAAGTGACAGCAGTCGGCGTCCAGGCGCAGGCCAAGGCGGTCCCCGTAGCGGTCCGCGAAATCACCGCGAATCCGGACCGTGAGGTTTTCGCCGGATTGGGTCTGCACGTGGCAGAAGGTATCGCTGCCCAGGCGCTCGTTGACATCGGCCGTGACGTCAAACGAACCCGAGCCGGCCGCCACCACCTCGATGTGTTCCGGGCGGATGCCGAGCGTTACGGGGGATCCCACTGCTGACGTGTCGGCGGCGCGGGGCAGGATGATGGAGCAGCCCGCATCAAGCGCAACCTCGCAACCGGTCGAGTCGGTTCGGGTCAATGTGCCCTTCAGGAAACCCATCTTTGGCGTACCGATGAAACCTGCCACGAATAGGTTGGCGGGGTGGTGGTACAGCTCCAGGGGAGAGCCCACCTGCTCGATGCGGCCACCGCTCAGCACGACCACCTTGTCCGCCAGGGTCATGGCCTCCACCTGGTCGTGGGTCACATAGATCATGGTGGCTTCGAGCTCCTTGTGCAGGCGCGCCAATTCGAGGCGCATCTGCACGCGAAGCGCCGCGTCCAGGTTGGATAGGGGTTCATCGAAAAGGAAGATCTTCGGGTTGCGGACGATCGCTCGGCCGATGGCAACGCGCTGCCGCTGGCCACCTGAAAGCTGCTTGGGTTTTCGCTCCAGCAGAGCATCCAGTTCGAGGATACGGGCGGCTTCGCTGACCTTGGTCTGGACTTCGCGCTTATCCACCTTCGCAAGATCCAGCGCAAAGGACATGTTCTTGCGCACCGTCATGTGCGGGTACAGCGCATAGGTCTGGAACACCATCGCCAGATCACGCTTGGCGGGTGTTTCATCCGTGATGTCGCGGTCATCGAGGCTTATCGTGCCGGATGTCACTTCCTCGAGCCCGGCAATGAGGCGCAGCAGCGTGGACTTGCCGCAACCGGATGGCCCGACGAAGACCACGAATTCGCGGTCGTTGACGTCCAGGTCGATGCCCTTGATTACCTGGTGGCCTTCGAAGCCTTTCTTGAGGTCACGTATTTTCAGGTCGGCCATTTCAGGCTCCTCCCATCGAGATCGAATGGTTCATTTCACGGCGCCGAACGACAGGCCACGAACAAGCTGCTTCTGGCTGATCCAGCCGAAGATCACGATGGGCGCGCAGGCGAGGGTGGAAACGGCGGACAATTTGGCCCAGAAAAGACCTTCAGGGCTTGAATAGGAGGCGATGAGTGCCGTGAGCGGTGCGGCGTGTGAAGAGGTGAGGTTCAGTGACCAGAACGCCTCGTTCCAGCACAGGATGAGCGAGAGCAGGACCGTGGAGGCAATGCCGCCCTTGCTGATGGGCAACAGGACACGCACGATCTCCTGCAGCGTCGTGGCCCCATCCATCCGTGCGGCTTCCAGGATGTCCCGCGGGATGTCCTTGAAGTAGGTGTAGATCATCCAGACCATGATGGGAAGGTTGATCAGCGTATAGATGATGATCAGCGCAAGGCGCGTATCCAGCAGACCGAACTGCTTGGCCAACAGGTAGATCGGTACCAGGACACCTACCGGTGGCAGCATCTTGGTGGAGAGCATCCATAGCAACGTGCCCTTGGTCCGATGGGTTGGGTGGAATGCCATCGAATACGCCGCCGGGATTGCCAGCAGAAGCCCGAGCAGCGTGGCGCCGAGCGAGATGGTGATCGAGTTCCAGGCAAAGCGCAGGTAGCCGCTGCGTTCCTGGATGTGCAGATAGTTGTCCAGGGTCGGCTGGAAGATGAACTGAGGCGGCGAGGCGAACGCGGCGATTTCGGTCTTGAAGCTGGTCAGTACCATCCAGAAGATCGGGAAGAACAGCAGCAGCGCGATCGCCCAAGCGAGAATACCGATCAGAGCGGCGTGGACGCGGCGGGTCTGTTTCAAGGTCAGCATGGCCGTTTCCTCACTTGTCCGTCAGGTTCTTGCCGATCAAACGCACCAGGAAGATCGCGGCGATGTTGGCAATGACGACGGCAATCAAGCCGCCTGCGGAGGCCATGCCTACATCGAATTGCAGCAGTGCCTGGTTATAGATGAGGTAGGCGAGGTTGGTGGACGCGTAACCGGGCCCGCCACTGGTTGTTGTGAAGATCTCGGCGAAAAGCGAAAGCAGGAAGATCGTTTCGATCATGATCACCACCGCAATCGGGCGTGCCAGATGGGGCAGCGTCAGATGCCAGAAGATTGCGATTGGCCCTGCGCCGTCCAGGCGAGCTGCCTCCTTCTGGTCCTGGTCGAGCGATTGCATCGCCGTCATCAGGATCAGTATCGCGAAGGGCAGCCACTGCCACGAGACGATGATGATGATCGACAACAGCGGGTACTGGGCGAGCCAGTCCACAGGCTGCGCACCGAAGAATCGCCAGACGGCCGCAAGGATGCCGGACACCGGATGGAAGATGAGGTTCTTCCACACCAGCGCGCTCACGGTCGGCATGATGAAGAACGGTGAAATAAGCAGGACGCGAACGATTCCGCGCCCGGTGAATTCTGCTGCTTCGAGGAGTGCGGAGATCAGCACGCCGAAGACGATACTGATGAGCAGCACACTGCCGACCAGCAGTAGCGTGTTGGTTGCGCCCGGCCAGAACCCTGGATCGGTCAGGAAAAAAGTGAAGTTCTCAAGCCCGACGAACCCGTTCTCGCCTGGATAGAGCAGGTTGTAGCGGATGGTCGAAAAGTAGATCGTCATGCCCAGCGGCACGACCATCCAGAGCAGCAGGAGCGCAACCGAAGGGCTGACCAGAAACCAGCCCGGGCCCATGCGGTGCTTGCGTGGGAGGGCGGCGGACAGGGTCTCTGCGGGCGCGTCGGTCTTGAGCGTAGTAGTGGCCATGGTGACGTCCAGTAAGACTCGGGTGGCTGAAAACCCGGCCGGGCGCGCCGGCCGGGAAAGCAGGGACGTTACTTGGGATAGCCGGCGCGCTTCATTTCACGCTCGGTGATCGATTGGGCCGACGTGAGCGCCTGGTCGACTGGCATCTGACCCGTGACCGCTGCGGAGAAGAGCTTGCCGACTTGCGTACCGATGGCCTGGAACTCAGGAATGGTTACCAGTTGGATGCCGACGTACGGGACCGGTTTCTCGGTAGGGTTGGCTGGGTCCGCAACCTTGAGTGATTCGAGCGTGACGTTGGCGAATGGCGCGGCCTTCATGTACGCATCGGTGTAGGTCGATTGACGGGTACCGGGCGGCACGTTGGCCACGCCATCCTTTTCGGCGACCAGCTCTGCGTATTGCTTGGACGTCGCCCAGGCGCTGAACGTCTTGGCCGCTTCCTTGGACTTGGAGCTGGTGGGAATCGCAAGTGCCCACGAATACAACCAGGCCGTTCCCTTATCGGTGGCCTGCTTCGGCGCGAACGTGAACCCGACATGGTCGGCGACCTTGCTTTGCGAGCTGTCCGTTACGAAGGACCCTGCGACACTGGCGTCCACCCACATGGCGCATTTGCCGCTATTGAATAGCGCAAGGTTCTCGTTGAAACCGTTGCTGGAGGCGCCGGGCGGGCCGTACTTCGTCATGTTGTCGACGTAGAAGGTGAGTGCCTGCTTCCACTCCGGGCCGGTGAATTCGGGCTGCCATTTCTCGTCGAACCAACGCGCACCATAGCCGTTGGCAAGGGTGGTGATGAGCGCCATATTCTCGCCCCATCCCGCCTTGCCACGCAGGCAGATGCCGTACTGCTCCTTGTTCTTGTCGGTCAGCTTCGCGGCGAACTCGCTGATCTGGTCCCAGGTGGGATGTTCCGGCATGGTCAGGCCAGCCTGTTCGAACAGATCGGTACGGTAATAGGTGATGGAGCTCTCAGCGTAGAACGGTAGTGCGTAGAGCTGGCCCTTGGCGGAAAGGCCTTCGCGGACCGAGGGGAAGACGTCGTCAAGGTCGTAATCGGCAGGCAGCTCATTCATCGGCTCCAGCCAACCTCGATCACCCCAGAGGGAAGCCTCGTACATGCCGATTGTCAGTACGTCGAACTGACCGCTGCCGGTGGCGATATCGGTCGTCAGCCGCTGGCGCAGTACGTTTTCCTCCAGCACCACCCAGTTGAGTTTGATGTCCGGGTGCTGCTTTTGAAATTCCGCCGACAGACGCTGCATGCGAATCATGTCTGCGTTGTTGACCGTGGCGATGGTGACTGTCTCTGCGGCTAGTGCAGAGGTCGAAAGCGCGAGCAGTGCCGATGCGAAGAACAGCTTCGATGGTTTCATTTCATACCCCCGGCTCCTGTGCCAACGGTGGCGACAGCAGCGCTTATTGTTGTTGTGCTCGGCCTGGGTACGGCTAGACCGAGGTTCTGTCCGCTGCATTACAGCCTCAGCAGCGCCTGGCTACAAAGCCTGAGGTGCACAGAAACCGATACTATTTTGTGGCGGCGCTAATGGATTGCGAGGGCATGTGGGTGCAACACAGCGGGCGTTAGGGCGCGGGCACTCGGTGGGGCAAAGGTTCTAAGTGAACGGCGGATGTCGCCTTTGGCTAATCCGCCCTACGGTCCGGGATCGCGGGAGCGTATCGGTTCCGCCATGGCCGCTGGAAGGTGCGACCACGCGGCGGACAGTTCAAGGGTGCGAGAAGATGGCGGCGTACGCCTTTCGCTAATCCGCCATACAAGCTATGCGATTGGGACGGTCATTACCGCCGGATTCCTGCAACACGGGCAGGGCAGCGCGGCACCCTAGGCGCCGTTCTCGATGAGGCGTTGGCCGGCCAGTCGCCGGTACTGGCTTGGCGTCATGCCCTTCAGTTGCTGGAAGCGCCGGTTGAAGTTTGAAAGATTGTTGAAGCCCGACTCGAAGCACACCTCGGTCACCGGCAAATGGCTACCCACCAGCAGCTCGCAGGACTTGCTGATCCGCAAGCTGTTGACGAATTCGACGAAGCAGCGGCCGGTCGCCTGCTTGAAAAAGCGTGAAAAGTACGTGGGTTTCATGCCCATGTGTGATGCGACTTCTTCCAGGGAGATCTCGCGCGTGTAATGGTTGAAGATGTAGTTGACCGCCTGGTTGGTCCTGTCTGAATGACGGTCGTCACCCACCAGCTGGGCGGCGGTACTGCCGGAGAGCGTGTGCTGGTCATCACTGCTGGCCAGCGTCTCGAGTAACACCAGGGTGTAGCCAAGCCGAATGAGGTCGCGGGTTTCGGCAATCCGCTGCATGAGTTGACGGGCCTCTCGGACCGTTTTCCGGCACCGATACTCGATCCCGTATGCCGCGCGCTCGAACATGGGTTGCAGGCTTCGAAGCTCAGTGAAGCTCTTTCCGGCGTCCGCGAAGGTTTCATCCGTGAAATTCACCAGCATGTCCCGCTTCGGAACATGCTCGCCGGGCCCGAGCTGACTGATCCAGTTGTGCGGCAGGTTGGGGCCGGTCAGGAACAGCGTGTCAGGCTGGAAATTGCCGATGTAATCGCCGATGAACACCTTTCCGGCGCTCGCGACAATCAAGTGCAGCTCGTACTCCTTATGGTTGTGCCAACGCACGAGCGGAGACGGAAAGCCGTGTTCACGATAGATCAACGATCGCCCGCCGTGATCGTCCATCAGCTCATAGGATGGGTCTACCATCGCCTTCATGGGCAACCCGCCAGAAACGTATTGACCTCCGAGCGGTAGGGCAGGTCCGGCCCTGTACGCGAGCATGTGATCGCAGACGCCGCGCTGGCGAACCGTAGCATCACTTCGATCGCGCTCTCCGAAAGGCTCGTGACGCTCGATGAAGATGCCTGCGCCGATTCGTCCAGATAGGCGATCAGCGCCGCCTGGAAGGTGTCACCGGCACCTACGGTGTCGCGTACGACGACCTTGAAGGGCGAGACGTTTCGGTTGAAAGACGCGGTGTATGCGCTGGCACCTTCGGCGCCACGAGTAACGACCACCAGCGAAGATCGCCCGCTTAGCCATCGCTGCACGACAGATGCCGGATCGCTCTCGGGATAGAGGAGTTGGAGATCTTCGTCACTGACCTTGATGATGTCCGCGTAGGAGGCAAAGGCTTCGATGCGTTTTCGCCAGACGGTGACATCGGGTTCTACGTTCAGACGTATGTTCGGGTCGAGTGTGACTAGGCAGTCCCGGGGCAAGCGTTCAGCCCATGCGAGCAGACTGCTGCCGATGGGTTCGACCACGAGGGAGTAGGAGCCGAAATGTACGCCGCGTATCGAGGAGTCCCACGCAGGAAGGTCGCTAGGCGACAGCGAGCGATCCGCACACCCAGTGCCGCGAAAGTCATACTGCGGGTGGCCTTCGCTGTCGAGTGTCACCATGGCCAGGGTGGTCGGGTCGGGCGTGGTTTTCAGCCACTGCGTCCCGACACCGTCGGCCTGCAGGAGCCGACGAAGGCGAGTGCCCAGGGAGTCGGAGGACAACCCGCCAACGAATTGGACCTCGCATCCCAGACGGCGTAGGCCAATCGCAACGTTGAACGGTGAGCCGCCAGCGACGGCCTTGAATTGATACGTGTTCGCCGCGCCATCAGCGGGGGAGACGTCGAACACGTCAAAAAGGGCTTCTCCGCAAACCAGATACATGCGTGCGCTCCAGAGGCTATCTTGTCGTCGTTGGACCTCGGTTCACCGAACCATACCGCGCAAGCCAACCTCGGGACAGTATTTCGCCGCATGGTTGCTGATACTTTTTACGCCATGCCGTAACGCTTCACTGCCAGGCCATCAGTAGACCCAGACCTCGACGCGTCGGTTACGGATCCGGCCGGCCGCATCATCATTGGCCGCCACCGGCAGGAGGTTGCCCATACCGGTTATTTCCTGGGGAACCACCCCGGCCTTGAACAGTTCACGGCGGACAGCCATCGCACGCAGGCGCGAGAGCAGGCGCGCCCGTGAATCGTCCGCCTTATCGTCACTGAAGCCTATCAATGCCAGATTCTTGCCCTGGCCATTCGCTTTCACATAGGCAAGCACGCGCTCGACGTCACGCAGGGCCTTGTTGTCGAGTGTGGCGCTGCCTTCCGCAAAGCGGAAGTTGACGCTCAGGCGCTGGCCCTTCTGGGCCAAATCACGATAGTTGGCCGGCATCGCACTCGACGGCTCGACGGCAAGTGACTGAGGCTGCTGGCCGATGAACCCATTGGCCGCGACAATTGCCTGCCCAGCTGGGCTCTGTGCGTATTCGGCGAGAGCCCTGACCCACGCGTTGTGGGTGACTGTCGGGGTGTAGAGATAAAGCCGCCGTGCGAGTGGGTAATCCTCGGTGGAGATAGATGCACTGCTGGGCGCCATTGCGGCCGCGCCGCCGTCCGATACGTCGAGGGCCCGCGCCTTGCGCACGTAGGGCAAACCAATAAAGCCGATGCCCCGAGGATTGGTAGCGACCGTGTCGGAGAGCTCTTCGCTGGACTCATACCGCCTGGCCTTGCCGGATAGGCTCTTGCCTTGGCTAGCAAGCACCAGTTCCTTGAACGTGTCGTACGTGCCGGAGTTGTCATCCCGCGCATATAGGTCAATTGGACCCGGATTGCCCCCGACTTCGGACCAGTCGCTGATGTCGCCAGCGAAGATTCCACCGAGCTGTTCCACGCTCAGCGAGCGAACAGGGTTCGCCGGGTTGACGATCATCGCGAGCCCGTCGAGCGCGATGATCTGTTCGCCATGTCGCGACCGAAGGTCGCCCAGGTCCATGAGCTTGCGCGCTTCCTCAGCCTTGATCGGCCGCGAGGACGCGGCGAGGTCGGCCTGATTCTCGCCAAGCGCCTTGAAGCCCGTGCTCGACCCGTGCGCAGCGAGCGCGATCCTCACCCGGCCGCCTTTATCGTTGCGGGCCACAATGAATTGCTCATTCGCGCGGGGACCGGGTTCGACTCTGATCTGCGAGTAGCCTTCCTGCTGTAGCAGGCCCTTGACCAGCGCCGGCCCAAGTTCGGCTCCGATGGTGTTGGACCCCTGTATACGCAGCGCTGGAGAGCCGTCGGACGGGACGGGCAGGGCGGCGAATACCGACCATGGAATGGCATAGAAGAAGAAACCGACCAGTACGTAACCGAGGGTTTTGCACCAGATTTCACTGGCATGATTCGATGCGGGGAGGGACATGGCTCGCGATACCTTCGAGGCGGGCGGACTGCTGCCGCGAAGGGTAGTGGCGCGGGATGACACTAATATGACATCACGCTCGCGCCACTTTCATGAGATCGCTCAGTCGAGCGTCAGCCAGATCGGTGCGTGATCTGACGGCTTTTCCATGCCGCGCAGATCATAGTCAATCCCGGCATCGCGCATGCGTTCACGTAGCGCCGTACTCACCATGACCAGATCGATACGCAGCCCTCGTTTAGGCGAGTCCTCGAAACCGCGGCTGCGGTAATCGAACCAGCTGAAGCGGTCGTGCACGTCGGGATACAGCGTGCGGAAGCTGTCTATCAGCCCCCACTGCTTCAATTGGCCGAGCCACTCGCGCTCTTCGGGCAGGAAGCTGCATTTGCCTGCCTTTAGCCAGCGCTTACGGTTCTCTTCGCCAATACCAATGTCGCAATCTTCGGGGGAAATGTTGAAGTCACCCATCACGACGACGTTCTGGTCAGGACTGTAGCGGGCCTCAAGCAGCGCCTGGAGGTCTGCATAGAAGCGCGTCTTGGCCGGAAACTTGATCGGGTGGACGCGGCTTTCGCCTTGTGGGAAGTACCCATTAAAGACGTGCAGCGGGCCTTGCGGCGTTTCGAACGTCGCACCTACCCAGCGCTTCTGGGAGTCCTCACCGTCGCCTGGGAAGCCTTTGAATACTTCCAATGGCTTTTGTTTCGACAGGAGTGCGACACCGTAATGCCCTTTTTGCCCATGAAAGTGAACGTGGTAACCGAGCGCCTCGATGTCAGCCTGGGGGAAAAGATCGTCAGAAACCTTGGTTTCCTGCAGCCCGATGATGTCCGGTGAATGAGTATCGATGAGCGCTTTGAGCTGATGGGGACGCGCCCTGATACCGTTGATATTGAAGGAGATGATCTTCATAGGGACACCTGTCCGGGCAAAGACAGGAATGCTATCGCAAGCGGACTCGACCGAACCAGCGAGCCAGCGTCGATAACATCGATCACGTATGCCTATCGCGAGGCATGCTGGCGCTGAACGGGTGATTGGCGGTTTGTTCGGGCCGCCAGGCGCCGGACCGACGCTGGCGGTGAACGAAAAACAGCACCCTGGCCGAACGGGCCCGCCGGATTGAAATCGAGACGGCGATGAACGCTACGTGTTTCGGCATTCCCAATGGCCGGCTGCGTGGTAGCATCGCGGACATGATGCCTTCGATTCGTCGTCTCATCCCACTGTTTTCCCTCATGATTTGTACTGGGGCCATGGCCGATGCCGTGCTCGAAGTGCGGGTCAATCCTGCCAATGCGGCGCTGCGCGGTAACATCGAGGGCTACATCGGTAGCCTGGGTGACCGCGATACCGCTGCGCTCGAGCGTTATGCGCCCGGTGCCGAAAGGCAGGCCGCCCAGGCTGCGCAGGCGCTTGGCTTCTACCATGCGCGGATCCGGAGTCATGTAGCCGCGGGTGAATCGCCGCGCCTGGTGCTCCATGTGGACCCTGGCGAGCCGGTGCGCTTGCGCAACGTCAATATCCGGATTGAAGGACCTGCGAGTACCCTGAAAGGGTTTCAGGCCCCTTCCGGTCGCGAGCTTCGGCAGGGCGCGGTCTTGAATCATGGGCATTACGAAGACGCAAAGCGCCTGATCGAGGGACAGGCCTCGCGTTATGGTTTCTTCGCAGGGCGTTTTACTCAGCAGCGCCTCAGCGTTGACCCGGCCGGAGGGGTTGCCGATATCGACCTCGTTTACGACAGCGGCCCGCGCTATTTGCTAGGCGATGTTACATTCAGCGGCGACACAATCTTCGATGATGACCTGCTTCGGCGCATGGTGCCGTTCGAGCCCGATACGCCGTATGACTCGGAACTGATCGCTGAGTTGTACAAGGATCTTCAGGCGAGCGGGTATTTCGAGTCGGTTCGAGTCGACATCGCGCCAAACGCGGCCAAGGACCAGCGCCTGCCGGTCGATGTGCAATTAGCCATGCGCAAGCCTCGTAGCTTCGGGCTCGGTCTGGGCTACTCGACTGACGTAGGGCCGCGCGGGCGCGGCAGCTGGACCCGCCATTGGGTCAATGGCAAAGGGCACAGCTACGGTGCGGAAATGGAACTCTCCGCGCCAAGGCAGAACATTGGCCTCTGGTACGACATACCCCTCGATCCGCCGGTAACGGACAAGCTGCGGTGGGCCGGTGGTTATCAGTATGAGGAGCTCGCGAACACCGACAGCTTGAGCAAACTGCTGACGTTCGGTCCCGAGTGGCACAGTGAGTTGCCGAGCGGCTGGAAGCGCGTCCTGTCGCTCAAATGGCAGCGCGAGGAGTATCGCTTGGGCGACGATTCTGGCCTCAGTACGCTGCTGATGCCTGGCGTCGCCTATACCTATCTGCACAGCAACAACCGCCTCGATCCGAGCCATGGCTATCGCCTGCAATTCAGCGTATCGGCCGCAAAGGATGGCTTGGCTTCCGATACCGACCTGGTCCACGGCGAAGCGATGGCCCGCGGCCTTGTCACGCTGTGGGATCGTCACCGTTTTCTCGCGCGCGCCCAATTCGGCGGCAATTTCAGTGATGAATACCGCTCGGTACCGCCGTCCTTGCGGTTCTTTGCCGGGGGCGACCAGAGTGTTCGCGGCTACGACTATCAGACCCTGTCGCCCACCAACTCGGATGGCGACCGAGTCGGCGGCCGCTACATGGTCGCCGGCAGTCTGGAATACCAGTACTCCATCGCGGAAAAATGGCGTATCGCAACGTTCGTGGACCAGGGCAACAGCTTCAACTCGCTTGATTTCCCCAGCCTGAAAACAGGCGTCGGTATCGGTGTGCGTTGGGTGTCGCCGGTCGGCCCACTTCGACTGGACCTGGCACACGCTTTGGATGACGACGGCGGTGTCCGTCTGCACTTCTCGATGGGACCCGAACTGTAATGCGCTTCATCAAATGGACCCTCATCGCGTTACTGTCGCTGATTGTATTGCTCGTGTTGGTACTCACGCTGTTGGTGGGTACTCAGGCAGGCAGCCGCTGGGTCCTGGGCCAGGTGCCGGGCCTCGAGGTCGACGGATTTGCCGGCAGGCTGGGTGGCGCTTGGCGTGCCGATCAGTTGGTATGGGCACAGGGCGACCAGCGAGTGACCGTGATCCAGCCCGCGCTGGACTGGTCGCCGAGCTGCCTGTTCCGCCTGACGCTATGTATCGAGCGGCTCGCCACGCAACGGATTGACCTGTCCTTTCCGCCATCCGAGCCCACCGAACCGTCGACCGGACCGATCGAGCTGCCAGATATCAAGCTGCCGTTGCGTCTGGAGGTTCATCAGGTCGATCTGGGTGAGGTATACCTGAACGGCGCGCGGCAGTTGGTCAAGGGTACATTGACCGCTCGGTGGAACGAGGACGGCCTCAATATCGAACAGTTGACCGCGCAGCGGGATGACCTCGACGCACAGCTGTCAGGTACGGTCGCGTTGAGCGGGCAGTGGCCGCTAAGTCTCCAGGGGCAGGTCAATCTGGCGGGGCCGGGGGACAAACCCTGGTCCATTGCGCTTCAGGCAAGCGGCGAGGTGAAGGACGAGGTCCGGCTGGACGCTCAGAGTACCGGTTATCTGGGCGGCGCGCTCAAGGGCTGGGTGAAGCCTCTCGATGAAGCCCTGCCGGCTCGATTGCGCCTGACGGCCGATCGCTTCAAGGCCGTTGACACCCTTCCCGACACGCTGATGCTCAATGCGCTGGAGCTGGTCGCGGAAGGCACGCTTTCAGGCGGATACCGCATTCTTGGTACCTCTACGCTGCCCTCGACAGACGGGCCCGTAAAGCTCGCGCTCGACGGTGATGTGGACGCAAATAGCGCACATATACGTGCCCTCGAGCTACTGGCGAACCGACAACGACACGTCCGTCTGGACGGAACCGTCAACTGGAAAGACGCACTGGCGGCCGATGCTCGTATCGATTGGAAGGATTTCCCTTGGCAGAGCTTGTACCCAGAGGTCGACGAGCCGCCGGTAGCGGTTCGCCGGCTTGCTGGCAGCATCAACTATAAGGAGGGCCGCTACGATGGGCGCTTGGATGCAGATCTGGACGGACCCGCAGGTGCGTTTACTCTCAATACCCCCATTCAAGGGGACGACGCTCAGGTCCTCTTGCCCGCCCTGAGCCTCAAGGCGGGCCAGGGCGCGGTGGAGGGGCGCCTGCAAGTAGGTTTCGCGGAGGGCATCTCCTGGGATACGCAGCTGGAGGTGAGTCAGTTCGATCCATCCTACTGGGTAGCGGAATTGCCAGGCCAACTGGCAGGGCCGATTCGTAGCCGAGGCCGGATGAATGATGGTGTCGTTGACGCCGACGCGGACATCGCCTTGCAAGGGCGCCTGCGCGCGCAGCCAACCCGGCTATCTGTGAAGGGGGCGGGCAAGGGCGAGCGATGGACGCTTGAAACCCTTGCATTCCAGCTCGGCAACAACCGCATCGACGGCCGGGGTGCGCTTGAAGGGGCGCTAAGGGGCGAGCTGAAGCTTGCACTCGAAAACCTCGGTCAGCTTTGGCCTGGCCTTACCGGCAGAATCGATGGGACCGCAACGGCAAGCGGTACGCTGGAACGTCCGCAGGGCAATCTTGCCCTCAAAGGCCAGCGTGTTGGCCTGGAGGATAACCGCGTCACCGCGCTTGACCTTCAGGCACGACTGGACGCAAACCAGCAGGCGACTATCGCGCTAAGGTCCCAAGGTATTGCGCTCGGCGAAACCGACCTTGGGAACCTCACGGTCAATGGACGCGGCAACCTCGATTCGCAACAGGCGGACCTTTCACTCACGGGACCGCTGCTGCAAACCGCGCTCGCATTGGATGGAACACTCAAGGATGGCAACTGGCGCGGCCGGTTATTGCGTGGCGATATCAGTACCAATGGAATGGACTGGCGTCTTCAGCAGCCAGCGGCCATCGAGCGGCTGGCGGACGGTCGAGTGACACTGGGTCGGCATTGCTGGGCCTACCAGGCGTCTACCCTCTGCATGGATGACCAGCGCCTGACGCCGGATACCGCAATCCGAATGAAGCTACGACAGTTCCCGCTGGAAACATTCGCGCAATGGTTACCCGACGATTTTGCCTGGCAGGGGCGGTTGAACGCCGATGTCAATCTGGATCTTCCTGAAGCCGGGCCCAAAGGCAGTGTGTCGATCGATGCCGGCAGCGGTACGTTGCGCATCCGAGACGGCGAGCAATGGCATGACTTCCCATACTCACGCCTTTCGGTGAACACCCAGCTGACACCGCAGCGCGTTGATAGCACCGTTCAGTTCGACGGGGGGCAGCTGGGTCGGCTCGATGTCCAGGCGACTATCGATCCGCGAGAAGAGAACAAGGCGCTCAATGGCCGCTTCACATTGCAAGGGCTCGATCTTTCAATCGGTCGCCCATTTGCGCCGATGGTAGATCGCCTCGAAGGCACGCTGAGCGGTAACGGAACACTGGGCGGTACGTTAGAAGCGCCATCGGTCAACGGAAGGCTATACGTTGCAAACGGGCAGGTGGCTGGCAGTGAATTGCCGCTCCAGATTCAGGACCTGAATCTCACGGCGAATATTGCAGGCGAGAGCGTCAGCCTCGACGGCAGCTGGCGCAGCGGTGAACGGGGCCAGGGGCGCCTGGCGGGGACCTTCGACTGGAGCGCCGGGACAGATCTGGACCTTCGAATATCCGGTACCCGCTTGCCTGTCACTGTGCAGCCCTATGCAGAGCTGGAAGTGGAACCGGATCTTACGATTGGCCTTGCGGGCAATCGTCTGGCGCTGAGCGGTACTGTCAGCGTGCCTCGTGGCAACATCGAAGTCCGTGAGCTGCCGCCGTCGACAGTCCAGGTTTCGTCGGATACGGTCATCGTCGGGCAGGAGGCGAAAGAGCCAGCCACGCCCATGCAGATGGCCATGGACATTACAGTGATCGTTGGCCAGGACAAGCTTGCCTTCAGTGCATTCGGGTTGAATGCCAACATCGCAGGACGCATGCATATCGGCGACAACCTCGATGCCCGCGGCGAACTCAACCTCAATGACGGCCGTTTCCGTGCCTACGGGCAGCGCCTGACAGTTCGCCGCGCGCGAGTGCTGTTCACCGGGCCGATCAGCCAGCCGTTCCTGGACGTCGAGGCGATTCGCAAGGTTGACGATGTCACAGCAGGCATCCGCTTGACCGGAAACGCAGCCGCACCCGAGACCGAGATATTCTCCGAGCCCGCCATGAGTCAGGAGCAGGCGCTGTCGTACCTGGTACTCGGGCGCCCCCTCAGTACGGGGCAGGAAGACGACAACCTGCTTGCCCAGGCCGCGCTCGGGCTGGGGCTTGCCGGCAGCTCGGCGTATACCGGCAGCGTTGCGGAACGTCTCGGCATCCAGAATTTCCAGCTCGACACCGAAGGGCGCGGCAATGCCACGAGCGTTGTCGCGAGCGGCGAGCTTACCGATCGACTCACTTTGCGTTACGGTGTCGGCGTTTTCGAACCCGCCAATACTATTGCGCTGCGCTACGAACTGACGCGGCGCATCTACCTCGAAGCAGCCAGCGGACTCGCCAGCTCGCTTGATATTTTCTACAGGCGGGACTTCTGAGTCGAAGGCAACCGCCGCATACGGGATAATCAAGAAAGGGCAGACCCCTGGAGGCGTTCTGAGCACGCGCCATGGTCTGTCCACCAACAATAGGGGAAGCTCATGGAATACGTGGAAGCCTTTGTTAATACGCTCAATGGCCTGGTTTGGGGACCGCCCATGCTGGTCGCCATTCTCGGGACTGGCCTGGTCCTGATGGTCATGCTCAAGTTCATGCCGCTCATGAAGATCCCGACCGGGTTTGGCCTGATGTGGAAGGGGCGCTCGAAGGATGATGGGGAGTCGGGGGAGATCAGCCCATTCCAGGCGCTTATGACCTCGCTGGCGGCCACAGTCGGCACTGGTAATATCGCCGGCGTTGCAACTGCCGTCTTCATGGGTGGGCCCGGCGCGCTGTTCTGGATGTGGTGTACGGCGCTCGTCGGCATGGCAACCAAATACTCGGAAGTGGTCCTGGCGGTGCATTACCGTGAGAAGGACGAGCGGAACGAGCATGTTGGTGGTCCCATGTACGCCATCAAAAACGGCCTGGGTGCCAAGTGGGCGTGGCTTGGCGTGCTCTTTGCCATCTTTGGTGGGCTTGCGGGTTTCGGGATCGGTAACATGGTCCAGGTCAACAGCATGGCCCATGCCCTAAACACGACCTTCCATATACCGATGTGGGTGACCGGTGTGGTCGCCATGGTCCTGGTCGGTATGGTGATCCTGGGCGGTATCAAGCGCATCGGTAAGGTTGCCGCACGGCTGGTGCCGATAATGTGTGTTGCCTACGTGGTTTCCGCGTTGGTCGTGCTCGTGGTCAACGCCGCGGCGATTCCAGCCGCTATCGCGCTGATCTTCGAACATGCATTCAGCCCAGCAGCCGCAACGGGCGGCTTTGCTGGTGCGGCGGTGATGGCAGCTATTCGTTTCGGTGTAGCCCGCGGGATCTTTTCCAATGAAGCCGGTCTTGGTACTGCCGGTATCGCACAGGCAGCAGGCACGACCAATAGCCCCGTGAGCTCAGGCCTGATTGGCATGCTCGGTACATTTATCGACACCCTCATCATCTGCACCATGACGGGCCTTGCGATCATCTGCTCCGGTGTGTGGACGAGCGGGGAGAGTGGCGCAGCCCTGTCCGCAGCAGCGTTCGAGACGGCCATGCCTGGCATAGGCGGGCCGATCCTGTCAGTTGCGCTGGTGGTCTTCGCGTTCACCACCATCCTGGGATGGAGCTACTACGGCGAACGCTGCTGGGAGTTTCTCGTCGGTACCAAGTCCATCATGCCTTTCCGCATCATCTGGGTGCTCGCCATTCCATTCGGCGCGATCGCGCAACTCGACTTCGCATGGCTACTCGCGGACACTCTCAATGGCCTCATGGCAATACCCAACCTGATTGCCCTGTTGATGTTGAGTCCGGTCGTCGTGAAGCTGACGAAGGAGTACTTCGCGCGCAAGGCTTGAAGACAAGCGCGGCGATGCCGCCTTGACATCCCTTCGAAGAGGCGTGATTAATCACGCCTCTTTTTATTTCGCTTGAGGAGTCAGTCCATGGTTCAGGTAACCCGTCGCGGTGCGGTTATGGAAGTTGCCGGGGAATTGCCGAAGGTGGGCAGCCAGGCGCCAGCATTCACATTGGTAGGCGCCGGCCTGGCCGATGTGTCGCTCAAGGATTTCGCAGGCAAGCGCAAGGTGTTGAACATCTTCCCAAGCGTGGACACCCCAACCTGCGCGACCTCAGTCCGCAAGTTCAACGCAGAGGCCGGTGCGCTTAACAATACCGTTGTGCTTTGCGTATCGGCTGATCTCCCGTTCGCTCAGGCCCGCTTCTGCGGCGCCGAAGGCCTTGAAAACGTGCAGAACCTGTCGACGTTTCGTAATCCGGAGTTCCTGAAGCAATACGGCGTAGCGATCGTCGACGGCGGCATGGCCGGCCTGGCGGCCCGTGCGGTCGTTGTGCTGGATGAAAACGACAACGTCCTGCACAGCGAGCTGGTCGGGGAAATCTCGAGCGAGCCGAACTACGAAGCGGCAATTGCCTCGCTCTCCTGAGCGGAGTCCGCAGCGAGCAACGGCCTGAACGATCAGGCCGTTTTCATTCGCATGGCCGCAATATCCGGAACGTAAAGTGCCGGTAAAGGGTCTTTGCCTATCGCCTTTCGCTGCTTATCGTGCAGCCTCCTTTCTCTGTGAACGTATTTCATGTCCGCTGTAACGCCCACTCCGCCCCGTCGCCCGCGTCGTACGCGCGTAGTCATCATCGTAGTTTTGATCCTCATTGCCATTCTGGCGTGGTGGTTCTGGCCGCGGACGGCTGCAACGTCTGCCAATGGCCCACGCGGTTTTGCCGGTGAACCTACGCCCGTGCGTATCGCTGAGGCGTCCCAAGCTGATTTTCCGGTGAATCTCACGGCATTGGGAACGGTGACCGCATCAAACACAGCGAATGTGCGAGCCCGGGTGAACGGCCTGCTCACCGAAATACGGTTCAAAGAAGGGCAGCGGGTGAAGGCGGGCGATGTGCTGGCGATTATCGACCCACGACCCTATGAGGTCGCGTTGAAACAGGCCGAAGGGACGCTGCAGCAGAACCGTGCACAGCTGCGTAATGCGCAGATCGATCTCGACCGTTACCGCGGTCTGTTCGCTCAGGACTCTATCGCCAAGCAGACCCTCGACACACAGGAGGCGCAGGTCGCACAGTTCCAGGGCACGATCGCGACGAACCAGGCCGCGGTCGACCAGGCCAAGCTGGATCTTCAGTTCACAAAGGTAACGGCGCCCATCAGTGGTCGTGTGGGCCTGCGCCAGGTGGACATCGGTAACCTGGTCACCACCGGAGACACCACGCCACTTGTAATCATTACCGAGACACGCCCGATATCCATTGCCTTTACCTTGCCAGAAGCTGACCTGCCGGCGGTGTTGGCGGCTTATCGCAATGACAGCAAGCTTCCAGTCGAAGCGTGGGACAAGGGCGAGCGAAACGTGCTGGCAACCGGGATGCTGCAAAGCATCGACAACCAGATCAACCTTGCGACCGGCACCGTGCGGCTCAAGGCTCAGTTCGAAAACAAGGACGAGTCCCTCTTTCCCAATCAGTTCGTGAACGTTCGCCTGCGCGTACGCACGCTTGCCAATGCTACCCTGATCCCCTCCGATGCCATTCAATATGGTTCGATCGGCACCTTTGTTTATGTGATCGGTGACGAAGATAAGGTCCAGGTAAGACCGATCAAGACCGGCGCCAGCAACGATACGCAAACCGTGGTAGAGGAGGGCGTTCAGCCCGGCGAGAGTGTCGTCGTAGAAGGCACCGAGCAGCTGCGTGAGGGCAGCAAGGTGGAGATCATCGAAACCGAGAAGCCTGGCAAGCCAGTTCCGGCGCCGCTCCAAAACCGCCAAGCATGAACGTCTCCCGCCCCTTTATCCTTCGGCCCGTCGCCACTACCTTGCTCATGGTGGCGATCTTCATCAGTGGCCTCATCGCCTACCGGATGTTGCCCGTCTCGGCATTGCCACAGGTCGATTACCCCACGATCCGCGTCATGACGTTGTATCCGGGGGCCAGTCCTGACGTGATGACCAGCGCCGTCACGGCACCCCTCGAACGTCAGTTCGGGCAGATGCCCGGCCTCCAGCAGATGGCATCAAGCAGTTCCGGCGGTGCATCGGTAATCACGCTGCGCTTCGGGCTCGAAGTGAATATGGACGTCGCCGAGCAGGAAGTTCAGGCGGCGATCAACGCTGCAAGCAGCCTGTTGCCCAGTGATCTGCCTGCGCCACCGGTGTACAACAAGGTGAACCCAGCCGATACGCCGGTCCTCACGCTTGCGATTACATCCAAGACGATGCCGATGCATGAGGTCAATGATCTGGTCGATACCCGGATGGCCCAGCGGATCGCGCAGATCAGCGGAGTCGGTCTTGTCACGCTGGCCGGGGGACAGCGCCCGGCCGTTCGTATCCGCGTCAACCCGGAAGTCCTGGCTTCTCATGGGCTGAACCTGTCGGACGTGCGCTCGCTGATCACGGCCTCCAACGTCAATCAGCCAAAGGGCAGCTTCGACGGGCCGACCCGCGTAACCCAGCTTGATGCGAACGACCAACTCAAATCGGCCGATGAATACCGTAACCTGATCCTTGCCTACGAGAACGGGGCTGCGTTGCGCCTCCGAGATGTCGCTACCATTGTGGATGGCGCGGAAAACGAACGCCTCGCCGCGTGGGCGAACAAGAATGAAGCGGTGTTGCTGAACATCCAGCGGCAGCCAGGTGCCAACGTAATCGACGTTGCGAACCGGGTACAGGCACTCCTTCCCAACATTACCGCGACGCTGCCGAACAACATTGATGTGGTGCCACTCACGGACCGTACCCAGACGATCCGGGCGGCCGTGACAGACACCGAGCACGAGTTGATGCTGGCGATCGTGCTGGTAGTCCTCGTGACGTTCCTGTTTCTGCGCAAGCTCTCCGCGACCATCATTCCCACAGTGGTTGTGCCGCTGTCCCTGATCGGTACCTTTGGTGTGATGTACCTGGCTGGATTCTCGGTCAACAACCTGACCCTGATGGCGCTTACGATCGCCACTGGCTTCGTGATCGACGATGCGATCGTCATGCTCGAGAACATTGCCCGACACCTGGAGGAGGGTGAGACACCGATGAATGCCGCCATCAAGGGCGCGCGTCAGATCGGTTTCACGCTCGTGTCGCTGACCTTTTCACTTATCGCAGTACTCATCCCTCTGCTGTTCATGGCAGACGTGGTAGGCCGGCTGTTCCGCGAATTTGCGATCACCCTCGCCGTTGCAATCCTTATCTCGCTTGTCATTTCACTGACGCTGACACCGATGATGTGCGCCAGACTGCTAAAGCGTGAACGTGAAGAGGATCAAAGCCGGTTCTATCGGTCTGCCGGCCAGGCGATCGACTGGATGATCGACCGCTATGCGGTCGGCCTTCGCTGGGTTCTCAAACATCAGCCACTGACGCTGCTTGTGGCGATCGCAACGCTTGGCCTGACCGTACTGCTTTATATCGTCGTTCCAAAAGGATTCTTCCCGGTTCAGGACACGGGCGTGATTCAGGGCATCTCGGAAGGGCCACAAACCATTTCCTTTGCTGCCATGGGCGAGCGACAACAGCGCCTCACGGATGTCGTGTTGGCCGACCCTGCGGTTCAGAGTGTGTCCTCCTACATTGGCGTGGATGGCGACAACCTCACGCTGAACAGCGGCCGTATGCTCATCAACCTCAAACCGCACGGCGAGCGTGACGTGACTGCAAGCCAGGTCATCGAGCGTCTTCGACCTGAGCTGGACCGCATCACTGGCATCCGTTTGTACCTTCAGCCCGTTCAGGACCTGACCATCGAGGACCGCGTCAGCCGCACCCAATTCCAATTCACGCTTGGCTCTCCGGATTCGGCACTGCTGGAAGATTGGACGCCGCGTCTTGTTGAGGCACTGCGTGAACGGCCAGAGCTGACCGACGTGAACAGCGACCTGCAGACAGGTGGTTTGCAGGTTTACCTGGACATCGATCGCGACTTGGCCTCGCGGCTGGGGGTTAGCATCTCCTCCATCGACGACGCCCTTTACGATGCCTTCGGCCAGCGGCAGATATCGACCATCTTCACCCAGGCCAGCCAGTACCGCGTCGTATTGCAAGCAGATACCGGAAGCCGGGTTGGTCCCGAATCGCTGCGCCAGATCCACGTCGCAACCGGGGGTGGGGAGCAGGTTCCACTGTCGTCTCTTGCGCGTATCGTCGAACAGCCCACCTCCCTTTTGGTCAGCCATATCGGTCAGTTCCCGGCCGTGACCTTTTCCTTCAATCTCGCCCAGGGCGTGTCGTTGGGTGAAGCAGTGGCTGCCATCGAGGCAACCGAGCAAGCGATCGGCATGCCAGCCGGTATCGAGACCAGGTTCCAGGGCGCCGCCGAGGCGTTCCGTGCTTCGCTTTCGAGCACGCTGCTGCTGATCCTTGCTGCCGTGGTCACCATGTACATCGTGCTGGGCGTGCTCTACGAGAGCTACATTCACCCCATCACGATCCTATCGACGCTTCCGTCTGCGGCCATCGGTGCGCTACTTGCGCTGATTCTTACCGGTAATGATCTCGGTCTGATCGCCATTATCGGCATCATCCTACTGATCGGTATCGTGAAGAAGAACGCGATCATGATGATCGACTTTGCCCTTGAGGCGGAGCGTCATCAGGGCATGGCGCCGGTCGATGCGATCTACCACGCCGCATTGCTCCGCTTCCGGCCGATCCTCATGACCACGCTGGCGGCGCTGTTCGGCGCCATCCCGCTGATGCTCGCCAGTGGTTCCGGCGCGGAGCTGCGCCAGCCGCTTGGCATCGTCATGGTAGGGGGACTACTGGTTAGCCAGGTATTGACCCTTTTCACGACACCAGTGATCTATCTTTATTTCGATCGGCTGTCGCGGCGAGTCAGTGGCCGATCAGCGTCGGGGGTCTCGGCGTGAGATTCATGTCTTCCTTGGCGGGACGGGCGATATGAACCTCTCTGCGCCCTTCATCATGCGGCCCGTAGCGACGCTGCTGCTGAGTCTTTCGATCCTGCTACTGGGCGGCCTCAGTTATGGGTTGCTGCCCGTCGCGCCTTTGCCGAGGATGGATTTCCCAGCGATCACGATCACGGCCAACCTGCCCGGGGCAAGCCCCCAGGTGATGGCCGCGACGGTGGCCACGCCGCTCGAGCGTGCGCTTGGAAGCATCTCGGGCATCAGCGAGATGACAAGCCGCAGCAGCCAGGGCAATACCCGGATCATCATTCTGTTCGATATCGGCCGTGATGTGGACAGCGCGGCGCGTGAGGTTCAGGCCGCGATCAACAAGGCGCGGCCGTTGCTGCCGAGCGGCATGGTCAACATGCCCAGCTATCGCAAGGTGAATCCGTCCCAGGCGCCCATCATGGTACTTGCGTTAACCAGCCCGACCTTGTCGCGGGCACAGCTTCGGGACATGGCGACGACCGTCGTGGCGCAAAAGGTGGCGCAAGTCAAAGGCGTTGGGGAAGTTCAGATCGGCGGGGGCGCATCGCCGGCGGTCCGCGTCTCACTACAGCCTCGCCAGCTGGACCAATATGGTGTGCCCCTGGAAGAGGTTCGACGTACCATCTCGGCAGCGAACGCCCAACGGCCCAAGGGTGCCATCGAGGACGAAACCCGCCACTGGCAGATCGGTGCGAGTGACCAGCTTTATCAGGCCAAGGACTACGCCAAGCTGGTGATAAGGGAGGAGGATGGCGCCATCCTTCGTCTGAGCGATGTGGCCAGCGTGAAGGACGACGTTGAAGACCGTTACAACGCCGGCTTCTTCAACGACGAGGACGCGATCCTTCTGGTCGTCAACCGGCAAGCCGATGCCAATATCATTCAGACGATTGATGCCATTCGCGAGCAGCTTCCAGCGCTGGGGGCTGTAGTGCCGGCTGCGGCCAATATCGACGTGGCACTGGACCGATCTCCGGTGATCCGGGCGACGCTGCATGAAGCCGAGCGAACCCTGCTGATTGCGACCGGGCTGGTCATTCTCGTCGTTGTCGCCTTTCTTGGACGGCTGCGTGCGGCGCTGATCCCTGCGCTGGCGGTGCCCGTTTCACTGGTCGGCACGTTTGCCGTCATGTACCTCTGGGGCTTTTCTCTCAATAACCTCTCGCTAATGGCATTGATCATTGCGACCGGCCTCGTTGTGGACGATGCCATTGTCGTGCTCGAGAACATCGCACGGCATATGGAGAACGGCGATCCGCCACTGCAGGCCGCATTGAAAGGAACGCGCGAAGTCGGCTTTACGCTGCTGTCGATGAACCTTTCGCTCGTCGCGGTATTCCTTTCGATTTTGTTCATGGGCGGGTTCGTCGCCAATCTGTTCCGGGAATTTTCGATCACGTTGACCGCCGCCATTCTGGTGTCACTGCTCGTCTCGCTGACGCTGACCCCGATGCTGTGTGCCCGCTGGCTCAAAGTGGAGGAGAAGCGCGAACCGGGCCGGATTGCACGCTTTGGCAATCGTATACAGGCGACCGTCATGGCGCGCTACGCACGCAGCCTCGAGTGGTCGCTGCGCCATTCGACGCTGATGCTGATTGGCCTGCTTGTCACGATTGGGCTCAACGTCTACCTCTATATAGCCGTACCCAAGACCTTCATGCCGCAGCAGGACACGGGCCAGATCACCGGCTTCGTTCGTGGCGAGGACGGCATGTCCTTCAGCGTGATGCAGCCGAAGCTCGACGCTTATCGCCAGGTGCTTCTTGCCGACCCGGCCGTGGCTGCTGTGGCCGGTTTCGTCGGCGGACAGTCGGGTATCAGTAATGCAACGGTGCTGATCCGCCTCAAAGGCCTGGACGAGCGGACCGAGACGGCTCAGGAAGTGGTGGATCGACTGCGCAAGGAAACGCCGAAGATACCGGGTGCGCGCATGTTTCTCATGCCCAGCCAGGACCTGCAGATTGGGGGACGGCAGGGCCGTACCTCGGATAGCGAATACGTGCTTCTGGCCAATGACCTCGATGCGCTACGCACCTGGGCACCCCGTGTCAGAGCTGCACTGTCTGCGCTGCCTGAGCTGACGGATGTCGATGATGATGACGGCAAGGGCGCGCCTCAAGTGCGGGTCGTGGTCGACCGGGAAGCGGCGAAACGCCTGGGCATCGACATCAATGGTGTGACTGCGGTCCTGAACAACTCCTTCAGCCAGCGGCAGATCTCCACGATCTACGACAACATGAACCAATACCAAGTGGTCATGGAGATCGACCCTCGATATGCGCGCGGCCCCGAGGCCCTGGCACAGATCAGGGTGATCACGGCCAACGGTGACCAGGTTCCGCTGTCAGCCATCGCGCATTGGGAATACAGCCTGGAGGACGATCGGGTTCAGCATCAGGGGCAATTTGCCGCCGAAAGCGTCGGCTTCGCCCTCGCGCCTGGCGTGAGCATGGATCAGGCGACCGCCGCGGTTAATCGTGCTATCGCGCGAGTCGGCCTTCCGAATGAAGTGCAGGGCATGATGGGCGGTACCGGCAGCGCGTTCGTACAGGCACAACAGGGGCAGCCACTGATGATCCTTGCTGCGCTGGTACTGGTGTACCTCGTGCTGGGCATCCTCTACGAAAGCTACATTCATCCACTAACCATTCTGTCCACGCTCCCGTCTGCGGGAGTCGGCGCATTGCTGGCCATTCAGTTCTTCGGCCAGGAGTTCAGCCTCGTCTCGCTTCTCGGGCTCTTCCTGCTGATCGGTATCGTCAAGAAGAACGCGATCCTGATGATCGATCTCGCATTGCAGTTCGAGCGGCACCAAGGGATGTCGCCGACCGAATCGATCAGGCAGGCGTGCCTGCTGCGTTTCCGTCCAATCATGATGACGACGCTGGCCGCGCTGTTCGGTGCGCTGCCGTTGCTGCTGGACACGGCGGAAGGCTCGGAAACCCGCCAACCGCTCGGCGTCGCCATCATCGGCGGTCTCATCCTCAGCCAGCTACTTACGCTTTACACCACACCCGTGGTCTACCTCTTCTTCGATCGGCTTCGCCATCGCTTCAACCGCTGGCGGGGCATTCGCACCGACGGTGCACTGGATAACCCGCTATGAGTCGTATGCCTACATTCCCACCTGTCCTGCGCGGGCATTGCCTGCGCCGCTCGGTATGCCTTGCTGCAGCGAGCCTGATGCTATCGGCCTGTGCCGTCGGCCCGGACTATCACCGGCCTGCGACGCTGGTCCCGGCGCAATTCGAACAGGTGGAAGGCTGGAAAGCAGCTGCACCCGCGGACGCACTGCACCGGGGCGAATGGTGGACCCTCTATGATGACCCTGTACTGAACGAGCTGGTTGGCCGCCTCAACGTATCCAATCAGAATCTGGCGTCTGCCGAGGCACAATACCGCCAGGCACGGGCACTGGTCCGCAGCGCCCGCGCCAGCTTCTTCCCCAGCATCACAACAGACGCGGGGGTGACGCGGTCGGGCAGGGGCGGCGGTTCGTCAAGTGTCATCACAGGCCAGACCGGGCAGGGCGGCAGCACGGTCAGTACCGTGCGAGGCGGCGGCATTTCGGAGGATTACCAGGCAACGCTCGGTGCTAGCTGGGAGCTGGATCTGTGGGGCAAGTTGCGTCGTACGCTGAGCGCGAATACGGCAAGCGCGCAAGCCAGCCTTGCGGACCTTGCCGCGGCACGGCTTAGCCTGCAATCGGAGCTGGTCCAGAATTACCTGCAGCTACGGGTCATGGACGAGCAGAAGCGTCTGCTAGAGGCGACGGTTTCAGCCTATGAACGGGCCCTCCGACTCACTCAGAACCAGTACAACGCCGGGATCGTGCCACGCTCGGATGTTTCTCAGGCACAGACGCAGCTCAAGAGTGCCCAGGCGCAGGCGATCGACCTGCAGTGGCAGCGCGCACAGCTGGAGAATGCAATCGCCGTCCTGATCGGTGTTCCCCCTTCGTCATTCGAACTCGCCGAGCTGACCTCCATTCCCCGCGTGCCTGATGTCCCCGCGGGAGTGCCTTCGCAATTGCTTGAGCGGCGTCCCGACATTGCTTCAGCGGAGCGCAATGTGGCTGCCGCGAACGAGCGCATTGGGGTTGCCACAGCTGCGTATTATCCGGATCTCACGATCAGCGCACGTGGCGGTTATACGAACAGTAGCCTTGGTGATCTGTTTTCGCTGCCCAATCGCTTCTGGTCGCTCGGCCCATCCCTCGCGGTCACGCTCTTTGATGCTGGCGCCCGCCGCGCTGAGGTAGAGCGTAGTGAGGCGGCTTACGACCAGACGGTGGCAACCTACCGGCAAACGGTTCTGACAGGCTTTCGTGAGGTCGAAGACTATCTCGTGCAGCTAAGCGTTCTTGAGCGCGAAGCCCAGGTGCAACAGGAAGCGCTTGACGCTGCACGCGAATCCTTACGGCTGATTGAGAACCAGTACCGCGCTGGCACGATTGATTTCAACAGTGTGGTGAACGTGCAGGCGACTGCCCTGAACAACGAACGAACTAACCTGACCCTATTGGGCAGTCGCCTTACCGCCAGTGTTCAGCTTATCGCGGCGCTGGGCGGGGGCTGGGATGCGACGGCGCTGGGCGAAGAGGGCGGGCGCTGAGCGTTTGTGCAGGCAAAAAAAACGCGGCGTGGGCACGCCGCGAGAGTGTCGCCGGCGGGGGAGCCGGCTGGGAGGAGATAGAACACGCAATGTGTTGAGCTGAGTTTGATTCTGCCTGCGACCAAGCGAAGCGGCGAATCAAACCTCGTGAACGTGTCCATCGACGGCGATGATGAAACCGGAGGCAGTCAGCCCTGTCTCGCAGAGCGTTACCGTTCTGTCTGCAGAGGATGCCTGAGCGCACGCCATGCGCCTCACCGCATGTCGGGGTCGCCCATGAACATCTGGATACGCGAGCGAAGCCAGCGCTCGGCCGGGTCGTTGTCCTGGGCGCCGCGCCAAACCATGGACAGGCTGAACGACGTCTTGGGCTCGAAGGGCAGGGGCTCTGCGCGCAGACCACCCGCAGCCGTGAGCGTGGCGGCCGCGAAGTCAGGGACTGTGGCGATGATGTCTGATCCGGCGATCAGCGAATTGAGCCCATTGAATTGAGGCACGGCGAGCACGACATGGCGCTGGCGGTCCAGCATGGCGAGTTCGTCGTCCACGAAGCCATTGAGATCGCCTGCATAGGAGACCATCGCGTGGGGGCGTTTGCAGAAGTCGTCGAGGCTTAGCGGGCCAGGAATGGTGTCGGCTCGGAGCACCATCGGCTTGCTCCGCCGCAACGTCTTGCGCTTGGCGTTAGCCGGCAACTCGTCGGTGTAGCTCACACCTACCGATATCTCGCCTGTAGTCAGCATGCCGGGCATGAGCAGGTAGTTTGCCCGGCGAATGACCAGCACCACCCCGGGCGCTTCGGTGCGGATCCGCCGAAGTAATGCGGGCAGCAGCGCGAATTCGACTTCATCCGATAACCCGATCCGGAAAGCCTGCTTGCTGGTTGCCGGATCGAAGCTGCTCGCACGGCTGATAGCCGTCGAGATCGAATCCAGGGCGGGCACCAGCAGCACGTAGATCTCCTGCGCGCGCGTGGTGGGCTCCATCGTGCGGCCGGTCCGCACGAACAATGGATCATCGAAGAGGCTGCGAAGCCGGGCGAGAGCAGCACTGATGGCCGGCTGCCCAAGGAACAGTTTCTCGGCCGCACGCGTGACGCTTTTCTCGTGCATCAGCGTTTCAAACACGATCAGCAGGTTAAGATCGAGTCGGCGCAGGTCGTTGCGATTCATACCAGGGCTCGTGCGGCATCAGGGCGGTCGGAGAGGCAGCGCGCATCATACGACGGATGGCTGTCGAAGAAGAGTAGCTTGCCCTCATCACCGCTGGACATGGAAACTATTGATAGTCACGGGTGGAGTTGACGAAGCAAGGCGGATAAAGTCACCCCATAACGTAGTAATTAGACGAGGATCCTATGCCACGCGTGATCCGCTTCCACCAGTTCGGACCGCCCGATGTGCTCAAGGTCGAGGACGAACCTGTCCGCGAGCCCGGTGCCGGTGAAGTACGCATCCGTGTCGAAGCAATCGGCGTCAGCTGGAACGACGCGCTCTGGCGCCAGGACATGGCCCCGCTGCATGCGCGCCTTCCGTCAGGCCTTGGCAACGAACTGGCGGGCATCATCGACGCGATCGGGCCAGATGTTACTGCTTTTGCAGTGGGAGACCGTGTCGCCAGTTTTCCAGGCGGGCACGACGTCAACACCTATCCGGCGTACGGCGAACAAATGTGCATGCCGGTCGGTTCGGTCGCGCGCTATCCAGCCAACCTGACCCCCGAAGAAGCCTGCGTGCATTATCGCGGCGCGTTGATCGGCTACTTTGCCTACAACTATCTGGCTACCCTGCGGCCGGGGCAGAATGTGCTCATCACCAATGCCTGCCATTGTTCCGGACCTGCGACACTCCAGCTCGCCCATCAAATGGGCGCCAGAGTGTTCGCCACCACCGACGATGGCGATGACCGCGAATACTTGCTCTCGCTGGGCGCCGAAAAGGTTATCGTGACCGAAGAAGAGGACATCGTGGGGCGCGTTCAGCGGCTTACGGACGGCCACGGCATGGACGTTGTTCTCGACGCGTGCGGCGGTCCTCAGATGGGGCTGCTGGGCGACGTGATGGCCCAGCGCGGCAAGCTGATTCTCTACGGCCTTATGGGCGGTAACCAAACGCCGTTCCCAGCATGTGCCGCCTTCGAAAAGAGCCTGAAATTCTTCGTGCATTGCCTGCATGACTTTACGGGCCTGACGGAGATGGGGATTCCGCGCAACGAGCCTGCAATGCGTGAAGCGCTGACATACATCGATCAGTTGACGACTGATCGGCTGTTCCGTACGGACATCGACCGGACGTTCCGTTTCGAAGAGGTGGTCGAAGCCCACCGGTACCAGGAGTCTGGCCCAAAACGAGGGCGGGTGGTCCTCAAGGTCTGACCATGGCCCTTGCAAAACCCCGGCGACGCGCTGCGTTACCGGGGTTTTTTATTTGCCCGGGCTTGCCGTCTTTGCCTCGCGCTTCAACGGTCCTACGGAAAATCCTGCGCGAACTTTTGCAAGCGGCGCCGAGTCCTCCGTAGGCACCTCACGAAGGAAAAAGGTCATGGCACGTACCATCTGGAAAGGCGCGGTCAGCTTCGGTCTTGTACATATTCCCGTCGCACTCGTACCGGCGACGACCCGGCAGGGTATCGACTTCGACTGGCTCGACAAGCGAACCATGGACCCCGTCGGCTATAAGCGGATCAACAAGACCACCGGCGAGGACATGGACCGGGAGAACATCGTCAAAGGCGTCCAGTACGAAAAAGGGCGCTACGTGGTGATCAGCGAGGACGAAATCCGAAAGGCGCATCCGAAAGCGACCCAAACCGTGGACATCATCGCGTTCGTGGAGGCGGCCGAAATCCCGTTCACCTTCATTGATCGACCTTACTACCTGAAGCCCGAACGGCGTGGCGAGAAGGTATATGCCTTGCTGCGCGAAACACTGAAGAAGACCGGTAAGGCCGGGCTCGCCAATGTCGTGCTGCATACCAAGCAGCACCTGGCCGTTGTCATGGTGATGGGCGATGCACTTGTACTCAACACGTTGCGCTGGGGCAACGAGGTGCGGGGCATCGACGCGCTGGAACTCGATGAAGACGCGCTTCGTCCGGACATCAACAAGCGCGAGCTGGACATGGCCGTAAGGCTTGTGGATGACATGAGCGACAAATGGGATCCATCTCAGTACCGCGACTCGTTCGAAGACAAGATCATGGCACTTGTCGAGGAGAAGGCGAGCAAGGGGCATATCGAGTCCGTTGGCGAGGCAGATGATGGAGGCGATGCTTCGAGCGGCGCAGAAGTGATCGATCTCAGCGAACTGCTCAAGCGAAGCCTGCGCGGCGGCGACAAGGGCAAATCTTCATCTGCGAAGCCCGCCACGAAGTCGAAGGCATCTTCATCAAGCAAGTCGTCCTCGAGCGGAAGTACTCGGAAGTCGACCACGTCCAAATCACGTACCCCACGTAAGAAGACCGGCTAAACCAGCGTTCCGGGGGCGTCTCACGCCGGGACGCCCCCAGCCGGATAGCCGCACGGCGACGTAGCTCGTCGGGTCTGTCGCCTACGCAGAGTGCAGGCGACTATTCGCCGGCACTTCCAGCGTAGGCGGTTGCTGCCCGTACCGTCTCGCTTACTTCCCGCCCAAGGGCAGCAAACACCCACACCATGCGGCGTAGGGGCTTGGCCGGCCCGTTGAGCGGCAGTGAACTTTGATCAGCGTGCTGCTTCGAATGAACAGACCAGCGACAGCGCACCTCGTCGACCGCAGGCCCCCGGTCCCATTGGCTTCATTCGCCTTTGGATATAACCGGACTCCGCCAGCCAACGCTGATTGCGATTGCTCGCCGCTTCCATGATCCGTTCCGTAGTCAGGCATTACCGAAGGCACTCCACCCAAGCCTTCGCCTGGGAGCAACCGACCCGAATACCCGAGGAGAGGACCCCGATGACCTACGCTCCGTCGCATGACGCACATTGGCACCCCGCGCCTGGCGAAGTTCTAAGCCTGGAGGATGCTGTACGCATGCCGCGTATTGCGATCGAATCGGTCACGCCGTCGGTGGACGATGGTCGATTCGCGGTGAAGGGCATCGTCAATCAGCGCATCGACGTCCGCTGCCGAATCTTCGCTGACGGGCACGACCAGCTGGCAGCGTCGCTGCTCTGGCGTGCCGAGGACGAACAGGACTGGCACAGGGAAAAGCTCGTCCCCGCGGGCAACGACTACTGGACGGCACACTTCTCCCCGAACCGCGTAGCGCGCCACCAGTTTCAGGTCGAGGCTTGGTGGAATATCTACGAGACTTACCGCTATGAGCTCGGCAAGAAGCATGCGGCCGGTGTCCAGGTTCACCTGGAACTGACCGAAGGGCGTCAACACCTGGAAGCGGCGCGGAATCGCAGCGATGGCGAGAACCGCGAGGTGCTGGATGCGCTGCTCGAGCGCATGCCTGCTGAGCATGACGCTCTGGACGATCGCGTCAACTTCCTCCTTTCCGCAGAAGTGAACGCCGCGATGGCCGCCGCCGACGCCAAGCCCCATCGCGTGGTTACGCGCCTTTACCCGCTGGAGATCGAGCGCGAGCGGGCCATCTTCGCGAGCTGGTATGAGTTGTTTCCCCGCTCCCAGACGGATGACGCTAACCGTCACGGCACGCTGCGCGACGTCATGGGTCGCCTGCCCGTGGTTCGCGACATGGGATTCGACGTGCTGTATTTCCCGCCCATCCATCCCATCGGCCGGGCCCACCGCAAGGGCCCAAACAACTCCCTGAACGCAGGGCCGGACGATCCGGGAAGCCCCTATGCGATCGGTAGCCCCGACGGCGGGCACGACGCCATCCATCCCCAACTCGGGACCCTGGACGACTTCAAGGCTCTGGTCAGTGAAGCCGCTAACCACGGATTGGAGATTGCGCTGGATTTCGCCATCCAGTGTTCTCAGGACCACCCCTGGCTTGAGCAGCATCCCGGCTGGTTTGCCTGGCGGCCGGACGGGACCATTCGCTATGCGGAAAACCCGCCGAAGAAGTATCAGGATATCGTCAACGTCGATTTCTATGCCGACGACGCTGTCCCAGACCTCTGGATCGCCCTGCGCGACGTCATCCTGCATTGGGTCGAGGCGGGCGTGAAGATTTTCCGTGTCGACAACCCGCATACCAAGCCGCTGCCATTCTGGGAGTGGATGATCGGGGACGTTCGCAGCAAGCACCCCGACACCATGTTCCTGTCCGAAGCCTTCACCCGTCCCGCGATGATGGCACGCCTCGGCAAGGTCGGCTTCAATCAGAGCTACACCTACTTTACGTGGCGCAATACGAAGGCCGAGTTGGCCGAGTACCTGACCGAACTCAACGAATCCCCGCTGCGTGAGTGCTACCGGCCGAACTTCTTCGTGAACACGCCGGATATCAATCCCTTCTTCCTGCACAACAGCGGCAGACCGGGGTTCCTGATCCGGGCGGCGCTGGCGACCATGGGCTCTGGTCTGTGGGGCATGTATTCCGGGTTCGAGCTGTGCGAATCGGCGCCTGTACCCGGCAAGGAAGAGTATCTGGATTCCGAGAAGTACGAGATACGCCCCCGCGACTACAACGCGCCAGGCAACATCATTGCCGAGATTGCCCAGCTCAATCGCATCCGACGTCAGAACCCGGCCCTGCAGACCCACCTTGGCCTGCAGGTCTACAACTGCTGGGATGACAACATCCTGTACTTCGGCAAGCGCACCGCCGACCTATCGAATTTCATCCTGATCGCCGTCAACCTCGATCCGTATAACGCTCACGAGGCGCATTTCGAGCTTCCGCTCTGGGAGTTTGGCCTGCCGGACGACGCCACCACGCAGGGTGAGGACCTGATGAACGGCCACCGCTGGCACTGGCACGGCAAGACGCAGTTCACCCGACTCGACCCGAACCAGTTGCCATTCGGTATCTGGCGGTTCTCACCCCTAAACGGCTGAAGGGACATTCACTGAAATGGCGAAAGCCCAAGCAATGCCCATGACTGCGGACTTCATCGAAGATCCACTCTGGTACAAGGATGCGGTCATCTACCAGGTGCATGTGAAGTCCTACTACGACGCCAACGGTGACGGCATTGGCGATTTCGCTGGCCTGATCGAGAAGCTCGACTACATTGCCGACCTCGGCGTCAACACCATCTGGGTGTTGCCATTCTTTCCTTCACCGCGTCGCGACGACGGCTACGACATCGCGGAATACCGCGATGTCAGCCCTGACTATGGCACGCGCGCAGATGCCAAGCGGTTTATTAGCGAAGCCCATAAGCGTGGTCTGCGCGTCATCATTGAACTCGTCATCAACCACACCTCTGACCAGCACCCCTGGTTTCAGCGTGCCCGGCGGGCAAAGCCCGGGTCGAGTGCCCGGGATTTTTACGTCTGGTCCGACACTGACCAGAAGTTTTCCGAGACGCGCATCATCTTCATCGACACGGAAAAGTCGAACTGGACGTGGGATCCGGTCGCTAAACAGTACTTCTGGCATCGCTTCTATTCGCACCAGCCGGACCTGAACTTCGACAACCCTCGTGTGCTGGAGGCGGTGCTACGGGTGATGCGCTACTGGCTCGACATGGGCGTGGACGGCTTGCGGCTGGACGCGATTCCCTACCTGGTCGAGCGAGAAGGCACCAACAACGAAAACCTGCCCGAAACGCACGACGTGCTGAAGAAGATCCGGGCGGTGATTGATCAGCACTACCCGGATCGCATGCTGCTCGCCGAAGCCAACCAGTGGCCCGAAGACACCCGGCCATATTTTGGTGGCAATGAGAATGGGGAAGGAGACGAATGCCATATGGCCTTCCACTTCCCACTGATGCCACGCATGTACATGGCTTTGGCGCAAGAAGACCGCTTCCCGATCAGCGACATTCTCCGGCAGACCCCCGAGATTCCAGACAACTGCCAATGGGCGATCTTCCTGCGCAACCATGACGAGCTCACACTCGAAATGGTGACCGACAAGGAGCGGGATTACCTTTGGAATTTCTACGCGTCCGACCGTAGGGCCCGGCTGAATCTGGGCATCCGACGCCGCCTGGCACCGCTGGTCGAGCGGGACCGTCGCCGCATCGAGTTGCTCAATAGTCTGCTGTTGTCGATGCCTGGCACCCCCGTGCTGTATTGAGGCGACGAGATCGGTATGGGCGACAACATCTACCTTGGCGACCGCGACGGTGTGCGGACACCGATGCAATGGACGGTCGACCGTAATGGCGGATTCTCTCGCGCCGACCCTGCCAAGCTGGTGCTCCCGCCGATCATGGACCCGCTTTACGGCTACCAGACGATCAACGTCGAGGCTCAACAGCGTGATCCTCATTCGCTGCTGAATTGGACGCGCCGGCTACTCGCCGTTCGCAAACAGCAGAAGGCGTTTGGCCGCGGCGAGATGAAAATGCTATCGCCAAGTAACCGCCGCATCCTTGCATACCTGCGTGAATACAGCGGACCCGATGGCACGCAGGAGACAATCTTGTGCGTGGCGAACGTATCCCGCGTCGCGCAGGCTGCTGAGCTGGACCTCTCCGCCTATGCTGGGATGGTCCCCGTCGAAATGATTGGCGGAAGCGCATTTCCTCCCATTGGGCAGCTGAGTTATCTGCTGACGTTGCAGCCCTATGGGTTTTATTGGTTCCTGCTCGCCTCGGAAACGCAGATGCCGAGCTGGCACAACGAGCCGGTCGAGACCATGCCCGAATTTCACACCCTGGTCGTCAAGCGTAGCGCCGATGAGCTGCTGGAAGGTTCGTCGCGACAGACGCTCGAACAGACCGCACTGCCGACCTATCTACCAAAGCGGCGCTGGTACGCCGCAAAAAGCGGCCAGATTGACAAGGTCGAACTGCTGTATGGCGTCCGCTTTGGTGAAGGCAAGCGAACAGCCATGTTCTGCGAGATCGAAGTGACGTCTGGCGAACAACGCGACCGTTACCAGCTACCGGTAGGATTCCTGCCCGAAGAGGAGGTCAGCACCGCGCTACCCCAACAGCTGGCGCTCGCACGCGTCCGGCGCGGGCGGCAGGTCGGCTTGCTGACGGATGCATTCACACTCGATCACTTCGTTCGCGCAGTGCTCAATGGCATGCGCAACGGCCTGGAGCTCCCATGCGCGGGTGGAGCGCTCAAGTTCTCCGCGATGCCTGCGCTCCAATCCATGGAGCTGGCGGAAGATGCGCCGGTCAAGGTGTTGTCGGCCGAGCAATCGAACACGTCGGCTGTTGTGGATGGCAAGCTGGTACTCAAGCTTATCCGCCGCGTGGCCAGCGGCGTCCATCCCGAGCTGGAAATGGTCGGGTTCCTGACCCGTCACGGCTTCGAATACATCGCCCCGCTGTATGGCGACCTGCGTCGCGTGGACGAGGAGGGCAACGAGCATGTCCTGATGCTGGCTCAGGGCTTCCTGCATAACCAGGGTGATGCCTGGGAGTGGACGCAGAATGGGCTGGAGCGCGCAATCCGCGACGAGATCGCGGGCGGCGCGGCTGATGCTGAAACAGCCTACAGCGCGATGGAGGAGCTCGAGTCCTTTGTCGGCATGTTCGGAAAGCGCCTGGGTGAAATGCACCAGGTGCTGGCGGGTGGCGATGAGCCTGATTTCAAGGTTGAGTACACCGACGATGCGACGGCTGCTGCATGGGCCAAGAGTATTGGTGGGGAACTCGATCATGCCCTGAAACTGGTCGAGCAACGTCGCAGTGGATTCGATGAGGCGCTCCAGGGGGAGGTCGACGTCCTGCTGTCCAGTCGCCAGCGCCTATTGGACCAGATCGAGATTCTCGCCAAGCGCGCGCTCGGCGGCGCCCGTATCCGCGTGCACGGAGACCTCCATCTGGGACAGGTTCTCGTGGTGCAGGACGATGCCTATCTCATCGACTTCGAAGGCGAGCCGGCAAGGCCGCTGCACGAACGTCGCGCCAAGACCAGCCCGTTGAAAGACGTCGCCGGTGCGCTGCGCTCGTTCGACTATGCCGCCGCCATGGCGCTGCGCAATGTACAGACCAGTGACTCTTCTGAAGAAACGGGGCGAATTCGTGAGCGGGTTGCGGAGTCCTATCGCCAGCGTGCACGAGAGTTGTTCCTCTCCCAATATCGAGAAGCGGCCGCCGGTGTGCCCCATCAATGGGCAGAAGACGGTGGCGAAGAAGCAGCACTCGATCTGTTCATTCTCGAGAAGACGGCCTATGAGGTCGCATACGAAGCAGAAAATCGCCCGGCCTGGCTGTCCGTTCCACTACGGGGCCTGGTCGAATTGGCACAACACCTATCCGAAGGAGATCCACACTGATGAGCTCGTCGCAAAACGCGATACCGCTGGACGAGGCAGCGTTCGGTGCGCTGGTGATGGCGCAGCATGGTGACCCATTTGCACTACTGGGCCCACACCCTGATGGCGAAGGCCTGATCGTTCGTGCCTATTTGCCAAACGCGTTGGGCGTGGACCTCCTCGAGCGGGGAACAGAACGCGAACTCGCGTCGATGGAGCAAGACGGTCGCTTCCCTGGCCTCTTCATGGCGAGGTTGCCGCAGCCTAGTGCTTATCTGTTGCGCATCCGCTGGGCCAGCGGCACGCAAGTGACCGAGGACCCCTACAGCTTTGGCCCATTGTTGGGGGAAATGGACATCTACCTGTTTGCCGAAGGCAACCATCGAAACCTCGGGCAGTGCCTGGGCGCGCAGTACATGGAAGTCGAAGGTGTGCAGGGTGTCCGCTTCTCGGTATGGGCGCCGAATGCGCGTCGTGTGTCGGTTGTTGGCGACTTCAACGGCTGGGACGGTCGGCGGCATCCCATGCGTCTCCGCCATCCCGCAGGCGTCTGGGAGATCTTCGTACCGCGGCTCCAGCCAGGCGAAATCTATAAGTTCGAAATCCTCGGCCCGAATGGTGTTCTCCCGCTGAAGGCCGACCCTATGGCGCTCGCCACCCAGGCGCCTCCGGAAACCGGGTCGGTGGTAGCCGAGCCGTATGACTTTCATTGGAACGATGGTGAGTGGATCAACCGCCGTGCCGAACGTCAAAGCGTTGCAGCGCCCATGTCCATCTACGAGCTGCATGCCGGTTCGTGGCAGAAGGAGGGCGGTAGCGAAGGACGCACGTATAACTGGCACGAGTTGGCCGAGCGGCTGATCCCGTACATCAAGGAACTGGGCTTCACGCACATCGAGCTGATGCCCATCATGGAGCACCCCTTTGGGGGGTCATGGGGCTACCAGCTGCTTTCGCAGTTCGCGCCAAGCGCACGCTACGGCTCGCCCAAGGACTTCGCGGCGTTCGTCGATGCATGCCACCAGGCGGATATTGGTGTGATCCTCGACTGGGTACCGGCACACTTCCCGACCGATAGCCACGGCCTCGGTCAATTCGACGGTACGGCGCTGTACGAATACGCGCATCCATTCGAAGGCTTCCACCAGGACTGGGATACCTACATCTACAACCTGGGTCGCACTGAAGTGCACGGGTTCATGCTGGCGTCCGCGTTGCATTGGCTCAAGCACTTCCACATCGACGGTCTGCGTGTGGACGCCGTTGCCTCCATGCTTTACCGCGACTATTCACGCAAGGACGGCGAATGGATTCCCAATCGCTACGGCGGGCGCGAGAACCTGGAGGCGATCGACTTTCTGCGCCACCTCAATGACGTCGTCAAGCTCGAGGTCCCGGGGGCCATGGTCATCGCCGAAGAATCAACGGCATGGCCGGGCGTGAGCCGGCCGACCGAAGTAGGCGGATTGGGCTTCTCGTACAAGTGGAACATGGGCTGGATGCACGACACGCTCAAGTACATTTCCGAGGACCCGATCAATCGCCAGTACCACCACGACAAGATGACGTTTGGGCTGGTCTACGCCTTCTCGGAGCATTTCGTCCTGCCGATCTCGCACGATGAAGTGGTGCATGGGAAGCATTCGCTCATTGACAAGATGCCTGGTGATCGCTGGCAGAAGTTTGCCAACCTCCGAGCCTACCTCGGGTTCATGTGGGCGCATCCGGGCAAGAAGTTACTCTTCATGGGGGCAGAGTTCGGCCAATGGCGTGAGTGGAGCCATGACCATGAACTGGATTGGTACCTATTGAGTAACTATGCGGACCACCAGGGGGTGCACAAGCTCGTATCGGATCTGAACCGCGTCTACCGGAGCGAGCCGGCCCTCTATGAGCAGGACGACCGACCTGAGGGCTTCCAGTGGCTGATCGGGGACGATTTCGCCAATAGCGTCTATGCCTGGCTGCGCTGGAGTAAGAACCGTGAGCCGGTGCTGGCTGTTGTGAATTTCACGCCTGTCGTACGTCACGGGTACCGAATCGGCGTGCCTTGCAAAGGCCACTGGCAGGAAGTGTTTAACAGCGATGCGGAATGCTACGGAGGCTCCAACGTCGGAAACGGCGGCGGGGTAATGACTGAGGAGGTGGAAAGCCACGGTGAATCCAGTTCGATCACGGTCGATCTGCCACCCCTGGCCATTCTGCTATTGCGTCCAACGCGTTAAGCGTCATCGCTTCCGGCACCGCAACGGTGCCGGAAGCTCCAACCCATTATTCGGATGCGAAATAAATACTTGAATCAATACGCATGAGGAGTATGCTGCTCTCATACCGTATCGTTCGAGGCATCCATGGCTACCCCTTCTCCCGAAGTCCAGACTGCTACCGATGGCGCCGAAGCCGGACGCGTTGCGTTGAAGTTCTTCTTCAACCTGATGGAGCACTGGAAGTGTAATCGGGAGCAGCAACGGGTCCTCCTGGGCTCGATCGGCAACACCACGTACTTCAAGTATCGAAAATTGCCCGCCGTAAGGTTGCCGCATGACACGATGGAGCGAATCTCCTATCTCATGGGGATCCACAAGGCATTGCGCATTCTTTTCAGCCAGCAGCCTGATCGCGCCTATGCCTGGGTCCACAAGGAGAACGATGCTGCACCGTTCAACGGAAAGTCTGCGCTCGAGTACATGCTCTGTGGCAGGGTCGTGGATATGGCGGACGTGCGTCGCTACCTGGACGGGGTCAGGGGGTAGGGCATGTCACGGGTACGTCCCCGCTGGAAGAAGGCCTATCGGCTCATCAACAGTTGCTTTCCACCCATCAGCGTGTTCGAAGACACGCTCGATCCGGATGACCTTGACCTGGCATTCGCGATCGAGGGGCTTACTAACGATCGCCTGATGGAAGAAACGGGAAAGCTAAGCCGGGTACCACCGAGTGACCGCGTGAGCGGACCTGGCTCGACAGCAGTGATGGCGGCGTATACGCACATTGGCAACGCCAGTCGGTTCACCGACGGAAGCTTTGGCGTTTATTACTGTGCCGATTCACTGCAGGCGGCGATCGCCGAAACGCGGTTCCACCAGGAGCGTTTTCTAGCCGCGACGCGTGAACCGAGCATCGAAATCACGATGCGCACCTACATCAACGAAGTGGTCGAAGCGATGTTCGACGTTCGGAACGATGCGCATCTTCATGATCCATCGCTCGCTACCTATGGAATCAGCCAGGCGTTTGCCCGTGAAAAGCGCGAGGCAGGCGAGTGGGGACTTCTCTACCGAAGTGTGCGCTTCCCTGGCGGCGAGTGTGTTGCCGCATTCAAGCCCAGAGCGGTATCCCTGCCGGTGCAGGGGCCTCACTTGCGCTACATGTGGGATGGGAAAGCACAGGCAATTACGGCGGTCGTAGAATTGAACGAATTGCCGCTGTGAATCGGCGCAATGAGAGCAGGGGCCGCTTGGGCCCTTCCTGCATCATGCCTTGGCGGGCGCCTCGTTCTTGCGTCGCATGCGTTTGGCGCGGCTCTCGAATGTGAGATAGACCAGGCTGGCCAGCATCAGTGGAACGAGGAAGTAGGCGACACGGTAGCCTATCAGTGCGGCAAGCAGGTCGGCCCGTGGTACCTCGTGCTGTAGGAGGGTAACGAAGACCGTCTCAAGCACACCGATGCCGCCAGGTATGTGGGCAAGCACCGCGGCGATGCTACTGATAAGCAGGATGCCGAGCGTGGTGAGGTAGGAAACCTTCTCTGGCATGAACACCCATACCGTTGCTGCCATGAACATCCAGCACGTGGCACCAAGGACAATCTGCAGCGCGGCCATTTTGAAGCTGGGCAGTTCTATCTCGTGGCCCCGTATCGACCAGGCCCGACGCCGGGAAAAACCACAGGCCAGCAGATACGCAAGGCTGGCCAGGACCATACAGCCACCGATGATACGTAGTGCGAAGAAGTCGAGATCCCATTCGGGTGGCGGCTGGATCGTTCCCATGGCAAATACGACGCCCGCCAGCATCAGATACCCGATCCAATTGGTAATGATGCTCAAGCTCAGGATCCGGGTAATGACCAGGCTGGTCAGTCCCAGGCGCGAGTAGAGTCGGTATCGCATGGCTATACCGCCTACCCAGGCCAGGTTCTGGTTGAATGCATAGCATACGAACGTGAGCGGTACGATCTGTTTGGCCGGCAGATGATGTCCGGTATAGGCGCGCCCGAGCAGGTCGAACGTGCTGTAGAACGCATAGCCTACCAGCGCTACCGCGATCGCCACGGCAATCGTGCCGGGGCTGTACCCGCGCAAGGACTGCCAAACGTCTGCCCAGTCGATACTGCGTGCGAGAACGATGAAGAACACCGTGATCGCAATGAAGAAGGCCCACGTCAGGACCTTCTTGATAATGGGCCACCAACGGCGGGCACGCGATGGCTGATGGGTGGTTCCGGAGACACTGCTCATTGGGTTTTCTCGGTGCCTATCGGCTGAATATCACTGCCTTCGTGCGGCTGGACCAGTGCGATCTTGGGCGTATGGGCAGGTAGGAGGCCGACAAGTGCAGGGAAGCGTCGGAGGAAGTGGAAGATCATGAAAATGATCGGTGCACGCCAGAAGTAACCCTTGAGGACGCGCTCCAGCGGAATTTGCCGGCAGTGGTCGGCCATGAGGCGATCCAGTCGCTCGTGGAGGGTCCGGTTGAACTCGGCATCCCGGATGATGACGTTTGACTCCAGATTTAATGCCAGGCTGAGCGGATCAAGGTTGCTCGAACCAACCGTTGCCCAGTCATAGTCGACCAGTGCCACCTTGCCGTGAAGCGGGCGTCGGCAGTATTCGAAGATCTGCACGCCATCGCGGATAAGGTAGTTGTAGAGCATCCGGGCACCAAGCTTTGCAATCGGCATATCGGGCTGCCCCTGAAGGATCAGACGCACCTGCACGCCACGCCGGGCTGCATTCCGCAATTCGCGCAGTAGGCGGTAGCCGGGGAAAAAATAGGCGTTTGCAATGACCAGGCGGTGCCGAGAAGAGCGAATTGCCTGCAGGTAGTGTTCTTCGATGTCGTCTCGATGTTCATCGTTGTCACGCCGCACGAACAGCGCTCGCACACCGCCTCTGTCGTGGGAGACCGTCGTTGCAGCCAGGGGTAGCTGACGCTTTTGCCACCAATGCCTCCTTTGGGCATTCGGGTCAAGCGTACTCAACGCGAAGCGGTGAATGTCGTCCACAAGCGGACCAAGTATTTCGATCGCGTAATCCTGCTTGGCTTCAGGGCCAAAATCGCCCAAATGGTCCGCCGAGAAGTTGATGCCGCCAACGAACGCGCGCTCCGCATCGATCACTACGATCTTGCGGTGCAAACGCCGGAACAGGTTTACACGCTTACCCATAACGCGTGGCTTCGGATCAAACATATGGATCTTCACGCCGGCCCGCGTCATTCCCGCCGCAAACTCACCGCCAAGATCGGCAGAGCCATAGCCATCCACCGTCAGTTCGACGGTCACGCCACGCTCAGCTGCCTCGATGACGGCCGCGCGCAAGTCACGGCCAACCTTGTCATCGAACAGGATGAACGTTTCGATCAGCACCTCGCGCTTGGCGGCGCGAATACATTCGAAAACGCGGGGAAAGAACTCTTCGCCATTTTCCAGAAGGGAGATTTGATTGCCATCTTTCCAGGAGAACTTCATAACCTGATCTCCACTGCCAGTGGAACGTGGTCAGATAGGTGCGACCATGGTCGAGCCGACAGGATCCGGGGATCGTGGATCGCAACGTTACGTACGTAGATTCGGTCGAGCCGCAGGACGGGCATCCGTGCAGGAAAGCTACGTGCCAGAGCGCCGGTGGTGTGCTCGAACACTTCCTGCATACCGGCGCGGTCGGCCAGGATCGGGCTGGCGCGGTGACGCCAGTCGTTGAAGTCGCCGGCGACCACGACAGGCGCATCCGCAGGAAGACTGTTCACCAAGTCGCAGAGCAATGCGAGTTGCTTGGCGCGGTGCGCTTCCCGCAGCCCGAGATGTACGCAGATCGCATGTAGGACGTGGTGCTTGGGAAGCTGCAGCTCGCAATGAAGGAGTCCGCGTTTTTCCGGCCCCAAGATCGATACGTCAAGGTTTTCATAGCGGCTGATTGGGTATTTGGACAGTACCGCGTTGCCGTGGTGGCCGTCCGGGTAGACGGCGTTGCGGCCATAAGCAAACTGGGGCCACATGGTGTCAGCAAGGAATTCGTAGTGCGGTGCAGCGGGCCAGTTGCCATAGCGGGACGCGTGCCGCTCGTGGGTACCGATTACCTCTTGTAGAAAGACAACATCGGCCGAGACTGCACGTACTGCATCACGAAGTTCGGGCAGGATGAAGCGACGGTTGAGCGCCGTGAAGCCCTTATGGGTGTTCACAGTCAGAATGCCTACCTGATGCACCTCGCCTGCGTTTTCTACACGCTGGCTGGCAGGTATGGGGTTATCGAGCGTCACGCCGCTTTTTCCTCCTTCTGTCCTGGTTTGGTCTGTAGCGATTCGGTCAAGTCCAGCCGCTCCAATAGCCTGCGGGCGTCATAGGGCGCTCGCACCTTCACGTCGTTGTCGAAATAGCAGTAGACGTCCCTCGACTTTCTGGCGCGGGGGGTGGCGTCTGAAATGAGCTTGGCATCATCCGGCTGGGTGCCCTCGGACCATTGGCGGATCCGGTCTGCCCATACAGCGAGCGCATCATTGCTATAGCCACTGGTATAGAGCTCTTCTGCACCGTGCAGGCGCAGATACATGAAGTCGCTCGTGACATCTTCGCAGTACGGCCATTTACCGGCCGTATCAGCGACGACTAGCGCCACCCGGTGGCGGCGCAGCATCGTGACAAAGGCAGGGTCTACAAAGCTGTCGTTACGGATCTCTATGGCATGGCGGAGCGGTCGTTTACGGTCGACTTCAAGATGGCTTCGTCCTTTCATGCGGCTGTCGCAGCCTTTGGCGACGTCCAGGGCTGCCTCGGTATCGTGCGGCAACATGGCCAGGAAGGCTTCAAAGCGATCGGGGTCGAACTTGAATGTAGCGGGAAACTGCCAAAGGATCGGCCCGAGTTTCTCCTTCAGTGCGAAGAGGCCAGAGGCGAAAAAGTTGGCAAGCGGTTTTTCGATATCTCGCAGGCGCCGGACGTGAGTGATAAAGCGGGGCCCTTTGACACTGAAGATGAAGTCTTCGGGCGTCTGTTCGTACCACTCGAGGAATCGCTCAGGGCGCTGCAACGCGTAGAACGAACCATTGATCTCAATGCTGTTGACGGCGCGGGAGGCGAAGTGAAGTTCATTTTTCTGGGTAAGTCCCTTGGGGTAGAAATCACCCCGCCAGGGTGCATAGCGCCAACCCGAGATACCGATGCGTATATCAGCCATTAGTGATCCCACCTCCGCGATAACGCAGGGGCTCGGCCACCATCTCGGACGCGGGCCTACGAGCGAGGGGAATGATTCGCCGCTCCAGAATTTCCATACCGCTCCTCCCGACGTTCGCGCGCCGTTCCTGCTTCTTTCGGATGCTTGACTGCAGTGGCTGCCACCCGGCGAACCGGCAGTTGCAAGCTATCCACACCCAATTGAGACTCGCGGACGGAAAGCGGGGTTCAGCTTTCAGACAGCTTGCGCGCTACAATCGACAGGGTGTTTACGAGGAAGTCGGACGCGGCGAAGTGCCCTGTGGGCGGCCAATCAGGCAAGCGTGACAGCCGGCGTCAGGATGATTTCGTAGGGCTGAAGCGTGCGCTGCTGGGTGTAAGGCCCGAACGCGGGCTCCGCGCCGGTCTGGATGTCTGTGGTGAGTTGGCTGGCATGTGCCTGAATGGCGTGGCGCTTGCGTGCCACGGTCCAACGGCTGAGAGGAAGCTTGCGCAAACGATACCAAGGGATACGTGGATCGTTGGGTGCTGCCCAATGCCAGGTCCACATTGGCACTTCGTACAACGGCGCGCCAATCTCCTCGGCTACCAATCCCGCAATTGCACCGGTGGTTTCATGATCCGGGTGACCATCCTGTCGCCAGCTGGTAAAGACAATGTCGTCTGGCTGAAGGTAGCGCTGCAGGAATTCACGAAGCCTATCCTGCTCTTCGTACAATCGGCCGTCAGGAAAGCCGCCGCGAATCCACTTCAGTCGGCTGGCGGGCAGTCCCATGCGCCTTAATGATTCGGCGCTTTCCTGTGGGCGGATGGCGCTTAGCCGCTCGGGTGTCCACACGGAGGACCCCTCGTGACTACGGCTACCGTCGGTAAGTGAGATAAGCGAAAGGGTACAGCCCAGCTTGCTGAACCGCTGCAACAAACCACCGCATGCGACGGTTTCGAATCCAGGGTGTGGCGCGATCACCACCACGCGTTGCTGCTCGGTGGCGATCTGCTTGGGCTCGATAGGCGAAAGGCTACTTATGCGCGCGGAATTCTTCCATTCGGACCAGGGTGTGCCCTGGCCCTGAAGAAGGTTCTGCGCGTCCCCCGGCGTTGTTGATGACCTGAATCGTTTCCAGACATCGCTGAGGGACGAGTCGCCCATGGTAATTCCTTTTTCCGTTACGAAGTGGCGGATTTCACCAATTCGAAGAGCAACAAAGATCGTCCAGTCACTTCATAGCTACTGTCGAACTCGAAGACTTCCTCTCCGCTGACGCTTGCCTGATTGGTATCGACAAGGCAAACCCAGTGCGATCCTTCTGGCACTTCTGGAAGCGAAAAGTTCACTACGTCGTGATGAGCATTGACGATGAGCAGAAGCGTGACGTCGGAGCCTGCCTTGCGGATACCGGTAGCCTGCGCCCGACCGTCCATCAACATGCCCAGGCACCGTCCGTTCGGGTCTTCCCATTGCTCAATCGACATCTCGTTGCCATCGGGTGCCAACCAGGTGACGTCCTTGACGCCAAGCTCCTCATTATAGGCACCGACCAGGAAACGGCCGCGTCGCAGGATAGGATAGGCGAGTCGCAGCCGGATGGCCTTGCGCACGAATTGCAGCAAGGCTTCACCGTCTTCGTCGAGCTCCCAGTTCACCCAGCCGATCTCGCTGTCCTGGCAATAGGCGTTATTGTTGCCGCCCTGGGTTCGCGCGAATTCGTCCCCTGCCACGATCATTGGGGTGCCCTGCGAAAAGAGCAGGGTGGACATGAAGTTGCGCATCTGGCGCAGGCGCAGCGAGCGGATCTCCGGATCATCTGTCGGGCCTTCGGCGCCACAGTTCCAGGAAATGTTGTTGTCGCTGCCATCCATGTTGTTTTCGTCGTTGGCTTCGTTGTGCTTTTCGTTGTACGAAACAAGGTCGTGCAACGTGAAGCCGTCGTGTGCCGTAATGAAGTTGACTGAGGCGAATGGGCGGCGGCCACGCTGATTGAACAGGTCACCCGATGCGGTTACGCGGCTGGCAAATTCGGCCAACTTGCCTTCGTCGCCTTTCCAGAACGCCCGAACGGTGTCGCGGTAACGGTCGTTCCATTCCATCCAGCCCGGCGGGAAATTGCCGACCTGATAACCACCGGGGCCGCAATCCCATGGCTCTGCAATGAGTTTGCACTGGCTAAGCACCGGGTCCTGACGACACGCGACGAGGAAGCTGTGGCGCTCGTCGTAGCCGTCGTGGTGGCGAGCAAGAATGGTCGCCAGGTCGAAACGGAAGCCATCGACATGCATCTCGTTGACCCAGTACCGCAGAGAGTCGGTGACCATCTGCAGCACGCATGGGTGGCTGAGGTCCAAAGTGTTACCTGTGCCCGAGTCGTTGATGTAATAACGGTGGTTATCCGGCATCAGGCGGTAGTACGTGGCGTTGTCGATACCACGCATCGACAGGGTCGGGCCGAGTTCATTACCTTCGGCGGTGTGGTTGTAGACCACATCGAGAATGACTTCGAGGCCGGCATCATGCATGCGGGCGACCATTTCCTTGAACTCACTGACCTTACCACTGGCAATGTACTGTGGATGCGGCGCAAAGAAGCCGATGGTGTTGTAGCCCCAGTAGTTGCTCATGCCCTTTTCGAGCAGGTGCTGGTCCTGGACAAACGCATGTATCGGCAGGAGCTCGACAGACGACACGCCGAGGCGACGGATATAGTCCAGAACCTCGGACGACCCCAGTCCTGCAAAGGTGCCCCGGACCTCTTCGCCTACGCCGGGATGACGCATCGTGAAGCCCTTCACATGGGTCTCGTAGATGATCGTCTTGTCCCATGGCACGCGCACGGGCTGGTCGTTGCCCCATGTAAAGGCCGGGTCGATCACCTTGCACTTCGGTACGAAGGGGGCGCTGTCGCGTTCATCAAAACTAAGGTCACCATCCGGGTGCCCGATGGTGTAGCCGAAGAGTGCTTCTGACCACTCGAGCTTGCCCACAAGCTGCTTGGCATAGGGATCGATAAGCAGCTTGTTCGGGTTGAAGCGGTGGCCGGCCTCGGGTTCATACGGCCCGTGCACGCGATAACCATAGACCTGACCTGGATGGGCATCAGGCAGGTAACCGTGCCAGATCTCGTCGGTACGCTCTGGAAGTTCGATACGCTCGAGTTCCGTCTTGCCACTGGAGTCGAACAGGCACAGTTCAACCTTGGTCGCGTGCGCGGAGAAGATGGCGAAGTTCACTCCCAGGCCGTCCCATGTCGCACCTAGCGGGTAGGGGAGACCCTCCCGAATTCGCGACTTGACTACGACTGCGGGCGCCGCGTTTTCAGAGGCAGTAGATTGCTTTTCCATCTGCTCGATACCTTCATGATGAGATGTGAATTTGAGGCCAGCCGACCGCATGAAGTGCCGTAGCGCTTCGCGTCATTCATCGGATATCAACGGGTTGGCACAGAGTGCTCGAGGCTGAGCGAGTGCTCGAAAAGCGGAGCCGAGGCCTATCGGGCTGGCATGCACGCCAGCCCGATAGGTGCGCTCAGGCTTTGGAGGACGCGGCGTTGTCTTTGTCTACTGCGGCAGCAGGCTTGCGCGTGCTTGTTTTGCGCGGCGTCGATGGCTTCTTCGCCTCGGCACTGTCAGCCGGCTTGTCTGCTTTTGGCTTGGCAACGGGCTTCTCAGCCTTCTCTGCCTTTTCAGCCTTTGGCTTGGCGGTAGCCTTCTTCTTGGCCGTATCGCTCGACACTTCGGTCAGTGCAGCGGCCTTCGGCTTACGCGCCTTCGGTACCGTCGCCTTTTTGCCCGTGTCGGCTTCCGCCTCTGCAAGCTTGCGAGCCTGGTCCCAATGACGAGAGTCGTGACCATGCGGACGGCCTTCGGACTCCCAGATTTGATAAGCCAATTCCTTCACACGACGCTCATCCACACTCATGTTCACGCTCTCCACGCATTGTCATTAGTTTCCAAAAACAAGAGGTTGACCGGGAACTCCGCAAGTATTGCTCCAAGCGTGAGCCGACCCTTTCCATCTGTGACTTCGCCCCGCGAGAAAAGTCCCGCGAACTGGCGGGTTGCGAATGCTTCGGGTAATTCGACGTATGTGTCTCCCCAGCGTTCCGCCGGAACCAGCGATCCTGATTCGTCACCCAACAGCGTAGCAGTCCGTAGCGGGACGACGACCACTGCGCAATCATCTCCATGGACTCGGGCAAACGCGCAAACATGCTTCGCCTGCTCACCGCCCACGGTCAGCGGCACGTAATCGCCCTGCCGGAATAACGGGGCGTGTGCCAGGCGAAGACGGAGGACGTCCCGGACAAGGCGCTGCTTGATGTGTCCGCTGCGCCAGTTCGAGACCAGATCCGCCAACGGCTGTTCGGTACCAAGCGACGCTTCGCGTGCGTCATAGTCGACAGGGCGGCGGTTGTCAGGGTCAACGAGGCTGAAATCCCAGTACTCGGTGCCCTGGTACAGATCCGGTACACCTGGGACCGTCATACGCAAAGCCGTCTGGACAAGACCATTGATGGCACCGGCGGGTGCGAGCGCCTGCACGGCCTGGTCGATGCTCTCGCACAGTTCCTTTGAATCCAGTAGCCCCGTCAGGAAATTTCGCGACGCCTGTTCATAGGCTTCATCCGGATTGCTCCAGGTGCTGAAGAGCTTCGCTTCACGCATCGCTTTTTCCTGCCATTGCAGGACGCGCTTCTTGAATGCTTCGCCGCGCTCCTCGGCGTCCAGCGGCCAGCAGCCTATGAGCGTCTGGTAAAGCAGCAGCTCATCGCCGGGAGTAGGGGCCGTGCGCTCGGGTTGCTCATCGCGCAGCGGTGCTGCCAGGCTCATCCAGTGCCGTACCTGATCACCGAACCATTCCGCCCGCTCACTGAGCACGGCGAGGCGTGCCCGCGTGTCTTCGCCACGCTTGTGATCGTGCGTCGCCGTAGTCAGTATGTTGATGGGAAAGCGTTCGGCACGGGTCGCGTTCTGCTCGTGGAAGTGCTCGATGCTGCCTGCAAACTGCTGCGGGTCGAAGCCGACATCGTTGCGTGCCAGGGACACGGCTGACCTATAGCAGGCCGTATCCTCGACGGCCTTGGCCGCTGCTGGCGATGTGAGCTGCTGGAAACGTGCGCAGGCATAGCGCCGCAACGCGCGCTCTTTCATCGGCAATGAGCGGATGGGAGTGCCGCCAAGCCAGCGCTCCATGTGATCGAGTAGGGGCCACTCGCCTTCCGGCAGACTTTGGCGAGCACCTTCAAGGGCCTGCTGGAAATAAGGCTGATCTTCCTCCGGTCGGCCACACGCGTTCACGTAGTTCCGATAAACCGGGAAGTAGACGATCAACTCCAATAGCGCGCGGCGGATCGAGCCCAGCGTTACGTCGCGGGTCATCACGTCACTGCGGGCAACTTGCAGCAGCGCTTGGGCAACCGTTTCAAAATCGCCGGCCAGTGAGTTCGTCAATACCAGACGACGCGCCTCGCGTGCTTCCTCCAGAAAATCATCTGTGCGCCCGCTGACTTCGCTCCACAACGCCTTCATTGGCGCTTCGCCTGCCGGATCATGCTGAACCAGCGAGACCTGGTTCATGAACTCGTAGCCTGTGGTGCCGTCGATTCCCCAATCACTGTGGAGCTGCTCGCCTTCGCCGAGGATCTTCTCCACATAAATCGGGAAGTGATCAAGCTTGGCTTCGGCAGGTCTACGAGACAGTAGCGAATCGACTCGCCGACGCAGGCGACGGCAATAGCCGCGCGGGTCCGCGAGACCATCGACGTGATCGATGCGCAGGCCATCGATCAGACCTTCCTCAACCATTTGAAAGATCTTGGCGTGTGTCGCCTCGAAGACGTCCGGCCGCTCGACGCGAAGACCGCCGAGTTCATTGATATCGAAGAACCGCCGCCAGTTGATGTCGTCCGCTGCGGTGCGCCAGCTCGCCAGACGGTAAGCCTGGCGCTCGAGCAATGCGTGCAGACGGGCAAAGCCTTCTTCGGTCGTACCGTCATAGCGCTCGAGCATCGTTTCAATGGCTTTTGCGGCTTCGGGATCGCGGGCCAGTGCCTTCAGTTCGGCGCGCAATGTACGCGCCTGGTCCCACGCATCGGTAGCACCTCGTAAACCGGCGAAGCGCGCCGCCATTTCCCGCAGTTCGGAATGATCGGTGCTGCCAAGCAGCTCGGCGTAATTCTGAGGGTTTACAGGGAAGCGGTGCTCATAGTGCTCGGCATAGAAGCCGCCTTGCTCGGCATCGAACTTGAGGGGGATGTTGCCGCCTTTCAGCGCATCGCCGTAGTCGGCTCCAAGGAACGGAACGAGCAATTGCCCCTCAAGCAGAGGGTCCGGGGAGTGCCACTCGATGTCGAAAAAATTTGCGTACGGACTCCGCTTGCCCCACTCGAGCACATCGAGCCACCACGGATTGGCGTCGCCACCGACCGCCATGTGGTTCGACACGATATCGAGAATCAAGCCCATGTTGCGTTGACGCAGCGACGCGACAAGGCGACGTAGCGCGTCTTCGCCGCCGAGTTCCGGATTGATGCGAGTCGGATCGACTACGTCATATCCGTGCATCGAACCAGGCCGTGCAACCAAAACGGGTGATGCGTAGAGATGAGTGATGCCAAGGCTTGCGTAATAGTCTACCCGGCGATTGGCATCATCCAGGGTGAAATCCTTGTGGAACTGCAAGCGCTGTGTGGCGCAAAGGGGATTCATCGCGTTCCGGACTCCTCGGATTCAGATTGACGGCGGGCATCGTCCAGCAGCTTCATACGACGCTGAGGTGCTTCACCCTTGAGCAAGTCGTCACTCATTTGCGGCCAGCGCCGCCGCCAGTTGGGGTGTTTGTCGACGTCGCCAGGAAGGTTGGCCTGCTCTTTGAGACCCAGCGCGTCCTCTACCGGCAATAAAGCCAGCGGCGCCGGCGTACGTCCAATGAACGCGGCGGCGGCATCGACTACGTTATCTACCGAGGCATCGCTGTCAGTCAGCAAACCCTCCTCACGGAGCGCCTTCGCCAGGCCATCGCGTTCGTGCGTACGGTGCTCCTGATCCTTGGTGCGGGTTTCTTCCGATGTTTGGCCGATACGGGTACGCCAGTCTATGTCGTTCCCTAGCCACCAGCCGTGTACGGTTGGGAGATCATGGGTGGTGGTCGTAGCAAGTGCGTTGCGGTCCCACTGTCGAGGTGGGTAAAAGCGCGATTGAGCATGGTCTTGTTCGAACAGCATGATGCGCATGCCGAGAATCCCACGTGCGGTCAGCTCTTCGCGAAAACCGTCCGGCACCGTACCCAGATCCTCGCCAAGGACGATTGCGTCATGTCGGGCCGCCTCCAGGGTAAGCAGGCGAAGCATGTCCTGCAGGGGGAAGTGCAGGTACGCACCGTCGAGCGGATCCGCGCCTTGCGGCATGACCCAGAGACGCTGAAGCCCCATTGCGTGATCGATGCGCATGCCGCCGGCGTGAGCGAAATTGGCGCGCAGCATTTCAATAAATGCCCGGAAGCCGTGACGTTTCAGCCCAGTCGGTGAGAATGCAGAGATTCCCCAACTCTGACCGGAACGGTTCAGGATATCGGGCGGGGCGCCCACGCTGAGGTCTGGTAGCAGCTCCTCCTGCCGGCTCCAGGCCTGACTGCCGCCGCCATCTGCGCCCACTGCGAGATCAGCAATGAGACCGATGCCCATGCCGGCACTGCGAGCTGCGGCCTGGGTACGTTCCAGCCCGCGCGCGATGAGCCATTGGCAGAACGCGTGGAAGCCGACTTCGTTGGATTGCTCTTCGGCAAAGCGTGCAACTTCGGCGTTGCGTGGGTCGCGCAACGCTTCCGGCCATTGGCGCCAGTCGTATTCTCCTTGCTCGCGCACTCGAAGGGTGTGCAGCGCCTCGAACCGACAGTGATTCTCCAGCGCTTCGCCTCCAGTGTGACGAAAGCTGGCGAAGTCTTGCTGTAGCGGATTACCGCCTTGCAGGAAGCCATCGTAAATGGCGCGCAGGAGCGATAGTTTGGCTGCGGCAGCGCCAGGCCAGTCGATCAAGTCGAGCCCTTCCAGGCGAGCCAGCTCGGGCGCCAGCCCTTTTTCCTCAATCGCAACACGGACGGCGCGTTCGCCCACGATAGTACCGGGCGCCGAATGCAGCACGTTATGAAAGAGCCGGCTGGACGGGGAATAGGGACTGAATCGATGGGTGTCGGCGCTGAACATTGCATGGAGCGGACTGATCGCGACGGCGTCCGCACCCGCTTCGGCGGCGCTACGTACCAGCGTCTCGAGTGCTTCGGTGTCACCCAGCCCGCCATCACCTTGGCGACGCAATGCATAAAGCTGCGCACCAATCCCCCATGCACGCCCGCGCTGGGTGCGCTCACGTACAGACGGAGCCTTGGGCGGAGCGACGGCAATCGTTAGAGACTGATCCCCAATCAATAGTTGGTGATACCCCATACCCGCAAAACCAGGCATACGGCCCTGGGCATCCAGACGGGCCGAGAGGCGTGACCCATCTTCCTGTGTCAATTCGAACGGCGTGTCGGGTGAAAAAAACGCGGAGAGATCGACGGCCTGACCGCTGTCTGCTGTCACCAGCGGCGGTAGGTGGTTCGCGCCGTTCTCGGCTTCGAGCCGTTTCAGGCTGTCCTTGATCTGCTCGTCGCTGTTGGCGGGATAACCCAACCGCTCTGCGACCGTACGCAGCACGTCCGGTTTGACCGTCTGCTCTCGCCCATCTGCATCCACCCATTCGATCGCGAGGCCTGCAGCCTTCGCCAGCGCTTCCAGGCGATCATCACTCATCAGGCTTCTCCCACGTCACCAGTGCACTGCGGCCGAGCAGCGTCCCGTTTCGGGCTGCTTCTGCTACACCCTGGTGGCTTTCGTGAAGCAGGTCGCTCAGGACCGGCAGCATGCTGAGTTCGCTATCGCTCAGGTTGATGTCGATGCGTAGCACGCGGTCATTGCCCATCGTCCAGCGCGCAGTCACAGCGGCCTCGCCGCGAATCTCCGTACCGATTGCACGGGCGTTTGGTACGTGAGGGGTAATCTCTTTAGCGCGCAGCGCAAGCAAGCTGCGATAGAGTGCATACCACTCGGCGTGTTCACCCCTGGACGCGGCATCGAAGTCAGGCCGAGACTGTTCGAACGTGCTCAACGCATTCGGATCGGGAATCTGCTCCCTCGCCTCCGGATCGTTGAACGCCCCGAATTCGGCAAACTCGTTTCTCCTGCCTTCGCGAACGGCGTCCGCCAGTTCATCGTGGAAGTCAGTGAAGAAGAGGAAAGGCTGTCGCGAGCCCCATTCTTCGCCCATGAAAAGCATTGGAATCATGGGCGAAAGCAACAAAACTGCAGTGGCCGCCTTGAGGCTTCGCTCGTCCGTTAGCGTGATGAGCCTATCACCCATCGCCCGATTGCCGACCTGATCATGATTCTGCAGAAAGAGGACGAACGCATGCGGCGGCAGGTGCCCACTCGGCTCCCCGCGGGTGTTGCCATGTCGATTCGTTTGGCCCTGGTAGATAAAGCCTTCGCCTAGGACGCTCGCGAGCTTCTTCGTTGGCTCTTCGCAATAATCTTCGTAATAGGCTTCGCGTTCGCCGGTCAGCAGATGGTGGAGCACGTTGTGTCCATCATCATTCCACTGCGCCTGGAAGTGGGTTTCGAGCAGGCGCGCATCGTTGTGCTCGTTCTCCAGTACAAGGTGAACGTGGCGATCGGGCAGGGCAGCGTGGACTCGATCGGAAAGATCAGTGAGAAACCGCTTTTCGCTGATGGCGTGGACTGCGTCCAGACGAAGGCCGTCGAATCGGTAGTCACGCAGCCACATGAGCGCGTTCTCGATGAAGAAATCACACACCTCGGACCGACGGAAATCGATGGCCTGGCCCCATGGCGTAGGGATATCGTCTCGGAAGAAATCCCCCGCATATTGGCCGATGTAGTTACCGTCCGGGCCGAAATGGTTATAAACCACGTCCAGGAACACCATCAGGCCAAGCTCATGGGCGCGGTCGATCAAGCGCTGGAGGGCCTCAGGGGGACCATAAGCGCTGGCAGGGGCATAGCACAGTGTGCCGTCATAGCCCCAGTTGCGTTCCCCGGAGAACTGGTTAAGTGGCATCAGTTCGATTGCGGTAACACCAAGCTCGGCGAGCCGAGGAAGCTGTGCTTCGACGCCTGCGTAGCCGCCCAGCAAACCGGCATGCAGCTCGTACAAAACTGTCTCATGCCATGGCCGGCCTTTCCATTCCGTTTGCGTCCAAGGGTATGCAGTCAGGTCGGTGACGACACTCTGTCCATGCACGTCGCCTCGTTGCTGCCGGGAGGCAGGGTCCGGGACGGGGTTGCCGCCGTCCACGACGAACTGGTAACCCGTGCCAGCGCCGCATTGATATTCGCCGCGGAACCAGCCGCCTTCAGCCTCGGAAAGGTCGACCTGATGGCCATCTTCGAGCAACACGCTGACCTTCTGGGCGCTAGGGGCCCAGAGGGAAAACCGTGTGGTATCGGAGGAGAGCGGGACAGCACCAAATTGGAAATTCGTGTCGTTCACTGAAGCCATGTAATCAACCCTTTATCAATGTTCGAGACGAGCTTCGTTCTTCTTTGTCAGCAGGGTTTGATAAAGGTTGTCGTAGGGATGCACCGATTGGTGCCAGAAGAAAGGCGCTGCCATCGCGCGGCAACGCATGGCATGGAACAGCTCGGGATAGCGATACACCTCTAGCGCCTGCTTTACAGCCACGCGGTAGGACTCCACGCTTGCATCGTCGAAGAGGAAACCCGTTACGCCGTGTTCGATGGTATCGGCAAGACCACCCGTCCGACGTGCGATCGGCAATGAACCATAGCGCTGGGCATACATCTGGCTGAGCCCGCATGGCTCGTAGCGCGATGGCATCAGTAGGAAGTCACTGCCGGCATACATCCGGCGTGCGTCTGTTTCGTTGAAGCCTATATGAACGCCCACACGGCCCGGGAAGCGCTCTGCAAGCGCGCGCATGGCCTCTTCCAATGCAGGCTCACCTCGGCCGATAACGGCAAGCTGCCCGCCGGCTTCGACGATGGTTTCCGCCACGCCAAGCGTAAGGTCCAGGCCTTTTTGATAGACGAGGCGAGATACGACCGCGAACAGGGGCGCACGGTCCATGTCCAGATCGAAGAGATTGCGCGTATAAGCGGCGTGAACGTCTCTGCCTACCCAATCGCGTGCGGCGAACGGGCTGATGAGATGCTCGTCCGATTCCGAGTCCCAGCTTTCGTCGATACCATTTGGGATGCCGCTCAGCAAACCCTGGCGCAGCTTATTGCGAAGTAGGCCCTCGAGGCCGCAGCCGAAGGCCTCTGTTGTAATTTCGCGTGCATAGGTGGCACTCACGGTAGTCACATGGTCGGCGTAGGAAATACCAGCCTTAAGCAGCGAAAGCTTGCCGTGAAATTCCATGCCGTCAAGGCCGAAGGCATCGCGCGGGATGCCAAGCTCGGGTCCGCTATGCGGTTCGCAAAGCCCCAGGTAGGCGAGGTTGTGTACAGTGAAAATGCTTGGCGTCGGCTGCTTTCTCCAGCGCAGATAGGCAGGCGCCAATCCAGCCGGCCAATCGTTTGCGTGCACCAGTTCGGGGCTCCAAAGAATGCCGGCTGCACCAGCAGCGAAGTCGGCAGCAGCCAATCCCAATCGCGCAAAACGGATATGGTTATCGGCCCAATCCTGGCCCTTTGCATCGCCATAGGGTGTGCCGGGACGCTCGTACAGCTCCGGGCACAGCAGGACATAGACGATCAAACCGTCTTCGAGATCGATGCGGCCGATTTTAGCCGGCGGCAAGGCAGCATGGCCGGCCAACTCGCCAACCACACGAACGGTATGGCCGCTATTTACGACCTGGGGAAACCCGGGAATAAGGACACGAACGTCATGCTTGTCGCGCAATGCCCGAGGTAGAGCGGACGAAACGTCACCAAGGCCGCCTACCTTGACCAGATCTGCCATCTCGGAAGTTACAAAAAGGATACGTCTTTTACTTTCAACCAAACTCTTGACTTCAAGGTTCGGTTTAACGCGACTGGGTGTGCTACCTGAAACGAGAGCGCCTAACGCTTCCCCATAATTTACCGCGGCATTGCTCATGACGATCTCCGATAGCCGATTCCCAACTTGAAATGCGGCGGGCACCTACCCCTGGTGTCGCACGTCTGGCTCAGCAAAATAAGTGCCGAACAGAATGAGCACACAGCCTTCGATTCCTGCTGGTATGCGTCGACCGAGCGCCGACGTTCAGCTCCCCCACACAGCACCTGACCGTGGCGCATGAAGGAAAGTTCTGGCTGTCTGCCGAGTAACACGCGAATAGCTGGCAGCCCCCGTTGGCAGCGCGCCAGAGCGGTTCCAGTGCATATTCAATTCAACCGTGCATTGATATAGATCAATATAGGAATAGGAAGTGTGGATAGGCACTTTCCCCGAATAAAAAAAAGGCCCACCTGGAAAAGTGAGCCTTATTTATTTCAATTTGAAGATAGCAGTCAGCGTTCGCGGTTGGCGACGCTTTCCTTGCCGACGCCACTAGAGCTGGATGAGCTATTACGAAGGACGTAGTACATGAATACAGGAATGCCAATTGCGTAGCGCTTGAACAGTCTACGCGGCTCCATTAACAGTCTGAACAGCCACTCAAGCCCGAATTTCCTGAAGACCGCCGGCGCACGTGCAAAGCGCTCCGCGCAAAAATCTACGATAGCGCCGCCACAGATCATGATGCAGGGGACGTCGAGTTCGCGCTTAAGATAAGCGGCAACTTCTTCCTGACGCGGCATACCCATCGCGAGGACGACGACAGCCAGCTTCCCGGTCTGATAATGCTGTCGGAAAAAGTTCAGGTAAACGTCGTTTTTCTGGAAGCCATCAATGGCGTGGAAGCTATGCCCTTGAAATAGCTTTGCGGAACCTTGGGACAGCCAGGGGTCCCGCGTGCCCATCGTAAAAAACTGACAAGGACGCTCTGGATTCTCCGCCACATGCCTGACGAGGGCAGGGATAAGGTCGGTACCGTTCAGGTTGGCTTTCGGGTCGAGCCCGTTCGCCTTGCAGGCCATTTTGATACCCACCCCGTCGCGAAGCATGTACCTCATCTGTTCGAAGTACTTCTGCGCCTGCGGGTATTTCTGAGCAATGTTGTAGCCGTGCTGATTGAGAAAACCGAGCACCGTAGGGGAATTTACCTTGCTGAGCTCGTCGAAGAGTTCCGGGACTTCGTCGTCGTCCAGGAGACAGAGCCTCTTAATCAGTGGATCGCCCGATTTGAAGTTAGCGGTCGTCACAAGTCACCTCAGTAACGTACGAGGGGAAACCGAACGGCTGTTTGTTCATGAGCACACCCACATCGGGGGGCAGAACCTCTCCATACACTGTGATGAGTTTCAAATTTAGCTCCGCATTGCTTCGAGATGGCAGACCACGAGAAGGCACTGTCTGTTCCTTGTCCGTGCGAGCACGGCAAAGCAACCGACCCTTCGGCCGATCCTGTGGATACTGGGCCTGAACCTTCGTACTGGGTTTTTCAGGCAGAGGTGGTCGACGCTGATGTCGTCGACCAGAGACGCGTTCTTCCTTGAACCCGGCTACTTCGACACGCCCAACGTAAAAGGTTCCGACCTCCGTCCAATTCCATAGTAGCCGCGAAGCCCTGTGGTTACCGGCTTTTCAATATCAGAGACAGGCCCGGGGTGAAATGCTTACAAATGGGAACCGGAAGGAAAGCTGCAAGTGAACTGTCTATAGGACAATCCGAATATATTCAATATGTATGCTCGATCCGTCGGAACAATAGGGCCGATATCTGCCATGTGCCCCGTCGATCTTCAATCTTGGCAAAATGGCACGCTGACGGTGCGCCCGCATACCAGCCGACGAAATACTTACGGCGCCCAAGTATGTTCTTGGGCAAAAGCGGATAAAAAGGTTGGTTCAAGTCGCTGCTATGGCACGTATTTACTCAGGGTGTGCTGATACCGCTGACATTGTTTGGGCTGCCCATCGGTGCCTACACTGCCTAACTGATCAGCAGCCAGTCCGTCATGGACCCGCAGGTCGATCACCTGTATCGCACGCCAGCGGCCGATCTGCCGCAGTGCAGGAGCCAACACAACTGTCCGCAGGGGGCAGGTTGGCCCGGTCATCCTCTACGCGGCCTTCTTTATATTCGTGTGGTACCGGGCTGGCCGGTTTGTCTATGCGACTCACGCGATAACCCCTTGGAGAAGAGGCTCTGCCTTGCCCCAGCGCATCAAGTTCGAGGCAGAGGTAGTGTAAGGGGGGAGAGGGCGATGCAATCGACGAAGTGCTGATTACGAACCGACACTTGGCTCAGCTAGTCGACGATCTGCTGGCCTGGCTAAGCCGAGGGTAAGCAGCTACAGCTGGACTGTAGGAAGGCGTGGTTCCACTTTTCAGCGGTGGCACGGGACAGGGTATCGCTCCGCCCAGGGCGCCGTTATTGCTCGAATCACTCCAGCGTCGGTCGTTATAGCAAGCGGGGGAAGGGCAGTTGCATCTGGATCGATCTACACCTGTTCATAGCGGGTACGCTAACTCGACCCCACTGTTCCATGATTTGAACGCCTCATTGGCTGTTCTGGCAGATTGAGGCGCGGCCACTGTGCGTTTGCTTTAGTCGCCTCTCAGAGCATCGCGGTCTTCAGCTTAGGCAGATCCATCGGCGACGCACCAGTTTAATGTCGAGCTGGAAGCAAAGGGGGAAGCGCCAACCGCTCACCGACAAATTGAACCTCGAACCGTCAGGCCCATATTCTTCCTATGCGTCTTCGCGGTTGCAGCAACCCAGGTCGAATACTTCGTGCAGCGACCCACTAAACGCTCAGATGCCCATTGAAGCGATCTAAGGGCCTAAAGCAGCCGGCACGGCGGTCGATACCCTGTTCAATCGTCCTGGATCTGCCCGGGGCGAGCTGCCCCCCGAAGCGCCAGGAATTCCCGATGCTTGCAGCCCTGCTGAAGTCCATTCAGAGCATCATGTCTGTAGATGCTGGCAACCCGCGCCTACTCGACGCCCAGTTTCGGGCGCTATCTCGCCAGCTTCCGATGATGTACGGCGTACTGCTGATCAACACATGGGCGCTTGCCAGCACGCACTTGAGTTCAGCACCTCTGCTTCTGACGATCTTCGTGCCAGTGGTGCTCACCGCCGTATGCGGAGTTCGCGTCCGTTGGTGGCGAAGGGAACGCCTGCGCAACCCGTCGGCCACTGAAATCGTTCAGGCACTGAGGCGTACCAATATATTGGCTGTGGTGATCGCGGCCGGGTTCGCCGGATGGTCTCTCGCGCTCTATCCATACGGTGATGCCTACGCGCAGGCTCACGTTGCCTTCTTCATGGGCATCACCGTGATCGTCTGTATCTTCTGCCTGATGCACCTCAGACCGGCAGCATTGACTGCAACGGTGGTGGTCGACGTCGCGTTCGTTGTGTTCTTTGCGTCGACGGGTAATCCGACGTTCATCGCCACTGCACTGAATATCGCGCTGGTATCGATCGCCATGTTGATCGTACTCAATTCGCACTATCGAAGTTTTACGCGACTCATTGACATGCAGGCCCATGCCGAGCGGCTCAGCTCGCAGAACCTGTTACTTGCGAACCAAGATGCATTGACGGATCTACCCAATCGACGCGCCTTCTTCTCGACGCTGGACAACGCAATTGTCGGCGCGTGCGCACGGGGGGAGCAGCTCGCGGTTGGCGTGATCGACCTGGACGGCTTTAAGCTGGTCAATGATCTTTATGGCCACGGCGCAGGCGATAATCTGCTTGCTTGTGTGGGAAGCCGGCTCAAGCCGTTCGTGGGCCCGAGTGTACTGCTCGCTCGGCTTGGGGGTGATGAGTTCGCGTTCATAGTTACCGGCAAGCAAGCTGCAGCCGATGCAGAACGGTTTGCGGACGTGGTCCTCGAGTCTTTGCGTGATACGTTCACGGTACTTGATACACCGGTGCTGGTCGGTGCGACCGTCGGGATTTCTACCTTTCCTGACAACGCCACCAGCGCGGAACAGCTTTATGAGTATGCCGACTACGCGCTGTACCAGGGAAAGCGAGACAATCCCGGTTTCACTTGCCTGTTCTGTGAAGACCATAGGCGTCAGTTGGAGGAGCGGGCTGCCGTTGAACATGCGCTGCGACGTGCTGACCTGGATCGAGAGCTGTATCTGGTTTATCAGCCGATTCTGGATTGCCGCACCGGCGCGACTGTCGCGTTCGAGGCGCTGGCTCGGTGGCGCAGTCCTGAGCTTGGCGAGCTGTCACCCGCCGTTTTCATACCAACGGCGGAACGCATCGGCATGATCCGCCAATTAACACTGCCACTGTTGAAGAAAGCGCTTCAGGCGGCGCGCACCTGGCCAGAGCCTATACGCCTTTCGTTCAACCTGTCTGCGCACGATGTGGGGGCGATCGACCAAGTCCGCGCTATCGCCAATATGGTGATTAGCCATGAATTTGATCCTTCGCGCCTGGATTTCGAAATCACGGAGACCGCAATCATGTACGACATTGGCCAGGTGCAGCGCGCCGTGCAGGATTTCCGGAACCTGGGTTGCGGAGTGTCGCTGGATGATTTCGGAACGGGCTATTCCAGCCTAAGCCAACTTCACGCACTGGCTTTGACCAAGCTGAAAGTGGATAGAAGCTTCGTCACGGACATTCATCAGTCGCCTTCAAGCAGCAAGATTGTGAAGTCGCTGGTAACGCTGGCCCAGGACATGAGACTGGAGAGTATCGTGGAGGGCGTTGAAACGCGTGAGGAACTCGAGGCGTTGATGCGGCTGGGTTGCCGCTACGTGCAAGGTTATCTGTTCAGCCGCCCGTTGCCGGTCGAACAAACGCTCTCATGGCTGGAAGCCTCAGGTGCCCACCAACCAGATCGCAACCACGGCCACACTGAGTATCAAAAGGCCTGAAATGGCGGTACCGACGAGCGCACGCTCATGAATTGGTTGGCGGTCGCGGCCGGCATAAGTGGTGATCGATGCGATCGCGAGCCCAAGCCCTAGCGAGATGGGGAATGCATACAGTACTGCCAGCCCGAATGTACCGGCCTGCCAGAGGATTGCCCCGATCAACAGGGTGAGAAGGACACAGGAAACCGCAGCCTCCCGAAGGATCAGCAACACTGTGCCACGCACATCACGACGGTAATCGATCATAAAGGGCCTCGCAGCAAAAAGGCGGCATTGTACGGACTGCGAGTACCGTTGGGTCAATAAACCGTTTCGCGCAGCTAAATCCTTGATCTGACGCAATTTATCCTTCGTCGAAAAACGTTGGCACTGCCACGGCTCTGTCCGTTGCGGGATATCAAATAAAGTGAGCCGGGCGAGCGCGCAATACGAAGGAGGGCGGTTGTACTGATCAGAACCAGGGGAGGTGGGAGGGTGGTTGATCAGCCCTCCTGCTTACCAGATGTCATTTGATGTGCGGACATTGATCTTGGATTGCAGCGCATTGACCGCGATCTTGTGAACACTCTCGAGTGGGGCCGTGCAGAGATCACTAAGGACGGTGATGTCGCACCTTGGTGCCAGTGTGGACATCGCCGTGAACGCGACGCAGTTCTGCGTCATCATTCCGCACACGAGCAAGTGGCCAGTGCCCTCAACGCAGGTGGACAATTCTGTCTCCTGAAACGCATCCGCAAAGCGCTTGGTAATGACTGGGGCGTCCGGGGCTACGGCTAGAACCTGTGTACGTATCTCGTTGCCTGCGCTTCCGGTCGCGAACAAACCGGCATCAGCCCGAGAGACATGGCGTACGAGAACGACGCGATCGCCCTGTTGCTGGGCACGCTGAATCGCATGGATGATCCTGGTCTCGGTTGACTCTGCCTCCCATAAAGGCAGGACACCGCCGGGAAAGTAGTCGTTCTGTATATCGATCACGAGCAACGTGCGTAGCATATGCGGCCCCAAGTGTGTGTTCAGTGGCGATATCGTCGCAAGCACGGGTACACCACAACAGTGGCCTGAGAGCCAATTAACAGTAGGATTGGGCCATGCATATCGCCATTCTTGCCTATGACGGGATCAGCCCCTATCTGCTATCGACGCCCGTTATGGTGTTTGGTGAACCCTTTGCTCTTTCAAGCGACCGGCTTTCGGTCTGTGCCAGTCAGGCGCGACTCCGGAGTGCCGAGGGTCTCACCCTCGAAGTGCCATGTGATTTGGCTCGCGCCCGAGATGCGGACTTGGTGATATTGCCAGGCTGGCGTAATCCGCAGGACTCGGTGGACCCTGAGATCCTGGATGTCCTCTCGCAGGCGGCCGATCGCGGAGCCGTCGTGGTCGGCTTGTGCCTGGGGGCGTTCGGACTCGCTGAGGCGGGGCTGCTGGCTGGCAAGCGGGCGACTACCCATTGGCAACACGCGGCGAGGCTTGCGGAGCGATTCAAAGACGTTTGCGTTGATTCAGATGCGCTGTTCATCGATGAAGGCCATATCGTTACATCCGCCGGGCTTGCGGCCGGCTTGGACTGTTGTCTTCATGTGCTAGGGCGCATGCGAGGCGTCACCGAGGCGAACCGAGTCGCTCGACATCTGGTTGCGGCGCCGCAGCGTCAAGGTGAGCAGCCCCAATTACTCAAGCAGGCTGTCCCGGCATCATCAACTGCGAAACGGCTCAGCGATGCACTCGAAGCGCTGCGCAATGCGCCTGAGCAAAAGCCGTCCTTGAACCATCTTGCCGAACAGGTTGGACTTAGCCGCCGAAGCCTGACGAGGCACATCCGTGAGCGAACCGGAGGAAGCCTTCAGGACTGGATGAGACACATACGGGTCGCAAAGGCGCAGGAAGAAATGGTACGCGGGACGTTTGGGCTTGATCGTGTGGCGTTACTAAGCGGGTTCTCTGATTCTCAAGCGCTACGTGCTGCATTCAAGGCAACGCTGGGAATGACGCCATCGCAATGGATCGCGCGTCAGCGGTTTGCAATGGAGCATCAGAATGGGCGAGGCCCGGGGCTTGTCGATTGAATGGACTAACGGAAGCTTCAAGCGTCGATCAAGGCCAGACGCCTGAAGCTATGGAGGACCGGTTACCGTTGACCAGATGCAGGCGATTATAAATACGCATAATGTATATTATGTTAAATCGCTTATACGGATATGTTGATTGGTCTTCAGGAGTCAAGGCGGATCGCCTTCCGTTCCCACCCTGCCTGTAGCTTTTCAAGCGTCCCTCTGCGCCTTAAGGGTCTTGGCCATCGGTTCACCACTCAAACTGCGCTCACCTGCAGTCAGTCAACCGCGGGCTGTGCATCCAGACAGGAAATCGGCGCGGCATGTAGTTCGTTGCTGAGCACTCGTCCTGTGCAGGCTCGTGCTCCTTGATCTCATGGATTAGCCGAGGGCCCATTGAAGCGCCGTGCACGGCACGCCAGTTTTCTATGCTGATAAGTAACAAACGTTCTTGCACATCGTCCCCTAAAAAGCATCGGCCATGGACCGTTCCGCATTGTGCGTTGAGACACGCCTCACCAGGCAGCTTGGAATGGCTTGGCTACTGAAGTCACGTATCCATATACCCGAAGGATTGCAGGCATATGAGGCAGCTGAGGTGAAGTTGAGTTGTCCCACTGAACACTCAGCGCGTTGACGGAGCTGCTACAGGCGATGACTTAACCGAAATGATCTCCGCTGCTGTCCTAAGCGAGTATCCCGCATCGGCTGATGCTATCTAGTGAAGGTATATGCACTGTGGACCCGGCATTGAACGCACAACAACGGCGTTGGGAACGCGGAACGTATCAACTGCGGATATAACTTCGTCCCATGCTATTACCCGCTTTCAAAGCCCGGCACACCGGGACCACGAATCTAGCTTGCAGGCCTTATAACCTGCTGATCCCTGAAGTAATGGTGTTTAAGGCGGACCTGCCCTGCCTGAAATGGGCTACGGTTTCGCGTCCCGTAGCCGCTGACTCGAGCTGATTTTCCAATAAAATAAGGTGGCAAAGGCATACTGGAAGCGATAAACCGCAGTTCGGCATACCCCTTAAGGGTTTCACCAGGAAACTCAAGCAGAAGCGCCGAATACACCCGACTGATACGCTACTACAGGAATGTAATATCCGATAACAGCCAGACCCGGATATTGCATATTTGTCACGGAGCAGTATGCTTGTGAGCTATTCAATAATCTCCAATCTAATAGACAATGCCGCAGCCGCTACAGCCGTTGTTTGAAACCTTTGACCGTTTTCACGAGCTTAATTTCCATCACATGACCGGCGAACTGCCGGCAGTTAAAACGTTTATTGAAGGTTTTCCAGCAGAGATGGCCGCTGCTGACAGTTACCGTTCCGTCCGCTCGTTTCTGAAGTCTTATGCGGGCAATGAGGCTACATACAACTCCTATCGGACACACGTCGAGCGGCTTCTGCTATGGGCTCTACTCGTGGCGCAGAAGCCACTGCTGGATCTGCGCCGCAAGGATGCCGAGGCTTTCATGGAGTTCTGCCTCGATCCTCCGTCTGACTGGGTCGGAAAGATGGTCCGGTCCCGCTTCATACGCAAAGGGAGCCGGAAGAAGGCTGAAACCGATATTTTTGTGTGCAACCCGGATTGGCGGCCGTTTAGTACGACCGTCGCCAAGCGAGAGCGCAAGATTGCGGCAGAATCGATGACCGCCCTCCCACCTCGAGCCTATCGCATGTCCCAAGGGTCGGTTGCACAGGTGTTTGCCGTGTGCGGCAGTTTCTTCCAACACGCAATCGATGAAGGACTCACGGAGGTCAATCCGTTTCGTGCCGTTAAACAGAAATCGGTCTACAAGCAGCGAAACACCGTAGAAGTGGCATCGCGTTCTCTGACGCAGTTGCAGTGGAACTTCGTGATAGAGACGGCGGAGCTTATGGCTGCGGAAGATCCGTCCCATGAGAGAACGTTGTTTATCGTCGCGACGCTTTTCAGTATGTACCTGCGCATATCCGATCTCGTCGGCCGCGATAACTGGACGCCGACCATGGGAGATATCCGCCGGGATTCGACGAAGAGTTGGTGGTTCCATGTTGTCGGCAAGGGCAACAAAGCGGCGAAGATCAGCGTGCGAGACGACTACATCGACACCTATCTCGTACGTTATCGCCGCTACCTGCAACTGCCTCCCCTGCCCTCAGCGCATGAAAAAACGCCGCTTATAAGTAGCGTGAAGGGACGGCCGGGTCTATCGGACCGCCATGTAAGGCTGTTGCTGCAGGACGTTTTCGATCGGTCACTGGCGCGCATGACCGAAGAAGGTTGGAGCGACGACGAGGTCGACCAGTTGCGCTCCGTCTCGTTGCATTGGCTGCGGCATACCTCTGCGACATTTGATGCGCCCTATCGCGACATGAAGGATCTTCAGGCGGACCTTCGCCATAACACCCTAAGTACAACGCAGAACACTTACTACAATTCACTGGATGAGCAACGGGCGCACTCGGTGAAGGCATTGAAGATCAAGCGATGATTGGCTCATCGGCATGCGCGGGAAGAAAGCAGCGTGTTGCACGTCTAACGCTTCAGCCGCTGTGTGATGCCGCTTCGCGACTCGAATTTGGGGAGTTTCCACGTGTATCCAACGACACCCGACGGCCGCTACTTCGTGGTCAAAGGTCGGCTTTGGCGCTCTACCAACCCCGCGATTGACGAGCGGACACGCGACCGGCTCGTCAGTGAGCTGATGTCGGCAAGACGCGCTGTCAAGGACGCCAAGGGATCCAGCGATCCAGATCAGATGAAGGACGCGCGGGCGCGAGTGCAGCATGCAAAGGTAGCGCTGGGCGAACGCGGCCCAGTCTGGTGGGAGGATGGCAGTCCCGACCTTAACCGGCATCTGGTCAAGAATACGGTGTACGCCGAGTGGTACGAAAGCTTGAGCGATGCCGATCCTTCCTGATCTGTCGGGTGCCGCTATGCCACACCAGCCTTGACCGGCGATGATCGAGGGACGCGCGCTTAGTCGACGCCTGTCGACCGCGTATTGCGCTAGAGGACCTTGCCTGGGTTCATTAGGCCCCTTGGATCAAGTGCGGACTTTACCGACTGCATGATCGCAAGCTCGAGCGGGTCCTTGTAACGTTTGGCAGCGGCCTTTTTGGCTACGCCCAGGCCGTGCTCGGCGCTAATGCTGCCATTGAAATCCGCCGTTATGGCATACACCGCATCGGTAATAATCGCTTCCTTTGCCTTGAATTCGTTTGCCTCCATATCGATGGGCTTGCTGATGTTGTAGTGCAGGTTGCCATCTCCGACATGCCCATACGTGACGAGCCTCAGGCCCGGCATGATCGCGGCGAGGCGTTTCTCAGCCTGGACGACGAAGGCAGGAATACTGCTGACTGGGATGCTGATGTCATGCTTCAAGCTCGGCCCTTCATGATTCTGCGCTTCGGATATCCCCTCACGAAGCGCCCATAGGCCGGCGACCTGTGCCTCGTTTGTTGCGATAACAGCGTCCAGGATCAATCCAGACTCAAACCCTTCTGCAAGGCTCGTCTCGAAAAGTTCGGGCAAGCGCGCGCTTTCAAGCGTGTCGCTGAGTTCAATCAGGGCGTACCAGGGATGCGTGGCCTCGAAAGGATCTTTGCAACCCGGAATATGGGTTACTACAAATGTCACAGCCTGACGTGACATCAGCTCGAACCCGGTCAGGCGGTCCCCGCAATGGCTGCGTACCTGGGCGATGAGTGAGATCGCAGCATCGCTACTTGGTAACGCTACCCAGGCTGTCGAAACGCTGCGTGGCCTCGGGTACAACCGCAGGACGGCGGCTGTAATGATCCCCAGTGTGCCTTCGGATCCGATGAACAGGTGCTTGAGGTCGTAGCCGGTGTTGTCCTTGCGCAGCGCTCGCAGCCCATTCCAGATCCGGCCATCCGGCAGCACCGCCTCGATACCGAGTGTCAGCTCACGCATGTTTCCGTAGCGAAGCACAGCCGTGCCACCGGCATTGGTCGCCAGGTTGCCCCCAATCGTACAACTGCCCTCTGCGCCCAGTGAGAGCGGGAAGAACCGCCCGGCTTTGTCGGCTGCTTCCTGTACATGCTGGAGCAAGACACCGGCTTGGACCGTAATCGTGTCGTTCGCCGCATCAACCGCAAGTACCTGGTTCATACGGGTCAAGGACAGCACGATCTGGCGCCCTCCTTCATCTGGGATGGAGCCGCCACACAAGCCCGTATTGCCCCCCTGAGGGACGATCGCAATGCCATGCTCTGCGCATAGCGACACAACGGCCGACACCTGTTGCACGTCCGCCGGGCGAACGACCACCGCAGCAAGGCCCCGATAAGCATTCCGCCAGTCGCTAAGGTACGGAGCCATTTCGCCAGGATCTGTAAGCAGCCCGGCGCGCCCGACGATGGATTCGATATCGGCCAAGAGTCGTTCGTGCAGCATTCTAGAGAATCCCCTTGTTGTAGTTGTTGTTCAACCTTCTAACAGTACGGCTTCGAGGTACGTCATCGTATGTCATTCCGGCCGTCTAGGACACCATGCGCAGAGGCATGGCGGCGTTAACCACGCGGCATAGCCTGCAATTGATCGTTGACGTGGCATATGTGGACTGGTAAGAATTCACCATGTCGTCTGACAACATAGTCGACCATAACAAATACAAACGGAGCGTCGCCATGACACATTCGTCCGCACCACATGCTTCCTGCCTAACCGCCTGCTGGTGCAGACAGTTCGCCGTTTTGCTCAGCACCGTCCGAGCAACGCCCGCCCCCGTTACAAACCGCGCCTTTACCTATCGCCTTCATTTCCTGCCCACGCTTTAGCAATGGCAGGTCTAGCGCCACGCACCCCAAAGAAATCCAAAAACGGAGTACGCCATGAAAAAAATAATACGCGCCACCCTCTTGTCCGCCATGACCGCAATCGGAACGATAGGTCTGAGCAGCACTGCTCATGCGGCTGATGACGTCAAATGGCCGACACGCCCCGTCCAGGTCGTCGTGATTGCCAACCCAGGCGGAGACACGGACTTCAATGCCCGGCTCATGGCCAAGTACTTCCAAAAGATCACGGGCCGCAACATGGTCGTGACGAACGTGGCAGGCGGCGGTGGCACCCTCGCTGCGGAGCAAGTCAAAGGCGCAGCCGCTGATGGCAATACGCTCCTCTTCACCCACCCTGGCCAGTTGATCGTGAACGAAGTTGCGGGCCTCACCAACGACAGCTTCGAGGCATTCGACGTGGCTTGCATCGCCGGTGTCGACAAGGGCGCCGTGTTCGTAGCGTCCACACAATCGGGTGTATCGAGCCTCAAGGACCTTGTCGACAAGGCCAAGGCGAACCCTGAGAGCGTTACCTATGGCACCGAGATGGGTAACTTCTCTCACATCCAGGGCCTGATGTTTGAAAAGCTGACCGGCGCGAAGCTGAAGATGGTTGACTCGGGTACCGTGTCGGAAAAGGTCGTTGCGTTGCTGGGTGGTCGTATCGATATGGGTGCGATCAGCTATGGCTCGGTACAGGACTACATCAACGGTGGCCAGATGGTCGCTCTGGGCCAGCCTAACGCCGAGCGTAACCCGCTGCTGGGCGATGTGCCGACATTCAAGGAGCAAGGCGTCGACTTCACCATCGACAAGCCCTACGTGGTCGCCTTCCCGAAAGGCACTGACGCTGCGATCGTCAACAAGATGTCGGACGTCATGAAGCAGATCACCGAACTGCCGGAATACGCCGAAGAGCTCAAGAAGTTCAAGCAGCCGGTGGCCTTCTACGGCACCGAAGAAGCCAAGCAAGTCCTGGCCAAGACGCGCGAAGACTTCATGCAGTTCAAGGACGCGCTCCGTTCCTCGAAGTGATCCCGGCGGCTCGCTCCTGTTAGGGAGCGAGCCCAACCAAGCACGTCATTCCGAGAGGTGCCAACGTGCATGCTTCCAAGAAGAAAGAGCTGATCATTGGCCTTGCCATGCTCGGCGCGGGCATTGCCTACCTGGTGATGACCCTTCGACTCCCCGGCCATGATGGCATCGATGCAGCGTCGATACCGTTCCTGCTGGCAGTCATGTTATGCGGTCTGGGTCTTATCCACCTGCTGATGCTCCTCCGTTCACCCAAGGCGCTGGAGAAGGAAACGACAGGCGAAGACGTCGCGCCCGGCGTTAAGTCCGATGTGAAGACGGTGTTTCTTACGCTCGGCTTGATAACCGTCTATATCGCCACCCTGTCGTACGCCGGTTTCCCGATTGCGACCCCGATTTATCTCTATCTGCAGTTCCTGGTCCTCACACCGGAAGGCCAAAAGCCGAACCATGTCGCTTACGCCGCGACCGCGTTGATCACGGCCGCCACGGTGTACTTCCTGTTCCGCGAAGTCTTCGACCTCATGCTGCCGTCCGGCCCGGTGCCGTTCTAGGAGCCTTTCATGTTGGACTTGCTCGCTGCCGGCTTCGGCGCAGTATTCTCGGTACAAATCATTCTTCTCATTGCCGTTGGGGTAGCGGTCGGGATCGTGTTTGGCGCGGTGCCCGGGCTTTCAGCCACCATGGCTATCGCTCTCTGCCTACCTCTGACCTTCACGATGGGTCCACAGGCAGGCCTCGCGTTGCTCGTCGCTCTGTTCATCGGCGCGACCTCTGGCGGCCTCATCTCCGCCATCCTGCTCAAGATTCCTGGTACCCCCTCCTCGATCGCCACGGTATTCGACGGCGGCCCGCTCATGGAGAAGGGTCAGGGCGTTAAAGCGCTGGGCGTAGGCATCGTCTTCTCATTCCTGGGGACCATCTTCAGTATTGCGGCGCTGATGTTCATCGCGCCGGAACTGGCCAAGGTGGCTCTACGCTTCGGTCCCCATGAGTATTTCGCCATTGCGGTGTTCTCACTGACCCTGATTGCCACCCTTTCCACCGGGTCAATGGTGAAAGGCCTGTTCGCCGGGACACTGGGTTTTGCAGTCTCTACAGTCGGAATTGCACCGGTAGAGGCAATCCGCCGGTTTACCTTTGACTTCGCTGAGCTAAATGGCGGTTTTGCCATGCTTACGGTGATGATCGGGATGTTCGCGGTCGCCGAGATCATCAAGGTTGCCGAGACCGGCCGCAGGGTGCGTCAGGAGAAAGCGCAGTCCGTGAGCATGAAGAACATCAAGGGGTTCGGATTCTCCATGAAGGAGTTTCGCGAGCAGATTCCCAACGCAACCCGCTCCGGCTTCATAGGTCTTGCGATCGGCATTCTGCCAGGCATCGGTGCCGGCACCTCGAACCTTGTCGCCTACATTATCTCGAAGAAACGGGCGAAGGATCCGGAGACCTACGGCAAAGGGAATATTGGCGGAGTTGTCGCGAGCGAGACGGCGAACAATGCGGGTATCGGCGGTGCGATGCTGCCGCTGATGACATTGGGTATTCCTGGAGATACGGTCACCGCGATCATGCTTGGCGGCTTCCTGATCCATGGCATTCAACCGGGCCCTCTTCTCTTTATCACCCAGGGCCCGCTGGTTTATAGCATTTTCGCGTCGCTGATCGTCGCAACCGTGCTGATGCTGTTCATGGAGTTCTATGGGTTACGCCTGTTCATCAAGCTGCTCGATATCCCCAAGCATATTCTTCTGCCCATCATCCTCGTACTGTGCGTTGTAGGCGCATTCGGACTGTCCAGCCGCGTATTCGACGTCTGGTCGATTCTTCTCTTCGGCCTGTTGGGTTACGCCTTCGTCAAAGGGGGCATTCCGCCTGCCCCGTTCATCATTGGCTTCATTCTGGGGCCAATGGCTGAGACCAATCTGAGACGCGGGTTAATGCTGTCGAACAACAACTTCTGGGCGTTCTTCCAGAATCCGATTGCTGCAGCATTCCTGGGCCTCGCGATCGTATTCATCGCTTGGCATGTGTTCAGTGCGTTGCGCCCGAAGAAAGGCGCAGTAGGCGAATTGCTTCGCAGCTGATCGGAAGCTGATCTGAACGATGGCCGGGGCACTCCCCGGCCATTTTTGTTAGTGGCGGTACAGTTCCGGCTTATCAGCAAAGCTGATTACCATATATTTATTCTTCACTTTTACGCATAACGCGAAGCTGCTATTTTCCAAGGCCCTTCATGGTGGAACGCACAGGAGCCGAAGAGCTCGATATGCGTCTCGCCGTGCCTGCGCAACCGTGAGCGCACAGCAGCAGTGCCTGACCGACAGGATTTTCCATGTACGTTTATGACTCATACGATCAACGCATCGTCGAGGATCGCGTCAAACAGTTCCGAGACCAGACCCGCCGGTATCTTGCAGGCGAACTGAGCGGAGAAGAGTTTCGCCCTCTCCGTCTCCAGAACGGACTGTACATACAGCGCTACGCGCCGATGCTCCGTGTTGCTGTCCCCTACGGCCTGCTCGCGTCTCGCCAGGTCCGCAAGCTCGCGCAGATCGCGCGCGATTACGATAAGGGCTACGCTCATATCAGCACCCGCCAGAACGTCCAATTCAACTGGCCGGAGCTTGAGGACGTACCGGAAATCCTCGCCGAGCTCGCTACTGTTCAGATGCACGCCATTCAGACCAGCGGCAACTGCATTCGCAACACCACGACGGATCAGTTTGCAGGCGTGGCCCGAGATGAACTGATCGACCCTCGCCCATGGTGCGAATTGATTCGTCAGTGGTCGACATTCCACCCTGAATTCGCGCACCTGCCCCGCAAGTTCAAGATTGCCGTGAATGGCGCTCGCCAGGACCGCGCGGCGATCGAAGTTCACGATATCGGGCTCGAGGCCGTCAAGAACAACGCTGGCGAGCTTGGGTTCCGCGTATCCGTGGGGGGCGGCCTTGGCCGTACCCCCATTGTGGGCAGCTTCATCAATGAGTTCGTGGCGTGGCCGCACTTGCTGACCTATCTCGAAGCGATCCTGCGCGTATACAACCGGTACGGACGAAGGGACAACAAGTTCAAGGCGCGTATCAAGATACTCGTGAAGGCACTAACTCCGGCGGTATTTGCCGAGCGCGTCGAGGCGGAATGGGCCCACCTGAAAGACGGCCCGGCCACCCTCACTGAAGCCGAGGTCAGCCGCGTCGCAGCATTCTTCATAGACCCGGCGTACCAGAACCTGGCGGATGAAGACGAAGCCCTGGCAAGCCTTGATGCCGAGCATCCGGGTTTTGCCCGCTGGCGCACACGCAATGTCGTACCACACAAGAAGCCTGGATACGCTGCGGTTACGCTATCGCTCAAGCCTACGGGCGTAGCGCCCGGCGATGTCACGGATAAGCAACTCGATGCGATCGCAGACCTTTCGGATCGCTATAGCTTCGGCGAAGTGCGCAACAGCCACAATCAGAACATGATCCTGGCCGATGTGGAGCAGCGCCAGCTGTTCACGCTCTGGAACGAACTTCGCGAACACGGTTTTGCCTCTCCGAATATCGGTTTGCTGACCGACATGATCTGCTGCCCAGGTGGCGACTTCTGCTCGCTGGCCAATGCGAAGTCCATCCCTGTTGCGGAAGCGATACAGCGGCGCTTCGATGACCTTGACTACCTCTTCGATCTTGGCGATATCGACCTGAACATCTCGGGCTGCATGAACGCTTGCGGCCACCACCACGTAGGGCACATAGGTATTTTGGGTGTCGACAAGAAAGGCGAAGAGTTCTATCAGGTCTCGCTTGGCGGCAGTTCTGCACGTGATGCCTCGCTGGGCCAGATTCTTGGTCCATCATTCGCACAGGAAGTCATGCCCGACGTCATCAGCAAGGTCATCGATGTTTATGTAGAGCGCCGGACAGAAGATGAGCGTTTCATCGATACCTTCCGCCGTATCGGCATCGACCCATTCAAGGAGCGCGTTTATGCAGCGAATCATTAAGAACGACCAGGTCGTCGATGAGAGCTGGCATCTGCTGCCAAAGGACGTTTCGCTCGAAGACCTATCGAACAGCGACGACATCATCATTCCCATGTCGCTTTGGCTTGAGCATGGCCATGCCCTTCGCGCGCGTGATGGCAGCCTCGGTGTCTGGCTCGACGCGGGTGAAGAGATCGAGGATATTGCCTCGGAGCTGGACAAGTTCCAGGTGATTGCACTCAACTTTCCCGCCTTCACTGATGGTCGCCATTTCTCGACTGCGCGCCTTCTACGCGAGCGCTACGGTTACAAGGGTGAAGTCAGGGCGATTGGCGATGTCCTGCGTGACCAGCTGTTCTTCATGAAACGCTGCGGGTTCGACGCTTATGCGGTGCGAGCGGACCGCGATCCTTACGATGCATTGGAGGGGCTGAAGGACTTTTCCGAGACCTACCAAGGGGCGGCCGACGACGCGCGGCCGCTCTTCCGTCGCCGCCAGGCATAACTCAGAAAAAAGGGGCTGCGCAATGCGGCCCCTTTTCTATCAGGATGCGTCTGCTGAGCCGCTTCTGTGCCGTTATGTCAGATTCACCAGGACACGGCCCCGCTGGCGCCCCGCAAGCATTTGGCTGATCGCGCCTGGCAGCTCATCAAGACCGATTTCCGTCACAAGTAGATCAAGGTTATCCAGCTTCCATTGCACAGACAGCTTGTCCCACATGGATGCCTTGGCAACCAATGGCAGTTCAACCGAATCAACACCCAACAGGTTCACGCCACGCAGTATGAATGGCAATACGGTCGCCTCGAAGGAGGTACCGGCAGTCAAACCACAACATGCAACGCTTGCCCCATGCTGGAGGGACTTCACCACGTTGAACAGGATATCGCCTCCGACCGTATCGATAGCGCCTGCCCAGGACTCGTTGAGCAATGGTTTCCCTACTCCATCCTGCGCAGTGGCTCGGTCCAGGATCTGACTGGCTCCAAGTTGGTGTAGAAACCCGGCTTGCTCCTGTTTGCCGGTAGCCGCGGCTACCGTATATCCCAGCTTGGCGAGCAGTGCTACGGCTAGCGTCCCTACACCGCCGGTGGCCCCCGTAACCAGAACAGGTCCTGCTTCACGGTCGATACCCATATGTTCGAGCTTCTCGATACACAGGCCTGCGGTCAGGCCTGCTGTACCTAGAATCATCGCCTCCCGGATCGATAATCCAGCGGGCCGTTTGATGACCCAACCTGCTGGAACGCGGATGTATTGGCCGAAGCCGCCGGGGGTGTCCATTCCAAGGTCGTATCCCGTGACGATGACCTCATCGCCAGGTGCAAAATCGCTGACTCGAGACGCCTCGACAACCCCTGCGGCATCGATTCCGGGAGTGTGGGGATACTTTCTCGTCACACCTCTATTGCCGGTTGCCGATAAGGCATCCTTGTAGTTCAGGGATGAATAGTGGGCACGGATCAGCACATCATTGCCGGGCAGATCCATGACCTGTCGTTCGGCTATCTGCTGGTCGAAGGTCTCGTGTGCCTTTTCCTCTACCCAGAGCGCTTTGAACGATGTGGCCATGTTCACTCCTACCAGAACCGTTGTTGTTGGAGCCTGCTCAACCAGGTCAGCAGTGAGCGGTCAACCGCCGCGCTCGCGGCAAGGCCGACGCGTTCTGGCAGGCTTTTCTTCTCGACATAGCGTAGCTGGAACAGTTCGGCATGCGCAGCACGATCAGCCAGATATTCATCACTGGTCTTGAGCTCATCAACCAATTGCTTGCCAAGCGCGGCCTGGCCGAGCCATACCTCACCAGTGGCGACTTCATCGATAGCCAGTTGAGGGCGATATCGTGCGACAAAGTTCTTGAACAGCTCGTGCGTTGACTCGAGATCCTCTTGAAACTTCTCACGCCCCTTCTCGGTGTTTTCACCGAAGACGGTCAACGTGCGCTTGTACTCGCCAGCGGTCAACACCTCGAAATCCACGTCATGCTTCTTCAGAAGCCGGTGCACGTTTGGAAGCTGCGCAACCACGCCTATGGACCCCAGTATCGCGAAGGGCGCGCTGAGAATGCGATCGCCAATACATGCCATCATGTAACCGCCGCTTGCGGCGACCTTATCGACGCACACCGTCAGCGGCACGCCCGCCTGACGGATCCGGGCGAGCTGCGAGGCCGCCAAGCCATACCCATGGACCATGCCGCCGCCGCTCTCCAAACGCAGGACCACTTCGTCCCGGGGTGTAGCCATTCCAAGCAGCGCGGTGACCTCATGCCGTAACTGATCGGTAGCGGACGCTTTGATGTCCCCATCGAAATCCAGCACGAATACGCGCGCTTTCTCTTCCGATTTACGGGCCTGCTTCGTGGCCTTTGCTTCTGCCTTGCGCAGCGCTTTCAGCTTGTCCTTGTCCAGCAACGCCTGTTCCAGCCGATGCCGGAGATCCTTGTAGAAGTCGTTCATCCTGATGACATCCAGATGCCCGCCCCCCGTTCGTCTACCCCGTCCCCGCAAAACGGCGATCATGATCAGGACGATCAATATCGCCACGATGATCGTGACCGTGCGCGCAAGGAAACCCGCGTATTCCGACAGAAACTCCACGTATGACCCCTTATGTTGTTGGGCTGCCTTTCGAGCCTTGAAACGAAGAATACCGATGCGTACCCGGCTCAGCCAGCGTGCCAGCGGCAGCGCAGGTTACACGCGTTCAAACAAACGTATGATTGTCGATTGACAGCAGCCTTCGCGCCACCTTACGCTCGGCTCATCTTCGGCTGGTCCGAAGTCCCTACTTACAAGGAGAATGCCGTGAGCTCTGTTGCTGAAGTCACTGAAAAACTGCACGCACGATTCAACCCTTCTGCCGCCCAAGGCCTCGACTTGATCTTCCAGTTCAGCATCGAAGACGCAGAGAACTACTATCTCGTCGTTAAGGATGGCACCTGCGACCTCAAGCAAGGTGATGCTACCGATCCGAACGTCACGCTTATCATGGACAGCGAAACCCTCAAGGGTATCGTCAGCGGCGAGACTGATGGCATGCAGGCTTTCATGAGCGGCAAGCTGCGGACCGAAGGCGATATGATGCTGGCGATGAAGTTGGGCGAGCTGTTCCCTGCCTAAGCACCGTTGCATTCAAGAAAAGCCGTGGCAGCTGCCGCGGTTTTTTTTGCCCTGAAAAAGCTGGCGGCTTTCAAAGCGGGAATGGCGGCGGCTGGCTGCCTCTTCGCTCGGCAAGGTAGGTATCAATCAAGAACCGCGCAATACTCATCTTGCCAGGCAGCGGGGGCAATTCGTCGAGGCGAAACCAGCGCGCATCCTCGATTTCCTCCGGTTGCAGCGTGATATCCCCACTTCTGTATTCGGCGTGATACCCCAGCATGAGGGAATGGGGGAATGGCCAGCTTTGGCTCGCAAGGTAACGCAGGTTGCGGACGCTGACACCCACCTCTTCGTGTACCTCGCGATGCACGCAGTCTTCGGCGCTTTCGCCCGGCTCGACGAAACCGGCTAATGTGCTGTAGACGCCGGGTAGAAAACGTGGCGACCTAGCCAGCAATACTTCGTCTCCACGCGTGACCAGCACGATCATACTTGGCGAGATGCGGGGATACTGACGTAGCCCGCAGGCCGGGCAATGGCGCGCGCGCTCACCCTTCACAGACACCATTGGCGCGCCACAGTGGCCACAGAATCGATGTTCTCGCATCCAAGTAGCGATTTGCGCGGCGTATACGAGTATGCGATAGGTGTCGCGGTCGCTTGCCGCCATCATCAATGTGCGGAGGGGTTGCCATTCTGTATCAGGGATGGCTGGAGCATCGTCCAGATCGATCACGGATACCGCTTCACCTCGGAATCGCCCCAGCCCCGCCTCGTCTCTAACCGATAGCGACAGGCCATGGACCCAGGCACGATTGAAGAACACGCCTTGGCTGCCGACGAGGAATCCTTCGCGGCTGCGAACGAGCGTTTTTGCACTTTCCGTGTGATCGATCCATCCAGCGATCCACTGATTATCTATCAAGCTGCGACTGCCTCTGATTGCAACGCTTGCAGGCTTTCTTCGGCTAGATCGAGAACCTTGCCCCGCATCTGGCCACCGCGGCTGCCAGATTCCAGGAAGTACTCGAGGCTGGTCAACGCATCTGCCAGCGTCTCAATGGTTTGAGCTGCCGGCACTGTCTGGGTTTCAACCATTTGCGTACGAATGAAGCGTTCGCACGTCGATACCATTTCTGCGGCACGCTGCTCATCGAGGAACCAGAATGCGCCCCTCACTGTTTCGAGTGACTCTGGCACACCTTCCAGGTGCTGGTGATCACCTTGCGTGTCCAGAAAGGTACTGATGGCACCCCGAGTGCGAGCCAGGCCTTGTAACGCCTCCTGAACAACGGCGAGTTTTGCCTGCGCGAGCTGACTCTGTACAACAGCGTCTGGCTCTGAAACGTCCGCTGGCGACGTGGACTCCGTAACAAGCCATCGGATCTGCGCTTCGACATCAAGCAGTGCTCGTGCAAGGTCCGTCAGCGCGGTCGGTGCCATAACGAACCCCTCGCGTGGCGCAATATGCTCAATCTGCGACTCGATAGCACTGGCGACGGCAGGAAGGCCGGCGCCTTCCAGGGTTTTTGCGAGACGGGATGTCCTGTGCGACAGATCGGAAACGCCTTCCGGGCCAGCTGCGCCGCGCTCGACCAGGTCGAGCAAGTCTTTGATTTCCGCCAGCTCTTCGTTCAGCGCCGTTGCAAGGCTGCGCATGACATCGCGACCTGGCGCTGCGAGGCGAGCATACTCATCCGCCAGCTCACGGTCGCCGAATGGAAGGCCCGATAGCTTAAACACGGACTTCAGCTCACGGCTCTTAGGCCCGTCCGTATTCGCGAGTGTGATGAGATAGAGCAGCTCCTTGAGGAGTGAAGCCGGAGCTTCGTGGCTGGACTGCCTGATGCAGTCACGCAGCGCACGATCCAGGCGCCCAAGAAGCCGTTTGCGCTTGTCGTTAACGATCAGATCGCCGTCGCGCATTGCCTCGAGCGCAGCGGCCGCTATCCAACAGAGGCGTAGCGCGGGCTCAGTGTCGAAACTAGCCTGCAGTCTTACCATGGCGCGCTCCATGAGCCGCAGGCTGGGCTCTGGGTTGTCGTCACGGCAATATCCAAGCAGCCCAACCTGATACATATGGCGCAAACGGCCGGCTGCGGCCGGCCTGATGTCATCCGGCAACGATGAGGTCGTGCTAGCAACGCGCGGCTGATCGAGCGCCACGCTAAAGAAGAAGCTCTCGGGGAGCAGTGTCAACCCGGCGGCCTGACGTATGACGTCAATCGTGGGAAGCAGGAGCTCGGGCGCGGCGGCGAATCGGCCGTCTACGCTTTCGAGGTATCGACGCAAGATGTGAAGTCCGGTACCGAGCGCGGCGAGCTGTTGGTTCCGATCATCGCCGGCGCCTGCCGGGATGCCCATGGCCATACGCATCATTTCCTGGACAAGAAGACAACCGCTGGGTAACTCGACCAGTTCCAGGATGCCTCTCATCTGCTGCAGACCGTCGATGGCCTGCTGTAGCGGGACCCCGTCGTTGCGATCGCAAATGAAGCGCTCCAGGCTGTCTTCGGTGTGAGCGATCGTTTCGAACAGACCTTCGCGAACGAGCTCGAGCGGCGAACCTAACATGTCAGCTAACTCCTTTCAGCACGACCAGGCGACCACGCGAGTGATCCGGAGCAATTCAGCTACCGGGCATAGGTCACAGTATCGATTTCTATTGGCAGACGGCACGCACCGCCCTTGAGCTACGCCACTATAGCAATAGCGCCCAGCATTCCAAATCACGCCGGTCCCGAGCCGTCGACCGCTGATCATTCCATGATGCAATCGACAGTATAGGTGTGACCGCCGTCGTCTGTAATGGACACTTCAAGTCCATGCACATCCGCGTCGAACCCCGGAAACGCCCGGTCGAACCGATCTGCGAATGCCAGATAGTCAATGATTGAACGGGTTGTTTCGGTGAAGCGTTCACCGGGCATTATCAACGGAATGCCCGGTGGATATGGCACCAGCATGACGGCAGCGATACGACCGTCCAGCGCATCGATTGGCACCGCTTCCACTTCGCCACGCACGAGCTTGTCATACGCATCCGCTGGCGTCATTGCCACGTCAGGCAGCGCCGTATACATCCGCTTCATCAGCCTTGCGGTGGCATTCTCGCGATAGCATGAATGAAGCGCGTCGCACAGGTCCCGTAGCCCCATGCGGGCATACCGGGCACGGTCCTCGCACGCGATCGACGGAAGCACATCAACCAATGGCGCGTTGGCGTCATAGCTACGTTTGAATTCAAGCAATTCGGTCAGCAGCGTGCTCCATTTGCCTTTGGTAATGCCCATCGAGAACAGCACCAGGAAGGAGTAGAGACCAGTCTTTTCGACGACGAGGCCACGCTCCCATAAAAACTTGCTTACCACGGCCGCTGGGATACCGCGATCATCGAGGCGGCCACTCGCGGTCAGGCCGGGCATGGCGAGCGTGACCTTGATGGGGTCGAGCATCGCGTAGTCATTGCTCACCTGACCGAAACCATGCCACTCCTCATCAGGATCAAGGACCCAGTCGGATGTCGTGACCTCTTCGACGCCTTCAACGCCAGTCGGCTGCCAGATGGTGAACCACCAATCGTCGTCCTTGAAACTGCGGCGTAGGTTTGCGAGCGCGCGTCGGAAGCTCAGCGCCTCGTCGAACGTTTCCTGAATGAGCGAATGGCCCGCAGGGCCCTCCATCATTGCGGACGCCACATCGAGTGAAGCCAGTATGCTGTACTGAGGAGACGTAGAGGTGTGCATCATGAACGCTTCGTTGAAACGATCGCGATCCAGTACACGTTGCCCGCCATCCTGTACATGGATCATGGATGCCTGGCTGAAGGCAGCCAGGAGCTTATGGGTGGAATGGGTGCTGAAGACCAGTGGCGCGTTCTCGTGGCGTGTCGTGCCCATGCCGTAGCGGCCGGCGTAGAAACCATGAAATGCCGCGTAGGCGTACCAGGCCTCATCGAAATGCAGTACATCCACTGTGCCTGCCAACGCTTCCTTGATGAGCTCTGCGTTGTAGCACAGCCCGTCGTAGGTAGAGTTGGTGACGACTGCAAGTTTTATCCGCGCGGCTCGCCCATGCGCGAGGGGGCTGGCGGCAATCTTCGCCTCGATCGACTCCCGGCTGAACTCGGAAAGCGGTATTGGCCCGATGATGCCTAGCGCGTTGCGCTCCGGAACCAGATAGAGCGGGATTGCGCCGGTCATGATGATTGAATGCAGGATCGACTTATGGCAATTACGGTCAACGAGGACCAGATCGCCGCGCGCCACCATGCTGTGCCATACGATCTTGTTGGCCGTCGAGGTTCCATTGATTACGAAGAACGTATGATCGGCGCCGAAATTACGGGCAGCCCGGGCTTCGGCCTCCGCCAGCGGACCTGTATGGTCGAGAAGAGACCCGAGCTCCGGCACGGATACTGAAAGATCCGAGCGCAACGTGTTTTCGCCGAAGAACTCGTGGAATGCCTGTCCGACGGGGCTCTTGCGGAAAGCAACGCCTCCGCCGTGTCCGGGCGTATGCCAGGAATAGTTGGACTGGGCAGTGTGTCGCACCAGTGCCTTGAAGAATGGGGGCAAAAGACCGGACAGATAGTTGCGCGCCGCACGCGACACCTGGCGTGCCAGGAACGGAACCGTATCCTCGAAGAGATAGAGAAGGCCCCTGAGCTGGTTCAGGTCCGCCATGGCCTCAGCAGGCGCATTCTCGATCGTGATTTGTTCACCAAGCGCAAAGATCGGCAATTGCGGTGCCCGGGCCCGGGCCACGCGGATGAGTTCCACCATGTCCTTCAGAAGACGTCGATCTTCTCCGGCGCCCTCCGCTGCTACAAGAATGCAGGCCAGGCCATGATGGGTTGACGCAACGATCCGTCCCTCTGCGGAGTCAGACGTGGACAGGATAAGAAATCCATCACGCTCAAGCTCATTCGCGATGCCCCTTACACGTTCCCCTGCCACCGTATCTGCTTTGATATCGCGGTGGACGATCAGGATGGGAAACTTCAGGTCTTTATACATGTGCAACCCCGGATAACGCTCAGTGGCTATCCAGGGAGCATAGGCTCATGTCGAAGTACTGGAAACTGCCTGGGTAACTCGCAGCTGCCGCAGCAATGTCAAGCCTGGGCCTCGGCTTCCGGTTGAACCTGAGACTCCCATTGCGACCACAGCACGGTTCCAGCAGACTTCTCGATAGCAGCGAGTCTTGAGGCATGTGCAGCCAGTTCGGCTTCTGAAGCACGTATTATGCGCGTCGGGACACGGTCAGCGGGCAATCTGCGGATCGGGGTTGCCACCTGGCGACCACTGCCATCGCCATCACCGTCACCTGCCAGCGACAGGTGGGTCTGCCCGCCGGTCATGGCGAGGTAAACGTCCGCTAGAATCTCAGCGTCGAGCAAGGCGCCGTGCAACACACGGCCGGAGTTATCTATACCGTAACGCTTGCAGAGTGCATCGAGGCTGTTGCGCTGGCCGGGGTGCCGCTCCCTCGCCATCGCCAGGGAATCGAAAATAGAGCAGTGCTGAGCGATGTCGGAGCGATTGAGCTGCCCCGCAATCTTGAATTCGGAATTAATGAAGCCGACGTCGAACGCCGCATTGTGGATGACGAGCTGGGCGCCTTCGATGAAATCAAAAAATTCATCGGCCACATCCTTGAAACGCGGCTTACCGATCAGCGCTTCGTTGGTAATACCGTGAACAGCGATGGCACCTTCGTCGATATCCCTGTCCGGCTGCAGGTAGACATGAAAATGCCGCCCCGTCAGCCGGCGGCCGATGATTTCCACACCGCCGATCTCAATGACACGATGGCCATCCGTAACGGGCATACCGGTGGTTTCGGTATCCAGCACAATGATTCTGTTGCCGGACGCTTGCTCACTCATGCGTTGACTCAACCTTGGTTCGAAAGGATTTACTAACTGTGCCCGGCTGAGCGCCGGTCAAGCGATATTATGCCGTGCTTCGACCACGCCACGATTCGCTAGAAGATCGGCGCGCTCGTTGCCTGGATGGCCCGTATGGCCCCGGACCCATTGCCATTCGACTTCATGACGAGCAACTTCCTCATCCAGGCGCTGCCACAGGTCGGCGTTCTTGACCGGTTGCTTGGCAGCCGTCTTCCAGCCTCTTTTTTTCCAATTGGGCATCCATTCGCGAATGCCCTTCATGACGTATTCCGAATCCGTTACCAGCTTGACGCGGCATGGCCGTTTCAGTGCCTCCAACGCACGTATCGCTGCGGTAAGCTCCATCCGATTGTTGGTGGTGTCATTCTCGCCGCCCCACAGCTCGCGCTCACTGCCTTTATACAGTAGCAACGCGCCCCAGCCGCCAGGGCCGGGATTCCCCTTGCAAGCGCCGTCGGTGAAGACTTCTACGACATCATCATTCATTTATAGGGCTCGGAATCTCGTCGACTAACCTTCGCCACTGGCATGGGGATCAGCTTGCCCATCGGCTCGCGGCGCTGTGGTCGCAGGGGGCGAAGGCCCATCACCAATTTGCGCGCTACCAGGATGTAATACCCTGCGCCAACGCCTTGAAGCGAATCGCCCCAGCGCTCCATCCCTTCGAGTCGATTCTGCCAGCGGTCCGAAGAAAGCGGCGGACGATAACACCCGTACCGGCGTTTCTCCAGCGCGAAACCCAGCAGATTCAGCCAGTCGCTTACCCGGGCGGGCGAGATGCAACGGGCCTTACGGTAAGTGCCTCGAGAAAACAGTCGGCGGGCGCCCCAGGCGCTCCATGGATTGATGCCGACGATCAGTAGATGCCCACCGGGCCTGACGCTGCGTGCCGCTTCCCGCAACAAGCCGTGCGGTGAGAGGCTGAAGTCCAGGCCATGCTGCATGACGATGACATCTGCAGCATGCTCACTTAATGGCCAGGCCTGTTCCTCACAAGCGATCTCAACACCAGGTAATGGGGCCCCAAGACGAACGCAGCGCTGGATCTGCTGGGCATTAGGAGGCTCAGCCGCGGCGGGTCCGTAATGAACCATGTAGCCGCCGAAGTAGCGGCCGAGCTCGCTTTCAAGCTCGGCTCGCTCCTGGTCGAGCAGGAAGTGTCCGAGTGGTCCGTCGAACCAGGCACGGGCGCGCTCCGTCAGCGCAAGCCATTGTGGGTCAGCCTGGGCAAATGCTTGCTCGGTCATGGGATTCCTCCTGCGGCGTGATCGAGGTCTATCATGTGACCTTCTTTCTGGACGGGAGTGACCCCATGATACAGATACATGCCCTACCCGCCTTCTCGGATAACTACATCTGGTTGTTGCACGATGTCGACAACAACCGCTGCGCAGTGGTCGATCCCGGTGATGCAGGGCCAGTCGACGCGTGGCTTAATGCGCGTCCGACCTGCAGGCTCACACAGATCCTTATCACGCACCACCATCATGATCATACCGGTGGGCTCGATTCACTAAAGGAACGCACCGGAGCGACGGCGTGGGGCCCTGCCACAGAAGCGATCCATGGACTCGATCACCGGGTGATGGAAGGCGATCGGATCGATGTCCTGGGGCAGGCATTCCATGTTGTCGACGTGCCAGGACATACAGCTGGCCATATTGCCTACCACGGCGTACTGAACAATCAACCGTGCCTATTCTCCGGAGACACCCTCTTCGCTGCAGGATGCGGCCGGCTTTTCGAGGGCAGTCCTGCCCAGATGTATACCTCGCTGGAGAAGCTTGCCGAGCTGCCTGATTCGACGCTGATCTATTGTGCGCATGAATATACCCTGAGCAATCTCCGGTTCGCGGTGGTTGCCGAGCCGGAAAATGCCGAAACAGCAACACGGCTGGCCAAAGTCGAATCGATGCGCGCGGAGTCGAAAATCACCATTCCGACCACGCTTGAGGTCGAGCGCCGAACCAATCCGTTTCTGCGCGTAGAGGCACCGTCCTTGCGTACCAACCTGGAGCGTCATTCGGGCCAGGCGCTGGAAACAGCGGTGGATGCTTTCCGGGTTCTGCGTGCCTGGAAGGATGCGTTCTAGGTCTCGCTTCGGAGTATCCGCAGGGCGGCTTGCTTGACCCTAAAACGAAGCGGCACCTAGAATCGCCGCTTTTTCGCCTAGGGAAGCCGCCAACCCAATGCCATTTAGCCACAGCGACACCCCTCCACTGCCTGGCTATTGGCGGCGACAGGTCGGTAGATCGACTGCAGTATCGGCGGCGGTGTTGCTGGCGTGCGTGCTTGCGGGTTGCCAGACAGCGCCGCAACAGGACGAGCCGGTTGTTCTAGGCCAAGCGGCCAAGCGCGCGGTGCAGAAGGATCCGAGGTGGCTGTCCGACGATGCGCTCCGACACAGCGTTGAGGAAGACGCTACTCCACGGGACCTCTGGGACCGAATGCGCGACGGCTTCGCCATGCAGGACCTTACCAGTAGCAACCCTCGAATTGAGCAGCAGCGACTCTGGTTCGTCAGTAAGCCTTCGTTCCTGGAAAGCGCCAGCACCAACGGTGGGCCGTACATACATTACGTCGTTCAGCGTCTGGAAGAGCGCAACATGCCGCTCGAACTCGCGCTCCTGCCGATTATCGAAAGTGCCTACAATCCCTTTGCCTACTCGCGGGCCCATGCGGTCGGTCTCTGGCAGTTCATTCCGTCCACGGGACGCCAGTTCAATCTGGTGCAGACCTCGTCTTATGACGGGCGTCGCGACATCGCAGCATCGACTGACGCCGCAATCAACTACCTTAGCTACCTCCACGACATGTTCAATGGCGACTGGCTGCTCGCACTTGCCGCCTATAATGCAGGCGAAGGTACGGTCAGTCGTGCCATGGAGCGAAATCAAAAGCTTGGTTTACCTACGGATTACTGGAACCTTCCGCTGCCCAAGGAAACGCAGGACTACGTACCCAAGCTCCTGGCGCTTTCCCAGCTGGTGATGTCACCTGACGCGTACAACATCGCACTCGATTCCATTCCAGACGAACCCTTCTTTGAGACCGTCGAACTCAACCGCAGCATGAAGCTTGCGCGTGTCGCCGCCCTCGCAGGTGTCGATGAAGAGGTGCTCTATCAGTTGAATCCTGCCTACAAGACGAAGCAGACACTGGACGGCCCTCAGCAATTGCTCGTACCTGCCGAAAAGGCCCAGGTGCTTGCAGAAAACCTTGCCCAGCTAAGCGTTGCCGCCGATGTGGCCAATGCAGGCACGCGAACAGCGCCGCGCGAAGTGACCGGTGGCGTTCAGACCGCATCGCTGACCAATGTAAGCGTGCAGCTACGGCAAGCCACCAAGCCTAAGGACGACGTCACCTACTACCGGGTGCGCAAGGGCGATACGCTCTACCAGATAGCCAAGCGTTTTGATGTTGGGCTCGACGCGCTGCGCAAATGGAATCCTCGCAGCAAGCGTGTTCTGCAGCCTGGCCAGATTCTAACCGTTCGCCGAAACTGACCGTAATCAACACGCCCCGTTACGCTTGCCGCTCTGGCGAGCCCGTTAACAGTGTCGACTCGAACTGCTACTGTACGGCCCTACCGTCATAAAGCAGCCACAATGAGTGCCGACGTCTGAACGCTCGAACTGCCGAATCATGTTATCGACGTGCCTGCCGGATACGCGCCGTAACCATAGGGCGCCCGGTCGTAATCCAGGCGGGCCGGCGTTCTACGCTGTGGTACGCCACACGTCTTCGCTCTGAGCAGCCCGGATCTCTGGAGTCTATGCCTTGATCACTACCCGAGCCTATCGCGCATTGGCCGGTGCGTTGGCGATTACGCTGAGCTACTCCCTGGCCTACGCTGAACCGAAACACGCCATGACGCTTTACGACGAAGCCCCCAGATACCCGGCCAGCTTCACGCACTTTGATTTCGTCAACCCGGATGCGCCCAAGGGGGGAACGCTGCGACTGTCCGGCCTCAATGGGTTCGACAGCTTCAATAGCTTTATACCGAAGGGCAATGCGGCAGACCGTCTTGGGCTACTCTATGACACGCTTACCTATCATTCTCCGGACGAGCCGTTTACCGAGTACGGCCTCGTGGCCGCGAAGATCGAAAAAGCTGACGATGGCAGCTACGTCCGTTTCTACCTAAGGCCGGAGGCGCGCTTCAATGACGGCCACCCGCTGACCGCCGAGGACGTCAAGTTCAGCTTCGATGCCCTGCTAGAGCATGGCGACCCGCTCTATCGCTACTACTATGCGGACGTATCGAAAGTCGAGGTCGAAGGGCCGCATCAGATTCGGTTCGATTTCAAGCATGCCGGCAATCGCGAGCTGCCGCTCATTCTCGGGCAATTGGCCGTCCTGCCAAAGCATTGGTGGGCTACGCGCGATTTCACGAAGACGAGTCTGGAGCCGCCACTCGGCAGCGGCCCATACCGAATCGCGAGCTTCAATGCCGGCCGCTCGATCCGTTTCGAACGGGTGAAGGACTGGTGGGGCGCGAACCTGCCAGTGAACAAGGGCCAATACAACTTCGACGCTATCGCGGTCGATTACTATCGAGACATGTCGGTTGCGCTTGAGGCGTTCAAGGCCGGCCGTTTCGACTACAACCTTGAGTATTCCGCGAAAGATTGGGCCACCGGGTACGACGGCCCGGCACTGCGCGAAGGCCGCATCGTGAAAGAGGCACTTCCCAACAAGAATCCAGTCGGGATGCAGGCGTTCACCTTCAACATCCGTAGGCCGATGTTCCAGGACCGGCGCGTACGGCGTGCGCTCTCCCTCCTCTTTGACTTCGAGTGGACCAACCGACAACTGTTTTACAGCGCCTACAAGCGTACCGGCAGCTTCTTCGAGAATTCCGAGATGGCCGCGCGCGGTAAACCAAGCGCGGCAGAGTTGGCAATCCTCGAGCCGCTCAGAGGCAAGGTGCCTGACGAGGTGTTTGGCGAAGCCTATAAACCGCCGGTTACTGACGGCTCCGGCATCATCCGAGACAAGCTGCGCGAGGCCTATCGATTATTGACCGAGGCTGGATACCACATCGAGAACGACCAGATGGTCGACCCGAGCGGTCGCCCGCTACGCTTTGAATTCCTGATAACCCAGGCCAATCTGCAGCGCGTACTACTCCCGTTCAAACGCAACCTGGCCGACCTGGGCATCGACATGCAGATTCGCGTGGTGGACGTGTCGCAGTACATCAACCGGCTCAGGACACGTGACTTCGACATGACGTCATCCATCTGGCCGCAGTCCAACTCCCCGGGCAATGAACAGATGGAGTTCTGGCACTCCAGCAGCGCGGATAACCCTGGAAGCCGAAACTTCATTGGCTTGCGCGATCCCGCCATTGACGCATTGGTTGAAGGCCTGGTTCGCGCTGATTCTCGGCAATCCCTGATCGATCACGCCCGAGCGCTGGACCGCGTATTGCTGGCCGGCGAGTACGTCATTCCGAACTACTACACCGACACCTGGCGCGTGGCCTACTGGAACCGTTTCCAGCATCCGACCGTATCTCCCGCCTATGACATTGGGCTAATGACGTGGTGGGTCAAACCTGAGGCCCTCAACGATCCTGAGCCGGACGCCGAGGCCGCTCTCTCTACGCAGGAAACGCCCTAGATGCTTGCATACCTGGTACGCAGACTGCTCCTGATCATCCCGACGCTGCTTGGCATCCTCCTGATCAACTTCATCATCATTCAGGCAGCGCCGGGTGGGCCGGTCGAGCAGACCATTGCGCGCCTCGAAGGTATTGACGCTGCGGCTGGCGGCGCAACCGGCCGAATCTCCGGGGGCGGGCAGGAGGTCAGCAGCGGGAGCAATTACCGAGGCGCCCAGGGATTGGACCCGGATCTGGTCGAAGACATCAAGCGGCAGTACGGCTTTGACAAATCGGCGCCTGAGCGCTTCTTCATCATGTTGAAGAACTATCTGCGCTTCGATTTTGGAGAGAGCTTCTTTCGCGACGCCAAGGTGACGGATCTCATTCTTGAGAAAATGCCGGTGTCATTCTCGCTAGGCTTGTGGAGCACCCTGATCATGTATCTGGTATCGATTCCGCTAGGCATTGCGAAGGCGACGCGACACGGTACGCCGTTCGATATCTGGAGTAGCACCGCGATCATCGTCGGGTACGCCATTCCCTCCTTCCTGTTCGCAATCCTCCTCATTGTCCTGTTCGCCGGCGGCAGCTACTGGTCGTGGTTTCCGTTAAGCGGCCTGACATCGAACAATTTTGCGGAGCTCAGCTTCTTCGGCAAGGTCGGCGACTACTTCTGGCATCTGGTGCTTCCCGTCACGGCCTTGGTCATCGGGAATTTCGCCACGTTGACCCTATTGACGAAGAACAGCTTCCTCGACGAGATCAGCAAGCAATACGTCGTCACCGCACGAGCCAAGGGGCTCAGCAACAGACGCGTGCTGTACGGGCACGTGTTCCGCAATGCAATGCTCATTATCATCGCGGGCTTCCCGGCCGCTTTCATAGGCATGTTCTTTACCGGGTCGCTGTTGATCGAATTCATCTTTTCGCTGGACGGGCTGGGCTTGCTTAGCTTCGAATCTGCCGTCAATCGCGACTATCCGGTCGTCTTTGGTACGCTTTTTCTTTTTACGCTCTTAGGCCTCGTCGTCAAGCTGATTGGCGACCTGACCTATATGTTCGTTGATCCGCGAATCGACTTCGACAGTCGGGAGCAGTGACCGATGCCGTTGTCTCCTATCAATCAACGCCGTTTTGCACGATTCAAGGCCAACCGACGCGGGTGGTACTCGCTATGGATCTTCCTCACTCTCTTCGTGCTTAGCCTCGGCGCCGAGCTTATTGCCAATGACAAGCCGCTCGCGGTGCGGTACGACGGCGAATGGTTTTTCCCTGTATTCAAACGCTATCCAGAGACGGTTTTTGGCGGCGAGTTTCCACTCCAGGCCAATTACCGCAGCCCTTACATCAAGAGCCTTATCGACGAGAAGGACGGCCTGATGATCTGGCCAGTGATTCCGTTTAGCTACGCAACCATCAACTATGACCTGAAGGTGCCCGCGCCCTCTCCTCCCTCTGCCGAGAACTGGCTGGGAACCGACGACCAGGCGCGGGACGTGTTGGCCCGTGTCATCTACGGATTCAGGGTTTCGATACTCTTCGCGCTTTCGCTTACCTTGCTGAGCTCCCTCATTGGCGTGGCCGCCGGTGCGGTACAGGGTTATTACGGGGGCTGGGTCGACCTCGTCGGCCAACGGCTGATGGAGGTATGGTCCGGGTTGCCAGTGCTCTATCTACTCATCATCCTGGCGAGCTTCGTTCAACCCGATTTCTGGTGGTTGCTCGGCATCATGCTGCTCTTCTCCTGGATGACATTGGTAGACGTCGTCCGCGCCGAATTCCTACGAAGTCGCAATCTGGAGTATGTCCGAGCTGCGCGCGCGCTTGGGATGAGAAGCCGCACCATCATGTTCCGTCACATCCTGCCCAATGCGATGGTATCAACGCTGACCTTCATGCCTTTCATCCTGACCACTGCCATCGGTACGTTGACCGCGCTGGACTTCCTCGGCTTTGGTCTCCCACCAGGCTCACCGTCACTTGGCGAACTCGTCGCCCAGGGCAAAGAGAACCTGCGGGCGCCATGGCTCGGCATGACGGCATTCATCGTACTGGGCGTCATGCTCACACTGCTGGTATTCATCGGCGAGGCTGCCCGTGATGCATTCGACCCGAGGAAATGACATGAGCGAGCCGAACACGCTGCTGGAGGTTCGCGACCTTTCCGTCACGTTCAAGCAGGACGGCCGCGAGTTGCGAGCCGTCGAGCACGTCGACTTCACGATCAAGCGCGGAGAAACACTCGCGCTGGTTGGTGAAAGCGGATCAGGGAAGTCGGTGACGGCACATTCGATCCTCCGGCTACTGCCCTACCCGATCGCCAGTCACCCTACCGGGGCCATACGGTATGACGGCAAGGATCTGTTGGCTGCTTCAGAGCGCGCATTGCGCCAGGTGCGTGGCAACCGTATTGCAATGATCTTCCAGGAGCCTATGACCTCGCTCAATCCGTTGCATACGGTAGGTAAGCAGATCACGGAAGTATTGGCTCTGCACCGAGGGCTCCGGGACCAAGCCGCCGTTGCCCGGGCAACCGAGCTTCTGGAGATGGTCGGTATCCACGAGCCAGCGAGCCGCTTACGCTCGTTTCCACATGAGCTGTCCGGCGGGCAGCGCCAACGTGTAATGATTGCGATGGCGCTGGCAAATGAACCTGAACTGCTCATCGCGGACGAGCCAACGACTGCACTGGATGTCACGGTCCAACAGACCATATTGGAGCTGCTTCAGTCCCTCCAGGCTCGTCTGGGCATGTCGCTCTTGCTCATAAGTCATGATTTAAACCTGGTACGACGAATTGCTCACCGCGTATGCGTGATGAAAGAGGGTCGTATCGTCGAGCAGGCTGACGTCGATAAGCTCTTCTCCTCACCCGAGCACGCATACACACGACAACTTCTCGCAGCTGAGCCTACAGGACAACCCGTCCCCGCTGTATCGAACGACACCCTGCTTCAGGTCGACCGGCTGAAAGTCTGGTTCCCCGTCAAGAAAGGTCTTTTCAAACGTACGGTGAACCACATAAAAGCGGTCGACGGGATCAATTTGACACTCAAGGCAGGCCAAACGCTAGGGGTTGTAGGTGAAAGCGGTTCCGGCAAATCGACACTAGGACTCGCCATCCTCCGATTACTGCAAAGTGACGGCTCAATACGCTATCGCTCCGAGGAACTGCAGGGGCTTTCGCAAAAACAGGTCAGGCCATTCCGGCGTCAAATGCAGGTCGTATTCCAGGACCCTTATGGAAGCTTAAGTCCTCGTATGTCCGTTTCGGAGATCATTGGCGAAGGCCTTCGAATTCATGACATCGGCTGTGCGCAGTCTCAAGAAGCGGCCATCATTGAGGTGCTGCAGGAGGTTGGGCTCGACCCGGACGCCCGCCATCGTTACCCACACGAGTTTTCAGGTGGGCAGCGGCAACGTATCGCGATTGCCCGTGCACTCGTACTCAAGCCTGCCCTGATCGTACTCGACGAGCCGACCTCTGCGCTGGATCGAACCGTTCAGAAGCAGGTTGTGGAATTGCTTCGGACACTACAGGCACGGCACAATCTCGCCTATTTATTTATCAGCCACGATTTGGCTGTCGTCCGCGCCCTTAGCCATCACCTGTTGGTGATGAAACAGGGCGTGGTCGTAGAACAGGGCCCTGCGGAGACGGTTTTCACCTCACCGCAGGATGCCTACACGCGACAGCTGTTGGAAGCCGCCTTCGTGGCTAACCAGCGGTCGCCTTTACACTAGAAGAGGAATAGAACATGGGTTTTCTCGCCGGTAAGCGCGTACTGATCGTCGGTGTAGCCAGCAAACTCTCCATCGCGTCCGGTATTGCCGCTGCCATGCATCGGGAAGGCGCCGAACTTGCTTTCACCTACCAGAACGACAAGCTCAAAGGCCGTGTTGAAGAATTCGCGGCTGGTTGGGGCTCCAGTGCTGACCTGTGCTTCCCTTGTGACGTGGCCGACGACGCTCAAATCGAAGCCGTGTTCGAGGCACTCAGCAAGAAGTGGGACGGTCTGGACGTAATCGTACACTCCGTAGGCTTCGCTCCAGGCGACCAGCTTGACGGTGATTTCACTGCAGTCACCACCCGCGAAGGCTTCAAGATCGCGCACGACATCAGTGCCTACAGTTTCGTCGCCCTGGCCAAAGCGGGCCGCGAAATGATGAAGGGTCGCAATGGCAGCCTACTGACCCTCTCCTACCTCGGCGCCGAGCGTACCATGCCGAACTACAACGTCATGGGAATGGCGAAAGCCAGCCTGGAAGCAGGGGTTCGCTACCTTGCATCCAGCCTTGGCCCAGAAGGCACACGCGTCAATGCCGTTTCCGCCGGCCCGATCCGTACATTGGCTGCATCCGGGATCAAGAGCTTCCGCAAGATGCTCGCTGCCAATGAAGCGCAGACACCGCTGCGTCGCAACGTCACCATCGACGAAGTGGGTAATGCAGGCGCATTCCTGTGCTCGGATCTTGCGTCCGGCATCAGTGGTGAAATCCTGTACGTCGACGGTGGCTTCAACACGACGGCGATGGGCAATCTCAGCGAAGACTAATCGCCCGACGTATCCCGCTTAAAGAGACGCCGCTATCGAAAGATAGCGGCGTTTTCATTTCTGCCCTCTTCCTAATGAAGAGTCATCGCACATCTCGGGTCACTTACGCTCGATCTCAGCGCTTTCGCGCAACATCTCCCGATACGCGAAAAAGTCTTGTTGACCTGCCCGCGATGCCAAGAAACGCCGATAATTGGCTTTCTCTTCATCACTCAGCGTCTGCTCCGGTGAGTTTACCCCGTCAAGGCGGATGACCACGAAGCTACCGTTGTCCAGCGCGACGCCAGACATCCGAGGTGTGCCGTCTGCAGGCTTGGCCATTCTGAAGACCTGTTGCAGCACCACAGGATCGACACCCTCTTGATTGCGATCAGCTGCTTCGACCACCTGCCAAGCTCCGCCTTCATTGTCCGCGGGTTTGCCGCGCTGCTCGCTGATCAGCTTCTCGCCTTCGCTGCGCGCATGCTCGCTTGCCTTTTGCTGCACGAGCTGCCCCCGGATCTGGTCGCTGACCTGTTCCAGCGGCAGCTGCTCAGGCTGGCGGTGCTCCTTGACGCGAACCACGACGGCAGTCTCTGGGTCGAGCTCCAGCAGCGGGCTATTCGCGCGCTCTTCGAGCACTTCCTGACTGAACGCAGCCTGCATGACCTGTCGATTTGCAGTAATACCTTCGCTACCTTCGCGGCCAACCGGACCGGAAGTCTGAATCTTCAACCCCAGCTCCTCAGCGGGCTGGGAAAGATCGGCTGACTCGAACGCGGAATTTTCCAGCGTCTTGCTCGCCTCAATGAAGCGAGCCTCGGCACGCTGTGCCTTAACTTCTTCAGCCAACTTACTCTTCATGCTTTCGAACGAAGGCAGGTCTGCGGCTTGGACCCCGGTGAGTTTAATGAGGTGCCAGCCAAACTCGGTCCGAACCGGCTGGGAGACTTCACCCTCTTTCAATGCATAAAGCGCTTTCTCGAACGCTGGGTCGTATACACCTTGGCCTGCAAACCCGAGGTCGCCACCTTCAGGCGCTGAACCTGGGTCTTGTGACGCCTCTTTGGCTAGCGCTGCGAAATCCTCGCCTTGGTTCAAACGATCATGCAGGCTTTCAATCGCCGTCTTTGCCTGGGCATCGGTTTCGTTGTCAGTCACTTCAATAAGGATATGTGAAGCGCGACGGCGCTCCGTACGATTCGCTGTGTCTTTCGCATACTGGGATTGAAGCTCTTCGTCCGTAACTTCAACCTGATCCATGAACGCCTGCTTCTTGAGTTCAACGTACTCAAGTACGACCTGCTCCGGGCTCATGAAGCGGGCCGGATCCTGGTCGTAGAATGCCTTGATCTCTTCATTCGATACCGACACGGCTTCAGGGCTCGCCCTAAACGTCTGAATAGCGAAGTCACGGGTTTGCCGTTCAAGGGCTGCAAATGCTTCGATCTCCTGATCGGTAACGAAGCTCGTACCGGAAACGCCCGCGCGAAGCTGTGCTACCAGCATCTCCTTCTGTAGCAAGTCACGGAATTGGAGACGGCTGTAACCCATCTGACCAATAACCTGATCGAAGCGTACGGCATCGAACGCACCGTTCACTTGGAATTCAGGCGTCTGCACGATCAGTTGATCCACCGCGGCGTCAGAAAAGGCGAAACCGGCGTTGCGGGCGCCTTGCAGCAGCAACATGCGGTCGATCAGGCCGTTGACTGCACTATCGCGAAGCAGGCGATCATCGAGCATGGAAGCGTCGAAATCAGGCCCTAGCTGCTGCGCCAACTGGCGGCGCTGCATCTCGACGGCCTGGTTCACCTCAGGAATGGTGATTTCTTCACCATTGACCTCGGCTGCCGTCTGATTGTGAGTCACCGAGTTGAAAATCGCTTCGAAGCCTGTGAAGGCCATCAGCACCACGATCAGGCCAATGATGGCCTTCGCGATCCAACCCTGGGACTTGTCCCTGATATTTTGCAGCATTCATCCCCCGGAACTGCTTGCGAAAGCGCCAAGCAGCAGCGTACGAATAGAGTTTGGATAGAAAAAAGGCGCATCCTGGGATGCGCCTTCTCGATACCACACGGTGGGGATCCGGTTTGCAATCCCGATGAGGACTCTGCCGAATCTGACTATGGCCCCACCATCAGGCAACAGCCCGAGGTACGCTTAGTTAACAGCGTCCTTCAGAGCCTTGCCCGCTTTGAAACCTGGGATCTTGGCTGCTTCGATGCTGATCGGCTTGCCAGTCTGCGGATTGCGGCCAGTGCGCGCAGCGCGCTCTTTCACGGCGAAAGTACCGAAACCTACCAATACGACGGAGTCACCCGCCTTCAGTGCACCAGTAACCGACTCGATCACTGCATCCAGCGCACGGCCGGCAACAGCTTTCGGGATGTCAGCGGATGCGGCAATAGCATCGATCAATTCCGACTTGTTCACTCTAAGTCCCCTTATTTCCGTTGAGTTATTTCTTAGTGTCTAAATATCAAGCAAGAGTGGCCGCTGGCTGGCTCTAGAACACGAGGGCCGCTTTATATCAAGGCCTCGAAAGTGGGTCAAGGAAGCCACCCAGCTAATGCGTGCTGATCCGCTCCTTGGATTCGGATTCGCGCTTATCTTCCTTCGCTACTATCTCCGGAGCCGCATCGGGCAAGGGCTCCGGCGCGTATTGCAGCGCAATTTGAAGGACCTCGTCAATCCATTTGACAGGTTTTATCGTGAGCGCTTGCTTGATGTTTTCAGGTATTTCCTTGAGGTCGCGCACATTTTCTTCAGGAATAACTACTGTTTTGATTCCGCCCCGGTGAGCAGCCAGCAGTTTCTCTTTTAAGCCACCAATTGCGAGCACTTGTCCACGCAAGGTGATTTCACCTGTCATCGCCACATCCGCACGAACCGGTATCTGGGTCAGCGCCGAGACCAACGCGGTACACATACCGATACCTGCGCTCGGGCCATCCTTGGGCGTAGCGCCCTCAGGCATATGGATGTGGATGTCACGCTTCTCATGGAAGTCCGGTGCAATGCCGAGGGCGTGTGCTCGGCTGCGAACCACTGTCTGCGCAGCCGTCATGGACTCGACCATCACATCGCCGAGCGAACCGGTCTTGATCAGTTGCCCCTTGCCCGGAACAACTGCCGTTTCGATAGTGAGCAGCTCACCACCCACCTGAGTCCAGGCTAGGCCTGTTACCTGGCCGATCTGGTCCTGCTGTTCGGCTAGTCCATAACGGAATTTCCGTACGCCCAGGTAGTGCTCGAGGTTTTCAGCTGTGACGGTCACCTGGAAACGCTTCTGCTTGGCGTGCTCCTTGACTGCCTTGCGGCAGACTTTGGCGACTTGACGTTCCAAGCTCCGCACACCTGCTTCCCGAGTGTAGTACCGAATCATGTCCCGTATGGCGGACTCTTCGAACTCCAGCTCACCTTTCTTCAATCCGTTCGCAGCGGTTTGCTTCGGTGCCAGGTACCGAGTAGCGATATTGACCTTTTCGTCTTCGGTGTAGCCAGGGAGACGGATGATCTCCATGCGGTCCATAAGCGGCGCAGGAATATTCATCGAGTTCGCGGTGCAGATGAACATCACGTCCGACAGGTCGAAGTCCACCTCGAGGTAGTGGTCGTTGAAATTATGGTTTTGCTCAGGATCAAGCACTTCCAGCAAGGCGGACGCAGGGTCCCCTCGCATATCACTCGCCATCTTGTCGATCTCATCAAGGAGGAACAGCGGATTGCGAGTACCTACCTTGGTAAGCTTTTGGATCAGACGGCCAGGCATGGACCCGATGTAGGTGCGACGATGGCCTCGGATTTCAGCCTCGTCACGCACGCCGCCCAGGGCCATACGGACGAACTTGCGATTCGTTGCGCTGGCGATGGATTCCGCAAGTGAGGTTTTGCCGACACCCGGAGGCCCAACGAGACAAAGCACAGGGCCTTTCAGCTTCTTAACGCGCTTCTGGACAGCAAGGTACTCGAGTATGCGGTCCTTGACCTCCTCAAGCCCATAATGATCGGCGTCGAGAATGTCTTCGGCCCTGGACAGATCGAGACGAACCTTGCTCTCAGCCTTCCACGGCACATTCACAAGCCAATCGATGTATGTCCGCACGACTGTCGCCTCAGCTGACATCGGTGACATTTGCTTCAGTTTGTTCAGTTCCGCTGTTGCCTTGGCGTGCGCTTCCTTGGACAGCCCTGCGTTCTCGATTCGCTTCTTGAGCTCTTCGACTTCGTTATGGCCCTCGTCTATGTCACCCAGCTCCTTCTGAATGGCCTTCATCTGCTCATTCAGATAGTACTCGCGCTGGCTGCGCTCCATCTGCTTTTTGACACGGCCGCGAATACGCTTTTCTACCTGCAACAGGTCGATCTCGGCGTCCAGCAAGGCGAGCACATGCTCGACTCGCTCGCTAAGTTCCGTGATCTCCAGGATGCTCTGCTTCTGGTCGATCTTGAGCGCCATGTGCGCCGCCATCGTATCAACCAAGCGGCCCGGCTCGTCGATACTGTTCAGCGACGACAACACTTCTGACGGAATCTTCTTACCCAGTTGGACATATTGCTCGAACTGGCTCATCAGGCTGCGCGTGAACACTTCGCTCTCGCGCTCGTCTGCTTCAGTTTCGTCAATGACGGAAACCTCGGCACGGCAATGTCCATCAGCCTCGAAAAATCGCTCCATCGCACCACGCTGCTCACCCTCCACAAGCACCTTGACGGTGCCATCCGGCAGCTTTAGGAGTTGCAGCACTGTCGCGATCGTACCCATGCGGTAAAGGGCGTCTTCGCCGGGGTCGTCGTCAGCGGGATTGCGCTGGGCGAGCAGAAGAATCTGCTTGTCGCCGCTCATCGCGGCTTCCAGTGCCTCGATGGACTTCTCACGCCCAACGAACAACGGAATCACCATGTGCGGATAAACGACGACATCGCGCAGGGGAAGGAGCGGCAGTTCGATGGTTGTCTTCATGGTTTCGACTCTACTGCGACCCACAGGGTCGTGATCGGAAAAGTGTATTCACCCAAGATGCGGGCGCATCGAGCAAAATACAAGCACGGGAAATACAAAGGGGCCGTTAGGCCCCTTTGATCATGCGTCAGGCGCTGCCTTGGCAGGCTCACTGCTCTCGTAAATGAGCAGCGGCTTGGAGGTGCCCTCGATAACGCTTTCGTCGATCACCACCTTGCTGACATCGTTCTGCGAAGGAATGTCGTACATGGTGTCAAGGAGGATGCCCTCCAGGATCGATCGTAGTCCACGAGCCCCTGTCTTGCGCTCGAGTGCTTTATTCGCCACAGCCTTCAATGCATCAGCACGGAACTCAAGGTCCACGCCTTCCATTTCGAAAAGCTTGGCGTACTGCTTCGTCAATGCATTCTTAGGCTCGGTAAGGATCTGCATAAGCGCAGCCTCGTCAAGCTCATCGAGAGTCGCAATGACAGGCAGGCGACCGACGAATTCTGGGATAAGACCGAACTTCACCAGGTCGTCCGGCTCCACTTCCCGCAGCGCCTCACCGACCCTCTTGCCAAGTTCCTTGCTGCGTACTTCGGCATTGAAACCGATACCGCCGCGGGTAGAACGATTCTGGATCACCTTCTCCAGACCGGCGAACGCGCCGCCGCAGATGAAGAGGATGTTCCGCGTATCGACCTGCAGGAATTCCTGCTGCGGATGCTTACGACCACCCTGGGGCGGCACAGAAGCTACCGTTCCTTCAATAAGCTTGAGCAGCGCCTGCTGCACACCCTCGCCAGATACGTCACGAGTAATCGATGGGTTGTCGGACTTACGTGAGATCTTGTCGATCTCATCAATGTAGACGATACCCATCTGGGCCTTGTCCACGTCGTAGTCGCACTTCTGCAACAGCTTCTGGATGATGTTCTCGACATCCTCGCCAACATAACCAGCCTCGGTTAGCGTGGTCGCATCAGCGATTGTAAACGGAACATTAAGCAAGCGCGCAAGCGTTTCCGCCAGCAGTGTCTTGCCCGAGCCGGTCGGCCCAATCAGCAGAATGTTGCTTTTGCCGAGCTCGACATCGTCTTTCTTTTCGCGCTGATTGAGGCGCTTGTAGTGGTTGTACACCGCTACGGCGAGCACCTTCTTTGCGCGCTCCTGACCAATGACGTACTGATCGAGAATGCCGCTGATTTCCTTGGGGGCCGGCAGTTTGTGCGCATTGCTCTCCGCCTGTGCTTCCTGCACCTCCTCGCGGATGATGTCGTTACACAGGTCGACGCATTCGTCACAGATGAAGACCGAGGGCCCGGCAATCAATTTGCGTACTTCGTGCTGGCTCTTGCCGCAGAAGGAGCAATAAAGCAGTTTGCCGTTGTCCTCGCCGTTACGGGTATCAGTCATCGATCAATCCAATACGGTAGGCTTGAAACACAAGATGAAGGCAATCGCGGGTATTTTCAACCCCACGGGTTTGCCGCATATCGCAGGTTTTGAATGTCGCGAGGTGATCACGCGCCTCGTGTAGATAGACTGCCAACGAGGCGATACGTTGCGTCGGCATACCCGTAACGACACGTCACGGGTATGCGCTTACAGTCAAACTGCAAGCTGACGCTGGCTCAGTACCTGATCCACGAGACCGTATTTTACGGCCTCCTCGCCGCTCATGAAGTTGTCGCGATCGGTATCGCGCGCGATCACGTCGATCGGCTGGCCTGTGTGGTCGGCCAGGATCTTGTTGAGACGTTCGCGGATCGTCAGTATCTCACGTGCGTGGATTTCTATATCAGACGCCTGGCCTTGGAACCCACCAAGCGGCTGGTGAATCATCATCCGCGAATGAGGAAGGCAATAGCGCTTTTTCGCTGCGCCGCCCGCAAGAAGCAAGGCGCCCATGCTGCAAGCCTGCCCGATACAGATCGTGGAGACGTCAGGCTTGATGAACTGCATGGTGTCATAGATCGACATCCCTGCCGTGACTGAGCCGCCCGGCGAGTTGATGTACAGGTGGATGTCCTTGTCCGGATTCTCTGCTTCAAGGAACAGCAACTGGGCCACGACCAGGTTGGCCATGTAGTCCTCGACCTGCCCCACCAGGAAAATCACACGCTCCTTGAGCAGACGTGAATAGATGTCATACGCGCGTTCGCCACGAGCCGACTGCTCGATGACCATCGGCACGAGGCCGCCAGCTGCTTCGATATCAGGCATTTGCATAAACGGATTGCGGGACATGTCCTGCGGTCGCTCCTTGGAATGATCGATCTGAAACGCATGAGCCAGCGCTAAGGCTGGCTCATGGTCGTGCTAGAGGGGTGAAGCTTAAGCGGCTGCGGCAGGAGCCTCCGCCGGTTTGACCGCTTCTTCGTAGGAGACCGACTTGTCGGTAACCTTGGCCTTCTCCAGAACAGTATCCACAACTTGTTCTTCAAGCACAACCGAGCGCACTTCGTTGAGCTGCTCGTCATTCTTGTAATACCAGGAGACGACCTGCTCAGGCTCTTGATAGGCGGACGCCATCTCTTCGATCAGTTCGCGAACACGTGCATCGTCCGGCTTCAATTCAAACTGCTTGACTACCTCAGCCACGATCAGGCCAAGGACAACGCGGCGCTTGGCTTGCTCGGTGAAAAGGTCAGCGGGCAGCTGGTCCGGCTTGATGTTGCCACCAAACTGCTGAACTGCCTGAACGCGCAGTCGGTTGACCTCGTTGTCGATCAGCGCTTTCGGTGCTTCGATCGGGTTGGCGCTCAACAGACCATCCATGACTTGGTTCTTCACCTTGGCCTTGATTGCCTGGCGCAGCTCGCGCTCCATGTTCTTGCGCACTTCAGCACGGAAGCCTTCCTCGCCACCCTCGGTCACGCCGAACAGCTTGAAGAAATCATCGTTCAGCTCTGGCAGCTTGGGCTCTGCAACTTCGTTGACCTTGACAGTAAACTCAGCGGTCTTGCCGGCCAGATCCAGGTTTTGATAGTCCTCGGGGAACGTCGGGTTGATCACACGCTCTTCACCCGCTTGCGCGCCAATCAGAGCCTCTTCGAAACCTGGAATCATGCGGCCGGAGCCCAGCACCAGCGAAGTGCCCTGGGCAGAACCGCCCGAAAAAGCTTCACCGTCGATCTTGCCGACGAAATCGATGTTCAGCTGATCGCCATCCTGAGCGGCACGATCAGCCTTCTCGAAACGGGTGTTCTGCTTACGCAGGATCTCCAGCATGTTGTCAACGTCGCTATCGGCCACGTCTGCGCTCAGACGTTCGATCGCAATGTCCTCAAGCCCAGAAACGCTGAATTCGGGAAATACTTCGAACGTAGCGGTGTACTCGAGATCCTTGCCTTTTTCGAACACTTTTGGCTCGACCGCAGGCGCACCGGCTGGATTCAGTTTCTGTTCGACCACGGCTTCATAGAACGTGGCCTGGATGATGTCACCCAGCGCTTCCTGACGCGCAGCAGCCTCGTAGCGCTGACGGATGACGCTCATCGGCACCTTGCCGGGACGGAAGCCAGGGATCTTGGCGCGGCGGGCTGTCTGCTGCAGACGCTTGTCGACTTCGGTCTCGATGCGCTCGGCAGGGACGCCAATCGTCATCCTGCGCTCAAGAGCAGAGGTGCTTTCAACAGAAACTTGCATGGATAATCCTCGTTGCACAGACATAAGCCGGCTATCCGGCCCCAATTCAAGGGCATGCATTCTAGTTGCACGGAGACCAGAAGTCACCTGCCTGACTAGCGCGCAATGCCACGAATTTCGCGCCTGAGAGCACACATCGGGGGTTCGAAAAAAAGGAATACGGGAGTAAATCGAGGAGAGATACCTACGACGCACCTAAGTCGGTGCGTCAAGGTATATGGTGCGGATGAAGAGACTCGAACTCTTACGCCTCGCGGCGCTGGAACCTAAATCCTACGCGCCAAGCTAGAACCCTTCAATATCAACAGGTTACGCCGCCCGCCACTGTGTAACGTGTTCACGAAATACCGCTCTATGTCACAGTGTAATCTACTGTGTGACACATTCCTGCTACAGGTGCGCACAGCACCTATTTCCCGTCTCGCTGTCTCATTGGCAACCCCACAGAGGGGCATGCCATGGACCAAATATGCGACCACAACCGCACCCTGCTCTACCGCCGCCTGCGTAACCTCAAACGCGAGCTCGACAAATGCCGCCCACAGAAAGGCGACACCGTCGTACAGATGCACGCGCTGAGGTTGAAGATGGAGATAGACAGGACTGAGCGTGAACTCAGAGGGTGAGGGTTACGGCGACACCTTCAGGTGCTTGAGCGCGATATCGAGTGTCGAGCGGTTCTTTGCGGACTGCATGTCCTGGATGCTTCCATTGGCGCCTTCCGACCAGTACCACAGGTAAACGTCTACGCCGTGGTCGATACACCAGCCCAGCATGTTGTCCAGGCTCTTCTGGCTGCGCGGGAACCCACCAGGCACCCACGTCTCCCCGATCGCCCTCCTTTTATACCCATTCTGAACGCACCAGTTATAGAACGACTGTAGGGACTTGATCCCGTCATCTGGCTGGAAGTCGTCGGCCTTGTCCTTCGCAGTCTCCCAGAAGCCTGACGCTCGTTCGTCGAGATACAGGTGGCCGTGCGGGATCAGGAAGTCTTTACCCCTCGGATGCACGATCTCATGCATCGTCGGGTTGTTCTTCACCCAGTCGATCGTCGACGAGTAGTTGATCCCCTCGAGGTGGATCGGTAGGTCAGGCACGACGCCGGCGATCTTCGTTACGGCGTGTTGCAGGGCCTGTTTCCAGACGTCCCATTTGATGCCGACCGGCTCATTCATCACATCGATGCCGGTAATCATCGTCCGCGCGACGTCGTTCTTCATCAGCTCGGTGAGAAAGGCAGCCCAGTCATCGCCCAGAGCGTGGATCGGTACCGCGCTTGTGCCGATCTTTTTCCGGTCCTTCGACGTATCCGTCGTGCTGTACCCGGCATAGTTGTGCATGTCGAGCGCTGACACGTCCATACCGACCTCGCGGCCGATCTCGAGCGACTTCAGCAACCGATCGACGAAATACCCATTGACCTGCCCCCGCCCCGGGGCACCGCCGCCCGTCATCCGCTCCCATAAGAACCCCAGACGGGTGGACTTGAAGCCATGCTTCGCCGCGCCTTCCCAGTCTCGACGAGTGGGTAGCCGGTATTCGGTGCCGTCCTTGCCAGGCAGAATCCAATCTCCACCCGACCCTAGCCCGATGTTCAGCAGAATCCGGCCTTTGGCCTGGGGCGCCGGCGCAACGATCGATTCCGACACCCCCTCAAGCTTTGGGACGCTCTGCCCCTCGTAGATCTCGACAGGGCCGTCTACCGGCGCAAGCTTAGTCCCGTCGTACTCCAGCCAGACCTTACCCATAGACGTGCCGTTGCCGGTGATCTTGCGGGTCTCGCCGCTGGCAAACTTCATCGTTCGGCCCACGATCAGGTGCTTCTTGTTGTCGGCCGTGGCGGCGAACGCAATCATGTTGCGGTCTTTGCTGAAGCCCTTCACCCACTCCCCGTCGGTGCTGCCGCCAATGCTGAGGCTTGCCACGGGCTTGGCACCCTCGGCCGGCTTCGGCTGTTCAGGCTGTTGAGGGAACGCCTCATCCCACAAGCGCCCGGCCAGTTCGATAAACGCGTCTTTCGTCTGGATCGTCATCGGCTACCTCCTTCTAGTGAATCGTATGAGGCGGTGCAGACATTGCCCGCTATTCCACGCTCATCAGAGATTCCCGCATAGAGCGCAACAGCCGCTGTGCACCGGCCGAACACGTCGGCACGCACTCGGGCGGCGCGATCGGCTGCCTGGCTGTAGGCGGCAGTGAGGGAATTGCCGCAGGCGCGACTACGACGCTCGGCGGCCTCGAATTGCTGCTGCAAGCTGTCACGCTCATCGCGAAGGCTATTGGCATCAGCCACCGCCCTATCTGTCTGTTCCTTTCCATTCCTTGCTGCCTCGTCGACTGCGCTCTGACGGTCACGCTCTATTGCCCGCTGCTCGGCTTCTGCGGTACGTGCGCGCCTCTCCAAATCCTCACGCTCCTTGCTCCACTCCTCCCGAATCTTCGATACATCAGCGTCCCAGCGCAGGCCTTGAATGCCTGCTGCGATAGCACCACCCACCAACAGGCCACCCACGAGCGGCCACGCCCACAGCGGAGTGGCGCGAAGCCAGGTCATGCGAACTTACCCCCGGCCAGCTTGTAAGCGGCCACCAAGGTCTCAAGGCGGTGCTCAGGCTGCCCATACCCGGCGCCAGGCAAGGACGCCCAGATGTTCCGGCACTTCATGACCGCCTCATCAAAACGTCCGGCCACTACGTCTTCGTATGCGCGGCGCTCCTTGATCAGCTTGATCGCCGCCAAGTCCTGGGCTTCGGGAATGAACCGACCCTTGAATCCGTATGCCTTCACGATCGCGTCCCATGTCCGCTCAAGGAACTGGTACCGCCCGGCCGCCGTGGAGGTAATGGGCTTACCTTTCATGGTTTTAGTGATCTTGCGACGCGGGTGGTCCGCGTAGCTGCTGAACGTCTCGCCGCCGAACAGGACGTTGTACCCGTCCTGATCTCCATAGCGCACGGTGCCCTCTGACACCGCGAGCATGTCGAGGAAGGCGACCACGTTCGGGTGCTCTTTGATGACTGCCATGCTTTTCTCCAGGCAATAAAAAGCCCGGCACTTGGCCGGGCTGAATGTATGGTCAGCTGCTAGAACGGTTCCATCTGCAGAACATTGGATGCAGGCCCTTCCCCCGCGCTATTCTTGGCCGTCACGTAGAAATACGTGGTATTGCCAAACGAAACTCCGCTCACGCGCATTGAAGTTGCGGCAGTCTCGCCGTATAGGCTGTACCCTCCGTTGTTCACACGCATGAAAACGAGGTATGCAGTAGGCGCACTACCGGTAGCAGGCGGTTGCCATACGAGGTCGTAATACGCGCTAGGCGGCCCGTAGCCGAATCCATTTGGTTGAAGGTTGCGCGGCGCGCCGGGTGTGGCCACTGGCGTGGACGTGGGCGACTGCGCACGTGACCACCCAGATATGCTCGGTATCACTCGGCGACCGCGCTAGCCGAGCGTAGCGCGTCCTGCTCGGAGATTGTCCGGGAAATAGCTGCTAGCTTCTCTTCCGCTGTCTTCGCCCGCAGTTCCATAGCCTGTAGGTTCTGTTCAAGCTGGCTCGCGCGATTACTAAGCCGTTTCTCCGTCTCGTCTCTCTCCAGTTCCGCTTGAGCTCGTGCTTGCAGCGCAGCGTCCAGCTCTACAGCCGACGCTTTGGCCTGGAGCAGGATTTCCGTCGCAGTGTCGCCGAGGAGCTTGTTGAGTACTTCGCCTAGCGCCTCGTCACCACCATCAAGCACTTTCGGCTGGCTGACGCTTTGGGTGATCACGACGCCGTCCTTCAGAACCTCATAGATGTCGCTGTGGGTCACATAAACGCCACTGACAGGATCGTGATTGATGACCGTCTGGTATGGGCGGGTCCGTTCTTCGAGTGCCATAGAGGTCTCCTTATGCTGGTCGGGTCTGGCCAATCAGAACCCAGTAATCGGCTGCGATTTTCTTGAGGGTTACTGTCATTCGGTCGTCCACGAAGTACGTACCGCCGGTGGGCAGCTCCACGGTCGTGACGGTCGGTGAGGCGATTGCTATCTGGATGTACCTGCCTGCCCGGGCGCGAAGGTGTACTTCAGCGCCCACAGGGAATGCGGCGGTAGCGTTGGTTGGCACCGTCACCACAAGGTTGGCTGTGCTTGAGTTCCACAGGAACTTCCCAGAGTCACCCAGGCCCAGCGCCCTGCTTACCCCTATGCCTTCGGTAGGCGTGTATGGGGCATCGACCGCCGCGGACACCCGGTCCAGCGTGGATTTGTCCGCGGCTGCCATCAGCCCTGCCTGTGTGCCGGACGCGGACGGCAGGGTCGCATTGCTTCCGGTGCTCGATACGACTTCCAAGGTAGTCGCCGAGCGCGTCCCAACTGACAGGTTGGTAGCAACGTTTGCTTGTGCGCCCGCCTGGACCCCATCCAGCTTGGACTTGTCTGCTGAGGCCATCACCCCAGCCTGCGTCGTGGAGGCCGCTGGTAAGGACGCGTTGCTGCCTGTACTCGACACCACCTCCAAGCTAGTTGTTGTTCGAGTACCGATGCTTAGGTTCGTCGCGACGTTGGCTTGGGCGCCGGCCTGAACGCCATCGAGCTTCGTCTTGTCCGCAGACGTCATCAGACCAGCAAGCGACGCCGTAGCAGCGGGGAGATTGGTGTTGGTCCCAGTGCTCGACGTCACTTCCACGGACGTGGTGCTACGCGCCCCAATACCAAGGTTAGCGCCTGGCAATGTGATGTTGGCCGTACCGTCGAAGGACACCTCGTTGATCGTTCGGGGGGTAGTCAGGGAATCGGCTTTAACTCCTGTGAGGCCTGCGCCGTTACCCGTGAAGGTGTCGGACTTCACGCCGCCAGACACATCCAGCCCTTGGCGCATGTAAATCAAACCTGTAGTCAGGTTCATGAACAAAGGGCGCAAACTGTTAAACGTGCCGTCGTTGGTGTCCGACACCAAGAAGTAATAGTTGCTGCTATCTACACGATGGATGATGCCTTTGCCGCCACCGCCTTTCATGATGATCGAGTTCAGTGCTGCAGAAACAATCGGTGCTTCGATGTCACCAGCAGTGGTAACTACCGTCCCCCACCTATCTCCTAGCTTGGCGCGCAATCTGGCGTTTGCCGCGTCGTAGTACAGCCCGCCAGCTGCGTCCGTGAACGAGCCAGACAGGTTGATGCCTTGTGTGAAATTGATAGTGCCAGTGGCGGTATCGCCAGCCTTCAGGAGAACAGCGGTGGTCGCTGCTTTGCTGTCCAAAGCGGTCTGCAACCCGCTGACCGTGCTGATAGCCTGAGTGCCAGTATGGTTCGCACGGCTGAGCAGGTAGACATCCGAGCTGTTCGCCGTAGCGCCCGCAGCAATACCCCCCAGCTTGTTTTTCTCCGCCGAGGTGTAGTCGTTGGTGGACAGGCCTTTGCCCGTTTCCTTGTCGACCTTGTTGCCGAGCTGCGCTTGGAGCTTTCCAAGCGCTACGAGCACCGTGTCGGTCGCCGTAATGACAGCCGCTGTAGCCGTCGAAACCCCGGTTAGGACGGTCGCGCGAACGGCCGCCGCTAGGCTCTGCCAAGTCTTATCGCCACGCCAATATTGATCGGTCGAGCCAGAAGAAATTGCAGGTTCCGCGCCAACGTCCGACGCCGAGCCTTTGTTGGCTGGATAGGCGACTACCGTACCCGCAGCGTTCGTGACGTATGCGTCAAAACCCGCACCCGCTCGGACGTAGTAAACGGCGTTCGGCTCAAGCTGCGCCGGCAGCGCGGCGACGTACTTGTGAAACTTCACCTGGGCCATCTGATCACCAGTTCGTCGTGTTCCATTCGGCGCCGCCGCCGACGCGGACGCCGCGGTAGTGCAGTTCGTTGTTCACGTCGCTCAACTGGTCCAACACGGCCTTGTTGGCGTGGCTGTGGGCCTGAGCTACGGCATTGTCGATCTGCGCCGGTGTCGATGTTGGACGGCCCTCGATCTCATTCCACTGGACAATCACGTCCATGGACTCGTATTCGGCCACCTTGTAGATGGTGTCGGTGTCCGCCGCGTACGCGTAGAGGGCTGAGCCTTCGCCTACGGTCGGGTCGGCCGATGCGTCGATCACCAGAATCATCGTGTTCGACTCGAGCGTGGCAATCAGCGCATCGCGCGCGGCAATGTCTGCCACGATAGATACGGTGCTGGCAGCCCCGCCCCAGTTCGCTAAAGCCGCATCGATCAGCGAGTTGATCATCGGCGTGTTGCCGACGCCCTTTGCCGCACCCGATCCGTCCGTGACGTAGGTTTCGGCATAGGCGCCGTTTGCAACGAAATAGAGCGCGTCCGGCTCGAGCGTTGCGGGCAGAGAAGTGACTTTGTAGAACTTGACATGAGCCATTACGGCCTCCTGATTACCACTGATTTAGGGCCCAGCGATGCGGGGCGACGTAGAGGCCGGTGGGCCGCTCTTCGATTTGGTTGTCCTGATCGGGACTGATTTCGGCGAGACCTTGCCCGGCAGGACCGGGCGGGCCTTGGTTGCCAGCAGCCACCACTACAGCGGGCGCCGCGCGAGGCTCGACGACCAGCACGAACGGCTGGCCGGCGACAATGACGTCAGCAGGCATGGCATCCCTCCGGCCGGGTCGTGACATCACCCTGCAGCCAGCGGATCACGTCCCCATTGCTCATGGTCAGGTCGAGGTCATACGTGCCGCGCTCGAAGGTCAGCGCCCCGCTTTGCTCTGCCGTGACCACGATGAGCATCTGGCCAAGCCCTTCCATGACCAGGCCGCCGTTGTCAGTCGTGAGTTCGAGCGTCGAGCCATCCGAACCGGCGATGAGTAGCCGCCCGGTACAGCCGGTCAGATCTACGGGCTTCTGGTAGATCAGCTGCCCACCGTTGGCCTTGAGCGCCGCGCCGTTGATGTCATTGAATTCGATCGTGTCCGCATCGATGACCTTCGCCATACGGAACGGCTCGCGCGCGGGCGATCGGTTCAGTTGGCTTGAGGATGTACCGTCGATCCAGACCGGCCACATGCCAGGCAGACCATGCTCGGGTACGGTGAGGGTTAGGGGTGCGGTCTGACGGATCTCGGCGATGGGTCGATAGTCGTAGTCAGGCTGCATCAGCCAGAGCGGCTTTCGGTTGGTGGCGCCGGGTGTAATTGGGAAATCCAGTCGGGAAGGCGTCATACACCCTCCAGCACGTAGTCGAACGTAGTCGGTATGTACGGCTTTATTTCCATCGCTACATAGACGTTCGGCGGGGCATCCTCATATATAGCGAGCATATCGATGACGATTTCGACAGGCTGCGTCGTGGATAGCGCGAGTGCTGCACCGCGGACACTCGCTGAGGAACCAGTCTGGTGATCGGTTATATCCGCTCCAACTGATGGGCCCATTGAGCTGAAATCAAGCGTAAGAGACATCGGCTGTCTTACTTTGCACGACCACCCAGACGGGGTAGCTGTCCATGGCGGCAATAGCAGCGTGGTGGGCTCATCGCTGGTTGCGCCCGGGATGTTTACTACGAAGTTGCGACGGTATCGCTCAACCTCGAACGTACTGCTATACCCGAATGTGTCGGCGCGCTCTTGCCCGCTGACCAGGACCCAATCCTCCGGGGACGTCGTTCCAGACGCAACGTAAACGATCCGTGGCGCTTCAAACGGCTGCCTGAGATAGAGCTGCCCAATCGCTTCCGGGGGCTGATTTGGAGCGTCTTCCGATACGATGGGGGCGGCACCGCCGCCTGCGCCAGCCTGCGAAAGTGCCTGTAGAATCCCTGCCGTAACCGATGCGAATACCTGGCTACCAGCCGGCCAGTTCTGATCTGTCGTGCCTTCCATTCCGCGGGTCAGGGAGGCGTTACCATTGGCAACGACCGCCTCGATGATCTCGAAACGCGTTGGCGGCACTGCATCAGCCAGGGTCAATCGATAGGTGCCATTCGGCAAATCCAGCGCAGCCGAAACCGCTCCGGCTGCCAGGGTGATATCCCGGCGCCAGTTGTTGACGAAGTTCATGTTTTGTCCTCAGACCCAGCTATAGGAGGCCGTTTCGTCGTTACGGGCAATCTCGCCTGTGACGGGGTTGTAGCTTGCGTACCGCAGCCCGCTGAACCACCAGAAACTGCGGGAGTATTCGTAGTCGGGATTTGCGCTGCGGCTGTGCAATAACGTTCGGGTGTCCACTTCCATAACCGATCCCTTCGGCGAGATGAGCGGCCCCCTCCGGATCTTCACAGGCATGGTGTCTTGGCCGTCTGCGTACGCGAACGGCTCACGGGTGTAGCCGAGGCAAGACAGCGTATTGCTGCAGCGCAGCAGCCAGAGCATGCGGATATCCTGCTCTCGGATGATGTTCCTGCCGCTCACCCTTGAGATGTACGCGACAATGCTGTCGGCATGGAAGCCTGGCTGAAAAATTGGGGCCGGGTCAAAGTACTCGAACGTAGCCGTCACGCGCCCAGAATCGGCGATATCAGGGTCTTCCCCTGTTACTTCCACGGTGCGTATGAGTTGAATCGTGTTAGCGCCGTGATCAAAACGTTCCCGCGTATCGCGCATGACCATCTCGTCTATGACCGTACCGCTGTCGGTCCGAATCCGCATCGTGGTCTCAATGATGTCCCGCTGCCCGGCCGGGCCTTCCGAGGATGCCGGCCACCGTTCCTGCACCGATGACTGGATCCGATCAAATCGGGCCGTTCGAACAGTACCGTCCGGGGCATACCAAGCATTAAGCAACCCCCGCTGCTGTGTCCATTTGGCGAGGTAGTCCCGGAACTGGGGGCCGGTCTCGTCGTGCGTCTCGTAAACCGGGTTTCCCAGCGCGCTGGCCCTATCTTCGATGAGTCGAAGCTGGACGTGCGGCCTGGGATCAATCGTTGTGTCCAGCACGCCCGGCTGCAGCACGATCTCCAATAAACCGATGACCGTTGCAGGTTTTGGGGAACTGCTTTCGTAGGCCATTGGATATGGCACGTTGGGCGCGCGGACATGCGCGGTTGCGGCTATGACGACAAGCAGCTTGTTCGCCCGAAAGTCCGCTATCTCCAAATCGGGATTTGGCAGAAATTGGTCATTTACTTGGCCGTAACTCTCATAGCGTCCAGCGGATTGCTGTCGAGTAACGCACTCCGGCTGTCCAGCGCCATTGCCAAGCTGATCTAGCGTGATGGGTATGCGGACTTTTCGGTCTACAGCGCCCTGGTAGTTCAGTGTCAACTCGAGTTCGGATTGCCCCATGAAGGCCGCTGACACAAAGACGATACGCCGTCGCCCACCTTCTGTTACCGGATCGAAAACAAGGGGCACACCTGGCAACCAGTCGTTCGTGGTATTCGCCAGCTTCACGCCGGCGCCGTAATACGAAACATGCTCTGCGTAATTCAAGTTAAGCGGGCCGCCCCGGAGAATTGCCCGGCCCCACCATTTCCCACCGGCCGCCTCTATCGTTTCGGATGGAATGTCGGGGTAGCCGATGTCGAACAGGTATGTGTTTCGGCTGGCGTCGAAACCCACTGGCACGGTCTTTCCGTTGGGCAGCTCTACAATGGCCTCTTCACGCGGGCGCGTGACAATTCTTCCATGCCAGGGCCAGCCCAGCGCCACCGTTTCATCCGTGGTAGATGGAAGATCGATCACGCTTCGTCCTTCTTGGGTTGGGCGATCTGAAGCTGTACGGCGTCGCCATTGGCATCCTTGAACTTCCAGGTCTTGATCGGCTTGACCTCGAAGACGAAGAGCCCATCAGAGCTGGTCATGATCATGTTCGGCCAGTGCTCACGGTCTGGCACCTGCGTGCCGTTTTCATCCTTGGTGACTTCCTTCAGGGGGCTGGCGATGTTGCCGCCACCCCTCGGAGCGCGCGACTCATTCCATACGCCCCGACCTCTCGAAGTCGGGAATCCGCCTACGGGTGCCACCGGACTGAGGGTTGTCGTCCGCCGCGGCGGCTCGACCAGACTGTTGAGGTCATCGACAGCCTTCGTACCGCGGCGCCGTTCCTCCATCGCCCTCCCACCAGCGCGCCGCTCAGCCTCATTGCGCTGACCGATAGCACGGCGCTCGGCCTGCATTTCGCTTCCTCTGCTCATTACGTCATCTCAAGCAAGTCATTGGGGATGGCGACCCGGTAGGTCCGGGCAATCTCGATCTGCTGTTCGTCGGTCTGCTCGGCTGGGATCTCGCGGGAGTCCAGGTCGAACCGGCGCGGGAACTCCGCATCGGTGATCTCCGGCACGCTGTAGTTGCCCGAGAACCCGGGCAGGTCCTCCTTGTACGCAGGGCTGGAGATCTTGCCACCCAGCTGTGTAGGCAGGCTGGTGGCAATCGGGCTTTCCGGCTCGGGTTCAGGCTGTGGCTCGTCGTGGTACGGCGGAGGGACCAGTGGATCAGTGACGCTGCCACCGCCACGCATGACAGCCATGGTCACTGTCGACAGCGCGCTGCCGGATGCCATGTCCAGTGCGTGCTGCAGCCGAACGCATTTGCCTTTGGCGTGAACATCTTGGTCATTCAGCTCGATCGTATGGACCAGATCCAATTCACCGATCCAGCCTGTTGGAACCTGCCAACTAAGGGCGGTACCACGATGGGCGGATATGACCTGCGAGTAGCCTTCAGCCAGCAGAGTTCGTAGCAGAGCCTGCCGCCGCTCTTCGTCGCGCAGATCCTCGTGACCGGTCTTGCCGTCGTCCGGCTTGTTGCCTGGCCAGCCATCAATGACAGGGATGCCATTGCCGTTCGACTGCTTGGGTATTCCTTGCGTGTCGATACCAAAAGGCTTCGACCCCCACTCTTCCGCGCGCTCGTTCTCAATCTCGACGTTCGCGCTCTGGCGGGACACCACTTCACCCACTGCCGCTACGCTCGTTTCCGCAACGACGCGAAGCCGGTACTGCTCAGTGACAGTCTGCACCCAACGCCGGCCGCCGCTGAAGGAGGCACCCAGGAGCAAATCGAGGTAGTCGTTCGACCAAGGCACCTCGCCGCCGCAATACACACCGGTCGGCAGCTGGCGATACCAGGAGGCAGCGCTCAGCAGCGTTTGCCCGGTGTCAGCCACCGCATCCTTCACCATCTGGATATCGGGCAGCTCGGTACCGTCGCGTTCGGAGATCCAGTTACAGAACCCCTGCTCGCCACCCACCCCGAAGGTATTGGGATGCTGCCAGTAGTAGCGCTCGTTGTGCTGCCGGAGGCGTGAAAACCGGTAGTCGCTATCGATCTCGACAACGTTCGTCTCGGCGCCGATATCGCTCAGCTGCACGTCGAGTGATGCGTGCACCGTCGAACCAAGCCCGAACACGAAGTCCGCCGATCCTTTCGCGAACCAGCTTGTCACCCTCATGCCGCCGTAGACGTCACTGTCCAGGCTGGCCGTGAGCGTACCGAGGCGTTCGTTCATGTAGTCCCAGCGGGACCGCCCTTCGACAGGCTGGAACACGTCCGGCGACCAATGGGCCGAGGGCGTCAGGGCGTCGATCTCAGCGATCGTCAGCGCCTCCACCCTCTGCTGCAGGCTGTCGCTGCATGTGCAGCTGAGCGTGCGCGCGGTGCGCTCCCACGAAGGGTCAGCGATGCGGCCCGTATATAGCCGCTGGACGCGCTCGCCGTCCTGATCTTGGCTAACAAAGTCGACTGTCACCGCGCGCCCTTTCCAATCTGTCGGCGTGACAGGCCCGGGCGGCATGCAGATCTCGAATGAAGCGATACCGGCATTGCCCTCCTCTCTATCGATTTCGACCGTGCCGGTAATACGGGCCGTCCAATCTACGCCGCCTACGGTGACCACCGGCCTCCACTGAAAAGCGGCATTCGGCGCCACCGGCGTCGGATCGGAAGACGATGAGCCACCAAGCCCGGCCAGCGGTACGCTGCCAAGTGGGTATCCATTGATGAGCATCAGACTTCTTCCCAGTCCAGGGTCCAGCCGTGTGCTGCACTACCGGCCGAAAGTGTAGAGCGCGGCTTCGTGGCAAAAACCCAGTAAACGGGCAGCCAAGCGACGGAATAGAGCACCGCGCCCGGTACCGGCGTGATGGTCACCGCGCCTTCTGCGTAGCTGCATGCCGTTCCGATCCACTGGCCGCGTACCAACGCCAGCGCCCAAGGGTCTACGTCTGGCCGCGGCGTGCTGCCGAGGACCACCGTCGTCACCGTTGTGGTGACGCTTTCCTGCTTGGTGCAGTACAGCTCGAGCGCTCGGCTGAAATCCAGACCATCCAGGCCCGGTGGCATCCAGCCCGTACCGCTGATGGAGCCTGCAGCCTTCCCTGCCCAGTGCGTCATCTTCACGCCTGCGCCATTGCTCATGCGGACTACAGTTGCACCTTCAAGTGGCTGCGACGCCATTTCGGGCGCGCCAGCGTGCAGCACGATCGGCACACCGCCGAGCATGATCATGGGTTGGGACATTGAGACTCCGATTTAACACACTGCAATGCAGGGATCGCCTGCAATAAGTTTGGCTTCTAGCGGGTGTGGGTCCGCCCGCGCTTCAACTTGGCGATCCGCATTTCCTCAGCAACGCTTCGGGGCATCTTGATTGGATGCGTGTAGCCGCCCAAATCAAAGACCATCGTTCCCCAATCTTCATTGGAGGACGCGCCTGTCCCCAGGAGGGACGGATCCATCTGCGGAATAGCCGGCACCATCCTGGCGCCGACCAGCCCGCCCTCGGCGTAACCCCGCATTCCAGAAGCGATGCGCTGCTGAAGCATGCTCATCGTGTTCTGGAAGCCATTACGGCGGACGCGCTCGAGGAAAGGCAGCGCGCCGGGCTCGTTGACGACTCGCTTCGGCTGGACGTGCTCATCCGCGTGAACAATGCCGGCCGGCTGGTATTTCGATCCGGGACCGGTCCAGCCACCGGTGGCGAAGCCGTCAGCGCCGGCTGATCTGGCCGCTATTGCGCCAGCCGTGCCTGCGAGGGTTACCGGCACCGTCAACCACCGTTTGAACTCTTGCGCGATAGCCTCAATTGCCTGAGACGTCTGAGCCGCAGATTCCTTATCCAGTTCGAGCCCGACATCGACCGGAGGCAGGTCAGCTAGGGCTTTGTCCCCCTCCTGGCTGATGCCTTTCGGAGCGATGTCGACCGGCACCGGTGGAAGGTTTGTGAAGCTGTTTTCTCCATCCTGCCGAATGCCAGCCGGCTGGATATCAACCTTTACCGGAGGTAGGTTCGTGAAGCCATTCGACCCGTCCTGGCGGATCCCGGCGACTTGTGCCGCCGAGCGATCAGGCAAGTTCGTGAAGCTATTAGGCCCATCCTTTCGATACGTCGTCGAAGGCTTTATCTCGGCCTCAACTACTGGCTTCGGTGCCGTTGCTGGCTGGTCGACCGCCACTGGTTTGATTGCCACCGGCACCGCAGACTGACCGTCCTTCGGCAAAGCAAGCGGCGAAGGACGACTGACCGAAGCATCAGCAGAGCGAGGCTCAATGATCAGGTCTTTACCGATCATCTTTGCCCAACGCTGCATCTTGGCCGTTTCCTTGGCCAACGCGTCGTCGTCAATCGAAGGCGTGATTTTGAAGTTCTTTAGCTCTTCGAACTCTTTCTTGAACTCCCTGACCTTGTCGATCTCGACCTGTCGTGCCTTTTCTGCTTTATCGACAGCGACCTTATCTGCTTCCTGTTCGATAGCCTGGAGGCTCTTAATGAAGCCCTCGAATCCGTATGTGTTTTCACCAGCCTCCGCCAGATCCAACAGCATTTTGAGCGCGTCCTGCGCGTTCTTCTTGGCTCGCTCTACGTCACCGCTTTGAAGCGCCTGGTTAGCAGCGTATTGGAGCCGCTGAGCATTACCAAAACTTGCCGGCCCTGTGGCGCCAACTCGTAGCTTCTCAAGGGCATCGTTGTAACGTTTCTCAGTATCAAGCTGCGCCTTTTTAGCCGCTTCGAGCTTCGAATTGGCTTTTGTCTGTGCCGCTATCTGGTCTCGAAGTGCCGTTTCGAACGAGTTTTTCAGCCCTTCCTGGATTGAGTTGAACTGGGTAGCGTAGGCGCGTTGCGCTGCCAGCTTTCGCTCGTTCGCTGCCTCGATCTCCACAGCAGCCTTCTTCTCGGACTCAACGATCTTTTCGTTGGCATCGACCGCGCTGCTGAACAGGTTTCTATAAAAGTCCGTAATAGCGGCTGGCCGCAGTTTTGAGTACGGATCAAGTACAGATGCCGTATCGAATATCGCTTTTCCGTCGCCTTTCGCGGCTTGGTCCAGTGCGTCTGAGATGCGGTCCAGCTCTTTCACTGCCTCGTCAGACACGCCCAGAAGATCGTCGATTGACTTAACTACCCTGGATATCGAATCGCTAAGCGTCGTCCTACCATCCTCAGTGGTATTGCGCATTGCGTCAGTAAGCTTCAGCAGTGCCTCAGCCTGCCCAGTGAACGCGGTCACTACACGTTCTGTTGTGAGCTCGCCGGCATTTGCCATGCGAATCAGTTCGGCCCTTGTTACTCCAAGCCCTCGTTGCAGTGCACCGGTGAGAGCCTGTGAATTTTGCAGGATTGCATTGAAGGCATCCCCGCGGATCACGCCTGTTTGCAGGCCCTTATTGAACTGATCAATAACCGAGGCTGCTTGCTGACCTTTGACACTGTTTGCGACGAGGCCAGCGGACAGCGCGCCTACTAGGTCGGTAGCTGTCTTCGTGGAATACCCCATCTCCTTAAGGGGACCGACAACCCCTAAGAATAGCTCGGATGTCTGCTGAATTGGAGTACGCACACTTTTAGATATCCGCTCCAGCCGCTCTTGGGCGCGCTCGTACTCCTCGTGCACTGGAAGAGCATTCTTCATGCGGTCTTCCAGGGTGTTCACCGCATCCGCGATATTGAAGTACGCGCCTGCCGTCCGCTGAACAGCGTATGCAACGCCGGTGATAGCCGCGAGGCGCGCAGTAACTCCTGCGATGCCTTCACCGCCGCCGACAGCGGTTCCATTGGTCATCTCATTGATGGCACGCTTTGTTTCCGCGAGCTTAGCCTGATACCGAATCTCTGCCGCCGCACGCTCTGTCGCCGACATTTGTCCGGATTGTCCGAGCCGCTTGTAGTCGGCCTGCAGCGCTACGAGCTGCGTGCGAAGATTCCGCAACTGCGTGACGCCAAATGTATCCATGGCCTGCGCGATGGACCTATCAGCTCGCCCCTTCCCGAGCGCACCTGCGAGGGATTCCTGCAGCCGCTTTTGCTCGCCGGCCAAATTTCGAACATCCACGCCAGCAGCGCGAAGCTCGGCGCGCTGTTCGCGGACCTTCGTCTTCTGACGGTCGAATTCAAGCGTAGCCTTCGCCAGCGAGCGTTCAGCCGCAACGAGCTGACGGTCCATACCCTTTACATCTTGCCCTGCCTGCTTCATCGCTTCTTTCAGCGCATCCACAGACCTGCGGGCTGAGAAGAACTCAGCGGCGGATTTTTTCGCATCCTGCTGAAGCTGCTGAAAGGCATCAATCTGGCGGATTGGCTTCGCTATCGCGCGGACTAGGTCCTGGTACTCCTTACGGAAACCGGAAACGCCCTTAAGAGCGTTATCCATGTCCGCAACAATGCGTAGCTCGACATCAGCCATCTTGATTATTCCTTGAGGCAGCGCAGAAACAGGCGCCAGGGGTAGTTAATTGCGTTGGGGTGCCCATGCCGCCCCAAAAGAGAGAGGCATCGCTCCAAGTCGCTCAGTGCTTGGGCTGCGCTGACTTCATGCGATCCAGAGCGCTGAAAAAATCCGGGTTGATCTCTTTCGCTTTTGAGAGGACTTTTCTCAACTGGCTTGGCGGCAAAGCCTCGAGATCGAAGATGGTCAGGTTTGTGAACACGGCAAGGTCAGATAGTCGGCAATCGTCGAAGAGCCAAACGTCCACTTGATACCGGGCTACGGCTTCGTCGTCTGGCTGATCGCCAGGCCATGGATTGTTCATCAACACTTGCCGCATAAGCGCAGGGGTTAGCTCGGTTACAACTATGTCCCGGCGTCCGCTGCCTTCGCCGACAGTCACGACAGCCTTCACAGCAAGGTCGCTCACTTCATTTCTCCTGGCCAATAAAAAACCCGCCGAAGCGGGTTTCATTAAGATTCCGGTTATTGGACGACAGTGAACTCAAGAAAATCATGGCCAACTAGGCAGTTAGCCTTGCGGTTCCTACCTGAGATCACCAGATCGTAAGTCACGCGAGCAACACCATTCGGCGCCACATAAAAGCCCCTACTGGTAGGCGTATCTTTAGAGTAATTCGGGAAATACGCTGGGAGCTCTGCATCGCATTTAGCGAACGCGGTCGACCTGCTCACGTCTTCACTCGAAGCGACTTGAGAGCTTTCCACCTGCGATCGCGTGTAAAAAGTGTTGTAGGACTGGCCTTTCTCGTTCTCGCACATCACAAAAAATTCAGGATCGGAAGGGTTGCTCTCGTGATCGACGCTTACATAAACAACTTTTTTGCATTTCCGTTGCTCACGATGGAGCTCAGCCACCTTCGAAAGATAGGGCTGCCACTGCTCGAATTTGTTGAGCTTGTCGCACCCTTCGTCGCAGCCAATCCGCGACGGGATAGCGCCAGCCTCGATGGGCGCCTTGTAGGGCGCTGCTGTATGCGCAGGTTCCGAGTTCGAAGAGCAGGCCTTGACGATAACGACTAGGAATACTGCGAGGCCCACACAGGTGATTAAGAAGCTTCCACCAGAAGGCTTTGAAGGCTTGGCCCCGCAATTTGGGCAGGCCTTTGCAGTAGTCGAAACAAGGTGTCCGCATTCCTTGCATTTCATCAGCGCCATGTCACAGCTCCCTGAAAAGGGCGGAATGTAGCAGAGCGCCATATAGGAGACCCAGCCTGTAGCCGGGCCACCTCAGACCAGCGGCGTATTTCTACGCCCCAGCCTTCTCCTTCTGCACCTTCATGTACGCCGACTTGCCTGTACCGCGAGTCGGGTCGGCCAGCACTTCCGCCGCAACAGTCATGCCCATGAAGTCGTCAGTACCGATCCAGTCCAGCGTCTCGGCCGGCGCGAACTTGCAGCGCCAGAAACGCGGGTTGATGCGCTGCTTGGTACCGGCGCCGTTCTGGCCTTCGAGCAGGATCTCCCACTCTTGACCGGAGTCGGTCAGGGCCTCAATTTCGTCAAAGCTGGCACCCATGTAGTCGATCTCGACCTCATAGTTACCTGTAGCCGCTTCGATGGCTTGGGCGAGCGCGCTGCCGACCAGCACTTCAATGCCTGAGCCGGTCATGCGGAAGTCTTCGTCTTCTTCGAACTCGGTCGTACCACCAGCGCCGGTGACGGACGTGATGCTCGTGGGCATGCGGTCCAGAACGCAGGTCTTGCCGACCTCGGCGATGTGCTTTTCGCCAGTAACGGCAGCACTCGGCACGTCGGTGACCGTCGCCCACAGGTTAGCGGCGATGTTCTCGGCGTCGAACTCGCGGAAGTTGATCGACAGGTTCATCGCGTTGATGCGCGTCAGCTTGTCGTAGTTGCCGCCTTCCGGGGTGCGGGTGTTCGGCAGCGTGATGTCGTTGGTCTCGGTCGACTGCTGAACAGTGGAGACCAGGCCGACGTCCCGGAACGGGTAACCCGTACCGGCCGGGCGCATCTTCAGAAGACCGCCAAGGATGACGGTTTCGACTTTCTTGGCCATTACTTGCTCTCCTGCTCGATCACTTCGAGCTCTTGCAGCCACTTACGCTGGCGAGCAGTGACCTTGATGGTGGACCCGACAGCCAGATCTTGGCCTTCGTGGCGATGAGGCTTGGCCAGCTTCACTTCAGTGCGCGGCGCCTTCTTTACCTCGGACTTGGCTTCATCCTTGGCGGTGGTTTCGGTGGCTTTGGTAGTCATGATCTAACTCCTTCCACGATGGTGCTGAGGTGCACCGGAATAAGAATGGCGGCCGCGGCAACGCCCTCGCCTGGAGGGAATGCGTCGGGTGCGCCGATCTGGATATTGGTGATGCCCAAAGGTAGCCACTTGGGAAAGCGGCCCACTTCAGGGATGAGGCATTTGAGGATGTCGAGTTCGAGGTCTTCGAGAGCCACTTCGTACTCCACGCCAACACTGACGGCGCCTGTCACGCTGAAGCCCTTGCCGAGCATCAGCGCGTTCGGGCCGCGCCCTGGAGTGGTACCGCGTGCCGGCTGGACGACGATGCACGGGAAAGGCGTCTGGTCTTCCTTCAGCACCTCGTTCAGCCAGCCACTTTTCACCGTGTGGCCAGCGTTAGTGCGGTAGCCGTTCGCCTGGGTGATGGTTTCGAGACGCGCCACAAGCGCCTTACGCCCTTCGGTGAGAATGTTCATGGTCACCTCACAGGCATCAGCGAGTAGCGGTTTACGAGGCCGTCCGTACCCAGGTGCTCGTCGAGCAGGTAGCGGTCTTTCCCAATGATCAGCGTGCTGCGGAGAGCCGGGTCGCGAACCTCGCAAACCCGTATGTCCGCAGCCAGCTCAACCGCAATGAAGCCGGCGCCATCGTTCGCCCCGACGTTTCGTTGCAGGACGACAGTTACCGGTACCGGCGCGTTACCGGGCGCGATGTACTGCGCCAGGCAACTCTCCCCGAAAGTCTCGAACAGCTCCGCGTCCGCCTCGGCCATCAGCCGATCGAACTCGGAAGCCATTACGACTTGGTCAGCTTGATGATGGCGCGCGGCATGGTCACCAGGCTGAGCGGGTTGCTCTGCGCCTCGAGGTCAACGCCCTTGTTGTGACGCAGCAGCTCTTGGCTGGCGTAGTACGGCAGGCCTTCGGTGTTGACCGTCTCGATGTAGTTCGCCGGAGCGAACTTGGTCAGGAACATGCCGTCGATGCCCAGCGGGATCAGGTAGGCAACGTTCGGATCGACGTAGGTGACATCGCCGACCTTGCCGTAGAACTCTTCCCAGTCCACACCGCCGTAGCGGAACGCGTTCCAGCCGCCTTCACGCAGGAATTGACCATCGTTCCAACGATCGTAGGCCTTTTCCACCACCGGGTGGGTGACCAGGGAATCGAAGAAGCCGCGACCTGCCAGGCCCAGCCAACCAGTGATGATGCCGCTGCCGCCAACTACGTCTTCGGACTTGCGCTTGGCATCGTTGATCGCCAGAAGCAATTTCTGCTCGGAAACGCTCAGCTTCAGGTCGACGGTGTTTTCCTGGATGCCGAAGGCTTTGTGTAGGTCGAGCAGCACACGTTGGCCGTCCGCGTCGTACACCTTACCGGTGACAGCGCCGACACGCTGGTAGCGGATCGTTGCGTCCAGACGGCGGCGCATCTTGTCCAGACGCTTCTGAACGCGAGCCTGAATGGTTTCCAGCTCGGATTCTGTGCCGAACGCACGCACACCTTGAACCTCGTCGGCCATGATGGTGGCGCGGGTGGGCAGGTGGATGGTGCTGAACGGGATCATGTCGCGGCGATCACCCGAGGTCGGGTCGGCAGGAGCGTTGCGGTCCTTGGCCGGCACCAGCGTCAGCGTGTCGTGCTCGCGCTCGATGTACACGGACGTGCTGGTGACGCCCTCTTCTTCGAAGAGCGAATCCAGGCGAGTGGCTTGCTGCTGCCCTTCTTGGGGCATGTTGATGGCCGTGGTCAGGCCGGTGACGCTGAACGCGTCGTCATTGAAGATATCGAGCGATGCCATTTATTGGCCTCCAAAAACGAGAAAACCCGCTCATGGCGGGCTTTGGAAAGGTTTTGTGTGGTTAGCGGACGATTACGCCCTGGCTGGCGAGTGCGGTCAGTGCCGCGCCATCCAGACCAAAGAGCAAATCACCGTCGACCTCGGCATCGCGGACGATAACGGCAGCGTACTGCACGTCTTCGCTAGCGGGCTTGTTGTTGAACAGAATGGCCAGCGGCGCAGTGATCGCAGCGGGCGTTTCCGGGGATTCGTAGGGCTTGTAACCGTCACCATCCAAGATGATGATCGTGCCGGCCGGCGCAGCTTCGGTCAGCGCAAGCAGGTCGACCTGTTCGCGGGAGCGCTCGCCCTTGGCTTCGCTCAGCAGGAAATCACCGGCGCGTGCGCCTTGTTCGAGAATGGTCATGCTTTCGCTCCTTTACGGCTTGCCCAGATCGAGCTGGTAGAGATGGGATGCTTCGCCTCGGCAGCGGGCGGCGTCGTGCCTTTCGCTTTGGTGGCGTCGTTCTTGATGGCAGCCAGGGTGATGCCCCGGTCTTTAGCCGCTTTGAAGAGCGAAAGGCCCGCCGCCTCGACGGTCATGCCGCTTTCGATAGCCGCGCTGACTTCCTGCTCGAAGCCGGGCTGCGAAAGGGCCTGAATGCCTTGGATTCGCTCGCGCTCGGCCTTGGCGCCCTCTTCGGCTGCCTCTGCCTTGATTGCTGCAACATCAGGCTGCTGCGCTTGGGTGATCTGAATGGTGTTCGGATCGGTGCCCGCGGCTAGTGCTGCGCGCAGATCCTCGGTGCTGCTTACGTTCATCGTGCGACTCCTGGGAGTGTTTGCTGCTGGTTTGGCCAGCTCATTGATCAGGCCCTCGAGTGAGCCCAGTCTGTGGGCGAGGCCGGCTTCAACAGCCGCAGCCCCTACGCGCAGTCCGCCGTGGTCACCCATGGCAGGGACTTCCTTTTCATCGACGCCCAGGTTCCGCGCGACCTTGGCCACGAAGACACCCGCGAGTGCGTCGATGCTTTTTGATATTTCAGCCTTGCCAGCATCGGTCTCGATGTCCGGCCGCTTGTTGGGGGCGTTGCTACTGGTGATGGTGTAGCGCTTCTCGCCGGCCTTGGCCTCGCGGGTCAGGACTTCAACCACCACCCCAATGCTGCCCACCAGCGCCGTGTCGTCGACAACAAGTTCGTCGGCGGCACTGGCAACCCAATAGGCGCCGCTGGCGACGCTTCCACCACCGAAGGCCTTGATTGGCTTCTTGCCTCGGGCTGCATAGATCATGTCGCCCAAGGCGTTGATCCCGTTTGCTTCGCCGCCCGGGCTGTCGATGTTGAAAACAATGGCCCTGACCTTGGGATCATCCAGGGCCGTCTGGAAATCGGTCGCAAGCTCCTGAGTGCTCGTGGCGCCGCTGATACGCGTGAACATGTTGGCGTACCGCATGATCGGGCCGACCACTGGAATCACTGCCACTCCATCACGCACGGTGACGGTGCGCGTGTTTTCCAGCGGCCGGCCCAATCGGGCCTCAAGTGCCTCTGGATCGCCCTGCCGATCGGCAATCGCCATCAGCTGATCGAGCGAGTCAGGCAGCATGAGCCATGGCCGGGACGCGGCCATTTCGAATGCACTAGGCATCGTTATTCCTCTCGGTTAGCCGGGTCATCGTCCGGCAGGTCATTCGCCGAAGCAGGAGCAGGGTTGCGAACGCCGTCCTTCTCTCGCTGCTGAATCTCGCGACGGCGCTGCCGGTAGATCTGCTGCCAGGTCTCGCCGGTCATGGCGGCGGCTTCGATTGTTTCGTTGCTGACGCCTATCTCGATGCGCTTGCCGGCTGCATTTGCCTCCTTGAGCTCATCGATGGCGCCTTTGGCTGGGCCGATCCACACCGCGCGGGTATAGGCGCGCCGGCGAGCCGGATCGCTGTACCCCGGTGCGCGGATACGCCCGCGTGCCACCGCTTCATCGACCAGAAGCTCGTAGCTCGGCTGGCAGAAGTCACACACCAGCCACCAGCGGCGGGTGAGGTACATGCGCCAGGCCTGCAGCATCGCTGCGCGGGCGGCGCTGTAGCTGCTGCTGTAGTGCAGCATGAGTTCGTCGAGTGGGATCTCCAGCGCGGCGCCGATCTCTTTGGCGACTGCCGTGAAGAACGGATCGAACTGGGCGTTCGGGCGCGCCGGGTTGGCCACCATCGGCTCTTCGCCAGGCGCCAGGTCCACTACCGCACCTTCACCGAGTTGCACCGGTGGAAGCTCAGCCTGACCGCCCTGCTGGTCCTCATTCGAGAGTGCAGTGAGGCCCAAATTACCTTGGTTGAAGTTCTCCCCCTTCTTGAGGAAGACGGTAAACATGGCGCTGATGACCGCAGCCATCAGCTCGGCGCTGCTGTAGCGTTCAAGCTTCTGCAAGGGCTCCAGCACCGGCGCCAAGTAGGGCGCCCCGCGCTTCTGGCCGGGTCGTTCCTTATCGCACCAGATCTGCATCACGCGACGGCGACCGGTTTCGGACCCGAACACCTCAAGCCGCTCCCACTTCAGTGGCGCGCTCAAGCGTTTCTCGTTCGGATACCCGCTGCAGACGTGGACGTAAACCGGCGCACCAGCACTGTCGAACTCGATGCCTTCGCACAGGTTGTCAGTGTCAGGCGTTCCGTTCGGGTTGCAGACCCTATCCGTCTCGATCAGTTGAAGCCGGGTGCTGAAGACCGTCCCTTCGCGCTCAATGTCAGGAGTGGTGACGAATACATCGCCACCAGTCAAAGCCGAGATCAGTGCGACACCCTGGAGCTGGTAATGCGTACTGCTTGCCTCGGCGTCACATTCACGGGGATCTTCGGCATACAGCGTCCATTCCCGTTCAAGCTGGGCGTTTAGCTGCTCGCCCTCTTCCTCTGTGATTCCGAGTGCTTCGAAGTCCACCTGTGGTCGGCAGATAAGGCCGGTGCCGACAACGTTGGTACGAACACGGACGACAGCGGCCCGGCCCAGCAGGTGGTTACGCATGGCGTCGCGCGAACGAGCGACCAGGGTCTTGCGCTCGACCGCTGATAGGTCTTTGGACGGGCTACCGAGGTACGGTATCCAGCTGGCCATGCTTCGCAGCATGCGGGACGCGCCCCGCCAGCGGGTTTCGCTTCCGCCACCCCCACCCTGGGCCTTTGGCTGCTGGCTCTGGACGAGTTTGATCGCCGCGCGGAGCGCTTTTTCCTCCGGCGTGCGGTTGAACAAGCCCATGTCAGATTCCTAGGTAGGTGATTCGGTTGCGACCTCGCCCCTTCAGGCGGGCTTGTTCAGCGCTCACTTCAAGCGCGTATTCCTTCTCTAGATCCCGCAACGTTCCCAAGTCGGCCCGGGTTAGCTGCCGATCGCCGTACCTCACCGACTGGGCGCCGGTCAGGATCTTGCTGATGGCAGTTCGGACTTGCTCGAGGCGGATCTGAGCGTCTGTTTTTCGGATCATGGCCTTCCTCATCGAACCGAACTGCGTACTCCGCGAGTCGGCCGGTATGTCGTGATTGGCTGGGTGACGCTCAAGTCCACCCCGAAGTGCTGCTGAGCGATTCGAACCATCGCTACCGCACCCACAAAACAGTCCAGTGCTTCGTTCCGGCGCCCTTTGGCATCCCACTTGTGGACCCGCTTGCCCTTCTCGATCTTGAGCACCTTCACTTCGGCCGTGAGCTGCTTCAGCTCCGCCTCGTCGCAGATGTCGTCATTCGCAGGAAGGTGGACGCAGCCAGGTACTGCCTCGCAAAGCTGAGGCTGAATGCGAAGCCTGCTGTAAATCAGCTCTTTGGCGTTGTCGGTACCCAGCATCGTCAGGTAGGTGCCCGACTTGTGTTTGGTGCGGGGAAATTCTGCGATCGGCTTGCCCGGCAGGTAATGGCCCTTGGTAGGGATCACCCAACGAATGCCGTGCTTACGGCTCTCGGCGTACACCTCATCGGTGTAGTGGCCACCGGAGTCCCAGCCCCACAGCGCTACGCGAAGGACTTGGCCGTCCGCTCTACGGTAGGTGTTGTGTAAGCGTTCCCCGACCTTGCGGCGGAGCTCTTCCCCGGCGGGGTCGCCGTAGAGTATCCAGCGGTCGACCAACCAGCTCTCCTCACCCGGCCCAAACGCCCAGACTCGACCCTCGTAGCGGTCGTCCTGGGTATCGATGAACCCTACGAGTAGAACGGCTCGCTCGGGGAAGGCTTGCCATACTTCGCGGCGCGCGTAGAGGTGTTCCCACTCCAGCTTCTCGCCTTCGTCTTCTTCGAAGGTTTCGCCAAGCGTGGTGTTAACGAAGGTCTTCAGTTTGTTCCGGTCGGTCTTGGCGAGCAGGAAGTCCAGAACGATGCGCCCCCAGGTCGTGAACGGGCTGTATGCCGTCCACACGTGAAAGGTCACCGAGTCAGGCGCCGGTCTTGGGTTTCCTTCGGAATCATGAAAATCGATTCCGTCGTTCGTCCAGATGCCGGTTTTCTCGCATATCCACCGGCCTTCGGCCTGTACTGCCTGCATCTCGTGCTGCACTACACGACATCCGTTGGCCTCGCAGATGTACCAGGCATCCTGCGGCTTTTCCGGATCCCACTTGATGCCGTAGTCGCAGTCCTTACCGCCCCACTTCAGGCTCTGTTCTGCCCTGCAGTGAGGGCATGGCACGTGAAGCCGGAAGAAATGCGGGGATTCGCTAGCAGCTGCCTCGATCTGGCAGGTACCTTTGATCTTTGGGGTGCTTCCCCGGATCGACTTCGGAAAAGTCGATCCCTCAATGCGCTTGTCACCAAGGAAGGTCGGCGAACCTTCTTTCTCGACGTCCGGCTCGAAAGCCGCCAGCTCGTCATAAATGACCGTATCCGCCGACAGCTCGCGATAGTTCTTCGCCGCCGCACCGCCGCGGCACCACAGCTGTTTGCCGTGAGTGAAGCGCTTCGTGTCGAGCGTATTGTCCCGGTGCTTCGATCCGTACCAGGGGGCCAGATCACGCACCGAAGGTACGTCACGGATCATTGTCTCGATCTGAGACTTCATGAAGCCCGCGGCGCTACCGTCAGTAGGCACCAAAAAGAGGATGTTCCGGCGCTTGTGCTGCGTTTGGTACGCCGCTGCAGCCAGCAGCATCTTCGAGTACCCGACGCGGGCCGACTTCAGCACGTTCACCGTGCGGATTTCGTCGTTGCCCATGGCGTTCAGGATCGCTACCTGAAACGGCAGCGTCTCCCAGGCGCCCTCTTGATACGACGACTCGCTCGAAAGGTAGAAATGCTCGTCCGCCCATTCGACAGGGGTCTGTGGGGCCGGCCGGGCAAGTGCAATCAGTCCCGCCTTCACAGCAGAGGCAAATTCCTCAATCTGGAAGCTCGAGATATTCATTCAACAGTCCGATCAGGCGGTCATCCAGGCTAGAGGCGCGATTGCGGGCCTTCGATAGCTCTCGCTGTACGGACTCGATATGCCGGACTTCTAATTCAGGGTGCTTTCGCTTCAATGTGAGCGGAAGCGTGTCGAGGATCGATCCAATTTCGGATGCCAGTCGGGAAAGCGCGAACATCGCGAAGTCGGTCGGGACCGATTTGCGCTTGGCCACCTCGTTCTTGAGCTCCTGGCCTTCTGCCTGTGCAGCGGTGAGGCGCAGGCGCTCTTCTGCATAGCGCTTGTCGATTTCGGCTTGGGACTCGTCAGGTTCCGTTTCTTGCGGCTGCTTGACACGGCCCTGCGCAATTCCGCGCAGATATCGGATGTACGCGATCCGGCATTCATCGAAATCGAGCCCGCCGCGCCCCTGAGAGCCTGAAAGCACGCCGCTTTCGATAAGGCTGCGAACCTGGCGATCAGTGATGTCCAGGTGCTGGGCGATTTCGTTCTGTGTGGCCATATTGGGTACGACGCGGAACCGGAAGTCGTGGCGTCAGAAAAAAGTCGTATGAAGCGAAAGGTCGAGCCTCGAATTACCCGCAACGGGTGGGGGCGGCTCGGGAGGACCCATGCACCGCCCTGGTGCGTCAGCTTTGGCGCCGGGTTCTCATCGCTTGAGCCATCGCTTCCCTGAATCGCTCGGGTAATCGTTGCTCTGCAACCTGATCCGCCACTTCGAAGAACCGATACCGCTTGGTGTAGTTGGGCTTACGCACGAAGGCGACAATCATCTTCACGTCATCGCGCTTACGGCCTACCCGCTGAGCAATGCCGATTGGATCCTTCCCCTTACGCATTACGAAGAATGACTTGGCGTTCCCCTTCCTTCGACTTCGAACGCTGCCGGTTGCGTTAGCGCTGTACCCGGTCTCGGTGAATCCGCGCACACCGGAGAGCATCCGAGTGAGCTGGCCGCGCTTCATGTTTCCGAACTGGTCGAGCTCAGCGCCGTCACCCGGGACGACGTAGCGATCAGCTGGCAGGATGCCTTTGGCTTTGAGCATCGACTCGGTGCGCTTGTCACGGCGAGGACCACCGTATACCTCTGGTGTTAGCCAGGTGGTTGCGGGTGCTGCCTTATCCGACTCGTTCTTCATCCATACCCGAGCAACAAGCTTCTGCTTAGTCGCGGGGAATACGCGAAGACTGTTCAGTGTCCAGCGTGTGGGGCGGTCAAAGACGTTGCGCATCTCAGACACGAGAGCTTGCTCAACGTCCTGTGCTGTCCGCGTAAGGGCGAGCGCCGCAGCGAATGGCAGTTGCTCACGTTCTAGGTCCGTCAGTTCAGCGATCTGCTGCTCGATTCCCCAAGCATCGACGCGAAACATAAATGCCCCTGGTGAAGGATGAGGCCACAGTCACGGACCCGTATCAGCTGTGCGGATAACATGCCGCGCATGCGTCATGGGGTTGATTCCTTCCCCCGGTTGCGGCGCTAGAGCCCGGTTGCTTTCGACGGCGCCGGGCTCGTTCCTTCGCCAAACCGTGAACCCTGTTCGGCGATTGACGTGTTCCGATCACGGACCGCTTAGAGGCAGCGCGATACCATAGCTTCACGCCGTCGGAGTTGCGCATTCTCCCAGATGGCCAGAGCCCGGTAGCTGTTTCCTCAGCCCGGGCTTGCCTATTTATGGGTACCGGGTAAGTGCGGGACGATCTCCACCCCACTGCTCAGGTAGCGTGCACTTGGTCACGCTCACCTCGTACAGCTTCGGTGGAAGAACGCCGTGCCGGGCCTCATACCCTGGGGCAGCGAGGTATACCGTCTGCAGGTCGCCGCGGCATTCCCATGTGCGGCCGACATAGCCAATCCCATTACCGATCACGAATACGATGAGACTCGCCAGTAGCCAATGGCTGAGGCGTTTCACCTTAGCCATGCGCCCTCCGAAGACGGCGATGACCGACCCTGCGATCGCGCCCGATCATGAGCGAGCCGATTCGGTGCCAGAAGTAAGCCGCCGTGAACAATGTGAATCCAATGATGATCGCCGCGCCGCCGCTGTTGGATACGAACTTCCATGGCTCATATGCCCATACAGCGACATGGCCTAACATGTAGAGGCATGAAGCCGAGATGATGAATGCTGATTCCGCTCGGTCGTCCTGCCGGAATCGATCGCCGTTCATGGCAAACCAGATGCAGCGCGCAATCACCAGCGTATAGGCCAGCACCGCTGCAATTGAGATGATCAGCATCAGACGCCTCCAGGGGATAGCTTGTCGAGCCAGACCTTCAGCTTCTTCTCAACCTCTCCCATTACAGGGAAGGCGAAGAACCCCAGCAGCATGATGTAGCCGGTTCGGTAGGTGTTATCGAGCGCGATGAATTCGCCGGCGACCTTGCCGACGAAGAATGAGAGCAGCAACTTCCCCACGAACAGCCACGCGTGAAAGCGCATCTCGGTGGACGGCGGATAGAAGTAGCTCACCAGCCCGCCCATCATCCCCAGCCAGCCGGGGATCGACCACGCGATGGCCTGCATGAGGAATTCGTCCACGTGGCTAACCTTTATAAAACATAAGTGTTGTATTACTACATATCTGTTGTATAATGATCCCATCAACACAACAGAGCAGAGGTGATGAAGCACAGCGAGTTCAGGCGATGGTTGAAGGCCCAAGGGGTGACCTTCGAAGCTGGCAAAGGAAGCCACTTCAAGATCACCGCACCAAACGGCAAATCGACGATCTTCGCGGACCACGGAGCCAAGGAAATGAAGGAACCGACCCGCAAGGCGATCATCAAGCAACTGGGGCTCTAAGAGCCCCTTCGCCGCACTCGCTGTTTAGTCATCTCCGCAGGAGACACGCATGTACGAGTTTGCAATCCGTTTCGAGTCTGACGACGAACCAGGTGTGGCCGTGTTCTGCCGGGATCTTCCAGAGCTGAATAGCTTCGGTGATGACCGGGACCACGCGATCAGTGAAGCGGTCGACGCTATTGAGACGACGCTATCGCTATACGTTGATCAGCGCCGCGCGATTCCAGCAGCGACCCCCGCCGAGGATGGCGAGCACGTAGTGCACCTGCCAGCGGTTACCGTGGCGAAGATCTACCTATGGAACGCGATGATGGAACGCGGTATGCGCAAGGCTGATCTGTGCCGCTTGCTCGGGGTCAAGCAGACCCAGGGCGATCGACTCGTCGACTTTCTGCATACGTCCAAGATGGATCAGGTTGAATCTGCACTGGCCGCGCTCGGTTGCCGGCTATCTGTCTCGGTAGAAGCCGCCTGACGAAAACGGAAAAGCCCAGCTCTATGGCTGGGCTCGGATCACTGGTTGCACATATTCTGAGGCGCTGGGGTCCCTGCCATTATCTTTGGCACAACGATCGGGGTTTCCCCGGAATTGGAAAGCGTTACGTATTCAAACATGCCGAACATACAGCCAGTCGTAGCCGTACCGTCGACGTTTGACTTTATCGCTGGCCCTACGACAATCTCGTAGTCTTTACCAGGCTCGAGCTTGTATATCTTCGCCTCGCCGGGACAGGTGTAGTACGTGCTGCCATAGCTACCCATTGCCGCACCTAGCGTCGCGAGTTGGAAAGGCGCGTCTGTCCGAACACGGTATTCGGTGACAAGCTCTTTATACGAGCCCTCACCCATGCGGACAGCACCAATGTACTCAGCCAGCTTAGGCATGACGCGCTTCGGCATCCCAAGCGCCTTCGTCTCGCCGACAGCGGGAAACTGTGGATAGTTTATGTTGTTCCGGCCGTCACGTGAAAATCGTCCGGCTTCCGCCATCTTATGCCGCTCGGCAGGCGCACAATTACCGTTAAGACTGTCGCCGAAGACAGTTGAGTTGGTGATGATGCGAACACGTGCGATATCGTGCCCGTCAGGTGGCTCGATGTAGGCCGTAGATGGGATGCCTAGGGAGCAGCCAGATAAAAACGCGGCTAGCAGAATCAATCCATTCTTACCCATCTCACACTTCCTTATGCATTACCGATATGTCGCAAAAGCAACAAAGCCCAGCTATTGCTGGGCTTTGGATTGTCACTCCTACTCGAGGCGCAGAAATGACAGGATGGGTAAATCTTCGGCCATGCGGCCGCTAGTGTCAAGCGGCCATATCTAACAAAACGCCTTCGGCTACCAATATTCGCTCCGCTTCACGCAGCCCCTCCTCTACCAAGCCATCTAACTTCGAATTGACATCCTGCCTCCACCGGCGCCGAGTGCGCTCCGGTCGCGCCTCCGTATCCCATCCATTCATGTCGTAGAACCGGGCAGGCAACACGATCATGTCCGTCGACCGTTTCCCCTCCGCGCCCTTTAAAGGCGGGATTGCCCAGGCCGTTACGGCTTTCTGAACGAAAAGTCGCGGTGCATGCGATGCGATCACGGGGCATATATCGCCGATCGCCTTAACCTTGCGCGCCTTATGAGTGCTGAACTGCGCGACGAGGGCGTTCCAATGACGCGGTTTCAACATACTGTGTAGCCGCGCGTGGACCCAGCAGTCCGCATACATTCGGCCGATGGCTTCACTCGAGCACGAATTCATCAGTGTGGCGATGTCGCTGCTTTCGGCATAGCCAGGGCGATAAAGCTTCTGCCAGGCCTGTTTATTGGTGTTATCAATTGCTTCAGCGGCAAGGGCCGATACGACGGCTGCGCGTGTGCTGGTGTAGATCATATGGGCTCTCCAAGTTGCTGATCAGCGGCCAGTCAATCGCCGGTCCAGTTGCCGCCGCCTCTGTGATGTCTGTTGCTTGAGCCGACGTAATCCCTCGCCGCACCGTCATTCAATCCGGCTTCGCGCAGCAGTTCCGCCTGCCGTTCAATCTGTCGCGTGGCCTGCCGGAGGCGTAGGCGTAGCTGCTGGACCAGCACTTCCGCCGAAAGCTTTTCGGCGCCCTCCTTGCCTACAACCCCAGATCCGTTACACGCATCGCAGGGGAATTCGTGGAAGATCCCGCGCACGACTCCCTCGCCACCGCACACCGTGCAAGTGGCAAGAGCGATCGGCTCAATGCGCAGGGCCCGCCCGCGATGCTTCGGCATCACTGCGCAGCCACCTTCGTGGCAGGTAATGCCAGGTACTGTTCGATAGCGGCCATCGCGGCGTTCATGCCCCGGCACACCAGCGCCTGATAGCCCTGCTGTTCCATCTGCGCCAAAAACGCTTTCTGTGCGGTCGATACGGCCGAGTCATGCGGAGGCGTCGCCTTGAACTCGATGTACAGACCGAAGAACCCGCCGCGCGCCTGTGCCATGCAGATGTCGGAAACTCCGGCCTTTACGCCCTGCCCCTTCAACTTGGCCGCGACCGCTTTGGCACGATGCCCTCCGTTTGGGACATGGTAGGTGACGTCGAATGCCGCGGGGTGACGGACCTGTAGCCAACGGAACAGCGCTGCCTGCTCCTTCCCTTCGTAGTCGACGACCGTGCGGCGTGCGCCGGTCGCGCCTGGATAAACCTTCATTTCCATCTACCTCTATCGGAAACGGTGAAAATACTGGAAAGCCACGTGGCACTAGGCCGCGCGATCATTCGTGGAAGATGTGATTTCAGGCGTTCTCAACCTGTGCGCATCGGCGAAACCACGCTCATCGAGCCAGCTATGCCAACGCTCAAGCGCATCGCGGCGCAGATCGATAACCGTCGTTTTGATGTACGTGCCAGCCAACTTGCCCATCGAGTGGTTCAGCAGCAGCTCGCCCACCAAGTAATCAATACCGATCTCTGCCCACACCGTTCGTGCCAGCTTGCGCAGGTCGTGGCTGCGCCACTGCCTCCGACTGATGCCGCGGATGAGCGAGCTGGCCTGCTCCTTCGAAAGCGCTTCGCCGCCCTGCGCTGCAAATACCCACGGGCTGCCCTTGCGCGCCGGATGCTGCAGCTGCCGATAACGGGCCAGCAGTGCGCACGTCTGCTCGGTGAGAGGCACGACCAGCTCCTGGCCGGTCTTCGTGTTCTGGGCTGGGATGATCCATACCCGCTCGGCCATGCTGATGTGCTGCCATCTGGCTAAGCAGGTTTCCGTGATGCGGGTACCGTGCGCCAACATCATCAGAGCCAGCAGGCCGCCGACGGAATCGCGCTCAAACGCAGCAGTCAGCGAAGGCATCAGGGTTGGAACATCGACGGGCAGCAGCCCGGCCGGGCGTGGCGGTAGCTGTCCCGTCCAGAAGTCGCGCCAGTTCACTGTGGCAAGCGGGTTTGCCTCGATGCGCTTCTGCCGCTCAGCCAGCGCCAAGGCCTGCTGTAACGCTTGGACGGCCTTGTGCACCGTGTGCGGCGAATGCGTTTGCTGCATCGGCCAAACCAGTTTGTCGTCCACCACAGCTCGGGTCAGTTTTTTCAGCGCCACATTTGAGAGCGATGGCATAACGTGGCGTGAAACGAGACTGCGCATGGTTCGGCGGTAGCTGTCCGAGACGGACCGGTTTTGGTCGAGGCGTGCAGCCCACCAGGTAAGCACCTGGCCAGTGGTGCGCATGGATGCACTCACGCCGCATCCCCCACACCCATGATCTGTAGATGGCGCTCGCAGATCGCTTTGGCTTCTGCGAAGGACTGAACGACCTCGCCAATGAACTCGCCGCGAATGCTTGCGCGATACTGACTCTCGTCGCCGACAACAAACCGCGCGACCTTGTAGCCCATATCGCTCACGGCGAGCCACCGCGTTTCCTCGCGCCACTTCACAGGATCACTCCCCGCTCGGATGCCCAGTTGAACAGCAGGACGATCACGCCTCCTTCTCTTAGCCGGTCAGTGCAACGCTCACCCAGCGAGGCCTTCACCTCATCGACGCCCAAGTTAGAGATGACGATCGTCGGCCGGCATTGCTCGTAGCGGCCATTGATAATTGAGAACAGCGTGCGCAGTTCGAAGTCGCTTGGCTGTTCCTTAGTGACCCCGATCTCGTCGAGCACCAGAAGGTCAGCCGCGATCAGCGGCGCAAGGATCTGGCGCTCGGTCTTCTCGCTATGGGGACCGTAGCTATCACGGATTGCATGGAAGATGTCCCCAAGCACGCGGTACACCGCGGTCGCGCCGTGGTCACTGATCACTTGGTTGGCGATTGCTGCACCCAGGTGCGTTTTGCCGGTACCAGGTGTGCCGAGCATCATCAGGCAGCGACCCGATTCGGCAATCGCCGGGAACTCATTCACGAACTCGCGACAGGCCTTCAGGGCCTTCTCCTGCCCTTTGCGTTCCGTGCGGTACTGGTCCAACGTTCTTTGCTGAAAGCGCTTCGGGATTGCAGCGGCGCCCAGGCGCTGCTCGAGGCTCCGCCGCCGCTCCCAAGCATCGCGCGCCTTCGCGTCAGCTGACTCGCGCGATTTGCGTTCCGCTTCGCAAACCGGACAGAGCGAAGAGATAGGTCGGCCCATAAGCCGGGTCACTTTCTGCTCGAACGGACCGTGTACGTCACAAATGGCATGGCGAGTTTCAGGCGGCTGCGTTGCGTCACTCATGGCGATTACGTTGTTAGAAAGCATAGGTGCCGTCTCCTCGGTCTTGGAGGCCATGTGTGTAATCACGTTGATCGAATTCGTGGTGGCGGGAAGTCGGAGCGGCCGCTTTCAAGCGGCGAAGGATCCAGTCGGCACGAAAGCCTTGCCAGCCAGCTGACACCGCCTCGGCCAGCACGAGGTCTGGTGCGAGCCCATGCTCCATGCAGCGGCCGATCTCCGTGTTCAGGGCGGACCAAGCGGTCTCGCTGACGCCAGCACGCTTGGCCTTGCGCAACTTCACCCAGTCGGTGAGCAGGGCCTCGCTCAGGTTGTGAGGGTTGTGAGCAAGCATCTGGCGGATGCCGAACGTAGGGGAACGGGTATCAGGTTGGCCAGCGTCATCCGGCTGGGTCCGGTCCCGCTCGGCGGGAACGGGCTCCATACCCTGATCACTGGTTACCTGATTACTGGTTACCTGATTTGTCGGAGATTTTTCCGACCCCTGACGGATATTTTTCCGACCCTGCTCGGATTCATTTCCGAGGCTGCTCGGATTATTTTCCGACCCAGCTCGGATTTTTTTCCGTGGGTGGTCGGAGATTTTTCCGAGCTGTGCGGGTTGGCTCGGATATTTTTCCGACCCATCGACTTTGCGGTTCCACCCTTTGCCCTTTTGGGTTACGCGGACCAGCGTGATGGTCTGGGTATGTGAAACGTCGATCAGGCCGACAGCCTGCAGCTGCTTCAGTAACCGATACGCCGTATCTGGCTTGTCGGTCAGCAACGGCAGCTCCTCGAGGATTTTGGCCTTGCTCAACGCATGGAAGTCGCCGTCCGGCGTGCGCATCACGCGTGCCCAGCTGGGGCACTCGTAGACAAAAGCGAACAACAGGGCCTGAGAGGCATTAAGCCCCCACTCTAGCGCCTTCGCCTGGTTGATCGTAATGGTGTACTGCATGTCAGAACACCTTGCGGTTGTAGCCGCGATTACTGGATGAATTCCCACCTGCATTGCGCTGCTGCAACGAGGACGGCGTCCCACCGATAATGGGCGCCATGGACAGAGAGCACATGGACGTGTCCATCACGCAGCGGCCCGCTTAGCTTTACGGGCGCGCTTAGTAGCCTCGGCGTGCAAAGCGTCGATAGCCGCCCCAACCAGGTAGCTAGGGTTCGTGATGGATTTGGTGCGAATACGGAAGATGGTGGACGAGTCGCAGTTGGCTCGTTCGGCGATGGCCTTGTAGGTCATCCCCATCTCGAACAACTCATCCAATTTCTCAGGAAGGTTGGTAGCGCTCATGGGCTATCTCCAGCTTGGGTATGCACATGATCATGCACCCGTGCATATCCGTCAATGCACAAATCCGTTGAGCTATGCACCGGCCATCGGCAGCATTGCACGCATGCATCATTCTATCGATAAAGTCTTGGCTCAACTCATGTCAGCGAAAGGCATTTCGCAGGCTGAGCTCGCTCGTCTGACAGACGTCAAGCAGTACACAATATCGCGGATCTTGAAGCCTAGCGGCCCCAAGGGGATCAAGGAACCAACTGACCGACAGGTTCGCCCGCTTGCTGACTTCTTTGGCGTTACGACGGATCAGCTTCGCGGCTTTGCGCCTATCGAATCGCTTTCCGTCGAGCCAGCGGTCGAAGTGAAGTCGGACGCCGGCCGGTCAACGCTCGACTTTGTGAAGGAGATGGTTGCAGGCAATAAGACTCTTTCCGAAGCAGCCCGTCAGCGCCTACTGGCCGCAGCCGAAGAACCATCTGAGCCCGCGACACCCACCGTTACCGGTAACGTGATTACGGCTGACTTCTCGAAGCGCCCGTTTGTGGGTGATGAGATCAGGATCGCTCACTACGACGTGGCTGGGGCGATGGGCGGCGGGAAGGTCGTTCATGACTACCCTGAGATGTTCCATGACATCACCGTGAGCCAGGCGCACCTGCGTGAGCTGGGGGTGACGTACAAAGACCCTTCTCACCTGAAGCTGATCACCGGTAAAGGCCAGTCAATGGCGCCGCTGATTCAGGATCTCGATCCTTTGATGGTGGATGCCAGCATTCGCGAGTTCGCCGGCGACGGTGTCTACGCGTTCGTGTGGCAGGGGCATTTCTACATCAAGACCCTGCAGATGTTGGATGCGGACCACTTCAAGATGAAGTCGGCCAATCCTGACTACGACCCGGTCACGATCCGGATCGATGAGACGTACATCCAGTGCAAGGTGTTGCTGGTCTGGAATGCACGGAAGCTTTAATACCTCGGTAATGCTCAAGGGAACGACATGCGCATAACGTTTTTGAGTTTGATGTTGATTGGATTAGCCGGGTGCTCGACTTCCCTGGTGACGTAACAATCCGCAAAGCGTGTTCCTAGCGAAAGGATCTATGCACCGGAGATCGTCGGTTCTACGAAGCCGGACGGAGCGCAGGTGACCTTCCTTCGCGACAGTGGTTTTCTCGGGTCTGGGTGCTCGCACGACCTCTACGTGAACAATAGAAAGGCGTTTGCGATTAGGGCCGGAGAGGGAATCAGTCTGGCATTGGAGCCAGGGGAATACCTTTTCCGCCTAGAGACCGGTGGTGGCGCATGCCCAAATGTTGCTATCTCGGAAGATGCCACGCTGAAGCGTGGCGACGCTCGGGTATACAGGGTGCTAATCCCGTCAGATATCACCCTGCGGATGACTCGCATACAGTGAGATACGACGGAAGGCCGGTTTGATAGCAATGATTCGCGATGCTCCAGTTTTTCTTCATGCTATACGCCGCTGTAACCGCACCTTCACTCAGCTCAGGAGACGCGTTCCTGGGCTAGGCTGCGGGGCTATTGGTGTTCGTCACTGAGCAAACCGGTGCTGAGAAATAGGTGGTGCGCGGTGTTGAGCACTCAGTGATGGGGCGGTATATGTGGCCTCGCCATTCCTTACCCTGCATTTCGGTCGAATCGATTGCGCATTAGCGCAGATCGACTCAACCGATATGGCAAAGCCCCGCGCGCTGTTAGTCAGCGCACGGGGTTATCTCACTAACTAGGCACGCACCAGGAAGCACCAAGCTTCGTGGCCGTAATCCCAAGCGTCCAGCATGCGGTCCGAATTCTTCACCCTGCGATAGCGGCAGCAGACCCAGCGGAACCCTTTCGGAGCCGGTTTTTTAGGCACTGTTCATCGTCACCTCCTTAGCAGAGGGAAATTTTTTCTTGCCATCTGCTAAGAAATGACTAACATTCCTTTCGCAGCCACACTGCAAGGGCGAGCCCCCTCACCTCAGCTCACCGGGCTGATTGGAGCGGCAACTCCAATTAGCTCAAAATTCTCATATTCCTTCTCTTGGCCAGAACTTTGTTCTGGACCTGGGCTGCGTCGTAGCTTACCCCGAACCTTTCTACTACCTCGCGCAAGCTTCTGCACGATGCCAGCTTAGCTTCTGGCATCAGCAATGCTCCGGCAAACCTGTTCGCTTGCCATTCACTGTCTTTATACGCAGGCAAGCGCCCAGTCTCGGCGCGGTGGAACTTCATAGGTGCATTTCGATGCATTAGGTAGTGCCCCAGCTCATGCGCAGCTGTAAATCTGTCTCTACCCCTGCCTTCGCACGCGCCGTAGTAAACATCTTCGCGCAACACGATGCTGTTCTCAGACGGTATCGTCAGGCCGTGATTGCTGCCCATTCGGCTTTGATCCCAGATATCAAAAACGAAACCGTCAAAGAAGAGCGGCATCCCGAGCTCCAGAAATTCCACTATCGGAAATTCATCGTCACGAAGCTTCAAATCCGTCCAGATCGTCTCCGCTAGACGAAAGATTTCGGCTTCGCTTCTCGGTGGAACTTCAAAGGATGGTCCACTCATTTCTACTACCTCTTCTTATTCGCCGAATTAAGCACCTTCAAAATCTTGTCGATATCACTAGAGTCCATTTCATCAAACTGCCGGGAGAAGGCTAGTGCCACCTCTTGATGCTTAACCGATCTGCCTCGTGTCTCGATTTCGACTTGCCCTCTACTCAGAAGAGCAGCCTTTTCCAACTCAGCAAATTCTCCGCTTCCCTGCCTAATGCCAAGGTAATGGCCTAAACGCAAAATGAGATCCTGGGTTAGGTGCCGCTTACCCGTTTCAATAGTCGAGAGATGGGCTGCTGATACTCCCACTCCTTCGGCCATATCTTTAAGGAGTAAGCCCCTATCGATTCTTGCCTTACGAAGGAATTTCCCGATTTCTGTCAACATTTCTCACCCTCCAAGCAAGCCTGATTAGCTCGCTGAAACCTAGATTAGCAGATTTTGCTAATTCGTCAAACGAATCCTGCAAATAGATTTTGACACCGAGGAAAAGCCCTTGTTCATAGAGCAGTTTGCCTAGCCCTAGTGTCTATACGTAGACATTGGAGGGCACATGTGCGGACGTTACGGCCAATATCGAACACCCCATCGCTACGCTGAGCAGCTCGGCCTGCCTGTACCGCCAATTGAGGTCGGGCCGCGCTACAACGTCCCGCCCCGCTCCCGCTGCCTCGTTGTTCGCATGGACGGAGACCAGCCCGTCTTCGCGATGACACCCTGGGGCTACGCGCCCCACTGGGCCGGCAAGCGCCCTCCTTCCATCAATGCCCGTGTCGAGACCGCCGCGACGAAGCCTTACTTTTGCGGCATCTGGAAGTCCGGACGATGCCTAGTTCCGGCCGACTCCTGGTACGAGTGGAAGCGCGACCCGCACAGCGACAAGGTGAAGCAGCCCTATCTGATCCATCTGAAGAGTGACCAGCCGATGTTCTTTGCTGGCATTGGCCAATTCACCGGATCAGAGCACGACGGCTTTGTGATCGTCACGGCTGACTCCGATGAAGGCATGGTCGATATACATGATCGGCGCCCCGTCGTGCTGCCGCCGGATGTCGCCAGAGAGTGGCTGGACCCTGGCCTGCTGCCGGAGCGCGCCGAAGACCTGGCGATCCACCACGCCACGCCCGTAGACGCGTTCGAGTGGTACCCGGTGCAGAAGGCGATCGGCAATGTACGCAACGAAGGTGAGCATCTGATCGCTAGAGAAACCGAGCCGCTCGCCTAAACACCGTTTTCACATTGCGGGCACATGCCTTTCACAAGGCCGGGCGTAGTCTTCACACATCGGCCCATCCGATGCTCCTATGGTGTGTGAGCTTGAGCCCGCTTCGTGCGGGCTTTTCTTTGCCCGCGTTATAGCGACCTCACCCACCAACTCTGCGCATAGGCGACACCATCGATGATTTCAACGCCGGTGATCGTTCCTGCATTTGTCGCCATGCTTTCGACCGAGGCGTCGTAAAGCACCATTGGCTCGATCTCATAAGGAGGCACAACGTGGACCTCTGCGACGGTGGAAGCCCTCCCGAGCGGCGTGCGCGTCTCCAGGCGGATCTGCACGTCCGCCCTGATCGGCTTCGATAGCCTGATCTCCTTCTGGTCGCGAGGCCGGCCCCGCTCGCGCATTGGCACTATGTTGAAGTACATGGTCAAAACGGCGCCGCTTCTACAGCAACGGGCTCATGCTCTACCCGCTCGACATCTGGCGCGTCTGCTAGCTCCCACATCAGCGTGAGCGAGCCGTCGTCTTCTAGCGTCATGTCCAGCCCCTCCGTTTCAGCCAGTATCTCCAGCACCTCTTCCCACACCTGGTCCGGCTCTGAATCCAGCCGGTGGATCGTCACCCGCCGCTCCATCTGCGCCCGCGGCGCCCCCACCATGTTCGATATCCGAATAGCCAAGCGCTCCTGCGCTGACAACTTCCCTTCCCCGCCCAACGACATTCCATAACCCTCCCCGGCCAATACTGTATGAATAAACAGTATCCGTGACCGTGCATCGATGCAAGCGCACCCAATCGAAAAATATATGCACACGTGCATTGACAGTTAAATTGCACAAGTGCATATTTCACCCATCGCCGGCACACACCGGCAGGCAGCGAAAGCCGCCACTGTTCTTTAACAACTAGCGCCATGAACGACTAACCCGGAAACGGGCTAGGTCAGCCCCGGTGGTCATCGGAGGGGCGTCAGTAAATCCGATGAGACAAACCGCTGCGCATGTATGGCGACCGGCGACAGGTGTAGGCCACAGAGGGACTGAACCTGCCGAGGTGCTGACCGAACCGTGCGAATGACCCATAGGGCGCAGCGGCTTCATCACCAGTACGTCTTTGCGAGGACGTAGCGGGATGGAATCACAGGAGTATCCACATGATCACTTGCGGAGAATGGACAGCCCGCCTCAATGCAGGGCTGAGCCCAAAGGAAACGGAGGCCACGGCCTGGTGCGCTAACGGACTGACGATGAAAGAGATCGCGCGGAAGATGGGCGTCTCCCCAGCGACCGTTTCGGATCGGCTCGGCAATGCCCGCTTCAAGCTCGGCATGCAGCGCACCGTGCGCGGCCTATGCCTTGAAGCCATGAAGCGCGGAATCATTTCCCCACTGATGTTGGCGCTCTGCACCGTACTGGTGACCCAACACACCCAGCCTGCTACGCCGTATCGCCGGCCGCCTATCGAGCGACGGCTAGCGCAGCAGCGCGCCTATTCACGATACGAGCTGATCGCAGCGCACGCGTAGCGGCAGAAGGCGCCATGTATAGACACGCCATTGCAATGCTCGCGTTCTACGTGGGCTTCAGCATCCCGCTCATTCTCGCAACGATCTGACAGATCCTCCGTGCCGGTGCGGACCGCCTGAAGCCAGGCGATCGCCGGAAGCGTGAGCCGGTAGAGCGCTCCATCACCGGCAGCATGGGACTCGTCCAGCTACCTGCATGCGAGCGCTCATTCGTGACTGCCGAGACCCGTGCATTGGGGTGCGGGCGGTAGTTGCGTTGCGGACAGCCTGGAAAGACAGGCGCATCAAGAAAGCCGCTTGAGGACCAGCCAGCGAGGTCCTGCGGAAAACAGGCGGCTTCCTTGATGCACACGGTGCTCCGCACCAGCCCCCCTTGCCCAGGACCGCGCCAGCGGCCGCTATCTGGAGCCGCTATGGCAGAAGCCGAACTTTTGGCCTTAAAGGCCAAGGCTGAGAAGAACGTTATGAAGCACCTAGAAATGCTCGAGCGTAACTGCGAATGGCCTTCGCCCGACGTGGTGCGCACTTTGGTACAGGGCTATGACGTGGTGAATCTGCTGGAACCGTTCCAGATCCGCCAGTACAGCCGGCGCATCCAGGTTGCCGAAATCCGCCGCAGAATGAGAATCCCCGCATGATTGACCAGACGCATTTCGTCCTCGATCTCGAGACCTATGACACGCTGCCTACCGCGGCAATCGCTTCAATTGGGTGCGCAGTGGTGAAACGTGGGCAGATCGTTGACGAGTTCTACGTCCGCACAGCAGAGCCCACCGGGACCCTGTCGCATTCCACCGTGCGGTGGTGGCTTGGCCAAAGCGCAGAGGCTCGTGCCGAGGTCGACGGCTCTCAGCCGGGCTTGACTATGTCGGTTGTTCTTGAAGGCTTCAGGCGGTTCATGGAGGCGCATGCACCGCGCGCAGACCGCTATGTCTGGGGCAATGGGCCCAGCTTCGACAACGTGATCATGCGCCATGCATTGCGTGACTGGAACGTACCGGAGCTGTGGCCATACCCAAACGATCGAGACATTCGAACTCTGAGCGCCCTGTTCCCACAAGCCAAGCGCATCGAGTTCGAAGGAACTCGCCACCACGCGCTGCATGACGCTCGCCACGAAGCAAAGATCCTCTGCCGCGCGCTCGCGCTTCATCAGGAGTATTTCTGATGACTACGACTCTCGTCCCAACCATCACAGACGACCAGCTCGAGGAAGTGGTCGGGCGTGACATCAGGGAAGCATTCCGAACCGCAGAGGGTTTGGGATACCGGGATGCGCCTATTCACACCTACCAGGAGCCGATCCTAGGCGGTGGCTTTACCTGGGTGCTGCAGTACCGGGTCGTCAGCTCGTCAACGCAGTCCTCTCAACTATCAAACCGTGTGTGAATGCCATGACGGATCCAGCCATTCAGGCAGGCGTTAAGCGCCAGGCCGAGCTCGACGCAGCCAAAGCTGCATTCCTGGCCAAGGGCGGCATCATTCAGGTGGTACCAATAATCGTGCGCTCGCCTTCTCGCGCTGGTTACAACAACCAGCCGGCGGCATCCCCAGAGCCAGACAGCCCCGATCTAATCGACCGTGTGAAAGGCCTTATTGCGGCAGGTGGCGGCATCTATAGCATTGCCCGTCAGCTCAGCTGGGGTACGCCCCGTCTCAATGCCTTCCTGACCAGGAATGGGCTCAGGGTCCAGCACCAGCCGTACGCCGCTCGGCCTAGCGAAGAACAGCGGAAGCTTGCCGACCTCGCGCGGGTGATGCTGGAGAATGGGCAGACTCAGATATCAGTCGCATACGACCTGAAGATCTCGCGAGCATCGCTTCGCCGCCTGGTCACGAAATTCAATCTGCCGACCAAAGCCCGCAATCATGCACGCCGTACCCGCGAGAAACGCACCCTTCGGGAGGCCTGGTGATGGCGAAGACTCAGGCGGAACGCTCAGCTGCGACGGCGGCGAAGCGGAAGGCACGTGGCGAGGAAGAGCTGCGGATGCGCACCCTGCCCGGCACACGGCAATGCCTGGCAGACCTCATGCGGTGGCATGGGATCGAGGAACAGGGCGAGGCGATGACGCTGATGCTTCATCACCTGCATGCCTTGGGCCCCGAGGGATCGGCGCCCTACTTTACCAGCCCCCGCCACGAAACCAGCATATCGCTGAACGTGGAGCGAAAACTGATGCTGGCGTACCAGAAGGAAGCTCTGCGGGTTTCAGGCGAGGATTAACCTAATCAATGCCGTGTATTTCCTCCGCTGAAGGCCTGGGCGCAACCTCACTTGAAGCAACTTCCAGCTCTCGTAATGCGGTGATGCAAAAGTCAGAACCACGGCTGCACATGGAACCCCATCGCTCAACGTGTGCCGTCCGCTGCCCGCTGGACAAATCAGACCACATGATGCGGCTCAGTAAATCATTAACTTCCCCATGTAATGCCTCCGCTATTCCAAGTGCCATTGCTAGTCGGTTAGCGCAGTTACCAGGCAGCGGTGACAACGAGTGTAACTCGTCGTTGCTGATTAAAAGTGCATGGCCTCCGATTCTTGTCAGTCGCTCGGGAACCAAGTTGTCCGAGCCGCTATGTGCGTCAACATAGAAGGCCATGCCAGCATGAGTGAGTCGAAACTGATCAGAGAGAAACCGCACCTTTTCGATCAGTCTGGCGGCAGTTAACTGCGCTTTATGTTTATCAGCTTTGGCCTGTTTCCGATCGCTTTTCTGGGCGAGCCAAAGCGCCACAACAACGGCAGCGGCTGTGCTAATCGCCGAGCATGCTTCCCAAACATATTCCATACGCTTATCCAGCTGCCTACACGGCTCAAAATGATAGCCGCATAGCAAATCAACAACCTATCAGTTCGTGCCGCAAGGCTGGGAGGCGCTGTGCCTAACTTCTTCCCCAAGGGTGGCCGCTGCAAAGGCTGCGCAAAGCGCGCAGAGAACTGCAGCAGCCTCCCCTTCGATCGCATGCCCGTCCACCGCCGCGACGGCGCCGACGTGATCGTCATCTGCACCGAGTTCCGCCAGCTGAACCACGGCGCATCACTCAAGAAATACTAACTCGCCTTCGCGCCAATCCGGCGCTGGAGTACCGCACCGTGAAGATTCGCCACAACCAAGCCCTGACCCCTGGCGACGCCGAGAACATCCGGCGCCTGCATGAGTGGAAGAAGGCAGAGATCGAGCGCATCAACTCGATCGCGAGCGCCAAAGCCCTCGCATCCAAGTTCGGCGTGCACGTGCGGACGATTGAGAAAGTCCTGCACTACCAGACGCATTGAGGTGGCTCATGGCTAAAACCCAACAGCAAAGATCATCCGATTGCGCGGACCGCCGCAAGGCCCGAGGCGAGGAAGAGCTGCGCATGCGTACCCTGGCCGGTACCCGGCAATGCCTGGCCGACCTGATGCGGTGGCATGGCATCGAGGAACAGGGCGAGGCGATGACGTTGATGCTTCATCACCTACATGCCCTTGGACCGAAAGTATCGGCGTCCTACTTCGCCAGCCCGCGCCACGAAATCAGCATATCGCCGAACGTGGAGCGGAAACTGATGCTGGCGTATCAGCGCGAAGCAATGAAGGTCACTTCAGGCGATCCTTCAGAGTATGAAGGTAATCCACGGCTTCCGTCTTATTTGTAGTGCTATGCGGTCCATCCTCGCTCATCAACGAAGCGTGTGCATCTTCGAATACTCCGCTCGTGGATAACGTCATCTTGTGCCGCTTTAGCAGTGCAATAAGCATATGTTCTAGCGCATCTACCTGGGCTTGATTCGACATCTATCTCTCCTTGATCCGGCCCAATGCCGGACCCCAAGCATAGCCCGCAACGGGCAATCCACCACCCTTCAGTCCGATAGTGACCGAATCAAGCTATTCATAGCCGCCGTTGATGTTCGTGATCCGAGGATGCGCATCGCTTCTGAGATATACGCGCAGCTTCGTGCCGTTCTTACAGGTGATGACCGAATAGCCCTGCTTGTTTACGCCGGTCTGCTGGATAACTTCAGGGCAGTTCCAGCCATATGAATTCAGGGCGTGCCAAGCCAGATCCGCCTTTGACAGGTTGCGGCTTGTATTCGCCTTGAACTCATCTCTCGCGAATTCTGATTGATCGGCGCGGGTAGGTTCGGCAGCGAGATGCCCAGACAGAGCCATCGTCGCCAACGCTAAAAGTCCTTTCTTCATAAATGACCTCCGTTATCGATCCGGAAAATCTCCCACATATCGATTCGGTTATCCATCTCCCAATCACTTGTGCCGCAAGGCAGGGAGGCGCTGTGCCTGCTGTTTGCCAAATTCGCCCTGAGCGCTCTCCTTACCGGATCAACGGCAAGACAGTGCTCAGCTTTTCAGGAGGCCGCACCAGTGCCTACATGCTTCGCCAAGTACTCGACGCTAACGTGGATCACAGCGACTTACTGGTGCTATTTGCCAATACGGGCAAGGAGCACCCGGCCACCCTGATGTTTGTACAGAATTGCGCCGACCACTGGGGCGTGCCGATTACCTGGCTGGAGTACCGGGACAATGATGCCGGCTTCGCAATAGTCGACTACAACACTGCTAGCCGCCATGGTGAGCCGTTCGAAGCGGTAATTCGAAAGCGTAAGTACCTTCCAAATCCTGTAACTCGCTTCTGCACAGTCGAGCTGAAGATCCGCACGATGCACCGCTACCTGAAGGCCATTGGCTGGACAAACAGTGACGGTGAATGGGACCAGATGGTCGGCATACGCGCCGATGAACAGAGGCGTGTTGCGAAGATCCGAAATCGCGGCACGAGCACCGAAACCCCACGCGAGCACATGCGAATGCCGCTAGCAGACGCCGGGGTCACCGTTCATGAAGTTGGGCACTTTTGGGCTGCGCAGGATTTCAACCTTAACCTGACGACTGTTAATGGCCGCACGCTTGAGGGGAACTGCGACCTTTGCTTTCTCAAGCCGCTGAACCAGGTCTATTCAATCATTGCGTCGGATCAACGCAAAGGCGAATGGTGGGCGGCGCAAGAGGCCTCAACGGAGTCCACCGGAATGTTCGCCGGCGATGGCGCCCGCTTTCGAAAAGACAGGCCGAGCTACCAGCAGATGTTGAATTACGCAGAGCTGCAGACTGATCTGTTTGCAGAAGCTGACGAAGGTATTGGTTGCTTCTGCGGCGATTAGGCCTTACCAATCACTTCGCGTAGACGTCAGAGCGGTGATAAGCCAGGTAGCTCGCCTGTTGGCTGTTGAACGGCCCAACGTTTATCCCTGGCGCAATCCCCCAAGCGCTCAGCGCGACCTGCGCGTCAGGTTTGGCTACGAGGGCACCGGCATCCGTGAAGGTAATCCATCCGCGATCGAACAGCTTATCGATATGGGGCGCCAGCATAAGCCCATTGTTCCCATCAAGCCGCTCGGCATTATCGCAGTCCTTCCACGGCTTTATATGGCTGGCGATTAGGAAGCGCTCATCAGCTAGGCCTGTCACTCGGCACTTATGCTCAATCCGAAGAACCGCGGATCGAAATCTTCCCTGCCCTATTCGAGCCTCAACCAATTGTTGCTTTGTGGTCGCTGATATAGACGAATCTTGGAGCAGCTGCTTTTGTGCTAACTCCTCTGCTTGAAAAGCCTCGAGCTCCGCAGACAGGGAGCCTCCCTCGACAACATTGCGCCCGGCCAGGCCGAGAAGTAGTTCGCCTAGATCTTGAGAGATACCGGCGAGATAACAGCCCTGGTTACCGTTTCCATCAGGACGGATGGGCGCATGCTTCTCTGGAAGCAGAGGAGCGATAGCAGAAATATGCTCCTTAGGTATCAGCGGGTGATCTAGCTGAGTCCATTCAATAGCAACTCGCCACCCGAGATCATCCCAATTCTCGCCGGCCGAGCCGAATTGAGGCTTCGCCGCCTCATGCGCCCGAGCAGTAACACGCCCGATTGCACGGATTTTGGTTGCTGCGTAGGAAAAGACGATGTCACCAGGTTCAACAACTAAGAGGTTTTCGTAGGTTTGGTTCCGTCTACCGTTTGCATTCTTTTTTGGAGACCAGATATATCCGCCCTCCAGCTCAGAGCGGGACGTCTGCTTGTGGTTAACCCACCAATATTTATTGCCTGAAAGCTCAATTGCACCCGAAAGGGCCGCCTCGATCTTAGTTGCAGTCGACTCGGCGAGCTTCTCGACGCCATGGTGGGGTACGCGCTGGTCACCAACAGATATGGGCAGCGCATCGCGGACTAGCTTTACCGTTTTTACCCAATCGACCTTCAGCCAATGCCGGTGTCCGCTACCTGTGTGGGCTGGTACTTCGGCGTCGGAAACAAGCTGATAGTTGAACGGTGTCGATACCATTCCAATGCCAAGATATCCGGCATCATTCGCATACGCGATGACCATGTCTCCCGGCGCCAGCGTCCGCATCTTAGCTTCGCCTGCGTCCCCTGCTTCATTGCGGTAGCCGAGCGTTACGACCCCTTCGGTAAGCATCCAGTCCCAAAGGTTCTGCGTCCAAGGGCTACCAATATTGAAGAGATGGTACTGCATCGTCGCTCCCTGACATTTCGTGGCCAGCGATCATGCCAGCCGCCCCTTTTTCTCACAACAATTTAGCGCGCCTTCGCGCCACCCCGACGCAGGAGTACCCCATGACCATCTATTGCCGCGGCACTCAGGAGTTGAGCGCATGAGCTACGCCGACACTATCCCGACTTTAAAAGGACGAATCAAATAAGCATAGGGAGTAAGGCGGTAGAGACGGCCGCCGGGGATGAGGTGGCGGTAACTTGATACGGCGCAATGAACGAGACGGGAACACGTCTGCGGCGCTGGGACGCCCTAATCATGGTCAGTCCTACCGAAGACAATTACTAAAACGTCCCCCTCATGAGCGTCAGCCAGCAGGAAGTAATTCTGCACGCTGTACTAGCCGACAAGTAGTCTAATTCCTACCCCACGCTGGTGACCCGTCGGATAGCTACTGCCTTGACATACGAACAATTGGAAGGGCTTCTGCGATGGCCAACCCTGTTGACCGAAGCAGGCGGAGTAATCATCTACGGCGTCGTACAGTATGGCGAGCTTCACTAAGGCTTATGATCTTTTCTACGGCTATCAAGAAGGCGCTCAATAGCTTCAACCTGCTCCTTCGCAATTTTATTCAACTCACTTATTTTCTCGTTGGCTCGATTAGAAGACCCTAAAACAGGATTACCGCGGCCATCAATTAGGCCGCTCGATTCCGGTAGTGGCTTTCTGTTTGCCACGATCGACGCTTGTCTCGCAAGATCTTGAAGTATTTCCTGGTCAATTCTTACACGGGCGTCTGCTTCTATATCGAACCCATTGGCCCTAATGGATATCTTCGTAGGCTCCGCATCACGTAGATCAACATCTTTACGCGAAAGAAACCAGCCCAGGGCCGAAAATGCTATACAACCAAGACCCACATATAAAGGGATCGTCCAATTTGGCTTATCGTACCATATAAAGATAAATGAAGTGATAAGACTTGCGACTCCTCCAGTCAGCAAGACTACCAGATACGCCTGACTTCCCTCTGGCTTCACCCGGACTTTAAAAAGTCCATTTATAGACTTCATCATTTCATCCCTGATTGGCGATGGTCACCGTGCCATCTTGATTCCATATTGGGTCAAAAATTGGCGGAAGCCCACCCCTACTGTATTGCCGCTGCCAATTATAAGCCTTTACAACCTTAGCCAACTTCTCTCCGAGCACAAACTGCGTACTGGGATCGAGAAAACAGTTAAGCAATGTGAATTCAAGTGTATCGACAAATAATACACATCTATCAAATCGGCACGACTTAAAAATCCATCCATCCAATTTAACATTTTGACCATTGAACCATTGGCTAACAACCGTAATATTGGATCCAGCGAACGTACTACCGTGATGAGTTGGAAACTGGTTTTCTACGTATGGATTATTCATATCATATTTCCTTTGCAGTAATTCGCCCTTATTACATCGCACTGAGGGATAGTTATCGCAGGGCTAGCGATATCTGTGGACCTCAGCATAGCTGATAAGTAAACCATAATCTCAGGAGGAGCTAGTCATGATTGCACTGCTGCAGCGGAATTCGCTCGATTTCAAAACACAGTACGGTCTCGGCTTCACCCGCCAGAACGACGAAATCATCGTGGACTTCTTCTGGTACGGTGGCGGGGCCGGTACCGGCCTTGAGATAGGCCTGGACCGGCCGGTGGCGCAGTCACTAAGAACCACAGTGCCGCGGCGATCAGCATGCACACCGCAAACCACCCCGCCGCCCGCCACTTCACCACCGACGTGTTCGACGGCGAGTCCGGACGTCGAATGCACTAGCCGTCCGATGGGACCGCTCCACATTCGTCCAGATTGCACGCACCACAGCCAAGCCGCCGGTGGCTAGCCCCGAAACGGGAGATTCGAAGCCTGTCCTAGATCGGGCTGAAGTGGGCCGGCAAGGAGTGCCCCCTAGTGATCACCCTGGAGAACGTAAAGCAGATCCTGCAGTGGGGCCCGCTGATTGCCAAGCGCTGCAAGGCGACGGGTCGCGTGACGAACGCTTAACCTGCTGCCTGCACCACGAAACGGACTTTGTCCGGGCAACGCCGAAGTTGTTATCAATTTGTCCCTACCCATGGATGACCTGCGTCCTATACATTCGCATGCCTTTAGGGATGACTTAGGCGCGCAATGGAACCTCTGAACCAAACATCGCTTTATCCCACATTCGAAATCGGCCAGACCTACCGCCGCCAGCCGGACATACACATTCCGTATGGCGGGAGCTGGCAAAGCGGTATCTCGAGCTCGGCGAAGACACCCGCGGTATTCCTATTTACAGGGGATTCAGGCGAATAATATGGCTACCGGGATCATTTCAACGATTTAGGTACCGAGCTCACCTACACCGGTGAGGGCCAAGTTGGCGATATGACGATGACCGGAGGCAGCCTTGCGATAGCGGAGCATGCTAAGCGAGGGAAGGCACTGCACCTGTTCAGGTCGCTGGGCAAAGGCAAAGGTCATCTGTATCTAGGGGAGTTCGCCTGCGCTGGATGGGCGAAGCGCACTAGCCCTGACCGAGTCGGCAATAATCGAGAAACTATTAGCTTCCTCCTCGTCAGGGTTGAAGCGATACCGGAGCTTAGCGTTGAACCAGAGGTGCAAGGCGCAATGCCTTTGCTTGAGGCCCGTTTAGCCGCAGTTGAAGCGGCAAGCCCTTCCAATACCGCAGACCCTGCTCAGTCGCAGCGGACCATATACAAGCGCAGCGAAGCTGTTCGGCGTTACGTTCTTATGAGAGCTAACGGGATCTGCGAGAGCTGCGGAGCACCAGCGCCGTTCCAACGCGCAGATTGGTCGCCGTATCTTGAGCCCCACCATATAAACAGGATTTCGGACGGCGGCCTAGATCATCCGAACTTCGTTGGAGCGGTGTGCCCCGCGTGTCATCGAGAGGTTCATTTCGGATCTGAGGGCACGCAAAAGAACGACAGGTTAAGGGCCCATATCGAACATCTTGAACGATCGCACTGGTAGGTCCTGCCGTCATCGCGTGACGGTCCCGTTTCTGCTGTAGGGCATAAGGGCGCTCGCAATGCCTCACACAGTCGCCATACTAGGGTCATAGCGCCAAATGCAGAGACAGACAATGACCATAGTTGCCGTTTCAATGTTCTGCACCGCCGTCTACTGCTTCATCAGCAAGCAATTCCAGCTCGCGGCTATGTTCGCCGCGGTAGCAACTGTCTTTATGTTCATGGGCTAAGCCCCTCCCCAGCCCCTCCCCCACACTTATGACCCTGCCGGATGGCGGGTGAGGATTTGCTATGCCTGCAAAAACGTCGATCAAGTTCAGTGACGAGATGCTTGGCGCATTACTGGCCGGACACAAGACGGTCACGCAGCGCCTTATCAAGCCACAGCCTGTCAGCACCGAAGAATACCTGCGCGAGCGTGGCGCTTGGGTTGAAGGGATCACCCTTTCGGACCACCTCAACAATGCATGGCGAGCTAGCTTCATCGACGGAGCATGCCCGTACGGAAAGATTGGAGACCGATTGAAGGTTGGTGCTCCAGGCATAGAGGCAGCGATTGAGATCGAAGATGTGCGCATTGAGCAGCTGCAGATGATCACTATCGCAGATCGAGAAGAAAGGGTTGGCTGAGTTCATCTATGACTTGAGACCCGTCACGCTGGCATTGCCCGCCTTCGAAGAGCTTTGGGACTCGATTTATGGAGCCGGTTCATGGGCAGCGAACCCATGGGTCTGGGTCATTGATTTCAAGTGCATCGCATAACCGCCGCCAGCCGGCAGAGGATCTATCCCATGTCACTCATCACCGTCATGGAGGCGGCGGCGCTGCTCGGTATCGGGCGCACCAAGGCCTACCAATTGGCGAAGGACGGCGTATTGCCCGTCAATCGCGCCTTTGGCCCCGTGCGGGTACACCGCGAAGCCCTGATCCGGATGATCGATGAGGGCATCCCTGATACCTTCGCCGGCGCGGGCGGCGTACATACAGAGGAACCACGTGTATGCCGTACAAGAGAGAAGGCTCCGCCTATTGGTGGATCAGCTACAAGAAGTCAGATGGCAAGTACGTTAGACGCTCTGCTGGAACGTCCGACTACGAAGCAGCCAAGGCCATAGAGCAGCAGGAACGGGCTCAGGCCTGGAGGGAAAAGGAACTGGGCGCCAATCCGTCCAGGACCTTCGAAGAAGTGGTGATCGAATACCTGCGCCACGCCTGCCAGCATCAGCGCAGTTACCAGACCACACAGTACAGAGTGAAAGCATTACGGGCCCATTTTGCGGGAACCGTGATGAATGATCTAGCGGGAAAGGATGTGAGGGAGTACGCCCAGTCGAGGCTGGACGCGGGATCGTCGCAGGCCACGGTCAATCGTGAGCTCGCAGCGCTGTCAGCGGCCATCAACTGGTGCAACAAGGAAAAGGAGTGGCAGCTACCGAATCCGGTAAAGGGAAGGACGTTCAGGGAATCGGAGGGACGTGTTCGCTGGATCAACCGGGCCGAGGTGGAAGCCTTGTGCCGGGCAGCGAGAAGTCAGCGTCACGGGGCCATGCTCGAGGATTTCATCCGATTAGCGGTGAATACCGGCTGTCGGAAAGAGGAAATGCTAGGGCTGGAATGGAGGCGGGTCGACCTGCATAACCGCTTGGTCGTGCTCGAGGGTGAGCATACGAAGGCCGGGAAGCGACGAAGCATTCCATTGAATGAAGGCGCGGTTGCTGCACTGAAGAGCCGAATGGCCTTTCGTGCTGAGCACTGCCCTACTACGCCATGGGTGTTTGCCCGAGCATCAGGAGACCGAGCGACGAGTATCAGGGCCGGCTTTGAATCAGCGTGCGAACAGGCAGGGATTGAGAACTTCCGAATCCATGACCTGCGACACACGTGTGCGGCCTGGCTTGTAACGGCTGGAGTGCCGTTGATCGAAGTGAGGGAGTTGCTGGGCCATTCGACTGTGCAGATGACAGAAAAATACGCCCATTTGGCACCTGCCAGGGTCAGAAGCGCCGTCGCGTTCCTCGATAACCCCGTGTCACATTCTCGCTACAGTGAAAATCCAGTGCAGCAAGAGGGAGGTGCCCTAAGGCTCGTAAAGCCTTGATTTTAAAGTGGTGCGGATGAAGAGACTCGAACTCTTACGCCTCGCGGCGCTGGAACCTAAATCCAGTGTGTCTACCAATTCCACCACATCCGCGTGGTAACTCTGAAACGAAAACGCCAGGCATTGCCTGGCGCGTTCGAGATATATGGGGTGGACGATGGGAATCGAACCCACGACACCAGGAGCCACAATCCTGTGCTCTACCAACTGAGCTACGCCCACCATATAACGCTTGCACCGGCCGTATTGGCACGCCCGGCAGGACTCGAACCTGCGACCATCCGCTTAGAAGGCGGATGCTCTATCCAGCTGAGCTACGGGCGCCTTGAACCTTCACCCTTCCGGACTCAGACCCTACGACGCAGAAGAAGGACTCAAGCCCTGCTTCGCCGCTGTCAGGCTGTGCTCGACAAGCGGGGCGCATGTTATAGAGGGACCTACTACCCGTCAATGGTCTTTTGAAAAAAAATTCAATTTATTAAAGGAGTTAGCTCTGGCGGCGCTGGGGACAGCTTTGCCCTCCTCTATGTACATGAGAGAATGCGCGCCCTCTTTATCGTCCGCAAATGGTTTCAACCGTCTCATGACCGCCAAATTGATCGATGGTAAAACGATCGCATCGACACTCAGGCAGCAGATCGCCGGCCGGGTTGCGCAGCGACTCGAACAAGGACTGCGGGCTCCAGGCCTCGCGGTAATCCTTGTCGGCAATGATCCTGCCTCGGAAGTCTACGTTGCGCATAAGCGCAAGGATTGCGAGGAAGTAAACTTCGCCTCCCGCGCCTATGACCTTCCGGCCGACACGACGCAAGATGCGTTGCTATCACTGATCGAAGAACTCAACGAAGACGACGCGGTCGACGGTATCCTGGTCCAGTTGCCACTGCCTGCGCATCTCGATGCATCGCTGCTGCTTGAGCGCATTCGCCCTGATAAGGACGTTGATGGCTTCCACCCCTACAACATCGGCCGGCTCGCTCAGCGCATGCCCTTGCTACGCCCCTGTACACCGAAAGGCATCATGACCTTGCTGGAAAGCACGGGCGTGGACCTATATGGCCTTGACGCCACCGTTGTAGGTGCGTCCAACATCGTCGGACGGCCTATGGCGCTTGAGTTGTTGCTCGCCGGATGTACCGTCACCACCACGCACCGTTTCACACGCTCGCTCGAAGATCACGTCAAACGATCGGACCTGGTCGTAGTGGCAGCCGGGAAGCCAGGCCTGGTCAAAGGCGAATGGATCAAGCCAGGCGCAATCGTGATCGACGTCGGCATCAACAGACAGGCCGATGGTCGACTGGTAGGCGATGTTGAATATGACGCCGCATTCCAGCGGGCGAGCTGGATCACACCCGTCCCGGGCGGTGTAGGCCCGATGACGCGTGCTTGCTTGTTGGAAAATACGCTCTACGCGGCCGAGCATCTGCACGCGTAGTTACAGCGCGCTGGTGGCGGGCACGCGCCCGTCACCGAGGGTCTCAGTGGCCCGCCACAGTCTGCGGTGCTATCGATATCTCTACCGGAAGCCCGTCCTGGGCTTCCACGATTGCTTTCACGGCATCCCAGTCCATTTGCAAGTTCGCTGCAGCGAATTCGTCATTCTGAAGCAGCGCATTCACGACGGCTGCGTGGCGATCGATGGTAGTCGGTGCACCGTCTTCATTCAACGGCGCATGGGCCTCCAGATATAGATGTCCGCCCGACATTCCAAACTTGTACGGCTCATTGATGATGCGGACCTTGGTGCCGACTGGGGCCAGGTCAGCAAGCTCGAGCAGATTGTTGTTCAACATACGGAAACAGCCATGGCTGACCTGCATACCGATGCCGAACTTCTTGTTCGAACCATGAATGAGGTACCCAGGCATTCCGAGGCTGAATTTGAAGGGACCGAGCGGATTATCCGGGCCGGGTGGCACTACCTTGGGCAATGGGTCGCCATCTGCAGCATGCTCAGCCCGGATGGATTCCGGTGGATACCACGCCGGATTGGCTGTTTTGGCGGTCACCGTCGTCGTACCAATAGGTGAACCCCATCCTTCGCGGCCAATGCCCAACGGATAGGTGTACACCACGTTTTTGCCTTTCGGGAAGTAATAGAGTCGATACTCAGCGATGTTGATCACGATCCCTTCCCGCGGCCCTGGCGGCAGGATATAGCGCGTTGGTAGCACCACGTCAGTTCCCGCGCCTGGCAGCCAAGCATCGACCCCTGGATTGGCTGCAACAATCTCGGTAAATCCAAGATCGTTCGCTTCTGCCAGATCAGCGAACGTATCTTCATAACGCGTCTGGACGACCTGGACCTGCCCTACGATGTCCTCACCCGGAGGTGGCAACGGAAGTTCAAGCGCCTGCGCAGGCGCGGCAGCACAGGTTGCCGTCAGCGCGATAAAGCGTGTGATTGCGGGAAAGCGAAGCCCCATTGCGAACAACCTTCACGAGTAGAAGCGAACGCCGGAAGTGTACACCGACCACGCGCGGCGCCGGGAGTGGCACGCATTGAGGCAACTTCAGGACTTCATCCGGCGCCACCCTGGCCGGTCCTCACGCCGTGCACGGCCGAGTGCTTCCCTGCAAAGCGGGCAGAGAAAGGGGTTGGACAGGGTTTCCATGGCGAGCTCTCGCATGCTGGGGTTGGCCGGTAACAACCCTCCGCAGAGTGTCCGATCGACATCGCTATCCAGCTCCAGCTGCCGGCCGATCAGATGCACGCGGACCTCCTGACAAGCGAAGAGGTCAAGCTGTTCATCAGGCTCGATGAGGCGATAGGCATCGAGCGACCAGGTGAGGCGCGGCATGGGTGGCTCCCAGATTTGGGGGCGCGACATTAGCCTAAAGCGGGTCGATAAAAAAGCGTCTGATGGCGCTTCGCCGGTGTTTTTACTGAAGTAAAGGCACGAGCGCAGGCCAGACGTTTTCCAGCAGCCTTGGTTGCGCTGCGGCATTCGGATGTATGCCATCGGGCTGCATCATGCCTTCGACCGCCCCTACCCCGTCGAGCATGAACGGAACGATTGCGACGTTCTGTTCAGCAGACACATCACGGAACGTCTGAGCGAACGCTTGGGTATAACGCTGGCCATAATTAGGCGGAAGCTGCATACCTAATATCAACACGCGCGCCCCGGCAGACTGTGCAGCTTCCGTCATTGCGGTAAGGTTCTGTTTCAATTGCTCGGGTGGCTGGCCTCTTAATCCATCATTGCCTCCCAGCTCAATCACGACGACCTCCGGCTTGTGGCGATCGAGCAACCCCGGAAGCCTCGTCAACCCGCCTGCCGACGTGTCTCCGCTGATTGATGCGTTCACTACATCGAAGGAAGGATCGTGTCTTTTCAGGCGCTGCTGTAAGAGGCTTACCCAGCCCTGCGCCGTATTGAGTCCAAAACCGGCGCTGATACTATCACCGACGATCAGCACCGTGCCGGCAAGCGCGCCCGGTGCCTGCAAAAGCAGCATCAGCGCAAACGCTCCTATCCCAAAACGACGCATTCGGATCCCCATGAATTCAACCATCTTGTCTGCCCATGACCTTAGCAAAGTGGTTCCGAGCGCGGAAGGTGACCTCACAATCCTTGACCACGTTTCATTTTCTCTCGCGAGGGGCGCCACACTGGCCATCGTCGGTAGTTCCGGCTCCGGCAAATCCACGTTACTTGGGCTACTTGCCGGGCTTGACACTGCCTCGTCCGGGGACGTGTATCTGGCAGGACATGCCCTTTCAAAGCTCGACGAAGACGGCCGTGCCCGTTTGCGCGCAGAACACGTAGGCTTCGTCTTCCAGTCGTTCCAGCTGCTGGACCACCTCTCTGCGCTCGAAAACGTGATGTTGCCGCTGGAGCTTCACGGTGATGTGTCCGCCCGCGAGAAGGCCGTTGCCTTGCTTGAGCGCGTCGGGCTCGGCCACCGGCTTCGTCATCCCCCTCGATTGCTTTCAGGCGGTGAACAGCAACGCGTGGCCATCGCACGCGCGTTTGCCGCCGAGCCCGACATCCTGTTTGCCGACGAACCTACGGGCAATCTCGATACGCGCACAGGGCAAACGGTCAGTGACCTGATATTCGATCTGAATGCCGAACGAGGGACTACGCTCGTTCTCGTCACGCACGATCTGCGCCTGGCCGAGCGCTGTTCCGAATCCATCGAGCTGGAAATGGGCCGAATGGTCGCAACCGAGATGACGCGATGAATCGGCTACGCCTGCTCGGCCTGATGCGGCTTTCGCTCACTCATGCATTCCGCGAAGCGCGCGCGGGTGAGGTACGGGTGCTCTTCATGGCGATAGTGATCGCCGTTGCTGTCAGCTGTGCCATCGGCTACTTCGGTGCACGCCTGAATGGCGCGATGGCGCTTCGTGCCACCGAGTTTCTCGGCGCTGACCTGGTTCTGGAAGGAAGCGCGCCGGCGACAGCCGAGCAAGTCGAAGCCGGCAGGGCTCGAGGGTTGGATCACGCAACCGCGATTGAATTTGGCAGCGTCATTGCGACGGACGATGCGATACAACTGGCTTCGGTGAAGGCCGTCAATGAAGCCTACCCGCTGCGCGGTCAGCTTCGGAGTCGAGCCTCTTCGGAAGGCGCAGAACTCGTTGGTGGAGTACCTGGGCCGGGTGAGGCCTGGGCCGAATCCAGATTATTGGCGGCCTTGTCTATCGATATTGGCGCAACGATCGATATCGGAGCCCGAACCCTTCGGGTCAGCAGGATCCTTACCGACGAACCCGACCGCGGCCGGAACCTTTACAGTCTTAACCCGCACGTCGTCGTCAATTTAGACGATCTCGAATCCACTCGCATCGTCCAGCCCGGAAGTCGCGTTCGCTATCGCGACCTCTGGCGAGGCGCTCCGGACCAGCTAGATGCTTACAGGCTATCGGTGGACGGCACTCTACGCGCCGACCAGCGCGTCGAAGGTGTACGGGAGGGCAACCGGCAACTGGGCAACGCCTTGCAGCGGGCCGAGCGTTATCTGAACCTTGCAAGCCTCGCTGCTGTATTACTCGCAGGGGTAGCGGCAGCACTCTCTGCGAATCGGTATGCAGCACGAAGGCTTGATAGCGGGGCCCTGCTCCGCTGCATGGGCATGTCCCGCCGCCAGCTGGCCCTGTTCCACGGTGTACAGTTACTGACGATCGGACTGCTTGCCAGTATTACGGGCGCAGCTTTGGGGTGGGTCATTCAGTTGGGGCTGTTCGGTCTGCTAAAAGGCCTACTTCCGCCGGATCTGCCCTTTGGTGGCATAGCCCCCGCGATCGCAGGCATGGCCACAGGCTTGACCGCACTGGCGGGGTTTGCATTGCCGCCCCTACTGACGCTCAGCAAGGTGCCGCCAATACGCGTTCTACGACGCGATACGCTGCCTACGCCCGCTGGAATACTCGCGGTCTATGGCACGGCATTCCTGGCGCTTGGCATAATCATGTGGCGCCTGAGCCTGGACGTCCGCCTAACGCTTGGGCTGCTTGCCGGGGGAGCTATCGCAGCGCTTGTAACAGGTGCGCTACTGCTTATTGTCCTTAGAACCATCCGCGAACTACTGACAAAAGCGCCGCTGCACTGGCGGCTTGGCTTCGGCCAGTTGTTGCGCCAGCCTGGAATGGCGATCGGTCAAATTTTGGCATTCGGTTTCATCTTCTTCTCGATGGGTCTCATCGGCCTGCTACGCGGCGAGCTGCTGGATGACTGGCAAGCACAGCTGCCGGTGGATGCCCCCAATCATTTCGCGCTGAACATCATGCCGCATGAGCGAGACGCCTTCGAGAAGGAGATCAACGCGATTTCCAGTAGGGCCGCGCCGCTCTATCCGATGGTGGCCGGCCGGTTGATCAAGGTAAAAGGGGAACCGGTTGAAGGGCTCTTCGAAGAAGACTCTCGCGGAGAACGCGCCACACGGCGCGACCTGAACCTCACCTGGTCTGAGGCGCTTCCGCAGGACAACACGATTACGCAGGGCGAGTGGTGGCAGGAGGACAATGGAAGAGGCGTTTCGCTGGAAGAAGGGCTCGCGCAGGGGCTCGGCGTAGTCGTCGGTGATGTACTCACGTTCGATATCGGCGGCGCACAATACGAGGTGGAGGTATCGAGCCTGAGATCGGTAGATTGGAACAACTTTCAGCCTAACTTCTTCGTCATCTTTAGACCTGGCAGCCTCACGGATGTGCCCGTGACCTATCTTACGAGCTTTTATGTACCGGAGCAGGAAGAGCGATCCATCATCGAGCTCGCCCGGCACTATCCTACGGTTTCCATCCTCCCCGTCACTGCTTTACTGGCGCAGTTGCGCGGTATCCTTGAACAGGTAAGCCTCGCCATCGAGTGCGTGCTCCTGTTCGTATTGGCCGCTGGGATGTCTGTACTGTTCGCAGCCTTGCAATCCACGATCGACGACCGCATCCGGCAGGACGGGCTGCTCCGTGCCCTGGGCGCCGAACGTGTGCTGCTGCGCCGGGCCCGGCGCAGCGAGTTCGTCGTGCTGGGCGCCGCCAGTGGCGCACTGGCCGCTTTGGCGTGCGAGCTGGCCAGCTATCTGCTTTATCGACATGTTCTCGAACTCGCCTGGGCGCCCCACCCCTGGCTGGCCGTTCTGCCGATCGTGGCTGCAATCCTGATAACATCCGCCGGTTTGTTCGGAACGCGTCGCGCTGTTCGAGCATCGCCCTTGCAAGTCCTCCGAGGCGGCTGATGGAAGTGGTTGCTGGCAATCAGGAGCGCCCCTAGACTGCGGGCGCTCAACGAATCGAGATATCTCAATGAGTCGCTACCGCCCGCCTCGCCCCGCTGGGACGCCATTGATCACGCCCGAAGGCGAGGCGCGTTTACGCGCCGAGCTACATGAACTGTGGCATGTCCGCCGTCCGCAGGTTACGCAGTCGGTGAGCGAGGCTGCTGCCCAGGGTGATCGTTCGGAAAACGCCGAATATACCTATGGCAAGAAAATGCTGCGGGAAATCGACAGTCGCGTCAGGTTCCTCACCAAGCGGCTCGAAAAGCTGAAGGTAGTGAGCGAGCGCCCGTCTGATCCAAGCAAGGTGTACTTTGGCGCCTGGGTGACATTGGAGGACGAGGATGGGGAGCAAACCCGCTATCGAATCGTTGGCCCAGATGAACTGGATCTTAAGCAGGGCCTCATCAGCATCGACTCGCCTTTGGCGCGAGCACTGGTGGGCAAGGCTCTGGATGCCGAAGTAACGGTCCATACCCCGGCAGGCGAACGGATCTGCTATATCATCGACATCCAATACCCAAGCTAGCTCATCGCCTTGTGATCAATCCTTGGCGAGCCACCCGTACCAGCTCGCCAACCGTCCGCTCGACGTCGCCGGCTTCAGGTGCATGCACGACCGCAAAGTCGAAGCTGTCGCTGCCGTACGCATGCAGCTGATCAGCCGACTGGGCGAAGCGGATAAGACAATTGTGAGGGCGCGACCATCGACGTGGCCAGCCATCGATATAGCGCAGCAACGTAGGCTGATGCGCACCAACCAGCAGTATGCGCGGGTTTCGAAGGGTGAGGCTGGTGATGGGGGCCAGTCTCAGCGAAGGCAAGGGGTTGGACATTCAGATGATCTCCGCCTCTCTCGAACCGCTGGAAAGCGGTGGGAGGCATCACCGAACCAGCGCTTTAGCGGTATTTCGGATCACTCCGGCGCCCCGCAAGTAGCTGACTAAATCGGCGCTGAGGTGGCATGCTAGGCAGCGCCCTCCTTACTGTCAAGGCAACGCCATGCCGAAACGGCTGTTCTTCGGGCTACCCTGCCCGCCCGACATCGCACCGCTCGTGGAGGCGCATCAATCGGGCGTTACGCAGGGCCGAGCTACGCCGGCAGCGGACTTCCACGTTACCCTGGCGTTCCTGGGTTGCGTCCCGGATATACATCTGACTGCGCTGCAGCGCATGTGCGATGAGTTGCCCCTCCCGTCTCGCTTCCAAATCAAATTCGACATGTGCCGCTGTTGGCCCGGCGGGTTGCTGCACCTTGCACCTTCCTCTCCGCCTGACGCCCTTATACAGCTTCAAGCCACACTGGCAGGCAGACTCCAGGCACTCGGCTTCACTTTGGACGAGCGCCCCTACGCACCACATGTGACATTGGCTCGGCATGCGTCGATGCGCCAGCCGACCCGTATTCCGGCCATTTCCTGGTCCGTGTGCGACATCGTGCTGTACGAATCAATACGCGTCACAGCGCCGGCGGCACGCTACCAACCTCTGCAGACCTGGCGTCTCGAGAGCAAGGCCTAGCAGCTCAGCCGCCGCGGCGGCGGGTGGGATTTTTCGATAGACTGACCATCCTTCTAAGCCAGCCGGCATCACAGCGAATCCATGGAATTAATCGACATCGGCCTGAACCTGCTGAACGAGCAGTTCAACGAAGACCGTTCAGCGGTCGTGGACCGCGCCCGCGCCTCGGGCGTCGCGCAGATGATATTGACCGGAACGGATCGCAGGACCAGCGATGCTGCAGTGGCGTTCTGTCAGGAGGCGGATGCATCAGGGCAGACGCTTTTCTCTACGGCCGGGCTTCATCCGCACGATGCTCGCGACTGGGATCACGCGCTCGAACAGCATTTCGATACGCTCCTGCGACACGCGCGCATCAAGGCGGTGGGCGAATGCGGCCTCGACTTCAATCGTGACTTTTCGCCACGTCCTCAGCAGGAACGCGCATTCGAGGCTCAATTGGCGCTGGCCTCGCGCCACGGGCTACCCGTGTTCGTTCATGAGCGGGACGCCGCTGCCCGTGTTGAGGCTATTCTCAAAGCGCACCGCGATGCGTTGACAAGCGTTGTGGTCCATTGCTTCACAGGCGATAGGGATGCGCTGCACGCGTATCTTGATCTGGATGTTCACATCGGCATCACGGGTTGGATCTGCGATGAACGCCGTGGCAGCCATCTTCATGCACTGGTCAGGGACATCCCTGCCGGCCGGTTGATGATTGAAAGCGACGCGCCCTATCTTCTGCCTCGCTCATTACGGCCGAAACCGAAGCGTAGTCGGAATGAACCAGCCTATTTGCCTCATGTCGCGGAAACGATTGCCCACCATCGGGGCGAATCGCTGGTAGCGCTGGCAGCGCATACGACCGAGTGCGCCCGGCGTTTTTTTGCGATACCTCCAAACGCTTGATCTGTATTAAAGATTAGATTCATACGGCCGCTAACCTAATGACAGTACGAGCGGCCAGACTGAGCCAACACCAGGCTCTCGCTCCAAGCGCGCCATAGCAATTGGCTACGGTAGGCAATTCGAACAACAGCAGTGCATTTGATGGCAGGCCTGATGCGAGATATCTCACTGAAGTACAAGTTCTGGGCAGTCAATGCCGTTGCGTTTTTTACGACACTGATGCTCGTTGTTCATGCCCTGTTCCAGGAGCAGCATGGTCGTGCAGAGACCGCAGAATCCTTTGCACGCGCAGAAGCACAATCGCTTACCAGTTGGCCAAGCGGCGCACCTCTTCCTAGCAATGGGCGCTGGTTCGATCTTTCCGAGTCCGCCGCGCTGCCTGCTGATCTAAAGGTCTTGCCTGGGAGCGCTCAGGGCTGGGTAGAACTCGATTCCGAGCGCGTCTGGGGGAGTAATCCACCCGTCGGCGCAGCGGTTGCACAGCTTTCGGATGGTCGCCGCGTGGCCGTGGTGGCAAACGCGCCGAGCGTCACCGAGGTTCTCGAAGAGCGACTGCTTAGCTATGCCTTCGTTGTCTGCATACTGATGGTGCTTCTGCTCGCTGCCTCCCAGCTCCTGATCAGGTTCATTTTGAGCCATCTCAATACGTTGCGGGACGTGATGCTCGAGGTGGAGCGCAGCGGAGACCTTTCTGCACGCGTCCCGCTCGACAGTCGCGACGAGGTTGGTGAGATGGCTAAGGCCTTCAACGCCATGCAGGCCGGTTACCAGCGCATCGTACAGACCGTTGCGCAAACCGCCTCGCGCCTCGACGAGGGCGCCGCCAAGCTCGCCGCCAGCATGAAAGATGTACGTCAGGGAATGCTCGGCCAACAGAGCGAAACGGACCAGGCTGCAACCGCGATCAATGAAATGTCCGCAACCGTTCACCACATCGCGCAACACGCTGCTGACACCCGTGACCAATCTCAGTCCGCCGACGCCCTCGCGGGCGAAGGTCAGGTCGTCGTGCACCGCGTGGGCGAATCGATCTCTAACTTATCCCAGGGTGTTCAGCAAACGGCTGAAATGATCGAGCGCCTTGCGGCTGACAGCCGCAATATCAGTAGTGTGGTGAGCGTCATTCACAGCATCGCCGAGCAGACCAATCTCCTCGCGCTCAATGCCGCAATCGAGGCTGCTCGCGCTGGCGAGATGGGCCGAGGTTTCGCGGTGGTCGCCGATGAGGTCCGTAGCCTGGCGAAACGCGTCCAGGAGTCGACCGACGAGATCACCCGCATGATCGATACCCTACAGGCCGGAACGCGCGACGCCGTCGAATTCATGCAGGAAAGCTCGTTGCGCGCTGACGACTGCGTAAGACAAGCCAACGAGGCAGGCACTGCGCTCGCTAACATCACAAGCGCTGTTGCTCTGATGCGTGAGAGCAATACGCAGATCGCTGTGGCGGCGGAGCAGCAGAGCCAAGTGGCTGAGGAAATGACTCGCTCGGTCACCGGTATTCGCGACGTTACGGAGCAAACCGTCCAACAGACTTTGGCATCTGCCGCAACAAGCGGCGAGCTGGCTACGCTCGCGGGTGACCTCAACAAGGCAATCGGGCAGCTCAAGCTATGATCAGTGCGCTTGGCGGACGCTTAGCGTCGTCCGCCAAGCGCACGGCGCATTTCCTTCAAAAGGGTTATCAGTGACTCCGGTTCGCCCTGCGCCTGCGGGTCGTTGTAATGGCGTTGTTCGTACGCAAGGGCAAACAACCGTATCGGGGCGGCTGCGGCAGGTAGCTCACGAGCCGCGCGGTCCGCGAAGGTGCGGGGCCCTTCGGATGCGAGGCGCACAACACCGTGACGACGAAGCATCCTTTCATAGCTTTCGAACGCCCGCTGCTCCGCGGGCAATCGGCGTCGCCATGGTTTCAAAACCACTATGCATAGCCCTGCGAACATGAGCGCCAACCCAGCTGCAGCGACGATGATGAGTGTGAGCGTGTCCCGCTCACCGGTCAGGCGCTGAAGGAAATGGTTTTGCTGCTCTGCCTGATAACCCAGGACCCACCGTTGCCAGCCGTAATTAACGGCGTCCCATTCCATGCGCAGCGTGTTCATCCAGCCCAGGTGCCGATAGTGGAGCGGCGAAAACGGCGTGTTTTCCAGGAAACTACGCTCGTTTGCGACAGCATCCTCAAGACCCCGCTCGATACGTTCAGGCGCCACCTGGAAGGTTGGGTCGATACGTTTCCAGCCCGAGGCGTCGGTCCAGAACTCAACCCAGGCGTGGGCATCGAACTGGCGGACCTGCACGTATCCCGCTGCCTGATTGAACTCCCCTCCCTGATACCCCACGACCACACGGGCTGGGATGCCCGCGGCGCGTAATACGAAGGCGGTAGCGCCAGCATAATGCTCACAGAAGCCCCGACGTGTGTCGAAAAGGAATCCATCGATCGCGTTCCGCTCCAGTACAGGCGGCCGCAGCGTATAGACATAGGGTTGCTCGCGGAAATGCCTTAATACCGCGTCGACCAACGCGTTGTCGTCGGAGTACTGCGCCCGTAGTTGCGAAGCCCATGATCGGGCCCTGGGTTCGCCTTCGGTTGGCAAGTGTGTGCTTCGCACAACAGCCCTACTTGCCTGGTCTGGCTCCATTACGCCTGAAGGCCACGATGTCATCCTGTAGAGCAACGTGCGGTCAACAGGTCGAGGATGCTCCACTCGAAAATCTTCGAACAGCCTGCCATCGGATGACTCGGGTGCTGCCACATCGAGCACGAAGAGCCACGGTTTCGCGCTTCGCTCCATGATGACGTTGTAATGTATCGCCAGCCCCTCTCGCTCCCATACTGGTGGTGGCGAAGCCATATCCGACGGAGTGCGTGACCACCGCCTGCCGTCGAATTGATCGAGCGTCAGCGCCCGCCAATACAGCTTGCTTCGGTGCGGCGGCGGCGTCTCGAAGTTGGCTCGGAAAGCCAGCTCGCCTGACTGACTGAGTTCTGCGATCTCACCCGGCGCCATGCTGTCGGACAGTCCGGTTACCCCTTTATTGCTCGGCTGTGGCAGAGACCAGAGCGGCCCCAGGCGAGGAAAAAACAGAAACAGCACAAGCATGAGTGGAACGGCCTGGGCCAACAATGTGAGCGACAACTTCAGGGGGCCCTTGATTCGGCCTGAAAAACCGCTGTGTTGGAGCCCTACCAGCGCAGAGAGCAAAGCAATCGTGGGAAGCAAGCTGATGGCGGCCGTGGCGATTTCGCTATCGAAGAGGTAGCGCGTGAGGACTGCAAAGAAGCCGAGGTAGATGACCACGAGTGCATCGCGGCGTGATTTCATTTCAACGAGCTTGAGGACAAACGCGGATATCAACAGCACCACTGCGGCATCCAGCCCGACCAGCCCTCCACGCGACAGGTACACACCCGCGATCGTCCCTCCCATGAGAAATGCCTTGATCCAGCCATTCGGATAGCGGGCACGCATGCGATACATCTGGATGCGCCAGATCGCACAGCCGACCCAGAGCAACGAGACCCAGAGCGGCAGGTAGGCCAGGTGCGGGAGTATCACAAGGAACTGGGCGACCAGCAGCCAGGTCAGGCTTGTCCGCGGTATGGTTGCGTTCAAACCATACCGGCTCATGCGGGCGCTCCGTAAAGCGCAAGGGCCTCAAGGCAGGATGCCCGATGGGCCTCTCCCTGCCCCGGCGCCACGTGCATGCCCGGAAGGCTGAGCGAAAAGGCCTGGCCGCGCTCGGAAAGGTTCAGTACGGCATGGCATAACAGCGACAACCGCGCCTCGACGGGGCCATCCATTACATCGAAGTCGAGCGCAAGCTCCTGGCCAGCCGCTGAGGTGAAATCCTTCACCATCAAGCCCTGCCCTCGCGAATACGCTTTCCAGTGCAAACGACGCTTCGGGTCACCGGGCTGGTAGACCCGCAAGCCCTGATAATCGTCCACTCCAGATACGCTGGCAGGTGTGTGTTCGCCAGGCTGCACCTCACTATCAACCCTTTGCGCCAAGGGAAGTTGACCTTCCATTGGCCGAGGGTAGACGAGAACCGATTGATCCAGATCCACCCAGCTCCACGCTTGTATCAGACCAAGCGGAAATCGGCTTTCGACGCGCAGTCGCCCCGGATGTAGCCGGCCCCTTTGCCGCGCTTCGAGAGGAATATTGACGGCTGCCAACACATCGGACTCGACGTCCACCCATTGGGCGGACTCGGGCAGCGCCTGCCAACCCAACGATACCGCGTGCCGCGTACGGCCGAGCCCATCGAGACGAACGCCGAAGGTGGCCTCTTCGCCGAGGAAGACCGCTGGAGTAGAAGCAGCGCTCAATGTGAGGCCTACGAGATTGCGATAGGTATGCAAGACCGAGACGAATACGACAGCGGCCAGCAGGAACGTAAGGGCATAAGCCAGGCTGTTCTGGTAGTTGATGGCAGCCAAGAGCATCACTACCAACACGGCAGCGAAACCAACCCCCTGTAGTGTCGGCAGGATATAGATGCGGCGTTGCGTAAGCCTCGTTGGATTGGCGGGCTGCAGACGCTTGGCCAGCCAGCGGTCCCAGCCACGGCGCCGGTTAGGGCGCCGCATCAAAGCGCAGGAACTTCAGTCAGCAGCCAGCGAACCAGGCTGCCATTGCCCTGGGCCATCCCCTGCTCCGACCGCTCTCGAAGACGATGCCCAGCTACCGCGGGAAGCACGGCCTGAACATCCTCTGGAATTACATAATCGCGGCCCTCCAGCATTGCCCAGGCCCGTGCAGCGGCCAGCAGCGCGAGACTTGCTCGGGGGGAAAGCCCGAGGGCGAATTGCGGCTGGGTGCGCGTTGCATCCACCAGACGCAGCACGTAGTCGATCAACGCATCGCTTGCCCGGATGCCGGGTACGCGCGCCTGCAATGAGATCAACGCGTCTCGGTCAAGAACCGTATTCAGACGGGGCATCAGGTCTCGCCGCGATTCGCCCAGCAGCAAGGCGCGCTCTGCTGCTTTTGCCGGATAACCCAGCGACAGCCTCATGAGGAAACGATCGAGCTGGGAGTCCGGAAGCGCGAACGTACCACCCGACGAAATGGGATTTTGTGTAGCGATTACGAAGAACGGTTCAGGCAAGGGGCGCGTGGCGCCCTCAATGGTCACCTGGCCCTCTTCCATCGCTTCGAGCAGCGCACTCTGGCTCTTGGGCGTTGCGCGATTGATTTCATCCGCGAGGATCAACTCTGCGAATATCGGGCCCGGGTGAAAGACGAATTGGCTGGTGTTTCGGTCGAAGATGGATGTGCCAAGGATGTCGCCAGGCAATAGGTCCGACGTGAACTGGATACGCTGAAAGCCCAGACCCATCACCTTCGCCAGCGCGTGGCTCAGCGTGGTCTTGCCCATCCCGGGCAGGTCTTCGATGAGCAAATGCCCTTTGGCCAGTATGCACGTCAAAGCTAATCTGACTTGCTGATCCTTGCCTAGCAGTACTTCATTGACGGCCTGAAGGCAGTCGCTCAGCCTGGTCCGCATCCAACTCTCCTTTTGTCGGCGCGGCTGATGCTAATGCACCTTGGCCTGACGGCAAAGCAGCGGAAACGTTTGGAATGAAAACTGACCGACCACACCGCGCATGTGGCCGGTCGTCGCGCTCATCGGCCCGCCCGGGACTCCTTGAGATAGAAGCGCGCGCGTTTAGCCTTGTTCACGCACCCCTGAAAACCTTCGAACTGCTGTTGCGTCTTTGCCGCGCTCAGCAACGTGATCGCTTTGGAGTAGCTGACCGTACCGGCAAACCCTTCGGCTTCGGCCAGGCTCTGCTCTTTCCATCCTGCATCAAGCTCGGCCGCGCAATTGTCGCGGTATGCGGTCTTGCCGGCGCAACCTGCCAACACTGCCATGGAGACTAAAGCGATCAACGCCCTCATGATTCAGCACCTCGGTTCGGGATCAATACGCAGTTCGACTGTTGCATGCGATCGAAGTGCCGGCATGCCAAGCGATGCGGCTCATCGGATCACACGCACTTCCAGGCCGGGCGCGTCGCCGTCTGAATCATCGACTTCGATCCTGCCCTGCCTGATGCCATTCGAAACGAGCATCTCTCGCCAAGCCGCTGCTTGGGGGCCATTGAGCACGACGCGCAATGTACTGTCCATCCTCAATGCCCGGGTCACCAGCGCCGACCAATCAGCACCATCAGGTCCAGCCGTTTCGGGCAAGACCAACTTACGGTCTTCCCGAAGCTGCCTTAGCAGCGTCGCCGGGTTCGGTAGTAGCTCAGCTATCGGCTCAGCGGGGGTCAGTTGTTCGACCTGAAGGTACGCCTGACGATTTCCGCGGGTAATGGAATACAGCGCTACCAGCCTGTCACGCTCACCAGGCGCCTCCAGTCGCAAGATTGCGTAGGCCTGGCCATCATCGGGTCCATAAAGAGAGGAACGACCAAATACGGTATTGGCCCAGAGGCTGCTCGATCCGCAATCGCGCGCGACGCACCAGTAGAGTAGCTGGCCCCCTTTTGACAGCAACGTCTCTCGGGCATATTCGAAACTGTCAGTGGCGCGGTACTCGGAGGGAACCCGATAGGTAATGCTGTTTAGCCCCCCCTGAGCAATGACCTCCCCTTCGTAGCGAAGCTGACCGCCTATGCGCCGGATCGGACCAAGGGGATAGCGCTTCTCTTCGTTTTCCACGTTGCGGTAGTCGACGATCTCGGAATGCTGGAAGCGCGGCAGGATATCCAGATCCTTGCCCCCAGCCTTGTCGGCCGCATTCGAAGCCGCCACTGCCATGCACAAGGACAAACCGACCACGCATGCAAGCCTGCCAGATGTGCCCCCAGAATGCCGATCGCGGCGTTCCGTTCGCCGTGCGGTGTTGAAACCACCGGTCATAAGTATCTCCTTGCTCAATCGGCTCAGCGTCACGGCTGAGCGATATCAAGTCAAGGAATGGCAAAAAGTCCTTTGAAACAGTCTGCTACGGCCTGCGCTCCTGCGTCGTCGTCGAGATGCAGATGATGTCCCCCAGCAACGTGCTCTACCGTGACTGGCAGCCGCTCTAACAGTGCATCCAAACCCGGAAAATCCTGCCGGATGCCATCCTGTGCGGCGACCAATACCGCCGGACACCGAATGCCCTTGGCGAAAGCGATTCCCTGCTCAAGCGTCATTCTGATAGGCGTGGGCAGTGTCAGCGCCGAATCGCTTCGCCAGACATAACCGCCACCCTCCGCGTCCATCAACCCCCGCTTAACCAGCAACTCGGCTGCTTCCCGGCTTACCGCACGATGCCCAGCCATACGTGCTTCGATCGCCGCCTCGGCGTCGGGGTAGATCGATTTGCCCTTCCCCGGCGCGATGCGGCGGCGCAATGCCAGGCCCAGGCGCTCCGGAGCGGACTCCGGCTTGTCGAAGAGAGGTAGCATGCCATCGATCAACGCGACTCGTTCGACCCGCTCCGGGCTTGCCGCGGCGAGGAGTGTCGATACAATCGCACCCAGCGAATGGCCGAGCAACGAGAACCGCTCCCAGCCGAGCGCATCAGCGACCATCAGGGTATCAATCACGTAATCGCTCAAGTGGTATTCGCAGCCCCGTGGGCGATGGCCCGACAGGCCGTGCCCAGCGAAATCCAGCGCGATGATGCGGAGCCCTGGCATACGAAGCGCAAGCTTGCTGAACGTCGCGGCATTGTCCAGCCAGCCATGTAGCGCAAGCACGGGTGGGCCGTTATGGGGCCCATAGGCGAGCGCGGCCAGTTCAATATGCGGTAGGTTGATCGTAAGCGCTTCAGGAGCCTGCATCGTTATTGTTGTCTCTCGGCAAGCGATAGAGCGTGGCGAGCTTAATGGATAGCGCGTAGCGCCATGCTGCCCGCAAGGACGAGTTCAGCCTCCAACTCTACCAGTGCCGCCGTGCTCAATGGAAAGGCACGGTCGGTCGATCCATAGACGAGCAGGCTGCACAACGTGCCGAGAAGGGGCTGATGTGCAATCAGTAGCAAGTCGCCGCTATCCGGAGCCTCGAGATGGCTGAACGTTTCATCAACCGGCGTATCCGGTGTCAGCCAGGACACGGTAGTCATCTGGACGTCGTGTTTCAGGGCATCCTGCACGATGTGCGCAGTCTCCTGCGCGCGGACATACGGGCTCACAAGTATTCGTCCCAGTCGCTGCTGCGCCAGCTTCGCCGACACGGCCCTGACCTGATCCTGTCCGTATTGCGTCAGTCTACGGTTCTGGTCGCGATCGGCCTGGGCTTCTGCCTCCCCGTGTCGGAGCAGCCATAGCTTCATGGCGTCACCTTCGGGACATCCTGCGGTGCGGCCGAGGCCGCCGCGGCTGGAGCCGATCCTTTAGTCGTTTGCGGCCAGTCCGCAAAGGGCCAAGGCTTGTCGTCGGTCTGGAATGTGCCGAATCGGCCAATCTGGGCAAGGTAGCTGGCTAGGCTACCGCCAAAGCTCATCAACGCCAGATTGGGCGCCCCACGGATGATACGGATGACTAGCTGGGCAAGGGCAACACCGAGCAAAAGAAGCTCTGCCGCTTGCCAAACCAAGAAAAACAACAGCATCCAGATGATGCGAAGTATGAGTCCTTCGCGGGCAAGCTTTTCGCCTGCGTTCATGGTATTCCTCCAACAGGCTCAACGGCCTGCTTCGACATGAGAATCAGAGCCACGTGGGTCATGGCAGAAAATCAACATCCGTCTTCGGCTCAGCGGTCATCAATGCCTCGATGACCTGCGAGAGCGTCCGCCCTTCGAATACGACTGCGTGGAGACCGGCAACAAGCGGCATGTATACGCCTGTTTCATCCGACTTCACTTTAAGGACCTTCAACGTATTCACACCCTCGGCGACTTCGCCGAGGCGACTTACAGCCTCGTCCAGCGAGAGCCCTTCACCCAGCGCGTACCCGACCTGGTAATTACGGCTTTTGCTCGAAGAACAGGTCACCATGAGATCGCCGACGCCGGCCAGCCCAATGAAGGTTGATGGATTGGCCCCCATCGTCACAGCGAAACGCGTCATCTCGGCGAGGGCCCGTGTAATCAGCATCGCGCGGGTGTTCTCACCCATGCCCAGGGCCGACGCCATCCCGGCAATAATGGCATATACGTTCTTCAGCGCTCCGCCCAACTCGGCGCCCAAACGGTCCGTGCTCGCATAGACTCGAAACGTGCGCCCATGAAGCACTGCCTGTACTTTGTCGCAGAGCGCTTCATCCTCACTTGCTACCACAGTCGCAGTGAGCGCCTTCTCTGCTATTTCCCTTGCCAGGTTCGGCCCGGAAATGACACCGATATGTGCCTTGGGCGCAATCTGCTCGATAATCTGGCTCATGAGCATAAAGGTCTCGGCCTCGATCCCCTTCGTCGTACTGACCAGATACTTGCCCGCAAGCTGCTCGGCTACCGGTGACAAGACCTTGCGCAGGGCGCTTGACGGGAGCACAACGAAGATAAGGTCCGTGCTGGATACTGTACCGAAGAGATCCGTCGTTGGATTAACGGCGGGGTGGACATCTATATCCTTTAGATAGCGCGGGTTGCGGCGGTGGAGGCGAATTGCCTCGGCCTGCTCTCCGTCACGCATCCAGAGCTTTACGTGGTGGCCGTTTTCGGCCAGCAGATTTGCAAGTGCAGTGCCGAAGCTTCCGCCACCGAGCACGGCAATAGGTTGTTGTGATGTCATGCGTCATCCGATTGGCCGACAGGCTTGTGCGACTATTATAAGGCCCCCGGCAGGACCCACCACCCGGGTCCTGTGTCGAACTTATGCCCTGCCGCGCCGTTCTCGGCGTAATTTTGACTTTTTATCGTTCAGATGCTGCCCGGAACCAGCCATTTCCGGCTATGCTGGCGGCCTTTTTTCCAGGGCCTATGTGTTCGACCGATGTGCCGGTCGGCAAACAACACTTGGAAATACGAGCCAAGATGTCCATTATCCCGCGCCGAAACCGAAATCAGGTGATTTCGAGGTGCAGCGCCCAGACGTTCATGGCGGGAAAGTTACCGCTGTGACCTGAATCACTATAAGACAGTCTATGACTAGGCTGACGGCGCCGGCTTTGCCTTTCGCTAGCACCGTAAATATGGGTTCCCTGCCAAGGGGTTATTGAGGAGCACGCATGACCAAACAGAACGCCTTTTCCCGGGAAGACCTGCTGCGCTGCAGTCGCGGCGAGCTATTCGGCCCGGGTAATGCGCAACTGCCCGCCCCCAACATGTTGATGATGGACCGCATCACACATATCAGCGACGTCGGCGGAAAGTATGGCAAGGGCGAAATCGTGGCCGAGCTCGATATCCATCCGGACCTTTGGTTCTTCGGCTGCCACTTCGAAGGCGATCCTGTCATGCCGGGGTGCCTTGGCCTGGACGCGATGTGGCAGCTGGTAGGTTTCTACCTTGGCTGGCAGGGCAACCCTGGCCGCGGCCGTGCCCTGGGCTCCGGCGAGGTCAAGTTCTTCGGTCAGGTTCTGCCCACGGCCAAGAAAGTTACCTATAACATTCACATCAAACGCACGATCAACCGCTCCCTCGTCCTCGGCATCGCCGACGGCAATGTCGCCGTGGACGGACGTGAGATCTATAGTGCAGAAGGGCTGCGCGTCGGCCTCTTCACTTCCACAGACAGTTTCTGAAGGACTCTTCAATGCGTCGCGTCGTGATCACCGGCCTGGGCATCGTTTCCTGCCTGGGTAATGACCAAGAAGCCGTTTCCAAAAGCCTGCGCGAAAGCAAGCCGGGGATTCGCTTCAACCCGAGCTATGCCGAGATGGGTATGCGTAGCCATGTATCCGGCTCCGTTGACTTGAACCTGGAAGAACTGATCGACCGCAAGCTGTTCCGCTTCATGGGTGATGCGGCAGCGTATGCCTACCTCTCCATGCAGCAGGCTATCGCGGACTCGGGCCTGACGCCCGAGCAGGTCTCTAACACACGTACCGGCCTGATTGCTGGCTCTGGTGGTGCGTCGACCTTCAATCAGATGGAAGCGATCGACACCCTGCGTGAAAAAGGCGTGAAGCGCGTTGGCCCCTACCGGGTAACCCGCACCATGGGCAGCACGGTTTCGGCCTGCCTCGCCACGCCCTTCCAGATCAAGGGTATCAACTACTCGATCTCCTCGGCTTGTGCGACCAGCGCGCACTGCATCGGTAACGCTGTCGAGCAGATCCAGCTGGGCAAACAGGATGTCGTTTTCGCCGGTGGTGGCGAAGAAGAGCACTGGAGCCAGAGCTGCCTATTCGATGCCATGGGCGCACTGTCCACGCAGTACAACGAGACGCCTGAAAAGGCTTCACGTGCCTATGACGCCAAGCGAGACGGGTTCGTTATCGCCGGTGGCGGCGGTATGGTCGTCGTGGAAGAGCTTGAGCACGCCCTTGCTCGTGGCGCCAAGATTTATGCTGAGATTGTCGGCTACGGCGCAACGTCCGACGGCTACGACATGGTCGCGCCGAGCGGTGAGGGTGCGCTGCGTTGCATGCAGCAGGCGATGGAGAACGTAGACACGCCCATCGACTACCTGAATACCCACGGAACCTCTACGCCAGTGGGCGACGTAGCCGAAATGAAAGCCGTACGTAACATGTTCGGCGAGAAGGTCCCTGCGATCAGCTCCACGAAGAGCCTGTCGGGTCACTCGCTCGGTGCGGCCGGCGTACAGGAGGCGATCTACTGCCTGCTGATGATGCAAGGCAACTTCATGGCCGGCTCTGCGAACATCGACGAGCTGGATCCCGAAGTCGCCGACATGCCGATCCTGCGAGAAACCCGTGAGAACGCGACGCTGAATACCGTGATGAGCAATAGCTTCGGCTTCGGTGGCACCAATGCCACGCTCGTGCTGAAGCGCTATCAGGCTTAAGCCAGTCAGCTCGCGATGGAAGAAAAAAGGCGCTGAAAAGCGCCTTTTTTTCATGCTGCCGGAGTCGCTTCTGGTACCAGGGCGGCCAGTTCTTCCTCGACATCTGGCCAGCGCAGGCGCACTTCACGAATCGCGGGCAGCTGAGTCAAAAATAGATCCACCAGGCGCGGATCGAAATGCTTGCCCTTCTCCCGGACAAGAAGCTCCAGCGCTTCGCTCTCGGACCATGCCCTCTTGTATGGTCTGACACTTGTGAGCGCGTCAAAGACATCCGCTATCGCAACGATGCGCCCTTCCAGCGGGATATCCTCTCCTTTCAGTCCATTTGGATAGCCTGACCCATCCCATTTCTCGTGATGGGTAAGCGCCACGAGTCGCGCAATCTTCAATAACCCGCGCTCATGCACGCCGATGATGTCGGCTCCAATCTGCACGTGTTGACGCATGACTCGCCATTCCTCGTCGTCGAGCTTTCCTTGCTTCTGGAGGATGCGATCCGGGATGCCGATCTTGCCGATGTCGTGCATGGGGGCAGCGTGCAGCAGTTCGTCTGCATCCGCCTCGCTGAGCCCTGCGGCAAGAGCGAGTATTTTGGAGTAGTGGCTCATCCGGATGACATGCATCCCGGTTTCGTTGTCCTTGTACTCTGCGGCCAGTCCGAGGCATTGGACGATGTAGAGGCGGCTTTCACGTAACTCATCTGCTCTAACCAGTGAGAGATGTGTCTTTACCCTGGCCCGGACGATCGGAGCACTCACTGGCTTGGCGATGTAGTCAACCCCGCCAACCTCGAAGCCCCTGGCCTCATCGGCAATATCCGAGAGCGCCGTCACGAAGATTATGGGAATCGCAGCGGTTGCCCTGTTCTGCTTGAGTCGACTGCATGTCTCATAGCCCGTCAGCCCGGGCATCATGATATCCAACAGGATGAGATCCGGGTGCTCCTGTTCGGCAAGCTCAATTGCACGAATCCCGTCCTTGGCGAAGAACAGCCGATACGATTCCTGGAGGATCTGGCGAAGCACTTGAAGATTCAAGGGCTCGTCGTCCACCAACAAAAGCTTGGGCCGGTTGTCGATTGAGGGCATATTCAGCATTCCTCAGCAGCCGGACTGAGCGTGGCGATGAGCTTGCCAAGCAGCTCATCTGCCAACGCAAAGTCGAAATCGTTGATTGCACGGTCGATGTCGTCGACCTCGTCGCGGCGCCCCTGGGCGACCAATACGCCGATCAGGCATTCAAGTACCTGATCGTCAAGCTCACCGCGCTGAAGGCTCTGACGCAATTGTTCGGCAAGCGTGGCCAGCTCTGAAGGCTCGATGCCATCAACGGCCGACGAAAGCCTAGCCGGCGGCGCCAATCGGTCGAGTTCATGTCCTAGCGCATCGAACGCGCCAGCAAGTTCCTCGATGAGTACCTCAATGGGGCGCGTCTTTGGCTTGCCTCTGAACGCATGCTCAAGTTGCCCCGCCAGCTTGCAGATATGAACGAGCGATAGATTGCCCGAGGTACCCCGGATCTTATGGATGGCCTCGGACGCCTCGACAAAAAGACCATTAGCGTTCAGTTCGGCGATCGATACCGCTGCGCGCCGATTGTCACCGTAGAAGCGGCGAACCGCCGTAAGCAGTTTGTCGCGCCCACCCCATAGCTGTAATCCCTGTGCCCAATCGATAATGGCGTGCGGATCGGTAAGCTCCACGGCTGCAACGACTTCTGGGAAGGAGGGATGATGGCCCGTTACGCGCGCGATTTCCCGGATAAGCTTGTCCACTTCCAGAGGTTTGGAGGCAAACCCATCCATTCCTGCATTCCGCGCCGCCACACGGTCCTCTTCCAGAACGCTGGCCGTCAGCGCGATGATCGGAACGCGCGGACGTGACTGGCCTACCTCTAGCGCGCGTATTCGCTTGGCCGCTTCGAGACCGTCAACTTCCGGCATCTGAACATCGAGCAGGAGCAGATCGAACTGCTCTTGCTGGAAGGCTACAACTACTTCCTCTCCGTTACGTGCAGTCACGACGGTGTGACCCCGACGCTCGAGGCTCAGGCTAAGCAACTGAAGATTTTGCGGGACATCATCGGCCGCAAGGATATGCAGAGGTGAGAGGTTCTCGTTAAACGTGCCCTCCCGCTCCGGGGCACCGGAGGCGAACGCCAGCGGAACGAATACGTGAAAGACGCTTCCCTCGCCCAGCTTGCTTTCGGCGCGCAACCGCCCATCCATGAGGTCGACGAGCTGCTGTGCGATGGTTGTGCCTAGTCCTGTTCCACCAAAGCGACGACTCATCGAAGCGTCTGCCTGGGCAAATGGCGCGAAAATTCGCTCCAGGCGGTCTTCCGGAATGCCGATGCCCGAGTCGCGAACCGCAAAGTGAATTTCGTCCCCCTCTTCCGAAACCTCAAGGCGCACGCCACCGGTTTCGGTGAATTTCACGGCATTGCCCACCAGATTGGTCAGCACCTGCTGGATACGCAGAGGATCCCCATTGAAATAACGGGCGAGGCCAGGCTGGTAATCCAGTGTCAGTGTCAGCCCCTTCGCCTGGGCACTGAGCCTGAGAGACGTGCAAATATGCTGACAGAGGTCGAAGAGCGAGAAGTCGACCTGCTCCAATTCGAGCGCACCCTTTTCCAGCTTTGCGGTGTCCAGGATGTCGTTTAGCAAACCGAGCAACGACCGCGCCGAGTAGCGGACGGTATTCAGGTGGCCCCGTTGGGCGCTATCCAGCTCAGAATCGAGCAGCAGTTCGGTGAACCCGATGATGGCGTTCATCGGAGTCCGGATCTCGTGGCTCATGTTGGCCAGGAAGGTGGTCTTGGACGCGGCTGCCTGCTCGGCTCTGTCCTTGGCCTCGCGCAGAGCGGTTTCCATCTCGTGCCGCAGGCTGACGTCAGTTGCGAACTTTACGACCTTGAAAGGCTTGCCATCACTGTCAAAAACAGGGTTATAAGTGGCCTGAATCCAACGTACACGGCCATCCTTGCCTCGGCGGCGGTACTCGCCAGCGTTGAGGGTGCCGCTCGCCAGTGAGTGCCAGAATTCCTGGTAAGCCGGGCCGTAGATGTATTCTGGATCACAGAACATGCGGTGGTGCCGGCCCTGCAATTCGTCCAGGCGGTATCCCATCATCCGAAGGAAATTGTCGTTCGCGGTGAGAATGATCCCATTCATGTCGAACTCGATGACGCCCAGCGCGCGGCTGATAGCCCGCACCGTTGCCTCGAATTCCGCGTTCCTGCGCTTGGTGTCGGTGATGTCCAGCATCACGCCATCAATCCAGCGTACACATCCGCTCTGATCGAGAATGACGCTACCGCTTTCCTGTACCCAACGCTCACGGCCCGCCCGGTCGAAGAGTCGAAATTCGGCCGTGTAGCCAACCCCTTTTTTGATGGCTTCACGGATGATTGCTTCTACCCGACCTAAGTCGTCAGGATGGAAGAGCCTGATGAATGACTGCCGCTTGGTAACAAAATCCTCGGCTGGCCAGCCTGTCAGACGTTCTACGGCGTCACTGATGAACAGGACACTCCAGTCTTCGTCCATCAGGCATCGAAACGAGACGCCAGGAATATTTCGGATCAGTGACCTGAACTGCAGCTCGCTGTCGCGCAGCGCCTGTTCCATCTGCTTGCTCTCGGTCAGGTCCGTTACGTAGCCAAGATAAAGCGCCCCATCGGGTAGCTCTGCCCTACCCAACGCAAGACGCACCGGCACTTCGGCGCCATCAAAGCGGATCGCCGTCTCCTGCCGGCCTTTTCCGACGGCGCCTTTCTCAGGAACGACTGCGCCGACCGTAGAGTCTCGATCCAGACTGGGAATGATACGGGCCACCGACTGCCCTATGAGCGCTTTGGCGTCGTATCCCAGCATCTTTTCGAGTGCGGGATTGCATGCCTGTATGCGGCCATTGTCGTCGAACGTGACGACGCCATCGACAGCGGTATCGAGCGTGGCGCGAAGCCTGGATTCATGCGCTTGCAGCTGGGTGTAGAGCTGGCGGAACCTTAATAAGCCATTGGTGATGGCGACCAGCACTGTCAGCATCAACGTGACGACGGTTACAGCGCCTGCCAGGAATGCCACGTCCGAACGGCCCGCACCCACCTCCTCGGCGCCGACGAAGCGTGCGCCAGACATGCCGGTATAGTGCATACCGCTTATCGCGAGCCCCATCACGATCGCGCTTATAACAAGGGAGCTTCCCGAAGAAATCCAGCGTTTGAGGCCATATCGAATCCATAAGGCGAGCATGGACAATGCGATCGCTACGAAGACCGACAGCAAGAATCCGAATGGGTCATAGCGCAGCAAAGGAGCCATTTGCATCGCGGCCATGCCGCTGTAATGCATCGCTCCGATCCCAGCCCCCATAAGCGAGCCGCCAAGAATTAGGGTAGCTGCGCCAATACGTGGCCTAGTCAACACATGTAGCGCCACCCACGAGGCTGCAAGGCTCGGTAGCATCGAGACGAGGGTTAGGCCTGTCGAGTAGTGGACTGTCGTGCAGAAGCTAAAGGCGAGCATGCCGATGAAGTGCATCGACCAGATGCCGCCTGCCAAGGCAACGGAACCGCTGAGCAGTGCAACGTGACGATGCCAGCCACTCTGCGCCCGACGGGCAATGCCGGCCACTTGCAAGGCCATGAGAGAGGACAGGATCGCGATGGAGACCGACAGGGCGACCAACCATGGATCATGGCTACCGAATAGCAGCGCATCGGGCTGATCAGAGGAAAAGAAAAACCCTTCCAAGTACCGCATTACGTCTCCGTACCGCCAAGGCAAATAGGGCGCGAACGGATGCGGGCACAGCTGGCCGCATGCTGACGCCGGCGAGTATTCGCCGCGCTGTAACCGACGCAAAGTGACATTAGATAGCCATCCCTCTTAAAGCTCAAGGGCGCTACAGCGAGCGCCTTGATGCCGTGGAAGGAGTATCGGCGGTGACACGCAAAGATTTAATTCGCTGGGCGGACCCACGCTAAATGGTCACGGTCGGTCGGCAGTCAATTGTCGAAGACATCATCCATGAGGTTGTTCATCTCGCGGAATGCACGAGCAGCCACCACAGGATGATACTGGTTGCGGCCAGGCACATTCGCGTCCGGATCCGTGAAGGAATGGACTGCACCACCATAACTCACCAGCTGCCAATCGGTCTTTGCTGCCTGCATCTCTTTCACGAATGCATCAACTTGCGCAGGCGGTACGGACGGATCATCCGCACCGTGAAGCACGAGGATCGGCGCCTTGACCTGCTTGGCATCGTCGGGCGTCGGTGTGTCCAGGTTACCGTGAAAGGACACGAACGCTTTCAGCGGTGCGCCGCTGCGCGCAAGCTCGAGGATCGTACCGCCGCCGAAACAGAAGCCAATCGCCGCCATCCCCTGCATAGGAAGACCGTGTTTCCTGGCTTCCTGACCGAACACTTCTACCGCCTCGTTGGCGCGCAAACGCATCATGGATCGGTCGCTACGCACGGTTGTCGCAGCCGCTTTGGCTTCGTCAGCATTCTTCGGGCGGATATCGCGGCCGTAGAGATCGGCCACGAACACCACGTAGCGATCACTGGCGATTTCCGTAGCTTTCTTGACGGCGGCCTCACTCACGCCCATCCAGTTCGGCACCATCAGTAAGCCTGGCCGTGGCGTCTCGATCGAATCGTCGTAGACCAGCACGCCTTGGTAAGGCTTGCCATCGATCTCGTAGGCTACCTCCTCATTGATGGTCGCGGCATGAGTAAGCCCAGCCGAGCCAGCGAGCAACAATGGCAGCAATCGTTTGATCATCATGAGCAGATCCTTCGTTTCTGAGGATGGCGCATCGAGCAATCAAGCACCGGTGCGGCCTTCGGGTAAGAAGTACCGACTGAGCATAGCCCGCTTTCTTGCAGACAAAATAACGACCCCAAAATGAAAAAGCCCACCGCATCGCGGTGGGCTTTCGGTATCGGGCGATCCGATCAGGCAGACAGCTCGATCAGTAGCTTGTTGAGTCGGCGTACGTAGCTCGCCGGATCCTTGAGGCTATCGCCGGCCGCGAGCGCGGCCTGATCGAACAACACGAGGGAAAGGTCAGCGAAGCGATCTTCGTCTGGCTCAGCGTCGAGCTTTTCGATCAACGGGTGCGACGGATTGATTTCGAAGATCGGCTTGGACTCGGGTACCTTCTGGCCACTGGCTTCGAGGATCTGCCGCATTTGCAGGCCCAGATCCTGCTCACCAATCGCGAGGATAGCGGGCGAGTCGGTCAGACGATGCGACACTCGCACTTCAGCGACCTGATCACCTAGCGCGCCTTTCAAGCGCTCGACCAGCGCTTCTTTGCTCTTAGCGACTTCTTCCTGGGCTTTCTTGTCTTCCTCGGTGTCAAGCTTGCCGAGGTCGAGATCGCCACGGGCAACGTCGACCATCTGCTTGCCGTCGAAATCGGTGAGGTAGCTCATGAGCCATTCGTCGATACGGTCGGTCAGCAGCAGCACTTCGATGCCTTTCTTTCGGAAGACCTCGAGATGCGGGCTGTTCTTGACTTGCGCGTAGGATTCGCCGGTGAGGAAGTAGACCTTGTCCTGACCTTCCTTCATTCGGCTGACGTAGTCGGCGAGGGAAACCGACTGATCACCGGAGGCATCATGCGTAGAGGCGAAGCGCAAAAGACCGGCGATCTTCTCCTTGTTGGCGAAATCTTCGGCCGGGCCTTCTTTCAGCACTTGGCCAAACGCCTTCCAGAACGTTGTGTATTTCTCCGGCTCGTTTTTCGCCAGCTTTTCCAGCATATCCAACACACGCTTGGTCAGCGCAGATTTCATCGAGTCGATAACCGGGCCCGACTGGAGAATTTCGCGCGAGACGTTCAGCGACAGGTCGTTCGAGTCGACCACACCCTTGATGAAGCGCAGATACAGCGGCAGGAACTGCTCAGCCTGATCCATGATAAAGACGCGCTGGACGTACAGCTTAAGGCCGCGTGGTGCTTCGCGCTGGTACAGGTCAAACGGCGCGCGCCCTGGAACGTAGAGAAGCGAGGTGTATTCGAGCTTGCCCTCGACCTTGTTGTGGCTCCAGGCAAGCGGGTCCTCGAAATCGTGGCCGACGTGCTTGTAGAACTCCGTGTATTCCTCGTCCTTGATCTCGGTACGAGGGCGTGTCCAGAGGGCGCTGGCACGGTTAACGGTTTCCCACTCAGGCTCGGCCGGCTTGTCGGCCTCCTCACCCATATGCTCTTTTGGCAACTCAATGGGAAGCGCAATGTGATCGGAGTATTTCTTGATGATGTTACGCAGGCGCCAGCCATCGGCGAATTCGTCTTCGCCACTCTTGAGATGCAGCACGATACGGGTGCCGCGCTCAGCCTTTTCGACGGTAGCGACCTCGAAGTCGCCTTCGCCCTTCGAGGACCAATGCACGCCCTCAGAGGCAGCGTCGCCGGCGCGGCGGCTATAGACATCGACCTGGTCGGCTACGATGAAGGCTGAATAGAAACCGACGCCGAACTGGCCGATCAGATGCGAGTCCTTCTTCTGATCGCCCGACAGGTTCTTCAGAAAATCCGCTGTACCGGATTTCGCGATTGTCCCAAGGTGAGCGATGACCTCCTCGCGGTTCATTCCAATACCGTTGTCTTCGATCGTAACGGTGCGAGCGTCCTTGTCGAACGACAATCGAATCTTCAGATCCGCACCGCCCTCGAGCAGCTCCGGCTTGGCCAGCGCCTCGAAACGCAGCTTGTCCGCCGCGTCGGATGCGTTGGAAATCAGTTCGCGAAGGAAGATTTCCTTGTTCGAGTACAGGGAATGAATCATGAGATGAAGCAACTGCTTCACTTCGGTCTGAAAGCCGAGGGTCTCTTTTTGAGTTTCCACACTCATGGTCGTCAAACTCCACATCGATGGCTTATGCCGCCTTCACCCGAGGCGACGCTTGCCGCCAACATGTGGGCTTCAGTCGAAATTTCAAGTGCTTAGCCGAATCACATGATTCGGTTCACAGTAATGGTGTAAGGAACTTGACGGGGAGCAGTCGATCCAAGCCGCATACACAAGGAAAGCCGTAAGGAGCCCCCCGATGCAAAAACCCCTTCTCTATTCGCTGCTGCTCGCTGCCACCATGGGCCTCGCTGCCTGCAACGACTCGTCTGAAGACAAGATGGAAAAGGCGCAGGATCACGCCGAGAACGCTCAAGAGCACATGCAAGAGGCAGCTGAAGAGCAGCAAGAAGCCGCTGAGGCGACGCAGGAAGCCAATGAAAAGGCGGCTGAGGAAGCTCAGGACAACAATGAGCCGACGCCGCCCCCGGCTAACGCTCCGCAGCCTGACGCACCTCGCGCCCCACAGCAGTAAATAAAAAAAAAGCCCGCATTAGCGGGCTTTTTTATTACCGCAGCAATGGACTGAGCATCAGCAAAAGGCAACAAATGAGCCCAGCGATCCACACCAGGCTCCGTTGCCAGGCGAGATCGGCAAGATACAGAACGACGTAGAGCGCACGGCTGACCACGAACACAACCGCCAGTGTATCGATCAGCCAGCCTTGGGTTTGGGTGACATGAGCCACCATGACACCGGCAAGAAAGATGGGGAATACTTCAAACCCGTTCTGGTGGGCGGCCACTGCCCGTCCCCCTCGCCCAGTCAGACGCCCTTGCTGGCCGCGTGGATCACTATTGTCGTACCCTTTGCCCTCTGCGCTCATTGCCTTTGCGACAGGGAGCTTGCTGGCATAGATAAGCAGTACGCTAATGAACAGGCACCAGAACGGGATGGTCATGCATCAGCTCCAGATGAAGGGTTGATCACTCGGCGAGTCGCCAGGTCGTGCCGCCTTTGCCGTCTTCCAGAACAACTCCCATTGCGGTCAGCTCGTCGCGAAGGCGATCCGACTCTGCCCAGTTTTTCTCGCTTCTCGCCTGCAGACGGGCCGCGATGAGCGCTTCGACTTTCTCGGCATCCACTCGCCCTTCCGCCCCAGCCTGAAGGAAAGCTTCAGGTGTGAGCTGAAGAACGCCCAGGACCGATGCCAATGCGCGCAGACGAGCAGCGAGCCCGGCCGCGGCCGTTGCGTCTGATTCCCGAAGCCGATTCACTTCACGCGCCATCTCGAACAAGACCGCACATGCCTCTGGCGTATTGAAGTCGTCATTCATCGCAAGCGCAAATCGATCGGCGAAGGCATCGCCCCCTGCCGCCGCTGGAACCTCAGGCAAGCCTTTAAGCGCATTATAGAAACGCTCCAACGCCCCCTTGGCTTCCTTGAGGCTTTCCTCAGAGTAGTTGATGGGGCTGCGGTAGTGGCTGGAGACAAGCAGGTAGCGAACGACCTCCGGATGGTACTTCTCCAGCACATCACGAATAGTGAAGAAATTGCCCAACGACTTGGACATCTTCTCGCCGTCGACACGTACCGCGCCGGCATGCATCCATGCGTTGGCGTAGGGCTTGCCCGTAGCAGCCTCACTCTGAGCGATCTCGTTCTCATGGTGCGGGAATACCAGGTCAGGTCCGCCTCCATGTATGTCGAAGGTGTCCCCGAGGCAGCACGTCGACATCACCGAACATTCGATATGCCAGCCCGGGCGTCCATCGCCCCATGGTGACGCCCAGCTGGGTTCACCAGGCTTGGCGCCCTTCCAGAGCACGAAATCCAGCGGGTCTTCTTTCGACTCGTCCACCTCGATGCGCGCACCGATACGCAGATCTTCGATCTTCTTGCGCGAAAGCTTTCCGTAGCCAGCGAACTTTCCCACCCGGTAATAGACATCGCCGTTCCCCGGCGCGTAGGCGAAGCCCTTGTCGATGAGCGTTTGAATCATCGTGTGCATCCCGGCGATATGGCCGGTTGCGCGCGGCTCTTCATCTGGCCTCAAGACGTTGAGCCGGGCTTCGTCCTCGTGCATTGCCGCAATCATGCGATCGACAAGCGCTTCGAAGGATTCGCCATTGTCACGCGCACGCCTGATGATTTTGTCATCAACATCCGTGATGTTTCGCACATAGGTCAGCGTGTAGCCGCTCGAGCGCAACCACCGCGCAACGACATCGAATGCCACCATGACGCGAGCATGCCCGATGTGGCAAAAATCGTAGACCGTCATTCCACAGACGTACATCCGTACGTGGTTACCCTCGAGCGGAGCGAAAGGCTCCTTGCGCTTGGTAAGCGTGTTGTAAAGCGCCAAACCCATTACTGGCCACCCCACGAGTCGCGCAGCGTCACGGTACGGTTGAAAACCAGCGCGCCTGGACGCGAATCCTTCGAGTCAGCGCAGAAGTAACCCTCGCGTTCGAACTGGAAGCGGTCGTCCACACCGGCGCTCGCCAAAGAAGGCTCCGCACGACATCCTTTCAGCACCGTCAGGGATTCCGGATTGATGTTGTCCAGGAAGGTACCTCCCTCATCCGACTTCTCCGGATTCGCGGCACGGAACAGGCGATCGTAAAGTCGAACCTCGCACTCGACGCTTTCGGCAGCAGGCACCCAGTGGATAACGCCTTTTACCTTACGCCCCTCTGGGTTCTTGCCCAGCGTGTTCTCGTCATAGCTGCAGCGCAGTTCGATAATGTTGCCTTCGGCATCCTTGATGGCTTCGTCCGCACGGATCACATAGCTGCCACGCAGTCGCACCTCGCCACCCGGCACCAGGCGCTTGTAGCCTGCAGGCGGTGTTTCTTCGAAGTCGCTCTCATCGATGAACAGCTCGCGACTGAACGGCAGTTCACGTACGCCCATGTCCTGCTTCGGGTGGCGCGGCAGCTGCAAGGTCTCGACCTTGCCCTCTGGATAGTTCGTGATCACGACCTTTAACGGCTTGAGTACGCACATGGCGCGGGTGGCATTGGCGTCCAGATCTTCCCGAATCGCGAATTCCAGCATACCGATGTCGACGATCCCACCGGCACGGTTAACGCCCACCATGTCGCAGAATGTACGAATCGACGCCGCCGTATAGCCGCGGCGGCGATAGCCGGACAGTGTCGACATGCGGGGATCATCCCAGCCGTCGACGTGCTTTTCGTCAACGAGCTGCTTGAGCTTGCGCTTGCTGGTAATCGTGTAGTTCAGATTCAGGCGGGCAAATTCGTACTGACGTGGCTGAGCCGGCACGGGCAGATTGGCGAGGAACCATTCATAAAGTGGACGGTGGTCTTCGAACTCGAGTGTGCAGATCGAATGCGTCACGCCTTCGATAGCATCCGACTGACCATGAGTGAAGTCGTAGCTCGGATAAATGCGCCACTTGTCACCGGTCTGGTGGTGGTGAGCATGACGAATGCGATATAGAAACGGATCACGCAAGTTGATGTTTGGGGAGGCCATGTCGATCTTTGCGCGCAACGCCCGGGCGCCGTCCGGGAACTCGCCATCCTTCATCCGCGCAAACAGATCAAGATTCTCTTCAATGGAGCGATCGCGGAACGGGCTGTTACGGCCAGGCTCGGTTAGCGAGCCGCGAAACTCGCGAACTTCTTCGGGCGAGAGATCACAAACATAGGCCTTGCCGGCCTTGATGAGATGGATGGCCCACTCGTGCAACTGGTCGAAGTAGTTCGACGCATAGCGCTCTTCACCTGCCCACTCAAACCCGAGCCAGCGCACATCGGCCTTGATCGCATCGATGTACTCCTGGTCTTCCTTCGCGGGATTGGTGTCATCGAACCGCAGGTTGCATTCACCACCGAACTCCTTGGCCAAACCGAAGTTCAGACAGATCGACTTCGCATGACCGATGTGCAGGTACCCATTGGGCTCAGGCGGGAAACGCGTGACGATCCTGGCGTGCTTGCCGCTTTCCAGGTCGGCCTGGACGATGGGTCGAAGGAAGTTCGCGGCGACAGCTGTCTCGGGCTTGGTGCTCATGGGGTCCTTGCTTTCAAGTAGGCGTGAATGACAGTCGGCGGCTACGTGCGATCTTTCGCGCGGAAATGCCGCGGCCCGGTAGGCCGGTCATGTCAAAGTCCGTATCATACCCAACCGGTCAACCCCTGACACCCGGCACGCGTCACCTGCTACGACGCACGCGTGCCGCGCTCAGCCCCCAACGGAGAATCCGTCCGAATGATCAAGCTGCATACCAACCATGGCGTTATCACACTGAAGCTGTTCGATGACAAAGCCCCAGAGACTGCTGCCAACTTCCGCGAGTACGTGAAGTCGGGCCACTACGACGGCACCATCTTCCACCGTGTGATCGGTAACTTCATGATCCAAGGCGGCGGCTTCGAGCCCGGCATGAAGCAAAAGCCCACCCGCGCACCGATCAAGAACGAGGCGAACAACGGCGTTTCGAACAAGGTCGGCACCGTGGCCATGGCGCGCACGATGGACCCACACTCGGCCTCCGCGCAGTTCTTCATCAACGTGGCCGACAACAGCTTCCTCAACCATACCGCACCGACCTCCCAGGGCTGGGGCTACGCCGTATTCGGCGAGGTTGTCGAAGGCATGGACGTTGTTGAGAAGATCAAGGCCGTGTCGACTGGCTCGAAAGCCGGCCACCAGGACGTCCCGGTTGAAGACGTCGTGATCGAGAAGGCAGAAATCGTCGAGGAATGACGTGATCCTGCTGATCTCTGACTTGCATTTGCAGGAAGAACGCCCGGACCTAACCCGGGCGTTTCTCTATTTTCTGCAAAACCGTGCTCGCCACGCCCAGGCACTCTACATTCTCGGCGACTTCTTCGAAGCCTGGATCGGTGACGACGGTATGACCCCCTACCAGGCGAGTATCGCTGACGCCCTTCGCGATGTGAGCGACGCGGGTACGTCCATCTACCTGATGCATGGAAACCGGGACTTCCTCATCGGCGAACGCTTCTGCCGCCGCGCCGGTTGCGAGCTTCTGCCTGATCCAAGCCGAGTTACGCTCAACGGTACCGCCGTTCTGCTGATGCATGGCGACAGCCTGTGTACACGCGATGAAGGCTACCAACGTCTGCGGCGCTGGCTGAGAAATCCAGTCGTACTCTGGCTACTGACGCACCTCCCTTTGTCGACCCGCAGAAAACTCGCGCGCAAGCTGCGCAGCGAGAGCAAAGCCAAGACGAAGATGAAGGCGTCCGACATCATCGACGTGACAGAAGAAGAGGTGCCGCCCCTACTGGAACGATACGACACCCGAACGCTGATCCACGGCCATACACACCGTCCTGCCGCGCACGCCGTCACCCGATCGGACGGTACGCCAGCCACACGTATCGTGCTGGGCGACTGGGACCGCAAGGGCTGGGTGCTGACCTGCAATGAGTCAGGCGTGCTGGATCTTGAGGCGTTCGAGATCGACCCTGTTCAGTGAATATCGAAACTCAGACAGGCACGCCGCTGTGAAATCGGAAGGTATCGTCTGTACCCAGAATCAACTCCTGCTCGACCTCTCGAACGAGCGCCACTCGGGTGCGCACGTCAGCCTCGTCGCCGTAGCGATAAGCAAGCTTCATGTAGCCTTCGAAATGCCTGGCTTCGCTCTTTAGCAAGCCAAAATAGAACTTGGCCAACTCCGCATCGAGGTGCGGGACCAACGCTTCAAAGCGCTCGCATGAGCGTGCCTCGATAAACGCACCCACTACCAGTGTGTCGACCAGCTTGTACGGTTCCGATGTCCGTACGACCTTGCGCAATCCAGACGCATAGCGGCTAGCGGAGACGGGGCGTGGCCCAATACCGCGCTTCTTCATCAACGCCAGTACCTGCTCGTGGTGACGCAATTCTTCCCGCGCCAACCGTGACATGGCGTTCACCAAGTCGAGATGGCCGCTGTACCGCGCAATCAGCGAAAGGGCTGTCGAAGCCGCCTTGAATTCGCAATTCTTGTGGTCAATCAGCATTGTTTCCTGATCGTCCAATGCGGCCTCAACCCAGGATTGAGGCGTGGCACAGCCCAGGAAGGCGTGAAGTTCGGGATAGGCGGTGGCGGTTTGGGTATCGGCCAGCGCAGGAGCGGCAATGGTCATAAGGCAACATGCAGGTTGAAGAGTGCCGATGATAAGGCGGCGCTGAGTCAGACGCGAATTTCCATGCCTTCTCGCAGGAAGCGAGGGGCAATGTATCGCTCGTAGTGGGCCTCTGAAAGGATGAAGAATTCGCGATCGATCGCGTCTCGCAAATCAGGCAGCGCCCAATCGCGGAACTCCGGCATGAGCGCAAGACCGTAGGCATCGAGCTGATTGATAGCTCGCGCACCGCGCGAGATCAATTGATATGCCCAGCAATAACTCGACTGCGCCGGATTGAAGCGAATCTGACGACTCACCAATTGCGATTGGAGCATGTCGTCGTCGAATACGATCACCTTGCCCTGCATCACTTGCACAAGCAAAACCTCGAGCCGCTCCCAGACGGCACGCTTCTCCTCGTCAGAATAGAGGTTCCAGTTGACGATCTCGTGATGGAAGCGCTTACAGCCCCGGCAAACCTGGTCGCCGAAAACCGTCGAGCAGAGACCGACACAGGGGGTTTTAACGCGGTGATTGGACATGAATTGGCAGCGGCAGGCAGTATTGAAACGCAGCCATCTTAGACTTTTGTCTGGGCGCGGTCACGCCGGCCCAATGATCGCTCAGCTTAACTTGAGCAACGCTTTGCTTTAGAATAAGCGCGCCGTTTACGGCACCACCGCCCCTTGAAGCTGTTTTCAAAGCGTCACGAGCACAGTAGATCCAGCACATGTAGCGGAGTTCGGGGATGCGACACCTTGTCGCCCCACTCCGCCCCTCTCGTTAGCTGGCGTCAAACTTTGAAAACAGCTTCTGGATGGCAGCCACGGACGTGCTGGCAGACCCGCTCAAGAAGCGCCCACGCGCAGCCGTCGTGGCACCAGGATAAGCGTCCCGGACGTTTTCCGGGACCACTGATGAGGGTATTACTGTGCTTGAAGCCTACCGTAAACACGTAGAAGAGCGTGCCGAGCAAGGGATCGTTCCCCAACCGCTCAACGCCGAACAGACCGCCGGCCTTGTCGAACTACTGAAGAACCCGCCCGCCGGTGAAGAAGAATTCCTCCTCGACCTGATCACCAATCGTGTCCCGCCGGGCGTTGATGAAGCCGCGTATGTGAAGGCGGGTTTCCTGTCGGCGATTGCCAAGGGCGAAGCGACCTCCCCCCTTCTGAGCAAGCAGCGTGCTACCGAACTGCTGGGTACCATGCAGGGTGGCTACAACATCGAGACACTGGTCGCACTGCTGGACGACGCCGAGCTCGCCACAACGGCTGCTGAACAACTCAAGCACACGCTACTGATGTTCGATGCGTTCCACGACGTGGCAGAGAAGTGCAAGGCGGGCAATACCGCTGCGCAGGCTGTCATGAAGTCCTGGGCCGAAGGCGAATGGTTCACCAAGCGCCCCGCCATCGCCGAGAAGTACAGCCTTTCCGTCTTCAAGGTGCCTGGTGAAACCAACACTGACGACCTGTCTCCGGCTCCAGATGCCTGGTCGCGCCCTGACATCCCACTGCACGCCCTGGCGATGCTGAAGATGAAGCGTGATGGCATCGAACCCGACCAGCCCGGCAATGTTGGACCGCTGAAGCAGATCGAAGAGGTCATGTCGAAAGGCTTCCCGGTTGCCTATGTTGGCGACGTCGTGGGTACCGGCTCATCGCGTAAATCAGCCACCAACTCTGTGCTGTGGTTCTTCGGAGATGACATCCCGTACGTTCCCAACAAGCGTGCCGGCGGCTTCTGCTTTGGCTCCAAGATTGCTCCGATCTTCTACAACACAATGGAAGATGCGGGCGCGCTGCCAATCGAGTTCGACGTTTCAAGCCTCGAGATGGGCGATGTGATCGATGTCTACCCGTACGCCGGCAAGGTTTGCAAGCACGGGACCGATGACGTCATCACCACGTTTGAGCTCAAGACGGACGTTCTGCTAGACGAAGTCCGCGCAGGTGGCCGTATTCCGCTGATCATTGGTCGCGGCCTTACCGAAAAAGCCCGCGCCGAACTGGGCCTGGGGCCGTCGGATCTGTTCAAGAAGCCAGAAGCGCCTGTCGATTCGGGCAAGGGATTTACGCTTGCGCAGAAGATGGTCGGCCGCGCCTGCGGTCTCGCCGAAGGCCAGGGTGTACGCCCCGGTACCTACTGCGAGCCGAAGATGACCACCGTCGGCTCCCAGGACACCACCGGCCCGATGACCCGCGATGAGCTCAAGGACCTGGCCTGCCTTGGCTTCTCGGCTGATCTGGTCATGCAGTCATTCTGCCACACTGCGGCGTATCCAAAGCCGATCGACGTCAAGACCCACCACACGCTGCCTGACTTCATCCGCACTCGCGGTGGCGTTTCGCTGCGCCCGGGCGACGGCATCATCCACAGCTGGCTGAACCGCATGCTCCTGCCCGATACGGTCGGTACCGGTGGCGATTCGCATACTCGCTTCCCGATTGGCATCTCTTTCCCGGCGGGTTCGGGTCTGGTTGCATTCGCCGCGGCGACCGGCGTCATGCCGCTCGACATGCCCGAGTCGGTATTGGTCCGCTTCAAGGGCAAGATGAAGCCTGGCATCACCCTCCGCGACCTGGTACATGCCATCCCGTACTACGCGATTCAAAAGGGTCTGCTGACCGTCGAGAAGAAGGGCAAGAAGAATATCTTCTCAGGCCGCATTCTCGAGATCGAAGGCCTGGAAGACCTGACCGTCGAGCAAGCCTTCGAGCTGTCGGACGCGTCTGCAGAGCGCTCGGCCGCCGGCTGCACCATCAAGCTGTCGAAGGAATCGATTGCCGAATACCTGTCCTCCAACATCACCCTGCTCCGCTGGATGATCGGTGAAGGCTATGGCGATCCGCGAACTCTCGAACGTCGTGCTCAGGCCATGGAAGCCTGGCTCGCCAACCCTGAACTGCTAGAAGCCGACGGGGATGCCGAGTACACCGAGGTCATCGAGATCGATCTGGCCGAGGTCAACGAGCCTGTGCTCTGCGCACCGAACGATCCGGACGACGCACGCCTGCTGTCGCAGGTCGCGGGTGACAAGATCGACGAGGTGTTCATCGGCTCGTGCATGACCAACATCGGTCACTTCCGTGCCGCTGGCAAGCTGTTGGACAAGGTCAAGGGCAGCATCCCTACCCGCCTCTGGCTGTCCCCGCCGACCAAAATGGACCAGCATCAACTCACCGAAGAAGGCTACTACGGAATCTACGGTAAGGCTGGCGCGCGGATGGAAATGCCGGGCTGCTCGCTGTGCATGGGCAACCAGGCGCGCGTCGCGGCGAATTCGACGGTGGTTTCCACGTCGACCCGTAACTTCCCGAACCGCCTCGGTGATGGCGCTAACGTGTATCTCGCCTCTGCAGAACTGGCAGCGGTAGCCTCGATTATGGGCAAGCTCCCAAGTGTCGAGGAATACATGGAATACGCGGCGAATATCGACAGCATGGCGAGCGACATCTATCGCTATCTGAGCTTCGACCAGATCGCCGAGTACAAGGAAGCGGCATCGAACGCGCAGATCCCGGTCGTCCAGGCCTGATCAAGCAATCACGAAGAAGCCCCGCCTAGTGCGGGGCTTTTTTATGCGCTCCGATGCCAGGGCCGAGAATTCATTGTGGCCATGCCGACACGGTAGTCCGACCGGGAGCGAACGGTTCGCTGCGGTGTCATATGAAGCGTCCGCCGCAACGCGGCACTACAAGGAATTGCATCAATGAGAAAAGCATTTCTAGCACTGATCTGCGCAGCCACGTTGGCAGGCTGCGCGAGCGATTATTTCATCGCAACCAACGACGGGCGCATGCTCAACGCTTCGGGCAAGCCCCAGTTCGATGAAACGACCGGCATGCTTGAATTCAAGGACGACGAGGGTCGCAAGCAGCAGGTCCCGATGACCGATGTGAAGCAAGTCATTGAGCGCTGAGTCGACAACTTTCCCTGCATCCACGATTGAACGGTTAGCACAGCGTCACTCGTAGAGCGCTCCTACGGCGCTCTACGGCTCGACAGTGCGACTCGACAGCGTACGCCGCCTCGCTTATCTTCGGCAGTGGCCCAACATGGCCAGCGTCGCTCGGACGGTTCCGGGCGCTTACGTAACCGAGGATAAAATGGCTGATCAAGCTTCGCGTCGCTTTGCGCGTATCGATAGACTCCCCCCGTACGTCTTCAACATCACCGCTGAGCTCAAGATGGCTGCTCGCCGACGTGGCGAAGACATCATCGATCTCAGTATGGGCAATCCGGATGGAGCGACCCCGCCACATATCGTTGAGAAACTCTGTACCGTCGCCCAGCGCGACGATACACATGGTTACTCGACGTCGCGCGGTATCCCACGACTTAGGCGTGCGATCTCGCGCTGGTATGCGGATCGCTACGAGGTAGATATCGATCCTGAATCCGAAGCCATCGTTACGATCGGCTCCAAGGAAGGCCTCGCACACCTGATGCTGGCGACGCTTGATCATGGCGACACCGTTCTGGTGCCCAACCCGAGCTATCCCATCCACATCTATGGCGCCGTGATTGCAGGCGCGCAGGTCCGCTCCGTTCCGCTGGTTTCGGGTATCGACTTTTTCGAAGAGCTCGAGCGCGCGATACGAGAGTCCATCCCTAAGCCAAAGATGATGATTCTGGGCTTTCCATCCAACCCAACGGCACAGTGCGTTGAACTGGATTTTTTCGAGCGGGTAATCGCATTGGCCAAGCGCTACGACGTGCTCGTGGTTCATGACCTGGCATATGCCGACATCGTGTTTGATGGCTGGAAGGCTCCATCAATCATGCAGGTGCCCGGTGCGAAGGACATCGCGGTCGAGTTCTTCACCCTCTCGAAGAGCTATAACATGGCCGGCTGGCGAATCGGGTTCATGGTCGGCAATCCAGAACTCGTGGGTGCGCTAGCGCGGATCAAAAGCTATCACGACTATGGCACGTTCACCCCGCTGCAGGTCGCGGCTATTGCGGCACTGGAAGGGGATCAAGCATGCGTGAAGGAAATCGCGGAGCAATACCGTGGTCGTCGCGACCTACTAGTGAAAGGTTTGCATGAGATGGGCTGGATGGTCGAGAAGCCCAAGGCTTCGATGTATGTCTGGGCCAAGATACCGACGCACTATGCTCACTTGGGCTCGCTTGAATTCGCGAAGAAACTGCTCGCGGAGGCGAAGGTGTGCGTGTCGCCTGGAGTTGGATTCGGCGATTACGGTGATGACCACGTCCGCTTCGCGTTGATCGAAAATCAGGATCGTATCCGGCAGGCGCTGAGGGGACTAAGAGCCATGTTTCGCGCAGACGGGCTTATCCCTTCCATCAGCACTAGGGCGTCTACTACCGCTTAGGACGAGCTTGGGCGCCGCATAGGCGCCCTTCTCAACCGGAGTAGTCCAAGGCGGTCCAGCCCTCAGCCTGAACGCGGCTCAGTATGCATCCTGGAGAATCTATTGTGTTCTGACCGGCCGGCAAGAAGAGGCGTACGCCGCCAGTACTTCCATCCGCCCTTCCAGTACCCGGCAACCATTGGATCTCGCCGCAGTTTGGGGTTTGGACAACATAGGCAGCTCTGGGCTGCACCCCCTCACCCTTCATCATCATCCGACTGACGACGACACCACGCTCTTCATGGCGGCTGGATCCGTCCACTAATACGGCCCAAGCGTCGCGCCCTTCTATTACAAGGTACGCCCCCTTCACAGAAGGCCGCTCCGGCTCGCTACCTGACTGTGCACAGCCATACAGACCGAGCATTAACAAAACGATCATGAAAGTATGTTGCATTGTCTACGCGTCTCCGTTCTGACCGGAAGGTTCGACTGGACCGAAGGGTTCGGACGCGAAGAACTATGGACCAACACTGGATAGATGTACAGTATACTTCGTCGAGGTAGCGAGAATGATGTCCGCGCACCGATAAACCGTTCCGGAGCAGCAGTCATGAAGGCCTTGGCGCAACTTAAAGAAAGTGTGGAGGCGACACCCGTCGTCAAGATCAGAGGCGCGGTCGATGCGCTTGAGCGCTACGGGCTCATCAGCGAGTCGGAGTTACCGTTTACACGCCTGCACTTCAATACGTGCTTCGCCGAAATCGAAGCACTCTTTCAGCGAGCCGGCTATCACCGGGGCCTCGACATCGTAGGCTATCAGGGTGAAGCCTATGCCATGTTCGATCCCAATCGCTGGGATCCTGTCCAGGTCCTACGCAAACTTCGCGACGAGGTCGAAACGAAGGTTCCTGTGCTCGAAGTCCAGCATTGAGATCAATGAAGCAATAAAAAACCCGGTCAGTTACCCGACCGGGTTTTCTTCAATGATCAGAAGATCATCAATGGTGCCGGCTCACTGAGCCGGCACGCTGTCGCAGCTTACTGATTAACCTGCGCTTCCACTTCTGCTTCTACGCGACGGTTAACGGCGCGGCCTTGCTCAGTGGAGTTGTCAGCGACCGGACGGCTCTCACCGTAACCGACCGAGCTGACGCGGTTCGACTCGACACCATACTGGTTGACCAGTACGTCGCGAACGGCGTTTGCACGGCGCTCGGACAGACGCTGGTTGTAGGCTTCGGTACCGATGGAGTCGGTGTGACCTTCAACCGTGGTGGAAGTCTGTGGGTACTGACGCATGAAGTCAGCGAGGTTCTGGATGTCTGCGTAGCTTTCCGACTTGACCTGAGCGCGGTCGAAGTCGAATTTGACGTCCAGCTCAACGCGAACGACTTCAGGAGTCGGCTCGGGCTCTGGAGCCGGAGCTGGGGCCGGAGCCGGAGCCGGCTCTACTGCAGCGACTTGACGCTGACCAGCGTTGCCACCGAAATTCAGACCCACGCCAACGCCAGCGGCCCATTCGCCCTGGTCGTCGTCGATGTTGTACATGCCGTCCAGACCAGCGCGCGCATAGAAGTTGTCGGTGAAGTAGTACTTCAGACCGGCACCAATGTTTGCGAAGTTGCTGTGCTTACGGCCGCCGCGAGGCTCAGCCTGACCCAGGCTCTGGTAAGCGTAACCAGCCGAGAGGTACGGACGAAGACCAACGCCAGGAGTACCGAAGTGGTAGATCGCGTCCAGACTTGTCAGGTTGCCCTTGATCTTGTCGTGGCCACGGTCACGGTCGCTACGGATGTCGTGGTACTCACCGTAAGAAAGCGCCAGTTCGACGTCGTTGGTCAGGAAGTAGCCAACCGAGGCACCGTACAGGTTGCCGTTGTCCATGTGGCGATAGCTGTCGGTGAAGTAACGCTTGGCGAATCCTTCCACCTCTACCGCGCCCTGGCCCTGAGCCAGTGCGCCCAAGGAAGTGGCAGCCACCAGGGAGCCAATGACAACGCCTAAGGTGTTTTTCAATTTCATTCCGTTAAATCCCCATCTTGATGGTGTACGTTGTCCTTACATCTCATGGACAACCAGGCAGCGGAGTTCAGCGAACTTGCTGGTCTATAGAGACATGAAAATCTTGTTAAGTTTCAGCCTCGCCAGCAAATTTTTCTCGCAGTCTGTCCAGGGCCCGTTTGTAGCGCATTTTGGTAGCGCTAAGGCCCATGTGCAGAATGTCTGCGATCTCCTGAAACTCCAGTTCAGCAACGAACCGTAAGACCAGGATCTCCCGGTCGATCGGATTGACATGCGCCAACCAACGATCCAGTCCGCCTTTTTCCTCGACTTTCGGCGATTTTTCATCCGAAGCCTCTTCCTGAGGATCGAGGCTCAATGCATCCAAAAGTCGCCGCTTACGGCGCTCTTTTCGATACTGAGTCGTACATTCGTTATATGTAATGCTATATAGCCATGTTCTGAACTTTGACTTTCCTTCAAAGTTTTTCAGGCCGTACAGCACTTTAAGCATTACTTCTTGTGCAACATCGTCCGCATCACGCTCATTACCCAAATACCGTGTACAGACATTGAACAGCGTGCGCTGATAACGCCGCATCAGCTCTTCGTATGCTCTGGTGATATGAAACAGTTCGCCACGCGCGCGCTCGACCAGCTCCTCATCGCTGAGCAGTCGGGGGTCATAACCTAAGGGCGAAGCAGGCGTTTTCAAGACAGTTCAGCAGTCGGTCCAAGATGCGCCACGGCGCGACACCGAATCGGGGGCGGCATACGTTATCAGGTTCCCGGCTCAGCGGCTCGACACTTCGCGATCAAGCAGCGCACGATTGGCTACCGATACGTGGGTGTCATCGTTGGTCAACAACGTCGTCTTCACAGTACCGATCTCTTCGATATGCCCCGTCACCTCCCCGACCGTAACCTGCTGGCCGACCTCATAGAGTTCCCGCACGTAGATGCCTGCAATGATCTGGGAAACGACCTCACGGCTGCCGAAGCCCAGAGCCAGTGCTACGGCAACACCGAAGGAGATGAGTACGATCGCGATAACGGTATTGAGTAGGTCTGTCTTGATCTCAAGCTGCCCAATCGCTACCGAAATGCTAATAATGATGACCAGTGCTTGTGCAATTCGTCCTAGGCCGGCCGAGTAGTCCAGTCCTACGCCTTCCGCGGCACCACGAACCACGCCGTTGACCAGCTGTGCCAGCAACACCCCAGCAAGCACGATAAGCGCCGCGCCGAAGACCTTCGGCAGGTAGAGCGCAAACATATCGAGTGTCGCCGAAACTCGCTCGAGTCCGAGCGACTCCGCCGCCGACACGAGAAACACCAGCAGGATGAACCAGTAAACGATCTTGCCGATCAGCGTTGAGACCGGCGCATGAATCCCCGCCCTGGCCAGGACTTTGGTGACACCGGTACCCGCCATCAGGCGGTCCAGCCCAAACTTCGCAAGGAGCTTTGAGAGCAGCGTGTCGAGCAGCTTGGCCACTACCAGTCCGATGACCACGACCAACAGTGCGCCAAACAAACGGGGGATAAAGCTAGCAATGGACGCCCACATGGTGCTCATCGCGTTCACCAGACTGTTCGTCCAGGGTTCGAATTGCATAGTCAAAGTTGCCTTATGGGTGATCGGTTGATTCGCCGGCGCAGTGCCGAACGTCGCTGCGCCGCGCCTTGGTATTCAGTGCGATCATGATCGCTTCGAACCAATGGCCGGTCAGGCTGAACAATTCGCCAGCACCAACGCGCCGGTTGGCCGTTTTGAGCACACGCCCCAGCGCTGCGCGGTCGTCACGCGTATCGGAGGGAGCATTCATCAGCTCTCGCAGGGATTGCTCAAAAGGGTCTTGCATGCGGCTTCCTCCGTACATGACTAACCGGGTCTGGTGTGACAGACGCGTGACATTTCGGGCGAGTCACATCACAACCAGCGAAGCCAGCGAAAAATTGCCCACTGGACGACAGCAATTCCGCCCGCCAATAGGCAAGCCCAAGCGAAGCCATGGTCGTTTTCCCCACCTGGAATGCCGCCGACATTGATCCCGAGCAGGCCGGTAAAAAAACTCAGCGGCAGGAAAAAGCCCGTCACGATCGCAAGCAGGTACATCGTTCGATTAGTGCGTTCGCCGAGCCGCCGTTGCTCGAGACTCTCCAGCTGTGCGACACGCTCACGTGACATGTCGAGCTCTTCCAGGTTGCGCGTCAGGCTGTTGTGCAGCTCATTCCAGTAGGCCGCATCCTGCAAACCCAGCCACTCAAACCGCTGACGGGCCAGCTGGGCGAAGATCTCACGTTGTGGCGAAAGGTAGCGCTTGAGGCCAGCAGCGCGACGCCGGATAGCCAGCAACTCTCCATGGTTGGGCAAGGCCTGCTCATCCATGTCGGTTTCCTCTTCCAATGCATCAAGCTGGTCTGACAGGCCATCATTGACGTCATCGACGCGGCCGGTCAGATACGAAGCCAGCTGGAGCAACAGCTCGGACGTGTTGCGGGGGCCCTCTCCACGTTCGATATCCTTTCGAAGCTGGTCGATTGCCCGCAGTGGGCGCAATCGAAGAGACACGACTCGAGAGGCATCCCCATATACACGCAGGGAAACCATATCTTCCGGGTCCGCACCGGGATTCAGGTTCACGCCGCGAAGAAACAGCAGCATCCCCTGCTGGCCAGACGTCAGCAGCCGGGGCCGTGTTTCTTCTTCAAGAAGAAGATCGCAGCTGAACTCGTCGAGCCCGGACTGATCCCGAAGCCAGGTCTGCGCCTGTGGGTGGCTCCGATCCCAATGAACCCAGAGAAACTCGCCGGGCGCAGGATCAATGCCACCCAGGTCACCGAGCAAAAGGTGTCGTCCACCGCCCTGACCATCCAGAAGGTAGCCGAGGACCAACCCTTGCTCACTGGCCGTACTGTTCACAAAGCGCACTCACTGCAACCGAGGGGGTGGCTACTTTAGTGAAAGGCGTCCCTGTTCGCCATGGGGTCAGGCGGGCATCTGCAGCGCGTGAGGCGAAACGATAATGCCGTTGTTGTCGGCGTAGACATACTCGCCAGGCCGGAAGGTGACACCCCCGAAGGTAACGACGAGGTCCAGCTCGCCTACCCCGCGCTTGTTCGACTTCATGGGATGGCTTGCCAATGCCTGGACACCTACTTCCGTCTGCGCCAGCACATCGACGTCACGAACACATCCGTAGATCACCAAGCCTTCCCATCCATTGCGAGCCGCCTTCTCGGCAAGCATGTCGCCGAGGAGCGCACAGCGCAGCGAACCGCCGCCGTCAACGACCAGAACCTTTCCATCACCCGCTTTCTCGACCTGCTCCTTGACGAAAGAGTTGTCCTCGAAGCATTTGATGGTGACGATCTGACCGCCGAAGGAAACGCGACCGCCGAAGTTGGCAAACATAGGTTCCACGACGCGGATCTGGTCCGGATATGCATCACACAGATCTGGGGTGACATAGTGCATCGGTAATCTCCTCTAGATGGCCTCGCCCGCACCAAACACGGACGAGGCCGGGGCGCGGCACTACGACGCGACTTTCTCGTCTGCCAGGAAGAACCAGGTCTCCAATACGGAATCCGGATTGAGCGATACGCTTTCGATGCCCTGCTGCATCAGCCACTTCGCCAGGTCCGGGTGATCGGATGGGCCCTGGCCACAAATACCAATGTACTTGCCGGCTTTGTTGCAGGCTGCAATCGCACTGGCAAGCAACTTCTTGACAGCAGGGTTGCGCTCGTCAAACAGGTGCGCGATCAACCCAGAGTCTCGGTCGAGGCCGAGCGTAAGCTGGGTCATGTCGTTCGAGCCGATGGAGAAGCCATCGAAGTATTCGAGGAATTCGTCGGCCAGCAGCGCATTGGACGGCAGCTCGCACATCATGATGACCTTGAGGCCGTTCTCGCCGCGCTTGAGACCAAACTGACCGAGGATGTCTATGACCTGCGAGGCCTCACCCAGTGTGCGTACGAACGGCACCATCAGCTCTACGTTGGTAAGGCCCATCACCTCGCGGACTTTCTTCATCGCCCGGCACTCGAGCTCGAAGCAATCGCGGAACGACTCACTGATGTACCGTGAAGCGCCGCGGAAGCCCAGCATGGGGTTCTCTTCCTCAGGCTCGTAAAGCTTGCCGCCGATGAGGTTGGCATATTCGTTCGACTTGAAATCGGACAGCCGAACGATGACTTTCTTGGGCCAGAACGCCGCGGCGAGTGTACTTACACCCTCAACGAGCTTCTCGACATAAAAATCGACCGGACTGTCATAGCCAGCGATCCGCTTGTCGACGCTTTCCTTCACATCGGTAGGCAGCCCGCCATAGTTGAGCAGCGCCTTGGGGTGCACGCCAATCATGCGATTGATGATGAATTCGAGGCGCGCCAGACCCACACCCTCGTTGGGCAGCTGGCAGAAGTCGAACGCCCGATCGGGATTGCCGACATTCATCATGATCTTGAACGGCAGCTCCGGCATCGCATCGATGGAGTTGGTGCGAATGTCGAAACCCAGTTCACCCTCGAAAATAAAGCCTGTATCACCTTCGGCGCATGAAACGGTGACGCGTTGGCCATCCTGCAGCAGTTGCGTTGCGTTACCGCAACCGACGACCGCCGGGATCCCAAGTTCACGGGCGATGATTGCCGCGTGGCAGGTACGGCCACCGCGGTTGGTGACGATCGCACTGGCGCGCTTCATGACCGGCTCCCAATCCGGGTCGGTCATATCGGAGACAAGGACATCGCCCGGGCGGACCTTGTCCATTTCCGATACGTCCTTGATCACACGCACGCTGCCGGCGCCGATGCGCTGGCCAATCGCCCGACCTTCTACAAGTACCTTGCCCTTTTCCTTCAGCAGGTAGCGTTCCATGACAGTCGCGTTCGAGCGGCTCTTGACGGTTTCAGGGCGTGCCTGAACGATGTAAAGCTGGCCATCATCACCGTCCTTGGCCCACTCGATGTCCATCGGGCGGCCATAGTGCTGCTCGATGATCACGGCCTGGCGCGCGAGATTCTGGACCTCCTCATCCGTCAGGGCGAAGCGTGCACGATCCGCCTTGTCCACATCGACAGTCTTGACCGACTTGCCCGCCTTGCCCTCTTCGCCATAGACCATCTTGATGGCCTTGCTGCCCAGATTGCGACGCAGGATAGCGGGGCGTCCCGCTTCTAACGTGGGCTTGTGGACGTAGAACTCGTCCGGGTTGACTGCGCCCTGTACGACCGTCTCGCCGAGGCCATAGGCGCCTGTGATGAATACCACGTCACGGAAGCCAGACTCGGTATCGAGGGTGAACATGACCCCTGCCGTACCGGTTTCCGAGCGAACCATTCGCTGAACGCCAGCCGATAGCGCGACCAGCTTGTGATCGAAGCCCTGGTGTACCCGGTAGGCGATTGCGCGGTCGTTGAAAAGCGAGGCAAACACCTCTTTCGCCGCACGGATCACGTTATCCACGCCGCGAATATTCAGGAAGGTTTCCTGCTGCCCAGCAAAGGATGCATCCGGAAGGTCTTCGGCCGTCGCCGAGGAACGCACAGCAACGGCCATGTTCTCGTTGCCAGCCGCCATGTCGGCGAATGCCGCGCGGATGTCCGTGTCCAGCTGGGCCGGAAACTCAGCATCCATGACCCATTGGCGGATCTGTGCGCCGGTGCGCGCCAGGGCGTTCACATCATCCACGTCAAGCGTATCGAGGGCCGCATGGATACGATCGTTCAGACCGCTCTGCTCCAGGAAATCCCGATAGGCCTGCGCGGTGGTAGCGAAACCACCTGGTACCGAGACACCCGCGCCTGCCAGGTTGCTGATCATCTCGCCCAGCGAGGCGTTCTTGCCCCCTACACGCTCAACATCATGATTGCCGAGCTGATCGAGGGAAACGACGTACTCTACCAAGGTGATTTCTCCAATAGGTTGAACCGCTGTCCTTTGTTGGTTCGTCAAGCACCGACGGACTCGTTCGTTTCGCTCGAAACTGTCGAGACCCGGGCGCGAGACACATCTCCGACTCATCATAGCCGCAAATGTTCACCGCCTGTCACACCTTATGTAGTGCGAACGAATCACAACTACCTTTTTTGTCGCAGGCGTCTAACGAACCGTCGCTCCGAGCCTTATGATGAGCAAACAACTGAGGCCGCATCGAGCTCCCCTTATGAAAAGAACCGCCTTCTTCATCTCTGATGGCACCGGCATCACGGCAGAGACCCTTGGTCAGAGCCTGCTCGCCCAGTTCGAGAACATTACGTTCAATAAGCTGACTCGGCCTTATACCGATTCCATCGAAAAAGCTCGCGCAATGGTCCAGCAGATCAATGCGGCGGCCGAAAGCGACGGCGCACGGCCGATCATCTTCGATACGATAGTGAATCAGGAGATACGAGACGTCCTTGCGCAGTCGAACGGCTTCATGATCGATATCTTCTCGACGTTCCTCGCGCCGCTTGAACATGAGCTGTCTTCGAGCTCGTCATACTCGGTTGGCAAGTCACATTCGATTGGCCAGGGTGCGAACTACATGCAACGCATCGAGGCCGTGAACTTTGCGCTGGACAACGACGACGGGGCTCGCACCCAGCACTACGACAAGGCCGATGTCATCCTCGTGGGCGTGTCACGGTGCGGAAAAACGCCCACCTGCCTGTACATGGCGATGCAATACGGAATTCGTGCAGCGAACTACCCGCTCACCGAAGAGGACATGGAGCGTCTTCAATTGCCGGCCGCCCTGAAAACGTACCGACACAAGCTGTTTGGACTGACGATCGACCCCGAGCGTCTGGCCGCGATTCGACACGAACGCCGCGCCAACAGCCGCTACGCAAGCTTCGACCAATGCGACTTCGAAGTGCGGGAGGTCGAACTGCTGTTCAAGCGCGAAAATATCGCCTATATCGATACCACGCATTTTTCTGTCGAAGAGATATCCGCGAAGATCCTCGTTGAAAAAGGGGTCGAGCGTCGACTCAAATAACGGCTCGGAGCGGTTTGATGACCTTGATGGATGCGGTCCTGTTCGCGCCCGTGGCAGTGCTCATTGCATTATCACCCGGCTCCAACAATTTTTGTGCGCTCAACCACGGCATACGCCATGGCGTGAGGGCAGCAGTCATTGGGACGACGGGGCGCGCGGTGGCCTACACGTTCTTTCTTGCCATCTCAGCCATCGGCCTTGGGGCCATGCTGCTGGCGTCGGAAACCGCCTTTACCGCGATCAAGTGGATCGGCGCCGGATACCTCATCTACCTTGGAATCCGGAGCTGGCGCAGCCGCGTATTTTGCGGTCTGGATCTGGAGGACGGCCCGCCACGGGCTGAGATGCAGGCACGCGCGCCCTACCGAAAATTAGTGCTGCAGGAGTTCTGGGTTGGTATCCGCAATCCGAAAGCAATCCTGCTGTTCGCGGCCGTATTCCCGCAATTCATAAAGCCGGGCCAGCCGACGACAGAGCAATTCGTCTATCTCGGCGCCATTTACCTGCTTGCGGAATACGCAGCATCGTTCGTGTATGCGCTGTTTGGCCTACAAATCCGCCGCTGGGTTAGAACCACTCGCGGCGCGATCCGCCTCAATAAGGCCACCGGTGCATTCTTTGCGGGCGCCGGAGGCCTTCTGCTTACCGCTACGCATCGATAAGCAAGCCGACCGGCGCGGGTTTCCGTAGCGTTTGTTAGATCACCCAGAGATCCATGAAACGGTGCACCGGCATGGCTTCAAGACGTTGCCTGTCCTCAAAGGCGGCCTCGATGACGTCGCATCGCGACGCAATGAACCGGGTCGCCACATTGGCCCGGAATTTCGCCTTCAACAAGGGAATACCGTCCGCGCGACGGCGGCGATGGCCAACCGGATATTCGATAGCGATCTGGTCCGTCTGGCTGCCATCCTTGAAGAAGATCTGCACGGCGTTTGCAATCGAGCGTTTATCCGCCTCCAGGTATTCGCGGCTGTAGCGCGGATCCTCAACGACTTCCATCTTGTCCCGTAACCGATCGATTAACGGATGCGCATCGTGGAACGCGTCCTCGTAATGCTCTGCCTTCAAGTCTCCGAAAAGCAGCGGCACCGCGACCATGTATTGCAAACAGTGATCCCGGTCGGCTGAATTGGCCATCGGACCGACCTTCGAAATGATGCGAATCGCCGACTCGTGGGTCGTGATCACGATCCGGTCTATGTCGTCCACACGCCCGTGAGCCTGGGGATGAAGGATGACGGCCGCCTCGCAGGCTGTCTGCGCATGGAATTCAGCCGGAAAACGAATCTTGAACAGCACGTTCTCCATGACGTAGCTGCCGAAGGCTTGCGGCAAGCTAAACGCCCGGGCGTTCTCGGGCTTGGTTGCCAGATCACGGTTCGTATGGCTGAACGATACGTCATAGAACCCCCATTGAGGTGCCGTCAGCACCCCCGGGATGCCCATCTCGCCCTTGATCGCCATGTCGGCGAGGCGCACGCCCCGACTCGACGCGTCCCCAGCTGCCCAGGATTTGCGCGATCCCGCATTAGGAGCATGGGCGGTAGGTACGAAGCGCTTGTCCATCCGCAAAGACATGCGACAGTGCCGATAACAGCTGTTCACGGGTGGCGCCCATCAGCCAGGCCGAGACGGCCGTCGAGGCAAGCTTGACCAGCACGACGTGATCCAGCCCGACGCGATTGAATGCATTTTCCAGGGCAAATATGCCCTGAATCTCATGGGCCATGATCATCGCGTGCAGAACGGTACGCATCGTGAATGGCGCTTCCCCGGCCACGACACGCTTCTGCGAAAGATGATCGGTGATCGCCAGGATACAGGCGAGGTTGTCGGAAGGGTGGCCCCATTCGGCCGCCAACCAGGTGTCGTTGTAGTCGAGCCAACGAATGATGCAGCCAATGTCCCAGGCTGCTTTCACCGGATCGAGTCGTAACGACGTGCCTGGAACCCGAGCGCCGAGCGGCACGACAGTGCCTTCAACGATGGGCCCCAGATGCTTGACGCATTCCGGGAAGCGCAACGAGAGCATGCCGCACCCTAGCGCATCCATCAGGCAGTACCGCGCAGTGTCCAGCGCTTCATCCGAAGTGGGCTTAAAGCCCATCACGTAGTCTGCAACCGCCTGGAGGACGTCATCATAGGCCGGACGTTGATTCAGATCGACATTGCTACTCATCACAGTTCCCTTCTCTTCTTTTTTTCCGCGCTTAGAACGCATCACCTGGTACGCGTACCGACCCTTCTATCAAAACGCGCGCGCTGCGGCTCATGGCAGCTTTGGTCACGCGCCAATTGCCGTTTTCACAGATGGCCTCGGCGCCGACTCTCAGGGTGCCGGACGGATGGCCGAATCGAACCGTGTCGCGCGCGCCACCCGCAATCTGACTTACCAGGGTGCCGGGGATTGCAGCTGCCGCGCCGATCGCGACGGCGGCCGTACCCATCATGGCGTGATGCAGCTTGCCCATCGAAAGCGCGCGCACGAGAAGGTCTACCTCCTCAGCCTCGACAGCACGCCCACTGGATGCCTGATAGCGGCGTGCCGGGCCGACAAAGGCAACCTTGGGCGTGTGCTGTCGTCTGGCAGCCTCATCGGCGGTTCGAATCAGGCCCATCCGTACGGCGCCGTGCGCACGAATACGCTCGAACATGGCGAGTAGTTTTGGATCGTTATTCACGGCGCTTTGCAGTTCGGTGCCGTCAAAGCCGACATCTTCTGCACGGATGAAAATGGTGGGAATGCCTGCGTTGATGAGGGTCGCCTCCAGTGTGCCGACATCCGGAACCTCCAGGTCGTCAACGAGATTGCCGGTGGGAAACAGCGCACCGCCCTCGCCTTCACCCTCGTCAGCAGGGTCGAGAAACTCGAGCCTCACCTCAGCGGCTGGGAACGTGACACCATCGAGTTCGAAATCGCCTGTCTCCTGAACCTGCCCTTCCGCCATAGGCACGTGCGCGATAATGGTCTTGCCGATGTTGGCCTGCCAGATCCTGACCGTACACAGTCCATCTCTGGGCACACGCGCCGAGTCTACGAGCCCGGACGCGATGGCGAAGCCGCCTACGGCTGCCGACAGATTCCCGCAATTACCGCTCCAGTCCACGAAGGGCGTATCGATCGAGACCTGCCCGAATAGATAGTCGACATCATGATCAGCCCGATCACTGCGACCCAAAATAACAGCCTTGCTGGTGCTCGATGTGCCGCCGCCCATACCGTCCGTATGCTTGCCATACGGGTCGGGGCTCCCAATGACGCGAAGGAGAAAGGCATCCCGTGCTGCACCGGGCGTCTGTGCGCGTTCGGGCAGGTCGGAGAGCCTGAAGAAAACCCCTTTGCTGGTACCGCCGCGCATGTAGGTCGCAGCGACCTTGATTTGTGGTGCGTGAGCCATGGTCAGCTCCTTGTGGTCATTCATGGTCGAGTTTCAGGCGCGTTTCTGCGCAGCGCCCGTCGACTCGAGGAAGTCCTGCGCGAAGCGTTGCAGGACGCCACCGGCTTCATAAATCGAGACTTCTTCCGCCGTATCCAGGCGGCAAATCACCGGCACCTCGACGGACGAACCGTCACGCCGATTGATGACCAGCGAAAGCACGGCTCCTGGAGTGCGTTCGCCGACGACGTCATAGGTCTCGGCCCCATCGATTGCCAGCGTATGGCGCGTCACGCCGTCCTCGAATTGCAGCGGTAGAACGCCCATGCCGATCAGGTTGGTGCGATGAATACGCTCAAACCCTTCGGCGACGATCGCCTCCACGCCGGCCAACCGCACCCCTTTCGCAGCCCAGTCCCTCGAGGAACCCTGTCCATAGTCGGCGCCCGCGATGATGATCAGGGGCTGCCTGCGATTCATGTAGGTTTCGATCGCCTCCCACATCCGGGTGACCTTGCCCTCCGGCTCGATGCGGGCAAGCGATCCCTGGCGCACATCGCCCTTTTCGTCCCGTACCATTTCGTTGAACAACTTGGGATTGGCGAACGTTGCGCGCTGGGCGGTGAGATGATCGCCCCGGTGCGTGGCGTAGGAATTGAAGTCCTCCTCGGGCAGCCCCATGCGCGTCAAATACTCACCGGCAGCGCTGTCAGCGAGGATCGCATTCGAAGGTGAAAGGTGGTCGGTCGTAATGTTGTCCGGCAGCACCGCCAGCGGACGCATGCCACGAAGCGTCCGCTCGCCGGCCAGCGCGCCCTCCCAATACGGAGGCCGGCGAATGTAGGTGCTCTGGGGGCGCCAGTCATAGAGCGGCCCGACTGCTTCGCCCTTGTCACGCTCGGCGAACATTGGGAAGTACACCTTTCTGAACTGCTCAGGCTTGACGCAGGCAGCCACCATTTCGTCGATTTCTTCGTCGGATGGCCACAGGTCCTTCAAGCGGATCTCACGCCCATCCACAACGCCGAGCACGTCCTTTTCGATATCGAAACGGATGGTTCCGGCGAGCGCATAGGCGACCACAAGGGGCGGCGATGCGAGGAACGCCTGCTTGGCGTAAGGATGGATTCGGCCGTCGAAGTTGCGGTTGCCAGACAATACGGCTGTCGCATACAGGTCGCGGTCGATGATCTCCTGCTGAATGGCCGGATCAAGCGCTCCGCTCATGCCGTTACAGGTTGTACAGGCGAAAGCGACGATACCGAAGCCGAGCCGTTCGAGCTCGGTCAGCAAGCCGGCCTCTTGCAAGTAGAGTTCGACCGCTCGCGAGCCCGGTGCAAGCGATGTTTTTACCCATGGCTTTCGGCTCAGGCCCAGCGCGTTGGCCTTGCGTGCCAGCAGACCTGCAGCGATGACGTTGCGAGGGTTGCTGGTGTTCGTGCAACTGGTGATGGCGGCAATCACAATGGCGCCATCCGGCAACTGACCCGGTACATCTTCCCATGCGCCTGCAATGCCACGCTCGGCCAACGCAGCCGTCGGAAGCCGGCGGTGGGGGTTGGACGGCCCGGCCATGTTGCGGACGACAGCCGACAGGTCGAAACGCAACGTGCGCTCATATCGGGCACCTGCGAGCGCATCCGCCCATAGCCCGGTGGTGCGAGCGTACTGTTCAACCAATGCGACCTGCTCCGGCTCCCGTCCCGTTAACGTCAGGTAGTCGATGGTCTGTTCATCAATGTAGAACATGGCCGCTGTCGCACCGAACTCAGGCGTCATGTTCGAGATCGTCGCGCGGTCGCCCAGGGTCAACGCAGAGGCACCCTCGCCGAAGAATTCCAGGTAAGCGCCCACGACGCGTTCCTGCCGAAGGTACTCGGTCATCGCCAGCACGATGTCCGTAGCGGTGATCCCCGGCGAAGGCCGGCCGGTGAGTTCGACGCCGACGATATCTGGCAGACGCATCCAGGATGCTCGCCCAAGCATGACGCTTTCTGCCTCAAGTCCGCCTACACCGATTGCAATGACACCCAGTGCATCCACGTGCGGCGTATGGCTATCGGTGCCGACACAAGTGTCCGGGAACGCGACGCCGCTCTCTACAGCGACGACAGGTGACATCTTTTCGAGATTGATCTGATGCATGATGCCGTTGCCTGGCGGTATCACATCGACGTTCTTGAACGCCTTGCGCGTCCATTCGATGAAATGAAAGCGGTCTTCGTTGCGCCTGTCTTCTATTACACGGTTCTTGTCGAAGGCCTCCGGATCATAGCCGCCGCATTCGACGGCAAGCGAGTGATCGACGATTAGCTGGGTGGGCACCACCGGATTGACCTTCGCCGGATCCCCACCCTTCTCCGCGATTGCATCGCGCAAGCCCGCGAGATCGACCAGCGCGGTCTGCCCGAGGATGTCATGGCAGACCACGCGTGCCGGGTACCAGGGAAAGTCGCTATCACGGCGGCGGTCAATGAGCTGGAGCAACGCCCCATCGAGCCTCTCGGGCGCGCAGCGGCGAACGAGATTCTCCGCCAGCACGCGCGATGTATAGGGAAGCCCGGCATACGCGCCCGGCCGCAGGGCATCGACTGCCTCGCGGGCATCGAAATAATCGAGCCCGGCGCCGGGCAAGGGTTTGCGAAACGTTTTATTCATCACGGTTAGCCCATTGTTCGAAGGCTTCGTAGGCAACGACCAGGGGAGATTGCCCCCCCTGGTGTCTGGATCGTACTCGGGTACGGGGCGCTATAAGTCCCCCGACCCGGTTCTGTACGGAAGGAGTCACGAACTCATCAGCGCTGCTCGATAGGCACAAACGTTTGCGGCTCGGGCCCGGTGTATTCAGCGCTGGGGCGAATGATCCGGTTGTTCGCCCGCTGCTCATAAACGTGCGCAGCCCAGCCGGTCAGTCGTGAGCATACGAAGATGGGCGTGAAGAGCGAGGTCGGGATACCCATGAAATGGTAGGCAGAGGCGTGATAGAAGTCCGCATTCGGGAACAGCCTCTTTTCTTCCCACATGGTGCGGTCGATGATTTCCGAAACCGGGAATAGCACGGTGTCGCCAACTTCTTCGGCCAGCTTCCTAGCCCAGTCCTTGATCACTTCGTTGCGTGGGTCGGACTCCCGGTAAACGGCGTGGCCGAAGCCCATCACCTTCTCTTTGCGCTCAAGCATCGCCAGCAATTCGGTTCGCGCTTCTTCCGGCGTGGAGAAACGCTCAATAAGCGCCATCGCCGCTTCGTTGGCACCGCCATGAAGCGGGCCGCGCAGCGAGCCGATCGCCGCCGTGATGCAGGAATAGAGATCCGACAGCGTTGATGCGCACACGCGCGCGGTAAACGTCGACGCGTTGAATTCGTGCTCGGCGTAGAGGATGAGGGAGACATTCATGACCCGTACATGCAGCTCGCTGGGCTTCTTGCCGTGCAGCAGCGCAAGGAAGTGCCCGCCAGTCGTCAGCTCGTTGCTGCGACAATCAATGCGCACGCCATGGTGCGAGTAGCGGTACCAATACAGCAGGACGGCGGGGAACGCAGCAAGCAACCGGTCAGTGACGTCGCGTTGCTGTTCGAAGCTCGCTTCCGGCTCAAGGGTGCCCAACATGGAGCAACCGGTACGCATTACGTCCATTGGGTGGGTATTCTTGGGTACCCGCTCGAGCACTTCCTTCAGCCGCTGCGGCAGGTCGCGCAAGCCCTGAAGCTTCTTCTGATAAGCCGCAAGCTCGCTCTTGTTCGGCAGCGTGCCATAGAGCAGCAGATGCGCCACCTCCTCAAAGCAGGCCCCCTCAGCGAGCGCCTTGACATCATATCCGCGGTAGGCGAGCCCGGAGCCTGTCTTGCCTACGGTACAAAGGGCCGTCTGCCCTGCGACCTGGCCCCTGAGACCTGCGCCGCCGAGTGCTTTTGCTTCTGCCATTTCGCTCTCCTGTCTTGAACTTGTTTTTGTACGGATGCGTTCGCGGTCGCGCCGCTTGTTATCTGATCTTCGCCCCGCTGGCGAACAACTCATCGAGGTGCTGCTCGTAGCGGTGGTAATCGATACGGTCGTAGAGCTCGGCGCGCGTCTGCATGGTCTCGACAACGTTCTTCTGCGTGCCATCGCGCCTTATCGCGGTATAGACGTTTTCAGCGGCCTTGTTCATTGCCCGGAATGCGGACAGCGGATACAGCACGAGCGATACATCGGCACCCGCCAATTCTTCCGTCGTGTAGAGCGGGGTCGAGCCGAACTCGGTGATGTTCGCCAGGACCGGCACCTTCACAGCCGCTACGAACTGCCGGTACATGCCCAGCTCGGTCATGGCTTCGGGAAAGATCATGTCGGCGCCTGCCTCGACACAGGCGCGCGCACGATCGATGGCAGCTTCGAGGCCCTCTACCGCCAGGGCGTCGGTGCGGGCCATGATTACGAAACTATCATCATGACGCGCGTCGACCGCCGCCTTGATACGGTCCACCATTTCCTGCTGACTGACGATTTCCTTGTTTGGTCGATGGCCACACCGCTTCGCACCTACCTGGTCCTCGATGTGGATGGCCGCCGCGCCGAACTTCTCCATGGATCGTACGGTACGCGCGACGTTGAACGCCGACGAGCCGAACCCGGTATCGACATCGACCAACAACGGCAGATCGCACACATCGGTAATGCGCCGAACGTCCGTCAGCACATCGTCCAGGTTGGAAATACCCAGGTCCGGCAAACCCAGCGAGCCGGCAGCCACACCACCACCGGACAGATAGATAGCCTTGAAACCGGCGCGCTGGGCCAGCAGCGCATGATTGGCGTTGATCGCGCCGACTACTTGCAAAGGGCGTTCGGCGGCAACCGCCTCGCGGAAACGCTGGCCTGCTGAAGGCAGTGTCATGCTTCACCTCTTGTCGTTGTGTGTTCGGTGATTGGGCTCAAATGATGCTGCTCGATGTTTCGTCTGGATGCGCCGATATGCCGACGCATCAGCAACTCGGCGAGTTCGCCGTCACGGTCGGCGATGGCATCCAGTATTCGATGATGCTCGGCGAACGCCATGCGAGGCCGATTGGGGGTCGAGGAATACTGGATTCGGTACATGCGCACCAACTGGTACAGCTCATCGCAAAGCAGCCGCGCCAGCATTTGGTTGCCGCTGCCCTGGATGATCCGATAGTGAAAATCGTAGTCACCTTCCTGCTGGTAATAACCCAGGCCAGCCTGGAACGCCGAATCGCGCTCATGTGTATCGAGCACCTGGCGGAGCGCATCGATGTCCGCGACGGACATCCGCTCTGCCGCGAGCCGGCACGCCATGCCTTCAAGCGATTCGCGGATCTGGTAAAGCTCGACGAGCTCGGCATGGCTCAGCGAGACGACCCGAGCGCCCACATGCGGAACACGCACTAATAGGCGTTGGCCTTCCAAGCGGTGGATGGCTTCTCTGAGTGGCCCCCGGCTGATGCCGTAGGTCCGCGCAAGCTCAGGTTCTGAGATCTTGCTTCCAGGTTTGATCTCGCCTGTGACAATAGCGGACTGAATACGTCGAAATACGTGCTCCGATCGAGTTCCCAGTTCATCGAAGACCAGCTCTTCACCGGCAGGCATTGTCGACACTCCGCTTCTTTTTTCGAGAGAAAACTACGCTTCGGACGGCTCATTGGCAAGGCAGTAACGCCAATTGTCGACAATCGTCTGGTAACAGTGTCTGACACGGCTGCCGCGGCGAAGCAAAGGCGTCCATGTTAGAATCCGCGCGCTTTTTTGGGGCTGGCGCCTCGAAAGCGTCCGGTCTAGCAGTGTCGAAGAGGTCCAACCATCAGCCCATGCGCTCCATAACCCTGCATTTGCGGATTCTGATCGCTGCGTTAGTCAGCCTTGGAATCCTGGTCACCGCGTATCAAATCTTCGTCCTCGACATTCCGGTCAGGGCCAGCGAGACAGATAACCTCTGGAATATCGACGCCAAGGTAGAATTCCAAGCCGCGTCCAGCGGGCCGGTCAAGGTACAGATGTATGTACCGCCACTGAACCAGGGCTACGTCAGCCTGAATGAGAGTTTTATCTCCAATAACTACGGCGTGAGCGTCAATCGTGTCGACGGCAATCGGCGGGTGACATGGTCTGCGCGGCGCGCCTCCGGTAACCAGACGCTCTATTACCGGCTGGTACTTACCCAGCGTTTCGGTAACGAACAGAACGAAGAGAAAGGGCCGGTTTATCGGGAAAGCCTCCCGGTTGAAGGCGCGGAGAAGATCGCGGCCGACGCACTGCTGGCGCCGATTCGGCAGCATTCCGCCGATATCGAAACGTTCGTGAGCGAAGCCATCAAGCGGGTAAACAATACGAACGACGACAATGCGCGCCTTTTGCTTGGTGGCGACCCGTCGGTTGCCCGCAAGGCCGATGCCGTTGACCTGCTCCTTTCCATCGCCCATGTTCCGATGGAGCGGGTGCATACGCTTAGGCTTGACGAGAGTCTGCAGACGCCGGAACTGTGGTTGCGCAGCTTCAACGGCAAGCGCTGGCTCTACTTCAATCCGCAGACAGGCGAACAGGGCCTTCCAAGGGACCGGCTGGTCTGGTGGACGGGTGATGACACCTTGCTCAAAGTCGAAGGCGGTCGCCGCGCAGCCGTGACGTTCACGCTCGATAAGAGCGAGATCAATGCGATCCGACTTGCTCAGCTTACGGATCAGAACACCAGCGCATCGTTCCTTGAATATTCGCTGTACGGGTTACCGCTATCGACGCAGCAGACCTACCAGATCATGATCATGATCCCGATCGGCGTCCTGATCATCCTGATTTTGCGCAACCTGGGCGGCCTGCAAACCCTCGGGACCTTCACGCCGGTATTGATCGCGCTTGCCTTCCGCGAGACGCAGCTCGGCTTCGGCATCATTCTGTTTACGCTGATCACCGCCTTCGGTCTGTCATTACGTTCATATCTTGAGCACCTGAAACTGCAGATGCTGCCGCGGCTTTCGGTCGTGCTGACCTTCGTGGTTGTACTCATCGCAGCGATCAGCCTGCTCAGCCACAAACTGGGCCTTGAGCGAGGCCTTTCGGTTGCGCTGTTCCCGATGGTAATCCTGACCATGACGATCGAGCGACTGTCGATAACCTGGGAAGAGCGCGGCGGCGGTCATGCGATGAAGGTCGCGGTTGGGACGCTCATCGCTGCAGCGCTGGCGCATGTGGTGATGAATATTCCCGAGCTGACGTATTTCGTGTTTACGTTCCCTGGCGTGCTGCTGGTACTGGTCGGATTCATGCTCGCGATGGGCCGCTACCGCGGTTACCGTCTGACCGAACTGTTCCGCTTCAAGACGTTCCTCAAGGACTGACGCTGGCCATGTTCGGACTATGGAAGACCTGGAAGGCCCTCGAAGCCAAAGGGATCATGGGAATCAACCGGCGTAATGCGGACTATGTGCTCAAGTACAACCGCCGCCACCTGTACCCTATTGTCGACGACAAGATCATCACGAAACAGCGCGCTATAGACGCAGGCATCCAGGTGCCTGAGCTGTACGGCATCATCGAAACGGAAAAGCAGATCGACCGCCTGGACGAGATCATTGGCGCGCGAAATGCCTTCGTCATCAAGCCGGCGCAGGGTGCTGGCGGAGACGGCATCGTCGTGATCGCCGACCGTTTTGAAGGCCGCTACAAAACGGTGTCCGGCAAGCTATTGAGCCACGAGGACCTCGAGCACCAGATCTCTAGCATTCTGACAGGGCTTTACTCGCTTGGCGGTCATCGCGACAGGGCGCTCATTGAATACCGTGTCACCCCCGACCCGATCTTCAAGAGCATCAGCTACGAAGGTGTACCGGACATTCGTATCATTGTCCTCATGGGCTATCCGGTCATGGGCATGCTGCGGCTACCGACGCGCCAGTCGCATGGCAAGGCCAACCTTCACCAGGGCGCGATCGGCGTCGGGGTTGACTTGCCAACTGGGCTGACACTCAAGGGCTCCTGGCTCAATGACCGCATCGATAAGCACCCCGACACTGGAAACCCGGTATCAGGCGTACAGCTTCCGGATTGGAACGGTTTCATGCGGCTTGCCGCAAGCTGCTACGAGCTATGTGGACTGGGTTACATTGGCGTAGACATGGTCCTCGACCAGGATAAGGGCCCGCTGATACTCGAACTCAATGCCAGGCCAGGGTTGAACATCCAGATCGCCAACGATTGCGGCCTTACGCGGCGCACCCATGCGGTAGAGGCCCATCTGGATGAGCTGGCAAAACAAGGCTCAACCGAGGCCGTGGAAACGCGTGTCGCCTTTGCGCAACAGCACTTCGGAACAACTGGGGCGTCGGCCGGATAGCCCGCTACACTGCTGCCACCTTCGAGAGCGACACCATGGCCTTTTGCACCGTCGTCACGCTTGATTACCAGGCTGACCCGTCCGAACGCTTTGTGCGTTTCCGCACGGCGCCTGGTGCCGTCCTTTTGGATTCCGGCCGGCCTGTGGCCAACCGTGGTCGATACGACATTGCCAGCGCGTGGCCGCTGAAGATCTTTCATGCGAGCGATGCCCAAGGCGGCGATGCATTCTTCGGCGAACTCCGCGAGGCCCTCGCGGCCATGGGAAAGAGCGATTCTCCGGAGGGCCTCGAGCTTCCCTTTTGCGGCGGGCTCATCGGCTACCTGAGCTATGACTTCGGGCGCCGTCTCGAACAACTGCCAACACATGCCGAGAACGACCTGGGCCTGCCGGATGCCCGGATAGGCCTCTATGACTGGGCGCTCGTCACTGATCATGTCGAGCGCCGCACGGTCGTCGTCTTCCACCCATCAGCGCCCTCATCCCGGCGTGAAGCCGTACTTACCGTTCTACGGAACAGTCATCATCCGACTGAAGCATTCAGACTGCAGTCAGCGTTTCGCGCAGATATCGACGCCGCCACCTACCGCAGCGCCATCGAGCGCATCCACACCTACATCACGGCAGGCGACTGTTATCAGGTCAACTACGCGCAGCGATTCACGGGGTGCTACGAAGGAGATCCCTGGCACGCCTACCGTCGATTGCGAGCGGTATGCCCCACACCGTTTTCAGCCTACGTCTCGCTCGAATCGAATCAGGCGATACTCAGCCACTCGCCGGAACGATTCCTGTCTTTGAACGGCCGCCATGTCGAGACGCGGCCAATCAAAGGGACGCGCCCTCGTGGGACGAACCCCGATGACGACAGGCTCAATAGTGAAGATCTGCTTACCAGCCCCAAGGACCGCGCCGAAAATCTCATGATCGTCGACCTCTTGAGGAACGATCTGGGGCGCAGCTGTACGGCCGGCTCAGTCAACGTCCCCCAGCTGTTTGCCTTGGAGACCTACCCGAACGTCCATCACCTCGTGAGCAGCGTGGAAGGCGAACTGGCCGCGGGCCGTGACGTATTCGATCTGCTGGCAGGCAGCTTCCCGGGCGGTTCAATCACGGGCGCACCGAAGATCCGCGCGATGGAAATCATCGACGAACTCGAGCCAACGCGGCGTGGCCCTTACTGCGGTAGCGTTCTCTATATCGATGTAAACGGCCGAATGGATAGCTCGATCACGATTCGCACGCTATTGGCCTGGTCGGGCCAGATCCATTGCTGGGGAGGTGGCGGCATCGTTGCTGACTCGGACTGGCAGGCCGAATACGAGGAATCCATCACCAAGGTCCGCCTATTGCTCGATACGCTCAACGCGCCTTGAGTCGCCTCGTCGGGTAGCTCGCTGCCTTGGCCGCTGATACCATCGTCGCCCTTCCGAGCCGCTATCAGGAGCTACCCATGACGCTTGACCTGCAACGCATCAATGCAGAGCTAGGCAAAGATGCTGAAAAACTCGTCGAGTGGGCGCTTGGCCTGGGTAAATCGGCCATCTGCACCACGAACTTCCGCCCATTCGAAGCTGTTATTCTGCACATGGTTACCCGCGTCAAGCCGGATGTGCCTGTCGTCTGGATGGATAGCGGATACAACACGGAAGCGACCTACCGTTTCGCCGATGAAGTCAGCAAGAAGCTGGATCTTAATCTGGAGATCTATCTACCAAAACGTTCTCGTGCCCATCGAGAAGCGGTCGAGGGTACGGTCCCCGCACTTGACGATCCCCGTCATGCTGCGTTTACCGAAGAAGTGAAACTCGAGCCGTTCGCACGCGCATTGCGTGAAAAGGCGCCGGAGGTCTGGTTCACGGCTCTTCGCGCTACTGATACGGCCGTGCGCGCCCAGATGGACCCGGTGAGTGTGAATCCGGACGGACTGATCAAGGTTGCCCCCCTACTCCACTGGACCTCGAAAGATCTTTACGAGTACCTCGTCAAACACGATCTTCCGAACAACTTCGACTACTTCGACCCTACGAAGGGCGAAGAGAACCGCGAGTGTGGGCTCCACCTGAGCCATTGACCAATGATCCGGGCCGACGCCGTATGGTACCGGCTCGATCATACTTGCCTTGTGGCGGCCGCCTCTTCGCACAGCGCGACCGCCATGCATACTCTGTTTCGCCCCTCTGCCTTCGCACGATAAAGCGCTTCATCCGCACTTCGCGAATAGCGTTCCCGCGGAATCATGGGTGCCGGACGCGCGCAAATTGCGCCAATACTCACAGTAAATCGGACCGCCGCGCCATCGGCATCGATCTGCAGAGCCTCGATCTCACGTCGGATCCGTTCGCACGTCGAACGAAGCGCCGACTCGGTCAGATTGTTGAACATCAAGATGAACTCTTCGCCCCCGAACCTCGCGGCACATTCACCAGAACGCTGCGTATAACGTCTCAATACGTCTGCAACCGAGACGATGCAGTAGTCTCCAACCGTATGGCCGTAGGTGTCATTGACGCGCTTGAAGTGATCGATGTCCAGCAAGGCCACGCTGATATGAGAAGTGTCCGATGCGGCAGACACGGCGGCGTCGAACATCGCATCGAAGTGGCGACGATTGAACAAGCCGGTGAGCGCGTCGCGCTGGCTGAGATCGGACAGCATCGCGTTGGCTGCGGCCAACGCCTGGTTCGATGCATTGAGCGCCCGGGTGCGCTCCTGCACACGCTGTTCCAATCGAATATTTGCGTCTTGCTCGGCGCGCAAGACGGCTAGTCGCTCAAGGCCTAGCTGCTCGCTGGCAAAAAGCGCCTCCCTCTGCGCCCGAAGCCGTGCAGCACGCTCTCGGTTAATACGCTGCGCCAGGCCTATGGACAGCACCAGAAACTCGACAGTAAAGCCAAAGAGCTGCAGATGCACAGGCAACGGTGACATGCTGACGAACCCTGCCAGCGCAAGCGTGAGATAGCCCGTACTCACATAAAGCAGCGACCACCCAATAGTGAAATATCGGGCCGATGTGTTGCCCTCCTGCCAGAGTCGGATGGCCGTACCAAACGCGGCGAGACAGCTGATGAAACCGGCCTGATAGATGCCCAGCCGTGGAAAAAGCGAAGGCGCCATCGCCACTATGGTCGATGCAACGACCCAATAGCCAATCAGTAGGCTGCTCATTGTAAGCAGTACGCCGCCTCGCTTTTCGAGGTTGAGGAAAGCCCTGATGAACAGCCCCGCAGCAGCGAAGCTCGTGCATACGCTCAACGGTAGGATCCGGGACGCTACCGCCGGCATGTCTCCCCACAGGTATTGGCTACCCAGCCCCGTCATGGTCATGGTGTAGCCGATCGAGCAAGCGAGATAGAGGCAATACCAGGCGTACGAACGGTCGCGGGTAAATGCCCATAACGAGCCGTTATAGATGAGCATGGCGCACATGGCGCCAAAGAACGCGGTCAGGAGCGGGATGACCCTGGCCTCGTCTCGAAGCCAGGTCCCCTCTGTGACGACCGAGATCGGTAGATTGAGATGGTCGAAGCTGGTCGCGTGCGCGTAGACGATACGGGTTTGCCCTGCCGGAACGGCTAACCTGAATGCGGGATAGCGGCCGTCCATGGGCTGGTGATCTGAGCGCACGGCATTTCCTGCCAACTGAGACAACGACCATGCGCCACTCGTGGGGTCATACAGGCGCACTTCCATGCGCTCCAATGTGGCCAAGTCCACCGTCAACAGCCAATCATGGTCTTCCTGACCTCGGTTGCTGACTCGAAGTCGGATCCATGCCCCCTCTGGCTGATATCCCAAACTCAATATGCCGCCAGGCGCGCTTCTCCAATCGGAAGCGGGCATGGCCGCTATCGCCGCGAAGGGCTCGTCAATTGGTGCGAGCAAATACTCGGCATAGCCCGCTGCATCGAGTCGCGTAGATCGATCGGTACCGCCGAGGACGAGCACGTCGCGTTGGGTTTCGCGCGCATAACCATTGCCTGCCAGCAGCATGAGGCCTAATGCGAAGGTAGTGAGGTAAATGCGTAGTGCGATGCTGGAATATCGTTTCGTCATGCGTGTAACTCAGGCAGGCACGCAGGCAAACAGCGCCTACCCAAGTTATAACGGCAGTGTCGAGCAAAGATTGAATCGGCCCCGTCGGCTACGGGTTATTGTTCATCTTGAAGGTAGAACGGGACTGCTGGCTTCAATAGGTAGGCAAGTCGACGTCAGCGAAGAGGTCATCGATCTCGCCGCGTCCATGGCATTGAACTGCCTTGGCGATCATTTCCCTGTCCAGATGAGGTGCGAACGTACCGATAAAGTCGCACATGAACCCACGTAGGAATGTGCCACGACGAAAGCCGATCTTCGTGACACTGGATTCGAACAGCTCGCTCGCGTCTAGTACGACCAGATCCTTGTCATTCGCTTCGTCCACGGCCATGTGCGCGACGATTCCGACGCCCAGGCCGAGACGAACGTAGGTCTTGATGACGTCTGCGTCTGCAGCTGTGAATACGACCTTGGGTTGCAGCCCATTACGATGAAACGCCTCATCCAGTTTGGAGCGCCCTGTAAAGCCAAAGACATACGTTACCAACGGCTGTTCGGCCAACATCTCTAGCGTCAGTTTGGAAGCGTCCGCCAGAGGGTGCCCCTTCGGCACGATGACGCAGCGGTTCCAACGGTAGCAGGGCATCATGATCAGGTCCCCAAACAGCTCCAGCCCCTCGGTCGCGATGGCGAAATCAGCCGATCCATCAGCGGCCATCTCAGCGATCTGGGTAGGACTCCCCTGATGCATATGAAGCGACACGTCCGGATAGCGCTTGATGAACGCGCTGATAACAGGCGGCAACGCGTACCTCGCCTGGGTATGCGTCGTCGCGATGGTCAGGGTCCCTTTCTTCTCGTTGGAGAATTCCTGGCCTATCTGCTTGATGCTCTCGCACTTGCGAAGGATCTCCCCCGCCGTTTGAATGATGCGTTCACCTGCGGGAGTGACACGGGTCAGATGCTTACCACTGCGCGCAAACACCTCAACGCCCAACTCATCTTCCAGCAAACGGATCTGTTTGCTGATACCCGGTTGAGAGGTATAGAGGCTTTGAGCGGTAGCCGACACGTTCAGATCGTGGTGCGCCACTTCCCAGATGTAGCGCAATTGCTGGAGCTTCATTCGATAATCCTCGAAAGGCGCAAGCACAAATATGCTTTATAACCAAATCGTCGTCATACGTCCAAGGATCTGCGTCTTTTCGAAATATGACGATTGGCTTTAGTTGCCGTGTCAGTGATGCTGCAGCAGCGGAACTGCATAGACCGGCACCCTGGACACTTGCAGTAGCCGCTGAGCCGTGCGCCCTATTGGCGCATTCTCTTCTGCTCCATGGCTGCGGGTGCCGATTACGATCAGATCAACATTCAAAGCGCTCGCCTCCTTGAGGATGACATCCGGCGGATCGCCCATTAGGGCACGTACCGTTTTGATGAAGCCAAGATCCTGATGACCGTCATCCAACTCTTCCTTGAAACACTCCAATACACGCTTCTCGATATTCAGCAGGACTGACTGGAGGCCTTGCTCGCGGAGTGCTTTTAATTGGGCGGGCTCAAGGTATGTTTGAAGAAGCGAGTCTGCAAGCACCCCGATGGGCTCCACGGCGTGGACAACGTAAAGCTCAGCCTTGAACGTCCGAGCGAGGGTCAACGCATGCTGCACTACATAAGGTGCATACAGTCCAAGATCAGTGGCATACAGTATCGATCGGATCAAAGCGGCCTCCTCGACAGCCGATACGGCGGGGCCTCGGTTGAATCAGCTTAGCAGACCGGCACACCTATGCCGATCCATGGATACAGTGCGAGAAAACCTGCCGTCGATACCCAGCGCACGGCAGCCCGGCCTTCAAGCATTGTGCAGCCAAGCCGGAACACGTTAAGGTTCCGCTCCCCCGATCAATTGCTCGGCCTCCACCGCTAACGGGGGTAGCTGGCCTGTGACCCTGACGAGAATATGATGGCTGACCTTCCTATCGACGACCTCAACGTCGCCTCCAATGAAACCTTGATCACGCCCGAACAGCTCAAGCAAGAGATTCCCCTGACCACGCAAGCAGAACGTACGGTCACCGCGGGGCGCGCCGCCATTAGAAACATTCTTGATGGCACCGACCACCGGCTGTTCGTGGTGATTGGCCCTTGCTCGATTCACGATATCAAGGCCGCACATGAATACGCGGATCGCCTGAAGGCGCTTTCGGAGGAAGTCAGCGATACCTTGCTTCTCGTCATGCGGGTGTATTTTGAGAAGCCGCGGACGACGGTTGGCTGGAAAGGCTTGATCAACGACCCTTATTTGGATGACTCCTTCAAGATTCAGGATGGGTTGCACATCGGCCGCCAGCTGCTGCGCGATCTCGCAGAGAAGGGCCTGCCAACAGCGACCGAGGCGCTCGACCCTATTTCCCCGCAATATCTTCAGGACCTGATCAGCTGGTCTGCGATCGGCGCTCGCACCACTGAGTCTCAGACGCATCGTGAAATGGCGTCCGGCCTCTCATCGGCAGTGGGTTTCAAGAATGGCACCGACGGCAGCCTGACAGTCGCGATCAACGCGCTGCAATCCGTTTCGCAACCACACCGATTCCTGGGCATCAATCAGCAAGGTGGCGTCTCGATCGTCTCGACTAAAGGCAATCCATACGGCCATGTCGTTCTACGCGGCGGCAACGGGAAGCCGAACTACGATTCGGTAAGCGTCGCGGTATGTGAGCAGGAGTTGGCGAAAGCGAAGATCCGTCCAAACATCATGGTCGACTGCAGTCACGCCAACTCCAACAAGGACCCGGCTCTGCAGCCGCTCGTGATGGAGAACGTGGCGAACCAGATTCTCGAAGGCAACCGGTCCATTGTCGGGCTGATGGTCGAAAGCCACCTTGGCTGGGGCAACCAGTCCATCCCCGACAATCTATGTGATCTCAAATATGGCGTCTCGATCACGGACGCATGTATCGACTGGGAGACAACCCTCAAGGCTGTCCGCGGAATGCACGAAAAGCTCAAGCACGTCCTTCCAACTCGCGACCGTACCTGATGCCATGGTCCGCCGCCTCTTTACGAGGCGGCGTTATCTTCTTCGTCTCGTTTGGCAAGATAGCTTTCAACGTATGAACACGATGGAATGACGGTGTAGCCGATGCGATCGGCATACGCCAGGGCGGCACCAGCGAGTGCGGCAGCCACCCCTCTCCCGCGGATCTCATTCGGTACGAACGTGCGATAGAAATCCAGCGTCTGCTTGCCCAAATCCATATAAGCCAGATAGGCGCGGTGCCCGTCCACAGTGATTTCAAACTGGTGACCCGCCTGGTCATGGTGAATGGGCAGTGCGTTAGTCATGATCAACCCTCAGCGGTTCATGCCCGCTTATAGACTCTTATTGTTGTGATACGGCGTTGGACGCTTCGACACGCCCAGCATTCCGGCTGTTTTGCACCAGTTACCTGGCATCCCGCAGGGCTTTCCACTTTAGCGCTATCTGGCTGGGTTGGGCCAGCGTCCGGCTTGTCGCTTCAGAGGCACGGTTTTTTTCGTACTGGTTCAATCTAGGTTCAGAATCGCCCTTGCATTCGGCCCCTGCGGATCGAACGAATTATAGATTGCCTTGCGCGTAGCCCGTTTACTTACTAAAAGTTACAGGTAGTATGTAGCCGCCGATCCATTGCAGGTATCGGCAAGACAATTTTTCTAAGGGGAACACGATGAACAGCGTTCTGAAATTCTCTGCTCTGGCTCTGGCAGCAGTTATCGCAGCCGGTTGCAGCAGCGTATCCACGGAAACTGACGCTCGCCTGACCGCGATTGAAGACGCAGCAGCCCGCGCACAGGCGCGCGCTGACGAAGCGAACCGTAAGGCAGAAGAGGCCTTGGCCACTGCTAATAAGGCCCAGACCACTGCGGACGAAGCTAACGAGCGTGCACTGCGCATGCTTGAGCGCGCCAGCCGCAAATAAGCGGTTCGCGGTTCAGAAAGAACCGGCCCAATAGGGCCGGTTTTTTTTGCGAGCAAAAAAGCGATTTGGCACGGTCTACAGCACCATGGCACCTCACTGTTTCGCACCAGCAATAGCACTTTGGCGCACGTTCTCCAAAAACAAGAAAGCCACCCGAAGGTGGCTTTCTTGGCAGTCTAAGAGGGCTTAGGCCTTCTTGACTTCCCAGCCTGTCAGCTCGGCCAGCGCCTTACCGATGTCAGCCAGGGAACGCACGGTTTTCACGCCCGCGTCCTGCAGTGCAGCGAACTTCTCGTCTGCAGTGCCCTTGCCGCCGGAAATGATGGCGCCAGCATGGCCCATACGCTTTCCAGGAGGCGCGGTAACGCCTGCGATGTAGGAAACGACCGGCTTGGTGACGTTTGCCTTGATGTAGGCAGCCGCCTCTTCCTCAGCCGAACCACCGATCTCACCGATCATGACGATCGCTTCGGTCGCTGGATCTTCCTGGAACAGCTTCAGGATGTCGATGAAGTTGGAGCCCGGGATCGGGTCACCACCGATGCCAACACAGGTGGACTGGCCGAAGCCTGCATCCGTGGTCTGCTTGACGGCTTCATAGGTCAGCGTACCGGAGCGCGATACGATGCCAACCTTGCCTGCCAGGTGGATGTGGCCGGGCATGATGCCGATCTTGCACTCGCCGGGCGTGATCACGCCTGGGCAGTTAGGCCCGATCAAACGTACGCCGAGTTCGTCGCACTTGACCTTGGCTTCGAGCATGTCGATGGTCGGGATGCCTTCGGTGATGCACACGATCAGCTTGATGCCGCCGAACGCTGCTTCAAGGATGGAATCCTTGCAGAACGGAGCCGGAACATAGATGACCGATGCGTCGGCGCCAGTGGCTTCTACCGCTTCCTTGACGGTGTTGAACACCGGCAGGCCGAGGTGAGTGGTGCCGCCCTTACCGGGCGTGACGCCGCCAACCATCTGAGTACCGTAGGCAATCGCCTGTTCGCTGTGGAAGGTACCCTGGGAGCCAGTGAAACCCTGGCAGATGACTTTAGTATCTTTGTTGATCAAAACGCTCATTACTTGCCCTCCGCGGCCTTGACGACCTGCTGGGCAGCGTCGGTCAGGCTGGTTGCCGCGATGATGTTCAGGCCGCTATCGGCCAGGACCTTGGCGCCGAGCTCGGCATTGTTGCCCTCGAGACGGACGACAACCGGTACCTTGACACCCACTTCCTTGACCGCGCCGATGATGCCTTCCGCGATCATGTCGCAACGGACGATACCGCCGAAGATGTTCACCAGAACAGCCGCGACATTGCTGTCGGACAGGATGATCTTGAACGCTTCGGTTACGCGCTCCTTGGTTGCACCGCCGCCAACATCGAGGAAGTTGGCAGGCTTGCCACCGTGCAGGTTGACGATGTCCATAGTACCCATCGCAAGGCCAGCACCGTTGACCATGCAACCAATGTTGCCTTCGAGCGCGACGTAGTTCAGCTCCCACTTCTGCGCATGGGCTTCACGAGCATCGTCCTGCGACGGGTCGTGCATGGCGCGCAGCTTGGGCTGACGGAACATGGCGTTGCTGTCGATGTTGATCTTGGCATCGAGGCAGTGCAGGTTGCCGTCTTTCTTGATGACCAGCGGGTTCACTTCGAGCAGCGCCAGGTCGTAGTCCTGGAACAGCTTGGCCAGGCCAACGAAGATGTGAGTGAACTGCTTGACCTGATCGCCTTTCAGACCGAGCTGAAACGCGAGCTCACGGCCCTGGTAGGGCTGAGCACCAACGAGAGGATCGATGGTTGCTTTCAGGATCTTCTCAGGGGTTTCGTGGGCAACTTTTTCGATGTCCACGCCACCTTCGGTGGAAGCCATGAAGACGATACGGCGGCTGGAACGATCAACGACCGCGCCCAGGTAGAGCTCCTTGTCGATATCGGTGCAGGACTCGACGAGGATCTTGCTGACAGGCTGGCCGTTGGCATCAGTCTGGTAGGTGACCAGGCGCTGGCCGAGCCACTTGGCTGCGAATTCCTTGGCCTCTTCCTTGCTCTTGACGAGCTTCACACCGCCCGCTTTACCGCGGCCACCGGCGTGGACCTGAGCCTTGACCACCCACTCGTCGCCGCCGATACGGCCGCAAGCCTCGTAGGCCTCCTGCGGTGTGTCTACAGCGAAGCCTTTCGATACGGGCAGGCCGTACTCAGCGAACAGCTGCTTACCCTGATACTCATGAAGATTCATGCTTGTCTACCGTCTTCGTTTAGGTATTGCGCATTTCGACGCTGCCTCTACGGGCCGCGCCACCTGTGATCGCCCTGCTTCGGGACAATCCGGTGAACGTTCCGCGGATTGCTTCGAGAGCAAGCGACGGGCGATTCACCGTGGTTACCGCCGGGGGCCGAAGCCCCCGGATACTTCAACGTTTCTTACGGTTTGCCACGTGGATGGCATGGCCATTCACAGCAAGCGCGGCTTCATGCAGCGCTTCGGAGAGCGTCGGGTGCGAGAACACCATCATGCCCAGATCTTCGGCACTGGTACCGAACTCCATGCCGATAGCGCCCTGCTGAACCAGCTCCGCAGCGCTTGGGCCGATCACATGCACGCCCAGAACGCGGTCGGTCTTCGCGTCGGCAATAACCTTGACCAGGCCGGTGGTATCGTTGGCCGCCATGGCACGGCCGCTGGCAGCGAACGGGAAGGTCCCGACGTTGACTTCAACACCTTCGGCCTTCAGCACCTGCTCGCTCTTACCAACCCACGCGATTTCCGGGTGAGTGTAGATAACAGATGGGATCAGGTCGTAGTTCATCTGGGCCTTATGGCCAGCGATACGCTCGGCAACCATCACGCCCTCTTCCGAGGCCTTGTGGGCCAGCATTGCACCACGTACCACGTCACCGATGGCATAAACGCCTGGCACGCTGGTCGCGCAATAGTCGTCGACGAAGATGAAGCCACGCTCATCGCTGTCGACGCCGCAATCGGCAGCCAACAAGTCGGTGGTAACAGGACGGCGGCCCACGGCAACGATCAAGCGGTCGAACTCGATCTTCTGCTCGCCGTCGGCATCGGTGAATGTCACGGTGACCTGGTCACCCTGCACTTCCGAACCCGTGACACGAGCACCCAGACGAATCTTCAGGCCCTGCTTGGTCAGGACCTTCATCGCTTCCTTGGCAATCTGCTCATCGGCGGCCGGCAAGAACTTGTCGAGCGCTTCGAGAACGGTGACTTCCGCGCCCAGACGCGCCCAGACGGAGCCGAGCTCCAAGCCAATAACACCGGCACCGATAACGCCCAAGCGCTTCGGTACGCTCTGGAAGTCCAGAGCGCCGGTGGAGTCGACGATGACGTTCTGATCGACAGGGGCCGGTGGGATATCGACCGGACGCGAGCCAGACGCGAGGATAATGTGCTCGGCCTCCACGACTTCAGCGTTGCCATCCTTGCCAGTGACTTCTACACGCTTGTTGGCGAGAAGCTTGCCGTGACCTTCCAGCAGGGTGACGCCATTCGCCTTGAACAGGGCAGCGACACCACCGGTAAGATTCCTGACGATCTGGTCCTTGCGGCCAACCATCGCCGGGACGTCGATGCTGACCTCACCGGTGCTGATTCCATGGACCTTGAAGCTCTCGTGGGCTTCGTGGAACTTGTACGAGCTGTCGAGCAGTGCCTTGGACGGGATGCAACCGACGTTCAGGCAGGTACCGCCCAGTGCGGTCTTGCCTTCTTTACCCTGGTATTTCTCGATACAGGCGGTCTTGAGACCCAGCTGCGCTGCGCGAATGGCTGCAACGTATCCACCGGGGCCGGCGCCGATGACGACGACGTCGAATTTCTGAGACATAACGAATCCTCTTTGTGAAGCAGCAAGCTGTGAGCGAAAGCGGACAGGCAGCGTGCCTTGCGTGGAAGCACACCGCCTGACCTGAATCGCTTATCAGATGTCCAGCAGCAGACGAGCCGGGTCTTCGAGCAGATCCTTCATCGTGACGAGGAAGGTTACCGCTTCCTTGCCATCGATCAGACGATGGTCGTAGGACAGTGCGAGGTACATCATCGGGAGGATGACCACCTGGCCGTTAACAGCCATTGGACGCTCCTGGATCTTGTGCATGCCCAAGATAGCGGTTTGCGGAGGGTTGACGATCGGCGTGGACAGCAGCGAACCAAATACACCGCCGTTCGAGATCGTGAACGTACCGCCCTGCATTTCTTCGATTGTCAGCTTGCCAGCCTTGGCCTTTTTGCCGTAGTCCGAGATGCCGCCTTCAATTTCGGCCAGGCTCATGAACTCAGCATTGCGCAGAACCGGAACGACCAGACCACGATCGCTGGATACAGCAACACCGATATCCTGATAGCCGTGGTACACGATGTCGTTGCCATCGATGGAAGCATTGACACCCGGCTGACGCTTTAGGGCCTCGACTGCAGCCTTGACGAAGAACGACATGAAGCCCAGGCGAACACCGTTATGGGTCTTCTCGAACAGGTCCTTGTACTTGGAGCGCAGCTCCATGATCGGCTTCATGTTCACTTCGTTAAAGGTGGTCAGCATCGCCATGGAAGACTGTGCTTCGACCAGACGCTGGGCAACCTTGGCACGCAGGCGTGTCATCGGTACGCGCTTCTCTACGCGATCACCTGCCTGCATGGCTGGTGCCGTGGTCGCGGCTTGCGGAGCGGCTGCGGCGGCCGGCGCATTTTTCTTGGCTTCGACAGCAGCTACGACATCTTCCTTCGTTACGCGGCCGCCTTTGCCAGTGCCTTTCAGGGACGCCGGATCGATGTTGTTCTCTTCAGCGATCTTACGCGCTGCTGGCGACAGGAAAGGATCTTCAGCCGAAGCGTCACCCGCCGGCGCGGCAGATTGAGATGGCGCGGACTCAGCTGCGGGAGCAGCTGCGGGCGCGGCGGAAGCAGTAGCGCCTTCGTCGAGCTTGCCGAGCAACTCGCCGCTGAGCACGGTATCGCCTTCGTTCTTGACGATTTCGGACAGGACGCCGTCCGCTTCCGCCAGCACTTCCATGACGACCTTGTCGGTCTCGATATCAACGATTAGCTCGTCACGCTTGACGGCCTCGCCAGGCTTCTTGTGCCAGGTTGCGACGGTACCGTCAGCAACCGATTCAGGGAAAGTTGGGGCTTTGATCTCGATAGCCATTATTTGGGGTCCTAATTGATGCGGTTTCTTCTTCGAAAACGGGGGCGGATCAGCGCCGCCCCACACTTCCTTGCCCAGGCATTACACAGTGAACGCGTCTTGCAGCAGTTTTTCCTGCTGCTCTGCGTGCAGCGAGGCGTAACCGACGGCAGGGGACGCCGAGGCCGCGCGGCCGGCGTACTCCAGGAACAGCGATGGATTATGCGCTGCAATCACACGGCGCATGTGGTGCTGGCTGCAATACCAGGCACCCTGGTTCATCGGCTCTTCCTGACACCAGACAACGTGCTTGAGATTCGTGTAAGGCGCGAGAATCTCCGCAAGATCGTCTTCCGGGAACGGATAAAGCTGTTCGATACGAACGATCGCAATGTCCTCGCGACCTTCATTACGGCGCTTGTCCAGCAGATCGTAGTAGACCTTGCCACTGCACAGGACCAGGCGCTCGACCTTGCTTGGCTCAATCGTATCGATCTCGCCAATCACCGTCTGGAAGGAACCATCAGCGAGGTCTTCCAGCGTCGAAACCGCGGCCTTGTGGCGCAGCAGCGACTTGGGCGTAAGCACGACAAGGGGCTTACGCAGCGGGCGAATCACCTGGCGGCGCAGCATGTGGTAGACCTGAGCCGGCGTCGTCGGTACGCAGACCTGGATATTGTGCTCGGCGCACAACTGCAGGTAGCGCTCCAGACGTGCCGAGGAGTGCTCCGGACCCTGCCCTTCATAGCCGTGCGGCAGCAACATCGTCAGGCCGCACAGGCGACCCCACTTGTGCTCGCCGCTGGAGATGAACTGGTCCATCACAACCTGTGCACCGTTGGCGAAGTCACCGAACTGTGCTTCCCAAATCACAAGCGCATCCGGGCTGGTGGTTGCATAGCCGTATTCAAACGCCACGACTGCTTCTTCAGAGAGGAACGAGTCATAGATGTCGAAACGAGGCTGATTGTCGAACAGGTTCTGCAGCGGAACGTAGGACTCGCCATCCTTCTGATTGTGAAGCACGGCATGGCGGTGTGAGAACGTACCACGGCCGATGTCCTGACCCGTCATCCGGACGGGATGACCTTCGAACAACAGCGTTGCGTACGCCATCGTTTCTGCGAAACCCCAGTTGATTGGCAGCCCACCGGCAGCCATCTTCTGGCGATCCTCCAGGATCTTCGAGACCTGACGCTGCACCACGAAGCCTTCCGGCACGCTCAAGAGCTTGTTCGACAGCTCCTGCAGTGTCTTCAGATCGAAGCGAGTGTCATGGCGAGCAGTCCAGGCATGGCCCAGGTATGGACGCCAGTCGACGAACAGCTCCTTGTTGGGCTCCTTCACAAGGCTCTTCACGACGTGAAGACCGTTATCCAGCGCATCGCGGTACTCATCGATACGAGCCTGAACGGTTTCCTGCGTCAAGGTGCCAGACTGAACCAATGCTTCGGCATATTGCTCGCGCGTCGTACGTTGCTTGGCAATCTGCTGATACATCAGCGGCTGGGTGCCGCTCGGCTCGTCCGCTTCGTTGTGACCGCGACGGCGGTAGCAAACGAGGTCGATGACCACGTCACGCTTGAACTGCATGCGGTAGTCGACCGCCAGCTGCGTGACGAACAGTACGGCCTCGGGGTCATCACCGTTCACATGGAGAATAGGCGCCTGGATCATCTTCGCCACGTCAGTGGCGTAGTCGGTCGAGCGGGCGTCTTCCTGGCGGTTGGTCGTAAAGCCAACCTGGTTATTGATGACGATATGGACGGTACCGCCAGTCTTGTAGCCGCGTGTCTGCGACATCTGGAAGGTTTCCATGACCACGCCCTGCCCCGCGAACGCGGCATCACCGTGAATGGAAACCGGTACGACCTTGTCTCCCGCACTGTCGCGACGACGATCCTGACGCGCCCTTACCGAACCCTCGACCACCGGAGAAACGATTTCCAGGTGAGACGGGTTGAATGCCAACGCCAGGTGAACTTCGCCGCCCTGCGTCATCACGTTGGACGAGAAGCCCTGGTGGTATTTCACATCACCGGAGCTCAGGCCTTCGACCTTCTTGCCTTCGAACTCGTCAAACAGGTCGCGCGGGTTCTTGCCGAAGGTGTTGACCAGGACGTTCAGGCGGCCACGGTGAGCCATGCCGATGACAACTTCCTTGGTGCCGTAGGAACCGCTGCGCTGGATGATCTCGTCCAGCATCGGAATCAGGCTCTCGCCACCTTCCAGGCCGAAACGCTTGGTACCGGGATACTTGGTGCCGAGATACTTTTCCAGCCCTTCGGCCGCCGTCAGGCGCTCAAGTAGATGGCTCTTAAGCTCGGCCGAATAGTCAGGACGACCGCGGACACTTTCGAGACGCTGCTGAAACCACTTGCGCTGGTTCGAATCCACGATGTGGGTGAATTCGGAGCCAATGGTGCGACAATATGTCTCTTGCAGGGCTTGAAGAATCTCCCGCAAAGTCGCTTCTTCTTTCCCGAAGCAAAGGTCACCGGACCGGAACGTCGTATCCAGGTCGGCGTCCGTCAGCGAATAGCTGGAAAGGGAAAGATCGGCCGGGGCCGGCCGTTGCGCCAGACCAAGCGGATCAAGCTTGGCGGCCTGATGCCCTTGAAGGCGGTAAGCGTGGATCAGGCGAAGAACTTCAACCTGCTTCTTCTCATGCTCGGTACTTACGCTGCCTGTCGATACAGGCTGTGCCCGACGCTGGTTCTTCGCCAGCAATACGAACTGATCGCGAACAGTTGCATGAGATACATCTGTCGCAGATGCAGTTTCACCGGCGGGCAGTTTTTGGAAATAGGTGCGCCACTCTTCTGGCACAGAGTTGGGATCGTGCAGGTAAAGCTCATAGAGCTCTTCTACGTAGGCAGCGTTACCACCGGATAGGTGGGCGCTACTCCACATGCGCTGCATATCGCTTTCTTGCATGCTTGATCACCCTCGATTAGGGGATGCTCACCGGCGTGAAGCGCAGCCAGCCGTTGCCGAGCCCTAAGTAGCGACTCGTAAAGCCACCACGATTCCCAACGATGTCCGGTGCCTGCCGGATGCCCCTGCTGGTCGTCATGTTTCTTTTGCATTGAACCGCTGCTTTTTTAGGGCAGCGGTTGCGTTGGACCGCAGTACAGTCCGAATGATCGGCTCGTACTGCGGGTACATCCTTGGAACTTAGGTACCGCTCTGCAGCAGCATGTTACGGACGTGGCCGATCGCCTTGGTAGGGTTTAGACCCTTCGGGCAAACGTTCACGCAGTTCATGATGCCGCGGCAACGGAATACGCTGAACGGATCGTCCATTGCAGCCAGACGTTCTTCGGTCTTGGTATCGCGGCTGTCGGCCAGGAAACGGTATGCCTGAAGCAGCGCAGCTGGGCCCAGGAACTTGTCGGGGTTCCACCAGAACGAAGGACAGCTGGTCGAGCAGCACGCGCACAGAATGCACTCGTACAGCCCATCGAGCTTTTCACGCTCTTCTGGCGACTGAAGACGCTCAATCGCGGGCGGAGGCGTTTCGTTCTGCAGGAACGGCTTCACCTTCTCGTACTGCTTGTAGAAGATGCTCATGTCGACAACAAGGTCGCGAATGACTGGCAGACCTGGCAGCGGACGCAGAACCAGCTTGTTGCCCTTCACCACGGCAGACAGCGGCGTGATGCAGGCAAGGCCATTCTTGCCGTTGATGTTCATGCCATCAGAGCCGCAAACGCCTTCACGGCAGGAACGGCGGTAGGAAAAACCAACGTCCTGCTCTTTGATCAGCGCCAGTACGTCCAGCACCATCAGGTCCTTGCCGCCGGTATCGACCTGGAAATCCTGCATGGTCGGCGCAGCATCTTGATCCGGGTTGTAGCGATAAACACTGACTTGCAACATAGCGGTCACCCTTAATAAGTCCGAACCTTGGGTTCAAACGCCGGTACGGTCTTCGGCGCGAAGTTCACAGAGCGCTTGGTTACGCGCTTCTCCCCAGGGAAATACAAGGTGTGGCACAGCCAGTTTTCGTCGTCACGATCTTCGAAGTCTTCGCGAGCATGAGCGCCACGTGATTCCTTACGTGCTTCCGCCGCTACCGCAGTGGCCTCGGCCACTTCCAGCAGGTTCTGAAGTTCGAGGGCTTCGATACGAGCCGTGTTGAACGCCTGGCTCTTGTCGGCAATCTTGATGTTGCCAATGCGATCACGCAGTTCCGCAAGCTGCGTGATCCCTTTCTGCATGTATTCACCGGTCCGGAATACACCGAAGTAGTTCTGCATGCAGCTTTGAAGCTCCTTGCGCAGCGGTGCCACATCTTCACCGCTGGTACGCTCGTTCACGCCGGACAGGCGCTTGAGCGAGGTCTCGAGGTCGGTCTCGGTCGCGTTGCGATATTCGATACCTTCCTTGAGTGCCTTCTCCAGATGGATACCGGCTGCGCGGCCAAACACGACGAGGTCGAGCAGCGAGTTGCCACCCAGACGGTTCGCGCCATGTACGGATACGCAAGCCACTTCACCAACGGCGAACAGGCCTTCGACGATCTTGTCGTTGCCGTTCGCATCCTGGGTAATCGCTTGACCATGAATATTGGTGGCAACGCCACCCATCATGTAATGGCAGGTTGGAATAACCGGGATCGGTGCAACGACCGGGTCAACGTGGGCGAACGTCTTCGACAGTTCGCAGATCCCAGGCAGACGGCTATGGAGAACCTCTTCACCCAGGTGATCCAGCTTCAGGAGCACATGGTCCTTGTCGGGACCAACGCCGTTGCCCGCGATGACTTCCTTGACCATCGAACGTGCTACGACGTCACGACCCGCCAAGTCTTTCGCGTTAGGCGCGTAGCGTTCCATGAAGCGCTCGCCATGGGCGTTGATCAGGTAGCCACCCTCACCGCGGCAGCCTTCGGTGACGAGTACACCGGCGCCGGCAATGCCTGTCGGGTGGAACTGCCACATTTCGATATCCTGAACCGGAACGCCAGCACGCAGTGCCATACCCACGCCATCGCCTGTGTTGATCAGTGCGTTGGTTGTGGAGGCATAGATACGGCCTGCGCCACCGGTAGCGAGCACGGTAGCCTTCGAGCGGATATAGACGGTTTCGCCGGTTTCGATGCAGATGGCGATGACGCCGACAACAGCGCCGTCCTGGTTCTTGACCAGATCAACTGCATACCACTCGTTGAGGAATACCGTGTTGTTCTTCAGGTTGGCCTGATAGAGCGTGTGCAGTAGCGCGTGACCCGTACGGTCAGCCGCGGCACATGTACGTGCAGCCTGACCACCCTTGCCGAAGTCCTTGGACTGGCCACCGAAGGGACGCTGGTAGATACGACCGCTTTCGGTACGGGAGAACGGTAGACCCATGTGCTCGAGCTCGAACACGGCCTCCGGGCCGACGTTACACATGTATTCGATTGCGTCCTGATCTCCGATGTAGTCGGAGCCCTTGACGGTGTCGTACATGTGCCAGCGCCAATCGTCATTCGGGTCAGCCGAAGCGATGGCGCAAGTGATACCGCCCTGAGCGGAAACGGTATGCGAGCGAGTTGGGAAGACCTTGGTTACGACCGCGGTCTTGTAGCCGGACTGGGACAACTGCAGCGCAGCGCGCATCCCGGCACCGCCACCACCTACGATGATGGCGTCAAAAGAAAGAGTACGAATGCTGGACATTGATCACACACCCCAGAGAATCTGCACGCCCCAGACGAAGAACGCGAACATCAAGATGCCGCAGACAGCCTGGAACAGAAAACGCACGACAGTCGCGCCTTTACCCAGCGCCATCGGCGTCAGGTAGTCGGTCGAAATGGTCCACATGCCGACCCAGGCGTGAACACTGAGAGCGACGAGAGCCAGGAGACTGAAGATACGCATGCCGGTGTGGGCGAAGAGCGCATGCCACTCAGCATATGCCATGCCCGGATGAGCAACGACATAACCAATCAGGAAGATGAAGTACGCGGCAAGAACAATTGCCGAGACTCGCTGCGCCATCCAGTCATAGAGGCCCGAACGCGAGAAGTTGGTGACGTTGGTTACCATATCCACACCCCTGCCAACAGAATCAGCACCGCCGATACGGCGATCACGATTTGAGAGCCCAGCTTCCCGCCTTGCAGCGTTTCACCGACGCCCATGTCCATGATGAGGTGACGCACACCGGCCACGAGGTGGTACAGCAATGCGGACAACAGCGCCCACGTCACCAGCTTGACCAGCGGGCTGGTCAGATACCCTTTAACCGTTTCGAAGCCTTCCTCGGAGCTCAGGGACACGTCGAGCGCAAGAAGCAGCGCAGCGATACCCACGAAGAGGATGACACCCGAAATACGGTGCAGGATGGACGTGTAAGCGGTGACAGGGAGTTTTATTGTCCTAAGGTCTAGGTTTACAGGTCGTTGGCTATTCACGGCTTTTTTCACACTGAAGAGCCCTCAGGCAGCAGGGCGAGTTGTCGGGGAAGCGCATTGATCAGGTACACATCACCCAAGGAGTGACGACCGCGAATTACGGACCATAAGCCCATGGCGGTCGGTCGCCGAGTATAGACAGTTAGGTTACTAATGACAATGCGACACGAAGGCGCAAACGCACCGTTCCGGCGTGATTGATAATCACCAGAACGCGTCTGGCGCACGCTGTACGACGGGACCTGACCAGCCGGTCCGCAAATTGACTTTGCGACATATGCCTCTATAGTGGTGCGGGCCCTGCGTGGGGGGCTGTCTGATGATTCCGAAGCATAAGATAGGAGGCCTGCATGGCTGATAAAAAAGCGCAGTTGATCATCGAGGGTGCGGCCCCCGTAGAGCTGCCAATACTCACCGGCACCGTAGGTCCCGATGTCATCGACGTTCGTGGACTGACCTCCACGGGCCGATTCACCTTCGATCCGGGTTTCATGTCGACCGCATCCTGCGAGTCCAAGATCACCTACATCGACGGGGAGAAGGGCGTACTGCTCCACCGCGGTTATCCAATCGAGCAGCTGGCTGAAAAGTCGGACTACCTCGAGACCTGTTACCTGCTACTCAATGGCGAACTCCCGACAGCCGAGCAGAAAGCCACATTCGTCAGCACTATCAAGAACCACACCATGGTTCATGAACAGCTGAAGACCTTCTTCAACGGCTTCCGTCGCGACGCCCATCCGATGGCCGTCATGTGCGGCGTTGTCGGCGCGCTCTCCGCTTTCTATCACGACTCTCTCGACATCAAGAACCCGCAGCACCGCGATATCTCTGCGATGCGCCTGGTTGCCAAGATGCCGACGCTGGCTGCGATGGTTTACAAGTACTCCATGGGCCAGCCCATGATGTACCCGCGCAACGACCTGAACTATGCGGAGAACTTCCTCCACATGATGTTCAATACGCCTTGTGAAGTGAAGCCGATCAGCCCGGTTCTTGCGAAAGCGATGGATCGCATCTTCATCCTTCACGCTGACCACGAGCAGAACGCGTCGACATCGACCGTCCGCCTCGCAGGTTCCTCCGGCGCTAACCCGTTCGCCTGTATCGCAGCCGGTATCGCCGCGCTGTGGGGGCCGGCACACGGCGGTGCCAACGAAGCAGTTCTGGCAATGCTGGATGAGATCGGTGATGTCTCGAACATCGACAAGTTCATCGCCAAGGCGAAGGACAAGGACGATCCGTTCAAGCTCATGGGCTTCGGCCACCGCGTCTACAAGAATTTCGATCCGCGCGCCCAGGTCATGAAGCAAACCTGTGACGAGGTCCTGGCTGAACTGGGGATCAACGATCCGCAGCTGGAGCTTGCCATGAAGCTCGACGAGATTGCGCGCAACGATCCTTACTTCAAGGAGCGCAACCTGTACCCGAACGTTGACTTCTATTCAGGCATTATCCTGAAGGCGATCGGCATTCCAACCAGCATGTTTACGGTGATCTTCGCACTGGCACGCACTGTCGGCTGGATCTCCCACTGGAAAGAAATGCTGTCCAGTCCGTACAAGATTGGTCGGCCGCGCCAGCTGTACACCGGCGCAACGACACGCGATTTCGTCAGTCTGCAAGACCGCAAATAAACGCGCTGTTACCGAGAAAGGCTGCCATTGGCAGCCTTTTTTGTTTGCATGGCCTCCGCGCCCCTTAGACTCAGGACGCAGCGGTCTCACCCTCAAGCCATGCGAGGGTCGCCAGGGCCTGTTGCTGATTTGCACCGCAGATCGCCAACTCAGCCTTGAAGCCACCGCACACAGCAGGTCGCTCCGGGCGTCCGAACAGCGCACAGCGAAAGGCTTCATCCAGATGCGGGCAACGCACCCCAGCGGGCTTCCCGTTAGGAAGCCCCGGCATTGGCGATGAAATAGACGGCGCAATACAACATGCGCCACATCCACTACGGCACTGCACCTGCAGTCTCCCGCGATAAAAAGGTGGCGAAGGATACCTTCAACTGGCAATTACAGGTATGACCGCTCAGACGTCGAATTCCAAACAGAATCGGCTGCCCTGTCCTACGGTGCTTTCGACGTCGATGCGCCCGCCCAATACGTTCACGGTTAGTTGATGAATGATGTGCAGCCCGAGGCCTGTCCCTCCTCGACCTCGTCTGGTAGTAAAGAACGGATCGAAGATCGACGCCATTTGTCGAGGCTCCATTCCCGAGCCGTCGTCGCTTACCTCGATTCGGACATGATCACCCTGCCGCTGCGCAACTACCCGCACATGCCCGCTCACGCCCGGCTCGAACGCATGCACCAGCGCATTGTCGATAAGGTTCTGCAATATCTGGCTGATGGGCCCCGGGTAGCTATTAAGCCTTAGGTCACGCGGTACCTCGTGCACGATCACATGGGGCGTGCCTTTCAACCGCGGACCTAGAACCAAGATGACCTCGTCAAGAAGCTCGGCAAGATTGAACTCGCGGCGCTCGGTACTGGCGCGATCGCTGGCCAGCTTCTTGAAGGCGCGCGTGAACTGGGCAAGACGGTCCAGATTGGTCTGGATGATGTTCAACCCCTCTGCGCCGCGCTTGATGAAGCGACGAACCTGAGCGTCCTCGACACGATCCAGCGCCGCAAGCGCGTTCTTTGCATCGCCCAGCAGCGCACTGGATGCCATGCTCGCTGCGCCGATCGGCGTATTGAGTTCATGCGCGACACCCGCAACCAGCGTGCCGAGTGATGAGAGCTTCTCGGCTTGCACCAAGGCCGACTGCGTCTTATGCAGCGCTTCAACGGCGCGGTTCAGCTCCAGATTTCGCTCGGAAAGCTCATCGCTGCGGGTCGCCAGTGCTCGCATCGCTCTATCGCGCGCCCCTTCCGCGCGGGACAAAAGGACGACAACGATCAGCCCTGTGACCAACATAGCGCCAGCCATGATGGCTACCAACCAGAACACCTCGCGGTGTATGGCCTGGAGCGCTTCGGCGGGCAGAAGCGATACCAGGAACCACCGAGGAGCGCCTATCACATCCCCTTGATCTGCGGGCAGGATCTGCTGCGGGTCGTAGCGCTCGACTACCCAACTGCCCGGCTCTCCTTCCAGCGCCAAGCCCCGCTCCGCACCCTTCAGGCGCTCTGCCACAACCTCCGAGCCCTCACGCGCCACCGTAGCCGTGGGCGGGAAGATCCATTCACCGTCTTCGGCCATCAAACCGATCGGCACGCTATAGTTCACCTCGATTTCCTGCAGGCGGATGGCGATCAGCTCGGAGCGATAGCCCAGCGAGAGGCTGCCCTTCCGTACACCGGTACTATCGAAGACGGGTGTTGCCAAAAACAATTCTGGGAACGGCGTGTCGGTTGCGATACCAGGCAGGAAACCTGTCAGCGCAACGCTCCCCCAAGGCATGGACGTAACCTCAGCAAGCGTGTCCGGAAAAAGCACAGCGAGGTTTGACACCCCTACCGGGCTGCCCACTACCAGCGCGGGCGCGCCCGCAGCGTCGAAGAGCTTCACGTGTCGATAAGACTCCGTCGTCTGGACGAAGTCGGAAAGCAAACCGCTCAGCGCCTCTGCGTCTTCCTCACTTGCCGTATCCAGATAGCTCCTAAGCAAAGGTTGTTGGCTCAGGAAGGTCAGGTTGCCCCTGATCAGCGCCAAGCGCCGGGTCAGCGCGATCTCACCCTCCTCCAAGGCGGCCTGCTGGGCGCGCTCCAGTGGCCCAATGCGCTCTCTGACCAGATGGTCGCGGAGCAGCACACCCAGCCCGATCACGATGAGTGCCCATGGAATGAACAGCAGCACAACATTTCTGAGCAACACCCGACGCCAACGCGCGCGGCCGTTCACGACTGGCGGCGCTTATCGTGCGTCTCGTCCATCCACCGAATGAGCTGTTCGAGCGGTTGTGGACGTGCAATGAGAAATCCCTGGGCTTCGGCGCACCCATTGGTCCGCAACCAGTCCATTTGCGCCTGGACTTCGACGCCTTCCGCAATCACCTGCATGCCCACCCGAGACGCTATCTCGATGATTGCCCCTGCAATGAGCTTGGATTCGTCCACGCTGCCGATTTCCGCGATGAAACTCCGATCGATCTTCAAACGATCCGCCGGAAAATGCCGAAGGTAATTGAGAGATGAGAAGCCGGTACCGAAATCGTCGATCGAGACTGTGGTGCCCATTTCGCGCAGCCCCCTGAGCTGCTCGCCAATGGCGTCGAACGAGCCCATCGCGACCGACTCGGTAATCTCCACTTCGATTTGCGATGCCGCCACGCCACAGGCATCGAGATGGCCACTGAAGCGATCCAGGAAGTCGGGCTGCAGCAATTGCATTGACGACACGTTCACTGCAACCCGTACAGTTCCATAGCCAGCGTCCGCCAGCCTCCGAGCGCTCTCCATCGTCAGCCGCATGAGAATGTCGCCCAGTGGCAGGATGTAGCCGGTCGCTTCGGCAAGCGGAATGAACCGCGAGGGTGGTATCGCCTTACCGTCCGATGCATACCAGCGCGCAAGCGCCTCTACCCCGAGCACCCGTCCAGTCGAGATGTCTACCTGCGGCTGAAGCTCCACCCGGATCTCGCCCGCAGACGCCGCATCTCGAAGTGCAAGGAGTAGCCGATAAGATTCGGCGTGGTGTTGCAGCAGCTTGGGGTCGTGTGTGCTGTGGTGGTCCTGACCATGACGCTTATTGCTTTTGAGGGTTAGCTGAGCACTCTGCAACGCAAGTTTCGCATCGCCCGTGAAATTGCCCAGCGGCAGACAGACGGTGCTGAGACTATATACCTGCCCGAGTTCATAAGGCCGGCCTTGACGTCGGAAGAGCCCCACGACTTCAGATGCCTTCACCTCGGCCTGCGGGCCAACCACAGCGAACAGGTCGTCCTTCACCCGGGCGACCAACACGTTCGCAGGAAAGTGATCACGTAGACGGCTGGCTACCAGCCCCAGGATAAAATCGCCGTAGCCACTCCCAAAGGCCAGGTTGGCACCGGAGAAATTGTCGATATCGATCAGTAGCAAAATATGATCAGCGCGTGCCTCACTGCGCATCAGCATATCCAACGTCCTAATCAATGCGTTGCGGTTGGGTATCTTCAGCAGGTCGTCCTGGTAGGCCATCTCCTCCAGACGGCTAAACAGTGCCACGTTATGGAAGCCACGGCTGATGCTCGCGCTGAATACGCGCAGCAACTCCATTTCAGTGTCGTCGAGTGCGCGACCGGTCGCTACGTAACAGGCATAGTCGGAGCCCGCCTGAAGGCCTGGGAACAGCAAGACGGCTGCATCGTCGAATCGCAGCGATTGCTGCTGGCGCACCGTTTGGCGCAGTCGCTCAGCGACATGGTGTTGATCCAGCGCTTCGATCTGGTCACCCACGTTTCGGTAGAAGCGGCCATTCGCGCTAATGATGCGCAATATCCCTTCACCGGCCCCACCGTCCTCCATCCGGACGCACACGATGCCCTCGGCCTTGACCTCCAGCAACGATGCAATCTCTGTCAGGATCCTCGCGGACAACTCGCGCGTGTCCCGTGAGGTGAACAGAGCATTGCTCGATTCCACAATCGTGTGCAGCCCCCGCCGGGCGCGGGATACTGACCGCAGCTGCGAATAGCTGCGGAAGGCGGCCGTGAGCACCGTGATCAGCCGGTCCGTGCTTAGCTCGCTTTTCGTCCAGTAATCATTGATGTCGCAGTCCTGCATGACCGCCTGTGCCGGTGCCATACCGGGTTCGCCTGTGAGCATGATGATGCGCACCTCGGCGTTGCCGATTACCTCGCGCAGTGTGCGTACGAGGCGCAACCCGGCGTCCTCGGTCTCCATCACCACATCCAGCAGTACGGCCGCAATATCCTGGCGCTCACTAAGCACCAGTGCTGCCTCGCTATAGCTCGATGCAAAGCTGAGTTCGACAGGCGCCCCCAGCAGCTCAAGGTCACTCAAGGCAAACGCCATTGCACGCTGGAAATCAGCGTCATCATCCACTGCAAGCACATGCCACACGCACGGTTCCGCATCTTTGAAGCGTTGTGTATGGACTACCGTTTCTTTTTCTTCCATGAGCATCGCCCAAGCCAGAACGATTGAGGGGTCGTCAGCGCCCATCACGCATCGCGTGGACGTATATGAATGGCGAAACCCACCACCGCGATGAACGCATCAATCGAAGTCTAGACAGCACGCTGCAGACATGACGCCAAAAGACAGTCGTCTCACACACCATCCGATCAACGGTCGACTGTCATCTGGCCTGCCTTATGGAACGGTACGAAACGCGCCCGACTCGAAACCTCTAGCGCGGGACACCCCGCTGGCAATCGCCGATAACTCGCACAGGAGTCTCCATGGCGCTCTGGTTGGTCATTGATCTGGAAGCCACGACCGAAGAAGGCGGCTGGCCCATGGAAGAGATGGAAGTCATCGAGATCGGTGCAAGCCTCGCCGCGGCTGATGGCCAGGAACTGGATCACTTTCAGCGATTCGTACGGCCATTGCGTCGCCCGCTGCTAACGCCCTTCTGCCAGGAGCTTACCCATATCAGTCAGCAAGACGTCGATGATGCAGAAGAATTCAGCCAGGTATGGGGCGCGCTGGAAGAGTGGCTTCAACCCTATCAGGGCCGACTCCAGGCCTGGGTCAGCTGGGGGGATTATGACCGCCGGCAACTTCAATGGGACTGGCAGCGCTATGGTCTGGACAGCAGCCTCGCCGACATCCCGCATATCAATCTGAAACAACGCTTCGCAAAAGCACGCCAGCTTGATCGCCCCGTGGGGCTCAATCGCGCCCTCCAGCTTGCAGGCATTACCTTCAAAGGGGAGCAGCATCGGGCGTTGACCGATGCACGAAACACGGCGCAGCTCCTACGGGGAATCGTACCGAGCTGATCGTGACGAGCCGCCTTGGCTTCGGCATACTTCGGCCTTTCGCCCCATCGTTTAAGGAAGCAGCATGTTCAAGGTCAACGAATACTTTGACGGTACCGTCAAGTCCATCGCCTTCGATACCCAGACAGGCCCCGCAACCATCGGCGTCATGGCTGTCGGCGAGTATGAATTCGGTACCCGTCAGCGCGAGGTGATGCACGTGGTGTCCGGTGCACTTACCGCCAAGCTGCCCGGCAGTGAGGAATGGGTTACCTTCGAAGCAGGCAGTCAATTCGATGTACCGGCCGACAGCAGCTTCCAACTGAAGGTCGCCGTTGAGACTGCCTACCTTTGCGAATACCACTGACACGCCCGGTTTCAGCCGAGCGGCGCGAGTCTAGGCGAACACCGCAGCGGTAACTGTGGTCCACTCGAAGCGACGGTGAAAAGCCGCCCGGCCCGAAATTTCGCCGAGACAGACTGGATGAGGAGACTTTGATGAACGGTAACCCCAACCAAGACAGCCAGACCCGCGATTGCACCCTGACCGGCGCCTTGATCGACGAACAAGGCCGCGAGGTTCCCATCACCGAAGACATGATCCAGCAGGCGTGCGATGAGCTTAAGGACACCTGCATAGGTGGCGACAAGACCACGCACTGATCACGCTTCGCAATCAGCCCGCTGGTGATCCAGCGGGCTTTTTTTTGGACACCCAGAACCTAAGCCGTCAGGCCGCCCTATTGGCGCCAGCGAAGCCGCTGTCGCACCGCCCACAGTCAGCCAACCAATACGCCTATTGCGTTTAGAACCCGGGTCAGTTCCTCATAGCCAGTTGTTTGGCCCTGGATTGCCACGCGCAACCCATCAAGCTCCCTGCGCACCGGGTAATCGCGACGCAGCCGATCGAATGCCAAATGGCGCTCGATGGGCGCGCCCACCAGCGACCGTCTGAAGTCCGCGTCATCCCTGCGCGGGTCATAGATGAATCGGCTGATGGCCTTTAATGCCTCAGCGGGCGGTGCGTCCGCGCTCAACGTGAGCGACAGCCAATGGGCCGGCAGTATGGAGGCGTCATCGACCTCCGGCTCCATGCCGAGGTACTCACAGAACGCCCGATAGATCTGGGACGTGCCGCGCATCTTCCCATCGAGGCTGTATCCAGCGATATGGGGCGTAGCGAGATCGCATAGCGCCGCCAGCGAAGGATCCGCCGCTGGCTCACCTTCCCAAACATCCAGCACCACCCGCAGGTCACCAGAGGCCTTTAGTCGACGGACCAAAGCCTGGGTGTCGACCGTCTCGCCGCGGCTCGCGTTGATCAGCCAACTGCCTGCGGCCAAGTCCGCCAAACGCTCCTCATCAAGCAGATGGTAGGTTGGATGCTCACCCATGCGCTGCAGTGGGGTGTGGACCGTAATTACATCGCAACGAGCGATCAGCTCATCCACCGGCACGTGCGCGAAGCCGGGCTCATTCGCCCGGTAAGGGTCACATACGTTTACGTCCCAGCCGAGCCCTGTGAGCAAAGCCTGGACGCGGCTACCCACCTGGCCTACGCCAATGACGCCGTACCGGCGCCCCGCCGGATCGAGGCCGGTACGCTCTGCCAGCGTGAGCACAGCACCAAGGACGTAATCCACCACGCCTCGCGCATTGCAGCCAGGGGCGCTCGCCCACGCAATCCCCGCGCTGTCACAGTAGGCCGTGTCGATGTGATCCGTTCCGATGGTGCATGTCCCGACGAACCGAACGGATGTACCTGCCAGCAGAGCCTCTGTCACGGGCGTGACGGAGCGGACCAGCAGCACGTCTGCCGTTCGGATATCTTCCCAGCAAATGGCCCGGCCGGGCCGCCGAACGATCTCGCCGAAGGTGCCAAAGAAGGTATCGACATAGGGAATGTTCTCGTCAGCGACGATTCGCATGGAAGCTCCTGTCACGATAGCGATAGCGATAGCGGGCCGGCAGCTTCGCTTCAGCCCCGGCACATAGGCGCGTAGACTAACCGGCTTTTTCCCCCAAAGCAGGTTCCCGATGTCCCCCCGTCATCGCTTCTGCCAATACATTGCGCGCGTCACGCCCGAGCTACGCACGCTTCATACCCTCGCCATCCCGATCGCCATCGCCCAGCTGGCGAGTTCCGCGATGGGTTTCGTCGATACGCTGATGGCCGGCCGATACAGCGCGACCGATCTTGCCGCCGTTGCGCTCGGCAACTCGCTGTGGATGCCGATGTACCTGTTCATGATTGGAGTCCTGCTTGCAACCACGCCCAAGGTCGCGCAAAACCACGGCGCCGGTACCGTGGAACGCATCGGTCCATTGGTTCGCCAGTCAATCTGGCTGGCTGTCGCATTGGGGTGTACGGCAACCGTGCTTTTGTGGTCGGCAAAACCGGTGATGCATGCGATGGGCATTGCACCCGATCTTGCGGCGCTCAGCATGCGATACCTCCGTGCGGCGGCGATGGGCTTTCCGGCAATGGCCCTTTACTACGTGCTTCGCTGCTTCAGTGACGGCATGGGCCGTACCCGGCCCGCCATGATCGTGGGTCTGATTGGCCTGAGCTTGAACGTGCCGCTCAATTACATCTTCATCTACGGGAAATTCGGCATGCCTGCCCTCGGCGGGGTTGGCTGCGGTGTTGCCACGGCAATCGTCATGTGGAGCATGCTGTTAATGATGGTGGGATGGACATACCGTAGCGCCTTCTACCGGCCCGCCGGGCTCTATGATCGCTTCGATAAGCCACAGTGGCCGGTGATACGGGATCTCCTGAGCATCGGTGTGCCCATTGGCGTCGCTATCTTTGCGGAATCGAGCATCTTCGCCGTGATCGCATTACTCATTGGCGGCCTCGGCGCCAACGTCGTAGCAAGTCACCAGATCGCGCTTAACTTCTCGTCGCTTACCTTCATGATTCCGCTCTCCCTCGGCATAGCCGTGACGGTTCGGGTAGGCCATGAGCTGGGTAAGGGCGCGCCCATTCATGCACGCTTCGCCGCGGTGACTGGCATTGCGACTGCGACCGTGTACGCGACCATCGCGCTCGTTTTGATGCTTGTATTCAAGGAGGCAATCGCAGGGATCTACACCCTGGACCCAGCACTCGTTTCGCTCGCCACCACGTTGATCGTCTACGCCGCGCTCTACCAGATATCCGACGCCATACAGGTGACGGCCGCGGGCGCGCTCCGGGGCTATCAGGACACCCGGGTCACCATGGTCATGACCCTCTTCGCGTATTGGGTCATCGGATTGCCTGTCGGTTATACGCTGGGGCTCACCCACTGGTTGGGCGAGCCATCCGGCCCTGCGGGGTTCTGGCAGGGCTTGCTGGCCGGCCTGACCTGCGCTGCCATCATGTTGAGCCTTCGATTGGCTCGGGTCTCACGCAAGCGGATTCGCCTTCGTGACGCTGATAACGTGACTAGCTGACGCGGCCGCAAGACAGGAAGCAGCGCCTCAACCGGCGCTCTTGCGGATCCAATAGAAGTAGGTACCGCCCTCTTCCTGCTGGCCCACGAGTTCGTGGCCCAGAAAGGTGCAGAACTTCGGAATATCCCGGGTCGTCGACGGGTCGGTGGCGACCACCTTCAGTAGGGCTCCGGCTGGCAGATCACGCACCTTGTTGTGGAGCATCATCACGGGCTCCGGGCAATTCAGCCCCGATGCATCCAGTACGGCGTCGGGGTTTGCAGTCACATCAGTCATGGATTCTCCTCGTCGTCCGTCACAGCCGCCGGACGTGGCAGGTGACTTCCTCACGGTCATGGTAAAGCTGCTTGCAGGCCAGGCTCGCTTTGACGTTTCGCGCTTTCAGCCCGTCCCGTATGCGTTGCAACAGTCGCTGCACCTCAGCGTAGCGCTGCTTCATGGGCAGCTTCAGATTGACGATCGCTTCGCGGCAGAGCCCTTCGCCGATCCAGGTCTCCAGCAACGCCGCATTGCGTGCGGGCTTCTCGACGATATCGCACACCATCCAGTCAACTGATTGGCGGGGCCGAAAGGCAAAGCCATCGGCCCGGTAATGTTCGACAAGACCCGAATCCATCAGGTCCACGTCCATGGGGCCGTTATCAATGGCCATCACGTGCATTTCGCGGTTCACCAGTTGCCAGGTCCAGCCGCCAGGGGACGCGCCGAGATCGACGGCACGCATGTCCGGTGCGAGGCGACTATCCCACTGTTCCCTCGGAATGAACTGGTGCCAGGCCTCTTCCAGCTTCAATGTAGAGCGACTCGGTGCACGGCGTGGAAACTTGAGCCGCGGCACGCCGGCAGGCCATCGCGCCGAATTGCAAGGGTCCGCAAGCCCGACAAACACATCGCGGCTGTTTCGAAAGGTCAGGAGCAATCGCGGGGCATCAGGCGAATCCACAAGACGCCCTGCCTTCTTAAGCGCGTTGGTCAGTGGCTTCTCGAACTGCCGGCAAAAGGTCGAAAGCGCTTTACCGTCATTGGTATCGAACACTTCGAGCCAAACGCTACCCACGTTTGGGTAGCCCGCCAATGTATCGAGAAGCACGCTGATACGATCCTGCTCAGGTAACGCAACGTATTCGCCGCGCGCCCATTGCCGGGGAAAGATGAGCGAATTGAAGCGCACCGCCGCCATGAGCCGTTCGGTATCTCCCGGCGCGGGGCAGATGAATTCGGCGAATGCGCTGTCGGGCTTGGCACGGGCATAACCACCGATATCAAGTCGAGCTGCCACATCCGAGAGCTCGGCGCACACTTCGCTTTCGAAGCCTGGACGGCAATGCAGAAGAAGGGTATCCATAACAAACTCCACTACCGGCCGTGTTCAAGCGGCTCGGCAAAGCCCGGCATGATAGCTGAGACGGGAACCTGAGCGTCGATCCATAAGTCCAGTGAAGAGGAAAAAGCTGGTGCGCTGGAAGGTTTCGCCCTCTCGCACTCGAACCGAAAGGCCCGACCGTGCGGGCCGTAAGGAGAAACCATGCCCTCTCTGGATAGCCTGAACTGCCAACGGACCCTCGAGGCCGGCGGCAAGACCTACCACTATTACAGCCTGCCGGATGCGGCCAAGACGCTGGGTGGCCTGGAGAAGCTACCCATGTCACTCAAGGTTCTGCTTGAGAATCTGCTGCGCTGGGAAGATAACGTCACCGTAACGCGCGATGACCTGACCGCCCTTGCCGGCTGGCTGAAGGAACGCCGGGCAGACCGTGAGATTCAGTACCGTCCTGCACGCGTGCTGATGCAGGACTTCACCGGCGTGCCCGCCGTCGTCGACCTCGCGGCAATGCGTGCCGCGGTCGCTGAGGCGGGTGGCGATCCGCAGAAGATCAACCCACTTTCGCCAGTGGACCTCGTCATCGACCACTCCGTCATGGTGGACAAGTTCGGCTCGGCCAGTGCGTTCGAGGAAAACGTCGAGATCGAGATGGAGCGCAACGGTGAGCGCTATGCGTTCCTGCGCTGGGGTCAGAAAGCGTTCGATAACTTCCAGGTCGTTCCCCCGGGTACCGGCATCTGCCACCAGGTCAATCTCGAATACCTGGGTCGTACTGTCTGGACGCGCGACGAAGACGGCAAGACCTTTGCCTTCCCGGATACGCTGGTGGGCACCGACTCGCACACCACCATGATCAACGGCCTTGGCGTACTGGGCTGGGGTGTCGGTGGCATCGAAGCCGAGGCGGCCATGCTCGGCCAGCCCGTTTCGATGCTGATTCCCGAAGTCATTGGCTTCAAGCTGACCGGCAAACTGCGTGAAGGCATCACGGCAACCGATCTGGTACTGACCGTCACCCAGATGCTTCGTAAAAAGGGCGTGGTTGGCAAATTCGTCGAGTTCTACGGGGACGGCCTGGCCGACCTGCCGCTTGCCGACCGCGCAACCATTGCCAACATGGCGCCTGAGTATGGCGCGACGTGTGGCTTCTTCCCGGTCGACGACATCACGCTCGATTATCTGCGTCTCAGCGGCCGCCCGGCGGAAACGGTCGAACTGGTCGAGGCTTACTGCAAGGCGCAGGGGCTGTGGCGCGAACCCGGCCAGGAGCCGGCCTTCACGGATACCCTGTCGCTGGATCTCGGCAGCGTGGAAGCAAGTCTGGCGGGACCTAAGCGCCCTCAGGACCGCGTCGAGTTGCCTAAGGTACCGGCCGCATTCAATGACTTCCTGAGCCTTCGCATGAAGCCCGCGGCCAAGGAAGAAAGCCGTCTCGAAAGCGAAGGCGGTGGCGGAGTCGCGGTAGGCAATGCCGACCAGGTCGATGGCATCGAATACGAGTGGGAAGGCAGCACGCATCACCTGCGTGATGGTGCGGTCGTGATTGCAGCAATCACCTCCTGCACGAACACCTCCAACCCCAACGTGATGATGGCCGCCGGCCTAGTCGCGAAAAAAGCGGTCGAGAAAGGCCTGCAACGCAAACCCTGGGTGAAGAGCTCGCTCGCACCGGGTTCCAAGGTGGTCACCGAATACTTCCAGGCCGCCGGCCTTACCTCATACCTGGATACGCTAGGCTTTGAACTGGTTGGCTACGGTTGCACCACCTGTATCGGTAACTCGGGCCCGCTCCCTGATCCTATCGAGAAAGCCGTCCAGCAAGGCGATCTGACGGTAGCGTCCGTATTGTCGGGCAACCGTAACTTCGAGGGGCGGGTCCACCCGCTTGTACGGACCAACTGGCTCGCTTCGCCACCCCTGGTCGTCGCGTACGCGCTCGCTGGCAGCGTCAAAATGGATCTCTCCACGGAGCCGCTGGGCAACGACAAGGACGGCAACCCGGTCTACCTGCGTGACATCTGGCCGACGCAGCAAGAGATTGCGGACGCCGTACAGAAGGTCGATGCAGGAATGTTCCGCAAGGAATACGCCGATGTTTTCGCCGGCGACGAGAAATGGCAGGGAATCGCAGTGCCCGAAGCCGAGACCTACGTCTGGCAGAATGACTCGACGTACATCCAGCACCCGCCCTTCTTCTCCGACATCGCTGGCGAACCCCCGCGTGTACAGGACATCCACGACGCCCGCATTCTGGCGCTGCTTGGTGACTCGGTGACAACCGACCACATCTCCCCCGCCGGCAACATCAAGGTAGACAGCCCTGCAGGCCGCTACCTTCGCGAGCACGGCGTTGAGCCACGCGACTTCAACTCCTACGGTTCCCGTCGCGGCAACCACGAAGTCATGATGCGCGGTACGTTCGCCAACATCCGCATTCGTAACGAGATGATCGAGGACGAAGGCGGGCTGACCATCCACGTGCCAAGCGGCGAGCAAATGGCGATTTACGATGCCGCCATGAAGTATCAGGCGGAGAACACGCCGCTGGTGATTTTCGCCGGTAAGGAATATGGAACCGGGTCTTCCCGTGACTGGGCGGCAAAAGGGACGAACCTGCTAGGGGTCAAGGCCGTCATCGCGGAGAGCTTCGAGCGTATCCACCGTTCCAACCTGGTGGGCATGGGCGTGCTGCCCCTGCAGTTCACCAACGGACAGGACCGCAAGAGCCTCGGCCTGACCGGGAGGGAAACCATCAGCCTGCTCGGGCTTGATGGTGTGGAGATTCGCCCGCGCATGCCGCTCACGCTGGAGATCAAGCGTGAGGACGGTTCGCTCGACACGGCTGAGCTGCTGTGCCGTATCGACACCTTGAACGAAGTGTCGTACTTCAAGGCCGGCGGCATTCTCCACTACGTGCTTCGCACGCTGCTGGCTGCCTGACCGGGTAGCCCGAATAAGCCCGCGCGGTCGAACGCGCGGGTTTTTTTGTGCCCGATGAAGATCCTCGCGAGAACCAACGCTGCCACGGCGGGTGCACAACGAAACCGTTGTGCCGGGCGCTACTTCGGCTTGGCACTGACATCGGGCTAGATGCCCGCATCGCTCGCCACAGGCCCCGCTATCGCCGCATAACTGCCGTAGGCGGAATCCCGCAGGGCTTCCGCCGGCACCACGCGCCCGGTGTCGATCTCGAGATCGGCGCGAACCCCGAGGGTCGTCGTGCGATTATTCCGCAAACTGGTTATCTCCCCCTCCTCTTTGGATCGCAAAGGCCATTCGCAGCCCGCGGCCGCTGGATTACGCCGCAAACGGCTAATCCACCCTACGGACCTATATGCGCACATCGCTCGCCACAAGCGTAGGGCGGAATCCCGTAAGGGCTTCCGCCGGCACCGCGCGCTCGAAGTCGATCTCGAGATTGGCCCAAAGCCTGAGGTCGCTGTGCGGATTGACTCCGGCACCGTTACCGAAGCCATCTCCCCAATCAGATGGCGCAGAAACCATCGCAGCACGCCCTTCCTAGGCCTAAATAGGCAGAGGCAGCCACACCGGGCAAACCGCCCCACCGCATTCCCGACCTTACCGCAGCCCACAAAAAAGCCCGCGATCAACGCGGGCTCTTTGTTTCAACGGTGATTCACCGGCTAGGCTGGGGCTCGCTATCCGCTTCCTCGTCATCGGGCAACTTGTCACCCTTGTCCTTGCCCTCAGGATGATGGTGCTCGATCACGGCATTCATTTCAGCGCCGAACAACATGACGGCAGACGAGATATAGAAGTAGAGCATCAGCACGATGATGGCGCCGATACTGCCGTACATGGCGTTGTAGTTCGAAAAGTTCTGGACGTAATACGCAAAGCCCAGCGATGCAATGATCCAGACCAACACGCAGATTACGGACCCAGGCGTGATGAAGCGGAATCGCTGCTTCACATCCGGGGCGACCCAGTAAATAAGCGCTACCGCAAAGATGCTCAGACCGATCGCCGCCGGCCACCGCAGGACGGACCAGACCATGACCATCACCTGGTCCAGGCCCACATAGTGTGCAAAGTAGTTCAGCACCTGAGGCCCGATCAGCATGAAGCCTGCGGACAGCTGCAGCAGGATCGCAAGGCCGATGGTGTAGGCAACGGATAGCGGGAAGCGCTTCCAGACGGGCCGGCCCTCCTTCACATCGTAGGCCTTGTTCATGGCATCCATCGCCGAGCGCACGCCCGCTGATGCCGTCCACAAGGCGATGATGATACTGAACGAGAACAGGCCCGACTGCTGTTGCTGGAGCTGTTCGAGGGTGGCATCGACAGGCTCCATCGCCTGGCCCGGCAGGACTAGACGCGCCTGCTCTCGAAGCCAGTCGAAAAAGTTGCCGAGATCGAAGTAGCCCAGCAGAGCGATCAAGAACAGCAGGAAGGGAAACAACGAGAAGAACATCTGGAACGCAAGCGCCGCCGCATAGGTCGGCATTTCGTCATCGATGAACTCTTCAACCGATCGCTTGACCAGCGTGAACGGACTCATTCCTCTGAGAATATTGCCAAACATGAGGATCCTTTACGGCGGCGTGTGTAGAAGGTGGGACCGTTGCGATTGGCGGCAAGTTTCGCGCGCATTACGGGCGTGCGTCAGCTTGCTGCATTGACGCCAATCATCCCCGCCAGGGAACGGGACGCCGCGAGACGTAATCGAAACACTGTCCGATCAGAAACGATACGCATATCGAGACAGTTTTCCAAAAGCCAATCACGGAGCCCACTATGAATAAACCCGCAGATCCGAACGTACACGGTTGGGAACGCGCCGCCTCCATCGCCGGCGGCTTGCTTCTCCTGGGCAAAGGCATTCGCAAAGGCGGCCTCGGCGGCATGGTCCAGCTCGCCATGGGCGGCATGGCAGTCGCGCGCGGCTTCAGTGGCAAGTGCGCAGCCAAGCGTGCAATCGCCGACGCGCTCAACAGCAGCTCCAGCGCGCACGACCACCGTCCGCTGGCGGATACGGCAGCCGCTGCCGTACGCGGTACTACCGTTGCAGGCCACGACAAGCCCGCAACAACTGCGCCCACAGCAGCTACCGCACCCACGGCAAGCAATCCTCAGCCTTCAATGTAAGGCGTATCAGGGCGCTTCCTCGAAGCGCCCTGCGCGTTGCGCCCAATTTCTGCTCCTACCCTCGCAGCTCGCCCTCAGGGGGCGGTCTCGACGCTTCCGATATCGATGCCTTGGCTTCGCATAAGTCGCCAGCCCCTTGGACGCCTCGCAACCATCGACATAGACGCTGGCAAAGCGACGGCCAGCTGGGCAGAATGGCCCGATGAGCGACATTCAATATCCCCCTTGTATCGATACGCCGGACGACCGTTGGCGATTCCCTGCAGCGCTGGATGATTGCGCTTGCGCGACGGTCGCAGTGCACCATGAGCGCTTTGATACGGACGCCTTTACACAGCTCGCACTGCAGCGCCCGGAGCATCTCACCACCGCCGCGACAAAGCGCCAGGCCGAATACCTGGGCGGACGCGTCTGCGCCCGACGTACATTGGAATGCCTTCAAGGCCCCAGGAGCGAGCTCCCGATCGACGCTGAACGTGTGCCCCAATGGCCGGTGGGCTTTTGCGGCTCGATCACACACAGCAAGGGATTCGCGGCGGCCGTCAGCGGCCGCCACCGAAGCTGGCAATCCCTGGGCTTGGACCTCGAACATCTGCTCGAGGGCACCCGCGCCGAGCGACTTGCGCATGAGATCCTGACCGAGGCCGAGCGAACACGCTTCAGCGACTGGACGCCGTCCACGCTCGTAACCCTCGTGTTCTCCTTCAAGGAAAGCTTATTCAAAGCGCTCTATCCCCTCACCCGCCGCCGGTTCTACTTTCAGGACGCCGAAGTGATCGACCTGACCTACGATGGCCAGGCGCAACTGGCACTGCGCACCGACCTTTCCAACGAGTGGCGCGCCGGCCAACAAGTGAGCGGCCAATTCATTCAGCTCGGCGACCACCTTCTCAGCCTCGTCGCGGTCCCTGCCGAGATCTAGAGCGCGCGCGCCGCGCTCCAGCCCTTCCCGCAGAAACAAAAAAGCCCGTCTCGAGGACGGGCTTTTGGTCTGCGACTGGCCGTATCAGGAACGAGCCGGCTCATGTGTGACCGGCGTTTCCGGCGGTGTTACGGCCGCGGCGGCTGGGCCCGCCGCCAGGCCTTCCTTCAGCGCGTTTTCGTCCAGCTGCTTGCACCACTTGGCAACAACGATGGTCGCAACACCGTTACCAATGAGATTGGTCAGCGCGCGGGCCTCGGACATGAAGCGGTCGATACCCAGGATCAGCGCCAGGCCGGCAACCGGCAGGTGACCAACAGCGGACAGGGTCGCGGCAAGGACGATGAAGCCACTACCCGTGACACCCGCAGCGCCCTTCGAGGCGATCAACAGGACAGCCAGCAGGGTGATCTGGTGGGTAAGGTCCATCGGCGTGTCAGTCGCCTGGGCGATGAAGACCGCAGCCATGGTCAGGTAGATCGATGTGCCGTCCAGGTTGAATGAATAGCCGGTCGGAATGACCAGACCAACGACGGACTTCTGAGCACCCAGCTTCTGCATCTTGTCGATCATGCGCGGCAGTGCCGTCTCAGAGGACGACGTGCCCAGGACGATCAGCAGTTCTTCGCGGATGTACTTGATGAAGCTGACGATGCTGAAACCGTGTACCCGAGCAATCGTCCCAAGCACTATCAGGACGAACAGCACGCACGTGATATAGAAGCACACCATCAGGTAGCCGAGCTGTACCAGCGAACCGACGCCGTACTTGCCAATAGTGAAGGCCATGGCGCCCAAAGCACCCAGCGGCGCGACACGCATCACCACACCGATGATGTTGAACAGCACCTGGGAGATACGCTCGATGAACTCGAACACCGGGCGGCCGTAGTCACCAATGCGGTGCAGGGCGTAACCGAAGAGCACCGAGAAGAACAGCACCTGAAGGATCTCGCCTTCGGCGAAGGCCCCTACTACGGTATTCGGAATCACGTTGAGCAGGAACTGGATGGTGCTCTGCTTCTCGCCAGCAGCGGCATAGGCCGCAATACCCGTGGCGTCCAGAGTGGTCGGATCAACGTGCATGCCAGCGCCAGGCTGGACGATGTTGACCACAATTAGGCCAATGACCAGCGCGATTGTCGAAACCACTTCAAAGTAAAGCAGCGCATAACCACCCGTCTTGCCGACAGCCTTCATGCTTTGCATGCCGGCGATACCGGTCACGACGGTACAGAAAATGATCGGCGCGATGACCATCTTGATCAGCTTGATGAAGCCGTCGCCCAGGGGTTTCAGCGCGGTACCGGTTTCAGGATAGAAATGGCCGATGAGCACGCCAATAACGATGGCGAACAGGACCTGAACGTACAGAATCTTGTAGAACGGTTGGCGAACGGGGGTTTCAGCAGACATGGCAAACCTCGCTGGCACGTTCGTCGATCCATCGAGCCGAGCGCACCTGATTCCAGAAACCCTCCTTTCTGGAGGGATTTGTTCTGCACCGATAAAAACGTCGGTTGCTCAGGCTGAGCAAAGCGCGTGCCGAAACCCATTGAAATACTTAAATCTCAGAGAATCAGTGACTTAACATGCGGTTGCATTTGAGATTTGCGTCTTCTGCTTGGCGGATGTTCGCCCGCTCGGTCGCTCTACACCCGCGTGCATGGCGGTTTTCCGCACAAAACATCTACGGACTTCGCCATTGCCGTTGGCTCATGCACAGGCTGCCGCCGCGTCCATAGCCAGATAGGATGTGCACGCCTCTTGACGGTAACGCATGCGGCAATCCGTGCTCCGCTGCATCGACTCGTTCAGCTGGCCCGGCAATTGTCGGCCAGTTCTAGCGAATGCATCGCCAATATCGCCTCCAGCGGATTCGCCTAATTGGAGATGAGCAGCGCGACAATTTGCACACTCATGACCGCTATCATGGCGCCCTGCTGTATCCGTCCTGTAGCGCTCGATTGTCGCACTGATCTGTTGCTCCGCCCCCTTGACAAACAACACTACATCTAGTGGTTGGGCGTGAAGGCAAAAAAGCGGTTTCGTCGGCAAAAAAAGCGCGACAAACGGCACACACCGCCCTACCCCAGCGGCTCCGCCCTCTCTAGCGAAGTACGCAAAGGTAACCCACAGATTTATCCACAGGATACGCCAGGCAAGACGGCTTGCCTGATCCCCTCACAACCTCTATCTTGTATCGCCATCGACACGGGCCAACTACATATTGGGTCCGCGTCAGAAAAGGCACCACAACACGGCAGTACGAAAAATGGTTTGTCAACACGACAGGCCATGTACTGACTGCAATGTTTTTTGGCAATCCTTATGGTTGTTTCGGCAGGGCGAACACGCGTATCTACCGATTAGCGCATCGCCCGAGAAGATGTGTTTCAAGCCAGCACGAAACACTAGGGATTGTGGTCATGGTTAAAACGTGACCGGCTTTGGGTCCATGGAGGGCGCACAAGTCCTGCGCCGTATTCCCAAGCCAACAATTGCCGCGTCGGCCTCGTGCCGACGTGTTGCATTGGGCTTTGACTGAACAGTGGGCACCCTCGTGTGCCCGAACTTTTGAATGTGGAGAGCACTTCATGCAAACAGACACCACTCGCGAGAACCCGACGGCCGCTGCGCCAAGGTCCGCCGATAACGGCCTCGACCTGAACGCCACGGCGCCGGGCCAGCTGCGTGTGATCAAGCGCAACGGTACCGTCGTCCCGTACACCGATGACAAGATCACCGTCGCGATCACCAAGGCATTCCTCGCAGTGGAAGGCGGCAACGCCGCCGCGTCTTCGCGTATTCATGACACCGTCCGCCGTCTGACCGAGCAGGTCACCGCGACCTTCAAGCGTCGCATGCCTTCCGGCGGCACCATCCACATCGAAGAAATCCAGGATCAAGTCGAACTGGCCTTGATGCGCGCCGGCGAACAAAAGGTTGCGCGCGACTATGTGATCTATCGCGAAGCCCGCGCCAACGAGCGCAAGACCGCTGCCGGTAGTGATATTGCCCAGCCGCACCCCAGCATTCGCGTGACCAAGGCCGACGGCAGCCTGCAGCCGCTGGACATGGGCCGACTGCAAACCATCATTTCCGAAGCCTGCGAAGGCCTGGCCGAAGTCGATAGCGCCCTGATCGAGCGCGAAACTCTCAAGAACCTCTACGACGGCGTTGCCGAGAAAGACGTCAACACCGCTCTGGTGATGACCGCGCGGACCCTTGTCGAGCGTGAGCCCAACTACAGCCAGGTGACGGCTCGCCTGCTGATGGACACCCTGCGTGCCGAAGCACTGGGCTTCCTGGGCGTGGCCGAGTCCGCCACTCACCACGAGATGGCCGAGCTGTATGCCAAGGCCCTGCCTGCTTACGTCGAAAAAGGTTCCGAGTTCGAACTGATCGACTCCAAGCTCAAGGAGTACGACCTGGAGCGCCTGGGCGCTGCGCTGAACCACGAGCGCGACCAGCAGTTCACCTATCTCGGCCTGCAGACCCTGTACGATCGCTACTTCATCCACAAGGATGGCGTGCGTTTCGAACTGCCGCAGATCTTCTTCATGCGCGTCGCCATGGGTCTGGCCATCGAAGAGAAGCAGGACCGCGAAGCGCGTGCGATCGAGTTCTACAACCTGCTCTCCTCCTTCGACTACATGTCGTCGACTCCGACGCTGTTCAACGCCGGCACCCTGCGTCCGCAGCTGTCGTCCTGCTACCTGACCACCGTTCCGGACGACCTGTCAGGTATCTACGGCGCGATCCACGATAACGCCATGCTCTCCAAGTTCGCCGGTGGCCTGGGCAACGACTGGACGCCCGTCCGTGCACTGGGTTCCTACATCAAGGGCACCAACGGCAAATCCCAGGGCGTCGTCCCCTTCCTGAAAGTCGTCAACGACACCGCCGTTGCCGTCAACCAGGGTGGCAAGCGCAAGGGCGCCGTCTGTGCCTACCTGGAAACCTGGCACCTCGACATCGAAGAATTCATCGAGCTGCGCAAGAACACCGGTGACGACCGTCGCCGTACCCACGACATGAACACCGCGAACTGGATTCCGGACCTGTTCATGAAGCGCGTCTTCGATGACGGCCAGTGGACCCTGTTCTCGCCTTCCGACGTACCGGACCTGCACGACCTCACCGGCAAGGCCTTCGAGGAGCGCTACGAGTACTACGAAGAGCTGACCAAGTACGGCAAGATCAAGCTGTTCAAGACCCTGCCTGCGAAGGACCTGTGGCGCAAGATGCTCTCGATGCTGTTCGAGACCGGCCACCCATGGCTCACCTTCAAGGACCCATGCAACCTGCGCAGCCCGCAGCAGCATGTGGGCGTGGTTCACAGCTCGAACCTGTGCACCGAGATCACCCTGAACACCAACAAGGACGAGATCGCGGTCTGCAACCTGGGTTCCGTGAACCTGGTCAACCACATCGTCGACGGCAAGCTGGATGTCGCCAAGCTCGAGAAGACCGTACGCACCGCCGTACGCATGCTCGACAACGTGATCGACATCAACTACTACAGCGTGCCGCAGGCCAAGAACTCCAACATGAAGCACCGTCCGGTCGGCCTCGGCCTGATGGGCTTCCAGGATGCGCTGTACCTGCAGCACATCCCGTACGGTTCCGACGCCGCGATCGAGTTCGCCGACCAGTCGATGGAAGCGATCAGCTACTTCGCCATCCAGGCCTCCTGTGACCTGGCCGACGAGCGTGGCGCGTACTCCACCTTCGAAGGCTCGCTGTGGAGCAAGGGCATCCTGCCGCTGGACTCACAGCAGATCCTGATCGAAGCGCGTGGCCAGAAGTACATCGACGTCGACCTGAACGAGACCCTGGACTGGGCCCCGATCCGCGAGCGCGTCAAGAAAGGTATTCGTAACTCGAACATCATGGCCATCGCGCCAACCGCGACCATCGCCAACATTACCGGCGTATCGCAGTCCATCGAGCCGACCTACCAGAACCTCTACGTGAAGTCGAACCTGTCGGGCGAGTTCACCGTGATCAACCCCTACCTCGTCCGCGACCTCAAGGCGCGTGACCTGTGGGATCCGGTCATGGTCAACGACCTCAAGTACTACGACGGCTCCGTGCAGCAGATCGAGCGCATCCCGCAAGATCTGAAAGACCTGTACGCCACGGCCTTCGAAGTCGAGACCCGTTGGATCGTCGACGCGGCCAGCCGTCGCCAGAAGTGGATCGATCAGGCGCAGTCGCTCAACCTGTACATCGCCGGCGCATCGGGCAAGAAGCTCGACGTGACCTACCGCATGGCCTGGTACCGTGGTCTGAAAACCACTTACTACCTCCGTGCCCTGGCCGCGACCAGCACCGAGAAGTCCACCATCAACACCGGCAAGCTGAACGCCGTGTCGAGCGGTGGCAAGGAAGGCCTGCAGGCCGCACCTGCTCCGGTCGAGGCGATGGAGCCGAAGCCGGCACCGGTGCCGGCGGCGTGCAGCATCGATAATCCCGACTGCGAAGCCTGCCAATAAGGCTTACGCAGCTCCCAGAGCGGGCCTTCGCGTTGTTGCGTGGAGGTCCGGGCCCCATCACGTACACCAGTACGCTCAGGGGACCCGAACCTCCCCGCGCCTAGCGCTGACCCACCCTGGAAACTGCTCGATCGCAGGAGCGGTAGGCGGAGTTCGCTGGGATTGCTTTGCTCCGCTCGCACCTACTGAACCACCTGCTCCACCCGCGACGCCAAGGATTAAGTGCCTCAGCGCCGCCCAGACACGAACTACCCCGGTCATTTCGATGACCGGGTCCGGCGAAGACCGCCAACTGCCCTCTTCGCCCTAACCGTTTTTAGCTTTTGCGTGCACCGCCACAGCAAACACCATTCACGACCGGCCCACGCGCCGGTCCACGACCAGGAGACGCCACCATGCTGAGCTGGGACGAATTCGACAAACCCGAAGAAACCACCGCACCCAAGCAGGCCAACAAGCAGCAGCCGATCCAGGCTGATGCCGACATGAGCCTCGAAGCCCTGAACGCCGCTGGCGGCGCCATGGCCAACGAAGCCCGCGCGGTTGATGCCGGCGACTCCGACGCCGTCGCCCGTGCCAAGGCTGCACTGAACGACCTCGACATTCAGGAAGGCCTCGACGACCTCGAAGGCTCGTCCGCCCGCGTGCACGTCGGCGACAAGCAGATGATCAACGCCCGCGCCGACCTTAACCAGCTCGTGCCTTTCAAGTACGACTGGGCCTGGCAGAAGTATCTGGATGGTTGCGCCAACCACTGGATGCCGCAGGAAGTGAACATGAACGCGGACATTGCCTTGTGGAAGTCCGCTGACGGCCTGACCGAAGACGAGCGCCGCATCGTCAAGCGCAACCTCGGCTTCTTCTCCACCGCCGACTCGCTGGTTGCCAACAACCTCGTGCTTGCCGTCTACCGTCTGATCACCAACCCCGAGTGCCGCCAGTACATCCTGCGCCAAGCGTTCGAAGAGGCAATCCACACCCACGCGTACCAGTACTGCATCGAATCGCTGGGCATGGACGAAGGCGAGATCTTCAACATGTACCACGAAATTCCGAGCGTCGCGAAGAAAGCGTCCTGGGGACTGAAGTACACCCGCTCCATCTCCGACCCCGAGTTCAAGACCGGCACCCCTGAGACCGACCGCCAGTTCCTGCGCAACCTCATTGCGTACTACTGCGTCCTGGAAGGCATCTTCTTCTACTGCGGCTTCACCCAGATCCTCTCCATGGGCCGCCGCAACAAGATGACCGGCACCGCCGAGCAGTTCCAGTACATCCTGCGTGACGAGTCCATGCACCTGAACTTCGGCATCGACATGATCAACCAGATCAAGATCGAAAACCCACACCTGTGGGACGCCCAGATGAAGGACGAAGCGACCCAGATGATCCTCCAGGGCACGCAGCTGGAAATCGAATACGCCCGCGACACCATGCCCCGCGGCGTCCTCGGCATGAACGCCGCGATGATGGAGGACTACCTCAAATTCATCGCCAACCGCCGCCTCACCCAGATCGGCCTGAAAGAAGAATACCCAGGCACCGCGAATCCGTTCCCATGGATGAGCGAGATCATGGACCTGAAGAAAGAGAAGAACTTCTTCGAGACGCGGGTTATTGAATATCAGACTGGCGGGGCGTTGAGCTGGGATTGATGGCAATTCCTAAGGTTACGGTAGCTTCGCCCTACACCTGCCGTGGATGTTGTGGTTAAAGCTTCGAAAAAAAAGCCCCGCCTAGTGCGGGGCTTTTTTTATTGAGGCAGTAAATATTGATCGTTCCCCCCCTCATCGCGGGAGCGTAGCTGTCGACGCTCTGCGTCGATCAATGTCGAATCCAGTACTGACCCCATCTAAGCCATAGGTCAAGAATAGGACGCGGAGCGTCCGTGCCAAGCGTGCCCACGCAGAGCGTGGGCACTATCAATCAACACCTATCTTGCAGACGAACCAATCAGGATGGCCATCTGGGATCGTGTTTGATCGTTCCCACGCTCTGCATTCTGATCGTTCCCACGCTCCGCGTGGGAGCGTAGCTCTCGACGCTTTGCGTCGATCGATATTGAACCCAGCACGATCATCTGAGCAACAGTTAAAGAACGGGACGCGTAGGGTCATCGATCACCTTCAGGCTCGAGCGGCAGAGCGCGTACCGGAACGGCGGCGCTTTGCCAAGCGGGCGCACAAGACCGATCGCGTCTACCAGCTCTCGCAGGAAGGATCGCATGCGGAGCTGGCTATAGCGCCAAAGTGATGTGGCAGATGCTCGACTACATACACCACATCCCGGTCAAGCGAGGCTATGTGGATCTAGGGGAGCACTGGCGCTACTCCAGTGATCGTAACTACGCGGAGCAATCAGGATGATCGAAGTGGCGCGCTGGTACACGACAGCGGTGACTACGTGCAGCACGCAGACCATATCCATTTTTAATACGGTTAAGCACGGGCGCGTCGCTGGAGTGCAGACTGGCCTATTCGAGCTTCCGCCGGGCCGTACGGCCCATTGGGCACGTAGCGGGCAAGAAACTACGCGAGCCGGCATATCGCACGTTCCGAAGACAGCTATCGATCTAGCTGAACCGCTAGATGCCAACTCCGTTATTCCGGCCCTCGTCTGGTAGACAGCCAACCAAGTCACAGGACCTAAAACTACACATTGGTATAATTGAAAGGATCCGCAATACCGCTAGACTTACATCATCCCGGCACGCAAAGTTCGGAAAAGAAACGTAGGAATGAATATGGGCCAAAGCGATATAAGTAAACACGAACCCAAAAGCGCAATCAGTCTTACCAAGATAATCCCAATCTTCTTGACAGTTATTACGCCAATCTTTTTCTTGCATGGCAGCGCCTATCATGAAGGTTATTTAGCTTATCTAAAGCTAGAACCAACTATGTTTGAAATAGGTACAGCCGACACGCTTATTAAAGCCACCATCGCTTGGCTACATGCGGCTACAAATGGATTAAACGGCATACAGGACATTGTCGCCGCCAATCCTTGGTTATTCTCGATAGGCGCACCGTTCCTAGTTATTTTTTTCGGTACATTTAACTATTTCGCAAAACGTCTTGCACCCACATTCAAAGCGTACGAGGAAGATCGAAAAGTCAAATCTACGCAACTCAGATGGTGGAAAGAACTCTTGCGCTCCTTTATGTTCATTGTCATTCCATGTTATGCCATCCTGGCAGCCATGGTCGCGCTTTCTGTAATAATACTTCTAATGGTGGGACCCTTCTTTTATGTGGGAAAGAAGGCAGCTGCGGAAATTTTTGACAAAGGATTCCCCTCATCCCCTATCGTCAGTCTCGATTCGGAGGGCGAGCGAAAAGAGTACCGTTTGATGTTTTGTTCCACAGATTTTTGTGCACTGTATTCGAACGGCACGACGCAAGCCGTAAAAAAGGATCTAATAGTTCAGACCAAACAAGCATCTCCGTCAAATCTATGACAAGCAAGGAAGAAAGCGGGCAGATCTATCTTTATGATCGTTCCCACGCTCCGCGTGGGAACGCATCGCGGGACGCTCCAGCGCCCAAGCTGAAGCCGCTGCGCGTCTGCACGCTTGGTAGACGCAGAGCACCGTGCGGGGGCTACCGCACAGGCCTGGAAGCTCTCGCTGTAGCCAGTTGGAGCCCGGCGAGCTCGCAATCTACACTTGTAAGCCAGAGCACTATCAGTCCACCACCAGCCGCTTCAAGGAAGAATCCATGAACCGAAGCCGTTACGTCATCACCGAACCGACAGGCCGCACTTCCTGACCTGTACGGTGCTGGAATAGCTACCGCTATTCACTCGCCCTGCCCTGGTCGACATCCTGTTCGATTGCTGGCGTTATCAGCAGGTCAATCAGGGGTTACGCCTTTATGGCTACGTCATTCTTGAAAACCATCTGCATTTCGTCGCGCAAGCGCCTGACCTGGGTAGATGTGTTAGTAGCTTCAAGTCGTTTACCGCACGCAAGATCATCGATCACCTTCGGGCGCGAGGAGCAGAACGCGTGCTGGAACGGCTGCGCTTTGCCAAGCGGGCGCACAAGACCGATCGGGTTTACCAGCTTTGGCAGGAAGGGTCACATGCGGAGCTGGTCTATAGCGCCGAGGTGATGCGGCAGAAGCTCGACTACATACTCCACAACCCGGTCAAGCGAGGCTATGTGGATCTGGGGGAGCACTGGCGCTACTCCAGTGCCCGTAACTACGCAGGGCAAGCAGGATTGATCGAGATGGAGCGCTGGTCGCTTTGACGCAGAGCGTCACAGGCTGCGTTCCCACGCGGAGCGTGGGAACGATCAAACGATGAAACGAGGGAACCCTGCGACGCAGGGCAGGATGCCAGGGGCCAAACCTTTTGCTTACTTTTAGGGCGTCTGAAAAAAGTGAGTCGCTGTAAGAGCGGAACCGGTATCGGCAACAACATCGAAACCGCGAGTTCACACCAAAAGGAAGCGAGGTAGCTTGGATGTCCGCGCCGCGTGGGAAAGGCTGCTCGGTTTCCTGCCCTACGTGAAAATGCGATAGGCGTAGCGGGCGATACAGCCGTGGCAATGATGACACTTTCGACAGGCTCTGGGTCGCCCCTTTACTCGGCCAAAGATCCCTCGAAAATGTTTGCTCGATGCCATGCGAGGAACGCCGGATCAGGCAGAAATCGCTCGGGTAATTCGAGCAGCCTTGATTGCAATTTGCTGAACACCTGAGCAACAAATGGCTGCTCGGATATCGCCAAACGCGGGGAGACGATGACCGTGTATTCCGGCGACACAGAGATCAGCCCCTGGTCGAATGCCCTGTCATGCAACGCGGAAAGGCAAAGGCCGTTTGCCGGATTGAGTCGGTTGGCCTTGTCTTCACGCCATGGTTTTATGTGACTCGCAAGCAAGAGCGCAGGTTCGTCAAGACCGGACATGCAGCAACGGCCTCGGTAGCTACTAAGCACAGCGCGCCGGAAGAACTGCTGGCGAACACGCTGTTGGACGACGGCCGCGCGGGTCTCACCGACGAAGTATTCACTTGGCATCTCGGCAATAGCGGGCTCAGCCGAGGCCGCCCAATCCAGCTTGAGCGCGGCGCATTCGACGGCGAGCCCCTCCCAGTCCGCATGGAAGGCATCCCAGATCTCGCGGTCCAGACGTGAAGCTCCGTCCAGACCTTTTCGGCCCGTTGAGGTAACGGCGGGATCGAGACTGGCGAAGTTCACCAGCTTCATCGCTACAGACGAAGGTGTGCGCCCAAGCATGGTCGCGAGGTCAATGATCTCCGGATTGCGGGCATGCAGACGGCCGAAAGGCAACTGGCAGTACAGATAGAAAGCCAGCTTCAGCTCCTGCAGGTTCCAACGCTGGCCCCTCATTGCTCAGCTACTCCCACAATGGCGAACACTAATCTAATGAGGGAGCAGTGTAACGCGTGTGGTCGTATTCATCATGCGCGCGGACGATAGCGGCATTGATGGGGATCGCATGCCAGTTGTCTACGTGACAACGCACAGCCTGCGCCAATCCGTGGATCATGCGCCTTCAAGTCCCGCCGATATAGCGGCCAATACAGGCGCGCTTGGCTCGCCACTTAGTAACGTCTCAACCAGCGAGAGTCACGGATGCGCAAGATCGCCAAATGTCTGATGTCAGTATCTGTCCTGCCATTGTGTGCGGCATTAATCGTTGGAGGCTAGGATGACGCAGAGCACTGGGTTGGCTGCCACTCTTTAGCGTGGAAGCTATCGCTGTATCGAGCTGGCCGGGCGAGTTCGCAATCTGCCTTTTTTATCCAGAGTAACATCAGTCCACCACCATCCGATTCAGGGAAGAATCCATGGGCCGCAGCCGTTACGTCATCACCGAACCAGACAAGCCACACTTCCTGACCTGTACGGTGCTGGAATGGCTGCCGCTATTCACTCGCCCTGCCCTGGTCGGCATCCTGTTTGATTGCTGGCGTTATCAGCAGGCCAATCAGGGGTTACGCGTTTATGGCTACGTCGTTCTTGAAAACCATCTGCATTTCATCGCGCAAGCGCCTGACCTGGGTAGATGCGTCAGCAGCTTCAAGTCGTTTACCGCACGCAAGATCATTGATCACCTTCAGGCGCGAGGAGCAGAACGCGTGCTGGAACGGCTGCGCTTTGCCAAGCGGGCGCACAAGGCCGATCGCGTCTACCAGCTCTGGCAGGAAGGATCGCATGCGGAGCTGGTCTATAGCGCCGAGGTGATGCGGCAGAAGCTCGACTACATACACCACAACCCGGTCAAGCGTGGTTACGTGGATCTGGGGGAGCACTGGCGCTACTCCAGTGCCCGTAACTACGCAGGGCAAGCAGGATTGATCGAGGTGGAGCGCTGGTAGTTTTGACGCAGAGCGTCAGGGGCTGCGTTCCCACGCGGAGCGTGGGAACGATCGAGCTCGACTACAGGGTCAAGCGCGGCTATGTCGATCTGGGGGAACACTGGCGCTACTCCAGTGCCGGTAACTACGCAGGGCAAGCAGGATTGATCGAGGTGGAGCGCTGGTGGTTTTGACGCAGAGCGTCGGGGGCTGCGTTCCCACGCGGAGCGTGGGAACGATCAAAGCGGGATTGATCGAGGGGCGCTGGTAGCTTTGACGCGGAGCGTCCGAGGCTGCGTTCCCACGCGGAGCGTGGGAACGATCAGTACGCTGCTAATGCGGCTCTGCTGCATTCCCCAGCTGCTGCGTTATCCGCCTTACTGTCTCGCTCAAGCGCTGCTCTGCGCCGCTCAGGCGGTCATCCTGCTGGATGACGGGTACGCACAGGTTGAGCGCGGTTAGCACGAGCAGTTCTTCTGCCGTCGCGCGGGGAAAGCGCTCACGGCTTTCCTGCAGCTGCACTTGCAGCAACTGCGAGGCGCGGGCGAGGGTTTCCTGCTCGGCCTCGGTGGTGCGGATGGAGTAATCGCGCCCGAAGATATTCAGTACGCGAACGTCACTCATGCGACCTCACCAGCTCCGGTGCGCTGCAGCAACGCCTGGAGACGAGCCAACGAGGCGCTCTGCTGTTCTTCCTGTTCAAGGGCGGCGAGTTGCAGCGTGTCGTTTTCCTCCCGAACCTGGTTCAGCTGCGACTCCAGCTCAGTGCAGCGGCTCTGGAGCGCTTGATTCTGCTCGAGCAGTTGGGAGACGGCTTGTTCGAGTTGGGAAAGCGTTGTTTCAAACATGGATTGGGTCCGGCCTTTCATGAAAAGCCGGCAAGGATAAGGAATCCCCGCTCTCCGGGCTACCGAATCTGACCAGCCGTTGTAGGCCGCGCCTCACGCCTTAGCCCTCAAATCGCTGTTCCGACAGGTAGGCTCTGCGGCCTGATCCCATCCGCACTTTGGAGCGAATACGAAGTTGCGACATCCTGTCCCTGCGACGTTCCACCTCAGACTGTGAACTGGTACCATCCGCGCCGCCGTGGCCAGGCTGTCCGAGTAACCGCTCCGAAATGCCTTCAGGCCAGTACCGGTGCCGTCGCCAACGCGGTGAGAAACGCCTCGCCGTAGCGCCAGCACCCTCTTCTGCATTCCAATAAAAATCCCGCGAGAACGTACATGCGAGGTCACGTCACCTCCGAACCGTAGTGGCTGCGTTTTGGCCTCACGGCAGTGTCGCTCGCCTTACAAATGCACGCATCACACGCGGACAACGCGCACCGGGGGCAATCGTACTTTTTATTGGAAGACGCAATGCTGAAGAAGATGAACAAGGCGCTGATGGCGCTGGCAATAAGCGCAGCCGCGCTGCCGAACGTGCATGCCGAAGAGGCGAAGAAAGTCGATGTCCTGCTGATAGGCGGCGGCATCATGAGTGCCACCCTGGGCACGTGGCTGAACGAGCTGGAACCAGGCTGGACCATGCAGATGGTCGAACGCCTCGACGGCGTCGCCGAAGAGAGCTCCAATGGCTGGAACAATGCCGGTACCGGCCACTCCGCGCTGGCCGAGCTGAACTACACGCCGGAAGACGAGAACGGCAACGTCAATATCTCCAAGGCGATCGAGATCAACGAGTCGTTTCAGATCTCCCGCCAGTTCTGGAGCTGGCAGGTACGCCAGGGCGTGTTGAAGAATCCCCGCTCCTTCATCAACTCCACGCCACATATGAGCTTCGTCTGGGGTGATGACAACATTGCCTTCCTGAAGAAGCGCTTCGAGGCGCTGAAGGCGAGCCCGTTGTTCGCTGGTATGGAGTATTCCGAGGACCACGAGCAGATCGCAAAGTGGGTCCCGCTGATGATGGAAGGCCGCGACCCGAACCAGAAGCTGGCCGTCACCTGGTCGCCGCTGGGCACCGATGTGAACTTCGGCGAAATCACGCGCCAGCTCGTTGGCAACCTGAAGTCGAAGGAAAACTTTGACCTTCAGCTGTCCAGCGAAGTGAAGGACATCACCCGCAATGACGATGGCTCCTGGCGCGTCACCTACAAGAACCTGAAGGACAACACCGAGTACGGTACGGACGCCAAGTTCGTGTTCATCGGTGCAGGTGGCGGCGCACTGAAGCTGCTGCAGAAAACGGGAATCCCGGAAGGCAACGAATATGCGGGCTTCCCCGTTGGCGGTTCGTTCCTGGTGACCGACAACCCCGAAGTGGCCGAGCAGCACATGGCCAAGGCCTACGGCATCGCCTCGACCGGTGCGCCACCCATGTCCGTTCCGCACTTGGATACCCGCGTGCTCGATGGCAAGCGTGTCATCCTGTTCGGGCCGTTTGCGACCTTCTCAACCAAGTTCCTGAAGAACGGCTCGCTGCTTGATCTATTTAGCAGCATGACCACCCACAACATCTGGCCGATGACGCGCGTCGGTATCGACCAGTACCCGCTGGTGGAATACCTCGCCGGCCAGTTGATGCAGTCGGATGATGATCGCTTCGCGGCACTGCAAACCTACTTCCCGCATGCCAAGAAGGAAGACTGGCGCCTGTGGCAAGCCGGCCAGCGCGTCCAGATCATCAAGCGTGATGCTGACAAGGGTGGCGTTCTGAAGCTGGGCACTGAGGTCGTCGCGTCCGAAGACCGTACCGTAGCTGCCTTGCTGGGCGCATCGCCAGGTGCCTCGACCGCCGCGCCGATCATGCTGACCGTGCTTGAGAAGGTGTTCAAGGAGAAGGTGGCTACGCCGGAATGGCAGGACAAGATCCGCCAGATCGTACCGAGCTATGGCACCAAGCTGAACGACTCGCCGGAAGCGGTACAGAAGGAGTGGAACTACACCGCGGAAGTGCTCCAGCTGCGCAAGCCGCCGGTGATCGACGGCGCCGCTGTGGCCGAGCCCATCGAAGCCGCCCCCGTGAAGAGCACGCCAGCGAACGATATGGCGCTGTAACGCTCCGCAAGGAAGGCGTGAAAAACGAAAGCCACGGACCTTGGTTCGTGGCTTTCCTGTATCTGACGGCCAGCGGGGTGCACCTTCACAATCAAAGCGGGGCACCCGCCATTACAGGACGCCGCCCTCTTCAGTTTGCAGGCGGTCGCGATTTGCCACGCTCGTCGACGACGGGCCCACTGCAATGTCCCAGTCATCCGCATCAAGGTAGCCAAGGACCCGCAACGAGCCAGATCGCGCGTCAGCGGAAAAGAAAAGCGAGGCGCCATAGGCTGGTGTATCGCTGTCATAGCCAAGCGCCTGCTCGAACGCTTCGATGCAGCTGCTATGCGTAACCAGTACCAGGTTTTTACCAGGCGCCTTATGGGCCAGGGCGTCGCTCAACATCGTGTTGCGGCACTCATACAGCCAGTTCATGTCCGCACCGACGTCGGCAAAGACGATCGATTCCGTTTGCGCCGTACGGGTCAGGGGACTGTTCAGGATGGTGGTGTTTGCAAGGCCTAGCCGCGTGTAGCTGTCCGCGAGAAGCTGGCCTATACCCACCGAGCGCGCCGTGATCCCTTCGGTACCTTCCAGACAAGGGGAGTCTTCCTTGTCGCAGCGTTCCAGATGCCTGAGCAGGACGATCACATTGCCTTTGTCCCATTGCGCTAGCAGGTCGGGGAGCTCGTGACGGCTTTCCTCGGAAAGGTCAGCTATCTCGGGTGGATGAAGTAAAAACGCAACCAATGCGACGCCGAACACAGCACCAAGAACCGCTGCGAAGGTGTATTTACGCCTGGCCGAGGACAGTTTTACCCACCACCGCTGCGCTGAACTCAAGAAGTACGTCTGGGACATGAGGCCTCGTGTTCGAATTGTAGTGGAGCCGCGTGGACCATTGGCGAACCCCAGCTTTTATCCAGAGTGCGAACAGGGCGAAGCGTATCCACCCTAAGCTACAGCTTCATGAACATGGCCGGGCGCTTCCCGATCGGCAAAGTCGAAGTTCCCGACCAACCAGCACGGCCCGGTACACTATGCGACTCCCCTCTGCACCGGAACGCCCATGTTCACCCTCACCCACCTCGATACACCGCCGCCCGAATCCATGAAGAGCCAGGTATTGCAGATGGTGGTGGACTATTTCACTGACATCAGCGCAGTGGCGTTGACGCCGAGCAATCCGCTTTACCCGCTGTACCAGTACGTCGTCGGTCTCGAAGTGCATCGCTATATCGACAGCATGGACGGTGCGCAGGCAGGCAAGCCCGAGCTGATCATGGCGCTCGACGACGACGATCCGGCACGTTTGCTCGGCTTCGCGCTGTACCTGCCTGCCATCGATTCGCCGGACGTGTGCGCTCTGCTCTACATGGCCGTAATCGCGAGCCATCGCCGTCAAGGCATCGGCCGCGCCATGGTCGAGCAGATCGTGACGCGCTACCCCCATGCCGAGACGGCCTGTGTGGCTGCAAAGGTGCCGTATTTCCAGGCGCTGGGGTTTCAACCCTTGTCGGCGAGGGGGCCACAGGTCGTCATGAACACGCGCAGCCAGCCCTCCAACGGCGCCCTGGCCATACAGGATCTGGAGCCCATCTTCCAATCCCAGGAAGTCAGGCAAATCCATACCTATCTTGTGCAACAACATGGCGCCGGGGCCATGGGCGACGCCGAACGAAAACGCGACCGTTTGCTTGACCAGCTGGCCCGGCAGGCCCGTCATCTCGTAGAGACCTCAGCCGCGGTGAGCCGGGTGCATTGATCCGATGCGCAAACGCCCGACAGTCGAGGCTTTTCGTGGCACCTGTAGACGTAACTCACTCCGGCTTTTATTGCTGAAACATCTAAAGTAGAGCGCCTAACGGCCGATATACCGACTCATTGCAGCGAGGCGTGAGGCCCAAGAATGTTTAACAAGCGCTTGAAGAGTGAACTGGAGGCGAAGGACGCCGAATTGGCAGCCCTGCGCCAGCTCTTGAGCAAAATGGACAGTGACATGATCACTGTCACGCTCGACAAGGATTTTTCCCTCGCCGCATTCAACGACCGCTTCATCAAGACCCTGGGTTACTCACGCGACGCGATCCAAGGGCGCCCGCACGCCGAGGTCGTACCGTCGTATGTAAAAACGCTCCCCTGCTTCCACAACTTTCGCGCAGCCGTGGCGAAGCTGGAGCCGGTCAGTGACAACTACCGCTATCTACGCGCCGACGGCAGTCTCGCCTGGATCAAGATGCACTGGTATCCGATTTCCGGGCCCAACGGCCAGCTTTCGCACGTACAGGGCTACGGCAGCGACATCAGCGAAGCGGTCAATCAGGCCAAGGAAAACGAGGCATTCATCGCCGCACTGCTGCGCTCGACGGCCGTCATCCAGTTCAACCTGGACGGGACCGTCGTTACAGCGAACGATCAGTTCCTGCAGACGATGAGCTATTCGCTCCCAGAGGTGAAAGGCAAGCATCACAGTATGTTTTGCACCCGTGAAGAAGCAGCGTCGCCGGACTACAAAGCGTTCTGGCAAAAGCTCAATCGCGGCGAGTACGTGGCGGCGCGCTTCAAGCGTGTCGACCGCCATGGCCGGGACGTGTGGCTCGAGGCGACCTACAACCCGGTGCATGACACCGAAGGCAAACTCTACAAGGTCGTCAAGTTCGCGACATTGGTTTCGGCTCAGGTCGCTCGAGAGCTGGAGGTGCGAGAAGCAGCAGGCGTCGCCTATGACATTTCGCTGCAGACCGACGGCAGCGCCGAACGCGGCGCGAGCGTAGTCAAGGACACGCTCGTCACCATGGAGCGAATTGCCGAGCAGGTGGAACTCGCGACCAATGGAATCGAAGCCCTTGGCAAACAGTCCCTGCTGATCAGCTCAATGGTGGAGACAATTGGCAGCATCGCCGCGCAGACGAACCTGCTGGCACTCAACGCGGCCATCGAAGCTGCCCGCGCCGGTGAGCAAGGCCGCGGATTTGCCGTGGTAGCGGATGAAGTTCGGCAGCTGGCCGGCCGTACCAGCGCAGCGACCGAAGAGATTGTCACCGTGGTGCAACAAAACCAGGCACTTGCCGACGAGGCAGTGCGCAACATGTTTGCGAGCCGCGAACAGGCGGTTCAGGGGTTGGAACTGGCCAGCGAGGCCGGGGCGGTAATCGTGGAAATTCAGGACGGAGCAAAACAGGTCGTCAGCGCAGTGGGGCGTTTTGCCAAGGAACTTTGACTTCAATTGACCCGGGCGCACTGTCACGTATGAACAACGCCCGGACGCTCGCTCCACTTCGCCATCGGTGCGTGCAGGGCCCTACCGAGCTCATCGCTGACCTCAGCGTTTGATGCACGCAAGCAATGCGTTGCCGGACACGCCGTCCCACGGCACCAGCTTTTCATAGCTGTGCTCGAGCACATGCACATCGAAGTACGGTCGCAGCAGCTCTTGCAGCGCGTCGAAGCTAACAGCCACCATAGGATGCTCGTCGCTCCAGCGCTGCTTTTCGTTGCTGGCAGACGTCTTTTCGATACGAAGCTTCAGCCACTGCCGCTCGCCCTCGCCGGGGTAACTCCAGCCAGAACTGAAGGTGAACAGCCCGTCCGGGTGCGTAGCTGTGTGCGAAACGAATAGCGCATTGTCGATGGCTGACTTGTCGACGGCGTTGAAACAGAACACCCCGCCCCCGGCCAGCGCGGCATGAACGCTTGCAAAGCAGGCCTGCAATCTGGCCAGGGTGCCGCTGTAGTGCACCGAGTACAGAAAGCACGTGATCAGGTCGTAAGGCACGTCCGTTGCGAAAGCGCACATGTCCCCTACGCTGAATACGGCTTCCGGGCAACGAGCCGCTGCCTTGTCCAGCATCGGCCGATTGATGTCGAGCCCTGCGCTTTTATAGCCTGCGTCGAGTAAATGTCTGATATGCGGGCCGGTACCACACGCCAGATCCAGATGCCGTGTACCGCCGTTTCCAAATAGCGTGTGCAGGCGATGGACACAGTGGCTCTGAGCACGGTAGTCGATATCCGCGCACATCAGATCGTAGTAACCCGACAGATCGGTATAGAGGGCATTGCCGGGCATCGTGGAAGGTCTTGGATAACGAGGGGCGCGCATCATAGCCGAAGCCCGTCCCAGGTCCATGACATTTGACGACAGGGGGCGGCGCCTGGCCCGGCCGATGTGAGTCAAGGCTTGGGCTCAATTGGCGCTGACGCCGGAAATGCCAGTTCCCTGGGTTGCTCTGAGCGGTTTGAGGAATGACGCCGCGCTTGAGACCAGCCGCATCGCTTATACAACGCGCCATTATCGGTTCTATGCGGCGCGTTAGCCGCTCGTCTCTCCGGACGAATCCCGCCCCGGTTACAAAAGTCGTTAAAGAAGCGTGACCGAAAAATGATAGTGGTTCGCTGCGCGTCGTTGATGATCCAACCAGAGGACCTTCACATGAACCGTAAGCTGCCCATTCTCTTTGCGTTCAGCGGCTTGTTTGTCCTTACTACACAGGCCGCCGAGCCCCAGACCCAGCAATGTCACGCCGCGACTGAACAGGAAATCGAAGGGCTGTTCGAGCGCTGGAACGACGATCTCGGTACGGGCGACCCGAACAAGGTTGTCGAGAACTACGCCCCTGAATCGATCCTACTTCCGACGCTTTCCAACGTGCCGCGCCGCACCGAAGATGAAAAGAAGGACTACTTCGTCCACTTCCTGGAGCAGAAGCCCACTGGCAAGGTCGATGAACGCATGGTGCAGATCGACTGTAACACTGCGCTCGATGCAGGGATCTACACGTTTACCTTCGAAGATCAGCACACGGTAAAGGCGCGCTACACATTCACCTACCGGTGGTTCCCAGAGCAGGGGCAATGGCTGATTACCAGCCATCACTCATCGGCGATGCCGGAGATCGTGCCACTGCTCAACTGACCAGTGCAGGCGTCAAGCCAGACGCGGTCCAGACAACGAATCTGTAGACCGCGCTGCCTACCCACCTGCGTCGAAATCGACTATTCGTTAGCCGTGACTGTCAGGTCAGAAGCGGCCCGCCGACGCCTATCGGATCCTGCTGCGTCAGCGCTCGACTGCACGGACACAAACAACCCGCGACAAGCCGCCTCAAGTCCCTATAATCCGCGCCGATAACACGCCCGTGGCACTCCGCGCCGGCCTCCCACCGCCCCGCCGAGGCTCTTTCTCCTCGTTTCTGCTGCTGACCTGACACCATGACGCTCGATCCAGTCACCCTCCTCGTCATGACCGTTGCCCTTGCGGCAGCCGCAGCGTTTTACCTGGCGATCGAATGGCTGACGGTCCGTGACCGATCGCTTGTGCTCTGGAGTGCCGCGTTCGCGCTGGTGTCCGTCGGCAGCACGCTGTCGCTATTGCGCATGAGTGGCATGACATTGATTGGCGTATGGGGTGCCAATGGCATGCTCATCGTCGTGCACTGGCTTTTCCTGCTGGGCGTAGCGCGGTTTACCGAAACGCGTGTGCCCAAGCGCTGGTATCTCGCTTTCGGCGTCTGGCTCGGTATGCTACTGCTGCCGAGCGATCCGTCCTGGTCGAAGACGATGCTGGTCGTTCAGTCGGTAATCATCGCGGCGATATCCATCAAGGCAAGCGTCTTGTTGAGACCACTGGGCCGGTCCGTGACGACGGGTGCCGCCCAGCTGCGGTATGTGCTGATGGCGCACGGGATCTTCTATCTCACCAAGACAATCCCCGGTATCGTGCCCGGCACGCTTATTGACCTGACGGCCTTTCGCGGCGAGATCATTCAGATTTCGCTGGTTGAGGGCGTCATGGTGCTCATGCTGATTGCCCTTTCCATGACGGGAACGGTCCGATATCGACGGGAACAACGTATCGAGCAGCTCGCTGCGCGTGATCCATTGACGTCGCTCTTCAATCGCCGTGCGTTGGAAGCGTTCGCGCCGCGTCTGGTCGACACCGTGACCGCGTCCAAGCCCGGCGGTCTGCTTCTTATCGACGTCGACAATTTCAAGCAGGTGAACGATCTCCATGGGCATGGCGCTGGGGATGAACTCCTGCAGTTACTCGGCGAGCTCATCCGCTCGACGGTACCAAACGACGCGTTTGCCGCGCGTTTGGGGGGAGACGAGTTCATCGTCCTCTGGCAGAACGCGTCGGCGACGCAGGTGATCGAAGTCGGCAATCGCCTGCGCGAACGCTTCCAGGAACGCGCGGTACGCTTCACCACGCCGGATCCGGTCACGCTCAGCATCGGCGCCAGCCTCTTCGATCAGCCACCAGCAGGCCTGACCGAGTTGATCGAGCAAGGCGACATCGGTCTATACGCGTCCAAGCGCGGCGGTCGCAACAGCGTCCGGCTCGCTGACTCGGTGCCGCCAAAGGAAATCGGGGGCGCTACTCACCCGGAGCGCCGCGCCCGTCGCCCATCTTCCTGATCGACGAAGTGTCGTCGGACAACTTCACCCAATAACGCGCGGAGGGGGGCGATAAATACCCGCCATTGTCGCGTCCCAGGCTACGGCAAGCCCGAACAATCTCTTTTCAAATGTTGTCATACGTCATATAACGCGCCTACCGCTTGGACGGTAAACAACAACAAGAAGGACACGTCATGAACGAAGAAACGCCTCAGGACGGTGGTCGCCGTCAATTTCTCAAGTCGTCCCTCCTCTGCTCCGCTGCTCTGGGCGCTGCGGCGGTCATGCCGCGTATGGCAGGCGCCGTCGAGGTCTTGAACAACCGTTATCCCGATCCCGCCATCGAAATCCTGGACGACAGCTTCCTTGATCTACGGGTCTTCAATGCTAGCGTCGAGAAGCTCGCAGATGGGCTTCGCTGGGCGGAAGGCCCTGTCTGGTTTGGTGATGGCCGCTATCTGCTGGTCAGCGACATCCCCAATAATCGAATTGTCCGTTGGGACGAGATCAGCCAGACGCTGGGCGTCTATCGCGAACACTCGAACCACTCCAACGGCCTCGTACGTGACCGTCAGGGCCGGCTGATCGCCTGTGAAGGGTCGACAACGCAGGATGTTGGCAGACGTATTACCCGAACCGAACACAACGGCACGATTACCGTGCTGGCCGACAACTACGAAGGTACGCGCTTCAACTCGCCGAATGACATCGTCGTGAAACGCGACGGCTCGATCTGGTTCACAGACCCACCGTTTCAAACGGGCGGCTACTACGAAGGCCACAAGATCAAGCCTGAGTTACCGCACGGCGTCTATCGCATCGATGGCGACACACAGGCAGTGACGCGCGTGATCGACGATATAGCCGGCCCGAACGGGCTGTGCTTCTCGCCGGATGAAAAAACGCTGTACATCGTTGAGGGTCGCGCCAAGCCCAACCGTCTTATCTGGGCGTATTCGGTTAATGACAATGGCACGCTAGGAGAGCGCCGCCAGCACATCGAAGCCTTTGATTATGGTGGCCTCGACGGCATCAAGTGTGACGAATCCGGAAACCTGTGGTGCGGCTGGGGGAGCAGCGGGTCTCCAAAAGCCAACCCAGAAGGGCTCGACGGAGTCCGGGTTTTCAACCCGGAGGGCAAGGCCATCGGCCATATCCATTTGCCGGAGCGCTGCGCGAACCTCTGTTTCGGTGGGGACAATGGCAACCGCCTGTTCATGGCTAGCAGCCACAGCATCTATTCGCTGTTCGTTAATACCCGTGGCGCAACGTTGGTGGGTTAAGGCTAAGCGGCGCGGGATACCGCGCCGCTGGCACGTCTGGGATCGACGATGGGAAGAGTGCTGCCAAGGCTTCAAAGAGGACCCTTGCACTATGGGCGCAGCCGATAGCCGCCAGGCGGTGTTAACGGGTTCGCTGGGACTGCCTCTATAATGCGCCGCCCTCTCACTACACCACGACGATCATGACGCTCACGCCCCCCAATACCGCCTCCGAAAACGCCACGGAATCCGCCAGTGAGCCGTCTACGCCCGAGCCAACGGCGTCCGGTTCAAAATCGTCTGCCGTGCCCTCATTTCAATTCCCGTTTTCGCCCGAGGCCTACGCGCCGGCCAACAAGAAGGAAAAGCCCTGGCATCAGCGCGGCGATACTTCCGGCCACGACAAGCGTCCCGGCCCTGCGCCTCGTGGCACCCGCCGCTCGATGGGCAAGCGCTGATAACGGTGCATGGAAGCCGCTGACATCTACCCGGCGGCTGGCGGCAATGGTCTTCAACGATTGAAGAGCCACATTAGCGCCGAGATCACGGCGCTAACGATGATCATCGTCGTGATCGGAAAGTAGAACGAGTAGTTCTCCTTCCGGACGGCAATATCACCAGGCATCTGGCCAAACGGCAATTTGCTCAGCCATGGCCAAAGCAGGCCGGCGATGATTGCGACGATGCCAAGAATGATCAGTAGTTTGCCCATAATGTGTTCCCGCGCTGTGGCGAACGGAATGAGGTTCGCAGTAACTGTGCGCTGGCGTATTTAGAATGCGCGACGTTTTTCGATAGGGAAGAAAGCTCGGAATGGATCCGAAACGATTTGCGCCTACCCGCCTGTGCTACGACGAAGTGCCGTTCTATCGCCGCCGCTGGTTTCTACTGCTGACCATGTTGTTCTTGCTGCCGGCCACGATCGCCATCCCGTTGACCGGTGAAATCTACGCCCAAAGCAAAGGCAAGGTTTACCGTTTCCTGCCCGCCGGGAAAAACCAGGTCATCTTTGCCGCCGCAACCTTCATGGTTGTGGGGCTGCTGGTCATGTCTCGGTAGGTGAGCGCCGCCTCACGATGCGAGGCCGTCAGCCATATTCGATACACCTCCGGCATTAATACCGCTCCGCCCGCATGTGCCAACGGGCGGAGCGTATCCAACCCTCGCCTACTCCGTCGGAATGCTTGGGTCGTCCTCGAACATTTCCATATCTTCCTCCGTCAGCCCCCCGTCATCCGGGGCTTGGGTCGACTCCTGTTGACCGTCGTCCTCTGGAGTACCGCCCGCGCTCATCTCGGTCTGGCGGTCATCCGGTTCTGCCCAGAGTGTGCTTACGCTGTTTTCGCCTTCGCCTGCCATAGGTCACCTCGATTCGGAGCCGCAAGTGGCCCCTATCCTTGAGACTTCACTGTTCACGTCCTGCTTCGTGTCGCCCCCACCGTTCGACGGGAGGCGACGCTCAGCAACCAAACATCAGCGCCCGGTGGGCAGAAAGCCCAGCCAGCGCACCGTCGCCCACGGCCAGCGGGACGGAGCCGGATGGCCGGGCGCCGTCTCCACACGCAAAGAGCCCGGGTATTGAGGTCGCCTTGTGGGCGTCCGTGCGGATGTGAACACCGTGCGTACTTTCTTCGAGTTCGCAGCCCAGTTGCGCGACCAGAGGCGACAGATGCAGGTGTGGGGAAACGAAAACTCCGGCGAACGGCAAGCGTCGGCCATCGGCAAGGCAGACCTCCACTGGATCACCCTCAAGCCGGGCAACGGGGCCGCGCTCGATATGCACACCGCGCGTCTTCAGCTGCGACAACTGCTCTGCATCAGGCTCGAACGCATCATTGAGCAGCAGCGTCGTCTCGCCCCATTCCGGCAGCATCAGCGCCTGGTGCATGGCAGTGGCTGATGTAGCCAGTACGCCAATGGCGCCCTGCTCGAGCTCATAGCCGTGGCAGTAAGGGCAATGAAAGACGCTTCGGCCCCAGCGCTCTTCGATGCCAGGAATGTCCGGTAGCTCGTCCAGGACACCCGTTGCGATGATCATCAGTTGACTGAAATGCCGCTGCCCGTTTGCATCAAGCACTTCGAAGCCAGCCGAATCACGTGTGATATTCGTGACTTCAGCCTCGTGCCAGTCAACAGTCGGGTATTCAAGCAGCTGTGAGCGCCCCTCAGAGGCAATGACCTCCGGTGGGATGCCGTCTCTGGACAGCAACCCATGTGAAACATCGGAGAAGCGGTTACGCCGGTAGCCCGCATCGATAACCAGCACCCGTCGCCGCGCCCGCGCCAACGGCAGCCCAGCGGACAAACCGGCAAAGCTACCTCCCACAATAATGACGTCGTATCTCACGGTTACCCTCTTCGCTTTTGGCAGCAATCCGGCGGCTGCCAGATAGTGCTGTTAAGCGATAGGACATAACGCGGACCTCAGGAGGTCGACCGGAGCGGTTTCACGGAGACGAATGGCCCACCGACGCATGCGCCGAACGCTTCCCTGCGAAGGGGCTGCGGTCGAGCTGCGTGTTGATGAGCACGCCGATCGGTCCCTGCCAGTGCCTCAAGAGGCCGGTGCAAGCCATACCAACAGGAAGCCGCAGACGATACCGGCTGCCGCTATCGCCCAGCCAATGCGATGGGCCAGGTTCTTTTGTGCCTGACGGACTGGGTCAACGGGCTTTTTCTTTCTCACACACACCTCTCGAACCAAACGAAACACACCGTAGCGGGTGCCCTTAGGGAAATAATCAGCCGTACGGCCCCAAATAGGCGCGGAATTTTTCCATTGTCGCGACTAAAAAGCCAACTGCACTGACACGGAGAACCCCGCTCCCCGGGGATCAGGCGTTCTTGAGATGCGTTTCGCCTGCCAGCCCTATCGTGCGTTTTCCAACACGATCAAAGGCGCTAACCGGTACTAAAGTTGTTACAGAATCGAGCGATAGCCTATCCATCAATCCCCTTGGCACGGACGCCGTTGAATATCGAGTCGGAGTCTGCGGCATGTTTTCCAATCTCAGTATCGCCAAGAAGCTCTATGCCGGGTTCGGCATTATTGTTCTCATCATCTGTGTGCTCGTGTTCGCTGCCCGTCAAGGCTTCCACAAAGTAGATGATGCGGTGACATGGAACATCCATACCTACTCGGTCCTGGACGCATCCAACGATCTACTTACCAGCCTCATCAACAGCGAAACCGGCATGCGAGGGTTTGCGCTGACGGGCCGCGATGCGTTCCTGGAGCCGTTGACGGCAGGGCGCGATGGTTTTGACGAAAACTGGAATGAGGCCAAGAACCTCACGTCCGACAACCCTACCCAGCAGCAGCGGCTTGACTCGCTCAAGGCCCTGCAGCGCCAGTGGCTTGCTGAAGACGTAGAGCCCACGCTCGCGCTTCGCCGCGCGATCAGCAACGGCCAGCAGCCCATGGGCGCCATGGTGCAACGCATCAGCGAGGGGCGCGACAAGGCCAAGATGGACGCCATGCGCAAAATCCTTGCGGACGTCTCTGCAGATGAAGAAAAGCTGATGCAGCAGCGGCGCGAAACCATGATTTCAGCGGAGCGCAGCGCGCTTTGGACATTGAACATTGGCGGCTTGATCGCTGCCGTCTGCGCCATGTTCATCGCGACCGGGCTTGCGGGTTCCATCAAGCGACGCCTGCAACAGGCTGTCGATCTGTCCCGCGCAATTGCAGCAGGCCGCTTGAATAATACGATTAGCCAAACGGGCGGAGACGAGGTCGGCACCCTGCTCGCCGCATTCGTGACCATGCAGGCCCGCCTACGCGAGATGATCACGCAGATCAAGCAGCAAGCGCAGGAGCTTGTTCGTTCCGGCGACGAGATATCGAGCACTGCGAAGCAACTCGCGTCGGCTGCGCAGGAGCAGTCGCACTCGGCATCGATGATGGCGGCCACGGTCGAAGAACTGACCGTTAGCATCAACCACGTCGCGGACAACGCCAATGAAGCGCACCAGATCTCCAGTGACTCCGGGCGCCAGTCTGACGATGGCGGCGCAGTCATCCAGAAGACCCTGGACAGCATGAAGCAGATCGCAGGGACCGTGCAGGGCTCAGCCGCACAGATCTCTGCGCTTGGCCAGCATGCTGAGCAGATCAGCTCGATTGTTAGCGTCATTAGCGAGATTGCGGACCAGACCAACCTGCTGGCGCTCAACGCGGCCATCGAGGCTGCGCGTGCCGGTGAACAGGGTCGCGGTTTTGCCGTTGTCGCCGATGAGGTTCGACTGCTGGCCCAACGCACTGGCAAGTCCACGCAAGAAATCGCCGACATGATCAAGAAGATCCAGACCGGCACCCATGACGCGGTACAGAGCATGTCGGTGGGCGTTCAGCAGGTTGACCAGGGCCTGGAACTGGCCGGCTCGGCCAACCAGGCGATCGTACAGATCCGCGATGGCTCGGAGCGTGTCATTTCGGTGGTGGATCAGATCTCGGTTGCCCTTCGCCAGCAGACAGTCGCAAGCCAGGACGTCGCACGCAACGTGGAGCGCATCGCACAAATGGCCGAGATCAATAGCCACTCCATCGATACGGCTTCCACCAATGCCCAGCAGATCAAGCGACTCGCCGAGTCACTCGATCGCCAGGTCGCGCAATTCGAAGTTTGAGAGAAAGGCAGTTGGCAGCCCGTCAATCCACGCGGGCTGCCAACCTGCCCTGTGTCGGCTACAGTAACTCCTGACCGATAGACCGGCAGGCGCCGACCTGGCAGACAAGCCCGGCGGCGCCGGCCACTACCTAGCCTGGAGCGAGCCTGATGAGCGACACCCTTTCCCCGCAGACCATTAGCGTGATCAAGTCGACTGCACCTGCCCTGCAGGAACATGGGGTAGCCATTACCACCCGCATGTATGAACGCCTGTTCCACGCACACCCGGATGTGAAAGAGCTGTTCGACGAGGCTGCTCACCGGTCTGGCGAACAACCCCGTCGCCTTGCTGGCGCCATCCTGGCATTTGCCCAGAACGCGGATAACCTCGATGCCATTCAGGGCGCGGTAGACAAGATCTGTGCTCGACATGTCGCGACGCACGTCAAGGCCGAACACTACCCTGCCGTCGCTGAAGCCCTTCTGCCTGCCATCAAGGACGTCCTGGGCGACGCTGCGACACAAGAAATTCTGGATGCATGGGGCGAGGCGTACTGGTATCTGGCGAACGTGATGATCAATCGCGAGAAGCGGCTTTACGGCGAGCCGGCGTAGGTTCCTTGAACATGCTCCGGCGTTAGTGAACGCCGGGGTATGCGCCACCGTCGAGCAGGATGTTCTGTCCTGTCAGATAGCCTGCATGGCTACTGCAAAGAAATGCACAGAATGCACCGAACTCGGCTGGCGACCCGAAGCGACGCGCCGGAATGCCATCGGCACGCGCGGCACGCACCGCTTCTTCGGACACGCCGCTCGAAGCTGCCGATACCGCGATGGTCTTGTTTAACCGATCCGTATCGAACGCACCAGGAAGCAGGTTGTTGATGGTCACGTTGTTGGCAGCCAGCTGTGGCTGACGCGCCAAACCCGCAACGAAGCCCGTCAAACCGCTGCGCGCGCCGTTGGATAATCCGAGAATATCGATCGGTGCCTTCACCGCGCCCGACGTGATGTTGACGACGCGGCCGAAGCCGCGTGCTGCCATGTCGTCCACGCATGCCTTGATCAGCTCGATTGGCGTGAGCATGTTCGCATCCAGCGCCGCGAGCCAATCGTCGCGGGACCAACTGCGGAAGTCACCCGGGGGTGGTCCCCCCGCATTCGTAACGAGGATATCGAGACGCGGCGCGGCACTTAGCGCACTCGCTTGTACCGCAGCGAGGGCGATGTCGCCGGCGACGGTTCTTACCTCGATGTCAGGATGCCGCTCGCGCAGCCAAGCAGCGGCTGACTCCAGTGGCTCGACGCGGCGCGCATTAATCACGAGGTTTGCGCCTTCCGCTGCGAGCGCATCAGCGCAGCCGCGGCCCAGTCCCTGACTCGCTCCGCATACAAGCGCCCATCGTCCCGCTATACCCAGATCCATATCCATTACCCTTTTTGGTCAGAGCACCAGCTATACCGCGAAGCGAAGCCAGGGTCCATTCACAGTGACGACGCCAACATTTGCCTGTAGTCCTCGCTAGTCGCTTCGCGTGGGTTCGTTTTATGGCTATGGTCCGCCAGCGCTCCGGTGATAATCCTTGGGAATAGCGAATCGTCTACGTCCAGCTGGCTGAGTCCATTCGGAAGCCCGAGCCTGGTCCTCATGTCGCGCAAGGCCGGAATGACATCATCGCCGCTTGCCAGGCCCATGGCTTGTGCCATTCGCGGCAGCTTCTGTTCCGTTTCCATGGTCTCCGCACTCGCGTTGAACGCAACAACGGCCGGAAGGAATATGGCATTGAGCGTGCCGTGGTGAAGCTTAGGGTTGATTCCGCCCAACGAGTGGCTAAGGCTATGGACACAGCCGAGCCCCTTCTGGAAGGCCATGGCACCCTGCATGGAAGCGCTCATCATGTTCAGGCGGGCATCTCTGTCGGAGGGGTCCTGGGTCGCCCGCTCGATGTGGGCCCATGCGCGGCGCAGCCCATCGAGCGCGATGCCGTCTGCCGGAGGGTTGAAACCGGGCGCCATGAAGGTTTCCATGCAGTGCGCAACCGCGTCCATGCCAGTGGCTGCCGTCAACATCGGCGGTAGGCCTAAGGTCAGTTCAGGATCGCAGATTGCGAGCCGCGGGATCAGATACGGCGACAGGACGCCGACCTTACGCCCGTCATCGAGAATCAGAATGGCGCCGCGGCCCACTTCACTGCCCGTACCGGCCGTGGTTGGAATGGCAATCACCGGCGCGACCGCGGAAGTGATACGCGCCATGCCATTCTCGATTACTGCGAATTGCTTTAGCGGGCCGTCATGGGTGCCGCAGATCGCGACCCCCTTCGCCAGGTCAATCGAGGAGCCGCCGCCGATCGCAATGATGCCGTCGTAGCCGCCTTCTCGATACATCGCGGAGGCGTTGCGAACGGCGGCTTCGTTAGGGTTCGACGGCGTCTGGTCGTAGATCGCCTCGTCGCGGGCTTCGTCCAGCGTGGCGAGAACTCGATCGACAATGCCTGCATTGCGCACGCCCTGATCCGTCACGATCAGGGGCCGGTGGATGCCAAGGCGTACGCATTCCTGCTGAAGCAGATCTACAGCACCAAATCCGAACTGAACTTGGGTAAGGTAGTTGATGAGAGCCACGGGAACTCCTTGATCGTTCTTATACTGAATGAGCCCGCTCCGCTCGACGGATGTGCAGTAAGCGGCAGTGCGGCACCTGAACGAACCCTAGCGCCCGGCGTCTGCGGTGACTAATGAGAGCCCCTGATAGAAATATAACTAGAGGCTATAGCAAGAATGCTCCCATCCGTTGCGTCCATCTTTTCTCGCCTTCGCCTCAAACATCTCAGATTGCTCATCGCGCTTGGTGAGCAGGGGTCGTTGATCAAGGCGGCTGAGCACGTCGCGATCAGCCAGCCCGGTGCAACCAAGGCGCTTCAGGAAATCGAATCAACGTTCGGCGCAACCTTGTTCAAGCGAACAAACAGGGGCCTGGAGCCGAACGATCTGGGCTACTGCGCGATTCGGTACGCGAAGTTGATCCGTACGGATCTGGCTCACCTTCGTGATGAGATGATCGGCATCTTGCAAGGTGAAGGCGGTCGCCTCGCGGTGGGCACGATAATGGGCGCGGTCCCTTTCCTCAGCGATGCACTGAGCAGGTTGCTGGCACAACAGCCCGCGTTATCGATCGAAATTGTCGAAGACACCAGCGTCAGGCTGCTGAAACTGCTCGATCAGGGTCGGCTGGACGTGGCTGTTTGCAGAACCAGCATCAGTCGGCGGCCCGACCTGTACTGCACGCAGCCGATCCGGGAGGAAACGTTGGCGGTCATCGCCAACCGCGAGCACCCGCTTGCCGGACGCACTTCGCTGGCTCTCAATGACCTGGCCGACTCACGGTGGGTGGTGTACTCGGCCAATATGCCGATGCGTGTCACGCTTGAACGGGAGTTCCACGATGCGGGGCTTCCCTTCCCCATTCATTTGCTGGAAACGACCTCTGCCTTTACCACGTTCGCTTTGCTGCAGGAGAACCCGTCGTTTGTGGCATTGGTGTCTCTGGATGTCGCGCGCTTTTGCAGCAGGTTCGGTATCACCACAATCCTGCCCTTATGCTTGCGCAATCCAAGCGAACCCTATGAGCTCATTACGCGTCACGGCGTCAGCCGTACACCCGCGGCCCAATTATTGATCGATGAGCTGACGAAGGATGGGCCACAGGCGATGTTCAGTCCTGACGAAAACTGACCACTGCTGGTCGTTTGGCTGACGGTGTACAGCGGCAGTATCCAGCGAAGCCTCTCGGAGGTAACCGGCTATGCATCCTCCGAGCATGGCATTTGCCGATGGCGACAGGCTTCGCGCGCTAAAAGTGCGAAGGTTAGTGGCAAATGCAGGCGATTCAAGCCGCCGAATGCCTGCACCCGCCCGTGCGACGGCTCAGATGGCGCCTCTGGTTGCCTCTCCGTCAACCAGCCGCTGGATGCCGAGAGGATTCGCGTTTTTCAGCGGGTCCGGTAACAGCGCATCCGGACAGTTCTGGTAGCACACCGGTCGCAGGAAGCGGTCGATAGCGAGTGTCCCTACGGATGTCCCCCGTGGGTCGGACGTTGCGGGGTACGGCCCACCATGGACCATCGCATCACATACCTCGACGCCTGTCGGGTAGCCGTTGAACAGCACACGGCCGGCCTTTTGCTCCAGCAGCGCGAGCAGGTCACCCGCGCCGGACAGATCACTCTCCTCGCCAATGATGGTCGCCGTCAGCTGGCCCCGCAACGCACCTAGGCCACGCAGGAGTTCTGCACGGTCAGCCGCCTCGATGACAACCGTGGTCGGTCCGAATATCTCCTCCTGAAGTAGTTCGTCTCCCTCGAGCAGTAACGCCATGTCTGCCTGAAACACATGAGCCGACGCCTGGTTCCCGTCTTCCGCCTTTTTACCAGCGATGCCGCGGGCCCCCGCGTGCGCTTCCATCGTGGCCAGCCCGCGCCGGTAGCTTTTTAGCGTACCGGCGTTGAGCATCGTCTGCGGTGGTTGCTCTTCCATGGTCGCCACGAAACGCTCAAGGAACGCAGTAAATTCGGGTGAACGAATCCCGATCACCATGCCCGGATTCGTACAGAACTGGCCGCAGCCCATCGTGACCGAAGCGGTCAGTTCATTGGCAATGTTTGGCCCACGAGCCTTCAACGCTTCGGGCAGTAGGACGACCGGATTGATCGAACTCATCTCTGCGAATACGGGGATGGGCGTAGGCCGCGCGGCGGCCATGTCGCATAAAGCACGTCCACCCTTCAGCGAACCCGTGAACCCTACGGCTTGGATTTCCGGGTGTTTCACGAGGGCCTCGCCCACGCCGGAGCCGTACACCATGTTGAATACGCCGTCAGGCATCGCGGTCTTTCTCGCAGCGCGCATGACAGCATCCGCGACATACTCCGCCGTACCCATATGCCCACTGTGTGCCTTGAACACTACGGGGCAACCAGCAGCCAAGGCGGCCGCGGTGTCTCCGCCCGCGGTCGAAAAGGCCAATGGAAAGTTGGACGCGCCGAACACGGCGACCGGACCAATGCCCAGCCTGCACTGTCTCAGATCGACCCGCGGCAGTGGCTTACGGTCCGGTAACGCGCGATCTATGCGCGCGCCATAAAAATCGCCGCGACGCAGCACCTCCGCGAACAGTCGCATCTGCCCGCTCGTTCGCGCGCGCTCGCCTTTGATGCGCGCCGCTGGGAGCGCCGTTTCGCGTGTCACCAGCTCGACGAAGTCTTCGCCCAGCGCATCCAGTTCGTCGGCAATGGCCGTGAGGAACGCTGCTCGTTTCTCCGACGGATGAGCTCGATAAACCGCGTAGGCTGACGCAGCCGCTTTAGCCGCCGCATCGACTTCTTCATGGGTTGCTTGCGCAAACGAAAAGGGCAGTGCCTCCCCCGTCGTTGCGTCGAAACTCTTGACGGTTTCGGATCCGGCGGCACTTCGTGCACCACCAATATAGTTGTGGCCCAGGATCTCAGGCATTTCATTTCCTCTCTTCAGTGCCGTTCAAGCGGCACGTGCGCATTAACCAAGACGCCCGGGCAAGCAGCGGTTGGTGCAGCGGTTTTCTTGATAGGGCTGGGCCTACGCTGCCGCAGCCCTATCATTCAGAGCGACTTGACTCCGCCCGGCTGCGTCGCGACGGCATGTACCCGTATACCGTTACGCAATGGCTCGCCGAATGCCTCGAGCGAAATCTCGAACGTGTCGCCAGGCTGAGCTTTCACGCCATCGGCAAAGGACAATGTGGCCGTCCCGAAGAAATGTACGTGCGCGTCTCCGGGACGTAGGAACTGCGCATATTTGAAGTGGTGATATTCGAGGTTCTCCAGGCTGTGGCACATATTGTCCTCGCCTGACAGGAACTCTTTCTCCCAAAGCGTTTCGCCGTTGCGCAGGATGCGGCTGGTGCCGGCCAAATGCCGCGGTAACTCGCCAACCAGTAGCTCCGGACCGAACGCGCAATACCGAAGTTTGGAATGTGCCAGATAGAGGTAGTTCTTGCGCTCGGTGACATGGTCCGAAAACTCATTACCGAGCGCGAAGCCGATGCGGTAAGGCTTACCGTCATCGCCTATGACGTACAGGCCCGTCAGCTCGGGCTCTTCGCCGAAGTCCTCCGCAAACTCGGGGACCGGGAAATCCTCGCCGGGGCGAACCACGATGCTGCCATCGCCCTTGTAGAACCATTCGGGCTGCGCGCCCACCTCACCGGCCGCGGGCCGTCCGCCATCGAGCCCCCAGCGGAACATTTGCATGGTATCGGTGACGTTCTCGTCGACCGCAGCTTGCTGATGCATCTTGTCTCGCGTAGACGCGCTCCCCAGGTGGGTCAGGCCGGTACCACTGACCAAGCAATGCGCGTGGTCTGGATGATCCAGTGGCGGCAATACGCGGTTGGCATCCAGCAGGTCACGGTAGCGCGGCCCAGGCCCAACACCCAGGGACTCGACCTGTGCAACAAGACCGACCCCGCTACGGATGGCCATCAGGGCCAGTTCTCGTACCGTGGCCACCCCATTGACGATCCCCAGCTGGTCGCCGTCGACAACGCCTACGTGACGCTCGCCTTGCTCATTCTCAAACTGCACCAATCGCATAAAGAGTCCTTGTTCTTATGGCTGCGGGCATACCGCGTACCCCTTCACTTTAAAAACCCTGCGGATTGCTGCCTAATGACGGCTCCTGATTGAGCGATAACCTCCCCTTATCACCATGCTTTCCTCCCTGAACGCTATCGTTTCGCGGCTTCGGCTCAAGCACCTTCGGCTGCTCATCGCGCTGGACGAACAGGGCTCGCTGCATCGAGCGGCGCAGTTGGTTTCCATCAGCCAACCCGGCGCTACCAAAGCGCTGCACGACATCGAAGCCGCGTTTGGTGCCAGCCTGTTCGTGCGTAGTAACCAGGGCCTTCAGGCCAATGACCTTGGTCGCTGCGTAATCCGCTGTGCGCGCTTGATCCACAGTGACCTTGCGCATCTGCGTGAGGAAATGGTCGGTATTCTCGAAGGCCAGGGTGGGCGTCTATCGGTGGGTGTGATCATGGGCGCCGTCCCCTTGCTCACTCAAATGGTCAAAAGGCTGCGGCAGAGCCAGCCGGCCCTTTCGATCGAGATCGTAGAAGACACAAGCGCACGGCTCCTTGCTCTGTTGGACGAAGGCAGGCTCGACCTCGCCATCTGCCGCAGCACAGTGAGCCGTCGGCCCGACGCCTATGATTGCCTGGCGTTGCATGACGAGGCCGTAGAGATCGTGGCGCATCCCGAACATCCGCTGGCAGCTCGAGGCGATGTCACCATAGAAGCGCTGGCAGAGCACAGCTGGGTCACCTACCCCATCGGCATGCCCATGAGGCTATTGCTCGAGCGCGAGTTTGCGGCGGCCGGCCTCGACGTACCCCGATACGGGATCGAGACCGCCTCCACATTCACGATGCTCTCGCTGCTGAATGAAGATCCAACGCTCCTGGCACTCGTGCCGTCAAAGGTGGCGACATTCGGTATCGAGTTCGGCTTGGTGAAACGTGTGCCATTCACGATTGCCGCCAGAAATGAACCCTACGGTGTCATCGTCAGGCGCGGCGTACCACTGTCGCCACCCGCAGAATTGTTGATGCGGGAACTGGCAGAACTCGGTTCGTACACCTGATTTCCCTCGGCGTTCGGACTACCGGGCCGTCTGGTGGTCAACAAGCAAGCCCCGTCCCGCCAGATTCGCCATCAGCGCGCCGATGCCAAACGTCCATGGCGAGACTCGGTTGCTGTGATTCACACGATTATGCAGGGTGCCCAGGAACGCATTCGATATGCTGACGTGGTCGCCCAGCTTGTGTGTGAACCCACCACCAGGGTGATCGCGGTCCTCGGTCGGGGCAAAAAGGGTCCCGAGGAAGAGCAAGAAACCGTCGGGATACTGGTGGTCGGCGTTTAGGGTTTGCCGCGCCAGATCCAGCGGATCTCGGCTGATCTGACTCATCGAGCTACGCCCTTTAAGGACGAAGCCGTCCTGACCCTCAACGCACAGATCCACTTCTGCATTACGGACGTCGTCCATGCCAAAGCTGTCGTCAAAGAGCCGAATGAAGGGCCCGATGGCGCAGGAGCCATTGTTGTCCTTTGCCTTGCTCAGCAACAACGCGCTTCTCCCCTCGAAATCGCGAAGATTGACGTCGTTCCCCAGCGTCGCGCCTACCACGTCCCCTCGAGAGTTCACCACGAGAACCACCTCAGGCTCCGGGTTGTTCCACTCCGATTTGGGATGTATGCCGATCTCCGTACCACTGCCAACCGAGGCAAGGACCGGCGCTTTGGTAAAGATCTCGGCGTCCGGGCCAATGCCTACTTCCAGGTATTGCGACCATAGGCCTTGATCGATAAGCACCTGCTTGAGCGCGCTGGCACTGTCCGAGCCCGGCTTGACGGCTCGCAGGTTATCGCCGATTACAGCCTGCACCTTTGCACGGATTTCTTCGGCCTTCTGGGGATCGCCGCCGGCCCGTTCTTCGATGACGCGTTCGACCATGCTGGATGCGAATGTGACACCCGCCGCCTTGACCACCTGCAGGTCCGCTGGCGCCAGCAGCCGCGGCAGTGACCCATCATGCTCCTCGCCACTATTGCCCAGCAGTGCTTCCACGCTACAGACGGTCGCACCTTCGATACGCCGAAGCGCTTCGGCAAGGTTGGGGATCTCGAAGAGCGATGAAAGCGTAGGCGCGAGCGCGGTGAGGTCGTGGATGCCGTCTTCGCTCAGCAGGATCGGTGAAGGTCCCGCGCCCGGGAGCCAGGCGCGGCCGACTAGCAATCCGGTGAAGCCATCCTGCGGCAGTGTGTTTTCGACGGTGAGAGAAAGAGGCTTCGGCATTGAATTATTGTCCTTATCTGCGGATACATGCCTCTGGCCAGGAATCAGGACGTGCGTAGAGATCGGCCAGGGGCTATGCGACCATAGCCAGCGCACGGCGCAGCCATCCAATGACAATTCCTCAAGGAGCGATATGGATCCGTTATCGGACGATGCAAGCGGATACAAGCGCACCCACGTGCATCGGCCCGCGCTGCAGAACTGGCTTCGCCTACGGCATCTGGTGCTGATCGATACCCTGGGCCGAACCGCCAACATGCATTCCACCGCGGAGCGGATGGGGCTGAGTCAACCTGCGGTCAGCAAGATGCTTCGAGATATCGAACAGTTGCTGGGTGTGCCCCTGTTCGATCGGAGGCCGCGTGAGTTGGTGCCAACGGAACTCGGCGCGGTGGTCATCGAATTTGCACGCCGCACGCTCAACGACTGCACCCGGTTCGACCGAGAACTGGAGAACCTGCGACGCGGGGGCTTCGGCCAACTCCGGGTAGGCGCCATCTTTGCTGCAACGGCCAGCGCACTACCTGAGGCTATCCTCAAGCTGAAGCAGGAGCGCCCCCTGTTATCGGTGGAACTGGTAGAGCAAACCAGCGATTACCTGCTTGCGATGCTTGAACACAAGGAATTGGACCTCGTGGTGGGGCGATATACGAACCCACTGCAGCAAAGGCTGTTCAGTTACGAACCGCTCTACCATGAGCCCTTTGTACTGACGGCAGCAGCAGGCCATCCGCTTCAGGGGCAGGCAGGTATCTCAGCAGACGAACTACGTCGTTGGCCATGGGTTCTTTACCCGCCGAATACACCCCTTCGGCGGATGCTCGAGCAGGCGTTCGGCGATCACAAGCTGGCCCTGCCCGACAACAGCCTGGATACCACGTCCGTGCAAACGACGCTGCGCGTGCTTGAAAAAAGCCAGGCAATTGCCCTTTTGCCGGAGACTATCATCGACGAACAGCTAAGCAGTGGCCGGCTATGCAGGCTCAACGCGGAGCTTCAGTTGGCTACCCTGGGCTACGGGCTGCTGATCCCTATTGATCAGCCGCTGTCGCCCAACGCAGAGGCTTTCGCCCGAATTCTCCGTGATCTTGCCGGAACGCTTGATAGCAATAACCCCATGTTATAGCCCGATGAAAAAGGATCATTAGACATGGCGGGAGCGGCCACCTAATTTCGGGTTGCGTGTGGCTGTGCGCTCCCTCATGGAAGACGCGACGCGACAAGCTCCGGCTCTGCGATTCAATCGCGGCCCGACCGGATCACTAACAATAATTTCAATAGGTGACAGTCGATGCATACAAAAGACCGTAAGGGTCGGCCCTTCCTTCTGCGCCCGCTGAAAGCACTACTGCTTTCCTCCCTCTTCACGTCTCCATTGGCATTCGCAGACTACCCCGAGCGACCAATACAGCTGATCGTCCCCTGGGCAGCGGGCGGCGGAAGCGACGCCGCTGCTCGTGGCATCGCCGCGGCACTGGAGAAAGAGCTGGGCACGACGATCAACGTGGTCAATCGACCTGGCGGCGGCGGTGTGGTCGGCCACACGGCGATGGCCAGTGCACGGCCGGATGGTTATACGCTCGGCTTCATCACCGGCGAGCTGAACATGCTGCATTGGCAGGGCCTCACGAAAATTACCCGGGAGGACTTCACGCCGCTTGCCTTGACTAACTATGACTACGCCGGGGTTCAAATCTCTGCGGCTGCACCCTACCAGAACGTGGGCGAGTTACTGGCAGCGATCAAGGAAAAGCCCAAGGGTACGTTCAGTGCTTCCGGCACAGGTATGGGCGGCATCTGGCACGTTGCATTCGCCGGGTTGCTGCTCGACCAGGGCATCGCCCCTGACCACGTGCGCTGGATTCCGAGCCAAGGAGCAGCGCCAGCGATGGTAGAACTCGCGGCGGGCAACCTGGAGATCGTACCCTCCTCCGTCCCGGAAGCACGCTCGATGATCGACGCCGGGAAGGCGAAGGGCCTCGCCGTGCTATCGCCGGAACGCAACCCGGCATTCCCTGATATTCCAACCATCAAGGAAAGTATCGGTAGCGAATATTCGCTGGGCGAATGGCGAGGCGTAGCAGGCCCCAAAGGCATGGACCCTGCGATCGTGGAAAGGCTGGGTACCGCTCTCGAAGCGGCGTACAAGAGCGACACGTATCAGCAGTACATGAGCAAGCAAGGGTTCGGAATGGAATGGCGTAACCCGACGGACTTCAAAACCTTCCTCGAGGAAAACGATGCCTACATGGGCGGCATCATCGAGAAGATTGGCATGAAGAAATAAAGCAGCTGGCCGTGTCGCCAAGTGACCCTGGCGACACGCTTTTCTTCACGTCCAAGACGGGGCTTGAATCCATGAAGGATCTGATTCTAGGACTAGCGTTCGCAGCGCTGGGCGTCGCCGTCATCGTCATGGCGCGTTCGTTCGATGCGATTGGTGGTATGCAGTATGGCGCCGATCTATTCCCGACGTTGATTGGTTTCGGGATGGTTGGCGGAGGCATATGGCTTAGCGCCACGTCGGTGCGACAGATCATCCGCACGCACGCCAATAGCCAGGCGGCTATACCTTTCGAATTTCCTTCGCTCGCCGTCGTACTGCCCGTGCTGGTTGTGGTGGGCTACATCTTCGTCGTCGATCTGCTTGGAACCGCCGCCACGCTCGCCTTGGGGATGTTCGTACTGTTTCGCGTCCGCGGCGTGAAGACGCTGCTCTCGGCGTCGCTTGCCGTAGCCGCTGCCATTCTCATCACGCTCGCTTTCACACGACTGCTATCGGTGCCATTGCCGCTCGGCCCACTGGGCATCTGAGGAGTTTTACATGGCAGAAATCCTGGACGGCATGCTGCTGGTCTTCAACCTTCAAACGATGCTGGTCATAGTTGTCGCTGCCGTATTCGGCGTGTTCGTAGGAGCCGTTCCCGGTCTCTCCGCAACGATGGCAGTGGCGCTGTTGGTGCCGATCACGTTTTACATGGAGCCGACGGCTGCGATCGCGGCAATCATCACGACCGCCGCCATGGCCATCTTTGCCGGCGACATACCCGGGGCATACCTGAACATACCGGGAACGCCGGCGTCTGCAGCGTATGTGACCGACGCCCATGCCCTCGCACGTCAGGGTCGCGTCCGCGAGTGCCTTGGCACCAATCTCATTTGCTCCGTGATCGGAGGGCTTGCGGGCACCCTCGTCCTTATCATGGTGGCGCCTTCGCTTGCGGAGTTCGCGCTTAACTTCAGCTCGTTCGAATACTTCTGGCTCGCCGTGCTCGGGTTGAGTAGCGCCGTGTTCATCGCGCCGGGGTCCCCGGTCAAGGGCTTCCTGTCATTGATGCTAGGGCTGCTGCTCGCCACGGTAGGCCTCGATATGGTGACCGGTACGCCGCGCTTCACCTTCGAAATCCCGGACCTTATGGCAGGCGTCAATTTCATTCCGGTAATGATCGGCTGTTTCGCGCTCAATGAGGTCATGAAGCTATACGCCCGTCGCCAGAAAGACGGGCGCCACCCTGTCGAAAACGCCACGCTTCAGCAGTCAGGTAGTGTGTTTGGGAAGGTACCAGGCAACCTGGCGAAGTACTGGCGCAACCTCACCCGCGGCAGCACGCTTGGCGTCCTGATCGGCGCCCTCCCCGGCGCAGGCGCGGATATTGCGGCATGGATTTCCTATGCCATCAGCAAAAAGCGATCCAAGGCCCCCGAGACCTATGGCAAGGGCAATATGGAAGGTATCGTCGATGCCAGCTCGGCGAACAACGCCGGGATATGCGGTGCCTGGGTTCCTGCACTGGTCTTCGGTATTCCTGGCGACTCGATCACGGCCATTGTGATCGGTGTGCTTTACATGAAGGGAATGAACCCTGGGCCGACCATCTTTCTGGATAACGCAGAGATGGCCTACGGACTGTTCACTGCGTTCTTCGTGGCCAACCTCATTCTTATCCCGATTGGCTATCTGGCCATCCGAAGCGCACACGTTTTCGCCGTCACCCCGGCCAAGCTACTGATGCCGATCATCCTGGCGTTCTGCATTGTCGGTGCCTTTGCCATCAACAATTCGGTAGCGGATATCTGGATCATGCTCGCGTGTGGTGTCGTTGCGTACCTGCTGGCGAACTCGGACTTTCCCATCGCACCGGCCATCCTCGGTCTGGTACTCGGCAATATCCTGGAGACCAATTTCATGACCTCCATGATGAGGTCGAATGGCAATTTCCTGGCCTTCTTCGAACGGCCCATCAGCGCGACCCTGGGTGCGCTGGTCATCCTGATCCTGTTGTTTCCGGTACTGTCACGCGGTTGGCTGAGATACCGTCGGCGGCACACCCCATTAGCCCATGAATAGAGGGAACGCCTGAATGACTGTCGTAGATGCCGCTGGACTGGAGAACCTGATCTACCGCTTGTTCGCAGAGGCTGGGGCAGAAGAGGATGTCGCGTCGACGGTCACTCGCATACTCCTCGAAGGCGATCTGATGGGGCATCACACGCATGGCGTGAAGCTGGCTCAGGGCTACCTCAAGGATATCCGTAGCGGCCATGCGAAGACGGATGCAGCGTCGTTGCACATCGTTAGCCAGACACCTGTCGTTGTGCAGTACGACGCCAACTACCTGTTAGGCCCCTACAGTGTGGAATGCGCGTTGACCTCCGCCGCGGCCGCGGCAGAGGTTTATGGAATCGGGGTCGCGAATATCCGTCGCTCTCACCATATCGCGTGCCTTGCCGCTTATTTGAAGCCCTATACCGATCGAGGCCTGATGCCAATCATCTATACCTCCGATCCCGCAGTGGCCTCCGTCGCACCGTTTGGTGGACTCGATCCGGTGTACACACCAAACCCTATCGCCATCGGTATTCCTAATGGTGATGAGCCGATCCTGATAGACGTGAGCATGTCGAACGTCACCAACGGCCTGGTAAACAAGGCGCGCGCCACCGGCGGTCAGCTCGACCATGCGACGTTGCTCGACAACCAGGGCGCGCTGACCCGAGACCCCAATGCGCTCTTTTCGACCCCTCCGGGAAGCATCCTCCCTCTGGGCGGTCTCGAGTTCGGACACAAGGGCTTTGCGCTTGGCGCCATGGTTGAAGCGCTGACGGCGGGGCTGGGTGGGTTCGGCCGTCGCGATGCGCCCAGCGGCTGGGGTGCGGCTGTTTGCGTGATGGTTCTTGACCCGCGCCACTTTGGAGGCCTGGACGCATTCGAGGGCGAAATGAGCCATTTCGTCGAGCGCTGCCGCGCCAGCCGACCAAGAACGCCGGGACAGCCGGTCCGCCTCCCGGGCCATGCTGGTCTTCAGCGCCGGGAACGATATCGCAAGGAAGGCATACCACTGCCTAACGACGTGATCGACGCTGTACGGGGTGCAGCGACCGATGCGGGGATTGAGTGCACCGTCTAACGTAGCCGCTCGAACGGGTCGGGAAGACGCAACACGCGAATGGCCCGCCTATAGCAAGGTGTCGAGCCGCTTCGGCAGGCAAGCTTGCCGGGATGGCCGCCCTAGGCCATCCCGGCATTGATCACCGCTCCAGTACCGGCTCGGCTGCATCGTGGAGCGCCTGCGCCTTTGCCTGCCACGCCGGGGCGTGGATCAATTCGGGCGTCAGTTCGCTCAGATTCGAGCACCCGAGCAGCCCTACGGTCCGGTCCAACTCGGTACGCAGTATGTCTATGGCGTGACTCGCGCCCGGCCCCTTGCCTGCAGCAAGGCCGTAAAGGCCTGCCCTCCCTATCAGCACGCCGTCAGCACCAAGAAGCAAAGCCTTGGCGATATCACTGCCGCGGCGAAAGCCTCCGTCCAGGAAGACCTGCATCCGACCGCGTGCGATCTGGGCAACGTCAGGAAGGGTTTCCATGGCAGAGACCGCGCCATCAAGCTGGCGGCCGCCATGATTCGAAAGCACCAGCCCGTCCACGCCATAATTCAGCGCGATGTGTGCGTCGGCTGGATGCATGATGCCCTTGACGATGAGTTTGCCTTTCCAGATGTCGCGCAGCCAGGCGATATCCTCCCACGCCAGCGTCGGGTCCAATTCCGCTGCAAGGGCACTGGCAGCCCCTTTTACAGAGTCCTGGCCGGGCTTCAATAGATCCCCGAGGTTTTTGAATCTCGGCACACCGTGCGGGACGAGAACATCCCAGATCCACTCCGGATGAAGGGCAGTGTCCAACCGGTTCCGAAAGTCGAGCTTGAGCGGACGAATATAGTTGCGGCGATCCCACTCACGATTTCCGAAGATCGCGCTGTCGGTCGTAACCATGATCGCCTCGAGGCCTAGCCGGGATACCCGCTCTACGAGCTTGGCCACGTGGTCACGGGTCCGATAGAGGTAGATCTGCATCCACGCCCGCACGCCTTCGACCGCCGCGATATCCTCGATGGCTATGGTGGACGCGTTGCTCAATACGAATGGAATGCCAGCCTTGGCGGCCGCCTCCGCCAGACGCAGATCGCCCTGATGCGTCAGCAACCCATTGAAACCAGTCGGCCCGATCATGAAGGGCAGCGCCGACTCGACACCGAAGAAATCGCGACGAAGATCGCGTGCCCCAACGGACCGTAGCGTTCGTGGCTGCAGCGTGATGGCCTCGAAAATGGACCGGTTGCGCCGGAGGGTAAATTCATCATCGGCGCCGCCTTCGAGATACTCGAAGGAAAAGTTGGGGAGGCGGCGTCGGGCGATCTCGCGCAGCTCTTCTATATTCTGGGCACGACGATAGTCCCGGCCGGGATAAAGCCTTCTCTTGATCATGCTTTGCTCGAAAGGAGTCGGCGGCGTTGCCGCCGGTTGGTCAGGTACGGGGGGACCAGGTCACAACATGCTGACGTTGCTCGCCCAGGCTGGAGATGGACAGCTGCATCACGTCACCGGCTGCCAGGAACCGGGGCGGCTGCATGCCGGCTCCCACACCCGGAGGGGTTCCGGTACAAATCAGGTCGCCCGGTTCGAGCGTCATGAACTGGCTGATGTAACTCACAATCTCGTCAACGCCGAAGACCATGGTTCGCGTATTGCCCTTCTGGCAGATCTCACCATTCACCGATAGCTGCAGATCAAGATCCCGGACATCCTTGATTTCGTCGGCGGTCACCAACCAGGGGCCGATCGGCGCGAAGGTGTCACAGCCCTTGCCCTTGTCCCAGGTACCGCCTCTTTCAAGCTGAAAGGCACGCTCCGATACATCGTTGACGATGCAGTATCCGAAGACGTGCTCCAGCGCAGCGGCACGATCGACGTAGCTCGCCCGCTTGCCAATCACGATGCCCAACTCGACTTCCCAGTCGGTCTTCTGCGAATCCCGAGGCAGCATGACCTCGTCAAACGGACCATTGATCGCACTGATTGCCTTCGTGAAGAGGACCGGCTCGCTGGGCACCGGAAGGCCTGACTCCTTGGCATGATCGGCGTAATTCAGGCCGACGCAGATGATCTTGCCGATGGCTCCCCAAGGGGTTCCAAGCCGGGGGTTACCTTCGACGATCGGAAGCGTGTTCAACTTGCTCGCGTCAAAGGCGCTCAGACGCCCCGTCGCCAGATCCGCCCCGGTGATGTCCGGCAGGAGGCTGGAAAGGTCTCGAATATTTCCCTGAGCATCCAGCGCACCAGGCTTTTCCTGGCCCTTGGTGCCGTATCTAACGAACTTCATTTGTCGCCCTCCCCGGCTCGAACGCGCACCTGGTTGATCTCGCCCAGGACATCAAAAAGATGAGGTACATATTTGTCCCCGTGGCCGAGGCTCTTTGCGAGCAGGAACGTCTGGTAGACAGACTCTGCGACGATGCCTGTAGACGGCGAGCTTTTGGCCAGCTGGGTGTAGTAGCGCATGTCCTTTTCGCAATTGGCGATCGCGAACCGCTGGCCGGAATCATCGCCGCTCAGCACGAACGGGATGATCCGTTCGAACGTCCGGCTATATCCACCGCTGAGACTGCAAATGTCGGCAAACGCAGCCAGGTCGATGTGATTCTTAGCCGCCGCGGTGAACGCTTCGGCAAGAATGGCTGCGTTCCCTTGCGCGATGAAATTGTGGATGACCTTGGCTTTGTGGCCTGACCCGACGGGGCCAAGGTGGTGCAGGGTTTCAGAAAACGTTTCCAGGATCGGACGAACCTGGGCCAGCAAATCAGGGTCGCCACCGGCGAGAACGTTCAGACGCCCCTCAGCCGCTTCCTTGGGCGTCCGATTGACCGGCGTATCCAGGTAGCCAGCTCCCGTTGCCGCTACCGCAGCGGCGATGGCAGCTGTCTGGCTCGGATCACCTGTACTGCAGTCGACCACGATTTTGCCCTGCCCCAGCCCTTCGAGAAGGCCGCCATCGGCATTCAGCACCTCAAGTACTTCCTTCGAGCCCGGAAGGCAGAGCAGGATCACGTCTGATTCACGGGCAAGCGCAGCCGCAGAGCCAGCCTCTTTCGCACCGGCTGCGACCAGCGCTTCGAGTGGTTCGCGATTGCGATTGGCGATCGCATTCAACGGGTAGCCATTACGCAGGATATGCCCCGCCATGGCACGCCCCATTAGCCCAAGGCCAACAAACCCCACCTTCAAATCTTTCATGGAACAGTCCTCGCGTGGTTGGCGGCCAGGCTGGCCCGGCCGCCGAGGTGATTACTGGCTGTCGCGTACCTTCTGGATCTCAGCCATCACCTCGCCGACCAGATCGGGGCCATACTCTTGAGTGAAACGCTCGGTAACGGGCTTGAGGTGCTCACGCATCCGCTCGATCTCCTCGGGCGCAACGTCGTTCACCTGCATCCCGGCATCGGTCAGGGCCTTACGCGAGGTGACGTCCATCTCACGCGACACCTTGCGCTCGTAGGCCTGCGCCTCGGTCGCCGCCTCGCGCACCAGCTGACGCTCGGTTTCATTGAGCTTGTCCCAGGTCTTCTTGCTGAAGATCGCAACGAGTGGGTCGTAGAAGTGCCCCGTCAGGGACTCATACTTCTGTACCTCGTAGAACTTCGACGTCTCGACGGCGGCCAAGGGGTTTTCCTGACCGTCGACCGTGCCGGTCTCAAGCGCGGTGTACAGTTCGGTAAAGGACATCGGTACCGGGTTGGCGCCGAGTGCCTTGAAGGTTTCGATGGCGGTGGGGATCTGTTGGACGCGGATCTTCAGGCCCTTGAGGTCTTCAAGTGTTTTGATCGGGCGTGCGTTGTTGGAGACATGGCGAAAGCCGTGGTCCCAATATCCAAGGCCGATCAAGCCATGCGGTGGCAGGCGGTCCAGCAACTTCTGCCCTACCTCGCCGTCCAGAACCGCATCGACTTCCTGGGAGGTCTGGAACAGGAACGGCATGCCGTACAGGCCAAACCCCTTTTCAATTCCGGTGAGCAGACCGGGCGTCACCAGTGTCATGTCGACCGTCCCGCCCTGCAGTGACGAGATGACCTGGGTATCGCCGCCCAACGTGCCACTGGCGAAGACCATGACCTTCATCTTTCCGTCGCTCTTCTCCTTCATCAGCTCGGAGAACTTCTGAGCGCCCAGGCCGTGCGGGTGGTTCTTGGCCTGCACGAAGGCAATCTTGAAGTTGTGGCGGTTTATCTCTTCGGCGGCGTTGCTGGCAGAAGAGAACATCAGAGCTGAACAGAGCAGTGCAGTAAGCGCTTTAGGGATCATTTTCACGACAGCTTCCTCTTGTTATTGGTGTCTTTCATTTGATCAGGTATGTGTCGCTGACCCCGTTTCGCTCATGCGAAACGATGGGCCAATGGCATTGTTCGTTCAGCCGCCCAGCCAGCCCGCCGGCACAAGCAATAGGTCAGGGAAGGCGATGAGCAGACCGATAATGAGGAGCTCCGCGATGAGAAAGGGCATGACGCCCTTGATCAAGGCGACGAGGTCGATTCGCGCGACGCCAGCAACCACGTTCAGCACGAGCCCAACCGGAGGCGTTATCAGGCCGATGGCACACGTCATGACGAACAGCACACCGAAGTAGATCGGGTCGATCCCGGCCTCCACTGCCACCGGCAGCATCACCGGAGCGAGGATCAGGATGATTGGCGACATATCCATGGCCATGCCGATCAGCACGATGAGCACGACGATCAGCAGCATGAGCAACCGAGGGCTGTCCATGAGCGGCTCCATCAGCGCAATCACCTCGCCCGGAAGGTCTGCCACGGTAATGACCCACGCGGCAACCATGGCCGACGCCACCAGGAACATCACCATTGCCGTGGTCGTGACGGCCCTCAGCAGCACGTCATAGAGGTCGCTGATGCGCAGTTCGCGGTAGATGAAGAGCGAGACGCAGAGCGCGTAGACCGCTGCGATAACCCCCGCTTCCGTCGGGGTGAAAACGCCAGCCTTCAGCCCGACAAGAATGATGACTGGCAGGATGAGCGCCCAGATTCCATCTACAAGCGCTTTCAAAACCTCACGCTTCGACGCACGGGGCGTTGTCTGGATCGTCTCGCGGCGGGAAACCAGGTACCAGGCGAAGCACAGCGATACGCCCATGAAAAGGCCGGGCACGATGCCTGCGAGAAAGAGCTTCGTGATCGAGACGTTGCCAGCGACGCCGAACAGGATCAGTCCAATCGATGGCGGAATCACCGGCGCGATGATGCCGGCTGACGCTACCAGCCCGCCCGCGGTGGCACGGTCATGGCCGACCTTGACCATCATCGGTACCAACAGCGCGGCAAGCGCCGCAGCGTCTGCCGCAGCCGAACCAGAAAGACTGGCGAGCAGGCAGGCCGCGAGGATGGTCACGTACCCCAGCCCACCCTTGATGTGGCCAACCAGCGCGACAGCCAAATTCACGATGCGCTTCGACAGGCCACCGGCGTTCATGAGTTCGCCTGCCAGCATAAAGAACGGGACTGCCATGAGCGGAAAGCTGTCGGCGCCGTTAATCAGGTTCTGGGCGATGATCTGGGCGTCGAAGAGATCGAGGTAATACATCATGGCGATCCCGCACAGGATCAGCGAGAACGCGATGGGTACGCCAATGGCCATGGTGCCGATCAGCGAGCAAACGAATATGGCGATGATGGCCATGGCCTCACTCCGTTGTTCTTGTTATCAGGAAAATCAGAGATGCGTTTCGAGGTCGCGCGACGGTTCTTTGATGTCTTTGCGCACCAACAGACGGGCGATTTCGTACAGGCTTATAAGCGCCGCGGAAGCGCCAAACACCACACCTGATCCGTAGAACCATCCCATCGAGAAACCGGTGACGGGCGAAGGAAAGTTCAGGTTGATCTGCATCTGCACCCAGCTTCCCTTCAGGAAAAGCAGTGAGCAAAAGAGGATCAGCAGCTGAGCGAGGATCAGGCAGATCCGCTCGCCGAGCCTGGGCAGACGGCTTATCAGCACATCCACGCCCATGTGGCCACGCTCGCGCAGCACCACGATACCGCCGAGGAAGGTGAGCCATATGAAGGCCCATCTGGAGAGCTCTTCGGAGACGGTGATGCCCTGGTTGAAGCCGTAACGCAGAACGACGTTGCCAAACACCAGCACGACCATGGTGACCAGGCACAGGACAGCAAGAAGCTTCAGTAGCGAGAAATACGCTTCGACGATTCGCTGCATCAGCCGAGCCTCCGAGTAATTGCGGGGGCCAAACGCTCGACGCCACTGAACAAGATAAGAGCTGCGGTTTTACTACGCGTAGTAACCATGCGGGATGACCTTTGCCTGTTGTTTTTGTGGACTGGCGGTCAGCGCCATTGAAATCGACCTTAGCACCGGCAGACATTGCATGCAATGTTCATTTTTGCCAAGATCACTCACCACGTCATAACAACAAAACCGAGAACAGCCGCCATGCAACTGATCACTTCGCATCAATCCGTTGTCGTCCTGAGCGACGACGACGCTGTCGCCGTCGCACGCCGGCCTATCGCCAAAGGCACCGAAATCCAGGAAATTGGCCTCGCCGCGCTCGAAGACATTCCCAGCGGGCACAAGGTCGCGCGGCGCGATATCGCTGCGGGCGCGCCGGTACTCAAATACGGACAAGTGATCGGCATAGCCAGCCGCGCGATTCGCGCCGGTGAACACGTTCATACGCACAATGTGGAAATGCCGGCCACGCACTCCAGTGATGCGTTGCCTCCACCGATACCCAGGACTCCCGTACTGCCGTCCGAGCAGCGCCGCCGCTTCATGGGCTACCGGCGCGCCGATGGCCGTGTCGGTACCCGCAATTTCATCGCGATCCTTTCGACTGTGAACTGTTCAGCCACTGTTTCCCGCGCCGTCGCTTCGCACTTCAAGGATTCCCCCCTGCTCCGCTCGCTGAACATCGATGGCGTAGTGGCCTTGACCCATGGTGGGGGCTGCGCCGTCAACACCGACTCTGAAGGGTTCAAGTTTCTTGAACGGAGCATTTGGGGGTATGCGCGCAACCCCAACATCGCAGGTGCGCTGATTATCGGGCTCGGCTGCGAGACCAATCAGATCTCGTCGCTGATGAAAAAGCATTCGCTGGAGGAGACCGATACGTTTCGCGTCTTCAACATCCAGAATGCCGGGGGTACGCGCAAAAGTATCGAGAAGGCGATCGATCAAGTGGAGGCCGTGGCCAAGGCGGTGGGACGCCTGGAACGCACTGAAGAGAGTGTCGAGCACATCATGCTGGGCTTGGAATGTGGCGGCTCAGACGGCTATTCCGGCATCACCGCTAACCCGGCGTTGGGTTATGCGGCGGACTTGCTGGTACGTAATGGCGGGACGGCGATCCTGAGCGAAACGCCAGAAATCTATGGTGCCGAACACTTGCTAATCCAGCGAGCCATCAGTCATGAAGTAGCAGAGAAGTTGCTCGACCGGCTGCGCTGGTGGGAGAACTACACCGCTATCAACGGTGCTGAACTCAACAACAATCCGTCGCCTGGAAACAAGGCAGGCGGCCTGACTACGATTCTGGAGAAGTCCTTGGGCGCGGCTGCCAAAGGCGGCTCTACTTCGCTGAACGCAGTCTATGAATACGGCGAGCCTATTACGGAAAAGGGCTTCGTCTTCATGGATAGTCCTGGGTATGACCCGGTTTCGGTCACGGGCCAGATTGCCTCGGGCGCAACCATCATCTGCTTTACGACAGGGCGAGGCTCGGTGTCCGGATTCAAGCCGGCTCCATGTATTAAACTGGCTACCAATAGTGAAATGTTCCTACGCCTTGAAGAAGACATGGACATCAATTGCGGAGGCATTGTCGAAGGGCGCGAAAGTATTGCGCAGGCGGGTGAACGGATATTTGAATCCATCATCCAGATAGCGTCTGGAGAGCTGTCCCGTAGTGAGAGCTATGACTACGGCGACAATGAGTTCGTGCCTTGGCCTGTAGGCGCAGTTACCTGAATTGATTTGAGTCTGACGGCGGCATAAGCGAATTTCCAATAACCGCCGTCAGTTTATTTCAACTTATATGGAATCACTCACTCAGTCCGCTCGAGAAAGGCAACTGGTTCTACGCGGTTATTCGTTTTGAATTGCATCATCCGGTGCCCCACCTTTCGTTCAGCAATTATCAAATGCTGTTCCATCGCCTCAGCGGCTTCATCTGGTCGCTTTCGCTGCAGACTCTCGAAAACTTCCAGATGCTCTTTGAAGAAAGGTTCATCCTCAGGGAAATAGCTCTTATCGAGGAGTATGTGCTTACCGGATAGCAGCAATGAGTGCGTACGTTGAAGGATGTCCAGCATTTGCCGGTTCGGGCAATAGCCCAGAGTACGTATATGCAGATCACTTTCCAGATCGTCAAACGCGCGGCTCTCCATATCCGGGTATTGCTCAACTGCCTGATGGAGCCTGGCTATGAAACGTTCCAGCTTTGCTACGGGCAGGTACTCAGCCGCGCGCTGGAGTACATAGGGCTCTATTCGGCGGCGGATCTCGTAAAGGTCCGCCAGCCGCCGTTCATCCCACTCCGGCAATACCCAACGCTGACGCTCGTCCCGATCCAGCAGCCCCATCAGCTGTAACCGAGTCAGTACTTGATTGGAGACCGTCCGGCTAATTCCAAAATGCCGGGAAAGCTCTAGTTCGTTGATCCGACTCGGACCGAAAAGCGAATGATGTAAAAGCGTCCGTTCAATATCGTCGTATACGCTTTCCCATGATTGCACTCTGGTAGGCCGGCCAGCATCTTCCAAAGCCTCGAAAGCACCTGCGTCCAGCTTGGAACGAAGTGGGCCCACCGAGCCATCGCCTACGAGATAACCCCGCCCGTCAAATGTACTGATCAGCCCTTGCTCATGAAGCCGGGCAAGCGCTTGCCGAACGGGCGACCGGCTAACTTCAAAAAGATCCGCTATGGCGCCTTCCAATAATAAAGTACCTGGCTTCAATCTTCCTTTCTTGATGCTTGATGCGATCAACTCTGATAATTGCCCATTAAGGTGTCGCTTGCTAGCGAAACCCGGCCCCTGAGTTCTAGACATCCGTATTCATTGCTCCAAAAGGAAGAATGTGAGGATGATAACTTAGCTGAGGACAGGCGGGCGTGACGTATGAAGAATTTGATGCATCGCAACCACTGCGCTGCTGCGAAGAAAGTGAGAAGCGCTCTAGCACAGTGCTCACCGGGCGTGCGGACTAAACTTTACAGACAACAACTTCTGTCATTATCAACAGCAGTGATGTCTTGTAGGTCAATGTCGCCGCTCCTTGCCTTGAAACGAGCGATGTGGGGCAATACCGACGGGCATACGCAATCGCTCTGCCTTAACTACGCAAAATCGCCGTCGATCAGCGGCCTGCCAGTTCATGTAGCGCCGCCAATAGCGTTTCCTTTGTCTGTACACCCGACAGCTTGCGATGGCCGATCATGAAGGTGGGCACCGCGCGGATACCGGCCGACTGTGCGCTTTCCAGCGCTTTGCGATGCTGGTCACGGTAGGTGCGGTTTTCTAGCGCGTTGCGAAATTCCGCGGCGTCCAGACCGATCTTGGTTGCGAGGTTGACCAGTACGTCAATCTGGCCAATGTCCTGGTCCTCCTGAAAGAAGGCTTTCAAAACGCGGTCGTTATAGGTATTTCCCAGGGCCCGCTCCCTTGCGAATTGGTACCCCTCCCACGCCAATGCCGTGTATGGCTGCGGCGACACGCTCGGCAGACGGAGCTCCACACCATACTGGGCGGCTACCGGATAGACCGATTGTGGCCAGACGCTCTGCAAATACTCGTCCTCGGGACGTAGCGTAGGCGTCGGGTACGGACGAAGCTCGAACGGCATCCATTGGATGTCGACGTCCAAGCCGGACGCTTCGACCGCTTCAAGTAGCGGCTTTTCGCCGATCATGCAGAACGGGCAGACAAAGTCCGACCATGCCTTGATGGTTATCGTCATGCGGCACTCCTATTGGATCGAATCGGAAACCATATCCATCTGAGGGATATTCGGGTCAAGGGTTCGCAAGGCCCGGATGTGACCAGAATCACTTCGACCCTTGATAATGCGCTACGAACGTCGATACGACTCAAGGTCGTGGCGCAGCGCTCAGACAGCGTTAAACTGTGCGCCTTTTTCGCCGCGACCCGATCCTTGCCATGTCTCTGCCGAAGCACCATCTGGAACTGCTCAGCCCCGCCCGTGACGTTGATATCGCCCGCGAGGCCATTCTGCATGGCGCTGACGCCGTGTACATCGGTGGGCCGAGCTTTGGCGCGCGGCATAATGCCTGTAATGAGGTCGCTGACATTGCGCGCCTCGTCGAGTTTGCGCACCGCTTTCATGTACGTGTTTTTGTCACGATCAACACAATCCTCCATGACGATGAGCTCGAGCCAGCCCGGACGCTGATTCATCAGCTGTACGACGCCGGAGTAGACGCTGTGATCGTCCAGGATCTCGGCATTCTCGATCTGGATATTCCCCCGATCGAACTGCACGCCAGCACGCAAACGGACATTCGCACACTCGAGCGCGCCCGGTTTCTCGACCAGGCCGGGTTCTCGCAACTGGTGCTCGCGCGTGAACTGAATCTACAGCAGATACGGGAAATCGCGGATCACACCGACGCCGCGATCGAGTTCTTCATTCACGGGGCTCTCTGCGTGGCCTTTTCCGGCCAGTGCAACATTTCTCATGCACAGACCGGGCGCAGTGCCAATCGCGGCGACTGCTCTCAGGCCTGCCGCCTGCCCTATACGCTCAAGGATGATCAGGGCCGCGTCGTCGCATTCGAAAAGCATTTGCTGTCGATGAAAGACAACAATCAGAGTGCGAACCTTCGTGCACTGGTCGAAGCCGGGGTGCGGTCGTTCAAGATCGAGGGCCGCTACAAGGACATGGGCTACGTAAAGAACATCACGGCCTATTACCGCCAGCAGCTGGATCGCATCCTCGAAGACCGCCCCGACCTGGCTCGCGCATCCAGTGGCAGCACGGCGCACTTCTTCGTACCTGACCCTGACAAGACGTTCCACCGCGGCAGCACCGACTATTTCGTCACTGACCGCAAGGTCGACATCGGGGCCTTCGACTCACCGACCTTTACCGGGCTCGCAGTCGGCCATGTCGAGAAAGTGAACCGCAAGGATCTGATCGCCGTGACAGAAACCCCGCTCTCGAACGGCGACGGGCTCAACGTGCTGGTCAAGCGGGAGGTCGTAGGCTTTCGGGCCAATATCGCCGAATTGAAAGGCGAGTTTGATGAGGACGGCGCCCCCCGCTGGCGCTACCGGATCGAGCCCAACGAAATGCCTGAAGCGCTACATCGCGTGCGCCCGAACCATACGCTGAACCGTAACCTCGATCACGATTGGCAGCAGGCACTGCTCAAGCCATCTGCAGAGCGCCGCGTAGGCGTTCGCTGGAACGTCGCGCTGAACGGGGAGCGCCTTGCACTCACCGCGTTGAGCGAGGAAGGCGTCAGTGTAGCGGTATCGCTCGACGGGCCCTTCGGCGTTGCCAATAAGCCCGACCAGGCGCGCGACCAGCTTCAGGATCTCCTGACACAGCTGGGCACCACTGACTATCACGCGACGTCCGTCGATATCGATGCACCAACTCTCTACTTCGTCCCGAATTCTCGTTTGAAGGCACTACGGCGGGAGGCGATCGAAGCGCTGACCGCAGCACGTATCGCGGCGCATCCTCGCGGATCGCGCAAGCCTGAAAGCACCCCGCCGCCAGTCTACCCCGAGGCGCATCTGTCCTTCCTGGCCAACGTCTACAACCATAAAGCCCGTGACTTCTATCACCGCCACGGTGTGCAGTTAATCGACGCTGCGTTCGAGGCGCACGAAGAAACGGGCGACGTGCCTGTGATGATCACCAAGCACTGCCTGCGCTTCTCGTTCAACCTGTGCCCGAAGCAGGCCAAGGGCGTAACGGGCGTGAAGACCAAAGTCGCGCCGATGCAGCTTGTGCATGGCGATGAAGTCCTGACGCTCAAGTTCGATTGCAAGCCTTGCGAGATGCACGTGGTGGGCAAGATCAAGGGCCATATTCTTGACCTTCCCCAACCCGGCAGTGCCGTGGCGCAAGTGGTCGGGCATATCTCGCCGGACGATCTCAAGGCCACCATCCGCAGCCGGCCAGGTCGGTAGCGCGGGCTGCGCGTAGAGCAGCTTACGTTGCGTGCAACCTATAGGCTCAACCCCTAACAGTGTTAAAGCCCCAACGCGAACCAATGCGCATGGCCAAAAACGAAGCGTTTTTCCACGACTGGAGCGGCTGTCCCTCCGGTCGCACGCCATCGTGATCATCTATTGTTGATTTTATAGCAACAATCATTTGCCCGTACCTGGCTTTTTCAGAAGCAGTGACGGCTTTACGCTGCGCCCCTGATTTAACGGAGGCCCGTATGCAAAAGATTCTGCTGCTCAATGGCGCGAAGACCTTCGCGCATTCGAATGGACGCTACAACCATACCCTGCATGACACAGCGCTCGCGTTCTTCGACCGCACGGGTTTCGAGGTGAAGACTACGCAGATCGACGAAGGCTATGACATTGCCGAGGAGGTCCAGAAGTTTCTCTGGGCTGATGCGGTGATCTATCAGATGCCGGGCTGGTGGATGGGAGCGCCATGGATCGTCAAGCGCTACGTCGACGAAGTGTTCACCGAAGGCCATGGCTCACTGTATGCAAGCGATGGTCGGACACGCTCCGATGCGTCCCAGCGTTACGGCAGCGGCGGCCTGATCCACGGAAAGCAGTACATGCTGTCGCTGACCTGGAACGCGCCTGACCAGGCCTTCACCGATCCGGACGATTTCTTCGAAGGCAAAGGTGTAGATGCGGTTTATTTCCCCTTCCACAAGGCTCACCAGTTCCTCGGGATGAGCGCGCTTCCAACGTTCCTGTGTACGGATGTCATGAAGGTGCCGAACATCGAACAGGACATCCAGCGCTACCAGGCGCACCTGGAAGCCGTCTTCGCACTCTGAGTTCACGGGCTCGTTTCCCCGGCACTCGAGTTTCCGAGTGCCGGCGTCCCGCCCGACCGTGCCGCCATCAGCCGGCACCAGCAATGCCTCCCCTTTTCCCGCGCTTCGCTTGATGGAAGTCATACTGGCGCCCCCCTTCGTCGCCATAATCGCAGCGTCTGTCCTCGGCGCGTCGCTGAATTGAAATCTTGTCCCGCCATGCTATGCGCCGTCCATCGACGCACTGCGAATATCCAGTCGGGCCCAGGCCCGTGCCGAACAAGAGCGAAACGGACTCTGGAGGGAAGATGATGAGATCGAACGATCTTCAGGCTGACGCCGGCTACGCCGAAATACCACTCTATCGTCGCCGCTGGTTCGTGCTGTGCACGCTGGCGCTCTGCTCACCCGCAACCATCCTGATTGCCATCACCGGCAGCATCTATGTAAAGCGAGATGGCGGCGTGTATCCGATGAGTGATGATGCCGCATGGTATGTGGTCCTGCTCGCGTTCATCCTTGCCGCACTGATGATTCTCGAAGCCTCTCGCCTATAACGCAACGCAGGATGCGATAGGCAGGGGCGCTGGGCCGGGTTAGGCTTCGCCCATTCCGTTTCCCGCGAGTGATCCATGATCGGCGTCTTTCCCTATTTGGCACGCTACCCCTCTGCCCACCTGCTCTTCGTTCAGCTTCTCGCCATCCTCGTTTACCCGTTCGTGGAGTCGCTGGAGCACGGGCGAGCGATCGTCGGGGCGTTCGGCATCATGGTGCTGGTCGCCGCGATTCGCCTGGTCAGAAGCAGCCCAAACACCCAGTGGATCGCGTTGATCCTGGCAGCCTTCGTGCTGGTATTGACCATCGCTGCTGAGTTCGTGTCCAGCGACATCCTGACGGCGACACTCCCGATCCTGAGCGCAGCCTTCTACTTCTACGCTGCCATTAGCCTGATCCGATACATGCTTGAAGACCTGCGTGCGACGACCGATGAATTGTTCGCCGTGGGTGCGACCTTCACGCTGCTCGCCTGGGCGTTCGCGCACACCTACGCCGCGTGCCAGGTGATCACGCCGCACAGTTTTACGGCAGGCATCAATCCCGAATCGGCCCGTACCTGGGTCGAGCTGCTATACCTGAGTTTCGCAGTGCTTTCTGGCGTCGGCCTGAGCGACATCTCCCCCTTGCAGCCCTTCGCACGTTCAGTCGTCATGCTCGAGCAATTCGCGGGCGTGATGTACATCGCCCTGGTGGTCACGCGCCTGGTTGCCCTAAGCGCTCGCCAGCGTTAGCCACCAGGCGCCGTCAGCACCCCTCGTCCCAATACGGCGTTTCGCCGACGTATTCGCGAAACGCATCCATGAATAGCGCTACTTTGGGCGATCGCAGACGGCTCGACGGAAATACGAAGTGGATGGCGGTACGGGTCGGCTCCGTACTCGCATCCCACTCGTCAAGTACCGGCTGCAGCGCCCCGCTGCAAAGTTCGCGGTGAACGACCCACGTTGGAAACATCATAAGCCCGCGGTGCGCCAGGCCTGCCGCCAGGAGCGCGTCGGCATCATTGCAGTGCAGATCTCCGTTGACGGAGACCGCCTGCCAATCCCGGGTGTGCCGCGCACGCAGGTACCAATACTGCAGCCCCCGCGTACCCCGATAGACCAGGCAATTATGTGCAGCAAGATCGGCGGGCGATCGGGGCACGCCGAATCGATCCAGATAATCAGGCGTTGCGCACACCTTGAAGTGCAATGGCGCCAGCTGCCGTGCGGCCAGGGTCGAATCGGCAAGTGTTCCCACGCGAAGGGTGACATCGGTGCCGCCTTGGATCGGGTCGATGAAAGCGTCAGACAGGACGAGATCGACCTTGAGCGCCGGGTATGTCGTCTGGAAGTCGGTGAGGAATGGAACGAAATGGCGTCGGCCGAATGCGACCGGGGCGTTGACGCGAAGCAGGCCAGAAATCCTACCCTGCTGGCTGGCGACGGTTTCTGCGGCCTGATCCAGCCGCCGGAGCGCCTCACGAACGTCTTCATGAAACAGGCGCCCGCTCTCAGTGAGGCTAACAGCACGGGTATGCCGGTACAACAAGCGCTGCCCGACCTCCTCTTCGAGCGCACCAATCTGCCGCGATACCGTAGAGACTGCGAGACGAAAATGTGTGGCAGCCGCCGTGAAACTGCCTGACTCAGCAATGTGATCGAACAACCGAAGCGCAATCAGCTCCAAGTTTCGGTCTCCGCAATAATGTTTTCCGAATATGCCGATTGTGACAACAAAGCCCCCTTTCTACGCTAGGGGTATCACTCGATATCTCTGGAGGCTCCATGCGTAAAGGCGTTGCACTCGTCGTCGGCGCTACCGGTATCACCGGAGGCAACCTGGCCAACTACCTCACCGCGACTGGTTGGTCCGTTTATGGATTGGCCCGTCGCCCTGCCGCGAACAGCACCTATATTCCGCTTGCTGCGGACCTGATGGATCCGGATTCACTGGGGCCGGCGCTCATGGGCTTGCCCATCACCCATGTGTTCTTCTGCACGTGGACACGTCGCTCCACCGAGCGGGAAAACGTGGAAGCCAATAGCGCAATGATGCAGAACCTGTTCGGCGCGCTAAGCGACGCTCCTCTCCAGCATGCAACACTGGTGACCGGCACCAAGCATTACCTGGGATCGTTCGAAAACTACGGCAGTGGCCGTGCGGAAACCCCGTTTCGCGAAAGCGAACCCCGCCAGCCCGGCGAAAACTTCTACTACAGCCTGGAAGACATCCTGTTCGATACGGCGCAGAAGCGCTCGATCACCTGGAGCGTCCATCGCCCGCATACGGTGATTGGCCATGCGCGCGGGAATGCCATGAATATCGGCGTGACCATTGGCGTGTATGCCTCGCTTTGCAAGGCGGCCGGGCAGCCCCTCGTATTTCCCGGCTCGACCACGCAATGGAATGCCTTGACGGACATGACCGACGCGACCCTGCTTGCCCGGCACATGGAGTGGGCGGCTACTGCGCCCGGTGCGCAGAACCAGGCGTTCAACACGGTCAATGGCGACACCTTCCGCTGGCGCTGGCTCTGGGGCGAAATCGCCGAGTATTTTGGTTTGGAAAACGGCGGCTGCCCGGATGAGCTATCGCCGCTGGAAGCACGAATGGGCGATGCTGCATCCCGCTGGGCTGAACTTGCCGAGGAGCACGGGCTGGTAGAGCCGGACATCGACAAGCTCGTGTCCTGGTGGCATACCGACGCGGATCTGGGGCGCACCGTCGAATGCGTGAACGATATGTCCAAGAGCCGCGATTTGGGCTTCATGGAATACCGTGAGACGCGCGCTGCGCTGCTCGACCTGTTTACCCGCTTGCGCGCGGATCGCATCCTGCCGACGTGATGCCGCGCTGGCCAGGGATGGCCGCCGTTGCAGCCAAGTTCGCACACTATCTTGGGGTTCCGAAGACCTGAGTCCAGTAGATGCCCGCCGTGCTGCGTGGATTGACAGCGTACGCCGCTCCCATTTCGGTGAACTCGGGGTTCATGATGTTGAAGCAATGTTCCCGGCTAGCCAACCATCCGGCGACCACCTGATCTACACTTCCCTGGCCGGCTGCAACGTTCTCGCCGACGAACTGCCAGCTATAACCGGCCCTGTCTGCACGCTCGCCTGCCAGCGAGCCGTCCGTGCCGGTGTGGCTGAAGACGTTGTGCTGCGCCATATCTTCGCTATGCATCAACGCAGCTTGTGCGAGCGAATCGCTCCATGCCAGCGCGGGTGCAGGATCAAAGCGCTGACTGCCGCATTGGGCACCGATTCGGCGAATGCGATTCACAGCCTCGAGCACATCGCGACCCGCGCCCTGCCAGTCCTTCATATTGGCGTCGAGCAATGGCCGCGCGAGCACGACTTGCCAGACCGCGCCCTGGCGCCAGACGCCGATCTCTGAAAACTGGGGATCGCGAATCACCTGACAGTACGCCTGACTCAACTGGTCAAGGACAGATCCGGTATGGCGAATACCACTAAGCCCAACGAGCTGGACACTGGCTGCCTGATAGCCCTGATCACGAAGCATCGCTTCAAGATCGCTTGCCGACTCGACCCGGCGAGCGCCCAAGCGAGGCTCGGGCGCGAGGACACTGGATGGGGGTAAACGAACGCCATCACACTCGCCTGCTTCCTGACGTAGCGCATTGATGCCATTGGCCAGTTGGACCGTCTGATCGTTGCCATAGGCGGTCCCACCGCATAGGGCAAGGGCGGCCAAGACGCATCTGAAATATGAGGTCATCGGTAGGTGTCGCATCCCTTCGGCTCCGTGGCGGGCAGTAGCCCAAGCCTACCCGTCGCGCCTCGAAAACGCATTGCCTGAATACGTCAGCCTGCAATGCGTAGCGAGTGCTGGTCGCTACAGCGGTAATGACGTAGGTCTATGGATTCAATGGCCGACTGGTGAATGAGCCGGTTCAACAGGTCTTCCGGCAACGTACGCACCGCAGGGCATCCTTGCGTTACGAAGAGGTCGAGCCGCCAGAGATAAGACGCTCCGGCAATGGGCCTGAAATGCAGGGAAACGCCCTGCACCGGGGCAAGTGTTTCGACGAGCTCGCCCACGAAACGCTCCAGCTGTGCACTCAGCGTGGGTCGCGCCTTGATAAGAAACTCGAAGCAGGTACGAGTGACGGGTCGGACAACCCCGCTGCGCTTCCGTACTCGTACCGATCCATTTCCCGTCTGGTCATGCGAGATGAGCTGCATCTGGTTAACCCCACTGGATTGTCATTCGATACGGAAAGGCTACGCGCTGGCGGCAGGCACCGTTATCCGATTCCTGCCATCGAATTGCACGATCCTGCAGAGACGTACAGTGCTCCTTCTGTATATAAACGAACCGTGGCTTTAGCGGGCAAAGGCGTAGCAGCGCCGCGCTGGGGCAATCAGTGCAGGATCAGGCAACCCTCCGACAGTAATTCACTAGCCAAGCGCGCTTGCCTGATCCATCTTGACGTATAGACCGAAGCACTCATCGAGGACATCCAGTGACCCTGCCTACCGACCTTGTCACACGCGTCGAAGCGCTGCGGCGCGAGCTGGCCGACTCGATCGCACGCAACACATCAAGCGATGGCAGCCATCAGACAGCCATTGGCCCCCTCAGCCTGTCGCGATGCGAGAGCCTCAGTCTGCCGATGCCGGCGATCTACCAGCCATGCCTGTGCCTGATTGTGCAGGGTCGCAAACAGGTCCTGCTGGGCGAGGAAATGTTCTACTACGACCCGCTCAACTACCTTGTCGCTTCGGTCACGCTGCCCGTATCTGGGCAAGTCATCGACGCGACACCGGATGAACCCTATCTGGGGCTCAAGCTGGACATCGACGCCGCGCTGATCGCGGACCTCATCCACACTTCGAGTCCCATCGGTGCTCCTGGCGCCACGCCAACGCGAGGTCTTTTCGTCGATCGTCTGGATGAGCCACTGCTGGATGCCGTGGTAAGGCTCGTGCGCCTTCTGGATTCACCACAGGACGCTGCAGTGCTTGCGCCCTTGGCAATTCGTGAAATTCTATATCGAGTGTTGCGGGGCCCGTACGGTGCGCTGCTACGGGACGTCGTCATCGCAGACAGCCAGACGCACCGCATCGGGCGCGCCATTGAATGGCTCAATGGCAACTTCCGCGAGCCTTTGAGCATCGAGGCCCTGGCCCGGCGCGTCAACCTGAGTCCATCGTCCTTGCACCACCGATTCAAGGCCCTGACGGCCATGAGCCCGTTGCAGTATCAAAAGCAGCTGCGCTTGCAGGAAGCCCGCCGCCTCATGATCGCAGAAGGTCTGGAGGCGGCAGCAGCCGGGTACCGTGTCGGTTATGAAAGCCCATCCCAATTCAGCCGGGAATACGCACGCCAGTTCGGCGCACCACCAGTCCGGGATGTTGCGCGCTGGCGCAACATCGCCTAAGTCGACTTAGGGCTGCGGGTCAGTCCTGCTTGACCCGCACCGGGCGCATGACACTGTAGGTCGTGAATATGCAAAGCAACAGCCCGGCGAACGCCAGCATCCCGCCAATAAGCCCGATATTCGCAATGCCCAGGTGTTCGCTCACCAGACTGCCCATCAACGCCCCGCCGCCGATACCGATGTTGAAGATCCCCGAGAAGAGGGCCATGGCCACATCGGTAGCGTCCGAGGCCAGGTTCAGTGTCCGCGACTGCATCGTCAGACCGAAGCACATCATGGCCGCGCTCCAGATGACAGCGAGTATGCTCAACCAGGCGAAATCGCCCGAAACCGGTAGCAGCGCCAGCAGGCAAAACGTCAGGACGCCGATTGCCGAAACCACGAACCCCCGCGGGAACCGACCGCTTAGCTGGCTGAAAAGAACCGAACCGATAACGCCGGCTCCACCGAACACAAGCAACAGCACAGTGATGCTGCTACCAGAAAGGCCCGCCATCGCTTTTGCAAACGGCTCGATATAGCTGTAGGCCGTGAAGTGAGCCGTGACGATGAGCGCGGTCAGTACGTAGGTTGTCACCAGCGCACGGCGCTTGAACAACACCGGCAGGCTTTTGAGCGAGCCCGAGTTCTGGCTCGGAAGGCGCGGCAACGTCTTCATCAGGCACAGTACGGTCAGGCCGGCCACCACGGCAATGACCGTGAACGTTGTCCGCCAGCCCAGGATCTCACCGATGGCTCGGCCGATCGGAATGCCCATCACCATGGCCAGTGCACTGCCCGTCGAAAGCAGCCCCAGCGCTTGCGTCTGCTTACCGAGAGGCGCTACACGGACGGCAAGCGACGCGGTAATTGCCCAGAACACAGCGTGTGCCAAGGCGATACCGATGCGGCTTATGACTAACACCGTGAAGTTCCACGCCATCCCGGACAGGATATGGCTGGCGATGAACACGACGAAAACGATGAACAAGAGCGTGCGTCGGTCGAAGTTACGCGTGAGCAGCATCATCGGCAACGATGCCAGCGCGACGATCCACGCATAGATCGTGAGCATGAGGCCCACCTGCGAAGGCGACATCGCGAAACTCACACCGATGTCAGTGAGCATCGCCACTGGAACGAACTCGGTCGTGTTGAAGATGAACGCGGCGAACGCCAGCGCTATCACGCTGAGCCAACGGCCTTCGCGCGCTTCCGGATGCGTATTCATGGGCAAATCTCTTGAGCAGGTGTGTATCGAACGCAATGAATCGGCTTACCGGGTGAATTGAGACTCACCGGCAAACGAAACGGAGGCAGACGCAATTTGTCGTCTGGAATGGCGACGCACACTCGTATTGGATTTGCGGGTTGCCTGTTACCCCACCAGCACCAACGGACGAAACCCAGCAACGCACGCAGCCGGGTTTCGTGACGGTAGTAGTGGGCAATCAGACCGAGCGGTCGTGAATGGCGCGGATTCTACGCGCGCCGAGACAGCGCTCACAATAGATCCAAAAAATTGAAGTTCAGAGGAGTGACGGGCGGTTCCTTGCGCTGCGAATTACCGGTTCCACTGCGAAGCGCAGCTCGGTACACCTATGCGCTAAAAGCAGGTACATGACCCATGCTCAGGGTTGAAGTACAAATAGCTGACGCAACTCGCTTGCTGAAACAGCAGATGCTGACAAACCCCTGCCGGGGAGGCAATTTGCCGGCAGGGCGCGCCAGGATCGACCGTCCAGACACAAAAAAGCCCGGGCACAGCCCGGGCCTTCTTTCGCAATCGCAGGTTGCTTAAGCGCGATCGACGCCCTTCTTCACGGCGTCCTTGGCATCGCCCTTGACCTGCTGCGCCTTACCCTTGACTTGCTGAGCGTCACCTTCGCCTTCGAGACGATGGTTGTCGGTAGCACGGCCGATACCCTCTTTGGCCTTGCCGGCAGCTTCGTTCGCTTTGCCTTTGATGTTGTCGGTTGTGCTGCTCATGAAACACCTCACGTCTTTATCGGGTTCATAGTTTCGAGCGCAGACGTGGGCAGATAGTTTTGAAAACCCGACGAACGCTTCGCTTACCGCCAAAGCGTTCATCCCAGGCGAGTTCCGATCAGCTTAGAGCGCGACGCACAGCAGGAAGACGCCGAGCGCCAGTCGGTAGATCACGAAAGGCAGCATGCCGATCTTGTCCAGAGCGGTCAGGAACAGCTTGATGCACAGGTATGCCGATACGAACGACAGCACGATGCCCCAGAACATGTCCCCCCAATGTGCATCGGCACCGCTCGCGGCCAGGTCAATTGCCTTCAGCCCCCCTGCAGCAAGAATCAGCGGGATGGAGAGCAGGAAGGAGAACCGTGCCGCACCCTGACGATTGAAACCCAGCAGCAGTGCGGCCGTCATTGTGATACCTGAGCGTGATGTGCCGGGGATCAGCGCCAACATCTGAGCCAATCCAATAAGCAGGCCCTGAGTCCAGGTCATTCGCTCCATTGGAACACTACGGCTTCCCTTGGCATCGGCGTACCACAGCAAAAAGCCGAACAGAATCGTCGTGGTGGCGATGACAAGCATTGAGCGGGTGTACTCCTCGATCAGGTGCTCGAAGAACAACCCGGCGAGCCCGGCAGGGATGGTTGCCAAAATAATGAGCCAACCCAGGCGAGCCTCGGGACTGGATTTACGTTGAAAGACCTGGCGAAGCCAACCCTGACTGACCGCCATAACTTCATGACGGAACGCGAGGATCACGGCACCCAACGTACCGACATGGACAGCAACATCGAAGGCTTGACCCTGATCATCCCAGCCCAGCAGCTGAGACGGCAGGATGAGGTGAGCGGAGGACGAAATGGGCAGGAATTCCGTGATGCCCTGAATGATGGATAAAACGAGGATTTGCAACCAATCCATATGACGGATATCTCCAGACCGAGGTTTAAAGCTGGCGTTATGACCGGGCCACCTTACTTTTTATCCGCGACAGTTCGACGAAAGCTCGGAAATAGACAGGTTTCATTCAGTTACATATTTGCTGCCCGCGGTTTCACCTTGCACTTAGCACCTTCAGAACATTTGCCCGTGCTCATGGCAGCCCTAGCTCGGCGTACCCATCCACGACGTGATCGTCGTTTGTAGCGAATTAAATATTTCACTACAAACGTATTGACGGCGATTTAGACAAAGGCGATTCTTGGGCCGTAACGCAATGCCGATTGCCGCAAAACGGCGGTACGGCGTAGTGGAACGGCGACGTGCCGAGCCGATTTGTAGCGTAGAAATCACACCGCTACCCAAGTAGTCAGATGGTCGCAGCCTGCATGACCTGCAGCCTGCGCTGCGCTGGCTCCGGATCTTACGTGGTTTTTTCGTTCACTTTCGACATCGACCGAGGTAGAGCATGAATCTCAAGCAAACGCCGCGCCCTGAGGAGCTAAAGCGCCTGTTCGCAAGCCTGAGGGACAAGAACGATCATCATGTGCTGTGGGTATGTGAGACCGGTCAGGTCCATATCGACAAAGTCCAGCCGGGCGTGGATGCGCAAGCATTCGCCCAGCAGCGCCCCAGCATGCGCCTTCGCCTCAAGACCTACCATCGTGGTGCAGGTTACGTTGGCCCCAAGGCCGCGGCGGATGAGCAGTTCATCAGCAAGGTATATGACTGCCTGTTGGAGCACTGGCCGATCGCGCAACGTCGCAGTCACGTCGCCTACCTGGATCGATACTGCTGATTGCTCCAGAGCCCGCCCGCTTGGCGGGCTCTCCGTTCGATCTGTCAGCCCTCCTCCGATTCAACCCTCTCTGCGCGCCCGGTTGCGCCGGGCATTGGCGCCGCACAGAATGCGAGGCCATTCAACAGTCCGCCGCTACCATGATCGAATTACGTGGCATCGAAACCTTCTACTGGATCGCCACGCTAGGCAGCTTCCGTGCGGCGTCGGACAAGATGCACACCAGCCAGCCAGCCGTATCGCAGCGCATCGCCCAGCTCGAGAATGGGCTTGGCGTTCGCCTCTTCGACCGAGACAAACGTGGCCTCAAGCTGACCGCCAAGGGCCAAGCGCTACTGGCCCATGCCGAACGCATGGTGCAGATGAAGCACGACATGCTCCTGATCGCCAGAGCCCAGAACGCCGTGAGCGGAAGGCTCGGCATCGGTGTAGCGGAAACCATCGTGCAGACCTGGTTGCCCGCGCTGCTTGAGCGACTCAGCTACACGTTCCCAGATCTGGTACTGGAAATCGAAGTCGAAACGACGCCCATCCTGCGATCCCACTTGCTGAACCGGCAGATCGATCTCGCATTCCTCATGGGCCCCCTGAATGAACCCAACGTAGAGAACCTTTCACTGTGTCGGTACCCGCTGGCGTGGGTGGCCAGCCCGCAACTGGACCTGGGACCCGAACCCATTCCGCTCGAACACATCGCGCGATGGCCGGTGATCACGTATCCATCCAGCAGTAGACCTTATCAGGTCGTTCGCGACATGCTGGTCCAGCACGGCGTCAAAACGCCCCGAATGTATGGGTCTGCGTCCTTGAGCATGGTCGTGAGAATGGCCATGGACGCCGTCGGCGTCAGTGTTATTGCGCCGGGTTTCCTGGACAAGGAGCTGGCGGAAGGCCGGCTTCGCATCGTCGAGGTTGAGTCAGCGCCCCTGCCCGATCTTGCGTTCACCGCCAGCTGGATAAATGGAACCGACAGCTACGCCGCCGCCGAGATTGCCAGGCTCGCCGTCCAGATTGCAGAAAGCCACGGCCACGGCGCCGCCTAGCGCATCAGAGCATCGTTCCGCCAGTGACGCGTGAACCAGCTGTCCATTCTGACGCGCAATCGACCCGTGCGAGCGCCTGCGACTGCGCCTGCGTGCGGGGCTGTCAGTCCACCACCAGGCAAGTTCCATGTGAGGTCCTTTCAAGGGAAGCTGATTCGGATTGCTTATCAGCTGTCATCCGAACATCCGAATAGACAGCCCTCTTCCTTCGGCATGAAATGCAGGCAAGCTCAACGCCCAGGAACGCACATGCATAGCCCATCCAGTGTGGCTGTACGTCACCAAGCGCGAAAACAATTACTCACGGGCCCCACCGCCAATCTGGCGCCCGGTCATGTACAGGCCAATCTCGCCATCCTGCCGAAGGCATTGGCGGCAGACTTCACGTTGTTCTGCCTGCGCAATCCGAAATCGTGCCCACTCGTAGGCGTCTCCGAACCCGGGGAAACCGCTATCGAGGCGCTTGGCGCCGATCTGGACATCCGCACCGATGTGCCTCGTTACCGTGTGTGGCGACATGGCGAGCTTGTAGACGAAGTCACCGACATCAGCCCTTATTGGCGAGACGACCTGGTGACCTTCGCCATCGGCTGTTCATTCTCGTTCGAAGAAGCTCTCGTCGCCGACGGCATAGACGTCCGCCACATCAGCCAGGGACGCAACGTGCCGATGTACCGCACGAACATCCCCACCCAACGTGCAGGCGTCTTTGCCGGGCCAACGGTCGTATCAATGCGCCCGATGAGGGCAGCGGAGGCCATTCGTGCCATTCAGATTACGTCGCGGTTTCCTGCGGTCCATGGCGCACCGCTTCACCTGGGTGATCCTCGCCTCATTGGCATAGACGATCTCGATCGCCCGGACTACGGCGACCCTGTGGAAATCCGCGAGGGGGAGCTCCCTGTTTTCTGGGGCTGTGGCGTCACGCCGCAATCTGTCATCGCCGCCGCCAGACCGGAGTTCAGCATCACGCATGCGCCGGGCCACATGCTGGTCACGGACCAGCTCAACAGCAACCTGGCCGTACTGTAGGGAGATTGCATGCGGCACATGCCGCGCTGATTCGTTTGAATCCACCGAGGCGGCCCCCGACGCTCGAGTGGTGATTGCCGCATCCAGGAAACGCGGGTTCCTGGCTGCCTCCTACATCCCGCACCGTTAGAGGATCGGTAACCATGAAAAAAATAGCCGTCACACTCTTCGGCACTCTGCTCGCCGCCAGCACGCAAGCACAGGAATTGCCGAAAACGCAGCTTCAAGTCGTCGGGGGCCTTAGTAATCTCACTGCGTTCACGGATTACGAAAAGCCGTTCTGGACCAACACCATTCCAGAACGCTCCAATAACCAGGTTACAGCCCAGATCAAGGGCTTCAACGAGATGGGCCTCAAGGGGCCCGAGTTGCTGCGCCTGATGACTCAGGGGGTCGTGCCATTCGGTACGGCGACCCTGTCCTACTTTGCGAGCGACAACCCGATCAATGAAGCTATCGATTTAGCTGGGCTCGCACCGGACCGCGACTCGTCTCGGAAGGTGACCGAAGCGTTTGAACCGATCTATGCCAAGCATTACGCCACCACGGGCAATATCAAGGTGCTGGGCATTTCCACCTACCCGGCACAGGTCCTGTTCTGCAACGCGCCGGTCAATAGCCTGGCCGACCTGAAAGGCAAAAAGGTTCGCACCAGCAGTCGTACCCAGGCGGAGTTCATCGAAGCGGTTGGTGGTTCAAGCGTGACGATGGCGTTCGGCGAAGTGGTGCCCGCGCTGCAAAACAAGGTTGTCGATTGCGCCATCACGGGCTCGCTGTCTGGCTATTCAGCGAAGTGGTACGAGGTTTCGACGCACCTGTTTGCGCTGCCTATCAACTGGAACCAGCAGATCCACGCCGTTAACCAGAAGACATGGAGCGCGCTCGACCCGAAGGTGCAGACCTTCCTTCAGGAGAACATCTCCGAGCTGGTCGATCAGATTTGGGACGCGGCTGCCGAGCAGACGCAACAGGGCTACGACTGCAATACCGGCGCTGACGCTTGCCCGAATTCTGTCAAAGGCAAGATGACGCTGGTGCAGCCCAGTGACGCGGACATGAAGCGACTCGCTGACATTCGCCAGAGCGTGATCGACAAGTGGGCGGCCCGCTGTTCGGCGCAATGTGTGACTGACTTCAACGACACCGTCGGTAAGGTGCTGGGCGTCACTGCCCACAAGTGACACCCGCCGTCGAGGGCCGGTTCGGCCCTCGGTTCCGCTTTGCCCAGGCCGGAGATCCGACCATGAATTCCCAGAGTATTACCTTGCTTGCAAGGTTGCTTACGGCTGCGCGCGCCCTCTCACGTGCCGCTGTGTGGCTGGCAGGCACTCTGACGCTCGCCAGCGTTCTTCTCATCACCTACGACGTCGTTGTACGCCGCGCTTTTGGCGTTACAGTCGGCGGCGCTGATGAACTCTCATCCTATGCCTTCGCCATTAGCACAACGTGGGCACTCGCCTTCACAGTGCTCGAACGCGCGAATGTGCGTGTCGACGTTGTCTATCAGTACCTTCCGGTGCGCGTGAGCGCCTTGCTCGACCTGCTTTCGCTGGTCGCGCTGGCGGTGTTCGCGGTGTACCTCACCTATTACGCATATGACGTCGCGATGACGTCGTGGTCGCAGAACTCCGCGGCCAACACACCACTGGCCACGCCACTATGGATTCCGCAGACGCTATGGGTCGCAGGTTTCGCGTGGTTCGCCGTTGTCCTTGCGCTGATGCTGATACGTGCGAGCACCGCGCTCGTCACGGGCGATATCGAGACCTTGAAGGCCCTGTGTGGCATTCGATCAGCCCAGGAAGAAGCTGACGAGGAAGCCGCCACGGGTGCGCGCCTCGTGAACGGAGGGCGCCAGGCATGATCACCGTTGCCCTTATCCTGTTGCTGGCGCTGATTGCATTGAGCATCCCTGTCGCTGCAGCGCTCGGATTGCTCGGCCTCATACTTGACCCGCTCTACTCCTTCCTGCCGCTCACGCGGGCCATGGGCGAGCTGGCCTGGAACTCCAACAACGAGTTCCTGCTGGTGGCCATTCCCCTGTTCATCATGCTCGGCGAGATCCTGTTGCGCGCGGGCTTCGCCGAGCGGATGTACGCATCAATGAGCCAGTGGTTGTCATGGTTGCCGGGCGGCCTGATGCACGCGAATATCGGCGCCTCGACCCTGTTTTCGGCCACGTCCGGCTCCAGCGTTGCCACGGCGGCCACCGTCGGTACCGTCGCCCTGCCCCAGATCAAGCGATTCGGTTACAACGAACCGCTTTTCCTGGGCAGCATCGCCGCAGGCGGCACGCTTGGCATCCTTCTACCGCCCTCGATCAACCTTGTCCTGTATGGCGTACTGACCAACTCGTCCGTACCCCAGCTGTATCTGGCCGGTATCGTGCCGGGCCTGCTACTCGCCGGGTTATTCATGCTGGTCATCGTCGTAGCCTGTGTGCTCAAACCCTCCTGGGGCGGGCACCGCGTCACGGCCAGTTGGCGCGACCGGGTCACCGGGCTTGTCCATCTGCTTCCGCCACTGGGCATCTTTCTTCTGGTCGTAGGCTCGATCTACGCGGGCCTCGCAACACCGACCGAAGCGGCTGCGCTGGGCGTCGTCGGCGCGCTCATCCTGGCGGCGTTCTTTCGCCGGCTGAGCGTTGCGATGATGAAGGAAGTGATCGAGAACTCCATGCGCGCCAGCGCAATGATCATGCTGATCGTGATCGCCGCTGCCTTCCTGAACTTCATCATGTCGTCCACCGGGCTAACGACCCTGCTTACGGACACAATCGTCGGCCTTGGTTTGTCGCCATGGATGATGCTGTTGATGATCGTCATTTTCTACGTCGTCCTCGGCTGCTTCATGGAAACCCTGTCGATGATGATCACGACGATCCCGATCGTCGCGCCAATCATGATTGCCATGGGCTTCGATCCGATCTGGCTGGGCATCGTGATCATCGTGCTGGTGGAGACCGCACTGATCACCCCGCCCGTGGGATTGAACCTGTTCGTCGTGCAGAGCCTGCGCAAAAGCGGCTCCATGCAGGCCGTGATCATCGGCAGCCTGCCGTTCGTACTCTGCCTTTTCGCCATGGTCGGCCTGCTTGCGCTCTTCCCCCAGATCGCCTTGTGGCTTCCTTCCCTTTTCCAGTCATGACCCGCGCGTGACGCGCCCTTCTTACTTCAGGACATTTCCATGAAACTCGATTTCGCTCTCGAAACTGACACCGGCAACAGCACGCTTCAGGCCGATATCCGCAACCTGATCATTGCCGGCTGGGCCGGCCGCGACATGGATGCCATTGAGCACCATATCCAGGAACTGGCCGAGATCGGCGTACCGCGCCCCAGCGCCGTCCCGCTTTTCTATCGCGTCGCAAGCAACCAGCTGGTGCAGGACGACGTGGTTCAGGTCGTGGGCGACCAGTCCTCGGGCGAGGTGGAAGCCTTCGTCTTCACGGTCGATGGTGTGCAATACCTGAGCGTCGCCTCTGATCACACCGACCGGAAGCTGGAGGCCTACAGCGTTGCCCTGTCCAAACAGCTGTGCATCAAGCCGGTCGCCCGCACCGCCTGGCGCCTGGACGATGTCATCGAATACTGGGATGAGCTGCAGATCCGTGCGCGAATCGTCGAGAACGGCCAGGAAGTCGCTTACCAGGATGGCACGCTGGCCAGCCTGAGAACGGTTGCTGATCTGGTTCAGCGCTACAACGGCGGCGCAGCGCTCGCGAATGGCGACGGCATGACCTGCGGCACGGTGGCGGTGATTGGCAATATCCGGCCAGCCGCCGTGTTCGAAATGGAGTTGTACGATCCACGCCGTCAGCGCAGCATTCGTCATCGCTATTCACTGACCATCCTGCCGGAAGTTGCCTGAGGTCTTCATGCTCACCACAATCAACGATATCTCTGCCGAGCTCGACGCGGGACGCGTGACATCGGTAGGCCTGACGAAGGCCGCGCTCGCGCGTGCAATGGACCCACATGGCGAAGGGCCCCGCGTATTCACGCGCCTGGATCAAGCGGCAGCGCTGGCCAGTGCGGCCGCGTCGGATGAGCTTCGCGCCGCAGGGCTGCAACGCTCGCCATTGGAGGGCGTCCCCCTATCAGTGAAAGATCTGTTCGACATCGCCGGCCAGCCAACACCGGCTGGCTCTACGCTGTTGAGCCGCGCGCCGGTTGCAGAACGCACGGCGCTAGTCGTCGACCGACTTCGTGCAGCGGGTGCGGTTATCGTAGGCCGCACCAACATGACCGAGTTCGCCTACTCGGGCCTGGGCATCAATCCGCACTATGGCACGCCTAAAAATCCCTGGGATCGCGATACGGGTCGCATACCGGGCGGGTCATCCTCCGGCGCAGCCGTATCGGTTACTGACGGCATGGCGTTCGCTGCAATCGGCTCGGACACGGGTGGGTCCGTGCGTATACCCTCTGCCTTGTGCGGGCTGACCGGCTTCAAGCCGACTGCCAGCCGAGTGCCAATGGACGGTGTGCTACCGCTTTCCAGGGCGCTGGATTCCATCGGGCCGCTCGCGGCGTCGGTCGGTTGCTGTGCCGTACTGGACGCGGTCATGGCGGGTGACGCGTACGTGCCGATGGATATGAAGCCACTCGAAACCTGCACGTTCGCAGTTCCACGCAACGCCGTTCTGAACGATCTCGACGATACCGTGGCCGTGGCATTCGAAGCGGCGTGCCGGACGCTGGAAACAGCCGGGGCGCGAATCATGCACATTGATGTTCCGGAGTTCGATGCCCTGCCCGCCCTGAACGCGAACGGCAGCTTCACGGCGGCAGAGGCCTGGGCCTACCATCGACACTACATTGCCGAGCGCGCCAGTGAATACGACCCGCGCGTGGTGTCACGCATCGCGCTGGGCGAAAAAATGTCCGCGGCGCACCTGCTTGATCTCATTGCAGCGCGTAAGGCCTGGATCGCCTCAGTGGAACAACGCATTGCTGCGTTCGACGGCTTGTTGATGCCAACCGTGCCGCAGATCGCGCCACCCATTCGGGATCTGATCGACGACGAGGCACTCTACTTCCGCATGAACGGATTGATGCTCCGCAATCCGACATTCATCAACTTCCTGGACGGCTGCTCCCTCTCCTTGCCATGCCATACGCCTGGGACCGCTCCGGTGGGGCTGATGTTGGCCGACGCCAACGGGCGAGATCGCAAGGTGCTGTCCATCGGGCTCGCCATCGAAGCGGCGCTGGCGGGATAAGTCTCATCGGTCAGCCTTCACACCCCCTGAACGGCCCGGTTTCGTTCGTGCGAGCGTTCCTGTAGGCTCGGCCGTTTTCACACTGAGGTAAATGACATGGCACGTGCTACCGCCCGCCACATCCTGGTTTCCAGCGAAGAGAAATGCAACGAACTGAAGACCGCCATCGAAGGCGGTGCGGACTTCGCTGAACTGGCGAAGCAGCATTCTTCCTGCCCGTCCGGCCGCAGCGGCGGTGATCTGGGCAGCTTCGGCCGTGGCCAGATGGTCCCTGAGTTCGACACCGTCGTGTTCAGCGCGCCGGTCAATCAGGTTCAGGGTCCGGTAAAAACCCAGTTTGGCTATCACCTGCTCGAAGTGACCAGCCGCCAGGATTGATTGACAGGTTGCCGACTTGAAGAGCCCCGCCCTTGCGGGGCTTTTTTTTGCTCGTCCGCCTCCCCTCGCCTTTTCCCGTTCCGACTCGCGCGCCGCGGCACCACTCACTTGCCCCATTGTCGATACCAGGATGCCGCTCGAGCCAACACACGCTTGCGGGCCGACGGTACGGTTGCAAACGACACAGCGAACAACAACAAGGAACGCAACATGCACCTTGCCAAATCATTCTCAATCGCCGCGCTGGCACTGCTCACCACCGCATGCGCAACGGACACCGCGACACGCGATCCTGCCCCGCACGACCTGATCGGGCGCGCTCAGGATCTCTATGACCTGCCTGCAGCGTATCAACCGGGTACCTACCGCAATATGGATTCGGTCTATTTCACGCGTGATGTGCATCGCGGCGCCAAGGTCAGCCCACTGCCGAAGGGCCCGGAGCTGGAGGTCCAGTACAGCGGCGGCGACGTGGAGAACTTCATGCAGCGTAACCGCGTCGGCGGGCTGCTGATCATCAAAGACGGCCGCGTCGTGCTCGAGCGCTACGGCCTGGGGAATGATGATCGGACGCGCTGGACGTCCTTCAGTGTCGTGAAGTCGATTTCGTCCACCCTCGTGGGTGCTGCAGTCGCCCAGGGGCGAATCCATAGCGTGAAGGACCCGATCACGCATTACCTGCCACAGCTCAAGAGGAGCGCCTATGACGGCGTCACTGTGGAACAGGTGCTGCAGATGAGTTCGGGCGTGGCCTGGAATGAGACCTACCGTGATCCCACGTCGGATCGCCGCAAGATGTTCGAATATCAACTCGCGAATCAGCCTGGTGCTCTTCTCAAGCACATGGCCTCGCTCAAGCGCAGCAGCACGCCTGGCTCCACGTTCAAGTACAGCACCGGGGAATCGCACCTGCAGAGCGAACTGGTTCATGCGGTCACCGGAATGACCAGCAGTGACTATCTGTCGGAACGGATATGGGCCCGCATGGGCATGGAACGCGACGCGTTCTGGCAGCTCGATTCGAAAGCCGGCCAGGAGATCGGTAGCAGCGGCTTCTCAGCCACCCTGCGCGACTATGGACGCTTTGGCCAATTTATCCTGAATGACGGCGTGATCGAGGGTGAGCGGATCCTTCCGGCAGGCTGGATCGATCGTGCGACAGCGGTCAACCCCGGCTCCCACCTGGCCCCAGGCAAACTGTATGAAGGATACGCCCTCGGGTATGGCTACCAATGGTGGACATTTCCGACCGGGGCCTCCGCATTGCGCGGCCACGATGGCGGTGCGTTCGAAGCCCAGGGCATCTTTGGCCAGTTTCTCTACATCAACCGCAAGGAAAACATGGTAGCTGTGGTATGGAGCGCGTGGCCCGAGCCCGAGATGGACGAAAGCGAATCGGACACCTATGCGTTTCTGGGCGCAGCCGTCGAGGCGCTGCGTCGCTGAGTGGACCCAACCAGGAGCAACTTCATGAATGGCCATACTGAAGTCAGGGGCGCATGCGTATGCGGTGCCGTACATCTCACGCTTGAAATAAGTGACCGCAGCGTGGCGGCATGCCACTGCGGGACGTGCCGACGCTGGGGCGGCGGCCCGCTGCTGGTCGCGGAAAGTGATGTACCGATACAGTTCGAGAGTGAAGAGGACGTGGGCGTGTTCGCCACGTCCGATTGGGCTGAACGGGGGTTTTGCAAGCGCTGCGGCAGCCATCTGTTTTATCGCTTGAAGGCAGGCGGGCACTATTCCGTGCCGGTCGGCCTGCTGGACAGCGATGCGAACTGGAAAATGACCCAACAGGTCTTCGTCGAAGAGCGGCCGGCATATTACTCGTTCGCCCAACAGACCGAAGAACTGACAGGCGAACAACTGTTCGCGCAGTTTAAACAGGACCATTGACTCACCCGACCGCATATCGCCACATGCCGTGTCGATCCATACGGCACGTGCCCCGGCCGTCGGGGCTCGTGCTCATGTATGAATCGGTAGCGCGCATTGCCGGTCACATATGACACATCGTTTTGGTAGCGGAGGCAGCAGTGGGCATCAAGAAGAAGATTGAGGAGAAGCTGGGGTCCGACAAGTCGGATGCACCGACTATCGACGTCAACAAGAGCGCGACCCGTACGGTGGCCGATTCCGACGCCCCAACGACGGCAACGAACAAAACGACCGGCCCTAACGCTACGGAGCACGCCGACAAAGCGATCAACGAGAAAGAGCGCGAGCGCCCACCGCACTAAGCCAGTTAAGCGTTAGCAGGATCAGACGCTCAAAAGCCATACACCGAGGTTGTGGCCTGTGCGTCGCGGCTATTCCGTGTCGATCCAGGCTCCAACCATCTCATGGACCGCGTCGTATACGCCGGGACACGCTGCCAGGAACGGCCCACCTTCAGTCAGCGCGTTGCCACGAAGGAAATGGTTGGTCCGGCCACCGGCTTCATGAACCATGACCATGCCGGCAACGCAGTCCCAGGCATACAGGCGAGTCTCGTGATAGGCGAGCAAACGGCCAGCGGCAACGTAGGCCGTCGTGAGCGCACCCGACCCACCGCGGTAGAACATGCCGCCCGCCTCCAGCAGCTTCCCGAAGAATGGAAGGAAATGCTCCTTGCCTGGCCGATGCGTCGTTCCGACGCCCACAGCCCCCTGGTTGAGCTGCGTAGCCGCACTCGCCTTCATCGGGGCGTCATTCACGAAAGCGCCGTGACCGAGACGAGCATGGAACAACTCATTGTGGTTCGGATCCGCAATGGCGCCCAGTGTAGGTTGGCCATCCACCAGCAGGCCGATGGACACGCACCAGTTGTGCAGGCCATTGACGAAGCATGCCGTACCGTCGATGGGGTCGATGACCCAGAGGCAACGCGCATCCAGATCGGACGCACCACGCTCCTCGCCCAGCAGACCGTCGCCTGGAAAACGCTTGCTCAGCTCGGCGCGAATGTAGTCCTCCAGCTCACGGTCGGCGATGCTGACTACATCCGTGGCATCGGCGCTTTTTTGCATGACCGTGAGCTCTTCGCGTCGGCGGTAATAGGCCATTCCGCGCTGCGCGGCCTCAGATGCAATTTCCTTCGCCGCCGCATAGCGCGCGTCGAGATCCAGATCAGCAGTGGCCGATGTCACAGTCATGTAGTGCTCCAAAAAGGCGTTGTATTCGTTACGGCTTCAAAGTGCGACGGGCGCGGCCGCCCAAGGTAAGGCGTGCCGTACGCGCGCTCGCCCTGACTCTGTATAGCGTAGCTGAGTGACAATCGGGCAATGCAGCGCTATTTCAGATGAAGAATCGCAGAGGTCACAACCCATATCTGAATATCGCGTCGGGCAATCATTCAACCTCGACCGACGCCACCGCGTTGGTGCCGATTTCGACCAAGCTGAGCTTGCCGCCTTCGTAACCGCAACCGGTATCAATGTAAGCCGTATTGCCGAGCTGCATGACCTCGCGAACGCTGCTGTGACCCACATACAGCGTGCGTATGCCCTCTACTGGCGTACGGTCCTGGCTTTGGATCCGACTGCGGCTCCACAGCGCTTCGTTGACGGCCACCTGTTGGATCGCCTTGCCGTGCTTACCCTCGAGCGCCTCGACGCCCATTGACCATGGTGCATTGCGATTCAGAAAAGGCGCTTGCGCGTGAATGATGCCGACAGCGCCGCCATCCGGCTGCGCAATTTCAATGGCGATCGGCAGCTCATTCAGACGCTCTGCGATCTCCCGGCGCTCGTCGGCACGCAGAACGTACGCCCATTCACCGCCATTTCGCCGGTGGCTGCGCGCGTCGTCATCATGCAGAACGCTGTCGATCATCATCTGTTCATGATTGCCGCGCACAGGGTGGAACCAGCTCTTGCTCAGCCACTCCAGCACGCCTGATGAATACGGGCCTCGGTCGACGAGATCGCCCACGGGGAAAAGACGGTCACGCTTTGTATTGAAGCGAAGCCGCCGAAGCAGCGCCTCCAGCAGTTCGAAATGTCCGTGGACATCGCCCACTGTAAAGTCCCGTCCAAGCAGGTTCGGTTCGAATCGCCTTACCAGCCCGGAAGTTAGGTTTTCGCTCATCGAGTCTCCAGACAACTTACCGGTACCTCCAGAAGGTACGACGGCTGCACCGAGTCGCGAAAAGACCCGGCGCCCGCGCATTGAGTTCCTTTCCTGCCTTCAGGCGCTGGCATCCATGGATGTCCAAACGAGCCTCAGGCAAAGCGGCGTGCCGAATTGTAGCCCGTCCGCCCCATGCCGCCCATTGGCATTGCGATGTGCAACGCGTCACATCCACCGGTAAACAAGAAAACAAGGCGCCAGCAATGCCAGCGCCCGGGAGCCAGTCACTGTTTGTTCATGTGTAACCGAACGTTAAGCTCATCCACGATGGGCGCCCATTCGGCGTCTTCAAGGAGTTCTTCTTTCAGCAGTGCTGCCTGGCCAGCGGTCCAGAACGGCGCTTCCGACACCTTCACATCATCGGGCAGCGGGTAGTGCTGGGCGATGAATGCGTCGATGGCAGCAGGTTCGGAGTCCAGCCCAAGCTGCTCGAACAGGGTTCCAAGGTCTTTGTTTGGCAGTTCCACTGTATTCCTCCGTCATCTGAGCCGACGCCTTGATGCGTCATGGCTTAGAGCCACGACGTACGGCGCCGGTTCACTCAAGCTCACGATGTGGCGGGCCCCGCGCTCTGCCCGCCTTGCTCCACGCGGTCTTGGCCGGGTGCGCCCGCAACGTTGATCACGGGTAGTTCGCTGCCGACATGCAATGTCCGTGTTGGGAATGCGAAGGACACGCCCATCTCGTTGAATTCGCGCAGCATTCCCAAGTTGATCTCTTGCTGGATGTCCATGTACACGTTGTAATCGGAGCTGAGCACGATGTAGACGACTTCGAAGGTCAGCTGCCAGTCGTCGAATGACAGGAAGTGCGCCCGGTCGAAGCGGGTCTTCTCGACGCCCTGGATGATGCGCTTCATGGCTTGCCCGATTTCGCGCACCTTTTCCGGGGGCGTGTCATAGGTGACGCCAAACTTGAACACGATCCGACGCGTATCCATGCGTTTGTAGTTGTGCACGATCTGGCGGAGCAGATCGGTGTTCGAACAGACGACCTGTTCGCCGCTCAAGCTTCTGATGCGTGTTGTCTTCAAACCGATATGTTCGATAGTGCCTGCGACCTCTCCGAACACGACGAAGTCGCCCGTTTCGAACGGCTTGTCGATCCCGATGGAGAGCGAGGCGATGATGTCGCTTAGCAGCGTCTGCACCGCGAGCGCCACGGCAATACCACCGACACCCAGACTTGCCACCAGCGCCGTGATGTTCACGCCCAGATTGGCCAGTATCGACAGCAGCATGACCGACCACACCATCAGGCGAATGACGGTGGCGATGATTACGGTGGTCACCGGGTTACGTGGCAAGGTGCTGTCGCCGAACACCATGCTCTCTGTCCACAACCGCACCGCAGTGTCGATCCAGAGCGCAATCTGGATGGCCAGCACGATGAACCAGGCATGAGACATCAAGTCTTCCCAACGGGGCGACAGCTCGACTAGCCTCAGGCTGATCATCAGGGAGAAGGTGAGGATGAGCAGGCGGCTGGTGTTACCAACGACTTCGGCGGCGAAGCGGTAGAAGCGCTGGTGCTTGCCCTTGGACCAGGCCACGAGCCGGCGCTGGACCGCGCCGACGATTGCACGAATTACGATATAGCTGAACATCGCCACGGCGAGCACGATGCATGCATCGACCCACGCGCCACGATTCACCCACCAGTCCCACTCAAACATCCAAACCTCCCGTCATCAGGATTCGACGTGCCCGGTTGCACGTGCATACAGATGTCGGAAGTTTGTGTTACCTGATAGTTCCGCGCGCAGTATGAACAGTGAACGCCGCGCGATTCTGTCTGACGCTCTGCCCGCGCATCATCCCGCACCCCAGCCGTCTACCAAGAGAACGGAATGGCATTAGCCTAGCCAACGAATCGGGTGATATTGGGAATGATCAGGACCATCATCATGACAAAGAACACCAAGCTCGCCTGGCGCCATTTCTTTGGGTAATTACGCATCGCTCCACGCCCTTGTTATTGGTCGTTACTGGCAGGACTCAATGAGTTCAAGCAAATGCCAAGCCATTGCACCATGACGCGCCATCTCACCGTCGAACAGCCGTTTGATGCGTTCGCCTGCACACTTCTGATCGAGAGCACCGGTGTCGGGTGAGTTCAGTGTTTCCGAATCCGGCCGACCAGTGTCCGGCGCTGACTGCGTTACTCATGACGTCGAACCGTGCGGAACAGACGCGCTCCGGCCCCCGGCTGCCGTTCGTCCAGAATCGAGATGAAACATCTGGAAAGGTGCCATTTGTCCTGTGGCTGGCACCCAGCCAGTAAGGCGTATGCCCAAGACCTTGAACCGCGGCGGATCGGCGGGCTTTCGAAGAAACCCCACCCCAGGGGTGGAGATCGACAGAAGCAGAGTGCTTTGGGAACGGTCGAGAGTTACCTGTCACGTTCCTGCACCGTTGCCGAGACTCGCATATCAAAGCAGTGAGCCGTTTCGGCTCCTATAGCGGAGAACGACCATGCACACACGGATACCTGCCCTAACCCTTTGCATGCTGTTTTCGACGGCAGCACTCGCAGATGCGGGCACGAACATGCAGCAGGAACGTCAGCAGAGCGGCGCGGACATGGAGATGCAACGTCAACAGGGCGGCAGCTCCGTCGGCGGAGCGCCCGGCACGCTGGGGGGGTCTGGCGCGACTACTCCGGGAGCATCCACTCCGGGAGCATCCACTCCGGGAGCATCCACTCCAGGAGCATCCACGCCGGACGCAACCACACCCGGTCAGGCGCCAATGCCGGGCGCACCAACAACGCCGTCCGGCCCGACAACCAATGGTTCCTCGACCAATCCGGGTACACCGGGCACCGAGTTACCCGGCATGGGCGCGCCGGGCACGGGAGGATCGGCCACCACTCCCGGTAGCACCGGTGCACCAGCCAGCCCCGGCGGTGCAGGCCCCTCCAGTCAAGGTGGCGGTGGCATGGGCGGCAGCGGAATGGGCTCGGGTTCGGGTGCCGGCGGCACTGGCGGAATGGGCGGCGGCGTAGGCGGCGGCGCAGCCCAATAAAGCGCTAGCGGCCCACGCCATTCACGGAGTGGGCCGCTTAAATGCATGAATCAGCTGAAAAAAAATTTGCCTTCGATAAATGGTTCGACTACATTAGCGCGCCTCGACGGAGCCAACGGCTTCTAGAGCGCTGGTGAGGTGTCCGAGCGGTTGAAGGAGCACGCCTGGAAAGTGTGTATACGGGAAACCGTATCGAGGGTTCGAATCCCTCCCTCACCGCCAGCTAAGTAAAACCCCTGAACTGATTAAACAGTTCGGGGGTTTTTCGTTTCTGGAGGCCAAAAAAGGAGGCCCCGATGCCACGTCACTGGGACATCTTCTGCAGCGTCGTCGACAACTACGGCGACATCGGCGTTACATGGCGATTGGCTCGGCAACTGGTGGCAGAACATGGGCAAGCGGTCCGCTTGTGGGTCGACGATCTGCACGCATTCAAGCGCCTATGCCCAGAAGCGGACGGCCAAGCGGCGTGCCAAACGTGCCGGGGCGTCGAAGTCCGGGCCTGGGTCGATGGCGTCGGCCTCGGTCATCTGGTAGACGTCGTGATCGAAGCGTTCGCCTGCCAACTGCCGGCGGCGATTGAAGACGAACTACGCGCTGCGAGCCCAGCTCCCTGCTGGATCAATCTTGAATATCTCAGCGCCGAGCCGTGGATCGAGTCCTGTCATGGGCTCCCCTCCCCCCAGGGTGGCGGACTCTCCAAGTACTTCTTCTTCCCAGGGTTCACACCTGCCACAGGCGGGCTCCTGCGTGAGCACGACCTTATCGAGCGACGGAACATTTTTCGGGCAAGCCCGGTTGCGCAGCGCGAATTTCTCGCTCGGCTCGGCGTGACGCGCCGGCAAGACGCTTTGCTCGTCTCGCTGTTTACATACGAGAACCCCGCATTGGCGCAGTGGCTCGACGTACTCGTGGCGGGTGCCTCGCCCACGCAGGTTCTGGTACCTGAAGGCCGGGCGCTCAACGATATCTGCGAATGGGCCGGGAACTCGTTGGCGATCGGCGATACTCTGGAAAGAGGCTCGCTTGTCGTTCAGGTCGTGCCTTTCATGAGCCAGCCGGAATTCGATTACCTGTTGTGGGCGTGCGATTTCAACGTCGTGCGAGGCGAAGATTCGTTCGTCCGCGCACAATGGGCTGGACGCCCTATGCTCTGGCATATCTATCCGCAGGACGACGATGCGCACCTCGACAAGCTGGACGCATTCCTTGCGCGCTATATCGATGCGCTTCCTGAGGACGTGGCACGTTGTGTTCGTGACCTTTGGCAGGGCTGGAACACCCAGCAAATGGACCAGGCAGTGTGGGGTGCGTGGCAGCAGAACCTGGAAACGATCGAGTTTCACGCACGCGCCTGGTGTGACACGCTTTGCACGCAGGCAGACCTGGCAGCACAGCTGGTACGTTTTACCGCCGACCATTGAGCCTCGTGGCCTGGCGCCACGCCTTCGGTCGAAGAACATGGCATTCGGCAACCGAAAGCTGTGCTTTGCAGGCAAAACGGCTATGATACGCGGCCAGTTTTTCCGTCAATTCAGACAACGGATATTCGAATGAAAACCGCACAAGAGTTTCGTGCCGGCCAAGTGGCCATGATCAACGGCGAGCCATGGGTCATCCAGAAAGCCGAATTCAACAAGTCCGGCCGCAACGCTGCCGTGGTCAAGATGAAGCTGAAGAACCTGCTCAACGGTTCGGCGACCGAGACTGTGTACAAGGCCGATGACAAGTTCGAGCCTGTGATCCTCGAGCGCAAGGAAGTTACCTTCTCCTACTTCGCTGACCCGATGTATGTCTTCATGGACACCGAGTTCAACCAGTACGAAGTCGAAAAAGACGACCTGGGCGACGCGCTGGCCTACGTCGAAGACGGCATGCAGGACGTTTGCGAAGCAATCTTCTACAACGATCGCGTGATCTCCATCGAATTGCCGACGACCATCGTGCGCAAGATCGTGTACACCGAGCCATCCGCTCGCGGCGACACCAGCGGCAAGGTCATGAAGACCGCCCGCCTGGCAAACGGCACTGAACTCAAGGTTGCTGACTTCTGCGAGATCGATGACCACATCGAAATCGACACCCGCACCGGTGAGTACAAGTCCCGCGCCAAGGTCTAACGACCGGCGAGTGACGCAAAAGACCCGTATCGAGCGATACGGGTTTTTTTTGGCCTGCGAAATGAATATGTCTGAAGCATGCCCCTATCCCTTTCGGATTCAGCCGGGCTGCGATCAGCCGGGCTGCGCTCAGCCGGGCTGCGTCCAGCCGGCTCTATCCAGCGTGCTAAGGTGCGGCGCGCTCACACGCCATGCATCCAAAGGCCATGCAGCATTGCCATTACTTCGGACGGCATGGAACGGCACTGCTAAACTGCTGTGTTTGATATCCGAGCGCACCACCGTGTCCGAGTCCTCCTTCGCCCGCCTCCCTCTTTCTGCCGCCATGCAGGCCAACCTCGCTGCGCTGGGCTACACCGAGATGACCCCCATCCAGGCCCAAAGCCTTCCTATCATGCTCGAGGGCAAGGACGTCCTGGCGCAGGCCAAGACAGGCAGCGGCAAGACGGCCGCGTTTGGCATCGCGCTGCTTCATCGTGTTCACGCGCGCTACTTCGGGTGTCAGGCCCTCGTGCTGTGTCCCACCCGCGAGCTGGCGGACCAGGTCGCCAAGGAACTTCGCCGTCTCGCGCGGGCGGCCGACAACATCAAGGTGCTCACGCTTTGCGGTGGCGTACCCTTCGGTCCGCAAGTCGGCTCGTTGGAGCATGGAGCACACGTCATCGTCGGTACTCCAGGCCGTATCCAGGAGCACCTACGCAAAGGCACGCTCGTGGTCGACAGCTTGAAAACACTGGTTCTGGACGAAGCCGACCGCATGCTCGACATGGGCTTCTACGACAGCATCGCCGATGTGATCGGCCAGACACCGCCCAGTCGGCAAACGCTGTTGTTCTCAGCGACATACCCCGCTGGGATCCGCGAGTTGTCGTCGACGTTCATGCGTGAACCGAGTCAAGTGCGCGTTGAATCACTACACGACAACCGGCAGATCGAACAGCGTTTCTATGAGATATCACCGGCAACCCGGTTCGAAGCCGTCGAACGGTTGCTCCAGAGTTTCCGCCCGCAATCGTGTGTGGCGTTCTGTCAGACGCGCCAGCAATGCCAGGAATTGGTAGAGCACCTGGCGAGCCGCGGGATCGCCGCTCAGGCGCTGCATGGCGACCTGGAGCAGCGCGACCGCGACCAGACACTGGCGATGTTCGCGAACCGTAGCCTGACCGTACTGGTTGCAACGGACGTGGCGGCGCGTGGACTGGATATCGAGGGACTGGAAGCCGTCATCAATGTCGAGCTGTCCCGCGACCCCGAGGTGCACATCCATCGGATCGGGCGCAGCGGTCGCGCCGGTGAAAAAGGCCTTGCGCTATCGCTGGTTGCACCTGCCGAGGCCAGCCGCGCGCAGGCTATCGAGGCCCTGCAGAAAAACCCGCTGGCCTGGGTCCAGATCGACGAAGTCAGGGTCAACGACCGCTCACCATTGCAGCCGCAAATGCGGACCCTGGCAATCGGCGCAGGCCGTAAGGAGAAGTTGCGCCCTGGCGATATCCTGGGCGCGCTGACGGGAGAAGCGGGTATCGACGGCAGTCAGGTGGGCAAGATTGCGATCTTCGACTTCCACGCCTTTGTGGCCGTGAATCGGGACATCGCACAGGACGCTCTGAAACGGCTCAACAAGGGCCGCATAAAGGGCCGCGCCCTCAAGGTGCGCCTGATCTAACGCCGCCATCCGCGGACGGCTTCGGTCAACGCCTCGCCGGCCAACCGGTGCACCCGAGCCGTCGGGTGCACCTCATCATAGAAATAGTACGTATCCGGCCGCCGACAGACATGCTGGTCGCCCTCCGCCGTCGACCGGATACATGACTGGGTGACGTTTTCGAATCCGTAATGGTTGGGCGCCGACATGATTGGCGTCGAAAACGCAATGTGGTCGAAGTACAGAATGTCACCCGCGTTGCGCTCGGACAGCAGTCGTTTGAGCCCGTCGTTGACCCTGTCCCGAAACAACACCGCCTGGCCAGCAAGTCCCGCCCTAACCACCATTGGCACCTGAGCCAGGTCGATCGGCCCAACCAGAACGATATGTGCTGCACCTCCCTGGCGCAGTTGCTCGATAGCTTGAAGCTGGTTGGCGACGGCTGCATCTGCAGTGGCAAGTACGACATCGTCGGACGGCCACGTAGGCGCCGCAAGGAAATCGTTCGTTGTCGCGAACAGCACATAAAGCGCATCAGGATCGAGGCGACCCTTCTTTTCCCGAAAAACGTTAATTTGGCTAAGCATCCCCGTGCCGCCAAATGTATCCATCGACGGGTTGGCATTTCCCGTACCGCTCATCGCACCGCCAACAGCGTGGTTCTCCAGTTCGAGACCCAGCCGGGATGCAAGTACTTCGACTGCCGTCGGGCCATTGCTCCATCGACCCTCCCAGAAGAGCGGGCTCGGTACCCGCTCTGCACCGAACACCCCTTCGTTAATACGACGGACACTGATGGCGTGGCTGGCACCACTGTCGGAGTAGCTATCCCCAAATACAATAAGGCTGGAATAATCACGTGCCTGAGCGGCACTGGCAGCCAGCATCGCCAATCCAAATATTACAAGCGGCATACGCGCCTCTTCTTTGTAAACAGGGCTTTGATGCTGCGCGATGCAAGCAGGCCGCGCAACGCAGCCCGTCTATTCGCTGGCGGCTCGGCCTTCGAAGTGCGAATATTCGACGGCATCAGCCGTATCGGACTATCTCTTTTCATGAGTCGTAATTCATCGAACGCTGCCGCCAAAGACGGTGCGGCAACACCCTCCCCCTGGCTGGACAACCTTGTGGGTTACGCACTTCGGCGCGCGCAGATGAAGGTATTCCAGCATCTGGTTGACCAATTGTCACAGCACGACTTGCGACCGGCGCAATTCACCGCGATGGCCATCATTGAACAGGAGCCAGGCCTCATGCAGGCCGATTTGGCGCGGAAGCTGGCGATAGAGCCGCCACAGCTCGTTCTTCTCCTCAATAAGCTGGAGAGCCGGGGGCTCGCCGAACGGGTGCGCGCCAAACAGGACAAGCGCTCCTACGGCCTTTACCTCAGCAAGGAAGGCAAGGCCCTGCTACGCAAGCTCAAGAAGCTGGCAGAAGCCAGCGACAGTAAAGCAACCGAACCGCTTGACGAGGACGAACGCGCGCACTTGCTTGCGTTATTGCACAAGATCAACCGAGCCACACCGGAAGTGTCTGAGCAGACATAAGCGCTGCCAGCCAGCGGAGCGCCATGTCGGTCACGTCCAGCACTGATGCTCGATAACGTGTGAGCGTGCTAGGTGCGCTTCAGGCAAATATGCCGGTCTCGTATCCTTGGATACGGCCTGCCCTCTGTTAACCGCAGACGTAAGTAGCCCCCCTACTCCCTGCGGCCGGTGCCTAAGCCTCCAGCCGCTTTAACGGCGCACCTAATCCCGATCGACGTCCCCAAGAGGGGCCAGGCCCGCTTCGATAAGTGCGCTAAAACGGATGACATCCGGCCAGAGATAGGTGAAGAAGTGACGCGCGCTTTCGTACTTGCGATGCGCCCATCTGCTCTCCCGGTCAGGTAGGCAACGAAGCGTCCGCAGCCAGGCGTAGCCCAGCGACAGCATACCCGTCATCCGTAGGAAATCCTGTGCGATACGGTAGGGGTATTCGGGATCCGACTCAGCGGTTGCCAACAGTTGTCGTAAGAGCGCTCGAACCGAATCGCACTGCGCCAAATAGCGTTCTGCGAACGGGCGATCGGGCTCGCGCTCGCAACCTGTGGCCGCTTCGCTCTCGAATATGCCGAGTAGACGCCCATACGCAGCGCCACCGTCGCCGTTGATCTTACGGACAACCAGATCGATGGCCTGAATCTCGTTCGTACCTTCATAGATCATGCCTATACGACTGTCACGCAAGGTTTGCTCGATCGAATAATCCGCGGTGTAGCCATAACCGCCAAATACTTGTAGTGCGTCGCTGGCGAGCAGGAAGCCTTTCTCGGTGAAAAACGCCTTGATCATGGGTGTCAGAAGGCCCGCGAGCTCACTCGCTTGCTGACGAATATCGGTGGTCTCGGCGTGTCCGGCGGCATCGATCAGGTCGGCCGCCCAATACCCGACAGCACGCATGCCTTCCGTACACCCGCGCAAATCCAATAAGGTCCGTCGAATGGCCGGGTGACAGCTGATGAGATCCGGCATCGCCGGACGTTCGCCAGTCAATGAATGGGGCGCGCGCATCTGCCGCCGCTCAAAGGCATACGCCTCGGCTGCCTGCAACGCACTTTCTGCATGACCCAGCCCCTGCAGCCCCACATGTAGCCGTGCCGAGTTCATCATCACGAACATGGCGGCCAGCCCCTTGTTCGCCTCCCCAACGAGCCAGCCACATGCCTGTTCGAATACCAATTCGCAGGTCGCGCTGCCCTTAATCCCCATCTTGTGCTCGATGGCCTCGCACACTACGCCGTTAGCGGCGCCTTGGATGGACCGCGGCACGGCAAACAGGCTCAGCCCCCGTGTACCAGCGGGTGCGTCCGGCAGCCGGGCCAGTACCAAATGAAGAATATTGTCTGTCAGGTCATGGTCGCCGCCAGAGATGAACCGCTTCGTCCCGGTGAGACGATAGGCGTCGCCCTCCGGCTCGGCGCGGCATCGCAGCAAACCAAGGTCGCTGCCGGCCTGAGGCTCCGTGAGACACATCGTCGGCAAGATTTCACCGCTGACGATGCCAGGTAGATACTCTGTGCGAATGAACGCTGGCGCGTGTGCCTTCAAGCACTGATAAGCACCGTGTGATAGGCCTGTGTACATCGCCCAACCATGATTTGCCCCATAGACCATTTCCTGAAGGGCTGCGTCGAGCGTGCCGGGCAACCCCTGGCCGCCATCTTCCACCTCGCACGCCAGCGATGGCCAGCCGGCATCGACGTATGCAGCGTAAGCCTCTGGAAAACCGCGGGGCGTCTTTACACGACCATCGACAAGACGGCACCCTTCTCGGTCTCCAGACGCGTTCAGCGGTGCCAATACGGCTGATGCGAAACGCCCTGCCTCATCGAGCACCTGGACCGCGAGCGCAACATCCAGATCGCAGAACGCCGGGGTACGTGCCCAGTGAGCTGGCGCGTCCAGCCAGTGTTCGAGCACGAATCGCATGTCGTCCAGCGGTGGCCTGTAAACGTCCATTTGCCTTGCCTCAGTTTCCGAATTCAGGGTTTTCCAGGAGCAGTGCCATGCCCTGCCCGCCGCCGATGCACGCGGCTACGACCGCGTACCGCCCCCTGCAAGCGTGCAATTGCCGTGCGGCGGTCATGGCGAGGCGAAGCCCGGTTGCCGCCAGTGGATGGCCAAGGGCAATGGAGCCGCCCCATCGGTTGATACACTCGGGATCGATTTCAAGCGCACGGGAAACGGCAAGCACCTGGGCCGATTGCGCTTCATTGATCTCGAAGATCGCAATGTCGTCCAACACCAGGCCGCTGCGCCCCAGCAATAACTCGATCGCAGGCGCAGGGCCGATGCCCATGATCTCCGGTGCGACCCCGACCACGGCCGATGCACACAAACGTGCAAGTGAAGGTACTCCCGCGCGCTCCCGCCCGACGACGGCTGCTGCCGCACCATCTACTACGGCGCAGCTGTTCCCGGCAGTCTGAATACCCCCACGATGCACTGGATTCAGACGCGCAAGCGCTTCGGCGTCCGTCGCGCGCGGGTGGCTGTCGACGCTTACGGACTCGATCCCACGGGGCAGCTCGATTGCGCGTGGCTGATAGGTCCCGCATTCGAAAGTTTCACGAACGACCGGCGCGATCTCGTCCATCCATCGCCCCTCTCGCTGGGACGCCATCGCCCGGTTGTGGCTCATCAGCGCAAACGCATCAGCCTGCTCGCGATCGGTGCCATAGCGCACCGCAAGATTCTCGGCCGTCGCGATCATGTCGATACCCGGGGCCGGGTCGAACAGGGCCTCCCACAGAAAGTCCTTGAACTCGACGGGCGCGCCGAGCCGAAAACCTGAGCGGTGGGTATAGGCGGCAATAGGGTTTCGCGACATCGATTCCGTGCCCACACAGAGCGCATGATCACCACCGCCGCGGATGTGTTCGGCCGCCTGGCGTAGCACTTCGAAGCCTGTCCCGCAGATGCGCTGCACGGCCAGCGCCGGAACACTCTGCGGCACCCCGCAGTACAGGCCGATGTGCCTGGGGAGCAGGTACGCATCAAAACTGGCCTGGGCCATGGAGCCCGCGATCACTGTATCGATAGCGCCAACCTCATGCCCCCAATCACGAAGCGCGGCACGGCTGACGCTAATGCCAAGGTCAATGGGCGAGGCCCGTGAGAGCGCGCCGCCCAGATCAGCCCATGGCGTCCGGCGGGCGGCAAGTAGCGCCACGCCGTCATAGGTCGAATAGAGACCGGCCGGTTTCATGGCCTGGGGCCTGCCCGCAACAGCGCAGGGTCATCTCCCCGGTACAACGCCTCGACCTTTTCTGCGCGCCACTTCAGTACCGCTCGCTGGTTGATGGAGCCCTTGTCGGTGATCTCACCACGGTCGATGGACGGCGGCTCGTCCAGCAGCGCAATCCACTCCACCCGCGTCGCGTTGCCGGTGGCCTCCCGATTCAGACGCTTGAGCCATTCGGAGAACCAGTCCCGGACGGCCGGATGCTGCAATACATCGCTGTCTTTCGCCTCCGCACCGAGGCCGGCGAGCGCGCGACAATCGTAAAGCCTCGGGAAGACCAGAAGGCCCAGGCACTCTCGATCAGGCGCGGCCACGACCACGTCCTGTACATAGGGGGCTCCGTCGAGTACGGCGCGGTTACGCAGCGGCCCGACACTCACGAAAACACCCGACGACAGCTTGAAGTCTTCAGCGATGCGGCCATCGAACATCAGGCCCACGTGCGGATCGGCAGGGTCGGCCAACTTGAGCGCATCGCCCGAGCAGTAATACCCTTCCTCGTCGAATGCATCGGCGTTCTGGTCGGGCGCACGCCAATACCCCGGCATGATGTGCGGCCCGCGGAACCGGCCTTCGAGCTTGCCGTCGATGGGCACGAGCTTCACTTCGCAGCCCGGCGCCGGCAGCCCTATGTACCCTGCCATCGACAGCGGCCCGGTTGTGAACGTGCATGAGGGAGACGCCTCCGTCATGCCGAGCCCCGCCATCATGCGGATGCGCTCGCCACAATGCTGCTCGGCGATCCGATCCAGACGGTCCCAGATGCTCTGTGAAAGGCCCGCCGCGGCGAAAAACAGCAGCTTTATCCGCGCAAAGAAGCGCGTCCGGAGGGCTTCATCCTTCTCAAGCGCATTGACGAGCTCTTCCCAGCCCTTCGGCACGGTGAGGTAGGCCGTAGGCGAGATCTCGCGAAGGTTGCGCAGCGTTTCCGCCATCCCCTGAGGCGTTGGCTTTCCATCGTCCAGATAGAACGTGCCGCCATTGTAGAGGACGATGCCGACGTTGTGGCTGCCACCGAAGGTATGGTTCCAGGGCAGCCAGTCCACCAATACCGGCGGCTCCTCACCGAATACGGGAAAGGTCTGCAGCAGCATCTGCTGATTCGCGCAAAGCATACGCTGGGTGGTGACGACCGCTTTTGGCAGCTTGGTCGAACCGGAGGTGAACAGGAACTTGGCGATGGTATCGGGACCGGTCGCCTTGAACGCAGCTTCGGCTTCAGGACCCGGCACGGTGTCGAGTGCCTCGGAAAACGGCGTCCAGCGGTATCCATCGACCGCACCACCGACCGATAACACGGGCGTTTGCGGGTCGACCACCGCAGACAGCGCACGCTGGAATGGCACCGGATCGTTGACGAAAACCAGCCCCGGCGTCAGTACGTCCCAGACGTGGCGAAGCTTCGCGTGGTCGTTTGAAAGCAACGAGTACGCAGGCGAAATCGGGCAATAGGGTATTCCGGCATACATGGCGCCCAGCGCTACCTGAATGTGCTCAATATCATTGCCGGAAAGAATCGCCAACGGGCGGTCTACGGAAAGTCCGTATCTCAGGAGATGCTGTGCGACGCAGCGGACACTGGCGAGCATGTCGGCATAGCTGACCTGTCGCCAGTCACCGCCCTGTTGCCGTGCCGCAATGAAGGTCTGCGTGGGCCTGACGGCGGCCCAATGCACCAAGCGATCCAGCAAGCGCTCAGGTAACTCGCCCAGTGGCTCCTTCGAACGCATGTGCATCAATCCGTCTTGCTCGAAGACCTCCACTTCCGGGCGGCCGATCGCAACGTCGCGATAGCCCGCCGGAGCACGCGCGGCGGCCCCCCTGTTATTCTCGAGGATCATGGCGTCGAACTCCCTAGCGACGCCGAGCGGATCGGCGTCGCTGTTCTTCTTATGCTTATGTCAGATGGGGTAGTGACGTGGGCCGGTCTGTACCGTGACCCATCGCAGCTGCGTGAAATGCTCGATCGACGCTTTTGCGCCGAAGCTGCCGTAGCCGCTGGACTTGACGCCGCCGAACGGCATCTGGGCTTCGTCGTGGACTGTCGGGCCATTGATATGGCAGATGCCGGACTCAACGCGTTGAGCCAGCGCGAGCGCGCGTGACACATCGCGGCTGAAGATGGCGGAGGACAAACCGAACTCTGAATCGTTGGCCAGCTCGATCAGGGCGTCGTCTCCCCCTGCTCGCATCACGACGGCCACTGGGCCGAACGATTCCTCGCGGTACAGGCGCATGTCTGGCGTGACACGGTCGAGCAGCACTGGCTGCATGATGCTGCCGGAGCGGGCACCACCTGTGACCTGCACGGCACCCTTGCCAACGGCGTCATCGACGAGTGCCTGGATTCGCTCACCGGCAGAGACATCGATCAATGAACCCAGCGCCGTATTCTGAGCAGCGGGATCACCGGCTTCGAGCGTACGAACTTTCGCCGCGAGCTTTTCGATGAACGCGTCGGCGACCTGTTCATCGACGATGAGCCGCTCGGTCGACATGCAGATCTGGCCCTGATTGAAGTAAGCACCGAACGCCGCCGCTTCCACCGCCGCGTCCAGATCGGCATCGTCGAGAACGATGAAGGGCGCCTTGCCGCCGAGTTCCAGCAAGGCGGGTTTCAGATGCCGCGCAGAAATCTCGCCAATGATCCGGCCCACATGCGTAGAACCGGTGAAGTTCACCCGGCGCACCGCCGGGTTGGCAATCAGGCGTTCGACAATAGCGGGGGCGTCTGCCGGTGCATTGCTGATGACGTTGACCACCCCGTCGCCCAGCCCTGCTTCATGCAGCACCTGACCGATCAGGCGGTGCACCGCCGGGCTCTGCTCTGAGGCCTTCAATACCACCGTGTTACCGCAGGCCAATGGCATGGCCACTGCCCGAGTCCCAAGGATCACTGGCGCGTTCCAAGGTGCGATTCCCAGCACCACGCCGCAGGGCTGCCGCAGCGCCATCGAGAAGCTGCCCGGCACATCCGATGGAATCACTTCTCCGTTGATCTGCGTTGTCATGGACGCCGCTTCGCGCAGCATGCCCGCCGCAAGATGGACGTTGAACCCATACCAGTTCGCCATCGCGCCTGTTTCGCCCGTTGCCGCCATGAATTCAGGCGCTCGCGCTTGCAGTGCGTCTGCCGCAGCCAGTAGCCGACGTCGGCGCTCGTTCGGCGCCAGGGCCGCCCATGCGGGAAACGCCTTGCGTGCGGCTTCGACAGCGGCATCGGCGTCCTCGAGTGTCGCCGCAGCAACGCGGGATACGACTTCGCCCGTCACGGGATTGCAACGATCGAATGTCCGCCCGTCACGAGCCGGGCAGGATTCGCCGCCAATAAGAAGGGGCACGTCCAGCATGATGATTCCTCTTTCTTGTCTTTGTCGGAATACGTCAGGTGTACATCGCGTGGTCGGCCATTCCCTGGCCGCGGCACGTTATCGCTTGTAGGTCTGCAAGCCAGGCTTGATGGATCTGTCGTCGAGGAACTGCTTCATGCCCTTCTCGCGACCGCCCTCAGGATCCTGCAGCCGGGACTGGTCGAGTTTGGCATAGAGGTAGTCCTCGTTCTGCTCCCATGTAAGCTCACGGCACCGCTTGAACCCGATCTTGGCGGCGCGCAGGACCACCGGGTTCTTGTCGAGGAGCTCGCGTGCAAGGGCTGTGGTGACCTCCCGCAACTGCGAAAGCGGCACAGCCTGATTGACGAGGCCCATTGCGGCCGCTTCGGTCCCGGTGAAGGTCTTGCCTGTCATGACGTAATAAAGCGCTGTACGGTGGCCAACGGTGTCGGCCAGGGCCTTGCTCACCAGGTTGCCCGGTGGAATGCCCCAGTTGATCTCGGACAGGCCGAACGTTGCTTCCTCAGCGGTGATTGCCAGGTCGCATGCCACGAGCGGACTGAATCCACCGCCGAAACACCAGCCATTGACCATCGCGATCGTTGGCTTGGCGTACATGCGCAGCAACTTCCATTGCCATTGCGACGCCTCGCGGCGGATTTTCTCCTGGAGGATCTCCGGGCCGGCGTCGGTCTCGCGGAAGTATTCCTTGAGGTCCATGCCTGCTGTCCACGATTCGCCTGCGCCCGTCAGGACCAGCACACCTGCGTCTTCGTCCTGCTCCAGTGTCTCGAGCACGTCGACCATCTCACGATTGAGGGTCGGGCTCATTGCATTGCGCTTCTCCGGACGGTTGAGAGTGACCCAGGCGATCCCCTCTTCCACATCCACCTTGACCGTTTGCCAGCGACCTTCATAGCTGCTCATCGAAGTGATCTCTTGTTGTTCTCGATGGGCCTGACGCTACGCCTCGGATTTAGTTATGTCAATTAACTATTTTCTCAAATTTGCGCGTGGCAAGAGCCGCTTTTCTTGGGTCCAGACGTCGCCAGACGACCAGGCGGTGCGGCGCCCAGGGAACGTTGGGGTGAGCATCCGGCCCAATGCATAGCCATAGGAGGTTTCATGACATTTTCGATCGTTGCCCGATGTGGCAGGACTGGCCAGATCGGCGTTGCAGCCGCCACCGCGATGCCTGCTGTCGGTAAATTGCTTTCTCACGCAGCCGCGGGATACGGAGCGGTGGCGACGCAGGCCCAGATCAACCCTTACCTGGGCATAGACGGCCTACGCTTCCTGCGTGAGGGCTGCTCTGCAGACGAGGCCCTTCAGCGCCTGCATGGCATCGACCCCTGCATGAAGCTGCGTCAGGTCGGCATCGTTGACTCCGGCGGCGGGCTGGCTGTCTGGACAGGCGAGGACTGCCTGCCATGGGCCGGCGCCTTGCAGGGGGACGGTTTCTCGGTCCAGGGCAATCGTCTCGCTGGCGTAGAGGTACTACAGGCAGTCGCGGACGCCTTCGTCGAACACACCGAAGCCCCGCTGGTTGAGCGCCTGATGGAAGCGATTGCCGCGGGAGACGCAATGGGCGGCGATCGTCACGGCGAGTCATCGGCAACGGTCTACGTCGTCGACAATGAGGAATACCCGCTTTGGGATATTCGCGTGGACCAGCATCTGGACCCGGTGGCCGAATTGCGTCGCCTGCACAAGATTTTCGAGCGCGAAGTGGTGCCGGAGATCCTCGCCATGCCGACGCGGGATAACCCGGCCGGCAAGGCTGCCGAAGACGCAATCTAGAATCGCTATTTCACGACATAGGCGTCGTACACCACGGCCTTGGCTTGCCGCACCGCACTGCCTATACCCACGGTGCCGTTGAGCCAGGTGTATTTCGGATCGCTCGTCTCGAACTGCATCGTGACGCGAAAGTAATACAGTGACGGATCGACCGTTTCGCCTTTTGCGATACGGGCAAGCACCTCCGCTGGGCCATGCCGATAGCCTTTGGTCTGTAGATAGACCAGCGCGCCATCGTCAGTCTGGAGCAGATAACGCGTATCGATGATAGCGGTACCCGCCCCATCGACAATTTGCCAGTCGGCTCCGTTGTTCAAGATCTGCCCCTTGAACCCAGGCCCGTCGAACCGACCGCCCGTAATTGGGATGATTCGACGCTGTCCCTGCGACCCAACCTCCCCCAGCTCCCAGACGGGGCCGCTCAAGTCCACGGAGAATCGCGCCAGCGGCTCCATGACCAGACGTGGCGGCTCCCGGGCATTGGTAGGTACCACCACCGCCAGGAGCAACGCGAAGACTGCATAAACGCGGTAAGTCATATGCACCTCCTCACGCGGATGTCGACGGCAGTGCAGCGGGCGCGGGCCGGTGTAGCAGGAGCAAGACTGCGCCAGCCGCCAGAATGAGGCCAGGCGACGCCGCCAGCAGAACCCCTGTGGTACCCGCCCCTGCCGCCAGAATATGCCCCGCCGCAAGCGGCCCGGACACGGACCCAAGCCGGCCAACCGCGACCGCGGCGCCTACCCCTGTGGCTCGCACTGCCGTTGGATAGACCGGCGGCGCCAGGGCGTAGAGCACAAGCTGAGCTGCCACAACGAACAGCCCTGCAGCAAAACCGGCCGTTGCCATGGCGACAATACCGCTGGAGAAGCCAAGCCCAGCCAGCGAGGCCAAAACACCCGCATACACGCCGATCACCACACGACCGCGGTTAGCGCGATCCAGAAGCAGCCCCCCCAAGAGCGAGCCGATTGCACCGCCAATGTTGAACAACATCTGCACGCTGCCGGCCTGCGACTTGGTGAACCCCTGGGCGAGGAGCAGCGAAGGCAGCCAGTTCAGCAGCATGTACATCACCGTCAGGGTGAAGAAGTAGCTGAGCCAGAGGGCCAGGGTTGCGCTCGCCCTGCCCTGGGCGAACAGTGCCGTGCTTGTGGAGATGCGGTCCTGACTGCCGGACCGGCTCTGCGCAGCGCGGAAATCATTCGATTCCGGCAGCAGCAACATCATCAACGGTGCGATGGCCAGCGGCGCGACGCCGCCTACGATGAACACCATTTCCCAACGCTCGCCTGACGCCATCCCGATGAGTGCGGCGATCGCACCTCCGAGCGGTACGCCGCAATACATGATGCTGATCGCGGTACTGCGGCGCTTTTCCTCGACGGCCTCGGCGCACAGGGCGATGAGGTTCGGCAACGCTGCGCCCAGGCCGAGCCCAGTCAAAAACCGCGCCAGCAGCAGGTTGGTCAGGTTGCCGGCATAGGCCGTCCAGAGCGAGAACACGCCGAAGAGAATGACCGCACCGATGAGCACTTTCTTGCGGCCAATCCGGTCGGCAACCCAACCACCAAAGAAGGCGCCAGGCAACAGGCCGATAATACTGGCGCTGAACATCCAGCCCATCATCCCGGCGTCGAGCGAATAGGCCTGCCGCAAGCCGGCAGCCGCAATTCCAGCGGATTGCAGATCGAGCCCTTCGATGAGTGCGACGATGAAACAGAGCGCGACCGTGAGGGTCGAGCGACGTGCATGCGTATCCATGTAGACCTCGCTTTTATTGTTGTTGTGTCCCGCGCCGGTTCGTTTCAGCCGATTCACCAGAGCGCACCAGAAGATTAACAAACATAATCAAACGGCGCGAAAAACCGCGGAAAATGCCCTAATCACGGTTTTGCTATCGAGATCAATGAGATAGCACATGCATGCCGAGAGCGGTCTAATTCGTTAACAGAATTAACGTTCGATTATCGATCAAATCGCGTTGACCATTAATGGCCGCGTTTCCATGCTCCGCGACAATCGAGACCGCTCGATCAATCGTGACAGAACAACAACAAAAAGGATTCGCCTCATGGAACACGCCACGCGTTCGTCCGCTTTTACCCTTTCGCTTACGCCAATATCGCTAAGGCTCATGCTTGGGGGATTATTGTCGCTACCCCTGGCTGCGGGCGCAGCAGGCTTCGTGGATGACAGCAAGGCGTCGCTGACGCTACGCAACTACTACATGGACCGCGACTTCAAGGATGACGGTGCCAAATCTGCTGCGCGCGAGTGGGCCCAGGGATTTATCGCCAAGTTCGAGTCGGGTTACACGGAAGGTACGGTTGGCGTCGGCTTCGATGCGATGGGCCTGGTCGGCTTGAAGCTGGATTCCTCGCCAGACCGAACGGGCACCGAGCTGCTTCCCGTTTCACGCACCACAGGCCGAGCGGCGGATGAATTCTCCCGTCTCGCCCCCACCGCGAAGCTCCGCGTCGGCAACACCGAAATCAAGGGCGGCGACATCGCCATCTTCCTTCCCTTCGCCATCGCCAGCCCAGCACGCCTGTTGCCCCAGACGTTTCGCGGTGGCTATGCCTACTCTCGCGACATCGATGGCCTGACGCTTCACGGTGGCTACCTGGACCGTATCAACCGGCGCAATTCGACCGACTACGAACCCATGACCGTTGCCTCGCCCAACGGCCGGTTCAACCCTGCAGCGACGACGTCTCACATGACCTTTGCCGGCGGCGACTACCGGCCAACGGACCAGTGGCTGATTCGTGCCTACCGTGCCGAGGTAGCAGATCTGTATGGACAGAACGTGTTCACACTCCTGCATACCCTTCCGGTTGGCGATGGGGCGTTCACAAGCGATTTCCGGGGGTTCTTCAGTGACGACATCGGTAGCGCCAAGGCTGGCAAGGTCGACAACCGAAACCTCTCGGCCCAGTTCGCCTATGCGCTGGGCGGCCACAAGCTCACCGTCGGCTACATGCACCTGAGCGGCGACACGGCGACGCCGTATATCTCGGGTACCGAGCTTGGCGTCATTGGTGAGTTCACAATGAGCTCGGACTTTCTGAACGCAAAAGAACGCGTGTGGCAGGCCATCTATGACTATGACTTCCTCAACGCCGGGCTGCCGGGTTTAAAAGCGCGCCTGCGTTACGTCCGTGGCGATAACATCGAACTCGCTGCGTTCGACGCTGACGGTCTGAAGGAAAGGGAGCTTCAAATGGAAATCGGCTACGTGGTTCAAGGCGGCCCGCTCAGAGGGGTCGGTTTGAAGGCCCGCCAGTCCATCTACCGAAACGATTTCCCAGGCGGTGCGGCGTTCCGCGACGAAAACCAACTGCGGTTGCACATCGACTATACGCTCGCCCTCTGGTAGCCCATCACGCGCCGACGATGCGCCTGGGGTGTATCGTCGGTTACGCTGCCCTACTTCCTCTTAGTCCCAACTGAACTGACAGTCTCCTGCATTCCTTAGCCTGGGACCCACCGCAATGGCGGGCTGTAGCTCTACCTCCTTAACCGATATCTCTCATTAGTTGCCACAAAAACTAAGCAAAACTGCAAACGTGCCGACATGCTTCTCTCAGTTGAGGGCGGTACGAACTCGTACGCCTACGCGCTGACAGCGCCTGTATTAGTTGTATGCCTACGGGTTGGTTACATAGCGTCAGGTTTTGGACAAAATTTGTCACCCCGAAGTTTTGACATACCAGGCACCAACTAACGGAAAGAACGATTTCTTGACGTAGCAATTAATCGCAAATTGCCATCATCATTGCATAATATGTTACGTTTCCGCCGTTATTCCAGCTAATACATCCCGCCAATACCGAAATTCGCCACTATATCGCCATCTTTTTTATACCGCTCATCGCCATGCCTGAACTTTGGCGCGCTGACTGCATTAGAGTCTCGCACCGCAACAACGATGCTGTGAGCCGAGCTTGGTGCGCCAAAGTTGGATTCGCTTAGTTGCGTCAGTAATTAAAGCTGCTGGCCGTTTTTACCACCCGGGGTCGACTGGCACGGGTTTCTCTAAACTTTTTTTATAGTGGTTTGATATGTCCTTATTTGAAGTCAATGTGTCTGGACGACGCATTAAAGGACGCAACGGACGCAGCAAGCATAGTTTCACTTCCCTTATCGCGGCTGCCGCCCTCACCTGTGGTCTGGCCTGGCTTCCGACCAACGAAGCCAACGCTGCGGGTGTCGAGCTTCTTGGCATTAACCTCGCGGGTGCTGAGTTCACGTCCGGGATTCTGCCGGGCAAGGAAGGCACCAACTATTTCTTCCCCACGGAAGCCAACTTCCAGCAATGGACGTCAAAGGGCATTCGGCTAATCCGCTTCCCCATTCTGTGGGAGCGTCTGCAGCCCGTTCTGAACGGGCCATTCGATGCGACTTATGCCGGTTATATCGACCAGACGTTCGCGCTCGCCGATAAGTACAACGTTCAGCTCGTCCTGGACGTGCACAACTACATGCGTTACCGGAACGAAGTCATCGGCACCGGCAAGGTGAGCTATGCGAGCTACCGGGATCTGATCCGCAAGATCGCACTTCGCTGGAGTTCCAAAAAGTCGCTTTACGCGTACGACATCATGAATGAGCCGCATGACGCCGATGCTCAATGGCCGATCGCCGCTCAGCATGGCATCGACGCTATCCGCGAAATCGATCGCGTGAAGCCGATCATGATCGAGGGCAACGCCTGGGCGAGTGCTGCCAACTGGCCGTGGTGGAATAAATCGCTGCTTAATCTCAAAGACCCGGCCGACAACCTGATCTTCCAGGCGCACCTGTACTTCGACGGAAACGATGGCGGCAGCTACAAGAAATTCGACGTGACGACCGTAAACGCCAATTACGGTGTGGAACGTGTCAAACCTTTCGTCCAGTGGCTCAAGGACAATAACAAGAAGGGTTTCATCGGTGAGTTTGGTGTGCCTGGCGACGATCCGCGCTGGTTCCCGATCATGGAAGGCATGCTCGCCTACCTGAAAGAGAACTGCATCCCAGCAACCTACTGGGCTGCAGGCCGCTCGTGGGGCAACTATCGTCTGGCAATCGAACCCAAAAACGGCGCGGACCGCCCGCAGTGGTCGGTGCTCAAGAAGTACATTGATAACACCAGCTGCTCGGCCATCGGTCCGAAGTCGACCGCCGCTACACCTAAGCCTGCGCCTGCGCCTGCGCCTGTCCAGACAGTCGCACCAACGATGCCGGCCAAGCCTGCACTGGAAGAAACGACTGCGACGATCAACAACTTCACCGACAAGAACTGGGAAAAAGGCGTCTACCGAACGGCTGCGGGTGTTTCCATTCCTGCAACCTCGAACAACATCAAGGCGTTCACTGCGGGCCAGGGTGTGGTGCTTAGCGACGGCAAGGTCGTCAACATCCGTCACGTTCAGATCGTAGGCAACAACATGTCGGTGTTCTTCGACACTGGCACGCTTGATGGCAAGAAGCTGGGGTACCCGAACACGCTGAAACTGGCCACCGCTACCAATACTGGGAAGCCAGCCAGCCCGCAACCGTCGTCTGGTTCGAACAACTCGAATACGACCAAGCCAAGCAGCGGCTCGAATACCAACACCGGAAACAATCCAGCTACAACGACGCCGGTGAAAACCCCAGCGCCTGCCCCCAAACCTGCGACCAAAACCGTCGAAGCACCGATCAACAACTTCACGGACAAAAACTGGGACAAGGGTATCGCCAAGAACATGGCAGGCTTTTCGATCCCGAAAACGACCGCCAACGTGAACGCGTTCAAGGTCGGCTCCTCGGTGAAAATGGCCAATGGTCAGGTTTACCAGGTCGGCTCGGTCTATAGCGTCGGCAACAACATGTCGGTCTACCTCAATGGACCGAAGCTAAAAGGCAGTGCCGTGGGCCATCCCCGGACGGTGACGCTGTTCGCTGGCGCCAAATGAGCGAATCGAGTCACGGATGACTCACCTTCCCAGCGCGCTGTCCTAGCGCCCGCTGGGGGCACTCTGCACAAGCGCTAAGTAGACAGCGCTTGTGCAGAAGGCGGCGGCAGCAAGGTCGGACTCTTTCCCTTCGCACCTCTACAGCATTTTGCTTGACGGGGCGCAGCCAAAAAGCGTGTGAACAGATGCTGCAGATGCCGTTCGGCGATCAGTTCGCCTATCTGCTGACGCACCTAAACACACCCGCCAGCTGTGTTGAATCTTGCTAGAACTTGCCGACACGTAGCGCAGCGCAGCGCATTGCGCAGAAGGCTGGGCATGGGCCCGTGTTGATGCCTGACCGTTGCTTTTGGTTCAGGAGCCGACGTGACGCTTTTGCCATCCCTCGAGCATCCCCACAGCAGGTCGCAGCCAACCACCTGCGTACCCAAGCGCGAAACAAGGCGCCGCGTGTTGACGCCTCGTTTGACCAAGTACCAGACGAGCGCATTGCCAATCTTGATCGTGCCGAAGAGCAGCATGCAGGAAGCACAGCCTTACGCATGCGCCGGCTTGAGGCCTTGTACCGGCTGCGCACCGAGCCGCATGAAAAGCACGAAGATCGCCGCTGCGACGAACACTAGCGCGAACAGTCCGTACAACTGCAGCGGCGCCCAGCCCTGGTCTAGCATGAACCCTGCGACGGTGGGCGAGAGAATCGCGCCGCCGCGGCCGATGCCGATTCCCCAGCCCACACCCGTGGCGCGAATGCCCGCGCCGTAGACCGATGGCGACAGCGCATAGAGACCTGCAACGCAGCCGTTCGAGAACATGCCGATCAGCAGGCCCATACCGAGTGCAACGGTATAGGAGCCGCCAACGTTCATGAAAATGATGAGCAGCAGTGCCGTGACGAGCATGAAGCCGGCGAGGACGCGAGTGAGCGGAAACCGCGCGGAAAGAAGACCAACGAAGGCAGCGCCGAAGATGCCACCGATACTTAGAAGCACACCGCCTGTGACACCCTGCTGCTCGGAAAGCCCGGCTGAGGTCAGCAGCTTCGGCGTCCAACTCATGATGAAGTAGAAACCGAACATCACGAGGAAGAACAACAGCCAGACCAGCAGCGTGGTACGACGCATGGACGGTGCGAAGAGTTGCCCTACTGCGCCACCTGCCACTGCGGGTTTCGCCGGTACGGCTGGCAGCACCGGCAAAGGGGCCTGTCCTAATTTGCCGGCCAGCGTGTTTACGCGTTCAAGGGCTTTGGTTGGCTGTTTTGCCAGCAAGAAGTCCAGCGATTCCGGTAGCCAAAGCATCACCACCGGGATCATCGCCAATGTGGCCAAGCCGCCGGCCAGAAACACCGACCGCCATCCCCACTGTGTGAGCAGCCATACGGCAAGCAGGCCGCCTAGCGTAGCGCCCAGCGCATAGCCTGTGGACTGAAGGCTGACGGCCAGGCTCCGCCAACGTTTTGAGGCGTATTCACTGGCAATGACGTTGCTGCTCGCAAGGATACCGCCTATGCCTAGACCGGTGATCCCGCGCAGCAATGCAAGCTGAGTCGGCGTTTGCGAGGCGGCAGACAGGAGCATGCCAATGCCGGATACCAGCAAACAGAAAAGTATCAGGGGGCGCCGCCCGAATCGATCAGCCCAAGGCGCAATGAACAGCGAGCCCGCTGCCATGCCCAGGAGGCCGGCACTGAGCAGCATTCCAATCTCCCCTCCAGTAAGCCCCCAGTCGCGCGATACCGAAGAGGCGGTGAATGCCATCACCAGCACGTCAAATCCATCGATCATATTGAGGCAAATGCAGACGCCTACAGCCAGGTATTGAAATGGCCGCATGGCTGTCTCGTCGAGTACGGCTCTAAGGTCACTCATTGCGACCTCCGAAACGCTCGGAGGCTATCTCCGCAGAGGGTCCAGGAAAACATGGGGCCGCAGGCAAATGGCCCGCCAGATGCAGGTCGATCATGGTCGAGGTCCTATCGTTATTGTTGTCAGAAGACGAGCGCACGCTGTCATTTTGGGATCCAAACGGCAAGAGCTCCAGGCGGGCATAACCAACGGAATAGACGGCGTATCAGGACACCGAGCCGCTGACGACACCGGCCAACCCAGCTGCGGCGCGGGCTGCAGACCAGGCATATAACGTACTTTTCCTGTTCGCTTATCGAACTCTTTATTTTATTAACGATTAGCGGGACCGCGTTGACAGCTCCAAATCAAGCCGCCCATTATTGGATCCAATACGACAACAACAATGAGGCCTGATCCATGTTCCCGAAAAACGCCTGGTACGTCGCGTGCACTCCTGACGATATCGTCGAGAAACCACTTGGCCGGCAAATCTGCGGCGAGAAGATGGTTTTCTACCGTGGCCCCGAAGGTCAGGTAGTCGCACTCGAAGACTTCTGTCCCCACCGTGGCGCCCCCCTTTCACTGGGTTATGTCCAGAACGGCAACCTCGTATGCGGGTACCACGGCCTCGAAATGGGGTGTGATGGGAAGACCGTGTCGATGCCGGGCCAGCGCGTCCGGGGCTTCCCATGCATCCGGCAGTTCGCTGCAGTCGAGCGCTATGGATTCATCTGGGTGTGGCCGGGCGACCAGAATGCCGCTGACCCTGCGACGATCCATCATCTGGAATGGGCTGAGAGCCCGGACTGGGCCTATGGTGGTGGGCTCTATCACATTGCCTGCGACTATCGCCTGATGATCGACAACCTCATGGACCTTACCCATGAGACCTATGTCCACGCGTCCAGTATTGGGCAGAAGGAAATCGACGAAGCGGCCCCGAAGACTACGGTCGAAGGCGACGAAGTCATTACCGCACGGCACATGGAAAACATCATGGCGCCCCCCTTCTGGCGCATGGCACTAAAGGGCAACGGCCTGGCCGATGATGTCCCAGTGGATCGCTGGCAGATCTGTCGCTTCACACCACCGAGCCACGTCATGATCGAGGTAGGCGTTGCGCATGCTGGCCATGGCGGTTACGAGGCGCCGCCGGAAGTGAAAGCGTCTTCCATCGTGGTGGACTTCATCACACCGGAAACCGAAACGTCCATTTGGTATTTCTGGGGAATGGCGCGCAACTTCAAGCCTGGCGACGCTGAACTTACGGCGTCGATTCGCGAGGGGCAAGGCAAGATCTTCGCGGAAGATCTCGACATGCTGGAACAACAGCAGAAGAACCTGCTGTGGCAGCCCGAGCGCCAGCTACTGAAACTCAATATCGATGCGGGCGGCGTCCAATCTCGCCGCATTCTGGACCGTCTGATCGCCGCCGAGCGCGAAGGTGGAAACGTCATCGAGGCGCGCCAGGTCGGTTGACCGACACGGCACATAGCCCTTCCATGCTCATCTCAGACAGCCCCGGCGTGCCAATGACGACCGGGGCGTGCTGTCGATACCAGAGGTTCCTATCGTGATCGACGTCATCGTCAAAGCCGTTCACCCCGAAGCCCGTGACATTCTCAGCTTCGAGCTTGCCCGCTCGGACGGAGCGCCCCTTCCGCCATTCAGCGCAGGTGCCCACATCGATGTGCACTTGCCAGACGGCGCCATCCGCCAGTACTCGCTGTGCAACCATCCCGAAGAACGCGAGCGATACCAGATCGCTGTCCTCCTCGCGCCCGAAGGCCGCGGCGGCTCCCGCGGCATGCACGGGCTGGCAGCCGGCCAGACCGTCCGTATCAGTGAGCCGCGCAACCTCTTCCCGCTGGAAAACGGCGCGAATCGCAGCGTGCTGTTCGCCGGCGGGATTGGCATCACCCCAATCCTTTGCATGGCCGAACGCCTTGCACACACGGGTGCGGATTTCGAACTGCATTACTTCGCCCGTTCTAAGGCACATGCGGCTTTTGTTGATCGACTCGAGCAATCGCCGTTCGCAGCACGCGTACACCTGCATTTTGACGACACGGAGCCTCGCGCCGACGTGCCTGCATTGCTCGCAGCACCGACTGCCGGCGATCACCTGTACGTCTGTGGCCCCACAGGATTCATGACCTTCGTCCTGGATACTGCCGCCTCGCAGGGCTGGAACAGCGGCCAATTGCACCGCGAATACTTTTCCGCCGAGCCCCAGGCCGAAGGCTCGCAGGAGGGCTTTGAAATCCAGCTGGCCAGCACGGGGCAGGTCCTGCCAGTACCTGAAGGCGTGACCGTTATCGACGTGCTACGCGAGGTCGGTGTCGAGGTACCCGTTTCATGCGAACAGGGCATCTGCGGAACTTGCCTTACCCGAGTCTTGGAAGGCGAACCGGATCACCGGGACCTGTTCCTGACCGAGGACGAGCAGGCCGCGAACGACCAGTTCACCCCTTGTTGTTCTCGCTCGAAGAGCCCCAGACTCGTGCTGGACTTGTAAGCAAAAAGGCGACTACAAGGTCGCCTTTTTTTATCGTCGGTCAGGACGTATTACCGTCATGGCCTCATGCATCAACCCACCGCTCGCATCGAAATGCGCATACCGCAAAGTAGCGTTCGCGTGCTCGCGCATGATGCCTTCAGCCCGCGCGCCTTGGCGGTTCAGCAATGCATCGTATACGGCGTGATGCTGAAGATGTGCGAAGTTAAAACGCCGATATTCACGGTCCATCATCGCGCCATCGACCGCCAATGAGCTGACCGAAGCAAATGGAAGATGGTCGTTCCGTGCCAGCGCGATGGCGATGGCCGGGTTGGCACTGGCCTCGATGATGACCGCATGGAAACGCATGTTCAGATCGTGATAGGTCTCCAGCTCTTCCATGGTCACGTACCCCTTACCGAACAGTGCATCGCCCTCTTCCAGGCACTCCCATAGCGCACGTCGTTGCGTTTCGCTGAGGCCTCGCTCAGCGGCCTGACGCGCCGCCAGTCCTTCCAGCACGCCGCGTACTTCGACGGCACCGGCAATGTCAGCTTCGGTGACCTCGCGGACGAGGTAACCGCGCCCATCGGCCTTGCGCAATAACCCTTCCTGTTCGAGCGTTCGAAAGGCAATGCGAATGGGCGTACGCGACACCTGTAAACGCTCGGCGGTTGGAATCTCTGCAATGCGCTCGCCTGCGGCAAGCTCACCGCTGGCGATCATCTGCCGAAGTGCTGCCAGTACGCGCTGCCCGGACTTACTCATGAAGTGACCTCGAAACCCTACCTCGACGCATCATACCCAACAGAGCGCCTGCCGAGCTCAAGGTGTTTTCAGGCAGGCTACAGAACGACCTTCAGGCATTGCCCGGCGTGGTAAAGACTGAAGCCGCTTTCATACAGCGCGCTGCGTATGGCCGCGGTACGCAGCGAACGCTCTTCGGAAAAGGGAAGCGGCAATGCATCGCGTCGGCCGCCCACGAGATAATCCGCGAACGCCTTGCCGACGACCGTGCCTGTCGTATTTCCGCGCCCGTTGTAGCCGTTCGCGGCGATCAAGCCCGGCGCCGGCTCGAAGAGCCGCATAAGATGGTCGGGCGTGAAGTCGATACAGCCCGTCCAGTGCATTTCCCAGTCGACGCGACCGAGTGCCGGAAAGTAATGCTGTTGGATCCGATCCGCCCAACGCCTGACGAACCAGGCCGGCTTGGCATCCATACCGCCCAGGCTGCCGAGAATCAGCCGGCCGGCGTCGTCGCGGCGGATGCTGCTGAGAACCGTCCGCGTGTCCCAGGAGCCCTTTGCATGCGGCAGGATCGTCTGGGCCGCATCCGACTCGAGTGGCGTCGAGGCCACATTGTAGTAATAGCCGCGAAAGTAATTGCGCTGCAAGCCTTCCCATTCGCCTGCCGTGTAAGCGCCAGTCGAAATGACCACCTTCTCCGCCGTGACAGTTCCGGTCCGGGTCTGCACGCTCCACTGGTTGTCTGTGCGCGTGAGCGAGGTCACGGGCGAATGCTGGTACAACGCACCGCCGACATTCACGACCGTGCGCGCCAATCCAAGCGTATAACCCATGGGGTTGATAGTGCCGGCACGATGGTCGAGCAAGGCCGCTTCGATCTTGTCAGTGCCACAGTACTCGCGACAGCGGGCGCCAGTCAGCAGTTCGATGGGGGCACCGCGCCGCTGCCACTGCGCGCAGCGTGACTCGAGGTCTGTCGCCCCCGTGCGGTTATGTGCCATGTGCAAGGTGCCCTCGGGATGGGCTTCACAGTCCAGACCATAGCGTCGGATGAGGTCGAATACGACATTCGGCGCATCGCCAAGGAAGGTATTCAGTTTGCGCCCATGGACCTCTCCAAGCGTTGCCTCCACCTCATCGGGTGGAATCCAGGTCCCCGCGTTCACGAGCCCTACATTACGGCCCGAACCGCCCGTACCAAACAGGAAGGCTTCGAGCACAACGACACTGAGCCCCCGCTCGCGCAAATGCAGGGCCGTCGATAGTCCCGTGATGCCGCCGCCAATCACGCACACATCGGCCTTCACCTCTTCCATGAGTGTCGGCGTCGAAAACGTAACAGGCGCCGTTTCCTCCCAGAGACAAGCCTTGCGCAACTCGATCATTCCCGCCCCCTTTTGCCCTGGATCTTATGGGCCGCGACGAAAACAGCAGGGGTTCGCCGCGTCGGTCGCGGCGCCCGGATCAATCGAAAACGATGCCCTGCGCCAGCGGCAGTTCGCGTGAGTAGTTGACGGTGTTGGTCTGGCGGCGCATGTACGCCTTCCACGCGTCGGATCCGGACTCACGCCCACCGCCCGTTTCCTTTTCACCGCCAAAGGCGCCGCCAATCTCTGCACCACTCGTGCCGATGTTGACGTTGGCAATGCCACAGTCACTGCCGGATGCGCTCTGAAAACGCTCGGCCTCGCGAAGATCGGTTGTGAAGATGCAGGACGACAGACCTTGCGGCACCTCGTTGTTCAGGCGCAGCGCATCGTCGAACTCGTCATACGGAATAACGTAGAGAATCGGTGCGAACGTCTCGTGGCGAACGACCTCTGTCTGGTCCGGCATCTCCGCGATCGCCGGCATCACGTAGTAGGCGTTGGGGTACGTATCGGCCAACTGCCGTTCACCACCGAACACCTTTCCTCCCTGTTCTCGGGCCTGGCTCAGCGCACCCTGCATGGCATCGAAAGAGGCCTTGTCGATCAGTGGCCCGACCAGGTTGTCCTTGCGTGGGTCGCCGATGCGAACCTTCGCATAGGCAGCCTTTAGGCGGTTGACGATCTCGGACTGAATGGAACGATGCACGATGAGCCGGCGTAACGTCGTGCAGCGCTGGCCGGCCGTCCCGACCGCGGCGAAGAGAATGCCGCGCACTGCCAGATCCAGATCCGCGCTGGGAGCCAGGATCATCGCATTGTTTCCGCCCAATTCGAGGATGCTCCGTCCAAACCGCGCAGCGACGCGAGGCGCCACCTCGCGCCCCATGCGCGTGCTGCCGGTTGCACTGACAAGCGCAACACGTGGATCGTCGACCAGCGCTTCACCTGCCTCACGCGCGCCTACGACCACCTGTGCCAGCCCCTGCGGTGCGTCCGAGCCGAACTCTTGCATCGCGCGGGTAAACAGCGCCATGCACGCGAGTGCTGTCAACGGCGTCTTTTCCGAAGGTTTCCATACGACCGCGTTGCCGCATACCACCGCCAACGCCGTATTCCACGCCCAGACGGCGACCGGGAAATTGAACGCACTGATGACCCCGACCACGCCAAGCGGGTGCCAGGTCTCACGCATGTGATGCCCAGGGCGCTCGGAGGCAATGGTGAGACCATAGAGCTGGCGGGATAGACCGACCGCAAAGTCGCAGATATCGATCATCTCCTGCACCTCGCCGAGGCCTTCCTGGGTGATCTTGCCGGCCTCGATCGAGACGAGCTCGCCCAGCTGAGCCTTGTGCTTGCGCAGTACTTCGCCGAACAACCGGATCAACTCACCGCGGCGCGGTGCCGGAACGTCCCGCCAATCGAGGAACGCTGCATGAGCGTTGCCAATCATGGTGCGCACGTCGTCGCCACGCTCGAGCGCCAGCTCCGCGATGCAGCTGCCATCGATGGGCGAATAGACCGGATGACCGCCTGCACGCAGGGCGATATCGACCCCAAGGTTCTTCAACAGCGTCTCGACCATGATCGTCTTCCCGTTCGTCAGCAATGAAAATGGATGCCTCGCATTCTCATGACGGGACCTGGCGGCAACAAACGACCTTTATTCACTACATCATTCCACCTGCTCATGAAGTAAGCTCTACGCATCCATAAGCGAGCCGACCCTTACCGCTCGGCTGATTTCCAGGAGGCGGTATTGATGTCCAGGCGACTCATGCCCTCGATGGCAGCGTTGCAGTGTTTCGAATCGACCGCGCGGCATCTGAGCTTCACCCGAGCTGCAGAGGAGCTTCACCTCACGCAAAGCGCAGTCAGCAAGCAAGTTGCACAGCTTGAAGAAATGCTCCAGCACCTGCTATTTCACCGGGTGAGGCGACGCCTCCAGCTCACGCCCGCCGGCATGTTGTACTTGGCTGAGGTCGGGAAGATCCTCACACAAGTCGAGATGTCCAGCCGCTACATCCTGTCTTACGGTGGCGAAACGCAAGTGCTGCGCGTGGCCACGCAGCCAACCTTCGGAGCGCGCTGGCTGATCCCCGGTTTGAAAGGGTTTGGAGCCGCGCACCCGAACATCCATCTGGATATCCATAACGAGCTGGAACCCTTCGATCTGTTGCAAGGCAAGGCCGACGTGATCTTTTTCTACGGTCAGGGCAGTTGGCCGGGCGCGCAGTGCCATGCCCTGTTCGGCGAAAGCGTCGTGGCTGTCTGTTCACCTGAAATACGCTTCGACGGGCTATCGGAGGACCCGGCACGCCTGGAAGGCCATACGCTGCTGCAATGCGCCTCGCGGCCTGAGGCATGGCATGACTGGTTCTCCGCGCAGGGACACACGACAGACCAGAGCTACCATGGGCCACGTTTCGACACCTTCTACATGTGCATTCACGCGGCGGTCGCGGGCTGCGGTATCGCCCTCGTACCACGCTTCATGGCAGACGCAGAGCTGGCTCAAGGCAACTTGGTGCTAGCCAGCGCATTCGCGCTGCGCACGGACGGAGCGTATTACATGGCGCATGGTGAGCAGGCGCATGAGCTTCCCAAGGTTCGCGCACTGGTAGAGTGGATTGCTGCCCAACCGCGTCCGTGACCGTTGCAGCGGACTGACAGGTCATTCCGCAAAAGAATGATGGCCCTTCGCAGCCCTTCAATGGGTTGTCGATTCTACCGCAGCGTCCGCTCTGACCGATCCAAACAACACGCACCGTCGGACGGCCTGTTACAAACATTCGCCGCCAGGATCGAACCGGAGCGTTTTTTTCAGGACAAAGCGCTATCCCCTGTTGGCATTACGCGTGCGTCGGTCGTTGGCCGATCTTCACAGTAGCGCGCCTCCCTTCCATGTAAAGGACATCCATGGCCTTCTGGCACTTCGTTACCAATCTCGGCGATTCAGCAATCATGTTGCCTTGCGCCATGCTCATGGGCATCTGGCTATTGCTTACCGTGTCCTGGCAGCAGGCTGTACGTTGGTACCTATGCTTCGCTGCCGCGAGTTTGCTCGTGGCGGCTTCGAAGATTGCCTTCTTCGGTTGGGGCGTTGGGATACGGGCGTTGGACTTCACGGGTTTCAGCGGCCACTCGATGCTCGGCGCCGCCGTGATGCCGGTCCTGGGATGGCTATTGTTCCAGCCCTCCGAGCGACTGAGCCGGGCGGGCGCCGCTTTGGGCGCCGTGTTGGCGATCATGGTGGCCTGGTCTCGCGTGCACCTTGGCTACCATTCGCCTTGGGAGGCGGTGACAGGTTCGCTGATAGGCCTCAGTGCATCAGCGTACTACCTCTATCGCGGGCCTAGGGTTAGCCAAAAGTCCATGCAACGGCTCGCGATGGCCGCGGTGCTTCTCGCACCCATCGTGTTGTTCCATGGCGTGCATGCACCCACACATGGAATCCTGCAACGCATTGGTGCCTATATCGCAGGAAATTCAGAGCCATTCAGCCGCCAGGACCTACGCAAGAACAATTCCGTCCCTCGCGCCGACTCGCTCGCTAAGCGGGACCAGGCTGCCTGATCCCACTTAGCGAGCGTACTGCCGACGAAACTGCAGAAGGTCCATCGGTAGGTGCGCTGATCAGAACGAAAAGCGCTTGACCAGGCGGTTCAGATCCACGGCGAGGCTTGAGAGCTCCCCACTGGCCACCGATGTCTGGTGTGACCCGGCAGCAGATTGCACAGCAAGATCCCGAATACTCGTCAGACTACGGTCCACTTCACGGGCTACCTGTGCCTGCTCTTCAGCCGCCGTAGCGATGAGCAGGTTGCGCTCGTTGATCTGCGCGATGGAGTCGGTAATTTCGGCAAGCGCCTGCCCAGCGGCCTGCGCCAGGTCAAGTGTCCGCTGTGCCTGACCGCTGGTGTGAAGCATCGACGAAACTGCGCTTTCAGTTCCAGACTGAATCGCGTTGATCATTTGCTCGATCTCGCGCGTCGACTCCTGGGTGCGATGCGCCAGCGCCCTCACCTCATCAGCCACAACTGCGAAGCCACGTCCCGCCTCACCTGCTCGCGCGGCTTCAATCGCCGCGTTCAACGCCAACAGATTGGTCTGTTCGGCAATAGCACGAATCACGTCCAGCACCTTGCTGATGCCCGTTGCACGCTCGGCCAATCCTTTTACTTCGTTCGAGGTCGAACCTACGCTGGCGACCATCTCATTGATGGCCGTAACGGTTTCTTCCACGCGGCTACGACCCGAGAATGCCGTCGTGCTGGATGTGGCGGCCGCTTGGGACGCCGACGCAGCATTCGATGCGACCTCATCCACGGCAGCGCTCATCTCATTCACGGCAGTCGCCGCCATTTCGATTTCATCATTCTGACGCTGCATACCCTTGGCCGAATCCTCGGTTACGGCGTGCATTTCTTCAGATGTGGTGGCCAGCTGTGTAGACGAGTCGGCAATGACAGTCAGGGCATCCCGCAAACTTGCCTGCATTCTTGCCATTGCCGCTACCAGACGCGCAGCCTCGTCGGTTCCGGACACATCGATGCGCTGAGTGAAGTCGTTCGCAGCAATCCGTTCGGCGATATGCAACGCCTCGTTCATTGGCTGGGCCACGCTGCGTGTATATATCAGGCCGAGAACCACTGCCGCCACAAACGCAGCGAGAAGCAAGACCGAGACCCACAATACCGTCGAGCTATACGCCGCCCGCGCCGTAATGCCTGCGTTGCGGGCCTTTTCATCGTTGACGCTTATGAGCGCTTTCAGTGTCTGGCCTAGCTCATCTGCTGCTTTACGATGGTCCTGCCCGGCATACGCCATGGCACTGACATAATCCTCTTTATCAATCAGCGCCAGGAATCGAGCCTGGGACGCGCGGAAGCTATCGTGCTTGCTCTGAAACTCAGCGAAAAGTGCCTTGCCCCTGGGCGTCACGATCAGCGAAGACAGCGTCTTGCCGTTTTCGACCATAGCGGCGGCCAGCACATCAACGTCTGCGCGCACTGATTGCCGGAACGCGGCCGACTCGTTGGGGTTTCGCAACCGAGCGTTGTTACCCCGGATGGCCGTGAGATCCAGAGCCATTGCATTGAGCGCATTGACGCTGGGCAACACGTTTGTTTCCAGATAGGACTCAGCCTCATTCAGCACAGCAGCTTGGCGTAGCGCGAACAACCCGAGCAGCACCATAAGTGCGCACAGCGCTCCGAAGCACAGGACCGACCGGGCCCGCAAGTTCAGTTTCCGTATGTACATCAGGTATTGCCTCAAGATGTGATCCAGCTCCCTTAAACATCGGAAGCTTTTCTAGAAACTTTTAGGCCTCAGTCGGAAATTCTTCAATGATTTTGTAACAGCCCTGAAACGAGACGGCATTCGCACTTCTCGCGCCAAGTCGCATCGCCTGCCTTCACAAAGCGAAGTTGCGTACACGCCAGGGCTATCCAATGATGATGTCACTACGCAGCACTTCGCTGCAGCATGGACGAGCAGGAGCCCGGAACTGATGACCGCGCTATTCGTTTCGTTGTGGAGTCACCCTGCCACGGCTGTACTGGTTACTATTGGTCTGGCAAATGTAGCCGCGCTGTTGGCAACCTATTCGCTCATTAAGCGCGCAGAGCACCGCGCCGCACGCCGGGCGTCCGCTGCAACGCGTGGACGAGCGGCAGGCCGCGTTGGTCAGCATGATACCTGGGCCGAGTCAGCCTATCTTCAGCATCAGCGGTGATAAAAAAGCCGGACTGTCATGAACAGCCCGGCTTTTTATTGCTGAAGACTTAACAGCCTGTCAGCTTCGCTTCGCGGCGCTCGCCCGGAAAGAATACGGGACGCAAACGCACGCCGACGGCGTTACCGAAGAAAGCCGCCACGAGCCACAGCCATCCGTGCAGACTGCCAGACGCAATGCCGCTGAAGTAGGCGCCAATGTTGCAGCCGTAGGCCAGACGCGACCCGTAACCTAGCAGCAAGCCACCGACGACTGCCGCCACGAGCGAACGCAGCGGTATGTTCAGATTCGGCGCGAAACGGCCCGCGAGGCCCGCCGCCAGCAAGGCGCCGATCATGATGCCGATGTCCATGACCGTGGTAACGTCCTCCCAAACGGGCGCAGCAAGCGCTTTCGCATTCGCCGCCTGCTGCCAGAACGGCCAGCTGCCGACATCCACGCCGACGCCTTGTAGCGTTTTCGCCCCCCAGAGCGCGAAAGCTGAGGTGATACCCCACGGACGGCCCGCCAGCGCCAGCGTCGCGTAGTTGAGCAAAGCCAGCAAAACTGCGCCCCACACCAGCGGCCAAGGACCGCGGAGAAAACGCTGCCAACCCTGTCGATCGCTCGCCTTCGAGCCCTCTAGGCTACCGTGACGACGTAGCTCCAGCCGCGCGCTCACCGCTGCTATTGCCGCAAATAGGGCCAGACTGAACGCGAGCGCTGGCCATAGGCCCATCGTGTCGATGATGGACGTTGCTGGAAGGCTCGGCAGCGACGACCACCAATGCAGGTGGTGTGTCGCGATCGTGCCACCAATAATGAAGAAGAGCAGCGTCACCAGCATTCGTGCGTTGCCGCCGCCAACGGTAAATAGCGTACCTGATGCACAGCCGCCACCAAGCTGCATCCCGATGCCAAAGATGAACGCGCCCACGACGACAGAAGTGCCCGCTGGCGCGACGAGACCACGGACCGGTTCGCCAAACAGCGTCCCAGAGGCGAGTGCCGGGAAGAACAGTGCAACAGCTATAGCAAGCATGACCATCTGGGCACGCAAGCCTGCACCGCGTCGTTCGTTAATGAAAACTCGCCACGCTGAGGTGAAACCGAAAGCCGCGTGATAGAGAACGAGGCCCAGCGCGCCGCCGACGACGAACAAGGCCGCCTGGCGACCGTCCACCGCCAGCGTCAACGCCAACGCGCCTGCAATAAGCAGTAGACCAGCAACGAGCGGCGAGCCGGACGGGTTCGCCGGAACAGCCGAAGGAATGGATACACTCATCGAAGCACCTTGAAATAACCCAGTAAAACTGTCAGCTATTTTACAGATCTCATAGCTATTGGTCAGCTAGCTGCTTATTCCTATTGATTTTAAGCTAATAACGGGTCACCGAGGCACGGGCCTTGCTTCGGAACGCTCATGACCTAGCAGAGCGTTTCCTCATGTCGCATTCTCATCTCACCACGCTGCATGCCGTCGCCCTTGGGCTCGAACTTGCAAGCGAACGGGGTATGCCAAACCCTGATCTATTGCTGGCCAATAGCGGTATTCAGCCCACGCAACTGAGGTACCCGGACATGCGGATTACGGTGGCTCAGGAGCGTCAGGTCTTCCTCAATGCGACCGCACGCTACCCAGACCTCGGTCTCGATATTGGCTCGCGCATGCATGTCACATCCTATGGATTGCTGGGTTACACACTGTTGTCCGCCGCTACCTTGGGTGACGCATTGCGCATCGCCTTTGCCTACCCCGCCCTACTAGGAACTCTGTTCGAACTCCGTCTGCGGGTTGATGGCGACACGGGCTGGATCGAGGCTCGGGGCTATCGAGAATCCGAAATGCTCGAGGTATTCAACACTGAGTTCTGCCTCACTTCCCTGAAGCTGATCTGCGGCGATCTGCTTAGCCGTGCCGTCACACTACGCGCTGCACACTTTCGGCACACGCAGCCCGCGTATGGAGCGCGCTATGCAGATACCTTCGGATGCCCGACGCGTTTCAGCACCGCAGAAAACGCCTTTGGATTCGACGCGTCTTTGCTGGCTGAACGCTTACCGCTGGCGGACGCCGTCACGCACCGCGACATGCTGGAACGCATCGATCGGCTGAACCTCGAGTTCGTCCAGCGTCAGGACCTGATAACCAGGGCGCGTGGCATCATTTCAGCTACCTTACCAGGCGCGCTCGGGCTAAAGGACCTCGCGCAGGCCCTCGGCTGCTCCAGTCGAAGCCTGCGCCGCCGTTTTCAGGAAGCGGGCACTCATTATCAGGCGCTGCTCGATGAAGTCCGTTACGAGCAGGCACGCGCCCTACTCCACCAGGAGCATTTGCCGATCAGTCATGTGGCGGAAGTCATGGGCTATAGCGAGACCGCGAGCTTTCGTCACGCATTCAGACGCTGGAGCGGGATGAGTCCCCGTCATTTCCGATACCCGCGCGCGGGGTAGCGCGCGGGCCATACATTCTGGCCACATCTATCCCCTATTGGCCGGATCGGTCGTTTCGCTGGCCGCCGGACTGTCCAAGAATGAGGGCAACCACCCACGCAGAGACTGCCCCATGCTGACCGTATACAGCGACGACCATCGCCTTCACCACGGGCGCTGTGAGCTCATCGATGGCGAACTCAAGCCATGCTTTGAAATGCCCTCGCGCGCGGATCATGTACTCGACCGCGTGCGCCAACGCGATCTCGGACAGGTCATCGAACCGCAAGACTTCGGACGCGGACCCATCGCCCGGATCCATACTCAGGATTACCTGGATTTTTTCGAGGGCGCGTGGGCGCGCTGGGCGGAAAAGGGTAACACCGCGGACCTCCTTCCGTTCACCTGGCCAGCACGAACGCTACGTAGCGTCCGCCCTGACAATCTTCATGGGCAGCTGGGTTATTACAGCTTCGATGGCGGTGCACCTATCACCGCTGGCACCTGGCAGGCCGCCTGGAGTGCTGCCCAAGTGGCTTTGACAGCCCAGGGTACCGTCGCCGCCGGGGCGAACAGCGCCTTCGCGCTCTGCCGGCCGCCGGGTCACCATGCGGCAGCGGACCTCATGGGCGGATACTGCTACCTCAATAACGCCGCTATCGCGACTCAGGCATTCCTGGATGGCGGCGCCAAGCGTGTGGCCATTCTCGATGTCGACTATCACCACGGCAACGGCACCCAGTCGATCTTCTACGAGCGCGACGATGTTCTCGTCACCTCCATCCATGGCGACCCACGCTTCGAATTCCCGTTCTTCCTGGGTTACGCCGACGAGACGGGCGCGGGGGTCGGCGAAGGCTACAACCTTAACCTTCCACTGGCAGCGGGAAGCTATTGGGATACCTGGAGCGATGCGCTTGAAAAAGCCTGCCAAGCCGTCGCCCGCCTCGGCGCGGATGTAATCGTGGTCTCGCTGGGTGTCGACACGTTCAAGGAAGACCCGATATCACAGTTCAAGCTGGACAGCCCGGACTACCTGCGCATGGGCGAGCGCATCGCACGATTGGGCAAACCGACACTGTTCGTCATGGAAGGCGGTTATGCCGTGGCGGAAATTGGCATCAACGCCGTAAACGTACTGGAAGGGTTCGAAGGAGCACGCGCATGAAAGGAGCAACCCGCATGAAGCCGTTCCAGTCACTTGCCGCGGCCGCGCTGCTCGGCCTTGGTGTTCTGAGCGCCACGTCGGCAAGCGCAGCGGAAGTCAGGGTCTTCAATTGGTCCGACTATGTCACGCCGCAGACGTTGTCCGATTTCAGCAAGGACAGCGGCATCAAACTTATTTACGACGTCTTCGATGCGAACGAGACGCTGGAAGCGAAGCTGCTCACGGGGAACTCCGGCTACGACGTGGTCGTGCCATCCAACATGTTTCTTGCGAAACAGATCCAGGCCGGTGTCTTTCAGAAACTGGATAGAACCAAGCTGCCCAACTTCAAGCATCTGGACCCGCAGCTCATGAAGCTGCTCGAGTCGAACGACCCCGGTAACGAACACGCCATACCCTACATGTATGGAACGGTTCTAATCGGCTTCAACCCGGACAAGGTCAAGGCCGCGCTGGGTGAGGACGCCCCGGTAGACAGCTGGGATCTGATTTTCAAACCGGAAAACATCGAGAAGCTGAAGTCTTGCGGTGTAGCGATGCTGGACTCGCCTGCGGACATTCTGCCGATTGCACTCCATTACCTGGGTTTACCGCCAAACAGCACCAAACCATCCGACTATGACAAAGCAACAGAGCTGATGCTGAAGATTCGGCCCAACATCGCCTACTTTCACTCGTCGCGTTACATGAATGACATTGCCAACGGCGATATCTGCGTTGCGATCGGCTATTCGGGTAGCTTTTTCCAGTTTGGCAACCGTGCCAAAGAGGCGGGCAATGGTGTAGTCGTCGACTGGCGCCAGCCGAAGGAAGGTGCGCAAATATGGTTCGATCTGCTCGCCATACCGGCAGACGCGAAGAATGTCGATGAGGCACACGCCTTCATCAACTACCTGCTCGACCCAAAGGTGATCGCGCAGAACAGCGACTTCCTGGGCTACCCGAACCCCAACAAGGACGCCACGCCCCTGGTCAGTGCCGAGATTCGCGATAATCCGAACCTGACGCCGACCGAAGCCAGCAAGCAAACGCTCTATACGCTGGAGGTGCTTCCGCCTGCCGCCGAGCGTGCACGGACACGGGCTTGGACCAAGATAAAGAGCGGCCTGTAAGCCAGGCCAGCCGGGGTATTGATGCCTGCGCGTACACGACGCTAAGGCAGCTGACGGCATCGGTTGTAGGCCCAAGTGGAACACCGGTAGGTAACGGCGCGGCCCATGCTCTGATGCAGGGCCGGACTGAGCAGGCACTCGGCAAGCATGTATTGCCTGGCCGTCTAGCCAGCTGAAACATCAATGGGTCAATCGAAGCGCTTGGCGGTGCACCCGGATGCGTTTTTTGATGGCCAACGGGTGAAGAAAAGGCGATACACGCCCTGGTCGTGTCCAAAAAAACCTGCTTCGCGTCCCCCTGCCCCCACCGCTCATACTTCAAGCGGCGTCAAGACTGGAGGGATGCCGGCGCGACAGGCACAATTGGCAAACGTGTAAAACTTCAGGCCTCACCATGATCTTCGATGAAATCGCCCTCAAGCCCTACATCCGTGCCGTACCGGACTTCCCCAAGCCGGGCGTGGTGTTTCGGGATATCACGCCGCTGTTCCAATCGCCTCGTGCGTTTCGAATGGTCGTGGACAGCCTTGTCCAGCGCTATGTGGAGGCAGACGTAACGCACATCGCTGCACTGGACGCGCGCGGGTTTCTCATCGGGCCTATGCTCGCGTACGCCTTGAACAAACCATTGGTCCTGTTCCGCAAGAAAGGCAAACTGCCGGCTGAAGCGCTGATGGAGGTGTACCAGACGGAGTACGGCGATTCGGTTATCGAAGTCCACAAGGACACCCTGTGCGACGGTGATTCGGTACTGCTCGTGGACGACCTGATCGCCACGGGTGGCACGTTGATGGCTGCCGCCAACCTGGTACGCCGCATGGGCGCACAGGTTCATGAAGCAGCAGCGATCGTCGACCTGCCCGAGCTTGGCGGTTCGCAGCGGCTTAACGATGCTGGGATTCCTACCTATAGCCTGGTCTCCTTCGCGCTGTCCGAGCGCTGATCGCACCTTCCTCATGCCATGCGCGCGGCATCGTCCGCGCGCAATCTGATCGATTTCCCCACATTGAGCCGTTCCCGCGCGTGTAAACGATAACCGGGCGGCAATCGTGCGCCTGGCGAATTAGCCTTCTACAGATCATCGCTATCTAAAGGGCCGTCGCCACCAAAACCAGCTCCCGCGTGAGCGACCAGCTTCCCGCTGACGCCATCCGCGAGACAGGGCACACCTTGGGCGACATTGTCCTCCCTTTCAAATTCCACTATCGCCCTGTGACACCCTGCCGCACTTGTCGCCGCTTCGTTAATTGACGCGCGTCAACAGTGCCCAGATGGCCGCGCGTAGGCTCCCTCCATCTTTCTGGAGGGCGCCCGAATGGCTACCCCGTCCCCTTCTCTCTGGCGCATTCCGCTCGTTCGGGAGATTGCCGTCATTCTGGTCATCAAGCTGGCGATCCTCCTCACCATCAAGGCGATCTGGTTCGACGCTCCCACCGTTCCGAAGAACGGTACCGCACTCGTCAGCGAGCACCTGTTCCGCCCCGCTACTACCCGATTGAAACCTGATGAGGAGTCACCGAGATGATCTCGGAAAGCGTTGTCGATTTATCGCGACTTCAGTTCGCGATGACTGCGTTGTACCACTTCCTGTTCGTGCCGCTGACCCTGGGCATGGCCTTCCTGCTTGCGATCATGGAGTCGGTCTACGTCCTGACCGGTAAACAGGTCTACAAGGACATGGTCAAGTTCTGGGGGAAGCTGTTTGGCATCAACTTCGCCCTGGGCGTCACCACCGGGCTGACGATGGAATTCCAATTCGGTACGAACTGGTCCTACTACAGCCACTACGTCGGCGACATCTTTGGTGCACCGTTGGCGATCGAAGGTCTGATGGCGTTCTTCCTCGAGTCGACCTTCATTGGCCTGTTCTTCTTCGGCTGGGATCGCCTAAGCAAGGTCCAGCATCTGGCGGTCACGTGGCTGGTTGCCCTGGGTTCGAACCTGTCCGCCCTGTGGATCCTGGTCGCCAATGGCTGGATGCAGAACCCGGTCGGCGGTGAATTCAATTTCGAAACCATGCGCATGGAGCTCACGGATTTCGGCGCCCTCCTCTTCAACCCGGTTGCCCAGGTCAAGTTCGTCCACACCGTAGCCTCGGGCTACGTAACAGGTGCCGTCTTCGTTCTGGCTATATCCAGCTGGTATCTGCTCAAGGGCCGCGACATTGGGTTCGCCCGCCGGTCGTTCGCCATCGCGTCGGCTTTCGGCCTGGCTTCAATCCTCTCGGTTATTGTCCTGGGGGACGAGTCCGGCTATGAGATTGGCGATGTTCAGAAGACCAAACTCGCCGCCATTGAGGCCGAATGGGAAACCTCACCGGCACCCGCAAGCTTCACGCTGTTCGGCATTCCGAATCAGGAAGAAATGCGGACCGACTATGCCATCAAGATCCCCTATCTGCTTGGCCTGATTGCGACCCGTTCGGTGACTGAAGAGGTAAAGGGCATCAAGGAATTGATGGCCGAGCACGAGGGCCGGGTGCGCAATGGCATGACCGCCTACGCGCTGCTCGAACAGCTGCGTGCCGGCGACAAATCCCCGGCCACGATCGATGCGTTCAACGACGTGAAGCGCGACCTGGGCTACGGGCTGCTGCTGCGCAAATACACTGAGGACGTTCCGAGCGCCACCGAAGCGCAGATCGCCATGGCCGTGAAGGACAGCGTGCCGGGCGTCGCCAGCCTTTTCTTTACCTTCCGGGCCATGGTTGCCTGCGGCTTCCTGATGCTGGTGCTTTTCGCTTGCGCCTTCTGGGCTTCGGCTCGCAAGAATGAAGACAAGAAACCCTGGCTGCTCAAGTTTGCGCTGTTCTCGCTTCCACTGCCATGGATTGCCACGCAAACCGGCTGGTACGTCGCTGAACATGGCCGCCAGCCCTGGACCGTCGGCGAAGTGCTGCCGACCCACCTGTCAGCCTCAAGCCTGACAGCGGGCGATGTGATGGGCTCGCTTCTGGCGCTCGTAGCCTTCTACACCCTGCTGCTGGTTATCGAGATGTACCTGATGATCAAGTTCGCGCGCCTTGGGCCAAGCAGCCTTCACACCGGCCGCTACCACTTCGAGAAAGTCGAACTGCCCGCGTCGGTCAAGAGCCTCGTCACGCCACGCCCACGCGAACTCGAACCTAGCTGAGGATCCGATCATGCTCGACTATGAAGTACTCAAGATGATCTGGTGGGTGTTGATCGGCGTATTGCTGATTGGCTTTGCACTCACCGACGGTTTTGACATGGGCGCGATGATTCTCATGCCATTCGTGGGCCGCACCGATACGGAGCGCCGCGTAGCGATCAATACCATCGCGCCACACTGGGACGGCAATCAGGTCTGGTTTATCACCGCGGGTGGCGCGTTGTTCGCCGCCTGGCCGATGGTGTACGCAACTGCGTTCTCGGGGTTCTACTGGGCCATGCTGCTGGTGCTGTTCGCGCTGTTCTGCCGGCCGGTCGGTTTCGACTATCGCAGCAAGATCGAGGACAAACGCTGGAGGATGTCCTGGGACTGGGCACTCTTCGTTGGTGGGTTCGTACCGGCACTCGTATTCGGTGTCGCGTTCGGCAACCTTTTCCAGGGCGTGCCGTTCGAACTCGATGGCATGATGCGCTCCACCTACACCGGCTCGTTCTTCGGCCTGCTCAACCCATTCGCCCTTCTGGCCGGCGTAATCAGCGTGGCGCTGCTTAGCCTGCATGGCGGTGCCTGGCTGATGATGCGAACCGATGCCGATCTTGCCGAGCGCTCTCGCCGTGCCTCACAGCTCTGCGGCCTGGTCTATCTCCTGGGTTTCATGGGTGCAGGCGCCTGGCTGGTGCTCGGTATCGAAGGGTACCGCATGGTCAGCGATGTCGATGCGGGGGCCATGCTCAATCCGTTGCACAAGGAAGTGGCTCGCGACAATCTGGGCTGGCTGGCCAACTACAGCACATACCCCTTGACCATACTGGCCCCGATCATCGGTCTGCTGGGTGGCCTGATTGCGCTGGCCAGTGCGACGCTCGGACGCTCCGCCGCAACATTCGTCGGCAGCTCGCTCGCGATCGTCGGAACCATCTGCACTGCGGGTTTCGCACTCTTCCCCTTCGTTCTGCCTTCGAGCATCGATCCGGCAGCCAGCCTGACGGTTTGGGACGCGGTATCGAGCCACCGCACGCTCGGCATCATGTTCGTGGTCGCTTGCATCTTCGTACCCATCATCCTGGCATACACGCTGTGGGGCTATGTCCGGATGTGGGGAAAACTGACACACAAGACCATCGCGGCCGATCCGCATGGCCTCTACTGATCGCAACGGGAGAATTGAAATGTGGTATTTCGCCTGGATACTCGGTGTGCTGCTGGCCTGTTCGTTTGCTATCGTCAATGCCATGTGGTTGGAAGCTACGCAGAATCTGGACGAAGTCCCATGAGTACCACAGTGATGGGAAGCTGGCTTTCCAATGGTTGGGCACGGAGTTTCTCGCTGCTGCTCGCCTCGCCACTTGCGCTGGTGTTGTTGATTTATCCGGCCCTGATGCTCGATGGCGGAGGCCACTACAACCATAGCCAACTCATGTCCGTCATGCTTGGCATCGCTGGCGGCTTCGTTCACGGCGTGGGATTCGATCCGAGAGGCCGCGTTTGGCGAATCCTCTTTGGACCTGTGTTGGCATGGTTCCTGCTTTCAGTTGGCTACGCCGTTTTGATACAAGCACAGATGACGTGAGATTGACGGGAGCGCCACTGGGCGCTCCCTTGGCTTCCGTCACATGGTTGTCATGTCAGCCCCATAGCATCCAGAGAAAAGCAGGTCAATCGACTGACGGAACTAAAGTTAGTTACGCTCGGTCCGATAGACAAATCAACACGTTGCCTATCAGCGTTTTGTCAGTACCGTGGCAAGGGCCACACAGAAGTGAGTAATCGATACATGTCCATCCAACATCAAGCACAAGCCGCCATGAGCGCACTGTCCAGCGCGTTTGCACCGCTGAACTGCTTCATCCAGGCACCTGGTAACAAGGGAAGCTTCAGCTTCACCATCGTCAATCAACACGGCGTTGCCTGCCACACCCAGCGTGTTTACCCGGATCAGTACATGGGTAATGGTCGTCTGGAGCAGATCATCGATCGTGCTCGGAAGTCGCTGAACGCTTAAGCGCCAGCGCTTCCGCGCTGGCTGCCCTGCCCTCCGCTACACCCGCCTTTCCTTCTTCACTCGCTACACCCCGCATCGTTCAGCACCAGTCCGAAGCGCGACATCCAGGTCACGAATGCGCTGTTTATTCATTCGCGTCCGCACCAAGCGCCCGCTCAAGCGCGGTCAGCCTGGCTTCGAGCGTTGCTATCCTTTCTTCCAGATGACCGATCCGCTCCGACTCGACGGGCTGCTCTGATCCGCTGGTACGGTTTGCTGCGGCCTGGACCATTGCCTCGCGATCCGCTGCATTGCCCATCTGATGCATGTAGCGTTCTTCACGCTGGCCCACCTGACGGGGCAACTGCTGTACCAGCCCGCGTGCTGCCAGACGCTCAAGCTGATGCTTTACTTCGTCAGTATCGTCGAAGGCGTGCATGCGGCTGCTGCGCGTCAATAGCTCACCCGTCGTCTGCGGGCCCCGTAGCAACAGAAGTCCCAGCAGCACAACCTGCGAGGCAACCAATTCGAGCACCTTGTCGGTCCGCTGCTCCCAGCGGTCGGCGCGACTGCCCATGACGAGGCGAACCAAGCCCCGTTCTTCGAGCCGTCTAAGCGCCTTTCCGGCTTCTCCCTGCTGGACGGTCATGATTGGGTCACGGCTCGTCTTCTGGTTGGCAGCCAGGAGTACAGCATTGAGCGTCAACGGGTAGCTTTCAGGTGTCGTCAGCTGCTTCTCGATCAAGCATCCCAGCACTCGGATCTCAACTGGAGACAAGGGTTCGTCCCCGTAGGGGAATGTGACGTCTTCTGTCATGTATGGCCTCACTACAGAGGGGAGAAGCAGCCAATCGTGGCTGAAGCGCCTGCGCCTGTCCATTATTCGGCCGCCTGTCACACGGTGGTCATCGAACCGTCAAGTTTCGGTTACCCGCGGTTCATAAGATCGAGTCGACCAAGCCAAGGAAGCTCGCGGATGCTCGTCACGTTAGTCACCGAGACGTACCCGCCGGATGTGAATGGCGTAGCGCTTACCGTCCTGGGGTTCGAACAGCGCCTTCGGGCGTTTGGCCACTCAGTCAATATCGTCCGCCCGCGGCGCGATGACGATGGTGATACGCTGCTCGACACGCTATGTGTTTCCAGTATCAAGTTGCCTCGTTACCCCGGCCTTCGCCTAGGGTTGCCGGCCGGTCGCCGCTTGAAACGGCAGTGGCGCACGGCACGGCCGGACGTAATCTACGTCGCCACCGAAGGCCTCCTTGGAGCCACGGCGATCCTCGCGGCGAGATCTCTGGGGATACCCGTCGTGACGGGCTATCACACGCGGTTCGATCACTACATGTCTCGCTACCGACTATCGCTATTGGCCGGCCCTGCGAGAGGATGGCTCCGCGGACTTCACAACCTCGGGCGCGCAACAATCGTCTCGACCGCCGCATTGCAGCGTGAACTCACGAATCAAGGCTACCGGCATGTGCGTTGGGTGCCGCGAGCCGTTGACGCCGTGCGCTTTAACCCAGCGAAGCGTGACGTCGCTCTGCGGGCGCAGTGGGGCGCGGCCTCCGAAGTCCCGGTATTGCTGCATGTTGGCCGCATTGCACCCGAGAAAAATGTCGACCTCGCCATACGTGCCTTCAGGGCAGTGCAGCGTAAATGCCCAGCAGCGCGGATGGTTCTCGTCGGCGATGGTCCGCTACGCGACTCGTTACAGTCGGCCAATCCCGATCTTATCTTTGCGGGCAATCGCCATGCTGATGATCTAGCTGCACACTATGCGAGCGCGGATATTTTCCTGTTTCCCAGCCTCACCGAGACGTTTGGCAACGTAACGCTGGAAGCGCTGGCCAGCGGACTGGCGACGGTTGCTTTTGACGACGGGGCCGCCCGCGAACACATCATGGACGGCGTCACGGGCCGACTGGCTACGCAGCAGGATGAGGACGCATTCATTGCCGCGGCCGTCGGTTTGGCGGGTGATCCAGATGCGCGATCGCGAATGGCTACTGCGGGTCGTGCATGCGTGGCGCAGCTCGATCCGATTTCGGTCGCACGTGCGTTTGAGCAGGTATTGATGACGGTCGCCCAGCAGGGCGATCAGCGCTTGGGTCTCGATACACCGGGGGGGCAACTGCGATGAACGCACACGTCAGAACGATGCGAGCACGGGAGCGGGCCTGGTGCCTGCTCGCCAACCAATGGGGCACACGCCATTCGGTCCGCCGGGCCTTCGCAGTCGCGAGCAGGCTCGGGGATGGTGTCGCCTGGTACACACTAATGGCAGCCATCATCATCGTGGACGGTTACGACGGGTTGGCCGCCGCCGCGCACATGGCGGTGACTGCGGTAGCAGCGTTGCTCATGTACCGCTGGCTCAAGCGCTACACGCGCAGGCCTCGACCCTACGCCAGCGACGTCCGGATACAGGCGCTCGTAGCGCCGTTGGACGAATTCAGCTTCCCGTCGGGGCACACGCTACATGCCGTATCGTTCACCTGCCTAGCCGTTGCGTACTACCCTTTGCTGGCGCCGGTCCTCATTCCTTTTGCAGCCGCAGTGGCGATATCCCGAGTCGTACTGGGCCTGCACTACCCCAGCGACGTACTGGCTGCGACCCTGATTGGCGGTGCACTAGCGGGCAGCTCGCTCTGGGCCTGCAGCATTTCCTGAGATATAGCGACGTGAAAGGGCTCCGGGTTCGTGGTATCAATGGCGATTCATTTGCGAACCCAATTTGCCCATGTTTTCACTACGCGTTCTGGTCGCCAGCCTTTCGCTGACTGCCGCCCTCTCTGCCTCGGCTGAGATCCCAGCAGACGCGCGCAAGCAGATGCTGGAAGAAGCCAATCTTCTAATGCTCCCGCGCGCACGGGCAATCCCCGAGATCACACTTACGGATCTCCAGGGTGAGCCCTACAGCACGCAGGGCATGCGGGGGCATTGGTCTTTACTGTTCTTCGGATTTACGTTCTGTCCCGATGTCTGCCCCACCACACTGAGCGACATGCGTCGGCTCTTCGGCATCTTGAATGCCGAGGAGCGCGAGCAGCTCAGGCTGGTCTTCGTGACGGCCGACCCTGCGCGCGACACGCCTGATCGTCTTGCCACCTACCTGCACTATTTCGACGAAGGCTTCGAAGGGCTTACCGGTGACATGGAAAATTTGCAGGCACTATCGAAAGCCGTTGGCCTGCCTTTCGTTCCGCCCGACACCCAAGAAGACGGCTACAGTGTCACTCATAGCGCGAACATGGCGCTCATTGCGCCAGACGGGGCACTTCGCGGGATCATCAGGGCACCCATCGACATCGAAGCCCTACAGCGCTGGCTTCCGCGCGTCATGGGTCAAGAAGGTCAATGACAATCGAGCGTATCCGATAGCACGTAGGCTTCGAACGCGACTTCATCGATCCAGAACTGCACATGTCGTTTCAATTCGCCAGACGCCTCAAGTGCCGCAACCGCGGCCGTGACGTCATCGCGCAATGCCGGATCTGAAACGTGGAATGCCTGGGTGAACCGATATCCGGCAACGGGCTCGATCCTGCGGTTATAGCGCACCCATTCCGGCAGGTAGGCAAGCTGGGTCAACAATGTGTCTTCAGCCGCGACGGCTGCGCATTCGCCGAGCTTCAGTCCGATAAGCGCATGGGCCGTGCTTGGATAGAAGCGCGGCACAACGCTGAAACGCTGGATGAGCGTCGAGGCATACGGACTATTCCGCGTCAAACACACCTGCTGGCCTTTCAAAGCGTGCCAATCCGAAGAGCCCGACTCGGCAGCGCCAAGGGCTGAAATGGCAGAGTCGAAATAGACGACACCTGCAGTACGGCCCATCAGTACATCCGCTTCTGATGGCGCCGCGTGCGGATCATTACCAGGCGACACATTGCGCATCGATATCGGACGGTGCAGCTGCTCACCCAATCTCGCGGCAAGCGTCACCTCGAACGTGTGGCCACCTTCCGGCGATTCGGATGCCGATAACAGCGCATATCCCCCAGTCGCGACTGCGACCGATTGGTCGTCGGCCCCTGACGCGTTCAAATGGAACGCCAGGGCGACCAGAGGCCAAACTGCGAGCCGGGGTTTCATCATCACACGTATTGATAGCGCAGCATGCGCTGCTTGAATTTTTCGAGAATGACCTGGTCGATCAGCGTCGCCAAAATGGCAATGACGAGGATATTGGTCATGACGCCAACCATGTCGGCGATCTCACCGGAGTACGCGAGTGACCGGCCTAGCCCCTGTCCGAAGCCGATCAGCATCTCAGCCGAGATCAACGCCCGCCAGGCATTACCGAATGCCAGCTGCGCGCCCGTGATCAATTCAGGCATCACCGCCGGCAGGTACACGCGCTTTATCAGCTGCCAGCGAGATGCACCCATCACGCGTGCAGCCGAAACGTGGACCGGCTGCACACTCTCCGTTGCGTTCATGACAGACAGCGCCATCGGGAAGAATGCAGCCAGGGCAACCACCACGATCATCGGCAGATTGCCGAAGCCCATGACGATGAGGAACAACGGCACCCAGGCAATCGACGGAATGGACTGCAGGATGACGATGGCGGCACGCAGCGTTTCACGAAAGAAGAATAGGATGCCGCCAAGCAGGCCGAACCCGATGCCAAACAGCAAGGCAAAGCCATAGCCGGCGCCCAGGCGCGACATGCTTCCGGCCAGGCCCTCGCGGAACTCTGGCTGTTGGACCGATTGAACGAGGCGATCCAGCACGGTTGGAATGCCGGGCATGAGGAACGAAGGCAGGCTCCAGGCAGCCGCCTGCCAAATGAGGAGAATGAAGAGAACGGCCAGCAGTACTGCAAGGTACTTCTTGGGGCCGGTGAGACGACGCTGCTGACTCATGCGTGCGATACCTCGGTCTTGATACCAAGCAAGGCAAGGATCTCCTTGCGCTCGGCAGCGAATTCGGAGAGGTCGTGGCTTTTCTCGTGATGGCTGAAATTGAATTCCTTCAGCACCGTGGCCGGACGGCTGCTAAACACGAGAATACGATCCGCCAGGTACAGCGCCTCATCGACATCATGCGTCACCAGTAAAACAGTCGGCTTGTGCTCTTCGATCAGCTCGCGCAAGACGTCCTGCAGCGCCATGCGCGTGAGGGCATCCAGGGCGCCGAAGGGTTCGTCGAGCAGCAGCACTTCAGGGTTTGCTATAAAAGCGCGGGCAAGCGCCGTACGCTGACGCATGCCACCGGACACCTGGTGCGGATAGTAATCCTCGAATCCGATCAGATTGACGCGGGCGAGCCAGGCCCGTGCCTTCTCCTGTGCTTCGCCCTTCCCGACGCCCTGCATTTCGAGCGCCATGGCAACGTTTGCCACCAGCGTTAGCCACGGATACAGCGCGTGTTCCTGGAATACGAGGGTGCGTTTGGGCCCTGGGTCGCGAATCGCCTGCCCATCAGCGGTGACTTTCCCTGCGGATGGCTTCTCGAGCCCAGCCACGAGATGAAGCAATGTTGACTTGCCACAGCCGGACGGCCCAACGAGTGCTACAAGTTCGCCCTTGGCCATTTGGCCATTGAAGCCCTTGATGACTTCCAGCTTGCCGAAGCGTTTATCTACCTGTTCGAACGAAAGATGCATGAGACCACTTCAAACATGGCGACGCCGCGCGGGAGGCACGGCGTCGAGGCACACGAAAGGATGGATCGGTAAGGCCGGCGGAACGTTGGCCCGCTTGACCGAAGGATCAGAGTCCGCGCGCATCCTGCCAGGACAAATCGACGATGGCCTTGGTATCGAAGGCGCTGCCGTCACGCGTCTTGAGTGCACCCTGCTCCTGCAGGATATCTGCGAGCTCCTGGATACGATCCAGATCCGCTTGCTCAAGCTTGGCGGTAAAGGTCTGGGTGGCGATTGCATCCTGAATGACCTGCTCGCGGGGCAGCTCGCCCATCTCGCGCGTCTTGAGGGTCGGCTCGGCAATGAAATATTGAGCGATCAGCTTGGCGGCTTCGGCCGGCTTCTGCTGCAGCATTTCGATCGCATCGCGCTGTGCATCCAGCGATTTCCAGACGGCATCCTTACGCTTGGCAAGAATGTCACCCGACGTGATTACCACCATGCAGGGGAATGGCCAGACTTCACCGATCTCATAAACCTGCTTCACCGGCGCGACAAGCTGGGCGATACGGTCGTAGGGCTCGAACAGGAAGGCTGCGTCGACGCGGCCCGATACCAACGACTGGACCGCAACCGCCGGGCTCACACCCAGCACATTCACGTCGCCCTTCTCGAGGCCTGCATTCTTGAAGGTCACACCACGGAGTACCACGTCGGCGGTACTGCCTTCCTTCTGGGAGGCCAGGCTGTGGCCCTTGAGATCTTCGACTTTTTCGATGCCCGTGCCTTCACGCGCTACGATCGAATGATAACCCTGCTGTGCGCCGCTGACGACCTTGAGGTCGGCCCCCTTGGACGCCCATGCAACAGCATTGGTGAAGCCTAGTACACCGGTGTCCAACTGCCCGCCGACAATGGCCTTGATGAGGTCCGTACCGGAGCTGAACTCGACCATTTCAACATCGAGCCCATGGGACTTGTACAGACCGGCCTCATAGGCGACCAATGCCTGCGCATCATCCATCACACGGATGTATCCGACCTTGAATTTCTCATTGGCCTGGGCGATGGCGCCCAGCACCATCAGTGCGGGAATCAGAAGGAATCGAGCTTTCACGGAGGTCCTCTCTCACAGCGGTACGGCCAAGCCGTTATAACGAAAACCTAGGCACTTATTCCAAAAAGGAATTTCAAGCCGTGGCGTTATGCAAGCTTAGCATGACAGAACGCGACGGATCGACGACCGCCCTTCAGCTACTCATGGGCTTACGGCCTGCGAAGGCATGTGCAAGGGTGCCGCCATCTACTAATTCCAACTCGCCACCCAGCGGTATGCCATGCGCGAGCCGTGATACCGTCAAACCCTTCGGGATCAGCAACTGGGCGATGTAGTGAGCAGTCGCCTCGCCCTCGACCGTCGGATTGGTGGCGAGAATAACCTCACGCAGGCCCTCGGCACGCTCGACTCGCGCCATGAGCTCAGGTACGCCAATAGCGTCCGGGCCCAAACCGTCCAGCGGGGACAAGTGCCCCTTGAGCACGAAATAGCGGCCCCGGAATCCGGTTTGATCGACGGCAAATACGTCCATCGGGCTTTGCACCACACACAGCACGGTGTCGTCGCGGCGCGGATCGGAGCATTGATGGCACAGCGGATCTTCACTCAACGTACGGCATTGCTGGCAGTACCCAACGCCCTCCATTGCCTGCTGAAGCGCAGAAGCCAGACGTAGCCCACCACTCCGGTCCCGCTCGAGCATTTGCAGCGCCATGCGCTGAGCACTCTTCTGGCCGACACCCGGCAGGATACGCAGGGCGTCGATCAATTGGCGAATCATGGGGCTGAAGCTCATGGAGGCTCCGGACGAAACGGGATTGGGATCTTCAGAAGACTCACAGGCTCGGATCGGCTCCGCGCCTGTGGGACCAGCGGGACGGCACTACGCCCCGTGGCGTCTACCGCCATGCGAATGCGTGGCGGTACCAGGGCCGCGCTTAGAAAGGCATCTTGAAGCCAGGGGGCAGCTGCATGCCAGCTGTCATACCTGACATCTTTTCCTGGCTGTTCTGCTCAATTTTGCGAACGGCATCATTGACGGCTGCTGCGATGAGGTCTTCCAGGATTTCCTTGTCTTCCTGCATCAGGCTGTCATCAAGACTCACGCGCTTGACGTCGTGACGACCCGTCATGACGACGCTGACCAGGCCCGCACCCGACTGGCCGGTGACCTCGGCGTTGGCCAGCTCTTCCTGCATCTTCTGCATTTTTTCCTGCATTTGCTGCGCCTGCTTCATCAGACCAGCCATGCCACCTTTCATCATGGTGCGTTCCTCAGCTTTCCAAGGGTTCAATGGTATCGGCGCGAACGACCGCGGCGAACTGTTCAATCATTTTCTGGACCAATGGGTCCTCCACGATGGCTTGCTCCGCCTGCCGTTGGCGGGCAGCGCGCTTACGTGCGGCAGCCAGCGAGGGTGTTTCCTGCCCCGGCGGCTGGATGGCAACGTCGACCTGGATCGTTCGCCCTTCGAAGGCGTTCACGGCATCGTTCAACCGGCGCTGCTGCGTCGCGTTAAAAAGCGCACTTTGCGCAGGCTCGAGATAGAGATACCACGTATCACCTTCAACCCGGGCGAGTGTGCAATTCGCCGCAATACTTGCCGTAAGGCCCGCAAGCCCAAGTTGCGGGAAGACTTCCAGCCAGCGGGCGGCCAGACCGGTTGCCGGCGGAATATCGGGGCGCAGGGCGTCTTCTTCAACCGCAGGCTCAGGCTCGGGCTCAGCATCACCGATGGTGTAGTTGTCCATATACGCATAGACGTCGGCATCGACATCATCATCGCGGTCATCCGCGTAAACGTCAGCGTCGAAGGGCGGCGCGTCGGTCACTTGCGGATCGGTCACGGCGGTTGTCATTGCTTCGGCCAGCAATGACGCGTCTGCACCCACAGCGGGCTCGGCGTTGGGCAAGGCCGCTTCGGCCTTCTCCACTGCCTCAACCAGCGCGTCTGACTCAGACTGATGAGGGGTGCTCGGAGGTTCATCCCACGGAAGATCTACTGCCGGCGGTTTCGATGCGGGCTCCGGTGCCGAGCGCTGTAGGCCTGATTGCTCAGATTCAGTTTTTACCGACGCCGCAGGTGCAGGCGCAACCGTTGGAACCGGCGGAGACGCCGGGGTTTCGCCGGCGATTCGGGTGCCGGCCCCGTTGAGCATGTCGGAATCAGTGGGGGCCTTGCTGATTCCCGGGTTCTTTAGCGGCCGACTCGGCGCGCCATCCGCGCCCGCGGGCCTGAAGGCAAGCATGCGCAGCGCCACCATCTCGAAGCCGCTTCGAGGATCTGGTGCGAGCGGCAGGTCACGCCGCCCAATAAGGCCCATCTGGTAATAGAACTGCACATCTTCGGCGGGTAGCGCTTCGGCTAACGCGAGCACTTTGTCCCTGTCACCCTGACCGTTGTCGACAGCCTCCGGGAGCGCTTGGGCCACTGCGACGCGATGAAGTACATTCAACATCTCGCCCAGCACGCCGTTCCAATCAGGGCCCTGCTCTGCCAGGTGACGTATGGCACCGAGCAATTTACGCGCATCGCCTTCGATGAGCGCGTGCAATACGCCGTAGACCTGGCCGTGGTCGAGAGTGCCCAGCATCGCGCGGACATCCGCTGCGACGACCTTGCCCTCACCGAATGCAATTGCCTGATCGGTCAGGCTCATGGCATCGCGCATGGAACCGTCGGCCGCTCGGCCCAGCAGCCACAGAGCATCTTCCTCGAACGGGACGTTTTCAGCGGCAAGGACATGGGAAAGATGGTCGACGACCCGCTCCGGCGGCATGTTCTTAAGGGAGAACTGCAGGCAACGCGAAAGAATCGTGACGGGCAGCTTCTGCGGGTCCGTCGTGGCCAGCAGAAACTTCACATGCGGCGGCGGCTCCTCGAGTGTCTTCAGCAACGCATTGAAGGAATGCGTCGACAACATGTGCACTTCGTCGATGAGATAGACTTTGTACCGACCGCGGCTGGGCGCGTACTGGACGTTGTCCAGCAACTCGCGGGTGTCTTCCACTTTGGTTCGGCTTGCGGCGTCGACCTCGATCAGGTCAACGAACCGCCCTTCATCGATCTCGCGGCAGACGGAACACTGGCCGCACGGTGTTGAACTGATGCCGGTTTCGCAATTGAGGCATTTGGCGAGGATGCGTGCGATGGTGGTCTTGCCCACCCCGCGGGTACCGGTAAACAGGTAGGCGTGGTGCAGTCGCTGGTTGTCCAACGCATTGATCAATGCCTTGAGCACGTGCGTCTGGCCGACCATTTCGCGGAAGGAGCGAGGGCGCCATTTACGTGCAAGGACCTGATAACTCATGAATACCGTCGGAGCTGGTGGCGAAGAGCGGTAATGCTAGCGGAGCGTCCGCCAAATTGCATCCGCCACGGCACGCATGCGACGACTACCCTCTCGCGGAATGCCCCGCATCACCGCCGTGATACGGGGCCATCGCGTCAGAAGGTCGCTAGCACCTTCAGACCGCCGACAAGCGCGTTGTCGACTTCACGAACCCCACCTGGATGGCGGATGTACTGCAGGTTGGGTCGAACGGTCAGCCAGTTGGTGACATGCACGCCGTAATACAGCTCGGCGTTGTACTCGCTGTACTGCAGCGGTGTGAAGGCAGGGTCATCATAGGCCGTCGCACCCGCCACGCCATTGAGTACGCGCTGGTTGTCGCGGAAGTCGCCGTTGGTCTTGATGCGCGCCACACCCAGGCCGATGTCGTCCTGCGGACGTGCATCGAAAGGCCCCTTGTAGACAAGGCCAGCCTGCACGTAATTGGCCACCTTGTTGGTGTCCTTGTCATGCACCGTCACGTTGGCAAAGACGGAAAGCCCGCGAGAGGCATCGCCGTTGTGGCTGGTCAGCTGCTGCTTGGCCACGACCCAATAGCCATGCTTACTGTTATGGCGATCATAGGCCTCACCCGTCAGCGCCGCGGAGTTGCCAGCCGCGTCTTCATAAACGTCGTCCGCGTTGGCAGTGCTGCGGTAGTAGCCGACGCGATACTCGCCAGGCAACCCATTCACCTGCGGCGTCCAGACCAGCTCGACCGGAATCACCGCACCCTTGGTGCCGCTACCGTTGAGCTTGAAGCCGTTACCCGTTTCCAGCAGTGAAGGGTTCTGCTCGAATGCACCGATCTGCACGAACAGCTCTGGCGTCAGGTTGTACTTCACGCGAAGCGCCCACTGGCTGATCGGCCAGTTGTACCAGGTGTTCTCCCAGTTGCCGACCTGCGACCCGCAGAAGGCAAGGTTCTGGAAGTCACACTCGAACGAGTTGAAGTCCTCGCCAATGCCATAACGGCCAGCCTTGATGTCGAGGTTGCCGTCGAAGAAGCCCTTGCTCAACCAGAGTTGCGTCAGCCGCCAGGTCTGGCCTCGGCCCCACACTTCCTGGGCAGAGGAATAACCGCCGACGCGCGGATCGGTGATGCGGTCGTTGGTGATATTACGGCCGTCGCGCTCGGTAATCGCCACCTTGAAGACAGAGTCCTGCCAGCCCAGCACCTTGTTCAGGTCAACCTGCAGACCGAACATGTACTGCGACGTCCAGCGTGCGGTTCGGTCGTCGTCATAGCCCCCTCGCAAATTGCTGGCGCCCTCCCCGACGTATTCGAGCTTCACGTCATATCCCTTCTCCAGCCACTCGGTGCGCAGGCCGCCCCAGTCGCCCGTCATGCCACCGGCTTGCGGATCGAAGGCGTCCGCCGCATAAGCGCCGTTGAGCGCTCCCGCGCCGATCAGGGAAAGCGCCGGCAGCGTTACTCGCCGCCCTGACGCCAGGAAACTCATGAAATCCATTATTGCGTCCCTCTGGTTATTGTTGAAAACAGGAACCAAACCGAGCGCCACTCAAGGTCATCACTGCAGGACCTCAAGGACTTCGTGGCATGCCCCCATGGTGTGGTAGTCGACCTTGCCGGCCGGACTCTTCTCGTCGGAGTACTTGCGATTCTGCCCATCAAGGATGCGCCACCAGGCGCCATGCTCATGGTCGACGAAGTGCTCCCAGCAATAGCGCCAAAGTTCGTCATAGCGGCTCCAGTAACCCGCATCTCGGGTGCGGGTTGCGAGGAGCGCCGACGCAGCGATCGCTTCGGCCTGCACCCAGAAATACTTGTCTGCATCGCAAGTGCTGCCATCCGGTGCGATGCCGTAGTGGAGTCCGCCATGTTGCTCATCCCAGGCCAGGCGCCAGGCGGCGTCAAAAAGCGCTCGCGCTCGCGGGGCTAGCCAGGGGGCCGGTCGGTGACGTTCGATGATCAATAGAAGCTTGGCCCACTCGATCTGGTGACCGGGTTGGAAGCCCCAGGGGCGGAAAAGGTTCGCAGGATCGTCGCGGTTGTAGTCCCAGTCGATCGACCAGTTGGTGTGGTAGTGCTCCCAAACGAGGCCGTGCGGGACGCCTTCCGTTGCCTTGCACTTGCCAACCGTCAGCTTTGCCTGGCGCATGGTCATGTTATGCGCGAGCTGCTCCGCTCGGTCCATGTAACGAGGCTCCCACGTCGCCTGATAGGCGGCCAGGAGCGCTTCGCAGAGATGCATGTTCGCGTTCTGCCCGCGGTATGGGGAGACGGCCTGCCATTGCCCGTCGGCTTCGTCGGCATACAGTCCGTCTGCCGCGAACCAGAATCGGTTCTCCAGCGTCTCCCATATCTCATCGAGCCAGAGCCGCGCCTCGGTTACACCTGCCATCAGGCCATGTGCGTAGGCGAGCATGACGAACGCCAGCCCATAGGCATGGTTGGTGGCGTCTTCGACGTTCGCGCCCTGGATCAGCCAGGCATAGCCGCCGTTGGGTTGAATATGACGGTTCCGAAGATAAGCCAGACCGTGCCGCACCCCTTTCAGATACTCAGGCTCTCCGAAGCGCCGATAGGCCGTCGCGTAGTTGTAGATGAACCGGGTGCTGGATACGAGGTGCCGGGTGTCCCGGTCAAAGACGGTGCCGTCGTCCTTGAAGAAGTGAAAGAACCCACCACAATCATCGATGCAACGCGGATGATAGAAGTCCATGGTATGGCGAATGTGGGCGAGCAGCGTGTCGCGAGAACGAAAGTCAGGAAAGTCCATTGCTACCTCGGTCATACGAAGTGCCGCTCTGGCGTTCATGCCAGTCGCTGGCCGGAGTCAGGGTCGAAAAACACGGCGCGCCGCGCATCGATCGCCCAGACCGATGACGTTCCCACACGCGGCGCATCATCAGGGGACACGCGACAGCACACCTTGATTCCATTCCACTCGGCATAAAGCAATGTGTCTGGACCGGTAGGTTCGACCACCATGACCTCCGTCGGTACGCCGTCCGCAGTCGAGGCCCCCTGTGGCAGGACGCTGATCTGCTCGGGGCGAATGCCCAGGATCACCTCGCGGCCGATCCACGCTGGATCCAGCCCAGGCGCTGACACGTGCGCATCGCCGCGATCGCCTTGCACGTGAACCACCGCACAATCGCGGCCCTGCTGCACCTTCGCCGGAATGAAGTTCATGGGCGGTGAGCCGATGAAGCTCGCCACGAACCGATTGCAGGGGTTGTTGTAGATCTCAGCGGGTGTCCCGAATTGGTGCACCTCACCGTCCTTCATCACAGCAACGCGATCGCCCAGGGTCATCGCCTCGATCTGATCATGCGTCACATAGACCGTGGTCGTTTGCAGCCGCTGGTGCATGAGCTTGATCTCGGTGCGCATTTCCACACGCAGCTTGGCGTCGAGGTTCGATAGCGGCTCATCGAACAGGTACAACCGCGGACGGCGTGCCAGCGCACGGCCCATTGCAACACGCTGCTGCTGGCCGCCGGAGAGTTGCGCAGGCTTGCGATGCAACAGCGCCTCGATCTGCAGGAGCTTGGCAACGCGGTCTACTTCAGTCTCGATGTCCGACGGTGGCGTTTTGCGGATCTTCAAGCCGAAGGCGATGTTCTCGCGCACCGTCATGGTCGGATAGAGCGCGTAGGACTGAAACACCATCGCAATGTCCCGGTCCTTGGGTTCTACGTTCGTGACGTCGACCCCGTCGATATGGATCGAGCCACCTGTTATACCTTCCAACCCGGCGATGGCGTTCATCAACGTGGACTTGCCGCACCCCGACGGCCCGACGAGGATCAGGAACTGGCCCTCATCAACCGCCAGGTCGATGCCTTTGAGCGCCTCCTGGCTCGCGTTGCCGTAGGTCTTGCGCACACCCCTGAGTTCGAGTCCAGACATCGTTTTTAACCCTATCCCTTGACTACGCCCGAGGTCAGGCCCCGGATGAAATACTTGCCTGCAAAGATGTAGACGAGCAGCGTCGGCAGCGCGGCGATCATCGCCGCCGCCATGTCCACGTTGTATTCCTTCGCACCGGTACTGGTGTTCACGAGGTTGTTCAGCGCAACAGTGATGGGCTGCGCCTCGCCACTGGCGAACACGATGCCGAACAGGAAGTCATTCCAGACCTGGGTGAACTGCCAGATCAGGCTCACCATAAAAATGGGCGTGGACATGGGCATCAGGATGCGAAAAAAGATCGTAAAGAACCCTGCCCCATCGAGCCGCGCGGCTTTCACCAGCGCATCCGGGATGCCCACGTAGTAATTGCGGAAGAACAGCGTGGTAAAGGCCAGGCCGTATATGACGTGGACGATCACGAGCCCCGTCGTGGTGTTCGCCAGCCCCAGCTTGCCCAGGGTGAACGACATCGGCAGCAAGATGACCTGAAACGGAATGAAGCAGCCGAACAGCAACAGGCTGAACAGCAGATTCGATCCCCTGAACGACCACTTCGATAGTACGTAGCCGTTCATGGCCCCGATAAACGTCGAGATCACCACGGCGGGTACCGTGATCATGATCGAGTTCCAGAAGTAGCCGTTTACCGTGTCCCAGGCCTTGAGCCAACCCACCACCGTCCATTGGGCCGGAAAGGTCAGCAGGTTGCTCGCACGCACATCATCGGGCGTCTTGAAGCTGGTAAGCAGCATGACAATGAGCGGCACGAGGTAGACCGCACAGGCCAGTAACAGCAGTGAGTAGATGACCAGGCGATGGAAGCGCTTGTGCGATTCAGTCATAACGCTTGCTCCGCAGCTCCGAATACAGGTACGGCACCAGCACCGCCATCACCGCGCCCAACATCAGAACGGCACTTGCCGAACCAAGGCCCATCTGACCGCGCGTGAACGTGTGCTGATACATGAAGACGGCTGGCAGATCCGTGGCGTAGCCAGGCCCGCCTGCGGTCATCGCCATGACGAGGTCGAAGCTCTTGATCGCGATATGCGCAAGGATCATGACGGCGCTAAAGAACACTGGCCGCAGGCTCGGCAAGACGATTCGCCAATAGATGGTGGGCAGGCTTGCGCCATCGACCTGCGCCGCGCGAATGATCGAGTTGTCGACGCCCCGGAGTCCTGCGAGAAACAACGCCATGACGAAGCCCGATGCTTGCCAGATCGCGGCAAGTACAAGGCAATAGATCGCCCGGTCGGGGTCGACCAGCCAATCGAAACGAAAGCCCTCCCAGCCCCAGTCGCGAAGGAGCTTGTCTAGCCCCAGTCCTGGGTTGAGCAACCATTTCCAGGCAGTCCCGGTAACGATCATCGAGAGCGCCATTGGGTACAGGTAGATCGTGCGAATGAACCCTTCACGGCGGATGCGTTGGTCCAGCAAGATTGCGAAGAAAACCCCGATGACCAAGCACGTACCAATGAACAACCCACCAAAGATCGCCAGGTTTTTGCAGGCGACGAGCCAGCGGTCGTTATCCATCAAGCGCTCGTATTGAGCCAGCCCGGCAAAGTTGTACACCGGCATGAACCGCGAATTGGTGAAGGACAGCACTGCCGTCCAGAGCATGTAGCCGTACAGGCACACCACCATCACCAGGGCAGTCGGCGCGAGCACCAGCTTGGGCAGCCAGCGCTGGATGCGGTCACCCAGGCTCGGCGTCGCCACGCTCGCATCGGACAAAGTGCGCTCCATTGGAACCTCCAGGCGCAGGCCACCGCAGGGCACGACAGGCGTCATACCCTCGGCGTTCAGGTTGGATTACTGGGCGGACTTGATCGCTGCGACGAGTTGCTCGGTCGCTTTCTTCGGATCAGCGTTCGCGTCGTTGAAGAAGTTCGTCACGACATCGAAGATCGCACCCTGGATATAGCTGGTGTTGGCCATGCTATGCGCCATGCTTGGCTCTGCTCGACCGGCCTTGTCTGCCGCCTGGAAGTCCTTCGAGGACTGCTTCGCGCAGTCGTCGAACTTGTCGAGCGAGATGTCCGTGCGAACCGGAATGGAACCCTTGTTGAGATTGAAGACTTCCTGGAACGGCTTGTCGATGACCGTTCTCACGAGGTTCATCTGCGCGGCCTGGTTCGCCTCGTTCTTGATACGGAACATTGTCAGCGAGTCGATGTTGTAGATGAAGTCGCCCTGGGTCCCTGGGAATACGACACACTGGTAGTCGACACCTGGCGTCTTGCCGGCTGCGGCGAACTCGGCCTTGGCCCAGTCGCCCATGATCTGCATGCCGGCCTTACCCTCTATCACCATCGAGGTAGCCAGGTTCCAGTCACGGCCCGCTGCGTCCGGGTCGACATAGCCCTTGATACGCTTGAAGGTCTCGAAGACCTTTACCATCTGGTCGCTACGAATCGTGTCTTCGTCCGTTTCTACAAAGACTTTGTCGTAGCCTTCCGGCCCCATGATGGCCATGACAAGGGTTTCGAAGATCGTACCGTCCTGCCAGTTTTGCCCACCGTGGGCAATGGGTACGACGCCCGCTGCCTTCAGCTTGTCGGCGGCGGCGAAGAATTCGTCGAGCGTGGTCGGTACGGAAGCGCCCGCCTTCTTGAAGACCTCAGGATTGACCCAGAGCCAGTTGATCCGGTGGATACCCGCCGGTACGGCTACATAATCGCCCTGATTTTGCATCGTTTGTGTGACACGCGAAGGTAGGAAATCGTCCCAGCCATCCTCTTTCGCCACATCATTCAGATCAGCGAGAAAGCCCATCTCCGCCCATTCCTGAATGTCAGGCCCCTTGAGCTGCGCCGCGGACGGTGGGTTACCTGATACCGCGCGCGTCTTGAGCACTGTCATGGCGGCTTCACCCGCGCCGCCTGCAACAGCAAAGTCCTTCCAGGTATCGCCTTGCTTCTGCATCATCTGCTTGAGCGTATCGACCGCGCGGGCTTCGCCGCCGGATGTCCACCAGTGCAGGACTTCGACTTCTCCCGCATGGGCAATGGGTGCGGCGATAGCGGCACAGGACAGGGAAACGGCGAGCGTGAGACGGTTCATGGCGTTCATCGAAAGCTGTCCTTTTTGTTGTATTCGACTGCTGAGGAGTCTAGCGGGGAGGAGAAGCGCGTAAGTAACGAAAGGCAAGTGAATTGTCACGGGCTCGTGACATTCGATGCGGCTACAGGTGCACCGCTCGGCTTTCGCCGTGAACGAAGCGGAGCAGCAGCAGGTCAGCTCTTACAGGTTCGTCATGTTGAATGGCGAGGCTTTTTTCATTGCTGCCTGGAGATACGCTCGTGGATAACAAAGCAACCATTTCCGTACTGAATGACCTGATTGAAACCTGCCTCGACGGGCACAAAGGCTTCTCGGAATGCGCCGATGACCTGAAGAATCCTGAGCTGAAGAGCACCATGATGGCCCGCGCTCAGGACTGCAGCACCGCCGCCACCGAACTCCAGCAGATGGTCAAGCAGCTCGGCGGTGATCCTGAGCAGTCATCCAGTGTTTCCGGTGCGCTGCACCGTAAATGGGTCGACATCAAATCCTCGATCACCGGTAAAAGCGACGAAGCGATCCTGAACGAATGCGAGCGCGGTGAAGATGTTGCGCTCAAGGCATACAAGGAAGCGGTCCAGAAAGACCTGCCTGCGGACGTCCGCACCGTCATTGAGCGCCAGCTTCAGGGCGTTCAACGCAACCATGACCAGGTCAAAGCGCTGCGCGATGCCGAGCGTGCACGCTCCTGATCGGTGGCTGATCGAAAAGGGCTCGCTCATGCGGGCCCTTTTGCTATGTGCAGCCCTACCGTCGCAGACCCTAAGGTCCACTGTGTGACGATAGAAACACTGTCCACACGGACGTTGGTTGGTGATCGCGTAACTTCAGGTCTATTTGGTCAGTGCTTCCAGCGCCACGCGAGCCACTCCACCTGGCTCTTCGCTGGGCCAATGTGCACGACGCGGCCTGCGTTCTGCTGCGGAGGCCGGGGTCTTTCCAGGTACACACAACGAGCAGACAGCATGTTCAGTCACATCCAGATAGGCGCCCGCGACCTCCCGGGAATGATCGCATTTTACGAAGCCGTGCTACCTGCTTGGCCTGATCCGAATGGCGGACGAACATGGCGACGGAGCCCCGAGGGGGCAGGCTGGCAAATGCCAGCGGCAAGATGGCCGCAGTTCTATGTCCAGCGCCCATTCAACGGCGCCCAGCCAGCCCCGTTAACGGAACACAGGTGAGCTTTGCCGCGCCTTCTCAGGAACATGTCAACGCTGCGTGGAAAGCCGCACTGGCCGCAGGTGGTCTTGATGAGGGCGCGCCCGGCTTACGCCCCCATTATGCACCTGACTACTACGGCGCTTATTGCCGTGACCCGGAAGGCAACAAGCTATGCTTCGTCCATGCGAACGACTTGCTATAAAGGAATAAAGCACTCGCACGATATGCCGCACCCCCTCAAATGGAGGAGTTGGCGGCGCTAAGCGAAGCCGCTATTTAGCGGAACGTTCACCATTGACCAGCGCCCCATAGACAAGCGGAATGAACGCTTCGATGGCCTCCGCTTCTGTCACGCGGCCTCGGATCTTGGCAGCCGACAATCCTTCGGCCGCGCCTACCAGACCGACGCAACGGCGCTCCAGTTCTGTGCGAGGTACATCGCAGTGCGGCTGCAGCACGTTCAGGAACATCTGGGCGCAGTTATCGAGCAGCTCTTGCAAAACGGCCGCCTTCTCTTCGCTGCCAGCCAGCGCAGCCCCCACGGCATGGAAATCACCTTCCGTGTTACTCGCGCAGCGTATGTAGGCAGATGCCAGGACCTCGATGGTTTCATCACGGCCGGCGCCACTGGCTGCCAGCGCCGCGCCAAACGCGTCGATCAACTCCGTATCGAGCCACCGATACAGCGCTATCAACAGACCCGAGCGTGTCTCGAAGTGATCGTAGGCGACTGGCTTTGAGACGCCCGCTCGTGCGGCAAGTCGCCCAAGCGTGAGCCCATCCGCGCCCTCTTCCCGAACGATCAAGCGTGCCGTTTCGAGTAGCTGGAAACGGCGCTCCTCGCGGGTGAGGCGCTTTCGCGCGGGCTCGCCGCCCCGTTCGCAGGTATCCACTTCGTCGGCTCCCATTTGCACAACCTACCTTTAGTAACTTAGCCTTACCACAACCTACTTTTAGTAGGTCATCATCTATCGAGGAGACACGTCATGGTATCGAATCCTGTTCTACTCGTTGGCGGTTCAGGCGTCATCGGCCGCCAGACTGCGGAGTACCTCCGAGCACGTCACCCGGCACTTCCGCTTTTGATCGGTGGGCGAGATGTCGAAAAGGCCCACCAGGCCGCGCAGGCCATCGGCAACGCCGAGGCCGTACGTATAGACCTAACGGCTGAAGACCTTGGACTGGGTGAACGTGTCGTTGGTGCCGTGGTGGTGTTTCTCATGGACCAGCGCATGACTTCGCTGCGTTATGCCCTGTCCCGGAAGGTGCCGTATCTCAGCTTTTCTTCGGCGGTTCAGGAAATGTCGCTTGAGGTCGCCACCTACCTGAATGATCGGGAAGCGGCGCCTGTGGTGCTTGGCACGGAGTGGCTCGTGGGCGCGACAACATTGCCAATCCTGCAACTTGCGAAGGCTTTCGGACGCCTGACAGACATTCGAGTAGGCGCGCTCATTGACGAGGACGATACGAGCGGCCCCGCCACCTACGAAGATCTCGGGCGGCTCGCCGAGGTTCTGCCCGTCGCAATGGCACGCCGAAACGGTGGATTCTACTGGCGTACAACGGACGAACCTACACCCCTCTTCCGCGCGGTCGACGGCACACAAGTCGAAGCAGCACCTTTTTCGGCCTACGACGTGCCCAGCCTCGCGGCGGCCACGAACGCGACCAATATCGAGTTCAACCTCGCAACGGCCGTAACGTCCAGTCGGCGCAAAGGCGAACCGCCCTCAACTGAAATCATCATCGAACTGTCCGGGATCGGTCGGAACGGGGAGCGTCGCTCCACGCGCCATGCGATCATTCACCCCGACGGCCAGCGCAAGGTGACAAGCACCGGCGTATCGATGCTGACCGAGCGGTTGCTTGGCCTCGATGGCGCACCAAAGCCGGCACCTGGGCTGTATTTTCCCTATCAGCTACTTAGCCCAGAGGATTACCTGGACCGCCTCAGGCATAACGGCGGTCAGCTAATCGAGCTGGATACCTGACCCGGCCAACCCTCATGCTTTCAGCCGGCGCTTCGCCTCAGCGACGCCGGCATCGCGTGCCTCGTCCAGATCGTCATACAACTCATCATTGATGCGGGTGACCGGCAAGGTGATCTCACCGTCGCGCAACATTTCGATCGCCGTTGCCCAGCGGGGCGGTACATGATCGGTGCCGACGCCAAGTACATGCACGAATAGCGTGTGCGGGCCAAGCGGAAATGTGAACTTGTGTGGGATCCGAAGCGGTGCGTCTTCCAGCGAGATCTCCGGCACCTCGAAATATGCACGCTCTCCATCAGGCCTGGGAGAGAGGCTATCCGCCGGTTCGCCGTGCTCCACATCGGATTCACGATCGCTCCTGGAAAGCTCGCGGGCTTTGTAAAGCGCTTCAACCAACACGTCTATCTGGTCGTCGTCAAATATGAGCGTTTGCGCCGCGCCATCCTGCACTTGTCGAATGCAGATCTTGAAACCGCCCGACACGAACACGTCCGTCCCGTATCCAAGCTCTAGCCGTTGAGTCATGTTGCCTCCCAGTACGCTGCTCCACTTTTGCGCGGATGCATGAATAACGTCATGGCAGGGAGCCCTGCCGCGCCTAAAGTGTTGACCCCGGTTGTCGTCCCATCATTCAGCTAGAGCCGGTCGGTTTAACGTCACCGCCTCCCTGCGCCCTCCTTCAGCGCCCGTGCCGGTGCTTACCGTCGCTTGTTTTTCCGCACGCATTAAAGGCCGACCGGGCGCTGCCGATAAGTCGTCATACAACTACAACTCTAACCTGCCAGACTTCAGAGGTCGCTATGCACTTACGCAATTGGAAGGTCGCCCCACGCGCCGCGTTTGGATTCGCGCTGATCGCGCTCATGGTCGCGTTCCTCGGTCTCTTCTCACTATCCACGATGTCCAACATCCGTGAACGCGCTGTCGTTATCGAGACGGATTGGGTGCCTCGCATCCGGCTAGTCAGCACGATCCGGGAAAACATGTTGCGCATCCGCACGATTTCCCTGCGCGTTGCGCTCGACCCCGATCCGAAGAACGTCGAAACGTATGTCAAACAATACGAGACCCGTCACAAGGCCCTGATGCAGAACATCACGGACTTCGAGGGATACATCGACACGCCGGAAGAAAAAAAACTGTACGAGCAGTTCCAGCGTGATTTCGCGGCATACCAGAAAGGCATGTCGGACTCATTCGTCCTCGCGCGGAACAGCGAAAGCGAGGCCTTGAACAAACTCTTACTCATCGACATGAAACCGGTCGTTGATGGCACCGGGGCACAGCTCGCCTCTCTGGGCGAAATCTACGAGAAAGGTATCGAGCAGGAAGGTGCTGCCTCGGCTCTGCAATATTCCCGGTCGCAGTTCGTGGTGAGCCTCGTGATAGCGCTGGCCGCCATCCTTACCATTTTGCTGGCCTGGTTGATCACGCGGAGCATTGTGGTGCCGCTTCGCGGCGCAGTGAAATCAGCTCAACATGTCGCTAAGGGCGACCTCACCCAGCGCATCGACGTACAGGGCCGTGACGAAGTTACACAGTTGCAGGAGGCCTTGTCCCAGATGCAGCGGCGTCTTCGTGAGACCCTGAGTGAGATCTCCGGATCGTCCACGCAGCTTGCCGCGGCGGCTGAAGAGCTCAACGCGGTAACCGAAGAGGCAGGCCGTGGGCTTCAACAGCAGAACGACGAAATCGAACAGGCGGCGACCGCCGTGAACGAGATGAGCGCCGCCGTCGACGAGGTCGCACGCAACGCGGTGTCGACATCGGAGGCTTCGAAGGCTTCCAGCCAGTCGGCGCAACTGGGCCAGCACCGCGTATCTGAGACCATCGCAGCGATTGGCAGCCTCTCTTCCGATGTCGAGACGACCTCATCACTGGTCGAACAAGTCGCTGGGCAATCGCAAGAGATTGGCAAGGTGCTGGACGTTATCCGTGCGATTGCCGAACAAACCAACCTGCTCGCGCTCAATGCCGCGATTGAGGCAGCGCGTGCCGGCGAATCAGGCCGTGGCTTCGCCGTAGTTGCCGATGAGGTACGTGCCTTGGCACACCGCACGCAAAACTCGACGCAGGAAATCGAACAGATGGTGGGCAACATGCGCACGGGCGTCAGCCAGGCACTGACGTCGATGCAGTCGAGCAACGCGCGCGCCCGTGAAACGCAGTCTCTTGCGCAGAGCGCAGGTAGCGCACTCGAACAAATTACGAACAGCATCAGCGAGATGTACGAGCGTAATCTGGTTATCGCGAGTGCGGCAGAAGAGCAGGCTCAGGTTGCGCGTGAGGTCGACCGCAACCTCGTGAATATTCGCGACCTGTCAGTCCAGTCGGCTACCGGCGCTCATCAGACCAGCGCATCCAGCCACGAGCTCTCACGTCTGGCCAGCGACCTCAACCGGTTGGTTGGTCGCTTCAAGGTCTAAACGCGTCACCTACGTCCGGAGCCGCCCGGACGTAGGCCACTCCACTGTGCGATTGCGTCAGCGATCCCAACGCATTATCCATTCAGCTTCGCCGATGTGCTGGTCGACTCTTTGTTGCAGGGCACGAAATCCTTGCTGCTCATAGAATTCGACAGCACGCTTGTTCTGGACGTAAACGGCCAGCTCGAGTGAATTACGCTCTCGTTTTGCGTCTGCCATCAATAGGGCACCCAGCCCTTTGCCCTGATGGACAGGTGCGACGAATAGCGCTGCCAGCGTAACCCCGTGGACACATGAAAACCCGGCACAGCTATTCTCGTGCTCGACAACACGGGTATGGCTGTCTGGGATATAGCACTCCCGCATGTTCGCGACTTGATCCTGCCAAAACTGCGGTCTTACGAAGGGGTGTGCATGGAGGGAAGCGTCCAGCCAGATGCGCAGTACCGCGTCCATGTCAGTGGTTTCGAAATCGCGAACCATGCCAGTCTCGATCCATTGTTGTGGACCGGTACTGTACCAAAACGTGCAGCATCCTCATGAGGCTGGCACTTTCCCTGGCGTCGGGCGGTCCATTTCAGAGAGAAACCACAAGCCGTACGACGTTCGTTCGTGCGCTTCCTAGAGGACCGAACCATGCGTATAGCAGCATTGCTGATTCCTTTGATCCTGGCGCTTCCGCTGGCCGCCTGCGACTCGGGCGATCATGGGCCACGAGGCACCAACCGTGACGGGCAACCCGCTGACCCGGGCCCATCGCCGGCGCCCGCACCGCGTGAGGAGTCCAGTAACCAGGGTGCACCCAGCAACAACTCGGCGGACATTCCGGCAGACGCGAACAATCCAAGACCGCAAGGCGAAGAAGGCGTCGCGCCTAGCGTTGGCGATTCCCCTTCCGGTGCGGGGACTGTACAGAAGAACTGATCCAACGAATCGAGGTGGAGCGAATAGCCCACCTCGATCTACGCTCACCTCCACAGCGTGACGTCAGCCCCTCGGCAGCGTAAGCGTTGCCCTCAAGCCACCTTCTCTCCTATTTCTCAGCTCGACTTCACCGCCATGCGCATGCGCGAGATTGCGGGCGATCCCCAGACCTAACCCATAGCCGTTTCGCTGTGAAGCAAGACGAACATGCGGCTGGAAGACCTGTTCGAGATCCTGCTCGGGTACACCGGGCCCTTCGTCGTCCACATGCAACACGAGTTCGCGTACACCGTCTTCGACACTTACGTGTGCCCTGCCGCCATATTTGAGCGCGTTGTCCAGCAGATTGCCGATGCAGCGCTTCAGCGCCAGCGGTTTGCCCAGGACGGGTGCGTTCGCACGGCCATGAAGAGTAGCGCGAGGTGGCCGCTCCTGCTGGTAGGGGTCGACGAGCTGTTCCAGGAGCGCCTGAACATCGACCGGCTCAACGTTCTCATGGATATCGGTGTCCTTCACGCACTGCAGTGCCCCGCGGACGAGAATGTCCAGTTCATCCAGGTCGCGATTCAGTTTGGCCTGCACATGCTCATCGTCGATCAATTCCGCGCGTAACCTGAGCCGAGTGATCGGTGTCCGCAGATCATGGGAAATCGCGCTGAACAATTGCGCGCGCTCATCCAGGTATCGGGCGATGCGCTCACGCATGGCATTGAATCCACGCGTGACCTCACGTATTTCCTGCGCGCCTTCTTCAGGCACCGGTGGCGTATGCACTTCCAGAGAGAGCTCGCGAGCGGCCTTTGCCAGGCGCTTGAGCGGACGACTCTGCCAACGGATCAACAGGCCGATGAACAGCAGCAGAAACGCGCTGCTGAACAGGATGAAAAACAGCTGCTGAGCGGGGATCCAGGGCTCATCAAGCGTGTAGTACGGCGCCGGCATCAGGGTCGCGATGTAGACCCACTCCCCTTCGGCAATCCGTATTTGTGCAACTAGCACAGGCGGGTCGAGCGGCTCGAAGCTAAGCACATAATGTGCCCAGGAGCGCGGCAGGTCGCTGAGAGCCAGCGCGCCATTGAACAGCCGAAGCTCGTCCGGCCCAACGAACTCTACCTCCAGCGGGACATTGGGGCCGAGCCGCTCTCTCAGCACCGCGCGCACGCTGCTAAGCACCGCGCGCCGACCGGGCGTATCCGGCAATGAACGCATTTCCAGGCGACGTTCATTGAGGCTCACCAGAAAGCGCGTCCCCCCCATATTGCGCAGTTGTTCCAACACCAGCGGGCGGTATCCGGGCGGTAGCAGACTGAAATATCGAACACTGGCCGCAATAGAGTAACCCAGGTTGTGGGCGGCGCTGAGGAGGCCTTCATTTCGGCTGGAACGCAGGCTCGACGCCCAGAACAGCGCCGAAGCGCCTTGCGCCAACAGCACGGCCAATAGCGTCAGCAACAACATCCGTGCGAGGAGAGAGCGCGGAACCAGCCGCTGCAAAACCCGGCTAACCGACATCGGCGAGGCCTGATACCTCGGCTGCCAGTAGATAACCGCTTCCCCGCACGGTGCGTATGAGCCGGGCCGGGCGGCCGGTGTCCCTCAGGCGTTGCCGGAGGCGGCTTACAGCCATGTCGACAATACGGTCCAGCGGCAGGACGTCCCTGCCGCGGGTCGCGTTGGCGATGGTGTCGCGGTCGAGTACCCGCTGGGGGTGATCCAGAAAGAGCTTGAGTAGCGTGAAGTCGGCGCCGGACAGCAGGACCTCTTCGCCATCAACATGGAAAAGCCGATGGCTCACCGTATCCAGTCGCCATTCACCGAACTCGAGGGTGCGACTGATGCGATGTTCAACGACTCGTTGCCCGGCAGTCCGTTGCTCGGCGAAGCCGGCGCGCCTGAGCAGCGCCTTGATCCGGGCCAGGAGCTCTCGTGGGCTGAAGGGCTTGCCAAGGTAGTCATCAGCGCCCAACTCGAGGCCGATGACCCGATCGGCTTCATCGGAGCTGGCTGTCAGCATGATCACAGGAATCGCCGCGTAGCGCTCATGGGCACGAACCCAGCGACAAAGGCTGAAGCCATCGTCCCCCGGAAGCATGACGTCCAGGATAATGAGGTCCGCACTGCATGCCTCGAGCGCCTGCTTGAACGCGTCACCCTCCGGTGCGCTGCGCACCTGGAAGCCGGCTCGCGTCAGATAGACCTCGAGCAGCTCACGTATTTCCTGATCGTCATCGACCAGAAGAACGGATTTACCACACTGGCTCATCCCAACCCCTTTTTTGTTCTTGTTCTGATGACGCACTGCTGCATGCCTGATGCAGTATGGGCCTACCGGCGCATTGCATCCAGTCAGCGGGCATCAGACCGAAGAGCGGCGTACGCATTCAGGGAATATAAGATCCCACGATCAGGCACACGTACCGAAAGAGCATGCGCATGCGAACTTGGACGTAAACCGTCAGGGACAGGAAGGACTGGGGAGAAAGCGAAGATTGGGTGGCGGCCCTACCAGCCACACCCCGGCACACGATGTCACCGCTGCGGCTGCTCCCTTCCAGGCCTGACCGGGTTCACGGCTGATCATTGCGAGGGGACCGGCAGGGCCACCATAACAAACCCGCCCTTGCGGCGAGCGGCGCCATTGTACCGTCTGATTCGCAACTTACAAGGCGCCAGTGCCAATAAAGGCCAATGACGTTCCCTGTCTATAGTTACTGGCTGCAACCAAGTGAACAGGAATGCGGGATGAACCGTGCGCACCCGGGTCGGTCGGACCTTCAAACCGACCAGCGAACAAGCATGCAGCCCCAACGAGAATTGACTGTCCGCGCGTTGGGCACCGGCGTGGTGCTCGGCGCCCTACTTACGCCTTCCAATGTTTATGCCGGCCTAAAGATCGGCTGGTCATTCAACATGTCGATCATCGCGCTGCTGCTCGGCTACGGCATTTGGCAGTCCGTGACGCGCGTACGGCGGGCAGCGCCCTGGAGCCTGCATGAAAGCAATATCAATCAGACGGCCACCTCCTCGGCTGCGTCGATCGTGGCAGGTGGCCTGGTAGCACCCATTCCGGCCTATACACTCATCACGGGCGACACGATCGGTACGGCGCCGATGATGGCCTGGGTATTCGCCGTTAGTTTCCTTGGAGTCTGGGTCGCCTGGTATCTCAGGGATACCCTGATTCCTGACGAGCGACTGCGTTTTCCCGAGGCGGTAGCAACGCTTGAGACCATGCAACAGGTCTACAACCAGGGGCGCGAAGCACTGCACCGGCTGTATGCACTGGGAGCGGCGGCGGCACTGGCCGGATCGATAAAGGCTATCGACCTGTTGGCGGGCCCGATTCCACGCTGGGCACCGAACGCGGCATTGGAGCGCCTTACGTTTACATTGGATCCTTCACCCCTGCTTGTCGGCTTCGGCGGCATCATCGGGATACGTGTCGGTCTCTCGCTACTGCTGGGCGCGGCAATCGCCTGGGGTGGCGTCGCGCCATGGCTATTGGGCGCGGGGCTTGTGACACTGCCAGCCGAGGCCGAGGGACCTCAATTCGGCACGCTTGTAGAATGGCTCCTATGGCCAGGCGTCAGCCTGCTGGTTTGTGCCACGCTCGTATCACTCGCGTTACGCCAATGGCGTAGTCGCCACCTCCGCAAGAAGACCAGCACGGCAAACACACCTCGCCGCATCCCACTCGTCATGCTGTTGCTTGCTTCCGGACTGGTGATCCTGTTGCAGGTGACGCTGTTCGGTATCTCGCTGTTCATGGCCATACTGAGCTTGCCGCTGGCCATTGCGCTGGCCTGCATGGCCGCCCGGGTCGTCGGCACCACCGGCATTCCTCCCATAGGCGCAACAGGCCAACTGTCGCAATTGACGTTCGGCCTCATCGCACCCGGCCAGATGACGGTCAATCTGATGAGCGCCAATACGGCCGGCGGCGCTGCCGGCCAATGTACCGATCTGCTCAATGATTTCCGCGTAGGCCACTTGATTGGAGCCACCCCTGCCCGCCAGCTCGTTGCTCAGTGCACGGGGATAGTGATCGGCAGCCTTGTTGGGGTCATGGCTTATCGGGCATTGATACCAGATCCCCAGGCCCTGTTGATCACGCCGGAGTGGCCTGCGCCGGCAGTCGCAACCTGGAAGGCCGTTGCAGAAGTGCTCTCAGGCGGCTTGGCGGCGATCGATACGAGCGTTCGGTGGGCCATGTTGGCCGGCAGCCTGGCCGGACTCGTCCTGGGTTTACTGGAGGTCCGCGCAGACCACTCTGCTCGGCTGGCCCGCTGGCTACCCAGCGCAGCGGCCTTCGGACTCGCCTTCATTATTCCTGCATCGATTTCCCTCATGATGGCCTTTGGCGCAGGGCTGGCGTGGCTGTGCGCGCGTGCCGCTCCCACGCTTGCCGAGCGTTTCGTTATCGCCGCGGCAGCGGGCCTCGTTGCTGGCGAAAGCATTGTTGGCGTGGGTACATCGTTCTGGATGATGCTCAGCGGAACCGGCTGACCCAGGGACGCGTCTGAAAGCGGCACGGTACGGCACCGGCGACTTCGTAAAACGTTGTTCGACATTCGTCGTTTCCGGGCTTATGCCGCTTCGCTAACGTATTGCGCTTTTCCCCGCTGAGGTCACGATGGATTCGATCACGCAGGCTGTACTCGGTGCCACGATCCAGGGCGCGTTATTAGGCCGCTGGCAGGGCCGCAAAGCCTTGCTCTACGGCGCAGTGCTGGCCTCGGTCCCTGATCTGGATGTGTTCATCGACTACGGCGATGCCGTCGCAGAGATGACGTACCACCGAGGTTTCAGCCATTCGCTTTTCGTACTGAGTGTGCTGGCGATCGCGCTGGCGGCATTGCTACGCCTCAGGCCCCATCCGGGCTATTCCGCAGGGAGACTCTTAATCACACTGTGGCTGGTGCTGGTTACGCACCCGTTGCTCGATGCGTTTACCAGCTACGGGACACAGCTCTTCTGGCCTTTCACACCGCCACCGGTTGCCTGGTCCACGATATTCATCATCGACCCGCTCTATACCGTTCCGTTACTGCTTGCGGTGATCCTGGGGTTGGCCTTGGGTTTGAAGGACAAGACACCCAAGCTGCCAGTGGCTGCACTCGCCGTGTCGACGCTCTACCTCGCATTCTCGGTTAGCGGCAAATGGATGGCCGAAAGCCGCGTAGAGCAGCAGCTGCAGGCTAACGGCATCCAGCCTGAAGCCATTTTCAGCACGCCGACGCCACTCAATACGCTTCTGTGGCGCGTGACGGTGATGGACGGCGACCGCTATCACGAGAGCATGGTGAGCTGGTTCGACAGCGAGCCACCAATTCTGCAAACGCTGCCAAGCGGCGAGGAACTCCGTCCCGCACTGGAGGCATCACCCCAGTGGCACCGGCTGGCCTGGTTCACGTCCAATATTCTTCGCTACGACGAAGTGGACGGTCGCCTCCTGGTGACCGACCTTCGCCTGGGAATGACGGGTTACCATCCGTTCCGTTTTCCAATGGCACAGCGTGACGCTGCCGGACATTGGCAAATGATCGATCATGTCGAACGGGAACCCACCTATCGTGGGGGTGCGGAACAGCTGCGCCTTATCTGGCAGCGGATCTGGTCGCAATCGCCCGAGCTACCCCTGCAGCGCTGGGCTGCGCCGATGGCGGGTGGAGTGATGGCTGAACAGGACAGCTAAGACGCGCGAAGCCGCAAACCGGCGGCTCGCGACTTCGTCGTAATAGCGCGATCGAGCGATACCGCCGTCCGCTAGGCCAGGCTGGCGCCGTGCTCCAGCCAGCGGCCCAGGAGCGGCGACAGCTGCTCGCTTGGCTGATACCCGTTGGTCAACAGGGCCAGTTGGCCATTGCGCTCAGCGAGCATGGTGGGAAACCCGGAGATGCCGAGCTGACGCGCCCAGGCGAAGTCCAGACGCGTGCGCTCACGTGCCGCATCACTGTCAAAATGGGAAGCGAACGCACCGCTCTCATACCCTTCGGCTTCAGCAAGCCCCAGAAGGATACCGGACGCGCTTGTGTCCTGACCTCCCACGTAAAATGCCCGTTGGACGCGTTTGACCAAGGCCCATGCCCGCGCCGCGTCGAGCTTACGCGCAGTGACCAGTAGGCGGCATGCCGGCTCCGTATCGTATGCCATGCCCTGGGGCAGGCCGGCTTCTACATCGAAAGTCTGCCCGGTCCGCTCCTGCACGGCGCGCCAGTAGCCCAGATAGCGCTCCCGGTCAGCCGGCTCGATGGGTGAACGCTCACTGCGCAGCCCGCCCGCCACGAGATGCAGCGAGACACCGTATTCTGCTGCCTGGGCCGCTAGCGCATCGGCTACCGGCGCAAACCCCCAGCACCAGGAGCACATCGGGTCCATCACATAAATCAGGCGGGCGTTCATCGAGGTCGCTCCTATCCCGCGTGCTGTCGGGGGTTATGTCCGATGGGGTGTGGCTGGTTACGCTCACGCGCGAGTTCGATCTGCTTCTGCCGCTCACGGGCACTAGCGCGGGTCTTTTCCGGAAGCGAATCCCAGCAATGCGGGCAGCTGATTCCAGCCACATAATGCTCGGACTGACGGTCGGCGTCCGAAACGGGCGCACGGCAAGCATGGCACTGATCGTACTCACCCTCACTCAAGTCGTGGCGAACCGTGACGCGGTTATCGAAGACAAAGCAGTCGCCTTTCCACTTGGTTTCGGCTTCGGGCACTTCTTCCAGATACTTCAGGATACCGCCCTTGAGGTGGTAGACCTCTTCGAACCCCTCATTGAGCATAAAGCTCGACGCCTTCTCGCAGCGGATGCCGCCGGTGCAGAACATGGCGACTTTCTTGTGGCGCGCGGGGTCGTAGTTGGCGCGGACGTATTCGGGAAACTCGCGGAAGGACTTGGTCTTCGGGTCGACAGCGCCGTCGAACGTACCGATCGCAACCTCATAGTCGTTGCGCGTGTCGATCAGCACCACCTCAGGATCGTCCAGCAATGCGTTCCAATCCTTTGGATCAACATAGGTGCCGACGCGCTGATTCGGGTCCACGCCGGGAACGCCGAGCGTAACGATTTCCTTCTTCAGCTTGACCTTGGTGCGATAGAACGGCTGCTCGTCGCAGTAGGATTCCTTGTGGTCGATGTCCACCAGGCGTTGGTCGCTACGCAGCCAGGCCAGTAGCCCATCGATGCCCTCTCTTGTACCGGAAACGGTGCCGTTGATGCCTTCCTCGGCCAGCAGCAACGTGCCTTTGACACCATTCACCAACATGGTATCGAGCAGCGGCTGGCGTAGCTCGGTGAAGTCCGGAAGCGAGACGAATTTGTACATCGCCGCGACGACGATCGATTGACTCATGAAAAACTCCTCAGTGGTCGCCCTCGCAAAGGGCGGACCGGGTCGTGTCAGGATGCCGATGGTTTTCGGCGGCGCGTATCTTAACGCCCTGCCTTCAGGCTTGCGAGCCGTGCTGCCCGATCTTCAGCTGAGTGAGCCGGCTCGCAAGCAGATCAGGGAAGCGCTTGAACCAGGTCTGGTTCAGTGGCGATGGATGCGGTAGCGGATGAAGACGGAATGTCCGGGACGGCCCAGACGGCAGCGTCAGCGGCACTTCGATAGCCTGGGTAAAGCGCGCTTCGTTATGCCAGAACGCTTCGAGTGCCTCGCGCAAATCCCTTGCCTGATCGATACCGAACCAAAGGAACGCTTCGCGCCCCAGCGTGATGATGTCGCGCCCGTTCCAGCGCGTTAGCAGCAACTCGCGCATCAACGGATGGAAACGCCGCTTCACCTTCATCGACCACGCCTTGTTGCCGATGGGCTTGTACGGCACGGTGTTCATCCAGAAGAACGGCTTGCCAACGAGGCGCGACGCTTCGAAATCCGGCATCGGCTCGCCGTGGAAGTGTTGATAGAGCACCCGGCGGACGATCTGCCCGCCTCCACCAATGAAGGGTTCGCCATGGCGTACCTCATCGCGGCCGGGGTCGCGCCCGAGAAAGGCAAGCGGCGCACCGGGCTCACCCAACCCGACGATAGGGTCGAGCGGACCCTTTCCGAAACGCTCGTACACATCCGTATCGATCCCCGGTGTCTCCCGGGCCAGGGCTCGGAACGCCTCGAGCGTCGATGGTGGCAAGCGCTGCCGGGTAATGGGTGCCGTCAGAAGTCGCTCTCCTCGACCTCTTTCACGCCGTCGGCATCGATCACATAGGCCGCATCGGCGAGGTCACTGTTGGTTTTCTCGATCTTAAGGGTGCCATCCACCCAAATAGGTGCGTAGATGTCGGTGACCTTGAATCCCTTCGGGAAGCGAACGACCACGATTTGATTGGGCGGCGGAGGTGGCACGTGGATACAGGCCCCCGGGTACGGAACGAGGAAGAACGCGTCATAAGTGCCGGCTTCGGTTGCATCCAAGGGGACTGGATAGCCGCCCAGACGCACCTTGCGGCCATCCAGCTCGGGAACGGTTTTCGCCGAATACATAACCGCAGGCAAGTTGGGGCTTTGCTTGAGACCGCCTTGATCGCTGAAACCGGCGCCCTCTGGCGTGCTGTGGTCGATTTCAGGCATATCTTCCAGCGCCTTGAGGTCCTCGGGTGGCATCATGTCGAGCCAGTCGAGTTCAGGCGGGGCGGCGTGAGCGAGTGGGAGAACGAGAAGTAGAGCGAGAGCGGGAAGAAAACGCATGATCGAGGACACGTAAAGGGAAACGGGCCGCCCGAGGCGGCCCGAGCGGATCAGCGACGCTTGCTGATCATACCCCAAAGTACCAGCAGGATGATCGCGCCAACCACCGCCCCGATGAAACCCGCAGCCTCGCCTGCACGGTAGAAGCCGACTGCCTGCCCGCCGTAGGTTGCCAGCAGCGAGCCGCCGATACCTAGCAGGATCGTCATGATCCAGCCCATGCTGTCATCACCCGGCTTTAGAAAGCGAGCAACCAGCCCGACGAGAAATCCGATGATGATGGTACCGATGATGCCCATGTGAAGCCTCCTGATAGCGAATGCGGCGAACTCATGCATTCGGACAGTCGGAGGCCTCCAGGGGTTCAGCGATGCGAGTCGGCTGCGAGTGCCTGCAGTGGCTCAAGGCCCGCCTGCAGGCTAGCGCTCTCGCCGCAGCGAAGGGTCGCGTGACCTACCTTGCGGCCAGCCTTGAAGGCTTTGCCATAGTGGTGCAGGTGACAGCCGTCCAGCGCGAGTACCTCGCCAACAGGCGGCACTTCACCGATGAAATTGACCATCGCGCTTTCGCCAACCTTGGAGGTAGAACCCAGCGGTAGCCCTGCCACCGCACGAAGATGATTCTCGAACTGACTGCATTCCGCGCCTTCGATCGTCCAATGCCCGGAGTTGTGTACTCGGGGCGCGATTTCGTTGGCCTTCAGGCCGCCGTCTACTTCGAAGAACTCAAATGCCAGGACGCCGACGTAGTCGAGCTTTTCCAGCACACGCCCGACATAGTCTTCGGCCATTTTCTGCAGCGGATGATTCGTGCTCGCGACAGACAGACGAAGGATGCCATCGGCATGGGTGTTGTGAACAAGTGGGTAGAAGCGCGTCTCACCGTCACGTGCTCGAACGGCAATCAATGAAACCTCACCTGTGAACGGGACAAACCCTTCAAGGATGCATGGAACGTTGCCCAGCTCGGCAAAGGCGCCCGCGACGTCGCTCTGGCGGCGCAGCACCTTTTGGCCCTTACCGTCATAGCCCAGGGTACGGGTCTTCATCACGGCGGGCAGGCCGATACTCGCCGCGGCCACATCGAGGTCAGCCTGGGATTGAATGTCGGCAAAGGCAGGCGTCGGAATACCCAGGTCTTTGAACATGGACTTCTCGAACCAGCGATCCCGAGCGATTCGAAGCGATTCGGCGCCTGGATAAACCGGAACGAACTGAGACAGGAATTCCACCGTTTCTGCCGGCACGCTTTCGAACTCGAACGTCACCAAGTCAACGTCATCGGCAAGCTGGCGCAGTGCGGTCTGATCGGTGTAATCCCCGACACGATGATCACCCAGCGCACGTGCGCAGGCGTCCGTCGCCGGGTCGAGGAATGCGAAGTCCATGCCCAGCGGCGTCCCCGCCAATGCAAGCATGCGGCCCAGTTGGCCTCCACCGATGACACCGATCTTCATGTCAATGCGTTCTCCAAAGTGTTCTTCAGGCGGCCACTCATGGCCGGCCAGGCTCAAACGTCGCGAGGGTCGGGATTTTCCAGAACAGTCTGCGTCTGCTCGTTGCGGTAGCGCTTCAGAGCGTCGTGGAATTCCGGGTGGCCGTGGCCGATGATGCTCGCCGCGAGCAGTGCAGCGTTGACAGCGCCCGCCTTGCCAATTGCCAGGGTTGCCACCGGTATACCCGCTGGCATCTGCACGATGGACAGGAGCGAGTCGACACCTGACAGCATCGAGGATTGTACGGGCACACCGAGCACGGGCAGATGCGTCTTGGCGGCGCACATGCCGGGCAGATGAGCCGCGCCGCCGGCACCGGCGATGATGACTTCAATGCCCCGCCCTTCCGCCTCTTCGGCGTACTGGAACAGGAGGTCCGGGGTGCGGTGCGCGGACACCACCTTCACTTCATGGGGAATGCCGAGCTTTTCCAGCATGTCCGCCGTGTGGCTCAGGGTGCTCCAGTCCGACTTGGACCCCATGATCACGCCTACCAGTGCGCTCATCGTCTTGCCTCTCGCTTCGGGCGCCATTGTGGCGCGGCATAAACCAACAAGCCACGCCGGAAGACCGGGCGTGGCTTGTGTGCGAATGCCGCCGGGGCTAGCCGGCGGAAAGCGCGGCAGTATACCCCAAGCCGCAAGGTCGCACAGCCCGCCGTGATCGCCGACCTATACCCGCCTGCAAACGCGCCAAAAGCCTGACACTGAATTGTCATCTGGGTGTCGTCTCGTTGTCATTCCGCGCACCTAGCCTGCAACAAATGAGATCGATCTCAGTGAGGCTAACGTGGGCGGTATCAAGCAGGTTGCAGAACGAGCAGGCGTCTCCAGGGCGACCGCAGCGCGCGCGTTTGCGTCGCCGGAGCTCGTGCGTCAGAGCACGCTCGATCGCATTCTCGACGCCGCGGAAGCACTGAACTTCCGCCCGAATCGCCTGGCCCAGCAACTTCGCCAACAAACAACTCGGCTGATCGGCGTGATACTGCCCAGCCTGATCAATCCGGTCTTCGCTGAGCAACTGCATGCGATGGAGCACGCGGCCCGTCAACGCGGGTACGCCCTGCTGATTGCGACCACCGACTACTGCGCCGACCGTGAGCGCGAAATGCTGGAGGACCTTCTGCGCCAACGGGTGGATGGGCTGGTGCTCACCGTTGCGGATGCCGATGGCAGCGAACTCCTGGCAACGCTCGCACAAGAGTCCACACCCTTCGTTCTTGCCTACCACCAGCCGAGCCGTCCTTATGCGGCTGTGTCCGTCGATAACCATGACGGCATGGCCATGGCGACACGCTTCGTGATCCAGGCCGGTCACATGCGCATCGCCATGGTGACGGGCCCTGAATTGCAGTCCGACCGCGCTCGCCAGCGTGTCGCCGGCTACCGAGCCGCCATGATGGCCCACGGGCTCGCCGTGATGCCGACGATAGAGATGCCTGCACATACGCAGGCGTGCCCGAAGGTGCTCGCCGAGCGCATCGTCTCAAATGGCCCCACCGCTCTCCTCTGCACCAACGACCTGCTGGCCATCAGCGTCATGGGCCAGCTCCAGCGGCTCGGCCGACGCGTCCCGGAAGACGTTTCAGTGGTGGGTTTCGACGGCGTTGCAATTGGCCAGGAGATGCATCCGTCCCTCTGCACCGTGGTTCAGCCCATCGAGGCGCTGGGACACACCCTGATTCACGAACTGCTGGCACAGCTCGACGGTGCCGCACCCACCCATCACCGTCTCTCGTGCCATATGCGAGCAGGCGAAAGCACGAAACCGCTCATGGAGAATCCGGCATGACCACATTCACGCGCGTACGACAGGGCTTGGCGGCTCTGCTGTTGGCGAGCTCGACGGCGCACGCCGCCGATACCGCAATCTGCTACAACTGCCCGCTCGAATGGGCAAACTGGGGCGCCCAACTCGAAGCCATCCGGAAGGACACGGGCATCCAGGTTCCGCAGGACAACAAGAACTCTGGTCAATCCCTCGCGCAGATCGTGGCCGAGCGCAACGCGCCGGTCGCTGACGTCGTCTATTACGGCGTTTCATTCGGCATCCAGGCGGAACAGGCGGGGGTGTTGGACGCCTACAAGCCCACACACTGGGATCAGGTACCGGATGGCCTGAAAGACCCGGCCGGCCAGTGGACCGCGATCCACTCCGGCACCCTTGGCCTGATGGTGAACGTCGACGCGCTGGCAGGTAAGCCGGTGCCCAAGAGCTGGAACGATCTGCTCGATCCCCAGTATGCCGGCATGGTCGGTTACCTCGATCCGTCGAGCGCCTTCGTTGGCTACGTCGGCGCCGTCGCCATCAACGGTGCCATGGGCGGCACGCTTGATGACTTCTCGCCCGCACTGGCGTTCTTCAAAAAGCTCGCCGCGAACGATCCGATCGTGCCCAAGCAAACGGCGTACGCCCGAATGCTGTCGGGCGAGATTCCAATCCTGGTGGACTACGACTTCAACGCTTACCGCGCGCGCTATGACGACAAGGCAAACGTGGAATTCGTGATTCCGTCCGAAGGAACGGTCACCGTGCCCTACACAATGAGCCTGGTTAAGGGAGCGCCACACGCCGCGAACGGTAAGCGGGTGCTGGACTATGTGCTATCGGATAAAGGGCAGGCGCTATGGGCCAAGGCGTATCTCCGGCCTGTACGCGACATTGCCCTGCCAGAAGAGGTCGCCGCACGCTTCCTTCCTGAAGCGGACTATGCTCGGGCGAACCCGGTCGACTACGCGAAGATGGCGGCCGCGCAACAGGCGTTCGCCGACCGTTACCTCGCCGAGATTCGTTAAGGTGACCGAGATGGCCATGGCCCGTCCGGCACATGCGCTTCGATCGCGACGGCGCATGCCCGTTTCGGTTGTCCTGGGCCTTGCACCGGCACTGGCCTTTTTCGCTGCGTTCTGGATCCTGCCACTGGCACATCTGGTGCTGCTCGGCACCGAACCGGATCGCAGCGGCGCGAGCGGTTACTGGGCAGTATTGACGAGCAGCGCCTACCTCAGCGGACTGGTCCAGACAACGGCGCTGGCTGCAGTCACCACAGCCGCGGCATTGGTAATCGCAGGCGTAGCGGGATGCTTTTTATCCCGCCATCGCTTCGTCGGTAGAAGCGTGCTCGTCGCGCTGCTGACGTTCCCACTGGCGTTTCCAGGCGTTGTGGTTGGTTTTCTAATCATTCTTCTGGGGGGACGCCAGGGGCTGTTCGCAAGCTTGGGCCTTTCTCTGACTGGAGACCGCTGGATCTTTGCGTACTCCCTGTTTGGCCTGTTCCTGGGCTATCTCTACTTTTCGATTCCGAGGGTGATTCTCACGGTCATGGCGGCGTGCGAGACGCTGGATCGCAACCTGGAGGAAGCGGCACGCTCGCTGGGCGCGAGTCAGTGGGCAGTCATCCGCGACGTCATTGTGCCAGGGCTCGCACCGGCACTGGTTTCGAGTGGCGCCATCTGCTTCGCAACCGCCATGGGCGCCTTTGGTACGGCGTTCACGCTTGGCACGAAACTGTCCGTCACACCAATCGCGATCTACGACACCTTTACCAATTTCGCGAACTTCGCAGTCGCAGCGGCGCTGTCCGTCGTGCTTGGTGTAATCACATGGATCGCGCTGATGACGGCTCGTCATTTTGCAGGACGGACACCGGGGCCATGAGGGCTATCAGAATGGGGAGAATTAACGAATGACACGCCGCGTTCCCTTTATCGCTGCGCTGACGTTCACGCTGCTCGTTTGCGCGTTCATGCTGGTGCCGATCGTGCTCTCCGTGATGGCAGGCCTTACTCGCAACTATTTCCAAGGACTGTCCAGCGGATTGACGTTCGACTGGGTCACACAGGTCTGGCGGGCCTACTCCCCAACCGTGTGGCTGTCGCTGCAGTTGGCGGTCGCCTGCGCGCTTTGCTGCGTGATAATTGGTGTCCCGGCCGCCTACGGCCTGGTGAAGCTCGATAACCGCTTCAGCCGCGCTGTCGAGGAGCTTCTTGTTCTGCCAGTGGCGATGCCTGGGTTCGCGACTGCGCTCGCCCTGCTCCTTACCTACGGCCATGTGAGCGGCCTGCGCAGCAGCGCCGGCTTCATCCTTATCGGCCATGTACTGTTCACACTGCCATTTCTGGTTCGCCCGGTAATGGCCGTGATGCAGCGCGCGCAGCTGCCCGAGCTCGAAGAAGCCGCGGCGAGCCTGGGCGCTGGCCCGATCCGGCGCTTCTTCGGCATCGTCGTACCCAACGCACGCGCTGGGATCCTGGCCGGTACGCTCATGGTGATCACCCTCTCACTGGGTGAATTCAACCTGACCTGGATGCTTCATACACCGCTGACCAAGACGCTCCCGGTCGGGCTAGCCGATAGCTATGCCTCGGCTCGGCTGGAGGTCGGGTCGGCCTACACGCTCATCTTCCTGATGCTGATCGTGCCGCTGCTGGTTGCGCTGCAGGCTATCAGCCATCGCCTTTCCCGAGGAGTTACGCAATGACAGGCACAGCCATTCGCCTGCGCCAGTGCGCCAAGACCTTCAAAGGCAACCAGGCCGCACTGATGCCACTCGACCTTGATATCCGCCCCGCCGAAACACTGGTATTTCTTGGCCCCTCCGGTTGTGGCAAGACCACCACGCTGCGAATCATTGCGGGCCTCGAACAGCCAGATGCAGGTGGACAGGTGCTGTTTGACGATGACGACGTGACGAACGTCCCGATAGAACGGCGTGGCGTTGGCATGGTGTTCCAGAGCTATGCGCTTTTCCCGAACCTTAATGTGGGGGACAACGTCGCCTATGGCTTGAAGGTGCGGGGCATGCCCAAGACCGACCGCGCGCGGCGGGTGTCGGAAATGCTCGAGATGATGCAGCTCGAAAGCTTTGCGAGTCGCCCGATCCAGGCGCTATCCGGTGGGCAGCGCCAGCGTGTAGCCCTTGCACGCGCCCTGGCTGCACGGCCGCGCATCCTGCTTCTGGACGAACCCTTGGCGGCACTGGATGCACAGCTTCGCGAGCAATTGCGCGTGGACATCGACCGCCTCCTAAGAGCGCTTCACATCACCGCCATATACGTCACGCATGATCAGGGTGAGGCCATGGCGCTAGGCGACCGAATCGTGGTGATGGAGAAAGGCCAAATTGCGCAAATTGGCACCCCGCAGGAGATCTACCAGCAGCCAGCAAGCGCTTTTGTCGCCGGTTTCATCGGCAACCTGAACCGATTCCGCGTTCTGCGCCAGGCAGATGGTCGTGCCCAGATCCAAGGTGGGTCATTACCGTGGACCGGCCAGCCTGCCACCACGCTTTGCTGCCGCCCCGAGCATCTGGAGATCGCGGTGGGCCAGGGCGACGTGCGCGGTCGGGTGCTTGGCCAGTTCTTCCAGGGCGCACATACACGGGTTCTCGTGGATACCGGGGACAGTCAGCCAATCCTCGTCGACAGCCGCGATGCACGGGCGCGACAGGCTGGCGATACCATCGAATTGAACATCATCGGCCCGCTATTTCCGCTAGCCGCCTGAGGACATCCAATGAGCCGTACCTTCCTTATTGCACACATCAGTGACCTTCACATTAAAGCCGGCGGGCGCCGCTCCTATGGCGTCGTCGATACGCTGGGGTCACTGCGGCGGGTCATAGCACGATTGAACAGCCTGAATCCACGCCCGGATATCGTGCTGATTACTGGCGACCTCGTTGATTTTGGAACTGCCGACGAGTACGCCACCCTGCGCGAAGCGTTGCTCGAATTACTGATGCCGTTCTACTTCGTGCCAGGCAATCACGACGACGGCGAACAACTCAAGCGCGCCTTCGCCGACCACTATTACCTGCCATCACGGGGCCGACTGCACTGGACCGTGGATACCTACCCGCTGCGACTGGTCGGGCTCGACACGACCGTACCAGGCGAACACGGTGGGCGCCTGGAACAGGAACAACTTGATTGGCTGCAAATGACGCTCGCTGAGAAGCCCACACAGCCTACTCTCGTCATGCTTCACCATCCTCCGTTCAAGAGCGGAATTGGCCATATGGACCGACTGGGTCTGGAAGGCGGCGATGCGCTGGAAGCGGTCATCGCCCGGCACGCGCAGGTTGAGCGGGTGCTTTGCGGTCATCTGCACCGCCCCATCCTGAAACGCTTCGCCAACACGGTCGCGTGCGTCTGCCCAGGCACGTCGCATCAAGTCGTCCTGGATCTCCGGGAAGACGCACCGTCTCGTTTCACGCTGGAGCCACCAGGCTACCTGCTTCATTATTGGGATGCCGAGACGGGTCTCGTCACCCACAACGCCGTCATGGGTGATTTCCCGGGGCCCTATCCTTTCTTCGATGGTAACGAATTGATCGACTGATCTCGCTGCAATGCAGTCAATCGCGCCCGGCACGCATCGAATGCGTGACCGGGCGCGAACATTTTGAAAGGGACTCAACTCGAACTGTAAGCTGTTCGTACCTTATTATCGCGGATCGTTATTAGAGGGCGTGCGTGCGAGTACCTCGCAAACACCTCCTCTGGCTCGGCCTGGTCCGCTCTAACACGGTAATCTTGCGCCGTAGCAAACGGTTTCAGCATTCCTGTCGCCAACACCGGAAGGCGGCTTTAGAAAAAGGGTTTTGTATGGCGTTAGCGCTGATCATCGCGTTGCCACTCCTGGGGACGTTCCTGTCGATAATGGGTGACCGACTGGGTCGGTCTGCCTGTGCGATTGCCACGGCGCTAGCGCCTGCGATCGCTCTGGTATTGCTCTTTCAATACCAGTCGACGGTGTTTGCCGGGGATGTCCATGTCTACAGCTTCGAATGGCTGCCGGCGCTAGGGCTGAATCTCAGCTTCCGGCTCGATGGCCTGGGCTTTCTCTTCGCGCTGTTGATCCTAGGCATTGGCCTGCTGATCATCCTGTACGCCCGCTACTATCTGAGCAAGCAGGAACCGCAGGGACGATTCTTTGCCTATCTGCTGCTCTTCATGGGCGCGATGCTGGGTGTCGTGCTCTCCGAAAACATGCTCGTGATGCTGATCTTCTGGGAGCTGACGAGCCTGTCGTCTTTCCTGCTCGTCGGCTTCTGGAACCACAAGGCCGAGGCCCGCCGCGGTGCGCGTATGGCGCTGACGGTTACAGGCGGTGGCGGTCTGGCCCTGCTCGCAGGGATCCTGCTTATCGGCAAGATGGTTGGTAGCTTCGAACTGAGCGATGTGCTGGCGTCCGGCTATATCATCCGCAACCACGATCTTTATCCGATTGCACTCGTGCTGGTGCTGCTGGGTGTGTTCACCAAGTCCGCTCAGTTCCCCTTCCACTTCTGGCTGCCTCAGGCAATGGCCGCGCCAACGCCGGTATCGGCTTATCTGCACTCGGCCACCATGGTGAAGGCAGGCGTGTTCCTGCTGGCGCGACTGCATCCAGCGCTGGGCGAATCCGAACTCTGGTTCTATCTCGTCAGCCTGACCGGCCTGATCACGTTGCTGCTAGGCGCGGGAATGGCGTTGTTCCAGCACGACCTGAAAGGCCTGCTTGCCTATTCCACTATCAGCCATCTTGGCCTGATCACCCTCCTGTTCGGCCTGGATACCCCGTTGTCGTCGGTCGCCGCGGTCTTCCACATCATCAACCACGCGACGTTCAAGGCTTCGCTCTTCATGGCGGCCGGTATCATCGACCATGAGACGGGCACGCGCGACATGCGAACACTCAGGGGCCTGTGGAAGTACATGCCGCACACGGCGGTACTTGCGATGGTCGCTGCGGCATCGATGGGCGGCGTACCGCTGCTCAATGGCTTCCTGAGCAAGGAGATGTTCTTCAGCGAGACGCTGACACAAGACATGCTTGGCGGGTTCAACTGGGTCATCCCTGCTGCGGCCACGCTGGCGGGCGCGCTGTCGATGGCCTATTCGATCCGTTTCATTCATGACGTGTTCTTCAACGGCAAGCCAACCGATTTGCCCAAGCCGAACCCTCATGAGCCTCCACGCTACATGAAGGTACCGGTCGAGATTCTCGTCCTGCTGTGCCTCGCGGTCGGGATGGCTCCCGGATACACCGTCGCCCCGCTGCTCGCGGCGGCCTCGTCCGCCGCATTGGGCGGGCCCGTGCCGGAGTACAGCCTGGCGATCTGGCACGGCTTCAACCTGCCTCTGATGATGAGCTTCGTCGCGCTTGGAGGCGGTGCGCTCATCTATGTTCTCCGTGAGCCGCTGTTCCGCTGGTACTACGGCATCCCTCACGTAGACTCTAAAGTGGTATTCGAGCGGTCGATGCAGGCCGTTGTTCGGCTGGCGCAAAGCATCACGGATCGACTTGAGACCGGCTCGCTGCAGCGCTACATCGCGTTGATGCTGGCCGCGACTTTGATCCTCGTGGTTTGGGGGCTGGCGCCGCTGCACCTTCTGCAAGGGCCGATCGAGCTGTCGCCAGTCGATGGCATCACTGCACTCGGTCTGGCGATTCTCTGTGTCACGTCCGTTCTGACGGTCTTCGTCCACCGTCGGCGGCTCGTGGCACTGATGACGCTGAGCGGTGCGGGGCTAATGGTTGCGCTCGCGTTTGCACGCTTCTCCGCGCCTGACCTTGCCCTGACGCAGCTGTCCGTGGAGATGGTCACTGTCATCCTGCTCGTACTCGCCCTTTACTTCATGCCGGATCGCACGCCTGCGGAGTCCAGCAGCCTGCGCGGTCTTCGCGACTTCATCCTTGCAATCGGTTCGGGCGTTGTCGTAGCGCTGCTGGCCTACGCCGTGATGACCCGCTCCTACGACAGCATTGGCGGTTTCTTCCTGGATCAGGCGGTGCCGGGTGGCGGCGGCCACAATGTGGTCAACGTCATCCTGGTGGACTTCCGGGGCTTCGATACCCTGGGTGAGATTGCCGTATTGGCGATTGCCGCAGTTGGTATTTTCGGATTGCTCAAAGGTCTGCACCTCCCCCACCCAACGGTGGACCCATGGGGCAAGCCCTGGTCGACCGATGCCCATCCAATGATTCTCGACGTTGTTGCCCGCACGATGCTGCCGCTTGCGCTGCTGATATCGGCGTTCATCTTCCTGCGGGGCCATAACCTGCCGGGCGGAGGATTCATCGCAGGCCTGATCACGTCGATCGCGCTGATCCTGCAATACGTGGCGCATGGCGTGACGTGGACCCAGGAACGCATCCGCTTCAGCTATCACGCTACGGCAGGGGCCGGTGTGCTGATCGCAGGGCTAACAGGTCTGGGCTCGCTGGTGTTCGGCTACCCGTTCCTGACGTCCGCCTTCGGTCACTTCCATATTCCGCTGATTGGGGAAATAGAACTGGCCACCGCATTGTTCTTCGATCTGGGCGTTTATCTTGCCGTCGTCGGCGCCACGCTGATGATTCTGTCCAACATCGGACACGTCAGCCAGGACGAGACGAGCAAAGAGGTACTTTGACATGGAAGCATTATTTGCAATCACGCTCGGCGTTCTGACCGCCAGCGGCGTATACCTGCTGTTGCGGGCGCGCATCTACCCGGTCGTCATGGGGCTCACGCTCATTTCGTATGCCGTGAACCTGTTCCTGTTCGCCATGGGCCGACTGGGTACTGGCGTACCTGCGGTTATCGGCAAGAGCGCGGAATATGGCGACCCCCTACCCCAGGCGCTCGTGCTGACCGCTATCGTCATCGGGTTTGCCATGACCGCCTTCGTGGTCGTGCTGTCTCTGCGCGCTATCGGTGAGGTCAAGACGGATCACGTGGACGGCGAGGAGACCCGTCGATGAGCCACCTGATTGCCGTACCAATCGTACTGCCCCTGCTCGTAGGCAGCCTGTTGTTGATGCTCACGAACCTGTCGCTGAACACGCGACGGATCATTTCGCTCGCAAGCACCTGGATACTGCTTCCTGTCTCTATTGCGCTTTTGAACCAGGCGGGTAGCGGAGAGCTGACTGCCTATGCGATGGGCAACTGGCAGCCGCCATTCGGCATCATCCTGCTGCTGGACCGCTTGTCTGCCCTCATGCTCTTCGTGAGTGCGGTGCTGGCCGCCTTCGCCCTTCTGTACGCCGTACGAGGGGACGATGAGCTTGGCCCGAACTTCCACGCGCTTTTCCAGTTCCAGCTGGTAGGGATCAACGGCGCCTTCCTGACGGGCGACCTGTTCAACCTGTTCGTGTTCTTCGAGATCCTGCTGATCGCCTCGTACTCCCTGCTCCTGCATGGCAGCGGTGCGGCTCGCGTTCGCTCGGGGATGCATTACGTCGTGCTTAACCTCGTGGGTTCGTCGCTGTTCCTGATCGGGGTTGGCACCCTGTATGGTCTGCTGGGTACGCTTAATATGGCGGACCTGGCAGTGCGCGTGTCCGAGGCAGATCCGGAGCGCCTGCCAATCATCGGCGCAGCCGGCCTGGTACTGCTGGTCGTGTTCGGGCTGAAAGGCGCCATCCTTCCTCTCTATTTCTGGCTGCCCCGTGCCTACGCTTCGGCAACCGCTCCCGTCGCCGCCTTGTTCGCGATCATGACCAAGATTGGCCTTTACGCGATCATCAGAGTCTTCTTCCTGATCTTCGGTAGCGCGGCCGGTGCACTTGCCGACATGGTTCTGCCATGGTTGTGGCCTCTGGCAATCCTGACACTTGCCGCTGGCGTGGTTGGTGCGCTTGCAGCCCGCAATCTGCAGGTGATGCTCGGTTATCTGGTGATCGTGTCAGTCGGCACCTTGCTCGCCGGCGTCGCATTGGGCAGCGAACGAGGGCTGGCCGGTGCGCTCTACTACCTCGTGCACAGCACCTGGATCTCTGGCGCGCTCTTCCTGCTCGCAGACCTCATTGCTCGCCAGCGTGGTCCTCTGGGCTCGGATCTTGTCAGCGGGCCTGTCCTGGCGAATCCTCTGCTCCTGTCCGCTGCGTTCTTTGCCGGCGCAATCTCGATTGCAGGCCTGCCGCCGCTCTCCGGTTTCCTCGGGAAAGTGATGCTTCTGCAGGCAACAACCACTAATGATCAGGCGCTGGCCCTCTGGCCCGTGGTACTCATCGGCGGGCTTGGCATGTTGATCGCGCTCAGTCGGGCCGGTAGCACTCTGTTCTGGCGCACCCGTGAGGACGCGAATTTCACCCCTGTGAAGGCCGACACGATCCGGACGGTCGCGGCATTTGGCCTACTCGCTGGCAGCGTCGTGCTGGTGGTGGCTGCTGGCCCCGTACATGCCTTCACCCAAGCTATTGCCGAGCAATTGCTCGATGTACGCCTCTACATGAACATCATCCGGGGAGGTGCCGTATGACCCGGTCCCGTTGGTTGCCTCACCCGCCGCTGACTTTGCTCCTGGCGATCATCTGGATCCTGCTGGTCAACGCGCCCACGCTCGGCAATCTACTGCTCGGCTTGTTTCTCGGCTGGCTGATTCCGTTGAGTTGCAGGCGCTTCCTGATCCACGTCCCGCGGGTCAAACAGCCACTGCGCCTTTGCCGTTATAGCCTGATGGTGCTGTGGGACATCCTCGTCGCCAACTTTCAGGTTGCGCGACTGGTTATCGGGCCAAAAGCAAGCCTGCGTCCGGCGTTCGTCGAGATTCCAATGGATCTGGAAGATGAATTCCTGCTGACGGTACTCGCCTGCATCATCTCGCTGACGCCTGGCACGGTATCGTCCGGCCTCAGTGAAGATCACAAGCTGCTACTGGTGCATGGCCTGGATGTCGACGACATCGACGCGCTCATCGCCGAGATCAAACAGCGATACGAAGTTCCCCTACTGGAGATGTTCGAATGCTCACCTACGTGATACCGGTGTGTCTCGTCCTAATGGGGATCGCGACACTTCTGAACCTTGCCCGCCTTATTCAGGGCCCTGATATGCCCGACAGGGTGCTTGCGCTCGATACGCTGTATATCAATGCGTTGGCGCTGATTGTGCTATTCGGTATCTGGCTGGCGTCGGACCTCTTCTTCGAGGCTGCTCTATTGATCGCCGTGATGGGGTTTGTTGGGACCGTTGCGGTCGGCAAACACTTGATGCACGGCGACATCATTGATTGAGGTAACCATGGAAATGCCCTTCATAGTCGAAGCAGCCGTATCGTTCTTCCTGATCATTGGCTCCCTCTTTGCCCTGGTCGGTGCGATCGGCCTGTACCGCTTGCCTGACTTCTTCACCCGCCTTCATGGCCCCACGAAAGCAAGTACGCTGGGCGTCGGCAGCATGGTCGTAGCGTCCATGCTGTTTTTCAGCTATCAGGGAGAAGGCCTTAGCATCCACGAACTGCTGATCACCCTCTTCCTGTTCATCACGGCGCCGGTCAGTGCGCACATCCTTGCAAAGGCTGCGATGCAACAGCGCCTTAAGCTTGTCGAGCGGACTCAGGGCAAGCCTTGGGAATAGATCGGTACTGACCGACGCGGTGGAGTTGCACGCACTCCACCGCGCTCGCCCATAGTCAGGCAATTTTCCCCGTCGTAGCCTATTGCGCTACTTCTGACCTCGACCGAGTTTCCGCCTAGCCGAAGGCACATCAATCTGGCCGCGACGTTATGCGCGCTGCCAGGGTGGCGCCTGATGCACGGCTCGCTGCATGCGTCCACCGGATACGCGATATGAATGCGTGCCACGTCAGGGGCTCAACAGCGCCCTGATCGTTTCTCTCAGTTGCGCGAGATCAACAGGTTTGTGTAGCAATGCCTGGCACCCGAGGCCCGATAGTCGGGCGAAATCATCGCTTATCGCCGCTGTCAGCATCAGGATCGGTAGGGCTTCCAGCCCCGGATAGCGACGAACACGGCTGACCAGTTCATCTCCTCGCATGCCAGGCACGTTGAGATCGACCAGCAACAGATCAGGCGGGCTCTGGATCAGCTGTTGCCATGCTTCGAGGCCGTCGCTGATGACTTCGATGTCTGCCATATCCTTCAGCGCCTTACGGATCAACATCTGGCTAGCCCTGTCGTCCTCCACATAGACGAGCCGAGCTCGTCCAGGCATTGGCCGTGACACGGGTTCACGTGCTGGCTGTTCCGGCAAGGCAGGCAGCTCCGCAAAAGGCAAATCCACCCAGAAGCGACTGCCTTCGCCGGGCGCACTGTCCACTCCGATGCGACCCTTCATTTGCGTTACATATTCACGGCAAAGCGAGAGGCCTATGCCTGTCCCCTGTATGGCGGAGTTTTCCTGGCCGAGCCGCTGAAATGGCTCGAATAGCCGTTCGTGCAGGCTTTGATCGATACCAATACCATCGTCGCCCACCCACAGCCGGACGACGTCGCCCTTCAGCTCCCATCCGAGTTCGACGGTACCGCCCGGCTTGTTGTATTTGATCGCGTTCGACAGCAGATTGAGCAGCACCTGTCGCAGGCGACGTGCATCGCCCCGTACACCCAGCCCGGGCGTTGGAGGATTGATCTTCAACACCAGCCCTTGCGCCTCAAGCTCAAGCTTTACCAGCTGTGCGGACTCCCTGAACAGTCGGCTGACCACGATAGGCACAAGGTCGATACGGCGTCGTTCATTCTGGGCACCAGACCACTCCAATATGTCGCCCAAGAGCTGGTTAAGGTGCCGACTGGCCGCAATGATCTCACCAAGGAAATCAGCCCCTTTGTCCTGCTGCTGGCGCTGCTCCAATTGCAACAGTTGCGCAAATCCCTGGATCGCGTTCAGCGGCGTCCGCAACTCGTGGCTAATACTGGAGATAAACCGAGATTTGGCGAGGCTCGAGGCTTGCGCATCCGCATTGGCCTTACGCAAGCCCTCTTCGCTACGCTCGAGCTTCTCGCCCATGCTCGCGGTTTCCTCGATCACCTGTTTCAGCTCCAGCACATCCGCTTTCGGCTGACTCGGGCGCCAATGACCTCGCCCTATATCGGTCATCATCCGGCGAATGCCTGCGATCGGCTCCAACAGCGTGTTGCTCAGGCGCCGGCTGCGCCATCCGAGATAGAGGAAGAAAACTGCATAAAAGAAAACGAGCCCTGCTATGAGCAGGTACCCAATGTTGGAATAGTGGGCGGCGAGCGCGTCGGTTTTCGCAAATACGGCGGATTCATCCACGACGGACATGAGATACCAGCCCGTTGGTGGTATCTGCTTCCAGGCGACCAGCCGCGGCTGGCCGTCTAGCGTCAGTAGGGTTACGCCCTGCGAGGCCTCCGTCATTGCCTTGAGCAAGGGTGCAGCAGCGGTGTGGTTGCCAAGGTTGAAGATTGTCGGTCGGAACGTGTCGCTGGCAACCACGCCTTCATGCGCGTACTCGGTCGGCTCGGGCAAGCCGAGGTCGCGCTCGCCCTCGGCTGGCAATGCCATGACATTCATACGATCGTTGACGAGCATGGTATAGCCGTTCCAGGGAACCTCCAGCGTACCGAGCTCCTTGATAAGGCCCGATACCGTGATATCGATGCCCACGACACCTTCCAGAAAATTGCCACGGTAAACTGGCGCCACGGCAGACGTCAGCCAACCCCTATGGGCGGGGTCCAGATATACATCAGTCCACACCACCTTGCGCGCTGGGTTGTGGGCTGCATCGGCGAGGTAATAGAAGCTGTGCTCCGAGGGCACGGCTTTGCGGTCGAATGCCGATGCGGTGTCGAGCCACGGATAGATGCGGTTGTAGTGGTCCCAGCTGTTGAAATACAGGCTGGCGATCAAGGGGTTCTGCTGCGCCAGCGCCTTGACCATGGGATCAAGTGTCGCGAGGCGGGCAACCTTGGCAAGGTCATGCTGCTCGGGGGGAGTCACGGAGGAATAGAACGAGGCAGCGCCTCCAATGTCCGTAGCGCTATAGCGAACGCCCTCGGTTGTCATATCGAGTGTCTCGGCAACCCCTTCACCATTGGCGGCGAGGGCGTTGCCGGTCATCTGTCGATAAAAATCGGTGGTGCGTGCGACACGCTCGAGCTTTTCCTCGATGACCCGCGCCTGCGTATTGGTTGCGTGGCCGAGGTCGGATAGCGCCGTTTCACGCAGATGCTCAACCTGCGCCTCGCGGATAGCTCCATTACTAAAGAGGTATACGCTTATCAGACCGATCTCGACGAGCAGCAGCGGCACGAGCGCGCTTCTTACGAAGGCACGCCACATCCATTGGCGTAAGCCGGGCGGGGATAGATGACGCATGTTTGGCTCTTATCGAAGTTCGTGGGCGCGCGCTCGCGGACGGCATATCGAAGCCCGTCGCGATGTTGCGCCCGTACTGCATTCCTATTGCAGACGGCGATGACGAACGCCCTCGCCAGGCAGTTCGTCGGCCGGCGCGACAGGATAGAGGTAACGGGTCCGGCGCGCTATTCGGACCTGGCGAACGCGGCATTCAGCCGCGGCCCGGTGGCACCATGCCAACGCCACTCCCCAACTTGCGCCATAACAGTCGAATGGTCGCTTTGCGAATGAGCGCGCAGCGATACAAGCGAATCTCGAGCGGCAGCTGCCAGGATTCGTCGCCGCAAAGCACGAGTTCACCTCGCTCCAGCTCGGAAGTCATGGACAGCTGTGGAACCCACGCCACGCCCAATCCCTGCAACGCCATGCTCTTCAGGCTGTCCGCCATCGCCGTCTCGTAAACCGTAGTCGCACGAAGCCGCCGCTCGCGGACCAGTGTATTGACCGATCGTCCCAGCAGTGCGCCAGCGCTGTAGGCCAGCAAAGGCACGCCGCCCGCGCCTGCGAGGCTGAATAGTGGATTGCCATCAGCGTCCGGTGCGCATACCGGCATCATTTGAGTGTTGCCCAAGGGAAGCGACGGAAACAACTGCGGATCCATCCGCTCAGCGGCGTCGGGATCGTAGTACGCGAGAATGAGGTCGCAGGTGCCCTCTCGCAGGGCGTGGACGGCGTCGCCCACGTTACTGGCCACCAGGCGGCTGGACAGGTTGAGTCCATCACGCCGCAGCCGTGCGATCCAGGCAGGGAAAAAGCCCAGTGCCAGTGAATGCGCTGCTGCGAATTGCAACACCTCACCCTGCTGGCCCTCCAGATGGTGAAGGTGCCGTACGACATCGTTGAGCTGCTCGACCGTGCCACGGGCAGTAGCCAAGAACAGCTGCCCGGCTTCCGTCAGTTCAACGGGGGTCCGCGACCGATTGATCAGGAGCAGTCCGAGCGCCTCTTCCAGCGCCTTGATCCGGCGGCTGAACGCAGGCTGTGTCACGAAACGCTGTTGAGCCGCTTGGGAAAAACTCCGGGTCGCGGCAAGTGTGCTGAAATCTTCCAGCCATTTGGTTTCGAGATTCACCTTCGGACATTTCCTCTACACGTTCGAACGGCTGTTCGAGTCACACGCTCATTATGCCGATTGTGCATGACCCAGCAAGCAACGGCATTGGCCCAACCCCAGCGAAGCGCCCTATCCTAGGCACATCCAAAGCCAAGCCGCTTCATACAGGAAGTCATGAATCATGTCGTCTGATGCATCCGTTCGCCTCGAGAAAGACCTGCTCGGCACGCTTGAAGTACCCGCCGATGCCTATTACGGCATCCAGACACTGCGCGCGCTGAACAACTTTCGCCTCTCGGGCGTTCCGCTGTCGCATTACCCCAAGCTCGTTATTGCGCTGGCCATGGTCAAACAAGCCGCCGCGGATGCCAACCGCGAGCTGGGCCAGCTTTCCGGAACTCGGCACCAGGCCATCAGCGAAGCCTGCGCACGGCTGATCAAGGGGCAGTATCACGATCAATTCGTTGTCGACATGATCCAAGGCGGTGCCGGTACCTCGACCAACATGAACGCGAACGAAGTTATCGCCAACATCGGCCTTGAAATTCTCGGCCACGCCAAGGGTGACTATGCGCATCTGCACCCCAATAACGATGTCAACATGGCGCAGTCCACCAACGACGCCTACCCGACAGCGATCCGCCTCGGCCTCCTGCTCGGTCATGACACGCTGCTGGCGAGCCTCAAGAGCCTTATCGACGCACTGGCTGAAAAAGGCGAAGCGTTTTCCCAAGTACTGAAGATGGGCCGCACCCAGCTGCAGGATGCCGTGCCGATGACGCTTGGCCAGGAATTCCGCGCGTTCGCCAACACACTGGGTGAAGACCACGACAAGCTTGCTCGACTCGCCCCGGAACTCCTATGCGAGGTCAACCTGGGCGGGACGGCGATCGGCACAGGCATCAACTCCGATCCCCGCTACCAGTCGATCGCCGTACAACGCTTGGCGCAAATTAGCGGGCAACCGCTCGTGCCGGCGGCTGACCTCATTGAAGCAACTTCGGACATGGGCGCATTCGTTCTATTCTCCGGTCTTCTAAAGCGCTTGGCCGTGAAGCTCTCCAAGATCTGCAATGACCTGCGCCTGCTCTCCAGCGGCCCTCGGACTGGCATCAACGAGATCAATCTACCGGCACGGCAGCCCGGCAGCTCGATTATGCCCGGCAAGGTTAATCCAGTCATTCCAGAAGCCGTCAACCAAGTGGCCTTCGAGGTTATCGGGAACGATCTCGCGCTCACACTGGCTGCCGAAGGGGGGCAATTGCAGCTAAATGTCATGGAGCCCCTGATCGCGTACAAGATCTTCGATTCGATCCGGCTGCTGCAGCGCGCTATGGATATGCTGCGTGAGCATTGCATCGTCGGCATCACCGCCAACGAAGCACACTGCCGGGCGCTCATGGAAAACTCCATCGGTCTGATCACCGCACTCAACCCATACATCGGCTACGAGAACAGCACACGCATCGCCAAATCGGCACTCGAATCTGGTCGAGGCGTGCTGGAGCTCGTCCGCGAAGAACAATTGCTGGATGACACCACGCTCGCCGATATCCTTCGTCCCGAGAACATGATCGCCCCGAGGCTCCTGCCACTCGGCGCCTGATCTCGGCTTTCAGAGGGAGGAGCAGTCATTGCCCTCCCTCCGGCGGCTCTTCAACAGCCTTTCCAAACCTCGGAAAGCCGCGAAAGCGCCTCGGCAATTCTGGCTTCGGGGACAGCCGCAAATCCAAGCACCAGGCCCGCTCGCCGCTCCGGCGCGACGTTGTCCGGGTCCAGCCAATAATCGCTAAGCCGATTGATCTCGATACCGGCATCAAGCGCAGCGCGCACGAGCATCGCCTCGCGATCGACGCCGTCCACCCGCACGCAGGTGTGCAGTCCAGCATTGATCTCGGGCAGCCCGGAACAGCCCGGCACCTCGGCCGGCCAATGCTTTTGAAGTGCTGTCATCCTGGCCTTCGCGGCCTTGCGCATCTTTCTGATGTGGCGCGGGAAATGCCCATCAGCGATGAAGTCAGCCATGACCGCCTGAGTCCCAATATCGGACGTTCGAACATCCAGTGCCCGTTGCTGCGTGAACAGATCGACGAGCGCTGGAGGCAGCACGACGTACCCCAGCCGCAACGCCGGAAAGGCAATCTTGCCGAACGTGCCCACATAAATGACGCGCCCGTTCCGGTCCAGTGACGCGAGCGGCGCGAGCGGAAGACCGTTATACCGATACTCCCCATCGTAGTCGTCTTCCACAACCCAGCCTTTGCGCTCGATTGCCCACTCAAGCAACTCAAGTCGCCGCGACAAGCTCAGGGTCACCCCAAGCGGATATTGATGTGAAGGGGTCACATAGGCCAAACGGCAGCCATCGACGGCCTTGAGCTGCTCAACACACAGCCCGTCGCCGTCTACCTCGATGCCAATCAGGTGCGCCCCCGCAGCGGCAAAGGCGCGGCCCGCGGCGCGGTAGCCGGGATCTTCCACCGCCACACGGTCTCCGGCATCGGTAAGCAATCTCGCACACAAACTGATGCCCTGCTGAGCACCACTAGTCACAACGATCTGGGATGCGTCACACGTCAATCCTCTGCTATTGCGCAGGTAAATAGCGATGAGCTCGCGAAGCCGAAGGTCGCCGGCCGGGTCGCCGTATCCCAGCTGCGCGGCCGCCGGCCTGCGCCAGAATCTGGCCTGCAAACGAGCCCAGGTCTCGAAAGGGAACAGATCGAACGCTGGCACGCCCACTCTGAAGGCACGGGGTGGTCCATCAGGGGGAAAGGGCATCGCACAGGCAACAAGGCGGTTAGCCGCGGGCAGCTGCGACGAAGCCTCCACCGCGTGCATCTCGTGCGGTGCAGGCGTGTGTTGTGACGACAAGAGATCCGTAACGTAGGTACCGTCCCCTACTCGACCGGTTACGTAACCTTCAGCGTAGAGCTGGTCAAGCGCGTCAACCACGGTATTGCGCGAAACGCCGAGCAGTATTGCCAATCCTCGGCTGGATGGCAGCCGCGTTCCGGAGCGAAGGCGACCGTCAAGCACGCGCTCACGGATCTGTTCGTACAGCTGCCGGGCTAAAGCGCCCTTGCCGTTGAATCGAATACCTGCCAGATCGGCCGACGACGCATGCCCGCGTTTAATTGGCACCTTGTTTCTGTCCTGAAATGGATCTTAAGGCATACCAATAGCACATTTACGATGGCTTGCACGAAACACGCGATCGTGCGGCGCTCAGTGACTAGGGACCATCCAATGTACATACCGAAGCCATTTCGCCAGGCCGACAAGGCACAGCTAATCCGCCATATACACTTAAGCCGCCTGGCCACAGTCGTCAGTGTCAGTCCGGAGGGCCTGATCGCAACCCATCTTCCGCTAGTGTTCGATGAGCAAGCGGGCCCGCACGGCACGCTCTACGGGCACCTCGCCCGGGCTAATCCGCATTGGCGGGGCGTTGTCGCCACGCAGGAAACGTTGATCATTTTCCAAGGCCCCGATGCCTACATCACCCCCTCCTGGTACGCCGCCAAGGCAGAGCACGGCAAGGTGGTACCGACGTGGAACTACACCGCAGTGCATGCCTATGGCCAGCCAGAGGTGTTCGATGACGCGACCCGACTTCGTGATGTGATTACGCGCCTGACCGAAAAGCATGAGGCGTCGCAAAAGACGCCCTGGTCGGTAAGCGATGCGCCGCGCGACTATATCGATGGGATGTTGCGCGCCATCGTTGGCATTGCAATCCCGCTTACACGCATGGAAGGCAAATGGAAGTTAAGCCAGAACCGGCCCGAAGCAGATATCGAAGGCGTCCGAGTCGGCCTTACGGCCAGCGACAATCCCGCGGACCACGCCTTACTCAACGTGATGCAGCCACGGTGAATCCTCCCATGCCAGTCTCGATCCGCCCCGCCTGCGCAGACGCACATGACGCCTGGATGCGTCTATGGCTAGGGTATCAACGCTTCTACGAAACGGACATTTCCGCAGAGACGTCTCAAGTAACCTGGGCGCGGCTTCTTAGACCTGAAGAACCAATGTTTGCAGCAATGGCATGGCGCGACGACGAAGCGCTCGGCCTGGTCCACTGGATCTACCACCGCTCATGCTGGACGACAGGCGATTATTGTTATCTGCAGGATCTTTTCGTTCAGCCGCCAGCACGGGGCGCAGGAGTGGCCCGTGCACTTATCGAGCATGTTTACACGGAGGCCGAATCGCATGGCGCTGCTCGCGTGTACTGGCTGACCCATGAAAGCAATATGGCAGCCCGGGCGCTCTATAACCGGATTGCAGCGCGCACAGGTTTCATTCAATACCGCCATGTGCTCGGAAATGGGCAACCATGAACATGCAGAATTGGGCACCCGCTCAAGCACCCTCTCGCACAACCATGACCGGCCGGTTCTGCCAGCTGGAACCGCTCGACGTGGCACGTCATGGCGATGACCTGTGGATGCATCTGCAGGGCCCGAGTGCCGATACTCAGCTATGGGACTATCTTCCGTACGGCCCTTTTCCGACGCGAAGCGCGTTTGACCAATGGCTCGCCCGCCAATGCGCGAGTAGCGACCCACTGCATTTGGCGGTCATCGACAACAGGACCAACTGTGCCAGTGGCAGCCTGAGTTTGATGAACATTATTACCACGCATGGATGCATCGAGATTGGCCACGTCATCTATGGCCCCGCCATTCAGCGGACCCCTGTCGCCACCGAAGCGATCTATCTGCTGGCGCGCGAAGCATTCAGGCTGGGAAATCGTCGCCTGGAGTGGAAGTGCAACGCCGAGAATGCGCGATCGAAGGCAGCGGCCGAGCGCTTTGGATTTTCCTACGAAGGAACCTTTCGGCAACACATGATCATCAAAGGCCGGAATCGAGACACGGCGTGGTACGCCATGCTGGACAGCGAATGGCCGCACGCGCGACTGGCATTCGAAGCGTGGCTGTCGCCTGCAAACTTCGATGAGCGCCGCATGCAGAAGCGCCCCTTGGCAGCAAGACGTTAACTCAAGCCCCTACGGTGGCGCTCCTGTTCCGCCTCGTTGAACCCGTTCAACGCATTGCGACCAGGGCGCATAGGAAAAAGCCTGCCGAGAGTGACGCGCTGATGGCGTCAAGTCGCACCCATTTGGTGCGAACCGCGAAATTGCCTGGCAAGCCGGCCTGAAGAACCATTCGCGACTGCGCTCGCCGATGGATTGGACGGGTGCTTCCCCCTAGAAAGACAAGAACAGGAAAGAACCTATGCTTGACCTTCTCAATGATTTCATCTGGAGCAAAGTGCTGATCGTCATGCTGGTCGGCCTCGGGCTGTATTTCAGCGTGCGCTCGCGCTTCGTGCAATTTCGTTATTTCAGCAGCATGTTTCGTATCTTCGGCGAAGCCTTCCAGCGCAAGCCAGGGCAACTGAGCTCCTTCCAGGCACTGATGCTCAGCGTTGCCGGTCGCGTGGGCGCGGGTAACATTGCGGGCGTTGCTGTGGCGATCAGTCTCGGCGGGCCGGGAGCGGTCTTCTGGATGTGGCTCGTCGCACTGGTCGGCATGGCGACGAGCTATTTCGAGTGCACCCTGGCTCAGCTCTACAAGCGCGACGAAGGCGACGGCACCTACCGCGGCGGTCCGGCCTTCTACATCTTGCACGGCTTGAAGCAACGCTGGATGGCGGTGCTTTTCTCCATTCTGTTGCTGGTCACGTTCGGCTTCGGCTTCAACGCACTGCAGTCGTTCACCGTCGCCAGCTCCTTGCACGACACATTCAATATCCCAACCTGGGCAAGCGGTATCGCGCTGACTGTCGTGATCGGCCTGATCATCTTCGGGGGCATCAAGCGAATCGCCAAGTTCGCGGACGTACTCGTGCCGCTGATGGCCGTTTCCTACATCCTGATGGCGCTCTTCGTGATCGGTAGCAACCTGTCGCAGGTGCCGGAAACATTCAGCCTCATCATCCGTAGTGCGTTCGGCCTCGAGCCTGCGTTCGCCGGCGGCATCGGCGCTGCGATCCTGATGGGCGTGCGCCGCGGCCTCTTCTCGAACGAAGCCGGCCTTGGCAGCGCACCCAACGTAGCCGCTGTGGCCGAAGTCAGCCATCCCGCCGCCCAGGGTATCGTTCAGTCCCTCAGCGTATTCATCGATACCATGATCATCTGCACATGCACCGCGCTGATCATTCTGCTCTCCGGGATCTATGAGCCCGGAAGTGAAGCCAGTGGCGTCATCCTGACACAGACTGCATTGGCGGCCGTTGTCGGTGAATGGGGCCGGGTATTCATTACCGTCGCGCTCACGGTGTTCGTCTTCACCACGCTGATCTACAACTACTATCTGGGTGAAACTGCACTGGGCTTCTTTAGTCGCAAACGCCCATTGCTGATCGTCTATCGTGTCCTCGTCGTCCTGCTGGTTCTATGGGGCGCGGTGCAGGATCTGGGCACGGTGTTCGCCTTCGCCGACGTAACGATGGGCATGCTTGCGATCGTGAACCTCATCGCAGTGGCGCTGCTGTTCAATACTGGATTGCGTGTCATGAACGACTACGATGAGCAACGCCGCAAAGGCAGCAAGTCGCCAGAATTCGATGCGTCCCGCTTCAGCGACCTCGATCTGGATCCAGCGGTCTGGCGCTCCAGCAAGCAGGACGCCGTGAAACGCACCTGATCTACTCTACCTCCAGCAGCCCATGGCGGACACGTGCTCCGCCAAGGCGCTGCCGGATGTCTTCGTCGATACGCGCGTCATCAGGGCGATACAACATGACCTGGCGATACGCGTTGACCCGATTGATCTCCGGCCCAAGGTATTCCCACACGACCCGTGTGCAGGCGGGCGTCCGGCGATCTCCACTCGATACGCCCATCTTCAGACCGTTAAGCCGCGTGATCCGACTCTTGAAGCTTGGAATGAGGATCGTCTGGCTCATCTCATTCAGCGTCAGCGACTCGTAATCGATCAGGAAGAGACGGTCTTGCAGGTAGTAGGCCGCACCGAGATACCGGCAGCGCACCCAATCGTCGGCCTGACCATTCGAAGCCCGCTCCTGGCGCTCCTGACGTTCGAAAAGGAAATGCCCGTCCTCTTCTCGCATCTGCACCAATGAAAGCAGGATGCTGCCGGGCACGGACATGCAGTTGGAGTATTCGAAGTAGTAACCGCAATACCTGGAAAGATTCCCTGCTTGGTCAGCCAGCGGCTCGAACAGGGTGCTGATCGGATCCTTGGCCGGCGCGACCGGCGACTGGTCGACGCGCGCCCCGATAAGGCGTGAAAACTGCTCGGGTGGCAGACCCAGCTCGTAGCCCTCGACGCCAAAGAAGTCCCCGATTCGCTTGAGGTTGTAGGCGGTCGGCTGACTCTGCCCGCTCAGGTACTTGTTGAACTGCGCACGATTGATCGAGAGCTTCCGGCATACCTCCGCAATCGATCGATAGTGGCTGCACAGCAGCTTGAGATTTTCACCCAAATGGTTGGACATGACCGCTCCCCTTCACGACGGGCGCGACTATAGCATCAACTCGCGTCGCCCTTTTGCCCTGGCGACTTAACTTTATAAACGGTCGCGCCAACTTGGACGCACTGCGCTACTGGGCGCGGCTCCGGTGGCTCGATACGCTATGGAAAACAAGACGATGTCTGAAGGGAATTAAGTGAAGATGACCGTGAAACGCGTGCTGGTGCTTTACACCGGCGGGACCATCGGTATGCAGATGGGCCAGACCGGACTTGTGCCCGCAGGCGGCTTCGAGGCCCGCCTCCGACAGGAGCAGGCCGGTCGTTCGGCAGAGACTCCGGAGTGGACATTCGAATCACTGGAGCCGCCGCTGGACAGCGCCAACATGACGCAACAGAACTGGCTTCTGATGCGAGACGCAATTGTCGCTGCGTACACCAAGGGCGAGTGCGACGGTGCGCTCATCCTTCACGGTACCGACACGCTCGCGTACAGCGCTGGCGCCCTGAGCTTTCTCCTGCTTGGCCTGCCGATTCCCGTGGTATTGACTGGGTCGATGCTACCGGCGGGCGTACCGAACAGCGACGCCTGGCCAAACTTGTTCGGCGCCATGACAGCCCTTGCCAACAACGCCACCCCGGGGGTACACGTCTTCTTCAACGGTAGGCTCATGCACGGCGCTCGCGTGACGAAGCTGCAGAGCGACGAACACGATGCGTTTCATGTATTGCCACGTAAGCGCCCCGCCGCTAACGGCGTACCGGGCCAGACGACACTTGATTACACGCGGCGCCCCCAGCCGGCAGCCATCGCCATACTGCCCTTGTTCCCTGGTTTGAACGCGATTCAGGCCGAAGCGCTTCTGGCAACGAATCCGGCTGGCCTTCTTCTCGAATGCTACGGCAGCGGTACCGGGCCGTCGGATGATCAGTCATTGATGAACGTGCTGGCCGATGCCCATCGCCGGGGTGTGGTACTCGCGGCGATCAGTCAATGCCCGTATGGCCACATCGCCTTCGAGACATACGAAGCGGGCAGTCGCCTCCGCGACACGGGCCTCGTCTCGGGCGGCGGCATGACGCGAGAGGCCGCACTCGGGAAGCTATTTTTCCTGACCGGCCTCGGGCTCGACCAGCCGACCATTGAGCAAGCCTTCGCATCCGATCTCTGCGGCGAGCTTTACGAGCGCTAAGCGCTGTCCAACGGCACTCGCCGACACTCCAGGCAGGGACCCGATCAACTAGATCAGCGAGATCCGACGCCTGCACAGGCGGGCCTGGACTCGGCCACCCCAAGCTAAACGCAGAGTGAGCCGACGTAGCGACCCTGCCCCAACCTGCCTTCAACCCGGCGATATCGCTACTGGGTAAGGCCGCGCGATCGATAGTCAGCCCGCGAACTGCCGCGTGGCATAGCTATGGTAGTAATGTGAAAGCCGTCAATACCAGTCTTTGACGGGTTCACGTTAGTCCTTAATTCTACCGTCGCTCATGCGTACTGCAGCACATCTCTTTATATAAATAAGCCTAGCTACTGGACATATAAAAAGTTCACTACGTATCAAACAACGATACCAATATTGCAGAACTAATCACATTATTAGAGTTGTTGCGCTTTCATCGCGTCGTTAGCATTCTCCTCTCTAAACACGCCGCGCAAGAAGTTGCGCAGCCGTGCCACATCTTGCGCAATACAGCGTAAGACCCGCTTCAGGCAGAGCCGACAGGACGTCGACTCTATACATGTGAGTCATGGAATGACCTATTCGAGCACATTATCCGTGCATTATTCGGGTCTAGCCGGATCAGGCGTCAGTGAAGATAACTTCGCTGGTGAGGATGTCCGCTATTCCGATGAATACGAAAGACTCGAATCTGAAGTAGGCAAGGCCCACTCAATGCATGGCGCTGGCGCCACTGACTGGGGGCTGGTCTGCGAGATAGCCGAAGGTGTGCTCCGGTCCCAAAGCAAGGATCTCCGTGTTGCGGCGTGGCTGGCGTGGGGACTTTACGAACAACATCATCTGGCCGGGCTTCATGCAGGGCTTGCTGTTCTGGCCAGGCTCACTACAGAGCATTGGGATACGCTCCACCCAGCAAGGCCTCGAACGCGATTGGCAGCATTGAGCTGGCTCATGGCGCGCCTGGAATCAGTCGCTGAAGCTGAGCCGTTCGAGAGTAAGTTGCGCCCAATCGTTGAAGGCATCGCCGACCAGTTAGAGACGCTCGAACGTTCCCTGAGCGTGGCCCTTGGCGACGATGCGCCCTTTTTGAAACCGATTCGCAGGCGAATCCTCGAACGTATTCAACAGGCCGAGCCTGCTCCAGACGCTCAAGAAGAACAATCGGACAGTCGCGCGGCACCGTCGACGACGCCCGTGCCGGTATCGACAGCACCAACCCTAGTTGCGAATGACAAGGATGCCCACAAGGCCTTGCGCGCCATCCAGGAGCAAGGGCGGACGCTATGCGCCTACTGGTTGAAGCAGCGCGCGTCGGATAGTCGGCCACTTCAGCTCTCACGTGTGCTCGCCTGGCTCTCCATTGATGGGCTCCCAGACCATAACGCCGAGCAAATCACATCGCTACGGGGTCTGCCTGCTGACAAGATTCGTAGTTACCAGGAGCGTTTAGAACAGGGAATGTTCGCTGAGCTGCTGGTCGAACTTGAGACCAGCCTCGCCCGCGCGCCCTTCTGGCTCGATGGGCATTATCTGGCTTGGCAGTGCCTCGAAGCGCTCGGAGCCACTAACGCCATGCATGATCTGGAAGTACAGCTTGCATCATTTCTTCGACGCATAGCGGGACTGGAAGCGCTTCGCTTCCACGACGGTACCGCCTTCGCCAGTGCGGAAACACGGCAGTGGCTCGATAGCCAGGTCACGCGCCACGGCGTGGACGCTCGCGAGCAGTCAACGGCGCCTTCCGACAATCCCTTGCCGCACGATCCGCTTTCGGCGCCCGCCTGGGAAACCACCCTGGCCGAAGCCCAGGCTGCGCTACGCAAGGAAGGCCTCAAGTCGGGCGTTCGACGCCTGAAGCTTGGACTGGCGAAAGCCAACGGCGGCCGCGAGAAGTTTCACTGGAGGCTGGCCCTCGCACGCCTTTGCCTGTCCGCGAAGAAGTACGACCTGGCCAGACATCAACTCGAGACGCTCGATCTCTGGATACATGGCAACGGCATATCGGAATGGGAGCCGCAACTCTCGTTGGAGCTGATTCAGCTGCTGCACAACTGCCTCGAGCTTATGCCGCAGAACCCCGCCAACAAGGAAGCGCGGGACGCTACCTATCGACGACTGTGCCACCTCGATCTCGAAGTGGTACTCGACTAGGCCCACCGGGCCCTCAACAAGGAGATGATTCATGGCCAAAGATGGCTCCGTCGCACCCAAGGAACGTGTCAACGTCACATTCAAACCGACCTCTGGTGGTGCTCAGGAAGAGGTCGAGCTGCCGCTGAAACTGATGGTATTGGGCGACTTCACCCAGCGCGCCGACAACCGCAAGATCGAAGACCGCAAGCCAATCAGCATCGACCGTAACACCTTTGACGAGGTGCTGGCCAAACAGGAACTGTCGCTGTGCCTGAATGTGCCGAACCGACTTCAGGACGAGCCGGAGCACGACGAGTTGACGGTCGACGTCAAGATCAACTCCATGAAGGACTTCAATCCTGCGCAACTCGTCGACCAAGTCCCCGAGCTTAAGAAACTGATGGATCTGCGTGATGCACTCGTTGCGCTGAAGGGCCCTCTCGGCAACGCCCCAGCATTTCGTCAAGCCATTGAAAAGGTACTCGCGGACGATGCCTCCCGCGAGCGGGTTCTGGAAGAACTCGGCATGAGCGAGCCTGCCCCGCAGGACGCCTGATCACACGACAAGGATGAAGACCCGATGAGTACTCAAGCTGCAGTAGCCAACGCCTCCCGTGTAGAAAGCGCGGGCATTCTCGATCGCATCATTGCCGAGACGCGCCTGACACCGCAGGACGAAGCCTATGGAATCGCCAAGCGTGGCGTATCCGCCTTTATCGAAGAGCTGCTGAAACCGCAGAATGCGAACGAGCCCGTCAAAAAGGCCCTGGTCGACCGCATGATCGCTGAGATCGACGCCAAACTGAGCCTGCAGATGGACGAGATTCTGCACCATGCGGAATTCCAGGCGCTTGAATCGTCCTGGCGCGGGCTCAAGCTGCTCGTGGATCGCACCGACTTCCGCGAGAACATCAAGCTCGAAATCATCAACGCCTCCAAGCAAGATCTACTCGATGACTTCGAGGACAGCGCGGAAATCACCCAATCGGGGTTGTACAAACACATCTACACGGCCGAATACGGGCAGTTCGGTGGCCAGCCGGTGGGTGCATTGATTGCCAACTACTTCTTCGACCCAAGTGCCCCTGACGTCAAGACACTCCAGTACGTTTCGAATGTTGCGAGCATGTCCCACGCGCCCTTCATCGCAGCGGCCGGCCCCCGCTTCTTCGGCCTGGAAAGCTTCACGGGTCTACCGGATCTGAAGGATCTGAAGGATCATTTCGATGGCCCACAGTTCGCCAAATGGCAGAGCTTCCGTGAACAGGAAGACTCCCGCTATGTTGGCCTGACGGTGCCTCGCTTCCTGCTCCGTAATCCGTACGACCCGGAAGACAATCCCGTGAAGACGTTCGTATACAAGGAGAACGTTGCCAACAGCCACGAGCATTACCTGTGGGGCAACACGGCCTACACCTTCGCTAGTCGCCTGACGGATAGCTTCGCCAAGTTCCGTTGGTGCCCGAATATCATCGGCCCGCAGAGCGGTGGCGCCGTGGAAGATCTGCCGCTTCACCATTTCGAAAGCATGGGCGAGATCGAAACCAAGATCCCAACCGAAGTTCTCGTTTCCGATCGCCGCGAGTACGAACTGGCCGACGAAGGTTTTATCGCGCTGACAATGCGCAAGGGCAGTGACAACGCCGCGTTCTTCTCTGCCAACTCGGTGCAAAAGCCAAAGTCATTCGGCAACAGCGAAGAAGGCAAGCTCGCCGAGCTGAACTACAAGCTGGGCACCCAGTTGCCTTACCTTTTTATTGTCAACCGCCTCGCGCACTACCTGAAGGTGCTGCAGCGAGAGCAGATTGGCGCATGGAAGGAGCGCACCGACCTGGAACTGGAGCTCAACAAATGGATTCGCCAATTCGTTGCCGACCAGGAAAACCCGAGCGCCGAAGTGCGTAGTCGCAGGCCGCTGCGCGCCGCACAGATCATGGTCAACGACGTCGAGGGTGAGCCGGGCTGGTATCGCGTGAGCCTGAACGTCCGTCCTCATTTCAAATACATGGGCGCCGATTTCACGCTGTCTCTCGTCGGCAAACTGGACAAGGAATAAGAGAGATGAATGCAGCTGCCATGGGAAGGTTTTCGGTTGCCTCAGTGCACTTTGGGGAGATGCGCTGAAATGGCCTATGGCAGCTTGTTCGAACGGCTGGGAGGCGACACGGCAGACCGCATGACGCTAGATGCCGAGACGTCCGCGATGGCATCCGTCGCTGCCCATCTCTCGAAAATGCTTAGCACCCGGGCCGGGAGTGTCCAGACGCTCCCGGACTATGGGTTGCCCGATCTCAATGACATGCGGCTGTCGCTGCATGACGCACTCCAGCAGGCTCGAAGTGCGATTGAACGGTTTATTGAAGCCTACGAGCCACGCCTCAGTGGCGTCAGAGTATTCGCCTTGCCGCGTGGCAACGATCCGCTGACGCTCAGATTCGGCATCGATGGTGTGCTCGATGTCGGCGAACTCAAGCGCAAGGTGGCATTCAATGCTCATCTTGGCGGTAGCGGCAAAGTCAGCGTCGAACAGGCCTGATCGATCACTGCGTTGTAGCGGACGCACAATCACGAAAGCGCCGATGACTGGATGTCATCGCTGGACAGTCATTCAGGGACGGGCATGTCGTTCAATCATTACTACCAAAGCGAACTCTCGGCGTTAAGGCAGCTTGGAACGCGTTTCGCCGAACGCAATCCGGCACTGGCCCCTTTCTTGGGTCAGAGCGGTCGGGACCCCGATGTCGAGCGGCTACTGGAAGGCTTCGCGTTCCTTACGGGACGGCTCCGGCAAAAGCTGGATGACGGAATACCCGAGCTGACGCACTCGCTGATGCACCTGCTGTGGCCAAATTACATGCGGCCGCTACCTGCGTTCAGCATGCTCCAGTTCGACCCCTTGTCACGCCCGGGCAAAGCCGTGCACATCCCGCGCGACACACCCGTGGAGTCGCGCCCGGTCGATGGGGTGTCCTGCCAATTCCGCACGACCTCGGCAATCGATGTGCACCCGCTGGCGCTGACGGCCGTCGACTTTGCGCAGCAAGGGGATGGGGCGCGGCTGGCGATCCGCACGAAAATGACAACGCAGGGCCATATCGGCGAACTCGCGCTCTCCAGCTTGCGTTTTCACCTGGCGGGTGAGCGCTACATAGCCCAATGGCTGTACTACGCAATGCTGGCACAGGCGCGTGCGCTCGTGGTTGTGCTTCTCGATGAGCGCGGTAAGCCACTCGAAGACGCGTACGGTGCTCCATTAAGTCCTACCGCCCTGCCCCTCGATGCTCTGGTAGCGGCGGGCTTCACTGAGCAGGACGCCTTGGTGCCCTACCCACTGAACACGTTTCGTGGTTATCGCTTCCTGCAGGAATACTTCGTCTTTCAGGAAAAATACCTGTTCGTCGATCTGAACGGGCTGTCCATCCTTCAGCAGCAACCCTCCGACGTACTCGCCCGCGCACGCGGCATCGAGCTCCGTTTCGACCTGGCCAAGGTCGGTAGCCAGCGCATCCGACCTTCGCTCGAGAACGTGCGCCTTTATTGCACTCCTGTGGCAAATCTCTTCGCCCATGACGCGGTACCTATCCGCCTGGATGGTCGGCAGGATCGCTACCTGGTGCGTCCCGCCGAATGGGAGGCGCCCAAATGTGGCGTGTTTTCCGTCGACGGGGTCACCGGCTGGCGCCCAGGTGGCAAGGGGTATGAGCGTTACGTTCCATTCGAATCGTTCGAGCATGATCACAATTTCGAAGGTTCGAACGCAGCACCACACTATAGCGTCCGCCAGCAAGCCGCCGTGACCGGAGATGGGCTTGAAACCTACCTTTGCTTCGGCGCGTCGGCCGGTAGCGGACACGAGACATTGTCCATTGAACTGACCTGCACAAACCAGAACCTCCCGAGACGCCTTCGTTTAGGCGACATTTGTGTACCGGTCGAAGGTACGCCCGAGTTTCTGAGCTTCCGCAACATCACTACCCCTACGGCGAGCTACGCGCCGCCTCTGCATAACGACTATCTGTGGAAGCTGGTCAGCAACATGTCACTCAACTACCTTTCGCTCGCGAACGTGGAGGCGCTGAAGGTCATTCTGGAAACCTATGACCTGCCCCGCTACTACGACCCGCATGCCGAGCGCGTCAGCAAGCGACTGCTCGACGGCCTCGAAGCGATCAATCATCAACAGGCGGATCGTTTGTACCGTGGCCTGCCCATTCGCGGTATTCGGACGACATTGACCATGAATCCGGACAGTTACCTCGGCGAGGCTGACCTGTACCTGTTCGCATCAGTGCTCAATGAATTTTTTGCACTCTACGCCAGCCTGAACTCGTATCACGAGCTTCAGGTGAACAGCACTCAGGGAGAGGTATACGCATGGACGCCGCGTATGGGCCAGCAGCCTCTGCTCTGACTCAACTGAGTCGCAGCATTCGGACCTATAGCCTCTTCCAGGGCATCCAGCAGGTACTGGACCGTTTGCGGCTCGCGCACCCGGGCCTCGATGATGACGCGCTGCACGAGCTTCTCGACTATCAGGCGAACCCGAGCCTGGGCTTTCCCGGAAGCGACATCGACCAATTGGAGTTCTTCGAGCACGAAGGCGCCCTGCGAGCGCGTCTGCGCATCAATCTTGTTGGATTGTTCGGAGCCGGCTCACCTATCCCAGCTTTTTATGGTGATCAGGCACTGGGCGATCTGGCGAGCAACCAGACCACTCGAGACTTCCTCGATCTGTTCAACAATCGCCTGCAGCGCATGCTGCTTCCAATCTGGAGCAAGTACCGCTACTACGCCCGCTTCCGCGCCGGTGCGACCGACACATTCTCGGAGCACCTGTTCGCGCTTATCGGCATGGGTGGCGCGTCAATCCGGGCAAGCGCGGAACTGAACTGGAACAGGCTGCTGCCCTATCTGGGCCTGCTTAGCCTGCGGGCGCATTCGGCGGCACTGATCGAAGCAGTGCTCAGGTACTACTTCAAGCACGAACAGCTCAATATCGAACAATGCGTGGAACGTCAGGTGCAGATCGACACCGGGCAACTCAATTCCCTAGGTCGAGCACAGAGTCGGCTTGGCCTCGATACGGTGTTGGGCGCCCAGGTCCATGACCGAAGTGGGAAGTTTCGAATACACATCAAAGCGCTCGACTGGGAGCGGTTCCACGAATTCCTACCCATCGGCCCGGGCTATCGCCCGCTTTGCGCGCTTGTACGCTTCACGCTACGCGACCCACTGGACTACGACATTCGACTTCAATTGAAACCTGATGCGCTTCGCGAGCTTCGCATCGGTCAGAACAACCCGTGCCGGCTTGGGTGGACCAGCTGGCTCGGAACGGCACGGGCTGACGGGATCGTCACCTTATCCAGCCAGACAACCACGGATGGAACTCCATGATCAACATCGACCTGCAGCAATTGATCAGGGCGCTGGATGCGCCCAGCAAAAAGGACCTCGAGTACGCAGCCGAGCGCTGTGTAGCGCGCGGCGGAGCCAAGGTGTCCGTCGAAGATTTTCTCTTCGCACTGCTCGATCGAGAAGACGGTTTGCTACGACGTGCCCTTGCCGATGCTGATGTCGAGCCCGACGCCGTTGCCGCAGCCCTGGCGCCCCGGACTCGCACGCCAGAGACCGACAGCCCGGTATTCTCTACCGAATTGATCCAGTGGCTGCAGGACGCACTGCTGGTAGCGCAACTGGAGTGGCAACAGAGTGCGATCGATGACGGCTCGCTGATTCTCGCAATGCTTCGCAATCCTATGCGCTATGCCGGTAGCCGCTATTTGCCGCTCATAACGAAAATCGACGAAGCGCGCCTGAACGGTTTTGTCGCCGCGAGTCGCGAGGCGCCCGCTACGGTCAGCCCCCAAGGATCGTACCTGGAGCGCTTCACGCATGACCTCACCCAGAAGGCCCGCGACGGGAAGATCGATCCGGTTCTCTGCCGTGACGATGAGATTCGCCAAATGGTCGATATCCTCGCTCGGCGACGCAAGAACAACCCCATCGTGGTAGGCGAAGCGGGCGTTGGCAAGAGCGCCATCGTCGAAGGCCTGACCTTGAAAGTCGTCAATGGCGAAGTACCCCAGGTGCTTGCAAACGTCGATATCAGAACGCTGGATCTCGGATTGCTGCAAGCCGGCGCCGGTGTGAAAGGCGAGTTCGAGCGACGCCTTCAGGGGGTGATTGACGAGACTAAATCAACGGCGAAGCCGACCATTCTCTTCATCGATGAAGCGCACACCTTGATTGGCGCTGGTGGCCAGGCCGGCAGCGGCGACGCCGCCAATCTCCTCAAGCCAGCGCTGGCGCGCGGCGAATTGCGCACCATCGCTGCCACGACCTGGGCCGAGTACAAGAAGTACTTCGAGAAAGACCCCGCGTTGGCCCGTCGCTTCCAGCCTGTGTCCCTCAAGCAGCCTACCGTATCGGATGCAATCTCGATCTTGCGCGGGCTGGCACCCATATACGCGCGTGAGCACGCCGTCTACCTGCGCGATGACGCAGTCATTGCGGCCGCCGAACTGTCAGCTCGCTATCTGGCAGGCCGGCAGTTGCCGGACAAGGCAGTAGACGTGCTCGATACAGCGTGCGCCCGGGTTCGAATCGGATTGAATACCGTACCCGCCTGCATCGAAATGCTTCGCAGCGAGATCCAGCGACGCTCGGCTCAGGTTGAAGCTGTAACCCGTGACCGGGACAGTGGGGTCGCGGTTGACGGCGAAGCGCTCGGCGCAGCCCTCGATAGCCTTGAAGGCCTTCGCCTCGAAAATGAAGCCTTGACCGCTGACTGGGAAGCACAGCGCGCGATGGCTGCACGGATCGTCGCGATGCGCGCTGGCACTCCAGCCCTGGCGTCGGGCGCCGCGCTGGACGACAACGGCGAGACGACGATCGAAGCGCTCCGCGCGGAGTTGTCGACCTTGCAACAGGTGAACAGGCTGGTGAGCTATGAAGTCTGCCCACGCCTCGTAGCCGAAGTCATCAGCCAGTGGACGGGAGTTCCGCTCGCACACCTTGCCGCCGAGCATGACAACCGTGTGGAGCGATTCGCGGATGATCTACGTGCGCGTGTGCGTGGCCAGAACCAGGCCGTGACCGCGCTGGATCGATCCATGCGCGCGGCTGCCGCAGGCCTGAATCGACCTGATGCCCCCGTAGGCGTGTTCCTGCTGGTTGGCCCTAGCGGTGTAGGGAAGACCGAGACGGCCCTTGCGCTTGCGGATCTGCTGTATGGCGGAGACCGCTTTCTTACGGTGATCAATATGTCCGAGTTTCAGGAGCGACACACCGTGTCCCGCCTGCTCGGCGCGCCTCCCGGATATGTCGGATACGGCGAAGGCGGAATGCTGACCGAAGCCGTCAGGCAAAAGCCCTACTCCGTCGTGCTGCTGGATGAGGTGGAGAAAGCTGACCCAGACGTGATGAACGTCTTCTACCAGATCTTCGACAAGGGCATCGCCAACGACAGTGATGGCCGCGAGATCGATTTCCGAAACACACTCATTCTGATGACGTCCAACCTCGCCAGTGAGCAGATCAGCGCACTCTGCGCATCCGGCGTACGGCCAGCCGCAAGCGACCTCGAGCAGGCGATAAGACCCACGCTCAGTCAACATTTCAAACCTGCCCTGCTAGCGCGAATGGAGATCGTCCCTTACTACCCGATCGAGCAGGATGTCCTTGAAGACCTTGTACGCCTCAAGCTTGATCGCTTTGGTCAGCGGCTCGCCCCGCGCAAGGTTGCGTTCGATTACAGTGACCGTCTTGTCGCCACGCTGGCCGAGCGCTGCAGCCAGACCGAAAGCGGTGCGCGCATCATCGATCGGCTGATCGAGCGCGCAATCCAATCGCCAGTGGTCGACAAGTTACTGCAGGCCATGGCGGGCGGCCCCGCACTGAAGCATGCGCATGCGACCGTGAGCGCGGATGGAGCCATCGTCTGTGAGTTCGCCTGAATTGCAACTGCTGTCCAAGGAAATTCCGCAGCCGTTGAACTATGCGGATGCGTTGATCGGTCACTTCTACGCACTATCGCACCTGCCCGCTAGCCGCTCTCTGGTGGAAGGCCTCGTCGCGGCCACTGCCGACCTGACCCGATGCGAGTTGGCACAACTCTACCTCCTCGACGAGACAGCCACATGCCTAACGCTTTCAGCGCAGTGGCTCGACGGCGTCCCATCAGAAGCGGACTGCCGGACGTGGCCCAGCGACTACGACGGTAGCCAACTGCTGCAATACTGCCTTTGCCAGAACGAGGCCCTAAGCATTGGCAACCTGGATGGCAGCCTGCACGACACCGGCTTCCTACCAGGCGGGCATTGGCGTTCACTGCAGTGCCTCCCGCTCGTGGATGCGGGCACTCGTATCAAAGGGCTTCTGATTAGCGCGTCCCGACATGGCCGCGACCTCGAACCATACGCAGGGTCGCTCGCTCGGCTCGGTAGCGCCGCGCTGGAACGAATGCGACTTTTGCAACAGAACAGCGCCCCGGTCGAGCCAGCAAAGCCGGTTCCAAGCAGGGGATCTGGTAGCGCCGCCCTCGGCCTCATTGGCGAAAGTGCTGGCATGAAAGACCTTCACCGCCTCATTGCCAAGGTTCTGCACATTCCTGTCACGGTGCTTATCACCGGAGAAACCGGCACCGGCAAGGAGCTGGTGGCGCGCGCCATACACGACCGAGGGTCACGACGCGCGATGCCCTTCGTCGTACAGAATTGCGCGGCGTTGCCCGAGCATCTGCTGGAGAGCGAACTGTTTGGCTATGTCAAAGGTGCCTTCACGGGCGCCGACAGAGACCGCAAGGGCCTGTTCGACCTTGCGCATGAAGGCACCCTCTTTCTGGACGAAATCGGCGACATGCCGCTGACGCTGCAGGCCAAGCTGCTACGTGTTCTTCAGGAGGGCGAAATTCGTCCATTGGGCAGTGGCGAAACCCGAAAGGTGGATGTGCGTATCGTCACGGCCACCCACCATGACCTTCGGCGTCTTGTGCAGGACGGCCGATTCCGCGAAGACCTGTACTACCGCCTCGCCCACTTCCCGGTGCAGATACCCGCCTTGAGGGACCGCGGCAATGACATCCTGTCACTGGCACGCCACTTTGCTGCGAATGCCTGTGATGCGTTGCAGAGACCACGCTGTCGCTGGTCCGACGAAGCCCTTGATGCGCTCCTCGCTTATCGATTTCCCGGAAACGTTCGCGAGCTCAAAGGGCTCGTCGAACGCTCGGTTCTGTTATGCGAGGGGGGCGAGCTGCTTCCCGAACATTTTGCACTGCAGCCAGAACACCTGGGTGCCGTGCCGACGATGAATTTCCGCGAGCGAATGGATCAGGTGGAACGCAATCTCCTGCTTGACTGCCTTCGCCGAAACAATGGCAACCAAAGTCAGGTTGCTCGCGAATTGGGGCTGCCTAGAAGAACGTTGCTGTACCGCATGAAGGTGCTGCATATCACCAGTAAAGCCGTGTGACTCCGTAAACCAATCCTACACAGGTCTCATTTCCGGGTTCACCCGGCGCAGCCGTGAACCAGTTCAATCCCGCCTTACGCCGGGATGAACTTTAATAGCGCCCGGCCAGGACGGCCGCCGATCCCAATGCGTTTTCACGGAGGAACTCCGCATGCATTTGCGCTACTGCGCCCTCGCCCTGCTCGCCGCTTTCGCAGTGGCATCCTGTACTGGCAACTACCGGTTCAGCGACAGCGATTATCGCCCCTTGGGCGATCCACAAGCCGATAGACGTAACGGCTGACAAGGGCACCCATATCATGGATCTGATATTTGAAATTGTCGGCGGCATTGGCGTGTCCGGCGGAGCGGGCCATAAACGCTTTGGGCAGCGAGGCGGTGTGATAGGCCGGTCGGCAGAGGCGGACTGGACATTGCCTGACAATCAACGGCTGATCTCGGGACGTCACGCAGAAATCACCTTCGAAGACGGTGCTTTCTTCCTCACCGACGTCAGCAGCAATGGTGTCGAACTCAAGCAGGAAGGCCTTGGCCTCAAGAAATACGAGCGCTATCGAATTCGCCAAGGCGATATCTTCTGCCTCGGCCGTACCGACATCCGCGCATCCTTCGAGCAGGCCACTGAATCACGTACCAATGAAACCGTAATGCCCGGCGGCGGAATGATTCCGGATGATGCATTCCTCGGACTTGATCCAATGGCAGATCTCGATCCTGCATCATCGCAAACGGATCCCTACCTTGGGATGCTGGACCTGCCCAAGGACCATCGGACCGAGCGTGACCACGCACCGATCCACGACGAGCACATGATCGTACCCGAACTCGTCGAGCCCGCGCTGTCCACTGCGCCTCCGTCACGTCCAGTCGGCATGAGTCCCATCCCGCCCCTTCGAGCCGGCCTTTCTGCCGCCTTGGGCGTCGATCTGGAAAAGCTCGACGACGAGGCTATCACAACGATTGCCATCGAATCGGCGACCCTCCTCCGCTACACCATCGCCCAGTTGCAGCAGTCCGTACGCAACCGCGACGAACTCAAGGCCGAACTCCAGCTTGCTTCTACCGATAAGCCTTACCGGGTCAATCCGCTGGAAGGACAGGCCGCCATGGAGGACGTCATGGCGGCGCTGTTTGATCGGCACGATGCAAACGGTGTCACGGCTCGCCGCACCATTGCCAATGCATTCCGCGGTCTGCAGGCGCACCAGGTAGCACTGGCCGCAGCGGTACGCGCGGCGGGCAAGTCTACGTTTGAGTCGTTTGCGCCCGATCGACTCGAGAGTCTGTTCGAGGCGGATCAACGTAAATCTCGATTCAGGACCGATGGGCATCGCTGGCGTGCCTATCGCCGTTGGTACATGAACCACAGCGGAGCGGACACCCCGGTCGAATCCACAAGTGTCCGTGATTTCGCCCAGGCCTACGACGATCAGCTCCGCCTCGTTTCCACCATGACGATCGACATTCAAGGATGATGTTCATGTACAGATCTCTTCTCCTGACCCTCGCTTTTGCATTGAGCGTGACGGGCTGTTCTGCCCTCTCGCCATCGTCGAACCTGACGAAACTCGATCTGATGCTCGAAGGCAGCGAGCGCTTGAACCCGGATCTAAATGGACGGCCTTCTCCTATCGTCATTCGGCTGGTCGAGCTAAAGCACGCAGTGGGCTTCGAAACGCTGGACTTCTTCACCCTCTATCAGCGCCCCCGTGAAGCACTTTCCCCGGATCTGGTGGCGCTCGAGGAAATCGAGTTGAGACCGGGCGAGCAGCGCAACATCAAACTCTTCGTTCAGGAGGGCAGTCGCTACGTAGGCGTATTGGCCGCCTATCGCAACCTGCCGGAGTCACAGTGGCGCTATGTCGTGCCCCTGAACGTGCAACGTCGTAACGAGGTAGCCCTGTCACTGACCGAGCACGGAATTCAGAACCAGAACGAAACGGTCGGGAAGTGATTCATGTCGCACCATAAGGTTATCTGGCAGGAAGGAATGCTGCTTCGCCCGCAGCACTTTCAGCAGAACGATCGCTACTTCGATCAACAACTCAAGTCCCGTACCCGCCAACTCTCAGCCCACAGCTGGGGCTTCTTCGATCTGGAGATCGACCGGCAGTTTCTCAGCATGGGCAAGCTCGTACTAAGTCGCGGAAGCGGAGTGATGCCGGACGGTACGCTATTCGAAATCGGTACGGACCACGATGTCATTGCCTTGGACGTGCCACCCAACTCGCGAGATACCACGGCTTACCTGGCCCTTGCGCTGGTGACCGGAAACCACGTCGAAAGTCGTCGTGCAGAACAGCTGGACGTATTGGCCCGCTACTGCGCGTTCGACACGCTCGTTGCGGACTCCAACGCCGGCGAAACAGCCTCAAGCCAAGTCACCTGCGGGCGTCTGTCATTCCGGCTTCTGCTGGGTGACCAACCTGCGGACGAAGCCTACGTGAAGCTGGCCGCCTGCCGGATTCTCGAGACGAGCGCCGACGGTGTCGTCGAAATCGACCCGGCCTATGTGCCCACGTTCCTGAACATCCACAGCTCGACGTATCTGCGCGCCTGTCTCAAGGAAGTCATTAGCATGCTAGGCCATCGCGGTGACATTCTGGCCGAGCGCATCAGGGCGACCGGCAAGGTTGCGGGTGCAGAAATAGGTGATTTCCTTCTGCTGCAAATGATCAATCGGCTCGAACCCGTGCTACGGCATCTTGCGAACATCGAGCTGGTCCACCCCGAAGCGCTTTATCGCGAATTGATCAGCCTCGCGGGGGAACTCGCCACCTATGCGAACGAGGCCAAACGACCCCGTGTCGATTGGCAATACCGCCATAACGACCAGGGCCAAAGCTTTGGTCAGGTGATGGAAAACCTGCGCCAGCACCTCTCGATGGTGCTCGAGCAGCATGCGATTGAACTGGACTTGCAGAAGCGGCAATACGGAATACTCGTCTCGCCGCTACCTGATCACAAACTGCTCGAGACGTCGTCCTTCGTGATCGCTGCGAGTGCGCAGTGCGATTCAGAGACGCTCCGCACACGTTTGCCGAGCCATCTGAAAATCGGACCGGTCGAGCGGATACGTCAGTTGGTCAATCTGCATCTGCCGGGAATCAAGCTAAAACCGATGGCAGTCGCACCACGGCAGATCCCGTTCCATTCGGACAAAACCTATTTCGTGCTCGAGCTTTCATCCGAGGATATCTCCCAGCTCAGCACGTCAGGCGGTTTTGCTTTCCACGTGTCCGGCGACTTCGCCGAGCTTGAATTGAAATTCTGGGCGATCAGGAACTGACCATGGCAACCAGAGAAATGGAATTCGGTGCAGGCGACAGGACGGTCGTATTGAGTCGAAGCTCGGGCCGCAGCCAACGGCTGACGGACACGCCAGCGCCCCGCTTCGAGCAACTGGAAGAACGCATGGTGCACGCAGCCCGGGTCTCCCATGCCGAAAGCGTGACGCATGGGGTCAACCCGCTCATTGGCGCTGCACAAGGCCTACTGTCCGAGATCGTTGTGCTCAAGACCCACTACGAACCAGAGGATCTGGACAGCGTTCAACATCGACTCGCTGAGGAAGTCAGGCAATTCGAGTACCGGGCGCTCAACCTCGGACTGGAGCAGACGCAGGTAATGGCCGCACGGTATGTGCTCTGCACTGCCACTGACGAAGCCGTTGTCACTACGGCCTGGGGTAACGAAAGCGAGTGGTCAGGCATGAGCCTGCTGGCAACCTTTCATAACGAAACCTTCGGTGGAGAGAAGTTCTTTCAGCTACTGGAGCGACTATCGCAAAACCCGGCCAAGCATCTGGACATGCTGGAGCTGATGTATGTCTGCCTGTCGCTAGGGTTCGAAGGACGTTACCGCGTCATGCCGCGCGGACTGCTGGAGCTGGAGACGATCCGTGACAACCTCTATCGCCAGATAAGGCAGTTGAGGGGCGATGTACCACAGGAACTATCGCCCAACTGGAAAGGGCTGCCGGACAACAAGCGACGCGCTACGCCGACCGCACCCTGGTGGTTGGTCATGGCATTCACTCTCATTTCACTGACAGCGATGTACGCCGGCTTTGCCTGGATGCTTGCCGACTACCGTCACGCTGTACTGGAACCCTATAGGGCCGATGCACCGGCTGCGGCTTCGGACTTCATGGAAGAACCACAATGAAAACACGCGCCCAACGGGTAAGTCATTTCTTTCGCAGGCGCTGGGTCTGGAGCCTGTGCATTGTCCTTTTGCTTTCCCTTTTCATCTGGTTTGTTGGCCCTCTGCTCTCGATCGACGAATACCGTCCATGGCAGAGCGAGACTGCGCGACTACTGACCGCCTGCGTCTTACTGCTTGCCTGGGGCCTGTATGCAGTCCTCAACGGTAACAACACATCCACTATCGAACCGGAGTCCACCAGCGATACCGAAGATGTACAGCGCACGGCGATCATGGATGAGGAACGGTTCGTACTACAGGAGCGCTTTCAGGATGCGTTGAGGACCACTCGGAAGTCGGGCAATCACAACAAACGCAACAAGAAGTCACGCGAAGACCTTCCCTGGTACCTGGTTATCGGACCTGAGCAGAGCGGGAAAACCCATCTCCTCGACCTGTCCGGCCTGGAGATGCCGCTGAGCCAGGGAGAAGAACACCGTTTGACGCGCGACACCTTCGGAACGCGCTATGCCGACTGGTACTTCACCAATAACGCTGTTCTGCTCGATACAGCCGGCCGCTATCTGACGCAATCCGATCCGAAGGTCGATGGCAGCGCCTGGCGTTGGCTGCTAACACTTCTGAAGAAGCGGCGCGGGCGTGCGTTGAATGGCGTACTGGTCACCCTTTCAATCGACAGCCTCCTCTCTGGCAATGAATTCGCACTCGAAACGCTGGCGAGACAAGTGCGCCAGCGCTTGCAGGACATACATCAGAAACTGGGAATCGAGGTACCGGTCTATCTCGTACTGAGCAAAGGTGACCTGCTGGTTGGCTTCGACGAGTTCTTCGATCAGCTGTCTCAGGAAGAAGCCGCTCAGGTCCTCGGCACCACGTTCACCGAAGCACAGAACGGAACGGATTCCCGTGTCATCAGGCACACGTTCGAAACCTTATTGCAACGCCTGAACGCACAAGTCATTGGTCGCATGCATAGCGAGCGCGATACGCAAAGACGCGGTCGTGTGCTCGACTTCCCTGGCCAGCTCGCCCGGATCGGTGAGCCGCTTGCCCTATTCGTCGAGCTCGCTTTCGCGGGCAACCGCTATCAGCGTGGCGCGCAGCTGCGAGGCTACTACCTGACTAGCGCGCCTGATCTGGAAGACCGCAACCCAGCAGTCACCTCAAACATCGATCGAATGATCGGGCTGCCCGGGCATGGGCTCCCGGTGATTCGCCGTGGTCGCGCCCGATTCATCCACGACCTGTTGAACCGGGTAATCTTCGCCGAAGCGGACCTCGCCAGCGTAGACGCCACCGTGCAACACCGGCTGGACTGGAAGCGCCGCTGTGTCTACGGCGGAGCCTTGGCAACAGTAGTGGCAGGTGGCTTCGTATGGGCGAACAGTTTCTCGACCAACCACCAGCGTCTGGAAAACCTCAAGGATATCGCCCAAACGAAGGCCCAGCAGCATCTTGAGCTACGTGCGCAAGCGGACGGTGTAACGACGCTCAATGTACTTGATAGCGGTTATGCGGCATCTCAGGTATATGCGCCAGAACGGGCCAGCCGATGGTCACACACGGGCTTGTATCAAGGCACTGAAGTCGATCCTGTGGTTCAGCTTGCGTACCGTCAGGATCTCGAGAAGTTTCTACTGCCGCTTATCGCCGGCCAGTTGGAGTCCGAGATTCAAGCAAGTCGCCGTGATCGTGAGCGCCTTTTAAATAATCTCCGCGCCTATTTGATGTTGAAGCTTGCCGATCGGCGCGACGACGCATTTCTCAAGGACTGGATGGCTACTACGTGGTCCACCCATTACGCCGGTAATGCCGTCCTGCAACACGGGCTGTCTTCGCACCTCGACCGCTTGCTATCGCATGACTTCGCCCCCTACACCTTGAACGATGCGCTCGTTGCGCAGGCACGGGACGGCCTGCGGGGTGAATCGATGGCCAATGTCGTCTACCGAATGATTCGTGATCGCGCACGTCACCTTCCTGATTATCGGCTTGATCAGCGTATGGGCGCTCAGGCCGCGCTCTTCACGTCGGCCGACCATGCGATCCCTGGCTTCTATACGCTTCATGGTTATCAGAGCATGTTCGCAACCCAGGGACTCAGCCTGGTGCGAGACATCCTGCAGGATAATTGGGTGCTGGGTGAAAGCGATGCCCTCAGCCCCAAGGACCTGGGCCGGCTGCTGGCAGATGTAGAGCGTCTGTACTTTCAGGATTATGCGGACCAATGGGGAGAGGCGATTGCCGGGCTTGCATTACAACCTGTTGGCGACGCTCAACAGGGAGCCATGCAACTCAGCGGGCTGACCTCGGCTAATTCGCCGCTGATTCGTCTGCTGGCTGAAATCCGCGAGAATACACGCCTCCCTGGTGCTCCGGACGCCGCGGCAGCAGATGCCGCTATTTCCCAGGGTTCCTCGCTTGTCGGTGGCAAAGCCGGCAAGGTCGCGGGAGCGATAGCCGACTCCGCACAGCAGGCCCTAGCAGCAGGCGGCCAACAGGGTTCGCGGCGTGCGCTGGAGCAGCGGTTCCAGGCATTGCATCGCCTGCTCGATGACGAGGGCGGGCCAGCAGTGGACCTCTCGAATGTCATGCAGGGCCTCAATGCGCTACAGGTACAGATGGCGAGCCTTGCACACGCGGGGATGCCAGACCAGGCCGCGTTCGAGATGGCCAAGGGCCGGATGAAGGGACAGCGCGATGCGTTCGATCAGGTTCGCCAGGCCGTACCACGCCTACCGCAACCCGTGAGCGGATGGCTGTCGCTCCTTGGCGACGACAGCTGGTCGGTTGTGCTTAACGAGGCCCACGGTTATCTGAATCAGCGCTACCAAAACGAGCTGTATGCGACCTACAAAAGCTCACTGAAACAGCGCTATCCGTTCAGTGCGCATAGCGAGAGCGATGTCGCGGTCGCAGACTTCAGGGAGTTTTTCAAGGCGCAAGGTCTCGCGCAGAGCTTCATCGATACCTATTTGCAGCCTTTTGTCAGCAACGCATCCGGCCAGTATCAGCTTCGTCGTGTAGACGGTCGCGGCCTTCCGCTGTCACGGGACTTCCTTCGCCAGCTGAGCCGAGTGCAATCCATCCGCGCCGGTTTCTTCGCGGAGAATCCCAATGAGCCCACCATCGCTTTCAAGCTCGAGCCCTACTCTCTGGACTCTAACGTGGGCCGCGCTGATTTCCGCTTCGGAGGCAGCACCATGGAATACCGTCATGGCCCTATCGTGCAGACGGCATTCCGTTGGCCAGCGGTCGCTGACGAGGGGCGCGCGAGTCTGGTCGTGGAAGCACTGAATGGCGAAAAGGTCGGCATTGAAAAGAACAGTGGGCCGTGGTCGCTCTTCCGCGTCATTGACCTCCTGAAGGTCGATTACCACAGTGGACGAGATGTGCTGATGCTCAAAGCCAACCTCGGCGGTTTGCATGCCAACTACCTCCTTCACAGCCAGCGTGCGCCGAATCCATTCGACATCGCGACCCTGCGCAATTTCGACCTGCCGGCAACCTTGTGACAATGCTGCGATCTCGTTGGCAAAGTGCGGCGCGGACGGACACCGGCAAGGTCCGCGCACGAAACGAAGATGCGGTCCTGGATTGCCCGAACCAGGGCTTATGGGCAGCGGCGGACGGGATGGGCGGTCATCAGAACGGTGCGCTCGCCAGTCGGTTGATTGTCGAATATCTGGCGGAACCGCTGGATGGCAATCTGGACGCGCGCGTACACGAGACCCGACAACGTCTCCATGCCGTCAACCGTTGCCTGGAGCGTGACATCACGCTCCAGGCCTGGCGAGAGGACGCGCTGGTCGGTAGTACGGTGGTGGCCCTGCTGGCCGAGGGGAGACGCGCGACATGCATTTGGGCAGGAGACAGTCGTTGCTATCTCTGGCGTAACAATTGCCTGTATCTCCTCACCCGCGACCATTGCCTGATGCAACATCTGATGGACAACAACGGGCTGACCGAAGATCAGGCACTGCGGCACCCTGGTGCACATGCACTGACCCGCGCCGTGGGTGCGAATGAGCACCTGGAATTGGATCTGCTTGAACTTGAGACGCAACCCGGCGATACCTTTCTTCTTTGCACAGATGGACTGTACCGCTCGCTCAACCAGGCCGAAATGGGCGAAGCGCTCAGCCTCAAGTCTCCCGCGGCAGCACTGCGTCAGCTGTTCGACCGTGCTCTTCAGGGGCCTGCGCGAGACAATCTCGGCGCCGTGGTGGTCCGCCTATGACAGGCACAATTGCCCTACCTGCCGTCGCAGACGGGGAGGATGACCTGACCCGCTACGCGTTCGCAGGTGCTGCCCTTCGTGATGTCGCCAAGCCGCCAGAGGCGTTGGTGACTGGCGTACCCGCAAGCGTCTTGCCCGGATGTGAGTCAAATGCGGTTGCGGATGTGCCGGTCGCGGACATGCCGGTCGCGGACGTGCCGGTCGCGGACATGCCGAAGCTTCTTAACGGGCGATACCGCATCGAGCGGTTACTGGGCATCGGCGGGATGGGAGCCGTGTACCGTGCCCGGGATCTACTGAGACAACAGTTCGGCGACCCGTCGCCCCTGGTGGCGATCAAGACGTTGACCGACGAATTCGCCTCCTATCCAGATGCCTACACCTTGCTGCACTGCGAGTTTGTTCTGACCCTTCGGCTGAACCATCCCAATGTTGTACGACTGCATGGTTTCGAGGTGGATAACGCGGCCCAACGTGCCTATGTGGTGCTGGAGCTCCTGCAGGGCCAGACGCTTGACCAGGCCTTGGCCCATCAGCCGGATGGTATCCCGTGGGTCACTGCCCGTGATCTGGTGATAGATCTGCTCGCCGCCATCGCTTACGCGCATGGACGCGGCGTTCTGCATGGGGATATCAAGCCTAGCAACATCATGCTCACGCCGGATGGGCTGCGGTTGTTCGACTTCGGATTGGGCCAGGCGCAAGCTGGCGTCCTCGACGGGCTACCCCGCATCAGTAGAGACCGTTTTACGGCATGGACGCCCCGATACGCCGCGCTTGAACTCATTGAAGGCCGCGGATTGAGCGAAGCGACGGACACCTATGCGGTCGCATGCGTCATCTACGAATTATGTACAGGCACACATCCCTACCGCCGCCTCAATGCAAAGCAGGCAAAGGGTCTCGATCTGGCGGCGCAGCTGTCGCCACCGAAGGACATGCCAGACCACTGCTGGCAGGCACTTCGTACCGCACTCGCCTTCGATGAAAACGATCGACTAATCAGCGTGCAAGAATTGGCCAGGCACTTCTCGGGCCCCACACCCAGTCGCCTATCGATGTGGTTCAGCCGCCTCCGCTTCGCTTAGTCGGAAGAATCTAGAAAATTTTCAACCTTTCTATTGACTTAGGTGACATACCTGCGTAAATTTCGCGGCCTCGCAAGGCGATCGGCTGATTAGCTCAGCTGGGAGAGCATCTGCATCACACGCAGGGGGTCGGCGGTTCGATCCCGTCATCAGCCACCAAGCATTGCGAGAATGGACGAAAGTCCAACCGACGCGCAGCGGTAGTTCAGTCGGTTAGAATACCGGCCTGTCACGCCGGGGGTCGCGGGTTCGAGTCCCGTCCGCTGCGCCATATCTCAGGAGTAACGCCCTGAACCGAAAAGGTGGATTGATTCGTCAATCCACCTTCTCTACTTTTACGGGCACTACACCCTCTTCAAGCATATCGACTTTTCGAGCAGCTTCCTGCGAAAGGTCAATTACCCTGCCTGGCTTATGCGGCCCGCGATCATTGATCCGCACAGTGACCTTCTTGTCATTCTCAAGGTTTGTTACTTCAACCTCTGTTCCAAGCGGCAATGTTTTGTGGGCGGCAGACAATTCATCGTTATCGAAGCGCTCACCGCTGGTGGTCTTCTTACCCTGGAAATGATCTGAATAGTGCGACGCCTTTCCTTTCTGCACGAAAGCCCCGGCATCGCTCGCTGCGTGCGCACTTATGCAAGCCATCCCCCAACCCGCCAGACCGTATAGAGTACGTCGTATAGTCGAAACGCCTTTCCTCATGCTCATCCTCCGAGCGGAACATGGCAACACGCCTGCAGTGACACAAGTCAGCTCCTGCTCGACATCAGGTTTGCGGACAATGGATATCGTGCAGACTTCGGTCTTTCGCGACCGCTCTATTCTTGGAATGCGGTGCGTCAGCCTTGCTTGGGATCATGGCATCACCGTTTCGTTCAAATGGAATGCTTAGTTCATGTCCGCGAGATGAAGGTACGGCGAATGACTGATGATCACATAGCGAAGGAGATCCTCGGCCTATTGGGCACCCGCGACTGCCAGAGTTCGATCTGCCCTTCCGAGGTGGCCCGCTTGCTCGCCAGTAACGGAGGATGGCGACAATTGATGCCGTGTATCAGGCGAGTCGGCGCTCAGCTTGCCAGCCAGGAGCTGATCAGGATCACACAGGGATCAAAAACGGTGGACCCGACGGAGGAGTCGAAAGGGCCGATACGATATCGCCGTGGCTCGAACTACGAAACGGCCGCGAATGGCGATAAGTGAAGGCGATTGTCAGTGACGATCCCCATGTCCTACAAGCGCGCGCACGGTTGCTAGAACAGCATCCAGCTGGAAAGGCTTGTCGAACACAGCAGAGAATAGCGCCGGCTCAGCGCGGCCGATGCTGGCCTGCGCCCCGCTCATTAGAATGATGGGAAGGTTGGCCGACTGCGGCCTTGCCCGGATCGCACGCGCAAACTCGAGACCATCCATGACCGGCATCATGAAGTCTGTGATGACGAGCTCCGGACGCTCTCGGTCTAGTACCTCGAGCCCCTTACGGCCGTTGCTGGCCTTCGCCACCATGTAGCCTTCATCTTCCAGCGCATAGCCGAGAATATCCGCTATGAGATATTCGTCATCGACTATAAGGATGGTCGTCATGCGTTCTTACGTCCGGTAGCGTTCGCGATCATGCGTTCGGGTGCGGTTCAGCAGTCCCGGAAAGGACAGCTGTAGCATGTCTGAACGTCTTCTCGAGGCTGACGCCATGATCGCTGATCACAATTTCCAGCAGCGAGGGGTCATAGAAGGTGTCCCGCATTTTGAGGATCGAAAGAAGCCGCTTGAGTTCCGAGTCCAGCTCGACGAAACGTGTAAGGAGCAGGTTGTCGACGATGCTCGACAGCTCTGGTGCGGGTGCGTTGATCTCTGAACTGAAGAGATCACGCATTTCCCACGTGGCAAATACGGAAACATCTCGGGCACGCAACTCATTCATCAGCGCACTAAAATACTCGGTCAGGCGCTGCGTAGTGTTAGCTACTCGCACCATGCCACCCAGGCTATCGATGAATACCCGCCGGATCCCCTTTTCCTCGACGATCCGTAACAGCTTCGCGCCGAGATGATCCAGCAGGCCCTCCGTAGTGGCCTGCCACTCGACATGCAATGCGCCACTTCGCTCCATACCCTGCATATCGATGCCAATGGCGTGGGCTTTGTTCCGGAGGCGTTCCGGTGTCTCGTAGAAACCGAAGTGGAGGCCTGGCGCTTCGGGTGTGCATTGCGAAAGGAAACTCAACCCGATCGTGGTCTTGCCACTTCCCGATGGCCCGGTGATGAGCGTTACCGAAGCGCTAGGTACACCCCCGCCGACGACCTGGTCCAGTGATTCGATGCCCGAGGCAATACGCGTAAGTGCGGCGCTGTCGTGGTGAGTGGGTCGTGCGTAGAGCGACTCGATACGAGGATAAACACCAATTCCATCGTCATTGATCTCGTATTCATGCAGCCCGGACAGTGCACCGCTGCCGCGAGTCTTGCGTGCCTGGATACGCCTTACGGAACGCGAGCCTACGAGCTCGTCTGACAGCTCGATGATCCCATCAACCATCGTATGCTCCGGACTGCCGTCGTCTAGACGGGAGCTGGTGAGGAACAGCACCGTGCAGCCGGCAAACGCGGCGTGCCCTTGTAGCTCCGAAATGAACTTCTTGGTGTCGAGCTGAGTATCTGCCTTCGACCGAGCATTGAGCAGGCCATCCACCACCAGGACGGTCGCTTTCTGACGGCTGATCTCCCGACGGAGCAATTTGACGACCTCCTCCAACCCTTCGTTTTGAAGGGTATCGAAGGCGCTAACGAACTGGATTTCTTCACCCACGCGGGCCTTGTCGAAGAAACTCAGGGTCGAAAGATATTGGAAAAGACGATCGTGCGATTCGGATAGCAGGGTCGCGACCAGCGCACGGCCGCCGCCCGCCACATGATTGAACGCAATCTGGTTAGCCAAGATGGTCTTGCCCGAGCCGGGACGACCTTGAACGATGTAGGACGCACCAGCGACCAAGCCGCCCTTCAAAAGGGCATCGAGCCCTTCAATCCCGCTTCGAAGGCGTGTTAGCTGTTCCAAGTCCGGTCTGCCTCGATGAATGTTGAGCGCTTAGAGCGGTATAGCCTACACAGGTTTCTTCAATACAGTCAGAGTTTGACAGGTCGATACGCACACTGGGCAACGCCGCAATACGTTTCACACGCATGAACTCCCGCGTGACAGTGACCTTTACCGCGTGTGCGCACCGAGGGTACCGAAGCACGCAAGCAGCGATCCCGAAGCCACAAACACAGCCGTGTCGCCTAAGTGTATTTCGAGCTGACGGCTCGCCCTACTGACTTGGAGCCGAGGATCCGGCACTGACAGTGGCATTCGAAAGACGAAGCGCTCTGCGATACAGGAAGGCAACACGACGTTATGGAAGGGGCCTCAGCGTTTCGAAACGATGCTGACCCAAACGCGTCAAAGCCTGACTCGCTTGCCACGTTCCAGTAGTGTCAGCATCTTCAAATCCGCGACTCAACACGCAGCGACCCGGCAAGCCGGACGACTGCGACATCCAGACGCTGCCGAACATGGCGTTGGACAGTCGCGCTATCATGAGGACTTACCGCATTGGCAGGGTTGACATGTCCATACTGACCAACACCCTCGTATTCCTCGCTACGTTGGCTGGCATGGAAGTGTTCGCCTGGTGGGCCCACAAATACATCATGCATGGTTGGGGCTGGGGGTGGCACAAGTCCCATCATGAACCCCGTGCCGGCTGGTTCGAAAAAAACGATCTGTACGCCGTTGTCTTCGCAGGCATCGCGATTGCCCTCATCTATGCGGGCACGCAGGGCTGGCATCCGCTTGAATGGATTGGCGCGGGCATGACGGGATATGGCTTTCTCTATTTTCTTGCGCATGATGGTCTCGTCCATCATCGCTGGCCCCTGCGCTACGTTCCGCGCAAGGGTTACCTGAAGCGCCTCTACCAAGCGCATCGGATGCACCATGCCGTTGATGGTAAGGACGGCTGCGTATCGTTCGGGTTCCTGTGGGCGCCGTCGGTCGATCGCCTCAAGCAGGAATTACGCACCATCCATGGCGGGTCCCTTGAGGGCCGCAAACAGCGCAAGGATCAGGCATCAGAAAACCAGTAGGTGCGGGCGCCCCTCTACCGCGGACGCTTCCATAGCGCATCGGATCGTGGCTGCGTGCTTGCGCTGCGAGATGCCAACGCTGTACCTGCCGCACCTGCCAGCAATCGCACCTTATCCGCCTTGGACGTCGATACACGGGCGTCCCAGGCTGAACGTCCGAGGGCCTTGACCTTCACGCCAATCTCCCGATACACGCCCCGCGCCGTCGCAATCGCCCAGGCCGACCGAAGCGGCAACGCACTCAGGCCGAGCTGGGCGGAGTCGTAGTACGGTTCGGCTGTTTCCACCAGCCGGGCGGCCAGTATCGCCAAGGCATCACGGTGACGCGGGTCCGCCATCGCAGCGCGCGGGATGTTTTGTTCCTCCAGCCATTCCAGCGGAAGGTAGCAGCGGCCAATGTGTGCATCCTCGACAATGTCGCGAGCGATATTGGTGAGCTGAAACGCGAGCCCCAGGTCACAGGCCCGGTCAAGCGTCGCATCATCCCGGGCACCCATCACCATGGCCATCATGACGCCAACCACGCCGGCCACGTGGTAGCAATACTGCAGCGTGTCATCGAGGGTTCGATAGGTTCGGTCCTCGACGTCCATCGCGAACCCCTCGATATGCTCGAGCGGAAAACGCTCAGGAATCTGGTGCGCCATGACCACAGCCTGCAACGCTGCAAATGCGGGATCCGCCATCGGCTCGCCGCGATAGGCCTGGCGGGTCGAAGCCAACAGTGATGCCAGGCGCGCCTCGCTGTCCGAGCGGTCACCGGCCTGCTGTCCGAAGCCAGCCTCCTGGCCATCGATTACATCGTCACAATGCCGACACCACGCATAAAGCATCACCGCGCTACGGCGTGTGTGAACGTCAAAAAGCTTCGAGGCGGTTGCGAAGCTTTTCGATCCAACCTCGATTGAACGAGTAGCGTGATCCAGCAGTGCCTCACCCATGCTCAAACCTCACTCAGCATTAACCCAGCGGTCGCCTTCGCAGACCCGACGACGCCAGGAATGCCGGCGCCCGGGTGCGTGCCCGCGCCTACCAGATACAGATTCGGGATCGATGCGTCCCGGTTATGGGGACGGAACCACGCACTCTGGGTGAGTATTGGCTCAAGCGAAAAGGCAGAGCCGTGATGCGCATTGAGCTCGTCGCGGAAATCGAATGGCGTGATGAAGCGGCTCGTGACCAGATCCTCACGCAGCCCTGGCATATAGAATCGCTCCAGATAATCGAAGATACGGTCGCGATAGCGAGGGCCCTCCTCTTCCCAATCGATATTGGCGTTACCCAGATGTGGAACGGGCGCAAGCACGTAATGACTGCCACAGCCAGGCGGCGCCAGTGAAGGATCGGTCGCACACGGGGCATGCAGGTAAAGCGAGAAATCAGCTGCAAGGCTGTCGCGATTGAAGATGTCCTCGATCAGGCCGCGATAGCGCTGGCCGAAGCATACGGTGTGGTGCCTTAGCTGCGTGTGCTGACGGTTCAAGCCAAAGTACAGCACGAAAAGCGACATGCTGTACCGCTTGCGCCGAAGCGTATCAGATTGCTTGGCACCTCTTGGGTGATGCCCAAGCAGCTTGTCGTAGGTATGCATGACGTCCGCGTTCGACGCGACCGTATCAGCAGGAATGCTCTGGCCATCCGCCAGCCTGACCGCGGTAGCGCGCCCTTCCTTCACTTCAATGCGCGATACCTCCGCATTGAGGTGGACGTGGCCGCCCAGGTCTTCGAAGAGCTTGACCATTCCCTTCACGAGCGCGCCGGTGCCCCCCTTCGGAAACCAGACGCCCCATTTCCGCTCCAGAGCATGGATCAGGGTATAGATGGACGACGTAGCGAATGGATTACCACCGACCAGCAGCGAATGGAACGAAAGCGCCTGGCGGAGCTGCTCGTTCTCGACGAACCGCGAGACCATCCCGTATACGCTCGTCCATGCCTGTAGGCGGGCCAGCTGTGGGCCAGCCTGCAACATGTCCCGAAAGGACAGGAATGGGACGGCACCGAGCTTGATATAGCCCTCCTCGAACACTGCCTTCGAATATTCGAGGAAGCGCTTGTAGCCTTGAACGTCGGCAGGGTTGCGTGCGTGGATCTGACGATCCAGCGCATCCTGGTCATTGACGTAATCGAAGTAGGAGCCATCCTCCCAGCAGAGGCGGTAAAACGGATCGACCGGCAGCAATTCAACGTAGTCCGCCATTCGTTTGCCCGCCAGCGTGAACAGTTCTTCCAGCGCAGAGGGGTCGGTGATGACGGTTGGGCCCGCGTCAAAAACGAACCCTTCATCCTCGTACACATAGGCGCGTCCACCTGGCTTGTCGCGCTTCTCCAGCAGCGTGGTCTGGTATCCACCTGCCTGCAAGCGAATTGCAAGGGCGATACCGCCAAAACCCGCGCCTATGACAACGGCACGTTTGGGTGGAGTCATGTGGATGTCCTTATTTGAAAGGGATCGGTCTTGTTGATGGCAGCCCAGGCTTGCCCTACCGGGACCGGAGGTTTGCCGGACAGGATTCGGAGCTTGTCGCGCCACGTGAGCCGACCGGCATAGAAGCGCTCGATCAACCCTTCGGACAGCCCGTAGAAGCGTTGCATGACGCGCCAACGGTTATTCGGTTCGCCTGCCATGAATAGCATCCGGTTCAAGAGGCGAAAGAAGCCTTGCTCGCGCCAGACAGTCTCGGCGTGGTCCCGTATAGCTGCATGAAGGGAGGCCGCATCGAACGCATCGAGCTTCGCAACGTGATCAGCCAGACGAACCGCGCTCGGCAGGGAATAGCCGGTCGTGGCATGAAAAAGCCCCGCCCGGAGGCCAGCGCGCGGCTGGCCTGGAGACTCCCGCCAGAACGCCTCCTGGTTGCCGGCCAGAGTAATCGGCAGCACCCCTTGCTCTTCACGCAGAATCTCGGCAATCGCCCATCTCTGGTAATTGGCATACTCGGCAATATGGGTCCGCAACGTGTCAGGCGCGAGGCCATGGTCGTCGACGTAGTGGGTGTCTTCGATCAGGAGGGTGTCCGAGCTGAACGGAAGCACATAAACGAAACGGTAGCCCTGCCCCTGCGTTACGGTCGCATCCATGATGATGGGTACGTCCAAGCCGTGCGGTTCAGCGGTACGCACCACTTGCCCGAGAAACGCCTGGTACCCAAGCGCCATGTTCGGACTATCGGCCGTACCACGTCCATCGATGACGGCGCCTGCCTCAAATGTCTCCCCTGTGGAGAGCGTCGCATGGTTCGGCCCAAGTTGGGTAACTACCGCATTGCAACGCAAACGGTCGCCTAACCGGCTTTGGAGATAATCAGCGAGGTCTTCAGAAAGGATACTGGCATAGCCGCTTTCCAGACGCCGCGTACGTTTCGGAAAGCGAACGCTGTATGCGGGCCACCTACGATGCACCAGCGGATCGAGCCAGCGGTGTTGTGCATGCGTCAAATCCGCATCGTGAAATGACCAGGTGTGGTTACCACAGGGCGCAGCGCCCTGCTCCAAAAGCAGCAACCGGAGATCAGGCCTTGCTTCTTGCAGCCGTAGCGCAATCAGGCCATTGGCTAGACCTGCCCCCACCAGAATGACGTCGAAACGCTGACTCATACTGCAGCCTCCGTCAAGGTTCACACGCCGCTACCGCTTCGATTATTTCGACTGCTCTGGCTGCGCCCCCTGCTTCGTTCACAGCCCCCCCCAGCCTGCCAGAAGCCGCCTTGAACGAAGGATCCGCCAGGAGTCGTTCCAGCCGGGTACTCAGCCCCTGGACGCTGGCCAATCGCACGGATGCCTTCAGCCCTGCCCCAGCATGAACGACCCGCGCCGCCACGCCAGGCTGGTCGAATGCGATCGGTAGCGCGAGGATCGGCGTCTGCGCAACAAACGCGTCCATGACTGTATTGAGCCCGGCGTGCGTGATGACGGCATCCGCCCGCCGAAGTATGGCCTCCTGAGGCGCGAAGTCGGTCACCCACACACGTCCGGGCACGCCCAGCGCTTTTGCTTGCGGCCCGGTCAGGCCACCGCAATGGGCAATCAGTACCTGCGCACGCTGGCGAGCACATGCATCGGCGATCTTGCGAAACAGGCCTATGCGCTGCCCCTGAAGGGTCCCCAGCGACGCAAAAACGACGGGCTGCTCGGGATCGAAGTCGTATGGCAAGGCCTTGGCCGTAGCAGCGCTCGTGCGCAGGGGACCGACATGGTGGAAGTGCGGCGGCAATGCTTCCCTGGGAAAGTCGAATGCGGCCACGGTCTGGCTCAACTGCGCGTAGGGCGAGAGACACTCATGCAAGGCGCCGCGCTTCGCCAGCCCAAACGCGCGGGAATGATGCTCAATGACACGCCGGTGGGGTGACATGAGTAGGTCATAGACGCGGGCACTGGTCTTGTAGAGGTTCTCGACCTTCGAACCCCGATCGAATGCCCAGGGCATAACCGGCAGTGGGATCCCTGGCTCGCGGTTGACAGGCAAAGCACACGCTACCGAGACATAGGGCAATCCAAGCGCTTCGGCGCAAAGACCCGCTGCGGCTTCCATCTGGTCGCCAACAACGGTATCCACGCCGGCGCGCTCAAGCGCAGCAGGCAGCTCGCGACAAAGCATATCTGTCGTTCGGGCAAGATCACCGATCACACGCTTCAAACCGATCGGGCTGCCAGGACTCGCGGCACGTCGCAGCGCCATCTCGAGCGAACCGTCCGGGTGGGTTTCAGCACCCAGCGCGTGGAAACCGATACGAGGGTCACGGAGGAACTGTGCGGCATCAGCTTGATGAAAAAAGCTGACGCAGTGGCCACGATCGACCAACAGGGAGGCAACCGCCTCCAGCGCTCGGTAGTGGCTTGGGAATGCCGGGGCAACGAAGCCGAAATGGCTCATTCCAGCGGGACCGCGCCAAGCCCGGCCGGTAGCAAGCGTGCGTGGCGGAGCGCCGCAAGATCGGCAGACCCAGTACAGAAGCAGGCGATGCGAAGTTGACGAATGACGACGTCGAAGTGCCCTATTACCGCTTCGGTTGATTCGACCGCACTGGCCAACACAGAGGCAGCCTGGCCCACCACGTTGGCCCCTAGACGGATGGCCTTCGCCGCGTCAATGCCGTCCCGTATACCGCCCGAAGCAATCAGCAATGCGTCAGGCACGGCTGAGCGAACATCGATCACCGCGCGTGCGGTAGGAATTCCCCACCCAGCAAACGCCATGGCTACGGCACGATCTGCCGGGTCCTGGGCTCGTTCGCCTTCCACGGCCGCCCAGCTCGTGCCGCCCGCCCCCGCGACATCCACGGCACTTACGCCGGCGTCGACCAAGGCGGCAGCAATTCTGCCTGATAGTCCTGCGCCTACTTCTTTCACCACTACCGGCACGTGCAATGCTGAAACGAGGCGGTGAATCGCATCGAGGACGCCTCGCCAATCCCGGTCACCGCCAACCTGTACGGCTTCCTGAAGTGGGTTCAAATGAATGATCAGCGCGTCCGCTTCGATCATTTCAACGGCTCGCCGTGCTAGCTCGGAGCCGCCCTGGGTGAGCTGAGCGGCGCCAAGATTTGCCAGGATCGGCACGTCAGGTGCATACCTACGAAGTTCGGGGGTCAGGCCATGGTTGGACTCGGTCTGAAGGGCCACCCGCTGTGACCCGACGGCCAACGCGATGCCGAGTGCGTTGGCTGCCTCGGCCAGATGCCGATTGATATCGGTTGCCCTGCGCGCACCGCCAGTCATCGAACTGATCAGGAAAGGCGCGCGCAATGCGCGGCCAAAAAGAGACATCCCCAGATCGATGTCATCCAGCATGAGCTCGGGCAATGCGCAGTGTTCGAAGGTATAGTCGGAGAAGCCAGCGTCGACGACGTTTCGCGCACGATGAGCATCAAGGACGATGTCCAGGTGGTCGTCCTTTCGGCTCACCAAGTGGCCTATCTCCATGAATTGCTCCAGCCAAAGGGATTTTTTGCCGACTTAGCTGTCCCTTTGGGTAAGCCGACTTTATTGTACAAGGGTTGTACAACATAGTTGTTCAACGATCTATATGGCAACGTGGTAGGCATCGACGTTCCCTTGCCGGCAACCTCTGGAATCACAATCCAAGCCCCGTTCAAGCACGTTCGATGCGCGGCGCCGCTCGAAAACACAGATAACAGATGCGGTCGAATCGCCACATACCGAAGGGAGACCGGCTACCATGACGACACTCGCAACCAGCGTGGCTCTACGCACCGCCTTGCCGGATACGCTGGCGGCCATGCGCCAGGAATTGGATGATCGTCTGGCGCTCGTCCTGCCGAGCCCAAACGACGAGCGGGATCTCGTATGTCTGGCCATGCGCGAAAGCACATTGGCGCCCGGAAAGCGTATTCGCCCACTGCTCCTGATGATGGCAGCACGAGAGCTGGGTTACGACAAGCCCGACTTGGTCGAGCTGGCCTGCGCCGTGGAGATGGTCCATTCGGCGTCACTCATCCTTGACGACATGCCGTGCATGGATGACGCCGCGTTACGTCGTGGGCGCCCCACCATTCACAAGCACTTTGGCGAAGACGTTGCCGTACTGGCCTCCGTTGCCCTTTTGAGCCAGGCCTTCAGGGTGGTGGCCTCGCTGTCGGGCGTGCCACCCACCACGCGCAATCGTCTGGTGGCCAGCCTGGCCGGTGTCGTGGGTACGCAGGGGCTGGTCCGAGGTCAGTACCGCGATCTGCGAGAAGGCAACGGCGAGCGCCGTCCGGAAGAGATTCTGGATACCAACGAACTGAAGACAGGAGTACTTTTCGGTACGGCGTTGGAAATGGCGGGGTTGATTGCAGGCGCATCGGACATGACGCGACAATCGCTGCGTAACTTCGCGCTGGAGCTGGGTCAGGCGTTTCAGCTCTATGATGATCTTCAAGACACCTGCGACAGCCAGCAGACAGGCAAGGATTCAGGCCAGGACATCGGCAAGTCGACCCTCCTCGCTCTTCTAGGGCGCGAGGAAGTCAGCCGCAGGCTACGAGGCCATATCGAGGCGGCCGATACCGAACTGGCGCGCGTTTATGGCCCTAACGGGCTGATAAGCCAGTACCTGCACAGGATGTTCAGTCGTTAGCCAGCCACGAGCGCGCGCAAGACAGGCAGGACGCGCTCGCAGGAGACCTCGAGCTTCAGGGTCAGCATGTCGTCTGCTCGCGTCGTCCCATGGTTCAGCGCGAAGATGGGCTTCCCACGTGCTGCCACCGCTTTGCACAGCCTGAACGCCGAAAACGCCATCAAGGAAGACCCGATGACCAGCATCGCGTCTGCCTGAGCGGCCAGGGTCGCGGCCTTTGCTGCCACCGGAGGCGCCACATTCTCCCCGAAGAACACGACGTCCGGCTTCAGCCGTGACCCACCGCAACAACGGCAGGACGGGAGCTGGAAGCCCTCGAGGAATTCGCTGGCGAGCAACGCATCACCATCGGGGGCCAGGATCGCGTCGACATCCGCCAACGCAGGATTCGAAGAGACCAGTACGTTTTGCAGGGCCTCTCTATCGGACACTGACTGGCAATCCATGCAGCGCACCCGATGCAGGTTGCCATGCAGATCGACAACGTCAACGCTACCCGCCTTCTGGTGCAACCCGTCAACGTTCTGAGTGATGAGGCCACCAAGCAGGCCCGTTTGTCCCACCTCGGCGAGGGCGGTATGAGCCTCATTCGGACCCGCATCCCTTACCCGTGGCCAACCAACCGTGCTCCTGGCCCAGTACCGCTTCCGCGACGCTTGGGACGTGGCAAATTCCTGATACATCATGGGCGGGCGACCGCGCCTTACGCCGTCCCTGTCTCGATAATCAGGTATACCGGACGCCGTACTGATGCCCGCGCCGGTAACAACGAGCATATTACCCGCCGCCATGCAGCTAGCGATTGTGGCAAGGGCATCGTCCAGTTCCAAAGCCGACATTCGGACGTGCCCTATTCCGCTTTCACCTTGCTGCACCTCGGCACATCAGCGAGCGCGACGCTCCGCAGCGAGCCGCTCTCGTTCGCGGCTACGCACGGGGATCCGCTGCAGTTTCGGCGCCTCTATGAGGCCGAGCGCAACACCGATTTGCCAAATGATGTGTTCGAAGCGTGCTTTCATGGGTAGCCTCCTTCTCGACTACAGGCCTGCGGCCAATTGGCCGTAGGTTGAGATTACTCTCGTCTCTATCGGTTGTATCGGCCGAGCGGGTTTCTTTTTTATTCGACGTTCGTCGGAACGAGATGAGACGTCGCAAAAGCTATCCCGGTGCACGCCCATATTCTTGACCGATTTACAAAGTCGACACGGCGCCGTCAGCGATAGTTTCGGCGACGTCCCCAGCGGCACGTAACAGGCTGTTATTTATCGGCGTCAAGTGAACAAGGCACCTGACGTGACGGCGACCTACGGCAATTCACAGCGCAGGTCCCCTGACCGTTCAGCTCAGCTCATCATGGCGAGCAGGCAGGCAATAACGAGCAGGCCGTAAAACGGAAGAAGGGAAAGCGGGCGGGTGGGTGTGGGTGGAGCCGAATCGCGCTCGTCCTGAGAAACACCGGAAAACAGGTCGGAAACCTTCATCATTCATCCTCGGTGGTGGGCTGGCCAGCAACTGTCCTGATGTCTCGGCCGCTCCCGCGGTCCGATGCCGGCGCCCCGTTGATCCTGGGCACATCTGCAGATCAGATGTCGAGCCATGCCAAGAAGTTCATCACAAAGTGGCACATCGACATCGGCCATTTGACGAACGCGCCGTCCCCGGGAAACTTTCCGTCTCGCAATCGGGTCGGTTCACTAGGGTTCACCGCAGTTGAACGAGCTCGCCGGGCGTTTATATCTGCTTGGCAGCGCCACGCCCATTGGCGACAAGACGGTCCGAAGGGCCTCTCGCGCATCGATGCACCGACCTGCCAACAGGAGGCAGCCGCATGTCGAATCTGGCCCTACAGCCAATGGAGCCAGCCGCTCCTGACGAACAGGAGCGCACACTCTTCGACCTTTATCAGGACGTTCGCACATACAGCGAGGCGATCTGCGCGCCACTTGAAGTTGAAGACTATGTCGTGCAGAGCATGGCTGATGTGAGTCCGCCCAAATGGCATCTGGCGCACGTCACGTGGTTCTACGAGGCGTTTATTCTCAAACCCTTCCTGAAGGGCTATCACCCGCTGGACGAGGTCTACGACCACCTGTTCAATTCTTACTACCAGACCCATGGTGTACCGTTCCCGCGCGCGAAGCGTGGCGTGCTATCGCGGCCAGGCGTCGATGACGTGTACCGCTTCCGCCAGCACGTTGATATCGCCATTGCCGACCTTTTGAGCAATGCGCCTGCTGAGCACGCCGAAGAGATTTGCCGGCGGATGCGCCTGGGGCTCCACCACGAACAACAGCATCAAGAGCTGTTGGTGATGGACATCAAGCACATCCTGGCGCAAAACCCGGTCTACCCGGTCTATCGCAACGATCTTGAAGCTGTCAGCCCAAAGTCCCGCACCGAAACGCAGTGGCACCGTTTCGCCGGGGGCGTCCATGAAATCGGAGCAAGCGAGCAGGCCGTGTTTGCGTTCGACAATGAGCGCCCGCGTCACCGCCGCTACCTTGAAGACTTCGCATTGGCACATCACCCGGTCAGTAATGCGGAATACCTCGCCTTCATTGCAGATGGGGGCTATGCCCGGCCGGATTTATGGCTGTCGGACGGCTGGGCCTTGATCCAGGCAAATGGCTGGCACGCGCCGCTGTATTGGCACCGTTTCGGCGATGACGGTTGGTTCGAGTTCACACTAGGCGGTCTGCGGCGACTCGATCCAGATGCTCCGGTCTGCCACATCAGCTATTACGAAGCCGACGCCTTTGCACGCTGGGCGGGCGCACGCCTGCCGACCGAGGCGGAATGGGAAGTCGCTGCGGCTGAACAGGAGATCGCGGGTAATTTCCTGGAAACGGATTACCTCCAGCCGGTCGCTGCGCATGAAAACAGTGAGGAAGGCCCGATCCAGATGTTCGGCGACGTCTGGGAATGGACGGCAGACGCCTACACCGCCTACCCGGGCTTCAAGCCGCTCGAGGGTACGCTCGGTGAATACAACGGGAAGTTCATGTCCGGACAGATGGTTTTGCGCGGCGGTTGCTGTGCGACGCCCCGCAGTCATATGCGGCTGACCTATCGCAATTTCTTCTATCCCCATATGCGCTGGCAGTTCGCAGGCCTGCGCCTCGCCAAGGATGTCTGATATGGCACTCGCGATCCGCTTCCACGACCAGCGCTCCCATGAAGCCACGGACTCTTTGCGCGATGAGGTGCTGGCCGGTTTCGCCCAATCGCCCAAGGCAATCTCGCCGAAGTTCTTCTACGACCAGAAAGGATCGGAACTGTTCGAGCAGATCTGCCAGCAGCCAGAGTACTATCCGACGCGTACCGAAGAGCACATCCTCAGGCAGGCCGCGAACGACATATCGGACATCGCTGGCCAGCAAGCAACACTCATCGAACTCGGAAGCGGCGCCAGTCGCAAGGTTCGGTTGCTGCTTGAAGCACTCCGCCCTGCCAGCTATCTTGGCATCGACATCAGCCAGGATTTCCTACTGTCCAGCACGCGTCGTTTGGCTGCGGATTACCCTTGGCTTGACGTACAGGCGGCATGCGCCGACTTCTCCCAACCCATGAGCCTGCCGACGCATCTGGATGGTACCCGATCCGTCGCGTTCTTCCCTGGCTCGAGTATCGGCAATTTCACGCCGAGCGCTGCGTTGGACTTCTTACGCAACCTGCATTCGATGTTGCCGAGCGGTGGCGGCCTTCTGATCGGGGTCGATCTTGTCAAGGATACACAGGTGCTCGAAGCCGCCTACAACGACGAGGCTGGCGTTACGGCGGCATTCAACCTCAATGTGCTCGAGCGGATTCGCAAGGAACTGGAAACCGATCTGGACCCGACGCGTTTCGTCCACCACGCGTTCTTCAATGAAGCCGAGTCCCGCATCGAGATGCATTTGATCAGCGCCAAAGCACAGTCAGTCCATATCGAGGGCCAGCGCTTCGATTTTGCACGCGGCGAAAGCCTGCATACCGAAAACTCCTACAAGTACACGCCTGAGAATTTCAGGTTGCTGGCGGCCGAAGGGGGCTTCAGGGCTGTTGCCATGTGGACCGACGCACAGCGCCTGTTCAGCGTCCATTATCTCGAGCGCATCTAAGGCGTCGCTACGCCGGGGTTAGTCTTCTCCGGCGTAGCGACGAACGATCGCATCGTATTCGCCGTTTGCCCGAATCTTCGCTAACGCGTCATTGAAGCGGTCTCGTAGACCCGGATCCCGGAATGCAACGCGATAGGGAGTGGGCGGGAATATCGGGTAGATCGTAATGGACTGTGTTGTGTCGACGTCGCGCTGCGCCGCCGTGTTCAGGTGATGATGAATCCTGAGATCGGCAATAACAATGTCAATGCGGCCCGAATAGAGCATTCGATTACGGATGATCTGCTGTGCTTCTTCACGGTAGAGGGCATTGCGCTCTGCCATTTTGCCGAAGACTGGCCCCAGCAATCGGTGCGCATTCTGGAAGGTACTGATCGAATGGACGGCAAGGTCCTCGATGCTGTCTATCGCATAGCCGCGGCTGGCCAGCGCAATCGCCACGTTCTGCTGCTGTAGATAGACATCGGAATAGGCGACGTTCGACAACCCGCCCTGGACATTTGTGCTGGCGACGGCACCCAGATCCCCCCGCTCCAAGGAGAGATGGAGCCGGTCGATCGGCAGGTACCGCGCCTCGAACGCGATTCCTGCTCTGTTGAACGAGGCTTCGATGATTTCGTACTCAAGCCCCCGTGGCTCGTGATCGAACACGTACGGGGGCTTGCCGGCTGAAAATCCAAATACCAAAGGGCCCGCCATGGCCGTCGTGGATATGAGGCACAGCATGACGCAGGTCAGCCTCAAAATGCAGGCAACGCATGGCACGTCACGTTACTCCGAAGATTACGCGATCACCGTCCTTGCGCGTGGTGGATGGGACTCGATCAGGCGTCGGGTTTGCGGCGTTTCAGGGGCGCCATGCCGTCAGCACTGACGACCTCGGAGGCCGGACGGGCCGGCCTCTTGCCAGCGGGGCTGCGCTTGGGCTTTGAGCTCGCCTTGGCAGAGGCCTTCTTGTCGACCTTCTTCTTTTTCACGCCCACCGCCTTGCCTGACGCCTTCACCTTTTTCGGCCCAAGATAGCTTCCCTTGAGCTCTTTGATGACTCGACGCTCGAAACGCTGCTTCAGGTAGCGCTCAATGCTGGACATGAGATTCCAGTCGGTGTGGCAGATCAGCGAGATGGCAGTGCCGGCTGAACCGGCGCGGCCCGTACGGCCGATACGGTGAACGTATTCGTCGCCGGAATGCGGCATGTCGAAGTTGATCACCAGGTCCAACCCTTCGATATCGAGGCCGCGCGCCGCGACATCAGTGGCGACCAGCACGCGGTTGCTGCCCTGCCGGAAGCGCTCGATGGCCTGTTTGCGGTCCTTTTGGTCCTTGTCGCCGTGCAATACGAATGCCTTGAAGTCCCCGGCGACCAGATGGCCATAAAGGCGGTCAGCTTGCGCCCGGGTGTTACAGAAAACGATCGCCTTCTCGAAAGTTTCGTGGGTCAGCAGCCATTGAGTGATGCGTTCCTTGTGGCCGGCATCATCGGCGGTGATGATCTGCTGCTGCACCTCTTCGTTCAGATCGCCTACGCTGTCCAAATGCAGGCGCACAGGATCGCGGAGTACCTTGGTTACGACGTCACGCAGCGCCGCACCCCCGGTCGTCGCTGAAAACAGCAGCGTCTGGCTGCGATTCGCCGCCTCGTCAGCCAGGCGGAGCACATCGTCGGCGAAGCCCATGTCGAGCATGCGGTCGGCTTCGTCGAGCACCAGCACTTCCACGTCTTTTAGGTCGAGGTTACCGGCATCAAGGTGTTCGATCATTCGACCCGGTGTGGCGATCAGGACGTCAGGTACCTTACGCAGCAGCGCAGCCTGCTCCTTGAAGTTCTCGCCCCCCGTCACGATGCCAGACTTTAGAAAGGTGAACGCAGAGAAGCGCTCGACTTCCTTCAACGTCTGCTGCGCCAGCTCGCGAGTAGGCAGCAGGATCAACGATCGAATGGCGACCCGCTTGCCCGCGTTTTGTAGAAGCTTGTGCAGCAGTGGCAATACGAATGCTGCGGTCTTCCCGCTTCCTGTCCGCGCTGTGACCCGCAGATCGTGTCCTTCCATCGCAGGCGGTATGGCCGCCGCCTGGACAGGCGTGGGCGTCGTGAACGACAGCTCCTCGATGGCTTTGAGCAGGCGGTCATGCAAGGCGAAATCAGCGAACACGGAAAACCTCAAACGGGCGGCAACGATTGCGAATCGCATAGCGTACCGCTAACGCCGACGAAACTCGATTGAAATGAGCTGCACGCCATCGGCCACCTGCACTGAACTTAACGGGCATCTCGCCTGCCGTTAAATAGAGGGCAGCATTCGAGCTGGCCATTCCCTATCGCTGGACCCGTACAGGCTCGACTGGAGAAGATGATGGCAGATGCAAGACAGAAGGTTCGATACGCCGTAGTGGCTGGTGGCTGGATTTCGCAGGGCGCATTCATGCCTGGCGTTGGACAGACCGACAACTCGGAGATGACCGCGCTCGTAACGGGCGACCCGATCAAGGCCGACGAACTGGCAAAACGCTACGGCCTCAACAGCTACAGCTATGAGCAATTTCCGGACCTCCTGAAATCGGGCGAGATCGATGCCATCTACCTCGCCACACCGAATTTCCGTCACCGTGAGTTTGCGGTACCCGCATTGGAAGCCGGCATCCATGTCCTGTTGGAAAAGCCAATGGCCACCAGCGAAGAGGATTGCCTGGCCATTTCCGAAGCGGCGAAAAAGTCCGGTGCGAAGCTGATGATCGCGTACCGCCTGCACTTCGAGCCCGCCACCGTTGAAATGATCGGCCGTATAAGTCAGGGCGAAATTGGTGATCCCCGCGTCTTCAACGCGACGTTCACGCAAATGACGAAGCCCTCCAACCACCGGATGCAGAACGGCTTCTGGGCGGGCCCCGTTGCGGACATGGGCCCTTACCCGATCAATGCGGCACGTAGCCTTTTCGGTGAGGAGCCGATCGAAGTGTATGCGGTAGCGACCCAAACCCCGGGCGAGGAAATCAATACCCCCGATACCGTGAACGTAACGCTCCGTTTTCCTGGCGAGCGTATGGCAACCTTCATCGTCAGCTATGCCCTACCCGGTACGCAGCGCTTCCAGCTGGTGGGTACCAAAGGCGAATTCGAGGCGTCACCTTGCTTCGGTTTCGGGGAAGGGGTCGCGATTCGCTACCGCGCGACCATCCAGGGTGAAACTACCGAACACGACCATCCAGTCGTAGACCAGTTTGCTGGCGAAACCCAGTACTTTTCAGACTGCATCCTGCAGGACCGCGACCCGGAGCCGGACGGTGACGAAGGCTGGCGTGATGTACGCGTAGTCGCGGCAGTCGAGCGCTGCCTGAAGACAAACACGCCACAGAAGCTCGATCCGCTTCCAAAGCGTCCCGGCATCAATTCCGAACAGGCTCGCCGTCTACCCCTGGCGGAAGTGCCGCCCTACATTTCGACAGAAGAGCCCAACGAGTGAAGACGACGGGAGGTGCGATGCACCTCCCGCAGACCGATGCTTTATGGGATGCTGGGCGCCCCCTTTTCACTGGATGTCGCCATGTCTACCGAACTCGACCGTGCCGCTCTACTCGCCCATCCCGAGGCGCTGGACTGCGTAGTGTTTCGACCGGACCCAAATGACGCCGACGAGGAGCGAGAGCTTGGCGATGGCCGCATCCTGATTGCAGGGCCGTTCGAAGTACCGGCCGATTGGGATGTAGACGAACGTGAAGCGTATTTCGGCGATGGCGATGAAGTGCATTTCTTCAAGGCCCATATCGAACCCGAAGCCGAGGCTGGGCAATCGGATCACTTCACGGTGACATCCGGCGACTATCTTGGCGTCACGGGCAAGGATGGCCACATCACCATGTACTACGTACATGACCAGCCAGCCGAGACGAAAGCCCTGTTCGTACTGGAACGGATGGATGAAGACTGAAAACCTGCCTGCCAGACTTGACGTACGGTGGTTCTGACTGAAGGGCGTCGGGTAGTGGGCGCAAGCCCCCCTCACCTCTCTCCCGCGGGCCCTACCGCTGCGTAAACACTTCAAACACATCCCGTGCGGTCCATCCGCCCCCCGGCCTATCTATACGGCTCTCTCAGCGCGAACGTCCCCGCCACGTATTCGTCGACGCCTCCGGGTGTTCACAAACGGTTACAAGCGTCGTGACCGCTATGTTGACCTTCCCATTGGGGCAACCGCTAGCGTCCGATATCACGATTCTTAATGGAGGCGTTAACCATGAAGGCGATAGTTTTAGGTACGTTCGCATGCCTGATGTCAGCAACCGCCATGGCGGCCGGATCGCATAACCATGGTGCGCATGCCCAGGCGAATAGCCCTGCCAGCGAAGCGTACATGGAGTCAATGCAGACCATGCATGACGATATGCACAAGGGCATCATGGCGGAGAATCCTGATGTAGCGTTCGCCGCCGGCATGCTCGCTCACCATGAGGGGGCGATCGATATGGCTCGCATCCAGCTGGAGTATGGCAAGGATCCAGAAATGAGAGCACTCGCAGAAACGGTGATCGCGGCGCAGGAAAAGGAAGTCGATCAGCTTCGCGCCTGGCTCAAGGCTCGCTCTACCCAGTGAGGCAATAGCGCCGTCTCTGCGGCGCTTCGCTCCCTAGCACTTCCTAAATGGCTGCCCACACAAATAGTTCCCTACCGTACGTCGGACTTCTTGAGCGAATGCTCAAGAAGTTAACTTGGCTGGCGCTAACAGGTCAGATTCGACGGAAACGGCTCTAGAACGGTCTTCGGACGCCCGCCTCGTCGAATACGCATTGCCCCTGCCGTAACACGGCATCGGCCCTTCGTATGATCCGCGCGAGTCGAGCATGTATCTGACGCTTAGCACCTTTTCGACAGTCAAATCCAAGATTGCCCGCGCTGCCTGCATTGCGTTTGCTGTGGGCATTGGCGTGTTGGGCGCTTTGGCGCCTGCCAAAACCCAGGCAGCAGGTATCGAACTTGTTGGCTTGAACCTTTCCGGTGCCGGCTTCGGTCCAGGCGCGCTACCCGGAAAGAACGGGACCAATTACTTCTTTCCAACCGAAAACTACTTCCAGCAGTGGCGAAGCAAGGGCATTCGCCTTATCCGTTTCCCGATCATCTGGGAACGGCTGCAACCTACGCTGGGTGGTCCGCTTGACCCTACCTATGCCGGACTGATCGACCAAACCTTCCGATTTGCCGATCAATACGATATGCAGATCATTCTCGACCTGCACAACTACATGCGGTACCGCGGCGAAGTGATCGGCACAGGCAATGTTACCTACGCTCATTTCCGCGACGTGAACCTCAAAATCGCCCAGCGCTGGGGTGGTGTGAAGTCGTTGTATGCCTACGACATCATGAACGAACCCCATGACGCGACGGCCCAGTGGCCAATCGCCGCGCAGCACGGCATCGACGGGATCAGGGTCATGGATAACGTCCGGCCGATCATGATCGAGGGTAACGGGTGGGCGAATGCCACCATCTGGCCGCAGTGGAACGCGTCACTGCTGAACCTGAAGGACCCCGCAGATAACCTGATTTTCCAGGCACATGTCTATTTCGATGGTGTATACGGTGGCGGCTCATACAAGAGCTTCGACGTTGCGACGGTCTCAGCAGATTACGGCGTCGAACGCGTCAAACCCTTCGTCGAATGGCTGAAGAAGTACAACAAGAAAGGGTTTATCGGAGAGTACGGCGTGCCTGCGGACGAGCCGCGTTGGTTGCCGATCATGGACGGCATGTTGGCGTATCTCCGAGACAACTGTATCCCGTCGACCTATTGGGCAGCTGGTCCCGGATGGGCTAACTACCGCCTCGCCGTAGAGCCCATCAATGGTGTGGATCGCCCGCAATGGCCCACGCTGAAGAAGTACATCAACAATACGCGCTGCTGGGCGATTGGTCCGTTCTCGACTCCTCAGAGCCAGCCACCGGTGACTGGAACGAACCCGTCAAACAGTGGGCCGGGTTCAAATACTCAGCCGACCGGATCGACCTCCTCCCCCCGTCCAGCCTGGAAGGAAGCGGCACCATCAGTCGCACACGCTAATGCGCAAGCTGCAGCGTATCCCTCGGCGGTTCCAGGCACTAGCGACGCGATGTCCACGGCTGCAACCAAATCCTCAGCAATCGTGGAATATGCAGCTGGCAATGCACCGATAGTCGCGCGGCCTGCCATGCAAGCCGTTTACGTAGCAGACGCAACTGCGACTGACCGCGCGGTTGGCACGCTGCAAGGGCAAACACAAATGGCCGGCCCGGTCGTTCGTAGCCCCAGCGGGAGCAGTGCAAGTGCAAGCCACCAGTTTACAGCGCGTCCGGCTACTGCGAGCGTGTCTGTTTCGGCTCCGCCGCCCACTCCGGTAATGCCCACTGCACACTCATCAGACAGCGCCTTGCCTTCCGCGGCCCCAGGCAGCCTATCTACCGGTACTGGCAGCGGCTCGACCGATAACAGCCAAAACGCGGCTGTGCCGAGCGGCAAGTCTCCAAAGTCTATGCCCAGCAAGGCGGACGTCGGCATCGCTGCCGTGACCGATGGTACATGGAACGCGGGCATTCACCGTACCGCCAATGCGTTCCTGATTCCGAAAACGTCAGCCAATTTAAGCGTGTTCAAGACCGGCGCGTCGGTAAAACTGTCGGACGGTCAGGTTGCCAAGATTGGGTTCGTAAACAACATCGGCGGTAATATGGCAGTCTATCTGCAGGGCGGATCCCTCAAATCGGGTCCTAGCGGTTTCCCTCGAAGCGTCACGCCCTTTTCACAGGCCACCCGCTAACCGAGGTCCACATGGCCGAGCAGATCGGCGGGGACGTCAAGTACGTCCTCGCCGGTCCAGGCAGCCAGCAGCTCAGCCGCCGCATACCCCCAACCAACTCCGACGAAACGAACGCCTGCTCGCCGGGCCGCCTCGACGTCACGCGTCTCATCACCGACATAGATCGATCGTCCCGCCACCGCGCCGGCACGAGCCATTACCTTCTCCAATTGGCGAGCCTTGCCGAACAGCGAGGCACCGCACTCGAAATGGTCGATCCGTTCGCTTAGCGCGGGGCCCAGTACGGCGCGCACGTTGGCTTCGCTATTGGATGTCACGACAGCGACCGCTATCCCGCCCGCCTTCAGTCGCATCACCAAGTCGGCCACGCCGTCAAAGACCTCTACACCGCCTATGCAATCGCCCATTCGCTGCCGCATTCGCCGCATGACCGCAGGTAGGCGCCACGCCCGCAAACCTGTCATCGCCAATAGCTCACGAGAGGACATACGTCTCAATACGTCGATTTTGGTCAGATCAAACGGTGTGAATCGCATCTCGTGTGCGACGTCATTGACTGTCCCGATGAACCAGGGAAAGGAATCGGCCAGAGTGCCATCAAAGTCGAAAATGATCAGGTCGTAGCGGGCCACTGCAGGCTCCCGTCGCTGTGCATTCCCAATGGTATCAGGGCTGTCCGGGCTGTGACGCAGCGCTTGACCGACCTTCGACCGCACGCCTATACCTGCGCAACGACAATGAGAACGAGGAATATCAAATGAGAATGTTGGTAGTTGGTGCGGGAGCCACCGGCGGCTTTTTCGGTGCGCGCCTAACGCAGGCAGACCGTGACGTGACGTTCCTCGTTCGCCCTGCTCGGGCCGAATCGCTGCGCACGTGCGGGATCCAGGTCGTCAGCCCGCACGGGAATTCCACCGTTAAACCATCCGTAACCACCAAAGACGCCATCGACGCACCATTCGATGCGGTCCTATTGACCGTCAAGGCGTATGCCCTGGAGCAAGCGCTGGATGACATCGCACCTGCAGTGGGTGAACACACAATGCTGCTATCCACACTCAATGGGATGAAACATTTGGACCGGATGCGTGAGCGATTCGGGGCTGAGCGGGTGGTGGGCTGCGTCTGCAAGATCGAGTCGACTGTCGACGCGGAGGGCCGAATCGTTCAGTTCAGCAAGATCAATGACATCACCTATGGCGAATTGAATGGCGCCACCTCCGAACGAATCGAGCGCCTCGACGCCTTCATGCAGGGCGCGGGGTTCGGGGCCGCGAAATCCGATGACATCGTGCGGACCCTATGGGAGAAATGGACGCTTCTGGCCAGCCTGGGCAGCATCAATTGCCTTGGGCGCGGCACAGTCGGCGAGGTCAATAACACGCGTGGCGGGCGCGAACTGGTCGGACGCGTGCTCAGCGAGGTGGTCACGGCTGTCCGCGCGAACGGCGGTGCCGTGAGCGATGCCTACGTACAGACCGTCCAGACCATGCTCACCAATGCCAACTCACGTCAGACCAGCTCGATGTATCGGGACCTGCAAGCCGGAAAGCCGGTCGAAGCAGAGCAGATCATAGGCGACCTGATAGACCGGGCGAACCGCGCCAACGTGGCGACCCCATTGCTGGATACCGCCTACGTCCAACTGCAGGTTCACCAGAAGCACATCTGACCGCCTGCACGTTTCTCTTTGCGTGAGATCGAATAGGAAACCAGAATGCCCCGTTCCCCGCTTCCATTGGCCATCGCTACCACTATGTTCGCCCTTCATACTCATGCTGCCCATGTCTACATCTCAAGCCCCGGCGACGGGAACGTGACCCAGTACCGGCTGGACGAGCGCTCCGGTGCCCTTACGCACGTGCACGCGTTTGCAGCGGCTAACGGCGTCGCGGCAATGACGCTTTCGCCCGGCGGGGAGTACCTGTATGCCGCCGCACCTGCCGAGAAAGGCAACCGCGTGCTGCGCCTGGCCATCGAAGCCAGCTCCGGGCAACTGCAGGCTTCGGGCGAAGCGCCGCTCGCTGACCGCATGTCCTATCTCTCGACCTCACACTCCGGCCGGTTCCTCTATGGCGCGTCCTATGGCGGTGGCTTGATCAGTATCCAGCCGGCACCGGTAGGGCCAACGACGGGAGACCCGGTCGTCTACCGTACCGGCCCGAACACCCACTCGATCCGAGTCAGCGACGATGATCGTCACGTCTATGCCGCCGTACTCGGTGCCGATCGGATTGCACAGTTCGCTCACGATACAGAGACCGGCAAGCTTGTTCCTATCGGCGAGGGTTTCATTTCGACACCCACCGGCATGGGGCCGCGCCATCTGATCATCTCGCCGGGCGGCAAGCACCTATACGTCGTCGGCGAACTGACGGGTACCGTGATTGGATACGCAATAGACGCGTCGACCGGTGCGCTGAACGAAATCACACGCGCCGAAGGCATCCCGCCGCGGATGAACCTGCAGCCCGGTGTGATCCGTGGCTCAGACCCGATCCCCGAAGATCTCGCTCCGAAACTGATCTGGGCAGCGGACATTCGTCTCACGCCCGACGGCACGTTGTTATACATCAGCGAGCGCACCACCAGTTCGGTTTCGGCCTTCCGGGTCAATCCGGCTACCGGCGAGTTGACCTTTATCGACAACTTTCCTTTGCAGGAAAAACAGCCTCGCAATATCGCCATTTCGCCGTCAGGTCGTTGGCTAATCGCGAGCGGCGAGAAGAGCCCTGTCATCGGCAGCTACCGGATCGATGAATCCGGTGCCATCGAGCGTGTAGGTGAGGCGCCGGCTGGCAAAAGCGCCCTTTGGATAGAAATGCTTCCTGAAGCGGCTGAAGACAGCGTGAACTGACTTCAAGTGATCGCATGTCGCCGGCCGCGCAATGCCGTGTGCGCTTGGCCGGCGACAGAACGTGAGGCGACTACTGAAACCGTGTCATGGCGCCCTGCCATGCGCCTTGCGCCCTTCAAACGCAGCGCGACGCCCTACCTTTCTGGTAGCGCATCGCGCCGCCGGCCCGCTCGGGCTGGCATTAGCGTCCTCTATTACTTAGTATCTCCCGCTTCCCACACGACATTACCGACACCCTGCGGTCGCCACCGCGCCAGGGTGACGAATGCTATTGCCACAGGATTTCAATGAAAGTCGCTCGTATTCGCGCCGACGTACTGGCCGGACTGACCTCATCGTTCGCGCTCGTGCCGGAGTGCATCGCCTTCGCCCTCGTCGCTCATCTCAACCCGCTGATGGGGCTCTACGGTGCGTTCTTCATCTGCACCATCACAGCGCTATTTGGCGGGCGTCCGGGCATGATCTCGGGTGCGGCCGGATCCATGGCGGTCGTCATCGTTGCCCTCGTCGTGCAGCACGGCGTCGAGTACTTCCTCGCTACTGTCCTGCTGGGCGGTGCGTTGATGATCCTGTTCGGACTGCTGAGGCTCGGTAAGCTCGTACGCATGGTGCCGTACCCGGTGATGCTCGGCTTCGTCAACGGTCTTGCCATCGTCATCGCCATGGCGCAACTGGAGCATTTTCACGACGGCGACCAATGGCTTTCCGGCAAACCGCTCTGGATCATGGTCGGGCTGGTGCTGCTGACCATGGCGATCGTCTACGTACTGCCACGCGTCACACGGGCAGTACCGCCGGCGCTGGTCGCGATCGTCAGCGTAGGTTTGCTCACTGCAGCCCTGGACCTGCCTACCCGCACGCTGGGCGACATGGCGCATATCGCCGCCGGCCTACCAACCTTACTCTTCCCTGATATTCCCTGGAGCGTCGAGACGCTACGCATCATCCTGCCCTACGCGGCCCTGATGGCGATGGTGGGCCTTTTGGAGACGCTGCTGACGCTGAACCTCACCGACGAAATCACGGAAACGCGTGGCCATGCGAACCGCGAGTGCATTGCGCTCGGTGTCGCTAATGTCACATCGGGATTGTTTGGAGGAATGGGCGGCTGTGCCATGATCGGCCAGACAATGATCAACCTCAGCTCGGGCGGACGTACACGTATATCCGGCGCCGTTAGCGGCGTCATGATTCTGCTGTTCGTGCTGTTCCTTTCCCCGCTCATCGAACGCATCCCGCTCGCAGCACTGGTGGGCGTGATGTTCGTGGTCGCACACCAGACGTTTGCCTGGGCATCGCTGCGGGTCATCAGCAAGGTGCCGGTCAACGATGTGCTGATGATCGTTGCGGTCACTATCATCACCGTACTCACCGACCTTGCGACGGCGGTCCTTTGCGGCATCGTCATCGCAGCGTTGAACTTCGCCTGGCAGCATGCGCGCGATCTGTACATCGAAACGCGCGACGAGCCGGAAGGCAAGTTCTACCGACCGCGAGGGACGCTGTTCTTCGCGTCGACGACACGCTTTCTCGAAGGCTTCGCGCCCGCCACGGACCCTGAGACGGTGACCCTCGACTGCAGCCATCTAAGCTTCATTGATTATTCCGCCATCGCCGCGTTAATGACGCTACGCGAGCGCTACAGCAAAGCTGGAAAACACCTGCGGGTCGTTCATCTGTCGGATCGCTGCAAGCGGCTGCTTCGGCGCGCCGAGGTCAAGCCCTGACCGACGCGCTGCAGTGTCACAGTACCAGCTTGTAACCGATCGCCAGCAGCATGACCGCCAGGCAAGGCCGCAGGATGTCATCAGAAATGCGGCCTGAAAGATGACTGCCTACATAGATGCCCGGCAACGAACCAATCAATAGATAGGCCAGGATGGACCAATCCATGTTGCCCATGCTGGCATGGCCCAGGCCGGCGATCAGGGTGAGCGGAACGGCATGCGCGATCTCGGTGCCGACCAATCGGCGCGTCACCAGCAGCGGATAGAGGACGAACAGCGCGACGGTCCCGAGTGCGCCCGCGCCGATCGAGGTCAACGTCACCATGACGCCAAGCACGATACCCGTGACCACCGTCAAAATGGTCAAGGTCCGTGGCTGGATGTTGTAGCCCTCTCCCGCCTGCTTGCCTGCGAATGCCAGCAGCCGCTTCTTGAAGAATATCGCCAGTGCGGTCAGCACCAGCACCACTCCCAGCGCATGCTTGATGATGGCGTTCAGTGCGTCCGGGCTTGAGTCGAGGCTTTTCAGAAAAAGCAGCGTCAGTGCCGCGGCGGGCACGCTTCCCAGCGCCAGCCAGCCGGTGATGGACCAGTCGATGTTGCGGTTGCGGTGGTGGACCCATACGCCACCAGCTTTAGTGACGGCCGCATAGAGCAGGTCAGTGCCCACCGCAGCGGCTGGGTTGATTCCGAACCAGAGCAGGATCGGGGTCATCAGCGACCCGCCACCTACCCCTGTCATGCCCACGATAAAGCCGACCACCAGTCCGGCGATGATAAAACCCGCTACTCCAACTTCCATCGCACACTCAATACGCAAACGAAAAACGGGCGGGAGCATAGCGGCTTTGCAGACACGCGAAATATATTAAAAAAGCATTTTGTTATAACCGCAAGACAAGAAACGTCCGTATGCGAACGGTACACCCCGCGTCGAATTGCAGTCTCGCTCCCGCCGCTTCGGCGCGAAAAAGCAGTACGTTGGTGGACTAGGCTCCGGTCGTTGCCCGTCGGGCAATCCTTCGAAACTCATGTTGGGCCATGGTAGTCCACGCTCTACATCGGCAATTTCAAGGAGACAACGCGCATGCAACGACGACACTTCATAGCGGCATCGGCGGTGGGTGCAGCCGGCATCATGGGGGGCCCATTGCTGGCACAGGCGGCTGCGGCGAATGCCGGTGGTACAGCTGGCAATGGCAAGGCTGGCAGCGCGCTACCGATGAACGACGGCAAGCACAAGCGTTACCGTCCCAAACACCGTTATGGCTACGGATGCGCAGTGGCGTTGGGCGACATGCGTCGCGAGATGACTAACCGGCAGGCACTCGAGTTGCTGCAGGCCGCATGGAATGCTGGCATCCGCTACTACGACACTTCACCCTGGTACGGTCTGGGTTTGAGCGAGCACCGGACGGGTTTTCTGCTTTCCGACCATGCGCGGGACGATTATGAGTTGTCGTCCAAGTCGGGTCGCCTGCTGCACGCCGAGCCTGGCTTCTCCAATGACAACTGGCAGGGCGTGAACAACTTCAACTACACCTACGACTACAGCGCGTCCGCCACCCGCCGCTCAGTCGAGGACAGCCTTCAACGGATGGGCGTGCCGAGCCTGGATATTGTCTTCATCCACGACCTGTCCCCGGACAATGAAGACCTGGGCGATGGCTGGAAGGAACGCTTCGAGCAGGCCCAGAAAGGGGCAATGCCTGAGCTCGTGAAGATGCGTGAAGAAGGCCTGATCAAAGGATGGGGTATGGGCGTCAACACACTGGAACCCAGCCTGGGCGCGATCGAAGCCTCCGATCCCGACATCATCCTCCAAGCCTGTCAGTACTCTCTGATCCAGCATGCCGACGCCGTCGAGCGGCTCTTCCCCGTGTGCCGTGAACGCGACGTTTCCCTGGTCATTGGGGCACCACTGAATTCCGGCTACCTGGCAGGCAACGAGTACTTCAATTACTCGAAGGAGATACCGGAGGGCATGGCCGAGAAGCGCAGCCAGGCACAGGCGCTCGCCAAGAAGCATGGGACTGACCTTCGCACGGCTGCCCTGCATTTTTGCAATGCACCTGATGTCGTTTCGGCAATTATCCCCGGCGGCAGCACGGAGGAGCAGATACGCCAGAATGTCGCATCGATGTCCGAAACCGTGCCTTCCGAATTCTGGAAGGAAGCTAAGGAAACTGGCTTGATCCATCCGGATGCGCCAATACCGGGCTGAAGCACCTTTTTACCGCAGCAGTTGTCGCGCCAGCCGAGCCAAAAAAAGGCAGGCGTGACATCCACACGGTGCTCATTGCAGCGGTGCTGTTCCTCGCAGGATATCCCAGGGATCAAACCATACCGCCGTTCGCACGGAGCACCTGACCATTAACCCAGCCACCGTCCGGGCCCGCAAGAAAGGCCACCACAGACGCAATTTCGGTGGGCTGCCCGAGACGTTGAAGCGGCGCCATGTTGGCGAACTGAATAACCAACTCGTCGCTCTTGCCATCGAGGAAGAGCTCCGTTTCGGTGGGGCCCGGTGCGACAGCATTGACGGTGATATTCCGGCCCTTTAGCTCGTTGGCAAGGACGCGGACCAGCCCCTCCACGCCCGCCTTGCTGGCGATATAAGGACCGTAGCCGGGAAACGACTTGCCGAGTACGCTCGATGACAAGGCGATGATGCGACCGCCGCCCTGGATTCCACTCGCAGCCTTGCCCAATACCAGGAAGGCACCGCGAAGATTGGTGGCAATAGTCCGATCGAACATGTCCACGCTTTCTTCGGCGATGGGCCCCGTCGCCATTATCCCTGCATTATGGACGACGACATCCAGCTGACCGTATAGACGCGTGGTCTGATCGAACAGCCGACCTACCTCCTCAGCGTTGGCCACGTCGGCCTGAATAGCCGTGGCCTTGCCGCCCGCCGCTTCGATTTCGTCAACAGCTTGCCGGGCAGCTTCATGATTGCCCGCGTAGTTCAGCGCAATGGCAAATCCGTCTCGCGCCAACCGCTGAGCAATGGCCCGACCAATTCCTCGTGAAGCGCCCGTAACGAGTGCCACCTTGGTGTCTGTCTGCATTATCGCGCCTCGTGGTTCAAGTTTCTTTTGACCAGTGCAGGTCGCGTATCCGACGCACGCGGTCGTCACGGCCATGCGGAGATGCGGGCATAGGTTTGGTCAGCGCATCAACTGATCCAGCCGCCAGGTATCAAGGTAAGCGATGACCTCACGGATCCGGCCCTGCTCGTCGAACGCCAGGTACCAGGCATAGTTGTTGATGTAATCGCTGCCGTCATGCGCGCGCGCCCGGCCGTCCCACAAGACCACCACTTGATCACCCTGGGCGACGATGTGCCGCACCGTCGGCTCGATGGGCGTTGCCAACTTCGCTGTGATGGGCGTGACGGCGCGTTCGATCAGGTCTTCCCGCGACGTGTAGACACCGGCGTCCGGGCTCGTACCCGTCACTGTCCACTGTGCACCACCGGCAAGCAGATCGAACACGGTCCCGTTTCCCTTTTTCCACTGATGGAAGGCGTTCTCCACTGCGGCCGCGTTCCGCGCGGATACATCGCCTTCGCGTCCTACGACCAGGGTTGCCATCAGCGAGAGCAGCCCTGCCAGCACCAGGTTGAATCGGGATAGAGCAATCATGATCGAGCCCTCATGTCGGTTGGACGAAATGAGCGAATGCCTATGCTGCTCGGCTTCGATGGTAAGAGAGATCGCGAGATGGCCGGTTGCCTGGGACTTCTAGATCCTTGCCTGTTTCCGGGAAGACGGTCATACCGTTGGTAAGCGAATTCGCCAAGGCGTGAAGACCCAGCAACTTCGCCCGTGCCGCTGCGGTCAGGATATATAACCCCTTTGGCCTATTCGCTGCAGATCAGGAGGCAACATGAGTCTATTTGGCAAAATTCTGTCCAAGCTTGGCATCAACCCGGAACAGACCGACACGACACCTACCAGCAATGCAGGCTCCGCACTCGGCCGTGCGGCAGGTGAAGGCGTGCCGGCCTCCAGCACTACGCCCTCCCCAACTGATACCTCAACTACACCGCCGGCTGCCGCGACAACAGGCAACGCGACCATCAGTGAAGTGGATGTCGCCGCCAAGCTCGACGGCCTTGCAGCCAACCACGGCGAGACGCTGAACTGGCGGACATCGATCGTCGACCTGCTTAAACTGCTCGGCCTCGACAGCAGTCTGGGCGAGCGCCAGGAAATGGCGCGTGAACTGGGCTGCCCCGCTGACACTATGCAAGACTCAGCCTCGATGAACATGTGGCTTCACAAGGCCGTGCTCAAGAAGCTTGCCGAGAACGGCGGCCGAGTGCCTGCGGAGCTGATGTAAACGCTTGAATCAAGAGTTGCGCCAAAAGCCCCGTGGCATAGCTCGGGGCTTTTTTATACCTGCGATCACGCATGACTTTGCCCGCATATCCAAGGGCTCTGGACAAAATCCTGTCAGGTGAATCTCGGCAGAATCGAAAACAACAATCGCAGCGCGAAGAAAACAAGTACGGCACCCATGATCCGTTCGAACCAGTGCCCCATTCTCAAGAACGTCTGGCGAACATGCCCGCTGGAAAAGAGCGCGCTCACGAGCATGAACCATGCAGCGTTCACCGCACACATCCATACGCCATAGAGCGCCTGGATCTGGAGGGGCGTCCGCCCACTCACCACGGTCGTGAACATGGCCAAGAAGAATAGCGTTGCCTTAGGGTTAGTCGCATTTGTTAAAAAGCCAATCCGAAACGCGGTGGATGCACCCTGCGTGTCGTGTTGAGGCCCAGCAACCGCCCCGCGGCGATCTGTCGCGGGCTTGCTTCTTAACAACATCACAGCCAGATAAAGGATATAGGTGCCACCTACCACCTTCGCGATACCCAACAGCCAAGGCAGCGTATGCATCAGCGCACCGATGCCCATCAGGGTATAGAGCACGTGGACCGATATGCCGGCACCGATTCCGATAGCGGTATACAAGCCCACCGCGCGGCCATAACGCACACTCTGGCGTATCGTGACAGCGAAGTCGGGCCCCGGCGCAACGACGGCCAGAAAGTGAATCAGGGCAAGGCTAAGGAATTCTGCAAGGTACGGCGACATGCGCTATTCAGCCAGAAAGAAGCACAAACGAGGCATTACCTGCCCTCTGGGCATGCAACTGGATAGTTGAAGCTATCCGTCGCCGGCGTCAGGCATCCGAGCTCGGGGGAAGCACTACGTCATATTGGACGATGAGCCGACCCTTCTTTTGCCTGACTGTAAGCGCGCCCAGGCCGCGCAGATCGCCCGTCGAATCCACGTGTGTTCCACCGCACCCGTAGGCGGCGAATGCGCCAAAGCCGATCTGCCGGCGCCCGTCCTCGTCCAATGTCATTCGCACTGGGAGTTCATCTTCGCGTAGCGCTTCAAATTCGGCGCGCAGCTGATCGGCATCCAATACACGGACCTCTTCGCCAGGCACGAATTCGACGCGGCTCTCTCCCGGCCAGTGGTGCGCTTTGACGGGCTGCCAGCCGAACCGCTCGCCGATCAGTCCTATCAGGTGGCCTGCAGAATGAAGGTGAGCGTGCAGATGGCGCGTCGCCGCGTTTACCTTGGCTTCGGCTCGCCCAAGCGGTACCGGTTCGCTGGTGATATGCAGCACACGGCCGTCGGTTACGCGTACGGCCAGTACCTCAACCCTGCCAAGCCAACCGGTGTCGCTGGGCTGACCACCACCTTGCGGATGGAACGGGGTTTGTGCCGATTCGACCTCGAAGCGGTCGCCGGAAGGCGTACAGGCGATGACGTCCACCTCTGCGGTCAGGGATTGGCTGGTGTGGTAAAGGCGTTGGGTCATGTTTGGGTCTGGCTGGTATGGACGTCGGACATATTAGGAAAAGTCGGATGGTGTGATAATCCCGTATCGATCCAAAGAACCTTTGCGCCGTGAGCATAAATACACTGACCACCCTCTTGAGCGAAATGGCCGTTTTCGTCAGGGTCGTTGAAACCGGAAGTTTTTCCGAAGCGGCGCGCCAGTTGGGTACGACGCCGTCCTCTACCAGCCGAAGCGTCGCACGACTGGAGAAGGCATTGTCGACGCGGCTGCTGATCCGCACCACGCGCAAATTGCGGCTGAGCGAACGTGGTGAAGATATCTATCGACGCTGCGTGGACATGGTCAGCGCGGGACGTGCCGTGCTGGAGTACAGCGGAAATTTCAGCCAGACGCCCGAAGGCATCATTCGCTTGAGTGTGCCAAAGGCAGTCGGCCGTTTTCTCGTCCACCCTCACCTGCCGGATTTTCTCTGCCGCTACCCAAACGTCGATGTGCACATGAACCTGAGCGATCGGTATGTCGACCTTGTCGATGGCAACATCGACCTTGCGATACGGATCACGGATGCTCCGCCTGCCGGACTGAAGGGTCGCCAGCTTACCCGGATCGACCACCTGATCGCCGCAACGCCGCGTTATCTCGCCGAGCATGGAATGCCGACGCATCCGCGCGATCTCTCGAAGCACTGCTGCATCTGCCTAAGCGGGAGCCCAACGGACGCACGCTGGCGTTTCCAGCAGAACGGGAAGACCGTGAGCGTGAACGTCCGTGGCCGCTATGCTGCCAACCACACTGGAGCGCGTCTCGACGCTGTGCTACAGCATCTGGGGATTGGCAGCCTTCCCTACTTCACAGCGCGCCATGCGCTCCGCAAAGGCCTGATCGTTCAGGTGCTACCGGAGTGGACGTTCCAGAACCAGTATAGTGGTGGCGCATGGTTGCTCTATCCGGCGACGCGGCATTTGCAGCCAAAGCTGAAGGTATTCATTGATTTCCTGGCAGACCGCCTTGGACAGGAGGCAACGCTGGGGGCGAAAGTCGATAGCGAGCCGGCTGTACGTTCCCCTGACATGTACGAGTGCCCTGAAGCAGGCGGAGACTGGTGAGCGCGTGCGCCTACCTGTAATCAATCATCCGATATCTCTCGCCGGCCGACACGGCCATGCAGGTAACACCGCGTTCCGTCGACAGGGGGCAGCCATGGCTCTCGCCGAGCAGTCCAGCATTCGTACTGAGGGGTCAGGCGTCCGGGCTCATCCAGACACCCCAGGTAGACTTCGACCTCGTCGGCGGAACACGCGAATACGGACGAGCCGCACGTTTCGCAGAAGTGGCGTCCTGCATAACTGGCCGTGTCGCCCGTGACATGAACGTCGTACTGCCGATAAATCGCGGCCGCATAGAACACCGCGCCGTGATGCTTCCGGCAGTCGAGACAGTGGCAGATCCCCACCCGTAATGGGTCGCCGTGCGCCTCGATACGAACCTTTCCGCAAAAGCATCCACCGCTGATCGTCATATCAGTCACCTCGTAATAGATTCGACTGGCACTTCGCGCCGCCAACATGACAGCACGTTTACCACCGCTCCTGATCCACTGATAAGTGCCATAGATTCAGAACGTCGAGCCTGGCGCAGCGGTGCCGAGCAACGGTCTAATAGGGAAGCGGTCCGCGTACCTTCACTATGCGACAAACCGCCTTCCACTTGTCGCTCGGGCACAGCCTGTAGCGAAAAGCTGTTGTATTTTCGCCGCCCAGCACGTCAGCAACCTATACGGTGCATGCTTCCGTTACAGATAAACTAGGCGCTTCGTATAGGCTGGGCCGCCCGACGTATCGATGTTTTTCGCGGACTTACAGAACGATCCGTACCGGCCGCCTTCTATACGGCCAACGGGCTCAACAGGTCGCGCACTCAATGCTCAACGAACATTCCCGGCGTCCGGCCAGCAGTAACGGTAGGAAAACAGTGGCGCACACTTTGAACGACATTAGCCGTGAAGACCTCGAAGCCGAGGTAGCGCGCTTGCGCAAGGCTCTGGCCGAGGCGACGAGCAGTCCCGACACGCAACAAGCCAAACGCCCCAGTCGTGAGAGCGCGGCGCATCTCAAGGCGATTTTCGACAGTGCGATAGACTTCGCCATCGTTGTCACCGACCCTACCGGCATTGTGACCGATTGGAACTCCGGCGCTGCGCATGTCATGGGCTGGACGCTGGAAGAGATGTGCGGCCAAAACGTGGAGCGCATGTTCACCCCTGCAGATCGCAGCGCCGGCCGTCCCCAGGTGGAAATGACATGCGCACTAACAAATGGACGGGCCTCGGACGAACGCTGGCATCTGCGCAAGGATGGTCAGCACTTCTGGGCATCCGGCGAGATGATGCCGCTTCTGGGTGAAGACGGCACCCACCTGGGATTCATCAAGATTCTGCGCGACCGCACTGCCGAGCACCTCGCCGGCCGTACCTTGGAAGAGACCAAGGAGCGCTATCGCCTAGCTGCGAAGGCAACCAACGACGCTATCTGGGACTGGGACCTACGAGGCAACCTCGTTCTCTGGAACGAGGCACTCGAGCGCGCCTACGGGCATCCACTGGCCTCGGTAGACGCATCGGGGGACTGGTGGATGGACCACATTCATCCCGAAGACCGCTCACGCATCTGGGCGTCGATACATGCCGTCATCGATGGTGAAGGGGACGCGTGGACCGATGAATACCGCTTTCGGCGGTACGACGGCTCTTATGCCGAGGTGCTGGACCGCGGTCACGTGATCCGGGACGACCACGGCAGGGCAATGCGCATGATTGGCGCCATGCTGGATGTTACCCAGCTGCGTTCGGCCCAGTCCGCCCTGCGCAAGAGCGAAGACCGGTTCGTAAAGATTCTCGAAACGATCGAGGCTGCCTTCGCCATTGTGCAGGTCAAGTTCGATGAAAACGACCATCCGATCGACTACATGTTTTTGGAAGCGAACCCCGCCTTCGAACGCCAAGCCGGTGTGAACCTGCGAGGCAAGTGGGTGACCGAGTTTGCTCCAGACCTGGAGCAGTTCTGGTTCGATACCTATGGCCACGTAGCCAAGACGGGTCAGCCCCGCAACTTCGAAAGCTATGCCGCCGCCTTCAAGCGCTGGTTCGATGTTCGGGCCGTACAGGTCGGGGATCCGGCCGATCGACAGATTGCTATCCTCTTCAACGACGTTACCGAACGACGAAACGCGCAGGAACGCCTGCAGGCGAGCGAAGCTGTTGCGCGCGAAAACATAGAACGCGTGCAACTGGCACTGGCCGCCGGCGCGATTATCGGAACGTGGCATTGGGACCTTGTGGCGGGGCGTTTCGTCGTGGACGACGCCTTCGCGCTCGCGTTCGGTCTCGACCCTGCTCTGGACCTTCACAACCTGAGCCTGGAGGAGATTATCGCGACCGTACATCCGGACGACCAGGAAGGGCTGAAATCCGCTATCGCCGAAGTAATCGAGCGCAGCGGTGCCTACGCGCATCAATACCGGGTTCGGCGTAGGGATGGGAAGTACTACTGGATCGAAGCGAACGGCAAGGTCGACCATGCGCCGGATGGCACGCCCCTTCGTTTCCCGGGCGTACTCATCGATGTCGAAGAACGCCGCGCGGTCGAAGCCGAGCGTGACCGGGCCATCGCTGCACTCCGCTCGCTCAACGATACCCTTGAGTCTAGGGTCGCGGAGCGCACCGCTGATCTCATGCAGGCCGAAGAGAAGCTGCGTCAGTCGCAGAAGATGGAAGCGGTCGGCCAGCTTACGGGCGGTCTCGCCCACGACTTCAACAATCTCCTCGCGGGCATTTCCGGTTCGCTGGAATTGATGAACACACGGGTCGCACAGGGTCGCCTGAAGGATCTGGACAAATACATGATGGCCGCTCAGGGTGCAGCGAAGCGTGCCGCTGCCCTCACCCACCGATTGTTGGCCTTCTCCCGGCGTCAGACCCTCGATCCCCGCCCAACCGACGTCAACCTGTTGATGACAGGCATGACCGAGCTGATCCAGCGCACCGTAGGCCCGAGCATCACGGTAGAGACTGTCGGCGCCACAGGGCTTTGGCCTGCGCTGGTCGATGCGAGCCAGCTGGAAAATGCGCTGCTCAACCTATGCATCAATGCTCGCGATGCCATGCCGGATGGCGGACGTATCACGATCGAAACCGCGAACCGCTGGATGGATCGAGAAGCCGCGCGCACCCATGACGTGCCCGAAGGCCAATACCTGTCCCTTTGCGTCACGGACACCGGCACGGGTATGACGCCCGATGTGATCGCCAAGGCCTTCGATCCCTTCTTCACCACCAAACCCATCGGCGAAGGCACTGGCCTCGGCCTTTCGATGATTTACGGTTTCGCCAAACAGTCAGGCGGGCAGGTCCGTATCTACTCCGAGATAGGCCTGGGAACGACGATTTGCATCTATCTGCCCCGCTACTTCGGCTCGACCGTGCAGGATACAGAGCATGCAGAGGCGATTCTGGCTCCGGTCGCGGAAGTAGGCGAAACCATTCTGATCGTGGACGACGAACCTACCGTACGCATGCTGCTTGCAGATGTGCTGAGCGATCTGGGCTACACCGTCATCGAGGCGGCTGACAGCGTCGCAGGCCTCAAGGTGCTGCGTTCGGATGTGCGTATCGATCTTCTGATCAGTGACGTCGGCTTGCCAGGCGGCATGAATGGCCGGCAGATGGCCGATGCAGGCCGTGAGATTCGTCCCGGCCTGAAGACCCTGTTCATCACCGGCTATGCTGAGAACGCGGCCATCGGCAACGGTCACCTCGGTCCTGGCATGCAGGTGGTCACAAAGCCGTTCGCAGTGGACGCACTGGCTGCACGGGTCCGCCAGCTGATGATGGAGTGATTTGCAGGCGCTCGGCCCGAGCGATGGTGGCGTACACTCGAATACCCTCCAGTCGCTCGAGGCCGACCGCTCATGTCCGCTCCTGCACGTTTCACCGAATTGCTGGGTATCCAGTATCCCTTGATCCAGGCACCCATGGCAGGCGTGTCGACGCCTGAACTCGCGGCCGCCGTCTCCAACGCAGGGGCGCTGGGTTCACTGGGCATCGGTGCGAGCAGCCCTGCACAAGCGCGCGCGATGATCGAGCGTACGCAATCATTGACCTCGAAACCCATCAACGTGAATGTGTTCTGTCATACCACGGCGTCACGCGACGCCGCCCGCGACGACGCCTGGCTTACGCATCTGAAACCGCTCTTCGATGAAGTGGGCGCGACACTGCCCGACCGGCTCGAGGCCATTTATCCATCTTACCTTGAGAGCGAAGAAACCTACGCGCTGTTGCTGGAATTGCGTCCGGCGGTCATCAGCTTCCACTTCGGGCTGCCGCCGGCTGGCCAGATCGATACCATGAAAGCAGCGGGAATTCGCACGCTTGCGACGGCGACGAACATTGAAGAAGCAAGACTCGCTGTCGACGCCGGTATCGACGCGATCATCGCGCAAGGCATCGAGGCAGGAGGCCACCGTGGCCTGTTCGATCCCGAGGCGCCGGATGAACGCCTGCCAGCAGCGGTACTTACCCGTCTGCTGTCCACATCACTGGACGTACCGGTGGTCGCCGCGGGTGGCATCATGGACGGCGCCAGTATGCGCGCCGCGTTCGATCTGGGCGCTTCGGCAGCGCAACTCGGTACTGCGTTCGTTCCTTGCCCAGAATCTTCTGCCAATGCGGCTTACCGGGCAGCCCTGAAAGATGAGCGCGCCCATCGGACGCAGCTGACTTCCGCCATCTCAGGGCGCCCCGCGCGCGGCCTCTTCAACCGGTTCATTGAATGGGGTGAATCCCCTTCGGCACCCGTGCCCGCGGCGTACCCAATGGCCTACGATGCGAACAAGCAATTGAACGCGGTGGCGACGACAATGGGCGAGCATGGCTTCGCAGCCCAGTGGGCCGGTCAAGGCGCACCGCTGGCGAGAGCGCTGCCAGCGGCCGAGTTGATCGAAACGCTTATCCGCGAGTGGCAGCAGCGCTGACAAGGGCCGGGCAACTCTTCCAGATCAGCGGCCCGAAAGCGTAGCTGCGCGCCGAAACTGGCTGGGCGTCATACCCGTCATGGATCTGAATTGGCGGGTAAACGCACTGTGGTCCGTGTAACCACAACGTAGTGCAATTTCCGTGATGGGGATGTCCGACAGCAAAAGTCGACTGGCGTGTTCCAGTCTCGCCTTGAGGATCATTTGTCGAGGCGTGAGGTGGAACACCCGCTTGCAGTAACGCTCGAGACCTGCGACCGAAATACCCGCGATCTGCGTGAGCTCCTTCATGCTGATCGTTCGATTGAAATGGGCGCGGATGTAATCGTCGACCTGGGCCAGCCGCGCATACGCAGGATGCGTATCATGCGTGGATTGCAGGTCGAGCGAGATACCGGCGAGCCCGATGACCCGGCCGCGATCATCGTGTATCGGACGCTTGTGGGTCAGGCACCAGCCTGGCTTGCGGCTGCCGTAGAGATGCAATTCCAGTTGGTCGCTCAGAGCGACGCCTTTCCGCAGGACCCGCTGATCCTGATCCGTATAGCCTGAGCCGAACTGGGAAGGAAAAACGTCAGCGCTGGTCTTGCCGCGCAAAGGCGCCGGGTCAGCGAAACCGCACCGCTGCACCAGGGTGCGGTTGGCAAATACGTATCGCGCTTGCGCATCCTTCAGGAAGATCGTGGCATTCGGAATGACGTCCAGTAGCGGAAGTATCGGCGCGAGGTGCACAAGCACGTCAGCCATGCTTGATGGCCGCTTTCCCGCACTCCCCTCGCACCAATCCGCAAGTTGATCCGGTTCCATCAAGCTTCCCTTGCAGCTAAATCAGCGGAAATCCGCACGAAACGCCCAAGCGTTGAGCGTATTTCGTACCATGGAAAGACGCAACGTCCACGACTGCGGCGCGTCACAACCCATCTACAGCGCCCGCAAGTACACAGGTCTAGCCCGAAATAGGTTCGCTCCCGCCATAGCCTCACTTGCGAGCGGCTGAAAGGCGTCCTATGCGCCCGGCACACGACCCTGCCGATTTCGTCATCACGCCGACGAAATCAATCAAGCGTCTACCGCCTATTCGCAGCCACTGTATAGGTGCATTCGTCGAACACAGGACGGCGACTGAAAGGCTCCCGAGTAGGCCGGTGATTTCTGACAAATCCGGGAAACGGACAGCATGAAACAGATACACGTCATTGACTCCCATACGGGCGGGGAGCCCACTCGACTGGTGCTGGACGGCTTCCCTGCGCTGGACGGCGACACCATGCAGGCGCGCTTGCAGAGGCTACGAACCGACCACGACCACTGGCGCCGGGCCTGCCTGCTCGAGCCACGAGGCAATGATGTATTGGTCGGTGCGCTCTACTGCGAGCCCGTTACGCCTGGCGCTACGTGTGGCGTGATCTTCTTCAACAACGCGGGCTATCTGGGGATGTGTGGTCACGGCACTATCGGATTGATCGCATCGCTGCATCATCTGGGCCGCATCGTACCCGGCATCCATACAATCGATACGCCGGTGGGCACCGTAAGCGCGACGTTGCACGAAAGCGGTGAGGTGACCCTGTGCAACGTGCTCGCCTATCGCTACCGCCAGCAGGTAGCGGTCGATCTACCCGGCTTTGGTTCCATACGGGGCGACGTTGCCTGGGGCGGAAACTGGTTCTTCCTGGTGTCCGACCATGGCCAGTCGTTAGATATCGGCAATGTCGAGCACCTGACGCACTTCACCTGGACGATGCTGGCAGCGCTCGAAGCACAGGGCATTACCGGCGAAGACGGCGCAAGGATAGACCACATCGAACTGTTCGCTGAGGCCGCAGGCGCCGATAGCCGTAACTTCGTGATGTGCCCGGGGAAGGCATACGACCGATCCCCTTGCGGCACCGGAACCTGCGCAAAACTGGCCTGCCTTGCAGCTGGCCGCTTGTTGGAGCCAGGCGAGCCGTGGGTACAGGCCAGCATCACGGGAAGCCGGTTCGAGGGCCGTTACGAGTGGGAAGGCGATCGCATTCGGCCCTACATCACAGGCCGCGCGTACGTGACCGCCGACAGTACCTTGCTCGTCGACGAAAACGACCCCTTTGCCTGGGGCATCGGAACCCCATAGCCCCTTCCACTTCTGGAGCCCTGCTCATGCATACGACGATTTTCAACGGCTGCATCCCGGCATTGATGACCCCATGTACGAACGATCGCCGGCCAGATTTTGATGCATTGGTAACCAAAGGCCGCGAATTGATCGACGTCGGGATGAGCGCGGTCGTTTACTGCGGGTCCATGGGCGACTGGCCTTTACTGACCAAAGCTCAACGCCAGGAAGGTGTAGCTCGCCTGGTCGCCGCCGGCGTTCCGACCATTGTAGGTACGGGCGCCGTGAACAGCCGGGAGGCCGTCGCGCATGCCACACATGCTGCAGATGTGGGCGCCCATGGGCTGATGGTCATTCCTCGCGTGTTGTCACGTGGTGCCTCACCGGCCGCACAAAAAGCCCATTTCTCCGCAATTCTCGATGCCGCCCCCAGCCTCCCGGCGATCATCTATAACAGTCCCTATTACGGTTTTGCGACGCGTGCCGATCTGTTCTTCGAGCTTCGTCGCAAGCACTCGAACCTGATCGGCTTCAAGGAATTCGGAGGCTCAGTCGATATGCGCTACGCCGCCGAACACATCACGTCCGGCAGCGACGACGTCACACTGATGGTTGGCGTCGATACCCAGGTCGTGCACGGCTTCGTGAATTGCGGCGCGACCGGCGCAATCACGGGCATCGGGAACGCACTGCCACGCGAGGTCCTGCAGCTGGTCGCGCTGAGCAAGCAGGCGGCGAGTGGCGACGCAACGGCGCGACGCCTGGCGCGCGAGCTGGAATCGGCATTGGCCGTTCTATCGTCCTTTGACGAGGGCTGTGACCTTGTCCTGTATTACAAGCACCTGATGGTATTGAACGGCAATACCGAGTACGCCCTGCATTTCAACGAAACCGATGTGCTCAGCGATGCTCAGCGCCGCTATGCCGAAACCCAGTACGCCTTGTTCCGCCAGTGGTACTCGGATTGGCCGAAGCAGGTAGACATGGCGTAATCGCCAACGGTGGCGTCCCTGAGCGGTCGGCACCTGGGCCCGAAGGTCATGTGTTCACGCGCTTTCCGACTGTAGGCCAGAGACAAACCATGAGTTCATCGACCGTTCACACCGTAGACGACTCGCCGGACATTGCTGTCGTGGGTGCTGGCGTCGTCGGCGTATGCTGCGCGCTTGCATTGGCCAGACGCGGCCTGCGCGTGAGCGTATTGGACCCCAAGGAACCCGGGCGGGGCGCCTCCTACGGCAATGCAGGGCATTTGGCGGCCGAGCAGGTCTTTCCCATCGCTGACCTGTCCATTCTCAGGCAATTACCCGCCATGCTTTCCGACCCGACCGGGCCCTTACGGCTGGACTGGCGCTACCTCCCAAAGGCACTTCCGTGGTTCATGCGATTGCTATGGAACCTGCGCGATGCCCCTTATCGTCAGTCGATCGGCGGCATCCGCGCACTGAACGAACAGAGCGTGGGCGCTTGGCAGCGGCTGCTGACGTCGATCGGGCAGCCGCATCTGATGAAGCCTGACGGTTCTCTTCTGGTGTACGAGCGTCCCGAATCCTCCCCGGCGCTCGAGGCGCTGAGGGTGCGCATGCACGAGCAACAGGTAGCTGTCGAGCGCTGGGACGCGCCACGGATCCGCGCGGCCGCGCCAGCCCTCAGCGAACGCCTGCAAGGGGGTCTCTTCTTCCCGGAGACCGCCCATTTCATCAACCCCTACCGCGCCGTCTCAGCCCTTGTCGCGTCTGCAAAGCAGCTGGGCGTGACGTTCGAGCAGGCGCGGGTACTCGGCGGCACGGTTGGCGTAAACGGCGTTCTACTGGAGACCGACAAAGGCAATCGCGCCGCCCGGTGCGTGCTGATTGCGAGCGGCGCGCATTCGGCGCCTGTCACCGCCGCATTGACAGGCAAACACGTCCCCCTTGATACCGAGCGGGGCTATCACCTGATGCTACCCCACGAGCAGGATCGTTTGCCCTTCGCCGTCACCTCGCTCGAGCGCCGATTCATCATGACGCCCATGGCCGACGGCTTGCGATTGGCCGGTACGGTCGAATTCGCAGGTCTGGAACGGCCACTTACCCCATCACGGGCGCGGCAGCTGGAACGGCTTAGTGAGGGCCTTTTCGGTCAGGCGCTGGACACGTCGGACGCCACCGAATGGATGGGTTTTCGCCCATCCTTACCGGACTCGCTCCCAATCATCGACAAGGTAAGGGACGGGAAGGTCCTGCTCGCATTCGGGCATCATCACCTGGGGATGACCCAGGCTGCCGTAACAGCGGAGATGATCGCGCAAATGGCCAGCCCCGGCGCGCCAGGCGGGGCCGCACTGCCCTCTGCGGTTCGCTATCGACTGGATCGGTTCTGACAGGCGCATGCTGATTCTGTGAACCGGTGGTACAGCAACGCCCGCAATGCTGGGCTAACCTCCCCCGCTTTTCACAGGGAGTGATGCACATGAGCGGAAAACCTGCAGCCCGCCTTTCCGACCCCACCGCCTGCCCAAAGAAGGGCCATGGCCCGAACGCCGTCGCGTCGGGCTCGTCTGACGTGATCATCGACGGCCTGCCCGCGGCGCGGATGGGTGATGCCACCGAATGCGGAAGCGCCATCGTCGGCGCCGTTTCGGGTACGGTCTTCATCAATGGCCGAAATGCGGCCGTCGTGGGCAGCACCGGCAGCCATGACGATGTGATCACGGCTGGATCGGGCACGGTGCTGATCGGCTGAGCGTCAAGCCTCCGATCGCTTTGGACTCAGGCGCCTGTCGCACTTCTCCAGCAGGCGCCGCTCCTTTCTTTATCAGCCTTCCACCTGGCTCCATTGCTTGCTCAGGCGCTTGTCAGACACAGGAATCCGTGTACCGAGCTGCTGTGCCCACAGGGAGACCCGATACTCTTCCAGCATCCAGCGATACAGCACCAGCTCGCCGTCGCGCTTGCCCTCCTGCTCGTGCTTCGCGCGCCGTGCCTGGTATTGCTCCCAATACCCTGCAAGCTCACCGGACCAGACCCGATCCCGCTGCAGCTGTGCACCGATCTTCTCGAACCGCTGCTCGACGCCCTTCAGATACCGTGGGTATTCCTTGAGCCACTCTAGCGGCGTCTCGCGCACGAAGCCCGGATAGATCAGGTTTGCCAACTGTGCCTTGATGTCATTTAGCGCAACCGCCTGAGCCAGATCGATCTTGCCCTTGAAGCGTTTCTGGAGCGCATGCCACTGCTTGAGGATGCCGAGCACAAGACGCGACAGGCGTTCAGCGTGCTCAACCCAGTCGCCGCGTTTGCGTTCGGCCAGCGACGCGAGCGCAGCACCGTCACGCGGCAGGGTTGGCTCGCCTTCGAGTATCGCGCTGTCGAGGCTGGCCAGGAGGATGTCCTCGGTCAATGCATCGACCCTGCCCAGCTCACGGTACAGCATGCCCATATCGGTGAGGCCTGGGAGCTTGCCGCGCAAAAACTTGGCCTGTTCACCCAGCTGTTGCAGCAGCAACCGCTGCAACGCGCGGTGGTGCTGGAACCCGGCTTCGGCCTGGGTCGAGAAGCGGCCTTCTTTTACCGCGCCGCCCTCTTCTACCAACGCGGGGTAGACGGTCATCGAAAGCCCGGCGATCTTCTGCTGCGCTTTTTCCGGTACTTCCCCGAACGCCTTCGCCTCGACGGGTCCGGCCGGCTCCGCCTTCTTGGGTGAGATGGCAAGCGCCGCCTGGCTTTCCCTGGAAAACTGGGCGGTCAATGCGGCCAGATCGCGACCTTCGCCCAGGAAGCGCCCATTGGCATCGACCACTTCGATGTTCATGCGCAGATGCCGCTCAAGCCCTTCAGCGGCCTCAGGCCAAGCGTCTTCAGGGATGCGAGCGCCGGTCATGCGCTGCAATTCCCGACCCAGGCTCTCATACAACGAGCCCTGGCCGAACGTAATTTTCTCCAGGGCCGCGCGTACGAAGTCAGGTACCGGTACGAAGTTTTTGCGCACTGCTTTCGGAAGCCCACGGACCAGCGCCACGCTCTTGTCGTAGATCAGCCCAGGAACCAGCCAATCCAGTCGCTCGGCAGGCAACTGTGGCAAAAGCGGCGCAGGTACACGCAGCGTCACGCCATCACGCGGATGAGTGGGCTCGAACTCATAGGACAGCGGCAACTGGAGCTCACCGATACGCAGGCTGTCCGGGTATTGCGCAGCGGTGACTTCGCTCGCCTCACGAGCCAGCACATCTTCTTCGCGCATGATCAATAGCTGGGGATTGTTCGCACTCTCACGCCGATACCAGTTATCGAAGCTGGAGGTCTGGTATATGTCGGCAGGCAGGTGCTTGTCGTAGTAGCCGAACAGCGTTTCCTCGTCAGCCAGAATATCGCGACGTCGCGCCTTGGCTTCGAGTTCGTCGAGCTTTTCCAGCAGGCGTTTGTTGGCACCGAGCGCCTTTGCACGACTATTAATATCGCCCCGCACCAGCCCTTCCCGGATAAACAGTTCGCGCGCGACTGATGGGTCGATCGGTCCGTAATGCACGGCCCGGCGGCCAACGATGATGAGTCCGTACAGGCTCACCTGTTCGTACGCCACGACCTGGCCGCGCTTCTTCTCCCAATGCGGCTCCAGGTGATTCTTCTTCACCAGATGCACAGCTAGTGGCTCGATCCAGTCCGGCTCAATCTTCGCAACCATGCGCGCGAACAGCTTTGTGGTCTCGACGAGTTCGGCCGCCATGATCCAATTGGGCTTCTTGCGGCCCAGGACACTCGAGGGATGAACCCAGAAGCGGCGCTGCCGCGCGCCGTTGAAGTCACCGTCCTCGGTCTTCTGGCCGATCTGGCTCAGCAGCCCGGAGAGAATGGCCTTGTGGACCGCTGCGTAACCTCGTGCGCGCTGCGCTGCCTCGGACTGCTCGACCTGCTGCCGGGCGATCGCATTGACCCGGTTATCCTTGGTTGGTGTCGGTGCTGCCTTGGCGTTGCTAGACGACTCAGCTTCTGCGTCACGCTTCGTATCGGCCTTTGCGGCGGGTGCGCCGTGGCCCTTGTTGCCAAGCTTGAGCTCGCGGCACAACAAGGTCAGTTGGCGGTGCGCGTCACGCCATTCACGCAACCGAAGATAATTGAGGAAGTTCTTCTTACACCAGGTGCGCAGCGCGTTCGAGCCCAGTGCCTGGCGCTGTTCTTCGAAGCCACGCCACAGATTAACTAGCGCTGCAAAGTCCGAGTCCGGATCCTTCCATTGTGCATGCGCTTGATCAGCCGCCTGCTGCCGCTCCATCGGACGTTCACGGGGATCCTGCACGGACAGCGCGCTGACTACGATGAGCACTTCCTCCAGGCTCCCCTGCGTCACCGCTTCGAGCACCATGCGCCCCAGGCGAGGGTCGATTGGCAGACGCGCCAGCTGACGCCCCAAAGGCGTCAGCTGGTTCTCGCGGTTGACCGCCGACAGCTCCTGCAACAGGGTGAAGCCATCACTGACCGCCTTGCCATCCGGTGGCTCGATGAAAGGGAAATCATCGATGCGACCGAGTCGCAGGTGCAGCATTTGCAGAATGACGGCAGCAAGGTTGGTCCGCAGTATCTCGGGATCCGTGAACTCGGGACGGCCGACGAAATCTTCCTCGCTGTATAGACGAATGCAGATACCCGGCTCCACACGCCCGCAACGGCCTTTACGCTGGTTCGCGCTGGCCTGCGAGATCGCCTCGATAGGTAGCCGCTGAACCTTGGCGCGGTAGCTGTATCGGCTGATCCGTGCGGTGCCCGAATCGATCACATAGCGGATGCCCGGCACGGTCAGCGAGGTTTCAGCCACGTTGGTCGCGAGCACAACCTTGCGCCCCGGCCGCGGTTGGAAAATCTTTTGCTGTTCCCCTGGCGTCAGGCGTGCATAGAGCGGAAGCACTTCGGTAAAACGAAGGTTCGCCTTGCGCAAGGCTTCGGCAGCCTCGCGGATCTCGCGCTCACCGGGCAGGAAGACAAGGACATCGCCCGGGCGCTGGCCCACGCTGCGCTCGTGCGCTTCGATTTCTTCAAGCGAGGCGAGAATGCCCTGGTCGACTGTAAGGTCATCCATGAGCGGTTCGCCGTCTTCATCCACTTCAGCCGCGAGCGGCCGGTACCAGGTCTCGACCGGATAGGTTCGACCGGAGACCTCCACCACGGGCGCATTGCCAAAATGCGCACTGAAACGCCCCAGGTCGATCGTGGCTGACGTGATGATGACTTTCAGATCCGGCCGACGCGGCAGCAGTGTCTTCAGGTAGCCAAGCAGGAAATCGATGTTCAGTGAGCGCTCGTGGGCCTCGTCGACGATGATGGTGTCGTAGCGCTCCAAAAAACGATCATGCTGCGTTTCGGCCAGCAGGATGCCATCCGTCATCAGCTTGATCAGGCTGCGCGCATTGGACTGGTCTTCAAAGCGGACCTGATAACCCACCAATTCGCCGAGTGGCGTACCGATTTCCTCGGCCACACGGGTGGCCACACTGCGAGCGGCCAGTCGACGAGGCTGAGTGTGGCCAATCAGCCCATGAACGCCACGCCCAAGCTCAAGGCAGATCTTTGGAAGTTGAGTCGTCTTGCCCGACCCGGTTTCACCTGCAATCACAACCACCTGATGGTTGGCGATAGCATGCTTTATCTCGTCGCGCTTCGCTGCGATCGGCAATGCTTCGTCATAGCGCATCGGCGGAACGCTGCCACGTCTCGCCTCGGCGCTCTCACATGACGATTGGAAACGTTCCAGCCATTTCGCCAGCCTGGCGTCGTCGGGTTGTTTCTGCAGCTCATGGAGCTGGCGGCGCAGGCGGTGCCGATCGGCAATCATCGCCTGATCGAGGTTCTTGAGCAGGGAAGCGATGGCGGGCTTGGGGTCGGACATCAGGCTCGAACAGTCTCGGAGGAAAGCATCAATTGTCGCAGATTTACCCGCCTCTCACGATGCCGCTGGCCGGACCACAGCGGCACATCGCTTCCTGGGCAGCGGCACCGCGCCAATGTGCACCTGCTACCGCTGTCCTGTCATGGCGCAGAATGAGACCGTTGGCTCGTGTCGCCGGCATGTCGCGAACGTAGCCACGTAAACAGTGCGCCAGCCGCTATCGCGAATCCGGCTGCGGTGACGCCCAACCAGCCGAAATGCTGGTAGAGCATGGCGGACAATAATGAGCCCAATGAGCCACCGATGAAGTAGCCGGTCATGTAGCCTGCGTTCAGCCGACTCCTGGCTTCCGGCCGCAGCTTGTAGACCACGTTCTGGTTGCTGACGTGAGACAGCTGGACGGCCAGATCAAGTAGCACGACGCCGATCAATAGGGCCAAAAGCGAGTTCTGGGCAAACGCCAGCGGCACCCAGGACAGTAGCAACGTCAGCAACCCGAGTGTCGTTGCCAATGCGCCTTTGCCTTTGTCAGCCATACGCCCAGCCATATTGGCAGCCAATGCACCAACGGCCCCTGCGAGCCCGAATAGGCCAATCGTGCCGTCCGGATAGCCGTAAGGCTCAGAGGCCAACATGAACGCCAACGGCGTCCAGAAGATGGCAAAGATCGCAAAACTCATCGCCCCAAGCGCTGTACGCACACGGTGTACAGGCTCGTCGCGTAGCAGCGTAAATACCGAACCAAGCAGGCGCGGGTATGACAGGCCTACTGACTGCTGATAGCGCGGCAAGGCGAACCGCAAGGCAATTGCCACGATGAGCATCAGGGCTGATGCCAGCATGTAGACCGTGCGCCAATCACCCACAGCGGACAAGGCGCCGGCGACCGTTCGCGCTAGCAATATGCCCAGAATCAGTCCGCTCATCACTGTGCCGACAACCCTGCCGCGCTCTTCGGGCGCGGCCAGCGTGGCGGCAAACGGAACGAGTACCTGCGCAACCACGGAGAATAGTCCGGTCAAGGCGGTACCGAGCAACAGCCAGCCAAGGCTCGTTGCACTGGCGCTAATGGCGAGTCCGGTAGCGGCGACGACGGTCATCGACACAATCAGCCGGCGGCGTTCGAGTAAGTCCCCCAGAGGAACGAGCAGCAGGAGGCCGATTGCATAACTGACCTGCGCCGTCGTCACGATGGCGCCGGCCTGTGAGAACGAAAGCTCGAAGCGCTCCGCGATCGTGTGGAGCAAGGGCTGGTTGTAGTAATTGCTGGCGACGGCAACGCCTGTTGCGACGGCCATCAACAGGACAAGCCAACGGCTTAGATGAACGTTATCAGTGGGGGTCATGTGGGCTCTTCGACGTCTCTACACGGCTTACGTGATCACAGCGACAGGTATTGATAGACCGGCGCAGTATTCAGAAGAATCGATAATGATTGAAATGAATCGTTACGATCACTGGCATCTTGATTGGTGATTGCCCATGAATCTCAAGCAATTCGAATTCGCACTGGCTCTGGCAGATGAGCGCCATTTCACCCGTGCAGCCCAACGCTGCAACGTGGTCCAATCCGCGCTAAGCCACCAGATTGCAGGGCTTGAGGAGGAGCTGGGCACGGCACTGTTCGAGCGCACGCCTCGTCACGTATCGGTGACGCCTGCAGGCGAAATATTCCTCGCTCATGCGCGGCAGGCGCTAGAAGCGGTGCGACGTGCGAAGGAAGATGTTGCCTCCATCACGGGCGAGCTACGCGGCACTCTGACGGGATCATTTCTTCGGTGCCGCTGCTGGATATCGTCGATCTCATCGGTAGCTTTCATGCGCGCTTTCCAAAGGTGGACGTTCAGCTGCTATACGATCCCAGTGAGCGACTCATTGAGGGCGTTCGGGAACGGCGAATCGACTTTGCGATCATCGGCGTATCACGCCGCGTGGCGCTGGAAGGGTTCCAGAGGCGACTGATCTTGACCGAGGATCTGGTCGCTGTACTGCCTGCCCAACATGCCCTGGCGACCCGAGAATTTATACGGCTCGAGGAGCTGGTGCATCTGCCCATGGTCGACCTTCCCGCGGGTAGCGGTGCGCGCCGGCAAACGGATGAGGCCTTCGCCGCGCTGGGCCTGCCTCATCGTGTACGGTTCGAAACGACCAATATGCAATTGCTGGAGCGCTTCGTGCGCCGAGGGCTTGCCGTTGGTTTGGTACCGCGAAGTATCGTGGATAACTTCCAGGGCATTGCAAGCGTGCCGGTTTCAGACGCCCCGACCCGCAACGTTTATGCGATCTGGCCCAACAGCCCTACCCCAGCGACGCTTGAACTCTTGGCCGATGTAGACACCGCGATGGCCTGCATCGCTGGCACCGCAACGTGACCTGACGCCGCGTGGCGGGGATCAGGCCCGACCGACGCGCTGACGATGCGTGCGCGTCGCTCAACAATCCGCACCAGATTAGGGCCTCCAATATCGCACTCAGCCGCCAAAATCCTCCGGGACCTCAACGCTCACATGCACAGCGTCGTGTCGCCAGAACTCCAGATCGCAGTCGATCACCCGACCATGCTGATCTTGGTTCACCCGCGTGATGTTCAAGGCCGGGCTCCCGACAGACATTTTCAGCGCAGCCGCCGCATCACCTTGTAGGACGGTAGTGAGCATGTCGAAACGAACGCGGCCGTAGCGAATGCCGTACTCCGCGGCGTACAGCTCCGTCAGGGAGCGCGTCAGGTCGAAATCCAGAATGCCTGGAAAATAGGCAGGGTTGAGGTAGTGCTCGACGTAGAGTACGAGTCGTCCATCGATGCGCCGACACCGGCGAATCTGAAAGACAGGCGATAGCGCCGCAAGCTCGAGTGCGCGGCACACCGCAACAGATGCAGGCATCCGACGTGCAGAGATGAGCTCGGTCGTCGGCACGCGGCCCTGTTCGCGGACCATGGCGTGGAAATGACTGCGGCCCAACGGGTTGTAGGCAACGCGAGGTGGCGAAACGAACCAGCCGCGGCGATCTTCGCGATAGATCAGGCCTTGCGATTCCAGTTGACCGAGCGCCTCCCGCAAGGTGATTCGGGTGGTCTCGAACACTTCACTCAGCTGACGTTCGGCCGGCAGCTTGACGCCCACTGCAAGCACGCCGTGCGCGATTTGCTCTTCGAGCGCACGGCATATTGCAGTGACGGTACGGGATGCCACATCGCGCATCGGGGTTCTCGATCTGGTCTAGTCCAGCCCCAGGATGGGGCATGTCATCGGCCTCGGTTATCGTCGCCGAGTTTGGCAAGGCTATGTTCCGAGCATGACTGTCGTATGACGGCGCGTGTGAGTCTCCCTTCAGAAAACGCTGCAGGCCTTGAGCTAAGCGGCCTGCAGATCTTAAAGCATCGGCTACGCTTGATAAGAAGCTGCGCTTTCAGATCGCGTTTCCTCCGGCTTACATGAAACTGTCACGTGAGCGCTCTAGCTTTGGCCTGTCTCTTGCTGACCTAGACCAACCGATCATTCCATGTAAGGAGCGTCGAATGAAACAGCTGTTTCTGGCTTCAATGTTGGGCATGTCCGTGGCCCTCGCCTCGACGGCAGGCGCCGCCGAAATGGACCTTGGCGCACTGGAAAAAGCCGCGCGTGCAGAAGGCCAGGTGAACAGCGTCGGGATGCCTGACAGCTGGGCGAACTGGAAAGACACCTGGAAGGACCTACAGGACAAGTACGGGCTCAAGCACATGGATACCGATATGAGCTCGGCCCAGGAGATTGCAAAATTTGACGCAGAGAAGGACAACGCCACCGCTGACATAGGTGACGTTGGTGCCGCCTTCGGCCCAATCGCCGTACAGAAAGGCGTAACGCAACCCTACAAGCCGACGACCTGGGACGAAATTCCTGAGTGGGCCAAGGACAAGGAAGGCCACTGGGCGCTTGCCTATACCGGCACGATTGCCTTCATCGTCAACAAGCAACTGGTGAAGGATGCGCCGCGTTCCTGGGCAGATCTGAAGGAAGGCAAGTACAAGGTTGCGATTGGTGATGTCAGCGCCGCCGCTCAGGCCGTTAACGGCGTGTTGGCCGCTGCAATTGCCAATGGGGGTAATGAGAAGAACATCCAACCCGGGCTGGACTACTTTGCGGACATCGCAGAACAGGGTCGCCTATCGCTTTCCAACCCCACGATCCAGACATTGGAGCGCGGCGAGGTGGAAGTCGGCATCGTCTGGGACTTCAACGGCTTGTCTTATCGCGACCAGATCGAGGCTAACCGCTTCGACGTCGTGATTCCGTCCGATGGCTCCGTGATGTCGGGCTACACCACCATCATCAACAAGTACGCCAAGCATCCGAATGCTGCGAAGCTGGCACGCGAATATATCTTTAGCGATGCCGGCCAGATCAACCTCGCCAAGGGGCACGCGCGGCCAATTCGCGCCGAGCACGTCACGCTGCCATCGGACGTGCAGGCGAAGATGATCCCCAACGAGCAGTATGCCGAGGCCCAACCGATCAAGGACGCAGACGCGTGGGAGAAGACGTCCAAGTCTCTGCCGCAGCTATGGCAGGAAAACGTCCTTATCAACATGCAGTAAACGCTCGACCGGGGCGAATGCGTTCGCCCCGTCTCACCAGGGGGACGCATGGGTCACAAGGTCATTCTCGTCGTGCTCGATGGGCTCAGCTTTTCGGTGGCAGCGCATGCCATGGGCCATCTTCATGCCTGGTGCGAGGCAGGGCGAGGCGCCTTCTACCGCATGAGCTGCGAACTTCCCGCCCTTTCACGCCCGCTCTACGAAACAATCCTGACCGGGGTGCGCCCTATCGACAGCGGCGTCGTTCATAACGGCGTCGTGCGCCTCAGTCGCCATAAGAGCGTGTTTCATCTGGCCCGTGAAGCCGGACTCTCGACCGCCGCTGCGGCGTATCACTGGGTCAGCGAACTCTATAATCGCGCACCATTCGAGGCCGGTCGGGACCGGTTCACCGATGACGAGAGCCTCCCGATACAGCACGGCCTTTTCTACTGGCAGGACCACTACCCGGATTCGCATCTCTTCGCCGATGCCGATGTGCTTCGTCAGCGCTATGCGGCTGATTTCCTGCTGGTCCATCCCATGAACATCGACGACGCCGGGCATAAGCATGGCGGCGACACGCCGCAGTATCGCAACGCGGCGCGGATGACCGATATCGCACTGGCAGAACACCTTCAGCATTGGTACGACGCTGGATACCAGATCATGGTGACGTCCGACCATGGCATGAATGCTGATCGATCCCACAACGGCTTGCTGAGCGAAGAGCAAGATGTGCCGCTGTTCGTTTTCGGAGAGGCCTTCAGCCTTTCCTCTGAAGCACGGCCTCGACAAACGGAGCTGTGCGGGACGATCTGTCAGATTCTGGGCGCTGCGCATGACAAACCGCTATGCCCGGGTTTGCTTTCATGACCGCTCGGCTGCCGTTCCCGTTGGCCGCGAGTCGCTCCGTTCCATACTCCAACGAGGTCCCTGCATGACGGCGTCTACGCCTGACACTCCGCGCCTTGCCGTCGCCGCCCCCAGCGCTCGCGTTCCGGCATCCAGACGCACCCGGCGCCTGGTGCCACTGCTCTGCCTCTTGCCTTTCGCGGTGTTCTTCATCGTGTTCCAGATCGCGCCGCTGTTTTGGGTGGCGATTAACAGTTTGGTTACGGATGGGGGCTGGAGCCTGGCGAATTACGAACGCGTGTTCTCGTCGCGTTTCTATCGCCAGGCTATTCAGTTCAGCCTTGAGATTACGCTTTGGTCGAGCGTTCTCGGCCTGCTTCTGGCGGTTTTGGGCAGCTATTCGTTGCGACAGGTCGACTCACGCCTGCGCGACTTCGTCATGGCGTTCTCCAACATGACGAGCAACTTCGTTGGGGTGCCGCTGGCGTTTGCTTTCGTGATCATCCTGGGCTTCAACGGGGCATTGACGTTGGTGCTCAAGCAGTACGGGCTGATGAGCGACTTCAACCTGTACTCCAAGACCGGCCTGATCGTGGTCTACACGTACTTTCAGATTCCCCTGGGCGTACTGTTGCTCTACCCCGCTTTCGACGCGCTACGCGATGACTGGCGCGAGTCGGCATCGCTTCTTGGCGCAAGCGCCTTCCGTTATTGGTGGCATATCGGATTGCCTGTGCTGACGCCTGCACTGCTTGGCACGTTCGTGATCCTGCTGGCTAACGCGCTAGGCGCGTACGCGACCGTATATGCACTGACGACGGGCAACTTCAACGTCCTGCCGATTCGGATCGCGGCCATGGTCGCGGGCGATATCTCGCTCGATCCAAACATGGCGAGCGCGCTCTCGATGGTACTCGTCGGCCTTATGGTCATCATTACGATCGCCCACCAATGGCTTTTGAAAAGGAGCTACCATGCAGGCTCGAAGCGTTAAGCCCGCTGCGCTCTATCACAGGATCGTCGTATGGACGCTGTTCACGATTCTGCTGCTGCCGTTGCTAGGCACATTCCTGTACTCGATCTCCACGAGCTGGAGTGCGACCGTACTGCCGGACGGACTTACGCTGAAGTGGTACATCCAGCTCTGGACCGAGCAACGCTTTTTGAATGCCTTCGTGCAGTCCATTCTGGTCTGCGCCGGCGCTCTCGTCCTGGCGACGATCCTCATCCTGCCGCTGCTGTTCGTAGTGCACTACCACTTCCCCAAGCTGGACGGGGTGATGAACATCCTGATCCTGCTGCCCTTCGCGGTGCCTCCGGTAGTGTCCTCCGTTGGGCTTCTGCAGCTGTACGGCTCTGGCCCGATGGCGATGGTCGGTACGCCGTGGATCCTCATCGGATGCTACTTCACGATAGCGTTGCCGTTCATGTACCGGGCGATCACCAACAATCTATTGGCAATCAACCTGCGGGACCTGATGGACGCGGCACACCTGCTCGGCGCCAGTACATGGAAGGCGGCCTTTCTGGTGATCCTGCCGAACCTGCGCAAAGGGCTGGTGGTTTCGCTACTCCTGTCCTTCTCGTTTCTGTTCGCTGAGTTCGTATTCGCCAACCTGCTCGTTGGGACGCGATACGAGACACTGCAGGTCTACCTGAACAACATGCGTAACAGCAGTGGCCACTTCAGCAGTGCACTGGTGATCTCGTATTTCTTTTTCGTCCTCATGTTCACCTGGCTTGCGAACTGGTTGAACAAGGACCGGGGCTAGCCACGCGAGCTGCCCTTCCGAACAGCGCTTCAGAGGCATTCTTCATGAGCTTCCTCAACATCCGAAAGCTGCATAAACGCTATGGCGAAACCACGATATTCACCAACATCGATTGCGAGATCGACAAGGGTGAGTTCGTCACACTGCTCGGGCCGTCGGGGTGCGGCAAGTCGACGTTACTACGCTGCATCGCGGGCTTGACCGACGTCAGCGGTGGCCAGATCCTGATCGAGGGTCAGGATATCGTGCCGTTGTCGCCGCAGAAACGCAGCATCGGGATGGTGTTCCAGAGCTATGCGCTGTTTCCCAACATGACGGCAGCACAGAACGTGGCGTTCGGGCTGCGGATGCAGAAGGTCGGGAAGGCTGAGTTGGACAAGCGGGTCACCGAAGCCCTGCAGATGGTCGAACTCGGTGACTATGCCGCGCGTTATCCCTCGCAACTGTCAGGCGGGCAATGCCAGCGTGTAGCGCTGGCGCGCTCACTCGTTACGCGTCCGCGACTGCTCTTGCTGGACGAGCCCCTTTCTGCCCTTGATGCACGCATCCGCAAGCTGCTCCGTGAGCAGATTCGCGCTATTCAGCAGGAGTTGGGCCTGACGACGATCTTCGTCACGCACGACCAGGAAGAAGCCCTGACGATGTCAGACCGAATCTTCTTGATGAATGCGGGAAAGATCGTACAAAGCGGCGACGCCGAAACCCTCTATACCGCACCGGTCGATGCCTTTGCAGCCGGTTTCATTGGTAATTACAACCTCCTAGACGCTGAAACGGCCAGTCGGCTTCTATTGCGCCCTGTTGCCGGTCGCGTTGCCATCCGGCCAGAGGCGATCGCGCTCGGTGGCACGATCGACGCGCAGATACGCAGCCATAGCTTGCTCGGTAACGTGATCCGCTATCGCGTAGAGGCAAGAGGCGTGGAGCTGGTGGTGGACGTCCTTAACCGTTCAGCGTCCGATCTGCAGCCAGCCGGCGCGCTCGTCGGGCTCAGCATCGATGATTCGGCCATTCGGGAGGTCGCATGACGACGCTTGCCCTGTTTGATCTCGACGAAACGCTGATCGCGGGTGACTGTGCCAGTCTGTGGAGTCACGAAATGGCTCGACTGGAATGGGTCGACGGAGAACGATTCCTGAAGCACGAGGCACACCTGATGGCGGAATACGCTTTCGGCCGCCTGGCGATGGAAGATTACATGGCATACACGCTCGAGCCTCTCGTGGGACGGACGATGGACGAGATCGAGTATGTCGTCGGCCCCTTCGTGGAGGATGTAATCGAGCCGCTGATCTACGGCGATGCCATGCGATGCGTCGCCGCGCACAGAGCGAAAGGCCACCGCATACTGATCATTTCAGCGTCGCCCCATTTTCTTGTATCAGCGATCGCGAACCGACTTGGAATTGGCGAGGTGCTGGCAATTGATGTTGAACTGAATGAGGGTCTCATTACTGGCAAGACCGAAGGCGTGCTGACCTACAAGGAAGGCAAGGTGGTTCGGCTGCAAGCATGGCTAGAAGCAGAGAACGAAACACTGGACGGGGCCTACTTCTATTCGGACTCCCGCAACGATCTGCCGTTGCTGGAGCGGGTCAGCCACCCTAGAGCGGTCAACCCGGACCCTGTATTACGCGAGCATGCGCTCTCGGCTTCGTGGCCTATTCTCGAATGGGCGTGAACGCGTCTACCGGCACGCGCCCGTGCGGCTACCGCATGATCGACCTTTTCTAACGGAATGCGTCGTCAGTAGCTCAAATAAACGCGCGCCCGCTTCCGGTTGTTTGGCTAATGACGGGCGAAATATTTGGAAAAATTGAGCCCATTGCTCGCCAACGCGCAGCCGCCTTAACGTAAATGGCGTAACTGCGGGCCCCTCTGACGGCTTTAATGAGCCGCCATGTCGGAGTTACAGCTTGTACAACCGACTAACCCAGGGGGCTCACATGACCGCTCTAGCTTCGTTTCTTACCGCCGACTTTCTGGGCACTGCCACCTGGCTGTGGCTCGCATTCATCACGATCGTTATTTCACTGCTGGCGTTTGACCTCGGTGTGCTTCACCGTGAACACCGTGAAATCGGCATCAAGGAAAGCCTCCTTCTCTCCGGTGGCTACATCACGGCCGGCCTGCTGTTCGGCGCCTGGGTGTGGTTCCAGAAAGGCGGCGACTCAGGGATGGAGTACTTCACTGGCTTTCTGATCGAGAAGTCGCTGTCGATGGACAACGTCTTCGTGATGGCGATGATCTTTGGTTTCCTTGGTATTCCTCGCAAGTATCAGCACGAGGTACTGTTCTGGGGGATCATGGGTGTGATCGTGCTGCGCGCCATCATGATTGGCCTAGGCGCTACACTGATCGCCAGTTTCGACTGGATCCTCTACGTCTTCGGCGTGTTCCTGGTGTTGACCGGCGTGAAGATGCTGTTCAGCAAGGTTCATGATGATCCGGATCTCTCCGAAAACAAGTTCCTTAAGTTTCTGCGTCGCCACTTGCCGGTAACGGACTCGCTACATGGCGACAAGTTTGTGGTCAAGCAAGCCGACGGTAGCGGCAAAATGAAGATGTGGATCACGCCGTTGTTTCTGGCGCTGATCATGATCGAGTGTGCAGATATCGTATTCGCCGTTGACAGTGTTCCGGCCATCTTTGCGATCACCCTCGACCCGTTCATTGTTTATACGTCAAACATCTTTGCGATTCTGGGTCTCAGGGCGCTCTACTTTGCTCTCTCAGCGTTGATCCACCGCTTCGTCTATCTCAAGTACGCGCTGGCTCTGGTACTGGTGTTCATTGGCGGGAAGATCTTCCTGGTGAACATCATAGGTAAGGTCCCACCTGCGCTGTCTTTGTCCGTAACGTTCGGGCTGCTGCTCGGCGGTGTACTGCTCTCCCTCTGGAAGACGAGGGATCAGAAAGCAGTGTCGCCTTCGCAGCATCGCTAACCGCAACCAAAAACGGCGTGCAAGCTGAAAGCTTGCACGCCGTTTTCCTGTTCCGAGCCTTAGAAGGTCCCGGCTACGAGCCGGGCAAACGCTCGCTTTCTACCAGACCAATCAGACTTTGCGAAGAATAACGCTACCGATCGAATAACCCGCGCCGAAAGAGCTAAGCACGCCAAGCGACCCTGAAGGCAAATCCTCTTGGTAGGTGTGGAATGCGATCACAGAGCCAGCCGAACTCGTGTTGGCGTAGGTATCCAAAATGGTCGGTGCTTCGGTAGCTTCTGCATCACGACCCAGCAGCTTGCGTGCGATCAACAGATTCATGTTCAGGTTCGCCTGATGCAGCCAGAACCGTTTGACGGCGCCTACCTCGATAGCCGCCTCCTGAAGATGCTGAGCAATAAGATCCGCCACCATGGGGCACACTTCCTTGAATACCTTCCTCCCTTCTTGAACGAAGAGCTTGTCGGGGTTACTCATCGCCGCCTCCTCCGCGGTGCGGTTCAGGAAGCCGAAGTTGTTGCGGATGTTGTTGGAGAACTGGGTCAATAACTTGGTACCCACGATTTCCCACTGATGGTCGGACGTTGCGAGATCCGCGCGCTGCACGATCACAGCCGTTGCGGCATCGCCAAAGATGAAATGACTGTCCCGATCACGGAAATTGAGATGTGCGGTGCAGATCTCTGGATTAACCATCAACACAGCACGGGCCTGCCCCAACTGAACACTGTTCGCAGCGGTTTGCAAACCGAAAGTAGCCGAAGAGCAGGCAACGTTCATATCGAAACCGAAGCCCCGGATGCCAAGTGCTGCCTGCACCTCAATGGCAATAGCCGGATAAGGACGCTGTAAGTTCGAACACGCTACGATAACGCCGTCAATGTCGTCGGCCGTTAGCTTGGCTCGGGCCATCGCCTCGTTCGCTGCCCTAACCGACATCTCACACAGGACGCTCCACTCATCGTTCGAGCGCTCCGGAATCGATGGCTTCATTCGCATCGGGTCGAGAATGCCTGCCTTGTCCAGGACGAACCGGCTTTTAATGCCGGACGCCTTTTCAATGAAAGCGACGCTGGATTCACCCAGGGGCTCCCGATCGCCTGCGTCAATCTCTTTCGCATTCGCCTCGTTCTCGCTTTGAACCCAGGCGTTGAACGACGCCACCAGCTCTTCATTGGAAATGCTATTAGGCGGAGTAAACAGGCCTGTACCGCTGACGACGACCCTATGCACGGACGTTCCTCTTATTCATTAGCAGCGCCTCGCCGCGCCATTGGCGTGGCATAGGTAACCGAGTATTCATTCATACCGTACATTGTGTACCAGGGGACGGTATTTCTCACCTGCTTCTAACGAATCTCAGGCGCCTACCTTAAACACATGCTTTAAGTAGCTTATGAAGTTTTCGTCGCGGCACTGGGTCTTACCGGGCGAGTCGGAAATCTTCGCTACTGGTTGACCATTGCATGATGTCATCTTGATCACGGCATTCAGCGGTCGGACACCTGGGATGTCGCAGGTCAACTTCGTACCAATCCCGAAGCTCACATTGATTCGGCCGCGTAGCGCACGGTAGATACCAAGCGATTTCTGGAAATCAAGAGCGTCGGAAAACACAAGCGTCTTCGTGCGCGGGTCGACCCCCAATGCCTGGTAGTGCGCAATTGCTTTTTCACCCCACTCCACCGGATCACCCGAGTCGTGCCGCAGCCCATCAAATAGCTTCGCAAAGTACAGGTCGAAGTCACGAAGAAACGCATCCATGGTGATCACGTCCGTCAGTGCGATACCGAGCAGCCCTCGATATTCGCGGACCCAACTCTCCAAGGCGGCAACCTGGCTATCTATCAATCGCATGCCAAGCTGCTGATGTGCCATCAGCCATTCATGTGCCATGGTACCGATGGGCTTGAGGTTCAATTCCTTGGCAAGATGGACATTGCTTGTACCGACAAACCGTCCCGGAAAGTCCTTCTTCAGGATTCGTAGCACTTCTGCTTGCGCGCCATAGGAAAACCGCCGACGCGTCCCGAAATCTGCCAGGTTGAAACCCGCCAACTCTTCATTGGTAGCGCTCGCACGCAGCTCATCGAATTTTCGATAAAGGGGCTCACGTATTTGGGTGAGGGTCACATCTGGATGGACCCGACGATTCCGAATCTCACTGACTGTAGCTAGCAGTGGCACTTCGAAAAGGATGACATGTAGCCACGGACCTCGGAGCCGTATACAAACTTGGCCGTCCTCCTCCCCGACATGCAGGTAGGATGGATTGAAGCGGAACAGGCTGAGAAAACGGATAAAATCTGGCTTCAGGAAGGGAATGAGTTCCAGAAACGCAAGCTCGTCGGCTGCAAGCGTAAGGTCACTCAAGCCTTCGAGCGCTTCGCGGATCTCATGGATGTAAGGACGGAGATCTTCGTCACTGCGGCAGCGAAACTCCCACTCGACTTCTGCGTTCGGATAGTTGTGCAGCACCGCCTGCATCATCGTTAATTTGTAGAAGTCGGTGTCCAGCAGGTTCTGCACGATCCGCTTAGCGAACGGGCTCTCGCTCATTTTGTACTCCTTGGGCCAGTTCGGCATACGTGCGGCTTCGACAGAACACACGGCCTATTGTTTGGCGGAAGCCCATTATGCGCGACTCCGATCTGAAAACGCGACGAGCAACATGACTCCCGTAAGGATAGAAAATGAGTGAATCCCCCACTGGCTCGCCAACGATGACTGAAACCGAGATGCAAGAGTTTGCACGCCAGGTATTTGATACGGCGCGGCAGGGTGATGCGACGATGCTGGAGCGGTTGCTAGCGAATGGGCTGCCGCCGAATCTGCGCAACCAAAAAGGGGACACCCTTCTCATGCTGGCCAGCTACCACGGGCACCACGATGCTGCACGCGTCCTCCTCGAGAACGGAGCCGACGCCAATACGCGAAACGATAACGGCCAATCCCCTCTTGCAGGCACTGGTTTCAAAGGCGATTTGCAGATGGCGCAGCTGCTGGTCGAACACGGCGCCGATGTGAATGCGGCAACGCCGGATGGGAAAACTGCATTGATGATGGCCGCCATGTTCAATCGGGTTGAGATCGTACAGCTGCTTCTCGATAACGGTGCCGACCCCTTCACAGAGGATTTGAACGGCATCACTGCGCTGAAGGCCGCGGTGACGATGGGAGCTCAGGATACGCCCACGCTTTTGGCGGAACGGATGGACTCGCTGCGCTGAGATGAGTCAGTCAATATGTCATCAGCCGTTCAATCCTTCTTAGATGAGCAGGAAGCCGTCGGTCTTATTACCGGCCAGCGATCTAATCGCACTCCGACGTTAGTGCTCTGTGTGCCCCTTTGCAGACCTTACCGGTCATGTTCCGGTTCGCACGTGACACCTGCAAAGCAGGCCCTTTCGTAAGAGCCTTCCGGAATAGCGGCTTAGCCGTGCCCCCGACTCTAACGTGCGCCAATCTGTCACACTCGCATTTTCCGCCGTTCTGCTCCCAAGCATTACACTCCATAAGCCGTGCTGTATCAAAAATTTGCGAGCAATACGGCATTTGTGTTGTCCATGCTGCTGCCGCGGTGGCTGCGATGACCAACCCACGGACTTACTTGCTTTGCGTACCTCTAAGGGAACAGGAATAACAACATGCAAAAGGCTTCCGACCTCACCGTCCAGTGCTTGGAAAATGAAGGCGTCGAGTACATCTTCGGCATACCAGGCGAAGAGAATCTCGACCTCCTCGATTCACTCTCCCGGTCGGACAAAATAAAGCTCGTCCTGACCCGTCACGAGCAGTCTGCTGGCTTCATGGCTGCCACTTACGGCCGGCTGACCGGAAAGGTGGGCGTTTGCCTTTCCACATTGGGCCCAGGTGCGACGAACCTAGTGACGGCGGGCGCGTATGCCTATCTTGGTGGCATGCCGATGATGATGATTACTGGTCAGAAGCCGATCAAGAAATCAAAGCAAGGCCGCTTCCAAATCATCGATGTCTGCAAGATGATGTCGCCTCTTACGAAGTACACCCATCAGTTTGCGTCGGCGGACAATATTCCTTCCCGCATCCGGGAAGCGGTCCGCTTGGCCGAGGAAGAGAAGCCAGGATCGGTGCATCTGGAACTGCCTGAGGATGTCGCAGAAGAGCTGACGGAGAGCATGCCCATCCCAGCAAGCCTATCCCGTCGTCCTCTGGCAGAAGAGAAGGCAATCAACGCCGCGGTTGCGAAACTTGAAGCAGCAAAGAGCCCTATCATCGTGATCGGTGCCGGTGCGAACCGCAAAATGACGGCTCGCGTGCTAAAGCAACTTGTAGAAAAGACCGGCATTCCTTTTGTAACCACACAGCTCGGCAAGGGCGTCGTGGATGAACGTCATCCGCGTTTTCTAGGCAACGCAGCGCTATCAGCAGGCGATTTCGTTCACCGAGCAATCGAGTCTGCCGACTTGATCATCAATGTTGGTCACGACGTTATCGAGAAGCCGCCCTTCTTCATGGTTCGCGGCGGGACGGAAGTCGTTCACGTCAACTTCCGGTCGGCTGAAGTCGACCCGGTTTATTTTCCTCAGATCGAAGTGGTTGGCGATATCGCCAACGCGATATGGCAGATTTGTGAAGCGATTGAGCCACAAGCACATTGGGACTTCAGTCGGCTCTTAACGATCCGCGACGCGAACGAAGCCCACCTGCAGGAAGGGAGCACCGACGGGCGCTTCCCGATGTATCCCCAGCGCGTCGTGGCTGATCTTCGGAACGTTATGCCCTCGACTGGCATTATCGCGCTGGATAACGGTGTCTATAAAATCTGGTTCGCCCGCAACTACAAGGCGCACATGCCGAACACAGTGCTGCTGGACAATGCACTGGCTACCATGGGTGCAGGACTGCCATCGGCAATGGCCGCGCGCCTCGTATATCCGGATGCACGCATCGTCTCCGTATGCGGTGACGGTGGTTTCATGATGAACAGCCAGGAGCTTGAGACGGCCGTCCGCTTGAACATGAATCTGGTCGTGGTAATTCTTCGCGACGATGCTTACGGAATGATCCGTTGGAAGCAGTCTCAAATGGGGCTCGCGGACTACGGGCTTACCTATGGTAATCCGGATTTCGTGAAATACGCAGAGAGCTACGGTGCAAAGGGGCATCGGGTCGAAAGCGCCGATGGCTTTGCACCCTTGATTGAACGCTGCCTTAGCGAGCCTGGCGTACATGTGATCGACTGTCCCGTCGATTACACCGAGAATGATTACATTCTCCACCAGGAAATAAAGATCCGCAGCGCCGAGCTGTAAGAGGGCTGTATGGAAAAGGCGGCCAAGGGCCGCCTTTTTTAGTCTCAATTACCGTCTATTCACCGTTTGCGCCGCGCGAATGAGATTCGCACCGATCTCGTCTTCGTGTCGCCGGATCAAGGGCTCCATCGCGGAGCGCCAAGCGCCCAGCTGGTGAGCGTCTAGTATGGTCAACGTACTGGTACCCGCGGCAACGATTTGCTCTTTGTTCCTGGTATTGATCGCCTCTGCCTCACGGTTCACGACTACCGTCACTTCATCTGCAATGGACTGAAGCTCACCACGCACCTTGAATGGCAGGCTGTTCCAAAAGCGCGTATCGATGAGAAGAAGATAGCTCAGGACACCGTGATTGCTTTCGCTGATGTAGGGCTGGACCGTGTGGAGCTTCTGGCTGTACAGGTTGGACCATGTGTTCTCGGTTCCCTGTACAGTACCGCTCTGCAGTGCTTTGAAAGACTCTGCGAACGGCATCTTTATGCCTTGGGCACCGACCAGCTCGAATTGCTCAGCGATAAGATCCGACGCTTGGATCCGAAATGCCAGCCCCTTCGCATCCGCAGGTGTCTTCAGGGGACGGGTCGCTGCCAGCTGCTTCATACCATTATTCCAGAAGGCGAGGCCCGTGATGCCCTGCCCTGTCAGAGACCCGAGCAACCGCCGCCCACTGTCACGCGATTGGAAACGCTGTACGGCCGCAAGGTCATCGAAAAGGAATGGTATGTCGAATACCTGCAGTTCTTTCGTGTAGCGATCGAATTTGGACAGCGACGGAGCAAGCATTTGAACGTCGCCTCGCTTGAGAGCCTCCAGCTCATCGTTGTCGCCATACAGACTTGAGTTCGGATACACCTCGATCCGCACCTTGTCCCCCAGCCGCTCAGCCACACGCTTTTGAAACAGCAAAGCGCCGCGCCCCTTGGGTGTATCTTCGGCTACCACATGGGAAAACTTGATCACTACCGGCTCTGCATGAACAGCGAAACCCATCAGCAGCATCGATACGACTAAAATCGGCTTGAAACTCAGTCTGAACATCACATCTCCCTCTGCGACGGGAAATTAAATCCCGAAACCGCCCCTTCTGGAGCGACACCTACATTCGCCAGCATGTCTTTGCATACCTATGGCCTAATCCGTTGTAAGCAATAAACATGCGAGGTTTGACGAGAGAGGACTTGGACGTTCAATACATGAGTGCTAACGCCTTCGTGGGCCTCCGCCAGGTCGCCTATGAATCTCTGCTGGCTGTCTCGTATCGCCATGGACGCTGTTCGAGCAGCCAGCCCCCGTTGAAAGAGCTATCGTTGCAATCCAATTAGGGCACAAAGTGACCAAAGGGTGACGCATTACCGGCAATTTGATACTCATGTGCGAAGCGTAGGTCGACCATGTCAAATAAAATGCAGATCAGCTATGTGAGACCTACTTGTCGCGCATGGGCAGGGAATCATGCCCAACCTCATGATCCCTCCCCGTGCACTGATAACACGCACATTATCGCCAGGCCTGACAAAAGCTTATTTTCGCTGCCAACGCGCAGCTGCCCAACGCTAACCGCCGTCGAAACAATGACTTGAAGCCAACGTTCGGACCAGCCTAGCCCCTAAAATAGATAGCGACCTAAGTATCTTTGGCATCGATCACTAATAGCATCAGCATCGATTTCAAACGTGATAAGCCGAATGTTTACATGGCCTCGTTGTACATCACATTGAGGAACCACCATGAAAACTACACTCATTGCTATCGCATTAGCCGGCATTGTTTCGACACCTGCGGCTTTCGCCGCCAATGACACAACAGAGCGACCCAACTCGGCAGCAGGGGCTAGCGTACCGGTTGTTAACTATCAGTATGGCATGGACCTAGATATCGCTACGGTACTGTCACGTACCGATAACTCGCTGAAAGCGGGTATAGTTCCCACCGTAGTTGTTTACCGAGACCACCAAGGTAACCTTCATAGGGTCCGTTACCTAGAATGGGGCGGCCTCACAACCGAACACGGTTGATATAAGAGTGAAGTGCCTTATGGCATGATCTTCAAATCCATCATAGCCAATTCTTGGTAGCGGCTGTGCCGTCCGGCCAAGCCGCTGCACTTCACTCGATCCTTCAGCACCCCACCTCTCCCCTCATCATTCCTGATCGGTTAGAAGGCGACGTGCACCGAGCTTTAGGTCAGAACTGCCGCCACGCCGCGCATACCTCAGCGCCACAAACGGCCCTACTAGCTTGCGGATATGCTCATACGTACTCGCTTGCCTGATGAGCCTCAGCGCCCAGCAGCCTGCTGGTAGCACCTACAAGGCCGTCGCGGGCTAATTGGCTTGCAAGCACAAGCCACGCAGCAAGAGCGGGGATGCAGTGCTGGTCCTCGGCACCCCTCCGACTATCTTTCCTGATCGGGCATGGAATGAAAGGTGCGGCAGTAGCTGATCAGGCTACGGCGATCCGGTGTGATCATCGATCGAAAGGAGAGCCGCGCGGCATAGAAGCCTAGCGCGGTCAGCCCAATTTCGCCGGCATGCTCAGACGGCTTGGACGTTCCGCTACGCCCCTGGCGCTCCGGGCTTTTTCGCGGCGCAAAGAAGAAACCCCAGCCTCTTTCGAAGCTGGGGTTTCGTATAGGAGCTTGACGATGACCTACTCTCACATGGGGAGACCCCACACTACCATCGGCGATGCATCGTTTCACTACTGAGTTCGGGATGGGATCAGGTGGTTCCAACGCTCTATGATCGTCAAGCAATTTGGTTGGGGAGTCGATATTGAGTCGCTTCCCCGAATTGGGTATGTGATGGATCGGTATACGAGTTCGCAAGCTTTCGGCTTGGTCGGCTTCGACCGCTCGCACCCATCTGCAAGGCAGATTGTTTGGGTGTTATATGGTCAAGCCTCACGGGCAATTAGTACTGGTTAGCTCAACGCCTCACAACGCTTACACACCCAGCCTATCAACGTCGTAGTCTTCGACGGCCCTTTAGGGGATTCAAGATCCCAGTGAGATCTCATCTTGAGGCGAGTTTCCCGCTTAGATGCTTTCAGCGGTTATCTCTTCCGAACATAGCTACCCGGCAATGCCACTGGCGTGACAACCGGAACACCAGAGGTTCGTCCACTCCGGTCCTCTCGTACTAGGAGCAGCCCCTCTCAAATCTCAAACGTCCACGGCAGATAGGGACCGAACTGTCTCACGACGTTCTAAACCCAGCTCGCGTACCACTTTAAATGGCGAACAGCCATACCCTTGGGACCGGCTTCAGCCCCAGGATGTGATGAGCCGACATCGAGGTGCCAAACACCGCCGTCGATATGAACTCTTGGGCGGTATCAGCCTGTTATCCCCGGAGTACCTTTTATCCGTTGAGCGATGGCCCTTCCATACAGAACCACCGGATCACTAAGACCTACTTTCGTACCTGCTCGACGTGTCTGTCTCGCAGTCAAGCGCGCTTTTGCCTTTATACTCTGCGACCGATTTCCGACCGGTCTGAGCGCACCTTCGTACTCCTCCGTTACTCTTTAGGAGGAGACCGCCCCAGTCAAACTGCCCACCATACACTGTCCTCGATCCGGATAACGGACCAGAGTTAGAACCTCAAGCATGCCAGGGTGGTATTTCAAGGATGGCTCCACGCAAACTGGCGTTCACGCTTCAAAGCCTCCCACCTATCCTACACAAGCAGGCTCAAAGTCCAGTGCAAAGCTACAGTAAAGGTTCACGGGGTCTTTCCGTCTAGCCGCGGATACACTGCATCTTCACAGCGATTTCAATTTCACTGAGTCTCGGGTGGAGACAGCGCCGCCATCGTTACGCCATTCGTGCAGGTCGGAACTTACCCGACAAGGAATTTCGCTACCTTAGGACCGTTATAGTTACGGCCGCCGTTTACCGGGGCTTCGATCAAGAGCTTCGCTTGCGCTAACCCCATCAATTAACCTTCCGGCACCGGGCAGGCGTCACACCCTATACGTCCACTTTCGTGTTTGCAGAGTGCTGTGTTTTTAATAAACAGTCGCAGCGGCCTGGTATCTTCGACCGGCATGAGCTTACGGGGTAAACCCTTCACCCTCACCGGCGCACCTTCTCCCGAAGTTACGGTGCCATTTTGCCTAGTTCCTTCACCCGAGTTCTCTCAAGCGCCTTGGTATTCTCTACCCGACCACCTGTGTCGGTTTGGGGTACGGTTCCTGATTACCTGAAGCTTAGAGGCTTTTCCTGGAAGCATGGCATCAACCACTTCTCCTTCTAAAGAAGGATCGTCATCAGTTCTCGGCCTTAACCACCCGGATTTACCTAAGTGATCAGCCTACAACCTTAAACTTGGACAACCAACGCCAAGCTGGCCTAGCCTTCTCCGTCCCCCCATCGCAGTAACCAGAAGTACGGGAATATTAACCCGTTTCCCATCGACTACGCTCTTCAGCCTCGCCTTAGGGACCGACTCACCCTGCGTCGATTAACGTTGCGCAGGAACCCTTGGTCTTTCGGCGTGGGTGTTTTTCACACCCATTGTCGTTACTCATGTCAGCATTCGCACTTCTGATACCTCCAGCAAGCTTCTCAACTCACCTTCACAGGCTTACAGAACGCTCCTCTACCGCGTCATCAAAGATGACACCCGTAGCTTCGGTGCCTGGTTTGAGCCCCGTTACATCTTCCGCGCAGGCCGACTCGACTAGTGAGCTATTACGCTTTCTTTAAAGGGTGGCTGCTTCTAAGCCAACCTCCTAGCTGTCTGAGCCTTCCCACATCGTTTCCCACTTAACCAGGACTTTGGGACCTTAGCTGACGGTCTGGGTTGTTTCCCTTTTCACGACGGACGTTAGCACCCGCCGTGTGTCTCCCATGCTCGGCACTTCTGGGTATTCGGAGTTTGCATCGGTTTGGTAAGTCGGGATGACCCCCTAGCCGAAACAGTGCTCTACCCCCCAGAGTGATACATGAGGCGCTACCTAAATAGCTTTCGAGGAGAACCAGCTATCTCCGAGCTTGATTAGCCTTTCACTCCGATCCACAGGTCATCCGCTAACTTTTCAACGGTAGTCGGTTCGGTCCTCCAGTCAGTGTTACCTAACCTTCAACCTGCCCATGGATAGATCGCCCGGTTTCGGGTCTATACCCAGCGACTAAACGCCCTATTAAGACTCGCTTTCGCTACGCCTCCCCTATTCGGTTAAGCTCGCCACTGAATATAAGTCGCTGACCCATTATACAAAAGGTACGCAGTCACCTAACAAAGTAGGCTCCCACTGCTTGTACGCATACGGTTTCAGGTTCTATTTCACTCCCCTCTCCGGGGTTCTTTTCGCCTTTCCCTCACGGTACTGGTTCACTATCGGTCAGTCAGGAGTATTTAGCCTTGGAGGATGGTCCCCCCATATTCAGACAAGGTTTCACGTGCCCCGTCCTACTCGTTTTCACTTCAAGGATCCTTTCGTCTACAGGGCTATCACCCACTATGGCCGCACTTTCCAGAGCGTTCGACTAAAATCCAAGAAGCTTAAGGGCTGGTCCCCGTTCGCTCGCCACTACTAAGGGAATCTCGGTTGATTTCTTTTCCTCAGGGTACTTAGATGTTTCAGTTCCCCTGGTTCGCCTCTTGCACCTATGTATTCAGTACAAGATACTCAGCTTATGCTAAGTGGGTTCCCCCATTCAGAGATCTCCGGGTCACAGGTCATTTGCCACCTCACCGAAGCTTATCGCAGGCTATCACGTCTTTCATCGCCTCTGACTGCCAAGGCATCCACCGTATGCGCTTCTTCACTTGACCATATAACCCCAAGCAATCTGGTCATATGTCTCGAACGTGAAGACGACATTCGCCGAAAACTTGCGCTTGAACTCGCAAATTTTACCTTGACTCGAATAATCACCAGTGAAAGAGATTATTCGGTCTACTTCTATCACATACCCAAATTTTTAAAGAACGGTTCTGGCGCAAAGTCCAGAACTCAACATCCCACCAAAGCGGATGCTCAGTTCTGAGCTTTTCAAGCGATTCGAGTAATGGTGGAGCCAAGGAGGATCGAACTCCTGACCTCCTGCGTGCAAAGCAGGCGCTCTCCCAGCTGAGCTATGGCCCCAATGGTTCGACCGGCCTAGCCCCTCGACAATTGGTGGGTCTGGGCAGATTCGAACTGCCGACCTCACCCTTATCAGGGGTGCGCTCTAACCAACTGAGCTACAGACCCAATCTGTCTCACTCTCGGGTCTAAAACCCAATCGCTTTCGCAAGTGAATCAAGCAATTCGTGTGGGAGCTTATGAAGAAGCTGATGTCTTCGATTAAGGAGGTGATCCAGCCGCAGGTTCCCCTACGGCTACCTTGTTACGACTTCACCCCAGTCATGAATCACTCCGTGGTAACCGTCCCCCCGAAGGTTAGACTAGCTACTTCTGGAGCAACCCACTCCCATGGTGTGACGGGCGGTGTGTACAAGGCCCGGGAACGTATTCACCGTGACATTCTGATTCACGATTACTAGCGATTCCGACTTCACGCAGTCGAGTTGCAGACTGCGATCCGGACTACGATCGGTTTTATGGGATTAGCTCCACCTCGCGGCTTGGCAACCCTTTGTACCGACCATTGTAGCACGTGTGTAGCCCTGGCCGTAAGGGCCATGATGACTTGACGTCATCCCCACCTTCCTCCGGTTTGTCACCGGCAGTCTCCTTAGAGTGCCCACCCGAGGTGCTGGTAACTAAGGACAAGGGTTGCGCTCGTTACGGGACTTAACCCAACATCTCACGACACGAGCTGACGACAGCCATGCAGCACCTGTGTCTGAGTTCCCGAAGGCACCAATCCATCTCTGGAAAGTTCTCAGCATGTCAAGGCCAGGTAAGGTTCTTCGCGTTGCTTCGAATTAAACCACATGCTCCACCGCTTGTGCGGGCCCCCGTCAATTCATTTGAGTTTTAACCTTGCGGCCGTACTCCCCAGGCGGTCAACTTAATGCGTTAGCTGCGCCACTAAAATCTCAAGGATTCCAACGGCTAGTTGACATCGTTTACGGCGTGGACTACCAGGGTATCTAATCCTGTTTGCTCCCCACGCTTTCGCACCTCAGTGTCAGTATCAGTCCAGGTGGTCGCCTTCGCCACTGGTGTTCCTTCCTATATCTACGCATTTCACCGCTACACAGGAAATTCCACCACCCTCTACTGTACTCTAGTCAGGCAGTTTTGGATGCAGTTCCCAGGTTGAGCCCAGGGCTTTCACATTCAACTTACCAAACCACCTACGCGCGCTTTACGCCCAGTAATTCCGATTAACGCTTGCACCCTCTGTATTACCGCGGCTGCTGGCACAGAGTTAGCCGGTGCTTATTCTGTTGGTAACGTCAAAACTCACAGGTATTAACCGTAAGCCCTTCCTCCCAACTTAAAGTGCTTTACAATCCGAAGACCTTCTTCACACACGCGGCATGGCTGGATCAGGGTTTCCCCCATTGTCCAATATTCCCCACTGCTGCCTCCCGTAGGAGTCTGGACCGTGTCTCAGTTCCAGTGTGACTGATCATCCTCTCAGACCAGTTACGGATCGTCGCCTTGGTGAGCCTTTACCCCACCAACTAGCTAATCCGACCTAGGCTCATCTGTTAGCGTGAGGTCCGAAGATCCCCCACTTTCTCCCGTAGGACGTATGCGGTATTAGCTCGAGTTTCCCCGAGTTATCCCCCACTAACAGGCAGATTCCTAGGCATTACTCACCCGTCCGCCGCTCGCCGGCGTCCCGAAGGACCCGCTGCCGCTCGACTTGCATGTGTTAGGCCTGCCGCCAGCGTTCAATCTGAGCCATGATCAAACTCTTCAGTTCAAATCAATCCGGGTTTTGAGAAAACCCTAAACTTGGCTCAGCAATCGCAAATAAACTCTCGAATTCACGAGTGTTACTTGTGTTGCTGATAATCAGTCGACTATCAGTCTTACATCACAAGCACCCACACGAATTGCTTGATTCCGTTGTTAAAGAGCGTTTCGAACCAGTCTTTCGTCTCGTTCGAGGCCGCGCATTCTACAGCAGCCTTTCAATCTGTCAAGCTTTTGTTTTTCGAAATCTCTTTCTACTCAACCGCTTGCCGCTTTCGATTCAACCTGTCTCGTCAGCGGGAGGCGAATCTTACAGCATTCTGAAACGCTGTCAACCCCTCTTTCAACCGCTTTCGATCATCTCGACCGAAGCCACCAACAAGACCCTAACCGCTGCCTTGTCAGCCCGGCGCATTCTACTCGAATTCGCCGCCAGCGCAACCCTTAATCTCGCCTAACTCTATGATTCTCAAGGAGTTTCAGCTTCGGTCTGCGCCGGAATTGGTGCGCATTATAGACACCCAAAACGAGGCGTCAACACTTAATTTAAAGTTTCTTTCGATGACCAGCCAAACGGGTCTCGTGTGGTCAGCCGAATAGCCCGAGCTGCCTATCGATGATCTCCCCAAAGCGCTTTCCTATAAAGGGAAGGATCGCATCTGCCACCGGTTCCAGTTGCCTAGTGACGTAGTGTCCATAGTCGATAGGGGCGTCAGCGTAGTCGATTGGCTGAGGGCCTGCCGTTGTGATGACGTAGCTAATGTAACCCCGACCCTGGTATTGCAGCGGCCGCCCCATCTGTGCATTTCGCTCGTCGGCTATCCGCGCCGCCCGCACGTGGGGTGGAACATTTCGGATGTATTCATCAAGAGGTCGCCTTAGACGCTTTCGAAAGACGAGCAGCTCGTCCATGTCGCCTGCTATCGTGCTGGCGACATAGCTACGGATGTACTCGTCGCACGGAGCCCCTATGAATACTCGCTCATACAGCTCCCGCTGAAAACGCTGTGCTAGCGGCGACCAATCGGTACGGACGGTCTCCAGCCCTTTGAATACGAGCCGAGTGTCACCACAGTCGAATCGCACCAGCCCAGCGTATCGCTTCTTGCTCCCCTCCTCTGCCCCGCGAATAGTTGGCATCAGGAATCGTTCGAAATGGGTCTCGAATTGGAGTTCAAGCGCGCTTTCGAGCTGCATCGTCTCCGCTAGCTGGATTCTCCACCATTCATTGATATCCGCTGCGAGGTTCAGACCTATCTGACGCGCATCCGTCTCCGCATGTTTGGATCCGAGCCAAACGAAGGTCGAGTCCGTATCGCCATAAATGACCGTCCAGCCCCGCGACTCTATGAATTCGCGGGTGCGGCGCATGATCTCGTGGCCACGCAATGTAATGGATGACGCAAGTCGAGGATCGAAAAAGCGGCAACCGGTCGATCCAAGTACGCCGTAGAACGCGTTCATTATGATCTTGAGCGCCTGGGACAAGAGCGCATTGCCGTTACGCTTCGCCAGCTCTCGTCCCTTCCAGACCTCTTCAACAATAGCCGGCAGGCAGTGCGTCGCACGGGAGAATCGAGCCCCTAAAAATCCCTCAACGGTCTCTCGCTCAGGCTGACCCATGCCTTCGACCAGCCCTACCGGGTCGATAAGAAAGGTTCTGATGATTGACGGATAGAGGCTTTTATAGTCGAGGACAATGACCGACTCATAAAGGCCAGGCGTTGAATCCATGACGAATCCGCCCGGGCTGGCAGCACCCTGCCGCTGGCCAAGGCTTGGCGCAACAAAACCGGCGCGGTGCATGCGTGGAAGATAAAGGTGCGAAAAGGCAGCGACTGACCCGCCGCTACGATCGACTGGTAGGCCGGTCACGCTAGCTTTCTCCAGCAAGAAGGCCGCGAGATTAGTCTTCTTAAAGATTCGGCTGACGAGTTCGCAATCCTTCAGGTTGTAGGTAGCAAGAGCGGGCTTGTCTTCGGCAAACATCCGGTTGATCGAAGCCATGCGATCATATGGATTGTCGATTGCCTTTCCCTCTCCCAGCAATGACTGCGACACACTCTCCAAGCTAAATGAACGAAAGCTCCAGGTTGCAGATTTCAGCGCTTCTATGCCGTCTATGATCACGCGGCCAGGTGCTGAAGCAAGCGCATGTCCGTACGTGCCCTGCGGCCGCCACTCCAATACCTCTCCCGACCGCCCTAATCGGAGCGGGATCCTCAGCTTTTCTGAATGCTCCTGCAGCACCCGAAGGTCGAACTGCACCACGCTCCACCCAATGATTCCATCTGGATCATGCTGATCGAACCATTCGTTCAACCTGTGGAGCAGGGCTGCTCTCGTTTCGCAGTAATCAAGATCGAAATCTATATAGGATGCATCGCCGTTGGGTGGGCCGAGCATATAGACCTGACGTTGGCCACAGCCATGCAGGCCAATTGAATACAACTCACCGCGAGCGGTGGTTTCGATATCCAGCGAGACGAGGCGTAAGCCCGGGCGATATGAAGGTGACGGCTTTAGCTGAGCGTCGACGAGCGCGCCGCCATCCCATCGCCCAGTCGCGAGCCCACCTGCCGTAATGAATCGCTCCATTAAGAAGCGATCCGGCGGTTTTACATCAGCCTCCAGGACATCGACGCCCGCGCTTTGAAGGGCTCTTTCCAAGTCCTGCAGTTGACGGTAGCGCGGACAATAAAGCCCTAGTACGGGTCGGTGATCAAAGTCTTTCAGGGAAAGCGGACGCATATAGGCGCCCATGGATCGCGCAACTATCGGTTGAGCAATTGCCTGATGCTCTGCCGGGATGAACGCAACGGCGGTCTGGGGCGGCGCGATAACCTTGATGGGACCCTGCGTTGTCGCCAGCCAGAAACTAACCTCAATACCAGTAGGGCTGTCGCGCCAGTGGCGCGTCAGCACGAAGCCTTCGACCGTCACGGTCGAAGGCGCCACAGAGGATGGATTCTTTTCGGTCACGCCGGCATGTTACCCGGACGCCATCTACTACACGAGCGTAGCAGTTCGGTTTGCCGATTCCGGACAGCCAAACGCTCAGAAGCCAAAACGAACACGCCGCTCGTTTTCCTGTGCCAGCCCACCAAGAAAGAGCACGCGCCCTAACGCGCTGCCGGGGTCAACTTCTCCTTCCACGTGCCCCCGTCCATCCAAGAGGTTGAAACGCGCCGTCAGTGCATGCGTACCTGAGCCTTGGATCGACGCATTAAGTATTGGGGTATCAGCACAGGATGCAGTCAAGCCTCCTTTGCCGAGTCCAATTGGATAAGGCACCAGCAATAGTAGGGACGACGCATTCAGCTCGCCCGCCGCCTGACTGCAGGTCTGCCAACTCCCGCGCCATTCCAGATCGCCGCGGGCCGTTCCTACCACCAAAGGAAATCGCTGCCACCACCTCAAATCGCCACCTGCAGTGCTTACCGACCATTCCCAAGGCCAACCCGAAAGCTTGAATTGCCATGCCTCCTGATCCGTTGCACCAAGCTGTACATCAATATGCCGAGGTGATTGCCATGACCACATCCAGGGGCCGCTAGAGAATCCATTGATTGTGACCCGTGAGACTGATCCCCCGCCAAGGTTGCCAGACATGCCGTCGAGTTGCGCCTCGTCGGGTAGCAGACGCGGTAGCCAGTCCGTCGTGGGCCATCGCAGTAAGCAGGAACCTGCAATCAGCAACGCAACGATAAAGGCCATCAACCCTGTCAAAATCTTTCGCATTCAAACACTCCGCTCGAATACCTTGCCGCCGCACTGAAAGGCGCCCACGAGACGTTTGCCCTGCGATTGAGCTTCAGTGTCCATGACTGTAGAGATCGCACCCTAGACAAAGACCCGCCATAATCACGCTCTGTTCAAGAGGCATTACGGATGAATGTCGAAGACCTGCGTCTCTTCGTGGCGACCCTTCAGGAAGGCAATTTCACCGCAGCGGCTGACAAGCTGGGTGTTTCGAAACAGTACATCAGCCGCCGGATCATGGCCTTGGAGGATTCGCTGGGCGTTCGGTTACTCAACCGTACCACGCGACGATTGCAGCCGACCGAACTCGGCATGCTGCTCCATGAGCGCGCCGTGCGAATCTTGAACGATCTACAGGAAACCCAGGAACTCGTCTCTGACCAGAGCCCAACCGTGCGCGGTACACTTAGGGTCAGCGCCCCGATGACGTTCGGTACCTTGCACGTCAGCCCGCTCGTACCGGTCTTCATGCAGCAGCATCCTCTTATCGCATTGGAATTGGAGTTCAACGATCGGTCGGTTGACCTGTTAGCCGAGGGATACGACATGTCCATACGCATCGGCCGGCTCGAAGATTCGACGCTCATTGCCAAGCGATTAACGTGCATGCAAATCGTTACCTGCGCCAGTCCGGCCTACCTTTCGGCCAATGGTGCGCCATCAACGCTGGCGGACCTGGGGCACCACGCCTGCGTGCTTTACGGGCACACACGTCACATCGAATGGCATTTCCAAGATAACGGGAAGCCAGTCAGTGTTTCCGTGAAAGGCAAGCTGAGAGCGAACAATGGCGAAGTCATCAGAGATGCTGCCCTGGCGGGCATGGGCATTGCGTATCTACCGACCTTTATTATTGGAGACGCATTAGCAAACGGATTGCTGGTGCCCGTACTCGAAGCGTTCCAGCCCCAAGGCGGCGCCGTATATGCCGTCTATCCCCAACATCGGCAATCCGCGAGAGCCGTTCAGGTGTTTTCCGATTTTTTACGTGAACGCCTCGGCGGCCTTTGATCGTCAACCTCAGCGTGACGTTCAGTCTGTATCCAACTACTTAAATGCCGCGAGAACAGACAGTAGGATGAATCCATCAATCAAAGGGGATTGCCCCGCCGAATGGAGAATCCGATCATGCTCGCAATTCGCAAAGCATCCGAACGTGGCGCCGCGAATCACGGCTGGCTCAAATCGTTTCACACCTTCTCGTTCGCGAACTATCGAGATGTGAACCAGCAGGGCTTTTCAGACTTGCTCGTAATCAATGACGACACCGTTGACCCCAGCCGGGGTTTCGGCGAGCACCCGCACCGGGACATGGAGATCTTCTCCTACGTACTGCAAGGTGAGCTGGCACACCAGGACAGCATGGGGAACGGCTCCGTTATTCGTCAGGGCGACGTTCAACTCATGAGTGCCGGACGTGGCGTCTCGCATAGCGAATTCAACCATTCCGACGTCTCGCCGGTGCACTTCCTGCAGATCTGGATCGTACCGAATGTTCGCCATGCCGCGCCCCGGTACCAGCAAGTGCATTTTTCAGAAGAGCAAAAACGCGGTCGGCTACAGCTCATTATTTCCCCGGATGGCGAAGACGGTTCGCTCCAGGTACGCCAGGATGCGCGCGTCTATGCCGGCTTAATCCATGGGGACGAACGCGCAGCGCTTGCGATCCCTGGGGATCGTCATGTGTATGTTCACGTCGCCCAAGGCGCTGTTGAACTCAACGGCATCTCCATGAATGCAGGAGACGGTGCTCGCCTGCGCCACGCTCAAGCCGTCGAACTGAGCCACGGTGAGAATGCCGAAGTCCTCGTATTTGATCTGCGCCCCAACGAGCTGCCAGCAATGCCGCAGTAGTCCAGTAATGAGCCCTGCAATGGCAGGGCTCATTACGATGCTACACCGCAACACGCTGCTGCCGCCCTTCCACGTCAACTTGTGTCCTGCCAGACCCGCCGGGTTTCATACGTTTTTTTTACGCGCTTGTACTCTTTCCGGAATCGAATTTTTACGGGCTGAACACAGAGACTCTCCCTAACGCGGACGTACCGCTAACAAGGAGAGCGTAATGACCATCATCGACGGTGCCGCTTTATTCATGGCGGCCGGGCTGTTTCTCTACTTGCTGGCCGCGCTGCTACGCGCAGGCAGGGAGTGATGCCCATGGCTTCCCAGGACATCGCGCTTCTTGCTGCATTCTTCCTGCTCGTCCTCTTGCCAGCTCCCTGGCTTGGGCGATTTTTCTACCGCGCCATGCAAGGGGAGCGAACCTGGCTACAGCCAGCGCTTCGGCCCATCGAGCATGTCATCTATCGCACCTGCAACATCGACCCCGAGCAGGGACAGACCTGGCAGCAGTACGCTCTGGCTTTGGTTGTTTTCTCAAGCCTGTGCCTCGGCGCCCTGTTCGCTCTGCTGCTATCACAAGGGAACTTGCCCCTAAACCCCGAGGGACTGCCTGGCCTCGAATGGACCCTTGCGCTTAATACAGCTGCGAGCTTCGTGACCAATACGAACTGGCAGGCGTATAGCGGCGAGTCAACGTTGAGCTACCTCAGCCAGATGGCAGGATTGGCCGTGCAGAACTTTGTCAGCCCCGCCGTGGGCCTCGCCGTGCTGGTCGCCCTTGCACGCGCCATTGCAGACCGCGCGAAGCCGACTATTGGCAGCTTCTGGGTCGACCTGACCCGGGCCGTCCTTTACTGCCTGCTCCCGCTCAGCTTTCTGCTAGCGGTATTCCTGATCTGGCAAGGCGTACCTCAGACGTTCGATAGCTATGTCCAGGCGACTACTCATCAGGGTGCAAGTCAAATCATTCCACTGGGCCCCGCGGCCAGTCAGATCGCCATCAAGCAGCTCGGTACGAATGGTGGCGGCTTCTTCGGCGTTAATTCCGCCCATCCCTTCGAGAACCCTACGCAATGGACCAATCTGGTCGAAATGGCATCGATTATCTTAATCCCCGTTGCCCTGCTCTTTACGTTCGGCCATTACGTCAAGGATCTGCGGCAAAGCAGAGCGCTGTTGGCCTGCATGCTCGTACTCTTCATCGCTGGGCTTGGGACGGCGCTCCATGCTGAATACCAGCCAAACCCTGCGTTTTCCTTGCTTCCCATCGAGCATACCGGGTCGCTGGAAGGCAAGGAGAGCCGTTTTGGGGTAGCAGGCTCCGTACTATGGGCCACGACTACCACCGCCGCATCCAACGGATCGGTGAACGCCATGCACGATAGCCTCAGCCCGGTTGCCGGCATGATTGCCCTGTTCAACATGATGCTTGGCGAAGTGATCTTCGGCGGGGTTGGCGCAGGGCTCTACGGCATGCTGTTGTTCGTGCTGATTGCTGTTTTCCTCGCAGGCTTGATGATCGGCCGTACACCGGAATACCTCGGGAAAAAGCTCGAAGCCCGCGAAGTGCGGCTGCTCGTGGCAACGCTCCTGGTAATGCCAGTTGGCGTGCTGGGATTGAGCGCGCTGGCCGTAGGCCTGCCGGGACCGGCAGGTGCTATCAGCAACCCCGGCCCGCACGGATTCAGCCAGATGCTCTATGCCTACACCTCTGCAACCGGGAATAACGGCTCAGCCTTCGCGGGTTTCGGCGCAAACACGCCCTACCACAACCTGATGCAGGCGTTTGCGATCCTGCTAGGGCGCTTCGGCTACATCCTTCCTGTACTCGCTATTGCAGGCAGCCTGGCCGCCAAGCGTGCCGCTCCGACAGGCCCGAACAGCTTTCCAACCCACGGCCCTCTCTTCGTCGTATTGCTCACGCTCGTCGTTCTGCTGATAGGCGGATTGACCTTCCTACCGGCCCTCGCGCTCGGCCCGCTGGCTGAACATTTCGGCGCAGTTCTCTAGAGGCATACCCATGAATATGCAAACAGTTAATCCAATCGAGCACGTCGCCGCCTCGGAACGAACCAGCTTTGGCGCACTGTGGAAACCCGCATTGCTTCAGGCCTTGCTGAAGCTCGATCCCCGCTCGCTCGTCCGTTCACCCGTGATGCTCACGGTTGAGCTCACCGCGATCGTCACGTCGGCGCTGTGTTTCGTACCTCACCCTGCGGTCAGCCCAATGCTGACGCTGCAGGTCGCTGTATGGCTGTGGTTCACCGTCCTGTTCGCCAATTTTGCCGAAGCATTGGCAGAGGGTCGCGGAAAAGCACGAGCAGACAGCCTGAAATCAAGTGGCCAAGACCTTATGGCGAATCGCCAAACGCCCGCTGGCGCATATGAGGCGGTCAAGGCCACCACCCTGCGTAGAGGTGACATCGTGCGGGTCGCAGCAGGTGAGCTCATACCAGGCGATGGGGAGGTGATCGAAGGCGTTGCCGCGGTCAATGAAGCGGCCATCACGGGGGAATCGGCGCCGGTCATACGCGAATCAGGTGGTGATCGCTCGGCAGTGACCGGGAACACGCGAGTCGTTTCGGATTGGCTCCTCATACGCATCAGCGCGAACCCTGGCGAATCGACGCTGGACCGCATGATCGCACTGGTGGAGGGGGCCAAGCGCCAGAAAACACCAAACGAGGTTGCGCTCGACATCCTGCTGATCGGCCTCTCGCTGATCTTCCTCCTGGTCGTTGCAACGCTACAGCCTTTCGCGCGTTATGCAGGCGGGGACTTGCCGATGGTCTATCTGGCCGCCCTGTTGGTTACGCTCATCCCTACAACAATCGGCGGCCTGCTTTCGGCGATCGGCATCGCTGGGATGGATCGCCTCGTCCGGCTCAATGTCATTGCCAAATCCGGGCGAGCCGTCGAAGCGGCGGGCGATGTACACACCCTTCTTCTCGACAAGACCGGTACGATCACCTTCGGCAACCGGCGCTGTACGGCGCTTCACAAGGCGCCGAACGTGACTACGCCCGAACTCGCCGAAGCCGCATTGCTGGCATCGCTTGCCGACGACACGCCGGAAGGCAAGTCCATCGTCGAATATCTGCACAGCCTGTATACGGTACCTGCACCCGAACGCACTGCTGTGACTGCCATCCCGTTCACCGCTGAAACGCGCTTGTCCGGCGTAGATTGGAATGGTCGGCGCTACCGCAAGGGGGCAGTGGACGCCGTACTCGAGTGGCTGGGCATCAGCCGGAATGATCTGCCGTCCACCTTGGCCCGTGAAATTGAACAGATTGCCCAGAGCGGCGGCACGCCTTTGCTGGTGGCTATCGATAACGAGCTCAGGGGCGCGATCCATCTGAAAGACGTCGTGAAGCCAGGCATTAGGGAACGTTTCGCCGCACTCCGTCAGATGGGCATCCGAACGGTAATGGTTACCGGGGACAACCCACTAACGGCCGCGGCAATTGGCGCCGAAGCGGGCGTCGACGATGTCATTGCCGAGGCCACGCCTGAGAAAAAGCTTCAGCGGATACGGCAGGAACAGGCTGACGGCAAGCTCGTTGCCATGTGCGGCGATGGCGCGAACGATGCGCCCGCGCTTGCCCAGGCCGATGTGGGCATGGCCATGAACGACGGGACCCAGGCCGCGCGCGAAGCGGCGAACTTGGTAGATCTCGATTCGGATCCGACGAAATTGCTGGACGTGGTGCAGGTCGGCAAGGCGCTGCTAGTAACGCGGGGCGCCCTGACCACTTTCTCCATCGCGAACGATGTCGCCAAATACTTCGCGATCTTGCCGGCGCTGTTCACAGGGCTGTACCCGCAGTTGGCCGCTCTGAACCTCATGGGCCTGCATAGCCCCCAGAGCGCCATCCTGTCAGCCATCATTTTCAACGCACTAATCATCGTTGCCCTCATTCCGCTTGCGCTGCGAGGCGTCCCGGTAAAGGCGACCGACGCCGGTGCCCTGCTACGCCGGAACCTACTTATTTACGGGGTCGGCGGCATCGTGGCCCCGTTCGTGGGCATCAAACTTATCGATCTGCTGCTCGTTGCCATCGGCCTGGTTTGAGGTAATTCCAGACATGAACATCGCCTCTCATTTGCGCCCCGCAGTCGCATCGCTGCTTTTCATGACGCTGATAACCGGCGCGGCCTATCCACTATTGGTTACTGCCATTGGGCAAGGCGCTTTTCCTGACCAGGCGAACGGTAGCCTGATCCGAGACATTGATGGCCAAGTGCGTGGTAGCCACTTGATTGCCCAGTCGTTCGAGGGAGACGGGTGGTTCCACTCACGCCCTTCTGCCGGCGACTACGCGACAGTTGCCAGCGGCGCCAGCAACCTCGCCCCGACCAATCCAGCGTTGACAGAGCGAATCCAAACCGAGAGCGAACGATGGGAGGCGACGAGAAGCCGCCCGGTGCCGATGGCGCTGGTTACCACCTCCGGAAGCGGATTGGACCCTGATCTGCCTCCCGACGCGGTGCGCTATCAGATTCCACGAATTGCCGCCGCGCGCGGTCTGGACCAACAGCGGCTGGAGGCGTTGGTCGATCGATACATTCGACCATCGCTGATCGGACCGGAGACGGTGAACGTCCTCGAACTCAACAGGGCACTGGACGCAATCGGAACGAGACCAACGCAACCATGAACAGTGGCCGACGAGCCGATGCACTGCTGGCCGGCCTGCCTCGGGAAGGGCGCGGTCGCCTGAAGCTCTTTCTTGGCGCTGCCCCAGGTGTTGGAAAAACCTACGCGATGCTGCAGGCTGCGCATCGCCTGCTCCTGCAAGGTGTGTTGGTCCGTGCCGGAATCATCGAAACACATGGACGAAGCGAGACCGCAGCATTGGTTGCCGGGCTGCCGCAGCAGGCGACCCGGTCCGTCCCCTATCGAGGATTGATGCTGGCAGAGCTGGATCTTGACGGTCTGCTCCAATCACCTCCGTCCTTGGTACTGGTGGACGAGCTCGCCCATACCAACGCGCCGGGCAGTCGCCACGCCAAGCGCTGGCAGGATGTTCAGGAGCTGCTGGCAGCGGGGATAGACGTCTACTCCACCGTTAACGTACAGCACTTGGAAAGCCTGAACGATCAGATCCTAGACATCACCGGCATCCGGGTCCGCGAGACCGTCCCAGATTGGGTCATCCATGATGCTGATGAGATCCTCCTGATCGATCTCCCGCCGCGAGAGCTGCTCGAGCGGCTCCGTGAGGGGAAGGTCTACGTACCGGATCAGGCGCGTGCCGCAATTGATGCCTTTTTTAGTCAAACCAACCTTACCGCTCTGCGCGAACTTGCCATGCAGACGGCAGCGGCGCGTATAGAGGCCGACCTGGATCGACGCGCTGCCCAGCTTGGAGAGCCTCTGCCGGCCGTACGCGGACGCTTGATTCTGGGTATCACGGGTGATCGCCAGGCCGAGGCGCTGGTGCGATATGCCAGCCGCGTAGCCGAGCGACGTCACCTTCCCTGGTCGGCGGTACATGTCGATGATGGGAAACCTACGGACGAGGCGCATCGAACCCGACTTCAATCAGCGCGGCAGCTGACAGAGCGGCTCGGCGGCGAAGCGATCACGCTACATGGCGACCCGCCAAAGGCACTGATCGAACATGCGCTCGAGCGCCGCGCTAATGTCATTCTCGTGGGCCGTAGCCGCGCACGTCTGAGATGGAAACGCTCGCTGCATGCGCGACTCGTCGCGGCAGGCCGGGGTCTCGAGATCAGTATCGTCGACAGCCAGGCGGAGACTCCACCCATCACATACCGCTCCAGCGCCCCGCTACGCTGGCGCCAATATCTGTTGGCATTGCTTGCCAGCAGCGTAGCGACCGGTATGGCGATGCTCGTCTCCCGGATACTCGACTTGCCCGACGTCGGCTTGGTGTTTCTTTCTGCGGTGCTGCTGGTCGCCGTTCGCACGAGCCTAGGTCCCGCGCTCATTTGCGCTGGGCTCTCCTTCCTGGCGTACAACTGGTTTTTTATCGACCCGGTCCACTCGCTGACCATTGCACGCGAACAGGACGTTCTCTCTCTGGCTTTCTTTCTTTTGATGGCTACGCTGACTGGCAACCTCGCATCACGCCAACGCCGGCAACTCGAAAGCATACGCTCGACACAGCGTGAGACGGCTACAGTGCTGGAACTCTCGCAGCAGCTCACCGCAGCCACCGACCGTAAGGCCGTGCTCACCGCGGCCATGCAGCAACTCGAAGGACACTACCCCTTCGATGTCATCATCCTGCGGCGAGACGCGCAGACGGAATGGTCATTCGAGAGTGGTATACGCGTCGGGTTGACTGAACAGGAACGTGCCGCTGCGGATTGGGCCTGGCGACACGGCCGTGCCGCGGGCAAGCACACCGATACCTTACCGGACTGTTCGTGGTGGTGGTTGCCACTCGTTACTCCCGATGGCACGCAGGCATTGCTCGGTGCGCGCCCTAACGGGGACGCTCCATTGAGTCAGGAGCAGCGGCGCCTGCTATCCGACCTGGGGCAACTGGCCGCACAGGCACTGGGGCGCGCTCAATTGGCCCAGGACCTTGAGGCGGCCAGGCTTCACGGAGAAACCGAACAGTTGCGCAGCGCGCTGCTCGCCTCTGTATCCCACGACCTGCGGACTCCGCTTACGACAATGCGCGGCTCGATCGACACGCTCCTCGTCCTAGGCCGCCAGATCAGCGAGCAGGACCGTCTCACGCTGCTCCGTGGTACCCGCGATGAAGCTGATCGTCTCGATCGTTATATCCAGAACCTGCTGGACATGACACGGCTCGGCCAAGCGGGCCTCCAGATCACAAGAGCGTGGATCGCGCCAACCATGATCGTTGCCAGCGCCACGGCGCGGCTCAAATCCCTACTCAACGAGCTGAACGTCGTTATCGACGTTGCCGACACGCTCCCCATGCTTCACGTACACGGTGCCCTCATTGAACAGGCTTTGATAAACATCATTGAAAACGCCGCGAGATTTTCGCCAGCCTCAGGAACGCTGGAGGTCAGGGCCCTCGTGGACCCGGATGCGTTTTGTTTTGTCGTGACCGACCAGGGCCCCGGTATTCCGCCCCAAGAACGGGCGCAGATCTTCGATATGTTCTATACCGCGGCGCGAGGCGATCGCGGAGGAAAAGGAACGGGGCTTGGCCTCGCGATATGTCAAGGAATGGTGGGCGCGCATGGCGGGCATGTGAGCGTCGCTGATGGTCCGGGCGGGTTGGGCACATCCGTTACGCTGTCACTTCCCATCCAACTTACGCAGAGACATACCCAGGATGGAGGCTAGCGAACCAGGTGTGCTGGTCGTCGACGATGAAAGCCAGATTCGGGCGCTCCTGCGTATCATCCTTGCCACCCTGAGGCTTGCCGTTCTAGAGGCGAGTAACGGCGCAGAAGGCCTACAACAGGCGCTGACCCATCGGCCGGAATTGATCATCCTCGACCTTGGCCTTCCGGATATGGATGGCCTGAATGTTCTAACTCAGCTGCGCACCTGGACTGCTGCTCCAGTGCTTGTTCCCTCCGCGAGGACCGATGAGCTGGACAAGGTAGAGGCACTTGGATGCTGGCGCCAACGACTACGTAACGAAACCATTCAGCGTCGCCGAACTACTGGCCAGGGTTCGCGTACTACTACGCCAGCGGCTGACCAACAGCAGTGCATCCACCGCCCTGCTCAGCGTCGGTCCGCTGCAAATGGATATCTCGCGACATCAGGTCATGCGTGATGGAGTGGCGGTCCACCTGACCCGGAAGGAATTCAACGTGCTGGCCCTGCTCATGAAGCATTCCGGGCGAATGGTCACCCAGCGTCAGTTATTGGTCGAGGTATGGGGCCAGAGCCATGTTCACGACCATCACTGTCTTCGAATCGTGATCGCGACGATCCGTCAGAAGCTCGGCAATGGTCCGCCCGAGCCAGTCCTGATTCGCACAGAACCAGGCGTCGGCTATGAACTGATCGAAAGGTAAGACGGCAGCCCCGGCGTATTTCAGGAACGCTCGTCACGCCGACGACGCTTCGCTTCATACATCGCACTGTCCGCGCGAGCCATCACGTCGTCGCTGTCACGCATGGCAGACGACTGGCTGGATGCGATGCCGACACTGACGCCTACCGACAGCGCTCCAACAGAGAGCTCGAACGGCTTTTCGATAGCGGTTGTGATGTCGGCGGCAATACGCTCGGCAATCGCCATATTAGGTACGCCCTCGGCAACAACGACGAATTCGTCACCGGCGAGGCGGCAGACGAAATCGCCCTTTCTTACCGCCTGTAACAGTCGACGCCCGACCTGCTTGAGAAGCTCGTCGCCGACGTCGTGGCCGTGCGCATCGTTGATCACTTTGAAGCCATCCAGATCCATGAAAAGGACCACGAACGGCACGCCGTCAGTGTTCGCGCTGTTAATCGACGCTTCGAGCCTGTCCTGCAGCGCGCGTCGATTGGGAAGATCGGTCAGGGGATCGAGCATCGCCTTGTCGAACAGCGCCCGTTCGAAGCGCTTTTGCTCGGTGACATCCTGGGACATCACGAAGAAGCCCACGACTTCGCCGTCGCGCACCTCAGGAATATAGGTCGCATTCCAAAGCCGGTCGCGATCCTGTTGATACTGCACACTTTCCTTCGTCACGCGCTCGCCGGCCAGCGCGCGCTGAAAGTACGGCATCAGCTCATCCAGGAGATCGGGCCGAATCATGCTCGAAAGGTGCTTACCGGCGAGGTCAGCGGGATCGACACCAAACACCTCATTGTAGATATGGTTGTTGAACCGGTAGCGTAGATCCTTGTCCACCTGAGCGATCAGGATAGGCAGGTTGTCGGTGATGGTCTGCAGTACGCGGCGGCTACGCTCCAGCTCAAGCGTCCGCTCCCTTACCGATCGCTCGAGCTCGGCGCGGTGGTTTTGCAGCATCTGCTCGCTACGCTTACGCTCGCCGATATCCAGGACGACCGCAATGAACTGCGGCGCATGGCCTTCGTGCCCCTGCAACAGCGAGACGCTCACCTGTGCCCAAACCGGCTTTCCGTCGCGATGGATGTACCGCTTCTCGACCGAATAGCTCGTACGCGTGCCCGCGACGAGCTCCGCCGCCAGCAATCGATCGGCGCCAAGATCTTCCGGATGGGTAATGTCGCTGAACTTGAGCTGCGTGAGTTCGTCAGCCGTATAGCCCGTCAGCTGGCAAAACTTCGGGTTGGCTTCGATGAAACGCCCTTTCAGATCAACGATGATCTTGCCGGTTGGCGTTTCACGAAAAATCGTCGCGAAACGCGCATCACTGCGCGCCCGCGCCAATCGCTCTTCTTCCCAGACCCGCTTGCCCTGCTCGGTTACAGCGCGCTGCAGGAGCTCGCGTTCGACAATACTCGCCAGATCGTGAAACGCCGCCTTCATGCCAGGCGTCAGCGCTCGGGGTCGACGGTCGATTGCGCAAAGCGTCCCCAGGGCGAGGCCGTCAGCCGTTTTCAGTGGGATCCCCGCGTAGAAACGTATGTGCGGGCTACCCACCACAAGAGGATGCTGATCGAACTGCGGATCTGCCAACGTATCTTCGATCAGAAAGATATCTTCGGCGTGGATGGCATGGGCGCAGAACGCAACGCTTCTTGGGGTCTCCTGCAGGTCGATGCCGACCCGTGACTTCACCCATTGTCGCGAATCGTCGACCAACGACACCAGCGTGATTGGGACGTCAAGCAGCTGCGCCAGAACGCGCGTCACACGGTCAAAGGTTTCCTCAGCCGGCGTGTCGAGGATATCCAGACTGCGCAAGAGCCGAAGGCGTGCCTCTTCATTCAAAGGCTTGGGTGGTATCAGCATGTCTGGGCCGGTCATTGGCGCGTTCGTAACGGGCTACTAAAAAGCCGCCACGCTGACACATTTCAATCTGGACATCCAGCATCGCTGAACCCCGGTGAAACTCCGCGCTAAGGCTGGAACGGTTTCAGAGGCGGGCGCGCAGCGCGGGCCCTTGACCCATGGTAGCTCAGCCCCGCGGTTATCGAACGCGTTGTAACGATTTGGGGCGATCGGGCTCTCGCTTGAAAAGAACGACAACCGGATCCTCATCTCATTTAGAGATGGAAGTATCTTAAATCAGCATGTCGTTACTTGAACGTAGCGCACCTAAGATGGAGAAGCCCGTCGCCGACCCCAGTCCAGCCCACGTGTGATAACCGGAGAAAGCAATGCTTGACCTCGCGCTACCCCATGCCAATACGCCACTATCCGAAGCACTCCTTAGGGCGCTGAAAGACCGATTCGGAAGTCGGTTCAGTACGGCTGCCAGCGTCAGGGCACACCACGGATCGGACATATCGGCGCTCGATCCGCTGCCGCCGGATGCTGTGGTTTTCGCGACATCCCTCGATGACATCGTTGCCGTTCATGAGCTATGCCATGCATACGATACGCCGATGATCCCTTACGGTACCGGCACTTCCCTGGAAGGGTGGTTGCATGCCGTCAGAGGTGGGGTCTGTATCGACGTATCGGGTATGGATCAGATCATCGAGATCCGCCATGAAGACATGGATGTAACGATCCAGCCAGGCGTAACGCGCAAGCAACTCAACGCGGCATTGCATGGTACCGGCCTTTTCTTTCCGATTGACCCAGGCGCCGATGCCTCGCTCGGTGGCATGGCCGCAACCCGGGCATCCGGTACCAATGCTGTTCGCTACGGCACGATGCGTGAGAACGTGTTGGGCATGACAGCCGTGCTTGCAGACGGCCGGGTGATGAAAACGGGAGGCCGCGCCCGCAAGTCATCGTCTGGGTATGATCTGACCCACCTGTTGGTAGGCTCTGGCGGTACCCTGGCCACCATCGCCGAGCTGACCGTGAAACTTCATCCCATCCCTGAAGCCATTTCCGCCGCGGTGTGCAATTTCCCGAGTCTGGATGCTGCGGTCCGCACCGTCATGCAGACCATCCAGCTTGGCGTGCCCATTGCTCGAATCGAGCTTATCGATGCGCTCACCGTACGCGCACTCAACGCCTATTCCAAAACCACGCTCAACGAGGCGCCGTCGTTGTTCTTCGAATTGCACGGCTCCGAGAGCAGCGTGCAGGAACAGATTGAAACCATCCGAATGATTGCCGATGAACATGGCGGTCAGGATTTCGCGTGGGCGGTGAATCCGGAAGACCGCACCCGGCTGTGGCAGGCACGACACGATGCCTACTTCGCATCGCTGGCCCTGCGGCCAGGCTGCCGCTCGCTGACCACCGACGCGGTCGTTCCCATCTCGCGACTGGCCGAATGCATCGAGGCGACCTCGGCGGACATCGAAGCATCGGGCCTATTGGCGCCGATCTTCGGACACGTAGGCGACGGCAACTTTCACGCGCTGGTCCTCGTCGATCCGAACGATGAGGCCGAGATCGCGAAAGCGGACGCGATCGCGCATCGGCTGGCAGAGCGCGTGATCAGCATGGGCGGATCCTGCACGGGCGAACATGGCATTGGCCGCACCAAGCAGGATTACATGGTACTTGAACATGGCCAGCCTGCCGTGGATACGATGAAGGCCATCAAGGCGACCCTCGACCCGAAGAGCCTGATGAATCCTGGCAAGATCTTTCCTGACGCCAGCGCCTGACGTCGAGCCATCACCCTATGGAACTTCGCCAGATCCGCTATTTCGTCGCAGTAGTCGACCACGGCAGCCTGTCGCGCGCCGCCCGTGAGGTGCATGTGGCGCAATCCGCGCTGAGCAAGCAGATGGCAATGCTCGAAGCAGAACTGGAAACGCCGCTCTTTCATCGCAGCGCCACGGGTATCATTCCGACCGAGGCCGGCAATGTCTTTTATGAATATGCCTGCGGAATGATCAAGCATCTGCGGGATGCGAAAGCTGCGGTTGCCCAGCAACCTGGCGAGCTATCCGGCTCCATCGTCGTCGCGCTGCCGCAGACCGTGGCGCGAATCCTGGCATTGCCCCTCATGCGAGCGGCGGCGAAGCGCTATCCGAATGTCGTACTGCACCTGAACGAAGAGCTGACCGGCAATCTCATCGACCAGCTCCTCCATGGACGGGTGGACATCGCGCTATTCACCCCGTCCGGCCTCCCGCCGGAAGTCATTTTCACCCCGGTCGCCGAGGAAGCGTTGTATTACTTCCATGCCCCTGGTGACCCACACGCACCTCCGCCAGGCGAGGTCACTCTGGCTGAAGCGGTCTCCAGGCCCCTGGTCTTTCCTGGCAGAGCGCACGCCCATGCCACCCGCGCCGTAGTCGAGGAAGCGCTGGCCGAACAGCACATGCCACCGCTGGGCATTGCGATGGAAGTCAATTCCGTCCACATCCTCATGAGCGCCGTCGAAGCCGGCATCGGCCCGACGCTGATGCCTTTGAACCTTGCCGTTCGCGAGGTCCGTGAAGGACGCCTGGTCGCCCATCCGATCGCAGGTAAAGGCGTGTTCCGGACGCTCGGCATCTGCACGTGCGCGGCCATGCCCAACAGTCGCCTGCGCACTGCCATGGTCGAGCTACTGAACGACGTAGTGCGAGACATGTGCCATGCCGGCGATTGGCCCTGCATTCGCCTGATCAGTTCCGATTAGATCCGCTGTCAACAATGCTGCACTACAACAACAAGAGGCTGCCCATGACCCCTTCTTCCCCCTCAGACGATGCAACGGCTGACCAGCGTCTCGATGCGGCCTACCGTAAGACGGCCTGGCGCATTGTCCCGCTTCTCATCGCAGGCTATCTCGTCGCGTACCTCGACCGGGTCAATGTCGGCTTCGCAAAGCTACAGATGCTCGATGACCTCCAGTTCAGCGAGGCCGTATATGGCCTTGGCGCCGGCATGTTCTTCGTGGGCTATTTGCTCTTCGAAGTCCCGAGCAATGTCATCCTGCATCGGGTAGGCGCGCGGCGCTGGATCGCGCGAATCATGATGACTTGGGGTCTGTTATCCGCGGCGATGATGTTCGTTGAGACACCCACCGGCTTCTATGTCCTGCGTTTCCTGATTGGCGCCGCAGAGGCCGGATTCTTCCCCGGCATCATCTTCTACCTGACGACATGGTTCCCGGCGCATCGCCGAGGCACGATGACCGCACTGTTCATTACCGCGCTGCCGATTTCGGCCCTCGTCGGCTCGGTCATCTCTGGCTATATCCTCCAGTATATGAATGGCGTTGCAGGCTTTGCGGGGTGGCAGTGGCTGTTCGTCATCGAGGGCTTGCCGGCTGTTGCGCTGGGCGCTGCCGTCTTCTTCCTTTTGCGTGATCGAATTTCCGATGCTCACTGGCTTACCCAAGAAGAACGCAGGGACTTGCAAGCCGCGATCGATCGGGAATCGGCAGGCAAACAAGGGCACAGCCTGCGAGACGGGTTGTGCAACCCAAAGATCTGGCTGTTAGGCGGTGTCTACTTTTGTCTGGTGCTCGGGCAGTACGTGATCAGCTTCTGGCTACCGACGATCGTTCGAAACAGCGGCGTCGAGCAGCCCTGGATCATCGGCGTGCTGACGGCCATCCCGTATGCGGCGGCGATCGTCACGATGGTACTGGTCGGCCGCAGCTCAGACCGGCACGGCGAGCGGCGCTGGCACCTGGCGATCTGCGCCGTCGTGGGCGCTGGCGGGGTGATCTTCGGCACCCTGTTCGGCGATAACCTCATGCTCGCCATGATCGGGCTCACGGTAGGCACAGCCGCCATGATCAGCAGCATTCCAGTCTTCTGGAGCATGCCGACCGCAGTTGTCGGCGGCGCTGCCGCAGCAGCAGGCGTTGCGCTCATCAACTCGCTAGGCAACCTGGCCGGTTTCTTCAGCACCATCGTCTTCGGCTGGCTGACGCAGCTTACCGGCAATACTCAGGTGGCCATGTACGCCATGGCCTCCATGCTGGTCGTAGGAGCGCTGCTGGCCTTCGTCGTGCCGCGGGTCAAGCAGGCGGAGCGAGCCGTCCCTGCCACTTCGCACTGATCAGGAGGCCTGCCGCAGCCGTGCGGCAGGCTTATTCATACCGGTACGCTCGGCAATGCGCTGGCTATCGGTTGCGACAGGCGAAGGGCAGCGAATCGCTCAGGGGACAGCGGCCGTTCGAGGTGGAAACCCTGGGCCTGATCGCAGCGCAATCCGGCTATCTTCGCAAGTTGCGAAGCCGTTTCGATACCCTCGGCCACCACTGTGAGCGACAGCGCACGGCCCATGCTGACAATTGCTTCCACAATAGCTTCGTCGCTTCCGCTGGCATCGATATTGGAAACGAAGCTTCGGTCGATCTTCAGGCAGTCGAATGGATAGGTACGCAAGTAGCTGAGCGAGGAATAGCCGGTACCGAAATCATCCATCGACAATCGCACCCCTAGCCGCTTCAGGCGCGTCATGGTGTCGAGTGCACCGGCGGCGTCGTCCAGCAGCACGTTCTCCGTAAGTTCCAGTTCAAGGCGCGAAGGATCGATAGCAGTCTCGACGAGCACGCGCTCGATACGTGATACCAGGTCATCACGCTGAAACTCCAGCGGTGACAGGTTAACCGACACGATCAGCCCTGGCTCCCAGCTGACCGCATGGCTGCAGGCAGTACGCAGGACCCAATCGCTGAGCTCGACGATCAGCCCGCTTTCTTCAGCGACCGGAATGAAGCTCATCGGCTGGATCCGGCCCTGCTCCGGATGATTCCAGCGCACCAGCGCTTCCGCACCCATCAGGCGCTGCGACGTGGCATCGAACCGGGGCTGATAGTCGAGTACGAATTCCTTCCGGCGAAGGGCATTGCGAAGGTCAGTCTCCAGCCGCCGTCGCTCGAGAATGCGCTGGTTCATGGTCGGCTCGTAAAAACGACGGGTATTACGCCCGGCCGCTTTCGCTTCGTAGAGCGCGATATCGGCGAAACGCAGCAGATCGTCGGGCACCGTACCATCATGCGGCGCCGCCGCAATGCCGATGCTTGCGCCTACATTGATATCCTGACCGCCGAACTGAAGGGGTTGGTTGATCCTATCCAGGATGCGGTCGCATAGCATGGTTGCCTGGTCGGCCGACACACACCCATTGATTACCACGACGAACTCGTCTCCGCCCAGCCGCGCCACCATGTCGGTGTCCCGCACGCAGCTTTTAAGCAACTTCGCCACTTCCCGAAGGACGAAATCACCAGCGGCGTGGCCAAGGGTATCGTTGACCGGTTTGAAGCGGTCCAGATCGATCACCAGCAGGTAAATCGGTTGATCCGCAGAGACACCATCGCTTAGGCGATGACTCAGGTAGCGCCCGAGCTGATGCCGATTCGCCAGACCGGTCAGGGCATCATGCTGACTGAGGTGCTCGATCCTCGCCTTGGCCTCGATCTCGTCGGTCACGTCACAAACGGTGCCGCGATAGCCGATGACCCGCTCGCCATCCGTTATCGGCCGGGTCGCGAGCTGGCAATACCGTCGGGCATTCGCATGATTGAACAGCTCACAACGAATATGGCGACGGCCATTCGCGGCTGCAGCGGACTCTGCGGCGACCGTATCGAACGTGCGCGGATCGTACCCAAGCAGTTCGTGAAGCGGTCTACCAAGCCAATCCGCCATCGGGAAACCCGTCGCATCGACAAATCGTTCCGAAAGATAGGTCAGGCGATGTTCGAGATCAGTCTCCCATATCCAGTCCGAGGATGCTTCCGACACGCCTCGGAAGCGCTGCTCGCTCGCCAGCAGGGCACGCTGCGCCCTATCCACTGCCTGCGCAGCGCGCTGGACATGGTCGCGCAAGTACCAGACGACCAGTGCGGCAGCCAGGCCAAGCACAACAAGCATGGGTAGGATTCGATACAAGAGATCGGTCCCCATCGCCCGGACTTGCCACACGAATGTCACCGGTTCCCCGAGCGCCGTCTGCACCACGATCGAGGGCTGCCCGGCCATATCCTGCGCACCAAGCGTGGCCTGTAACCCCGGTAAGTCAAATGCTTGAGCAATAGCAGACAAGCCATTCGCATTCAGAAGATCCACATAGATCAACACCGAGAGCCGCTGGAAATCAGCATATTCGGGGCTTGGTCGGATTACCGCTGCTGAGACAATGGCCGGTATCCCGTTTACCGAGAAAAAGCCCTGGACCGGTTCGTCGTTGACGGACTCTTCCCACGCAGCGGCCAGCAGGGCATCGAGCTCCGGCCCGAGCCACTGCGTTGCCGTCTCATTGCTGAGCTCGCCGCGCACCACAGCGTAACGAGTTGCACCATGCGGGCCGACGATGAATACGCCGTCGAGCAGGTACGTCTCGTACAGCGACGCGCCAATGTTGTCGCCAGCATAAGCCCACTGCAGGTCAATACGCCCAGTGGTACGGTCGTACGCGTCGGCCCAGAACGCGTAGTCCTTGACCGCCGTGCCGATCTTGTCACTCCGCGCCTCGATCGCATTGGTCGCATCGCCCTTGGAATGGACGAGCTGGCGCTCGTTGATTTCCAGGCAGAAATACACGAGCGCGGTACAGACCAGGGCAAAAACCGTAACGATAAGCGCGATGAAACCCGTCGAAGCAAGTTGAGTCGCCGTGCTCAGCGTTCTGGACGTATCGAGGGAATCAGTTGGCAGAGGAGGAGATTTGGGGCGCATGCTGCACTTCTACGGGACCTGATAAAGCATTATCGGCCTGCCGGGGCGGTGCATGATAGTACCTGCGGAAAAGCGACGAACGCGAACGGCGCCCACTGGGGGCGCACGTTCAGCTTACCGGTCAGGGCGTGAGGGCCCATAACGCCAGCGGCTGAAATGAAATAGTGTGATCAATAGGCAAATGAAAGCCAGCGGAATGAGGACCAGCCCAGAAAACAGCGCGCCCCAGTAAGCCACACTGGATTGCCATGTGCGGCCCTTGCCTTCGGCGACGAACACGGCACGCGTCGCGTTTTCGGCAAAACGGGCGTCGGGGGTGAGCACTTCGAGGCGCAAGCGGTAATCACCCGGTTCGAGGGGAACAGATGCTACGGCGCGCGTGATCTCGTCACTTCCATAGCTGGTCAACTCCTTATTGATCGTCCCCTGCCCTTCGGTGACCAGCTCGCCCTCAGGCGTCGTTACCCGGTATCCGAGCGTCATTGGCAAGGGCGGGTATTCCACCCACTTCTCGTTCTCCCAGATCGGCCCGCCAGAAAGCTTGCGGACCGTGAACAACGGATGCTCCGACGTCGAAAATACGACTGCGAGCACGTCGAACTCCGGGGTACGTACGGTGATCGGTCGGTCGACCACCTCATGCTGGTCGAGCCGGATCGGCACATCCAGCGGCAACGTGGTGGCCCAGACGGTAAAGAAACGCAGTCCGACGAGAGTCAGCAGCAACAGGCCGCAGATGCTCGCCCACATGATCATCTTGCTCTTGTGACTCAAGACCTCACCTCCGCATGAAAACAGAGTGCAAGGCTACCGCATAACGCCCTGCGCTACTGCTGCCTGCGGCAGTCGGACACACATTGGGTGGACGCTGCCTGTTGGCGCGCACAGACCTTTCGACCTGTGCGCAGAGGCGATCAGCCCTTCAGCACGCTATCAACGAGCGCCTTGGCTTCGTCCTGAATGCGCTTGAGATGCGCCTCGCCTTCGAAGCTTTCCGCATAGATCTTGTAGACGTCTTCGGTACCGGAAGGACGCGCCGCGAACCAGCCATTATCCGTAACGACTTTCAGGCCGCCGATCGCCGCACCGTTGCCCGGCGCTTCGGTCAGGATTTGGGTAATCGGCTGCCCGGCCAGTTCCGAGGCCGTCACTTGCGAAGCCGACAGCTTGCCAAGGCGCGCCTTCTGCTCGCGGTCCGCCGCGGCGTCGATGCGCTGGTAAACCGGTGCACCGAACCGCTCGGTGAGTGCCTGATAGCGTTCGCCCGGATCCTTGCCCGTAACGGCCGTGATTTCTGCAGCGAGAAGCCCAAGAATCAGGCCATCCTTGTCCGTAGACCAGGCGCCGCCTTGCTTGCGCAGGAACGATGCACCGGCCGATTCTTCGCCACCGAAGCCGAGACTGCCATCCATCAGCCCATCGACGAACCATTTGAAGCCCACTGGTACTTCGACGACGCGACGGCCGATACCCTGGGCCACGCGATCGATCATGGAGGACGACACCAGCGTTTTGCCGATAGCAGCCTCTGCGTTCCACTCCGGACGATGGGTGAAGAGATATTCGATGGCCACAGCAAGGTAGTGGTTGGGATTGAGCAGCCCCACCGAGCGGGCAACGATGCCGTGCCGGTCATGGTCGGTGTCGCAGGCGAAGGAAACGTCGAAGCGGTCCTTGTTCTCGATCAGGCCGGCCATCGCATGCGGCGAGCTACAGTCCATGCGGATCTTGCCGTCCCAATCCAGCCGCATGAAGCGGAAGGTCTGGTCAATGCGGGTGGACAGCACCTCCAACGGCAAGCCGTAGCGTTCGGCGATTCGAGTCCAGTAATGAACGCCCGCCCCGCCAAGGGGATCGACGCCGAACTTCAGGCCACTGCCGGCAATGGCATCCAGATCGATGACCTGACTCAGGCCACCCACATAGCTGTCGATGAAGTCGAAGCGCTGCGTCGTCGGAGCCTTCAGCGCGTTGGAATAATCCATTCGCTTGACGCCATCCAGGCCTGCCGCGAGAAGTGCATTGGCGCGTTCCTGGATCCACTTGGTGACGTTCGTATCCGCCGGCCCGCCATTGGTGGGGTTGTATTTGAAACCACCGTCAGCGGGCGGGTTGTGGGATGGCGTAATGACGATACCGTCTGCCAGACCGCGATCGCGGCCGTGGTTGTATTCCAGAATGGCATTGGAGATGGCGGGCGTGGGTGTATAGCCGGGATCGCCATTGGTTTCGCTGCAGCCGGCATCGATGCGCGCCTCTACGCCATTGGCGGCTAGCACTTCAAGCGCTGACACGAAGGCGGGCTCGGACAGCGCGTGCGTATCCATACCCATGAACAGCGGGCCGTCAACGCCCTGTTCCCGACGGTAATCACAAATCGCCTGCGTAGTGGCGAGGATATGCCATTCGTTGAAACTGCCCTTGAGCGAAGACCCGCGGTGCCCGGATGTGCCGAACGAAACCTGCTGCGCCGGATCCTCAGGATCGGGGCGGTCGCTGTAATAGCGCGACACGAGCCGCGGCAAGTTGACTAGCGTGTGTTCGTCTGGGAGGCGTCCTGCGTTGGGGGCAATGCTCATGGGTGGATCCTTTGCGGGTAGAGATCAATGCCTCAAGTAAACCATGGCGGCTGTTACAGAGGCAGTCCGAAGATGTGCAGCGACCCTGTCGGCGCCGCGCAATGTGCGCTTGGACCGCACCGAACGCACGAGGGTCCATCGAAATGCATCCAGCCACGAACGCAGCCGCCACATGCGCTCAAAAAAAAATTTTTCGCATGTGCATCCGATCGCTCACCTGAAAGGTAGTACCCATGAGCCGACCATCCGGCCATCCCTACCGATCAGGAGATACCTGCATGAACAAGAGCACTCCACGGAACCTGACATTGACCTGCACGATAGCACTGGGCCTTGCGACTCCATTGTTTGCCAGCGCCGACATCCCCGAAAACATTCGCGTACCCGATGGGCACACCGTTGCGCTTGAAACAGTCGGCGTCGGCGAAATCACTTATGAGTGCCGTGCGAAGGCCGACACGTCCGAGCAGATGGAGTGGGTTTTCGTGGGTCCGAAAGCGGCGCTCAATGATCGCGATGGCAAGCAGGTAGGCGAGTATTGGGGCCCGCCTGCGTCGTGGGCACTTTCGGATGGCTCGAAAGTCACGGGCAAGCAACTGGCAGTCGCACCTGCCGGCGACGGCAATCTGCCCTACCAACTGGTCGAAGCAAGCCCTGCCGAAGGCAAGGGCATGCTCGAAGGCACGCGCTACATTCAACGTGTTGCGCTCAAGGGTGGCGTTGCGCCTACCAAGGGCTGCATGAGTGGCAACAAGGGCGAGCGCGTGACCGTGCCCTACCAGGCCGACTACCTGTTCTGGAAAAAGGCCTGACCCATCGACCCCAAGCGAAGCGTCGCTAGCGACGCCTCGCCTTGGATCGGCTACGCTCACTTCACTTTACTTCGGCCTTACACAGCAGGACGCCGTGCCCGACCAGCCTTACGACCCGCTCCTCGACCTACACGCCTGTGCACGTGGGGAGCGCCCTGCCCTGCGCCGCCTCTATGAAGCCGAGGCGCCACGCCTGCTCGGGATGGTCTACCGACTGGTCCGGGACCGGGCAATGGCAGAGGATATCGTTCACGACGCCTTCATTCGCATCTGGAAGGGTGCTGGCAGTTTCGATGCAAGCCGTGGCGACGCACGCGGATGGATGTTCAGCATTGCTCGCCATCTCGCGCTGGATACGCTGCGCCGCCGTAACCGCGATGTGCCACTGCCGGAATGGGATGACGATTCCGCACTGGCAGAACAGTCTCCGGATTGGCAGGGCGACGCTTCAAGGCTAGAACGCTGTCTTGCCAAGTTGGAACCGCAACGTCGCGCCTGCATTCTTCATGCATACGTGGACGGTTACTCGCAAACCGAAATTGCGAAACGCCTTGATGCGCCCCTCGGGACCGTCAAAGCCTGGATCACACGAAGTCTCAAAGCCTTGCGGGAGTGCATGGGATGAATCAGCCAGACCATGACCCGGATGCCCCCGATCTACTAGCCGGCGAGTATGTACTTGGAACGCTGGACGCAGACGCACGCGCGGACGTCGAGCGACGCCTGCCCCATGAGCCAGGTCTGCGCGACGCGGTCGAGCGCTGGGAAGTCCGGCTGCGCCCCTTGAACGACCGCACCGCGCCCACTCAGCCCAGCGACCTGCTCTGGATGCGCATCGAGCGCAGCCTGGAGGATTCGGCAAACGGCAACTCTGCATCGCTGCAGGTCCGCTGGTGGAACCGGCTTCCCTTATGGCGCGGCCTGGCCGCTACCGGTCTTGCCGCCAGCGTGATCCTGGCGACACTGCTGGCCGTACAGCCACCCGCGAAGCCCGAATACATGGTCGTCCTCGTTGCGCCGCAGGACCGGGCGCCTGGCTGGGTCGTGCAAGCCAGCTCTCCGCGGGAGGTCCAATTGATCCCGCTTGGCGCGGTCACCGTGCCCGCTGACAAGGCACTGGAGTTCTGGACGAAGGCCGATGACTGGCAAGGCCCGGTGTCGCTTGGGCTCGTCGAGCCCGGCGGGACGCTTCGCATCTCCCTCGACAAGCTCCCACCCCTCGAGCAGAACCAGCTCTTCGAGTTGACCTTGGAGGGCAAGGAAGGATCGCCGACCGGCAAGCCCACCGGCCCCATCCAATTCATCGGCCGCGCTGTCAAGGTGATTTGACGCCAGCTAGCCGGCACCGAACGTCGAGTTTCCGCATACCTATCGGTCATCCGAGAGGAACGTCTACGCCTGGGTCTTGCCGAACTCCAATTCGCACCCCGTCATTGCTCGTCAGCACTGGCGACCAAGCAACAGTTGTTATAACATAACTACAAATCCCATTGCCCATTTGTCCAGGAGTTCGCCATGAAACCCGGCATCCATCCCGAATACCGCCCTGTCCTTTTCCACGACACCACTGGCGATGCGTACTTTGTGATCGGCTCGACCGTTCAGACTGATCGTACGCACACCCACACCGACGGCCAGACCTACCCTTATGTCGTTCTCGATGTCTCGAGTGCGTCTCACCCGGTCTACACCGGCCAGCAGCGCCAGACCAAGATGGAAGGCCGCATTGCCGGCTTCAACAAGCGTTTCGCCGGCTTCGCCGGAAGCAAGACCAGCCAGGAATAATGCCTGGCGCTGCGCTGGCTCATGCAGGGCCAGCGCTTCCTGGCCAAAATCCGATACAGTAGCGCTCCACTCGCCACAACGAAGGTGCCTACATGTCCGCAACGAAACCCCGCCTTATTGGCCTCTCCGGCAGCCTGCGCAAAGGCTCGTTCAATACGGCCATTCTCAGGACCCTCGCTGCCTCGATTGCCGATCGCGCCGATCTCGTTGTCTTCCCCCTCAATGAGGTTCCGCTGTATGACGGCGACATCGATACCGATCCCGCCCCAGCAGGCGTGGCCGCCTTGCGCCAGGCCATCGCGGAAGCGGATGGCGTCATCATTGGCACGCCTGAGTACAACTACGGCATTCCTGGGGTACTGAAGAATGCACTCGACTGGGCGTCGCGCCCGTATGGCAAATCCTGCCTCACCGCCAAGCCAGTGCTGACGTTCAGCTCTTCGCCAGCCTTTACCGGTGGCGCCCGCGCACAGGCTCAGCTTAACGAAACGCTCACGGCGATCGCCGCGCAGCTCGTTCTGCGTCCGCAGACCGTCATTGCCGCTGCACACGAGAAGGTTCAGGACAACGCGCTGACCGACGACACCACACTCAGCTACCTCAAGGCTGGCGTCGATGACCTGCTGCGTAACATCGAACACAACGCCGCCGTCATTCGTCAGGAAACCTGATACCGGCATCGCAAACGGCTATTTGGGCCGATGAGGCGCATCGCACGGCCCGTTTTCATTGCTGCCAAGCAGGCTCGCGGGCGACACGCACGCAAGCCTGCTTGGGCAGTGCCATCGAAACGTGAATCCGCTCCTACGGTTTGACGACCAAGCCCATGCCACGACCGCGGGGGTCCGACGCCGTCTCGAGCGACCCGTTAACAACGCGTATCGCCTGAATATCGCCCATTGACCAGCCCTGGTCTTCAAGTGTGTAGCCCATCGCCTCTAACGCTTCGGCGGCCTCTCCGGTCAACGGTGCATAGGCATCGTAGTAAATCGTGTCCTTCGGCAAGAGCTGATGGTGTACACGCTGTGCCGATACGGCGTCCTTGAGCGGCATCCCGAAGTCATAGACGTTGTTGAGCACCTGGAAGATAGAGGTAAATATCCGCGAGCCGCCGGGCGTGCCCAGGACAAGGCTGACCTTACCGTCGCGCGTAACGATGCTCGGGCTCATCGAAGACAGCATGCGCTTGCCCGGCTCGATCGCGTTCGCATCACTGCCGATGACGCCGAAGGCATTGGCAACGCCCGGCTTGGCGCTGAAATCGTCCATCTCATCGTTGAGCAGGAAGCCGGCGCCCTTCACCACCACGCCGCTGCCAAAGTCCCAGTTGAGCGTGTAGGTGTTGCTGACTGCATTGCCGTCTGCATCGACGATCGAGAAGTGCGTCGTCTGGTGTGGTTCAAGGCCGGGGCGCACCTTCTCGGTCGGCGAAATCGCAGTGGGATTAATCTCGTCCGCGCGCTTCTTCAGGTAGTCCGCTGATACCAGCTTGTCGACCGGGACATCCGAGAAGTCGGGGTCACCCAGATAGTCACCACGGTCGGCGAACACACGCTTCTCGATTTCGGCCAGCAGGTGGATGTAGCGTGCGGAGTTGAGCGGCACATCCTTGAAGTCAGCGGCGCGCTGTTCCTTGATGCCGATCAACTGGGCAAGCGCAATACCACCCGAGCTGGGCAATGGCGCGGTATAGAGGCTGTTGCCACGCCAATCGACGCGCATTGGCTCGCGCCACTTCACCGCGTAGTCATCTAGGTCTTCCGCCGTAATGAGTCCGCCATCCTGCTTCATCTGGGCCATGAGAAGCTCTGCCGTTCTGCCACGGTAGAATTCGTCGGGGCCCTTATCGGCTATTCGCTCCAGCGTCTGAGCCAGCTCCGGTTGCTTGAAGGTGGTCCCTGGTCGCATGGCGCCGAAGTAGTCTTCGAAGTTGGTCGTCCCGTTGAACAGCCCTATGGCGTCTTCGCGATACTGATACTGCTGTTCGGCCACCTTGAAGCCGTCACGTGCATATGCCACGGCAGGTGTGATCAATTCGCTCCAGGGCAACTTGCCAAAACGCTTGTGCGCCTCCCACATCCCGAGCACCGTGCCGGGAACGCCGGCTGCCTTCGCGCCGACCAGGCTGAGGTTCTCGACGACTTCACCCTTCTCGTCGAGGTACATGGTCTTGGTTGCAGCTTTCGGCGCCGTCTCGCGGTAGTCGAGGAAATACGCCTTTCCGTCGACGAAGATTGTCATGAATCCGCCACCTCCGATATTGCCGGCCTCGGGATACGTGACTGCCAAGGTGAATGCGGTCGCCACTGCCGCGTCGACCGCATTCCCACCCGCCTTGAGGATTCGCTCCGCGACCCTGGCGCTGTACTCGTCTGGCGCGGCTACGGCACCGCCTTCGAGTTCAGCTGCGAGCACCAGAGGGCATGCTGCTGCAATGGCAATACCGAGGGTGAGTCTGGAAAGAGAAAACGCGCGCATCGTATCGATTCCTTTTTATTGTCGTCCGGCCGTGAGAAGCCGTGATCGATAGACACGATAGATGCCTATTTGCTGCACGGCTAAGGGCGCAAAAACGAAAACGGCGGCACCCGAGGTGCCGCCGCTTATGCCGAGCAGATTGCCTTAACGATTATTTCACCGGCTGAGTCGGGCTCTCCTTGCTGCTGCCTTCCGGCTCGCCACCGGCATAGGCAGGATGCGGCGCATCCTCGTTCGGTCCGGGGCGGCCTTCTAGATTCGGCAAGGCCTTGGCCTTCTCCAGGTCGATGCCGGCACCTTGGGCTACTCGCGTGCCGTAATCGGGATCGCAATGCCAGAAGTGCCAGACCATACGCAACGCGATGTCTTCGGGGCACTGCTTCATGTCATCGACGAGGTTTGCTATCAGATCCTCGCGTTCCCAATCCTCAAAGGTGCGATAACGATCACCCGCCTGCTGGTAATCGGCCGCGGTCTTGCGCGTCTGATAGCGTCCTACATGCCCTTCGACCCACTGGCGGTACTCGTGCGATGGCCGTTCAGCCTCACGCACACCGCCCTGGGAGCTCGGCTCGTAATTCACGTGCGGGTTGCTACCACCCGGATCGACGTTGTAGGCCATCTGCCCGTCACGCTGGTTGGTTGCGAATGCGGTCTTGGGCGCGTTGATCGGTAGCTGCAGGTAATTCGCACCAACACGATAGCGCTGGGTATCGGAGTAGGATAGCGTCCGGCCCTGCAGCATCTTGTCATCGGAGAAGTCGATCCCTTCGACGAGCACACCGGTACCGAACGCGGATTGCTCAGTCTCGGCAAAGACGTTCGATGGGTTACGATCAAGCACCAGGCGACCTACCGGCAGCAAAGGGAACTGGTCCTCCGGCCAGCGCTTGGTATCGTCGAGCGGATCGAAGGAAAGCTCTTCATGCGCCTCGTCCGACATGATCTGCACGCACATTTCCCATTCGGGATACTCGCCCCGATCGATCGCGTCATACAGGTCACGCGTCGCATGGCCCACGTCATTCTTCTGGATTTCGGCGGCTTCCGAAGACGTCAGGTTCTTCACCCCTTGCTTGGGCTCGAAGGAGAACTTGCACAACACCGCCACGCCCTGATCGTTGACCAACTTGTACGTGTTCACACTCGAACCCTGCATATGCCGGTAGTTCGCCGGGATGCCCCAGGGGCTCTTGACCCACGTAACCATGTGCAGTGCTTCGGGGTGATGCTGGACGAAATCGTAAAAGCGCCATGGCTCCTGACGGTTCGTGATCGGGTCCGGCTTGAACGCATGGATCATGTCGGGGAACTTTATGGCATCCCGAATGAAGAACACCTTGAGGTTGTTGCCCACAAGATCCCAGTTGCCATCCTCGGTGTAGAACTTGATCGCGAAGCCGCGAGGGTCACGCGCGGTCTCGGGGGATTCCTTCGCGCCAATGACGGTCGAGAAACGCAGGAACACGGGAGTCCGCACACCCGTCTTGGTAAGCACCTTGGCGCAGGTATATTTGCTGGCAGGCTCGTCGCCGATCTTCCCATAGGGCTCGAACCAGCCATGAGCCGCTGTCCCCCGCGCATGGACGACACGTTCTGGAATTCGTTCGCGGTCGAAGTGGGTGATCTTCTCGATGAACTGATAATTTTCCAGGGTAGCCGGGCCGCGTTCACCTACACTCCGCAGGCTTTGGTTATCGCGGACGGGGTGGCCCTGTCGGGTGGTCAGGGTGCTTTTGGACTCGCTCATTTGGATCTCCCAGGTTAAGCCGGTTACTTCCATCCTGACCGCCATGTTTATGAAGACTTTCCCTTTTGCTGACGGATGACGTTCGTCAGTCGAGCCCCTTGGTCTGGCCGCTTCGCCTGTGGAGCTTTCGATAAAGGGCACAAGGAGACGACAGGACCGCATGGACAACTCGAGCCACCACCACATTGTCGATGAGCCCACCTATCGTCAGATCTACGGACGCTATCGGGACGCGATCGTCCAGGGCCGTCTGCGCCCCGGTGATCGCGTACCTTCGGTGCGTGCGCTGGCTGCCGAACTCAATCTGGCGCGCGGCACGGTGGAGGCTGCCTATAGTCTGCTCATTGGAGAGGGTTACCTGCAGACACGCGGTCCGGCAGGCACCATCGTGTCGCCTGACTTGCGCAGCGTCCGGGTACCAGCGGCCACAGCGGCCAGGCTGACCTGCGACCCCGACACGCCAGACGGTCGAGGCACCCCCCTGCCGCTGCAAATGGGATTGCCAGCGCTGGATGCTTTCCCGCGTAAGCTTTGGGCACGCCTCGCAGGCCGTTCATTGAGGCACGGCGGGACCGAGGCGCTGGCCTATCCTGATCCGCAGGGTCATCCCGGGTTGCGGCAGGCCCTTTCGAGCTATCTGGGTATCGCGCGCGGAATCGCTTGCCATCCGGACCAGGTATTCATCTGCGCTGGCTACCGGGCCTGCCTGGAACTCGTTACACGAACGCTCCTGCGTCCCGGTGACCGCGGATGGTTCGAGGAGCCGGGCTACTTCATCGCGCGCCATTACCTGATGGATGCCGGTTTCGACCTGATGCCAGTCCCAGTGGATGATGATGGAATGGATATATCCGCAGGCATCCTGCAGGCGCCTGACGCTCGATTTGCGGTTGTCACACCTTCCCATCAGAGCCCCATGGGCGTCTCGCTAAGCCTGTCCCGCCGCCAGGCCCTCCTGGCCTGGGCCGACGCGAGCGAAGCGTGGATCGTCGAGGATGACTACGATAGCGAGTTTCGCTACGTTGGCAGGCCGCTTCCAGCCTTGAAGAGCCTCGACGCCAACGGCCGCGTCCTTTATACGGGCACCTTCAGCAAAGTCCTCGTGCCAGGCCTTCGCCTTGCTTACCTGGTCGTTCCACCTGACCAGATCGCTTCATTTTCTCGTATGGCCCATAATCTTCAGCATCATTGCCCCTACTGGCTTCAGGCTACCGCGGCGGACTTCATGTCAGCCGGCCACTTCGGCCGCCACATCCGAAAGATGCGCAACCTGTACGCACAACGGCGACACCTTCTGGTCGAAGCGCTGCGCGAGGTTTTCAACGATCGACTGCAGTTGCCGCTCAGCGCCGGTGGCATGCATATATTGGCAAAACTCGACGGACATTCCGACGACGTGGCAATTGCTAACTACGCATTACATCACGGGCTGGCTATCCAGCCGCTTTCGCGCTGGCACCTTGGTCAATCCGTCCAGCAAGGTCTGATGATGAACTTCACCAATGTCCGCGACAGCTCGGAGGCTCGCGCCCTGGCAAGCCGACTGCGTGCCGCTTTCGGGGCTCTCGGCCTTTAAGTGCCATGACTTGCTGGCCTTGCTATTCCGACTCAGTCAGTCAAGATGGCATCAGACCGAAATCTTTTTCGTGAGCGGCGCCAAGATCGCACCCCACTCCGAGTCGTATCGATGACCCGACTTTCATGGCTCACGCCTGCTGAACCCACGCGCGGCGCATCCGCCACGCCGAACAGCCAGGACGCCCTCGTCGAAGCGCTTTCTCGCTCATCGGCAGGGATAGCCGTGATCAGCAATGATGGGCTGATCACCTACACCAACGATCGGTTTTCCACGATGGTCGGTCGGTCGTCAGGCGCGTTGCATGGCATGCATATCCGCCACATCACTCATCCGGAAGATTGGGCCGCCAATGCGGCGCGCGTCCAGGCGGCCCTCCTCGCTCACGGCAGCGTCGAACTCGAACAACGGCTGCTTCATGGCGACGGCGGTGTCGTCTGGATTCGCATCTGTACGTCCATCACTCAAGGGAATGAGCCCGTTGCGATTGCGGTCTGCTTCGATATTTCCGGTCGCAAGGGTATGGAAGCTGCTTTACGTGAAAGCGAAGGCCGCTTCAGGAATATGGCCGATCATGCACCCGTGATGATGTGGGTCACCGACCCCAGCGGGGTGTGTATTTATCTGAACAAGGCCTGGTACCGCTATACCGGGCAAACCGAGGACGACGCGCTGGGGTTCGGATGGCTGAGTGCTACGCACCCCGATGATCGTGAGCGATCCGAAGCGATATTCCGGCGCGCCAACGACCGACGCGAAGGCTTCAGCATCGAGTACCGCCTCCGGCACGCGGACGGCAATTATCGGTGGGCCATTGACGCTGCCAGCCCGCGCTTCAGTCCAGACGGCGAATTCATGGGTTACGTCGGCTCTGTCGTCGATATCAGTGAGCAAAAGAAGGCGGCCGCCTCGCTCGCCAAGCAGAATCGGGAACTGGCCACCCAATTGAACGAACAGCTCGCCGAGCGTGAACGGACATGGCAAGTGAGCCGAGATCTGCTTGCGGTGGTTTCTCCAGACGGAACGCTGCGCAGCATCAATCCCGCCTGGAGTGCATTGCTGGGCAGGGATACGGGCGACATCGAAGGCCTTCGAGTCGAACGGTTGGAACATCCGGACGACCTCGGCAGCTTCACGCGGCACATCCGGGCATGCTCGGATTCGCAACAGAGTGGCACGTTCTCCAACCGCCTCATCACGCAGGACGGAAGCACGGCCTATTTGTCCTGGACATGTGTTACGGCTGAAGGGCTCGTGTACGTGGTCGGCCGCGACGACACGGCGTTCGAAGAGCAGCAGGAGGCGCTGAAGATAACGGAAGACGCGCTTCGGCAATCCCAGAAAATGGAAGCTGTCGGCCAGCTTACCGGCGGGCTCGCACACGACTTCAACAATCTTCTGGCGGGCATTTCTGGGGCCCTGGACCTGATGAAAATGCGGCTGGCCCAGGGCCGTACCTCTGATCTGAATCGCTACGTCGATACTGCCCAGGGCGCTGCCAAACGGGCGGCCGCCCTCACCCATCGGCTGCTTGCCTTCTCACGTCGGCAAACGCTCGCGCCCAAGCATTTGGAAGTCGGTTCGCTGATCCGCAGCATGCTGGATCTCATCCAGCGCACCGTGGGTCCCTCGATTTCAGTGGAATACGTAGTGCCGGACGAAGCGTGGCAGGTCCGCCTTGACCCGTCTCAGCTTGAAAATGCGCTGCTGAACCTGTGTCTCAATGCACGGGACGCTATGCCGAATGGCGGGCGTATGGTCATTCAGATCGCCAACCAGACACTGAACAGCGAGGCTGCCGGACAGCATCGAGTCGCGCCAGGCGACTATGTGGTGCTGAGCGTGGCCGATACGGGTGTTGGTATGCCACCAGAGGTTCAGGCGAAAGCATTCGACCCGTTTTTCACGACCAAACCGCTTGGCCAGGGGACTGGCCTGGGCCTGTCAATGATCTATGGCTTCGTACGGCAATCGGGTGGTCGCGCCTGGATTCGCTCTGTGGAGGGCGCCGGCACGACCGTGTCGCTGCTACTGCCGCGCGACACTCAATCCCCACTCGCTCCCAGTGCAGCGGCGATAGAGCCAGAAGATATCGGGGCCCGTGCCGGCGCCGTGGTGCTGCTCGTGGATGATGAAGCGTCCATCCGGATCATGGCGGCCGAAGCCTTGGAAGACCAGGGCTACACGGTCCTGCAGGCAGGCGATGGTCCTGCGGCACTCGTGATGCTGCAAAGTGACATGCGTATCGATCTGCTGCTCACCGATGTCGGGCTGCCGGGCGGCCTGAACGGTCGCCAGCTCGCTGACGCTGGACGAAGCCTTCGAAAGGACCTGCCGGTATTGTTCATCACCGGCTATGCGGAGCAAGCGTTGTTTGGTCAGGCCTCGATGACGACGGGTATGCATATCCTCACAAAACCGTTCGTCTTGGGCACACTCACGGCAAAAGTTACCGCGTTGCTTGAGCAGTAGACCGTCGGGCCCATCATTAGCGGGTTTGCGCGGCCCAGGCTCGGTGACTTTTCCTGGCCCTCGCAGTCGCGTCGTCGGATCAAGGGAATTTCCTGCTACCCGCTGCGCTCGGATGAGTCATAGAAGAAAACAACGAGTTCTCTATGACTGCCATGCCCCCTAAAGCCGAATCTCTTCACAAGAGCGACTTGGAAGGAGATCGCGCCAAATCGCTCTACCGTGCGCTGATGTGCGAACCGGACGCCGCCAGCCTGGAGGCCGCGCGTATCTACCTCAACGAGCAACTCGACGCAGCCCGGACGCTGCCAGGTGGCATGCCTGAAACTGCGGCAGAACTCGATGACTGGGTAGCGGCTAACGCCTCACAGGTGGCTGATGCCTACGCACGCTATCTGGAAGAGCGACGCGCGGGTGGGCCGCGACGATTCTTTAGCAACCGTGCCCACGCGCTGTATTTCATTCGGTCAGTGGCACCGACGAAACTCGTCGATGGCGCTTGGCTTTACAGCACGTTGAAGCGTACCAGTGACTGGCGGTACCACGGACTGATCCGCACATACCTCGAAGAGCTTGGCGATGGTGAGCCTTCACAGAACCATGTAGTGCTCTACCAGAAGCTGATTGCAGACCTGGGCTGTGACCCGGCCGATACCTTGACCGACGAGCACTACGTACAAGGTGCCATTCAATTGGCCCTGGCTCACCTGGGCGACGAATTCAATGCCGAAGTCATTGGGTTCAATCTGGGTTATGAACAGCTTCCGTTACACCTGCTGATCTCGTCGTTCGAACTGAACGAGCTCGGTATTGATCCCTACTACTTCACCCTGCACGTTACGATCGACAATGCCAGCACCGGTCACGCCCAGAAAGCGGTCAAGGCAGTGCGAGATCTGCTACCTGCCTTGGGCGGCGATGCATTCCTCGAACGTATTCGTGCAGGTTACCAGTTGAACGAACTGGGTAAGGGCAGCAACGCCGTGATCGCTGCGTTCGACCTCCATCAGGAAGTGGTCGACATGCTCGAACGTAAACGTACCTTCGGCCAGCATATGCATTCCGACTATTGCAAACTCGACGGTCGCACGGTGAACGAGTGGCTGTCCGAGCCCGGGCAGATGCCCGCCTTTCTAGAGACGCTGGAGCGACGGGGCTGGGTCAAGCGTGGCGAGGCGGCAGACCAGAGCCGCTTCTGGCGCCTGATCGAAGGTGAAGGCGCCGCGATGTTTGGTGTGTTCAGTGAATATGAGAAGCAGCTTCTTGAAGACTGGATTACGGCTGGACAGCCCGACGCGGACCGAAAGCCGAATCCGTTCCGCCTGAATTTCCGTCATCATCCACTCGCGTCGTCCCTGTGTGGCGATGAGACAATCACCCCGGAAGACGGCGCATTGATTCAGCAGGCCATGAGCGAATCGAACGGTTCGCCACTTGAGGCACTCGCACCGTTGCTTGCGCCCCATCTACACGCTTCGCCCGTAGGGCTGCATGCGACACGCACCTTCGCCAAGGCGTTTGCCAGCGAACCGGCACGCGGGGGCGTACGTTGACGACACAATTGCCTACCGCGCCAATCGATGCCTCCGCCAGCCTGGCAGCGCTTGGACGCTATCTAAAAGAACAGGGCTACCATTTCGTCACCCCTACCCCGCTGACCCACCAGCGCAACCTCGACAGAGACTTCCATCTGTCCCGCGACCTCAGGGACGCCTTCGGCTGGAATCGCCCATTTGACAGCTCGCTGATACCGGCGTCGTTATCTGATCCACTCTGGGAGCTGGGTTTCATTACGACCGAGGCAGATGGACGCTACCGATCACGTATCCGGTTTTCCTCACTCGGCGATAACCTTCTGGTGCACTCGGGCTTTCCGACCGATGCCAAGGACGCTGTCTTCTTTGGCCCCGACACCTACCGGTTCGTTGCAGCGATACAGCGCCATTTGGACAGCATCGATACCTCCAAACCACGTCGTGTCGTCGATATCTGCTCGGGCACTGGCGCGGGTGCGTTCGTGCTTGCAGGCGCGCTTCCAGATGCGGAAGTATGGGGAACGGACCTGAGCCAGAACGCCCTGTTATTCATGGCCGCCAATGCCGAAGTGGCGGGCCTCACCCGGGTGCATCGTCAAGAAAGCGATGTGCTGAAGGCACTTGAGGGCACGTTCGACCTGATCACTGCAAACCCACCGTACATGGCCGACGTTGGCAATCGAGCCTACCGCGATGGCGGGGATGACCTAGGTGCGAGCCTTTCCGTTCGCATCGCAAAAGAGGCGATCGAGCGTCTGGCCCCCGGAGGCACCCTGCTCCTCTATACCGGCACGGCGATCGTTGGCGGCCGGGATACTTTCCGTGCTGGCCTCGACTCTGTATTGCAAGCCGCGTCTGTAACCTACACCTATGCCGAACTCGATCCGGACGTGTTCGGTGAGGACCTCCTGGAACCGGCCTACGCCAGTGCCCATGTCGAGCGCATCGCAGTGGTGCTGTTGACGGTCACGCGCGCCCTCCAATAGCAGTCGCAGCTGAAATCTGCACCGTGCATGCGCTACAAAACGTTGCGCTGGCATGGTGCAAGTTTGTCACCTCACTACCCGATCGGAATGGGCGGCGCGGGCTCAAGGCCCGAAAACCGCCAGCGCCTCGCTCTGGCATCGATCATGCTTCGCTTCTGGCTAATTGGATACAAAAAGCCAGGTGAGCTATGCAAGGCGCATTTCATCACGATACCAAACCATCTTCCGCCGAGGACGAGGCCTACCGTTACGTGCTCGACGCGCTGCGCAGTGGCCAGTACGCGCCTGGTGATCGCCTGATCGCTGATGACATCGCCAGCCACGTCGGCGTCAGCCGGATGCCCGTGCGCAGTGCCTTCCAGCGATTAGCCGCCGAAGGTCTTGTAACGTTGAGACCCAATCGCGGCGCTATCGTGAAGGGACTCGATCTCGCTGACATGCAGGAGGTGTTCGAGATGCGCAGCGCGCTGGAGGGGCTTGCAATCCGTCTTGCCACGCCTCAGATGACGCCCCGTGCCCTGAACCGCCTCGAACGTTTGCTGGACGAACTGGATGAGTCCCAGGGCAACCCGGCGGAGTGGGTGACCCAACATCGCGCGTTTCATGAGTATCTATGCAGCCTGGCGAACCGTCCGCGGCTTCTAGGCCAGATCAGCGGCCTGTACGCACTAATCGAACCGTACATGCGGCTCTGGCTGACGCGTGCGGCCCCGCCCAGCTCAGCCCGCGATGAGCACCGCCTGATCCTGGACGCCTTACGTGCAGGCGACCCCGTTGCCGCCGAATCGGAACTGCAGGAACACATCGGGGGTACCGTCCCTGAGCTGTTCAAATTCATCGAAGCGAACCTTCGAACCGAGCCTCTGGCGCAGCACCGTCCCTTCGAATGAAGGGCTACTAGCCAGCGTATCCGCTCCACCCTCACTCACGCTTTGGAAGGTTCACCTCATGTTCACACGCATTGCCAGCCTTGCCGTTGTTGGAGTCGCCTTCACCTCGATGGCTCAAGCCGAAACAGGCGTAGTGCACGTATATAACTGGTCCGATTACATCGGCCCCACGACCTTGGCTGACTTTCAGAAGGCCAGTGGTTTGAAGGTCGCTTATGACGTGTTCGATACCAATGAAATGCTCGAGGCCAAACTCCTCTCGGGCCGCTCCGGCTATGACGTCGTCGTGCCGTCCAGCCAGTTCCTGACGAAGCAGATCCAGGCCCGGACCTATCAGCCGCTGCAGCGCGAGAAGCTTCCGCATTGGAAACATCTCGACGCCCGCCTCATGGAGCGCCTTGAGGCGGCTGATCCCGGTAACCGTTACGCAGTGCCTTACATGTGGGGAACCGTTGGTATCGGCTACAACGTCGAAAAAGTCCGAGCGGCGCTGGGCGAGAATGCTCCAGTCGACTCGTGGGATCTGGTCTTCAAGCCTGAAAATCTCGCCAAGCTGCACGGCTGCGGCGTTGCCTTTCTAGATGCTCCGGTCAAGATCATTCCCCAAGCCCTTCAGTACCTCGGCCTGGACCCGAACAGCACCAACCCTCAGGATTACGAAAAGGCGTCGGCGCTTCTCCAAACGCTGAGTTCTTCCGTCACCTACTTCCACTCGTCCCGCTATACCTCGGATCTCGCCAATGGTGATATCTGCGTGGCGATCGGCTACTCCGGCGACATCATGCAGGCTCAAAGCCGGGCGAACGATGCGGGCAAGGCAGTTGATATCCGTTACTCCATACCTCGGGAAGGGGCGAACCTCTGGTTCGATATGCTCGCCATCCCGCGCGATGCGTCGAACCCGGACGGCGCGCATGCGTTCATCGACTATCTGCTGCGCCCTGACGTGGTTGCTCGGATCAGCGACTATGTCGGCTATGCCAATCCCAACAAGGACGCCACCGCGCTTATGGATGCGTCCGTGCGTGAAAATCCGGGCATCTACCCGAGCGACGACGTACTGACCAACCTGTTCGTCTCGGCCGATCTGCCGGCCAAGATCCAGCGCGTCATCACACGCGAGTGGACCCGTATCAAAAGCGGCAACTGAGGCTTTTAGATGATTCGTTTTTCTGCCCACGAGTATCCCTACCCCTCACAGCGCCAAAGCGTGTTCGCCCGAAACGGCATGGTCGCCGCCTCACAGCCACTGGCCGCTGAAGCGGGCATCGCCATGCTACGCAGCGGGGGCAACGCTATCGATGCAGCCATTGCCACGGCCATCGCGCTGACGGTGGTCGAGCCGACAGGCTGCGCCATCGGCGGTGACGCCTTTGCGCTGGTCTGGGTGAACGGCACCCTGCATGGATTGGACGCGAGCGGTCATGCCCCACAGGCGCTATCCATCGACACGATGAAAGCCGCCGGCCATGAGCGCATGCCGGAATACGGCTGGGCGCCCGTGACGGTTCCAGGCTGCCCTTCGGCCTGGGCGGCCCTTTCAGAACGCTTCGGCAAGCTACCTTTCAGCGAGCTCTTCGAGCCTGCAATCGCACTCGCCCGCGAGGGGTTCCCGGTTTCGCCCGTCGTGGCGCACCAATGGCGGGAAGCGCAAACGGACTACGAAGCCAACCGCAAACCCGAATTGGCGGCCTGGTTCGACACCTTCCTTGTTAACGGAAAAGCCCCCACAGCAGGCCAGCTGTTTCGCAACCCTGACCAGGCGCGCACCTTTGAAGAATTGGCCACTACGCGTTGCGAGAGCTTCTACCGAGGCGCCTTGGCCGGGCGCATCGCCAGCCATTCCGAGGCCACCGGCGGCTACCTGTGCCCCGCAGATCTCGCAGGTTACCGTCCCAAATGGGTGAACCCGATCAAGCTCAACTATCGCGGCTACGACGTCTGGGAGATACCGCCCAGCGGCCAGGGGCTGATTGCCCTGATGACGCTGAATATCCTTCAAGGCTTCGACTTCGACCATCGCGACAGCCAACTCACGTGGCATCGTCAGCTCGAGGCCATGAAGCAGGCGTACGCCGATGGCTTTCACTACATCACGGACCCAGATCACATGCGCATCGCTGCGCAGGACCTGCTATCCGAACGTTACGGCGCTTACCGGCGCGGCCAGATCACGGATCTCGCCCAGGTACCCTTGCATGGCGATCCGCACGCCACCGGCACGGTCTACCTTGCTACCGCCGACAGTGAAGGAAACATGGTGTCCTTCATCCAGAGCGCGTATCACGGCTTCGGCTCCGGCGTAGTTGTGCCCGGTACTGGAATCGGGTTGCAGAACCGTGGCTCCGAGTTCAGCCTCGATCCTGACCATTCCAACTGCCTCAAGCCTGGCAAGAAGACTTTCCACACAATCATTCCAGGATTCATCAGCAAGGATGGAAATCCGATTGGGCCCTTCGGCGTGATGGGCGGCTACATGCAGCCGCAGGGCCATGTGCAGATGGTCATGAACCTGATCGATTTCGGTCTCAATCCGCAAGCCGCGCTTGATGCGCCGCGCTGGCAATGGCTGGGTGAGATGAAGGTCGGCATCGAGCAGGCGGCTTCACGTGACCTCGCCGCCGCCCTGAGCCGCCGCGGTCATCAAATCGAAATCGCTCATGACTCGACGCATTTCGGCCGAGGCCAGATCATCATCCGAGATCCAGAGACCGGTGTACTGTGTGGCGGCACCGAGCCGCGGGCGGATTCGCACATCGCCGTCTGCTGAACCCGTCGAGCGTTCCATGCCGGCGGATCCTGGAGAGCTCGCCTGGTCTTTTGCATACGACCGTTGGCGTGGATGGCTGAAGCCGTCCACGCCGCTACACGGGTTACATAACGCTACCGCTCCAGCTGCGAAGACAGCGGCTCACCTACGTTTGGCACGCACGAGAACATCGCTTGCCACGCGCTCCACGGCTGAACCAAAAGCCTTTCATCTACCGGAAACGCTTGTGTGAAACCTTTCACAAGTCGCCAAGTCTGAATGTGGCTCAGCAGTGTTTGCGGATTTGCGGAACAGAAGTCGCTATGAACAGAAAACGCCTGGCCTTGATGGCAGAAATGCTCGATGAAATTGCACGTGGCACATGGCGTGTATCCCGCATTGGATTTGCGCGGCAAGATGCGCGCATCCCCTCCTTCCTCCCCGACGTCTGGATCACCGGCTTGAATGAGCCGTTAGGGTCCGCCGCCTGTGCCATCGGCTATGCCTGCCTCGACTCGCGGTTCGAAGGCCTGCGGCTCGACAATATGGAACCCTGCACGCTCACCCCGCCTCGCCCTGGTCGATTTACCCGACGCTATGTACGGGGCTGGGACGCCGTGTGCACCTATTTTGATCTCGATCTCGAAACTGCCCAGTCCCTGTTCGGGCCGGACGGCAACCCCGCATCGCCGGGCATCGTACGTGACTGGGTGTTGGATTTGATCGATCGGCCACTTGCGAGCTGCCGTACCCCTGCCGCCAGCGCTGCCCCCCCCCACGACCCCATCGTGAAAGTTGGCTAGCCAACCGCAGCAGGCGCTACAAGCGCCTGCTGCGGCTTCAATGTAGGTCCGCTTTGTCGAGGCCATACAGCTTGTCCGCTGAGCCCGGCACTACCTGAAACGCCACGCTCAGCCTGTTCCAGCCGTTGATGGTGATGATCAGAAAGGACAGCTCGGCAATTTCGTGATCACTAAGCTGCGCACGGACTCGCTCGAACAGCGCATCTGGCACTCCGTGCGGATCGAGCCGAGTGAGCGCTTCGGTCCACTCGAGCGCCGCTCTTTCGCGCGGCGAGAAGAGCGTCGATTCCCTCCACACAGTCACGTGATGGAGACGCAACTCGCGCTCGCCACGGATCTTCGCCTCTTTCACGTGCATGTCGACACAGAAGGCACAGCCGTTCATCTGTGATGCACGCAGCGTTACCAGATGACCAACCTCGGCCAGGAACGGCTTGCGATGAAGCAGCGTGCTGAGCTCGATGTATTTGTTCGCGGCGTCCGCCGCCAGGGTGTAGTAATCCAAACGCTGGGACATGCTAGAGGCTCCTCGCTATTTATACGGCACCGCATTGGTGCCGCGTCGAAGAGCACTGTAGGCAACTCATGACCCAGGACGTAGGGCCAAAAAATGGATTTCGGACTGGGTCATGCCTGGCTTAAGCGCTCAGTCATGTATTAGACCCGGCATCTCGAAACCAAGCGCGTCCAACTGACTGAACAACGCTGCACGACGGGTTTCATCAAGCTCGACCAGCGGCGGCCGGAGCGAAGCCCAGCCACCATGTCCGCTGTAGCGCGCAGCAACGGCCTTCAGCGCCGGGATCATCGGGTAACCCTCGAACACCTGGCGGACGCGGACAAGCGCAGCCTGTTGATCGTCAGCATCCGCGCCCTCCCAATGCGCGGCGAGGTGCGCAATAGGACCGGGGTTCACGTTCGCTGTGGCACTGATACATCCCGCGCCGCCCGCTCGAAGCGTGTCGAGCAGGAAGGTGTCGCTTCCGGCGTATACCTGGAAACCGCCTGACCCAAAACGATCGATCATCGCCTGGGTATTGCTCCAGTCGCCTGAGCTGTCTTTGACGCCGACGATGTGCCCGGGATAGGCCGCAATCAGCCGTTCGATCAGTGCCAGGGATAGCGGCGTCTGAGAAACAGCAGGGATGTGATAGATATAAATCCGCAGTCTTGGATCGGCTACCGCTTCGATCACCTGGGCGTAATAGCGGAACAGGCCCTCGTCCGAGACGCCCTTGTAGTAGAACGGTGGCAACATGAGGACACCGGCGACATCGTATCCAACGGCATGCCGCGTCTGCTCGATGACATCAGGAAGCGCACAGGCGCCGGTTCCAGGCATGAGCCGTGAGGGTGGAATGCCGCCTTCGACGAGCGCATCGAGTGACTGCTTTTTCTCATCGACCGAAAGTGAATTGGCTTCAGAGTTCGTTCCGAACACAGCTAACCCGAGACCGTTATCGACAAGCCAGCGCGCGTGCCTGAGAAAGCGTTCGATGTCGGTATCACCGCGAGGGGTGAATGGCGTAATGACAGGTGACCAGACTCGCCCCGTGAAATGCCCCATGACTGACCTCTATTGTTTGCCGGCGTGTAGGCGCGCGGCTCTTGTTGTAGGAATGTCGAGCGAAATCGACTCTACCGGCTACAGGCTGTCCACGACAGCCTTCGGCGTGCTCTACCGGTAGGCCCCGGACAGCCGGCGCCGCCTCGGAACGTCGGATCCGACGAAGGGATGTGATGTCCGTCAAAATCCATAAAAATAGACTAATGTCCTAGTGCTATCATCTCGCTCCCCCATGCTGATAGCACTTACGTCATGTCGGAATTTGCCCTACAGGCCCTTCTTGTCGAGGATGAACCCTCGCTCTGTCGTCTGCTGGCGGATGTGCTCGAGGGTGAAGGCTTTCGGGTGAAGCGGTTTCAGACCGCTGATGACAGCTACCGCTTTCTGACGGCCGCCACAGATGCACCTGCGCTGGCTGTTTTCAACGTGACAATGCCCGGCAAACTGACTGGAATCGAGCTGGCGAGGCGTGCACTCGATCAATGGCCGGGGCTGCCGGTAGTCATGACATCCGGCTACGCGAACATGAAGAGTCTTGTTCCTGACGGAGCGCACTTCCTCGCCAAGCCTTGGACGTTGAAGCAATTCACCGAGCTCGTAAGGCAAATTGCCCCGATTCCAGCCATCGTGGCAACAGATATATCGGCATCCAGCCCCGTGGCCTTGGCAAGGCCAACCCTGTTCAGCCGAGTGAAACGCATGCTTTGGCCACGGCGCTCGGCTCGCTGAGTCGATGCGCAGAGTCAGCGTAACCGTCGCTTCTATCGATAGATCAGCTTTCCTTGAGCATTGCCGTCCACGCCTGACCGCCATTTGACGTGCCGCGCATCGTATTGCCCTCGACCTCACCTTCATAACGTGTGCCGTCTACGGTGAAGCTGATTTGCTTACCTGACAACTGCCCCTCGCTTATCGGGGTCTGGCTGTCGTCTTCATGAAGGCTGCCAGTAAGATTCTGGAACTCCTGGTTCAGAACCAGATGGCGATCGCCCATCGTCCAGCTTCCCTCGACCCTGGCCGGGACGATCCACATGTACACATGGCAGTAGGATGAGCAGTCCTTGGTAACCTGCGTGGTCTCATCCGGCTGCCAGTTATCCATCGTGAAAGAGTTTGCCACCACGCGCGTACCAGGCTGCATGCCCAGTATGGTGGGGCGCAGCCGTACGTTCAGCTCTGGTAGAAGAAACAGGGTAAGGACATTGGCTTCGGAAAAGTCCGTTTCGAAGATATCCGCTTCCTCGAATGTCGCACGATCCTGCACCCCTTCCTTCTCCGCGTTGCGTCGAGACAATTCAACCAGCTCCGGGTTGTACTCAATGCCGCGCGCAGTTGCCCCGCGCTTCGCTGCGGTGATTACCGTCCGGCCGTCGCCGGAGCCCAGATCGACAAGAACGTCTTCCTTGGTCAGCTTGGCCATGTCGAGCATCGTGTCGACAACGCTCTGGGACGTAGGCACCCAGACAACATCCTTCCCGACCTGTCCTACCTTCGGCGTGTACTCGGTACCCGACTGAGCCCACGCAAAGGTGGTGGATAAAGCGAGAAGTGAAGCGGCAAACACGGATCTACCTGCAATCGTCATGGCCATCGGGCGGCTCCCTCGTATCTGGATGTGATCGGCGTTTGGGTGGATCACGTGGCGCTACCAGAAGTTGCGGATCGCTCTGCAATGCAGGTTCGAGAAATGTAAGGGGATTTAACGCTGCTCGCCGCGCGCTGCGGCTGGGGTAAAGCAGGATGGCAATCAGGTCTGATGCCCGCTATAGCCGGTGGGAGCTTTCGCGAATGTTCTACAGCCCGATCTTCTCGTGTTTCAGTGATTAAGTGCTTCACCGATCGAGCCGCGGAAATGCTCGGCGGCTCGATCAGGCTCGGTCAGTCACGGCGCAACGTTATCATTCCAATGAATCGACGCCTTCGCCGTCATCCTTGTTCGTCGGATTGTCCGGCTTGACGGGTGAATGGCCCCAGTCCTGGGTCTGATCATCGTCCTTGAGATCCGCGTCTTTCGGCATTTGCGGTGTGTTGCCTGGCGTCTGATTCATATGTTTCACCTACTCATGTAGCGCTCTGGTCTACATGAGAGGCTTCAATATGGGGCCGCGTTCCGCGCGGCCCCGCCAACCGTCAGCTGCCGTCGCGCAACCTTCAATCGACCCTGAAGCGCCCGACGAGTTTTTGCTGATGCTCGGCCAGTCGCGCCAATTCAAGGCTGGTGGTCGCAGTCTGCTCGGCGCCGGCACTCAACTGGATCGCGACGTCATTGATCTGCACGACGTTGCGGTTGATGTCCTCGGCCACGGCGCTCTGCTCTTCCGCCGCCGTCGCGATTTGGATGTTGCGGTCATTGATACCCGCCACCCCTTCTGCGATCTCAGCCAGAAGGTCGCCCGCACGGCCGATATTGGCTGCCCCGGCCTGCGCCTTGTCGAGCGTATCCTGCATTGACTTCGCCGCCCGTTCGGAACCTGCCTGAAGCTTGGTGATCATGTCCTGGATGCTGCCGGTGGACTCCTGTGTCTTCTGCGCAAGCGTGCGGACCTCGGACGCCACCACAGCGAAGCCGCGCCCATGGTCGCCTGCCCGCGCTGCCTCGATCGCCGCGTTCAGGGCAAGCAGGTTGGTCTGCTCGGCGATCCCGCGAATCACATCAAGGACGGTCGAGATCGAGTCGCTTTCACGCTTCAGCTCGCTGATGATGGCTGCGGTCTGCTCGGCCTGACCGGACAGCGCGCGGATCACGTCGATGGTGCTCTGCACTTCCTGACGCCCTTGGCTCGCGTTCTCGTTCACGCGCTGGGACATTTCAGCTGCTGCGCTGGTGCTCTGAGCCACTTCCTTCACGGTCGCGCTCATTTCGTTGATGGCCGTCACAACCAACTCGGTACCCTGACGCTGCCGCTCGATACCCTGACTTGTCTCATTGGTGACGGCTGACGATTCTTCAGCGGCGGTGGCGACCTGCGTCGTGGCCATACCGATCTCGCGAACGATGTCCTTCAACTCGCGCGCCATGTTGTTAAGGTTGTGCGAGATCTTGCCGAATTCGTCGCTGCCCTCGTACTGCGCCTTGGCGGTCAGGTCGCGCGCGGAAAGCGACGCCAGCGCCACGTTTACTTCGCGCACGGCCACATTGATATTGCGGATGATCAGATAGGAGAGGATCACCACCGCACCCAGCGCCAGCACCACAACGGCAATTGTGCTCCACAGCGATACACTTGCAGATCCACGTGCATCACGGGCAAGTTCGCTGACGTAATTGCCCAGTTCCTCCTCGACCTCGCCCATAAGGTCGATCCGGTCCGTTGCGACCTTGAACCAGTCTTCACCCTTCACGCCCAACGAATCGCCGAGCTTGGTTTCGAATGCCAGCTTCTGCAGGCGAGCGACTTCCAGAGCGCTCGGCTGCTGCATCTTCTCGTCGAGATGGCGAACGATTGCCTCGTCACCGTTGCGGCGAAACCCGTCGGAGTAACCTGTGAATTCACCCAGATTACGGCTGAACTGCGACAAGAGCGGCGCGTCGAAGCGGTCTTGGTTGAAAACGACGCCCAGCAACGCACGTTCGCGGCCAGCGCGTTCCTTCATTTCGATGAACTGGTTGAGCGCGCCCAGACTGCGTGACAGCGAGGGGTTGTCGACACTGCGTTCCAGCTCATACGTATAGCCGATCAGCGTCTGGATCAGCGCCGTGTAACGCGCACCGGACTCACGGTTGTTGATGCTGAGCGCATCGATCTGTTGACGCGTTGCCGGCAGGCTGTCCAGCGCGGCTTTGGCCTTACCCAGCCCTGCAGAACCGTCGCTCGGCAGCGCACGGACGGCCGCTATCGCCTGGTCCGTTTGACTGCGCATATTGCCCAGCACATCGCGCATCGACTTGCCTTGGCTACCCAGAAATACGCCACTCGCCCCGCGCTCGCGCTGCGCCGTGGTGATCAAACGGCTGATGGCCTGGGCGTTGGAACTCGCCTGGACCGTGCGATCCATCTGCTGGAGAGTCTGGTAACTTTCGACGACCTGAATCGCCGCCATCCAGAGGAAGCCCAACAACGGGCACGCCAGGATGAGCATGAGCTTGTAGCTCAATGGGATGTTTCTGAGCACGGTATTCACCTTTCGGATCTGCCTCGTTTCCGTACGAGACAATCAATGGGGTACCCGGTGGCGTGCTTGTTGTGGAGACGCACGCTTACGGGCGGGGCGCATTCGGACTGCGGCACGCGAAGGTCTGAAGAGAGTTCGTTATATATGTCGGGAAGATGTCGGAAAGCTTTAGAGACCGTGCACACCGTTGGTGCGAAAAAAGCGACTGCGTGGTCACGGTGGGCAACGGGCGGTAAGCCGGGTCAGCCATCTACTGACCGGGCGTGACGTGATGCTCAATCGCTGACGCAGCAGCGTTCATTCAGCGCGGGATGAGCGTGCATGCGCATCACTTGCCTCCGCGTGCCATGACCGCCTCGCCTGGTGCCAGCCAGACGGACCAGACGCTTGCGTCCTGGCTGACCTGTAGCAGGTCGTAGCTTCTGATCATGTCCAGCAAGCCGGAGTGCCCATAGCTCTTGGGGGAGAAAGCCGGATCGGTTCGCTTGAGATATTGGCCCAGCATTCCCAAGTGCACCTTTCCGTCAGACGTCTCTGCTGCAAGAAGCGTAACGGCATCCACGATGAGAAGAGGGCGACGTTTGGCAGTTGCGGAAGGGTTGGCCTGGAGCGGCCGGGCTGCCTCTTGCTTGAGGGCCATAACTCGATCGGTGTTTGTTGACCTTAACGCGGCGGCCTCGATAGCGACAGGCGAAGAACCGCCCAGTGCAGGCCTCTGCTTCCACATAAAGAAATGATCACTGGCATTGCGCAGCGCCGCCGGCGTTTTTTCTTCTCCAACGATATAGACGGTCGCCCCACGCTCGCGGAGCTTTCGGCAGAGGTAAGCGAAGTCTGAATCACTGGTGACCAGGCAGAAGATATCGGCACGTTGATCGAACAAGGCCTCGAGCGCATCCAGCGCCAGCGCAATGTCGGCCGTATTCTTGCCGGCGGCGTACTGGTACTGGAGGCACGGTGTAAAGGCCAGGTCGACCAGGGCCTCCTGCCACTTGTTGGCCAATGTCGCGTGGTTGCCGTAGCCCCTTCGCAAAACGACACGCCCAAACTGGGCTACCACCTTGAGGGCATGCTCAAGCACTTCAGGGGTTACGTTGTCGCAGTCGACCAGAACCGCGACCTTTTGCTCGTTCACCGCTGTTTGCACTGCGTCCATGACTGATTCCGTCCGTGGAATACGACTGGCTTCGTATATATACGAAGCCAGATCATCCAGCACGCACATTTCGGTGAAAGTGGGTGTGGGCGCTTCTATTAGGACAAGGCAGGGCACTTCACCCTTACGAGCAGAGCCCTGCGCAATGGACTTTGTCCGCAGTCCGCTGCCCGGCTTGCATCGGTGGCTTTTTCAAGCGTCAGAGCACAACGACGTGCGGATCGCCTGGTGCCCCCACCGCCCCCAACCTACGCCTGTCGCGGCTGACCATTCGACGCGGAGAGGCCGCCGTCCACCGGCAGGTTCACGCCGTTGACGAAGCGCGCATCGTTGCTCGCGAGGAATGCAATGACGTCCGCCACTTCTTCAGCTTCCGCCGCACGCCCCAGTGGAATGCGTTCGCGAAACTGCGCCATCAACTCGTCATTGCCCAGCATGTCTTCAGTCAGCTCGCTGCGCGTAACGCTCGGGCATACCGCGTTGACACGTACTCCCTCCTCACCGAAATCCATTGCCAGCGCGCGGGTGAAATTCGTGACTGCGCCTTTCGCTGCGTTATAGATGCTCATGCCCCAGTCGCCGCCCAGACCCGAGACGGATGAGACATTCACAATCGACCCTTTCCGCTTGATCAATTCGGGGAGCGCGCTGCGGCTGCAGTAGAAGACGCCATCCAGATCGGTCGACATGACCTTCTGCCAATCGGCAAGATCCACTTCAGTGATCTTGCCTTCGCTGACGGTCCCTGCGTTGTTCACCAGTACATCAAGGCGGCCATACTTGGCGACGACGTCGGCGACGAGGCGCTCAACGGCCTCAGGGTCGGAGACGTCGGCTGGCCTGACGTATACGCGATCAGCCGGCAAAGCCTCAGCCACGCGCTGCAGTTTCTCTTCGGTTCGGCCTACCAGAACCACGTTCGCCCCTTCGGACGCGAAGCGCTTGGCCGTTGCAGCACCAATACCAGAACCCGCACCTGTTACCAGTACGACTTTATCCGCGAATCGACTCATGTTTCCTCCACTGTACGAAGTGATCGCTTCAGTAGAAGGAATGCTGAAAGGCGAAGTTCCTGAATCGATTGACCTCACCGCCAATCGGGCAGTCGATGCTCCGCCCTGTACTCGACTCAGCGGCGGCCCGCGATGAACTGCTCCTTAGCCGCATGAAGCACAGCATCGAAGGATTCGCCTTCGCCAACGAGCGACGCGCCTACACCGCCGGTCTTGTGATCGACTGGCTTTGGAAGCGCCGGCTCGATGGCCTTCCACAAACGCCCGGCAAGCTCTCCCAATTCGCTCGCCGCTCGGGTGCGTGCGAGAACCGCGAAAGCGGTCGGACCGACACGGCCCAGCACGTCGCCGTCGCGAATCGCACCCCGCAGGCGCTTCGCCGCGTCACGTAGTTCATCGTCAGGGATCGCAGCCAGCCTGCCAGAATGTCCGGTCGCAGCGAGATACACGAGACCTAGTGGGCTGCGGCTGGGTCCGCGATTACGTAGGCTCTCGTACAACCGCTCGATTCCGGCGCGGTTCCATATCTGTAGGACCGGGTCCAAAAGACCCCGGCGATCGGTCCCAACCAGGGCCTTGTGCTCGGCCTTCACCGGCTGGCTGCGAGCGCTGATCTGAATGTAACCTTCGGCTAGTTTCGCCAGGTCTTTCAGGGTTGCGCGGTCGCGTTCATCGAGCTCACGAGGTCGCGGGTCGATGAGACAAAGTGTCCCGATCGGCGCGCCCGCGTGGCAAATGGGGTGCCCGGCATAGAAGCGGATCCCCGGTGGCCCGATGACCAAGGGGTTATCGACAAAGCGTGGGTCCGCACCGGTGTCGGCGATTACCAGCGTGTCCGACTGAAGGATGGCGTGCGCGCAGAAGGACGCGCTGCGAGGCGTTTCGCACGCGTCCAAACCAACCCGCGACTTGAACCATTGTCGATCCTTGTCTACTAGGCTGATCAGTACCGTTTCGACATCGAAGAGGCGTTTTGCCATGTCGACAAGCGTATCGAGATAAGGGTCTGCTGGCGTGTCGAGCAGGTGCGAACGCTCGAGCGACTTGAGCCGACGGCGTTCTTCTGGATGCAGTGCAGCGGGGATCATTTCCCGTTTTCTCCCTGAAACGGTGCGGGGTGGGCTGAGAGTATGCCATTGCTACACGGATTAAACGTTCAAACCGACCGCGGCATCGCCGCATCGCGGTCGGCAAGGCCACGAAGAGGTGCGAATGGCCACTGTCCTAGCGGGCGAGCCGCACTGACGTCCATTCGCTGGACGCTTCAGCGCTTCGGCAGACGTCATGTCATCGAGAGGTCGATACTCGATCGTGCCTGGCAGACTGACAGCTTAGCCCTTGCGTTTTGACGCTCCAACATGGGCCAGTAGCACTTCAGCCGTTTCTGCAGAGGACGCCGGATTCTGTCCGGTGATCAACAAGCCGTCGGTCACAACGTACGATTTCCAATCGCTACCTTTGCTGTAGTCGCCACCGAGCGCCTTGAGCTCATCCTCGACCAGGAACGGAACCACTTCGATAAGGCCGACGCCCGCTTCTTCTGAATTACTGAAACCGGTGACGCGCTTGCCTTCGACCAGTGAGCGCCCATCTGCACGTTTCACACGGCGCAAGACACCTGGCGCGTGGCATACGAGCGCGACCGGCTTGCCCGCCGCTACGAACGATTCAAGCAAAGCGATCGAGTGGTCATCTTCTGCCAGATCCCACAGCGGCCCATGCCCGCCCGGATAGAAGACGGTATCGAAATCACTCGCCGACACGCTGTCCAGGCGCTCTGTGGTAGCCAACTGGGCCATCGCCTTGGCATCGCCCTCGAACCGGCGGGTGTGTTCAGTCTGTGCATCGTCGGCGCTACTGGCTGGATCAAGGGGCGGCTGGCCGCCCTGCGGCGAGGCAAGGACGATATCGGCACCGGCATCCTTGAAGACGTAATAAGGCGCAGCAAGCTCCTCGAGCCAGAAACCGGTCTTGCGTCCTGTAGTACCAAGTTGAGCGTGCGAGGTCAGAACCATGAGGACTTTCATGCTATCTCCAGAGCAAGGGTTACCAGAACTAGACCGGTCGTCTTGCGAAAAGATCAAAAACCCGTGGTTCGGTGGAATGCGTTTTATGCAGAGATATGAAGCGTCTGGCGGGTAACGACGAGGGCCGTATCGAACGGCTGCATGCTACGCATGATCTTGGCCATGACACTTGCCCCGAGCCACAGCTGATAAAGCGACTGTGCAATGTCGGTCGGCTGTCCATTGATAGCAAGCGACCCTTCCGCCACACCGGCCTCGATGGCACGGGCCAAACGCCCGATGACCCCAGCGGCCCCGTCATCCAGGGCCAGGCGCATCGCCTCGGACAAATCAGCGACTTCCGCGCCGAGCTTGACGGCCAGGCATTTCCCTTGGCATTCGGAGTAGGACTGATTCTCCCGCCAACTCTGCCAATAACGCATCAGCCGCTCAGCCATGGTCAACCCCGGCGTCGCCAGGATCGTATCGGTGTCGGCAAAGTAAGCCTCGAAGTAGGCCCTGAGCATCGCCTCGCCGAAGGCGTCCTTCGATCCAAAATAGTGGTAGAACGACACCTTGGGCACGCCAGCGGCGGTCAGGATTTCGCTCAAGCCGACGGCCGAAAAGCCTTTGCGCGCCATGATTTGCTGGCCAATCAGCAGGATATGAGCGCGGACGTCGTTGGGTTTGGGCGATGCGGGCATTTTCATGGCGGTGCAAATTATCACCGCCTTTTGCGCCCGTCGAGCGACGATCCATTCGACGCTCTTTCGGCGTGTTGATCATCTCGGTGCTGGCGGCAGGGCTTGCGCAAATCGGTGCAAGCGAGCCGACCAAGCGCATCATCACGGGCGCCGTGATTGTCGTGGCCGTAATCCTCGATACATACCGTAGCTACCGCGCCAAGCGGCAAGCCTGACCGCTCATGGCCACTATCAAGGACGTCGCCGCCCGCGCGGGTATCTCCTATACCACGGTGTCCCACGTGGTTAATGGGACGCGCCCTGTCAGCGAGGCCGTGCGAAGCACGGTCGAGGCGGCTATCGCCGAGCTGGGCTACGTGCCCAGCGGCGTCGCACGTTCCCTCAAGGCGCGCTCCACTGGCACTCTCGGGCTGCTAGTCCCGAATGCCAGCAACCCGTACTTCGCTGAACTAGCGCGTGGCATTGAAGACCACGCCGAACGCAACGGCTACAGCGTGATCCTGTGCAATTCGGACGACGATACGGACAAGCAACTGCACTATCTGCGTGTGTTGCTGGAGCGCCGGATCGATGGACTGATCGTCGCCACTGTGGACAGCGATGCAGCGTTCGCGCGCGCATTGGCAGCGGTCCGAGTCCCCCTCATGTTCGTCGACCGCGCTTTGGACGGCGTACGAGCCGACTGTGTACAGGTGGGCCACGAACAGGGGCGGCTACTTGGCCACTCGGCATTTGCTTGGCTTGGGGCACCGACGTATAGCGTGCATCGGAGGGCCCTCAAACACGTAGGTCGCGCAGCTGCGCGCTGCTGGCTACCATCGCGCGCTGGATGAGGCGCAGGTCATGCCCATGCCCGTCGCGGACTGCGCGTTTACCAGCCCTGCCGGTCATGCAGCCGCACGCGTATTACTGGAAGGTGACGACGTTCCGACAGCCATCTTTGCGGGCAACGACATGATCGCGCTAGGTGTTCTGCGTGCCGCCTTCGAACATGGCATTCGGGTACCCGATGAGCTATCCGTCGTCGGTTTCGACGACATCGAAGTCAGCCGTTATCTCTACCCAGCGCTCACCACGGTAGGCCAATCCGTCGGCCAACTGGGCGAGCGTGCGGCAAGGCGATTGCTGGAACGAATTCGAAACCCGGCGCTTGGTGCCGAACACCAGCGGGTCGAACCTGCCCTGGTACTGCGTGAATCCAGCGCACCCCCGGGATGAACACCTTCGGGACCATTAGCGTTCCGAGCGAGACGAAGGAAGTAGAACGATGCACGCCGATGTCGTGATTGTAGGCAGCTTGAACATGGATCTGATCGTGCGTACCCCTCGCCTGCCGTTTGGTGGCGAGACGCTCGCGGGCCATGGCTTCAGCACAGCACCCGGTGGCAAAGGTGCCAACCAGGCCGTCGCCGTTGCACGGCTGGGTGCGCGGGCCGCCATGATCGGATGCGTGGGTGACGACGCCTACGGCGCCGCACTACGTCAGGGCCTCGTGGCTGAGGGAATCGATTGCTCGGCAGTAACCACAGTTGCCGGCGTATCGACCGGCATCGCATCGATCCTGGTGGACGACGATGGCCAGAACGCCATAGTCATTGCAGCCGGGGCCAACGGTGAAATGAGCCCGGACCGGTTGGAAGCCCATGATGAACTGCTGGCGTCGGCGAGCGTCGTCATTGCTCAATTGGAGGTCCCGCCCCCTACGGTGGAAGCGACCCTCGCACGCGCGCATGAGCATGGCCGAACCGTCATTCTCAACCCTGCTCCTGCGACCGGCCCGCTGCCAAGTGCCTGGTACCGCCTTATCGATTTCATCATCCCAAACGAGAGCGAGGCGGCATTGCTGACAGGCGTTACGGTCAACTCGCCCGAAACGGCGCTCGTTGCCGCGAAGCGGCTGCTCGAGGCGGGTGTCAAACGTGTGCTGATTACGCTAGGGCACCAAGGCGTACTCTATGCTGATCAGGCCGGGCACGCGCATTACCCCGTACAACCCGTGAATGCGATCGACACTACCGCGGCAGGCGACACATTCGTCGGGGGCTTCGCTGCCGCTCTGGCAAATGGAGAGACACTGCAGAGCGCCATTTCGCTTGGCCAGCAGGCCGCCGCGCTTGCCGTGACGCGCCCGGGTGCACAGCCCTCAATTCCCTATCGTCACGAGCTGACCGTATGAAAAAGACACCGCTGCTCAACGCTGCACTATCCGCTGCAATTGCCCGCCTCGGCCACGGTGACGTCATCGTCATCGGCGACGCCGGCATGCCTATTCCACCCGGCACACCCTGCATTGACCTGGCGCTTACTCAGGGCGTCCCCGACTTCGCCACGACCGTGCGCGTCGTTCTGGCCGAGATGAAGGTGGAATCTCACGTCATTGCCGAAGAAACCTTCGACGGTGCCCCACCCGGCCTTGCCGCCATTGAAGAACTAAATGCTACTGGCGCCCTGGGGGAACGCCGCACCGTGAGCCACTCGGCGCTCAAGGCCATGTGCAAGGACGCACGCGTTCAAATCAGGACCGGTGAATGCCAGCCCTATAGCAACATTGCGTTGGTCGCGGGTGTGACGTTTTGATTGGCCGACTTGGGAGAACACTCAAGGAGGCGGACTGGCTTCAATGAACAAGCGGGCCCGACCGCTGATACCCACAAGCTAACGCTATTGAACGTCGAGACCCGCCGAACTCTTGATCGGAACGATCTTGAGGGTCGAAGTCACGCGAAAAGATGAATACTCACCCAGATAGCTCCGTCTTTAGCCGCGCCCAAATTCATCCCCAATGCAGGCGCACAAAACAGGGAGAGCTTGAGCACACCTCCAGCGTTGTGTATATGCGCCTACCAAACCAAGTCATGTGGAAAGAAAGAAATTGGCGGGTGAGTTGCCTTCCATTCTTCTGCGACCCGGTTAGCTTCTTCAATCTGTTCAGGCTTCATTTTCGCAGATATGAGCGGGAGCATGTCGTCCACATAAGCCTGTATATTGCCTCCACCATCAAGTGGCTTGAGCTGCAAAATCATGGCATAGCCTTTCACAAGATCGAGCGGATAACCGATCTGGTTCGGCTCGTGACTCAGGTATGCACCATACTCACCGACTGCGCTCTGATAGCCTGCCTCAGCAGCCTTTTCCGTCCAATGGCGGGCGCCGTTCATATCCCCTTTCTCAAATAGCACTGATACGTAGACCATCATGCCGCGAGGGTAGCCACCGTCTGCGGACGCCTTTGCCCACTTCTCTACAACCTTGCTGCGCTCCCAAGGGAGCCAGAAGAATCCGTGTCCCTCTCTCGTAAACACCGCCATCCAGTATTGCGCGATGGAGTGGCCGGCCTCGGCCGCCCTTTCGAGCCAATCCATGTCCCCCGTGATGTGATACATCACATACATTGCCTCCGAATCGCTCTGCTCAGCCATCGGCTTGGCTAGATCGGATGCGTGCTGTAGCCACTCGGCAGGAGTTTTACGCCCTTTTGGGCAGTTACCCAAGGCCGCACAAAAGTCGTCTCCGCTTCGTCCAAGACGGATCATCGCGTAGTAGTGGCCTTGCTTAGCCGCCGCTTCGTACCATCTGTATGCCTCGGAGGTTATGAATCGATTTGTCTGCCGTAGCTCCTCACCTAAATAATATTGCGCTTCACTGTCACCTTCTTCAGCTGCAACCCGGAGTTCCGGCTCAGCCACCTTATATTGATTGAATAAAGCAATCCCTCTCTGCTTCGCCTGCTGCGCTATAGAAGTCAACTCCGCGTGCGCGGACTGGGAAGCGTTCAAAAAAATAAAGACCAGAACGGTCAAAAATCTGAACATGAAACTGATTCCTTACCGTTTCTCGCCGATATGTCGGGCATGCCCCCCCGGAATAAAAGTCCGACCATAATAGCTACTGCGGCGACAGAACTTGTCCGACATCTCGCCCAATGTGGCCACGTGGCTTCTGTACCGCTCTCGCATGCGGGATTCTGCACCCCCGGAACTACCTTCCAAAACCACTTGGACCTCCATGAAATTGTCCATCCGAAGGCGATTCTCGCAATAAACGCTTCCAGCATCACAAGGCTTCGTTCCAAACCGAGTCATACGTGTGCATGCTTCCTCAAACTGCTTCTGAGCATCAGCAAGCGAGCCTTGCGCGAATGCGTTTTCAACAAGCCAAGCGAGAATCAACTCAATTGCCTGTTGCTGATAAATACGGCTTTCCGCAGCAGATTTCTCCACCACCCCTTGTTTTGAGTTCTTACTGGCTCTAGGCGAAGGCTCCGAAACATAGAAGCTAGAAGGACCGCTTATCAATGTCATTAGCAGGGGACCTAATGCTTCTGGAGGAGCTTCTATAATCCACCGCTTTAGCTCCACCGGCTTTTTGTCAGTCATAATTATATAAGCAATGTGTCCGCCCTTGCCGACGCTGGTAAGATTCTCGTACAGGTTCATTACCGTATTTATACCCATCAGATAAAGCATTCGAACGTCGAAGCCAACACTGCCGAACACATTGAATTTCGACATGTATGACGCGGCGTCTGGCTCTACCCATTTTAATGGCTTGCCCTGGTTTCGATGGAGCTCGCGACGGAACAGGTTGATGAGCTGCTCGACGCCTTCATAGCCTACTTCGAATGCAAAAGAGCCGTCGGCGCCGGGACCTGCGATCAGTGCTGCTTTCAGCCTCAGTACAAACCGACCTTGCGAGAGCGAAATTGAAATATCGCCGCTGAACCCTACGCCGGCGGCTGCAGTCAGGCTGACGCTGAGTCGTGCCAAAGCCAACCATTCATGGGTCGCCGCTTCGGCCTCTGCGGTCTTTTCGCTAGCATTATTGGAGATGGGCGCGGCGCGCAGCATCGCCAGTTCTTTTGGCGGCGCCCAATTCAACGCGCCATCTATTTTGATCCCGGCTTGTACGCCGGCGAACAGGTTGAACTGCGCTCGAAGACCATCGTCCAGGCGCGCGTCAGCTGCGCGGCCGGGTAACCTCGTTTGGCTGACAGCGGTACGGCTATAGATTCCCGGTTCGCGCTGCGCAGGCTGCTCAGACCCAAGTGTCACGTCGTGGGATGCCTTGTCAGGGCTAAGCCGCAAGCTTCCAGCGAGCATCAGTGATGCCCCTGCATAGCCCCATGCTCTTGCTCTGATGTTCGTAGAGAATCGCCCGACGGCCATTGAACGGCGGTTCCCGTTATAGTCGTCGTACTCGAGCGCAACCTCCCTCGCCTTCGCCCTTTCTGGAAGATCGATATTGAAAAGCTCCACCTCCCCTCGCGCGAGGTCAATATCCAAGCTGGCCGTGACGCCAGTTGAAAGGCCATCTGCGACATTCAAGGTGGGCGCATCTATGGAAACCCCTTTATGGATGCTTTCCTGCGGCGGCGTGAGGCAACGCACAAGCTGCGCTTGGGGGCTGGTATCGATCAGCCGCAGCATATTCCGTACGGAATCCTTGAAGAGCATCTGCCTTAAGCGTTCACCCCATGCATGCCGAGCAGAAGGGTCTTCAAGTGTCGCGACCCATAACCCGTTGCTATCCAGGTACTCGTGAAAGCCGTCAACATCAAACCACCCTTGGCTATCGAACCAGTCGCCGGCCTGATCTTTGATGACAAAAGCGCCCTGCTCAACAAGCCAGTTGCGAAAGTCCGTACTGGCAGACGCCGCGACCGAGTTGCCAGGAAGTTTCAACTCCACATTGGACGCGGTAAAAACCTTGCTGGCGCTCTCCGGAAGGGCCATGTTCATGTCCTTGAGACTGAAATGGCTCAACGGGCCTTTGCCATCAGCAAAACTGACTTCCCGAAGCGGAAAGTTCGTCTTCACCAAGCGTTCCACTGGCCTAGGCTTGAACTCTTCGGGATGCCATAGCAAATGGCGGCGTGGATGCATTTCCGCAACGTTCTGCTCGGCTTGTAGCCGCAGGGCTTCTTTCTCCTTCTGGATCCCGTCCCAAATATTTTTTTCAGCCGTTACCAGGCTGGTGGGTGCCGATGCGTTCTCCCCTGTGGCCTTCAACCATCGACTGTACTTTTCCTGCATGGTGGCAAGCAGGTGCCGCTGCAGTTTTTCCAGCCTTAGATATTCCTTGAACTTACGCACCCCTTCGCTGACATCTGTTCGATCAGCGGCGTCGGCACTGCCGCTTACCAAGGCGAACTCAGGTAGCGCGATTCCGTACTGCGCTGCGTCGATGATGCTATCGAGATACGCTCGTTGGTCCGCGAACGCGCGTTTGGTCTCCTTTCGCCAGCGATAGTAATCCTTAAATTGGGCGCCACAGTTGATGCGGCAGTCGACTGCATCGGTGAAGCGCCGGGCACTGTCGGCCACAAATTTCGCGAAATCCTCTTGATAGCTGTCTGGCAAGTTCACGCCCGTTTCCAGCAGTTTGTCCCGAGCAGCGTTGTAACGCTCTATCGCCTTTCGCGCTGCTACAGCTTCGGGCGAAAACAGCATGCCGTTTTCGTAGGCGTAACCTTGTGCCTGAGCCTTGGAAACCGCCGCGTCATGAAGCATCTTCCTCCGATCATAGATATTCTCTAAACGCTGATATTCTTCGGGCGAGATTACCTCGCGATTGCTGACGTGGCCTAAGATGAAGCCGCGCTTCGAGATTCTATTATTAGCTAATGCTGGTGCCTCCCTTTGGAGTTGCAGTATCTCTTCACGCTGCTCGCCCTCAAGGAAATTAACCGGATCAGGCTCAAGGAAATATTCGAGTAAACCGCTCTCATCCAAGCCACGTTTTCGATCATCCGCAGCCTTGGACGGCGATATTTGCTGATTCAGCAGGTGCTCCGCCTCCTTTATAGCGCTCGCTGCACGCTCAGGCAGTAGCCAGAACTCTTGCTCGTGAGTCGCATATATGATGTTCGCGTAGCGCTTGGAGCATGCGGGTGCTTGTTCTGGCGCGAAACATTCATCAGACGAGCAATTCGGAAGGGACTCGGGAGCGAGCGTGAGCACGGGCAGCGCTTCTGCGACCTCGCATGTCTGCGCGGCACTGACCGGTAAGGCATGCTCGGAAGAGGGATCGGAAGGCTCTTCCGACTGCGGCACGCTTAGGCTCCACCCTGCCTGGATGTGGTCCGCGTTGCGAATGAAGGGGTTCAGCCTTCTGAGGCTTGTGACGTCTGTTTTGTGGTCGTAGGCGATCTTCGCGAGCGTGTCGCCGTCCTTGACCGTGTAGCTAGTAAATTCCATTTTTTCAATCCGTTTAGCGCGGCTGACGCCGTCAGGCTTGGTCTTCGGTAAGACTGAGCGCCTGTAGTTTTTCGATCTTGAGAAAGGCCTCTTCTGCGGTCCGTAAGATCGACATGACGTGCGGCTGCTCTGCGACCGGTGGCCCGGCAATCAACTCGACAACCTTCAGAAGGTGCCGCCCTTCGTAGACGCGATGGTCGACGAATGTCTCGAGGTTGGCGATGAGGCCAGGGAGCTGCTCCACAGTCGGGTTGCCGAAAGCTTCTCGCTCTTCATCGATCCAGTACACCCAGCGCAAGGTGCGCATATAGGCTGGCGTCGTGGAGGCAATGCTCAAGCGATCCTTCCGACTGTCAGCGCTACTGGCAGCTCCCGGCGAGGTCCAGGAGTGCCAACCTTCGGATGCGTCGAGCCGTTGCGGTGCAGGCGAATAAACGGTCCGCCACGGTCCAAAGAGTGCCTCATCGCTCGAAAGCGTAAGTGCCAGAGCCGCCCAAAACGAGGGCAAATGGAACGCTATGAGACTTTCGCCGCCTGATAAATCCTTCACACGTATCAACCGGCGGGCGTGAGCGAGCGCCGTACGCTCATCCTCGGCAGCGATGATGATCCCTGCGTGGCGCTCGAGACACAGCTGCATCCCTAAGCGGGCCAATTCACTGTCCCTGTGCGCGCTGAACCAGATCGGCCCCTTTTGCGCGACCGAGGCCAGCTCGGTGTCCGCGTAGAGGTAACCAAGATTCAGGTCCTCTCCGAGCTGGTACAAACGCACGATGGCGTTGGGTTGACGCTTCGCATCGAGGATGAAAAGCAGCTGGTTCTCCTCGCCCATTACAATCTCTGCAGTCGTAGCGCACGGGAGCGACTCGAATTCCTTTAGCCCCTCAAGCATGGGCAGTCCTCCCGCCTGCAGACACCGCTGGCTTGCTTCCCACACACCGGCGCCAGCCCGTTCATAAGGCCGCTGGGGATTGCTAAGGGTGATGTATTCGCCAATGCGGCACCGAGCAATGCGCCTGCCTTGGCCCGGTCCGCCGCCCACGGTATCAGGGGCCCCAAAATGCCGATGCCCGTTCCTTGCCCTGGCGCACCCCCGGAGTTCATGTTGATCCGCGCGCCGTTGAGGGTGACGCCGCTAGGATCGAGCTTGAGCCAGCTTCCGCCCGCCGCAGCGGTAAGCTCCATTCCGGCGTCGATCACGACCTTACTGCCGGCGTAGTAGTGCAGCTCTTCCCCGCTTTCTATGAATAAGCCTTGGCCTATTCTGATGTGCTGGGTGACCGCGACCGTGAGGTGGTCGTCGCTCCGTACTTCGGTCTTGCGGTCACCGTAGGTGGTTCGATGTTCTTCGGCCTGGTATTCGGTATAGCTGTTGGCCTCGACCGTATCGTGGCGCTCATGGCCGACGCGGATCTTCTGGTCGTGCTCGACGTTCTCGTCCCAATCGCGCTCGGCGTGAATGTAGATCTGCTCCTGCCCCTTGCGGTCCTCGATGCGCAGTTCGTTGTATCCCTCGCCGCCCGGGCTGCTCAGGGTCTTGAATACGCTCCGCGTCTTGTTGGCGGGTAGCTCATAAGGTGCGGCATGCTCCTTGTGATAAAGGCAGCCGGTGATCAATGGCTGATCGGGGTCGCCTTCGAGGAACGTCACCAGCACCTCCGTGCCCACGCGAGGAACAGCGACTCCACCGTAGCCATCGCCGGCCCAATTGGACGCCACGCGCAGCCAGCAACTGGTCTTGTCATCAGCCGCTCCGTCGCGGTCCCAGTGGAACTGGACCTTGACCCGACCATATTCATCGCAGTGAATTTCTTCGCCTGGTGGCCCCGTGACAACCGCGGTCTGACTGCCCAATAGCGTGGGCTTAGGGTGTGCCAAGGGCGGCCGGTAGGGAATGTCCCATGGCGTGGCGACGAAGCGATTGCGATAGGCCTGCTGGAAGCCGTCGGCTGGCCCTACATCGCTGGTTACCCATTCTTCGAGCACCTGCGGCTGCTTGCCTTCGTGATGCACTTCCTGGATCAGCCACAGGTCGTTCCACTCCGCACGAGGATGCCCTAACAGTGCCAGGAAATGGCCGCTGACGAGATTGGCGTCGCTTTGCCCTTCGGCCAGAGCGTAATCGCTGCGCACCCGCTCGAGCGCCTGTTTGGCCAGATGCTTGCCACGCATACGCTCGGTAAAGCGCCCCGGATAGTCGTATACCTCCAGTGCAGGAAAGGTAGCGTTCGTGGCGTCCGCCGCCAGCCTCACCTTGGGCTTCTCGAAGTCGTAATCGCGGAAACTGGCCTTGTTGCTACGTGTTTCCAGGCGCACCCCGAACGCGCTTACCACCTCATGCGCCGCCGCCAGGCCACTACCCTGCTGATACGTGAGCGGAGGAAGCTTCGGAAAGGCGCTCTGATTGTCGCCGAACACCAGCACATGGCTATGCGAGCTGTGTTCGAAGAAATACGACAGCCCTTCTTCCTCACACAGCCGTTGGACGAAGTGCAAATCGCTCTCGCCATACTGCACGCAGTAATCGCGCGCGGGATAGACGTAAGCCCCAAGGTCGAACCGATAGTCGCCCGGCAAGATGCCGTGGTCTTCCAGTACCCGCGCGATAATCTGGGGCACGGTAAGGTGCTGGAAGATGCGCTGATTATGACGATGCTTCAGGTAACTCAGGCGCGGACGCAGGCTGACGCCATACCGTGTCAGCCGCGCACCCGCATCGCCCTGCAACACGCGGTCGATGACCCCGTGCACGCCCGCTTGAGCAGGGCCGAAGCTGAGATAGGCCGGTTGATTCATCAGCGAATCGAGGTCCAGATCCGGCCGCGTGCTGATGAGTTCTATATCGAAGCGATAAGGCTGGTTCAACGCCTCCCGACCCTGAAACTCAAGGACCTGGAGGTCGGTGGACACACCCTCGATGGCAAGCGCCATCCTTGGCGTATTGGCGTCCATGTACATACGTGATCTTCCCTGGTGCAAGCCCCGCGAAGCCTGACCGCGGATAGAGAGCAGATCAACCCGGCGGGGGCTAGCCCTTGACCCGCTTCACGCGCTCGTTGGCATTCAGCCCAGCCGATCGAACGAGAACGCGAAATGCATCCAACTTCCCAAATCCCGAGGTGATTGGCGTCTTGCAAAATTGGCGACGACCCAGACCGTCATCTCAACTCAATCGGCAGATACCACGCAGGATGCGAACGGCGGCGCTGAATGATTACAGCGCCGAACGCTCCAAGAACCGAAGGCCGCACCCAACCGGAAACGGCAGTCGTATAAAACGAAACTGACCAAGAAAGTCCGACCAGACGACGCAGCATGCCAGCAAAAGCCGCGAGCTGGCGGCACCCATTCAAGCTCCAGAATCGGAGAATTATCGATGGCCACCCGCAAAACCTTGCTTATCACCGGCGTCAGCAGTGGGTTCGGCCGCGCCTTGGCCCAGGAAGCGCTAGCAGCCGGGCATACCGTCGTTGGCACGGTCAGAACCCATCAGAACAAAGAGACCCTCGAGTCCCTGTCGTCACGCGCGCATGGCCGCATACTCGATGTGACCGACTTCGCCGCCATGGACGGCCTGGTTGAAGCGGTCGAGACGAGCATCGGCGCCATTGATGTGCTGGTGAACAACGCCGGCTACGGCCATGAAGGCGTCCTGGAAGAATCACCCCTCGCGGAGATGCAGCGGCAATTCGATGTGAACGTCTTCGGCGCAGTCGCGATGATAAAAGCGGTCTTGCCGTACATGCGCCAACGCAAGCGGGGCCACATCGTGAACGTCACCTCGATCGGCGGGCATGTCGCATCCCCGGGTATCGCTTACTACTGCGGAAGCAAGTTTGCGCTCGAGGGCATTTCAGAAGCCCTCGGCAAGGAGTTGAAACCACTCGGTATCGCCGTGACAGCCGTAGCGCCGGGCTCTTTTCGAACGGACTGGGCGGGCCGTTCGATGGTGAGGACGCCACGCTCCATCGCCGACTACGATTCGATTTTCGATCCCATCCGCAAAGGCCGCAAAGAACGAGACGGCGGGCAACCCGGCGACCCGCGAAAAGCCGCGCTCGCCATTCTGTCGCTCATCGATTCCGAAAATCCTCCGGCGCATCTCTTCCTAGGTAGCGATGCGATAGGGCGAGCTCGAGCCAAAGCATCGGCATTGCTGGCCGAGATCGATGAATGGGAAACCGTATCCCGGTCAACCGATGGCTAGGCCGCATCCGAATCATAAAACAATAGCGTCGGGCGCATCACAGAGGCTCCTGCCAACCCCGGGCACGCTTTACTCAATGCCAAGCACCGTTTGAATCGTGACCTCGCAGGCGTTCTACCACCACCTTCAGCGTGCGAGTGTGAAAGGCTACGCTCAAGCGGCAACGCGCATTGGCTGTGCCACCAAGCGGACCATACGCATCAACACCTGCACCACCCGCAGACAATTCTGTGGCCAGGCGCTGAATCGCGTACGACACGCGATGAGACCGGCTCACCCCGCTTTCGTCAGCCCCTCGGCGCCATAGCGCTTGAGGAAACGAAGGGCAGCCTCCTTCCCCTCGGTCACCGACTCCTCGAAGGATAGCCAGGATCCGCGAACAATATCCGCCACGAAGAAGCTGTCCTGGCCCTCAAGCTTACAGAGCAACACGACGGCCTCCGGTTCGGGTATCTGCGATGAACCCCACTTGAAGGCGAGGACGAAATGGACGCCGTGCTGTGGATCCGTGTAGTCAATTGAGGTCGGTCTAGAGACGGAATGCATCGACGTTCTCCCGAGGCGGCGAAGTGCCTGGATCAAAGCATAGACCCCCCGCTCCCTTCTGCCGTACGGAAATCGGGAGCCGCTCATCCATTTGCGCAGCAGCTCTCTGGGAGGACTACCGATCCCGGGCGGCAAGGGCGGATCCGAAGCAGACCAGATGTCATCCTTTTTTCCAGGCTTTGAGAGATTGGCGGCATCGAACAGCGCTGAAGAAATCCAAACATCGGCCGATAGCCTGTGATTCCCCCTTACATGGCTGTACTCATGTTCAATCGGCTCTCCATCCAGTTCAAGCTGACCGCCCTTGCCGGCCTGTGCCTGCTCATCGTCGTGTCCTTGCTCGTGCTCGTCTCGCAGTTCTACGCGGCGCGCAGCAGCGCCGTCGTCAAGGACACCAGCTTCAACATGCTCGGGGAGTCCGCCCAGCTGCGACTTCAGGCGCGCGCTGATGCTCAGGCGCAAAGCATCCGCAGCGAATTTCTCGAGGTTTACCTGTATGGCACCGGGCTTGCGAAACAGGTCAACCTGCTCCGCAGCCAGCAGAACGGCGGGATACTGAGCGCGCAGGAACTGCGCGAAGCGCTGACGAACGTCCTTGGCGATGCCTTGAAAGCGCGCCCCCAATCCCTCGGTATCTACATGGCCTTCGAGCGTAACGCACTTGATGGCCGGGATGCTGAGTTCCTGGATGACGAAGCCGCGAGCAGCAATGGAAGCGGTCGCTTCGCCCTTTACTGGTCCCAGAGCAAACCCGGCACGTTCGAATCCGAGGTGATGACTGAACAAGAGCTGGCCGACACGACCCCCGGCGCCAGCGGCACGGCATACAACGCCTGGTACACCTGCCCCCTGAAGACTGGCTCGGCGTGCCTGCTCGACCCTTACGTCGACGACGTGAATGACCAGCCCATGCTTATGACGAGCGTGGCGCTACCGCTGCGCGACGGCGGCAACGTAATCGGCGTGATCGGTATCGACATCAGCCTCACCTCCCTCCAGGCAATGGCCGAATCCGCGAACCGCAACTTGTACGAAGGCCAGGGCGACATCAGCATCATTAGCCCGGCCGGGCTTCTGGCGGCCTACACGCGCGACGCGACGGCATTGGGCAAGTCGCTGGACAATGCCTACCCGGCGCAAGCCTCTACCTTGAAACAAGCGCTGCAGTCCGGGCAGGCCTCGATCGTATCCGGCGAGCACACCATCGGCGTGCTCGAGCCGGTGCAGCCCATCCCGGGCGCGAACCCATGGGGCATCCTGATCCAGGCACCGAAATCTGTCGTGATGACCCGCGCCTTGGCGCTTGCGGACACCCTGGAGGCGCAACGCGCCCGGGACAGCTTGATCTCCTGGCTAGTGGGGCTTGGCGCAATCGCCCTCGGCCTACTCCTCATGAACATCATGGCGCGTCGCGTGACCCGTCCGATCCTGACCGTGGCCGACATGCTCGACGACATCGCCAGCGGCGAAGGCGACCTGACTCGCCGTCTGGACTACCCGCGTCAGGACGAGCTCGGCCGCCTGGCCAACGGCTTCAATCACTTCCTGGACAAGCTTCAGCCCATCGTGGCGAAAGTGAAGGAGTCGGTGCAGTCCGCCCGCCACACGGCTGACCAGTCAGCCGGCATCGCGACGCGCACCAGCCAAGGCATGCAGGCACAGCTCAGCGAAGTGGAACAGGTGGCCACCGCCTCCAACGAAATGAGCGCAACCGCCCAGGCCGTGGCGCAAAACGCATCCGAAGCCGCCGCGGCTGCCCGCACGGCAGACGAAGCCACCAAAGAAGGTTTGCAGGTCGTCGACCAGACCACCCAGCGCATCGATCGCCTGGCCAACGACCTCGGCACAGCGATGCGCGACGTCGAAGGCCTCGCCACGAGCAGCGAACAGATTGGCTCGGTGCTCGAAGCCATTCGCAGCATTGCCGAACAGACCAACCTGCTCGCCCTGAACGCGGCGATCGAAGCCGCACGCGCCGGTGAAACCGGCCGTGGCTTCGCCGTCGTCGCCGATGAAGTGCGCAGCCTTGCCAATCGCACCCAGGAATCGATCGAAGAGATCCGCCAAGTCATCGAACGCCTGCAACAAGGCACACGCGATGTCGTGGAATCCATGCGCGATGGCCACCTCCAGGCGCAAGACAACGTCAGCCACGTCGCCCTCGCCGTCACCGCCCTACAACGCATCGGCGACGCCGTCTCCGTCATCACCAGCATGAACCTCCAAATTGCCAGCGCCGCCGAAGAACAAAGCGCCGTCGCCGAAGAGATCAACCGTAACGTGGCAGGTATTCGGGACGTGACCGAGTCGCTTGCTGAACAGGCAGATGAGTCAGCGCAGGTGAGCCGGTCGTTGAATACCCTGGCGAACCATCAGCAGGGGTTGATGGATCAGTTTAGGGTTTGATGCATTCAAGAGCAGAAGCAGATAGCGCAACGGGAACACCGTGTGTTTCCCGGACCAATGTTGGCGAGTTTGCGTTGCGCCGTGTCCAGCAGCGTACTGACCGCTTCGGACCCGGCGAGGGCCTTAATGAGAAATACACGATTCGCTTATGTGAACCAAACCGGCATAGCGTAGCGTCGGCTTGACAACCCAAGGCTGCGCGAAAACGGGGGGCACCCAGGACCTTTCTTTCGCGTTCAGGTCGTGCTGAACGCATAACTAGCTAATGAATGGATCCGAGATACCTAAACTGAGCCTAGCTTGAGCTATCGCGAGGCCGATCCAGAAAATAAATCTGTCCTCTTTTCACGATGAAGAGCAAGCAAAGCTTTTACCCCACAATCATCTTGGTTAATGTGAGCATTTACATCCACGCCTCACACAATATCTCTGCCTGCGCCAGCACTACCTGAGCCGCCTCCTCTTGCCGGTCCGGTGGATACTTGTATTTCCGCAGAATTCGCTTGACCAGCAAACGTAGCTTCGCGCGCACGCTGTCACGGTTATTCCAGTCCACCGTCACGTTCTGCCGCAGGCTTGCAGTAAGCTCGTGCGCGATCTTAGCCAGCGTTTCGTCACCCAATTCGCGTACAGATGACTCATTGTTGGCTAGCGCATCGTAGAAGGCCAGCTCGTCGTCATTCAGCCCCAGCTGATCACCACGTTTGCTGGCGGCAGCGAACTTCTTAGCCATCTCAATCAGCTCTTCGATGACCTGGGCCGTCTCGATGGAGCGATTCTGGTAGCGCTTAATCACGCTATCCAGAAGCTCGGAGAACTTTTTCTCCTGAGATAGATTGCTGGCGAACTTGCTCCTGATCTCACCTTCCAGAAGCCGCTCTAGCAACTCAACCGCCAAGTTCTTCTCTGGTAGGTTTCGCACCTCGGCTAGGAAGTCTTCGTCCAGTAGGCCGATGTTGGGCTTGTCCAACCCCACCGCCGCGAAAACATCGACCACCTCCCCGGAGACCACAGCATTGCCGATGATCTGGCGGATGGCGAGCTCGCGCTCCTCATTTGTTTTCTTCTTGGTGCTGATCTCGCGCTTGGTCAGCAGCACCTTAATAGCCTGTAGGAATGCCACTTCCTCTCGTACCGCCTTGGCCTCATCCAGCGTGCAGCAGAGGGTGAAGGCTTTACTCATGGCCAGCGCATTATCGGCGAAACGCTTCTTGCCATCCTCCAGCCCCAGGACGTGGTTGGCCGCACCGGCCAACAGCTTATGTCCGCCAGACAGAAAATCACTGTAATCGAAACCATGCAACAGGCTACGCAGCACATCGAGCTTCTCCTCGAGCACCGCATACGCTTCCTGAGCATCGACTGTAGGCCGCCCCCGCCCTTTGCTGGCGGTGTACTCCTTGAGCGCCGCCTTCAGCTCATTGGCGATGCCGATGTAATCCACCACCAGGCCACCCTGCTTGTCCTTGAACACCCGGTTCACCCGGGCGATGGCCTGCATCAGATTGTGGCCCTTCATCGGCTTGTCGACGTACAAGGTATGCACGCAGGGCGCATCGAAACCGGTCAGCCACATGTCGCGGACTATTACCAATCGCAGCGGATCGGCAGGATCCTTGAAACGCTTCTCTAGGCGCTTCTTCACCTGGCCGGGGTAGATGTGCGGGCGCAGCAGTGCCTTGTCCGATGCGCTACCGGTCATGACGATCTTCACCGCGCCCTTCTCAGGATCCTCATCGTGCCATTCGGGGCGCAGGGCGATGATCTCGTTGTACAGGTGCACGCAGATCTCGCGACTCATGGCCACCACCATGGCCTTTCCGCTTTGTGCCTGGTTACGCTCTTCGAAGTGCGCTACAAGATCTGCCGCCACGCTCCTGATACGCGGCTCGGCCCCCACGACTTTTTCTAACGCAGCCCAGCGCGACTTCAAGCGTGACTGCTGATCCTCTTCCTCATCCTCGGCCAGCTCGTCAACCTCGTCGTCGATATGCGTCAGCTCCGAGTCTTTGAGCGACAACTTGGCCAGCCGCGACTCGTAGTAAATGGCCACTGTGGCGCCATCTTCCTTGGCCTGTTGCATGTCGTAGACGTGGATGTAGTCGCCGAATACCGCACGGGTGTCGCGGTCTTCGCTGAACACCGGCGTTCCGGTAAAAGCCACGAAGGTAGCGTTGGGCAGAGCGTCGCGCAGATGTTGGGCATAACCCACCTGGTAGCGTGCACTGGCCTCGGCCACCTTAAGCTCCGGCACCTTCAGCGAAGCACTGAAGCCATATTGGGTACGGTGCGCCTCGTCGGCCACAACCACAATATTCGAGCGCGTGGACAATACCGGGAAGCTGTCTTCATCCTCGCCCGGCATGAACTTCTGGATGGTGGCGAAGACAATGCCGCCACTAGCGCGGTTGGCCAGCTTCTCCCGCAGGTCACCCCGGGTCAGCGCCTGGACTGGCTGTTCTCGCAGCAGATCCCGCGACAGCGAGAAGACTCCGAACAGCTGGCCGTCCAGGTCGTTGCGGTCGGTGATCACCACGATGGTCGGATTCTCCATCGCCGCCTCCTGCATCACCCGGGCGGCGAAGCAGGTCATGGTGATGCTTTTGCCCGAGCCCTGGGTATGCCAGACCACTCCGCCCTTGTGTGTACCGCCCGGACGCGAGGCGTTAACTACTTGCTGGATCGCCGCACGCACGGCATGGAACTGGTGATAGCCGGCAATCTTCTTCACCAGCCGACCGTCATCCTCGAATAGCACGAAGTAGCGCAGATAATCCAACAGTGCCGACGGCTGCAGCACCCCGCGCACCAGAGTCTCCAGCTCGTTGAACTCACCCAGAGGATCTACCATCACCCCGTCGATCGTCCGCCAACGGGCAAAACGTTCGATATCCGCCGACAGCGAGCCCATGCGCGCCTCGCTGCCATCGCTGATCACCAGAATCTCGTTGTATTGGAAGACGTCCGGGATCTGCTCCTTGTAGGTCTCCAGTTGATTGAAGGCTTTACACAAGTCTGCATTCACGTCAGCCGAGTTCTTCAGTTCCAACAGCACTAGCGGCAGACCGTTGACGAACAGGATGATGTCCGGCCGGCGGGTATGTTTCGGTCCCTGGATGCTGAACTGGTTGATAGCCAGCCACTCGTTAGCCCGCACATCGGCCCAATGGATCAACCGCACGAAGTCGCCACGGGTCTCGCCGTCCTTCTGGTATTGCACTGGCACACCGCTGACCAGCAGACGATGGAACAGCCGATTGGCCGACAGCTGCACCGGCACGCCCAGCTCCAGCACCTGGCGTAAGGCGTCCTCACGTGCCAACAGGGGGATCTGCGGGTTGAGTCGGGCGATGGTCGTGCGCAGGCGCATGGTCAAGATCACATCGCGATAGCTCTCACGCTCGGGGTCGCTGCCGTCATGGGCGATGTCCGGCCCATATAGGTACGTATAACCCAACTCACTGAGCCAGCCGATGGCTTCCTGTTCCAGTTGGTCTTCGCTCATTTTCTTCCCTAATAAGCCTTATCGTGCGATCTATACAGGCTCTACTAAGTCGTTTGTTTGGTTATTACTTTGTTGCCGTACCTGCAGTCACGCTCAATCGAAAGCGGCTACCGGAGTGACAACGCCATCAACCACCTGCAGCCGCCCTTCAGCGGCAAGGGTGTCAATTCTGCCTTCAAGCATGCCTGTAATTTTCGAGGTTGCACGCCCAAAACCCAGTAGCACTAAGGCACCAGAAATAGCATCCTCGCGACTCATCGAAAAACCTAGGGTCACCGTTTCGACTAATGCCTGATCTAGCTCCTCGGGCGCGACCCATTCGAATTTACGCTCGGCCGACTCCCAGTGAGCGCGACTGCGAATACGGACTGGGAGATTCTCAGCGGAATACAGAAATCCACCACGTCCCTGAAACAACCTTAGCCGCACGCCAAGGCGAATTGCCTCCTCTACTGCGGTAGTAATCCTCGACCCAGCCCGAGTCACACCGAACGCCTCCATCAGGCGCCGAGTGACTTCGCTGGTATGCACAGGAGCTTCCTCCTCAACGACAGTTTTAATCATTTGCATCAAGTGTTCCGGCTTCGCTTGATGTAGTTCGGCCGGCGGTGTCACTGGAGTTAGGCGAGCCTTTACATAAGGTTTGCTTAAAGTAGGCAACGGTTCCGCAGCGGCAGCTCCTCGGACAATCTCATGCCTCGGTTCTGATGCCGCCACTGGGATCGCATGTCGACCCGTGGCAATCTTGGCTCTAGCCGCCTCAATAGCCTCTACGGCGCGGATGATTTCCTGCTGAGGATTACGGAACCAATCCGTGCTCCAGATCCGGTGGAAGTTCCAACCCAAGCCCTCTAATACCCCCTGACGTAGGCGATCACGATCACGCGCAGATCGAGAGCTGTGGTATGCAGCGCCATCACACTCGATGGCTAGCACATAGCGCCCCGGATACTCAGGATCCTTAACGGCAATGTCGATGAAATACCCAGCGGTACCTACCTGTGGTTCCACCTCATAGTTTCTGTCCCGAAGCGCTTCTATCACCTCTAACTCAAATGGCGAGTCGGCAGCCTTACCCGTCTCTCTAGCTACCTCAAGCTCACCCGTCTCGGCATATTTGAGAAAGTTTTTTAGGGCCCTAACGCCAAGAGTAGCGCCTGCGTCGATCTCTAGTTCGTCAGCTCTGAAGTTGCAGAACACCCGCATTGCCAATTTGGCTCGAGTAATCAGAACGTTTAGGCGGCGGTGCCCGCCTTCACGGTTCAGCGGGCCAAATTCTTTAGCTATTCGTCCGGATTCATTACGCCCATAGCCGATGCTGATAAAGATCTTGTCGCGCTCATCGCCCTGAATGTTTTCAAGGTTTTTGACGAAGAAAGGCTCACTGCCCTGCCCGGTAAAGAACGCCTCGGCGTCCGGCGTCTGCCTACGCAGCAATTCGATTTCGACCTGAATCAGATCGCGCTGCGCCACACTGAATGCGGCAACCCCAAGCGAGAGCTCAGGCGTTCGAATAGCATGCTGCATGACTGCTTGCGCAACGGCCTTAGCCTCCCCTTTGTTGGTACGGGTGCGTCCCCTGTCGTAAAGCGCATCTGGCAGATAGTCAAAACTCACTCCAGTTGCATGCGGATGCTGGCCCGCGGAGGGAAACACAACCAGTTTGTTGTCATAGAACTCGACATTGGAAACCGCGATCAGCGACTCATGCCGGCTTCTGTAGTGCCAACGAAGGTATCTCTCTTGGCTACCAGCCGCCTTAAACATACTAAGGATGCTTTCAATGTCAGCCGTCGCTGCATCCTCGTCATCCAATTCAACGTCGCGGCTGAAGAAGTCAGTAGGCGGCATCTGCCGCGTATCACCGACCACTACTACCTGCTTACCGCGCATAATGGCGCCAAACGCATCGACGGCTTTCACTTGAGAAGCTTCGTCGAATACCACCACATCGAACTCGACCTTTCCTGGAGGCAGGAAGTTTGCGATCGACATTGGGCTCATCATAAAGACAGGCTTGATTTGTTGGATCGCCCGACCAGCCTTCTCAATTAGCTGCCGGATCGGAATGTGCCGGCGCTTCTTGTTTAGTTCTGCCCGAAGTACAGCCATTTCGCCTGGCTGATTGATATTGGGCATTCCCTCCCAGACCTGCTTGGCCAGATGCGTCTGCGCGTGGTTGAGCGAGGCCAGATCAAGCGACTTAAAGCGTGCTATCTGGTGCTCATGTTTAATGCGATCGAACTGCTGCAGCGCCGGTTTTTCTGCATAGACCCGCTGCACCAGCCCTGAATACCAAGAAAAGTCCAAAATTGCAGTGAGCTTTTTAGGCTCATCACAGCTGATGGCGATCTTCAGCAAGTCGTCCAATTTGACGTTGCGAAGCTGTTCCGCCAGCACGTTGAATCGTGCCATTTGGTAAAGCGCAGTCAGATTGTCCTGCCACTGATGCAAACGTACGTCCAGCTCAGCCAAGCCAAGCTTCCTGACATCGGCCTTAGCGTTTTCCGCCTGCATGCCTGTCACCTCAATTGCACTGCGTAACGCTTTGTCTAGCCCAACCACATGCTCCTCAATTCCAGCTACCGCATCCCCTAACCCGCTGGCATCGGTATGCCCAGCTAAAAAGGCAATGATGCCCTGTGGAATTTGTCCGTTACCTAGATCGTCATGCAGCTTGATCACCCAAGCGCTTAACCGCTCTAGCACCGCCCAATCGGTCTTCTGACGTTGCCACTGGGCACCAAAAAGCGCGCTACCGAGCGCCTCGTGCTGGTCATACACCGTTTTGTTCTGCTGATAGGTTAAGACAGAGTCAACCAGCTCCAACATGCCTGCATTGGTCTTGGGCAACGTATCACGGGCTAGCCCCTGCAGACGGGCACGCGCCGCGCGGAAGCGTCCTGAAAACACCTTCCACCACTTGTCGCCGTAAGCGATGAGACTCTGCCGGACCTCAAGAAGGTCTTGCTCCCAAGCAGCGTCGATCAATTGCTTCTCATGCTTGGAGTGGCAAGCAGTCATACGCTCTCCAGCATCCAAAAGCTCACGAATGGCATCGCGCCTTGACTGCCACTCGCCTGTCGAAAGCTGCACCCCCTCGAGCCGCGGAGCTTCAGCCGCGCGCCGTGCAGCACGGCACACCACGTCTACGTCTGCCAGGGTGGCCGGCTGAGTCAACATTAATCGTTCAGAAAGTGCACCAGCCGCCGATTGCAGCGCATTGAGATGCGAGCCTGCCAACTGCAGTGCATCGTTAGCACTACTGTGTTCGATCGGCGAAAAGAACGTCCGCTCGCTTCCCCAGAAGACGCTCCGGTCAGGACGACCCATCTCCTGTAGATGCAGAACCAACTCATCAACAAGCTCGCGCCGTTTCCGCTGATCGGCGTGGCTCCAGGCAGCCATTGGGGCAAAAGGAATGACCGGCAAACCGGCGTAAGAACGTTTTAGCTTGAGGTAACGACCAAGTACCTCGACAAAAGGCAAACCGCTCGCACCTGCGGAAGAACTGACAGCTTCACAATATTGATTAAGGCCGTCTTGTAGCGCTTTAAGACTCGCAAGATCTTCCGCACCGTCTTTTGTTAGTGGTCGCCCCTGGTCCAGCGTCCGCCCTAGCTCTTTTAGTACAGACTGCTTGGTGGACTTGTGGCTATGCAGCTCGAGAACCGCATCCCCCAAATGACTTTCATCTAGACGGCGCTTTACCACTTCAAGCGCCGCCATTTTCTCAGCAACGAACAGCACCGTTTTCTTTTGGCCGATCAATTCCGCGATGATGTTTGTGATCGTCTGCGACTTACCCGTACCCGGTGGCCCCTGAATGACCAGGTTGGAGCCGTCACGCACCTCCAGGATCGCTTCTGTCTGGCTGCTGTCCGCGTCCTTCACAAATCGTACATCGCCCGGTTTGATCACCGAGTCAATATTCACATCTTCTGGATACGCCGCCCGCATATCACCGAATCCTGAGCCAAGCAGGCGTTTCATTACCCCATTGGCATCAGGTTGTTTGTCTTCCGGCCAGCTCTTCGGATCAAGGTCCTTGAACATCAAAAACTTGCCGAAAGAGAAGAAGCCAAGCGCAATCTCGTTGCTCGCGACCTTCCAGCGGCCCTGCTTGCTGATCACATCAGCAACATCGCCGTAGAAGCGGCCCAGGCTGCTTTCATCGGTAGAGAAACCTTCCTCGTCAAAAGCGCAGGAGGTCATATCCAAACCAAAATCGGTTTTAAGCTTGGCAACTAGCGAAAGATTCGCTATCAGCTCGTCACCCGAGTACTTCAGCTTGAACGCATCCTTGGCGCCGCTGCGCTCTAAGCTGACCGGCAGCAACAGCAAGGGAGCCTTGCGAAGGTTCTCGGAACTGTCCGCCTCGTACCAATGCAGAAAGCCTAGGGCTAGGAACAGCGTGTTCACACCCTGCTCTTCAATGAAGCCTTTAGCCTCGGTGTGTATCCTCAATAACTGAAGAAATAGGCGCTCGTCATCAACCGCAGTTTGCAAACGGGTGTCCAGATGGCGACGGGCCTTGCCAGTCCCATCTTCATCAGCCTCGTCAGCGACACTAGACCAGTCCAGGCTATCCAGCTCATGCAGCAACTGCTCGTCGCTGGCGACTTCATCATCAGCCTCAGCTGGCTTGCCGGCTTTTGCCAGCTCGGCCAGCTTCTTGCGCGCCATCGGCGCGAAGGTCATGGCTTTTTCTTGGCGATAGAGGATGTTGAATACCTCCTCGGACAGCTCATCTACCACCATGAGGGTCTTGGCTGTCTTGCGGAAGTTGAGCATGTTGTTGCGAAGCCCGATGTCCAGCAACTCTTTACGGCTGCTCTGTAGCTTCTGGCTGATCCCTGTGCTCATAAAGTCTTTTCGATTCCTGAAAATGCGCTTAGCTAGCGCGAGCGAATGAAACGCTGCTCAAAGGCAGGGAGGTGTTATCCGCGCCCACTAAGCAGTCCGCACTCAAATCAAACGGCAAAACCCAAAGACGCAAGTTGTCATCTAACACGAACGATTCGAGGGGGAACTCAAATGTACTGTGCCGCGGGTAGATCAATACCATCTCGGCTTGAACCATCGTGGACAAGTATTTCTTACCGTAGGCGAAAAGCTGATAAAAATCGCTTTGGCTGATGTTGTAATTCTTTTCTCGCGCTGCAGTATTTAAGCGCTTCCATTTTGTATCAAGCACCCAAGCCATAGCGCCTTGCTCAACCAACATGTCCGGCTCTAGCCTAAACATGCGCCCTTTTCCATGACTGCATAAATATTCTCTAGCAGCTTGAGCCGTGAGGGAGGCACCAGGCATAAGCTTCTGCCGCAGCCAACTCTCAACATAGCGTTCGAACAGCTTCTCCATGGGAAACAGCATGCTCATACCACGGGCATGTCCGGCAACGGCAATAGGCATCTGCTGCTTGAGGATCAGCTCGCACCATGGCTTCACGGCCTGGTAGTGAGCCATCAAACGATCACGGCTCCACACACGCAGGTCTGCATCCACGTGGCGGCTGCAGGGCACCTCCGCCAGTAGCGAGCGCAGCTCATTGGCTAAACGCCAGTTGGCCGCGTCCTGAGTTGTCTTGGCTACATGCTCCAGCGCCAGTCTCAGCAAACGGTTCTCCGCACGATTGGGCAGAAATACGTCATGGCGGATCTGGAAGTGATGCTGACGGCCTGGCGGTTGGCGCATCTGCGCGACCACATTTAGTTGGCCGCGAAGAAACCGCTGCTCTTCCTCGACGCGCTGGTAGTCAAAACGCACGCCGCGTTTGACCAGCAAATCCAGCTCGCCTAAGAACTGTTCCATCACCCACTCGGTCAGCGGCGCATCAAACAGCTCCAACCCCGTCACTGACACCTGCCTAGGCTTCAATGACAGCGCTGCTTGAATCATCTTGCGCAGCAACGCACGGCTCTGCTTGAAGCAATCGCCGTCCTCAACGTGCTTGGGCAAGATTTCCAGGCGCGTGCCGCAAGGGGTCTCTAGCACGCCAACGTAACTGTCCCATTTCAACGACTGGCGCCCTTCCACCTGCAGCAGCGTGGCGCCGCTTCGATTGAAGCCGGCGCTTAACTCACAGAGCCAATCAAAAGCACTGGCTGGGACCTGCGCCATATCCAGCGACGGCTCGACCGCCTTGGTAGTCAGCTGAGCGTACTCGCGGATGGTGACGAGCGTTTTCACGCATTGCCGCTCCCAAGCTGATCGATCAAACGCCGACCTAGGGCACGAGTGTTAAGCGGGCGACCACTATCGTTAAACGTGTTAACGCCGAGCTTACCCGCCAGATCACGCAGCAGTGGCTTAGAGGGCTGCTGCAACACCTCTCCACGCCAGACCTCTATTGATCCCGTCGAGAGTTCGCGCAAGAGCAAATCGCCATGGGATGCTTTGCGCTTTTCCACCACATCTACGCTTTGAAGCTGATGATCGACGATCCCTATGTACGACTCCAACCGCTCGAATGCGTCGTCATTCAGGCACCAGGTATTCCGCTCCAAGCTTTGGCCAACATCCTGACCGAACAACAGCTCGACGTTGCCCGCTTTCCGGTTAACGAACTGATTAGCTAACGGCTTACGGTGATCATTGAGCACCCATTGTATGTGCTCCCAATCTTCAAAAAAGTATTCCTGCAAAAGCGGCAGTATCTGATTGCGGAAGATGCCCTCAAGGCGCTCAAGCGAGCTGTCATCTTCCAAAGGCATGAAGTAGGCATGACCAAGGCAGTGATCGCGATCCAGAAGCACCTCGATGCGCTGGTTCACCACGCGCAACAGTTGGCCGATGCTAAGCCCTTGCACGCGAACGTTATCTAGCAGCTCCGGCTTCGGCGGCATTTCGCGAAAAGTGAAACGGCGCCGCAGCGCGATATCCAGCCCGGCCAGTGAGCGGTCGGCGGTGTTCATCGTACCGATCAGGTAGACATTCTTCGGAACACTGAACGACTGTTTGGAATACGGCAGCACCACAGATAGAGCCTCGTCGGCCCCGGCTCGCTTAGATGGCTCAATAAGCGTAATGAGCTCTCCGAAGATGCGCGAGATATTGCCGCGGTTGATCTCGTCGATGATGAGCACGCGCGCATTGGCTGTTGTGGTCTTATGGTGCGGCTTCAACAGTTGCTCGACCATCGCCGCAAACAGGCTTTGATAGCCATTGACGATGTACTTCTCGAGCTCGGCCTCTGCCACCTTCTGGAAGATACGGCCCTGACGGATATCTTCGACATCAAGCTGGCCGCCCTGCACATAGGCCAATAACTGCCGAACCAAACTCAGCGGCAACGGCAAAACACCGCCCTTAGGTTTATCTAATTCAACCACCTCGAGGCTTATCGCACGCACCACATAGCCCTGACCAAAACGCTGTCCGACGTGAAACAACGCCCCATCTTCAACCTTTTGCGACCCCAGCAGCCCCTGCAGCTTCTCGCGGTTCAGGGTCGGGCTGCGCAACTCATAGAGGGTCATCTGGCTGAACTGTCCGTTCAATAACTCACTATGGGGCAAAGACGGGCTGTATTGACGCAGCCATTTAACCGGCCGCATTTGCGAATAATGCGGGTCGTACTCGGGATGGATTTTGAACGCATATTCGCCGACGACCTCGCCTATCGCGCGGAACTTAAAATTGCCGTCACTCACCACCACCAGGTCACCCGGTTTCATTTTGGTAACGAACGCAGTAACGCTAGTGACGCTGTAGTCGTAAGGGCCATCCGGGTTCACGCCAGCATCGATGAAGCGTCGCTGAACGTCGCCACGATTTTTACAACCAGTGAAATCGATACCGCCACCGTAACCCAGCAGCATATAGCCGCCCTGAACACACTCTTCATAAATCCCGGCGTCGCTCCCCTGGGTGTTGCCTAGCGACATCTTCCAGATTTTGCGTTTCCCGAGATCTACAGGCGCTTCTGCCTGCTGCGTAACTTTAGCCGCAGCAGCCTCACAAAGACTTTTGAAAACACCATCGACTACCTCGTAACGCAACTGCCCGCTATCGCCGTCACTCTCGGCCCGCAGCCCCTCAACGAAGTCCTCGTAGCTGAAGCTCTGGTGAAAGGTGACGAAGCGAATGCGCTCCTGCTGCACGAGCTCGTCGAAGCGAAGCTTCAAAGCTGTACGATCTAGTCGATGTGTTTGCAGGTAGCTGCCATCGAGGACCTCCAGCGCAGCCTCAACGGTGGCGTAGGTTTTACCGGTACCCGGCGGACCAAAAAGGATTTGATTAAGCGGCGCACTGGGCATCGGTGGGGTTCCGGTTTGGGTTTCGGATTGAGTGGGTTGTTCAGTGGAACCACTGCCCACATACAGGCTAAGCAACGAGTGAAGAGCATCTTCGTCCGGCACGGTTACGTAAACAGCAGGGCGACCTAACCACAGGCGAGGCGCGTTAGCCTGCAGGCCGCTGTGGCGAGTACGCTCTGAGGTGTAGTGCTCAATAGCCTTCAAGAAGGGTTCGGCGTCGGCCAACCAGTCCCCAGGCTCCAGAAAGAGCGCGGGTTTAGGTCCTGGTTCGACGGCTAGCTGACGTCCGTCAAGGGCCTGAAAGCCCGCCATCCTCGCCGTGGCCGGTTTAACCGGGCTGACGTACTCGGATGCGTCCAACAGCTCCTTGATTCGCTGGCCTGACCAACGCTGCGCCGCGAGCTGCATCAGCTCATCTGCAAAGGCCCAAAGTGACCGCTCACCACGCTGCGCCATCAGGTCTCGGTTGAGCGCCGAGGTGCTTCGTAAGGCCGTTTCCCCCGCCGCAGCGCGGAGCACCTCCTTGGAGTAAATCGGCAGCAAACAGGGGTTTTCACGATCTTGATAAAGAAACGCGACCTTACGCATCAAGGCGCCGGGTTGTCGGGTAAGCGCATCTAACCGCTCAAGCTGGCCGGTGCGCCCTGCTTCCGCTGCTTCGAGCAACCCGCTTTTTAAGCTGGCAAACGCCTCTTCTGCGCTAGAGCCAAGCATGTTTAACCAAACGTACTGGTCGTCGTAGCTGTTGTAAGCGTTACCGGACTTCGCCTGCCCATGGCCATGAGGACGGATGCCCATGCTGAGCGGGCCTTCCTTGAAGTCTCCTAAAGCCGCTGTCTCTTCGAGCAGCCAATGGGACAGCGTCTGTTTGGATTCAAGCGCGCAATACTGCTCAAGAGTCAGTCGTTGAAGTGCTGGAATATCCCACTGGGTGAGATAGTGATTCCACTGCTCTTCACGAAGATCGCTCATGCCTCAGCACCCATTACCTGAGCTTCAGCTTCCGGCAGGCGTAACTGGCCGGAGATCAGGCGGGGTAAGAGGGTGTCGCGAAGTTGGGTTAGGGTTTGGGACTGACGGTTGTTTTCCAAGACTCGCTGATGAATCGACAAGGCAGTACCTTCATAAGCCTTTACAAGCTCAATAGGCGGCAGCACATACCTCAACGAATGAACGTGATTTCGGTTCAGCGTTGGTACTGCTGACCCAGCATTGAAAGATGTGAAGTCCAAAAGCTTCAGTAACTCAAACGCGTAGCACGCCGTGGCTCGTTTGAATTCTTTCACCCAAAGCGTTGTATTCAGTGGCCAGTAGTCTTCAAGCGTCAAAAATACCCTTCCGAGAACACCCGAACGTCCGGTTACCACTCCCGGCCCATGGGCCATCGCGATGTCATGAGTACCATTGGGTCCGCTTGCAGCAATGAGCGGATACTGCCCCACGGTACGCTCCGAAGCCGGGAGATCAAACCCACGCTGAAGAACCAGCAAATCTTGCAGGGCACCAATTTCCCACCCCTTCGGCACCAAGCCCAGTTCGGACTCTTCGAAGCTATCGGGGAACAGGGCGGCGGTGGTGGCGTCCATGCCTTCGGGCTGGCGGCCTTCGGCCTTGGCGCGCACGGGGTCGAAATCGACGAACCAGGATTTGAACAGCGCCTGGGCGATGGCTTCCAGGGTGGCGTTGGTTTCGCGTAGCAGGGTGATGCGCTCGGAGACTGTGAAGTAAAAATCACCTATTACCTGCTGATCGTCCGGCTCCAGCATTGGAATTCTTAATTTTCCAAAGTCCCCTTTTTTGAAGTGAGGAATCATTGTCCCAACATGCATATTGTCAATCTGGGACAGGACCATTGGAGAACGCAAAGCCGCGAACAAGTATTTGGGGTAAATTTTGGTAGGGTCTGCTCGGACTGCGACCATATCCTGAGCAATACAGAAATTTACTGGTTCCGGCACCCAATTAGTTCTGCCCGGACTTCCCTTACACACGAAAAGTATGTCACCGGGCTTCGGATGACCACGAAACCAAGTGTGGTAAATGTCATCTGCGACGTAGCGATTCGTCTCATATCGGGGATGGAGGCTGCTGGAGTCAATGCAATTGGTAGCAATAAGCGGCAGGCCACTATCCCCAACAGGGCAAGTTCGACCCCTGTTGTCGACGATTGCTGAAAGAACTTCTGTAAAAGGTACCCACTCAGAACTCATACCCCAGCCCTCCCAGCTTCTGCCGGATCAACTGATCGAGTTCTGCGCCCTTCTGCATCTGCTCGCCAAGCTGTGTAGTCAGCCGCTGCATCTTCTCGGCAAAGGCTTCGTCGTCATCCTCGACCTCTTCGGCACCGACATAGCGACCCGGCGTAAGCACGTGGCCATGTTCGGCGATTTCTGTGAGCTTTACGCTGCGGCAGAAGCCAGGAATGTCGATGTATTCACCGATCTCACCACCCACATCCAGCGGCTCGCCGCGCCAGTTGGCCACGGTTTGTGCGATGCGTTCGATATCGGCGTCGGTCAGCTCGATCTGCACGCGGCTGACGCTGGTGCCGAGCTTGCGGGCGTCGATAAACAGCACTTCGCCTTTGCGGGAGCGCCCCTCACCTCCAGCCCCTCTCCCAGAGGTAGAGGGGAGCGATTTGTCTTTGGCGAGAAACCACAGGCAGGCGGGGATCTGGGTGTTGAAGAACAGCTGGCCAGGCAGCGCGACCATCACTTCCACCACATCGGCTTCCACCATGGCGCGGCGGATATCCCCTTCGCTGTTCTGGCTGGAGCTCATCGAGCCGTTGGCCAGCACGATGCCGGCGCGGCCGTTGGGTTTGAGGTGGTGGAGCATGTGCTGCAGCCAGGCGTAGTTCGCGTTGCCTTGCGGCGGGGTGCCGTAGACCCAGCGCGGGTCGCCTTCCAGGCTGCCGTGCCACCAGTCGCTGACGTTGAACGGCGGGTTGGCCAGTACGAAGTCTGCACGCAGGTCGCTGTGCTGGTTGCGGATAAAGGTGTCCGCCGGCTCCTTGCCGAGATTGAAGTCGATGCCACGAATGGCCAAGTTCATCGCCGCCAGGCGCCAGGTGGTGGGGTTGGATTCCTGACCATAAATGGACACATCGCCCAGCTTGCCGCCGTGGGCTTCGATAAATTTCTCTGACTGTACGAACATGCCGCCGCTACCGCAGCACGGGTCATACACCTTGCCGTGGTGCGGGTTGAGCACCGCCACCAGGGTCTTGACGATGCTGGCCGGGGTGTAGAACTGGCCGCCCTTCTTGCCTTCGGCGCTGGCGAACTGGCCGAGGAAGTATTCGTAGACCTGGCCGAGCAAATCGCGCGCTTTGTTGGCGTCGTCACCGAAGCCGATGGTGGAAATCAGGTCCACCAGCTCGCCGAGCTTGCCGTCCGGCAATTGGGCGCGGGCGTAACGCTTGTCGAGGATGTTTTTGAGCTTGGGGTTTTCCGCCTCGATGGCGGCCAAAGCATCGTCGATTTTCTTGCCGATATCCACCTGCTTCGCGGCTGCGCGGATCACTTCCCAGCGCGCAACTTCCGGCACCCAGAACACGTTTACTTCGCGGTAATAGTCGCGGTCTTCCAGCTCGGCAGCGAGCAGCTCGGGATCATCGTCGCCTAGGTAGTAGTCGTCGTTCTGGTCAGCAAACTTGGCTTCCAGCTCGGCGCGGCGCCCGGCGAAGCTGTCGGAGATGTACTTGAGGAAGATCAGCCCGAGCACGATGTGCTTGTACTCGGCGGCGTCCATGTTGGCGCGCAGCTTGTCGGCGGTGGCCCAGAGGGTCTTTTCCATCATCGCTAGGCTGGTGGCCGGCTGCAGCTTGGCGGATTTGGCCTTGGTTGCCGCCTGCACCAGATAGCTGGCCGGCATCTCCGCGACGCCTGGCTCGCGACGTTCACGTGCTTTGCTCAGAGCCTGGTCCGCAAGGCTAATCCCAGTGACCGAGGCACGGGACACAGAACCGCCGCGCCCGCGACCTTTGAGCAATACACCCTGCGCTATCAGCTCATCACGAGCGGCGCGGAACTGTTCATCACCCAATTCTCCGAACTGGCTTTGAAGGCGTGATAGCAGCGTTTGGTTACCGATACTGGCGCCATCTACGGGAACGGCCTCGAACAAAGCCTGTGTTAACGAAGCCATATCTGGCATGCCTAACTCCTTATACGACGACAGAAACTGACGACTCGAATAGTTGATAACGAAATATGGCGCCTACTCCAGACGCGCGCACATCCAGAGCGCAATGGCCGGACAAGAACTTGGAAGATCGTTTAGTAAGCTGATTTCGCTCTATGGCGAGCCTCACCTTAAATACTCGACTCAGGTAAGTGAAGCTCCGGTTTGCGATTTCGCCCGACGCATTACATCCGCTGAATTGGCGGAACTAGGGATAGCTAAATAATATGCTCGCGCGAAGCCGACACAGATACTTGCTCGAGTGCAGAATCTATAGAACACGGACAACCAAACCTGAAGCGATTGCCACCACAACAGAATACGATGGCCTATTGCCGTTACTCAACTGGACCTTGGTCTATCGCGGAAACCATTTGTGCCGCGAACGGGGTTCGCTCGAGCTATCGAGGTGCATGTTCACTACTACCTGGCCTGCACAGAGGTTCATTAGCTACGCTATGAGCGCACACAAAAAAGCCCGACCATTTCTGATCAGGCTTTGATGTTCGATTTGGTCGGGACGGAGTGATTCGAACACTCGACCCCTTGCACCCCATGCAAGTGCGCTACCAGGCTGCGCTACGCCCCGACAGTGTTTCCAATTGCTGGAAACGGCCGAAACTATACCGTAAGCATCTGAATGTGGAAAGGTTTTTCTGCAAATTCTTAGCGACGCAGAACGGTCAGTACGTCTTCGAGTTCGGAGACCATCTGGCGCAGGAAGAGCTTGTATTGAGTGCTGTCTTCTTTGGCGTCGTCACCGGAAAGGCGTTGGCGGGCGCCGCCGATGGTGAAGCCTTGCTCGTACAAGAGGCCCCGGATCTGGCGGATCATGAGGACGTCGTGGCGCTGGTAATAGCGGCGGTTGCCGCGGCGCTTGACGGGACTGAGCTGGGGGAATTCCTGCTCCCAGTAGCGAAGTACGTGGGGTTTTACGGCGCAGAGTTCGCTGACTTCGCCGATGGTGAAGTAGCGTTTGCCCGGAATGGGGGGCAGCTCGTCGTTATGACTTGGTTCCAGCATAGGCTTCGACTCTGGCTTTTAGTTTTTGGCCTGGCCGAAAGGTGACGACGCGGCGAGCGGTGATCGGAATCTCCTCGCCGGTCTTCGGATTTCGGCCGGGTCGCTGACGCTTGTCGCGCAGGTCGAAGTTGCCGAACCCCGACAACTTCACCTGTTCGTTATGCTCCAGCGCCTGACGAATTTCTTCGAAAAACAGTTCCACCAATTCCTTGGCTTCCCGTTTGTTGAGACCGAGCTCTTCGTACAAGCGTTCGGCCATCTCGGCTTTCGTCAGGGCCCCCATACGTTACTTCCTTAACGTTGCGTTGAACCTTTGTTCGAGCGAGGTGAGGATGCGCTGCATCGTCGTGTTGACTTCTTCGTCCGTAAGAGTGCGCGATGGATGCTGCCAGGTCAAGCCAACTGCCAGGCTTTTCCTATCAGGATCAATACCTTTCCCTTCATAAACGTCAAAGAGCTTGAGATCAGTCAGGAACTCGCCGGCCTGCGCCCGCATGTCGCTCAACAGAGACTCGGCGGCAACGCCCTTCTCTACCACCAGTGCCAAGTCGCGGCGCACTTCCGGGAAGCGGGACAGCTCGCGGAAGGCTGGCAGCGTACCGGGCGCCACATGCGCCAACTCAAGCTCGAACAGATAGACCGCCTGCTCGATACCCAGTTCACGCGCGAGTTCCGGGTGCAGCGCACCGATGTAGCCGACGCATTGCTCGCCACGCATGACCGCTGCGGTCTGGCCGGGGTGCAGCGCATGGTGCGAAGCGGGTTCGAAGTGGAAATCACCTGCGGCACCGGCGTTGGCGAGAATCGCTTCGACGTCTGCCTTGAGGTCGTAGAAGTCGACGGACTCGCGGCCTGCCGTCCAGCCTTCTGGCAGGCGGCTACCACTAATGAGGCCGGCGAGCATCATGTCCTGCTTGAGGTTCTCCAGCTGGCCTACGAAGCGCAGGCCGCTCTCGAACAGACGCACACGGTGCTGCTGACGATTGAGGTTGTGCATCAACGCCTTCACCAGGCTCGGCCACAGCGAAGTCCGCATGATCGACAGTTCGGCCGAGATCGGGTTGGCCAGCTTGAGTGGCTGGGTATCCGGCGCGAAGAGCTCGAACAGCTTCTGGTCGATGAAGGTGTAGGTGATCGCTTCCTGATACCCACGCGCAACCAGCAGGCGCTTGAGCGCGGGCAGCTCGGAGCGGGCTTCGGCACGCGCCGTCGGTGCAAGACGCGCCTGCGGATAACGAACCGGGAGACGGTTGTACCCGTAGAGGCGGCCGATCTCTTCGATCAGGTCCACTTCCAGGCTCAAGTCGAAACGGTGGCTTGGGACGGCGACGTGCCAGACACCCGCTTCGACGGCTTTTACACCCAGTTCGAGCGAGGTCAGCATACGCTCGATTTCAGTGGCTTCGACGTCCAGGCCCAGCATGCGGCTGACGCGCTCGGCGCGCAGCGTGATGGGCTCTACCTTTGGCAGATCCGGCTCGCTGGTGGCTTCCACAATCGGGCCGGCTTCGCCACCGACGATGTCGATCAGCAGCTGCGTTGCACGCTCGATGGCGCGACGGGCCAGTTGGAAATCCACGCCGCGCTCGTAGCGATGCGAGGCATCGGTGTGCAGGCCATAGGAGCGAGCGGTACCGGCCAGGGCGATGGTGTCGAAGAAGGCGCTTTCCAGGAACAGGTCGCGGGCACCGGCGCTGACGCCGCTGTGCTCACCGCCCATGACGCCCGCGATAGCGAGCGGTTTGGCGTGGTCGGCAATCACCAGCGTATTGCTGCGCAGGGCGACTTCCTGACCATCGAGCAGAACGAGCTTCTCGCCCTCCTCCGCCATACGGACGCGGATGCCGCCTTCAATCTGAGCAAGATCGAATGCGTGCATTGGCTGGCCCAGCTCGAGCATCACGTAGTTAGTGATGTCGACGGCGGCGTCGATGCTGCGGATATCCGAACGACGCAGGCGCTCGACCATCCACAGCGGCGTCGGGCGGCTCAGATCTACGCCACGGATGACACGGCCGAGGTAACGCGGGCATGCCTGCGGTGCGAGCAGTTCAACCGGACGGGTTTCGTCGTGGGTCGGTTGAACGGCTGGCACGTCTACAGGGGTATACGGAACGGCGTAGATGGCGCCGACTTCCCGTGCAAGCCCGGTCAGGGACAGGCAGTCGCCGCGGTTCGGCGTCAGGCCGATCTCGATGCTGGCGTCATCGAGCATGAGGTAGTCGCGCAGGCTCTGGCCGACGGGCGCATCGCCTGCCAGCTCCATGAGGCCGTCGTTTTCTTCGCTGATCTGCAACTCGGACGCCGAGCACAGCATGCCGTTGGATTCAACGCCACGCAGCTTGGCTTTCTTGATCTTGAAGTCGCCCGGCAGCACCGCGCCAATAGTGGCGAACGGAATCTTCAAACCCTGACGGACATTAGGCGCACCGCATACCACCTGCAGCGTGGACTGGCCATCGCTGACCTGGCAGACGCGCAGCTTGTCGGCGTCCGGGTGCTGCTCGACGCTCAGCACTTCGCCCACGACCACACCGCTGAAGGCGCCGGCAACGGGCGTCACGGCATCGACTTCAAGGCCCGACATGGAAAGGCGCGCAACCAGTTCGTCCCGCGAGACCGGCGGATTGACGAGGCTACGGAGCCACTGTTCACTGAATTTCATTTATCTCTTCTCCCAAACCTGTTCGTGACCCAAATGCTGGCTACCGGAATTGCCCGAGGAAGCGCAGGTCGTTGTCGAAGAACAGGCGCAGGTCATTGACGCCGTAACGCAGCATGGCCAGGCGCTCGCCGCCCATACCGAAGGCAAAGCCCTGGTAACGCTCCGGATCGATGCCGGACATGCGCAGCACGTTCGGGTGGACCATGCCGCAGCCCATGACTTCCAGCCAGCCCGTCTGCTTGCAGACGCGGCAGCCCTTGCCCGAACACATGACGCACTGCATGTCGACTTCGGCCGAGGGTTCGGTGAAGGGGAAGAACGAAGGGCGGAAACGCACGCCGAGGTCTTTCTCGAAGAACACGCGGAGGAACTCCTCGATGGTGCCCTTGAGGTCGGCGAAGCTCACGCCTTCGTCGATCAGCAGGCCTTCGACCTGGTGGAACATCGGCGAATGGGTGATATCCGAGTCGCAGCGATAGACGCGGCCCGGGCAAACGATGCGAATCGGCGGGGTTTGCGTTTCCATCGTCCGCACCTGAACCGGGGACGTATGGGTACGCAGCAGCATGCGCGCATCGAAATAGAAGGTGTCGTGCATGGCACGCGCCGGGTGGTGGCCCGGAATGTTGAGCGCTTCGAAGTTGTGGTAGTCGTCTTCGATCTCGGGGCCTTCTGCCACGTCGAAGCCGATACGCGTGAAGATCTGCTCGATGCGCTCGAGGGTGCGGGTAACGGGGTGCAGTCCGCCGGAAACCTGGCCGCGGCCGGGCAACGTCACATCGATCTTTTCGGCAGCCAGCTTCGCCGCGAGCGCCGCGCTTTCGAGCGCCTGCTTGCGAGCGTTGAGGGCGTCCTGAACGCGCTCCTTGGCCGTATTGATCAAGGCGCCGACCTTCGGACGTTCTTCTGCGGGCATATTGCCCAAGGTCTTCATGACCTGCGTCAGCTCGCCCTTCTTGCCGAGGTATTGGACCCGGAGTTGCTCCAGGGCGTTGACGTCTTCGGTGTGTTGCACGGACTCGAGCGCTTGAGAGACCAGCGCATCCAGGTTTTCCATTCAGGGACTCCAGATACGAAATAGGGGAAGAGCTTTTGAGGGCTCTTCCCCTATCGATGACGTTCAGAACGATCCAATGTCAGTGACCTTGAGCTCGTTCTCACCGGGCAAGCCCGGTGATTGTCGGGGACTTAAGCCAAAGAGGCCTTCGCTTTCTCGACAATCGCGGTAAACGCCGCTTTTTCGTTCACTGCCAGATCGGCCAGAACCTTACGGTCGATCTCGATGGACGCTTTCTTCAGGCCAGCGATCAGGCGGCTGTAGGACAGACCGTTCTGACGAGCACCAGCGTTGATACGAGCGATCCACAGAGCGCGGAACTGACGCTTGCGCTGACGGCGGTCACGGTAGGCATATTGGCCAGCCTTGATTACCGCCTGCTTGGCAACGCGGAACACGCGCGAACGCGCACCGTAGTAGCCTTTGGCGAGTTTCAGAATCTTTTTGTGACGAGCACGGGCAATAACGCCACGCTTAACACGAGCCATTTATCAATCCTCTCTTTAAATGATCAGCGCAGACGCAGCGAGCGTTCTACACGGGCGACGTCAGACGGAGCGAGCATCGCAGTGCCGCGCAGTTGACGCTTACGCTTGGTGGTCATCTTGGTGAGGATGTGGCTCTTGAAGGCGTGCTTGTGCTTGAGGCCACCCGCAGTCTTCTTGAAGCGCTTCGCAGCGCCACTTTTGGTCTTCATCTTTGGCATGTTCGGATACTCCGCATTCAATCAATAAACATAACCGCAAGGCCTGCCTATGCCCTGGAGGTTACTTTCGCTTTTTGGGGGCGATGACCATCATTAGCTGGCGTCCTTCCATCTTAGGATGCTGTTCGACGGTACCCAGCTCGGCGAGGTCAGCCTCGACGCGCTTGAGCAATTCCATCCCCAGCTCCTGGTGGGCCATCTCACGACCACGGAATCTCAGAGAGATCTTGGCCTTGTCCCCTTCATTTAGGAAACGTACCAGGTTGCGTAGTTTTACCTGGTAATCCCCTTCTTCCGTCCCTGGACGAAACTTGATTTCTTTAATCTGCTGCTGGTGCTGGTTCTTGCGCGCAGCCGCAGCCTGCTTCTTCTTCTCGAAGAGATGTTTGCCGTAATCCATGATGCGGCATACAGGCGGCAGCGCGTCGGCGGAAATCTCCACCAGGTCCAGCTTGGCTTCTTCAGCAGCGCGAAGCGCTTCATCAATAGAGACGATGCCAACTTGCTGGCCGTCTGCACCAATCAATCGCACCTCTCGAGCCGAGATATTCTCGTTAATCGGGGCCTTAGGTGCAGCTCTTCGATCTTGTCTCATATCACGCTTGATAGTGTTTACTCCGTAATTTGGCGACCACGCCGGGAAACCGCTTGCGCAAGCACGTCGCGGAATTCTCCGAGCGGCATCGACCCCAGGTCGACACCGTCGCGCGTGCGTACAGCAACGGATCGTGTCTCAACTTCCCGGTCTCCGATAACGAGGAGATAGGGAACCTTGAGCAAAGTATGCTCGCGGATTTTAAATCCGATCTTCTCGTTTCTCAAGTCACATTTGGCACGGAAGCCGCTTGTGTTGAGTTCGCGTTCGACTTCCTTCGCGAAATCAGCCTGTTTGTCGGTGATGTTCATGATCACCGCTTGCGTCGGGGCAAGCCAGGCCGGGAACAGACCGGCGTAATGTTCGATCAGCATGCCGATGAAACGTTCGAACGACCCGAGGATCGCTCGGTGCAACATCACCGGACGCTCACGCGAGTTGTCTTCGGAAATATAGCTCGCATCCAGGCGTTCCGGGAGGTTCGGATCGTACTGGAGCGTGCCGCACTGCCAGCTACGGCCAAGGCAGTCCTTCAGGGTGAACTCGATCTTCGGCCCGTAGAACGCGCCCTCGCCCGGCTGGTATTCCCACTCGAGGCCGGAGCTGTCGAGTGCGTCGGCCAAGGCTTTCTCGGCACGGTCCCACATTTCTTCGGAACCTACGCGTTTTGCCGGACGAGTGGACAGCTTCATGATCACGTCATTGAAGCCGAAGTCCGCATAGACCTGCAGCGTCAGCTTGATGAAGTCGGCCGCTTCCTTCTGTACCTGCTCTTCGGTACAGAAGATGTGGGCGTCGTCCTGGGTGAAACCGCGTACACGCATGATGCCGTGCAGCGCGCCGGACGGCTCGTTACGGTGGCAGGCGCCGAACTCGGCCATGCGCAATGGCAGGTCACGGTAGGACTTCAAGCCCTGGTTGAACACCTGCACGTGGCACGGGCAGTTCATCGGCTTCACGGCAAAGTCGCGGCTTTCCGATGCGGTTGTGAACATGTTCTCGGCATAGTTGGACCAATGGCCCGAGCGCTCCCACAGAACACGGTCGACGACCTGGGGCGTCTTGACCTCCTGGTAGCCATGCTCGCGCTGGACCTGGCGCATGTACTGCTCGAGCACCTGATAGACCGTCCAGCCATTCGGGTGCCAGAAGACCATGCCTGGCGCTTCTTCCTGTAGGTGGAAGAGATCCAACTGCTTGCCAATGCGACGGTGGTCGCGCTTCTCGGCTTCTTCGATACGCTGGATGTAGGCCGCCAGCTGCTTCTTGTCCGCCCAGGCGGTGCCGTAGACGCGCTGCAGCTGCTCGTTCTTCGAGTCGCCACGCCAGTACGCGCCGGACAGCTTGGTCAGCTTGAATGCCTTGAGGAAACGGGTGTTGGGCACGTGCGGGCCGCGGCACATGTCCACGTATTCTTCGTGGTAGTAGAGGCCCATCGCCTGTTCATCAGGCATGTCCTCGATCAGGCGCAGCTTGTAGTCCTCGCCACGGGATGCGAAGACATCGATCACCTCGGCGCGCGGCGTCATCTTCTTGATGACGTCGTAGTCCTTGTCGATCAGTTGCTTCATGCGCGCTTCAATGGCGGCAACGTCATCCGGCGTAAAGGGGCGCTCGAAGGCGATGTCGTAATAGAAACCTTCTTCGATGACCGGGCCGATGACCATCTTCGCGGTCGGGTACAGCTGCTTGACCGCATGGCCAACAAGGTGCGCGCAGGAGTGGCGGATGATCTCCAGCCCTTCTTCATCCTTCGGCGTGATGATTTGCAGCGTCGCGTCGCGATCGATGATGTCGCAGGCATCAACGAGCTTACCGTCGACCTTACCGGCCACAGTGGCCTTGGCCAGACCGGCACCGATGGACTGTGCGACGTCGAGGACACTGACGGGGTTGTCGAATTGACGTTGGCTGCCGTCAGGAAGGGTGATGATGGGCATGGCGCCTCCTCTCCTAGTGGTGACCCCTACCAAAGGCCACGTGGGTTGGGATTAGCCAGTAAGCGTCGTTCGCTGGGTATGCCTGCCTCACTGTGGCAGCGCCTCTCGGCACCCTGCGCTTTCGCACACGAACGGGATCACTGGATGGCGCACGGGGCGGAATGCCTCGCGCGCAAGAAACGGCCGAACATGGTACTGGATTGTGCGGAATCTGACGAGGTGTCGGATGAAGGGTATTTGCGTGCCGGGGTGCGGTGTAGATGCATTGCGTTATAACGTGGGGCTGGGCTGCGTAGGCAGAGCCATTGCGCGGTGGATAGCTTCGGCTATCCACCCTACAGATAAGAAGAGACTTTCGTAGGGCGGGTGAAACCCGCGCAAACGTATGGGCCAGGCGCGGGTTATACCCGCCCTACTATGCGGTGCGATGGGGTACGTTGCGTTCTATCGGCGAGGGTCGGGCTGCGTAGGCAGGGCCATTGCGCGGTGGATCGCTTCGGCTATCCACCCTAAAGATAAGAAGAGACTTTCGTAGGGCGGGTGAAACCCGCGCAAGCGTATGTGCCAGGCGCGGGTTACACCCGCCCTACTTCCTTAAGCAGCGGGCGCGGCTGCCGGTTTGCTGCGGCTCGACTCATTGAGCAGGCGGCGCTTCATCCAATGGCCGAGGCGCTTCTCTACCCATTCGTAGCTGAACGCCGATGCAATATGGATGAACGGGATACAGGCCAGCAGGACGAGCTCTGCATTGAGGTCCAGGCGCTGCTGGATGTACCAGCCGAGTGACAGCAGGATGACGTGGATCAGGTACACCGAATAGGACCGATCCCCCAGGCGCTTGAGCCATTGCCGCCCTTCGAACCAGGGCTCGAGCGAAAGGAAGGCAAAGACGATCGCGGCACTCGGCAGCCCCCAATGCAGGAGTCGATTGGAGCTGTCGAACGTGTAGATCGTCGAGGCGGCGGCGACCAGGATGATGGCTGGCAGCCAGGAACCACGCAGCAGCCAGCCATGGCGGTAGAGCATGCCGATGAAAACGCCCAGCAGGAATTCGAAGATGATGCTGTTGCGGTAGAAGTCACTGAACCAGGGTTGGCGTGCAAGGACGAGTTGCACCAGCAGCAGCGTCACGACCAGTAGCGGCACCCGCCAGCGTTCGCGGACGAGGAACAGAAGGCCGAAGACGGTGTAGAAAAACATCTCGTAGTTCAGCGTCCAGCCCACGGGTAGCGTGGGATAGAAGCCGTATCCCGCCGGGTTCTGTGCCGGAATGAAGAACAGTGAGCGCATCAGGTGGCCCCAGTCGAACACCTGGATCGGCATGACGCGGTGCGCGAAAAGAATAATGGCGGCGGCGATCAGGCTATAGAGCCAGTAGGCAGGCGCGATCCGCACGAAGCGATTGATGAGGAATTTGTGGGTGGGCTGATCTCGGCCCTGGGTCGAAAGGTAGATGACGAGGCCGCTGATGACGAAGAAAACGTCGACCCCGACCGCACCGCGCTCGGAGAGAAATTGCCCGAGCGGGTTATCCGACTTGAAGTCGTAGAATATCTGCATGAAGTGATGGAAAACGACCAACCAGGCCGCAAATGCACGAAGCGCCTGCACTGAAAAAAGCATACCGGCGAACCCGTCCTCCCTAAAGCTGGTAAATGGGGCGAGTGGCAGACGTCCCGTCGCGGCGACGCCTTGAATAGCGGGTCTACCGTGCATTTCGACAAACGAAACGGCAAACCCTTGCTGCTGGGTCCGACAGGAGAAATTCCGAAATGATCAGAATTTTTTGGGTTGGATTGACCGAGTGGTTGTTGGAATGACAGCGCGCGGGGTGGCTGTTTGGGCCTTACGAGGGCGGCCTGCGATCGAGCATGAGGCGAACATAAGGCACTCGATGGGCATCCAGGGGATTGCGCAGGGTTTAGGTTGCCGGGTGTTTTGTAGGAGCTGGCCGGGCTAGGTGGAGCCGGCGAGCGATCAAATAGCTCAGCTGGATGATCCTAGACCGCGGCATTAGCTCAGACGCGGTGAACGGCGGATTACGCCTGCGGCTAATCCGCCCCGCGGTTATGACCCGATCATGTATTTGCGCGTGGTAGCAGACAGGGGTCGCCTGACTCGGGAGGCGTTCGGGCGGTAGGGTGCAGGATTGATGCGGGGGAGTCTAAGTGTTGGCCGGTGCGCTGGTGAATGCACGAGAGCAATACAAGGTAAAGGGCAAACCGCAGAGGTTTGCCCCTTTGAAAAAACACTGCCGTTCAGAAGTCCGTACGTAGCGTCAGGCTCACGCTGCGCGGTTCGCCGTAGATCTTGCCGGCGTAGAAGCCGTAGTTGCGGTAGTAGGTCTTGTCGAACAGGTTGTTCACGTTGAGCGTGGCGCTGGTGTTGTCGGTAATCTGGTAGCGCCCCATGAGGTCGAACAGGGCGTAGCCGCTTTGGGTCAGTTCGGTGGCATTTCGCAAACTGGTGCCGTCGGTACGCGTCGGCTCGCCAGCCGGCGTCGAGCGGACGCGCTTGCTGCTTTGCGCCGTCATCCCGCCGCCCACTGTTACGCGGTCCAGCATGCCTGGCAGTTGATAGCGCGTGTAAAGACGGATCACGTGGCGGGGGTCATCACGCGTCGTCTCGGTGCTGTCGACCGGTTTGAAATCCATGTAGGTGTAGCCGCCGTAGACTGTCCAGTTCGGCGTTATCGCGCCGGCCATTTTAATCTCGAAGCCCTGGGTCGTGACGCCGGAACCGGACTTGTATGCGTCTTCACCATCGGGCGTGAGCACACCTACGTCCTGAACGGCCAGGTTGTCCTGCTTGGTCTTGAAGAATGCCAGCGAGCCATTCAGGCTGCCGTCGAACCATTCGCCCTTGATCCCCGTTTCGTAGCTTTGGCCGACGACGGGCTCGACATAACTGCCATCACTTGTCTCGCGGGTTTGCGGCGTGAAAATGTCGGTATAGCTCGCATAGACCGAGTAGTTGTCGTTCAGGTCGTACACCACACCCGCATAGGGTGTGATCTCATCACTTACCCGTTGTTGCGCGCTGCGTGCAGTACCGGTCTGGCCTTCGGTTTCCTTGTAGGTGCGATAGGTGCTCATGCGTGCACCGAGAATGACGGACAACGGGTCGGTTATGCTCAGGCGTGTGGCTGCCCAGGTACCGCGCAGCTGCGTCTTGGTCGTGGTGTCGTAGCCGGTCTTGCTGGTTGCGATCTTGTCGACCTCGCCATTCCAGTTACGCCAGTTCGGTACCAGCAGGCCAGAATTGGGTACGACTCGGTAGGTACAGGTGGTTCCGCTGCGCGTCACACCGGCGAAGCTGCAATTCACCTGAGGCTCGGTAAGCGTGGTCCAGGTGCTGTTGTAGCCGACCATGGCTTCGTGCGTGCGGCCGAACAAGTCGAATGGGCCAGACAGGCGCATGTCGACCGATTCGCTCAGGGTTTCCGGCTCGCTGTAGAAGCCATTGAGGTAGGCCCCGGTGCCGTTTGCATTCCAATAGCCGCCGTAGTTATTGCCGGCAATCTGGTTCACCTTGGCAATCGCCATATCATTGGTCACATCGCTGTCGGCGCGGGCCACCTTGAGTTCAGCCTGCCAGTCGTTCGCGAAGCGATGGTCCAGAGATGCGAATACGGTTCTCGTTTCAACCTCACGATTGCTCCAGTCGGCAACCACATTGGTCTTGCGGGAGACCTTCGCCTTGCTGCCGTCGTCAAACCAGATAGGAGCATTTGCACCCCAGGTGGCGCCGATGAACTTGTTGTACTCATACTGAACACCCGCACCCAGGGTGGTGGCCTCATTCAGATCGAGCTCGAAGTTGAGCAATGCGCCATTGCTTCGGCCCGACTCATGGTCGCGGAAGCCGCCGCCCTCTTCCTGCGTGACCACGAGGCGTGAACGCAGGCGGCCGTCGGCGGTAAGCGGGAGGTTGATGTCACCCATCACACGACGGCGGTCCCAGCTGCCGTAAGTGAATGAAGCCGAACCGCCGAAATCGTAGGTAGGGCGTTTGCGCTGCAAGTCGATAGCGGCAGAGGGATCGCCCGTGCCGCCGAGCAGGCCATTGGCGCCGCGCACGATATCGACGCGCTCGTAGAGGTCCATGTTGATGCCGGCACCGTTACCGCTGATGTCGCTCTGCCCGTGCGTCAGCAGGCCATCGATCCGGTAGTTGCGAATGTCATAACCACGTGCGCGGTAGGTGTTGCGCATCCCTACGTCCAGGGAATTGACCGTGATGCCCGCTGAACTGGTAAGGGCTTCGTCGATGGTACGAATGTCACGGTCATCGAGTTGCTGACGGGTGATACTGGTCACGGACTGTGGCGTTTCGCGAGGGGACAAGTTGAGGCCCGTTGAGCTACGGGTTTCGCGGACGGTGTAGCTCTCTGGCGATTCAGTCGTGAAGCTGTCTTCGATATTGACCGGCCCCAACTCCAGGCCACTCTGAATTTGCGCTGGGTCCGCTGGCTCTGCAACTTGTGCCATGAGCGGTGTACACGCCAAGTAAGAGCCGAATCCTGCTGCGACAGCCACCGCTATTGGCGACCTATTGAAGCGAGGAAATTTACGGCTTACGTGCAGATTACCAACCGTCCGACGCATCATCACATCCCTTATTAATGATAAGTATTAGCATTATCGATACGAGCGGACGGGATTATAGGGAGACGTGTCAGGCGGTATGTTTTGCTTTGTCAGTGAAATGTAATGGATTGTATTGGCACGAGTTCAGCCGGAGGCTGCACGAGTGAATAGCCCTTTAATGCTGTGCTGGAAATCTGAAAAAGCGATCAGGGCCAGCCGTACTGACGTGGCTCGATCCCGACCTGAAGCGGGACTATTGGAAATCCCGGCTACGCACATCAAGCCCGGTGAGCAGTGACGTGAGGTCGATCATCCGGCGGGCAATGACATGAATGACGCCACCTTCCGATTCGAGTCGCCCTTCCACCTTCATCAATCTCGACTCCAGCAATGCGCGGCGCTGCCGTTCGGCGAGGTCTTTCCAGACGACGATATTGACCATGCCGAACTCGTCTTCAAGGGTCACGAAGACCGTCCCTCCTGCTGTGCCCGGCCGCTGCCGGCCAACGACCAGGCCTGCAATGGAGATGAACCGCCCATGCTCAATGGCCTTCAAGTCGCGTGAAGCCCTGCAGCGCTGCGCTCTTAACGCACCGCGCAGCAACTTGATGGGATGATGGTTCAGCGTTGTACCGACGGTGTCGTAATCGGCGCGCACGTCCTCACCCACCGAAGGCAGCGGCAGGCTGACCTGGGCCTCCAACGTCGCAGGTTGGTCTTCGAACAGCGGCCGCTGCACTTCGACGCCTGCCACCGCCCAGCGCGCCTTGTGCCGATGCCCGGCCAGGCTTCGCAGTGCCCCCGCATCCGCGAGCCGCTCAGACGCATGGCGTTCGAGCCCGGCGCGGCGTACCAGATCATCGACAGTCGTGAAATTCGCCAGAGAGCGGGCCTGCATGATCTGCCTGGCGTCGTTCTCTCTGAACCCGCGAATCATGCGCATGCCGAGACGGATTCCGGGCTGGCCGCCCCGCCCTTCTCCTTCGAGGGTGCAATCCCAATCGCTGTAGCGCACATCGACAGGCAGCGTCTTGATGCCCTGCCGGCGTGCATGCTGAAGCAGCTGATCGGGGCTATAAAAACCCATGGGCCAGCTGTTGATCAGCGCTGCGGTAAAGGCAGCCGGCTCATGGCATTTCAACCAGCAGCTGGCATAGGTAATGAGCGCAAAGCTTGCCGCGTGCGATTCGGGAAACCCATAGCTGCCGAAGCCCTTGATCTGCTCGAAGATGCGCTCGGCGAATTCCTGTGTGTAGCCATTGGCATTCATGCGTTCCATGAGCCGCTTCTGGTGCGGCTCCAGCCCACCATGACGCTTCCAGGCCGCCATCGAGCGCCGTAGCTGGTCGGCTTCACCGGGCGAATAGTCGGCCGCCACGATTGCCAGCTCCATCACCTGTTCCTGGAACAGCGGCACACCCAGGGTGCGCTCGAACACCTTGCGCAGCTTATCGTTGGGATACACGACCGGTTCCAGGCCGTTACGCCTGCGCAGATAGGGATGCACCATGTCACCCACGATGGGGCCAGGCCGTACGATAGCCACCTCGATGACCAGATCGTAGAAGGTTCTGGGTTTAAGCCTGGGCAACATCGACATCTGGGCTCGCGACTCGATCTGGAACACGCCCATGGTGTCGGCGCGGCTGATCATCTCGTAGGTGGCCGGGTCTTCAGCCGGAATGGTCGCAATGGTTAAAGGCGACCGCTGACGATACCGAGCGACAAGGTCGAAGCAGCGCTTGAGCGCCGTCAACATGCCCAGCGCGAGGATATCGACCTTGAGCAACCCGAGCAGGTCCAGATCGTCCTTGTCCCACTGAATCACGGTCCGGCCTGGCATGCTGGCGTTCTCGACAGGGACGAGCGTGTCGAGGGGTTGCTCGGAAATCACGAAGCCGCCGGGGTGCTGGGACAGATGCCGGGGGAAGCCGATCAGTTCTTCTGTCAGCACCATCACCTGATGAATGACGGGGCTGTCGGGATCGAAGCCCTCTTCGCGCAGCCGCTCGGGCGGCGGAATCTGATCACTCCAGCGACCACAGCAGTTGGCCAGGGCATTCACCTGATCGGGCGGCAGGCCAAGCGCCTTGGCAACGTCCCGAACAGCGCCGGCGCCATGATAGGTGCTTGCTACGGCGGTGATCGCCGCGCGGCGACGTCCGTAGCGCTGGAAGACGTACTGGATAACCTCTTCCCGGCGTTCATGCTCGAAGTCCACATCGATATCGGGCGGCTCATTGCGCTCCTTCGAAATGAAACGCTCGAACAGCAGGTTCACCCGCCCGGGATCGAGCTCCGTGATGCCGAGCGCGAAGCATACAGCCGAGTTCGCAGCCGAACCGCGCCCCTGACAAAGAATGCCCTGGCGGCGGGCAAATGCGACGATGTCGTGCACCGTGAGGAAGTAACTTTCGTACTTCAACTCCGAGATGAGTTTGAGTTCTTTCTCGATCTGAGCACGTGCGCTCGGCCCGATGCCTTCGGGCCAGCGATGACGAATGCCAACCTCGGTCAGGTGACGCAGCCATGAGGCCGGCGTGTGCCCCTTGCCGACTACCTCGTGCGGATACTCGTATTTGAGTTGATCGAGGCTAAAGCGGCAGCGCTGTGAGAGGCGGACCGTTTCTGCCAACAGCTCGGCAGGGTAGCGATCGGCCAGGAGTTCGCGCGAACGCAGGTGACGCTCACCATTGGGAAACAACCGGAAACCGGCCTCCGCCACCGTGCAGTGGTGCCTGATGGCAGTCATGGTGTCCTGCAGGGCGCGGCGTCCGCGGGCATGCATGTGCACGTCACCCGCAGCCACCATGGGTATTTCGAGCAGAGCCGCCGCCTGTGTGAGCTGGGTGAGGCGCGCTTTGTCATCCGGGCCCTGGTGCAATTCCACACCCAGCCACAGCCGGTCACCAAAAATGGATCTCAACCAGTGCCCATGTGCCAGCGTGCAAGCCTCATCGGGAATCCAGAGTGCGAGCAGGCCGTCGGTACCGTGCCGAAAGTCGTCGTGCACCAGTTGATAGCTGCCCTTCTCGGCCCGCCCTCGGGCTTGGCTGATCACGCGGCAAAGGGTCTGGTAGCCCTGCAGTGATTCGGCGAGCAGCACCATCTTCGGCCCTTTATCCAGGCTCATTTCGCTGCCGACGATGAGGGCCAACTGCGTTTTCTTCGAGGCCTGCCAGGCGCGAACGATGCCGGCCAGCGTGCACTCATCCGTGATTGCCAACGCCTCATAGCCTTCCCGAGCAGCACGCTCGAAAAGCTCCTGAGCGGTAGAGGCACCCCGCTGGAAACTGAAATTGGAGAGGCAGTGCAACTCGGCGTACCGGGTCATGAAAGCCACCCTTGTAGCTGGAAAGCACCGCCCTCCTTCAGCGAGCGAAATACCCAGGCACGGCGGCCATCGGGCGTTTCGATCCAATAGTAGTAGCGGCAGCGGTCCCGATGATCCCACCAGCCCGATTCGATTCGTTCGGGCCCGGCCAGGATGCGATAGACCGGTTCAGCGAAGGGTTCGGGGTCGCGCAGCAGCCACCCCGGCCTCAGCCTGGATTCGAAGGCCGCGCTGCGTTTCGAAGGCTCGTCGATCCGCCACGCACATTCGGGACGGTAGTCGGCCACCGGTACGATCGCACCGACGGCTTCATCACCCAAGCGCGCCCTCAACCGCTCCCGCAGGCGCTCCCAGCTGAGGTTCTGCTGAGGACGTTCGTCAAAGAGTTCACGGCGTTCGGGCAGAAACTCCGGAAGGTCCTGCGCCAATAGCCGCATGGCCAGCACTGGCGCAGGAACCGTGAGTTGCTCGAGCCGCCCTTTGGCCAGTTCGAAAAGCACATTGGCTTCGCGCTCGGCGCTGAGCAGGCCAATAGGCAACTCCGTATCCGGCAGGTTGCGATGCTCCAGATAAATGAAGAAGCGCTGGACCCCACTGTCCCGACCAGCCAGGAACGCGGCCAAATCGGCGGTAAGTCGGCGCAACGGGAACAAGAGCGCCTGATTCGATTCGACTTCAAAGTTGAGCTCAAGCCGCGTATCGAACGAATCGGGCGGCAGGTAGCACTCCAGCGCTATACCACGGGCGCCTAGGAGCGTATCCAGATGGCGCAGAAGATCAGCCGGGAAGCGTCGCGCCAGGGTGTCGCGAGGCAATTCCAGCATCTGCCGAAGCGTGCGAACCCCCATCCGTGAAAAGGCCGTACTGGCTTCAGGTTTCAACCCGAGCCGATCGACCGGCATCTTCCCCAGCACCCTGCGCAGCTCGCTGTTATCGGCTACCGCGATACCGTCGTGTGCATTGGCAAGCATCCGGGCCGCCACGGGGTTCGGCGCCACTGTGATGCGATGGCGAAATCCCAGTGAAGCCAGCTCCTCTCGCAGGCGTGACTCGAAGCGTGGCCATGGCCCAAAAAGTCCGAGGCTGGATTCGACTTCCATGACCAGCGCACGGGGGTAGTACAGGCTGACCTGCGAACTGAACCCATAGGCCCATGCGGCAAGAAATGTCTGCCAGCGCTCAATGGCGTCTTCGTCGTATTCAGCGGTGTCGAAGGATCGGCTTATGGCCTGGGCGGCCGTCAGCGTCATCCCTGGCTTCAACCCCAACTCCCGGGCAGCGGGATTGAGCGTCTGAACAATACGTCGCCCTGGCGTACCGCTTATCAGCGCAAGGGGGTCTGAAGGGTTTTCACGGTGACGGAGGACACCGTCCAGTGCCAATTGAGGAAACAGGATGCAAGCCCAGCGCATGACGGCCTCTCAATGGCTGACCGCCAAGGGAATGGCCACATCCGGCGCGAGCCCGCCCCGGCACTTCAAGACGCTCACCCGGTTTGGCCGGGTTTCCACGCACAGGCGCAATGCCGCTGGGGACGGATTGGCCGCCTCACGTAGTGGGCGCATGGCAAAGGCCAGCGTTTGCCCGGTTTCGGCGGCGACTTGCAAGCGCCGAAGCGCACGGTCATCAGCCTGGACAGGCCAACTCAACACAGCGCCGCAACTGCCCGAGCGCAGGCATTGTTCTGCGGCCCAGAGCGCCTCCTTCGTATTGGCCTCGATGATCGTCAGCCAGCGCAAGTCGACACCCGCCGCGAGCCAGGCGTGGGGATAGGGAACATGGGGCGGTGCAACCAGCACCACCCGCTCTGCCTGTTGGGTCAAGCGAGCCACGGTAGGCCAAAGCAACTGCAGCTCTCCACAGCCTTCGGCCGGCAACAGCACCTCACTCAGGGCGGACTCGGGCCAACCGCCGCTGGGTAGTACCGCATCGAGCTCAGCGATACCGGTGGGCTGGGCACTCGGTTGCGGCCGCGCGACCTTCCCTTTCCATACCCGACGCTGGTCGAACAGGGTATCCAGTGCAACGACCGAGCCCATCAGAACGCCCTCCAGGAATCGGTCACGTACATGTCTTTACCCTCTCCTAACCTGCCCCAGGGGCATGAATACTGTTTGCATATACAGTATTTGAAGACCCCTTTATTGGCAATGCGGAATCCGTCGAATCGAAGCGGCTGTGTTGAATCGAAAATTCAACGGACGCTCACCAACCGCTATACGACGGCGCTTTGGCTGGCACAGCGCCGTCCATCGCATGAGCCTGAGGCAATCAGGCCATTGCAAATCGGCAGCAACCCGCGTTCAATCGCGCCCCTTTCAGCTCAGCCCCGATGAACAGCCGCTTCGTTTCGAGGTCAACCGCGGAACGGTCATCAAGAACTCAGGGATTGCGCCGCTAACCTGGCAGATCCGATCGGCGCACGGCGCCGTCTCGCATTACCTGAATCTGCTTGCACTCTTCCGACGAGTTGGCGTGTGAACACCGATAATTCTCTTTCCGTACTAAAGCTCTTCGTCTGCGCCGAGCCTGGCCCGGATCAGGACCGCCTGGTCGCGTCGCTGGCCGAGCGCAACAGCGTCGAACGATGCGACGACATCTCCATGCTCGCGTCGAGACTGGATTCCTGCACCGGTTTGATTCTGCTGACTGAATCGATGCTGGATCAGGACCTGTCCAGCTTGAACGATGCGCTGAGTCACCAGCCCGACTGGTCCGCCATACCCCTGATAGTCATGGGTAGCAGCCCGGAAGCTATCGAAATGCGCGTGGCCGGTGCTTTTCCGACCGTTACCAACTTCGCCATCCTCGAAACCGAGGTGAGCCTGGTTTCGCTGGTCAGCATCGTGAACAGCGCCCTGCGCTCACGGCTACGTCAGTTCGATATGCGAGACCGCCTTTCGGAGTTGGCCGAAGAGCGTTCGCGGCTGACCACGCTGCTTGAAAACCTGCCGGTCGGCGTGAGCTTCATGAACAAGGATGGGCGTTCGCTGATCAGCAATACGCTCTATCGCAGCTTCGTGCCCAACGATGTGATTCCGTCGCGTGACCGGGGGCAGACGAACCGCTGGATTGGGCTTGATGAAAACGGGCGCATCATTGAACCCGACCAGTTCGCAGGGGCCCGCGCCTTGCGAGGAGAGACCGTCACCGGAATGGATTTCTGCTTCCGGACCGAAGCGCGAGAGTTCTGGACGCGCGTCAGCGCCGCCCCTCTGTACGACGAACAGGGCGAGCTCATCGGTGCGGCCAGCATGATCGTCGACATCAACGAAGAGAAGCACGCACAGCTTGCGCTCCGGCGTTTCAATGAAGAGCTGGAGGCCAAGGTCAAGGCCCGCACCCAGGACCTTGAATCCACTTTGGCCAAGCTTCGTGACGAGACAGCCGTACGCTCGCAGGCCGAGGAGCAGTTGCGCCATTCATTGAAGATGGAAGCGGTGGGCCAGTTGACGGGCGGCATCGCCCACGACTTCAACAACATGCTGACCGGCGTACTTGGATCGCTGGATCTCATGCGGTTGCGCCTGGCCAAATCCGATTTCGACAGCCTTCCGCGTTACCTCGACATTGCCCAGGCGTCGGCCAGCCGGGCTGCTGCGCTGACACAGCGTCTGCTGGCCTTTTCAAGGCGCCAGTCGCTGGAATCACGCGCCATGGCAATCGACGAATTGGTCATGTCGCTTAGCGAGTTGCTACGCCGGACGGTGACTGAGCAAATCAGGATCGAATTCGAGCTGGATTCAACCGTCGGTAGCGTACTCGCCGACAGCAACCAGCTCGAGAATGCGCTGCTTAACCTGGTCATCAATGCCCGGGATGCCATGCCGGATGGCGGTACCATTCACATCCGCACTCGTCCTTTCCATCTGGATGCCGAGCAGGCTTCCATTCATCACATGACACCAGGCGACTATATCTGCCTCGATGTCCAGGATACTGGAACGGGCATTCCGCCCTCCTTGCTGGACAAGGTCTGTGACCCCTTCTTCACCACCAAACCGCAGGGGCAAGGCACCGGGCTTGGCCTTTCGATGGTCTATGGGTTTGCCCGGCAGAGTCGGGGGCGCCTGTTCCTTTCAAGTGAAGTGGGCCGCGGCACGCTCGCCACGATCTGCCTTCCCATTGCCTCTACACCAGCTGTCGTCAACCCGCAAACGGTCAGCCAGGGCGCCATCGGTACCGGCCAGCACATTCTAGTCGTCGAAGATGATGATTCTGTACGGGTCATAAACCGGGACGTTCTGTCCGAACATGGTTATCAAGTGCATACCGTGAGTAACGGCCAGCAGGCACTCGACATACTGGATAGCCTGCCGGCCCTGGATTTATTGGTGACTGACGTTGGATTGCCGGGCATGAACGGCCGGCAGCTGGCCGAAGTAATGCAGCAACTGCGCCCTCGTCTACCCGTGCTATTTGTGACGGGCTATGCCGAGGGCGCCACCAATCGTGACCAGTTCCTGGGCGCGAGAATGCAATTGATCACCAAGCCATTCACGCCCGATCTACTGCTGCGCACCGTGGATGACATATTGCGCAACGCCCGCTTCGATGCTGAAAACCCTGTGCTCTGTACAGAAGACTGACCGGTCAAATTCTGGACCGCTCGAAGCGAAACGACGCACGACATGCGCGCTCTGAAACCCCGGGCTTGACAGCCGCCTTCGGTCCCGCCAAGGTGGCACCTCCTCTGGTCAAGCGACAGGAGATTCTGATGCAGACCGTTTCGGTTGTCTTGGATGAACTGGCCAGTCCACCGGCCTGGAAGGTACACGTAGGCGGCCTTGAGATGCGGTTCTATACCGCAGACGAGGCTCAGAGCTACGCGAGCACACTGCAGGAGCGTCTCGATGCTCCGCATGATTTGCCTACCGAACACATGTTCGCAGGCGAACCGGCTCGTTAAGCGACACCGCCGAGAGCCGAGTCTGTCGTACGGCTCTCGTCGACCCTTCTTATGGCACGCTCGTGCCGAACCCAACCTTTTTAGATGCCTACCAGCCAGCGCGCCGAGCGGCGGACGCGGCGCGTCGCCATCTCACCGGCCTTCATCCAGCAGCACGCCTTGATTTCGTTGGCGGCACACGGGGAACGATCGTCCGGGATATCGACCGCGAACAGGTAATGGCGCGTATTTTTCCACTCCACTGAGGTAAGGAATTCGGCACGCTGGCCTTCCAGCCCGGTTTCCTCCGCCAGCTCGCGCAATGCGGCTTCCTCTGGCGTTTCTTCGCGCTCGATCTTGCCGCCTGGCAATGACCATTTGGAACGTGCCTTGCGCACGAGCAAAATTTCATCGCCTCGACGGCAAAGTACGGTCGCACGGTGTTTGAGGGGTGCACTTGAGGTGTCTGCAGTCGAGAAATCTTGGCAAATGACCGCGGGCGGGTAAACGGTGGCTACCGCTTCGCTCTCCAGCATACGCATACGCTCCTTTTCAAACCTACCTTTCAAAGAGAGGCATCACTCGGCAAAGGTTCAACCCAAGCGACAATCATCCGGCGCGAAGATGACAAACCCTGAAACGGAAGCCTTTGCTGACAACTTGTTCAGCTTACGTTCAGTTAAGCATTAGGGATGTGAACCGGTTTCAGCCCCAGAAAGCACGCCGGTTTTGACACGGTTCAGCCTCATCGCACGCACAGCGCATGAGGCTAAAACCGCACTGCAACATTTCTGTCATCGCACTGCAGGAAAAACGTCAAACAAGCGACTTATCGTGGCCGCATTCAATGGATGCCCTCAAGGAAGTCGTCATGCTGAAAAAACGTCTGCACCTCAGTCTGCTGTGCACCCTGCTCGCCCCTCTGGCAAGCGTTACCCATGCGGCCGACCTGGCGGCACGCTACACCGATACAGCCGGCGACATGGTCGCGGATGCGCCTACCGATCCCAAGGCCTGGGTTGATCCAAACACCCTGATCTTCGCCTACACCCCGGTCGAAGACCCGGCTGTTTACGCCAAGGTCTGGGACGAGTTCCTTCAGCACATGGAAAAGGTCACGGGCAAGAAGGTGAAGTTCTTCCCGGTGCAGTCCAACGCCGCCCAGCTTGAAGCCATGCGCGCCGGCCGCCTGCACATCGCCGGCTTCAACACCGGTTCGGTTCCACTGGCCGTCAACTGCGCCGGCTTCGTACCGTTCACCATGATGGCGGACGAAAATGGCGACTACGGCTACCAGATGGAAATCATCACCTATCCAGGTAGCGGCATCGACAATGTCGAGGGCTTGAAAGGCCATACCCTGGCCTTCACCTCCCCCACTTCCAACTCAGGTTTCAAGGCGCCATCGGCCCTGCTCAAGTCCGAGTTCAACCTCGAAGCCGACAAGGACTTCAAGACAGCCTTCTCTGGCAAGCATGACAACTCGATCATGGGCGTGGTCAACCACGACTACGACGCCGCGGCCATTGCCAACTCCGTCCTGAATCAGATGCAGGCCCGCGGCGTGGTGAAGGAAGACCAGTACAAGTCCCTCTACACCTCCCAGACCTTCCCGACTACCGCCTACGGCTACGTCTACAACCTCAAGCCGGAACTGGCCGAGAAAGTGCGTGAAGGGTTCGAGACTTTCGAATGGAAAGGTTCCGCACTCGAAGCGGAATTCAAGAACTCCGGGCAGGCTCAATTCATCCCGATCACCTACAAGCAGCACTGGGAAGTCGTCCGCAAGATCGACCAGGCCATGGACGTGAGCTACCAGTGCGAGAAGTGATTTCCAGCCGCTCCGAAGCCGGTTCGCCGGCTTCCACCACCGCCCTGATGAGTGCCTTGAGGAGGCCGACATGACCCTGCTCGAAATCGAACGCCTCAACAAGCGCTATGCCAGCGGCGACCAGGCGTTGACCGATATTCGCCTGTCGCTGCCCAAGGGCCAGGTCATGGCCCTGATCGGGCCGTCCGGCGCGGGCAAGAGCACCCTGATCCGCTGCATCAACCGGCTGGTCGAACCTACCGATGGTGAGATTCGCCTCGATGGGCTCGCCTTGACCGGGCTGCGCGCCGGGTCGCTGCGCAAGGCGCGCCGCCGGATGGGCATGATCTTCCAGGACCACGCCCTCGTCGATCGCCTGACCGTGATGGAGAACGTCCTGTCTGGCCGCTTGGGCTATGTGGGCTTCTGGCGCAGCTTCTGGCGGCGCTATCCAAGAGAAGACGTGCGTGAAGCGTTTCGCCTGCTCGAGCGCGTGGGCCTGGCACACGCCATCGACAAGCGCGCCGATGAACTCTCCGGAGGCCAGCGTCAGCGGGTCGGCATCGCACGCGCCCTGCTGCAAAATCCGGAACTGATGCTGATCGACGAACCCACCGCCAGTCTCGACCCCAAGACCTCCCGACAGATCATGCGTCTGATCCGCGAGCTCTGCGAGGAGCGCGGGTTGACCGCCATCATCAACATTCATGACGTAGACCTGGCACGACGTTTCTCGGACCGGATCGTCGGGCTGCACGCAGGCCGTATCGTTTTCGACGGCCCGCCCACCGCACTCGATGCCGAGACTCTGACGCGCATCTACGGCGAGGAAGACTGGGACAACGCCTACGACAGCGCCGCGACCGACGATGAAACGAGTGAGGACGAGCCCGTTTCCACGCCTCAACGCGCCCATGTCTACGCACCGCAACAGGCGCTCGCACGATGACGGTTTCCACCTCGCGCATTGATCTCGCTCGCGACGGTCACTGGAACCCGCCGTCGGCCTTTTCCAGCCAGACCCAACGCTGGGTGATCTATGGACTGGTACTGCTGTATCTGGTCCTGGCCGGCAACAGCATCCACCTCGACTGGAATCGCATCTCCGAAGGCTGGACCCGAGGACTTGCCTTCGCAGCTGGTTTCATCCACCCCGACTTCACCAGCCGCGGCGGCGATATCCTCGAAGGCCTGCTGGAAAGCCTCACGATGACGCTGGTCGCCACGGCACTTGGCATCCTGCTGGCCATTCCGGTCGGCCTGGGGGCGGCCCGCAATCTGGCGCCATTGCCGATCTACCTGTTCTGCCGCGGCGTGATCATGGTGTCACGGACGTTCCAGGAAGTGATCATCGCCATCCTGTTCGTTGTTATGTTCGGTTTCGGCCCACTGGCCGGCGTCGCCACGCTCGCGTTCGCCACGATCGGCTTCATGGCCAAGCTGCTGGCCGAAGACATCGAGGACATCGATCCGCGGCCGGTCGAAGGTATTCGCGCTACAGGGGCTGGCTGGTGGCAGGTGCTCAACCAGGCGGTGCAACCGCAGGTGATGCCGCGGCTGATCGGGCTTTCCCTGTACCGGCTGGATATCAACTTCCGCGAATCAGCCGTCATCGGCATCGTCGGTGCCGGCGGTATCGGCGCCACGCTGGGTACGGCCATGGATCGCTACGAATACGACACGGCGGCCGCCATCCTGCTGATCATCATCGGCATCGTCCTCGCAGCCGAATACCTGTCTGGCCACGTTCGCCGCTGGACCCAGTGAGACTTCTTCAATGCCTGTAACTCATACCGCTTCCAACGAGCCCATCTGGCGACGCCGCACGACCCGGCAGGAATGGGCTCACTGGCTCGGCTGGTTCGCCCTGGCGATCCTGATCGTCTTCAGCGCGCGCTTCATCTCCGAGAACACCCTTTGGGAGTTCGTCAGCGATGCGGGCAACCAGGGTGCAAACCTGATCGCCCGGATGATTCCACCGCAGTGGGACTACACCCCGGCACTGCTGCAGCCCCTTTGGGATACGCTCAACATCGCCACGCTCGGCACTGCCCTTGGGGTGGTGCTGGCGTTCCCGCTGGCCTTTCTCGCGGCACAAAACACAACGCCCTCCCCCGTAGTCCGCGCGTTTGCCCTGCTGGTGATCGTCTCGTCGCGCTCCATCAACTCGCTGATCTGGGCGATGCTGCTGGTCGCCATGCTTGGCCCGGGCGTACTCGCCGGCATCATCGCCATCGCCCTGCGCTCGATCGGGTTCGTCGGCAAGTTGCTGTACGAGGCCATCGAGGAGATCGATCCATCCCCGGTCGAAGCCATCGGCACCACAGGCGCGGGACGCCTCCAGGTCCTTCAGTTTGGCGTCATTCCACAGATCATGCCGAGCTTCGTGGGCACTACGCTGTACCGCTGGGACATCAACATTCGTGAATCAACCGTACTGGGTCTCGTGGGGGCCGGTGGCATCGGATTGCAACTGGACGCCGCCATCAACTACCTGGCCTGGGACCGGGTGAGCATTATTTTCGTGCTCATCTTCGCCACCGTTATCGCCTCGGAATGGCTCTCGGCGCGCCTGCGCCGGAAGCTCACCTGAAGCCTACGCCTGCACCGTCCGGTGCAGGCGCTTACCCTCACCACGTTCGAAGGAGTCACAATGAGAAATCGCTTGTGCGTGCTTGGATGCGCGCTGCTGTTGGCTGCCCCGTTCGCCATGGCTGCACCCACCATCGTCCAGCCCTACGCGGCGGCGCAGACCAAGAATGCGCCGGACGAAATCAACATGGTGGTCGAGATCCCGGCCGGCAGTTTCACCAAGTACGAGATCAACGAAGAAGGCCTGGTCTATGTCGATCGGTTCCAGTCGATGCCCGTGGTGTATCCCGCCAACTATGGTTCGATCACCCGTAGCCTTGCCGGGGACAATGACCCGCTCGATGCCATGGTGTTTACCCGCGAGCCACTGCCGCCAGGCGTGCTGATCAAGGTCCGGCCAATCGGCTATCTGAAAATGATGGACGACGGTGAAGCCGACGAGAAAATCATCGCCGTGCCCGCCACCAAGATCGATCCGACCTACGATGCCATCCAGGACATCAACGATCTGCCTGAGATCGAACGCCAGCGCATCGAAGCCTTCTTCAACGTCTACAAGCAGCTCCCCGCAGGCCGCAAGAAGGTCGAGCTGAGCGGTTTCGGCAACGCTGCCGAAGCCAAGGCGCTCATCAAGACGTCGCTGGACAACTACGTCGAGCCCAAGTAACCGAGCTTCAGATGCAAGAAAGGCCGAGTCCGTAAAGACTCGGCCTTTTCGTTACCGGAGGGAAACGCCGCCAGCGTCAGATCCGGAAGCCACCCACCAGGCGGTGTAGCCGGTCGGCTTCCTGCTCCAGCGCACTGCAGGCCTCCAGCGTTGCTTGCAGGTTGTCGACGCTGCGCTGGTTGATCAGGTTGATCTCGCTGATATCCATGTTGATGGTATCGACCACGGCGGTCTGCTCTTCCGTGGCGGCCGCAACCGACTGGTTCTGCCCATCGATCTCGCCGATGCGCTCGGTCACATTGCTCATGGTCACGCCGGCCTGCTCAGCGACCTGCACGCTGTGCAGGCTCTGCCGCTGGCTTTCCTTCATCAGTTCGACCGCATCGAGCGAGCCACTCTGCAGCTCTTCGATCATCTGCTGTATCTGCTGCGCCGAGCTCTGTGTGCGGCTGGCCAGCGAACGAACCTCGTCGGCTACCACGGCAAAGCCACGGCCGGCCTCGCCGGCACGCGCTGCCTCAATGGCCGCGTTCAATGCCAGCAGGTTGGTCTGCTCGGAAATCCCGCGGATCACATCCAGAATCTGCCCGATGTTGGCCGCCTTGGTGTTCAGCGCCTCGATATGTTCGCAGCTGGTGCCGATCTTGCGGGAAAGCGCCTGCATGGATTCAAGCGCTTCCTTCAGGACTTCACGCCCCTCTTCGCCTTCCGTTCGCGCCGTACTCGCCTGGGTAGACGCATGCGCGGCATTACCCGCGATTTCCTGTGCGGCCGCCCCCAGCTGATTGATCGCTGCTGCAACGCTTTCCGTTCGCTGGCTCTGATTGCCCGATTGCGCCATCGTTGCTTGCGAGGAACTCAACACGTTGCGTGTCACGCTGTTGAGCGCCTCGGTGCTCTGGGATACGTCACGAATGGACGCGTGAATACGCGCAACGAAGCGATTAAAGGCATCCGCCAACGCGCCAAATTCATCCTTCGACTTGACCGGCAGCCGACGCGTCAGATCGCCCTCGCCCTCGGCAATGTTGTCCATGGTGCGCGTCAGCTCGTTAAGTGGGCGCAACAGGGTGCGGATCAACACGCCCAGCAGGAGGAGAATCGCAATCACCGCGACAATCGTGGCGATGATTGCAAGGTTTCGCGCCTTGGAGACCGGCGCATAGGCCTTGTCTCCGTCAATCGAAAGCCCCAGGTACCACTTCACGGAGGGAAGCCCCTCGACTGGCGTGAAGCTCACCAGGCGCTCGACACCGCCCTGCTCCGTCCAGCTGAAGCCAGGCGAAACCGACGGTGTATGGGTCGGGAAGACATCCTTGAGGTTCTTCAGCACGTGGTCAGTATTGCCGCTCACCAGTACCTTGCCCTCGCTGTCGACAAGAAACGCTTCGCCCAGCCCGCCTGCGTCGAGTGATGTGATGATCTTGACGAGGGTGGACAGGTTCAGGTCGCCCGCCACCACACCCTGCAGTTGCCCACGGCGCATCAGTGGCGTCGCGATGGTGACGCCCAACTCGCCCGAGGAGGCGAACACATACGGCGGAGTAATGATCATGCCGCCTGTGGAGGTGGCCGTGTTGTACCAGGGACGCTTGCGTGGATCGTAGTCCGCCGGGAGCGGCTGTACGGGCCTTGCGGTATAGGTGCCATCCGTTTCACCCAGATAGGTGGAAACGAAATTTTCGGTGTAGATCTTTTCCTCGAGCAAACCAACCAGACCATCGCGCGAATCGTCACGCGCCAACATCTGTGCCTGTGTCTGGATCAGCTTTACGCGTGCATCGAGCCAATACGCGACGTTGCCCGCGGTGATCCGTCCGGTTTCGGTGAGCGATGCGCGCAGGCTCTGGTCAATCGCCTGGCGTTGCAGGTAGGCGTTGAATGCAGCGAACGCGGCGAGCGCGATCGTGACGATCACCGCCGCAGCGAGAAGAATCTTCTGTTGGAATTTCAGGTGTGAGAACACGGCGAGACATCCAGGTCGGGAAAGGAAGCTGCGTTAAACGGCGCAGCTGCCTTCTCCCTATCGGCTTGCCTTGCCGCTTCTTTAAGCGGCGCGAGAGAAACGCCTCAAAAGACTCCCGCGCTGCAGAAGTGTCGGCTCATCTCGAAGGAATCAATTGTCCAGCAGTGCTTCGAGTCCCTTTGCATACAGCCCATTGAACATCGCAGCCGCTTCATCTTCAGCGATACCTTCGGGTGTGAACTCGCTGAACCACTCCACGCGTGACCGGCTTGCAGAAATGGGCGCGACCCGCAGCGTGGCCACATAGTCACGAACCGGCGCCGGGCCCTGCACGATCGTGTAGCGGTAGCTGCGCTCTTCATCGCTGTACGCCAGCAACCGCTCGACGATGGTATTACCGTCGACGTCCGTCAGTGTTCGGATACGGCCGCCTTCACTGGCCTCGCTGCGTGCAATCGGCGGCAGCCATTCAGGCAATGCGCCGAAGCCGCCAATCCGATGCCAGAGGGTATCGGCGTTGCGGTCGATTTCGATGGATGCATAGGCGTACGTCATGATTAACCTCTGATGGAAAAGATGTGACGCTGAGTCAGGCACCGTGACGCTGACCCAGCGCGTTGTTATCGCGTCGGACGCTTTGACAACAGGCGATACGTCAGGCCGCGGGTTGAACGACAGGCTGTTGTTGCGGCCTGTTCGCCAGTACGAGCAACAGCCCTGCCAGTGCCAACAGCCCGCCTGCCACAGGGACCACGGCATAGCCCCAGCCGGCAGCCAGCACGCCGCCGCCCACGGCTGCACCTATCGCGTTGCCGAGGTTGAAGGCTCCAACGTTAACGGAGGACGCAAGGCCCGGCGCATCCGCAGCGGCCTGCATCACGCGTATCTGCACGGGCGGCACAATCGCGAACGTCACCACGCCCCACAGCAGCATTCCGAGCGCGGCGCCGACGTGGCTACCGAGCATGAACGGCAGCGCCATCATCGTCGCGGCGAGCAATGCCAAAAACAGCTTGGCGCTGCCGTCCAGCGACCAATCCGCAAGCTTGCCGCCAACCGTATTGCCAATGGTGAAGCCCAGCCCGATCAACACCAGGCACAGCGTGACGAAGCTGCCGGACGCACCGGTCAACGTACCCAATACCGGCGCCACATAGGTATACAGCGTGAACATGGCGCCCGAGCCCATCACCGTCGTGGCCATGGCCATCAGTACGGTCGGGCGCGTCAGCACGGCGAGCTCGCGACGTACGTTTGGCCGCTCGCCGGCTTCGCCCTTGGGCAGCGTCACCGCCAGGGCAGCAATCGCCAGTACACCCAGGACCGCCGTACCGGCGAACGCCATGCGCCAGCCGATCTGCTGGCCAATCCACGTGGCCACAGGCACGCCGCCGATGTTGGCTATTGTCAGGCCCATGAACATGGTGGCAACCGCACTGGCGCGCTTCTCCTTGGGCACCAAGCTCGCAGCCAGTACCGAACCCAGGCCGAAAAAGGCGCCATGCGACATGCTGGTCAGTACGCGTGCGATAAGCAGCGTCCAGTAACCGATAGAGACTGCCGACAGCAGGTTGCCGATCACGAAGATGCCCATCAGCAACATCAGCGAGCGCTTCATTGGATAGCGGCTCAACGCAAGCGTCATGAGCGGCGCACCGATCATGACGCCCAGTGCATAGGCGGTGATCAGCATGCCGGCGGTTGGGATGGAAACACCGATGCCGGTCGAAATCACCGGCAACAGGCCCATCGGGGAAAACTCGGTGGTGCCGATGCCAAACGCGCCGACAGCCAGGGCAAGCAGTGCCCAGGTTGATTTCATGGGAATCTCCAATAAAGGGAGGTGCGAGGTGATCACGCCTCGCACCCGAATCGAAATCAGGGGGGAAGGTGCGGGCCGATCAATCCCACTCAGGCGCCAACCCTTCCGGGCTGACTTCGCGACCATTGCGCTCGAGCGTGGCAATCCGGGCCATGTCCTCGTCGTCCAGCGGCAGGCCCTGCGCCAACAGGTTGCTCGCCAGGTTTTCCCGCTTGGTCGAGGACGGAATCACGGCATAGCCGCACTTCAACGCCCAGGCCAGCGCCACCTGCGCAGGCGTGGCACGGTGCTTCTCGGCAATTGCGATGAGGACCGGGTCCTTCAGCACCTTGCCGTAAGCCAGCGTCATGTAAGACGTAACCGCGATGCCTTCCTCCTTCAGGTACGCCGTGAGGGCGCGGTTCTGCAGGTAGGGGCTCAATTCGATCTGGTTGGTGGCGATTTCCCCACGGCCCACTACGTCGATCGCCTGCCGTGTCAGCGCGATGTTGAAGTTGGATACGCCGATTTCGCGGGTTAACCCCTGCGCCTTGGCCTCGGCGAGTGCCGTCACGTACTCGCTGAGGTCTACGCCTTTGCTCGGGGCCGGCCAATGGATCAGGGTCAGGTCGACCTTGTCCGTACGCAGTTTGTCCAGGCTTTCGTGGAGGCTTGGGATCAGCTTCTCCCTGGAGAAATTGTCGACCCAGATCTTCGTGGTGATGTAGAGGGACTCGCGTGCAACGCCGCTTTGCGCAATCGCCTCCCCTACCTCGGCCTCGTTGTTGTAGATCTGCGCGGTATCGATGGCGCGGTAACCCACTTCCAGTGCGTTGCGAACAGAATCGATGGCAGTCTGGCCAGTCAGTCGGAACGTACCGACGCCGAATACAGGAAGAGTCATAACAGCTCCAAATCAGCGCGCCTCCATCACTCGCTGGCGAGCGAAAGGCGCTATCTCATGAATGTGGGGCCAGTGTGACGGGATGTTGCTTGCAGATTAAGTCGTCATTCGGCCAAACATTTTTGCGTTAGGGTAAACAATGGCGACCTTATCGCCTCCCGGACTCCGGGCGCGAGGTCATTACCAACACGCGATAGCGCTCGATGTGCTCAGACATCCCGCCGAATCGAAGGCAAAAAAAGCCCCGCCGAAGCGGGGCATCAAACGCACCTACCAAAGAAACACCACTCAGAAGATCCCGCTCATTTGCGCATTCAAATATTCGGTTGAGGCTCAACTCGCTCGAAATCCAGCCCTTCACTACCGGTGATAGCCCATGGATCACCGTCCGCGTCCGAAAAGCTCACATCAGTGAAGCGCGCGTTGCGCAGCCCATCGATCTTTGCACCGGCCTTGCCCTTGAAGCGGACATTCTCGAATGCAACGTTTTCGTGAAACGCATCGTGGGCGCTGTCCCCCTTGACCTGTATCGCGGCCCCAGCGGCATCTTCTATCGTCACATTGGCTACGTGGATGTCGCGAAACTGTCCCGGGACCGTCGAGCGCTTGTAGTCGAGGATCGCGTTGGGGTCGTGATAATCCAGCGTCATGATGACGCCTTGCTTGACTGCGTTGCGGATGGCCGAATCGCGGAACGTCACATTGCGGGCCCCGCCGCCCATGAAGTTGGTGCTTTTCATGCGCAGCCCGGCATCGGTGCCGTCCGATACGTTGTCTTCGGCCAGTATGTTTTGGATCCAGCCGCCGGTGTGGCTACCCGCGACGACCATGCCGTGACCGCGGCGGAAGTAATTGTTGAAGATCCACGCATCTTCCTGGGGCGGCTGCTTCGTCGCATCCGCGCCGGTGCCTGAGGCGAAATTGACGCAGTCATCGCCTGTGTCGAAGAAGTTGTTGAAGACCATGGCGCCCTTGCTATTTGCGAACTCGATACCATCGCCGTTGTTCGCGTCGTAGGTCTTGTGCACCGTATTGGCCATCACCACGTTCTCGGTCTCGAGATTCATGATCCCGTGGTACGCAGGATTCAGTACGGTAAAGCCACCGTAGAACACGTTCTTCACGTTGCGCAGCGTCATGAGCGAGGAACGCATCTGGCCGTAGGCGTCCTTGACGATGATGCCGCGCGCGACGGCCTTCTCCACCTGATCCTTGGCCAGGATGCCGTCTTCCATGTACCGGGTGTTGTCGCTGGCCCGATAGAACGGGAGCGGATTCCCTAATTCGTCACGGGTATCTTCGTTGCGCTTCCAGCCGTTGCCGTCGATGGTGCCTTTCCCAACGATGCGGATGTTCTCGAACGACTGATGCTGGCGCGGGTCGCGCGGCAAGGCGTTGATGAGTGATGCCGGGCGTACCATCGTCGAATAGGGGTACTGAATGTAACCGTCGAGCGGGTAGTCCTCGCTGCGTTCCGAGCCAAGCAACGTCGCGCCCTCGGCCACTTCGAGGGTCATGTTGCTTTTCAGGTACAGCGCGCCTGTCTTGAACACACCAGCAGGGATCAGCACCTTGCAGTTCATCGTGCAGGCATCGATGGCTTTCTGGATGGCTTCCGTGTTCAGCGTCTGGCCGTCACCCTTCGCGCCGTATCGCTCGATATTGAAGAGTTCGGGAATCGCAGTGGTTCGCTGTACAACCGCGGGGCTGTCTTCCGATTCTCGCCCTTGGGCATCAACCGAACGTACTGTGAAGCGATATTCGGTTTCGGGCCTGAGGCCATCGACTGTGAAGTTGTGAATAGCGATGCGGTGGTGGAAGTTGGCAGCGTCCGCCTTGTAGAACGCGTCGATATAGGGCTTGGCAGGCGAATGGCGATCGTTGTTCGCGTTCGCGCTGCCGAGTGGTTTGCCATCCATATACACGCGGTAATCGACGACGCCGTCGGTGTTCTCAGGCTTTTCCCATACCAGCATGATCTGGCTGTGGTCATAGGCCAGTGTGGGAACGAGCACCTTCGGCGGTGCTTCCAGGGCCAACGACGTCGTTGCCCAAAGCAACGTGAGCGGTATGACGACGTACCGAGATGATCGCACCCTGAAGGGCCGCTTGAGGGTTTTTTTAAACATTTGAATGGGCATGATTTTCTTATCTTTATTTTAAACACCGCGACTAACGAGCGCCCGAGTCGACTCCCAGCAACCCAACCGCTCACCTGAAACGCAGCCTAGCTCACATTTTGCGGTATGACAACTTATCAAGTGGTCATACCGCAGAGCGCGTTCAGAATGCGAAATGAGCGTCAAGGCACGACGGGACAGAATGGCGGTGAGCCGGTAAAAGTCGCGTATCGTAGTCAGCCCGGCTATTGGCTTCGGCAGGGCAGCAGCTCGAAGGCCACCCTTGGCGCAGGAGGCGCCCGGTCGGTGCGTCGGGTGGGGGTTTCCCTACGGCGCGGCCTCGCCAGGATTGAGCCTGCGCTGCGCATTGCTTCGTTACGGGGTGCCTCGCTCCATCGTCACTCCGAGGGCAGGACCAGGGCGGCCCCCGACGAAGCGCCATCCATGGTTCTCGCCACTGTCGCGGCTTCCCTGCCACTCACCCCCTATGCACGGTTCCACTCGGCCTGCTGGCGGGGCCCTTACGCGTCGCCCGTAGGAACGCGTCGCTGCTGAAGGGTTAGCATCAGCCCGCCTGGTCCGTAGGGCGGTGAAACCCGCGTATCCTTTTAAGCCGGGCTACACGCTTGGGTGGGTTTAACCGCAAAGGCCCACCCTTTCGTGCAGTGAACCCCTGGGTCGACGCGCACGGCCGCTGGCGTTTCCGGCAGCTGATTCACCTCCACTCCGGCCGTGTCAGTGCAGCTGGGTCTGCGGCCTTACGGCCGAATTATGTTTCGTTTTACGCATCACCGTGCGGACCAGTACATCTCAACTCGCCAGCGCGCGCGCGCGTTCCGAGGCGGTGCGATATCCCTCGGGATTACCCTGTTGCCACCGCCAGGCATCGGCGATCATTTCTGCCAGCCCATGTTTGGCGCGCCAGCCCAGCTCGCGCTCGGCTTTCCCGGGGTCTGCCCAACATTGAGCAATGTCCCCCGCGCGCCGCGGCGCCATACGGATTGGCAACGTCTGGCCCGTCACGTGCTCGAAGGTTCGCACCATGTCCAGAACGGAATAGCCCTGCCCCGTACCCAGGTTCCAGACCGAAACGCCTGGTACGTTGGAGAGCCGTTCGAGCGCACCGAGATGCCCCTTGGCCAGATCGACCACGTGGATGTAATCCCGAACGCCCGTGCCGTCGTGCGTGGCGTAGTCATTGCCGAAGACAGATAGCCGCGGAAGCCGACCCACTGCTACCTGAAGCATGTAGGGCAGCAGATTGTTCGGTATGCCGTGCGGGTCCTCGCCGATAAGGCCGGACGGATGCGCACCGATAGGATTGAAATACCGCAGGATGCCGATCGACCAACGTGGATCAGACGTGGCCAAGGCCTTCAGCACGTTTTCGGCCATCAGCTTGGATTGGCCATAGGGATTGGTCGGAATCCCCGTCGGGCAGTCCTCACGGATCGGCATGCTTACCGATTCCCCGTACACCGTAGCGGATGAACTGAACACCAATCGGAACACGCCCGCGTCCGCCATGGCCTGGCAAAGCGCGATGGTCCCCGCGACATTGGTTTCGTAGTACCGCAGTGGCTCGCGGACGCTTTCGCCGACCGCTTTGAGCCCTGCGAAGTGCAGCACTGCGTCAATGGGGTGGCGTGCGAATACCTCATCCAGCAAAGCGCGATCTCGGATGTCGCCCTCGATGAAAACCGGTTCATGACCGGTGATCTGCGCTACCCGCTGCAGCGATGCACTCGAAGCATTGCAAAGGTTGTCGAGCACGACGACCTCATGGCCTGCCGAGAGAAGCTCGAGCACCGCATGGGACCCAATATAGCCGGCCCCTCCTGTCACAAGAATCATGCATACCTCCGTCGAGCGTTACCGTCGCCTCTGGCTATTCGCTCCTGCGGTACGGCGGCAGGATGCTGTGTCGGGGTTACCGACCCGTGGAATAACGACGAACCGAGTCGGCGTGGAGTTCAACCGATGAGATGAGCGCGATGTCACCTTTCAGCCGAGCCGTGGAACTGCCACACGATCGATACCGTCCATTTGTGCGAGCCATGAAACGCCTCGTAGGTTCAAGCGAAGCGGCCCGTGTGGCGCGGGTTTACGCTGTATTCAAGGATCAGGAGAAGAACCCATGAGCTGGGCTGGACCTCATCAAGATGCAATCGGGAAGTCCGCGCACCCGCGGCCGGATGTGACGGTCACTTATGACCCGCAACGCCCTACCTTGCTTTGCCTTTCCCACCTGCGCTGGAGCTTCGTGTACCAGCGCCCGCAGCATCTGATGGCGCGCTTTGCGCGGCATTACAACGTACTGTTTTTCGAAGAGCCGATTCCAGACGCGGGGGATGAACCGCATCTTGAGGTGCGCCCTGACGAAGACGGCGTCCAGGTGCTCGTCCCGCATCTGCCGGCCGGGATCACGAGCGAGGCGACAGATAACGCCTTGCGGATGCTGCTGGATGAGTACCTCGCCAGCCTCGGCGTGACCGAGCCGCTATTGTGGTACTACACGCCCATGAGCCTAAGCTTTAGCGCTCATCTGCCGCGCCGGGTCACGATCTACGACTGCATGGACGAGCTTTCGGCGTTCCGCGGCGCACCGCCCGCACTGGTAGAGCGGGAGCGCGAATTGCTGGCCCAGGCAGACGTGGTCTTTACCGGGGGTGTCAGCATCTGGGAGGCCAAGCGGCAGTTGCACGACAATGCCCACGCGTTTCCGAGCAGTGTCGACATCGCACACTTCGCCGCCGCCCGGCAGCATCCGGCGGATCCACCGGACCAGGCCGCCATCCCGCATCCCCGCCTGGGTTTCTATGGCGTCATTGACGAGCGTTTCGACATCGACTTGCTAAGTGAGGCCGCAACACTGCGCCCTGAATGGCAATTCGTGATGATCGGCCCGGTCGTAAAGATCGATCCGGCATCGCTGCCGCGCCAGCCGAACATCCACTACCTCGGCGGCAAAACCTATGACGACCTGCCCCGCTATCTGGGCGGCTGGGACGTGGCGCTCATGCCATTTGCGCTGAACGAATCCACACGGTTCATAAGCCCCACCAAGACACCCGAATACCTCGCAGGGGGTTGCCCGGCCGTTTCCACTGCCATCACCGATGTCGTCCGTACTTACGGCGAAAGCGGTGTGGTGCGCATCGTGGACAGTGCCCAAAGCTTCGTCGACGCCTGTGCCGAAATGATGGACAAGGCAGCCGATCGTGAGCAGTTCCTGGCAGAAGCCGACCGCACCCTGGGCGATATGTCCTGGGATCAGACTCAAGCGCGCATGAACGAGGTGATCGAAAAATGTCTACGCTGAACAGGGAAGAAAACGGAATGACATCTTCACGTCGCGGCTTTGACTACCTCATCGTAGGTGCCGGTTTTGCCGGCAGCGTACTCGCAGAACGGCTTGCCGCCGGCCTGGGCAAGCGCGTGCTTGTCGTGGACCGCCGCCCCCACATCGGTGGCAATGCCTACGACCATTACGACGATGCCGGCGTACTCGTACACCGCTATGGCCCGCACATTTTCCACACCAATTCGGAGCGCATCGTCGAATACCTCTCGCGCTTCACTGAATGGCACCCCTACGAGCATCGCGTTCTGGCCGTGGTCGACGGGAAACAGGTGCCTATCCCGATCAACCGCACGACGCTCAATGCACTCTACGGGCTATCGCTTCAAACCGATGAGGAAGCAGCGGAATACCTGGCCTCCCGGGCGGAGCCGGTGGAAACCATCCGCACCAGTGAAGACGTAGTCGTCAATCAGATTGGACGCGAGCTGTACGAGAAGTTCTTTCGCGGTTACACCCGCAAGCAGTGGGCGCTGGATCCTTCCCAGCTCGACAAGTCAGTCACCTCGCGCGTCCCTACCCGCACCAATACTGATGATCGCTACTTCATCGACACCTTCCAGCAGATGCCGCTTCATGGCTACACGCGGATGTTCGAACGCATGCTGGATCACCCGAACATCAAGGTGATGATCAACACTGACTATCGCGAAATACGCGAAGAGGTGCAGTACGACCACCTCGTCTACTGCGGGCCGATCGATGAATACTTTGATTACCGCTTCGGCAAGCTTCCGTACCGCTCCCTCCGCTTCCGCCACGAGACACTTGAGCAGTCGCGTTTCCAGCCGACCGGCACGGTCAATTACCCATCCGAAGAGGTGCCCTACACCCGCATCAGCGAGTACAAGCACCTCACCGGACAGGAACACGAGAAGACCAGCATCACGTACGAATTTCCGGCCGACGAAGGCGACCCCTACTACCCCATCCCGCGGCCGGAAAATGCCGAGCGCTACAAGCAGTACGAGGCGCTGGCGAAGGACACACCCAACGTGATCTTTCTCGGCCGCCTCGGCACCTACAAGTACTACAACATGGACCAGGTCGTCGGGCAGGCGCTTGCGGCATACAAGCGCATCGAGGAAGCCGAGCGAGGGCCGGCGCCGGGCGAGAGTGCCGAACACAGCAAGAGCCTGGCCGAGCAGGCACCCTGACCATGCACCTGCCTTACGTTTTCGACAGCTTCTTCATGGGCGGCTTCGAATGCTCGACCCATCGACGCGGCGACGGGCGGCGGCTTGATCTCATCGCCGCTACGGCGCATGACCGTTGGGCGAGTAGTGATTACGTCACCCTTGCCGAACACGGCCTTCGAAGCGTAAGGGACGGGCTGCGCTGGCATTTGATCGAAACCACGCCCGGCCAGTACGACTGGTCGAGCTTCCTGCCGCAGCTTCGCGCGGCGAATCAGGCCGGTGTACAGGTGATCTGGGACCTGTGCCACTACGGCTGGCCCGACGACATCGACATCTGGCGGCCGGCGTTCGTTGAGCGCTTTGCCCGCTTCGCTCGGGAAGCGGCTCGGGTCATTGTGGAGGAAACGGACCGGCCGGCGTTCTATTCGCCGATCAACGAAATCTCGTTCTGGTCCTGGGCCGGCGGAGACGTTGGCCACTTCAGTCCGCTCGGTCGCGGGCGCGGGTTCGAACTCAAGCATCAACTGGTGCGAGCCAGCATTGCTGCCATTGAGGCAATCCGTGAAGTCGATTCGCGATCACGGTTCGTGCAGACCGATCCGGTCATCAACGTGATACCGAGCAACAACCGCCCCGAAGTCCAGGGCGAGGCCGAGCGCTTCCGACTATCGCAGTACGAGGCGTGGGACATGCTTTGCGGCAACCAATGGCCCGGCCTCGGCGGCCGGCCGGAATACCTCGACATCCTCGGCTTGAATTACTACTCCGATAACCAGTGGTTTCTGGGAGGCGACACAATCTGGCGCGGTGATCCCAACTATCGTCCGTTCAGCGGCATCCTCGCTGAACTCTACCGTCGCTATCGCCGCCCCCTGCTGATTGCCGAAACCGGTGCCGAAGGCGACGCGCGCGCGGACTGGTTTGACTATGTCGCAAACGAAGTGCACCTCGCGTTGCAGCGTGGAATTCCAATCGAAGGAATCTGCCTGTATCCGGTGCTCGACTATCCCGGCTGGGAGAATGACCGCCATTGCGAAACAGGGCTCCTGGGTTACCCCGACGCGCTTGGTCAACGCCCTGCCCATGGCCCATTGGCAGAAGCACTGCAGCGCCAACGTCAGCGCTTCGATGGTCTGAACGATACCCTGGCGATGACACTATGAGTAACGAAACGGCACGGTCGTCAGACGGCGCAGTGGAACTGCCACGGCGGCCGATAGCGTTTCTCATGTACTACGTCCGCCGACGCCCCTGGCATTTCGGCGGTATGTTCCTGCTCGTTATTGGCGCTGCCAGCTGCGCTGTCGCGGTGCAATACGGCATGAAACTGCTGGTCGATGCCATGGCCGAACCCGACCGCGCACGCGCGGCGGTATGGATGCCACTAGGGCTGTTCATGGGCTTGATCGTAGCCGAGAACATCTTTTGGCGTCTCGGTGGCTGGCTGGGCTGCAGGACGGTCGTGGCAAGCTGCGTTGATTTGCGCGTAGACCTTTTCAAGTACCTTACCGGGCACCCGATGCGGTACTTCACCGAGCATTTCGCGGGCTCGCTGGGCAATCGGATCTCGGCTGCAGGCGGCGCTGCCGGCGCGCTTTATGGTGGGCTTGTATGGAAAATCATGCCGCCTTGCGTGGACTTTCTCGGCGCCGTCATCGTGCTGTTTGCGGTGCACTGGCAGATGGCATGGGCGCTGATCGCGTTCGTTGCCGTGGTTGCGGCGATCATTACCCTGTTCGGCATTCGCGGCCGTGCCAAGCACCAACGGTTTGCGGCACAGTCAGCGCGTGTAGGCGGCGAGCTGGTCGATGTCGTCTCCAATGTCTGGACAATCAAAGCCTTCTCGGCACGACACCGGGAAAGCCAGCGGCTTGCCCAGGAAATTGGAATCGAGGCGCAGGCCCAGCGCCGCAGCTGGCTGTATCTGGAAAAAGCCCGTGTCATCCACGACATATGCCTGTCGATCATGGCCGGCGGCATGCTGATCTGGGCCATCCAGCTTTGGATCGCGGGCACGCTGACAGCCGGTGACGTCGTCATGGTAAGCGCGCTTACATTCCGCATCCTTCATGGCTCGCGAGACCTCGCGCTCGCGCTGGTGGACGCCGTGCAGCAGCTAAGCGCCATCGAGGAAACCCTGGGGATCATCATCCAGCCGCACGGTCTGGACGATCCCGAGCCGCCACTCGCGTTGTCCCGTGGCGACATCCAATTCAAGGGCGTGGGCTTCGCCTATCCCGACGGCCGCCGGGTATTCGAGAACTTCGACCTGCACGTGCCGCTGGGGCAGAAAGTGGGAATCGTCGGCCAGTCGGGTGCTGGCAAGTCCACGCTCATCAGCCTGATCCAGCGGCTGGACGATGTGGATCAGGGCGCCATTCTCATCGACGGCCAGAACATCAGCGAAGTCAGCCAGGACAGCCTCCGAGCGCGCATGGCGGTGGTCCCCCAGGAAGCAGCCCTGTTCAATCGGAGCATCCGAGAGAACATCCGCTATGGTCGACCGGACGCGACGGACGCCGAAGTCGAGGCAGCGGCGCGGCACGCATTCTGCGACGGCTTCATCCGCGAACTTCCGCAGGGTTATGACACGCTCGTGGGTGAGCGCGGCGTGATGCTCTCCGGCGGCCAGCGCCAGCGCCTGGGCATTGCACGCGCCTTCCTGAAGGATGCACCGATCCTGATTCTCGACGAAGCGACGTCAGCCCTAGACACTCAATCCGAAGCCGAAATCCAGGCCGCCCTGGACAACCTGATGCAGGGACGAACCGTGCTGGCAGTCGCTCATCGCCTGTCGACCCTGGCGTCGTTCGACCGGATCGTCGTGCTCGAAAATGGCCGTATCGTCGAGGACGGCCCGCCCGATCGGCTTCGTAAACAGGGCGGTATCTTCGAGCGCCTGTGGCAGATCCAGCTCGAAGGGATCAAGACCGCGCCGACTGCGTGAGCGACGTAGCACCGTAGGGTGGGTTAGCAAAGCGTAACCCACCGAATGGCCGGCATTGACGCTGTCGTCATGTGGGCTGGACACCACCCGCCGGGGCGCGTTTCCTGTATCGAGCCAATAGACCGCGGACCGTGCCGGTCGAGGTAAACGGTGGAAGCCCTGCGGGATTCCACCCTACCCGGCTTCTTGTACCACGGACCGGGCCCGTGCAGACGCCGCATGACGGGCCCCTTCAGAAGGCCGAGCGGAATCGTTGCGTAGAGGATTGAGCGGCATGGATGCCGCGAAAGCGACGCCGGGCCAGGGAGGGCCCGTCGTCGGGGGCCCTCGGAGCGGCGATGGAGCGAGGGAACCCGAAACGAAGCAGCGCGTAGTGCCGGGCCGTATGCAGGGGTGGCCTTCTTTTGGGTTACGTTTTCTTGGCCATGCAAGAAAAGGTAACTCGGCCTTAAGGGCCGAAACCCAAACGTCCAAACAACGCGGTGATGGATAGACCCTTACCCGTCTCAAGACTGAAGCGGCGGGTTGCACCCGCCCTGCGGTCAGAGCGCTTGCTGAACGAATGAAAAGTCGAGCCTAGAAAGGCAAGCAGATCGTCTGCGCCGCCATGCGCAAACTGCTAACCATCGCTTACGGCGTACTCAAATCCTGCATGCCGTTCGATCCAAATTTAGCAGTGTAGGGTGGGTTAGCGAAGCGTAACCCACCAAATGGCCGGCACCGACGCTGTCGTCATGTGGGCTGGACACTGCCCGCAGGGGCGCGCACTTTACCTCTATCGACCCGACACCGCGTATCGTGCCAGCCGAGGTAAACGGTGGAAGCCCTGTGGGATTCCACCCTACGAACACTGCAGCATTCCACCCCAATAAACAGGTAGTCAGAGAGCTTCCGCTGGCAGGCTTATTCGAACTGACTACCGAGCCCGAACCGGTGCGATCTCAGCGATCAATTCCGCCATCCAATCAATGAACACCCGCAGCTTGCGACTCACATGCCGGTTGGGTGGGTACGCCACATAAAGCGGCATCGGCTCGACGTGCCAATCCTCGAACAACGGCACAAGCTCACCGCGCTCGACGTGTACCTGGCTCATGTAAGTCGGCAACCAGATAACCCCCAGCCCCGCCACGCCCGCCGCCAGGTACGCATTTCCCTCGTCGACCGTCAGGCTGCAGCGACTCGCCACGGTGAAGCGCTCATCGCCTCGATGCAGTTCGTAGGACATGATCTTGCCGGTGCGGGCCCAGTAGTAACCCACGATCCGATGATGATCGTCGGCCAGCTCACTCGGATGATGCGGTATGCCCACACGGGCCAGATAACCTGGCGCCGCATAGACGCCAAGCGGCAGATCGCCGACCTGCCTTGCCACCAGCGAAGGATGCGTCGGCACACCACCGCGCACAACGCAATCGACGTTGTCCACGACCATGTCGACGAGCCTGTCGCTCGCGCCAATATGCAGGTGCAACTCTGGATAACGCGCCTGAAAAGCTGGCAGCGCAGGCATCAGGATCCGGCTGGCAAAGGGGCTCGGAACATCAATGCGCAGGCGCCCGCGCGGCTCATGCGCGCTTGCCGAGAGACCTGTTTCGGCATCGTCCAGATCCGCCAGCAGCCGGATGACCCGCTCGTAATACGCGGCACCGTCCTCGGTAACTCGGACTTGCCGTGTGGTGCGGTGCAGGAGTTTGACCCGCAGTCGGCTTTCAAGCTGCTGGATGAGCTGCGTCACGCTCGCACGGTTCAACTGTAGCGTTTCGGCAGCCCGCGTGAAGCTCCCCGCTTCGACCACACGCGCAAAGGCCTGCATGGCAGCGATGCGATCCATGACGCACTCCTGAAGGGTTGAATTGTTTGGATACTACAAACAATGTTGTCCGCCCTTCTCGATTTATTCTCGCCACGGCGCGCCTTAGCTTGACCTCCTTATAACGCAACGTGCGCCCCGCGCATCAGGAGGTTTTCCATGGCACGCGATGTCGTGTTTCCCACTGGCCGTCAGGCACTCTATGAACGCAACCGCTACTCACCCGCCGTACGCTCGAATGGTTTCCTGTTCGTGTCCGGCCAGGTAGGCAGCCGCGAAGATGGCTCACCCGAGCCCATCCTCGAGGACCAGGTGCGCCTGGCGTTCGAGAATCTGAACAACGTCCTGAACGCCGCCAGCTGTACGTTCGATGATGTCGTCGACGTGACCGTGTTTCTCGTCGACCCAGAGTCCATATTCGAACGGGTATGGCAGGTGGTACCTGGATACTGGGGCGAAGCGCCCTTCCCCAACATAACGTGCGTGGGCGTCACCTGGCTGTACGGCTTCCAGTTCGAGATCAAGGTGGTTGCGAAGGTGCCCCAGCTGCCGTGAATGAGGGACGCGTGAGTGCTAGGATAGACGCTCACGGACTCGTAATCATGTGGCAGCCGCCGATGGTTCCCCTGCTTCGCTACGCGGCCTCACTTGAGCGTCCAAAGCCATCCGACGCGCTCGCGGCGATCTGCGCGGCGAGCGCACTGGCTTTCGCGAAGGTGGCGATCCCGCCTCTTGGTCCGGCGCTGTCAGCATTATCCGGCTCATCCGCATAGACCGCAGATACGGCGGACACCCAGAGCCGGTCGCCAATCCGCTCATGCGCTTCCCGGGCAAGTGCCTTGGCGTGCTCACTATCCGAATCCGAGTTTGCCCCGCTCACCAGGCCCAGTGACAACACCTTGTAGCCGTGGATCCTGTCCAGCACCCGGACCAGACGTGAATAATCCCCTTCGATATCCACGTGCAGCCCGTCGACGGGCAGGCTCGCTGCAAGTCCCAGGTTCGCATCGAGCTTGCCGAATCCACAGGCAACCAGCTTCTTCAATGGCTCTTTCTGCAGAAGGTTGTAGGCGCGCTCATAGGCAGACGTCCAGGCCGGCGGCAAATCCTGGGTCAGCAGTGGCTCATCGATCTGTACCCACTCCACGCCCTGCTCCGCAAAACGTGTAAACAGCGTCCCATAGACCGGCAGCAGTCGATCCAGCAATCCAAGCACATCGTCCTGACTGCTGCACGCCTGGCCAAGCCAGAGATAGGTAAGCGGCCCGAGCACCACCGGCTTCACGGCGTAGCCTAACGCTCGAGCCTGTTCGACCTCCTGCAACAGCGCAGCCGGCTTCAATCCGAATTGCGCGTCCGCCGTAAGCAGCGGCGGGACCAGTTCCATCGCGGTGTTGAACCAACGGCCCAGTGCCCCACGCTTGGCCGCGTTCGCATGAACCTCAAGCAACGTGGCGAGTGGGCATTCTTCCTCAACGACTCGGCCAGCGGAAGGCAGCGCACCCACCAGCGCGGAATGGGCCAGGACCGGGTCTCGCCAAGTAAAGTCACCCACGGTCACGAACGCATGGCCAGCATCATATTGCGCCTTCCAATGGCGTGTACGGATGGCGTCTCCGATAGCCTGTAGTCGCTGCTCATCCAGCTGCCCGTGCCGATAGGCGTCGATTGCGCGCTCCAGCGCACGCCCGCTACCCAAACCCCAGATGCCCAACCCATGCGCCAATGCCATTGCCTACTCCTTGATTCTCAATGGTGTCATTGTCGGGCGGAACGCCAACATGAAACAAACTCAGTCTTTTCAAGACGATCACAAGTTTCTCTCAACAGCACCGGTAGGCCTGCCCAAAAGTGCAGCGGCCAATGTCATCGTATTTTCATCGCAACGCGTTTTGATGGAGCTACGTACCGGATGCTTGTCGCGTCCAGTGCCCACCCATCACCAGTCCAGTCAGTAGCGAGCGATACGTTTGCGTGATCGCTCCGGTAGTCACTGTTTTTTCTGGTCCACACAGAAGGAAAGACAATGACCGTCGGCGCGCTGAACAACAGGACGAACAACAAGAACGACTCTTCCGAAAAAGACTGGGGCTCCGCCGTCGAGGAAGCCGAGCGGGTGGGAATTCGCTGGGAGCGACCCGAAGGTGATGACCGTTCGGCCAAGGACATCATCAACGATGACCCAGTGCTGAAGAATCTGGATAACCGCGAAAAGGCGCGGGACATGCTCAAGGAGCAAGTCGGCGATTTCACGAAGGACGCGGACGCTGCCTACCGCGCGTCACAGGTCCTCGAACACATTGAGACCTTCAACGCCAACGGCGATCGCCAGGCCGGGAAGGATGTGCGCAACGGGCGGATCGATGGCTATACCAGCCAGAGCCACGCCAAACACGGTACCGAAGCGGGTCGCCTAAAGGACTTCGGCAAGGACGGTTTCTCCAACCTCAAGGGGGTACTGAACCCGGAAGCGTCGGTGGGTAATGACAAGAAAGCCCGCGAGGCAGCCGAATCGGTCGGAATCCAGTGGGAACTGCCTGAAGGCGATAAACGCTCCGCGCAGGACATCCTCGACGACGATCCTCTGCTGAAGAACCTCGGCAACCAGAGCGACGTGAAGAAGATGCTCAAGGAGCGTGTCGGTGATTTCGAAAAGGATGCGAACGCCGCCCACCGCGCCAGCCAGGTGCTCCGCCATATCGAACGCTTCGACAAGGATGGCAACCGCGTCGCAGGCAATACGGTTGACGATGGCAAGATCAACGGTTTCACCAAGAGCGGCGAAGCGAAGCCAAACACCGAAGCCGGTCGCCTGCAGGATTTCGGCAAACATGGCTTTGAAAACCTCAAGGGCGACCTGGGGCAACACACCTCCGCGGCCGACGACAAAAAGGCACGCGAGCAGGCCGAAGCGCTGGGCATCCAGTGGGAACGCCCCGAAGGTGATGATCGCTCGGCCAAGGACATCCTCAAAGAGAATCCGCTGCTCGAGAACCTGGGCAACCAGAGCGGCGTGAAGGACATGCTCAAGGACCGTGTTGGCGACTTCGAGAAGGACGCCGACGCTGCCTTCCGAGCGGTTCAGGTTCTACAGCATGTCGAACAACTCGACGGGAATGGCAACCGGATAGCCAGCAAGGACATTGGCAACGATCGGATCGACGGCTTCACCAAGGGCAAGGAAGCCAAACCCAACACCGAGGCCGGACGCCTGCAGGATTTCGGCAAGGAGGGCTTCTCGGCACTCAAGGGCAAACTTGTGGACCAGTCCAGCGTTGGCAGCGACAAGCAGGCTCGGGAAGCGGCCGAGAAAGCCGGGATCGTCTGGGAGCGCCCGGAGGATGACAAGCGCTCGGCCAAGGACATTCTCGATGACCATCCGCTGCTGGCCAATCTCGGGAATCAGAGCGGCGTAAAGGACATGCTCAAGGATCGCGTCGGTGATTATGAAACCGACGCGGACGCGGCATTTCGCGCAGTGCAGGTTCTGGACCGCGTCACGATGTTCGACGAAAACGGCAAGGCACTCAGCGGAAAGGACGCCTTCAACGACCGTATCGATGGCTTCACCAAGAGCGGCGAAGCCATACATGGCACAGAGGCCGGACGCCTGCAGGATTTCGGCAAGGAGGGTTTTTCCGTCCTGCCAGGCCTGAAGAAGACCGACGACATCAGCAGCTACAAGGACTACCTGAAGGCCAACCCGGATGCCGACGACGCATCGAAACTGGTCACCAAGTATTCAGCCATCCTATTGGAAAACTACGACGCGATCGTAGGCAAGACCGAGGCAGGCAAATACCTTACTGCTGATGCGCTGCAGGAATACAAGGAAAAGAACACCCACCTCAGCGACGAGGTCAAGGATGCGTTGGATTTCTGGTCTCAACCCGGCGCATTCGAGATGCTCGACACCGCCAAGCATTCCCTGGCTCAAAAGCCCGACGGTGACGTTAGCAAGGGCGATATCCAGGCCTGGATGAAAGATTCGGCGCCCAAGGATGCACCGTCCCTGATGGGTATGCTTTCGGAGGTCGCAGACCGCAATCTGTTGTCCAAAATCGACACTGGCAAGTTCGACAAGGACATCCTGGAGAACCCGGACAAGTATTCGGCCGAGGACAAGGCCGCGGTTCTCTATGAGCTGATGAATGCACAGTCGCTGATCATCGAGGGTGGCAGCGCGGGCATGTGGCGTGACGACAAATCCAAGGTGACCATCGCCAACAGGGTTCGTACCCATCCGGACCCAGAGAAGCTGCTCGAGGATGTCAACAAGAACATCGCCATTCTGCAGGCCGATCAGGACGTAGCCAAATACCTGGACGAGCGCGGCACGAAGGAACTGCAGGACGTCGTCAACGGCAACGACACGTTGAAGGCAGCGCTCGAGGACACCTACACGTCCGAGATCAAGTCAGGCAAGGCGCTGGACGACCTTTGGAGCGAAAAGGAAAAGGACGGTGACGTCAAGCAGCAGGAAGTGCTCGCTGAATTCGCCGGCACGGCCAGCCAATTCCAACGGGCGTTGGGGATCGAGAAACCAGCCGAATTGCAGGAAGCCGTGAAGAACTCGGATCACAACGGTGAGCTGGAAGACTTCTATAAGGACTGGCTGGTTTCAGGGGACCGGATGACCCAGTTGCTGGGCAGCAGCTCCGTGGAAGAAGCGACCAGCGCCTTCAGCATGGAAGTGGCGCTGTACAACGCGATGCTCGACCCCAACCTTACCGCCAAGCACGACGCCAAGCTCGAAGAGAACTTCACGAAGATTGCTCAGGAAAATGCCTTCAAGGACGCCAGCTTCGAAGACCTGAAGAAAGCCTTTGGCGTCGATGGTGGCGACGAACTCGATGAAGAGAAAGTCGAGGCGCTGATCGAGGAGGTTCGGTCCAGCAACCCAGAGCTACTGGTCAACCAGGACGGTACGGTCGCCACGGGTCAGACGGTACTGGCAAGTGTCCGCGGCTACTGGGATCTCCTGCGCCAAGGGACCAAGACCCTCGACAAGCTCAACCTTTTCGATAAGACCGCAAAGCTTGACGGCTTCCTCAAGAATACGTCGGACAGGGGCGTCATGCACGGCGTCAGCGGCGTATTCATGGCGGGCCTGACGATTGCGAGAGGCGCCGAAGCCAAGGGCAACCTGACGGACAAGCAGATCGTGGATATCACGAACGGCTCGGTACAGGCAGCCACATTGCTGACTGAAGGCGGCTCAAAGGCCTTCCAGAAATACCTCAAGGACGCAGGACCAAAACTTGAAGCGGCGGCCCGTGCACGGCCTGGAGACGGCGCCGTCCAGCGAGCACTGAAGATGACCCTGTCTTCAACGACAGATCTGCAGAAGTCCCTGACCAACGTCGCCAAGACCTTCGAAGACTCCGCCAAGGGCCTGGGCGGCATGGCCGGCATCGCCATGGGCGCCTATGGGATCTTCGACGGCGTACAGGCCATTCGCAAGGGCGAAAAGCTCACGGGTGGCATGGGCATCACGGCAAGCTCCTTTGGTCTCATGGCAGGCCTTGCCACGACTGCCGAGGCCGGCGCGTCGTTGACCGGCCTTGCGAGCAGCTCCAGTGCACGCGTCGCCGCAATCGCTGCGCGTCTGCCAGCCGTCGCAGGAGGCCTTGGCTTCGTGGCCGCAGGCGTCGGCATCATTGCCGCCGTCGTCCCCGCTATCGTCAACGAAGTGAAGCAGGAAAACCGCGTCGGCAAATTCGCGGACCTGCTGAGCGACCACCTGACGAAGTATGAAATCGATGGCGTAGAAAACGGCGATTACTTCGACGTACCGGAGGACGCCTGGCCGGAGGACACGAGCTCCATCGCGTAACGGGCCTTTAACTGCTCGGCATGCCATTTGAACGGCGTCCGGCCTGTATCAAATTGAACGGGTCGGCGTCCGGATAGCTGTGACATTCATAAGCCAAGGAGAGACACCGATGTCCACGACCGTTCCATCGACAGGCGTAACGCCACCCGCGCAGAGCAACGCAGCCCTCTTCGACCAGAAGCTGAACATCGCGCGGTCGAGCAAGATCATTGCCGATTACCTGCGACAGGAAGGCAAGTCGGCGATCCACGCAAGCCAGCTAAGCCAGCTGGCCGAAAACGCCAAGGGCTCCGTACCGGCGGACGTCTCGGCGGCGGCGGCCTACATGGTGGCCCATCCAGACGTCTACACCGCGATCGAAACTCACGATGTACCGGGCGCAGACGGCCTGTCCGGTGTCTGGAATTTCGATTGGGCCGCGAAGGGCGGACTCGAGGGCACCGCGGTGGAAGCCATTGCCGCCATGCAGGATGCCTTCGACCGGGCCATCGGCCAATCCGCGAAGATCACCGAAATCACCACTGGAAAAAAGACCGAACTCGACGCGACCAAGCAACGCCCGAGCAACTGATGTAAAAGGCCCTCGCGTGTCCCGCGGGGGCCTGCGCCCTACTCGCCCATTACAGGCTGTAGGCAAACACCGTTCAAGCGCCTTGCGCGCCGCCCGTCTTGTCGCGCTGATGGCTGAACCGGTCTCGATATTGGGCGGGCGTAATGCCGAGCCGCTGGCCGAAGACAAGCCGCATTCGCGCCGCGCTGCCAAACCCACATCGATAGGCAACGGTCTTTAGCGGAAGCAGCGTACCTTCGAGCAACTGTCGCGCCCGGTCGATACGGGCCCGTTGGACAAACTCGCCTGGCGTGAAGCCGAGTTCACGGGTAAATACCCTGGCGAGATGCCTCGGGCTCATCGCGACCACACCGGCTAACGTTTCTATCGTCAGCGAATCCGCGAGGTGCTCCATCACATGGCGTTGCACGCGCTCCACGGTCGGGTCCGGATCAATCGTGTCAGGGAGAAACGGGCTGAACTGCGACTGCCCACCCTGCCGCTGCGTGACAACCAGCAAGCGCTTCGCCACGGCGAGTGCCACGCCTGCCCCGTGATCTTCTGCGACCAAGGCCAGTGCGAGGTCGATCCCCGCCGTCACGCCCGCGGACGTAACCATCCGGCCATGCCGGACATAGATGCGATCCACTTCCACTTCGGCTTTGGGAAACTGCTCGCGCAAGCGCTGCGCATGCTGCCAATGGGTGGTTGCAATTGCACCCTCCAGCAGGCCAGCACGCCCCAACAGGAACGCACCCGTGCAGATCGAGCCAAACCGGGGCGTACACTGCGCTTCTTTCGCCAACCATGCGCTGATGACCGGGTCAGTCGCAGCTGTTGGAAGGTCTGGCCCGCCTGGCACGAGCAACAGATCCGCCCCGACCGGGCCTGCACTCACGGCACGATCCGCATCGATCTTCATGCCATTGGAAGCACGTAGCGGGCGCCCGTCCGCTCCGACCAGGACAACCTCGTAGCCAGCCCCGGGCGAAACGAAACCATTGGCCTCGGCAAATACATCCAGCGGGCCGGCGACGTCCAGCGACTGGACCCGGTCAAACACCAGCATCGCGACGCGTTTCATTTCGCGGGCATTCCTCCTGACACGGGTGCAGCCGGGAAATAGCCGCCCCTGAGCCAAAGCCTGAGCGTGCCGACCGCCACGCAACCAGTGACGATGATAGCGGCGCAGAAGCCAATGATGGCGACTGTTTCAAGCCCGGCGTGAGGGTGCCGCTCCACGGCGAGGATCAGGCCTTGCGCCAGTGTTGCCACGCCGAAGGTGTAGGCCCAGTAACCCGCCGCGAACGGCTGCTCTCGGAGCCAGCCAAGCGAAACGAACAATGCAGCTGCCACGAACACGGCATATCCGGAAAGCGCCAGCGTCACAGGCAAATGTGCCTGCGCCCCGCTGAGCATCTGATACGCCACGAGCGCGACGACGCAAGGCGCCATGTAGATTCCCATGAAGTTGCGGGTGCGGGCGGCCAAGCCACCTGACATCAACTGCTGCGTCAGCACCGAATCCAGCACAAACCAGGAAACGGCTCCAATGCCAAAGAGCATCCAGCCATAGGTGACATAGCCAAAAGCGCCCGCGGCCAGTGCGTTGACCAGTACGCTTGCGCTGTAGGTCAGCAGTAGCGGCGGTACGATCTGAACCGGTTCACGCTGTACTTGCCAGGTTGCGGCCATTCGGAGCGCGCCGTAGGCCAGGTTCGCAACGGAGCCCAGCCAGAACAGCCCTACGGCCAAACCGTGCTGGTACGGCTGCACGGCCAGTGCGATCAAAATGACCGACTCCGGAATGAGTGCAATGAAAGCGGATTGGACCGGGTCGCGCCATTCAGCCAGAGCAGCCTCCCGCGCCATACACCATTTGTAGACGTAAAGGCCCAGCCAGACAACGAACGACAGGATCGCAAGACCCTCCAGCATCTCCCCGGCCTCGCGGGGCAACCCCCAGCAGTCCGAGGCGAAACGCCACGCGTTCCCCGTCTCGGCGAGGCCAAGTGTCATGGCAAAAAAGGACGCAGGTATCAGGGGTATACGGGGTGCGGCAGCTCGGTTCATGGATGTCTCGGTAAGGTGATGGCGTTGGACGATCTATTGTCGAATCGCCACCAAGCGGCCTCAATCGAACAGACGCATCGAATCCGGACATCGTGGCGCGCTTTCCGGACATAGCGCCATTGACCGGCGGCCTGGCACCTATCCATTAACGTCATCAATCGTTCCCATTGCGCACCGTGGCTGGAGGCCGCGTCTGGCTTGGATCACACTGCCGTTACCGCCAACCAAAGCGCATCGTAGGGAGCAATACGACATGAGAAACGCAGGCCAGTTGATCGCCGCCAAGGCCATGCAGGACGTCCACACCATCAGTCCGGATGCCACCGTTCTGGACGCGCTACGCCTGATGGCCGACAAGAACGTTGGCGCCCTTCCCGTTCTGCGAGATGGCGAGCTGGTCGGCATCATCAGCGAGCGCGACTATGCGCGCAAAGTCGTACTGCAGGGCCGCTCCTCATTCGCTACACCCGTCAGCGAGATCATGACCGAGGCCGTGATCATCGTGCTGCCGCAGCAGACCGTAAGCGAGTGCATGTCGCTGATGACTGAGCACCACCTGCGCCACTTGCCGGTCATGGGTAACGGCCGCCTCGTCGGGCTGCTGTCCATTGGTGACCTGGTGAAGGAAACCGTCCAGGAGCAGGCTTCGACAATCCGGCATCTGGAACAGTACATCCGCGGCGAATGATGCCGAGAGCAACCCCGCGCTGCGTGCAGTAGCGCTCGATGGGTCGTATCGCATGGGCTGGCGCGATGGCATGGGCAGCCGGTCGAACAACCTCATGCCAGCTATGCGTGATTCGGAGTAGCATCCGCACGGGCACGGCGATGCCCGCCCTTCGATCTTTCAGGGAACGGATCTACGCATGCTGTCTGCCGAGCTCAAAGCGTTTTACATGGTCGCCCGGCTTGGGAGCGTCACTCAGGCCGCGAAGAAGCTTGGGCTGAGCCAGCCGACCGTGACCACTCAGATTCGAAACCTGGAAGGGCAATACGGGGTCGAGCTTTTCCACCGCGGCGGACGTCGCCTGGCGTTGAGCGATGAGGGGATACAGCTGCTTCCAATGGTCCAGCAGCTGCTTCAACAGGAAGCCGATATCGAATTCTTCCTGCGCAACAGCGGCCAGGTGGAAGGGTCACTGCGCATCGGTGCTACGGCGCCCTATTACGTGCTGGATCTAGTCAAGCGGTTCCGCGAGCAATTCCCTCGCTGCGACGTGACGCTGGAGATCGGCAACTCCCAGCAGGTGATCGAAGCCCTGGAAGAGTATCGGGTGGACGTCTGCGCCTCCTCCCAGAAAATCGCCGATACCCGCCTGACCTGCCTGTTGCTGGGTGAAGATCCGCTGGTGCTCGCGGTGCATCGTCACCATCCGCTCGCCGCGCACGATCGTGTCCCTCTGAGTGCCCTTGGCGGGCATTGTCTTCTCATGCGAGAAGCCGGGTCCACGACCCGAGTTTTGACCGAGGCGCTCCTGCAAGACGCCGGGCGGGCCGCCGGCCCCCTGTTGGAAATCGGCAGCCGCGAGTCCATACGCGAAGCGGTGCTGCGCAATATCGGCATCAGCATCATCGCGCGACATGAAGTGCCTGATGCGCCACAGCTCAAAGTCATTGAGCTCGAAGGCGCGCCTTACATAGGCGAATACCTGTATTGCCTGAAGGAGCGACGCCAGGCGCGCCTGCCGGCCGCGTTCCTGTCGCTGGCGCGCGCTGCCGCCAATCGGTGACCGCTACGCAAAATCGCTGATGACACTATCGGCAGGTTTGCGGCAAATGCCACGAAGGCTTAGTAGTGCCTGCTTAGCATGATCCTCGTTCGAGCTATCGGCTCCCAACGAGGTATCCCACATGGCCAAGCCACATTCAATCGGCCTGCAGGTGCGCGACATCTGCAAGGCCTTTGGCACCTACACCGCACTGGATGGCGTATCTCTCGATGTCGAGCCGGGTGAACTGGCCTGCCTGCTGGGCCCCTCGGGCTGCGGTAAAACCACCCTCCTTCGTTGCATCGCGGGCCTCGAACATCAGGACCGCGGCACCGTTGTGCTCGGCTCGAAAGACGTCTCGATGCTACCGCCGCAAGCGCGGGACTACGGCATCCTCTTTCAGTCCTACGCGCTTTTCCCCAATCTGACGGTCGAGCAGAACATTGGATACGGGCTGTCCATAAAGACCCGAAGCGAGGTCCGCACGCGTGTTGCCGAGATGCTCGACCTGGTTGGCCTGCAAGGTATTGAACGCAAATATCCGAACCAGCTTTCCGGCGGCCAGCAACAGCGCGTAGCACTGGCACGCGCGTTGGCACCTGCCCCCTCGCTGTTGCTACTGGACGAGCCGATGTCGGCACTGGATGCGCAAGTACGAGAGCATCTCTGCACCGAACTGCGCGCACTGCAGAAAAGACTCGGCACCACGACCGTAATGGTCACCCATAACCAGGAAGAAGCCCTGCTGATGGCGGACCGCATCGCCGTCATCAACCAGGGTCGGGTCGAGCAGTACGCCACGCCGCGCGATCTTTACCGTACTCCCGCCACCGCCTTCGTGGCCCAGTTCATCGGCCAGGGCAATTGGCTGCCGTTCTCGGAACACACGAACGGCGTTGCTCGCGTAGGTGCGCTTGAAGTGCGCGTTGCCTGCATGAACGCCGCGAGGAACGGCCGCCTTTTCTGCCGGCCCGAAGCGATCCAGCTCAATCCCCCGGGCACAACCGAGAACACGTTTTCGGCGCACATGCACGAGCTGACGTTCCTTGGAAATCGGTGCCGAGTGCATTTCGAACTGGATGCAATGCCCGGGCATGCGATGTTCGCCGAGCTTTCCCCGGATGCTGTCCCGCGCCTTGCCGGCAGGTCGTTACGGGTCGCACTGCCTTCAGATAGCCTGCAGGTGTTTGCCTGATATGGAACGTGCACTCCTACTCGAAGCCCGCCGCGCGCGCCGGCCGCTCTCTCCTGATGTCGCCGACCGCCTGTTCGTTGTCGGTGGCCAATCGCTCCTGCTGGCCCTGCTCCTTCTGGCCGTGCTCCTACCGGTCCTGGCCATGCTATGGCGCGGATTGATCGGTGATGCCGGACAGGGCGGCGGCTTAACTGCGGCTTTGGCCCTGTTCGCGAGCGACAACTTTCGCTGGTTACTAGGCAACAGCCTCCGGACATCGCTTACCGTCGCCGCGCTGGTCGTGCCGCTGGCCTACCTTTTTGCCTACGCCCTGCAACGTACCTGCATCCCAGCCAAGGGACTCTGGCGTGGCATCTCACTGCTGCCGCTGTTAGCGCCTTCGATGTTGCCGGGTATCGCCCTCATCTACCTGTTTGGCAATCAGGGCCTGCTGCGCGATCTGGTGGATGAAAATATCTACGGGTTCTGGGGCATCGTGCTTGGGCAGGCCATCTACACCTTTCCCCATGCGCTCATGGTGCTGATGTCGGCACTTGCGCTTGCCGATGCCCGGCTGTTCGATGCAGCAGCGAGCCTGAATACCTCATCGTGGCGCGCGTTCAGAACCATCACCTGGCCGAGCAGCCGCCAGGGCTTTTTCGCGGCCTTTTGCCTGGTCTTCACGCTATGTATCACCGACTTTGGCGTGCCGGTCGTGGTCGGCGGTGATTACCAGACACTGGCATTGGAAGCGTACAAGGCGGTGGTCGGCCAGCAACAGTTTGGGCGTGGCGCGCTCATTGGCCTGGTCCTCTTGGCACCAGCAGTCCTGAGCTTCGGGGTAGATGTCTGGCTGCGCCGACATCAACGCGACGCGCTGGCGAGCCGGGCCCAGGTCTACCGGCCTGCGCCGTCAGCGCGCCGGGATGGCTGCTTCCTGGGGCTTACCCTGGCGATCTGCCTCGTGCTGCTGGTTGTTTTCGGGATGGCCATCTACTCATCCCTGGTTGCTTTCTGGCCCTATAACCTTTCGCTTTCCCTGCAGCACTATGCATTTTCGGAGCTTCCGGGCGGCTGGTTGGCGTACCGCAACAGTGTGACGCTCGCCCTGTTCACAGCCCTGTTCGGTAGCCTGCTGATATTTGCCGGCACCTACCTCATCGAGAAGACGCGCCAGACCCTGCTGACGCAGGCACTTCGGCTGTTCTGCTTCGTACCGATGGCCGTGCCGGGCCTCGTACTGGGGCTTGGATACGTGTTCTTTTTCAACGCCGCCGGCAATCCACTATCAGGTCTCTATGGCAGCCTGACGCTACTGGTCATCTGCACCATTGCGCACTTCCTGACGACGGCGCACATGACCGCCTCCACTGCGTTGCGCCAACTCGATGGTGAATTCGAAGCGGCGGCGCGATCGCTCAAGGTCCCGCTAGTTCTGCACTTTTTCCGCGTGACAGTGCCCATGTGCCTTCCCGCGCTGCTCGATATCACCCGCTATCTGTTCGTCTCCGCGATGACGACGGTCTCGGCCGCGATCTTCCTCTACAGCCCCGACAGCGTTCTCGCCGCCGTCGCCGTTCTCAACATGGACGATGCCGGCAACGTAGGCGGTGCGGCCGCCATGTCGACGCTGATCCTGCTGACCTCCGGCTTCGTTTCAGTACTGCTCGCCACGGCTTCGCGCGGGCTGCTCCGCCGCTCCATGGCGTGGCGCCAGCCTATTCCTCACCCCTGACACGACACAGGTAAAGATCATGCATCATCAAACACCGACTTGCCTGCAAGCGGCCATCCTCGATTGGGCAGGCACCGTGGTTGACTTCGGCTCCTTCGCACCCACGCAGATTTTCGTCGAAGCATTCGCCACCTTCGACATCGAGATCAGCCTGGATGAGGCGCGCGGCCCCATGGGTATGGGCAAGTGGGACCACATCCGCACGCTGTGCAACCAGCCAGCCATCGCGGATCGTTTCAGGCGGCGCTTCGATCGCCTGCCCAGCGATGCGGACGTCACGGCCCTCTACGAGCGCTTCATGCCGCTTCAGATTGCCAAGGTCGCGGAGTTTTCCGACCTGATCCCCGGCGCACTCGAGTGCGTGGCAGCGCTACGTGAGCGCGAGTTGAAGATCGGCACCTGCTCGGGTTATCCCCGGGTCGTCATGGAAAAGGTCGCCGAACTCGCCGCCCGCAACGGCTACGTACCCGACCATGTCGTCGCGACAGATGACGTGCCCAAGGGTCGCCCGAGCCCTGCACAGGCGCTGGCCAATGTCATCGCGCTAGGCATCGATGACGTCGCCGCGTGCGTCAAGGTCGACGATACCGTGCCGGGCATCCTGGAGGGCCGTCACGCCGGGATGTGGACCGTTGCGCTGCGCTTCTCCGGCAACTTTCTGGGAATGAGCTGGGAGGCCTACCAGACGTTATCGGCGGATCGCCTCGCCGCCGAGCGCCAGCGTATCGATGCGCTGTTTGCAGAAAGCCGCCCGCACTACCTGATCGACACCATTGTCGATCTGCCGGCCGTCGTCGATGCAATCAACGCCGATCTGGCCCTCGGCCGTTTGCCACAGAACACCTGAACGCTGCCTTCTCACACCTACCGGAGCATCCCCCATGTTCACACGCATCGCCCTGGCCTGCCTTTTGGCCGCCACGACCCTGTCTGCCCATGCCGCGACCGAGCTGACGGTTTATACCGCGCTGGAGGTCGAGCAACTGCGCACCTACAAGGAAGCATTCGAAAAACAGCACCCGGATATCAGCATAAAGTGGGTACGCGACTCGACCGGCATCGTCACGGCAAAGCTGATGGCCGAGAAGGATCGCCCCCAGGCAGACGTGGTTTGGGGGCTGGCAGGATCGAGCCTCGCCATCCTCGATAAGCAGGGCATGCTCGAGCCCTACAGCCCGGCCAACCTTGGGAGCATCAGTGCCAATTACCGGGACGGCGCCACACCGCCGACCTGGGTCGGCATGGACGTCTGGGCAGCGGCCATTTGCTTCAATACCGTGGAAGCGGAGAAACAGGGGTTGCCCAAACCCACGAAGTGGGAAGACCTCACCAACCCGGTCTATAGGGGCAAGATCGTCATGCCGAATCCTGCTTCGTCCGGCACGGGATATCTCGACGTCAGCGCATGGTTGCAGATGTTCGGCGAGCAGCGTGGCTGGGCCTACATGGATAAGCTCCACAGCAACATCGGGCAGTACACCCATTCCGGCTCAAAACCCTGCAAGCAGGCAGCCGCCGGCGAGTTTCCCATCGGCATCTCGTTCGAGTACCCCGCCATCCAGCTCAAGCGCAAGGGCGCGCCACTCGACATCGTGCTGCCCGAAGAGGGTCTTGGTTGGGAGATCGAAGCCACCGCCATCATCAAGGGTACGCCACACCTGGATGCCGCCAGAAAGCTCGCGGATTTCTCGGCCAGTCCTGGCGCGATGAACCTCTACAAGGCGAACTTCGCCGTACTCGCGCAGCCGGGCGTTGCCGGGCAAATCGAGGAACTGCCCGCCGATTACGAGCAGCGCCTCATCACCAACGATTTTGCCTGGGCCTCGGAGAACCGCGACGCGGTATTGGCCGAATGGCGCAAGCGCTACGACGGCAAGTCCGAGCCGCGGGCGCAGTAAATCGTTGTTGATGGCCAATACATCGGGCGCGATCGGGCCCGCACGCTGAACGTATCCATTCAATGAGGAACACCATGTCACAGCACGATTGCGACCTCGCGGTCGTAGGCGCCGGCATTCTGGGGCTTGCCCATGCCTGGGCCGCCGCCAAACGCGGTCTGAAGGTAAAAGTCTTCGAGCGTACCCACACGCCGCTTGGCGCATCGATCCGAAACTTCGGCCAGGCGCTGGTCGGTGGCCAGGCGCCCGGCCCCATGTTGGATCTGGCTCGCCAGGCTCGGTCGCTTTGGGCAGATCTGGGAATAGCGGCCGGCTTGTCGATACACCAGCAAGGCTCGCTGCTCTTCGCCCGAACCGAAGCCGAAGAGGCCCTGCTCCATGCGTTTCGCGCAGGCCGTGGCAAAACGGAGGGTTACCGGACGGAGCTGCTCGATGGTGAACGACTGGCAATGATCTATGGCGGCCGCTTCGCGCACCACCGCGCCGCGCTTCATAGCCTCGATGATCAGCAGCTGTATTCGCGGGAGGCCTTGCCGCAGATCGTCGCGTACCTGGCCGATGAGCTTGGCGTCGAGTTTCATTTCTCGACCCTGGTACGCGATGTGGAGCCAGGTCGCGCCATCACGACAGCGGGCGTATTCAAGGCACCCCAGATCCTGGTGTGCTCGGGTCACGATTACCAGACGCTGCTGGCCGCCGAAATGGCCGAACTGAAGCCTCAGGTTTGCCGCCTGCAGATGCTGCGTGCGCGCCTGGACACGCCCTTCGAGCTCAAGCATGCCGTACTGACCGGCCTGAGTTGCGTCCACTACGGCGCGTTCGCGGACTTGCCGGAAGCGGATGCCATCCGCGAGCAGATCCGCGAGACGCAACCGGAACTGGAATCGCACGGCATTCACCTGCTGATCAGCCCCACGCCATACGGCGAGTTGATCATCGGAGATTCCCACGCCTACGGCGCCGATGCCTCACCCTTCAATGCCGAGCCGGTGGATCGACTGCTCATTGATCTCGCCGAGCACACACTTGGCGCCAGACTCAATGTTGTCGAACGCTGGCAAGGCGTCTACGGCGCCCGAGGCCCCGGGCCGTTCAGTGTGGTCAAGGCCGCGGACGGCGTCACGGCAGTGCTGATGCATACCGGGCTCGGCATGAGCGTCGGGCTCGCCCTCGGGGAGCGCACCGTGGCTGCACTTTTGGGCGAAAGCGACTGGCCAGTGGCGAGAGTGGCCTGAAGCGGTATCGGCCAATCGAAGGCCGCCACCAGAAGAGGTCGGCGGCCTTCGATTGGCGGGTCAGCCTGCGGTAACGGTCATGCCACCATCGGCCATGACCACGGCGCCAACCATGAAGCTCGCACGCTCCGAGGCCAGGAAGGCGACCACCTCAGCGATCTCCTCCGGCTGGGCAGCGCGCCCGATAGGCGCGGCTTCGCCGTGCTGGGCCAGGAAGCCTGGGCCGTCCTCAACCACATCGTTGAGGATGTTCGTGACCACATCGCCCACGCCGATGGCGTTGACGCGAATGCCATGTTCGATGGCTTCGAGCGCCAGCGTGCGTGTCAGCTGGGCCAGCGCGCCCTTGGACGCGGTGTACGCCGCGATGGTCGGGAAGGCGAAATACGAGGCGTACGACGCGATGTTCACGATGGCGCCGGACTTGTTCGGCATCATCGCCTTGACCGCTTCGCGGCAGTGCAGAAACGCCGTGGTCGCGTTGACTGCCTGGATGCGCTCCCAGTCCTCGCGGGTCATGTCCACGACCAGCTTGTTGATGATGATCCCGGCGTTGTTGACCAGGATGTCGAGCCGGCCGAACTGCTCGACCGCCAGCCCAACCGCGCGCTCGGCGGCGCCGTCTTCGCTGATGTCAGCCACCAGCGGCACCAGCCCAGGCCGAGCCAGCTCTTCCACAGCGGGGTTCAAATCTTCGGCGATAACCTTCGCGCCACGTGCATGCAGCATGAGTGCGATGGCTTTACCGATGCCACTGGCCGCGCCAGTAACCAGTGCGACCTTGCCTTCGACTTCTTGCGGGACGGTGTCAGCCATGGTGATTCCTCCAGAGTCGAGGCCAAGCGAGACATTCGCCGGCCTGCACCTTGATTAGGTGCCGTCGTTGATGACGGCTCTACTGTCTCGCAGGCAGGCCATGGCGGCCTTTGCGGGCTTGCCCGGACTGTCGGAGTTTTGTGCCAAGCTGCGCGGGGTTGGAGGTTATTTGAAGCGCCAGCGCGTGCCGGTTTCAGGCAGTGGGATGTAGTCGTTGTCGCCTGGCACATCGGGAAAGCGGCCCGATCGCCAATCTTCGGCGGCCTGAAGAATCCGCTCCTGGCGGCTGGAAACGAAATTCCAGTAGATGTGGCGAGGCCCTTCGAGCGGCTCGCCGCCTAGCACCATGAGCCTCGCGCCCTGAAGTGCTTGAATGACGACGTCACTGCCGGGCCGAAGTACAACGAGCTGGTCCGCACCGAAACGCCCGGCCTGGCCGACCACTTCAACCTCGCCGCTGACCACATAGAGGGCGCGCTCGATATGCTCGGCAGAAAGGTGATATCGCGCCCCGGCTTGCAGTTGCAGGTCGGCGTAGAACAAGTCTGAAAACGTGCAGGTCGAGGCGCGCTGGCCTTCGAGCGAGCCTGCCAGCAGCCGCAACGTTATGCCGTCGCCCTCTACCGTCGGAAGTGAGGGCGTAGCGAGGTGCTGGAAGCCTGGATCGGTCTCTTCATGCGCATCTGGCAGCGCCACCCAGGCCTGTAGGCCCATGAGCGTGCTGCCGATGGCGCGTACCGGGTCGCTGGACCGCTCGGAGTGGACGATGCCGCGGCCTGCAACCATCAGGTTCACCTCACCGGCCTGCAGCTGCTGGATATGGCCAGCGCTGTCGCGGTGCAGCATTTCACCCTGGAGCAGGTAGCTGATCGTTGCCAGGCCGATATGGGGATGCGGGCGAGTGTCCACGCCCTCCCCGGCGCCGAAAACCACCGGCCCGAAGCTGTCGAGGAAGACGAAAGGTCCCACCATGCGCCGCTGCGCCGAGGGCAGCGCGCGGCGTACATCGAACCCACCGATGTCGCGTACGTTGGGCAGAATGATCTGTTCGATCGAGGAGGCTGAGGTATGAAGCGTCATGGCGGAATCTCGCTGAGCGGCTGATGGATGGGGAGCCACTCTAGGCTCGCTAGCTTTTCAGCAAAACCCGGATAATATGCGCCAAATCGTTCGAGGAATTAGAAATGATCTCCGATCCCGGCACCCCTACGCTGGACCAGCTGCGCGTGTTTCTGACGGTCGTGGAGGTAGGCAGCTTTGCCGGAGCCGCGCGAAAGCTGCATCGCGCCACGTCGGTGGTGAGCTATTCGATCGCCAACCTGGAATTGCAGCTGGGCGTCAGCCTGTTCGACCGCAAGACCACTCGCAAACCGCAGCTGACCGATGCCGGGCGCACTGTACTGGCCGAGGCCCGGACCATCTATAACGGCATCGACGGGTTGCGAGCCAAGGTCCGCGGCCTGCTGCACGGGCTCGAGGCCGAAGTGCATCTGGTGCTGGATGTGATGCTGCCGAGCGAGAGGGTGGTGGACGCGCTCAAGGCCTTCCGGGAGCAATTCCCCACCGTCTCCCTGCACCTGCATATGGAGGCGCTGGGTGCGGTGACGCAGCGGGTGCTCGATCGGGGCGCGACGCTGGGCGTCAGCGGTCCACTCACCATGAGCATCGACGGGATCGAGCGCATCGGTGCAGGCAAGGTCGCGTTGATCCCGGTGGCCGCGCCGACCCATCCACTGGCCGCTGCCGGACCCCATGAGCCGGGCGCCGGGCGGGAACACGTGCAGCTGGTGCTCACTGACCGCTCCAAGCTGACGGGAGACCAGGAATTTGCGGTGGTCGGGACGCGGACCTGGCGGTTGGCGGATCTGGGCGCCAAACACATGCTGCTTCGCGAGGGCATCGGCTGGGGAAACATGCCCGAACCGATGATTCGCGACGATCTGGCCAATGGACGGCTCGTGTGCCTGGACCTACCGGACTGCGCCGGCGGCGACTACCTGTTCGACGTCATCTACCGTACCGACACGCCACCCGGCCCGGCCGCGCGCTGGCTGATTGAGCGCTTCAAGGAGCAATCCCAGGCTGCCTGATGTTCGATAAAATCGAACGTAACGCTCGACATTAGCCGGCTTTTGCCGAACCTAACCCCATGAGAAAGTGCTCTCCATCGCGGCGACACACTGTCAGCCACAACGTTAAGGAGACATCTCATGGCAAAGGTTCTGGTTCTTTACTACTCGTCCTACGGTCACCTGGAAACGATGGCCCACGCTGTGGCCGAGGGCGCACGTGCTGCTGGTGCGCAGGTCGACGTCAAGCGCGTTCCTGAAACGGTGCCTGAAGAGGTTGCCCGCAACGCCTACTTCAAGCTCGACCAATCCGCTCCGGTGGCCACCGTCGCCGAGCTCGAACACTACGACGCCATCATCGTCGGCACTGGTACTCGCTTCGGTCGCATCAGCAGCCAGATGGCGGCGTTCCTCGACCAGGCGGGCGGCCTCTGGGCTCGCGGCGCCCTGAATGGCAAGGTTGGCGGCGCCTTCACGGCATCAGCCACACAGCACGGCGGCCAGGAAACCACGCTGTTCTCGATCATCACCAACCTGCTGCACTTCGGCATGACCATCGTCGGTTTGCCTTACAGCCACCAGGGGCAGATGGGTGTTTCGGAAGTGGTCGGCGGCGCGCCATACGGTGCGACCACCATCACTGGCGGCGACGGCTCGCGCCAGCCAAGCGAGACCGAGCTGGCCGGGGCACGTCACCAGGGCGAACTCATCGCCCGTACCGCCACCAAGCTGTTTGGTTGATCTTAAGGGGCCCAAGACCGGGCCCCTTCGTTATCCGATTCGTACAGGAGCGCAGGCCATGACCACCGCCGCCGAACTGCTTGAGCTGCATTTTGCGACCTTCGTTGACGACCACGAGCATTGGAAGACGTTGATTGCCGACGACCTGATCTGGGAGCTGCCTTTCGCGCCTACACTGGGGCATCCCGCCCGGTTGGTGGGGCGCGATCAGGTGCTGGGCCATGTCGGCTGGTTCGTTGGCGCCGTGGAAAACTTCCGCTTCTTCGATCTGAAGATCCACCCCGGCGCCAACCCTTCCGAATCCAGCGCCGAGGTCAAGGCCGAAGGCGTGATCAAGCCGACCGGCCGCCGTTACGAGCAGGACTACGTGCTGTTCGTGCGTGTGGAAAACGGCAAGCTCGCGTTCATTCGCGAGTACTTCGACCCGGTGCGCGCGGCCATCGCGCTCGACGCTCAGATCCCCTCTCTGGCCAGCTGATCCCAGCCCTTGCAGCGTCACACCGCTGCGCTACCCTATCGACCGCCGCCCTCGCCCGAGGGCTTTGTCGATGATGGTCCCTTGTGAATCAATCCGACCCAGCCGATCACCCTGCGGTAGCCGAGCGGAGTGCCGTCCAGCGGAGTGCCGCGCAGCGCATTCACGCCGAGCGAAACGCCGCCCGACGAATTCACGCGGAGCGAATTCACGCCGAATCCATGCTGCAGTACATGCCAAGCGAACACCTGGCGTTGCCACAGCAGCCAGGCTTCAAGGATGTGGTGCTGCAGCTGTTCACCCATCGCAGCATCACCGAGCCCATCCTGGTGCCGGCGGTAGCCGAGCCACTGCTGGTCATGGTGCTGGCGGGTGCCGCCAGGGTCGAAGAACGCACCCTGGGCGGTGAGTGGGAAGCGGTCGACGTCCAAGTGGGGGACTTTTATCTGACCAACTCTGCCCTGCCCTACGAGATGCGCTGGCAAACCCGAGGATGCGACACCTTCGAGGTGATGCATCTGTATCTCGCCCATTCGCTGGTCGACCAGGCCGCGCGGGATCTGCTGGGCAGTCAGGGCGAGCCGGTCAACTTCCTCGATATTTCCGGAGGCCAGGATGCACTGGTGCGCATGCTGCTCGAACAGCTGCGCCTCGAACTCATCGAGCGGCGCGAGCCCAGTCCGCTGTATGTGCACAGCCTCGCGCAGGCGCTCACGGTCCACTTGATTCGTACTTACCGTGACCCGGCCTCCACCACCCGGCGCACCAATGCGCTGCAAGCCTACAAGCTGCGCCGGGTCGTGGCGTTGATGCACGAGCGTCTGGCGGACGAATTCTCCCTGGCGGAGCTGGCAGAGGCGGCGCAACTGAGCGAGTACCACTTCAGCCGCCTGTTCAAGCGGGCCACCGGCGTATCGCCCTCGCAATACTTCATCCGCCTGCGCATGGCCCGCGCGCGCGAGTTGCTGCTCGAGACCGACCTCAGCGTGATCGACATCGGCCTGGAGGTCGGCTATTCGAGCCCCAGCCATTTCTCCCAGGTGTTCCGCCGCGAAGTAGGCGTGACGCCAAGCGCCTATCGCAGCCCTGAGCGCGGCTAGAGATTTTGGGGCTTGAACCGATCGCTGTAATCGAGCACACGCCCGGCAACCATGAACTGCCCTTGCCCGCGGTAATGCAGGGTTTCCGGTTCGGTCACGGCCGGCGCCACGTGGGCTTTGACGATCTCCCAGATGAACAACCCGTACTCGTCGATCTGCCGGTCATCCGCCAGGCGACACTCGAAGTTGGCATAGCATTCATCGATCAGGGGCGCAGCCACGTACTCGGCTGGCGCGGCGGTCAGCCCAAAGGCTTCGAGCTTGTCCAGCTCCGTGCCCGTGCTGTTGCCGACATTGACGACCGTATCGGCCAGGTCTGCCGTCGGCACGTTGATCACGCATTCGCGGCTGCGGCGGATCAGCTCGTAGCTGTGGTTCCCTTCCCAAAAGTAGCAGCCGAACAACGCGGGCGTGAACTGCAGCATCATGTGCCAGCCCATGGTCATGATGTCTGTTTCGCCTTGCCAGGCGGAGCTCACCAACACGATCGGGCCGGTCTCAAGGTGGCGCCGGACGTCGTGCAAGGGAAAGTCGGTTTTCATGTAGCGAGCCATAAGGCATCTCCTGTTCCAGGTTGAAGACAACCCAAGGCTCGCCGGATTCCAGAAAGGTTGCTGTTGCGCCTCTGCCTCCGCTGTCGTGGATTTGCGCGCACAAAAAAGCCGGGCTATGCCCGGCTCTTCTTGCAACGGTTGTTCATCGGCTGGCATCGAGCACCAGCTTGCCCCGGGTGTGTCGCCCAACTCTTGCGCAACGCCCCTTCGGCCTGTGACAGGGGGAGCACCTCGACATCGATCACGAGCTTGCCTGCCTCGAACAGTGCCGCGATCTCGGCAAGTTGGCAGCCATCGGAGCGGGTGGCGAAATTCTTGCCCGTCGCGCCTGCCGCCTGCGCCGCTGCGGCATCCGGCGGGCTTACAGGAGAGACCAGCACGCCACCGGCCTTGATCACCAACCAGGACCGCGTCTGGGTGTCGCCGCCCACAAGATCCAGCACCACATCGACCTTATCAACCTGGGTCTCGAACGGCGTCTGGGTGTAGTCGATCACCTGATCGGCGCCCAGCGACTTCAGATACTCATGATTACGCGCCGACGCCGTGGCGATAACGGTGGCACCCGCCAAGCGCGCCATCTGCACCGCCATGCTGCCTACCCCGCCTGCTGCCCCGTGAATCAGAACCGTCTGCCCAGGTTTGATGCGCCCATGCTCATGCAAGGCCTGCCAGGCGGTGAGCGCCGCAGCCGGCACGCCGCTGGCCTGGAGCGCAGACAACCTGGAGGGACGGTGCGCCAGTCGATCAGCGCTGGCGACCACCTGGGTCGCATAGCCGCCGACGATCCCGATGAAACCAAACACCTCGTCTCCGATGGCGAAACCTTGCACCCCTTCGCCCACCGCCGCTACGCGGCCGGCCACTTCGACGCCGGGCGTATAGGGCAACTCCAGCGGAATGAAGCTTCTCATGGAGCCCGACAGAATTTTCCAATCGATCGGGTTCACGCCGCTGCCGGCTACATCGATAAGGACTTCATTGCGGCCTGGGACCAGCGCCGGACGCTCTTGCAGGGTGATGCCTTCAGGCTGACCGTATTGCGCTACGCGAATCGCTTTCATGATTTCTTCCTCAGTCCCTTGAAGTGGTTAACCGCGACGCGCATCCAGGCTGAAACGCCCAGCGCCGAAGGCGACGACCTGCAACAGCCCACCGGCCATGGCGATGTTCTTGAAGAAGTGGATGAACTGGTTCTGGTCGCCCAACTGGTTATGGAACGCGAGCGCCGTGACAACGGTGAAGGCAGCAAGGCCCGCGGCCACAAGGCGAGTCCGGTAGCCGAGTATCAGCGCAACGCCGCCGGCCAGCTCAACCAGGATGGCAAGTGCGAGCGCCAGTGTTGGGAATGGCAGGCCGACCGACTCGATGTAACCGATCATGCCGGCCGGTGCCGTGAGTTTCGAGACGCCCGAGAGAATGAAAATGGCGCTCAGGAAGACGCGCCCCGCGAGGGCCGCCGAGGCGGAGAAGTTGACGGAAGTGTTGGTGGTGGCATTAGCGATCGACTGTGACATGACGTATTCCTCTGGACTGGGCCACCCCTGTGGTGAGCCGCAATGAGGAAATGATGCGCGCTGCCGACTTAACTAAATAGCCGTCTCTTATCGACAATTAGGTTCTATTAAATAGAACGAGCCTAGCCTGTGCCATCGACTGCGGTCGGGCGCCCAGGATGCCTCTGTGCAGCCAGCGAGTACCGACGTATCGGCTAAACATGCTGCATACCTCTGGGCATAGGCCTCGCCCGCAAGTTGCTGCTCGGCAACGACCTCAGCGTGATCGAGATCGGGGTCAGTACTCAAGCACTACCATTCCCCCGTCCCTGCTATCTGACGCGACAGCGCAGCAATACCAAGATGGTCTCTGCGATTCACGTTTTGTAACGATCGCTCACCTATGCTTGAGCGCCGACCGCGGTCGGATACCTGAAGCCCGCGCGGGGCGCCATTTTGAGCGACTCATCTTGAAACGTTCGAACCAGCCAGCTGCCGATGTTACTTATGATGCGCAAGCGCTACTCAGGCAGCTTCAGCAGTTGCGGCAACAGCTCGCCGAAGCCATGCGGGATGGCGAAGCGCGCATTGCACGCTGTGACCCGGGCTATCAGCAGAGCGCGCGCAATCTGCTTGCCTACCTCGCGCTGCGATGCCACGACATTCGTCCGCTGCAATTGGCATTGGCAGATATCGGGCTGTCCTCGCTAGGGCGCTCGGAAGGTCATATCGTGTCAGCGGTCGATGCGGTCATTTCAATCCTTCAACGTCTGGAAGGTGAGCCGGCGTCGAATACGGCTGCACCCGATTGCACACTGACCGCGGGCCACGACCGCCTTGTCGAACATGCGGACGCGCTCTTCGGCACTCCCCCTCAGGGGCGCGATGTGCGGATCATGGTGACACTGCCCAGCGAGGCCGCCGAGGACTACACCCTCATCCACGACCTGCTTGCAAGTGGCATGGACTGCGCCCGGATCAATTGTGCCCATGACGGTCCCATCGAATGGGCAAAGATGATCGAGCATATCCGCAACGCTGAAAAGGAAATGCGGCGGCCATGTACCGTCATGATGGACCTCGCCGGCCCTAAACTACGGACCGGGCGCATCGCGTCGGGCCCCGCCGTCTTGAAAGCCAAGCCCCGGCGAGATGCGTATGGCCATCCAATAGCGCCTGCTCGCATCTGGCTTGCTTCAAGCGAGCGTCCTTTCGATCCGCCCTCGCCTGCAGATGCCACTATCCACGTCGCGGGTGACTGGTTGGCTAAGTTGGCAGAGAACGAGGTCGTCACCTTTCGCGATGCGCGAGATGCAAAGCGCCTGTTGATGATCGTGGAATGCACAAAGCGTGGCTGTTGGGCCGAACTCTGGAAGACCGCCTATTTCGCGCCGGATCAGGTCCTGCGTACGTCGCGCAAACGCCGCAAGACACGTGTCGCCCCCTTCCCCGCAGCCGAGCAGAAAATTCACCTTGAGGAAGGTGAGATCCTGCTCGTGACCGGGCCAGACACGATTGGACACTCAGCGACTTACGATGCATCGGGCGCGCTACTGACGCCCGCTCGCATACCCTGCACGCTGCCGACCGTGTTCGACGATGCACGCTCGGGCGAACAGATCTGGTTCGACGACGGCAAGATCGGTGGCGTAATCCAGTCAATCAATGATGGTCAGATCCATGTCCGCATCACCCACGCACCGGGTGGTGCAACGCTGAAAAGCGACAAGGGCATCAACCTGCCCCAGACCCGCTTGAATGCACCCGCGCTGAGTGCGGATGATCTCGAAGCCCTGGCCTTCGCAGCTCGCCACGCGGATGTCGTAGAAATGTCGTTCGTGAATGTCGCAGAGGACGTCGAAACACTGCTGGACGCACTGGCGCGGCTGAAGGCGACCGATCTGGGCATCGTCCTGAAAATCGAAACCCAGCGCGGCTTCGAGCACCTTCCCGCGCTGCTCCTGGCTGGCATGAAACGCCGTCGGTTCGGGGTGATGATCGCCCGAGGCGACCTGGCCGTGGAAGGCGGCTTCGAACGCATGGCCGAATTGCAGGAGGACATCCTTTGTCTCTGCGAAGCGGCGCACGTCCCTGTGATCTGGGCGACGCAGGTCTTGGAAAGCCTGGCCAAGAAGGGCGCCCCATCCCGCGCTGAAATCACCGATGCGGCAACTGGCATTCGCGCTGAGTGCGTAATGCTGAACAAAGGCGCGCACGTGCTGAAGGCGGTCACTACGCTCAGCGAACTCCTGGCCCGCATGCAGCAACATCACCGCAAGAAGCGGCAGATGCTGGGGCCGCTCGCAATCGCGTGCCAGCTTAATGAACGGCGTGACGGCGCGTAGGTGTTTCTCGGCAGCTCAATGTCAACGCCAGGCTATAGCCGGCCCAGATACCCTACGCCGCAGGCCACCAGATGCTCTGCAAAAGCCCAAGCGACGTGCGTTGGCACCATGACCGGCAGACCGAGGGCGCAGTGGTATGCGGGCTGCGGGAACCCAAGCGACAGAGGGGAACGAACAGCACCCGGCTAACGGAGCGATGGCTGAGCTGAACCGTCCGACGACGTCCCGCGTTCCTAAGCAGTGCCGCCTGCGTAAACATCCCTTTCAGCGCCCTTGCCACGACACCCACCACCTACCCTGCTTCGAGCCGATCAGCCGGAGGGACTCAAGTAGAACCGCCAGCCAATCACATCGAGACCTGGGGTGTGTCGCGCTGGAAACCTGCCGAGCAGCCTTATCGACAGGGTGGCCGCCGTAACATCAAGCCCTGTTTCCAGCAATCACGGCTCTGCAGACGATGTCATCGAGATAGACCTCACGCGTCGCGACGGCATCGCTTCACTCGCTGCTGACCTGTCGCCGCAATCAGTAACACTCGACTGGGCAGGTGACCCTACCTTGGACACTGATGGTGCATCAGAAAAGCGGCGCGCGGGTAATGCGTCAATGCTCGCGACTTTGTGTGAGATGTATCCGCGCTAAAGCCATCTGCCGCTGCGCATTGCTTGCCTCTGGCTGCCGACATGCTTGGCACTGAATGCCACCGACGAAGCCGGCCTATCCGATTTCGGCAAAAAGCAGCTTATCGGCGTTCACAAAGCCGCCAGGGGAACGATATTTGCGTCGAAGAGCCTGGTTCAAACCGTTTCTGCGAAAAGGGTTTCGAAAATGCACAGCCAAGCCGTCGTAGCAGAGCGTTCACAGCTAAAGGGTTCCCCCATTCAATACCGATGCACACGTGACATCGAGGAACATGCGCAAGCCTTGAAGGGCTGGCAGTTGCGATACGACCAGCTAAGCCCAGGCATATTCAGCGGGGAGCTCATCCACATGGAGCTGGGCGGCATGCAGCTCATTCGTGACCGATCCAACCAGGCGATGACTAAAAAGGGCCAAAGCTGGGACGGCGCGATCACGTTCAGCATGCCGCTCGACTGCCCAGATCCACGCTTTCATTGCATCGGCCATTCGATTGAAAAGCCGAGCCTGCTCATCGCCCGCGCCGAACAGCTCCCGGAGCTGCGCGTGGGCGCGGATCTGGACCTCGTATGCGTGGCCGTCGATCAGGCTGTCCTCAACGACGCAATAACCCGTCAGGGTCGGGAGCTGGATCTCAATCACCTACCGCGCTGCTATCAGTTGCTGAGCCTCCCGAGCCAGCTGGAACTCATTCGCCTCTTTCGTGACGTGCTGGATCATCAGGCGACAGGCCCGGCGCTTCTGGGGCACGCCTCGATTCGCGGCGCGCTGCGCGATGCCATCATCATGCACCTGCTGGAACTCATCGACAGCGACGAAGGCCACACGCTTCCACCAAGCGCACGCAAGCGGATGGTCGACCGCGCGCGTGAATACGCACTTGCGAACTGCGACCGCCCCATCAGCATCTTGGATGTGTGCAACCAGATCGGTGCCAGCCGACGCAAATTGCAGTATTGCTTTCAGGAGACCCTGGGCACCAACCCAGTCGCCTACCTGCGTGCGCTGCGCCTAAACGCTGTACATCGTCAGCTTCTTCACCCAAACGGAAATGACTCTGTGCAGACGGTCGCGGCGGAATGGGGTTTTTGGCACCTTAGCCGCTTCGCGACCGATTACCGTCAGCTCTTCGGCGAGCGCCCCTCCGACACGTTGCGCCGCGCACGAAGAGTGTGCTGATTTCGGATAACGACGCACACCCACGCACTCCTAGGCTCGCCCCATAACAAAAAACAACAGGGGTTGCTGCTATGGGTCTTTTTCGGCGTTCATCACTCGCCATATCTGCTGCAGTATGTACGACATTGTTTCACAGCGCGGTGCACGCGACGGAAAACGGCGCGCCGACAACGCCATTCGGTGTCTATGACTTCGGCGCAGGGAACACCCCGCCGCCCACACCATTCGGCACCATCGGCATGCGTACCGCCTACTACTGGGCCAATGAGCAGAAGGATGGCAGCGGCAAGAACGTCAACAACGCATTCTCTCTGGATGTGCTCTCGGTCGGCCTGGCCTACATACGTATGACCGATACTCACCTGTTCGGTGCGCGATATGGTTTTGGCGCCGTACTGCCATTCTTTCAAATGGATGCCCGTCTAAAAGTCCCGACCCCGTTCGGCCCGCTTCGCTTTTCCGAAACGGTCACACGCCAAGCGGATGCCCAGGTTATTCCCTTGATCCTGCAGTGGGACGTCTCGCCCAACCTCGCCGTGAACACCCAGTTGCAGATCCAGGCGCCAACCGGTGACTACGACAAGGATCGGCTGGTCTCGCCGGGCCTCAACCACTGGACCATCTCGCCGGCTTTGAACGCCACCTACATCACGGACACAGGGTTCGAGGTGTCGTCCAGCTTTCAGCTCGACTTCAATACCCGCAACCACGCCACCGACTACAAGAACGGCGTCGAGTACCGCCATGAGTTCGCTGTGGGCCAGCACATAGGTCCGTTCACGCTCGGCCTGGGCGGCTACTACTACCGTCAGCTCAGCGATGACGATGCGCCCAACCTGGAGACCGGCAACCGTGCGCGAGTCCTTGCGCTAGGCCCGGCCATTAGCTTTTTCAAGCCCGGACTGCCCCCTGTCTGGTTCCACCTCTACAAGGAATTTGGCGCGCGTAACCGCACCGAAGGCCAGACCGTAGCCCTGCGTATCTCGCACAGCTTCTGAGGACCGCATCATGTCGACTGAACAAACCGCTCACCCGGAGGGCGCTTCGCGCCGGGCCACCGGAAAACGTGAAGGCCTGGTCCTGATGCTGGCCAGCAGCCTGACAATCATGGGCGCCGTGATGGTTGCTCCAATCCTGCCCAAACTGGGCGCTGAGTTCGGCCCGGTCGACCCTCGGGCGGACGTGCTCATTCCGTTGCTGGTAACCGGCCCGGCGCTGGCGATCGCCATCGTCGCACCGGTCGCCGGCTGGCTATCGGACCGTATCGGTCGGAAGGCGCTGCTGGTAATCGCCACGTTGCTCTACGCCATACTTGGCGCCCTGCCCACCCAACTGGCCGACCTTACCAGTATCGTCGGCGCTCGCTTGCTGTTCGGCTGTACCGAAGCGGCCATCATGACCTGCTGCGCAGCCCTCATTGCGGACTATTGGCAGGGCGAGGAGCGGATGCGCTACGTCAACCTCCAGGTGATCACCATCGGCCTGGTCGGATCGCTCTTCTTTCTACTCGGCGGCATCCTGGGCGAGCATTCGTGGCGCCTGCCGTTCTACCTCTACCTGCTTCCCCTGTTGCTCGTGCCGGCCATGCTCAAGGTCCTGTGGGAGCCACAACGTCGTGCTGTCGTTCATACCGTCAACGATCGAAGCCATGTCAGCGTACCTACGCTTGTGCTCGGTTACCTGTTGATCTTAGGCGGCATGATCGTGAGCTTCGTGGTCCCGGTCCAGGCACCGCTGTTACTGGCCGGCCTGGGCGTCACTTCCAGCACACTGATTGGCGCCTGTGTCGGCGTTGGCCTACTGGCAACGCTCGGGGGCTCGCTCTCCTGGGGCTTCCTGCGCCGTGCCATCGGCATTGCCGGTTGCAACGCACTGTTATTGACGCTCATGGCAGTTGGCCTCTGGCTACTCATCAACGCGGAAGACTATCGCCAGGTACTCGCTGCCGTGTGTGTCCATGGCCTGGGCGCCGGCTTGTTGGTACCCAATGCCATGGCGCCCGTGATGAACGCGTTGACCCCCAATACCCGCGGCCGAGGGCTTGGCGCATTCACTGGCTTTCTTTACATCGGCCAATTTGTCAGCCCCCTGATAGTCGCTCTGCTATCCGCGTTCGGCTACGACCTGCGCGGTGCCATTGGCTGGCTTGCGACGGCAAGCCTCGTCGCCGCCTGCGCCTGGCTACTCGGCGCCGTGCTGCTACCGCGGCGCGCAGAAACCGTGCCGCACGCCTGACGTCCCCTTCCCTTTTGGGCTCGGCATTGAGCCCGCTCGCCTGCAATCCGAGGTTCACCATGCACAACATCGAATCACTGATGGATCAACACGACGCCACCGGCCTGGCCGGATTGATCGAACGACGTGAGATCAGCCGACAGGAACTGCTCGAAGCCAGTATTGCCCGACTCGAACGGGTCGAACCGGACCTCAACGCCGTTGCCGAGAAGCTGTACGACAGTGCCCGTCTTGCGCGGCCAGTAGCGGGTCCCTTCTCAGGCGTACCGACGCTGGTAAAGGACCTCTTTTCACCGCTGGCTGAAGCCCGGATGACCAATGGTTCCATCGCGCTGGGCGACACGCATCCGGGGCTCGATGATGCCGTTGTCGAACGCCTGCGCGGCGCCGGTTGCCAATTCATCGGCACGACGACCTCACCGGAATTCGGGACGTCCTACACCACCGAGTCGACTCGATTCGGCGCAACGCGTAACCCCTGGAATACCGAGCGCAGCGCGGGGGGCTCGAGCGGTGGAGCCGCGGCACTGGTCGCGGCACGCGTGGTGCCGTTCGCCCATGGCAACGATGGCGGTGGTTCATTACGCGTGCCGGCGTCCTGCTGTGGTGTATTCGGACTCAAACCCAGCCGTGGCCGGATGCCCAGCGGTCCGCTCGTGGGCGAAGGATGGGCGGGCATGGGAACACCCCACGCCATCACCGTCTCGGTGCGCGACAGCGCGGCGCTTCTGGATATCACCGCCGGTGCCGATCTTGGCGCCCCCTACGCTGCGCCGTGGCAGGACGAACCCTTCGTGGATAGTCTGTATAGGCCACACCGGCCCCTGCGTATCGCATTGGTTGAGCAACTGGCGCCCTGGCCGACCAGCCCGGAGGCGCTAGCTGCCGTCCGGCATACCGCAAAGCTGTGCCAATCGCTGGGCCACCACGTCGTTCCGGCCGAGCTACCGGTGGATCCGCTGCCCCTGCTCGATCAGATATTCGACATCATTGGCGCCAGCACTCGCAGTTACGTTGACCTGCTCGGGCAGATGCGCGGCAAACCGGTGCAGCTCGACGAGCTCGAACCCCGCACCCGCATCATCCTCCGTGAGAAAGGCGATACGAGCGGTGCGCGGTATGCCGATGCGGTTGCGGGTATTCATGGGCTGGGGCGACGCCTGGCTCACTTCATGATGGACTTTGACCTCATCCTGACACCCACGCTAACCCGAGAGCCGCCGGTTATCGGTACGCTCGACGCATTCGACGATAGCCTGGATCTCGCCACGATGATTCAGCATTTCCACAGTTATTCGCCGTTCACAGCGCTTTTCAATGCCAGCGGCCAGCCTGCGATGTCGGTGCCGCTTTATTGGACCGAGGACGGGCTCCCGATCGGATCTCATTTTGCGGCTCGCTTCGCCGGCGAAGGCACGTTGTTGTCGCTGGCGGCACAACTCGAGCGCGCGCAGCCGTGGGCCGGGAGAATTCCGCCTGTCAGTGCGACCCGCCGATAAAGGTAATGCGGGCTCACCACTTGGCTGATGCCCACGAGCTAGCGCAACGAAACGATACGTGCCCGATCAACGGGGGTTGCTGTCACAACCCAGTCACCAGGCTGAGAACCACAGGCATTGAGACGAATGCCTAGGGGCTGGAGATCCCCTTTCAAACCTTGCGCCTCCTGCCGGCGAGCATATAACTCCGCGCCCGGCAGGTACAAACGGTACGGAACGGCCGCGCTGCGAGCGTAGATCCTTACCTTAACGAGTCGTCCTGCATTTGTTCTGAGCGCTGCACTGCGCGGCCTGTCCATAACGCCGATGGCTTCTATAGGACAAAACCGTGAATCACGGGCTTGCGGGACTGACTCGGTGTTCCCGTTCTTAATGACCGCTCTGCGCGCACAGGCCGCTGCCGCCGTCCGCCTACTGTGAAATTTCGCACAATTCTTCGGGAGCAAATCACACCTCTGATAGTCTGAGGCCGGGCTCGTCACGTCGTCGGCGGACCCTGCCGCCTCCCTTTTCCTAGCTGTCATGCATACCTATTGATGAAACGTCTCGTTGTTGCTGTCACCCTGCTTCTGTCCCTGTCCGTCGCGTTCGCCGACCCGCCCTCCACCTTTCCTCAAGCCAAGGTCATCGCCAAAGAAAAAGTCTACTTCGATCAGGCATCGGGTCGCTCTGGCGAGCTGTATTGCGGTTGCAACTGGCGCTGGGCCGGCAAGTCGGGCGGCCGTATCGATTTCGGGTCATGCGGCTACCAGACGCGCAAACAGCAGAACCGCGCCGAGCGGATCGAGTGGGAGCACATCGTGCCCGCTCAGACCTTTGGCCAGCAGCGGCAATGCTGGCAGAAAGGAGGCCGGAAGAACTGTATCGCAGACGATCCAGTGTTCCGGGTCATGGAGGCGAACCTCTTCAACCTTTACCCATCCGTTGGCGAGGTGAACGGCGACCGAAGCAATTTCAACTATGGTGTCGTCGCGGGTGCGTCCGAGTATGGCCAGTGCCGGACCAAGGTTGACTTCAAGGCGCGCACCGCTGAACCCCGCGATGAAGTCAAAGGCCTCGTGGCGCGCGTGACGTTCTACATGTTCGATCGCTACGGACTCAATATGTCCAGGCAACAGCAACAGCTGTTGATGGCATGGGACAAGCAATTCCCGGTCACCGCTTGGGAGCGGCAGCGCGACGGTCGAATCGCTGCCATCATGGGGCACCATAACCCGTTTGTGACCGGCGAACGGAAGTGGAGCCTTGGATACAAGCCCGTAGGCGACGGTGTGGTTAGCCCGATCCCCAATCGCGCCCAACGGGAAACACAGCCCAAAGCGCCTAAAGCGGCGTCGACGGGCTCCGGCAAGATTGTTGGCAATCGGAACAGCCATATCTATCACTTGCCAAGCGGTTGTCCGAGCTACAACGATGTGGCGCCCAAGAATCGCGTCATGTTCGAAAGCGAGAAGGAAGCGACGGCAGCGGGTTATAGGAAGGCACGAAACTGCAGCACTTGAATCCCAAAGCGAACCGCTGAGTCGGCTTATCAGAAACAAAAAAATCCCCGACTCCTATGGATTCGGGGATTTTTTTTGTAGAGCCCTCAGATGTTGCCCTATCAGACAACGCCTGCCGTTGGCGCGGCACCGGCCATGGCTCCGACCTCGAGCCGGGCGTCACGGCGCACCTGCTCCGAGTGGTCCTTGATAATTCCCGGAATGAGGAAAAGGTCAACGAGGAGCCAAATGCCGGTAATGATCAATGGAAAGAACGTGAAGCAGCCCACCAAGGTGATGAGGAGGATGGCGATAGCAGTGCCGGTCTTGCCGAGATAAAACCGGTGCCCACCGAGGCCTCCGAAAAGAAACCATAGCAGATAGGCAACGCCGGTCGATTTACGCGCGTTGGCTACTTTTTGTTCGATCAGCATTTCCTGCTGGATTGATGACATGTGCTCTCCCTCCCTGGGACTTCAAATAAAGGCGAAATGATGCCAGATATCTCTAGAGCCCTCACACTCCATGGAACAGCCAGGCCACGTCGCCGTCAGAAATGTGCGGAGCATCACACGTGTAAGCCTTTCTTGGGCATGTAGCATTTTAGCCATGCCCCCGCCGCGGTCGCGGTCCTGCCCTCGCGTTTAGCTCGGAGGATCAAGCCAGAGCGGCGTCAGAGAACCTTTCATAGTCATCAAAAACGAAAAAGCCCCGAGCTCACTGAGCCCGGGGCTTTTCTATATGGCGGGGAGATAGGGATTTGAACCCTAGGTGCCCGTGAGGACACAACGGATTTCGAATCCGTCCCGTTCGACCACTCCGGCATCTCCCCGAAGCGGCGCGCATGATACCAATTTATCGCGACTTGTCGAACCCTCTGCGCGATTTTTTTTGTTTTCGCTCAGGTGGTTGCGCTCATTGCGTCAAGCGAGTCAGCGCTTCGCGGTATTTCTCGGCCGTCTTCAATGCGACGTCATCGGGTACCGCAGGCGCAGGCGGCTCCTTGTTCCAACCGGTGGATTCCAGCCAGTCCCGCACGTACTGCTTGTCAAAGCTTGGCGGGTTTGCACCTTCGGCGTAGCTATCGGCTGGCCAGAAGCGGCTGGAATCCGGCGTAAGCGCTTCATCCATTAGCGTCAGTGTGCCATTTTCATCCAGCCCGAATTCGAACTTGGTATCGGCGATGATGATGCCTCGCCTTGCCGCGTATTCGGCCGCCGCTGTGTACAGCGCTATGGCGGTATCACGCACCTTTGCTGCCATCGCTTCCCCGATGACCGATTCACACTGCGCGAAGGAGATGTTCTCGTCGTGGTCACCTACCGCTGCCTTGGTGGAAGGCGTGAAGATAGGAGCGGGCAACTTGCTGGCTTCCTTCAGGCCGGCCGGCAATTCTATCCCGCAGACCGTACCCTGCGCCTTGTACTCCTTCCATCCCGAGCCTGCCAGGTAACCGCGGACGATCGCTTCGACGGGAATGGGCTTCAGCCGTTTTGCAACGACCGCACGGCCATCCACGAGCGGCAACGCTTCGGCTGCTACCACATCTTCGACGCGGTCGCCCGTGAAGTGGTTAGGTACGATGGCCTTGAGTTTATCGAACCAAAAATTGGAAATGGCAGTGAGAATCTTGCCCTTCTCTGGGATCGGCTGCTCAAGGATGACGTCGAACGCGGACAGACGATCGGTCGCGACCATGAGCATGCGCTTGTCATCGATCTCGTAGAGATCACGCACCTTACCGGAGTAGATTTTCGTGAGGCCAAGCGAAGAAGGTGTGCTCATGGTTTACCGCCCTGTGAAATAAAACAGGCGAAACCAAGGTTTCGCCTGCCGTATCGATCTGGCCGTCCGTCAAGCGAACGGCCACTTTGGTTCATCAACCCAGATTATTCTGAATCAGCGTCAGGATACGACGCGAGACTTCTGCTGGCGCCACCTTGTCGATGCCCTGCTCTACTGTCACCTGAACACTGTCGCCAACGGTGCTCAGGCGAACCTGGTAACGTTCGGCTCGCGCATCGATCTCGGCCTGGCTACGCTCGCGTCCGAATAGGCGCGAGAAGAAGCCGCGCTTCTCCTCAGGATTGCGTGCACCTTCAGCAAGGTTGATGTAGTACAGCCCATTGCTGCGGTTGAGGTCATCGACGCGAACGTCGCCACTCTGCAATGCACGACCGACGCTCGACCAAGCGCGGTCGAAATCCGTCCCGAGGCTGAGGACCGGGTTGCCGCTGCCATCCTGGGTGAGATTTGCAAGGCTGGGTGCGCCATAGCTGTTGTTGGCTACCAGCGATACCGAGCCACCCTGATCGCCACCGCCAGTCAACATGGCCAGCAAATCATCCAGCAGGACAGCCTCGACAGCGGGCTTGCCCGAACGTGAAGGGAAGTCGACATTGGTACTGCTGCCGGCTGGACGACTGGCGCTGGCAATGTAAATTTCACTGCTATTGCGTGCCACACCGGGCTCGATCCGGACACGTAGACGCACTTCCTTGCCGCCCATGTCCTCGCCGCGTGCGCTCAATCGTCGAGACATGTCCGAAGACAGTTGGTCCACGGGTTGCCACGCCGTGACGAACTCACCGGTGCGTGGACGCTCCTCAGCGACACGGAAGCCGTTTGCCTCGAAGAACTGGCGTACGACCGACCACACTTGCGAAGGATCACGCTGCGCCAGGATCCAGCGTTGATCGCTGCTCTCCTGGAGGCTGAACTCGGTCATGTCGCTCGTCACGTCGATGGGTTGCGGACGTGGGACTTCGTAGTCGGTGCGAGACACATTCGTCGATGGAATGCTTGCTGGAATAGGCAGCAAAGGATCCAGACGCTTGGCTTGTACGTCGGCAGGAACCTGCATGGGCGGGGTCTGCCGCGCCTCCAGGTAATCGCTTCCACGATCACGGAAATACCCGTGTTCACCCCAAAGCCAACCGCACCCACTGGTGCTGGTGATGACGACAGCAAGCACGGAAAGCCCGGCAAAACGCTTCATGCGCATAGTTCCTCGGATTAAGCCAGCAGGCCAGATTGACGCATCGCCTGGCGAACAGGCTCCTGGCACGCGTCGCTCAGCCAAGTCAATGGCAGGCGAATGCCCTCAGGGATCAACCCCATTTCATGCAGCGCAAACTTGACGGGAATCGGGTTCGATTCGATGAAGAGTGCCTTGTTGAGTGGCATCAGTCGCTCATTCAACGCACGTGCCGTGTCAGCATCACCGGCGATGGCCGCCGCGCAGAGCTCGCTCATCAGACGCGGCGCGACGTTGGCAGTCACGGAGATATTGCCTTTTCCGCCCAGTAGCATGAGCTCTACTGCGGTGCCATCGTCACCGGAGTAGACCAGGAAGTCGCTTGGCACTCGCTCGATGAGGGTCTTGGCACGTGCCAGATCACCGGTGGCCTCCTTGATACCAATGATGTTCGCTACATCGGCCAATCGGACCACGGTATCGGGCAGCATGTCGCATGCCGTGCGACCGGGTACGTTGTAGAGGATCTGTGCGATATCAACCGACTCGGCAATCTCGCGAAAATGGCGGTAAAGGCCTTCCTGCGTCGGCTTGTTGTAATACGGGGTGACCAGGAGGCACGCGTCGGCACCAACATTCTTGGCCTCGCGCGTCAGCTCAACGGACTCACGTGTGGAATTGCCACCCGTTCCTGCAATAACAGGAATGCGACCTTTCACCTGCTCGACGACCCGGCCGATGGCATCTATATGCTCGCTGACATCGAGCGTCGCCGATTCGCCTGTCGTCCCTACCGCTACGATGGCATTGGTGCCTTCCTGCAGATGGAAGTCGACGAGCTTGCTCAGGCTATCCCAGTCCAGACGACCTTGTGCGTCCATGGGGGTGGCCAGCGCCACCATGCTGCCTGAAATCATGCAATCGCTCCTGCCGGAAAAATGAGCCGTAATGGTAATGGTGCCATCGGCCTTTCACAAGCCAACCAATGGGTTCAAGCATTCCCACAGCCAACGGTTTTCGCTACCCTTCCGGCTTTGCAAAGCGAGTTCTCCGCTCGCACTATCCCCTAGGAAAGCTGTATGTCCCTCCCTCCCGTTCGTGAACAATTTCTGTTGATCAGCGCGCTAGGCGCCAGCCCGATGGAGCTCACCAATACGCTCTGCCGTGCCGCCAATGAAAGTCGTTGCGCCGTGACCAGCAGCCGCCTGACGCGACATGGTGAATACAGCGCTTTCATCATTCAGGTATCCGGAAGCTGGGATGCACTGGCTCGTCTAGAGCAGAGCCTGCCGCAAATCGCGAAACGCAACGACTTCACCATTAGCGTCATCCGCAGCGCACCGCTCGAGCCCCGTCCGCAATCGCTGCCCTATGTGGCGTACGTGAACGCGGTCTATCGGCCGGACATCCTTAACGAGCTTTGCCAGTTCTTCATCGATCACAAGATCGACCTCGAAAACATCACCTGCGACACCTATCAGGCCCCGCACACCGGCAGCACCATGCTGACCGCCACAATCACCGTAATACTGCCCGCTGGCACCCAGATCAGCTGGCTGCGAGATCAGTTCTTGGATTTTGCCGATGCGCTGAATCTGGACGCACTGATCGAACCCTGGCGCCCACAGAATCCTTGAGGACATTCACACATGACCGTATCGCTCGGCCAGCCTTTGCCTGCGTTCACCGCTGAAGCCACCAGCGGCGTGAAGATCGCGCCCGAATCTTTGAAAGGCAAACAGGCCGTCCTCTACTTCTACCCGAAGGACAACACCCCTGGCTGCACTACGCAGGGCCAAGGCTTCCGCGATCAGTTCGAGGCGTTCCAGGCGGCGGATACGGTCATATTCGGCATCTCTCGCGACAGCTTGCGGACGCACGAGAATTTCAAGGCCAAGCAGGGCTTTCCATTCGAGCTGATCAGCGATAAGGACGAGCAGCTTTGCAAGCTGTTCGATGTCATCAAGCAGAAGAAGCTATATGGCAAGGAGTACCTGGGGGTCGATCGCAGCACGTTTCTTATCGACCGCGAAGGTATCGTTCGCCAGGAATGGCGTGGGGTCAAGGTACCGGGTCACGTCGACGCCGTGCTCGAAGCAGCCCAGGCGCTAGCCGCGAAATAGCCCTCAGGCTTTCTTCAGCCAGTAACGAAACTGCCCTGCGTCCACCTCCTCGTGCACCAGGGCATGGCCCGACAGCCGAGCAAAGGACCTGAAATCGCGCTGGGATCCCGCATCGGTAGCGGTAACCTTCAATACTTGTCCCGAGATCAGGCCATTGAGGGCTACTTTTGCCTTGAGCAGCGGTAAGGGGCAATTCAGTCCGCTGGCATCGAGCTCTTCATCGATGTGAATATCGCATGGCACTGTCATTCGGCTCTCCCGGACAAAGGAGACAGGATAACGAACCTGCCAAGCCCCCACTAGCGCACGAACCGCGACATGAACAAGTTGGCGGCATATCTCTGCACGCTGCTACAGTAGCGGTACACCCACAACGAGCCCGTGCACGATGTATCTGCGCCCTACACTGCTCGCCCTTGCTTGCGTTCTGACGCCACTTCCACTGGCCGCGAATGATCTGCCGTCTCTAGGCGATTCGAGCTCTGCCACCGTTTCGCCGACCCAGGAATATCAGCTGGGGCGTGCGTGGCTGAGCCTTTTGCGCGGCCAGGTTCCGCAGCTTTCCGACCCGCTGATGAAGGATTTTGTCGAACGCAGCGTGTATCGGCTCGCTGAGAGCAGCCAGGTCCAGGATCGCCGGTTTGAGTTCGTTTTGCTGCGCAGCGATCAACTGAACGCGTTTGCTGCCCCGGGCGGCATCGTCGGCGTCAACGGCGGCATCTTTCTCTACGCAGAGACGGAGGCGGAATATGCATCGGTGATGGCACACGAGCTTGCGCACCTTTCGCAACGCCACTTTGCCCGCGGGATGGCTGCGCAGCAGCGCATGCAACTACCGATCATGGCAGCGATGCTGGCCGGCATCGTCGCTGCCGCCGCCGGGGCAGGCGATGCGGGAATTGCAGCGATTGCATCGAGCCAGGCAGCTGCCATCCAGGAACAGCGGCGCTTTTCTCGCCAGAACGAACAGGAAGCGGACCGGATCGGCCTCATTAACCTCGAGCGTGCCGGTTACGACCCCAAGGCAATGCCCAGAATGTTTTCGCGCCTGGCACGGCAATATCGCTATGACAGCCGACCGCCAGAGTTCCTGCTGACCCACCCCATCACCGAGTCGCGGATTGCGGATACAAGTAACAGGGCCGAGCATTCCCAAGGCGACGGCCGTGACGACTCACTTGAGTACCAACTGATGCGGTCCCGCGCGCGCATGATATTCGAGCAGACGCCGGGCAGCGCCTCTCAACAGTTTCGCGCCATGCTCAATGAAAAACCGGATGATGATGCCCTTCGCTATGGCTTGGCGATCTCCCAGACGAAAACAGGAAAGCCGGACGAGGCGACTGAGTTGCTTGCGCCGCTCCTCAAGAACGCACCCGATAACCTGGCTTATAACCTAGCTCAGATCGAGGCGGATGAAGCACGGAATCGTCTGGATGCGGCACAGACCCGGGTAGATAGACTCGCCTCGCTCTATCCTGGCAGCTATCCCGCAAAGCAGGCGCGAATCGATCTGCTGCTCAAACGCAACAAACCTCAGCAAGCGGAGGCATTGTTGGACGACCTTCGCAGGGACCGACCGAAGGACCCGGATGTTTGGTATCAGGTCGCAGAAGTGCGAGGGCTGGCAGGCAATATCATCGGCGTACACGAAGCGCGAGCTGAGTACTTTGCCTTGGTTGGCGACTACGAGCAGGCCTTGCAGCAGCTGGACTTTGCACGTCGTCGCGCGGCGAATAACTTCCCACTCGCCGCGAAAATAGATGCGCGCTACGAGGCACTCAAGGAAGAACAGCGTATGGTGAAAGACTTGCTGGGATAAGCCGAACGAAACGACTCAGGCGTTGCCGGTTACGGGCGCCTGGGCCGCAGCCGTGAAATCAAGCATCCGACGCAGGGGCTTGACGGCACGGGGGACCAGCGCGGGGTCGACGTGCACCTCTTCGCGCCCTTCACGAAGCCCTACCAACAAGCGCTCAAGTGTATTCATGGCCATCCAAGGGCAGTGCGCGCAGCTGCGGCACGTCGCGCCGTTGCCAGCGGTGGGCGCCTCGATGAACAGCTTGCCCGGGCAGCGCTGCTGCATCTTGTAGAAAATACCGCGGTCGGTCGCCACGATGAATGTGCGGTTGGGCATTTTCTCAGCGGCCTTGATCAACTGGCTGGTCGAGCCGACCGCATCCGCCAGCGCAATCACCGCCTCAGGTGATTCGGGATGCACCAGAACAGCTGCTTCTGGGTACAGCGCCTTCATGTCTTGCAGCTGCTTTGCCTTGAACTCTTCGTGGACGATACACGCACCCTCCCACAGCAACATGTCCGCTCCGGTTTCGCGCTGAATGTACCGTCCCAGGTGCTGGTCTGGGGCCCAGATGAGCTTTTCGCCGTTATCCATCAGACTCTCGACGATCTCAAGGGCACAGCCGGACGTCACGACCCAGTCGGCCCGCGCTTTGACAGCTGCAGAGGTATTGGCATAGACGACAACGGTACGATCAGGGTGCTGATCGCAGAACGCAGAGAACTCATCCAGGGGACAGCCCAGGTCCAACGAGCAGGTAGCCTCCAGAGTGGGCATCAGGATCCGTTTTTCCGGGCTCAGGATCTTCGCCGTCTCGCCCATGAAGCGAACGCCAGCGACCACGATTGTCTGCGCGTCGTGACGGCTACCGAAACGGGCCATTTCCAGCGAATCCGCAACACACCCGCCCGTTTCCTCGGCCAATGCCTGTAGAACCGGATCGCAATAGTAATGCGTGACGAGCACGGCATTCTGCCGCTTCAGCTCCGCCGCGATATCCCGCTTGAACTGGACCTGCTCCGCCGTGGAAAGCTCACGAGGCGCTTTGGCCGCCAGATGGGCTTGTACCAGTAAACGTTCAGATATTGGCGTCATGTTCGCTTGCTCGATGCGCACTGCGGCGCGGAGTATATCAGCGCGCCACTGCCTGGCATGGCGCCCGCCACATGCGCAAACCATGGATATGAAAAAGCCCGAGTCGCTTTCGCGAACCGGGCTCTGAATATGGTGGGTCGTGTAGGATTCGAACCTACGACCAATTGGTTAAAAGCCAACTGCTCTACCGACTGAGCTAACGACCCAACGCGGAGCGCATGATACTGATTATTCAGGAGAAATCAACACTTCACTCTAAAAAAATCAGAGATACCGCGTAGGGTCCGGGAGGCCTGCCGCTGCGAAGCCTTCCGCACGAAGCGTGCAACTGTCACAGTGTCCGCATGCACGCCCGTCATTGTCGGCTCGGTAACACGACACAGTCAGCGCGTAGTCCACACCTAACTCGGTCCCCTTGCGTACGATGTCCGCTTTGCTCATGTACTGCAAAGGCGAGTTGATGCGCATCACATTTCCTTCCACGCCCGCTTTGGTTGCAAGATTGGCCAGCTTTTCGAAGGCGTCGATGAACTCGGGGCGGCAATCGGGATAGCCGGAGTAGTCAATCGCATTCACCCCGATAAAGAGATCATGCGCACCGAGCACTTCCGCCCAGCCCAACGCCAGCGACAGAAATACAGTATTGCGTGCAGGCACGTAGGTAACCGGGATCCCGCTTCCGCCTGCTTCCGGCACATCGATATTGGAATCTGTCAGCGCGGATCCACCGATACCTTTCAAGTCCAGCCCGATGACCTTGTGTTCAATCACGCCCAATTGGTGAGCGACCCGCTCGGCGGCCTGCAACTCGGCCCGATGTCGCTGACCGTAGTCGAAACTCATCGTGTAAAGCGCGTAACCCTGCGCCTTGACCATCGCCAAAACCGTCGCAGAATCCAAGCCACCAGACAGTAAAACAACGGCTCTTTCGGACATTCGTTAACCCTCTCGCAGAAATGAAACACTCGACGTTGAAATTATAACGGGCCCGCCCATCGCCCGGACGCGCTCACTTCAAGCGATCTGCCGAACAGCGGGAACCAACGACAGCAATGCCGCTCGAACATTCGTTATTCTCAACACCAGATACAAATTGTTGCGTGAAAGCTGGACAACGTAAGGAAACATCCGCTGCATTTGGCTTCTGCTCAGTCGAGCGGAACGCCTGCATTATCACCGGTCCCGTCCGGACTCAACTTCGCGCGGCCCGCAACGCCTGCTGGCGCCGCACACATAAACCAAGCCAAATTCTCTATCGTCCTGTTTCTGTTGCGCCGCAAAGGCATGCCGGCCTCCAGATCACGATTTCCTGGACATTAGTGGCTGGCTTCGGCGCTTCGGCGTGTGGAGACGACGCATGGAAAGAAATACACCTGAAAAAGACCTCAGGATCGAAACGATCAGAGGGCTTGCCCTCCTCCTGATGGTCGCTGGGCATGTCATTGGTGATACCGCCGCGGCGGGTATGCAGGTAAGCGACGACTCTTTTCTACGTTACCTTTACGACTCACTCGTCTATGTGCGGATGCCGCTTTTCACTGCCATTTCGGGCTACGTCTACGCGCTCCGCCCACTCGGCCCGCAAAGTGCGCTCTGGCGGTTCCAGCAAGGGAAGCTACGCCGGATCGTGCTACCCATGGTCGTGGTTTCGACACTATTCTTCATCTCACAGATGATTGCACCCGGCGCAAACACGAAGTCCGAATGGGCGGAGATGTACAACATCTACATTTACGGCTATTCGCACTTTTGGTTCCTGCAGGCGATCTTTTGCATCTTCCTGATGATCTCCCTGCTCGATAAATTCGAGTGCCTCAATACGGTACCGAAAGCGCTCATCGGGATCGCGCTAGCAACCCTCGCCTCGCTCAACTACGAAGCTTTCCCGGACCTCTTCAGCTTCAAGAGTGGTATACACCTGCTGCCGTTCTTCCTGTTGGGACTGAGCGTCTACCGATTCGGAGACCACCTCACCCAAATGCCGATACAGCTCGTCATGCTTGCGGTATTGATAGTCACCGTTGCGATGAACCAGTCCTACCTGTGGGATCATGCCGACTTGTCCGAGGGCGAAATCGCGCTGGTCGGCACCGCGCTTGGGCTGGCAGCCATCTATCTCCTCATCGTCCGCAGGTTCTACTTCGCCCCCCTAGCCTGGCTCGGCCGGTATTCGTTTGAAATCTATCTTCTGCACGTCTTCGGTACCGCCGGCACCCGGATCGCCCTCGGTAAGCTAGGCATCCAAAACGATTCGGTAATCTTCTTCGGTTGCCTGTTCGTTGGCCTCGCACTGCCGGTCGCAGTGAAGCTCGCTGCCGCGCGTGTCCCGCTCGCGGACTTGATGCTTTTCGGGGCCAAGCCTGCGAGGAAAAGCACTGTCCGACAGCCCCGCACTACCTTCAAAGCCCGGGAAAGCACCCGCTGAGACCAGGATGCGCCATTGGCCATGCCAATGGCGCATCGTGTTTCACTTGTCTTCCAAGAGCAGCGCGTAGCCTGGCGCCCGTCGTAGCACGCTCCCACCACTCAGGCCGTCGCTGAAAAAGCCCACAGAGGTACCCTACCGATCGATAGCCGTTGCTGGGCTAGGAAAAGGAGACATGGCGATCGCTACAGGCAGACCACGTATGATCGTATACATCGGCCGCTTAAACAGGCGCAGGTGACCAAACCGCGATAAGCCGCCCTAGGAAGCTCGGTGTACGGCGTCGCCTCTGCATGACAAGGCATGACATAGCATCGAGGCAACAGGTGAGACAAAAAAACGATCATCACCCTGCTTTGAAGCGACTGGAGAACATTCGCCCTCAAGCTGAAACGCTGAAACGCTGAAAACAAAAAACCGCCCAAAAGGGCGGCTTTTCAATCTTTGATGGCATTATCGCCCGCGCTGAAGATCGCTTTGCGCAAGCTGGGCAGCCGAACTGCTGGGATATTGAGAAACGACCTGCTGCAGTATTCCGCGTGCTTTATCGCCATTTCCCAAACGGCGCTCGACATCGGCAAGCTTGTACAGTGAATCCGGAACCTTATTATGGTTGGGATAATTCTGCGCAACCCGGGCAAAAGCCTGTCCCGCACCCTGCAAGTTGCCTTGCGCCAGATTTACTTCGCCTAACCAATATTGAGCATTGCCCGCGTATTGGCTTTGCGGATAACGGCGCAAAAATGCATTGAACGCTTGAGACGCTTTATCAAAGTCTTTCTGTTTGATCAGGTCAAAAGCAGCGTCGTAGTAAAGCTTTTCTTTAGCAGGGTCTGCCGGCTCATTACTGGCGGCCTGCTGTTGCGCCCCTGCGCCTTCATTAGCGCCTGAGCCCTGTGAATTAGTATCGGTAGGCGCGGTTGCGCCGCCTCCTGATGCATTGCTGGACAATCGGCTATCAATGTCCTGATAACGCTCCAGACTTTCCTGCTTGAGCCGCTGGATCTGATTCTGCTGCTCCTCGACCATGCCGCGGAGTTGCGCAATCTCATCCTGCATTTGCTGTAACTGGGTAAACAATTGGCCCTGCGCCGAAGGGGGAGTTGAAGCTCCGCCTCCGGCGTAGGTGCCGCTCGAACCATAAGTTTGGGATGGCTGATAGCCCCCGCTGTTACGGGAGCCCCCATCATCCACGGGGACTTGGGCTGCCGCCATCAGAGGCAGCGCCAGTGCAACGAATCCTAGGGTACGGCGGCACTTGAGCATACGAACTTACTTACGCAGTTCTACGCGACGGTTCTGAGCCCAGGCTTGCTCGTCGTGGCCAGTAACAGCCGGACGCTCTTCACCGTAGGAAACGACTTCCAGCTGAGCTGGAGAGACGCCCTGCAGAACCAGGTAGCGCTGAACGGCCTGGGAACGACGCTCGCCCAGAGCCATGTTGTACTCGCGAGTACCGCGCTCGTCAGTGTGGCCTTCCAGAACAACACGGTTGCCATTGGACTTCAGGTCGCGAGCGTGAACGTCCAGGGAGCGCATGGCCTCTGGCTTCAGATCGGAGCTGTCGTACTCAAAGTAGAACGTGGTGATAGCGCGCAGAGCGGCTTCTTCGCCCATGCTGCCGTCCACTGCGCCGGTGTTTGCACCGTAACCCGCGTTAGGGTCAACTGCGCCAGTGCTGCCGTCGCCGGAAGCGTCGCCGCCACGGGAAGAACAACCAACAGCAACAGCCATTGCCAGCGTAAGCGCGGCGAACTTACCAAACTTCAGCATTTCCATAGTGAAACTCCTTTTTGAACCCCAGGTGTTGTGTTTAAACGTGGATCGCTTTTTTACCGCATCAGTTCAGGTAAGGGGACCAGGATGGCTCACGGACTTCGCCTTGAGCGGTAGGAAGTGGGAGCCTAACTCGGCCATTTGTTGACACAAGCATCAAGACTCCCCGGCCCTGCTGGCGGGTGGCGTAGATTAGCATGGTGCCATTGGGTGCAACAGTAGGCGACTCATCCAAATTTGTGTCGGACAGGATGCGCAAATTACCGCGGTCAAGATCCTGCGCAGCAACCTTGAAATTAGTGTAGCCGTCTTGACGATGGATCATGACGAGCGTTTTTTCGTCTGCCGACAATTTCGGGTTGGCATTGTAGTTACCAACAAAAGTTACGCGCTCGGCATTGTTGGTTCCAATGCGCTGCTTGTAGATTTGCGGCTTGCCGGCACGGTCCGACGTAAAATAGATGGTCTGGCCATCTTTACCCCAGAACGGCTCTGTATCGATGGCGTAATGGTTCGTCAGGCGAGTTATCTGACGGCTACCGAGGTCCATGACGTAAATCTCGGGGTTCCCGTCCTTCGACAGTACAAAAGCCAAGCGGTTACCGTCGGGCGAGAACGCTGGCGCGCCGTTGAGGCCTTCGAAATTTGTCAGCTGCTCGCGGCGACCCGTGTCGATGTTCTGAAGGAAGATGCGCGGGCGACGCTGCTCGAACGAGACATAGGCGATACGACGACCATCCGGTGCGAACCGTGGCGACAGGATCGGTTCGCGCGACTGCAACAGTGTCGTCGCGCGTGCACCGTCGTAGTCGGAACGCTGCAGCGTGTAACGGGTATTGCCGCCACCCATCTGCTCTGCGGTCACGTATAGCAGACGCGTCGAGAATGCTCCCTTGACGCCGGTGAGCTTCTCAAAAGATTGGTCAGAGATATAGTGAGCCATATCGCGCAACTGGTCGGTCGTACCGCCGACGTTACCGCTGAAAACCTGCTGCTCGGTTGCCACGTTGAACAGCGCGTACTGAACCTGTAGACGGCCGCCCGCCGGAACGATGTTCCCGACCAGCACGTACTGCGCCCCCAATGCCTTCCAATCGCGATAAATCACTTCACTGGCCTGAACCGGCAGGCTGATCATGTTCTGGCGGGGTATCGGCTGAAACACGCCGGAGTTGCGAAGGTCATTGCCGACGATCTCGGCCATGTCCTCCGGCAGCACGTTTCCGCCTTGCCAGCCGAACGGCACGACCGCAATCGGGATGGCGCGGTCGGCACCGCTCGTAACCAGAATGTTTCGTTCTTGAGCATAGGCCAGGCCTGCCATGCAGAACATGACGACCAGGAAACCTCGGAGCATTTTCATCACAGCGCTAAGTCCTCGGGTGTGAAGGTGATCAGGAACGACCGATACGGAGCGAATTCAGCGGCACTCAGGCTCTGCATTTCGGTGATCCGCCCAATATTGCGTACAGCCGACACCGCGGAATTATCAAACGGGCCATCTCCACTGGAGCGTGCAACGCTCACATTGGTAATAGTGCCATCGGGCAACATATTGACCCGAAGCGACACACTCATATTGTTTCGAGCGGACGGCGGCCGGCTCCAGCCTTCCGCCGCACGCAGCCGGATCAGGTCATCGAGATTGCCAGACACCTGGTCACCCTGGGTATCTGCCAGTGCCTGTTGCCGCTGCGTATCCTCCGATAGGAGTTCAGCCAACGCCTGCGCCTTCTTGTCCTCAGCCGCCTTACGTGCCGCTGCCTCTTTCTTTTTCGCGGCTTCCGCAGCGGCGGCCTTTTTCTTGGCCTCCTCTGCCGCTGCTGCTTTTTTCTTCGCCTCTTCGGCGGCCTTCTTTCGTTCAGCCTCCGCTTCGGCTTTCTTCTTTGCCTCTTCGGCAGCCTTGCGCTTGGCCTCTTCCGCTGCCTTCTGCTTTTCAGCTTCTTCAGCGGCCTTTTTCTTCGCTGCAATATCGGCTTGACGCTTCTGCTCGGCTTCCTTTGCCGCTTCGGCCTTTGCCGCAGCTTCAGCTTCCTGCGCTTTTCGAGCTTCCTCGGCTTTCTTTTGTTCCGCTGCTTTCTGCTCAGCAGCCTTCTGTTCGGCCGCCTTTGCCTCCGCTTCTTTCTGCGCTGCCGCCTTCGCCGCCGCTACCTTCGCCTGCTCCTGCTTGCGCGCTTCCTCGCGACGCTGCTCGAGCTGTTCGGTCTCATACTGCTTCGCTGAGGTCTTGGCGGCTTCGCCTGCGATTTTCTGATTGGTCTGAGTGGTCGCCTGGCTCTGCGACTTTGCCTGATACAGCGTAGCCTGAATGATCGGCCGTGACGGCGGCAGCTCGGGCGTCATTGAAAAACTGACGAACAGCAGGCCGAACAGCAGGACATGAAGCCCTACTGCCCAGACGATTGGCCAGAAATAGCTCTCGGACGGAGAGCGGTCATCGTGATGCTGCATCAAGGCGCCTCGGTGATCAGACCGACGTTGGCGATACCCGCCTGTTGCAACCCACCCATCGCTTGCATGACCGCACCGTAATCGACTGCCTTGTCGCCACGAATAAACACCTGGGTCTGCTTACCCTGGGCGCGCGCCTGGTTCATGATTGCGGTAACGGCCTTGGTCATCTGATCGAGTGTCAGCGCCTTGTCCTGGACGGTTTCGGTATCGACTTCACTACCCATGTTCCAGTAGTAGGTCTTGTCCTTCTTGATCGAAATCGTCAGTACCTGGGAATTGTTATCCTGCGGCAGGGCGTCAGAGCTGACCTGCGGCAGGTCGACCTTGATGCCCTGGTTGAGCATCGGCGCGGTCACCATGAAGATCACGAGTAGCACCAACATCACGTCGATGTAGGGCACCACGTTCATTTCGGCGACCGGTTTACGTTTCTGGCGAATGCGAGCCATGACTAGGTGAACCTCAATCGTCGCTGGTGTGCACCTTGCGATGCAGAATGGCCTGGAATTCGTCGGCAAAGGTGTAGTAACGGTTGATGAGCGTCTCACCGCGAGCTGCGAATCGGTTGTAGGCAATGACGGCCGGGATGGCCGCGAAAAGGCCGATTGCAGTCGCGATCAATGCCTCGGCGATACCGGGCGCAACGGTCGCAAGGGTTGCCTGCTGGACCTGGGACAGACCGCGGAACGAATTCATGATGCCCCATACCGTACCAAACAGGCCGATGTATGGGCTCGTGGAGCCGACAGTGGCGAGGAACGGAAGGCTTTGCTCCAGCTTTTCTTCCTCTCGGGAAATCGCTACGCGCATCGAACGTGCGACACCGTCCATTACGGCGTCGGGGTCGACGCCTGGCTGCTGGCGAAGGCGGGAGAATTCCTTGAAGCCTGCTCGGAAGACCTGCTCTACACCCGAATCAGGATCGGGATCGCTGCCGGCCTGGCGATAGAGTTTGGACAGATCGATACCCGACCAGAAACGCTCTTCGAAAGAATCCAGACCTCGTTTTGCAGCGCGCAATGACGTGCTGCGCTGGAAAATCATGACCCATGAAACCACCGAAGCGGCCACCAGAATGAGCATGACGAGCTGCACCACAAGACTGGCGTTGCTGATCAGACTCCACATGGACATATGGTCGACATTGGCGACGTTGGCTTCCACTCTTACTCTCCTGCTGGGGATAGACCCGGATCGTTTGCGAGCTCATGACGGAGCGCGTCGGGTATAGCCCGGGGTTTCAAACTGCTGGCACGCACGCTGGCGACCGTTACCTGACCTTCACAAAGCAATACGCCATCTGCGGCCCGTCTTACCTGCTGACGGAATCGAAGGCTGGCTTTCTTCAATTCTTCCACATCCGCGGTCACCTCGAGTTCGTCATCGAGCCGGGCCGGTGATAAATAACGAGCCTGGACCGAATGCACGACAAAAAGCAGATCCTCACCGACCAGCGCGGACTGGACATAACCCAGGCTACGCAGACGCTCGGTACGGGCCCGCTCCATGAACTTGAGGTAATTGACGTAGTAGACGATGCCGCCCGCATCGGTGTCCTCATAGTAGACACGGCAACGGTAAACGAACGACGGTGACTGCGCGGGCATACTCTAGAGCCAGCTCTCGGTGTTGCCAATTGGGTTAGGTAACATTTTTTTTTGCCGGCTCAGCTGTCGGTATCGAATAAATCAGGAATGGGCGCGTCGCGCATGTGGCGCGGCAGATTCAGACCGAAATGAAGATAGGCATGGCGCGTTACCACGCGACCCCGCGGGGTCCGCATGATATAGCCCTGCTGAATGAGATAAGGCTCGAGAACATCTTCTATCGTATGGCGTTCTTCGCTGATGGCAGCAGCCAGGCTGTCAACGCCCACAGGACCGCCATCGAACTTGTCAATCATAGCCAGCAATAGGCGACGGTCCTGGTGGTCGAATCCGCGTTCATCAATGTCCAGCATATTCAACGCCTGATCCGCCACCAGCCGCGTGATATGGCCGGAACTGCGCACCTCGGCGAAGTCCCGCACGCGACGCAAGAGCCGGTTGGCGATACGCGGCGTTCCACGCGCGCGCCTGGCAATTTCGAAAGCGCCTTCGGCCTCGATCTCAAGCCCAAGGATGCCTGCCGACCGCGTCACGATCGTCGCAAGGTCATCATTACCGTAAAACTCGAGGCGCTGGACAATTCCGAAGCGATCACGCAAAGGATTGGTCAGCATGCCCGCGCGCGTCGTGGCGCCAACCAGTGTAAAAGGTGGAAGGTCCAGCTTGATCGAGCGCGCTGCAGGCCCCTCCCCGATCATGATATCCAGCTGAAAATCTTCCATGGCCGGATAGAGGACTTCTTCAACGACTGGCGATAATCGATGGATTTCATCGACGAACAGGACATCGCCGGACTCAAGATTCGTTAGAAGCGCAGCGAGGTCACCTGGGCGCTCCAGCACGGGGCCCGAAGTGCTCTTGATCGAGACGCCCATTTCTTCGGCAATGATGTTCGCGAGCGTGGTTTTGCCAAGACCGGGCGGACCAAAGATCAAGGTGTGATCCAGCGCTTCCTGCCGGCCTCGCGCCGCCTGGATGAACAGCGCCATCTGCTCGCGAACGTTGGCTTGCCCAATGTAATCCGCAAGCTTCGCGGGCCGGATCGCACGATCGATCTGTTCGTCTCGCTCACGCGGGCTGGCCGCGATAAGCCGGTCTGTTTCGATCATCTCGTTACACCATCCCCTTCAAGGCACGGCGGATCATTTCTTCGCTCGACAGACCATCCTCCTTCACCGCCGCAATCGCACGACTCGCTTCCTGTGGCTTGAACCCCAGCGCAACAAGGGCGCTAAGTGCATCATTTTCGGCACTTGAGACGCCGGCTCTGGCATTCGGTTCCGCAACCAGCGGCGCGATGACCGGCATGTTTTCCCAGGCTTTGAAACGCCCCTTGAGCTCGACAAGCAAACGTTCAGCCGTCTTTTTGCCAACCCCCGGAATCTTGACCAGGACGGCCGTGTCCTGTGTTTGCACGCAGGCCACCAGTTCGTCCACTTCCATGCCCGACATCAATGCCAAGGCAAGCTTGGGACCAACGCCGTTGAGGCGGATGAGTTCACGAAAGAACTCACGTTCGCGCTTTTCAAAAAAGCCATACAGCAGGTGCGCATCTTCTCTCACAACCAGATGCGTGAAGAGGGTTACTGGCTCGCTCACCGACGGAAGGCGATAGAGCGTGGTCATGGGAACCTCGACCTCATAGCCGACACCGTTCACGTCGATGATGAGATGTGGGGGTTGTTTCTCGGCAAGGGTACCGCGCAAGCGTCCGATCACGGGACGTTCTCCTACAAGCGCAAACGGCCGCCACGTCGCTTCGCGGCGGCCAGACCATGAGGCACCAGGCTTTGACGCATATGGGCGTGGCACAACGCGATCGCAAGCGCATCCGAGGCGTCAATCTGGGGTTTTTGGGTCAGTTTGAGAAGGTGCATCACCATCATCTGGACCTGCTGTTTGTCAGCAGCCCCCGTTCCGACAATGGCCTGTTTGACTTGAGTCGCCGTGTACTCGTTGACCGTCAGGCCCTCTTCGGCAGCCGCCACGATGGCTGCACCACGCGCCTGTCCCAGCTTCAGTGCCGAGTCCGCGTTTTTTGCCATGAAGACCTGCTCGATACCGAGCATCACCGGGTGATAGCTTTGAATGACCTCGCGCACGCCCCGGTAAACAATCTGCAAACGCTCTGCGAGCTCGCCGGCGCCGGTGCGAATGCACCCGGACGCGACGTACTCGCAGCCTCGCCCGGTATCCCTTACGACACCGAACCCGGTGATGCGAGAGCCCGGGTCGATGCCAAGGATGATGCTCATGGTCCTGCTCCGCCGCGTTTCGCCATCGAAGCGTTGGCGAAAGCGGCAGTAAATGGTGTTCGAATCAGCCCAGTTGCTCCATGACGTCGTCCGGTATCTCCGCGTTGGAATACACGTTCTGTACGTCATCGAGGTCTTCGAGCATGTCGATGAGCTTCAGCACCTTCTGCGCGGTATCGAGGTCGAGCGTCGAGGTAGTGGAAGCAATCATGGCGACTTCAGCGTTCTCCGCCTTGTAGCCGGCTGATTGCAGCGCTTCGTTGACGGAGATGAAGTCCGTGAACGAAGTGAACACGTCGATGGAACCGTCTTCATTCGCGACGACATCGTCCGCTCCGGCTTCAAGTGCCGCTTCCATCAACTCATCTTCATCGATGCCGGGGGCAAAGCTGATCTGCCCCTTGCGCTCGAACAGATAGGCGACCGAACCATCGGTACCGAGGTTACCACCACACTTGCTGAAGGCGTGACGCACCTCAGCAGCGGTACGGTTGCGGTTGTCAGTCATTGCTTCGACAAAGATGGCGACCCCACTTGGCGCGTAGCCTTCGTACGTGAGTTCCTCGACGTTTTCGCCGCCATCTGCACCCACACCCCGCGCGATCGCACGGTCGATGGTATCGCGCGTCATGTTTGCAGTCAGCGCCTTGTCTACAGCCAGGCGAAGACGCGGGTTGTCCGCCGGGATGCCACCGCCCTGCTGGGCGGCAACCGTCAACTCACGGATCAGCTTGGTGAAGATCTTGCCACGCTTGGCGTCCTGACGACCCTTGCGATGCTTGATATTGGCCCATTTGGAATGACCGGCCATAACTCACTCCGTCGTATTGCGTGTTCAGTTGTCTGCCCGAAGGCAATCAGTCTTTTACTCGGCCTTCGGCTGCTCGCGCAGGCGAATATGCAGCTCGCGCAATGCCTTGGCATCAACCGCGCCCGGCGCTTGCGTCATAACGTCTGCGGCGCTCTGCGTTTTCGGGAAAGCGATGACTTCCCGAATGGACGAAGCGCCGGTCATCAACATGACCAGACGATCAAGGCCGAAGGCCAGGCCACCGTGCGGCGGCGCACCGTACTTCAGCGCGTCGAGCAGGAAGCCAAACTTCTCCTGCTGCTCGGCTTCATCGATACCAAGCACACGGAAGACCGCCTGCTGCATGGCCTTGTCATGGATACGGATAGAACCACCGCCCAACTCGGTGCCGTTGAGCACCATGTCGTATGCGCGGGATAGTGCCGCGGCTGGACTGGATTCCAGTTCGGCCGGCGAGCATTTTGGCGAAGTGAACGGGTGATGGAGCGCCGACAGGCTGCCGTCGTCATTCTCTTCGAACATCGGGAAGTCAACGACCCAAAGCGGCGCCCATTCCCGTGTCAGAAGTTTGAAGTCATGGCCCAGCTTTATACGCAGCCCACCCAGCGCATCGCTGACGACTTTGGCCTTGTCCGCGCCGAAAAACACGATATCGCCATCTTGAGCACCTACGCGATCGAGGATCGCATTGAGGTTTTCCTCAGCAATGTTCTTGACGATAGGCGACTGCAGGCCCTCAACGCCCTGCGCACGTGCATTGACCTTGATATAGGCCAGCCCTTTCGCGCCGAAGATCCCGACGTATTTGGTGTAGTCGTCGATCTGCTTGCGCGGCATGCTGGCGGCGCCCGGAACGCGAAGCGCAGTGACGCGGCACTTCGGATCGTTAGCAGGGCCCGCGAAAACCTTGAAGTCCACATCCTTGAGCAGGTCCTCGACGTCGACCAACTCCAGCGGAATGCGCAGATCAGGCTTGTCCGAACCGTAGCGACGCATCGCTTCTTCGAACGTCATATGCGGGAACTCGTCGAACTCGACGTCCAGCACTTCCTTGAAGAGCTTGCGCACCATGTTTTCCGTCAGGCCCATGATGTCGGCTTCGTCCAGGAAGCTTGTCTCGATGTCGATCTGGGTAAACTCGGGCTGGCGATCTGCCCGCAGGTCTTCGTCACGGAAGCACTTTGCGATCTGGTAGTAGCGATCGAAGCCCGCCACCATGAGCAGCTGCTTGAACAACTGTGGCGACTGCGGCAACGCAAAGAAGCTGCCGGGATGGGTGCGGCTCGGCACCAGGTAGTCCCTCGCACCCTCTGGCGTCGCACGCGTCAGGATTGGTGTCTCGACATCAAGGAAGCCGTTTTCATCGAGGTAGCGGCGGATACTGCTGGTAATGCGCGAACGCAGTTTGAGCTTCGCGGCCATTTCCGGGCGGCGAAGGTCGATGAAGCGGTAGCGCAGACGCGTCTCCTCGCCCACATCGGAGTACTCATCCAAAGGAAACGGTGGCGTCTCGGCCTGATTGAGCACTTCGAGCTCATAACCCAATACTTCGATGGCACCCGAAGCCATGTTGGGGTTCACGGCGCCAGCGGGACGTAGACGAACCTTGCCGGTCACCTTCACGACGAACTCGCTTCGCACCCGGTCGGCCTTCGCAAAGGTGTCGGCACGATCGGGGTCGAACACGACCTGTGCCAGGCCTTCACGATCCCGGATATCGAGAAAGATCACGCCGCCATGGTCACGACGACGATGCACCCAGCCGCAGAGGGTAATTTCCTGGCCTTCGAGCTGTTCATTGAGTTGGCCGCAATAGTGGCTGCGCATCATGTCCTGGTTCGCTTCTCGTAAGTCTTGGTTCAAGGGGACGCAACGCGGCTCGCCGAATAGGCTTCGGACCGGCACCCTGGGTCATGCCCGGGCGTCACGCCGCTTATAAAGTCGCGCAGTATATATCAGTTGGAATCAGCCGGTCAGCCGGCTGCCACCCTGACGCAGCCCAATCAATCCAGCGCAATACCTATGCTAGGCTACCTACCGCTGCTGCCGAGCACTGAGCCCGGCCATATAGAACCAGCACCACGCACGAGGAAGCCTTCATGGAAATCAACATCGGAATCGCTGAACAGGACCGCGCCGCCATTGCCGAAGGGCTGTCGCGGCTGCTGGCCGACACTTATACGCTGTATCTCAAGACCCATAACTTCCATTGGAACGTTACCGGCCCGATGTTCAACACGCTGCACCTGATGTTCGAGGAGCAGTACACTGAGCTGGCACTGGCGGTCGATCAGATTGCCGAACGTATCCGTGCACTTGGCTTCCCAGCGCCCGGCACGTATGCCGCATACGCTTCGCTTTCATCCATAAAGGAAGAAGAAGGCGTACCCCAGGCAGAAGACATGATCCGCCTGCTCGTGCAGGGTCAGGAGTCTGTCGTACGCACGGCGCGCGGTATTTTCCCGCTACTGGACAAAGTCAGTGACGAGCCAACCGCCGACCTGCTGACCCAGCGCATGCAGGTTCACGAGAAAACAGCCTGGATGCTGCGTAGCCTCCTCGGCAAGTAAGTGTTCGATGCGCCGCCTCCCCGGCGGCGCTTTGACTATATCGGCGCAGCCATACCGGCCTAAGCGCTTGATTTGAGCGGAACTCTCCTTTCGGGTTAAATACGGCAGCGCCGCGCAAAAGCAGTCCATGCACGCCGCACGAGGCCATCAAACAAGACCGGCCCGAAGTCACCGTTGTTCTAGCCATCACGAGTTCTTGTCATGCTCAAAATCGTCCACGCGCTGTCGGGCGTAGCCGCACTTGCTTTATCGCTCGTGCCAAGCCTCAGCGGCGGCACCCCGCACTACCTGAATCAACCGAACGCCGTTTACCTGGCGCTGATTGGTCTGCTCCACCTTCAATTGACTCCAAGCCAATCCGTTTATCGAGCCGTACCTGCAAACCTTCAGGCTGTCGCCTGCGCGCTACTGGTAATAGCGGCTGTCATTCAGGCAACTATCCTGCTCGTACCAATCGAAGAAATTGCCGGCCAGCCGGCCGTGATGTTCAGCCTGATCCCTGCATTGGCGGCTGTCGCCATTCATGTTGCAGGGCAGTTCTCGAGACCACGCCGCAGTCGCCGCAGCGCAACACCCGCCGAACTGGCCAATGCCGATCGCGAAACCGGGACGGTGAAGTGGTTCAACACATCGAAGGGCTTCGGCTTCATCTCACGCGACTCAGGTGAAGACGTTTTCGTGCACTTCCGAGCAATCAGAGGCGAAGGCCACCGCGTTCTAATGGAAGGTCAGCGCGTCGAGTTCGTCGTCATGCAGCGTGATAAAGGGCTTCAGGCAGAGGACGTCATCGCGGCTCGCCAGTAACACCGAAGCAGCCGGCGCGCACCGTGCCGGCTATCTACGCGCCGCCTCCTCGCGCTGCAGCCACTCGGAAAACGTATGGGCAGTCAGTAATGGGGTGGGGGCGTCTCTTCGGCACTTCCCTGCCCCACTTGAGTCATCAGTTCTTCCTGACGCTTGACCAGCGCAGCCACCTGAGCCTGTAGTCGCTCCACGATTCGTTGTTGCTGAATCAACTCTTCGCTCATGGTGTTCATCGCGTCATCCTGAAACGCAAGCCGCATTTCAAGATCGTCCATCCGCTGCTCCAGACTCATACCTCTGCCCCTGCGAAGCGGAAGTCACCTCTCAGGACAAGCTTCAATCGGTCCACCACTTGATCCACTGCACCGGGCTCATACGGTACTGCCGGATGTCGCCCCCATACAGGTGCAGGCCAAGCGTCGTCGCCCTTCTTCCTTACGATGACATGAACATGCAACTGCGGAACCTGGTTGCCAAGCGTCGCGATATTCATCTTGTCGGCACCGAAGACATCTTTTAGCAGCTCGGCTAGAACAGTCGCTTCACGCCACAACCGTATCTGGTTGTCCTCATCAAGCTGGAAAACTTCAGTCACCTCCTCTAGACGAGGCACGAGAATGAACCATGGGTACCGTGCGTCATTCATGAGCAAGAGCCGACTGAGGCCAAAGTCACCAATATGTAGCGTGTCCTGTTGCAACCGATTGTCCAGTTCGAACATGCAAATACCTCGCTGTTGAGATGTCCAGGCATGAACCGCGCGCAAAGCACCGACTTGGTGCATAAGGCTCAAGCGGTGTGCATTGTGAAGGCGAATTCTGCCTTTGCGTAGGCCCCATCGCACGACCGGGCCTTACTAGCCGGGCTCGTCCACTCTTTCGCCACGGCTCAAAAACCTCGCACGCTTCTTGCTTGCCGTCTGTCCGATGATATCGGCTGGCCATTTCGTACAAGGCTGTCAACTGTGCTAGATACTCTTCGTACAAAACTGCGACACAGTACCGCTTCAATTACGACAGTACGTAACACAGCGCGCCATAGTTCGGGTATGAACTATCGTCGAACAAGGCTGCATGCTATAAGTTCGCGCCGATACAAAAAGAAAGAACCGTCCACTGGAAATAGGACAGGACGGTCGAAGACTCGTTTAAAACCAAAGGAGCAAATCACGATGCAAGTGATGAAGTGGAGCGTAATGGCCCTGGCAGTCGCCGCGGGCACCACCCAAATGGCCATGGCTAGCGCACAGTCCGAGTCGAAAGGCTTTGTCGACGACAGCAGCCTGAACGTTCTTAACCGTAATTACTATATGAACCGTGACTTCCGTAGCGCTGGTGGCAATGGGGGTCAAAGCTATCGCGAAGAATGGGGCCATGGTCTGATCACGACCTTCGAATCCGGCTTCACCCAAGGCACAATCGGCTTTGGCGTCGATGCTCACGGCCTCGTTGGCCTGAAATTGGACAGCGGCAATGGCCGTGCCGGCAATGGACTGTTCCCAAACGAGTTCGGTGACAGCGGTCCAGACGACTATGCGAAAGCAGGGGCAGCAGTAAAGCTGCGCGCTTCGAACACCGTCCTGAAGTACGGTACGCAGTTTACATCCCTGCCAGTCTTCGCGACTGATGACAGCCGACTCCTGCCGGAGTCCGCGGAAGGCTTCCTGATCACCAGCAACGAGATCGAAGGTCTCGAGCTGAACGCAGGCCATTTCACTGCGCTCAATGCACAAAGATTCACCCACCACGATAGCATTGGACTTAAGAGCGCCAACGTACTGGGCGGCACCTACCAGTTCAATGACGGACTGGCTGCTAGCGTTTACTATTCCGATCTGGATGACCTGTTCAAAAAGTGGTACGGCAACGTTAACTACTCCCTGCCGCTATCTGATAGCCAGGCGCTGGCATTCGACTTCAACGTCTACCGCACCAAATATGACAGTGACTTCACCACCACTGGCAGCAGCGAGCGCAACACGATTGGCAGCCTTTCGGCCGCCTATTCAATCGATGCCCATACCTTCACGTTGGCCTATCAGCGTTCCAAAGGCGGCTTCGATGGTACCGGGTATTACTATAATGAAGATGGCAACGCTACCATCTTCCTGGCCAACTCCGTCCAATACTCCGACTTCAACGCCGAAGACGAAAAGTCATGGCAGGTTCGCTACGATCTGAACATGGCAGGTTACGGTGTTCCAGGGCTGAGCTTCATGACTCGCTACGTTCGCGGCACGGATATCAAAATCGCCGACGCGAGTGATGCCACCGAGCGCGAATGGGACATCGAAGCCAAGTACGTGATCCAGAACGGTCCTGCAAAGGATCTGTCCTTCCGCGCGCGGCAGGCCTTCTACCGTACTAACACCAGCTACGGTGGCGACGTGAACGACTTCCGCCTGATCGTCGAGTACCCGCTGAGCATCCTGTAATCACAGGCGCCTAGCGTAGCAACACAGGAAAGCCCGACATTGCCGGGCTTTCCTCGTTTTCATCAGTCAGTTTCCTGATCGTCGCCAATGGCGGGCGCCCTGCCTATACGCCTGCCGACTCCCACCGTACAATGCCAGACCGTCCATCAGCCTCGGTAAGAACGGCCTTCCATGCGCACCAGTCAGTATCTGCTCGCCACACAGAAAGAAACGCCCTCCGACGCCGTGGTAATCAGCCACCAGCTGATGCTCCGCGCAGGGATGATTCGCAAATTGGCATCCGGCCTCTACACCTGGCTTCCGATGGGCCTCCGTGTCTTGCAGAAAGCCAGCGCCATCGTTCGCGAAGAAATGAACGCGGCCGGTGCATTGGAAGTACTGATGCCCGCGGTGCAACCTGCAGAACTCTGGCAGGAGTCCGGGCGCTGGGAACAATACGGTCCGGAGCTCCTTCGGATCCGCGATCGCCACCAGCGTGATTTCTGCGTCGGTCCGACCCATGAGGAGGTAATCACCGACCTCATGCGCAATGAGCTGAACAGCTACAAGCAGCTGCCAATCAACCTCTATCAGATCCAGACCAAGTTCCGCGACGAGATCCGTCCGCGCTTTGGATTGATGCGGGGTCGTGAATTCATCATGAAGGACGCGTATTCATTTCACCTGTCGCAAGCATCGCTTCAGGAGACTTACGAAGCGATGTACGACGCATACTGCAAAGTCTTCACGCGGATGGGGCTCGATTTCCGCCCGGTTCAAGCGGACAACGGCTCCATTGGCGGCAGCGGCTCTCACGAATTCCACGTGCTCGCGGCCTCTGGTGAAGATGACATCGTATTCAGCGACAGCTCCGACTACGCAGCCAATATCGAAAAAGCCGAAGCCGTACCACGCGAGACGGAGCGGAAAGCTCCGACCGAAGAACTGCGCCTAGTCGATACACCGGATACCAAAACAATTGCTGCACTCGTCGAGCGCTTCGATGTCGCTATCGAGCGGACGATAAAGACGTTGATCGTCAAGGGCGCCGAGGAAGGCAAACTGGTTGCGCTTATCATCCGCGGCGACCACGAACTCAACGAAATCAAGGCCAGCAACTTGCCTGAGGTTGCCGCACCGCTAGCGTTCGCTACCGAAGCAGAAGTCCGTGCTGCTATCGGCGCTGGCCCAGGGTCGTTAGGCCCGATCAATCTGCCGATTGACTGCATTATCGATCGCTCGGTTGCACTGATGAGCGACTTCGCGGTCGGCGCGAATATCGATGACAAGCACTATTTCGGCGTTAACTGGGAGCGTGATCTGACCCAGCCGAAAGTCGCCGATCTTCGAAACGTCGTTGCAGGGGACCCAAGCCCGGACGGCAAGGGCACGCTTGTGATCAAGCGCGGCATCGAGGTTGGCCACATCTTCCAGCTGGGCGAAAAATACAGCCGCGCGATGAACTGCCAGGTCCTCGGTGAGAACGGCAAGCCGGTCACCCTTGCAATGGGCTGTTACGGCATCGGCGTTTCACGCGTAGTTGCAGCGGCCATTGAGCAGAACCATGACGAACGAGGCATCATCTGGCCAGCCGCGCTCTGCCCCTTCCAGGTGGCGCTCGTACCGCTGAAATACGAGACGGACTCGGTTCGCGAAACGACGGACCGTCTCTACCGTGAACTTACGGCTGCAGGCATCGAAGTGTTACTTGATGATCGCGACCGCAAAACAAGCCCTGGGGTGAAGTTTGCGGATATGGAGCTTATCGGCATTCCCCACCGAATTGTCATCAGCGACCGTGGGTTGGGTGAAGGTACAGTCGAGTACAAGCAGCGCCGGGATACCGAAGCCCAGCACGTTGCAGTCGGCGACATCCTGCCCTTCGTCAAAGAGCGCCTGGCCCAGTAAGGCCAGACGTATTGCCCTACACGCCACAAGCCGGGATCAGGACGGGTAGGTATGGCTGCACGGCTCATGAGCGTGGCGTATCCAATAGCTTTTTGGATACGCCACGCCTGGTTTCGAGCCTTCGTTGGCAGCATAACGTTCGTATGGATGCTGCTCTGCACGTCTACAGGCCAAGCCGGTATGCTGCCTCAGGCGCCCGAGCCCGAGCTCCGCGCTCTACTTCATCGTACGATCGAAGAATCGGACAGCTTCAAGGACCGATTCGATGCAGAAGTCTGGTTGGTCGACATGTCCGCCCGACTTTCCCGCTTCATTCCAGACAGTAGCGAGCGACTGCAGCTACTCAAGCTGATACACGGTGAGGCGCGCAAAGCTGGACTATCGCCCGAAGTCGTAATTGCAGTCATTCATACCGAAAGCAGATTTGACCGGTTCGCCATATCGTCAGTGGGGGCTCAGGGCATGATGCAAGTAATGCCGTTTTGGAAAGCCGAACTCGGCCGACCGCAGGATAACCTCACCGACAATGCCACGAACCTGCGATATGGCTGCACGATACTGAGCTACTACCTCAAGAAGGAACGTGGCGATCTCAAACGCGCGCTGGCGCGTTACAACGGTTCACTTGGCCAGGACCGTTACCCTTCCAAGGTCATAGGGTTTTGGCATGACTACTGGTACGTCCGCCCATGATCTTTAGACGCCTCAGTTTTTGCGCTTCAGCGCGTCCAGTTCGGCTGCCAGACCATCCGCCGTTTGCTCTCCTACCAAGGCTTTCCTAACATCCCCAGTCGAATCGACCAGGTAGGTTGTAGGTAGTACTTGCGGGCGCGGCAGGCCCAGGCGAGCGACATCATCGCCTTCCATCAAGGGAAACGTGATTCCCAGCACCTGAGCAGAACGCGCCAGCGCTTCGCCTTCCAACTCGTCGAAATTGATGCCTACCACACGGTCACCCGTAGCTTTCAGCCGGTCATTCAACGCGTTCAACTCAGGTACTTCTGTCCGGCAAGGTCCGCACCATTCAGCCCAGTAGTTGACCACGCTCCAACTTCCGCCTTGCGCATCGGTGACAGCCGACTGTTTGCCAGGCTCACCGTCGTCGGAACAGCCGGATAGCAACAGGAATACACATGCCAGGCTGGATGTGGCCATTCGTTTAAGCAACTCAAGTCTCCTCTTCATAATGCAGGGCGCGACTCACTCACGCCGCGACAGTGGGAACGCCGTCACGTCTGCAGACCTATCAGGGCACATTAACCAACGCGCGGCGCGCATACAATTATCGAAATGACGCACCGAAGGGAGGCAGGATGAACGCAGGAAGCGAACATATCGTCGGGACGATCGCCGAATCCATTCTGGAAAGCAGCTTCAGGCTAGCCCAGCAGACAGGAACGGAAGACGTTGCGCTGGATATTGCAGCATGGCTATTGATGCCAGGGCTGGCTGGTGAACAGGTAAGCCTGGCTGTCAGCTATGACGTCAACGGCGAAGAAAGAGAGATCCAGATAGACCAAGGCGAAGTCGACTCGACACACCGAATTCTGCTTGCCAGCGTGGCGCAGCTGCCCATGGCCAGCAAACCCAGGGCCGCCAACGTGGTGCTTCACGGACCCGCGTTGCCACGTGGCATGGTGGTTGAATCGCTTTACGTCAAGCCGTTGAGCCTCACGATTGCTACGCTGGGCTAGTGATAGGTTCGCTAGTTGGCGATACCGGGCGTGCCGCGCCGTTAACCGCTAGAATGCGATTTCGATCGACGTTAACGGCACAAACGCATGACACAAATGACTCTCTACCACAATCCTCGCTGCTCCAAATCCCGCGCCGCGCTGGAGTTGCTGCAAAGCCGAGGATTGAATCCTGCCGTGGTGCGCTATCTGGAAACGCCCCTTAGCGAAGATCGGCTGGTATCGCTGATCAAAAAGCTCGGGCTATCCGCGCGTAGCTTGTTGCGAAAGGGCGAAGAGGAATACCAGGCGCTTGGTCTTGCGGCGGCCGATATAACCGAAGAGCAGATCATCAAGGCAATGGCCCTGCACCCAAAGCTCATTGAGCGACCTATTCTCGAGACTGACACCCAGGCGGTGGTTGGTCGCCCACCCGAGCGCGTCCTGGAGCTTTGTGATGAATGAGAATCCGTACATCCTGGTCCTGTACTACAGCCGTCATGGCGCCACGGCCGAAATGGCGCGTCATATTGCACGCGGTGTCGAGGCCGGCGGCTTCGAAGCGCGTCTTCGCACCGTTCCCCCCGTGTCGACCAATTGCGAAGCCACGGAGCCGGCGATCCCCACCGAGGGTGCGATCTACGCCTCAATCGATGACCTGAAGCAATGCGCGGGGCTCGCACTGGGTAGCCCGACCCGCTTCGGCAATATGGCAGCGCCATTGAAGTACTTCCTCGATGGAACCAGCAGCCTCTGGTTGACAGGCGAACTGGTCGACAAGCCAGCCGGGGTATTCACCTCGACGTCGAGCCTGCATGGTGGACAGGAGAGCACCCTACTCTCTATGCAGCTACCACTTCTCCACCATGGCATGCTTTTACTGGGCCTACCCTATAGCGAATCTGCACTCATCGATACGCGTGGCGGCGGCACACCGTATGGCGCAAGCCATCACGCCGAGGCGGATGGAAAGCGCTCATTGGACGAGCATGAGGTTGCGCTGTGCCGCGCACTCGGCAAACGTTTGGCTGTTACGGCACGCAAACTGGCGAGCTAAGCACGCCCTATGGCTCACCAGCCCAAGGTTTCCTTCAGGAATGGTATGGTGAGCTTCCGCTGCGCCTGAAGCGAGGCGTGATCCAGTTTGTCGAGCAAGTCAAACAATGCACTTGTATCGCGCACACCACGAGTGAGAATGAACCGCCCGACTTCTTCATTGAGATGAAGTCCTCGCCGCGAGGCCCTCAACTGAAGCGCGCGAAGCTTGTCCTCGTCCGATAGTCGGTGCATCTGAAATACCAGCGCAAGCATCATCCGCGACTTGAGGTCAGGAAGCCTGATCTTCGACTCGCGGGGCGCGGTAGACGCCGAGAGCAGAAGCCGGCGTCCGGTATCACGGAGCCGATTGAAGAGGTGAAACAGCGCCTCCTCCCACCGATCGTTGCGAGCGGCTGAATCGATGTCATCCAGACAAACGAGTTCGTAGTGCTCGAGGTCGTCGAGAAGATAGGGACCATCCTGGATCAACTGCGCCATCGGCAGGTACACGGCGAGCTCCCCTCGCTGCTGCAGCCGCAGGCAGGCGGCTTGCAGCAGGTGGGTGCGGCCAGTGCCTTTGCTGCCCCACAGGTAGATGAGACTGTCGGACCAACCAGCCTCCGGTTCGCAAAGGCGCTCAACGTACCCCAGCGCTGCCGCGTTGGCGCCAGGATAGAAGTTGGCAAAGGTGGCATCGTCCCGCAGACGCACACCCAGGGGCAGCTGTATTGGATTCATGAGCGCGTTCAGCGAGCCGTTCCAGACCATCTGTTTATTAAGAGCCCGGAAAGTCTATACAAATCCACCGCTTCCCGCAGCTGAACCGTCCCACCCGTCAGAATGTGAAATACAGCGTTCGGTTTGCGGGAGCGCTTTGCGGCGGCATCGGCTGGCCTTCGGCGCCTATGGCTGCCGCTTCTTCGGGCGCTGACGTCTCCTGAACGTGAATAAGGGCGAGCTGCGCTCTGAGCTGCTGCTCGTTCGCGTTGACGTGATAGCGAACGCTACCTTCGTCAGCGGAAATCATTCGGCCATCAAAGGGCTCCAGTACTCTCTGGAGTTCGGCGTACCGATTGAGATCGACACCGGAAATCTGTACTTCGAACGCACTCGACGCACCCGGCGCAACGGCAAAGCGCGGCGCGAGCCGTTCACTCACGGTGCGCATGATGGTATCAGCGAGCGCTTCGCGGCTCTCTGCCTCTGCCGTACCCTTGTCCTGCAGATCACCGAGGGACAGCTGCCACTCGCCCTTCCACTGGCCATCTTGCTGAGCGGAGCGGACCGCTAGAACGCCATCAGCATCATAGCGGTTCGACGCCTCCGATAACGGGCCAGAGGCTGCGCTAGCGAGGTTTTCGGGCGTCGCAACGAGTTGCTCCTCAAGATCTGCGAGCGGCATCCGTACCGGAAGCCCACGGTACTGGGCGGCTGCCCGTATGGCCTGAGCGCTGGCCTGATTGTCACCGCTCAGGTTATTTGTGCCATCTTCAGCCTGATCGAGCCACCAGGTCACAAGTGCAGGGCGACTAGCCCCCCAGAGCGGAAGCCCCGCCTGACGCAAGCTACGGTCAGTACTCACCGGATCGAAATCGACCACCAATCGATCATTATCGTAACCATACTGGCTGACGATCTGCTGGGGGTCGTTGCGCAGTCCGGCGATCGTTGGGTTCTTGAGCGCGTCAGGCTGGCCTGTCAGTCGAAGGACCAGTGTATCCAATGCTGCCTGCAGCGCCTGATTTCGTGCATCGGGTTGCTGGGAGCTCACAGGCTCCCGAACTTGGTAGAGATCATCGAGCGTCGCAGCGTGAAGTGGCAGCGTCGACATCGAAACACATGCCAATAACAGGCTCGGAATGAAGCGCATAGGGCGTCTCGCAGGCAGACTTGAATCGGACCCATACCTTAGCAGCCGGGCGCGAACCGGCCAAACCCGAAGATGGCTGCCCTTTACCAAGCCTGATAAAATCGCGCGCCTCCCGGACCACTCGGCGAGCCGGTCCCGATCCGTTCCCTGCAAAGGCCCCATCTATGAGCAAGCAACCCTCCATCAGCTACAAGGACGCAGGCGTCGATATCGACGCAGGCGAAGCCCTGGTCGAACGCATCAAAGGCGTAGCCAAGCGTACCGCCCGGCCTGAAGTCATGGGGGGCCTCGGAGGCTTCGGCGCGTTGTGCGAGATTCCTGCTGGCTATCGTCAGCCTGTGCTCGTATCAGGCACGGACGGTGTCGGTACAAAGCTTCGCCTGGCGCTTAACCTGAAAAAGCACGACAGCATTGGCCAGGACCTGGTCGCAATGTGCGTCAACGACCTCGTGGTGTGCGGTGCGGAGCCGCTGTTCTTCCTTGATTATTACGCCACGGGCAAGTTGAACGTGGACGTTGCAGCCGAAGTGGTGACAGGCATTGGCGCCGGCTGCGAGCTGGCAGGATGTGCGCTGGTTGGCGGTGAGACGGCAGAAATGCCCGGGATGTACGAAGGCGAAGACTATGACCTCGCTGGCTTTTGTGTTGGTGTGGTGGAAAAAAGCGAAATCATCGACGGCTCTCGCGTGGCTGCGGGCGACGCCTTGATTGCGCTGCCCTCCTCCGGCCCACATTCGAATGGCTATTCCCTGATCCGGAAGATCATCGAAGTGTCCGGCGCCGACATCACTGCGGTAGAGTTGGATGGCAAGCCATTGCAGGATCTGCTCATGGCTCCGACCCGCATCTATGTCAAGCCGTTGCTCGAACTCATCAAGCGCACCGGCGCCGTCAAGGCCATGGCACACATCACGGGCGGGGGTCTGCTCGATAACATTCCTCGTGTACTGCCTGACAACACCCGCGCGGTCATCGATGTCGCGAGCTGGCAGCGCCCAGCAGTGTTCGATTGGCTGCAAGCGAACGGCAACGTGGACGAGCACGAAATGCACCGCGTGCTGAACTGCGGGGTCGGGATGGTCATCTGCGTAGCGCACGATGACGTAGCCAACGCGCTGAGCGTATTGCGCGGAGTGGGTGAGCAGCCTTGGGTTATCGGCAGCATCGAGCAGGCCGGCGAAGGCGAGCGCGTCGTGCTAAATAACCTCAAGCAGAATTGATGACCGAACCCTGCAATATTGTCGTACTGCTTTCAGGTAGCGGAAGCAATCTGCAGGCTCTTCTGGATGACATCGGCCCGAGTGACAATCGTCACCCGGGCCGCATCAAGGCCGTAATCTCAAATGTCGCAGATGCCTACGGTCTGGAGCGCGCCCGACAGGCCGGCATCGACACGCACACGCTCAACCACCGAACCTTTCCTGACCGCGAATCGTTCGACCGCGAGCTGATCAGGCTCATCGACACGCATGCGCCTGATCTAGTCGTCCTGGCCGGCTTCATGCGTATCCTAAGCGGCGGCTTCGTAAGCCATTATCAGGGACGTCTAATCAACATACATCCTTCGCTGCTACCTCGACACAAAGGACTCGACACGCACGCCCGGGCCATCGAAGCCGGGGATTTGGTGCATGGTTGCAGCGTACACTTCGTCACGGAACAGCTCGATGGCGGCCCGGTTATTCTACAAGCCGAGGTCCCGATCCAGCCCCAGGACACGTCCGACACGCTTGCTGCTCGCGTACTCGAGCAGGAGCATGTGATATATCCTCTGGCCGTGCGCTGGTTTGCTGAACGCCGCTTGCGTCTCGCACAGGAAGGCGCAATGCTGGACGGCAACCCATTGCCAGCCTCCGGAATCACAGTTCGCCCCATCTCAGGAGATCATTGATGCGCCGCACCCTGCTGTTCACGCTCGCCTTGCTGTGCGGGCAGGCTCACGCATTCGACATCAAGCCTTTCGTAGCGAGTTATACAGCAGACTGGAAACAGCTGCCCGTGAGCGGTAGCGCCGAGCGCCGCCTGGAAAAAGGCGATGCCGATCAATGGCACTTGGTATTCAAGGCGTCAATGCTCGTCGCTGGCCTGACCGAGGAAAGCCGGTTCACCTACAGGGACGAAACCATGCTACCCGTACGCTACAACTATGAGCGTAGCGGACTGGGTAGCGGCAAGAAGGTCGAGCAGACGTTCGACTGGACTGCCAAGCAGCTATCGGGCGACAACAACGGCAAAGCGGTCAAGCAGACGCTCAACAAGGGCTTACTGGACAAGTCGACCTATCAGCTCGCGCTTCAGCGTGATGTTGCAAATGGCCTGAAGAGCATGAGCTATCAGGTTTTCGACGCAGATGAAGTCGAAACCTATGATTTCCGCGTGCTTGGTGAAGAGATGGTCGAGACCAAGGTCGGCCAGATCGATGCCATCAAGGTCGAACGGGTCCGAGATCCTACTCAAACCAGCCGCCGGACCACACTGTGGTTTGCCAAGGATTGGGATTACCTGCTCGTAGCGCTCAACCAGGTTGAGAAGGATGGTAAGGAATACCAGATCATGCTCAAGGATGGTGCCGTCAATGGACAACCCGTCAAAGGAAAAAACCGATAGGAACGAAGAAGCCGGTCAACGTACCGGCTTCTTTTTGGGGTGAACGCTGCGGTTAGATAATCCGGGGCTCCATCTCGAGCTCAATACCGAAACGATCGCGGATGTCCTGTTGAATCCGCCCTGCCAGCGACAACACGTCATCACCCGTAGTTGTACCGCCATAGTTCACCAGCACCAGCGCCTGATGGCGATGGACACCGACGCCCCCCTGTCGAAACCCGCGCCAGCCCGCCTTGTCGATCAGCCAGCCCGCCGCCACTTTCACCCCCTGTGCCTGCGGGTAGCTCACGAGATCTGGGTAGCGCTGCTTGAGTGCCAGCGCTTCTGTGTCGGTAATAACGGGATTCTTGAAAAAACTACCGGCATTGGCCAATTCGCTTGGATCAGGCAGTTTTTCACGGCGGATGGCACACACCGCCTTGCTCACGTCGAGTGGCGTTGGATTGACCGTACCCATTGTGTTCAGCCGGTCTCGAATAGGGCCGTATTCCAAGTGGAGCGAAGGCTCCCGACTCAACCGGAAACGAACCCGAAGAATTACCCATCTATCGATGTCATGTTTGAAGCAACTGTCGCGGTAGCCAAAGGCGCACCGCTCCGCATCCATCTCGACAAACTGGCCCGCGTAGCGATCGTAGGCCGTCAGCCCAGCAAATACATCCTTGAGCTCGACGCCGTATGCACCGATGTTCTGAACAGGGGCAGCGCCGACCGTGCCTGGTATCAGGCTCAGATTTTCAAGCCCATAAGCGCCCATCTCAAGCGTACGCACCACGAACGGATGCCACGGCTCACCGGCAGCAGCTTCGATGACGACCCCGGCGTCATCGTCCTCCAGCACAATGAAACCCGCGGTGGCCATGTGTATGACGAGCCCGGGCACCGTGTTTTGAAGGACAACATTACTGCCACCACCGAGCACGGTGATTGGCCAGTTCCGGTGTTTGGCGAGCGCCAAGGCCTCGCGCAGCACATCTTCGCTCTCTGCGCGCACGTAATGTTCGGCAATGGCGTCCAGGGCCAATGTATTGAGCGCCTTGAGCGATACTTCGCAACGTACATCAAGCGTCATAGCGACAGACGAACCTCTTGAATCAGCGCATCCGCGGCATGCTCGATCAGATCAAGCACCCTGTCGAAGCCCTCCTCTCCCCCATAATAGGGATCTGGCACTTCGCCAGGAATGAGGTCATAACGACGAAGAAAGAGATCCGTTTTTACTTTGGCATCTCCGCTAGCCATCTTCCGAATGTTCGTAAGATTCGTATGATCCATACAGAGAATGAGATCGAAGCGATCGAAGTCTCGTGGATCGAACTGCCGAGCCCGCAATCCCGAAAGGTCGTAGCCGCGCTTAACGGCTGCCGCACATGTCCTGGGATCAGGCGCTTTGCCGATATGCCAATCCCCAGTGCCAGCAGAGTCGAAATCAACCACACCCGCTAACCCGGCCTGATGGGCCTTCTGCCTGACGACGCCTTCAGCGGTCGGTGACCTACAAATATTGCCCAGGCATACGAAGAGGATGCGCTTCATACGGCCAGAAGTCGTCGAACGCGTTCGAGGTCTTCCGGCGTATCCACGCCGGCCGGTAGCGCCTCAAGCGCGTCATCCACATGGATTCTTACGCCATGCCACAGCGCACGGAGCTGCTCGAGCGCCTCACAACGCTCGAGCCAGCATGGCCCCCACGATACGAAGTCACGAAGGAAGCCTGCGCGGTAAGCATAGATGCCGATATGGCGTCGATAGGGTACGCCTTCAGGCATCGCATGGGGATGTGATGCGAAGGCATCCCTGGCCCAAGGCAGGACAGCGCGGCTGAAGGTCAGCGCAAGACCCGATGCATCTGAGACAACCTTGACCACATTAGAATTGAATAGCGCTTCGACGTGCTCGATGGGCTCAGCCAGCGTTGCAATTGCGGCTTGGGATCGCGCCAGGTTGGCAGCGACCTGATCAATGATGGCGGGGGGAATCATTGGCTCGTCACCCTGGACGTTAACCACGATTTCGTCGTCACCCAGGCCCAGCTGGTTGACCACTTCCGCGAGCCGGTCCGTACCAGACTGGTGATCCTCACGTGTCAAAAGCACATGAGCACCGAACGATTCACATGCGCGTACAATGCCTTCGTTGTCGGTAGCGACAACGACTTTCGCGGCCGAGCTCTTATTGGCCTGTTCCCAGACGTGCTGGACCATCGGTTTGCCCGCAATGTCCTGCAGCGGCTTGCCTGGAAGTCGCGTCGAAGCGTAGCGCGCCGGGATGACGACCGTAAATTCCCGACTCATGGATTAAGCCGCTCGTCGACGCTTAGGGTACGCGCCTCGCTCTCCAACATGACAGGAATACCCTCGCGGATGGGATATGCCAGACCATCCGCCTTGCAAATCAGCTCGGTCTTGTCCTCGGACAGCTTGAGCGGGCCTTTGCAAAGGGGGCACGCGAGGATGTCGAGCAACTTGGGATCCATGGATTACCTCAGGGGTTGGCCCGGCATCAAAGCGTACCGGGAAGCAAACGGTTCAGTTGGCTGTCGAACCAGACCCGAAACGCCTCGGACGGCTCAGCCTGTATTTCCAGATACCACCAGTGCGGCTGCGCGAAGGCGCGGCACTTGACTGCGTCTTTCTCCGTCATGATCACTGGCAGCGATGGCTCGAAGCTAAGCGCTTCGACATCGAAAGTAGCGTGATCGGCGAAAGGATGGCGGATCGGCTGCCATGTTAACCGCTCGAGCGTAGCGAAGAAACGCTCGGGGTTGCCGATGCCTGCAACGGCGTGGACGGCCTGGCCCGCTGGAAAATGGGCGAGCGTTACACGCTCTCCCGAGGCCACATTGACCAGACCCGTTGGCTGCAGCGTAAGACCGAATCCGCCTGCGGAATCGGTCGAAGCGCCATTGAACAGGACTGCATCCACCTCAGCGAGACGCTCAGCGGGCTCACGCAATGGGCCTGCCGGCAAGCAACGCTCGTTCCCCAGCCCCCTGGCCGCGTCAATCAGGACAAATTCGAGGTCACGCGCCAGGCGATAATGCTGCAACCCATCGTCAGCGAGCAGGAGATCCAGGGGTTCCTGCTCCAGTAGTGCCTGAGCCCCCCTGGAGCGGATCGGATCGATCATCATCGGCACACCCGTGCGCTGAACGATCAGCAAAGGCTCGTCACCCGCTTCAGCCGCACTGTCGCACGGACTCACGCGATGGGGATGCTCGGAAGGGTTAGCGCCATACCCTCGACTAAGCACACCTACCCGCAGCCCCCGACGGTGACAATAGTCAGCCAACCAGACGATAAGGGGCGTCTTGCCGGTGCCACCTACGGTAATGTTGCCGACCACGATAACGGGGACCGGAGCGCGGTATATGGCGCCTTCGCCTCGAAGGAAGCGCTTCCGCTTTCGGATCACGATGCATCGATAAACCCACTCCAGCGGGCGCAGCACGATGAGTGCCGGGTGCCCTTCGTACCAGGCTTCAAGCAGGCGATCCGACAGGCTCACGGCTTGCTTTCGGCCTGCACAGTGGTAATCCTCAGGTGCGCAAACCCAAGCTTGCCGGCAGCGTCCATCGCAGTGACCACCGCCTGGTGAGGCGTGTTGGCATCTGCGCTAATCGTCACTGGCAAACGGGTGTCACCACCAGACGCATCGTTCAGCGCACCTTGTAGCCCCTGCAGATCGTTGCGCAACAGCGGCTTGCCATTCAACGCGTAGGTACCGTCCGCCGAGATAAGGATCTCGAGCAACTGCTGCTCAGCAACCGCACCGCTGTCCGCTTCGGGTAGATCCACCTTCAGTTGTGTTTCACGCGTGAACGTTGTTGTCACGACGAAGAACAGCAACAGAATGAATACGACATCAATCAAGGAGGCGAGATTGATCTCGACGTTTTCTCGCTCCCTCCGGCGGCGAAACTTCACGCGTTGGCCTCGCTCATGTCGACCTCGCGATCGCCTTGCACCACCTCGACGAGCTTGATGGCTTCCTGCTCCATACTGACGACGAGCTCATCGACACGACGCACGAAGTATCGATGGAAGAACAGCGCTGGAATGGCAACGATCAGGCCGGCGGCGGTGGTGACGAGCGCGGTTGCGATACCGCCGGCAAGCTGGCCCGCGTTGGTCATCCCTGCGCCCATGAAAGCACTGAAGATCTCGATCATCCCGAGTACCGTACCCAACAGACCGAGCAATGGCGCAATCGCGGCGATCGAACCCAGGATCGTCAGATAACGCTCGAGCTCATGAATGACCCGTGCGGCGGCCTCTTCGATACTCTCCTTCATGATCTCGCGACCATGCTTCGAATTGGCAAGCCCCGCCGCGAGGATCTCGCCCAAGGGTGCCTGTGCACGGAGCTCCTTGAGCTTGTCGTTGCCCAGCTTCTTCTCTTTGATCCATCGCCACACCTGGCCCAGCAAATGGGGCGGCGCGACTCGTGAAACGCGCAAGCTCCACAGCCGTTCGGCGATGATTCCCAGCGCTGCGATGGAACATAAAATGATTGGCAGCATCATCCAGCCACCTGCCTTTACCAGCTCCCACACGATTAGCCGCTCCCCCTATGGAAAGCGCGCACTCTAGCATAGGGGTGAAGTCAGCAAGATGGTCAGAGATCGCATTTACCGCCAGAACCGTCGCTGGTCCCTGACACTGATAGCATCGCCATGATCCCCCAGGCGGAACCGAATCGCGCCCAGATCCGCCGTATCCAGGATGTTGATGCCTCGCTCGGTGAGTCGGTCCACGACATCCACATGAGGATGTCCGTAACCGTTGTATCGGCCACGCGACATGAGAGCCTCCCTCGGCGCTACTGCATCAAGAAACGGCTCTCCAGTGGATGTACGGCTTCCGTGATGTCCCACCTGCAGCCATCGTGCGTCGACGTTGTATGCCGTATCAAGCAGGATCATCTCCGATGGCACGTCGAGATCGCCTGTAAGCAATATGGCTTCTCCATTGGCTTCTACCCGGAGGATGCAGGACGAGGCATTGCTGTCGCTGGTGCCTTCACGTTTCCACGTACTAAAAACGACACCGTCCCATTTCCATTCTTCACCTCCACACACCTGCGCGTTCAGGCGGCGGGGTAACGCATAAGGCTCACCGCTGGATACCCTTGTGACAGGCATTTTGGAGCGCACGTATGGCGCGCCTCCAGAGTGGTCATTGTCAGAATGACTCAGCAACATTTCGTCGAGCTGGTGAATGCCCATGGCGCGCAATGTGGGTACAACTGCGCGCTCGCCCATGTCGTATGTACCCAGCCGAGCACCAGCGTCATATAGCAAAGCGTGGTGTCGCGTTCGGACGATTACGGAAAGCCCCTGCCCCACGTCGAGCATGACGACATCGGCGCGTGAATCGGGTGTGACTTGAGCAGGCGCCCACCCTAGGGGCACCAACAGCAGGAAACCAAGCAGACGGCCGGGTGTGCCCTGTGGCGTAAGCAGCCAAGCCGCGCCAAACAGCGCCATGATCCAACCCCACCAAGGCACCGGCAACGGCATCCAGGCGGGTACGGCGTCGGCAAGCAGACCGAGAACTGCGATCAACCACTTCAGCACAAACGCCGCAAGCCATAACAAAGTGCTACCCAGCCAAGGAAGCGGCAGCAACAGGCATCCCAGTAGCGCCATTGGGACAATCACCAAGCCAACCACAGGCACGGCTACCAGATTCGCGATAGGGGCACTGATACTGACGGGCAAACTCAAGAGGAGCATTAAGGGCAATAACCCAACCGCTACCACCCACTGCGTACGCCAGACCAAAAGCCCAGCCCGGTCGCGACCCAAGCGTCCGGCAAAGGCGAAGGCAAGCGTTGCGACGGCAAGGAACGACAGCCAGAAGCCTGGCTGAAGGCTAGCCAGCGGCTCCCACAACAGCACAAGATCGAGCGCGAACAGGAGAACGGTCCATACGCTGATCTGCCGAAACCAGCATCGCCATAGCAGAACCGCGGCGGTCATCACGCAAGCGCGCTGTACCGGAATACCAAATCCTGCCAGCGCGCCGTATGCCACCGCACCGAGCAAGGCAAGGCCGCATGCGGCGGGGAGCCAAGGCACAGATGCCGGCCACATGCCGCGCCGCATGAGCAGTAGAACTCCGCCGTAGATAAGCCCTGCAACGATGGAAATGTGATGACCCGAGATAACCATCAGATGGACCGTCCCGGTAGCCTGTAGCACCTGCCAGTCCCGTGGCGTAAGCGCGGATCCATCACCGACGATGAGCGCCGCCAGCGCCCCACCACGCCCCGTTGTATCACGCTCAATCACCGATCGTCGGATCTGATCCCGCCAGGCATCCAATCCGCTCGCATCCGCGACTTTCTCCCCAGCCTTGACCGATCCGGTGGCCCCTACACGTTGGGCAAGCAACCACGCCTCATAATCGAAGCCGGCAGGGTTGGCTAAGCCATAGGGCTGTTTGAGCGTGACCGCGAGGCGCCACCGCTCCCCCGCACCCACATCCGGGCCGCCATACCATGAAAGCCGCATCCTGCGAGGCAAATCGCCATGCCTGGATTTCGCATCATGGAGTTCGAACCGGACCGCGGTACCCGTCCTTGAAGGCAAATCGGCGATTGTCCCTTCGACCCAGAGGGTACGGCCGTCAAGCTCAGCCGTGAGACGATCATCAAGCGCGTTGTGGGCAGACAGGCACGCCCAGCAGAAGCCCAGCAGGAAAAAACCTGCCACGAAAAATCGCGTCAAGCACAGCAGCACCGCCACGACGATAGCGGCGGTAAGCAGACTGATGTTCGGCAGTAAGGGGACGAGCGTGAGACTGAGTAAGCCCGCGGCAAGCGCAAGCAGCGCGAGGCGCATCGGAGGTCCTTTTCCGGCGGTCGATTGAGTGCGCGGAAAGACATCCAGTCGGTGGCCGCGCGTGTTGCAACGGCCACCATATCAACTCAGCGGGAAGACACCGCGAACTGGTGCACGCTCTGTACCGGTGGGATCGCCAATGCGTTACTCGTACCGCAAGGCCTCGGCAGGTTGGGTTTGCGCGGCACGGCGGGCCGGATAGAGGGTTGCCAAAAAGCTCAGAAGGAAGCCGGCGCCGCAGATCAACGCTACATCGCCACCCTGCAGTTGCGAAGGCAGCGAGTTCACGAAGTATATGTCGGAGCTCAAGACATGCTGGCCCGATACACGCTCGATCCACGCAACCACTTCGCTTACGTTGAGGGCCAGCGCCACGCCGAGTACCCCACCGATGACCGTCCCGACGCTACCAATAACGGTGCCCTGAACCATGAACGTCGCCATTATTTGCCCAGGTGTCGCCCCTAGCGTTCGCAGGATAGCGATGTCGGCCCGCTTGTCCGCCACCACCATGATCAGGGTGGCGATTATGTTGAACGCCGCAACAGCGATGATGAGCAATAGCAACAGGCCAATCATGGTCTTTTCCATCTTCATCGCGGCAAAGAGGCTACCCTGGCTCTGCGTCCAGTCCTCAGCCGTGAACCCGTCACCCAATTTCTGCGCCAGCCCGCCAGCAATCTGAGGCGCGGCATAGAGGTCTTGAAGCTTCAGTCTCAACCCCATGACGTCAGCTGGATCATGGCGCTGGATGGTCGAAGCGTCGGCGATATGAATCAACCCGAGCGATCCGTCTAGTTCCGCTCCGACCTTGAACATGCCGACAATGGTCAGACGGTGCATTCGGGGCGTCACTGCGCTGGACGTCGCACTGACCTCCGGTACGATCAGTGTCACCCGATCGCCCATGCGCAAGCCAAAACGCCGCGCCGCCAGTTCGCCGATCACCACGCCGAACTCACCAGGCGCTAGCGCACTGAGCCGGCCCTGCGTTATGTGATCCGCCACAATCGACACCTTCGCTTCTTCGGCTGGGTCGATACCATGAATCTGAATGGGCTGCATCGACCCATGAAAGGACAGCATGCCGTCCAGTTCGGCGAACGGTACCGCGGCCTCGACCCTCGGATCTGCCGAAAGTCGGTCCGCCTCGGAACGCCAATTCCGCATTGGCTGGTGCGACTCGATGACCGCGTGCGGCACCATGCCCAGGATTCGTGAGCTCATTTCCTGTTGGAAACCGTTCATGACCGACAGCACAACGATCATGGCCATGACACCGAGCGCCAGACCGATCATGGATGTCAGCGAAATGAACGAGATGAAGTGATTTCGGCGCTTCGCCCGGGTATAGCGCGCGCCGATGAACAGCGGCAATGGCCTGAACATGACGCTTAAGCCTCCACCAGCCGACCATCGTCCAATCGCAGGATCCGGTCCATCTGACGCGCGAGCTGCATGTCGTGCGTCACGACGAGAAATGTCGTCCGTGACGCCTGGCTAAGCTCCTGCATCAGTTCCTGAATCCCGTGTGCGGTATGCTGGTCGAGGTTGCCGGTTGGCTCGTCGAGTAACACGAGTGCTGGCTGGTTGACCAGTGCACGAGCAATAGCAACGCGCTGGCGCTCGCCACCGGAGAGCTCGCTGGGTTTATGGTCAAGCCGATGGCCGAGCCCTACTCGCTCAAGCAGCGCACTGGCTCGCTTGCGTGCGTCAGGTATTGCCGTGCGGCCGATCAGCAGCGGCATGCAGACATTCTCAAGCGCCGTGAACTCAGGCAGCAGGTGGTGAAATTGGTAGACGAAACCCAGCGCCCTGTTGCGCAGCTGGCCTCTTGCCTTCTCGTTCAGCGCAGAAAGCTCCTCACCCGCCAGCCATACACTGCCCGTACTCGGTGTATCCAATCCACCCAGAAGGTTCAGCAGCGTGCTCTTGCCTGACCCCGAGCTGCCTACGATAGCGACGCGTTCGCCAGGTCGCAGCTCGAGCTGGATCGCGCTCAGTACTTCAACCGTCTGCGGGCCCTCGTCGTAGTGCTTGCCCAGATTACGGCAACTGAGGACGGAATCATTCATGACGTAAAACCTCCGCGGGCCGGGTGCGCGCCGCACGCCAGGCGGGATAGAGAGTAGCGAGGAAAGCAAGCACGAGTGCAGCCAGGCAGATCGTTACCACGTCTGAGGCGAGCACTTCGGACGGCAGATAATCGATGAAATACACATCGGCACTCAGGAATTTGTGGCCCAGTAAGCGCTCAAGCAGGGCGATGCCTGCACTGACGTTAAGTGCCGCCAGGACGCCGAGGACGCCGCCTATCGCCGTACCGAATACGCCAATGACGGTGCCTTGCACCATGAAAATGCGCATGATCTGGCCGGGAGTTGTGCCAAGCGTACGCAGGATAGCGATGTCGGAGCGCTTGTCGTTCACGACCATGACAAGGGTGGAGATGATGTTGAAGGCGGCAACTGCCACGATCAGCAAGAGCAGCAGCCCGATGATGGATTTCTCCATGCGAATGGCCTGGTAGAGATTGCCATGGGTGCGCGTCCAGTCACGGGTATAAAACGACTGGCCAAGCGTATCGGACAGCTCCCACGCCGTCTGTGGTGCCTGGAAGAGATCGTGCAGTTTCAGACGGAGCCCCTGGACATCCGAATCAGGCCATCGCTTGAGGCGGGCGGCATCGCTGTAATGGGTCAGGGCAAGGTAACCATCGATCTCACCGGCACCCACATGGAATAGCCCGACGACGGTGAACCGCTTCATGCGCGGGAACATGCCGGCAGGTGTCACCGAGACCTCCGGCGCGACGAAGGTCACCTTGTCGCCCACCACCACGCCGAGCCGCTTGGCTGCGGTATCGCCAAGGATGATGCCGAACTCGCCCGGCTTGAGGGAATCAAGCGAGCCTTTACCGGGAAGGAAGAAACGATCGATGATCGAGACGCGCGATTCCAACTCTGGATCAACTGCGTTGACCAGGACCTTTTGCGCCTCACCGGTGCTTGTCAGCAAACCCTGCATCTGCGTGTACGGCGCAATGGCGACGACCTGCGGATTCTGACTTACCTCGCCTGCCAGCTTGCGCCAGTCCGCGATCGGTTCGGAAGACTCTACGCTCGCATGCGGGACCAGCCCAAGCACCCGCTCACGCATTTCCCGGTCAAATCCGTTCATGACCGAAAGCACGACGATCATCACGAGCACGCCAAGCGCGAGCCCTATGATCGACGTGAGGGAAATGAACGAAACGAAGTGATTACGGCGTTTGGCTCGGGTATAGCGCGAGCCGATATAAAGAGACAGCGGTCTGAACATGTAAGGCCGATTCGCTGGAATGATGAGCCACGGAGCGCAGTTTGGACTAACGTTCCGGACGGAGGTGCCACCGGCGCCGTCATCGAATGTAAGTGGCAGTTGCGACGAGAGGAACAACCGCACGCTGGACGCTTGCGGCGGCCTGATACACTCCATGAATCAACGCAGCCATGGGACCGCCATGTCGACACGAGACGCAGACGAGCGCCGCGAATACTACCGTATCGAGGACTCCATCGCACTGGAAATAAGGCCGCTATCCATGGAGGCGGCGCACGATTCAGAGCCACTACATGACGATTCCACGCTCTTCAATCTGCTGGCTGACCTTCATGCCAGTGACTTTGAATCCCAGCATCTGCTGCGCCAGATCGGTGAACGTGATCGCGCTACGGCTGGGTACCTCAAAACAGTGAGCAAGCGTATCGATCTGCTTGGCCAGGTCGTCGCGCAGCAGCTACTTCGGGAAATCGGGCCTGCTCGTAGGGTTATCCTCTCAGAAGGCGGAATAAGTCTTCGTACCGAGACCCCCTACGCATTGGGTGACCCGCTTGCAATGCGCATCGTTCTGCTCCCGCAGGCGCTGGGACTGCTTCTCAAGGCCCGTGTCGTGCATTGCCAGCCGGCCGAAGACGGCGGGTATGACCTGGGCACCGAATTCGAAGGTCTACAGGATTCGCAACGGCAGTTACTTGCCCGGCATATCTTCCAGCGACAGGCTCATGCCCGCCGAGTCGCCCGACAGCAGGCCGAAGAATCATGATGCGCTTTCCTAGCATAGCCATCAGCACCGCGCTGTGTGCCTGGGCTACATTCTCTAACGCTCAAACCATTGCCATACCCGTCGGTGAACAAGGCTCGACATCCGGGCCATTGCCCCAGACAGGCCAGACGCGCATGAATGTGCTCGAAGGGTTCGGGCTTCCTGACGAAGAACACGCGCCAGTGGGCAAGCCACCGATTCAACGCTGGGATTACCGCACGTTCAGTGTGTATTTCGAGAACGACCGCGTGATAAACAGCGTTCGCCATCATCAGCGATTGCAGAAGGAAGAATGACGTGACCTTGATTTATGGACACCGTGGCGCGAAGGGCGAGGCCCCTGAGAACACGCTCGTAGGTTTCCAGACCTGTCTCGACCATGGCGTCCGCCGCTGCGAGCTCGACCTGCACCTGTCGCGCGACGGTGAGCTCATGGTAATACATGATCCGACACTGCGGCGCACGACGGGCCGACGCGGCAAGGTGGCCGAACGCACGGCTTCGGAGCTGGTCACGGTTGACGCGCGCCAGGGCGGACCCGGGCATATTCATCCCGCGCCCATTCCGACACTGGATGAACTCTTCGAGAAATGTCCGTTCGAGCATTGGCAGCTGGAAGTGAAAAGCGCATCTCGAGTCAGGGCAGCCAAGACTGTACAGGCCATCAAGCAGCTTGCGGAACAACACGGCGTACTGGATCGCATCACGGTGACCTCCAGCTCTCGCGAGGTGTTGCGCGCATTGACCCGGCTGGCACCTGAGATATCACGCGGACTGGTCGCTGAATACGCCTGGCTCGACCCATTGAAAGCGGCCAAGGCCTACGGCTGCGACATGCTTGCGCTGAATTGGACGTTATGCACGCCCGAACGCCTGCTCAAGGCTCAGAAACAAGGATTGCACGTGTCGGTATGGACGGTGAACGAGGCCGCCCTGATGCGCCGGCTGGCTGACTTCGGCGTAGACAGCATCATCACCGACTTTCCTGGACTTGCCGTCCGGACACTGCAACGCCAATGAAGATATGATGCCGCTGCGGCGCCCCGGAAGGCGCGCAGCGGGCCTGATCAAAAGCTCTCACGATTGGGCCATGCCCAATCGCCAAACTTGTCGAAACCTTGTTCCCCGACCGACTCAGGCAGCCGACCGGAGCCGATCAAAAAAGCCGGTTCAGACCGTCGAAGGCAGCTACGCGATAGGCTTCCGCCATCGTTGGATAGTTGAACGTAGTGTTGACGAAATACTTGATGCTATTCGCTTCGCCCTTCTGGTTCATGATCGCCTGGCCGATGTGAACGATCTCCGAAGCTTGATAACCGAAGCAATGCACGCCCAGCACTTCCAGTGTCTCGCGATGGAAGAGCAGCTTCAGCATGCCCACGGGCTCATGTGAGATCTGTGCCCGCGCCATGCTCTTGAAGAAGGCCTTACCCACTTCGTAGGGGATTTGGGCCTGCGTCAACTCACGCTCGGTCTTACCCAGCGAACTGATCTCAGGGATGGTATAGATGCCGGTGGGAATGTCATCGACCACGCGCCAGCTGCCGTTTTCCACAATGCTGCCCGCCGCCGACCGCCCTTGGTCATAGGCCGCACTGGCAAGGCTCGGCCAACCGATGACGTCCCCTGCCCCATAGATGTTACTGACCTCAGTGCGATAGCACTCATCGACCTGAATCTGACCACGGCTGTTCACGCTTACGCCGACGTTCTCAAGGCCCAGCTTGTCGGTGTTACCGGTCCGTCCGTTACACCACAACAAGGCATCAGCCTTGATCTTCTTGCCGGACTTCAGGTGCAGGATCACGCCATTGTCGAGCCCTTCGACGCGCTCGTACTCCTCGTTGTGCCGCACCACGACATTGTTCGTCCGCAAGTGGTAGCCCAACGCATCCGAAATCTCATCGTCCAGGAAGCTCAACAGCTGGTCCCGCGTATCGATAAGATCGACCAGCACACCCAGCCCGCTGAAGATGGATGCATATTCGCAACCAATGACACCAGCGCCATAGATCACCAAACGGCGAGGCGTGTGGCTAAGGCTGAGGATGGTGTCGCTGTCATAGACGCGCGGATGGGTGAAGTCGATGTCGGCTGGGCGATAGGGACGAGAGCCCGTGGCAACGATGAACTGCTTCGCTACGAGCGTTTCCATCATGCCGTTCAGACAGACCACATGGACGCTTTGGTCATCCGCGAAGCTGGCCGTGCCGAAAAAGGTATCGACCCGGTTACGTGCGTAATAGCTGGTCCGCGAAGCCACCTGCTTCGAAATGACCTTCTCGGCACTGCGCAGGACGTCCGGGAAGGAAAACCAGCGGGGCTCACCGATCTGGCGAAACATCGGGTTGTTGTTGAACTGCATGATCTGCCGAACCGAATGTCGCAGCGCCTTGGACGGGATCGTGCCAAGGTGGGTGCAGTTACCGCCGACCAGGGGGCGATCGTCGACCACCGCCACCTTGCGCCCGGCCTTCGCCGCGTTCATCGCCGCGCCTTCACCCGCCGGGCCCGAACCCAGCACCACCACATCGTAGTTGTAGACAGCCATGTTTACTCCTGTTCGCAAGCTGGCCCGCCGCTCGGCGGTGTCTCAGCTGGATCATTGCAGCGCTGCGACCTCTTGCCGCAGAACCGGCGCCGGGGCGCATCGTAGCTCAAAACGGCCCCGTTTGCAGGACAGGCGGTGTCCTCGAGCGCCTATTGGTTATCAAACAGACCTTCGGGCGCGCGCAATTGCGCCGTTACAGCCCTGCAAGCTTAGCCTGCATCGACCTACGCGCTGCCTGGGGAAAAACAACGAATAAAAAAAGGAGCCCGAAGGCTCCTTTTTCTTACGCGAGCGTTACGCGCGTGGGAAGTCTGGCGGGTTGACCCCTGCCATCTCTTCAAGAACGCGGACCACCTGGCAGCTATAGCCAAACTCGTTGTCGTACCAAACGTACAGGACGACGCGGTTATCGTTGACGATGGTCGCTTCGGCGTCGACGACACCTGCGTAGCGCGAACCAACGAAATCGCTCGAAACCACCTCTGGCGAGTTCACGAAGTCGATCTGCTCGTGCAGATCGGAATACAGCGCCATGTGACGCAGATACTCATTCACCTCGGTCCTGTCGGTCGATTTCTCGAGATTCAGGTTCAGGATGGCCATCGATACGTTCGGCGTCGGAACGCGGATCGCATTACCGGTCAGCTTGCCAGCCAGCTCAGGCAGTGCCTTCGCGACGGCCTTCGCGGCGCCGGTCTCGGTGATGACCATGTTGAGCGCAGCACTACGTCCACGGCGGTTGCCCTTGTGGAAGTTGTCGATCAGGTTCTGGTCGTTGGTGTACGAGTGAACCGTTTCGACGTGGCCGTTGACGATACCGTACTTGTCGTTGAGCGCTTTCAGCACTGGAACGATCGCGTTGGTCGTGCATGACGCAGCGGTGACGATCTTGTCTTCGTCAGTGATCGTCCCGTGATTGATACCGTGGACGATATTCTTCAGCGAGCCTTTGCCAGGCGCGGTGAGGATGACGCGATCGACGCCTGCGCACTTCAGGTGCTGCGAAAGGCCTTCGGCATCACGCCACTTGCCCGTATTGTCCACGACCAGCGCATTCTGAATGCCGTACTTGGTGTAGTCGACGGTCGACGGGTCGTTCGAATAGATGACATGAACCAGGTTGCCATTAATGATCAGGCAGCTGTTCTCTTCATCGACAATGATCGTGCCATCGAACGAGCCGTGTACCGAGTCGCGACGCAGCAGGCTTGCGCGCTTGGCCAGGTCGTTGTCAGCACCCTTGCGCACAACGATGGCACGCAGGCGCAGGCCTTCACCGCCGCCCGTCTTCTCGACCATGATGCGCGCCAGCAGGCGGCCGATGCGACCAAAGCCGTACAGCACCACGTCACGGCCCTTGCGGTCGCCGGTACCTTGCTTGCCAATGACTTCAGAAAGTTCTTCGCGAAGGAAATCATCTACGCTACGGCCATTGCCTTCTTCCTTGAACTTGACCGTCAGACGGCCGAGGTCGATGGTCGCAGGGCCGAGCTTGAGTTCGCTCAATGCTTTGAGGATAGGGAAGGTATCCTGTACGGACAGTTCGACTTCGTCGGCCTGACGGTGGCGCGTGAAGCGGTGTCCCTTGAGCAGGTCGATGACGGAGCGGTTGATCAGGCTGCGGCCATAGAGCGTGATGGCGACATTGTTGTTCCGGTAAAGCTGACCGATCAGCGGTATCATGGCCTCCGCCAGAGCTTCACGATCAATCCATTCACCAAGGCACTGGTCGGGCTTTTGAGTCACTGTCATACCTTCCATATGTAGGGGCTGAAAACAGGAGCTACATTATGACGACGCGTTCGAACGTCGGCAATCTGCAGCGGTCATGACACTGACAGCGCTTCTTCCAGATAGTTACAATTCCCGCGCTCGAAATTGAACGGAGCCACCATCGCACGTGTCTGTATTGCGCCTTCCGAATCTGCCCTCAGCGGCAGGCAAGCAACAGTGGGGGAATCTTCAGGGCGCCGCCCTTCCCCTTGCCATCGCCGAATCCGCCAGTGCAGCCAAGCGATTTACGCTGCTGCTGACTGCGGACAGCCAGACCGCCGAGCGTTTCGAGCAGGAGCTCAAGTTTTTCGCGCCTGACCTGCCGGTTCTGCATTTTCCGGATTGGGAAACACTTCCTTACGATGTGTTCTCGCCCCATCAGGACATCACGTCTCAGCGCATTGCAACGCTCTACCGCCTGCCTGAGCTGACCCGGGGCATTTTGGTAGTCCCTATCGTTACGGCCCTACATCGGCTGGCGCCGACGAGCTTTCTGCTCGGCTCGAGCCTGGTCTTGGATGTCGGCCAGAAGCTCGATGTCGAGCAGATGAGGTTGCGACTGGAAGCCGCGGGGTATCGTTACGTTGAAACCGTATACGAGCATGGCGAGTTTGCCGTCCGTGGCGCGTTGATCGATCTCTTTCCCATGGGAAGCAACCTCCCGTTTCGTATCGACCTGTTCGACGACGAGATCGAAACGTTGCGCACGTTTGACCCCGAAACACAGCGCTCGATAGACAAGGTTGAATCCATACGCCTGCTCCCGGCGCGCGAATTCCCCTTGCGCAAGGAAGCCGTGACCGGTTTCCGCGCACGCTTCCGCGAGCGCTTCGATGTCGATTTCCGCCGCTGCCCGATCTATCAGGACCTTTCCACAGGCATTACACCGGCCGGTATCGAGTACTACCTGCCGCTGTTCTTTGAAGAAACTGGCACGCTCTTCGATTACCTGCCCGGTGACGCACAGGTGTTTTCCCTGCCGGGAATCGAACAGGCCGCCGAGCAGTTCTGGACAGACGTCCGCACCCGCTACGAGGATCGCCGCTACGATCCTGAACGCCCTCTCCTGCCTCCCGGTGAACTCTTCCTGCCAGTCGAGGATTGCTTCGCCAGGCTGAAGAACTGGCCTCGCGTCGTTGCTGGCGCGGATGACCTTGAGCCTGGCGTGGGCAGAGAGCGCTTTTCCAGCCACCGGTTCCCAGAACTTGCCATCGAAGCCAAGGCGGCAGAACCCATGGGCGCGCTACGGCGTTTCCTTGATGGCTATGACGGAAGGGTCCTGTTCACGGCAGAGTCAGCCGGGCGGCGCGAAGTCCTGCTTGAAATGCTGGCACGCCTGAAGTTGAAACCGGTCGAGGTGGAGAGCTGGCCGGACTTTGCCACCTCCAGCGAGCGACTCGCGATCACCATCGCCCCGCTCGATGATGGATTGCTCCTCGACGACATAGCCCTGATCGCCGAAAGCCCGCTATTCGGTCAACGCGTGATGCAGCGTCGCCGCCGAGAAAAAACGCGGGACGGCGGTGAAAACGTCATCAAGAACCTCACCGAACTGCGTGAAGGTGCCCCTGTTGTACATATCGACCATGGCGTCGGCCGCTACCTCGGATTGATTACGCTAGAGATCGAGGGCCAGGCCGCCGAATTCCTGGCGTTGCAGTACGCCGACGAAGCGAAGCTATACGTGCCGGTTTCGAGCCTGCATCTCATTGCGCGCTATACCGGAACGGATGATGCGCTTGCACCGCTGCACCGACTTGGATCGGAAACCTGGCAGAAAGCCAAGCGCAAGGCGGCCGAGCAGGTACGTGACGTCGCGGCAGAGCTGCTGGACATCTATGCCCGCCGCGCGGCGCGTGAGGGCTATGCCTTCACTGATCCGAAGACCGACTACGAAACGTTCAGCGCCGGCTTTCCGTTCGAAGAGACACCAGACCAGCAATCCGCGATTGAAGCCGTTCGTGCCGACATGCTTTCGGGCCGTCCAATGGATCGCCTGGTTTGCGGCGACGTTGGCTTCGGCAAGACGGAAGTGGCAATGCGGGCTGCATTCATCGCAGTGCACAGCGGCAAGCAGGTCGCAGTTCTCGTACCGACCACCCTGCTTGCCCAACAGCACTACAACAGCTTCCGTGACCGTTTTGCCGACTGGCCGGTGAAGGTCGAGGTAATGAGTCGATTCAAATCGGCGAAGGAAGTGGACGGCGCGGTTCAGCAATTGGCTGACGGAAAAGTCGACATCGTCATTGGCACCCACAAGCTGCTCCAGGACGACATCAAATTCCAGAATCTGGGCCTGGTGATCATCGACGAAGAGCATCGTTTCGGCGTCCGTCAAAAGGAGCAACTAAAAGCGCTGCGCAGCGAAGTCGACATCCTGACCCTGACCGCAACGCCCATCCCGCGCACCCTGAACATGGCCGTTGCCGGCATGCGGGATCTGTCGATCATCGCAACGCCTCCTGCTCGGCGCCTCTCGGTTCGAACGTTCGTGATGGAGCAGCAGAACGCGGTCATCAAGGAAGCCCTGCTGCGTGAGCTTCTGCGCGGCGGCCAGGTGTACTACCTGCACAACGAAGTGAAGACCATCGAGAAGTGCGCAGCGGATCTCGCTGCGCTCGTGCCGGAAGCCCGCATTGCGGTCGGCCATGGCCAGATGAACGAGCGTGAACTCGAGCGTGTCATGAGCGACTTCTACCACAAGCGCTTCAACGTGCTCGTGGCATCCACGATCATCGAAACCGGTATCGACGTTCCAAGCGCGAATACCATCATCATCGAGCGCGCGGACAAGTTCGGGCTGGCTCAACTTCACCAGTTGCGAGGTCGCGTAGGCCGTAGTCACCACCAGGCCTACGCCTATTTGCTCACACCGCCGCGCAAGGGCATGACGCCGGACGCAGAGAAGCGTCTCGAAGCGATTGCCAATGCACAGGATCTGGGCGCCGGGTTCGTATTGGCGACGCATGATCTCGAGATTCGTGGCGCGGGTGAACTGCTGGGCGAGGGCCAGAGCGGCCAGATCCAGGCGGTAGGCTTCACGCTGTACATGGAGATGCTCGAGCGGGCGGTCAAAGCCATTCAGAAAGGCGAACAGCCCAACCTCGAGCAACCTCTCGGCGGCGGCCCGGAAATCAATCTACGTGTACCCGCGCTCATCCCCGAAGATTACCTGCCGGACGTTCACGCCCGACTCATCCTCTACAAGCGCATCGCCAATGCCACGGATGAAGACGGTTTGAAGGAGCTTCAGGTCGAGATGATCGATCGCTTCGGCTTGCTGCCCGAGCAGACCAAGCATCTCGTCAGGCTGACCCTGCTCAAACTCAAAGCGGATGCGCTTGGTATCGTGAAGATCGATGCGGGCCCCCAGGGCGGACGCGTCGAATTCGCCGCCAATACCAAGGTGGACCCACTCACACTGATCAAGCTGATTCAGAGCCAGCCGAATCGCTACAAGTTCGAAGGCGCAACCTTGTTCCGTTTTCAGGTTCCGATGGAGCGGCCAGAAGAACGATTCAATGTGGTCGAGGCGCTTCTGGACCGATTGGAACCGACGGCGTGAAGCATGGACGCGCCATGAACAGAAGGGATAGCAGTTGCCGACAAAGCGAATCATCGACTGGCTGAAGACGCACGACTGGCGTGATCAATTCGACGTGGGGGCGCTCAAGCGCGGTGGCGCCTACGGCCGTGACAAGCGTGTACGGCTGCTGACGCTTGAAGACGAACGGATCCTCGCAACGTGCGAAGGCTCTGGAGACCAGACGTATCGTCAGTCGATCTTCATCGGAAAGAGCGGCAAGCAGCTGCATGCCGCCTGCAACTGTCCAGTCGGTTTGAATTGCAAGCACGCCGTAGCCGTTATCGAACACGTAATGGCTCAGGGAGACGATGCGGCGGCTCACGGCCCGGCACAAGGCCTGTCCAAGCCCCTACAGGAATGGCTTCACAAATTGCCCAAGGTGGCAGACGGCTCCGCGTACCCAGAGGGAGAGCTGTCACGACTGCATTACGAAGTCACCCCGGACACCAGCGTACAGCTCTATAAGGTCCGCCTCAGTCCAGACGGCGACATCGTCGACACGAAGCCCTATAACGCGCTACGCGAGGCGATCACTCGGCAGCCGAGGTTCCTGCTCCCTATCGACCTGCGCATCGCGAGGCTCGCGCTAGGAGGCAGCGACTATCGGTACGGAAACCGTCTTGTGCTGGAAGGTGAACTGGGCGCGGAACTGCTGCCGCTGATCGTAGGAACCGAGCGCGCCTATCTCGACATTGATGATGCCGCCCCACTTCGCTGGGCTGAGCCGCTGAAGGCCGCGTTTCGCTGGGCGCAAACCGAGGCGGGTGCCTTTCGCCAGGAATGGGATGTCGAAAGTGAGACCGACGTCCAGGTACTCAAACAGCTTTTACCGTTGCACTACATCGATATGGATAGCGGCCAGGTGGGCCTGCTGGATTGCAACCATCCGCCTGAGCTGGCCAGCCACCTCAGCCGTATGCCGGCAATACCGGAAGCACAGGCGGAAGCCTTCGGGCAGGCGCTCAAGACATTGGCGCCGGATCTCCCCCAACCCCGAGCGCTCGCCAGACGCGACATTGACGATATCGCTCCCATACCCCACCTCTCGCTTGGCAGCCATCTGCACACAACTTACGACACGCGCAGCGCCCGCATGGTTAGCCAGGCACAACACCGGGCAGGGCTCGCATTCAGGTACGCCGGCGCCCTCGTGCACGGCAAGCCCATGCGCGATACCCGCGTACAGGTCAGATCCGGCGATGAGTACCTGTCCATCGCTCGGCACACCAAAGCCGAACAGCGCTTCCGGAATATGCTTTTGGAAGCCGGCTTCCATGTCGCGCTGCGGCAAAGCCAGGCGTTGCCAGCGAATTCCGCTGAAATGTTCGAACTGCTCGATGACAAGGCGTGGCTCGCCTTCGTCGAGGAACGGTTGCCCACCCTCAGGAAGCAAGGTTGGGAAGTCGACATTCGCCCTGGCTTCCATTTCGATCTGACGCCGGTTGATGGCTGGTATGCGAACGTCGATGAATCGCCGAGCCAGGAATGGTTCGATATCGAACTCGGCATCGTCATCGACGGGCAGCGCGTGAGCCTCCTTCCGGTTTTACTCGGACTGATACGCAGGAATCCCAGCTTGCTGTCGAGCGAACGACTCGAACAGCGCCCGGACGAAGAGCAGGTGCATCTACAGATCGATGCTCGCAAGGATGCCGAAGGCCGACCCACCCAGGTAATGCTGCCATTCGGGCGGCTTAAGCCCTTGTTGTCGTTGCTTGCCGATATCGTCCTGCGTGATGCTGCGGGTGCGAATGCCGAACTACGGCTGGAGGCGCCCGACGCCGCAAGGCTGGCGGAGCTCGAAGGACTACCGCTCGAATGGCAAGGTGGCGAACGGGTCCGCGAATTCGCCCAACGCCTGAAGGCATTCGATGGCAGCGTTGTTGAGCCCCCCAAGGATCTGGGCGCTGAACTGCGCCCCTATCAGCGCGAAGGTCTTGCCTGGATGCAGACGCTGCGTTATCTGCAGGTCGGTGGCATCCTGGGTGACGACATGGGTCTGGGCAAAACCTTGCAAACCCTGGCCCACTTGCTGCTTGAAAAGCAATCGGGCCGACTGGACCGCCCATGCCTCGTCGTGATGCCGACCAGTCTCATTCCAAACTGGCAGGACGAAGCGACCCGATTCACGCCAGATCTACGCGTGCTCGCGTTGCATGGCCCGCAACGGCAGCGCCAATTCGATCGCCTGGACCAATACGACGTGCTGCTGACCACTTACTCGCTCCTGCCGCGAGACATCGCCAGGCTCAGGGCGCAACCGATGCACGTCGTGGTGTTTGACGAAGCACAGAATCTGAAGAATCCATCCAGCAAGGCAGCCCAAGCCGCACGCCAACTGAAAGCTCGCCAGCGGCTGTGTCTTAGCGGTACGCCACTCGAGAATCATCTGGGCGAGCTTTGGGCATTGTTCGACTTGCTAATGCCAGGCTGGCTTGGCGACAGCAAACGATTCACCCAGGATTACCGCAACCCCATTGAGCGTCAGGGCGATGCCCAGCGGATGGAGCATCTGCGCGCAAGGATCAAGCCCTTCCTGCTACGCCGTCGCAAGGAACAGGTCGCGCGGGAGCTGCCGGCCAAGAACGAATTTGTCCACTGGGTAGAATTGACTGATGCCCAGCGCGACCACTACGAAACAGTGCGCCTCGCCATGGACCGGAAGGTGCGCGATGCCATCCAGAGCAACGGCCTCGCCCGCAGCCAGATTGTGATTCTCGATGCCCTGCTGAAGTTGCGCCAGGTCTGCTGCGACCTGCGCCTGCTCGACGACGGTTCGGACCGTAAGCAGGCCGCCAACTCGGGCAAACTCACCAGCCTCATGGATATGCTCGGCGAGTTGCTCGCATCTGGACACCGTGTTTTGTTGTTCTCACAATTCACGTCCATGCTTCGTTTGATCGAAGACGAGCTCGACAAACGGAACCAGCCTTATCTGCTCCTTACGGGCGAGACAACCGATCGCCGCACCCCTGTTCAGCGGTTTCAGAACAATGAGGTGCCGCTGTTCCTGATCAGCCTGAAAGCGGGGGGCACCGGGCTCAACCTCACAGCTGCTGACACCGTCATCCATTACGACCCATGGTGGAACCCGGCGGTCGAGAATCAGGCAACAGACCGCGCCTACCGCATAGGCCAGGACAAGCCTGTGTTCGTCTACAAGATGATCACCCGGGGTACCGTCGAAGAGCGGATTCAGCAGCTACAGCAGCGCAAGGCAGACCTGGCCCACGGCCTACTTGAAAGCACGGGTGAAGGCGAATGGCGAATGGGAAGTGAAGACATCGAGGCACTCTTCGCCCCGCTACCGTAACAGGGCACTCGGTCACGCCTGAGTGGAGAGCACGCCGGCCAGGACTGCCTTAACCTTACCCATGCCACCCGCCAATGCGTGGTCGATTTCCGACATCGTGATGGGCCCGCTGGACTTGCCTGCCGCCGGGTTTACGACCAGCGCCAGGCATGCGTAGGGAAGCTCGATCTCCCGTGCCAGTGCCGCCTCCGGCATTCCCGTCATGCCAACGATGTCGCAGCCGTCCCGCTCCAACCGCTGAACCTCTGCTGCTGTCTCCAATCGAGGCCCCTGTGTGGCGCCATACACACCATGGGAACTGAAAGCGACACCGGTTCGCGTAAGCGAATCGATCAACCGAGCCCGTAACGCCGCGTCGTACGGCTCACTGAAATCGATGTGAGTGACGTGTGGGAGTACACCCTCGAAAAAAGTGTGCTCCCGACCCCATGTGTAATCAATGATCTGATGCGGCACACACAGATGTCCGCTGCCCATTGCCGAGTGAATACCCCCTACGGCATTGACAGCGATAACGGAGTCCGCACCGGCTTCCTTCAGTGCCCATAGATTGGCTCGGTAATTGACCTGATGCGGCGGGATGCGGTGTGGATGGCCATGCCGTGCCAAAAAGAGCACGTCACCGCCAGCAAACTCGCCACGCAGGATCTCGGCTGAGGGTACGCCGAAAGGCGTCTGAACCGTCAGCGCATCTCGAAGGACAAGACCTTCGAGCTGGGTCAACCCTGTACCGCCAATGACTGCGTGGACCGTCATATAGGCCTCAGGCGACGAGAGATGCGGCGCGTAACGCGCGAAGCGCTTCGAGCCAGCGGGGCGAGGACCGATAGTCATCACTGCTCATTCCGGTCGCCTGCATGCGAGACAGCCGAGGGCTCGGCTTCACGTCGAGTCGCTGCAAGGTGCTCAATGCCAACTCAGCCGCTGCCCGATCGTTGCAGACGAGGCCCATATCACAGCCCGCGCTGAGCGCCGCTTCGATCCGGCTTCCCGCATCCCCAGCTACGTGCGCACCTGCCATGGAGAGATCATCACTGAAAATCACGCCCTCAAAACCTAACTCGCCGCGCAGGATGTCCTGTAGCCATCGCTTAGAAAACCCTGCGGGCTGCTCATCAACTTGAGGATAGATGACATGTGCCGGCATCACGGCTGCGAGCCGATGGCTCAAACGCGAAAATGGCACCATGTCGCAGGCGCGGATGGTCTTCAGGCTTCGATCATCGACGGGGATGGCGACATGCGAATCGGCCTCCGCCCAACCGTGCCCGGGGAAGTGCTTGCCCGTCGCTTGCATGCCGGCATCGTTCATGCCTGCCAGGAAGCTTTCGGCCAGCGGGACCGTGCGCAAGGGGTCAGCGCCAAAGGCGCGGCTACCAATCACGCCGCTACGACCATGGTCGAGATCGAGCACCGGGGCAAAACTGAAATCGAGGCCAACCGAAAGCACCTCTGTCGCCATGACCCAGCCACAATGCCGAGCGAGTTGTATCGCATCCGAACGGCCTTCGAAGTCGCGCATCGCAGGCAACCGAACGAAGCCGTCGCGGATACGCTGTACTCGCCCTCCTTCCTGGTCGATCGCCAGCAAGATGTCGGGGCGGACCGCACGAATGGCACGGCACAGCTCCCGTACTTGGGCAGGCGTTTCCACGTTACGTGCAAAGAGGATCAAGCCGCCCACCTGGGGCTGACGCAACAGGTGCCGGTCTTCAGCCGTCAGCCAGGTGCCCTGGACGTCGAGCATCAGGGAGCCATTCATAACGAATCCTTACTGGATGTCAGGCGCGCATGTTCGCGCCATAGGGAACCGTCGAACCGACCGTAAGGGCCGGTACGAAGTGAATGGCGTAGCTTAACGGATCAGCTGGAGGGGTTCGACAGTGCCGGTCGATGGTACTGAGCGTTTGCGAGCGAGGCATCGGTCACCGCGGAATCGGCACGCATGCCGGCAGCAACGAACGGCACCATCAGGCGGAGCACCTGCTCAGTAGACATATGCACACCGAAGTCATTCTCTGCCATCGCCCTGAGGGCCTTTATCCCGGACATGGTGAAGGCAACGGAACCCAGCATGAAGTGAACCCGCCAGAACAGTTCGATGGGCGGAATGTCCGGAGCAGCATCATGGACCAGATGCATGAATCGGCGAAAAACGCGTCCATACACCTCCTCCAGGTAACGGCGCAGATGTCCCTGACTTTCGCTGAAGGCGAGCCCTAGCAATCGCATGAACATCGAGAGGTCATTACCGTTGCGAGGCTTGATGATGATCATTTGTTCGACCACCAGCTGCAGAAGCTCCTCGAGGCCAGGTGCACTAGCACCTGATGACTCATGCAGATCCAACTCACGTTCGAGATTCACGCAGAAGGGCCCAAGGAAGCGTGAAAAGACCGCCTGGATGAGCGACTTCTTTGAACCGAAGTGGTAGTTCACTGCGGCCAGGTTGACACCTGCCTTGCTGGTGATCAGCCGCAGCGATGTCTCCGCAAATCCTTTCTCGGCGAACAGCTGTTCCGCCGCGTCGAGTATGCGCTCGACCGTTTCCGACTGGGCCATTTGAAAAATGCCTGACAAACAAGTGTTTGAAACATACGTTTCACCTTGTTGTAGTGTCAAGCATAGCCAATCATCGATGAGCCTATCTATAGGCGCAAGTCTGCTCAGACAGAGCGTAACAGGAGCATTGCCAAACAGCGCACACTGTATATACTTCCAGCACCTGTATAAAAAGCCAGAGCCATCATGCTGAAGCTCACGCCTCGCCAGTCCGAAATCCTGACATTCATCAAACGCTGCATCGAAGACAACGGTTACCCGCCGACACGTGCAGAGATTGCCACGAAGTTGGGGTTCAAGTCGCCAAACGCTGCGGAAGAGCATCTAAAGGCCCTCGCGCGCAAGGGCGCCATTGAGATGACACCCGGTGCCTCCCGCGGGATTCGCGTCCCCGGCTTCGAACCGGGCACGGAGGATGAAGGGCTACCTATCATCGGCCGCGTAGCCGCAGGCGCCCCAATCCTGGCGCAGGAACATATTGAAGACGCGTGCAAGATCAATCCGGATTTCTTCAAACCAAAGGCCGACTACCTGTTGAAGGTCCGCGGCATGAGTATGAAGGACATCGGCATTCACGATGGCGACCTTTTGGCTGTGCACCGCACACAGGATGCACTCAATGGCCAGGTTGTCGTCGCACGCCTCGATGACGAAGTCACCGTGAAACGCTTCAAACGAGAAGGCAATAAGGTTTGGCTGATCGCTGAAAACCCTGAGTTCGATCCGATCGAGGTGGACCTGGAGCAGCAGAGCCTGACTATTGAAGGGTTGAGTGTCGGCGTGATCCGAAGGTAAGGAGCGAACCATGCAATTCCAGTTGCCGTTGTCTTCTCCCCCTCCGCCTGTGGGGCTACTGGTTCCTGAAACGCTCGTCGTGCCGGCAGAAGTTGGCTTTACAGACGCCGAGACCCTGAGCGAAATCACCCTTTCCGGTGCCTCAGGCCTGTGCCTGCATTTGCTAGCGCCGGTTTTGCGAGACCTGAGCGAGAACAGCGACGCGCGCTGGCTGACACTCATCGCTCCACCTACAAGCCTTTCACGGACATGGCTCCGTGATGCTGGGTTGAATCGAGAGCGCATCCTGCTGCTTCAACCGAGCGGTAACCAGGCCGCTCTACAGCTCGCCTGTGATGCGCTGAGCCTGGGCCGCAGCCATACCGTGGTTACGTGGTTCGACAAGCTTTCCCGTAGCGAGCGGCGTCAGCTGAGCCTCGCAGCCCTAGCGGGCAACGCGCAGGGCTTGAACATCAAGATGAATTACTGACGGACTCGCTAGCCTAGAGCCACTCATAGTGACTTAGCGCAGATGCATTCCGAGTGAGAAACCGCTACCCCAGTAGATATGCAAAAGGGGATGCCGCGCGGGACGCGCAGTCAGCGACAGTATCCCACATGGCCTTGGAAGGGATGTTTACGCAGCGAGCCGTGTTCCTACTTACGCGGAGATGAACGTAGGCAGAACAGATCGGCACGGTATCGGGTTAGTGAAGAACGCGATCAGGCTCGTCGTGCTGAAAATCATTCTCAGCCAGCTCTCCGGCCATCTGCACACCTACGCTGAGCATGGCCTTGGCCACCTCGACATGATGTCCCTGCATGAACGCCTTGGCGGCTTCGGTGAAGTTGAGCTCGACTAACATCTGCTCGTCCTCGGCACGACGAAGGGCAATGCGCCCATCAGGCAGTTCAACAATTTCAAGGAAGGACGTCGACATAAGGGGCTCTCGCGTTGTTGACCCGCCATTGTAGCAGCGAAGCTGGCGGACTCTAGCAAGAAATCAGATTTCGCTGAGCCCTTCACGAAAACGCAACGCCAACGCCTTGATCGACTGGCGCCAGGACTCGAGCATTTCTGGCGTAAGCCCGGTGTTTTCCGTCTCCTCGCCGACTGCAACAGCCTGAATCAGCGGCAAGGTAGGGTCCTGCTTGGTCGCCTTGGGCGGCATCGGGGGCTGGAATAGGCCTGTATAGGCAGATAGCAGTTGCCCGAGCCAGGTTTCCCTATTTCTCGAGAGTTCGAACAGCTCGGCAAATTCGGGGCTCGGTGTCGCTGCCAGCCGACCGGCATCAAGAAACTGTTCAATGCTCGGATCGGCATCGCCGGGCATACGGTAATAACCCGCAACTTCGTGGCAAAGACCAAGCACCGCACCATACAGGTGAAATACGGCTTCCTCGCGTGCAGCCTGGGTTTTCGCAGGCGCCGTGAATGCGCCGCTTTGGGCGGCCTCGCGCCAGGTGTCCAGAGCCAGGCCAGCATAGAACAGCTTTTGGTTGGTGCGTGTATACCGCTCATGACTCATGGCGCGCTCCTGGTTGTGCGTGGCTAGCAGCAAGATGAAACGACTATAACGCGCTGATCGCAACAATCAGCGCGCTTCGTCGTAGGGCGCTGTCAGCGCTTTTCTTCGACCTTCCATTTGCCACCGTCGAAGAACGCCTTCCAGCCGGTAGGCTTGCCATCGACTTCGGACTGGACGTACTGCTCTTTGGTCTTCCGGCTGAAGCGAATCACGGCGGGCCGGCCGTCGGGATCCTTCTGCGGCGCCTTGAGCAGGAAGTGATACTTTGGATCTATCTCGTCCTTGTGCGGCAGCAATTCAGCTACCAGCGGTGCCCGCGTTTCTCGGTTCTTTGGGAAGCCGCTTGCTGCCAGGAACAACCCGGACGCCCCGTCGCGCAGTACATAATGGTCGTCGACTTTTTCGCAACGCAATTCAGGCATTTGCACGGCATCCATCTTCGGCGGCGCCGGCTCGCCATTCTTCAATAGCTTGCGGGTGTTCTTGCAGGCGGCATTCGTACAGCCGAAGAACTTGCCGAAGCGGCCCGTCTTGAGCTGCATCTCGCTCCCGCACTTGTCGCACTCAAGGCTTGGGCCTTCGTAACCTTTGATACGGTACTGCCCTTCCTCGATCTCGTAACCCGAGCAATCCGGGTTATTACCGCAGATATGCAGCTTGTGCTTGTCATCGAGCAGGTAGGCGTCCATGGCGGTACCGCACTTCTCGCAGCGACGCTTGTTACGAAGTACGCGCGACTCGGATTCACCCTCGTCATCCGCGGCAATTTCATCACCAGGAATCAGGTTCACCGTCGCCTTGCAGCGTTCCTTGGGCGGCAATGAATAACCCGAGCATCCCAGGAATACGCCTGTGGAAGCCGTCCGAATCATCATGGGTCGGCCGCATTCCTTGCAAGGAATGTCGGTCAGCGTCGGCTGGTTGGCGCGCATGCCGGCGTCCGACACTTCCGCTTTCTCAAGCTTCATCTTGAAGTCGGCATAGAACTCGTCGAGTAGATGCTTCCACTCCCGCTCACCATGCGCGACGTCATCGAGGTTCTCTTCCATGCCGGCGGTGAAGCCGTAATCCATAAGATTGGAGAAACTCTCGGATAAACGATCGGTGACGATATCGCCCATCTTTTCCGCATAGAACCGGCGATTGTGGACAGTCACATAACCACGATCCTGGATGGTGGAGATGATCGCGGCGTACGTCGATGGGCGACCAATGCCGCGCTTCTCCAGTTCCTTTACCAGGCTCGCTTCAGAGTAACGTGCCGGCGGCTTGGTGAAATGCTGGCTAGGGTCAAGCTTGATGAGCTGGAGCGACTCGCCCTGGCTCATCTCCGGAAGGACATCGTCCTCGCCCGCCTTGCCCTGCTGGGGCATGGCCCGGGTGTAACCGTCGAACTTCAGAATGCGACCCTTGGCGCGCAACTCGAACGAGCCGGCGCCCACGGTGATAGTCGTGGAAAGGTACTCGGCCGGCGGCATCTGGCAAGCGACGAACTGGCGCCAAATCAGGTCATACAGACGCTCGGCGTCACGCTCCATGCCGGAGAGCTGCGTCGGACGAAGGTTGACATCCGAAGGACGGATCGCTTCGTGGGCCTCTTGCGCGCCTTCCTTGCTCGAATAGAAATTCGGCTTGGACGGGAGGTACCGGTCGCCGTATTCGTGTTCGATGAAACCGCGCACCATACCAATTGCATCAGCCGACAGATTGGTGGAGTCGGTACGCATATAAGTGATGTAGCCCGCCTCGTAGAGACGCTGGGCCATCATCATTGTCTTCTTCACACCGAAGCCAAGACGGGTACTCGCGGCCTGTTGCAGCGTTGATGTGATGAACGGCGCTGAAGGCTTGCTGCTGGTTGGCTTGTCTTCGCGCCTGGCAACGCTATAGCTCGATGCTTTCAGACGCTCGAGCGCAGACATTGCCTGCTCTTCATTGAGCGGCTTGAATGCTTCGCCGTTTTCTCGCACCACCTCGAAGCGGACCTGGGCATTTCGCGCGGATGCAAGGTCCGCATGGACTTCCCAGTACTCCTCTGGGATGAATGCACGGATTTCACGCTCGCGCTCCACTACAAGTTTCACGGCAACGGACTGGACACGACCGGCCGACAACCCTCGCGCAATCTTTTGCCAAAGCAGCGGCGAAACCATGTAGCCCACTACGCGATCAAGAAAGCGGCGAGCCTGCTGCGCGTTGACGCGATTGATATCGAGTTCGCCGGGTTTGGAGAACGCGTCTTGAATGGCCTTCTTGGTGATCTCGTTGAACACCACCCGCTTGTACCGGCTTTCGTCGCCGCCAATGGATTCGCGCAGGTGCCAGGCGATCGCCTCCCCTTCACGGTCCAAGTCGGTCGCGAGATAGATGGTGTCGGCATCCTTGGCCAGACGGCGCAACTCATCGATCACCTTTTCCTTGCCTGGAAGGATCTCGTACTTGGCCTTCCAGCCATGCTCGGGATCGACGCCCATACGGGTGAACAGTTGCCGTTTGGCTTTTTCCTTGGGCGAGAGTGCGGGTGTTTCACCCGCGGTCTTGCCGCGTTTGGCCGGCTCCTTGGATGCAGAGCCACTGCCGCTCGTAGGCAGGTCGCGGATGTGGCCGATGCTCGACTTCACCACGTACTGGTTGCCCAGATACTTGTTGATGGTCTTGGCCTTGGCCGGAGACTCCACGATGACCAGCGATTTGCCCATGGATCGGTTGATTCCTGAATTCGGTGTATTAAAGCGAGGCTGCCGCCAGCGCGGCACCGCTATATATAGTGGCGAAAGAGCGAAGGTCAAGCGGACGGAGCCCGCCTGCTGGGCTCACAACCGCGAAGTAAGGGGCTCTTCGGCTTGAATGAGGGCGAAACGCGGAACCTGCTCGCCATCGACTTGAACGCCTTCGGTGAACATGCTCAAGGGGCGTACCCAGAGCCCAAATTCACCATAGAGTGCTTGGTAGAGAACCAGCGTCTCGTCGGTCTCGGAATGCCGCACCGTACCGAGCACACGATAGTCGGCACCCTTGTAATGGCGGTAAAGACCAGGTTGAAGCGACATAAGAAACGCCTGTTCCAAATAAGGAAGCCGGAGTTTTCACTCCGGCTCACTGTGTTTCAAAGCCTTGCAGGAGCCGCAAGGCACGATAGATCAAACGCGCTCGAAGACCGTAGAGATCCCCTGGCCAAGACCAATACACATGGTCGCAACGCCGAGCGCGCCGTTGTTCTGTTTCATGATGTTGAGCAGGGTGCCAGATATGCGCGCACCGGAGCAACCGAAAGGATGGCCCAACGCGATGGCGCCGCCATGCAGGTTGACCTTCTCCTCCATCTTGTCTAACAGTTTCAGATCCTTCAACACCGGCAATGCCTGGGCAGCGAAGGCTTCGTTCAGCTCCAGGTAGTCGATGTCATCCATGGACAGTCCGGCACGCTTCAGCGCCTTCTGGGTTGCCGGTACAGGGCCGTAGCCCATGATCGCTGGATCAACACCCGCGACTGCCATCGAACGCACGACCGCCATCGGCTGGATACCGAGGTCCTGCGCGCGCTGAGCCGACATGACGATCATGCAGGACGCGCCATCGGTGATCTGCGACGACGTACCGGCCGTGACCGTACCACCTTTCGGATTGAAGGCCGGCTTGAGCTCGGACAAGGCCTCGTAGGTCGTATCAGGACGAATGGTTTCGTCATAATCGAACACCTTCAGGAAACCATTTTCGTCGTGGCCTTCCATGGGGATGATCTCATCCTTGAACGAACCGTCCTGAGTAGCTTTCCACGCCAGGCGGTGAGAGCGCTCGCCGAACTTGTCCTGCGCCTCGCGGCTGATACCGTGCATCTTGCCAAGCATTTCAGCAGTCAGGCCCATCATGCCGGACGCTTTGGCTGCGTGCAGGGAAAGGTGCGGGTTCGGATCGACGCCATGCATCATACCCACGTGCCCCATGTGCTCGACGCCGCCGATGACGAAGACGTCACCATTGTTCGTCTGGATAGCTTGCACCGCCGTATGCAATGCGCTCATGGATGAGCCGCAAAGACGGCTGACCGTCTGCGCCGCGCTCGTATGAGGGATTGGCGTCATCAGCGACGCCATCCGCGCAATGTTCCAACCCTGCTCGAGTGTCTGGTTCACACAGCCCCAGATCACATCCTCGACTTCTGCTGGATTCACCTTCTCGTTTCGTGCCAACAGCTTGGTGATCAGCTCGGCTGACATGGTTTCAGCGCGTACGTTGCGATGCATGCCGCCCTTTGACCGTCCCATCGGGGTCCGGCCAAAGTCGACGATAACCGCGTCTCTCGGATTCAATTTGCTCATGCTCTCGACTCCTTAACCGAAGAACGACTGGCCGCTCTTGGCCATTTCGCGCAGTTTTTCGGTTGGGTGATACATCGGGCCCAGATCGGCGTAGTTGTCTGCCAGCGCGACGAATTCGGCCACGCCGATTGCGTCGATATAGCGCAGCGCGCCACCACGGAAGGGAGGGAAGCCGATGCCGTAGATAAGGCCCATATCAGCCTCGGCTGCCGTTTCGACAATGCCGTCTTCCAGGCAGCGTACGGTTTCCAGGCAAAGCGGGATCATCATCCAGTTGAGGATGTCGTCGTCACTTACCTCACGTACCTGGCCAACGATCGGGGCGAGGACGTCATTGATGGTCGGGTCGACGACCTTCTTCGGCTTGCCGCGCTTGTCGGTTTCATAGACATAGAAGCCCTTACCGTTCTTCTGTCCGAGACGATTGGCTTCGTACAGTGCATCAACAGCCGTCTTGCCCTCTTCCTTCATGCGATCCGGGAAGCCTTCAGCCATGACATCACGGGCGTGGTGTGCGGTATCGATACCGACCACATCCATGAGGTAAGCCGGCCCCATCGGCCAACCAAAACGCTCCATGATCTTATCGATACGAGCGAAATCGACGCCCGCGCCAACCAGCTTGGCGAAGCCACCGAAGTAAGGGAATAGCACGCGGTTGACCAAAAACCCTGGGCAGTCATTGACCACGATCGGGCTCTTGCCCATCTTCTTGGCGTAGGCGACAACCGTGGCGATCGTCTTCTCCGACGTCTTCTCGCCACGGATGACTTCCACCAGCGGCATCATGTGCACCGGATTGAAGAAGTGCATGCCACAGAAATTCTCAGGCCGCTTCAGTGCCTGCGCCAGCACGTTGATGGAAATGGTCGAGGTGTTCGACGCCAGCACGGCGTCTTCACGCACCTGCCCTTCCACTTCGGCAAGAACGGACTGCTTGATCTTCGGGTTTTCGACGACCGCTTCCACCACGACATCCACGCCACCAAAATCGCCGTACGACAGTGTCGGACGGATGGCATTCAGCGCAACGGCCATTTTGGCTGAGTCCAGCTTGCCCTTCTCGACACGCTTGCCGAGCAGCTTGGATGCTTCGGAGAGACCCAACTGGATCGCTTCCTCACGGATGTCCTTCATGAGGATGGGCGTACCCTTGAGGGCCGATTGATAGGCAATACCACCACCCATGATGCCTGCGCCGAGCACCGCCGCCTGCTTGACGTCGGCGGCCATGGCGTCATAACGCTTGGCCTTCTTCTTCAGCGCCTGATCATTGAGGAACAATCCAACCAGACTCGCGGAGACGGACGACTTGGCCAGCTTGACGAAACCTGCAGCCTCGATTTCAAGCGCCTTGTCCCGGCCATGGCCGGCCGCTTTCTGGATAGCCTTGATCGCATCGACCGGCGCTGGATAGTGCGGCCCCGCCTTACCCGCTACGTAGCCCTTCGACGATTCGAACGCCATCATCTGTTCGATCGGATTGAGCTTGAGCTTTTCGAGCTTCGGCTGACGACGCGCCTTGTAATCGATCTCGCCGGAGATAGCGCGCTTCAACAGGTCACGCGCGGCGGCCTCGAGCTGCTCGGCTTTAACGACCGCGTCGACCGCGCCAACGTTCAGGGCTTCCTGAGCCGTGTTTTCCTTACCGGACGCGATCCATTCAATCGCGTTGTCCGTGCCGATCACGCGCGGCAGGCGGACAGTACCGCCGAATCCAGGGTAGATGCCCAGCTTCACTTCCGGCAGACCCACCTTGGCGGCCTCACTGGCGACACGGAAGTCGGCGGCCAGGCACATTTCAAGACCGCCACCCAGTGCGATGCCGTTGATCGCGACCACGGTGGGAACAGGCAGGTCCTCAAAGTCGCTGAATATGGCGTTGGCGTGACCCACCCACGCCAGCAATTCCTCATCCGGAAGGCGGAAAGAATCCACGAACTCAGTGATGTCGGCGCCGACGATGAACACGTCCTTGCCACTGGTGACGATTACGCCCTTGACGCTGCTGTCCGCCTTGATTGCATCGACGGCCTGACGCAGTTCATCGAGGGTGAGCCTATTGAATTTATTGACCGATTCGCCGTCGAGGTCGAATTTAAGGACCGCAATCCCGTCTTCGACCGACTGAACCGTGATGGCTTTACCTTCGTAAATCATCAACTGATCTCCAGGGTAACGAAACTGATGGAGAGCGCACGGACTATCTGAAGTTCACCCTGTCCGCTGGCGCCGTATGAGCGATGAACGAAGCATCCTGAGATAGAACGCTTGATTCATACGATCGTTTGATTCGGGTTTTCGCACATTCAGCCAAATTGAAGGCTTTGTCAAATCGTCGTCCAGGCCGAGGTGTACGAAAGCCGTTTCATCGCATGTCCGAGCATAGCCGAGACCGGTTACATCTCGATTGAGCGAAAACAGGCGTAGACATGAGGCACCGTGCGATCCCGTTTCATCTGGCTCTAATGCGGCGTTACCGCTGCGCATGGTGCCTTTCACGCAGCGCGATCCTGAGTCCTAGGCAGCGCGTCAGACGATCAGTAAAGTAGCGCGGCACCAAGGACGTAAGAACAAGCATCCGTAGATTCGAAGCCAGACCATGAAGTTATCCGCTCGCCAATCAACGGCACACGGACCGCCGAAATTGCCACGGCGAACACCTCGGCTGGCTACCGGTCCATATCAGGTGAGCGCCGGGTGCCGAAGGACACGCACGGCATTCTCGCAGCCTGTGCTGACACCATGCTCCATGCCACGATTTCCGGCCTGCCTGAAGGCCTCCCGCCCGGTGTTCGCATCGGGCGTTTTAATTTCAGCGGCTCGCGGCTTCGCTACAGTATTCCGAGCGATATCAGGCAAGGGTCTTGAGCGCTTCAGTGATACGCGAAAGCCCTTCCCGCCCACCGCGCTCTCCCCAAAATACGGAGACCAGTTGAGGTCCCGCCTCGACCTTGTAGGCATCCGCTGGCAACGTCGCGAGGATGGGTGCCAGGCGGACATCGTTGCAGGGCTCGCGCCATTGGTTCACCCATACACCCGGACTTGGCTGCCAATAGCTCCAGCTATCTACCCGGCTTCGCTGTCTTGGGACATAGTATTGCGGACACCGTTGCGGCGGCTCCGGCTGCTGCCAATGTGGCCACTGTTGTCCGGCAAGCTGCATGGCGACACCCTGCGTGCGTGCTGCCAGCCGCATATCCATACTGCCGCGCTGGCGACGAGAAGGCATGAGCCAAGCCAAGGGGCTCAGTACCGCGAGGAGGAGCATTAAAACGATCCAGATGGTCATACGACAGTGCCAATAAAAAAGCTGCGTCTTCGCCGTAACATCCAGGGTGAAGAGGCGAGAATAAAAAGCGCGGCGCTTCCTAGCGTTGCATCAAAGCCAATGCGTAACTGCCAGGCGGGCGGGAAACCTGCTCACCTTTCAGCAAAACAGCTCGATATCCAAGGAGACTGCCATGACCTACCGCCACATTCTGGCTGCGATCGATCTGGCCGATGACTGCCATCCTGTCATTCGCCGCGCACAGGCTCTGGCTGAAGCCTGCCAGGCCAAGTTTTCCCTCATTCATATCGTCGAACCCATGGCCATGGCATTCGGTGGCGACGTACCAATGGACCTCTCCATGCTGCAACAGCAGCAATTCGAACAAGCCCGGGAGCGATTGGACGCGTTCACCGCTCAGCACAACGTACCCGCCGAAAACAAACACCTTGCCTATGGGCAGCCGCGGCAGGAGATTCATCGCCTCGCCGAAGAGCAAGGCTGCGACATGATCGTCGTGGGCAGCCATGGCCGCCACGGCCTCGCACTGCTGCTGGGCTCCACAGCCAACGACGTGCTTCACGGCGCGCCGTGCGACGTACTGGCAGTCAAACTCACCGAACGACGCTGACAATAGAGCGGGCCCGATACGTCGGGCCCGCTTGAGCTACAGGAAGTACGCTGCACCGAGCATGATCAGCCCTCGAGCTCGGACCATCGGTCCAGAAGCGCATCGAGTTCCTGTTGGACACGCTCCATATCCGCCAGCACCGCTGTCGTCTCCGCACTGGGCCGCGTGTAGAAATCCGCAGCGGAAACCTGCTCGTTGAGCGCGGCCAGTTTCGCCTCTAGAGCATCGATCTGCTCTGGAATCGAGTCAAGCTCACGCTGGAGCTTGTAGCTGAGCTTCTTGCGCGCAGCGGGTTCCGGCTGGACCTGGGGCGCAGCCGAAGTTTCCGGTGCATTCTCTACCTGCTCCATAGGCCGCTCGGCCACACCCAGCAGCCGGGGTGAGCCGCCCTGACGCAGCCAATCCTGATACCCGCCGACATATTCCCTGACCCGTCCCTGCCCTTCGAATACCAGGGTGCTGGTAACGACGTTATCGAGGAATGCACGGTCGTGGCTCACGATCAATACGGTACCTTGGAATTCCAGCAGGATTTCCTCCAGCAATTCGAGGGTTTCCACGTCCAGGTCATTGGTCGGTTCGTCGAGGACCAGCATGTTGGCTGGTTTGCTGAAAAGCTTGGCGAGCAGCAAGCGGGCGCGTTCTCCGCCCGACAGCGCCTTGACTGGCGTCCGAGCGCGCTGCGGGCTGAAGAGGAAATCGCCGAGGTAGCTCAATATGTGGCGGTTCTGCCCATTGATGGTGATGAAGTCGCGCCCTTCCGCAACGTTGTCGACTACCGTCTTCTCAGGGTCAAGCTGAAGACGCAGCTGGTCGAAATAGGCGACTTCAAGTTTGGTGCCTGCCTCGACAGTGCCTGAATTGGGCTGAAGCTCATCCAGAAGGAGGCGAAGCAATGTCGTCTTGCCCGTTCCGTTTGCACCAAGCAAGCCAATCCGATCACCGCGCTGGATGACCATGGAGAAGTCACGGACCAGCGCTGCCTGCCCAGGATGGCCGTACGTCACATGCTCGGCGACGATCACCTGCTTGCCGGACTTGTCCGCGACCTCGACCTGGAAGTTTGCCTTGCCCTGACGTTCACGCCGCTCACTACGCTCCATGCGCATCGCCTTGAGGGCGCGCACGCGTCCTTCGTTTCGGGTGCGACGGGCCTTGATGCCCTGCCGAATCCACACTTCTTCCTGCGCAAGGCGTTTGTCGAACAGCGCATTGGCTGCTTCTTCAGCCGCCAGTTGCTGCTCCTTGTGAACGAGAAAGCTGGCGTAGTCGCCGTTCCAGTCGATGAGATGACCGCGGTCGAGTTCCAGAATCCGGGTGGCCAGGCTCTGCAGGAACGCACGGTCGTGGGTAATGAAAATAACCGCGCCATTGAAGCTCAGCAGGGCTTCTTCCAACCAGGCAATTGCGCCGATATCCAGGTGGTTGGTCGGCTCATCCAGCAGCAAAAGATCGGGCTCGGCCACCAGCGCCTGAGCAAGCAACACCCGGCGGCGCCAGCCTCCGGACAGCTCGGCTAGCGTCTTGTCCGCGGGTAGCTGCAGCCGGCTCAGCGTGCTCTCTACCAGCTGCTGAAGCCGCCAGCCATCACGAGCCTCCAGTTCCTGCTGCACACGGGCAAGCTGTGTAAGGTCGTCCTCGGTCTGCACAGTCAGGCTGAGCTTGTGGTATTGCGCGAGAAGCTCACCGACACCGGCCAGGCCTTCTGCCACGACGTCGAAGACACTGCGCTCGTCGGCGCGAGGTAGCTCCTGCGGCAGCTCACCGATCTTCAAGGCGGGCGCTCGCCAGATCTCGCCGTCGTCAGGATAATTATCGCCCTTCACCAGGCGCAGCATGCTCGACTTGCCTGTCCCATTGCGGCCAATGATACACACACGCTCCCCGCGCGCGATCTGCCAGCTCACACCATCGAGCAGCGGCATGGCGCCATGGGCAAGGGATACACCGGTGAATTTGAGCAGCGTCATGAGGTTCTCCAGAAATCGGCCGTCGATTGTAGGCGCTTGGGCGAGCGACCGCGAGCCGAGCATGGCCGCGATGCCAGCAAGTCGGCATTGACCCGACGAACAAGGGCACCATGCCACCGACGCACTTGAAACGGCGCGCTTTGCAACGTGCTGTTTCCTCAGCCGATGGGAGGGGCAAACGGTTCTTTTCAAGGCCGAAGAGCAACGGCTAAGCTACCCTCCAATCAGGCGGTAGCATCTTGCCGCCATCAGCTCACCTTCTTTTTCGGAAGTGTCATGCGTGATCGTCTGATCAGTCTCTGCTGCGTCCTCGGCTTTGCCCTTCTCTCCGTTCAATCCGCTCAAGCCGCGTCCCTGGCTCAACAGCGCCAGTACTACAACGAAGCCAAGGCTGCTCTGGAAAAAGGAAACGCCGAACCCTATCGGCGTTATGCGCAGGCTTTGGCCGGGTACCCACTCGAACCTTATCTGGCATACGACGAGCTCACTGCCCGCCTGAAAACGGCGAGTAACAGCGAGATCCGCACCTTCCTTGCGAACCACGGTGACCTCCCGCAGGCCAACTGGATGAAACTGCGCTGGCTGCGCTGGCTCGCCGAGCGTGGCGAATGGCAGACCTTTGTCGACTACTATGACCCGTCGATGAACTTCACTGAGCTGGATTGCCTATACGGCCAGTACCAGTTGACGCACCGTCAGGAAGCCGAAGGCTACAAGACGGCGGAACGCCTCTGGCTGGTGGGAAAATCGCAGCCGAACGCCTGCGATACGCTATTCGACATGTGGGCGGCCAAGGGGCAACTCACCGAGGCAAAGCGCTGGGAGCGCGTGAAACTTGCCGCTGATGCCCGCGAATACGGGCTCGCCACTCACCTCGGCAACACCCTGCCCTCTCTCAAGCCGCGAGCCGACCTCCTGATCCAGGTCGCGCAGAAGCCACAATTGCTCGAACAACCTTCCCGATTCGCTCCAAACGATGACGCGATGTCCGACGTGGTGAGCCTCGGACTACGCCGGCTTGCACGCCAGGACCCGGAGAAGGCGCTCGGCCTGCTCGATACCTACGCCACGCGGATGGCCTTTTCCAGCAGTGAGAAGGTGGCGATCGCGCGCGAAATCGGCCTGACGCTCGCGCGCCGCTTCGATCCACGGGCCTTGCCGATCATGAGCCAGTATGACCCGAATCTGAAGGACGACACCGTTAGCGAATGGCACGCTCGATTGTTGCTCCGGCTTGGCCGCTGGGACGAAGCGAACAAGCTGATCAGCCGTATGCCGCCATCACTCGCTGAAACCAGCCGCTGGCGGTATTGGCGAGCGCGTAGCCTCGAGCTGACCAGACCGAATAGCCCTGATGCATTGAAACTCTACAAGCCCGTTGCCGAAGAGCGTGACTTCTATGGCTTCCTGTCAGCTGACCGCATCCAGGCGCCCTACAGCCTGAACAACCAGCCATTGGTGCTTGTAAAGGCAACCGAACGCAAGGTTCGCGAGTGGCCCGGCATTACGCGCGCCATGGAGTTCTATGCCCGAGGCGAAATCGTCAATGCTCGTCGTGAGTGGTACCACGCCAGCAAATTCTTCAACCGGGACGAAATGGTCGCCCAGGCCCGCATGGCGTACGACATGGGCTGGTATTTCCCAGCCATTCGAACCATCAGCCAGGCCAAATACTGGGATGACCTGGATATCCGTTTCCCCATGGCGTATCGCGACACCCTGGTGCGCGAAGCGAAGGCGCGTGGCCTGCATTCGAGCTGGGTCTTCGCCATCACCCGCCAGGAAAGCGCCTTCATGGCCGATGCCCGGTCCGGCGTCGGTGCGACCGGCCTGATGCAGTTGATGCCGGCAACCGCGAAAGAAACCGCACGGCGCTACAACATCCCGCTCACGAACATGAACAATCTGGTACTGCCGGAAACCAATATCCAGCTTGGTGCTGCCTACCTGAGTCAGGTGCACGGCCAGTTCAATGGCAATCGGGTGCTGGCGTCGGCAGCCTACAACGCGGGCCCAGGGCGCGTCAGGCAATGGCTCAAGGATGCTCGACACCTGGCGTTCGACGTGTGGGTCGAGAATATTCCGTTCGACGAAACCCGGCAGTACGTCCAGAACGTGCTTTCTTATGCGGTCATCTATGGGCAGAAGCTCAACGCACCGCAGCCAGTCGTGGACTGGCACGAGCGCTACTTCGACGATATCTGATTCGCAGGCGCCAGGGACGGCGCGGAGTCACCTCAAGCGAGGACCTGAACTGGCATGCCGATTTCCAGCGTGCCCTCTCCGTCACAGATCAGGTTCTGCCCGAAATACACATTTCCCTCACGAGCACGGTAGGTTTTCAACGTTGCCAGCGGCTCGCGGTCGCCATTCCGCTCACCTGTGAAGGGATCAAGCGTCGTGATGATGCATCGCGAGCACGGTTTGACGACACGGAAGGTCAGTGAGCCAATGCGGATGCGCGCCCAGCCATCTTCGGCATAGGGCTCAGCGCCACTTACCACCAGATTGGGTCGAAACCGCTGCATATCCAGCGGGCGACCAACACGCACCTGAAGGTCCGCGAGCGATCCTTCGCCGATCAGGAGAAGTGGATAACCGTCTGCGAATGACACCCGATCCGTCACTTGCCCATCCTTGACGGGTCGAATGCAGTCGTCGGGCATGTAGACCAGGCGACAAGCCCGCTCGAGAAAAGCGCTCAACCATAAGGCAGCAGCTTCGCCGGCATCCGGAACACGGAGGATGTCTTTCCAGACAATGGCGCCTCGATACGAGGCATCGTCTGAAGGCAGCGGGACGAGAAGATCGGGGGCGCCCGGTGCAGACAATTCAATGGCACCGCCAGGCATCGACCGGGCCCTGAGCTGCGTCATGCGAGGGAGCAAGCGCTGCGTCAGGAAACGGCCGGTGTCAGAATCGACCACCAGCCAGCGTCTATCGCCATCGAGACCCAGCGCGCCTACGGCGGACGCCTCTAGGGGCTCCACCATTGCCGACTTGAGCGGATAACGAAAAAGTCCGGAAAGTCGCACGGCAGAACCTCCAGCCAAAGCTGGCAAGGATACGCGATAGGGCTGCCCTTACGACAGACCTGTCAGCCCAGGCTCAGCCGCTCGCGAATCACATCGACAAGTTTGTCCGGCTGGAATTTCGAAAGGAAGTTGTCGCAGCCGACCTTCTTGACCATCGCCTCGTTGAAGCTTCCTGAAAGCGACGTATGCAGGACGATATACAAATCCTTCAGGCGTGGATCCTGACGGATCTCAGTCGTAAGGCGGTACCCATCCATTTCGGGCATTTCCGCATCGGTGAAGACCATCAGCAGACGATCGGTAAGTACCTCGCCTGCATCGGCCCACTTTTTCAGCATGTTCAACCCACGCAATCCATCGCTGGCGACGTGAGTCTTGATACCCAGCTGCGCCATCGTCTCGCGTAGCTGCATGATTGCAACGCTGGAGTCGTCGACGAGCAGCACTTCACGACCACGCGCCTTCTCGAGCAACGGGTCGGCAAGCTTTTCTTCCGACACCTTGGTATTCATCGGGACGATCTCGGCCAGCACCTTTTCAACGTCGATGACTTCGACGATCTGGCTGTCGACCTTGGTGATCGCCGTCAGGTAATGCTGGCGTCCCGCACCGCCCGGCGGCGGCTGAATCGACTCCCAGTTCAGGTTGATGATGCGGTCTACGCTGCCCACCAGGAAGGCCTGAACGGAACGGTTGTACTCGGTGACGATGATGGTGCTTTTCTCGTCCGGCACCAGAGGGCGGAGGCCGATCGCCTGGGACAGATCAACGACGGGCAACGTATGGCCACGAAGGTTGATCACACCCACGACGCAACGGTGCCGCTGAGGCATGAGCGTCAGCTTGGGCAGCTGAAGCACCTCTTGCACCTTGAACACGTTGATCGCAAAAAGCTGCCGCCCATGCAACCGGAACATCAGGATTTCCAGGCGATTCTCACCCACGAGCTGGGTGCGTTGGTCAACGGTATCAAGAATGCCGGCCATCTTGTTTCCTCGGGGCATGACAAATGAAAGAGGCGTACGGCCTCGTCCATGGGCTATCGGCCGGTCACCAGGAAACTGAAGACCGGCTTTTCGCCATCATGCCTTTTTGTATGGGCCATGCGCCAGATCACGGGCCCAGGCCGGCACCTACAGGGTGCCGGGAACGAGACTCTGGCCTGTAAGCAGTGGCGAATCGGAGGGCAAATGCACTCGGAGTGCAGATGGCAGCACTTCGAAGTGAACCTTGGATGCGTGGTGTGGCTCACCATCGAGATTGAGGTCCAGGCCTTCGACCGCTTCCACCTCAACCCATGGCAGCCTCGCTGTCACGGATACCGTATCCACTCCATTGATTCCGCCCGAAAGAAGGGTCCGGAATGTTCCGACCACGTCCTGCTCGGCGGGAACGATGCAGAGGTCGAACTGCCCGTCGTTGACCACCGCGTTGGGGCAAAGCGCCTGCCCGCCACCGGCCGTACGGCCGTTGCCGATACCCAGCGCCAGGAAATCGCCCTCCCAGGCGAAGTCAGGCCCCCTGAAGCGTCCATACGAAGAGCGCAACTCAGAGAAGCGGCTCAGCCCCGTGATCAGGTAGGCCCCTGCGCCCAGTATCTTTTTGAGATCCTCGGACGTGCTGGCCGTTACCCGGGACCCGAATCCGCCGGTGGCCATATTGATGAACAAATGGCCATCCATGTTGCCGACATCGATCGAGGTAGGTTCGACATCGAGCATTGACAGCGCTTCGACCGGCGTCAGGCCGGCGCCGGCCGCATGCGCAAAATCGTTTGCGGTTCCCAGGGGCAGAAGAACGAGGCTTGCGCCGCTGTTGGTTTCCACCAGCGCTTCGGCAACATCCCTAAGGGTACCGTCGCCACCACCTGCCACCACGATAGGGTAATCCGCAGCGACCGCTTCCTTTACGAGCCGCTGCGCATCGCCAGCCTCCCAGGTCGGCCGTACGGCCAAGTCCCAGCCCTCTTCGCGCTTCGCAAGTATCGCGGCGCGCACTTCTTCGTTCTGCGCTTCCTTGCCATGCAGAATCACGAAGGCTCGACGTTCGGTCATGATCAAAGTCCTGATGAGAGTCGGGGCACGCGGCCCCGTGGTCCGGATGCATCAGCCTTGGAAACGCTTCCCTTGGCGAAAGTTTCGAAACGGTATGAAACATTCAGCGGAGCGGTCATATCCGCTGGAAGAACGATGCAGAGGGCATCCGAAACGCTGCGATCAGTTCATCAACTCACTGAAAGGGATAAAGCGAATGCGCTCCCCTGACCTCGGCGCAGTGCCTTCACGGACCTCAGCCAGCCCGTCAGCCCAGCTCGCGCTAAGCAACACGCCGGAACTCTGATTCTGGTAAGGGACCGCCTTGCCGTTCTCCAACCGCGCTCGCAGAAACTCCCGTCGGCCGCCTGCCTTGGGCCAATCGAACCCCGCCGGCACTTCGAATGCCAGCGGGTCAACGCGCGAGCAGCCCAAGCGACGCAACAGGTAGGGCCTTGCCAACAGACCGAAGGTCACCAGCGTGGACGCAGGGTTACCGGGCAGGCCAATCACCGGCGTGCCTCGATAGTGTCCACATGTCAGCGGCTTGCCCGGTTTTATCGCGAGCTTCCAGAACGCCAGCTCGCCAGCCTCCCTCAGCGCCAGCCCGAGGAAGTCAGCCTCGCCGACCGATACGCCGCCCGTCGACAGGATTAGATCGGCCTGTCCCAGATCCGCGAGCGCCTTGCGCGTCAGATCAAGGTCGTCCGGAAGAATCCCGGCATCGATCACCTCGCAGCCCAAGCGCTTGAGCCATGCGCCAAGTAGATGCCTGTTGCTGTTGTATATCTGTCCGGGAGCAAGTTGTGCGCCTGGCTCTACCAGCTCATCACCCGTCGACACCACGGCCACCCGAGGCCGTTTTATGACCTTGAGCGAAGCGATGCCGAGTGAAGCCACCAGTCCAATCTCGACCGGCCCCAGCCGAGCGCCAGCCTCGAGTACCCGGTCGCCAGTCCGCGTCTCCTGCCCCTGAGGGCGAATGTTCTGACGCGGGCGAACAGCCTGCAGGAAACGAACGCAGCCGTCCGCTTCCACGATACAGTTCTCCTGCATCTCGACAGCGTCGGCGCCTTCAGGTATCGGCGCGCCAGTGAAGATACGCGCGCAGGTGCCTGGCTGGAGCTTCACAGGCGCTGAGCCCGCCATGATCCGCTGGCTTACAGGGAGCGGCGTATCGCCGATATCAGCCAGCCGTACCGCATAGCCATCCATTGCGCTGTTATCCCACGGCGGAAGATCCAGCCCTGCTGTCAGGCTCTCGGCCAGTACTCGCCCGTCTGCCTCGGCCAGGGAGACCATGTCTTCCTCGAGCAGGGGCGATGCCGCCGCCAGATCCAACAGCCGTCCCAGTGCTTCTTCCAGCGAGATCAGTCCGTTTGCCATCAGCCGCGCGTCTCGCAAGCGTCGAGCTTCTTGAGGTGCGGTACGAAGTTGCAGGGGCGATGACGGGAGTCGAGCTGCTCGGCAAGAATGCCATCCCAGGCCGTACGACACGCATTTGTCGAGCCGGGCATGCAGCACACCAACGTTCCGTTGGAAAGGCCCGCCAGTGCGCGCGACTGGACAGTAGACGTGCCGATGTCGGCTACCGAAATCTGACGGAACAGTTCACCGAACCCATCGACTGTCTTGTCGAGCAGGCAGGCAACCGCTTCGGGCGTGCTGTCACGGCCCGTAAATCCGGTCCCGCCCGTGATCAGGACGACTTGAATGGCATCACTGGCAATCCAGGTCGCAACCTGCGCGCGGATCTTGTACAGATCGTCCTTGAGCAGAACACGCTCGGCCAGAATATGGCCGGCCTCACCAAGGCGATCGACCAGCAACTGGCCAGATGTATCAGTCTCAGTGGTACGGGTATCGCTCACGGTCAGGACAGCGATGGCCAAGGGCACGAAGACGGCGTCTGGCTTGGTACTCATGTTGGATAACCCACTTGTTGATCGGGAAAGGCCGGTGTTATACCACAGGCCTTCCGGCGGAGATCATGATGCAAGACAACACCTTCCCACCCTGCTCCGTGCTCATACTGGCAGGCGGACGCGGGCAGCGAATGGGTGGACGAGACAAGGGGCTGGTCGAATGGAAAGGCCGTCCATTGGTGGCCTGGATACATGATCATGTCCGGCCGCAGACCGATGATCTGATCATTTCATGCAACCGCAACGCGGACCGTTATGCCGACTATGCCGACACGCTCGTGCGGGACGATTCCCCTGACTTCCCTGGCCCAATGGCAGGCATCCGCGCGGGGCTGGCGGCCGCACGTCACAAGCACCTGCTCGTATTGCCCTGCGATGCCCCCAAGGTTGACGACTCGCTGATCGGCGCGCTTCGGACGCATACGGGAGATCGCCCTGTCATCATCCGTCAGGCCGGCTACTGGCAGCCGATGTTCTGCCTCCTGCCAACCCTTTTGACGGATGCCATGAACCGCGCATGGGCTCAGGGTGAGCGCAGCCCACAGCGGGTGCTACGCGATTTTGACCCGATCCCCGTGGACTGTCTGGAAGACGACCCACGTCTGGCCAATTTCAACAGCCCCGAGCTGCTGGCATTGCCCGACGGTAACGAGCAGAGCGGCTAATTTCCGAGTAACCGCTTGTGCAACAAAAGTTTTTCAGTAAAATGCCGCCCAATCTTCGGAGCGTAGCGCAGCTTGGTAGCGCGTCTCGTTCGGGACGAGAAGGTCGCTGGTTCGAATCCAGTCGCTCCGACCAAATCCCGAAAGGTCCATGACCTTTCATGAAAAAACCGGCCTCGTGCCGGTTTTTTCGTTTCTGCTCTGATCCTACTGCGCTACAGCGCATGGCTTGCCTCGCTGGGCAGCGTGGCTGCTTACCGCCCGCCACCCTAGGACGACATTCTCGATCAGCCTATCTCGCGCCGGAACGGCGGCAATGCATTGAGAATGGCCTTGCCGTAGCGCTGTGTGACCACTCTTCGATCCAGCAAGGTAATTGTCCCGCGATCTGCTTCAGTTCGCAGCAAACGCCCGCAGGCCTGGACCAGGCGCAACGAGGCGTCCGGCACCGCAATTTCCATGAATGGGTTGCCGCCACGGGCCTCGATCCATTCGGCCAGGGCTGCTTCGACCGGGTCGTCTGGAACGGCGAACGGAATCTTGGCAATCACGACGTGCTCGCAATACGCGCCCGGTAAATCGACGCCTTCCGCAAAGCTCGCCAGGCCGAACAAAACGCTTTCCTGGCCATCATCGACACGGGACTTGTGCTTGTTAAGTGTTTCCTGCTTCGAGAGGTTGCCCTGAATCAGCACTCGCTTGCGCCAGTCCCGATCCAGTCCGTCGAAAACATCCTGCATCTGGCGGCGCGAAGAGAACAGCACCAGCGTGCCACGCGCGCCCTGGACCAGATTGGGAAGCTCACGGACGATAGCTGCTGTATGTGCCGCCGCATCGCGAGGGTCGGCTTGCAGGTTAGGTACCCGTAATACACCGGCGTCCGCATGATGGAATGGGCTGGGTACGACATTGGTAACGGTTGCCTTTGGCAGCCCTGCCCGCATGCGGAACCGATCGAAACTATTGAGCGCTGTCAGCGTGGCCGACGTCACCACGGCGCCGTAAGCAACGTTCCAGAGATTACGACGCAGCGTTTCTGCCGCGAGAATAGGGCTCGCATTGACTTCGATGTCGTAAAGCGAGCCGCTTTCGGCAAGCGTCATCCAGCGCGCCATGGGCGGGCTGTCCTCGGGATCTTCCACCGTGAATGCAGTCCACAGCTCCCAGCTGCCGCTAGCCCGGGACAGCAGACTACCAAAGAGTGGATACCACTCCTCCGCCTGATGACTGGCGATGCCCACGCTGACTTCGCCATCCATGGCTTCCTTCAACAGTTCGGTCAACCGGGTGAACAGGTCCACCAGCTTGGCGAACCCTTTCTTGAGTTCGATACCCAGCTCGCGAAGGTGCTCGGGCACCAGGCCGCCCTCGAAACGATGGCGTGGCCGCTCACGGCCTTCCATGTCCTCGCCGGCGCGGAAATCGGCAACCTGTTCACATGCATTGAACATGAACTGGGTCTGGGTACGCAGATCCCGGGCCAACTCCGGCACGCCCTCGACCAGGCGGCCAAGCTCACCCGGCATCGGATGCTGGGCGAGCAGCTTGGTCAGGTTTTTCTCGACCTGTCCCAACCAGTCCGCCGTTGAACGCAGGCGGGTGAAATGAGCGAAGTGTCCGATGGCCTTGTCCGGAAGGTGGTGGCCCTCGTCGAACACGTACAAGGTTTCGCGCGGATCCGGCAATACGGCGCCGCCGCCAAGGGCAAGGTCCGCCAGCACCATGTCGTGATTGGTCACGATCACGTCGACCTTGGTCATCCCTTCACGTGCGCGGTAGAACGCGCATTGCTGGAAATTGGGGCAATGCCGGGTGGTGCACTGGCTATGGTCAGTCGTCAATCGCGCCCAGTCGGCGTCTTCCAGCGCCTGCGGCCAGCTGTCCCTGTCACCATCCCATCGATTGCCGGCGAGCTTCTCGACCATGTCAGTGAACAGCTTCTGGCTCCGCTCATCGACATCGATGCGGAAGCCCTCTTCCTCGAAAAGTTGGGCGGTTGCACTTTGCGCCTGACCTTCCTGAAGAAGCATGTCGAGCTTGGACAGGCAAAGGTAGCGACCTCGGCCCTTGGCTAGCGCGAAGCTGAAGCTCAGACCACTGTTGCGCATCAGGTCTGGCAGGTCCTTGTTGACGATCTGTTCCTGCAACGCCACCGTTGCCGTTGCGATCACCAGGCGCTTCTCGGCGGCCCTGGCGATGGGAATGGTGGCCATGGCATACGCGACGGTCTTGCCGGTGCCGGTGCCCGCTTCGACCGCGACCACAGCCGGGTCGCCATCGCGCTGCCCTTCGTCGTTGTGCTTGATACCGCCGAGCGCCTTGGCCACTTCTGCGATCATCAGCCGCTGGCCGTAGCGTGGCTTGAGCCCCTTGGCTTCGAGAAAGCGCGAGTAGGCGCCCTGGATCTGGGTCTTTAATTCGGGGCTGAGCATGGGCGAAAAGCCTGGATAAATTTTCAGTACTGCGAATGGCCGGCTATGATAGCGCGCGATTCACGGACCGCCAGCGGAGAATGCCCAATGACCTTCCTGAGCCTGCTTATCGTGGCGCACATCGCAGCGCTCCTCGGCTGGTCAGTACTGACTGGCGGTCTCAGCTGGCGTCTTTTGCGAGCATCGCGCACCGCGCTTGAGCCTGGTGCAGCGCTGGATCGTTTTTTTGCTCAAGGCCTGCCGGTCGCTGCCCTGCTCATCGTCACGGGCGTCCTTCTTTTCAATACCTTCTACCGCAGTATCGATACCGTACCGCGCTACGTGCAGTTCGCCATCGGTCTTTACATCGCTTCGCTTGCGCTCGGCCTTCGGCTTCGTCTACTGCAACGCCCGGCGCTTCAACGCGCTATCGAAGCAAATGATCGGCCGCTGGTGCGTCAGATCACGCTCCGCACCGCACAGGTCGCGACGACGCTAACCCTGCTTTCCCTCGCCATCCTCTTCGCTGTGCTCTACATGCCCGGTGGCTAAAACGTCGGAAACCTCATGAGCAGGCTGCAGAACGTCTACGCTGAGGCGTGAGCCAGCGTTGGAGCGTGTGGCCAGATGACAGCCGCTTCATGATCGAACCGACAGTGGTTACTGAATTCACCACGGACCCTACGCCCTGATGCGGAAGCAGAATCCGCGATTCAGCAAACCGGTGACTCGCCGGTCAGTCTTCTCGAACTCCACCGGCAAGGTGTTTCCTAAATCAGACAGTCAACGACCAGAGGAGAGGCTTACATACTTCGCATCGCACTCAATGGCTACGGTCGCATCGGCCGTGCAATACTGCGCACGTTCTTCGAACGCGGTCTACACGATTCCATTCGGATCGAAGCCATCAACGACCTCGGCAATCCGCAGTCATTGCTGCAACTGACCCGCTTCGACTCGACCTTCGGCCGCTTCACAAACGATATCCGCCTCGATGGCGATACGCTCTATGTCCGTGACCAACCGATTCGCCTGCTGAGCAACAAGGAACCCAGCGAACTGCCATGGGGCGACATGGGCATCGACGTCGTTCTCGAATGCACGGGCCGGTTCAAGAAACGTGAGCAAGCCGAAGCGCATGTCACGGCGGGTGCCAAGCGCGTGCTGCTGGCGCACCCCATGGACACTGCCGATCTGACGGTCGTCTATGGGGTTAACCACGAGCAACTGGGCGACCAGAAGATCGTATCGAATGCCTCGTGCACAACGAACTGCCTGGCCCCGCTGGCCAAGGTGCTTCACGAATCCGTGGGCATACGCCAAGGTCTGATGACGACCGTCCATTCCTATACCAACGACCAGAGCCTGTTGGACAAGGACCATGGCGACCCCTACCGCTCCCGGGCGGCTGCACTGTCGATGATCCCGACGACGACGGGCGCTGCGAAGACGATCGGCCTGGTTCTGCCGGAACTGGGTGGTCGGCTGGATGGGATGGCAGTCCGCGTCCCCACGCCAAACGTTTCGCTTGTCGACTTGTGCTTCAACGCCGAACGTCCCTGTGACCGGCACGCCATCGACGAGGCATTACGCGCCGGCGCTGCGAAGCTGCCCAAGGGCGTAATGGAGTGCAACGAGCTGCCGCTCGTATCCAGCGACTTCAATGGCTATCCGATTTCCTGTGTCGCTGATCTCAACCACACGCGTGTCCATGGCGATCTGGTGAAGGTGCTGGCGTGGTATGACAACGAGTGGGCATTCTCCAATCGCATGCTCGATGTCGTCCGCGCCTGGACGAAAGCCTAGGCTCTGTACGAAAAGTGCCTGCGCTCGGTGATGCTTCGTTAAAAACGGGTTCGGAATGCTCATTTACAGCACGTAAACACCGCTTCCTCACCCGTTTTTGCCTCGCCTGACCTTCGCTCGACGACTTCTCGTGCAGAAGCTAGTTCGTCGAAAGGCGGCACACGGTCGTGCGCTGTGTGCCGTTCGGACGCTTGGCCGGGTCATCGTAGGTTTCGACCTCGACGAACCCGGCCTTCTTCATCATGCCGGCTGATGCGGCATTGTCCGCATGGCGGTCAATATAGATGTCGTCTACGCCGCGTTTGCGAATGTCCTGCACGACCGCACGCAGCAGCTCTGCGCCTAGTCCTTTCCCGGCAAACGCGCTGTCCACGACAGCCTCGCAGACATAGGCGTGTGCGGGCCGACCCGGAGGTTGGTGGCGAGTGAATTCACTGGACGCAGGCTGATAGCTGATGAAGCCTGCCAAGGCACCACCGTCGGCTTCGGCAATCATCGCTTCGATGCGACCACTACCGATTTCAGCCAAGTGGGCGCGCACGGGAGCTTCAGGCAGGTAATTCCACGGATTTGGGCCGTGTTCAAAGAGGCACACAGCAAGAACTTCGACATCTTGGACAGTGGCCATTCGGAAAGTGAAATTCATGGGTGGGCCTCGGGACTCCATTTGCAGGTCGCTTGAGCATAACGGCCTGCCGACTACTCACTCCAGCGCCGGCTCTCCGAACAGGTCCGCAGCACGAAGCAGCGCAGCCAGCAACGCATGTCGCTCCCAATCAGGCAGGGCCTTGAAGCGTTCCAGCCCGTGGCGAGGCAGCAGCGGTGGCGCTTCCGAAAGTGCGGTCCTTCCCTCCTCGGCCAGATAGAGCCACTGCTTGCGCCGGTCCCGCTCGTCGCGCTCGCGAGAAATCATGCCGCGGGCCACGAGGCGATCGAGCACGCCCGAGAGCGAAGCTTGCGAGAGGCTCACCAGCCCAGCCAACTGGCTTGCGGTGAGTTGTTCCTCTGCCGCCAGCACCTGAAGAATGAGGAGTTGAAGCGGTGTGAGACCGCCATACTTCGCCAACTGTTTGGTGTGCACTTCCAGTGACTGCTGCAACCGGCGCAGCGCCTGGTAAATGGACAGCTCAGCGGTCTTGGAAAACGCATCGATACTTTCAGTCATAACCTTTATTACAAGCGGACAGCCTGTCGAGCGGCATTGATTGCCGAGAACTCCTTTGACCTGAAAGTGTCTTGTTTGTTTAGGTATATATAGAAACTTCCCCAACGGAGAACCGGTAAGGATATGTGCGGCATAGCAGGAGAACTTCGATTCGATCAGCGCCCGAGCGACCTGTCCGCGGTCGAGCGCATCACCCATCAACTGGAATCGCGCGGGCCCGATGCCTGCGGTTTCCATAGCAGCGGCCCGCTCAGTTTCGGTCATCGACGTCTGAAGATCATGGATCTGGAAGACGCGTCCGGCCAGCCCATGATCGATTCCGAGCTGGGTTTGTCGATGGTCTTCAATGGCGCCATCTACAACTATCCCGAAATCCGCGCCGAGCTCGAGGCGAAGGGCTATCGATTCTTCTCGAGCGGCGACACCGAAGTCCTGCTCAAGGCCTACCACGCCTGGGGCGAGGCGATGCTACCCAAGCTAAACGGCATGTTCGCCTTCGCGATCTGGGAGCGGGACCGCCGCCAGATGTTCATCGCGCGCGACCGTCTCGGCGTGAAGCCGCTCTACTACTCGCTGACGAATGATCGCCTGCGTTTCGCTTCTGCTCTTCCTGCCCTGCTGGCGGGCGGCGATATCGACAAGTCGATCAACCCGATCGCGCTCAACCACTACATGAGCTTCCATGCGGTCGTTCCTGCACCACATACCCTCATCACCGGCATCCAGAAGCTGCCGCCAGCGACTTGGATGCGTGTCGATGCTTCGGGTCGTACCGAGCAGAAGTGCTGGTGGACTCTGGATTACGGCCCCCGCCCCGAAGAGCAGGGCTACGATTTCAATGAATGGCAAACCCAGGTACTGGATACGATGCGCGAGGCGGTCGCGATCCGTCAGCGCGCCGCTGTAGACGTGGGGGTATTGCTTTCTGGCGGGGTAGATTCCAGCTTGCTGGTAGGCTTGCTGCGCGAAGCGGGCGCTGCAGACAATTTGCTGACCTTCTCCATCGGCTTCGAAGACGCAGGCGGCGAACGCGGCGACGAGTTCCGCTATTCCGACCTCATCGCACAGCACTACCAGACGCGCCACCACCAGCTCCGTATCAAGGAGCACGAGATTCTCGAACAGCTGCCTGCAGCCTTCCGTGCCATGAGCGAACCGATGGTCAGCCATGACTGCATCGCGTTCTACCTGCTGTCACGCGAAGTCAGCAAGCATTGCAAGGTGGTACAGAGCGGCCAGGGTGCCGACGAGCTGTTTGCAGGCTATCACTGGTATCCGCAGGTCGACGGCGCATCCGATCCGGTTGCTGCCTACCTGTCCGCCTTCCGCGATCGTGATTTCGACGAGTATGCGCGTACCGTCCAGTCGAAATGGGTGAGCGAAGACTACTCCGGCGACTTCGTCCGCAACCACTTCGCGCAAGCCGGCGCTGACGCCGCGGTCGACAAGGCGCTGCGGATCGACAGTACCGTGATGCTGGTGGATGACCCGGTGAAGCGGGTCGACAACATGACGATGGCATGGGGCCTGGAGGCGCGCACGCCATTCCTGGACTACCGCGTTGCCGAACTCTCTGCACGCATTCCTGCCCAGTTCAAGCTGCCCGACGGCGGCAAGTATGTACTGAAGGAAGCTGCGCGCCGCGTGATTCCTGCGGAAGTCATCGATCGCCCGAAAGGCTATTTCCCCGTGCCCGGCCTGAAGCACCTGCAAGGTGCAACACTGAGCTGGGTGCGTGACCTGCTTCTCGACCCGAGCCAGGACCGTGGCCTGTTCAATCGTCAGCAGATCGATGCATTGATTGCCAATCCCGACGGGCAGCTGACCCCGCTACGCGGTTCGAAACTTTGGCAACTCGCAGCACTCAACTTATGGATGAAGGAACACGGCCTTTGAACCGGTCAGGCGTCCGACGCCCCGCGTCCGACGCCTGCGTAACGACGCCCGGCGTAACGTCGAATGCCTCGCCATGTGATGGCGGGTAACGCGCCAGCAACGCGTGATTGAATCCAGACGGCTATTCGCACGATCGATAGCCGTCACCGCTCGGAGAGCGGATCAGGAGGGTGGAATGCAAAAGTCACATGCCTATGGCCAACGTTTACTGCGTGGCCAGGCCCCGTCCTATCAACGCCTTCAGGCCCGTTATGCCGAAGGTGGTGGCGAGGACCCAGGCGCCCCAGTGGCGCTGCACTGTGGATGGGGGCGGCTACTGGTCGGCCATACGTATCCGAACCCTGCCGACCTTGCGGCCGACCTACTTGAAGAAGATCCCGGCATGCGCGATATCGCGCTGTATGTCGCACAGCCTCAACAGGTGTTGGCGCATGCGCCCCAGCAACTCTTTCTTGATCCGTCCGACACGCTTCGCCTGTGGTTCAGCGACTACCGCCCGGCTCGCCGTCCGTTTCGTGGCTTCCACATTCGCCGCGTTCAGAACGACACCGAGTGGGCGTCCGTTAACCGGCTTTACCAGACGCGTGGGATGATGCAGGTCGATCCCAAGCAGATCACGCCCCGTGAAGAAGGCGGGCCGGTCTACTGGATAGCCGAAGACGTGGACAGCGGACATGCGCTTGGCACCGTGATGGGGCTGAATCATCACGAAGCTTTCAACGACCCGGAGAACGGATCTAGCCTGTGGTGCCTCGCGGTCGATCCGCAGTGCCAGCGTCCGGGTGTTGGCGAAGCCCTGGTTCGCCACCTTATAGAGCATTACCAGTCCCGCGGGCTGGCCTATCTCGACCTTTCCGTATTGCATGACAACAGGCAGGCGAAGGCGCTTTATACAAAGCTCGGCTTCCGCGACCTGCCCACCTTTACCGTCAAACGCAAGAACATGATCAACCAGTCCCTGTTCATCGGGCCTGGGCCGAAGGCCGAACTGAACCCCTACGCACGCATCATCGTCGATGAGGCAAGCCGCCGAGGCATTGAAGTGCAAGTGGACGATGCCGAGGGTGGGCTCTTCACCCTGATTCATGGCGGACGTCGCATTCGCTGCCGTGAGTCCCTGTCGGACCTGACGAGCTCGGTCAGCATGACGTTATGTCAGGACAAGCGCCTGACACACCGCTATCTGAAGGCCGCCGGCCTGATGCTGCCTGCTCAACAGCTGGCTGGAGATGATGCAGACAACCTGGCATTCCTTGAGACGCACAAGCGTGTCGTGGTGAAGCCCGTGGATGGTGAACAGGGACAGGGCGTTGCCGTCGACCTGAGCACCCCAGAAGAAATGCAGGCAGCCATCGAGAACGCACGGCAGTTCGACAGCCGGGTGTTGCTGGAAAGTTTCCACGAAGGCAACGACTTGCGAATTCTGGTGATCGGTTTCGAAGTGGTCGCCGCTGCCATTCGGCGCCCTGCGTCGGTCATCGGCGATGGCCGCAATACCATTCGCAAACTCATCGAGACCCAAAGCCGGCGTCGCCAAGCCGCCACAGGCGGCGAGAGCCGTATTCCTATGGACGGCGAAACGGAGCGCACGCTCCGGGCTGCAGGTTACGATTACGACACGGTGCTCTCCGAAGGCGAATACCTGGCAGTCCGCCGGACGGCCAACCTGCACACCGGCGGTATCTTGGAAGACGTGACCGACAAACTGCACCCGACACTCGTCGACGCCGCAGTGCGTGCAGCACGCGCGCTGGAGATCCCGATGGTTGGCCTGGATTTGCTGGTCAAGGACGCGGAACAACCGGACTACGTATTCATTGAAGCCAACGAACGCGCCGGGCTCGCGAACCACGAACCCCAGCCGACAGCGGAGCGCTTCGTCGACTTGCTCTTTCCTCTGAGCAAAGCACCGCAATAATCTTCCCTTCCCCTTTCTCCTGCCGGCTCACCCGTCACGGGCGAGCCGGCGCGCATTTCCAAGGAGACGTGGCATGAGTAACCTTCCCGAACCCGATCTGAATTATCTGCAGCAGACCCTGCTGGAGATGCTGGCCATTCCCAGCCCGACCGGCTTTACCGACACCATCGTTCGATACGTCGCAGAGCGCCTGGACGAACTTGGCATCGAATACGAGTTGACCCGACGCGGCACCATCCGCGCTACGGTCAAGGGCCGCACCAACTCACCGGACCGAGCTGTTTCGGCGCACCTCGATACCATTGGCGCTGTTGTACGCAGCATCAAGGACAACGGCCGCCTTACACTGGCGCCCATCGGTACCTGGTCCAGCCGCTTCGCCGAAGGCAGCCGTGTAAGCCTGTTTACCGACCAAGGCGTCATTCGCGGTAGCGTGTTGCCCCTGCTGGCATCCGGTCATGCGTTCAATACCGAAGTCGACACGATGCCCATCAGTTGGGAGCACATCGAGGTACGCCTCGATGCCTACACGGCGAGCCGCGCCGACAGCGAGAGCCTGGGCGTGGCGGTCGGTGACTACATCGCGTTCGATCCGCTGCCGGAGTTCACCGAAAGTGGGCACATCAGCGCACGTCACCTCGACGACAAAGCTGGAGTTGCCGCCCTGCTCACTGCATTGAAGGCGGTTAAGGACAGCGGCCAGGAGCCGTATATTGATTGCCATCCCCTGTTTACCATCACCGAAGAGGTCGGGTCCGGTGCGGCTGCCGCGCTACCCTGGGATGTGAGCGAGTTCGTCGGCATCGACATTGCACCCGTCGCAACCGGCCAACACTCGAGCGAACACGCTGTCAGCGTCGCGATGCTGGATTCAGGCGGGCCTTATGACTACCACCTTTCCCGCCATCTGCTGAAGCTAGGCGAACAGTTCAGCATCCCCACCCGGCGCGATCTGTTTCGCTACTACCACAGCGATGCGCAGTCCGCCGTGGCAGCAGGTCATGATATTCGCACAGCACTTCTCGCCTTCGGCTGCGACGCGACCCACGGCTATGAACGTACCCATCGCGACAGCCTGGTGGCCCTTACCCGGCTTATTGCGGCCTACATGCTGAGCCCGCCGGTGTTCGCCAGCGACGCCCATACGTGCCAGGCATCGCTCGAACCGTTCAGCCATCAGCTCGAACACGATGCCCAGATGGAGAGCGATACCCGTGTGCCGGCGGTCGATACACTGGTAGGCCGCGGAGAGAGCGACGGCGACCGGAAAAACTGACCATAGGTCAGCCCCGGCGGACTGGTTCCGCCGGGGCTCTCATGCGTCGGAAGTGATAACTGGCTCACGGCAAGTCAGGCATACTTCGCCGCCGATCGAACCGAGTAATACGATGCTCGTCCCCTACGACATGCTGGATCCGGAAACCCTCACCCGCCTTATCGAGGACTTCGTGACGCGCGAAGGTACCGACAACGGCGACGAAACGGACCTGCCCACACGCGTCCAGCGCGTCATGCATGCTCTCAAGCGAAAGGAGGCTTTCATTGCCTTCGACCCAGACAGCCAGCAGTGCCAATTGGTCCACCGCCGAGACATACCGCCGGAGTGGCTAGAGGAATAGCCCGCGTCAGCCTTGGCTGAAACGCGGGCCGAATAGCACGATACTGGCACCAATAACGCAAAGCGCCGCGCCCAGCAGGTCGCTCCCCAACGGCCGCGTCTTCTCAATGACAGCCAACCAGCCGACAGACGCAACCACGTAGATTCCCCCATACGCTGCATACGCCCGCCCGGCGTATGCAGCCTCTACGCGTGTCAGCAGCAGCGCGAAAAGCATCAGGCTCAGAAGCCCGGGCACTACCCACCAGGCGGTCTTACCCAGACGAAGCCAGAGGTAGAATGCGTAGCAGCCTGCGATCTCGAACAGCGCGGCGGAAAGAAACCAGATGTAATTAAGCAAGGCATTCCTCCGGCTCAAGCCCGGTCGGCGTTTGATGGCGCCCGATTATGCCCGAGACGGGTGGCCAGGATCGCCATGCCGGTGGCCATGGTGGTCAGCACGGCGAATGGCAGTACATAGGAGCCGGCGATATCCCGCCCAAATCCGGCCAGTACGGGTGCAAAGCACGCGATGCAATAGCCGGCGCCGAGCATCATGGCTGTCCAACGGCTCACGGCCATCGGAGACTCAGCCTCATGCATGGGCAGCAGGAGCGAGAGCGAAAACGAACCGGTAGCGGACATGCCCATCAGCACGGCCCACAGCTCAGGCACGATAAGCGGAAAGAAGGTGATCATTGCCAGACATACCGCAGTCGTGCTGCCACATGCGACCAGCAGGATGTGCCGAGGCACCAGGCGGTGCGCCAGCCATGGAATGATGAAGGAAGCCGGAAGGCCCACCAGCATGAACAGGCTGAACAGAGCATTGCTACGCAATGGACTCAAGCCGGCTTCTCCATACCGTGCGACCAACCACGTTGCCAGCGCGTAGAACGTACCCGCCTGCAGCGAAAAATAGATCGTGATGAGCCACGCGCGCCGGTGCCGCCACGGCAGGCCTGTGCTTTCGCCTGCGCTGGCCGGGTCATTCGTATTGCCCACGATACACCAGAGTGCAAAGGCGATAATGCCTGGCAATGCCCACACCGCAAGGCCGAGCGTCCAGCTGTCGCCAAACCCGTGTGTGACAGGTGTGGTGAGCACCGCGCCCGCACTGCCACCGATCGCCATGCTCAACGAATACCAGCCCACCACTCGCCCGGACTGCTCACGAAAATGCCGTTTGATAAACCCGGCAAGCAGCGGCCCGATGACAGCGATCGCCATGCCAAGCAACGCCGCGCTGATGATCAACAGCGCGCTGTTTTTCCCGCCGAGCCGGAGCGAGAGCGCAAATCCAAGCAGCGCAAGGCATCCCATGATCGTGCGCTCGAGACCAAATCGCAGGGCGAGCCGTGGCGCCATCGGAGCCAATAGGCCCATGCAGAGCACAGGTAAAGCCGTAGTCAGGCTGATCACGCCGCGCCCCAGCGAAAGGTCCGCCGCTATCCGCTCGATCAAGGGTGCAAGGGACGTGATTCCGGGGCGTAGGTTGATAGCTGCCAGAATCATGGCAAATAGTGGGAGCAAAGGAAGCGGCGTTTTCACAGGCAATCCGTACGAAAGGCAGCCGCCTACCTTAGGAGAGCTTGGACCCGCGTTCAACGCGATGCGGTACAGAGATTCGGAACAATCCGTTCCCTGAAGCAGCGATTGAAGGAATCGATTAGAGCTATGTGGATCGATTATTTTTGCCTAGCGGATGAGAACCGTAACCTGGCCTGGAATCATTCTCATCGAGAAAGCATCATGCTGAAGACACTGACGTTCACTATTATGCACTTCTGCATCGCCTTTACAGTGGCTTATCTCTTGACGGGCAGCATTGGAATCAGCGGACTGGTCGCTGTGGTCGAACCGCTATGCAACTCGGTGGGCTTCTACTTTCACGAGAAGGTATGGAAGCGCATTGAGGGGCGACGTGAGGATCCCGTAACCGTGCCTCCGTGCAGCAAGCCCGCCATGCTGTGCTGCCGCCATAGCTTTTAAGCCGTGGCGGCATTCTCCTGAAAGCGGTTAGGCCGGCTCTGCCCACATGTCGTATTCGTCCGCGTCGACAATACGCACCTTGATGCGGTCGCCGGGCTGCATGTCCGTTCCTGCAATGAACACGCTGCCATCGATTTCAGGCGCGTCGGCATAGGAGCGTGCCACGGCCCCTTCATGGTCGACTTCGTCGATCAAGACTTCGAGCTCCTGGCCTATGCGGCGCTGCAAGCGTGCCGCACTGATTGCCTGCTGGTGAGCCATGAAACGATCCCAACGATCCTGCTTCACGTCGTCAGGAACAGGGTCCAGACCAAGCTCGTTGGCGGGCGCGCCTTCCACTGGCGAGTACTGGAAACACCCCACCCGATCCAGCTGAGCCTCCGTGAGCCAATCCAGCAGGTATTGGAAATCCTCCTCGCTTTCGCCCGGAAAACCGACAATGAACGTTGAGCGGATGATCAGTTCAGGACATTGCTCACGCCACTGCTTAACACGGGCAAGGGTGCGGTCCTCGAACGCGGGTCGCTTCATCGCCTTCAGGACTTTCGGGCTGGCATGCTGGAATGGGATGTCCAGGTAAGGCAGCACCTTCCCTTCCGCCATCAGCGGGATGATTTCATCGACATTAGGATAGGGATAGACGTAATGCAGCCGGACCCAAACGCCCAAGCTCGACAGCGCCTCGCACAACTCCTTCATCCGCGTCTTGACCGGGCGGCCGTTCCAGAAATCGGTCTTGTACTTGAGATCGACCCCATAGGCACTGGTGTCCTGGGAGATGACCAGAATCTCCTTCACACCGGCCTTCACCAATCGCTCGGCCTCGTTCAGGACATCACCGACGGGACGGCTGACCAGCTTGCCACGCATGGAGGGAATGATGCAGAAGCTGCAGCTGTGGTTGCAGCCCTCTGAAATCTTGAGATAAGCGTAGTGCCGCGGCGTCAACTTGACCCCCTGCGGCGGAACGAGATCTATAAGGGGGTTATGCTCGGTCTTCGGAGGGATGACTTCATGGACCGCATTGACGACTTGCTCATACTGCTGTGGGCCGGTGACTGCCAGCACATTAGGGTGAACATTGCGGATAGCGCCCTCTTCCACCCCCATGCACCCGGTCACGATGACCTTGCCGTTCTCTGCGATCGCCTCGCCGATGACGTCCAATGACTCTGCCTTGGCGCTATCAATGAAGCCGCAGGTATTGACCACGACCACATCGGCATCCTGATAGGTCGGCACGACCTCGTAGCCTTCCATACGCAGTTGCGTGAGGATTCGCTCGGAATCGACCAGGGCCTTCGGACAGCCAAGGCTGACGAAACCAACTTTCGGGGTGGGGGAAATAGACATGGTGGCTAACCTCAGCGGACGCTCACTGAGGCGCCCTTGATCAAAAAGTGCGCAATTCTAGCGATGCGTCGGACATCTGAGAAGAGCCTGCCGCTATTTGTTAGCAACCGGTCGGCAACTGGGATGAAGCGAACCGAAGGGCTCAGTTCGCGCGCTGCATCCGCTCGATGATTTGGGCCGTCGTACGCTCGGCCTTTGCCTCGGCAGTGAGTTCCTTGGCCATCATTCCAAGCACAAGCGTGAGGCTGTTGCGGCCATCCACGCTGAGCCGCTCCCACTCCGCGATCATCGTATCGAAGAGCAACGCACCGGTGCGTGCCGGGGAGAACTCGGGAACATCCTCGTGCTGAACAGCCCGGGATATGATCATCAACAACTCACGCTCGGTCATGGGTACCACAATGAAGTCGGGGACCGTCTCGGCCGGTGGAACCGGCAGGTCCATGTAGAGAAACCGGGCTCGCCGCTCATTGGATACCCGGCCGCGCGTCAACGCGAATCATGGCAGAATGCCGTACGCCCCTGCGCGTCGTCCACCTGGAATTGACCAATGGTACGACCGCCCGGGCACGTGGCAAACGAAGCGGTGCGCGTCAGATCCCATACCCGGCGCAACGTCAAGGACGCGGAGTGCGCGCGTCGATGGCTTTCATCATGTATTGGGCCAAGCGGTCATAGTCGCCGTCATAGTGGTGACCTCCTGGGAGCTCCAGCCTTTCACCGATAGCGCCCGGCTGGGTACATCCGCTCTCATCCCGCTCCTCCGCGCCATAGATGCAATAGATCTTGCTTGCCGGCACCTTGACCATTTCAGGCCCGGTCTGCGCTTCGTCGCCCGGCTTGCCCAGCCAACCCGTGACCTGGATCTCGAAGTCACCGCTGCGCGCGAAGGCAAGCAGCAACATTGTCGTCACCTGATTCTGGTCCTCAGCCGGAAGCCGGTTATAGACGGCAGGCAGTATATCTGCCCCGAAAGAATACCCGGCCAGTACGAAATGCTTGGCGGCCCACACCTCGCGGTAATGCTGCATCAACTTGGAAAGGTCGGCCGCGATGCGCTCTGGCGACTTGTGCTCCCAGAAATAGCGAAGCGCGTCGACCCCAACGACCGGATAACCGTGCTTCGCCATCGTCTCGGCGGAGTCATGATCGAGATCTCGCCAACCACCGTCACCGGAGTAAAAGATAGTAACGGTATCACCCTGTGCCGCATCCTCCTTTTCGGGACGGATCTCAATAGTTGGTACGTCGCTATGGCGACCCTGAAGCTGGCGTAGCAGCTGATCCTGAAGTACCGTTTTCAAGGGGGTGTCGTAGTCGCTGATCGTGGTATCGGCGTTGGGCTGGTTCCGAACGAACACCGCGGTGTCGTCGCCAGGATTATCGTTCCAGGCAAGGTGCCACTTCCCCTTGGCCTTCTCAGGCCAGGGGTCGCCGCAATCGGGCTCCGCTATCTTGCTGCCGACCGACAGCGCGTTTCGGCCGTCTTCATTCTGAGCCGCGAGCCAGCGCCACGCTTGCACACCACCCGCACCAATGCCGGCAACCCAATCCGGCGTAGCGCCGAGCTGCTCGATCGCCGCATTCAGTTGCGTACGGTGTGCCATGCAGTCTTGGGCTTGAGCGATTCCATATTGCAGGAATCGCGCACCGGTCTTCTGTGCTAGCGCCAACAGCTCCGATTCGCTTAGCGCTTCGCCCGCCGGCGCCGCGATGAGGACCTGCGCGCGCGGCTCCCCTGCCGGCAGTGCAAGTAGTGAACCGCCGTCCAGCTCTTGCACGCTTGCCTCCGTTGGCCAACGTTGTGACCACCACCGGAGGGAAAGAAAGGCAGCTGCCACAATCACCACCAAAAACAACAGCACTTTACGCATGCTTACCTCAACGCTTCACCAAACCGGTATAGCCACCCGCGATGAGGGCCGCGGTATCCGCGAACGCCACGAGCGGATCGAGCCCCGCAGGCACCGCCATGTAGCGCGGCTCCCACTCTGGATCGAACTTATCCTTGAAACGGCGGAGCCCCTGGAAGTTGTAGAACTGCTCCCCCCGTCGGAACACCATTGCGCCAAGGCGCTGCGTAATGGGTGCACCGCGTCGCGGGTGAAGCCCGGCGAGCGGAACCATGCCCAGGCTGAACCGCGCCACGCCCTTGGCTTTGTAATGCAGGATGAGCCCCAACATCAGGAACTCCATCGTCAACTTGGGTGCATCGGCGGCCACCCGCATGAGGTCCAGGCTTGCAAGGTCCTGCCGCTCGGTTTCGAGCAGGTTCGCGAATGCAACAGCCTTGCCCTGAAAGCGCACCACAGCCATGCGGAAGTGTTTGAGGTAGGTCTCATCGAAGCGACCAAGAGAGAAACCTTTTTCTCGGACGTGCTTGCTCTTCAGCCAGACATCCGAGATTTCCTTCAGCTCCTCCATGGGCGCTTCGCCTGGCTCGTGGAACTCGACACAAAGCCCATCACGCCCACCTCGGTTCCAGGTATAGCGAAGGTCCTTCTTGCCTTTACTGTCCAGATCAAAAGCAGCCAGATCGACCCTTGCCTCCTCGCCGAGTTTCAGAGCAGTGAGGCCGATGTCCATGTAGAACGGCAGGTTTTCCGCGCGCACCTGATAGAAAACGGGCCGTGCGTGGTGCAGGTCGCACAGGTCACGGAATTTCCAGATGAGCTCCGCACGGGCCTGCGCCTTGCCAATGGGATCGAACAGCGCGATGAGGCTACGCCCCCGGCGGCCGTACATGATGAAGGCTTCTTCGGTGTCGTGAAAAAGCAGCGCCTTGTCACCCGTCATGACCAACCCCCCATCGGGCTGCGCCGACGCTCGCACAACATTTAATGCACGTGCGAGGGCCGCCTCATCGGGACGCTGGATCGGCGGCGGTGCGGCGCGCAACAGCCAGCCCAGCGAAAGCACCAAAAGCAGCACAGTGCTACCCAGCGCCGCTCGAAGCCCTCTCGGTGCATCGGCATCCAACGCAAACTGCCACCACAACTGGTTTTCGTACGATACGTCCTTATAGACGAAGAAGAGCAGCCAGATCGAGGCGCCGATAACGCATAGGCTCGCAACGACATACAAGGGCGAAAATGGCAGCTCCAGCAGTCGGCTCCGGCGATAAAACGAGTTGCGGAAAACCACGAGCAGCGCTGCCGTCAGCATCAGGATGCTCGCTTCTTCCCAGTCCAAGCCCTTGAGCAACGAAAGAATGGCGCCGGCGACAAGCAGGCACAGCGTCAACGCCCAGGCCGCCGAAAGGCGACGGCGAAGCCCGAGCGCCAAAAGCAGGCAGAGAACCCCAACCAGGCTGGCGCCAAAGTGCGAGAGGCTGATCAGCGATACCGGTATCACAAAATCAAGAACATCGAGTCGGTTATCGGCCGTAGGCGTGACACCGGAGAAGAGCAGAACTACACCGGCCAAAAACACGAGCATCGCAAGCACGGGCGCCGCGAGCCCGGAGGCGATTCGAATCGCTGACCGCGTTGGCAGGAAACGCCGCCCCTCATTGATCAACAGGGCGACACAGCCGATGGCGAACGGAAGCAATAAATAGATGAGTCGGTAGACGAGCAGCCCGGCTGCCAGGGGAGCAGCGCCGAGCTGCCCCGCGAACGCCGCCAGAAAGACTGCCTCGAAAACACCCACACCGCCAGGCACATGGCTAAGTACGCCAGCGGCCAATGCGAGCAGGTAAACAAGCAGGAACGTGCCAAACGGTGGCGATTCCGGAATCAGCAGGTACAGCACGGCAGCGGCAGCCAAGACATCCAGCAAAGTGATGAGCAGCTGGAGCATGGCAAGCCGGAAGGTTGGCAGTCGCAGGGTGACGCGCCCAACACGGGTCAACAGGCTTTCCGGAGACGGTTTTTCCGCAAGCCGCCGCCACCGGACGATCACCATGGCCAATACGTATAGGACAAGGATCGCAACCGAGACCGCTGCGATTATCGGTGAGGGTACTTTCAAGGCTCCTTGCGCCGCCGACAGATCACTTAGGGCGGCGATCGCTGCCAGGGGCGGCAGCGCCAGGCCAAGGGAAAGGCTGGCAAAAACGGTCATCCGCGCGACCTGCAGCGCGCCAAGGCCCTCTCTCGAATACAGCCGGTATCGGACTGACCCGCCCGATAGCATGGCGAGTCCCACCGTGTTGCCAATCGCGAACGCGGTAAAACCGCCTAATAGCCACGTCCTGGCAGGTAGGGTGGCGCCTGCGAACCGCAATGCGGACCACTCATACCCCAAAAGAACGATGTAACCGAAAACAGTCGCCAGCACGGCCCCAACCAAGGCACCTCGCGGTATCGCCAGAACCGCCTCATGCAGCGTACCGGGATCAATTTCCAAGAGCAGCCGATGGCATACCACAAGGGCAATGCCAAACAACAACAGCGTCGCGCCGAGCTCGATTGGCCTTCGGTAGGCAGTCAAGCGCTCGAGGAGGCGCCATGGCAAAGCAGGTGGAGGAACCGGCTTGTGATTGACACTAGAAGAGGACGTTGGATCGGGAGCAGACTCGGTAGCGCTCATGAAACCCTCAAAATGGTGCGCCGGCGGTTAAGCACCTCCACTCGGACGTGCATGCGACGCAAATATAAACAGTGCCTGTTTGTCGCTGGAATGTGTGTGTGCCGGGGTTGATGATTATCCGCGGCTCCCTTTCTAGGCCAGTCGCCGACATGCCGTTTCGGTGGGTTCGACCTTACAGAGACCATGCTCGGCACAATCGTTCCGATAGATCCCTGCCGGTTAGCCAGCGCAGGCATGCGTTATCCCTACTGCTTTAGCGTAGTACCAATAACCTCAGATGAAGAAAGGCCCCGTCTGCGCACGGCGGACGGGGCCTCTCCAGGGATCGTCGAGGGGAACGAGTCACTGTCAGGTCTGGGCAATAACGCTCTCCGGCGGCGGCATCATGCCAGAAGACCTGGACACCGTGAATAGCGCCAAAATAGCCCATCCCAGACGCCCTGCTCTGCACGATCCGGGCACCGCTTCGGGCAACCTGCCGCGGCACCGCGAAGGCTACGGCGCCGCCCGAACCGCCGCCCGCGGGAGGTTAGCTTTCGTAGATGACAGTGCCGTGTCGGTGGGTTTCCTGACCCAATTGCGTTTGTCACCCATCGCACCCGCCTGCACCGCCGAACCACTGACAGGACTCAATCTTGCTGGAGGTGCGCGTCGAGGAAGTTGCGAATGACAGGGATGATCTCGTCCGCATGCGTCTCCAGCGCGAAGTGGCCCGTTTCATAGAAACGAATGTCCGACTCTGGAATATCGCGCCGCCAGGCTTCTGCGCCCGCCGGAAGAAAGAACGGGTCATTCCTTCCCCACACCGCAAGCAGTGGTGGCTGGTAGCGACGAAAATACGTCTGGAACTCCGGATACTTCGCAACATTGGTGGCGTAGTTCAGTACCAGGTCGAGCTGAATGTCTGCATTGCCTGGCTTAGATACCTGAAGACCTTCAAGCGTATAGCCATCGGGCGCGACTAGGCTGGGATCCGGCACACCCTCAAGGTACTGCCACTTCACGGACGCTGGCGTCGGAAAGTCGTGCAGGGCAGCGCGGTTCTCGGCAGTCGGCGCCGCCCAGTAGCGCCGGATAGGCGCCCACCCCTCGCCAAGACCTTGCTCATACGCATTGCCATTCTGTGAAACGATCGCCGTGATGCGTTCAGGATGTGCCGCCGCAATACGCCAACCTACAGGCGCGCCGTAGTCATGGACAACCATCGCGAACCGGTCGATACCCAGCCCGTCCACGAACCCGATCATCGTTTTCGCGAGCTGCTCGAACGAATAGTCATAGTCGCCACGCGCGGGACTTTCCGTGAAGCCAAAGGCAGGCAGATCCGGTGCGACCACATGGTATCTGTCCGCGAGCGCCCTGATAACGTCGCGGTACATGTAAGACGACGCAGCGAAGCCATGAAGCAACAAAACGCCTGGCCTGCCCCGCTCACCTGCCTCGCGATAGAACACGTTCACGGCTCCTACCTGCTCATACCTGTGGTGCACTGCCGAGTGATCAGGATCAGCCGTGCATGGATACGTGATCGAACCAGCGCGGGCCATAGCCTTCTCCTTGTAACCTGTAAAAAGACAATTTGAAGGTTACTCATCAATTTAGTAACCTGTCAAACACGATTTACTGGTTACATCGAGACGAGCAATGCCTACTGATATTCCGCTCCCTCAGTTCGTTGCAGGGGATCCGGCCCTCGACTTCGTCAACACGCGTTACGGCATGGGGTCGAACGAACATGACTGTCTGACCGATGATGTGGCGGTACATACCTGGCTGGGCCTTGCGGGATTTTCGGCCGGCGCCCTGCCTGCTCTCCCGGAAGGCCTATGCACGCTTGCACGCAGTCTTCGTGAAGAGTGCAAGCGGTTGCTGGAAGCTGCACGGGCGGGCACGTCTACTTCTGAGCCGAATGTTCTCAATGAAGTGCTGGAGAAGGGCTGCCCGTATCGGGTCGTGGAATGGGATAAGCAAGCAAACGCGTTTACCGTGACGGATCGTCCCCGCAATGGACAGCCAGAGAGTCTTCTCTACCCCGTCGCCACCGCAATGGTGGCGCTGCTTACGGGTGATCGACTCGCGCGCGTGAAGGAATGCGAAGCACACGATTGCGTGCTGCTTTTCACTGACACCACCAAATCCGGCCGCCGCCGCTGGTGCAGCATGGCTACGTGCGGGACGCGAATGAAGGTTGCCGCGTTCCGGTCAAGGAAGAAGGAAGCGTAAGCAGCCTGGATGGCGCCTCTGCATGCGACGGAAAGCCTAAGTGGTATGGCTGTTCTCAAACGCAGCGCAAAAGACCGCTCAAATGGCGCTGAAGAAGCGCCGAGAATCAGAACGGGCCGCCGCGCAGCGTAGCGATCCCGTTTTGAAGGAATAGGCGACCCACCTTGCTGCTAAAGCATTCGGCGCTGCGAGAGCTGTGAAGAAGCACCGCCATGGAGGCCAACGCATTCGGCACATGCCGTTCAGCAACGCAGAAAAGCAAAAACCCCGATTGCTTTCGCAATCGGGGTTTCGGCTATATTTGGTTGCGGGAGCCGGATTTGAACCGACGACCTTCGGGTTATGAGCCCGACGAGCTACCAGACTGCTCCATCCCGCGTCTGATGTCGGCCATTCTACTCGGATCCGCGATGCTGTCAACAGGCATTTCGAAAAAAGTGTCATACCAGCAAATACTTACGTGCGCCCTACGGAATGCTGCCGCTCGTAAGCGCAGCGCCGGCGCGGGCTGGCATTGGCCGCGGGACGCTTCATAATGACGCGTTCCGTGTGATCCGAGACCATGACGCTGCGAAAAATCGTTCACATAGATTGCGACTGCTTCTACGCCGCTATCGAGATGCGCGACGACCCCAGGCTGGCCAACCGCCCGCTGGCGGTTGGCGGCTCGGCTGAGCGCAGGGGCGTCATCGCGACCTGTAATTACGAAGCGCGGGCCTATGGGGTTCGATCGGCGATGTCGTCCCGCCACGCCATGAAACTGTGTCCGGATCTGCTCATCGTGAAGCCTCGATTCGAGGTGTACCGCGCTGTCTCGAAGGAAATCCAGGCTATCTTCCGTGACTACACGCCCCTTATAGAACCCCTTTCGCTGGATGAGGCATACCTCGATGTCAGCGACAGTCCATTCTTCGAGGGCAGCGCAACGCGTATCGCCCAGGACATCCGGCGACGGACATGGGAGGAAGTCAGGGTCACCGTCTCGGCTGGGGTGGCCCCAAACAAGTTCCTCGCAAAGATCGCAAGCGACTGGCGCAAGCCGGATGGTTTGTTCGTTATCGCGCCCCATCAGGTCGACGCGTTCGTTGCGGAATTGCCGGTCAACCGGTTGCATGGCGTTGGTAAGGTAACGGCCGATAAACTCGCTCGCTTGGGCATCACGACGTGCTCAGACCTGCGCCAATGGGAGCGTCGTACGCTTGCCCGCGAATTCGGCAGCTTCGGGGAGCGCCTCTACAACTTGGCACGTGGCGAGGACAACCGCCCCGTCCAGGTAGATGGCCGACGCCAGTCGCTCAGTGTCGAAAACACGTTCGAGCGAGACCTGCCGGACCTTGATGCATGCCTCGCACAGCTTCCAGGGCTTCTGGAGGAACTCACCACTCGCATGACCCGACTGGACAGTAGTTATCGTCTCGAAAAGCCGTTCGTGAAGCTCAAGTTCCACGACTTCACCCAGACCACGCTCGAGCAGGCGGGAGCGGGCTTCGATGCGACGAGTTATGCACGCCTTTTGACAGCCGCCTACGCGCGTGGCGACCGTCCGGTTCGCCTGCTGGGCGTTGGCGCACGGCTCACCGACCTGCGTAAGGGTGGCGAGCAACTCGAGCTGTTTGCCAGGTAGCGCGGCCCTTCGGCTACCATTGCGGCTTGCCATACGGACGCACAGAATGTCTTACACCGTTTCACCGATCGGAACCCTTCACTCCTGCTTCAAGGAGAAGTTCGCGATACCACGGCAACCGCAGCTGGCGCCTGCCGCCCGGGGCTGGCTCGAATTGCACCCTCCCTTTGATCGAGCCGAGGCAGTTCAAGGCCTGGAGCACGTCAGCCACGTCTGGTTGCTGTTCCTCTTCCACCAGGCGCTCGAGGATAAGCCCCGCCTCAAGGTGCGCCCCCCTCGTCTGGGTGGCAACCGGTACATCGGCGTCTTCGCCAGTCGGGCCACCCACCGTCCGAATGGGCTAGGCCAGTCCGTGGTTCGGCTTGAGCGCGCCGAACCGGGACGACTGTTGCTGTCCGGAATCGACCTACTCGATGGCACGCCCGTGTTGGACGTGAAGCCCTATGTGCCGTATGCAGACGCCATAGATACAGCGCACAACCTGCTCGCAGACGCGGCACCCGCGGCAATCAAGGTGACCTGGGACTCTTCAGCGCGGCAGCAGGCAGTAGCGCATTCGAATAGGCTGAACGAGCCTCTCGACGATCTGATCGAACAATGCCTTGCGCAGGATCCGCGACCGGCCTACCAGCAACCATCGCCTGAACGCCGTTACGGTACCCGCTTCTGGGACGTCGAGGTTCACTGGCATTACCCTGAACCCGGCGTTATCCGCGTGCTTGATGTCGCGCCGGCCTGAAGCCAAAAAAAACCCGCCGTAGTAGCGGGTTTTTTATGCCGTCGCTTACTTCTCGACGAAGGCGCGCTCAATCAGGTAGTCGCCTGGCTCGCCCATGCGTGGGGAGATCTTCAGGCCAAATCCATCCAGCACTTCGCTCGTCTCGTCCAGCATGCTGGGGCTGCCGCAAATCATGGCGCGGTCATCCTGTGGATTGATCGGAGGCAGACCGATGTCGCTGAACAGTTTTCCGCTACGCATCAGGTCGGTCAAACGGCCCTGATTTCGGAATGGCTCACGGGTGACCGTCGGGTAGTAGATCAGCTTTTCACGAACTTCCTCGCCGAAGAATTCGTTCTGTGGCAGGTGCTCGGTGATGAACTGCTCGTAGGCAACCTCATTGGCGTAACGAACACCATGGATGAGAATGACCTTCTCGAACCGCTCGTACGCTTCTGGGTCCTGAATCACGCTCATGAACGGCGCGAGGCCCGTTCCGGTGCTCAGCAGATAGAGGTGCTTGGCCGGAAGCAGGTCGCCGAGGATCAGCGTACCGGTAGGCTTGCGGCTAACCATAATTTCGTCACCTTCCTTGAGATGCTGCAGGCGCGAAGTCAGGGGGCCATCCGGCACCTTGATGCTGAAGAACTCGAGGTGCTCTTCATAGTTGGGACTGGCAATCGAATAGGCGCGCATCAGTGGGCGGCCGTTGACCTCCAGGCCGATCATGACGAATTGCCCGTTCTCAAAACGCAGCCCGGGATTGCGGGTCGTTTTGAAGCTGAACAGGGTGTCGTTCCAGTGATGCACACTGAGCACGCGCTCAACGTTCAGATTGCTCATTGATTCCTCTCAAGAAATAGGGGCCCAACAGCACGTGCTGCTGACCGGAAGATGCCGCCAACGGCGTGAACACCGGTATAAGGCGAGATTGCCGCGAATTCTAAGGTCGTCCACAATATCTGTTAAGTGAATTATCAAGATATAGCTAATCGGTTATATAGATATGAGATTTACCTTACGTCAGCTTCAGGTTTTCGCCGCGGTCGCGCGACAGGAAAGTGTCTCGCGCGCGGCCGAGTCACTCGCCCTTTCCCAATCTGCTGCCAGTACGTCGCTGGCGGAACTCGAGCGCCAGAGCGGCTGCCAGCTCTTTGACCGCGCGGGCAAGCGTTTGAGCCTCAACGCACTGGGTGCGCAGCTATTGCCAAAAGCAGTATCTCTGCTGGATCAGGCGCGGGAAATCGAGGACCTGCTCAACGGCAAAAGTGGCTATGGCTCGCTCGTCGTTGGCGCGACGCTGACGATTGGCAACTACCTTGCGACCCGATTGATCGGCGAATTCATGCAGCGCCATCCGGAATGCCAAGTGAAACTGCAGGTTCAGAATACGGCGCATATCGTTCAGCAGATCCTTCATTACGAGCTTGACCTCGGCCTCATCGAAGGTGACTGCAACCACGACGAAGTTGAGGTCCAGCACTGGATTGAAGACGAGCTCGTCGTGTTCTGCTCACCGCGCCACGCATTGGCAGAGAAACGGCACGCGACGCTTGATGAACTTGCGCGCGAGGCCTGGATACTTCGCGAACAGGGCTCAGGTACACGCCTGACCTTCGACCAGGCCATGCGTCATTGTCGTACCCGGCTCGATGTCAGACTTGAGCTTGAACATACCGAAGCCATTACAAGGGCCGTGGAGTCCGGGCTCGGCATAGGCTGCATTTCCCGGCTCGCGTTGAAGGATGCCCTTGCGAGAGGCAGCCTCGTCGCCATCGAAACGCCGGAGATCGACCTGAGTCGCCATTTCTCCTTTATCTGGCATCGCCAAAAGTATCAGACGGCCGCCATGGCAGAGTTCCTGGACCAATGCCGCGCCATGACAGCGGGCATTGCGCGAAGCCACGAGATTGACCTTCCACCATTCGCCTAACTATCCGCTGGGGATGGATTCGAGCTGCTGAAGCAGAAGCGCCGCCTGCGTTCGGGTACGCACGCCGAGTTTCCTGAAAATCGCGGTGACATGCGCCTTGACGGTCGCTTCGGACACGCTGAGCTCGTATGCAATCTGCTTGTTGAGCAGGCCTTCGCACACCATGGTGAGTACGCGGAACTGTTGGGGGGTCAGGCTGGCCAAGCCTTCACTGGCTGCTCTGGCCTCGGCACTGACCTGTACCTCGCTAAGCGCTTGGCTTGGCCAGGAAGTATCGCCGTCCAGGACCGCCTGGACAGCGTGTTGGATCGCTTCGAGGGAACTTGATTTCGGTATGAAACCCATCGCGCCAAACTCGCGGGCGCGGGCCATGACGGCGGGCTCCTCTTCGGCTGACACCATCACCACAGGAACATGGGGATATTGACCGCGCAGCAACGCGAGCCCGGAGAAACCGTAGGCGCCTGGCATATTGAGATCGAGCAATACGAGGTCCCAGTCGCTGTTCTCATTGAGGCATTGCTCGAGCTCGGAAATGCTGGAGGCCTCTACCAGTCGTATCTCCGCCCCCAGGCCCATCGTCAGCGCCTGGCGCATTGCGCTTCTGAACAGCGGGTGGTCGTCCGCAATAAGTATGTTATATCCGGCCATTAGGACCTGTTCCTGATTGTTCTTCTTGAAGGCCTACGCCCACGGTTCGGCTTCCTGCTCGACATCGCTCAGCCAGACCAACGTCTCACCTCGGATGGGCAGGACACGGACTGGTCATCGCGACGGCACACACGCCAAAGCATGACGAGACCGCCTGGGGTGGTCAAGGCCGGTGGTTTGCTGCACAGTTCGCCGATTTGACGGCTGGAGGCCTTCATGTATCCGCGCGCCCTGCATGCTGACTTTCTCATGCTGGTTACAGCAATCATCTGGGGCAGCGCCTTCGTGGCACAGCGAGCCGGCATGGACCACATCGGCCCCTTTCTTTATAACGGACTTCGTTTCTGTCTCGCGACCCTGGCCCTACTGCCCCTGCTGCATTATTGGCCGCGCAAACCAAGAGCCATACCCCAGCGAAACGACTGGCTCGGTGGCCTCCTCCTTGGTGTTGTCCTGACCACGGCCGCCAACCTGCAACAGGTAGGACTGCTCTTCACGACAGTCACCAATGCGGGATTCATTACAGGGCTCTACGTGATCATCGTCCCGCTGATTGGCATCGTGCTGGGCCACCGCGCAGGCCTTGGCACCTGGGGTGGTGCAGCGCTCGCAGTTGTAGGCATGTTCATGCTGAGCGTGGGTGAGGGATTCAGCGTGGCATCCGGAGACTGGCTTCAGCTTATTGGTGCAGTACTTTGGGCGGTACATGTAATACTCGTCGGCCATCTGGTAGCGACGCGCGATCCACTCCGCCTCGCCATGCAACAGCTAGGCGTTTGTGGCTTGATAAGCCTCGGGCTTGCAGTCGCCTTCGAACCAATCGCCTGGCAGGCCATTAAGGCCGCCCTTCCAGCCGTTCTGTATGGTGGCCTGATTGGCGTCGCCATTGGCTACACGCTTCAGCTCGTCGCTCAACGCAACGCCATCGCTTCGCATGCCGCCATCATATTTTCGCTCGAAGCCGTATTCGCAGCGATCGCCGGCGCGCTTATGCTCAACGAATCGCTGGATGGACGCGGCTATGCTGGCTGTGCCCTGATGCTGGTGGGCATGCTGGTGGCCCAACTCTGGCCACGCCGCGAAGCGGGGTATCACGCACCGGAATCGGACTCGCCCATGAGGTAAGGCCTCACGCATTCGTGCGCAGCACTTAGAAGATTGACGGGCAACCCGCGCTTGCCCTGCAGGTAACGTTCGCTGAACAGGTCAAGATAGGCATCCAGCGCATAGGCGGCGGTTTCGTCGCCGGCAAGCTCAAGACAAAGCGCAGCGACCTCAGCCGTGCAGAGGTGATCGTCTCGTTTCGAGCGGCGTAGACGATAACGTGAGAGCGAATCCGGCTGGATACTCAAGACAGGGAAGCGGTCCAAGTATGGGCTTTTGCGAAACATCTTCCGCGCTTCGGTCCAGGTCGCATCTAGCAGGATGAACAGCGGACGGCGATCGCTTTTACCTGGCATTCCCACCACCCGCTCCGCTTGAACGAACTCACCCGGAAACACCACGTAAGGGTCCCACTGAGGGTCGTCCAGCAGCGCCAGCAGTGCCGGATCCACCTCGGTACGTGACCAGCCGAACGCGAACGTATCAGGTACCAGATCTGCGATTAACCAGCCGGTATTGCTGGGCTTGAGTGGCTCCACATCATGCATGATCAGGCAGACGCCAGCACGGCCCTCTACCAGTGGTTTCCACTCACAGAAACAATGGGTGCGATGAACGCGGCAATTCGGACAGCGATCGGTACGGGAGCCTCGCGCCCTGAATGGTTTGGTCGCTCTTGCAAGCCGATCCGCTCGGAGCCGCGCCACTGAATGATTCATCGAGAGAGTCCCAGGCCTGCACGTCTTCCGCAGTGTTCGATGGACCGAAGGTCTCGCGAATCTCGTCCGTTTTCAGCCCAGCGCGTAAAGCCATTTGCCCCTGAGGCCAGGTCCGAATGGACCAGGCCGGGCCGCAAGGCCGAAGCAGGAAGGAAGCCAGGATAAAACATGCAAACTCCAGGTCGATTTGCCGTACATGCGGGCCCCGCATTATGCGCGCCCAGCCGGCATGGGCGCACGGGTAAAGCCGTTGCGGCATGGTATCGCTACGCATTGCCTGGAGCATCCTTTTCCAGCCAGCTGTGTCAACGACACACCCACTCTTTGGCGGGCCTGTTCGTTCGGTGGCCACAACCCGCCCCCTTGTTTGTGAGAACATCCGCAGGATCCGGGAGTCGAATCTCTCTCGCTACATAGTCACGGAGTTTTCTTCATGCGCATCCGTCGCATCACTATCGCCGCCCTTCTCGTTGCGATCTCGGCGCCTTTCGTTCACGCCGCCTCCCTCAAAGAGAACGAGCTCTCATCCATGCTCAATCGGATTGCAAAGGAAAGTAGCGTTGGCACTCCGAGAGCGATCAACGAGAACATCCTCGATCGCGGCTACACGGTAGACGGGACGGAGTTGGTCAATCACCTGAGTGTGCTGCCGGCACATGCGGCACAGATGCGTGAAAACAAGGGCGCCATGCGTAACCAGCTGACGCAGAGCGTTTGCAACAACCGTGGCTTTCGCCAGTTGCTGGAGCGTGGTGCCAAATTGCGCTATGAGTTCAGTGAGTACAAGACGAACAGCCCAATCGCGACCGAGCGTTTCGACCGGTCCGACTGTGGCGCCTGACCTGCACTCTTTGACTGTGGTGAGATACCCACATGCCTGATTCACCAGAGCGATTAGACGTCAGCCTGAGCCGAGTGCATGAGCATGTCGACTACCTACTGACGGAAGTCATGCGAGGCGAAAGTCGCAATGCACCGCTGTACCGAGAGATGCTGGTGCACGTCTTGCAGATGGCGCAGGAAGACAGGTGCCGCTGGGAGAGCAAGATCGTTGCTCAGACGCTTCGGGAGATGATTGCTGCGTTCAGAGCTTTGGAGCAATTCAAGGACCGTCGCAAGGTCACGGTGTTTGGCTCCGCCCGGACACCACGCGAGCATCCGCTGTATGCGCAGGCACGTGAACTGGGCGCAACGCTCGCGTCTCGTGATCTTATGGTCATAACCGGTGGTGGCGGCGGCATCATGGCAGCAGCGCATGAAGGTGCTGGCCTGGACCAGAGTCTTGGTCTCAATATCACACTTCCCTTCGAGCAGCATGCCAATGCTACGATCGAAGGCAGCGAGCACCTGCTATCGTTCCACTTCTTCTTCGTACGCAAGCTGTTCTTCATCAAGGAGGCGGATGCGCTGGTGCTGTGTCCTGGAGGATTCGGGACCCTCGACGAAGCGATGGAAGTACTCACGCTCATTCAAACGGGCAAGAGCCCGCTGGTCCCCATCGTCCTGCTCGACGAACCAGGCGGAACCTATTGGCAGCGTGCCCTGGACTTTTTCCGGGAAGAGCTCGGTGCCAACGGTTACATCCTCCCGAAAGACCTGAACCTGATGCATCTGACGGATAGCGTCCAGGACGCGGCAAACGTCATCACGGCGTTCTACCGAAACTTCCAGTCCACGCGATGGATGAAAACGCAATTCGCCGTTCGCTACCGCCATCTGCTGACAGATGCGGCAATCGCTCGGCTGAACGAGAAGTACACGGCCTTGTGTCTTAGTGGCGGATTCGAGCAGCACGCGCTAGAAGCGGCAGACGACGCGCGTACCGCCCGCACAACCGAGGCAGTAGCGCTCACGTTCACCTTCACAGGCCGGGATCAGGGTCGCCTTAAAGAACTGATCAGTTATATCAACGACCCTGACAATTGGGCTCGTTGAAAATCAATCGTCCAAACGTCCGCGCAGCAAACGACCGATTTGGTCGTGAGAATAGCCTCGATAGGCTAGAAACCGCGCTTGGCGTGCCTGCTCTTTGGCGTCCCGAGGCAATACACCGAATTTCCGCTTCCAGATATCACGTAGCTGCTCGCTCCAATCGATTTCGGCTTGGTCGATAGCAGTCTGAACGACATCCCTGGAAAGGCCACGCTGTCCCAGTTCTTCACGTATCCGCGAGGGACCATGACCGGAGCGTGCGCGGCTCGCGATATAGCTTTCAAGGTAGCGGGATTCATCCAGCAAGCCTTCTTCGGCCAGACGGGCCAGCTCACTTTCGATGAGTGCCTCTGCTGCGCCCCGCTGGCGCAGCTTTCGGCTCAGCTCGACACGCCCGTGCTCCCTGCGCGCCAGCAAATCCATCGCAGCGCGTCGAACAGCAACAGGAGTATCGAGCACAACGGGCATATCAGAGGTCGGCGTCTACCGCGTCTTCAGCAACAACATCCGCTTTCTTGTTAGAGACAAGCAGCTTGTCGCGGATCAGCTTCTCGACGGTGTTGCCAACTTCCGGGTTTTCGGCCAAGTATTTCGCGGCATTCGCCTTGCCCTGACCAATCTTGTTGCCCTCATAGCTGTACCATGCACCGGACTTCTCAAGCAGGCCCAACTGCACACCCAAGTCGATAACCTCACCGTGGCGGTAGATGCCCTTGCCGTAAAGGATCTGGAATTCTGCCTGACGGAACGGCGGCGCAACCTTGTTCTTGACGACCTTGACGCGGGTTTCGCTACCCACGACTTCGTCACCTTCCTTCACCGCGCCAGTACGACGAATGTCGAGGCGAACGGACGAATAGAACTTCAGCGCGTTACCACCGGTAGTGGTTTCGGGGTTGCCGAACATCACGCCAATTTTCATACGGATCTGGTTAATGAAGATAACCAGGCAGTTCGCGTGCTTGATGTTACCGGTGATCTTACGCAGCGCCTGCGACATCAAGCGCGCCTGCAGACCTACGTGCGCATCGCCCATCTCACCTTCGATTTCCGCCTTGGGCACCAGGGCCGCAACGGAGTCGACGATGATCACGTCAACCGCGTTCGAACGCACCAGCATGTCGGTGATTTCAAGCGCCTGCTCACCGGTATCGGGCTGCGATACGAGCAGGTCGTCCACATTCACGCCCAGCTTGCCTGCGTAGTCAGGGTCCAGTGCATGCTCAGCATCGACGAACGCGCACGTGGCGCCTTGCTTTTGCGCCTCAGCGATAACAGAGAGCGTCAGCGTGGTTTTACCGGAAGACTCAGGACCGTAGATCTCGACAATCCGCCCTTTTGGCAGACCACCGATACCGAGCGCGATATCCAGGCCGAGCGAGCCGGTCGAAATGGCAGGAATGGCCTGGCGATCATGGTCACCCATACGCATCACTGCGCCTTTGCCAAACTGCTTCTCGATCTGACCCAACGCAGCGGATAACGCGCGCTTCTTGTTCTCATCCATCAGGACATCCTCGCTCGAATCGGCCCGAGGCCGCCAATAACTGTATAAGTAGACAGTATTAGAGCACAAGCGGGGTCAATCGCCTACCCCTGTCCGGGAATTTCTCCAGCGCACAGACGAAGCAAGCCTTGCAGCGCGCAGACGACAGTCTGACCGCGTACAGCGGCCCGATCACCTTCGAACAAATGGCGGTGCGCGTAGATGCGACTGCCGTCGGCCCAAGCGAGCCAGACCGTACCCACTGGCTTCTCTGGCGCACCGCCGCCAGGCCCGGCAATACCGCTGACCGCTACGGCGAACCGTGAATTGGCCTTCGTCCGAGCACCCCGGGCCATCGCTTCCACGACCTCGCGACTCACGGCGCCGACGGATGTGAACAGCCGCTCGGGCACATCCAGTTGCGCCGCCTTTTGTGCATTCGAATAGGTCACGTAGCCCGCCTCGAACCAGGTAGAGCTTCCAGCGACACGCGTGATGGCTTCTGCAATTCCGCCGCCCGTGCAGGATTCGGCCGTAGTGACCTGTGCCCCTAAACGCTGTAGGGATTCGCCCAGTTGAGTTGAAAGCCGTGTGATCTCGTCCACGTCGTTCTCCGGGGTTAATGGTAAGGGGCCTATACCGTACACTAGCGCCTTTTGCGCAAGGTCCGGAAATGAGTCAAAGCGATCTCAGCCAACACACTCCGATGATGCAGCAGTATGGTTGTTTGAGGTCTCTTTCCCCAGTGTTTCCGGGGCTTCCAGAGTATATCTGTCTAATTGGAAAGCGGTAGATAGGCCTCTTGAAAGCCAGTTGATACGGCATCGATTCAGGCAGTATTAGACGCTTCAGCAGAACGAGATTCGCCGCCATTTGTCCTATTGGCAACCCCACAGAGGGGCATGCCATGGACCAAATATGCGACCACAACCGCACCCTGCTCTACCGCCGCCTGCGTAACCTCAAGCGCGAGCTCGACAAATGCCGCCCACAGAAAGGCGACACCGTCGTACAGATGCACGCGCTGAGGTTGCAGAACGAGATAGACAGGACTGAGCGTGAGCTCAGGGGTTAGGCGGTAGGGCCGATGACCCTGGTCTTGCGATTGGTGAACTTCTTGATTACATCAATCGGCGGCAAGTAGACGTATTGACCGTCTTTCTTGATTTCGAGCGCATTATCGCTGGTCGGTGTCCAGCCATCGCCGGCCGCGTAGTAGGTGACCAGGATGTTATTGCTAGTGAGGTAATCAAGCGTCGCGTAAAGGGCGTCATACGCCGTTTTGTTCTGGCGGTAATCAATGCCGGTCTCGGTCACTGCCCCCATCACCCCGTTCTGCTTGCACCACTCCACGAAGACCCGGAACCGGTTGACTCCGACGTTTATGTCTACGTCCGCGGCTAGATTCGCCTTGATGCCCGAGCTATTGGGGTCGTGATACGCGTGGGCCGTGTAGACGATCCCTTTGCCCCTCAGCGGGAACATTGGGTTTGTCCTATTACCGTTCGGCTCCTTGATCCAATACTGCGCGCTGGCGTAGGCATCGCCATTCACGAAGATAAGGGTATTCGCGTCCACCTCGCGGATGGCATCGACGACCTTCTGAGCGGCCGGGCCCCACGTTCCACCAGTCGCATAGGGCTCGTTCATCGGCTCGTAACCCAGGAGGTTCGGATAGCCCATGAACTCCTTGGCAATCAGCTTCCATATGTCGAGGAAGTGCTGCAGCGGCGCGCTGGCGGAACCAATCAGCACATCCTTGCCATTGACGTTGCGGCGGAAGTACTGGTGCATGTCCAGGATGATCCGCTGATCGAATTCCTTCGCCCAGGCAAAGCAGTTGTGCATCCAGGCAAGGAACGACTTGTCCAGCGGACCGCCCAGCGTGGACTGTAATCGCTCCCATGCAAACGGCAGGCGGATAGTCTTCAAGCCATGCCCTGCCGCCCGCTGGAAAGTCTCACGCGTATTTCGTCGGTAGTTCGTTGGCGCTGTGCCAGGCAGTACGCCGCGGTTGAACTCAGCCCCGGCGAGGTTCACACCCATCAGGTACAGATCGAAGTCCAGCTTCCTCTCATCCTTTACAGGCTGGGGCGCCGGCGAAGCGATCGACTCCGGAGCCCCTTCAGGCTTTGGGACGGTCTGCCCCTCGTAGATCTCGACCGGGCCATCTACAGGAGAAAGCTTGACCCCGTCATACTCCAGCCAGACCTTCCCCATTGATGTGCCATTGCCGGTGATCTTGCGGGTCTCGCCGTTGGAGAACTTCATCGTCCGGCCGACGATCAGGTGTTTCTTATTGTCGGGCGTGGCAGCGAACGCAATCATGTTGCGGTCTTTGCTGAAGCCCTTTACCCACTCGCCGTCTGTGCTTCCGCCAATGTTGAGGCTTGCCACCGGTTTGGCACCCTCGACCGGCTTCGGCTGCTCAGGCTGTTGAGGGAACGCCTCATCCCACAAGCGCCCGGCCAGTTCGATAAACGCGTCTTTCGTCTGGATCGTCATCGGCTACCTCCTTCTAGTGAATCAAAAGCGGTCTGGCAGGCCAAACCCGCTATTCCCCTTCGGTCGGCGACGTCAGCATAGAGTTGAGCAGCCTTTCCAACCCGGCCGAGCACGTCGGCATGCACTCGGGCGGCGTCGTTGGCTGCCTGGCCGAGCTGGGTAGTGATGGAATTGCCGCAGGCTCGACTACTGGCTGTTGCGGCTTCGTACCGCTGCTGCAGCCGGTCAAGTGCACTGCCAGCCCGAGCAGCATCAGCACGGGCCATCTCAATCTGTTCTGACGCATGACGCTCGACCTCGTCGACTGCTTGCTGACGCTCTCTCTCGATGCGGCGCTGCTTGGCTTCTGCCTCCTGCGCTCGCTCCGCTAACCCTTGCCGTTCCTCGGCATACTCCTTCTGCGCAACGGACAGTTTGTTCTCCCACCGCGCACCGTTTACCCACCATCCAATGGCACCACCCACCAACAGGCCACCCACGAGCGTCCACGCCCACAGCGGAGTGGCGCGAAGCCAGGTCATGGCTTGTCCTCGAACAGCTTCCGCTCAGCTGCGCGCCGGCGAACAAGACCAGTAAGCTTCTTGCCTGCGGCATACACCCACCGGTCAAACTCCGCAGCGGCGCCCTTCTGGTCACAAGCGTTCAGCTTCTTCCGGAGGGTCGAGTCGCGGAATGCTCGGCCGCCGATGTTGAAGATCAGGGAGGCCAGCGCGTCGAACTGGTGCTGGCAAAGGTCGACGCTCACGGATCGCTCAATCTCGAGCTCGGCGTCACGCAGGTCTTGCCGGAGGAAGTCGACGGCCTGGGCGGCTGTGATCTTCATTCCGCGGGTGACGCCTTTGGTGTGTCCGTACCCGACGGTCTGAACGCCTACACCGTCGTCATAGGCTTCCAGGCGAAGCCCCTCGAACTGCTTGATGAGGTCAATGCCTCGCTGTGAAGTCTGCATACGTTTCTCCAGGCATAAAAAAAACCGGCAGGTGCCGGTGTGATCGTTGGGCGTTGCGCCAGATGTTTCCCTTATGGTGTGCCAGGCAACTATCCGCAGAGTGCCTGCTTTCAAAGCTGCCTCGGTATAGGTCAGCCCGCCGAGCCTTGGTCGGGCGCCGTCGTGAATTACGCCGTCCGATAGATCAAGCACCTACCTCAAAACTGATCCCGTCCAGGCTGACCCACCCGTTTCCAGCGGACACGCCACGCCATATAGTCACCTCGCCGGAGTTGGAAATGTGCAGGTAACAGGTTCCAATCCCGGCGGTGGTCTGCATTGCTGCTTGTGCGCAAATGATGGGATTACGTGGGCGGAGCCCCGGAGGTAGGGTTGTCAGCAACGTGTCATCGCCTCTGGTTCCGCCAGTGATGATGCCGTTTAGTGTGACGACACCGCTTGCCAGCTTGGCTCGCGCCTCTACTCTGCCCCCGCTTCCGTCAGGCAGGTGAGCCCAACCGTTGACCAGAGAAAGCGTAACGCCGTTTCTGTCATAAGCCTTGGAGTACCAGTAGTTATTCGTCCCATCGCAGCGCCCAAATCTCGTGGTCACTTGCGGGGTCCATCCATCAGTAGGCGGGTGTCCGAAGATGGTTTGAGAGCAGTACCCGTCCATTGAACGCAAGGTCGCGGCCGTTGCGGGGTAGTCATACCCTGTTAGCTCGAACAGGGAGTAACCTATCGGGTATTCGGACGGCAACGTGGCCGCGGTGACAGTCTTCACCGAACTTGGTAGGGACCGTGCGCGAAGGCCAGAGGGAAAGACGACGTCCGCAAGCAGTGACGCGATCGTCATATTGAAGACTGGCTTGGGATGAATCCCGCCTACGCCATTCGCACCGTCGAGCCATACGCCTGCCCCAGCCCGGCTGTCCGCCCAAATCGCGTACGTGTCTATGAATGCACAGCCGAAGTCCCGAGCTGCCTGCTTGCAGACCTTGCTGGTTTGCTCTTCCCATCTCTCGTCACGATTCGCCGAATACTCGGATGTCGAGTTCGGGGCCATCAGGACAATCGCCAGAGACTTCACTTCCCGTTGGCTCCGGATGGCTTGTAGGCCAGCACGTAATGACTGGGCATACTGCTCAATTGTTCGGTTGTTAGTAACGTCGTTAAGGCCCCACCGCACGACGTAAAGGTCAGGGTTGAGCGCCAGGTCAGCCGAAAGGTACTGCGTACGCCATTCCTCCGTGTGAGCGCCGCCGACGCCTTTGTTCCACGCCTGTACAGCATGACCTTTGTCAGCCGCAATTCGGGTGAAAATCTTGTCTATCTGATAACTCCCCTGCCCCCAGTTCTCGGTAGTGGAGTCACCGGAAAAGACCACTTTGACACTTGCGGTCTTATCAAGAATCTTCTCGAAGAACGGGTTTAGGTACTCCTGACCGAAGATGTTCCGGTTGATGTCGGTAGTCGGGTTTACGAGGCGCTTACCGTTGAGCAGGCGGCCCTCGCCTTGGTATTGCTTGCCCAAAGGGTTCGTCGGGAATGCGCTGAGCTGGTAATCCTGTGGAGGCACGATTACGTTGCGCTCGTTCGCAATGGTGTTATTCACCGCGGTCAGGTTGATCGCTGCGGTTGCCGAGGTCGACGCGCCGTAGCTGGTGATGTCTTTGAACACACCGGGTAAATTCACATCTGTCGAGCCGTCAAACGCTATGCCGTTGATGGTTCGGGCGTTAGCGAGCACATCCGCCTTTACCCCCGTGAGCCCTGCACCGTTGCCGGTGAAGGTGTTGGCCTTCAAACCCCCCGCAACATCCAGACCTTGCCGCATGTACACCATGCCCGTGGTCAGATTGATGAACAGGGGCCGGAGCGAGTTGAATGTACCGTCGTTGGTATCGGTGATCAGGAAGTAATAATTGGTGCTGTCTACCCGATGGATGATGCCCTTGCCGGCGCCACCTTTCTGGATCAACGAGTTGAGCGCGGCAGACACTATCGTGCCGGTCATCTCCCCGCCGACCTTTTCCAGGAAGGCGTTCGCGAGCTTGGTCTTTTCAGCGGACGTGTAATCGTTGCTGGACAGCCCTTTGCCAGACTCCTTGTCGACCTTATTGCCTAGCTGCGCTTGGAGCTTACCGAGCGCGTCAATCACGGTGTCGGTTGCTGCAAGTGCCGTACTCACCGAGGTCGATAGGCCGGTCAGGACCACGCCGCGGACAGCTGAAGCAAGAACCTGCCACGTCTTGTCGCCTCGCCAGTAGCGATCATTGGCACCTGGCGCTATCGCTGGCTCGACGCCCATATCGGCGGCGCTTGGTAGGCTATCCGCGGACATTTTGTCGCCCGCGGGTAGCTGCTGAACCTTACCGCCAGCTCGGACCAGCGGTCGCCGAGCGGCCATCAGAGCACCACAGCGTCGCTGTCGGTGGTGATCAACGCGGTCGCCGACTGCGCCTTGCCGAGGTACTGGCTCACCTTGTTAGTGCCTTGGTTCGCCGGCAGGGTCTCGTCGAGCGGCACAGCGATCACACCGCCAGCTGTGCCCAACCAGTAGTCGGCACCAGGCGTCAGGCCGGTCAGGTTCGAGTTGGTGCCGTCAAGCGGATAGACCGTGGCCTGTGAGCCGTTGGCGACGTTGGCCGTCACGTAGCCATCGGCCGGACGGTTGTTGCTGTTGTCCGCCTTACGGACACCAAGAGCACCAGCGTTGGTGAAGAACTGGACGAAGCTGCCCGCGGTCAGCGCCTCGCTGGCCGTGCCGACATTCGTATTCGCGCCAATACCGGTCGGCATGACGCTGGGGTCGAGCTTGCCGGTGTCATCCAGCGCGACAATGTCGCCGCCGTTGCCAGCGCCTGTCGAGACAACAGTCGCCGCGATCTGACGGAGCTTGCCGCCTACCAGACGAATGAAGGATTTTGCAGCCATGATTACTCCTGTGCCAGCTCTATTGGCTGGTCGATGTTGAGGATGAGACGGGTTGGTGAAACGGCGGAGCCGACATAAAGTAGGAATCCTTCATGTGGCGGTGATTGGGTAAGAAAGCCTTCTGTCCCTAGCCACACTGGACCAGGCATCCAAGACCACGATGGTTCGTCGACGCTGCCCGAAAGCTGAATGTCGATCTGCTGGCCTTCCGCCGCAGACGTCAGCGTCAGGCCAAGGGCAAAATCCATGTTTTCTGAATCGCTGTAATCGAGATACCGCACGGCGCCGTTGAGCTCGTACACGAAGCGGAGCGCGCTCAGCGTATTACCTGCTTGGCGCTGTACAGCGGAGCCACCGGACGGGCCTGGAACGCCGCGCGGGCCAGCTGGACCTTGGTTGCCAGCAGCCACCACTACAGCGGGCGCCGCGCGTGGCTCGACGACCAGCGCGAACGGCTGGCCGGCGACAATGACGTCAGCAGGCATGGCATCCCTCCGGCCGGGTCGTGACATCACCCTGCAGCCAGCGGATCACGTCCCCGTTGCTCATGGTCAGGTCCAGGTCATACGTGCCGCACTCGAACGTCAGCGCCCCACTCTGCTCCGCCGTGACCACGATGAGCATCTGGCCGAGCCCTTCGATAGCAAGGCCGCCGTTGTCAGTTGTGAGTTTGAGCGTCGAGCCATCCGAGCCGCTGATAAGCAGTCGCCCGGTACAGCCGGTCAAGTCGACCGGCTTCTGATAGATCAGCTGCCCACCGTTGGCCTTGAGCGCCGCGCCGTTGATGTCGTTGAATTCGATGGTGTCCGCATCGATGACCTTTGCCATACGGAACGGCTCGCGCGCCGGCGATCGGTTCAACTGGCTCGAGGATGTTCCGTCGATCCAGACTGGCCACATGCCTGGCAGGCCATGTTCGGGCACGGTGAGGGTGAGCGGCGCGGTTTGGCGGATCTCACTAATGTGTCGATAGGCGTAGTCAGGCTGCATCAGCCAGAGTGGCTTTCGGTTGGTAGCGCTTGGCGTAATTGGGAGATCTAGTCGGGAGGGCGTCATGAAAGTCCCCCTCCCACAGTCCTGAAAGTAGCGGGCGTATACTGCGTGATAGCCAAGGCAACCCAGGCGCCCAGGTTGATCTCTGACTCGGGAGACAAATCGGTTATAGAAATCTCGACCGGCTGATTCACGGAAAGCCTGAGCACAGCGCCCGAAACAGCCATTGTCGTTTCAGTTCCATGGTCGTGCACCTGCGCCATTAGCGACCGGCCCATCGCTCCGAAGTCGAGCTCAAGCGTCATGCTCTGCTCGAGCTTGCAGCTGAATCCGACAGGAGCCAGTGACCATGGCGGTAATACGAGGATTGCGGTCGGATCGCTGCCACTGCCTTCAATGGATATAGCGATGTTCCGGCGATAGCGTTCGACCTCGAACGAACCCGCATAGCCGTACGTCCAGACGGATTCGATACCGCTCACAGGAACCCAATTTTCCGGCGAGTCTGTACCAGACGCGATATAGGTGATCAGTCTCGTTTCGAACTCGTTGAACACATAAAGCTGCCCGATACTATCGGGCGCCTGCATTGGAGGCTGGTCCGAGATGATCGGCGCAGCACCGCCACCGCCACCGCCGCTGGACGCAAGCGATTGGAGAATTCCTGCCGTGACAGACGCGAAGACCGTGCTTCCGGCAGGCCAGTTCTGATCAGACGTGCCCTCTATGCCCCGCGTCAGCGATGCGCTGCCATTGGCGACAACTGCCTCGATGATCTCGAAGCGCGTTGGCGGCACAGCGTCAGCCAGGGTCAGTCGATAGGTGCCATTCGGCAAATCCAGCGCAGCCGAAACCGCTCCGGCTGCCAGGGTGATATCCCGGCGCCAGTTGTTGACGAAGTTCATGTTTTGTCCTCAGACCCAGCTATAGGAGGCCGTTTCGTCGTTACGGGCAATCTCGCCTGTGACGGGGTTGTAGCTTGCGTAGCGCAGCCCGTTGAACCACCAGAAACTGCGCGAGTATTCGTAGTCGGGACTCGCGCTGCGGCTGTGCAATAACGTTCGGGTGTCCACTTCCATGACCGATCCCTTCGGCGAGATGAGCGGCCCCCTTCGGACCTTCACCGGCATGGTGTCCTGGCCGTCTGCGTACGCGAACGGCTCACGGGTGTAGCCGAGGCAAGACAGCGTATTGCTGCAGCGCAGCAGCCAGAGCATGCGGATATCCTGCTCCCGGATGATGTTCCTGCCGCTCACCCTTGAGATGTACGCGACGATGCTGTCCGCATGGAAGCCTGGCTGAAAAATCGGAGCCGGGTCAAAGTACTCGAACGTAGCCGTCACGCGCCCAGAATCAGCGATGTCAGGATCTTCCCCTGTCACTTCCACGGTGCGAATAAGTTGAATTGTGTTAGCGCCGTGATCGAAGCGTTCCCGCGTATCGCGCATGACCATCTCGTCTATGACCGTACCGCTGTCGGTCCGAATCCGCATCGTGGTCTCAATGATGTCCCGCTGCCCGGCCGGGCCTTCCGAAGACGCCGGCCACCGCTCCTGTACTGATGACTGGATCCGATCGAATCGGGCCGTCCGAACAGTACCGTCCGGGGCATACCAAGCATTCAGCAATCCCAGCTGTTGAGTCCATTTGGCGAGGTAGTCCCGGAACTGGGGGCCGGTCTCGTCGTGGGTCTCGTAAACAGGGTTTCCCAGCGCGCTGGCCCTATCTTCGATGAGTCGAAGCTGGACGTGTGGCCTTGGATCAACCGTTGAGTCCAGAACGGCCGGCTGCAGCACGATCTCCAATAAACCGATGACAGTTGCAGGTTTTGGGGAACGGCTTTCGTAGGCCATTGGATATGGCACGTTGGGCGCGCGGACATGCGCGGTTGCAGCTATAACGACAAGCAGCTTGTTCGCCCGAAAGTCCGCTATTTCCAAATCGGGATTTGGCAGAAATTGGTCATTTACCTGGCCGTAACTCTCATAGCGTCCAGCGGATTGCTGCCGAGTAACGCACTCCGGCTGTCCAGCGCCATTACCAAGCTGATCTAGCGTGATGGGTATGCGGACCTTTCGGTCTACAGCGCCCTGGTAGTTCAGTGTCAACTCGAGTTCGGATTGCCCTATGAACGCCGCAGATACAAAGACGATACGCCGTCGCCCACCTTCTATTACCGGATCGAAAACAAGGGGCACACCTGGCAACCAGTCGTTGGTGGAGTTCGCCAGCTTCACACCCGACCCGTAATACGAAACATGCTCTGCGTAATTCAAATTAAGCGGGCCGCCCCGAAGAATTGCCCGGCCCCACCATTTGCCACCGGCCGCCTCTATCGTTTCTGAAGGAATGTCCGGGTAGCCTATGTCGAACAGGTACGTGTTTCGGCTGGCGTCGAATCCCACTGGCACGGTCTTTCCATTGGGCAGCTCTACAATGGCCTCTTCACGCGGGCGCGTGACAATCCTTCCATGCCAGGGCCAGCCCATCGCCACCGTTTCATCCGTGGTAGATGGAAGATCGATCACGCTTCGTCCTTCTTGGGTTGGGCAATTTGAAGTTGTACGGCGTCGCCGTTGGCATCCTTGAACTTCCAGGTCTTGATTGGCTTGACCTCGAAGACGAAGAGCCCGTCAGAACTGGTCATAATCATGTTCGGCCAGTGCTCACGGTCTGGCACCTGTGTGCCGTTTTCATCCTTCGTGACTTCCTTCAGGGGGCTGGCGATGCCACCGCCACCCCTCGGAGCGCGCGACTCATTCCAGACGCCCCGACCTCTCGAAGTCGGGAATCCGCCTACGGGCGCCACCGGACTGAGGGTTGTCGTGCGTCGAGGAGGTTCAACCAGGCTGTTGAGGTCATCGACTGCCTTCGTACCGCGGCGCCGTTCCTCCATCGCTCGACCACCCGCGCGCCGCTCGGCCTCATTGCGCTGACCGATCGCCCGGCGCTCGGCCTGCATCTCGCTGCCTCTGCTCATTACGTCATCTCAAGCAAGTCATTGGGAATGGCGACCCGGTAGGTCCGGGCAATCTCGATCTGCTGTTCGTCTGCCTGCTCGGCCGGGATCTCCCGGGAGTCCAGATCGAATCGGCGCGGGAACTCCGCATCGGTGATTTCCGGCACGCTGTAGTTACCGGAGAACCCAGGCAGCTTTTCGTTGTACTCAGGGCTGGATACCTTGCCGCCGAGCTGTGTAGGCAGGCTGGTGGCAATCGGGCTTTCCGGCTCGGGCTCGGGCTGCGGCTCGTCGTGATACGGCGGCGGCACCAGTGGATCGGTGACGCTGCCACCACCACGCATAACCGCCATGGTGACGGTCGACAGTGCGCTGCCCGATGCCATGTCCAGTGCGTGCTGCAGCCGAACGCATTTGCCCTTGGCGCGAACGTCTTGGTCATCGATCTCGATGGTGTGGATCAGATCCAGCTCACCGATCCAGCCGGTAGGCACCTGCCAGCTCAGCGCGGTGCCACGATGGGCCGATATGACCTGCGAGTAACCTTCGGCCAGCAGAGTCCGTAGCAGAGCCTGCCGCCGCTCTTCGTCGCGCAGATCCTCGTGGCCCGTCTTGCCGTCGTCCGGCTTATTGCCCGGCCAGCCGTCGATAACTGGGATGCCGTTGCCGTTCGACTGCTTTGGTGTTCCTTGCGTGTCGATGCCGAAAGGCTTCGAACCCCACTCTTCCGCGCGCTCGTTCTCGATCTCGACGTTTGCACTTTGGCGGGAAACCACTTCGCCCACTGCCTCGACGCTCGTTTCGGCAACCACGCGAAGCCGGTACTGCTCGGTCACCGTCTGCACCCACCGGCGCCCGCCGCTGAAGGAGGCGCCCAGCAGCAAATCAAGGTAGTCGTTAGCCCAGGGCACCTCGCCGCCGCAATAGACGCCTGTCGGCAGTTGGCGATACCAAGAGGCCGCACTAAGCAGGGTTTGCCCGGTATCGCCGACCGCATCCTTCACCATCTGGATGTCTGGCAGCTCGGTACCGTCGCGCTCGGATATCCAGTTACAGAAACCCTGCTCGCCACCCACCCCGAAGGTATTCGGATGCTGCCAGTAGTAGCGCTCGTTGTGCTGGCGGAGGCGCGAGAACCGATAGTCGCTGTCAATCTCGACGACGTTCGTTTCGGCGCCGATATCGCTCAGCTGTACGTCGAGTGACGCGTGCACCGTTGAGCCCGGACCGAACACGTAGTCCGCCGAGCCTTTCGCGAACCAACTTGTCACTCTCATGCCGCCGTAGACGTCACTGTCCAGGCTTGCGGTCAGTGTACCAAGGCGCTCGTTCATGTAGTCCCAACGGGACCGGCCTTCGACGGGTTGGAACACGTCCGGAGACCAATGTGCTGAAGGCGTCAGAGCGTCGATTTCATTGATCCCGAGTGCCTTTACCCTCTGTTGCAGTAGATCACTGCATGTGCAAGCAAGTGTCCGGGTCGCGCGGTCCCACGACGGGTCAGCGATACGACCGGTGTAGAGGCGCTGAACGCGCTGACCATCCCGGTCTTGTGCGACTAGCTCAATTGTGACCGCGCGACCTTTCCAGTCGGTCGGTGTGACAGGCCCAGGAGGCATGCAGAGCGCGAAGGAAGCCACCCCTGCGGCGCCCTCCTCGCGATCGACTTCAACGATTCCGGCCAAGCGAGTAGACCAATCAACACCTGCAACCGTTACAACCGGCCTCCAAGTGAATGAAGCGTTTGGGATGACCGGAACCGGGTCCACCGATTCCTCACCAGCCAGACCAGCTAACGGCACGCTGCCGAGCGGGTAACCATTGATGAGCATCAGACTTCTTCCCAGTCCAGTGTCCAGCCGTGGGAAGCACTCCCGGCGGACAAAGTTGAGCGCGGCTTTGTAGCGAAAACCCAGTAAACCGGCATCCAAGCCACCGAATAGAGCGCAGCGTCAGGTATGGGGGTTAGGGTCACGGCCCCATCTGCATAGACACAAGGTGTATCGACCCACTGGCCACGTACGAGCGCTAATGCCCACGGCGCTACATCTGGCCGCGGGGTGCTGCTTAGGACTACTGACGTGGCTGTGGTAGTAACGCTTTCCTGCTTCGTGCAGTGCAGCTCAAGCGCCCGGCTGAAATCCAGACCGTCCAAGCCTGGCGGCATCCATCCTGTACCACTGATGGAACCGGCCGCCTTCCCTGCCCAGTGCGTCATCTTCACGCCTGCGCCATTGCTCATACGGACGACCGTCGCACCCTCCAGTGGCTGCGACGCCATTTCGGGCGCGCCAGCGTGCAGCACGATCGGCACGCCGCCGAGCATGATCATGGGTTGGGACATCAAGTTTTTCCTGAATTAGCGCCCGAACTTCAGCGCTTGGCGGCGCATGAGCTCTTCGTAGGAGGCGCGTGACATGGCAACTTCGTGGGTCGTACCGTTTTCACTAATCGTCACCCGCCCCCAGTCCTCCAGACCGGTCATAGGCCCAGCCATCAAAGCCGGATCCATTTGCGGGATAGCAGGAACGGTACGGCTAACTAGCCCACCCTCCGCGTAACCCCGCATACCAGAAGCGATGCGCTGCTGAAGCATGCTCATCGTGTTCTGGAAGCCATTACGGCGGACGCGCTCGAGGAAAGGCAGCGCGCCGGGCTCGTTAACAACTCGCTTCGGCTGTACGTGCTCATCCGCGTGGACGATGCCGGCCGGCTGGTATTTCGATCCGGGACCGGTCCAGCCGCCGGTGGCAAATTCGCCGGGAGCACTCGGACTAGCTGCAGAGCCGCCACCTTGAACTACAGGGCGAACTGGAATCGTCAACTGCTGCGCGAGCTGGGCAGAGAGCTCCTGTATTTCGGCCTGCGTACTAGCAACCGCTGACTGATCCACCTGTGTTGTAACGTCTACAGGGGGGAACTGGCTAAAGCTGTTCTCGCCATCTTTCCAGATATTCTTGATCCTGGCCTCAACGTCTACAGCTGGCAGTGATGCCTCACCACCCGAGCTTTCCTGGCGTATACCGGTGATTTCGGCCTCGGCTTTGATAGTCGGCGTATCACCTACTGTCCGCGCCTGGGCGTTAGATACGTTGCCGGGCAAACTGCCAAGTTGCTTTCCGTCACCGGCTATGACGGCTAACTCAGACAGGCGACGCAGGTCATTCTCCAGCGCCGCCTTAGCCGCTTCGTCCATCTTGACCGTGACGGTGACTTGCTTGAGTTTGTCTAGCAGTTCCTTAAGCTCGACAGCGCTTTTCTTCGCAGCTTCAAAGCTGTTCTGTGCGTTATCAAGCTTGATCTGGTCCGCCGCTTTCTCAATGCCATACAGCTCATTGATGATGCCCTCGAAGCCGTAGGTGTTTTCGCCTGCATCCTGCAGCCTGGAAAGCATGTCCAGCGCGCTTTGGGCAATACGCTTCGCGCCCTCAAGATCGCCTGAACTCAGCGCTTGCCGTGCTTGCGACTTAAGCAGGTTGGCATCGGTAAAGCTGCCACCCTGCCCTGCGCCCCGCAGCTTACCCAGCGCCTCGCTATAGCGTTTCTCGGTATCAATCTGCGCTTTCTTGGCGGCTTCGATCTCCTTCGCAGACTCGCGCTCGATGGAGGCTAGCTTTCTCGCCGTTTGAGCCGCATTTATTACATTTTCGTCCCTGAGCTTACTGGTATCTGTGACCCATGCTCGCTTACTTGCCAGCCTCTCTTCCTCAATACGCTGCTGCTCTTTCTTGGCGGCTTCCTCTACTGCGCGTTCCTTGGCAGCGGCCGCCTGCTGCGCTTTGTACGCTTCGCCGGTCATTCCAGAGATTTCGGCATTCACGTCAGCGATGCTCTGCTCCAGCTCTTTCTTCCATTCTTCGAGCCTTTCCGGAGCGAAGAACTTCAGCAGTTGAGCGGTGGTGTTCGAGCCAATAAAGCTGTCACCGGTGATCGCGTTGTTTACCTCCTTTAACGTCTTCTCAAGCTTGGTGAGCTTGTCGACGTTGCCCGATGCCTGCGCGGCCGCGTAGCCGATATTGTCGCCCATCGTTGCGAAGCCACTGCCTGCACTGATAGCGGCACCGGTCAATGTCACCAGCGCCGAAGCGATTTTTACGAGGTTTTCTACAATCAGTGGGTCGCTAATTGTCTTGGTCAGTTCTTGTATAGCCTCCACCAAAGGCTTTGGATCTGCCTGGCTGATAGCGTTTTCCCAGGCATTGTTCAGGCGAGTCAGCGCGTCGCCGACAACGATATTCATATCGTCTACGGCTTTGCCCAGCTCGTCGGTCTGGGAAATAAGCGCCGGGACCCAAACGTCCGTCGTCAGTTCGCCAACGGTCGCCATTGCCGCAAGCTCTTCACGCGTTTTGCCAAGGGCTTGCGAAAGAGCATTCGCCAGCGCAGGCGTGTTGCGAACCATCGCCTGGAACGCGTCGCCCTGGAGTTTTCCGTCTTGCAAGGCATTGCTGAACTGATTAATTACCGAGACCGCTCGCTCACCCTTCGCCGCGCTCGCAACCATTCCTAGCCCGACAGATTCGACGAACTTCAAAACCTCAGGGTTGCTGAAACCCCGGTCGCGTAGCGGCCCAAGGGCGTTAATGAAGGATTCCGCGTTACCGCTCATGCTCGTGAAGGTGCGGTCGCTGATCTCGCGCAGGCGGGCCATGCCTACTTCGTATTGCTCCTGGCTGCCCGCGGCGAGTTTGATCCGGTCACTCAATTCGGTCCAGGAATCCGAGATGCGGACTACACCTTGAATGCTACGTAGCAATCCATACGCGCCTGCGGCTTGCCCTACGAAGCCGGCAGCTCCTGCTCCGATACCCTGCAGGCGGCTTTGTTCGCCATGAAGCTCGCGCATTGCCTGCTGAGTCTCGCGAACTCTTTGGGTATACGTCCGCTGAGCAAGCGATAGCTCTCTGGAGGTAAGGGTGCCGCTGCTCCTAAGAGTTTGATATTGACTGTTCAAGCGCACGAGCTCCGCTTGGAGGTCTCGCGCTTTGCTTACGCCAAGGCTGTCCGCAGCGGACTGAAGTGCTTGGTCATTTCGGCCGCTTCCGACCGCTTTAACCATGGCTGCCTGAAGGCGTTGCTGTTCGGCCGCGAGGTTGCGGGTATCGACGCCAGCCGCTCGCAACTGCTCTCTTTGTTGCCGCAACGAGTCTCGCTGACGCTCGAACTGAAGTGTTGCTCGAGCAAGCGTTCTTTCTGCCGCATTCAGCTCTCGTTCGAAGCTTTTAACCGGCTGGCCGGCTGCTGATATCGCAGTTTTCAGCTCCGCTACTCGTTGCTTGGCTGCGAAGAACTCCGCCGCTGTCTTCTTGGCTGCATCCTGAGTTGACCGCAATGCGTCAATCTGGCGAAGCGGAGCCTGAACGGTTTTTACGAGGTCGGCATACTGCTTTCGGAACCCGGCGATTTCTTTACCAGCGGCGCCGGTATCAGCGCTCAGTCGAAGTTCTACATCAGCCATGTGCTACGCCTTGAATGAGCGAAGAAAGAGTGACCACGGGTAGGTGAGCACGTCGCGGTGCCCTATCCGAATTAGTGCGCAAATCCCTTGATCCAGCTGACTCACTGCCCCGCCTGTGGGCGATTCAGACGAGCCAGCATCTCGAAAAAATGCGGGTTAGCCTCGCGGCAGCCAGACACTACCTCAGCAATTTGGCTGGGAAGCATCTCATCCACTTCAGCGCTGCTAAGGTTTGTCCAGATCGGGAGATCAATTAGTCGAAGGTCCTCAAACAGCACTTCTCCGATCAGATCGGGCGCAGCCGGCTGCTCCAGGAGCATCCTCACCTTAGAAACGGTGAGCTCGCGGCAGACGACTTCGCGGCCACCCACCTTCTTGACTACGGTTTTGCCAAGGTCCGACATACATTCTCCAAGCATAAAAAAACCCGCCGAAGCGGGTTTATCGAAATCTATCCGTCAACGAAGCATTAGGCTTAGGATCGTTGAAAACACCCCAAGCGCTGCCGTCAGTCCAGTGAAAACCAAAGCCAATATGATGAGCGCTGGAATGGCTGCGATCGCCCACTTGACCATGAATAGCACCATGGACGTGAAGCTCATGTTTACGTCCACGACCACGACGGGCTGCGCGCCGGGATAACGCTCTTCTGCATCTTTCAGCGCCGCCGGACGTTTGGCCCTGGCCGCATTAATTGCCTGCCACTGCTTCCTTTCTTCCACTAGCTTCTGGGTTCGCTCTTCCCACTCTCGATAGCCCATGCCGCATTTGGGGCACGCCTCAGGGCTGCTTTGCATCTCGCCGAATGTAGGCTCATGCCCACAATTTTTGCATTTCATTAGCGGCTGCCACTCCCTGACTGATAGCTCGAGCTCACGCAACCACCCTGGCCATAATTAACGTGCGTCACTTCGTAGCGCCTATCGCGTCGGTAGGTGCTAGCACCCCGCCCTTGCGCGTGCCCGTCGCGGTTAGGCTTGCCGTACATGCTTTCCACGTCCTTACGGCTCATCCCCTCGACGACCTCTCCCCTGACCTTCGCAGTGCGTAGGTCCCTGTCGTTGAGGCCGGTATCGCATTGGGGCTTGGCCCGAGAGCCGCCAACCACCGTCACCCCACCGGACACAGACGGAGCAGCCGGTGCGGAGCGATACTCCGGTGCCGAATGTATAGGCGTTGCCATAACCGCGCTTTGGCCCGAGCCGCTAGGGCGCGCGTTATGTGCCGACACCACGTCGTTGAGCTTCGCCGCATCAGGACAATTATGCTGTGTGAATGTGACCTTCCCGGACGCATCCACGCATTTGTAAACAGTCGCTGCCTGAGCATTGGCTAAAAAAGCCAACACGGCAGCAGAAATAAAGGCGAACCGCATCACACTTCCTCCCTGTTAAGGCGAAATGTAGCAGAGCGCCACCACAAAAACCCAGCGCAGAGCTAGGTTGGGAGACGAGCGTCCGTTCAACCTGCACCGGGCGGCAATGCGCGCCCTTCTGTCGGGCTAGTCCACTATCCATTGAATAGTGCACCTATTTTGGTACACTTCGCACTACTCCATGCCACTCTGTACAACTTGCCGCAACGAAGGACGCGCTGTGGAACCAGTTCCAGTCAAGCTGACCGTGAAGTTTTACCAGTCTGCTCAGGGGACTGAGCCAGTTAGAGAGTGGCTTCAGAGCGAAGATTTCACCTTACGCAAGGCCGTCGGTGCCGATATCAAGACGGTGCAGATAGGCTGGCCGCTCGGGATGCCCTTAGTCCGGAAGATAGCGACGGATCTATGGGAAGTACGCTCTACCTTGGCCCATGGCATAGCTCGGGTTTTCTTTACCGTGGTGAAGTCAGAAATGGTTCTTCTACATGGGTTTATAAAAAAATCTCAGCGCACGCCAGCGTCGGACCTTCAAATAGCTAAAGATCGCCTCGCACGACTCAAAGGTAACAAGCCATGAGCAACCACATTGGATCTAACTTCGACGACTTCCTTGCAGAGCAAGGCATCCTTGAGGAGACGTCTGCGATTGCATTGAAACGCGTTATCGCGTGGCAGCTTGAGGAAGCCCGCAAAAAAGAAAAGATGAGCAAGAAAGATCTTGCCGCAAGGATGCATACGAGCCGCACCCTTGTTGATCGCGCGCTAGATGCGAGCGACCCAGGCTTGACTATTTCGACCCTAGCTAGAGCAGCCCAGGCAATGCACCACCGGGTTGAGATCCGCATCATCCCCGAAGAATCAGAGCAAGCGTTCGCCTGATTACTCGCAGGACAACAGGAGGCCCAAAGCACATAAAGGCTTGGCCTCCTGCTACCTCCGGCCGGCGTTTTATACGCCAGCCTTCTCCTTCTGCACCTTCATGTACGCCGACTTGCCGGTACCGCGAGTCGGGTCCGCCAGCACTTCCGCCGCAACAGTCATTCCCATGAAATCGTCGGTGCCGATCCAGTCCAGCGTCTCGGCCGGCGCGAACTTGCAGCGCCAGAAGCGCGGGTTGATGCGCTTCTTGGTACCCGCGCCGTTCTGGCCTTCGAGCAGGATTTCCCACTCCTGGCCGGAGTCGGTCAGGGCCTCGATTTCGTCGAAGCTAGCACCCATGTAGTCGATCTCGACCTCATAGTTACCAGTAGCCCCTTCGATTGCCTGGGCGAGCGCGCTGCCGACCAGGACTTCGATACCTGAGCCGGTCATGCGGAAGTCTTCGTCTTCCTCGAACTCGGTCGTACCGCCTGCGCCGGTGACAGACGTGATGCTCGTGGGCATGCGGTCCAGAACGCAGGTCTTGCCGACCTCGGCGATGTGCTTCTCGCCAGTAACGGCAGCACTCGGCACGTCGGTGACCGTCGCCCACAGGTTGGCGGCGATGTTCTCGGCGTCGAACTCGCGGAAGTTGATCGACAGGTTCATCGCATTGATACGAGTCAACTTGTCGTAGTTGCCGCCTTCCGGGGTGCGGGTGTTCGGCAGCGTGATGTCGCTGGTTTCGGTCGACTGCTGAACAGTGGAGACCAGGCCGACGTCCCGGAACGGGTAACCCGTACCGGCCGGGCGCATCTTCAGAAGACCGCCAAGGATGACGGTTTCGACTTTCTTGGTCATTACTTGCTCTCCTGCTCGATCACTTCGAGCTCTTGCAGCCACTTACGCTGGCGAGCAGTGACCTTGATGGTGGACCCGACAGCCAGATCCTGGCCTTCGTGGCGATGAGGCTTGGCCAGCTTCACTTCAGTGCGCGGCGCCTTCTTTACCTCGGACTTGGCTTCATCCTTGGCGGTGGTTTCGGTGGCCTTGGTAGTCATGATCTAACTCCTTCCACGATGGTGCTGAGGTGCACCGGAATAAGAATGGCGGCCGCGGCAACGCCCTCGCCTGGAGGAAATGCGTCCGGAGCGCCGATCTGGATATTGGTGATGCCCAAAGGTAGCCACTTGGGAAAGCGGCCCACTTCAGGGATGAGGCATTTGAGGATGTCGAGTTCGAGGTCTTCGAGAGCCGCTTCGTACTCCACGCCAACGCTGACGGCGCCTGTCACGCTGAAGCCCTTGCCGAGCATCAGGGCGTTCGGGCCCCGCCCTGGAGTGGTGCCACGTGCCGGCTGGACAACGATGCACGGGAAAGGCGTCTGCTCTTCCTTCAGCGCCTCGTTCAGCCAACCACTTTTCACAGTGTGGCCAGCGTTAGTGCGGTAGCCGTTCGCCTGGGTGATGGTTTCGAGTCGCGCCACAAGCGCTTTACGCCCTTCGGTGAGAATGTTCATGGTCACCTCACAGGCATCAGCGAGTAGCGGTTTACGAGACCGTCCGTACCCATGTGCTCATCGAGCAGGTAGCGGTCTTTCCCAACGATCAGCGTGCTGCGGAGAACCGGGTCGCGAACCTCGCAAACCCGTATGTCCGCAGCCAGCTCCACCGCAACGAACCCGGCGCCGTCGCTCGCCCCGACGTTTCGTTGTAGGACGATAGTCACCGGTATTGGCGCGCTACCGGGCGCGATGTACTGCGCCTGGCAACCCTCCCCGAAAGTCTCGAACAGCTCCGCGTCCGCCTCGGCCATCAGCCGATCGAACTCGGAAGCCATTACGACTTGGTCAGCTTGATGATGGCGCGCGGCATGGTCACCAGGCTGAGCGGGTTGCTCTGCGCCTCGAGGTCAACGCCCTTGTTGTGACGCAGCAACTCTTGGCTGGCGTAGTACGGCAGGCCTTCGGTGTTGACCGTTTCGATGTAGTTCGCCGGAGCAAACTTGGTGAGGAACATGCCGTCGATGCCCAGCGGGATCAGGTAGGCAACGTTCGGATCGACATAGGTGACTTCGCCGACCTTGCCGTAGAACTCTTCCCAATCCACACCGCCGTAGCGGAACGCGTTCCAGCCGCCTTCGCGCAGGAATTGGCCGTCGTTCCAACGATCGTAGGCCTTCTCCACCACCGGGTGGGTGACCAGGGAATCGAAGAAGCCGCGACCTGCCAGGCCCAGCCAACCTGTAATGATGCCGCTGCCGCCGACTACGTCTTCGGACTTGCGCTTTGCATCGTTGATCGCCAGAAGCAGTTTCTGCTCGGAAACGCTCAACTTCAGGTCGACGGTGTTTTCCTGGATGCCGAAGGCTTTGTGCAAATCAAGCAGTACACGTTGGCCATCTGCGTCGTACACCTTACCGGTGACAGCGCCGACACGCTGGTAGCGGATCGTTGCGTCCAGACGGCGACGCATCTTGTCCAGACGCTTCTGAACGCGAGCCTGAATGGTTTCCAGCTCGGATTCGGACCCGAATGCACGCACACCCTGCACTTCGTCGGCCATGATCGTGGCGCGAGTCGGCAGGTGGATGGTGCTGAACGGAACCATGTCGCGACGATCACCGGACGTTGGGTCGGATGGGCCGTTGCGATCCTTGGCCGGCACCAGCGTCAGTGTGTCGTGCTCGCGCTCGATGTACACGGACGTGCTGGTGACGCCCTCTTCTTCGAAGAGCGAATCCAGGCGAGTGGCTTGCTGCTGCCCTTCTTGGGGCATGTTGATGGCCGTGGTCAGGCCGGTGACGCTGAACGCGTCGTCATTGAAGATATCGAGCGATGCCATTTATTGGCCTCCAAAAACGAGAAAACCCGCTCATGGCGGGCTTTGGAAAGGTTTTGTGTGGTTAGCGGACGATTACGCCCTGGCTGGCGAGTGCGGTCAGTGCCGCGTCATCCAGACCAAAGAGCAAATCACCGTCGACCTCGGCATCGCGGACGATAACGGCAGCGTACTGCACGTCTTCGCTAGCGGGCTTGTTGTTGAACAGAATGGCCAGCGGCGCTGTGATCGCGGCGGGCGTTTCCGGGGATTCGTAGGGCTTGTAACCGTCACCATCCAAGATGATGATCGTGCCGGCCGGTGCAGCTTCGGTCAGCGCAAGCAGGTCGACCTGTTCGCGGGAGCGCTCGCCCTTGGCTTCGCTCAGTAGGAAATCACCGGCGCGTGCGCCTTGTTCGAGAATGGTCATGCTTTCGCTCCTTTACGGCTTGCCCAGATCGAGCTGGTAGAGATGAGATGCTTCGCCTCTGCAGCGGGTGGCGTCGTGCCTTCCGCTTTGGTGGCGTCGTTCTTGATGGCAGCCAGGGTGATGCCCCGGTCTTTAGCCGCTTTGAAGAGCGAAAGGCCCGCCGCCTCGACGGTCATGCCGCTTTCGATAGCCGCGCTGACTTCCTGCTCGAAGCCGGGCTGCGAAAGGGCCTGAATGCCTTGGATTCGCTCGCGCTCGGCCTTGGCGCCCTCTTCGGCTGCCTCTGCCTTGATTGCTGCAACATCAGGCTGCTGCGCTTGGGTGATCTGAATGGTGTTCGGATCGGTGCCCGCGGCTAGTGCTGCGCGCAGATCCTCGGTGCTGCTTACGTTCATCGTGCGACTCCTGGGAGTGTTTGCTGCTGGTTTGGCCAGCTCATTGATCAGGCCCTCGAGTGAGCCCAGTCTGTGGGCGAGGCCGGCTTCAACAGCCGCAGCCCCTACGCGCAGTCCGCCGTGGTCACCCATGGCAGGGACTTCCTTTTCATCGACGCCCAGGTTCCGCGCGACCTTGGCCACGAAGACACCGGCGAGCGCGTCGATGCTTTTTGATATTTCAGCCTTGCCAGCATCGGTTTCGATGTCCGGCCGCTTGTTTGGGGCATTGCTACTGGTGATGGTGTAGCGCTTCTCGCCGGCCTTGGCCTCGCGGGTCAGGACCTCAACCACCACCCCAATGCTGCCCACCAGTGCCGTGTCGTCGACGACAAGCTCGTCGGCCGCACTGGCAACCCAATAGGCGCCACTGGCAACGCTTCCACCACCGAAGGCCTTGATTGGCTTCTTGCCTCGGGCTGCATAGATCATGTCGCCCAAGGCGTTGATCCCGTTTGCTTCGCCGCCTGGGCTGTCGATGTTGAAAACAATGGCCCTGACCTTGGGATCATCCAGGGCCGCCTGGAAATCGGTCGCGAGCTCCTGAGTGCTCGTGGCGCCGCTGATGCGCGTGAACATGTTGGCGTACCGCATGATCGGACCGACCACTGGTATCACTGCCACTCCATCACGCACGGTGACGGTTCGCGTGTTTTCCAGCGGCCGACCCAATCGGGCCTCAAGTGCCTCTGGATCGCCCTGCCGATCAGCAATCGCCATCAGTTGATCGAGCGAGTCAGGCAACATGAGCCATGGCCGGGAAGCGGCCATTTCGAATGCACTAGGCATCGTTATTCCTCTCGGTTAGCCGGATCTTCATCTGGCAGGTCATTCGCCGAAGCAGGAGCAGGGTTGCGAACGCCGTCCTTCTCTCGCTGCTGAATCTCACGGCGGCGCTGCCGGTAGATCTGCTGCCAGGTCTCGCCGGTCATGGCGGCGGCTTCGATTGTTTCGTTGCTGACGCCTATCTCGATGCGCTTGCCGGCTGCATTTGCCTCCTTGAGCTCATCGATGGCGCCTTTGGCTGGGCCGATCCACACCGCGCGGGTATAGGCGCGCCGGCGAGCCGGATCGCTGTACCCCGGTGCGCGGATACGCCCGCGTGCCACCGCTTCATCGACCAGAAGCTCGTAGCTCGGCTGGCAGAAGTCACACACCAGCCACCAGCGGCGGGTGAGGTACATGCGCCAGGCCTGCAGCATCGCTGCGCGGGCGGCGCTGTAGCTGCTGCTGTAGTGCAGCATGAGTTCGTCGAGTGGGATCTCCAGCGCGGCGCCGATCTCTTTGGCGACTGCCGTGAAGAACGGATCGAACTGGGCGTTCGGGCGCGCCGGGTTGGCCACCATCGGCTCTTCGCCAGGCGCCAGGTCCACTACCGCACCTTCACCGAGTTGCACCGGTGGAAGCTCAGCCTGACCGCCCTGCTGGTCCTCATTCGAGAGTGCAGTGAGGCCCAAATTACCTTGGTTGAAGTTCTCCCCCTTCTTGAGGAAGACGGTAAACATGGCGCTGATGACCGCAGCCATCAGCTCGGCGCTGCTGTAGCGTTCAAGCTTCTGCAAGGGCTCCAGCACCGGCGCCAAGTAGGGCGCCCCGCGCTTCTGGCCGGGTCGTTCCTTATCGCACCAGATCTGCATCACGCGACGGCGACCGGTTTCGGACCCGAACACCTCAAGCCGCTCCCACTTCAGTGGCGCGCTCAAGCGTTTCTCGTTCGGGTAACCGCTGCAGACGTGGACGTATACCGGCGCGCCAGCACTATCGAACTCAATGCCTTCGCACAGGCTGTCAGTGTCAGGCGTTCCGTTCGGGTTGCAGACCCTATCCGTCTCGATCAGTTGGAGCCGGGTGCTGAAGACCGTCCCTTCCCGCTCAATGTCAGGAGTGGTGACGAATACATCGCCACCAGTCAAAGCTGAGATCAGCGCGACACCTTGGAGCTGGTAATGCGTGCTGCTTGCCTCGGCGTCACATTCACGGGGGTCTTCGGCATACAGCGTCCATTCCCGTTCAAGCTGGGCGTTTAGCTGCTCGCCCTCTTCCTCTGTGATTCCGAGTGCTTCGAAGTCCACCTGTGGTCGGCAGATAAGGCCAGTGCCGACAACATTTGTACGAACACGGACGACCGCGGCCCGACCCAGCAGGTGGTTCCGCATAGCATCGCGCGAACGAGCGACCAGGGTCTTGCGCTCGACCGCTGATAGGTCTTTGGACGGGCTACCGAGGTACGGTATCCAGCTGGCCATGCTTCGCAGCATGCGGGACGCGCCCCGCCAGCGGGTTTCGCTTCCACCACCCCCACCCTGGGCCTTTGGCTGCTGACTCTGGACGAGTTTGATCGCCTCGCGGAGCGCTTTTTCCTCCGGCGTGCGGTTGAACAAGCCCATGTCAGATTCCTAGGTAGGTGATTCGGTTGCGACTTCGCCCCTTCAGGCGGGCTTGTTCGGCGCTCACTTCAAGCGCGTATTCCTTCTCAAGATCCCGCAGCGTCCCGAGGTCGGCCCGGGTTAGCTGCCGATCGCCGTACCTCACCGACTGGGCGCCGGTCAGGATTTTGCTAATCGCGGCTCGGACTTGCTCGAGGCGGATCTGAGCGTCTGTTTTTCGGATCATGGCCTTCCTCATCGAACCGAACTGCGTACTCCGCGAGTCGGCCGGTATGTCGTGATTGGCTGGGTGACGCTCAAGTCCACCCCGAAGTGCTGCTGAGCGATTCGAACCATCGCTACCGCACCCACAAAACAGTCCAGTGCTTCGTTCCGGCGCCCTTTGGCATCCCACTTGTGGACCCGCTTGCCCTTCTCGATCTTGAGCACCTTCACTTCGGCCGTGAGCTGCTTCAGCTCCGCCTCGTCGCAGATGTCGTCATTCGCAGGAAGGTGGACGCAGCCAGGTACTGCCTCGCAAAGCTGAGGCTGAATGCGAAGCCTGCTGTAAATCAGCTCTTTGGCGTTGTCGGTACCCAGCATCGTCAGGTAGGTGCCCGACTTGTGTTTGGTGCGGGGAAATTCTGCGATCGGCTTGCCCGGCAGGTAATGGCCCTTGGTAGGGATCACCCAACGAATGCCGTGCTTACGGCTCTCGGCGTACACCTCATCGGTGTAGTGGCCACCGGAGTCCCAGCCCCACAGCGCTACGCGAAGGACTTGGCCGTCCGCTCTACGGTAGGTGTTGTGTAAGCGTTCCCCGACCTTGCGGCGGAGCTCTTCCCCGGCGGGGTCGCCGTAGAGTATCCAGCGGTCGACCAACCAGCTCTCCTCACCCGGCCCAAACGCCCAGACTCGACCCTCGTAGCGGTCGTCCTGGGTATCGATGAACCCTACGAGTAGAACGGCTCGCTCGGGGAAGGCTTGCCATACTTCGCGGCGCGCGTAGAGGTGTTCCCACTCCAGCTTCTCGCCTTCGTCTTCTTCGAAGGTTTCGCCAAGCGTGGTGTTAACGAAGGTCTTCAGTTTGTTCCGGTCGGTCTTGGCGAGCAGGAAGTCCAGAACGATGCGCCCCCAGGTCGTGAACGGGCTGTATGCCGTCCACACGTGAAAGGTCACCGAGTCAGGCGCCGGCCTTGGGTTTCCCTCGGAATCATGAAAATCGATGCCGTCGTTCGTCCAGATGCCGGTTTTCTCGCATATCCAACGGCCTTCGGCCTGTACTGCCTGCATCTCGTGCTGCACTACACGGCAGCCGTTGGCCTCGCAGATGTACCAGGCATCCTGCGGCTTTTCCGGATCCCACTTGATGCCGTAGTCGCAGTCCTTGCCGCCCCACTTCAGGCTCTGTTCTGCCCTGCAGTGAGGGCATGGCACGTGAAGCCGGAAGAAATGCGGGGATTCGCCAGCAGCTGCCTCGATCTGGCAGGTGCCCTTAATCTTTGGGGTGCTCCCCCGGATCGACTTCGGAAATGTCGACCCCTCAATGCGCTTGTCACCAAGGAAGGTCGGCGAACCTTCTTTTTCGACGTCCGGCTCGAAAGCCGCCAGCTCGTCATAGATGACCGTATCCGCCGAAAGCTCGCGATAGTTCTTCGCCGCCGCACCGCCGCGGCACCACAGCTGCTTGCCGTGAGTGAAGCGCTTCGTGTCGAGCGTATTGTCCCGGTGCTTAGATCCGTACCAGGGGGCCAGATCGCGCACCGAAGGTACGTCACGGATCATCGTCTCGATTTGAGACTTCATGAAGCCCGCGGCGCTGCCGTCAGTGGGCACCAGGAAGAGGATGTTCCGGCGCTTGTGCTGCGTTTGGTACGCCGCTGCCGCGAGCAGCATCTTCGAGTAACCGACGCGGGCCGACTTCAGCACGTTCACCGTGCGAATTTCGTCGTTGCCCATGGCGTTCAGGATCGCTACCTGAAACGGCAGGGTCTCCCAAGCGCCCTCTTGATACGACGACTCGCTCGAGAGGTAGAAATGCTCGTCCGCCCATTCGACAGGGGTCTGTGGAGCCGGCCGAGCGAGAGCGATCAGTCCCGCCTTCACAGCAGAGGCAAATTCCTCAATCTGGAAGCTCGAGATATTCATTCAACAGTCCGATCAGGCGGTCATCCAGGCTAGAGGCGCGATTGCGGGCCTTCGATAGCTCTCGCTGTACGGACTCGATATGCCGGACTTCTAATTCAGGGTGCTTTCGCTTCAATGTGAGCGGAAGCGTGTCGAGGATCGATCCAATTTCGGATGCCAGTCGGGAAAGCGCGAACATCGCGAAGTCGGTCGGTACCGATTTGCGCTTTGAGATGTCGTTTTTTAACTCTTGGCCTTCGGCTTGCGCCGCAGTGAGCCGCAATCTTTCCTTCAGCAGCTCCTGCTCAAGTTCTTCTCCAGACTCGTCCGGAGCTAGCTCTATGTCCGGTTTTACCGAGCCATCTATTACGGCTCGCTGATAGCGGATGTATGAGATCCTTGCGGCATCGATATCCATGCCGCCATAGCCCTTTCCGCTAGGAAGGACGCCCTTTTCAATCAAGCGCCGCAGGTGGCGATCACCTATATCCAGATGAGCTGCTACTTCTGCTTGTGTTGCCATTGACTTCTAATCCGGACGCGGACACAGCCCTACAGGGAAATGCTCGTATGAAGCGAAAGGTCGAGGCTCGAATTACCCTCGGTGGCGGGGGTGGTCCGGGAGGACCCATTGCACCAGCGTGGTGCGCCCCTTTATCGCGGCCTACGTGTACGCATCGCCTGCGCCATCGCTTCCTTGAATCGCTCGGGTAATCGTTGCTCTGCAACCTGATCCGCCACTTCGAAGAACCGATACCGCTTGGTGTAGTTGGGCTTACGCACGAAGGCGACAATCATCTTCACGTCATCGCGCTTACGGCCTACCCGCTGAGCAATGCCGATTGGATCCTTCCCCTTACGCATTACGAAGAATGACTTGGCGTTGCCCTTCCTTCGACTTCGGACGCTGCCGGTTGCGTTAGCGCTGTACCCGGTCTCGGTGAATCCGCGCACACCTGAGAGCATCCGAGTGAGCTGGCCGCGCTTCATGTTTCCGAACTGGTCGAGCTCAGCGCCGTCACCCGGGGCGACGTAGCGATCAGCTGGCAGGATGCCTTTGGCTTTGAGCATCGACTCGGTGCGCTTATCACGGCGAGGACCACCGTATACCTCTGGTGTTAGCCAGGTGGTTGCGGGTGCTGCCTTATCCGACTCGTTCTTCATCCATACCCGAGCAACAAGCTTCTGCTTAGTCGCGGGGAAGACGCGAAGACCGTTCAGTGTCCAGCGGGTTGGCCTATCGAAGACATTCTGCATCTCAGACACGAGCGCCTGCTCTACGTCCTGAGCCGTTCGCGTGAGCGCTAGGGCTGCGGCGAAAGGCAGTTGCTCTCGCTCAAGATCTGTAAGCTCTGCGATCTGCTCGTCGATGCCAGTAGTGTCGACGCGGAACATTGGCGCCTCTGCCTCATGACGTGGCACCGATCACGGATCCGCTCAGTCATGCCGTTTATTATTCATCAATGCGTCACGGGTTATTCCTTCCCGGGTTGCGGACGCTAGAGCCCGGTTGCTTTCTACGGCGCCGGGCTTGTCTCTTTACGGGTAACGGGTAAGTGCCGGGCGATCCCCACCCCACTGCTCAGGCAGCGTGCACTTGGTCACGCTCACCTCGTACAGCTTCGGCGGAAGGATGCCTGTGTGGGCTTCGTAGCCAGGCGGGGCGATGTATACCGTCTGCCTGTCACCACGACACTCCCATGTCCTACCCATGTACCCAAGGCCATTGCCCACGATGAAGACCATCAGTGCGGCAAATACCCAGCGACCCAGATACTTGATTCGTTTAGCCATGGACACTCCGAGTACGGCGGTGGGCAACCCTGCGGTCCCTGCCGATCATGAGTGAACCAATGCGGTGCCAGAAGTAAGCAGCGGTGAAGAGAGTGAAGCCAACGATGATCGCAGCTCCACCCGTGTTATTGATCAGCTTCCATGGCTCATACACCCATACGGCGATATGGCCGAACACGTAGATCAGTGATCCCGTGAAGATGAATGCAGCCTCTGCCCTGTCGTCCTGGCGGAAGCGCTCACCGTTGATGGCGAACAGCAGACAGCGACCAATGACGAGACCATAGGCAAGCGCCGCGGCGACGGAAATCATCAGCATCACTGTGCTCCAGGTGAGAACTTCTCGACCCAGGCTTTCAGCTTCACTTCCGCAATCCCCATCACAGGGTATGCGAAGAATCCCAGCAGCATGATGTAGCCGGATCTGAACGTGTTATCCAGTGCGATGAATTCGCCAGCTACCTTGCCAACGAAGAAGGACAGAAGGATCTTCGATACGAAGAGCCAGAAGTGGAAGCGCATCTCGGTAGAGGGTGGGTAGAAGTAGCTCACCAGTCCACCGAGCATTCCCAGCAAGCCTGGGAGCATCCACTCGATGACGGGTTTTAGCTCATCCACGTCAGTCTCCGAAGAAAACGCCGGAACCAAATACCGGCATGCGCAGGCGCAAATGAAAAAGCCCCGCACTAGGCGAGGCTCTTAATTTGATTGCGATCTGACCCGAATGGACTAAACCGCAGATTGGCAAACTTTACGGCGGGCCGGCGGGTGTGTCAATAGGCTAGTATCGTCACGCAGCATCTCTTTGCTCGATAAGCCCCTTTTCTTCGAGGACTAAGGTTGCCGACTCAAATGCGACGTTGACCTGCATCTCCAGCCAACGGCGCGTCTTGCTGCGCCATTCCCTCAGTGTCCGCTCCGGCGTGCCGTCCGCATCCCAGCTGTGAAGGACGTAGAACGCATCCGGGAGGCGACGCGGGATAGCCCATGCCGTCACGCACTTCGTCTTGAACAGATGGTGCGCTGGGCTCTGTACGCGGCGTATTAGCCAGAGAACAGAATCCCTAACCTCCACATCGTTGATGCTGTACTTCGCCACGATGGCGTGCCAGGCGGCTTCAGGCAGGTACTTGTGCAGGATGGCGCGGGTGATGGCGTCCTGCGTCAGGCGCTCATCCGGGCTCAACCCTGTACCATTCCCGCGAGGCTCAGGGAATCCTGCCTGGTAGCGCATCTGCCAGCCGGACTTCGCTGTGCCGTCGTTGGTCTCGATCGACATGGCTCGAGCGATTGCGTGTGCTGCGTCGTTGTAGGCTGTCATGCTGCTACGTCCTCTTTCTTCAGCTGGCGGACCAGGGCGCGGTATTTGGCGGTGATGGCTTGGAGCTCAGGAATGGTGTATTTCCGGGGCTCTTGATCGGCTTCCAATGCCTCTACTGCTTCCAGACCGATACGGGCAATGAGCCCAATTCGGTAGTCCACGGCGTTGCCAGAGAGATAGCGGTTGTCCTGCTTGCTCTGGGCGTGGCAGTTGCGTTCGTCAAAGCGAAGGTGCGGGGCGGACCCGGTCGACCTATAGTGCCCAGCGTCGACTTGGTTGCCGGACCAATCCAACGGCTGGCCGCTGGAGATACACGGATGGCCGGCAACCCGGTCGCGCCACCGGATGTATTCGTTGAATGCTTTCTGCGCTTCCTTGACGTAGTCGCCGCGGGTCTTAAGTGCCTGCTTGCGCACCTTGATCTCGCGACGTTCCACCAGCTCCAGGGCCTTGCGCTCCTTCCTCTTCTTCGCATTCACCAGCGCGATGGCACATACCGGCCCGCACGCAACCTGCATCGGGCGAACCGGCACATACTCAGCCTTGCAGTGGCGGCACTTCTTCGGGCGTGGCTGCTTAGTCATCGAGCAACCCCGCTTCCCTCAGCCACGCTTTGCCAAATCCCTCGTAGTCGTCCTGCCCGCCATACACGGCCTTGAGCTGGAGCGGCGGCTCTTCCTGACCGAACAGGTCCAGCTGCTCTTCCTCGCGCTTGCCGTCGACGTATTTCCAGGCAGCATCGATGTTCGCGTGCGTGGTCTTCTCGTTGCCGATCTCGACGGTCACGGCCGAAGGTTTGCAGTTGTTGATGATGTAGCCGGTCATGCTGGCACTTCCTCACAACCGACACGCTTGATGTGCGCCCAGCTACGACCTGCTTTAATCTCCCCAATCGCAGACGGCGAAACCGGGTAGTCCATTGCTATGGAAGTCGGGCCCTCGCCTTCGGCTAGCCGATGCTTTATTGCTCGAACGCAATCATCTGTCAGCTTCGCAGCGGGGCTATCCATGCCTGGCCCAGACATTGACGGCATCAGGCCAAGCCGGGCCGCATGTGCCATATTCTCGGCGTGGGTAACCCATTCCAGATTTTCAACCCGATTGTTGAGCTTGCACGCATCTATGTGGTTGACGCACGGAAGACCCCCTGGATTAGGCAGAAAGGTCATCGCTATCAGTCTATGAACGAGCCATAGCTGTGGCTTTCCCTCATAAGTGAGCGTCGTACGCTTGTAACCATTTCGGCCAATGTTGGTCTTCAGCACGCGCTCAGGAATAACGCGCTCGTACCAAACGCCTCTCGGACAGTTTCGTACGACCTGACCTGCAGCCTTTATCTGCCCATGAGTTGACGCCAAATAGCGACCAGCGAAACCTGGTATTTCCTTCCAAATTTCGGTCATCAGTAACGCCCCTTCCACAAATCCCGCTGGCTCCAGCGCACGTTGTGCTCAGCCCCGAATGCCTGAATCCACTCAAGCAAACTTGCGCATTGCCGGACGGTTAGCTTGCTTGTGCGTTCGTACACGATGTCGAACCCGTTTCCGTCCACGGCTGGTATGAGCTGCGGGTTATCGCCCGCCTCACGCATCCAGGCGGCGGTCAGCAGGCGCTTCCAGATGAGGATGTCCCACTTCTTTCCGGCGTGCTCGACCTGACGTGAGATGTCGCCCAGCGCAGCGTGCAGCTTCTTGTTCTGCTCGCCGCTGCGGTCCAGATCCTTGATCACGATCTTCTTGGGCTTGTCGAAGTCCTGGGCATGTAGCACGCCGAGCAAGCGAGGCAGGTCTTCCATATTGCGCATGATGAGGTCAGCCATTGGAGGCGCCCTCCTTTGCCATGGCCGCGTCGATCATCTTGTTGCGGTTATCGACGCATGCATATTCGGGAAGATCCGCGAGGAATTCTGTCGTAGCCATGTCGCGCAGCCATCGACCACGACCAGCATCCTTCCGCAGCTCTTCGCACTCCCGCCCCTTCTGCTCAAGCTGGCTGAAGGTGGCGCGGTGCTTCTCTAGCGTTTCGTTGAGGCGCTGGGTTAGCTGGTCAATGTCAGCGCGAGCTGCATTCACCCAGTCAACGCCTTCGAGGTTTGCCGCACGGACGCGATCGTTCTCTTCGGTTAGGTGTTTCACCTCCGCAATCAATTCCTGAACGGCGGCTGGATTTGCCTGTGCAATGAAGGTGGCATCCCAGTCGTTCGGCCAGTGTGACAGCCCTCCGGTTTCAGGGTGACGAGTAGCTGGCCCCATGCGGTTGTCAGCAGTGAATACCAGCTTCCAACCCTTATGCTTCGAGACCATATGCATGCCATGGCTGTCGACCCACCACGGTCCCGGCGTGGCTTTCTTGGCCACACATTCCAGCTCATCCCATTTGGTGGTCATGGCAGCCTCCGCGCTTCGTGCGTCTCGTTCCGATACCAGGCTGAACGGGCAGCTCGTGAGGCTTCTCGCTCGCGCTCATCGCGGCGCATCGCCCTGTACATGGTCGTGAACGCGTAAGCGAAGGCGACCATGATCGGCGCAAATCCGAACCAACTACTCAGCACCCAGGCCTTCTTCCACTCGTGGCTCGGGTAAACGACGCCTTCGTATAACCAAGGATTGATCCAAAGCGTCATCGTTGGCACCCAGGCGAATACGATGAATAGAGCGGTGCAAATTGCGGTGATTGCGACCCTGGGCACAGCGCGATCCGTGTGATCTTTCATTCGCTCTTCTCCCCTACAGCCTGCCCCTTCCCATCGAACCCGCCTGTGTCAGCGTGGATCAATTCAAGAAGTCGGCGGTCGATGCCTGGTTTCTCGAACCCTCTTGCTATCTCATACACCGCATCGCTGGCGCCAACCGCATGAGCGCTTCTGAGCAACTCCAACAGCTCGCCATCTGTGAATGTCTTCATGCCGCATCCTCCATGCCCATGATCTGGAAGTGGCGCTCGCAGATAGCCTTCGCCTCGGCAAACGTGTCAGTCACTGAGCCAATGAACTCGCCGCGGATGCTGGCGCGATACATCACCTCGGCGCCCGCTACAAACTTGGCAACCCGATACCCAACATCGCTGATAGCAAGCCACGGGTTTTCCTGACGCCACTTCATTGCTTCGCTCCGTATGCGCGCTTCTGCGCCCCGTTCAACTGCACCAGGCGGTAGTCATTGCCGCGCTTCATGCGGATGACAGACTCGCTACGGCCTTCTACGGCAAACCCTGTCTTTTTCAGCGGCTCGACGGTGAGGCGCTGAGCTTCGGTCAGGCAGTTCATACGAGCCCCCTGGCCGATTCCCAGTCGAACCCGACCACGATCCCACCGCCCTCGCGCATACGATCCACGCAGCGCTCGCCCATGGCGTTCGGAAGCTCCTTCGGGGGGAGGTTCGAAACGATCACAGTCGGGAGCATGTTCTCGTAGCGGGTGTTGATGATCGTGAAGAGAGTCGCCTGCTCAAACTCGGTGGTTTTCGTGGCGCCAATCTCGTCGATGATCAGCAGATGCGGCGAAGTCAGCGATTCGAGCGCGTCGGCCTCGCTGTACTCGCTTGCGCGGTCATAGCTGCCCTTGATGTGTTGGAGAATGCCGCCCAGGGTGCGATACACCGCCATCGCTGGCGTGTTGTGCAGCAAGTGGTTGGCGATTGCGGCCGCAAGGTGGGTTTTCCCCGTGCCCGGCCTGCCAAGCAGCATCAGGCAGCGACCGGCGTCGTAGTGCTCGCGGAAGCCTTCGGCGTATTGCTTGCAACGGGACATAGCCGCGATCTGGCGGTCAGTCTTCGCGGTGTAGTTCTCGAAGGTCTTCTCGGCAAAGCGCGGCGGAATCATTGCGCTGCCCAGCTTCCGGCTCAGCTTGGCTCGCTGCTCACGGACTTCCGCTTCGCGCTTGGCCTCTTCGGCTTCACGCTGCCGGATCTCGGCGCACTGCTGGCAGCCAGACTTGAACTCACGGCCAAGGATTCGCGTGATTCGGCCAGTGAACTCGCCGTGAATCTCGCAGGTGTCACGGTACTCTTCGGCAGCGACGGACAGTTGCTTGGGGGCGTTAGAGGCCATAGGTGCCGTCCTCCCGCTCTACGAGGCCATCGAAGTAATCACGCTGGTCGAAACCGGAATGGCGGGATTGCCCAGGGAACGCATGGACGTTGCCGGCAGGCTTCACCTCGTCGTTCCAGCGCTTCTGGTTCAGCCAGGTGGCTGCGTGCGGGATGAATTGACCGTCATCCTTCAGCCATCCAGCGGACGCGCGCTGCTGGGCCAGAGATTCCATGATCTTGTCCATTAGCTCAGGCGAAGGATTGACCTTGGCGAACGACTTCCTGGCGTTGTCCTTGGCAGTCTTGCGCGGGTAGCACTTCCAGAACGTCTCGAAGAGGGCCTCAATATCAGCCTTTTGAGGCCCTGATTCGTCCTGACCAAGCTCTTCCGGCTCGTCATCCTCCGCAGGCAACACGGATGCGCCCTCGCGCTTGTGCGGGTTCTGGTGCTTGGCCCACTTCACAACCTGAATGATCGACTTGCCACCGCGCTCGTAGCGGCTGATAAATCCCTTGCCACACAGAGCCTCCAGCATCGAGTCGATATCAACGTCATCAGCTGGAAACAGCGCGATCTTGAGACGCTTGGGACGATCCTCGAGACGCCCCTCGCGGTCGGCCTCGGTCCATAGGCCGATGAATAGCAGGCGAGTTGCGAAGTCGAGCTCGGCAAGGTCTTCGTTCTGGAAGAACCCAGGTTTGATATTCCGTGACCGGGCCATCATGCGACCCCCTTGAATGCCTTGTCGTGGGTGAACAACCCATCCCAGGTCTTTTTCATTGGAAGGTCCCCAGCGAGATAGAGCTCATGAAGGCGAGCAGCGCCCTTTTGCAGTAGCACCGGCGTGAAGGAAATGAAGGGCTCTTTGCCGTGCGGCGTAACCTCGACCTGATGTTCTGTGAGGTACTTGTCCCTGGCGTATGCAGCGACTCGCCAGCGGATGCCTGATTTACTCTCGTTGAACAGCCAGTTGCGGCCTTCAAGGTAGTTCGCGACCTGCATGACGTTGACCCCATTGAGGCCCTTGCAGAATTGCGGGACGGTCATTCCTTCCTTGAACAGGTTCTCAAGCGCGCCAATGCGCACAGCCTGCTCTTCAACTTGAGCCGACAGAGCCAGTCTGGCTTTCTCTGACTCCACGGCCATTTCCAGAATCTCGATTGTCGACAGCTGCTTCGGCTGATCCATCTCATTCAGCTTGGCTACGACCAAACGGCGCACCGACTTCGATTCTCGCATCGAAACCAGCAGGCATTGATCCTTGGTCAAACGCAGACCTTCAGATGCTGGGCCGCGGGAATTCCTTACTACGAAAGTTTCGTAGTATTCGCCGTCCAGCTCATCACGGCATCTGGCGGTAAAATCAGCGCGGCGCACTTCGCTTTCGCCAAATTGGATGCGCGCCTGATTGACCAGTTCGAGTAAATCGAAACTGCTCATGGTCGAGATGTTGAAAGTGCTGATCAGATTAGGCATTATTGAGCCCTCAGATGTTTTTGCTGTTGAAAAGCCCGGTCTTTCCCACCGGGTTTTTTATTGCCTGTCTTTCAGCCCCTTTTCAGGCCCTGCCCTCCTCCTGAATGGCTGCACCTTCCCGGTGTTACCTCTCGGCATCGTCATTTCTCGCAGCCTCTGATTTATCAAATCGTTGATCAAAGTCTCAGGCGACTTGCCTGTTTCCTTCGCCAACTCATGGAGCGCACGCAAGTAGTGCTCATCCAGCGCAAAATCTGTTTCAGCCATAAGTCCCCCGCTAGGGCCTTCAGGCCACGTCAATCGAACCGGTATCGTCGCCCTCAAGACGGTTAAGCATTTCGCGCAGGCTGGCTTCCAGAAGCTCACGGGCCAGGACTGCTTTCTGCGTGCGATGAAACTTCGCCAGACACTGAAGAAGGTCGTCGGTGTCCTCATCAAGGCGAACCTTAGTGATGTGGTCACGGATGTGTTTGGGGTCTGCATACATGATGGTTTTCTCGGATTAAGCGGCTTTCGTCTTTGGTGATGGCTCGACCGGGTACAGGTCGGGGCGCAGTTCGTGGCGAGATATCCCGCTCGCAGACTCAATCTGCAGAACTCGCTCCGCCGGGATTCTTCCGGTTGCGCACATGCGCTGAACAGCCTGCGGCGTGCATCCAAGCGCACGAGCAAGCGCGGACTGTCCGCCAGCTGCGTTAGCAGCCTTGATTGCAGGGTTTTCGTTCATGGCACGGCCTCGGTCTTAGTTACAACGCAAAGTTACAGCCAGCAAATGGAAATTACAAGCGAGAATTGCAATGCCAGCTACAACGGTTGCTTGTACCCTTTTTCAATGAGCGAAATTGACAAGCGAATTGCCCGCGCGCGAACGGCCCGGGGACTCAACCAATCCGAACTGGCGCGCGCACTTGGCGTGACTCCTCAGTCCGTACAGGCGTGGGAGTCAGGCAAAAACGTTCCACGAAATCCGAAGCTTCGCGCTATCGCATCTGCGTTAGGGGTTTCGCTCGGGTACTTGATGGGCGAGGAAGACTCCATCCCTGATCTCATGCCGGAATCCGAAGCCTCAATGCTCGGCCCGATATCTGCCTGGGATGACGACACCGAACTGGATGACGACGAGGTAGCGATTCCGCTGCTTAAGGACGTGAGAGTGGCCGCAGGAACTGGCCGAATTGCGGAGGACTTCGACTCCGGCAAGAAGATTCGAATGGGGAAGTACACCCTCCGCAACCAGGGCGTTCAGTTCGACAAGGCGGTGTGCGTGACCGTCCATGGGAACAGCATGGAGCCTGCCCTACCGGAGGGCAGCACGGTGGGCGTCAACCTGGGCAATACCGTAGTCAAGGACGGCAAGGTGTACGTCATCAAGCATGACGGCGAGCTACGCGTTAAGCAGCTCTACCGCCTGCCAGGCGACGGCCTCCGCCTGCGCAGCTTCAACCGAGTCGAGCATGACGACGAGGACTACACCGTCCAGGACATGATCGATAAGGGCATCAGTGTCGTCGGCAAGGTGTTTTGGTCTTCGGTACTCTGGGACTAGCTGCGCCATGGTGGCACCGAAGGTCAGGGGTTTAGAACCCGATGCGGTCAAAGGAGCGACTGGTTGATCCCGTACAGTGAGGCGATTGAAGGAATAGATGCGAGCAAGCGCTGGCTGGGGCCCGACCGCATCGAATGGGTGATGACTTCGGTGCATCGCTGGCCGTCAACCTATAAGTTTCGCGCAGCGCTTCAAGTTGGCGAGCGAACAATCGAAGGAATGTTTGCACAGCTTGAGTACAAGGCGGGCAAGCTGGATGGAGCACCCGAGCGGCTGTACTTTGGGCTATTCGTGCAAAGCTCACGCTCTTTCGCGGTTGATGACGGCGGGTTCACTCGCCACCGCAATAAGGTGGGCCGAGGAATGCCCTTCTACCAACAAACGATCGGCCATCCGCATATGCACGTTCCGGTGCTGGAGGCCTCATATGGCTATGCTGAGCCGCTGGATCGTCAACCCGCCGAGCAGCTCTGGCAGCTATTCCTTAAGCGTGCCAATATTCTCGACGCACCCAACCTAAATCTTCCTGATGAGATAGGCCAAGACGGCCAGCTGAGGCTGATATGAATTGCGTGGAGCTTGGGAACGCACTCGCTCTCACCTGCGTTCCGGTTAATGACGGTCTGGTCTACATGGAAAGCCATGTAACAGTACCTTATGACGGAAACCTAATAGGCGCCTATGTCGAAGACATAGGGCGGGGGCGCGTGCGAATTTCTGATAATGCCGACACGCTCTTTCATGCGATGACCGTTGGTATTCAGCCAACAGCCGCGCGGGGCCGTCGCCTAGCCACCATCGCCGCAGATAACCATGTGCAGCTCTCAGACGATGGCGAGCTTTTTGTTGCTTGCGATGAGCAGGACGCGCCTTTCTACCTAACACAGATGATCGATGCGGCTGCAGCCATCAGTTACGCCTGCGGGCAGTGGCAGGCTGCCGGCGAATCCCGTTTCGAAAGGATAGTTTCAACAGCACTAAAGCAGGCGTTCCCTGGAAAGGTTAAGCGCAACTTCACCCTGACCGGAGCGAGCGGGCATCAGCTCAAGTTCCCATTTGCTCTGGGTGTAGATACCGCCGATGTCCAGGTTGTGCAGACCATCAGCGCGACAGCGGATGCACCGCACTGGCCTTCGGTCTATCAGGCGCTGGGCAAGATGATCGACATCAAAAACGCAATACCAGGTATCCGTAGGACGGTTGTGCTCGAGCAGGCTCAGGCTAACGAGATATCCAAGGCCGCTTCCGCACTTGCTGAGTGCGCATCGGTCGTTATCTTCAGCACGCCTGCTCGCCTGACAGAGGCATTGCAAGCCGCGTAGCGGACTTCGCGAAGCTAATCCAAGCCCCGCACCAAGCGGGGTTTTTTGTATCCGCTTAACCCCTCTATTCCGCGCCCTCCAGCCAATGTACGAGCCTAGGCCCGGCCTAGCACCCTACAAGCCGGGCTGATTCCTGATTCCTGATTCCTGATTCCTGATTCCTGATTCCTGATTCCTGATTCCTGATTCCTGATTCCTGATTCCTGATTCCTGATTCCTGATTCCTGATTCCCTCAAAAGGGCCTCGGCGGTGCCTCGGTGCGCGGATTGAAATTTCTTCGAAGAAAATTACAACTTTCACTTGCAGGCTACAATTTTGGGTTGTAGAGTTCACTCCATCGAAGCGAGACACGCTTCAGGCCCTGAAAAGCCACCGCTCTTTACAACCGCCAAGATCCTCCCGAGGGAATCCCGGTCAGCCGGTACACATGGGAGCAAAACATTCCCTCCCGAGCTGGTACGTGATGACCAGCCGTTGGAGCACATGCCACCAACGCGAAGCAGGCTAGCAGCTGCCTACCGCCAGTAGCGGACAGCAGCCATCAGCATCGAGGGCTGAGCGCACGAAGCCTGCGGAGATAAGCGATTCACTGAAGCACCTTGGCGACAGGGTGCTTTGGGAATTTCAAGAGGGTAAGGACATGGCGAACTCTTTTGCAGAGCGACTGCAACGTCTGGTCGACAAGGATGGCAGGGTGGTGATCAACACGATGTTTCGCACGTATGACTGGCAGGACCGCACGACCTGGCCGGCGCCTGACCCAGTTGAACGTCGCATGGCTCAGTTCAGGGTCATGCGGAAAGTTGATGAAGCATTGGTTATTGGGTGAGTGAGATGAGCAAGCAGGTGAAGCGGTACGGGATGTGCGGATTTGAGTCCGGCATCGTTGAGATGAAAGACGGCCCATTCGTTGACGCGGATGACTACGACGCCCTTCTAGCTGAGCGGGATGCGCTGAAGAAGGATGCCGAGCGGCTGGATCGACTGGACCTCGAAAGCGAAGCTTATGGCTTCGAAGGTATCCATGAGGGTAACCGCTGGATGATAGATGGCCCGTACAAGACTGTTCGCGATGCCATCGACGCCGCCATGCAAGGAGTGCAGCCATGACCGACAAGCACTGGATATGGGTAGCCATCGTATCGGTCGTGATGCTGCTACATCTTGATCGCCAGCCTGTGAGAAGGCAGGAGGCGCCGTGTCGTCCGGCAAATGGGCGAGCGGTGCCGATGCGGGCCGGGCAGGTTCAACGGTTTGTGTTCTAACGAGTGGCTGGCGTAACCAGCCGACATCAGAAAAGCCGCTTGAGGACAGATAGCGAGGCCTGCGGAAAGCAGGTGGCTTTTCGATGTGGGTGAATGCGTAGACCGATACGCGAAGCGAACAGGTGACCGGGTTCCTAGGCCGGGTGAACTGGATCGTGGCATGTGTAGTTCACCGGTAGAACGGGGCGGTAAAACGTCTGCGTTGCGGGTTCGACTCCCGCCCATGAAGCCTGAGATCGGTACAGGCCGCCCACATCACCCCCCCCTTATCCCCGAACCCTACCGGATTCCAGCAATCACGGAAGGGTTTGCCATGCCTGGAGAAAGCCATGTTCTTCGACCAGTTACAGCACAAGCTTGAAGAGGTAGTCCACGCGCAGATCGATGAGCGCGACGAGGACACCTGTAAAGCCTACGCCGAGCACGCGGCCCAGTGGCTCGACTCTGGCGCAGGGTTCGACCTCTGCCACGCCTACCTGATGATCGACCACAAGCAGTGGCCGCAGCTGATGGCAACCATATCCCGCGTATCGCCAGAGCTTGCCAACGGCCTTGACCGTCTGGCTGACGTAGTGAGCTACCACCGTGCCGAGTTCATGGAAGAGGAAGCCAAGCGTCGAGCCGCAAACATACGAAGCCAGCGCCAAGCACTGGCTGAATTCAATCACGAAATGGACGCCGCACGGAGGCGAGCATGATTTACGACGTTGAGATGGAGTGGCCTCGGTCCTCTCGCCAGCCTGCATACGCGATACAGGTCGAAGCACAGAGCCAGACCGAAGCAAAATTCATAGCCCGAATGGCAGCGCGCCAAGAAGGGTGGAAAGGCGAGCCAATCAATATCACCTGTCGGCACGCGGCATCGGAGCAAGTCGCATGACCAAACCCAAGGCTGATAGCCGAAACGACCTCATCAAGGCTTTGCAGCAGCAAGGCCTTTTTTATGTCCGCGATCTGCCAGGACACATGAAGGTGGTCAGGCAGGCGAAGGTGGTGGAGTTCAGGGTATGAGCCAGTGGATCAATGCGAACGATCAATTACCAGTCAGTGAGCGCACAGTGCTTGCCTACTACACCAATAGCCATGGGAAGGGGCGGCGAATTCGGGCTGAGTATATAGCGCCGAAAACCAAGGCCGCCGAAGACGGCTGGGATTGTGATTGCCCCGCTGACTACGACGAGGAAGCCGATCAAAGCTACTGGCCCGCAGGCTGGTATGAGTGCGTGGACAATTGGGGTGAGCTAACACATCTCTCGGTTGGCGAAGGCGATATTACTCATTGGATGCCACTGCCCGCTCCCCCGGAGGACGCATGCGAATCCTAAACCCTCCCCTCACCGACACCGAACTCAAAGCCCTTCGTGAGCGCACACAGCAGCGCGCTGAGCAAGCCGCTGTAGACATGGGAACGCTTTACTCCCTGCATCCGGTGCGCCAGACGTACCCCACTAACCCCCAGGCTTGGGAAGTTCGGAATCGTCACCAGTACTAACCCCACCAGCGCCGTTCTGGCGCGGAGATAGACATGAACTCTCCCGTATTAGCTGCCCAGCTCGACTGGATGCAGACCGGCGAGTTTCGCCCCGAGCAATTTACCGGCGACCAGCGTGAACAGTACGAAGCCGAAGCCGCCCGCATCCAGCGGCAGTGGGACAACCAAGAGAGGTAACACCCCATGAGCATTGCAACGTTGATCCTTGGGAGCTCAGGCAGTGGAAAATCGACCAGCTTGCGCAACCTCGACCCAGCCAAGACCCTCCTTATCCAGTGCATCAAGAAGCCGCTTCCGTTCCGCGCTACCGGCTGGAAGACCCGCAAGGACCTCAAGGATGAGGGCAATGTGATCCGCACGGACAACCCGGCGATGATCGAAAAGATCATGCGGGCCTCGCCCCACGAAATTATCGTGATCGATGACTACCAGGCCGTGATGGTCAACGAGCTGATGGGCCGCAGCACCGAAACCGGCTTCACCAAGTTCTCAGACATCGGCAAAAACGCTTGGAATATCTTCACTGCAGCTGGCGGCCTTGCCGATCATCGCCGCGTATACATCCTAGCTCACACGCAGACGGATGACTTCGGCAACGTGCGAATGAAGACCGTCGGCAAAATGGTTGACCAGACTCTGGTTCCGGAAGGCTATTTCACCATCGTGCTGCGCACCGAAGTGCGTGATGCGCAGTACTACTTCAGCACGCAAACTAACGGGCAGGACTGCTGCAAGAGTCCAATCGGCATGTTCGCAGACCGCCACATCGACAATGACTTGGCCCTCGTTGACGAGGCGATCACGAGCTTCTACGAACTGGAGGAGGTTGCGTGAGGCCGCTCGACCTCACAGGGCATCGCTTCGGGATGCTCGTCGCGCTTTCCCTACACAGCCGATTGAAGGGTCAGGCCGTATGGCTTTGCCGTTGCGACTGCGGAGTCGAGTCGAAAGCATTGCTCGGCAACCTGCGGCGAGGCCATACCACAAGCTGCGGCTGCCAGCGCTCCGTGGCCACCGCTCAGAACAAGACGCGGCACGCCATGCACGGCACGCCGACCTACAGGTCTTGGTCGTCAATGCTCACGCGCTGCATTAATCCGGCGAATCACAAGTTTGCTGACTATGGGGGTCGCGGGATCGCGGTCCATGAGACATGGAAGTCATTCGAGGGCTTCTATGCGGACATGGGCGAAAGACCATCCGGAACGACGCTTGGCCGCAAGGATAACGACGGCAACTACGAGCCAGGCAATTGCCGTTGGGAGTCAGCGAAGCAGCAAGGCCGCAACAAGCGCAACACGGCCAGCTTCGAGCATGACGGCATTACGGCAACCATCCCCGAACACTGCGAACGGCTAGGACTGAACCCTAGCACTGTTCGCACCCGCATTTACACGCTTGGCTGGCCTGTTGCGCAAGCCTTGGCGACACACGCCTAACCCCCAAGGAGAAACCATGTTTGCACTAGACCAAAACGCTGCCCGCGCCGCAGACAACAAGTCTGCGTTCATTGATGAGGCCGGCAAGTACATTGGCGCCTTCACTCGCGCCGAATACATGGAGAAGCAAGAGACCGGGTCGACCGGCATCGGCTTCACCTTTAAAAGCCGCGAAGGCGCTGAGGCTCAGCTCTACTTGAACCTGAGCTACCAGCACGGCACGAAGAACGACGGTGGGCACCAGTTGCTCAATGCCCTGATGGCCTGCCTATCCCTACGCAACGTAGGGGCACCGCAATTAATTGAAGTCGAGAAGTGGGACAAGGAGCTGAACCAGCGCGTTAAGACTCCGGTGTATGGCTTCCCTGAGCTGATGAACAAGGAAGTCGGCCTGCTGATTCAGATGGAGATCGAGAAGAAGAGCGAAAAAGGCATCCCGCGCCCGACGATCTTCGCGCCTTTCTCTGCTGAGTCAGAGAAGACCGCATCAGAAATCCTCGACCCGAAGAAGCCTGCCGCAGCCAAGCTGGAAAAAATGGTTCAGCAGGTCATGAACAAACCTTTGGTTGACCGGCGCCCACTGGGTCAGCAGTCGAATAGCTATGAAAGTCACAGTGGAAACAGCCAATCCGCCCCGCCTGCTGATTGGGATGATATTCCCTTCGATTGACCATCTTGGGCGCTTCGGCGCCCTTTCCTTTGGAGGCGTCATCATGAGCATGAGTCTTTACCACCTGACCGAACAATACCGCGGCGCGCTGGATCACCTGGCCGACGCCGACCTCCCCGAAGAAGTCGTCCGCGACACCCTGGAAGCACTTGAAGGTGAAGTCATCCAGAAGGGTCAGGCAGTAGCCGCGTTCGCCCTGAACCTGTCTGCCGAGATCGACAGCATCAAGGCCGTCGAGAAACGCATATCGGATCGCCGCAAGGCACTGGAGAAGCGTGAAGCAGGTTTGCGTGACTACCTGCGCAGCAACATGGAGCGCGCCGGAATCAGCGAAATCAAGGCGCTGGATGGCAGCTTCACGGCCAAGCTGCAGAAGGGTCGACCGTCAGTAGTCATCGACGATGAATCCTTGCTGCCCGAAGACAGCGACTTCGTGCGCTGGAAGAAGGAGCCGAACAAGACGGCGATTGCCGACGCGATCAAGGCAGGCCATGAGGTGCCCGGCGCCCGCCTTGAGACGAAACCGGCGCTGAAGCTGGGGTGAAACATGATCGATCAGCCCGCCATTGACGCCCGCCAGCAATGCCGAGCGTTTATCGACGCGAAGACAGCGGAGTTCGAGGCCAAACGCGGCCCCATCCAGACGCTACCCATCATGGGCGGCGATCGTAAGCACAAGTTCCGGATCAGCTGCCCTGAGCGAAAGGCTCAGGCGCATGCGAAGTCGGTGGCTACTCGAGCAAGTCGAGGTGTGTATGGCTAAAACCCAGCAGCAACGATCCGCCGATTGCGCTGACCGACGCAAGGCCCGCGGTGAAGAAGAGCTGCGGATGCGTACCCTGGCCGGTACCCGGCAATGCCTGGCAGACCTGATGCGATGGCACGGCATCGAGGAACAGGGCGAGGCGATGACGTTGATGCTTCATCACCTGCACGCCCTGGGCCCCGAGGGATCGGCGCCCTACTTTGCTCCGCCTGCACTCCACATTACGGCGTTAAGCAAATCCGTGGAGCGCAAATTTATTGAGAAAAGCCTGCTGATGATACGCCGAGATCCAGGCGACGAAATCGTCGAGCCAGACCCAATTTGGAGGAAAACAGATGGTGGCGAAGACAAGAGATCCATCAAGGCTAGTTACCCAATCTCAACTCAAGGAACGACTCTCTTACGACCCGCAGATAGGCGAATTCCGCTGGATAATCGCCCCGCCCAAAGCTGAAACGGGTGACGTAGCTGGTCGACCAAATTCAAATGGATATTTAGAGGTCTGGCTGCTTGGCAAGCGCTATCAGCTTCATCGCTTGGCTGTTCTTTACATGACTGGATCGCACCCCATCGATGAAGTCGACCACATCAATGGCGAAAGAACGAACAACTGCTGGGAAAATCTTCGGCAAGTAACCACACAGGAAAACTCCAAAAACAGGAAGCTGAGCAGCAGGAGTCGAAGCGGTGCGAACGGTGTTCGATACCACAAAGACACCGGCCGCTGGCATGCAAGCATCGGTGTAGACGGAAAGCTAGTACAGCTAGGCGCATTTCGTCTCAAGTTTGAGGCGAAACAGGCGCGCATCGCAGCAGAGGCAAAATACGGCTATCACCAAAACCACGGTAAAAGGTGATAGAGCCCGGCCAGGATCATCCTTGGTCAACCAGCCGGACCGCTCATAGACCCCTATCAATTCAATTCGTGCCGCAAGGCAGGGAGGCGCCTGTGAGTATGTCCGGGCACCAGTCGCCCAATATGGGTACAGATGAATGGCTGACACCGCCTGACATCTTGGCCAAGCTAGGCTGTTTCGATCTTGATCCGTGCTCACCCCATGAGTCTCGAAGACCTTGGCCTACTGCAGGCAAGCACTATTGCCTTGAAGACGATGGTCTTGCCAAGGAATGGCTAGGACGAGTCTGGATGAACCCTCCATTCGGTCGAGAGGCAGTGAAGTGGATGCGCAAGCTGGCATCCCACGGGAACGGCATCGCTTTGATACCAGCCCGAACCGAGACGGCCATGTTCTACGAGACTGTCTGGGGTGTCGCTGACGCTATCCTGTTCATTCAAGGTCGACCGCATTTCCATCGTGTTGATGGTTCGCGCGCCCCCTTCAATTCAGGCGCCCCCATTTGCCTGATCGCCTACGGCATCGCGAACGTAGCAGCCCTCGAAAGATCCGGCCTTGGCGCTGTAGTAGCTGTGCGCCGAAACGCCGCCTAACTCGCCTTCGCGCCACCCCGGCGCAGGAGTACCCCATGAAGTACGCCCACGAATATGCAATGGGCAAGAGGGCTGCTGAAGAGTCCTCCTGCCCGTTCCCCGTTACGCAAATTGGTAAGCGCTGCGCCTGGATGGCCGGGTTCCACGACAGTCGTGCGAACTGGGCGGTGATTCATCGCCAGCAGCGGATGGACAGAGGAATTCGGGCATGAACCTGATTCGCGACCTGCTGGGCCTCCTACTCATCTCGCTGTTCCTGATAGCCGTCTCCACCCCTCCCCTATATAACTTTTTATGGAGTTTCAAATGAGCGAACAAGAACAGTTCGAGCAATGGTTTGAGAACGATACGAAGGGGCTGGATAAGGCCAGCGCCAGGGCGGGATGGGTGGAGCGGATGGCGCAGGAAAGCGCTGAGCTGGAGCAGCTACGCGCAAAGCTCGTAGCGTATGAGAGCCAGGCCCCTGTTGCGTATGCCAACCCGCAGGCGTTCGTGAACTTCGATAAGGCGAGGCGTGAGGGTATCGAGGCTGGACCGCTGGCACGCGAATGGATGTGGGCAAGCCCTGGCAGCCTCCTAGCTCCGCTCTACGCCTCCGCCGCCCCTGCGCGGATCGTGATGCCTGAGCGACTGCCGTATGCACCATTTGCCGCGTGGATTGAGGCTAAAACTCATGATGCCAAGGAAAAAGCCCTGGTCTCACTGATCGATGCGCTGGACCAGTATTTCCATTCGGATGATTACCCTTCTCCGGATTGCGAAGCTGAACGACTCAACGCCGTGCAGCAGGAAGGGGGTGCGTCGTGACTGAACAACTCAAGTCCTGCCCGTTTTGCGGTGAACCAGCTCGCTCCGAGCCATCTTTTGCCAGTTGCCCGGACGAAGAATGCCCCGGCTGGATGGTTGTTGCCGATCACGCTGAGTGGAACCGCCGCACGGAGCAGGCCGCGACGGTGCCGGATGACCTGATCCGCGAAGTTTTTATGCGTAACGGGTTCACGATCAAGGAAGGCCAGACCGACCTGAAGCCGTATGTGTATGCGGCCGCTCGCGAGTTACTTTCGCATGTCGCCCCTCCCGCGCCTGCCGAGGCTAATCGACAGGATGAGCGTTTAGCGATGGTTCGTGTTCTTGAAGCGCAAATCTATAAGCCATCAGACATGGTCACCGGCACTATGAATTGGGCTGCTTACATCGCGAACGCCGCCCTGGCGAAAGGAGAAGGCAATGACTGACACCGTGAACGTGCCGCGTGAGTTGTTTAGTACCTTGATCTGGGCGGCTGAGAAGAGCGGACTCTGCTCGTCGAGAGAGCTTGCTAGCGGTCAAGCCCTACTCGCCGCCGACCAGCCCGCCGTGGAAGAGGTGGAGGTGGTTGGTACGCGGTACACCACAACTTCAGGCACCGGGCGGAAAATCAGCCTTGTCAGGCTGTCCAGAAAACCGCGTGATGGCTGGCAGTCGGAAGACCTCATGACCGTCCGTCAGCACGAATCAATCCTGGCCGCTGCCCTAGCCGCCAAGTAACCCCACCCCTACCCCAACCCTACCAAGCGTGCAGGCGCTGACCTGCGCGGAGGATTGACGCATGTTTCTGACAGCAGACGAGGTGGCCGACCTTACCGGCTACACGAAGCCCAGCGCGCAAATCAAATGGCTCGAAGCCGAGCGGTATGGTTTCGCGGTGGGCGGTGATGGCAAGCCAAAGGTGTTGCGCGAAATCGTTATCGCGCGACTTGGCGGGATGAAGACAGCAAAAGAGCCAAGGCTTAGACTGACCGGCTCCTGATAGGTGAGCGCGATGAGACCAAGGAAAACGGACCGGCACCTTCCTGCGTGTATGTACATGAAGCACGGCGCGTATTACTACGTGAAAAAGGGGAAATGGAAGTCCCTGGGGAAGGATTATCAAGATGCCCTACTGGCGTACGCCCGGATCACAAGCCAGGCAGAGCAAGGAGGAATGCCCGGCCTGATCGAGAAGGTGCTCGAGCACATGACACCCAACTGGGCGCCGAACACTGTGACCCAGTACCGGCAAGCCGCGGATCGGCTGAAGGAGATCTTCGCCGAGTTTGAGCCGCACCAAGTGATGCCGAAGCATGTCGCCGCGATCAAGATGGACATGGCGAAGACGCCGAGCATGGCGAACCGGGTGATCTCTTTCCTACGAGTAGTCTTCCAGCACGCGCTTGAGTGGCAGCTGGTGGAGTCGAACCCCTGCATTGGTGTTCGTCGGCACGTGGAATCGAAACGCGACAGGTACATGACCGACGCTGAATTCCAGGCGATCTTGAGTCATTGCAGCGAGTACATGCGATGCATATTTGAGATGTGCTACCTGACCGGGCAGCGCGTTGGCGATGTGCTCGCCATCAGACTGGCAGATATCACCGAGGAAGGGATTGCGTTCAAGCAGCAGAAGACAGGGGCGCGCCTGATCGTTGGAATGACCCCTGACATACAGGAGGTCATAGACCGCACCAAGGCACTGCCGAGGAAGGTGCGCGGGCTGACGTTGTTCTGCACAAGGGGCGGCGGCCGGCAAACGTCCTATTCAACCGTAAAGGATGCGTTCGCTGAGGCCAGAAAGGCGGCAGGCATTGAGGACGTTCGAATCCATGACCTGCGCGCGAAGTCACTGACCGACGCCAAAAAGCAAGGTAAGGATGCGCAGAAACTAGCAGGCCACACCGACGCCCGGATGACAGCGCGCTACATCCGTGACCGCCAAATCGACATAGCCCAAGCGCCTGATATGCCGAAACGTTCGGTGTAGTATTAGACAATTCCGAGATTTCAAAAAGACAGATGTCCAGAGAGCCCAGCAATTCCGACCTCTCAGCCCACACGCCAATGATGCAGCAATATTGGCGGCTGAAGAACCAGTATCCCGACCAGTTGATGTTCTATCGCATGGGCGACTTCTACGAGTTGTTCTATGAGGACGCAAAGAAAGCAGCGCGCCTGCTAGATATCACCCTCACCGCCCGCGGGCAGTCCGCCGGTTCCTCCATCCCGATGGCGGGCATTCCGTTTCACTCCGCCGAAGGCTATCTGGCACGACTGGTGAAGCTGGGTGAGTCCGTCGTCATCTGCGAGCAGATCGGCGACCCGGCGACCAACAAGGGCCCAGTCGAGCGGCAAGTGGTCCGCATCATTACCCCCGGTACGGTCAGCGATGAAGCGCTGCTCGATGAACGACGTGACAACCTGCTGGCCGCCGTCGTTGGGGATGAGCGCCGTTTCGGCCTGGCCGCCCTGGACATTACGAGCGGCCGCTTCAGTGTTCAGGAGATCGCAGGCTGGGAAAACCTCCTAGCTGAGCTTGAACGTCTGAATCCAGCTGAACTGCTGATCCCGGACGACTGGCCTCAGGGATTGCCGGCCGAAAAGCGCCGGGGCGCCCGACGTCGCGCCCCATGGGACTTCGATCGCGACAGCGCGCATAAGAGCCTCTGCCAGCAATTCGGAACACAGGACCTCAAAGGCTTTGGTTGTGAAGGCCTCAAACTCGCCATCGGCGCAGCGGGGTGCCTGCTGGCTTACGCGAAGGAAACACAGAGGACCGCCCTGCCCCACCTCCGCGGGCTGCGACATGAGCGGCTGGATGACACGGTCATCATGGACGCTGCGAGCCGTCGCAACCTCGAGCTCGACACCAATCTGGCAGGCGGCCGCGACAACACGCTGCAGTCGGTTATCGATCGCTGCCAGACGGCCATGGGGAGCCGGCTACTGACGCGCTGGCTCAACAGGCCGCTGCGGGACAAAGCGATACTGGAGGCTCGGCAAGACTCCATAACCTGCTTGCTCGAACACTATCGATTCGAACAGCTGCAGCCTCAGCTGAAGGATATCGGCGACGTCGAGCGTGTGCTTGCGCGCATCGGTCTGCGGAATGCAAGACCTCGAGACCTTGCACGCCTGCGCGACGGCCTCGCCGTATTGCCCGACCTGCAGGAAAACATGCGGGAACTGGTTGCGTCACATCTGGGCGAGCTGGCGACGAGCATCCGAACGTACCCGCATCTTGCGGACCTCTTGGCCAGAGCAATTGTCGACACCCCCCCTGCGGTCATTCGCGATGGTGGCGTATTGAAGGCCGGCTACGATCCCGAGCTCGATGAGCTGCTTTCGCTCAGTGAGAACGCGGGTCAGTTCCTGATGGACTTGGAAGCACGGGAACGCGCACGGACCGGCCTGTCGAACTTGAAAGTCGGCTATAACCGGATTCATGGCTATTTTATCGAGCTGCCACGCGTGCAGGCTGAGCAGGCGCCCGCCGATTACATCCGCCGCCAGACGCTGAAGGGCGCCGAGCGCTTCATTACACCAGAGCTCAAGGCATTCGAAGACAAGGCGCTGTCAGCGAAGAGTCGTGCGCTCGCCCGCGAAAAGCTGCTGTACGAACAGCTGCTGGAGACGTTGATCGGGGAGCTGGCGCCACTCCAGGAAACAGCAGCCGCATTGGCGGAACTCGACGTCCTATCCAACCTTGCCGAGCGCGCCCTGAACCTGGACCTCAACCGGCCACGTTTCGTGGAGGAGCCGTCCCTTACTATTGAGCAGGGCCGTCACCCAGTCGTTGAACAAGTACTCGACACGCCGTTCGTGGCAAACGATGTCCATCTCGATCAGAACACCCGGATGCTGGTTATCACTGGCCCGAACATGGGTGGCAAGTCGACGTACATGCGTCAGACAGCACTGATCACACTCATGGCGCACATCGGGAGTTTTGTACCGGCTGCGAAATGCGAGCTGTCTATGGTAGACAGGATCTTCACACGAATCGGCTCATCCGATGACCTGGCCGGTGGTCGTTCGACGTTCATGGTTGAAATGAGCGAAACTGCAAACATCCTGAACAACGCCACCGACCGTAGCCTGGTGCTTATGGATGAAGTGGGGCGAGGGACGAGTACCTTCGACGGCCTGTCCCTCGCTTGGTCCGCCGCCGAGCATCTGGCCCGGCTACGCGCCTGGACGCTCTTCGCTACGCACTACTTCGAACTCACCGTATTGCCTGAAAGTCAGCCTACAGTCGCCAACGTGCACTTGAACGCAACCGAGCACAACGAACGAATCGTCTTTCTTCACCACGTTCTGCCAGGCCCAGCAAGCCAAAGTTATGGGCTTGCGGTTGCTCAGCTAGCGGGTGTCCCGGGCTCGGTAATCGACCGGGCACGTGAGCACCTATCAAGGCTGGAAACGACAAGCCTGCCCCACGAGACGCCACGTGCAAAACCAGGGCAACCTGCGGCACCGATGCAAAGCGACCTGTTCGCCAGCCTGCCACATCCGGTACTCGAAGAACTCGAGCGTCTGGATCCGGACGACCTTACACCCCGTCAAGCAATGGATTTGTTATATGCATGGAAGCAGCGGATCTGACATCGTATGAAACAAGCTGCTAGAATCCCGCGCGCTTACGGATCGCCGGTCACAAAGCCTGAGCCGACGCGATCGTTTTCCGGTCGTATGTGCTGCGTAGACGGCCACCGACCGCTTGAGGAGAGAATCTGAATGACCTTCGTCGTCACCGACAACTGCATCAAGTGCAAATACACCGATTGCGTGGAAGTCTGCCCGGTAGACTGTTTCTACGAAGGCCCCAACTTTCTGGTGATCCATCCGGACGAGTGCATCGACTGTGCACTGTGTGAACCCGAGTGCCCGGCTCAAGCCATCTTCTCGGAAGACGAGGTGCCTGATGGCATGCAGAACTTCGTCGAGCTGAATGCCGAACTCGCTGAGGTGTGGCCGAACATCACCGAGCGCAAGGACCCCCTGCCAGATGCGGCGGACTGGGACGGTAAGAAGGATAAGCTCCAACACCTGGAGCGCTGATCGTTCGACATCTGTCGGTTCATGAAGAAGGGCAGCCAATGGCTGCCCTTCTTCGTTTCCAGTTCGATTCAGTGCTACCGAGGCGCCAGCTTGGTTTTCTAAACAAAGAAAAGGACGCGAATGGCGCCCTTTTTCATTTCAGCGGCTGCTTATTGGAACAGCGCGTCGCTCGAAAGTCCGTTTCGCTCCAATATCTCACGCAGGCGCTTGAGTGCCTCCACTTGGATCTGGCGGACACGCTCTCGTGTAAGGCTGATCTCCTGCCCTACTTCCTCCAGCGTACTGCTCTCATGCCCACGGAGGCCGAACCTACGCACGACGACCTCGCGCTGCTTTTCCGTTAATTCAGAAAGCCACTGGTCGATGCTTTGACTGAGGTCGTCATCCTGAAGCAACTCACATGGATCTGTCGGGCGATCATCAGTGAGAGTATCAAGAAGAGTTTTGTCCGAGTCGGGCCCGAGGAACACATCGACCGAGGTGACGCGCTCATTGAGACCCAGCATCCGCTTGACTTCGCTCACAGGCTTGTCTAACAGATTGGCAATCTCTTCCGGCGAAGGCTCATGATCGAGCTTCTGCGTCAACTCCCGTGCGGCACGCAGATAGACGTTTAGTTCTTTCACAACGTGAATGGGTAGGCGGATCGTTCGCGTCTGATTCATGATCGCGCGCTCGATAGTCTGCCGAATCCACCAGGTTGCGTAAGTCGAGAACCTGAAGCCGCGTTCTGGATCGAATTTCTCGACTGCCCTGATCAGGCCGAGATTGCCCTCTTCAATCAGATCGAGCAGAGACAGGCCACGGTTGACGTACCGGCGAGCGATCTTGACGACAAGCCGCAGGTTGCTCTCGATCATCCGCTTTCGCCCGGCGGGATCACCCTTCTGGGCAAGCCGTGCAAAATGGACCTCCTCCTCCGGCGTAAGCAACGGGGAGAAGCCGATCTCGTTGAGATAGAGCTGAGTAGCGTCAAGCACCCGATTGTGATCGGTATAGCGCGACGACTGGCTGGACCCTACGCCCGATGAACGCGCAGATGAGCGAGATTTTGACTCTGAAGCGCCGTTACGCTCAAGCAAAAACACATCATCGTCGATCTCAAAACTAGGCACTTCTTCTTCGAGAGCCATTGTTGTTGTCCCTTACCGAGTTCGACAACAAGTCTCGATGCTCCCGGACCACGAGGCACCGAAACCCCATAGCCCCTATGCGCGAATAGGAAATGCCAGCGGATCAACGACTGGGCAAGTACTGCAATGGATCGACGGGTTTACCCTGGCGGCGGATCTCGAAATGAAGTTTGACGCGATCGGCCCCTGTCGACCCCATCTCTGCGATGGTTTGCCCTACCTTGACCTGCTGCCCCTCCTTAACCAACAGACGCCGGTTATGCCCATAGGCGCTTACATATGTATCGCTGTGCTTGATGATCAGAAGCTCGCCATAGCCTCGGAGCCCGCTACCCGCGTAGACAACCGTACCATTAGCCGCAGCGAGGACAGGCTGTCCCAATTCACCTGCTATATCAATTCCTTTATTCAAACTCCCGTTTGAAGAGAATCGAGCGATCAAGGGGCCGCTCGCAGGCCATCCCCAGCCTGCTGAAGAGACCGCCACTTTCTGAACAGGTGTATTGGCTGGGACGTTAGGCGCAGGGCTTGGCGCAGGGGCCGGCGTTATAGGGGAAGAGGGGCGCGAGGGTTGCGCGGGTTGAGTCGATGGCGCTGGGCGTGCCACGACTACGGGCGTGTTCGAGATAGCAGGACGGCTCGTCGAAGGTGTACTCGCGGCGGTCGCCGCTGCGCTGGAGCCGAACCGAATCACCTGACCAGGATAGATGACGAAGGGCTGCGAGATCCTGTTATGAGCAGCCAAAGCGCGCCAATCCCACCCGAAGCGGAAGGCAATGGAATAGAGGGTATCACCCCGCTGGACACGGTACTGACCGCTGCGGACCGGCTCACGCGTGGGGCCATTGCGGTCAACGACCTGTACGCCGCCCGATGAGCTTGCGCACCCTGCCAGCGAAACACAAAGTAATACAGTGGCGATCAACCCCAGCCATCGCCCCATACTTCCCATGTGCTGGACGCTATAGCGAATCACTCGCCTCTCCTGTCATATCGTGCTGGCATATAGACGGCGCAAGGCCGTAAACATTCGCAATTTACTTGAAGTCTTACGCGTAAGCTAAGCAGCGGCTTAGGCAACCTGCTCTTGTCGGGGCTGAGCATTTGCGACGCGATCGATGATGACCACGATCAGGAAGCCACAAACCGCAGCGATGATCGCTGACAGCAGTTGCGCCTCATACCCACTGATTTCGGCGTATGTCCACGGCAGCACATTCGTCCTGGCGACGTCGGACCCAGCAACGGGCAGACTCCAGGGCCAGACCTTATTTAGCGAACCGAGCATAATCCCGGTAAGCGTCGCCAGTGCAACATTGCGCCAGCGAGCGAGCATCCAGCGAAGCACATGCGCAAAAGCCAGCAACCCGAACGCGCAACCTGACGCAAACACTGCCAGTACACCGAGCTGGAATGTATGAATGGCAGCGAGAATGAACGGGTAAAGACCTAGGAGCAGTAATATGAAGCTACCCGATAGTCCCGGCAGGATCATAGCGCTAATGGCGATGGCCCCAGCGAAGAACAGGCTTGGGTAATCCGTGCCCCACTCGATCGGAGACGCAACCGTAATCCACCATCCCAAGATTGCGCCAGCGGCGAGCCCTGCCACCGTAGTCGCGCGCCAGGCGGTGATTTGACGAACCACCAAAAGACACGAAACGAGCACAAGCCCAAACATGAAGGACCACATCGGGATTGGATGTGACTCCAGGAGGTAGGTGACGAGCTTGGCGAGCGTAACCAGACTACAGAGGATCCCGGTTAATAGCACTGGCAGGAACCAGCCGTTAGCTGCCTTCCATGCCTCCGCAAAACGTCCACGGAGCACAGCAATACCGGCGCGTGGCAGCGAGGCAATGGACTTTAGCAATTCATCATAGATGCCGGTCACGAACGCGATGGTCCCGCCGGACACGCCAGGGACCACGTCGGCTGCGCCCATGGCGACGCCTTTCGCGAAGAGCAATACGAGCTTTTTCATTCAGAAACCTTTACGTCTGATCCGAGAGATACGCATCGGATAAATGGCCGCGGGCTACGCCACGGCCGGCCCGATCAGATTACCGGGCCATTGAGCAGCGGGACGAACCGAACCGGATCGAGCATGTAGTGCGCAAAACCATCCGCCTCGCGAATGATCAGCTGCAAGTGCTGAACATCGCCTGTACCAACTGGAATGACCAGGCGACCACCCGGTGCGAGTTGATCCAACAAGGCTTGCGGCACTTCAGTCGCGGCAGCGGTCACGATGATGCCGTTGTAGGGTGCAAGCGCAGGCCAGCCTTCCCAGCCGTCGCCCCACCGAAACACCACGTTTCTGAGCTTCAGCTCGACTAAACGTTCCTTGGCACGATCCTGTAACGCCTGGATGCGCTCAACGGAGAAGACTCGCTCCACTAATTGAGCCAATACAGCGGTTTGGTATCCCGAGCCTGTGCCAATCTCCAACACCTTGTCCAGCGGGCCAGCAGCTAATAGTAGCTCGCTCATGCGAGCCACCATGAACGGTTGGGAGATGGTCTGGTTGTGCCCGATGGGGAGGGACGAATCTTCATAGGCACGATGGGAAAGCGCCTCATCGACGAACAGGTGACGCGGCGTGCGCCGGATCACATCGAGCACCCGGGCATCGGTAAGCCCTTCGTCGGTAAGACGCTGAATCAGGCGCTCTCGGGCACGCTGGGATGTCATCCCTGAGCCGCTACGAAGCCGCCCTTCTTGCTCACGGCTCATCACAACAGCCCCTCCAGCCAGCTATCGAGGCCTGCGAAGGCCTCATGAAACGTACGATCCAGCTGCAACGGCGTGATCGACACGTACCCCTGCATCACAGCGTGGAAATCGGTACCCGGTCCACCATCCTCGGCATCGCCGGATACCGATATCCAATAGCCTGCCTTTCCGCGAGGGTTTACTTCTCGGACCGGCGGCTTGGCGCGGGCGCGGTGCCCAAGACGGGTCAGTTTGAACCCGCGGATATGCTCAAACGGAAGATTTGGAATATTGACGCTGAGCACCGTGCGAGGTGGCACATCGAGCTTCACGTGCCCTTCCACCAACATGCGAGCGATGCGTGCAGCGGCAGGCAGGTTATCGGGTGTTCGTGACACCAATGAGAACGCAAATGCGGGACGTCCCGAGAAACGACCTTCTATAGCTGCGGCTACGGTTCCCGAGTAGAGGACGTCGTCGCCTAGATTGGCGCCCAGATTGATACCGGATACCACCAGGTCGGGCGTATGAGGCAGCAAGCCATTCATTCCGAGGTGCACGCAGTCGGTTGGCGAACCGTTGATCCCAACGAAGCCATTGGGCATCGTCACGGGATGAAGCGGTCGATCCAGCGTGAGTGCGCTGCTGGCGCCACTCATGTCCTGGATCGGAGCGACGACGCTGCAATCGGCATAGTCCGCCAGCGCGTCGTACAGCGCGGCGAGGCCGGGTGCATACACCCCGTCGTCGTTGGCGATCAGAATATGCATCAAGTGTCCATGTGTCCCGCCGGAACGAGGTCGACGAGTTCGCGTACGACGGACGTCGCGAAGCAGCCGGATGGCAGGATGAATTCCAGTTGCAGAATGTCAGGTGCGGGATAATGCCACGCCAGGCGATTTATGGGGAGGCGCAGAATGCGCCGTTCGTGCGTCAGACCAGCGGTCGCTAGCCAATTCGCCAATGCCGGCTGCCCGGCTGCGACGGCCCGCTCGAGCGCCTGTATAGCATGGGTGGCGGGGCTCTCGCCCTCTCCCCATAGTGGCCCGGTTGGGTGCAAATCCAGTGCTTCCAGGCGGGGATCGGCACATTCGGCTTCGCCCGCCGGGAAGAAGCTCCGGCTGTCCGTGAATGCGAGAAGGTCGCCTGGACAGGCTCGGTTCCAGCTATGCGCCTCGACACGCTGGGCAAGGACGCGGTTGAACAACCAGCTTCTCCCCGCTGATAGCGTACGCGAGCGCAGGTTGCGCGAATGGGGCAATTCGCCATTGGCCGCAAACTGCAGCGCAGTGGAAACGTTGCCGCCGTCGAAGCCGAAACGCTGCGGCCCGAAATAATTGGGGACGCCGTGATTCTGAATGGTTGAAAGCCGCTGCTCCAACATATCGCGATCGGCGCTCAGGCCAGTCAACCGGAGCGTAAAGCCATTCGCCGCATGAGCGCCGCGGTGCAGCTTCCGCTGATGTCGCACCACGCGCGCAATCTTGAGGTGGTCGTCTTCGGCTGCGGACAGGTCGGGGTCGGCCTTACCGGGCAGGTGGAGACTGAACCATTGGCGCGTCAGCGCATGCTTGTCCTTGATGCCCGCGTAGCTTACGGCGCGCTGAGGCAAGCGTGCAGCGCGGGCCAGTTTTCTGGCTGCATCTTCAGTATTGAGGTCACGCTTTTCGACCCAGAGCCAAAGATGCTCGCCCTCGCCCGACAACGGAATGTCCAACACCTCGTCGACCTGAAAATCCTCTGCCGTAGCCTTGAGGACAGCAGAACCGCACGCAGCCCCGTGGGCGCGAGGCCCCAGCAACTCTGCTTCGGTCATCTGGCCAGCAACAACGCAACAGCGTGCACGGCAATACCCTCTTCGCGGCCGACGAACCCAAGTCGCTCGGTAGTAGTCGCTTTCACGTTCACCTGACCGACATCACTTTGCAGATCTTCGGCAATACATGAACGCATGGCCTCGATGTGAGGTGCCATACGGGGCGCTTGCGCCGCGATGGTGATATCCACGTTACCGACGCGCCAGCCCTTCTCGTGAATGAGCGACACGACCTGACGCAGCAGGACTCGGCTGTCCGCACCCTTGTAGGCGGGATCGTTATCGGGGAAGTGACGACCGATGTCGCCGAGAGCCGCTGCACCGAGCAGCGCGTCGCTTAGGGCGTGGAGCGCGACATCACCGTCGGAATGAGCAACCAGCCCTTGCGAATGCGGGATTTGCACCCCGCCCAGAACGATGAACTCGCCCTCACCAAATCGATGGACGTCGAAGCCGTGGCCGATACGCATGTTATGACTGCCTTACGAATGTTCGGCCAGCATGATAGCCCAAACCGTGCCTGCCTCGCTGACGCGCCGGGTAGCCATCCGCGAGCCGCCCGGCGTAACCGGGCGGCTTGGCTGGCTCAGCCCCTCAGGGCTTCGGCATGGTGGCGAAGGTGATCCTCGATGAAGGATGCGATGAAGTAGTAGCTGTGATCGTAGCCTGGCTGCATTCGCAATGTCAGAGGATGAGAAGCCGCCTTCGCCGCAGCTTCAAGAGCCTGTGGCTTAAGCTGTCCCTCCAGGAAATCATCTCGATCCCCCTGGTCCACCAGAATCGGCAGCCTTTCCTGTGCGTCGGCGATGAGCGAGCACGCATCCCATTCCTTCCACTGGCTTCGCTCCTCACCCAGATATTGCCCCAACGCTTTCTCACCCCAGGGGACATTAGCGGGATTGGTGATCGGCGCAAATGCCGATACGGAGCGGTATCGACCGGGGTTCTTCAGCGCGCAGATCAGCGCACCGTGCCCACCCATCGAATGGCCGGAGATGGCTCGGGCATCCGAGACCGGGAAATTTGCTTCGACCAGCGCTGGCAGCTCCTGCACCACATAGTCGTACATACGGTAGTAACGGGACCACGGCTCCTGGGTGGCGTTGACGTAGAAGCCGGCGCCGAGGCCGAAATCGTACGCACCGGCCGGATCGTCAGGAACACCTTCGCCACGGGGGCTGGTATCGGGCGCAACGATGACAAGACCCAGTTCGGCCGCCATGCGTTGAGCACCCGCTTTCTGCATGAAGTTCTCATCTGTGCAGGTCAGCCCGCTGAGCCAATAAAGCACAGGCAGCTTGGCACCCTGCTCAGCTTGCGGAGGCAGGTATACCGCAAACACCATGTCGCAGTTGAGCGAAGTCGAGCGATGGCGGTAGCGTTTGTGCCACCCTCCAAAACTCTTGTTACTGGAAACGATTTCCATGGGCTCTCCTGTCAAGCGGACACGTCACGGCCCGGTCCAATGACCAGACCGCGGCTACCACTGAATCAATAGTGAATGACAGAGCGAATGCTCTTGCCTTCATGCATCAGTTCGAAGGCATGGTTGATGTCGTCCAATCCCATCGTGTGGGTAATGAACGTATCGAGCGGAATCTCGCCCTTCTGCGATTTTTCGACGTAGCTTGGCAGCTCGGTACGTCCCTTGACGCCGCCGAACGCACTTCCACGCCAGACGCGGCCGGTTACCAACTGGAATGGACGCGTGCTGATTTCCTGTCCAGCGCCCGCGACGCCGATGATGATCGATTCGCCCCAGCCCTTGTGAGCGCACTCGAGCGCGGCACGCATCAACTGAACGTTACCCACGCACTCGAAGCTATAGTCGACGCCGCCATCCGTCATCTCGATGATGACGTCCTGGATCGGCTTGTCGTGCTCTTTAGGGTTTACGAAATCGGTGGCGCCCAGGTCCTTCGCAATATCGAACTTCGCCGGGTTGATGTCGATGGCGATGATCCTTGATGCCTTGGCCATCTTTGCCCCAATGATGGCTGCGAGACCGATTCCACCCAGACCGAAGATGGCGACGGTCGCGCCTTCTTCCACTTTGGCGGTATTGAGCACCGCGCCAATGCCGGTCGTCACACCACAACCGAGCAGGCACACCTTTTCTAGAGGAGCCTCCTTCGGAATCTTCGCGACCGAGACTTCCGGCAAAACGGTGTACTCGGAAAAGGTCGAGCAACCCATGTAGTGATAGATCGGTTCGCCGTTGTAGGAGAACCGGCTCGTGCCGTCCGGCATCAAGCCCTTACCCTGAGTGGCCCGTACCGAGCTGCAGAGGTTGGTTTTGCCGGATTTGCAGAACTTGCACTGTCCGCACTCGGCGGTGTAGAGCGGAATCACGTGGTCACCGACTTGAACGGATGTCACGCCGTCTCCGACCGCTTCGACAATACCGCCGCCCTCGTGGCCCAGGATGGCCGGAAAGACGCCTTCGGAGTCGGCGCCGGACAGCGTGTAGGCATCGGTGTGGCACACGCCGGTCGCAACGATGCGGATCAGCACTTCGCCCGCTTTGGGCGGCTCGACATCGACCTCGACGATCTTTAGTGGCTCGTTCGGAGCAAACGCAACAGCAGCTCTGGATTTGATCACGGCTAATCCCCGGTGAGTGACAAAACGTTAGTTTAATTCAACGTCGTGATGGGATAATCCGCAAAACGTAAATTCATCATTGCTGCGCAGGGATAATACGTGTCGTCGTACGGGTGGGACGGGCTTGAGGAATTCGTGGCGGTGGCAGAAGCAGGCAGCTTTCAAGGCGCGGCCCAGCGCCTGAGAGTCTCTTCGTCACACGTGAGCCGACAGATAGCAAGGCTGGAAGAGCGGGTCCAGACACGACTGCTGTACCGCACGACACGTCGGGTTTCTCTGACCGAGGCCGGTCGAACCTTTCTTCTCCGGTGTCAGCATCTGATTGATGAGCGAGACCGCGCCTTCTCGGCACTTGGCGAGATGCACCGCGAGCCGACAGGGCTACTTCGAATGACCGCAGCCGTGGCATATGGCGAGCGGTTTATCGTACCTATCGTCAACGCGTTCATGAGCCGCCACCCGCAGCTGAGGGTGGAAATCGAGTTGACCAACCGAACGGTCGACATCGTACAGGAAGGCTACGATCTGGCGATTCGCCTCGGTCGATTGCAGGAATCCCGACTGGTCGCGACCCGTATCGCTCCACGCGCCTTGTACCTCTGCGCAGCGCCTGCCTACCTCGCGCACTACGGTCGACCCCACACCCTATCTGAGCTTTCCAATCATAATTGTCTGATCGGAACGAGTGATCACTGGAGCTTTCAGCAAGGTGGCCGCGAACAGAGCTTCCGCCCGTCTGGCAACTGGCGGTGCAACAGTGGTGAAGCCGTGCTTGACGCCGCGCTACGGGGGTTTGGCTTATGCCAGTTACCGGACTACTACGTTCAAGGCCCCCTGCGCAGTGGCGAGCTCATCTCCCTATTGCCGGGCAACGCGCCACCGAATACTGCAGTTTGGGCCGTCTACCCGCAGCAACGTCTCGTCTCGCCCAAGGTCTCTCAGTTGGTCTCGGCGCTGAAGACCGAACTGGCGAAGCGGTCGGAATACACTGCAACTATTTGATTTCAGCCAGCTGTCCGGGAAATGGGAACCGACCCGACTGCGCCCTCGTCGATAGTTCTAGGTAGAGCCAATGGCACTACCGGCTTCAGTCACGAGGAGCGATCTATGCAAATTCTGGTGAACAGCAACCATAGCGTGTCAATCCCGGCCGATCATGAGGACCGAATACGCGCAACCGTCGAATCCGAAGTCGCTCGTTTCGAAGATCACTTGACCCGAATCGAAGTGCACCTCACGGACGAGAACGGCGGCAAAAGTGGCGCACAGGACAAACGCTGTCAGATCGAAGCCCGGGTCAAGTCTCACGAGCCCGTCTCCGTCACCCATAAGGCCGATTCTTTCGACCTTGCCGTCGAGGGCGCAGCCACAAAGCTAAATCACGCGCTCGACCACACTATGGGCAAGCTGCGCCGCATCTGAACCGGATTTACTACCGCGAAGGAGCGCTATCCAACACGAGGAGAGATTCATGATCCAGACGTTGAATCAGGATACGATCACCCAATTGATGGCCCGCCGTGGAGCCCCAGCACTTTCACTGTACCAGCCGACGCATCGTAGCTTCCCGGAGCGCCAGCAGGATCCGATTCGCTTCCGTCATCTGGTCGAGCGACTCGAGTCGTCGCTCAAGGCCCAGTTCCCTGAAATGGGCACCGACATTCTCAAGCCGTTCCATGCCCTCCAGGCGGATGCAGATTTCTGGAATCATAACCAGGACGGTCTTGCGATCTTCGCGGGCCAGGATTACTTCGAGATCTTCCGCCTCCAACGTACCGTCGTGGAACAGGCGATCGTCAATGACCGGCCGCACGTCAAACCGCTGCTACGCGTTGTCCAGTCTGCCGACCGCTACCAGGTGCTTTGCCTGAGCCGGGATTCAATCCGCCTGTTCGAGGGCAATCGCTACTCGCTCGACGAGATCCAGCCACCCGAAGGCGTTCGTACACTGGAGGAAGCGCTTGGCGAGGAAAAGACACCCCGCGGTCAACATGGGTTCCCGCAAGGATTCGGGCGAGCAAGCGAGCGCGGCGACGCGATGCAGCATAGTGCAGGCGGTGGTGGCAAACAGGACGAAGTGGACAAGGACGAAGAGCGCTACTTCCGAGCCGTCGACAAAGCGATTCTCGAACAGTGCTCACGCGAGTCACGATTGCCGCTGATACTTCTGGCGCTACCTGAGCAGCAGGCGCATTTTCGTCGTCTTAGCCATAACGACTTCCTGCTTGCCGATGGCATCGAAATGGCGTCCTCAAATATTGATATCAACGTCGTGAAGGCCAAAGCATGGGAAGTGATGTTGCCTCAGTACTTGAAGCGACTGGATGGTCTCCTGGATCGCTACGGCGTCTCCCACGGCCAAGGGCTGGCTACGGATCAGCTTGAAGAAATTGGCTCCTCCGCGACCGGCAACCGTGTCGCCACACTGCTTGTAGAGGCGGATCGAGACATTCCGGCTTTCATGGATACGAAGGACGGCTCGCTGATGCCCGCGAAGGAGCAAGGCAGCAATGCCCCGGACCTACTGGAAGAGCTGTCGATTCGCGTGATCGAAAACGGTGGAGAGGTTGTCGTCGTCCCTGCAGACCGCATGCCCAGCCGTACCGGCGCAGCCGCGATCTATCGGTTCTGATCGCGTACCGGACCAGGCCTCTTCGGTGGCCTGGTCCTACCCTCAGTGCGCCCAGTGACGCTCCAGCCACTCTAGATCGTCCGGCCGGGTGATCTTCAGATTGTCCCCCCGCCCTTCCACAAGGCGTGGCGCGTATCCCGCCCATTCAAGGGCTGATGCTTCATCGGTGACATTGACCCCAGCGGCCAGGGCTTCCGCTATGGAAGTTTGCAGGAGGCCAAGACGAAACATCTGCGGTGTGAATGCCTGCCAGACCAGAGAGCGATCCAATGTAGCCTCGACTCGACCGTCGACACCGGCACGCTTGAGTGTGTCTCGCACCGGCGCAGCGAGGATTCCACCAACCGCATCGTTGCCGACCGCAGCGAGCAAGCGGTCAAGGTCTTCCCGCTGAAGGTTTGGCCGAGCCGCATCATGCACCAGGACCCAGTCGTCCTCATGTGCGCCTCGCTCCGCCAAGAGAAGCAACGCATTGAGAACGGATACCGCGCGCTCGGCGCCGCCACTGGCACGAATGACGTCTGGCCTCGTGGCACAGGCAAGTCCCTGCCAGTAAGGATCTTCTTCGGCGACGCTTACGACGATGCCTTCCAATGTCGGATGGTCAGAAAAACAATTAATCGTGTGCTCGAGAATTGTCAGGCCTGAGACCTGAAGGTACTGCTTGGGGCGATCAGCTCGCATACGGCTGCCAATACCGGCAGCCGGTATCACCGCCCAAAAGGAAGGAAGGGATGGCTGGCCCATGATCTTACTCAGCCAGCTGGTACAGCGTTTCACCTTCCTTGACCATGCCCAGCTCATGCCGTGCACGTTCCTCGACGGTTTCCATACCTTTCTTCAACTCCATCACTTCCGCTTCAAGCACGCGATTGCGTTCTTGGAGGCGCTCGTTTTCGCCCCGCTGCTCCGAGATCTGCTGCTTGAGTTCGGTCACCTGAGCCAGGCTTCCTTCGCCCACCCATAGCCTGTACTGCAGCCCAAACAGGACCAATACGAGGGAAAAAATCAGCCAGTAAGACGCTTTGGACATGGAGGAACTTCGGGTAAAAGTGAAAGGAGCGGCATTTGCCGCCCCTTTTACCATTACCGAATCAACCGCGGAACTCAGTGCGGCCACGGTAAGGGGCCTTTCCGCCCAGCTGCTCTTCGATCCGCAGCAATTGGTTGTACTTGGAAACGCGATCCGAGCGGCACAGCGAACCCGTCTTGATCTGGCCAGCTGCTGTCCCTACGGCGAGGTCAGCAATGGTCGAATCTTCTGTTTCACCGGAGCGGTGCGAAATTACCGCGGTGTAGCCGGCTGCTTTCGCCATCTGAATGGCTTCGAGCGTTTCGGTCAACGATCCGATCTGGTTGAACTTGATCAGGATGGAATTGCCGATGCCCTTATCGATGCCTTCCTTCAGGATCTTGGTGTTGGTCACGAACAGGTCGTCACCGACAAGCTGCACCTTTGCACCGATCTTGTCGGTCAGGCCTTTCCAGCCATCCCAGTCGGACTCGTCCATGCCATCCTCGATCGAGATGATCGGATAGCGCTGAGTCAGCCCGGCCAGGTAATCAGCGAAGCCGGCAGCATCGAACGCTTTCCCTTCGCCGGACAGGTCGTATTTGCCGTCCTTGTAGAATTCGCTAGAAGCGCAGTCCAGAGCAAGGGTGATATCTGTACCGAGGGTGTAGCCCGCCTTTTCGACGGCTTCGGCAATTGCACCAAGCGCGTCTTCGTTGGAGCTCAGGTTTGGCGCGAAGCCACCCTCATCACCCACGGCTGTGTTCAACCCGCGGGCCTTCAATACAGCCTTGAGGTGATGGAAAATTTCCGCACCCATGCGCAGCGCGTCGGCAAAGGTCTTGGCACCTACCGGCTGCACCATGAATTCCTGGATGTCGACGTTGTTATCCGCATGCTCGCCGCCGTTGATGATGTTCATCATTGGCACTGGCATCGAGTACTGGCCTGGCGTGCCGTTCAGGTTGGCAATATGGGCGTACAGGGGCAGGTCCTGGTCCTGAGCGGCGGCCTTGGCTGCAGCCAGAGACACAGCGAGAATAGCGTTCGCGCCCAGATTGGCCTTGTTCTCGGTACCGTCGAGGTCGATCATCGTGCGGTCGAGCGCCTTTTGGTCGACTGGGTCCTTACCCATGAGCGCGTCACGGATTGGGCCATTGATGTTGGCGACTGCCTTGAGTACGCCCTTGCCCAGGTACCGGCTCTTGTCGCCGTCGCGCAGTTCCAGCGCTTCACGTGATCCGGTCGAGGCTCCCGACGGTGCACAAGCGCTACCGACGATGCCGTTATCCAGAATCACATCGGCTTCCACGGTGGGGTTACCGCGAGAGTCGAGAACTTCACGTCCTTTGATGTCGACGATTTTTGCCATTGTTATCAGCACTCCAGGTTTGAAGATAATCGCTGCACGAGATGCGGCAGGACTCGGGGACTGACCGCTGAAAAGCGAGCCAGTTCCAGTGACCGCCGGGCTGCCCTCACCCAAGGCACAGCATCAGAACCAAGAAACGGCCGTCAGGCCGTTTCGATTGGGGCAAATCCTTTGATGAGCGTATCCAGTTGCTTGAGCTGAGCCAGGAACGGCTCGAGCTTGTCGAGGCGGAGCGCACAGGGGCCGTCGCACTTGGCATTTTCCGGATCCGGATGGGCTTCAAGGAACAGCCCGGCAAGCCCCTGGCTCATGCCTGCCTTTGCCAAATCGGTCACCTGGGCCCTACGACCACCGGCGGAATCCGAGCGCCCGCCCGGCATCTGCAAGGAGTGAGTCACATCGAACATGATCGGATACTCGAACTGCTTCATGATGCCGAAGCCGAGCATATCGACGACCAGGTTGTTGTACCCAAAGGACGTGCCACGCTCGCACAGGATCAACTGATCGTTCCCAGCCTCTTCACATTTGGAGAGGATGTGCTTCATTTCTTGAGGCGCCAGGAACTGCGCTTTCTTGATATTGATGACAGCGCCGGTCTTGGCCATAGCCACCACCAGATCAGTCTGGCGCGACAGGAAGGCAGGAAGCTGGATGATGTCGCACACTTCAGCCACAGGCGCTGCCTGATACGGCTCATGGACATCAGTGATGATCGGAACGTTAAAGGTCTTCTTGACCTCCTCGAAGATCTTCAGCCCCTCGTCTAGGCCCGGGCCCCGGAACGAGTTGATCGACGAGCGATTGGCCTTGTCGAAGCTTGCCTTGAATACGTACGGGATACCGAGCTTGCTGGTCACCTCAACATAGGCTTCGCAAATCTTCAGCGCCAAATCGCGCGACTCGAGTACGTTCATTCCGCCAAACAAGACCATCGGCTTGTCGTTCGCGAGCTCGATATCGCGAACGCGGATCGTTTTCTGCGTCATGCCTTGCGCGCCTTGTGTGCGGACGCCGCATTGACGAAGCCGCTGAACAGCGGATGTCCATCACGAGGCGTCGAGGTGAACTCGGGGTGGAACTGGCAGGCCACGAACCAAGGATGATCTGGCGCCTCGACCACTTCCACCAGCGCGCCGTCACCGGAGCGACCGGTGACTTTCAGGCCGGCTTCGATCAATTGAGGCAGCAGGTTATTGTTCACCTCATAGCGGTGACGATGCCGCTCCACAATGACGTCGCTACCGTAAACCTCACGGACGCGAGTACCGGCTTCAAGCTGGCATTCCTGCGCACCCAGGCGCATCGTGCCACCGAGATCGGATGCTTCGGTCCGTATTTCAGTCGCGCCGGTCGAGTCCTGCCATTCGGTGATGAGGCCAACTACAGGGTGTCCGCTGGCACGGTCAAATTCCGTGGAATTTGCGTCTGTCCAGCCCAACACGCTGCGAGCGAACTCGATAACAGCGACCTGCATGCCGAGGCAGATACCGAGATACGGGATCTTGTTCTCACGTGCATGGCGAACGGTCGCGATCTTCCCTTCGACGCCGCGCAGGCCGAACCCGCCCGGCACCAGGATCGCATCCACCCCTTCAAGCAGCGATGTACCCTTGGTTTCGATGTCTTCGGAATCGATGTATCGGACGTTGACCTTCGTGCGGTTCTGGATGCCTGCATGGCTCAGCGCTTCGATGAGCGACTTGTACGCATCCAACAGTTCCATGTACTTGCCGACCATGGCGATGGTGACTTCACGCTCGGGATTGAGCTTCGCATCGACGACGCGATCCCACTCGGAGAGATCCGCACCATTGCAGGTAAGGCCGAACCGTTCGACCACGAAGTCATCCAGGCCCTGAGCGTGCAGGACGCCCGGAATCTTGTAGATGGTGTCGACGTCCTGCAGGCTGATCACTGCACGCTCTTCAACGTTGGTGAACAGAGCAATCTTGCGACGCGAGGACACGTCCACCGGGTGGTCGGAGCGGCAAATAAGCACATCTGGCTGGAGGCCGATCGAACGCAGCTCCTTGACAGAGTGCTGGGTCGGCTTGGTCTTGGTCTCGCCCGCCGTCGCAATGTAGGGCACGAGCGTCAGATGCATCAGCATGGCACGCTTGGCGCCCACTTCGACGCGTAGCTGACGAATCGCTTCGAGGAAAGGCTGGGACTCGATGTCCCCTACGGTACCGCCGATCTCGACAAGTGCGACGTCTGCATCACCAGCACCCTTGATGATGCGGCGCTTGATTTCGTCAGTGATGTGCGGAATCACCTGGATGGTCGCCCCCAGGTAATCGCCACGACGTTCACGACGCAGCACGTCTTCATAAACGCGGCCGGTCGTGAAATTGTTGTTCTGGGTCATCGTCGTGCGGATGAAGCGCTCGTAGTGGCCCAAGTCGAGGTCGGTCTCGGCGCCGTCGTGGGTGACGAACACCTCACCGTGCTGGAACGGGCTCATGGTGCCGGGATCCACGTTGATATAGGGATCCAGCTTCAGCATGGTGACCTTCAGGCCCCGCGCCTCCAGGATAGCCGCCAAAGATGCCGAGGCGATGCCTTTCCCCAATGAAGAAACAACACCGCCCGTGACGAAGATGTAGCGCGTCATAAAAACCCTAGATTTCAGCGTTAAAGCGGCAAGGCCGCGGGGAAGCAAAAGGAGCGTGTCGACGACACAAAAAACGAACCGCCACGAATGTCGGACGACGTTCGCGGAAGCTGTATCAAGACGGGAGCGTAGTCTACTGGATAACCGTCATCAGCTCAAACCCATGTCGTTCGTCGGAGGTGACCAATCGAATCGCGCGCCCTGCGCCTCAAAAGAGGAGAGCCCCGGAAGATTGGCCACAGCGACCAGCACGCCGTTCTGGAAGATAAGAGGCAAGCGTCCTCTCACGAATGTAGGCACGATGCTTTCGTTCAATAATCGCTTGAGATCGCGATGACCTCGACCCGGGATACTGATCCGCTCGCCTCCAGCCCGATAGCCAACGGTGATGATGCCCGTGAGCCCGTGCCCGGAGTGCGTGAGTGTCCCGTTGCCAGCCAGGTCGAGCGGGCGCGATAGATCAGCCCACGTTTGCGCAGCGGCCGGCACATCGAAATTCGCCCAGCGATCAGCCAACCACCAGACCCGACCTGCTGAACGCTGAAGCAGCCCATGTCGCAATCGCCATATGGGAGATGCACCGGTCTGCGCGTCACGCAGTGCGCGCCAACCATGCCAATGCTCCGTCTCCGGCTGCTCACCGAATGGTTGCAACCAACGCCGCAGCACGTTTCGCTGCCGTGCAGGAGACAGCTGCACCAGTGCCTGGAAATCCAAGGAGGGTATGGCCAGCCAGGGCCAGGTGCTGGGTTTGTTGGCTCCAACCAGGTCATCATCGGCCAACTCTTCAAGTAGCGCCTGAGCTTCGCCAAGGTGGCGCGCCGCGCGGGCAATGCTATCGCCTGCACGAGGCCACTGCCGCTTGATAACGGGGAGAACTTCACTGCGAAGGTAATTTCTGGCGAGGGCGATATCCCGGTTCGAGGGGTCGTCGACCCATTCCAGCTCCATCTCGCCTGCCACACAGGCCAACTGGTTACGTGCCACATCGAGAAGCGGGCGCACCAGGCACCCCTGCCCCAGCGCACGCGACCCGGGCATGCCCGCTAGCCCACGGACACCGGCACCGCGGAATAGACGAAACATGAACGTTTCGATCTGGTCATCCCGGTGATGCCCGAACACAAGTACATCACCCGTCGCCAGGCCATCGCCAAGCGCACGATAGCGAGCCTCACGGGCCATGGCCTCCAGGCTCGCGCCGACTGGTACCCGGACACGCGAAACCTGCAGGGGGATGCCAAGCGAGTCGCATTGACGCTGGCAGTGCTGGGCCCATACATCAGCGGCTGCCTGCAGCCCATGGTGTACATGGTGGGCGTGCACGGGTGGCACAAGCCCCCTTGTATGCAAGCCCGCCAGAAGATGAAGCAACAGCATCGAGTCGAGCCCACCCGACAGCGCAACGACCACACGATGGGCGTCCCGCCACGGGCTCAGGCACTCCAGCAGATGGGACTCAAGGTCTGCTCTACTGCAGAATGATCGCTTGGGTGACATGTCGTAGCTCGCGAAACCCCGGAATGGGATGTAGCCTCACCGAGGCACAGCTGTCAGGGTGGAGCGCATCCGTAAAGCGGATGGAGAGGGATGCCTCCCGAGCGGGAGGCATCCAAAACAATCAGGCGATGCCGTAGCTCATCAGGCGCTCGTAGCGCTGCTCGAGCAGCCCAGCAGTGTCCAGCACCTTGAGTTCACCCAACTGCTCGACGAGCAGGTCGCGAATAGCATGTGCCGCCTCGACTGGAGAGCGATGCGCACCGCCCAGCGGCTCATCTATCACCTTGTCGACAATCCCCAGGCCCGCCAGGCGCTCTGCAGTGATGCCCATTGCCTCGGCTGCATCGGGTGCTTTCTCGGCAGTCTTCCACAGGATTGACGCGCAGCCCTCAGGTGAAATCACGGAATAGGTTGAGTACTGAAGCATATTGAGCCGGTCACAGACGCCGATGGCGAGCGCACCGCCGGATCCGCCTTCCCCGATTACAGTCGAAATGATCGGCGTCTTGAGCCGCGCCATCACGCGCAGGTTCCAGGCGATCGCCTCGCTCTGACCACGCTCTTCCGCATCGATACCCGGGTAGGCACCGGGCGTGTCAATAAAGGTCAGGATCGGCATCTTGAAGCGTTCAGCCATTTCCATGAGGCGGCATGCCTTGCGATAGCCCTCAGGACGAGGCATCCCAAAGTTGCGGCGTACCTTCTCGCGCACTTCGCGGCCTTTCTGGTGGCCGATGATCATCACGGGCTCGTCTTCCAGACGGGCCACGCCACCGACGATCGCGGCATCATCGGAGAAGTGGCGGTCGCCATGGAGCTCATCGAACTCGGTAAAGATGTGCTGGATGTAATCCAGGGTGTACGGCCGCTGCGGATGCCGGGCCAGGCGTGCGATCTGCCAGCTAGTCAAACTGCTGAAGATGCTCTCGGTCAACGACTGGCTCTTGTCCTGGAGACGTGCGATCTCATCACCAATGTTCAAGGAGTTGTCGTTACCGACCAGTCGCAATTCCTCAATCTTGGCTTGCAGGTCGGCAATCGGCTGTTCGAAGTCGAGATAGTTTGGGTTCATAGGCATCCGTCATACGTCAGCGGCCAAGATGGCCGGCGGCTGATCCAGTCAAACGCCGTAAGATACGTGATACGGCGTGCCTGGGTCGACCACAAGTGTCGAATCGATATCGAAAAAGCTTCGATATCAACGATAGTTCAAGAAGACGTTGTCACGACCGAACTGGTCACGCAGCGCCTGAATCAAGTTATCAGCCGGATCGATCTTCCACTGATCGCCGAACTGAAGCATCGCTCGCGCAGACTGACTGCTGTAGTCCAATGTGATGGGGCAGCCTCCGCGATGACGACCGAAAAGCTCTGCCATCCAGCGCAACCGATCCCCTTGAAGGGCACCTGCGTCAACCTTGACTCGCAAGCTCTCGGCAAGGGAAGTACGGGCGTCCTCGAGGCCCATCACCCGCTTGGCGCGCAACCTCAAGCCGCCCGAAAAATCATCTTGGCTGACTTCTCCTTCGACGACGACCAGTGCGTCAGTCTGCAGCAGCGTCTGAGCGGCATGGAATGCTTCGGAGAAGAGTGATGCTTCGATTCGCCCAGACCGGTCGTCCAGGGTGATGAAGCCCATCTTGTCGCCCTTTTTGTTCTTCATCACACGAAGGTTGACGATCAGCCCTGCCACCGTCTGCTCGCCGCGCGCCGGCTTGAGCTCTACGATGCGCTGGCGTGCAAAGCGACGAATTTCCCCCTCATATTCGTCGATGGGGTGGCCAGTAAGATACAGGCCAAGCGTCTCCTTCTCGCCGCGCAAGCGCTCCTTGAGCGAAAGCTCCTTTGCCTTGCGATGGTTGGCGTAGACATCCGATTCTGCCTCGGCGAAGACCCCGCCAAACAGGTCCATGTGGCCACTGTCGTGGCTTCGTGCTGTCTGCTCTGCCGCATGGATTGCTTCCTCCATGGAGGCCAGGAGGATCGCGCGGTTAAGATCGACAGTCGCCTGGTAGGCCTTCATCTCATCGTTGTAGCAGGGCCCGAGGCGATCCAGTGCGCCGGATCGGATCAAGGCTTCGAGTGTACGTTTGTTCACACGCTTGAGATCGATGCGACTACAGAAGTCGAACAGATCCTTGAACGGCCCACCTTCGGCGCGGCACGTCACGATCTCCTCTACAGGCCCCTCCCCCACGCCCTTGATCGCGCCAAGGCCATAGACGATCCGCCCATCTTCGTTCACCGTGAACTTGAATTCGGACATGTTGACGTCCGGCGCATCGATGCGCAGCTTCATGTTCCGGCATTCCTCGATCAGGATCACCACCTTGTCGGTGTTGTGCATATCCGCCGAGAGTACCGCGGCCATGAATGGCGCAGGATAGTGTGCCTTTAGCCAAGCCGTCTGGTAGGAAACCAGGCCGTACGCAGCCGAGTGCGACTTGTTGAATCCGTAACCGGCAAACTTTTCCACCAGGTCGAAAATGTTGCCTGCCAGGTCCGCGTCGATTCCGTTGTTGGCACACCCTTCGATGAAGCCGCCCCGCTGCTTAGCCATCTCCTCGGGCTTCTTCTTGCCCATCGCGCGACGAAGCATGTCGGCCTGACCCAGCGTATAGCCGCCCATGACCTGTGCGATCTGCATCACCTGTTCCTGATACAGGATGATGCCGTAGGTTGGCTTGAGCACGGGCTCAAGGCCTGCGTATTGGTAGTCCGGGTGCGGATAGGAGAGTTCTGCGCGGCCATGCTTCCGGTTAATGAAGTCGTCCACCATGCCGGATTGCAGCGGGCCCGGACGGAAGAGCGCCACGAGGGCGATCATGTCTTCCAGACAGTCAGGCTTGAGCTTTTTGATCAGCTCCTTCATCCCGCGCGATTCGAGCTGGAAGACGGCCGTTGTTTCGGCCTTCTGCAGCATGTCGAACGTTTTCTTGTCATCGAGGGGGATGAAGTCGATGTTGAGCGGGTCCTCACCCTGCTCCGCTCGCTTCCGATTGATGGTCTCCAACGCCCACTTGATGATCGTGAGGGTACGCAGACCGAGGAAGTCGAACTTCACCAGTCCTGCCTGCTCGACGTCGTCCTTGTCGAACTGGGTCACGAGACCGCCACCGCCCTCGTCGCACGCGATTGGCGAAAAGTCGGTCAGCTTGGTAGGCGCAATGACCACGCCGCCAGCGTGCTTGCCGGTACCGCGGGTGATGCCCTCCAACTTCAGGGACATGTCCCAGATTTCTTGGGCTTCCTCATCGGACTTCAGAAAGTCGCGAAGTATCTCTTCCTGCTCATAGGCCTTTTCAAGGGTCATCCCCACTTCGAACGGGATCATCTTTGAAAGTCGATCGGCGAGTCCGTAAGACTTGCCCTGCGCGCGCGCCACGTCGCGAACCACGGCTTTCGCCGCCATGGTCCCGAAGGTAATGATCTGGCTGACCGCATTGCGCCCGTAGGCCTCGGCCACATACTCGATCACGCGGTCGCGGCCATCCATGCAGAAGTCGACGTCGAAGTCCGGCATCGAGATACGTTCGGGATTGAGGAAGCGCTCGAAGAGCAAATCGTAGGCAAGCGGGTCCAGGTCAGTAATCTTAAGCACATAGGCCACCAGCGACCCTGCGCCCGAACCCCGACCAGGCCCTACGGGCACATCGTTATTCTTGGCCCATTTGATGAAGTCCATCACGATGAGGAAGTAGCCCGGGAACCCCATCTGAATGATGATATCGAGCTCGAAGTTCAGGCGTTCGATGTAGACCTGTTTCTTCGCCTCGTAATCTGGCGTGTCCTTGGGCAGCAGCACGGCGAGGCGCTCTTCGAGCCCTTCGAAAGACACCTGACGAAGATAGTCGTCGATCGTCATGCCTTCCGGAATCGGGAAGTTCGGCAGGAAGTACTTCCCTAGCTGAACCTCAATATTGCATCGCTTGGCGATCTCGACCGTATTTTCGAGCGCTTCAGGGAGGTCCGAGAACAGCTCCCACATTTCCTCTGGCGATTTGAGATATTGCTGGTCCGAGTAGTGACGGATGCGTCGCGGATCGCCAAGCGCTCGGCCCTCGCCTATGCAGACCCGCGTCTCGTGCGCTTCGAAATCGTCCTGCTTGAGGAAGCGAACATCATTCGTGGCCACCAGCGGCACACCACAACGGTCCGCCAGCGCCACGGCAGCATGAACGTGTTCTTCGTCTCCGACCCGGGCCGTGCGCTGGACCTCGAGGTAGAAGCGATCCGGGAATGCATCGAGCCATTCCCTGAGCAGGCGCTCGGCCTTGGCGGGTTCACCATCGAGCAACGCACGCCCGACTTCGCCCTCGCGAGCGCCGGATAGTGCTATGAGCCCTTCTGAGGCCTCCTTGACCCAGTGCCGCTGGATAATGACCAGATCGTTGCTCTGGCCGTCCATCCACCCGCGCGAAATGAGTTCAGTGAGGTTGCGGTAACCCTTGCCGTTCATCGCCAACAGCGACATACGCGTGAGCGGACCATCCTCATCCTCGCTGGCGAGCCAGATATCAGCGCCACATATCGGCTTTACCCCGGCTCCCATCGCAGCCTTGTAGAACTTTACCAACGAACACATATTGCTCTGGTCGGTAACGGCTACAGCCGCCATGCCCGTACCGGCGACCGCCTTGATCAGCGGCTTTACGCGAACGATGCCATCGACTAGGGAATACTCGGTGTGCAGACGAAGGTGAACGAACTTGGCGACCATGAAAGCTCTACTGACGCGAATGAAACGAGGCCCGGATTGTACCGGGCCTTGGGCTGAAACAGCAGCTTGACAGGGAGGTTCAATCCCAGATGCCGGGCTCGAGTTTCTTCTGTATTTCTGGATACGCGCTGGCGTCGAAATTCGGCACTTTACCCGCGCGCCGCTGCTCACCGTAATCGCGCGCCAGTTTCACTGCCAGCTTCGAAAGCAGCACAAGTGCCGTCAGGTTGGTGATCGCCATCAATCCCATGGAAATATCAGCCAGCGTCCAGACGAATGGCAATGATGCCAGCGCACCGAACATTACAGTGGCCAGTACGGCAAGCCTGAATACGATCAGGCGGGACGAGCCAGCGGGCCTCAGGAATACCATGCAGTTCTCGGCGTAGCTGTAATTGGCAACGATTGACGTGAAGGCAAAGAAGAGCACGATGATCGCAAGGAAATATCGGCCCCAATTACCGACCTGCGCATTTAGCGCATTCTGAACCAGCATGATCCCCTCGCCTTCTTGAGGACCAGCCAAGAGAACGATTGCCGCCGAGGCCGTACAGATCAATAGCGTGTCGAAAAAGACACCGGCCATCTGCACGAAACCCTGCGACGCCGGGTGGTTCGGGTAGGGCACAGCGGAAGCAGCGACGTTTGGCGACGAGCCCATGCCCGCTTCGTTCGAAAACAGCCCACGCTTGAAGCCATTCATGATCGCCGCACCGATGCCGCCTGCCGCGGCTTCTTCCAAACCAAACGCGCTTTTAACAATCATCGCCAGAATGCCAGGGATCTGGTCAATATTGAGGATGATCAGGAAGACGGCCAGTAACAGATACGCAGCAGCCATGACGGGCACGGCAAGCTGGGAAAAGCGCGCGATCGAACGCAGCCCACCAAAGATGATTAATGAAGTAAGGCCGACCATGAGGAGACCAGTCATCCAGTTAGGGGCGCCGAACGCACCCTCCATTGCGCCACTAATGGTGTTCGCCTGGACCGCATTGAACACGAAGCCAAATGCAAGGATCAGCAAAAACGAGAACAGCACGCCCATCCAGCGCTGCCCAAGGCCGCGCTCCATGTAGTAGGCCGGCCCACCACGGTACTGCCCTTCGCCGTCACGGGTTTTGAACAGCTGGGCTAGCGTGGCCTCGACAAATCCGGTCGACATGCCCACCAGCGCAATTACCCACATCCAGAAAACCGCGCCCGGCCCACCAAGGGTCACTGCAATTGCAACACCGGCGACATTACCGGTACCGACCCGTGCCGCCAAAGTGGTACAGAGTGCCTGCACCGGTGAGATACCGGAATCATCCGACTTACCGCCACCCTTGAGGACCGTGAACATATGACCGAAACGGACGAACTGAATCAGCCGAAGACGTAGCGTAAAGAAGATCCCACACCCAACCAGAAACCACAGCAGGAATGCCCAGATAATGTTGCTGAGCATCTCAGCGAAAGCGTTTGCAGCTTCCATAGTTCTCTCCAGCCACCTGACGGCGGCGTATTGAAAGGCGCCCAGGTCGGCATGAACCGAAGGCGCCGCACGAAGGCAGGTCGAGGACCGATGTTATGAGCCGCTAGCGTGAAGACCCAAGCGGAACGGCCAAGGTTCGATGAACTAGCCGAGACAGAGGACGTCTTCGCTTGTGGCGATCGTGACGTCCAGAACTACCGCTTCCAATGCGGCCCGTACAGGCGCGAAGGAGCGCCGGTGGATAGGGGTAGGCCCGAGCCGCGAAAGCGCCTCGAGGTGAACGGGTGTGGAGTATCCCTTGTGAGACGCGAAGCCGTAGCCCGGGTAATGCACTTCCATTTCGTGCATCTCACGGTCCCGTGCCACCTTGGCCAGAATGGACGCAGCAGCAATCGCCGGTACCGTAGCGTCACCTTGAATTACCGGCGCTGAAGGCACCGACAACACCGGACAACGGTTACCGTCGATCAGCGCAAGCTTCGGAGTCACGGTAAGCCCCTCGACTGCGCGCTGCATGGCTAGCATGGTGGCGTGCAAGATGTTGAGGTCGTCGATTTCATGCACATCGGCTCGTGCGACGCACCAGGCCAGCGCCTTTTCCTGGATTTCCAACGCGAGCGCTTCCCGGCGCGCGTGTGTCAGTTTCTTCGAATCGTTCAAACCTTCGATTGGCCTGAGCGGGTCCAGAATGACGGCCGCCGTCACGACAGGCCCGCACAGCGGACCTCGACCTACCTCGTCGACGCCGGCAACCAAATCCTCGACCAATGTAAAGTCCAATCCAAGCTGCATCACACCTGCCCTACAAGTTTCAACACTGCGTCCGCAGCCTCCTCGGAAGCATTGCGTTGCAGTGAGCGATGGATCTGGTCGAATCCATCCGTTTGTTCTTTGCCCCCTGCGATCAAGGGTAAAAGCGCCTCCACCAACGCTTCCGGCGTCGCGTCATCCTGAAGCAGCTCGGGCACCAATAAGCGCTGCGCGAGAAGATTTGGTAGCGAGACGTAGGGGCTTTTCACCATCCGCCGCAAAATCCGGTAAGTCAGTGGCGCCACCTTGTACGCGACGACCATAGGGCGCTTGTAGAGCAATGCTTCCAAGGTCGCCGTTCCGGACGCGATCATTACTGCATCGCAAGCGGCGAGCGCCTCATGCGATTGACCGTCAAGCAGCGTCAAGGGCAGCGGCCGACCGTCAAGCACCTGTTCGATCTGGGCACGCCTGTTCGAATTGGCACAGGGAAGCACGAATCTGACATCAGGCTGGAGCGTGACCATCAATGCCGCCGCATCGAGAAAAAGTGGCCCGAGATGGCCGACTTCCCCACCCCGACTGCCTGGCAGCAGGGCCACGACTGGGCCGGCCCCGTCGAGCCCAAGACTATTGCGCGCGACATTTCGATCGGCGTCGAGCGGAATAGTGTCTGCCAGTGGGTGGCCTACGAACCGCACCGGTACCTGGTGCTCTTCATAGAAGCGCGCCTCGAATGGGAACAGCGTAAGCATCAGGTCACATGCGTCGCGAATCTTGAATACGCGCTTTTGCCGCCATGCCCACACGGAAGGGCTTACGTAATGAACCGTCTTGATGCCTGCACGCCGTAGCTGCAACTCCAGATCCAGATTGAAGTCTGGAGCGTCAATACCAATGAACACGTCCGGCCGGGCTTCCAAAAGGTCGTGTTTGAGTTGACGACGACGCTTGAGCAATTCAAAGAGGCGCCCGAGCACCTCAACCAGCCCCATCACGGCCAGGCGCTCCATCGGAAAATAGGAACGCATCCCTTCAGCTTCCATCCGGGGCCCGCCAACGCCTATGAACTCGACGTGGGGGTGTCGTGCCTTGATCGAACGCATTAGGCCGGCACCCAGCAAGTCGCCAGATGCCTCACCTGCTACCAAGGCTACACGCACGCTTTTCATGGTCAGCGAGTAATGCCACGCTCGGAAGCGCGCACTGAATCCCTGAACATGGCAACTTCGGGATGCGCTGCCGCGCTTTCCGCCAGTTCCGCGCATGCCTCGTCGACCGTGAGACCTTGGCGGTACACAATCTTGTAGGCGCGACGCAAGGCATGGATGACTTCCACGCTGAACCCACGACGACGCATGCCCTCGAAGTTCATGCTGCGTGCTTCTGCGGGGTTGCCGAATACAGTCACGAACGCTGGCACATCTTTGCCGATGGCGGTGCCCATGCCGGAGAAACTGTAAGCGCCAATATGGCAATACTGGTGGACCAGTGTATAACCGGAGAGTATCGCCCAGTCGCCCACATGTACATGGCCCGCCAAAGCCGTGTTGTTGACCAGGATACAGTGGTTGCCGATGACGCTGTCATGCCCTATATGCACATAGGCCATGAGAAGATTGTGATCGCCAATTGTGGTCTCGGAACGATCCTGGATGGTGCCGCGGTGGATAGTGACGCCTTCACGGATGACATTGTGAGCGCCGATCACCAGTCGTGTCGCTTCACCCTTGTACTTCAGGTCAGGCGTGTCTTCACCGACCGAGGCAAACTGGTAGATGCGATTGTGACGACCAATGACCGTTGGGCCTTTGATGATCACATGGGGCCCAATGACGGAGCCTTCACCGACTTCCACGCCAGGCCCGATGATGGACCAGGGACCGACTTCAACGTTGTCGGCCAGCCGGGCACTCGGGTCGATGATGGCACGGGAGTCGATCAAACTCATAGTCTACGTTCCGCACAGATGATTTCGCCCGAACATACAGGCTTGTCATCAACAGTCGCTTCACATTGGAACTTCCAGATACCGCGCTTGACGCTGAGGAACTGCGCATCGAGCCGTAGTTGATCGCCTGGAAGGACAGGCTGGCGAAAGCGCAGCTTGTCGGAACCGACGAAGTAATACAACGTGCCGTCCGCTGGCGTAGCCGACATCAACTTGAATCCCAACAAGCCAGCGGCTTGCGCCATCGCTTCGATAATCAACACGCCCGGCATGATCGGATGCTGAGGGAAATGCCCATTGAAGAACGGCTCGTTGATACTTACGTTCTTGTAGCCACGGATACGCTTGGCTTCAAGGTCCAGCTCCGTGACCCGGTCCACCAGCAGGAACGGGTAGCGATGCGGAAGAAGCTCACGAATCTCGTTGATATCCATCATTTTTCAGAAAGCCTGTAAACAAAAGGTTGATGCGCGGAAGACCAATCAGGCTTCTGATGAAGGATTTCCGTCCGGGGTCACGGTAGCGACGGTTTTTTCCACCTTGCGGAGGCGACGGGCCATGTCGTCGAGCTGACGGAAGCGCGCGACACTCTTGCGCCATTCACCGGAAGGCTGCAGCCCCGTACCCGATGAATAAGAACCAGGCTCGGTGATCGAACCGGTGATCATGCTCATTCCGCTGACGAACACGTTGTCGCAGATATCAAGATGACCGGCGACGCCAACCGCTCCGGCAATCATGCAATTCTTGCCAATACGCGTACTGCCGGAAATGCCGACGCAAGCCGCCATAGCCGTATTATCGCCCACCTGCACGTTGTGGCCGATCATAATCTGGTTATCAAGCTTCACGCCATTTCCGAGCACCGTATCCGCGAGCGCGCCACGGTCAACGGTAGTATTGGCACCGATTTCCACGTCATCTCCAAGGATGACACCGCCAACTTGAGCGATTTTTTTCCATTCGCCCTTGTGATTGGCAAACCCGAAGCCTTCACCGCCAATGACTGCGCCAGACTGGATAACGGCCCGCCTGCCTATCGTGACGTCGTGGTAAAGGGTAACCCGGGGCGCAAGCCAACTATTTTCACCAATGACACAACGAGCGCCAACAACAGTATGAGCGCCAATAGTGACACCGGCTGCGATACGCACACCTTGCTCGATGACAGCAAAGGGACCGATGCTGGCAGCAGGATCGATGATGGCATCAGCAGCCACAACGGCGGTTGAGTGGACACCGGCCAGTGGCCTGGGCTTGCGGTCAAAAAGATGGGACAGCTCGGCATAGGCCAGATAAGGATCGGCCACGACGATCACATTACCCTGAAAACCTCCAGCATCCTCTGCCTTGAGCATCACGGCACCAGCCCGAGATTCGGGAAGGTGCTTGCGGTATTGCGCACTTGTGACGAAGGTCAGCTGCTGAGGACCTGCCTCAAGCAAAGAGGCGATGCCGATAATCTTGCAATCGGCATCACCACGAAGCTCGGCACCCAAGCGCGACGCGAGCTCACCCAGAGTAAATTCGATAGTCATATCAACGCAGCTGGTTCATGCGCTCGATGACTTGGCGCGTGATGTCGAACTGTGGCTTCACGTCGACCACCGAACCGCGCTCGACGACCAGGTCGAAGTTGCCTTTCTTGATGACTTCTTCGACCGCTTGATCGAGCTTCGGCTTCAGCTGCTTCAGCATGTCACGGTCAGACGCGGCCTTTGCCTCGTTCAACTCCTTGGACTGGAATTGGAAATCACGCGCCTTTTGCTTGAACTCAAGTTCAAGACGCTCGCGCTCCGCTTCCTTCATTTTGTCACCGGCCTTGGCGACGGTGTCCTGGATGCGCTTTGCATCGCCCTCGAGAGCTTTCAGCTTATTCAGCTGCGGGCCGAATTTCTTCTCAGCGTCTACGGCATACTTCTTGGCCGCATCGGATTCGAGCAAGGCCATTTGATAATTGAGCACCGCGATCTTCATTTCGGCAAAAGCCGGTGTGGCAATCATGGCTGCGGTGATCAGGATGAATCGAGTCAACTTACGCACGCTGCGCTCCTGCGTAAAAACGCTGTATATGCAGTGAAAAAATTTAGAACGTCTGACCAAGCGAGAACTGGAAGATCTGGGTATCGGACCCCTCCGGTTTCTTGATTGGAGTACCAAGGCTGAAGCTCAACGGACCGAGAGCGGTAATCCAGGTCAGGCCAACACCGACAGAGCTCGCCATGTTGCTGAAGCTGATATCGCAAGTATCGCCGCGGCTCTTCTGTGCGGAATTGCAATTGGTGTCGAACACGTTGCCGACATCCCAGAATAGAGACGTTCGCAAGGTGCGCTGATCCTCAACGAAAGGCGCCGGGAACAGCAGTTCCACGCCACCCTGGATAAGCACATTACCGCCAAAAGGCAACGCATCTTGATCCGGGTCGCGGATGGTGCCGGGGTTGTTGCCCCGACTGGGCGTACTGCGTGGACCAAGCGTACTGTCCTTGAAGCCACGGACAGAGTTGAAACCACCCGCATAGTAGTGCTCATAGAACGGCAGGCGCGATGTCGAGCCGAACCCATCGCCGTACCCCAATTCGGTATGGAACCGCATGGTGTAGGTATTGGTCAGCGGCGCGAAAATCTGGCCACGATAGTCGAGCTTATAGAACGACAGGTCACTACCAGGAATGGTCGTCTCGGCAACCACACTCTGAGAATAACCACGTGTTGGAAGAACACCGCGGTTCAAGGCCGACTGTGACCAGCCAACCGATGCCTTGAAGTTGAGGTACTTGTCACCTTCCTGCCGCGTGAAATCGAAGATCTCGTCCACGGTATAGCGGCCGGTCTTGATTTCATCCTGCTGAACCGTCAAACCGTAGTTCAGACGCGACGTCTCGCTAATGGGATAGCCAAAGTTGACCCCAGCACCCAGGCTATCGACCGAGTAGCTCGACACGTCGACGTCCAGCTTGTCGTAGTCCGTTGTGCGGTAGAACGCGTTGTAGCCAAGACTCACCCCATCTTCGGTCCAGTAGGGGTCGGTATAGCCGAAGTTATACCGCGTCTGATATTCGCTACGCGTCAGGCCAATAGTTACGCGGTTACCGGTACCCAGGAAGTTGTTCTGGCTAATGGAGCCGCCGAGAATGAGACCCGCGCTCTGCGCGAAGCCAACGCTGGCCGTAATGGAACCTGACGGCTGCTCTTCGACGGTATAGTTCACGTCGACTTGGTCGTCCGTTCCCGGCACGGCCGGCGTCTCGACGTTGACTTCCTTGAAGAACCCCAGGCGCTCAAGACGAACCTTGGACTGATCGATCAGATAGGTTGATGCCCAACCACCTTCCATCTGGCGCATCTCACGACGCAACACTTCGTCTTCGGTCTTGGTGTTGCCGCGGAAATTGATGCGATTGACGTAGGCGCGCTTGCCGGGGTTCACGGCAAACATGATGGAGACGGTCTTGTCTTCCTCATGCACCTGCGGAACGGCGTTCACGTTGGCGAAGGTGTAGCCCTCGTTACCCAGGCGACGGGTGATCAGGTCTGACGTTGTCGTAAGTACCTTTCGAGAAAAAACCTGACCCGGCTTTACGAGCATTAGAGCCCGCACATCGTCCTCTGGAACGCGAAGATCGCCTGATAGGTTCACGTCGCGAATACGGTACTTGTCACCCTCCTCGACGTTGACCGTAATGTAGACGTGTTTTTTGTCTGGCGTGATGGATACCTGGGTCGAGGCGATATCCATGTTGATGTAGCCGCGATCGAGGTAGTAAGAGCGCAGACGCTCAAGGTCGCCGGACAGCTTTTCACGTGCGTATTTGTCATCGTTACGGAAAAACGATAGCCAGTTCGTCGTTTTCAGCTCGAACAGGTTCGTCAGCTCTTTCTGGGTGAAGACCGAGTTACCGACGACATTGATGTGCTGAATGGCAGCGACCGTACCCTCGTTGATCTTGATCTTCAGGCCGACACGATTACGCGGCTGCGTATCGACTTCGGTCTCGATGGTCGCCGAATAACGCCCCTGCGCGACGTATTGCCGCTGCAGCTCGTTACGAACGCCCTCAAGCGTTGCCTGCTGGAAAATTTCTCCCTCAGCAAGGCCTGACTGCCGCAACCCATTCATGAGGTCGTCGGTCGAGATAGCCTTGTTGCCTTCGATCTCGATGCTCGCAATGGATGGCCGCTCGACGACGTCGATGACCAGGACGTTCCCGTCACGGCCCAGCTGGATGTCCTGGAAAAAGCCGGTCTTGAACAACGAACGTGTCGCTTCGACAAGGCGGATGTCGTCAGCCGCGTCGCCAACGTTCAATGGCAACGCACCAAACACGCTGCCTGCAGACACACGTTGGAGGCCGTTGACGCGGATATCGGAGATAGTGAAGGACTCGGCGTGAACTTCAGCGGTCATGAGTGCAAGGAGCACAGCAGGTAGCAGGCGTTTCATGAAGTCCTATTTGTTTCAACTGGCTAATAAAGAAACTGCCGCATACGCGGCAGGTCTCATGATTCGATACGGTGTCATAATCGACCTAGATCGTTGACCAGGGCGAGCAACATCACCCCAACGACCAGACTGACACCAATCTGCATGCCCCACGCCTGCACCCGCTCTGACAAAGGACGCCCACGCGCCCACTCGACCAGATAGAACAGCAGGTGCCCGCCATCCAGGACAGGTATAGGCAGAAGGTTGAGAACCCCCAGGCTTATGCTCAGGTAGGCAAGGAAGTTCAGAAAGTCTCCCACGCCGGACTGGGCCGAAGCGCCCGCCACTTTAGCAATGGTTATCGGCCCACTCAAGTTTTTTACCGAGAGCTCACCGAACAGCATTTTGCGTAGTGAATCCAGCGTCAGGACGCTCATCGTCCACGTACGACGGGCACCTTCGGCAACCGCCTCGAGCGGACCATAGCTCACTTCGCGCAGCATTTCGGCGGGCCATTCGACACCGGATACACCTGCACCGAGATAGCCCGTACGTATACCTGACCCCTCTCGAGCACCCAGGAGAATCGAACGCTCGTATAAGGCACCGTCGCGTTCAAACATCACGGTGACGGGCTGTCCCGGCCGGGCTTTGATAAGGTCCACAGCCTTCTGCCAATCGTCTACGTCTACGCCGTCTAGCGCGACTAGAAGGTCACCCTTCTCGAGGTCGCCCTTTGCGGCGGGACCACTTGGGTCCAGTTCTGAAAGGATCGGCTTGATCGCTGGGCGCCAGGGCGTAATGCCAAGCGCACCAATAGGATCCGGCTCTTCGGCGCCTTTCAACCAGGCGTCAAGCGTTATCGTATGGGTGCGCTGCGCAGCCGAGCCTGGCTCCGAGACCGTTACATTCAGCGGACCCGTTTCACCAAGACGGGCGACCAGTTTCAGATTGACTCCGCCCCAACCGTGGACTGGATCTCCGTCAACAGCAACGATCTCCTGCCCAGCCTGCAGCCCGGACTGGGCAGCGAGACTATCAGGGGCAAGCGAACCAATGACGGGCCTGACCTGCTGGCTTCCCATCATCGCCAACACCCAGAAGAAAAGCAGCGCGAGCAGGAAGTTCGCGGCCGGCCCCGCGGCGACGATAGCGATACGCTGGCGCACGGTCTTGCGATTGAAGGCATTCTCGGCAAGGGCAGGCGGTACATCGCCCTCACGCTCGTCCAGCATTTTCACGTAACCGCCCAATGGAATCGCGGCGACGACAAACTCCGTCCCTTGCCGATCATGCCAGCGAACGAGCGGTTTGCCGAAACCAACCGAAAAACGCAGGACTTTCACGCCACAACGGCGGGCTACCCAAAAATGACCATACTCATGGATGGTCACCAGTACGCCCAGCGCAATCAGCGTGCCGACGACCATGTACAACGCACCCATTTTCTTCCTCCGAAATCAATGGCCGTTGGTGGCCAGCCATGACAGCGCCATGCGACGCGCGCGCGCGTCGGCTGCCAAGACTGCATCGAGGGTATCCACGGACTCAACCGCAACCCGATCCAGGACGTGGCCGATGATACTCGCGATTTCTGTGAAGCGGATGCGCCGTTCGAGGAATGCGCTCACGGCTATTTCATTGGCCGCATTGAGCATTGCAGGCGCACTTCTCCCCTCCTTCGCAGCTTCGATAGCCAACCTCAAACAGGGGAACCGATCCAGATCGGGGGCCTGAAAATCCAGACGCGCCACCGTAAACAGGTCGAGCGGCGATACGCCCGATTCGATACGCTCCGGCCAGGCCATCGCATGGCTTATCGGGGTACGCATGTCAGGGTTACCCAGCTGAGCCAGCACCGACCCGTCAACGTAATCCACCATTGAATGGATGACACTTTGCGGATGAATGAGCACCTCGACCTGATCGGGACGCGCATCGAATAGCCAGCACGCTTCGATGAACTCCAAGCCCTTGTTCATCATGGTCGCCGAATCCACCGAAATCTTGCGTCCCATGGACCAGTTGGGGTGAGCGCAAGCCTGCTCGGGTGTAACGTCGCGCAGCGTCTCGATTGGCGAGCTCCTAAAGGGCCCACCCGAGGCGGTCAAGAGTATCCGGCGTATCCCACAGCGGCTCAGTCCGTCACCATAGTGCCCGGGAAGGCACTGGAATATGGCATTGTGCTCGCTATCAATGGGAAGAAGCTCCGCGCCGTGCTCTCGTACCGCACGCATGAAGAGCGCACCGGACATGACCAACGCTTCCTTGTTGGCGAGCATGACCCGCTTACCTGCACGCACCGCAGCGAGAGTCGGCTCAAGCCCCGCCGCGCCTACGATCGCTGCCATGACAGCATCGACATCAGGATGGGCTGCGATTTCGCAAAGCCCCTCATTACCCGACAATACCTCCGTAGCAAGACCGCCGTCGCGAAGACGGGCCGACAACGCGTGCGCCTGGCCTGCATCTGCCACCACGGCATACTTGGGCCGATGAACCAAGCACTGCTGCTCGAGTTCCGCCATACGGCTGTAACCCGACAAAGCGAAGGCTTCGTAGCGGTCAGGATGACGACCGATGACGTCCAGCGTGCTAACGCCGATGGAGCCCGTCGCACCAAGTACGGCAATCCGACGTTTTTGCGTCACAGCGCACCCCACCCCGAAACCCACAGAAGCATTGCATAGACCGGAACGGCGGCTGTCAGGCTATCGATGCGATCCATGACACCTCCGTGGCCAGGCAAAAGATTGCTACTGTCCTTCACGCCTGCTTGGCGCTTGAACATGCTTTCGGTGAGATCACCCACCACTGAAATCGCAACCACCAGCGCTGCCCCAAGAAGCGCCAACGTGGTCTGGCCAGCCGTCCAGTCTCGTGTGATGGCGACCACCAGCGTAATCACCAAGCTGACAAGCATGCCGCCCATGAAGCCTTCCCAGCTCTTGCCGGGACTGACCCGCGGCGCCAGCTTGCGCTTACCAAACGCTCGGCCGAAGAAATAAGCACCGATATCAGCGGCCCACACCAGAACCATTACGCCAATGATCAGCCAGGTTGATTCCGGCCACTGTTTGAGCATGACCAATCCTTGCCAGGCGGGAAGAAGGATTAGTAAACCGATGACCGCCCGGGTGATTCGCCCTGACCAGTATTGGGCGCTGTCCGGAAAGCTCAACACGAGCAGCGTGGACGCACCCCACCACAACACGCCTACCACCAGAAGCACCGGTGCCAGCAATGGCGCTCCGTACAGCACTAGAAGCAGCAGCGCGACCAGTGCCGCATACCCGATGCGTGAGGACGCCGCTATCCAACCCGCGAGACGCGCCCATTCCCAGGCACCGAGCACGACGACCACGCCCACGAACAACGCAAACGCGCCGCCCTGTAGCCAAAAGAACCCTGCTAGCGCAACAGGAAGTAGAACCAGTGCCGTCAGCACACGTTGTTTAAGCATGGAGCCTCGCCTTGACACCGCACGCCGCTCGGATATCGGCGCACTCATGAATGACTGAAGGCGCACATAGCAGCTTCCGGTGCTTGCGCCCTCACGAAGGATGACTTATAGACAGCCTAGCGCGCAGGCGTGCCACCGGACAGCTCGATACTGAGAAGGCATAGCGACAGGCCTGACCGCCAAAGGGTCAGGCATTGGCATCCGCTGCGACCTGTTCGCTCGTCCTTCCGAAACGCCGCTGCCGCATCGAATAGTCCGCAAGCGCTGCGCGCATGGCATCGTGCTTGAAGTCAGGCCAGTGAAGATCGGAAAAATAAAGCTCCGCGTACGCCAACTGCCAGAGAAGGAAGTTACTGATGCGTCGCTCGCCCCCCGTACGGATACATAAATCCGGAGGCGGGCTTTCCGTGGTCGCCAGGCAGCTTTCAAGCATTGCTGGCGTGATCTCATCAGGCTGAAGGTGCCCCAACTGAACTTGGCGAGCCAGCCGCTGCGCAGCTTGGGTGATATCCCATTGGCCGCCATAATTCGCGGCGATCTGCAACGTGAACTTGCGGCACCCCGCGGTTTGAGACTCGGCTTCCTTCATGGCCGCCTGCAATTCAGGGTGGAAGCGAGAGCGATCACCGATGATTCGCAAACGAATGTCGTTGTCATCGAGTCGACGCGCTTCCCGGCGTAGCGCCGAAAGGAACAGCTCCATGAGCGCACCGACCTCATCTGCCGGGCGCTGCCAATTCTCGCTGGAGAAGGCGAACAGCGTCAGCACCTCGACGCCCGCCTCGGCACATACCTCAATAACAGCGCGAACGGCATCTACACCCGCCTTATGCCCGGCAACACCGGGTAACAGGCGCTTGCGAGCCCACCGATTGTTCCCATCCATGATGATCGCCACGTGCCGGGGCACGGAAGCGGGACGGGCAGCTTTCGCAAACTTCTCCATGGCACTGCTCCGATGGGCCTATACGGCCATCAGGTCGGTTTCCTTAGCCTCGAGGGATTTGTCCACATCAGCGACGAACTTGTCGGTGATCTTCTGGACTTCATCAGCAGCACGACGTTCTTCGTCTTCGCTGATCTCCTTCTCCTTGACCAAGTCCTTGAGCTGCGCCAGCGCATCACGGCGAATATTTCGGATCGCAACCTTCGCGTTTTCAGCTTCCTGACGCGCCTGCTTGGTGTAACCCTTGCGGGTTTCTTCGGTCAGCGCGGGCATTGGGACGCGGATCGTGGTGCCAGCTGTAGCCGGATTCAAGCCCAGGTCCGACGTCATGATCGCTTTCTCGACCGCCTGGATCATGCTCTTGTCGAACACAGTCAGCGCCAGAGTACGCGCGTCTTCTGCCACAACGTTCGCGACCTGACGAAGGGGTGTATCGGATCCGTAGTAGGACACCGAAATTCCGTCAAGAATACTTGGATGCGCACGACCCGTACGGATCTTCGCGAAGGCATGGTCAAGCGACTCTACGCTCTTCTTCATGCGGTCCTGTGCGTCTTTCTTGATTTCGTTGATCATGCAACTGTCTCCTCGATCAGGGTTCCTTCGGCGCCGCCAACCACGACATTCAGCAACGCGCCCGGCTTGTTCATGTTGAAGACCCGCAGAGGCATACGGTGGTCGCGACACAGGCAAATCGCCGTCAGGTCCATCACACCCAACTTGCGGTCCAAGACTTCGTCGTACGTAAGCCGTTCGAATTTTTCGGCATTTGGATCTTTGAACGGATCGGCAGTGTACACGCCGTCTACCTTAGTGGCTTTGAGAACCACATCCGCATCGATTTCGATAGCGCGAAGACAGGCCGCGGAGTCCGTCGTGAAGAAGGGGTTACCGGTGCCGGCGGAGAAGATCACGACCTCACCCGTCTTGAGATGGCGCATGGCCTTGCGGCGATCATAGTGATCTGTAACGCCAACCATGGAAATCGCAGACATCACGAGCGCCGGAATGTTGGAGCGCTCGAGCGCGTCGCGCATCGCCAGCGCATTCATCACCGTCGCAAGCATGCCCATGTGATCCCCGGTTACCCGGTCCATGCCTGCAGCGCTGAGCGCCGCGCCACGGAAGAGGTTACCACCACCGATGACCAGACCCACCTGCACACCGATTCCCACCAACTGGCCTACTTCGAGCGCCATCCTGTCCAGGACTTTGGGATCGATGCCGAAGTCCTCGGACCCCATCAGCGCTTCGCCGCTAAGCTTGAGCAGAATGCGTTTATAGCGAGGTTGACGACCACTCACCTGCTGAGCCATTACTTTTCTCCCTGCGGCGTAGATGTTTGACAGGCGTATGAACCGCCTGGAATTGCAGAATGGCGATCGGATAACGAACCGCCTAGCCCGTTCGAAAAAGAGGCCGCACGCGTGAGCGGGCAGCCTCTTATACGATCGGTAACGACTGCCTTATTGCTTGGTCGCAGCGACCTGAGCAGCAACTTCGGCGGCGAAATCGACTTCAGCCTTCTCGATGCCTTCGCCGACTTCGTAGCGAACGAAAGCGACCACTTCGGCACCGGCTTTCTTGGCAAGTTCACCAACCTTGACTTCCGGATCCTTGACGAACGGCTGCTCGACCAGGCTCGCTTCGGCCAGGAACTTGTTGATACGGCCCTTGACCATGTTCTCAACGATGTTTTCCGGCTTGCCAGCAATCTTGTCAGCATTCAGCGCCAGGAAGATTTCCTTCTCCTTGGCGACAGCCTCCTCGGAAACCTGTGAGGGATCCAGGAATTGAGGATTGCTTGCAGCGATGTGCATCGCGATATCCTTGGCCAGCTCAGGCGTACCGCCGTTGAGGGTCACAACGACACCGATACGGTGACCGTGCAGATAGGCACCCACCACGTCGCCTTCGGCACGAGCCAGACGACGGATGTTGACGTTCTCGCCGGTCTTGGCAACCAGAGCCAGACGCGCTTCTTCTTGCGACTCTACCAGCGGAGCGGCGTCAGTCAGCTTCTCGTTGAAGGCCTTGTCCAAAGCGTTGGCAACGAAGCCCTTGAAGTCATCTTGCAAAGCAAGGAAGTCGGTCTGGGAGTTGACTTCGATGATGACGGCAGCTTTGTTGTCGTCAGCCACTTTGACGGCGATGGCGCCTTCAGCGGCAATATTGCCCGACTTCTTGGCGGCTTTGATGGCGCCCGCGGCACGCATGTCGTCGATCGCTTTTTCGATATCGCCGCCAGCGGCAGTCAGCGCCTTCTTGCAATCCATCATGCCGAGGCCGGTACGCTCGCGCAGTTCTTTAACCAGGGCTGCAGTGATCTCTGCCATGCTCTTGATCCTCTCGAAATCGGTTATTCGACCAGTAACCCGGCCAAGGCCAGGCATTTCAAATTCGGTGAGTGGCAAAAAGGGGGCCTAGCCCCCTTCTTGCGCACCGGGTAACGCTAAGAAGCGCCGGAAGATCAGCCTTCGGCTGCTTCGGAAGTGGCTTCTTCGACGAACTCGTCAGCGCCGCCAGCGGCGTTCTGACGACCACGCAGGACAGCGTCGGCTACCGCAGCAAGGTACAGTTGGACAGCGCGGATGGCGTCATCGTTGCCCGGGATGACGTAGTCAACGCCTTCTGGGCTGCTGTTGGTGTCGACAATACCGATGACCGGGATACCGAGCTTGTTGGCTTCGGTGATCGCGATACGCTCGTGATCAACGTCGATGACGAACAGCGCGTCTGGCAGGCCGCCCATATCCTTGATACCACCCAAGCTGCGATCCAGCTTTTCGAGATCGCGGGTACGCATCAGGGCTTCTTTCTTGGTCAGCTTGGTGAAAGTGCCGTCTTCAGCCTGGGTTTCGAGCTCACGCAGGCGCTTGATGGACGCACGGATCGTCTTGTAGTTGGTGAGCATACCGCCCAACCAGCGATGATCAACGTACGGCATGCCGCAGCGGGATGCTTCTTCACGGACCAGACGACCAGCGGAGCGCTTGGTGCCGACGAACATGATCTTGTTCTTGCCAGCAGCCAGCTTTTCAACGAACGACAGAGCATCGTTGAACAGCGGAAGGGTCTTTTCCAGGTTAATGATGTGAATCTTGTTGCGCGAACCAAAGATGTACTTGCCCATCTTCGGATTCCAGTAACGGGTCTGGTGGCCGAAGTGCACACCGGCCTTCAGCATGTCGCGCATGTTGACTTGGGACATTTCAATTCCTCGATAAGTCGGGTTAGGCCTCCACGCATCCCGACCGCCAACCCCTTAGGGCACCCAGGCAGCCGTGTCGACACGTGTGCGGATTAAATGCCTTCCCAAAAGTGCCCGAACGATCACCCTGGAAAAGCGGCGCGTTTTATACCACACAACTCTCGGCGAGGCTACCTGCTCATCGCACCCACGCAGCGGCAGGGGCCGTAACGACTTATGGCGGCAGCGCGCTGCTGCTAACATAGGCCGCTTTCTCTATTTGTCCGTGCACCGGAGTTTTCATGACCGTCACCATCAAGACGCCCGAAGATATCGAAAAAATGCGCATCGCCGGCCGCTTGGCCGCCGAAGTGCTGGAAATGATTGCGGAGCACGTCAAACCGGGGGTCACAACGGAAGAACTGGACCGCATCTGCCACGACCACATCGTGAACGTCCAGGGCGCCATACCTGCCCCCCTCAATTATGGTGGCGCACCGGGGCGCATGCCTTTTCCAAAGTCGATCTGCACGTCGCTCAACCATGTGGTCTGCCATGGCATCCCGAACGACAAGCCACTCAAGGATGGCGACGTGATGAACATCGACATCACTGTCATCAAGGATGGTTACTACGGTGACACCAGCCGCATGTTCATGATTGGTAATGTGCCGGAGTGGGCCGATCGGCTTTCGCGTATCACTCAGGAATGCATGTACCTGGGTATCGAGCAGGTCCGCCCAGGGGCGCGCCTGGGGGATATCGGCGCAGTCATCCAGAAGCATGCTGAAAAACAGGGATTCTCGGTTGTTCGCGAATATTGCGGCCATGGTATCGGCAAAGTGTTCCACGAAGAGCCGCAGGTGCTTCATTACGGCCGTGCCGGAACAGGACTGGAACTCAAGGAAGGCATGACCTTCACAATTGAGCCGATGATCAACCAAGGGCGTCCGGAAACACGCCTGCTGGGGGATGGCTGGACCGCGATCACGAAAGACAGGAAGCTATCGGCCCAATGGGAACACACCATTCTGGTCACGGCAGATGGTTACGAAATTCTTACACTTCGTAGCGACGACACCATCGCACACACTTCGGCCTGACCCACCTACCAAATAGGTCCGCACCATGCCCCAGGTAGATCCTGAGCTTTTCGACCGTGGTCAGTTCCAGGCCGAGCTTGCCCTGAAGTCCAGTCCGATCGCTGCTTTCAAGAAGGCGATCCGCCGCGCAGGCGAGGTACTGGATCAACGCTTCCTCAAAGGGCGCGACATACGGCGGCTGATCGAAGACCGTGCATGGTTTGTGGACCAGATCCTCATGGAGGCGTGGAAGCGCTTCGAATGGTCGGGCAAGGGGCCCATAGCACTGCTTGCAGTCGGTGGTTATGGGCGCGGCGAGCTGCACCCCTACTCCGACATCGACCTCTTGATTCTGCTTGGCTCGGATGAACATGAATCCTACCGAGAGTCGATTGAAGGTTTTCTCACCCTGTTGTGGGACATCGGCCTGGAAGTCGGACAGAGCGTTCGCTCCATTGAAGAGTGCGAAAGTGAAGCCCGCGCGGACCTGACGGTTGTCACCAATCTCATGGAATGCCGGACGCTTTCCGGGCCCGATACACTTCGGCAGCAGATGCTGGAGGTAACGAGTGTCTACCACATGTGGCCAAGCCGCACGTTTTACGTTGCCAAGCGCGACGAACAGCTGAAGCGGCATGCCAAGTACAACGACACCGAATACAACCTTGAGCCGAATGTGAAGGGCTCGCCCGGTGGCTTGCGCGACATCCAGACCATTCTTTGGATTGCGCGTCGGCATTTCGGCACGCTTAACCTTCACGCACTCGTTAGCGAAGGCTTCCTGATCGAAAGCGAGCACGCACTACTTGTGTCGGCTCAGGACTTTCTCTGGCGTGTCCGCTATGCGCTGCATATGTTGGCAGGCCGCGCCGAAGACCGGTTGCTCTTCAATCACCAGCGCCAGGTGGCGGAGCTACTTGGATACCAAGAAGACGACCCCAAACGCTCCATCGAACGGTTCATGCAGAAGTACTACCGCGTGGTGATGAGCGTCACGGAGCTGAACGAACTGATCAACCAGCATCTGGAAGATGTGATCCTGCATGCCGGCGAAGAGAGGGACGTGCAGCCTATCAATAGCCGATTCCAGCTGAGAGACGGCTATATCGAGGCGATCCATGACAACGTGTTCAAGCGAACGCCTTTCGCGATCATGGAAGTCTTTGTCCTTATGGCTCAGTCGCCCGAGATCAAGGGCGTCCGCGCCGACACCATCCGACTGCTGCGCGACCACCGGCACCTGATCGACGATGAGTTCCGGCAGGATATTCGCAACACCAGCCTGTTCATCGAACTGTTCAAGTCATCTCAAGGTATCCACCGCAACCTTCGCCGGATGAACCGCTACGGCATCCTGGGTCGGTACCTTCCCGAATTCGGGCACATCATTGGGCAGATGCAACATGACCTGTACCATATCTATACGGTCGATGCGCACACGCTCAATCTGCTCAAACACCTGCGCAAGTTGCGCCGGCCCGAGCTTGCCGAGAAATTCCCGCTGGCCAGCGAGCTGATTGACCAATTGCCCAAACCGGAACTGGTCTACCTGGCCGGCCTCTACCATGACATTGGCAAGGGGCGCGGAGGCGACCATTCGGAGATCGGCGCAATTGACGCCGAAGCGTTTTGTGCGCGGCACCAGCTGCCGCCCTGGGATAGCAAACTGATCGTATGGTTGGTTCGCAATCATCTGATCATGTCGACGACGGCACAGCGCAAGGATCTTTCCGACCCACAGGTCATCACGGACTTTGCGCACGAAGTTGGCGACCAGACGCACCTCGACTACCTGTACGTGCTTACGGTTGCCGACATCAACGCCACCAACCCGACACTCTGGAACTCCTGGCGCGCCAGCCTGCTCCGTCAGCTTTACGCCAGTACAAAGCGCGCGTTGAGCCGCGGGCTCGAAAACCCGCTCCATCGTGAAGAGCAGATTCGCCAGACACAGGCATCTGCGCTGGAACTTTTGACGCGTGAAATCAACCCGGATCAGGCGGAACAGCTGTGGGCGCAGCTGGGTGACGACTACTTTCTGCGCCATACCCCAGGTGACGTTGCATGGCACACCGAGGCCATCCTGAAGCATCCGTCCGACGGCGACCCACTCGTACTCATTCGCGAGACGACTCAACGCAATTTTGAAGGCGCGAGCCAGATCTTCATCTACGCGCCAGACCAGCACGACTTCTTCGCCGTGACGGTGGCTGCCATGAGCCAGTTGAACCTGAGCATCCATGACGCCCGAATCCTGACCTCGACCAGTCAGTTCACCCTCGATACGTATATCGTGCTGGACGCCGACGGCGGTTCGCTGGAGGCCACGCCCGGCCGTATCGAGCAGGTTCGTCAGGGGCTGATCGAAGCGCTGCGTAACCCGGATGAATACCCGACCATCATCCAGCGCCGTGTCCCACGCCAACTGAAGCACTTCGCCTTTCCACCGCAAGTGACATTGCATAACGACCCCCAGCGTCACGTCAGCGTCCTCGAGGTCATCGCCCCCGACCGTCCGGGCCTGCTGGCGAAGATCGGCCGTATCTTCCTGGAGTTCGACATATCCCTCCAGAACGCGAAGATCGCCACGCTTGGCGAACGCGTCGAAGACGTCTTCTTCATCACCGATGCGAACAACCAGCCGCTTTCCGACCCGCAATTGTGTGCGCGCCTCCAGGAAGCAATCGTCAAATTGCTTTCAGCCGCAAATACCGAGATGCCGCTACAGATTTCCATTTGAACGACAGGCGATGCCCTGACGTCCCGAGAGCCCCACATGAATGACGCACTAAATCTCTTGCAGCCCTACCCGTTCGAAAAGCTGCGCGCATTGCTCGCCAACGCTAGACCAGTCGATCTGCCCCATATCGCACTGTCGATCGGTGAGCCCAAGCACCGCTCGCCCGATTTCGTCGCCAAAGCACTGAGTGACAACCTCGGCAAGCTGTCGGTATATCCCACCACGGCGGGCATCCCGGAGCTACGGGAATCCATCGCGCGCTGGTGCGCCCGACGCTTTTCCGTGCCGAGCGACTGGCTGGACCCGGCGCGTCACGTGCTGCCCGTCAACGGAACCCGCGAAGCCCTGTTCGCGTTTACCCAGGCGGTCGCCAAGCGCAACGTGGACGGCCTCGTACTGAGTCCAAACCCGTTCTATCAAATCTATGAGGGCGCAGCGCTGCTTGCCGGCGTGAAACCCCATTACCTGCCCTGCCTGGACGCGCACGGCCTCAACCCCGACTTCGACGCTGTTCCGGCGGAGGTCTGGAAGCGCTGCCAGATCCTGTTCCTGTGTTCCCCCGGCAACCCGACTGGGGCCTTGATCCCCCTCGATACGCTAAAGAAGCTGATCTCGCTGGCCGATGAGCATGATTTCGTCATCGCGGCAGACGAATGCTACAGCGAGCTGTATTTCGACGAAGAGAATCCGCCACCCGGCTTGCTTACCGCTTGTGCCGAACTGGGTCGCGCCGACTTCAAACGGTGCATCGTATTCCACAGCCTTTCGAAGCGTTCCAACCTGCCCGGCCTTCGGTCCGGCTTCGTCGCAGGCGATGCAGACATTCTCAAAGGATTCCTGCTTTACCGGACCTATCACGGCTGCGCGATGCCGGTACAGACGCAACTGGCCAGCATCGCTGCGTGGGACGACGAAGCGCATGTGGCGGCGAACCGTGCCCTGTATCGAGAAAAGTTCGACGCCGTACTCAACATCCTGCAGCCCGCAATGGACGTAAAGCGTCCCGACGGCAGCTTCTATCTGTGGCCCCGCACCCCCATCGACGATGCCGAGTTCGCCCGTCAGCTGTTTGAGCGCCAGCACGTGACCGTGGTGCCAGGCTCGTACTTGTCTCGAGAAGTGGATGGAATGAACCCAGGTGCAAACCGGGTACGCATCGCCCTGGTCGCTCCGCTTGAGCAATGCGTGACCGGTGCAGAACGAATCAGGACGTTCCTGGAAAGCCTGTAGCCCCGCCGGCATGGGTGAACGTGGCATAATCTGCCCTTCCCCCTATCGGCACGTTTTCCTGGAGGCTCGATGCCTGACTCCACACCTACCCTAACGCTCTATGGCATCAAGGCATGCGACACCATGAAAAAAGCCCGCACCTGGCTGGATGATCATGGCAAGGCCTATCATTTCCACGATTACAAAAGCGTGGGTCTGGGCCGCGAAAGCCTGGAGCAGTGGTGTGGCGAACACGGTTGGGAAAAGATTCTCAACCGTGCAGGTACGACCTTCCGCAAACTGGACGACGATACCAAGCGTGACCTGGATCAGGCCAAGGCCATCGAACTCATGCTTGCCCAGCCGTCCATGATCAAACGTCCCGTTCTGGACCTGGGCAACCGTACGCTGGTGGGCTTCAAACCCGAACACTACGCCGCCGAACTCGGCGAGTGACGTAAAGACCAAGGAATTCTCATGAGTAATACTCTTTTCAGCCTGGCCTTCGGGGTCGGCACTCAAAACCGTCAGGGCCAGTGGCTGGAAGTTTTCTACGCACTCCCCTTGCGCTCGCCTTCGACGCAGCTGGTCGACGCGGTGGCCCCGTTGCTGGGCTACGACGGTGGCAATCAGGCCATTACCATCAACACTCAAAAAGCCAGTGAACTCGCCCACGCGCTGAAGTCGATCGACGCCAGCCAATCGGCCCTACTGACCCGCCTGGCCGAAAGCCATCGTCCTTTGGTAGCCACACTGCTGGCCAATGACGAGGCACTCACCTCGACCCCTGAGGCCTACCTCAAGCTCCACCTGTTGTCGCATCGCCTGGTCAAGCCGCATGGTCAGAACCTCGCTGGCATCTTCCCGCTGCTGCCGAACGTTGCATGGACGAATGAAGGCGCGGTTGACCTCGCCGAACTCGCTCAGCGACAGCTCGAAGCCCGCCTGAAAGGCCATCTTCTGGAAGTCTTCTCGGTCGACAAATTCCCCAAAATGACCGACTACGTTGTACCGGCAGGCGTACGTATCGCTGATAGCGCACGCATTCGCCTGGGCGCCTATATCGGCGAGGGTACAACCGTGATGCATGAAGGCTTCGTGAACTTCAATGCCGGCACCGAGGGGCCTGGCATGATCGAAGGCCGCGTCTCGGCTGGGGTATTCGTTGGCAAGGGTTCCGATCTGGGTGGGGGCTGCTCGACCATGGGCACACTGTCCGGCGGCGGCAACATCGTCATCAGCGTGGGCGAAGGCTGCCTCATCGGCGCCAACGCGGGTATTGGTATCCCCCTGGGGGACCGCAATATCGTCGAAGCGGGCCTTTACATCACAGCGGGCACGAAAGTGACGCTGCTCGACGACCAGAACAACGTCGTGAAGGTCGTAAAGGCGCGCGATCTGGCTGGTCAGGCGGATCTCCTGTTCCGTCGCAACTCGCAAAATGGCGCTGTCGAATGCAAGACGAACAAGACCGCTATCGAACTCAACGAAGCGCTGCACGCGCATAACTGAGTTGACCCAGGGCGGCGATCCAATCGCCGCCCTCAGGTAAAGCCCATGCTGCGTTCCCCCTGGCGTCCAGACTTCCCCGCGCTTTCCGTACTGGAAGCGTCCAATCAGACCTACCTCGACAGCGCAGCCACCGCGCAAAAGCCGCAATTGGTCATCGATTCGCTGCTCGGCTATTACCGCGGTGGCACGGCCAACGTTCACCGTGCGCAGCACGCGCTGGCCGACAGGGTTACCCGTGCGTTCGAGGCCACCCGGGAGAAGGTCGCTGATTGGCTCAACGCCGAGACGACCCGCCAGGTCATCTTCACGCGTAACGCCACCGAAGCCTTCAACCTACTGGCCTACGGACTTGAGGAAACCTTCCAGGAAGGCGACGAAGTCATCATCAGCGCGCTGGAACATCACGCAAACCTTTTGCCGTGGCAGCAGTTGGCTGCTCGACGCAAGCTCTGCCTCAAAGTATTGCCCCTGACTGACTCCGGGCATGTCGATCTGGAGCAGGCAAGCGCACTCTTTTCCGAGCGCACGCGCCTGCTTGCGATCAGCCAGTTGTCCAACGTTCTAGGTACCTGGCAACCGATCGGCCCGCTAGCCGCCATGGCGCGTGCACGGGGTGCGACGGTGGTCATCGATGGTGCACAAGGCGCCGTACATACGCGCCCTGACGTCCAGGCCATGGATTGCGACTTCTATGTCTTTACCGGCCACAAGCTATACGCGCCCGAGGGCTCAGGCGTCCTGTACGGTCGCGCCCGCGCCCTGGAGCAAGTTCGGCATTGGCAATTCGGGGGAGAGATGGTCTCCCGTGCCGAATACCACACCGCGACGTTCAATCCGGCTCCGTTGGGCTTTGAAGCAGGCACGCCCGCAATTGCATCCGTGCTCGGCCTCGGGGCTGCGATCGATTACCTGCACAGGCAGGATCTGCAACAAGTCCATGGGCATGAAACACGCCTGCTCCAGGAACTGACAATGGGGCTCGGCCAGCGAACCGGCGTGGACATCCTGGGTACGCCTGAGGCCGCATTAGCGTGCTTCACCGTAGAAGGCATCCACGCGGCGGACCTCGCCCATGTACTAGGCGAGCAAGGCATTGCCATCCGGGCAGGCAGCCACTGTGCAACACCGCTCTACCAAAGCCTCGGCAAGAGCGGTGCGATACGTGTCTCCCTTGCACTTTATAACGACTCCACTGATCTGCAGCGCTTCTTCGGTGCTCTGGACAATGCTCTGGAGGTGCTTCGATGAGCCTACCTGCCAAAGCCGAACAGGCCTTGCAGGCCTTCGCGGCAGTATCCAGCTGGGAAAACCGAACTCGTCTGCTGATGGCATGGGGAGACCAGGAACTGGAAACGCTGCCGGAAGATCAGCGAGACGACGCGCACCGCGTCGATGGATGCGACAGCGCGGTCTGGTTGGAAACGCGGATTGAAGACGAACAGCTTTTTGTTCGAGCCGCAAGCGATGCGCGCCTGATTCGGGGGCTACTTGCCGTATTGGTTGCTCGTGTCGAAGGGGCCAACCGACATACGATTGCCGCCATCGACATCGCCGACTGGTTCGAGCAGCTTGGTCTGGCGCGCCAGCTATCGCCGTCTCGTGCCAGCGGCATGAATGCCGTATGGGAGCGTATAAAGACTGCAGCCCTGAGTTGAAGCTCAGAGGCTGGCAATGCGCCGACCGAATGCTTCGACCTTGTTCCAATCGGTGAAATCGACAACATCGTTGCGTCCGGTTGGGCCCTTTGTCATCCACATGATGAAGCGGATCATCATCTTGTCCAACGGACCGTACTTCGGATAGTTGATCTTGCCAGCGAAGACCTCCAGCGCCTGTGGCTTCCAAGGGATCGTCGGCAGAAATTTCGCCAAGTAGGGGTTTGTCTCGGGGGTGCTCTTTTCCGGCTTTCGCGCAACGGCATTAACGGAGAAAAAGGCATTGGGCACTGCAGCCAACGCTTTGTGATGCTTTTCAATGAAGGCAAACAGCGGCTTGGAGTGATGACCGTAGCGAATGCTGGCGCCGACCACGATCTTGTCGAACTGCGCCAGGTCCACGTTGGCCTCGTCATCGATGGACATTACCATCGCACCATGCCCGCACTCTTCGAGCACAGCTTTCAAACGCTGGCAAATCGTTGCGGTATGACCGTCGGTGGTGGAGTACAGGATCAGGATCGCAGCCATCTTCACTCATCTCTTACAAAGGTGGCACATAGTGCCTGAGTCGAAAGACGGCGGAAACCCGACATGGCCAGAGCCTTTGGCGCGATGCCGACAGAAGAATGGCAGCTCAGTGCCGAATGGCGGGTCAAAGCCGCGGTCGAGGGCAGCTTAGGCGCCTTACTCCTGGTTTTTGGTGACATCGCGCTCTGACGGCCTTCTCACACCGGCAACCAGCTTGTCGACCGTACGCGCCGCAGCCGCCATTCCGAAGCTGGCTGTAACCATCATCACGGCACCGAAGCCGCCAGCACAGTCCAGACGTACCCCCTCGCCGACAAATCCCTTCGCCTGGCAGACACTACCGTCTGGCTTGGGATAACGCAGTTGTTCAGTGGAGAACACGCATGGCACGCTGTAGTGGCGCCCTGGCGTGCGTGAGAAGTTGTAGTCCTTTCTAAGCACCGACCGAACTTTCGCCGCGAGGGGATCATTGAATGTCTTGTTGAGATCTGCGATTTGGATCTGAGTCGGGTCGACCTGCCCACCCGCGCCGCCTGTGGTTACGATCTGTATCTTTCGGCGCTTGCACCACGCAATCAGCGCGGCTTTGGAAGCAACGCTGTCGATGCAATCGATCACCGCGTCGAGGTCGGGCGTGATGTAATCCGACATCGTTTCCCGCGTGACGAAGTCGCACACTGCATGCACCTTGCAGCTGGGATTGATTGCCTTCAACCGTTCACTCATGACGTCGACCTTGGGACGCCCGATCATGCCGGCGATCGCGTGTACCTGCCGATTCGTATTGGTCGTGCATACATCATCCAGGTCGAAGAGAGACACCTCGCCTACCCCGGATCGCACCAGCGCTTCTGCCGCCCACGAACCTACACCACCAATCCCCACGACTGCGACGTGCGCCTTGGCCAGGCGCTCGGCGCCCTGAATGCCGTAGAGACGGGTGATACCCCCGAACCGTTGTTCATCGAATTGCATGCGTGCCTCCACATCGAAGGCCGATTATAGGGATATGGCCGAAGCACCGCAGCCCGCGCCGCGTGAGCGGCCGTTTTGCTTTAAGATGGCCGCCATTTTCACGACCGTTGTTTGGAGCTCCCATGAGTCCGCTCTCGCCTACCCTCGAACTCGCCTGCGACCTGATCCGTCGACCCTCTGTCACGCCTTTGGACGAGGGCTGCCAGGAGCTGATGATGCGTCGACTCGGCGACGCCGGGTTTAAGCTGGAACCCATGCGGATCGAAGACGTGGACAACTTCTGGGCGACCCACGGCAATGAGGGTCCAGTCCTATGCTTTGCGGGCCATACCGACGTCGTTCCGACTGGCCCCGTGGTCGAATGGCAGCACGGCCCCTACGAAGCATTGATCGACGAAAACGGCATGCTATGCGGGCGCGGCGCCGCGGACATGAAGGGCAGCCTGGCTGCAATGGTGGTGGCCGTAGAGCGCTTCACTACCGACCACCCGAACCACAAGGGCACGATCGCGTTTTTGATTACCAGTGACGAAGAAGGCCCGGCAGATCATGGAACACGCGCCGTGGTGCAGCGCCTGGCTGAACGCAAGCAGCGCCTGGACTGGTGCATTGTCGGCGAGCCATCGAGCACGACATTGCTCGGCGACGTCGTAAAGAATGGGCGACGCGGCTCGCTGGGCGGCACGCTCACCGTACGGGGCATCCAGGGTCATGTCGCCTATCCCCATTTGGCTAAGAACCCTATCCATCTGGCGGCGCCAGCACTGGCGGAACTCGCTGCGGAGCACTGGGATGCGGGTAACGACTTTTTTCCGCCGACGAGCTTCCAGATCTCAAATCTGAATTCGGGCACCGGCGCAACCAACGTAGTGCCCGGGACACTCAAGGCACTCTTCAATTTCCGCTTCTCTACGGAATCGACGGTGGAGCAGCTTCAGGCCCGCACCTGCGAAATCCTGGACCGCCATGGGCTCGACTACTCGATCGACTGGAGCCTTTCGGGCCTGCCCTTCCTTACCGAGCCGGGCGCGCTACTGGACGCCGTGTCTGCCAGCATCGCTGATGTGACCGGCAGGACGACCATGCCTAGCACGAGCGGCGGTACTTCCGATGGTCGCTTTATTGCGACGCTGGGCACTCAGGTTGTGGAGCTTGGGCCGGTCAACGCAACGATTCATCAGGTAGATGAACGCATTCTGGCGAGCGACCTGGACCTGCTGACGGATATCTACTATCAGACGCTCGTCCGGCTGTTGGCGTAACTACGATGCTCATTTGTCCTATTTGCCAGGCTGCGCTACATGACGCTGGCAATGGCGTCGCATGCGATGCCGGCCACCGCTTCGATCGGGCTCGACAGGGCTATCTGAACCTGCTGCCCGTACAACACAAGAACAGCCGGGCGCCGGGTGACAACGCTGCGATGGTCGAAGCGCGTCGCCGCTTCCTGCAAGCTGGGCACTACGAGCCGATCGCCGGGCGGCTGGCCGATCTGGCTCATCGCTTCAACCCAGACGTCTGGGTCGATATTGGCTGTGGGGAAGGCTATTACACCGGCGCTGTTTCTGATCGCCTCGCCGGGCATACCGGCTACGCCCTGGATATTTCCAGGGACGCGGTGCGCATTGCGTGCCGACGCTCGCCTGCAACAACCTGGTTTGTTGCCAGTATGGCTCGCATTCCACTTGCCAATGCAAGCTGCGGCATGGCTACCAGCATTTTCAGCCCGCTCGACTGGTCGGAAACGCGACGGATTCTCGCGATTGATGGAGGGCTGCTGCGTGTCGGCCCCCTGGAGTCGCACCTGATTGAGCTGCGCGAACGCCTCTACGATGAAGTCCGTCCCTATGACGATACCAAGCACCTGGGCCTGATTCCCGACGGCATGGAACTCGCTCATAGTGAGTCCCTCACCTTCACCCTCGAATTGACGGACGAGACCAGCCGCGCTGATCTCCTGGCAATGACACCCCACGGGTGGCGGGCCAGCGCAGAGAAACGTAGCCGGGTGGTTTCCGAGCCGCTTGAGGTCACCGTAGCCGTGCGCTACGACTGGATAACCAAAACGCGAGCCTGAACATGCGCCAGCCTGATATCGAAATCTACCTCAAGGACGTTGAACGCGATGCCGTCAGCGAATGGTTGGCCCAGGCGCTTGGGCCATGCAGTGATTGGCAAGCCGCAGGACAGACATTCAAATGTGCAGCAGGATCGCTGCGCGTGACATTCTTCCCCAAGGCGGTTGGTCGCTGGCACAGCCTTTATATCGAAGGTGCCGAGCTTCCGTGGGAAACAGACCTGGCTTGCGCCCGGGCAGCGTCCAATGCCCTGGGCGTGCAGATTCGTTGCGCACCCGGCGGCTGGGAAGAATCGGAAAGCGAAGAGAACGACCGCTGGATAAGGGTCGACAAGGAAGGCGAGAGCGAAATCGTCTGGAAGACGGACTGACGGCTCGGAAATGAAAAAGCCCGCCTATCGACGGGCTTTTTCCTCTGGAATCACGCCTTGGCGACGTCTTCCGCCTGCAAGCCCTTTTGGCCCTGGATCACGGAAAACTCGACCTTCTGGCCTTCAACAAGAGAGCGATGGCCTTCACCCCGGATGGCACGGTAGTGCACGAACACGTCCGGACCGCTGTCACGTTGAATGAACCCATATCCCTTGGCGTCATTGAACCACTTGACGGTTCCGAACTCACGATCTGCCATTACCACATCTCCAACTCTGTTGTTGATTGCCCCCCATTTATTATTGGTGGGGGCCTCCACGGCACGTGGGCTTCCTTTACCCGATATCACAGTTCCGTCTGCAGCATGGCCTGGACCGGTAAGACAACGAATCCCGAATCGACCGCTCGGGCAGTATAAACAAAGCGACAGCGCTGAAAAGTGATTTTTGAAAAGCCTTCCAAGCCGCGTGGTGCGTGGCTTCCGAGCCATTTTAGAAACACGACGGAGGTCCCTGATTTGGCAAGAATTTATGGGCGCGAACCTATTCCGCTCATTCCGCCAGCCCCTTGTGAACCTAAACATTCAGCAAAACGTCGGACATGACGAACAGGCCAGCGTCGCAACAGTCGAACGCCTAAGGCACACGCAGCCATGTGAAGCTGAGCCAACGTCACTTTTGCTGGCGTCTCGGGTTTGCGGCACAATTCCATCCCGGCCCCCAGGGCCCGAATCGTATCGACTCCATGACCCGCTCTCCCCTACACCGTCTTGCGTTTGCCTGCCTTCGGCGGTTGCTCTATTTCTGGGTCCGCTCCGAAACAATCAACCAACCTTCCGTCAACCTGAAGCTCGACCGCGCCAAGCCTGTCTTTTATGTGCTTGAGGAGCGCTCGGCCAGTGACCTTGCTGTCATCGATCATGAATGCATGCGGCTAGGTTTGCCCCGTCCTGTCCTCCCCGTCATGATCGGTGATCAACAGGAGCGAGCGGCATTCTTTCCCTTGACGACAGGCCCGGGCTGGTTCGGCGAGAACCCTAGACGCAAGGCTCCTGCGTTTCTGCTGCGGCTGACCCACGCCGTCGGCCAGCACGTCGTCGATGACATACAGATCATTCCGGTCAGCGTGTTCTGGGGGCAGTCGCCCGACCGGGAAACGAGCCCATGGAAGCTTCTCTTTGCGGACAGCTGGGCCGTAACGGGCAGGTTACGAAAGTTGGTCAGGATCATGGTGCTCGGCCGCAAGACGCGGGTGCAGTTTTCCGCGCCGATTCATGTACGGGACCTTGTTGAGCAAGGCAAGGGCCAGCAGCGAACGCAACGGTTGGCGCATCGCATCCTCAGGGTACACTTCCGTAACCTCAAGTCCGCCGTGATCGGCCCGGACATTTCGCACCGCCGCAATGTGGTCAAGGGGCTGGTCCGTGCCGCGCAGGTGCGCCAGGCTATTGCCGACCACGCAGCGCAAGAGCGGGTTTCGGTCGAAAAGGCCGAGCGCCAAGCGCTCGCCTACGGCAATGAGATCGCATCCGACTACACCTACACGGTGGTTCGCTTCTTCGAGCTAATCCTCTATTGGTTCTGGAACAAGATTTATGATGGCATCAAGGTGCATAACCTCGAGCGAACTCAGGATGCCACGCATGGCCACGAGGTTATCTATGTGCCATGCCACCGAAGCCACATCGATTACCTGTTACTGTCCTCCGTGCTTTTCCGTCAGGGCCTGACACCGCCGCATGTCGCCGCAGGGGTCAACCTAAACATGCCGGTGGTCGGCAGCCTGCTACGGCGTGGCGGCGCCTTCTTCATGCGCCGCACGTTCAAGGGCAATCCGCTCTACACGGCCGTGTTCAACGAGTACATGCATACCCTCTTCAGCCGGGGCTTCCCGGTCGAGTACTTCGTTGAAGGCGGGCGCTCGCGTACCGGTCGAACGTTGCAGCCACGCACTGGCATGTTGTCCATCACCCTGCGCAGCTACTTGCGCTCATCGCGCACGCCGATCATTTTCGTACCGGTCTATATCGGCTACGAACGCGTGCTGGAGGGGCGAACGTATCTGGGTGAGCTTCGGGGCAAGGCGAAGAAGAAAGAATCGATATTTGACCTGTTCAAAGTGCTCGGTGCGCTGAAGCAGAACTTCGGAAGCGTATGGGTCAACTTCGGCGAGCCCATTCGGCTGACCCAGTTCCTCGATCAGCACCAACCGGGCTGGCGCCAGGAAGAGCATGCGCCGGCATTCAGGCCTGACTGGCTTAGCGGTACCACCGATCGACTGGCCGAGACCATCGCTCGGCGCCTCAATGAGGCAGCGGCGATCAATCCCGTCAACCTTGTCGCGGTCGCGCTGCTGTCCAGCCACCGCCAGGCGCTCGACGAACAGACGTTGACGCGAACGCTGGACCTTCATCTCGCACTCCTACGCAAGGTGCCTTACTCGGAACACACCACGCTCCCTGACGGGGACGGAGCGAGTCTCATCCGCTATGTGACACAAATCGGACTCGTTGCGGAACAAAAGGACGCACTTGGGTGCATCTTCTACCTGGACGAGCAAAACGCCGTGCTCATGACGTATTACCGTAACAACGTCATGCATGTATTCGCCCTGCCGGCGCTGCTTGCGAGCTTCTTCCTTTCGAGTGGACGGATGAGCCGCGAGCAGATCCTGCGATTCAGCCAAGCGCTCTATCCCTATCTGCAATCCGAGCTGTTCATCCGCTATGAGCCCGAGGCACTGGATACGGTCATGGACCGGTGGCTTGCGGCATTTGTGGAGCAGGGCCTGCTCAAACAGGAGAATGATGTCTACGTGCGACCGGCGCCGAGTTCGCGCCAATTTGCACAGCTAAGCCTGTTGGCACGCTCGATCGTACAGACGCTCCAGCGTTTCTACATGGCGACGTCACTGCTGCTCAATGCCGGCCAACATGCCCTGTCAGCGGAGGAGCTGGAATACCTGTCGACCGTGATGGCGCAACGCGTTTCCATCCTTCATGGCCTGAACGCGCCCGAGTTTTTCGACAAGACCCTGTTCAGGCATTTCATCCAGACCTTGCTTGATGAAAACGTCCTGTTCAAGGACGAAGGCGGAAAACTCGGCTTCCACGAGATGCTTTCCGAATTGGCTGAAGGCGTTGCCAAGCGCGTATTGCCGGCGGACTTGCGTCTCTCGATTCAGCAGGTTGCACTGGATCGTTCTGAGGATCTGGAAGCCGTCGTCTCTCCTGCAAAGCCCAAGCCCGATACCCCAACGCGATAACCGCTGAACTGCGTTTTACCTGGGCGAGCCACTAGCTGCCCAGGCGCTTCTTGGGATAGATGTCATAACGACTCGACTTGCCATCGAGGCTATAACCCGGTTTGTGCCCTTCGACGCAGGGTGCCTTGCGCGGGCGCTTGACGACTACCCGGTGGCTGGCCAATTCCAGCGCTGCCTCGAGCAAGGCAGGCGCATCCGAATCATCCCCCACCAGCGGGCGGAACAGCCGCATTTCCTTCTTGACCAGGGCACTCTTTTCCCGATGAGGGAACATCGGGTCAAGGTGGATGACCTGCGGAGGCTCCTCCTCCCAACGGCTCATCCGTGCAATTGCGTCCCCTTCGATCAAGCGCATGTGGGCGACGATAGTCGCGACGCCCAAGTCCTGTCGTGCACGGGCGAGCCCATCTGCCAGCAGCGCCGCAATAACCGGATGCCGTTCACACAGGATAACGTCGCATCCCAGGCAGGCAAGTACGAACGCATCACGGCCGAATCCTGCCGTGGCGTCCAGCACCCGAGGGCGAACACCGGGCTGAATACCGATTGCCTTGGCGATCATTTGCCCACTGCCACCCCCATATTGGCGACGGTGCGCGGCCGCCCCTTCGATGAAGTCGACGCGGATCGCACCTGGGGCGCCGGGCGATAGGTCGGCAAGCTGCAAGCCTGTATCGGTTAACTGGAGCGCATATGAGGCCTCGCCCGCCGTCGGAAATCCGAGCTGATGCGCAAGCGCCGAAGCGGCGTCATTCCGTATGGGCGACAGGCTTTCCACACGAATGATGGGAGCTGGTTGGTTAAACGAATCGGTCATCTGCTCCTCACTGCAAATTCACGGCCGCTGCGAAGGGGTTTTGGTTTGCCTCGCGCAGCCCTAAACCTGACGCTTCGTGGGCCGATAAGGAAGAACGGCATTGTGCCAGAGCGAACCGAGAGCCATGGTCGAAATCGTCAAACAACCCAACGCTTTACCCGTGGTCAGCCACGGCGAGCGTGGGCGCCCGGCGGAAAATATCGGCGTCCGGGCTTACTTCGACTTCGAGCACCTACTTGCGCAACTTCGTCCCGCGACCACTGCGCCCTCTTCGGCGCTCCCCACGGCGGATACGCTTGCACAGCCGCAGACCGGCAGCGTCGCACCCATCCAGTTGCCGGTCACAGTACCGCTTGATTTTACGGTCACCACCATTGAACGCTCCGAGCCACGGGATGCCGCTTCCTTCATCAGCTCGATGCCAGAACTCTTCAACGCCCCGTACCTCGATGAAACCCCACCCGAGGATGCCTGGTTCGAACACCGTAACCGCCTGGCCCTGCTCGGAATCGCCTGATCGATCTGGCGCGGTATCGCTGCCTTAACGACAGATGCGGTACGGTCCCATATCCAAGTGGAAATGGTCGTGGTGCGCGCGGTTATAGTCTGGTCCAAGGACGGTATTGAAGCGCTTGCACGCAGCGCGCTTCACTTCACGCAGAAAGCGTGCATCATCTGCCGAGCCATTCCAGTCTCGCGCGAGCGTGATTCGTTTGCCATTTTCGAGCCTGAAGCCTGCGATATCGAATGCGTTGGCAGTCGCATGTTGGCTACGCCGGGCACTGTTAGCGATGTTGCGACAGGAAAAGCTCCCAAAATGGTCGATGCGCGCCACACGCTGCCCATAGACTGACTGCGCTATGGCTTGCAAATCATGGGTCTCGAACATCGCGTATGCAGTCGCCAACGGACAGGTAGCAACGAAGCTACTGCTGAACGAGACGCCCGAACCGGTGATGCGCACCGCGTTCTCGATGGGACACCCTGGGGATGGGGTACTGTCCTTCACGCCCGAATATTTGAGGTCAGAGCTGCCCAGGGCCTGATCACACAGCGCCCTGTCGTCTTGCAGACGCCAAACCTTCAGGGGTGTAAGCAGGTTGGGCACCGCCTTGATGTCCAGCGGCGCCCAGGGGTTCCACTCGGGAGGCACACTAAGCCATTGACGGTACACCGCGTACGGGGCGCCCACGATTATCATCAACAACAATACGGCTATCAAACGCCCCATTCACGGCCCCTCAGCGTCCTTCATGATAGACCGCACTAGCCGAGGCAAAGTGTCGAGCGCGCGTGATGCTCAAAGCAGGCCGAGTTGTTCGGCCTGCGGTACTGGGGTTGGAAGGTCGGGCAATCCAGGAACCAAGGCCTGCAGTTGCTCATGAAAGCGAAACGCCTGCGCCGCCGCCTGGCGGTTATCCGGAGCATGCAAGTAAACATGTGGCATCCGCCCTTCACATATCCAGTCGGCGACTTTAGTCACCCATGGCGAGAGGAAGGTGTCATTGAACAGAAGGTCGCCGCTGCCCACGAAACGCACCTGCGGCTCATTGGTGAACGCGGGAGCCCTGACTGGTAACCGGGGTTTGCGGGACTGGGCCTCTCGTACATACGCGTCGGTCAGAGGACTTTGGAACACCGCCCGGGTGTCGAAGCCTATGCGCTCCACACCTCGCCCCCGCAACAGGCGGTTGAGCGCTCGCTCGGGCTCGCCTTTGCTATAGAAATCAAGATGCCGCACTTCCACGGCCAGGGTCAGATGATCGAACGCGTCCAGCCATGCCTCCAGTTCGGCAAGGCGGTTCGGTCCGAAAGTGGCAGGCAGTTGAAGCCATAATGGGTTGAGCCGCTGGCCTAATGGTCGTAGCAAATCCAGAAAAGACTGGGTCTCTTCGAAGCGATCGCGCAGGTCCCCGTTGTGGCTGATATCCCGGTTGAACTTCGCACAGAAGCGGAAAGTAGCCGGCATGCGCTCTGCCCAACGCATGACCGTGCTGAGGCTGGGGCGTGCGTGGAACGTGGTGTTGCCTTCGACCCCGTTGAAGGTTGCGCAGTATCGACAGAGCAGGTCATCAGACGGGTCGCCCGCTAGCAGATCCCTCCAGCCAGGCTCGTTCCAGGAGGGGCAGCCGATGACATAGGGAAAATCGATCAAGGCCGTTCCGATCTCATCTGTCAGAGGGCGTCATGCGTATAGATCAAGGCCTACGATCTGAGAGGCTGAATCGTCGTAGCGGATAATGTTCGCCGTGCTGCCGTAGCTGGCCAGCGCCTGGGCAGCACGGGCCGACAGCGGCTGCTGGTAACGGTCGGCAATGTCGGTATAGCGAGCCGGAAGATGCTCGGCGCGGACATTTCCAGCTTCGCTGGATGCCTCGACCTCGGCATAGGTGAAGGCGTCTTCAGCCTTTCGGTCATCCTCAGCTGGCAAACGCTTCTGGATTTCATCGACCGGGCTCACTTCTCGATACGCAGCACCAGCCGCGCTCGTACGAGCGGGTCGGTCCAGCGGGTAGGAAGAGATGTAACCGTCGATGCGCATCGATGAGCCCTTCGGAGTGTCGCGCCACTCTAATGAGTCGATCCGGCGTTAGCAATCCGTCACGCCTGTCGTTTGACAGATGGCGGTGCTTTCCGGCAATACCCTATCGATCATTCCCCTGGCGCCGGCGTTCCGCCGAGGGCACGAACGGCACTCAGGTTTTTTTGGGTGTAGCGACGTTGTCACGCAGGTAAATGGGTTGCGCCGCCTCGGCGCTGACCGTTTCCCCGCGAGCTAGGGCAAAGGACGCAAGGGTAATGAGATCTTCCGCATGGGGAAGCAAGTCTGGAAACACCGAGGCGGGCGTGAGCGGAATGCGTGCACCATACCCCCAGCCCGTCCCTCCACCGTGCCAGGCGCCTGCAAAATCGCGTGGTAGCTCAACACGTTCGGGTGGCAGTACGGCTTCGGCTCCCTGCAACTGCATTTCACCGGCGACGTTTGCATAGCAGCCCCAATAGACCTCATCCATGCGGGCATCGATGGCCACGGCCACCCGTTCGCACGCATTCTCCCGGTAGGCACGCTGCGCAATGAGCGCCAAATCCGAAATCGGCACTACAGGGCGATCAAGTGCGTACGCTAATCCCTGGACGATACCGATCGCGATCCGTACGCCAGTAAAGGCGCCGGGGCCGCGGCCGAACGCGATGGCGTCGATGTCCGCCGCCACCAGTCCGGCCTCACTCAATAGCTCCTGGACCATTGGCAACAAGCGCTGCGCGTGCATTCGCGGGATGACGTCGTAACGGCTCAGGACGTGGTCGCCCTTCTTCAATGCAACGGAACAGGCTTCAGTAGCGGTATCGAGTGCCAGCAGGACAGTCATGGGTACAGGCGGTTTGGATGAATGGGCCGGCATTAAAGCGGGTTATGCCCATTTTTGCCACTGCCATACAACGCAAAACGGCCCGCAAGCGGGCCGTTCGCAAAGCCCAACGAGGCATCAGTCCAATGCTGCGATGACCTTTGCGGTGATGTCTTCTACGCTGCCCACGCCTTCAATACGAGAATATTTCGGCGTGCCATGACTTGCTGCCATGTCTCGGTAGAACGCAACGAGCGGTTGCGTCTGGGAGTGGTAGACGGAGAGGCGGTGACGGACGGTGTCCTCGTGGTCGTCGGCACGCTGAACCAGGTCCTCCCCGGTCTCATCGTCCTTGCCTTCCACCTTGGGCGGCTGATGGACGACGTGGTAAACGCGGCCGGAGGCCGGATGTACGCGACGGCCACCGATACGGCTGACGATTTCTTCGTCTTCGACGGCGATCTCAACGACGTGGTCGATACCGACGCCTGCGTCCCGTAGCGCTTCAGCCTGCGGAATCGTGCGCGGGAAACCGTCGAACAGGAAACCGGTTGCGCAGTCTGGCTGGGTGATACGCTCCTTGATCAGGTCGATGATGATGTCATCGGAAACCAGGCCACCGCTGTCCATCACATCCTTGACCTTCAAGCCAAGCGGAGTGCCTGCCTTGACTGCGGCACGCAACATATCGCCGGTCGAGATCTGCGGAATGCCGAATTTGCGAGTGATGAAGCCCGCCTGTGTGCCTTTGCCCGCGCCTGGGGCCCCCAACAGAATCACGCGCATCTCTGTGCTCCTCACATTATTGTTACCACTTGGGATTCGCCTCGTAGCAAGCTGTTTGGGCCAATCTTCTCATCGGTCCCACCGCCGCCGTGCGCGTAGATGCAGGCGCCAAGCGACAAACGGCTGATCAAGATACACAGCGCACCTAGGGGGCACAAGCCGCCTAAAGTCGCACCATCCGGCGCTCACCACCCGATCTTGCTAAAACCCTGCGCTGCCGCTCGCGCCGCGCATCCGGCTGCGACAATGCGTCGCGCCTGGTCGTGACAAACCGAGAAAGACAGCGAAACGGAATTCGCGCAGCTAAACGTCGGTCGGTATGCATAGTCGTTGTGCCTGAAGCGTTGACGCTTGGCACTGCGAAACACCATGCAGGAGTAGTACGAATGAAGTTACGCGAGCTTACCGAACACTGGGAGCAAACCGCCAAGGGGCAACTTACAGAGCGCGCTTACGGTGTCCATCTGGATATCGAGTCGGCCGCGCGTCTCGCTGCACTCGCGGAGATGTATCCAAAGAGAACTCAAGAAGAGTTGCTATCGGAGCTTATAAGAGCCGCGCTTGAAGAACTCGAGGCCAGCTTCCCGTACGTTAAAGGCGAGATGATTCAGGCAACGGATGAACTTGGCGATCCGATATATCAGGACGTGGGCACTACCCCACGCTTCCTTGAACTCGCCCGCAAGCATCTGCATCGCCTTCAGAGTCAGCAAAGCGTTTGAGGGTAAACAATAGAATCTGACCATGTAGTCAGATTGATCCTGAAACAATTGAACCTTTGAATTGCCGTCTCGGTCACAAAAAAGAGCTGGCAAGAACACTTGGTCACTTCGAGACTTCTCGATGACAAGCGTCGAAGATGCCGGCAGGTTTTCGATAGAACTGGAGAACGCACCATGAAAGCGATGATTCATCCCGGGTCGGGCGCAGTGCTAAGGAACTTGAAACTCACGACGCTGGCAATCGGTAGTGCCTTTCTGATTGCAGGCTGTGCCGGCAATCCGCCGACTGAACAGTTTGCACTGACCGAAAGTGCCGTGAACCGCGCAGTCAGCGCCGATGCCACGCAGTATGCGGCCGTAGAGATGAAGTCTGCGCAGGACAAGTGGAAGCAGGCCGAGATGGCCATGAACGACAAGAAGTACGACGAAGCGCGGAAGCTGGCCGAACAGGCTGAATGGGATGCTCGCCTTGCCGAACGCAAAGCGATGGCAGCGAAAGCCCAGAAAGCCGTTGAAGACGCCGAACAGGGCGTCCGTGAACTGCGCGACGAAAGCATGCGCTCTACCCAGTGATTGGTTAGCGCCCGCCGTTTATAGAGGATGAAGGATTTCGTTCATGAAAAAGACCATTTTCCTGCCCACGATGCTTGCTCTTGCCATGGGTCTGACCGCTTGTGCCACTAAGCCAAATCCGGAACTGGATACTGCACGCAGCAACTTTGAATCGTTGCAAACCAACCCCCAGGCTAGCCAGATTGCAGCGCTTGAAACCAAAGAAGCGAGCGATGCGCTGGATAAGGCCGAAAAGGCTTTCCGTGATGGCGAGAACCGTGAGCGTGTAAGCCAATTGTCTTATCTCGCCAATCAACGTACTGAAGTCGCCAAGCAAACAATTGCCCTGCGCTCCGCAGAGCAGCGTCTGCAAGGTGCATCCGCAGAGCGCGCCCAAGCTCGCCTGGATGCACGTGATGCTCAGATCAAAAAGCTTCAGGAGCAGATGAATGCCAAGCAGACCGACCGCGGCACGGTGGTCACATTTGGCGATGTGCTGTTCGACCTGAACCGTTCCGAGCTGAAGCCGGCAGGCATGCGTGATGTACAGAATCTCGCCCAGTTCCTCCGCGACAATCCGGACCGCAAAGTGATCATCGAAGGCTATACCGATAGCACCGGTTCCGACTCGTATAACCAATCGTTGTCCGAGCGTCGCGCAATGTCGGTCAAGAGCGCACTGGTTCGCATGGGCGTGGAGCCTTCCCGCCTGACAACCCAGGGTTACGGCAAGGAATACCCGGTTGCGGATAACAATTCGCAGTCCGGCCGTGCTATGAACCGCCGCGTGGAAGTGACGATCTCAAACGACGCCAATCCCGTGGCTCCACGTCGCTAATAAGATCCGGCAGTCAATATGACTGCCGGCCGTCTACGCTCCTTGCCTGGCTCGCTTCGAGCCAGGTTTTTTTTTGCGCGGCAAACATGATCCAGCTCGCCAGCTATGTTGGCCTGCGTCTTTCCAGCGGCCATAAAAAACCCGGCTATAGGGGCCGGGTTCGTTACAGCATTCTTTGTTTAGCGTGTTAGCGCGAAGTTGTCGCTGGCTCGCTGGAGTTGGCTAGAACAACCTGGCCATCCTGAACCGGGAGGCGGTCGCCAGGGTCACGATCCATACGCACCTGACGGACCTTGCCATCAAGCTCGTACTTTACGTCGTAACCGACAATCTTCTCGCTCACGTCGTTGACCGTTTTGCAGCGGGTTTCGGTCGTGGTGTAGGTATCACGGGTTTGCATCCCCTCCTGAACCTTGTTGCCGGCATATCCGCCACCGACCGCACCTGCGACCGTAGCGAGCTTCTTGCCATTGCCACCGCCGACTTGATTCCCCAGCAGCCCGCCTGCAATCGCGCCTACCGCTGTACCAATGAGCTGATGCTGATCCTGGACCGGGCGCTGACGCGTGATCGCCACTTCACGGCACTCTTGCCGCGGGGTTTTGATGGACTCCTTTACGGATTGTACTGCTAGCACTTCGGCGTACTGCGGACTACGGTCACTCAGACCATAGGTTGCCAGCGCACCACCAGCCGTAATACCGGCCGCACCCAAGACTGCACCCACGAGCAACGACTTGTTCATAAAACCTCCTGTAGCGACGTGAGCAAACGGCGCTCAACGCCCAGCCTTGGAGGCTAAAACGGCGCCAAAGTTCAACTTTGGCGCCGTACGGCTGTGTCAAGGGCGATCGTCTACCGCATTGGGATCGGCGGCTGGAGGAATAAGATCTTCAACCGAGAGCTTCAGCCATACCAGTACCGTCGCGCCGATATAGATCGATGAATACGTACCCACAATCACACCGATCAGCAACGTCAGTGCAAAGTTCGCCAGCGTATCGCCACCGAAAAACAACAGCGCCAGCAATGCCAGTGCGGTTGAGAAGGAAGTGGCGAACGTCCGCAGCAGCGTCTGGGTTATCGATACGTCAATATTCTCGATAAGGGACGCTTTGCGTAGTACGCGGAAATTCTCGCGAATTCGGTCATAGATGATGATGGTGTCGTTTAGGGAGTAACCCACCATCGCCAGCACTGCCGCGAGCACGGTCAGATCGAATGGTACCTGGAAGAAAGCCAGTAGACCGAGCGTGATGATGGTGTCGTGCGCCAGTGACGCAAGGGCACCCAGACCAAACTTCCATTGAAAACGGAACGCCAGGTAAAGCAGCATCCCGCCGAGGGCCAGCAGCATTGCCAGGCCACCCTGGTCACGCAACTCCTCACCTACTTGTGGGCCTACGAACTCGACCCGGCTTATCTGGAAAGCTGACGACGCGTCCGTGTTGCGCAACGCCGTTGCTACACGATTGCCCAACTGTGGGTCTTCCCCGGCCAGACGGATCAATACGTCGGTCGTGGCACCAAAGCTCTGCACAACCGCATCAGGGTAACCGGCCTGACCAAGGTCCGTCTTGATCCGGTCGAGATTGGCAGCCTGTTCATACTTGAGCTCGATCAGGGTTCCACCCGTGAAGTCGAGACCAAAGTTTAGGCCCTTCGTGAACAGTGCGCCCAGACCAATCAGAGACAGAACGACAGTAATGGCGAACGCAATGTTGCGAACCGCCATGAAGCGAATGGTTGACTTGATCATGGCTGATTCAGATCCAGAGCTTCTTGAAGTTACGGCCACCAAAGATCAGGTTGACCATACCTCGGGTGAAGAAGATTGCCGTGAACATCGAGGTCACGATACCCAGCGACATGGTGACGGCAAAGCCTTTCACCGGACCGGTACCCAGCGCGAACAGAATCCCGCCAACCAGCAGCGTCGTCAGGTTACTGTCGATGATCGCACTGAACGCTTTGTCGAAGCCTTCGTGGATCGAGCGCTGCACGGAAAGGCCACGCGCAATTTCTTCACGTATCCGCGAGAAGATAAGCACGTTGGCGTCGATCGCCATACCTAGCGTTAGCACGATACCCGCGATACCAGGCAACGTGAGCGTCGCACCGATGATCGACATCAGCCCAACCAGCAATACGAGGTTGAATGCCAACGCGACGGTAGCGAGCAGACCGAAGAAGCGGTAAATCAGGATCACGAACAGCGATACGAAGACCATCGCCCATTCGGTGGATTCGATACCCTTCGCGATGTTCTCGGCGCCCAGGCTTGGGCCGATCGTACGTTCTTCGGCGAAGTACATTGGAGCCGCCAGACCGCCTGCGCGTAGCAGCAGTGCGAGTTCGGACGATTCGCCCTGCCCGTTCAGGCCGGTGATACGGAACTGGCTACCCAACGCAGACTGGATGGTCGCAAGGCTGATGATCTTCTTGTCCTCGACGAAACCCGGTACCTCGACCTGCTGCTCCACACCGTCCACAACTTGTTTGACAGTACGGGTTATAGGGCGCTGCTCGATGAAGATCACCGCCATGCTGCGGCCAACGTTCGACCGGGTAGCGCGGTTCATCAGATCACCGCCGTGCCCATCCAGGCGAATATTGACCTGCGGACGACCATTCTCATCGTAGCTGGCCTGGGCGTCAGTCACCTGGTCACCCGTGATGATCAATGAACGCTCCAGATCAGCCGGCGGACGCCCGGCCTCGCGGAACTCAAAGCTCTCGGTCGACGCACGCGGTGCGTCCGGCGTAGCAGCCAGACGGAACTCGAGGTTGGCTGTCTTGCCGAGGATACGCTTGGCTTCTGCCGTATCCTGTACACCTGGCAACTCAACAACGATACGGTTCGCGCCCTGACGCTGTACCAGCGGCTCGGCTACACCAAGCTCGTTGACGCGATTGCGCACAGTCGTGAGGTTCTGCTGGATCGCATAGTTGCGGATCTCGGTGAGCTTGGCTTCCGTAAGCGCAAGTCCCAGGACCTGCAGGTTGCCCTGCTCGCTCTCAGCGATGTCGAAATCGTTAAAGTTGCCGCTGATCTGACGCTCTGCCTGGGAACGGTCCTCGGCACTGTTGAATCCGAGCTGGATCGCGCCATTCTGGATCGGCAGGCTACGGTAGCGGATACGCTCCTTGCGCAGGAGCGTCTTGACGTCATTTTCGTAGACGTTCAGCCGGGTATCGACAGCCTTCTCCATGTCGACTTCCAGCAGGAAGTGAACACCGCCAGAGAGGTCGAGGCCCAGCTTCATGGGCGTCGCATGCAGCGAGCGAAGCCAATCAGGTGTTGTCGGCGCCAGGTTGAGCGCAACGACGAAGCCATCGCCCAAGGTGCGAGACACGACATCCTTGGCAGGCAACTGATCGCCAAGGGCGGTCAAGCGAATCAAGCCAGCGTTCTGTTCGATCGCACCGGACTTCACTTCGATACCCGCGTCGCGTAGCGCCTGTGCTGCGCGGTCTACGTCGGACTCGGTGATATTCCTGGCTGTACTGGTGCCGCTGATCTGGATGGCCGGGTCGTTCGGATACAGGTTGGGCGCCGAATAGACGAGGCCGATCGCAAGAACTGCCACGATCAGCAGGTACTTCCAGAGAGGGAATTTGTTGAGCATGACTCCGCCCGTTATGACGCGGGGCGCTATAAGCGCCCCGTTGATGCTATGAAGAACCTGAAAGTCAAATGGCTTTCAGGGTGCCCTTGGGCAAAGTGGCCGCGATGGCCGCCTTCTGGAACTTCAGTTCGACGTTGTCGGAGACTTCGATGACGACGAAGTCATCGGCGACTTTCGAAACGCGTCCGGCGATGCCACCGGAAGTGACGACTTCGTCACCCTTCTGCAGGCCACCCAGCAAATTCTTATGCTCTTTGGCGCGCTTGGCCTGAGGACGCCAGATCATCAGATAGAAGATGACGAGGAATCCGACCAGAAAAATCCACTCGAAGCCAGAACCAGCCGGGCCGGCAGGCGCCGCGGCATCCGCATAGGCGGCGGGAATCAGAAAGCTCATTCAGCACTCCTGTTGCAAAGTCATAGTGTGGTTTTTATACGTTGAGCGGCGGCGTCGGAAGGCCGCGGCGGGCATAGAAGGCATCGACGAAGTCGGCCAATTTACCCTGTTGGATAGCCCCGCGCAAACCGGCCATCAGGCGCTGGTAATGCCGCAGGTTGTGGATTGTATTCAACATGCTGCCGAGCATTTCGCCGCATTTGTCCAAATGGTGTAAATACGAGCGCGAGAAATGTTTGCAGGTGTAACAGTCACAGCCCTCCTCTACCGGCGAGTCGTCGTGACGATGTATCGCATTGCGAATTTTCAATACGCCGGTATCAACGAAGAGATGACCATTGCGCGCGTTGCGGGTGGGCATCACACAGTCGAACATGTCGACGCCGCGGCGCACGCCTTCGACGAGATCCTCTGGCTTGCCAACACCCATCAGATAGCGCGGCTTGTCCGCTGGCATTCTGGGTGGCAGGAAATCCAGCACGCGAATCATCTCTTCCTTGGGCTCACCGACCGACAGGCCGCCAATGGCGAGGCCGTCGAACCCGATCTCACACAGACCGTCAAGCGACCGCATGCGCAAATCTTCATGCATGCCGCCTTGTACGATGCCGAACAACGCGGCTGGATTATCAGCGTGAGCCGCTTTCGAACGTGCGGCCCAGCGCAGTGAAAGCTCCATCGACCGGCGCGCAACATCTTCGTCTGCAGGATATGGCGTGCATTCGTCGAAGATCATGACGATGTCTGATCCCAGGTCACGCTGCACCTGCATGGACTCTTCCGGGCCCATGAACACCTTTGCACCATCCACCGGAGACGAGAAGTAGACCCCCTCCTCCTTGATCTTGCGCAACGCGCCCAGGCTGAACACCTGGAATCCACCTGAGTCGGTCAGGATTGGCCCCTTCCACTGCATGAAATCATGCAGGTCGCCATGCTTCCTGATGACCTCTGTACCCGGCCGAAGCCACAGGTGGAAGGTATTGCCCAGAATGATCTGCGCACCGATATCTTCGATGTCGCGAGGCAGCATGCCTTTCACCGTTCCATACGTGCCTACGGGCATGAAAGCAGGCGTTTCGACAACGCCGCGCGGAAAGGTCAGGCGACCACGACGTGCATTACCGTCGGTGGCCAGTAGTTCGAAAGACATATGGCAGGTACGGGACATGATCAAACCTCGGGGCCGACGGCCGCAGGGTTACGGGTGATGAACATGGCATCCCCGTAACTGAAGAATCGGTAACGTTGCTCCACTGCTGCGCGATAGGCCGCCATGGTCTGCGGGTACCCGGCAAACGCGGACACGAGCATCAGCAGCGTGGACTCTGGCAGGTGGAAGTTGGTGACGAGCGCATCGACCACGTTGAAGCGGTAGCCCGGCCAGATGAAGATGTCGGTATCCCCACTAAACGGCGCGAGCGTGCCATTGCGCGCTGCCGTCTCAAGCGAGCGGACACTGGTCGTACCAACCGCAATGACGCGCCCGCCCCGTGCCTTGCAGCGAGCAACCGCATCAACGACCGCCTGGTCTACCTCGAGCCACTCACTGTGCATGTGATGGTCTTCGACCCGCTCGACGCGCATGGGCTGGAAGGTGCCCGCTCCGACGTGAAGGGTAACGAACGCAGTCTCCACGCCGGCCTCACCCAAAGCTGCCAGCATTTCATCATCGAAATGCAGGCCAGCGGTCGGCGCCGCCACGGCACCGGAACGCTGCGCGTATACCGTCTGGTAGCGCTCGCGATCGGCCGCCTCGTCAGCGCGATCTATATAAGGTGGCAACGGCATATGGCCGACGCGCTCAAGCATTGGCAGTACATCTTCCTCGAAGGCGAGTTCGAACAGCGCGTCGTGGCGGGTAAGCATGACCGCCCTGGCGCCGCCTTCAATCAGCAGCTCGGTGCCCGGCTTCGGGGCCTTGCTCGCCCGGACATGCGCCAGCACGCGTTGGGTATCCAATACCCGTTCAACAAGAACTTCGATCTTCCCACCGGACGCTTTCTGCCCCCACAACCGCGCCGGAATCACGCGCGTGTTGTTGAACACCATGAGATCGCCCGGACGGACATGTGAGAGCAGGTCGGCAAACCGCTGATGTTCGATTTCGCCGCTCGGTCCGTCCAGCACAAGTAAACGGCTGGCTCGCCGCTCGGCAAGCGGATGGCGAGCAATCAAATCTTCCGGGAGATCGAAATGGAAATCGGAGACGCGCATAGAAAAGGAGGGTCGGTTCAAAAGGCGGCCGAAGCTTACCGGAAATGCACCATCCTGACCACGAAACCCGATTGACCGACGGTCATGACATCCCTATACTCCGCCGCCATTGCCTCGGTGGCGGAATCGGTAGACGCGGCGGATTCAAAATCCGTTTCTGGCGACAGAGTGAGAGTTCGAGTCTCTCCCGAGGCACCATCACATGACTTCGCGCTGCTCAGGCAGCGGTCGAAGCGCCGAAAAGCCCGCCTAGTGCGGGCTTTTTCGTTTCTCCTGTCACCGCTTTGCATTTCAGCGGCAGACCGCATCCTTTGCCCTTGTACGCACTAACTACATCCACCCGACATCGCCTGAACATTCATTGCGGCAATCAGGCTCGCTATCAGAGCAGCGTGGATGGTGAACACCAACGCAATCCATGTGAAGATATCCGCTGGATGTAAAACGCAAAGGGATTAGCGATGCTCCACTTCTTCTTCATGTTGTCTGCCGTCTTCTTCACATCAGCCGCGAGCGCAGAGGACACCGCGCTGGCAAAGACCGCGAATGCCATCCGGCCAGCGATCGAGGCCGCCACTATCTACACGCAGAAGTCGTTCCTGCAAACGATGGCTGGCGGTAGCGGCCCTATGGCCGATGGCGCAACGCGTGCGCTCAGTCAGCTCGACCATCACGAGCGGCTGCAGAACCGCGGGCCCAGACGCACAATGCAGGAGTGCATCAAGCCAGGCAGTGTGATCGATGATGACGTAAAGGAATGCATGGAAGGTCTACGGCCCCGTAGCTGGTGACATTTGCTAGAGACAAACGTGTTATCAAAGGTGCTGACGGCATGCATGCAAGTGAACGGCAGATAGCGTTGGAGGCTGATATTGCTCGGCTGGAAGCGCGTCGGGTGGAAGCTTCCGAGCACGCTTATGGCCGAGCGACCCGAGTGCATATATTCGCAGTCGGCGGAATGATCTGTGGCGTATCCATAGGCTTGGCGGGTTTGACGTCGATGCTTGCAATCGGCATCACGCTTTTCGGGATATCAGCCTTCGCAATCGGAGTAATTTCCCTCTACGTGGGCTTTCGAAAAGAGAGGGAAGTGCGCTTGCATCGAAAGCTGTATGCCCAGCTAGTTGAACAAATCGCGAGGAAGGAGGAGGAACTTCGTAGTCTGATGCTTCAAGCTGACTCAACGACATCTTCGGCTTCGCTCGCCTCCAACGAGGCTTAACAGCCCGCCGACCGACATCATTCCCCATCACGCAGCGTGACTGACCTTTCCCGGACCAGTATTAAATGCGTCTGCCGGTTACAGCGACCAAGGAACAGGTCGATCTGCTAGCCTCAGCTGGAATACGCGAACGGCTCTCAACGATATTCCTGCCCCTTTCGATGACGCCTCAGCAGCTGCTTATAGTGACCATAGCGTTTCGTGCGTAGCGGAACAGTACGCGGCCTCCGAAATGCGAACATCCGAGCAAGCCCAGGAACTCGGTCCGCAGCCGCCGCATGCGATACGGGCATTTTGCGCCGGCGTGTTGTCTACCTTTTACCAGGAGGACACATGTGCGGACGCTTCGGACAATACAGAACCCCCCATCGCTATGCAGAGCAGCTTGGTCTGCCTATTCCACCCATGGACGCCACCTCACGCTTCAACGTGGCGCCTCGGTCGAAATGTGTTGTTATCCGCCCGATGGATGACAAGGCCCGATTCGATCGGATCTCGTGGGGTTACGCGCCGCACTGGGCAAGCAAGCGCGCGCCTGTGATCAATGCACGGATAGAAACCGCAGCAACGCGTCCCTATTTTCGTGGTATCTGGAAAACGGGCCGATGCCTCGTGCCCGCCGATAGTTGGTACGAGTGGAAGCGGGATCCAGATAGCACCGCCAAGCAACCGTATCTGATTCGGCTACGTTCGGATGAGCCAATGTTTTTTGCCGGTATCGGACAATTCACTGGCGCAGAGAACGACGGCTTTGTGATTGTCACTGCCAACTCGGACGAAGGCATGGTCGATATCCACGATCGACGCCCTATCGTATTGGATCGCGACGCCGCGCAGGAGTGGCTGGACCCGGCCCTGCCCTCCCCCCTAGCCGAAGACCTGGCCGTTCACCACTCGGTACCCACGAGCGCCTTCGAGTGGTATGCGATCCAGAAAGCAATCGGCAACGTACGCAACGAGGGCGAACACCTGATCGAACAGGAACGAGATCCGATCGTGTGATTCGTCCGTCCCGGACGCCAAGGCGTTCGCAATGTGCCGTTGCCATGACGTTATCGATTCGCGGAAGTACTGACCAAAGGCTCAATTGCCGTTATACCAAGGGCGGTCGCTGACAGATGACCGCGCTCCTGGTGAAGCATGTCTCGGGCGAATCGCTTAGCTTGATATGGCGAGCCCGTAAGGGTTATAGCCTGCGCAGGAAGCAGGCGGGGTGATTCAACAGCCCTCACGTACTCGGAATCAGCTCGATTACCTCAACGCTTGCAACGCAGCGATTAAAGCTGAGGACGCGCTATACAGTGGCACATGCCCTTGGTGCAGCATTTGCGCACTCCTCCGGTAAGCCACGGTTTGTACGGCAAGACGGCCACTGTCCTCGCGCGCCATGACCATCGCCTCCAGCGTGCCGGCAGGGTTTTCCATACTGATGGTGAATTCTCTGAACGCTGGGCCTGCTTCCGCTTCGGTCGAAGCGATTCGCGAGGCAACGGTGCCGGGTATCAAGGTCGCAGCTGCTAGGCAACAGCCACCCGACACTGCCATCGACGCATGGGCTGTCTGCGGCGTGAAGTAGCGAACGGATAGATCACCACCCTGCGTAGGCGGTCCGATGATGCACACCTTGGGCACCGTTTCACTAAGGCTCACTTCGTCCTTGCTCATCAGAGCGCCATCACGTTTCACAAGTCGCATTCGCACGCCAGCTTCTACCCAGACCGCCTTCAACGCCTCAAGAAATCCGGTATCTGCCTCGAGTTCCGCGATGGACTCTGTCGCTGTTTTTCCAAAGGCTGCAGCGTCGATGATGACCATAGGGACAGCCACATCGACGCAGGACACTTCGACACCAAGGATCTCATCGGCCACGTTGCCGGTCGGCAAGAGTGCACCCGTTTTCGCACCGACTGGATCATGTAGAAACAGGTCAACGCCAGGATGGCTTCCAGGCACTCCCGGAATCGCGACCATGGCCAACCGATTATCGCCATCGCGAAGCACGCGCCCGGTGGTGAGTACAGCCGTGTTCGTATTGAACAGTTCAATTTCGAAATCACCGCAGACACCATCGGCCAGCCCTGCATGAAGGGCCCAAAGCGGCAATGCGGATGACATGTTTCCGCAGTTGACGCTCCAGTCGATTCGCGCGTGGTTGGACGCAAGTTGGGCGAGCGTCGTTACCAATCGTGGCCGCCCCTCTCTACCAGGCTCGACTGCAACGAAAAACACCTTGTTGCTCGTCGCAGGGCCGCGGCCCAAGCCGGTGATCTGCCGATTGCCAGGCAGCTCGCCACGCTGCGGAACGCCCATCAATAACCTCAGCAGTTCTTCCTGAAGCGCAACCTCGGTGGGGGCATGCACCTCTTCGATAACGAGGCCCGTGGACGTTCCACCTCGCATGAAACTGACGGGAAACCAGATGATGCCGCTTTCCTGCGTGATGGCCTTGCGAGGGCTGTAGCTAAACATAGGTGACTCCTGTATTCGTTTTTTGTCCTCCGCCTGCTGGCAAACGCACTGAAGCAGCTCCTTGATCGGCGCGTTCTAAGCGCCACAATTCTCGGCGAAACGTCACGATACACCACAGTCAAAGCGCGCCATGCCGACAAGGGCATTGTGCTGCGGCTGGTCGCACCGAATGTTGGACCCGTGTCGCGACGATGCACTTCGTCAGCGGCCTGGCTGTCCCATGAACATGAATACGCGAGTCGACCTACAGACGGAGGCACAGCATGGCGGTCACACTCAAGCAGCTTTACGGGGAAGACATTCCGGTCAATCGGCAGGCAGAGGGACTGGATGTGCTATTCGAAGTCGTGGCGCCTGACGGCGAACGCTACTTTTTCGAAGCGGAAGAGGAAGCAGCGGCCAAGGTGGTCGAACTGAGCGACGAAGAACGGCGCTAGCCTATTCTGCCCGTATTCTCTTGCACATCGTAAACGAGGGGTACAGCGTGCGCCGACTCTCTGCCGGCCGCGTTGATGCAATTTCTCTGTCCAATCGAAGAAAGATAGAAGCTAAACGTTTTTTTCACATTCGCCCCACATTCTTTTCACGCCATCCTGCGTAGCCTTCAAATCGCCGGCCCCATCCGGCTCCGATGGTGTGTGAGTTTCAAGCCCGCTTCGTGCGGGCTTCTCTTTGCCTGCGATTTGGCCAGACACTGCCTGGCTACCTGTCACGACATCGTCATGAACGCCGATTAGCCTTTCCCGCAACATTGTGACCTCCTCAGGCCCGGTCGACGCCCCAATGACAGAAGCGCCTCCCGAGCAACGCCGCTCCTCTCCAGTTGAGATCCTTCGAGCTTTCCTCCTGTTGGGAGTGACCTCTTTTGGAGGTCCCATCGCGCATCTCGGTTACTTCCGAAACGAGTTCGTCGCACGCCGGCGCTGGCTCTCTGAGGCGGAGTACGCTGATCTCGTAGCGCTGTGTCAGTTTCTACCAGGCCCTGCCAGCAGCCAGGTAGGATTTGCATTGGGACTGATGCGCGGCGGGTACATCGGCGCCCTGCTCGCCTGGCTTGCTTTCACATTCCCTTCGGTCATCCTCCTGCTGCTCTTCGCATCCGCGACCAGTTTTCTGGACGGCCCGCTTGCTGCAGGTGCGATACATGGGCTGAAGCTTGCCGCGGTCGCGGTTGTCGCCCACGCGGTCTGGGGCATGGCGCGTAATCTTTGCCCTGACAACGAACGGACAGGTATCGCACTGGCGGCCCTGGTAGTAGCGATCACATTGCCTGGCTCTTGGGGCCAGGTCATGGCGATAGGCATTGGTGCTCTGCTGGGCGTATTACTTTGCCGAAAAGCACAAACGGCGACGGAGACGCCGCTGGCCACTGCCGTGAGCCCACGCGCCGGCATACTGTCACTCAGCGTGCTTGTACTGCTGCTAATTGGGCTCCCGTTGTTGGCCTGGGTGAGTGGGACGCAATTCATCGCCCTGGCCGATGCGTTCTACCGCGCAGGGGCACTGGTCTTCGGTGGCGGGCACGTTGTGCTTCCGCTACTTGAAGCAGAAGTTGTCGAACGCGGCTGGATGTCTGCCTCCACGTTCCTCGAGGGCTACGCAGCGGCACAAGCCGTGCCCGGCCCCCTGTTCACGTTTGCGGCCTACCTGGGGGCACTCGTCGAACCTGCACCAAATGGCGTTTTAGGCGCGTCGATTGCCGTGGTAGCTATTTTCCTTCCAGGAATGCTCCTGTTGATCGGCATACTGCCCTTCTGGACGAAATTGAAAACCCTCCCCGGCGCACACGCTTCCATCGCAGGCATGAACGCGGGAGTGGTCGGCCTTCTCGGTGCAGCGCTCTACGATCCGGTGTGGACCAGCGCGGTCGGAAGCGGTCTTGATTTCGCACTAGCGGCGATCGCGTTCTTCCTGTTGGTGCGCTGGCAGTGGGCCGCATGGAAAGTAGTATTAGCCCTGACAGTGGCCGGTATCGCGACCGCAATCTGACGGACGCGTCCGCTTTTTTTCCATGCGTACCGAACAGACCGGCGCAAAGTCGGTCATAGCCCCGATTTGGGCAGCGAAACTGCAGTACGTTGCTCTTTGCCCAACTATCCACGAGAACAACGCATGTTCAGAAATGCCATTCTGCTCGGCGCCCTGCTTCCGCTATCCGCGTGGGCGATCGACGAACAGGAAGTGAGAACCTGCGCGGCTGTGACCAACCTCGTCGAGCGTCTCAGCTGCTATGACGATATGGCTGCCAAGCACGGCCTGGCACCCGCGGCATCCCAAACCAGCCAGGTGGCGCCCGACCCGGGCGACTGGAAGTCGTATCGTAGTACCAACCCCGAGGATGGCCGCACGGCCTACATCGCAACACTCAAAGCCGGTGCATCAAGCTCTTCGGAGGGACAGGCAGCTGAACTCTGGGTTCGTTGCGACGGTGGGAAGATGGAAATGTTCGTCGACTGGAATTACTTTCTCGGCAGCAGCCAGGCGGACGTAACCTTCCGATTGCAGAACGAGCCCCCTCGTACAAGCGTATGGACCAACTCCACCGATGGGCGCGCAACGTTCTTCCCCGACGCGGCGGTACCCTACTTGATGCGCATGACCAATTCGCCAAGCTGGAGCGTTGAGGTCACGCCTTTCGGCGGCAGCCCAATCAAGGCGGTCTTCGACCTGCGAGGCGCGGGTGTTGCTTTCAGGGAGATCCGTGCCAATTGCGGGTGGTAGCGCCGCGATCGAAACTTTTCTGCCCGCTGGTGGATTAAGCAAGCGACATATTGGGCTATGAGCAGGGACGCTTTCGCCGACCGTCGACAGTTGCGAAAATTCAATACGATTGACCCATTTTCGCAACATTTTCATGCCCATTTCGCCGCTCGACAAAAGCCACTAAAAACACGCCACTTAGGGGTTGGCTTTCCAGAAAGAATTAGCGTAGAGTTCAGAACACTGTGTTTGCATGGGTCGCTGTGAATCGTGACCTGGTGCAGTAGATCTTCAGATCCGCTACATCCCGCTCGACTTCTCTTAACTCCTTGCAAAACCCAGTCCAGACCCTCGATGCGCGCGCGCGAGGTAGTCACTAACACCAAAGAGTTTCAAGGAATTAAGTATGTCCAACCGTCAAAACGGCACCGTCAAGTGGTTCAACGATGAGAAAGGCTACGGCTTCATCACCCCCGAAAGCGGTCCGGACCTGTTCGTGCACTTCCGCGCCATCGAAGGTAACGGCTTCAAGAGCCTGAAAGAAGGCCAGAAGGTCAGCTTCGTTGCGGTGCAGGGCCAGAAAGGCATGCAGGCAGACCAGGTTCAAATCCTGGGCTAATAGCCGCACCTAAAAAGCCCCTGACATGTTCGCATGTCAGGGGCTTTTTTATGGCGCTTGAAATAATCGCCTCAGCCTAACGCCGCACGGAGCCAGCCCGCACGGCGCCCTCCGCGTCAGCCCGCTCTGCGTAGCAAAATGCACCCCGCCAACGCACAGGCTCCCGCAGGAATCAACACAGCGAACAGCGGAGAGAAATTGAATACGAGGCTAGCGGGACCAAGGAGGTCCTGGGTGATCCTGAACACGAAGCCGACCACCACGCCAGTGAAAATACGCTGACCCAGCGTAACCGACCTCAGTGGCCCAAACACGAACGATATCGCCATCAGGACCAATGCAGCGGTCACCAGTGGCTGGAGCAGTTTCGTCCAGAACGCGAGCATGTACTGGCCGTTATTGAGCCCCTGCGCGGTCAGGTAGCCCGAATACCCCCAAAGGCCCGAAATGGATAGCGTTTCTGGCTCCATCATCACCGTGCCGAGCAATCCGGGATTGAGCGCCAGATCCCAATTTTCCGTCGCCTCATGCACCGCCTCGGTCGATTGCCCATGGAAGCGCGTCGTCACGATGTCTTCGAGCTGCCAATGGTCCTGCTGGTAGGTGGCACGGTTGGCGAAGCTCGACCAGAGCAGCTTGCGCTCACCATCGAACTCATAGCGCGTGATGCCGTAGAGGACGCCGTTAGGCTGCACGGAGTTGATATGGACGAACTGATCGCCCTGACGATGCCAGTAGCCATACCGCGAGCCCTGGGCCTCACCGCCACCCTGCGCCAGCGAGCGATCGCCCTGCGCCTTGTTTTCTGTCCAGGGTGCGACGTATTCGCCCACGAGCACGCCCGCAATCAGCAAGACCATCATGGGCTTCATGACGGCCCACACGATACGGCCGATCGAGACGCCAGCCGCCCGCATGATCGTGAGCTCACTGTTACTAGCAAGCGTACCGAGACCAATCATGCTGCCGATCAGGGCGGCCATTGGCAGCATTTCATAGATACGGCGCGGCGCCGTGAGCAACACGTACCAGACAACTTCGATCAAACCGTAGTCGTTGCGCACGTCGCCCAATTGGTCGATGAACGCGAAGACCAGCGCCAGCGCCGTAATGACGCCAAGGACGGAGAGAATTGCCAGAAAGACGCTTCGGCCAATGTACCGGTCGAGCTTAGACATGACGCACATCCCCCGCCGCACGGCGCGCAGCCAGGCGCAACTTCAATGGCTCCCAGTAAAGGAGCACCAATCCGATGAGTAAGAAGACCAAGTGGATCGGCCATACGCCGATCGAAGGGGACAAGCGCCCTTTATCCATGGAGCCCCGCGCGGCAATGAGCAGAGAAAGATAGACCATGTAAAGCAGGATGGCGGGTAACAGCTTCAGGTAACGGCCCTGCCGCGGATTCACTCTGGAAAGCGGTACCGCCAGGAGTGTCACGACCATGACGAGAATGGGCAGCGAAAAGCGCCACTGAAGCTCCGCCCAGTCACGCGGATCGCCGGTACCGAACAGATCCACGGTACGGCTCGCCTCGCGCTCGCTGACGTCTACAGCCACTTCAGGCCTCGGCAGCAGAACACCATAGGTGTCGTATTGAATGGCACGATAATTGGCCTGGCCCGGGAGGCCGTCATACCGATAGCCATTTTCAAGAATCAGGTAGCGGCTGCCATCAGGGCGGATCTCCTGCCGCCCCTTCTCCGCCACCAGCACGCCGATACCCTCGCCCTGCCCGCTGCTGGATACGCGCTTCTCGGAAATGAAGACGTTACCAAGCTCGGTTCGATCTTCAGACAACTGCTGCGTGTACGTCACCCGCATGCCGCCTCGCAATGACTGAAAGCGCCCAGGAACGAGGGTATCGAATTCGGTGAGTGCGTCCTGTTCGTTCAGGATACGCTCGAATGCGGTGATGCCCTGCGGCGTTAGCCCCATTGCCAACCAACCTACGAACGCCGCGATCATTGCGGCTGGCAACAACGTATAGCCGACCAGCTTTTGCTGACTCATGCCTGTTGCCGAGAGCACGGTCATTTCGCTTTCCAGGTAAAGGCGACCATAGGCAAGCAGGATCCCGAGGAACAGACCCAGCGGCAGGATCAACTGCAGGAAGCTCGGCATGCGATACGCCATGATGAGCAGCAACACACCAGGGTCGAGTACGCCCTGCGCAGCTTGGGCCAGGTATTTGATGAAACGGCCGCTCATGATGATCACGAGCAGCACGGCCGTAACGGCACTCAACGTAACCAGTACTTCTCGGGACAGGTAGCGAAAGACGATCACGCCGGACTCCAGGTCTTTGCAAACCCAACCATGACGAGAACTGACATGACTGGGATTCTGGGGGCGTCGCACGGGCGTGCCGTGCGAGCGACTGAAAAAATGGGCGTCATTATCCCGTGATCACACCGCGCTGTCACTGAGGCAGCGGTGCGGCCAATGGCCAATGACGTGGTTCCAAACCTTCGGGGCGTATCGTAGTCAACACTTTCTAAGCCGACATCGCCACGTTGTAGCAGAAACAAGGGCACGCGCGCTGCGCCACCCGAGCGAAGCGATGTCGTTGTATAGTCGTCATCTTTGAAGCCCTGGGGACCTCTGCCAATGGAATTCGTCGTCAAAAACGCTCGTCCGGAAACCGTAAAGACCGCAACGCTCGTTGTCATGCTGGCCGAAGGGGCAGCACTGAACGAGGCCGTCGGCGCGGTCGATACGCTTGGTGGCGGTTTGATCACTGCCGCCGTGAAGCGCGGTGATTTTTCCGGCAAGCTGGGCCAGACCCTCCTTCTGACGACTGCCAGCCTCAAGGCCGAACGCGTACTCCTCGTCGGGCTGGGCAAAGACGCCCTGGTCGAGCGCAACCTTCGCAAGGTCGCATCCGCCATTGCCGGCGGCCTGAAGAACCTTGGTGGCAAAGACGCCGTTATCGTAACGGACGGCCTTCAGGTTCAAGGCCGCGACCTGTACGGCTCACTGCGCCTGATGGTTGAAGTTCTGGCCGATGCCAACTATGTATTCGATCGTTTCAAGAGCAAGAAGGCCGATCCGCGCCCGCTCAAAAAGATCTCCCTGCTGACCGACAAGCTTTCGGTAGCCGACGCAGAGCGCGCCGTTGCACACGCCCAGGCAATCGCCAACGGCATGGCCTTCACCAAGGACCTGGGTAACCTACCCCCGAACGTATGCCACCCCAGCTATCTGGCCGACGAAGCCAAGGCGCTTTCAAAGGAATTCCGTGACCTCAAGGTTGAGATTCTCGACGAGAAGAAGCTTAAGGCGCTTGGCGCCGGAGCGTTCCTTGCTGTCGCCCAGGGCAGCGAGCAGCCACCCCGCATGATCGTTATGCAGTACAACGGCGGCGCCAAGGACGAGCAACCCTATGTTCTGGTCGGCAAGGGCATTACGTTCGACACGGGCGGCATCAGCATCAAGCCGTCCGCGAACATGGACGAAATGAAATACGACATGTGCGGCGCCGCCAGCGTCCTCGGCGCGTTTCGCGCGCTGCTGGAGCTGAAATTGCCGATCAATGTCGTCGGCCTGCTGGCCTGCGCCGAGAACATGCCCAGCGGACGCGCCACCCGCCCGGGCGACATCGTGACAACCATGAGCGGCCAGACCGTCGAGATACTCAACACCGACGCAGAAGGCCGTCTCGTATTGTGCGACACCCTCACCTACGCTGAGCGCTTCAAGCCACGCGCCGTGGTAGACCTCGCAACGTTGACCGGCGCATGCATCGTCGCACTCGGCTCCAATACATCAGGCCTCATGGGCAACGACGACACCCTGATCCAGCAGCTGCTCGATGCGGGCCAGCACGCGGCCGACCGTGCCTGGCAATTGCCGCTGTTCGACGAGTACCAGGAGCAGCTGGACAGCCCCTTCGCGGACATCGCCAACATTGGCGGCCCCAAGGCCGGCACCATTACGGCTGCCTGCTTCCTGTCGCGCTTCACCAAGCAATACCCATGGGCGCACCTGGATATCGCCGGCACCGCCTGGGTGAGCGGCGGAAAGGACAAAGGCGCCTCCGGCCGCCCGGTGCCGCTGCTGATGCAATACCTGATCGACCGTAGCCAGGGTTGATCCACGCTGCACCTACCGGGCGCAACAAAGCGCCCGGTTTCTATCCGGAAAAGGCCATGCCACAGATCGACTTCTACATTCTGCCCTCCGCCGAAACGGACGCTCGCCTGACGTTCGCCTGTCGATTGGCCGAAAAAGCCTGGCGATTGGGGCATCGGGTCTACATTCATTGCGAGGATGGCGATCAGCGCGAGGTGCTGGATGATCGACTTTGGCAATTCAAGGGCGAGGCCTTCATTCCCCATGACAACGCCGAAGCCGACCCAGACGCGACCGTCGTGCTCGGCACCGACACACCGCCACAGGGTCAGGACGACCTGCTGATCAACCTAACCACACGGATCCCGCCGACCTTCGAACGTTTTGCACGCGTCGCGGAGATCGTCGTCGAGGATGCCACAGTCCGACAAGCGGCACGGCAGAGCTTCCGCTTCTACAGGGACCGTGGCTATCCTTTGCAGGATCACCGCCTAACCCGCATCTGACGGTCACAATGGACAAACCACGCGAACCCAAATCCGGCCAATTGCTCGATGATCTGAAATCCATCCGCGATCTGTTGGAGAAATATCAGCTCGAGCCACCGATCCTCACCGAAAGCGCAGACGATGACATTCCTGTGCTGTCCGAAGTCATCGACAACGAACAGAAGCCGACGCCGGACGTTAAACCCGAGCCGCCAGTGGTCCAGGTCACAGTACCTACGGCTTCGACCGTTACTCCACAACCTGCACCAAAGCCTGCACCGACACCGCAGCGTATCGACAGCGAACTACGCAAGACAGCGCACCTGATCCTGCAAGATGTCATCGACGACTTCGTACCGCAGATCGAGGCTGAGCTTCGCAAGCGCCTCCAAGCGCGTTTGAAGGACATGCTCTGACGCCCCGGGCAGCCCTGGCTGCCTAGGCCGTACGCCTCAACGGCGCTATACTCGCGGGTTTCCTGCAGCCTGTTGTGAAGAGCCCGCCTGATGGACAAGACCTACCAGCCCCACGCCATCGAGACTTCCTGGTATGAAACCTGGGAAGCCAACCACTATTTTGCGCCACAGGGTACAGGCGAGCCCTACACCATCATGATTCCGCCGCCCAATGTCACGGGCAGCCTGCACATGGGCCACGGATTCAACAATGCGATCATGGATGCGCTCATTCGCTTCCGTCGCATGCAGGGCCGCAATACCCTCTGGCAGCCCGGCACGGACCACGCCGGCATCGCCACACAGATGCTTGTCGAGCGCAAGATCGGCGCCGAGGGCCTGTCCCGCCATGATCTTGGACGCGAGAAATTCCTCGAGAAAGTATGGGAATGGAAGGCCGAATCCGGCGGTAACATCACCCGTCAGATCCGTCGCCTGGGCTCGTCCGTGGACTGGTCCCGTGAGCGCTTCACGATGGACGACGGCCTGTCGGAAGCTGTGAAGGAAGCATTCGTCCGGCTTTATGAAGATGGATTGATCTACCGCGGAAAGCGCCTGGTTAACTGGGATACCAAGCTGCACACCGCCATTTCCGATCTTGAGGTCGAGAACCACGACGAGAAAGGCCATCTTTGGAACCTCCGCTATCCACTCGCTGATGGCGCAAAGACGTCGGAGGGCAATGATTATCTGATCGTCGCCACGACCCGTCCCGAGACCATGCTGGGCGACTCCGCCGTTGCCGTCCATCCGGAAGACGAGCGCTACAAGCACCTGATCGGCCAGTTCATCGAGTTGCCGCTGGTTGGCCGTCGTATCCCGATCGTTGCCGACGAATACTGCGACCCGGAATTCGGCACAGGCTGCGTGAAGATCACACCGGCTCACGACTTCAACGACTACGAAGTCGGTAAGCGTCACAGCCTCCCCCTGATCAACATTTTCGACGCGGATGCGGCGGTAATTCCCAAGGCTCAGGTCTTCAGTATTGACGGCAGCCTTAATACCGACGTCGATACCTCGCTGCCTTCCGAGTACGCGGGGCTGGATCGTTTCGAGGCGCGCAAGCAGATCGTTGCCGCCTTCGATGCGCTCGGGTTGCTGGAGAAGATCGAGGACCACGCCCTCAAGGTGCCGAAAGGCGACCGCTCAGGCACAGTGATCGAGCCCTGGCTTACAGACCAGTGGTACGTTTCTACCAAACCGCTTGCCGAGAAGGCCATTGCCGCCGTGGAAAGCGGTGAAATCCAGTTCGTACCCAAGCAGTACGAGAACATGTATTTCAGCTGGATGCGCGACATCCAGGACTGGTGCATTAGCCGGCAGCTCTGGTGGGGGCATCGCATCCCTGCCTGGTATGACGATGCGGGCAACGTCTATGTAGGCCGCGACGAGGCCGAAGTTCGAGCCAAGCACGGTCTGGAAGAAACGGCACTGCACCAGGACGATGACGTCCTGGACACCTGGTTCAGCTCAGGCTTGTGGACGTTTTCCACGCTTGGCTGGCCGGAGCAAACCGAGGCGCTCAAGACGTTCCACCCCACGGACGTACTGGTCACCGGTTTCGACATCATCTTCTTCTGGGTTGCCCGGATGATCATGTTGTCCACGCACCTTACCGGTCAGATTCCATTCAAGACCGTGTACGTGCATGGCCTGGTCCGCGATGGCCAGGGCCAGAAGATGTCCAAGTCCAAAGGCAACGTGCTCGATCCGCTCGACATCGTCGACGGCATCGACCTGGATACTCTGCTGGCTAAGCGCACCACCGGACTGATGCAGCCCAAGCTTGCGGAGAAGATCGCCAAACAGACCAAGGCTGAATTCCCGGAAGGGATCGCGAGCTATGGTACCGACGCCCTGCGCTTCACATTCTGCTCGCTGGCTACCACTGGCCGGGACATCAAGTTCGACATGGGCCGCGTGGAAGGCTATCGAAACTTCTGCAACAAGCTCTGGAACGCAGCCAATTTCGTCATTGAGAACACCGACGGCAAGGACACCGGCGTAACTGCCGAAGGTGCAGTTGACGCTCCCGTCGAGTTGTCCTCGGTCGATCGCTGGATCATCAGCCAACTGCAACGCACCGAGGCCGACGTGACGCGTCATCTCGATGCGTTCCGCTTCGACCTGGCTACGCAAACGCTCTACGAATTCATCTGGGACGAGTACTGCGCCTGGTACCTCGAATTGGTCAAGCCTGTCCTCTGGGACGAGCACGCACCGATCGAACGTCAGCGCGGCACTCGCCGGACGCTTATCCGTGTGCTCGAAGTGATCCTGCGGCTGGCTCACCCCTTCATGCCGTTCATAACGGAAGAAATCTGGCAGCGCATCAAGGCACAGGCCGGCGTCAACGGCGATACGCTCATGCTTCAGCCCTGGCCAGTAGCGAACGAAGCACGTATTGATGCGGCGGCAGAAGGCGATATCGAGTGGGTCAAGACATTGATGCTCGGCGTCCGGCAGATCCGTGGTGAAATGAACATCTCCATGGCCAAGCGCATCGACGTCATGCTGGCCAATGCCAACGATGAAGATCGCCGCCGCCTGAATGAGAACCTTCCCCTGCTTACCAAGCTCGCCAAGCTGGAGTCGGTTCGCGTGCTCGAGGCCAATGAGGAAGCCCCAATGTCGGCGACGGCGCTTGTGGGCGACATGCAGGTTCTGGTGCCGATGGCCGGGCTGATCGACAAGGCAGCCGAGCTCGCTCGTCTCGACAAGGAACTGCAGCGGCTGCAGGGCGAAGTGAAGCGCGTCGGTGGCAAACTGTCCAACGAGGGCTTCGTTGCAAAGGCACCTGCCGATGTGATCGAAAAGGAGCGCGCCAAGTTGGCCGAAGCCGAACAGGCGGTCGCCAAGCTGGCCGAGCAGCGCGAAAAGATCGCAAGCCTCTGAAACCTGGCAGGCGGGCCTCGGCCCGCCTTTTCTCTACCGACCGAACGAAGCCCGCATCTCTTACTTGCGTCCAATCAGCAGGCCTGATATCACCCCATATCAAGCGCGATAGCGAGCGGTCCTGTCCGCCAGCCTATCTCGTGCTAACGTAGGTTGATCGGCTGGGTGACGGCAATTGTCATCGCTGTTTTGCGTGCCGCGCATGGCCCTGACGTCAGCGCGGACCGGAGGGCGATTCCACGAGTCGCCTGGTTGCTGAAGAGATAAGAACAAGACACAGGTTCTCGGGTACGAACCCTACGTGCCGAGCCAGACCAGGAAGGTTGCCGCTTCACCAACAGCCCGTCCCACAGGACGCGGTACACAAAGAGATGGCCCAAAAGGCCGCAGGAGACACACGAGCATGCTGACACGGAACAAATGGTTGCCCTTCGCGGCGCTGGCTCTGTCCATGGGAGTCTCGTTCGGTAGCGTTGCCGCCGAGCAGAAATCGGTCGCCGTCACGGCAATTGTCGAACATCCGGCACTGGATGCCGTACGCGACGGTGTCAAGGACGCGCTCGAGAAGGCTGGCTACGTCAGTGGCGAGAACCTGAAGTGGCAGTACCAAAGCGCTCAGGGCAATACGGGCACCGCCGCCCAGATCGCACGCAAGTTCATCGGCGACCGCCCTGATGTCATCGTCGCGATCGCCACGCCTTCGGCGCAGGCCGTCGTAGCCGGCAGCCGCAGCGTACCACTCGTCTTTTCCGCCGTGACCGATCCGGTCGAAGCGCAGCTTGTGCCAAGCTGGGATGCGTCAGGTACGAATGTAACCGGCGTTTCCGACCTGCTGGAACTCGACAAGCAGATGGAACTGGTGAAGCGTATCGTCCCGAATGCCAAGCGCGTGGGCATGGTTTACAACCCTGGCGAGGCCAACTCCGTCGTGGTCGTAAAGCGTCTCAAGGAGCTGCTGCCCAGCATGGGTCTCGAACTCGTCGAAGCCGCAGCACCGCGCTCCGTTGACGTAGGCTCGGCAGCGCGCAGCCTCGCCGGCAAGGTCGACGTGATCTACACCAACACCGATAACAACGTGGTTTCGGCCTACGAGTCGCTGGTCAAGGTGGGCATGGATACCAAAACGCCGTTGGTTGCGTCCGACACCGACAGCGTCAAGCGCGGCGCCATCGCGGCGCTGGGTATCGATTACCGCGATCTTGGCGAGCAGACTGGGCGAATGGTGGTTCGCATCCTTGAGGGGGAAAAGCCAGGCGAGATCACGCCTGAAACCAGCAGCAACCTCAGCCTGTGGGTGAACACCACAGCCGCCGAGCGCCAGGGCGTCACCCTGTCCCAGGACGTGCTCGACTCCGCGGCTGAAGTCATCAAGTAAGCCTATAGGTCATACGATCAGCCGCACAACCGACCTCCAGGCGAGCGCTTGCCGCATCGCCCGGAGGCGTTTGCCTTCGCTCTACTCGGCAGATCACCTATAGCGCCCCACCCTCTTTACCAGGTCCACCCCATGTCTCTGTTCTCCCTATTCGGCGCCCTTGAGATCGGCCTGATCTTTTCGCTGGTCGCGCTCGGCGTGTTCATTTCCTTTCGCCTGCTTCGCTTCCCCGACCTGACTGTCGACGGCAGCTTCCCGCTGGGCGGCGCCGTCGCCGCGGTACTGATTGCCAGCGGCTGGGACCCGTTTACCGCCACACTCGTCGCCACAGCTGCTGGCGCGCTGGCCGGCGTTGCCACCGCGGTCCTGAATGTCCACCTCAAGATCATGGATCTGCTGGCAAGCATCCTGATGATGATTGCGCTCTACTCGATCAACCTTCGTATCATGGGGCGTCCCAACGTCCCGCTGATCATGGAGCCGACGCTCTTCACCGTTCTTCAACCGGAATGGCTGGTCGACTATGTTGCACGTCCGCTGATTCTGGTTGCGCTGGTGGTTGCCGCGAAGATAGGGCTCGATCTGTACTTCTCGACCCAACAGGGCCTGGCGATTCGCGCCACCGGTTCCAATCCGCGGATGGCACGCGCTCAGGGTATCAATACGGGCGCCATGGTCATCCTTGGCATGGCCATCTCGAACGGCCTCGTAGCGCTGGCCGGCTCGCTATTCGCGCAGAGCCAGGGCGGCGCTGACATCTCGATGGGTATCGGTACGATCGTCATCGGCCTTGCAGCCGTTATCGTCGGCGAAAGCATCCTGCCGTCGCGCAAGCTGATGCTCGCCACGCTTGCGGTCATCCTCGGCGCGATCGTCTATCGCTTCTTCATCGCTCTTGCCCTGAACAGCGAATTCATTGGCCTTCAGGCCCAGGACCTCAACCTCATCACAGCCGTGCTCGTCGTGATCTGCCTGGTCATTCCGCTGGCGAAGAAGCGTCTAGTACGCCGGAGGAACGCATAATGCTCAATGCCAAGGACCTGAAGATCACTTTTAACGCCGGTACGCCCATCGAAACGCGCGCCCTGCGCGGGCTCTCTTTGCACATTCCGCAAGGTCAGTTCGTGACCGTCATCGGCTCGAACGGTGCGGGTAAATCGACCTTCCTCAATGCTGTATCGGGTGACCTGCCGATCGACAGCGGCCAGATCATCATCGACGACGTGGACGTTACCCGTCAGCCGGTCTGGGACCGCGCGCAACGGGTTGCTCGGGTCTTCCAGGATCCGATGGCGGGTACCTGCGAGGACCTCACCATTGAAGAGAACATGGCGCTGGCTCAAATGAGGGGACGGCGTCGCGGCCTTGGAAAGGCCGTCAAGGCCTCGATGCGCGATGGGTTCCGCGAAAGCCTCGCCACGCTTGGCCTGGGCCTTGAAAATCGTCTGTCGGATCGGATTGGTCTGTTGTCCGGCGGCCAACGCCAGGCCGTCAGCCTGTTGATGGCCGCGCTTCAGCCATCGCGGATCCTACTGCTCGACGAGCATACCGCGGCACTGGATCCCCGTACCGCCGACTTCGTTCTGCAGCTTACGGCCCGTATCGTGGCGGAAAAAGGCCTGACGACCATGATGGTGACCCACAGCATGCGCCAGGCGCTGGATGTTGGTGAACGTACCGTCATGCTGCATCAGGGCCAGGTGGTGCTGGATGTATCGGGCGATGACCGCAAAGGCATGGACGTACCCGACCTGCTCGCCATGTTCGAAAAGGTGCGTGGCGAGAAGCTCTCGGATGATGCGTTGCTACTGAGCTGAACCACAGGCGGGTGCCGTAGCGCACTCGCCAACCTGCAGGAGACCTAGGGAGATTGCCATGGAACCCAGCAAGACCCGCACGAGCTTCTATCGGCGGCTGTATGTGGCCTGGCTCATAGACAGCGGCACGGCAACCAGCGTACCTGCGCTGATGGCGTTGACTGGCATGCCCCGTCGAACCGCACAGGACACCCTTCTTGCCTTGGCAGACCTGGACATCACCTGCCTCTTCGAACAGGGCGACGGCGCACGCAACAACACCGGTCACTACCGCATTGAAAACTGGGGCCCGATCGACGCGAGCTGGGTCGGCTGCAACCTGACGCACATCAAGACCACACTCGGCTATCCATAGCAGGCTGTGCGCCCTATGCTCAGGACGTGCTCATGAATACCGACCTGCTTATCGTCCTCGCGCTCCTGCTGACGTGCGTCATGCTTTTCGTCGTCAACAAACCGCGCATGGACGTGGTCGGCCTCCTGGTCGTGGTTGCACTGCCGCTACTTGGCATTCTTAGCATCGAAGAAACCCTCGCCGGCTTCAGCGACCCTAGTGTGGTCCTGATCGCGGCGCTGTTCGTCATCGGAGAGGGGCTGGTTCGAACGGGCATTGCCTATCGACTGGGGGATTGGCTCGTCAAACGAGCCGGAAGCAGCGAAACGCGCCTATTGATCCTGCTCATGGCGGTCGTGGCGCTGCTTGGCTCCGTCATGAGTTCGACTGGCGTCGTTGCGATCTTCATTCCGGTGGTACTGAGTATCGCGGCACGCCTGAACACACCTGCCAGCCGTCTGATGATGCCGCTCGCTTTCGCCGGACTCACGAGTGGCATGATGACGCTCGTAGCCACGCCACCCAACATGGTGGTCCATGGCGAGCTGCTGCGCACGGGCCTGGCAGGTTTCGGCTTCTTCGCATTCACGCCGATCGGGCTGGTCATTCTGTGCCTTGGCATCGCCTACATGCTGTTCGCACGGCGTTGGCTTGGCCGCAACGAAACCGCCATACAGACTCAACGCCGCCATACGTTGGCCGATCTCGCCCAGGCCTATCACCTGTCCCAGCGCGAACGCCGCCTTCGCGTGCTGCCCTCGTCGCGGCTGGCCAACCAGGCACTCAATGAACTCGAATTGCGGCAGCAATACGGCATCAACGTAATCGGCGTTGAGCGGCGGCGCAATTTCCGTACCCAGTTGCTGGTCGCGACCGGCAGCACGGAACTGTTGCCCGGCGATATTCTGCTGGCAGACCTTGCCAGTCCAGCCATCGCATTACTCGGCGCCTATGACGAGCTGGGCCTGGAGCCGATGCCGCTCAAGAGCTCCTACTATGCCGTCCACTCCCACGAGCTCGGCCTCGTTGAAGTGGCGCTTCCCCCGGAATCGACCCTGATCGGCAAGACCATTCAGGAGCTCGGCTTTCGCGGCCGGTTCAAGCTCAACGTGGTAGGCCTTCGGCGTAACCGGGAGGCACTGGATGGGCTGCTGGTAGACGAAAAGCTTCGCGCGGGCGACACACTGCTGGTCGCAGGCAAATGGCGGCGCATCCGTGAGCTGCAGGGCCAAAGCCGTGATTTCATCGTACTGACGCTCCCTGCCGAAGTGGATGAAGTCGCACCAACTGCCAGCAAGGCGCCCTACGCACTGCTAGGCCTGGCAACGATGGTGGTGCTGATGGTTGGCGGCTGGGTACCGAATGTGGTCGCTGCGCTCATCGGCTGCATGGTCATGGGCGCGTTTCGCTGCATTGACATGGACAGCGCCTACCGCGCGATTCACTGGCCGAGCCTGCTGCTCATCGTCGGCATGCTGCCGTTCGCCCTCGCCCTGCAGCGTACAGGCGGCATCGACCTGGCCGTCGAAGGCCTTATAAGGCTGGTAGGCGACGCAAGCCCACACGCCATGCTGGCAGCGCTCTTCATCTTGACCGCCGTGATCGGCCTCTTCATCTCCAATACGGCAACCGCAGTCTTGATGGCACCGGTAGCCCTGAGCGCAGCCCAGCAGCTGGGTGTTTCCCCCTATCCATTCGCGATGACGGTCGCGGTCGCCGCCTCTGCTGCGTTCATGACGCCCGTTTCATCGCCCGTCAACACACTTGTGCTGGGCCCGGGCCAATACCGGTTTTCGGATTTCGTGAAGGTCGGCGTTCCATTCACCCTGCTCGTCCTGATCGTGACCGTGGTGATGGTCCCGCTGCTGTTCCCGCTTTGATGGCAGGCCCAAGGCGCTGCGCCGATACATAGACGGTTACGGCTTCTTCGCTTCGCGCCCTTGCATGGCAAACCGCTTGCAGGCATCTATAGCGATACCTGTCCTGAACGGAGCGCAGATGTCCCGGTCACTCATTTCTCGCCTGCGGGCGCGCTGGCTGAGCCTGACGCTCCTGCTGGCCCTGATCATCGGCTTACCGGTCGGCTGCGCCAAACTGAAGCAGACCGAGCGGGAGCTGGTATTTCGCATTGAGCCAGGTGTTGCCAGCTGGTACACCGGTTTGCCCGCTGGCGTACAGGAACTCGACCTGAGCGACTCCACCTTTCCCAGCGGTGAAACCCTATATGCCTGGTGGTGGGCCTCCGAGAATCCTGATGCGCCCGCCCTGCTCTACTTGCATGGCTCGCGTTGGAACCTGACCGGCCAACTGTTTCGTATCCAGCAGTTGCGCGAGCTCGGCTTCTCTATTCTGGCCGTGGACTACCGCGGCTTTGGCGAGAGCAAGGGGCCGCTACCTTCTGAACGCAGCGTCAATGAGGATGCGCGGACCGCCTGGGCCAAGCTGCTGAGCCTGCAGCCGGATCCTGCCAAGCGCGTGATCTATGGACATTCGCTCGGTGGCGCCGTCGCAGTAGACCTCGCCGCTGAGCTGGGCAAGGCGGCAAGAAGCGCTGACGAACCGGTCGCTGCACGTGGCTTGATCATCGAGTCCACGTTCACGAATCTTGCCGACGCGGCATCCGCCGTTGCTGACACCTCGCTACCGATCCGCTGGATCATGTCGCAGAAGTTCGACTCGATCAGCAAGATCGAGGATGTCGGCATGCCTGTCCTCATCGTGCATGGCACCGACGACCGCTACGTTCCTCCCCGCTTTAGCGAAGAACTCTACGAAGCCGCACGGGAGCCGAAGCAACTGCTACTCGTGCCTGGCGGGACGCACAACAACAGCATGAGGGTCGGAGCGCGCGCCTATCGGGACGGTCTGCATCGCTTGATGGCCCCTGAAGCGCCGGAGCACAAACGCGCCGGTTGATACGTCGCTTGGCGGGCCATGCTATGGGACACTATGCGCCGCATACCCGACCGATCCAAGACATGAAACCTGCTGCCCCACCTCTTCACCAGCCTGCTGCGAAAGCGGCGGGCCTGCACCCACGCAACCGCCATCAGGGCCAATACGACTTCGATGCCTTGATGCGCGGTACGCCTGAGCTTCGCCAGTTCGTGATCCTCAATCCGTACGGGAAACGAAGCATCGATTTTGCCAACCCCCAGGCCGTTCGAGTCCTGAATCGCGCACTGCTCAAAGCGCTGTATGGCATTGAGCATTGGGACATCCCGGAAGGCTACCTTTGCCCACCTGTACCCGGCCGAGCCGACTACGTGCATGGCGTGGCGGACCTGCTCGCGCTCGACAACGCAGGAGAGATTCCACGAGGCGCGCGCGTTCATGCGCTGGATATCGGTACCGGTGCGAACTGCATTTATCCGCTACTCGGGCATGGTGACTACGGCTGGCGATTCACCGGGGCCGACATCGATGCAACCGCGATCGGGGCAGCACGTGCAATCGTCGCAGCCAATCGTCTGAATGCGTCCATTGACTTCAGGCACCAGCCAGATTCCACTCACCTGTTTACCGGCATCGTGGGCGCCGATGAGCGCTTCACCGTCACGCTCTGCAATCCGCCTTTCCACACGAGCCCGGATGAAGCCAGCGCCGGTAGCCGACGTAAATGGAAGAATCTCGGCAAGCTGGATCCGCGACGCACGCTGCCCGCGCTCAATTTCGGCGGCCAGAGCAATGAGCTTTGGTGCCCAGGCGGCGAACTCGGCTTCCTCAAGCGCATGATCCGGGAGAGCATAACTGTCCGCACCCAGGTGCTATGGTTCACCAGCCTCGTATCCAAAGGCGGCAATATCGCACCACTGCGTGACGCGCTGGCGAGGGCTGGCGCCACCGACGTTCACGTGACGGAGATGGCGCAAGGACAAAAGAAGAGCCGCTTTCTGGCCTGGACCTACCTGTCCGCAAAAGAAAGACGCACGTGGCTCGCCGGGCTTTCATCTCGTTGAGCTTCTCGCTCCCACCCGGTTTTACTAGGCGGCATGGTGGAAGAAGCGTTTGACCGCGCGGGCCAGCCAGCCTTGAGGCGAGCTATCCGTGGTCAGGCGCTGGAGGTTGCGGCTCACCGCTTCGACGTAGTTCCGATCGTCATTGCGGATGTGGCTGATGAGCCAGCGCCCGAGCGTTTCACGTAATTCGAGGGTGATGTCCTCGCCGTCCTTGAAACGGCTCCTCAGTCCCTCGACACGCTTGATGAATACCTCATGGACACGCTTGTGAGCACGGCTGAAGCGGTAGCCGGCCTCTTCCATCAAGGCTTCCTCAAAAGCGAAATGCGAGATCGTGTAGTCGAGCAATTCGTTGACCACGTCCTCCGTGGTGTGGCCACTAACACCCGACTGTACGTCCTCGAGCCAGTTGATCATCTCGATGATACGGCGATGCTGTTGATCGATGACATCGATGCCGGTGTCAAGATCATGCTCCCAGGCGAGGTACGCCATGTTGTCCCCTCCTCCATGTTGTCGGTCCAGCATAAGAACGACCCGCGCGGGGCGCATTGATCGGAATCAACACCACAGCGCGATATCGACACGCTGCCAGGCTTCCGTTGCGCTCACGGCATCGCTAGGCTGGTCGATCCAAAGCGAAAGGTAACCGCCGTATGTTCCGATCTCGCCTGACCATGCTGTCCATACTGGGCGCGCTCCACCTCCTGGTCGCTGTTTCGTTGATTCCCTTCCTGCCTGTGCCGCCGGCCATGAAGGTATTGGCAGCGCTCCTACTCCTCGCCTCGTTCATTCTGCTACCGATAGGATTTCGCTCGCGCGGCATCGACTCCAAGGCCCTCGCCTGGGCCAGCCTCATGGCGATGGGAATATTCTCGAGCCTTGCGGTCTTCTCGATCGTGCGTGGTGTCGTTCTGGCCGTCGCGGCGTTGGCGGGCGTCGCGATAGCCGGCCCGTGGGCGGAATATTCGGCCGTCGCGGTGCTCGTCGCCGTCGCCATCGAAACCGTGTTCGGTCTCTTCTTCGCGCGCCGGCTGGCACCGGTGAAAACAGTCGACATCCCGCTGGGCAACCTGGCGCCCGCGTTCGACGGATTCACGATCGTCCAGATCAGTGACATCCATGTAGGGCCGACCATCAAACATGCCTACATTCGCCGCATCGTCGATCGCGTGAACAGCCTCGACGCCGATTACGTAGCCGTTACCGGCGACCTTGTAGACGGAAGCGTTCAGCAGCTTTCATCGCACATCGCCCCTTTGGGCGATATACGGGGTCGAAGCGGCGTAGGCGTCGTCACCGGCAATCACGAATACTACTCCGGTGCCCCAGCCTGGGTGGCGGAGCTGCGGCGCATGGGGCTGCCGGTATTGATGAACGAACATCGAGTGATAGAGCGCGACGGCGCCCAACTGGTCATCGCCGGAATCACGGACTATTCGGCCGGCATGTTCGAGCCTTCCCATCGCAGCGACCCGCAAGCGGCGGTACGAGGTGCACCGGCTGAGGCGTGCAAAGTGCTGCTCGCCCACCAGCCGCGCTCGGCGAAGGACGCGGAACAGGCCGGGTTTGATCTCCAGCTTTCCGGCCACACGCACGGTGGGCAATTCTGGCCGTGGATTCACTTCGTCCGGCTACAGCAGCCATGGGTCGCCGGCATCCACCACCTTGGCCGGCTGACGGTCTACATCAGCCGCGGTACCGGTTACTGGGGCCCGCCGATCCGCTTCGCTGCGCCGTCCGAAATTACCCGCATTCGCCTAAGGGCCAGCTCCGCGACCAGCCCTTCGACACAAGGAAACAACCGATGAACCGGCGCTTCAAACAGGTAGATGTTTTCACCCAGGTACCGTTTCGCGGCAATCCGCTTGCGGTTGTGATGGAGGCCGAAGGTCTGGACGACGCGCAGATGCGCGCTATCGCTCGCTGGACCAATCTCTCGGAAACGACCTTCGTCCTGCCCCCGACCACCGGCGAGGCGGATTATCGCGTGCGGATCTTCACGCCGGACGTCGAGCTTCCATTCGCCGGTCACCCGACGCTCGGCACCGCGCACGCCCTGCTGGAAGCCGGACTGCGACCGCACTCAGCCGAACGACTGGTCCAGGAATGTGCGGCCGGCATGATTACTCTGGAGACCCACACAGACCGCTCGCTGGCTTTCCGCGCGCCGATGGCTGCCGTAGCGCCATTCGATGGAGCAGAACGTGAAATCCTGCAGCGCGCACTCGCGCATAGCTCGCTGGCGTCAGGCTTCGAACCCATGAAAGTGGACGCTGGGATCCGCTGGCTATGCGTGCGGCTGGCTTCGCTGGCGGACTGCCTCGACGCGCGGCCCGACCTCGACGCGCTGACCGAGCTACTCGCTCGGACGCAGGCGACAGGCCTGGCGACCTATGTCCCCCATCCAGACACCCTGATAGCCGACTACGAAATCAGAACGTTCCTTTCCGAAAATGGCCGACTGGTCGAAGATCCGGTTACTGGCTCGGCCAACGCCTGCCTGGCGCGGCTGCTGCAGCATCTGGACTTCCCGGATGCCGCTGTCACACGCGACGGCTATCGCGCCCGGCAGGGAACACGCCTGCAGCGTGACGGTCGAGTGAATGTCATCTACCGCGACGGCGATCCATGGATCGGCGGGCATAGCGTCACGATCATTGACGGCACATTTTCGACCGGGGCGGCCTGGCCGCGCGCGTAAGCAATGCCCCGTCTCAATGCGAGACGTCCCACGTCTCGCCCATCCTGGAGGACTCCATGACGACCGCTTTTATTGGCCTCGACTACATCGTCGATATCACTCACCCAGACGGCAAGATGGCGGGCGCGGCCCAGCAGGTCATCGATCGGGACGTCATCGCCAAGGCCAACCGAGCGTTGGCGATTGCGAAGGAGAAAGGCTGGCTTACCGTACTGGTCAAGGTCGGCTTCGCCAAGGGCTATCCCGATCAGCCCAAGCACTCCAAACTGTTCGGCAAGGCGCACGAATACGGTGTGCTGGAGGAAGGCAGCCCGGGGATGGAATTCCACCCTGACCTGGATGCAGACAAGGCCGACCTCGTCATCGTGAAGCCCCGTGTTAACGCGTTCTACGGCACCAACCTCGATCCGGCCCTACGCGCACGTGGCGTAACGCGTGTCGTCATTGCCGGTGTCAGCACCATGATGGCGGTCCAAAGTGCTGCGCGCGATGCACACGACCGTGATTATGAAACCCTGATCCTCGAAGAAGCCTGTGCAGCGGCGAACGAGGCCGACCATAGCGACTCCATCCGCACGCTTGGCACCGTGACCGATGTTGTCACGTTGGAAGCACTCGAAAAGCTCTAATGCGTCAAGGCGTTGCAGCCTGTCATGGCTTGCCCGGTGGCAGGCTTCAGCCCACCACCGGATCCCGTCACATGCATCGCTGGTAAAAGGCGAGTTCCTTTTCCATCACATCGGCAAGATTGGCCGCTTGCCGGAAGCCGTGCCGCTCTTCGGGATACAGGTGGTATTCCACCTGTATCCCGTTCTGGCGAAGCGCCCGAACCATGCTCTCGGTCTGTTCTGGGACGACGACCGCATCGCGGCCGCCCTGGAAAAAGATGACCGGTGTGCGGATCTGGTCGGCGTGCAACAGCGGAGTGCGCGCCTCATAGCGATCACGGTCAAAATCCGGGTCGCCAATGAGCCATTGCAGATAGTCTCCCTCGAATTTATGCGTGGCCCCTGCCAACGTGATGGGATCGCTTACGCCGTACAAACTGGCACCCGCGCGGAACCGATTCGAGAACGCCAGCGCGCATAGAGCGGTGTACCCGCCTGCGCTGCCACCCCGGATAAACGCGCGCTCCCCATCAACAAGGCCACGCGCCGACAGGGCATCCACCGCCGCTACGGCATCCTCTACGTCGGATACGCCCCATTGCTGCCTGAGCGCGAACCGGTAGGCACGGCCGTAGCCGCTGCTGCCGCGATAGTTCAAGTCAGCAACTGCGAAGCCTCGCTGTGTCCAGAATTGAATGCGGGGGTCGAAGACAGGATAGGAAGCAGAGGTCGGCCCGCCATGAAGGAAAACCACCAGTGGCGGCCGATCGTCGACGGATGCTGAGGCAACGCGGGAGGTCGGTGCATAAAAGAAGCCAAAGCCATGCGCATTGCCGGCCGGGAAGTCGAACGCTTCTGGCATGGACAGATCTTCCGGCGCGAGCGCTACCTGGCCGCCCGCCAGCGTCCGCACTTCACCGCTTGCCTTATCGACCGCGATTACTGCAGGGCCGCACGAAGGGCCTGCTGCGATGGCGTAATAGCTGGACGCATCAAATGACAGCGCGCGAAACCGCGTAAACGCGTCGGCCAGCACACGGTGGCTCGTCTCTGTCCACTCAACCAACCGCCCAACACCTTGTTCGAATCGGCACGCAATGTACCCACTTTTTACCGGTATATAGCTTGAGCCGCCCAGCTGCCATGGCGCCGCTGCGTGGTCAAAATTCCCTGCGGCAGCGTCGCGCACCCAGTTGTCGCCCTGCTCGCGCCAGGGTTGCCACCAACCCTCTTGATCGCTGAGACAGTGAAGTGCGCCGGATTCATCGAATCGTGGCTGCTGGAGCGACTCATTGCCCGCCCCACCTGCGACGACGACAGGCGTTCCCCAGCCATCACCGGACCGATGCGCGACACACAATTTTGTAGAGGTCCAGGGTTGCTCGGGGCAGTTCCATTCGATCCATGCCAGGCGTTGGCCATCTGAGCTGATTGCGGGGGACGCATAAAAGTCAGCCCCTTCGGAAATCAGCGTCCGTGAGCCGTCGCTGATTGACAACGCAACCAGCCGATGGCGTATCGGCGTGCCGGCCGTTTCTTCGATACACAGGATGGCATGAGCAAACGCGTCGAACTGAACGTCGCCGTAGCGGCAGGCATCCTGTGAAGAAAGCCGCCGGGCGGCCGTTGAATCGAGCGCCTGCAGATAGACCTGCTGATCGGCCTCGTTGACGAACGCAACGCCATCACGCGTTACGCAGAACGCGCCGCCGCCATATTCATAGACGCGACTTCGGATCGAAAACGCGTCCGGCGTGAGTGAGCGCGCCTGCCCGGCCTGCCAGAACCATAGGGTGCAGCGTCCATCCTGCGGACGGTAATCCACCCAGAACACACCGCCATGACCCGCTCTCAGCTCAGCGAAATCGCCGCTGGCCGAAGCGGCTTTTTCGGCGGTCCAGTCACTAGGCCAAAAGCCGTACGGAATGGTCATGGGAATCCCCTGCAGGTTGAATGTGGTTGTCCGGCCGCGCTTCACGGCGCTCACGGCGCCTGCGATTCATGACAGTCAGGCCTTGGCGATGATGCGCGATGCCTTCTCGTTTCGGTATTGAAGTCGGTCCATGCCGAGCGCTGCCCGCTCGGCCTCTTCACGTGCGGCGAGAATGATGCCGTGATGCTCGGACTTGCTGCAGACAGGATCTGCATTCTCAGCATTGCCGGTCAGCATGAAGGCCTGGCAGCGGCACCCACCGAAGTCCCGCTCTTTCTCGTCGCAGGACCGGCACGGTTCAGGCATCCAGTCGTAGCCGCGGAAACGGTTGAAGCCGAACGATTCGTACCAGATGTGCTTGAGGCTGGCGTCCTTGATGTTCGGAAACTGCACCGGCAGCTGGCGTGCGCTGTGACATGGCAGGGCCGTGCCGTCGGGCGTAATGTCCAGGAACAGATTGCCCCAGCCATTCATGCACGCCTTCGGGCGCTCTTCGTAGTAGTCAGGGGTGACGAAGATGAGCTTGCACGGGTGCCCCTGGGCTTCGAGTTTCGCTCGCCACTCATTGGTGATGCGTTCAGCACGCTCTAGTTGCGCCTTAGTCGGCAGCAGACCCGCGCGATTCAGCTCGGCCCAGCCATAGAATTGACAGGTGGCCAGCTCGACGAAGTCTGCTTCAAGCTCGATGCACAGCTCGATGATGCGGTCGATGTTGTCGATATTGTGCCGATGGGTCACGAAGTTCAGCACCATGGGATACCCATGCGCCTTCACCGCACGCGCCATCTCGAGCTTGTGCGCAAATGCCTTGCGGGAACCGGCAAGCAGGTTGTTCACTTCCTCATCGGCTGCCTGGAAGCTGATCTGGATATGATCCAGGCCCGCTTCGGCGAACTCGGCAATACGTGCCTCAGTGAGCCCGATGCCGGATGTGATCAGGTTTGTGTAGTAGCCCATGTCTCGGGCTGCCTTGATCAGCTGCCCCAGATCCTGGCGTACCAGCGGCTCGCCACCCGAAAATCCCAGCTGTGCAGCGCCCAGCTCCCGAGCCTGCCGAAACACCTCGATCCACTGTTCGGTCGACAGCTCTGCGCCCTGCTTGGCGAAATCCACGGGGTTGGAACAGTACGGACACTGCAAGGGACAGCGGTACGTCAGCTCCGCTAGTAGCCAGAATGGCGGCCCTACGTTTACATCTGGAGAAACGGTCATGGCATCTCGTGGTGTCGGAGCTTCGGGTAAGCGGCCGCCCGAATAGACGGCGCCTGTTTGCTCACCGCGAACGCCTGCGCGCTAGCGCAGTTCGATCCAGTGCTTGTCACGGGCAATCCCGAGAAATTCGATCACGTCGTCCCTGAGGGTCGACACGCCAGGGAACTGCGCTTCCAGCAGCCCGACGATGGCGGCAACGTCGTGCTGCCCATCAACCTGCTTGAGGATCTCGGCGGCACTGCCGTTCAGCTTGATCATGCCTTCGGGATAGAGCAGTACGTGTGCATCCTGGGCGGGTTCGAACTGGAAGCGATAGCCCCGTCGAAAGGCGGGAACCTGGGTCGATTCGATACTCACAGCTCGATTCCTCGATGCCAGACACGTTGATTGGTGACGGTGTGATACGGCGGCCGCTTCAGTTCGTAGGCCATGCTCATGGCGTCGAGCATCGTCCATAGAATGTCCAGCTTGAACTGCAGGATCTCGAGCATTCGCGCCTGCGCGTCGCGCGTCGTGTAGTGCTCGAGTGTAATGCGCAGGCCGTGTTCGACATCCCGGCGCGCCTGCCCAAGGCGATTTCGGAAGTAGTCGTAACCGGCTGGGTCGATCCACGGATAGTGAGTGGGCCAACTGTCGAGGCGAGATTGGTGAATCTGTGGAGCAAACAGTTCAGTCAGCGAACTGCTTGCCGCTTCCTGCCACGTCGCCCGGCGTGCGAAGGTCACGTACGCGTCTACCGCAAAGCGCACACCCGGTAGCACCAGCTCTTGGGAAAGCACCTGGTCGCGGTCCAACCCGACCGCTTCGGCAAGGCGCAGCCACGCTTCGATACCGCCCTCCTCGCCTGGCGCACCATCATGGTCAAGAATGCGTTGGACCCACTCCCGTCGGATGTCGCGGTCCGGGCAGTTCGCCAGAATCGCCGCGTCCTTGAGCGGAATGTTGACCTGATAGTAAAAGCGGTTGGCGACCCACCCCTGTATCTGTTCGCGCGTAGCGCGGCCTTCATACATCGCCACGTGATAGGGGTGGTGGATATGGTAATAGTCGCCCTTGGCGCGCAGGGCCTGCTCGAACGCTTCCGGCGTCATCGCTGCCGCTGTCATAGGTCTGTCCTCACAACTCGATCCCCATGCCGTCAAAGGCCACTTCGATGCCGTGGTCCGCAAGCACCTTCCGCTCCGCCGAATCTTCGTCGAGGATCGGATTGGTGTTGTTGATATGGATAAGCACCTTGCGTGGCTTTTCCAGCCCGTCCAGCACTTCGATCATGCCACCTGGGCCGCTCTGGGCCAGGTGGCCCATTTCCTGGCCAGTCTTGGTGCCGACACCGCGTGTCTGCATCTCGTCATCGGTCCAGAGGGTGCCGTCAACCAGGACGCAATCGGCGTCGCGCATCATGGCCAGCAAGCCATCATCGACCTTGCCCAGCCCGGGTGCGTAAAACAGCGTTCCGCCGGTCACGGTGTCCTCTACGAGCAGCCCGATGTTGTCGCCGGGATGCGGGTCGAAGCGGTGCGGCGAATAAGGTGGCGCCGCGCTGCGCAATGGAATGGGCGTGAATCGCAAGGCGGGGCAAGCCGGAATGGTGAACCTCGCGTCGAGATCGATGCGATTCCAGCGCAACCCGCCATTCCAATGCTCCAGCATATTGAACAGTGGGAAACCAGTCGTCAGGTCCTGATGGACCATGTCGGTGCACCAGACCTCATGAGGGCATCCTTCGCGCAGGGTGAGCAGCCCGGTGGTGTGATCGATCTGGCTGTCCATCAGCACGATCCCGCGGATGGCCGTATCTCTCAGCGCACGTGCCGGCTGGAGCGTTGGGAAGCTCTCGAGCTGGGCACGAATGTCGGGCGAGGCGTTGCAGAGAATCCAGTCGACGCCATTGTCAGACAACGCGATCGAGGATTGCGTACGCGCCTGGGCGTTGAGGGTGCCGGCGCGAAGACCCGTGCAGTTAGGGCAGTTGCAATTCCACTGAGGGAAGCCGCCGCCTGCTGCAGAGCCAAGAATGTGGATATGCATTCACAAGGTCCTGAAAAAGAAAATGCCCCGACGCTCGAAGCGTCAGAAACGCTCGGGCGACCGGGGCATCACACGCAATTAGCGGTTTGCGAAGTACAGCGTAACTTCGAAGCCGATGCGCAGATCGGTGAATTCAGGTTTGGTCCACATGATCATTACCTCTCTTGATGACGTTGAAAATGACTCAACGCGGCCGATTGTACGTGCCTCAATGCGGTTTGCAGAGCGGCATCGTTACAACAGACCGTTTCAACGGACCGTAAGTGCGGCTCGGAATGTAACTCAATCGAACAGCTTGGCCGCCGTCTTTGCCACCAGCTCACCCTGATGGCGCGCACCTTCGAGTTCAATTGCGCTGGGCTGACGGGAGCCATCGCCTGCGGCGATCGTGGTTGCACCGTAGGGTGAACCGCCGACGATTTCATCGAGTGTCATTTGGCCCTGGTGACTGTAGGGCAGACCAACTACGACCATTCCGAAATGCAGCAGGTTGGTGATGATGGAGAACAGCGTGGTTTCCTGGCCACCATGCTGGGAAGCCGTCGACGTGAACGCGGCGCCCACCTTCCCGTTCAACGCTCCCTTCGCCCACAGCCCACCGGCCTGGTCAAGAAATGCGGCCATCTGACTGGCGATGCGCCCGAATCGCGTCGGCGTGCCAATGATGATGGCATCGTACTCGGCCAGTTCGGCCACGGTCGCAATCGGTGCCGCCTGGTCGAGCTTGAAATGCGCAGCTTTCGCCACGTCAGCCGGCGCGGTTTCCGGCACCCGCTTCACGTCGACCTGGGCCCCTGCCGCACGAGCGCCTTCTGCAACGGCGTTCGCCATCGTTTCGATATGACCATAGGTCGAATAGTAGAGCACCAGCACTTTAGCCATGACGTTTCTCCTGACGGTTATAGAAGGATTGAGACCAACAATGTCATAGGAAAGCCGAACGATCAGCGCAAATCCTCGACCGGTTCTATCGAAAGACTTGAACGGACGTACCTTCGGATCAGCGTTTCCGACTGAGTACGTGGATGACGATGCGATCCAGCCAACCCCAGAGCCGCTGGTAGATACGTGTACGCAACGGGCGCGCGCGCCACTGGGCCAAGCTTATTTCGCGGCTGACCTTAAAGTCTGCGGCGAGGCATTCGCGAACCTGCGCGATGAATGCAGGGTCAAGGGACTCGAGGTTGTTTTCGAGATTCCAGCGTAGATTCCAGTGGTCGAAGTTGCACGAACCGACACTGACCCACTCATCCACCAGCACCATCTTCATGTGCGTGAACCGTGGGCGATACTCGAAGATTCGAACACCTGCGCGTAGCAGACGCGGATAGTAGCGTTGCCCAGCGAATCGGACAGAAGGATGGTCGGTATTGCGACTAGTTAGCAGTAGCCGCACGTCCACGCCGCGTCTCGCTGCTTTCATCAGCGCTCGCCGAACGCGCCAGGTTGGCAGGAAATAAGGGGTGGCCAACCAGACGGTGCGCTCGGCCCGCGTGAGATTGCCCACCAGGGCGCGAAGGATATCGCGATGTTCGCGCGAGGCCGCATACGCCACCCGTCCGTAGCCGGTCCGGTCGTCGTCGGCCGGGACCGGCGGCAGGCGCGATGGCCGAAGCGGTAACCTCGGCGACCAAAAGCGACGCCGCTTGCAATGTGCCCAAACTTGGTCAAAGAGTACACGCCAGTCCACAAGCAGCGGTCCATTGATCTCCACCATCACGTCATGCCATGGGGATTCCTGGTCCGGCAGCCAGAATTCATCCGTGGAGCCTGCGCCACCCACGTAGCCCACCGTATCGTCGACCAGCAGCAGCTTGCGGTGGTCGCGAAACAGGTTGGCCCAACCCCTGCGAATATGCAGTGGGTTGTAGTACACCACTTCGATACCGGCATCCGTGAGACGGGACCGAGTTTGGTTGCCCAGCTTCAGTGACCCGAAGCCGTCGAAGAGACATCGAATGTTTACGCCTCTCCCGGCCGCAGCGACGAGGCTGTCCGTTAGGCGCTCGCTACAGCGGCCGTCTTCAATCAGATACAACTCGAGTTCGATTCGCTCCCTGGCGGCATCGATGGCCGCAAGCATTCGGGGAAAGAAGCGCTCGCCATCGATAAGAAGTTCGAAGCGGTTGCCACCACGCCAGGGGAAAACTCGGCTGACCTCATCCTCGACGAGGGCTCGCGTGGCTCGGGTGGTCAAGCGGTCGAGCGAAGGGGACATGAAGGCCATTCCTTGGATGGGCGGACACGCACTCCGGTTCGCCAGCCCACTATAGGCCGAAGTGCTCATGTAGGAGTTCCGTTGCCTCCAGATCAGGTCGGGGTGTCACTGATTCATCACGGTCCCGTCACAGTGACGACACCGCGCTTTTCTAGTCTGGCCCCGCCTGCGCCGTATCGCTTGGAGAAGCGGTGCGTCGCGTAAGGCTGCATTCGGTCCTCTCTGGAGTCTCGACATGGCCTCGACTGCCTGCCGCATCCTTCCCGTTCGCCGCCTGCAAGCAGAGCGCCTGACTTCACCGTCGGCCCTTCGCGAGGCCCAGGCACTTCGCTTTCGTGTCTTCGGCTCTGAATTTGGTGCCTCGTTCGCGGACGCCAGCCCATCAGCGAATGGGCTCGATATCGACGACTTTGACGCCCATTGCACGCATCTGGGTGTACGTGACTTGGCCTCCGGCGCGTTGGTGGCCACTACTCGGCTGCTTGACCATCGCAGCGCAGCACGACTGGGCCGTTTCTACAGTGAAGGCGAATTCGCCTTGCAGGGGCTCCTCCAACTGGAAGGTCCAATCCTCGAGATTGGCCGCACGTGCGTCGACTCGGCCTATCGTAACGGAGGGACGATCGCGGTGCTCTGGAGCGAGCTGTCTGAAGTTTTGAATGAAGGCCACTACCGATATCTCATGGGTTGCGCGAGCATTTCCATGAAAGATGGCGGAATCCAGGCGGAAGCCATCATGCGGCGGCTTCGACCCGCTCACCTGTGCAATCAGCACCTGACTGCCATACCGCGCACACCGTTACCGGCGTTGCAGTTGCCGGAGCAAGTGACGACCGAGTTGCCGCCTCTACTCAAGGCCTATATGCGCCTGGGTGCGAAGATATGCGGCGAACCATGCTGGGATCGGGAGTTTCAGACGGCGGATGTCTTCGTGCTGCTCAAGCGGGACGATTTGTGCCCTCGCTACGCTCGACACTTCAAGACGGCCGTCTGACGGCCCGGCCCACTACCTGAACGCGGCGCCAACGCGTGCCCGCGATCGCTTGCCGGATTCGCCCCAAGTCGGTAAGAAGGGCGAGCATTACCGGAACGGATCTGGATGAAGACCTTACTAAGCTATTTGCGGCTGGTGCGCCTCACAGGCGTGTTGCTGTACGGCGTGATGTTGGCCCTGGCGGCATGCATTCTGGAGCGGTTCACCCACGGCCGTCTTGCGCTACGTCAGCGCCTTTGTAGCCATTTCATGAAGGCGCTCGCGGCGGCGCTGCCATTCAAGGTACGCGTAGAAGGCCACCTGCCAGACGAACCTATGCTCTGGATATCGAACCATGTTTCATGGACGGATATTCCGTTCATCGGCCAACTGGCGCCATTATCCTTCCTGTCGAAAGCCGAAGTGCGCGAATGGCCCTTGGCGGGCTGGCTGGCTCGTCATGGCGGCACCCTGTTCATTCGACGCGGTGCGGGGGAGCTACAGTCATTGAACAGTCAGATAGGGGAATACCTGGATGGTAGCCACCCCGTGGTGCTGTTCCCTGAAGGGACCACCAGCGATGGCCTGTCGCTGCTGCCGTTTCACGGTCGGCTCCTGACTGCTGCGGTCGAACGCGGCGTGCCGCTGCAACCGGTCGCCATCGCTTATCGCCGAAACGGGCTGCCCTGCCCTATCGCGCCCTTTATCGGCGACGATGCGCTGCCCACCCACCTTCTGCGGATGATGCGTGCCGAGCGCGCCGAAGTCGTGATTACCCTCCTGCCGCCTGTGAGCAGCCAGGGGCTCGGCCGAACCGAGTTGGCCCGCCAGGCACGGCGGGCAATTTATGAAGCACTGGACCTCCCTGAGACGTCGGCAGCGAATGCTGCCTGAGCAATCAGTGCGGTTCCGCAGGTGGTACGGTGAGGATGTCGCAGTCGAGGCTGGCAAGCAGGGAGCTTGCGACGCTACCGATCATCAGGCGCTGAACGCCGCTGCGTGCATGGGTTCCGACTACCAGGAGGTCAGCATTGGTGAATTGCAGCTGATCACCGATGACGCGCCTGGGCTCGCCTTCCCTTACATAGAGGCGCTGTTCGGGAACAGCTGGCTCGATCTGGGCCAACTGTGCTTTTGCTTTGCGCCTGGCTTCGGCAAGCATCTCGTCGACAAGGCGCGGGTCGGGCACGACCTCTGCCATGGCGCCGATGGGCACCAGTTCTGCCGCATGAACCACGTCGAACTCCTGCTCCTGAAGTACCCCAAGCCGACAGGCCGTGCGCAGCGCATCGAGCGACACCGGTGACAGATCGATAGCTACCAACGACCGCGCATAGTCCTGCAATGCCGGGCGTGCGACACGCAACACCGGCAAGCGACTGCTACGGATGACCCGCTCTACCGTCGTACCCAGGAAGAAATCGCGAAGCGCGGACTTGCGATGTGCGCCGACTACCAGCAGATCCGCACCGAACTGATGCGCAGCCTTGAGGATGGTTGGCTCGACGTCGCCGCTGATCACGATTATCTCGGGCTCCGTCCCATGCTGGCTGCCCAGACGTTCCGCCGATGCCTTCAACAGGGTTTTCGCATGCTCGACGTGCCGAGCGGTCAGTTCGGCCGGCGCATCGTTGTCCACGACGTGCACCAGTGCCCACCGCCCGCCAAGGCTGCGTACCAACCGGGCAGCACGGTCAATGGCTGGGTTGGATCGCTCGGAAAGGTCGGTTGCTACGAGGATGTTGATCATGCCGTTCTCCTTGCTGACGAGAGGGTCGCAGGTTCATTGAACGTCAGAAATCATCTGAACACACTGACGTGGATCAGGGCCGCCGGCGCCACCGGTTGCCTCCGCATCGCTGCGTGACCCAAAGCGTTCGACCATCAAGCCGGACGGTTATTTCGGCGCAGAACGCCGCCGTCATCAGGTAGCACAGGGTAGCGGTCCGCGAATGCCATGAGTTCAGGAAAGAATGCCTGGAAGTCTGCGCTCAGGGGCTCGTACAACGCTTCGAGCTCTTCATACGCACCGGCCAGCCATTCGGGACGGCTAAGGCGCCGACTCATGCCAGCGATGACGTCGCGCAGCACTTCGAAATCCCGATAGCTACCCAGCCAGTCCTGCGCCGCCATACGTGGCGCAATGGTCGCAAGTCGGGCCGGCAACGCAGGCTCGTCAGCCAGGACCTGATAGACCCTGGCCGTAAACTGGTCGAGCGGAACATCAGAATGTAGCGACCAGTCCCGCGCCAGGCAGTGGTCAAAAAAGACGTCCACCACAATGCCCGCGAACCGACGCCGCGCGGCTGGAAACCGCGCCTTGCCCTGCCGGACGCATGGGTGAGCGTCTGTGAACGCATCGATTGCGCGGTGCAGGCGGATGGAGCGCTCTACCTCCGCGGGCCAGTCGCCATTCAAAGGGCCTTTGACAAAGTCGCCGTAGAGGCTGCCCAGAAGCTGATCGGGCTTGGGCCCGCCGAGCAGGAGATGCGCAAGATAATTCATGGCGACAGATTAGGCCCTTCTTCGCGCGTTCAGTCATATTGATTGCATCGATGGGAGTCATCGATTTCCAGGGATCGTCATATCGCGATATCTCGATATACAGTGCAGGCATGTCAAAGCATGACCTAACGCCTGCCTCCGTCGATCTTGATGCGATCCTCAAGGCCCTCGCTCACCCACTTCGTCGGGAGATGCTGGTCTGGATGAAAGAGCCCGAGCGCTATTTCTCACCTCAGCAGCGCCCCTTCGACGTAGGCGTGTGCGCAGGCAAGTTCGACGAACGTTGTGGCCTGTCCCAATCCACCGTATCCGCGCACCTTGCCACGCTGCAACGCGCCGGCCTCGTTACGGGCCGGCGCGTTGGTCAATGGACCTTTTTTCAACGGGACGAAGCGAACCTGCGTGCGTTTTTCGGCGCACTGCAGGCTCAGCTCGATCCCACCGTGCTTCCGGATGACGTCGACGCCATTCAATCCTGACCCTCAGATGGAGCTTAGATATGCCCACGCTTTTTGACCCGATTCGTATCGGCGAGCTGGAACTGGCCAACCGCATCATCATGGCCCCGCTCACCCGATGCCGCGCCGACGAAGGCCGCGTACCGAATGCACTTATGGCCGAGTATTACAGCCAGCGCGCTTCTGCCGGCCTGATCCTGAGCGAAGCGACATCGGTCACGCCCATGGGGGTCGGCTACCCGGACACGCCCGGGATCTGGTCCGAAGAGCAGATTGCCGGCTGGCGCAACATCACACGTGCCGTTCATGCCAATGGTGGCAAGATCGTACTGCAGCTGTGGCACGTAGGTCGTATTTCCGACCCGGTCTATCTGGACGGTGGACTGCCAGTCGCGCCCAGCGCCATCAAGCCGGCCGGTCACGTCAGCCTCGTTCGCCCGATGAAGGACTACGAGACACCTCGTGCCCTGGAGACTGACGAAATCGCCGACATCGTTGAGGCCTATCGCAAGGGCGCCGAGAACGCCAAGGCCGCTGGCTTTGATGGCGTCGAGATCCACGGCGCGAATGGCTACCTGCTCGACCAGTTCCTCCAGGACAGCACCAATACGCGCACCGACCCGTACGGTGGCTCCCTGGAAAACCGTGCACGCCTTATGCTTGAAGTGACCGATGCGGCAATTTCGGTATGGGGCGCAGGCCGTGTCGGCGTGCACCTTTCGCCGCGTGCCGATGCCCATGACATGGGGGACTCGAACCGCGCCGAAACGTTTGGCTACGTGGCGCGCGAACTCGGCAAGCGCAACGTCGCGTTCATCTGCACCCGTGAACATGAAGCCGATGACAGCCTGACCCCATCCCTTAAGGAAGCATTCGGCGGCATCGTGATTGCAAACGAGAGCTTCACCAAGGATCAGGCCAATGCGTGGCTGGCAGCTGGCAAGGCCGACGCCGTTGCCTTCGGCAAGACCTTCATCGCCAACCCGGACCTACCTGCACGCCTTGAGCAGAACGCACCGCTCAATGAGCAGGATCCGAGCACCTTCTATGCTTCAGGCCCGGTCGGTTACATCGACTACCCTCGCCTGTAATCGGCTCCGCGCTGATCAACGCCCGCCGCCCGCTGCGTTCATGCCGCAGCCGGCGGGCTTTTTTTTCGGGCAACCACCAAAAGCCCGAGCGCTAACCGGCTTCGAGCTCAGCCAGAAATTCACGGTGGGTCATGGGCCGAGAGAACATGGCGAAGTCCCGCTGGGTCGCCACACGCTGTTCTTCTTCAGTGACAGTGGCCGTGCAGTCGACCAGCGTGACGACGCGGTATCCGCGCTCATAAGCCGAGCGCATCGTCGATTCCACGCAGCAGTTGGTCAGCAACCCGGCGATGGCAAGGTCCGTGATGCCGCGCGCGCGAAGGATGAAATCCAGATCGGTGGACATGAAACAATCCAACCCTTTCTTACCTTCGATGATGATGTCGCCTTGCTGTGGCGCAAGCTCGTCAATGATCTGAGCGCCCCATGAGCCTTTCTTGAACGCACCGGAATCGACGACCCCCTTGAGGATCCCGTAGGGCTCACGGGGAAGCTCCGGATAACCCTCGGCAAACGAGATCGGCGCCAGCATCATCGTCGCACCGAGTTGCCGCGCTTCTCGCGCCAAGGCGAGGCTATTGGCAACCATGCCGGTACTCTCGACGACATCCTTGACGGCCCCGTACTGGGCGCCGTCAGGCTTGAGGAAATCGTTCTGGTACTCGATGAGCAAGACGGCGGTCGTTTCAGGATTCATGCTTACCTCCAACATGGACAGTGGGCGGACAGGTCCGGCCGGGTAGGTCCGGCCGGCCAGGTGGTGTGCGCGGCTCCTCAGCGTAGCCGACAGCTGAAGACGACCCGATGACGCTGCAACGCGATACAACCATCCAGGTTTACTGATCAACTGCCGCCAGCCCGCGCCATGCAACGCTTCCAACGGCTGTCGACCCGCTCCGCGAACCAGGCGGTCGTCAGGTTACGCGTGATCTTTGGGCTCTCCAGCCGAATACCGGGTAATACGGCACGGGGTAGCGTCTTCCCTGTCTTGCTTTCAGCCAGCGCGAACACCTGACGGTATAGCTCAGTTGTCTCGAAGCGCTCCTCGGTGCCCCTCTCAAGGGCGCGGCGGATTTCCGCTTCGCTCATACCGAAGCGAGGCCCAAGGCGTCGCACTGCCATTTCGGTGCTTCCTGCCTTCGATGAGCCATGAATGATCACGTCGCCATCGAGCGCCAGCTTGACACCGGTCGCACGGCTGACGGCTGCCTGGAACGCCGCGTTGCGACTGGCATAACGGCCGGCATTGAAATCGGCGAAGCGGTAAAGCATGCGGTCGTAATTCGCTGGATAGCCCAGCAGATGCGCAATGCCGAAGTACATTCCGCCACGCCGCGTGAATACTTCGCGCCGGATGGTATTGTCGCCCTGCACCGGATAGCCGCGCGCGTTTTCTTCGGCAAATGCGATGCTGACCTGCATGGGTCCACCGGTACGGACCGGATTGAAACGCCCGAATAGTAGCTGCCCCAGCGGCACCCGACTGATGAGATCTTCAAAAACCGCGCTCAATTCGCCCTCAGTGCGGACCTTGCCGAGCCGCTCCGCGTAGCTGCGACCATCAGACGATGGAACCCTGAGCGCAGCGTCGACCAGAAAGGTCGGCACCTTCAGAGCCGAGGCGCGCCGATCAATCTCTGCGCGGGCGATTTTCGGCAGACCAGGCACGGGCGGGTCGGCACGGAAGGTGGATTCCTGCTCCGTTACCGCGATCGCAGCACAAACGTTCTCATCGGTCGGCTCGATACCCTGGATTCGAAAGGCCAGTTCCATGTCTTCTGCCCACCCCTGCTTGTCAGGTGTTTTCGACGGCAGGAGCCGCACGATGTCGGAGCGGATCACCGAGGCTGGGCGATCGACGCCACCTTCCGGTGACTTCACACCGCATCCAGCGAGCGCCAGGCAGAAGCAGACCGCACCCGCGCCGCGCCATCTTGTAACGCTGCGGACGGCGACCGCCCAATAAAGAAGAGGAGACGTCATGTAGGCCATTCAAGGTCGGGATAGCCTCTTTGGCAACACATGTGCCGATTGGTGCAACAACGAGAGCCCCGTTGCGTTCAGATGCGATCTCCCCGCTTTCGAGCGCCGCGTAAAGTCAGGTAACGTCTACGCATCTACCTGGAGTTTGCCATGCCTCTACCACCTGTTCTGTCTGGCCCCCAATACCTGCGCGAAGGGCTTCGCCTCATGCTCAGCCCTGGTCTTCGCATGTTCGTGATCCTTCCGCTCACGATCAATTTACTGGTGTTCATTGGCCTGTTCTGGCTCGCAGTCGCTCAGTTCGACAGCTGGGTGAATACGTTCATGCCCACGCTACCGTCGGCGCTGCAGTTCCTTGAATACGTGCTTTGGCCACTGTTCGTACTGCTGGTACTGGCGCTCGTCTACTTCACGTTTAATCTGGTCGCGACATTCATTGCGTCCCCCTTCAACGGCTTTCTGGCGGAAAAGGTGGAAGTCGTCGCGCGCGGCCATGACCACTTTCCGCCCTTCAGCTGGGGCGAGCTGTTCGCGATGGTGCCCCGCACGATCGGCCGCGAGCTCCGCAAGCTGCGTTACTTCCTACCACGGGCGCTTGCGCTGCTTGTGCTGTCTTTCATACCGGTCGTGAACCTGATCGCGGCACCGCTCTGGATTCTGTTCAGTGTCTGGATGATGGCGGTGCAATACATCGACTACCCTGCCGACAACAACAAACTCGGTTGGGAGGACATGATGGCCTGGCTGCGCGAACGTCGTTGGCGCAGCCTGAGTTTCGGCGGGAGCGTCTACCTCGTTCTGCTCATCCCGTTCGTGAATATCGTGCTCATGCCGGCCGCAGTGGCGGGCGCAGCGCTGTTTTGGGTGCGCGAGGGAGGGCCTCGTCCGCCGGAAAGAGACTTGATTCACTGATCCATGAAAAAGGCGCCCTAGGCGCCTTTTTCATGGCGGTGACTATCAGAACAGACTGCGCAGGATCACGAACGCGCCAGCTGCGAGGAGTGCAGCTGCGGGCAAGGTGATCACCCAGGCCAGGGCGATTGGTCTCATCAGCGCCCAGTTCGTGCTGTGGTTGACCATGCCGATTCCCAGCACGGCGCCAATTAGAATGTGCGTACTGGATACGGGCAATCCGAGCAACGAGGCGAGCATTACGACTGCTGCTGCCGCCAGTTCGGCAGAAAAACCGGACGCCGGGTGCATCGCCGTCAGGTTATGGCCCACCGTTGCGATGACCTCCTTGCCGATGAACCACAGCCCAACGATCAGCGCGACACCGAAGGCGATCATCGCAATCGGCGGGATCGCCGCTTCGGAGCCGACCTCGCCCGTGCGCAAGACATCGAGGATCGCGACGAATGGCCCAATGGCGTTGGCGATGTCGTTCGAGCCATGGCTGAAGGCGAAACCGGAGGCCGTGAAGACCTGCATCCAGCTAAAGAGCAGGAACGTGGCGCGGCCCAGCGACTCGCTCTTGAGTGTGCGGGCAAAGATGAACGTGCCCATCCAGACTGCAGCTCCGATCATGCCCATGATCAGGTAGTTATGCAGCGTGGTAAGTCCGAGATGCATGTTCTTCAGGCCCTTGAAGAGCAGCATCGATGAAATGATCATGGCGCCTACCGCTGCGATGATCGGTACCCAGGCCTCAAGCGCGCGATGCGCGTGAACGTCGCCGCGTTTCTGGTCGATCTTGTACATGTCGCGGTAGTAGTCGGATTCCAGATCTTCGGCCTGGAAGTCTCGGTCCTGAATCACCTGGACGTCCCGCGCCATCATATGGGTGTAGGAAATCTTCTGGATCTCGGACAATCGCTCGAACGCTTCCTTGTGCCTGCGCTTGTGGGCGCGCTTCTCTTCCTTGATCTGCTTGAGACGCGACTCGGCGTCATCGTTGTAGCTCAGGATGTGCTTCTTGATCTGCCCGAACAGTACATACGCCACGACGCCGCCCAGCAGCGGCGAGACCACCCACGAGATCGCGATCTGGCCGATCTTGTCCCATTGCACCAAAGCGAACGCCGTTGAGGCGCCGCTCATGATGATCCCCAGCGCAATCGAACTGCCGACAATCGCGCCGACGATGGAGTGGGTTGTCGATACCGGGTAACCCTTTCGGGTAGCGAACAGCAGCCAGAACGCGGCGGCGATCAGCGCTGACATCATGATGAAGACGAAATCCATGGGTGCAACACCCATGGTCCCAAGGTCAACGATGCCGCCCCGGATCGTGCTGGTTACCTCACCACCGGCAATGACCGCGCCGCTGACTTCGAACACGGCCGCGACCAGCAATGCCTGGCGGATCGTGAGCGTTCCGGCTCCTACGCTCGTGCCGAAGGAATTGGCGACGTCATTCCCGCCGATATTGAAGGCCATGAACAGGCCGAACAAGGTGGCAAGCACGAACAGGAACGTGTGGTTACCCTCGATGTAGCCCATTCCCCAATAAAGGAAATAGAGCCCGACGGCGAACATGAGCGCTGCAAAAAAAAGACTTGTTTTGGAGATGCCGGAAGCGCCGGCCACTGCTGTACCGCTCGAAGCCGAGTGATTGGCCATGGAAGCCCTCGCTGGGAGATGTTCCGAAGTAACGAGCGCCGCCAATGCCAGAGGGACGGCTGTGGCTTTCATCATATGTTTCAGAAAGTGACAGAAAGATTTACATAATGTGACAAGCCAATCTCATATCCACCGAAGTCAATCTGGACGCAAAAAAAAGCGCCCCGTAGGGCGCTTTTCCATCACGTGCGATTAGTGGTGATGACCGCCTTCGCCGTGAATGTGTCCATGAGCCACTTCTTCAGCGCTGGCGTCGCGAATGTCGACGACCTTCACTTCGAAGTTCAAACGCTGGCCAGCCAGCGGATGGTTGCCGTCGACCGTTACGTCATCCCCGTCGATGTCGCGAATGGTGACGATCTGCATACTGCCGTCGGGACCGGAAGCGTGGAACTGCATGCCGACTTCGAGCTCGTCGACGCCTTCGAACATGGAGCGGTTGAGATTGGCGACCAGCTCGGCACTGTATTCACCATAGGCGTCGGCCGGCTCGACGGAGACGTTCAGCTCGTCACCGACGGACTTGCCTTCGAGGGCCTTCTCCAGGCCGCCGATGATGTTGCCGGCACCGTGGAGGTAAACCAGCGGAGCGCCACCCTGGGAGCTGTCGAGAACCTCGCCAGCATCGTTCTTCAGGGTGTAGTCGATAGAGACTGCCTTGTTGGCGGCGATCAGCATGGGGCAAAGACCTTTGGTATAGATAAATGAAGAGCCAAGTCTAAACGTCCAATCGCGCGATTGCGAATCGACGCAAGATAAATTGGCCCCGCCTGGCCGGCTATCGCTGCACAATGAGCTGAAAACCTTCAACCCGACGACCCAACCGTACGCATATTGAGCGTCATTGCAGCTTCGGGTTCCGATACCACGCATCCAGCGCTCAGAGCTACGTATGCCGGAGTGGCTTCCTGCCGTCTGCGCCTGCGACACGGCACGGCCATCGCGAGCACAAAAAAAGCGGCCCGGGCCGCTTTTTTTGCGCGTTTCGACGACCGTCAGAATGCCATACGGTAATGAAGCGCGTAGCTTTCAATACCGTCGTTGGGATTCTTCAAACCGGCATTGGAATAGTGGATCGCACGGATACCGACCTCGTGACCACCGGCGAAGCGAAGGCCTGCACCAATGCGGTCTTCGAACTGGAAGCTCGAGCCCAGGTCCTTGTCCTCGACATGGGTGCGACTGAAGCCCGCGATACCGATACCTGCCTCGATGTAGGGCTTGATATTGCCACCGTTGAATTCGTATACAAATACCGGTGCGAGGGAGATGCTGTGGTTGTCGGAGCGCTTGTCGCCGTTCCAGTAGGTGTAGCCCGCATCCCAATAACCGGTGAGACGGCCGACATCCGACTGGAACCAGCTACGGTTGAAATCGAACTGCAACCCCAGGCGTGCAGTCGTGGATGACTGGCCGGTGCGCCCTACCGAAACCGAAACGTCCGCCGCGTGTGCAACGTATGCCTGGCTCAGCGCAATAACTGCCGCTGCAGTCACGGTAAACAGCTTCTTCATTGGAAATATCCTTTTCTTGTAGAAACGACGGGCGAATCTACGCCCCGCAGCAGGACGTGATCCAGCTCTAAAAATGAAACACTGCAGTCACAAACTTGCGACCCGGGCATAGGAACCCCATAACACGGGCAGCTGTCTCGCAAGCCCATCAGGATCAGACGATGTCCTGAACGAGACGCTGCTGGGACCTGCCGAAGTCAGACTTTTTTCGTTCAGGATTCGTTCAACCTGACGCGCAACCGCAGCGCCGGTGTCCACTACCTGGATATGTCCGGGAAGGATGCGCGCCAGCAGCGGCTTCAGGAAAGGATAGTGCGTGCAGCCAAGAATGACAGTATCGCACCCGGCCTCTAATAGCGGCTGTACATAGCCACGCAGCATCGCCTCCGTGCTTGCATCCTCGAGTTGCCCTGCTTCGACCTGCTCGACCAGGCCGGGGCATGGCTGTGTCACCACGCGAATATTGGACGCGAAACGGTCCAGCAGCGCGGCAAACCGTGCGCTCTTGAGCGTACCGGACGTGGCGAGCACGCCAATGATGCCGTTCCGTGTAGCCAGCGCGGCTGGCTTGACGGCAGGCTCCATTGCGACAATCGGCAAGGTCGGATAAGCGTCCCGCAGATCGGCTGCAGCTGCCGCGGTCGCGGTGTTGCAGGCCACGACGAGTGCCTTGGCATTTGCGCTCATGAAAAAGTCGCTGATGGCGCGGCAGCGTTCGCGTATGTACTCCGGTGTTTTCTCACCGTATGGGACATGTCCGCTGTCGGCAACATATAGAAGGGGCTCCAGGGGGAGGCGCTGTCGAATCTCCCGCAGCACGGAAATGCCTCCCACTCCTGAGTCGAACACGCCGATAGGGCGATCATCGCTCACGACAGACCTCGCATCCCGGGTCACGGCGGACCTTGAGTTCGCGGAATCGCGCACCGAACGCATCCACGAGCAAAAGGCGCCCTACCAAAGGGTCTCCAAAACCGGCAAGGACCTTCATCGCCTCCAACGCCTGCAAGCTGCCCACGAGCCCAACCAGAGGCCCAACGACGCCCGCCTCGCTGCAGGTAAGCTCCGCCTCGCTGCCGTGGCCATACAGGCAGTGGTAGCAGGGGCTAGCGTCATCACGCGGATCGAACACCGACAATTGACCTTCGAGGCGAATGGCTGCGCCACTCACCAGCGGTCTGCCGGCCCTCACGCAGGCACGGTTGACCGCTTCACGCGTGGTGAAATTGTCCGAACAGTCGAGGACTACATCGACATTGCGAACTGCGGTTGCAAGCGAATCTTCGTCCAGCGCGGCCCTGTGGCAGTGCAGTCTGATATCGGGAACCAGGCGCCGGAGTCGGTGGGCCGCGGAATCCACTTTCAGCTGCCCCAGCGAATCGACGTCATGGATGATCTGGCGCTGCAGATTGGTCACGTCGACAGTATCAAAATCCGCCAGGTCGAGCGTCCCGACGCCAGCAGCTGCCAGGTACAAGGCTACAGGCGATCCAAGGCCCCCAAGCCCGACGATCAATGCCCGACTGGAAAGCAGCCGAAGTTGCCCGTCGACGTCAATCTGAGATAGCAGTATCTGGCGGCTATAGCGCAGCAATGCGTCGTCGTCGAGCATGAGGGCTTCGGATGTCATGGATGCCTCCCAAGGCTAATGCGGATATGGCCCGCCAGGTCGCGACGATTTGAAATGTCCTTAAAGCCTCGCGCCGCCAGCAATGTCGTGACTGCCTCCGCTTGGTCATAGCCATGCTCCAGCAGCAGCCAGCCGCCTGGGACCAAGTAGTCAGGAGAACGCTCGATGATGAGCCGGAGATCATCCAGCCCGTCAACACCCGCGACAAGCGCGCTCAGAGGCTCGAATCGAACGTCGCCCTGCGTCAGGTGTTGGTCGTCGACGGCGATGTAAGGCGGATTGCTGACGATGACGTCGAAGCGCTCGCCTTTCAGTGCGGCGAACCAGTGGCTTTCCAGAAACCGTGCATTGGGTAGGGCAAGGCGTTGGCGATTGCGTTCGGCCAACGCTACCGCGCCCGGCATGCGGTCGACACCGACAAGGCTCCATGTCGGACGCTCGCTAGCCAGCGCAAGCGCAATGGCGCCTGTACCGGTACCAAGATCAAGCGCACTGGCGTGTTCATGCACATCGAGCGAAAGCGCGGCCTCGACGAGCAGTTCGGTTTCCGGACGTGGAATCAAGGTGTCGGGGGCAACCTCCAGATCGAGGCTCCAGAACCCCTGATGCCCTAGCAGATAGGCCACCGGCTCGCCTGCGCGGCGTCGCTTCAGCAAGCAATGGAATTGACTTACCTGCTCCACATCTGGAGACCGATCAGGCCAGGTGCGCAGGTAAGTACGGGGCTTGCCGAGCACATGAGCCAGCAAGAGTTCGGCGTCAAGCCGGGCGGTTGGCGATGCCGGGAGCACCGCCTCGGCAAGCAGTGCTGCGATGGTCGGCATGCGGAGCCTCGTAGAGTCAGTCGCCGAGCGCGGCGAGCTGGTCGGCCTGATATTCCTGTAGAAGCGGCTCGATGACCTGTTCGACCGCGCCGCCGACGACTTCATTGAGCGAATAGAGCGTCAGGTTGATGCGGTGGTCCGTCACCCGTCCCTGCGGGAAATTGTAGGTGCGAATCCGCTCCGATCGATCACCTGAGCCCACCAGCAAACGACGGGTGTCGGTAATCTCCTTGTGGGCCGCGGCGTCCTGCTGATCCTGCAGCTTCGCCGCGAGCCAGGCCATGGCCTTGGCGCGGTTCTTGTGCTGCGAGCGCTCTTCCTGGCACTCGACGACGATACCGGTCGGAATGTGTGTAATGCGAATTGCCGAATCGGTCTTGTTGACGTGCTGACCACCCGCTCCGGAAGAGCGGTAGGTATCCACGCGAAGGTCGGCCGGGTTGATCTCGATGGCGGCCTGCTCGTCAGGCTCGGGCAGCACGGCAACGGTACATGCTGACGTATGGATGCGCCCCTGGGACTCGGTTTCCGGTACACGCTGCACCCGGTGGGCACCGGATTCGAACTTCAATTTGGCGTAGACATTGTCACCCTCGACTCGCGAGATGACTTCCTTGTATCCGCCATGCTCGCCCAGGCTTTCCGACAGGATCTCGACTCGCCAGCCCTGCCGCTCGGCGTAGCGCGAGTACATGCGGAACAGATCGCCCGAGAAGATTGCCGCTTCGTCCCCGCCGGTACCGGCACGAATCTCGAGGAATACGTTACGGGCGTCGTTAGGGTCCTTCGGCAACAGCATGCGCTGCAACTGTTCCTCGAGCACCGTTAGGCGTGCCTTGGCTTCCTTTACTTCTTCCTCTGCCATTTCGCGAAGGTCGGGATCGCTGTCCTTAAGCAGTGCCTGTGCGCCTTCCAGATCAGAGCTGACCTTACGGAATTCGCGGAAGGTCGAGATAACCGGCTCGACTTCGGCATACTCTTTTGAATACGCACGGAAGCGGCTCTGGTCAGCAATGACCTCAGCCTCTCCCAACAATGCCGTCAGCTCTTCGTAACGGTCCTGCAGGGTATCGAGTTTATTGAGCAGCGAAGCTTTCATCATTTGTGCTCGCCCTCATCGAGGGCAAAGAGTTCCTGAGCGACGCCCAACGCCTCGAAGCGCCCGGCAGCCGAGAATTTCTTCATCTGCACGCTCGGCGCGTGCAGCAACTTATTAGTGAGGCTACGAGCCAACTGCGCCATCGCTTCTTCCGGACTCGCGCCATTGGCGAGTGCGCGCTGCGCCTTGGCGAGCTCTTCGTCCCGCAAGCGTTCGGCCTGCTGGCGATAGGACTTCAGAACATCGACGGCGGCCAACTCGCGCAAGCGAAGCATGAACTCGCCGGCGCCACTACTGACCAGCTCTTCGGCCGCCATCGCGGCGCCCTGACGGTTCTTCAGGTTTTCTGCCACGACCTCATGCAGGTCGTCGACCGTATAAAGGTACACGTCTTCGAGCTGGCCAACCTCGGGCTCGATATCGCGAGGGACCGCAATATCCACCATGAACATCGGCTTGTGTCGACGCGCCTTGATGGCCCGCTCAACCGCACCCTTGCCGAGAATCGGCAGCTGGCTCGCCGTAGAACTGATCACGATGTCACTGTGAGGCAGCTGATCAGGGATATCGGCCAGCAGCACCGCATGTGCGCCAAATTGTTCGGCGAGCGTCCCGGCCCGTTCGAGTGTGCGGTTGGCGACAACGATGCGCTTGACACCTTGCTCATGCAGGTGCCGCGCTACCAGGGTAATCGTCTCTCCGGCGCCAATGAGCAGCGCCTGGCTGTCGTTGAGATCACTGAATATCTGGCGAGCGAGGCTGACAGCGGCGAACGCTACCGAAACGGGGTTCTCGCCAATCGCCGTATCGGTGCGCACTGTCTTGGCTGTACTGAAGGTGGCCTGGAACAGGCGCCCAAGCAGCGGCCCGACCGTTCCGGCCTCCCGCGCCACGGCATAGGCCGACTTCATTTGCCCCAGAATCTGCGGCTCACCCAACACCATCGAGTCGAGCCCCGCCGCGACACGCATCATGTGGCGTACGGCTTCATCCTCTGCGTGGATATAGGTGCACGCACGTAGCGCATCGAGATCGAGCTTATGGTATTCGGCCAACCACGCCAGCACCTCGTCTGCCGCAAGACTATCCTGCTCCAGATAGAGTTCACTTCGATTGCACGTCGATAATATCGCGGCTTCGCGGCTCGGGGTCACGCTGCATAGCTGGCGCAGCGCTTCCACGAGCTGCTCGGGCGTAAATGCCACGCGCTCGCGGACGTCCACCGAAGCGGTCTTGTGATTGATACCGAGCGCGAGGAAGGCCATGCAGGATCGATGAAGGAACTACGGAGCCGGCAATTGTCCTACTTCGCCGAACAGGCGACAACCTCCGGCCGATAGATCGTGTCGATCGAGGCGGTCAAGAGACCGCACGAACCACACGGCAATCGGTCCTAGGTCAGTGTATGTGGACGGTCGCACCAATGCCCTGCCACCACTTTCATGCGCCTACAGCGCCAAACGTGTCGCCCATGTGCTTGCCAGACGGCATGTGTCATGATGACTTCAATCGCAGGTAAGCCGCAGTCTTTTCAATCTCTATGAAAACATCTTCCGCATTGCTGACCGCCTTTCTTCTACTGGGCGGATGCCAGAGTTTTGCTCCTCACGAGCAAAATGAAACGCCACCGACCGAAAGCGAAGCTGCCCCGGAGGCAGCGCAACCCGAGGCGTACGGTTCCTTCAGTGCGGATACGGTCTATGCCCTGCTTACAGCCGAACTCGCAGGCCAGCGCAACCGATTCGACATTGCCCTTGGCAATTACGTCCAGCAAGCAAACGCTACGCGAGATCCCGGCGTTGCCGAACGCGCATTCCGCATTGCCGAATACCTCGGCGCCGATCAGGCGGCGCTGGACAGCGCACTGATCTGGTCCGACGCGGCGCCTGACAGCGTCGAGGCACAGCGCGCTGCCGCGATCCAGCTGGCTCGTGCCGAGCGTTATGATGAGTCCATGGTGTACATGGAAAGGGTGCTGCAGCGACAGGGCGAGACGCATTTCGACTTTCTTGCGCTTTCCGCAGCGGAAACCGACCCAGGCACCCGCGCGGGGCTGCTGGCAAGCTTCGACCGGTTGCTGCAGAAGTACCCGAACAATAGCCAGCTACTGTTCGGCAAGGCTGTCCTTCTGCAACAGGACGGCAAGTCGGACGAAGCGCTGGCTCTGCTTGGCAACAATACTGAAGTGCCGCCTCTACTCCTGCGTGCACGATTGCTGCAAGAGCTCGACCGTAGCGAAGAAGCCCTGCCGTTGCTTCGTAATGGCATTCGCCTGCATCCGGACGACAAACGTCTTCGCTTGACCTACGCGCGCCTGCTCGTCGAAAACGACCGGATGGACGAAGCGAAGACCGAATTCGCCAGCCTGGTACAGCAATTCCCCACAGACGACGATCTGCGCTTTTCCCTGGCGCTTGTCAGCATGGAGGCAGGCGCCTGGAACGAGGCGCAGGCCTACCTTGAAGAACTGGTCGAGCGGGGGACCGAGCTCGATACCGTGCATTTCAACCTTGGGCGCGTATACGAAGAACAAGGTACGCCGGACAAGGCCCTTACCGCGTACGAGAAGGTCGGACCCGGTGCCGATTACCTGCCCGCGCAGCTGCGCAAGACTTCGATTCTCTTCGACACAGGGCGGGAGCAGGATGCGGTCCGTGAGCTGGCAACCGCGCGGCAGGAGCAACCGGACTTCGCCGTCCAGCTATTTCTGATCGAGGCGGAGACCTACAGCGAACGCGAGCGCTACGCAGATGCTGACCGGATCCTGACGAGGGCGCTTACTCAGTTCCCTGACGACAGTAGCCTGCTTTATACCCGGGCGATGCTGGCCGAGAAGAACGACGACCTGCGCAAGCTGGAGTCGGACCTACGACGGATACTCGAGCGAGAGCCGGACAATGCGATGGCACTCAATGCACTCGGCTACACACTGACCGACCGCACCAACCGTCACGAAGAAGCGCGTCAGCTGATAGAAGCTGCACACCGCCTCGCACCGGAAGACCCCGCCGTACTTGACAGCCTCGGCTGGGTCAACTTCCACCTGGGCAATTTCAGGGAGGCGGAGCGCTACCTACGCGAAGCCCTGGAACGTTATCCCGACGGCGAAATCGCCGCTCACCTTGGCGAAGTGCTGTGGTCCCAAGGACGCAGCCGCGATGCGCGCCAGGTCTGGCGCGAAGCGTTCGACGCGGACCCGGATAACGCTATCCTGCGCGGCACCATCAAACGCCTAACCGGTTCGGAGACTCCGTAATTCATGCTCGCACGCTCCCTCATCATCACGCTCATGCTGGCCTTCCTGGGCGGCTGTGCCGGAATTGGCCAGCACGAAGCCGTCGAAGGCCAGGGCGACTCCAAACGTTGGTCAGCCCACAAGGCCAGAGTAACCGCACTCGATGGCTGGCAGATCAATGGCAAGGTTGGCATCCGCGCACCACGCGACTCCGGTAGCGGCACCCTCTTCTGGCTACAGCGTCAGGATTACTACGATATTCGGCTATCTGGCCCCTTGGGGCGCGGCGCGGCTCGCTTGACAGGCAGACCAGGTGCCGTGGTTCTGGACTCAAGCGAAGGTCGTTTCGAGGCCGGTTCGGCGGAGGAACTGCTCGCACGTCAAGTGGGGTGGCAGCTTCCGGTATCGAACCTGCTGTGGTGGATTCGCGGACTCCCTGCACCCGACTCGAAGAGCCGCGTAACACTTGATGGCAACAGCCATCTCGCCGCTCTTGAACAGGACGGCTGGAAAGTGGCTTACACCCGCTATGCTGACTTCAACGGATACGCATTGCCGGAACGGCTCACGCTCACCGGGCGCGACATCGAAGTCACTGTCGTTGTCAAGGAATGGCAACCCCGGGTACTGGGTCAATAAATGCAAGAAGCCACGCTCATCCTGCCAGCACCGGCCAAGCTCAACCTGATGCTACACATCCTGGGCCGTCGCCCGGATGGGTATCATGAGCTTCAGACGCTCTTCCAGTTTCTCGATCATGCTGACCAGATAGGCCTGACTCCTCGGCAAGACGGCCGCGTTGTTCTACAGACACCTATCGAGAACGTGGCCCACGACGACAATCTCATTGTCAAAGCGGCGCGTGCCCTACAGGCGGCCACTGGCAGCACTCAAGGCGCCGATATCTGGCTCGACAAGATTCTCCCCATGGGAGGTGGGCTCGGGGGTGGGAGTTCCGATGCCGCAACGACACTGCTCGGCCTGAATCACCTCTGGAAGACGCAAGTTTCCATCGATGACCTCGCAGCGCTTGGACTCAAGCTTGGCGCCGACGTCCCGGTGTTCGTGCGCGGCTTCGCAGCCTTCGCTGAAGGCGTCGGCGAACGGCTCGAGCCCGTCCAGCCCGATGAGCCTTGGTATCTGGTCATTGCGCCGCAAGTATCTGTAAGTACAGCGGAAATTTTTTCCGCGCCAGAGTTGACACGCAACACCCCCGCCATTAAAGTGCGCACCGTTCTTGAGCGGGGCGGTCGAAACGACTGTCAACCGGTCGTAGCACAGCGCTATGAAGCAGTTCGTAACGCGCTGAATTGGCTCGATAAATTTACCGATGCCAAACTGACCGGAACCGGCGGATGTGTGTTTGGGGCCTTCCCAAGCAAAGCCGAAGCTGATAAAGTCTCGGCCCTACTTCCAGCCACCCTGCCAGGGTTCGTTGCGAAGGGATGTAATGTTTCACCATTGCATCAGAAACTTCGAGCACTGACTCGAGAAGCACCATAGGGGCGTCGCCAAGCGGTAAGGCAGCAGGTTTTGATCCTGCCATGCGTTGGTTCGAATCCAGCCGCCCCTGCCATATTCGAAGAAGCTGTTCAGAACGAAAGCCCTCAGCTCTCGCTTTTGAACAGCTTTTTGTTCATCAGATCTACCCAAAGTCGGCAGGAACTGCGCGTGTCCAAGATGATGGTCTTCACGGGGAACGCAAACCCCGACCTGGCTCGCCGAGTCGTTCGGCAGCTCCATATCCCACTTGGCGACGTTTCGGTCGGCAAGTTCTCCGATGGTGAAATCAGCGTCGAGATCAATGAAAACGTTCGCGGTAAGGACGTCTTCCTGATTCAGCCCACCTGTGCACCGACCAATGACAATCTCATGGAATTGGTCGTGATGGCCGATGCGTTCCGCCGCTCCTCGGCAACTCGCATCACCGCCGTCATCCCCTACTTCGGTTATGCCCGCCAGGATCGCCGCCCGCGCTCAGCTCGAGTGGCAATCAGTGCCAAGGTCGTAGCGGACATGCTGACGGTCGTCGGCGTTAACCGCGTCCTGACGGTTGACCTGCACGCCGACCAGATTCAGGGCTTTTTCGACATTCCGGTCGACAATATCTACGGCTCCCCTGTCCTCGTGGACGATATCGAAGATCAGCGTTTCGAGAACCTGATGATCGTATCGCCAGACATCGGCGGTGTCGTTCGCGCCCGTGCCGTGGCCAAATCCCTTGGGGTTGACCTTGCGATCATCGACAAGCGTCGTCCGAAGGCGAACCAGTCCGAAGTCATGCATATCATCGGTGATGTCCAGGACCGTACCTGCGTACTGGTCGATGACATGGTCGATACCGCCGGTACCCTGTGTCACGCCGCCAAGGCGTTGAAAGACCACGGTGCTGCAAAAGTCTTTGCGTATTGCACACACCCGGTACTTTCCGGACGTGCCATCGAGAACATCGAAAACTCGGTGCTCGACGAACTCGTCGTTACCAATACAGTGCCACTGTCCGCTGCTGGCCAAGCCTGCACCCGCATTCGCCAGCTGGACATCGCACCTGTCGTTGCCGAGGCCATGCGCCGCATCAGCAACGAAGAATCTATCAGCGCCATGTTCCGCTAAGCGGAACCGGCGCTGATTATTACCGTCCCGCCTTGAGCGGGACTTTTTGCCGGATCGGTATCGTGTTGGTCGCAAACACACCCGACCCGGCTCATCTGGAGAAATGCAATGAGCAATGAATTCACCGTGAATGCCGAAGCGCGTTCCGACCTGGGGAAAGGTGCGAGCCGCCGCCTGCGTCGTAACGCCAGCCAGATCCCTGCCGTAATCTACGGTGGTGAAAAGGCGCCTCAGTCGATCAGCCTGGTCGCCAAGGACTTCGCCAAGCTGCTGGAAAACGAGGCTGCGTTCAGCCACGTACTGAGCCTGAACGTTGACGGCCAGACCGAAAGCGTTCTGATCAAGGCGCTTCAGCGTCACCCAGCCAAAGGCTACGTTCTGCACGCTGACTTCCAGCGCGTTGTCGCTGGCCAGAAGCTGACCGCCATCGTTCCGCTGCACTACATCAACCAGGACAGCTGCGTTGGCGTTAAGCAGCAGGGCGGCGAGATCCTGCACAGCCTGAACGAAGTTGAAGTTGTTTGCCTGCCGAAGGACCTGCCTGAGTTCATCGAGGTCGACATGGCCAACGTTGAACTGAATCAGATCGTTCACATGACCGACCTGAAACTGCCTGCCGGCGTCGCCCTGAACCAGCTCGTGCACGGTAGCGACCTGCCAGTTGCCAGCGTGCACCAGCCACGCATCCAGGCGCCTGAAGCAGCTGAAGGTGAAGGTTCTGCCGAGTAAGGCATAACCTCATCGAGAGCCCCTGACGTGACAGCCGTTCAACTGATCGTTGGCCTGGGAAACCCAGGCCCTGAATACGACCAGACCCGGCATAACGCAGGGGCTCTTTTCGTTGAGCGAATCGCTGACGCCAAGCGAATTCCCCTCTCGCTCGACAAGAAATATTTTGGCCTGGTGGGCAAATTTTCCCATCAGGGTCGCGACGTTCGTCTCCTGATTCCCACTACCTACATGAATCGCAGCGGCCAGTCCGTTGCCGCGCTGGCGAATTTCTTCCGTATCTCGCCAGACGCCATTCTAGTAGCTCATGACGAACTCGATATGCCACCCGGCGTGGCCAAGCTCAAGACCGGCGGCGGCCATGGTGGACACAACGGTCTACGCGACATCATCGCGTCCCTGGGCAACCAGAACGGATTCCACCGCTTGAGACTTGGCATTGGCCACCCTGGCCAGGCCAGTCTCGTCTCAAATTACGTGCTCGGCCGTGCGCCGCGCAGCGAGCAGGACCTGCTCGATAAAAGCATCGACTTCGCCCTCGGCGTGCTGCCCGACATCCTCGACGGGAACTGGACCCGCGCGATGCAACAGCTGCACAGCCAAAAGGCCTGACCCTACTTCCGCCAGAGGCACTCACCATGGGATTCAATTGCGGCATCGTCGGCCTGCCCAATGTCGGCAAGTCCACCCTGTTCAACGCGCTCACCCAATCCGGTATCGCAGCGGAGAACTTTCCGTTCTGCACCATCGAGCCGAACAGCGGCATCGTACCGATGCCCGATCCACGTTTGAACGCCCTGGCCGAGATCGTAAAACCTGAGCGTGTCATTCCCACGACAATGGAATTCGTCGACATCGCAGGCCTCGTCGCGGGTGCTTCGAAGGGTGAAGGCCTCGGCAATAAGTTTCTGGCGAATATCCGCGAGACCGATGCGATTGCACACGTCGTGCGTTGCTTCGAGGATGAAAACGTCATCCACGTCGCCAACTCGGTCGACCCCAAGCGCGATATTGAAGTCATCGATCTCGAACTGATCTTTGCTGATCTGGAAAGCTGCGAAAAACAACTGCAGCGCGTTGCCCGTAATGCAAAAGGTGGCGACAAGGATGCGCTCGGCCAAAAGGCAATCCTGGAAAAGTTGATCCCCCACTTCGAAGCAGGCAAGCCTGCGCGAAGCCTGATGAAGGACATGGACGAGGATCAGAAACGTATGGTCCGCAGTTTCCATCTGCTGACCAGCAAGCCGGTGATGTACATCGCCAACGTTGCTGAAGACGGATTCGAAAATAACCCGCACCTAGACGTGGTCAAGGCGATCGCGGCTGAAGAAGGTGCGGTAGTCGTTCCGGTCTGCAACAAGATTGAAGCGGAGATCGCTGAGCTCGAGGACGGTGAAGAGAAAGAGATGTTTCTCGAATCCCTGGGCCTGGAAGAGCCCGGCCTCAACCGTGTCATCCGTGCAGGCTACGAACTGCTGAATCTGCAGACCTACTTCACCGCAGGCGTAAAAGAAGTTCGCGCCTGGACCGTGCGCATCGGCGCCACGGCCCCTCAGGCTGCTGCAGTGATTCACACTGACTTCGAAAAGGGCTTCATCCGCGCCGAAGTCGTCGCCTACGATGACTTCGTCCAGTACAAGGGTGAAAACGGCGCCAAGGAAGCCGGCAAATGGCGCCTGGAAGGCAAGGAATACATCGTCAAGGATGGCGACGTGATGCACTTCCGCTTCAACGTCTGAACAGAAACTTAGATCCTCTCGGATCTTAATGGACACTAAACCCCTTGAGGAATGCCGCCCCAAGGGGTTTTTCTTTTCCACCAACATCTATCAGGACGCTATACGATCCGGCAAAGAACCGGGTACGCTACCGGGTACAGCGGAAACGAGCCCGCCTCTAAAACCGGGTATAGCCAAACAGGAGCAGCCATGCCGCTTACCGACACTGCGTGCCGCACCGCAAAGCCCAAGGAAAAGCCCTACAAACTGACGGACGGAAGCGGCCTCTACCTGGAGGTGAAGCCCAACGGGGTCAAGGCATGGCGCTATCGGTTCGAGCTAAGCGACGGCCGTACCAAGAAGGAAAGCGTGTTCGCTATCGGGGATTATGTGATTGCACCAAAGGGAGAAACGCCCGAGCAGGCCAAGGAACGTCGCAAAGGACGTCGATTCACTCTGTCGGAAGCCCGAGAAGAGCGCATTAAAGCGCGCTCTCTGGTTGTACAAGGCATCAATCCAGCCCACCACCGCCAGCAAGAGCGAGTTAAACGCGACTACGAAAAGGCCATCACCTTTGAAGCGGTCGCTAAAGAGTGGCTGGCCTTAAAGGACTGGGAGGAGATCACCAAATCCAAACGGCTCAACATGCTGGAGAGAGTTGTCTTTCCAAAAATCGGTGATCTGCCGATCAAGGCCATCAATCCCGTCCATATTCTTGAAGTGCTCAAAGGTGCAGTTGAGAACAATGGCCCGTCCGTTGCTGCTGAGGCAAAGCGGAGCATGTCTGGGGTTTTCGAACTGGCAATCTCAACTCTCCGCGCCACAAGCGACCCCGTACACCCAGTTCGTAAAGCGCTACCAGCCAACAAGACGCAGCACAAGCGCCCACTTTCCACAGAAGAAATTGGAAAGCTGCTGCGAGATGTCGAATCCCACGGCGGGCGCCATGAAACGCTCTGCGCTTTTCGCCTTATGTGGATGACGCTGTGCCGCCCTAGCGAAGCCGTAGAAGCTCAATGGTCCGAGTTCGACTTGGACAAGGCGCTGTGGAAGATCCCAGCCGTGCGCATGAAAAAACGCAAGGATCATACAAATCCGCTACCCCAGCAGGCAGTAGAAATGCTGCGCGGCCTACACGCCATTACCGGCAAGTACACGCATGTATTCCCGCACCGAGACGTACGTACTCGACCAATGGTTTCTGCATCGTTCCGCCAGATGCTCAACGTCCTCGGCTGGGCCGGGAAATACAGCCCGCACGCCACACGCACGACAGGCAGCACTCGCCTGAATGAAATGGGTTTTTCTGCTGACTGGATCGAAAGACAGCTCGCACATACCGAGCAGAATGCAGTGAGACGCACTTACAACCATGCTGAGTACTTAAACGATCGAGCCATCATGATGCAGCGGTGGGCAGACATGCTAGACAGCTGGAAGAAAGAAAGCGCTTAGGCTGATTTGAATGACACGTCCCTAATCACCTTTACGCCGTCAGGCGTTTTAACCCTTTCTGAATCGCTAACGTCGAGCTCCTCATTACCCAGGGTATAGCTGACGGACCAGGCAAAATTCCCGAACGCCGAATTTGCCGTAAAGATTACCGACCAATCTTCACTTTCTCCATGTAGGCCTTCGGCCTCCTTTTTAAGCTCCCCCTGGAGCAGTTGGTTGGCTGCGATATGATGTTTATGGCCGTCCTTCTCGAAAACGAGCTCACCAATTGGCTTCACACGCATAGCAGCTCCTCGATAAAAAGAGGAACTATAAACGAGCGCCAGCTTTCACACACCCTAGGGTCAATGCCCACTACAGCACTCAAAGCGAAATCATATCTAGCACTGCCGTGCGCAACCTGCTGCACAAGCAGGGATATGTAGTCGCAGACATTGTCGACACACAGCTTCCGCCCCCTTTCGAGACGGGCAATTGAATGCGCCAAGGTGCTAAGCATCTGGCACGGCCTGGGCAGTACGCACCAGACGCCTGACAGCATGTAAGAAGTTATCAAATGCACGGTAATCGCTTGGAGTGCAGGGCACGCTGACAAACCCTCTTCCCTCGGGCGGGCAAATTCGGCCATGGGATCGCCCCGACTTATAAGACCAACCCTCAGCGAGCAGTGCCTTGATGAGCAGATTGATGTCCTTGGATGAACTATATCTTCTCATTACCGCCCCACCACCAAAGCATCCCGGTATCTCGACGCATAGACGTCGACCGAAAAAGGCCACTCGCTGAACGCCCGCTCAGCACCAACGACATCAACAGGACCGCTGTAGCGATAACCCCGCTGGCTGCTCGCGTTCTGAAAGAAGCGCCCCAGCGGGTCGAGCATGATGTACGACTCACTCATGCTGTCATTGCCCTCGACGCACATCAGCTCACGCAATGCATGATGTCGCGCAACGAAGGCGCGAAAGGCCTCAGCCGAAACAGCCAGCTCGCTGGTCACCACCGGCAACATGCGCAATACCTTCCAACGCTGGGGCGCGAGCGCCTGAATGATCGGCGACATGTCCTCCTGGTGGTTCAACGCATTGACCACGGTATTGAGCTTCAAGCGCAGAGCCGGATTACGCCGCCTAGCACGCACCAATTTTTCCGAGGTCGAATCGACGTCCAATAACAAGCCACGACTGTCGACACGGCCAATCTCTCTATTCCTGGCAACGTCTGCTGAATCCAGGCTCAGTCCGAGCATGGAAACCAGCGGTGCGAGTTGGTCGATCAAGTCGCCAGTGAACCGGCTACCATTCGTGATGATGGAGGCCGCCATCCCTCTGCTTCTCACGTAATCCAGCACGCGAAGCGAGGCATCCTGATACAGCAACGGTTCGCCGCCGGCCAGGTTCAAACGGATGCCGGACCAGGACAAGTGCTGACGAAGCGGATTAGCCGCGTTCTCTGGATGAAAGAATGCTTGTAGCTCATCCAGCAGATTGCGGACGCGGCTCCAGTCATGCAGCAGCTCCCTGCCAGCACCGTTCCATTTCGCGTAGCAATAGCGGCACTTGTAGTTACAGGCTTCGGTGATGTGCCAGTTGATGACCAATTCGGCGACGTGAGGGCGAACGGCTCCCTCCCCACTTTGGAGATGCAACATTTCTTTAGCTCCTGGAGAGGGTTATGCGTCGAGGTGAGCGACGTAGCAAAGCCGAAACCCGACCTTGACGCCCTTGTAGCTCATCGTCATGCGCACGGGGCAAAGATCCCGTTCAATTGTTCCGCCAGCAACAGAACGACCAGTTGCGACACAGGCTGCCGGGGCAGAGCCATGTCGATGATCAGACAGCCATTCGCCAAACCCAGGTACCGAGGCAAATGCCAGCCCTGCATCGTTGTCGACCCACTTCAGGTTGGGTCCGTAGCGCATGGAGCCATCGGCCTGGTGGCGATGGGCAGAGTTGCCACCCAGCTTGCCATCCCCACCGACAATGCCCCACCCGAGTTGCTCGTAAATGGGGTCGTCAGGCATCTCTCCCTTTTTCACTATAAGAAGGCGCGATGAGCGCACATGGCTAAAGTCCATCGGCGGCGGAGCGAGCTGTCGCCACTCATCAATCGTCATCAGCCGAACGGGAAGTCCCGTGCGCGCCTCATAGTCACGGCAATAGGCGACCGCATCCAGCCAAGTCACGCTCACCGGAAGATCGCTCGGATCCATGTTGATAGCGCCTAGGTCGTCAATTCGTTTGTCGAGGGTCTTGCAGGCTTTCTCCTGTCTGATCTGCCCCCAGTTCGTCCTGCTGCAGAAATCGAAAAAGTCCGCGATGGTCACGAGGGGAGACACCATCAAGCAGCTTTCGCCGAGCCGGTGCGGGATAAAGTGATCAGATACGGCCCCGGTTGCCGGGCGGGGAGACCGATAGCCCAGGCTGGCAATGAGCTCACGCTGGATCAGCTTCGCGTAGCCTGGCCAATTGGCTGCCGTTCCGCCTTCGACGTAATGGCGCGACTCGGCGTCGTGCTCCAGCTTTTCCGCCCAGGTACCGGTGGCAAAATACAGGTGCCCGTCCAGCTTGCTTTGGTCCATCGCCCTGGGTATCTCGCCTTTGTCGAAGAACGGGTAAAGCGGGTTGGAGGTAAATGCCTTGTCGCGCTGATCGCGTACTACCCAGTCGAAAGCGCCATTGGCACCTTTCAGGAAAATCAGGTTGGCATTTCCAGGCACAGGGAGAACCTCTACCCAGCCGTCATCGGAGCCTTCGATCTCTTTGCGAAACAAGCGGAAAAGCTGCAACTCAAACGCCTCGCCCTCGGCGGACATGTTGTAGCTACGCATCACCGGCTCCCCCAACGCCGGTTCAATCAGGTTGCTGCCCATCATGTTGTACATGCAGCCGATGAACTCACTCACCGCGTTGAGCATCAACATCCGCCCGGTCATGTCGAGATAATCAAGACCACAACCGTCCTGCATGTACTCCGCACGCAAGAGGATCTCCTCCTCATGCTGCTCACAGAATGCGTATCGCTGCTGGTCTGTCCAGAATGCATAGCCAGCTGCCTGATCGAAATCCAGACGACCATACGCACGCGGAGCGAACAGACAGGAGCCGACGCCGGTAAAGAGCCGCTTGGGCAATGGCAGACCGGAATTGAACAACCGATCCGCAACCTGCCGAGCCGTCAGAGAACCCACCCCTCTCGGCGAATACGGCCACTTGATAAGATCGGTCGGCACCGACATGCCGTGTTCGTGTAGAAAGTCGGCGATCTTAGGCTGCTCGACCTCGCGCCAGTGGCTATAGGAACGCGCACCGAGGGTGCGGGCAAGTGCGTCCTGTAGCGCAACTGATTTTACGGAGCGCGCAATCTGCTTGGGTATGGGCCGCGACCAACGACTGCGCAGTTCGTCTACGGCAGCACGGATGTGGTCGTAATGAAGGCCTTCGAGTCGCATGGACCAGAAGCGATCAGAACCCCCGCCCTCGGTGTTCGGCTTCTCAGTCAGGACATGGACGTCACGCGGTGCACGCAACAGATCAGGAACAATCATAGCTCTCTCCAATAAAGCCACGGCAACAAATCACCGTGCTGCCTCGGCAACAGGTCATGGTCAGCAGGGATTTGGAGAGAGAGGGCGAGACCCTTTGAGCTGATCAACTGAGGAGGCAACTTCCCAGCCGTGGTTGCTCAGGCACCACACGCACTTAAGCGTCTTGCCGATCATATTATCGAATATGGCCCGAATACAAGACCTCGGTTGCTGGCGATTCGATTCGAAAAAATCTCAGCCACACATAACTGCAATGACATCACTACCAAGAAGGTTCATCCCATGTCATTGCAGTGCCCTCGCTGTCACTCCCCCAAAGTCGCTTCCTTCCACCACGCCATGAAGATTGCCGCCGCAGTCGGCACCGTCGGCGGTGCTGCACGTGGCGTCAGTGCTGCAATGGCTGGTGGAAAGGCTGGCGCAGCCATTGGTTCTGTCGCAGGTCCCGTCGGCATCACCATCGGCTCTGTCTCGGGCGCCATCCTCGGCGGCCTGGCCGGTGGCGTCGGCGGTTGCGCTCTCGGCGCTCAGCTCGGCGACAAGCTCGACCGCCATGTTCTGGCTCAGAACCTCTGCCTGCTGTGCGGGCATCGCTTCAATCTGCCGACCTGATCAGGCGGCTCTGCTTCCCTTCTCTTCTATCACTACCAGCCGGTGCTGCGCTTCGCGCGGCGCTTTATGCCGGCTTGCACCTAAAGGAAATTCGTCATGGCTCATCAAATCGAACAAATGGCCTATGTCGGCGCTACCCCGTGGCACGGGCTGGGCAACAACCTGCCGCAAAAGCAGCCCATCGAGGTCTGGCAGCGGGAAGCCGGCATGGACTGGCAGATCCAGGAAAGCCCCGTTCACTTCAAATCGGACGCCATCGGCCATCTCGGCACCATCCATTCCTTTCCGGAACAGAAGGTGCTGTACCGCTCGGACACCAAGGCCCCGCTGTCTGTGGTCTCCAAGCGTTACCACACCGTTCAGCCACGCGAGGTACTGGAGTTCTACCGGGACCTGACCGAGGTCTCCGGCTACGAGCTGGAGACGGCAGGCGTGCTCAAAGGTGGCCGCAAGTTTTGGGCACTGGCGCGGACCGGCCAAGGCACGTCGATCAAGGGGAACGACCAGGTGAACGGCTATCTACTGCTGGCCACCTCCTGCGACGGCACCCTGGCCACTACAGCAACACCAACCACCATTCGCGTGGTCTGTAACAACACCCTGACGATTGCCCTGGACGGCACCAGCCGGGCGATCAAGGTGCCGCACAACACCCGTTTCGATGGCGATCTAGTGAAGAAGCAGCTCGGGATTGCTGTCTCGCAATGGGACGACTTCATGTACCGCATGCGTCATTTGGCCGAACGCAAGGTGCAGTGGCATGAAGCGATGGGCTTCTTCATGAACGTCATGTGCGAAGTCAGCCCAACCGGCCAACTACCCGAACAGCTGCCCAACGAGCGCGCCCTACGCAAAGTCCAAGAGCTGTACGAAGGTCGGGGTCGGGGCAGTCAACTGGAATCAGCCAAGGGCACTGCGTGGGGGCTGCTCAATGCCGTGACGGAGTATGTCGATCACGAACGTCGTGCACGCAGCACCGAGTACCGGCTGGATTCCGCTTGGTTCGGCCAAGGGGCGCAGATCAAGCAACGCGCTCTGGATGCAGCTCTGCAGCTCGCAGCCTAAACGTCTCTCCATCACTCGTATCGCCCGGTCAGCTTCGTGCTGATCGGGCTTTTTTACGCCTGCAAGGTGACGCCATGACAGCAACTTTATCGAACCGCAACACCAGCAAACCCCGCTCCGCCCTGCGCCTGATTAGTACCAAGGAGCTGCCCCGCGAAGAGTGGCTGGAAGTACGTAAACAGGGTATTGGCAGCTCGGATGCCGCGGCCGCCGTTGGCCTGAACCCCTACAAGTCCCAGCTGGAACTGTGGCTTGAGAAAACCGGACGCGACACCGGCTTGCCGAAAACCGATCCCGATGACGAAGAAAGTGCGATGTACTGGGGCAACGTGCTGGAGCCCATTGTGGCCTGGCACTACAGCAAGCGCACCGGCAACAAGGTTCGCCGCGTCAACGCTGTACTGCAGCATCCCGATCCTGACTTGCCTTGGATGCTTGCCAACATCGATCGCGAGGTGATCGGTGCCGACGACGTGCAGATCCTCGAATGCAAGACAGCCGGCATAAACGGGGCACGCCTCTGGAAAGAGGGCGTGCCCGAGTATGTGCAGCTGCAGGTTATGCACCAGCTCGCCGTGACTGGCAAGCAAGCGGCAGATGTTGCGGTTGTGCTCGGTGGTCAGCACTTGGAGATCCATCGCATTGAGCGCGACGAAGCGATGATCGCCCGCCTAATCGAACTGGAGCGTACGTTCTGGACATACGTCGAGACCGACACGCCGCCACCCGCAGATGGGACGGCCTCGGCTGAAACGGCATTGCGCTGCCTATATCCAGAGGACGATGGCCAGACGGTGGACTTCAGGGACAACCCGGCGCTGACCGCTGCTTACGTCGAGCTCAAGGCCCTGCGCCAGTTCATTGATAAAAAGCATGCACGCGAGGCTCAGCTCAAGCAGATGCTGCAACAAGCGATGGGCGAGGCCACACGAGCAGAGTTCACCAACGGCTACGTCAGTTGGCGTAAAGCCAAGGACAGCATCGGCTTCGATGTGGCCCGGCTGCTCCAGGACAGGCCTCACCTGCGCGAAAAATACTCGCTTCTCAAGCACGGTGCCCGACGCTTCCTGATCGGCTAAATCTCACCTTCCCCACCCTTCCGCCCCTTTGGTCAGTCCATGCAGTACGCGCTGCGTGGCTGGCCTTTTTTCGTTTCACAGGAGAACCACCATGCTTAAAGGTTTGGCTATCACACCGCCGGTACTCGGGCGGATTTCCATCGGCAAGGTTATCGAGAGAAACGGTAAACGCCTGCCGGAGAAGGATGACCAGTTCACTATCACTTCCCAGGTGCAGAGCCGCGATGGCTGGTTGGTACACCCGCTCAACGATGAGCTGCGCCAAGGCAAGGACGACAAGTTGCGCAGCATTCCGGTGCGCCTGCTGTTCAACGAACCAGAACTGAATTTTCGTGCCGACTACACGTTGTTTGATCGCCAGTCCGGTCGCCCGGTCTGCGTCGGCAATGGCGAAACCTGCAAGCGAGTCACCCAGGACGGTATGCAATCGCTGCCCTGCCCTTCGCCGGATGCCTGCTCGCTGGCCAAGGGCGGAGCCTGTAAGCCTTATGGCCGACTGAACGTGGTGATCGGCGATGAGGATCTGCTGGGCAGCTTCGTGTTCCGCACCACTGGTTTTAACAGCATCCGCACCCTCGCCGCTCGCCTTCACTACTTTCAGGCCATTTCCGGCAACCGCCTGGCCTGCCTGCCACTTGAATTGCGGCTGCGTGGCAAGTCCACCCGCCAAAGCCACGGCACGCCGATCTTCTACTCCGATCTGACGGTGCGTAGCGGCATGGACATGACCGAGGCACTGCGCTTAGCAGGCGAGCTGGATGAACAGCGGAAAACAGCGGGTTTCGATCAAGCCGCACTGGACGAAGCAGCACGGCGTGGCTTCGGCAATGGTGCCTTCGAGGACAGTGAGGAAGACGTCAGCGCAATCGTCGAAGAGTTCTACCCCACCGAGGAAGGCGCAGTAGTACCGCTTCAGATACAACCCAGCAACGCCAAACCCAGCCTAGCCGAAAAGCTCGACGCACGAGCTGCCCGTCAAAACACAGACCACGGAGGCCGCCATGCGCCTGCACAAGTTGAAGGCTAGCGAGCCGAGCGGTACCTACCTGGTCGAATCGCCCGTCACCGAGGCTGACATCCTGCTGATGGCCAAACAGCTTGCCAGTCTACGACTGCGCAAGGGACGTGCGCTGACGTCACCCCACGAGGTGTTCAGCCACTTGCAAACGCTGTTGGCCGACTATGAGCATGAAGTGTTCGCGCTGCTGATGCTCGACAGCCGCCACCGCGTGCTTGCGTTTCACGAAGTGTTTAGAGGGACGCTGGACGGCGCCAGCGTGTACCCCAGGGAAGTCGTCAAGATCGCCCTGGAACACAACGCCGCCGCCATGATCCTCGTGCACAACCACCCTTCTGGTGATCCCGAACCGAGCCAGGCTGACCGCACACTGACCTGCAAACTGAAGGAAGCGCTGGACCTAGTCAGCGTACGAACACTCGATCACATCGTGGTGGGCCATGAAGGCTGCGTGTCGCTGGCGGAACAGGGCTACCTTTAAGGAGGCGGTATGAAGCTACTGCTACGCGTCTTCGCAGCAATGCTGGTGTTTGCAGGCATATTCGCAGGCTGCATGACGGTGCTGCTGCTGGTGGTTGCAATGGTGCGCTTTCCGCCACTATTCGTGGCTGTACTGCTAGCCTGTTGGATGTTTGGCCAACTACGGAAATCTGCACGTTAGATTGAAACATAAGGGGGGACAAGCCGAAAGGCAGTCCCCCCTCTTCCATCTACTTAATTTTTTGCTCTGCCTGGTTACCAAAAATTAGATCCTTCACATGCAGGCATTCTCGACCTTAACGAACGTCGCGCTGAACTCCTTACACTGGCGGTGTTGCTGCAACCGGTTCGAAAAATTAAACGCGTCGTTCAGTTCGAAGCGCTGGAAGATGTCCAGCCCACGTCCAAGAACAATTTTCCAGCCAGTATCAGTGGTAATGTCACGGTCGTGCTTGGTGCCAGTGGTGTCATACGCCCAACTGAACTGAATACCCACCCCCGCACAAGCGTCTGCAATTTTCTGCAGGCTTTCAGTCTGGCGATCACCATTGAACTCATCTTCCACGGTGACCACATGTACAGCCACTTCCTCACCGGAAGCCAGCTGTTTACTGATCGTTTCCATCAATTCCATGAGGTTGCGAAGTTGATGGAACATCCGCAGGTACGGATCAATAACGATAATCCGCTTGGCGCCTTTTAAATAAGGTCCAAACAGCCTATCGAAGGTGACACCGCGCTGGTTCTCCTGAATAACCAAGTGCTGAGGCTTCAGTACTGGCTCTTTGCTTACCGAGACAGCAGGCTGTTGAATGGGCTGAGGACTAACCACATCGCTAACCGGCTCGCTAGGAGCGACATTAGCCGTATCGAACAGATCTGCCTCCGAGACTTCACCCGCCACTCGCCGGTGGTACTGGTTTGGGTACTCCCCTTCCTCCAGGGTGCTGACCAACCTCTCGACGCCATCTTTTCCTTGATAGGCAAAACGAACAGCTGGGTAGGTGGTATCGATGCGCAGCAGCTGGTCCTTGACCCGCTTACGCCCTTCGATGGCACAGCGCAGCACATCCTCGACTTCAGACCCAGTCGCCTCGCCATGAGGGAAGAGGATCTTCATCAACCCGGAGAAGGTCTTGTTGATGCCATCGCGGTCGCGCGTGGAGATGTCATCCGACAACGTAAACATCCCTTTGTAACGGTCCGAGAAATCATGGCTACGCAGTGAGCGAAGGATTTCAGCAAGATAATCGACTACAAAGCCATAGCCGCAGGAGAACATCTCTCCACGAATCACGTCCACTTCCCAGCCCGGAATGTAGCTATGCAGGCGGTCGAGGAAGGCGGAATCGTGGAACTTCTCTGGCAGCGGGTCGAACAGGTCGCTGTGCTTGAGCATGTACGGTACGGTGTGGTCGGTGTTGCCGACGAACACCATGCTGGCCTCTGCTCCGAGGGTCTCCACCCCCCGGGAGAATGACTTGTTGGCCATGTAGTTCTTCATGATGTCGACCAGCGCCTTGTCCACGCGCTTCTGCTTGCCGGCGAACTCGTCGAAGGCCACCACATCCCAGTAGCCCACCAGGCCGAGCTTGCCCGTGCCGTTGTGGACGAACAGCTTGGGCACCGTCACCTCGCCACCGGAGATCAGGATGCCGTGAGGCGAGAACTCCGAGTAGACATGCGACTTGCCGGTGCCCTTCGGCCCCAGCTCGATCAGGTTGTAGTTGCGCTCGCAGAACGGTATCAGGCGGATCAGCTGCAGGAGCTTGTTGCGCTTGCCGAACATCTGCGGATTGAAGCCGACACTCTGGATCAGCAGGTCAATCCACTCATCGGTGGTGAACTGCTTGCGGGCGTCCAAATAGCCCTCGAAGTCGAAGCGGGAGATCTGAATCGGTTTGAGCGACGCCAGAACCCAGGGCGAAGCCGACTTGTCCTCGGTGTACTCGTACTCCAGATCGGCGATGCACCACACGCCGCCGACCAGCAGCTTCTGGTGAGCCTTCACCGTGCTGGAGTCGATCAGCACCTTCTTGATGCCGAGGTTGGCAAACTCCGCCTCGTAGACGTCATCCTTGTCGTTCAGGGAGACGCTGACGCGGTCGATGACCTTGTGCCGCCCCTTCTCCTTGATGATCGAGCGCACTAGGCCAGCTTCGTTGCGATGCACGTAGTGCTTGCGCAGGATCTCCTTGACCGTCTCGATGCCGGCCTGGATCGTGGTCTCGTCGTTAGTGGCGCAGTACTGCCCCAGCAGGTACTCCAGCACATAGGAGGGCACGATGGCGTTGCCCTTAACCGCCTTGACCAGATCCTTGCGGACGACCAACCCGGCGAAATGCTGGTTGATCTTGTCATCGAACTGACTCATAGCACCACGCCCCACTATGCAATTCAAAAAAATAATCTAAAAATGGCGGCTGCAGGAGCCGAGTGCAACACGGACATTTAATTGAAGCTGGAGCAATAGCCATGGCCTTCTGCATCACTTCACCCATTACTTTGATGGGACATTTGAAGCCGAAACGTTTACGCGGCCGCATATTCAGTTGCAGCGAGATGGCATCCAGTTCCTCCTGGCTGTGTACCGACAGGTCTGTGCCCTTGGGCAAGTACTGGTGGATCAGGCCGTTGATGTTCTCGTTGCTGCCGCGTTGCCAAGGGCTGTGCGGGTCTCAGAAGTAAATTGCCACGCCGGTCTTCTGGGTGATTTCATCGTGCCTCGTCATTTCCCGGCCCTGGTCGTAGGTCATGCTCTTACGCATCGCCAACGGCATGTTATTAAGTGCTGCACTGAAGCCCTCCATCGCCGAGGTCGCCGTCGCGTCGTCCATCTTCACTAACATCAGGTAGCCACTGGTGCGCTCTACCAGCGTGCCTACAGACGAGGCGTTGGCCTTGCCCTTGATCAGGTCGCCTTCCAATGCCCGGCATCAGCCGGTCTTCGATCTCCGGCAGGCGCACATGAATGCTGACCATCTCTGGGATCTGACCGCGCTGATCCACACCACCGGAACGCGGTCGGCGAGCCGTTTTGCCCTGGCGCAGACAGATGATCAGCTCCTTGCGCAGTTCACCGACCAGCAGGGCATAGATCGCGTTGTAGATCGTCTCGCGACAGACGTCGGCATCTCGGAGGCTGGGCATGTTCATACTGCGGAGCTTGCCGGCAATCTGCCCGGGAGACAAACTCTCACGAAGCATGTGAGTCACCAGTTCGAAACGCTTGGTACCTGGCATCAACTTGCGCGTGGGGCGGCAGACCTGGCGTCGGCATCTCATGCGCCACTGGGCGCTACGGGCCGAGTAGCCGCCGTAGGCATCCCGGTTGCGGCGCAGCTCCCGGCTGATAGTCGAGGGCGATCTGTTGATCAGGTGAGCAATCCCGCGCAGGCTGAAGCCTTGGACTTGACCGAGTTGAATGGTGGCGCGCTCTACAACGCTGAGCTCGGAATAAGACATAGGGGCAGCACCGTACCGAAGAGGTCAGGTGTTGCACTCAGTTTTTGCCGCCGCCAATTATAAAATTAACAACCTGTCTCTCGCTTGTCTTTTTTAATAATCGAAGAGATCGCTTTGGCAGCATCAATATCATCCCTTTCAAGCGCATCCTGCATTCGCCTGAGCAACAAATCTATATCTCCTTCCTCTACCTCTGAAATTTTTTGTCGAGTGACCTGGCGTACAGCCTCATCGACTGCCACCTGCCTGATTTTCCGATCAAAAAGACCACTACGAAAACGCCTTGAAAGACCTGCGCAACCACCTTTGAATCCAGTGAAAAATGGTAAAATCCAGCGCCACACTCCCCAACAAGAAAAAATAATTGCCAAAACACCTAGCCCCCATGAGAATGCAGCAAAAAACCAATCTCTGACTTCATCCTCAAAGTCTTCATGCGCCGCCTTTCTTTGAGCAGACATATAGTATTCAACGCGCTTTCTGAAATCGACCAGCTTAATACTCCCATCATACGACCCATATGTGTCACTCCTGTCGTCCCAGCCAACAACTTTCAAGTGAAAAACTGGATCATTATTTTTAGCTATTTCAGAATAAAATTCCCTCCCCATACTAGTCGATTTCTCAAGCGGAGTCCTTGCTGCATCAAGCCGAATACCTTCAGTCGTAACAAAGACCTCGCGAAAATTTAAGGCCTGCACACTTATACCACCAACCCAAAAGTATGGCTCATGACAATAGAATTCAGGCCACGACAAAAAACCATTAGTGGTTCCGCAATAAAATCCGACAGAAAAATCAATATTACGATACTCCCATTTCGGCTCAAAACGCTCAGGGCTATTCGTATGGGCCGGCTCAACCTCAACAACCCTTAATGACTCACCAGAAACAGCCAAAAAAGGGAGAAGCATCAATCCATACAGAAAAAATATTATTATTTTCATAGAGTTACACCCCTGCATTAAAAGTCGAATTCGCTAGTGAACGAACGACGAATCGTATACCGAGTAGCCTTGTACCGGGTGAAATGCGAAGTGCCTTCCACCTGCTCCTCAAGCCGCAGCTCCACCTGCTGGTTGTTCGCCTCATCGGCCTTGCGGCTGAGGATGAAGCGTACCGACAGCTCGCGCTCACGCGGATTTTGCGACGCGAAATCGAAGGTCAGCTCGTGAGTATCAGAGATCAGCTCACCGTCCAAGGTATACAGGCCTGCGCGCAGTCGGCGTGGTTGCTTCTTCTCGGTGACTGCCTCGGTCTGATACAGCACCACGGCCAGCTGTCCGGTGGTGATGGTCTTGCCACCGCCGCCGATGAACTCGACCTCCACGCGCCCCACATCGCTCTGGCGCTTCTTGTTGATGCGGACGACCGGGATCACCACCTCCTGCAGCGTCGCCCCGCCATGCACGAACCGGCTTCCGGAGCCCTTCAGGCGCAGGCGGTTGATCGACTTGGGTATCTGCACATCCAGAGTCCCCTCCAGACCCAACTGCTCAGGGCTGAAGGTCTTGAATGCAGCCTGGCTGCGCAGGCCACGCCCCAGGACAAAGCGCCGGTCGCGATACAGCACCTCGTCGCCATCCGGCTCGCTGCTGAGGAAGTCGCTCTCCTCCAGTGGACGGTTCTGGTAGATGAAGCCGTGGTCCGCAGTGATCAGCAGATTGCTGGCATTGGCATTGGTCAGCTTCTTCACCAGGCGGACCAGCTCGGACAGGGTTTCCTCTGCCGCCGCAAACACTCGCTCCTCGGTGTCACGGGTATCGCCGGTCTTGTCGATCAGGTTGTGATAGACGTAGACCACATCGTTATCGCGTAGCAGCGCTCGGGAGTCGGCCTGGTTCATGGCTAGCAGATCCTTGGCCAGCACCACCGCAGAGTTCGGCACGGCTGCCGCGAGGATCTTGCCGCGATTGACCGCCCCCTGAGCGCTCTGACCGTTCACCATGGCATCGCCACTGTCGTTTTCAGCCAGCTGCAGTGCCTGGTTGGGCAACAGCGCTGCCATGCCCAGCTGGGTGTAGCTCGGCAGCATCGACAGTGCCGGCTCAAGCTCGGCCTCGAAGCGATCTTCGCGGCGAATCAGGCTTTGCAGCTCCTCGCCAACCTCGTAGCGGAAGGCATCGGAGATCACCACGCAGACCTTGGTCTTGCGCTCGACGAATGGCTTCACGCAGCGGCCAAAGAAATTCCGCTGCAGCATGATCGGTGCGGCTTCCCAGCGCTGCGCAGCATCGACGTGCTGCTGCCAGCGGTCATTGAGGCGCACCAGGAAATTGTTGGTGTAATGGTTTTCGACCTGAGTGTTGAGCTCCCCCAGTAACGAGGCCTGCCCCGATTCGCGGGAGTGATAGACGAACTTGCGGTACAGCTGATCCAGCCGATACCAGCTCTGCGCGTACTTCTCCACGCCATCGCTCAGCGACGTCATCTCCAACTGCGCCGTATCCAGCAACTGCAGGAACTGCGCGGCATGGTCGACCGCCAGGTAGACATCCTCGAAGTGGGTAAACCAGTGGCTCTGCCGGCGCTGGCGTACCCACTGCTCGACCTCCTGCGCAGTCACCGTTCTCGCCACCACTGCATGGACCAGCTCGCTGAGGATCTTGCGGTCGACCAGCTCGAAGTAATCCAGCTCCATCAGCTTGCGGTAATCGAGCCCATGCAGCCGGTCGCCAATCTGCAGTACTTCGGCACACTGCCCGGAGAGAAGCTCGAAGCTCTGCTCATGGGAGCGGCTGTCCTTCCAGCGCTTGAGGAACACCAGCGACTCGGCCGATAGGCGTGCCTTGTGCTCCGGATCGGTGCCCATCAGGAAACAAGCCTTGAACAGCTCGATGACGAAGTCGTGCAGGCCCGGCTGTTCCGAGATATAGCCGTAGGCACGCTTCATCTGCTCCCAGAGGAAACCGCTCAGGCCACTGCTCTCGATCAGCTTGATTCGCGCATCGCCGGCGCTGGCCAGCTCGGCCAGCAGCTCCTCCAGGATCACATCCAGACGCGGCTCAGTGTCGGCGCAGACCGCGAGCATCTTCAGGCGCAGCTTGTTGTCCGAGTCGCCCTGCAGCAGCAGTTTGCGCAGCTGCTCGCGACGCTTGGCCGACTCGAAGAACGCAACATGCTCCTCCAACAGCGGATAGCAGTCCGGTCCCAACTCCAGCTCAGCCAACCACAAGGCAACCTGATCGGTACGGAAGCTGTTGCCACTGGCCAGCTGCACATCGAGCAGCCAGTTTTCCAGATGCGGCGGCTCGGCCCCCTCGCGGTAGAGCAGAAACTTCTGCTCCGGCTGCTCGCGCAGGATGCGGTACTTCACCCCGAACTCGTTGTTGGCCAGCTCGATCTTCTCGACCCCCGGCAGCTCCAACGCGTCGAAGTCAGCGCGAAACTCCAGGCGATTGTCGTACCAGAAGACGATGCGTTGCTTCTCGAACAGGTTGGCCAGCGCCTGGGTGATCTTCGGGTTGCTCATGCCACAGCCTCGATTTCTTCCTCTTCATCCAGCACCTCTTCAGATGCTGGCAGTGGCCCACTGACCACCACATTGCAACGCAAGCGCTGCAGAAGTGCCTCACGCCGTGCATTGCAGAAAGCCTGAAAGTCCTCAAACCGCAGGCTGTCACTCTCGTCCAGCAGCAGATCGGCTGGCTTGATGCCACGCCCCTTTTCCGCCAGCCATTCGATCAGCGGCATATCCTTTTTCGAGCGGTTCAGCGAGGTATTCAGCAGGTGCAGGTTGGCAATCGAGTTCCAGTTGAGCGGGTTCCGATAGAACGCCATCAACTCAGGATCATTCTTGAGGAAGCCTTGCTTGGAAAGCTCTGCCTTGGTGAAGGCGCTCTGCGGATGCAGGTGATTGATGTCCAGCTGCAGATTTTCATTGATTTCGGGGAACAACAGGCTCAGCACCGAACGGCACCGCGAGTCCCCATGCTCGATGTCGAGTAGCCCTCTGAGATAGGCCTCGTCGAAGCGTAGATCCTTGTTGGTCGCAGTGAATGCTTCGATGATTTCGTCCAGAGGGAATGCCTTCTTGCCAAGGTGCCTGGCCAGCAGGCGCTGCATTTTCGTGAGCACGCCATCGGCTTGACCGCCAAACAACCCACGCAGCAGCACCATGTGCAACCAGCGCGATAGCGCCAGGCGCTCATCGCGCAAATGGTTGATGTTGTTGATGCTCAGATAAAGGGGCTTGCCCTGGAAGAGCTGCTTGTACAGGTAGAAGGCCAACGGGATTACGGCATTCTTTGCTCTCAGCGAATGGTCATTCAGCCCGAACAGCCGCAGCAGCTTGAAGGTTGCGACGATACAGGATCGGATCTGCGGCCATTGCGCCTGGATGACACTGACCTGATCAGCATCGAAATTCTTGACCTTGAACCGCACATCGGCGCCGATCAGCATCAGACAGGTCTTCAGAACCCAGTCACGACCAATCGAGAACTGCATCTCCGAGCTCTGCCTGACCTCAGCGACCAGTTCGTCGATGTCCTTACGGGCATCGCCCTGCCAGTTGGCAATGGCGATGGACATCAACAGGTCGGAGAACGCCAGCGGCGTTCCACCACTGTTGGTACGAATGAACACATCAAGGACATGGTCGATGTCCTGACTTTCCTCGTTGTAGTAGTGGATGACCTCTTCCCGCCTTACCAGGTGGTACAGACGATTCAGGGTCTTGACTGCAAACCGGTTGCTAGCCAGCCCTTGTTCCGTCAAGTAAGGCAGTACCACCTCCATCAGGATCTCATCATCAGAGCGCACATCGGGCAGGAGCAAGACCTTGCCCACCTCGAACCAATACGAGGTGCTGTCGCTCTTGTACGACGCCACCTGCTTCTCGGTCAGGAACCGGAAGTCGTACTGGGCCATCGACTCGTTGTCATCTCCTTCAACGCCCTTGCTCAGATTGAGGTAGAGCCTGCGTGGCGGGAGAGCCTGATCGTTGCGCGTGTTGGGCCACCAGAGTCGAGGCTGCTTGTAGGCATAGGTGCCTTTCAGGCCGATATAGATTGAGGTCAGCCGCTGCTGTCCGTCGATGACCGCCTTGAAGTCCTTGAAGTCCCCCTGGGTCGGGACGTAGTCGTTGGACTCCTTGAAGCGCTGGCAGTAATCGGTCAGGAAGCTGTAGAAGCGGTATTTATTCTTGATCTCCGGGCTCGTCACATCCCACATCATGAACGTGTTGATGGGGTACTCACGCATCAGGGAGTCAAAGAGCGTGCAGATCTGCTGCGTCGACCAGACGAAATTGCGCTGGATCGCCGGCAACAGAAACGTCCGGTCATCGATGTTACGTATTGCCTGGCGAATCGTGATCGCCTTTTCAAATCGGCCTGCCATATCAGTCTTCCTTGACTTCCAGTCCCGGAATCTTCTTCAGGGCTGCTCCCAGCTTGAGGTAGTTGACCTTGACGCCATCATCCAGATCCAGCTGTACCTGCTCGGTGGCCAGCGGATAGAGGGTGTCGCGCTCGTAGTCGTCCAGCTCCAGAAGCTGCTTTTTGATGGTTTCGGCTTCCTTGTTGGCCTTGGTCTTTTCGCCCTGGCTGGCCGAGGTGCTGATCGCCACCTGCTGCAGGTAGTCCAGTCGCGCGGCGAGCTTCTTGCGGAAGTCGCGTAGGTACTGGAGCACCACGCTGACGGTGTCCGGGCGGTAACGGTGTAAGTAGATCAGTGCGTTGAAGGTGCCCTTGGGGCTGGAGAACAGCCAGTAGATCGGACGCTTTTTGTAGCGCTTGACGTGGTCGGCGTAGAAATCTTTGAGGTAGTACTTGCGCACGTCCTTGCCCAGCGCCTTTTCGATGAAGGCGAGGTTTTCCTCGTAGTGCTCCTCGCCAAAGGTCACACGCAGGAACTGGCGGAAGCGCTCGGTCACATCATCGGCGAACCATTCGCCATCCAGCACCGGGATCACGTTGTCTTCATCTGGCATGAAGAGGGGCTCGGGTACCTGATGCAGGTATTCGGCCAGCGTGTCGCCCTGATTGGCCAGCACTAGGCCCGGCTTGTCGAGGCTGTAGCGACCGAACATGCAGCCCACGGCGTAGGACAGGAACTCAGCCATGGTATCGGCACGCAGGCGGATTTCGCGGTCCTCTTCGGAGACCTTCACGCCATAGCGATAGGCAGGGTTGCAGGTGAGGGTGATCTCTTCGAGCGGCACCTCAGGTGTGAGCTCGTTCTCGAGGCCATAGGAGTTGATGAAGAGCCGGTTGTTCTCCTTCTCCAGCCATTGCATCTCGTCCGTCATACCCCGCCAATGGGAGCGCAGACGGACATAGCTACCCTCCAGCGTTTCGGTTCGGTAGTCGGGCGAGAGCAGCGGAAGCGAGGTGAAGTCCCAAGAGGTTTCATAGGCATCCCAGTCGGCACGGGCGGTAGAGGTCGCCTTCTCTGGAATCGACAATGCGGAACTATCAACATGAATAATGGGGAGTTTTCCAATAGCGCCTTCACTATAATCCACGGTTGGCGAAAGAGCAGAAATCAACCTATCAACCACAGCAGTATTTAATAAACCGAGCACATTGAGCGCCTCGGATTTATCTTTAATTGGAGATGCCGACCCTTTGCTTTCAAAGGCGAAATGCCTTGGAAGAAGCCTAGCCGAAAAAGAACCAATGGTAAGACTTGACCACGTCACTCCTCCAACAAAGAAGTATTGAGTATTCTGAGGCCTCGATTTTAGCTTACCTTTTTCGTCTTTAAAGTTTCGAATCTCATCCCCATTACCCCCCCAATTCAGGACATAGTCAAAATTCCCATACCACCGTCTAAAAGGGCCACCTTTCGTACAAGGAAACCATTTCCGCTGATCTCGCTCCTCTACGCTTAGGCGTTCGTTAAGCGCGGAGGCTCTAATTCCAACCTCATGCCAAAACCGAAGAAATCTCTCATTATCACCAGTTTTAATCCCTTGCTTGGCTGGAGCAATTTCAGAGAGCGAAGTACCCTTTTCGAATGTTGAAATCGCGTCCTCACTCAACCAGTAGGCAAATGGCGCACCAGGTATCTTCCTCAGGGAGTTTTGCTTTACTCGAAAAACACCATATGCGCGATCCCTAAATAGAGCCTCAATCTGATCATTACTCCGCACAATAGAAAACTTTTCAAAAAGCCGTCTTGCGAGCATACAGGCTTCATTGTTTGGTGCAGAGTTTTTGACACAGAATGCAACTGCACCAAAGTCAGAACCAAATACACCGCGACCAAGATGGATTAGCGAGTTTATTGTTTGACTCTGAAGCAGTCGAGCGCGTAGGTCTTTGTACGAACTCAAGAACATCCAAGATGGAATATTGATCATACTCCAAATTCCTTGCTCCAGACTAAGCAGACGACATCGATCCATGAATGCAGTCATTAAGTCGGAACAACTTTCAGGGAAATAGCCTTCAAGCCAAGCGGCTAGTCTGGCATTAAGCCCCTTAACACCGGCATACGGTGGATTAGCCACCACCACATGATATTGGGGAGAGAGAAACTCAGCCATGTGCAGCACCTTCAGCACACGATCCTGCACATCTTTTAGCAGCAGATCGCCGCCAAAGTCCTTGGTCGCCAGTAGACGTGCTACCTCTGCCGGATCAGGCAGTTTTGGCATGATCAGCGAGCCAAAGTTTTTGGCCTGCTCGAACTGCATTAGAGTCTCGCGCAACTCGTCTGAAAACAGATCGCGGCCCATGATGGCAACCACGTCGTGCAACTCATCCTGAGTGAAGTTTACATTCTCCAGCACACAGATATTGGGCTGTACGTCTAGGCGCAGGAAGCGTCGCCGGCCCAGCCTAGCTGCAGCCTTCATCACGAGTGCAAAGGCAGCTAGCGCTCCGGCACGGTCGTCGATCTCAACGCCATAGAGATTATTGGTCAGGATCAGCGCCGGGATCTCGGTCGGGTCGTACCCTTCTTCCTCGTAGATCGCATAGAGCAGGTCGAACGCATAGGTCAGCATATGTCCCGACCCACAGGCCGGGTCGCAGATGCGGATCTCTTCCGGACTAGAGATGCGCGGGAATTCCGTCTCGGGCTCCTCCGGCGCGATGTAGTAGTCCATCTTCTCTGCCAATTTCGACTGCGGACGGTTCAGCAGCCACAGCCGGCCTAGCGAATTCTCGACCAGATAGCGGACGATCCAGTGGGGGGTGAAGAGCTGCGTCGCGGCGGGGATGTTCTCGGCCGTGATCTTGATGTTCTGCTTCAGTCCGGCGAAGACCTCATCCTTCTTTTTCGAGATATAGAACTGGTAGAGCCAGCCGATGACCTCGACGTCCTTACAGACCTCCTCGGTCATCACTTCACGCAGGCTGGTGAGAATCGAACCTTGTGACAGCAAGTCCTCGGGCATCAGCAGTTCGGTGTAGTCGTCGATCTGCTCGAAGAGGAAGGGCATGTGCCGGTACCAGTGGTTGCACGCCGACACCAGCAGCAGGCGATAGGCCTCGCCTTGAGGATCTGAACTGGGTGCCTTGCCGGCCAGCAGATCAAGGATCTTTTGCCGCGTTTTGCCCGCGACCAGCTCCTCGTCCAGGTGCCCCATCTTCGCCTCGGCGAGGATTTCCGGGGTGATCTGGCCCTCCATGGGCGTGAGCACACGGGGATTGGTGTAGCCATTCGCATCAAGGAAGCGCAGGGCGCAGAAGCGGTTGAACCAGGTGTAGGCGACCTTCTCGACCACCTGCTCCTTGCTGGTCTCCTGAATCTGCCGTTCCAGCTGGGCAACAGCCTGAGGGATCTCACGGCGGGCAGCACTACTGGTGTCCCGTACCAGCTCTAGCTTGCTAGCGACCTGTTTTCGCAGAACAGTACGTGCGGCCTGAGCAAACTTCTCCAGCTTGGCGGTTTCCATCTATCCAACTCTCCTGCTCCCGGCACTCGACCGGGCAGTCTCAACCTGGGAGTGGCCCGCAGCAGGCAGGCCACTTGAATTCGTTACAAAATCAGATCTGTACGCGGTTACCGGCCTGGATTTCCTTCAGCCAGGCCTCGCGCTGCTTCTGCAGGTAGTCGTCCAGCTCGGCCTCGCTGGTGAGCCAAGGCTTGCCATACCCGACCTTGATCTGACGCGCCTGCACGATGCGCGGCTCCGCTACTTTCAACGGCGGCTGGCCAGGCGGCACATCGCCACCTCCCGTCAGCTCCTTGTTGGGCTGCGGAGACGGCTCGGGATGCTCGGGCTTTACAGGTTGCGGGCGGGCCAATTGTTCGAGCGTGAGCAACAGTTGCGGGTATCGCTCATCCTCGAAGCGCCGGCGCTGATCACGCAGTACTGCAATCAGCTTTTGCCCTTTCAGGGCCTGGCGAGCAGCACTGAAGGGGGATGCCAGCTGTGCCTTGTGCTCCGTACTTAGCCCTGCATAGCCGTCAGCACCACACAGGCGCTGCTCCAATTCGTCGAGCAGTTGCTCGCTGGCCTGCTGCTCGCTGGCCAGTTGGTTGGCGATGGCCAGCTGGAGCGCCTCCAGTTGCGGCCTGGCCTGCTGCAGACGGTTTCCCTGCCAGGGCTTGCTGTCGGCCAGCACGGCACGGATAGCCTCAACCTCGGCGACGTTCACATAGGTGAAGTTGTCCTGCTGCTCCTGCACCAGTTGGCGGGCCTGGTCGTAGATCTCCCGCTGCGGGCTGCGCATGAAGCGCTGCAGCGGGTCGATGATCTGCTCCTTGGTGTCGAGTAGCGCGTCTTCCGCACGAGACAGGTCAGTCAGGAACCAGCTGGGGTTCTTCGCGGCGATTTCCTTGAGGGTCGCCAGCACTCCATCCAAAGCCACCAGGAAGGGATACTGCGCCTTCTGGCCGTGCAGCTCGGCCAGCTCCAACTCCAGATCCTTGATGGCATCGATGGTTTCACGGGCCAGGGCGCGGGCCTCGTTGCTGCTGGCCGGCCGGTCGAAGAAATCGGCAAAGAAGTCCTTGAGCGTCCGCACCTGGGAAGCGGTGAATTCGATCTGCGGCTCCAGCACCAAGGTGGGGTGGGCGTTGGTATTACGCAGGCTGCGCTCCAGGATGTCCCCCTCCAGCGGGTTGCTGTCCTGACGCACCTCGACCTTGCCGCGCGCGCAGAGCAGCGCGAGGTTGCAGAGGATGGCGGCGTAGTACCAGCCGTAACTCTTGCGCTCGAAGCGCTCCAGCAGGCTCTTCACCGTGGTGCGCACGCCACTGCGCGCATTGGTCTGGATGAAGGCCAGCAGCTCCTGCTCCGGCTCGCTCAGGCTGGTGGCGTCGTTGCCGAGCAGCCCATCCTGCCCCTGGCGCAGGTACTTGCCGATGTCGTTCTCGCTGAACGCCACATCGCGCAGCATGCGCAGGTTCGGATAGGTGGTTTCGATGAGCTGGAAGAAGCCCTTGAGGATGCGGGTCTGGCCATCGTTACTGGATACATCCACGTCTGCCGCGTTGATGATCAGCTGCGCGTGGCCGAGCAGGTACTTGGCACGCTCCAGAAGCTCGGCAAGGCGCTCGGTGTTCTGGAAGCCCTTGGCATCGAGAATACGCTTGACCGCCTCCTGCTGGGTGTTGCTGTTCTGCCGGATGTACTTCTCGGTGCGCTTGTACATGGTCAGGTCTTGCATGAAACGCGCATCGGCGGGCAGCACGACCCGTAGCTCATCGCGCCCCATGCTCTGCATGCGCTGCACAGTGAGGTTATCGAAGTTGTCGCTGAGCGGCGTGACGACATGGATGCTCAGCTCATGCTCACGGCTGAGGGCACGGTCATCCATCTTGCGGGTGTAGGGGTAGTCCTGGCCGTTCTCGTAGCGGATCTTGCGCTGCTTGATGACGCCCTCGAACAGCAGCCCCTCCAGCTCTTTGATCACGTCGGCCGACTCGACCTCGGTGTTCTTGATCTCTTCCTCGATGTCCTTCTCTTCGTCGGTCAGGTACTCGTAGAGATCGCCATTGCGCTGGATATAGGTCTGCTGCTCCAGCAGGTTGAGTGCGGTCTCGAGCTTCTTGCGCTGGGCCGGTACATCCTCGCCGAAACGCTCCAGCATCAGCACGCTGAGGTTGCGCAGGGTGGCCTTGAACTCCTTGACGTACTTGACCAGGAACAGGGCCTTGAGCACACGCACGGCATAGGGGTCGCCCAGGTGACGTTCGGCGTTATTGATCGCGCTCTGGATCGCGCTCTTCAGCGCCCCCCGAATGCCTTCGAACATGCGGTCGAAGGTTGCCAGCTGGCCAACTGGCTCGTCGTCGATAGCCATGGCCACCTCGCGAAAGACCCCAAGCATGGAGCGCTCACCTACCGAGTTGGCCTTGCCCTCGAAGCCGTTGTGCAGGGAAATGCCGCGGATGGCCGACTGGAACAGCGGGAACTGGTACGGCACGAACGGATAGCAGTAGGTGAAGTGCTCAAGATCGCGGAAGTTCTGGTAGTGCTGGCCGCCATCAGCGAACTCGAAGAGCGTCTTGAAGTTGTTGACCTGCTGGTCATAGACGCTTTTCAGCAGATCGGCACCCACCGAATTTTTGGTCAGCAGGCGCTTCTGGATCACCTCGGCCACGTCGGCGCTGGTCAGCTTGAGGCGGTTGGCGAAGCGTGCCTGGATCTTGGTGAAGTCGTTGCTCTGCTTCGTCCCCATCTCACCGAGGACCGAACTCATGTCCTCCTGCGCGGTAACGATGATCCAGGCTCGCCCCTGACACTTGGTCGCCAGGCTCTCGGCGACGGTCTGCAGGTTGGTCATCAGCTTGGTGTTATCGTCAATGTACTGGCCGACCTCATCGACAAAAAAATTCAGGCGGAAGTTGGCCGGCTGCTTGTCCAGCCAGGCCTTGACCTGGTTGCCAAAATCTTCGATGGAAACGCTGTACTGGGTGCGGTACTTGTCGAGGATGCCCTTGGCCAGCGCCGGATCTTCGCCGGTGATCTGCGCATAGGCCTTGGCGATGTTGCCGGACTCCAGCAGGGCCTGTTCGCGTCCGCGCTCCCAGGGCTTTTTGGCGATGCTCTGATAGGCGTCCTTGAAGGCCTCGAACTGCTCGCGGCTGTCGAGATCGCGCTCGAACTGGGCAATGTAGCCCTGCTTGCCGAAGTAGCCGCACATCTCGTTGAAGACCTTGACGAACACCGACAGCAAGGCATCGATCTGGGTCTTACTGATGATGTCGGCCTTCTGGTCGATGTTGAACAGGATGCTCTTCGACGGAATGGCAACGGCCTGCTTGAGCTTGCTGCGCAGCAGCGCATCGTCTTCGTGGATCTTGGGCAGGAAGATGTCCAGGGCAGATGAACCGTCGACTCGGCGGTTTTCCAGCAGCAGGGCCAGCATCTTCAACAGGTGCGACTTACCCGAGCCGAAGAAGCCGGACACCCACACCCCGTTTGCACCGTGGTAGTCGGTATAGGCGTCGAGGAAGTGTTCCAGGCGCTTGGCAACCTCGTCGGTAAGGACGTACTCGCTCAGCTCTTCATACAGGCTGGCTTCATCGTCGGCCTTGATCACCCCCTCGATGGAGCGACTGACGGGGTTCAGGAAAATACCGTTGAGTTCCATCTACTGCTTCCTCAGACCTGAATCTCGAAAATGTTGAATGCGCGGTAGTACTTGTCGTCGTGCAGCAAGCCGAACAGCTCCAGCGAAGCCCCCTGCTGCAGTGAGTGACGGTACTCGCCAGGGAAGAACATCACGGTTGGCTTGCCCTTGGCCGTGCTCTGCAGGTTGTTGAGCACGTTGTGCGAGCGGATGTAGGGGAACACCTCGCCAATGCCGGAGAGAAACAGGACGTCGTAGTCCGCCCCAGCAAGGCGCTCACCAATCGCCGGGATCAGGTACTCCTCGACACCCAGGACGTTCTGCATCAGTTCCAGCAGAGCATCTTTCTCTACCTCTGGCTCGACGGTGAGGATCTCGTCCCAGAGGCTGCTGTCATCACTACTGCCTTCACGGGCCTTGAGCAGCTCGATGGACAGATCGTAGAGGTTGACCTCCAGAACGCGTACCCCACGCCCTTGGAGACAGTCGATGCTCATGCTGGCCAGGCTATTGACCAGTTGCCGTTGCATACGCTGCATCTCGAAGGCCTCGGCGGCCTTGAACTCGCAGATGTAGAACGGCAGGTCGTTGTTCAGCCCTTTCATCTCTAGAAAGCGCTGGCTGCTGATGACGCCCAGCAGATGTTCGAAGCGTGCTGCCAGCGGCTGCTGGCTGATTTTCCGGCTCATTGAAGCCACCTTTGAATTTCGCTGTCCGTGGCTGGAAAAACCAGCAGGTTCTCGTGGCCGTGCTTGGCTATCAACCGGGCCAGATACGGGGTCAGCAGCGCCGGCTGGATCTGCCCCTGCTCGGAGAGCAGATCAGCCTCGCGCAGCATCTGAAATACGCCATGGCGCAGACGCTTTTGCGTGGAGACGGCAATCTCGTCCAGCTCCGTATGCCAGAGCGCTTTGGCGTTATAGAAGGCCTCGTAGTCAGCCGGCATGATCTGGTGACGCCGACTGAGGTAGTACTCACGCAGCACCTCGACAGCAAAGTCACGGATGAAGGCATACCGACGGCAGACTGCCGACCAGAGCAGGTAGCCACGCTCGCGCAGGTTACCCTCGACCAGCAGCTCCAGTTCTTCGATATCGAGCAACCCGAGGCGCCCGAACAGCTCGATGCTGATGCGTTTGGCGGCGCTGGCGGTGCGCGCCTGCAGGAGGTTGCCACTGCGCACCTCTGTACGAGTCTGCGACCAGTCGCGCAGCGTCAGGTAGCGTTCGGCAACCAACGGGGCCTCCTGCAGGAACAGCCCCCCCGTAGTGAACGACAGACGATAGCGCTCGGGACTCATGCTGGCTCTCGCTGCGCATCGTCGCTGGCCCCACCAGCTTTGACCCAGGCGTCTACGTCGGCCTTCTGGAACTTCCATAGGCGCCCCACCTTGTGGGCAGGCATGCTGCGCTTTGAGATCCAGGCGTAGACCGTGTCCTTGCTCACACCAAGGTGTTCCGCAATGTCATCGACATTGAGCCAACGGTCGTTCATGGCGCTAACCCCCCTGGAGAAAATGGACAAATATTTTATCCGATTTAGCTTGATTAGCCAGGATTAGGCACGATTTGAAGGAAATATCTCTCCATCGCCATTGTTCCTTCTCCCAGCGCCATAGATGCCCCCCGATCCATGGCCTGGATTCAAGACTCAATGTCGTCGGTATTCAGCGCTCCGATGGCAGCCTGAACCCGGCAAACCATGCTCATGCCAGCCCGGATGGTACTGCCAACCGCCTGGGTAACCGCACGCTCGTCTGCCAGATTAGTGCTGAGAAGATCGTGGCTAAATACCAGGAGCCGCTTGATCGCATAAATGCGATGCAAGCGATCCAGCCAGCGCTGCCGCTATAGCGTCGGAGCGATGGAGCGATGGAACCGAGGAGAGGCCCGCATCGAGCTGCAGATTAGCGACCGGGTACGACACATTACGTCGCACTCAACTGACACACTTTTAGCGAAATGGTCGGTTTAGGCGACCAGATAGATCGGTTGGTATCCTGCCGACTTGGACCATTCAAGGACGAACGATGCCTGCCTCATCCATACGCAGCACCCTCAGCCGTCAATGGGAATTGCTGAAATCCCTTCCGGCCCGCCCGCCAGGAGTGACCGCTCAATTGCTGGCCAAGCGCCTCGATGAGGCAGGCTTCAGGGTCAGCAAGCGCACTATCGAGCGGGATCTGGTCGAGCTATCTCAGCTCTTTCCTCTGCAGTGCAACGACAAGGGCACCCCTTATGGCTGGTACTGGACGCCTGGTGCGACGGCAGAGCTTCCCGGCCTGACCGTAAGTGAGGCATTGACCTTGAGGATGGTCGAAGACAGCCTGCGTCCTCTTCTGCCCGGCTTCATGCTCAAAAGCCTTGAGCCACGATTCGCACAGGCCCATCAGAAACTGCAGGCCCTCGGACCAGAAGTACCGGCTGCCCGCTGGATCAACAAGATCGCCAGCGTGCCTCCCGAGCTGTCACTGCTGGCCCCCGTGATCGACGAAGTACTGTTGGAGCAGATCCAGCAAGCGCTGCTGGGTGACCAACAACTGCACTGCAACTACTTCGCGGCACACAGCAATAAGCTCCGTGAGCTGGTGCTGAATCCACTCGCCCTGATCCAGCGCGGCAACATCACCTACCTGGCTGCAATTGCCGAGCCTTATGAAGACGTCCGCCTCTACGCGATACACCGCTTCAAGGATGCCGCCACCCTCGACACTTACAGCCGCCGCCCCCAAGACTTTCAACTGGACGATTACATCGCCAGCGGCGCTCTGCAATTCAACAGCCCCGGTGCAGGACAAATCGCCCTCCACGCCTGGGTCAGTGAGAGCCTGGCTAGGCAACTGAGTGAAACACCGCTATCCACTGACATGCAGTTGGAGCCAGAGGACGAGGGGTATCAACTGACTGCCACAGTTCAAGACTCCTGGCAGCTCCGTTGGTGGCTGCTTTCACAGACAGGAGCTATTGCCGTGCTTAAGCCGCTGACGTTGCAAAAAGAACTGCTGCATCAAATGGAGGCAGGCCTTGAGCTGTACCGGAACCTCATGGCGCCAATATCTCCCACCACGCCAGTCAATAAGCTGGATCAGGCATCTTTCTGATCAATTATTGAGCGTTCACCTGAAAGAGCTTGAAAGCCCCTCACCCTCAAGGCCCTCCCATGTCCCAGCTTCTCAAGATCGTCCTGATTGACTCGCTCTGCGCCGGTGCCAAGGCGGAACTGGTCATGTCGGGAAATACCAGCCTTAACGGCACTAATGGCATCGGCAAGTCGTCATTCCTCAAGCTGATCCCGGTGTTCTACGGGGCGACACCCGGCCGGGTGATCCGGGCTGGCGCCAACAAGCAGAGTTTCGCCAACTGGTACTTGCCCAACGCCTCGAGCTTCATTGTTTTTGAGTACACAAATTCGGAAGGACAGCCACGCTGCGCCGTCATGCACCGCAGCGGCGAAAGCTATTCCTACCGGCTGGTGTCCAGCGCCTGGAAGCCCGAGCTGCTCTACATCGATCCGGCCGCCGGCCTGCTCGTGTCGGCAGCCGAACTTCAGGGGCACATCCTGCGTATCGGGGTGGACTGCTCGCCCGAGCTGCAGCCCATGCACTATCGCCGAATCATTCAGTACAACACCGGCAACGCCAACCTGGATGGGGTGGATGACCTCAGCCGTCGCAAAATGATCCAGACCTTGCGCCCCAGCTTCTCGCTGGCGCCTAAGCGCAAGGACTTCGGCGGGATCGACAACGTGACCATGGCGATGCTGGAATCCGGACACACGTTCGAAGGCATCAAGTCGACCATGACCGAGATCCTTCAGCAGGACAACGATGACCCCAGCCAGGCCCTGCAAAGCATCAGCGGTCACGCCTTCCGCTCGCTGATCGACAACCATGCCGGCCTCCAGATCTACGAGCGCGAACTGAAAGGCCGGATTAGCGAGCTGGACACGCTTCGCGAGCAATACGAATCAGGCACCCGCCAGCTGGCCAATCACAAGCAGCGCGCCCTGCTGATGATCGAGGACTTGCGCAGCGGTCAGCAGCGCAACAGCGAGGCCATCGCCGACGTCACCCGGGAGGCCTCCGAATACGAGGAGACCACGCTGAAGCAGCGTGATGCTCTGGCCACCGAGCGCGGCACCATCGCTTCCGACCTCAGGGAAGCCGAACTGCAGGTCAAGCGGATCGAAGACCAGCGAGCGCAGTATGAACGCGATGGGCTGGAAGACCTGCTCGAACTGGACGCCCGCTCGGAAGAGCTGCTGGCCCAGCGCGACCAGAAGCAGCAGCACCTCAGCCAGCTCAACCAGCAAGGCATCGATATCCGCCTGCTGCACGAGCAGCGCACCCAGGCGGCAAAAGACAGCGCCACCGATCTGCGCGAGAAGACGCGCAGCCGGACTGACGCCGACAGCCGTGCCCTGCTGGCTCGCAAGGAAGCCCATGACCGCTACTACAGCGCGCTGATCGAAGACACGCGCGACAACCAGCGCATCGAGATGGATGAGGTACAGGCTCGCCAGCAGGCTGGTGTCGCTGAGCATTCGCGCCAGCAGGCTGAACTGCGCCTGCTGCAGTCGCTGACCGTACTGCCCGATGCCCAGGCCGAGCTGAATGCCGCGCAGGCCGCAATCACCGAGCAGCGGGCGGTGTGCGACGAACACAAAGCCGCATGCAAGGCGCTGGAGGTCGAGGACAAACAGCTGCATGAAGCGCAAGCCGTTCTGGCCGCTAGCTATCAGGGCGCGGAACGTCGCCGAGAGAACCTCAAGCAGAACCAGGACGAGCTGGTCGCCCAGCTCAACGCCAGCAACGACACGCTGCTGGGGTTCCTGCGCAAGAATCACCCGAGCTGGACGGACAACATCGCCCGCCTGGTGCCGCCGCGCGTGCTGATGCGTACTGACCTTAACCCGTCGCTGCACACCAGCCTGGTCAATGGCGAGGGCAACTCCACCGGTGCGGATCTGACGCTCTACGGGGTTGAACTGACCCTTTCCCCGCTGAGCGCGCCCTCCTTCGCCAGCGACGAGGACATCAAGGCTGAAATCGCGTCCCTGACCGATCAGATCCAGGCCTGCGACATCGAGCTGGACAGCCTCAAGAAGCAGCACTCCGCCTTTGAGGATCGCAAGCGCCAGCTGCGCCAGCGCGAGTCCAAGGCCACCCAGGCACTCTCGCAGGCTGAGGCCGAGCTGGCATCGCGCAGCGATCTGCTCACCGGCATCCATGAGCGTGCCCGCGCGCAATACCTTGAGCAGCTGGAAATCCAGGTCTGCCGGACCAATGAAGCCGCCGAGCGCCTCAAGCAGATCGAGGAGGAGATCCACACCCTCAGGGGCGACCATGGCCGCCACCTGCTGGAGCTGAGGACGACAGGCGAACTGGCTGGCAAGGACATTCTCGAGGAGCACGAGCAGCTGCTGGAGTCGTCTCGCCTGGCCATCCAGCGCATCGACGAACAGCTCAAGAAGGAACTCGATCAGCTCGAGGCCGACAAGGCTACCCAGCTACGTGCGGCCGGCATCGATGACAGCGTAAACCGTCGGCTGGAGGCGGAAATCGCTGCCCTGGGGCGCGAGATCAAGCGTTGGACCGACCATCGCTCGATCATCGAGAGCTACCGCCTGTGGAAGGCCAACGTGCTCCCCGAGCTGGGCAACCGGCAGGCGGAGCTGATCCGCTGCGAGGGCGAGCGAGACCGGATCAATCGTGCGATTGAAGAGTTCGAGCGCGCCCGTCAGGCCGTGATTGCCGAGCGCAACATCCGCCGCAAGGCGCTGATCGAGGAAGGCAATGCGCTGGCCGAGCAAATGACCATCAGCCAGAGGATCGTCGGCCAGCTCAATAACGTCGATGCCAATCCGGAGGCCGGCCGCCTGCAGAACCAGAAAGCCGAGGACATCGAGGCCCAGGTATCCGCGCTGCGCGCCGAGCGCGAGGGCATTCATAAGCGCGCCCGTGCAACCTATCACGAGGTGACCACCCGCTACAGTCGCGGCAGCCTGCAGCAGACGCCCCACGGGGGCGAGATTGACCAGATTGCCGCGCAGGCACGGCAGGCCGCCGAGGATTACGAGCTGGCCTGGCTGCACGCCTCCAAGGGGCTGCGCGAGCACATGGACAACTTCCACCATGAGCAGCGCGGCAAGATGATCATGCAGGCGCAAAGCCTGGCGATCAAACTCTGCGACAGCAGCGACAAGCTCGATATCCTGCACAAGTCCATCCTAACCCTGGGCCGCCACGCAACTGCCCGGGCGCAGGCGGTCCTCGGCTCGTTCCCGCCGATCCAGAAGTTCGAATTTCGGGTCACCTCGCGCATTCACAACCTCTCGTTCTGGGCCGACCTCGCCAACTTCGAGACCCAGTACCGTCGCTGGCACGAAATGGGCGATGGCTTCGAGCCCACCGCCCTGTTCATGGATGCTGTCCACCGTATCGAGCGGCAGATCCGCGAGGGGGCTTTCGGCACCGATATCTCCAAGTGCTTCGATGTGAGCGTAGCCTGCGTGGATCAAGGCCACCTGAAGGTCGCCAACAACAACCAGGATCTGGTCAACATCAGCAGCGACGGCCTAACCAAGATCATTGTCTCGATGGTCTTCGTGTCGCTGTTCGAGCTGCTGCGCAAGGATGCCAACTTCCAGATGGTGATTCCGCTGGACGAGGCGCTGGAGCTGTCCCCGGAGAACTACATCGCCCTGGTAGATCTTTTTAACCAGCGCGGGGTGTCCATGCTGGCCGCCTTCCCCGGCGGCGCCCCAGAACTGCTGAAGCAGTTCCCGAACTGCTACACCCTCAAACGCCGGGCGACCGGCAAGGGAATCGAGGTGCGCGAGTACCTGAACGACGAAATTGACCCTCTGGATGACCTGAATGCCGCCCTGGCAGAAGAAATGGAGACCCTGGCATGAGCGGCCTGCCCCCTGAGCAATTGAAGAAAGACGCCCTGCTCATCCTGCTGGCCGGTGGCTTCATCTGTCCGTACAGCCAGCCCGAGCTGCACCGGCAGATGCGCGCCGAGGGATTCGCCGATGCCGTGCGCGCCGCCCTGGCGCCACTCGGGCGCGACCTGGGCGCGCTGGGAGAGGATGAGGCCCCTGAGGCGTACTTCGCCCGCTATGTCGATCTCGACGACCCGCGCGACCGACAGCAGGCCACCGCCCAGCTGCTGGTGATCCGCGACCAAATCCGCCCGTGCATCGACCTAATACGCCTGCTGGATCAGGCCAGTGGTAACGATTCATGCATGGCGCCGGGCGAGGAGCTGTCGTTCGCTGCGCTTCTCAATGCCATCGAAGAAAATCCCACCTTCCGCGACCAGCTGCGCGACCTGGCCGGCCACGAGTTTTTCGCGGCTTCTCGCAACGGTAAGGACACCAAGGACAAGCTGGGCAGGGTGCTCAAGGCCATGGCCGATGCTGAATATCTCGTCAAGCGCAGCAGCGAGTCGTCCAACTACATCATCACCGGCCGGATGGGCTATCTGCACCACATCCTCGGCTGGCTGGCTGACCACCACCGGTTGTCTCTAAACAACGTCGTGGATGACCCGCAGGTGCTGGCGCAAAGGGGCCTTCTGTGAAAGCTGAAGACTGGAAGACCCTCGGCAAAGCATTGATGGACAACGCCGAGTTGCTCGAGGAGCTGGCCTCCGCCGACGACACTGGCATTCCCGAACCGGATCGGCAAAACAAGACGGCCGCCTGGCTGGTGAGCAAGGGGCTGATCGACAGCGATAACCACATGCTGCACCTCAGCAGTCTGCTGCTGGATATCGGCGCCCAGGTCTCCATCCAGGGCTTCGAACGCGCCGCGCCCGACCTCAAGGAAACGCTGATCTCGATCCAGCAGCATTGCGAGTCCTACCACGCGGCAAAGGCCGACAACTCGCCTGAGGACATGGAGCGTCATCTCAAGCGCTTGTCACACACTACGCGCCAGGTGATCAGTCACCTACGCGATGAGTACCTGCTGGCGCGCAACTTCATCGAGGGCGGCTACGGCTACTCCACCCGCCTCTCCGACCGCTTGCGTGACATCCAGAATGCGATGGGCCGCCTGCGCCGGTTGCACGACAAGCTGAAACTGTTCTCTTTCCGCAGCCTGCACAGGCTCACCGGCCGCGACCGCACCCTGGTTCGCCTGCTGACCAGCGAGATCCAGGGCTCCCTGCACAGCGCCGTGATGCGCAATAGAAGCGAGCTGGACGAGCTGATCAATCGGCTCGACAAGCTGAGCCTGACGGTGCGCAAACGCAGCCGGCTTCGCCAGGTGGTGCACGCAGTGGATGCCTTCTTGCTGGCGGGCAACCCAATTAATCTCGATCCACTGCTGGAGCAGGCCGATGCCCTGGCCTGCCTGCCAGCCCAGCCGCTGACGATCAGCGGGAGCCCCTACACCCATGGCAGCTCCGAGGAGGGTTTCGAGGCGATAGAGCAGCTGATGGCCAGCCTGCCGCAGCCCAAGGAGCGAGTGGCTCCTATCGAGAGCGGCAAACCCCGTGAGTCGGTGGTGGTCCCGGTGCAGGAGCAGACAACTGAGGCGATGGAAACCCCCTTCGCCCGCCGCCACCTCGGGGTCATGCTTCGCCAGCTGATCGACACCCGCCAATCTCAGTCGGCCACCGCCTACTGGAAAGCTCATGGCGACACGGAAGTGGATTTGCGAATTTGGCTGTATGCGCTGGACAACTACATCCAGCTGCAGGAGGCGATGAGCAAGAAGCTGGGGAAACGTCTGAATTATCGGCTAGAGGCCGAATTCGCGCCCTTCCCTCCGACCTCAGCCAACCGGCTGGTTTTGGATCTCAAGCTGGTTCGCTCTCAGCGCGCAGGGTAAAAATAGGATGCTTGAGTTCAATGCCCGGACTATCGAGACAATCACCAATGCTTTGCGCCGCTGCGACCGCAAGGTCAACTTAACAAAGACCTGGTATTGCCTGCACCAAAGCTACGGAATTGGCACTCCGTCCAGCTCCGGGGCCAGCCTGAAGCTTTCCGAGCAAGATCACTCGACACTCCGCGCCTTAATCAAGCGCCATACATCCTTCGACCCTCTGAAGCAAACCACGGCTGAGCTGAAGGGGGACCGGATGGAGCTCGCCCTCAAGACCCGCAACGAGAAATTATCCAGCCAGACGGTTTCCGCCGGTATCGTTATGGTCGGGTCACCCACCCATGCGCTAACGCTAGCGTCCGGCACCTACCAGCTGCCGCCCGGGTCGACTTTGAATGTGCCGGCGGAAGAATTGCACGGAACTCATCGGGTGGTGCTGATTGAGAACCTGCCAGTGATGTACCACTTGGCGCGCTATCGTTGGCCTCAAGACATCGTCGAAATTCCGATGCTGTTTCGTGGCAGCCCTCAGTTCACACCGGCAGCGGTGACCAAGGCGCTCGCAGGCGTCCATGAGGTGGTCTGCTTCGCTGACTATGACCCACAGGGGCTGATGAACTGCCTAACCCAGCGCCGTGCCTGTGCGATGGTGCTACCTACGGATGAAGCCATCCACCGCATAACTTCCACCGGCCTGGACAAACCGGCTGACTTCGCGAACCAACAGGCTGCAAGAGAGTGGCTGAATACGCTCCAGTTGCCACCGGTGCAACGTATGCTTGCGCAAAAACTGGCCATTTCGCAGGAGTCAATGGCCGGCTCGGAACTGATTTTATATCAGCTGGAGCGGCGGGATGCAGACCCTCACAGCGTACCTAGCGCAGCGGACTTTTGGGGGTGAAGCCGGCCGTCCGCCTGGCCGAGGAGCGCCAGGTTCTGCGGCCCTAGCCATGGCAATGGCAATGGCAATGGCAATGGCAATGGCGAAGGCAGTTTTGCCGGCTTCCTCGACAAATCAGCGGTGAGAGCTACCGACTGAAGAACCAGCGACGGGCTCAGTAGTACTGTGCCAGCCCCGGCGCACACGGCTCAGCGTGCCTTTACGCAGGCAGCGAGCCCCTGCAGGCTTCAAGCGCAAGTGTTGACCATCCTTGACCAGGTATTTCATCGCCTTGTGCGTATGAGGCCGTATCGACTGATCTGCCCTGTGGATCTGGCCGATGCCGCACTCGTCACCATACTGTTCCTTGTCGTGGTTGCAGCTATGCGCATAGCCCTGGCCACGCGTGATCGCCTCCCACAGCTCGGTGATCTCAATCGCCTTCCAGACATCCCGGCACACCACATTGCCATTGAAGAAGTAGGCAGCATGGATGTGGTAGCCCCTTCCGTCATTACGATCCCCCTGTTCTATCGCGCAGATATATCCGGTGAGGTGCTCGAAAGCCGGATGCCGGCTGTGCTTGGAAATCAGAGCATCCAGATCGTCAAAAACCTGCTCGATTCGTAGCCTGGTCTGCGCTTCAGACCGGTAGTAAAGATCAAGCCTGACGACTGTCGTGCGTGAGTAGCGACTCAGCACCGCATCCGTGTACGCAGTGATCTCCCTCTCTTGCTGCTTGGCCAATTCTCGGCGGTCCCCGCCCCTGCGCCGATACCACTGCTGACGGGTCAACTCGCGGATGCGCTCAGTGAGTAAGTTCATGCTCTGCGGATGGCTGAGCCCCCTGCTCAAGCACCTAGGACCATCGGGTGCAAGCTCAAGGCCGATGTCATGGCACGCTTCCCGGAACGCTAATAGGTGCTCGCTGTAGTCGTAGGGCAATCGGTCATCGAACAGGTCGTACATCTGCCGAATGTTGGTGAAGTAGCGGGAGAGCCTGGTCTCTTCAACACGCTCATAGCCTGAGCGCTTGTGCGTGATTCGGAATGCAGGTGTGTCGCTATGCTCGATAGCGTGGACGAGTGACTCGATCTGTAGGGCTATGTCGGATTGGGAGAGGTAGGTGTTGAGCTTGCGGTTGTTCATGGTTCAGTACCTAGTTGGTGATGTCGCATACCAAGTACGTGGGTGTGTTTCTTTTTACTGGTCTTCTTTCCCTCAGGTAGTCAGTGGTGATGGGTAGTGGTGATTAGTATCGGTCGGTAGAGTGTTGGGTATATAGCTAATAGCTATATAAATAGATGCAGTGGTGTCAGCTAACAAGCATCCCGGCTAGGCGGGGCAATGGGGAGCAACATTGCCAAGCCTGCCGGCGATCTTTCACATTGCATTCAGGGAGAGTTAGCTGGGAGCGCAGCACACTGAGCTGCGGCATAAACGCCATGACCAGCCGTGGCTGGTCATGGCGTAATGGTCATTTCTCCCTAGCAGGCCACGCTCAGATGGCCGCTTGAGCACGCGGGTGCGCCTTCAGCCAGATCCCGTTCCTCAATTTTTGCCAGGATCCAATCATGGACCTCGCTATCAACCCAGCCGACGCAGCGATCGCCCAGCGAGACTGGTTTCGGGAAGGTGCCCTCCCCGATGTATTTGTAGATGGTCGACCGGGCCAAGCCGGTGGAATCGATTACTTCTTTCAGACGGATGATTCGCATGAGCAGGCTCCTCTGTGGCTCAGAGGATGTGCAGTGGGTGTAAAAAATGACTTGAACCTAATCTTTTGGCCGAGTCAGCAAGCCAAAGCTGTAGCGCTCATCAATAGGAATTTCAGCCTCTTCCTCATACAAACTACAAACACGAGGGAGGGTATAGTTGATAACCAAGCAATTGACGTGGGGTATAGGGGGGCTCCCCATTAAAAGCACGGTAACGCGAATTTCACTATCATGCTTCGGAGCAGGAATAATTTGAATGTGCGTGCTATCAGCCCCACCTGAAGGCATGCGCATAACTAGTTTTCGGATCCATCTAGCGCGCTCTACCGCCAACCAAGCAATATGCTCGACCACCACTACCCAATCGGCCACATCTACACCCGCCCCACCGACTGCGCTTCCATTAGGCCTCTGGAAATCAGCCGAGACCATATCCTCTACCGATTGAGTTAATTCAGGACACCTTGGGTTTGAAAGTTCAACCCAGCGACGGGTGAGTAAAAATGATGCATATCCGTCCACCCGCAAGCAGAAAATCTCGAAGGCTTGGTCCTCAATCCCGCGAAGAAAACGCTCCACGATAGGTCGAGCAGTGATACACGCAAGTTCGCGTCGATCGCAACCATACTCCTTAAGCGCCAGAACCGCACTGACATCTCTACCGACCCCAAGGAACGGGTGGTTCAAATTAAGAAAGTAGGTCGTACTGACCTTGGCTCCAACAAATAACGTGTTCGACGCCCCCGGAACATAACTTCTTATCAACCCTCTATCTACAAGACCCATTAACTGCGATTTAAGTTTCGCCTTGCCCATACCGGTTGCCTGCCGAAGCTCTAACGTCGTTACGCCACGAACGACACCAAGGTCATCCGAATAACTGAACAGCACAGCTAGAAGCCATCTAGCGCTAGCACTAGGCGAATCGGTATCGCTTCTGCGCGGGGGCTTCTTGAAGCCGATACTGTTGCTCTGAACAACGCCATCGCAGCCCTTACCGCTTTGCTCATTATTAGCAGAGAGGAGATTTTTAATAACCCGCTTACAAACGGGTGGACAAATGTCTCCCCGCCCCTCGCTTAAGCGAGCCTGCATCATCGCTGATAACTCATACGCGCTTGAAGGACGCCCTCTACCAATAGACACCTTATTAACAACAAGATGTGCCTCAGCCGACAATCTCGAAACTGCCCGCGCAACGACACGAACAGATATTCCTAAGCGCCCGGACAACTCTCGAAGGGTCATCTTCACGGGGCCACGGCCCCCAAAATGCATCGCGAACGAGGCCAGGACCAGCCGCTCTTCAGGGGAAAGACCCGCGCTACTGGCCCCGCATAGACGTAAGAAACACATATGACTACCGGTTTTATATCCAAATCGGACCCTATCCTAAAGATTATCGTTACGCAATAGCGTTATCTGATAACGTATTGTTCGGACCCGCTGTGGCCGCTAGGATGGTCTCCCCCTACAACACGGACTCAAACCCTTGGGACGAAAAAGAGCAATCGGTCTGGAATGGCTCGATCCACGAGATATAGATCAACGTTATTGGGCAATAGAATATTTGTCGGCAAAGGGCTACCAAGAGCTTTTTTATTATCAGCAAAAAATTTGTCCAGACGAGCTGCCTTCACATGAACAAATGCTACATGCAGGCAAAAAAATTGAGCAAAGCGCTGGCGCGCGAGAACTTCTGAAAGACATGAAAGATGCTTGGCGACAGCAGAGGAACAGGAATAACAAAAAGCAGGAAGGTCATTTAGTCTGTAGTTTTACATTAAATGGGGAGACCAAAAAAAACCTGAAAAAAATGGCCAGCGAGCTGAATATAAGCGCAACAGCACTATTAGAAATATTGATAAAAAAGGCATACCAAACCCATACCAAAAAGCAAGCGAAGCAGCCACGCGTACGGCTAGCAAAAAAACCACAGGGTAACCGTAGCGACACATTGAGGGGCTACAAAGAAAATTATAAAAACAATCCCCCTCAGACAAGTTCGCCACCGAATCTCCCAGAGCATAAAAGCAGCTCAACTGAAGATACAAAAGCCGCGGATACCTTATCCAACTCAAATGACGACTTTGTCGAATCGCAGGAAAAAACTTGCAAGCCTATTAAAAGCCGTTCTGAAAATATAAATGAAATCAAAAGAAACAGGAAAACTTACATCGTTCCAAATGGGATGCTGGAGAGAATAGTCACAGTAGAGGACATGGATGTATCCGGCCCTGTTGAGGTCTCCCCTAACATCGACGAATAACAACGCAGGCGGTTTTACTGGTCAACTACCTGAATCGCGAACTGCGCCCGGCTTGTAGTCGATGGCTGATTTTCTTGGCAGCTGCATGAACTAAGTGCAACACTTCAAACGAATTGAAGCATCGCAGGTGGGTATTTTCATACTGAGCAGCAAGTGAGCCGCCAACTTGAAACGCTCATTTCCAGGCAACAGCTTGCGCTTCGCGCTGACACGCCTGGCGACTGGCCTGCATCTGCTGCTGGCCACGTGGGCCGAGTATTAGCCACAGGCAGCTCAAACTGCTACCAGCTGTTAGCTGATGGTCGACAAGGGGGCGATTGACCAAGCTGCCCTTGTATCGTAGCCATACCCGTGCGACACGTATGACCGTGTCGTGCTTGGTTTGGTTAATGCGCCTAGGCACCTTAACCCCTTGCTATCAGGGGGTTTGAAGCCCGAAAAAGCATTCAACAAACCGGCTCAGCCTGGTTAATTCCACACCCTGGAAACGCTTCGTTTTGGCGGGGATGGATAACAAAAGCTGTATCTGTTCAAACCCTAAAATGGGTCAATGAGCGGTTACAGAAACAGGTTAGTAACCTTCAGCTATCATCGAATTGTTACTAAAAATGTCTGGCCCGAGGGTGAATTTGCCCTCCGGGCATAACTCACCCTCGCACGCCTGGCAGTGAGCCAATTCACCGTGGTGAGACGTTGTAGGGTGTTGAACCAAGCACGGAGCGAAAAGCTCCGAATCGCATTGCTCAACTTCGCTTGTATAGGAAGTACCGAGCCTGGCATGTACCTGCCAGTTCATTAGATCGGCATGCGTCAGGGGCCAACCCTGGGGTGTGAAGCTCGATTAACAATGTCTCGCTCTTATGAGGGTGTTATCCGGTGACGGAGAACGCTATACGTCCGAATTGCACGGACGTAACGAGGCTAATGACCCAACCCGCATGGCTAACGCATGTGAATCGTCGCCTGAACCTTCGTAACTACGAATAGGCCTACGGCAATTATTGGCCTTAGCCAAAATCGGCATGTAGTCGGACAGCGCAGTGGGATGATGCGTTGCGGTACCAATACGACTACCGGGGGAAAGACGAAGCCTAAACGGGGAATAGATGCGACTCGGGGAACGTGGCAATCCCGACCACTCGCCTGACCAGCAACAACATGGTCAGGCAGGCAAACCGCAAGGGGCGCTGATGGGTGTGGGGAATGGGAGGATGCAAGAAGCGAATGGCTGCCTGTAATGGGTAGCATACCGGTCGAAACATCACCGGCAGGGGCAACCCTGGCTGACGTGCATCTGGTTTACGAGCGCAAGAAGAGCCGCTGATTCCAGCGATAACCAAACGACCCTATGGGCGACTACTGCCCATAGGGGAGTAGTCCGTCCTGAATGTCGTTCATCTCAGGAGGACTGTATGAAAACGCAACCAGCAACACCGGTCGCGTCTGCGCCCTCTGGCGGAGTGATGAATTGGCACGATCTCGATTGGGCCACCGTTCAGCAAGCCGTTCGGAAAACGCAGCTAAAGATTGCGCAGGCAACACAGGAAGGTAACTGGCGCAGGGTTAAACGCCTGCAACGGATGCTGACCTATTCGTTTTACGGCCGCTGTTTGGCTGTACGACGAGTCACGGAGAACCGGGGTCGTAAGACTCCGGGCGTCGATGGAGAAACCTGGGGATCGCCCCAGGCCAAGCTCCGTGCTGTGGGAAGTCTGTCGAAACAACGGGGTTATCGGCCCAAACCGCTACGGCGGGTCTGGATACCGAAACCCGGTAAGCATGAGAGGCGCCCGCTGGGCATCCCGACGATGTTGGATCGGGCCATGCAGGCGCTGTATCTGCAAGCGTTGGAGCCTGTAATAGAAAGCACCAGCGATCCGAAGTCCTATGGATTTCGCCCGGATCGTTCGACTGCTGACGCAATGGTTGAGCTTTTCCACCTGCTGTCGCCCCAAACGGCGCCGGTCTGGATTCTGGAAGGCGACATCAAGGGCTTCTTCGACAACATCAACCACGAATGGCTGTGTCGGAATGTCCCGATGGACACCAAGGTACTGCGCAAGTGGTTAAAAGCCGGGGTTATCGACCGGCGACAACTCATGGCAACGGAAGCCGGGACGCCGCAGGGTGGAATTATTTCGCCCTGTCTGGCCAATGCCACTCTGAACGGTCTGGAAACTCAGCTGAAACGTCATCTGGCGAAGAAGCTGGGAATCAAGAAGGCCGAGAAGACCAAGGTGCAGTGTGTACGGTATGCGGACGACTTCGTGATCCTGGCGGCCTCGAAAGAGCTGCTGGAGGAAGAGGTCAAGCCCTGGGTAGAGCAATTCCTGTCAGTACGAGGGGTTGAGTTATCTCGGGAGAAAACGCGCATCACGCACATTCACCAGGGATTCGATTTCTTGGGGTGGAATTTCAGGAAGTACGTGCCGAAGTCACCACGCAGGAAGGCCAAGCTGCTGATCAAGCCCTCGAAGAAGAACGCCTCGGCGTTGTATCGGAAGGTGCGCGAGATCATCAAAAGTAGTGGGGCACTGACGCAGGAAGCGTTGATCGGCCAACTGAACCCGGTACTGAAGGGGTGGGCACAATACCACTCCCCGGTCGTGGCAAAACAAACCTTCAGCAGGCTGGATCATCTGATCTTTTGGCGAATCTGGAGGTGGGCGAAACGCAGGCATCCAAGGAAGTCGGCTGATTGGATCAGGAATAAATACTTCCGATCCATAGGCGGGCAGAGCTGGGTGTTCGCGTACCCCTACAAGAATGGTAAGGGGGAACGGCAGCATCGTCGGTTATACCAACTGGCGGGCACCGCAATCGTGCGTCACAAGCGTCTGCCGGGGAGTTACACACCCTACGATGCGGCACACGAGCTGAAGTGGGAGGCACTGAGGGTTCAACGGATGCAGCACAAGCTGCGTTATCGGGGGCAAATACTCAGTATCTTCCGCAGACAAAAGGGGCTTTGTGCCCTTTGCGGGCAAGCGGTGAGTAAGGAAACGGGCTGGCACGATCACCACGTCATCAGGCGTGTGGACGGCGGCTCGGATACTTTACGTAATCGCACACTGCTTCATCCCAACTGCCATGCGCTGGCTCATAGTCGGCAAAAAGATACACCTCTACGGTTTAGTGGTTTATAGCTGTAGAATCCGACGCAACACTCCGTGCGTTGCCGGCCAAGCTACTTGGTTTTTCGTAAGCTTGAGCCGTATGCGGTGAAAGCCGCACGTACGGTTCTTAGGGGGGGATGGGCCAGCAATGGCCTATCCCTACCCGACTGCTTGCCAGGAATGAAAGGAGACAACATGCCGCTATCCCCTGGTCGCAGGCTGCTGGCGCTGGTGACACTGAGTTCCCTTACCGCATTCGTCTCTCTTGGTGCACAGGCGCAACCGCTGGCCCTGCATTTTGAAGAAGCACAAGAGCGCCTCTTGCATATCTCCGATGCCCTGGCCAGCTCCCGCAGCCAGGTGGAGAGTCGTCGCCAGTTGGCTGAGGCCAGCCGCAGTTTGTCCTACCCGGATGTGTCCATTGATATCCGCCGCCTGCACTTCCAGAAAAACCTTAAGCTGCCACTGGGCTCGCTGGAGCCGGTAGCCGAGGCTTTCGATATCTCCAGTCCGCTGGAGTTCGCAGAAAAGGATTGGCGCACCCGGCCGATCGTGACGGCGACGATGCCGGTCTGGACTGGCGGGCAAATCAGCGCTGCCAAGGCCGCCGCCAATGCAGCAGCGGACGAAGCCGATGCCCTGCTGGCCCGCGCTGGCCAGGATGAAACCGTGCAACTGGTGGAGGCCTACTTCGGGCAGCAGTTGGCGCAACAGGTTGTCGCGGTGCGACTGGAGGTCCGCAACGGTCTGCAGGAGCATTACGAACATGCGCGCAAACTGGAACAGGAGGGTTTTGCCACTCGCGCCCAGCTGTTGCAGGCGCAGGTGGCACTGGATAATGCCGAGCGCGAATACGCCAAGGCAGTCAATGACCTGCGCGGAGCTCAAGCGGCACTGGCCGGTTTGTTGCGCAGTGACGTTCCCATCCAACCCCTGTCGCCGCTGTTTGTAGTACAGGCACCCCTTGAACCTGTTGAATACTTTGTCGAGACTGCGGTGCGCCAGCACCCCGGCCTGGAGCAATTGCGCGCGGTGGGCGAGCAGGCCCGGCAAAAGGTTCTGGCGGAACAGGCCAACTGGAAACCGCGCGTATATCTGTTCGGCCAATATGACCTGAAACGCGGGGATGCGCTGCTCACCGAGTCCGATTGGGCCTTTGGTGTCGGGGTGAGTTACACGCTCTTTTCCAATACCGATCGCCATCGCCAGGTGGGCGCGGCGCGCAGTCAGCAGTTGCAGGTGGAGCACGGCTTGCGCGATACCGCCGTCAAGCTGGAAATCGGTGTGGCGCGCGCCTGGCTGGCAGTCGACAGCGCGCGCCAGCAGTTCACCCTGCTGGAGAGTGCGCTGGCCAGCGCCGAAGAAAACCTGCGCCTGCAGGGCTTGTCGTTCCAGGAGGGGCAGGCAACCTCCCTCGATGTGATCGATGCCCGCCTCCAGTTGGGCAAAACCCGTACTGATCGTGCCCTGGCGGCCTGGGAGTTCGATCTTGCCTTGATTCAGCTGCTGGATGTCAGCGGACAGACCAACCGTTATAGCGATTACCTTCGCCAAGCCGACATAGTGCTTTCACCATGACCAATACCCGCTCTGCCCTCCCTCGCCTGCTGTTATTGCTGGCTGTTTTCCTGGCGCTGGCCGTCGTCATCGTCGGGCTCTGGCTGGCTTTTCGCACCGCCCCCGGAGTGGTACAGGGCATGGCCGATGCCGACTCGGTCAAGGTGTCGGCAAAGATCCCGGCGCGGATCGCCGAACTGCATGTGCGCGAAGGTGAGCGCGTCAGTGCCGGGCAGCATCTGTTCACCCTCGACAGCCCTGAAGTGGAAGCCAAGTTCCGCCAGGCCACCGCGGTGCTGGATGCAGCCCGCGCCCAGGCGGCAAAGGCCAGCGAAGGCGCCCGCGTAGAGCAGATCAGTGCCGCCGAGGCCAACTGGCAGCGTGCAAAAGCCGCCTCGGACCTGGCGCGGACGACGGCCGTGCGTCTCGATCGCCTGCACAGTGAAGGCGTGGTCACCCGACAGCAGCGCGATGAGGCCCTGGCCCAGGCCAGCGCTGCCGAAGCGCTGACCAGGGCTGCACGCGCGCAATACGACGAGGCCCTGGCCGGTGCCCGCCGCGAAGACAGGGATGCGGCCGACGCCCAGGTACGCCAGGCTGAGGCAGCGGTCGCCGAGGTTACCGCTGCCCGCAATGAAGCCCTGGGACTGGCGCCAGCCGCTGGCGAAGTCAGCAAGCGCCTGGCCGACGTGGGCGAGCTGGTACCTGCCGGTTATCCGGTGTTCACCCTGGTGGATATCGACAACATGTGGGTGTCCCTCACCCTGCGGGAAGATCAGTTTGGTGCTGTGAGCATGGGGCACACACTCAAGGGCGACATTCCCGCCTTGGCGTTGAGCGGGGTTGATTTTGAGGTGTACTTCATCAGCCCGGCGGGCGATTTCGCTACCTGGCGGGCCACCCGGCAATCAGCGGGCTACGATGTGAAAAGCTTTGAAGTACGCGCCCGACCGGTGCAGCCGGTTGCCAACTTTCGCCCGGGCATGAGTGTGCTGTTTCCGTGGCCACAACCCTGAACGGAGCCGCCACCGGCTTTCGTGCATCGCTGCGCAGTTCGGCGCGACGCGAATGGCAATTTCTCTGTCACTCGCCCTGGGACATGGCCTTGATCAGCTGGATTCCCTGGCTGGGCATGATCCTGTTCGCGGCGATGTTCTACAGCGCCGTGCCCCGTACGCTGCCGGTGGCCGTGGTGGATGACAGCCGCGGTCCTGTCAGCCGCGAATTGATTCGCGCGCTGGATGCAGCCCCGGCACTGGATGTACGCTCGCATCCGCTGGACCTGCATCAGGCCTGGCCATTGGTCCGTGCCATGCAGGTGGACGCGGTAATACATATCCCCGCCGATACCGACGACCAGATCCAGCGTGGTCAACCGGCAACGGTGTTCGCGTTCTATAACGCCGCCCTCACCACCGCAGGTGCCACTGCCTTTCGCGATATCGATGCGGCGGTAAAGAACCTCTCCGGCCGGATTGTGTTGGAGCACACCGCATTACAACAGGGCGTGGACAAACTGAAACCCCCCCCTGTCAGCGTCCAGGTAACCGTGTTGTTCAACCCGGCGCGCAGCTTTGAACAGTTCCTGCTGGGATTACTGCTGCCCGCGGTTCTGCATTTGATGCTGTGCGTGGCCGTCACCAGTGCCTGTTGCCGGGAACTGCGCGATGGCACTGCCGGACGCTGGCTGGAACAGTGCGGCGGCAGCCTGCCGGGCGCCATTCTCGGTAAATGGCTGATCTATATCCCGATATTCTCCCTCTACGGTTTTGCGGCGGTGCTGTGGGTGAGTGTCATCCGCGGCGATGGTATTGCCGGCTCACTGATGGCGCTGCTGGCAGGCCAGGTATTGCTGTACACCGCCTACGCCGCCATCGGCTTGCTGCTGTCCGGCGTGATACGCAATATGGGTACCGCCTTGTCGGGCGTCGGCCTGTACGCCGGTACCTCGCTGGCTTTCTGCGGCGCCAACTTTCCCATCGACGGTGCCTCCCTGTTCGCCCGCACCTGGCACTACCTCCTGCCCTTTACCAGCTACGTGAAACTGGATGCGGCGGAACGCTATCTGGCAGCACCAGCGACAGTGACCTTCACCCATCTGGGGGCGCTGGTGCTGTTTATCCTGATACCGGGAGCCATCGGTTATCACGCCTATCGCCGGGCGGTCCTTGATCCTTCCACCTGGGGGCAACGATGACCCGCACGGCCATGCAGAATTATCACGCTGCTTTTGTGGAGGCCTTTGCCAGCACCTTTCGCGCTGTTTTTACCGATCGCGCCGTGGTCATGGTGATGGTGGGCGCCGTTATCCTGTACTCGTTCTTCTATCCCACGGGCTACCAGCAACAGGTGGCCAGCGAACAACCGGTAGTGATTGTCGATCAGGATCGCACCGCCCTCAGCCGGGATCTGATACGCCATATCGAGCGTGTCAGCGCCGTGCAGGTGACGGCGCTGGTGGCCAGCGAGACGGAAGCCATCGCTCAGGTGAGCGCCATGAGGGCCGAGGGTTTCGTGGTCATTCCCAGGGGCTTCGAGCGGGATATCCTGCGTGGCGACCAGGGGGAAGTTGCCATCTATGCCAACGGCGCCTGGCTCGGGCGGGCCAATACCGTGCTCACCGGGCTGGGCGACGCCATCACCGGTTTTGCTCGCGAAGCGGCGGTCAGGCAGGCCGCCTTCGCCGGGGCCGCAGCACAGCCGCCCTTGCACCTGGTGCAGCGGCCCCTGTTCAACACGCGGGAAGGTTACGGCAGTGCGCTGGTCACCGGTGTGGCCGAACTGATCGTGCAGCAAACCCTGTTGATGGGCATTGCGGTGATGGCGGGAACCCGCCGCGAACGGAGGGGACAACTGTTTTTCAGCGGCACCCAGCTGATCGGCATTGCCAGCGCCTGCCTGCTGATCGGCTTCATCAACATGCTCTACTACGCCGGGTTCATGTTCTGGTACCAGGATTACCCGCGAGGTGGAAACTTCCCGGGCATGCTGGTCGGCGGTCTGTTATTCGTTGGCGCGGTGGTGGCCCTGGGCATGTTCATTGCCAGTTTCTTCCGCACCCGCGAGCGGGCCTACCAGCTTATTCTGGTCACCTCCCTGCCGTTCTTCTTCCTGTCCAACCTCTCCTGGCCAGCCACATCGACACCGCAATGGCTGCTGTGGCTGGCCAAACTTCTGCCATCGACACCGGGCATCAACATCATGGTCAAGTTCAACCAGCTGGGCGCCAGCTTTGCCGAGGCGGCGTGGGAAATGGCGAACCTGCTGGTGCTGATTGTCGTGTTCGGCGTATTGGCCTGGTGGCGCTATCGCCGGCCATCCTGATTACCGCCCCCCCCCTCCCTCATGCCTGATATTCGCTACTCGCGCTGCTGAGCCGTAGCAATTGCTCATGCTGTTTCCGGAGGGCTTCTCTCGTGATGAGATTCTTGGGTTTATGGGAGTGAGCGATGTTGAGCGGATTGCAGAAAAACGAATTGCACGGTTTGAGCGTGTTGTTTATCGGGAATGATGTATCAGCGTCCAGCAGCAGGCTCCATTCTATCACCGGCCACGCCATTTTTTCAGGTGCCGGTTCTCGTCCTCACCAAGCCGGATGCCGAAATTGTCCAGCAGGCTGTTGAACAATTGCGCGAGCGCCATAATGACCTTCGGTCCGTGTAATAATCACTCAGAGCTGCTACGCGCCCTGTGTGTAATGCTGTTGGCTGGTCACAAGGGCGGACCGCAAGGAGTAGGGATATGGACATGAAACAGCGGGCAAGGGAGCTGCTGCGGCGGCTGGAGGCGGCTATTGCGGCCAACCAGCTGGTGCTGCCTTCGCTGCCGGAGGTGGTGATCCGGGTGCGGGCGCTGACCGAGTCCGGCAACTGCTCGGTGGAGGAGCTGGAGCGGGAGATTTCGCGGGATCCGGCCATTGCTGCGCGTCTGGTCAAGGTTGCCAACAGTTCGATCATGCGTCGAGGTGTTCCGGTGTCTTCGGTGCGCCAGGCCATTGTGCTGCTGGGTTTCAGATTGGTGCGCTCGATGGTGACGCAGCTGGCGCTGTTGCAGACCATGGGTCGGGCTGGCGGGGACCCCGGGCGCCTGCGCGGTTTTGTCGAGGGCGGGCTGCATATCAGTGCCCTGTGCCGCGATCTGGCCGAGTCCTTCCCCTATCTGGATGCGGAGCTGGCCGCCCTCGGCGGGCTGCTGCATGACATCGGCAAGCTGCCGCTGCGCGAGTTTCTGCGTCAGCAGCCCGAGCTGAGCGGGATAGAGCGGCTCAGATTCGAGCTGATGTTGCACCCCTTGGTCGGAGCCATGCTGCTGCGGCACTGGGATATGCCGGAGGATCTGATACAGATGGCCCGCTGGCACGAGACCGTCCTGCGGGACAGCGGCCGCCTGCTGCCCGATTATGTCGACGTGGTAATCGCCGCCAATCTGATGCATTACGGTACGCAGGAGGGGCGGTATGCCCGGTATGCCGGTGTGTCCGTGCCGGCACTGGAGAAATGCCTGACCGGACGCAATCAGGACGAGCCGAACCTGCAGGGGCGCAGGGAGCTGGTCCAACTGATGACGAGTGAGTAAAGCGCTCGGGTACCCGCGGATGCCGCTGGGCTGCCCCGACGCGTATCATGTGTGTCTGGCAGGCCCGGGCTCGACACCCATCGAACCGGAGCGCTGCCTGCGACTCGAATGAGCAGGACGCAACCTCACAACGCCGGAATTCGACTTCAACGGGATGAACCGCATGTTCCTCAAGCCAATATCTGCCCTTCTTGCACTGTTCTGGATTCTGCTTGTTGTGCCGCTGGTCCAGGCGCAGTCCTCGGTCATTGAGGAAGTAACGCCCGAGCAGGCCCGGGAAGTGCTTGATGCCCTGCAGGACGACGAGAGCCGGGAGGAGGTGCTGCGCGCGCTGGAGGAGAGGGCGGCCGAGGAGTCTGCAGAGGAGTCCGAGGTGGCGGTGGAGGAGGAGACGCCGCTGAGTGCGATCGTGCCGCTGGAGGCCGATGGGCTTATTGCCCGCACCCTGGATCAGGTAGGGGACTGGGCAGCGGGGCTGCGGGTCCAGCTGATGCGCGTGACCCAGGCGCTGGGCGAGCTGCCCAACTGGTTCCAGACCACCTTTTTCAATGAGCAGGGGCGCCTGTTGCTGCTGCAGGCGCTTGCCGATATGGCGCTGGTGCTGGGTGTGGGCCTGTGTCTGGAGTGGCTGCTGCGTAGGCTGCTGCGCCGTTCCATGCAGAGCCTGCTGCACAATGCCCGGCAGGCGGATGTTCAGGCGCCGCCAGACGCGGCGCCGACCCAGGTTGCCGATCCGGTGGTGAAGGCAGCACTGGACCCGACGGATGAGAGTACTGCCCTGGTGCAGACCCAGCGCGATGGTCTGGAGCAGGTCGAGGCGGTCCCGATAGAACCACCGTCGGTCTTGATCAATCCGCAGGAGGCGGTGCCGGAGGATACCCATTCCGGCGTTGCCGCACCTGTGGAGTCCGAGGTCAAGGCCCTGCGCCGCCTGCCTTTTGCGCTGTCGGCCATGGTGCTGGATCTGCTGCCGCTGGGGCTGTTCTTCGGTATCGCGGCCCTGACAACAAGCCCGAGGCATTTCATCTGTACTCCATGCGCCAGGCCATCGAGGAGGGTTTCATTCTCGATGTGCTGCAGAACTACACCACCTACAGCACCGCCTGGAAGATCGCACACCCGGACGGCGGCGACGAGGAGGTGGACTCGAAGAAGGCACGGCAGAAACTCGCCCGCTGGGTGCGCCTGCATCCGTACAACATCAGCCAGAAGGTTGAGGTGATCGTCGAGCACTTCCGCGCCAACATCCGCCACCTGCTCGACGGCCAGGCCAAGGCCATGGTGGTTACCAGCAGTCGGCAGGAAGCGGTGCGCTACCAATTGGCGATGATCGCCTACGTCAAGGAGATGGGGTACACCGACGTGCATCCGCTGGTAGCCTTCTCCGGCAGCGTGCTGTCCGATGAGGTAATTCCCGAAGAGGTGACCGAGAACAGCAGCCTGCTCAATGCCGGGCTGAACGGGCGGGATCTGGCGGACGCCTTCGACACCCAGGACTTCAACGTGATGATCGCCGCCAACAAATACCAGACCGGCTTCGATCAACCCAAGCTGTGCGCCATGTACGTGGACAAGAAGCTGCAGGGCGTGGACTGCGTGCAGACCCTGTCGCGGCTGAACCGCCTGTTCCCGGGCAAGCAGACCTTTATTCTCGACTTCTTCAATGAGCCGCAGGATATTCTCGATGCCTTCCTGCCGTACTACACCAAGGCCGAGCTGACCGATGTCACCGACCCGCAGCTGATCTACGATCTGCAGAAGAAGCTGGATGCCGAGGGCATCTACTACTGGTCAGAGGTAGAGGCCTTTGCCCTGGCATTCTTCGATCCCAAGGCCCCGGCCAGCAAACTCAGCTACTACTGCGCCCCGGCCAGGGAGCGGTTTGCCAAGCGCTACGCGTTCAGCGTCGAGGCCCGACAGCAGGCGTTGGAATACAAGCGCACCGCCGAAGCCAACGGCGACAGCGCAGGCCTGAAGAACGCCGAACATGCACTGAAGGAAGCGGGTGAGCAGATCGACCAGCTTGACCTGTTCCGCAAGAACCTGCAGAGCTTTGTGCGACTGTATGAGTTTCTCTCCCAGATCATTCCCTATGAAGACCGGGAGCTGGAACAGCTCTGCGTGTATGCAAAACACTTGCACCCGCTGCTGCGCGCTGATCGGCTGCAGGAAGACGACGTGGACGTCGGTGAGCTGCAGCTGACTCACTACCGGTTGACCAAGCGCGCCGAACATAAGCTGCGGCTGGATGAGGAAGGCGGAGACTACACGCTGGACCCGGCAACCGCCGTAGGTAGCGGCAAGGCCCACGATCCGGAGAAGAAACGCCTCTCGGAAATCATCGAAGCCCTGAACGAGATCTTCGGTGCCGAGGTGAGCGATGAAGACCAGCTGCAGTTTCTTACGGGCATCGCTAGCCGCATCAGCCGGCAGGAAGACGTCATGGCGCAGGTAAAGAATCACTCGGTAGATCAGGTGATGCACGGCCTGTTCCCCAAACGGGTGCTGGATACCGTGCTGGACGCCATGACCGACCATGAGAAGCTGTCGCTGGAAGTGCTGGACAATGAGGTCAAGAGCCGGGCCTTTGCGTTGGTGATTCTGAAGATGCTGACGCAGGATGGTGGGCTGTTCCCCAGGGTTGGGGGGTAGGGACGTGAGGAGGAACTACCATGCACAGCCTCAAGCTGTATGCAGTTGCGGTTGCGTTTGTATTGGCAGGTATGCCGACGTTGGTTGCTGCCGAGTGCCGCTCCTTTACCAGTAGTGAGTTGCGCCAGGCCATTATTCAGAAGACCATCCGGGTCGGGATGAAGGCGGCGGATGTGAAGCGCAGTTGGGGCGAGCCGACGCGGGTGCGTCGCGCGCACCCTGGTGATGATGAATGGGAGTACTGGCATCCTGCGGGTGACCAGATTGTGAGTATCGGGCCGGATGGCTGTGTGACAGGGTGGCGGACTGCTCGAGACTGAGGCTGGCTGGGTGCCTGTTTTTGGTGCTGTTGCTGGATACCGTATATTCCCTATTTCACTGGAACATGAACGGCTTGGCAGGCTGGGCCTCGTTTTCTTGCAGCATTGGAGCGTTCTCGTATCTTTGCTCCTTCCCCCTGGTCTGGTGAGACTCCTATGTTGAAAAAGATCGTACTGGCCCTGACCGTGGCCCTGGTGACCGCTTCCGTACACGGCGAACACGCTGACAGTAAAACCACCTCTATCTTTTACGGGCGATTCGAACTGAAGGTGCCCACGCATCAACTGGCTGGGGCAGAGATATTGAGTGTGGATGGCCCGGTCATAAAGTTTTCCGATTCCGTCATATTGGCTGGGACGATTGCGACCCACGAAAAACGACAGCGAACGGGCAGCGAAGGTCCAGCAACAGGCACTCCAGGGCTGAATTAAACAGTACGGCGCTCTATAATCCTTGCATCTGTGCGACACGTTGAACGGGTCGTGCTTGGTTTGGTTAATGCGCCTAGGCACCTTAATCCCTTGCTATCAGGGGGTTTAAGCCAGAAAAGCAGTCAACAAACCGGCTCAGCCTGGTTAATCCACACCCTGGAAACGCTTCGTTTTGGCGGGGATGGATAACAAAAGCTGTATCTGTTCACACCCTAAAATGGGTCAATGAGCGGTTACAGAAACAGGATAGTAACGTTCAGCTATCATCGAATTGTTACTAAAAATGTCTGACCCGAGGGTGAATTTGCCCTCCGGGCAGAACTCATCCTCGCACGTCTGGCAGTGAGCCAATTCACCGTCGTGAGACGTTGGGGGGATGTTGAACCAAGCACGGAGCGAAAAGCTCCGAATCGCATTGCTCAACTTCGCTTGTATAGGAAGTACCGAGCCTGGCATGTACCTGCCAGTTCATTAGATCGGCATGCGTCAGGGGCCAACCCTGGGGTGTGAAGCTCGATTAACAATGTCTCGCTCTTATGAGGGTGTTATCCGGTGACGGAGAACGCTATACGTCCGAATTGCACGGACGTAACGAGGCTAATGACCCAACCCGCATGGCTAACGCATGTGAATCGTCGCCTGAACCTTCGTAACTACGAATAGGCCTACGGCAATTATTGGCCTTAGCCAAAATCGGCATGTAGTCGGACAGCGCAGTGGGATGATGCGTTGCGGTACCAATACGACTACCGGGGGAAAGACGAAGCCTAAACGGGGAATAGATGCGACTCGGGGAACGTGGCAATCCCGACCACTCGCCTGACCAGCAACAACATGGTCAGGCAGGCAAACCGCAAGGGGCGCTGATGGGTGTGGGGAATGGGAGGATGCAAGAAGCGAATGGCTGCCTGTAATGGGTAGCATACCGGTCGAAACATCACCGGCAGGGGCAACCCTGGCTGACGTGCATCTGGTTTACGAGCGCAAGAAGAGCCGCTGATTCCAGCGATAACCAAACGACCCTATGGGCGACTACTGCCCATAGGGGAGTAGTCCGTCCTGAATGTCGTTCATCTCAGGAGGACTGTATGAAAACGCAACCAGCAACACCGGTCGCGTCTGCGCCCTCTGGCGGAGTGATGAATTGGCACGATCTCGATTGGGCCACCGTTCAGCAAGCCGTTCGGAAAACGCAGCTAAAGATTGCGCAGGCAACACAGGAAGGTAACTGGCGCAGGGTTAAACGCCTGCAACGGATGCTGACCTATTCGTTTTACGGCCGCTGTTTGGCTGTACGACGAGTCACGGAGAACCGGGGTCGTAAGACTCCGGGCGTCGATGGAGAAACCTGGGGATCGCCCCAGGCCAAGCTCCGTGCTGTGGGAAGTCTGTCGAAACAACGGGGTTATCGGCCCAAACCGCTACGGCGGGTCTGGATACCGAAACCCGGTAAGCATGAGAGGCGCCCGCTGGGCATCCCGACGATGTTGGATCGGGCCATGCAGGCGCTGTATCTGCAAGCGTTGGAGCCTGTAATAGAAAGCACCAGCGATCCGAAGTCCTATGGATTTCGCCCGGATCGTTCGACTGCTGACGCAATGGTTGAGCTTTTCCACCTGCTGTCGCCCCAAACGGCGCCGGTCTGGATTCTGGAAGGCGACATCAAGGGCTTCTTCGACAACATCAACCACGAATGGCTGTGTCGGAATGTCCCGATGGACACCAAGGTACTGCGCAAGTGGTTAAAAGCCGGGGTTATCGACCGGCGACAACTCATGGCAACGGAAGCCGGGACGCCGCAGGGTGGAATTATTTCGCCCTGTCTGGCCAATGCCACTCTGAACGGTCTGGAAACTCAGCTGAAACGTCATCTGGCGAAGAAGCTGGGAATCAAGAAGGCCGAGAAGACCAAGGTGCAGTGTGTACGGTATGCGGACGACTTCGTGATCCTGGCGGCCTCGAAAGAGCTGCTGGAGGAAGAGGTCAAGCCCTGGGTAGAGCAATTCCTGTCAGTACGAGGGGTTGAGTTATCTCGGGAGAAAACGCGCATCACGCACATTCACCAGGGATTCGATTTCTTGGGGTGGAATTTCAGGAAGTACGTGCCGAAGTCACCACGCAGGAAGGCCAAGCTGCTGATCAAGCCCTCGAAGAAGAACGCCTCGGCGTTGTATCGGAAGGTGCGCGAGATCATCAAAAGTAGTGGGGCACTGACGCAGGAAGCGTTGATCGGCCAACTGAACCCGGTACTGAAGGGGTGGGCACAATACCACTCCCCGGTCGTGGCAAAACAAACCTTCAGCAGGCTGGATCATCTGATCTTTTGGCGAATCTGGAGGTGGGCGAAACGCAGGCATCCAAGGAAGTCGGCTGATTGGATCAGGAATAAATACTTCCGATCCATAGGCGGGCAGAGCTGGGTGTTCGCGTACCCCTACAAGAATGGTAAGGGGGAACGGCAGCATCGTCGGTTATACCAACTGGCGGGCACCGCAATCGTGCGTCACAAGCGTCTGCCGGGGAGTTACACACCCTACGATGCGGCACACGAGCTGAAGTGGGAGGCACTGAGGGTTCAACGGATGCAGCACAAGCTGCGTTATCGGGGGCAAATACTCAGTATCTTCCGCAGACAAAAGGGGCTTTGTGCCCTTTGCGGGCAAGCGGTGAGTAAGGAAACGGGCTGGCACGATCACCACGTCATCAGGCGTGTGGACGGCGGCTCGGATACTTTACGTAATCGCACACTGCTTCATCCCAACTGCCATGCGCTGGCTCATAGTCGGCAAAAAGATACACCTCTACGGTTTAGTGGTTTATAGCTGTAGAATCCGACGCACCTCCGTACGCTGCCGGCCAAGCTATTTGGTTTTTCGTAAGCTTGAGCCGTATGCGGTGAAAGCCGCACGTACGGTTCTTAGGGGGGGATGGGCCAGCAATGGCCTATCCCTACCCGACTCTCTACACCAGCTACATTTAGCGAATGCTCTCGCAGCAGCCGACGTCGGCGCATGCTTGAGCACGTAGCGTTCATAGTGAAAACGACATAACCGGGTACGAAACCGGGTATCGAAAAATGAGAAATTGCCTAATGTGCCGTATTTACAGGCCTAAAAAAGATGACTTACCGTCTAACGTCTGATCCGGGTCGCACGCCCTGACAGCAGGACACCAAAGCCCCTCGTTGGCCATGCCTCGAGGGGCTTTTTACATCCCGGATTTGTGCGAATTCGGCCAGCCAGCGCGTTGTTCTGCGTACGCTCAGCCCGCGAGCGATCAAGGCGACACTGTCAGGATACCGAAGCCATTCTTGATCCTTGCCCCCCTGGCCGTTCTTTCCCGGGGCTGCGGTACAGAAACACAGCGATAGCCAACGCTCCGATTAGCCCTGGCAGCGCGAATGCCAGAAGGCTTGCCTCCAGTGGAAGGGATGCCGCATGAAGCGATGCACCGAGAAGCGGGCCGATAATGGCGCCCAATCGCCCTACCCCCATCGCCCAGCCCAGGCCCGTGGAGCGAATCGGCGCTGGATAAAACTGTACCGCACAAGCATTCGCCAGAATCTGCGTCCCGATCGTGCACGCGCCTGCGATCGCGATCAGCAGATAAAGCACGGGCAGCGGCGATTTCAATGCCAGTAGTGCCAGCGCCACCGTCCCGACCGAGAAGAACGCGACGAGCAATCGGGCTACACCCACACGGTCCGCTATCCATCCACCTCCGATCGCCCCGAAGATGGCACCCAGGTTCAATACCAGGAGAAAGGCGATACTCGAGCTAAGCCCATAACCAGCCGTGTTCATCAACTTGGGCAACCAGGAGCCGAGAGCGTAAACCATCAAAAGGCAGCAGAAGAAGGCTATCCATAACATCAGGGTGCTAACCGTGCGCCCTCCGTGGAACAGGCTCGACACGGATGCCTTGACGGCCGAGCTGGTGACGACTTCGAGCCGATCATCCTGGGTAGGCTTCCATGCCGGCACCGCTTGTCTCAGCAATTCCTTGGCCTGCTCAGGCCGACCATGGCGGATCAGAAAGTCGACGGATTCAGGTAGCTGCCGGATGATCAACGGCAAGAGCAAGAGCGGTATAGCAGCGACGAAAAAGACTGCCTGCCATCCCCAGACGGGGATCAGCACCATGCCCAACCCCGCGGACAACATTCCCCCCAACGAATAGCCGCTGAACATGATCGCAATCAGTGTGCTGCGCATCTTCCTGGGTGAATACTCGTTCATGAGGGCTACGACATTCGGCATGACGCCCCCAATTCCCAGTCCGGCAAGGAACCGGCATAGGGCAAACTCCTCCGGCGTCCGCGCGAATCCATTGATGACCGTGAAGCCACTGAAAAGAAGGACGCAAGTTGTGATAGTACTTTTGCGGCCGACTCTGTCCGATAACGACCCGAAGAAAAGCGCGCCGAACATCATGCCAACCAACGCGCAACTACCCAAAAGACCGGCCTGTAGCGCAGTCAGCGCCCATTCATCCATCAAGGATGGAAGCACAACCCCGTAAATGACGAGATCGTAGCCGTCAAAGATGATGATCAGGGCGCACCAGAACAGCACGCGAACGTGAAATCGGTTGAACGCGACTTCGTCCAGCAACTCGGACGCATTGAATGTACGCATGGCTTTGCTCTTCTTATGATTGTTATTGAGCCGGCGCGGAAAGATCCGCGCCGGATCGAGTTGCCGCTACAAGCAATGGCTCACGGCAGGCCAGCCGAGCCGCTGAAACGCTAGCGACAGGTCTGCATCGAGATCATGGTTCCAGATCCAGTCGAATCGGCTCGCCAGGGTCGTACCTAGCAAGGACTCTTCGCGCCCTATTTGCGGATCGCGCATCTCATACAGCTCCCCTGCCTCCCAGGACGTTCTTTGAACCGCACAGGCACGCGGACGGCGCAGCGCGTCATAGATGCAGAGAAGTTGATTGACCCGCACGTCAAGGACTTTGGGATTTGCCAGCAAGCTCGCGAGGAAATAGGCGTCCTCCAGGCCTTGCCCGGCACCGGCGCCCTGGTGAGGCAGCATGGCGTGCGCCGCATCACCGATCAGCGCGACGTTTCGATGGACATAGGTCGGTAGTTCTTCGAGTTCGTGAAGTGCCCACAGCGTTGGTTTGGGTATGCATTCGAGTAACGTCCTGGCGGCGTCACACCAACCATCGAAAGCACCAAGCATTTCCCGTTGAGTACACGCTCTTACCCAAGGCTGCCCCTCCGGCCAAAGCGGGTTCGCCTGGCTTCGGTCAGAGACAAACGCGACCACATTGATGAGTTTCCCCTTCTTGACCGGAAACGTAAGGATATGGCCGTCCAGTCCGAGGTACATCTGTGGTACGTCGATTAAGTGTTCATCGATACCTTTACACCGATAGGCGTGCCGCAGGCATTCGCTCTCAATCATGCCGCGATAGGCGCATGTACCGCTGAACCGAGGCGCGGCGCTGGGCGCGCCCTCGCCTTCCAGCACGTGGTTACGAATGCCCGACTTGATGCCATCGGCGGCAATCAGCAGATCGCCGTGATACTCGGTGCCATCGGTGAAGGTCACCTTTACATCGTCGGTCTGCTCCACGCCCGCCGCACGCTTGTTGAAACGAGCAACATGGTCCGGTAGCCGGCTCGCAAGCACATCCAGGAAATCGGCACGGTGCACCGAGGACTGCCCTACGCCTAGAGCGATGCTGGCACCCAGATAGCCGGCATCCTCACTTCGCCGCCATTCGAACCAGACGTCCTGCCACGGCTCCGGCGTACGGTCCGCTACATGTGCATAAGGGCCACCAAGGCCAAGCCCATCTATTGCGCGTACCGCGTTTGCACCGAACGATACACCTGCGCCCACTTCGCCGAACGCCGGCGCCGACTCGAACAGCTGCACGTTCAGATGGGGGTGCCGGCAAAGGTTAAGGGCAAGCGCAACACCAGAGATACCGCCACCAACGATGCCAATGCGCAAGGAACGTCCAGTAGTCATGATTCGAGCCTGTTTGTTTTTGGAGTGCGCCCATCCTGCGTTCCGAAGCAGTATTGATAAATACATGAGGTCGAATACGCATTATTCTTCCGCTGAATAACGCTTCTGGAATGGGCACCTTATGGATATCCGCGAGCTGGATCTGAACCTGCTGATCGTCTTCAACCAGCTACTGCTAGATCGACGGGTATCTACAGCTGCTGACAATCTGGAGCTGACCCAGCCGACGGTGAGTAACGCATTGAGACGCCTGCGGACGGCGCTGAAAGACGATCTGTTCGTACGGACTCATAGCGGAATGCAGCCCACGCCTTACGCAGAACGACTTGCAGGACCGGTCATGGCCGCGATTGATACCCTTCGTGATGCGCTCAATGAGCCAGACGCGTTCGATCCACACACGAGCGACCGGCGCTTCACGATCGCGATGACGGATATCGGAGAGATCTATTTCACACCGAGACTGATGGACGCGCTGACGCGTCTGGCACCTGGCTGCCGGATAAGCACCGTACGCAACACGTCGATTTCACTGAACGAGGCCCTACAAGATGGAACGCTCGACCTGGCCGTGGGCCTGCTGCCTGACCTCCAGGCGGGGTTCCGGACTCGTCGACTGTTTCGCCACCGCTATGTCTGCCTTTGCCGGAAGGATCACCCCATTACTCAGCAGGTGCTATCTGCAGAGAGCTTTTGCGCTTATGGACACATCCGTGTCGTTGCCGCTTCCACGGGGCATGGCGAGGTCGATACGCATATGACTCGCCTTGGCATTCAGCGCAATATCCGGGTGGAGGTACCACACTTCGTAGCCGTGGGGCACATTCTTCAGCGGACCGACCTGCTCGCCACTGTCCCAGAGCGCTATGCCGAGTCATGTGCCGAGCCCTTTGGTTTGGCCAGCCTCCCCCACCCCATCCGGCTTCCGGAAATCGATATCAATCTGTTCTGGCACGCCAAACAGCACCAGAACCCGGCGAACCGTTGGCTTCGGCAATTGATGGTCGAGCTGTTTGCCGACTGATGCGCTCACCCCACGCTACAGCCGGAACTGCCCGACCCGGTTATTGAGCTGGACGGCAAGCTGAGCGAGCGCCTCGCTCGCGGCTGACGTCTGCTCTGCGCTTGCGGCGCTCTGGCGTGAAAGATCGCCGATCGCGATTAGATTCTGATCGACGGAGCGAGCCACCTGGGCCTGCTCTTCCGCAGCACTTGCAATCACCAGGTTCATGTCATTGATATGCGCGACTTGATCCGACACCTGCCCAAGCGAACCATCTGCCAAGCCAGCCATTTCCTGGGTCCGTCTGGCAAAATCGCTGCTCTCGCGCATGTGCTCCGCGGCTTCTTCGCTCGCCTGTTGAATGGACCCAATCATCCGCTCGATTTCGGCAGTCGACGCCTGGGTTCGCTGTGCGAGGCTTCGGACCTCGTCAGCCACGACGGCAAAGCCTCGCCCCGCTTCGCCAGCACGTGCGGCCTCAATGGCTGCATTCAGAGCCAATAGGTTCGTCTGCCCAGCAATCGCCTGGATCACATCCAGCACCTGGACGATACGATTTGTCTCTTCGATCAGGCGCGCGACCGTCGTTTCGGTTTCACCGAGCTTGTCACCCAGCAGATCGATCGTGTGCCGCGTATTACTGACTTGGGTTCGACTGCCTGAGGTCAAAGACGCAGCACTGCTGGACGCGGCAGACGTATCCACGGCTGTGCGCGCCACTTCATCAACCGCAGCTGACATCTCGGTCACCGCCGTGGCGGCCAGCTGCACCTGTCCATCCTGCTGTTGGATGGTTTGTGCAGAGTGCTCCGTAACCGCCGTCAGCTCTTCTGCTGCCGCCGCCAGCTGGGTAGCTGAACCGTGTATGTCTGTCAGCGTTTCGCGCAGATTCGCCTGCATGTGAATCAGGGACTGCTGTACATCAGTGATCTCGTCCCGGCCATTCAGAATCAGGTCCTGCGTGAGGTCGCCGCTTGCGACACGGGCAGAAGCATCCCGCAGCTCATCAAGCGGGCGCGTAATGCTCCGGACGGTAGCGAAGGCAAACCCGCCTCCGATCAGTGCGACGAGCAATACCAGGCCGAACGTGAGGCGTACACTTTGTTCGTAACGTGCCAGGCCCGCCTCGTATTCCTGTTTGGAAACGTCCAGCTGCACTTCGATCAGATCATGGAACGCGCCAGAGAGAGGATCAATAAGTTCATACAGCTGATTGTCTACGAAGTCGGCAACCTCGGCGCTCTGGTTCCGCTCAAGCGAACGAACCAGGGAGCGCAGCGGTTGCTCTGCCGCCCGCATCAGCGGTTCGATCCGGGCAATGATTCGTTTCTCGTCGTCGATCAGTTTGGTCGCGAGGTAGCTGCTCCAGAGCCGACCGATTTGCTCTTTCGACTCGGTCATCAACGTCGCGGCTTCGGCAGGTGCCATTTCTCCGCTAAGCGACTTATGGCTGGCATCGACGATATTGACGGCATACAAATCGGAAATCGTTTTCAGGTCTCGAAGGGGCACCACCCGATCGAGATAGACTGAATCGAGACCCGCAACAGTAGATCGCAGTGAACTGATCCCCAAAAGGCCAATGGCCAAGCAGCCGGCGAGCATGGCAATCACCAAAGTGGCCAACCGCGTCCTGATATTTCCAACGCGCCTCATTGAACGTCCTCACGTAATAGGGCGCGCATGCTATCAATGACGTAATGCCTAAACGACATCATTTGGTCGTCTCGCTTGGTCGTGGCAGGCTAATGTGTAACAGCCTGTTCACGTTCCAGCCTGCTTGGGCTTGATTCAGCCGATGAGGTGCGGTGGATCATCACAAAGATGAAACTCTTGATCGTCGCTACGGACCTTTTGTGACCTGAATGTGATCAATAGAGGTTGGGCATGGCGTGCGGGACGCACGTTCGGATGACATTGTAGAAGAGTTGGTAAAAGCGTGGATTGGTTGCAAGGCGACACGGAGATGGCACAGCGGATTCGCTCCTACGACTGGGAGCGTACGCCTTTGGGGCCACTCGGCAATTGGCCCGACGTGCTCAAAACGACAGTAGTACTCATCCTGGCCTCACGTTTTCCCCAGGCCATCGTCTGGGGGCCGGGACTGGTCACGCTGTATAACGACGCCTTCGCTCGGATTCTCGGCAACAAGGCAGGAGCTCTCGGTGCACCGTTCAGCGACGTCTGGAGTGAAGCCTGGAGCGATATCGAGCCGATGGCGGATCGAGCCTTCAAGGGCCAGGCTACCTACATCGAGAATTTTCCGCTCCCGGTCGAGCGTGGCGGCGCGCCCGAAATTGGATATTTCACATTCTGCTACAGCCCGATCCGTGATCCGCAGGGCAATGTCGTGGGCATGCTCGATACGGTAACCGAGACGACGGAAACCGTAATCGCCAACCAGCGCTTGGAGTTCCTCGACCAGCCTGGGCGCGCCGTAGCCGATGCCACCCATCCAGACGCCATCATGAGTACTACGACGCGCATGGTGGGCGAACATATGGCGCTGTCCAATTGTGCTTACGCCGACATGGACCTCGACGAGGATGGCTTTACCATCCGGGGCGACTGGTTCCGCGAAGGCTCACCCTCGATCGTTGGCCACTACAGCCTTGCAGCTTTCGGCGAACGCGCTGTGAGGCACCTGAGAGCCGGCGTACCGCTCGTCATCAATGACAATCTCACCGAACTGCCGGCATCCGAAGCCGAGACCTTCCAGTCCATCGGGATCACCGCCACCGTCTGCATGCCGCTGGTCAAGGACGGTAGGCTGACCGCACTGATGGCAATGCACGACAACGTGCCGCGCATCTGGGATCAGAATGCGCTCGCGCTGATTCGCGAAGTCACCGAGCGGTCCTGGGCGCATATCGAGCGGGTACGGGCCGATGCCCGCGTACGCGAAGCTGCCGGCGCGCTGGCGGCCCTTAACGCAACCCTGGAAAAGCAGGTAACTGATCGCACCCAACAGTTGCTCACCGCGGAGTCCGCCTTGCGTCAGTCACAGAAGCTCGAAGCGGTCGGCCAGCTGACAGGAGGCATCGCACACGACTTCAATAACCTTCTGACCATCATCCGATCCTCCATTGACCTTCTGAAACGACCCGAACTGAACCGTGAAAAACAGGAACGCTATTTGCGAACCGTCTCCGAAACGGTGGACCGCGCAGCAAAACTGACAAGCCAGTTGCTGGCGTTTGCGCGCCGACAGGCGCTAAGGCCTGAAGTCGTAGAAGTCACCGGCGTACTGGCCGTGATGGCGGATTCCCTCTCGCAAAGCATCGCGCCCCGTATCGAGATAAAGCCGGAATTACCCTCATTTCCCTGCTACGCCAAGATCGACCCGGCCCAGTTCGAAATCGCGCTGGCCAACCTTGTGTCCAATGCACTGGATGCCATGCCGGGCGGCGGGACACTGCGGTTCGCTGTTCAGTGCGGTGTCGAGAAGCCAACCATACGCGGACACGCCGGGGCCAGTGGGCCTTTCATTGCCATAGAGGTGACTGACAGCGGCACCGGCATAACGAGTGATCATGTCGCGCATGTCTTCGAACCCTTCTTCACGACCAAGGGTGTCGGCAAAGGCACGGGCCTCGGTTTGTCCCAGGTTTACGGATTTGCCAAACAGTCCGGGGGCGACGTCGATGTCGCCTCGATCCTCAACACCGGGTCCACCTTTACGCTTTACCTTCCAGAAACCAGCCTGGAACCTGTACGCACAGCCGAGACCGTCCGACCGACCGTTGCGCGTCCCGCCCAGAACGCCGGACAGCGCATCCTTATCGTCGAGGACAATCTGGAGGTAGGCGAATTCGCATCGCAGATCCTGGCGGATCTTGGCTACGAGATGGTCTGGGCAAAGAGTGCAGAGGAAGCGCTGGACTGGATCGACCGCAATGGCACGCGCTTCGACGCGGTGTTCTCCGACGTGATGATGCCAGGCATCGGTGGCCTTGCCCTCGCGCGCGAGCTGCGGCGTCGATACCGGGACATGCCCATTGTTCTTACCTCCGGCTACAGCGACGTGCTGGTCCGGGAAGGCCACGAGGGTTTTGAATTTCTTAGAAAACCATACTCGGCCGAAGAAGTCTCACGTATGCTCAGCGCCGTAATCGCAGGCCATGGATGACCGGCCCGCGCCCCGTACCCAGCCCGCTGAAGCAGCGCGTTCGATGCCTGCCAGGGCGTCTCGCGCTCGGCACCGCCAGATGCTGCCGAGCACGCTTCACATAGCGTCCAATTATCGATAACCAAGGATTTGCCATGCCCGGTATTGCCATCGCCGAACTGCTGCGCACGCACGAAGCTACTCTCCTTGACGCCTGGTTGCAGGTTCAACGCAAGGCTGGCGGCTCACTGAATGCAGTCGACCAGTCGACGATCATCACGCACTCGCGTGACTTCCTCCGCGCGCTTACGATCGCTGCCGGACAAGGCGCCGACGACCTGGACGCCAGCCACTGGCAGCCGGTGAAGGCGTTGCTCGAGCAGTTTTCGTTCTCACAGAGCCGGGCCGGTGTCAGCCCGTCGGACACGGCGACCTTCATCTTTTCGCTCAAGGAACCGATCTTTGAGCTCGTTCAGCAGCACGCTGCGGATCCGGTCGAGACAATCTGGAGCGCAACCCGGCTGCTGGACCAACTCGGCCTATACAGCGTCGAGTGCTATATGTCTGGCCGCGAGCATGTCATTCGCGAGCAACAGGAAAGCATGCTCGAGCTATCCACCCCGGTAGTCGAACTCTGGGACGGCATTCTCGCCATCCCGCTGATCGGTGCGTTGGATAGCAACCGGACCCAGATCGTCATGGAATCGCTACTCGAGAAAATCGTCGAGACCGAATCCGACATCGCGATCATCGACATTACCGGCGTTCCGACCGTCGATACCATGGTTGCCCAGCATCTGCTCAAGACAGTCACTGCGGCGCGCCTCATGGGTGCGCAGTGCATAATCAGTGGTATCCGTCCGCAGATTGCCGCCACCATTGTCCATCTGGGCGTCGAATTGGGCGACGTGATCACCAAGGCCTCGCTCGCCGATGCCTTCCGCCTTGCACTCCGCCAGCAGGGAGCCACCCTGTCCCGGCCCGCTAACCGTTAGGAAGCACTGCGATGGTTGAAAAGATTCCCATCCTGAAGATGGGGCGTTTCCTGCTGCTGAGCATCCAGGTCGACATGCACGACCAATTGGCCATGGAGCTGCAGGAAGACCTCACCCACCAGATCGTCAAGCACCGCGCCAAGGGTGTGCTCATTGATATCTCGGCGCTGGAGATCGTCGATTCATTCATCGGGCGGATGCTTTCGCACATTGCGAACGTGTCCCGCATTCTCGATGCACAGGTCATCGTTGTAGGCATGCAGCCAGCAGTGGCTATCACGCTGGTGGAATTGGGGCTCTCCCTGGATGGGATCGCCACGGCACTCAATACCGAGAAAGGCATGCGCCGACTGGAACAGTTGGTCGCCGAGAACGACGCGGCTTTGGAGTCAGACGGTGGCGAAGACACAGACGCTTCCTCTCCATCAGGAGACTGACGTTGTCCTCATCCGTCAGCAGGTTCGCAAGGCGGCCGAGGCCATCCGTCTCGGTATCATCTCGCAGACCAAGATCGTGACGGCCGCGAGCGAAATTGCACGCAACGGCTTGATCTATGGCGGCGGCGGCGAATGCCTCATCGAACAAACCTTGCGCGCAGGCAAGCCAGCCCTGCGGTTGGTGATCAAGGACAACGGCCCAGGTATCGCGGACATCGAGCGGGCAATGGTCGACGGCTACACCTCGGGCAATGGCCTGGGCCTCGGCCTGTCCGGGTCGAAACGGCTCGTTGACGAATTCCTGATCGACAGCCGGCCTGGTGAAGGTACGACGATCGAATTGTGGAAGTGGCGATGACAGCATTCCTTGCGACGCGGGTGGTTGCGGTTGCGGAAGAGGCGCACGTCGACGGCGCGCGCCGCATGGTCGTGCGACTCGCCGAAACGCGTACGGGAGATAAAACCCTTCTGGGGCGGATCACCATCGTCGTACAGGAGATGGCATTCAATCTGGTGCGGCATGCGGGGCACGGCCAACTACTGTGCACCCTCGACGCGAATGTCCTGGACGTGCTGGCGGTGGACAGCGGTCCCGGCATGAGCAACATCGATCGCTGCCTGAGCGACAACTACAGCACCAGCGGCACGCTGGGTGCCGGGCTGGGTGCCATCCGTCGCCAATCGGACGTCTTCGATATCTACTCGCGGCCTGGCGATGGCACGGTCGTACTGGCCCGCTTTCACCTCGACGCCCGCTCAGATGTCCGTCCGACACTCACTTGCGGTGCCGTCTGTACTCCGCATCCCCACGAGGAAATGTGCGGTGACGGCTGGGCGGTTCTCGGTAATCGCCTGATGGTTTGCGATGGGCTCGGACATGGTCCTCATGCGGAGGCGGCAAGCCTGCGAGCGCGTGAGGTCTTCCTCGCCGGAGCGGACCGCTACCCCCTCAATACGTTGATGGACAACCTTCACCATGCACTGATGAGTACGCGTGGCGCCGCCATTTCGCTCGCGGAACTGGATACCGAGCGCCGGCAGGTCAGCTTCTGCGGCATCGGCAATGTTGCAGGTCGTCTAATGGGAACGGAAACCCGAAGTTTGATTTCGAACAACGGAACGGTGGGTTACAAAATCGGCCGCGTCCAGACATTCACTTATCCGTGGACGCCTGGCGCGTCGTTGATCGTCAATTCGGACGGCCTTACCAGTAAACTTGGACTGCAAAACCATCCGGGCAGTGTCGCACGCCACCCGGCCGTGATCGCAGCGCTCCTACACCGGGACTATCGCCGTCACAACGACGATGCGACCGTATTGGTGCTTAAACATGCCTGATGTTCGGCCCCTGCTGACGCTACCCATCAATCTCGAACAGGACATCGTTCACTGTCGCCAGATAGCGAAGCGTCTAGCCGCAGCATTCGACTGGGGGCAACTCGACCAGATTCGCCTGGCCACCGCCGTCTCGGAGCTGGCGCGCAACATCTATCAATACGCAGGTAGCGGCAGTTTTTCGTTCAGCATGGTCGTCGACCGCAACGGCCGGCTGACGGGAATCGCGATCCTGGCCGAGGACCAAGGGCCTGGCATTCGCCAACTCGATGCGATCCGAAGTGGGACTTATCGATCCCGCACGGGCATGGGCGTGGGTCTGCACGGCGCACAGAAGCTGCTCGATGACTTCGACATCGAGTCATCACCCCAAGGCACGCGGATCCAGGCGCACAAGTATCATACGCCCCGCCCCATGCCGTCCGACGCCGCGCTCGCAGCGCTCATCTCGGAACTGACTGGCACTCCGGCACCCGACCCTTATCAGCAGATTCAGCAGCAAAGCGAAGAGCTGCTGATTACCAACACAGAGCTGCAAAGCAAGCAGCAAGAACTCGAAGCCACCAACAAAGAGCTCGAGGACACTAACCAGGGTGTTGTGGCCCTCTATTCCGAACTCGAGAAGACGGCTCAGGAACTGCAAGAGGCGAGCACGGCAAAAAGCCGGTTCTTCTCGAACATGACCCACGAATTCAGGACGCCGATAAACATTATCGAGAACGTCTCGAAGCTGCTCGCAAGCGGAGTGGATGGTGCATTGAACCCCGAACAGATGCGTCAGGTTCGCTTCATCAGCAACGCGGCCATGGAGCTGTCCAATCTCGTCAGCGAGCTGCTCGCGCTCTCTGAGGTGCAGTCTGGACGCCTCACCATTGTCGCGCAGCCTTTTCAGCTGAGTGCCTTCATGGCGCGCCTGCAGGAATTTGCGTCTGCCTTGGCGCCCCGCTACCCGGGTGTCACCTTCGAAGTGATCCCGCCGGGCATGCCAATCGTGGTAGAGACCGACGAAAGCCGACTATTCCAGATTCTGCGCAACCTGATTTCCAACGCGTTCAAGTACACGCCGCAAGGGCACGTGCGCATTCAGGTTTTCCAGACTGACGACGCCACGCTCGAATTCATGGTCGAGGACACCGGCCTCGGTATCGCCAAGGCAAACCAGGATCGCATCTTCGAGGAGTTCGGTCGGATCAAGTCGCCTCACCTGACTCATATCGAGGGGACGGGCCTGGGTCTTCCGCTTGCTCAGCGGCTCGCCCTGCTGCTCAAGGGTGAACTGACACTGGAGAGCGAAGAAGGCCGCGGCAGCCGATTCACTACGCGCATTCCCAGACAGTACGAGCCGGCGCGCAGCAGCCCCCTGCCCGACCTGAGCGGCACGACAGTGCTGGTTATCGACGACAGCGAAGCCGACCGTTATCTGGTGCGCCGCGTGCTCGAGCCCTGCAACCCCGTTCTCATCGAAGCCGACAGTGCTCGCGCCAGCCTTGACCGGCTCAATGCCGTTCGACCGGACATCATCCTGCTGGATCTGGACCTTCCCGACATCAGCGGCGAGGATCTCCTTGAAAGCATGGACTGGAGCATGCATCAACGCGTGCTGATCAATACTGCTCATCCCCTGGACGAGCGATCGCTGGCCAACCTGCGGAGCAAATGCCACGCGGTGCTCTTCAAGAACCAACCCGATCACGCCGAACGTCTGTTGAACGAGACATGCGCTCTGGCAAGGAGCCTGAGCCATGTCTAGGCCGCCGCACCGAATCGTCATCATCGACGACACCGACGCCAACCGCTATGTCCTGCGCAAGATCCTCGAGGCACAGCCGAACCTGCAGATCCTCGAGGCAGCGAGCGGTGGTGCTGGGCTCGCGTTGATCGACGACAGCGTCGAACTCGTCATCATCGACATCAACCTGCCGGACATGACCGGCTTTGAGCTGATCCACGCGATTGAAAAGAAGCGTGGTCGCCACCGCCTTCCGGCCATTATCAATATCTCGGCTACCTTTATCACGGGACGCGACAAGGCGCAGGGACTCAATACGGGCGCACAGGCTTACCTCACCCACCCGATCAATCCCGACGAGGTGGTTGCCACGATCGGGTCACTGCTAAAGACCAGCTCTCGCGTGGGTCGGATGGAGCGCCAACTCGATTCGGCAATTGCCCGTAGTGAAAACCTTCAGGCGGAAAAGGTGATGCTCGAACGCTTCATGCGTTCGCTGAACCATGATCTGCGCTCGCCGCTCACCGCAGCGACCATGATTGTGAACCTGATGCAGAAGAATCCGGCACGGCGCACGGAAGAGCTATTGCAGACGCTGCAGGACAACCTGCACCGCATGAACCAGATGATCACCAATGTTCTGGACATTTCCCATATGAGCCTCGGCGGCGGCGTGCAGCTCAACGGCGAGCCTGTAACGCTGGGCCCGCTGGTAGAAGACGCCGCCGACAGTCTACGTCTGCAGTTCGCCAACACCCTCGATGTAACGCTGGACACACCCGAGCTGGCCCTGTTCTGGGATCGGCAGGCCTTTCTACGCATCTTCGATAACCTGGTACTCAATGCTGCCAAGCATGGCGCGCCAGATACGCCTATCAACGTCAAGCAGACGCTAGACGGTGACCGCCTGCTGCTGGAGGTCCGCAACCACGGCCAGCTCCCTGCAGACGTGCTTGCCAACCTCGCAACGCCTTACTTCATTTCTACCCGAAGCGAAAAGCGCGGGTGGGGCCTTGGCCTGCCGATCGTCAAGGCATTGAGCGAAAGCTTCGGCGGTTACGCCACGTTCGCCAACGAGGGTGAACAGGTCGTGATCTCTCTGAGCCTGCCGATCAATATCGCCCCGCGGTAACCGACGCGGAGCCGCCCGGTAGATGCTCCGCTCGCCTTTCGACCTGAACTTCTGGCTGCTCGATACCCTCCGTTCTAGTAGCCGCCAGGCATTTCAATCACTGTTCAGTCAGGAGTCGAATCATGAGTAACCGCCTCGAAGGCAAGAAGATCCTTTTCATCACGTCCAACACCGGTATCGAGCGCGATGAGCTGCTCAAGCCCGTTGAAGCATTGAGTGGCATGGGTGCGAAAGTCGTTCACGCATCCTGCGAAGGCGGCACCACTCAGACCTTTCAACAGGACACCGAGAAGGATCGCACCGTTGAATCAGATACACAGATTTCCAGCGTTAACGCTGAAGAATTCGACGCTATCGTGATCCCAGGTGGCACGGTCAACGGCGACACGCTGCGTCAGGACGAGGACGCCCAGCGCCTGGTCAAGGCATTTGCCCAGGCAGGCAAACCGGTCGCCGCGATCTGTCACGGCCCATGGGTGTTGATCGATTCAGGTGTTGTGGAAGGCAAGACCCTCACGTCCTACCCAAGCGTGAAGACCGATCTGCTCAATGCCAAGGCTGCGGACTGGGTTGATCAGGAGGTCATGACCTGCCCCGCCAATGGCTACACGCTGATCACCTCGCGCAATCCGAACGATATCCCAGCGTTCAACGAGGCCATTGCCAAGGCTCTCAGCGCAGCCTGACCAGATACGCGCGAGCTAGGGGGCAACGGTAGACACCGTTGCCCCTTTTCTTTGCCCACTAGACCGCCAATAGACGCGTCTCGCCCATCAGAAACGCGCGATTGGTTTCGGTACACGTCTTGAGGAAGTCGACCAGCAGCGTGATGCGCCGCAGCGTTCGCAGGTCCTCCCGGTAATAGATCCAGAATTGCCGCGTAACCTGGATTTCGTCAGGCAACACTTCCTGAAGGCGGTCATCGGTTGCTGCGATGAAACACGGCAGGATGGCCAATGAACGCCCCTGCAGCGCAGCCGTGTATTGCGCGATCACGCTGGTACTACGAAACATGCTGGTGGCACTCGGCACGGTGCGCTCCAGATACAGCAACTCCGGACTGAACGCCAGATCGTCCACATACGTAATGAAGCTGTGCTTCGAGAGGTCGTCTACCGTGGCGATGGCCGGGTTCGCTGCAAGGTATCCCTGGGTCGCGTACAGCTTGAGTCGGTAGTCGCAAAGCTTTGAGCACACGTAGGGCCCCCGCTCGGGGCGCTCCAGCGTCACGGCAATGTCCGCCTCTCGACGCGACAGGTTGATGAAGTGTGGCACCGGCAACAGATCAACCGAGATATTCGGATAACGATCCTGGAACGCGCTCAGCTGCGGTGCGATGAAGAAACAGCCAAAGCCTTCCGTCGAACCGATACGGATATGCCCCGACAACGCAAGGCTGGCACCGGACACCTCTTCGCAAGCCGCCTGCAAGGTGCTTTCCAGCGATTCGGCGTAGCCCAGCAGGTGCGAACCTTCAGGGGTCAGCACGAAGCCGCTGGTGCGGGAACGCTCGAAGAGCAGCGCACCCAGCGCTTTTTCCAATGCACCGATACGACGGGATACGGTGGTGTAGTCGACGTTGAGCCGCCGCGCTGCGCTGCTGGCGGTACGAGTGCGGGCAACCTCTAGGAAAAACTTGAGGTCATCCCAGTTCATCTCGCTCGCCGTATTGGGAGTTTTCTGCATAACGAACCGGTTTATTTGTTCTTATTGACGGAAAGTTTGCACATCTATACTCGGATCGACCCGGCGGTGCCAGCCCGACATTCGGCCTCCGCCAGCAACACGTTCCACCTCGACTTCGAATAACAACAAGAAGGAGGCCCTACGTGAATACGTCTGCCCAGCCGTTCATAGCCGCGCGAGATTTCCTGCTGCAACACCGCAGCGATTACGCCACCGCCTATGCGGGGTTCGAATGGCCCAAGCTCGATCACTTCAACTGGGCACTGGATTACTTCGACGCCATGGCGAACGGCAACCACCAGCCGGCGCTCTGGCTGGTGTGCGAACAGGATGGAGACCAGCGCTACTCGTTCGACGAACTGCGCGTGCGCTCCAATCGGGTGGCCAACCATCTACGCGATCTAGGGGTTCGCCGGGGCCAACGATTGCTCCTGATGCTCGGTAACGAAGTGGCGCTCTGGGAGACCATGCTCGCCGCCTTCAAGCTCGGCGCAGTCGTCATTCCTGCCACTGCCCTGTTAACGGGAGACGATCTCAAGGATCGCCTCGAACGCGGTCGCGTCGAACATGTGGTCGTCGGCGCAGGTCACACCGAGAAATTCAACGATATGCCGGGCACGTTCACCCGTGTATGCGTCGGCGAAGCCCCCGAAGGCTGGCAGGCGCACACCGATGCCGAGCGCTACTCGGCCGTGTTCGAAGCGGACGGGCCAACACGCGCCAGTGACCCGCTGCTGCTGTATTTCACCTCTGGGACGACGTCGAAACCCAAGCTGGTGCTGCATAGCCACGAGAGCTATCCGGTCGGGCATCTGTCCACCATGTACTGGATCGGGCTCAAGCCTGGCGACGTTCATCTGAACATCTCATCGCCCGGCTGGGCAAAACATGCCTGGAGCTGCTTCTTTGCTCCCTGGAACGCCGGTGCCTGCGTATTCATTCACAACACGGCACGCTTCAACGCCAAGGGCCTGCTCGAAAGCCTGGCGAACTATCCCGTGACGAGCCTCTGCGCGCCACCCACCGTGTGGCGAATGCTGATCCAGGAAGACCTGGCTGCGTACCACGATCGGCTGACGCTGCGTGAGGTCATTGGCGCAGGCGAGCCGCTCAATCCGGAAATCATCGATACGATCGAGGAAACCTGGGGGCTGACGTTGCGCGACGGCTTCGGCCAATCCGAAACCACCGCCGTCGTGGGCAATACCCCGGGCCAGCGGCTAAAGCCGGGCTCGATGGGCCGACCGCTACCCGGCTACCGGATCGACCTTCTGGACCCGGACGGTAAGCCGGCGAGCGAGGGTGAAGTCGCCCTGCAAACCTCGCCACGTCCGCTCGGCCTGATGATTGGCTATGAAGACAGCCCCGAGAAAACCGCCGAAGTCATGCGCGACGATCACTACCGCACCGGCGATACGGCTGCCATCGATGAAGACGGCTATATCACCTTCGTCGGCCGGGCAGATGATGTCTTCAAGGCGTCCGATTACCGCATCAGCCCCTTCGAGCTGGAAAGCGCGCTTATCGAGCACGACGCGGTCATGGAGGTCGCGATCGTGCCCAGTCCCGACCCCGTCCGGCTGGCCGTGCCCAAAGCCTTCCTGATCCTGTCGCACGGTTACGAACCCTCCCCTGCGCTCGCCGCCGAGTTGCTGGGTTTCGCCCGCACGAACCTTGCCGCCTACAAGCGGGTGCGCCGGCTGGAATTCGTCAGTGAACTGCCCAAAACGTTGTCCGGAAAGATCCGGCGCGTGGAGTTGCGGCTGCTGGAAATCGAGCGGCGCAACGCGGAGACGCGACTGCAGCACGACTACTGCGAAGAGGATTTTCCGAACCTGAAAGCGGCGGGCTGAAACAGGGGTACAGAGCAAGACCTTGACCTTGCGATGCCTCCACAGTGGCGCCGCAGTACCTGATCGCCGCCCGGCGCACCCATGTCACCGACCATGCAGCGCTACTGACGGGGCTCCTGACAGTCGCTCTCAAGGCACGAACAACGGACAACTGCTTCAATAACTACAAAAGGCGCAGCCATGACCACCACCGTAAAACTGCTTATCAATGGCGAATTCGTCGAATCACAGACGACAGAATGGCGCGACGTCATCAATCCCGCGACCCAGGAAGTGCTGGCGCGCGTCCCCTTTGCTACATCCGATGAAGTCAATCGCGCCGTTGCGGGCGCTGCCGAAGCCTTCAAGACCTGGCGCAAGACACCTATTGGCGCCCGCTCGCGGGTCTTCTTGAAATACCAGCAGCTGATCCGCGAAAACATGAAGGAGCTGGCGGCCATCCTCACCGCCGAACAGGGCAAGACGCTGGCCGACGCCGAAGGTGACGTATTCCGAGGCCTGGAAGTTGTCGAGCACGCGGCCGGTATCGGCAACCTTCAGCTCGGCGAACTGGCGAACAATGTCGCCAGCGGCGTCGACACCTATACCTTGCTCCAGCCGCTTGGCGTATGCGCGGGCATCACCCCGTTCAACTTCCCGGCCATGATCCCGCTATGGATGTTCCCGATGGCGATAGCCACCGGCAACACCTTCGTCCTCAAGCCTTCCGAACAGGACCCGATGGTCACCATGCGCCTGTGCGAACTCGCGCTCGAGGCAGGCGTGCCACCCGGTGTGCTGAATGTCGTGCACGGCGGCCCTGATGTGGTCAACGCGATTTGCGATCACCCGGACATCAAGGCCGTTTCCTTCGTCGGCTCGACGCGGGTCGGCACGCATGTCTATCACCGCGCCAGCCAGGCCGGAAAGCGGGTGCAGTGCATGATGGGCGCCAAGAATCACGCCATCGTCCTCCCTGATGCCAACAAGGAGCAGACGCTCAACAACCTGGCCGGCGCCGCGTTCGGCGCAGCCGGCCAGCGGTGCATGGCGGTATCGGTGGCCATCCTCGTGGGTGAAGCCCACGAATGGCTGCCGGATCTCGTCGCCAAGGCAAAAGGCCTGAAAGTAAGCGCGGGCCACGAAAATGGCACCGACGTGGGCCCGCTGATTTCCTGCGCGGCACTGGACCGGGTCAGCAGTCTGATCGAACGCGGCGTGAGCGAAGGCGCCACCCTGGCACTCGATGGCCGCAACCCGGACGTAGGGGGCTATGGAAACGGCAACTTCGTTGGCCCGACCATTTTCGATGGCGTCTCCACGGAGATGACCATCTACAAGGAAGAAATCTTCGGCCCCGTGCTGTGCGTCGTACATGTCCAGACCCTGGACGATGCCATCAAGCTGATCAACGCCAACCCCAACGGGAATGGTGTGGCCATTTTCACGCGCTCCGGCGCCGCCGCACGCCATTTTCAGGAAGAAATCGACGTGGGCCAGGTGGGCATTAATGTGCCGATCCCGGTACCGGTTCCAATCTTCTCCTTTACCGGTTCGCGGGCCTCCAAGCTCGGCGACCTGGGGCCGTACGGCAAACAGGTCGTGCAGTTCTACACCCAGACCAAGACCGTCACCGAGCGCTGGTTCGACGAAAACGAAGTCGGCGGCGTCAACACGACGATCAATCTGAAGTGATGCACGCCCGCGGCGCCGCGATCCGGCGTCGCTGACGAAAGGAGAAACCATGGAATTCGAAACACTGCTGCTGGAGACCCGGGGGCGTGTAGGTCTGATCACACTCAACCGCCCCAAGGCGCTCAACGCGCTCAACGCACTGCTCATCGATGAGCTGAACCTGGCGCTGGACCACCTGGATGCCAATCCGGAAATCGGCTGCATGGTCATCACGGGATCCGAGAAGGCGTTCGCCGCGGGCGCCGACATTAAGGAAATGGCGCCGCTGAGCTATCCGCAAATCTATCTGGACGATTTCTTTGCCAAGGCGGATCGCATCGCTCGCCGCCGCAAGCCCCTCATTGCTGCCGTTTCCGGCTACGCGCTGGGGGGCGGCTGTGAGTTGGCACTGATGTGCGACTTCATCTATGCCTCTGAAACGGCCAGGTTCGGCCTGCCTGAGATCACGCTGGGCGTGTTGCCGGGCATTGGCGGCACGCAACGTCTCACCCGCCTGCTAGGTCGCGCCAAGGCCATGGAAATGTGCCTGACCGCTCGCCAGATGGGCGCAGAAGAAGCCGAACGCGCCGGATTGGTAGCGCGGGTGTTCCCCGCTGCCCAACTGATCGAGGAAACCCTCAAGGCCGCGGCAACCGTCGCCGAGCGGTCGCTTCCCGCCACGATGATGGTCAAGGAGTGCATCAACCGCGTGGATGAAATCGGCCTCAGCGAAGGTGTTCGCTTCGAGCGACGCATGTTCCATTCGGTGTTCGCGACGCAGGATCAAAAGGAAGGTATGAACGCATTCGTCGACAAGCGCCAGGCGGAGTTCAAGCATCGCTAACGGTAGGAGATGACTGCGTAGCGGTCGCAATCAGTCGCTTCGATCGCCGAGAACGCTGATTCATCCGTAGCAAACAAGAACGTCGCCTCAAGCCTGGAAACGGACTGGGCGACATCTACAGCTCAGAGCTTCCATACGGCATACGAGAGGCAACCACCATGAATATCGGATTTATCGGCCTGGGCAACATGGGCGGCCCGATGGCCCACAACCTGATCAAGGCGGGCCATCAACTTACCGTCTTTGATCTCTCGGCTCCTGCGGTCGCCGGCCTGGTCGATGCAGGCGCCACGGGCGCTGACGCACCTGCCGACATCGCCTCGGCAAACGTCGAAGTGATCATCACGATGCTGCCCGCCTCTGCCCATGTGAAAGCCGTTTATCTCGGCAAGGACGGTCTGCTCTCAAAAGTCCGCCCGGGTGTGCTGCTCATCGACTCTTCGACCATTGACCCGATCAGCGCACGGGAGGTCGCCAAGGCGGCGGCCGACCATGGCAACGCGCTGCTCGACGCGCCTGTCTCGGGCGGTACCGGGGGCGCCGCAGCCGGCACGCTGACTTTCATGGTAGGCGGCAGCGAGGCCGACTTCGAGAAGGCTCGCCCCATCCTGGCGTGCATGGGGAAGAACATCGTTCACTGCGGGGACAGCGGCAACGGCCAGGTTGCGAAAGTCGCCAACAACATGCTCCTGGGCATTTCCATGATCGGTGTAGCCGAGGCGATGGCGCTTGGTACCCGCCTGGGAATGGATGCAAAGGTGCTTGCCGGCATCATCAATACGTCCAGCGGGCGCTGCTGGAGCTCCGACACGAACAATCCGTTCCCCGGCGTACTGGAGAATGCGCCTGCGTCTCGCGGCTACAGTGGCGGCTTTGGCACGGATCTCATGCTCAAGGATCTGGGACTAGCAACAGATGCCGCGCGCGCCATTCGCCAGCCTGTGATCATGGGGGCGCTGGCCCAACAGCTCTATCAGCGTTTCAGCAGCGACGGCAATGGCGGGCTAGACTTCTCGGCGATCATCAAAGGCTATCTACCGGAGCACGACATATGAGTGAAGCCACCGTACTGGTCGAGGTTCGTAACCAGATCGGTCACCTGATCCTGAATCGCCCAGCGGGGCTCAATGCCCTCTCCATGGAAATGATTCGCACGCTTCAGCAGCACCTGACCGCGTGGGAGGACGACGACGGCATCCGCGCCGTCGTACTGCGCGCCAATGGGGAGAAAGCCTTCTGCGCCGGCGGTGACATCCGCGCGTTGTACGACAGCTACAAGGCGCAGGACGGCTTGCACCTCGTTTACTTCGAGGAGGAGTTTGCCCTCGACCGCCATCTGCACGATTACCGCAAGCCGCTGCTGGCGTTGATGGATGGCTACGTACTCGGGGGCGGAATGGGACTCGCCCAGGGCGCATCGATCCGCGTCGTCAGCGAGCGGGTGCGTATGGCGATGCCGGAAACGGCCATTGGCTATTTCCCGGATGTCGGCGCCAGCCACTTCCTGTCTCAGCTGTCCCATAACGCTGGCCTCTACATGGGCCTCACCGGCAATCAGATTTCCGCTGGAGACGCCCTGTCTCTTGGCTTGGCCGACTGGTACGTACCACACGCGAAGTTCGGCGCGCTGCTCGATGCCCTGGACGGCATCGCATGGCAGGACACCGAGCGTAACCTGCAGACGCTCCTTCAAGCACACGGCGCACGGTCACTCTCCGGCCAGGAACTGCAAACGCTCTATCCGGCTATCGAACGCCATTTCGCCCAAGGCTCCGTCGAGGACATCATGCAGTCGCTGGAGGGCGAAACCGACCCGGCTTATCAGGGCTGGGCACAAACGACCCTCGAGACGATTCGAAGCCGTTCGCCGCTGGCCGTCAACGTGGCATTCGAAGAACTCACACGAGGGCGGTCGCTAGACCAGCACCAGGCATTCGATCTCGAGGCGCACCTGATCCGCCAATGGTTCGAAGTCGGTGACCTTATGGAAGGCGTCCGTGCCCTTATCGTCGACAAGGACAAACAGCCCAAGTGGAAACCGGCTCGCTTCGAAGAGGTCGATCAGCAAAAGGTCGGTGCGCTTTTTGAGGGTTTCACTCCCAAACACGCTGGATAACCAGATACGGGCGGCTGGAACACGCGGCTTGTTCGTCAACTTGCACAAACGGGAGCATGGATTTGAAGAAGCTCGCGGTTCCGGTGGAAGTCCCGATGGGGATTCCAACCTACGGTCCTTCTGATCCGATAGCCCGAGCCCACGTGACATACCGTCGCCATGTTCGACTCGATCCGTAACCTCTTTGGCTCGCAAAACAAGAACAACCAGGAGTACCCCATGCAAGACCTCGAACTGACCGAAGACCAACGCATGATTCGCGACATGGCGCGGGAATTCGCCAAGGGCGAGATCGCGCCCCGCTCGCGTGCATGGGAGGACGCGGGGTGGATCGATGACGAGATCGTCGCGCAAATGGGCCAACTGGGTTTGCTGGGAATGATCGTCCCGGAAGACTTCGGCGGCAGCTACATCGACTATGTCGCCTACGCGCTCGCCGTCGAGGAAATTTCGGCAGCTGATGGCGCACTCGGTGCGCTGATGAGCGTCCACAGTTCGGTCGGGTGCGGTCCCCTGCTCAAGTACGGCACGCCGGAACAGCAACAGGCCTGGTTGCCGGGCCTGGCGAGCGGCGAGATCATCGGCTGCTTCTGCCTGACTGAACCGCAAGCCGGCTCGGAAGCCAACAACCTGCGTACGCGCGCGACCATGGAGAACGGCGAATGGGTGCTCAATGGCGCCAAGCAGTTCGTGACCAACGGCAAGCGCGCCGGCCTTGCCATCGTCTTTGCCGTAACCGACCCGGAGCTGGGCAAGAAAGGCTTGTCGGCTTTCCTCGTGCCTACTGACACGCCCGGCTTCAACGTCGAGAAGACGGAGCACAAGATGGGCATTCGTGCATCCGATACGTGCGCCATTTCGCTCGACAACTGCCGCATTCCGGAAGCCAATCTGCTCGGGTTGAGGGGAAAGGGCCTGGCCATCGCACTCTCGAACCTCGAGGGTGGCCGCATCGGCATCGCGGCGCAGGCGCTGGGGATCGCCCGAGCGGCATTCGAAGCCGCGCTGAACTATGCACGCGACCGTATTCAATTCGACAAGGCCATCATCGAGCACCAGAGCGTGGCGAACATGCTGGCGGACATGCATACCCGCATCAACGCCGCCCGCCTGATGATCCTGCACGCGGCCCGTCTGCGCAGCGCCGGCAAACCCTGCCTGAGCGAAGCCTCGCAAGCCAAGCTGTATGCGTCCGAGATCGGCGAGTATGTCTGTTCGAAAGCCATCCAGATCCACGGGGGCTATGGCTACCTGGAGGACTATCCAGTCGAGAAGTATTACCGCGACATGCGCATTACGCAGATCTACGAAGGGACGAGTGAGATCCAGCGGCTCCTTATCGCTCGGGAATTGGCGAACTACGAGATCTGATTGCAGGTGCGACCTGACCCGGCGGGGCGCCTGGAGTCGAACGCTCCGAGTCACCTGCGCCGAAAATTGAGCTTCCTCTGCTTGCGTGCCTGAGAGCGACGCCGAGAAGCCTCTATCGGTCACCGATCTCAGTGAAAACGGCGACCCCAACCTATAAGCGCTGAGGCTGGGTATAGCTGACGCGCCGCGTACCCTGGATTCAAGACCGGGGCTTCGGCCGTCCGGGCGTCCTATCGGCTCTGCTTCCGTCGCCGCAATGCCATAGGCAAGCGAAGCGGTTGGCACTCCTGGCCCGGGAACGTTTATGGTGTGGCATTGATCGACATGCGACATGAACCTCACGGAACGTTGCGTGCCGGGCTACCCAACACGTCTGCCGGATACCTTCGATGGGCCATAGTCACGATCATTCGCACGACCATCGCCATGCCCATGACCACCACGGACATGGGCATGGCGATCACTCGCCTTCCGTCACTGCGGGCAATGAACGGAGAATCCGCCTTGTATTACTGCTAACGGCGACATACGCGGTCGTCCAAGCCGTCGGTGGATGGCTTGCGGGCTCGCTGGCGCTGATCGCGGACTCCGGCCACATGATCTCGGATGCCGCTGCGTTGGCACTGGCGCTGGTGGCCTACCGATTCGCAGCGCGCGCACCGGACAAGCGGCGGACATACGGCTTCGACCGGGTACGGGTGCTGGCTGCGCTGGCTAATGGTGCAATGCTTTTGCTTCTGGTTGCCTGGATCATCTGGGAAGCGATCTCGCGGTTCCAGCAGCCCGTAGAGGTCATGGCCATGCCGATGCTGATCGTGGCGGTGATTGGGCTGGTCGTGAACATCGTCGGCGCCGTGGTGCTCAGTTCGGGCAACAGAGGCGACAGCAACCTGCGCGGCGCCTTGCTCCATGTCGTAGGCGACTTGCTGGGCTCGGTCGGCGCTATCGCCGCGGCCCTCGGCATCATGTGGACAGGGTGGACGATACTCGACCCGCTTCTGTCCATCGGCGTAGCGCTGCTTGTGGTTCGTTCCGCCTGGCGTCTTGTAACGGAGTCGATCCAGGTCCTGCTGCAAACGACGCCCGCGGGCCTCGATCCAAGTGTGATCCAGAAGGAGCTGAAGCGGCTGGAGGGCGTCGACGACGCCGGCCACTTTCATGCCTGGACACTTACGGACGATCGGACCATCGCGACCGTACACGTGACGCCCAAGCCTGGCGCCGATCCGCTCCAGCTGCCCGCGCGCGTTACGGCACACCTTCAGGCCCGTCACAAGCTGACCCACGTTACCGTCCAAGTCGACCCGCCCGGCAGCCTGGCCGTGCACTGAATGACCGGTCTTCCTTACAACCTATTCCTCTCAGGAGACTCCACTATGCAGCACATTCTCATTGCGGGCGCGTCCCGTGGCATCGGCCTGGCATTGGCGCAGGGCTTCCTGAAGCGCGGCGATCACGTGACAGTCGTTGTGCGCAAACCTGGGAACGAAGCGCTGGACCGCCTCGCCAGCGAGCATACAGGGCGCCTTGAGCAAATCATCAGCGACCTGAGGGCAGATGATGCCGCCACCAAGATTGCAGCGGGGGTTGGGCATGACCTTGACGTTATCCTGCTCAATGCTGGCGTTTCCGGGCCGAAGGAAATCGATAGCGCCACGGTCGAAGAGATCACCGATTTGTTCATGACTAACACCGTCGCGCCTATCCGTATTGCGCGTGCCATCCAGCACCGACTGAAAGCCGACGGCATTCTGGCTTTCACCAGCTCCCAGATGGGCAGTGTCGCCCTCGCCCGGTCGGCGAGCATGCCGCTCTACGGCGCCAGCAAGGCGGCACTGAATAGTCTGCTGCAAAGCTGGACGCATTCCGATGATGCGCCACAAGCCACCGTGCTTGCGTTACACCCTGGCTGGGTGAGGACCGATATGGGCGGCGACAGTGCGCCGGTGACCGTCGAGCAAAGCGCTGCCGGGCTGATCCAGACGCTCGATGCATACCACGGCCGCGGCGGCTGCCACTTCGTTGACTTCGAGCAGCAACCCCTCGCCTGGTAACAAGTGGATGGCTCGCCTGGTCTGTTATTTCATGGCGAGCCAATCTACGCAAATGGTAACTGGTCGACTTGACAGTATCACTAGGCCACCCTAAAGGCCCTTAGCAGCACGCCGATACACGGGAGTATTCACTCACCGGGTATTTGCCATGCGCAACCTAAAACTCTCTGCCCGTTCGGCATTTTGCTTCGCCGCCATCCTGGCACTTCTCTTCATACTGGCAGGGATTGCCGCCTGGGGCCTCACCAAAATGCGTGACGCCGAGCAGGACGTCGAGCTCAACTGGATGGCGAGCATCAGCCAGACAGCAAAGCTCAACGCTACGATTTACCGTCTGCGCCTGGATACCCTGCGCGCCGTTGCGACGGAAGATCCGCAGATCAAACAGCTTTCTGTGGACGCCATCGCTAAGAACCGGCCTGCCATGCAGGAAGCCATTAAGGATTACATGCGTCTGGTTGCCGGCCCGCACGAGCAGGAGCTGGCAAATAATGTCGCGGCTGGCATCAATGCCTACGACGCCCGGCTGAACGAGATCGTAACCATTGCCCAGACGCGTCCCGCAAATGAAGGCATCAAGTACATCAACACCCATATCCGTCCGCTGACCAATGACCTGAGCGAAAAGATTGGCGTGCTCGAAGACTGGAACACGAAGGGCGCCGCTGCCGCAGGCGATGCTGCGACCAGCACCTATGCAACGAACATTGCCCTGTTGATTGGCATTTCGGTGCTCTCGGCTGTGCTGACGATCGTCCTAGCAATCCTATATACCCGCAGCATCGTCACGCCGCTCAAGCAGGTGCTGCACGTCAACCAGCGCATTGCTGATGGCGACCTCCGCGCCGAAATCGCGCCAAGTGGGCGCGACGAAATGACTGATCTGATGAACGCAACCGCGCAAATGCAGCGCACGCTGCGCGACACCATTCGCCATATCGGTGACGCCTCGACCCAGCTTGCCTCGGCCGCGGAAGAGATGAATGCGGTTACTGAAGAAGCCAGCATGGGCCTGCAGCAGCAAAACGGCGAAGTCGAACAGGCCGCCACTGCCGTAAACGAAATGACCGCGGCCGTGGAAGAAGTTGCCCGCAACGCGGCTTCGGCCTCGGCCTCCGCACAGCAGTCCGAGCAATCCACAGGCGTAGGCGCGTCGCGTGTAAACCAGACTGTCAGTGCGATCCAGAGCCTGGCCGAAACCGTTTCGCGTACCAGCGAGCAGGTCGAAGGCCTCGCCGCGCAGGCGCAGGGTATTGCCAAGGTCGTCGACGTGATCCGTGCGATCGCTGAGCAGACCAACCTCCTGGCACTGAACGCTGCGATCGAAGCCGCCCGTGCCGGCGAACAGGGCCGAGGCTTCGCCGTGGTAGCCGATGAGGTACGTGCCCTGGCCCACCGTACGCAGGAGTCGACGCGCGAAATCGAGCAGATGATCGGCGGGATTCAGTCCGGCTCCGAAGGCGCCGTGGATGCGATGCAGCGCAGCCGTAACGAAGCGACCTCTACCCTGCGCATTGCCAGCGAAGCGGGCGAAGCACTGGAGGAGATTGCTCGTGCAATCACGGATATCAACGAGCGCAACTTCCTCATTGCCACTGCATCGGAAGAGCAGGCCCAAGTGGCGCGCTCGGTGGACCAGAACCTGGTGAGTATTCGCGATCTGTCGATCCAGACGTCCGCCGGTGCCAACCAGACCGCGGTAGCCGCTGGCGAAGTCTCTCGTCTTGCGGTGGATATGAACCGGATGGTGCAACGCTTCAAGGTGTGATCTGCATCGCATATCTGCGCTTTATGCATAAGGAGCCTTCGGGCTCCTTATGCATTTATAGTGTCGGCCATAAATGCGATCTCCCACGGTTCTTGCTGCCATTAAGCTACGAACTCCGACTTTCCGCCCTGGTGCATTGCGCATGGGACCCAGTCTGTCCATGCCGACCACCGGAACTTTGCTCCGCGCCGCCCGGTCGGTTTATGCATCGGTTAAATCACTCGATCGTCAGGTCCTGTCATGCTCCGCTGCACCGCCTCGGCTGTTACGCCGCCATAGCGCACCCGCCTCCTCGGCACATCGGGCCTTTTCGCGCCTGAGCTGATGCCACCCCCTCGTCGTGACGTTAGAAAACGCGCGACGGTCTTCGTATTTTCATCGAAACGGTTTCATCGTCCGCGCCCCTAACGCTTCGTTCATTCTGGAGGCGTGCGCACCGTTTACGATCGCCGAAGAGGCTCGACATGGTCCGTCTGCCCGCACGCCCGATCCGTCCCTATCGCTATGGGATTCGTTCGGACTTTCGCCCACCGTAGCGTCGTTTTCCTACCCATACACTCACCGGGGCACTGCCCGTCTGGTAACAAGGAAGGAAGACAAGAATATGTTTAAAAGAGCCAGACTCAACGCTACCCAACCCTCTGCCCATGCACCTCAACCAAGCGCACAGCAAAAAGAAGCGTCGTCCGGTTTTCGAACCGACATCAATGGGCTGAGAGCCCTTGCCGTCACGCTAGTGGTGCTTTTTCATTTCGGCCTGCCGGGGCTGACCGGTGGTTTCATCGGCGTGGACGTCTTCTTCGTGATCTCGGGCTACCTGATGACGCGAATCATCGTGTCGAGACAGGAACAGGGCCGTCTCAAACTGATTGATTTCTACACGGACCGCTGCCGCCGCATCATCCCGGCGCTCATGGTGGTGTGTGTGGTACTGCTCGTCGTCGGCGGGTTGGTCATGATGCCCCGGGACTTCATGTCGCTGGGCAGCCAGGTCATCACAAGCCTGACGTTCACATCCAATGTGCTGTTCTGGCGGGATACCGGTTATTTCCAGCAGGACGCCCACGATCTCTGGCTACTGCACACCTGGTCGTTGTCGGTCGAATGGCAGTTCTACCTGCTCTATCCGATTGCGTTGATGGTGCTGGCACGCTACCTGCCGGTTCAGCGGTGGCGCTGGCTCGTCGTGTTCGCGGCCCTGCTTTCATTCGGCCTATCCCTGGTCGCCTCGTACCTTTGGCAAAACGGCGCGTTCTACCTGTTGCCAACTCGGGCCTGGGAGATGCTCGCGGGCGGCATCGTGTTTCTGTTCCCCCCTCGCATTGCCGGCCGATGGCGCGGCCCGCTAGCCTGGTCGGGACTGGGTCTGATCGGTCTGGCAGCCGTGTCGGCGACTCCTGGCATGCCCTGGCCAGGCTACATGGCCCTGCTCCCCGTCTTCGGCGCCGCGCTGTTTATCGCAGCGCAAAGCGAACGTTGCTGGCTCGTGCAGAACGCATTGGCCCAGTTTCTCGGCAAAACGTCGTACTCCATTTATCTATGGCATTGGCCCTTTGCCGCCTGGCTAACCTACCTTAGCGTCGAGCATGATCCCGCCTGGATTGGTAGTTTCGTCATTGCCTCAATCGTGCTGGGCTACCTGTCCTATCGCTTCGTGGAGCTCCCCGCGCTGAATCCGGCTGGTTTCATCCGCCGCAGCGCACCGACCATCAAGATTGGCGGCGCCTTCGCGATCCTCGCCGCTGGCATGCTCGTCATCACGACCAACGGAGTCCCTGGACGCCTGCCGCCGGAATTACGGGCAGCGACTTACCAGCTCGCGATGCCATCGGTGACCAATGGCTGGTGTTTCTACAGCGTCGAGAGCATAGAGACGCTGCCTATCGGCCCGCGCGGGCAAGCGTGCCATCTGGGCGACTTCAAGGGCCGTCGCAATGCCTTGCTCATCGGAGATTCGTTTGCCGGTCACTACGGTCCGTTCTGGGATGACGTCGGTAAACGGGCATCGCTCAGTATCCACTCGGTTTCGAGCGACTGGTGCTTCCCGTCAACGACAGACGAATTTACTGGGCCGAAGACGGGCCGGGGCTATACCCAATGCCTGAAGAACCGGGAATTTTTGCGTGTGAATGCCAGCAAGTACGACCTCGTCATCTTCGGCGGCTCTTGGGGAGTGATCGACACGCAGCACAAAATGGACGGTGTATTCGAGGCGATAGCAGACACAGCAGGTAAAGCGCCACTGGTCGTGGTAATGCCGGCGCCAACGAACTTCGACGTGAACATCGCCGATCGCTACGCGCGAACACTGCTCTTCGGCCTGCCGTTCGACATCTCACGATTCGGCAAGGAGCGAGACAGGGCTAGCCGTGCGGCGAACCAGAAACTGGAGCGCCTGGCGAGCCGGTATCCAAACGTGTTGTTCCTGTCTCGCGCATCGCTGTTCAACATCGACGGCAAGCCCTCGGATGTCACAGCGGATAACGTCCCGTTCGGCCTCGACACCTCCGGGCATCTGAGCATCTACGGCTCGCGCCAGTCGGCCATGGCATTCATGGGCACGCCGGCTTATCAGACTTTTCGGTCCCGGGTGCGGCAATTGGAATGATGCGTTGTCATACAGGACTGACACGATGGCTGTATTGTCGTCATTCCCCAGGGGAGACCACACGGCGCGGCGTCAGCCTCATCTGCGGGTTGGACGTGGCTGGCGGTGCCGGCGGTATCACCCTGCACACCGACCAATCCAAATGGGAACACCAATGTCGAACGCTCCACTCGTCCAACGTATTCTGATCACCAATGATGACGGGATCGACGCGCCCGGCCTGGCCGTACTCGAGTCGGTCGCCGAATCGCTTGCCGACGAGGTCTGGGTGGTCGCGCCCGCCGAAGACCAGAGCGGCACCTCGCACTCCATCAGCCTGCATGCCCCGCTTCGCGCGAAGAAGCACGGCGAGCGGCGCTTTTCCGTTCGCGGTACCCCTGGAGACTGCGTTGCACTTGCCATCGGCGAGCTCATGGGCGGCGCACTGCCCGACCTGATCCTCTCCGGCATCAACCGCGGGGCCAACCTGGGCACTGAGACCGTCTTTTCCGGCACCGTCGGCGCAGCGATGACCGGCATGCTGTTGGGCATCCCGTCACTGGCCTTGAGCCAGGCCTACCGCGACCGGGCAAACGTCCCCTGGGACGTCGCGCGCCAGCATGCGCCCGACACCATTCGTACGCTTCTGGCAGCCGGGTGGGCACGCGATGCGATCCTCAACATCAACTTCCCTGCGGTGCCGGTTGACGAGGTCCGACCGCTGCAGGCGACACGTCAGGGTGCAGGTCTGCTGCAGGGCGTCGAAGTCATTTCCGGGCAGGACCCACGGGAGCTCGCCTACCACTGGCTACGCCTGCGGCGAGCGGCCAATCAAGATGCGCAAGGCAGCGAAACCGGCGCCATCGAGTCGGGCCACATCAGCGTGACGCCCCTGAAATTCGAGCGCACGCACGAAGCCGCACTGGACGCACTCCAGGGCGCGCTCGAACAGCGCTGATCGACCCATCCCATCCGGCTCGCCATGGCCCTGGCTGCGGCCGCCGGACCCGCCTCCACCTGCCGCAACGGTACTCACTGCGACCGCGAGCTGTCTCGACGCGACGCAGCCCCCGTCTGGCCGTGCCCTGCCCTACCACCGCAGGCCCTTTCATGGTGTTCTATGGCCTGGAAACCGGACACCTGCCATGCCCGAACGTACCTTCAGTAACAGCCTTCAGGCCCGAAATCGCCAGTCGGCCTCGGCCACCGCCAATACCGCTTTGCACGTCGGGTTCGTGCTGCTTCGAAACTTCTCGCTGCCCGCCTTCACCCAATCGCTGGATACACTCGTCACAGCGAATCTCATCCGACCGGATGCGTTCGTCTACACCACCTATAGCCTCGACGAAAGTGACGTCGTCAGCGATCTCGGCATTCCTATCCGCGCAGGCCAGTCACTCGACGCGTTGGACCCCGAAACGCTCGACCTCCTGATCGTTTGTGGCGGACTGCGCACACCGTGCAATACGACCAAACGGCTTTCCGGCGTTCTAAAATCCGCAGCAAATACGGGCATATGGCTCGGGGGACTGTGGAATGGCGCATGGTTTCTCGCTGAGGCGGGGCTGCTGAACGGCTATCGCTGCGCCATCCATCCTGAGCAACGGCTGGGGCTCGCCGAGATGGGCCGTGGTATTCAGGTGATGAACGTGACCCACATGGTCGACCGGGACCGCCTGACGGCTGCCAGTCCAAACGGGGCCTTCTACATGCTGCTGGAGTGGATGGGCACGCAATACGACAGTGAGCTGGTGAATGGCGTCGTGGACATCCTTGCCTTCGATATGTCTCGCGTTCGAGCGGCCAGCCAGTCGCGCTATCGCAATGTCGCCACACCCATACAGGAAGTGGTCGCGCTCATGGAGGCGAACCTGGAAGACCCGCTGCCCATCGACGAGCTTGCGCGCTATGCAGGACGGTCGCGTCGCCAGATCGAGCGCCTGTTCAATGATCAGCTCGGTACGACGCCCCAGCGGCATTACCTTGAGCTGCGCGTCACCGAAGCCAGGCGGCTGCTGCAGCACTCGTCACTTTCGATCATGGAGGTCGGCGTCGCCTGTGGTTTCGTCTCACCCAGCCATTTCAGCAAGTGCTATGCCGCCTACTTTGGCCACCGACCCTCGAAAGAGATCAGACTGGACAGGCGAATGAGCGAGGAAGCCTGATCAGTCCTCTTGCCTTGGCTCGGCGAGCAGCCGATACCCCAGCGCTATGCCTGCAGCCAGGTAGACGATACCGCTCCACGTCGCCATGAGTATTCCGCCGAAGCGCTGATCGTCCAGCGGCTGCAGGCCGAACGCGCCCAGGCAGAACTCCGGTGCATAGATCAGGCGGGGCGCGAAGATCAGAAGCGTACCCAGCATGGTCATGTGCATCAGCGTCAGTACGAAGAGAATCAGCGCGGCGCCGACGGCTGCCTTCGCCCTTGCCGCGAACCCGAGCAGCCAAAGGGAAAGCCCCACCATCAGGAAGCTGATCTGCTGAAGCATGAATACACCAACATGACGGGCCGCGGCCTCATGCAGGTAAGGGGCATGCCACCCCCACACGACCACCATCTCGCAGACGAACGAGACGACCATCCAGCGCCGAAGGTGCATCGTGCTATCCAGGCGGATGCCTGCCTGGACAAGCCCTATCGCCAATAGCGGGGCGGCCAGCGCGACAACGCCCAGATGCAAAATCATGTGAGCCGAGAACGCGGTCCGACTCATCGCCGGCAACGGGCCAAGCCAAAGCAGGGCCAGTATCAGCAAGCCCGCCCACAGCGGCCAAGGATTTCTGCGGGCGTCAGACATGAGACTGTTCGCTTGCGATTGGTTTAGCGTCGTACCTAGCGCTCATGGAGTCGCGCCTCGATGCTGGCCGCGATGGCACCACGCCCATCCGCGGGTGAATACGCGGTAACGAAATCTCCGTTGGGGCTCATAAGGTAGAGCCGCGTACTGTGGTCCACCAAATAGCTGTCCTCGATCGGCACACGCTCGGCCCGTACACCATAGGCTTTCATGGCCTGCGTGACCTGCGCCTCTGTGCCGGTCAGCCCGGTAATCCGCGGATCGAAAAAGGCGGTGTAGCGCGCCAGCACGTCGGGGGTATCCCGCTGCGGGTCCACTGTAATGAACAGGGGCTGAACCTGGTCGGCGTCCTCGCCGAGCCGTTCGAGCACGGCTGAAACGTCGACTAATGTCGTCGGGCATACGTCCGGGCAATACGTAAAGCCGAAGAAGACTAGCAACCACCGACCGCGGAAGCTCTCGTCGGTCACTGTGCGACCGAGCGAATCCACCAGTTCGAAGCGGCCGTCGACGGGGCGTTGTGCAGACGGCACCTCCAATGGCTGGCGGGCTGGCCAGCCAAGATAGGCCAGCGGCAACCCGGCGATTAGCAGGCCTATACCGATAACTACATTGCGTACGTGCCTGGCCACGCGACTCCAGCCCATCTACCAATGATCTCTTTCACAGACTGACGCAAGGGTGCCCGCGTTCGCGCAAGCGTGTGACGGGACGCTACGGCTCCTGCCAATCAGGCACCCAGGATGGCATTGATCATCGCGACTGGTGCCTCCTTTGGCAGGTGATGCCCCACCGCTTCGACGGTCGTTGCGCGGCCCCTGGGAACACCCGCCGCGATCTCTTCACCCAACGCCGGCGGAGTGGCTCGGTCGAGCGCTCCGGAGACCACAGTCACGGGTACAGTGATATCGCGCAGCAATCCGCGGACGTCACGACGCTCGAAAATTGCCGCGTCCAAGGCTTGGGTCAAGGCAGCCAGATCATGACTCATCATGATTTGCTGCTCCTGCCGGCTGGTTGCCGGATGGGCATCATGCCAACCCGGGGCAGTAGTGAACCGCTGGATCTCATCGAAGACGGTCTTGCGCAGATTGGCGTCGCCCAACAGCGCCGCGCGACGCTGCCTCCAGATGGGCAGCCGCTCCAAATCTTCTGCTCGCGCGCTGGTATTAACGAGAACGAGCCGCCCGACGAGATCCGGGTACTTCGCCGCCAGCCTCAGCGCGATCATTCCGCCCTGACTATGGCCTACCAGGGTGGCGCCGCTCGCCCCATGCTCGACCAACCACAACGCCAGGTCCTCGGCGATCGCGTCCAGAGACAGTCCCTCACGCCATTCGCTGACACCGTGTCCGGGCATGTCGAAGGCTACACAGCGTTGACTCGCTGCAAGACCGTCGACCGTCTCGCGCCAGAACTGCCTGTCCAGAAACAGGCCATGCAGGAACACCACCGGTGCGCCCTGCCCGACGTCATCCCACCCGTACAGACTGCCATTGATACGCGCGCTACGTGATGGGGATGCGTGGTGGCGTGCCTGGGAAATCAGCAGCGAGTCCTCGAAGATCTGATACCGCGCGATCAGCCCGTTTCGCAGGGTGAAGCGAATGACGAAGTCGCTGTCCACGAGGCTTGCATGAGGCATCACCTGGTGGCGGAAACGTCCGGCCACCACCACCTCGTTGTCGGCCGCCCAGGTGTGGTCGATCGAAAAGCTCAGGGGACGGAAGCCGTCAGGGAACCGAAGCAGCCAGTCGCGGATGGCTGTGCGACCTCGAATGATGCCCACCGTCACCACCGCCGGATCTCCATCCACATGCCAGACGGCGTCGGGATGAATGAGCCCCAATGCACTGTCGATGTTGCCGTCTGCGAACGCTTTCAGGTAGTGCGATACGACGTTCAGCGCCTCACTCATGGCCGCAGGCCTCCATGGCGCGCAAAGCCGCGATTCCATTCAAGGCAGCGGGGAAGCCCGCATATACGCTCATCTGGATGATGGCTTCGACGAGTTCCTCGCGGGTAACGCCTACGTTTCTAGCTGCCTGCAGGTGTACCTCGAGCTGAGGCCGCGCGTTGCCCATGGCGACCAGTGCGGCGACAGTGAGTAGTTCGCGCGTCCGGAGGTCCAAACCGGGACGCTGATACACATCGCCGAAGGCGAATTCAATGATGTAACGGCCAAGGTCCGGGGCGATATCGGCCAGCGATGCAATGACCCGCTCGCCTGCCTCGCCGTCTATTTCGGCCAGCCGCGCCTTACCGAGTGCGTATCTGTCGTGTGTCATGATGGTCTCCTCTTCGTAGGGGTGCCCATCATCGCCAGACCGGCGCTGGCGTACCCATAACCAAACTTGTAAGGCTGTTTTCCAACGATGAAGACCCCACTGGACTGGAACGATCTGCGCTATTTCACGGCGGTCATCCGTTGCGGCGGGCTCGGCGGTGCAGCGCGCCACCTGGGAGTCAGCCTGCAGACAGTCGCGCGGCGCATCGCAGCCCTGGAATCCGCAATCGATACACAGCTGTTCGTCCGCCACGCCTCGGGCTATATCCCTACCGAGGACGCGCGCCGACTCGAGGCCGAAGCTGAGCGAGTCGAAATCGCGATCCATGCCTTCTGTGCGCATACCGCCGCGGAGGGCACCGGCATGGCGGGTAATGTGCGTGTCGCCGCGCCTGAAACGATCGCGACCCACATTCTCCTCCCTGCGCTCCAGCCGTTCCTTGCACAACATCCGGCACTGAGCCTGGAACTGTTGACGGGCGTGCGGACCATAGGCATCGCCCGGGGGGACGCCGACATTGCGCTACGCACGGTGTCGCCGGAACAGGGCGCACTGACGCGCAAGCGAGTGGGGACAATGGCGCTGGGACTCTATGCCGCGGCTGGCATGGAAACCGACCTCGAACGCGCGCGTCTGATTGGCTGGACCGACGAGTTCGATCTGCCGGCGGCCCGGTGGCTAAAGCGGCTTGCCGGGCGAGAGCCCGACATCCGTCTGACCCAACTCGAGGCGCAGCGCGCGGCGATCGCAGCCGGCATCGGCATTGGCGTATTGCCGTGCTTTCTGGCCGAAGGCCTTGTACGAATCCCGACGCAGGCGCGAATGTCGGAGACGCTCTGGCTCATCGCCCACGCGCAGAACCCAACGCCTCGCATCAGACGGGTCTACGAGGAGATCGAGCGTATTCTCTGGGACGCGGCAGGCTGGCTTGACCCCACGGAGCATGCATTGAGCGAATCCATGAGCCAGACAGCACGGTAAGGAAGGTTCAAACGAAACAGGACGCGCCGGGCAGCGCGTCCTGGGTGACACTCAGGCGTTGGCGTCCCAGGGCCGGTCGCCCTGTTCGTCCTTGACGCGAGTGGGCAGGCCCATCACGTCCAGTGCCTTGAGGAACGGCTCAGCCGGCAGCTCTTCGACGTTAACCATGCGCTGCACATCCCACTCGCCGCGTGCGACCAGCAGCGCCGCGGCTACCGGCGGTACGCCCGCCGTGTAGGAGATGCCCTGGCTGTCCGTCTCGGCGTATGCCTCCTCGTGATCGGCCACGTTGTAGATAAACACCTCGCGCGGCTGACCGTCCTTGGTGCCTTTGACCAAATCACCGATGCAGGTCTTGCCGGTGTAACCCGGTGCCAGCGATGCGGGATCGGGAAGGACAGCCTTCACCACCTTCAGCGGGACCACTTCGAGTCCTTCTGCCGTCTTTACCGGCTGCTCGGAGAGCAGGCCCAGGTTCTTCAGGACGGTGAATACGTTGATGTAGTGCTCGCCGAAGCTCATCCAGAAACGTACGTTCGGTACGTCCAGGTTCTTCGACAGGGAGTGCACTTCATCGTGGCCGGTAAGGTAGAGGTTCTGCGAGCCCACGACCGGCAGGTCATCGGTACGCTTCACTTCAAACATGGTGTTGCTCGTCCACTGGCTGTTCTGCCAGCTCCAGACTTGCCCGGTGAATTCGCGGAAGTTGATCTCCGGGTCGAAGTTGGTGGCGAAGTACTTGCCATGGGAGCCTGCATTGACGTCAAGAATGTCGATGGACTCAATGCGGTCGAAATACTGTTGTTGCGCCAGGGCGGCATAGGCGTTCACGACGCCCGGGTCGAAGCCCACGCCCAGAATGGCAGTAACGTTCTTTTGCTGGCATTCCTCGAGGTGTTTCCACTCGTAGTTGCCATACCAGGGCGGCGTCTCGCAGATCTTGCCTGGTTCTTCATGGATCGCGGTGTCCAGGTAGGCGGCACCGGTATCGATGCATGCACGCAGCACCGACATGTTGAGGAAGGCGGAACCGACGTTGATCACGATCTGCGATTCGGTCTCGCGGATCAGCGCCTTGGTCGCTTCGACATCCAGAGCGTTCAGCGAGAAGGCCTTGATGTCGGCGGGCTGCTTGAGGCTACCCTTTGCCTTTACGCTTTCGATGATGGCCTGGCATTTGGAGATGTTCCGTGACGCGATGGCAATACGACCGAGCTCGTCGTTGTGCTGCGCGCACTTGTGGGCCACCACCTTGGCGACACCTCCTGCACCAATGATAAGAACGTTCTTCTTCAATTGCTTCATTGCTCCTTAATGGCACGAAGGCCAGGTGAATGTCTTCGTCGAGATCCCAGAAGCCTCAGGAGAGGCTCGAGAGGTAGTCGTCGAAGTCGAACTCACGGACAACCTCGACGCTACCGTCGAGTTGTTTCACTACGATGGACGGCATCTTCACGCCGTTGAACCAGTTTTTCTTGACCATGGTGTAGCCAGCCGCATCGATGAACGAAAGACGGTCACCGACTTCGAGCGGCTTCTCGAATGAGTATTCACCGAAGATATCGCCAGCCAGGCACGACTTGCCGCAAACCATGTAGGTGTGCTCGCCGTCGTTGGGCGCCATCTTGGCAGGCTGACGGTAGATCAAGAGGTCGAGCATGTGTGCCTCGATCGAGCTGTCCACGACCGCCAGGTTCTTGCCGTTGTAGAGGGTGTCGAGCACGGTCACTTCGAGCGAGGCGCTCATCGTGATGGCGGCTTCGCCCGGCTCCAGGTACACCTGAACGCCATAGGTATCGGAGAAACGCTTGAGACGCGCGCAGAACGCGTCGAGCGCATAGCCTTCGCCAGTGAAATGGATGCCGCCGCCCAGGCTGACCCACTCCACTTTGTGCAACAGATCACCGAAGCGTTCTTCGATGTGATTGAGCATCTGGTCGAACAGACCGAAGTCGCCGTTCTCACAGTTGTTGTGAAACATGAAACCGGAGATCTGGTCGATCACGCCTTCGATCTTGGCTGGGTCCCACTCGCCGAGGCGGCTGAACGGACGCGCTGGGTCAGCCAGCAGGTAATCCGAGCTGCTGACCTGCGGATTCACACGCAAGCCACGTGTCTTGCCTTCACTGGCAGCAGCGAAGCGCTGCAACTGGCCGATCGAGTTGAAGATGATCTTGTCGCAGTTGTCGAGCATCTCGTCGATCTCGTCATCCGCCCATGCAACGCTGTACGCGTGCGTCTCGCCCTCGAACTTCTGGCGGCCGAGCTTGAGCTCATACAGCGAGGACGAGGTGGTGCCGTCCATGTACTGCTGCATCAGGTCGAATACGGACCATGTCGCGAAGCACTTGAGTGCCAGCAGCGCCTTGGCTCCGGATTGTTCCCGCACGTAGGCAATCTTCTCGAGGTTCTTCACAAGCTTCTGCTTGTCGATAAGGTAGTACGGCGTCTTGATCATCTCGGGGCTCCGGCCAGCCAACCCAAAAGGACGCGAATTGTGCCGTTACCGCGCACAGATCGAAAGACCCGGAGAGGATTTCGACGATAGACGTCATTACCTGGCGGTAAGACCGCCCGTCTACCCTGCGTTACTGTCGCAACCCATACGGCGATAGGGGCGAATTGCCGTAGCGATTGCATACACATCTGCCAATCCATATATTCGGCAAAGCGAATATGGATGCCTGCCATGCAAGACGCCCTTGATCCGACCTCCCTATTCAAATGCCTCGCGGACGAAACCCGACTTCGCATCGCCCTGCTCATCGCGCATGAAGGCGAGTTGTGCGTATGCGAGCTGGTAGCAGCGCTCGATGAAAGCCAGCCGAAGATCTCTCGGCACCTGGCACACCTTCGTGCCTGCGGACTGCTCGCAGACCGACGCCGGGGCCAGTGGGTCTATTACCGCGAGAACCCCGCCCTCGCTCCCTGGGCGCGCGTTGTCATCGACGCCGCAAAGACTGCGCATGCCGACTGGCTGCGCCCGGATCTGCAGCGGCTTGCAGCGATGGGTGACCGTCCTCGGCGAAATGTATTGTGCTGCCCGGAAGAGGCCTGCTGATGTTGCTCGCGCTTACCCTGTTCGTCTTCACGATCACACTGGTCATCTGGCAACCTCGCGGCCTGGGCGTCGGCTGGAGCGCTTCAATTGGCGCCGTTCTTGCCCTGCTCACCGGTGTGGTGGGGCCAGGGGACATCCCCGTCGTGTGGGGTATCGTCTGGAACGCCACCGCGACTTTCATCGCCATCATCATCATTTGTCTGTTGCTGGACGAAGCCGGCTTCTTCGAATGGGCGGCGCTGCATGTGGCGCGTTGGGCGAATGGCAGCGGACCTCGGCTTTTCGCCTTTACGGTACTGCTCGGTGCCGCTGTTTCCGCACTGTTCGCCAATGATGGTGCCGCACTGATACTCACGCCTATCGTGATCTCAATGCTTGTGGCGCTGCGCTTCTCGCCCGCGTCGACACTTGCCTTCGTCATGGCCGCCGGCTTCATCGCCGACACCGCGAGCTTGCCCCTGGTGGTCTCGAACCTCGTGAACATCGTCTCGGCGGACTTCTTCGGCCTCGGCTTCGGCGAATACGCATCGGTGATGATGCCGGTGAATGCGGTCAGTGTCCTGGCTACGCTGGCTGTGCTCTATGCATTCTTCAGGCGAGACATTCCGGACACCTATGCCTTGGCCGATCTGAAGGGACCCGGAGAAGCCATCCGCGACGCCACCACATTCAAGGTGGGTTGGTTGGTGCTGGTCGTGCTGCTGATCGGACTGTTCGTGCTGGAACCGCTCGGCATCCCCGTAAGCGCAATCGCAGCGGCTTGCGCCGCGGTGCTGTTCATCGTTGCCGGGCGCGGTCATGTCATCTCGACGAAACGCGTGATGAAGGACGCGCCCTGGCAAATCGTCATCTTCTCGCTGGGCATGTACTTGGTGGTCTATGGCTTGAGCAATGCCGGCCTGACCGTCCTGCTCTCATCTGCCCTGGACTGGCTCGCGCGCTACGGCATCTGGGGCGCCGCCATCGGCACCGGCCTGCTGAGCGCCGGACTGTCCTCGATCATGAACAACCTGCCGTCCGTACTGATCGGAGCACTGGCCATCGATGGGTCCGGCGCAACCGACGTCGTCCGCGACGCGATGGTCTACGCCAATGTCATCGGCTGCGATCTGGGGCCGAAGATCACACCGATTGGTAGTCTCGCGACGTTACTGTGGCTCCACGTACTGGCGCGCAAAGGCGTGACTGTCACCTGGGGTTATTACTTCAGGGTGGGCATCGTCCTGACGCTGCCGGTCCTGCTGGCTACGCTTTGCGCATTGGCATTGCGCCTCAGCCTATGAACCACACCTTGCGGAGCGATTCGATGAAAGTTCTGTTCATGTGTACGGCCAACAGTTGCCGCAGCATTCTGTCCGAAGCGGTCTTCAATCATATGGCTCCGGCGGGATTCAAAGCGGTGAGTTCGGGCAGCTTTCCCAGGGGCGAAGTCCTTCCGCAAACGCTGGAGACGCTCCAGCGCGTCGGTATCGATACAGCAGGGCTCTATAGCAAGGGAAACGACGCCTTCGAGAGCGATCCTCCGGACGTCGTGATCACGGTTTGCGACAAGGCCGCGGGTGAAGCGTGCCCGGTGTACTTCGGCCCTGCCGTCAGGAGCCATTGGGGACTTGCGGACCCATCCCACGTTCAAGGCGATCGAGCGGAAACCGACGCCGCCTTCGATCGCACACTCGCGATAATAGAAGCGCGTTGCCAGGCGTTCTTTGCGCTCGACATGGTTCGACTCGGACGGGATGGATTGAAGGGCGCATTGGACGAAATCGGGCGCCGGAACGAAGGGGACCTTTGAGGGCAACCCTATCCGTTGGCCCGAACGATGATGTTCAGCCGGCCTCGCTACGCACCGCCGTTCGAATTGCATCCAGCAGCATCAGGCTCGCCGGGTTGTCGTTGTCGGTACGCCAGGCCAGATGCAAATCGGTCATGACGCCCTCGCCCAAATCGATGTCTCGATACACCACGTTCTTGAACAGGATTGTCGAGGCACAACGCGGTACCAGGGCGATGCCCATGCCGGCGTTCACGAGTGACAGAATCGTCAGCGATGAACCCAGCCATTGGACGTAGTCCGGCTCCACGCGTGCGGAGCGAAACATGCCCGTCAGCATTTCGTAGAACGGTGCATAGGCCGAATGGGCATACATCAGGAATGGCTGGCAATGAAGATCGCCAACCTCAAGGGAATCAACCGATGCCAGCGGATGGGGGCTGGGTACGGCCAGCACGAATGGCTCCCTTACCAGGCACTCCGAGGCGCATCCAGGATCGGTGAAGGGTGCGCGTACGATGCCAAGGTCGATTCGCCGCGCCCGCAATGCCTCGTACTGCTGCACGGTATTGAGTTCGGTCAGCGCTACCTTTACATGGGGCTGCGTCACACGGGCCTCTGCGATCACGCGTGGCAAGAATTCGTAAACGGCACTGCCGACGAAGCCAATGGTGACGGTGCCGATGTCACCTTCGGCATAGCGCCGCGCGGCGATTGCCGCCTGGTGAGCGCGCTCCAGCAAGGCCTGCGCCTCGACGAGGAATGCTCGGCCGGCAGCCGTCAATGACACGCTCCGCGTGCTACGGATGAAAAGTTCGACCCCCAGTGCATGTTCGAGAAGCTGGATCTGTCGACTGAGTGGCGGCTGCGTCATGTTCAGCCGCTCGGCCGCGCGCCGGAAGTTGAGTTCCGTCGCGACTGCCGTGAAGCATCGAAGCTGGGCGAGCTCAAACATTGATATATCCACTGTATCAATCGAGCGTCATTCTAGATTGGACTGGAACAATCGGGCCATACATGATCCGTCAGAGGTGTGACCAAAACGGTCATCGAGGTCTGGGAAAGCCGTCATGAAGATCAAGCACGTCCGCGTTACCCCTATCGCCTTCCGTGATGCTCCATTACTCAATGCCAGCGGTATCCATGAACCGTATGCGCTGCGCTCGATCATCGAGGTCGAAAGCGACAATGGCTTCATTGGCCTCGGGGAAAGCTACGGTGACGCGCCTGTCCTGAGCGTACTGCAGGCGATGACGGAGAGCCTGGTTGGCCTCGACCCCTTCGATCTGAACGGCCTAAGGGCGCGCGTCAAGCAGACCGTCGCCCGTATTCAACCGGGCAACCAGGCGGGTGCCGAGCTGGCGCCAGGATCACATCCGAGCAAGCAGGTTGCGAATGCCTACTCGGCCTTTGAAGTGGCATTCCTCGATCTGCAGGCGCGCTCGCTGGATATGCCGCTGGTAGATCTGCTGGGCGGGGCTGTGCGACAGGAGGTCCCCTTCAGCGCCTACCTCTTTCTCAAGTACGCGGAACACGTCGACTCGCCCTACGCGCCGGATCGTTGGGGCGAAGGCATCAGCCCCGAGCAGATCGTTGCTCAGGCGCAGAAGATGATCGACGAGAACGGTTTCAAGAGCATCAAGCTCAAGGCAGGGACGCTGCTGGGTCCCGAACATGAAGTCGCCTGTATCAAGGCGCTGAAAAAGGCGTTCCCTAACGCGCCGCTGCGAATCGACCCCAATGGCAACTGGTCGCTCGAAACCGCGATCCGCATGGCGGAGCTCATGGGCGACGACCTGCAGTACTACGAAGACCCCTGCCCGGGCCTGGAAGGCATGGCCGAACTGCATCGCCGCACTGGCATCCCGCTCGCCACCAACATGGTGGTGACCGACTTCGACGAATTCCGGCGTAGCGTCGCCCTGAACAGTGTGCAGATCGTGCTGGCGGACCATCACTACTGGGGCGGTCTGCGCGATACGCAGATCCTGTCGCATATGTGCGAAACCTTCGGCCTTGGCGTTTCGATGCATTCGAACTCGCACCTGGGTATCAGCCTGATGGCGATGACCCACGTCGCCGCCGCAGTACCCAACCTGTCCTACGCCTGCGATACCCATTACCCGTGGCAGGAGGAAGACGAGGAAGTCATCAAGGGCGGCAAGCTGAAGATCCGTAACGGGTGCGTTGCGATCACCGACGCGCCCGGCCTTGGCGTCGAGCTGGACTACGACCAACTGGCAAAACTGCACGAGCAATTCAATCGCATCGACATTCGCAGCCGCGATGATGTCCGCCAGATGCAGAAGTACCGCCCGGACTGGAAGGCCATGAAGCCGCGTTTCTGACCTAAGGTAACGCAGGGCACCCTACGACTTCGGCCCCTTTGGCCGGGGTCGTCCACGCGCACCGACATGGCCCTAATAATCTGAACCCACCATCAGGAATCCTCGCCGGGGCTTCATACCGTGTTCGAGCTTGAACGAAGCTCGCGAGGTGCTTCAGTGAGCGGTTTGCATGCTGGGAAGGCTGAGCGCGGCGACTGATTGGTGGCGAGCACACCGCCGTTACCAGACGCCGCTACAGGTCGCTATCACTGCAACTCACGCGCCTGTTAACCTCCGCCGCAGACTCACTTCCTGTCTCTGCTCTGGCGATGCCATCATATAACTGACACTAAAAATTAATCGTGAGAAAGCGAAACGGGTATCTCTGAAAACGCTCTTCCTGTACCGTGAATGACCAACTGGAGGATCGAAGCGTGATTAGATCGATACTACTGATCGAAGATGATCCCAGGGACGTGGAACTCGCAGCCATGGCGCTCGAGAAGTTCAAGATGCTGAACAAACTGGATCATGTGTGCGATGGCGTCGAAGCCATCGACTACCTGACGCGGACAGGCAAATTTGCCAGTCGCCCAGACCGGCTGCCTGACGTCATCATCCTGGACCTGAAATTGCCACGCCTGAATGGCCTGGAAGTACTCAAGCGCATCCGCAATACCCCAGAGCTGAAGGCAGTTCCCTTCGTAGCATTTACCTCGTCCAACCTCGATGACGACATTCGTCAGGCATACGAGCTTGGGGTGAACAGCTACGTGGTGAAACCGCACAACTACAAGGCGTATATCGAAGCGCTATCAGATATTGGCCACATCTACGGTGCACTCAACGAAGTGCCAACCGAGCGCTGCTTGGTCCGTCGCCCGGCTCACCGCAGCGCCATCGAGCAGGATTACAGCGATAAAGCTGTCCACTGAGCAGTTCTATCCCGGCCTGCTCGATGCAACCTCCGGGGGCGCCCGCGGCAGATCGCCGTTATCGTACAGGGCAATGGCGCGCGACGAATCTTCACCTAGGCGCCCTGCCCCCAGTTCATCTCCAGACCACCGTCAATCACGAAGCTTTGCCCGGTGACGTAATCTGCTGCCTCGCTCGCGAGGTATACCGCCATGGAAGCAATTTCCTCCGGTTTGCCGGCACGCTTCCAAGGGATGTTCGGAAGCTCTTTATCGCGCTCCTCCGGATCATCCAGCCGTTGTGACGTCATTGGCGTATAGATCAGCCCTGGGGCGATCGCGTTCACATTGATCTTCATCGGCGCCAGCTCCAGCGCAAGGCTACGGGTCATGGCGAGCAGACCACCCTTCGCCGCGCCGTAAGGCACGTTATTCGGGCTCGGAATGGAGTCATGAACCGACGTCACATTGATCATCTTTCCAGCGCCGCCGGCCCGCTCACGGTATTTGACGAATTCACGGGCGCAAAAGAATGGCCCGTACAAATCGGTCTTTACAACCTTGTCGAATTCCTCATAGCTCAGGTCGCGCAGTGGTGCGCTCTTACCCGTGCCTGCGTTGTTAACCAGCACGTCCGGCGTACCGAGGATGTCCGCTACGGCCTGGAACAGCTGGACGACTTGCTGCTCTTGGATCACATCGACCTGCTTCACCATGCCCTGACTACCGGCTTCGCGAATCAGGCGCAGCGTCTCCTGTGCACCCTCTTCGTCACTACGATACGTCACGGCAACCTTCGCACCCTCCCGCGCGAAGGCGATGGCCATGGCCTGCCCCATTCCCGAATCGGAACCCGTAATGATGGCGATCTTGCCGTCGAGCTTGCCCATCTGTGTCGCCTCCTCTCGATTGGCCGTATGAATCGATTGCCTAATACCGCACTGCAAGCAACTGCATGCGATACCGCGCCTGGTCCAGTGGACCTTCGCCAGACAACCATTTACGCCTTCCATCCGTCGCAAGGCCAGCCCAGCGAGGCGGCACCCCGCTCTGCTATGAAGGTCGGTATCACTCGCCTCCAGGCCTATCCAGCTGCTCACAGACGATGCGCGCCGCTCATCGCGGTACCGGCCGGTTGGGACTACAAGATGCATCTGCCGCCAAGCGCGGCGGCTTTCGTCGGAATACCTAGACCGACTGGAACCGTGCTCATCGGGCGGACTCACTCCTACGTACTACCTGCCACTGATGCTCGGCGCAGGGATCCTGCAATGGGCGAGCGGCAGTCATCCGCACCTGCGAAGGTGCCTCCAAACGAAAGGTGAACACCATGGCCGATGAAGAACGTACACGCGAGCGGGCTTACGCGATCTGGGAATCGGAAGGCCGCCCCGAAGGCAAACATGATGATCACTGGGCGCAAGCTCAGGACGAATACAGGGAAGATAGCGGCAGCGACGGTTTGACGGGCGGCATCGAAAGCAGTGTCGCACCGCCAATGCCAAAGCCCGGTAGCGGGCGCAAACCCGGCGACGAGTAAAAGCGCCGACTTGGCCGAACCGCTGCCTTATTCCTCAAGCGGTTCGGCATCCCGCGCTTCACCAATCAGGTAGTAATGCCCGCCGGCGACGTGGTGCAGGCTGCGCAGCGAAGGGTCGGCTGTTTCGAACGTCCAGCGCCCGTTGGCAAATACCCGTGTGTCGGCCCACGCCCCCTCCACCTCAGCAATGAACAGATCGTAGGTCTGCTGGATATGCGGCTCAGGGATCAACCTACAAGCCAGCCATGCCGAGCAGCCTGCCACAAAAGGCAGGTCCTGGCCTTCGAAATCAATGAACTGCACCCCTGCCCGCTCAAGCTTGTCGGGCGAATCCGCCAATGAGCGGGTACCGACGATCTGTGTCAGCTGGAGCTGAGCGGCGGTCGGAATCTGGACGACGAAACGGCCACTGCCTTCGACCAGCTTGCGCGTGTGCGCGATCTTGTCGATGACGACTGTCAGTTTAGGCGGGGCGAAATCGAGGCCACAGGCCCATGCCGCCGCCATGACGTTCTCGTCCCCACCGTGGCGCGCAGATACCAGAATCGTAGGGCCGTGATTGACCAGGCGGTAGGCTTTATCGAGGGGAACGGGGGCAATGAGCGAAGACATATGGCTCCTAGGATTCGAGGTGAAAGGTTTCCGCGTACGAAGGTGCGCCACTGGCCCGCCGTGCGACGCGGTCGACTATCACGTTCGGACAGATAACGACGTGGAACGATCAGCGTCGATACAGGAACCCCCCCTGGATTCATAGCGGCAAGGACGCCCGCAGCAGCACCGGTTTCAAGGAAAAGGCAGACGTTACGCTCGCCACGCCTGGTATGGCCGTCAGTGTGTTGTTGAGAAACTGCTGATAAGCATTCAGGTCCCGGACGACGACCCGCAGGATGTAGTCATGATCGCCCGTCATCTGGAAGCAGCTCATGACCTGTGGTGCCTTCACGATCTCACGCTCGAACGCGGCCAGATAGTCCGTCGACTGCTTCTCGAGCCTTACCGAGACGAACACACTGACACTGCCAGCCAGGCGGGCCTCATCCAAGCGCGTGAAGTAGCCCTGTATGTAGTGCTCCTCTTCCAGCCGCTTGATCCGGCGCAGTGTTGGCGTCAGCGACAGCCCGATCTTCTGCGCGAGATCCCGCCAACTGATGCGGCCGTCTTCAGCCAGCGCCGAGAGAATCTTCAGGTCGATCCGGTCCAGTTCAGCCATGGTGCAGTCATGCTCTTGTTATTGGGGCCTGCCGTAGTGCGATCCGTCCAGCCTCTATCAGGCATTGGCGTCGGCAACCTACGAAACTGTCGAGTGGCAGCGCAATCGTACTCAAAAGACGCAACAAACGGCTTCACTTTGACGCAAAAAGCCTAGCGAAGCAGGCCTATACTCGAAACAGCACAACAACAATAACGAGCCGTCCGGCCCTGCACCGCGTCGCCACGACCACTGCAAGCCGGGTGCTGGAAGGCTCGACGAATCGAGGGCTGAAGCATGTCTTACCCAGGCAGCGACGCCATTTCCTCCGGCCAAAAGCCGGAAGGATGGCGACCATGAGCAACGCCGAACGACTCCAGCTGCACGTTCCCGAACCGAGCGGACGTCCCGGCTGCCATACCGATTTCTCCTATCTTCAGCTGTCGCCTGCCGGCGCCGTGGAAAGGCCGCCGGTCGATGTGTTGCCGGTGGACACTGCAACGCTCGCCTCGCAACTCATTCGCGTACTCGATGATGACGGCAACGCCGTCGGTCCCTGGGCTGAAGACCTTCCGGTCGAGAAGCTACAGGCCGGCCTCAAGGCCATGCTCAAGACCCGCATCTACGATGCCCGCATGATGACCGCACAGCGGCAGAAGAAGCTCTCGTTCTACATGCAGTGCCTGGGTGAGGAAGCCATCGCCATCGGCCAGACGATGGCGCTGCGCCCGGACGACATGCATTTCCCGACGTACCGCCAGCAGGGCATTCTCATTGCGCGCGAAGCGCCTCTGGAGGAGATGATCTGCCAGCTGCTCTCCAACGAGAAGGACCCCCTCAAGGGGCGTCAGCTACCGGTCATGTATTCCTACCGTGACCTGGGCTTTTTCTCGATTTCGGGCAACCTCGGCACCCAGTATATTCAGGCCGTCGGCTGGGCCATGGCCTCCGCGATCAAGGGCGACACCCGGATCGCCGCCGGCTGGATCGGTGACGGTGCGACGGCAGAAGGCGATTTCCACGCCGCACTCACCTTCGCCCACGTCTACCGGGCGCCCGTGATACTCAACATCGTCAACAACCAATGGGCGATTTCGACCTTCCAGGCCATTGCCGGTGGCGAAGGCATCACCCTGGCCAACCGCGGCCTTGGCTACGGCATCGCGTCATTGCGCGTGGATGGTAATGACTTCCTCGCCGTGCATGCCGCTTCAACATGGGCGGCCGAGCGTGCCCGCCGCAACCTCGGACCTACCCTGATCGAATGGGTAACGTACCGCGCAGGCCCGCACTCGACGTCGGACGATCCCTCCAAATACCGGCCTGCCGATGACTGGGAAAAGTTTCCGCTCGGAGACCCGATCGAGCGGCTCAAACAGCACCTCATCAACAAGGGTGCATGGTCCGACGCGCAGCACGAGGAAGCGCGAAAAGCGCTCGAGGCCGAAGTGGCCGATGCCCAGAAGCGCGCCGAGAGCCACGGCAACTTCACCAGCGACCATATCCCCAGCGCCGCCGACATGTTCGAGGGTGTCTACAAGGACATGCCCGTCCACCTGCGCCGCCAACGCCAACAGCTCGGGAAATGAACATGAACACGCAAACCAAGACCGACATGCCGCTGGCCGAGGGCACGCGCTCGTCCATGACCATGATCCAGTCGCTGCGCTCGGCGATGGACGTGATGCTCGAGCGCGATGATAACGTGGTGATCTTCGGACAGGACGTTGGCTATTTCGGCGGCGTCTTCCGCTGCACCGATGGCCTTCAGAAGAAGTACGGCAGCTCGCGGGTATTCGACGCGCCCATTTCCGAGAACGGGATCGCCGGTGCCGCCGTGGGCATGGGCGCCTATGGCCTTCGCCCCGTCGCCGAAATCCAGTTCGCCGACTACGTCTACCCCGCCGTGGACCAGATCGTCTCCGAGGCCGCTCGCCTGCGCTATCGCTCCGTCGGCCAGTTCACCTCGCCGCTGGTGTTCCGCATGCCGTGCGGCGGTGGCATCTATGGCGGGCAGACACACAGCCAGAGCCCCGAAGCCTTCTTCACGCAGGTGTGCGGCCTGCGCACTGTCATGCCCTCGAATCCCTACGATGCCAAGGGGCTGCTCATCTCGTCGATCGAGTGCGACGACCCCGTCGTTTTCCTCGAGCCAAAGCGTCTCTACAACGGGCCCTTCGATGGCCATCACGACCGCCCCGTGACACCGTGGTCGAAGCATCCCATGAGCGCGGTGCCAGACGGCTACTACAACGTGCCGCTCGATCGCGCCGCCGTCGTGCGGCCGGGCAACGACCTGACCGTTCTGACCTATGGCACCACCGTCTGGGTGGCAATGGCCGCCGCAGAAGAGACCGGCATCGATGCGGAAGTCATCGACCTGCGCAGCCTTTGGCCACTGGACCTCGATACGCTGGTCGCCTCCGTGCAGAAGACTCGACGCTGCGTCGTGGTCCACGAAGCGACGCGCACCTGTGGATTCGGCGCAGAGCTCGTCTCGCTGATCCAGGAGCATTGCTTCCACTACCTCGAAGCGCCCATCGAGCGGGTCACAGGCTGGGACACGCCTTACCCGCATGCACAGGAATGGGACTATTTCCCCGGCCCTGCACGCGTTGCCGACGCGCTGAAACGAACAATGGCGGAGCACTGAGCCGGATCGGTTGACCCAGTGGGTTGAAGTACACCGCAGCATCACTTGAAGTGCTCGCGCCGGGCACCGTTCCAGACAGCCATAACAATTACAGAACGAGGCGTTACATGGGTACGCATGTCATCAAGATGCCCGACATCGGCGAAGGGATCGCTGAAGTCGAACTGGTCAAATGGTATGTCGCTGTCGGCGATACCGTGACCGAGGACCAACACCTGGCTGACGTCATGACAGACAAGGCCATGGTTGAAATCCCCTGCCCTGTCATCGGGACGGTCGTATCGCTGGGCGGGCAGCCCGGCGAGGTCATGGCCGTCGGGTCCGAGTTGATCCGCCTGGAAGTCGAAGGCGCGGGCAACCTCAAGCCAGGCGTTTCCAAAGACCAACTGGCTGCCCAGCGGCCTTCGAGCCCCGCAGCGCAGGCCGAATCCCAAGAGCCGGCGAGTGGCGCCGGCGGCCAACCAAATGACGGCGCCAGCGAAGGTACGCTATCCGCACCGTCGACCCCCAAGCCCGGCGCCAGCGCTACGGACAGTACGAAGCCTGCCGCATCCGCTACCGGTGAAGGGCGGGATATCGGGATCAAGTCAGGCGCCCGTCACGATGCGCGATCTGCACCGACGCGTGCGCCGGGCGAGCCGCCGCTGGCCTCGCCTGCCGTACGCCAGCACGCATGGGATCTGGGTATCGAGTTGCGCTATGTCCAGGGCAGCGGCCCCGGTGGGCGCATTCTCCACGAAGACCTCGACAGCTATCTCCAGCAGCGGCACGAGCCTGTCACCACCAGCGGCGACCACAAGGCGCTGTATCGCAAGCGTGATGATGAAGAGCAGGTTCAGATCATCGGCCTGCGGCGCAAGATTGCCGAGAAGATGCAGGAAGCGAAACGTCGCATTCCTCACTTTACCTATGTTGAAGAGCTGGACGTCACCGACCTCGAAGCCCTGCGCATCCATCTCAACCATCAGTGGGAGGGTCGCCGCCCGAAGCTGACACTGCTGCCTTTTCTGATGCGCGCCATGGTCGTCGCCCTGCGTGACTTTCCGCAGCTCAACGCCCGGTATGACGATGACAAGGGCGTTGTCACGCGCTTCGGCGCCGTTCACCTCGGCGTCGCCACCCAGAGCGACGCGGGCCTGAGCGTACCGGTCGTGCGCCATGCCGAATCGCTGGATCTCTGGGAAAGCGCGACCGAGGTGTCGCGCCTCGCCGCCGCGGTTCGCAGTGGCAAGGCCACCCGCGAGGAACTGTCCGGTTCGTCCATCACCATCAGCAGCCTTGGCGCGCTGGGCGGCATCGTCAGCACGCCCGTCATCAACTACCCGGAGGTCGCCATCATCGGCGTAAACCGGATCGTCGAGCGCCCCGTCATCCGGCATGGTCAGGTCGTGGCTCGCAAGATGATGAATCTTTCCTCGTCCTTCGATCACCGCGTGGTGGACGGGATGGACGCCGCCGCCTTTATCCAGGCCGTGCGTGCGCTTCTCGAACACCCCGCTACCCTGTTCCTGGAGTAAACCAATGACGCCTTCGCTCGATACCCATCTGCTCATCATTGGCGGTGGCCCTGGCGGATACGTCGCGGCTATCCGCGCCGCCCAACTCGGCGTTCAGACCGTGCTGGTCGAAGCCCAGTCGCTGGGGGGCACCTGCCTCAACATTGGCTGTATTCCCTCCAAGGCCCTCATACACGTGGCTGACGAATACGCACGGGCGTGCCAGCAGGCGAGCCGCGCGGAACTGGGCATTCGCGTGCAGTCGCCCACGCTCGACATTGGCCAAGCGGTCAACTGGAAGAACGGCATCGTCGACCGGCTGACCACGGGTGTCGCCGGCCTGATGAAAAAACACGGCATACAGGTGATACAGGGCTGGGCTCTCATCGTGGATGGCAAGACGGTCGACGTTTCCGTCGATGGCCAGTCCGAGCCTCAGCGCATCCAATGCGAACACCTGCTGCTTGCCACCGGGTCGCAGTCGGTCGAACTGCCCAGCCTGCCCTTCGGCGGCATCGTGATGTCCGCCACCGAAGCGCTTTCGCCTACGCGTATCCCGGAGCGGCTGGTCGTGGTCGGCGCCGGTTACATTGGCCTGGAACTGGGCATCGCGTATCGCAAGCTTGGCGCCGAGGTCAGCATTGTCGAAGCCCTGCCGCGAATCCTGCCAGGCTACGACGCAGAGCTGACGCGACCGGTCCTCAACAATCTCGAACGCTTGGGCGTTTCCCTGCATCTCGGCCATCGCGTCGAAGGGTTGAACGCAGCAGGCGATGGCGTGCGCCTGAGCCGCGAAGGTCAGGAGCCGATCGAATTGCCTGCGGACGCCGTATTGGTGGCGGTGGGTCGACGGCCGCGCACAGGCGGCTTCAACCTCGAGGCGCTGATGCTCGACACCGATGGCCCGGCGCTGAAAGTGGATGATCAATGCCGCACCTCCATGCGTAACGTCTGGGCAATTGGTGACCTGGCCGGTGACCCGATGCTCGCACACCGCGCCATGGCGCAGGGCGAGATGGTCGCGGAGCTGATTGCCGGTAAACAGCGGCACTTCACACCAGCAGCCATCCCCGCCGTGTGCTTCACGGATCCGGAGGTTGTCGTGGTCGGGCTGACACCGGAGCAAGCGAAGGAAAAGGCCATGGAGGTGAAAGTCGGTCTGTTCCCGTTCGCGGCGAACGGTCGCGCCATGACGCTAGGCTCGACGGATGGCTTCGTGCGTGTGGTTGCGCGCGCCGACAACCATCGCATCGTCGGCTGGCAAGCGACAGGCGCAAGCGTGTCGGAGCTGTCGATCGCGTTCGTGCAGTCGCTTGAAATGGGTGCCCAGCTCGAGGACATCGCCGGCACCATCCATCCGCACCCGACCCTGGGTGAAGCGGTGCAAGAGGCAGCACTCAAAGCCCTGGGCCATGCGCTACACATCTGAGCTGCTGCGTCCGGGGACCATCTCCGCACAGATCCTCGACGAGGCCCTGCTTGCCTATGTGCAGGCGGGGCGTTCGCGCGAAGAGCTACTCGACGGAGCTGGGTTTCGGCCCGAGACGTTCGTCGACGAGGATGGCCGCATCCCCGCCGAGCGTTTCGGTCGGCTTTGGAAACGACTCGCGCGGCGGTTCGATGATGAGTTCTTCGGCATGGCGCCGAGGCCATTACGCGCGGGCAGTTTTTCCTTCATGGCGCGCACCGCCTGCCTGCAGCCCGACCTTGGCCAGGCGCTAGGCCATACGTTGGACTACCTGCGCCTGATGACTGGTCTGCAGGCGGAATTGCGGATCTCCGGCTCAGAGGCGCGGCTCACGCTTGCTGACAATACGCAGCGAGCATTCACCGGCTTTACCTTCTGGCTGATCGTGCATGGCCTGGCGTGCTGGCTCGTCGGGCGGCGGGTACCCATCAATGAGGTTCGGCTGCGGGCATCGGCACCGGCGGATCTCAGCGACTACAGGACTCGCTTTGGTGAGAACCTACACTTCAATGCACCGCAAGGCTGGCTGGCATTACCGGTGGATGCGCTTGCCTTGCCCGTCCGGAAGGGGCTGGCGCACCGGCCTGGCCCAGTCAAAGCCGCTTTGTCCTTACCCATCAATGGCGAACCCACTGGTGTCCTGCGCAGTGTTGGCGTGACTGACGTAGAACTGGCCTATACAGCCAAGACGCGAAAGGCAGGCGTGCGATCGCAAGGCCTTGCGCCAGTTGATCAGTTCCTCAACGAGGCCCCGGCGAACCTGCTCGTTCACTATCAGGACCATGACAGCCTCGCCAAGCGCGTAACGGCCCACCTTCGTGCCCTACCGCCTGCCGACTGGCCGGATCTGGATACCATGGCAGCCGAACAGGACGTATCCCCTGCCACCTTGCGTCGTCGGCTTGCGGAAGCCGGGCAACCCTATCAGGCAATCAAAGACCGTCTTCGTCGCGACATGGCGCTTGCCTCGCTTGCAGACCCTGGGGTTACCCACGCGCAAATCGCCGCGCGCCTGGGCTTTGCGGATTTGCGCTCGTTCTACAAGGCTTTTCGCAAGTGGACCGGCACTACGCCGGGCGCCCACCAGCAGCGACTGGGCTCAGCGAACTCAGCGGCGGCTTCTGTGCCACTCAACACCGTTCGTATCGTTTCGGACAGGGACGCTGCAATCACCTGCAGGAACACACTGCCTTCGTAGCAAGGGCTTTAGCCCCCCGGCTCTGCCGATCCGAATGCACCGTAGGGCGGGTGAAACCCGCGCTGGGTTTCCTGACTACCGAAACCGAACCAGCCGCTTCGCGAATTTCACATAGCGCTGCGCACGGATCGACCGCTTGTCGACTTCAAGTCAACCTGAAACGGTTCAGCTTAACTACTTAAAGAATTCCTCTCGCGCGGTTTCAAGTCCGCAATGGCCAAGCCGATAGCAGGGTTGTCCGCTGTGCGCGGCAACCACCGGTGAGGCGGTCACCGGTCTCAAGACTTCAGGGTCGCTTCCATGAATATCAAGCAAAAATTGACATGGGCTTTCGCAACCATCGCTTCCATTCCAGTCATCCTGGTGGCCATCGTGGTCATCCTGAATGTCAGGAATCAGGCGACGCATAATTTCGAAGACAGCAGCAGCCGCGAGATTCGCCAGATCGAGAACGCGATGAAGCTGTTCTTCGACGGCATTACGCAGAACGTTGCCTACCTTGCACAGAGTCCTGAGATTACCAACGCAGGCCCTCTGAAAAGCTATGTCGGTGCCGATGCCGCCACTTCTCCGTTACCGGAAGCGAACCAGCAGCTGTTGCAGGCGTTCGACCGCTTCGCGAAGACGCATCCGACCACCGCCTACCTCTCCCTGGGCCGGCCCGATGGCACCTACGGCATCTGGCCGGACGATCCGAAACTCAGCAGTTATGATCCACGGGTTCGCCCTTGGTACAAGACGGCAATGGCCTCACCCGGCCAGACCGTACGCACCGGCGCTTACTATTGGGCAGCGGACGATGCCGTGCTCATCGGTACCGTCAGCACCATCCGAGGCGCAGCCGGGCAGCCGGCCGGCGTCGTTGGGGTCGACGTTTCGCTCAAGCAGCTGATGGACCTCATCAAGCGGATCAAGCTCGGTGAAAGTGGTTACGTCATGCTGGTCGAGAAGAGTGGCAACGTCCTGGTCGACCCAGCCGCCCCAGCCCATACCTTCAAAGTCCTGCAGGATCTCGGCGACGGCTACACTGACCTTGCCAAGACCAGTGGCCTGGCTGAAGTGACACTGAATGGAAAGGTCTATATGGCCAACGTCTGGACATCGGATGCGCTGGGATGGCAGTTCATCGGTCTGATCGAGCGGAGTGAAGTCATGGCAGATGCCAACTCGCTGGCCTGGCAAATTGTCGTGATCGCCGCCGTATTGGCCGTGGTATTTGCCATCGCCGGAGCTGCGTTCGCCGGTCTGATCGTCCGCCCCATCCGCAGTGTGGCAGGTGGACTGGAAGGCATCGCACAGGGCGAAGGCGATCTCACGCGTAGCCTGGACGTCAGAGGCAAAGACGAAACGGCTCTGCTGGCGCGCTGGTTCAATCAGTTCCTTGGCGCCATCCGCCAACTCGTACAGCGCATTAGCGGGGCTTCGGATTCGCTGCAAAGCGCGTCCAACCACGCAACCCAAGTCGCACAGAATATGAACAATGCGGCGGGCCGGCAGCGCGAAGCGGTAGAACTCGTTTCCACCGCCTTCAATGAGATGGTCGCGACCGCCAACGAAGTCGCCCGCTCGTGCAGCCATGCGGCTTCATCGGCTGACGCCGGCCAACAACAGGTTCAGGATGGCCAACTGCAGATCGACGAAGCGACAGGCAGCGTTTCCCAGCTGAGCGAAAACCTGCTGCAAGCGACCCAAGCCATGCAGGTGCTTGAGCAGGACAGCCAGAACATAAACGCGATCCTCGACACCATTCGGTCGATCGCCGAGCAGACCAACCTGCTCGCCTTGAACGCGGCGATCGAAGCGGCCCGTGCCGGCGAGCAGGGTCGCGGGTTCGCGGTGGTGGCTGACGAAGTACGTGCCTTGGCCAAGCGCACCGCCGATTCGACCGGCGAGATCGACAGCCTTCTTGGCGGCCTCGCCCGCCGTACACAGGAAGTGACGCGCCAAATGCAGAACAGCCTGAGCATGTCCAAGACCAGCGTCGAACGCATCAGCGAGGCCCGCGAGAGCTTCGAGCGCATACGCGGTTCGGTCGACCAGATCCGCGACCAGAACACACAGATCGCCACGGCCGCCGAAGAGCAGCACCAGGTCGCAGAGGACATCAATCGCCACATCGCGCAAATCCACGAGGACGCCTTGCTCGTCGAACAATTCGCGACCGCCGCCAAAGCCGACTCACAAACGTTGTCGGCCATTTCGGAGGAGTTGCACGGGCTTGTTGGGCGGTTCAAGACGTGACGAGGACTGATCGGACCGCTGCAGTTGAATGCAGGCGTGGATAACGCTTCGCGGTATCGACCCTACGACTCACCGGAGCCCAGCGCCCGGAGATAGGGTTAGCGAAGCGTAACCCACCGCAGCGATCGACACGGCAGCGAATTCCTCTCGCGGTCGAGCAACTTACATGGGTCGATCGCGCTGCTACCGAACCACTTCGACCGCCATGGCCGTCGCTTCTCCACCCCCGATGCAGACAGCGGCTACACCACGACTCAGGTTACGGCGACGCAGGGCATGGATCAGTGTGACCAGAATGCGAGCACCGGATGCGCCGATGGGGTGGCCGAGCGCACAGGCACCGCCATTGACGTTCAGCCTGGCGTGATCAATATCCAGCTCGCGCATCGCGGCCATGGCGACGACGGCGAACGCCTCGTTGATCTCATACAAGTCCACGTCATTGCGGGACCAACCCGTCTTCTCGAACAGCCGCTGGATGGCACCGATAGGCGCGGTGGTGAAATCGCCGGGCGCACGCGCATGGGCGGCATGCCCATGAACGATGGCGAGCGGCTTCAACCCTAACCGATCAGCCACCGATTGACGCGTCATGACGAGTGCTGCGGCGCCATCCGAGATCGAGCTGGCATTGGCGGCAGTCACTGTCCCATCCGGCCGGAACGCCGGCTTCAGGGTCATGATCTTGTCGCGATTGGCCTTGGGCGGCTGCTCGTCGCTGTCGATACGCACGGTGCCTTTTCGTGTGGTGACATCGACCGGAACGATCTCCTCCGCAAAATCGCCTTCCGCAATCGCACGCGTGGCCCGCTCCAGCGAGGCAATCGCGTAGGCATCCTGCTGCTCGCGGGTGAAGCTGAAACGATCAGCGCAGTCTTCGGCGAAGGTACCCATCAATCGACCCCGGTCGTAGGCATCCTCAAGGCCGTCCAGGAACATGTGATCCAGCACCTTGCCGTGGCCCATGCGGTAGCCTGCACGAGCCTTCTCGAGCAGATAAGGTGCGTTGCTCATGCTTTCCATACCGCCGGCCACGAGAAGGTCCGCGCTGCCGGCACGCAGCATGTCGTAGGCAAAGATCGCCGCCTGCATGCCGGAACCGCACATCTTGTTCAACGTCGTGCACGGCACGCGCGTCGGCAAGCCTGCGCCCAGCGCCGCCTGCCGCGCCGGTGCCTGCCCCAACCCGGCCGAAAGCACGCAGCCCATCAGGACTTCATCCACCTGGTCCGGCGCAATACCCGCGCGGGACATGGCAGCCTCGATGGCTGTGGCGCCCAACTCGGGCGATGTCCTGGCGGCAAGATCGCCCTGAAAACCACCCATAGGGGTACGGGCCGCTGCCACGATCACGACGGGATCGTCCATAGTGCTCTCCTTCATTTGGCCGCCATGCGCAAGGCGCCATCCAGCCGGATGACCTCACCGTTGAGCATGGTGTTCTCGAAGATGTGTTTCACCAGCGCGGCGTACTCGCTGCCCTGCCCCAACCGCTGCGGGAAGGGGATGTCCGCCGCCAGTGCATCCCGCACCTCCTGGGTCATTCCCGCCATCATTGGCGTCTCGAATATCCCCGGTGCGATGGTGACGACGCGGATGCCGTGCCGAGCCAGCTCCCGCGCTGCCGGCAGCGTCAACGAAGCAATCGCGCCCTTGGAGGCGGCATAGGCAGCCTGCCCGATCTGGCCGTCGTAGGCCGCAATCGAGGCGGTGTTGATGATCACCCCTCGCTCGCCATCCCCTTCCGGCTCCGAGCGCGCAATGAGTTCAGCAGCCAGCCTCAGCATGTTGAAGCTGCCAATGAGGTTGACATTGACGATGCGGGCGAAGCTGTCCAGACCATGCGGACCTGCCCGGCCAAGAATGCGCTCCCCGCCCACGACACCAGCGCAGTTGACGAGCCCATGCAGGGCGCCACGCTCGCGGGCTATTGTTTCGATCGCGTCACGAGCCGCTCGATCTTCCGTTATATCGGCAACGATCCGAAGTGGGTTACCCGCTACGGCGAGCGCCTGCTGATCCAGCGCTTGCGCGTTCACGTCCAGCATCACTACGTGTGCATGCTGCTCGGCAAGACCGATAGCTGTGGCTGCGCCTAAACCCGACCCAGCGCCCGTAACCAAGATCACTTTGCCAGTTACATCCATCGCCGCTACCCCCGCGCTGTGTGCCTGTCGGCCATAATCAGGAAATGCACAGCGCAGAACAATGGCCTTAGCGCTCTGCTCACTTGAGCGATACGGCCACCGATGTGCACCGGAACTGGCACTGCTCGCTCGCAGAGCATTGTCCGCATGAATCGGTGCCTGCCCCTTTATGTGGGGAAATTCCCCCTGCCCTGGTAGCGGGTCCACTGAAATAGCACAGGCGACGTTCGCCAAAGACTGAAGCACACCGCAGTTCGAGCCTCTATCGGGGATTGCAATGCATCAAGGCCAGCATGAATGTCTATTGCTTTTTGCGGTTTGAAGTTTCGGTGGTGCCGGTAAACCTAAAGATTAAGGCTTCGCTGCCGCTAAGATCGGGTCACGGAGATCGCGCGATATGCCCACCCTGAATAAGACACGCCGCAACGTCCACCTTATGCTCGCCGCCTCGGTTATGCTTTTCATAACCATTGGCGTCGCGTTTTATATCAGTGCGAGGCTCACTGTGAACGATGCTGCGCGAGTCGCGCACACCGAACAGGCGATCACCAGAATCAATGAAGTGCATATCGGCGTCCTTTCAATCATGGCTGCGGGGCGTGGCTACATCGTAAGTGGCCAGGCTGAGCATCGATTGATGTACCTGCAAGCGCTTGGGCAGCTACCAGCGGCCATTAACCGGTTAACTGCTGCGGTGTCGGAGAGTGCTGGACAAAGGGCGAACCTTGAAACGCTCCGAACCCTGATCGAGAAGCGACTGACACAGGTCGGCATCACTATCGAAGCGTTCGATGAAGGCGGCTTCGAACATGCTCGAACCGGCATACCCCGCGATGCGCTGGTGACCAACGAAGCACTAAGCGCCCAGATCGACAATATGATCCGGGTCGAAAAGGAGCTTCTTGAGGAGCGTATGGAAGCGTCGAACCGAAGTGCCAGCTGGCTGATGGCCGCCTCCCTGGGCGGAATACCGCTCGGCCTGTGCCTCGTCGCACTGGTCTACGCGCTACTTTCCAGGGAGCTGAAACGTCGCATCCTTGCCGAGCACACAACGGCATCGAGCTCCGCACACTTACAGACTACTATCCAGCAACTCCAGGCGACGTCCAGCGATCTGAACGCCCTGGGCGATTATTCGGGCTACCTGCAAAGCTGCGAGAACGTCGACGAGGCGCTGGTTGTAACCGCCCAGTTAATGACACGCCTAGCGCCTGATATCAGTGGCTTTGTCTATCTCACCAAAGCGTCGAAGAACTATCTCGAGCTTACGAGTCAGTGGGGGCCGTGTACCTATCCTGTATCGCAAATAATGTACCCAAATGAGTGCTGGTGCCTCCGGCGTGGTCAGCATCACTTCTCCGAGCTCATCAGTCATTCACCGAACTGCGCGCATGTGACGCCCACATTAGCTTCTGGTGAAACCTGGCTATGCGTAGAGATGGCAAGCCAGGGGGTACAACTTGGCGTAGTTGTTCTACAAGGGCCCAGCGAGCGCGTTCATGAGCGCTCGTCGATACTGGAGGCTGGTGTGGAGCAACTCGCACTATCGGTCAGCAGCCTCCAGCTCCGTTTGAAGCTCAAGTACCAGTCCACACGGGATGAACTGACTGGTCTCTACAATCGGCGTTATCTGGAAGATGCATTTGACCAGCTTCACTCGCGTAGTGTCCGGCATGAGAAACCGTATTCGCTCTTGATGCTCGACATCGATCACTTCAAGAATTTCAACGACACGTTCGGCCACGCTGGAGGCGACGCGGTGTTGGTAGAGGTCGGGAAGCTCATGGCGACCCTGCGCAGCGAAGATATTTCCTGTCGATATGGTGGCGAAGAGTTCGCCATCGCTTTGCCTGATGCCGACAGCGAGCAAGCGAAAGTCGTGGCGGAGCGGATCCGTGAGCGCATCCAGCACATGGTCGTAGAGCTGGCTGGCAAGACTTTGCCTACAGTAACCGCGTCCATCGGGATCGCGACCTTCCCTTCGGACGGGACGGAGAATAATGAGCTTCGGATCAAAGCCGACCTCGCACTGTATCGGGCAAAGCGTGAAGGGCGGAACCGGGTAATCCACTTTGATCCGTCGTTGGATATAACTACCAAGGAAGTGACTTGACCCAGCACGCTACGGTTGCAATATCCCGCTCCCCTGGGTCAGTGGTCCCTGGGCAGGATTTGAAAGGGTCAAGACGCCGCTAGCGCAGCCGAGAAACATGCCGTACGAAGCCGCCGAACACGGCTCGTATCGAGCCTATTGCGGCGACGTCACGCCGCCAGGTATTCGTTGTAGAAATCAAGCGAGGCAAGGTTCTTGTCCTTCGCCTCGATCATGAGGTCGAAACGGTCCAGGAACTCGCAGGCGTAGCGGTTCGTCCAGTCGTTCCACATGCGCTTGCTGTGACCGTAGAGGTCGCGCTTGCCCACCTTCTCCAGCACAGTCGGCATTTCCAGCTTGCGGGTCGGCCAGAAGCCCAGCTCGATGAGCTTCTCCGGTGGCTGCGAGTAGTGCATGGTGGGCCGCACGCCACGCCAGCTTTCCAGAATTCGTTCGACGCGCTCCTCGTAGGGATCGATGTATTCGTCTTCATTGATCCAGCAGTGGTGGATATCCAGCACCACCGGCGCCAGGTCAGCAAGCCCCAAACAGTCGTTCACGCCATAGGTTTTTTCTTCGTTTTCGAAGGTGATGCAATTGCGTGCCTCCTGCGACAACCGTGGCCACACCGCGCGAATACCGTCTGCGCCCAGACGTCCGGCGATATGGATGTTGCACTTGAAATCCTGAAACTGCCGGCCATAGCCCATCATGCGGATCATGTCGGCGTGGTATTCGAATTCGGCAATGCTGCGCTCGACCACATCAGGGCGGTCCGATCCAAGCACGCAATACTGACCGGGATGAAGTGAAAGCCGTATACCGTTGTGTCGCGCCAGCGCGCCGATGTCGCTGAAGCGCCCGGCCAGCCAGTCCTGTATCTCCGGTTGCTGGTAATACGCAGCCACTTCGTCATGGCTGTAAAGCGGCAACAGATCGCTGCTCAATCTGAGCATGCGAAGCGGCGCGGGCAAGCCACCCACGTACTCCAGCAGGCGCAATTGAGCATCCAGATTATGCTCGACCACGTCCCGCAACTTCGCCTCGGCGGCTTCGCGCTTCACACTGTTGATCCAGCGTAACGTGGTCGTGCGCGGATTGAAGGTGCGCTCGATTGCCTCCAGCGCCTTGAGTGACTCGCTGTGCCCGGGATGACGATACTGGCAGGCGAAACCGATGCGATACATGAAGGCAATTCCTCAGCAGGTGATAGTGCTTAGTGTGCCCCGAGCCCGCTTCGGTGCCCTGCAATACCGCTGAATGCATGAAGGACGTTGCACCGCCTTGTGGGATGGCGCGTCCAGTGCCGTTAGCCCTGCTCCCGTTGCTGGAATGCGTCGCGAGCAAGGCAAACGGCCGCGTGATTCGAATCCGCCCATTCAACGAGTGCTTTCATGGGTACGAGGAAGGAATGACCTATCTCGGTAAGCGCATACTCCACTCGCGGCGGGACTTCCGGATAAACCGTACGGTGCACGAAACCGTCCATCTCCAGGCGCTTGAGCGTTCGGGACAGCATTTGTTTGGAAATGTCCTCGACAACGCGGCCCAATTCGTTGAAACGAAGTGTCCGCTCCGCCAGCGCCTCCAGCACCAGTAGACTCCATTGATCGCCGATACGGTCCAGCACGTCGCGAATCGGGCAGGGTTGTTCGAAAACGATGTTCTGCAGTTCATTGCGCATGGATCTGAATCTCAAGCTGATGGTCGCCGGGGATGACGTGGTCGCGGGAATGTGTGGCTTCCGATAGCGACGCGGCAGCGAACCTAGCATCACCCGAAGTCTCGGTCTTCAAAAAAGACCTTCAGCCCACCAGAACCTATCATGGCGCTGCCGGGGCGTGTGGCAAGGCGCCGCTGGGGTTGCTTTCGGTTCACCAGGGGGGCTCGTGTGCCACGTCGCCGGTCATACCGAGCGCAGCCGATCAAGGCTGACCGATCTGCATATCCACCCCGGCAATGGCCAAGGTGATCGCGGCGGGCTGTGGTCGATCTCTTCGCAGTGAAGCACGGCGCAGTTACCGAGCATTTGGGTTATCCAGAATACCTCCAGCTAGGGCTAGAACGGTGTTCCAGGCACCTGGACGTGGGTGTCGGCGCGCATGCCCCGCCGGTCAGTCGGCAGCCGCGTACCGACAACCTCCTGCTGTTCCATCGTGTCACATGGACATTCGCCGGAGGGAGTCTCCTGTCATGAATGTCCGCCTGGCGAAAAGCCTCGTTTGTTCGACCCTACTCGTGATGACAATGAGTCACTCGGCGGTCGGCGCTGTCGACTCGTGTCCCGACAGTCGCAGTACCCTGGTCCATGATCGCAACAAGGCCTTCGATGGTTTCGTCCTGTTCGACGGCAGCGATGGCAAGACTCACCTGATTGATCTTACCGGACGGGAAGTCAATCGCTGGCCTTATAGTGGCTTTCCGTCCGTGCCTGTTCCACCCCAGCGGGCCCATGGCGCGAAGGGCCACGTGCTTGTGCGCTTGAGCGACGTCTCGAAGCCCCATGAACTCGCGGCGGCAGGTAACGGCCTGCTGAACCGCAGCGTGGGCGAAGTGGACTGGAACGGCAACGTCATCTGGCGCTGGGGCGACGAAGCGAAGCCAGCCTACCAGCACCACGACATGCAGAAGCTGCCAAGTGGGAACACACTGATACTCACCAGTGCGCTGACCCCGCTTGAAGGCTTCGCAGTGCCCGAGGTCATTGACGATGTGATCCGCGAGGTTGATGCCGAGGGCCGTGAAGTCTGGCAGTGGCGACTTTCAGATCATCTCGACGCGCTGGGCTTTACACCCGAGCAGCTTGCACTCGTGAAAGGCTGGGACGATCCGGACTTCATGCACCTCAATACGCTTGCGCCGCTAGGGCCCAACCGTTGGTTCGATGCGGGCGACGCGCGTTTCGCACCGGACAATCTCATGGTCAATTCGCGCAGCGCGAACCTTGCGCTCATCATCGACCGTCGCACGGGAGAGATCGTCTGGCGACTTGGGCCCAATTATCCAAAAGCCAGACTGGCAGGCCCGGTACCGCGCCCCATCGACCAGATCGTCGGCGCGCATGATGTTCATATGATTCCTCCCGGCCTGCCGGGCGCGGGCAATATCCTGATCTTCGATAACCAGGGAAATGCCGGTTTCCCCCCGGCGTACAAGGGTATCTTCTCGGCATCTCGCATTCTCGAGATCGATCCGCAGTCAATGGACATCGTCTGGCAGTACACCGCCATCGACTCGGGTCGAGCGCCCTGGACATTTTTCAGCGCCTTCATCAGTAACGCCCGCCGCTTGCCGAACGGTAATACCCTGATCAATGAGGGGCAAAATGGAAGGGTGTTCCAGGTCACGCCGGACGGCGAGATCGCTTGGGAATACGTCAGCCCATACACCGGCAAAACCATGCCTACCGACCGCTACGAAACCAATCGTATCTATCGTGCCGAGATGGTGGACAAGGATTGGGTTCCTGAAGGAAAAAGCCAGCGGTGTAAAACACGCGATAATGAGCACGACTGAGCGGTGCGCACACCGGCCTATGACTCAACAGATGCCGGTCCAAGCGCTCCGCGTGTGATGACGGCCGTTCAGCCGCCCTAACCCAACGCGTCTTCGTAATCCCGCAAGTACTCCTTGGCCAGCGAGGTCTTCTGCCCATCGGTCAGGATCTTGCCGGCTTGCTGGAAGAAGGTGTGCTCTTCATCTTCAAGGTGGTGGAAGATCTTCTCCTTGAGTTTCTTCGCGGTGGCGATCCAGGACGGGCTGGACGGGTCGGTCTCTTCCAAGGTTTCCAACATTTCATCCATTTCGTGGTGCTCGGCCACACCGTGGCGAGACAGGTCGACACCCTTGTCATCCTGCATCAATGGTGAATAGAAGAAGCGCTCCTCGGCGCGGGCGTGTGCCAGGAGCTCGTCCTTGAGGCGCTCAAATAGCTCGGCACGCTCTTCGGAGGCGCCGTGAGTGGCAATCAAGCGCTCGGCCAATGCCCGCTGGCGGTCATGGCTTTCACGCAACGCTTCGAAAATCTGCATGGGTCGCTCCTTGGTGGAATACTTCGACCACGCGTGGCCGCTTCGCTATGTCAGACCCAACCGGCAGAATGACGGTTCCGGTAGGCCTGCAAGGCTGGATGGCCCAGCCTGGCCCGGACGGATCAACGAACCAGATGCAGGAACTGCATATGACGCTCGTACTGGTCCAGCACGTCGTTGATGATCTGTTCGCGGGTGTAGCCGGTCAGGTCATAGTCCTGACTGCCTTCACTCAGGTGAACCTCGGCACGGTAGTAGCGGCGATTCCGGAACTCCTGGTTGCCCACACCCGCACGGGCAAACGATGGCGTGAAATAGCCCCGCATTCTCACTTCATAGATGAAGGGGTGCTCCTCGCCGTGGTCGATCTGCAGGCTGACGGTGTCGTGGGCAGCGTTCTCCTCGGAGAGCACCGTCAGGCCCTTGTCTGCGAACACTCCGGTCACGTCACCAATCGCAGGGCGCACGGTGTCATCCATGAACCGGTAGACCTCATCACGTGAGGGGAAATGCACGGCCTGCGCGACGCGCTGACGCCATCCGCCACGGCCTCTGCGGGTCGGCATCTGGATGGGCGCCAGGGAGTGCAGCCGCGCGATCTGGCGCTGCGATTCCAGATAGAACGCCTTGTGCAGCCCCCACATCATGCCGACAAGAATCAGCGAGAATGGCAATGACGTGAGCACGACCGCGGACTTCAGCGAGTCAATGCTGCCAGATGCCAGCAGGCCGATCGTGACCAGCGCGACCACCCCGCCCCAGAATACGCGCAACCAATTCGGACCATCTTCGTCAGGCCCGCCACCGTGAGACGCCAGCGTCGACAACACCACGGTCCCTGAATCGGCCGAGGTGACGAAGAACACGAAACTGACGAACACCGTCACGGCAATGACCACCTTGCTCCACGGATACGCTTCGAGCAGCAGGTAAAGGCTGCGCGACGGGTCGGTCAGCGCGGACTGGGCGAGCGCCGTCGCGCCATGATCGAACACCTGAACCAGCGCGCTGTTGCCGAAGATCGACATCCAGGCAAGGGTGAAGCCCAGCGGGATGAACAGAACACCGAAGACGAACTCACGAATGGTCCGACCCCGTGAGATGCGTGCGATGAACAGGCCTACGAATGGCGACCAGGCAATCCACCATGCCCAATAGAACACCGTCCATCCACCCAACCAGGACCTGGACTCCTCGTACGCGTAGAGATCGAAACTCTTGCCGGGGAGCGCGCCCAGATAGTCGCCCAAATTCTGGACCAGCGTGTTTAGCAGGTGCTGCGTCGGGCCGGCAAACAGTACGAACAGCAGCAGCCCACAGGCGAACAGCATGTTCAGGTCAGACATGACCCGTACGCCCTTGTCGACACCCGAAACCGCGACGGTGATCGCTGCGCCCATCATGAGGACGATCAGGCAAACCTGCACCCACTGACTGTGGGGCAAGCCGAACAGGACGTCGAGGCCTGCGTTCAGGTGCAGCACGCCGAACCCCATGTCGGCGCCCAGACCGAAAATGGTGGCGATGATGCCGAAGGCATCGACGGCGTAGCCGATTGGGCCGTTGATGCGCTTGCCGATCAGCGGATACAGCGCCGAACGCAACGCGAGCGGAAGGTTGTGGCGGTAGGCAAAGTACGCGAGCGCCATGCCGACAAGGACGAACACACCCCAGCCGTGCAAACCCCAGTGCAAGAAGAGCAGCTGCATGGCCTGCCGGGCGGCTGCCTCGCTCCCTCCCTGCCCTATGGGTGGTTGAAGCGTGTGCGTAAGGGGTTCGGAGACACAGAAGAAGAACAGCGTGATGCTGATTCCCGCCGCGAAAAGCATACCTGCCCAAGAGAGGTAACTGAACTCGGGCTCGTCATGGTCGGCACCGAGCTTGATCTTGCCGTAGCCCGACAGTGCGATGACAACCACGAAGACCAGATACACGCTCACCACCAGCATGTAGTACCAGCCGACGCTGTCCGCTGCCCATTCCTGGGCTCGGGCCAGCCATATTCCTGCAGCTTCCGGCATCGCGATGACCGTGATCGCGAACAGGAGGATGGCGGTGGCAGCGAAGTAGAAAACGGGAGGATTCATGCGGACCTTGTCGAGGTCCCGGGCCGGCGGCATATTCATGCTGGCCCTCCGGCTATTGTCAAAGCCTGTACGACATCAAAACAGGGATGATCCAAACGCGGTTACCTCCAAAGCGCCCGGCGGGTTGCTTTTTATTGAACACGCGTTCAATTAAAACACGGAGCACCTGCCATCGGCCAACCCGACCGACCTGCGGCGCCGCTTCGGTTCGGCGGTGGGAACGTTTGGGATCATTGACCTGTCGCCAGCGCGCCGCTGGACGAGCCCCGGCGGGGCCGGATGAAGATGGCGGCGCAGCCCGCCGCAGCAAACGCCGTCAACGCGGCAAGCGTACCGGCCTGCGCCAGGACCATGCCGAACAGTGGGGTACCGGCAGTTTGTCCCAGTGCGATGAGCAGAAACGGTACGCCTAGGCCCAGATCCGGTCGATCAGGCAACAGCTCGATACCCTGAATCAGGTACGTGCCCGAGGAAACGATATACGCACCGCCGAACAGAGCCATTGCCCCGTAGGCGAACGGAACAGCCACCGAGGTCATCGCCAGCATCAACGTGCCAATCGCCATCGCGACCAAGGCGATGCCGTGAATACGGTGCGATCCGAAGCGATTCGTCAGCACGCCCGTCAGCGAACCGCTGATACCTGCGACGCCCAGAATGATCCAGACGCCGGCAATCTCACCATTCGAGAAGCCGTACTGCGCACGCAGGACATCCGCGCCGAATGTCCATACGGCCGTACTCGCGAGGCCCATCAGGAACGCACTGATACAAAGCGGCGACAGGCCGGGCCGTTTCAATGTGCCAAGCGAAAACGAGTGCCCACGCTGGCTTGCCCTGGCTGGAATGGAAAACCACAGCCACACCGTCACGGCAGCGCCGATGGCGGCGAATAGGAGGTATAGCTCGCGCCAAGCTCCCGCCGCGGCTAATGCCGCCATACCGGAAAAGACGATGCCCGCGGCCGTGCCCGCGTTGATCGTCCCGTTTGCCTTGGGCCGGTCATGGTCCTGGAATCGCGCCGAGACGGCAGCGGCCAGCGGTGGCGACGTCAGCCCTGTGCTCAGTCCCGCCAGCGCGATCCCCGCACCAAGTGGCCAGGCGGATGTGGCGAGGGCCACCAGCACCATGCCGGCGGTTGCGGCGAGTGCCGCCCCCAGCACAACGGTTCGCGGTCCAAAACGGGTCGTCCCCCAGAACGCGGCCACGATGCCAACGCAATACGCGGCGAATGCACTTCCTCCAACCCAGCCCGCCGCCGTGACGCTCAGAGAAAGGTCATCACGGATCTGCGGCAGCAACAAGCCATAGGCAAATCGCGCCAGACCGTAGGAAAGCGCGGTAAGCGCGAATGCCGCCGCTACAAGGTTCACGCCTCGCCTCATGCTGGGTTACTCCGCGTCAGATTTACCAACAGTAGGGCTGCCCGCTTCGCCTCGTCGATGACGGCTATCGGTGCCACGCTCGCGGATGCCGTGGCGCCCTCGAACAAAAGCCAGATCTGCAACGCGAGCGATTCGTCGTACCGTCCGATGGCAAGGCCTACACGCCTCGCCACTTCCTCGAGGAAAGCCTGCTTCTGTTGCTGCACCAGCGTGACCACGGCTTCGCTCGCCGAGGCATACTCGCTACGCGCCCGCAGCAGCATGCAACCCCGAGCACCATGGTCCGCCATCCACTGACGCAGGGTATCGAAGAGTGATCCGACCGGATCGTGACCCTCGGGCTGCGCGGCCAGCTGTTGCATGAAGCTGGTGTGCCGAGCCTCCAGAACGGCAAGGACGAGCCCATCACGTGACCCGAAGTGTTTGTACAGCGTGCGGGTGGATACCCCAGAAGGCTCTATGACGCGGTCGATGCCGACGCCTCGGAAGCCTTCCAGATCGAATATGCGGGATGCACCCGCGATCATTTCTCTGCGCTTGTCCATAGGCTTCAATGTAAAACGATCGCTTTACAAGTCAAGCAGTGCGGTCTTCTGAAGCCACTGCCAGATTGGTGGTTCAGACCAGCGGGCCACAGGCGTCAGCAATGCCGTTCGATAATCGCACGCTACGCTAGATTGCCAATTGATTGCGGTGTCAGCAGCTTGCACGATGGCTGGCGCAAAGCGGCAGATGTCTGCACGGCGTCGTACCGCCCGGACCATAACAACGATAAGAATGGAAGACGTGCTCATGCTGAAGCTCTCGAAGTCCCTGGCCGCCCTGCTCGTGGCCGGCACCCTCCTCGTTCAAGGCCAAGCCCGGGCGGAGGAGCCTGTCGTCACGCTTAAGCTCGCCCATTTCCTTCCGGCCCATTCCGTGACACAGGCAAGGTTCCTAGAGCCCTGGACCAAGCGAATCACTGAGCAATCCAACGGCCGAATCCAGTTCCAGTTCTATCCGTCGATGCAACTTGGCGGTACACCACCCCAGCTGGTCGATCAGGTTCGGGATGGCGTAGCCGACATCGTCTGGACGCTTCCGGGCTACAGCAGCGGTCGATTTCCCTTGATAGCGGCGTTCGAATTACCTTTCATGAACAGCTCGTCGGAAGCGGGCAGTCAGGCCATGTGGGATTTCGTGGAAAAGCATGGCCAGAAGGAATTCGGGGACATGCATTTGCTGGCGACCCACCTCACCGACGGCGCTTTGGTCCATACCACGAAGAAGCCGATTCACACGCTCAAGGACTTCCGCGGACAGAAGCTGCGCGCGGCGAACCGCACTGCTGCCAAGACGATAGGCCTGCTTGGTGCAACACCGGTCGCCATGCCCGTACCGCAGGTGCCTGAGTCTCTGTCGAAGGGCGTCGTGGATGGCGCCGTTCTTCCTTGGGACGTTGTTCCGGCGCTCAAGCTTCACGAGCTGGTGAAATATCACACCGAAACCGCGCCCGGTACCCCTGCACTGATGCACACCGCATTGATCGTCGCGATGAACAAGGATGTGTACGGGAAGCTGCCGGAGGACCTCAAGAAGGTCATCGACGACAACAGTGGTCGCGCCCTTTCCAGGGAAGCCGGCCTTATCTGGGACAACCAGGTGATCGAGACGGGCCATAAGCTGGCCGAGTCCCGCCAGAACGCGCTCTACGTGCTTCCGGCTGACGAACAGGAAAAATGGATGAAGGCGACCGCTCCGGTCAGCAAGGACTGGGTGAAGGATGTTGAAGGCAAGGGTTACGAGAACGGTGAAGCGCTTCTTGAGGAAGCTCGCCAGATGATCGATCACTACAACGTACAACGCACCCAGTAAGCCTTAAGGGAGCCGTGCTCGCACGGCATTCCGGAGACCTTCAATGACTGATTCTGTCGTCCAGGCCGCGTCCGGGGCCGCGGATCCGCTTGGCCGCACCCTCGATCGCGCGTGCCGAGTACTGGCACTGGTCGGCGGGCTGTTGCTCGTCGGCCTCACACTGACTACCACCTACAGCATTTTCATGCGCGCCTTCTTCGATGAGCCCTTGCTCGGCGATGTCGAACTCGTACAGATGGGCTGCGGCATCGCCATCGTGTTCTTCCTACCGCTATGCCAGCTACGGCGTGGCAACGTCATCGTCGACGTGTTCACGCTTCGCGCAAGCCCGTGGGTTCGAAGCATCCTCGATGCGCTTGGCAGCGTGCTGATGGCCCTGGCCGGCGCCCTGCTCGCCTGGCGGTCCCTGATTGGCACCCTCGATGCGTACGGTACAGGCGAAGAAACCGTGATCATGGGGCTACCGATCTGGTGGTCGATGTGTGCCTTCGTGCCGGCGCTTGGGCTGCTCGCGATCGTGGCGCTCTACACCGGCTGGCAGGACATACGCACTAAGGAACAGCAATCGTGAGCAGTGTCGAAACCGGCGGTTTGTTCCTCGTCATCCTTCTGATCCTGCTCGTCATTCGCATCCCTATTGCGATCGCCATGTTACTGACCGGTATCGGCGGCTATGTAGCGATCAGCGGTTGGGCACCGCTGTTGAGTTACCTGAAGACGGTGTCCTTCGCACGCTTCACGGTCTATGACCTGTCCGTGATCCCTCTCTTCCTCCTCATGGGTCAGTTCGCATCCCGCGGCGGGCTTGCGACAGGGCTGTTCAAGGCAGCGGCTGCCATGATTGGTCATTGGCGCGGCGGGCTTGCGATGTCTGCCGTAGGATCCTGCGCCGCGTTTGGCGCGGTGTGCGGCTCCTCGATAGCGACAGCCGCAACCATGGGACAGGTCGCGCTTCCCGAGCTGCGCAAGTACAACTATTCAGGACCTCTGTCGGTAGGCTGCCTGGCGGCTGGCGGTACGCTGGGCATCCTCATCCCGCCTTCGGTGGTGCTTGTGATCTACGCGATCCTCGCCCAGGAAAACATCTCGGCGCTGTTCATGGCCGCGTTCATTCCAGGCGTGCTTGCTGCCGTTGGCTACATGATCTCGATCGCCATTTACGTGCGCCTCAACCCGAATGCCGGGCCAGCCCAGCCCAGGTTGAGCTGGCGCGAACGGTTGGCCGCGCAAGCCGGCGTCTGGCCCGTGCTGCTGATCTTCATCGTTGTGCTCGGAGGCATCTACGGCGGCTGGTTCACGCCGACCGAAGCCGCCGCCATCGGCACGGTGGGTACCGGCATTTTCGCTGTAGCGCTTGGTGGGATGCGCTGGGCCGCGTTCAAGGAGGTGCTCTATGGCACCGCAATCACCACGGCAATGATCTTCATGATCCTACTTGGGGCCGACGTGATGAACGCATTCCTCGCCGTCTCCCAGTTGCCGGTTGCACTCGCCGAAGCCATTACCAATAGCGGCGTAGGCCCCTTCGTCGTGCTGGCTGGGATCCTCGTTCTTTATCTGCTGCTCGGCTGCGTGATGGACACCATGTCCATGATCCTGCTGACCATCCCGATCTTCTTTCCGCTGATCATGGGCCTGGATTTCTACGGCCTGGACCAGACTGAAAAGGCCATCTGGTTTGGCGTTCTGGCATTGATGGTCGTTGAGATCGGCATGATCACGCCACCGGTGGGTATGAACGTCTATGTGATCAGCAGCATGGCGCGAGACGTTCCGCTCGGCGACGCCTTCAAGGGCGTGGTGCCGTTCCTGATTTCAGACATCGCCCGAGTCGTGATCCTGGTAATGTTCCCGTCGATCACCCTCTGCCTGGTGCGTTGGCTGACGTGACCGGCGCATCGCACGGCTGGAACCGACAGAGCTCCTGCTGCCCGCAATACGCGCGCCGCTTGCCGGCGCGTTTCGCAAGGTAGAGTGCGCAATCGGCTGCCTTCAACCAATCGCTTACCGTGCCGGACGGCTGCAGATAGGCCGCGCCGGCGCTGAAAGTGAAGTGCATCTCCTCAGAACGCAACTGAGCGATGTCATCGAAAAGCAACTGCAGTCGCATAGCCAAAGTCGACGTGGAGCCAATCCTCAACAGCACGCCGAACTCTTCGCCCCCGAGCCGACCGTAATGCTCTCCGCCGAAGTGACGGTCAAACGTACGGGCTGCCGTGCACAGTACGGCGTCGCCCACGTCGTGCCCATGCCTGTCATTGATTACCTTGAAGTCATCGATGTCGAGCATGACGAATGCCCACGCCGCATCACCTGTGGCATGCGCCTCTTCAATGGCTTCCATGAGCGCTCGCCGATTTGCGATACCTGTCAACGAATCAGAACGAGCCTGGCGGCGGTAATCCTCCTGTAATCGTAATGAGTCGAGGATCGCCCTCATGAAGACGGTATTCAGCACAGCGCCAAGCACAACGCTTGTCGTGACAACCAGGACAAACAATGGCCAGGAGCGGTCGGCCACGTGATCGGTAAGCCCGACCCAGAGCGAAGCCCATACCAGCAACACCCCAATCACGTAATCGACGAGGCGGACGTATAAGGTGATTACACCGAACGTGCTGAGGAGCCCAACCGGTAGGATCCACTGGGCAACCTCAGGCCCCATTGCCAACGCCTGCTGGCGAAACGCGTAGGCTTGCGCGGCCACGAACAGGAGAACGCAGATTCGCCATGCCTTCAGTGAAGTGGCTGTGAAACAGACCATCAGCAAAATGGGCATGCAAAAAAATGCGACCCAGCCGGAAAGACAGACAGGATCAAGCAGATACGGATTGACCGCCATGCTGCCCGCCCAGCCAGCAATGGCCGTTGCCTGCGCCAGAGCATGAGGGGTGCGTAGCATTCGTTGAATAGGTTCACGTTGTTGCATCAGCGAACACCGGATAGAAAGCGATGGCATCATATAGCCATTATTGCTTCGGTGATGCGGAATACGCCGAACGGTTGTTTCAATCGGGCAAGCCACAATCAGGCAGAACTCGGTAGCGCGGGCTGGTTTCCCCGGCAGCCCTGTCTGTCATGCGCAACCTGATAAGCAGCCCTGCTAAGCTGTCGGAGTTCTGGCCAATCGTCGCCACATTCCAATAAGCACCTCTTCAGCTAGCCGGCCTTATTCATGCTCGCGGTTTTCAACGTCGCCTTTCCCGTATTCAGTTTGATCTTCATCGGCTTCTTCTGCAGACGCCGCGAGATCCTCGGTGCGAACGCGTCGACCGAGCTGAACCGGTTCGTCATCTACCTGGCGCTGCCAGCCCTGCTGTTCGATGCCATGGCACGGCTGCCGGTCGACCATGCGTTCGACATTGGGTACATCGTTGCCTTTCTGGTCGGTATGGCATGCGTATTCGGCGTCACGCTCATGGTGCGGCTACGCCAGAAAGCGCCCTTCATCGACGCGACGATTGACGCGTTGGGCGCGGCCTATCCCAACGCAGGGTATATGGGCGTTCCGCTGTGCTTGCTGATGTTTGGCGATGCCAGCATGCCGCCGGTGGTGATCGCAATGCTGCTGACGGCCTGCCTACTGTTCGCCATCGCGATCGTCATGATCGAAATGGCACGTCAAGCCGAAGGTCATTTAGGCCGAACGCTGCTGAAGGTCGCGCGCGCATTGTTGCGTAACCCGATCATGGTGGCACCGTTATTGGGCCTCTTGGTATCCGCGACCGGGCTCACCGTGCCCAGCGGGATCAGCGAGCTGGCGCGCTTCCTTGGCGCCGCCGCCAGTCCGTGTGCCTTGGTCTCTATCGGCCTGTTCCTGGCGTCGTCACAAAACGACGGCAGCGCGCCCGTGCACCGCGGCACGCTTTCGCTGCTGGTAGGGCTCAAGCTGTTTGTGCAGCCAGCGGTCACCGCAGTGCTCGTATTCTGGGTGTTCGAGGTGCCCGCCGTATGGGCCTACACGGCCGTGCTGCTGAGTGCGCTCCCCATTGGCACCGGCCCTTTCATGCTGGCCGAGCTTTATGGGCGTGAAGCCACAACCATGTCACGCGCCATCCTCTATTCAACGCTGATCTCGCTGGTCACGATCTCGACGCTGATAGCGGTTATTCCGCATAGCTAGAGGGGACGGCCGAGGGCTGACTCGTCATACGACCAGCGGCACCTGAAATACCTCTTTACAGCTTGTATTCCATCCGGGGCCGGGCGATAACAAGCGCGTTCAAATCTCCTAACGAGTCGGATCATGACCAGCGCCCATACGCACGCCGAACAGCGCCCGCACCCTGTGCTATCCAGTGTGGGAGATCTCCTCTGTTCCGTGGCGGGTGCCGCATTCGTCGGCGCGGTGCCGGTCGCAGGCCTGCTCTGGTGGTACGGCGCCTACCCGTTCACCCAGACGTTCTTCGTTCCTGCACTACTGGTGGTGGCGCTTGCGGTCGCCGCTATCCACACCTACATGCGATCGTCGCGACACGGTGGGCAAGTCGTTCCGCCGTTGATCTGCGCGACCATGGCAGCCTGCTTCGGGTGCGCCCTGGCCTACGGTATGGCGACCCAGCCTCTCTCGTCCGTCACATTGGCGGAAGCCTCACAGTTCGGACCTGCGCCTGGACTGCTTCCAGCAGGCCGATACGGATCACCCTATGCACCGACGGCAACCTACCAGACGGCCTGTATCGCAGCCGCTCACCGACCCACGGGTGCTTCGCCCGCCGGAGGGCTTCAGCCGGTCAGCATTTCTGCGACTGTTTCGCCAAATTGTGCCGCCGGTGCGGTCCGTGCAGGCGATCGCGTCGAAGCGGGCCTTCGCTAAGGTTGTATAGCTCTATAAGAAAGCCGGCGTATTTGCCGGCTTTTTTGTGCGCTGTATTCCATTGCGGTTATGGGTATTCGACGATGCGGATAAGCCGAACGCCTCGCAATAAAATCGCGAGAAGTCGTTATTAGTCGCAAATAAAGGGTGAAAAATTACAAATTCAGGCCACGTATAACCAATTTTCCTGCAATGCTTGCGATAGAAATTAAGCGAGGCTAGGGTGTGAACCATGAACACACCGCACACCCTCATTCTGCTTCGTCAGCATGCCTGCCTACGCCTGGTCAGCCCGCGACTGCGTGGCTGATCACGCTTCGATTCTCGATACGATAATGCGCTGACGTAACACGGCCCCAAGGCGACGGGCCGCCATAAGGATTCCATCATGACCATGCTCAAAGACCCTTCCAGCAAGTACCGTGCATTCACTCCGGTCAGTCTGCCGGACCGCACCTGGCCCGACCGTGCGATTGAAAAGGCACCGATCTGGCTGTCGACGGACCTTCGCGATGGTAACCAGTCGCTGATCGAACCCATGGATGCCGAGAAGAAGATGCGCTTCTTCCAGACACTGATTCAGGTGGGCCTCAAGGAAATCGAGGTGGGCTTTCCATCCGCTTCACAGACTGATTTCGACTTCGTACGGGAGTTGATTGAAGGCAATCACATCCCGGACGACGTGACGATCCAGGTGCTGACGCAGGCACGGGACGACCTGATAGAGCGTACCTTTGAATCCCTCAAGGGCGCGAAGCGCGCAATCGTTCACTACTACAATGCGTGCGCGCCGAGCTTTCGCAAGATCGTCTTCAACCAGGACCAGGCGGGCGTGAAAGCCATTGCCGTGGCGGCAGGCCGCACCATCAAGCGTCTGGCTGAACAACATCCGGAAACCGAGTGGCGCTTCGAGTACTCGCCTGAGGTCTTCAGCTCGACGGAAATCGACTTCGCCGTGGAGGTCTGTAACGCCGTTGTGGATGTGTTCCAGCCGACCCCTGCCCACAAGCTGGTCCTGAACTTGCCGGCAACGATCGAATGCGCAACGCCGAACAATTATGCCGACCAGATCGAGTGGTTCGGGCGCCATATTCACCAGCGCGACAGCGTCCTGATCAGCGTCCATACCCATAACGACCGCGGTACGGGCGTTGCCGCGTCGGAACTGGCTGTCATGGCCGGCGCGGACCGTGTCGAGGGCTGCCTGTTTGGCAATGGCGAGCGCACCGGCAACGTCTGCCTGGTAACGCTTGCCTTGAACCTGTACACCCAGGGCGTTGACTCCGAACTGGACTTCTCGGACATCGATGCGGTGCGCAAGGTCGTCGAGGAATGCAACCAGCTTCCGGTTCACCCCCGTCACCCCTATGTCGGTGATCTTGTACACACCGCTTTTTCCGGCTCGCACCAGGATGCGATCCGCAAGGGTTTCGCGCAGCAGAAGCCCGATACGCTCTGGGAAGTCCCGTACCTTCCGATCGACCCGGCAGATATTGGCCGCGATTACGAAGCCGTTATCCGAGTCAACAGTCAGTCAGGCAAAGGTGGCATCAGCTTCTTGCTTGAGCAGGAGTACGGTATCAGCCTGCCCCGCCGCATGCAGATCGAGTTCAGTCAGGTTGTGCAGCGTGAAACTGACCGCCTTGGTCTGGAAATGACAGCCAAGCAGATTCATGACTTACTTCAACGCGAATATCTTGAAGCCGACCAGCCCTACGCGCTCAAGGGTCATCGCCTGAATGAGGAAAACGGCATCTCTACGGTAGAAGTGGACGTCATCTACCAGGGCCAAACCGAACGCTGGAAAGGGACAGGCAAAGGTCCGCTCGAGGCATTGGTATCTGCATTGCCGGTAAGCGCGGAAATCATGGATTACCACGAGCATGCGATCGGTGCCGGCGCACAGGCGAAAGCCGCCTCCTATATCGAGCTGCGACTGGAAGGGGAACGACCGCTCCATGGCATCGGTATCGACGAAAACATCACGACGGCTAGTTTCCGAGCGCTGATCAGCGCGCTGAACCGGGCCGTTACTCAGGCAGAGGCCAAGGCTGCCTGATCACGGCACCTGCACCACCGAAAGGGATGCCCAAGGCGTCCCTTTTTTCATGCCGGCGCAGGCCACATGCCGTGGCCAAGCACCTTATCTGCCGGAGCGGAGGGCAGTGACAGGAATCTGCGGATCGCCTGTATAGCGGAGTACCCGAACACTAGTGTGAGCTGGGTCGATCTTGAGCGGTACCGGTAGCACTTACGAAAGACTTTTGCTTAAGGCTCCGTAAGTTTGCTGGATGTGGCAATGAGCGGTCTCGATTGCCGTTGAAGTGTTTGCCCTAGGAAGAAGGCTGGCCGCCGCCAACGTGCAACGAACATCAAGACCAGCCCCAGCAGCAGTATGACGACTGCGATGACGAACACCAGCCCGAGCCCTCCGACGTGCGAGCCGCTTCCGAAGTCTGGTGACATGCTATCGATCACCGTCTGCCAGAAGATGACACACAGCATCGCGCCGCCAATCAGCGGGCATAGCCCACGCATGAAGAAGTGTCGTGCGGTATCCATCAGGCTGTGGCGGAAGTACCAGACACACGCGAATGCAGTGAGCGCATAGTAGAAACAGATCATCATGCCCAGTGCGGTGATGGTGTCTGCCAGGACGTTCTCGCTCAGCGTGCGCATCGTGACATAGAACACTGCTGTCGCAATGCCTGCTGCGATCGTCGCGTAGTGTGGGGTCTGGAAGTCGCGGTGAATGCGTGCGAAGCGCTTTGGGACGGCACGGTAATAGCCCATTGCCAAAAGCGTACGCGCGGGTGAGATGAATGTTGCCTGGAGTGAAGCGGCGGTACTCGCGAGCACTGCAATCGACATCAGAATGGCCAACGGCCCCATCACAGGTCCGGCGAGATGTGCGAAGACATTCTCCTGGATCTGCGGATTGCCCAACCCAAGGCCGCTATCGCCGATACCGGCGAATTGAAGTGTCGCGACAGCCGTGAAGAGGTAAAGGGCAAGTACGGCCAGCACGGTGATGGTCGCGGCCCTTCCGGGTACCTTTTCGCTGCCTACCGATTCTTCGCTGACTGTCAGGCAGACATCCCAGCCCCAGAAGATGAATATCGAGAGGGACAGCCCCGCCGCGAATGCAGAAAAGGAATTGATATTGAAGGGATTGAGCCACTGGGCATCGAACGAGACCGTCGTGTCTGTGGGCGCTTCACCCCACGCAGCCACTGCGAAGCCAATCAATACGGCCAACTGCAGCGCAACCAGGGCGTATTGGACGCCCATCGTCATCCCGATACCGCGACAACACACCCACACTGCCAACGCGATGAAGGCACAACACGTGATGACGTTCACCCAGAGATTTTGTGCAAGCACCGCGATGGCCTCGACGCCAGTAAGCTGCGAGAGGAACAGGTAGAAAAAGTCCACCGCGATGCCTGCGAGATTGGATAAGACGATGGTCGTGGCCGTCACGAGCCCCCACCCACCGATCCATCCAATCATCGGGCCGAAGGCGCGGGTAGACCAGGTGAAAGATGTTCCACTGTCCGGCTCGACCGCGTTGAGCTCTCGATAGCCCAGCGCCACGAGCAGCATTGGCAGGAATCCCACGATGAAGACCGCTGGCAGATGCACGCCCACCTCTCGGACGGTCGGGCCCAGTGCGCCTGTAAGGGTGTAAACAGGCGCAATCGTGGAAATGCCCAACACGACGCAGGCGAGCAGCCCAACTTGTCCCTGTGCCAACCCCTTCGATGACGCATTCTCTCCGCCCTTGTTTGCGCCAACGGAGGATGCTGCGGCATCCGTCGAATCCTTCATAAGCCCTTCACCGGATCGTCTTGTCTTACATTCAGAGCGAGTCGCACGCCTGTCGGTTCATACCCGGATGGACCAGCTGGCGCCCGGCGGCAGGATCAAAACGTACTTGAGCGAGTCCCATCTGCACCGGGCCGCACAGCATTGGGCCAGAGCATGGCAGGATCGTGCAATCGCCCGATCCCTTGCGCCCGTTACCCTTTCTTCACCCAGCCGCTATCCGAAAGGACCACCATATGACCATGACAATCGGCTACGCCGCGCAAGATGCACACTCGCCGCTGGCGCCCTACCGCTTCGAACGGCGCGAGATCGGCCCTGAGGACGTGCAGATCGACATCCTGTACTGCGGGGTTTGCCATTCGGACCTGCATACGGCTCGAAACGAATGGAAGAACACGCTTTACCCTTCGGTCCCAGGCCACGAAATCGTAGGCAAGGTGACTGCCGTCGGATCAAACGTCAGCGCTTTCAAGGTCGGCGATGTAGCCGGTGTCGGCTGCATGGTCGACAGCTGCCAGCAGTGCGCGTCCTGTGGCGAAGGGCTCGAGCAATATTGTGAGAACGGATTCACTGGCACGTACAACGGTCCGGTTTTTGGCGGCGAAAATACATTCGGCGGGTATTCGGACAACATCATCGTCGATCAGAAGTTCGTCCTTCATATTCGCCACACCGAAAACCTGGCGGCTGTCGCACCGCTGCTCTGCGCCGGTATCACAACCTATTCGCCATTACGGCAGTGGAACGTCCAGCCCGGCCACAAGGTGGGTGTCGTCGGCCTTGGCGGCCTCGGCCACATGGCCGTGAAGATCGCTGCAGCCATGGGCGCTCATGTGGTGTTGTTCACCACCTCACCGAACAAGCGTGATGATGCACTACGCCTGGGCGCGGCTGAAGTCGTGGTTTCGAAGAACGAAGACGAGATGAATGCTCATGCCAACAGCTTCGACTTCATATTGAACACCGTCGCAGCGCCGCACAGCCTCGACGCGCTGCTCGGCCTTCTCAAGCGTGACGGCACCATGACACTGGTCGGCGCGCCTGAATCGCCGCACCCATCTCCTGAAGTATTCAGCTTAATCTTCAAGCGTCGCCGCCTGGCCGGGTCATTGATCGGCGGAATCGCTGAAACACAGGAGATGCTCGATTTCTGCGCCGAGCATGGCATCGTCTCCGACATCGAAGAAATCTCGATGGACTACATCAACGATGCCTACGAGCGTATGCTGCGCAGCGATGTGAAGTACCGCTTTGTGATCGATATGAAGACCTTGAAAGCAGACGCGGCCTGATCTGCACATAGGCAGGGTGGCCGCAATGGCGCCCTGCTCTTCCCCTGTCCCTCAGATCCCCGAAAGACGCATCGCAGCCTCGCGCAACGTTTGTTCACGCTTGGCGAAGCAGAAACGCACGAGGCGCTGACCCAGCGGCGCAGTTTCATAGAACACGGACACCGGTATCGCCGCGACGCCATGCTCACGGGTCAACCAGTGCGCCATGTCGACATCCGTGAGATCGGGCCGGATCGCTGAATAATCGACAACCTGGAAGTACGTGCCCGCGGCGCGCTTGAAGCGAAAGCGTGACTGCGAAAGCAGATCGCAGAACAGGTCACGCTTGGCCTGATAAAACGCCGGAAGCTCATCAACGTGTTCGGGGTGCGCTGCCATGAAGTCGGCAAGTGCATGCTGCAGCGGCGTCACACCACAGAAACTCACGTATTGGTGAATCTTGCGCAACTCCCGTGACAGCGGCGCCGGCGCTACGACATAGCCGGTCTTCCAGCCCGTAACGTGGTAGGTCTTTCCGAACGAACTGACCACGAATGCCCTTGCATAAAGCTCCTCATGGCCAAGCACGCTTGCATGGGCGTGACCATCGAACACCAGATGCTCGTAAACCTCGTCACTGACCAGGTAGATGTCCCGGTCACGCAGGCGTGACGCGAGCGTATCCAGTTCTTCACGCGATACCAGTGCACCGCTGGGGTTGTGCGGCGTATTCAGGATAATCAGCCGCGTCCGGTCGGAAAGCGCAGCATCGAACGCGTCCCAATCTATGGCGAACCCGGATGGCGACAGCGGTACATGCACGCAGCGCCCACCAGCCAGCGTGACCGCAGGCTCATAGCTGTCATAACAGGGATCGAACACGATAACCTCGTCTCCTGCGCTGACAACGGCCTGTACCGCGCAATAAATGGCCTGTGTCGCCCCCGGAGTCACGGTGATCTCGTGTTCGGCGTCCAACATGCGGTCATGCAGGCGCGCCACTTTCGCTGCGATCTGCTCACGCAACGCACCCAGACCGATCATCGGCGCATATTGGTTGTGGCCAGCATTCACATGACGAGCGACAGCCTCGCGCAAGGCGTCAGGCCCATCGAAATCGGGAAATCCCTGGGACAAATTGATCGCACCCGTCTGGGCTGCTAACTGGGACATGGTGGTAAAGATGGTAGTGCCGACATTCGGCAGCTTGCTGGCAATCATGGCGAAATGTCCGGGAATCGTTCGAAACAGGTAAGCCAGACAGCATACCCAAATTCCCCTCCGCCTTTCGAGGACGCTGGATAGGGGCTTCATGACCGATACGGCACCCGTCAGTACGACTTTGCCACCACTGCCAGCTGACCTATTCTGTGCGAACGTGCATCAAAGGAGCGAAGTCCATGAACGCAATGCCTCCCTTTTCTTCTGCGTGGCAGGACATTCGAACCGAAGCCGAACATGCCATCGTCGCAGAACCCGCGCTGACCGAGCTACTTCGAATGGCCGTGCTGGTTCACAGCGACCTGGGTTCGGCGCTTGCCTACCGTATAGGCAGGAATCTCGCCAATACACCGGAGCAGGCTCAGACCCTTGCCGAGCGTTTCGTGGTGATACATCGCCAGACACCAAGCCTCGCGAATAGCGCCTGGGCTGATCTCGACGCCAGCACTACGCGCGATCCGGCGTTCGAGTCGAAGCTCGAAGTGTTCCTCTTCTCCAAAGGCTTTCTGGCACTCCAGGCCTATCGCCTCGCGCACCGGCTGCACAGCGACGGCCACCGCTTGCTGGCCATGTTCATCCAATCACGATGCAATGAACGGCTTGCCATCGATATCAACCCTGCAAGCCGGATCGGGGAAGGGATCATGTTCGACCACGGGACAGGCATCGTCATCGGCGAGACGGCCGTGATCGAGGATGATGTCTCTATCCTTCAAGGCGTAACGCTGGGGGGAACAGGCAAGGTTTGCGGCGATCGTCACCCCAAGGTGCGTCGCGGCGTGATGATTGGCGCTGGCGCGAAGATCCTGGGGAACATCGAGATTGCGGAAGGCGCGAAGGTCGGCGCCGGGAGTGTCGTGCTCGAACCAGTGGAGCCTCACACGACAGTCGTGGGCAATCCGGCGCGGGCAGTGGGAAAACCGCGTCACCCGCAGCCAGCACTCGACATGGACCAGTCCTTCGATCAGGACCTCTGATCGAAGGACGTCAGCGGCGCACCCCGGCCGGTGCGCCTGGCAGCGTCAGCGCTTGTCGCGACGTTTCTTGTCTGCCTTCTTGTGGTGACTCATCAAGCGCCGCTTCTTGTTCACCTGGCGTTCGGTGAGCTTGTTCTTACGACCTTCGTACGGGTTGTCGCCGCCCTTGTACTCGATACGGATCGGCGTACCAACCAGCTTCAGTATGCGGCGATAAGTGTTCTCAAGGTAACGGGTATAAGACCGCGGGACCTGATCGACCTGATTGCCGTGGATCACGATAAGTGGCGGGTTGGCGCCACCAAGGTGAGCGTAGCGCAGCTTGATGCGACGGCCATTCACCATCGGCGGCTGATGTTCCTGCACGGCGTCTTCGAGAATCTGCGTCAACCGGCTCGTGGGCCAGCGGGTCACTGCAGAACGGAACGAGTCCTGTACGGATTTGTAGAGGTGCCCAACACCCGTGCCGTGCTTGGCTGATATGAAGTGAATATTGGCGAAGTCGACGAAGAACAGGCGGCGTTCGAGTTCGGTCTTCACGAAATCACGCTGGCTTGGCTCCATGCCGTCCCACTTGTTCAGCGCGATGACCAGCGCACGCCCTGTTTCGAGCACGAAGCCAAGCAGGTTGAGATCGTGGTCGACGACCCCTTCCTTGGCATCCATGACAAAGATGACGACGTTCGCATCCTGAATCGCCTGGAGCGTCTTTACGACCGAGAACTTCTCGACCGCTTCGAAGATCTTGCCACGCCGACGCACGCCCGCCGTGTCGATCAGCGTATACCGCTCGTCATCGCGCTCGAACGGGATATAGATACTGTCGCGCGTGGTGCCAGCCTGGTCATAGACAATGACCCGCTCTTCTCCAAGCATCCGGTTGACCAAGGTGGACTTGCCGACATTGGGACGCCCGATGATGCCGATTTTGATGCCGTCCTTTTCACTCGGCCCAGGAATGCGTGCCATCTCCTGGCCTTCGGCAACGATTTCGGGCTCTTCGCCGTCCTCACCAAGCTCTTGGGCATCATCATCCTTGGGAAACACACCCAATGCTTCCTGAAGCAGCTGGCTCACACCGCGGCCGTGCGCAGCCGCGATCGGAATCGCGTCTCCCAAACCCAACACGCTGAATTCGGCGCGCGCGATGTCAGGGTCGACCGTATCCACCTTGTTGGCCACCAGGAAGCAGCGCTTGTTACGACGACGCAGGTGCTCGGCAATCATCTGATCAGCTGCTGTCAGGCATGCACGAGAATCGACCATGAACAGCACGGCATCGGCTTCCTCGATCGCCTGTAGCGACTGCTCGGCCATCTTGGCGTCGATGCCTTCCTCATCGCCAGAGATACCGCCGGTGTCGACGACGATGTACGTACGACCCTGCCATTTGGCCTCGCCGTACTGGCGATCGCGCGTCAGCCCGGCGAACTCGGCAACAATCGCGTCGCGGGTTCTCGTCAGGCGGTTGAACAGTGTCGATTTGCCGACGTTTGGGCGGCCCACCAGGGCGATTACGGGAACCATGGGGCTCCTCCAGAATTTGAATCCAGGAAACACGACGGCCGCTGCTTACGCAGCGGCCGTACATTCAAGCAGTCGGCACACATGCCGCTCGCCTGTCGTGCGAGTAAATTAACGAAGCGTATAGGCCGCCAGTTCGCCACCGTTGCCGTACGCATAGAGCCAGTCACCGACAACGACAGGGCGGGCCCGCAGGCCATTCCGATCTACGCGAACACGGCCAACGAAACGACCATCTACTTGGCTGAGCAGGTGTAGATAACCTTCATAGTCACCGACGGCGACGTAGCTTGAGAACACCGCAGGAGCCGATACCTGACGACGAGCCAACTGGTCGTTGCTCCACAAGGCGGAGGTGGACGCCTCATCGATACCTGACACCTTGCCGTCCGCTTCGCTTAGGTAGATGCTGCCATATCCTTGAGCGAGGCTATTGTAGCTTGAAGCTTCGCGCTGCCAGAGGATACGCCCCGAGTTCAGGTCAAGCGCTGCAAGCCGGCCCTGGTAGGTCACGACATAAAGCGTACTACCGGACTGGAGCATCTCGCCATCAATGTCGACCATACGCTCCAGCTCGGAACGACCGGTCGGCACAGCGATGGTCTGCTCCCATACGGGCAAACCACGCTGAGTATCGAGCGCGATAACGCGACCGGAAGACAAACCTGCAATCGCAAGCTGGCTGGTCACGACTGGGGAACCCGTTCCACGCAGGGTAAGCACGGCCGGCGTATTGGCGAAGATCCAGCGTTGCGTGCCGGTGCCAGCTTCCAGTGCGACAATCTGATCGTCCTGGGTTTGGACGATAACGACGTCACCATTGCTCGACGGAGCAGCGAGCACTTCACTCGGAACCCGTGCGCGCCAGCGCTCTTCACCATTATCGGCATCAAGCGCGACCACCTCACCGTCGAGCGTGCCGAGAAGCACCTCACCGGCGCCGATGCCAACGCCACCGGAGACGCGAAGCTTGGTGTCCTTGCGCCAGTTCACCTTGCCTGTCGTGCGGTCCATCGACATCACACGGCCGTCAATATCCGCTGCATAGATGTTCTCGCCTTCGACCGCTGGCGTGAGCATGTTGTACGTGTCACCTTGACCATCACCAATGGAGCGGCTCCACTGCTTCTCGAGCTGTACCTCCGGCTGGAACTTGGGCAGCTCGGCTGGCGGCAGCTCCTTGGTATTGCTGCTGCAGCCAACGACCAGCGCGGCTAGGGCGCAGAGTGCGAAATTCTTGAAACGCATCACGTCACGCATCCCCTTTTGCAAGGTCATCGAGTTTCATCTGGAGACCGCCGACGGCGGCTTCGTCAGCAAGCGCATCACGGGCCTTCTGATAGGCAGCCAATGCGTCGTCGTTACGGTTGAGCCGAACCAGCAGGTCACCGCGCAGCTCTTCCCGGCCAGCGGCAAAACCCTTGGGCGCCCTGCCATCAAGCAACGAGAGCGCTTCGTCCGTCTTGCCTTGTGCGCTCAGAATGCGAGCGAGGCGCTGCCGAGCCAGCTCGCCCAGTTCTTCAGTTACCGGTTTGTCGACGACCGAGCGCAGTTCCGAAACGGCGTCATCGAGCTTTCCTTCTTCAACGGCAACCTTCGCCACGAAAAGCTTTCCATATTGCGCATACGCCGTTCCAGAATACTGATCATTCAGATCCGCACCCAGCGCGCTCACCTTGGCGACGTCAGGTTGTCCATTCGGTACCAGCGCAGCCTCTACCAACTGCTGATAGAGATAGGAAGCGCCCTGCTCCTGATTGGCTTTGTGCTTCTGCCAGGCTTGCCAGCCAGTTACCGCAGCCAGAGCCACGATAGCGCCGAAGACCAGGGGCTTGCCGTTGCGCTGCCACCATTCTTTCAACTGCGCGAGCTGATCGTCTTCCGTTTGCATCTTGATCCGTTACTCCTGCGGGTTTTCTCAAGCCTGCTCGAGGCAGGCCGCCAGATGCGCGGAAAGCGCATCCCAGGCAATTGTCTGTTGCTCGCCATCGTGGCGAAGCGGTTTGCAACCTATCACGCGAGTGGCCAGCTCGTCGTCCCCGAGAATCAGTGCGTAGGCAGCGCCACTCTTGTCAGCCTTCTTGAACTGGCTCTTGAAACTGCCCCCGCCGGCATTGACCAGGAGCCGCAAGTCGGGAACCTCGTCCCTCAGGCGCTCGGCCAAGGCTATACCCGCCTGCTCCGCCGCTTCGCCAAACGCCAGAAGGTAGGCATGCGCGGGGGCATTGAGCTCGCTGGGGATCAGGTCGAGTGTTTCCAGCAGCAACACCAGACGCTCAACACCCATGGCGAAACCTACGCCAGGTGTAGGCTTGCCACCGAACTGAGAGATCAGTCCGTCATATCGGCCGCCGGCACATACGGTGCCCTGAGCACCGAGTTTGTCGGTGACCCACTCAAACACCGTCCGGCCGTAGTAGTCCAGACCACGAACGAGCTTGGAATTGATTTCGTACTTGATGCCCATCGCATCGAGGCGAGCCTTGAGCCCCTCGAAATGCGCCTTGGATTCTTCGTCAAGGTAGTCAGCCAGCGTGGGTGCATCCGCAAGCAGGGCCTGTGTCGTGGCGTTTTTGCTATCGAGGATGCGCAGCGGATTGGTCGTCAGACGGCGCTGACTGTCTTCGTCCAGCTGGTCGAAACGCTCCTGCAGGTAAGCCACAAGGGCGTCGCGATAAACGGCACGCGCGTCACTCGACCCCAGGCTGTTCAACTGGAGGCTAACCGAGTCGGCTAAACCCAGACGTTTCCACAGCCGCCATGTCAGCGCGATAAGCTCGGCGTCGATGTCCGGCCCCGGCAGGTTGAAGACCTCTACGCCGATCTGGTGGAATTGACGATAGCGACCCTTCTGGGGCTTCTCGTAGCGAAACATCGGGCCGGTATACCAAAGCTTCTGGACTTGCCCACCGCCCGTCATACCGTGCTCGAGCACGGCGCGCACAGTGCCCGCTGTACCCTCGGGACGCAGTGTCAGCGACTCATCATTGCGATCGCGGAAGGTGTACATCTCCTTGTCGACCACATCCGTACCTTCGCCAATCCCGCGGGCGAACAGCTCGGTGAACTCGAGGATAGGGAGTCGGATTTCCCGATAACCGTAGGCATCCAGCAGGGACGCGAACGTAGACTCGAGATAACGCCAGGCGGGTGTCTGTTCAGGCAGGATGTCATTCATCCCGCGAATGGCTTGCAACGTCTTGCTCACGAATATTCCTTATCAGCCGCGCGCAATGAGGGAGGCGTCGGCTTCGGCCTTCTCAGCCGCCTTGCGGCGAATCAGTTGCTCGAGCTCATCCACCAGATTTTCGTTGTTGAGTTTCTGTGCGGGCTTGCCGTCGACGTACACCAGATTGTTCGGCGTACCGCCCGTGAGACCGATGTGGGCTTCCTTCGCCTCACCTGGCCCGTTCACTACGCAGCCGATAACCGCTACGTCCATTGGCACCAGCAGGTCTTCGAGCCGACCTTCGAGGTCATTCATGGTCTTGACGACGTCGAAGTTTTGCCGAGAGCAGCTTGGACAGGCAATGAAGTTGATACCCCGAGAACGGAGCCTCAACGATTTCAGGATATCGAAGCCAACCTTGATCTCTTCGACCGGATCGGCAGCGAGCGAGATGCGTATGGTGTCGCCGATACCTTCGGCCAGCAACATCCCAAGCCCAACAGCCGACTTTACCGTGCCAGAGCGCAGCCCACCGGCTTCCGTGATCCCCAGATGCAGAGGCTGCTCAATCTGCTTGGCCAGCAATCGGTAGGCGGCGACGGCCATGAATACGTCACTCGCCTTCACGCTGACCTTGTAATCCTGAAAGTCGAGCCTATCGAGATGCTCGACATGGCGCATTGCAGACTCAAGTAGGGCTTCCGGTGTGGGCTCGCCATACTTCTTCTGCAAATCTTTCTCGAGCGAACCGGCATTCACGCCGATACGAATTGGAATACCTTTATCCCGCGCCGCGTCCACGACGGCACGCACCCGGTCTTCGCGGCCAATGTTGCCTGGGTTGATCCGCAGACAATCGACGCCAAGCTCAGCCACACGTAACGCGATCTTGTAGTCGAAGTGAATATCTGCAACGAGTGGGACCTGAACGCGCTGCTTGATACGCCCAAAGGCTTCGGCAGCGTCCATGTCAGGCACGGATACACGAACGATATCCGCCCCAGCCTGCTCCAGCCGCTGGATCTGCGCGACAGTGGCGTCGACGTCACACGTCTCGGTATTGGTCATGCTCTGCACGGCAATCGGCGCATCGCCGCCCACCGGAACCGAACCGACCCAGATCTTCCGCGATATGCGACGTTTGATAGGAGATTCGGAATGCATATATACCCTATTGCCCCAGCGTGAGGGTTGCGGTTTGGCCACGGGCGCGCGACATCACATCGACAGCCTGACCGTTATAGGTAACCTCGGCGCCTCGAGCATAGCCAAGGCGGACACGGAGCGGCGCTCGCCCGGTCAACTCAAGCACGTCACCCTGACGTTGCAGCCGGCTCGACAATGTCTTCCCATCCGCATCAGTGACCTGCGTCCAGCAGTCCGCTGTGAAGCTGATCCTCACCATGCCCTGGCCGGCTGCCGGAGCAGCTGCGGAAGCGTTCGGCTGCTGTGGAGCAGCCGGAGCCGATTGGGCAGGCGTCGCTGGCGTTTGCTCCGTAGGCTGCTCGGCGCTGGTACCGGAAGATGATTGAGGCGCCTGGGGCAGGGTTTCCGTGGAGGCACCCTGCGGCTGCAAAGGCAACTCACTGCCACCTTCGTCGTTCTCGCCAGAATCAACCGAAGGCGCCGCCACCGTAGGCTCGCCTTCAGGCGCTTGAGCGTCGATGACCGCTTGGTCTTCGGGCTCATCGAGCGTATGAATTTCGGTCTTGCCGTCGGCACCATCGACCTCGACATGTTCCATACCGATTCGGCCCGATGCGTCGCGTGCAACGCCATTGCCCTGCTCTTGCCACCAAAAGAAACCAGCCAGGCAAAGCAATAGCAGCAAACCGAAGCTCACGAGTCGTAACAGGTTTTGGGAAAGCCTCGAAGGTTCCTCGATACGTCCAAGGCTATGCACCGCAGCACCGCTAGCGTTTGTACCCGTGAATTGGTCGAATTCGCGCACGATGTCGGCCTGATCCAGGCCCAGCAGCTTTGCGTATGCCCGGACATAGCCGCGCGCGAATGTATGACCAGGGAGACGATCGAAGGCTCCGGCTTCGATGTGGTGTACGGAAGTTTCCGTCAAATTTAGCTGTCGAGCGGCTTCTGCCGTCGTTACGCCTCTTGCCTCGCGCGCATTGCGCAAGGTCTCGCCCGGATTGCGGCTCCCCGCAAGCGTCTCGGTTTGCGCCGGTTTCATCGTTGCTCCGATAGATAGGCCTGGTACTCCGGCGAACCGGGGTAGAGTCGCTTGAGCTGCAAGCCGTAGCTGGCGGCCGTATCGCGATCGTCAAAGATGTTTGCCAAACGAATGCCGAGCAGCAAGCTACGCGCCGTCTGTTGCCCGGAGATTTGACTATAGCGTTCGAAATAGCCACGCGCCGGGACGAATTCGCGATCCTCGTAGGAGAGCACAGCCATCTCAAGCAGCGCCCTGGGTTGCTGCCGATTCATCCGGAGCGTGCGTGCGAAGTAGTCCTTTGCCTGGTCACGATGACCAAGCGCGAGGGCAGTCATACCCAGATTCTCGAACACGCGTGACCGCTCACCGTAAAGCGTGTCTTCTGAGGCCCGTTCGAAGCGCTCGAGGGCTTCCTGGTATCGCTTCTGCTCGAACAGGAAACTGCCATAGTTGTTCAGGATGCGGGCATCGCGCGGGCGTGAAGACAGGGCTTCACGGTAGTGCTTGTCGGCCAGATTGGGCTCGGCCTCAGTCTGGAAGACCAGTGCGAGCGCTGCGTGCGCATCGGCATTACGCGAATCGATCTTGAGGGCTTCCGAAAGCGGAGCCTTTGCCCGCTCGGTGTAGCCCTTTTGTAGATAGCCGATGCCGAGCTGAATGTAGGCATCGCGTGCTTCACTGCGGCCCTTCTGCGTCTCCAGCGGATTGACCTGACCTGAACTGACGCACGCAGACAGGATCCCCGATAGCAAAAAGAGCAGTACCACGCGCGCCTTCATGAACATCCTCTCTGTCAGTTGCTACCAGCGACGTGGCCGGATGGCTCGCTGCTCAATTGGCGCACGGCAATATAGCGCTCGCTACGGCGGGTACGGTCCATTACCTGCCCTACCAGCTGCCCACACGCCGCGTCGATGTCATCACCGCGCGTGGTCCGAACTGTCACGTTATGTCCGGCCTTATGCAGCAAGTCTTGAAAGCGACGAATTGCATTATTGCTGGGACGCTCATAGCCGGAGAAAGGAAACGGATTGAACGGGATCAGATTGATCTTGCATGGGATCTTTGCCAACAGAGCAACCATCTGTTCGGCGTGCTCTGGCTGATCGTTCACATCCTTGAGAAGCGTATATTCAATAGTCAGTACTCGCTTCTCACCCAGACGCGCGATGTAACGCTTACAGGCCTCCAGGACTACCGCTAGCGGATACTTGCGGTTGATCGGAACAAGCTTGTTGCGCAGTTCGTCATTGGGCGCATGCAGCGACAGCGCTAATGAGACGTCGATATCGCCCCCGAGTCGATCGATCATCGGTGCCACGCCAGACGTCGAAAGCGTGACCTTGCGCTTGGAGATACCGTAGCCAAGGTCATCCATCATGATGCTCATGGCCGCCAGCACGTTGTCATAGTTCAGCAACGGCTCGCCCATGCCCATCATCACCACATTGGTAATGGCGCGGTCAATCTTGGCGGGCACCGTCCCGAAAGACTTGTTGGCGATCCAGACCTGGCCGATGACTTCGGCCGCCGTCAGATCGCTATTGAAACCTTGTTTGCCCGTCGAGCAGAAGCTGCAATCGAGCGAGCAGCCGGCCTGGGATGACACACAGAGGGTGCCCCGGCCTGCCTGAGGAATATAGACCGTTTCGACGCAGCTGCCGGACGCCACCCGAACGACCCACTTGCGTGTGCCATCACTGGAGATGTCCTCACTCACGACCTCTGGTCCGCGAATCTCGGCACAGGCCTTGAGCTTTTCGCGCAAGGCCTTGCCAAGATTGCTCATGGCATCGAAATCATCGACGCCAAAGTGGTGAATCCACTTCATGACCTGACCGGCGCGAAAGCGCTTTTCTCCGATGGACTCGAAGAATTGCTCCATCTGCGGCTGGGTCAGGCCCAGCAGATTGGTCTTTCCGGCTGTCTGTGTCATGGAATCACCTGCTCGGCATCAACGGATGCGGGCACACACCTCGGTGGAGGCGAAGAAGTACGAGATTTCGCGAGCAGCAGACGCTTCGGAGTCCGAACCATGAACTGCGTTCTCGTCGATGGAAACGGCGAAGTCGGCGCGAATGGTGCCAGCGTCGGCCTTCTTCGGGTCGGTAGCGCCCATCAGCTCACGGTTTTTCAGGATGGAGCCTTCACCTTCGAGCACCTGCACAACGACAGGGCCGGACGTCATGAACGCAACCAAATCCTTGAAGAAAGGACGCTCTTTGTGCTCGGCATAGAAACCGCCGGCTTCGCGCTCGGACAGCTGCACCATCTTCGAAGCAACGACGCGCAGGCCGGCCTTTTCGAAGCGAGACAGGATCTCGCCGATGACGTTCTTGCTAACAGCATCGGGCTTGATGATGGAAAGGGTGCGTTCGACAGCCATTGGGTGCTCCGAAAAATAGGATTAAACGAAAAATTAAACCCGCGAATTATACGCGGGTTCAGATCAATTGCGAGGACTCAAGGTCGGTCAGTCCATCTCCTCGATCCAGGTCGCCTGCACGGCTTCGAGAACCTTCTCACCTCCTCGGGAGGGATCGTCCTCGAAATCCGGCAATGCAATGATCCAGCGGTGCAGGTCTACGAAGTTCACATAACGCGGATCGACGTCAGGCTTGGATTCAGCCAGGGCCAACGCAATCTCGAGCACATCCGCCCACTTCAATGCCATCTTCGACTCCTTCCGTCAGTGGCCTTCCGACACCTGATTGATCGTGTACTTCGGAATCTCGACCACGAGGTCCTGCTTGCCCACCATCGCCTGACAGGAAAGGCGCGACTGCGGCTCAAGGCCCCAGGCCTTGTCCAGCATGTCGTCTTCGAGTTCGTCCGAGGGCTCCATCGAACCGAAGCCTTCGCGAATCACGACGTGACACGTAGTACATGCGCAGGATTTTTCACAGGCATGCTCGATATCGATGTCATTACGAAGGGCGGCATTCAGAACGCTCTCTCCCTCATTTGCTTCGATCACCGCGCCGTCCGGGCAATGGTCCGGATGGGGTAGAAAGACGATTTGGGGCATTCAGTGATCCTCAACTTCATTCACATTGCGACCGGCAAGCGCGGTCCTGACCGATTCATTCATTCGGCGAGCGGCAAACGCGTCCGTAATCTGCGACAGACGCTTTGTCTGGATTTCAAGCGCCTCCGCATTGGATGACTCGATAAGCGCTTGTAGCTCATTCATCTGCATCTCGATCGCGGCGCGCTCTTCTGAACTTAGCAGTCGCTCGCCGTCTGCCGCGAGCGCACCTGCAACTGCCTCCAGCAAGCGCTGAGCCTCCACCTGCTGCTCGCGCAATACACGCGCGTTCTTATCTTCGCCTGCGTTGGCAAACGAATCCTGAAGCATTTGGGATATCTCGCTGTCGGTGAGGCCATAGGATGGCTTGACCTCGACGCTTGCCTCGACTCCAGACGCGAGCTCGCGCGCTGAAACGCTTAGCAGACCATCGGCATCCACTTGGAATGTCACGCGAATCTTAGCCGCACCGGCCACCATCGGCGGAATGCCCCGCAGTTCGAAGCGAGCCAGAGACCGCGCATCCTTGACGAGCTCTCGCTCACCCTGAAGGACATGGATCATCATCGCAGTCTGCCCATCCCGGTAGGTCGTGAACTCCTGCCCACGCGCAACGGGTATTGTCGTGTTGCGAGGAATGACCTTTTCCATTAGTCCGCCCATGGTCTCAAGACCGAGCGACAATGGAATGACGTCCAACAGAAGCAACTCACCACCGTCACGCTTGTTACCAACCAGCAGATCCGCCTGGATTGCCGCCCCGATGGCGACTACCTGATCAGGATCGATGTTGGTGAGTGGCTCACGGCCGAACAGCTCACCGACCACCTGCCGTACGCGGGGCACGCGCGTCGAGCCACCGACCATGACGACGGCTCCGATCTCTTCGATCTCAATGTTTGCATCGCGAACGGCACGACGACAGGCCTTGAGGCTGCGCGCCAGCAACGGCTCGATCAGCTCATGAAACTGATTCAGGTCCAGCCGACCTGTCCAGCCGCCGAAACTCACCTCGACTGCATCCGTAGCGGACAACGCTTCCTTGGCATCGCATGCCACTTTGAGCAATTCGCGTTGCTGTGCAGGCGAAAGATCCGATGAAGCACCCGCTTGTGTAATGATCCAGCCTGCAATCGCATGGTCAAAATCGTCACCACCTAGCGCACTGTCGCCACCTGTCGCCAACACTTCGAACACGCCCCGGCTCAGCCGCAGTATCGAGATATCGAAGGTGCCGCCACCCAGATCGTAGATGGCAACCAGGCCTTCCGCTTCCTGGTCCAAGCCGTACGCCACTGCAGCGGCTGTCGGCTCGTTGAGCAGACGTAGAACATTGAGCCCGGCGAGACGCGCCGCGTCTTTGGTAGCCTGCCGCTGCGAGTCATCAAAATAGGCCGGCACCGTGATGACGGCGCCGACCAGATCGCCACCAAGTGTGGCTTCAGCGCGCTGGCGAAGCACCTTGAGAATATCGGCTGACACTTCGACTGGGCTCTTTTGGCCCGCCGCCGTATCGATGAAGGGCATATGTGAGCCGCCCTCGACAAAGCGATAAGGCAGTTGCTCACCAAGCTGAGTCACATCGGCAAGGCCGCGCCCCATCAGCCGCTTGACCGATGCAATGGTATTGAAGGGGTCAGTCGAGGCAGCCGCCTTGGCGGCGGCACCGACTTCGACGCGATCGCCGTGGTAGCGCACCACCGACGGCAAAATGATTTCGCCCTGCTCGTCCGACAGGGGCTCGCTCAGGCCGCTGCGAACGGCAGCCACTAACGAATTGGTTGTACCTAGGTCGATACCCACTGCTAAGCGCCGCTGATGAGGGCGGGGTGCCTGGCCGGGCTCGGAAATTTGCAGAAGAGCCATGCTTACCTGCGTATTCGGCGCACTGCGCTGCAGTGCGGGTTAGTCGTCGAGACGCTCTTCGAGCTGCCGGACTTCCTGCGTCAGCTTTTCCAGGAACTGCATGCGACGCATGAGTTTCTCGGCGTCAGCCAGGCGCTCGGGATCATCCCAACAGGCTGCGAAAGCTTCGTTGAGGCTGGCTTGATCAGACTTGAGCCGCCGCTTGAATCGAGCGACCCCATCCAGGTCCGCCTGATCCTGTAGATCCTCGAGCTCCTCGCGCCATTGCATTTGCTGCATGAGAAACTCTGGATCCTGCACAGTCGCCTCGAGCGGAACGTCCCGCCCCTGCATCGTGAGCAGATAGAGCGCGCGCCGAGGCGGACTCTTCAGGACCTGATACGCCTCATTGAGGCTGGCCGCGCGTTCGAGCGACTGCCGCTTCTCGCTCTCCGCTGCATCTGCAAACTTGTCAGGATGCACGGATCGAGCGAGCTCACGGTAGCGCACCGCCAACGCATCGAGATCGACGAGAAAGGTAGGCTTGAGATCGAACAGCGCAAAGTGACAGGGGCTACCCATGTCGGACCTCACACATTGAAGCTTTCACCGCAGCCACACTCGCCGCGAACGTTCGGGTTGTTGAACTTGAACCCTTCGTTCAACCCTTCGCGGACGAAGTCGAGCTCGGTACCGTCGATGTAGACGAGGCTTTTGGGGTCAATGATGACCTTTACACCATGGCTTTCGAAAACCTGATCTTCGCTTGCCACTTCATCGACAAATTCAAGTACGTAGGCCAACCCGGAGCAACCCGTCGTGCGGACACCCAAGCGGATACCTTCGCCCTTGCCGCGTCCTTCGAGTGAACGCCGAATGTGCTGGGCAGCGGCGTCGGTCATGCTGACAGCCATGGAAAGCCTCCTCGCAATTTCAGGTCAAACCAACCCTTTCTTTTTCTTGTAATCCTCTACTGCCGCCTTGATGGCGTCTTCGGCCAGAACGGAGCAGTGGATCTTGACTGGCGGCAGCGCCAGCTCTTCGGCGATGGTCGTGTTCTTGATCAACGCTGCCTCTTCAAGCGTCTTGCCCTTCATCCACTCGGTGGCGAGCGAACTGGACGCAATGGCAGAGCCGCAGCCGTAGGTCTTGAACTTGGCGTCTTCGATTACGCCCTGCTCGTTTACTTTGATCTGCAAGCGCATGACGTCACCGCACGCCGGCGCGCCGACCATGCCGGTACCAACATCAGGATCGGCCGAATCCATCTTGCCTACGTTACGGGGGTTCTCGTAGTGGTCGATGACCTTTTCGCTATATGCCATGGTTATCTATCCTCACTCATCAGTGGCAGCGTCAGTGCGCTTGCCATTCGACCGCCGAAAGATCGACGCCCTCTTTATACATATCCCACAGCGGGGACAATTCACGGAGCTTGGTCACGGCATCGCGGACCTTCGAGGCTGCATAGTCGACCTCTTCGTTCGTGGTGAAACGGCCGAAGGTGAAGCGGATCGAGCTATGGGCCAGTTCGTCGTTGCGGCCGAGGGCGCGCAATACATACGAAGGCTCAAGGGATGCAGAGGTACAAGCCGACCCGGAAGACACGGCCAAGTCCTTCAGTGCCATGATCAGCGATTCACCTTCGACGAAGTTGAAGCTGATGTTCAGGTTGTGCGGCACACGGGCTGTCAGGCTGCCGTTCACGTACAGCTCTTCCATGTCTTCGACATGCTTGAAGAAGCGGTCGCGAAGCGCTGCGACGCGTGCATTCTCTTCGGCCATCTCTTCTTTCGCGATACGGAACGCTTCGCCCATGCCGACGATCTGGTGCGTGGCCAGCGTGCCGGAACGCATACCGCGTTCATGGCCGCCACCGTGCATCTGCGCCTCGAGGCGAACACGCGGCTTGCGGCGTACGTAAAGCGCGCCGATACCTTTAGGGCCGTAGGTCTTATGCGCGGAGAATGACATCAGGTCCACTTTCAGGGCATCAAGATCGACCTCGACCTTGCCCGTGGACTGCGCTGCATCGACGTGAAAGAGCACGCCGCGCGATCGTGTGAGCTCACCGATCGCAGCGATGTCGTTGACCGTGCCGATCTCGTTGTTCACATGCATGATGGAAACGAGGATGGTGTCTTCACGCAGCGCGGCTTCAACCATCGCGGGGGTGATCAGCCCATCTTCGCCCGGATCGAGATAGGTAACCTCGAAGCCTTCACGTTCGAGCTGGCGAGTCGTATCCAGGACCGCCTTGTGCTCGATCTTGGAGGTGATGATGTGTTTGCCCTTGCCAGCGTAGAAATGAGCGACGCCCTTGATAGCGAGGTTGTCGGACTCGGTGGCACCCGACGTCCAGACAATTTCACGCGGGTCAGCATTGACCAGGTCGGCCACCTGACGACGGGCGTTTTCGACAGCCTCTTCCGCTTTCCAACCGAACAGGTGCGAACGGGACGCGGGGTTACCGAAGTTCCCCTCCATCTCGAGACACTCGATCATTTTCTTGGCGACACGCGGGTCGACCGGCGTGGTCGCGGAGTAATCCAGATAAATTGGCGATTTCATGAAGCTTCTCCTATCAGGCTGGCGCCCCGCTCATTCCACGGCAGACGCTTCGATCTTATCCAGTCGTTGTACTTTCGATCCGCACTGACGCAGATCCTGACGCTGGGCAACTTCCTGAACTTCTCTTCGCCCGACCAGGTCGGCCAGACTGATACCGCTAAGGAAGTCATGAATCTGTTGACTCAAGTCGCACCACAGATGGTGCGTCAGACAGGTGTCACCCGAATGGCAATCACCGTGTCCCTGGCAACGCGTGGCATCGACGGACTCATTAACGGCGTCGATAACCTGGACCACCTGGATGTCCTGCATGCCCCGAGCAAGCTGATAACCGCCGCCCGGACCGCGTACGCTGGAGACCAATTGTCCACGCCGAAGCTTGGCGAAAAGCTGCTCGAGGTACGACAGGGAAATTCCCTGACGCTCGGAGATATCGGCCAGCGACACCGGCCCCTTGCGCGCATGAAGCGCCAGGTCGAGCATCGCGGTGACCGCATAACGGCCTTTGGTTGTCAGTCGCATGGGCGGCTACCAGGTAATGCTGTTTAGCCGCGATTATGGGCTTTTCCGACCATTTAGGTCAACTATAAACCTGATTGAATTACTCAAGTATCCATTCAGGCTGGCGGTTGATGCTCACGCTGGGTGTCGGCATCCTCGGATGTTGCGAATTCGCTTTCAGGGAGCGTCGGTAAGTCTTTCGCACAATAGTCACTACCCATGGCCTTCAATGCACCACACATCCCCTCGAGGCGGCCATCCACAGCCTGGAGGTGATCGAGGATCTGACCAATCGCGCGCGCTACCGGGTCGGGCATGTCCTGGCCTACCCCATAAGCATCGAACCCCAGCTTCTCAGCCATTACGCGACGCTTCTCTTCGGCTGCGTCGTCCCTTTTGACGATGATGCGGCCTGGAATACCCACGGCAGTCGCACCCGCTGGCACTGCCTTGGTAACAACGGCGTTGGAACCAATCTTCGCGCCCGCCCCAACAGTAAAAGGCCCAAGGACCTTGGCACCCGCCCCTACTACGACGCCATCCTCGAGCGTCGGGTGGCGCTTGCCCTTGTTCCAACTGGTGCCGCCGAGCGTCACGCCCTGATAGAGTGTGACGTCATCGCCTATTTCCGCCGTTTCGCCAATGACAACGCCCATACCATGGTCGATGAAGAAACGGCGTCCAATCCGGGCACCGGGGTGAATCTCGATACCCGTCAACCATCGACTGAAGTTGGATACCGAGCGAGCCATCCATTTCCAGTCCGATCGCCAGAGCCGGTGCGCGATCCGGTGCAACCAGAGCGCATGGAGACCGGGGTAGCAGGTCACGACTTCGAAGGTATTGCGCGCTGCGGGGTCACGGTGAAATACGCTTTGTACGTCTTCTCGGATGCGCTCGAACATCAAACATCACTCCGCTTATGTGCATCGCCACGCGCTGCCTTTTCGGTCTCAGTCAGGATTCCCCTCAGAATATTCATCTCAAGCCGCGTCACGGCGCTTCGACCATAGAGCCGGCGAAGACGCGCCATGAGATGACGCGGTTTTTCTGGATCGAGAAAGCCGATCGTAACCAACGAGCGCTCTAAATGCTGATAGAACAGCTCCATCTCTTCGACTGTGCACAGCTCGGCGTTGAGCATGGCAGTCGTCTCGAGCTTGTTCATCTTCGTTGGCTGGCCCTGGGCGGCCAGCCAGGTCATGCGGACCTCATAGGTCAGCACCTGCACTGCCGCCGCCAGGTTGAGCGAGCCGAACGTCGGGTCCGACGGGATATGCACGTGGTACTGGCACCGCTGCAGTTCCTCATTGGTCAACCCCGCATATTCGCGACCGAAGACCAGCGCGACCTCCCCGCCAAGCCCGACCTGCTCCAATGCCACGCCTGCGCTTTCCCTTGGATCGAGCAGCGGCCAGGGAATGCGTCGATCACGCGCGCTCGTTCCGAAAGCGAGACTGCACCCGACAAGCGCCTCTTCAAGCGTGTCTACGACGATGGCGGCATCGAGGATATCGGTCGCGCCGGACGCGCGCGCAACCGCTTCGCTACTCGGGAAATCTTCGGGCTGCACGAGTACGAGACGCGACAGCCCCATATTTTTCATCGCACGAGCCGCTCCCCCAATATTCCCGGGATGGCTGGTGTTTACGAGCACCACGCGAATCTTGTCGAGCAAGGCCTGACCTCTGGTTCGGTACGCAAGGGATCGGAATGTTACAGAACGTACGAGCTCAACGCGAGGCGCGACACGCGGCGCTCTATGTGAAGTCGTACTTTCTGCTAATATGGCCGGCTTTCTTTAACGACCCAGGTGATTGTCCCCATGCAGCCTATGCTGAATATCGCGCTGCGCGCTGCGCGCAGTGCTGGCGAATTGATCTTCCGCTCCATCGAACGCCTGGACGTCATCTCGGTGAACGAGAAAGAAGCCAAGGACTACGTCAGCGAAGTCGATCGCGCCGCCGAACAAGCGATAATCGCTGTCCTCAAGAAGGCTTACCCGACCCATAGCATCCTCGGCGAGGAAGGCGGAATGATCGAGGGCAGCGGCGAAGGCGCCGACTACCAGTGGATCATCGACCCTCTCGATGGCACGACGAACTTCCTTCGGGGCGTGCCCCATTTTGCAGTCAGCATCGCGTGCAAGTACAAGGGCCGCCTCGAACACGCAGTCGTACTGGACCCCGTTCGCCAGGAAGAATTCACGGCTAGCCGTGGCCGTGGCGCCGCACTCAATGGCCGTCGCCTGCGCGTCAGCAGCCGCAAGGGCCTCGAAGGCGCGTTGCTAGGTACGGGCTTCCCGTTCCGTGACGGGCAGATGGATCATCTGGATAACTACTTGAACATGTTCCGCAGCCTGGTTGGCCAGACAGCAGGCCTGCGCCGCGCCGGTGCCGCCAGCCTCGACCTTGCCTACGTGGCTGCGGGTCGCTACGACGCATTCTGGGAGTTTGGCCTGTCCGAGTGGGACATGGCGGCGGGCGCCCTGCTGATTCAGGAAGCAGGCGGTCTCGTCAGCGACTTCTCCGGTAGCCATGAGTACCTGGATAAGGGCCATATCGTCGCCGGTAACACCAAGTGCTTCAAGGCCGTGCTGACCGCCATCCAGCCACACCTGCCTCCCAGCCTCAAGCGCTAAACCATCCGCCGCGGCGCTTTAAGGGCGCCCGCAACAAAAAGCCCGAGCCCAGCAGCGCTGGCTCGGGCTTTTTGTTGCGGCGTGAGTGGTCGATCAAAGAATGTTAGCGTAATCCGCCTCGATCCGCTCCAGGCTCAGGTGGTTGAGGAAGTTCGAAAAGCACATCCACGCTGACAATGCGTTCAAGTCCTTGAATTGCGTCGGCAGGTACCGCGGCGGCACGACCAGGCCTTCCTCTACGAGCTTGCCCAGCGTGCGCATGTCCTCCAGCGTCGTCTTGCCGCAGAAGAGCAACGGGATCTGCTCGAGCTTGCCTTTGCGCACCGCCAACTGGATGTAGTTGTAGATGAGGATGAATCCCTTCAGATATGACAGGTCCTTGGTGAACGGCAGCCCGTCCGGGGTCGACCCCCGAAACACGCGACTTGCGTTGGTATAGCTCTCTTCCATCGCGTAGCCCTGCTCACGGTAGAAGGCGAAGACATCAAGGAAGTCCGCACCCTCCTCCGCCATGTGAATCGCCCGTGTTCGGTTGGTGAGCTTGCGCAGGCGAGTTGGGTAAGAGGCGAACGCAATGACCTCCATGAGAATGGCCAGGCCTTCCTGCGTTACCGTCGAGGAAGGCGGGCCCTTCGCGAGAAAAGTGCAGATCGGCTGGTTTTGACCGTTTAGTGTCGTGCCGACGTGAACCAGACCCTCGTGCACTTCCAGGGCGCGCACGTCTCGCTCGTTGAACATGGCATCCGCTCGAACCTTGATGTAGTCCGCACCCGCGGCGGCGTCTGCAAGAATGCCATCCGACTCGAACACACGAATGACACCTTCACCTTCGCCGAACACCTGGTCGAGCCGGGACTGCAGCAGCGAAACAGCATCCTTGGCGGTAAGTGTCTTGGGCTCGTCGTGCAAGTCACCACGGTCGGCAATGTTGTTCAGGTAGTCGGATAGCATGAGCCCCAAGTCCGCCAGGGTTGGGTCGCCTGCATGAAACGCATCCGAAGCGGCACCATAGAGCTCTTGGGAAATCAGCCCGAAATCATCCGTCCCCCTGGCTTCGAGCATCCGGATGACCATCCGGTATTCGCGGCACATCCGCCGCATGATCTGGCCAACCGGATTGAACTGCCCCAGCTGACGTGTGATATCTCGCTCGATATTCTGGAATTCCTGCTTTTTGGCTGACGCATCGAAGGCCAGCGGTCGCGCGCTGTAATAGGCGCGGTCTACCGCCGGCAGCACTTTACCTCCCGCTGCAAGGAAGTCCTGCTTCACAGCGTCGTCCCACTTGATCGCATCGAGCACGCGAATGGGTGTTTGCGCCTCAACGATTCGATCCGACAACGCTCGGACGGTCAGCTGATAATCATCGAGCTTTTGGTGGACGTTCATGCAAGCCTCGGCTCAGGGCGACAGCCTTATCTTAGCCCGGCCGCGGCCCTAGAACATCGTGCAAAAACGAAGAAGCCGCCCGAAGGCGGCCTCATGTCTCGTCGACTCGATTATTCCGGCCGCATGTGCGGGAACAGGATGACATCGCGAATAGACGGAGAGTCAGTCAGCAGCATCACCAGACGATCGATTCCAATACCTTCACCTGCTGTCGGTGGCATGCCGTATTCAAGCGCGCGAACGAAATCGGCATCGTAATGCATGGCCTCATCGTCACCGGCGTCTTTCTCGGCGACCTGCTGATGGAATCGCTCTGCCTGATCTTCCGCGTCATTCAACTCGGAATAGGCGTTCGCGATCTCGCGACCACCGATGAAGAGTTCGAAGCGGTCAGTGACGCTGGGGTCTTCGTCATTGCGACGCGCTAACGGCGACACTTCGAACGGATACTGGGTAATGAAGTGAGGCTGCTCCAGCTTGTGCTCGACCAGCTCCTCGAAAATCATCACCTGGAGCTTACCCAGCCCCTCGTGCCCGAGCACCTTGGCGCCAGCCTTCTTGGCGATGTCACGCGCTTTGTCCACATCGTTCAGATCGGCAGCCGTGATCTCAGGGTTGTACTTCAGGATCGAGTCGAATACGGACAGGCGTACGAACGGCTCACCGAAATGGAACACCTTGCCTTGGTACGGAACGTCGGTCGTGCCCAAAACGGCCTGCGCGAGCTCACGGAACAGGGCTTCTGTCAGGTCCATGTTGTCTTTGTAATCCGCGTACGCCTGGTAGAACTCAAGCATGGTGAATTCAGGATTGTGCCGCGTGGACACACCTTCGTTACGGAAATTACGGTTGATCTCGAAGACCTTCTCGAACCCGCCCACGACGAGGCGCTTGAGGTAGAGCTCAGGCGCAATACGCAGGAACATCGGCATATCAAGTGCGTTGTGGTGCGTTTCGAAAGGCTTGGCCGCAGCGCCACCCGGAATGGTCTGCAGCATCGGCGTCTCGACTTCCAGGAAGCCACGCTCATTCAGGAACCGACGGACATGCGCAATTACCTGAGAGCGAACGCGGAACGTCTGGCGCGTTTCGTCGTTGACGATCAGGTCGACGTAGCGCTGGCGGTAGCGCTGCTCGGTGTCGGTCAGGCCGTGATGCTTGTCCGGCAATGGGCGAAGCGACTTGGTGAGAAGGCGGACGTCCGTCATGTAGACGTACAGATCGCCCTTGCCGCTGCGCGCCAGCGTGCCCTCTGCTGCAATGATATCGCCCAGGTCCCAGGATTTGACGGCTTCCAGCGTATCCGCTGGCAGCGTCTTGCGGTCGACATAGACTTGAATTCGGCCACTGGTGTCCTGGATGACCATAAAGGCACCACGGTTGAGCATGATACGCCCGGCCACCTTGACCTTGACGCCCTCGGCCTCCAGCGCTTCCTTGCTCTTGTCTGCGTACTGTTTCTGCAGTTCGTCGCACAGGCTGTCGCGGCGGAAGTCATTCGGGAAGGAAATCGGCTGTTTCTCACGGATAGCGGCAAGTTTCTCCTTGCGCTGCGCGATCAGCTTGTTTTCTTCCTCATGTTGGGCACTAGGGTTCAGCGGTTGTTCGCTCATGGTTCTGGTGGTTCCTGATTGGCTCATTTGCCTATTGAAACGGTTCTACTCAGCCGCGGAACGGGCTGATGCAGCGTGCCTGCCAACGGCATCCCCATCATCTTGACGCGAACGCCAGGCCGTCGATGCGGCCAGCAGGCATTGCCTTGGTGGAGTAGCTTAGAGTCCCTGCTTGAGGCTGGCCTCGAGATACTCGTCGATGTCTCCGTCGAGTACCTTCTCGCAATCACTGCGTTCGACACCCGTGCGAAGGTCCTTGATACGCGACTGATCGAGCACATACGAACGGATTTGATGGCCCCAGCCGATATCCGACTTGGTATCTTCGAGCGCCTGCGCCGCAGCGTTGCGCTTCATCATCTCCATCTCGTACAACTTCGCCCGCAGCATCTTCATCGCCGTATCGCGGTTCGCATGCTGAGAGCGCTGGTTCTGACACTGCACGACCGTGTTAGTGGGTACGTGGGTAATTCGAACCGCCGAATCAGTGGTGTTTACGTGCTGACCACCTGCCCCCGAAGACCGATAGGTATCGATTCGCAGATCGGCCGGGTTGATCTCGATCTCAACGTTGTCGTCGATTTCGGGTGATGCGAACACCGCGCAGAATGAAGTGTGACGGCGGTTACCCGAATCGAATGGGCTCTTGCGCACCAGGCGGTGCACACCGATCTCGGTACGCAGCCAGCCAAAGGCATATTCGCCCTTGATGTGCACCGACGCGCTCTTGATGCCCGCGACTTCGCCTTCGGACAGTTCGACGATCTCGGCATCGAAACCGCGCTTGTCAGCCCAGCGCAGGTACATGCGCAACAACATGTTCGCCCAGTCCTGCGCCTCGGTGCCTCCGGAGCCTGCCTGAATGTCGAGATAGGCATTGTTGGCATCCATCTCGCCGGCGAACATGCGGCGGAATTCCAGCTTTTCGAGAATTGCCCGCAGACGCTCCACCTCAACGGCTACGTCGTTCACGGCGCTTTCGTCGTTCTCTTCGGCAGCCATGTCGAGCAAATCTCGGGAATCGGCAAATCCGCCAGTCAGCTCATCAAGCGTCTCGACGACCTCAGCGAGCTGAGCGCGCTCGCGCCCCAGGTTCTGGGCGTACTCTGGATTGTTCCAGACAGCCGGATCTTCCAGCTCGCGATTGACTTCGGTCAGACGATCACTCTTGTGATCGTAGTCAAAGATACCCCCGAATAGTCTGGGTGCGTTCGGAAAGGTCCTTGATGCTGTTCAGAATTGGATTGATTTCCATGGCGGGCGGCACTCGCAGGCAAGCAAACGAAAAGCTGGGGAGTATACGCCACCGCGGCCTGACGTTGCAGCCGGCTCGTCTAGCCGGACGGCTGGGAAACCGGAAATTCCAGCGCGCGTTGATAGCCGAAGACGCGTGACGCCGTTCGACTACCAACATTGGGCCCGGAATGGAGGGCCGTCAATCCGCGTTCAAGTCTCGATGCCGCGTTTCAGGCAGAAAGATCAAACCGACAACGAGGCTGGCAGCGGTGATCAGCACTGGATACCACAAGCCGTAGAAGATATCTCCCGTATACACCACCAACGCGAAGGAAACCGTTGGTAGCAAACCGCCGAACCAGCCATTGCCGATGTGATAAGGCAGCGACATAGAGGTGTAGCGAATCCGGGTTGGAAACAGCTCAACCATGAGCGCTGCCAACGGGCCGTAGCACAGCGTCGCGATCAGGATGAGCGCAACGATGACTGCCACGACCATGGGTTTGTTGACGTTGTCCGGGTTGGCCTTTTCCGGATAGCCTGCCTGCGTTGCCGCAGCATTGATCGCTGCTTGGTCGAAGCCTGTAATCTTCTGATCACCGATCGTCACTACAACTTGGCTGCCCGCAGCGCCGCTGGCCGTTTCATAGGGCAAGCCACGCTTCACGAGTAGTGTCTTTACCCTGTCGCACGGGCTATCGAACGTGGCCTTTCCTACCGGATCGAACTGGAAGGTGCAGGTAGCAGGGTCGGCCTGCACCGTAATCGGCGCACTTTGCCGTGCCTGATAGATCTCTGGATTGGCATAGTGCGTGAGCGCTTTGAACAGCGGGAAATACGTCAGCGTTGCGAGCAGAAGCCCCGCCATCAGGATTGGCTTGCGCCCGATCTTGTCGGATAGCCAGCCAAAGAATATGAAGAAAGGCGCGCCGATCACAACGCTGATGATGAGTAGGTTATTCGCCACCGCGGCATCCATCTTCAGCGTCTGTGTAAGGAAAAACATGACGTAGAAGTGCGCCGCGTAGAACGTGACGGCCTGCCCTGCATTGATGCTGAACAACGCGATCAGAACGACCTTCAAATTGCTCCAGTTCGTGAAAGACTCGCGAATGGGCGACTTGGCCTGCTTGCCTTCGGACTTCATCCTCAGAAATGCGGGCGACTCATGCATGGACATCCGGATCCATACCGAGATACCAAGCAGGAAGATCGAAAGCAGGAATGGTAGCCGCCAGCCCCAGACCTCGAATTGATCACCGGTCAGCTGCCGGCAGACGAGGATGACAAGGAGGGAAAGCAGAAGACCGGCCGTCGCTGTAGCCTGGATCCAGCTTGTATGGAAACCACGCTTGCCCTGGGGCGCGTGTTCTGCCACATAGGTCGCCGCACCGCCATATTCCCCACCGAGTGCCAGCCCCTGAAGCAGGCGCAACACGATCAGTATGATGGGGGCGGCTACGCCAATGCTGGCGTAGTTCGGCAGCAGGCCAACCGCGAATGTGGCGGCGCCCATGAGGATGATCGTGACTAGAAAGGTGTACTTGCGGCCGACCAGATCACCAAGCCGGCCGAACACCAGTGCGCCGAAAGGCCGAACGAGGAAGCCAGCTGCAAAGGCCATGAGTGCAAAGATGAATGCAGTGGTCTCGTTAACGCCAGCGAAGAACTGACGGCTGATGATGGCGGCGAGCGCGCCATACAGGAAAAAGTCATACCATTCGAAAACGGTACCCAGCGACGAGGCGAATATCACCTTCCGCTCTTCGCTGCGACTGGGTGCGGCATGAGGGATCGACGCAGGTGGTGCGTACTCGGACATCTTGGCTCTCCTGGCCTGAATAGGCCTCAGTGGCTTTTGTTTTTGTTGTGCGACTGCTGGACGTGGAGCGCAAAGCGTGTGGGTGATGGGTCGGCGTAGCCTCCTATGTAGAAATCGGTTTCGCCTGTCAGTAGGCGAGCGCGCGTGAAGCGGCAGTGCTTATCGCACCAGCGGTATGTGTAGCGCGCGCATCTTCGATGATGAGTGCGGCGGCTTTTTCGGCAATCGCAAGTGTTGGCGAACAGGTATTGCCGGACACGATTTCCGGCATGATCGACGCGTCTGCCACGCGCAGCCCCGGAATGCCATGCACCTGCAACCGCGAATCAACAACGGCCATCGCATCGTTGCCCATCCGGCAGGTACCGGCGGGATGGAAGATGGTCGTCCCGATCCGGGCGGCTGCTTCCTGGAGCGCCTCTTCGGTCTGATAAGTTGACCCTGGCAAATATTCTTCTGGTTTGTAGCCAGCGAGTGCAGGCGCGGCAACGATGCGGCGTGTCAGTCGGATGGCGTCGGCAGCGACGCGCAAATCCTCTCGATCACTAAGGTAATTAGGCTGGATGTACGGCGGATCGCGCGGATCCGTCGAGCGGATGTCCACTCTGCCGCGACTGGCAGGCCGAAGATTGCAGACCGACGCCGTGAACGCGGCGAAGGGATGCAGCGGCTCACCGAAACGCTCCAGCGACAACGGCTGTACGTGATATTCAAGGTTCGCGGATAGCTGACTAGGGTCGGATCGCGCAAAGGCACCGAGCTGGCTTGGCGCCATCGCTAAAGGCCCGCTGCGGCTAAGCAGGTACTGCCAACCCATCCCGAGCTTGCCGAACAGACTGGCTGCCATCAGGTTCAGGGTCGGAACGCCCGTCACTTTGTAAACCATCCGCAGTTGCAGATGATCCTGCAGATTCGCACCGACACCCTCGAGCGTATGTGCGACACCCATCCCGATCGATGCGAGCCGCGCAGGCGATCCAATACCGGAACGCTGCAAAAGTGCTGGCGAACCGATCGCTCCGGCACACAGGATTATTTCCCGCCGGGCCGATAGCGTATCGAGCGACGATTGCCCCTTGCGCCGAACGACAACCGATTGCGCACGACCGTTCCCCAGCAAAAGCCGCTCGACTTCCACATCGCTATGAATCGTCAGGTTCGGGCGGTTGCGTACCGGCTTCAGAAACGCCTTTGCTGCATTCCATCGAATGCCGCCTCGCTGGTTCACTTGGAAGTAACCGCAGCCTTCGTTATCGCCCGTATTGAAGTCATCGACGGCGGGGATGCCCGCTTGGCCGGCGGCCTCTCTGAAGGCGTCAAGCAAATCCCAATGAAGGCGCTGCTTTTCAACGCGCCACTCCCCGCCCGCGCCATGAATCTCAGACGCTCCGGCGTAGTGATCCTCCATGCGCTTGAATAGCGGAAGCATGTCCTTCCAGCCCCAACCAGCGTTGCCCTGCTCCGCCCACAGGTCATAGTCGCGTGCCTGACCGCGCATGTAGATCATGCCGTTTATGGATGAGGAGCCGCCAAGCACGCGGCCTCGCGGGTAGCCAATACTGCGGCCGCCAAGGCCGGCCTCTGCTTCAGTCTTGAAACACCAATCGGTGCGAGGGTTGCCAATACAAAACAGGTAGCCGACTGGGATATGAATCCATGGCAGGTTGTCGTGACCACCGGCTTCGAGCAACAGGACGCGGACGGCAGGGTCGGCAGAGAGCCTGTTGGCCATCAGGCAACCGGCGGGGCCAGCACCCACTATCACATAATCGTAGGGACCGACTGCCTCGGGCATGGGACGCCTCGCTCGTTCTTCTTGTGGTCGACTCAGACTAGTCCGTAGAACGTGCAAAGCGTCACGGGATTTTTGCCTGCCAGTTGCTCATAAATGCACAATCGAAGCGGCAGTCGAGCGCGCTTTAGTCAGGCGCTTGGTCCATCTGCCGCTCGAGCTCGGCTTTAAGCGCATCCGGCAACTTGAGCTGTCGGGCGAGCTCATCCAGATAGGCGCGCTCCATGAATTGTTCTTCGTCAACCATAAGCAGGCTTGCGAGGTACATTTCGGACGCCATTTCGGGCGTCGTACCGGCGCGCGCGACTTCGACGGGGTCCAGTGGCTTGTTCAGCTCTGCGTCCAACCAGTGCTGGAGGCCCGCATCGGGCGAGAACTTGGCAAACTCCTGCTCGATCAGCTCACGCTCGCGAGTGTCGACGTGCCCGTCCGCTTTGGCTGCAGCAATAAGGGCGGTAAGGATGGCCTGGCTGTGAGTCTCGGCCTCTGCGGCAGGCAATCGGTCAACCGTCTTCGGCTCAACCGTCGCGCCTGTCGCCTGCTGCTGGGCCTGCCAGTTGCCGTACGCCTTGTAGGCCAATGTGCCCAGCGCCGCGAGGCCACCGTAGGTGAGTGCCTTGCCGCCCAACTTACGTCCACCCTTACTGGCCAGAAGCATCGCGAGCGCACCGCCGCCCAGTGCGCCCTTTGATCCGCCAAGCAGACCGCCCAGTTGATCGACAAAATCGGTACTGGCGCCCCCGGATGGATCCGCAGGTTGGCCAGTTTGCCTTTGTTGAAGGATCTGTTGACCAGATTTCAATAGCTGATCGAGCAAGCCACGCGTATTCATCGAATCGCTCCACCTGTTCAGGAGCCTCGACTCTAGCGTGTGGCGTCGCCCCGTGGTCGGGAACAGTTTTCGTAAATGTTGCGCCTATCGTGCGCGTTGAGCCGCCGCACCGAGAATGAGGTGTTTCATTTCCTTCACCGCCTGCCGAAAGCCGACGAACAGAGCGTGGGCAACAATTGCATGGCCGATATTGAGTTCATGTACGCCCTTGAGCGCGGCGATAGGCTCGACGTTGTGGTAATGCAAACCATGGCCTGCGTTGACGATCAATCCATGCGACACACCCAGTTCGATGCCCGCTTGTATTCGCTCCAGCTCGGCCTGCTGCGTCGCGTCATCGGCTGCATCAGCGTAGCGACCCGTGTGCAACTCGATGGCACGCGCGCCAACGGCAAGCGCGGCTTCGATCTGACGAGGGTCGGCGTCGATGAAGAGCGAAACCTCACAACCGGCACCTGATAGGCGTTCAACGGCTCGGCGGATACGATCGGCCTGTCCAGAGACGTCCAACCCGCCCTCTGTCGTAAGTTCCTGGCGCGTTTCGGGCACCAGACAGACATGCTCAGGCGTGATCGATTCGGCCAGCGCGAGCATTTCCTCGGTGACACCCATCTCGAAATTCATGCGGGTCTGCAGGGCCTGCTTGAACAGGTGAACGTCGCGATCCTGGATATGCCGACGGTCCTCGCGCAGGTGTAGCGTGATGCCGTCCGCGCCCGCTTCCTCTGCGTCCAGCGCCGCTTTGAGCGGATCCGGGTAACGCGTGCCACGGGCTTGCCGAAGCGTGGCGACGTGATCTATGTTGACGCCTAGCAGGACGCGATTGGGATCAGTCACGAGAGTTTTCCTTTCGATGGATGAACAGTTCTCGGCTCAAGAGTGGCTTGCCGCCCAGGTGAGGCGCCAGTGCTTGGCGCATTAACCGCTTGGCCGCGAGCAAAGCGCCAGGGGCGGACCAGTCCGCATGAGCCAAGGACAGCAGATCACGCCCATTGAATGCCCCGGGCTCCAGCGCAGCGATCGGTTCGAAGCCACCTTCCGAACGATACCGGTAAAGCCCGGAAGCCTCCAGCGGCTCGCCCAGCGCGTCCTCTGTTAGCGAGAAGCCGTAGCCGAGGTCATCGAGCAATCGCCATTCAAAAGCGCGTAGCAGCGGCTGTAACGGACGCGCTTCAGCCAGCGCCATCAGCGTTGCCGCATAGTGATCGAACAAGCCGGGATGAGGGTCGTCGGAAGGCAGCAGGCGAACGATCAACTCATTGAGGTACAACCCGCTGAAAAGCACCTCTCCAGCGAGCAAGTGGGGAATCCCATTAGGCTCTAGACGCGCCACGCTTTTCAGTTCGCTTTTGCCACGCAGCTCCACGTCCAGCGGCACGAAGGGCCGGGCAAGGCTTCCACTTCGACCGCGCGCATTACGCAGCACGGCGCGGGAGCGCCCATGCACTGTAAAAAGATCGACGAGTGCACTACTTTCCTTGTAAGGCCGGCTATGAAGAACATAGGTGAGCATTGTGATGACCGCCCGATAGAGCCTTGTACCCCATCGACCACCCCTTCGACGGCCTACCGTATCCGGTGAACATCGAAGGCGGTGCAGACATGGCTGGCGATACCAACCGAATGGACCCGAAGCGTGTTACTGATCGTGGTAACCGAGTGAGTGCAGCGCGCGCTCGTCGTCGGACCAGCCGCTCTTCACTTTGACCCAAAGGTTCAGCATCACCTTGGAATCGAACAGTACTTCCATGTCCTTTCGGGCATTCTGGCCGATGCTCTTGATCCGTTCACCCTTCTCGCCAATGATGATCTTCTTCTGCCCCTCACGCTCGACAAGAATGAGCGCGTGAATGTGGAGCACGCGGCCTTCCTGCTGGAAGGACTCAATCTCGACGGTCATCTGATAAGGGAGCTCGGCTCCCAGCTGCCGCATGATCTTCTCCCGAACGAGCTCGGCAGCGAGGAAGCGGCTGGACCGATCGGTGATCTGGTCTTCAGGATAGAAATGTTCGCTCTCAGGCAGGCGGTCCCCGACCAATCTTTCGAGAATGTCTAGATTCTGGCCATGGAGTGCTGAGATCGGAACGATCTCAGCACTCGGCAACTGTTGCGCCAGCCAGTCCAGATGGGGCAGCAACTCGCCCTTATCGTCGAGTCGGTCGGACTTGTTGACTGCGATGAGAATGGGACAGCGCACATGCTCGAGACGATCGAGGACCATCTGGTCTTCATCGGTCCAACGGGTACGGTCGACGACAAAAACGACCACATCGACATCTTTCAGTGCCGAGGACGCCGTCTTGTTCATGAAGCGATTGAGTGCGCGCTCGTTGTTCTTGTGTAATCCAGGGGTGTCCACGTAAACCGCCTGCACGTCACCCTCGGTCTTGATCCCGAGCATGTTGTGACGGGTCGTTTGCGGCTTGCGTGACGTGATCGCAAGTTTTTGGCCAAGGATATGGTTCAGCAATGTCGACTTGCCGACATTCGGACGGCCCACGATCGCCACATACCCGCAGCGCATGCTTGCTTTCTGCTCACTCATTGCCGTTCCCTACTCCCAAAGCGGCCAACGCAGCGGCTGCAGCCACCTGCTCGGCGATGCGGCGGCTTGCACCGTGCCCTTGTGTCTTCTCGTTAAGCAATTTGACCTCGCACTCCACGAAAAAAGTACGGCAGTGCGGTTCGCCCTGGATATCCACGACTTCGTACCGCGGCAGCTCACACGCCCGTGATTGAAGCAGCTCCTGCAACCGGGTCTTCGGGTCCTTGTTCGTATCGACCAACGTCAGGCCTTCGAGCTCAGTCGCCAACCAATCCAGGACACGCTCTCGTGCTACGTCCATCCCGGCGTCGAGGTAAATCGCGCCTATCAACGCTTCAAGCGCATCTGCCAGGATCGACTCACGTCGAAAACCACCACTCTTGAGTTCACCAGAGCCCAGTCGGAGGTAATCCCCAAGTTCGAAGCCACGCGCCAGGAATGCGAGCGTCTCACCCTTTACCAAGCGAGCGCGAAGCCGGGACAGCTGCCCTTCACGGGCTTGCGGGAAACGCTCGTAAAGCGCCTCGCCGGCTACGAAATTAAGTACGGCGTCGCCAAGAAACTCCAGACGCTCGTTATTACGCCCGGCAAAGCTACGGTGGGTAAGCGCAAGCGTCATCAGTTCTGGATCGGCAAACGTATGGCCGAGCCTGCGCTCGAGTCGATTCAACGATGTATTCACGGTATCCGGATGCGGAACTCTTTGTCGAAGCGGGCAACCAGATCCAGGTTCTGAATCATCGGCTCGCGTTTTTCATACTGTAGATGAGCAACGAAGGATTGGTTCTCAACCTTCACATCCAGGATGTCCTTGGCATTCAGATCACGAATGCCGTTGACCTGCATGCCTTTGCTCACATGATTGTAGAAGTCACCAACGGTTGTGACATTGGCTGCACGGTCGGTCTCGACCGAACTGATGATCTTCTCAAGGGCCATGTAGTCCATGTAGTGCGGCACCATTTTGAATGCCGTACTGGCCAGGAAGGCAACGATGGCCAAGGCCATCAGCCATCCCAGCAAAGAAAGTCCCTGTTCCGATTTTGCGCACTTCATAGCTCGTCCTCGCTGCGCCATTACGTCCCTGCCCGAGTCGGCTGCCCGAACGGACTACCCATGAAACATCGGCCTCAATGAATGAGGCCGACTCTGGAAAAGTTTGGTAGATGGCTAAATTTGGGATCCGGCCAACTCATCCATACCGCGAATGCCTTGCCGACAATGTTGCGATCCGGAACCATTCCGTGGAGTTCTGTGGGAATGCTTGGATCTTCCCAAAAGCGACTGTCGTTGGAGTTGTCGCGGTTGTCACCCATCATGAAGTAGTGGTCAGCAGGGACCTTCCACTCGCCGCCCGGCTCCATACGGTAGCGCTGCATCTCCAGGCGAATCAGGTGCTCAACCTCGCCCAGCTTTTCTCGATAGAGCGTAGCGCTCCCCAGTGTGCCGGGCTCTTCACCCAAAAATTGACGACTCACAGGCTGCCCGTTGACGAACAGTTGCTTGTCAGAGGTGTAGCGAACCGTATCGCCTGGTAGACCGACGACGCGCTTGATGTAGTTGATATTCGGATCGCTGGGATAACGGAATACCATTACATCGCCACGCTTCGGGTCTTCGATATCGATGACTTTCAGGTCGACAACCGGAAGGCGAATCCCGTAGGCAAACTTGTTGACGAGGATGAAGTCGCCGACCTCCAGCGTCGGCTTCATTGAGCCGGACGGAATTTGGAAAGGTTCGACCAGAAACGACCGAAGGACCAACACGATGGCCAGTACTGGAAAGAACGATTTGCCGTACTCGACGAGCAGCGGCTCCTTGTTCAGCTGGTCAATGACGCTCTGGTCAGGCGTATCGACGCGGCCGTTATAGGCCGCGATCGCAGACCGACGCCTCGGTGCCAATACCAGAAGATCCAGGAGCGCCAGTGCACCACAGACGGCAACGGCAATGACCAGCAGCAACGGGAAATTGATCGACATAGAGGTTAGCTATCCACCTTGAGCACGGCGAGGAAGGCCTCTTGTGGGATCTCCACACTGCCAACCTGCTTCATACGCTTTTTGCCTGCTTTCTGTTTTTCCAGCAGCTTGCGCTTACGGCTCACGTCGCCGCCGTAGCACTTGGCCAGAACGTTCTTGCGCAGCGCCTTGACCGTCGTCCGTGCCACAATCTGCCCACCAATGGCAGCCTGTATGGCCACATCGAACATCTGACGAGGAATCAGCTCTTTCATCTTCTCGGTCAGGACTCGACCTTTGTGGTGCGCCTTGTCACGGTGCACGATCAATGCCAGCGCATCGACCTTCTCGCCGTTAATCAGCACATCCAGTCGAACAAGATTAGCCGTCTGGAAACGGTCGAAGCTGTAGTCAAGCGACGCGTAGCCACGGCTAACCGACTTGAGGCGATCGAAGAAGTCCAGAACGACTTCGTTCATCGGCAGGTCGTAGCTGACCTGGACCTGCGTACTGAGGAATTGCATGTCGCGCTGTACGCCACGCTTCTCGATACACAGTGTGATGACGTTACCGAGGTGCTCCTGCGGCACAAGAATGTTCGCGCGCACGATAGGCTCGCGCATTTCATCTATGGACGCGAGGTCTGGCAGCTTCGACGGGTTGTCGACATAAATGACTTCGCCACTCTTGAGCACGATCTCGAACACAACCGTTGGTGCAGTCGTGATGAGGTCAAGATCGTATTCACGCTCCAGCCGTTCCTGGATGATCTCCATGTGGAGCATTCCGAGGAAGCCGATACGAAAGCCAAAGCCCAAGGCGTCGGAGCTCTCAGGCTCATACTGCAGCGCGGCATCATTGAGCGTCAATTTCTGCAGCGCATCGCGGAAGTCTTCGAAGTCGTCGGAGCTTACCGGGAACAAGCCTGCGTAGACCTGCGGCTTGATACGCTGGAAGCCTGGCAGCATGGCTACGTCTGGCGTGCTGGAAAGCGTCAGCGTGTCGCCCACGGGGGCGCCCTGGATGTCCTTGATTCCGGCGATGATGAAGCCTACTTCACCTGCCTTCAGATCCGCCGTTTCAGTGTGTTTGGGCGAGAACACGCCGACAGCGTCCACTTGGTGGAACTTGCCGGTAGACTTCACAAGGACCTTGTCGCCCTTCTTGATGCGTCCATGCTTGACGCGTACGAGCGAGACCACGCCGAGGTAATTGTCGAACCAGGAATCGATGATCAGCGCCTGCAATGGTGCGTTGATCTCGCCTTCCGGAGCCGGAATGACCTTGACCAGACGCTCAAGCACGTCGATAACACCCAATCCGCTCTTGGCGCTGCACGGCACGGCGTCCGTTGCGTCAATACCGATGATGTGCTCGATCTCCTGCTTCACGCGTTCGGGCTCGGCCTGCGGAAGGTCCATTTTATTGAGGACCGGCATGACCTCGAGCCCCTGCTCGATGGCGGTATAGCAGTTCGCAACGGACTGGGCTTCGACCCCCTGCCCCGCGTCCACAACCAGCAATGCGCCTTCACACGCAGCCAACGAGCGGCTGACTTCGTAGGTGAAGTCAACGTGCCCAGGCGTATCGATGAAGTTCAGCTGATACGTACGGCCATCCTGTGCCTTGTAGTACAGGGTAACGCTGTGCGCCTTGATCGTAATGCCGCGCTCGCGCTCAAGATCCATCGAATCGAGGACCTGCGCCTCCATCTCGCGATCGGATAGGCCGCCACACATCTGGATGAAGCGATCCGCCAGGGTCGACTTGCCATGGTCGATATGGGCGATGATCGAAAAATTACGGATATGACTCAGGTCACTCACGAGGAAGCACTCGAATAAGTAAGGGCCAGTACTGCCGGGCCGAAAAACAGCCCGAAAGTGTACCTGATACCCCAACAGGTCGCCACGTTAGGCGCCGGAATGAAAAAAGGCAGCCGAAGCTGCCTTTTTCCCGAAGGCGATCTACTCGCCGAGCTTGAAGGTGATGAAGCTCGCACGGCCTTCTCGCAGCACTCGCATCGATACCGAGCGATTGGTGGGCAATGCCTTCGCGACCTTCTCGAACGTTGCCACCGAGTCGATGGACTGATTGTTGAGATGGGAAATGATGTCGCCTGGACGGAGGCCAATCATCGCTGCCGGGCCGCCTTGCACCTCGCGGATGACCACGCCACCCGTCAGATCGAGGCTCTTTTTCTGCTCAGCTGTCAAATCTGCAACAGACACGCCCAAGCGATTATCGCTCTTCGGCGTCGCGTTCGGCGCACCTGCCGCAGCCTCCGATTGCTCATCCGCAGGCATGGATCCGACTGCAAGGTTGATCTTCTGTCGTGAACCGTCGCGAGCCACTTCCAGGTCGATCTTGGTGCCGGGCTTGAGTGCACCGACCATGTGCGGGAGGTCCGCCGACATGACGACCGGCTGGCCATTGACGCTAAGAATGACGTCACCAACCCGCAGCCCGCCCTTCGCGGCAGGACCGTTCTCCAGCACCTGCGCCACGAGCGCACCTGCTGGACGATCCAGACCGAACGACTCGGCGAGGTCCTTGTTGACTTCTTGAATGACGACGCCCAACCAACCACGGTCGACTTTACCAGTCTTTTTCAACTGGTCCGCCACATTCATTGCCACGTCGATCGGAATGGCAAAAGACAGGCCCATGAAGCCACCAGAACGGGTAAAGATCTGAGAGTTGATGCCTACGACTTCGCCGTCGAGATTGAACAGGGGACCACCTGAGTTACCAGGATTAATCGCCACGTCAGTCTGAATGAACGGAACGTAGTTGTCGTTCGGCAAGCTTCGACCCTTTGCACTAACAATGCCAGTTGTAACTGAATGATCGAAACCGAACGGGGAACCGATCGCAAGCACCCACGCACCCACTTTTAGCGAGTTGGAATCACCAAGTTTGACCGTTGGCAGATTCTTGCCCTCAACCTTCAGAAGCGCCACGTCTGTTCGCCGATCCGCACCGATCAGCTTGGCTTTTAATTCGCTGCGATCGGGCAAGCGAACCATGATTTCATCGGCATCAGCCACAACATGGTTGTTCGTTAGCACGTAGCCGTCGGAAGAAATGATAAATCCGGAGCCCAGTGACTGAGCCTCCCGCTGCGGCTGGGGCTGACGACCACCTGGTCCGCGCGGAATGCTCCGCTCGAAGAATTCACGAAACATGGGAGGCAGGCCTTCCAGATCCGGAATGGAAAGCTGACCAACACTGTTGGCCGGGGCTTTCTGACGCGTACTGATATTAACGACCGCAGGTGACGCATCCTCAACCAACTGAGTGAAGTCTGGCAGGTCTACCGCTTGTGCCACCGCCGCCTGGGCAACGAGCCACATCCCCAGAATCGCTGCAGACCAAGACTTGATCATCTTCATCAAAACACTCCCGATAACTAGCACAACCGCAAACAGGCCATGCCGGCCCGCCGTATTGCCGACATACCCCCTGACCTACGCCGCTGGCGCCAAATACAGGGGCAACTTGCCGCATATGAGAACGAGCCTAGCAAACCCACTCGCTTTACCGACACAGCCTATTACGAAGCAGCTCAGACTACGGTAGAGACAATGAAAAGATAGTGTAAATCCGCCAGAAGCCCGTACACACGCAAGAGGCATTGAACAGTTCACGGGCCATCCGCCACATCGCGCAGCGAATGCATCCCTTCACGTCTCACCCTTTGGGCGGCTCCGACGTCGTGGAAAGCGCTATGCGCTCAGCAGTCCCAAGCGGAATTTCACCCACTACCGTCACCATGTAGTCGGTCTCGCCGGTATTGAGTCGCTTGGAAACAACAGATGTCGGCCCAACCTGGCTACGCGCATCTCCAGCAGCCGGATCGCTCACGGGCTCTACGAAGATGGAGAAGTTTGCCAACCCGTCCCCATAGTTAAGAACGACTGCGCCGTTTCCGCCCGTCTGGCTCGCCACGCGCGGCTCAAAACCTGCTGGCACCCAATCAGGACGCCAGCTTGTCTCAACCTGAGCAGCACTTGCTTTGCGTGCACCTGCGATGCATTCGCCCTCAGGCTCAAGCGATGACGCTAACGGCGCCTCCGAGCTCAGTTGTGTGAACTGGAAGCGCTCAAGCAACTGGCCGCCATCACTGACGAGCAACATCTTGAGAGGAAGGCCTAACTCCGTATCGATGTGGACTTCCAGTCCATAGCGATGCTGATCCTTGGGTAGCAGCCCAACGACTTGGGCAGGCCGCCCTGCCACCCGGGACTCACCCAGCACCTTCATATGGTAGGAGCGCTTCAAACGCTCTACATCAAACCCATTCCCTACGAGAGCTGTCGCCGCAAGTGGCGCACTGAAGCCGGCACTGACGCATTGCGGCTGACCGTCAACTCTAATGGTTTCGATTGGTGGACCGTCGAGCTGAAGCAGCTTTTCGCTTGCCTGCCCGTTGCGAGCAAGGTGCCATAGTTGATGGCTAGAAAAGCTGCCGCTTTTTTCGTAGATAAAAACGCCTTGGAAGCTATGCTGCTCCGCCTTAGCTATTCGACCCAACCAGTCCTCCGCGTCGGACGCATGGACTGGCGAGGTTGCAATACCAAGAAGCAATAGCGGAATGGTGAAGCGGCGCATGCGCCTCCTTAGCGATTTTCTGCGCCAGCTTCACGCGCAAACGGCAACGCACTGTCAGCGCCAGACTGCTGAGCATGCTGACGGATATATTCCGGCATACGCTGCTCTTGCCAGTTGGATCCCGACTTCTCGGTCACCTCCGGCTGCGCACCACCTTCCTTGTAACCAGCCAGAACGGCCGGCCCTTGGACCTGTGGCGCTTCGATCGCGGGCTGAGTCGACTGGGCGGCCAGTTGCTGCGTACCAACGTCGTCCTGGTTGTATAGGCTGACACCGGCAAGCACAGCGACGGTGACGGAAGCCGCCACAGCAATGCGAGCCAGGCCACCCGCAGGGCGGCGCTTGACCTGAACAGGTGCCTCTTCCTCAGCGATGGCAGCGGAGACTGCCGAAGCCAGGTCGAGCCGGGGCACCAGCAGATCCTTGTGCATTGCTGCCCGAGCGATCTGATAACGTGCCCACGTGTCACGAACTTCGGACTCGCCACTAGCGGCAAGCACTCGGCGAAGTTCCAATTCGTCCGCTTCGTTATCCATCACCGCGGACAGCGTTTCCTGCAGGGCTTCACGACTCATGTGTTTCCTCTCTTGGCTGTCGCCGCTGTCTCAGGTTTCCTGCAGCAGGGGCTGCAGTGCCTTGTCTATCGCTTCACGCGCCCTGAATATGCGCGATCGCACTGTACCTACCGGACACTGCATGACGCTCGCAATGTCCTCATAGCTAAGGCCGTCAAATTCACGCAGGGTCAACGCCGTACGCAGATCCTCAGGCAGCTGCTGGATTGTCCGGTGCACGGCACCTTCGATCTCATCCCTCAGCAAGGATCGTTCCGGAGACTCGATGTCCTTCAGAGCGTGATCGCCCTCATAGAACTCCGCGTCCTCGGCACTCACATCGCTATCTGGCGGACGTCTGCCGCGTGCCACCAGATGATTCTTCGCCGTATTGATGGCGATACGATACAGCCACGTATAAAACGCACTGTCACCGCGGAAATTGCCAAGCGCTCTGTAAGCCTTGATGAAAGCTTCTTGAGCGACGTCCTGGGCTTCCTGTGCGTCATGTACGAAGCGCACGATCAAACCTAGGATCTTGTGCTGGTATTTCATTACCAGCAAATCGAATGCGCGCTTGTCACCGCGCTGTACCCGTTCAACCAGTTGCTGATCCTGTTCCTGGGTCAACATGAACACTCCTCGTTAAGCCGATGAGAGTGTTGCGCAACCCAATGGACCGACTCGCCAACATTGACCAAGAAGTTGCGCAAAAGTTCTCCCCTCTAGGCAAGCTTCGAAACGAAGCTCTTTACTACACGACTCGACCTGACGAACATCGTCAGGTCGATGCTGAATTTTTTACAAAAACTGACGCTCCATGACACCTCGGGAAGAATCACGTTCACCGAGCTAGGTACCCGGGCCATAACGGATATTGATTATCCGTGGCTCGAAAGGTTCCAGATGCGACAGGCAGTGGGCTGGGGCGCTATTCTGCCGACCCTCGGTGCCTTTCGCTAGAGATGAGGGCTAATAGCCTACATGAACCCCATGCATTCGTACGACGTTCTGATTATCGGTAGCGGAGCCGCCGGGCTCACCGCCGCCCTTTCGCTTCCGGAAAACCTCCGCGTTGCAATGCTCACCAAGGGCTCGCCTGCTGATGGCTCAACGTATTGGGCGCAGGGCGGCGTGGCCGTTGTAATGGACCCGGCAGACAGCGTTGAATCACATATCGAGGACACCCTTGTAGCAGGCGGCGGGCTGTGCAATGAGCGGGCTGTGCGTTTCACTGTAGAAAGCGGGCGCACATCGATCGATTGGCTGATCGGGCAGCACGTGCCGTTCACGCGATCACCTTCTTCGAATCAGGATGAAGGGACGAGCGCATTCCACCTTACTCGAGAAGGTGGCCACAGCCATCGCCGCGTCATTCATGCAGATGACGCGACAGGTGCGGCGATTTTCCAAACGCTCTACGCGCAAGCCCTCGACCGGGAGAATATCCAGATCCACGAGCACTACGCTGCCGTAGATCTGCTGACCGAACGCAAACTTGGCTTGCATGGGGATCGCTGTCTGGGTGCCTACGTACTGAATCGCGAAACCGGAGTGGTGGAAACATTCGCGGCACGCTTCACAATCCTCGCCTGTGGTGGTGCAGCGAAAGTCTACCTTTATACAAGCAACCCCGACGGGAATACCGGTGACGGCATCGCCATGGCATGGCGTGCAGGTTGCCGTGTCGCGAACCTGGAGTTCAACCAGTTCCATCCAACCTGCCTGTATCATCCCCAGGCAAAAAGCTTCCTTATCACCGAGGCGCTACGAGGCGAAGGCGCCTACCTGAGGCTTCCTAATGGTGAGCGATTCATGGATCGCTTCGACCCTCGCGGTGAGCTTGCTCCTCGCGACATCGTGGCGCGCGCGATCGACCATGAGATGAAACGTCTGGGTGTCGACTTCGTGTACCTCGATATTACCCACCGTCCGGCCGACTTCGTCAGGTCTCACTTCCCTACCGTCCATGAGCGCTGCCTGAGCTTCGGCATCGATATCACCAAAGACCTCATCCCGGTCGTACCAGCGGCGCACTATACCTGCGGAGGGGTGATGGTCGATGAGCATGGCCGCACCGATGTGCCCGGCCTGTATGCCATTGGCGAAACCAGTTGCACCGGCCTGCACGGCGCAAACCGAATGGCGAGCAATTCGCTACTGGAGTGCTTTGTCTACGGCAGAGCCGCTGCTGCCGATATTCAGGAGAACCAGAATGTGCTGATGCCCGCGAACCTGCCTGATTGGGATGCAAGCCAAGTGACTGACTCGGACGAAGACGTCATCATCGCGCACAATTGGGACGAGTTGCGGCGCTTCATGTGGGACTACGTGGGTATCGTGCGGACGACCAAAAGGTTGCAGCGAGCCCAGAACAGGATCCGCCTGCTGTTGGACGAGATTGACGAGTTCTATAGCAATTACAAGGTCAGCAGGGATCTGATCGAGCTGCGCAATCTTGCGCTTGTGGCTGACCTAACCATTCGATGCGCGCTGCAACGCCAGGAATCACGAGGCCTCCACTATACACTCGACTACCCCGCTACCCTGCCAGTCGCGGAGGACACTATTCTGGAACCGCCCACCGCTGCCGACTGAAACGCAATCGCACCCGCAGGCGCCGATGACTGCGAGGCGCGAGCGCATCCAGTGGCAGAACGACCGCCCGAGCGAAGCGGTCATCTACAAGCCGGAAACAGATCACGATGCAGAACGGCAACGCGATGCTTGTCGGAAGCAACTGGGCCGCGCGCCACTGTCCTGCCCTGGAATGAAACCGCCACCCCTGCCCATCGTGCCGTACGCCGGTCACTGCAGCATCACAGCGCTGGAGGATGTCGCGACGCAGGGTGCGCTTTGCGTGTACGCCGCACACCGCAAGGCCGAACAGGCACGCCCAGATCGGAATATCGGACAGGGTTAATGAGAACACGCAGCCAAGCTGCACGAGCCCATATAGCCAAAGCAGTACCCGCGACGGCCGCCAGTGGCATTCAAACGGTTCGATCCGCCCCACGTCCATGTGGTAGGCCCCTTCAGGATTTTGGCTGTACGCGATCCAGAATCATGCGGACCATGCGCCGAAGGTCTGGATCTTCGGGCTCGCCGCGCTGCATGAACCAGCCGAACATGTCCTGATCCTCGCAAGACAACAGCTTTCTGTAGCGCGCCTGATCATCCGCATCAAGATGCGGGTAGACCTCCTTCACGAACGGCACCAGCAGAACATCAAGTTCCAGCATGCCGCGGCGGCTGTGCCAGAACAGTCGGTTGAGTTCGATCTCGTCAGACATGGGGACTCCTTCAGTCGGTCGCGCATTATAGCGGCACCCCGCCGCTGACAAGCCACCGGCCGCACTCTATGATGAAGAACAGTCAACAGATTCGATGGACCCATGACGCAATCCTTCTTCGTTCGCCTGACACATGAGCGTGTCCTGGCCGTACGCGGCCCAGACGCCAAGAAATTCCTTCAGGGCCAGCTCACCTGTAACCTTGATTATCTGGATGACGGCGCCTCTAGCCTCGGGGCACGTTGCACACCAAAAGGTCGCATGATTTCGAGCTTCCGCATCGTCAAGGATGGCGATGGATACCTGCTGGCCATGTCGGGTGATTTGCTTGATGCTCAGCTGGCTGACCTTAAGAAATATGGCGTTTTCTCGAAAGTCACTCTCGCCGAAGAAGCGGAGTGGACGCGGATTGGCCTGTATGCGCCGGACGCTCCTCTTGTAGAGGTCGAGCCCGCCTTTCTGCATGATGCAGGCGCGACGGCCGTAATTGGAAACCGACTCTACCTCGCCCTCGATGCCCACCGCGGCGAAGTCTGGGTCCGGGGAGCCAAAGCCGATGACGTGCTGACGGACATATCAGCAACGTTCAGCGAAGCGGCGCTGAACGACTGGCTGCTTGCGCAGATACGAGCCGGCGTAGGCCAGGTGTTCGGTGAGACCCGCGAGCTTTTCATTCCGCAAATGATCAACCTGCAGGCGGTTGGCGGCGTCAGCTTCAAGAAGGGTTGCTACACCGGCCAGGAGATCGTGGCCCGGATGCAGTACTTGGGAAAACTCAAGCGCCGCCTCTATCGCCTGTCGGCCGATACGAATGTAATTGCCCCGCCGGGCACTCCGCTCTTCTCGCCCGTACATGGCAGCAGTGTCGGCGAAGTCGTCTTGGCGGCGACAACACCAAGCGGAGTCGAGCTCCTCGCCGTCCTGCAGGACGACGCGGCGCAAGATGGCAACGTGCATCTGTTCGAGCCAGATGGAACGGCACTGAATTTGCTGGAGCTTCCCTACACCCTGGACCGTGACCAGGAAATCCGCCGCTGACAATAGCTCGGCGCGGGAATCAGCCGGCCCTGCAGCCGGCTATCTCTGATAAGGAAGTGCTGCCTTGAACACCCTCGCCGATGCCATACAGAAGGAACTCATTGATGCGATCGAAAACGATCGCATCACCTTGCCAACGCTTCCCGAAGTTGCGCTCAAGGTACGCGAGGCCGCCGAGGATCCCGATATTGGCATCCCGCAACTGGCTCGCGTGATTGGAAACGATGCCGCACTGAGTGCTCGAATCATCAAGATCGTCAACAGCCCTCTGCTGCGTACCAGCAAGGAGATCACTGACCTTCAGACAGCCATCGGGCGGCTCGGGATCAACTACACCTGCAATCTGGCAACCGGGCTCGCCATGGAGCAGATGTTTCAGGCGACCTCCGATGTTGTCGACCGTCGCCTGCGTGAGGTCTGGACCCGCAGTACGGAAGTCGCCGGTATCTGTCACGCGCTTTGCCGCTATTACACGCGCCTCCCAGCGGACCAAGCGATGCTCGCCGGTTTGGTTCATCAGATTGGGGCGCTGCCGATCCTGACCTTTGCCGAGGAGCGCGGAGGGCTACTTGACGACGCGATCAGCCTGGACCGGCTCATAGACAAGCTTCATCCGATGCTGGGAGAGAAGATCCTCACCACTTGGGACTTCCCGAAGCCGATCGCCATCGTGCCAATGCAGTACCTTAACTACACGCGCCAATCCAATAGCGTGGACTATGTCGACATCGTGCAGGTCGCTACGCTGCAAAGCCCCGTCGGAAATGCGCCAGCGGTGCAGGAAGAAGACTGGGCCAACGTCGCCGCGTTCGCGAGGCTTGGGCTGGACCCCAGCACGAACATGAAAGAGGACGAGGACCTTTCCGAAGCGATGGCGGCGGCTACCCGCATGCTACAGAGCTAACGCGCCGCCGCGCCATGCGCGGCTAACAACCCTGAGCGCATCCCCGCTACCCAGCCACCTTTGCAGGCGAACCGACATGCGGCAGCTACTGTTCACACTGCTGATGGTTATGGCTGGCGAAAGCTTCGCTCAGGACAGGCTACGCTTGACCAGCGGAGAATGGCCACCCTACCTTGGCAGCGCCCTGCCACACCGTGGCGTAGGTTCGCGGATTGTAGAGGAAGCGTTCGCGATACAGGGTATCGCTGTCTCCTGGGAGTTCTATCCCTGGGCGCGCTCGCTCAGGTTGGCCGAACTGGGCCAGCGCGACGGTAGCGCACTTTGGCTGAGGACACCGGAACGCCTGGCTGCGTACTACGTAAGTGACCCCGTACTCGAAAGCGAGTACTACCTGTTCTATCGCACCAACGCCCCCTTGCCGGAACGCGCGGAAATGGAGCATATGCAAGGGCTACGCGTTGCCGCAGTAATTGGACACTACTACGGTGAGGCGTTCAGGGACGCCGAGGCCGACGGGACGCTCGACGTGATTCGCGTTTCCCGGGAGGCACAAGCGCTGGATCTACTACTCGCCGCAAGGGTAGATGTGGTGCCGATCGATCGCATCGCTGCAGACACGATTCTCGATCGACTTTCTGAGGAGCAGCGAACGGCGATCATGGAGAGCCCGCACGTATGGCGCCGAGAATCGCTTCACCTGATGTTGTCACGGAAGAACCCAGAGAACGCCGCACGAATTCAGGCTTTTAATCGTGGTCTCGCCATATTGAAAGCACGCGGCACGATCGAAGCCTATGTAAAGCAGATGGCATCCGAACTGGACATCCCCTAGGCCCTACTCGGCCGGAAACTGCACACGCACCTTGAGTCCGCCAGACACACCGTGGTCCAACGTGATGCCCGCTCGATGAATTCGGACGATCTCACCGACAATGGCGAGCCCCAATCCCGCTCCGGCCCCATGTTCCTGGCCGCGGTAGAACCGTTGGAATACCTGCTCGCGCTGCGCTTCGGGGATCCCCGGGCCATCATCTTCCACTTCGAGCGCCCCGTCCGACAGCACTCGGAGCACGACATTGCCGCCAATCGGGGTATGCGCGATCGCATTATCAAGCAGATTGCTCAGCAATTCGTTCAGCAGGATCGGGTCACCGGAGACTCGGAACGGGGCGTCCGCCTCCAGTGCCAACGCGACGCCACGCTCATGGGCAAGCGCCGCCATGGCAAGTGCAAGATCCCGTGCGACCTGGGAAAGGTCCACGCGCTGCGCTCCGCCTTCCGCAATGGTTTGCGCACCGTGCTCGACCCGCGCGAGGGACAACAGCTGGTTTGCCAGCTGGGTAAGACGGTTTGTGTCCTGTGCCGACGCTTGCAAAGTCTCACGCCATACCGTGGGACTCTCGTCCCGTAGACCCAGCTCTATACGAGCCTTGAGCGCCGCCAAAGGCGTCCTCAACTCATGGGCCGCATCGGCAATGAACTGAGCCTGACGCTCGAACTGGTTTTTCAGTCGGCCCGTAAACTGATTCAAGGCCGTCACCAACGGACGAAGCTCGCGTTGTACGGTGAGCTCGGGTAGCGGACGGAGATCGTCTGGCTGCCGCACGGTGACATCAGCGCTTAGCTTGGCCAGTGGTCTGAGCGCAGCACTCACCGCCATCCAGACGAGCAATAGCGCACCGATAGCCAGTAGCGCCATGCGCCACAGGGTGTCGTTGAGCAACGTCCGGGCAAGTGCCTCTCGCTGCCCTTCCGTTTCGGCGACACGGATCTCAGCCATCCCGCTGCCCACTGGCCCTGACACCGGCTGCATCAAACTGACGACTCGCACACCCAGCCCCTGGTACGTCGCGTCATAGAATCGGGCCAGGGCAGGATAGTCCTCGGTAAGATCTACATCAGGCGGCGGACTGGGCAGGTCTTCATAGCCAGACAGCAACTCCCCTTTGAAGTCGAGCACCTGATAAAAGATGCGTCCCGTGCTATCGAGCGCGAAAGCATCAAGCGCGAGATAGGGGACGTTGACCTGCAGCTCGCCATTCTGAAGATCCAGCCGCTCGGACACCGAGCGTGCGAATGCCAGCAAGGCACGATCGTAGGCAGTATCGGCGGCAGCGCGGCCGTTAAGGTAGGCAGTCCAACCACTGATGATGAGCAGGACCGCAAGTAATGCCGCCAACCTTCGCAGTAGCCGCCCGCGCAGACTGCCATTGTCACGCATCGACTTGTTCCAGCAGATAACCAAGTCCGCGGAAGGTCACGATGCGAATGTCGTGGCCTTCGATCTTCTTGCGTAATCGGTGCACGTAGATCTCGATCGCGTCGGGGCTCGCCTCCTCGTCGAGGCCAAAGACCTGCGAAGCCAACTGCTCTTTACTCATGACCCGACCAGGCCGGGCGATCAACGCCTCTAGCACCGCCTGCTCACGCGACGTCAGGCTTAACGCCTGCTCGCCGAGCATGAAGCGTCGCGTGCCCAGCTCATAGGTCAGTGATCCGCACCGCTGAGACTGTTCACCACCAAGCACACTACGGCGGAGCAACGCCTTCACGCGCGCCTCCAGCTCGGTCAGCTCGAAAGGCTTGGCCAGATAGTCATCCGCACCCAGATTCAGGCCGTGGACACGGTCCTTCACGTCTGCCCTCGCGGTCAGCATGAGCACCGGGAGGGTCTTGCCGCGATCACGCAAGCGGGACAGTACCTGGAAACCGTCAAGCCGGGGCAACCCGACATCCAGGATGGCCAGTGCATACTCCTCGCTGGTCAGCGCCAGGTCTGCGGCGACGCCATCCTGAAGCACATCAACACTCAGACCAGCCGCCTTGAGCGCCTTGGCAACGCTTTCGGCGAGCGGCGGATGGTCTTCGGCCAGCAAAATTCGCATCGCCTGTTCCCTCTTCGAGCGTGACGAAGACGCGCAGTGTACCCCGCCGCCTACCAAGGCTCACCATGGCAGGCGGCTACCACCTCACAAACTCAGACGACGTCCGGTAGGCGCCAATCGATTGCAGCCAGGCCACGCTGCTCGAGAAACGCATTGCAGCGGCTGAAATGTCCGTTGCCCAGAAAGCCCCGATGCGCAGAGAGCGGCGACGGGTGTGCAGACTTCAGTACCAAATGCTTCTTAGGATCGACCAGGCGCTGTTTGCTTTGCGCGTGTGCACCCCATAGCAGGAACACCAGGTGATCCCGCTGCTCGCTCACAACTTCGATGATGCGGTCCGTGAAGGGCTGCCATCCCTGCTTGGCATGCGAGCCGGCATTCCCCTGTTCGACGGTCAGCGATGTATTGAGCAAAAGAACTCCCTGTTCCGCCCACGATTGCAAGTAGCCATGCGTCGGCATGTCGATGTTGAGATCGCGCTTAAGCTCTTTATAGATGTTCTGCAAGGATGGCGGTGCTGGCACACCTGGCTGGACAGAAAAGCAAAGGCCATGCGCTTGGCCGGGCCCGTGGTAAGGGTCCTGGCCAAGGATGACCACCTTCACCTGCTCGAGGGGCGTCGTATTGAGCGCGTTGAAGATGAGCGGCCCCGGAGGATAGATGGCCTTGCCAGCGGCCTTTTCCTTTTGCAGGAATGCCCGGAGCTGTGCCATATAAGGCTTGTCGAACTCGTCACGCAAGGCGTGCTTCCAGCCGGGTTCAAGCTTGATACGTTCTTCGTGATCCATCGCTGCACCGCCTTGTTGCCGAAGCCGGGCACGCTAGTGAACCCGCTATGGCAAGTCAACTTGAGTACGCCCCGGTGCCCAGCGGGGTGACGCGTTCAGGCGTGCGCGGTAGGATCGCGCTCTGCCCATGGATTACTGATGAACGGCTCTCTATCTCCCACCACTATCGCGCCGGATCGCTGCCCCTTGTGTGGCGCGCGGAACAGCTGCGCCCTGGCAACCGCCAAGCCCGGCACCGCCTTGGATTGCTGGTGTTTCCACACAACTGTTAACCAGGCGGCGCTAGCACAGCTCCCCCCTGACGCCGTGACGAAGGCCTGCCTCTGCCCCAGCTGTGCCCGACGTAGCGACGCCCGACTTAGCGATACACATCGTGCGGCCGATAGTTGAGCCGTGCGCATAGACCGACTGATCAGCAACCTGCCTTGCTATAACCGGCAACAGGCTCGATATCTATTGAGCAGCGGACGCGTGCGTGTGAATGGAACGCTTGCGAACGACGCGCGGCTGGAGGTACGCGTCTTCGATACAGTGCAAATCGATGACGAGGTCATTCAAGCGGGCCTGCCAGCGCGATACCTGATGCTTCATAAACCGCCAGGATATGTCAGCGCGACCGAGCATCACGAACATCCCACCGTACTTGACCTGATCGGCGAACCGGGCGGACTGCACCTGGCCGGTCGCCTGGACCTCAACACCACGGGCCTAGTGCTATTGACGAACGACGGCCAATGGTCCCGTCGACTTACCTTGCCAGACCGGCGGCACGCCAAGGTCTACCGCGTTGAAACGGAAAACCCTATCGATCCACGATGCATCGACGCCTTCGCTCAGGGCCTGTACTTCGCGTACGAAGGCATCACTACGTTGCCGGCTGAACTCGAAATCCTCGAACCGAAGCTCGCAAGGCTGACACTGCACGAAGGCCGCTATCACCAGGTGAAGCGGATGTTCGGCCATTTTCGAAACAAGGTGACCCGCCTGCATCGCGAAGCAATAGGCCCACTCAACATTTCAGGACTCGCGCCAGGGATGTTCCGTCCCCTTACATCCGCCGAGATCGATGCTTTTTAACCCGTGGCATGCAGGTCAGCCACCTACGCTTCTCATCGGTTCGACATTCAGGTATAAAGTGCGCCGATGCGGGCGTCGTATAATGGCATTACCTGAGCTTCCCAAGCTCATGACGAGGGTTCGATTCCCTTCGCCCGCTCCACATGCCCGTTTCCACATGTTCCCACATGCACCGGAAACACCCTCGAAGCCCCGCCTAGTGCGGGGTTTCTTGTTTCTACATGCTTACCGATATGCCCATATAGCATTGCCCACGGTGTACACCAGCTTGTACACTGGGAAAAATGACCTAACTAAGGTGTACACGGATGAAGCGTTCGGAGATCAGAAAACGCCCGCTCGCCGACACGGTATTGGCGAGCCTGGAGCCTGAAAGCAAGGAATATCGGGAGCTGGACGGCAACGGCCTGTACTTCCGCGTAAAGGCCAATGGTCAAAAGGGCTGGCTGCTGCGTCACAAGAAGCCTGACGGGCGCTGGGGCTGGCACGGCCTGGGGGGCTATCCCGAGATACCAGCCAAGGTAGCCCGCAAGAAAGCACTGGAGCTACGTGAACTGGTAGCCCATGGCGTAGATCCGGTACAGCACAAGGCAGCGCAGAAAGCCGCCAGGGAAGCCGCTGTGCTGAACCCGTTCCGCGAATCGGTAGCCTACTGGTATCAGCGCAAGGTGGATGACGGCCTAGCCGAAAGCACACTCCGCCTGATGCGGGGCTACCTGGACAACGACATTCTGCCGGCGCTAGGCGATAAGCCAATCACAGAGATTACCCCGAGGGACTGCGTTGCCTTGCAGGAGAGCATCGAGGCCCGAGGCGCAACGAACACACGCGACAAGATCCGCGTTGCCCTACGCCAGATATTCAGCCAGGCAATCGCCCGTGGCCTATGCGAGGTCAACCCAGCGTCCGAGCTGGTCACTATCGCTACCAAGACGCCACGCGCTAAGCCATACCCTCACCTGTTAGAACCTGAGCTGCCGGCCTTCCTGCAAGCCATGCGGGGTAGTACCAGCCGCACGCCTGCCCGTACAGCGACCTGGCTGTGCCTCTGGACGGCTTCACGGCCTGGAATGGTGCGATGGGCTGAATGGTCAGAGATCGACTTCGAAACGGCGCTGTGGACGATTCCAGCGGCCAAGATGAAGGCCCGCCGTGACCATGTAGTGCCGCTATCCCGCCAAGCGCTCGATGCGCTACGCGAACTGCACCGCCTGACTGGACGTGGCCGCTATCTATTCCCCGGCATCGGTGCGAAGCAGCCAGTTATCAGCGAGAACACAATTAACCTGACACTGCGCAAGATCGGCTACAGAGGCCGTTTGGTAGGTCACGGCACCAGACACACCGCTAGCACACTATTACGCGAACACGGGTGGCATAGGGACCATGTAGAGGCCCAGCTAGCGCATAAGGAGGAAGGCGTGGCAGGCATCTACAACCAAGCCCAGTACCTGCCCCAGCGCCGGGCCATGATGCAGTGGTATTGCGACTACCTGGACTGCCTGGCTGATGGCATGACCCCGGCACAGCGGGCCGACTATGACCGTCGCGTCAACGTCATCGAGAGCAACATCGTCGAGCTGGTGCGCGCATGAAAAAACGAAAAACGGCCTGATGCCATACCTACAAAACCTACAATACTTTGACACATTCTGTTACATCTATTCTGTTGTATATGCATACAGGTGCCAGCTAGGCTTTTATTAGGAACAGAACAGTTCCCGCTATTGCTGAAATTGAGGCACTGCATCAAGGCTCCAGGTGGAGCGGCCGGATGGCCTATGCAGGAGTAGATTTCTAAGTCCCCAGGGGGGAAGCGATAAGCCCATGCACTCCGCACAGCCGCTAGGCCGTGAGAGTGCGTTGTGCTTACGCTTCTCACTGCCTATGAAGCGTAAGCCTTGAAAATTGTTCGAGGACTGCGCTTATGCAAACACCTTCCAAAGCACTCATCCGCCAACCCGCGCTTTGCGAATGGCTCGACCTGTCCCGCTCGGGATTGGACAAGCTCCGCAAGAAAGATCCCTCCTTCCCGAAGCCGATCAAAGACGGCGATACCCGCCAGGCCGCTGCGTATTACGTCGTGGCTGAGGTAGAAAGCTGGCTCCGCTCGAAGATCGAAGCGAGGGATGCCGCATGACCACCAACAATTCGTTCGATATGTCGTCGCACATGGACTTCGGGCTTAACGAGCTGTTGCCCTTGGTTGCCGGCTATGCGCATAGCAGCGGGCATCCGCCGCAAGCGGCTTTGGTGGCATCGTTCTTATTCATCTCCACCCTTCTGTATGCGAAAGGCGTCTCCCGCGACGAAATGGTGGCTTGTATCGACAGCGCCCGGCCCACATCGCACGATGCGCCGGAGGGCTTGCAATGATGATTCTTGCATCCACACCTCCCCGCATGTATCGTCGGCCTGTCGCTGCAAATTCAGCGACCGGGTTTGGCGACCCGAACACTTCTAGGCGCACAAGCGCCCCATATCCGATAGCAGGCGCTTTTTTTGCGTCCGCCGTTTCGAGTTATGGCGGCTGTGCGTGGGAGACCGAAAGGTCTGCCGGGTTCCTAGAGTCTCGGTTCGCCAACCTGCGTACAGCTGCCACCCATAATCGTTTGGCGACGATCCGTGGCAGCTCCTTAACTCTAGGAGCTACACCCATGCGCACTACCCTGACCCTCAATCCGTCCGCCCACGCCGCCGCCTGGAAGGCCCGCGCCTTCGCGGCCCTGCGCGCTGATTCGTCCCTTTCCGTCCGCCTGCGCCGCTACAACGAAGCGATGGCCCGCGCCCGCTCCCTGGAAACCGTAGGGGGTGCGAAATGAGCAAGGCAGACACCAATCTGGCGATGGTCACGGACGACGCAATCGAGCAGGTCCGTTATGGGAAGGAACACGCCCGCTGGCTTGCCGCGCTGATGACTGCGATTCACCGAGAGCTAGAGCCAAGCCCCGCGCTGCTGGAGTGCCGCGCAAACCGCGCGAAGGATTTGGCCAGCCTGGGGCAATACCTAGCTGATGATCTGGCCAACTACATGCACAGCCGCGCCGATGAACTGCAACAGCAGGCTGATGCTGCTGGGGGTGCCCAATGAGCGCCGTCTGCTGGAGTCACCTGCTGCCCGATCCGTCGCGCATGGGCCGTCTGTCCGCTGATGATCTGGACGCCATCGAGCGCACAGCTGAATGCGAGGCGCTGACCGTGGCCCACGGCATTTCCGCCATTGGCGAGCTACTGGCCTGGACCGCTGACGCTGGCGAGCTGGACAACGACACCGCCCGCAATATCGGCTGGCTTATCAACTCGCTGGGCACGCTGTCCGGCAGGCTCGCTGATGTTGCAAACGGCGCCGAGTACGAACTAGAGCGCCGCAAAGCCGCCGCACCGACCCCGACCGCAGAGGGCTAAACCATGAATATTCAAAACGGCGCCAGTGCGCCGAGGGGATCGGCGTGCCTGGAAAAAGTCCTGGCCCGGCTCGACAAGGTGAAATCGGACGGTGCCGGTAAGTGGAAAGCGTGCTGCCCGGCGCACGACGATAAAGACCCCAGCCTGAGCATTCGCGAGGCCAGCGACGGCAAGGTGCTGCTGCATTGCTTCGCTGGTTGCACTGCTACCGATATCGCCGCCGCTATCGGCCTGGAATTGCGCGACCTGTTCCCCGGCCTGCATCAACCGCGACGTGGACCAAGCAAAGCCGCAGTACAGCACGAGCGCACCATTTATCAGATCGGCCTCTCGATGCAGATGCAGGGCTGCCGCTTAGACGCCGAAGACCAAGCCCGTTTCGATCTGGCCAAGAAACGACTGGGGGTGAATCAATGACTGCCGTCGCTAAAGATCGCTTCGCAACCGAGTGGAGTTTGCTGGATCAGCTGCCAGGCTTTGCAGCCGAGATGCCAGAACATGCGCTCGCGTCATTCATCAACCCGGCGATTCAGCCGCAAGCGCTGCCAGTAGGACTTACACCAGCGCTGCCTTGGGAGGATGAGCTGCTGCCGAAAGAGCTTCGCTACTTCGTCCGAGACGTGGCAGACCGTACCCAGTGCCCGCCAGACTTCGTAGCCGTCGCGCTCATCGTCGGAATCAGCGCTGTGGTAGGACGCAAGTTCAGCATCCACCCGAAGCAGCACGACGACTGGGAGGTCGTGCCGAATCAGTGGGGCTGCATCATCGGCAGACCTTCCGCGATGAAGTCACCCGCCATGAAGCAGGCGCTACGCCCGCTGGCCGCGTTGGAGGCAAAAGAGCGGGAAAAGCACCGGGACGCGATGACCGAGCATAAGGCCGCTGGCGAAATCCTGGACCTGGAGCGCAAGTCCGCCAAGGAAAAAGCCAAGAAGCTGATGACCGATGGCAAGAAGGACGCCGCGCTAGCCGCCCTGACCGAGTTCGCAAACGATCTTCCAGCACCAGTCGCCCGCCGCTACATCGTCAACGATGCCACGGTGGAAAAGCTGGGCGAGCTGCTGAACGAAAACCCCAACGGCCTGCTGCTAGTACGCGACGAGCTGGGCGGATGGCTTGCAACGATGCAGACGGAGGATGGCGCTGTTGGTCGCGCCTTCTACCTGGAATGCTTCGACGGCAACGGATCTTTCGTTTATGACCGGATCGGGCGCGGAACCGTGTTTATCGAATCCTGCTGCCTCTCGCTGATCGGTGGCATTCAGCCCTCGCGTATCGCGCCACTGGTGCGCGGGGCGGTCACTGGTGAACTCGACGATGGCCTGGTGCAACGCCTGCAACTCGCTGTATGGCCGGATGATGATCGGGAGTGGTCGCTCGTGGATCGCTGGCCGAACAAATCTGCCAAGGATCGGGTAGACGCGGTTATCGAGCGTCTGGACCAGATGCCGGATGAACCCCGCAAGGCGCTGCACTTCGTACCTGAGGCGCAAGAGCTATTCAACGCTTGGTACACCGAGCACATGCTCGAAATCAGGCAAGGCGATATCCACCCGGCGCTGCAATCGCACTTTATGAAGATGCCGCAGACCATCGCCGGACTGGCCTTGCTGTTCGGCCTGATCGACGGCGGGACCGAGGCTGTTTGCATGCACGCCACGGCTCGCGCCCTGGACTGGGCCGATTACCTCAAGTCGCACGCTGCGCGCCTGTACGGTGCCGCGATCAATGCGCCGCTGATGGGCGCCCGCTTGATTCTGGAGCGCAAGGAAAAACTGCCAGAACCGTTTACCCCGAGGGAAGTTCGGCTCAAAGGCTGGGCCGGTCTCGACTCGCTGGAAGCGGTTAACGATGCGCTCGCCACCCTGGCCGAACACCACATCGTCATCGGCTACGAAGTCGCTAGCGATAAGGGCGGACGCCCGTCCAAGCGGTACGTCTGGCGGAGGGCTGCATGATGGGACGGTGGATGCAGAAAATCGAAAAACACGCAGGCGAGGCACCTACAAAACCAACGAAACCCAGTTTTGTAGGTTCTGTAGGCACCCCATCGGCGCATTTTCAGAAAACGCCGTCTGCAAACGACCCGATAACCGCTCCTCAACTGGGCTGGCTTGCAGCAGTAGCCTCGCTACTGGAGGTCGGCACGATGCACTTGATAGAGAAGGGCTTCGTAGACCGGCACGACCTAGAGGAACAGGCAAACGCCGATCCACGCACAGCTGCCGCACTCATCAAATCCAACCCGAGGTGGCGCCAATGCTGACCGCAATGATTACCGGGCGGCTTGTGAAGCTGCCCCAGCTCAACGGTGAGGGTCGCTACGTAGGAACTGTGGCGTGCTTCGAGGCTGACAGACCGGTGCGGATCGCGATCCGCCGCCAGGTTCACGCGAAGCAGCTGATGGAGCTGCCGCAAGGATCGCCCGTGGCTATATCTGGCTTGCTGCGCGTGATGCCCACGATCAACGACAAGGGCGAGCCGCTCGCACTGCTCACGCTTGAAGTGACCGCCGTTCTCACCCCACAACCCAAGGGTCTGCTGGCCCGCCTGTTCAACTGAGGATATCCACATGACCGACAATACCCAGCCCAGCCACGAAGAACTTACCGCTGAGCTTGAACGCCTACGCCAGAAGAACGCCGAGCTGCTGGACGAACTCAAACGCGCCAAGGCAAAGAGCAACGACAGCAGTGGCGAATTGGAGACGCTGCGCGCAGAGGTTCGCAGTCTGCGTCTCGATAAGCCGCTCGACGCTATGTTGGCTGACCTGTTCGTCGTCTCCCCGCGACTGGCTCGCGCAGAGCTTGAGCAAGAATTCAGCTTCGAGCTGGATGAAGCCGGCGATATCGTGGTGCTGAACAAGGAAGGCGAGCGCGTCACTGTCGAAGATCCGCCCGAGCAAGGCCATATCCGAGGCAAGCAGCGCCCGATTGGATTTAACCGCGACGACCTGCGCAAAGTGCTAGCCGAGACGGGAAAGTGGGACCGCATCCTGATTGGCACTCGCGCTACGGGTGGCGGCGCTTCTGCTCAGCCTTACCGAGGCCAAACCACTACAGCCGCCCCAGCCGGGGAACCGCAGCCTGCCAAAGCTGGCTTTGGTCTTCGCTAATGCTATAATGTTACAGCGACCTCCCGTGGGGGTCGCTCCCTCCGCCCTGTGGGCACCCTCTCGTTACACCCCGGCCCGTGGCCACCCCCCTCCGCTTGAGTCTGTGACCCTGCGAATCAAACCAATCTGATTCGAGGCAATATCTCATGGCCGTTACCCGCCTAACCGACGTAATCGTTCCCGAAGCCTTTACCGACTATCTCGTGCAAAACACTATGGAGCGTACCGCCCTGGTGCAATCCGGCGTCATGGCACGAAACGCCGTTATCACTGCCCAGCTCAATGCTGGTGCTGATTCGTTCTCTGTGCCGTTCTGGCGTGATTTGGGGGATGAGGAGGCCAACATTAGCTCCGACGATCCCACCGTTTTCTCCACTCCGAATCTGATTCAGGCAAGCAAGCAGCTCGTCCGCAAGGCGTTTCTGCACCAGTCCTGGTCGGCAATGAACCTGGCAAGCGAGCTGGCCGGATCTGATGCAATGGCGCGCATCCAAGATCGCGCCGTAGCCTACTGGGACCGCCAGCTACAGCGCCGCCTTGTCGCATCGCTTAACGGGGTACTGGCCGACAACGTGGCCAAGGACAGCTCCGATATGGTGCTCGATATCACTGCCGCTACCGCCAATGCATTCAGCCCCGAGGCAGTCATCGACGCTGCCGGCACGCTTGGCGATGCAATGGACGGCGTTACCGGCATCGCGATGCACTCCGACCTCTACCGCCAGGCGCTGAAAGCCGACCTCATCGAGTTCGTTCAACCGAGCGCTGGCTCGATGCGGATGCCGACCTATCGTGGTCTTGCTGTCATCGTCGATGACGGAATGCCCAAGGTTTCGGACGGCGATACCGGCTTCAACTACACCAGCGTTCTTTTCGGTCAAGGCGCTATCGGCTTCGGCCTGACTGCCCCAACCGTCGCAGATGGCACGGAGCTGGAGAACCTGCCGAGCGCTGGCCGTGGTGCTGGTCAACAGATCCTGCATTCCCGCGTGAACCTGGCCGTACACCCTGCCGGCTTCGCCTGGGTAGAAGGCACCATCGCTGGTGAGTCTCCGACTATTGCGGAGCTTGCTACAGCAGCCCACTGGAGCCGCGTAGTCGAGCGGAAAGCCGTCCCGCTGGCCTTCCTGGTCACCAAGTAAGTGAGGGAGGGGCCAGCAATGGCCCCTTTGTCGTTATGACCGAGAAGAAAGCGCGAAACGCCGTCACCGGCACCCGCAAGAAGCCACCAGCGAATGCAGCAGAGACGCTGCTCGAACTGGCCGCTAGTGGCTACAACAAGAAAGGTCTGGCCTACCGGCTGGGCACTACCGTGGAGACCCTCAACAAGTGGCTGGAGATCCACCCGGAGCTGCAACAGGCGCTCGACGAAGGCAGAGAGCGCGAGCATCACGCTCTGTTCAATGCGCTGTACGAGAACGCTACCAAGGGCGGCAACGTAACCGCCGCCATCTTTCTGCTGAAAGCGCGTCATGGCTACCGCGAAGGGGATCAGTCAGAGATCGCCAACAAAGTCTCTATCAACTTCCAGCTTCCGGGGGCGCTGCGCCTGGAGGACTTCGCCAAGGACGTTAGCCCGTCAAAAGGGAGCCTGAGCCATGACGATTGAACTCAACGACTTTCAGCAGCGAATCATGCTGCTACCTGAGGAACTGGACGTGTTCTGTGGAGGCGGCCGTGGGGGCGGCAAGTCGTATGGTCTGGCCCTGCTCTGCCTGCGCCACGTCGAGCAATACCAAGAGAAGGCCCGCATTCTGTACCTGCGCCGCACCTATAAGGGCTTGGCAGACTTCGAACTGATCTGCCGGGAGCTGTACGGCACGGTCTACGGATCAGCCGCACGATACAACGCCGCCGAACATGTCTGGCGCTTCCCGAACGGCGGTTATCTGGAGTTAGGCCAGCTCGAAACGCACGCGGACTACACGAAGTACCAAGGCCGATCGTTCACGCTGCTGATCGTGGATGAGGCGGGCCAGTACCCTAACCCGGATCTGCTCGATCTGATGCGCTCGAACCTGCGCGGCCCCAAGGATATGCCGATTCGGATGATCGTAGCGGCGAACCCCGGTGGCCCTGGGCACTACTGGCTAGCCAAGCGTTATGTTTTCACCACGGCGCCGTGGAAGCCGTTCCTAGAGGCCAAGAGCAAACGCCAGTGGGTCTATGCGCCGTCCACCTTCGATAGCAACCGCTTCATTGATACAGACCAGTACCGCGACCAGCTCGAATCGGCCTGCCCCGATGATCCCGAGTTGCTGCGCGCATGGATGACGGGCGATTGGGCTGTGAACCGTGGTGCCTACTTCGCGTCTGTGCTCGATGAGAGCCGGAACGCGGTTGACCCATGGAAGCACATTCCCGACACATGGGAGACCTGGCTAGCGCACGACTTCGGTTCATCCGCTCCGAGTGCAACCTACATCTTCGCGCAGTCGCCAGGCGGTGAAGGCCCGGATGGGAAGTTCTACCCGAGGGGAAGCCTTGTCCTGGTAGACGAGCTGGTGACGGCAAAACGCGACAATCCCAACGCGGGGCTGGGGTGGACCGTACCTGTGCTAGCGGAAGAAATCGTAGAGATGTGCAAGCGATGGGACATCCGACCTTATGGCGTGGCAGACGATGCCATATTCGCCAAGGGAGGCCATGCAGCCGGCTCTATCGCAGATGAGTTCCAACGGTGCCGCGTTTCGTTCAGGCCGGCTAGAAAGGCGGATCGAATCACCGGATGGAACATTATGCGGCGGTTACTCGCTGATGCCGGGAAGGTAGATAAACCTGGTCTGTATATCAGTCGTGGATGCACCTACCTGTGGGAGACGCTACCCACGCTGGCACGCGATCAGAAGCGTGTGGAAGACCTGGATAGTACCGGGCCGGATCATGGGGCTGATGCGGTGCGATATGGCTGCCTGAGGCGAGATATCGTGAAGGCGCTCAAGATGAAGCTGTGGATCTGATGAGCAGTTGCCAAGGAAGGCGGTTCTGTAGGTTTTGTAGGTGAACCATGGGTGCGTTTTGGGAAAATTCAGGAGCTGAGAGCGTGCGAATTCGATCAGCTCGAACGATAAAAAGAACTGCTCAAAAAATAGCCAATTCAGCCCCAGCAACCGGCATCTTGTACACCCATATGTACACCCGAACTTTAAAACAGCCTGAAAGCCCCGTATTCACTAGATAGTTCGATTCCCTTCGCCCGCTCCACTATTTTTCTTCGCACTTCCTCTGCGTACGCGCAATCTGGCCTGGCTTTCCAGGTTTTTTTAGCTCATTGGCGCGTTACGTTATAACCGTTATTTTCAGCACGCTGTCAGCAGCAGGACATAACGGGCGCATTCAAGAGATGGCTGCGGCCGTAATACCAAGGACAGACTCATGCCCCGGCGACTCCCCGTCACGGTGCTATCCGGCTTTCTCGGTGCCGGAAAAAGCACACTGCTCAATCATATTTTGCGCAACCGCAATGGTCGGCGTGTCGCAGTCATCGTCAATGATATGAGTGAAATCAACATCGACGGGCGCGACGTTCAGCGTGATGTCGCGCTCAGCCGCGCAGAGGAACGGCTAGTCGAGATGACCAACGGCTGCATCTGTTGCACCCTACGCGAAGATCTTCTCCTCGAGGTTTCCAGGCTGGCAGAAGAACAGCGTTTCGATTACTTGCTGATCGAATCGACCGGTATCTCGGAGCCGCTTCCGGTTGCCGAAACCTTCACCTATACCGATGACCAGGGGCGTTACCTCGCCGATCGTGCACGTCTTGACACTATGGTGACGGTGGTGGACGGCGTCGCCTTTCTCGATGATTTCCAACGGGCCGACAGCCTTGCCAGCCGTGGCGAAACCGCTGATGAGCATGACGACCGCACCATCACTGACTTACTTGTAGAGCAAGTGGAATTCGCCGACGTCATTCTGATCAGCAAGGTCGACCTTATTACCGAGGAAGCGAGGAACGAACTGGCAGCCATCCTCCAGCGTCTCAACCCCGATGCGGAAATACTGCCTATGGCCCACGGCCAAGTTGCGCTTGAGAAGATCCTCGACACCGGAAAATTCGACTTCGAGCGCGCCAGCGAGGCGTCCGGCTGGTTGAAAGAGGTGCGCGGGGAGCACATTCCCGAGACCGAGGCGTATGGCATAAGCTCGATGAGCTACCAGGCCCGTCGCCCGTTTCATCCACAGCGCCTCTACGACTTCCTGAGCGCGGATTGGGCCAATGGCCGCCTGCTGCGCTCCAAGGGCGAGTTCTGGCTTGCCAACAAGCCCGGTGAGGTCGGCATACTGTCACAGGCAGGAGGCGTACTGCGTGTTAGCTACGCCGGACCCTGGTGGGCTGATGTACCTCAGTCGGAATGGCCGGACGATGCCGATGAAGTCGCCGAAATCGAACGGCATTGGGATGCCCAAACCGGCGATCGACGGCAGGCGCTCGTCTTCATCGGCCAACGAATGGACCACGAGGAGCTGCGCGCGGCACTGGATGGATGCCTTCTGACCGATAGCGAGTTGGCCGGGGGCGACGAGGCCTGGCGCGCCTATCCCGATGCCTTCGGCCCGTGGGCTGAACTCGAAGACTAACCCCTACCCGGCTTTCAATGGCTCGTAATTATCAATGAAGTCGTGCCCAAGCGAAGTCAGCTGAATAAGACTCTCGCCACTGACAGGGTGCTGCTCCAGGCGGATCAGCCCCTCCTCATCCATGAGTTTCATGAGGTACTCAGACTCTTCGAGCTCTGCGGCGCTTGGCCGATAGGTCTTCAGATACAACGCCGCGAGCCGCGTCGGCGCGATGCCGTACTTGTCGGCGTGGCACTCGATCAGATCTACGATCTGCTTCGCTTTCGCAATATCACGCTTCATCGATCAACCACCTGTCGCGCCCGCTTAGGCCCTTTGTCGCATACCACCCTGTACACAATGGACCCCACCGGCCACTGGAAGGTGCGATATACGCAGTTGTCCCCACCAAACGGGGACTGTAATCTTCCGGGCGCTGTCAATCCTGGCTCATAAGGCGGAGTATTGCTCTACCTTGCCGCAATTACTGGAATACGATGTGACGAAAGACGAACTGCGCGCTGAATTACAGCGTCAGGAGAAACGGTACACGGATGTTTATGGCGGTGAAGTGATCACTTACGCTGCGCAGCACGCCCCGGAGCGAAAACCGTGGCGCAAGAAAGCGAGCCTACTCGACAAAGCGTTTCAACGAGAGATCGAAAAGATCGAAGCCGATCGCGCTGAAGTTGAATCGCCTAAGGGCGGCTAACCGAAGCTAGCTGGATCTGCAGAGCCGAAGCCGCAACTTGGAAAAGGTCGCCGCTCTCGGCTCATGCAATACGGTCGACACGACAAAAAGGCCGCTGAAACAGCGGCCTTTTTATACCGCGGGCAAGACGATCGACTGGCTAAGCTGTTTGCTTATGCGAAGACAACTGTCTTGTTGTCATGCACCAGAACGCGATCTTCCAGGTGGAAGCGCAGGCCACGTGCGAGCACGCGGCGCTCGACATCCTTGCCCAAACGTACCATGTCTTCGGGGCTATCCCCATGGGTCACCCGAGCAACGTCCTGCTCGATGATCGGGCCGGCATCCAGCTCTTCAGTGACGTAATGACAGGTCGCACCAATAAGCTTGACCCCTCTGCGGGCCGCCTGGTGGTACGGCTTGGCACCAACGAACGATGGCAAGAAGCTGTGGTGAATATTAATGACTCGCTGGGCAAACTTCTCACACAGTGACGGCGGCAGAATCTGCATATACCGCGCGAGCACAACGGCGTCAGCATTCTGCGCATCAATCAGGCGGGTGACCTCGTCGAATGCTGGCTGCTTGTCGCTTGGGTCCACTGGCACATGGTGATAGGGAATGCCGTGCCATTCCACCATGCCGCGGAGATCGTCGTGGTTGGCGATGACGCATGGAATGTCGCATTCCAGGTCGCCGCTCTGCCATCGGTGAAGCAGATCAGCCAGACAATGGGACTCACGGCTCGCCATCAACACGACACGCTTGCGAACCGCTGAATCGGTAACGCGCCATTCCATGGAGAATTCGTTGGCAATTGGAGCGAAGGCCTGACGAAATCCGTCCAGATCGAACGGCAGCGAATCGGCCCGAATCTCGTGCCTCATGAAGAACCAACCGCTCTGTGTATCGGAATGGTGGCTAGCCTCGGTGATCCAACCGTTATATGTCGCCAGAAAATTACTCACCTTGGCAACGATTCCGACACGGTCGGGGCAAGCGATCACCAAACGAAAGGTGCGCATTGTGAAAGGACTCCAGTACTTCGAAAGGCGCCATTCTAGCGAGGTCGGCAAAAAACTTCAGCGCAAGACGCATCCTTGCCGCTCTGACCGACCAGCTGCGCAGGGAACCAGGCCAACAAACTGGATCTTTTCACACTTTTTACATATTAAAGGGCGCATTAGCTACAAAGGGCGTGCGCGATTCTAAATGTTATTTACTCTAGTGAGCCGCACTGTTTATTATTGCACCCACTCTAACCCTCCCTCTTTTTCTTGAAGGTATACCCATGTCACTTATCAATGAATATCGCGCTACTGAGGAAGCCATCAAGGAGCTGCAGGAGCGCCTGAAGAACCTTTCTCAGGATGACAAACTGAAAAAGGAACTGGAGTTCGAAGGCAAACTGCGCGAACTGATGGGCGAATATCAGAAGTCGCTTCGTGACATCATTGCCCTGCTTGATCCAGACGCCAAGACAAAGCTTGGCCGCACACCTGCCAAAACCACTACCGCCAAGCGGGCTCGTAAGGTCAAGCAGTACAAGAACCCACACTCCGGAGAAGTGATTGAAACCAAAGGTGGCAATCACAAGACACTGAAAGAGTGGAAAGCCAAGTGGGGAAGCGAAGAAGTCGAAGGTTGGGCGACGCTGCTCAACTAATACTAAAAACGCCAGCAGATGCTGGCGTTTTTTTATTGGGTCGGCACATGGTTACATTTTATCGTACGGTGGTGCCCACACCGTCCAATGGAAGCGCGAAGCGCAACGCCAGGCGTTCAGCGTAATCCTGCCATTCGGAAAGCAAGTCGGCCTTCTCTTTGGTGGCGGACGCTATCAAGCCGTCCAAAGCCGCGCGGAATTCGGCCAATATCAGAGGCGCGCCCATGGCGGGGTTACTAAGACGCATCTGACAAAAGCGATACCAGGCCTGCTGCTCGGTCACCGTCAGCGTATCCGGAAAGTTACGTGCACGATACCGAAATAACAGCTCCGCCAGGCGCTCATCCGAAAAGGCCCACTTTCTATCCGCTAGATCCCGGGGCTCGGCATTGCGAACTTGGTCACATAACTGGCGATCACGCTCGCTCAGAAACCCGTCATAAAGTTGCTGCTCTGGATCGGCACATTCTGCAAAGCCCGCCGACTCGAAAATGACGGGCAACTTCGGCTGCCAAGTCGCCTGGCTATCCCTCAGCAGCGCGGTACGTTCACTCAATATCTGACCGTCGATATCGAGGCGAAGATAGTCTTCGGGCCGCAATACTGACATCGGCGCCAGCACTGGGCATTTGTTGATGTGCACTAACTTCAAAGGAAGCGCGCGCTCACCTTCGCCCAGGTCGGAATGGCGGGTATACAAACGCTGCCGTAATTGCTCTGCGTCCATATTCAGCAGATCGGTCACATCGCCAAGCAGGTCGCAAACGATTACCGCATTTCGATTAGTAGGATGCCAGGCAAGGGGTAATACAACGGCCAAATAACGTCGACTGCCCGCGTAACGACTGGAAACATGAACAACAGGCTCAAGCAGTCGAACCTGGTCTCGAACGCGATGCTTGCTGCGCAGACGATACAGGTAGTCGTAGAGCCGAGGCTGGCGTTCGCGAACGAGGCGAGCCAGTGCAATCGTGGCACGCACGTCGGACAGGGCGTCGTGCGCCTGCCCATGAGCCAGGCCATTGGCCTGAGTCAGCAATTCCAGCTTGAGGCTCACCGCACCGTCCGGACCAACAGGCCATTCAATGCCTTCGGGACGCAATGCATACGCCGTACGGATCAGGTCGATCAGGTCCCATCGGCTGTTCCCGCACTGCCATTCCCTGCCATACGGATCGTGAAAGTTGCGGTAAAGGCTGAAGCGCGTGACCTCGTCATCGAATCGAAGGCTGTTGTAGCCCGCTACGCAGGTTTCGGGCAGACACAGCTCCGTGTGCAATCGGGCCATGAACTCGGCCTCATCCATGCCCTGCTGCTCGAGTGTGGACGGTCGGATTCCAGTTACCAAGCAGGCTGCGGGGTGCGGAAGGATATCGTCGGCCAGACGGCAGTAAAGGTTGAGAGGCTCGCCGATTTCGTTGAGCGCCTCGTCCGTGCGTATGCCGGCAACCTGGACCGGACGGTCACGGCGAGGGTCCGTACCCGTAGTCTCGTAGTCGTACCAGAAGATGCTGGCGCTCACGAGCACCCCCTTCGCCTGAAAAGGGGTGAGTCTACCATTCGTGTTGGCGGGTTTCCGTTCGCCTACGCACGGCGCGCAGGAGCGAACGAAAGGTCAAACGGAGGCAGAAAGGGGATGGAAGCTGAAGTACGCGCGAAGCACGTCAACCAACTCGATGTACTCGGCTGGCGCATCGACCAGCGAAAAGCCCGAATCGAAGGTGCCCGGGTTCACATCTTCGCGGCTCCAGTGACAGGTTGCCGCGAAGTCAATGTTGCGCATTACGCCGTCCTGCCCTGGGATCTTGATACGCAGATCGAAGCGCGCATTCACCAGCATGGGCAACTGGCTGACTATCATAAGGCCGTCCAAGGACACATTGCCGAGGTAGCCCATGGGTTTGTCGGTAATGCCGTTGAATACCTTCAGGTAATACGGCAGTTGGTGACGCTCGATTCGTCGATGCATAAGCGTGAAGGCACTTCGCTATGATTGCGTCCCAGTATGGACCGAGGGGGATGCGAATGACAATGCGAGTGCACCGAACGGTAGTCTATTTCGCCGCTGGCGACGGGACCGGGTATGTACGTACCGGCGCCGGGTCTTTAACCAGCCCAAGCTGATCAAGCGTCTGTAGCCTCGCCCGCGCCCGAAACGCATATTCGCTGGAAGGGTAACGGCCAACGATGAAGCGATAGGTTTCGGCTGCGTCGAGATAGAGGCTCTGGCGCTCCAGGCATTGACCGCGCAAAAGCGATATTTCCGGTTGCAGGTCGTTACGCGCCCGGTTGTTTCGCTCGGCACGGGAAAGCTCGAGCATAGCCTTGGCACAATCGCCTTGGTCGTACGCAAGATAGGCCTCGTCCAGCTGGCTGTGCAGCGCGGCCCGCGTGCAGCCCGCAAGCACGATTACTGCAGAACAAATGAATAGAAGTCGCATGGTTCAATCCTCCGATGCTTGTTCATCGGCTGCGATTCACCATTCTTCAATCCAGAATGTGCTATTTCCATTCAGACCCACCGAACGGCACCCGAACGTCTATAACGCTGTCACAGAGGCAACAAGCCGCTCGAGGTAGTACGGTGGAAACGATGACTACACCGTCGCCCCGTAGTAGCCTGCCAGCCATTGAAGATGCCCAGGAGCAATTGCATGACAACGCGCCGTACCAAAATCGTCGCTACTATCGGCCCAGCCAGTCAGTCCCCGGAAGTACTGGAGCAACTGATCATCGCCGGTATCGACGTGGCTCGTCTGAATTTCTCACATGGCTCACCGGACGAGCACAAGGCACGCGCCCGCCTGATCCGTGAACTCGCCGCCAAACACGGTCGACACGTTGCACTGTTGGGCGATCTTCAGGGTCCGAAGATCCGCATCGCCAAGTTCAGCAACAAGCGAATCGAGCTCAAGGACGGCGACACCTTCCGCCTTTCCGTCATCCATCCACGCGACGCGGGTACCCAGGACGTCGTCGGCATCGACTACCCCGACCTGATCAACGACTGCCGAGTCGACGATGAGTTGCTGCTTGATGACGGCCGCGTCGTCATGCGCGTGACCGAGAAGACGGCCGACGAGCTGGTCTGCACCGTGTTGATCGGTGGCCCGCTCTCGGACAACAAGGGCATCAACCGCCGCGGTGGCGGCCTGACCGCGCCGGCCCTGACCCAGAAGGACAAGGCGGACATCAAGCTCGCGGCTGAAATGGAACTGGACTACCTGGCTGTCTCCTTCCCCCGCGATGCGGCGGACATGGAACTGGCGCGTCGCCTGCGCGACGAAGCAGGCAGCACCGCATGGCTGGTCTCCAAGATCGAGCGTGCTGAAGCTGTTGCCGATGATGAAGCGCTCGATGGTTTGATCCGTGCCAGCGACGCAGTAATGGTCGCGCGGGGCGATCTCGGCGTGGAGATCGGCGATGCCGAGCTCGTTGGCATCCAGAAGAAGATCATTCTGCACTCGCGTCGCCACAACAAAGCGGTGATCGTTGCGACGCAGATGATGGAATCCATGATCAGCAGCCCGATGCCCACTCGTGCCGAGGTCTCGGACGTCGCCAACGCAGCGCTCGACAATACCGATGCGGTAATGCTCTCGGCTGAGAGTGCAGCAGGTGCCTACCCGGTTGAGGCCGTCAAGGCCATGGCACGCGTGTGCCTTGGCGCGGAGAAGCATCCCACCAGCCAGAAATCGAGCCACCGCCTCGGCAAGACCTTCGAGCGGTGCGACGAAAGCGTCGCTCTTGCGGCCATGTACACCGCCAACCACTTCCCGGGCGTCAAGGCCATCATCAGCCTGACCGAGAGTGGCTACAGTCCGCTGGTCATGTCGCGTCTTCGGTCCTCGGTTCCGATTTACGCGTTCACGCCACACCGCGAAGCCCAAGCCCGTGTTGCCCTCTTCCGCGGCGTGTACACCGTGCCATTCGACCCGCTGGCATACCCTGCCGACAAGGTGAGCCAGGCAGCGGTGGACGAGCTGATCAAGCGTGGCGTGGTCGAACCCGGCGACTGGGTCGTACTGACCAAGGGCGATAGCTACCACGGTACCGGCGGCACCAACACGTTGAAGGTGCTGCACGTCGGTGACCCGTTGGTTTGATCGCACCCTGAGCAGTAAAAAGGCCACCTTCGGGTGGCCTTTTTTCGCTTAGCCCAGCTTATTGAAGTCCGGCTTGCGTCGCTGCATGAAGGCACTGAATGCTTCGACGGCTTCTGGCGTACGCAAACGCAAGGCGAACAGCTTCGCTTCTTCGTCGATCACGTTGAGCAGTACGTCACGCTCGGCGTTTCGCATCAGCCGTTTGCTATCCGTCACGGCGCTCGGCGCCAAGCTCCTGAATCGCGCTACGGCCTCTTCAGCTTTCTTTAGAGTGGCTGCGCCATCCTCAAGTACGTCGTTTGCCAATCCCCACGCGACGGCTTTCGCGCCATCCAACGTCTCTCCCAGTAGCAGCAGTTCCGCGGCACGAGCCTGTCCAAGGCGGCGTGGCAAGATAAGGCTTGCACCGAATTCAGGCGTAAGGCCGAGATTGATGAACGGCACCTGCAGACGTGCATCACGGCTGACATAGACGAGATCGCAATGCAGAAGCAATGTCGTGCCGATGCCGACCGCCGGCCCTGTCACCGCTGCCACAAGCGGCTTGCCAAGAGCCAGTACGGCATGCATGAACCGAAAGACAGGGCTGTCCTGGCTTGACGGCGGATCCTGCAGGAAGTCCTTGATGTCGTTACCGCTGCTGAAGCACGTCTCGCTTCCCCGGATCAACACTGCACGAACAGCATTATCGCGCTGCGCCTGCTCGAGGGCTTCCGCCAGATAGGTATACATCTCCCGGGTAAGCGCATTCAGCTTTTCCGGACGGTCCAGCGTCAAAACGACGATGCCATCGTCGTGCGCAATCCTTACGTGTTGGCTCATAGCGCTTTCCTCATTATCAATTCTTGTTTGGCAGAAACGCCTCGGTCCTGATGCGTGGCCGCGGTAAACCCGCCAGGTAGAGCTGCCGGACAACACGCTCCACGAACGCCGCGTTGCCGCAGACGAACGCGCGCATTCGTCGGGGCAGGCTGCGCCATGCGGCCAGCATGGTATCGAACTCCGAATCACTGACCCAATAATGCTCGATAGCCCGCGGCCGATCCGACTCGCCCTGTAGACGTGCCAGATAGTGCTCCCCCTCGCCAGATGCAACATGTACAAGACGGACGTGACGTTCCAGTGGCTCGCGTACCGCTTGTTGAGCAATAGCCCACAGAGGGGCGATACCCGTTCCCCGCCCGATCAGCAACAAAGGATCCTCGTCGCACTCTTCATCGAGCGAGAGCGCGCCGCTCACCTGCCCCAACTGCACTCGGTCACCGGCTTCCAGACGACGTGCGAAGTCACGAAACCTGCCCGGATCGGCGCAACCTACATGAAACTCCAGGCAATTCTCCTCGCCTGGCATGCTGGCAAACGAGTAAGGACGCGCATGCCTGTCCGGGGTCCAGAGCGTGATGTGCTGGCCTGCGCGATAGAGGATCTTCCGGACGGGTTCAAGCACCAGCCGCCGCACCGTGGGGCTCAACCAGTCGGCTGCCAGCACACGGCTCGCCGTGCCATGCTGCGCTGGATCGAAGACTTCAATTGCTGTCCGTGCTGAAACGGAGCATTGGCAGGCAAGGCACCATCCATCGCTTCTCTGCGCGACGGAAAGCTCACCGCGTGTCTGCCCTTCAAGGTGCCCCTCCACGCATCGAACCAGGCAGGCCTGGCATATGCCGGCCCGGCAACCGTATGGAACGGAGCATCCGGCTTCATTTAGCGCATCCAGTAGATTGCTGCCAGTGGAGATATCCAGGATGCGATTGCCGACGCGAACTACTGGCATTGACCTGCCCTGCGAGGGAGTGATCGGTACATTCGCCATGCACCACGAGTGGGGTGTCCAGCATGCCAGCAAGCCGATCGGTGCGCATCCATGTCGTTATATCGTGCTGGCTCGATGCGGACCGCTAGATACTCGTGGTTACACTGGCCGTTGCGAGGTGCGCCGCAGGGAAGCGGCGCGGTATACTGCCGCGCTTTATGCGATTAGCCCGCATCGCCGGAAACAGCCGGCCAAGAATAATGTTCCCGCCTGTATAGAGGAGCTTCCTCGTGACCGTGATCAAGCAAGACGACCTGATTCAGAGCGTCGCCGATGCCCTGCAATTCATCTCCTATTACCATCCCGTCGACTTCATTCAGGCCATGCATGAGGCCTACCAACGCGAAGAGTCGGCGGCTGCGCGGGATTCCATCGCTCAGATCCTTATCAACTCGCGCATGTGCGCCACCGGCCATCGTCCAATCTGCCAGGACACCGGCATCGTGACCGTTTTCGTCAAGGTCGGCATGGACGTACGCTGGGACGGTGCGACCATGAGCCTGGACGACATGATCAACGAAGGGGTGCGCCGCGCGTACAACCTGCCTGAAAACGTTCTGCGCGCCTCTATCCTGGCCGACCCGGCCGGTGCACGCAAGAACACCAAGGACAATACCCCGGCCGTCATTCACTACTCGATCGTCCCAGGCGACAAGGTCGAAGTGGATGTAGCAGCCAAGGGCGGCGGTTCGGAAAACAAGTCGAAGATGGCGATGCTCAACCCGTCCGACTCGATCGTCGACTGGATTCTGAAGACCGTCCCGACCATGGGCGCGGGCTGGTGCCCACCGGGCATGCTCGGCATTGGCATCGGCGGTACCGCCGAAAAAGCCGCGGTACTGGCGAAAGAATCGCTGATGGACGAGATCGACATTCACGAACTCAAGGCGCGCGGCCCACAAAACCGTATCGAAGAACTTCGTCTGGAAATCTTCGACAAGGTCAACCAACTAGGTATCGGCGCACAGGGCCTAGGCGGCCTTACTACCGTCCTTGACGTCAAGATCAAGGACTATCCGACTCACGCAGCCTCCCTGCCGGTCTGCATGATTCCGAACTGCGCGGCTACCCGTCACGCACACTTCGTGCTGGATGGCAGTGGCCCGGCCGCGCTCGAAGCACCACCGCTCGACGCCTACCCTGAGATCGTCTGGGAAGCGGGCCCATCCGCGCGCCGCGTCGATCTCAACACCGTTACGCCTGAAGAAGTGCAGAGCTGGAAGCCCGGCGAGACACTGCTTCTCAACGGCAAGATGCTCACCGGCCGTGACGCCGCCCACAAGCGCATGGTGGACATGCTCAACAAGGGCGAGACGCTTCCAGTGGACCTCAAGGGTCGCTTCATCTACTACGTCGGCCCGGTCGACCCGGTCGGTGACGAAGTGGTTGGCCCGGCTGGCCCGACCACCGCGACGCGGATGGACAAGTTCACTCGTCAGATCCTTGAGCAGACCGGTCTGCTCGGCATGATCGGCAAGTCCGAACGTGGCCCGATCGCCATTGAAGCCATCAAGGACAACAAGGCTGTATACCTGATGGCAGTCGGCGGTGCGGCCTACTTGGTCGCTCAGGCAATCAAAGGTGCGAAAACACTGGCCTTCCCGGAACTGGGCATGGAAGCGATCTACGAGTTCGACGTGAAGGACATGCCTGTCACGGTGGCAGTTGATACACAAGGCGAGTCGGTCCATATCACCGGCCCGGCGATATGGCAGAAGAAGATCGCGGAAAACCTGGCCGTCGAAGTGCAATAATCGCTTCGGACTGCAGGACAGAAGCCCGGCCATGCGCCGGGCTTTTTTGTGCATGCCTGTTGGCCGCCCGCACAATCGGAACGCCCCGCAGAAAGAGGTATCTCAAGTTCTCAGAATCATATGAAGACTCTTCCCAGTTCGCTGATCCCCAAACGAGCCAGAAGCCGCTTACCATGATTTGTAAGCCGACACGGCCGCATCGCATAATCCGCGCCCGCATTCCCCTGAGATGAGCCCGATGGACGTGATGCTCGATCCACAAATGCTTTTGTTGCTGGGTGCCATCGCGTTTGCCGCAGGCTTCATCGACACACTTGCAGGTGGCGGAGGCCTGATCACGCTGCCCGCGATGCTTCTCATGCAGATCCCACCGATCCAAGCCATCGCCACCAGCAAGATGCAGAGCACGTTCGGCGCCTTGGTGGCGACTGTAACGCTCATACGCAAACGGCAGCTCACGGTTTCGGACGTCAAGCTGGCCTGCCTCGCCTCGTTGACAGGGGCCGCCCTCGGCGCGCTGATCGTACAGTTCATCGACGCTTCGGCCCTGGACATCCTGGTCCCTGTCGTCCTGGTCAGCATCGGCCTGTACTTCCTGCTCGCGCCAAGTGCGGGCTCACTGGAGCGAAAGCCGCGCATCGGTGATCGGGCGTACCGGACCTTCGTGGTACCGGTGATCGGTTTCTACGACGGCTTTTTCGGCCCGGGGACCGGCTCTTTCTTTTCCTTGGCCGAGGTAGCCTTGCGTGGGCGCAACCTCATCCGGGCAACGGCATCCGCCAAGGCCATGAACTTGGCGAGCAACGTGGCGTCCCTGGTGGTGTTCATTATTGGCGGCAAGGTGCTGTGGACGATCGGTGCGGTCATGGCCATCGGGCAGCTGATGGGCGCTTACCTGGGCTCGATGGCCCTCATCGCGGGCGGCGCGAAGCTTATCCGTCCGCTGATCGTAATCGTATGCTTCGCGATGGTTGGCCGTTATCTCTACCAGAACTTCGCATGATGAAGGCAAGCCAGGCAGATCGTATTTCCACTACACCTAACGAAAAAACGCCGCAATACGCGGCGTTTTTTCTGCGTACATCAGCCAACCGGCGGATACTTACGTTCTTCCGGCTTCGGCGGGAAATATTGGAAAAGCCAGGTTTCGCTCAGAACTTCCTTTGTTTTCGCATGGCGAATGAACGCACGCATCTCGACCGGCTCAACGCTATCGCTGGTGGGATACCAGTCGAATTGGGCCCGGAAACCCTTCTCCTCGGGATGTAGCGCGAAGATATTGAAGTCCTTGGCCTCACCATGGGAAACGGTGACGACTGACTCGACCGGGTCTTTCCAATCCATCTTCTCGAGCGGCCCGCCCACGAAGTCGATGGCGAAGCGGCGCGCCCAAACGTTGGGCCAATGTTCGCCCGGCGCCCAGCCCTGCTTGAAACCGCCCATGCCCGAGCGCGTGGCCAGCACTTGCGCCAACGTAGGCTTCACCGGAGGCAATGCCGCCCAGTACAGCTTGTAGCCAAAATTGAGGGACGTGCCTGGTTCGATGGCTTGCTTCGGGTTCCAGAAGGCAACGATGTTATCCATCGTTTCACCCGTAGTCGGGATTTCCAGCAGGTCGATGCTGCCCTCGCCCCATTGTGTCGTGGGCTCCACCCAAAGACTCGGGCGACGGCTATACCAGTTCGAGGTGTCCTGGTAGGTCTTGAAATCGTGGTCGCTCTGCACGAGGCCGAAGCCCTTTGGGCTATCGTCACTGAAGGCGTTGAATTGCAGCACTTCAGGGTTGTTCAACGGGCGGCAGACCCATTCCCCATTCCCGCGCCACATAGACAGACGATCGGTATCGTGGATGTTTGGGTTGATGAAGTCACACATCCGCCGCTCGTAAGGGCCGCAGGCGAACATACTGGTGATAGGCGTCACGCCAAGCTGTTTGATCGCTTTGCGGGCATGGATGTTCATGTCGATATCCATGACGACCTGCTCGGGCTGGCAGTCGATATCGAAACGATAGGCACCCGTCACGCTAGGGCCGTTGAGCAGTGCATAGAGAACGAAGCGCGTGCTGTCCTTGGCAGGTGTCTCGAACCAGAATTCGACGAAGTCCGGAAATTCTTCAGGCGTATCGGAGTATGTGTTGACTGCCACCCCACGCGCCGAAAGACCGTACTGGCCCGTGTTATCCACGGCACGGAAATAACTCGCACCGAGGAAGGACACGATGTCGTAGCGGTCGATGTTGGGTTGCTTGAAGACCTTCAGACCCGCGAACGCCAGGTCCTTACCCTTCAATTGGCTGACGTCGACTTCGCTCTGACCATAGTCGAACAGCTCGGGACGGTAGTGCACCTCACGCGCCTGACCGGTCTTCGGATCGAGGCTATGCATGCGGACGGGCTGGCGGAAGCCCATGCCAACGTGGAAGAACTGGACATCCAGCTGGCCTTCCAGGTCCTTCCAAAGCGAGTGTTCGGGGTCGTACTGAATGGCGTTGAACTGCTGTGGCGTCATTGTCGCCAGTGTCGGCGGCAGTTCCTGGGCGTTGCTGACATAGGCTTCGCTGGCCATCTTCTTGGCTCGGGCCTTGAGCTGGTCGTAGCTGAAGGCTTCAGCCTTGCCATCGGCGGTCTGAGCCAGGGCGCGCGCGGCGAACAGGCTGGTTGCGGGGATGCCGGTGTAGGCGGCCAGGGCCATGGAAGCTTTCAGTAAGTCTCTGCGTTGCATGGATAACCTTAGCGGTCGGAACGATATAGGCGCTCCGTGCGGAGCGTGGGTTTGGCACGCAGCGGAGCGGTTAAAAAGACTTTGCAACAGATAGCCAACTAGCCTGACAGTTCCATGGCTCGCCAGCGGAAACCGGTTCGCGAATCATTACGGGCTGTGTCGGCCGTGAATCATTCGCTGACGGCATAGCGGCGGTCAAGCGTGCTATAGCCGAGGCCTACGCCCTTGCTCACCTTAATCTGCACGGGGATCCGTTCCTTCAGCGCTTCGACGTGACTGATGATGCCGATCGTCTTGCCGCTGGCATTAAGGTTATCGAGCGCATCCAGCGCCATTTCGAGGGTTTCGCCGTCGAGCGTACCGAACCCTTCATCCAGGAAGAGCGAGTCGATTCGGGTCCGGTGACTGACCAGATCCGACAATGCCAATGCGAGCGCCAGGCTGACCAGGAAGCTTTCGCCTCCCGACAAGGTACGGGTGTCCCGGGCGATATCCGCCTGCCAGGTATCAACGACTTCCAGTTCCAACTCGCCGGCGGTTCGACGCGCCAATTGATAGCGCCCGTGAAGCCGTTGAAGTTGTCGATTGGCCAGGTGGATCAGATGGTCGAGGGTGAGCCCTTGGGCAAAGCGGCGATAGCGGGCGCCATCGGCTGAGCCGATCAGGCTGCTCAGGTGCTGCCAATCGTCGCAGACGCGCTCCTGCTCGGCGATTTGCACCAATAGGGCCTGCTGAGCCTCGCGCCGGGCGGTGTCCTCACGCAACTGCGCCTGTATCTCCCCCTGACGCTGTTGGCAGGTCCTGCTCGCTTCGTCGATGGATGCAATGGACGCATCCAGCACGGCAAGCTCGGTATCGGTCAGCGGTTCCGCCATCAACGCATCAAGGTCGCGTTGTGCTGCAACGCCAACCGCCTGCGCTTCGGCAAGGCGGGTCTCGAGGGATGCCTTCAATGCCTGCAGGGCTTCACGCTCAGGCTCGCTTAGCAACGCCGCGCGGAAAGCGTCTTCGTCTTGAAATACGCTTTCAGTCAGTGCGACCTCCCATGACCGCGACGCCTCCTCCAGTACACGGGCATCGGATTCGCAACGCGCTTCCACTGCCTCCAATGCACCGCCTAGTTCGGCGCAGCGCCGCTCGGCGTCTTCCCAGCGCGCTTGAAGTATATCGAGGGTAAGCCCCGTCAACGCAGGATCGACAGCTATGCCACTTCCGACTTTTTCGTATCTGGCCTGCCAAACGGATGCGCGTCGCGTTGCGTCCTTATAGGCATGCTCCAGCTGGGGCCGCTGCTCTGAGAGCGCCGCACGCTGCTGTTCGTCCGCCTGCCACCGCTCGCACTCGCCCTGACGCTGCTTGAGCCAGGCTTCGCTATCGTCCGGTAGCGAATAACCGAACGGTGCCAACTCCTTTGCCAGGGCCTCGTCGAGGTCGGCCGAGCGTTTTCGAAGCTGGTCTAGCCTTACGTTCGACTCGTCTAAACGAGCCTCGATCGCCTCGAACTCCTTCTCCAGCAGGGCAATCCGACCCGCCGCCGCTGCCTCGCGCTGTGTGCAGTCCTGGGCAATGGTACGGTTGCGCTCAAGCGAGTTGCGCAAAGCATCCAGCCCGTTGAGCGTTTGCTGTACCGCGCCCAGTTCGGTGATCTGACGTGTCTGCTCAGCACGCACGTCAGCCTCCGTTTCGAGACGGCAGCCGAGTTTTTCGCACGCGCCCCTCCAGGCCACGCTCAGGGCATGCAGCTGTTGGCGATTCTCCTCATCCTGCTCGGTGCATGCCTTGATCTGCTCCTCGACCGCGGCCACCTCGGTGGCCATCGCCTGACCTCGCTCTGACAGGGTTTCAAGCTCCGTCCGGGACGCCTTTAGCGCCTGCTGGGTCTCGGAGACGTTCAGCGCCTGGTAGGCCTCGATTGCAGGATGCGAGGTGGAGCCGCACAACGGGCACGGATCCCCGGCCTGGAGCGCAGCGCGATGCGCCTCGAGCGCATGAATACGCTGTTCCTGCTCCAGCAGTTTTTCGCGCTCACGAATCTGCTGGTTGACCTCTCGATAGCGAGCTCGCAGTGCGTCCAATGCCGTCTTGCGCGAGGCGATGCCGTCCCGGTGCTTCTGGAGTGACTCAAGGGTACGCGCGGATTTTCGCTCAAGCTGCAGGCGACGTTCTGCCAGTTGGTTGAGCTCACCGAGCGTCGCCCCTCTGTCATGGAGGGACTGCCAGGAGGCGCGCCACTCGGCTTCGCTGCGTCCGTTCAGCGCGCCGTCCCACTGGGCCTGCGCTGCCTGGGCTTCTGCCCTGGCCTTTTCTAGTGCCGCATGGGCGTCCTGCTGAGATCGACGCGCCGTGGCGAGCTCGCCCCCCGAAGCGGCCGCCCGCTGCTGGAGCTGGGCGTTCTGCTGCTCAGCGCCTGCTATCTCCGCCTGCGCATCGAGCCGCCCTTCGAAGCGGGTTCGCCAGCCGTTCAGCCATTCGCCCAGCCGCGCGTGCATTGCGCGCTCGGAAAGGCTGGCTTCAAGCGACTCACGCTGTTCCTGCAAGGCCGCCAGCGCGGCGGTGGCCTTGTCCACCTGGTCCTGGCTTACCCGAACGGCGGCCGCCAGACTGGCATTTGCCTCTAACCGTACGGCGTCACGCTCCTGCAAACGGGCTCGTTGGAGCTCCAAACCGGACGTGCGCGCACGCTCCGCCTGCTGACGACGCTCGAACACCGGAAGCAACCGGGTGGCAGGCTCGCTACGGGCCAAGCGATGCAGGTCTGCCGACGCAGATTCAAGTGCCTGCCGGGCTTGTAGTTCTTCGGACTGAGCTGCCACCAGCCGCGCTTCGGTCTGTGATTTGTCCAGACACCACTGACGCTCCCGAGCCAGCCGCGTGAGATCGGCCTTGAGCGCGGCATCGCGCTCCGAGAGTGTGGCCCGTTCGGCTGTCAGTAGGTCGATCGCCTCGGGCGTGAGGAGCGATACGCCCTGCGCATGAGCCCGCAGCTGCGACAGTACCTGGGAGGCTTCGCGGCTGTTTTCGAAGACACGTTGGGAAATAAGCCCATAGATCTCGCTGCCGGTCAGCTCCTCCAGCAGCTCGGCACGCTGATTGGCACTTGCTTCGAGAAATGCCGCAAAGCCGCCTTGGGCCAGCAACATGGATTTGGTGAACCGACCGAAATCGAGCCCGGTAAGACGTTCCACTTCCCTGGGCTTTTCGCTCAGCTTGTCGGTCAGGATTTCACCATCGACCCGTGCAAGTTCAGCGCGAGCGGGCTGTAAGGCCCCGTCGCTGCGGTCCCGTGCCCGGCGCTGGCTCCAGAACGCGCGGTACGCGTCGCCCTTCACCTCGAACTCGACTTCGGCCAGGCACTCCGCCGTGTGCCGACTCATTACTTCGTTTTCGCTGCCAATGCGCTCCATGCGTGGCGTTCGGTGGTAGAGCGCCAGGCAAATCGCATCGAGCAGCGTGGTCTTGCCTGCGCCGGTGGGCCCGGTAATCGCGAAGAGGCCATTCCCCGCGAACGGCTCCGCCGTGAAATCGATCTTCCACTCGCCCTTGAGCGAATTGATGTTTTTCAGACGCAGACTCAGGATTCTCACAACGCTAACTTCCCCACGAACCAAGCCGGCGATTTTGTCACTGAATACCCCCTACGTGCATCCGATGCGCGCGGCTGGTGTGGACCTTTGATCCGAGCCGGGACTCTGATCTGGAACACCCCCATTCGAGACCAGATCATGGCCCATTCACTATGGCAGCTGTCGCTGTCGGATTTTCGCGATCAGGTCGCCTCGAAGCAGCCCACGCCGAGCTGCGGCGCAGCTGCGGCCGTCAGTGCGAGCTTCGGGCTGGCACTCATTCAGATGGCGATACGGCTGGGCACCCATGTGGAGCGCGGTGAGGCTCAGGAGCTACTGCGGCAGTCGGAACCGCTCCAGCGTCAGTTGATGTCGAGCGCCGATGAGGACGCCCGCGCATTCGGCGGTTTTATTGAAGCTGACAGCGAAGAAGCGCGGCAGCAGGCGGCGCGAGACAGCATTGCCGTTCCACTCGCCACCGCACATGCCTGCCGCTCCGCCCTGCGCCTGGCCGAACACGCCAAGCCGCTGGTCAAGCAATCCGTTCGACCGGACGTTGTCGCAGGTGCGCTTATGTTGCATGCCGCGATGGACGCGGTGCTGCTGAACGTGGAGGTCAACCTTGCGCTGATTCCGGACCAAGCAGAGCGGGACGATCTCGCGGCGTCTCGAGATCGGCTACGCACTGAAGCGAACCAGATATGGCTTTCGCTCCAGCGCACTGAGCCTGCCTAGCGGTTTACTTCGTTTCGAGCACGCTTTGCAACACATCGCGATGCAATGTGCGCAGGCGCTCCTCCAGTGGCGCGTCGAGCGTTTCCTGCGCGAGCCTGCGCTCGAACACATCGCCCGGATCGAGTTCTGCCAAGGTTTCCTGGGTGTTCGACTGCAGCGCCGAAGCTGTCGCCTTCCGCGCGCGGCGTACACGCAAGACCTCGACTGGGTGGCCTTCACATAATGCCGACACGCGGTTCTGCAAGTCGCTCAGGTAGTCGTCCTCGCTTACTACGACTTCGAGCCATGTGGTCTGCCCTGCCTGAAGGTCGCCCCCAATGCCAGCGATGGCACCAGCCAACGTGGCCAACGATCCGGATACCGAAGCCATCGGCTGAAAGGTCGGCACCCGAAGCGCCTCGACACTTTGCAGCGCAGCGTCTTCGAAATCCACCAGGAGCACCTGCTTATCCTGCCCCGCCTCGTCGAACGCCAGCGGAATGGGCGAGCCGCTGTAGCGGATGTGGTCCAGGCCACCCACGCGCTGCGGACGGTGAATGTGCCCAAGCGCGATGTAATCCGCTGGCGGGAAGGCATTCGTAGGGAACGCCTCAAGCGCACCCACGTAGATTTCCCGCACTGACTCGCTGGCTGAGGCGCCCACGGTCGTCAGGTGGCCCGTGGCGATTAGGGGCAACGCCATGCCGGTCGATGCACGCCGCGCTTCGGCCAGCGTGAAAACCGTCTGGTAATGTTCATGAATGGCCGACTGCAGTGAACGCTGCTTGTCCTGCGCCGACTGTCCGCCCTCGCTTCGCACCAGATCGCGCGGCCGCAGATAGGGGATAGCGCAAAGCACTGCGCCCGGCGAGCCATCGCGACGGCGCAGGACGATGACCTGCTCTGCAGGGTCGTCTGTACTGCAAGGCACCACGTGGGTATCGAGCGCCGCCAGCAGGCCACGCGACTCACCCAGCATCGCTGCCGAGTCGTGATTGCCACCCAATACCACCAGTCGGGCACCGGTTTCACGCAGCGCGAGCACAAAACGGTTGTATTGCTCGCGGGCGTAACTGGGTGGCGTACCGGTATCGAAGATATCTCCGGCTATCACGACAGCATCAACGGCATGCTTTCGCACGCAGGTAATAAGCCACTGGCAGAACGCCTCGTGCTCGGCCTGGCGCGTTCTGCCAAGGAAATGCTGGCCCAAATGCCAATCAGAGGTATGCAACAGGCGAAAGCGCCGCCCGGGTGGGAGAGTCGAATCAAACAGCGACAGGGTTTGCATCGGGTATCCAGCGTCGTCGCGCAAGGCAGGCCCACCGTCAGCGACGAGGCAAACGGCGGGCAAGAGAGATCAGAGGCCGCTATCCAGGCTGATGGATTCATCTACACCAAGGTGGATGTTCATGCTCTGGACAGCCGCTCCTGCGGCGCCTTTGCCGAGGTTGTCCAGCCGGGCCACGAGCGTGACACGCTCATCATTGCCAAAGACGAACAGGTCGGCGCGGTTGGTCTCGTTGCACGCCTGGACATCGAAGAATCCGCTGTCCAGGTTCTCGGCGCTCTCAAGCGGCATCACACGGATGAAACGCTCGCCCTCGTAATGCGCGGCAAGCGCTTCGCGTAGGCGCTGTGCTGTTACGCCCGTTGGCAAATGCGCCAACTGCAGCGGGACGGTTACCGCCAGTCCCTTCAAAAAGCTGCCGACGATAGGGCTGAACACCGGTGCAGCGTCTATACCTGTCTGCACGCGCATTTCGGGTAGGTGCTTGTGGGACTGAGGCATGGCGTACAGGCGTGGGCTGGTCAGCTTCGGATTACCGCCCGCTTCGTACTCGGCAATCATCTGCTTGCCGCCGCCGCTGTAGCCGGTGAGCGAAAAGGCACTCAGCGGGTAGGCCTTAGGTAGAAGGCCGGCATCCACGAGCGGACGAACCAACAGGATGAACGCCGTCGCATGGCAGCCCGGGTTAGCGATGCGCTTGCTCCGCTTGATCGCCTCGCGCTGACCTGACGCCAGCTCCGGAAGCCCGTACGTCCAGCCGGTGTCGGTCCGGAAGGCAGTGCTGGCGTCGATGATGCAGGTGTTCGGGTTGTCGACCAGGGATACCGCCTCACGCGAAGCGGCATCCGGCAGGCACAGGAAGGCAACGTCTGCGGCATTCAGGAATCGGCCGCGCTCCGCCGAATCCTTGCGCTTGGCTTCATCGATGCGCAGCAGCTCGATATCGGATCGCCCGCCGAGATAATCCAGCAAACGCAACCCGGTGGTGCCCTCCTGGCCATCCACGAAAACCTTGAACGTCATGACTCGACCCCTCGCTCCAAACGCCGGCACCGCCGACAGGTAATAAGACGTCGCATTGTACTCGCGTGATGCGGGCATGCCACCGCTCGGCAGCACACCGGCCGATAGCCGTGCTGGCGATACATGACGTTACACACGTGCCATACCCCTTCCAGGCCCGGAAACCCTGCACCAGAGCGGTTTTGAGTCGAAGCGCGCCCGCCGAGGCTTATGGACGAGGCGAACCGTTTCACCGAAGCATGGGTCCGCTTTCTGAGCGCCTGCCGTATAGGCCCCGAACACGTCTCCTGGAGCCCCTGACTATGTTCACCGCCGCTACCGCTATCCGATACAGCCTCATTCCCGCCCTCTTCCTCGCAGCCTGGCTACCTGCCTCGGCAACAGCCCAGACAGCCCCCCGTCTCGATGTGCCTTATGTGCCAACCCCGGAAGCCGTCGTCACGCGTATGCTCGAAATGGCCGACGTACAGCAGAACGATCATGTCGTTGACCTCGGCTCAGGTGATGGCCGCATCGCAATCGCGGCGGTGAAGGACCGGGGTGCGAAATCCGCCCTGGGAGTCGATCTCAATCCCGAGCGTATCGAAGAAGCACAGGCCAACGCGCAGAAAGCCGGGGTCACCGACAAGGTGACTTTCGAACAAGGCGATCTGTTCAAGAAGGACATCTCGGATGCCAATGTGCTGACGATGTACCTGTTGCCACGCGTCAACATGCAACTGCGGCCGGTGATCCTGAACGAAATGGAGCCCGGCACCCGTGTGGTCTCCCATGCATTCAGCATGGAGGATTGGGAGGCAGACCAGACCGCGGTAGTTGATGGGCGCTACATCTACCTGTGGATCGTTCCCGCGAAGGTCGACGGTCAGTGGCAGGTCAATGCCGGTAACGAAAGCTTCACGCTGGAGCTGGATCAGACCTTTCAGAAAGTACAGGGCAAGGCAAACGTGGCCGGGCAACCTGCCAATGTCGAGGGCCGACTCGACGGTGAGCGTGTTCGGCTGAACGTGGGCGATCGTGTCTTCGTAGGCACCGTCGAGGGCGACTCCATCACGGCCGTAAGCGAAGACGGCTCGGTCGAAAACTGGAGCGCCACGCGGAGCTGACCCTTATGAACGCACCGGCACAGCTGAAGCATCCACGCGAGGGACTCTCGGTTACCGATGGCATCGCCGTGGTGGTAGGAATCGTGGTGGGCATCGGCATATTCGGGTTCCCACCCATGGTGGCGCAGCACGCCGATACGCCGTTGGCTTACCTAGGCCTGTGGCTGGCAGGCGGCCTGCTGATGCTGGTCGGTGCGCTTTGCTACGCCGAGCTAGGCGCAAGCTACCCCCATGAAGGCGGCGAATACCACTATCTGCAACGCGCCTGGGGAGGCCGCCTCGCGTTGCTGTTCGCGTGGGCACGCGGGACGGTCATCCAGACCGGAGCAATCGCAGTGGTCGCCTTCATCTATGGCGAATACGCCCAACAGCTCCTTCCCCTGGGCGCCTATGGTGCCAATTGGCATGCGCTGTTCTCGGTCGTTGCGCTGACCGCCCTCAATGTCCTCGGCACTCGCGAATCCAAACGACTCCAGGTGGTGCTCAGCCTGATGGTCGTCACGACCCTTACGGGGTTGGCGATCGCGGGTATCGCGTTCGGCGAAGAGCCCGTCGTTGCGCAGGCGACGGAGCCCTCGGGCGCAACGCTCGGGATGCTTGGCATGGGCATGGTCTTCGTACTGCTTACCTACGGTGGCTGGAATGAGGCTGCCTATCTGACGGGCGAGCTCAAGGATCCCGGCCGCAACGTCGTCCGCGTACTGATCGGCGGAACACTCGTGGTAACCGTGCTCTACCTGCTGTCGAATCTTGCCTTCCTTCAGATATTCGGACTGGAAGGCCTGCGCAACTCCACGGCAGTCGGTGCCGAACTCATGCATGTGATCGCAGGCCCCTGGGCCTCGGTTGCCCTCAGCGGCGTGATCTGCCTTGCGGCGCTGAGCACCCTGAACGCCACGATCCTGACTGGCGCGCGCGTGTATTACGCGCTTGGCCGGGACGTGCCGCAGCTCAGCATGCTAGGCGAATGGAACGACCGAGGTTCGACGCCCGTCCGCGCCCTGCTCGTGCAGGGCGGCATTACATTGATCCTGGTACTGTTCGGCGCACTCAGTGAAGACAGTGTGCATAGCATGGTCGCCTACACAGCCCCAGTGTTCTGGTTCTTCATGCTGATGGTGACACTGTCCCTCATGCGTCTTCGCCGCATCGATCGCGGGCGCAAGCGGCCCTTCAGCGTGCCGCTTTTCCCGTGGCTACCACTGCTGTTCGCAGCCGTTTGCTTTGCTCTGTTCTGTTCGAGCACGGTGTATGCCGGAATGGGAGCGTTGCTGGGCCTTGTCGTATTGGCGGCAGGCCTGCCGCTGCTGCTTATGCGAAAGGCGCCAGTTGCGGTCGCGAGCGATGTCTGAACGCGCTCGTGCCGGAGAGACGGCGGGCGAACTGTCACGGCACAGGTCTACACTGTTCAGGCCCGGCCCGTTGAATCTTTGGACGCCACGGGCCATCCAATTCGCTTTGCCCATAGCTTCAGAGGTTGAATGAACAGGCCCCGATACATCGATCTGCTCGTCTGCGACTGCGATGGCGTGCTGATCGACAGTGAAATCATCGCCGAGCGCAACGTCCACGACACCCTTGCAGAGCGCTTTCCAGCCGATGAGCTGGAACGCGTGCTCGCTGGCACTTTCGGCCTTCAGAGTCGAGACATTCTCGCCCGGGTCGAGGCGCATTTCGGCGTCCAGCTCCCGCCTTCCTTCTACACCGATATGCGGGCGCGCACCGAAGCACAGATTCGTAGCCAGGTAGAGGTCATCCCCTACGTCCGTGATGCATTGATGTCCATCGACCTGCCTTTGGCGGTTGCATCCAATAGCCGTCTGGATGCCGTGGAATTTGCCCTAGACCGCTGCAAGCTCGCAGAGCGGGTCGACATCGGAATCTTCAGTGCGGACAAGGTCGAACGCCCCAAGCCGGCGCCCGACGTGTACCTGGCCGCCGCCAAAGCGGCCGGTGTTCCGCCCGAGCGGTGCCTTGCAGTCGAAGACAGTGCCACGGGCGTGACGGCGGCGCTGACGGCAGGCATGCGCGTAGTGGGCTTCCTTGGTGCCAGCCATATCCCGAGCGAACACGGTGAAACGTTGCTTCAGCTGGGTGTGGAACGGGTGTTCGACGACATGCGCGAGCTCGCTGGTATCGTCCACATGCTTCAGGAGACGCCGCCCAAACGGCGCGACTGATCGAGCCCTGCGGAGTCGGACGGTCTCGGGTAGAATTTCGAGCTTTGCCCTCACGCCGGGACACACTATGCCCATCCGACATTGCATCGTTCATCTGATCGAGAAAAAGCCGGACGGCTCCCCCGCCGTCCTGCACGCGCGCGACTCCGAACTCGCCGAATCCAAAGCCATCGAAAATCTGCTGGCTGACCTGAACGACAGCTACAACGCCAAACAGGGGAAAGCCTGGGGCCTCTTCCATGAGGAATCCGGCGCCTACCCATTTAGCGGTTGGCTCAAGGCTTACCTGGAAGATGAACAGCCCTTCGCTCCGTTCACACGCCAGGCTGTCGAGCATTTGCAGAAGCTCATGGAGGAATCCAACCTCTCCACAGGTGGCCACGTACTGTTCGCGCATTACCAACAGGGCATGACTGACTATCTTGCCATTGCCCTGCTACACCACAGCGAAGGCGTTGCCGTAACGGACAGCCTGGACGTGACGCCTGCCAAACACCTGGACCTGAGCCAGCTGCACCTTGCCGCGCGTATCAATCTGTCGGAATGGCAGAACAACAAGCAGTCGCGCCAGTACATTTCGTTCATCAAGGGCAAAGGCGGAAAGAAAGTCTCGGACTACTTCCGCGATTTCATCGGCTGCCAGGAAGGCGTCGACGCGCCAAGCGAAACGAGAACACTGCTAAAGGCCTTCAGCGATTTCGTTGAGAGCGAAGACATGCCTGAGACCCAGGCCAAGGCGAAGACCGATACGCTGGTGGATTACGCCAGCACCCAGGCCCGACTGGGCGAGCCAATGACACTCGACGAACTGTCCAGCTTGTTGGATGAGGAACGGCCGAAGGCTTTTTACGACCACATCCGGAACAAGGACTACGGCCTTGCGCCTGAAATTCCCCCGGATAAACGAACGCTAAATCAGTTCCGCCGTTTCACAGGTCGTGCCGAAGGGTTATCGATCAGTTTCGAGGCGCATCTGTTGGGATCCAAGATCGAGTATGACGAGCAGCAGGATGTGCTCATCATCCGTCAAGTGCCCACGCAGCTGAAGGATCAGCTCAAGCGACGGCAGGACTAGCGTCAGGTTCAGCCGAGCGGGGCAACGCTTGTGCCTCGCTCGGTGGCATCTCGACGGTTGAATCGGTGCCACCAAGTGACAGCGCATTCGTCGAATGGGCCAATGGCTCCGCTGTAACCCACTGATGCACCATCGCTTCCTTGCGCGGTTTGCTCAGTCGCTTGATCGCTCGCTCGCGCCGCAAAGCGTCTGACTTATTTGCAAGCGGCTCGATATACACCAGCGCAACAGCCGGGCTTGACCGGAAGAAGCGTGCGCCTTTGCCGGCCCGATGGCGGGCGAAGCGTTTATGAGGGTCATCACTGATCCCGCAGTACAGGGCGCCATTCAACGCCCTGACCAGATAGACATACCAGGGTTTATCCACGACTGCCGCAGTGGATGGAGCGCCTTCAGGCACCCGACATCTGTCCACGCGCAGTGCGCCAGACGCAGACCCCGACGAAATAGACGCCCGACAGCCACCAGAGAACGGTTGCCCATGCGGAGTGATCCGGATGCTGCCAGATCAACAGCGCGCTGCTGAGAAGCCAGATAGCGGTGGCCGCGATGTTCAACGGCATGAACTCGCGAACTCGGAAGGGATGGAGGAACTTCATACGCGTCAGCGTCAGTGCAGCCAACACGATCACGACAACAAGGTTGACCGTCGCGCTCATGTCCAACAGGTAGAGATAGAGGGCAACAACGTTCCAGGCGGCCGGAAAACCGACGAAGTAGTTGTCCTTGCTCTTCATGTTCACATTGCAGAAGCAATACAGCGACGACACGAGAATCAGTCCGACCGCGACGAGCGAAAGCGCTGGCGGCATCTCGATGTATTGGTAGATGAAGAGTGCAGGAATGAACACGTAGCTCAGGTAGTCGATCACAGAGTCGAGGATGACGCCATCGAAGTGAGGCAGCACCACCTTCACTTGGAACTTGCGCGCCAGTGTCCCGTCGAGCCCGTCCACGATCAGCGCAGCGCCAAGCCAGAGCAGGCATGCTTGTGGTTGCCCCTGCACGAGCGCAAGCATGGAAAGCAACCCGAAGATCACCCCCGTGATGGTGATGGCATGAGCGCTCCAGGCCTTGGCTTTATCGAACATCAGGTACTCGGCCACTAACAGAATCTCGACATTGTTTGGAACTGCGGATTATTCCTTCCTCGCCACACGCAAGCCATGCCTGTAACGAAAAATGTTTGCTTGAGCACACGTAGGCGCATCACCTCACGTCTGCCAATTGCGCAGTAGACCATGACAATCCGGCCTCGTTCGAGCCCACCTGACGAGCTGAAACACGTCATATGCTCGAATAATGCATAGAAAAAGGGCCTCGAAAGGCCCTTTCTCAGCGCAGCAGACTTGGTGGGTCAGTGCAGTATCTGTCCCAGGAACAGCTTGGTCCGCTCGTTCTGCGGGTTGTCAAAGAACTGGTTCGGCTCAGCCTGTTCGACGATTTCACCCTTGTCCATAAAGATGACGCGGTTGGCTACGGTCCGGGCAAAGCCCATTTCGTGGGTCACACACAGCATCGTCATGCCGTCCTCTGCGAGACCGATCATGGTGTCGAGCACTTCTTTCACCATCTCCGGATCGAGTGCCGAGGTCGGCTCATCGAACAGCATGATCTTGGGCTTCATGCACAACGCACGGGCAATCGCTACGCGCTGTTGCTGCCCACCCGAGAGCTGACCGGGAAACTTATTGGCCTGTTCGGGGATGCGAACGCGCTGCAGGTAATGCATCGCGATTTCCTCTGCCTCCTTCCGGGGCATCTTGCGGACCCACATCGGTGCGAGCGTGCAGTTCTGCAAAACGGTGAGATGCGGAAAAAGATTGAAGTGCTGGAACACCATTCCAACCTCACGGCGCACGGTTTCGATGTCCTTCAGGTTTTCGGTCAGCTCGACGTCATCAACAATGATGCTGCCCTTCTGATGCTCTTCCAGTCGATTGATGCAACGGATCGTCGTCGACTTGCCCGAACCGGATGGGCCGCACAGGACGATTCGCTCACCCTGCCTGACGTTCAGGTTGATGTCCTTGAGCACGTGAAACTGGCCGTACCACTTGTTCACGTCCGTCATGCGGATCATGGTCTTGTCGCCGATTTCCAGGCGCTTGGCGTTCTCACTCATGTTGCTTCGCTCCTTAGCGGCGATGACCGGTGTCGAGCCGGCGTTCGAGACGTTGGCTGTACTGGGACATGCCAAAGCAGAAGATGAAATAGATCAGCGCACCGAACACATAGCCTTCGGTGGACATACCCAGCCACGCCGGATCGACCGTCGCCTGATGCAGGCTGTTGAGCAGGTCGAACAGCCCGATGATGATGACCAGGCTCGTATCCTTGAACAGTGCGATGAAGGTATTGACGATGCCGGGGATAACGAGCTTTAGCGCCTGAGGCAGAATCACCAGCCCCATCATGCGCCAGTAGCCCAACCCCATCGCGCCCGCCGCTTCGTACTGCCCCTTGGGGATCGCCTGCAAACCGCCACGCACCACCTCGGCAATGTAGGCTGACTGGAACAGAATCACGCCAATCAATGCACGAAGAAGCTTATCGAAGCTCATACCTTCCGGCAGAAACAGGGGCAACATCACTGAAGACATAAACAGCACGGTGATGAGCGGAACGCCCCGCCAGAACTCGATGAAGGTTACGCACAGCACCCGCACGGCCGGCATGTGCGAGCGCCGCCCCAGTGCCAGCAGAATCCCGAGCGGCAGTGCGCCAGCGATACCCGCCGCCGCGATCACCAGCGTCAGAGTGAGGCCGCCCCAGCGTGCGGTAGGCACTTCGACCAGCCCGAACATGCCGCCGTAGAGCAGTACCCACGCAACGACCGGATATACGATCAGGAAGCCAATCCCGTAGAAGGCCCGCCGCGGCATAGCCTTAAAGAACACGGGCGCTGCACCGACGACGGCCAGAATGAGCGTCAGGTTTACGCGCCAGCGCTCCTCAGTCGGGTAGAACCCGTACATGAACTGGCCGAAACGCTCCTTGATGAACACCCAGCACGCACCGTCCGGGGCGCAATCCGCGCGCGTCGTACCGACGAATGTCGCGCTGAAGAACGCCCAGTTCAGAAGCGGCGGAACCAACAGCCAGATCAGATACGCCGCAAACAGCGTGAGAACTGTGTTGATGGGGCTCGAAAAGAGATTCGCCCGCATCCAAGGCCATGCGCCCACGGTCTGGCTGGGCGGCGGCAGGTCCGGTTTGAATGTATGTGTGGTCATGTCCTATCGCTCCGCCAGCGCCATCCGCTTGTTATAGATGTTCATCAGCAGCGAAATGGTGAGGCTGATGGTCAGATACACCGACATCGTGATGGCAATCGTTTCAATGGCCTGGCCGGTCTGGTTGAGCACCGTACCGGCGAACAGCGCCACCATGTCCGGGTAGCCGATACCGGCCGCCAGCGACGAGTTCTTGGTGAGATTGAGGTACTGGCTGGTCAGCGGAGGAATGATCACCCGCATGGCTTGGGGAATGATCACCAGACGCAGCGTCTTGCCCGCTGGAAGGCCGAGCGAGCTGGCCGCCTCGGTCTGGCCATGGCTGACGGACTGGATGCCGGAGCGCACCGTTTCGGCGATGAACGCGGCGGTATACACCGAGAGCGCGACCAGCAGTGCGAACAGCTCTGGAATGACAACCCAGCCACCGTTGAAGTTGAAGCCCCTGAGCTCCGGTACTTCCCAATGGAAGGGTGTTCCGAAAATCACTGAGGCCAACCCTGGCAGCGCAACGAACAACGCGAGGATAGTGAGCAACACGGGAAACCGCTCGCCGGTCTCGTGGCGCCGTATCCGAGCCCAGCGCCACACTGCAATGCTCCCCACCAGCGCGATGATCAACGCGACGATAAACGGCGTGATGCCTTCCGCTGCTTGTGGTGCGGGAACATAGAGGCCACGGTTGTTGAGGAACAGTGTGTCCATGAAGCTGAGACTCTGGCGCGGATTTGGCACCAGTCGCAGCACCGCGAAATACCAGAAGAAGATCTGCAGCAGCGGCGGGATATTTCGGAAGACTTCGATGTATACCGAAGCCATCTTGCGGATCAGCCAGTTCGGCGATAGCCGCGCCACACCAATGATGAAGCCAAGGACCGTAGCAATGATGATCCCTAGCGCCGACACCAACAACGTATTCAGGAGGCCGACGAAAAACAGCCTTCCGTAGGTGTTCGCTTCAGAATAGTCGATGAGACTCTGGCTGACGCCAAAGCCCGCACTGTTGTTCAGAAAGCCGAAACCGGAGGTAATGCCCCGATTCTGGAGGTTGGTTTGCGTGTTCTGGAAGAGATACCAGCCCAATGCGACCACCGCCAGGATGGCGATGATCTGAAACGCCCATGCTCGTGTGCGCGGATCGTTGATAAACGAGGAGCGCGATGCCCCGACTGGCTTTGCCATGATGCTTTCCGGTGAAGGCTAAACAAAACGCCGTTGCCGACCAGGAGCGATGCTCCCGCCGGCAACGGCGACGACAGATCAGCGCACCGGAGGCGCGTACAGGATGCCGCCGTTATTCCACAGTGCATTCATGCCGCGCTTGATCTTGAGCTCACTGCCCTGACCCACGTTGCGCTCGAACGATTCGCCGTAGTTACCTACCTGCTTGACGATCTGAACAGCCCAGTCCTTGGGCAGCTTGAGATCGTTGCCGAAGCTGCCTTCGGAGCCCAGCAGACGCGCGACGTCCGGGTTCTTGGAGGACTTGGCCTGCTCCTCGACATTCGCCGCAGTCAGACCCAGCTCTTCGGCATTGATCATGGCGAACAGTGACCACTTCACAATGGCGAACCATTCATCATCACCGCGACGAACGGATGGGCCAAGCGGCTCCTTGGAGATGACTTCCGGCAGTACGACATATTGATCAGGCTGTGCGAGCTTGATGCGCTGTGCATACAGCTGAGACTGATCCGACGTCAGTACGTCGCAACGGCCGGCCTCGAGCGATTTGGCGCTTTCGTCGGAGCGGTCGTAGGTGATCGGGGTGAACTTCAGCCCATTGGCGCGGAAGTAATCGGAGACGTTAAGCTCGGTCGTGGTGCCGGCCTGGATGCAGATCGTCGCGCCGTCGAGTTCCTTCGCGCTTGAGACGCCCAGGTCCTTGTTCACCAGGAAGCCCACGCCGTCGTAGTAGGTAACGCCGGTAAAGTTCATGCCCATACCCGCATCGCGGGAGCTGGTCCAGGTCGTATTACGGGACAGCATGTCGATTTCGCCGGACTGAAGGGCAGTGAAGCGCTCCTTGGCCGTCAGCGGCGAATAGCGGACCTTGGTGGCATCGCCGAATACGGCTGCTGCGACCGCCCGGCAAACGTCCACGTCCAGACCTTTGTACGCGCCACCTGCTTCGGCGTAGGAGAAGCCCGGCAGACCGTCACTGATACCGCACTGAACGAAGCCTTTCTTCTTAACAGCATCCAGGGTGACACCCGCATGTGCAGTGCCGGCGAGGCCGAGCACGCCAGCAGCGGTCAGGGCCGCCAGTGTGGACTTAACCATCTTCATCAAAACCTCCAGTTGCTCTTCTTAGTGTGGGTCCGGTCGGATGAATGCCCTCCACCCGCCACGGGTACAGCTGCATCCTTGGCTGTTCACGTGATTCGTTCCGATGAGGTCCGGACGAAGTCGATAAGGCCAGGGCGTCACCAGTGCGTCCCAGTCCCACACGGTGTTACCGTGCTGGCTGGAGCGATAGTACGCAGCAGGTATTGCAAGCGGCGTACCAGAGTGCCATCAGGGCTCTCGAACGATAGGGTCAAGCATGAAAGTTCCATCGTTGCGACACTATGTTCAGTAAACCGGCACCGCCCGACGAATACACCGCCCCAATTTGGCCATTGCAGCACTAAAAAGGAGCACCGATGACCGACCCCCTTATCCTTGAGCCTGTTTCTACTGCCGATGCGTGCGTCATTTGGTTGCACGGCCTCGGCGCCAACCGTTACGACTTCGAGCCTGTAGGCCGTCTGCTCCAGCAGCGTCAGCCTACGATCCGGTTCGTCTTTCCCCAGGCGCCGACCAAGCCGGTGACTGTCAACGGCGGCATTGCCATGCCGAGCTGGTACGACATCCTTGCGATGCGTCCCACCGCTCGCGACATTAGCGAGTCGGATATCGAGGTGTCCGCGCACTCAATTCGTGCACTGATAGATGCTCAGGCCGAGGCGGGCATTGCAAAAAACCGAATCGTGCTTGCCGGCTTTTCACAAGGTGGCGCAGTCGTATTGCACACCGCGTACCGTTCCCTGCCCTACGCCATCGGTGGCGCTATCGCCCTATCGACCTATGGCCCGACGCTGAATAGCAGCGAACCGATCCTGTCTGCCTGCCGCCAAACGCCCGCATTGTTCGCTCACGGCACGAAAGACAATGTCGTCACCCTGCCCTTTGGACGCCTGGCACATGACTGCCTTGAAAGCCAGGGTATAGCTGTTACATGGCACGCGTTCGACATGGACCATGAAGTCACGCTGGTCGAGGTCGATACCGTTGATGCCTGGCTACGAGAGCGCCTGGCCAATCAGGAGCTTGCCTAAGCGGTATCGAGACGGCTCACCGAGCCGTCCGGGACGCCCAACAGCGCCGACCGTCGGCAGGTCGGGCACTTTGTCAGAGCAGCTCGGTCCATAACCCATCGCAGCGCCGGGACGTCCAGATGGCCGCAGTCATGCATGCCCCACGACGGGGAGACAGGAAGTCATGAAAACGAAGGAATGGCGCGATATCCATTTCCTGCGTCGCATGCGCCTTTTCAAAAATGTTGAGCTGCACGATCTCAACCGGCTTCTCGATGAGGCGTCTGCGTGGGAGTTTGAGCGCGGCGAGGTGCTACTAGCACCGACCAGTCGGAATGACTACCTCTATCTGGTTGTGGATGGCCAACTTGAGGTACGGCTTGGTGATATCCACAATCCGACCGTCAACGTCATCCGACCCGGTGAATGCGCGGGTGAAATCAGCTTCATCGATGATGAAAACCCTAGCGCGTTTGTCGTTGCTTCTGAAGCCTCCGTCGCACTTCGCCTCCACCGCGAGCGTCTTCTGAGGCTCTTGGACCAGTCGCCTGCCTTGACACGCAACCTGCTCGCACTTTTGTGCGAACGGGTTCGTCAGGGCAACCGCATCATTCAAGACGTGGAACAGACCGCCAACATCGACAGCCTTACGGGGCTTCCAAACCGGCGTTGGCTGCGTCATGTCTACGAACGAGAAAGCACCCGCTGCGCCTTCGATGGCTCTCCGCTTTGCATGCTCATGCTCGACGTGGATCACTTCAAGGCCTACAACGATACGCATGGCCATCTCGCCGGAGACTACGCACTGGCCATGGTCGCCAATACGTTACGCGGCCAGCTCCGCCCCAAGGACAGCATGGCGCGTTATGGTGGCGAGGAATTCATCATTCTTCTTCCGGATCTTACGCTCGCGGAGACGCGCGATATTGGCGAACGGCTTCGCCGAAGCCTGGAGCGGGCCGACATTTTCTATTCTCCCCTGGGCGCGCTACCTGGCGTCACGATCTCGATAGGCGTCGCCCAGATGCGCCCCAAGGACAAGCTTGAAACACTGATTGCTCGCGCCGACAGCGCGCTTTACCAAGCCAAGCAGGAAGGCCGCAACTGTCTCTGCGGCTGAACATCATTGGGTAAAGCTCATTTGGTCGCAAGCACGTGTGGGCGCTTCGCCGGGCGTGGTTCTTGCTTTACACTGGCGGATATCAATGACCCTATTCCAATGATGAGAATCCCGTGCTCAAAGCACTCAAGAAAATGTTTGGCAAGGACAGCGCCGTCGTGGGCGAGCCTTCCAATCCTGCGACGCCGCACACCGCTGCGGACCTCGACGTAACGCCGCCAAGCCAAAGCGGTGAAGCAGCTCGGCACTCAGCGCCTGTCTCCCCAGAAGCCCAAGAGCAAGCATCGAGCACGCCCAGGGCCCGAACACCACGCGCCAAGCGCCCTGCCCCACTTCCAGTCAACACTTGGTCCATCGCAGATTTCGTTGTGGAGCCCCAGGAAGGCAAGACGCGCTTCCATGACTTCAACCTCGACGACCGACTCATGCATGCCATTCATGACCTCGGTTTCCCCTACTGCACGCCAATCCAGGCTCAGGTGTTGGGCTATACGCTCAAAGGGCGTGATGCGATCGGTCGCGCTCAGACTGGGACAGGCAAAACCGCCGCCTTCCTCATATCCACCATTACCCAGCTGCTCGAAACGCCCGTCCCGGACGAGCGCTACATGGGCGAGCCCCGCGCACTCATCATCGCGCCTACGCGCGAGCTGGTGGTTCAGATCGCCAGGGATGCCGAAGCGCTCACTCGCTACAGCGGACTGAACGTCATGAGCTTCGTCGGTGGGATGGACTTCGACAAACAGCTCAAGCAACTTGAATCCCGCTACTGCGACATCCTGGTCGCTACGCCCGGCCGGTTGCTGGATTTCAACCAACGCGGCGAAGTCCACCTCGATATGGTCGAGGTCATGGTACTGGACGAAGCGGACAGAATGCTCGACATGGGCTTCATTCCACAGGTGCGGCAGATTATCCGGCAGACTCCGCGCAAGGGCGAACGCCAGACACTGCTCTTCTCTGCAACCTTCACCGAAGACGTCATGAACCTGGCGAAGCAGTGGACCGTGGATCCGGCGATAGTAGAGATCGAGCCGGAGAATGTCGCGAGCGATACAGTTACGCAGCACGTCTATGCGGTTTCGGACCGCGAAAAATACACACTGCTCTATAACCTGATCACCCAGAACAACTGGGAGCGCGTCATGGTGTTCGCGAACCGGCGTGACGAAGTACGCCGCATCGAAGAACGCTTGACCAAGGACGGCGTAAGCGCAGCCCAAATGTCCGGCGACGTTCCGCAGCACAAGCGCATCAAGACCCTGGAAGGTTTCCGCGAAGGCCGGATACGTGTACTGGTCGCAACCGATGTCGCCGGTCGTGGTATCCATGTCGACGGCATCAGCCATGTGATCAATTTCACGCTTCCAGAGGACCCTGACGATTACGTCCACCGGATTGGAAGGACGGGCCGTGCAGGCACCAGCGGTACCTCGATCAGCTTCGCAGGTGAAGACGATGCATTTGCTCTCCCTCCCATCGAAGAATTGCTCGGTCGCAAGATCGACTGCGAGCAGCCGCCAGCGGAATTGTTGACGCCCGTCCAACGCACCCGCTGAGCATCGCCCCACAGCGGGCGGTTCCAGCCCCTGAAAAACGCGTGGCACCAAGCGGCGCGTTGCAGGTCTATTCCCCTGCATTGGAAACAGGACGACATTTGCCCGTGGGCTCAAACCAGAAACAACGCTTCATCGGGCTGGAATGGCTCCGATTCCTCATGGGGATGTACGTAGCGGTCTATCACACGGCACACATGTACTTCCCGGACGACGGCAGCCTGCAGTGGCTCCGCGATGCTACGAGCATGGGCTTCTTCGCGACGAGCACCTTCTTCGTCCTCTCGGGTTTCCTGCTTGCGCACGTTTACTTTGTCGACAACAGGCTTCGCGAGCCGGCACCCAGCTTCTGGCTGAAACGCCTGGCCAACCTTTACCCGATACACGTGTTTTCGCTGATTCTGACTATTGGGGTCCTGCTGACAATGCAGTATCTGGCGATACCGCCAGACGGTCCCAAGGCCAGCATTCGGTTCGTGATCTTTGATACCAACGAAGTGTTGGCGCGCGAGCAGCCGGAACTGTTCCATCATTACATGAGCAACTGGGAACTCGCGCTGAATTCCGTCCTTCAGCTAACGCTTTTGCATGCGTGGAACCCGTTCTACCTGACTTTCAACGCGCCGCTATGGTCGATCTCGGCCCTGTTTTTCTTCTACCTGATGTTCCCGCTATTGGGCCCACGCCTGATGGCGTCGCAGCATCCGTGGAAACTGCTTGTCCTGGTCGGTGCGCTCTATCTGATCCCGCCTCTCTTCGTGGTCTGGTATCAGGACTATGGTATCCCGTTCACAGGCCTGATCCATCGCTTCCCCCTTTTCCGACTACCGGAGTTCCTCGCCGGAATCCTGGTCTACTCGATCTTCCGGCATCAGCAAGCGGCCTCAGCTCTGCCTGGTACGCCCCTGCGGGCAGGGATGATCTTCTATGTGGCAGTCAGCTTTATCATTGGCACGGCACTGTTCACGCACGGGCCGAAATTCTGGTACTACCTGCTTCACAATGGGCTGCTGCTGCCCGCACAGCTAATGCTGGTATACCTCACCGCGCTGATAAGCGAACCGGCTTCGGGAGCATTGAGGCGCTGGTTGCCGCGTCTTGGCGCTGCGTCGCTCTCGATCTTCGTGCTACACGTGCCACTGTCGGCTCTGTTCCGGACCGTCGAGAAGCTCCTGCTTGGAAATTTCGCGGCATGCTTCACGGAATGGGATGCGTGCATCGCTGCAGCAGGCGCCGTGGAAAACACCCTAACGGGCTATTTCATCTTCCTCGCACTGCTCATCGTGGCGAGCGTCCTGTTTCAGGAGCGCCTTGTGGTACCCGCGCGTAAGTGGTTGATCTCCCGGCTATCAAAGCGTGTCGCGCCGCCGGCGACCCAGCCCTGATCCATCCTCGAGGGGCTTCGTAAGAGGCCTCCACCGGAGATTAACTCACCCTTAGCGTTCCTTTCCCCCGGCTCGACACACTCGTTCGACGCTCTGGGCAGGGCGGTCTAGACTTTATCTAAACCACACTGCTCAGAGGGGAATAAGATGGACCCGTATCATGCGGTGATGGTCATTCTCCCGATCGGCTTCCTGCTAATGTGCGTTGGCTTTGCCTGTCGCGACCATGAATGGGCCATGGGGCTCATCGCCGTGGGGATCGTAGGAATGTTCGGCCCGATCTTCTACAGGCTCGTGTACATGTTGCCGTCTTAGATGATAGTGAGCGCCCAGCGAGCGAAGACGCCACAATCTGCGGCTCACGCCTGCGAAGCGACTCGCAATCGACCGCTCCGGTCGCGCAGCAGGTTTGCGGTTCCTAAACCGAGTCGCTACCAGCGACCAGCAGCTTGTTGGTCGCTCTCCCTACCGTCTACCCAGCGGCTGCCGCTCGCGGTCCGCTCCTTCTTCCAGAGGGGTGCACGCGTCTTCAGATAGTCCATGATGAAGGCACATGCATCGAACGCATCCTTCCGATGGGCACTCGCCGCGCCCACGAAGACAATCGGGTCTCCCGGCTCAAGCGCGCCCACACGGTGAACCACCTGCACCTTGAGCAGTGCCCAACGCTGGTACGCTTCGTCCACGATCGACTCAAGGGCTCGTTCGGTCATCCCCGGATAGTGCTCAAGGTACATCCCCGTTACGTCGTCCCCTGCATTGAAATCGCGCATGTAGCCGACAAAACAGACCACGGCTCCAATACCGTGGTTGGCCGCGTGCATGGCATTCGTCTCGGTACCCGGATCGAACGATTGCTCCTGGACACGAACGCTCATGATTAGCCCCCTGTTACGGTAGGAAAGAAGGCGACCTCGTCATCGGGCCCCAGCGCCGTGGAGAGGCTACACATCTCCTGATTGACCGCGCACATCAAATTGCGCTCGTTCAACACCTCCCATGCCCCGCCTCGGCTTACCAACCGATCGCGCAGTGCTTCGAGCGTATGTAGCGATTCATCCCACTCGACTTGCTCCACGCCGACCCCTAGCGCTTCTCGATACCGTGCAAAGTAATGGACCTCCATCAGCCCTCCTCCCCTACGTAATGCCCGCTCTTGCCACCCTTCTTCTCCAACAAGCGCACCTCCTGGATGACCATTCCCCGATCAACCGCCTTGCACATGTCATAGATGGTGAGCGCGGCGACGCTGGCGGCTGTGAGCGCTTCCATCTCTACCCCCGTCTGGCCCGCTAGCTTGCACCGCGCCTCGATACGCACGGTATCGTCGCCCACGGCCTGAAGCTCTACCTTGACGCTGGTCAGCATCAAAGGATGGCACAGCGGTATGAGGTCGCTGGTCTTCTTTGCCGCCTGGATACCCGCGATTCGCGCAACGGCAAATACATCGCCCTTTGGATGCGCGCCATCAACAATCATCGCTAGCGTGGCCGGCTGCATTCTTACCGTGGCCAAGGCCAGCGCTTCTCGGGACGTCACTTCCTTGTCCGTAACATCCACCATATTGGCACGCCCCTGCGCATCCAGATGAGTCAGCATGTCGACCTCCTTAAAACCGAAATCCACTGTTGGACTGCCCGCGCGGCTGCAACGCTCACATCCGCCCGGCTAGCCCTTAAATAAAAAAGGCCCGCCATCATGAATGGCAGGCCTCTTGAACGCAGCGCGCATCAACGTACAGCGAACGTCTCGCAGATCGAGCTCTCCGCGCCGACCATGCCCGTGCAAATACTGTTGATCGACGTCATCAGCACTTGATCGGGAGTGGAACGGAAATCCACGGACATCATTACGCTAAGCGCTGTGATCGTCACAATGGAAAACACGAACAGCTTGCGCGCCCATACCTTGTCATCGGCAGCCTTGTACCCTGAAACACCCATCCACAACCAGTAGGCGCCGCTTACTGCCGCTACCGCGAAGTAGTTGTAGCCAGCGTAGCCACTGATGGTAAGCATCAGCGTAGCGATCAGGAAAGCCGCAATGTAGAGCACGATATGCCGCTTGGCAGCCGGTACACCCTTGATAACAGGAAGGACCGGGATGTTTGCAGCCTGGTAATCGTTGAAGCGAAAAATTGCGATGGCGTACGAATGGGGCATCTGCCAGAGGCTGAAGATCAGCAGCAGGATAGCCGCGCCCATATCGAACTCGTTGCTAACGGCGCAGTAGCCGACAACGGGCGGAGCGGCGCCCGACAGACTGCCAACCAACGTTCCATAAACCGAATGACGCTTGAGGTAGAGGCTATAGAGGCCGACGTATACGACGAACCCCATCAGCACCAGACCGACCGCAAGCATATTGGTCGATTTATAGAGCAAGGCAATGCCTGCCACCAGAAGTGCACAGGCATAGAGAATGGCATTTGCCGGAGCGACCAGGCCTTTTACCAGCACCCGGTTCTTGGTCCGCTCCATTTTTACATCGATATCCCTATCGATGTAGTTGTTGAACACGCAACCGGAAGCAATGACCAGCGCGACGCCGGCCGCTGTTGCCAGGAACAGCGCCAGGTCGATATCCCCTTTCGAAGCCAGGAAGAAGCCACCGGCAACGGAAATGAGGTTTCCGAAGACGATGCCCGGCTTGGTCAGGAGCAGGTATTGCTTGAACATCGGAGCACGCTCTCTTAGTTGGTCATCATGTAGAAGTGCATGCTCCAGATGATCCAGATGGAGAGCACGACGACGATGATGCTGATCAGCACGGTGAATACGAAGGCAACCGTGTTCCAGCGCTGCTCCGACGAGGTGTTCATGTGCAGGAAGTACACGAGGTGTACGAAGATCTGCACAACGCCGAAGCCGACGATGGTGAACAAAGTTGCAGCCGGCGACATGATCGGATGCATCACGAGCCCGAACGGGATGACGGTCAGGATCACCGACAGGACGAAGCCGACCATGTAGGACTTGGCACTACCGTGGCTGGCGCCAGCCGAAGTGGTGTGGTGGTCGTGAGCCATTACAGAGCCCCCATCAGGTATACAACGGTAAACACGCAGATCCAGACGATATCCAGGAAGTGCCAGAACAGGCTCAGGCAGCTCAAACGTGTTTCGGTGGTCGAAGTCAGGCCACGGGTGGCGACCTGGTGCATCATGATCGCCATCCAGATCAGGCCACAGGTGACGTGCAGACCGTGAGTCCCGACCAGGGTGAAGAACGCAGACCAGTAAGCGCTCGTCTGCGGACCAGCACCTTCATGAATCAGGTGATGGAACTCATAGAGCTCGATGCTCAGGAAGATCGCGCCGAAGATAAAGGTCGCGACCAGCCAAAGCAGCGTTTTGGACTTGTCCCCACGGTACATGGCCAACATCGCCATGCCGTAGGTGATGCTCGAGAACAGCAGAGCGAACGTTTCGACCAGAACCAGGTTCAGGTCGAACAACTCCTTGGGCGTGGGCCCACCGGCATATGCAGTGCTGAGCACTGCAAAGCCGGCGAAGATGCTCGCGAACAGGATGCAGTCGGTCATCAGGTAGATCCAGAACCCGAAGACCTTCAACTCCCCTGCGTCATGGTGATGCTCATGCTCGTCGGCGTGAGCGGCGTGGTTATTCATCACTTCACTGGACATGGTTTACGCCTGATTTGCCTTAGCTTGAATGTGAGCCTGCTCGATCCGCGCGATCTCGTCGGGCTGCACGTAGTAGTCAACGTCTTCGTTGTAGCTACGCGCGATCAGGAAGACCGCGGCGCCTACGAACGAGACTGCAGCCAACCACCAGATGTGCCAGATCAGAGCGAAACCAAGCACACCACTGAACAGCGAAATGATCACACCTACGCTTGTGTTCTTGGGCATGTGAATCGGCGCATATTCAGCTGGCGGAGTCGGTAGACCATCACGCTTCATCTCGTGGTACGCGTCCAGCTTGTCGGCACGTGGTACAACAGCGAAGTTGTAGAACGGCGGCGGCGAAGAGATCGACCACTCGAGCGTACGGCCATCCCACGGGTCGCCAGTAACATCAGCCAGCTTCTTGCGATTAATGATCGAAACGACGAACTGGATCAGCGTACAAGCAATACCGATCGCGATCAGCGTTACACCAATCATCGCAACGTAGGTCAGCGGCACCCACTCTGGGTTGTCGACGGTGTTCAGACGACGCGTCATACCCATGAAGCCCAAGATATAGAGCGGCATGAATGCGAAGTAGAAGCCGATGCACCAGAACCAGAACGACGCCTTGCCCCAACCTTCGTGCAGCTTGAAGCCGAACGCTTTCGGGAACCAGTAGGTGATACCGGCCATGTAGCCGAATACGGCACCGCCGATGATCACATTATGGAAGTGCGCGATCAGGAACAGGCTGTTGTGCAGCAGGAAGTCAGCGCCCGGAACAGCAAGCAGAACGCCGGTCATACCACCGATGGAGAAGGTTACCAGGAAGCCCAGCGTCCACATGATGGGGGCAGTGAGTTCCAGGCGGCCGCGATACATCGTGAACAGCCAGGTAAAGATCTTCACCCCGGTCGGAATCGCAATAATCATCGTTGCAATACCGAAGAAGGCGTTGACGCTCGCACCCGAGCCCATGGTGAAGAAGTGGTGCAGCCATACCACGAAGGACAGCACGGTGATCGCCACGGTGGCCCAGACCATCGAGTGATAACCGAACAGACGCTTGCGGGCGAACGTTGCGGTGACTTCGGAGAACACACCAAACGCTGGCAGGATCAGGATGTACACCTCAGGATGGCCCCAGGCCCAGATGAGGTTGACGTACATCATTGGGTTGCCGCCCAACTCGTTGGTGAAGAAGTGGAAATCCAGATAGCGATCGAGCGTCAGCATGGCCAGCGTGACGGTCAGGATCGGGAAGGCACCACAGATGATCACCGACGTACACAGGATCGTCCAGGTGAAGATCGGCATCTTCATCAGGTTCATGCCCGGGGCACGCATCTTGATGATGGTGACGAAGAAGTTCACACCCGTGAGCAGCGTACCGATACCCGATATCTGCAGCGCCCAGATGTAATAGTCGACACCGACCCCGGGACTGTACTCGATCCCTGACAACGGCGGGTACGCAACCCAACCGGTCATCGCGAACTCGCCAACGAACAGCGAGATGTTGATGAGCAGCGCGCCAACTACGAACAGCCAGAAGCTGAGCGAGTTCAGGAACGGGAATGCCACATCGCGCGCACCGATTTGCAGCGGTACGACGATGTTCATCAGGCCCACTACCAGTGGCATCGCCACGAAGAAGATCATGATCGTACCGTGAGCGGTAAAGATCTGATCATAGTGGTGAGGTGGCAGGTACCCTTCAGCGCCGCCGTGAGCCAGCATCTGCTGAGTACGCATCATGATGGCATCAGCGAAACCACGCAGCAGCATCACGAGTGCGACCGCGATGTACATGACACCGATCTTCTTGTGGTCAACCGAAGTGAACCACTCGTTCCAGAGATATCCCCACTTCTTGAAGTAGGTCAGCCCGGCGACTGCAGCGAGCCCGCCCAGCGCCACCGCGATCATCGTGACGACGAGAATGGGCTCGTGTAAGGGTATTGCGTCAAATGTCAGCTTTCCGAACATCTCTTATTCCTCCGCACCGGAACTGGCGTGCGTAGCCTCACCTACATGATTGCTCTTCTTGTAGTCGATGTACTGGCCGAGGATCTGACGGAACAGACCTGGCTGAGCATTGAAGTACTCGACTGGATTGTTCTCGCTAGGCTTCGCGAGCATCTTGTAGCTCTCGAAGTCAAGCGTGTTCTGGGACTCCTTGACCTTGCTGACCCACTGATCGAACTCCGGGTCCGTTACAGAGTGAGTCACGAAGCGCATGCCAGTGAAGCCATGACCGCTGTAGTTGCCAGAAAGACCGAAGAACTGGCCAGTCTCGTTCGCGATCAGATTGAGGTGCGTACGCATGCCGCCCATGGCGTAGATCATGCCGCCGAGCTGCGGGATGAAGAACGTGTTCATGACCGACTGGGAAGTCACGTGGAAGGTCACTGGCGTCTTCTCGGGGATGTAAAGCTCGTTCACCGTAGCGATGCCCTGCTCGGGATAGATGAACAGCCACTTCCAGTCCATCGAAACGACTTCGATCGTCATTCCCGGCTTGTCCGCTTCGATCGGCCGGTAGGGGTCGAGCGAGTGGGTGGTGCGCCACGTGATGACCGCGAGTACGGCGATGATGATCAGTGGCACGCCCCATACGACGGCCTCGATCTTGTGCGAGTGCGCCCACTCAGGCGTATAGGTCGCCTGCTTGTTGGACGCACGGTAGCGCCAGGCGAACAGGAAGGTCATGACAATGACCGGGACCACTACGATCAACATCAGCGCGGTGGCGGTAATGATGAGGTTCCGCTGCTCGATGCCTATCTGCCCTTTCGAGTCGAAAAGCGCCCAGTCACAACCGCTCAATGATACGGCAGCGGCTATTAATAGAAGCGAGCGGAAAAAGCGGTGGTACTTCTCTTCTCTCATTTCACGACCTTCAGCAAAGTGATATCCCACATATCGGTTTGTTCAGCCAAACGCCCGGCGCTCGATCGGGGCCGCAGGAGCGCCCCGCACTGCGTGCTGGAGGTGAACCTGGAACGCGCGGCACCTGAGGTACCGTCTCCGGACACGCCATCGATGAAACCGGCTGGTACGGAAGGGCGCATATTATGCAGTTACAACCGGGGAAAACGCGACCGGATATCCAAGCAACCGGTCTCCCTCTGTCGACGCACCCTCTCATGCGGCGCTAAACAGCCACGCCCATGAACGAACCTCGCGCATTTAGAGTAGACATTAATGATCGGTTCGGTAGTGATTCGACGTGCGGCTGTACGAACCGTAGCGATTGCGGGTTCGAACAATATGAACCGACTCGCGAAAGACCTGTCTGACCGGTCAGGGATGGCACTCGAAATACGCGGGTAATAATAGCGAAATTACCCTCTCAAATGGCGCGGCAATGTGTCGCACCGCACCTCTCGACATCCTATTGTTGCTGTTGCGCAACGCACCGTCGCGCCTTACTTGGCACTACCCGACCAATCGCAGTAACAACCCAGCGCCATGGTATTCGTGGAAGACACCTCCCGCCCGGATGAGAGTGCGTCCAATACGGGTTCAACGAAGCTCGTTGACGAATTGCATACCAGCCCCTCGCTGTAGGGACCTGCGTACGCAAGCTCGCCCTCCTCGTTCCAGATTGCGACCGCCGGACTGGCCGGTACCGTCTCCATTCCTTCGATACTGTCGAGCGGCCTTAGCTTGCCTTTAAGATAGGAAGCCATCTCACCTTGCGTACCAGGCTTCTGCACGCTGTAGAACACAACGTTCGAGAATCGATACAAGCTGATCAGGTAGTTGAGATGCGCATCGGTCTCCCTGTGACATGGGCAATTTGGGTCCCAGAAGTGCACAAAACGAATTGGGCCAGGCCCTTTGAGCTCGTCAGGTAAGCGCAATGCATCGCCGCTGAAGAAATAGGCCTGCTGCGCATACGGTCTCAGGTTCGAAACACCAAAACGCCACCAGAATGCCAGCGCTACCGCGATCATCAATACGACGGCGATGGCAGCGGAGATCAGAAGAAAGCGCCGCGATGGCGTCCCATTCCCCAGCCGGCTCATGGCTCACTACCGAACTTGATTCGGTACTGCTTTTCCATCTCCAGGCAGCTGTCCTTGGCGAAGGAACGCGAGGTCGGTTTCGCGGCCTCGTCATTTGCCCTCTTCCAGCACGAGGTAATCGCTGCGCGCTCGTTCGCCTGAACGGTTTCTGTAGATGGCCGCGTGATCGAATAGATGATGACGGAGAACACCAGCACAATGATGCCGATGCCTACCAGCATGAGCCATAAGCATCCGCCCTTCCCGAGGCCGGAAGATGCAGGCGTTTGCGATTGATCAGTCATGAAACACCCTCACGTCAGAGGGCGCGAAACATAGCATTTTTTGCTACCTGGAGCGCGGTGAGGACACCGAGACCGATGGTCGCAGCCCTGGGCATGACCTCTCATCAGGCCTTGAAGCAAAACCCCGGACCGGCCCTCAGCCCGGGGTTTTGCATCTGCGCTAAGACAGCGCGCAGCCTACATTTCGTTACATGTGGGCTTCGGCATACTCGGCCAACACGGAACGCGGCACGCCTTGGAGCGTGATATGTACACCATGGGAAAAGTCCTTGAATCGCTCGGTCAGGTAGGTCAATCCCGAACTGGGCGCGGACAGATAAGGCGTATCGATCTGGGCCAGGTTGCCTAGGCAGATCACCTTCGAGCCGGTGCCGGCGCGCGTAATGATCGTTTTCATCTGATGAGGCGTCAGGTTCTGGCACTCGTCGATGAGGATCAAACTGTGCTGGAAGCTGCGCCCTCGGATGTAATTCAGCGATTTGAACTGCAACGGCACTTTCTGAAGGATGTAGTCGACGCTGCTGTGTGTGTTCTCGTCATCCATGTGCAGCGCTTCGAGGTTATCGGTAATCGCACCGAGCCAGGGTTCCATCTTCTCCGCTTCGGTTCCGGGCAGAAAACCGATCTCCTGATCGAGTCCTTGTACGCTCCGGGTCGCGATGATTCGACGGTAGCGTTTGCTGACCATGGTCTGTTCGATTGCGGCCGCTAGAGCCAGGATGGTTTTGCCCGATCCTGCAGCCCCGGACAGGTTGACCAGATGTATATCTGGGTCCAGCAGCGCGAAGAGGGCCAGCGACTGGTAGATATCCCTTGGGCGCAGGCCCCAAGCTTCCTGGTGCAGCAGGGGTTCCTGATGGAGGTCCAGCAGAATGAGTTCGTCATTTCGAACGCCCTTGACCCAGCCGACGAAACCCTGTTCATCCAGGATGAATTCGTTCATGTGGACCGAAGGAAGCGGCTCGGTCATTTGGACCCTGTGCCAGGTTCGCCCCGCTTCCTGACGCGTATCCACCTTCGCGACGCGGTCCCAGAACGAGCCGGTCACGTTGTGATACCCCCGTGATAGCAGGTTGACGTCGTCGACGAGCTGGTCGGTGTGATAGTCCTCGGCCGCAATACCGCAGGCGCGCGCCTTGAGACGCATATTGATGTCTTTGGTGACCAATACGACGCTCAAGCCCGGCCGCTGCGTTCTCAACTCAACTAGCTGGTTGATGATCCGGTTGTCGTTCAGGTTGTCTGGAAGCCAGGTAGTGGGTGCTGCTCGCTTGCTCATCAGAATGGTCAGGTAACCACGTGGGCCGCTCTTGCCGCGCTGAATCGGCACGCCTTCCTCCACTTCGTCAGGCGTCGCCTCGCCCAGCACCGTATCAATCAGGCGTATCGCCTGACGGCATTCTGCAGCGACCGTATGCTTACCCGTCTTGAGCTTGTCCAGCTCCTCGAGCACGGTCATCGGGATGGCGACGTAGTGTTCCTGGAAGTTCAGGAGGGCGTTGGGATCGTGGATCAGGACGTTGGTATCGAGGACATAAAAGATAGGCGTAGTGGCGCTGGCGCGTCCGTTGTCATCCATACTCGGTCACCTTGTCTAGGGTGCCCTGCCCGTCGAGAGGCAGACATCCCCTATTGAGCCAGACGGCAATCGCCCATGGGAGCGATGCGCCGTGATGGACCACCGACCTTCCGGGCCGCGGCGCGGAAGTCTGAGCATAGATGAGGGCCGAGGGCCGCCACCTGTCTGCAGGGTTCGGCGGTCTACTTCCCTGATACCTCAATTTGCTGGATAACCCAACGGATTTTTAACCTTTCGCCTCAATATTTTGCGACTTGACGAATACCGCTTGGCGCGTCCGGCCCTCGCCGCTAAAGTCCTCGACTACGCTGGCGGCTCGCGCAGCATCAGTGCTGCCACCTCCTTCAGCCGTTTCGTTAGTGCGTCTAGCAGCCCTCCGCCGTTGCGCCAGCTGTGCCAATAGAGCGGCACGTCCACATACAGTCCAGGAACGAGCTCCTTCAACGCACCGGATTTCAGTTCTGCAGAGACCTGCAACTCCGGCATGAGCCCCCAGCCCATCCCCGCGCAGGCCATATGCACGAACCCTTCAGAGCTTGGACAGAGATGGTGTCGAAAGCTGCCCCCGCCGCCGAGCGAGGCGATATAGCGGTGCTGAAGCAGATCATCAGGCCCGAAGACGATGGCTGGGGCATTCGCCAGCGAGTCAGGCGTTACACCGTCCCTAAAATGCCGTTCAATGAACGTTGAACTCGCCAGACCCAGGTAACGCATAGCGCCAAGGGCAACCGAGCGCGCACCTGCAACCGGACGTTCGGTAGCGCACAAGCAAGCTGCCACCTCTCCAGCCTTCATACGTTTCAATCCCACATCCTGATCCTCGACCACAAGATCAAGAAGCACGCCCTCCTCGACACAGAACCCGGCGATCGCGTTGACCCACCAGGTGGCAACGCTGTCCGCGTTGATGGCAACCCGTATGCGCTCCGCGTGCCCATCTTCGAGCACCGGAACGCTCGACTTGAGGTCGCGCTCCAGCAAGCGCACCTGTTGGACATGATTCAACAGCTGTCGCCCCAGATCCGTCGGGGAAGGCGGAGTCGCACGAACGAGTACAGGCTGCCCCAGGCGGGCCTCCAGCAGTTTTATGCGCTGAGAGACTGCAGACTGAGACAGGGCGAGGGCAGCTGCAGCTCGCTCGAACCCGCCCTGCTCTACCACGGAAGCCAGAGCAGCAAGTAACTTGTAGTCGAGCATAAGAAACCCTAATGCATAATTAACTGATTCGGTTTCTCTTATAACGGAGAACGGGCCACACTCGCAGCATTCTCTCAGTTGGGACATGCTGATGCTTCGGTTTCGTTCACCTGTTATCCACGGCTGCTGCCTCGTCATAGCCGGTGCTCAATGATGAGTCCAAGCTATCTGAATGGCATGATGATCGGGGCCGGGCTCATCGTCGCCATTGGCGCCCAGAACGCTTTCGTGCTCGCCCAGAGCGTGCGAAGAGAGCACCAGTGGTCTGTCGCTGCCACCTGCGCCCTGTGCGATCTGGTACTGATCTGCGCCGGCGTTTTTGGCCTCGCCACCCTCCTCGTCTCGAGCCCGATCCTTCTTGGGATAACGCGCTGGGCAGGCGCCATATTCCTCTTCATTTACGGCCTGAGCGCGTTGAAACGCGCAATCCGCCCTAGCGCTCTTAGTCCGCACTTCCAACCGAAGCGGTCGTTCGGCGCAGTGATGGCGTCGACGCTTGCCGTCACGCTTCTAAATCCACATGTCTATCTCGATACAGTGGTTCTCGTCGGATCACTCGGCGCTCAGCAACCCTCTCCCATTGCCTATGCTGCTGGCGCTGCAAGCGCCTCGATTCTCTGGTTTGGCCTGTTAGCCGCTGCCGGGTCGTTCATGTCGAAATGGCTGTCCCGGCCTTCGACCTGGCGTGCCGTAGATCTTCTGGTAGCCGTCATGATGTGGTCACTCGCGGCACGATTGGTCTTGGAGACCTGACGGGAACCGCTCTGAACCAGCCTATTGCAGCATGGATGCAGCGTGGATAGGACGGAGACGCGATGCTATGATCCGGCCGCTGCGGTACATGAAGGGTACGCGAATACCCCTGCCGCACTTCCAGTGCCGACCGTGAACGGCCCAGCGCTTGCGCACCAGCCTGATCTGATAAGGAGACAACCATGGCTTTTGAATTGCCGCCGCTGCCCTATGAAAAGAATGCACTCGAGCCACATATCTCGGCCGAGACCCTCGAGTTTCACCATGACAAGCACCACGCTACCTACGTCAACACGCTGAACAACCTGGTTCCGGGAACCGAGTTCGAAGGCAAGGACCTGGAAAGCATCATCAAGTCCTCCTCGGGTGCCGTGTTCAACAACGCCGCCCAAGTCTGGAACCACACCTTCTACTGGAACTGCCTGAGCCCGAATGGCGGTGGCGAGCCCACCGGCGCCCTGGCCGACGCTATCAACACGGCGTTCGGTTCTTTCGAGAAGTTCAAGGAAGAATTCACCAAGACCAGCATCGGCACGTTTGGCTCCGGCTGGGGCTGGCTGGTCAAGAAGGCCGACGGCTCGTTGGCACTGGCCAGCACCATTGGTGCCGGCAACCCGATGACCAGCGGCGACACCCCGCTGTTGACATGCGACGTCTGGGAGCATGCCTACTACATCGACTATCGCAACGCGCGTCCGAAGTACGTAGAAGCGTTCTGGAGCCTGGTGAACTGGGACTTCGTCGCGAAGAACTTCGCAGGCTGATCCCGCTCGCAATAACGAAACGCCCCGCCGGCGCACCGCTTCTCTCAGGGGCGGGGTGTGCCGGCGGGGCGTTTTCGTTTGCGGTGCCGTCTTAACGGCTGTTGATCTGCTGCTGCAAGCTTTGAAGCTGGCTTTGCAGCGAGTTGATGTTGCGAGTCATCTGAGCGCGAAACGCATCGAATTCGCTGTTACCGCGATTTTCCAGCTGGCTACGTAGCACGGTCATGTCCTGCTGGAGCGCCTGCACGTCATAGCCCGCGTTCCGATCACGCAACCGCTTCATATCTGCCGCCAGCGCATCGAGACGTGTATTGATCGTGCCAAGGTCGGCCGATACATCCTGTTGTTGCGGCGCGGGCGCGCTCTGCGCTTCCTTCAGCGCATTCTGCTCGCTTGCCAACGTCTTCTGCTGATTGGCCAACGCCGTGGATTGCTCCAATAGCTGCTTGATCTGATTGGCCATGGTTTGTAGTTGAGCATCGCTGGCGCCGCTATCTCCGCCCCTCGGAGCCGAGGCGACGTCCCTGCTGACGCTGTCCATGCGCTGCACCAGATTCTCGAGCTGCCCAATCAGCGCCTGCTGTTGCTTCCCCATGTCCGTCACTCGGCTCTGCAGCTGACGGACCTGCGTCTGCAATGCCTCGCTGCCTGAGGACACATTCGTCTCCGTCGCTACGACCTTGCCGGAGATGTCCTGTATACGACCGGCCGCTTCCTCACTGATGCGCGCAAAACTTTCCTGCGTAGCAACAAGCTGCTGTTCAAGGATGGCGATCTGGCGATAGCTCCACCAGCCTAGTACACCCAGCGTGATCAATAACGCGACGACGATGGTCCAGAGCACTCCCGAACCACGCCCGCTCTGAGGTCGCTCTTTATTACTCTCGCGGGAACGATGACGGTCGAAAGGTTCCCGATCGTTACGCTCACGCTTGGATGTCACCACACTCGGGATGTCATCCAGTTCATCAAATGAGTCGTTACGCATGTAGCGTCCTATTCGTCTTGGCCCGGAATGGGCGCAGTATAAACAGCAGAAGCGCCGGTTTCAGGCGCGCATCACCGCGGTGCACAGTTGCACCGCAATCGGGCAGCCCCACCACCCTGAACGACGCTCCGGCGCGATGGCTGGCCTTATTTGGCCTGGCATGCCGTTTGCTAACCACTCACCGGGTGTCGGGGGGCACCCTCACCAGGATGGTGGCCGCTGTAGCGCCTGTTGCAGCATTTCACGTCGCTAATCGGCGTGTCTTCCCGGGTCGGCACGGACGCTTGCTCGGGAACATTTCCACCGCGACCAAAAGCGCGCCGCGCCTTCGGACCACGAAATTCCGGTTTTGTTTAAAACGGGCCCGGCCCGTAGGGACATCAGCGGGTTCCGCGTCTTGAGCCCCAGACAGGACGTTCACGACAACGGCCTGGCCCAGCATTAGTCAATAGAAAGCCGCTAAGCGTGACATAGCTCGCCCCGGACGCCTGCAGCACTTAGAATTTCCGCAGCTAAAGGAGAATCGACATGCTGCTGGTCCTATCGCCTGCCAAGACCCTCGACTACGACACGCCCTCCCCCACCAAAGCGCATACACAGCCCCGGCACATGAAGGAGGCGCAGGCGCTGATAGATACGCTCAAGCCGTATACGCCTGATCAGATTGCCAGCCTAATGAAGCTTTCGGACAAACTTGCCGCACTCAATGTCGCTCGTTATGAAAGCTGGACGTTCAAGCCCACGGCGAAAAACGCCAAGCAAGCATTGTTTGCCTTTAAAGGTGATGTTTACACCGGCTTGGCAGCCGACGACTTCGACGATGATGATGTGGCATTCGCGCAGGAACACCTGCGTATGCTGTCCGGGCTCTACGGCGTACTGCGACCGCTCGACCTTATGCAACCCTACCGACTGGAAATGGGTACCAGGCTCGAGAACCCGCGGGGCAAGGACCTATACAGTTTCTGGGGCAATCGCATCACCGAACAACTCAACGCCGATCTGGCTGAGCAAGGCGATGATGTACTGCTCAACCTGGCTTCGAATGAGTACTTCGGCGTGGTAAAGCCGGCTGCTTTCGATGGTCGCATTATTGACGTCGAGTTTCGCGATTTTAAAAACGGCGAGTACAAGATCATCAGCTTCCATGCCAAGAAAGCACGCGGAATGATGGCGCGCCATGTTGTCAAAAACCGTATCGACACAGTTGAGCAGCTTACGGCCTTCGATAGTCACGGTTATCGCTTCGATGACAGCCGCTCGTCGAGCAACAAGCTTGTGTTTCTACGGGATTCCGCCCCCGTTTGACTCGCTTTTCAGGGGCGCTCGCGACCCGTGCAGGCGCCCTGGATCAAGCCTTTCGGCATGCCCTTGCCTCCCACCGTTCATCCGCTCTATCCCTCCGCCCGCGAACCCATCGCAAAATTTCTCTTTCGGCGCGGCACCAAATCAAAAAACGCCAGTCACATACCGCGTACCGACCTACCAGGTAACGGACTAGACCTTCAGCCACGGAATGTCAGGCGAGTACGAGAACCTTATGACGATGCCATGGATTGCCCCCAGCCCTGCGATCCCGACCCATTGCCTCCGCTCGCGCATCATCCGAGTGGTATGAACAGAGCATCAAAGCCCTGATATAGCCCGGCACTGAAACTACGCGCTGATCAAACAATGCGTCACGAATCAATGAGTTACGCTCAGGAGAGATAATATGATTCCGGTGATTTTGTCCGGGGGCAGCGGCTCCCGCCTATGGCCGCTGTCGCGCAAGCAATTTCCCAAGCAGTTCCTTGCCCTGACCGGCGAGCGCACCCTGTTCCAACAGACGGTGAATCGCCTTGCCATCGAAGGCATGGAGCCGCCGGTTGTCGTGTGCAACCAGGAACACCGCTTCATCGTCAACGAACAGTTGGCGGGCATCGGTCAGAAAGCACAGGCCATGCTGTTCGAACCCTTCGGGCGCAACACCGCACCTGCCATCGCGATCGCCGCGATGAAACTGCTTGCCGAAGACCGTGATGAACTGCTGCTGGTATTGCCAGCCGACCACGTCATCGAAGACAAGCGCGCGTTCCAAAAGGCCCTTTTCCTCGCCAGCGAAGCCGCTCGCGAAGGTGAAATGGTCCTCTTCGGCGTACCCGCCACGCATCCCGAAACCGGGTACGGTTACATTCGCGCAACCCAGATCGACAGCCTGCCCGAAGGCGTCGCGCGCGTTGCGCAGTTCGTCGAGAAGCCCGACGAAGCGCGCGCCCGTGAGTTTGTCGCGTCCGGCGATTACTTCTGGAACAGCGGCATGTTCATGTTCCGTGCCAGCCGCTTCATCGAAGAGCTGAAAAAGCACGACGCTGACATCTACGACACCTGCCGCCTTGCGCTTGAGCGCAGCCGCACTGAAGGTGAAGAAATCCATATCGACGCCGCTACGTTCGCGTGCTGCCCAGAGAACTCCATCGACTACGCCGTCATGGAAAACACTGACCGCGCCTGCGTCGTACCCCTCAACGCGGGCTGGAGCGATGTCGGTAGCTGGTCGTCCATCTGGGATGTCCAGGACAAGGACGAAGACGGCAACGTCACCAAAGGTGATGTGGTGATGCACGATGCTCGCAACTGCCTCGTTCAGGGCAATGGCAAGCTCGTCACCGTGCTTGGCCTTGAAGATATCGTGGTTGTCGAGACCAAGGACGCCGTAATGGTGGCCCACAAAGACCGCGTCCAGGACGTCAAGAAGCTTGTAAACAAGCTCGACGCCAGCGGCCGCAAGGAAACCAACAGCCACTGCGAAGTCTACCGCCCTTGGGGTGCGTACGACTCCGTGGACAATGGCGACCGCCATCAGGTGAAGCGCATCACCGTTAAGCCAGGTGCAAGCCTGTCTCTGCAGATGCACCACCACCGTGCCGAGCACTGGATCGTGGTATCTGGTACCGCGCAGGTAACGTGTGACGACAAGGTTTTCCTGCTGACCGAAAACCAGTCGACCTACATTCCTATCGCTTCGGTCCATCGCCTTGCCAACCCCGGCAAGATTCCGCTGGAAATCATCGAAGTGCAGTCCGGAAGCTACCTTGGCGAGGACGACATCGAGCGCTACGAAGACGTCTACGGACGTACCGAAGCGCAAGAAGATGCGCCGCGCGCCAAGATCGGCACCGCGCGCTGACGAACCCTGGCCCCCTCCTTCGAGGGGGCTTTCGTTCCGGGACGTTGCATGATCGTAGGTGTTTTACTCGTTGTCATCTGGCTGGTACTGCTGTTTCGATATCCGGCCAAAGCGCTGCCTGTCTCAATGACCGCCGTCGCATTGCTCGGCATCGTCGCGGCGTGGGTCGTCTGGCAACAGAATCGACTTGATCATCGCCTCGCAAGCCTGGACATCAGACTCGCCTATGACCTCAACGCTTGCCCACCGGCGAAACCGCTCTCCATTGCCATCCGTAATCGCAGTGATGCGGTGCTCTCGTCCCTGAACTGGCAGATTGCGGCCTACTTTCCTGGCGAGACCAGCAACCTCGCGCAACGCGACTATGACCGGCCCCGCTACGATGCCCCGGGTGGCATCCAGCCTGACGGGCTGTGGCAGGAATGCGTACCGACGCCTCCTATCCGATCCGGTTATCGCGCCGAAACACTTGAGTACCGGGCCGAATCGCTTAACGGCAGCTTCGACTGACGTCCTTCCCACCGTGACGCCGCGTACGTGCCACATCCATAGGCCTTTGCCATTCGGCATACCCATTACTCGACGACAGCTGACTGCTTTGTCAAACAGGTTTCAATTACGGTCAGGCTTGGCCCGCGCACAACAACCACACCGCGTCTTGTTGCCTTCCGCTCTGCTGCGCATCGCCAAAAGAATGCGTCCGACGCTTCCCGGATGGCGTTAAATAAAAGCCTGATGGGATACCACCCGTCGCAACGGCCATTTGTACCCATCCGGGGCGAGCCTTCTGAACGTGCACAACCGTGCGCCACAAACCAGGGAGTTGCGGTACACAAAGCCTGACCAAACCACCAGACAAGTTAGATTTCGCCGTTTCGCCTGCCCCAATGAGGGGCGCGAGGCATGTACGGTTTTTATGACACAGCTCGCAAGTTAGATGATCCGCTTTTCCGTTCGAAACTTACCCTCTAGCGGATATGTCCATTCCCACGACCCCGCTATCGTGCGACAGGACATTGACATGGATAACCCTTTCAAAATCCTTACTCAGGCCTTTCAGGCAGACTATCGAGTTAACTTCAGTGTCGAACGCCTCGATGGCAGCATCATGTTGACCCTGTCTGATGAAGATGGGCTCGTCGCGAAGCGCATGATCAGTGCGCCCGTTCTCAAGGACATTCACCAGCTTGATCGGCTGATTCAGAGCGTAAGGTTCGGCATCGCAATCGAGCGCGGCCACACCGCACCCCAGATGCTGACAACCATGATAGAAGGCGGCGCGTTTGACCATGTCCGCGCCGCCGCGACCAAGGCGACCGCTCGACAAGCAATGCCTGGAGCGGCCTGACCGACCGGGGCCGACGCAGCGGTTCAGTGCCAAGGTAGCTCGGCCAGGCTTGCAAAATAGCCAGCCGCAGCTATGCTGTTCATCCATACAGTATCCGTACGGAAGGCAGAGGTGATGAATGGCCGTCGAAGTGGTGTACCGCAGCAGTCGAGATCAGGAGCGCCTGTTCGTGGATAAGGCGGAGGCGGATCGCTACGACCGCATGCTGGAGCTGGCCGAGACCCTGGCTGAAGTGCTGCAACAGGCCGTACCGTCGCTTTCCGAACAGCAGGTGGAAGACCTTGGAATATTCATGGCACGCAATCGCGACCAGTTTGCCAAGGCATTCAAGAATCAGCCGGATGCCCTCAAAGAGATTAACCTCGGCGATATCGGCGATTAATCTCCGGATGGCGATGCCCTGACGCCAGCCCTCGCCTACTGCTGGACTCGGGATCGCGTACGCGCTAAATAGGTTGAACGTGCCCTGTTGGAGCCGTCCATGACGCCGCGCGACGCATTCTTGGATTGTCTAACCCGAACACCGGCTCCGCTGCTTGAAGCTGGTCTTTGGATTGCGGCCGAGCACGACCCTAAGCTCGACATTCAGCATTGTTTAGAGTTTGTCGGCGATCTCGCCAGAACCATAGGCGCCACCGTGGTCGATGGCGCGCCTCACGAACGTGCACAGGCGCTGGTCCGCCAACTCATCGCTCTTGGGTTCGCCATGGACGATGACCGGCCCCTCACACCCGCTGCTGCCTTGCTCGACCGCGTACTCGAGCGAAAACGCGGCCAGCCGCTTTCACTTGCCATCGTCGCACTCGAGTGCGCGCGGCGTATTGAGCTACCGCTCGAAGGTGTCGGTTTCCCCGGGTACTTTCTATTGCGCGCGCCGGGCGCGGATCACTGCCTTGACCCATGCAGTGGCCGTCGCCTCTATACATCGGAATGCCGCGAGCTTCTCCGCATGCAAGCGGGCCCCCTTGCCGAACTTTCCGCTGCTCACCTAAAGGCGCTAACGCCCGGCGAAATGCTCACACGCCTCTCACGTAATCTACGTGAGCTTCACCGACACGCGGAATCGTTAAACGCTGCACTCAAGGATGCCAGCCGGGTGCTGGAGATCACGCAGCCTACTGTAGATGATCACCTCGCCCGCGCCTGGCTCTATCAGCGACTCGACTGCCTCGAAGCGACCCGCCACGATCTGGAACGCGCATTGCTGATCACGAACGACGCTGCACAGCGTGTTGCGCTCACACAGCAACTAAGGAACCTGCCTAATACACGCGGGCCAATCCACTAGGCTGTCTCTGTCGCTGGCAGAGCCGGGCTTTAAGGCGACAGTTTCACTTAACGGCGGCCGCAAACGCGTCGAGCCACGGCTCAGCGTCTGACTCCGGGGTCACCGTTTCGCTCGCATCCAGGCGCAGCATTTCCAGGGGCTGCTCGATTCCCAACTCCGAATATAGTTCGCCTATCTGCTCACCGCCTGCGCAGAACGTGTCGCCGTAGGCAGAATCGCCCAATGCGACGATGCCGCCCTGCAGACCGCGAAGCGCAGCTGGGAGCCCATCTCGAAGCGCGTGATAGAGCGGCTGAATATCGTCAGGCAGCTCACCGAGCCCTGTCGTCGAACAGACGACTACAATCGCCTTGGGCTCAAAACCCAACAGGTCCTCCAGTCCCGCCCGGGCCAGATAGCGCGCATTGTGGCCGGCTGTCCCAAGACGCTGCGCAGCGTGGCGAGCGACCTCCTCCGCCGTCCCGTAAACACTGCCCGATAGAATGGCGATATTCATGCCTACTCCTGTTGAAATGTCTTTGGACTATCGCGACACGGTGCTCAGCGTGCATGATCCGCTAACAGCATGTGACACGTGCTGACCCGGCATTATGCCGGAAGGCTCCCTGACACCGACACGAAGGAGGCGGCCGTGATCAGCTCGCAGCTATTAGAAAAGATGGTTCACGCATCCAACGACGGAATCGTCGTGGCCGAGCAGGAAGGCCATGACACGATTTTGATCTACGTGAACCCGGCCTTCGAGCGACTGACGGGCTACAGCGCCGAAGAAATCCTTTATCAGGACTGCCGCTTTCTCCAGGCACATGATCGGGATCAGCCTGGCCTCGTATCCATCCGCGAAGCCATCCGCCAACAGCGCCCGTGCCGGCAGGTAATTCGTAACTACCGCAAGGACGGAAGCATGTTCTGGAATGAGTTGTCGATCACGCCGGTCTTCGATCAGGATGAAAATCTGACCTACTACATCGGTGTTCAGAAAGACGTTACGCTGCAGACCGAAGCCCTCGCCGATAACGCCTCGCTACGGCAGCGGCTGCTCGCAGTAGATCCGTAACATCGTTGACGAATCACAGGCAGGCCCTCAAAGGGCCTATCAAGGTCGTAAGTCGACGCTCGATACGCAAGCCGGACCGCTTCAACATGAACGACCCACACTCCCCGGATGAACCTCTGCTTACGCAGGACGAACTCGCATTCATCCGAGACGTGCTCGACACCCCCCAATGGGGATTGCATCTCTCTGGGGCCTCACTCGGGCAAGAGTCCTCACGGGCCCTAACGCTACTCAAGGGCCTGGCCGACTGCGGCAAGCTCACACTTGAAGCTCAATTGCCCGACCGTGCCCTGACCTTTTCAGTACATGTCAGCGAGCGCGAAGCCGACACGCTTCATCTGACCATTGATGCACCGCGCATTCTTCAAAAAGGGCCGACACTCCGGCCTTGGCGCCTGGAGCTCGATGAGCCTCTGCCGCTGCTTGAAGCCAATGGCACCGAGATGGGCCTCCATGTTCGCGAGCTGTCACCCAATGGCGCACTGGTGGAGGCCACCAGAGGGGGATTGATGCCCGAGCACTTCGAAGGGCAGCTGCCCTTGCCGGGCCAGCCCACGATGAGGGTAAAAGGTCGCTGGGTCAGAACGACACCCGCCGGCCGTGGCGCTTATCGGCTCAAGCTCTCAGAAGTGGACGAGCAGCACCTCCGACAGTTTGTCTTCGAACGCCTGCCGATGAGCGCCACGGATCGGAATCTCACCGAAGAAGGTCCAAATCAGGAATAATCCTTGCCTGATTGTTATCGCAGCCAATACCCCGGCGTTGCGATTGCGGAGCGGTCCACCAGACCTGCCCCGTAGACACTATGGAGATAACCATGTCTACCGAACCCGTCACCCTCATGGTGGCCCGCCGCGTCGCGCGCGGACGCTATGATGAATTCATGACCTGGCTACGCGAAGGCGAGCGCCTCGCGACAGACTTCCCCGGCTACCTTGGCTCTGGCGTCCTGGCGCCACCGGCCGGCGATGATCAGTTTCAGATGGTCTTCCGCTTCTCGGACGAAGCAACGATGGCCACGTGGGAGCATTCCGAATCCCGCCGTGCATGGCTGGCGCGTGGTACCGGCCTGTTTGAGCAACCGTCCGAACGCAGAGCCAGCGGATTGGACGCCTGGTTCGGCAGCGGTGACAAACGTCCGCCGCGCTGGAAGCAGTCGATTGCAATCTGGCTTGCGTTCTTTCCAGTCTCGCTGGCATTCAATGCCCTGTTCGGCGATTGGCTCGCTCCGCTCACGCTCGTGCCCCGCATCCTGGTAAGCACGCTCGCCCTTACACCAATCATGGTGTATTTGTTCATCCCGCTGTCTACACGCCTGCTGGCTCCCTGGCTACTTGCCGAAATGCCCCGCACGCAGCGTACTGGTCGGCCGAGCCGAGCCTGAGGCCTTTCGAGTTCGTTGGCGCTTTGCCACGCAGCCCTTAGCGGGCATCATGGAGCACTTCGTCCGTCCCTGCACAGGGGCGGCGCTGTTCAACTCCAGGCCATTTAGGCCGCCTGCACAGATAGAGCTGCTCATGATTCCCGACACTCCGCCGATCCTCATCACTGGCGCGACGCAACGCGTCGGTTTGCACTGTGCGACGCGCCTGCTGGAGCAAGACGAGCGGGTTATCATCACCTATCGCACTCGCCGAGCGTCTATCGAAGCGCTGGAAGCACTTGGCGCTACAACCGTGTATGCCGATTTCAGCAGCGAAGCCGGCACGCTGGCATTCATCGACGCGCTCAAGCAAATCACACCGAGCCTGCGCGCAGTCGTGCACAACGCCTCTGAGTGGATCAGCGAGACAGCAGGCCACGAGGCCGAAGATTTTCTACGCATGTTCCATGTGCACATGTTGGCGCCGTACCTGATCAACTCGCACGCGGCAGACCTCCTGAGGTTGTCGCCCAAGGCCGACATCGTCCATATCACTGACGATGTGGTGCGCAAGGGCAGCGGTAAACACGTGGCGTATTGCGCAACCAAGGCCGGGCTGGAAAGCCTCACGCTGTCCTTCGCGGCGCGCTTCGCACCGGACATTAAGGTCAACACCATTGCGCCGGCACTGATCATGTTCAACGAGGGTGACGACGAGGCCTATCGACGCAAGGCACTGTGCAAATCCGCATTAGGAATTGAGCCGGGACCGGACGTGATCTTTCAAAGCCTGCGCTATCTGCTGGACAATCCCTACGTGACAGGCACCACGCTGACCGTCAACGGCGGTCGCCACGTGAAATAATGCGGGCCCGTTAGGAGAACATCATGCTCAGACAAGAACCCGGAATGGCGCGAATCAGGGTCAAGGACCTTCGTCTTCGCACCTTCATCGGCATCAAGGAAGAAGAGATCGTCAACAAGCAGGACGTGCTCATCAACCTGACCATCCTTTACCCCGCAGTAGATGCGGTGCGCGACAACGTGATCGAACATGCGCTCAACTACCGCACCATCACGAAAGCCATCATTCGGCATGTCGAAGAGAATCGCTTTGCGCTGCTCGAGCGACTCACGCAAGAGATTCTTGACCTCGTCATGAGCCACGAGTCCGTCCGCTACGCGGAGGTGGAAGTGGACAAGCCACATGCGCTACGTTTCGCGGAATCAGTGTCCATCACGCTGACGGCCCATCGCGACGCGCCGGCCGCCTGAGTCCACTTTTTCCGAGGTTCACCATGAACGATGATCAACGCCAACAGCTCGAAGCCGCAGCCTTCCGAACGCTCGTGCAGCATTTGCGAGACCGGCCGGACGTGCAGAATATCGACTTGATGAATCTGGCAGGGTTCTGCCGCAATTGCCTGTCCAAGTGGTACAAGGCAGCCGCAGACGACCTGGGTTATGACGTCAGCGCCGACGCTGCGCGCGAAGAAATATACGGCATGCCGTATGCCGAGTGGAAAGCCAAATACCAGAAAGAAGCGACGGCGGAACAGAAAGCCGCCTTTGAAAAGAGCAAGCCATGACCGCACTCGATCAATTCCGTGATGCCTTGAAGACTGGCGAGCACATGTTCGCCGATACACTCGCTTTTGTGAGTGAGCATTACCAGTACACCCCCGCCGCATTTAGTAACGGCGACGTTGAAAACGACGCTGGCCAAAACGAAGGTTCGTGCAAGACCCTCGGGCTCGCGCTGCTCGAGCAATTCTCGGATGAGGAAGCCCTTCTGGCCTTTGGGGAACACTACCGCGCCGTGCGAGCAACGCCGGACGGCTTCGACCACGCCAACATTCGCTCGCTCCAGAAGCACGGCCTTGTCGCCGTTTCGTTCGAGCAGCAGCCTCTGGTTCGCCGTTGAGCATGAACGGAGCTGGTTCAGACTGGCTCCGCTTTATTCTGTTGCCCAAGCACGTCCACCGCACCCCTTTCTATTTTCAGCCAGCTGTCCTGCTCGACGGACCTCAAGTCCTGCCCTGTCTGACCGACACACTATCAAGCGCCTGCCACGCGTGGCGCCCAACCGTTTCAGTCAGCCCGCCGCGCATTGAGCCAGGAGCCCTCCTTTGACGCTGTCCATCGAACAGAGCCTGTCGCGCAAGCTACTGCGTGCGGTACTGCTGTCCGCGCTCGTCATTGGCGTCGTGCTCAGCTGCTCGCAAATCGTGTTCGATGCCTACAAGGTGCGCCGTAACCTCGACGCCGACGCACAGCGCATCCTCATGATGTTTCGCGACCCCTCCACGCAGGCCATCTACAGCCTGGATCGTGAAATGGCTATGCAGGTTCTCGAAGGCTTACTCCGCCACGATGCAATCCGACAGGCGAGCATTGGTCAGGATGGAGAGACGCCCCTGGCCGAAAAGGCACGCCCACTTTCAACGAACCGTACCCGCTGGATCACCGACCTGCTGCTCGAGCCACAGCGCGTATACAGCATTCGCCTGGAGGGCCGCCCACCGTACAACGAGCACTACGGTGACCTCGGTATCACCCTCGACACTGCGACCTATGGCCGGGAGTTTCTTCGGGATTCGATGGTGATCATGCTGTCCGGGATGCTGCGCGCGCTGGCCATGGCGCTGATACTGTATTTCATTTATCAATGGCTGCTAACCCGCCCGCTGGCAAAGATGGTTCAGCATCTGGCGAAGATTGACCCGAGCCGCCCGGCTGACCACATGCTTCCCATGATCCAGGGCCACGAGAAGAACGAACTCGGGCAATGGGTCAACAGTGCGAACAAGCTGCTCGCCTCCATCCAACAAGCGAACGAGATGTGTCGTGAAGCCGAGGACAGCCTGCATCGCCTCTCGCTGCACGACTTCCTCACCGGCCTCGCCAATCGCCAGCAGTTTCAGGCGCAGCTCACCGGGATGATCGAACGTTCGGCACAGCGCAAGCGTCGTGTAGCTATCCTTTGCGTGGGCCTGGATGATTTCAAGACCATCAATGAGCGCTACAGCTACAGTACTGGCGATCAACTACTCGTCCGCCTGGCTGACCGACTACGTGCCTTGCAAGGCAGCATGGGCGCACTCGCGCGATTGGGCGGCGATCAGTTCGCGCTGGTCCAGGCGGATATCGAACAGACCTATGAAGCCGCCGACCTCGCCCAGCGTGTGCTGGACTCGCTCGATCAGCCGTTCCTGATCGGTGATCAACAGGTACGCCTAAGCGCCACGATCGGCATCACGCTCTTCCCGGACGACGGCGACCTCGCCGAGGCCCTGCTACAGAAGGCCGAGCAGACCATGACGCTGGCCAAGACGCGCTCCCGACATCGCTACCAGTTCTACATTGCGAGCGTTGACAGCGAGATGCGCCGTCGCCGCGAACTGGAAAACGACCTCAAGGACGCCACTTGCCGAGGCGAGATGCACCTTGTGTATCAACCGCAGGTCGACTACCGGACCAAGCGGGTGTGTGGCGTGGAAGCCTTGATCCGCTGGCAGCACCCCCAATACGGCTTCGTTCCGCCAGACCAGTTCATACCGATTGCTGAGCAGAGTGGCAGCATCCTGCAGATCGGAGAATGGGTACTGGACCAGGCTTGCCGACAACTTCGCGAGTGGCGTGATATTGGCCTTTCAGTTCGGATGGCAGTGAATCTTTCGACCGTTCAACTTCGCCATGCCGAGTTGCCTCGCCTCGTCGACAATATGATCCAGGCCTATCGCCTGCCCGCTGGCACCCTGGAGCTGGAAGTCACTGAAACCGGCCTGATGGAAGACGTAGCGGCAGCAACCGAGCACCTCGCGGCCCTCCGGCGCGCGGGCGCACTGATCGCCATTGATGATTTCGGGACAGGCTATTCATCCCTGAGTTACCTTCGAAGCCTTCCACTCGACAAGATCAAGATCGACCGCAGCTTCGTGAATGACCTGCTGCAGGACGAGGACAGCGCGACTATCGTGCGCGCGATCATCCAGCTGGCGCGCAGCCTCGGCCTTCAGGTGATCGCCGAAGGGGTTGAGGTCGAAGATCAGGAAGCCTACATCGTGGCGCAGGGCTGCAATGAAGGTCAGGGTTATCTGTACAGCAAGCCGTTACCCGCTCAGGATTGTCTGCAGTACCTCAAGCAACACGGTCATTCACTGCAGTCGGTCGAAGCCTGACAGCGGCACGCCCATACTCGGCAGAACCCTTTTCAAAAATGAAAATCTTTCGCATTATGTTACGGCTTCCTATTTGCGCTTAGCATAAGCCACTTCATTGCAAAGGATTTCGCCAAGATGACCCGTACGCCTCTGGTGTCCGCTAGCCTGCTCGCCGTTGCCATTGCTCTCGCCGGTTGCGGCGAGGACAAGAAAGAAGCCCCCACCCAACAGCAGAGCGCAGCGCCTGCCGAACAAAGCGCAGCACCGGCGGCAACTAGCACCAATGCCGCTTACGATGAAGCGGCGGCCCAGGCAGTCGTCAAGCATTATGCAGATATGGCGCATGCGGTATTCAGTGATGCCACCACCACTGCGCAAAAGCTTCAGCAGGCGGTTGACGCCTTCCTGGCCAACCCGACTGCGGATACGCATGAAGCCGCCAAGAAAGCTTGGGTCGCCGCCCGGGTCCCTTACATGCAAAGCGAAGTTTTCCGCTTCGGCAACACCATCGTCGACGACTGGGAAGGTCAGGTGAACGCCTGGCCGCTTGATGAAGGCCTGATCGACTACGTGGACTCGACCTACGAACATGCCTTGGGCAACCCGGCTGCAAGTGCGAACATCATCGCCAACACCGAGATACAGGTCGGCGAAGACAAGATCGATGTTTCGAACATCGACGGCGAACTGCTCGCCAGCCTGAACGAGCTAGGCGGCTCCGAAGCTAACGTCGCGACCGGGTACCACGCCATCGAGTTCCTGCTGTGGGGCCAGGATCTAAACGGTACCGGCCCAGGCGCCGGCGAACGTCCGCACACCGATTATGTCGAGAGAGAGGGCTGCACGGGCGGCCACTGTGATCGCCGCCGCGCCTACCTGAAGGCCGTCACGGACCTGCTCGTGGACGATCTCGAGGAAATGACCGCGCAGTGGGCACCCAATGATAGCGAAAACTATCGCGCAACCCTCGAAGGCGAATCCGTCGACAATGGCTTGCGCAAGATGTTCTTCGGCATGGGTAGCCTGTCCCTGGGCGAACTCGCTGGCGAGCGAATGAAGGTCGCGCTGGAAGCCAACTCTACCGAAGACGAGCATGACTGCTTCAGCGATAACACTCACAACTCGCACTACTACAACGGCCTTGGCATCCGGAACGTATACCTGGGCGAGTACAAAGCCGTCGACGGCAAGACGCTCAGCGGCCCGAGCCTGTCTTCGCTGGTCGCAAAGGTGAACGCCGATGCAGACAAGACGCTGAAGGCCGACCTGCACGACACTCAAGCCAAACTGCAGAAGCTCGTGGATTCGGCGAATAACGGGCGGCATTTCGATCAGCTGATCGCAGCGGACAACACCGAAGGTCAGCAGTTGGTGCGCGATGCGATTCAAGCCCTGGTGAAGCAGACGGGCGCCATCGAAAGGGCCGCTTCAGCGTTGACCGTGGCCGACCTGAACCCGGACAACGCCGATCACGAGTTCTAAATCAGTCGGGGCCATAACGCCCTGGCGCTTTCTTGCAAGCGGCGCTTCGTGTGCCGCTTGTTCATGTCCGCCCCCTCTTTCTGTGTGACTGCGTTCATGCACCGCTGCTGCCTCGTCCTGCTCACCGTACTCCCCCTTGCGGCCTGTGATTCCAGCGTACCGAACATGCCGGTACAACCCGGCGAGGCCATGTCGGGCGGAGCGACAACGGTCGCACGTCAGGATGAACGCGCGTTTCGCATGCCACTGGCGAATCTCGAGCCGGAACGTCGGTTGGATTTTGCCGTCGGGAACAGCTTCTTCCGGAGTCCGTGGGTCATCGCGCCTTCGACCACGACGGCACGGGATGGACTGGGTCCACTGTTCAATACCAATGCCTGCCAGAACTGCCATATCAATGATGGGCGCGGGCATCCGGCATCCATGGACGACACCAATGCCGTCTCCATGCTGGTACGCATTTCGTTGCCGGATGCAGCCGGACCACCCGAGACACTCGCAACGCTCGGCGTGGTACCGGAGCCGACCTATGGCACTCAGTTGCAGGATATGGCAATACCAGGCGTGCCCCCTGAGGGCCGCGCTCGGCTGGAGTGGCAGTCATCCACGATCGCGTTCGCGGACGGCCATACCGTCGAGCTTCGTGCGCCTCGCCTCCATATCGACCGGCTGGGCTACGGAGCCCTGCACCGTGATACACAATTTTCAGTCAGGATTGCCCCGCCGATGGTCGGACTGGGCCTGCTCGAGGCCATCCCCGAATCGGCCATCCGAGCCAACGCCGACCCTGAAGATAAAAATGGCGATGGCATATCCGGCCGGCCAAACGAAGTCTGGGACCTGACCGAACAACGTACCCGGCTGGGTCGCTTTGGCTGGAAAGCCGGACAGCCGAGCCTCAATCAACAAAATGCCCACGCGTTCTCGAACGACATGGGGCTTACAACGACGTTACTGCCCCACGATGAATGCACCGAGCGGCAAGTCGAGTGCCGGCAGGCCCCCAATGGTGGCGAGCCCGAGGTAGCCGACAACATTCTCGCCAGTGTGCTGTTCTATACCCGAAACGTCGCCGTACCCCAGCGCCGTGACGTAGCCAACCCGAAGGTGCTGGCTGGCAAGACACTCTTCCACCAGGCAGGCTGCGCCGGCTGCCACACGCCCAGTTTCAGGACCGGGCTCGATGCTGCACAGCCGGAACTGGCCAACCAACTCATCTGGCCCTACACCGACCTGTTGCTCCATGACATGGGAGAAGGCCTGGCGGATGGCCGCAGCGAGTTCCAGGCTACCGGACGCGAGTGGCGCACCCCTCCGTTGTGGGGAATTGGCCTCACAGAGATCATCGGCGGCCGTAGCGAATTCCTGCATGATGGCCGCGCCCGCACCCTGCTCGAAGCTATTCTTTGGCACGGCGGTGAGGCCACCTGGGCCCGCGATCGCGTATTGACCTTCGATGCCGAGCAGCGTGCCGCGCTGCTCGCGTTCCTGCAGTCCCTATAAGGAGCCCACGATGTTCCGCCCCAAGCTATTACTGACCAGTCTGGCAATCGCACTGGGCGCCTGCGCACCCCAGGATCCTCAGGCAGTGACCAGCGCGGCACTCGCCGAGCAGGTCATCCTACCGAGCTACAGTCGCTGGGCCGAAGCCGATCAGGCGCTAGCCAGCAGCGCGCTTGCCTATTGCTCAGGCAAGGAGGATCTCGAGCAGGCACGACAGGCGTTCCTGGCGGCACAGCGTGCCTGGGCAGAGCTGCAACCGCTGTTAATCGGGCCGATGGCCGAAGGCAACCGCGCCTGGCAGGTCCAATTCTGGCCCGACAAGAAAAACCTGGTCGCACGGCAGGTCGAGCAGCTGATCAAGGCTGATACCCCTATCGACGAGTCGTCTTTGGCCAACGCCAGTGTGGTCGTTCAGGGACTCAGCGCCTACGAATACATCCTGTTCGACAGTAACGTGGAACTGGCGGATTCGGAGACGCGCGCCCGCTATTGCCCGCTTCTCGAGGCGATTGCAGAACACCAGCGCAGCCTGGCTGATGAGATCCTTGCGAACTGGAAAGCCAAGGAAGGCATGCTCGATCAGATGAGCCGCTTCCCGAATGCCCGATATGCGGAATCCAGTGAAGCGATCTCCGATCTGTATCGTGCGCAGGTCACCGCGTTGGACACCTTGAAGAAAAAGTTGGGCGCCCCGCTGGGCCGCCAGAGCAAAGGCATTATCCAGCCGTATCAGGCCGAGGCCTGGCGAAGCCACGCATCTCTCGCCAGCATCGCGGCCAGCCTCAACAGTGCGCGACAATTGTGGGAGGGACATGAGCAGAACAAAGGCCTGAACGCATTGCTCTCCGCCGACCACCAACCGCTTCGCCAACAGGTCGACGACGCCTACGCACAAGCTCAGTCACACCTGGGTGCGCTGCAGCCCCCACTGGATGCCCTGCTCAAGAGCGAAGACGGCCGAGCCCAGCTTTCACGGTTCTACGATTCGCTCAACGTACTACACCGTCTGCACCAGACCGATCTCGCCCGCGCGCTCAACATTCAGATCGGTTTCAACGCCAACGACGGAGACTGAGACCCATCCCATGCCAAACGCCCTGCTCGCTAAGCTTCTGACGATATTCCGTCCTATCCGAAATGTTCATGCCCTGTTGCTCTCGGCGCGAGACGACGCCGATGGCCGCCACTATGTGGTTGGCTATCGACTGGATGGTGAAGAAGCGTTCGCTACGCAGGTCCCACTGCGGTGCCACGCCATAATCGAACACCCGACCGAGCCACTGGCGCTCTATTTCGCACGACGCCCTGGCAGACAGAGCTACCTGATTGACCTACGCGACGGCACGCTGCTGCAAACGCTGGACAGCGAGCCAGACCGGCACTTCTTCGGCCATGGCGTGTTCGACAGGGCGGGCGAATACCTGTATGCCACCGAAAACGACACCACTGACCCCGGGCGTGGCTTGCTTGGGGTATATGCCTATCGAGACAGGTGCCTACAGCGCGTTGGTGAGCGTTCGACCCACGGCCTCGGCCCGCACGAAGTCTGCTGGATGCCAGACGGCCAGACCTTGGTCGTGGCTAACGGCGGAATTCGCACGGAAGCCGAAAGCCGTGTTGAGATGAACCTGGATGCGATGGAGCCGAGCCTCGTACTGATGCGGCCTGACGGCACGCTGCTAAGCAAGGAAACGCTGGCTCAAGCGATGAACAGCATCCGCCATCTCGACGTAGGCCGTGACGGCACGATTGCCACATGCCAGCAGTACATGGGTGATGCGGACGAGGTTGCCCCCTTGTTGGCGATCAAACGTCCCGGCGGCCGGTTGGAGCCTTTTCCGGTAGGCGAAGCGCAGCGGCGTGCGATGGGCCAGTACACGGCAAGCGTAGCCATCCATAGCGATCTGCGCTTAGTGGCTGTCACCGCTCCGCGCGGTAATCGCTTCTTCGTCTGGGACCTGGACACCGGGGCGCTTCGGCTGGACGTGCATATGCCGGATTGCGCAGGCGTAGGCGCCGTCGACAATGGATTCGTAGCGACGTCGGGACAAGGCCGGTGCCGAATGTACGACTTCAGCAAGGGCGAGGCTGTCGGTCGGCCCCTCGAGCTACCCTCAGGCTGGTGGGACAATCACGTACGGATGCCGGCTTGCTGATCAGTACCCGCGCCCACCCTGCGCCATGCCGAACATGAAGAGCAATATATCGGCCGACGGACTTGCCGCAGCAGTGCCGACACGAAGGGTAGTTATCGGGCAAAGCGCTTCGCCTGGCGCCGCGCAGCTCACCACGGCTGGCCGAGGCGGGTACCAAGCCGAAGCGGCATAGGCAGTAAGAACTAATGCCATGGCGACGAACAGTGTTCTTGTAGTTATGCTTTTCATGGATCGAGGCCCGATTCGCTTTGAGTGAACATCGACTGATAAAAGTAGGTCAGCTTTTCCCATTCGCCAGCAGAGAGCGACGAGTGGCGTTTGAGCTGACCCAGGTCATTTTGCGATGCGCGCCTCGCGGACAGTCTGCGCCGGCACTTTTCAAGGTCGATGAGCGCAATTTCCACCTCGGCGCTGTCGCTCATCCCCATCACCCGAACGAAGACATGCTTGCCGTAGAGGCAGCCATGTTGCCAGCGTCCACGGTGCATCCTCGCCAGTGTGTATGCCAAATGTTGCAGCAACTTTTCACGGACGGCCTTGCCTTGCCGCTCGTGTTCGCCACTGGTGATCCACTCGTTCAGGTCCACGAAGCCTTCTAACGCTTCGGTTACCAGCAAACCATGCCACCCCTGTTCCGTTCGTGTCGCCCCGCAGAACACAAGATGCGGTACGCGGACCCCTAATCGTTGCAGGCCGAATAGGGCCTCCCGCTCGCGAAGAACGGTGGGCTGGCCAAACGGGTGCAGGAAGTCACGATAGGTATGGCCAACCTGACGCTTGGCATATAGCAGGCGACCGCCTCGCTCGATGCGCTGAACGCCGCTATAGCCGCCCCGCCGCTGGTTGGGTTTTTCCACCCATAGCCCCTGCCGACGCCACCAGTCACCGAAGCCGAAGCGTGGCTGCGCTCCGCTCAACCATTCGGAGCTCATTTCAGACGTCCTTCTTCAGCACATAGACCCGCCACATGGCATACATGGGCAGAAAGTCGAAGTAGCGATGAATCCGAAAGCCCGCCATGCGGAACTCGCTTTCCACGGTGCTGGCTGGCACCACGTAGCGGTTCTGGTAGGCCGCGTCATCCTTCGACCGCCGGGCCTCCAGGCGCTTGCGACGCCACGCCTTGAAATTTCCGTCGACCCACAACGACACGATCACGCTATCACGCGTGACGCGGTGGAACTCCCGAAGCATGGTGAGGCGATGGTCAGCATTTCCCACGTGATGAAGCAGTCGCATGCAGAAGATGCTGTCCACTGCACAATCGGGCAGTGAAATGTCGAATGCCGAGGTGTGGAGCGGCCGGATACGTTTGACGATCTCTGGAGGCTGGGTCTGAAGGGCGACATCAATCATCGCCGGCGAATTGTCCGCACCAATGATCACACGGCTGCGTTTTTCCGCCAGCACAGGCCAGAAACGGCCCGCACCACAAGGAAGATCCAGAACCAGGCCCGGCTCTCCGGCGATCGCCAGTGCACGGCGTGCCAAGTACTCGTCGCGGCGATGAGACATCTGACGCCAGAAGCCGGCATGATGTTTTTCCTCGTATTGACGCGCGTGTTCTTCGTTGTACTTACGCGAGAATTCGAGTTCCACAGGGTCGTTCATATTGGTAGAGCTCCCAGATACTGTGGGGAAGGCTACCGATAGGGCTGTCAACGACCGGTCATGGAGATGTTAAAAAAACGTCAACTGCTTGCCACGATATCGACGTCATTCAGTGACACGCGGAAGCAGCAGCCACCCGCCTCGCTCGGCTCGAGCGAAACCGTCCACCCCTGGTTTTCGCAGATTCGCTGGACAAGCGACAGTCCAAGGCCCAGCCCCTCCCCTCGGCGCTCGTCGCTGGCTCGCACAAAGGGCTGGAAAATCGCCTCGCGCTGGGATTCGGGGATGCCCTTTCCGCTGTCTTCGACTGAAAAGCTTGTTGCTGAAATGACGAGTTTGATATGGCCCTGCTCGGTGTAGTGCCAGGCATTACGTAGCAAGTTGCCCATGACTGAACGCAAGAACGGCGCGTTATACATCTCTGCGCGCGCTGGATGGTCCTGGTAAATAAATGTTAGCCCCTTGGACTCGATCGGCTCGCGCCACTGGGATGCGAGGTCATCCGCCAGCGCCGACAGCGTGGTCTGCGGGGACAGCCGAGCATCGTCATGCTGGGTCCGCGCGAGCAGCAGGAAGGTCTGCACCAGCACCCGCATTTCTTCACAGGCCCGCGCCATCCGGCTGATTTGAGCCCGTGCACGCGCATCCAGTGCGGGATTTTCCAGTAGCAGTTCGCACGAGCTTGCCATCACCATCAATGGTGTCCGCAGCTCATGACTGACGTCGCTGGTAAACAGCCGCTCCCGTGTCAGCACGTTACGCAGCCGCCCTAGGGTGTCATCGAACGCTGCCGCCAGCTGGCCAACTTCGTCCTGGGTGTAATCGGTTGCCAACGGCGGCGCCAGCGTCAGCATCTGATCCCGATGGCGCACCTGGCTGGCCAGGCGAACAACCGGTGCCATCACATGACGTGCAACGAGCCAGCCTAATACGGCAGACAGCAACAGACTAGCGATAAAGCCGCAGAGGACCACTGCGAACAGTACCTGTTCGCGCTCCTCGAAGCCGCTTTGATCCTGCATCAGTACATATTGCCGGCCATCCACTCGCTCAACCATCGCATGGAATGCTCGGTCTTCTCGAAACACTTCATGGAAGCCTGGCGACAGGTTCTTCACATCGTCCGGCAACTGGAAGTCGCCCTGGCCGCCATCAAAATAGAAGATCTGGTCCATCTGCGGACGCGTCCGCCATTCATCCATGCTGTCCATGCGAAGGATCCGGTTCAGATCCCCGCCCAGCTCGGTGGTGATGAGGCGTTCTTCAATAAGATGGACGATGTTGACGATGCCGACCGCGAAAGATCCGGCCACAAGGGCCGTCAACAGGACGAAGGCAATGACGATCCGCCGAGCGAGGCTTTGCTTAAACTCCAACGGGGCTCTCCACCAGTCGGTAGCCCAGTCCATGCACGGTCTGCAGCAGAGCCGTGGGGAACGGCTTGTCGATGACTTGGCGAAGCTGATGGACATGACTTCTCAAGCTGTCGCTGTCAGGACAATCATCCCCCCAAAGCGCCTCCTCAAGCACCTCGCGGCGCACGACATGCGGGCTCTTCTGCATGAGCACGGCCAGAAGCTTCAGGCCAACAGGGTTGAGCTTCAGGGCTTTACCCGCGCGCGTGACTTCGAGCGTGTCCAGGTCGTAGGACAGGTCGCCAATGGCAAGGACGCGCTTGCCACCCCCCTGCGAGCGGCGCAGCACCGCCTCGATGCGCGCGGCCAGTTCGGACAGGGCAAACGGTTTGATGAGGTAATCATCCGCACCACTACGAAAACCCTGAAGGCGGTCGTCGAGCTGATCACGCGCTGTCAGCATGATCACGGGTGTGTCCCGCCGCGCATCTTCGCGCAGACGCTGGCACAGCGTGTAGCCATCCAGCCCGGGAAGCATGATGTCCAGAACCAAAAGATCGTAGTGCTGCGTCGCTGCCAGGTGTAGCCCGGACAGGCCGTCCTGGGCGCAGTCGACGCTGTAGCCCTTGATGCTCAGGTAATCGAGCATGTTGGCCAGGATGTCCTTGTTGTCTTCTACCAGAAGGATGCGCATATCAGTCTCCCCTACCGCCGCGGAATGATGGCATGCCGCTGTGATGCCTGGCTGCTTTTGACGGTTTTTTCATGCCCTTTGTCTGAATCATCGGCATCGATCCCCGCCAGTGCAAACGAAGCCTGTACCAAAACGAAAAAACCCCGCCGAAGCGGGGTTTTTCCTGACGGGGCGTCGATTACATCATGCCGCCCATGCCGCCCATGCCGCCCATGTCAGGCATGGCAGGGGCCGGCTTGTCTTCGACGACCTCGGCGATCATCGCCTCGGTGGTGATCATCAGACCACCGATCGAGGATGCAGCCTGCAGCGCGGAACGAGTGACCTTGGCCGGATCCAGGATACCCATTTCGATCATGTCGCCGTACTCGTCGGTAGCAGCGTTGAAGCCGTAGTTGCCCGAACCCTGCTTGACCTTGTCGATCACGACGCTTGGCTCGCCACCAGCGTTGGAAACGATCTGACGCAGTGGCGCTTCGACCGCGCGACGCAGCAGTGCGATACCGACGTTCTGGTCTTCGTTGGCACCCTTGAGCTCGGAGATGGCCTGCAGCGCGCGAACCAGCGCGACACCACCGCCAGGAACCACGCCTTCTTCGACCGCAGCGCGGGTGGCGTGCAGGGCGTCTTCGACGCGTGCCTTCTTCTCTTTCATCTCGACCTCGGTACCTGCACCGACCTTGATTACCGCAACACCGCCGGCCAGCTTGGCCAGACGCTCTTGCAGCTTCTCACGATCGTAGTCGGAGGATGTCTCTTCGATCTGCTTGCGGATCTGAGCAACACGCGCCTCGATGTCGGGCTGCTGACCAGCGCCGTCGATGATGGTGGTGTTTTCCTTGTTCAGCACGACGCGCTTGGCGTTACCCAGGTGCTCCAGGGTGGTGCTTTCCAGGGACAGGCCGACTTCTTCGGAGATGACGGTACCGCCAGTGAGGATCGCGATGTCCTGCAGCATGGCCTTGCGGCGGTCGCCGAAGCCAGGCGCCTTGACCGCGGCAACCTTCACGATGCCACGCATATTGTTGACGACCAGAGTCGCCAGCGCTTCACCTTCGACGTCTTCAGCCACGATCAGCAGCGGACGACCAGCCTTGGCAACGGCTTCGAGAACCGGCAGCAGTTCGCGGATGTTGGAGATCTTCTTGTCAACAAGGAGCAGCATGGGGCTGTCCAGCTCGGCAACCATGGTGTCCGGCTTGTTGATGAAGTAAGGGGACAGGTAGCCACGGTCGAACTGCATGCCTTCTACGACGGACAGTTCGTTTTCCAGGCCCGAGCCTTCTTCAACGGTGATGACGCCTTCCTTGCCGACCTTTTCCATCGCTTCAGCGATGATCTGGCCGATGGACTCGTCGGAGTTCGCGGAGATGGTGCCCACCTGAGCGATGGCACGGCTGTCAGCGCATGGCTTGGACAGGTTCTTCAACTCGGCGACGACGGCGATGGTGGCCTTGTCGATGCCGCGCTTGAGGTCCATCGGGTTCATGCCGGCAGCGACGGCCTTCAGACCTTCGTTAACGATGGCCTGAGCCAGAACGGTAGCAGTCGTGGTGCCGTCACCGGCTGCATCGTTGGCCTTGGAGGCAACGTCCTTGACCAGCTGAGCGCCCATGTTCTCGAAGCGATCTTTCAGCTCGATTTCTTTCGCAACGGATACGCCGTCCTTGGTAATGGTCGGAGCGCCGAAGCTCTTTTCCAGAACGACATTACGGCCTTTTGGGCCCAGTGTGGCTTTGACTGCGTCAGCAAGAACGTTGACGCCAACCAGCATTTTCTTACGAGCGGAATCGCCGAATTTGACTTCTTTAGATGCCATGTTGATAGATCCTCAATACTTGAGATTAAACGGAGATTCGCGTGATCAGGCTTCGATGACCGCGAGGATTTCGTTCTCGCCCATCACCAGCAGATCTTCACCATCGACCTTCACGGTGTTGCTGCCCGAGTAAGGGCCGAACACCACCTGGTCACCGACCTTGACGGCCAGCGGGCGAACTTCGCCGTTGTCCAGAACGCGACCGGTACCGACAGCGACGATCTCGCCACGGTTAGGCTTCTCGGCAGCGGAACCCGGCAGCACGATGCCGCCAGCGGTCTTGGTCTCTTCTTCGCTGCGACGAATGACGACGCGGTCATGCAGAGGACGAAGCTTCATTATCGATCTCTCCCAACTTGAGTTTTAACGACCGGTGACGGCACCGGTTATCCTTGAGTCCGGCAGGGCCGGGGCGCGGTCCGCAAAGCGCACCGCAGAAATGCAGCCTGTCAGTCGACAGTAACCTTTCGGTGTCCGCTACATGTGGGCGCTACAAACCTTTTCAAGGGCGCCGCACATTTTTTTTCGCGGCGACGAGCATTCATTGGTCGCGTTTCTCGTACTCGCCTTCAATAACGTTCGGACGAGCATTGCCGCGGTGCGGCTGCGGGTCGTCCTGAAACGCGCGCTGCCGGACCGTTTGCGCGTCCGCGCGCTGTTTGAGGCGATCGATGACCAGTCCGCGCGTGAATGGCAGCAGGCAGAACAGCCCTGCGACGTCACTGATGAAGCCCGGCAGCATCAGCAGCAGGCCGCCAATCGCGACCATCAGTCCTTCGAGCATCTCCCGATCGGGAAGCTCGCCGCGCGCCAGGCGCTCACGAGCGCGGAGCGCTGTGGCGACTCCGGCAAAACGCAACAACCCCGCACCGACAATCGCCGATACGACAATAAGCAGCAGTGTCGCCAGCACCCCGATCATGCTGCCGACCTTGATGAGGACGGCAAGCTCGATCACCGGAAAGAGCAGGAACAACAGGAAGAAAAAACGCATCGGTAATTCCTAAGTGAGCGCTTGAAAGGCAATAGGTGACGCCGCAAGGACCACAATTCAAGCCCCGAACCTGAACGGGGTGTTAACGGATGCTTCATTGCGGTGACGGCCCACCAATAAAAAGCCCCGCATTGCGGGGCTTTTTGATCGAGGGATTACCAGCCTACGCCAAAACCGATCAGATAGCGCGTCTCGTCCAGCTCGCCGTCCGAACCGCCTTTGACCAGATCACGCTCGGCCCGCATGTTGAGCGACGCCCAGTCAGTGACCTTGTAACGAAGGCCTACTTCTGCATCGAGCGCATAGTCGGCCACATTGTCGAGCGGACGGCTCAGCTCGCCGTTGGTGAAAAACTCGAACGTCTTGCCCACAAGGTAGCGGTTGTACTTCCACTTACCGGCGACGGAGTATAAGTGCGTGGTTTCGCCATTGGAGAACTCATACTCGTTCTGGTTAACGAGACCGGTGAGGGAGAATGCGCCCAGCTCGTTGTCCCAGAACTGATAGCCCGGGCCGGTACCCAGAGTGCGCTGGCGGGAGACATCCTCCACCTTGTCACGCTTGTAATCCAAACGGCCCTGCCAGAACCACTGCTCGTCGATGAACCGATCGAGGGCGTAGGCCAGGGTGTAGTTGTCAGTGGTGGTTTCCTGATCGGTCGCTTCGCGGTTGTAGTCGAGTCGGCCGTTGTGCCGCCAGAGACCATGACGGGCTTCGGTGCGCGCCTTTACGTTGTAGTCATCGGTGTCGCTATCGGCACGCTTGTAGTCGAGCGATGCGTCGATGTTGCCCTTCCAGACGAAGTCCTGCACGATCGGCCGCGGCCGCATGATCTGCGAGATGCTGGCCAGCTCGACCGTTTCTGGCTCGGCGCCGTTATGCAGCGTGACCTTGCCCGACTCGGCACGACCAAGTGTCTTGGAGACCTCGCCACTGTTTGGGCGATCACCATCCTTGACTAACAACTCCCGATCGGTCTCAAGCGTTGCAACCTTGCTCCAGTCCAGAGGAATCGAACCGCCATACTCGGTTTCGACCATCAGCTTTCCGCTATCCAGTAGCGTTACGGTTCCAGTAATACGGTCACCATTCTTGAGCCAAACCGTGTCGGCATAGGAATAGGACGACACGGCACAGATGGCCACGCAAAGCAGGCGTCTGGGTAGCATTTGAGAATCAGGACCTCGATGCAGAAGAGAAAGCGACTCATTATCCGGGCCGCGATTGAACTGACAATCCTTGACCCAAGCCGGTAAGATCAGTTCCGTATTTCTGAACCTAAGCTGAACGAGAGCGCACCCCATGCAAGCCAGCGCCATTACTGCGTGATCGACCCGCGCTTCACTTCGGACAGCCGTTCGTCGGCGGGGCTCGATCCGCGCCGCCAGGCGCTCTTCCAGGTACTAGGTGCGATCCCGGCCGGCAAGGTCACCAGTTATGGCGCGTTGGCGGCCATGGCCGGGCTGGGACGTGCCGCTCGATGGGTGGGTCGCGAGTTGTCCAGGCTCCCGGATGGCAGCGCCCTGCCCTGGCACCGTGTCGTCGGCGCGAGCGGCCGGCCAAGTCTGGCAGAAGGAACACCCTCTGGCGCCGAGCAACGAGCACGCCTACGCGCCGAAGGCGTCATCCTTCACAACGACCGCATCGACATGCGTCGTCATGGCTGGCGTCCCCATGAGCACAGCGGTTAGAGTGCGCGCTTTGCATGCGATCGCGTAACCCTCATGTCTCGTAAAATCTGGCGCGAAGCGCTCGACGCTTATGCCAGCCCCGTGACACTGGCGCTGCTTCTGCTGGGCTTCGCTGCAGGCCTGCCGTACATGCTGGTGTTCTCCACACTTTCCGTCTGGCTGCGAGAAGCTGGCGTCGCACGCGACACCATAGGCTTCGCCAGCCTGATCGGCCTGGCCTATGCTTTCAAATGGGTCTGGGCCCCCATGCTCGACCAATGGCGACTGCCCTGGCTGGGCAAGCTGGGACGTCGTCGGTCGTGGCTCGTGCTGTCCCAGATCCTGGTCGCAATTGGCCTTGCCGGCATGGCCGCCAGTGATCCACAGACCAACCTCAAGCTACTCATTGCCCTTGCGGTCATCGTTGCGTTCGCCTCCGCAACCCAGGACATAGCCGTCGACGCATACCGTCTCGAAATCGCCGACGACAGTAGACAGGCCGCGCTCGCCGCGGCCTACATGACGGGCTATCGCGTGGCCGCGCTACTCGCCACTGCCGGGGCACTCTACTTCGCCGAATGGTTTGGCTCCGAGAGCTTTGCCTATCGTCACGAAGCATGGGCGAATACCTACATATTGTTCGCCCTACTGATGCTGCCGGGGCTCATGACGAGCCTTTGGATGAAAGAACCCAAGCTGGCACCGACTCAACTGACGGGCGTGCGCTACGGTTTCTTGCATCAAATGCTGTCTGTGCTGACGTTGATCGTCTTGCTGATTTCGGTACCGGCACTCTTCACCCAGCTCTACAACACCGACTTCGATAGCGTGATCGCCGGCGAAGCGACGCTGGTCGATCTTGTACTGGAAGACCGCGCCTTTCTCCGCGCCATTCTTTATGCGGTGCTGACCAGCGTCTGCCTGTCGAACATGGGCCGGCACAGCCTGGCGCCGGTACTTACCCCGATAAGCGACTTCATCCAACGCTATCGCTGGCAAGCGCTCCTGCTGCTCGGGCTCGTGGCGACCTATCGCATGTCGGACACCGTCATGGGGGTTATGGCGAACGTGTTCTACATCGATCAGGGCTTCACCAAGGACCAGATCGCCAGCGTCAGCAAGCTCTTCGGCCTCGTCATGACATTGCTCGGCGCAGGTGCAGGCGGCGTCTTCATCATTCGCTTCGGCATCATGCCTATCCTGTTCGTGGGCGGACTGGCTTCGGCAGCCACCAACCTGCTCTTCGTCATGCTGGCGGGGATGGGGCCTAACCTGAACATGCTGATCATCGCGATCTCCTGCGATAACTTCAGCTCAGGACTCGCGACAGCTGCCTTCGTGGCTTACCTGTCGAGCCTTGCAAACCTGCAGTTTTCGGCAACGCAATACGCCCTCCTCAGCTCCATCATGCTGTTGCTGCCGCGTCTGCTGGGTGGATACTCTGGCGTGATGGTGGAACGCTTCGGCTACGGGCACTTCTTCCTGATCACCGCAATCCTCGGTATTCCGACGCTGATTCTCATCCTTTGGCAATGGCGTCTCGACCGTCGCGCTGCCGGAGAAGCACCCGTAGGCACAAATCTGGAAAACCAGCAGCCACCTGCGGTAGCTGAGCTTGGTCACGCGCCCCGCAACGGGCGGGAAGGTTGAAACTGCCGAGAGCGCCGGGCGCATTGCACACCCGGCGGTTATCGCTTACTGAACGCCTGGCAGCGGCTTCAGGTTGACTTCAACACGGCGATTTTGCGCGCGACCCTCAGCCGTTGCGTTGCTGGCAATAGGCTGGTCCGGACCAGCCCCACGCGTACTGACGCGGCTCATATCCACACCTTGTGCGCCCAGGTAATTGGCGACGCTCTGCGCACGGCGCTGAGAGAGGTCCATGTTGTGCTGGCGAGAACCCGTGCTATCGGTGTAGCCGATGACTTCAATGCTGTTCTGATTGAACTGCTTGAATGAGGATGCAAGGTTGTTCAGCGGGGCGTAGAAGTTGCTCGCAATGTTGGACGAGTCGGTCGCAAACGTGATGTTGCCTGGCATGATCAATTTGATGTCGTCACCCTGGCGCTGTACTTCAACGCCGGTGCCTTGCATCTGGCGACGCAGCTCGGCTTCCTGGCGATCGGCGTAATAACCGTAGCCTGCGCCCGCTGCACCCGCGACGGCAGCACCGATCAAGGCGCCCTTACCGCGGTTGTTGTGGTCAATGGCCGCGCCGGCAACAGCACCTGCCAGCGCACCGATACCACCATAGGTCGCCGTACGGTTTCCGCCCTGCGCCTGAGGCTGGTCATAAGGATTTCCACCGCCGGCGCAACCCGCCAGAAGAGCGACGGCGGTGCCGGAAAGGATCAGGCGGGATAACGTTTTCATCTACAACTCCTATCTAGGCCTTATCGGACAAGGTCATAAGCGCTGAATGACTCGGCAGAACCGATCAACCAGCCCGGACAAACGGGTTTTCGCGCATTTCATCGCCGAGCCGGGTTTCCGGACCATGGCCAGTCACCACGACAGCGTCTTCATCCAGCGTGTACAACCGCTGCTTGATAGACCGCTCGATCGTCGCGTAATCACCACCCCACAAATCCGTGCGACCCACTCCACGGCGGAACAAGGTATCGCCCGCAATCAATAGCTTAGCTTCGGGAAACCAGAAGCTCATCGATCCGGGCGTATGACCAGGCGTGTGCAATGCCACGCCGCAACCGCAGGCCAGTGCCTCGTCATCGGCTAATGGTAGGTCCGGAGCAGGAACCGGGGTGTACGGTACCCCGAACATCCGGCACTGCGTTTCCAGGCCATCCCATAGAAAGCGGTCCTCGGGATGAAGATGCAGCGTGGCGCCGGTCAGCTCCTTGAGCCGGCCCGATGCCAGGAAATGGTCCAGATGCGCGTGGGTGTGAATGATGCTGACCAGTTTGAGGCCAAGCGCCTCGAGGCGGGCGACGATCATCTCCGGCTCGCCGCCTGGATCGACCACAATGGCTTTCCTGCTGACAGGATCACCGATGAGTGTGCAGTTGCATTGCAGCGGGCCGACGGGAAAGGTCTCGCGAATCAACGCGGTGGGCCGCTCAGCCATACCAGAATCTTCGAGGGAATCAATCATGGGCGCATGATGGGCCAAGATTTCAGACCGGATCAAGCACCGTTCCGCTGTCAGGCGAGACCGAGTCGCCATTACTGAGGATGATCCGGCCATATTGACCAAGGGAGATTGCGCCTAGCGCGTCGATGAGCGCCTGCTGCTCGAGCGCTGCCAGTTCCGCCTGAACGGAGACGCCTTGGGAGGGCGCTTGACCCGCCTGCACGTACTGCCACGCCTGGTCAGCCTGGCGCTGCCAGCCAGGGTCCGCCGTCATACGGGTGCGGATCTGGTCAACAAGCACCGCGCTCGGCACGTCGAACCGGCTCAGAAAGGTCTCGATATGGCCCAACAGCATGTGGGCATCTGCGTGTGGCGATTGGATGGCGAACAGCAGGCCGCCCTGCCCGTTGATGCGGCGATAACCGCTGAACACCGCATAGCCCAGCTGCAGTTCGACACGCATCCGCTGATAGAACGGCCCTTCGATGAGTCGGGCGAGCAACTGCCAGCCTGCTTCCTCGGCCCCCGTAGCCGGATGAGCACAAAACATCAGCACTGCAGTGTCGTCGTCATTGGCAGGCAGCGTGATCCACTGGGACGTGAGGGGCGTGGCGCTCGGCACTGTCCTGGCTGGCAATACCGATAGCGTCTGGGAAAGGCCGGGCGCCAGTGGGTCAGCGGTACAAACGAGTACGCTCCAACCCGGTGCGTCAGGTCGACGCCCAACATGCTCCGACAGCGCACCAAACAGACGCTTTATGGGCATCGCTTCCGCCCGAGGGGCGACAGCCCTATCGGCCCGCGCGGGTTGCAACATTGGCAGAAGCCCCCTCACAACCGAGTCCATGAGACGGGCTCGCCCTTCCAACTTGAACCCCAGCCCGGAGCCGGACAGCCGGCTCAATTCCAGTCCATGCTCAGAGGCATGCCACGCCAAACGGTCGAACGCATGCTCCATCGCTGGCGAACGCCAGCCGACATCGGCCTGTAAGTACAGAACCGCCCACCCCGTCGGCATGCGGAGGGTCAACTGCGACACCTTCAGCGGCCCGTTGCCGGCTGCCGGCATCCGCTCAATGGCGGGCTTGCATGGGGTTGATAAAGCAAGCGATGACCTATGAGCTGAAGGACCAGGGCACGTCCATCGCTCGGCCTCGAACGGGAACCCGTCAGATGGCCAAGGCGCCATTGCTTCAAGTGTGCCCCGGATCATCCAGACATCGCCAGCGCCGGTACCCGTGAGGGCCACAGGCGCCGATTGCTGCGTAGCAATATGCGCCCGAATACGCTCGATCGGTGTATGCCCTGGCAGTCGCCTGTTCCCTGCCAGGCGTGCGCGCCTAGCCCAATCCTCCTGGTGCTCATCCAGGCATGCCAACCATTCGGATGCACAGGCTGCAACGTCCCCAGCCAGCGAATCGCTATCCCTATCGAGTGGGACTTCGACCAGCCAAAGCCAACGATCGGGCTGTACCCATACACGGCGCGCGTCAGCCTGCCTCGCCAAACCTTTCGCCCGTAACAGCCGGGTCAGGCCCTGCTCCAGGGGAGACCGAACCAATCGCTCGAAGGAGGGGTTGAAGCGGCTTGCGACTTCGAACACCAGCGTCAGACAGGGCGTTGGCTGACGCATCTTGAGCGCCCGGTGCCGCGGCGGCCCTACCGCTATCGCCGGGCAACGCGCCTTCGGTATCTCATCGGGCAGTGACTTGAAAAAATTGCGGGCCAATTTGGCCTGGGCCGACAGTTCCAGTGGCCCCGCCAGGTAAAGCTCAACATTCCGCCGGATATGCGCGCCGCGACGATAATCGCTCAGGGCATGCTGAAATGCGAGCTCTTCGACCGGCAACGTGTCTCGATTGCCGGCAAAAAAGCGCGCCAGTGGCGAGCCGGCGGCGGACATGGCACCGAGCGCCGCATCACGTTGTGTCACCGCATCAGCGCTGCGTGCAAGAAATTCGGCATGCAGCACTTCGCGCTCACGCTGTTGGCCTTCAATGTCAGGTAAAGGTTTGAGCAAGAGATCCTGCAAGCGCAGCAGTGCGTCGGACAAAAACGTTACGGGCACCTGAAAGAAGAAGTCAGTGTGGAAGGACTGGGTCGACGCATTTACCTCACCACCGCAGCCTTGCACGAACCGCATGAAACCGTCGTCGCCGGTAAACCGGCCGGCGTCGAGGAAAAGCAGGTGCTCGAGGAAGTGGGCCAACCCCGGATAGCCGTCTGGCTCGTCATGCGATCCCCGTCGTACACGCACCCATGCACTGGCCAGTGCCTCCTCGGGCAGCACCAGTACATGTGCATGCGCGCCTTCGTACGGCTCGATGGTGTGGAACGTCATTCGTTATCTGCCTCCGACGAAGCCAGGAGTGCGCAGCGTAGTTCGAGGGGCGCGCGGGTCGCGTCGAACTCAGAAATCCAGACCGATGCTCAGAGAAACGAAATCCCGGTCGACCAGGGTGTTGTATCGCCCGCCGAAGAACGTCGAGTACGCCACCGCTGCGCGGTACGTGTTCTGATACACCGCATCGAGCCCCAGCGAAACGGCCTTGGCGCCCTCATTGAAAGACCCGTTGGGCCCATAGCCGTTGACGTCGTGCGACCAGGCCACGTTGGGTTTGAACACGGTCCGCTGCACGAGGTTGGGATACTCCCAAACCGCTTTCATTCGGTAGCCCCATGCGTTCGAGGTCACGAACCCGTCATTTTCACAGTAACGCGCCACATTGCGGCCCGCCCCGCCGAGGGTCACAGTATTAAGCCCCACACAGCCTGCATCCGCCAACGGTCCGGGACCATATACGGGGTCACGACCGAACCGCCCGCCACGGTTGGACACGCCTGCGGTGTGGACCCAGGCGGCTTCCCCGAGCAGGGTCAGCCGCTCGGCGCCCATGATGTTGTCCAGTGTCTGCTCGATCCCGCCCTGCAATTGGGTGACCTCGAGGCGCCGATAACCCTTCAGATCGCCCCCAGCAGAGGCCCGAAGCGGCGATATGGATGGATCGTCGAGGGCGAAGGCAGCGTTTGCCAGATCGACGCCATTCAGCGCAACCGGCGCGTTCGGTCGATAGCTCAGCTCGCTTCGCCAGGTCGTCCCGGTGGCGGTCTGTTTCGAAAAGGTCAGGCCATAGAGGCGGATGTCCTCCGGATACTCGCTGTAGTAACGACTACCTGCCGCCACTGTGGCGATACCACCGGCATAGGCGCCAGCGGGCGCAGTAGTGCCGCTCAGCATGGCATCCCGGCTGTGGTAATTGGCCACATATATGCCCAACTCGGCATCGAGGGGCGCCAAATAATAGTGCGAGGCCAATCCCCACTGCCCGCCATTGCGCGCATTGCGAGTCTTGCCACGAGCAACCGTTACCGGTACGCCGCCAGCGTCATAGGAAAGCCCGGCGCTACAGCCCTGGGGAGCAATGTCTGATTCAGCGAAGAACGTACCGCAGTTCTCATCAACGGACCGATCCCATTCGAGCGCGTAAAAGCCGTCAATCGAGAGGTTGTCGGTCAGGTTCTGGGAAGCATAGGCCATGTTCACCGGGAGCGCGCCGGCCTGTCGAAGCGTGCCTGGCCGGCGATACGCAGAACGCTCCACCGGATTGACGATATCCAGGCCGTTCTGGAAGAAAACCCCTTCCCCCCAATTGACCACTTGCTTGCCCAAGCGAATCTGGCCTGGCTGATCCTGAAGGCGATAGTGATGGTAGAAATAGGCGTCAAGCAGCGCTGCGCCAGAGGCCTGTGCGAGACGGTCACGGCCACTGTCACTGATATTGAGGTGGCGTCGGCTTTCGTCCTTCTGCTCAAAGTCGTACCAATAACGGCCGCTCAGGTAAACGCCGGAGTCGCCGTACTTCAGTTCAAGCCCGTGCCAGCCGGTGAAGCGTTTGCTGAACGGTTCACCCTGCTTGAAGTTGAGGCGCCCGGCGTCGCCGGTGCTTGCCAGTCCTCGTCCGCCGTTCTCAACGCCGATCAGGTTTCGATCACGGGAGGCCGTTCCCCAGGCCGACTCGACCGTCAGCGATGTATCCAGCTGCGCATCAACCGTACCGATATTGAAGACGACCGCGTGTGCCGGTGCTGAGATGGCGAAGGCAATACCCACCGCCAGCGGGCGTACAGCCCTGACAAGGCCGCCTTCATCAGTCCTCACACTAGAGCGTTCCACTTGCCTTTCACCCACGCGCTACCGCCAGTACGTTGACCCGTTCGAAGGGCACAGAGCATAGGGCGAAAGTGGGGGTACGCCAACTTCGGCGGCCGAGAGGATCGATATCGGCAACGAAGAAAAGTCCTTCAGCGAAGCTGCGTAAACGCAAGCTTGATGCCGAGTGCCACGAGTACTCCACCCATCAGCCGATCGAACCAATGGCCCATCCGCGCGAACCCTGCACGGACGCGTGCCTGGCTGAACAGTATGGCCACGAGACAGAACCAAAGCCCGGTTGCAACCGCGAGGTAGGCGCCGTAGCCCGCCTGCACGAGCACCGGCGTATGGGGGTTTATGACCACGGTAAAGAGCGACAGGAAGAAGAGCGTTGCCTTCGGATTCAAGCCGTTGGTGACAAAGCCAACGGTGAACGCGGCGCGCGCGCCTCGCGCAACGACTGTCGGCGGGTCCTCGCCTTCGACCACCTTGGCGGGGCGAGCCTGAAGCGCCTTTATCCCGATATAGACCAGATAGGCCGCCGCAACCCATTTCAGCACGTTGAACAGGACGATGGACTGCGACACGATCAACCCAATGCCCAGCAGACAGTAGGTCACATGGACCAGAATGCCGCACCCCACGCCAGCGGCAGTGATCAGCCCGGTGCGCCGGCCCTGGGCAACGCTTTCCCTGACGACTACAGCGAAATCCGGACCTGGACTCGCAACCGCCAGGAGATGAATCAGCGCTACGGTGAAGAATTCCGCCCAGTACATTGGATGCTCGCTCCTGCTATCGAGCCGCACACTCTACCCCATGCAATACTCGGATACAGCAGCGTTGCCTAGGCTCTGTACGAAAAGTGCCTGCGCTCGGTGATGCTGCGTTGAAATGCGCTCAGAATGCTCGTTTACACCACGTAAACTGCGCTTCTTCGAGCGATTTCGCCTAGCCTGACCTTCGCTCGACGACTTTTCGTACAGAACCTAGCGACCTATGAGCTGGGCGATCGACCAGCACGGCGCGTCCCACGCATCCGCCAGTCTGGGCATCCTGCCCAACCTCACACGAGTTGACTCGAAGTCGACGAGGCCTACAGTGTCGGCGAATGTGGGGCGCGGGGGCAGCGGCTCGAAGCGACCATCACTGAGCAGCCACAGTGCTACCGCGAAAGGCCGCCTGCCCTTCCGGGCCCGAGCCACAAGCTCTTCGGCCAGCTGAAGACCTGCTGTCACGGGCGTACCGCCGCCGCCGGCGATTGGGCGAATCCATTGCTCATTACGAGGCCCAGCCCTGGTCGGCGATTGAAGGACCTGCGCCCCGTTTCCCGAGAACCCGATGACAACCATCTGCCCTCGCTCCCGATAGATCCTGGCACTCCAGTGCACCAACAAGCCTTTTGCGAGAGAAAGGTTGCGCCCTTTCAGCATCGATCCGGAGCAATCCAGCACCAGGCAGTGCATGACGCCTGCCGATGGCTGCCGCGTATGAAACCGCAAATGTTCGGGCGCCAGTGCGCCTGCCCCCTTTCTCAGCAGCGTCCGCGGCCAATGGATGCGTGCGGTCTGTTGCTTGCCGGCACGTGTCCGCCCCGCTGGCCCGCCCAGTGCGGGCACTTCGCCAGGCGACGGCTGCCGGCTCAGGACTTTTTTGCGGCAGGGAGGCTCGCCTGGGTCAGCGGCTGGATAGGCGCCGCCTCGGGCGGCATCGCGCCCCAGTCGGGCTGTGGGTTCTGCGCTGGAGGCGGTTGGCTTCCCGGCGACTCCTGAGGCGCCGGGGATCGTTGCGCCTCCGGCGCGTCTTGCCGTCGATGCGCCAGTACCAGGGCTGCGATAGCGTCCACATCCTGCAACGTGATCGCATCCCGCCCGTGCAGCGCGGCATGCGCCGCCGCAGCCCGCAGCATGACCAGGTCCGCCCGGACGCCTTCCACACCGGCGGTATAGCAGCGCTCGCTGACATCCGCATGGAGTGCGTCACTGAAGGCGAAGGTACTGGCCCGTTGACGGGCGACAACGAGCCGTGACGAGAGTGAACGCTGCTCCGCCTCATAATCGGCCAGGAAACCTTGCGGATCGCGGTCGAAACGCAAACGACTACGGACGATCCGTTCGCGCGTGGCACGATCCACTCGGTCCACCAGACGAACGAACAAGCCGAAACGGTCCAGCAACTGAGGCCGAAGCTCTCCTTCCTCAGGGTTCATCGTGCCGACAAGGGCGACACGTGCGGGATGCTGATGGGAGATGCCGTCCCGCTCGATGCGGTTCACGCCGCTTGCACAGACATCGAGCAGCAGGTCGACCAGCACATCCGGCAGCAGATTCACTTCGTCCACGTACAGTACGCCGCCGTCGGCCTTGGCCAAAAGCCCTGGGCGGAAGACGACATCGCCGGTTTGCAATGCGGACTGGATATCGAGCGAACCGGCCAGTTGCTCTTCGCTTGCGCCCAGCGGCAAATTCACGAAGGCCCCGGTGGGCAGAAGATCCGCCAGCGCACGCGCACTGGTGGACTTGGCCGTCCCGCGCGGCCCTTCAATCAACACGCCGCCGATCTGGGGGTCGATCGCAACCAGCAGCAGCGCCAGGCGTAGCTCGGGTTGCCCGTGCAGTGCCGAGAACGGGTAATGCGTTCGCAGGGTATCCATCAGTCTTCCAGGTGCCGTTCAGCGTTCAGTAAATGGGATTCGAGTCGCTCACGGTAGTCACCGGGCTCCGCCCACAGTCCCCGCCCGATTGCTTCGAGCAGGCGCTCGCTCATGTCGCGCAGCGCCTCGGGATTGTGCCGCTCGAGGAAGGCACGGTTATCGGTGTTCTCGATGAGGGCATCCGTTACGCTCGCGTACTGGTCGTCTCGCACGACGCCTGTCGTGGCGTCGAAGGCGAACAGAAAGTCCACGCTGGCTGCCATCTCGAACGCACCTTTATAGCCGTGGCGCTGCATGCCTTCGATCCATTTCGGATTGGTCACGCGGGCACGCACGACTCGACTCAACTCTTCATCCAGGCCACGAATGCGCGGCGACTCAGGGTTGCTGTGGTCTCCGAAGAACAGCGCAGGACGAACGCCAGACGCATGCTCCACCGCCGCACTCATGCCGCCTTGGAACTGGTAGTAGTCATCGGAATCCAGCAGGTCGTGCTCGCGGTTATCCTGATTCTGGACAACTGCCTGCACGGTCGACAATCGCTGGGCGAAGGTGTCGTGGCGCGCCTCGCCGTAGACCTTTTGCCCGTAGGCATAGCCTCCCCAGTTCAGGTAAGCCCGTGCGAGATCAGCCCCGTCTGCCCAATTCTGACTGTCCATCACCCCTTGCAGGCCCGCACCATAGGCACCGGGTTTGGCGCCGAAGATGCGGAAGCTCGCTCGTCGCAGGGCCTGGTCTTCATCGATGCCCTCGGCCTGGAGCACCGCGCGGTCGCGCTCTATTCGAACGCGTATGGGGTTCGCTTCCTCGGGCTCGTCCAGGCCGGCGATCGCTTGCACCGCCGCATCGAACATTTGCATGACACCGGAGAACGCATCGCGGAAGAAGCCGGATACTCGCAGGGTTACGTCGACACGCGGACGCCCAAGGTTCGGGACGGGAATGACCTCGAAATCAGTGACGCGATGACTGCCTTCCGCCCACTTGGGACGCACACCCAGCAGCGCGAACGCTTGCGCAATGTCATCACCGCCGGTCCGCATCGTCGCAGTACCCCATACCGAAAGCCCGAGGCTGGAGGGGTAGTCGCCGTTGTCCTGCATGTAACGCTCGACGAGCAAGGCGGCTGACTTTTCGCCAAGCGTCCAGGCGGTGGGTGTAGGAATGGTCCGAGTATCGACCGAGAAAAAATTCCGTCCCGTCGGCAACACATCAGGGCGGCCCCGCGTCGGGGCGCCACTGGGCCCAGGCGGAACGAACCGCCCTTCCAACCCACGACAAAGCTGCAGAAGCTCTTGCGGGCCACAGGCACTCAGCCGAGGCCGAAGCGAAGCATCCACCCGCCGAAGTACCGCAGCTACCGTCGGCAGCTCGCAGATAAGCGCGTCCACGTCGGACGACGCGAACGGGCCATCGTCTGTCCTGACCTCATCCAATCGATGCGCAAGCAGCTCAAGCGCGAGCAATTCCAGCCGCTCCCGGGTATCGCCGCGACTGCGCCACGGCGCGCTACTCACACGTGTAAGCACCGCTGGCCGTGCGCCGAGCCACGGCTCACCCCATTCCCCTTCGGATGGATCGAAAGCGTCCGCTGGCAGCAGGTCCTGCGCGAGCGCACGTACCAGTCCTGCATTTCCGCTCTTCCCATCTCCCACGCCGTAACGGGCCAACGCCAGTAGCGTATCGCGTTCGAGCCGCCCGGCTGGCGACTCGCCAAACACATGCAGGCCATCCCGAATCTGGCTTTCCTTCAATTCGCAAAGATACGTATCCGTGCGATTGAGCAGGTGCTGTTCATCCTCTTCGGTCGCCGGCGGCGGCATGCCGAGGTCTTCGTGAAGGTTGTTCGTCACGATCAGCGCCAGGATTTGCTTGCGCAGTAGCCCTGCTCGGCGCGGGTCGAGTGTCAGCGCATCGTAGAATTCGTCGATCAATCGCTCGAGATCGCGAGTCGGCCCGTAACTTTCGGCGCGCGTCAGCGGCGGCATGAGGTGATCGATGATAACCGCCTGCGTGCGGCGTTTGGCCTGGGTTCCCTCCCCCGGATCGTTGACGATGAAGGGGTATAGGTGCGGCATGGGGCCGAAGATCAGGTCCGGCCAGCAGGTCTGGCTCAGGGCGACACTCTTGCCTGGCAGCCACTCGAGGTTGCCGTGCTTTCCCACATGAACGATGGCATCGCACGCCCAGACCGTGCGCAACCAGGCGTAAAAGGCCAGGTAATGATGCGGCGGCACCAGATCCGGATCATGATAATTGGCCATTTCATCGAGGTTGTAGCCGCGCGCGGGCTGGATGCCAACGAACACTGAGCCCATCCGCAGCCCCGCGAGCATGAAGCGGCCCTGCCGCAGCATGGGATCCTGCTCCGGCATCCCCCAGCGATCGATTACGGCCTGCTGACTCTCAGCCGGCAACGTCGCAAAGAACGCGCGATAGTCTCCCATCGACAGGCTCTGTCGGGCGGGGCGAATGGCCCATTGATCCGGGTCATTGGTGATTCCCTGGCGGAGTGCGGCCATGAGCTGCTCGCCGTCTTCCGGGACATCATCCACTCGATAGCCTTCAGTCTGCAGGCGACGAAGGATGTTGATGACCGAAGCCGGCGTATCAAGGCCCACACCATTCCCGAGCCTGCCTTCACGGGTCGGATAGTTGGCCAGGATCAGGGCAAGGCGCTTCTCGGCATTGGGCAGCTCCCGTAACCGGGCCCAGCGGCGGGTCAGCTCGGCGACGAACGCCATCCGCTCCGTGTGGCCGTGATACTCGACCACATCGCACTGCGTCAGCCCGCTACGGCGGCCCAGCCCCTTGAAGCTGAACGCCCGGCTGATGATGCGCCCGTCAACTTCCGGTAGCGCGACCTGCATGGCCATGTCGCGCGGTTGCAAGCCATGTGGGTCGGCCATCCAGCCTTCCTGGTTACCGCTGGACAGCATCACCTGAAGTACCGGGATATCGCCCACCAGGGCATGGTCGCCTGGATCGTCGATCGCCGAATGCGCGAAAGCGGTACTGTTGAGAATGACCGCGACGCAGTGCTCTGCACACAGGTGCCTGAGCGTCGTCAGGCACACCTTGTCCTTGAGCGAAAGCAGCGCGATCGGGAGAGGGTTCAAGCCTTGTGACAGAAGCTGCTCGCACAGCTCGTCAAAAACGCGCGTATTGCCAGCCTGCAGATGGGAGCGATAGAACAACACAGCCACACAGGGCGCGCCGGGATGCCAGCGATCGTGCCAGTCCGATACCGAGGCTGGCTGATGCAATGGATGATGAATCGAGATCGGCGGCAGGGCCGCAGGCGGCGCGGCCACGCACGGCATGTCGAAATACAGGGCGCCCAGGTAGGCGTAGAGCGATGCCGCGTTACTCGCACCGCCCTCTCGGAGATAGCGCCACAACGTATGGCAGACCTCGGCGTCAGCCGTGCTCAGCGAGGTGAGGTTCGGATCTTCGGCCATATCGCCAGAGAACATGGCCAGGACGATACCCTTGCGCCGGCAAAGCGCAACCACCTGTTCGGTACCGTATGGCCAGTAGCTTTCGCCGCCAAGATGGTCGATCACGATCACCTTGGCATGCTGGAGCACTTCATCGATATAAAGATCGACCGAAGCGTTCTGACGCAGGTAAACGAGATTGGCGAGTCGAACCTCGGGATACGCGGCTTCAGAATCGGTCGCTCGAGGGTGCGCCGATGCCAGCAGGGCCAGCGTCGTGTCAGCCGCGCTCAGGATAACGATGTCACCCGGCGTCTGGTCGAGGCGCGTGATGGTCGCGCCGCTCTCGTCGACGTACCCGCCCGGCATGGCTGACAGCATGTGCATGGCGAGTCCTCAGGCGGTTGCGGCGGCAAGCGCCTCTTGCAAGGTGGCGCCGTCGAGGTCCCGGCCGATCAGGACGAGGTAGGTATTTGGCGTTTCGTCTGCATTCCAGCGGCGGTCGAAGTAGCTGTCGAAGCGCTGCCCGACACCGTGAACAACGAGCCGCATCGGTTTGCCCGGCAACGCGACGAAGCCTTTGATTCGATAGATGGTGTGTTCGCGCACGAGCGTTTCGAGGATGCCCATCAAGCGGTCGCGGTCGACGGTCCCCAGATTGACGACGACCGAATCGAACAGGTCATGATCATGATCGTGTGGCTCATCGTCGCCGTGGTCGTGATGGCCCTTACGCAAGTGGATGGTGTCTTCCGAGGCACGCGACAAACCGAGGATCAGGTCCAGGTCCAAACGCCCCGCATCGCTGGCAATGATCTTGACCTGAGGCGGTACCTCTGCCCGCACAAGGGCCGTCACTTGCTCTACCGCCGCGGGCTCGACGAGGTCGGTCTTGCTTAGCACCACCAGGTCGGCAGCGACTAGCTGGTCTTCGAACAGCTCATGCAGAGGCGACTCGTGATCCAGGTTCGGGTCGGCCCGACGCTGCGCATCCACGGCTTGCGGGTTAGCCGCGAACTGGCCGGCAGCCGCCGCGGGTGTATCCACGAGCGTCACCACCGCGTCAACCGTGCAGGCGTTCTTGATTTCGGGCCAGTGGAATGCCTGCACGAGCGGCTTCGGCAGTGCGAGGCCGCTGGTCTCGATCAGGATGTGATCGATGTCGGCACGCCGCTGGATGAGCTCCTGCATAACCGGGTAGAACTCTTCCTGCACGGTGCAGCACATGCAGCCATTGGACAGTTCATAGAGCTGACCAGCCTGCTCGGTGCCCTCCTCATCACACCCAATACCGCAGCCGCGCAGGATGTCACCATCGATTCCGAGCTCGCCGAATTCATTGACGATAACGGCGATACGACGCCCGTTGGCGTTATCGAGGATGTGGCGCAACAACGTGGTTTTGCCGCTCCCAAGGAAGCCGGTGACAATGGTGACCGGTATCTTGCTCGTGCTGTTCATTGATGGATCCTGAGAATAAGAGACTGGAGAAATCAGGCATCTAGCGCGGGGATGCGCGCGATGAATTTGCCTTTGATGCCGGCAGGCCATGTGCGAAACGGGACCTGCCCCGTCTCGGAACCGGCGTATTTACCGGCGTAGTCGAGCAGCGCTTCGGCGGCTGCCTGATCTGGGGAGAATCCTCCCAGCACGTAGGTAATCTTCCCGGGCGCGCGCAATGCAGCAGTACAGTGCCGCTGGCACGCCATCAGGCAACGGGTACGCTGGATCGTGAGGTTCGCGTCAGCGCCGAGCGCTTCGAGCGTGCTTGCGAACCGCTCGCCCTTGCGGGGCTCATCAGCGCCATCCTGACCGCACGTTTCACAGACAATCAGGGTCGCGCGGTGCGCGACGGTGTCGTGTTCAGCGTTCAAAAGTCGACTCCGGCCTGCCCTTTTACACCCGCTCGATAGGCGTGCTTGACGTCGCGTATCTCACTGACGGTATCGGCCAGCTCGACCAGCTCGGGCTTGGCGGCGCGGCCCGTGACGATCACCGTCTGCCGGTAAGGCCGATTGCGCAGCGCCTCCAGGACCATGGCGAGGTCGAGGTAGTTGTACTTGAGCATGTAGGTCAGCTCATCGAGCACGACGAGATCGAGCGTCTCGTCGCTCAGCATCCGCGCTGCGTGGGTCCAGGCTTCATCCGCTGCGGCCTTGTCCTTGTCCCAGTCCTGGGTATCCCAGGTAAAGCCGGTTGCCATCTGATGGAAATGTACATGCGGTGCCTGCTGGTGCAGGTAGACCACCTCACCTGAGCGTTGTACGCCCTTGATGAACTGAACGACGCCTGCCTTGTGGCCGTGCCCGAGCGCCCGATAGAGCGTCCCGAAGGCCGAAGTGCTCTTGCCTTTGCCGTTACCGGTGATGAGCACGAAGATGCCACGCTCGATCTGGGCCTTTTCCATGCCCGCGTCGACGACCGCCTTCTTGCGCTTCATACGCTCGGCGTGGTTCTGCTTCTTTTCTTCGTCGATCATCTGCGGCTCCGGTTGCAAGGCCCCTTGAGGGCAAAACGTTCGGGCACGCTCGGGGAGTGTCGGCGCAACGCGCCAACACGACAGGACGTCTTGGCTGAAATCAGCCAGATCAAGCCCGGTACCCACACCCCGAGGTACACCATACTGATCGATCAGGCCGGTCTTCTGGCTCACCCACTCGCATTGCTCGCGCCTTCCCGTTTCCAGTGGCGTCAGCGAGCCTGCGGCACCTGGCAGGGCGCGGGGCATTACAGCAGCGGGGGCTGCGCCGGGATAGGCCTTGGCCGTACCGGACTTCCCGTTTCACCTCGTCTGGCAGCCCGGCCCATGAAGCATGGAAAACGAGCGTCGAGCCATGGAGGCACCTGGTCGAGCCGGCAGGTTACCGGACTCAGGTTGGGCGGGCAATTGCACCCGCCGCGCGGCTCGGAGGGCTCAGTTGGCGGCCCTTCTCGTATAGGATGGGAAATCACCGCAGCGTAGGGGCGTCTGCTACCTCCGCTCGCGATACGCCCAAGACCCGATAACAACACAGGACCCGCCTCATGAGCGAACAGTACCGCGCCGTCTTTCTCGACCACCCTTCCCTTGATCTGGGTGATCTCGATATGTCTCCACTGAGAGAGGTGTGCGATTCGCTCACGCTTCACGAAAAAACCACGCCCGAGCAGGTTGCCGAGCGTATTCGAGATGCGGAAATCGTCATCACCAACAAGGTAAGGCTCGATGCTGACGCGCTGGCTTCGGCACCCTCATTGAAACTGGTCCTGGTCGCCGCCACGGGCACCAACAACGTGGACGTCCAAAAGGCCATGTCGTTGGGCATTACCGTCTGCAACTGCCAGGGCTACGGCACACCGTCCGTTGCTCAGCACACGCTGATGCTACTGCTTGCTCTGGCGACGCGCCTGACGGACTACCACGATGCCGTGCGCGGCGGCCGCTGGCAGAAGGCCGAGCAGTTCTGCTTCCTGGACTTTCCCATCCTCGAACTGTCTGGCAAGACCCTGGGAATCTTGGGGCATGGCGAACTCGGCAGCGCCGTGGCTCGCCTGGCAGAAGCCTTCGGCATGCGCATCCTGATCGGACAGTTGCCCGGACGCCCGGCGACTGAGGGCCGTATTGCGCTGGAAGAGCTGCTGCCTCAAGTAGATGCCCTGTCGCTCCACTGCCCGCTGACCGAACAGACCCGGAATCTCATCGGAGCGCAGCAGCTCGCCGCGATGAAGCCAGGCGCCTTCCTCATCAATGCCGGCCGCGGCGGGCTTGTGAACGAAGATGCGCTCGTCGACGCACTTCGCAATGGGCACCTCGGTGGCGCGGGCGTCGATGTGCTTACCGAAGAACCGCCGCGCAACGGAAATCCGCTCCTGGCGCCCGACATACCAAACCTGATCATCACGCCACATAGCGCCTGGGGAAGTCGCGAGGCACGCCAGCGTATCGTGGCTCAACTTGCGGAAAACACGAATGCCTTCAAGGCAGGTGCCCCGCTACGAACGGTCGGTTAAGCTTCGCCGCTTTTATCTTTCAGGAGTATCGATGGACGCTCGAAGCGAAGTGCTGCTGCGACAGGTCGAACTGTTCGCCAACGGCCCCCTTCTGCTTGCCGGCCTTCCCGCCGACGACCTGCTCGCTCGACTCCCGCTGGCACAGGGCTGGTCCTGGCACGCTGGTGATCACCGGTATCTAACAGAACGCTTCGATGGCCGCTGCGTTTTCGGGACCGAACTGCCTCTTGGGGACAGCGACGGTGCGGTGCTGTTTTTGCCCAAATCACGCGAACTCGGTGAATACCTGATGGCGGCCCTCGCCAGCCGGCTCGAAGGCAAGCGCCTATACGTGGTTGGCGAAAAGCGGGGCGGCATCGAACGCGTGTCGAAACAGCTCGCGGCATTCGGAACGCCGTCGAAGGTCGATAATGCCCGGCACTGTCAGCTCTGGCAGGTCCGGGTCGATACCCCGCCCCAGCCGCCAGCGCTGGATGCGCTGGCGCAACGGTTCGAGGTGCCGACGCAGGATGGTGCCCTGACCGTTATCAGCCTGCCTGGCGTATTCGCGCACGGCCGGCTGGATCGCGGCACCCAGCTGTTGCTCGAACATCTGGATGCCCTGCCACAGGGCCATTTTCTCGACTTCGGGTGCGGTGCCGGTATCGTCGGTAGCTGGCTTAAGCGACGCTATGAGGATAGCCAGGTCAGCCTGCTCGACGTAGACGCCTTCGCCCTGCAGGCCAGCCGGCTGACGCTGGCGGCCAATGGCCTGGAAGCCGAGGTGATTGCGGGGGACGGCATCGCGGCGGCACCGCGCGACCTTGCCGCAATCGTGAGCAACCCGCCTTTTCATCAGGGAGTGCACACCAGTTACCGTGCAAGTGAAGACTTGCTACGCCAGGCACGCGCTCACTTGAATGCACATGGCGAGCTTCGCATCGTGGCCAATAGCTTCCTGGCCTATCCCCCGCTGATCGAACAGCACCTTGGGCCCTGCAGTACGCTGGCGGAGCGGGACGGATTTCGCATCTACAAGGCGGTAAGCGGCTAAGTCCGTCTTCATCCGTCGCCCACGGATCTTCGTTGCTCGCCGAGCAGCCGAACCTGAATGCAAAAAGGCCATGGCTGGATCCATGGCCTTTTGAAGGGCCCGCTTGCCGCGGCGTGCGGGTCAGCCTTACTTGCGAGCCTGCTCGTACAGCGGCATGACTTTCGGTATCGCTGCCTGCAGGGACTGGATACGCGCCCCAGACGAAGGGTGCGTACTCATGAACTCAGGGGGCGCCGAGCCCTCGTTGGCTTTCGACATCTTGTCCCACAGCGTCAACGCAGCGTTCGGGTTGTAACCCGCACGGGCCGACAGCTCCAGACCGATCAGGTCAGCCTCGTTCTCGTTCGCGCGGCTGTTGGGCAGGGTCATCAGGTATTCGACGCCGGTATTGGCCAGCTGGAGGCTGCCGTCGCCCAAGCCAAACGCCGCCCCCAGTTGCGTCGCCATTTGTACCCCATAGGCCTTGGACATGGCCTCGCGGCCGTGCTCACGGAGGGCATGCGCGATCTCGTGCCCCATTACGGCTGCAATTTCATCGTCGGTCAGTTTCAGCTTATCAACCAGACCCGTGAAGAAGATGATCTTGCCGCCTGGGCCGCAGTTGGCATTGAGATCGTCGCTCTTGATGACCGAGACTTCCCAGTCCCACTGCGCCGCATCAGGTCGAAAGGCGGTAGCCTGCGGAATCAAACGTTTGCCGACGGCCTGGATACGCTTGGCCGTTGCGCTGCTCTTGTCGAGCGCGTTCTGCTTCGACGCCTCGGACAGCGTTTGCTGGTAGGACTGCGCATACATCTGGTTGACTTGTTCGGTGGACAGCATGCTGAACATGTACTGCTTACGGTCCACCCCCACAGCCCCGCCGCTGGTGGTATTGACGGCCTGACAGCCGGCCAGTACCAGTGCTGCAGCGAGTGCTGAAAGGGAACGTGTTTTGATCATGACGCCTCTCCGTGGTCGATGCGCCGTATGCTAACAACGCCGATACCGTTTACAAGTAGCAGTGGATGAGTGTGGGTAGCGCTACGCACTTCATGCCGGGGTCAGGCACTCAGGCGCATCCAAACGCGGATCGTTGACGAACGTCGCCAGGGCACGCTCACGCAATGGCAACCCTGGCGCTGCCAATAGCTCACGCAGCCGCTCGACCGTAGTTGCTGGATCCATCCAGTCCCGCGCACCGGTGGGGTCAAGCAGGATAGGACGGCGCAGCGACGCTGCGGGTCGGGTGATCACGGCAACACTGTGATAGTCCTGACCGTGCGCGGGGTAGCACTCCCAGAGCGCAGCCATGTAGAGCATTCGCTGGTCTGATGAGATCCAGAACGGGCGCTTGCGCACGCCGCGCCACTCGTAGAACCCATTGGCTGGCATCAGGCCGCGGCGCAGACGAAAGGCCTCTCGAAACATCGGCTGGTCTTCGACCGTTTCCGCCCTGGCGTGCGCAGGCGTCCGGGAGAAGTCGGTGATCCAGGGCGGAGTCAGCCCCCACCGCGCCATGAGAAGCTCGCGACCTTCGCCGTTCGCCCGAAGCAGAACGACCTGGGCACCCGGCGCCAGATTCCAGTGCGGGTCGAGCCCGGTGGGAAATCCTGGCAACGCCGCGAAAGCGGCATCCCAACGAAACAGGGCGTAGCGACCACACATATGAAAAATCCGGTCTATCGAATGGCTCAGCAGATCAATTCGCCAGGGTAGCTGTCCGGCTCTTCACCCTGCTGAGGTTCGGCCGCATTGTACGTGTCGATGAGCTGGCGCGCCCGCTCAGCATCCTCGTCGGCCACATGCAGACCCAGCAACCCGGCGATCGGAAGCTCACCGACCGCGCCAATCAGATGTCGACCCGATAAGTGAACCTCTATACCCTCCCCGTCGAGCATGCCGATCAGCATTTCCGCTTCGAGCAGATCACGAGGCTCATAAACACGTCGCATCAGTCGTCCTCGCGCCGTACATTGAGCGTCCACTCCTGCCCATCCGTATGCATGTCGAGCACGATGGGTCGACAGCAGACAGAACAGTCCTCGATGTATTGCTGATCGCCTGCCGACAAATCGAGCACCGCCTCGACGGGCTCGCCACAGTAGGGACACTCATATTCCTGCGTTTCCAGCATGGGCGGACCTCAGTGATCAGTTCGAATATAATCGCCGGTTACGCGCTGACCGCGGTGCACGCGGACGCTAGGCGACAGCAACCCAATTCATTACAGAGAATACGATGGGCGAATTCGAAGCCATCCGACCCTACGGCGACAATGAAGTTGCCGGCGTCATCAACCGGCTGCTCGACGATCCGGCTTTTATCAGCGTCATCACGCGCTTCCGCTTCCCCCGGCATGTGGACCGTTTTGGCTGTGTACTGAAGCCGTTGGTGAAGATGCGTCTTCGGCAGAAGTTCGGCTCGATCCGGACAGTCGACGCAATGCAGATCAAACTCGAACCGTATATCGATCGGACCATCGACAACGCGACTGACGGCGTAACCTTCAGCGGCGTCGATCGTTTGAATCCGCAGAGCCCCTATCTGTTCCTGGCGAATCACCGCGATATCGTGATGGACCCTGCGTTCGTAAACTTCGCGGTCTACCACGGCGGCCTGCAAACGCCCCGGATCGCCATCGGTGACAATCTTCTGCAGAAGCCCTTCGTCAGCGACCTGATGCGCGTGAACAAGAGCTTCATCGTTCGTCGCTCGCTACCGAGCCGGAAGGAAAAGCTCGCGGCGTACCAGCTTTTGTCCGCCTATATCGACCATTCGCTTCGGGTGGATGGCGCATCGATCTGGATTGCCCAGGCGGAAGGCCGGGCCAAGGATGGCGACGACCGCACCGATTCGGCGATCCTGAAGATGTTCCACATGTGCCGCAAGGACGAGCCTTTCGCGCAAGTGGCGCAGTCATTGCGGATCGTCCCTGTCTGCATCAGCTACGAATACGACCCCTGCGATCAGGCCAAGGCGCGCGAGCTGTACATCCGCGCAACGACTGGCACTTATACGAAGGCGCCTGGCGAGGACGATACCAGCATTGCGCTGGGCATCACCGGCTACAAAGGGCGCGTTCATATCGCGTTTTGTGACCGTATTGAAGGCGAATTCGCGGACGCCAAGCTGCTCGCCCAGGAAGTGGATCGCCGAATACTGGCGCACTACAGGCTGTTCCCGGTTAACTTCTTTGCCTACGCATCCTGGGAAGGCCAGGATCCAGAGGTACAGGTACCGGCGCCGGAGACATTGTTTTCGGCAGAGGAAGTCGCCAGGGCGCGTGCAGAGTGGGAGCGCCGGCTTTCTGCCTGCCCGGAAGCGCACCGACCCTACCTGATCCTGCAATACGCCAATCCGGTAAGAAATCACTACCGGGTCCAAGCTGGCCTGCCGCTCTAAAACCAGACATAGAAAACCCCGCCGAAGCGGGGTTTTTTATGTCACGTATCAGCGCGACTGCAGCATTTCGCCAATCGTGGGATCCCGGAACAAACGCGTCAACGCATCGCTAAGCACATCGGATACCAGCTTGGTATTAGTCTCGACATTGGGCGCCATACCGAAGCTCTGGCTCATCGAAGCGGCATAACGGCCCGTGTACTGCCGGCCGGATGGGCTGCGCATCTCGGCACGCAGCGTTGCGCTGATATCCGCCTTGGTGACGTAGCTTTGATCCTTTGGCGACTGGTATTTCATGTCGGCCAGGACGACTGTCAGCTGCGGCGCGTTGTAGCCATTAGGACTCGGCGTAAAACCCAGCAAACGCACGGCTGCCTCCGTCTGCGCCTGAAGCTTGGGCAGTACATTCTCAGCCGGCACCACAATGTTGCTCGTGTCGGCATACAAGCCGCCACGCGTGCCAAGCACCGGGGAAGAACGGCCATCGACGACCTTGACCACGACCGGCTGCCCCTGGCCGACAGCCGTCAGGTTACCGTTGAGACGAGGGTCCGGGTTGAGCTGCTGGGGGCTGAGGGCACAGCCCGTCAGCGCCAGAACGAATACCGCAGTTACACCGAGCAACAGACGTTGCAGCATGCCGTCATTCTCCAGAGAGGGTGATAGTGGACGCAGTATAACCATGCCGGCGAGCCGTGACACGGCTCGTCAGGGCTGGGCAGACGGTGATCGCCTGCCCAGGGGCATCAGGCAAACGTCGCCGAAGCTTGCGGGACCAGCGGGGTCAGGCCAAGTGCGCGATGGGAACTGGCGCTGACCTCGAGGTAGAGGCTCGCATCGGCTTGCAGGGCTTTTTCACGTGCCGGGAAGATCTCGTTCAGCTTGCGGGCCCACGGCTCGGAACGGGCCTTGTCGGCAAAACAGCGCTCGATCAGCTCGAGCATGATCGAGACGGTGACCGAAGCGCCTGGCGACGCGCCAAGCAGGGCCGCGATGGAACCGTCGGATGCGGCGACCAGCTCCGTGCCGAACTGCAGCACGCCGCCTTTCTTCGCGTCCTTCTTGATGATCTGCACGCGCTGACCCGCCACCTCCAAACGCCAGTCTTCCTTGCGCAGGGTCGGATAGAACGTGCGCAGGGCATCGAGGCGCTGATCCATGGACTGCATGACCTCCTTGATCAGGTATCGCGTCAGGTCCATGTTGTCGCGTGCTACCGCCAGCATGGGCTTGAGATTACCGGCGCGAACCGACTTTGGCAGGTCCAGAACGGAACCATGCTTCAAGAATTTGGTGGTGAAACCTGCAAATGGGCCAAACAGTAGCGATTTCTTGCCATCGACGACACGCGTGTCGAGGTGGGGGACGGACATCGGCGGTGCGCCGACTGGCGCCTGGGCGTATACCTTTGCCTGATGCTGAGAAACCACTTCAGGGTTATCACAGCGCAGCCATTGGCCGCTCACAGGGAAACCGCCAAAGCCCTTCCCTTCCGGAATATCTGACATTTGCAACAGCGGCAGGGCCCCACCGCCAGCGCCCAGGAACACGAACTTGGCACGGACGACACGCTCAGCGCCGGAGCGCTCGTCCTTGATGCTCACGCGCCAGCCTGACCCGTCGCGATCGAGACCGACGACGCGCTGGTTGTAGCGCACGTTGGCACCTGAAAGGCTATCCAGGTAGGTGAGAAGCTGGTTGGTCAGCGCACCGAAATTGACGTCCGTGCCGTTCATGCAGCGGGTAGCCGCCAGAGGCGTCGTCTCGTCACGCCCTTTCATCATGAGGGGCATCCACTCCTTCATGACGGCGCGATCTTCGGTGTACTCCATCTGCGCGAAGGCATGATGCTGGCTCAGCGTAGCCTGGCGCTTCTTGAGGAAGGGCACGTCCTTGCCATGCACGAAGCTCATGTGCGGTACGCTGGTAATGAAATTGGTAGCGTCGCCGAAACCGTTCCGGCCGACCATGTAGGCCCAGAACTGCTTGGATACTTCGAACTGGCTATTGATGTGCACGGCTTTTTTGATATCGACCGTGCCATCCGCCAACTGGGGCGTGTAGTTGAGCTCGCAAAGGCCTGCGTGCCCGGTACCGGCGTTGTTCCAGGGATTGGAGCTTTCCGCTGCGTTCGAGTCGCGCAGTTCGACGATCTCCATCTGGACCGTGGGGTCCAATTCCTTGAGCAGTGCGGCCAGCGTCGCGCTCATGATGCCGGCTCCTACCAGCAGGACATCGACCGCTTCGTGATTGTCTTGCGCCATCTAACGCTTCTCCAAGATCTGCAGTACCAGTTCGAGGCTTACGGCCTTTTGGGCCGCCCCTCGACGTCGAATCACTGACAGCCAGGCAATGCCTGGATTCTCATCGCCACACCCGGGCGATCCGGGACATGGTTCAGGGTATACGCGTTCGCCGGCGAACGGATTCATCCTGTCCAGACCACCCGGAAGGCGAAACGGTTCTCGGCGATGAGTGTTTTAGCGCATGTCCGCCCTGTTTCGACCGCCGCTTCGCCAGCAGTACCCCTGCGAACGTTTGCGATCGAGACGGAGGCATGCGCTTTCGAAGCCATCAGGCGTTCATTGCCTGCCGGACCGCCTGGATATAAGGCTCGGCCTGGCGCTGATCCCGGATCAGGGCAATGAAGTCCCGGCCTTGGCTGTCTTTAGCGCCAAGGTCATGGCCAGCTTCGACGAAGAAGGGAATGAAACGCTCGAAATCATCGATGCGCAGGCCACGGTAGGCCTTGATGAGCTTGTGCAGGGAGGGCGGTGTGTCATCGCCCGGCTCGACCGAAAGGAACAGCTTGATCTGTTCGTCCCCGATCTCTTCACCAATCACCTGCTTCTTGTCTTTGCGCATTGCGTATTGCCTTGTTATCAATGCCTGCGAGGGCCAGCAGTTTACCCCTCTGCCGAGGCGCCCTCAACGAAACAGTGCGTCGCAAACGCTATCTTCATGCTTCAGCCTAACCGTGGGCCGAAGGCATCACCATTCGACCTACGGATAACGGGATCGATCAGAGGCCTTTCACCGCAAAGATCCCCGCAGCGTTACGCCAGTAGCCCTTGTAGTCCATCCCGTAGCCGAATACGTAACGGTCCTTACAGGTCAGCCCCACATAGTCGGCCTTGAGATCCGGCCGTGCTTTGCGGTCGTGGTCCTTGTCCAGCAGCACGGCCGTTCGGACCTGGCTTGCGCCAGCATGACGGCAGAAGTCCATGATCGCGGCCAGCGTGTGGCCTTCGTCGAGAATATCGTCAAGGATCAGGACGTCGCGGTCGATGAATGAGACCTCCGGTTTGGCTTTCCAGAAGAGGTCGCCACCACTCGTTTCGTTGCGGTAGCGCGTGGCATGCAGGTAAGACAGCTCGAGCGGAAAATCCAGCAGCGGTAACAGCTTGCCGGAGAATATCAGGCCACCGTTCATCACGCAGAAAACGACGGGGTTTCGGTCAGCCAAATCGGTATTGATGGCCTGCGCGACGCGCGCGATGGCGGCTTCGACTTCGGCGTTATCGTGCAGGCAGTCGGCTTCGGACATGACCTGGCGGATGTGTGTGAGATCGACGGACATGATGTCTCCGTTACGAAAATGGAAAGGGGGTGCCACGAATCGATCGCAGAACGCTGCCGATATCGGGATTCGCATGTCGGAAAACGCGCCCAGACCGCACAAGACGCGGCGTGGCGATAGTGCTGAAGGGGGCGATGCATTAACCTACGCCGGATTTCTGCCGCCGCACCCAATGGCAGGCATCTTACCACCCGCTTTTGCTCTCGGAGAAACCCATGCCCACCCACGAGATCCGCCACCCGCTGATCCGCCACAAGCTCGGCCTCATGCGCCGCGCAGACATCAGCACCAAGAACTTCCGTGAGTTGGCGCAAGAAGTCGGTTCGTTGCTGACCTACGAAGCGACCAAGGATCTTCCACTGGAAAGCTACGCCATCGAAGGCTGGTGCGGCGACGTCCAGGTCGAGAAGATTGCCGGAAAGAAGATCACCGTGGTTCCGATCTTGCGCGCCGGCATCGGCATGCTGGATGGCGTGCTCAGCCTGATCCCCGGGGCCAAGGTGAGCGTCGTCGGCCTGGCGCGCAACGAAGAGACCCTTCAAGCAGACACCTACCTTGAGAAACTCGTCTCGGGGATGGATCGCCGGCTGGCCCTCATCGTCGATCCGATGCTGGCCACCGGCGGCTCGATGATCGCCACGATCGATATGCTCAAGAAGGCCGGCAGCAAAGAAATCCGCGCACTGGTGCTGGTCGCCGCGCCGGAAGGCATTGCCGCGCTCGAGAAGGCGCACCCTGACGTGACGATTTACACCGCCTCAATCGACAGCCATCTGGACGAACACGGCTACATCATCCCAGGCCTGGGCGACGCTGGGGACAAGATCTTCGGCACCAAGCAGAAGGACGCCTGAGATGCAGCAGGCCCATTCCGACCCGCTCCCGCGCCAAATTATCGCTGGCGCCCAGATGCTGTTCGTTGCATTCGGCGCCCTGGTGCTCATGCCGCTCATTACAGGCATGGACCCTAACGTCGCGCTCTTCACTGCGGGTTTGGGCACGCTGCTATTCCAGATCGTGACACGCCGCCAGGTTCCTGTCTTCCTCGCGTCCAGCTTCGCCTTCATTTCACCGATTATCGTCGCCAAGGGGCAGTTCGGCCTACCGGCGGTGTTGGGCGGCGTAGTGGCTGCGGGTTTCGTGTATACCTTTCTCGGCTTTGCCGTGAAGCTCAAGGGCACCGGATTCATTGATCGCCTACTACCGCCAGTCGTGATAGCACCGGTGATCATTTCCATCGGCCTTGGCCTCTCCCCCGTCGCGGCGAACATGGCGATGGGCAAGGCCGGTGACGGCAGCGCCCAGCTCATTCCGTACGCCACGGCGATGATGATCTCAATGCCAGCGCTGCTCACCACGGTCCTGGTCGCGGTTTACGGCAAGGGCATCTTCCGCCTCGTACCGATCCTGGCGGGCGTCACGGTTGGCTACGGGCTGTCGTTCGCCTTCGGCGTCGTCAACACAGCTGGCATGGCCGCCGCGCCATGGCTCGCCGTGCCGGCCTTCGTCATGCCGGAGTTTCATTGGGGTGCAATTCTGTTCATGGTGCCTGTCGCACTGGCTCCCGCGATAGAGCACATCGGTGGCGTGATCGCCGTGGGCGGCGTGACAGGCCAGAACTATCTGAAGAATCCCGGCTTGCATCGGACGCTGTTGGGGGATGGACTCGCCACGACGTCAGCCGGTCTGTTCGGCGGGCCGCCCAACACGACCTACGCGGAAGTGACCGGTGCCGTAATGCTTACCAAGAACTACAACCCCAAGATCATGACGTGGGCTGCGGTATTCGCCATCGTCCTGGCTTTCATCGGCAAGTTCGGCGCGGCATTGCAGAGCATTCCCGTCCCCGTGATGGGAGGCATCCTGTGCCTGCTGTTCGGCTCGATCGCCGTGGTGGGACTCAACACACTGATCCGGCATCAGGTCGATATGTCGGAGTCGCGTAACCTGGTGATCGTATCGGTCACACTGGTATTCGGCATTGGCGGCATGACCGTCGGCAACGGTGAGATCGGGCTCGAAGGGATTGCCCTGTGCGGGATCGTTGCGATTCTGCTCAATCTGCTGCTGCCTGGCGGTAGTCACTGGAAGAACCGCCAGCTCCATCAGGAAGAGTGATCGACCATCAGGGCGCCACAGGGCGCCCTGATCGTTGCAGCCAGCCCATCAGGCGTGCAGCGGAAGGCGACGACACATCTCCGCCAGCGCATCTGCCCAGTGCGGGTCATCGTTCAGGCAAGGCACCAGGACGAGATCGTCCCCGCCGGCCTCGACGAACTGCTCCTTGCCACGAATACCGATCTCTTCCAGCGTCTCGATGCAATCCGCGACGAATGCCGGGCACATGACGAGCAGCCGCTTCACGCCCTGCGCGGCCAGTTCGTCCAGACGGCTGTCCGTATAAGGCTCGATCCACTTGTCCTTGCCCAATCGGGACTGGAAGGACACTGACCAAGTGCCGGGCTTCAGGCCGGCACGCTCTGCGAACGCTTCAGCCGTGCGCTGGCACTGACTGCGGTAGCACAACGCGAGTACGTCATCGCTTACCTTCCGACTGTCAGGCGAACGCAAGTCGTGCTTGGGGTCGATGGATTTCACCAATTTGCGGATATGACGCTCTGGCAGGCCGTGGAAGCTCAGGAGCAAATGGTCGTATCCGCCCGCCAATGCCGATCGTGTGTTGGCAACCAGCGCGTCGAGGTACATTGGATCGGCGAAGAACGGCGGCAGTACGCTCATGTCGAAGTCCAGCTTGTGCTCGGTCATCACGCGTCGCGCTTCAACGACAGCAGTCGTTACCGTGCTGTCTGCGAACTGCGGGTACAGGGGTGCCAGCGTGACGCGCTTGATCCCCTGCTTCGCCAACCGCAGCAAGGCCGCCTCAATGGATGGCTCGCCGTAGCGCATACCCAACTCTACCGGGCCCTCTGTCCAACGCGCCTTCATCAACTCCTGCAACCGACGGCTCAGGACGACCAAGGGCGAACCCCCCTCCCACCAGATGGACCCATAGGCCTCTGCGGATGCAGCCGGTCGGCGCACGAGAATCAACGATACCAATAGACGGCGGAGCGGCCATGGCAGATCGACAACATAGGGGTCCATGAGAAACTGGTTGAGGTACGTCCGTACATCATCCACCTCGGTGGAGGCCGGTGAACCCAGGTTGATCAAGAGCAAAGCATGTTGAGACATTCGAATTCCTTGATGGCTACCGCTTGGCCAGAAGATCGGTCAGTGCGATATCGAGATCGGTAAAACGGAATGTGAAGCCCGCCTCTTCCAGACGTTGGGGCCGCGCATTTTGACCACCCAGGAGCAGAACGGACATTTCGCCAAGAGCCCTGAGAGCAAAGGCTGGGGCGTTCATGACCGCAGGCCGGTGGAGCGCGTCGGCAAGCGATCGGGTGAAATCACGATTGCGCACCGGATGTGGCGCACAGCCATTATAGGGACCGCTTGCGTGTGGCTGCTGTAAGAGAAAATCGATCAGCGCGATTTGGTCTTCCAGATGTATCCATGGCATGTACTGGGTGCCATTGCCCAACCGCCCTCCGAGACCAAGCTTGAACAACGGTACCAGGCGCGCCAGCAGCCCGGCATCATGCGCCAGGACGAGCCCGGTACGTACCTGGATGACACGCATCCCCAGGGCCTCTGCTCGACGCGCGCTGGCTTCCCAGGCGGCGCACAGGCGTGTCGCGAAATCCTGACTTTTCTGCGCGCTGGACTCGTTGAGTACTGCCGCGCCTGCGTCGCCGTACCAGCCAACGGCGGAACCAGAGATGAGCACCGCGGGGCGCTGGGTCCGCATTTCCAGCCAGTTGACGAGGCGGTCGGTGAGATCGATGCGGCTCTCCCAAAGGGTCTGCTTCCGAGATTCCGTCCAGGGACGGTCAGCAATGGGTGCGCCCGCCAGGTTGACGACTGCATCAAGGGGTTCTTCACCCAGCGCTTCCAGGTCGGCAATCCCCGTCACGCCTGGGCCGCAGCGCTCTGAAACCGTTTGCGGACTTCGGCTCCAGACCCAGATTCGGTGACCTTCTGCAAGCCACTTCCTGCACAACCCTCGCCCTATGAGCCCCGTACCGCCGGTCAGCAGGATTTGCATGGCACTTTCCTCGCCTAGTGTCGTCAGCAATTAAAGAGATTAGTCTTTGCACGCTGCAAAACGTGCTTCGCAGGAACCGAAAAACCATCCAGAACCCATGAGGGTCCCGAGACCAAGGACGTTCGAGTGCGCGCGTAAACCGCGGCAAGGACCCTGTCGCCATAGGTGAAGAGGCCCATATGAACGCAACGATCGCCATCATCGGCGCCGGTCTTGCTGGACTTTCCGCGGCTAAGGCACTCCAGGCCGCCGGCCAATCGGTGCATCTGTTCGACAAGAGTCGTGGTAGCGGCGGCCGTATGGCCAGCAAGCGCAACGACAGGCTGACCCTCGACATGGGGGCGCAGTACTTTACCGCTCGGGATCGGCGGTTTGCCGAGATCGTCCAGCAATGGCGCAGCAATGGCTGGGTGGCCGAGTGGGCGCCCATGCTTTATCAGTACAGCCAGGGCACATTGAGCCCTTCGCCGGACGAACAGGTCCGCTGGGTGGGCACGCCTCACATGAGCGCAATCACACGCGCTCTGCTCGAAGACATGCCCGTCACGTTCGCCTGCCGCATCACTGAAGTCTTCAAAGGTGGCGAGCACTGGACACTTCTCGATGCGGATGGCAACAGTTACGGGCCGTTCAGCCACATTATCGTGGCCGTGCCAGCGCCGCAGGCTACAGCCCTCCTCTCTGCGGCCCCCACACTCGCAGGTACTGCTGCTGGTGTCGTCATGGAGCCGACTTGGTCCGTCGCACTGGGCTTTGAGGAGCCGCTCGACACGCGCATCGAGGGCTGTTTCGTCCGTGAAGAGCCGCTCGACTGGCTGGCGCGCGATCGCAGCAAACCCGGCCGCGCCTGCAACATGGACACATGGGTGCTGCACGCGGCGAGTAGCTGGTCCAGGCAGCATCTGGACCTGCCCAAGGAGCAGATCATCGAGCACCTTCATGGGGCGTTTGCCGAGCTGGTCGGCTGTGTTGTACCGGCCCCCAGCTTCACCCACGCCCACCGTTGGCTCTACGCGCGGCCGGCCGGTGGACATCAGTGGGCCGCGCTGGCCGATGCAGATTTGGGTTTGTATGCCTGCGGCGATTGGTGCCTTTCCGGCCGTGTAGAAGGTGCCTGGCTGAGCGGTCAGGACGCAGCACGTCGCTTGCTTGATCAGCTCTAGCTGGGCCGCCCGCCTGTATTTCATCGCAAAAGACCCTGTTTCAGAAGGTTATGAGCGGGGCACGTGGACCCCTTTTGAGCTGAATGGCGGAACGATCACGAACGCTGGCCAGTCCGTTGTGAAAAATCTACCGCGCTGTACAACGCCAGGCGTATGATGCAGTCAAAGTTGTACACGCGAAAGATTTTGTACAAGAAGGAGTTCGCCCGTGCCCCTCATGCCTACCCGTGACCTGAAGCCTAAATTGGGAATCAGCGCCTGTCTGCTGGGCGAGGAGGTGCGTTTCAACGGTGGACACAAGCAATCACGGCGGTGCCAGAACCTTACGGAGTTCTTCGACTTCGTACCGCTCTGCCCAGAAATGGCCATAGGCTTGGGTACACCGCGCGAAGCCATCCGGCTGGTAGGCGAGCCGAATGCGCCCCGAGCTGTCAATTCCAAGGACGGAAGCCATGACTTCACCGACGCCCTGAGCGACTACGCTGAGCGCATGGCGATTGAGCTTCATGACATCAGCGGGTACATCCTGATGCAGAAGTCACCGTCTTGCGGCCTCGAACGCGTCAAGGTCTATCGTGATAACGGGCTTCCTGCGGAAGGAAGCAGCCCTGGCATTTATACAGCGGTTCTCCAGGCCCGACGCCCCAACCTGCCCATGGAAGAAGAAGGCCGCCTGAACGACCCTGTGCTGAGGGAAAACTTCATCACTCGTGTGTATGCCTACGCGAAATGGCAAGCGCTCCTCGCCAAGGGTATTACCCGGCATGCCATCATCGAATTTCACTCGCAGTACAAATTCCAGCTCATGGCGAACAATCCCCATCAATATCGGGAGCTTGGAAGGCTGCTGGGCAACCACCTTTCGCAAATGCCCGTGCAGCAACTGGCCGACAAATATTTCAGCCTTTTGATGCAAGCATTGAAACGTTGTGCCACCCGAGGTACTCACACCTACGTGCTTCAGCACCTGAGTGGCTATTTGAAGCACGTTCTCGATGCTGACGAACGCGAAGAAATGCATCAATTGATCATGCAGTATCGTCAAGGCATCGTCCCGCTGGTCGTGCCCCTGACGTTGCTCAAGCATCATCTACGGCGACACCCTGATCCGTATATGGCGAAACAGGCATACCTGCAACCCCACCCCGAGCCACTGAGTTTGCGCAACGCCATATGACGACGCCGGACAAGGATGCAACCGACGATTTCAAGGAGGCCCTTGCCGAAGGCTGGCTGCCCATTCGAGAAGTCGCAAAGCGAACCGGAGTGAATCCGGTAACGTTGCGCGCCTGGGAGAGGCGCTATGGGCTCATCGTTCCCAAGCGGACCCCGAAAGGTCACCGCCTTTATTCCTCGGAACAGATTGCTAGGATTCAGGCGATCCTGGCCTGGCTAAACCGGGGCGTATCGGTTGGACAAGTCAAACGCCTGCTGGACGATGGTCCAACCCTTAGCCGAACCATTCAGAATGACTGGGATGCACTGCTTGCCGACATGACAAGCGCCGTCGAAGCACTCGCGGAGCGACGCCTTGAGGAAGTCTTCAACCGAGCCTCAAGCATCTATCCTCCCATTACGCTTTGCCAACGCCTGTTACTGCCTTTGCTCTCGCGTCTTGACGAGCGCTGGCAAGCACAGCCAGGGGCGACCCTGGAGCGCGTCTTTTTCCTTGGGTGGCTGCGGAGCAAGATGGGGCTACGCCTTAGCCACCAGAGCCGCGAATGGGATAAACCACCGATCCTGATTTGCAACTTCGGCAGCCTGCCGATGGAGCCCGGCATCTGGTTGAGCGCCTGGCTCGCCTCCTCCAGCGGGTTGGCGATAGAAATCCTCGAGTGGCCGGTGCCGGTCACTGACCTAATGCTGGCGACCGAGCGGCTGGGCCCACAAGGGCTGCTTCTCTATTCAAGCCAGGCGCTCGATAGCATGCAACTCGAGCGCGCCCTTCCGCGCCTTGCTGCCATTTGCCCTGTGCCTCTCGTATTGGCTGGGCCTGTCGTCCATATTTATCGCAGCGAATTATTGGAGATTCCGGGGCTGTTGCTTGCATCGGACCCGGGTGAGGCCATGACGCTGCTTCACCGCCATATACCCAAGCCCTAGTCATCATGAACCAGCTCGTGTGGTTCCGCAGCGATCTGCGGGTCCGGGACAACCATGCCCTTTCCGCCGCCATGTCGGATGGTCCGACCCTGGCCGTCTACATCATCAGCCCGGGGCAATGGCGGCAGCATGACGATGCGCCGGCAAAAGTCGATTTTTGGCTACGCAATCTTGGCTGCCTTCGCCAGTCGCTCGACGCCCTGAACGTGCCCCTATTGATCCTCGACGCGGCTTCCTGGAGCGACGTACCGAAAGCCCTTGACCATCTGTGCCATAAGCATCTGGTAGGTACGCTTCACTTCAATGACGAATACGGTGTCAACGAAGCACGCCGCGACGATGCGGTCGAGCAGCTGCTCCAGACGCGAAGCGTGACGGTGCGCCGCCATGTGGACCAGGTGCTATTCAAGCCCGGAAGTGTACTGACCGGCAGCGGCGGCTACTTCAAGGTCTTCAGCCAGTTCAGAAAGGTTTGCAATTCGCGACTGCATAACGCGCCACCGCCGGTGCTGCCGATCCCAAACGTGCAGGCGCCGCTTGCAATAGCAAGCGATCCTGTGCCAGCCAGCATTGGTGGCTTCGAACCGCCCTCGGAGCGTATCCGAACGTTCTGGCCAGCCGGTGAGGATGCCGTCAGCAAGCGCCTGGAGGCATTCGTCAACGAAGACCTAGGCGATTACGAGCGCGCCCGGGACATCCCGTCCGAAGACGGCACCAGTCGGATGTCAGCCTATCTTGCTGCCGGTGTCGTCTCGCCGCGTCAATGCCTGAATGCTGCCCTGCGCGCCAATAATGGCGAGCTGGACAGCGGCAACAAGGGCGCGGTTACCTGGATCAGCGAGCTGCTGTGGCGTGATTTCTACAAGCATATTCTCGTGGGTTATCCACATGTCTCGATGGGCCGTGCCTTTCGCCCGGAAACAGAGCGAGTGCCTTGGCAACGCGATAACGATGCCCTCCAGGCGTGGAAGGAAGGCCGCACCGGCTTCCCCATCATCGACGCCGCCATGCGGCAGATGCAGACGCTGGGTTGGATGCATAATCGGCTACGCATGCTGACCGCGATGTTCCTCAGCAAGAACCTGTTGATCGACTGGCGCGAGGGTGAGCGCTGGTTCATGCAGCATCTCGTCGATGGCGACCTATCCGCCAACAACGGCGGGTGGCAATGGAGCGCGTCGACCGGAACGGACTCGGTGCCCTACTTCCGGATCTTCAATCCGGTAACCCAATCCCAGCGCTTCGATCCGAGAGGCGACTTCATCAAGGAATGGCTGCCGGAGCTGCGCGAGCTGGACGCCAAGAGAATCCATCATGCCGTCGCGGCGGATCTGTTCGCTGGCGCTGGATATCCTGCGCCCATCGTCGATCTGCGGGAAAGCCGCGCGCGGGCCTTGGCAGCGTTCAAGAATCTTTGAACGGCGAGCGCCCCCCTGAGCGGTTGCCACCGGAGAGGTTCCGCTGGCAACCCGTTGCGGCCTGCATGAGACGCAGGCCGGGTAGGCTCAATCCGATTTCTGGATGAGGTGGACCGTACGCTGTGGATAGGGAATTTCCACGCCCGCTTCGGTCAGCCGCTCCTTGGCGGCCTCGAGAAAGTCGAACGTTACCGGCCAGAGATCTGGCGTCTTTGTCCAGAAGCGGAAAGCCAGGTTCACCGAACTGTCGCCCAAACTGGTCACCACGACCATGGGTTCAGCAGGCTCGCTGAGGATGCGCGGATCCTTGGCGATATCCAGCAGCACCTCACGCGCTTTCTTGATATCGCTGTCGTAACCGATACCAATTGCCAACTCGCCGCGGCGTACCGGCTCGCGGTTGTAGTTGATCACCGTACCGTTGGAGAGGCTTCCGTTAGGCACCATGATCAGCTTGGCATCGCCGCTCTTGATGGTGGTGTGAAATATCTGGATGGAAACCACGGTGCCCATGATGCCTTGTGCTTCGATCCAATCTCCCTGGCGAAACGGCTTGAACAGCAGAATCAGCACGCCACCGGCGAAGTTTGAAAGGCTGCCCTGCAACGCAAGGCCGATGGCCAGGCCCGCAGCGCCCAGTGCAGCGATGAAGGATGTCGTCTCGACACCAACCATCGACGCCACGCTGATGGCCAGCATGATCTTCAGGGCGACGCTGGCGATGGAGCCGATGAACCCGATCAGTGTGGGATCGATCGTACGGCCACGCAGCAACCCGGTGATCTTGTCGATGAGCTTGTTGATGAGCCACCAGCCGATGAACAGCGTGATGACTGCCAGTGTTAGCTGGGCAGCGTAATGCAGAACGACCGGCAGCCACGCTTCTGACGTGCGCACGATCTCGTTGTAATCAAAATCCATCCATCATCTCCAAATAGCGATCAGCGTCCCGGTGCGATAGGGGGCTTAATCTCGGAAGTTGTTGAATTGCAGCGGCATGCCCATATCCTTGCCACGCAGTAGCGCAATGGCCTCCTGCAGGTCGTCCCGCTTCTTACCAGTGACACGTACCTGTTCGCCCTGGATGGCGGCCTGCACCTTGAGCTTGGCTTCCTTGATCTGAGCAACGATCTTCTTGGCCAGCTCCTTGTCGATGCCCTCGCGCAGGTTGACTTCCTGCTTCACGACCTTGCCGGACGGATAGGGATCCTTGAGTTCCAGGCATTGGATATCGATCTTGCGCTTGATGAGGTTGCTGCGAATGATGTCCAGCATCTGCTCGAGCATGAAGTCGGCTTCGGCTGTCAGGGTCAGCGTCTTGTCCTTGTGCTCGATGCTGCATTTGCCTTTGAGGTCGAAACGCCGATCCAGCTCCTTGATGGCGTTGTCCACGGCGTTGGTGACTTCGTGTTTGTCCAGTTCGGACACTACGTCGAACGAGGGCATTGAAATTCTCCTGATGGTGGCAATGTCTCTGGCACTTGAATCCGAGTGGAGCGACGCGATTTGGGTTCACCGTGCCGATCGCTCCGCTACGCTGCAAGCCGCGGGTCCGAATGGGACACTCAGCTGGCTTGACGCTCAAGATAGCCGGTCATTATAACGAAGCGCATGAATAACGCCCCGCCTGTATCGACTTCCCTTTCCGCACCCCTCGATGGGTACCCATGGCACATCCTCGGCGCCGGCAGCCTCGGTGGGCTGTGGGCCGCTCGTCTGTTCCGCGCCGGGATCGCAGTACGGCTCATACTGCGTGATACCTCACAGCGTGCCGCCTACATGAATGTCGGTGGGATAGGGTTGACCTCCGCAGGCGTCACACATACCCACTCCCTACCTGCCGAAACGATAGACGACCCTACACCCATCAGGCGGCTGCTGGTCGCCTGCAAGGCCTACGACGCGGAGCCTGCTGCGCGCTCCCTCGCTTCTTGGATCGAGCCTGGCGCAGAGATCCTGTTATTGCAAAACGGCATTGGAAGCCAGGACGCGGTCGCCCGCGCGTTACCCCAGGCGCGTTGCATGGCGGTATCCAGCACAGAAGGCGCATTCCGTGATCAGCCCTTCCGGGTTCACGCTGCCGGGAAGGGCATGAACTGGGTTGGCGATATCAGCGCTGGCACCGGGCGCCCCAATGCCCTGCTCGCGGATCTGGCAACTGCAGATATACCCGCACAATGGACAGAGGACATCAATCACCGACTGTGGCGGAAGCTTGCGCTGAACTGCGCCATCAACCCACTGACGGTGCTTCACGACTGTACCAATGGCGGGCTCCGGCAGCATGCTTCACGCGTACGTACACTGTGCGAAGAGCTCGTCGCACTGCTGCTCGAAACGCCCTACCCAACTGCCGCGCATGGGCTGCTGGCAGAGACCGAGCGGGTAATCGATGCGACCGCTTCGAACATCAGCTCGATGCTTCAGGATGTGCGTGCCGGGCGCCGAACCGAGATCAGCTATCTCCTCGGGCAGGCATGCGATACAGCGCAACGCCTCGGTGTACCGACACCGCACCTCGACGAAACCTACAATCAACTGTGTCTGGCCCTTGTCGCCCGCGGATTGCCCCCACACTGAGCCTGGCGGTACCCTGCCCTACCCACCACGCCGGTTGCTTCTCATGTCACTGCGTCAGCGTCTCGAAGACCTGCCCGTCGGGCAGAAACTCCTCGCCGCCATGCTCGTCTTGTTGGCCGCGGTGCTGACCGTCGCCAACTTCGCCTTCATCAGTGCTGCGTACTGGATCTCCCAGGAAAGCGTTGCGCCACAAGCGCTGCAGACGCTTGGCCGCTTGATCGCAACGCCAACGTTGAGCCGCCAGGCGCTTGGCTCGAAGGATGAGGCTGGCGCGCTATTGGAGCGCCTGAATGGCTATGCGCCGCTACGTGCAGCCGCCATCTACGACGACCAGGGCATGATGCTGGCGCAGCTGGAAAAAGGGGAGAAACTCGAGTTGCCCGCCGAACTCGATTTGCTCGAAAGCTGGCGCGTCCGCGAGTTTCGGACCAGCCAGCTGATCGAACTGCCCGGGCCGGATGGCCTGGCAGCCGGCCACCTTCTCCTGGTGGCATCGAGCGAATTGCCCGGCGCGTTTTACACCGGCACGCTTACGGCAAGCCTGATTATCCTGGCGTTCAGCGTGCTGTTCTGGCTGCTGATAGCACGGCAAATTCGTCGAATGGTCACCCGGCCGATCCGACGGCTCGAGGAGCTGTCCCGGCAGGTCACTCGCGAGGAAAACTATTCGCTGCGCGCGCGCCGCGGCAACCGCGATGAGATCGGTACGCTCGCCGATGCATTCAACACCATGCTCACTCGCATCGAAGCTCGCGAACAGCAACTCAAGCGTGCTCGGGATGACGCGCAACTCGCGCTGGACCAGGCTCACAATCTGGCCGAAGAAACGAACCGCAGTAACCGCAAGCTGGAACTCGAGGTGCAGGTTCGCAGCAAGATCGAGAAGAAGCTCACGGGCTTCCAGAACTACCTCAACAGCATCATCGACTCGATGCCATCTGCCCTGATTGCGTTGGATGACGAACTCTATGTCACCCAATGGAACCAGGAAGCCAGCGCGCTCTCGGGCACCTCGATGGACGATGCCCTTAGCCAACCGATCTTTTTAGCCTTCCCGCATCTCAAGCCCTACCTGAACCAGCTGCGCAGGGCGGCCGAGCAACAAAAGGTCCAGAAGATCGAGCGGGTATCCTGGCTTAATAACAGTGAAGTTCACCACTACGCACTTACCTTCTACCCCTTGATGGGAAGCATTGGCCGCGGCGTGGTGATACGGATCGACGACATCACCCAGCGCCTGGCACTCGAGGAGGTCATGGTCCAATCTGAAAAGATGCTGTCGGTCGGTAGCCTCGCCGCGGGCATGGCACATGAAATCAACAACCCGCTCGGTGCCATCCTCCACAATGTGCAAAACATACGACGTAGGCTTTCGGCGGATCTTGCAAAGAACACGGAACAGGCCGCCGAAGTCGGCGTTCCACTTGAGCAGGTGAATGCTTACCTGGAAGTCCGAGAAGTGCCTCGCCTGCTTGAGGGCATCCAGCAGGCGGGCCAACGGGCCGCCAAGATCGTCAGCCACATGCTTGCCTTCAGCCGGCGCAGCAACCGCACACTCAGCGAGTGCCACCTGCCCAATCTGATCGACCAGGCACTGGAGATTGCCAGCAACGACTTCGACCTGGCGGACGGATTTGATTTCAAGGGCATGCATATCGAGCGGTCTTTCGACGATCGGCTCGGTCCCGTCTATGCCATCCCCAACGAGCTGGAGCAGGTGTTGCTGAACCTTCTGAAAAACGCAGCGCAGGCGATCCACCAGCGCGGCGATGAGGAAGAAGGCGAGACCGGACACATCCGCATCTCAACCCGACTGAAGGCGCCGTGGGCGGAAATCAAGGTCGAAGATAACGGCGTCGGCATGCCCGAAGACATTCGCAAGCGGATCTTCGAACCCTTCTTCACCACCAAGGAAGTCGGCCAGGGCACTGGTCTGGGCTTGTCGGTGTCGTACTTCATCATTACCAACAATCACAAGGGCCAGATGGAAGTGCACTCCAGCCCCGGACAGGGCACCTGCTTCACGCTGCGCCTGCCACTGGCCACGCCCGATAAAACGACGGAATCGTAACGATGGGAAACCGGTTATCGAAGATCTATACCCGTACTGGCGACTCGGGTGAGACGGGTCTGGCCGACGGCCGTCGCGTAGCGAAGGATCATCCGCGGATTGAAGCGATTGGGGAGGTAGACACGCTCAACAGCCACATGGGCGTGCTTTTGGCCATGCTTGCGAGCGAGTCCGTCTCCCATCCTGCCCTGTCGGGCATCATCGAAGCCGTCGCGCCCTGCCAGCATCGCTTGTTCGATGTTGGAGGAGAGCTCGCCATGCCGGAATACCAGGCGCTCGATGCACACGAGATTACGCGTCTCGAGGCGCTTATTGATGAGTGGAATCTGGTCGTCGGCCCACTCACCAACTTCATCCTGCCAGGTGGCTCGTCTGCCATCGCACAAGCGCATCTTTGCCGCAGTGCCGCGCGTACGGCCGAGCGCCGTTGCCGTACACTGCACGACATCGAACCGCTTCGCAGCGAATTGCTGAGCTACCTTAATCGCCTTTCAGATCTGCTCTTCGTTGCGTCCCGGCTCATCGCCCACCATCAAGAGGTCGATGAGGTCCTGTGGCAAGCGGCACCCCGTCCGGCATGAGCAACCAACACGCGAGTCCTGCACGCCGCCGCGATGGTATTCATGTCGTATGGGAAGGCTTCATCGTCCTTCTGGTAGTCGTCAACCTGACGCTCATCCTCTTCGACACGCTGTTCGCCATCGGACCGCTTTCTGACCTGCTTGCCTTCATTGCGCCTTCTTTCCACGCCTTCTATGCCAACCAGGTACATCCGCACTTCGCACTGATCGACCTGGCGTTCGTAGCCGTTTTCGTGCTGGATGTTCTTCTCGGCTGGGCCGTAGCCGTTGCTGAACGCACCTACAGCCGATGGTACTACTACCCATTTGCACATTGGTACGACGTGCTGGGCTGTATCCCGCTCGGCGGCTTCCGCATCCTTCGCGTGCTCCGCGTGGTGAGCCTGATGATTCGCTTGCAGCGCCTGGGCTTGATCGATGTCCGGCAATGGGCGGTGTATCGGTTCGTCGATCGGTACTGGCAGATGTTGCTGGAAGAACTGTCAGATCGAGTGATGGTGAAGATGTTCTCCCGCCTGCAGCAGGAGATCGGCAGCAGCGATGATTTGGCGCGACGCCTTATCGACGACGTCGTCAGACCACGAAAGGCGCGCGTCCTGAGCGATCTGGACCGGCGACTGAGCGCCATGGTACAGCAGGGTTACCTCGGCAACCGCACCGCCATCGAACACTATGTCAGCGGACTGATCAGCACTGCACTGGCTGACAACAACGAGCTGCGCAACCTGCGCCGCCTACCCATGGGTGGCCGTGTTGCCGATGCCCTGGACGCGGCGCTTTCGGACATCGTTGCGAAGTTGCTTCAAAGCGCAGTCAATGGCGTGGGTGACCAACCTTTCAGGCGGTTGGCCATCCAGCTGACTGATGAGTTTTTCGAAGCATGGCTGCATGAAGGCGATGCCAATGATTACGCGCTCGAAGAGCTGCTAGTCGACATCATCGAGGTACTCAAGCAGCAGATCATGGATCGCCGCTGGTCCACCTTCGTGGGTCCGCCCGCCCCTGTGCATCTGGACTGATCGGCCACCCCAGTCCTCGAAGGCGAAGGCGGATGCCTCCGAAAGGCTGCCGGGTCCTATATCGCGTCCGGCCAAAGCCCCCGAATAGCAGCAATGCCTTGGCCGCCAACCCTCCGGGCATGCGTCACGTCGTCATTCGTCATTCCGCCCAGGGCGAAAACCGGCACGTTGATCCGTCGAACCAAACGCTCCACCTCATTCCATCCCAAAGGCACTGCGTCGGGGTGCGTACGAGTCGCCAATACCGGGGATAGTGTGACGAAATCGGCGCCGATCCGACTGGCCATATCCAGCTCCTCGGCGCTATGGCAGGACGCCGCAAGCCATCGATCCGGCGGGAAGGGACGCCCTTTCTCTACATACTTTCGAAGCTGCGCGGACGTCAGGTGCCAACCCGCAGCCGGGAAGTCACCCAGCCACTCCAGTGGCCCCTTCAGCATGAGCTGAGCCTTGTTGGCGCAGATGCCCTGCACATCGACAGCAAGGTCACGGTATTGAGGATCGAACATGTCGGGCGCTCGGAGCTGGATCAGCTTCACGCCAGCGTCGAGGGCCCTGCGAATTCCGTTCAGCAATTCTCGGGGCTCTAGCCCGTCGGGCGTGATGAGATAGCGATCCGGAAGTCGCGCGGCAGAAACGATGGGGCCATTGGCCGCCGGGAAATCATATTCAGCCAGTGCCCTGGCCGTGACCCAAGCCAGTGGTTGCCCTTCGACACCCCTGGGCTCGCCCTCGAAACGAGTGACCTCCCAGACGTCAAGCAGGACATGCTTGTCAGGGTAGTCGTGTTCGATCTGAATAAGCGGGTCAGCTTCTACGACGGTAATGCCAAGCTCTTCGTGAAGCTCGCGGGCAAGCGCCTCTCTGACGGGTTCGCCGACTTCAACCTTGCCCCCTGGAAATTCCCAAAGACCGCCCTGATGGCGGTCGGCTGAGCGTCGAGCGATCAGGATACGTCCATCATCGGAGCGGACGACGGCAGCCGCCACATGGATTCGCTTCATGATTCGATAATCTCCTTCTCAACCAATGCCGCCTCTCGCCACTCAACGAAGGCTGGCCATTCATGAATGGTCTCGACGTAGTGCTTCGCGACGTCTGTCAATTCAACACGGTAAGTTTTGAATCGACTCGCGACTGGGGCAAAAAACGCATCTGCCAGCGAGGGCCGGCCAAACAAATAATGCCCATCTCTGCCAAACGCCTCTCGACAATACGTCCAGAGTTCCTCGATCCGATCGATGTCCGCTTGCACAGCCTCATCGAGGACCGCGCGGTGCATGTCTGCTCTCATATCCATTGGAAGCGCAGCTCGAAGGCCAACGAAGCCACTGTGCATTTCAGCGCAAACGGATCGAGCAATTGCACGACTCCGGGTGTCCTCAGGCCAAAGCGCCGCGCTAGGAAAGCGCTCGGCCAAGTACTCGCTGATCGCAAGGGAGTCCCAGATACTGCCGTGCTCCGTTTCCATCACAGGCACTTTCCCAGACGGCGACAGGCGCGCCAGGAGGGAGGCAGAGTCGGAATGGTAAAGCGGAACACGCACTACTTCGCAATCAGCGCCGGCCATACGCATGGCCAACCACGCCCGTAGCGACCATGATGAGTAATTGCGGTTTCCGATAATCAATTTCATGGCGATGGCAACTGCCCTTCGATGCTGTGGCAGTCATCTTCCAACATGACCAGTGGTATGCCAATTCCGGTCCTTCATGCGTGCATGACGGACCGGAATGGATAAACGATCAGGTGCGGTATTCAGCGTTGATCTTCACGTACTCATGGGACAGGTCAGTCGTCCAGATCGTCTCATTGCAATGGCCACGACCCAGCTCGATGCGAATCCCGATTTCGGCCTGCGCCATGACGGCTGCACCCTGCTCTTCGGTATAGGTTGAAGAGCGCCCGCCCTGGCTGGCAATACAGACGTCGCCCAGGTACACATCGATCTTCGACACGTCGAGATTCTGCACACCCGCGCGCCCCACCGCCGCGAGGATACGGCCCCAGTTCGGGTCCGAAGCGAATAGGGCCGTCTTGATCAGTGGCGAGTGGGCCACCGCGTAGGCGACGTCCAGGCATTCCTGATAGGTCGCGCCGCCGTTGACTTCGACCGTCACGAATTTGGTAGCGCCTTCGCCGTCTCGAACGATGGCCTGCGCCAACTCCATCGATACGTCCAGTACCGCCTCCCGGAATTTGGCGAACAATTCCCCACCGGCCTGATCGATCTCCGGCAGGTCCGCCTGCCCGGTGGCTAGAAGCATGCAGCAGTCGTTCGTAGAGGTATCACCATCGATCGTGATGCGGTTGAACGACTTGTTCGCAGCGTCGCGCAGCAGGTCCTGGAGGACCTTGGCGTCCACCTTCGCGTCGGTCGCAATGTAACCCAACATGGTCGCCATGTTCGGTCGAATCATACCTGCGCCCTTGCTGATGCCGGTCACGGTCACGGTAACGCCGTCGTGCGTGAACTGGCGACTCGCCCCCTTGGGCAAGGTATCGGTGGTCATGATGCCGCTGGCCGCCGCTTCCCAATTGTCCGCACGAAGGTCAGCCAGCGCTGCCGGCAGTGCTGCCTCGACTTTCTCGACCGGCAATGGCTCGCCAATCACCCCGGTCGAGAACGGCAGCACAGCCGCCTCACTGACGTTCGCTAATGCAGCCAGTGCAGCGCAGGTACGCGTCGCTGCGCTCATGCCAGCAGCCCCCGTTCCAGCGTTCGCATTACCCGTATTGGTCAGCAAATAACGCACGGGGCCATGCACGCGCTGTTTGGCGATCGTGACAGGTGCTGCACAAAACGCGTTCAAGGTGAATACACCCGCTACATTGGAGCCTTCAGCACATCGCATGACGACGATGTCCTTGCGTCCGGGACGCTTGATGCCGGCAGAAGCGATGCCCAGTTCAAAACCGGGAACCGGGTGCAACGTTGGCAGGGGACCAAGACCGACAGCCATCAGCAAACTCCTCGTGCGAATCAAAGAAAAACGCCGCGGCAGAATGAACCGTCGCGGCGTGATATGGACCGGAATCGATCTCGGCCCGGTTGTTACTGCACCTGCCCGTGGCAGTGCTTGTATTTCTTGCCGGAACCACAAGGACATGGTTCGTTGCGGCCTATCTTCTGTTCCGTGCGAGCGGGTGCTGGCGCTACGGCCACCTCACCCTCTTCGCCCGTTTCCGGCGTATCGATCGCCGGTGCGCTTTCGTGCTGGAACTGCATGCGTTGAGCCATGGCCTCGGCCTCGCGCTGCATGCGCGCCTCTTCCTCGGCCGGGTCTTCGCGACGCACCTGAACGTGGGAAAGCACGCGAATGGAGTCGCGCTTGATGGACTCAAGCAGTTCCTGGAACAGCGTGAAGGACTCGCGCTTGTACTCCTGTTTCGGGTTCTTCTGGGCATAGCCGCGAAGGTGAATACCATGACGCAGGTGATCCATGGTGGACAGGTGGTCCTTCCACAGATCGTCCAGCACGCGCAAAACCATCTGCTTCTCGAAGGTGCGCAGTGCTTCCTCCCCTGCCAACGTTTCCTTTTCCTCGTACGCGGCGATCAACTGCTCGCTGATCTTCTCGCGCAGGGTTTCTTCGAAGAGGCGATCGTCTTCGTCCAGCCACTGCTGAATTGGAAGCTTGATGCCGAAATCGCTATAGAGCGCAGCTTCAAGGCCGGCCACGTCCCACTGTTCGGGCATCGACTGCGGCGGGATGTGCTGGTCAATCATCGCCTTCAGGACTTCTTCACGGAACTCCTTGATGGTGTCACCGATGTTATCGGCCGCCAGCAAGCTGTTACGCATGTGATAGATCACCTTGCGCTGCTCATTGGCCACGTCATCGAACTCGAGAAGCTGTTTGCGGATATCGAAGTTACGACCTTCGACCTTGCGCTGTGCCTTTTCGATCGCATTCGTCACCATGCGGTGCTCGATCGCCTCGCCCGACTGCATGCCAAGGGCTTTCATGAAGTTCTTCACGCGGTCGGAGGCGAAGATGCGCATCAGGCTATCTTCGAGTGACAGGTAGAAACGGCTCGAGCCCGGATCGCCCTGGCGGCCCGCACGCCCACGCAGCTGGTTATCGATGCGGCGGGACTCATGGCGCTCAGAGGCGATGACGTGCAAGCCACCTGCCTCAATGACCTGCTGGTGGCGCTTCTGCCACTGTGCCTTGATTTCGGCAACTTGTTCGTCGGTCGGGTTCTCCAGCGAGGCGACTTCAACTTCCCAGTTACCACCCAGCAGAATGTCGGTACCACGACCGGCCATGTTGGTCGCCAGCGTTACAGCGCCTGGACGGCCTGCCTGCGCGATGATCTCGGCTTCCTTTTCGTGGTATTTGGCGTTCAGGACCTTGTGGTCGATGCCCGCTTTGGTCAGCAGCTGGGAGACATATTCCGAGGTTTCGATCGAAGCGGTACCAACCAGGATCGGCCGGCCCTGCGCCTGGCATTCCTTAACGTCAGCGATAATCGCCTGATACTTCTCTTCCTGAGTGAGATAGACCAGATCGTTGAAATCCTTACGCAGAATCGGCCGATGGGTCGGAATCACGACCACATCCAGACCGTAGATCTGGTGGAATTCAAACGCCTCGGTATCAGCTGTACCGGTCATCCCAGCCAGCTTGTTGTAGAGGCGGAAGTAGTTCTGGAACGTCGTTGACGCAAGCGTCTGACTTTCGGCCTGAATGGTCACCCCTTCCTTCGCCTCAATCGCCTGATGCAGGCCTTCCGAGAGACGACGGCCCTGCATCGTACGGCCGGTGTGCTCATCGATCAGAACGACCTGGTCGTTCTGAACGATGTATTCCACGTTGCGATGGAAGAGCTTGTGGGCGCGCAGGCCAGCATAAACGTGCGTTAGCAATCCGAGGTTGTGAGCCGAATAGAGGCTTTCACCTTCGGCGAGCAGTCCCGACTGGGTCAGGATTTCCTCAGTGAACTGATGCCCAGCTTCGGTCATCTCGACCTGACGAGTCTTTTCGTCGATGGTGTAATGACCCTCTTGGCCTTCCGCGCCCTCTTCGGGTTCCACATGCGGCTGCAGGCGAGGAATCATCTGATTGATCTGGGTATACAGGCGGGAGCTGTCTTCGGCCTGTCCAGAAATGATGAGCGGAGTACGCGCTTCATCAATGAGGATGGAGTCGACTTCATCGACTACGGCGAAATTCAGCTCGCGCTGAAATTTGTCGGCGAGGCTGAACGCCATGTTGTCGCGCAGGTAGTCGAAACCGAATTCGTTGTTCGTGCCGTAGGTGATGTCCGAGGCGTAGGCGGCACGCTTTTCTTCCGGCGGCTGAAAAGGCAGCACGATGCCAACCGAGAGGCCAAGAAACTCGTAAAGCGGGCGCATCCAGTTGGCGTCCCGGCGGGCGAGGTAATCGTTGACCGTGACCACGTGCACGCCCTTGCCGGACAATGCATTCAAGTAGACGGCCAGGGTGCCGACGAGTGTTTTACCTTCGCCGGTTCGCATTTCGGCAATCTTGCCTTCATGCAACGCCATACCACCGATGAGCTGAACGTCGAAGTGGCGCATGCCCATTACGCGCTTGCCAGCCTCCCGGACGACCGCGAAAGCTTCCGGAAGCAACTTGTCCAGCGATTCGCCCTTGGCGAACCGAGCCTTGAACTCTTCGGTCTTGGCGCGCAGCTGCTCATCGCTCAGTGCGACCATCTGCTCCTCGAGGACGTTGACGGCCTGCACCGCCCGGGCCATCCGCTTGACCTCGCGCTCGTTCTTGCTTCCAAAGAGTTTTTTCAACAAAGGCGCAAACATAAGGGCAGTTACTTCCACTCGAAATGGATTGAGGACAACGAGTTCCCGCGTCCTAGCGGCACGACCGCCGCATGCGAAAGGGGGACATTCTACTCGGAAACGCCAAGGATAAAAGCCAGGAGCCAGCAGCCCATGTCACAGAAGGGTATGGCAAACGCCATACTGGCCGGCAACACGTGGCACATAGGCACTCTGATAAGATACGGCTCGATCTGCCTGGATTACGGAAATGACTTCGCGCCCTACTCCCGCCCGCACCCCTGCGGCCTTGCTGAAAGAGGCTCGTCCGCTCCGAGCCCTGGTGGACCAGGCCGGTCGGCTGGAAAAACTTCAGCGGCTGGTGGAAGCGCAGCTACAGCCTGCCGCGCGCGCCTGTTGCCGGGTCGCTGCGTTCCGCGAGGGCAACCTGCTCCTGATTATCACTGACAGTAATTGGGCTACGCGGATGCGCTACCAGCAACGGCGCCTGCTTCGCCAACTTCAGTCCGACGAAACGTTTGCGTCGCTCGAACGAATTCTCATCAAGGTCCAGCCTACCGGATCACGTGCATCTGGCTTGCCCCCTCCCCCCCTGTTGTCCACAGGCGCCGCTGAAGCGGTACGCGCGACCGCGGAGGGTATCAGCGACCCTCGACTACGCTCCGCGCTGGAACGCTTGGCGCGCCACGCCGAACCCAAACCCTGACGTCAGACAGGCTGATAGCCGCGCTCGCCGAGGCTCAGTATTACCCGTCGCCATCAGCACAGAATCAAGCGTTTGCGCACGTTTCGTACGCGCACAAAAAAGGCCGCCCGAAGGCGGCCCAATTCTTGGAGAGGTATTACATCATGCGTGCGCAGCAGGCTGCATGTAGGAGATAGGTGCGGCCGAATCATCTTCGAACGTAACGACCTCATATGCATCCGGCTGAGCGATCAGCGCTCTGAGCAGGCGATTGTTGAGACCGTGGCCAGACTTGTAGCCCTGGTATTCGCCAATCAGGCTGTTGCCCAGCAAGTACAGGTCGCCGATGGCGTCCAGTATCTTGTGCCGTACGAATTCGTCCTCGTAGCGAAGGCCGTCTTCGTTCATCACACCGTCTTCTGCAACAACGATGGCGTTATCGACGCTGCCGCCGAGTGCCAGGTTGTTGGAACGCATGTAATCCAGATCGCGCATGAACCCGAAGGTACGCGCACGACTCACTTCTTTCACGAACGACGTGCTGGAGAAGTCGACGCTCGCCGTTTTGGTACGGTTGTGGAACACGGGATGATCGAACTCAATTTCGAATCCGACCTTGAAGCCTTCGAACGGTAGGAACGTCGCGCTCTTGTCCCCATCCGTCACTTTGACTTCCCGCTTGATGCGAATGAATTTCTTCGGCGCATCCTGCTCCTCCAACCCAGCTGACTGAATCAGGAAGACGAAAGGACCCGCGCTTCCATCCATGATCGGCACTTCGGAAGCGGACAATTCGATGTAGGCGTTATCGATGCCCAATCCGGCCATTGCCGACAGCAGATGCTCGACCGTATCGACCTTCACATCACCCTTGATGAGGGTGGTCGACATGGTGGTTGCACCTACGTTTTCGGCGTACGCCTGAATCTCGACGGGCGGGTCGAGATCGACGCGGCAGAACTTGATTCCGCTGTCCACTGGCGCCGGTTTCAGGGTCAGGTAGACCTTCTGACCCGAATGCAGGCCGATGCCGGTGGCACGGATGGTGTTCTTCAGTGTGCGTTGTTTGATCATGTACGAAATCGCTTTCCGCTAGTTGCGAGCTGTTATCAGCAATGGGGCGATCATAGCAGATGCCCCATTTGCTTTATACCGATCGCTACCATGCGGTCGATAGTCCTTGTCAATCAGCCTGACGACGCAGGAAGGCCGGGATATCGAGATAGTCCAGGTCATCGTGCGGGTTCATCTTCGCCGCCGTCGCTGCGCCGGAGTGGCTCTGGCGCTGCACTGTGGGACGCTCATACTCCTTGTAGTTCACAGCAGGCTGCTCAGGGCGAGCGGGCTGCTGCTGAGTTGCGGCAGGCTGCATGGGCTGAGCCTGAACGGTGTTGTCGACGACCTTGACCGGCTTCTCGATTCGAGTGCCAAGGCCCGTCGCAACCACGGTAACGTGCAGCTCGTCGCGCATATCAGGGTCGATCACAGTGCCGACCTTGACCGTCGCGTGCTCGGAAGCGAACTGCTCGATGATGCTACCAACGTCGGAGTACTCACCCAGCGACAGGTCCGGACCTGCGGTGATGTTGACGAGGATACCGCGGGCGCCCTGAAGATTGACGTCTTCGAGCAGCGGGTTGCGGATCGCCTCTTCAGTCGCTTCGCGGGCGCGATTCGGACCGCTCGCGCAACCGGTACCCATCATGGCCATACCCATCTCGCTCATCACGGTCTTAACGTCCGCGAAGTCGACGTTGATCATGCCAGGACGCTTGATGATGTCGGAAATACCACGAACGGCGCCGGACAATACATCGTCAGCTTTCGAGAAGGCTGCCAGCAGGCTTGCATCCTTGCCGAGGATGGTCAGCAATTTTTCGTTCGGAATGGTGATGAGGGAGTCGACGCTCTCGGCCAGGGCACGGATGCCCTCGTCGGCGATGACCATGCGCTTGCGGCCTTCGAAGGGGAACGGACGGGTTACGACCGCAACGGTCAGGATACCCATGTCCTTGGCGACTTCAGCGATGATCGGTGCAGCACCGGTACCGGTACCACCACCCATGCCCGTGGTGATGAACACCATGTCAGTGCCCTGCAGCACTTCAGCGATGCGATCGCGGTCTTCCATGGCGGCCTGACGGCCCACTTCCGGGTTCGCGCCAGCACCCAGACCCTTGGTTACACCGGTACCCAATTGGAGAACAGTGCGCGCAGTGATGTTCTTCAGTGCTTGGGCGTCGGTATTTGCACAGATGAATTCGACGCCTTCAATGCCACTCTTGGCCATGTGGTTCACGGCGTTGCCGCCGCCGCCACCCACACCGATCACTTTGATCACTGCGCTGGTTGGTACGTTGTCTACCAATTCAAACATTTTCCCTCTCCTCGTAAGTCTTCTAGTTGGTTTCGCCTACTGCACTACTAAAAATTGCCCTGAACCCAACGCTTGATGCGCTCGAGTACAGGGACCTTGCTCTCCTCGCTTGAGCTGCTATAGGCGCTATAGCCACTCAGGCCACTACCATCGGCCGGCTTCTGCATTCCATAGAGCAACAGGCCTACGCCTGTGGAATAGATGGGGTTGCGCACGACATCGGTCAGGCCCTTGACCGTCTGTGGCATACCCAGTCGAACCGGCATGTGGAAGATCTCTTCCGCCAGCTCGACAGCGCCTTCCATTTTGGAGGTTCCTCCGGTCAGCACGATGCCGGCCGGTACCATGTCTTCGTAGCCGCTGCGACGCAGCTCGGCCTGAACCAACGTGAACAGTTCGTCATAACGCGGCTCTACCACCTCGGCCAGGGCCTGGCGGGAAAGTTCACGCGGGGGGCGGTCGCCCACGCTGGGCACCTTGATGGTTTCGCCAGCGCCAGCCAGCTTGGCAAGCGCGCAGGCATATCGAATCTTGATTTCCTCGGCGTACTGAGTGGGCGTACGCAACGCCATCGCAATGTCGTTAGTGACCTGATCGCCCGCAATCGGAATCACGGCTGTGTGTCGAATCGCGCCTTCAGTGAAGACGCAGATATCGGTCGTACCGCCACCGATGTCGACGAGGCATACACCCAGCTCCTTCTCGTCGTCCGTCAGCACTGCGTAGGCCGAGGCCAACTGCTCGAGAATGATGTCGTCCACCTCCAGATCGCAACGACGGACACATTTCTCGATGTTTTGCGCGGCGTTCACGGCGCACGTGACGACGTGCACCTTTGCCTCGAGCCGAACCCCTGACATACCCAGCGGCTCGCGGACGCCTTCCTGATTGTCGATGACATAGTCCTGGGGCAGCGTGTGCAAGACCCTTTGGTCGGCAGGGATTGCAACCGCCTGCGCCGCGTCGAGCACACGCTCCAGATCCGCCGTGCTCACCTCGCGATCTCGGATCGCGACGATGCCGTGGCTATTAAGGCTGCGGATGTGGTTTCCAGCCACCCCCACGAAGGCCGAGTGGATGCGGCAGCCAGCCATTAGCTGCGCTTCCTCGACCGCACGCTGGATGGATTGAACGGTGGACTCGATATTGACTACCACACCCTTCTTCAGACCACGCGACGGGTGCGTGCCGATCCCGACGATTTCGAGTTGGCCGTCCGCGGCAATTTCGCCTACCAGTGCGACGACCTTGGAGGTGCCGATATCCAGTCCGACGATCATTTTGCCGCTTTGTGTGGTTGCCATAATCCGCGGATTCTCCTGTTATTTCATGGCGACGGATTTGTCCGTCGCTTCCGGCACCGGCTCACGCCAGGCCACGGCGAGGCCGTTGGCATAGCGAAGGTCGACGCTCTTGACGTTAGCGATCTGCTCTTTCAGCGCGTGGTCATAAATCGCGATGAAGCGGCGTACTTTCTCAACGATGCGATCGCGGCCCAGGAACAGTTCGAACCCTGGTCCCCGATCGTTTGCCGCCGTAGTCAGGAACCAGCTGCCCCGCTCCCGGAGCTCCAGGCCGGCAATCGTGAAGCCCAAGGGGCGCAGCAGCTGGCTCAGTACCTGATACTGCTGCATCACACGCTGCTGGGCGCGTTGCGGACCATTAAGCAACGGCAGCTGCTCGTAGTGAGACAGGTCACGGGGCTCGAACGCTTGCCCTTGATTGTTCAGCAATGCCTGGTCGCCCCACCGTGCAATCGGCATCTGCTCCTCGAGGCGAATCACCACCTGGTCGGGCCAGACGCGGCGTACTTCCGCATGCGCGATCCAAGGCATGCCTTCGAGCTCTTGACGCATACCCGCCAGATCGACCGAGAAGAAGTTAGCGGTGACGTATGGCCCGATACGCTGCTCAATCGCCTGGCGGCTGATATAGCTCATGTCACCCTCGACCGCGACCTGCGCGATCGGCCGGTCCGCATAGGGCATCACGCGCTGAGCAAGCTCGTAGCTTCCAAACCCCAGCGCTGCCAGTAGAAATGGCCAGCTGAACCGCTTGAACAGCGACAGGCTCGGCTTGGGTAGACGTTGGGACAAGGGCGGTTTGACGACCGGGCGGCTTGCGCCACGCTGCGGCGCCTTGCGGGCTGCCGGACGGCCGATGGGCTGGGAATGACGGATGCTCTGGAACATGATCAGCCCTCCGCCTCGACGCTATCGGTCAGGATGGCGACAACCAGCTCGGGAAACTCGATACCCGCGGCACGCGCTGCCATCGGTACAAGGCTGTGATCGGTCATGCCGGGTGCGGTATTCACTTCGAGCAACCAGAAGTCGCCGTTCGCGTCCTGCATGACATCCACACGCCCCCAGCCGCGGACACCCACGGCCTCACAGGCACGGGCGCATAGCGCTTTGAGTTCAGCTTCCTTGTCCGCGTCCAGCCCGCACGGAATGCGATACTGGGTATCGGAGGCGAGGTACTTGGCGTCGTAATCGTAAAAGATGTGGGGCGTGCCTAAAGCGATCGGTGGCAGCATTTCGCCGCGCAGCATTGAAACGGTGTATTCGGGGCCCTGAATCCATTGTTCGACCAGCACTTGCGCATCATAGCCACGCGCATCTCGCCAAGCGCCGATCAATCCGTCGACGTCGCTGACCTTGGCCATGCCGATACTGGAGCCTTCATGGGCGGGTTTGACGATAAGAGGGAAGCCCAGTTCCTCAGCTGCCGACCGGCAGTCGGATTCTGACCCAAGAACAGCATGGCGAGGCGTCGGAATGCCAAGGCTCGTCCAGACCTGTTTGGTCTTGAGCTTGTCCATTGCCAGTGCTGAAGCGAGTATCCCGCTACCTGTGTAGGGAATGCCGGCGATTTCCAGCAGGCCCTGCATGGAGCCGTCCTCGCCACCACGGCCGTGCAGCACGATAAAGGCGCGATCGATCCGCTCACTCTGCAGACGCGAGAGAATATCCGGCCCGACATCGATGCCGAACGCATCAACACCAGCCGAACGCAAGGACTCGAGCACCATGATGCCCGAGTTCAACGAAACTTCACGCTCTGCACTGGTGCCGCCGTAGAGTACGGCTACGCGGCCAAACGCCTTGGGGTCCATGTTCGGCTTCATGATCCGGCCCTCCGGCCATCGGTGAACAGCGGGCTTTGCATCAATTGAGGAGCGATGCCACCAACATCTCCAGCGCCTTGGCAGAGCAGGATGTCGCCGGCGCGCAACAGCGGTTTGAGCAGCGGTGCAAGCTCCGCGCCGCGCTCGACGTAGATAGGGTTCAAGCGGCCACGCTGGCGGATGCTGTGGCACAGGTTGCGGCTGTCTGCCCCTGGGATCGGCTCCTCGCCCGCCGGATAGACTTCCATCAGCAACAGCACATTGGCGTCCCCAAGCACCTGCACGAAGTCTTCGTACAGGTCGCGCGTCCGACTAAAACGGTGCGGTTGATACACCATGACAAGCCGACGCTCAGGCCAGCCGCCACGTACCGCGTTGATGACCGCAGCCACCTCGCGCGGATGGTGGCCGTAGTCATCGACGACCATGACGGATCCATCTTCGACCGGCAGCTCGCCGTACACCTGAAAGCGACGCCCTACGCCCTGGAAGCCGGAAAGCCCCTGCACGATCGCCTCGTCCTCGATGCCTTCATCCGTAGCGATGGCAATCGTTGCAAGTGCATTCAGGACGTTATGGTTGCCCGGCATATTGACTGATACGCGCAGCGGCGCCATGCCCTTGCGGATCACAGTAAAGTGAGTCCGCATGCCTTCCTGACGAATGTCGGTGGCGCGCACGTCCGCCTGCTCGCTCAGGCCATAGGTCAATACGGGGCGGCTTACCTGCGGCAGGATTTCACTGACAACCGGATCGTCGATACACATGACTGCCAGCCCATAGAACGGCAGGTTGTGAAGAAATTCGACGAAGGTTTTTTTGAGCTTTCCAAAGTCGCCGCCATAGGTGGTCATATGGTCGGCGTCGATATTCGTAACGACGGCCACCATTGGCTGCAGGTGCAGGAAGCTTGCATCGCTTTCATCGGCTTCGGCGATGAGGAACCGGCTCCCACCGAGCTGAGCGTTCGTCCCGGCCGCGTTCAAACGTCCGCCGATCACGAATGTTGGGTCCAGACCAGCGGCGGCAAAGACCGATGCCAACAGACTGGTCGTGGTCGTCTTGCCGTGCGTACCCGCGACCGCAATGCCATGGCGATAACGCATCAATTCAGCCAGCATTTCAGCGCGGCGGACCACAGGAACGCGATTCTCCAACGCGAACGCGACTTCCGGATTGGAGGTGTTCACTGCACTCGACACCACCAGCACATCGGTGCCATGGGCGTTTTCCGCCCGATGTCCGATCGCAACCTTCGCGCCAAAGCTCACCAGGCGCTCGGTAACGGGCGATGTCTTGAGATCTGACCCGGTCACTTCGTAACCCAGGTTCAACAGCACTTCGGCAATACCGCACATGCCTGCGCCGCCGATGCCAACGAAATGAATTCGACGGATCTGGCGCATGCGCCGTACTTCCGCCTGGACCGCCGCCGGAGACTTAACCATTGGCCACCTCCAGGCAAATATCCACAACGTGTCGAGTTGCAGCTGGCTTGGCCTGACTTCTGGCCTGAGCGCCCATGGCCGCGAGTTTCTCCGGGTCCATCAAAACCTCATTCAACCGAGCCGCGAGCAGTGCCGCGTCGGTACTAGCTTGTGGCAAAAGGAAGGCTGCGCCTGCCTTGGCCAGGTATTCGGCGTTCAGTCGCTGGTGATCGTCGATAGCATGGGGGAGCGGCACCAGAAATGCCGGCAGCCCTGCGGCAGCCAATTCACTTACGGTGAGTGCGCCCGCGCGGCATACGACGAGATCAGCCCAGCCATAGGCCCACGCCATATCGCTGATAAAGGGTTCTACCCGCGCTGCGACTGCCGCCGCTTCGTAGCGCCCCGCAGTTAAGCCTGCGTGCTCACGGCCTGCCTGATGAAACACTTCGGGACGCAGCGACTCGTCAACCAGTCCAAGTGCCGCAGGCAACAGCTTGTTGAGTGGCTCAGCGCCCAGGCTTCCGCCCAGCACAAGCAGGCGCGGCCGACGCCCTGCAAGCGGCTCACGGCGCGGCTCGAGGAACAACTCTTCACGTACCGGGTTGCCTGTGGTGCGACGCTTGGCGGACGCAGTAAAGGTATCTGGGAACGCTTCGCAAACTCGCGCTGCGAATGGGACAAGGCTGCGATTTGCGGTACCGGCGACGGCGTTCTGCTCGTGGATGATCAGCGGTACCCCGCAGAGCTTCGCCGCCAGCCCGCCTGGACCGGTGACATAGCCGCCCATTCCAAGCACGCAGACCGGCTGGAGTGATTTCACGATGGACCGGGCCTGCATCAAGGCGCCCATCAGCTGAGCCGGAGCCTTGAGAAGCGACAGCTTGCCTTTACCACGCAGGCCGCTGACCTGGATGAGGTGCAACGGTAGGCCTGCTTTGGGTACCAAGTCGTTCTCGATGCCCCGAGGCGTACCGAGCCAATGAACGGTGTAACCCCGAGCCGCGAACTCACGTGCGCACGCGAGTGCAGGGAATACGTGCCCACCCGTACCGCCGGCCATGATCAGTACGTTACCGGGCATAGCGGGTGCCCTCCTGCGACTCTTCCGGGAAGTCGTCTTCTACGAAATCGACGTCTTCACTTCCCAGCTGGTAGCGGGTCTCCCATTCAAGCCGCAGCAACAGCCCCATACTGACGCAGCAGATCACCAGCGAACTACCGCCGTAGCTGAGAAATGGCAGCGTCAGGCCTTTGGTAGGGAGAAGACCGGCATTTACGCCAATGTTGATCAGGAACTGACCGATCCACAGGAACGAAAGGCCGTATGCGGTATAGGCGGCGTAGTACTGCTTGGCGCGCTCTGCCCACAGTCCGATGAACAGCCCGCGAACGCAAACGAACGTGAAGAGCGCAACGGTGGCCAGCGACCCGACGACGCCAAGCTCTTCAGCTAGCACCGAGAATACGAAGTCGGTATGAGCTTCAGGGAGGTAGAACTGCTTCTGGATGCTGTTACCGAGCCCGACGCCAAACCATTCACCTCGACCGAATGCGATCAGGGCCTGGGTCAACTGATATCCAGAGCCGTACTGGTCGGCCCACGGGTCGGTGAAGGTGATCAGACGCTGCAAGCGATATTGCTGAGTCTGGACCAGAACGAACACGGCTCCGACCGCAAGAATCACCATTAACCCGAACCTGAAGATTCCGACGCCGCCCAGGAAGAGCATGGCAGCGGCAGCTCCCATCATCACTACTGTGGCACCGAAATCGGGTTCGAGTAGCAGCAGGAACGCCATCGGCATCAGCACGATGAACGGTTTGAAAAAGCCCGCCCAGCTTTCCCGGACTTCAGCTTGCCGCCGAACCAGGTAGCCTGCGAGGTAAAGCACAACGAAGACTTTGGCGATCTCGGACGGCTGGACGTTGAACATCCCGAAGCCGACCCAGCGCATCGACCCGTTGACCTCGCGGCCAATGCCCGGAATCAGCACGACCACCAGCAGCCCGAACGCCGCGATTATCAGCCAGCCGCCCAACCGCTGCCAGGTCGCCATGGGTACCAATAGCGCGCAGACGAACCCTACCAACCCAATGGCGATATAGATGAGGTGACGTATCATGTGGTAAAGCGGATTGCCAGCGTTCACCGCGGCAACTTCTGACGACGCCGAAGTGATCATCACCAGTCCGAGACCCAGCAGCGCGAGGCAGCCGGCCAGGAATGGAAAGTCCATGTCGATGCCGCGACGGCTATGAAGCGGCGATGGTGCGGAGCGCAGCAACTGCCACATCACTGCAGCCCTCCTACGGTAGCGGCGAACTGATGTCCGCGGTCTTCGAAATTACGGAACATGTCGAAACTGGCGCACGCAGGCGAGAGCAGCACCGCGTCGCCCGCCTTTGCGGTATCCGCCGCAGCGCGCACCGCCTGGTCGAGGCTGTCGACGCGAATGATAGCCGTCGAGGGCTCCAGCACGGCAGCGATGCGATCTGCATCACGGCCCATGAGAATCACTGCACGGCATTGCCGAGCGATTGGATCGCGCAGGGCTGAGAAATCTGCGCCCTTGCCATCACCGCCCGCGACGAGTACTACCTTTCCGGCAATGTCAGCACCAAGCCCTTCGATGGCGGCTAGCGCAGCGCCGACATTCGTGGCCTTGGAATCGTTGTAGTAGGTGACCCCGTCGCGCTCACGCACCCATTCACAGCGATGAGGTAGCCCTGTGAATTCACGCAGCGCTGCCAGCATTGCGTCGAACGGAAGACCTGCTGCATGGCCTAGCGCGAGCGCGGCGAGCGCGTTGGCCTGATTGTGCGCGCCGCGTATCTTGAGTTCGCTGGCCGGCATCAATGCATCAAACTGGAATGCCAAGTGCTTCGCACCGTCCATATCAATCAAGCCGAAACCCTTGAAATCCGGCTTGTCGAGTCCGAAGGTCCAGCACGGGACCTGGTCGGCAATCAAGGGACGGGACAAGGCATCCTGGCGATTCACTACAACTTGCCTTGCGCCCTGAAAGATTCGGTGCTTCGCAAGATGATAGGCCTGGAGATCTGCATAGCGATCCATGTGATCTTCGCTGACGTTCAGGACCGTTGCGACCTCGGCATTCAGACGGTTCGTGGTCTCAAGCTGAAAGCTCGAAAGCTCGATGACATAGAGATCGACATCGTCGCCCAGCAGATCGAGCGCAGGGGTACCGAGATTGCCCCCAACTGCAACACGACGGCCTGCGGCACGGGCCATCTCGCCAACGAGCGTCGTTACCGTGCTCTTTGCATTGGAGCCACTGATTGCGATGATCGGCGCCTTGGCAAGACGCGCAAACAGCTCGATATCACCCGACAGACGAACACCACGTTGCGCAGCTTCCTGCAGTGCGGGCGTCGAAAGTGCAAGACCTGGGCTGACCAGCAATTCGCCGGCACGTGCTAGAAAGTCGGCATCCAGCTCACCGCAACGAACCTCGACCTCGGGATACTCGCTACGCAGCGTTGCCAATTCCGGCGGGTCGTCACGGCTGTCGACCACGGCGAACGGCACGCCTTGGCGCGCCAGGTAGCGCACCAGGGACATGCCGCTCTTGCCGAGGCCGACAACGATGCGGAATTGGTCGGAAGCGATCAGACTCATCTCGTCCTCAACGCAGTTTGAGCGTGGCCAGGCCGACCAGCACCAGGATCACCGTTATGATCCAGAAGCGCACGATCACGCGGGGCTCGGGCCAGCCCTTCAGTTCAAAGTGGTGGTGAATGGGTGCCATACGAAACACCCGCTTGCCGGTCAACTTGAATGACGCCACTTGGATGATCACTGAGAGCGTCTCCATCACGAAGACGCCGCCCATGATGAACAACACGACTTCCTGGCGGACGATGACGGCAATCGTGCCAAGGGCCGCACCCAGCGCCAACGCGCCAACATCCCCCATGAAAACCTGGGCCGGATAGGTGTTGAACCATAGAAATCCGAGACCGGCGCCGGTCAGCGCACCGCAGAAAATGATCAGCTCGCCAGCGCCCGGCACATAGGGGATGAGGAGGTATTCCGAGAAGTTGGCGTTGCCGGATAGGTAGCAGAAGATGCCAAGCCCGCCGCCCACCATGACAGTTGGCATGATTGCAAGCCCATCGAGTCCATCGGTGAGGTTGACCGCATTGCTCGAACCGACGATGACGAAGTACGTCAGAACGATAAACGCGATGCCCAGAGGAATCTCGATGGTCTTGATCAGCGGCAGGATCAACGTCGTCTCGATCGGCGTTTTAGCTGTCATGTAGAGGAAGATGGCAGCGCTGAGGCCAAACACAGACTGCCAGAAGTATTTCCAGCGGCTCGGCAATCCCCTAGAGTTCTTCTCGATTACCTTCCGGTAGTCGTCGACCCAGCCAATGGCGCCGAACAGCAGCGTTACAAGGAGCACCACCCAGACATAACGATTGGAGAGGTCCGCCCAGAGCAGCGTACTGATGGCGATAGACGTCAGGATGAGTGCCCCCCCCATCGTCGGGGTGCCTTTCTTCGATAGGTGGGACTGAGGTCCGTCCGTGCGCACGGACTGGCCTATTTGCCGCATCTGCAGCGTACGGATCATCCATGGACCGAGCCAAAGCGACAGCGATAGCGCGGTCAATACGCCCAGAATTCCGCGCAACGTCAGGTATTGGAATACGCCAAACCCGGTATGGAAACGTTGCAGGAATTCCGCCAACAGCAGCAGCATCTAGTCTTTCTCCTCGGCGGAACCGCACAGCGCTGTCACGACGTTTTCCATCGCGGCACTGCGTGAACCCTTTATAAGAATGGTGGTATTCGGGCCGCGCTCCTGCGCGATAGCGGCAATCAACTCGGCCTGATCCGTGAAATGATGGCCATTGGCGCCAAATGCCCCCACGGCATGTGCCATCAGGGGGCCAACGGCATAGAGCGCGTCCACGCGGCCTTTCGCATAGGCGCCGACGTCGGCATGCGCCTGCTTGGCCCACTCGCCCAGCTCACCCATGTCACCGAGCGCTAGCACGCGCCGACCTTCGAAGCCGGCGACAATATCGGCTGCAGCGCATACAGAGGCGGGGTTGGCGTTGTACGAATCATCGATGACGCGAAGGCCGTCGGCTGTTATCCGCGCGACCGCGCGTCCCTTCACTGGCTGAAGCGCTTGAAGACCCGCAACAATATCCTCGATGGATACGTCAAGCGCATACGCAGCCGCCGCCGCCGCGAGTGCGTTGCAAACGTTATGCGCACCTAGCAGGTTCAGCTGAACGAACGCGCTACCGGTGGGCGCATTCAACATGAATCCGTGGCATCCTCTTGCATCCCGGACCAAGTCGTTGGCGCGAAAATCCGAGGCAGCATCCAGGCCAAAGCTCAATACCCGACGTCCAGCAGCCCGTGCTACCCAGGTTGAGAAGGCCTTGTCGTCTCGATTCAGTACGGCTACGCCGCTGTCGGCCAGCCCGTCAATGATCTCACCCTTCGCACGAACGATGTTCTCAGGGCCTCCGAACTCACCTACATGCGCCGTCCCGGCGTTATTGAGTATCGCAACGTCAGGCTGGGCCAGGCTGACCGTGTAGGCAATCTCTCCGAGCCCGCTGGCACCCAACTCCACCACGGCGCTGCGATGGGCTGGCGACAGCTCAAGCAAGGTGAGCGGAACACCCAGCTCATTATTCAAGTTGCCGCGCGTTGCCAATACCGGCCCGAAGCACCGAAGGATGCAGGCAAGCATCTCCTTGACGGTGGTCTTCCCGCTTGAACCCGTGATGGCAGCCAAGCGGCCAGCGTAGGCGTGTCGGTTGAGTGCCCCCAACTGTCCGAGCGCCTTGCGAGTGTCGTTGACGACCAACTGCGGAATGCCTGCGCCATCAACCTCGCGCTCGACGAGCGCAGCAACCGCGCCTTTGGCTGCCACCTGTGCGAGATAGTCGTGGCCGTCGAATCGAGGTCCTGTCAACGCAACGAAAAGGTCCCCCGCTCGGATTGCCCTGCTGTCGGTAGAGACACTCGAAAAGCGGGCATCGTCAGTGGCGCGGCCATCCAGCGCGGCTGCGAGCTCCGCCAGGCTCATGGACCCAATCACTATTGGCCCTCCCAGGCATCAAGCGCCGCTGCGGAGATAGCCAAATCGGAGAACGGATGACGGACACCGTTGATCTCCTGATAGTCCTCATGGCCTTTGCCGGCGAGTAGAAGTACGTCGTCAACCCCGAGGGCACGAACGGTTGACTCAATGGCCAGCGCCCTACCCACAACAAAATTTGCAACATCGGCGCTCATGAACCCGCCGCGGATATCGTCGAAAATACGTGCTGGGTCTTCAGTACGTGGATTGTCGTCCGTCACGATCACGCGATCTGCCAAGCGCTCTGCTACCGCAGCCATCAGCGGCCGCTTACCGCGATCACGATCACCGCCACAGCCGAATATGCAGTAGAGCTGCCCTTTGACATGAGGCCGTAGTGCCTCGAGCACCTTCTCCAGCGCATCCGGCGTGTGGGCGTAGTCGACCACCACAAGTGGACGTAGACCGCCGCCGACGCGCTGCATACGGCCGGCTGGCCCCTGTAGGGTGGGCATCACCTTGAGGATCTCCCCAAGCGGATAACCGAGACCGACCAACGTGCCGACGACGGCAAGCAGGTTGCTCAGGTTGAACTCACCGAGGAGTGCACTGCGCAGCAGTCCTTCGCCCTGCGGCGTGACGAGATAAGCCCGAACGCCTGTGTCGTCGAAGTCAGCACGGGGGCAATGAATGGTCGCGGAGCTGTCGCCCAGGCTATAGGTGATCAGCCTCGCATCGCTTGAACGCTCAGCCAGATCAGCGCCAAACGGGTCATCTTTGTTGATGACTCGGCAACGCAGCCCCGGCCAATCGAAAAGCTTGGCCTTGGCTTCGCCATAAGCTTCCATCGTCCCGTGATAATCCAGATGGTCACGGGACAGGTTGGTAAAGACGGCGACCTTGAAATCCAGGCCGCTTACCCGTCCCTGATGCAAACCATGGGAGGAGACCTCCATGGCGACAGCCTGAGCGCCCTGCTTTTTCAGCGAGCCCAACGATGCCTGGAGAGATATGGGATCAGGCGTTGTATGGCGGCCGCTTTCCAGCGCACCGTGGAACCCTGTACCCAGCGTTCCGACCAGAGCGCACCGCTCGCCCAGCGCATCGAGAGCTTGGGCCAACAGGTGAGTAACGCTGGTTTTCCCATTGGTGCCAGTGACGCCGATCAGCCGCACGCTTCGGCTTGGCTCGCCGTAAAAGCGGCCGGCGATGGCAGATAACTGCGCAGCCAGATTGGAGATTGGAATCAATGGGACCGCAGCGGGCGCCATTGGTAAAGCATCATTGGCCTCGTATGCGATCGCTGCAGCACCACGAGCGATCGCATCGCTAATATGATCGCGGCCGTCCTGCGCTCCACCGGGGACGGCCAGGAACAGATCGCCCGGCCGCACGTGGCGGCTGTCGAGTGTCAGTTCGCGGATAAGCTCTGCGCTCTGCGCCTGAGTCAGCAACTGATTCAGCGGCATAGGCATTAGATGCGCCCCCCGTTTGCCGGCTTGCTTTCGGCCGTTTGCTGCTGTGGTTCGGGCAGGTTGTCTGGTGCAATGTTCAGCAAGCGAAGTGCGCCCGCCATTACGCGACTGAACACAGGAGCAGAGACAAGGCCGCCGTAATAGCCGCTTTTGCTCGGCTCATCGATGACAACCGCGACGGCGATGCGCGGATCGTTCATCGGCGCAAAGCCCGCAAACAAGGAGCGATAGGAGTTGGCCGCATAACCACGGCTGTCCGTTGACGTCTTGCGTGCGGTGCCGCTCTTGCCTGCAACATGGTAGCCAGGCACCTGCGCGCGGTAGACACCACCGGGCGCCTCGACGACCTGCTGCAGCATGCCTTGCATGGTTTTAGCGACGTCCTCGGGAATGACCTGGGCACCTTCGGGCTGATTGTCGACCCGAGTCAGGGACAACGGCACGATCTTGCCGTGGTTGGCGAACACCGAGTAAGCATGGACGAGCTGTACGGCCGTTACAGAGAGTCCATAGCCATAGGAAAGCGTCGCCGTCTCGGCCTTGCGCCATTCGCGATAATTCGGAAGGTTACCCACGCGCTCGCCAGGGAAGCCCAGGCCGGTATCGCGGCCGAGCCCAACCTGGTGCATCACGTTGAAGATGGCCTGACCACCAATATCGAATGCGACCTTGCTCATGCCCACGTTACTGGACTTGATAAGGATGCCGGTCAAATCGAGATCACGGCCTTCGGTGCGTGAAACATCCTTGATGGTGTAGCGGCCAATTTGCAGCGACCCCGGCCATACATCGACCTTGTCCTGCGGCTTCCAGCGACCGGTTTCCAGGGCAGCTGTCATGGAGAACGGTTTCATCGTTGAACCGGGCTCGAATACGTCGATCATCGCGCGATTACGCATTGCCGCTGGCTGAAGGTTACGGCGGTTGTTCGGGTTGTAGCTGGGCTGGTTGACCATCGCGAGCACTTCGCCAGTCTTGACGTCCATCATGACGAGGCTCCCGGCCTTCGCCCCGAACTCGGCCAGTGCGTTGCGCAGCTCTCGATGAGCCAGGTACTGCAACCGCAGATCGATTGAAAGGGCTAGTGCCTTTCCGGGCTTGGCATTCTGCGTGACCTGAACGTCCTTGATCAGGCGGCCACGGCGATCTTTCAGTACCTGACGCTTGCCGGGCACACCTGAAAGCCAATCATTGAACGCAAGCTCCAGGCCTTCACGCCCATGGTCATCGATATCGGTGAAGCCGATCACGTGCGCTGTGACATCGGCCGCTGGGTAGAAACGACGAAATTCTTCCTGCGAATAGACACCGGGCACTTTGAGGTCCAGGACCTGCTCGCCCCGTTCTGGCGTCAAACCGCGCACGAGGTACATGTATTCCCGATTCGCGTTCTGCTCGAGCCGCTCGCTTAGCGTCTTCGTGTCCTGCCCGAGCGCCTTGGCCAAATCCGGCCACCGCTCCCGCGCGGTCGCAAGCTCCTTGCCGTTTGCCCACAAGGTGACCACAGGCGTACTAACAGCCAGCGGTTCACCATTGCGATCACTAATAAGGCCACGGTGTGCTGGGATCGGAATATGACGAACGCTACGCGCGTCCCCGTGGGCCTGCAGAAAGTCATGGTCGAAGACCTGGAGATTGACGATACGCCAGCAGATCGCACCTACCATGATAGCCAGAAGACCCAGCACCAGCTGGAAACGCCATGGGATGGCACTCAGGTCGATCTTCTTCATGGCGCCACCAACTTGATGTCGGTAGCTGCCGGCACATGCATTTTCAGCTTGTCGGTCGCCAGCATCTCGATACGGTTATGGGCCGTCCAGGTACTTTGCTCAAGCACCAGGCGGCCCCACTCTGCTTGCGTCTTGTCGCGGACGCTGAGCTCTGTGTAGAGGCTATTGAGAAGCTGGCGATTCCAATGCGCAGAATAGGATACGGCTACGGCGGACCCTAGCACAGCGACGAATAGCACGATGATCAGGAGCCCGCCACGCGGAAACGGTTTACGCGTCGAGCCGGTCATCGCAGCTTCTCCGCTATGCGCATGACGGCGCTACGTGAACGTGGGTTGGCACGCGTTTCAGCGTCAGACGCATAGACCGGCTTACCGATCAGCTTCAGCCGTGGCTCAAACGCCGCCGGACGAATCGGCAGATGGCGCGGCAATGTGTCCGCCTCGCCCTTGGCCTGCCGGCGCATGAACTGCTTGACGATGCGATCTTCCAGCGAGTGAAAGCTGATCACGACCAGACGACCACCGACAGCAAGTGCTTCAAGCGCTGCGCTCAGCCCTCGCTCCAAGTCACCCAGTTCGTTGTTCACATGAATACGGATACCTTGGAAGGCACGCGTAGCGGGATTCTTGCCCTTCTCCCAGGCTGGATTGGCCTCGGTCAGTACTGCCGCAAGATCTCCCGTGCGCTCGAAGGCCCTCTCCTGGCGACGTGCGACAACGGCCTTCGCCATACGGCGGGCGAAACGCTCTTCTCCATAATCGCGCAGGACTCGGGCAATCTCTTCTTCCGACGCTTCGGCAATCCACTGTGCTGCACTCACTCCGGAGTCGGGATTCATCCGCATATCCAGCGGACCGTCATGCATAAAGCTGAAACCCCGCTCCGGGTCGTCCAACTGAGGAGAAGAAACGCCCAAATCGAGCAGAATGCCGTCAATGCTTCCCGCCAGAGCCTGCCCGGAAAGCTCGTCGTCAAGTTCAGCAAAGCTGCGCTGTACAACGACGAAGCGGCCGTCCTCGGCCGCTAGTGTCTGTCCTGCTTCGATTGCTCGGGGATCCTTGTCGAACCCGAGCAATCGGCCTGACTCTCCGAGTGCCTGCAAGATGGCACGGCTATGCCCACCCCTCCCGAACGTTCCATCGATATAGCGACCCTCCGGACGCACCGCTAGCGCCTCGACGGCCTCGTCGAGGAGCACAGTGACATGTTGGTAGGAGGTATCGATATTCACAGAATTAGATCGCGCAGTTCGTCCGGCAGACCGCCAGGTTCTTTGATGGCCGCAAGGTCTGCTGCTGAAACAGCATTCCACGCGTCTTCGTCCCACAGTTGAAACTTGTTCAGTTGCCCCACCAGCATCGCGCGCTTCTCCAACTTGGCGTATTCGCGAAGACGAGGCGGAACGAGGAAGCGACCACTGCCATCCAGTTCGAGATCCACCGCGTTGCCGATCAGCAAGCGTTGAAGGCGACGGGTCTCCTCACGAAGCGACGGTAGCTCTCTCAGCTTGGCTTCGATCAGCTCCCATTCAGGCAGCGGGTACACGCAGAGACAGGGATCGACCGCATCGATTGTCACGATGAGCTGCCCTTCACAACGCGAAACGAGTTCGTCACGAAACCTGCTCGGCATCGCGAGTCGCCCTTTGGCGTCGAGACTGATGGCATTCGCTCCGCGAAACACGTGGTGCTTCCCCTGGTGTGCGGGCACTTTTCCGTGCCTCTAAACCCACTTTGTGCCACTTCCTACCACTTCGGCACACTATAGGAACCGCAGCGCCCCACAGTCAAGGTAGGCGAAACGGAAAAAAGTCCTTATGTGACGGCGCTTTAGGGCGCATCAGCAGGGAATGGACTCATAAACTGACGGACGGAGGCGTAACTAAGGAGAGATAGATCAATGCGCTATAGCCAACACTTAACGTAAAGCTTTAAGTGAAAGACTATTTCGGCATTAGAAGTGGGGATATCCATGAGGGAAGGAGGTGGAGAGTCGATCTGTAAGCCGGGTTCTGTCGAGGACAGTCATTCCTCTACGACATGCATCGCTACATGCCTCTAGCAACCTACCCGGTTCCAGCGCGGGCCACGCCAGCGGAACCCTATTTGGTCTTGCTCCAGGTGGGGTTTACCTAGCCATGAACTGTTGCCAGCCATGCGGTGCGCTCTTACCGCACCTTTTCACCCTTACCGGCACTTACGTGCTTAGGCGGTTATTTTCTGTGGCACTTTCCGTAGGCTCACGCCTCCCAGGCGTTACCTGGCACCTCGCCCTATGGAGCCCGGACTTTCCTCCCCCGCCATTTGCGGAACAAATGTCGGCAGCGACTGTCCGATCGACTCTCCGCCGACTAGGGTAGCGGCGCGCCCTATCAAGCGCAACCAAGACTGATCAAGTAGCCTGTTTTGCAAGAGCGCGCTGGTAGAGCAGGTTTTTACGCAGCCCGGTGATTTCAGCAGCGAGCGCGGCGGCCTGCTTGACCGGAAGCTGCCCCAGCAGCACATCTAGAATCCGCTCAGCCGAGGCATCGATGGCGTCCTCGCCAACGGGCGCGCGCCAGCCCTCGACCAGCAGTACACACTCGCCTCGCTGCTGGTTCGAATCCTCCGCGATCCATTCCCGCATCTCGTCGAGCGGTAGTGCCCGTATCGTCTCGAATGACTTCGTTAGCTCACGCGCCATCACGGCCTGCCGCTCGCCACCGAATACACTTGCCATGTCACCGACCGTTGCCAGGAGACGATGGGGCGCTTCATAAAATATGAGCGTGCGCATCTCTTCCTTTATTGACTCCAGACGCGCTCGCCTCGCACCCTCCTTTGCAGGCAGAAACCCTTCGAACGCGAATCGATCCGATGGCAGCCCCGCTGCTGATAGTGCCGCTACAAGAGCGCAAGCGCCCGGGATAGGTACCACCTGAATACCCAGGGACCGAGCCAGCCGCACCAGATGGAAACCGGGATCCGACACGAGCGGAGTACCGGCGTCGGAGATAAGCGCAACATCCTGCCCTTCGAGCAGCCGACTCGTGAAGCGACCACCCTGGTCGCGTTCATTGTGCTCATGACAAGCCATCAAGGGCGTCTGTATCCCGAAATGCTGCAGTAACCGCGACGAGTGGCGCGTGTCCTCAGCCGCAATCAGGCTGACTTCGGCAAGCACACGAAGTGCGCGGGCGGAAATGTCCTCGAGATTCCCGATAGGTGTTGCGACTACGAAAAGCCGCCCGACTGCTTTTTCAGTAGGCATGCCCTACCTCCGGTCATCAAAAGTGCCGATTGTAGCCGTTTACGAGATCGCACACCCTCGCAAGGCTTGGGTACAATCCGAACCACTTCAAAAACGAGACCTTGGGATTGCTCATGCCCGTCAGATTGCGCCTGATCCACGCCCTGTGCCTCGTCGGCATTCTAGCCGGCTGCGCCAGCCAGCCCACCAACACGCTCGGCGAATTGCCGCGCGCGCCTGCAGCCAGCATCGAACAGATGTTGCAACAGGCCAGCCAGAGCAATCCAGAGCAGGCTGCTGCACTACGCCTGGCAGCCGCTGACAAGGCGATGTCCCAGCAGGACTACCGTCGCGCCAACAGCATCCTGGAGCAGGTTCCGAATGAGGGCCTACAGCCCGCGCAGGTCGTGTTTGCGCAGACCATACGCGCCGAGCTGGCCCTGATAGACAACGACTACAAAGCCGCGCTCACCGCCCTAGAGGTCCCAGCCATGAGCCGGCTGGGCGAGCTTCCCATCGACCAGCAGATTCGCACCCACAATGCGCGGGCCCGCGCGCTTGAGGGTGACGGCCAACTGCTCGCAGCCGCACGTGAACGCTCTTTTATTGGCCCGCTGCTGTCAGGTGAAGCGGCTCACGCCAACCAGGAACACATCTGGTCCCTCGTAGCCGCCCTTCCACAGGAAGAAACAGCGAAGCAGACCGGCGACGCCGACCTGGACGGCTGGCTTTCACTTGCCAATGCCGTGCAAGGAGCCGGGACCGTCGCCCAACAGCAAGGCGCGATAGAACAGTGGCAGCTCAAGCATCCGCAGCACCCGGCAGCGCGCCAGCTTCCTGAGTCACTGCAGAAACTGCAGGCCCTCGCCAACGAGCCACTTAAAAAGATCGCGCTGCTGCTACCTCAACAAGGACAGCTCGCGAATGTGGCGCGCGCCCTCCGCGATGGATTCATGGCTGCTCGCTTCAACGACGGACAGAATGCACCGGAAGTCGTCCTTTACGACAGCAGCCGCATCGGCTCCATGGATGAGTTCTACCGAGTGGCACAAACGGAAGGCATCCAACTGGTGGTCGGCCCGCTGGAGAAGAATCTGGTACGCCAGATCGGTGAGCGCAAGCAGCTCCCGGTCACGACCCTGGCTCTGAACTATACGGACGCCAACAGCATTACGCCGCCTCAACTCTTCCAGTTTGGCCTCGCGCCGGAGGACGAGGCAAAGGAAGTCGCCCGCCGCGCCTGGGCAGATGGTAAGCGTAGCGCCGTTGCCATGGTGCCGAGCGGTGAGTGGGGCGATCGTGTTATCGCGGCGTTCCAGCAAGAGTGGCAGGCGCAAGGCGGCACGCTCCTAGGCAGCCAGCGTATCGGGCAACCGGTGGAACTATCCCGTCAGATTGCCAGCCTGCTGCAGGTTGGTGGAACCAGCCGCCGCCAGGACGTGGACTTTATGTTCCTGGCCGCTACGCCACAGCAGGCACGGCAAATCAAACCAACCCTCTCCTATCAATACGCTGCGGACCTTCCCGTCTATGCGACGTCCAACCTGTACACTGGCGTAGCAGCGCAAGGCCAGGACCGCGACCTCGATGGCATTCTCTTCTGCGATACACCGTGGCTGCTGACACCTAACGACCCGCTTCGCCAGCAGATCGCCCAACAGTGGCCACAGGCAGCCGGCAGCCTTGGTCGACTCTACGCGATGGGCGTGGACGCTTATCGACTTGCGCCACGCCTTGCACAGCTCGAGGCGCTACCGGATGCACGCGTCGACGGTCTCTCCGGGAATCTAGGCCTCGGGCAGAACCATCGCATCGAACGCGCCCTGCCTTGGGCCCAGTTCCGCGATGGCCTGGCCCAGCCAGTAGACAGCCTGACTTATACGCCGTGACGGCACCTCGCACACGGATCGACGGACAAGACGCCGAGCGCAGAGCGCTCGAGCATCTTCGGGCGCAGGGGCTACAGCTCGTTACTCAGAACTGGTCATGCCGGCGCGGCGAGCTCGATCTGGTCATGCTCGATGGCGATACAGTAGTATTCGTCGAGGTTCGCTATCGCAAGCATTCCGCCTGGGGTGGAGCCATGGAAAGCATCGACGCTCGCAAGCAGCAGAAAATCGTCATGGCAGCCCAGACGTTCCTGCAAAGCGAGAAGCGATTCGCCAACCGCCCTTGCCGTTTCGACGTCATCGCCCTGGGTACGACCGGCCACCTATCAAGTGGGCTCGAATGGATCAAAAGCGCCTTCGACGCCTGATCTCCTCGCGTAGGAATGGAAATGCAATCTCGTATACGCCAATTGTTCCAAGCCAGCATCGAGGCCAAGCAGCAATCGATGGACGTACTGGCCCCCTTCATCGAGCAAGCCAGCACGCTGATGGTTCACGCCCTGCTCAATGAGGGCAAGATTCTATCCTGCGGGAATGGCGGCTCGGCCGGCGATGCACAGCACTTCTCATCGGAGATGCTCAACCGGTTCGAACGCGAACGCCCAAGCCTACCTGCTTTGGCACTGACGACAGACAGCTCCACTATTACCTCCATTGCCAACGATTACAGCTACAACGAAGTTTTTTCCAAGCAGATCCGCGCATTGGGCCAGCCCGGTGACGTGCTACTGGCCATTTCGACCAGTGGCAATTCTGCAAATGTCATCCAGGCGATTCAGGCAGCACATGACCGCGAGATGATCGTGGTAGCCCTGACCGGCCGCGACGGCGGCGGCATGGCGTCACTGCTCCTGCCCGAAGACGTCGAGATCCGCGTTCCATCCAAGGTCACTGCGCGTATACAGGAAGTGCACCTTCTTGCCATTCACTGTCTATGCGATTTGATCGATCGCCAACTGTTCGGGAGTGAAGAATGACCCGTTCTCCGCTGTTTATCGTAACCCTTCTGCTTAGCCTGATTCTCGCTGGCTGCGGCAACCGTAGCATTGGCAACAAGATCGACGATCAGTTTTTAAGCCCGGACGTCGAGCGAGCAATCGAGCAGGCAAACAAGGATCTGACCTCGCCCACCTCCCATATTGTGGTCACCAGCTATAACGGGGTTGTCCTCATTGCCGGCCAAACACCCCGCAATGACCTCAAGGAAGCAGCCGAACGTGCCGCGCGAAGCGTACAGGGTGTTCGGAACGTACATAACGAACTACACGTCGGCGCACCGTCGTCTGGCTTTGCCCGCAGCAACGACGCCATTCTCACGACGCGCATCAAGACACAGATGTTCGCGGACTCCAGCGTGCCAGGCACGCGCATCAAGGTGATCACGGAGAACGGCATCGTCTACCTTCTCGGTCTCGTGAGCCGCGCTGAAGCCAACAGCGCCACCAGCCTCGTTCAAAGCGTATCAGGCGTGCAGCGAATCGTTCGGCTTTTCGAATACACGGATTAATAGTTAAGCGGCACAAAAAAAGCCTCGACATCGTCGAGGCTTTTTACTTCCAGCCTGGTTACTTCACAACCTTCAGACTGGGTCGCTTGCCAGGGCGAGGAGGCTCGTCACCGCCACCGGGCCCAGGATCAGAAGGCGCCGGCGGCGACTTTCGATCAACATCAGTAGCGCTTTCAGGCCCGCTCGGCTCGGCCTCGAACACCATTCCCTGGCCGTTCTCGCGCGCGTAGATCGCCATGATGGCCCCGGCGGGTATGAACAGATTATGCGCGACACCGCCAAAACGGCCTTCGAAGCTGACCGCATTGTTATCAAGGCTCAAATGACGGACTGCCGTTGGCGATACGTTAAGCACAATCTGCCCCTCACTGGCATAGCCTGAGGGTACTTGGACATTCGGATACTCAGCGTTAACCAGCAAGTGCGGTGTGCATTCGTTATCCACGATCCACTCATATAACGCACGAACCAGGTAGGGGCGACTCGAGGTCATGTACACACTCCTCTATCCGTTTAGCGCATGCTGCGCTCTTTAGCCGACAAACTCGCCTGGAAGCCGTCGCGCGCAAAGGCGCGCTCCATGTAGTCCATCAGCGGCTTTGCCGGACGCGGCAATTCGATCTCCAGTTGTGGCAACCGCCACAGCACCGGAAGCAGACAACAGTCCACAAGTGTAAGGTCATCGCTTAGGAAAAACGCCTTTTCCGAAAAAATCGGCGACACGCCAGTCAGGCTTTCTCTAAGCTCTTTGCGAGCCTGCGCACGCACAGTAGCATTTTGGCGTGCATCCAATGCGCGATCGACCAGCACGCACCAGTCACGCTGAATGCGATACATCAACAGCCTGCAATTGGCCCTGGCGACCGGATACGCCGGCAGTAACGGCGGATGCGGGTAGCGTTCCTCCAGATACTCCAGAATAACCGTGGGCTCGTACAGACAAAGGTCACGATCCACCAGTGTCGGCACCGATCCGTAGGGATTCACGTCAGCCAGTTTGGCGGGCGTCTGCCCGGGCATGACGTCAATGATATCGAGCTCCACGCCTTTCTCGGCCAGCACCAGACGTACCCGATGCGAATAGTGATCGGCAGGATCCGAAAAGCACGCCAGCTTGTTCACTGCCACTAGGCGTTCCTCCTTGCTTGAAGCCGCTTTGAATACGAAAAGAACGGCCTATTGATTGCCCTACGCTGGATTAGCTCCGGCACAGCACTCATTGAAATCGAAGGCATAAAAAAACGCCCAGCTCCACGCGGATCTGGGCGTTTTTCTTGTAGTCCAGGCGATTAACGCTTGGAGTACTGAGGGCGCTTACGTGCTTTACGCAGACCCACTTTCTTACGCTCAACTTCACGAGCGTCACGAGTAACGTAACCAGCTTTACGCAGCGGGCTGCGAAGGGTTTCGTCGTACTCGATCAGTGCACGGGTGATACCGTGACGAATCGCACCCGCCTGACCGCTCACACCGCCACCGAGGACAGTGACGAAAATGTCGAACTTCTCGACATTCTCGGTCAGCTCAAGCGGCTGACGAACAACCATGCGTGCCGTTTCGCGACCAAAGAATTGGTCCAGGCTACGGTTGTTGATGGAGATTTTGCCAGTACCCGGACGCAGGAAAACGCGTGCGGTTGCAGTCTTGCGACGGCCAGTGCCGTAATTTTGAGTCGCCGACATAATGAACTATTCCGTCAAATCTTCAGTTCTTGGGGCTGCTGAGCAGTGTGTGGGTGGTTGGCACCCTTGTACACTTTCAGCTTGCGGTACATGTCGCGACCCAGCGGATTCTTGGGCAGCATACCCTTGACCGCGGTCTCGATTACACGCTCAGGCGCCTTGGCGATCAGCTTCTCGAAGTTGATCGACTTGATGCCACCCGGGAAACCGGAGTGCGAGTAGTACATTTTGTCGGTGGTCTTGGCACCGGTTACACGCACCTGTTCAGCATTGATCACGACGATGTAGTCGCCAGTGTCAACGTGAGGCGTGTACTCAGGCTTGTGCTTGCCACGCAGGCGGCTCGCGATTTCAGTGGCCAGACGACCCAGAGTCTGACCCGCAGCGTCGACGACGAACCAGTCGCGCTTTACGGTTTCCGGTTTAGCAGTAAAAGTCTTCATTCGTTATAGCCTCAGGGGCCGCCCTGAAAATAAGACGGCGAATCTTACTGAATAGTGCTTGCCCTGGCAAGTTCAGGGCAGCCGGATCCAGACGCTATCGGGGGCTCGGGTCATCGCGTCCTGTACGGCATGGTCGGCAGGCTAGGCATCCCCTGCCATTTGCTTCCCGACAGGCTAGGCATCCCCGCCGAGAAAGGTGCCGAATTATGCAGATTGCGCCAGAAATAGCAACCTGCTTTTATGATGCTTTACCAACGAGAGGACGAACGATGGATTATCGCCGACTGGGGCGCACTGAACTGAAGGTCAGCGCACTTTGCCTGGGCACCATGACCTGGGGCGAGCAGAACACCGAACAGGAGGCGTTCGAGCAGATCGATCGAGCCCAGGGAGCGGGCATCAACTTCATCGATACGGCCGAGATGTACCCGGTCCCGCCACGTGCCGAAACCTATTCGCGAACCGAGAGCATCCTCGGAAATTACTTCAAGGCCCGAGGAAACCGCGACAACTGGATCCTTGCAAGCAAGGTTGCAGGCCCGGGCAATGGCATCACGCATATCCGAGACGGAAAGCTGAAATTCAACCGTCAGCACATCGTAGCGGCGCTGGACGCCAGTCTCGCGCGCCTGCAGACGGACTGGATCGACCTCTACCAGCTGCACTGGCCGGAACGATCGACGAACTTCTTCGGTAAACTCGGCTACAGCCACCAGGAAGAGTCGACTACCTCACTGGCCGAAACGCTTGAGGTCCTGCAGGAGCAGGTCAAGGCAGGAAAAATTCGCCACGTAGGCCTGTCCAACGAAACCCCATGGGGGCTGATGCATTGCCTTCATCTGTCTGAAACCCGAGAACTGCCACGCGTTGCGTCGATTCAGAATCCTTACAGCCTGCTTAACCGAACCTTCGAGGTAGGCCTGGCGGAAGTCGCCATCCGAGAGCAGGCCGGGCTACTGGCGTATTCCCCCCTTGCGTTCGGAATGCTGTCGGGGAAATACGATAAAGGAGCGAAGCCCGATGGGGCCCGCCTTACATTGTTCGAACGCTTCCAGCGTTACAACAATCCCGAAAGCATCGCCGCCACGACACGCTATGTGAACCTTGCACGAGAGCACGGACTGGACCCAGCCCAGATGGCCCTCGCCTTCGTTACATCACGCCCTTTCGTTACCAGCAATATCATCGGCGCAACCAGCCTGTCGCAGCTTGAAAGCAATCTTGCCAGTGCCGACCTGACCCTCAGCGAAGAGGTGATCACAGGCATCGAGTCGATTCATAAGCAACAGCCTAACCCAGCCCCCTGAGGCTGCGAAAAAGCGGCGCGAGCATCCGCGCCGCCTCACCGAATAACGAGGCAGCCACTTTTCTGATTTGGGGTTTCGGCACAAGCTTCCTGAGTAAGCCGATCTGTGCCCTGTCTCAAAGTAGAGTTGGCTGATCGGGCACCGTGCGGTGCCGATCCCGCCGAGAAGCGAGCCTGTCTGCCAGGCGAGTCGGCTCTGGCAACCGATAGCGTGTCACACAACGCATAACGAGCTGCACGGCCGTATCGATACTCACGCGGTGCCCTGGCGATACGATGAGCGGCCTGACCCGTTCGCGGCTGCGGAGAACGCCCCCGATAATTTCCCCTTTATCCATGAGAGGCACATGACTGCCGCGGGCTTCCGGTACAGGCTCATGCTTGCCGGTGAGAATCGTCTTGGCCACACCCACCGTTGGCAGGCCAGTGACCACACCGAGATGAGCCCCGATTCCAAGCCTTCTTGGATGCGCGATGCCTTGGCCGTCGACGAATACCAGATCCGGAACCTCGGGCAAGCCGTTCAGTGCATCAAGTAATGCAGGAAGCTCCCTGAAAGACAGTAGCCCCGGGATGTAAGGCATGGAAGTCGGCACTCGGGCGACACGTTCGGCAAGCGGCTGAAGTGTCGCGAAATCCATCAGAACGGCCGATGCACGAGTGATGGTTCCGCCTTCCTCGAAGCCAACATCGACGCCAGCAATGATTCGCAGCTCGGGAAAGTCATCTTCAAGGCTTACACGTTGTGCCAGTTCGAGCTGCAGTGCTCGAGCACCAGCGACCGACCCATCCCAGCCTTCGAAAGGCAGCGCACCGCTCATAAGGTCCTCCAAAATTACTTGGACGGCCCCAGCGGGCGCGGGTTCGCGTCAAGGACGATGTGGCCGCGACAGGAACTCATGTGACTGCATTTCCAGCAGGCGGCTAAGCGTGCGCTGGAACTCGAAGCTCAACCGACCGCCACTGTAGAGATCCTTGAGTTCGACTTCGGCTGAAATGATCAGCTTCACGTTCCGATCGTAGAACTCGTCGACAAGATTGATGAAGCGGCGCGCAATGTCGTCCGTCGTCACGGTCATTCGCTCGACATCCGAGAGAATCACTGCATGGAAGATCTTGCCGAGCTCGATGTAGTCGTTCTGGCTCCGCGGCCCATCGCAAAGCTCGCGAAATTCGAACCAGGCGACGTCCCCGCTCACCTTGCGCGCGTTGAGGGTGCGATTCTCCACCGTCAGCGACACATTTTCTTCGATCTTGGCGCCGTCGGGCAGAAGGCTACGGAAGCTCTTCTCAAGATGGGCCTCGACTTCTGGCGTCAGCGGAAAGTGGAAAAGCTCGGCCTGCTCCAGCGCGCGAAGACGATAGTCGACGCCGCTATCGACGTTCACGATTTCGGTGTGCTCTTTGAGCAGCGCAATAGCCGGAAGGAAACGCGCCCGCTGCAGGCCGTCCTTGTAGAGGCCATCGGGGACGATATTCGATGTAGCAACGAGGCTGACGCCATTCTTGAAGAGTTCTTCCAGAAGCGTCGCGAGGATCATGGCGTCGGTGATATCCGACACGAAGAACTCGTCGAAGCAGATGACCCGCGATTCGTCCGAAAAGCGCCGTGCGATAATCGTCAACGGGTTCTTTTCGCCCTTGAGCGTTCTCATTTCCTCATGGACACGCTTCATGAACCGATGGAAGTGCGTGCGCGTTTTTTGCTCGAATGGCAGCGCATCGAAGAACGTATCCACCAAGTAGGTCTTGCCGCGACCTACCCCGCCCCAGAAATACAACCCCTTGACCGGCCCTTGTGGCTTCTTGCCCAACAAGCGCCCAAACAGGCCTGGTTTGGCGGGTTCGCCCGCCGCGACCAAATCATCGTAGAGTCGCTGTAGATGGCGGACGGCATTTTCCTGCGCCGCATCATGAAAGAAGTCGGGACGCTTGAGATCGGCCTGATAGCGTTCTAGGGGTGTCATGTCGGGTTCGGCTGGCTAAACGGGGTCAACACTGTAGCCGCGAGCCCTGGGTCTCGCAAGCGAGCGAACCGGGTGCCCTGCCGGGCGCTACGACCTCGACAGGGCTATATGGGCTTAGCCAGCCAGCGCCTGGCGAAGCCGCTCCATGAACGCATCACTATCGCCCGAAACCTCAGGACTGCGCGCTACCCGGTTACCGGCGCTGTAGACCGATACTGCCCCGTCCTCAGCGCGAAGGTCGAGCGCTTGGCTGTCCTGAAGCGTTTTGCTTACAAGGCCAGCGGACTTCCCATCCTCGAATGCCTCGGATAGCAGCAATTGCTCGCCACTGGCATCGAGAAGCCTGAAGCGGAACTTGCCCTCCTCATCACGGAAGCTGACGAAACGAGCCGTTTTCTCGGCTTTTTTCTTCTGGGCGCTCTGGACAACCGGCTGCGTGTGGAATGAGCGCAGGCCAACCGCTTCACGCAGGCGACCGAGGAACGGAGTTGCGATACGCCGCGCCTTTGCGGCACCGGCCAACAGGATATCTTCAAGATCCGTCGGCTTTTCGATCAGTGCATGGTAGCGTTCGCGCGCTTCACCCAATTCATTATCCAGCAACTCGAACAGTCGTTGCTTGGCTTCCCCCCAGGCGAGCCCGTCGAGCAGTTGCTGTCGAAACTCAGCCTGCTGGTTTGGCGTAGCAAAAGCCTGATAAAGCGTGAACAGGTGCGAGTCGTCGGGATCCTTTGGCTCACCCGGCAAACGGGAGTCAGTCACGATGCGCGCAATGGCATCCTTGAGCTGCTTGGCGCTGCCGAAGAGCGGGATAGTGTTGTCGTAGCTTTTCGACATCTTGCGCCCGTCGAGGCCGGGAAGCGTGCCGACATCCTCTTCAATCACGGCTTCGGGCAGGGCAAACAGCTCTTCGCCTTGACCAAACAGGTGATTGAACCGCTGCGCGATATCACGCGCCATTTCCACATGCTGAATCTGGTCACGCCCGACCGGTATCTTTTGCGCATTGAACATCAGGATGTCCGCTGCCATCAGCACTGGATAGCTGTAGAGTCCCATCGTAACGCCTGCATCGGGATCTTCGCCCAGCTCGACATTACGATCCACGGACGCCTTGTAAGCATGTGCACGGTTGAGCAGGCCCTTGGCGCTAACGCAGGTCAGCAGCCAGGTAAGCTCGGTGATCTCTGGAATATCGGATTGCCGGTAGAACGTTGCCTTATCCGGATCAAGCCCACACGCAAGCCACGTCGCAGCGATTTCCAGGCGCGAGCGCTGGATACGAGCCGGGTCATCACACTTGATCAGTGCATGGTAATCAGCCAGGAAGTAGAACGAGTCAGTATCTGGGTTGCGGCTGGCCACGATGGCCGGGCGAATGGCGCCCGCATAGTTGCCCAGGTGGGGAGTGCCGGTCGTGGTGATACCGGTAAGAACGCGTGTCGTCATGGTTTCGATGTCTTACTCGTCAAAGGCGGGGCTGGACCAGATCGCGCAGGTCCGTCAGCTTGCCGTGAAAAAAGTGGCCGCATTCTGCCACCTTGATCAGCTCATGGGGACGATCGCTGTGCTGTTCGCTCCAGGCATACACATCCTGTGCTGCAATGACCTCGTCATTCTCAGGCTGTATCACGGTCATTGCCGCCTCGCGCGACAGGGGTACCTCTTCAGGTAGGCGCATGACCGCGGGTGCGACCATGAATAACTTATCCACGGAACCGCCTTGTTGCTCGACCCGCCCCGCCAGGGCAGCCGCAACGAAGCCGCCGAACGAAAATCCGAGCAGCGCAAGTGGCAGATCCGGTATTCGGGCACGAAGCCACGCCAGGGCCGCTTCGGCGTCGTCTACCTCCCCCATACCCATGTCATGGCTCCCCTCGCTCCCACCCGTGCCGCGATAATTGAATCTCAGGGTCGCGTAGCCGGCATCCCGTGCGGTGCGTTGGAGCGTCGAGACCACTTTATTGAGCATCGTCCCGCCTTGCACGGGATTGGGATGGCAGATCAACGCGATGCCGCGGGCATCGGGCACCTCGAGCAACAGCGCCTCGAGCGCGCCGACTGGCCCGTCTATTTTGGTAGGCATTTCACGCATGAATAGGTCGAACTCCGTCGCCAGTTGTCGGTCGATTCCTGTTCTGAACAGCGCAGGCGGACATTGTCGGCCGCCTGTTGGATAATGATTACGTTCGGCGCTCCAACGGGCGCTATCAAGCGGCTCTCTGGAGTCGAACGTTCTCGGTATACAGCGCAGGCTTGACCCGTTAACGTAATGCAAAGCTGCCTATAGAGGAAGGACTCGTGGAACAGTCGATCATGGCCTGGCTGCTGCCAGTACTCACATTGCTTGCCGGCATCGGCATCGGATTCCTTATTGCACGCATGGTGCCTGGGGCCGCGCCTACCCGCACACAGCGTCAACTCGATGAAATGCAGGAGCGGTTCGATGCTTATCAAAGCGAAGTGGTGACCCACTTCAACACGACTGCCAGCCTGGTCCGCAAGCTCACCAAGAGCTACCAAGAAGTCCAGGAGCACCTGTCGGAAGGCGCCGATCGGCTTGCGACCGACGAGATGACCCGTCAGCGGTTATTGGCTGCGCTGCATGAAGAAGAGCGTCATAGCAAGTCGCGCGATCGTTTGAGAGCGCCCACCTCGACCGAAGCACCCAAGGATTACGCACCGAAGGGAGACGACGTCCCCGGCACTCTCAGTGACGACTTCGGCACCATCAAGCACTAACGTTACAAGATCAAAAAAGCCGCACGGTTTACCCCGATGCGGCTTTTTTGTGTCCGTCAACTAAGGAAGGCCCGCGCAGGGCCTTCCGTGGCATCGTCAGATGAGCCCACGCGACCGTAGCAATGCAATGACCTGCTTCGCACCTTCGTCAACAGACACAGATTGCGTATCGATGACCAAATCGGCATCGAGCGGGACATCGTACGGGAAGGACTCACCTGGGATGTTGTCGCTGCCCGCGGCATACAGTCCCTGAGGGTCACGCTCGGCACAAACCTGGGGTGACGCCTGCACATACACGGTCACGGTACGCTCCGCCCCGATAAGTGCTTTGGCCTGCTCGCGCCCTTCGCTGCTGGGTGCCACGAATGCAGCCAGGGCAATGATGCCTGCCTCGTTGAACTGACGCGCCACATGGGCCGCCCGACGCCAGTTTTCCGTACGCCCCGCAAGATCCTGAGGCAGGCCCTTGTTCAGGTCATGGCGAAGGTTCTGGCCATCGAGTACGAAGACGGCGCGTCCTGCATCGAACAGTTTGCGCTCGACCGCGTACGCCAGCGTGCTTTTACCCGCACCGGAGAGACCGGTGAAAAGTACCGTTGCCGGTTGCTGGCCAAAACGCGACGCCCGCTCCGCATTGGTGACATGAGTGCGCTGTGCGTGGGCAACATCACCACCCGTGCGAACGGGGTCCGCCACGATCATGCCTGCGCCGACCGTCCCATTGGTAAGCCGGTCAATGACGATGAACGCACCCGTCGTACGGTTTTGCGCATAACCATCCAACGCAATAGGCGCATCGAGCGCCACTTTCACCAAGCCGATCTCGTTCAGCTTGAGGCTGCTGGCGGGCCCCTTTTCAAGGGTGTTGACGTCAATCTGATGGACGATAGCCGGGATAGTGCCAGGCACGTAGCTCGTCGCTCGCTTGATGTCGTATTTCTTTCCGGGAAGCATGGGTTCTTCGGCCATCCAAACGAGCATGGCGTCAAAACTATCGGTGACGTGCGGCTGGCTATCCGCGTGAACCAGCATATCGCCCCGGGACACATCGATCTCGTCTTCCAGGGTCAGCGTAACGGCTTGCCCGGGCCCAGCCTGTTCCAGCTCGCCTTCGAAGGTCACGATTGACTTCACACGACTGCTCTTGCCCGACGGCAGCGCCGTGATCTCGTCTCCCTTGCGGACAATGCCGCTGGCGAGCGTGCCGGCAAATCCACGGAAATTCAGGTTCGGCCGATTAACATACTGAACCGGGAAGCGCAGATCATTGAAGTTGCGGTCTGCCGCCACTTCAACGGACTCAAGGATCGCCATGAGCGGCTGCCCATCATACCAAGGCGTTTGCTCACTGCGATTCACCACGTTATCGCCCTTGAGGGCGGACATGGGTACGAAATGCAATGAGGTAGGCGCCATGCCGATACGCTCGGCGAAGGCCAGGTAGTCAGCCTTGATGCTTTCGAATACGCCTTCGTCGAACCCCTTGAGGTCCATCTTGTTGATGGCGACGACAATGTGGCGAATACCGAGCAGCGACGCAATGTAGCTGTGGCGGCGCGTCTGCGTCTGCACACCATACCGGGCGTCGATCAGAATGATCGCGAGGTCACAGGTCGAAGCGCCCGTCGCCATATTCCGGGTGTACTGCTCATGTCCCGGCGTGTCAGCGATGATGAATTTGCGCTTGGCCGTCGAGAAGTAACGGTAGGCGACATCGATCGTGATGCCCTGCTCGCGCTCCGCCTGGAGGCCATCCACCAGCAAGGCCAGGTCAACCTCCTCTCCGGTGGTACCACTCTTACGAGAATCTCGCGTGATCGCCTCGAGGTGATCTTCGTAGATCATCTTCGAGTCATGAAGCAAACGACCAATGAGCGTGCTCTTGCCGTCGTCCACGTTTCCACAGGTGAGGAAACGCAGTAGCTCCTTTCGTTCGTGCTGGGCCAGGTACGCGAGGATGTCCTGGCTGATCAGATCGGACTGATGTGACATGGTGCAAACCCCTTAGAAATACCCCTGACGTTTCTTTTCTTCCATGGAGCCTGCGGCATCGTGATCGATGACGCGCCCCTGGCGCTCGGAGGTACGGGTCAGCAGCATTTCCTGAATGATATCGGGCAAGGTCGCCGCGTCCGACTCGACGGCGCCGGTGAGTGGGTAGCAACCCAGCGTGCGGAACCGCACTTTGCGGGTCTGGATGCTGGCCTTTTGTTCGTCAGTAAGATGCTCGAGGATCCGGTCGTCATCGATCATGATCAACGCACCGTTCATCTCGATGACGCGCCGCTCGGCCGCGTAATACAGCGGGACGATCGGGATACTCTCCAGGTAGATGTATTGCCAGATATCCAGCTCAGTCCAGTTCGAGAGCGGGAAGACGCGGATCGACTCACCCTTCTTTACATTGCCGTTATAGACATTCCAGAGCTCAGGCCGCTGGTTCTTGGGATCCCAACGATGCTTGCTGTCGCGGAACGAGTACACGCGCTCCTTGGCTCGGGACTTTTCTTCATCTCGACGCGCGCCGCCGAATGCAGCGTCGAAACCATATTTGTCCAGCGCCTGCTTCAGGCCCTCGGTCTTCATGATGTCGGTGTGCTTGGCGCTACCGTGGGTAAAGGGATTGATGTCCTGCGCGACGCCTTCCGGGTTGATATGGGTGATCAGTTCGAGCCCCATGTCCGCGACCATCTTCTCGCGGAACCGGTACATTTCCTGGAACTTCCAGCGTGTATCGACGTGCATGACAGGGAACGGAAGCTTACCCGGGAAGAACGCCTTACGAGCAAGGTGCAGCATCACGGCCGAGTCCTTGCCAATCGAATACAGCATGACTGGGTTGTCGAATTCGGCGGCCACCTCACGGATGATGTGGATGCTTTCCGCCTCCAGTTCTTTCAGGTGCGTCAATTTATCGAGCATGGCTACTCACGGATCGGTATTTAGAGGGCCCAGGGGCGTGACGAAATGCGCCACTGTAGCACGCAGATACGATCTAATCAGGAAGCTTGTTAGACCCAGGAGCTATATGGATATAGCCGTCGGACTCTCAGCAATGACTGACTCAAATCGGGTTTGGACAGTCGATGAACAGATGATCGACAGCGAAGCGCCTGGCCAGATATGCCCCCAGCGCCTGTACGCCATAGCGCTCGGTCGCATGATGACCCGCCGCGATGAAACTGATGCCGTTTTCCTTCGCACTGTGAAACGTCTGCTCCGACGCCTCACCCGTTATATAGAGATCCACACCCGCCGCTATGGCTTGATCGATATAGCCTTGAGCGCCACCGGTGCACCAGGCGACACGCCGGATGACTGAGTTTCCCTCGACCAGGAGCGGCTCCCGACCTAGCGCTACCTGAACACGGCGTGCGAAGTCAGCAGGGGACTCCGGCTCCTCAAGCGACCCAACCAGCACGAGGCCCTTCGGGTCATCAGGGTTCAACCGGCCTTCACAGGTCAAGCCGAGCTCATGAGCCAGACGAACGTTATTGCCCACCTCCGGATGCAGGTCCAGCGGCAGGTGATAGGCCATGAGACTTATGTCATGCGTGAGCAGCGTTTTCAGCCGTCGGTGCTTCATCCCCGTGACAACAGGATTTTCGTTCTTCCAGAAATAACCATGGTGTACGAGCACCACATCAGCCTCGGCTTCAACTGCCGCATCGAGCAACGCCTGACTTGCTGTCACACCGGACACGATGCGCTGAACGTTGGGCTTACCTTCAACTTGGAGGCCATTGGGGCAATAGTCGTTGATGTGCGAAACGTTGAGATACCGATTCGCTTCGTCTACGAGAGCATTCAGGGCGACAGCCATGGTTGGGGATCCTCATCCAAATGAACGCATGATACCGCCGTACACTACCTGCCCCATAACCGGCAGCATCTGACGATGCGCGAGGGGTTTATCAACAATGTGCGACTCGACTGCATCGCTGCGTTGCGCGCCCCTTTTTGCAATCGCCATAGCTCGTATAATGCGTGGCTTTGCGGCTGGTCGCGGGCTGAAGGAACAGCCCGGCGGATAGCTCCCTTCAAGGATAACGAACGAGATTTCCTGATGTTCAAGGCGCTGCGTTTCTTCGGCTGGCCCGTAGTGGTTGGTGTACTTCTAGCGCTCGTCGTGCTGCAGCGCTATCCCGCCTGGTTCGGCCTGACCGATCGCGCGCTGGGCTTGCGCGAAGCGCAGCCTACCTCCACCGCCACGCCGGTGGCACCCTACTCCTATGCGCTCGCCGTGGGGAACGCTGCTCCTTCGGTCGCCAACCTCTACACCACTAAATCGGCAAACAAACCCAATAGCCCGCTGCTCGACGACCCGAACTTCCGACGCTTCTTCGGCGACAACTTGCCGAGCCAGAAGCGGATGGAGTCCAGCCTCGGCTCTGCGGTGATCATGAGCCCTGAGGGATACCTGCTGACGAACAACCACGTCACCAAGGATGCTGACCAGATCGTCGTCGCCCTCAAGGATGGCCGCGAAACCATTGCACGCGTCATCGGCGCGGACCCGGAGACCGACCTTGCGGTGCTAAAGATCGATCTGCCTCACCTGCCTGCGATCACACTTGGCCAGTCGGACCGCATCCGGATTGGGGATGTGGCGCTCGCTATCGGCAACCCCTTCGGCGTTGGCCAGACCGTCACGATGGGCATCGTCAGCGCGACCGGGCGCAACCAGCTGGGGCTCAACACCTACGAGGATTTCATCCAGACCGATGCAGCGATCAATCCAGGCAACTCGGGCGGCGCGCTGATCGATGCAAATGGCAATCTCATGGGAATCAATACCGCCATCTTCTCCCAATCCGGCGGTTCTCAAGGCATCGGTTTTGCGATTCCGGTAAAGCTCGCGCTGGAGGTGATGAAATCGATCATCGAGCACGGGCACGTGGTACGCGGCTGGCTCGGCCTCGAGGTTCAGCCCCTATCTGCGGCACTGGCAGAGTCATTCGGCATTCAGGGTCGGTCAGGCATCGTCGTGGCGGGGGTCTACCGTGACGGCCCCGCGGATAAGGCTGGACTGCGCGCGGGGGACCTGATCCTGAGCATTGACGGCCAGGAAGCGAATGATGGTCGTCGATCCATGAATCAGGTGGCGAGGACCCGCCCGGGAGACAAGATCACCATCGACGTACTCCGCGATGGCAAGCAGCTCTCGCTAAAGGCTGAGATAGGCGTGCGGCCTCCCATGGAGACCACACCAGAGAAGTAACGTCAGAGCGCGCGCAGTGCGTCGATCAATGCGGCGTTCTGCACCGGCGTGCCGACGGTAATGCGCAGGTGCGCAGAGATCCGTGGTTGCTTGAAGTGGCGCACGATAATGCCCTGCTCCCGTAACGCGCCCGCAATCGCAGCGGCGTCGCGGCCGGGATGAGTAGCAAAAACGAAGTTGGCCGCCGACGGCAGCACCTCGAAGCCCAAAGACTCCAGATCGCGCGTTAGGATTTCGCGACTTTCGATCACTCGCGAGCAGGTGTCCTCGAAGTGGTCCACATCCTCCATTGCAGCTGCCGCTCCCGCCAGCGCGACCTTATCCAGAGGATAGGAGTTGAAGCTGTTCTTTACGCGCTCGAGCGCCTCGATCAGCTCGGCATCGCCTACTGCGAAGCCAACACGCAGCCCGGCCAACGACCTCGACTTTGAAAGCGTCTGCGTGACAAGCAAGTTCGGAAAGCGCTTTATGAGCGAGATGGCGCTCTGGCCGCCGAAATCGACGTAGGCTTCGTCTACCAACACGACACTGTCGGGGCTCGCGGACACGATCTGCTCAACCGCCTCAAGTGGCAGCAGGCAACCCGTAGGCGCGTTGGGGTTCGGGAAAATGATCCCACCATTGGGTTGGGCGTAATCGGCCGGCTGGATTGTGAAACGATCATCGAGCGGTATCGTCCTGTACTCGATTCCATACAGTCCGCAGTAAACAGGATAAAAGCTATACGAGATATCAGGGAAGAGTATCGGTGCGTCGTGCCGGAACAACGCCATGAAGGCATGCGCTAATACTTCATCCGAGCCGTTGCCGACGAACACGTTGCTAGGCTCAATGCCATAGTAGTCTGCGACGGCCTGCTTCAGGCGTTCACCGTTCGGATCAGGATAAAGCCGCAGCCCTTCGGTCAGCTCGGCCTGCATCGCAGCCAGCGCCTTTGGCGAAGGCGCATAGGGATTCTCGTTGGTATTGAGCTTTACCAGCCGCGCGGCCTTGGGTTGCTCCCCTGGTACGTAGGGCACCAGGTCCTTGACGAAGTCGCTCCAGAATTTACTCATCTGCCTACCTGTGGCGTTCAGAACGGTTACACGCGTATTCAAGACCTGATGCGGTACTCGGCGCTGCGAGCATGTGCCGTCAGCGACTCACCGCGAGCCAGTACCGATGCGACTTTGCCCAGCTCGGATGCACCCTGTGGCGAGCAATTGATGATCGAGGATCGCTTTTGGAAATCGTACACCCCCAGCGGGGATGAAAAGCGCGCTGTACCCGATGTCGGCAGCACATGGTTCGGACCCGCGCAGTAATCACCCAGTGCTTCAGCGGTATAGCGCCCCATGAAGATGGCGCCGGCATGGCGAATTTCAGGAAGATACCGCTCGGGATCGGCGACCGAGAGTTCCAAGTGCTCGGGGGCGATGCGATTGGCAACTTCAATTGCCTGGGCCATGTCGCGCACGTGAATGAGCGCCCCTCTTCCCTCGATGGAGGTGCGCGCTATGGAAGCGCGTTCCAGGGAAGGCAGGAGTCGCTCGATGCTCTCGGCGACGCGGTCAAGAAACGCCAAGTCAGGGCTTACCAAAATGGACTGGGCATCTTCGTCGTGCTCGGCTTGCGAAAAAAGATCCATCGCGATCCAGTCCGGATCCGTCTGCCCGTCGCATACCACCAATATTTCTGACGGCCCAGCAATCATATCAATGCCGACCTTGCCGAACACATGGCGCTTTGCAGTGGCAACGTAGATATTGCCCGGCCCGACGATCTTGTCCACTGCCGGCACGCTCTCTGTACCATATGCCAGAGCTGCCACCGCCTGGGCTCCGCCGATAGTGAAGACGCGATCGACCCCTGCCACGGCTGCAGCCGCAAGGACCATCTCGTTGACTTCCCCGCGCGGTGTCGGAACGACCATCACGACTTCGCGGACACCTGCAACCTTGGCAGGGATCGCATTCATCAGCACGGAAGACGGATAGGTCGCTTTTCCGCCTGGGACGTACAGGCCGGCCCGGTCCAGAGGCATTACTTGCTGCCCGAGGACTGTGCCATCCGCCTCCGTATATTGCCAGGAATCCTGCTTTTGGCGCTCGTGATAGCCTCTTACACGATCGGCCGCCACCTTGAGCGCTTCGCGCTGCTCGGGAGAAATGCGCTCGAGCGCTGCCTCCAGGCGCGAGCGCGGCAGGATCAGGTCTTCCATGCGGCTCGCGTCAACGCCGTCAAAGCGCTGCGTATATTCGATAACGGCGGCATCACCACGTGACCTAACCGCCTGGATGATTTCCAAAACGCGCGAATTAACGCTGTCGTCGGATACGCTTTCCCAACTCAGGAGCGCATCGAGGCGGTCAGCGAAATCCGGATCGGTTGCATCGAGCCGGCGCAGGACAACGGAATCGGTCATATCAAAGCCTCACATCATACTGCCGTCGTGCTCGACCTTAAGGCGGCGCGCGGTCTTGAATGTCGGGCGTTCGCTTCGATACACGATCGCCCACGAAATCACGGAAGCAGGCGATGAGCTGTCGCTTGCACTGCCAAGGCCTAGCGCAGGGACAGCCCTGGCAGCCGGCGCCGATGCGCCTGGGCCCACAACGTCATGCCCCTTGAAGAAGCCACTGATTTCAGAGGATATCAACAGACCTTGGCAAACTTCACATATGCGAGCCTATCGTTTCGATAGTACAGCGCTCGGGCATACCGACTCAGCGAGCCTCGACCGCCTCACGCAGCGTCTCGATCAGCGACTGAATGCGCTCATGCTGCATTTTCATAGATGCCTTGTTTACGATCAGCCGCGAGCTCACAGTTGCGATAAGCTCCTGCGGCTCCAGGCCGTTTGCGCGCAGCGTGTTACCGGTATCCACGACATCTATGATCTTGTCGGCCAGCCCAACGAGCGGCGCCAGCTCCATTGAACCATAGAGCTTGATGAGTTCAACCTGACGGCCCTGCTCGGCGTAATAGCGCTTCGCGACGTTCACGAACTTGGTTGCTACGCGCAGGCGACCCTTCGGCTCCACCGCCCCGATCCTGCCTGCCGTCATCAGCTTGCAGCATGCGATTCGCAGGTCCAGTGGCTCGTAGAGCCCCTGCCCGCCATGCTCCATCAGCACATCCTTTCCGGCGACCCCGAGGTCGGCAGCACCCTGCTCGACATAGGTCGGCACGTCGGTGGCCCGAACAATGAGCAGCCTGACATCATCCTGACTGGTCGGGATGATCAGCTTGCGGCTCTTGTCTGGATCCTCGGTAGGCTGAATGCCGGCCGCAGCCAACAGCGGCAGCGTGTCGTCCAGGATACGTCCCTTGGACAGAGCAATGGTAAGCATGACGGAAAGTCCTTCGATCGAACAGGCACGGTCCGGTCACGTCCGGGCCGTGCCAATAGCGGCTGGCGCACCACCGAATGGGCGCCGTCAGCCACGTGCGCTAGCCTGGCACGCGGCGAATTTTCGCACCCAACAGCTGCAGCTTCTCTTCGATGCACTCGTAGCCACGGTCGATATGGTAGATGCGGTCGATAAGCGTATCGCCTTCGGCGACCAAGCCAGCCAATACCAGACTGGCCGATGCGCGTAGATCCGTCGCCATCACAGGCGCACCTTTGAGGCAGTCGACGCCGGTAATGATGGCAGCATTGCCTTCCACCTGAATCTGCGCGCCCATGCGGTTCATCTCATAAACGTGCATGAAACGGTTTTCGAAGATGGTCTCGATGACGGTGCCAGTCCCTTCCGCGACGGCATTCATGGAAATGAACTGTGCCTGCATGTCAGTTGGGAACGCCGGATATGGCGCTGTGCGAAGATTGACCGCCCGAGGACGATTACCCTTCATGTCCAGCTCGATCCAGTTATTCCCCGTGCTGATATGTGCGCCGGCCTCCTCGAGCTTCAGCAGCACCGCTTCGAGCGTGGCCGGATCGGTATCCTTGAGCTTGACGCGGCCACGTGTCGCCGCTGCCGCAACCAGATAGGTACCGGTTTCAATGCGATCGGGAAGTACATCGTAGTGTGCGCCGCCAAGACTCTTCACACCGTCGATGGTGATCGTGTCGGTACCTGCACCGCTAATCTGAGCGCCCATCGCGATAAGGCAGTTCGCCAGATCCACGACTTCCGGTTCACGTGCGGCGTTTTCAAGGACAGTACGGCCATTGGCAAGGCAGGCAGCCATCATGATGTTCTCCGTACCCGTCACGCTGACGGTATCGAAGAAGAAGTGCGCGCCGCGCAGCCCACCCGCCGGCGCCTTCGCCTTGATGTATCCGCCTTCCACGTCAATCTGCGCGCCCATCGCTTCGAGGCCGCGAATATGAAGATCGACTGGACGCGAACCGATCGCGCACCCGCCTGGCAGAGCTACTTCAGCTTCGCCAAAACGCGCAACCATGGGACCCAGCACCAGGATCGAGGCGCGCATGGTCTTGACGAGTTCGTACGGCGCAACGAGGGTACGGATGGCCGTGGCATCGACCTCGACATTCAGCCGCTCGTCGATTACCGGCTGAACGCCCATGCGTCCAAACAGCTCGATCATCGTCGTAATATCGTGCAGGTGCGGCAGGTTGCCGACGGTCACTGGCCGGTCGGCCAGCAGCGTCGAGGCCAGGATGGGCAGTGCGGAGTTCTTGGCTCCGGAGATTCGGATCTCGCCATCAAGGGGACGGCCGCCAGTAATAATCAGTTTGTCCATGGATGTACTCGGCCCGGAGGGCTCAGGAACGCTCGGCCCAGGCGGCGCGGCTAAAGAATTTCATCGTTACGGCGTGGATGCTGCCATCAGCGATCCACGGATTGAGATGCGCATATATCTGCTGCTGACGCTTGACCGCACTGAGTGCAGCCAACTCGTCACTGACGACATTGAGCTGGAAATTGCATCCCTCGCCTTCGACCTCGAATTGGGTACCGGGCATGTTCGATTCGAGGAACGTTTTGACTTCGGCAGCCTGCATATTTACCTCTACCGGCCATGAGGGGGCCGACATCATATAAAAAAAAGCAAGAGGCCGCGACGTAATCGCCGCGGCCTCGATAGGGATCACGCTTCGGTGGGCAGGAATTCGGCGACACTACAGACCTGTGCGATCTGCCGCATGTCCCTGGGCAGGTCATGCAGGCGCAGTGTCTTGCCGGCTGCCTTGGCATCGCGCATGAATGCCAGCAGCAAGGCGAGCCCGACGCTCGTGCTACGACGGACGGCGGCACAATTGATCACGATCTCGGAAGTCGCAGCCCCGAGGATCAGACGTTGTCCGTTTTCCCGCAGCGGAGGACCGGAGCGATGGTCCAACACACCCTCAAGCAATAGCAACCCGGGGGCGTCGCCGGGCTTGATACTGGCCTCGCTCATTCGCCTGAAGCCTGCTGACCCGCGGGCGAGTCCTTGGCCTTGGCCACAACGGCGCCCCACTCGTCGATGGTTTTGTCAAGGTCATTGCCATTACGGACCATGGCGTCAGCGAACTGGTCGCGGAACAGCTTGCCGATGTTGATGCCGTTGATGATTACGTTGCGCACCAGCCAACGATCGTCGTTCTGGACCATCGTGTAGGAAACCGGATAGACCGCACCATTGGTACCGGTCACTTCCATGCCAACGCTTGCACGCCCATTCTGCCCGGCCCGGGCCGGCAGCATGCGGATATCCTGGTTGTCGTATTCCAGTAATGCATTCCCGTAGAACTGCATCAGGCTACGCTTGAAGTTCTCCTGAAAGCGCGCCATCTGCTCAGGCGAGGCATTACGCGAATACTTCACGGTCATGATGCTGCGTGAGATGCCGTCGGCATCCACAACCGGGCCCAGAATGTCATTGAGCGATTGATAGAACGCCTCGGGGTTCTGCCGGTAGTTCTGCTTGTTGGCCTGAAGGTCGCTGAGCAGCGCGTCCACAGTACCCTGGACAACCTGCTGCGGCGACGATGCCGCAAAGGCGGATACCGGAAGCAATACCGCCAGCATCAGGCAGCAACGGCGAATCATTTTCAACATGGCGAACGTCCTCACTTGTTGTTGACCGTATTCAGCAGGAATTTGCCGATCAGATCCTCGAGTACCAGAGAGGACTGTGTATCACGGATGGTTCCGTTGTCAGCCAGCACCTCATCATCACCGCCGACACTGATGCCGACGTATTTTTCGCCGAGCAAACCTGCGGTCAGGATCGACGCAGTCGAGTCCAGCGGCAGGTTGTCTACGTCAGAGTCGAGCTCCATCGTGACACGCCCTGTAAATGTATCGCGGTCTAGATCGATGGCCGAGACGCGGCCGATCGTTACCCCCGCCATCGTGACCCGAGCCCTTACGGAAAGGCCGGCGATATTGTCGAAGTGCGCATAGACCTTATAAGTGTCTCCGGCAGAGCCAGGCGCGAGGCCACTCACACGAAGCGCCAAAAGTAGCGCGGCGAGTATGCCGGCCAGAAGAAACAGGCCCACGCCGATTTCCAAACTGCGGGTTTGCATCAGAAATCTCCAAACATCAAAGCGGTAAGAATGAAATCCAGCCCCAGCACAGCGAGCGAGGCATATACGACCGTCCGGGTCGTGGCACGACTGATACCCTCGGAGGTGGCATCGCAGTCATAACCCTGGAAGACAGCGATCCAGGTTACGACGAAAGCAAATACGACGCTTTTGATCACGCCATTGAGCACATCGCCCGTAAAATCGACACTGCGCTGCATACCGGACCAGAAGGAGCCTTCGTAGACACCCAGCCACTCAACGGCGACCATCGCGCCTCCCCAGATGCCGACGACACTGAAGATCATTGCGAGCACCGGCATCGAGATGAACCCCGCCCACAACCGTGGCGCCACGACATACTTCAATGGGTCAACACCGATCATCTCAAGACTGGACAGCTGCTCGGTCGACTTCATATTGCCGATCTCCGCCGTCAACGCCGACCCCGCACGCCCTGCAAACAGGAGTGCGGTGACCACCGGCCCAAGCTCTCGCAGAAGCGTTAGGGCCACCATCTGCCCAACCGCCTCTTCCGAACCGTATTTACTGAGGATGCTGTAACCCTGAAGCGACAGGACCATGCCAATGAAGGCGCCGGAAACGACGATAATTGCTAGCGACAGCACACCCACTGAGTACAGCTGCTTGACGAGCAACTGCCAGGGACTCCCCGTACCGCCCCGGCCGAAAAGCGCACGAACCAGAAAGATACTTGAACGACCGAGGGTAGCAGCCACATCGATGCCGGCACGCCCCATCAGCCGGATGCGCTCCAGCGGAGTTCGTTTACGCATCAACCCCTCCCCAACAATGCTTCGCGATAGTCCATCGCTGGGAAGTGGAATGGGACCGGACCGTCCGGTATGCCTTTCATGAATTGTCGGATACGGGGGTTATCGGATTCCATCAGTTCCTGCGGCGTTCCATGGCCTAATACCTGTGCATCGCCCACTACGTAGATGTAGTCCGCAATGCTCGCGGTTTCGGCCAGATCGTGTGAGACGACGACACTGGTGATACCTAGCGCGTCATTGAGCAAACGTATCAATCGGACAAGCACACCCATTGCGATGGGATCCTGTCCGACGAAGGGCTCGTCATAGATAAGGATTTGCGGATCGAGCGCGATTGCCCGCGCCAGTGCCACGCGGCGCTTCATACCGCCAGACAACTCGTCTGGCATGAGATCCACCGCGCCCCTTAGGCCAACGGCCTGAAGCTTCATCAATACGATGTCGCGGATCATTTCGTCCGGCAGGTCCGTGTGGACCCGAAGTGGGAACGCCACGTTCTCGAAAACGTCGAGATCCGTGAACAACGCCCCACTCTGAAACAGCACGCCCATCTGCTTGCGAACGTCGAACAGCTCATGGCGCGACAGCGAAGGCAGATTCTGCCCCTCGACAAGCACCTGCCCACGCAGAGGACGCAACTGAGCACCGATAAGCCGCAGTAGCGTAGTCTTGCCACTACCCGACGGCCCCATGATACCCGTGACCTTGCCGCGCGGAATGCGAATGTCGATATTCTCGAAGATGGTACGTGCACCGCGCTTGAAGGTGAGCCCTTTCAGCTCGAGCGCATACTCGCTTGCAGCGTTCATCCGTTCTCCTGACAGATAATGCCAATGGCGGAAACGCCATCCAGCGGTGACGATGTCGAGCATGATGAGCGCTTGTACGCTCCCTGCACGCCCGCACGTCCTGAACCGATACGAGGATAGACGTCAGCGTGACTCGATACGGCACACGGCTGACGAGGTGAATTCAAAGGGCGTGCACTATAGCAAATGGCCTGCCATCGCCCCAAGACCGCAGAAACGCGTTGCGACCAATCCCTCACTTCAACACGATTCAAGAGGTGAGCACTGCCATTCTTTAACCGGTATAATCCCGCCCTTTGGCCTTTTCGACCTCGCCATGACACCAACCGTCGACCCCATTACCTCTGCCAAGCGCACCATCCGTCTAGAACTTGAAGCAGTCGATGCCCTGCTACATCGTGTCGACGAGAGCTTCGCGCAGGCGTGCGAGCTCATCATGGCCATCAAGGGCCGTGTCGTCGTATTGGGCATGGGCAAGTCCGGGCACATCGGCAACAAGATCGCGGCCACGTTAGCCAGTACTGGCACTCCGGCCTTCTTCGTGCACCCGGCTGAAGCCAGCCATGGCGACATGGGCATGATCACGCAGAACGACGTCGTCCTCGCGCTCTCCAACTCCGGCAATACTGCTGAGATCGTCACGCTCCTGCCGCTGATCAAGCGACTGGGCATCCCCATGATCAGCATTACAGGCAATCCGGAATCGGCACTCGCCCGTGCAGCGCTGGTCAATCTCGATGCCAGCGTCCCGCAGGAAGCCTGCCCGCTAAACCTCGCGCCTACATCTTCTACTACGGTATCGCTGGTTCTAGGTGACGCACTTGCCATCGCACTGCTCGAGAAACGCGGATTCACCGCCGAAGACTTTGCCTTCTCGCATCCTGGAGGCGCGCTGGGCCGTCGATTGCTGCTGAAGGTCGCTGACATCATGCACGGCGGCGAGAGCCTCCCGACGGTCTCCCGTGGAACGTCCCTTCGCGATGCGCTGGCCGAAATGTCCCGAAAGGGCCTGGGGATGACCGTGGTTCTGGATCAGGACCAATCGCTGGCAGGAATCTTTACCGACGGCGACCTCCGTCGCGCCCTCGATCGGAGTATCGACGTCCGACAGGCGTACATCGACGACGTCATGACAGCACACGGCAAGACGATCGGCCCAGACATGCTAGCGGCCGAAGCGCTGAAGATCATGGACGATCACAAGATAAACGCGTTGGTAGTGATCGACGAATATGACCGTCCGATCGGCGCCCTGCACATTCATGACCTCACCCGTGCTGGAGTATTCTGATGCACCCTGAAGCGCTCCTGACTCGCGCCAAGCCGATCAGACTCGCCGTATTCGATGTCGATGGCGTCCTTACGGACGGCCGCCTCTTCCTGTTCATGGATGGCAGTGAGGTGAAGACTTTTCACACGCTCGACGGCCAGGGCATAAAGATGCTGATTCGCTCCGGGGTGCGAACCGCCATCATCAGCGGCCGCAAAAGCCCAGTGGTTGAAAAGCGGGCAAAGGACCTTGGCATTGAATTTCTCTACCAGGGACGCGAGGACAAGCTCGTGGTGCTCGACCAGATCCGCGAGTCGATCGGCGTCGACTACAATGAAATCGCCTACCTTGGCGACGACCTGCCGGACCTTCCCGTTATCCGCCGCGTTGGCCTAGGCATGGCCGTGGCGTCCGCCAATCCGTTCGTTCGCCAGCACGCCCACGGCGTCACCCATGCAAGTGGTGGACAAGGCGCCGCGCGTGAATTCTGCGAACTGATCATGCGCGGCCAGGGGACATTGGATGCCGCCCAGGCCGAGTACCTTTAGGGGCTGTCGATGATCAACCGCTTGCGCACGTACTTCCCCATCATCCTTCTCGCGATAGCGCTGGGATTGCTGGGTTATTGGAATATCCGCCCCGAGACATTTCTCGAGCAGCCGCCTGCGCCTGCGAAGGACGACAAGACAATCGACTTCTACGCGAAGAACGTACGGACGATTCAATTCCAGGAAGACGGTCAGCGTGATTACGAAATGCAGTCCGATGCGCTAGAACACGTGGAAAGTAGCGATGTCACCTACATGGAACAACCACGAATGCAGCTCTACCGGGGCAACGAAATTCCGTGGAACATCCGTTCTGACCGCGGAGAAGTCGGCCCCGAGGGCGCGCAGGTCGAATTGATCGAAAATGTAAAGGTCGACAAGACCGACGCAAGCGGCCGACCATCGATACTCACAACATCCCGGCTCACGGTCTTTCCGGACCGACAATATGCTGAAACCCAGCAACCCGTTAGAATCGACGCCGCCAATGGGGTCACCACGGGCCAAGGCATGAAAGCGTACCTGAACGAAGGCAGGATGATCCTGCAGTCCAACGTAAGAGGCCAGCATGAGGCTCGTTAAAAAGTTTCCCTTGTTCCTCGGTTTGAGCGCCTCCTTGATGGCCAGCGCCACTGCCTGGGCCCTGCCGAGCGACCGCGAACAACCCATCCGCGTCCAAGCCGACAGCGCCGAGATCGATGACCAAAAGAAGGTTGCCGTCTACCGGGGTGACGTCGTGATTACCCAGGGCACGATGAAAATCACGGGTGATACGGTGACCATCACCCAGAACGCCCAGGGAGACGTGGACGTATTTACCTCGGTAGGCCGTCCGGCCTACTACGAGCAACAGCCGCGCGAGGGTGACCCCATCGTCAAGGCGTACGGACTTACGATCCAGTATTTCTCAGCCAATGAGCGCATCACCCTGACCGACCAGGCCAAGGTTGTGCAGCAGGGCAATACCTTCGAAGGCGAGAAAATCGTATATGACACCCGCCGGCAGATCGTGAATGCCGGACGCGCGAACGACAAGTCGATCACCACACCGCGCCCGCGCATCGACATGGTCATTCAGCCGCAGAAGAAGCCCGAACAGCAACAGCAGGATTCATCGCGCTAATGGCAATTCTCAAAGCCCAGCACCTGGCGAAGAGCTATAAAAGCAGACAGGTTGTTCGCGACGTTAGCCTTTCCATTGAAAGCGGACAGATTGTAGGGTTGCTCGGCCCGAACGGCGCCGGCAAGACAACCTGCTTCTACATGATCGTGGGGCTGGTTCGGGCCGATCAGGGCCGCGTATTGATCGACGATCAGGATGTCAGCTTCCAGCCCATGCACGGCCGAGCGCGCGCTGGCATCGGTTACCTGCCGCAGGAAGCGTCGATCTTCCGCAAGCTCAGCGTAACGGACAACATCATGGCTATCTTGGAAACCCGAAAGGATCTGGATCGCGCAGGCCGGGAGAAGGCACTGGAAAGCCTGCTACAGGAATTCCACATCACCCATATACGCGACAGCCTCGGTATGAGCCTTTCCGGTGGTGAGCGGCGCCGGGTCGAGATCGCTCGTGCGCTGGCAACGGAACCCAAGTTCATCCTGCTGGACGAGCCCTTCGCGGGCGTAGACCCTATCTCGGTTGGGGACATCAAGCAGATCATCTATCATCTCAAGAATAAAGGAATCGGCGTCCTGATCACGGACCACAACGTTCGGGAGACGCTGGATATCTGCGAGCTTGCTTATATCGTCAGCGACGGCCAGCTTATTGCCGAGGGCACGGCCCAGGACGTTCTCGACAACGCGCTCGTCAAGGAAGTCTACTTAGGCCACGAGTTCCGCCTGTAGCGAACCTTGGAATACCCCGATGGCCTGAGCCCTTCGAACGGCTGCGGCACCTGCACCGTCACATTCCGCCCAAAGAAGGGCTAGGCAAACGCCTCTAAATCAGGCATATAATTTGCTTAAGGCGCTTCAGAGCGCTTCGAAATGGACAGACGCCGAGGCGTCGGTAATGTAGGTGCGATCCTCTGCTATGAAACCATCGCTAGTTCTGAAGATGGGCCAGCAACTGACGATGACGCCGCAGTTGCAGCAGGCCATTCGCTTACTCCAGCTTTCGACGCTGGACCTCCAGCAGGAAATTCAGGAAGCGCTCGACTCGAACCCGATGCTCGAACGTCAGGAAGACGGGGAAGATTTCGACACCACTGACCCCATGGCTGATGGTGCCGAGCAAGGTACATCGCAAGCTAATAGCCAAGACAGCTTCCAAGAGGCAACTGTCCCGATCAGCAATGAATCCGACGGCGATTCGTTCGAAGAGACGGACTGGAGCGACCGGATACCGAACGAGCTTCCCGTCGATACGGCATGGGAAGACATCTACCAGACCAGCGCGAGCAACCTCCCCAGCAGCGAAGATGATGAATGGGATTTTTCTGCGCGGACGTCGGCAGGCGAAAGCCTCCAAAGCCACCTGCTCTGGCAGCTCAATCTCGCGCCGATGTCGGATACGGATCGCCTCATTGCGGTCACGCTGATCGATTGCATCAACGACCAGGGCTACCTGGAAGAAGACCTTGCGGAAATCACAGCAGGGTTCGATCCCGAGCTGGATATCGAAATCGATGAGGTCGAAGTCGTTCTCCGCCGCATCCAGCAGTTCGAACCCGCGGGCATTGGTGCACGAGATCTGCGCGAATGTCTTCTACTTCAATTGCATCAGCTACCTGCGTCGACTGAATGGTTGAGCGAAGCCCAGCGTCTTGTCGGCGACTACCTGGATCTGTTGGCTGGCCGGGACTACAGCCAGCTCATGCGTCGGATGAAGATCAAGGAAGATGACCTTCGCCAGGTTATCGAGCTCATCCAGTCGCTCAACCCGCGGCCAGGCTCCCAGATTGAAGCCGGAGAACCCGAGTACGTCGTGCCTGACGTTATCGTGCGCAAGCACAACGACCGCTGGCTGGTAGAGCTGAACCAGGAAGCGATGCCTCGTCTACGCGTAAACCCGCAGTACGCCGGGTTCGTCCGCCGTGCCGACTCAAGCGCCGACAATACGTTCATGCGAAACCAGCTTCAGGAAGCACGGTGGTTCATCAAAAGCCTGCAAAGCCGGAATGAAACGCTGATGAAGGTCGCGACCCAAATCGTCGAGCATCAACGCGGCTTCCTCGAGTATGGGGAAGAGGCGATGAAGCCGTTGGTGTTGCACGACATTGCTGAGGCCGTGGGCATGCACGAATCGACGATTTCGCGGGTCACGACACAGAAGTTCATGCATACCCCCCGCGGCATCTACGAGCTGAAATACTTTTTCTCTAGCCATGTCAGCACGGCCGAAGGCGGCGAATGCTCGTCCACCGCGATCCGCGCGATCATCAAGAAACTGGTGGCGGCGGAAAATGCGAAAAAGCCGTTGAGCGACAGCAAGATCGCTGGTTTACTGGAGGAACAGGGCATCCAGGTAGCGCGCCGCACCGTCGCCAAGTACCGCGAATCTCTGGGTATCGCACCCTCAAGCGAGCGCAAGCGACTGATGTGACGCTACCGTAGGCTCTTGGACTGTAAGGCGTTCGCCATTACGAACCCGAGCAGCCGCAAGAACCGGCCGCCGACGTGTTTCAGTGATGTGCCCCGGCACGTCACTCCGCAGAGGCAACAAGGAGAACGCGGTATGCAAGTGAATATCAGTGGACATCAACTGGACGTCACCCAACCTCTCCGTGAATACATCGGGGAAAAGCTGGAACGGCTGGAGCGCCATTTCGACAAGATCACCAACGTGCAGATCATCATGCAAGTCGAAAAGCTCAAACAGAAGATCGAAGCCACCCTTCACATATCCGGGGGCGAAGTCGTCGCGAACGCCGAGCACACCGACATGTATGCCGCTATCGACTTGTTGACCGACAAGCTCGACCGCCAACTCATCAAACGCAAAGAGAAGCAGCTCGACCGGCAGCAAGGGCTCTACGCCCGCTGAGGGTCACTCCCTATCATGATCCGACTTGAAAATATTCTGACCCCCGGCCGTTCCGTCGTGAACGCGCCGGGCGGCAGCAAGAAACGCGTACTCGAACAGATCGGCGCCGTCATTGCCCGGGATGTCCCCGAAATGGACGCCCAGCAGATCTTCGAGAGCCTCGTAGCCCGTGAAAAGCTGGGATCGACCGGCTTCGGTAACGGTATCGCCATTCCTCACTGTCGATTTTCGGGATGCCGGTCCCCGATGGCAGCCGTTCTCCGACTCGAGACGGCTGTGGATTTCGATGCGCTCGATGGTGCACCGGTCGACCTCCTTCTCGTGCTGCTCGTCCCCGAGTCTGCAACCGAAGAGCATCTGCAACTGCTTCGTCAGATAGCGGGTCTACTGGACCGCGCCGAAGTGCGTGATCGGCTTCGTAAAGCGCCCGACAGCAACGCCTTGTACAACACGGTGGTCGAACTGCAAAGCGGACAGTAAGCAATCACGGCGACGACCTATGACGCAGCGACATACGCTCTACCCTTTGCCCAGCCAAGCGGATACGTTATGCGCCTGATCATCGTCAGTGGGCGCTCGGGATCCGGCAAGAGCACAGCGCTCGACGTCCTTGAGGACAACGGATTCTATTGCATCGACAACCTGCCGGCCGCGCTCTTGCCCGAACTGGCCGAGCGCGCGTTGCTCCATACCGAATTGATCCATCCTCAGGTCGCCGTATCAATCGACGCCCGAAATTTGCCAAGCCAGCTTCAGCGCTTTCCAGAGCTGCTATCAGAAGTGCGTAGCCGATACATCCAGTGTGATCTGCTCTATCTCGATGCTGACGAGGAAACGTTATTCAAGCGGTTCTCGGAAACGCGTCGGCGCCATCCGCTAACAAACTCCTCCCGCTCGCTGGCTGAAGCCATCGAGGCCGAAAAGCAGCTGCTCGCCCCAATTGCTGAGCTGTCTGACCTGAAGATCGATACGACGCGGTTAAACCTGTATCAACTCCGCGACCTGATCAAGATTCGCTTGCTGAACCAGCCCGAGCCGGGTACCGCCTTCCTTATCGAGTCGTTCGGCTTCAAACGTGGAATGCCGGTGGACGCCGACCTCGTCTTCGATGTGCGCTGCCTGCCTAACCCCTATTGGAAACCCGAACTGCGTGATTACTCAGGCCTGGACCAGCCTGTCATCGAGTATCTTCAGGCACAGCCTGACGTCGAAGAGATGTACCAGGATATCCTGGCTTACCTCTCCAAGTGGCTACCTCGTTTCGCAGCCAGTAATCGTGCCTATGCTACCGTTGCGATTGGCTGCACGGGTGGCCATCATAGGTCCGTCTTCCTGGTAGAACGCCTGGGGCGGGTGCTCAAAGACACATTGAAGAATGTCCAGATCCGCCACCGGGACCTGGGTTAAGGAACCTGCATGCCTGCGCGTGAAATCACCATCATCAACAAACTGGGCCTGCATGCCCGCGCTGCTGCCAAGTTTGTCGGTGTGGCCGGTCAATATCCATGTGCTGTCCGCGTGGGACGGACGCCTGAGCAGCTCGTTGATGGCAAGAGCATCATGGCCGTCATGATGCTGGCTGCAGGCCAAGGCACCCCGCTCCACCTTCACACCGAAGGGGAGAGCGAAGAAGAGGCAATGGTGTCTTTGGTAGAGCTGGTCGAAAATCGCTTTGACGAAGGCGAATGACCGGGCTCAACCAAGCGCGGTATCCATCACCATCATCAAGCAGAACCCTGCAACAAGCCCAAGGCTCGCCACGGTGCCATAACCGTTACTTTGGGACCGCGGAATGATCTCGTGGACGACGGCGAAAAGCATTGCACCTGCAGCCAATGCCAATCCCCACGGCAATAGCACAGTCGAGACACCAACCAGCCACGCACAGATCACCGCGAACAAGGGTTCCACGAGCCCCGACGCTGCGCCTATCAGAACCGCTTTCACGCGCCCTACGCCTGCGCCATACAGCACCAGCGCCACAATCATTCCTTCGGGTGCATCCTGTAGCGCGATACCGAGCGCAAGGCTGTCTGAACCTTCGAGCCCGCCACCGGTAGCCACCCCCACAGCCATACCCTCCGGGACGTTGTGCAGAACGATTGCCGTAACAAAGAGCAAGACACCTCTATCCAGTACCCCGCGCTCACGTGCCGACCCCTGCCCCGGGGTCTCGCTAGGCAAGAGCTTGTCATAGAAGAGAAGGCCTACCATGCCCATGAGCACACCAACTGCCGCGAGCAAACTCGATCCATAGGTGTCATAACCCTGCTCTTGCGCAACGGATATCGCCGGCACAAGCAGTGAAAACATAGTGGCCGCGAGCATGACGCCACCGCCAAAGCCCAGCATAAGGTCTTCAGTTCGCTGCGAGATGCGGCGAATAAACAGTACGGGCAACGCACCCAGAGCCGTACCCAAGGCACATAGCAATCCGTCCCGTAGTGCGTGCCTCATCTCTGGTGACCAGTCCGAAGCGATCAACGTCGGCGCCCATTCGAAAATGAGCACCGAGCCAATCAATACTCCAAAGAGTGTCAGGAGGCTAATGACGCGGAGTTGTGAACTTGAAGAAGCCAGCATGGACACCCTATGGAATAGTCAGTGCAATTGAGACTCTGCCTCAGCCAGCGCCGTTCACTGACCCATGGCGGCCTGGTAGCGCCGCTCGACTTCTGGCCAGTTGATGACGTTGTAGAAAGCGCCGATGTAATCAGGACGGCGGTTCTGGTAACGCAGGTAATAGGCGTGCTCCCAGACATCGAGTCCGAGAATTGGCGTGTTGCCCTTCATCAGCGGGCTATCCTGGTTACCGGTGCTTTCGACTACCAGCTTTTTCTCTGGCGTGACGCTCAGCCACGCCCAACCGCTGCCGAATCGCGTAAGCGCAGCCTTGGTGAAGGCCTCCTTGAATGCTTCGTAGCCACCGAGCTGGTCATCGATAGCCGACGCAACCTGGCCTTGCGGCTGTCCACCACCGTTCGGTGTCATGACGGTCCAGAACAGTGAGTGGTTTGCGTGGCCACCGCCGTTGTTGGTGACTGCGCCCCGCTTGGCCTCGGGGACTTCCTGAATGCGACGCATCAGATCATCGATAGGCAGGTCGGCAAACGCCTCCCCTTCCAGCGCCGCGTTGAGATTGTTCACGTAAGTCTGGTGGTGCTTGGTGTAGTGGATTTCCATCGTCTGCGCATCGATGTGAGGTTCGAGTGCGTCGTATGCGTAAGGCATTGCAGGCAGTTGGTAAGCCATTTTGTCCTCCGTTGATGGATAGATAAGCGAGACACGAAAGGCTCGAGAGACGCGCCGTTCCAATGTGTCCTATTCAAGAGACGCCACAGCCCCGAATAGGTGCCGTGCCGCCCGATGAGTCGTGCCTATCGCCTGGTTTTACTCAGGCAATGGCTGGTGATGTCGGCAGAAATCATCATGGACGGAGCCCACGGAGAACCCCCGATGCGAAGGGGTAAGCAGAGCTGTGCCTGGCATGTGTCAGTTGCTCCTTGAGTCGGGCGACACGCGGGGCTCGACCCGCTTTTAGACATATCTGATAGAGATGGTCGAGCGTCTGCTGAGCGAAACCAAGGCACCGACGCCGCCAGTGGCGGCTCAGCGCGAGATCCATCGCCGAATCCATGAAGAGCTGAAACAACGATTGATAGCCATGCCAAACGCAGAAGTTGCCGCAATGGATCATGGCTGCGGTTTCAGATCGTAGCCGAGCGATTAACGGGTCGAGGGCCTCGTGCCTGACCAGCTCGCACCGTACACGCAGCCTCAACGCATACCAATGGTCAAGACTGGGTCGCTTACGAGGGCGGTCCATGAGGCGACTCCGAGAAAATAAGTGATAATCACTATTATTCTCAGAGCCATCAAAAAAGCGCAAGACTTGGCCGAAACCTGCCTTGGCATTCTCGACGCCAAGGCAGGCATTCATCACGATCCAGCAACAGTCATACGTTCAATCAGTACCGAACCTGTGCGTATGTTGGCCCGGGTATCCACGTCGCTGCCGATAGCCGCGATGCCTTTGAACATGTCGCGAAGGTTGCCGGCGATGGTTACTTCCTGAACCGGGAATTGGATCTCCCCGTTTTCGACCCAATAACCACCTGCACCACGGGAATAATCACCCGTCACCAGATTGAGGCCCTGCCCCATCAACTCGGTGACGAGCAGGCCTCGGCCCATTCGGCGAATCAACGCTTGCTGATCGTCCACGCCGTGGGTGACGTATAGGTTATGAACGCCGCCGGCGTTGGCTGTACTCGGCATTCCGAGCTTTCGCCCGGAGTAGGTACTAAGCACATACGACACGAGTTCTCCGCCCTGCACGAACGGCTTGGCGAAGGTTGCCAGCCCGTCACCATCGAACGCGGCGCTACCCAGTGCACGCGGGATGTGGGGGCGCTCGTCAAGCGTCAGCCATTCAGGGAAGAGGGTCTCGCCTAAAGCGCCTTGAAGGAACGACGATTGACGGTACAGTGCGCCACCGGAAATAGCCGCGAGCAGGTGGCCGAACAAACCTGACGCTAACTCCGCCGCAAAGAGAACCGGTACCTCGCAGGTAGGCACTGGCCGCGCACCGAGCCGTTGCAAGGTGCGCTCACCCGCCTTGCGACCAATCGATTCAGGGCTCGCGAGTTCAGCGCCCAACCGGCTGACGTCATACCAATAATCCCGCTGCATCTGGCCATCACGTTCGCCGATCATGACGCAACTCAGGCTGTGCCGAGTCGAGGCCCAACCGCCGATAAAGCCGTGACTGTTGCCGTAGACGCGGCATCCCTGATGCGTACTGACACTGGTGCCATCCGCGCGAAGACGCTGTGGATCAACGTCGAAGGCAGCGGCTTCGCACGCCAGCGCCTGCTCGATCGCCGCGTCGGGCGAGATATCCCACGGGTGGTAGAGATCCAGATCCGGCAGGGACTCGGCACGCGCCATAAGCTCCGGGCCAGCCAAACCAGCGCTTGCGTCTTCGGAGGCATGCTTTGCGATTGCCAGAGCCGCCGCCACCGTTTCTCGGATGGCGTCGTCGCCGCTCGCCGAGGTACTGGCCGAGCCTTTGCTTTGCCCTACATAAAGGGTAATGCCAAAGCCCTGGTCACGGTTGAACTCGACAGTCTCGACCTCGCGCTGTCGGACGCTTGTGGAAAGACCCTGTTCCAGCGATACCGAGACTTCGCAGGCCGTTGCGCCCTGGCGTTTGGCCTCGGCGAGTATGCGCTCGACGCGCCCTTGCAATTCCGGCAGGGCCTGTGGGCCAACGACGTCTGATGCAGCACTCATATGCTCTCCTGTTTCTTTCTTCCGGCCGCGCCCATGGGCACGACCACTCACGCTGCCCGGCGGACCGGACAAGCGGGATTCGACTGGTTATCATGGCGGCGTTTTTCCATCTGGAACGCCCCATGGCTGATTCTTTCGACGACTTCTCCGAAGAGAAGAGCAAAACCCAAATCAAGCGCGAGCTTCTGGCGCTGCAGGCGTTGGGCGAGCGTCTGACGACTCTCAAGCCCGAAGTGCAAGAACGTTTGCCGCTCAGCGACGACATGCGCCGTGCCCTCGAGGTCGCGCCCAAGCACAAGACCCACATCGCCCGTAAACGCCATATCCAGTACCTGGGCAAGCTGATGCGTGACCAGGACGTGGAAGGCATCCTCGCCATCGTCGATCAGCTCGACAGCTCCACGCGTGAATACAACGAGCGGTTCCATGCGCTGGAGCGCTGGCGGGACCGCTTGATCGCCGGTGACGACGACACACTCGAACAGTTCGTCAGCCAATACCCCGAGACCGATCGGCAGCATTTGCGCGGACTGGTCCGGCATGCGCAGCACGAAGCCGCGCACAACAAGCCCCCTGCCGCCGCGCGCAAGGTATTCAAATACATACGCGAGCTGGACGAGCGTCAGCGCGGACTGCTCTGACACCCGACACGACGCCGGCGCGGAGTTCCTCACGCGCCGGTGCCACCGACCGTAATTGCATCTATCTTCAGCGTAGGCTGCCCTACTCCAACAGGCACCGACTGCCCATCCTTGCCGCACGTGCCTACTCCGCCATCCAGCGCCAAGTCATTGCCGACCATCGAGACGCGGCTCATCGCCTCCGGTCCGTTACCAATCAGCGTTGCTCCCTTTACCGGAGCGGTAATGCGCCCCTCCTCGATCAGATACGCCTCACTGGTCGAGAACACGAATTTCCCGCTGGTAATGTCCACTTGACCGCCGCCCAGGTTGGCGCAATAGATACCCTTCTTCACCGAACGGATGATTTCTTCAGGATCGCTCTCGCCGGCCAGCATGTAGGTGTTGGTCATCCTCGGCATCGTCAGGTGCGCATAGGACTCGCGACGGCCGTTGCCGGTCGCAGGAACGCCCATCAGCCGAGCATTCAACTTGTCCTGCATATACCCTTTGAGAATGCCGTTTTCGATGAGTGTCGTGCACTGCGACGGCGTACCCTCATCGTCGACGCTCAGTGAGCCGCGGCGTCCCTGCAGGGTGCCGTCGTCGACGATGGTGCATAATGACGAAGCGACTTTCTCACCAATGCGGCCGCTGTACGCCGAACTCCCTTTGCGATTGAAATCCCCTTCCAGGCCATGTCCAACGGCTTCGTGCAGCAGCACACCCGACCAGCCCGGCCCTAGCACGACTGGCAAGGTTCCCGCCGGAGCTGCCTTGGCCTCAAGATTGACGAGCGCCTGCCGCAAGGCCTCCCGGGCGTAGCCCATCGCACGCGATTCGCCACCGTCGAGCTTCTCCAGGAAATAGCGGTAGTCCGTTCGACCGCCACCACCTTGTCCTCCACGCTCACGGCGACCGTTCTGCTCCACGATTACGCTGACGTTGAAGCGCACCAGTGGACGGATGTCGGCCGCAAGCCCACCATCGTTGGCTGCAACCAGAACGTGCTCCCAGACACCGGCCATGCTCACCGAGACCTGCTTGATCCGCGGATCCAGTGCACGGGTTGCCTTGTCGATATGCTGTAGAAGTTCGACCTTCTCAGCACGACTGAGCACATCGAGCGGGCTATCCGACTGATATAGCGACGGTGCGGCCGCGGGTGCAAACGCCTGAATGCGGCCTTCGCTCCCAGAGCGTGCGATCGATCGCGCCGCACGCGCAGCCTGGTGTAGCGCTTCCGCCGAAATGGCATTGCTGTAGGCGAAGCCGGTCTTCTCTCCCGACAGCGCACGTACGCCAACGCCCTGGTCAAGATTGAAGCTGCCGTCCTTCACGATGCCATCTTCGAGCATCCATGACTCGGAGATCTGGCTCTGGAAGTAGAGGTCACCCGCGTCGATGCCTGGTCCGGCCAATTCACTTAGAAAAGCGGGCAAGCCTTCGAGGTCAAGCCCACCTGGAGCCAGCAGATGCTGGCTGACAGTTTGCAACGTGTTGCTCATAGTCACTCCGAATCGGGATGGGAGCGCGGCGATAACGCCACGCTGAAACGTTGATGGCGCGCAATAGGCATGCGCGCTCGAAGGGTGTTCAAGGTACTCAGGGACACGGGCGCAACCTGCACGGCTTCGCCAAAAGGCGGCGCCCTATGCGGTTCGCCCCACGGGTCTACGATCATCGAATGGCCGTAGGTGTCGCGCGGCCCCGGATGACGTCCGCCCTGGGCGGCGGCGAGCAGGTAGCACTGCGTTTCGATCGCTCGCGCCCGAACCAGCATTTCCCAATGCGCCGCGCCTGTGATGGCCGTAAACGCGGACGGCACGCTGATCAGCTCGGCCCCGGCATCGCGCAAGGCCGTATAAAGCGCCGGAAACCGGAGGTCGTAACAAATGGAAAGTCCCAGGCGCCCCACTGGCGTATCAAGGACCGTGAGGCTGTCACCGAAACCGAAGTCCGCAGACTCACGATAGCGCCCCCGGTGGTCAGCGACATCCGCATCAAAGAGATGAAGCTTGTCGTACCGCGCGACACGATCGCCACTGTCGTCGTAGACCAGCGACGTGGCTCGGACCTTACCGGTGGAATCATCATCGGGCGGCAAAGGAAGCGTCCCGCCAACAAGCCAAAGCCCCAGTGCGCGTACCGTTTGCGATAGCCAGGGCAGGATTGGCCCCGCCCCTTGCGCTTCAGCTTCTCCGATGCGCTGAAAATCGCGTCGGCCCATGGCGACGAAGTTCTCTGGCAGCACCGCAAGGCATGCACCGTCCTCCGCAGCACGCTCCAACAGGCCACGTGCGGCGCGTAGATTCGCCTGGATATCATCCTGGCTGACCATCTGGATGACGGCTAATGACATGGTGATCCCTTCATCCCTAGTACCCCCAGCTTGCGATGCGACTGGCGCTTTGTAAACGGCCGTCGGGACACGGTGAGGCGTCAAGGCCGCTCGAATGTCATCCTGGGATCACGCAGCGGACCCTCGACCTTGTAGTGCACGCTCGCCATCCGCGAGACGCGATCCCCCAATAGCCGGTCGACCACAAACAGCGCCCCGCCAATTGCGGGCGCGCCCACAATCAGTGCGGCCAGCGGCAGGTTGTTGGTTAACGGCAGTGCCACTGTCATGTCCGCGTCGATGCGCTCCGTGACCATGTCCAGCTTCCCGTCGATCTGGATATTGCTCGATGGGCCATCCAGCGTGATGGGCTTTGCTGTGACGTAGATGCCACGGGTTGCATTCAGCGTACCCTTCACTTCGTCGTAGGCCAGGCCCCTACCCAGAAGGTCTGAAAAGTCCAGCCGCAGACGGCGCCCAATCGCGTTGAAGTTCAGCAAGCCAAATACCCGAAGCGCAGACGCCGAGCCTTCCACCTCGACGAATGCGCCCCGACGCAGCCGTGCATCCATTTGGCCGCTGAATCCCCTGAGGCTGACTGCCGCCGGAGAACCCGGCCAATTGCCATTTACCCCGAGACGAAAATCTTCGCTGGTCGCCGTCGGCGCGAAACCCCAGGCAAGGAGTACCTCGCTCAGATTGCGCCCATCGAGGCGCCCTTCGTAAGCCGTGGTCGTGTTGCCGGCTTGGCCGGTCCAATTCAAAGCGCCGGTGAGCTTGAGACCTTTCTTGAGTTCGAGATCGACATTATCGAACCGAGTACCCCCTGAAATGGGGCGGGCATTGAATGACCAGGCGCCCAGGACGTCCCCGCCCTGCGCGAGTCGATCGATCCGGACGTTCAAGGCCGGTAGCTCCGTAGGGTCGAAATCCTTGAGCGGATCCGGACGATCAGGTGCAGGCACGCTCGTATCGGCCGCGGCCTCGGTCGGAGGCAATTGCAGGCGGCTCAGTGCCACTTCGATGGGCATCTCGCCATCGTCTGCAACAGCGACCGTTCCGATCGCCAGACTGCTATCGAGGCCAATCAACCAACGTGTCGGCTCACGCGCAACCGTCAGGCGGGCATTTTGCGCATCCTGACCGAATGCACGAAGGTGTTGGAAGCGTAGATCTACGCGTCGCAAAAGGCCCGTGTCCGGCTGGCCACGAGGCGCATTACTACCCGAACTGGCCGATGTGCTGGACAGATACCTATCGTTTGCTGCTTGCCAGTCGGACAGTTCAGCATCATCGATACTTCCGGTCACCAGCATGCCTGTCGCGTTTGGCAGTCCGGCCTGCCCGCCGCCCAGACGAAGCTCACCTCGAGCCTTGCGCCAATCGTTGTCAGGCAACGCCAGTGACAGACTGGCCTGATCGTCATAACCCGCCCAGAAGCGCTGCTCGGGTGCCCCGAGCGTCATACGAAACGTGCCCGGTCGCGCCTCGCTCGCCTGTTTGCCAAAGGGCGCCGGAAGATCGATGGTTGTGCCCTCCAGCGTGGAATCCACTTTGAGCTCGCTTCCACTCTCACCCAGGTTCAATACGAGCAGGTACGGAATCCTTCCGGAAGCCGGAATAGGCTGATTGAACTTGAGCCACTGTGTGATCCGCTCAACAGGCATGACGCCATTAGCTTCAATCCGCGTTCGGATCTGGCCGTCACTGCCTTGTGCCTGCAGGCGCCCAGTGAAGGGCTGCCCTAACGCAGTGCCCGTGACCTCCGGCGAGCTGAGTCCGCGCTCGCTATCGAACGTGAAGCGCCCAGTCAGCTGTCCCAGTTCCAGGTCCGGTTCCTTGATCGAGAAGGTCGCACCTCGTGTTTCAAAATTGGCCACGACGCGAGGTGGGATGCCTTTTCGAAATGGGATATCGAGATCAAGATTACCCTTCAACGGCCCATTTCCTCGCCAATCCGTGAAGAGTTTCGCGGGCGGGATCGGCGCGTCCCGCAGCGTCTTGAGCCCATCTGAAAGAGAGCCATCGACCCGTCCTTTCAGCTTGAGACGGACAATTCCATCGGCAGCCTTCGCAATGTCGACATCCACGTCATTGACCCGGCTGTCGAGAATCCGGCCATGAGGCGCAACCACCCGGACGTGGGTGTCCTCGACGAACACCTCGCCCGATGTTTCGCGCAGCAGTGGCCAGCCCTTCTGGTATTCGAGTTCGGCATCGCGGACCTTCGCGTATAGGCTCATCCGCCTGGCGGCGGCCGGACTGGCCTTCTTCAAAGAGCCCTGATACTGAAAGAATCCCTCATCGACCCGGCCGCTGCGGATAGCGGTCGTCAACCACTCGGAGAGCTGAGGCTCTATCGCTGGCGAGCGCGTCGGTATGTAATCGGGTGTATGGCTTGCGTCCCCGTCTCGCAGGCCTACCCGCAGGTCCATGTAGCTTTCGTGATCACGATCACGCTTGAGGCGAATCAGGAAATCGCCGGCCGCGCGGCCTACTGGCCCTTCCACACGAAGGTAATGGCCGGCCAAGGTGAAGGCCTCCTCATCGAAGGTCCACGTCAGGCGCCCTCCGGCGTGATCGTAACGCCAGGGGCGTGGAAACAGGTCAGCCAGGTGCAACATGAAGTCGTCGCTGTTCACATCCAGCGTGCCGCGGTCCAGGCCCCCTTGTACGCTGCCACTGACGTTCTCGGCCGCAGGTGCGCCATGGAATGCACCGAAGCCGACGCGATCGAGATTTGCAGAGACCTGAAGCCGCGACTCAGGCGCTGCCGACGGGGTGAAGCGTGCGTTGATATTGCGTAATACCCCGTGAGGCGCAAGGGCCTTCACCGCGTCGTACGCTGTGGTCGGCAGTGGCGCAAGGGCGAGTGCCAAGGGAGTGAGGGGGGCGAGGTCTACGCGGTCGGCCGCGACTGTCCAAGCCGAAGGCTCATCTCCGTGTGCAGTGTGTTGGCGGATCATCAGATCGACACCGCCCCAACGATCACCGCCAAGAGTCGCCGCCAGGTCGTTGATCTGGATCTGGTAGCCCGCCTCCGCTCGATCAAGAAACGCAGTGACCGAAAGATCCTTGATGCTCGCCGGCGATGCATCGTTTCGAGTGACATTGATATCGCCGGCATTGAGCCGAACTACAGCATGGTCAGCGTTGCCCTTGTCCCAGTCGAGCCATACCTCGGCGCCCGCCTTGAGCGTCTCGACGTGATAGTCCTGCGTCAGACGTGGTGGTATCCAGTCAGCCCAGTCCGCCTGGGGCAGGCTGGCGTAGATCCTGGCGCGGCTCTGCCGTAGATCGTCCCGGGCTAGCTGCCCACGGACGCTCAACGACAACGGCGCGCCGTTGGGCAGGTTCACACGGCCGTCAAGTCGTTGCTCGCCTGATCCGCCGTGCAGCGCGAGATCGATGTAGCTCAGCACGAGCGGCTCCGTACCCTGTGGCTGAAGCGTCAATTGACCATTGCGCACAGCGATGAGCCCGACATGTGACAATGCATCGACTACTCGCGAAGCATCGAAGGGTTCATCGTTCCGTACAGGCAGACCATCGATCCGCCATTGCCCATCTTCGCTCTCATGAAGGGCGAGATGAGCACCTTCAAGCTCGATGCTGGACAGTTTCAGCGCACCGGAGAACACGCTTCCGAGCGCATCGAGCCGCATACCGACTGCGTCGAGCCGGATGGGATTGTCACCACCGCCGAGCTGTACGTCAGTCGCGACGATCCGCGGGACAAGGCCATGCCAGTCGCCTTCCAATGCACCGATGTGCGCCGGCATACCCGTTGCCTCGACGATCTTCGCTTCGACGTCGGCACGGTACTCGGCTACCAGCGGGATCATCTGGCGACCAATGCTGACGATCAGCGCGAGCACCATGATCGATACCGCAGCCGTACCGATCACCCACCGGATGGCGCGCCGTCCCCATCCGGGCATTCGGGTCATCCCATGCTTACCGTCATAGCAGCACCACGTCGTACTGTTCCTGTGAATACATGCTTTCGACCTGGAATTTCAGCGTTCGACCGATGAACATCTCCAGATCGGCCACATTGCCCGACTCCTCATCGAGCAGGCGGTCGACGACCTTTTGATTGGCAAGAACCAGGTAGCCCTCAGCCTGGTAGGCCCGCGCTTCGCGCAGGATTTCGCGAAAGATCTCGTAGCACACCGTTTCAGGGGTCTTCAGGCTGCCCCTACCCTGGCAATGACTGCACGGCTCGCACAGCACCTGCTCCAGGCTTTCACGGGTTCGCTTGCGCGTCATCTGGACCAGCCCAAGCTCGGTGATGCCAATGATGTTCGTCTTGGCATGATCGCGCTCAAGCTGCTTCTCGAGCATGCGCAGGACCTGGCGTTGATGGTCCTCGTCTTCCATGTCGATGAAATCGATGATGATGATGCCGCCAAGATTGCGCAGCCGCAGCTGCCGCGCAATCGCCGTCGCGGCTTCCAGGTTGGTCTTGAAGATGGTCTCTTCAAGGGTCCGGTGGCCCACGAAGGCTCCGGTATTGACATCGATCGTCGTCATCGCCTCGGTTGGATCGATGATCAGATAACCACCCGACTTGAGCAGAACCTTGCGATCGAGCGCCTTTTGAATCTCGTCTTCGACGCCATACAGATCGAAGATAGGGCGTTCGCCGGGATAATGCTCCAGCCGGTCCGAGACCTCAGGCATGAGCTCGCCTACGAACTGGCAGGCCTTCTGGAAGGTTTCCCGCGAATCGATGCGGATCTTCTCCATCCTTGGATTTACCAGATCGCGAAGGGTGCGCAGCGCAAGCGTGAGGTCATCGTAGATGACCGCTGGCGCGTTCACGGTGTGCATCTGGGCATTGATCTGGTCCCACAGCCGACGCAGGTAGCGGATGTCCGCCAGGATGTCTTCGGCCCGCGCACCATCAGCAGCCGTGCGAAGGATGAAGCCGCCCGACTCTTCGATGCGCTCGGCGGCTACACAGTCGGCGACGATCTTCTTCAAACGCTCGCGCTCGGCTTCGTCCTCAATCTTGAGAGAGATGCCAACATGACTCGTCTTCGGCATATAAACGAGGTAACGCGAAGGGACGGACAAATGGGTGGTCAGCCGCGCCCCCTTGGTGCCAATCGGGTCCTTGGTCACCTGCACCACCAATGCCTGGCCTTCCTGGACCAGCGCGCTGATCGTTTCGGCATTGCCCTCACGGGCCGAAATCTCGGACGCATGAATGAAGGCCGCCCGTTCGAGACCGATGTCGACAAAGGCAGCCTGCATCCCGGGAAGTACCCGGACCACCTTGCCCTTGTAGATGTTGCCCACGATACCTCGGCGCTGCGTACGCTCGACGTGAACTTCTTGAAGTACACCGTTCTCCACCACCGCGACCCGAGACTCCATCGGGGTGATGTTCATCAGAATTTCTTCACTCATGGCACGTCGTCCAATGTTTGCCAACAGGAAATGCCTGCCTGGGCCAGCAGCTCTGCGGTCTCGCATAGCGGTAAGCCGACGACCGAGGAATAGCTGCCCTCGATGTAGCGTACGAAGATGGCGGCGAGACCCTGAATGCCGTACCCGCCTGCCTTGTCGACCGGCTCGCCTGTCGCCCAATATGCTTCCCGCTCTGCCGGGGCTATGTGGCGAAAATGCACCCGCGTTCGCACGACGCGCACATTACAGCCCGCGCCCGTATGGACCGCGACCGCGGTCAGGACTTCATGCTCACGTCCTGACAAACGCTCGAGCATCTGCAAGCCGTCCGCCCGGTTCGACGGCTTGCCCAGTATCTGACCATCGGCCACCACCGCAGTGTCAGCCCCTATAACGACTGACCCGGCCTGCAATTTCGCCTGTACGGCGCTCGTCTTTTCGCGCGCAAGACGAGCGACATAGGTATCAGCAGGTTCATTGCGAAGCGGTGTCTCATCGATGTCGGCGACTCGAATCTCGAAGCGAACACCGATCTGCTGGAGAAGTTCGCGGCGGCGAGGTGAGGCAGAAGCAAGATAGAGCGTAGTGGGATTAGTCATGCGTCGTGCTCCAGGGCCGATCATCGGCCAAGGATGCGGACGCCGAGGCCAAGCGATGGCCGCGCGGAATTTGCCGGTGCTTATTGGCCATACGAAAGCCCTCCTTGTTTATCGTCAGCGCTCACCTGTGCCTTCCGAGGCGGCAGCAGGCGCGAGCTGGCGCCGCGCTTCTAACTGATACGGAAGCGCTGATGCAGGCCTCGCAACGCGACCAGCACCCAGGGCCACAGCAGCGCACTGACCACGGCCGGCAATATGAACGCCAGTGTCGGCGCGCGGCTCCCCGTCAAGGCATGAAGCCAGAGCTGGACGAGCTGGGCGAGTCCATAGACTACCAGCAGAACGAGGCACTGCTGCCACATTGGAAACATTCGCAAACGCTGCTGGAGGGAAAGTACCAGGAAAGTCACCAGCGTCAGAATCAGCGCGTTCTGTCCCAGCGGCGTTCCATAGAGGACGTCCTCTGCCAAGCCAAGCACCCAGGCTGTTGTCATGCCAACCCGTTGCGGCAGGGCAAGCGTCCAATAGGTGAGAAATAGTGCCAGCCAGAGAGGTCGGCCGATCTGCATGAACTTAGGGAGTGGCGCAACGCTGAGCAACAGCGCAATAGCGAACGTCAACCAGATCAACCACAGGCGATTGGAGGACGCGGCCATCAGCGATCATCTCCTGCCGGTATCGGCTGCGCGCCCCCAGGAGCGGGAGCATCAGCGGGACGCGACTCGGGTGGATGCTCAGCCGGATCTCGGCCTTGCGCAGCAGCTTCCCGATCAGCTTTTTCCTGGGCCAAAGCAGCGTCGTTGGCACGTTGCTCGGGAGAGCGCGTGTCGGTGAAAACCACGAGTACATAACGGCTGCGATTGAGCGCCGCAGTGGGAACGGCACGGACGATCGCGAACGGCTGGCCGGAGTCGTGAATCACCTCTTTAACCGTCGCCACCGGGTAGCCTGCCGGGAAACGCTGACCCAGCCCCGAACTCACCAGCAGATCGCCCTCGCGAATGTCAGCGGTATCGGCTACATGGCGCAGCTCGAGGCTCTCTGGATTACCTGTACCGACCGCGATCGAGCGTAGCCCATTGCGATTGACCTGGACGGGAATACTATGCGTCGTGTCCGTAAGCAACAGCACCCGAGCGGTGTATGGCATGACCTCGACAACCTGCCCCATCAGACCGGTCGCGTCGAGTACAGGCTGGCCGATGGCAACACCGTCGCGCTCGCCCTTGTCGATAAGTATTCGATGAGTGAAGGGGTTGGGGTCGACACCAATGAGCTCGCCAACCAGTACCTTGTCATCGACCAGAGCCGACGAGTTGAGAAGTTCGCGAAGGCGTACGTTCTGCTCGGTGAGGGCTGCCAGCTTTTGCAGTCGGCGCTGAGTAAGCAATGCCTCAGCCTTGAGTTTCTCATTCTCGGCCAAAAGCTCGCTGCGACTGCTGAACTGTTCGTTGACCCCGGTCCATACCCGCGAAGGCAGGTTGGTGATGGTATAGAGCTCGCTGAGCACGAGGCCCATCTGGCTGCGGAGTGGCCGCAGGGTTTCGAACCGGGAGTCGAACACCATCAGCCCGACCGATAGCACGGCAAGCACCAATAAATGGATCCCGAACGAAGGACCCTTGGCGAAGAGCATCGGTTTGATGGCGGTAACCTCGCATCGACGACCGGGCCCGGAATACCGGGCCCAATCATGCGTTCTCGTGACGTGCGCCCGCTGGCCTGCAGCAAACGGGCGTGGAACCTGTACCGTCAGTGTCGCCGAAGCGACCGACTCATTCGGTGGACAGCAGGTCCATCGCGTGACGATCCATCATCTCGAGCGCACGACCACCACCACGCGCCACGCACGTCAACGGATCTTCGGCAACGATTACAGGCAGACCGGTTTCCTGCGCCAGCAGCTTGTCGAGGTCACGCAGCAAGGCGCCGCCGCCGGTCAGTACCAGACCACGCTCGGCGATGTCGGATGCCAGCTCCGGCGGAGACTGCTCGAGGGCACTCTTCACCGCCTGAACGATTGTCGCCAGGGATTCCTGAAGTGCCTCGAGCACTTCCCCGGAATTGAGCGTGAAGCTGCGTGGCACACCTTCGGCCAGGTTACGACCGCGAACGTCGATCTCCCGCAGCTCGGCGCCCGGGAAGGCAGCACCGATTTCCTGCTTGATCCGCTCGGCTGTGGACTCACCGATAAGGCTGCCGTAGTTGCGGCGAACGTAGGTCACGATGGACTCGTCGAAACGATCACCACCGACGCGTACGGATTCGGCATACACAACGCCATTGAGAGAAATCAGCGCAATTTCCGTGGTACCGCCGCCGATATCGACGACCATGGAGCCACGAGCCTCTTCGACGGGCAGTCCAGCGCCGATCGCAGCAGCCATTGGTTCCTCGATAAGGAAGACCTCGCGAGCACCGGCACCGAGGGCCGATTCACGAATGGCGCGGCGCTCGACCTGTGTCGACTTGCAGGGCACGCAGATCAGAACCCGCGGCGAAGGCTGCAGGAAGCTGTTTTCATGAACCTTGTTGATGAAGTACTGCAGCATCTTTTCACAGACGCTGAAATCGGCAATCACACCATCTTTCATGGGGCGGATGGCGGAGATATTGCCCGGCGTACGGCCGAGCATGCGCTTGGCATCAGTACCGACTGCAACGACGCTCTTCTGGTTGCCGTGATTACGAATGGCTACTACCGAAGGTTCGTTGAGGACGATGCCGCGATCGCGCACATAAATAAGGGTGTTGGCCGTACCCAGGTCGATCGACAGATCGCTTGAGAACATGCCACGGAGTTTTTTGAACATGGAGATGAAGACCCTAGACGAAGCGCGGGAAAAACGCTGGGTAAAAAGTGCGGCAAACTCTAACAACGACGAACCTTTTGGGCAAGGCGGCCACTATGCTAAATTGCGAGCTTTTCCGGGCCGTCCGCTCCATGAACGCGGCGTAATGGCACGCGTTCGGCGCGATGATTCGCCCCGCGCCCTCACCGAGCCCCGGTTCGTTCGGCATGATCGGTACGCGATTCATGTACCGCCTGGTCCGGTAATCGCCTTGACGCAGTGGCGGCCCCTTGCAAACGCGCATCTCGCTGGAGAATCCGATGACGCTTGAACGCTCCGACGTTGAAAAGATCGCCCACTTGGCCCGTCTGGGCCTGGCAGAGGCTGATCTGCCCCGCACCACCCAGACCCTCAACAATATCCTCGGATTGATCGACGCCATGCAGGCCGTCGATACCGACGGCGTCGCTCCGCTGGCCCATCCACTGGAAACGACCCAACGCCTGCGGCCCGATGTCGTTACTGAGGAAAACCGCCGCGACCGCTACCAGGCTGTCGCGCCGGCCGTGGAAAACGGCCTATACCTCGTCCCGAAAGTGATCGAATAAGGAAAAGGGTTCGCCATGCATCACATGACTCTGGCCGAGATTTCCCGCGGCCTGAAGGACAAGCAGTTCTCGTCCGAAGAACTCACCCGAGCCCTGCTGGCACGTATTGCCACGCTCGATCCGCGCCTCAACAGTTTCATTACCGTCAGTGAAGAGCTTGCCCTCTCCCAGGCCCGGGCGGCCGACGGCCGGCGTGCGGCTGGCGAGGATGGCGCCCTGCTCGGCGCCCCAATCGCCCACAAGGACCTGTTCTGCACCAATGGGGTCCTCACGACCTGCGGCTCGAAGATGCTGCACGATTTCAAGGCCCCCTACGACGCCACCGTTGTGGAAAAACTGGCTGCCACCGGTACCGTCACACTCGGCAAGCTGAACATGGACGAGTTCGCCATGGGCTCGGCCAACGAATCGAGCCACTTCGGCCCGGCACGTAACCCGTGGGACACCGATCGCGTTCCAGGGGGTTCCTCCGGTGGCTCCGCTGCGGCCGTCGCAGCGCGACTGCTACCGGCAGCGACCGGTACCGACACGGGCGGATCGATACGCCAGCCGGCAGCCTTGACCAATCTCACCGGTCTGAAGCCGACCTATGGCCGTGTTTCCCGTTGGGGCATGGTGGCCTACGCGTCGAGTCTCGATCAGGGCGGCCCCATGGCGCGAACGGCCGAAGACTGCGCTCTGATGCTGGGCGCAATGGCAGGCTTCGACCCCAAGGACTCGACAAGCGTCGATCAGCCGGTCGACAACTACCTTGCATCGCTGGCTCAGCCACTCACGGGGCTGAAGATCGGTTTGCCCAAGGAATATTTCGGGGCCGGTCTCGACCCGCGAATCGCGGACGCCGTCATGGCGGTGGTCGACCAACTCAAGGCCCTTGGCGCGTCGGTCAAGGAAATCAGTCTGCCTAATCTGCAGCATGCGATTCCGGCGTACTACGTGATTGCGCCAGCCGAGGCGAGCTCCAACCTTTCGCGGTTCGATGGCGTACGCTTCGGCTACCGGTGTGAAGATCCGAAAGACCTCACCGACCTTTACCTGCGCTCCCGCGCTGAAGGCTTCGGTGACGAGGTCAAGCGTCGCATCATGGTCGGCGCCTATGCCCTCTCGGCGGGTTACTACGACGCGTATTACCTCAAGGCCCAGAAAATCCGCCGCCTTGTGAAAAACGATTTCGTTGCTGCCTTCGAAGATGTTGATGTCATTCTTGGGCCAACCACGCCGAACCTTGCGTGGAAGATTGGTGAAAAAGGTGATGACCCCGTGTCCGCCTATCTTGAGGACATCTACACCATCACGGCGAACCTGGCGGGCATCCCCGGCCTGTCGATGCCGGCGGGCTTCATTGACGGCCTGCCTGTCGGCGTCCAACTGCTTGCGCCCTATTTCCAGGAAGGTCGCCTGTTGAATGTAGCCCATCAGTACCAACAGGTAACAGATTGGCACACCCGGATGCCCGAAGGCTTTTGAATCACGGTGAAGCGCCGGCAGGCCGGCGCGTGAGATGAGCACGGGACCGCATGCGCGGTAAACGAGTTTAGTGAGGCTGTTTTGCCGCCCCCGTGGCGGAGCAAACAGGCTCTGAGGACGACAGATGCAATGGGAAACCGTTATCGGGCTTGAGATTCACGCTCAGCTCGCCACCCAATCGAAGATTTTCTCGGGAAGCGCCACGACCTTTGGCGCCGAGCCGAATACCCAGGCAAGCCTGGTGGACCTCGGCATGCCAGGCGTGCTGCCTGTACTCAACGGGGAAGCCGTTCGCATGGCGTGCCAGTTCGGGTTGGCCATCGACGCCGAGATCGGCGAGCGTAATGTCTTCGCCCGCAAGAACTACTTCTACCCCGACCTTCCAAAGGGCTACCAGACCAGCCAGATGGATCATCCCATCGTGGGCAAGGGTCATCTCGACATCACACTCGAAGACGGGACCGTCAAGCGCATCGGCATCACGCGGGCGCACCTGGAGGAGGACGCAGGCAAGAGCCTGCACGAAGACTTCCAGGGCATGAGCGGCATCGACCTGAACCGCGCCGGTACGCCGCTGCTTGAGATTGTGTCCGAGCCGGATATCCGCAGCGCCAAGGAAGCGGTGGCGTATGTGAAGGCGATTCACGCCCTGGTGCGCTACCTCGGGATCTGCGACGGTAACATGGCTGAAGGTTCGTTGCGCTGCGACTGCAACGTCTCGGTTCGCCCGAAGGGTCAGGAAGCGTTCGGCACCCGTGCCGAGATCAAGAACGTCAACTCGTTCCGCTTCATCGAGAAAGCGATCAATCACGAGATACAGCGTCAGATCGAATTGATCGAGGACGGCGGCAAGGTCGTTCAGGAAACTCGCCTTTACGATCCGAACAAGGACGAAACCCGTTCGATGCGAGGCAAGGAAGAAGCGAACGACTACCGTTACTTCCCCTGCCCTGACCTGCTTCCTGTCGTAATCGAGCGCAGCTTCCTCGAGACGCTTCGCGGTCAGCTGCCGGAACTGCCCGTCCAAAAGCGCGAGCGCTTCGAAGCCCAGTTCGGCCTTTCGGCCTACGATGCCAGCGTGCTGTCGGCAAGCCGTGAAATGGCGGATTACTTTGAAGCGGTGGAAAAGACCTGTGGGGACGCCAAGCTGGCGGCCAACTGGGTCATGGGTGAACTCTCCAGCCTGCTGAACAAGGAAGATCTGGATATCGAGCAGTCGCCGGTCTCGGCCGAGCAGCTCGGCGGAATGATCCTGCGCATAAAAGACGACACGATTTCCGGAAAGATCGCCAAGATGGTGTTCGAGGCGCTCGCCAATGGCGAGGGTGCGACGGCAGACGAGATCATCGAGAAGAAAGGCCTCAAGCAGGTCACCGACAGCGGCGCCATCGAAGCGATGCTCGACGAAGTCCTTGCGGCAAACGCCGCGCAGGTTGAGCAGTACCGTGCCAGTGACGAGGCCAAGCGGGGCAAGATGTTCGGTTTCTTCGTGGGACAGGCCATGAAGGCGTCCAAGGGCAAGGCCAACCCTGGCCAGGTCAACGCGCTGCTCAAGCAAAAACTCGAAGGCTGAAGCAAGAACGCATGACCGGGCCTGTATCCGGTCATGCATCACCTGCCTATCCCTGCAAACGGTTACAGATCGCCTCCGGGTCAGGCCGAACGCACCGCTTCGCTCACGGTCGATAGGCGAGTTTCAGCAAACGCTCGGGTCATGATGCCTCGTACTTTCCTAACGTCATCCTTATTCGTCCTTGCGCTGCTTTCGGGCTGCGTGGGCCAGCCGTCCGGCACCGTCGATCCACACGGCTACACCGCCGTTGGCCAAGCATCGTGGTACGGTCGCAATCATCACGGCAAGCGAACGGCCAGCGGTGAGCGATTCAACCAGAACAGCCTCACCGCCGCACACCGGACACTTCCCTTCGGCACCGAACTCCGCGTGACGAACCTGAGCAATGACCGGAGCGTGATCGTACGCATAAATGACCGCGGCCCTTATGGCCGGGGGCGCATTATCGATGTCTCGCGAAAGGCTGCCGAAGCGCTCGGCATGGTGAGTACCGGAACAGCACGCGTAAGGCTGGAGTCGCTAGCCCCATGAATGGCGTACCCTGCGCGCTTCAGGCTTGAAGGCACGGGACCATGTCGCCCTCCATCTATGTACTCATCGCTGTCGGACTGACACTGCTTTCGCTAGGTGCCTATGGCTTGTTCCAGGGGACGCGGCGCGTCTTGGCCGGTACGCGACTCCCTGTGGCACTCACAGGCATCCTCCTCGCGCTCGCCATTGCAGCGCCCGAACTCTCAGTGGCAATAAGGGCTGCGCTGGAAGGCAAAGGCGATCTCGCCATTGGCAACGCAATCGGCACGCCCCTGATCAATCTTTCACTGGTGCTGGGTGCGGTGGCTTTCCTCCTGCCAATCCACACCACCTTCAAGGACGTTTGGTGGCATCCCGTTGCACTGGGGATCGCAGGGGTCGGATTCGCCTGGCTAGCCCTGGACGGGCAACTGACCCATGGCGAAGGTGCACTGATGACTGTCGGATGGAGTGCCTACACGCTGGTCGTCCTGAGGCACCGTGAACGTAACGGGCTGGTCTCGGAGAGGGCGGTTACCTCGCAGGCGACCTCACGCCCGGCGCGCCGTTTGCCACTGCTCTGGAACCTCTTCATGGTCGCAGCGGGTGCGGTTTTCATCGTGCTTGGTGCCGACGCGCTGGTGCGTGGCGCTACCGAGCTTGGGGTAGCCCTCGGACTGTCCGAACTTGTAGTAGGCCTGACCGTGATTGCAGCCGGAACAGCGCTTCCAGAATTCGTGCTTTGCCTGGTGGCCGCCTACCGTGGCCAACATGCCGCGGTCGTATCGATCCTGTTCGGTAGCGCACTGACCAGCCTTCTGCTGGCGACCGGACTGGCCACCTTCGTGAACTCGATTGGCTTATCCATATCCCCAAATGCCCTGGCACTCGACCTACCGTTGATGCTGACCGTGTTGGCAGTTGCGCCATTCCTGATACTTACGGGCACCGTAGGCCGCCTGACTGGCCTTGCTCTCGTCGCCGCTTACGGCGCCTATCTTCTCTACCTGGCTTTGTTTTCTACAGGCATGCCGCAACTGACCGCCTACCGCCACATGCTACTGACCTACGCAATGCCGGCGGCGGGGATGCTCCTTCTGGCGCGACTGGCTTGGCATTACGTCCGCAGCCGACGCGGCTAGTTCGCGGGCCCAACGCCAGGCCCCTTCTGCGAAAACCACACGGTACCCCTTCACACAGCGCCTGCAGTCAATAGCCAACGTTATTGCCGCATGGGCATACGATCAATCGTGACAAAAATGTCCTGTGCGTTCACACCGCCCTCTTCCTTGACCTTGATTCCGCCGTCCTTGCCAATCAGGTAAACCGTAGCCGGGCCGTCCGGCTTGGCATCGAGCGCATCGAGCAGCGCAGCGGCCTGATCCGGCTTCAACGGCTTGTCATTGCGCGTGGCGCGCCCCTCCACCACCCGGTACAGCACCATTTCACGCTCGACGAACGCCTCGCGATTGGCAGGTTCGTTGAGCTCATCGTTCAGGCTCTGCAGGACGGGGTCTTCCGGCGTCGGCACTACGACCACCAGCGGCCTGTAGCTCCAGCGATCGCCTTGTAACGGATTAACTTCGTCCGCCATGGCATGAGCCCCCAGAGAGACGGCGGCGAACCCCGCCACGGCGCACAGAAAGGATCTCATCTCGAAGTACTCCTCGTGACATCAGCTCAACGGATGACCCGGGTGCCCTCGTAATGGTTCGCTTGGGAGGAGCGGATCGGATGCGAAGACGCCGCGCGCCGCTTTGCACGGCCCAGCGCATGTTGCGTCAGATCCAGCCGCCGAATTGCAACACGATGATGCCGATGTTGGTTGTGACGACGGCCATCAGCGTTGTGATGACGATAATGGCAGCGGCGAGCTCATCGTTACTGTTGAAGGCGCGGGCCATGACGAAACTGGCGGCCGCGGTCGGCGCTGCGAAATACAGGAAGAGTACGCCGAGATCAGCACCACGAAAGCCGAGGATCCAGGCAATCGTGGTGAGCACGATGGGCATCCACACCATCTTCACCAGGCTCGCGTCCATTGCCACCTTGCTGCTTTTGCGCAGCGATGCCAACGACAACGTGCCACCAATACAGATCAAGGCCAACGGCAGGGTCAGCTGTGCAAAGTAATGGCCGGACGTGAGGATCCACTCCGGGATCGGGATACGAAAGACGGCGAAAGGAATGGCTGCCAGGACGCCGATGATGAGCGGGTTACCAATGATGCTCTTGAACAGGCTCCACGGGTCTGCCTTCGCCGTAGGGCTATAGACAGCCAGCACGATGGCGGACAGGCTGTTGAAGAAGATGATCACGACGCCGGCGAGAATACTGCCGAGGGAAAGGCCGTACGCACCATACATGCTGGTGGCAAGGGCCAGACCAATAATGCCGTTGTTACCCCGGAATGCCCCCTGCGTGAACACGCCGCGGTCTGCCTCGGGACATCGCCAGATCGCCCAACCCCACGCCAGCAGGAAGCCGAGCACGGAGGCAATGCTGAAGTAGATCATCACGCCCCATTGCAGCCCCGCGTCCATGTCGACTTCGACGATGCCCAGGAACAGAAGGGTCGGCATCGTTCCATTGAACACCAGCCGCGACGCCATGTTGATAAAGGCAGTATCGATCGCCCCGACCCGCTTCAGGAACACCCCGATGAACAGCATCGAGAATACCGGGGCAGTAATGGCGAGGGTCTGGCTGAAGATGGCGAACATGGGCCTGGCTTTCGGGAAAAGGGCTCAGACGAGCCGAGGGGCAGCGGCGATACGGATTTGCGCTGCCATTCGTCGAAACGACCGGCAGCGCAGAAAATCCTTAGCGGCGGACGGGTCGCTTCTGCAGCTTGCGCTGCAACGTCCGGCGATGCATACCCAGGGCACGCGCGGTCGCCGAGATATTGCCATCATGCTCGTTCAGAACCCGCTGGATGTGCTCCCACTGTAGCCGGTCGACTGACATCGGATTGTCCGGCACCAGCGTATCCAGGTCCGCATGCTCGGAAAGAAGCGCTGTCACCACGTCGTCCGCATCGGCGGGTTTGCACAGGTAATTACACGCACCGCGCTTGATGGCCTCAACCGCCGTCGCAATGCTTGAGTACCCGGTCAGGATGACGACGCGCATTTCCGGATCCAGCTCGAGGAGGCGAGGCAATAGAACGAGCCCGGAGTCGCCTTCCATCTTCAGATCCAGGACCGCACAGTCGGGCATATCCTGGCGAGCCAGCAACAGACCTTCTTCAGCAGAACCGGCCGTGCTTACACGAAAGCCGCGTCGGCTCATCGCGCGCGCCATCACACGGGTAAAGGTCGGGTCGTCGTCGACCAACAGCAGGTGAGGCAGATCCTCGCCCTCGATCGAATGCTCTTCACTCATTACACGTCTCCCGGAACAGCGTGTGGCAGGCGCAGCTCGGTCAGCGTGCCACCGCCCTGCTGGTTATAGAGTTTGACGGATCCGCCGGCGCGGGTGACGCTGGCCTGGCTGAGGAAAAGGCCCAGCCCGAATCCCTTGCCATTGCTACCTTTGGTTGTGATGAAGGGTTTACCGATCTGATCGGCGATGTGCAAGGGCACGCCGCTGCCATGGTCGCGGATGCGGATGTACGTTCCCTCTTCATCCCAGCCGAGATAAATCTCCAGATCGTCTGGGCAGGCGTCAGCCGCGTTGTTCAACAGGTTGAGCAATGCCTGGCTCAGGTCCGGTGGCGGTGCAAGCCGAGGGGCTTCGCCCTCGCCTTCGCATTGAAAACGATAGGTCACTTCCGGGCGCATGAGGTGCCACCGCTGCAGCACCGCATGAGTCCACACCTTCACGCTTTGAAACTCGACCGCCTGGCGGCGTTCGGCCTCCGCCGCGCGGACCAGCTGCTGCAGGCTTTCCTTGCACTGCTTGACCTGCTCCTGAAGGACGGAAAGGTCCTCCTGTAGTTGCGGGTCGTCATGCTCCTGGCGAAGTTCATTGAGCAGCACACTCATGGTCGCCAACGGCGTACCCAACTCGTGGGCAGCGCCGGCCGCCTGGGTCGCGACCGCCAGCAATTGCTGATCTCGCAGATCCGCCTCGCTTCGCGCGGCACGGCGGAGCTCCTGGCGGCGTAGCTCTTCGGCCATGCGTGCGGCAAAGAACGTGATCAGCGCCGCTGACAGGGCGAAGCTCAACCACATGCCGTAGATCAGCAGCGACTCGCGGCGCACGATCACGGTTTCGAACGGATGGGACCAGATCAGCAGCAACGTGTAGGACGCCAGCGCAAGGCCCGAGAGCACGACCGTGAAGAGCCAGGGCAGCGTCGCCGCCGCGATGGTCAGTGGCACAAGGTAATACGATACGAACGGGTTGATCGCGCCGCCCGTGTAGTAAAGCAGCACGCTGTGGATGATCAGATCGCAGGCCAGCTGAGCAGCGTATTCGAGCTCGGTGACAGGCCATGGCCCGCGCAGGCGGATCACAGTGGCGAAACACAGGCACAGCGAGACACACAGCGTGATGGAGAGTGGCAGCCAGGGCAGATTGAGCAGCCCTGTCAGGTAGGCAAGCCCGACGGATCCGGCCTGTGCGGCAAGAACCAACAAGCGAATGAGGGTGAGCCGCCATAGGTTCTGATGGCTGGCGGAAAGCAACTGGACGGGTGCGAGCATATCGTCTCCGGAAGGGGGATGAAGTATAACCAAGACGTGTCCCGCCCCGGCCGCTTGCGGCAACGCGTCGCACGGCCATCGTAACCCGGTTACGCTGAACGGAACGCATTGCCCGCGGTCTTTGAACCACGCTTTGTCCGGGGTCCATCAGCCCTGACGGGAATCGTCCACAAGGAGATGTCATGTCCGGCTTTACACGCTTCGTCCCTGCTCTGGCCGCTGGCCTTATCGCTGCACAGACCCTACCCGCCGTGGCCGACGAGGCCCGTTACAATCAGATCACCCTTCGTGCCGACGTGTCGCACCAAGTCGCTCGGGATCGTATGCAGGTATCGCTCTATACCGAGGCGCAGGATGCAGATCCCGCCAAACTCGCTGCCCAGATCACCAAGACGCTGAACACCACGTTGGCTGACGCACGCCAGGTAAAGGGCGTCGAAGTCAGCCAGGGTAGCCGCAGCAGTTACCCAATCTACGACGACAAGGGCCAGAAGATCACTGGCTGGCGCGAGCGCGCCAGCATCCAGCTGGAAAGCGGCGACTTCGCGGCGCTGTCCGACCTGACTGGCAAGTTGCTCGGCCAGCTCAGCATGGGAAGCATGAGCTTCAGCGTTTCGGACGAGGCCCGCAAGCGCACGGAAGATGCGCTCATCCGCGAAGCCGTAGATGCCTTCAAGGCACGCGCGCAGCTGGCGACCGACGCCCTGGGCGGGTCGTCCTACAAGATCGTCAGCCTGAACCTGAACACCTCCGGCTTCCAACCGCCGCTTCGCATGCAGGCAATGGCCAAGTCCGCCCGCATGGAAGACGCCACGCCGGATATCGAAGCGGGGAACAGCGATATCGGCGCCAACGCCGATGGTGTGATCGAGGTGCAGATGCCCTGAGCGGGGCCTTTGCCACTCAGGCGCGTCGCTCGAAGTTGTAAGGATGCGACATCTGGTGTCGATGTCGCCTCTCACCCCCCGGGCGGGCATATCGCGTGCATATCGAAACCAGCCGCGGCTTGCGGCCTCTCAACACCACGACCAATGACAAGAGGTGAAAATGCGCAAAACCGCTCTGGTACATGCCGTGTTCGCCGCCGGGTTTGCCTTGGGCATCCCGGCCGCACATGCCGCTGACACACTGGTCTTCTGCTCGGAAGCGAGCCCTGCCGGCTTCGACCCCGCGCTCTATACCTCCGGCACCGAATTCGATGCGGCAGCTGAAACCGTCTTCAACCGGCTTACACAGTTCAAGCGCGGCAGCACCGAAATCGTGCCTGGCCTGGCGGACCGCTGGGAAACCAGTGAAGACGGCCTCGTCTACACCTTCCATCTGCGTGGAGGCGTCAAGTTCCATACCACGGACTATTTCACACCGACCCGCGAACTCAACGCGGACGATGTCCTGTTCACGTTCCAGCGCATGCTGGATCGCGATCATCCCTTCCGTAAGGCGTATCCGACCGAATTTCCCTACTTCACCGGCATGAGCATGGACAAGAACATCGCCAAGGTGGAGAAGGTCGACGATCGCACTGTGAAGTTTACGCTCAAGGCCGTGGACGCCGCCTTCATCCAGAACGTCGCCATGAGCTTCGCCTCGATCCAGTCCGCTGAATACGCCAACAAGCTGCTGACCGAAGGCAAGCCACAGGAAATCAACCAAAAACCGATCGGGACCGGCCCGTTCGTGTTCAGCCGTTACCAAAAAGATGCGGTAATCCGTTACCGCGGTAACAAGGAATACTGGAATCCAGAGGATGTGAAGCTCGATAACCTCATCTTCGCCATCACAACGGACCCATCCGTGCGGATGCAGAAGCTGCGGGCAGGCGAATGCCAGGTCACACTCAACCCCCGCCCGGCCGAACTCGAAGGCCTCAAGGCGGACAAGAATCTTCAGATGCCCGAGCAGCCTGGTTTCAATCTGGGCTACATCGCCTATAACGTGGAGCACGAGCCGTTCGACAAGCCGGAAGTGCGGAAGGCACTCGACATGGCGGTCAACAAGAAGGCAATCATCGACGCGGTGTACCAGGGTGCGGGCCAGGTCGCGGTCAACGCGATGCCCCCTACCCAGTGGTCATACGATGATGGCATCAAGGACGCCAGCTTTGATCCCGAAGAGGCCAAGCAACTGCTTAGTGACAACGGCGTAGCGGAAGGCACCGAGGTCACGCTCTGGGCCATGCCGGTGCAGCGCCCCTACAACCCGAATGCCCGGCTCATGGCCGAAATGCTTCAGTCCGACTGGGCAAAGATCGGCCTGAAGGTCCGTATCGTCAGCTATGAATGGGGCGAATATCTCAAGCGAGCCAAGGCCGGAGAGCACGACATCATGCTGATCGGCTGGACCGGCGACAACGGCGACCCGGACAACTGGCTCGGCACGCTATACGGTTGTGATGCCATCAATGGCAACAACTACAGCCGCTGGTGTGACCAGCGTTACGATAGCCTGATCAAGGAAGCCCGCACGCTTACCGACCAGGAGAAGCGCACGGCCCTGTACAAGCAGGCGCAGGGCATTCTCAAGGAGGAAGCGGCCATCACGCCTGTCGCGCATTCCACGGTCTACCAACCGATGAGCAATCGCGTGAAGGACTTCAAGATCAGCCCGTTCGGCATCAACTCGTTTTACGGCGTCAGCGTCGAGTGACCGACCGCCGGCCCTGCCAAGGCAGGGCCGGCTACAAGACGCAGGTGCCATCGCTTACCCCCGAACAGGCGGTTCATGGCGGGAGCGCCCGTCGATATGCGCAAACCGGCCCCTGCCCTCGCTGCCGCATCGACAGAATCAACTGAACGCCAGCGCGCTTGCTCTACAGCGGACCGTGACGCTTCCCGCGAATGGCTACGCGTGGGCACAGCAGGATCAGAGGTGCGCCGCTGATGCGCTTTGCCGGACCTCAAGCGTCACAGCGCAACCTGCAAGGAAGACGTGTCAGATCACGCCTTTTCCAACCCGAATGGATCATCGACCGAAAAGCTCGGCTCGGTGAACCAGTGCGCTCCATCGTCAGCCATGTAGAAGTGGTCCTCCAGGCGAACGCCAAAGGCGCCGGGTACGCAGATCATCGGCTCGTTGCTGGCACACATGCCGGCGTCCAGCGGCAACGTGTTGCCTTTGACGATGTAGGGCGCCTCGTGCAGCTCCAGCCCAACGCCATGACCCGTACGGTGTGGTAGTCCCGGCAATGCGTAGCCCGGCCCGAACCCATTGGCTTCGATGACTCGGCGCGCCGCCAGATCCAGGGACTCGCATGTCGCGCCGAGCACCGCAGCCTCGAAGGCTGCCTGCTGTGCGGCCTTTTCGACATCCCAGACACGTCGCTGCTCAGGCGTGGGTTCGCCAAACACGTAGCTACGCGTAATGTCCGACTGGTAGCCGTGCAATTGACAACCCGTATCGATCAGCACCATATCGCCTTTTTCCAGCCCCTTGGGGGCCAATACGCCATGTGGAAAAGCGGTATCCGGCCCGAACAGCACGATGCAGAAAGTGGAGCCCGGCGCACCTACCCGGCGATGCGCCTGCCGGATGAACTCGGTAACGTCGGCGGCCGACATGCCTTCCTCAAGCATGCTGGCTGTGGCCTGATGGACCGCCAGGGTCATCGCCTTGGCCTGGCGCAGCAGCGCGATTTCGGCAGAGGACTTGTACATGCGTAGATCATCAATGAGCGGCCCGCCATTGATGAATCGATAGCCCGAATGGCACTCACGAATGCCATCGAACATGAAGAACGGCAGGCTGGGGCACAGTGCGATGACGGCATCGCCGCCGGGCAGCACACCGAGACCGTGCAGGACATCGCCCAATAGCGCATAAGGGTTCTCGTGTTCCTGCCAGGTGCTGATGGGGCCGTCCACCACCATGAAGCTCTGTACGGTGCCACGCTCGAACGCTGGCGCGATGTAGTGGAGCGGCCCATCGGCCGGCAGTACGGCCGCCACCAAGCGTTCGCTGGCCTTCCAAACGATGCCACTGAAGTAGTGCAGGTTGCTCCCGGCATTGATCACCAACGCGTCAATGCCGGCCTCTCGCATCGCAACCTGTGCCCGCGCCAGCCGCTGTTGGTATTCCGCAGGCGCGATTGCTTGCGCCCCTGCCGTCATGTCCTGCAGTCGATCCAGGGCCGCCGCAGCCGACACACCACCCACACCAAGCGTCATGGCACACTCCAATTAATTAAGCTTCACTTAAATTAGAACGAAAATCACCGGCCGTGAAGCGTTAATGTTCGGAACGAAATACACGAAGCGCACCGGTATACTTCGACCTCATACCAGCAAGGCGATACTCCATGACCGTAGAGCACATCGGCGAACGGCTACGGCGCTACAGACGCGCTGCAGGCAAGACACTCAACCAGGTCGCCGCCGAGGCCGGACTGACAGCCAGCTTCCTTTCCCAGGCTGAACGCAATCTCTGCGGAGTCTCCATCTCGTCGCTGGCCAATATCGCGCGTGCCATTCAGGTGCCATTGAATACGCTCCTGGAACAGCCGGAGCAACAAAGCCCGGACTCGCATACCAACGAGCGGGTCCGCTACACCGTTGGCAGCCAGCCGCTTGTATACGAGCGTCTCTCGAGCTCTTTCCCGGGCAATCCGCTAAATGCTGTGAAAATGAATATCCCGGTCGGCTATGAGTCCGAGCTGATCGCGCATGAAGGCGTCGAGCTGGCCTACGTATTGACCGGTCACGTGACGTACTTTATCGAGGGCCGCGCCTATCCGCTGGGCATCGGCGACTCGGTGCATTTCGATGCGTCCAGGCCTCACAGGCTGGTCAACTCAGGGGCGGCAGCAGCTGAACTCATCAACGTGACCACAATGCCACTTTTCGACGATCGCCGGGCGTATTGATCCGTAAGCGACACGATCGCCCCGTTTTCGGGCACGCCGCTCAATATTAGTGCGGCTTAAATTTTGAATTGACGGAGATTTCAGCTTCACTTAATTTCGGGATGCACGCTGGCTTGGAATCATCCAAGACCGCCCGCGTCCTCGCCCACAAGGCGTGGCCATATAACAACTCGACGAGGCTCCGCATGCGCAAGACCGCTCTCTTTTCCGCGTTGCTGGCAACCGGCCTATTGGCCGCCAGCCCGATGGCATCCGCTGCCAAGGGCACGCTGGTTTACTGTTCCGAAGGCAGCCCGGCCGGATTCGACCCGGGCCAGTACACGACCGGGACTGACTTCGATGCGAACTCGGAGACCATGTTCAACCGCTTGGCGGAATTTGAGCGCGGCGGCACCAAGGCGCAACCCTCATTGGCGACGTCCTGGGATATCAGCGAGGACGGCAAGACCTACACCTTCCACCTGCGTGAAGGCGTGAAATTCCACACCACGGACTATTTCAAACCGTCCCGTGAGTTCAATGCGGACGACGTGGTATTCACGTTCCAGCGCATGCTGGACAAGAACCATCCCTTCCGTAAGGCCTACGCCACGGAGTTCCCGTATTTCACCGACATGGGTCTGGACGCCAACATCGCCAAGGTAGAGAAGGTCGACGACATGACCGTCCGCTTCGTCCTGAACGACGTCGACGCAGCCTTCATTCAGAACCTGGCGATGAACTTCGCAGCCGTCCACTCCGCGGAGTATGCCGATCAACTGCTGAAGGCCGGCAAGGCCGCGGATATCAACCAGAAGCCGGTTGGTACTGGCCCCTTTGTCTTCAACCGCTATCAGAAGGACGCCGTCATTCGCTTCAAGGGCAACCCGGACTACTGGGACCCGGACAAGGTGAAAGTCGAAAACCTTCTGTTCTCGATCAATACCGACGCGCCGGTTCGGATGCAGAAGATCCGCGTGGGCGAATGCGACATCACGCTGAATCCTCGCCCGGCCGATATTGAAAGCCTGAAAGCGGACAAGAACCTCAACGTTCCGACCGAGCCGGGTTACAACCTGGGCTATATCGCCTACAACGTCACCCGCGCGCCATTCGACAAGCGTGAAGTCCGCGAAGCGTTGGACATGGCGGTCAACAAGAAGGCCATCATCGACGCGGTCTACCAGGGTGCCGGTCAACTGGCCGTGAACGGCATGCCGCCGACCCAGTGGTCCTACGATGAATCCATCAAGGATGCACCCTACGATCCTGACAAAGCCAGGGAATTGCTCAAGGCTGCGGGCGTGAAGGAAGGTACGGAGATCACGCTATGGGCCATGCCGGTCCAGCGTCCCTATAACCCCAACGCAAGGCTGATGGCTGAAATGCTCCAGAATGACTGGGCCAAGGTCGGCATCAAGGCGCGCATCGTCAGCTATGAGTGGGGCGAGTACATCAAGCGTGCCCACGCTGGCGAACACGACGCCATGCTCATCGGCTGGACCGGTGACAACGGTGACCCGGACAACTGGCTCGGTACGCTGTACGGCTGCGCTTCGGTAGACGGCAACAATTTCTCGAAGTGGTGCGACAAGGAGTACGACGACCTCGTCGTCGCTGCGAAGCGCATCACGGACCAGGCCGAACGCACCGCGTTGTACGAGAAGGCGCAGGCCGTCCTGAAACGTGAAGTTCCGATTACGCCCATCGCGCACTCCACGGTCTACCAGCCCATGCGCAAGGACGTTAAAGGCTTTGTCATCAGCCCCTTCGGTCGCAACAGCTTCAGCGGCGTAAGCAAGGACTGACCACGGCGTTGGGTAGCCTGCCTGCCGGGCTGCCCAACGCGTACGTCCTAGAACCGCGGCACGCATGCTGCTTGAGGAATGTCTGAACGACGTCATGGTCCGAACCAGAACGGCCAAGCGCAGCATGTGCTTGCCGTGAACCGAAGACCATCGCGCACGCCGCGCCGTCGAAACGGATATCACCGCCTTGCCCCGTCCGGGGCACTCAGGAGTTGACGACCACGATGCTTAGCTTCATCGCACGCCGCCTGGCGCTGCTGATCCCGACTTTCTTCGGCATCACGCTTCTGACCTTCGCACTGATACGCCTTATTCCGGGCGACCCGGTGGAAGTCATGATGGGTGAACGCCGGGTGGATCCCGAGCTGCATGCCCAGGCCATGGAGCGCCTGGGGCTCAACAAGCCGCTCTACCAGCAGTATTTCGACTACATCGGCCAGCTCGCCTCGGGCGACCTGGGCGAATCCCTCCGGACACGCACCAGCGTCTGGGATGAATTCACCACGCTGTTCCCGGCCACGCTTGAGCTGGCTATTGCCGCACTGATCTTTGCGGGCATCTTCGGACTACTGGCGGGCATGATAGCCGCGCTCAAGCGAGGCTCCATCTTCGATCATGGCGTGATGGGCCTGTCGCTCACCGGCTATTCGATGCCGATCTTCTGGTGGGGTCTGATCCTCATCATGGTGTTCTCGGTCGACCTGGGCTGGACGCCGGTCTCCGGCCGCCTGAGCCTGCTCTACGACATTCCCCCCGTGACCGGCTTCATGCTCATCGACACCCTGCTGTCCGATGAGGAAGGCGCGTTCATGGATGCTGTCCGCCATCTGATCCTGCCCGCAATCGTGCTCGGCACCATCCCGCTTGCCGTCATCGCGCGCATGACCCGCTCGGCGATGCTCGAAGTCTTGCGTGAGGATTATGTCCGTACCGCCCGCGCCAAGGGGCTGTCGCCACGCCGGGTCGTCTTCGTCCACGCCCTGCGCAATGCGCTCGTACCCGTGGTCACCGTCTTCGGCCTGCAGGTCGGCACGCTGCTGGGCGGTGCCGTGCTGACCGAAACGATCTTTTCCTGGCCGGGAATCGGCCATTGGTTGATCGAGTCGATTGGTGCCCGTGATTACCCGGTCGTACAAAACGGCATCCTCTTGGTGGCGTGCCTGGTGATCCTCGTGAACTTCACTGTGGACATCCTCTACGGGCTGATCAACCCACGCATCCGGCATCAACGGTGACCCCATGACCTCGAAAGCGCCTTTACCCATGACGCCGTCGACCGATGCGGCCCTGCACTATCCATCCCCGTTTCGCGAATTCTGGACCGCCTTCAGCCGTAACAAGGGCGCGCTGGCCGGCCTGATCTACATGGCGCTGATGGTGTTCTGCGCCCTCTTCGCGCCCTGGATCTCACCTTACGACCCCACGGATCAATTTCGCGACTTCACGCTATTGCCCCCCGCCTGGATGGAGGGCGGCGACACCCGCTTCCTGTTGGGCACCGACGAAGCGGCCCGGGACATGCTCTCGCGGTTGATCCACGGTGCGCGCCTGTCGATGCTGATCGGCCTGGCTTCCGTCGTGGTTTCGTTGATACCGGGCATTCTGCTGGGCCTGGTCGCGGGTTTTTCGCCCACCCGCCTGGCACCACCCATCATGCGCCTCATGGACGTCATGCTGGCCCTGCCCTCGCTGTTGTTGGCCGTCGCGATCGTCGCCATCCTTGGCCCAGGCTTGATGAACACGATCTTCGCGATCGCCATCGTCTCCCTGCCGGCCTACGTCCGACTCACCCGTGCGGCGGTCATGACCGAACTCAACCGTGACTACGTAACCGCATCGCGGATTGCCGGCGCGGGAACGCTGCGCCTGATGTTCGTGACCGTCCTGCCGAACTGCATGGCGCCGCTGATCGTTCAGGCGACACTGAGCTTCTCGACAGCAATTCTCGACGCCGCCGCATTGGGCTTCCTTGGACTGGGCGTTCAGCCGCCGACACCGGAATGGGGCACCATGCTCGCCTCCGCGCGGGACAACATGCAGCGCGCGTGGTGGGTGGTCTCGCTGCCCGGCCTCGCCATTCTCCTCAGCGTTCTGGCCATCAACCTGATGGGCGACGGGCTACGCGATGCGCTCGACCCCCGCCTGAAGAATGCAGCATGAGGTACGAACCGATGAAACCGACCTCCCTGCCTCCCGTGTTGCCACACGCCCTGCTGCGCAGTCCAGCCGTTTCGGAGGCGCTGATACGATGAGCCTGCTTGATATTCGTAACCTGAATGTCCGTTTCGGCGGACCTGATGCACCACCTGTAGTCGAAGGGCTGGATCTTTCGGTCAATGCCGGCGAGGTGCTCGCCATTGTCGGTGAGTCCGGCTCAGGCAAATCGGTCACCATGATGGCGCTGATGGGCCTGATCGACCCGCCTGGTGTCGTCACGGCAGACCAGATGCTGTTTCTGGGACATGACCTGCTGACCATCAAGGGCCGCCAACGCCGTCGCCTCATCGGCAAGGACATGGCCATGGTCTTCCAGGACCCGATGACCGCCCTCAACCCGGCCTATACCGTCGGCTACCAAATCGAGGAAGTCATCCGTCAGCACCTTGGCCTGAAGGGCCGCGCTGCCCGCCAACGTGCGCTGGAGCTGCTGCAACGGGTCGAGATTCCGGCTGCTGAAAGCCGGCTCGATGCCTATCCGCATCAGCTGTCCGGGGGCATGAGCCAACGGGTTGCGATTGCCATGGCCATTGCCGGCGAGCCGCAACTGCTGATCGCCGACGAGCCCACTACGGCGCTGGACGTCACCATCCAGGCGCAGATCATGGACCTGCTCCTGGCATTGCAGCGCGACCAGAACATGGCCTTGATTCTCATCACGCACGACCTTGCTGTGGTGGCCGAGACGGCGCGCGATGTCTGTGTAATGTACGCCGGCCAGGCGGTCGAGAAGGGCCACATTCCGGCCCTGTTCGACGCCCCGGCACATCCGTATACCGAAGCACTACTGGCCGCGATCCCCGAACACGGGGACCGCACACGCCTCGCCACCCTTCCGGGTATCGTTCCAGGCCGTTATGACCGACCGAACGGCTGCCTGCTGGCGCCGCGCTGCCCGTACGTGCAAACCCGCTGTGAGAAACGCCCTGCGCTGGAACCTTACGATCGCGGCGCGGTGCGTTGCTTCTTCCCGCGCAACATGGCGCCGGGCGAAGCGCCCGATGTCCATCCGGAATCGCATTACGCTTCGCGAGGAGAACGTCATGTCCGTTGAGCAGACAACCAACGCCCCCGTTCTTCTGGCGCGTGATCTGACGCGCCACTACCGCGTATCACGCGGCCTGTTCAAAGAGGACGCCACCGTACGCGCATTGAATGGCGTCTCCTTCGAGCTGGCAGCGGGGGAAACGCTCGCGGTCGTGGGTGAATCCGGCTGCGGAAAGTCCACCCTGGCCCGCGCACTGACGCTGATCGAGGAGCCGACGTCGGGCTCCCTTCAGATCGGTGGCCGCGAGGTCACCGGCGCCAGCAGGGAAGATCGCCAGCACCTGCGCCGTGACGTGCAGATGGTCTTTCAGAACCCCTATGCATCGCTCAATCCGCGGCAGAAGATCGGCGACCAACTCGCCGAACCGCTTCTGATCAACACCGACCTCAGCCGCGATGAACGCCGTGAGCGCGTGCAGGCCATGATGCGCCAGGTGGGCTTGCGGCCCGAGCACTACCAGCGCTATCCCCATATGTTCTCGGGAGGCCAACGTCAACGGATCGCCCTCGCCCGTGCGATGATGCTCACGCCCAAGGTGCTCGTCGCCGACGAACCCACCTCCGCGCTGGACGTCTCGATCCAGGCGCAGGTCCTGAACCTGTTCAAAGATCTTCAGGAGGAACTCGGCACCGCGTACGTGTTCATTTCGCACAACCTCGCTGTGGTCCGGCATGTAGCCGATCAGGTGTTAGTGATGTACCTGGGCAAGCCTGCCGAGATGGGCCCTCGTGATCGACTCTATGAGCGCCCGCTGCACCCCTACACACAAGCCCTGCTGTCAGCGACGCCATCGATCAAGCCAGACCCGAACAAGCCACGCATCAAGATTCGGGGCGAGCTGCCCAATCCCCTGTCGCCGCCCTCCGGCTGTGTGTTCAATACACGCTGCCCACATGCGACCGATCGTTGCCGTACCGAGGAACCGGCCTTCCGCGAAGTGGATGGCCGCAAGGTCGCCTGCCACTACGCCGAGACATTCATCGAGCCCCAGCGGATCGCGACAGCGTCCTGAAAAGCGTACCAGGCAGAAAAAAGCCCTGCGTGTGCAGGGCTTCTCCTTGGACCCAGGCGATCAGATATAGAACGACTTCAACGGCGGGAAGCCATTGAACTCTACAGCGCTATAGCTCGTTGTGTAGGCGCCGGTGGAGAACCAGTACAGACGGTCACCGCTGGAAAGGTTGAGGGGCAGACCGTATTTGTAGTGCTCGTACATGATGTCCGCACTGTCGCAGGTAGGGCCAGCGATGACGACCTCCTCCATCTCGCCCCTCTTTTCGGTCCATATCGGAAACTTGATGGCCTCATCCATCGTTTCGATCAGGCCGGAGAACTTGCCCACATCAGTGAAGACCCAACGCTCGACCGCTGTGCGCGACTTGCGCGACACCAGCACGACCTCGCTGACCAACACGCCGGCGTTCGCGATCAGCGAGCGCCCAGGCTCGAGGATGATCTCGGGCAGGTCATCGCCGAAGTCTTCCTTCAAGAAGCGCGTGATTTCCTCGGCATAGGTCTTGAGGTCATTGGTGCGCTGGATGTAGTTGGCTGGGAAGCCTCCGCCCATATTGATCATCTGCAGCGTGATGCCGTCTTCCTGCTGGAGGCGCTCGAAGATCACCTTCACCTTGGCGATGGCTGCGTCCCAGACGTCGATGTCGCGTTGCTGCGAGCCGACGTGGAACGACAGGCCGTAAGGTACAAGACCCAGTTGTTTGGCGAGAATCAGCAGGTCCAGCGCCATGTCCGGGTTGCAACCGAACTTGCGTGACAGCGGCCAGTCAGCCGAGGTCGAGCCCTCGGTCAGGATGCGCACGTAGACCTTGGAGCCCGGCGCGGCCTTGGCGATGTTGCGCAGGTCGGCCTCGGAGTCGGTTGCGAACATGCGGACGCCCTTCTCGTAGAAGTAGCGGATGTCGCGGGCTTTCTTGATGGTGTTGCCGTAGCTGATGCGCTCCGGGCCGACGCCGGCGCTCATGACCTTGTCCAACTCGTAGATCGAGGCGATATCGAAGTTCGATCCCTTGTCGCGCAACAGCTCGGTGATCTCGATTGCCGGGTTGGCTTTCACGGCGTAATAGATCTTGGCGAACGGGAAGCTGCCAACCAGATCGTCGTACGCTTGCGCGATGGTAGCCGTGTCGATGACGACAAACGGGGTCTCCTTTTCATCGGCAAACGCCTTCAGTTTGTTGAAGGTTTCGCGGGGGTAGTAGTCTTCGATCTTGATCGACATGCTGGGCTCCAGTTGGCGGAACGGAAAAGGGTCGGCCGATAGCCGATGGCAATGGGAAAAGCCTGCAGAGAGGGCACCCGCGTAACCGGACACGCATGCTTCACATGCTCTCCAGCGGCTGCTCCATCCCTTCCGAACGCCCGATCAGTTTCCCCATTTTGGTTCGCCTACTTCCCAAGGCTTGTCGCCGAGCATCGCCGATCGCGGTTGGAAACCAGCGATCTCTCGTCGTCAGTACTTGAGCCGGATGGATCGTTGCCAGCATGGACGTTCGGGCGCGAACTTTAGGGCGTGAGGGGCACGAGATCAACGAAAAATTCGACCGCGTCACCCCCGCATTGCCAACCCATACCTTTAACCGACCGGCATGACCTTTTGATGTTCCCCGGACGACCCGTCAGGCGTTGATCCGCTCCAGCGCAAGGCCCTGCGTGCGAGGGCCGAACACGCCGATCGTGAACATGACGATGAGCATACTGACCACGATGAAAACGACGACGCCAGGGGTGCCGAAGCTCTCCAGGAACAGGCCGATGACGACGCTGCTGAACACCGTGGACAAGCGACTGAACGAGTAGCAGAAGCCCACCGCTCGCGCCCGAATGTGCGTCGGGAACAGCTCGGTCTGATAGCCGTGATAGCTGTACGTCAGCCATGCGTTGCTGAAGGTGATCATGACCCCGCAGAGCGTCAGCCAAAGCGGGTGGCTCTGGAACGCGAACAGGGTGCCGAAAATGACGGTGCACAACGCAGAGCAGACGATCTGCCATTTGTTCTCGAACCGGCTGGTGACCTTCATGCAGAACAGCGAGCCCAACGGGTATGCCAGGGTGATGACGAAGGCATAACCCAGGCTGTGGGTAACGCTGACACCCTGCCCCGAAATGAGCTTGGGCAACCAGTTGCCGAAGCCGAAGAAACCAATCGCCTGAAAGATATTGAACACGATCAACATCAACGTGCGCTTTCGGTATAAAGGGCTCCAGATATCGGCAAAACGCCCCTTGGTGCTTACGCCGAATATCTCTGCCTTCGGCGAAGGCAGCGCTTTACCCGTTTCCGCAGCCACCCGCTCTTCGATGGGCCGCAGCACGGCGTCCGCTTCGTCGAACCGGCCATGCTGGGCCAACCAACGAGGCGACTCGGGAAGGCGACGGCGCAGCCACCAGATGAACAGCGCGAAGATCGCGCTGAAGAAAACGACCCAGCGCCAACCGGACACACCAAAAGGTGCCTGCGGCACCAGCCACCAGGAAAGCAACGCGACGGTCGGGACCGAGGAGAACATGATGAAGAAGCCGAACGCGAAAGCCTTGCTGCGCATGTCCTTGGGAATGATCTCGGACAGGTAGGTATCGATCGTCACCAGTTCGACGCCCAGCCCGATACCGACAAGAAAGCGCATCACAATGACGCCGATCGCCGTTGTCTGCAGGCCCATCAATACCGTGCAGACCGTATAGGCGATCAATGCAAAAACGAACACGTTTCGACGGCCGAATCGATCCGCATAAGGCGTGAGAAGGCTTGCGCCGATGAACAGCCCCAAAAACGTTGCCGCCGCGAAGGATGCCTGGTCCGAGATCCCGAACACGCCTTCTGCACCATTGGCAAAGATCCCGTCGGCGATAAGCCCGGGACTGATATAGGCCGTCTGAAACAGATCGTAGAGTTCGAAAAACCCGCCAATCGAGAGCAAGGTAACAAGCAGCCAGAGACTCCGCGACGGAGGGAGGCGATCGATACGGGCGGAGATTTCGGCCGCACGGTTCGTATCGACGGGCAGGGAAGACGTAGCGTCGGCACCGATTGGGGCAACGTATGACATTGGCAAACATCCGGTTTTATTTGGTTACATCCTACCGGACGGGGCTATTCCCAAGATTGCCTATATAGACGAAAAAGGGGCTACTTGCGCAATTTAAGCCCGATCAGAATCTCTTTATCAGCATTTTATTGCGCCGCTTCATCGCATGACGACATATCTACGCATCCCCACCCGCCATCCACGTTGATCGCTGGTGCTCAATCTGGCGGGGAGACTTCTTCGCCCATTGGGACCATTTCGCTTCAGCACCGAGGATTGCGGGTCATGCATAGGGTTGAAAGGCTTAAGTCCTGCGCCTACTCCGTTTCCTGGCTGGGCTCAAGCTCACCACCACGAAGCAACGAACGGCGTCAGGTTCACCCATTTCCAGGGCTTTCTGGCCGGGTGGGTACGGCTATGTCCGCGACCTGGTAACGCCCGCATTCCTCTGTGGTGCGGGGCCGTAGGGTGGAATCCCGAAGGGCTTCCACCGTTTACCTCGAACGGCACGATCCGCGTTGTATCGGCTCGATACCGGTTGTGCGCGCCTTGGAAACAACGGCTGTGATCAAGGGCGGCGTTTTCGGTCCCATCCCTTCGGTGGGTGTCGCGTCGCTAACCCACCCTACCTCAGGCTGCCGATCTTCGAAGCTCTCATGGCCGCTTCGGCGCGGCAATTTCATTGGAGGGCGACGCCCGCTCTCCACATCCTTCCGCGCAGCACGTAGCGGGCACGCCCTTGCCGCCATACGCAGCAACGAAACTTGCCCTGCGCTACACGGCCGTCGATTTCACAAAAGCCCCGTGCTGCGCCACGAGCCCCAGCCCGACGGCCATACCCACCGATCCGCCATCATTCCTGTATAATCCGCGCCCAATTTTTCGCTTTTCCTATCAGGTTCGCCGCATGACCACCCAGGCCGCCGAAGTCGCCAAACGCCGTACGTTCGCCATCATTTCCCACCCCGATGCCGGTAAGACCACCATTACCGAAAAGCTCTTGCTGATGGGCAAGGCGATTGCCGTGGCGGGTACCGTGAAATCGCGAAAGTCCGATCGTCACGCGACGTCCGACTGGATGGAAATGGAGAAGCAGCGCGGCATCTCCATCACGACCTCGGTCATGCAGTTCCCCTACCGGGAACATATGGTCAACCTGCTGGACACCCCCGGCCACGAGGACTTCTCCGAAGATACCTATCGCACCCTCACGGCCGTCGACTCGGCGCTGATGGTGCTGGACGGCGGTAAAGGCGTCGAGCCTCGCACCATCGCCCTGATGGATGTCTGCCGGCTGCGCGACACACCCATCGTCAGCTTCATCAACAAGCTGGACCGCGATATCCGCGACCCTATTGAGCTGCTGGACGAGATCGAAGCCGTCCTCAAGATCAAGGCGGCACCGATCACCTGGCCAATCGGCTCCTACCGCGACTTCAAAGGTGTCTATCACCTGCGCGAAGACAAGATCATCTGTTACATCCCCGGCCACGGGCATGAGCGCATCGAAGCCAGGATCATCGACAAGCTGGACTCGGACGAAGCCCGCGCCCACCTTGGCGACCTCTATGATGATTTCGTCGAGCAGCTGGAACTGGTTCAGGGCGCCTGCCATGAATTCGACGAGCAGGAATTCCTCGAAGGCCGCATGACACCGGTGTTCTTCGGTACTGCGCTCGGCAACTTCGGCGTCGACCAGGTGCTCGACGCCATCGTGGATTGGGCACCGCGCCCCCTGAACCGCGCCGCCCATGAGCGGGTCGTGGAGCCGGTGGAAGAGAAATTTACCGGCTTCGTCTTCAAGATTCAGGCGAACATGGACCCGAAGCACCGGGACCGCATCGCGTTCATGCGGATTTGCTCGGGCAAGTACGAGAAAGGCATGAAGATGCGCCACGTGCGTCTGAAGAAGGATCTGAAGATCGCGGATGCCCTCACCTTCTTCTCCAGCGAGCGTGAACAGCTGGAAGAGGCCTATGCTGGCGACATCATCGGCCTGCACAACCACGGTACGATCCAGATTGGCGACACGTTCTCGGAAGGCGAAGTGCTCGGTTTCACCGGCATCCCGCACTTCGCGCCCGAGTTGTTCCGCCGCGTCCGCCTCAAGGACCCGCTGAAATCAAAGCAGCTACGCCAGGGTCTGCAGGAGCTTGCCGAGGAAGGCGCCACCCAGGTGTTCTTCCCCGAACGCAGCAACGACATCATCCTCGGTGCGGTGGGTGTGCTGCAGTTCGACGTGGTCGCAAGCCGCCTGAAGGAAGAGTACAAGGTTGAATGTGCCTACGAGGCCATCAACGTCTGGTCCGCACGCTGGATCGAGTGCGACGACAAGAAGAAGCTCGAGGACTTCAAGGTCAAGGCGTTCGAGAACATCGCCATTGATGGTGGTGGCCACCTTACCTACCTGGCGCCGACCCGCGTCAATCTCAGCCTTATGGAAGAGCGCTGGCCCGACGTGAAATTCCGCGCGACCCGCGAGCACCACTGAGTGGTCGTCTTTGTCTCCGTAGCCCCTTGACCGAATGGGTTCTACGGAGACTTGAACGCGCACATTCCCTCTAGTGCCCTCAGGCAGCGAAGTCCTTTGCTGCCGTTGCCACGAAACATGCATCGGGACTAAAGGGCATATCCCTGTCACATTGCTATAGCGGGTAACCCCAGCACGCCCGTCAGCGCCGCCATCAGGCGGCGCTGCAGGACCCGATCACGCCCCTAGATACGCATCCCTAACCTTCGGATCGTTCAGCAGTTGCTCGCCGCTACCCTGCATTACGATATGGCCGTTTTCCAGAACATAGCCCCGATCGGCAAGCTTGAGTGCCTGGTTGGCGTTCTGCTCGACGAGGAAGACGGTCACACCGTCGCGGCGCAGCTGCTCGATGATCTCGAAGATCTGCTGGATGATGATAGGTGCAAGGCCCAGTGAAGGCTCGTCCAGCAACAGGAGCTTTGGCTTGCTCATCAGCGCCCGGCCGATGGCGAGCATCTGCTGTTCGCCGCCGGACATGGTGCCGGCGCGTTGATTGAAACGCTCCTTCAGCCGTGGGAACAGGTGCAGCACCTTGTCGAGCTGCTCCTGGTTGTCACGCTTGTTGCCGAAGAACCCGCCCATGGCAAGGTTCTCCTCCACGGTCAGGCGTGCGAACACGCGGCGCCCCTCCGGGACCACGGCGATGCTCTTGCGCATGATCTCCGGGGTATCCATGCCAACCAGTTCTTCGCCCTGGTAACGAATGCTGCCTTCGGTTGCCCGCGGGTTACCGCACAGCGTCATCAGCAACGTGGACTTTCCCGCACCATTGGCCCCGATCAACGTGACGATTTCGCCTTGGCGCACCTCGACGCTGACGCCATGCAGCGCCTGGATCTTGCCGTAGAAGGTGGAAACGTTCTCGAAATAAAGCATCACGCCTCCCCCAGGTAGGCTTTGATCACGTCCGGGTTGTCCCGTACCTGCTGCGGCCTACCGTCCGCGAGCGGTGTGCCCTGGTTGATCACGAAGATGTGGTCGGAAATGCTCATCACCAACTTCATGTCATGCTCGATAAGCAGGACAGTCACGTTGTGCTCGTCGCGAAGCGTCCCGATGAGTGCCTTGAGATCCTCCGTCTCGCGGGGGTTGAGGCCAGCGGCCGGCTCGTCGAGCATGAGGATGCGCGGGCGGGTCATCATGCACCGGGCGATTTCCAGTCGGCGCTGCTGACCGTACGCCAGCGTACCCGCCGTGCGATTGGCCACGTCGGTAAGGTTCACACGATCCAGCCAGAACGCTGCATATTCCATGGCCTCGCGCTCGCTGCGCCGGAACGCAGGGGTTTTGAACAGGCCAGCGAGAAAATTCGTGTTCAGGTGCCGGTGCTGTGCAATCAGTAGGTTCTCGACCGCGGTCATGTCCTTGAACAGGCGAACGTTCTGGAACGTTCTCACGACACCCTTGCGCGCAATCTTGTGGCCCGGCAGCCCCTCGATTGCCTCATCACCGAGCAGAATGCGACCGGACGTGGGCTTGTAGAAGCCGGTCAGGCAATTGAAGACGGTCGTTTTGCCGGCACCGTTGGGGCCAATCATCGAAACAACCTGCTTCTCCTGCACGGTCAGGTTCACCCCGTTGACGGCCAGCAGGCCGCCGAAACGCATCGACAGGTCACTGACCTGCAGAATCGGACGGCTCATTGCTTCAACTCCAGGTGCGGACGCTGCATCGGGATCAGGCCCTGCGGACGCCAGATCATCATGAGGATCATCGTCAAACCGAAGATCAGCATGCGGTATTCGTTGAAATCACGGATCTCCTGCAGGAGCACCATCACGGCGGCGGCGAAGATGATGCCCAGCTGCGAACCCATGCCTCCCAGCACCACGATCGCCAGGATCATGGCCGACTCGATGAAGGTGAAGGATTCAGGCGTCACCAGCCCCTGGCGCGCCGCAAAGAAGCAGCCTGCGAAACCGGCAAACGACGCACCGATGGTGAAGGCGGACAGTTTGACCGTCGTCGGGTTGAGGCCCAGCGCACGGCAGGCGATCTCGTCTTCACGAAGCGCTTCCCAGGCGCGGCCGATCGGCATGCGCATGAGGCGATTGATGACGAACAGGGCAGCTACGACCAGCAACAAGGCAATCAGGTAAAGAAAGATCACCTTGTAGGTCGAGTTGTAGGACATTCCGAGGAAGTCATGCACGGTCTGCACGCCTTCCGGCACCCGTCGCTCGAAGGACAGCCCGAACAGTGTCGGCTTGTGCTCGTTGGCGACGGTGATGCCGTTCGGGCCACCGGTCAGGCCGGTCAGGTTGCGCAGCATGATGCGGATGATTTCGCCGAAGCCCAACGTCACGATGGCCAGGTAGTCGCCTCGCAATCGCAATACCGGGAAACCCAGTAGAAACCCGAACGTGGCGGCCATCAACCCTGCGATGGGCAACGCTGTCCAGAAGCCGAAGCCTGCGTATTCAGCCAATAGCGCGTAGGTATAGGCGCCTACCGCGTAGAAACCGACATAGCCCAGGTCAAGCAGGCCAGCCAGGCCGACCACGATGTTTAGACCGATGCCGAGCATGATGTAGATGAGCATCAGCGTGGCGATATCCACCGCGGCGCGCGTGCCGAAGAACGGCCACGCCAGTGCGACGATCAACAGGCCGAACATGATCCAGCGTTGCACGCTGGGCAGGGTCAGCCTGCGCTTGAGGTCCGCGGGCATGGTCGGCAACGCGGCACCTGCGCTGGAGCGCATCAGACGATCACGCAGCAACACATGCCACAGGAAGATCGCCAGCGCAGCACCGGCAATCAGCCAGAGCGTCTCGGCGGTCGCGCCGTGGACCTGCAGGGAAATGCCAACAACCGTCAGCTTGAGGCCCAGTATCGGATAGGAAATGAGGATCAGCAGGACGGCGCTGAACAGGCCGGTCTTGAGATTGCGCGTCATACCTTTTCCACCTCCGGCCGGCCGAGGATGCCCGTGGGGCGGAACAGCAGTACGAGGATCAACAGGCTGAACGCCACGACGTCCTTGTACTGGTCACCGACGAGGTCCGCCCCGAACGCTTCGGCGACGCCCAGAACCAGGCCGCCGAGCACGGCGCCCGGGATGCTGCCAATGCCGCCCAGTACTGCCGCGGTAAAGGCCTTGATGCCAGCCAGGAAGCCCAGGTACGGATTGATTACGCCGTACTGCATGCCCAGCAGTACCGCAGCCACGGCTGCAAGCGCTGCACCGATGACGAACGTCAGCGCAATGATCGAATTGGTATTGATGCCAAGCAGGTTGGCCATCTTCAGGTCTTCCGCGCAGGCGCGGCAGGCACGGCCGAGACGCGAGCGGGAGATGAACAGCGTCAGACCCAGCATGGCCAGGAACGTGACCACGAAGATAAGGATCTGCATGTAGGAAATGACCACGCCGTTCATGGAGCTTTCGCCGAAGACGAAGCTGCCCGGCAACGGGTTGGCGATGGCTTTCTCCTTGGAATCCTGGGCCAGCATCACGGCGTTCTGCAGGAAGATCGACATCCCGATCGCCGAGATCAGCGGGATCAGGCGATTACCGCCGCGCAATGGCCGATAGGCCACCCGTTCGATGCTATAGCCGAAGGCGCTGGTCACGATCATGCTCGCGGCGAAGGCGCAGATCATGATGAGCGGAAGGCTGTCCAGCCCCATCATCGCGAGCAGCGTAATGGCGATGAACGCAATATAAGAGCCGATCATGTACACCTCGCCATGGGCGAAGTTGATCATGCCGATGATGCCGTACACCATCGTGTAGCCGATGGCGATCAAGGCGTAGGTGCTGCCCACAGTCAGTCCGTTAACCAACTGTTGCAGGTAGTGATAGAAGTCAGGCATGGGCGTTTCCCGATGGCGTAGCGCCCGCGTCGGCACCGATTGGCGCTCGACGTCTGGGCTACGCAAGGCGAAGAAGCCTGTGGGGTCGCCTCAGGCTTCAGTCACGTTGGCTTGTATTCAGGCCTCGCGCGGACACTGGTGCCAGAAGCAACGAACGAGTCGCGTCTTCTGGCCACGGCATCGCTTCAGTCGCGAAGGCTAAGGCGCCGGGCTCGCTCCCTGGGCGATGTACCGACGTAGCCGATACCGCCTTTCGGTGGCATCGGCTACGCCGGACATCTGCCCAGAAGAGAAAACAGCAGCCTTATTTGGCTTCGGTCTTGGTACCGTCCTTGTGCCACTCATAGACGACGAAGTCGAAACTCTTCAGGTCGCCCTTCTCGTCGTAGCTCAGCGTGCCGGTCGGCGTCTCGAAGCTGCCCTTGCGCAGTGCCTCGGCAACAGCTTCAGGATCGGCTTCGCCCGCCTGCTTGATGCCCTGCGCGATCACTTCTACCGCGGAATAGGCTGGCAGTACGAAGATGCCGCTCGGATCCTGCTTCTTGGCTTTCAGGGCGTCGACCAGTTCCTTGTTCTGGGGAAGGTCTTCGAATGCGCGTGGCAGCGTGGCCAGCATGCCTTCGGAGGCTTCGCCTGCAATCGCTGTAATTTCGCTGTTGCCTACGCCTTCAGGGCCCATGAAGCGTGCTTCGAGCCCGGCCTGACGAGCCTGGCGCAGCAGCAAGCCCATTTCCGGGTGGTAGCCACCGAAGTACACGAAGTCGACGTTCGCGCGCTTGAGCTTGGAGATGAGCGAGTTGAAGTCCTTGTCACCGGCATTCAGGCCTTCGAAAACGGCAACCTTGCCGCCGCCAGCCTCGACCGAGTTCTTCACTTCGGTTGCGATGCCTTCGCCATACTGCTGCTTGTCGTGCAGAACGGCGATGGTCGAATCCATGTAGTTCGCGAGGATGAACTTGCCGGCAACCGGGCCCTGCAGGTTGTCGAGCCCGATGGTACGGAAGATCAGCTGCGCGTCTCGCGCGGTAATTTCCGGCGCGGTGGCCGACGGCGTCACCATCAGGATGCCTTCGTCTTCATAGATGTCCGAAGCGGGCTGAGTCGAGCTGGAGCACACGTGGCCGACGACGAACTTGACGCCGTCATTGACCACCTTGTTCGCGACGGCAACGGCCTGCTTGGGATCGCACGCATCGTCGTACACGACCGCTTCGAGCTTGGCGCCTTCAACGCCGCCCGCCGCGTTGATGCGCTCGATAGCGAGATCCACACCGGCGCGCACCATGTCGCCGTACTGTGTCACCGGACCGGTCACGGGGCCTGCCACACCGATGCGAATGGTGTCGGCTGCGAGGCTGTAGGAAGCCGCGCCAGCCAGAGCCATAGCAGCGAACAACTGGGAAAAACGATTGATTACCTTCATTCTTCTTGCTCCGTGGTCTTTCTATTTATTGTCATTTCGCACCACGGCCGACGCGGGATCGAACCCAGCGGCCTGCTGCATGGGACATGACTATAGTTCAGGAAACGTTGCTGGACTGATGGCAAAGTGGTCCGGCGGCCGGAATTGTAATGAAGTTGTCGCCAATCGACACGACCTAGCTGCGTTGTGGCGATCGAAGGCAGGGGTTCAGACGATCGGCGGCGCCTCAAGCACGGCGGTTGCAGCTTCACTGTACGGCGCCAGCCAGACAGTCGCCCTTGTTCTGTCACGCCTTCAGCCCTCAATCGAATCGCTGGGCTCAGCCGTCTTGCATGGCATCTGGCGTACACAACCGGACACAAAGGGCTAACATGGTCGGCCTTGTCGCCCGGCCCTGCTCATCGCCTCATGTCTGATCCGCAATCCCTGATCCGCCACCGGCCATTCATGGCGTTCTGGTTCGCACGCGTTTTCACCGCAAGCGGTTTCCAGATGCTCACCGTTGCCATCGGCTGGCACATGTATTCCCTGACCGGAAGCGTGCTCGACCTGGGCCTGGTGGGCCTCGTCGAGTTCATGCCGAAGATACTGTTCATCCTCTTTACCGGTCATGTAGCCGACCGCTTCGATCGGCGGCGGGTTGCCGCGCTCTGCCAATGTGCCCAGGGCCTCGTTGCACTGGCGCTGTTGATAGGCAGTACAACGGGGGCCATTACGCGGGAAATGATCTTCGTCGTCGCGTTTCTGCTCGGTACCGCCCGTGCCTTCGAAATGCCGACGACTCAGGCACTTTTGCCGAACATCGTTCCGCCTGGCCTGTTTCCGAAAGCGGTCGCGGCGGCCGCATCGGCCATGCAGTCCGCGACTATCATTGCGCCTGCCGTGGGTGGATTGCTGTTCGCCTTCGGCGCCGGCTGGGTCTACGGGCCCAGCGTGGTGCTCTACCTGATCGCGCTTAGCCTGATGCTGAGCCTGCCGTCCCGACAGTTGCCGCTCAAACAGAAGGTGTCGCTGGATTCGCTGTTGGCGGGCTTTCGTTTCATTCGCAGCCGCGCCGATATCTTCGGCGCCATCTCGATGGACATGTTCGCCGTCTTGCTGGGCGGTGCAACGGCTCTGCTGCCAGTATTTGCCAAGGACATTCTGCTTACCGGCCCCTGGGGGCTGGGCCTGCTTCGCTCCGCGCCGGCGGTCGGTGCGCTGTTGATGTCCTTCTGGCTCGCGCGCTTCCCCATCGAGCGAAAGGTAGGGCCGGTGATGTTTACCGCCGTCGCCATCTTCGGCGTTGCCACTATCGGCTTCGGACTGTCCACATCGCTCTGGTTCAGCCTGTTCACACTGGTCGTGCTGGGCGCAGCCGACATGGTCAGCATGGTGATCCGTGGGGCGTTCGTGCAGCTACAGACGCCGGACGAAATGCGCGGCCGTGTGGGTGCGGTCAACGGGCTGTTCATCGGCGCATCCAACCAGCTGGGAGAATTCCGTGCGGGTGTGACGGCTGCCTGGTTTGGCACCGTCCCGGCTGTGCTGATCGGTGGCGTGGGCGCGATCGTGGTGACGGGCCTGTGGATAAAGCTGTTCCCTACCCTGGCCCACCGAGATCGCATGCACGAAGGCGAAGAGGAAGCTCAGCCGGTGCCGGCGAAGGGCTGAACGGGCGCCCATCGCCGCCAGCGGAACCCGATCAGCCCAGCAGGGAGATGGCCGGAGCAGGACGCTCCGGCCGGCACCTTACAACACCTTGTCGAGCGTGATCGGCAGCTCCCGGACGCGCTTGCCGGTCGCGTGGAACACCGCATTACCGATCGCGGCGGCGACACCTACGATCCCGATCTCACCGACGCCCTTGGACCCCAGGGCATTGACGATCGGGTCGTGCTCTTCGACGAAGATCACGTCCATATCGGGCGCATCGGCCTGAATCGGAACGTGGTACTCGGACAAGTTGTGGTTCATGTAGCGCCCCAGACTGTGGTCGATGAAGGTCTCCTCCTGCATCGCCTGGCCCAATCCCCAGATCACACCACCCTGGATCTGGCTCCCTGCCGTTTTCGGATTGATGACGCGCCCAGCGGCAATCGCGCTGACAACTCGGGCTACACGAATCGTTCCCAACGACTCATCCACCCGCACTTCGACGAATACTGCGGAATGTGTCCCGGTCGAATACTTGTCGCGTTCGCTACCCGGCTGGCCGTCGACTTCGGCCTCGATCGGACCGCACGCGGCGACGATCGCTTCGAGTGGCATGGAGCGCTCGCGCGAATCGCCAATCTGCAACCTGCCTTCAACGAAGCGGATATCATCCAGCGAACCGCCTGCGAACGGCGCATCCTGCAACTGGCGTGCAGCCTCCCATATCTTCGCTTTCAGCGCCTCGCAGGCCTTGTGGACCGCGCTGCCGACCGACGAGACGGTAAACGAACCGCCCTGCAGCGGGGCCTTGGGAAAGGTCGAGTCGCCCAGGCGAAACTCCACGCGCTCTACCGGCAAGCCCAGAGAACCGGCGGCGATCTGGGTCATGACGGTATAGGTGCCGGTACCGATGTCGGTCGTGGCACTGCTCACGCGAAGCGAACCATCGCTGCACAGGGCCGCGCGCGCACTGGCGGGCATCTGCATGGCTTCCCAGATACCGGTCGCCATGCCCCAGCCAATCAGTTCGGTGCCTTCACGCATGCTGCGCGGCGCGTGGGAGCGCTTGCTCCAGCCGAAGCGCTCGGCACCCTGGGCATAGCACGCCTTGAGCTCCTTGCTTGAATAGGGTTTGCCTTCGGCCTGATTGACGTCGGTGTAATTGACCAAGCGCAACTGCAGCGGATCGATACCCACTTCATAGGCCAACTCGTCCATGGCGGATTCCAGCGCATAAACACCTTCGGCAGCGCCCGGTGCGCGCATGTCGAGTGGCGTGTACACATCCAGCGGAACGAGCTTGTAGCCCAGCGAAACGTTGTCGCAGTGATACAGCATGGCCGACCATTCAGCTACCTGCTCGGTGAAATCCTCGAAACGGGACGTCTGGCCGATGACTTCATGGCCGATCGCCTGCAGCTTGCCGTCAGACGATGCGGCGAAACGCATCCGCTGCTTCATCCGCGGGCGATAGCCAAAAGTGAACATCTGCTGCCGCGTCAGCGTGACGCGAACCGGAGCCTTCAGTGTCAGCGAGGCCATCACGGCAAGCGCGAGCTGGTATTGCGGACGCAGGCCAGACCCGAAGGCGCCGCCCACAAACGGCGCACGTACACGGACCTGCCCCTGAAGCCCGAAGATCTCCTCAACGTACGCCTGGCTGTTTTGCGTGCCTTGGGTCTTGTCGTAGATCAGCAGACTGCCGTCCGGGAAATACATGACCGTTGAGGCGTGTGGCTCCATGGGATTGTGATGCTCAACCGGCACCCAGTAGTCCACGTCTACCTTGTGCGGCGCCTGTGCGAACGCAGCCTCCATGTTTCCGCGCGGCTCCGGCAGTTCGGCCGGCGCCTCATGTGCGTCTTCAAGATGCTTGCTGAGATCGGTCTCGTGCGCCTCAACCTCGTAGTCGACCTTGATCAGCGAAGCCGCGTGACGGGCAATCTCGAGATCTTCTGCGACGACCAGCGCAACGGGTTGGCCGCTATAAAGAACACGATCATTGAACAACGGCCGGAAGGGCGATCCATCCGCCGCATCCATGTCCTCATAGGATTCGTCATCACCGGACATCCACGGACGATTCTCGTGCGTCAATACCAGGCGTACGCCCGGTAGCGCTTCAGCCTCGGCAGCATGAATGGCCCGAACACGGCCACGCGCAATGTTGCTGGACACAACGCTGCCGTATAGCAGGCCAGGAAGGTCGAACTCACCCGCGTAGCGGGCTTGGCCCGTTACCTTGGCAGGACCATCGACACGGTCAACCGGTTGGCCGACAGGGTTTTGCATGGCGGTCATGATTGCACTCCTCTGGCGGCGGCTTCGGTCAATGCGCGAACGATGGCGCGACGCGCCAGCTCCACCTTGAACGCGTTGTGTTCCAGTGGCTGAGCCCCCTTCAAAAGCGCATCGGCCACCAGGCCGAAGCTGGCCTCGTTGGCCGGCTGGCCCACCAAAAGCGCTTCGGCATCCGGGATACGCCACGGCTTGTGGGCGACGCCGCCCAACGCGACGCGCGCGCTACGGATCGTGTCGCCGTCCATATCCAGCGCCGCCGCAACCGACACAAGCGCAAACGCGTAGGAGGCGCGGTCCCGAAGCTTCAGGTAGGCATAGTGGGAGAACGTTTCGGCCGGCAGTTCGATTGCGAGGATCAATTCGTCCTCCGCCAGGTTGTTGTCACGCTCGGGCGTATCGCCGGGCAACCGATGGAAATCGGCAAAGGGAATGCGGCGCTCGCCGGCAGGCCCGGTAACGATCACCTCCGCCTCCAGCGCCGCCAGTGCAACACACATGTCGGACGGATGCGTCGCCACGCAATGCTCACTGGCGCCGAGGATGGCATGAATACGGTTGAGCCCATCCTTGGCCGGACATCCACTGCCTGGCTCACGCTTGTTACACGGGACGGCGCTGTCGTAGAAATAGTAGCAGCGGGTGCGCTGAAGCAGATTGCCACCTGTAGTCGCCATGTTGCGCAGCTGAGGCGAAGCGCCGGCCAGGATCGCCTGCGAGAGCAAGGGATAGCGCGCTTCGACCTCCGGGTGCCAAGCCAGGTCCGAGTTCGGGACCAGTGCGCCGATGCGCAGGCCACCGGTGGCGGTCTTTTCGACGTCCTTGAGGGGCAGCCCGTTGATGTCGATCAAACGCTCGGGGCGTGTGACGTTTTCTTTCATCAGGTCAAGCAGATTGGTGCCGCCGGCAATGAAGCGAGCGCCAGGCCCAGCCAGATTGACGGCTTCTTCGACTGCAGAGGGACGGCTATAGGCGAACGGGGTCATACGGCGCCCTCCCCTCGGCACACGGGCAGGGCTTCCTTCACCGCATCGTGAATGTTGTTGTAGGCGCCGCACCGGCACACATTTCCGCTCATCATTTCGCGGATATCGTCGGAGGTTTCAGCGCGCCCTTCGTTGGCAAGCCCAATAGCGGAGCAAATCTGGCCAGGGGTGCAATAGCCGCACTGGAATGCGTCATGCTTGATGAACGCTGCCTGCATCGGGTGCAGGGCATCTTCGCTGGCCAGCCCCTCGATAGTGGTGAGTTCGGCGCCGTCATGCATGACGGCCAGGGTTAGGCAGCTATTAATACGGCGACCATTGAGCAGCACCGTGCAGGCACCGCATTGGCCGTGGTCACAGCCTTTCTTCGTACCCGTCATCTGCAGGTTTTCGCGCAGCAGATCGAGCAGTGTGGTCCAGGGGCGCACTTCGAGCTCGCGCCTCTGACCGTTGATAGTGATCGAAATCAGGTGCACGGCGGACGGCTTTCCGCCCTCGGAAGGAGTGATCGCATTCATGGTGGCCTCACGGTTTGGCTAATGCGCAGTGGCCTGCGTCTACCGTTTTACGACGCGACGCTTACGGTGATCGTTCACCCGGATTCAAGCGAATCGGCCGCGCGGCCCTGATGGTCGGAAGGCGCTGCTCGCGGATTCCTTGCGCACGAGCGGTGCTGGTATGATCGCGCCCCCTCGAGCGGTCCGGTTCTTGCTGGCGCCCGTTCGACGCTTTTGGCCTGCCGCGCCCTGCCGCAGACCTGATCCTTCGCACGGCCAAGCGGATTGCCAACCCATCGCGAAGGATGGACGACACCACACGGCAATGATGCCTAACGGGGACCACCATGCTGGAAAGACTGTTTCAACTTCAGGCCCACGGGACGAATGTACGCACCGAGATCCTCGCGGGCGTCACCACCTTCCTGACCATGGCCTACATCCTGTTCGTGAACCCGAGCGTTTTGGGGGACACCGGCATGGACAAGGGAGCCGTGTTCGTGGCGACCTGCCTAGCCGCGGCCTTCGGCTCCGCCGTCATGGGTCTGATCGCAAACTATCCGATCGCACTCGCCCCCGGCATGGGTCTCAATGCCTTCTTTACCTACACGGTCGTGATCGGCATGGGCCACACGTGGCAGGTGGCGCTAGGTGCCGTGTTTATTTCGGCGTGCCTGTTCTTTCTCTTGTCGATCTTCAAGATCCGCGAATGGATCATCAACAGCATTCCGCTCGAGCTCCGCTCGGCCATCGCTGCCGGTATTGGCCTGTTCCTGGCCCTGATCGCGCTGAAAAGCGCCGGCATCGTAGTAAGCAACGAAGCCACGACCGTCGGGCTGGGCAACCTGGCCTCACCAGAGGCGCTGCTGGCCATCGTGGGCTTTTTTCTGATCGTCGGGCTCGAAGCCCGCGGTATCACCGGGTCAGTACTGATCGGCATCATGGTGGTCACTGTTATCAGCATCCTCATGGGCATCACTCCGTTCGGTGGCGTCGTCTCCATGCCGCCTTCGCTGGCGCCCACGTTCCTGCAGCTAGACATCGCCGGCGCGTTGGACGTCGGCCTGATCAGCGTGATTTTCGCCTTCCTGTTCGTGGACCTCTTCGATAATTCCGGCACCCTCATCGCCGTCGCGAAGAAGGCGGGACTGATGCGCAAGGACGGCCATATGCCCAAAATGGGGCGTGCGCTCCTGGCGGACAGCACGGCAGCACTGGGCGGCTCGCTGCTGGGCACCTCGACCACCACCAGCTACATCGAATCGGCCTCGGGTGTCAGCGCCGGTGGCCGCACGGGGCTGACGGCGGTGGTCGTGGCTGTACTGTTCCTGTTCGCGCTGTTCTTCGCACCGCTTGCCGGCAGCGTACCGGCCTTTGCCACCGCACCTGCCCTTCTGTTCGTCGCCGTCCTGATGGCCTCGGGAATGGCAGAGATCGACTGGCGAGACCTTACGATTTCGGCCCCCGTCGTCATCACCGCGCTGGCGATGCCACTGACCTACTCGATTGCTACCGGCATTGCGTTCGGCTTCATTGCCTGGGTTGCAATCAAGATCATTGCGGGCCGCTACCGGGAACTGAACGGCATGCTTGTCGCCCTGGCGATCTTCTGCGTGATCAAACTCAGCCTGTTCTAATCCTTCTTTGCCTGGGGAGCGCAATGCGCCCCAGGCTTTCTTCCACCAGTGCCGCCTCGCACCACCGGGCACCATCTGCCGCCTCCCCGCGCATCAGCGCGAACAAGCCCGTACAATGCGCGGCGTCTTCGTATTTGTCCTGAGTGTTTCATGAGCTTCGATCCCGCTACCTACGACGTGCAACTGGCCGAAAAGGTGAGCCGCTTGAAGGCGCTGCTAGCGCCGTATTCCGCTCCGGAACCCGTCGTATTCGAATCGCCGCGTGAGCATTTCCGCCTGCGCGCCGAGTTTCGGCTTTGGCGCGAAAACGAGGATCGCTTCTACGCCATGTTCGAGCCAGGTGATAAACACACGCCAATCCTCATCGAGCAGTTTCCGATCGCCAGCCGTCGCATCAATGAGCTGATGCCCCTGCTCAAGGCCGGTTGGCAGCGCAGCCAGGCGCTGTCGTTCAAGCTGTTCCAGGTCGAGTTTCTGACGACGCTGTCGGGCGAGGCGCTCATCACCCTCGCCTACCACCGCCCCCTGGATGAAGCTTGGCAAGTTGAAGCGGAAGGTTTGGCGAAGGCGCTTGATGTGAGCATCGTGGGCCGCTCGCGAGGCAAGCGGATCGTCATCGGGCAGGACTACGTCACCGAGCAGATGACCGTCGCGGGACGAACCTTCCGTTATCGCCAGCCCGAAGGTGCCTTTACACAACCCAATGGCGACGTGTGCCGTCAGATGCTGGCATGGGCCTACGACGCCATGGGCGATCGCGACGACGATCTACTCGAGTTGTACTGCGGCAACGGCAACTTCACCCTTCCCCTTGCGACACGAGCGCGGAAGGCACTCGCGACCGAAATCAGCAAGACATCCGTAAATGCGGCGCTTCATAACCTCGACGACAACGGCGTCGACAACGTGACGCTGGTGAGACTGTCTGCCGAAGAGCTTACGCAGGCGCTGAATGAAGTCCGTCCGTTCCGCCGCTTGGCAGGCACCGAGCTGAAAAGCTATGACTTCGGCACTGTATTCGTTGATCCCCCCCGCGCGGGAATGGACGGCGACACCTGCGAACTAACGCGTCGTTTCGAGCGTATCCTTTATATCTCCTGCAACCCTGAAACGCTGGCCGAGAACATCAGGCAGCTCGACGACACACACCGTATCGAGCGCTGCGCCCTCTTCGATCAGTTCCCCTATACGCATCACATGGAGGCGGGTGTAATGCTGGTCCGACGGGACCGCTAACCTGCTCGAGCGTGAAAATCAGAAGGCAAAAAGCCCAGGCACTTTCTCGAGCACCTGGGCTTTTTTTCAGCTGCGAGCGTTAGCGGTTAGGGAAAAGCGACCAGCTTACGCCGAAGTCGAAACCCAGCCCCCACAGCGCAACGGTTGCGGCGAGTAGCAGCTCGAGGACCAGCACACCGATCGCCAGCGTACCGCCGGTGATGGTGAAGCCTTCCTTGAAGCCGTCCTTGAGGCTGATACCCAGCAGCGCGGGATAGCCCGTGTAAAGCAGGTAGCCCGTGTAGGCGACCGCGATCATCCCGACGATGATCCAGAGCAGCAAGGAAGGATAAAGCAGAGCCAGACCGCCAATGAACAGCGGCGTTGCCGTGTAACCGGCAAACAGCACGCAGCGACGGCGACTTGGACGATGATCGAAACGCTCCGACATCCAGTGGATGACGTTACCCATCACACCCACTGCAACCAGAATAAGTACATAGAACGCCAGCGCCATGGCCAAGCCGTTTGACACCGCGACTCTCGACGCTTCCGTGTCGACACGCCAACCAATCTGCGTGGTGCCCAGGAACGCACTGATAGCCGGAATCAGCGCCATCAACAATACGTGGTGGGCGTACATGTGAGTAATCGTCTCGCCCTCGTTGCGGATGTTTCTCCACTCTCGGGTTGGGCGGGACAGGAGTCCCCAGACATGATTGATCATACCTTCCTCCTACGGCTCGGTCGCGGTCTGCCGAACACCGGCACCGACGAGTTCAATTGCCTTGCACAAGATATGAGTCAAGGACTAGCCCATAGGTTCGATGTGGAAATATGCCGCTCGGCTGAAGCGGTTCGGAAGGTCTATTACGGGGTGTAACCAACGTGTATTCGAAGACTTGGGAGCCATGCGGAACGCGGCGGCGCCAGCTCCGTCTGATTACCTGAAACATCCTGTTTGGAGATGGCCATGCGTTGGGAACGAGGACGTCGCAGCGATAACGTTGTGGATGCGCGCGGGCGCGGTGGGAACGGCATGCGCGTGGGCGGCGGGCTCGGCCTGGGCGGCATCGCAGTGGTCGTGGTGCTCAGCCTGTTGATGGGCGAAGACCCCTTGCGCATGCTGAGCCAGCTATCGGGCGGCGCACCGCAAACCTCCGCGCCGCCAGCCAGCTCGACGGGCGAAGCCGACCCTGGCTTACAGTTCGTCCAGGCCATCCTAGGCGATACCGAAGACACATGGGACGCCCTATTTGCTACAGACGGCGCCACTTATCATCACCCTCAGCTGGAGCTGTTCAGCGGCTCGACGCAGTCCGCGTGTGGTTTCGCCTCGTCCGCGAGTGGGCCCTTCTATTGCCCGGCAGATCAAAAGGTTTACCTGGACCTGACCTTCTTTAATGACTTGGCGAAGCGCTACGGCGCCGAAGGCGAGTTCGCGCAGGCCTATGTAATCGCCCATGAGGTTGGCCACCATGTGCAAAATGAACGTGGTGTCTTCCAGCAGGTAGAAGCTGCACGCCGCCGCGGAACGCCCATGGAAGGTGCACAGGGCCTATCCGTGCGAATGGAGCTACAGGCGGATTGCTATGCGGGTGTGTGGGGCTATCACGCACAGCAGCGTAACGACTGGATGGAAACCGGAGATCTGGAAAGCGCACTTAACGCCGCCAGTGTCATCGGCGATGACCGTCTACAGAAGGAACAAGGGCGGGCAGTGCCTGATTCGTTCACACACGGCACATCCGAGCAGCGTGTGCGCTGGTTCAAGCGGGGTTATGAATCCGGTTCTCCGGCGCAGTGCGATACGTTCAAGGCGAAGCAGCTGTAAGGCTGTATCGATATCTGGCGTAAGCAGCTGCCAACCCCGGGTCCGGAAGGGTCACCGGATTCGATCATGCCAAGCGATCGCCAGGCCGTAGTCCGGTAGGGTGCGTTAGCAACGCGTAACGCATCGCGACCCGCCATGGCGCCGCTATTTCCTTTGACGCGTGCGATGTTCGTATGGGCAACACGGGCATTCATGGGTCGATCGTCGAGCGGTGCCTTGCGCGAGGTAAACGGTGGAAGCCCTCCGGGATTCCACCCTACGTCACTACAGTCCGGTAGGGTGGGTTAGCAGCGCGTAACCCACCGCGATCATACATGGCGCCGCTATTTCCTTTGACGCGCGATGTTCGTACGAACAACGCGGGCTGTCAGGGGCCGATCGGAGGCCATCCGTGCAGGCCGTGGTTGCCCACACAATTTAGCCCCGCTGAACCCACTCTCTGAGCTCAACGCAGTCACGCGCGACGGCGTCACCGAACCGGGGCCAGGGATTTTCGGGAAGGTTGACCAGGACGCTGCGTGCGCCGGCGGCATGAGCGCATTCCAGGTCATTGAGATGGTCGCCCACCATAACCAGGGCCGATGGCTCGACCTGCCAGCGCTCGGCGAAATACAGCAGCCCACCTGGATGCGGCTTTGGCGGCGCTTCGTCACGTCCGACGATGTCTTCGGTGGTGAAACAGTCGCCCAGGCCGATCGCCTCCAGCGTGATCAACGCCAGCTCATGCGCATTGCGCGTCAGGATACCTATCCGGTCACCGCGCCCGCATAGGTAACGCACCAGATCGACGGCCCCAGTTGCGGCACTCGATCCACGTGCCAGCTCCCGTTCGTGCTCCAGCAACCATGAATGCTTGGCGACACGTTCCTCATCGGGCAACCCGGCGAGGTGGTGCAGAATATCGGCGTCCGCCGGAATATCGAGATGCCGCTTGATGGCGGGGAAATCATGGACAGCCACGGTCAGCGTACCGTCCATGTCGAACACCCAATGACGCACGTCCGCGCAGTTCATTACCAATCCTCGCGCTGGCGGATAAGGCCTTCCTGTGCAACCGAGGCCACCAACTGGCCCTGACGGTCGAAGATGCTGCCGCGGCAGAAGCCGCGCGCACCGCCAGACCACGGGCTGTCCATGGCGTAGAGCAACCAGTCGTTGAGATCAGGCTCGCGGTGGAACCAGATGGCATGGTCGAGGCTGGCCACCTGCATCGATTTCTGCCAGTAGGACACGCCGTGCGGAAGCATCGACGTGGGCAGCAGATTGAAGTCGGACGAATAGGCCATCAGGTATCTATGAATCGTGGGAATGGACGGCAACGCACCGTTTGCGCGGAACCACACATGGCGGCACGCGTCGGCTGGCTCCGGAGCGAATGGATTCTGGAAACTCACCGGGCGGATCTCGATCGGCCGTTCACCCAGGACCCGCTCGCGAATGCGTTGAGGTAGCTGCTCCGCCAGACGCTTGGCCAATTCCGTTTCGGATTCGAGGCTCTCGGGCTGTGGAACCTCCGGCATCTGGATCTGGTGTTCGAAGCCGGGCTCGACGATCTGGAACGAAGCGCTCAGAAAGAAGATGGGCTTACCCTTCTGAATGGCTGTCACGCGGCGCGTCGTGAAGCTGCCGCCGTCACGTACCCGGTCCACTTGGTACAGCACGGGCATGGCGGCGTCGCCCGGGCGAAGAAAATACCCATGGAGCGAATGCGCAGGCCGGTTGGCTTCGACCGTCTGTGTCGCAGCCGACAGCGCCTGCCCGACGACCTGCCCACCGAATAGCTGGCGGAAACCAAGGTCCTGGCTCGCGCCACGAAACAGGTTCTCCTCGATGGGTTCCAGGCTCAACAGGGCAACCAGATCGTCCAGTACTTGGCTCATGTTCTCTCTCGATGGCAAATCACGATGGGCGGATGTTAGGGGCTGGCGCATGTACCGTCGAGCGATGCGCAAGGTTTCACTTAAGTCCCGCCGGTGGCCACTGGTCACGCCGCAGCCGATAGAGCAGATGATGCCGTAGCCGGTGATCCGGTGGCAGGTGCGGATGCAGGAAATCATCCTTGGCATCGTAGGTCATGCCCAGCCGCTCCATGAGGGCAAGGGAGGCGAGGTTCGCCGGCACGGTGAACGCCACCACTTCATCGAGCTTCAATGTCTCGAAGGCAAAGGCGAGGACCGCAACGGCGGCTTCGCAGGCGTAGCCGCCATGCCAGTGCTCGGCCCCAAGGCGCCAGCCAATGGCTACTGCGGGCGTGAATGGTGCTTCGAATTCACAACGCTGGATACCCACGTAGCCAATGAAAGGATCACCCTCCTTTTCTTCGACGGCCCACCAGCCATAGCCATGCTCGGCAAAATGCGCCTCGATCGAGTCGGCCAGCGCCTCGCTTTCGGCCGGCGTCATCGGCCCTGGAAAATACGCCATCACGGCGGGGTCACCGCTCTGCTCGGCGAACGGGACGCGGTCACTCGGCTTCCAGGGGCGTAGCAGCAAGCGTTCGGTGTTCAGGCTGGGGTATTGGGGCATACGACCTCCTCGTCGACATCCTTCCGACCATCCCAGGCCGGCCGGGGTTGCCGAAAACCGGAATCGTGGACGATCCAAAGGTCGACCATGGAACCCAGCCGAAACATCCAGGCCAGCCCTGCCGTCATGCGACACATATGGCATGCGGCTTCACTACGCGAGAGAGCAAATACCGTTCGAGCTGCATCTGGCGTAGGCTGAATACAACGCTGGCCGTCCTGCTCCTCATGCCATTACCCCTGATCTACCACGATGACTACAGTCCGGCTTTCCCGCCGGGTCACCGCTTCCCCATGGAGAAGTTTCGCCTGCTGCGCGATCATCTCGTCGACAGCGGCGTGACCGCTGACGGCGACTTGCTTCGGCCGGAACTCTGCCCTGTGGATATCCTGTCCCTGGCGCACGACCCGAGCTACGTAACGCGTTACTGCACGGGGGACCTGAGTCGCGAGACCCTGCGACAGCTCGGCCTGCCATGGACACCCGAACTGGCCCGCCGAACGGTCCGCGCTGTCGGCGGTTCCGTCCTGGCGGCCGAGCAGGCGCTCGAACATGGTCTGGCCTGCCACCTGGCCGGCGGTACCCACCATGCGCATTACGACTACCCGTCGGGCTTCTGCATCTTCAATGATCTCGCGATCATCGCGCGCTACCTGCTGGAAGCCGGAAGGGTCCACCGCGTGCTCATCTTCGACTGTGACGTCCACCAGGGCGATGGAACGGCGCGTCTGCTGGAGACGGTGCCAGAGGCAGTGACGGTTTCCCTGCACTGCGAGCAGAACTTTCCCCCGCTCAAGGCACACAGTGACTGGGACATACCTATACCTCGCGGAACAGGCGATGCCGAGTACCTGCGTACCGTGGACGACGTGCTGCCTTATCTGTTGACGATTCATCAGCCGGATCTCGTCATCTACGACGCCGGCGTCGATGTGCATCGCGACGATGTACTCGGCCATCTGGACCTGACGGATGAAGGCCTAGCCGCCAGAGATACCTGCGTGATGCGGCATTGCCTGGGGCGCGATATCCCGATCGTAGGCGTTATCGGTGGTGGCTACGACAAGGATCGCCATGCGCTTGCCCGACGGCATGGCATCCTGCATCACGCGGCGGCCCGCATATGGGCGGAATTCGGCCTGACCTGAACGGACTCGTCACAGGGATGCGGCGGCGGTGTTACCCTGCGGTCACTGTTCTGCTTCGACGCCCTTGCCCATGCCTGTCGACTTCAAACACAAGATTTCCCGCCAGCGACCCTACAGTCGCACTGATCACGGCCTTACCGCAGCCGATTGCAGCCCATACGAACTGATGCAGGCGTTCGAGAGCGACCGCGGACGCATCATCAACTCCGCGGCGGTCAGGCGCCTGCAGCAGAAGACGCAGGTCTTTCCTCTTGAACGCAACGCCGCCGTTCGCAGCCGCCTGACGCACTCAATGGAAGTCCAGCAAGTCGGCCGCTTCATCGTCCGGACCCTGTTCCAGAAGCTGGGCAGCGACGCGGCGCGCTTCGGCCTGGACGGCCAGGAGCGCACCGTGGAGAGTCTGGTCGAGATGGCCTGCCTGATGCACGATGTGGGCAACCCGCCGTTCGGGCATTTCGGCGAATTCGCCATAAGCGAGTGGTTCGAGCGCCACCTTGAACGCCATTTCGACAAGGCGCTGGCAGGCATCGAGCACGACCCCGACCTGCGACGCTGCATGCTGAGCGACCTGAAGCAGTTCGAAGGCAACGCCCAGACGATTCGGCTGGTCGTGAGCCTGCTCCGCCTGAACCTCACCTACACGCAAACCGCCTGCCTGCTCAAATACGTCCGCGCCGCACACGAATCGAGGCCTGCGGCAGATGCCGCCAACGCGTATCTGGCGAAGAAGCCCGGCTTCTACCTTTCCGAGGCAAGCTTCATCGACACGATGTGCGCCTCACAGGGCATGGCGCTCGGCACCCGGCACCCACTCGCCTACATCATGGAAGCGGCCGATGACATTTCCTATTGCCTGGCGGACATCGAGGATTCGGTCGAGAAGGGAATCTTCGACATCGATACACTCTCAGCCCAACTGATCAAGCGCTTCGCTGCACACCGGCCCGATGATCCGTCCGTAGACGAGAAGGGGCGCCGGTTCGAGGCGATGGTCACGTATGCCCAGGCGCGTTCGCATAACGAGCCGATCAACAAGGTCAGCGAGTTCTTCATCTGGCTCCGGGTGAACATGATCCACCCCCTGGTGCAGCATGCCGCCGAACAGTTCATCACCCACATCGAGGCGATCCACGCGGGCACGTTCGACCGAGCGTTGATGGAGGACGATAGCGCCGCACATGCGATCGTCCAGACCTTCAAGGACGTGGCCCGAGAGCGCGTGTTCTGCCATCGGGAAGTGGAGACGCTGCATCTGCAAGGCTATCGCATCCTGCAGGGCCTGCTGGATTTCCACGCGCCGCTGCTGGAAGTCGACCCAGCCACCTTCGCCGCCCTCACCACGGGTGACTACCGCCGGAATCCGCACTTGCAGATATTGGCCCGCCGCCTTCCGAGCCAGCTGGTGAAGGCCTATCACGAAGCGTGCGCCCAGCATGCCGGAACGGCCGACGCGGCGCTTTGGGAGTTCTACCATCGGTGCCGTCTGCTACAGGATCTCATCAGCGGCATGACCGATCAGCATGCCCAGGACGAGTACCGGACGCTGGCCGCGCTATAGCGCCATCCGGGTGGACTGTACGGGTCGATTCGGCCCGGACTGTGCCGTTCGTCATATCTGGTAACGAGTGACAATATCGGCCTGTCTTCCCGACCACGAGCCCCTCCGATGTCGCCCAAGGATCTGTTACTCGCGCTTACGATCGTCGTCATCTGGGGGGTCAATTTCGTGGTCATCAAGGTGGGACTCGACGGCTTGCCACCCATGCTATTGGGCGCGCTCCGGTTCGCCCTGGTCGCATTCCCTGCCGTCCTGTTCATCCGCCGACCTCAACTGCCATGGCGTTGGCTGATTGCCTACGGCGCGACCATCTCACTCGGCCAGTTCGCGTTTTTGTTCGAAGCCATGGCACAGGGCATGCCACCGGGGCTGGCATCGCTGGTGCTGCAGGCCCAGGCGTTCTTCACGATGATCTTCGCCGCGCTTTTCCTCGGAGAACGCATGCGCGCAATGAGCCTGTTGGGACTGATCGTCGCCGCGGGCGGCCTGACACTGATCGGGCTGGAGGGCAATCATGTCACGCCCTTGCACGCCGTCATCCTTACACTTTGCGGCGCGTCGATGTGGGCGCTGGGCAACATCATCACGCGCCGTTTCGGCAAAGTGAACCTGTTGGGTCTCGTGATCTGGGGCGGCCTCATTCCGCCCATCCCCTTCCTTGCCCTTTCCTACTGGCTCGAAGGGCCGGAACGGATCGCGACGGCAATTGTGAACATCGGCTGGAACTCGATCTTTGCGCTGGTCTACCTGGCCTTCATGGCGACGATACTCGGTTATAGCCTATGGAGTGGGCTGCTTTCGCGCTATCCGGCGGGCAAGGTCGCGCCACTCTCGCTGCTGGTACCCGTGGTAGGCCTGGCCTCGGCTGCGCTGCTGCTGGGCGAAGAGTTGAGCGAGCAACAGTGGGTGGGTGGCGGCTTTGTCATGGTAGGGCTGTTAATCAACGTTTTCGGCGGCCGTCTGGTCGAACACTTGCGGCCCAGCCAGGCCAATTCCTGAGCGCCAAGCGAACCGACCATCGGTCAACCGAAACCATCGCCGGGTATGCACCGCCTACTGAACGGTAGACCAAACGGTCCAGTTCAGTTTTCGGAGGCAACCTACATGCAAGCTCTGACCTATCACGGTAGCAAGGACGTACGCGTCGAGCGCGTACCTGATCCCGTTCTTCAGGCGCCGGACGATGTGATCCTACGCGTAACCGCGACCGCCATCTGCGGTTCGGACCTGCACATGTTCCGCGGCAAGATGCCTGCGATGAAGAGCGGCGACATCCTCGGCCACGAATTCATGGGTATCGTCGAAGAGGCCGGCCCCGCCGTAACCAAGGTTAAAAAAGGCGACCGCGTGATCGTGCCCTTCGTCATTGCTTGCGGAGACTGCTTCTTCTGCGCGATGAACCTGCATGCGGCCTGCGAGACCAGCAACCCCGACCGCGGCGCCATCCTCAATAAGAAATCCATTCCGTCCGGCGCTGCGCTGTTCGGCTTCAGCCACCTGTACGGCGGCATGCCCGGCGGCCAGGCAGAATACGTACGGGTTCCACACGCCAACACGGGCCCGTTCAAGATCCCGGATACGCTCGAAGACGAACAGGTGCTGTTCCTCACCGATATCCTGCCGACAGGCTATCAAGCCGTCCTCAACGCAGGCCTTACCAAAGGCTCGAGCGTAGCTATCTACGGTGCCGGCCCTGTCGGTTTGATGGCAGCGGCATGCGCGCGCATGGTGGGTGCCGAACAGATCTTCATGGTCGACCACCACCCCTATCGCCTGGCGTTTGCCCAACAGACCTACGGCGTTATTCCGATCAATTTCGATGAAGACGACGACCCTGCTGATACGATCATCCGTGCCACACGCGGCCATCGCGGCGTAGACGCGGCAATTGACGCTGTCGGGCTCGAGGCCAAGGGCAGCACGACCGAGACCGTGCTGGCCAACCTCAAGCTGGAAGGTTCGTCCGGCAAGGCCCTGCGCCAGTGCATCGCTGCGGTCAGACGTGGCGGGGCCGTAAGTGTACCGGGCGTCTATGCCGGGCCGATTCACGGATTCCTGTTCGGCGACGCTTTTGACAAGGGCCTGACGTTCAAGATGGGCCAGACGCACGTCCAGAGCTACCTGCCGGACCTGCTGGAGAACATCCAGAACGGCACGCTCAAGCCCGATGTGATCATCAGCCACCGCATGCCGCTTTCCCAGGCCGCCGAAGGCTACAAGATCTTCAATGAGAAACACGACGACTGCCGCAAGGTCGTACTGACGCCAGACAGCGCGCCTAACTTCAAGCCGCAAACGACACTGTCGACCGAGGGTACGCCAGGCGTCTCACCACTGGGCTAAGCCACCCGGTACGACACTCGGAAGGGATAGCGTTCACGCCGCACACGGATGTGCATGCCGGCGCGCTCGCCGAAGCGCACCAGGCGCTGCAGTCGCTCGCCCGTGTCGCGGACGGTACAATGCACGGCCTTCCATCTCTTCCGGTTCCGCCATGTCCTCTTCACCTTCCCAGACCGTTGCCATCATCGGAGGCGGCCCAGCGGGCCTGATGGCGGCCGAGGTCCTGGCGTCGGCTGGCATGGGCGTGGACCTGTACGACGCCATGCCATCCGTTGGGCGCAAGTTCCTGCTGGCCGGCGTGGGCGGCATGAACATCACGCATTCCGAGCCCTACGACGCCTTCGTTTCCCGCTACCGCGAAGCAGCTGATCGTATCGAGCCCATGCTACGTCGTTTCGACGCGGACGCCCTTCGAGCCTGGATTCATGGACTGGGTATCGAAACCTTCGTCGGCACGTCCGGCAGGGTTTTTCCGAGCGACATGAAAGCGGCACCCCTCCTCCGCGCCTGGCTGCGCCGCCTACGCGAACTGGGCGTGCGCATCCATACACGTCACCGCTGGGTGGGCTGGCAGGAAGACGGTACGCTGCGTATCCAGGCACCCAGCCAGCTTATTACGATTACCCCGGCCGCGACCCTCTTCGCGTTGGGAGGCGGCAGCTGGCCGCGCCTGGGTTCGGATGGCCGCTGGGTCGGACCGTTCGAGTCGAAAGGCATCACCGTCGAGCCCCTCGTTCCAAGCAATTGTGGATTCGAAGTCGCGGCATGGAGCGACCTGTTGAAGGGCAAATTCGCCGGTGCTCCGCTGAAGAACGTGTCACTTGCCGTCCCGGGCGAGCCCGTGCGCATTGGTGAGTGCATCCTGACCGAGCACGGCCTCGAAGGTAGCCTGGTCTACGCGCTCTCGGCGCCTATCCGCCAGCAACTTCACGCTAATGGAAAAGCCATCGTTCACCTGGACCTGCTACCCAACCGCGAGCACGCCTGGATCGTCGACGCGCTGACCAAACCGCGCGGCAGCCGCTCGATGAGCAAACACCTGCACACCCAACTCAGACTCGAAGGCGCCAAGGCCGCCTTACTGCGAGAATTGGCGCCCCGTTCCGCGTATGAACAGCCTTCCGTGCTCGCGTCGTGGATTAAGGGGCTGCCCATCGACTTCATCAAGACACGCCCGCTCGAGGAAGCCATCAGCAGTGCGGGCGGCGTGCCCTTTGCTGCGGTGGATGACGGCCTGATGCTAAGCGCCCTGCCCGGCCATTTCTGCGCGGGGGAAATGCTTGACTGGGAAGCCCCTACGGGCGGCTACCTGCTCACATCCTGCTTTGCCAGCGGACGGCACGCGGCCGAGGGCATCTTGAAGTGGCTCGGCGCGGAAGTATCCCCAACCGTGTGAAGCGTTACCGCGGCATCCCGATCATCGCGGTTTCTTCGAAGGCTTCTGCGTTGGCTTTTTGCCGAAACCCGGCATCGCGCGTACGGCCTTGACGGCAGGCTTGGCCGTATCTTCCAGCGCTCCCAGGTGTATCCGGCTACTGGCCCCGGGTATGGTCTTCTGCTTGGGCTTCTTGGGTTTCTTCAGAATCTGCCCACCCACCGCTGTTTGGGGAACGCGGTGATCAGGGATGAAATCAGGTTCATCGCGCCGGGGCAGAACCTGACGGATCAGCGTTTCGATGGCGGCAAGCTGGTCGACCTCATCGGCACACACGAGCGATACGGCCTCACCCTGGCTTCCTGCTCGCCCTGTCCGGCCGATACGGTGCACGTAATCTTCCGGTACGACGGGCAAGTCCAGATTCACCACCAACGGCAGTGACGGAATATCCAGACCGCGCGCCGCGACATCGGTTGCCACGAGGGCGGCCACCTCGCCGCTCTCAAAACGCTGCAAGGCGCGAAGACGCGCGGGCTGGGGCTTGTCGCCATGGATCGCGTCGGCGGCTATACCGGCGGCGGCCAGAGACTCCACGACCTGTTCGGCCCCCTTTCTGGTCTTCACGAAAACAAGCGCCTGCCGCCATCGACGGGTCTGCCACAGGTGTAGGAGGAGTTCTGGCTTCCGCTTCTTGTCGACCGTAACGAGCCACTGTTTCACCGTTTGCGCAGCGGTATTGCGCGGGCTGACTTCGATGGATACCGCATCGTTCAGCACGGCGCCCGCCATCTGGCGAATCACGTCAGAGAACGTCGCAGAGAACAACAGCGTCTGCCGCCGCCTGGGAAGCACACGGAAGATGGCGTCCAGGTCGTTGGCGAAGCCCAGATCGAGCATGCGATCGGCTTCGTCCAGGACCAGTATCTGCAGGCGGCCGAAGCGCACGGCGTTCTGGCGCTGCAGATCGAGAAGGCGGCCTGGCGTCGCCACCATCAGGTCGACCCCCTTGCGCAGCTTCATCATCTGCGGATTGATGCTCACGCCGCCATACGCGACGAGGCTTCGGAACGGAAGATTGCTCGCAAGTGCCTGGATATCACTGTGCACCTGCTCAGCCAACTCGCGAGTCGGAACCAGTATCAGCGCACGTGCCTGGTTGGCGCCCGCCTCGCTGCCTTCCGTCATGAGACGCTGCAGCAGCCCAATACCGAATGCGGCCGTCTTGCCGGTGCCTGTTTGCGCGGCAGCCAGCACGTCCCGCCCCTGAAGAATGGGCGGGATTGCCTTGGCCTGGATGGGGGTGGGCGTCTGGAACGCCAGGGCGTCAATGGCCCGAAGCAGCGGCTCGAGCAGGCCCAGCGAGGCGAAAGTCATGTGCGCAATCCGGTCGGTAGAAGCAAATGCGCAGTGTACCGCAGCCCTGTCAGCAGGACTCTGCGAGTTTCGGGGCCCGCCGCCGCGGCAATCCGATGAGTACGACCGCGCTGACGATCACCACCATGGCAAGCATTTCTTCATAGCCCACATGCTCACCACCAAAGCCAACGCCGAGCATCACCGCAACCACCGGGTTTACGTACGCATAGCTCGTTGCCGCAGCCGGGCGCACATGCTTGAGCAAATACATGTAAGCGCTGAAGGCAACGATCGAACCCAGCACAATCAGATAGAGGAGCGCGAACCAACCCTCGGCGGAAGGCGCCGCGGCCAGCCGCTCGCCAGACAGCAAGCTACCCAACAGCAGCACGGCACCGCCTGCGAGCATCTCGACACCGCTGGCCATAGCGCCCTGCGGCAGTGGAAGATGCTTGCTCCACATCGAGCCGAATGCCCAGCTGGCAGCCGCCATCAGAACGATCACCGCGCCGAGCGGGCTGGATTGAAGGTTCGATCCCAGATTGAGCAGGCCGATGCCGATCAGGCCGAGCACGATGCCTGCCCATTCCATGCCCCGCGTTCGCTGCCCCCAGATCATGCCGAAGAGCAGTGCGAACAGCGGAACAGTCGCGATTGCCAATGCCGCAACGCCGGACGCAACGCCCATGTGTTCCGCCACCGTCACGCCGCCATTGCCGAACGTCAGCAGCAAAATCCCTACGATGGCCCCCGCTCCCCATTGCCGCAGGGTCGGATTTGGCGCACCCCTGAAGCGGCACCATGCGTACAGCAAGGCTCCGGCAATGACGAAGCGGATACCCGCCATCAGCATCGGCGGCCAGGATTCGACACCAACCTTGATGGCGAAATAGGTGGAGCCCCAGATGAAGTACAACGCGAAAAAGGAACCGAGCAGAAGGACAGGATTGGCAGCGGGCATTTCGGGCTCTCGACAGCAGACTGGGCACGCGATAGATCGGCCACGTGCTTGGGCTCATAGTCTAAGCAAGGCCGAGTGCCGCGATTAAGTACAGAAACCGGCTTTCAAAACGGTACAGCCTTCGAAAACACGGTAATGTCGCTGTAGAACTTTCGATTGCACAACGGGACTGTTTCATGGATCGCTACGACCGACAACTGATCGCGGCACTGCTGGAGAATGGACGGGCTTCGTTTGTCGAACTGGCACGCCGGGTCAATTTGTCCCCGCCTGCTGTAGCCGATCGGGTCGCCAAGCTTGAGGCTACGGGTGTCATCAAGGGCTATCACGCCTCGGTCGACCTCGCCAAGCTTGGCCTTCCGATCGAATGTGCCATTGAACTGCGCATCGCCGATCACTCCTCGGCGCGCACGATCGAGGCGCTGGAGAAGATCCCGCAGATCACGCAGTGTCAGCGAATCACGGGCGATGCCTGCGTGCTGATGCGAGCCGCGGTAGGATCGATGGAAGAGCTCGAGCACCTCCTGGATACGCTCAACAGCTACGGCGCCAGCAAGACGTCGATGATCCTCTCGACCTCCTTCGAAAAACGCATTCCGTCCGTCTTGAGCCGGCATGCCGGGAACGGCGATGCGCGCAGCTGATTAAGGCTCGACGTTGCCCCGCACGGTTCAGCCTGCCAACGGCAACACGCCCTTGAGGGCGAGCGCCGCCAACACCAGCAGCAGCAGGCCGCACACGCCATGGCTGACGCGATGCCAGGCTGGTGAACTGGCGCGGCGCAGCCATTCCACGAGTCCGGCACTGACGAAGCAACTGGCGACGGACGCCGTCATGAAGCCGGCAAAGAAGACCATGGTCTGGGACATCGTCGGGGCGTCGCCCACGATGCCGGCCAGCGCACTGCCCAGCGCGCCCCAGTAGACGATGTTCTTGGGATTGGTGATCGAAATGGCGGCCCCGGCGATCAGCGCGTTGCGCGCATGAGGCGCCTGGGAGGCTCCATCCTCAGCGGGCAACGCCCAGGCGTCACGCAGGCTGCGTATGCCCAGCCAGGTCAGATAGGCCGCACACGCCAGCGTGAGCGGCACGCGCACTTCGCCGTGAGTCAGCAACAGGGCGAGCCCCGTCAGCCCGATAATTGCCCACAGCGCATCGCCAAGCAGCGAGCCAACCTGAACCAGCAAGGCGGGGCGAAATCCATGCAAGAGCCCTTGCCTAAGGGTCTCGGCCAACACCGCGCCGGGGGACAGGCAAAAGGCGAAACCGAACAACAGTGCGGAAAGGAACACGGCGAGCATTGGCATGACTTCCAGTGTGTACGGTCCGGATTCTAGCGAAGCCGCCTAGCCTGTACAGCCGGATGTCGCATGCAACGCTGTGGTGCGTCGCGCGCTATAGGCACCTGTAGGCTGCTGTGGTCCAATCCTGCGCCACAACAAAAGCCAGGCCCCCGGCGCTTCGATGTTGCCTGCAGCAGCCTCCGGACGGCCGCCGAGCGAGAATCACATGACTGCCCCCGTGCCCCCTGCCGTAACGACTCCCCCAATGGTCTTCAAGATGGTTGGCGCCGTTGCGCTGGTCCATCTGATCAACGACCTGGTCCAAGCCGTATTGCCTGCGGTCTATCCGTTGCTCAAAACGAACTACGATCTGACTTTCACCCAGGTTGGGCTCATAACCCTGACGTTCCAGATCACCGCTTCGCTGCTGCAGCCCGCCGTAGGCTTCTATACGGATCGTCACCCCAAGCCCTATCTCCTGCCCATGGGAATGACCTGCACCCTTATCGGCATCGTGATGCTGGCAATGGTCGGCAGCTTCGGCGCGTTACTGGTGGCCGCAGGCCTGATCGGCATCGGCTCGTCGGCCTTTCACCCCGAAGCATCGCGCGTCGCGAGGATGGCGTCCGGTGGCAAGTTCGGGCTCGCACAGTCGACGTTCCAGGTGGGCGGCAACACGGGATCGGCGCTTGGCCCCCTGTTGGCAGCTGCCATAGTCGTGCCGTTCGGGCAGAGCCATGTCGCCTGGTTCGGGCTGTTCACCGTGGTCGCCATCGCCATCCTGTATCGCGTCAGCCGCTGGTACGAGGCGAACATCGATCGCTTTCGCCGTGGCGGCAAGCACGAGCGCGAGACCGGCCTCAGCCGCCGCACCGTCCAGGGGGCCCTGGTGGTGCTCGCGGTGCTCGTGTTCTCGAAGTACTTCTACATGGCGAGCCTGACCAGCTACTACACCTTCTACCTGATCGAACGCTTCGACCTGTCGGTCGCCACGTCTCAGCTCTACCTCTTCCTGTTCCTGGGGTCGGTCGCCGCGGGTACGTTTCTCGGCGGCCCGATCGGCGATCGCATCGGGCGCAAGGCCGTCATCTGGTTCTCGATCCTGGGCGCAGCGCCGTTCACCCTTGCGCTGCCCTACGTGGACCTCTTCTGGACGGCAGTGCTGACGGTGTGCATAGGCTTCATCCTGTCATCCGCGTTCTCGGCCATCGTCGTGTACGCGCAGGAGCTGGTACCCGGCAACGTAGGCATGATCGCAGGCATCTTCTTTGGATTGATGTTCGGGTTCGGCGGGATTGCGGCGGCCTATCTCGGGCACCTGGCCGATCTTTACGGGATCGTTCACGTGTATTGGCTGTGCTCGTTCCTGCCCCTGCTCGGCATCCTGACGGTACTGCTGCCAGACACCCGTAAGGCGCGCCCGGCTATTTGAGCAGGCCGCCTTCGATCGGCACGTAGGCGTCGGCCGCGCGGATAAGGGAATGGGCGGTAAGGCCAGGGGCGCCATAGACGGTCGACTCGGTGCCGTAGCGGGTCCGGATACGGTCCAGCAGCATGTCAAAGTCGCCGTCGCCCGATAGGAGAACGACTTCGTCGACATCGCTCGCTGCCTCGAACATGTCCAGCGTAATGCCCACGTCCCAGTCGCCCTTGGCCGAGCCATCGCTGCGCTGGATGTAAGGCTTGAGCTTCACCTCGAATCCCAGGTTACGCAGGATCTGCTGAAACTGTCGCTGCTTGGGATCGCCGCGCTCGGTGGCATAGGCCACCGCCTGAACGATGTTTCCTCTCGAGGACACTTCGCGCCAGAGCGCCGAGTAATCGAAATGCCGGCCATGGACCTGGCGTGTGCTGTAGTAGACGTTCTGAACGTCAGCAAACAACGCGATACGTTTCACAAAACCTCGTCTCGACCCAAAGCAACGCAGTATAGGCGATTGGGTTCGTCGGGGTCGGACCCGATACCGGGCAGCCTCCGGCCGCCCGGAGATTGGGTCAGCCGTCAGATGAAGCTGTCGTCATCACCAAAGACGTCGCCACCGTCACCGAAATCGGCGTCGTCATAGCTTGCTTCCTGGAAACCGCCGCCGCCCTGGTCGGCGAAATCCTGCCCGACGTCGGCGTTGGCAAAGTCCGCGTCCTGGGCGCCCGTGTCAGCCGGCGTCTCGTTGATCACATTAACGATCTCTTCGGGCTGGGAATGTTCGAACATGTTCATCAGCATGTTGCCCAGTACCACGCCCCCCGCCACGCCAGCGGCCGTCTGTAGCGCGCCGCCGAGAAAGCCGCCTGCCCGGGAACCGCCTGCATTCATGCCCATGCCCATCGGTGCCCCTGCGCCGCCGGTTGGCGCACCGAAGCCCCTCGCCGCATCGGACCTCGTACCCGGCTCGTTCCAGCCTCGCGAAATCGGAGCCTGACGCGAGGGCTCACGCTGCCCTGTGCCGAACAACCCGGCCAGGAAGCCGCCACTGCTCTGCGCCGGCTGTTGCTGGGCCTGTTTCGCCTGCGACTCGAGTTCACGCACACGCTGCTCGAGCTGCTTGAGTGCTGCTTCCTGAATGAGAATGACCTGGGCCATGTAGTACGGCGCAGCCGGCTGCTGCCCGATGTGATCGGCAATGGCCCGTTCCGCTTGGGCGTCGCGCGGTGTGGATCGCCGCTCGGCTTCCTTGAGACGGGAAAACAGACCATCGATCAACTGCTGCTCTTGAGATTGCATGACAATGCCTCGCACGGACAGAAACACGTGATCTATTAGTGGCGGCCCAAACCGCCGATTTCAATAAGGGCGCACAATCGGTAGTGTCTCGCCATATGTCGCTCCACTGCGCGGCACATGGCGCGATGGACGAAGGCTCGGCAGAAGACCTCGAAACGAAGGAGCGCTATCCGATACACGACGCGTTGTCGCGCATCGCTCGACAATGGACAGCAACGGAACGCAAGGATCACCCGTGAAGATCGACACCGCCCTGATCGTCATCGATATGCAGCGTGGCATACAGCAGTGGGACGGCCGCCCGCGCAATAACCCTGACGCCGCGCAACGCATCCTGGAGCTGCTTCAGACCTGGCGACTCGCGGACGGGCCTGTCGTGCATGTTCGGCACGTCTCGCGCGACCCCCATTCCACATTTGCGCCCGGGCAGGACGGTGCATTGTTCCACCCTGGCCTGGAGCCCCTGCCCCACGAAGCGGTGTTCGAAAAGAATGTGACAGATGCTTTTGCTCACACCGGGCTCGAACGGTGGCTTCGTGTGCGAGGTCTCACTCGCATCGCTCTGACCGGTGTTGCAACGGAGAACTCGGTCGAATCCACCGCCCGCGCCGCAGGTTGCCTTGGGTTCAAGACCTGGGTTGTCGATGATGCCTGCTTCACGTTCGCGAAATCGGACTACCGAGGGCGCGCCCGTTCGGCTCAAGAGGTCCATGACATGGCCTTGGCGAACCTGAATGGCGAGTTTGCACAAGTGACCGACTGTCGGGGACTATTACAGGTCTGCTTTCCCTCCACGCATTGCCTGTAGGCGCTGACCGGGCGCTCGCGGTAAAGTGGCAATGTGACATTATATTTCTGCCGATAAAAAATGAACCCACTTCGTCTTTACCGTGATGCCTGGTATTTCGCCAGCCAAAATCTATTGGCCATCGCCCTGCTTTGCCTACCGTTCATTGCGCTGGAATGCGCCCTACAACGTGCCCTCGCCGAGTGGTTCGACCACGAAACGCCGCCGGTGTATTCCGTTCTGCTCTCTTTGGTCATCTACCCTCTATACAGCGGTGCGCTTATCCTGTTCATGGAAGCCCGGACACGAGGCGAGCTGCCATCTGCCGGCGCGCTCTGGCGCGTCAGTGCGAGCATGTGGCCGCGGCTCGGGCTGCTGGTCGGTATTTCTACCCTGCTGATCATGCTTGGGTTGACGCTATTCATTCTGCCCGCGCTCTGGGTCATGACACGGCTCGCGTTCGCCGAATACGTCGTGGTCATCGATGGCCAGACGCCGCTTCAAGCGATGCGCGACAGCTATGAACTCAGCCGGGGCTACTTCTGGGTGATCTTCGTATGCCTCATGACGGTGATGGTGCCGATGTGGGCGATCGACCTGTGGCTGGCTGGTACCGGCGACCAACCCCGGATGGATGCCGTTGGCGAAATCCTCACGGGCACGGTCGCCGGGTTCATCCAGCTTTTCAGCAGCATCGTGATGTATCGGCTTTACATGCTCCGGCAGGAAAAGCTCGGCACCAAAAGGTAGCGGCACGGGTAGGCGACGCGGCGCTCTAGCCGATCGGGAGTTGATCGTCATCTGGACGCCGTTCCGCCTGGGGGCTTGCGCGATGCCTCTCGCAAGCCCCCTAAAATGGGTCCTATCGCTCGATGCTCGGGCGCCTGAGGAAACCCGTGCTCGAACTGCTGGCCGCAAGCCAGACTCACCTGCCCAGACCGGGAGCACTGCCATTACCCGCATCACGGACGAAACCCTGGCGCGTCCTTAGCGTTGGCTGACCTCGAATTGCCCACTCAATGCAGCCAAGCGCTGAATGGCTTCGCGCAGCTCGCGGCTACCCTCACCTAAACACTCGGACTCAGCCACGTTTCGTTCGGCAATCGATCGCATGTCCTCGAGGTAATGGTTGATTTCCGCGCTTGCGGTCGCCTGCTGATGCGTAGCGGTCGCGATGCGCTCGTTCATTTGCGAGATCGTATTGATCTCACTCGCGACCGATGTAAGCAAATCCGCTGTACGTATGCTGTCCGCCGCGCAACGACTCACCCCGATGCGGCTCTCATTCATCGCTGCAGCTGCCTGACGGCTGGTCTGCTGCAGGCGGGCAATGATGGCCTGGATTTCCGACGTCGAAGTGGCGGTCTTCTGAGCCAGGTTTCGGACCTCATCGGCAACGACGGCAAAGCCTCGGCCCTGTTCGCCGGCGCGAGCAGCCTCAATAGCGGCGTTGAGCGCCAACAGATTGGTCTGGTCAGCAATCGAGCGAATGACGTCCAGCACGGTGCCAATCTGCTCGGACTCCTCGGCCAGCGCACGAACATCGCGATCGGTGCCGTCTATATTCCTGGCCAGCTGTTCGATTTCGCTGCGTATGTGCCCAACCGCTGCGCTACCCTCGTTGGAGCGAGCATTCACGCCCTTGGCCGTGAGCGCCGCCTGATCGGCGTGCTCGGCTACGTGATCGATGGCACTCACCATGTGCTGGATAGCCTCGCTCATGCTACGGCCTTTATCCAATTGCTCGCTCGCACCGGCGCCTAGCGTCTGGGTTGTGCCTCCTACAGCCTGGCCGATCGTAACCAGCGTCCCGCTCTCCTTGACGACCTCGCTGACAAGTCGCTCGAGCACCGAAAGCACATCATTGAACTGAGCCGCCAGCGGCCCCACCGGCTCGCCACGATACGTCAGGTCGATCGTACCCCCGGGTCGGGTCAGATGCTGCGCCGCGTCCAGAAGCGCTGCGCCCTCCTGCCCCTCGGAACGGGCCTGCTGTGCCATGTAGACCAGGATGGCCGTCTCCACCACAACGTACAGGGCATGCAGGAAGATCGTCGCCCAACTCCCTTCGTGCACAACGTGGACGGGGAGCGAAGTCGCGTGCTCAAGTGCAAAAAATGCGATGTGATGGACGGCAATAACCGCAGCTGCAACAACGATAGGAAGCCAGTCCCGGTAGTAAAGCAGAAAGGCGAGCAGGACGAAGATGCCGAAGTGCATCTCCGCAAGCCCCTCACTCTGGTTGATATGCAATGCGGAGAGCGTCATGAAGGCGGCCGCAACCACGCAGCGAAAAAGGCGCGTACCCGCCAAAAACGAACGCAATACGGTCATCAGGATCGCAATACCCAAACCTACGACTACAGCCTGGGTCAACGTTGCATAGACGACCCCAAGTGCGAGTGCCGCAAACGCCATCAACCAGATGACATAGAGCATGATTCGATCGGCCAGCAGATAGTGCTGCCTCAGCCTGTCGGGACTTTTTACCATTGCCGTTTCCTCACTAACGCGTTCGTCCCGAACGTAATGCATCCAATGATCTGTCATCTCCCGTGCACCGAAGGGTGCCGGGGCAGTGCTCGGTCGTTCTGTAGGGACCAGCCGCTATATCGACATATCGTTGCGGGGCTTGAGGCCAAGGTGCGTGATGTACACCGCCCGCGCAGACAAACGGACAGCCCGCTATTCCCTTGGAAACGGTATGGGTGGGGGTAGCGGCAGACGTGCTTGGACAGCTTGATCGTCCGCCGCATGCCTGCCTGCTATCTACGAGGCTTCGCCCTCGACGTCGGCTCAGCAATCAACGGGTCGTCGGGCCAGTAATGCTTCGGGTAACGCCCCTTCAGATCCTTCTTCACCTCGGCATAGGTGGACGCCCAAAAGCTCGCAAGGTCTTGAGTGACCTGAACCGGGCGCTGCGCCGGTGACAATAGGTGTAATTTGAGTGGTACACGCCCTTCTGCGATACGCGGCGTGTCCGGAAGTCCGAACAGCTCCTGCAGACGCACCGCCAGTACCGGCGGGCTTTCGCTGTAGTCGATACGTATGCGCGAGCCTGAAGGCACGTCGATGGAGACCGGTGCCAACGCGTCCAGCCGAGTGGGCAATGGCCATGGCAAGGTGCCCTGGAGAATGGCCCCCAGGTCGAGCCCGGCGAAGTGGGACATGCGCCGCACGCCGTTCAGATAGGGCGCCAGCCAATCTTCCAGGTCGTTCAGCAGCGCCTCGTCGCTGAGGTCTGGCCATTCACTCGGTTTACCCGCGTCCAGATCGAGCGAGCGCAGAAATGCAATCCGCGCCTGCCATTGGCGAATAGCGGGTGTCCAGGGCAACAGGTTCAGGCCTTTGCGTCGTACGAAGCGCAACAGTGCGCCGGTACGGGCCTGCTCATCGATGGTGTCAAGGGGTTCACGCGCCAGGATGAGCGCACCGATACGGCGCTGGCGCTCGGCGCGCATAACACCTTCCCGTTCATCCCAGTCCAGCTCGTCCATGCGTGTGACCTGCTCGGCCAGCAGCGTTTCGAACAACGCCACGTCCAGTGGCGCTGCGAGGTGAATCAGCTCTTCGCGGTGGCCGTGGCGGCTGCCGAGGCCCGCGATGACAAGCCATTCATGTTTCATCAGCCCGTCGGACTCCGCAAACAGCGCCGCCCGGCCATTCGACAGGCGATATTCCGCGCCGCCTGGCCGTCGTTGCTGTGCGATGCGATCGGGGTAGGCCAGCGCCAGCAGAAGACCGGGCCAGCGAGTGTCATGCATCTCACCGATCGGCTTCCCCGCCGCGCCGCGTAGCGATCCTCGGAACTGCCGGGCCATCTGCCGGATACGCTGAACCGCGCCACGGTTCGCGGCGGCCCCGTCTCGCTCTCCGCCCACGTAATCCAGCCTTCGATGGAGATCAGCGCAACCCCCGCGCAGGATGTCGCGCTCGCTCAGGAGCGCAGCGATGTCGCAGCCCAACGCATCCAGGCCGAACGCCCGCGCCTTGAGCAGCATATGCGCGAGCCGGGGATGGGCGGCCAGCCCAGCCATTGCCTGTCCGTGGGAGGTGATACGCCCGCCATCCAAAGCGCCTAAGCGGGTCAGCAGGTCGCGGGCTTGCGCCATTGCCGCCCCAGGCGGCTGATCGAGCCAGGACAGCTCGTCCGCTTCGACACCCCAGCGTGCCAGTTGCAGCGCGAGCCCACAAAGATCGGCCTGGAGGATTTCGGGTGCACCGTGCGCAGGCAGACCTTCATGTTGCTCCTCGGACCAGAGTCGGTAGCATACGCCCGGCTCCAACCGGCCTGCCCGCCCCGCGCGCTGCGTCGCTGATGCACGGGAGATACGCTGGGTGTCGAGCCGGGTCATGCCGCTACCCGGATCGAAGCGGGGTACACGTGCCAACCCTGCATCCACCACGACGCGAATACCTTCGATGGTAAGGCTGGTTTCGGCAATGTTCGTCGCCAGCACGACCTTGCGTATCCCATCCGGCGCCGGTTCGATTGCCGCACGCTGGGTTTGGAGGTCGAGATCGCCATGCAGCGGGCACACCCGCGTATTGGATACATTGCCCAGAGCGCCCTCAAGCGCCTGCTGCACACGGCGGATCTCCGCCTGGCCGGGCAGGAACACCAGTACGCTACCGGTTTCCTCATCCAGTGCCTGAAGAATAGTGTCGACGACCCGCGGCTCCACCCGATCACCCGGCAGTAAACGCCGCCCCCAGCGCACCTCAACGGGGTAGGCCCGTCCTTCGCTGCGAACCACCGGCGCGTCATCGAGCAACATCGAAAGCCGCTCGCCCTCAAGCGTGGCCGACATCACAAGAACCTTGAGCGGCAGGCCGTCGCGTAACAGCGCCCGGCCATTGAGCGTAAGGGCGAGCGCAAGGTCCGCGTCCAGGTTTCGTTCGTGGAACTCATCGAAAATGACCAACCCGACGCCCTCGAGGGCCGGATCGTCCTGCAGCCGGCGGGTGAGGATGCCTTCCGTCACAACTTCGATGCGTGTCGTCGGCCCGACCCGGCTGTCGAGGCGAATGCGGTAGCCCACCGTTTCCCCTACCTGCTCCCCGCGTTCGGACGCCAGCCGCTCGGCTGCTGCACGCGCCGCCAGCCGCCGAGGTTCGAGCATGAGAATCGTCTGCCCGGCGAGCCATGGGGCATCCAGCAGCGCAAGCGGCACACGCGTCGTCTTGCCCGCCCCTGGTGGCGCTTCGAGGACGACGTTATCGGCTCGTGACAGAGCCTCACGCAGCGGCGGCAAGGCGGCATCGATGGGCAGCGCGTTCATGGCATCTCCTGAAAACGGCCGCGATTATAGCGGCGAACAGTAGGCCGATTGATGCGGTCTTAGCGATGCATGAATTGCCATTTGCCACTTGCTATAGTGGCGCATACATCACACAGGAGGTGCCTGGATGGGCATGCGATCTCGCGTTATCGGCGGCAGTCTGGCCGTTGTGCTGGTTACCCAACTCAGTGCGTGTGGCACGATCTTCTATCCCGACCGCCGCGGCCAGATCGAGGGTAAGGTCGACCCGGTCATCGTCGCCCTGGATGCCATCGGTATCCTCTTCTACGTCATCCCCGGACTGATCGCGCTTGGCGTCGACTTCGCAACTGGCGCGATTTACCTACCGGGCGGCCAGAGTTACTCCGTAGCGCCCGAGACGCTCAAGGAAACCATCGGCGAAAACGGCGAGGTGGACCGCGCCAAGCTCAAGGCACTGATTGAGCGCGAGACGGGCCACAGCCTGCCGCTGACCGATCCGCGCCTGATTCAGCACAACGGCAGTGTTCAGCAGTTGGCTGCCTACGGTCTGCGCCCAGCCGCGTGATCCCTTCCTGATGAAACCCGCCGAGCAGCATCACGCCAGGCTCCTGCGCCTGGCGACGCGGGCGGCGCTGGCCACTGCGCTGTTTCTCGTCATCATCAAGGCGATTGCCTGGTGGACCAGCGGCTCGGTGAGCCTGCTGGCCGGACTGACCGATTCGCTACTGGACAGCGCAGCCTCGCTGCTCAACCTCATCGCAGTGCACTACGCACTGCGCCCAGCGGACGATGATCACCGCTATGGTCACGGCAAGGCGGAAGCACTGGCCGGGCTGGGTCAGGCCCTGTTCATCGGCGCCAGTGCCGTGCTGGTCGGACTGCAGGCGATCGAACGACTGGCCGATCCACAGCCTGTCGGCACGACGGGCCTCGGCATTGGCGTGATGATCGTTTCGCTTCTGCTCACCATCGCCCTGCTGCGCTTTCAGCATCACGTCGTCAAGGTGACGGGTTCGACCGCGATCCGGGCGGACTCTCTGCACTATCGCTCCGACCTGCTGCTCAACACGGGCATACTCGTCGCGTTGGTTCTGACGGCCATGGGGTGGTGGCGGAGCGATGCCGTAATCGGCCTGGCGATTGCCTTCTACATCCTCTACAGCGCATTCGGCATTGTGCGCGAGGCGGGCTCGGTACTCATGGACCGTGAGCTGCCTTCGGATGTCAGCGACCGCATGCACGCCCTGGCCTGCGAAGTGGACGGCGTGCTCGATGCCCATGACCTGCGTACGCGCATGTCAGGAGCCCACTGGTTCGTACAGCTCCACATCGAATTGCCCGGCGAGTTGTCGCTGACCGAAGCGCACACATGTTGCGTCGCGGTCGAGAACGCGATCATCGAAGCATTCCCGCAAGCCGAGGTGCTTGTTCACGCCGACCCGGACGGTGTCCGGGAACCATCACGCCGGACTGCTGAACCGCTACGCTGAGTGTCTGCTCCAAATCATTGAATACGATGAAGAGATAACCATGACTGCGCTGCCGTTTCAGGCAAGCAGGGCCAGGTGGTCGGCGAGATCTGTGCCAGCGAGGATGGACAACCGTAACGCTGCCCGACGGGATACGTGAGCCGTTGTCCTTGGACGAGGCCCTATCACGGACGCGGGAATCAAAGTAGGCGCCATAACGCAAAAGGGGGACGGTCATTACAGACCGTCCCCCTTTTGCGTGGTTGTCCTGTCAGCGTCGATCGTGTCGTCGCGTCATTGCCGCCCGCCTGATTGAGCGGTGCGCGCCCGGGCCTTGCAACCCTGTAGGGCTGGAAGGCCCCGATCGCCTGGTTGGGCCGATCGGGTCGGACATCTCGTCCGGGCCATCGAATGAGTACAGGCTACGCCGGGTGTCGCGACGATTGCTTGCTAATGTCGCCCAGGACACGCATTCTTGCGCAACGATTCACCAATCCGGTGCCGAAATACGCAACCCAGGATCAATGGAATGGAAAAGCTCGATCGCTACGACCTCAGAATCCTTGCCGAACTGCAAAAAGATGCTCGCATCTCCAATCAGGAGCTCGCCGAACGTATCGGCCTGTCCCCGTCTCCCTGTTCGCGTCGGGTTCGCCAGCTAGAAGACGAAGGCTATATCAGTCGACAGGTAGCCCTGCTGGACCGCAAGAAGCTCGGCCTGAGCCTGACGGCATATGTACTTATCGGCATGGATCGCCACACGCCGGAACGCTTCGAGCATTTCCAAAGCATCATCCTCAAACGGCCCGAAGTGGTGGAATGTTGCCTGGTAACAGGTATGGACGCCGACTACCAACTCAAGGTCGTCGTGCCCGACATGGACCACTACCAGAAGCTGCTGTTGGGCCACCTGACACGCATCGAAGGTGTCGCCAGCATCCGTTCCAGTTTCGTGCTCAATCAGGTGCTCGCAAGCACGGAACTTCCGCTGGAGCACCTTCAAGGCTGATCAGGCTTGGTTAGTTCACTCGCGAGGTATTCGAGAAACTGTTCGATGGCCGGAGAACTGCGCTCCGGCTTGCGGCGCAGAAGGCCAATCGCCCGTGAAGACGCGATAGGCAGGGGCTCTATCACCAGGCCATTGGCGACGTTGAATGTGTCGGCGCAGCTGGCCGGCAGGAGTGTGAACCCCAGCCCCGCGCGCGCCAGCGAGGCAGCCGTGCTCATGTAGGCCACCTCCCAGGCGGGCGGCTCAGCGTGACCCAGCGCCGCGAGCGCGGCATCCGCCAGCGGCCGAATCGATGTATCGGCCGCCAGTGCAATGTAGGGAAGCGTCTTGATCGAAGCCGCAGGCCGGACCATGACCAACCCGTCGTCGAACAACGGGGTAAAGCTCAGCCCTGACAGGTCATCCGGACATGAACTCAAGCCCACGTCCACTTCACCGCTGACCACCCAGGCCCTGACCTCCCCTGCCCGGCCGTCACGAAGGTCAATCTGAATGCCGGGATGCGCTCGGGTGAACGCCGAAATCCGCCGCGGCAAAAAGGCGGCAGCGGCAGACGGCAGAGCGGCCAGGCGCACTCGTCCCCGGCTCAGGTTGCGCTGCGCATCCGCCTCACGGAGCGCATCGTCCAGGCCGCGCAATAGCTGCCGGGCCTGCGGGAGAAACTCTTCCCCAGCCGCGGTCAGCTCCACACTTCGGGTGTTGCGCGCCAACAACGCAACGCCGACCGCTTCCTCAAGCTTACGAATCACATAGCTCAAGGAGGGCTGCGACAGGTGTAGCTGCTCAGCGGTACGGGTGAAGCTGCGGGTTTCTGCGGCCAGTACGAACGCACGCAGCTGGCGGAAACTGATATCCATACTGTTATAGAAAATCTGAATAGGTTGTTCGTTTATTTAAAATTCTCAAATCAATGGCGGTATCGCAAGCTGGCAGCACATTCCTGATACGAACCCTAGCCATGACAACAACAATTCATGTCGGCTGCGGTGCCGGATTTGCCAATGACAGACCCGATGCCGCGCGCGCACTTGCAGAGGATCTCGCCAGCCGGCAGGGCCAGCGCTACCTGATGTTCGAACTACTTGCCGAGCGCACATTGGCCGAAGCGCAGATGCGTAGGCTGACGGACCCGGATCAAGGCTACGCCAGCCGCCTGTTCGACTTCCTCGAGCCCGTTCTGCCCATCTGCTTGAGTGCGGGCATCCCGATCATCACCAATGGCGGTGCCGCCAATCCACGTGCCGCAGCGGTCAGACTTCGCAAGCATTTGGCCGAAGGGCCACATGCCGGCGCCCGGATCGCCTGCGTGTTGGGCGATGATTTGCTTTCCCGCAAGAACGAACACTGGATACCGCACCCCGAAGACGACCGCGATGTTGTCTCCGTCAATGTCTACATTGGGGCGGATGGCATCGTCGACGCACTCTCCGATGGCGCTGATATCGTCCTTTGCGGGCGTGTCGCTGACCCCTCGCTCGCGGTAGGCGCCATCCGCCACGGCCTGGGCTGGTCGGCGCATGACTGGGACCGTATGGCCATCGCCACGGCCGCCGGGCACCTGCTGGAATGCTGCACCCAGGTCACGGGCGGCTACTTTGCCCACCCATCGATCAAGGACGTTCCAGACCTCGCGAACCTGGGCTGCCCGATCGCGGAAATCAGCGATGACGGTACGCTGGTAATCGGCAAGACGGCCAACACTGGTGGCTGTGTAAACGTGCGGACAGTCCGCGAGCAGCTGCTTTACGAGGTCCATGACCCGGCAGCCTACTTGACGCCCGATGTGGTCATGGACCTGAGCGAAGCCACCGCCGAACCGGTCGGCCCAGACCGTGTCGCCATTCGAGGCATCCGAGGCAGCGCGCAGCCCGAAACGCTCAAGGGCTTGATGGGCCTTCGCGGCCTGTGGTTCGGCGAAGGCGAAATCTCCTACGCGGGCCCAGGCGCACTTGCCCGCGCGCGTCTGGCCCGGGACATTCTGCTCGAGCGCTTCGGCCGCCTGGCCCCAGGGGTGGCGCCCTGGATCGACCTTTCCGGCGTCGCCAGCCTTTTCAACGACCAGCACGGTCGCTATCTGGATCGCGCACTCCAATCGGCACCCGAAATGGACGATGTCCGCCTGCGTGTGGGCCTGGTGCACGTAGACAGGACGCTCATCGACGCGCTGCTGCAGGACGTCGAGTCCCTCTACACCAACGGCCCGGCAGGCGGAGGCGGTGTCCGGCGCCATGTGAGCGAAGCGCTCGGCACGCAGAATTTCCTGCTTCCCCGCGAGGCCATCACAACGACAGTGGAGTGGTTCTGATGAACGAGCACATCCTGTTGGCTGACTACGCCCATGCGCGAGCTGGCGACAAGGGCAACATCCTGAGCGTCGCGGTATTCCCGCTGGATGACGCCCACTACGACTGGCTGGCCCGCGAACTGACCGAGGCGCGAGTGGCGGAGCATTTTGCACACCGGCGGCCGACCTGCGTTCGTCGCTACGAGGCACCCGGCCTCAAGGCGCTCAACTTCGTACTCCATGACGCGCTGGAGGGCGGTGTGAACCGCAGCCCTGGCCTGGACAGGCACGGCAAGAGCCTGAGCTACCTGCTGCTGTCGATGAGGCTGCCGCGTCCCTGACTGTCGCTGTTCGACCTTTGCCTATAACAACAACATCGAGGCTTACACATGATTACCGCCCTAGGCTTCATCATGATGCTCGCCATCATCGCGCTGATTCTGGTTCGCCGGATCAGCCCACTGGTGGCCTTCATCACGTTCCCCATCATCGCGTGTCTACTCGCCGGCTTCGGCCTCGAGCAGATCAGCGGCTTCATCAAGACCGGCCTTACGACCGTTGCGCCCACGGCCGTCCTGTTCATCTTTGCCATTCTCTATTTCGGGCTGATGCGTGACCGAGGCCTGTTCGATCCGCTGGTCAACAGCCTTATCCGATGGACCCGGGGTCGCCCGCTGGCCGTGACCCTGGCGACCGTCGCGGTGACCTTCGTCGTCCATCTGGATGGTGTAGGTGCCGCCACCTTCCTGCTGGTCATTCCGGCACTGCTGCCGCTGTATCAACGCTTGCAGATCAGCCCGCTGGTGCTGGCCACCCTCGTAGGCACAACCGCCGGTGTCTGCAACATGGTGCCGTGGGGCGGAACCACTGCGCGCGCAGCCGCAGCGACCGGCATCGATCCGACGCAACTCTGGCTGCACCTCATTCCTGTGCAACTGGTCGGCTTCGCCTGCATGCTCGGTATCGCTGCCTGGATGGGTATTCGCGCACAGCGGCAGCGTCCCGCCTCGCTTGGCGCAGCCGCCGTGGGCGATCTTGCCGCACCCGATCCCAAGCCTTTCGCCTTGGGCACGAATGACTGGCGGTACTGGGCGAACGTCGCGCTGACCGTCGCGATCCTTGCGTGCCTTTTCACCGGGGCGTTGCCGCTCCATGTGAGCTTCATGATCGGCCTGGCCATCGCGCTACCGCTCAACTTCCGCTCCTTGGACCAGCAGGCCGAACGCCTCAAGGCACACGCCAATGATGCGATGCAAATGACGTTGGTGATGTTCGCCGCCGGTATCCTGCTAGGCGTCCTGTCCGGCGCGAAGATGTCCGAAGGCATGGCATTGGCCCTGATCGACTTCCTGCCCGCCGGGGCAGCGCAATACCTGCACCTGATCGTGGGGGCCTTTGGCGTTCCGCTGGGCATGCTGTTCTCGCCTGATGCCTACTACTTCGCGCTGCTGCCCGTGATCCGGGACATCGCCGTGACAGCCGGTGTGCCGGTGGAAGCCGTCGCACGGGCCATGCTGATCGGCGAAAACACCGGCTTTGCGATCAGTCCGGTCGTGCCCAGCGTTTACCTGCTGATCACGCTCGCGGGGGTTGAGCTACGCTCCCACATCCGCAACACCTTTCTGTGGGCATGGGGCGTGAGCCTCGTAATGCTTGTGTTCGCGGTTGTGACCGGCGTCATCGCCTTCTGACGAACTTCCCCTGCAGGATGGCATAACGACGATGGCGGACCGCATTCCTGCGCTCCGCCATCGTCGTTCAGACTGCCATCCCTTATTGAGCGGCCTTGACCTTTTTCAGCAGCGGCGCGCATTGGTCAGCCTGCTCTCCGCTCGGCGCGATCAACGCAAGCAGGCCGGCCGCCGGGCCGACAGCCGCGCCCAACAGCACCATACCTGCCCCGCGCAACGCGAGTGGCCCGGCGTGTACGCCAGGGCTCGGGTCCTTGAAGGTGCCGTGCACATAAAGCGGCGAGCGCAGGGAAATGATCCGCAGGCCCTTTGAGCGTGGCACGATGTCCATGTTGAGCGCTTCGCTCTTGAGATTCACATCGCCGGTGATGTTGATCACGGCGTTCTCGGTATCAATCACAAGAACGCGCGGCGTGGCCAATCCGTCCTTGAACCCGACGTCGGCGACGGCGCAGTTGATCTGGACCTCGTCATCCCCGAACAGGCGGCTCACCACGTAGTTACCAACATTCAAGCCAGCCAGCTCCATCAGGCTCCGACTGACCTTGCCGTCGTTCATCAGCAGGTGCAGTTCGCCGTTCGATGTACCGAGCAGCGCAGCGACCGAATTCCCGCGCCCCCGCAGGTCGGCCTGGCCGTTGAGCTCACCCAGACTATCCTGCATCGCCTCCACACCTGGGAACAGCTCGCGCAATTTCACATGCTGTGCATTAATCGCCGCATGGCCGCCCATGGGCGTGGTCTTCCCGTCCAGCCGGATACGGGACTCGATACGACCGCCCGCTACGCCAAGATCGAGCGGCTGAAGGCTGACGACGCCGTCGTCCAGCACGACATGCGCCTTCAGATCACTGATGGGTAATTGTTCGCTGTGCACAATACGCTTGCCCTGGAAGCGCACGTCCGCATCCATGTCGCGCCAACGGTCCGTCTGGAACGGCTCAGCCGGCAGGGCACGGTCATCGGGTTGCTTGCTCTTTTCGCCACGAGCGGCCTTTTCTTCATCCGAGTCAGCGCCGATCAAGGGCGCCAGGTCCTTGAACAATAGCTGGTTGGAGACGAGGTCACCCGTGAGCTTGGGCCGCGGCTCCCCCGCCACGAATGAGACGTCACCGTGTATATCGCTCTGTCCAATACGCCCGTTAAAGCCCTCATAAGCGAAGGTCGCGCCCTCGGCACGTTGCAGGTTCGCGCGCAATCGGCCGTCCGTGGAGTAAGGCCCCGACGAGGGCAGCGTGACGCCGATCAGGGGATGAAGATTGCCCAGGCTGTCGCCGGACATGCGCAAGCGGAGATCGAGCGCACCGAGATTGCGTGGGTCGACAAGGGTGCCTTCAATCACAACGTGAGTCGCTCCAGCTCGCAGATCGACCTGCAACGGGAACGGTGTATTGGCATCATGCAGCGCGAGCAGCCCGCCGATCCTGCCTTTGCCATTTACAGGCTGGGCTCGATAGGTCCCCTTCGCGTTCCAGGCAAACACATAATCCTGTGTCGAGGGCCCGTCCTCTTGCGCCTTCCTGTCCTTGTCGCCGGTGATGTCGCTGAAGGGGATCGGCTCGCCGAGCGGCGTTACGTTCAATGCAATATCAGCACGTAGCGTTTCGTCCTTGTATGTCACATCGCCCTGGTCAAAGCCGATTGTGCCGATATCCACGGTCCAAGCGGATTCGCTCTTGTCCGCGTCGTCATTTTCCAGTGCTTCGAAATTCCAGTTCGCGCGGCCATCCCCGAGCCGCTCGATGTGCGCCGAGGGCTGGGTCAATGTGATCCGCGGAATGCTGATCACCCCGCCCAACAGGGCTAAGGGCGCAAGCTCGGCTTCGACGCGCGCCAGCCGAACGAAATAAGGTGCCTTGCCCCAGTCGGCATTACCCAACTGGACAGATTCGGCGCTGACCTGCGGGTGCGGCACCCACGCGCGCCAGCCCTCCGAATAGCGGTCGCGCCCCCAGCGCACGTCCAGATCGTCCTCGATCACGAACTCGCGACCGAGCGTTTCGGACACCTGTCTGTTGATCGTGGGTTTGAGGAGGTTCCAGTCAAAGAAGGCCACAACCAGAACGAGGACCAGGATCAACAGCGCCAGAACGACGCCCACGACAGACAGGGCTTTTCGAATCCGCATCTTGCTACTCGCTTTGAATCGACGCTGAGCGCCACGGCATGAGGGCTTGGACTGGCAAACGGAGCGGATGACTGCACATCCTGGGCTAACTGCCCTCGCGCGTGACCGGAAACGGTTGTGCATATGCAGGCGTCGATGCCTGTCCGATCCGCCATCACTGCGGTCGATGGTTGGTATCGTTGCGTTCGTCTTCTTCGGAATCAGGGCCTGCGGGACCATATGTCCACGCCACCTCCTTCCCCCCTTAGAGGATGAACATCATGAACGCACGTACCCCCCTGATCGTTGCATTGACCCTGAGTACACTGTCCAGCTTTGCATTTGCCCTGCCTGCCGCTGATCAAGCGCCGGTCGGCGAAGCCCTTGACCACAAAGCGGCTGCTACCTGGCAGGCGCCAGTTGCTGAAAATGGCTTCGAGCGCACACCGCTTGGTCAAGCGATCGCTGAAGATGGCTTCGAGCGCACCCCTCTTGGCCAAACCGTTGCAGAAGACGGCTTCGAGCGTACTCCTCTCGGCCAGACCGTTGCAGAAGATGGCTTCGAGCGTACACCCCTCGGCCAGACTGTCGCTGAAGATGGCTTCGAACGCACGCCTCTCGGCCAGACCGTCGCTGAAGATGGCTTCGAGCGTACGCCCCTCGGCCAGACCGTCGCTGAAGATGGCTTCGAGCGTACGCCTCTCGGCCAGACCATCGCTGAAGACGGCTTTAATCGCACCCCGCTGGGCCAGACCATTGCCGAGAACGGCTTTGAGCGTACCCCACTGGGACGCACCATCGGCTAACCCAACACTCGGCGCGACGCTGAGGGGTTAGTCAATCCCTCCCTTGCGCCCTGCACATGCGGGGCGCCAAACCGAATCACGGCAAGCACCTGGCTTACGATGCTCTCGCCTCGGATCCACACCAGGTGGGCATCCGGTGCCGAATCACACCTCGCCCCCGCTCAGCGTGACCTGTGCCACCTTCCTGGCCGACATCAAGCCGCGTCGGTGCTGCTTCGAGTCGCGCCAAGACCGAGCACTTCCAAAGGATGCTGCGCCCAAGAATTCGATCACTTAGACGCGCCAGAACAGGACCGGCGATCTGCGTTGCAGCCCGCGCCGATGGTCTTTCAGCCGGAGATCGGCCCGATACGCCCCTGGCTCGATTCCGCTAAAAGGAAGTCTACCAACGCACGTAACTTCGGCGAGTGGCGCGCCTGGCTCGCATAGACCAGCGAAATGGCATCGCGGGCCGGCGGGTAATCCGTGAGCAGGTATTCCAACGTGCCCTCACTTACCGCCCGATCGACCATGTAGCGCGGGATCTGAACGATGCCGAACCCCGCCTCTGCTGCACGCTTCAAGGCGATGCCTTCATCGAACATATAGCGATGCTCGATGTTGAGCTGCACTTCTTCACCACCACGATGGAAACGCCAGGCCCGAACCCTGCCATGCGATGCGTGCCGGAAGCCCAGGCACTGGTGATAAGGCAGATCTTCGAGCGTCAGGGGGCGGCCTCGTTCGGCGAGGTACCCGGGCGAAGCCACCACGACCTGCTCCTGGGTGTCGAAGGGCCGCGCTACCAGCCGGCTTTCACTTACCCCACCGATGCGAATGGCCAGGTCGACACCGTCCTCGACAATATTGCAGATCTCGTCATTCAGACGAATGTCGAGCCCGAGCGAAGGATGGATCGTTGCGAATCGCGCCAGCATCGGACCGATGACACGCGCTCCGTACACGCGTGGCAGGTCCAGTCTCAGCGTTCCCGTGAGCATCGATGCTTCGTCACTCGCGAGCAGTTCTGCCTGCCCCAACAGCTCCAACGCGTCGGTATACCGCTCGAAAATGCCTTCGCCGATCTCTGTCAGCGTGATGCTGCGCGTCGTGCGCTGCAGGAGACGCACACCGAGCGAGCGCTCCAGTCGGCTGACGCTCTTGCCAACAGCGGACGCGGACAGGCCGAGCCGTCGACCCGCGCCGGAAAAGCCGCCGTGCCGGACGGCGCTGACGAAAGCAATGATCTGCGGTAGGGAGTCGCTGCCAATGCTGCGGCGTCCGTTCGAGCTGATGGACTGGGTCTGTTTGAGCATCGTTCCTCTTGATACAGCCGCTCTGGATAGAGCCGCACTGGATAACAGCGAATGATGACAACCGGATGACAGATTCTGGTTTCTGCAGTCCGCAATCATCGGACGCCCGCGCCACTTCTTTCCCTTAACCAAACGATTAGGCTCGTTTCTGTCCGCGATGCCTTCGCCACCCTTCGGACACATGACTGAAACAAAACAGCAATAACCTCGCCGCATTCAATCGAAAGGAATCTTCATGTCCCGCTCTCGCTCCACTTCGCCCAGAACCAACCTGCGTCGCCTCGCTAGGGCGCTGGCACTGAGCGTCCTGCCAGGCGTGCTAGTGGCAACCGAGGCCTGGGCAGGGACGCTGGTGCTGTACACCAACGACTTCGAAGACATCATCGGCGAGCGCTTCAAGACAGATACAGGGCATGACATCGAGGTGGTCCAGATGAGTGGCGGCAACCTGCTCGCCCGCATCGCAGCCGAGCGCAATAACCCCCACTGGGATGTCGTGCTGTTCGATGGGCTGGGCAGCCTCTACAACCTCGACGCCGAAGGACAATTGCGCCGCGGTTGGACGCCAGAAAACGCCAAGCACCTGACCGAGCAGGGCCGCGCACTGGTACCGGAGGACGCCGCGTGGATGCCTTCCGGCGCAACCGCGTCCTGCGTGATCGCGTATCGGACCGATCGCGTGGAGACGCCGCCTACGTCGTTCTCCGACCTCACCGCGCCGGCTTACCGCGGCGAGATAGGGCAGGCAGACCCCGCCGTTGCCGCTCCGGCTTATCCCTGTGTCGCGGCGCAGCATCACAGCATGGGAATGGAAGCAGCTCGCGCCCTCTACAGCGGGCTTCTGGACAATGACCTACGGGTCTTCCGTACCAATGGCCCGGTGGCACGTGCATTGGCCGCCGGCGAAATCCAGGCAGCAATGCTGTCGTCTCCGTTCGCGTACAACCTCAAGCACGACGGCGCGCCGATCGACGTCGTCTGGCCACAAGACGGAGCGCCCGCCTCGTCCCGGGGCGTCGCCATCCAGGCCAAAAGCCAGAACCTCGAAGCGGCTGAGGCGTTCGTGAACTGGATGGTGGAGCCTGCCACCCAACAATTTCTCACCGACAACGGTGGCAAGGATGGCCTCTTCCTGTCGCCCGTAGAAGGCGTAGAGCCACTTCCCTTCGGCCCGCCTGCAACAGCACGCTATGACATCGCGCCCGCGGACTGGTCGGCCGAGCACGAAGCGGAGATCAAGAACTGGTTCGCCGATCAGGCTGTGAACTGATGTCGGATGCGGTCCCTACGCTGCGGCCATCGCCGCGGCTGTCCCGCCGTCGCTTGAGTCCGGACACCGTCCTGGGCATCGCCATGACTGCGCTACTTGTAGTGCTTATCGTGGCCCCCATGGCCATGGTGCTCGTCCAGGCGCTGTTCCCCGGCGCCCTGAACGGCCAATGGGCCTTCGCCGGGGTCGACAACCTCCTGCAGATCTTTCAGCGGCGCCTGTGGCAGGTCTCGCTGGTGAATTCGCTTGAGCTGGCCGTCGGCACTGCCCTTCTGGGCGGGTTGATCGGAACGGGGTTGGCCATGCTGCGGCACAGCCTGCAATTTCGTGGCGCAATGGCCCTTGACGCCTGCACCTGGGCGCTTCTGGTCATGCCGTCCTTCGTGATTGCACAGGGCTGGATCCTGTTCGCGATCCGTGATGGCGTTGCCGCGCAATGGCTCGGCCTGGACGGCCTGCCGACATTGATCTTTTCGCCGCTCGGGCTCATCTGCATCATGAGCCTGAAGAACTACCCCTTCGCGTACCTCGCCGTATCGGCGGCGATGCAGTGGCATGTTCGCGAGTACGGTCACGCCGCCGAGCTCTGTGGCGCCAGACCTGGCCGCGTTCTGACCACAGTGCGCCTGCCCATGCTACTGCCTGCGATTCTGTCGGGCGCAGTGTTGGTTTTCATCGATACCATCGGTGACTTCGGATTGCCGGCCGCGCTGGCGACGAGCTACCGCTTCCCGACGCTGCCCTACACGATCTACGCGGCTATCAATCAGTCGCCGATCCGGTTCGACCTGGCCGGCGTCCTGTCCTTTTATCTCGTACTCATCCTGGCTATCGCCGTGAGCCTCTATTTCTGGCTACTGCGCCGGTCGCGGCATGACTTCCTTACTGCGAGGGCGCGCGCGCAGACGCTCGCCCTTCATGCCTACAGCCCACTCGCAACGGCCGTGACCCTCGTGTTTCTCACGCTTGCGTTGGGGATTCCAATGGGGACTAGCCTGGGTGTATCACTCACTGAACGTGTCGGCGCCGGGCTGTCTGCGGAGAACTTGACATTGGCGCACTACCAGGCAGCCCTGGCTGATGGCTCCCGCCTGCGCCAAGCTCTCGGCCACTCGCTTTCCATTGCTGCGCTGGCGGCTGCCGGCAGCCTCATGGTCTCGTTATGCGCCGCATACCTGCTGACGTTCAGCCGCTTCTCGCTGAATCGCCTCATCGACATCACCTGCACGGCCACCCTGGCTGTGCCCGGCGTCATCATCGGTGTCGGCTTCATCTTCGTCTGGAACCATCCGCTGGCCGATGCACTGGGCGTCAGGCTTTACGGCCATCCCGCCATTCTGGTTCTGGCGTCCATGGCGGGCGCCATTCCCATCGCCATTCGCGTCGTCCTCGGCGCCATGGGGCATGTCCCGGCATCCTTCCTTCAGGCTGCAGCCCTGCAGGGCGCCTCGTTGGGCCGTCGCCTGCTGACCATCCTCGTGCCACTTTGCGGCGCTGCGTTGTTGTCCGCCGGGCTGGCCGCTTTCGGGACCAGCGTATTCGATCTGGCCATCACCTCGCTGCTGCATCCGCCGGGTTATGAGGTGCTGCCGGTCACCATCGACCGCCTCTTCCAGCAGGGCGACTACGGTCTGTCCACCGCCTTCACGCTGGTTGCCGGCACGACCGTCGTGGCGCTGATCCTGCTGATCCACACGCTGGTTCGCCGCCTCGCGATGCCCTTGGCAGCGCCCGCTCCCGAGCCCCAGGGAACGCCCCGTCATGCTTGAAATAGAAAACCTCAGCTATCGCTACAGCGGTTCAACCGCCCTGGATCGCCTCTCACTGCGCCTGGAAACAGGCAAGGTGCTGTGCGTACTCGGTCCCTCGGGTTGTGGCAAATCCACCCTGCTCAAACTCATCTCCGGTCTCGAAGTCCCCAGCGAAGGTCATATACGACTGGGCGGCCGGGTGATTGCCAGTGCCGGCCGCGGCATGGCGCCCGAGCATCGCGGGGTCAATATGGTGTTCCAGGACTACGCGCTCTGGCCGCACATGAATGTCCGCAAGATTGTTGGCTACGGGCTCAACCGCCTGAGCCGTGCCGCACGCGATGAACGGGTCGACGAGCTGCTGGCGCGTCTGCAGATCACCGCCTATGCCGACCGTCTGCCCGGCCAGCTGTCCGGCGGCCAGCAGCAGCGAGTCGCCATCGCTCGTGCGCTCGCCACTGATCCGCAACTGCTGCTGTTCGACGAACCCCTCTCGAACCTCGACGTGCAACTTCGCCAGCAGATGCGTCACGAGCTTGCCGAATTGCTGTCCCGGCTCGGCAAGACCGCCATCTACGTAACCCATGACCCACTCGAAGCCTTCGCCTTCGGCGACCATCTGATGGTGCTCAAGGATGGCCGGGTCGAGCAATTCGGTGACGCGAGTGCGCTGTTCACTTCGCCCGCCTCGCCCTGGGTCGCAGCGCTGGCCGGCTACGACAACAGGCTCCCGGCGATGGCCCGCCCGGCCGGCAATGGCCACTGCAGGGCAGATATCCACGGCCAGGCGATCCAAGCCCGCTGGCAGGCCTCGGAAACGGCGCCGGGCACCGGCCCGGTAACCGTGATGATCCCGGCCAGCAGCGTTCGGCTGGCCAACGGCGCTGCCTGCGATGAACCCATGAACGAACTGCAGGGCCAGGTGCTGCACTCGATCAACGAGGGACGCACCTGGCGCATCCGCGTTGCCGTAGGTGACGCCCGCTTGACCCTCAACGCACCGACCGCCCTGCCCCGGGATCAGATCGCTGCCTTCGAATTTCCCGTCTCGGAAACACTCGCCTTCCCATGAATCAACCCGCCTCGCTTCCCAACGAATTCATCCAGACGACGGCAACGCCCGCGCTGGAAATCACCGGCTTGGTCAAACGCTTCGGTGGCCGCGCCGCACTGGATGGCATCGATCTTCGTCTGGAGAGCGGCGAGGTCCTTGCGTTGCTCGGACCGTCAGGCGGCGGAAAATCCACCCTGCTACGGAGCATCGCCGGGCTACACCCGATCGACGACGGCGAGATCCGTCTGGCTGGCGAGTGCGTCGCCGCCAGGGACCGGCAGCTGGCGCCGGAGCAGCGGAAGCTTGGCATGGTGTTCCAGGATTACGCCCTGTGGCCTCACATGAGCGTCCGGGAGAACGTTGCGTTTCCACTCGAAATGCAGCGTGTACCTCGCGCTGATCGCGATCGTCGCGTCATGGAAGCGTTGAGCCTGGCTAGCCTGGACGCCTTTGCCGACCGTGCACCCGCTACGCTGTCCGGCGGCCAGCAGCAACGTGTTGCCCTGGCCCGCGCCATTGTGGCAACGCCACGCCTTTTGCTGATGGACGAGCCCCTTTCCAACCTCGACCGCAACCTGCGCGAAAGCCTCGCGCTGGACATTCGGCGCCTGATCGATGACCTCGGCCTGACTGCCGTGTTCGTTACGCACGACCAGCATGAAGCGTTCACGCTGGCCGACCGCGTTGCCGTACTGCTGGATGGAAGACTTGCGCAGATCGACACGCCGCAGGGGCTCTATCACCGCCCGGCGACCGCGGATGTTGCGCGCTTTCTCGATATCGGTGCGCTGGTCAGCGTTGAAGCCAATGCCGGTCGCCTTGTGATGGGCAATCGCGCATTGGCACTGGTACCAGACCGCCCCGTCGATGGCTTGCTGGAAGTCCTGCTCCCGCGTGCAGCGCTCTCGCTGTGTGCGCCGGAGCAAGGGCTGTTGACTGGGACCGTTGCTCACGCGCTTTTCCAGGGAGACCACGTCTCCTTGCGTATCCGGCTGTGGAACGGTGTCGAGGTGCGTATCAACGCCCCCGACGCACCCGCCGCCGGCACGACTGTCGGCCTTCGGGTCGACCGCCCGCTTCGCGCATGGGATCGCGCAGGCGAGCCGCTTCACCTGACCTGCACCCACGCATAAACACCCGGCGTCATCAAGGAGATCGCCATGCTTCGCACTGCTCTGTTCGCTGCTGCCCTGGGCCTTACCCCGTTGGTCCACGCTGCCCCGCTCACCGTTTACACCGCAAACCCGGCTTCGCTCATCGAGCAATTGGCCGCTGACTACAAGGCCGAAACCGGCGTCGACGTGAATGTGTTCCAAAGCACCACCGGGCAGCTCATGGCGCGCCTGGAAGCCGAGCGCAGCAACCCCTTGGCCGACGTTGTCATCTCGGCCTCCTGGGACAGCGCCAAGGCGCTCGCAGACGAGGGACTGCTGTTGGACTATCGCTCGCCCAATGCCGAGCACGTACCGGACAACCTCAAGACGGATAACTATGTCGCGCAGGGCGCAACGGCACTCGCGCTGGTCTGGAACAGCGATAGCCAGGCGCCACGCCCTGAAGACTGGTCGGATCTGACCAAAGCGCCCTATCGTGACCAGGTCACCATGCCTGACCCGGCTCAATCCGGCGCGGCATTCGAATTGCTCAGTGGTCTGATTTCGGCCAACGGCGAGGAAGAAACCTGGAAGCTGATCCAGCAACTCAAGGACAACGGCATGCTCGTCGCAGGCCCGAATGCTCGCGCACTGAACCCGGTACTGCAGGGCGCGAAGTCGGTCGTCTTCGGCGCCGTGGACTATGTGTCGCTTGGCCAAAAGGCCGAGGGCGAACACATTGACGTGGTGTTTCCGAAGAGCGGCACCGTCGTCTCGGCGCGCCCGATGATGATTCTCAAGTCATCGAAGATGCCCGAGGACGCCAAGCGTTTCGTGGACTACGTCCTGTCCGAGAAGGGCCAGCAACGCGTCGCGGAAGCCTACCTGATGCCAGCGCGCACGGATGTGAAAGTGGACCGCCCGGGGCTGAACGACATGACGTTGATCGACGTTGATAGCGAAGCCATGAACCAGCAGCGCGAGCAAATCCTCGCCCGCTTCCGCAGCATCACCGAACGATGAGCAGTACGGCGCCGATGCCACGCCTGGCCCGCTTCGGCGGCGCCAGGCTGATGACCTGGGTGACCGGGGCAATGCTCATTCTGCTGGTGGGCATGCCGCTGGGTTACGTCCTGCTGCAGGCCGTGTTTCCCGGATTCGCCAAGGGTGATCTGTCGGCGCCCTTTGGCTTGCTGGGTACGTTGCTGACCCAGCCAGCACTGCTGGGACTGGTCGGCAACACGCTGACGCTCGGGCTACTGGTGGTTGTCGCCAGCGCCCTGGTCGGTGTGCCGCTGGGTGCTCTCCGCGCATTGACGCGGGTCCCCGGCGCGCGGCTGTGGGACCTCATGATGCTGATACCCTTCATGATTCCGCCGTACATCGCTGCGTTCGCCTGGATTGTGACTCTTCAACCCCGCGGGTATGCCCAGCAGCTGACCGGCAGCCACGCCGGCGGCTTCCTGTTTTCCCTGTCGGGCATCGTCTTCGTGATGGTGCTCAACGTTTTCCCCGTTGTGTACTTTGCCGTCTCGCGTACGCTGCAGGCCGTCGGTGGGCGATACGCCTTCGCAGCCCGCGTTTGTGGTGCTGGCCGCTGGCACACGCTCTGGCGCATCAGCCTGCCGCTCTCCACGCCGGGCATCGCCGCCAGCCTGCTGCTGGTGTTCGCATTGACCATCGAGGAGTTCGGCACGCCCGCGACTCTGGGCGCGCAAATCGGCTACCGCGTTCTCGTGACAGCCATCCATGAACGCTTTTCCGATTGGCCCATCGACATTCCCGGCGCGTCGGTACTGTCCCTGATCCTGGTGATGCTGGCGCTGCTGGCGTTCTATCTCCAGCACTGGCTGGTAACCCGTCGTTCGTTCGTGACCGAGACGGGCAAGCCAACCCCATTGGTTCCAAGCGAGCTCGGTGTGTGGCGCTGGCCGGTCGCCGGGCTGTTCGCCGCTGTTGCAGGAGTAGCCGTGCTGATGCCGCTGGGCGCGATGCTGGCGACGGCGTTCACTGGCACGCTGTCCGGCGGGCTGACGCTGGAGAACCTTTCCACCCGGCACTTCCAGGCGCTCGCCAATAACGCCATGGCGATAAAGGCGCTGGTGACCAGTCTGTCGCTTGCGGTCGGCACGGCATTGTTAACCGGCATCCTCGGGGCGCTGGCAGGTTATCTGGTAGTACGCAACGCAACGCGCGGCAGCCGCCTGCTCGACGCCCTGACACTGTTGCCGAATGCGATGCCAGGCGTGGTCGTGGCCGTCGGACTGATCCTCGCGTGGAACCAGTCCTACTGGCCGATCCGCATCTACAACACCGCCGTGATGCTGTTGCTGGCGTACAGCTGTCTGCTGCTGCCCTACCCGGTGCGCTACGCGTCGGCTGCGCTGCGGCAGATGGGGGAAAACCTGGAGGCCGCAGCGCGCCTGTGCGGCGCGGGCTTCTTCACTGCGTTCCGCCGCATCGTGCTGCCAACCATGGCGCCAAGCCTGATCGTGGCGATGCTGTTGGTATTTGCCATCGCCTCAAGAGAGCTTGTCGCCTCGTTGATGGTCGCCCCAGCCGGCATGATGACCCTTTCCACCTTCGTCTTCGCCCAGTTCGAGCAAGGCTCACCTGGCATGGGCATGGCCATGAGCTGCGTCGCCATCCTCAGCACCACCGCGCTGCTGGTAAGCCTGACGGTGCTCGGCCGTAAACGCCTCCCGGGCGTCTGAGCACATCCCGAAGCATGCCGGCAGGCGGCTTCGGGTCTGCCCGGGCGATCAAGCAGCGCCCCCGGCCATGCGAAAACATGGCCGGGGCTGCAGGTCCTTGATCGTTGTTGGCTTCGCTAACCGCGTGGAAAAGCTTCGCCGTTTTCCACCTTACTCAACTGCTGGCCTTACCCGTACGCACCACTCAAGCGGATTACAGCGCCGAGGGTGGACGCGCTCGGGCTCCTACCTTACCCCAGACTTTCAACCCGGGTGGAAACGATGCGCGGGTTTTCAGCCGCCATAGGCCCTGTCCCAACATTGCGTGTTGCTCTTGGCCGGTAAGACGAGACCTACGGTTCTTCCAACGCGCACCTCGGCGGCATCCGCCAAGGCACGCCTTTTTTTTCAGCTTAGCGAGCTCGCGGGTTCCGCTATCAAGCAGTGATTCGACCGTCGCCTTGTCGGCAAACTCGCGGGTCACGTCTGGCAATAGCGGCTTGTGCCAACAGCTGGAGGTATAAGCGGCGCCCTACGCCACCAAACGCTCTGCAGGAGAAACGCTGTGAATGCAAATGGCATCCAATCGAGTCCCATAATCCTGGCAAGCGTCACACGTCGCGCAGCATCGAAGGCGATAGACGGCTCAGCCGCCTTGCTGATATTTCTGGCAGTCAGGTTTACCGCGACAGCGCTTTTGATTCATGTGCCTGAGATCACGGCTAGAGGTGTGAACATCGCCGCCTGCATCGCTGCCTTCGCTTACCTGTTGCTGGCGGACGCATTGCCAAACGGCCAAAGCATCGGGAAGCGACTTCTAAGCATCGCGGTCGTGGACAGAAACGTATTCCGCCCCGCTACCCTGACCCAATCGGTCACCCGCAACGCAGGCGCGCTGATTATTCTGGATTGGATCTGGATCTTTTTGGAATCCAGAACGCGGCTGGGCGACATGTACGCCAAAACCATCGTGATACAGGTCGGAAAACTCAGCTACAAGGTACGAAGCATCTCTGACGTGTACCAGGAAGCCAAACCCGGCTTCTAAACCCACAGCGCCCAGTGTGTGTCATAGCGGCACTGGGTTGAAAACGGCGTAGCCCTGTGCTGCACGGCCCCGAGCTACATCATGGGGCGGACCTCCCACTTGAAGTGGCATGCCCCATTCGACGTCATACCGACCAAACGGAAAAGACCGGCCTAAGCCGGTCTTTTCGTCCCCCCCGGGAGCCGCTTAGAGGATGCTAAGCGGGTATTCGACGATCAGGCGCAGCTGATCCACGTCGCGTTCGACGTCGGCGCTGCGGTGCGTCGCGTAGCGCGCGCGCAGGCTGAGGTCCTTGGCTGGGCCGCCCTGCACCACGTAGCGGGCTTCGATGTCGCGCTCCCACTGCTTGCCGTTATTGGTCTGGTTGGTGTTGATGTTGCTACCGCGGATGTAGCGGGTCATGAAGGTCAGGCCTGGTACGCCAAGGGACTTCATGTTCAGGTCGTAACGCGCCTGCCAGGAGCGCTCGTCTTCGAAGTTGAAGTCCGAATACTGGACCGAGTTGGCGAGGAACATGGAGCTGCCGCCATCGATCTTGTAGGTGTAGCCGCCACGGCCCGAGATGCGCTGGTGGGCCACGGTGAATTTGTGCGCGCCGACGCTGTAGGCTGCCGCGAGGCTCCAGGCGCGGTTGCTCAGATCACCCAGGTACTCCTGGCCGATGCTCTTGGTGTCGTAGATGTTGAAGTCAAACGACAGGGCCTGCTTATCCGACAGCGGCTGAACGAAGTTCAGGTTGCCGTACCACTTGCGGAAGAAGTCTTCGGTGTTGGAGTAGAACACCGCACCGGAAAGCTGATCGTTGACGATGTAGTTACCGCCAATGAAGTCGATCGACTTCAGTGTCTGGCCGCCACGGACGATCGAGTCATGCCCAGTGGCTGCCTTGGCGCTGAGCGATGTGAAGTGACCGGCCTGCAGGACGAGGTTGTCGATTTCTTCGCTGGTGATCAGCGCGCCGCGTGCCGTTTCCGGCAGGATTCGGCTGTCAGACATGGCGAATACCGGGTTGCTGATGATCTGATCGCCGTACTTGAACGTCGTGTTCGAGACACGGGCCTTGACCACTGCGCCGGCCTGGGAGAATTCATCCTGCGCCTTGCCGTCGTCCCCTACCGGGAACAGGCCGCTGCCAACACGGCCACGGCCCGTATCGAGCTTGAGGCCGACCATGCCGAGCGCGTCGACACCGAAGCCCACCGTGCCCTGAGTGAAGCCCGACTGGAAGGTACCGATGAGGCCATGGCCCCACTCTTCCGTGTAGCTTTTCGGCGCGCCGCTGCTACGGAAGTCGTCCTTGAAGTAGATGTTGCGGTTCTTCACGTTGAGCTTCGAGCCCTCGACGAAGCCCTTCGACTCCGACTGCTGGCTGGCTACGGCCATCTGGGTAGCCGCCATCATGACCGCTACGGCCAAGGCGCTGATTTTCACGGTTTGCATGTATTCCATTCCCTTTATGTGTCGCCGGTTCGCCCGGCGCCTCTTGGCTGGCAGCGTGATCGCGTTGCTTTTGTTCTTCCCTGGGCTTGTCGGCGTTGGCTACGCAAAAAAAGGTCGGCACCGTGCGGCGGGGTGGTGCCCGTCGAACGGACCGACAAACCAATGGGATGCGAATTGCTGCAAGGAGCAATGCCCTGCCGCAGCGCGTCAGGACGGGGGGAAGCCTAAAGAAGCGAGGGGGCTGGAATAAGAGGGCTCAATGTCCAAGGATTACGGACACAGAAGTCTTGAATCGGTAACGCGTCCGTCATATTGGATTGTTAGGCGAGACGGTCGACGCAGGTTGGCACGTATGCAGGATCAACAAGCCCTGAAGAGAGTGTTAGCGAAGCGTAACCCACCGAGCGATCAGCGCCGAACCGGCACCACTGGGTACGGCAAGGCTGGCGTAAACGAGGCGCCGACACTATTGGGCTGATGCGTCGTTGGCCGTGGCGTCCGAGGTAAACGGTGGAAGCCCTTCGGGATTCCACCCTACAAATGCGCACGAGTCCCGTTTCGCACGCTACGTCCACCGCCGCGGGCTGTAGGGTGGGTTAGCGAAGCGTAACCCACCGAGCAATAAACACCGAAACCGGCACCCATTGGGTTTGGCAGTGCTCACGTGAAAGATACGCGACGGTACCCGGCCGATCTGTCGACGGCCTTGGCGTTCGAGGTAAACGGTGGAAGCCCTTCGGGATTCCACCGTTCAAACGCGCACGGGCGCCATGCTGCAGGTCGAGCTCAGCGCCGCGGGCGGTAGGGTGGGTTAGCGAAGCGTAACCCACCGGGCAATCAACACCGAAACCGGCACCCACCGGGTTTGGCTCTACTCGCGTGCTCAATGCCCGCCAAGGTAGGCGTTACGCACATCCTCGTTGCCCAACAGCTCCTGCCCGGTGCCTGTCATGCGGATCTCGCCGGTGACCATCACGTAGGCACGGTCGCTGAGCTTCAGGGCATGGTTGGCGTTCTGCTCGACGAGGAAGATGGTCATCCCTGTTTGCGCCAGCTCGCGCAGCGTTGCGAAAATCTGCTTCACGACGATGGGCGCCAGACCCAGGGATGGCTCGTCAAGCAGCAACAGCTTCGGTCGGCTCATCAGGGCGCGGGCGATGGCGAGCATCTGCTGCTCGCCCCCGGACATCGTCATCGCTCGCTGATTGCGACGCTCCTTCAGACGCGGGAACAGATCGAACATCCGCTGTTTGTCCTCGTCGGCGTATTTCATGCCGATCGGAATCGTCCCCATCAGCAGGTTTTCCTCGACAGTCATGTCAGGGAAAACACGGCGGCCTTCCGGGCTCTGGGCGATGCCATTGGACGCCACGAAATGGGCAGACTTCTTCGAAATATCCGTGCCCCGGTAGATGATTTGCCCGGACGCCGCACGTGGCTGGCCAAAGATCGACATCAGCAAGGTCGACTTCCCCGCGCCGTTGGCGCCGATGAGGCTCACCGTCTCCCCTTCGTTGATGTGCAGGCTCACCTTTTTCAGCGCATGGATCTGGCCGTAGAACACGTCCACGTCCTTGAACTGGATCAGGGGTGTGGTGTTCATGCCACCTCCTCCTCTTCCGCGCCGAGGTAGGCAGCGATGACTTTTGGATCGTGTTTGATGGTTTCCGGTCCACCCTGGGCGATAACAAGCCCGTGGTCGAGTACGACGATGTGGTCGGAAATGCTCATGACCATGCCCATGTCGTGCTCGATCAGCAGGACAGTGATGCCGTGCTGATCACGCAGGATCCGAATCATCTTCGAAAGTGCCTCGGTCTCAGCAGGGTTGAGGCCCGCGGCAGGCTCGTCCAGGCAGATGATTTCCGGCGCCGTGCACATCGCTCGGGCGATCTCGAGCCGCCGCTGCTGTCCGTAGGACAACTCCCCAGCCAGACGGTTGGCATGCTCCACCAGGTCGACGATCTCAAGCCAGTAGAACGCGGTATCAAGCAGCTTGCTTTCGGCGCGTCGATAGCTCGGCAGGTTGAGCACCCCCGAAACCATGTTGCGATTGGTGAGCATGTGCTGGGCCACTAGAAGGTTTTCCAGCACGGTCATTTCCTTGAAGAGGCGAATGTTCTGGAACGTCCGCGCAAGGCCGGCACGGTTCACCAGGTGCGTGCCGCCGAACATCTTGTACCAAACACGCGATCCGAATTGCCGCGGCCTGATGAAGTCATCCATGTGAAAGGGCTCGCCGAGAATCTGGATCACATCCGTCGTCTTGCCCTGCGCATTCAGCAGGATCTTGCCGCCCGTTGCCGAGTAGAACCCGGTCAGGCAGTTGAATACGGTGGTCTTGCCCGCACCGTTCGGGCCAATCAGTGCGGAGATCGAACCCCGTTTGATGTCGAAACTGACGTCGTTCAAGGCTTTGATGCCACCAAAGTGCATCATCAGGCGGTCGACGGTGAGAATGACGTCACTCATGGTGCCACTCCTTTGCGTGGGGCGATCCCGACCCGGTTAACCCGGATCAGCCCGCGCGGTTTCCAGATCATCATCACCACCATCAGCACGCCGAACAGCAGCACCCGGTAGTCCGCAAAGCTGCGGAGCAACTCGGGCGCCACCGTCAGCACGAAGGCGGCGATCACGACGCCGACGGTGGACCCCATGCCGCCGAGTACCACGATCGCAAGAATCAGTGCCGATTCGAAAAAGGTGAATGACGCCGGGTTGACGAAACCTTGGTAGGTGGCAAAGAACACACCGGCGAGGCCAGCAGTCGAGGCGCCGAGCATGAATGCCGAGAGCTTCACCAGGACGTGGTTGAGTCCCATGGCGCGGCAGGCGACCTCATCTTCGCGCAAGGCTTCCCAAGCGCGCCCCACCGGCATTCGGCTGAGGCGGTGCTTGATGTAAAGCACGAGTAGGACGACGATGAACAGCACGGCGTAGATGAAGAAGAACTTCATGTTCCCGTCATATGCAACGCCGAAGAACTCGTGGTACGGCGTTCCGCCATCCTTCGCACGACGAGCGAACTCGAGGCCGAAAAAGGTCGGAGCCGGTGCTGACATCCCGTTCGGGCCGCCGGTGAAGGACAGCCAGTTGTTCAGCACCAAGCGGATGATCTCGCCGAAGCCCAGCGTCACGATGGCCAGGTAGTCGCCATGCATGCGCAATACCGGAAAGCCCAGGATCGCACCGGCCAGCGCTGCCAGGATGGCCGCGAGCGGAAGGACGGTCCAGAAGCCGAGACCGAGGTACTCGTAGCCCAAGGCAAGACCGTAGGCGCCGATGGCATAGAAGCCGACGAAGCCCAGGTCCAGCAGGCCCGCCAGCCCTACGACAATGTTCAGCCCCAGCCCGAGAAGCACATAGATCAGGCCAAGGATCACAACGGTCAAGAGATACTTGTTGGCGAAAAAGGGAAAGATCACCGCCAGCACGATCAGCGTCAGGACTACCCATTTGATGCGTGACGTGTGCCCTGGCGGTAACACCCCCACGCCGCCACCCGACGTTTCGAATCCCTCGAGGATGCGCTGGCCGCGGGGCGTCTGGAGAAAGAGGCTGAGGAACAGCCTTCCCACCATGACGATGCCGACCATCCAAACGACCCGCTCGGTTTCCATGCGGAAGTCGTAGCCCTGCAGCACCACGCCCACGACTGGACCGAACACGATCAATGCGATCAGACCAGCCATCAGGGTGTCGATGAGCGCCTTTTTTATATCGATGGAAGCTTGTGTACTCACGGCGTCACACCTTCGTCACCTGGGGACGACCCAGGAGCCCTTGTGGTCGGAAGATCAGGATCAGCACCAGCAGCGAGAAGCTGAAGACGTCCTTGTAGTCGGTGTTCACCATCCCCGAGAACTGCGCTTCCGCGATGCCCAGTATGATGCCGCCGAGCATCGCGCCAGGCAGCGAGCCGATTCCGCCGAGCACGGCGGCTGTGAATGCCTTGATGCCGATGATGAAGCCGGCATAGAAATCGAACGTGCCGTAATTCAGGGTGATAAGCACGCCTGCCAGCGCAGCCATGGCAGCTCCGATCACGAACACGTAGGAGATCACTCGGTCGGTATTGATCCCGAGGATCTGCGCCATCTTGCGGTCCTGCTGGGTTGCGCGGCACATGCGTCCGAGGCGGGTCTTCTGAATGATGAAGGTCAGCGCAAGCATGCCGAGGATGGCCGCGACAAGGATGAAGACCTTGGTGTAGGTCAGCTGGACGAAGTCATCACCGATATGCAGGCGCAGGCTGCCTTCGAGCATGGTCGGGATCCCCTGCTGGCGAGCGCCCTGGCTGAGCTGAACGTAGTTCTGCAGGATCAGTGACATGCCGATCGCCGAGATCAGGGGCGCCAGGCGTGTCGAGTTGCGCAGGGGTTTGTAGGCGATCCGTTCGATGGCGAAGCCGTACACACCCGTAACCACGATCGTGAAGACCAGTGTGCCCAGGATCACCAGCGGGAATGAATGGATACCGAAGAAGCCCAGAATGGCGATGGCAATGGCGGCGATGTACGCCGAAACCATGTACACCTCGCCGTGGGCGAAATTGATCATGCCGATGATGCCGTAGACCATCGTGTAGCCGATTGCGATCAGGCCATACACCGCACCCAGCGTGAGACCGTTGACCATTTGCTGCCAGAAAATCGCGTCCATTAATCAACTCTCGAGTCAGACAGGAATTTGCCGTGCGCAGCGGTCCGCCGACGGGCCCGAAGGCGCGTCGCCCTTTGGAGGAAGAATGTGTCGGGGCAGCTCGGTACGAGCGGCGCCATCCGCGCGCAAGCACCCTTGCGGCGCCATGTCAGTACACGACGCCGCCAGGAGACGTCAGAGTTGCTTGTACTTGCCGTCCGCACCCCATTGGTACATCACATAGTCCGAGACTTTCAGGTCACCCTTCTCATCGAATTCCTTGGTGCCCATGACGGTCTGCACGGGGTGGCTCTTCAACCATGTGCTGGCTTCAGCGCCGTCGGTGCTGCCAGCACCGTTGAAAGCGGCCGCAAGCGCCTGGATGGAGGCGTAGGAGTAGAGCGTGTAGCCTTCGGGCTCATAACCGTTCGCGCGGAATTTCTCGATGACTTCCTTGCCCGCGGGAATGAGCCTCGGATCGGCGCCAAAGGTCATCAGCACGCCGTCGACATACTGGGCACCGCCTGCGGTACCGACGAACTCATCGGTTACGATGCCGTCGCCGGACACGAACCTTGCGGTGACTCCCTGCTCGCGCATCTGACGAACCAACGGACCGGCTTCGGCATGCAGACCACCGAAGTAGACGACGTCTGCACCGGACGCACGAATCTTGGTGACCAAGGCGTTGAAATCCTTTTCGCCGCGGGTCAGCCCCTCGTACATGATCTCTTTCACGCCGCGCTTGTTGAGCTGCGCGCGCGTCGCGTCGGCGAGTCCCTGCCCGTAAGTATCCTTGTCGTGGACGATGGCGACCTTGGAGGCCTTGAGTGTGTCGACGATGTAATCGCCAGCGATGTTGCCTTGCTGGTCGTCCCGGCCGCACATGCGGAACTCACCGGTGAGGCCGCGCTCGGTGACCTGCGGATTCGTCGAGGCCGGGGTAATGGAAATGATCCCGGCCTCGTCGTAGATCTCCGAAGCAGGCATGGTGGACGACGAGCAGAAATGGCCAACCACAGCAACGACCTTGTCCGAATCCACCAAGCGATTCGCCACAGCGACCGCCTGTTTCGGTTCGCAGGCATCGTCCCCTTTGACGAGCGTAATTTTCTCGCCATTGATGCCGCCCGCCGCATTGATATCAGCGGCCGCCTGCTCCGCACCGCGCCACAGCTGTTCGCCGAAGGCCGCGTTGCCGCCCGTCATTGGCGCCGCCACACCGATCACGACATCGGCCTGTGCAATGGCCGACAGTCCCATCGCGCTGGCAATTGCAACAGCCATTACACCCTTACGGAAAGTCTTGTGAGGCATGTGTTGCTCCTGAAGGAGATTTGCTGGATTGGCCCGCTTGCCAGAGCAAAGCGTGTGCCAGCCATTTGCCTCCAGGCCCGCGATAGCCGGATCGGAAAATTCCACGAAAATGAATGCGGAAGCTGTAAAAACCGCGCTCGAAAACAGCGTCAACGCGCCATTTATGATTAGAAGGGCGACACCGATGCGGTTTTAGCAATTTTGACTACGATAGTGCGCAGTTTCGGAGCATTTGCCGCACGTTAGCGGTGCAGCAAATCTACACATCCGCACCAGCAGTGAACGCCCGCATGCACCAAACGTAACAGCTGATGTTATGAATAGCGGCACAGCAGCGCCTGGTGATTCGCACAATCGAGGTGCCGCTTTTAGCTGCTCGATCTGCATACTGGCCTGCCTTTATAGATGGGTGGCCAGAGGCGTATGGCCGCGGCAGGAACCCCATCGATGAAGCTTTCATAACAGCCGTTTGGCTGTGCAGGACAAGGTCCACCGGGAGCGCCATCAGGCGGCTTGCATTGAGTGGGACGGCTGCCAGTTCTACAATATTGCACCGAATTCGAGTCGAAGCCGCCACACACGCGCCTTCGCCACCGCTCCGCATGAACCAAATCAAACGATTCACGTCGGACTCTATTCCCATGCTCCCGGTGCTCGTAGCTGCACGGCCGTACGCGACAGGCTTTCAGTCGCGACGACCAGCGCTCGCCCGGAGCGGACCGCTTTCGTTTTCAATCTTATGAGATATCCATATGACCCATCGTATCGTGATCGTTGGCGGCGGCGCCGGCGGCCTGGAACTGGCTACCCGCCTTGGCAACTCGCTGGGCAAGCGTAAAAAAGCCAGTATCACCCTGGTCGACGCGAACATGACGCATATCTGGAAGCCGCTTCTGCATGAGGTTGCTGCCGGGTCGCTGAACTCGTCGGAAGACGAGCTCAACTACGTCGCTCAGGCCAAGTGGAACCACTTCCATTTTCAGCTTGGCCGCATGTGCGGACTGAGCCGCGCTGAAAAAGTCATCCAGCTCGAAGCCACACATGACGAGAATGGCGAGGTGATCCTGCCCGAACGCACGCTGAGCTACGACACGCTGGTGCTCGCGATCGGCAGCAATACCAACGATTTCGGCACGCCTGGCGCGGCTGAGCACTGCATTTTCCTCGACACGCGCGCGCAGGCCGAACGCTTCCACCGCCAGTTCCTCTCCCACTACATGCGCGCCCATGCCGGCCAGGCCGCTGCGTCGGTGGACATCGCTATCGTCGGCGCAGGTGCGACCGGCGTCGAGCTCGCGGCAGAGCTCCACCATGCCGCGCGTGAGCTGGCTGACTATGGTCTGGATCGAATCCAGCCAGAGGATCTGCGCATCAGCCTGATTGAAGCGGGCCCGCGTGTCGTCCCAGCGCTGCCTGAACGCATGAGCACGTCCGTTCACCAGACGCTGGAGAAGATCGGTGTAAAGGTCATGGTCGGGTCGCCGGTTGCACAGGTCAGCGCCGACGGTTTGACGACCAAAGACGGGCAATTCATTCCGGCATCGCTGAAGGTATGGGCTGCTGGCATTCGCGCCCCGGCATTCCTCGCCAATCTGGATGGGCTGGAAACCAACCGCATCAACCAGCTTGTCGTTCGCCAGACGCTCCAGACCACGGGGGATGACGACATCTTCGCCTTCGGTGATTGTGCAGCGTGCCCGCGCGGCGACGGGAGCGAGTACAACGTGCCGCCGCGCGCGCAAGCCGCTCATCAGCAGGCGTCGCTGCTGGCAAAATCCTTGCAGCACAGGCTTCAGGGGAAGCCACTGTCAACGTACCGTTATACGGACTATGGCTCGCTGATCTCGCTCTCGCGTTTCAGCGCGGTCGGCAACCTCATGGGTAACCTGATGGGTAGCGTAAAGCTCGAAGGCTGGCTGGCGCGAATGTTCTACGTATCGCTCTACCGGCTTCATCAGGCCGCCCTTTATGGTCCGGTCCGCACGGCATTGCTGATGCTGAGCGATCGGATCGGACGCAGTACGGAGCCCCGTCTCAAGCTGCATTGATCCAGAACGTATGCCGCCGGATGGCGCCGACGAACGCAGGCCACGACATGACTCACAATGCTTTCATCCCGTTGTTGATCGTACAAATGAGTGTGCCGCCCGAAGAAATCCGGGCGCGCGTCGGCGAACAGATGGACTGGTTCCTCGCGCTTTTCGAGGAACTGCCCATCGAGCCGGTGTGTGTACGACCCCATCTGGGTGAGGCATTGCCGGAAGCAAGTCACGTCGGCGCCGTCATCATCAGCGGCTCATGGTCGATGGTGACCGACCGCGCTGAGTGGAGCGAGCGCACGGCGGACTGGATTCGCTTGGTACATGCCGCGCGCGTCCCGCTCTTCGGAGTCTGCTACGGCCACCAACTGATTGCGCATGCACTCGGTGGCCATGTGGACTGGTTGCCAGGCGGGCGTGAGCTGGGCTCGCTCGATGTGGAACTCACCGAAGCCGGACGCGCGCACCCAATACTCACCGGTTTCCCTTCCGTGTTTCCCGTAATCCTCAGCCATGAGCAGAGCGTGGTGAGCCTTCCGCCCACCGCGAGAGTCCTGGCGGGCTCGACACGCGACCCCCACCAGATCCTCCATTATGGTGGCGAGACCTGGTCCACCCAGTTCCATCCCGAGTTCACACCGGAGCTGTTGTCGACTTGCCTCGAACGCCGCCGCGGCGTACTCGAAGCCGAGGGGTTGGATGTCTCAGCGCTCCTGGATTCGCTTGAATCAACGCCATTCGCGGCCCGCCTGCTGATCGAATTCGTGACGCGCAACGCCCTTCAAGCGCCACGCGTAGCCAGGGCATTGGCGACGCCTTACTAACTCCTCCCAGGGCATCTTTCGACGAGATGCCCGTCCTCCCTTCCGTATGGCAGTCGCACCAACGAGCAACCGCTGGTTCGGTACGGCAGCGCCTGTGGCGTGTCACGCGTCGGCTTTCCATCGTGAAGGCCAACCCTACTTTTCATCTGTTCATGTGGCGTTCAGCCGCCTTTTCCGACGCGTCGCTATGATCCCTCAAGGCTTTCGAGCAGGGGCGTGAGTTACCGCTTTCCCCTGCGCTCGACTCGTCGCCATCGCAACGCCAAACCGATCCAAGCGCACCTATAACTCAGAACAAACCGCACATTGACCCGACCCGCATCCCTGCCGCGTCGCGTTCGCATGCGTTCGATTAATGGGTACCGGAGCGGAAGGCCCTCCCTGCGAGGGTGCGAGCTCGAGTAGGTGTGCATAGCCCGCACGCCAGCAACCGCCCAGCGTTTGGGCCTATCCGACTCTCGCTACGGTTATGGCGACGAGTCTCGTGATGACCGGTACGGGATACAACATGTCACTGCCCTTCCTTCCCTTTTCTCGCCCCAGCATCGGTGATGAAGAAATCGCGGCCGTTACGGCCGTCCTGCGCTCGGGATGGATCACCACCGGGCCACAGAATGGCGCCCTCGAACAGCGTTTCTGCGAATACCTGGGCTGCCAGCATGCGGTAGCCCTTTCCTCGGCCACGGCAGGCATGCACGTCGCCCTGCTCGCGCTGAACATCGGGCCGGGCGATGAGGTGATCACACCGTCACAGACTTGGGTCTCGACGGCCAACCTGATCTGCCTGCTGGGCGCGACACCTGTGTTCGTCGATGTAGACCGGGACACCCTGATGACGGATGCCGCTCGCATCGAGGCGGCCATCACTCCCCGTACGAAAGCCATCATTCCGGTCCATTACGCAGGTGCAGCCTTCGACCTGGACCCGCTTTACGCGCTGGCACGTCAGCATGGCATTACCGTCATCGAAGATGCCGCGCATGCTGTCGGCACACGCTATAGCGACCGCCTTGTTGGCGCGCAGGACACCGCCATCTTCTCGTTCCATGCGATCAAGAATCTCACCTGCGCAGAAGGTGGCATGTTCGTCACCGATGACGAAGCACTGGCTCAGCGCGTAAGGACGCTCAAGTTCCACGGACTGGGTGTCGACGCCTATGACCGCCTGACCCACGGTCGCAAGCCGCAGGCGCAGGTCATCGAACCTGGGTTCAAGTACAACCTCACCGATATCAATGCCGCCATAGCCCTCGTGCAGCTCGAGCGGATCGAGGCCATCAATGCCAAGCGCGCGATGCTGGCGAACGCCTACCTCGAGCGCCTGGCGGACCTACCCGTGCAGCCGCTTGCGCTCCCGACCTACCCGCACACCCACGCGTGGCATCTGTTCGTACTGCGGATTGACCCTGAGCGCTGTGGACTGGACCGTGATGCTTTCATGCAGGGCCTTCAGGCGCAGGGCATCGGTACCGGCATTCATTTCATCGGCACGCATGTCCAGCGCTACTACCGCGAGCGCTTCCCGGATGTGAGCCTGCCCAATACGGAATGGAACTCGAGTCGCCTGTGTTCGATTCCGCTGTTCCCCGATATGGACCTGGCCGACGTGGATCGCGTGGTTGGCGTCATTCGACAGGTTCTGGAGAGCGCAGCATGAAGCCTTATCCCATCGAGCGCGTCTCGGTCGTCATCCCGGTGTACAACGAAGAAGCCAGCCTGCCCGAGCTGCTCGCCCGTACCGATGCCGCTTGCAAACAGCTGGGCCGCGCTTATGAAATCGTACTGATCGACGACGGCAGCCGTGATCGCTCGGCTGACATGATCCAGGCCGCCGCGCGGGCCGAAGGCAGCCATGTCGTCGCGGTGATCCTGAACCGCAACTACGGCCAGCACGCCGCGATCATGGCCGGATTCGAACAGTGTCAGGGCGATGTCGTCATCACCCTTGATGCGGACCTGCAAAACCCGCCGGAGGAAATCCCGCGTCTCGTGGAACAGGCCGCACTGGGTTACGACGTCGTCGGCACCGTGCGGGACAACCGGCAGGATTCCGCTTTCCGTCGTCTGCCTTCGCGTGTCATTAATCTGGCCGTGCAGCGCTCGACAGGCGTTGCCATGAGCGACTACGGCTGCATGCTCCGCGCGTACCGCCGCAGCATCATCGAAGCGATGCTCGCATGCCATGAACGCAGCACCTTCATTCCCATCCTCGCCAACAGCTTCGCCCGGCATACCACCGAAATCCACGTGAGCCACGCGGAGCGCGAGCACGGCGTTTCCAAATATACGCCGATGCGGCTCATCAACCTGATGTTCGACCTCGTCACTTGCATGACGACGACGCCGCTTCGCCTGCTGAGCATCATCGGCGGCGCCTTGGCGCTGGTGGGTTTCTGCTTCGGCCTCCTGCTGCTTGCCCTGCGTGTACTGCTGGGTCCGGACTGGGCCGCTGAAGGCGTATTCGTGCTGTTCGCGATTCTGTTCATCTTTACGGGCGCCCAGTTTGTCGGCATGGGCCTGCTCGGTGAGTACCTGGGCCGCATGTATCACGACGTTCGCGCACGCCCCCGCTACTTCATCGAACATATCGTCCGCGGCTCCGCTTCAACGACTGCCACGCCCGCCCCGCTCGTTTCCTCCGTTTCAACACAAGGTTCGTTCTCCCATGACTAAGACTGTTGTATTTGCCTATCACGATATCGGCTGCGCCGGCATCGAAGCCCTGCGCGCTGCGGGCTATGAGATAGCCGCTGTCTTCACCCATCCGGACGATCCTTCAGAAAACCGCTTTTTCGGTTCCGTCGCCCAGCTCTGCGCGCGCCACGGCATCCCGGTGCACGCGCCGGAAGACGTCAACCACCCCCTTTGGATCGAGCGGATCCGCCAAATCGCGCCCGACTTCATCTTCTCGTTCTACTACCGCCACATGCTGTGCGAGGCATTGCTCGAGACAGCCCGGGTTGGTGCGTACAACCTTCACGGCTCCCTGCTGCCCCGTTATCGGGGACGCGCGCCTGCCAACTGGGCGCTGGTAAACGGCGAAACGGAAACGGGCGTCACGCTGCACCGCATGGTCCGCCGCCCGGATGCCGGTCCGATCGTCAGCCAGCTACCTGTCGCCATTGGCCCCGACGACACTGCTCAGGATTTGCACGGCAAGCTGCGCAGTGCAGCAAGTCAGTTGCTGGGCGATGCCTTGCCTGCCCTGGCCAGCGGCCAAGTGGTGGAAACCCCCCAGGATGAGAGCAAGGCCACCTACTTCGGCCGCCGCACGCCAGCAGACGGTGAACTTGACTGGACCCTGCCAGCAGGCCAGCTTTACAACCTCGTCCGGGCTGTCACGCAGCCCTATCCGGGCGCCTTTACCTTCGTGGGTGATCGCAAGCTTATCGTGTGGAACGCCCGGGTCATCGAAGGGGCCCCCAACAGCGTGCCCGGTACCGTGCTTAGCCTGGACCCGCTGCGCGTCGTCTGCGGCGAAGGCGCACTGGAAATCGTTGCAGGACAGCAAGGCGACAACGGCCTGTATCTGGCCGGTGCGCAGTTGGCGCGGGAGATGGGGCTGGTCGAGGGTCTGCGTCTGCGTAACAGTGGCGCGTTCAAGCCCAAGCGCCGCACCCGTGTGCTGATCCTGGGCGTCAATGGCTTCATTGGCAATCACCTTTCCGAGCGCCTGCTGCGTGACGGCAACTACGAAGTCTATGGTCTGGACATCGGCTCCGACGCCATTGAGCGCTTGAAGGGCGACCCGAACTTCCACTTCGTCGAAGGCGACATCAGCATCCACACCGAGTGGCTCGAATACCACATCAAGAAGAGCGATGTGGTGCTGCCGCTGGTTGCCATCGCGACCCCCATCGAGTACACCCGCAACCCGCTGCGGGTGTTCGAGCTCGACTTCGAGGAAAACCTCAAGATCGTCCGCTACTGCGTCAAATACGATAAGCGCGTGATCTTCCCGTCGACGTCCGAAGTCTATGGGATGTGTGATGATGACGAGTTCGACGAAGACCAGTCCCGCCTGATCGTCGGCCCCATCAACAAGCAGCGCTGGATCTACTCCGTTTCCAAGCAGCTGCTGGACCGCGTGATCTGGGCGTATGGAAAGAAAGACGGCCTCAAATTCACCCTCTTCCGCCCCTTCAACTGGATGGGGCCGCGTCTGGATCGACTGGATTCCGCGCGCATCGGCAGCTCACGCGCCATCACCCAGCTGATCCTGAACCTCGTGGAAGGCACGCCGATCAAACTGGTCGACGGCGGTGCACAGAAGCGCTGCTTCACCGACGTGGACGACGGGATCGAAGCCCTCTTCCGCATCATCGAGAACAAGGGCGGCCGCTGTGACGGGCAGATCATCAACATCGGCAATCCAACCAACGAAGCGAGCATCCGTGAGCTGGCCGAAACGCTGCTGAGCCAATTCGAGGCGCATCCACTGCGTAGCTACTTCCCGCCCTTCGCCGGCTTCCGTGAAGTCGAAAGCCGTTCGTTCTACGGCGAAGGCTATCAGGACGTCTCGCATCGCAAGCCCAGCATTGCCAATGCGCGCAAGATGCTGGATTGGACACCGGAGGTCGACATGGCTGAAACCATCGGCAAGACGCTGGACTTTTTCCTGCATGAGGCACTGGCCGGCCAGGCGGACGAGGCGCGATGATCGAAGCCGGGCTGCGTATCGATGTCGATACCTTTCGTGGCACCCGTGATGGCGTGCCACGCCTGCTCGAGCGGCTGGACACTGCCGGCATCAAGGCAACATTCTTCTTCTCTGTAGGGCCGGACAACATGGGGCGCCACCTGTGGCGCCTCATCCGGCCGCAGTTCCTGTGGAAGATGCTGCGCTCGAATGCAGCCAGCCTGTATGGCTGGGATATCCTGCTGGCTGGCACGGCGTGGCCGGGTCGGCAGATCGGCCGTGAGCTTGGCAGCATCATGCGGGAGACCCAGGCTGCCGGGCACGAAGTGGGCCTGCACGCCTGGGATCACCATGGCTGGCAGGCGCATGTCGGGCACTGGTCACCCGAAGTCCTTCGCCAGCAGATCCAGCGTGGCGTCGAGACACTCGGCGAGATCCTCGGGCAACCGATAACCTGTTCCGCTGCTGCTGGCTGGCGTGCCGACGAGCGCGTGGTCGAGGCGAAGGAAGCCTTCGGCTTTCGGTACAACAGCGATTGCCGTGGTGAACGGCTGTTTCGTCCTTGCCTCGCGGATGGCCGCCTCGGCGCGGTCCAGGTTCCCGTCACGCTTCCGACTTACGATGAAGCCGTCGGACCATCCCTGACTTCAGCGGATTTCAACACGTTTCTCCTCGAACGCTTCCGCACGGATGCACTCAACATCTACACCGCCCATGCCGAGGTAGAAGGCATCGCGCTGGACGCCGCATTCACCGAACTATTGGGCATGGCCGAGGCACGCGGGATCGCGTTCAAGCCGCTTGGTGAACGCTTGCCGGCGGATCTTTCAAGCCTACCGACTGGATGGGTTCGTCGCGGCACGCTGGCGGGACGTGAAGGCTGGCTGGGCGTAGAAGCATGACTATCATGCTGGTCGCGCTGGCCAGTTTTCTAAGTTGCCTTGGACAGATCGCCCAGAAGATCGCAGTCGAGCGCTGGCGCGGCCACCATCGCACCGCCTGGCAAAAGCTTCGTTCGCCCTGGCTCCTGGCCGGGCTGACCTTTCTTGGCCTTGGGTTACTGGCCTGGCTCTTGGTCCTGCAGCGCCTCGAAGTCGGCATCGCCTACCCGATGTTGAGCCTTAACTTCGTCTGGGTCACGCTTGCTGCGCATTGGCTGTTCCACGAGCACATCGATGCACGTCATTGGCTGGGTGTCGGACTCATCATTGCCGGCATTGTCGTGCTGGGGATGGAGATATGAGGACGGGCCGCGGAATAGCGCTGGGAATGGGGAGCGTGCTTTGCGTAAGTGCAGCGCAGCTGGCCATGCGGGCCGGCATGGCCAGCCTGCCGCCGCCCGCGAACTGGCTGAATGGTCCACAATCGATATCGTTGGATTCGCTGCTGATGGTGCTTGCCGGCATATCCGGCTACGCCGTATCGATCGCCTGCTGGGTAGGCGCCTTAGGCATCCTCCCCCTTGGGCGGGCCTATGCGCTGTTGAGCCTGAGCTACCCGCTCGTTTTTTTCGCCGCGACACTGCTGTTCGGCGAGTCATTCAGCGTACTGAAATCGCTGGGTGTCGCACTCATCGTCGCTGGCGTGCTCACCATCCATTCGCGCCGCGCTCCAGGCGCACGCGGCCTGGCACGTGAGGAGCTTTAAGTGAAAATGAGTGTATTACGGCCAGCCCAGGCTGCCGTACTGGCCACCTTCACGCCGTCAGCCTGTTGTTCCATACGCCTACACTGCTCAGGAAGAGGCTATTGATGCACGAAACACCATCAAGGGCCCGCCGTTGGCTGCTTATTGGAGGCCTGGCTCTTCTCGCCTTTTACCTCATCACAGGCCTGGTGGGACGAGGCCTCTGGAAAGCTGACGAGCCCTATTCGTTCGGCATGACGTGGAATTACCTGACGACATCGGACTGGGTCGTCCCTCGGGTCGGGAACGATCCGTTCATGGAAAAGCCGCCCCTTATGTACTGGACCGGCGCGATAACCGCCTACCTCTTCCAACCCTGGCTGTCCGCACCTGACGCATCTCGCGTGGCCGTGCTCGGCTGGATGCTAGCGACGCTCGTCATTCTCTTTCGTTTGACGGAAAGGCTCCATCCGGGCCGAGGCCTTGCCGCTTGCCTGCTGATGCTCGGCATACCTGGCATGGTCCAGCACGCTCACCTGCTCATCGCCGATGTACCACAACTCACGGGGGCAGCCCTCGGTCTGGCTGGACTGGTTGGCATCGCCCTGCGCCCTGATCAATACGTCAGGCAGGGTCTGGTCTTCGGAACCGGTTTCGGGATTGCGCTCATGAGCAAGGGGCTATTGATACCTGGCGTCCTGGCCGTGACGGCATGCGCCGCCGCGCTGCTCAATCCGAAGCGTTACCTCACGATGAAAGGTATGGCCTGGGTCGGCTGGTCGGTGCTTGCCGCGCTGCCCTGGATGGTGGTCTGGCCGCTTTTGCTGTGGCTACGTGACCAAGACTTGTTCATGGACTGGTTCTGGGTCAACAACTTCGGGCGCTTCTTCGGCCTGTCGCAGCGCAACAGCATCAGTGACGGAGTTGGCAGCGACCTCAAGGTGCTCGCCGGCCTCACCTTTCCTGCAGGGTGGGCATTGCTGGGCGCCGTTCTGGTCACGCTAAGCCGCACGCTACGCCACGGTCGCATCAGCGAAGCCTGGGCACGTTTCCATGCCAATCCCGGATTGGCGATGGTATGGGTGTACACCGCCGTGTTCATGGCAGTGCTGCTCACCTCTGCCGTGTTCCGAAGCGTCTACGTATTGCCCCTGTTTCCGGCATTGGCCCTGGTCATGGCCGGTATTCGCCTGCCCCTCCGGGCCGAGCGGATACTGAGGGGGTTCGCAATCACGCTGTTCAGTTTGGCCGGGGCCTATCTCTGGTTCGGCTGGTGGGCCATTCAGGCTGGCGAAACCGGACTCATCGCGCGAGCCCTACGCCGCGTGGTACCCGTCGACGAGCCCCTCTCGCCCAGCGGCCTATGGATAGTCGCGGCCCTCGTCTTGACGGGCATCTGGATCGCCACAGTTGCCTGGCGTCGGCGACTCGAATGGCTACACGTCTGGTTCGCAGGCATCACCCTGGTCTGGGGATTGGCAAACACGCTGTGGCTGCCGTGGGTCGATCTCGGTCGAAGCTACGAACGCCCCTTCCACGCGTTCAAAGCCACCCTTCCCCAGGAGCTGGACTGCCTCAATACGGTCAACCTTGGCGAGTCCGAACGATCGATGCTGCATTTCTACGCGGGCATCAAGCCAGTGATGGAAGATGATGTGGCACAGGCGACCTGCAGGGTCCAATTGATCCTCGACCAAGCGAAGCATCCGCGCGATCCGGACCCGGCTCGCTGGGCACCTCTATGGGAAGGCCAACGAAGCGGCGAGCGCACGGAACGTCTGCGAGCGTTCATCCAGCGCAGTGACTGACTGGCGTCGCGTTACCCGGGGGCCGAGCTATATGCTGAGGCCCTCTCTACAGCATCCGTGCAGAACACATGAAGACGGCTATTCCACTGTTGCTGACTGCGCTCATGCCCTTCGCGGCTATCGCAGCACCTCGGCACGATCTACCCAGCTGTGATCTAAAGGCCCAACAGGCGCTGCAGGCGCCGGCCGGCGGGCCACTGGAAGATGAGCGCCAGGCGCATATCGCTATGCGAGCGGATGCATTGCGGGCTGACATCGACAAGGCCCGCGAATCCGGGCGACTTTCTCAGAGCGAGGCAGACGCATTTGTTCAGAGGGTGGGGCGCATCCGAAGCGAGGCTGCCGCATTCGTTCAAGAACAGGGCTTTCTCAGTGCCGGCGAGCGTGCCAGCTATGATCGCGAACTCGATGAGATTGTAAGGGTGACCTGTTCCTGACAGGGAACAGATCTGCACCCGGCTACGCTGGGCTAATCACGATGCCAACTGGCGGAAGGTAAGCGGCATATGATCCCTGGTATCCCTAAATCACGGACCATCCGATAGTCGCTTTCAGCCGCTGCCCCTCTGAGAGCCATCGCGCCGGCGCCACTGGCTTCACACATGCCCAAAACGCAAAAACCCTCCATGAAGGAGGGTTCTTACTTGAATATGGTGGGTCGTGTAGGATTCGAACCTACGACCAATTGGTTAAAAGCCAACTGCTCTACCGACTGAGCTAACGACCCTTGGTCGGGGTAGAGAGATTCGAACTCCCGACATCCTGCTCCCAAAGCAGGCGCGCTACCGGACTGCGCTATACCCCGATTGGAAGTTGGCTCCGCGACCTGGACTCGAACCAGGGACCCAATGATTAACAGTCATTTGCTCTACCGACTGAGCTATCGCGGAACTAAGCACTTCCAAATCTCCTTCACTGGTCCGGCTTTCGCTGGAATCCCGTGTCAGAGGCGCGCCATTTTACTTAAGCATTTTTGCCTGTCAACCCTAAAAACAGCTTTTCTTTTAAGTAGTTGCGGTCGGCCCCATGGCTGCGATGATATGAAGAGAGATGCTTTACCCGCGGTGGCCCATGAAAGAACCGAACGACTCCCCTGCACGGCCGCGCCCTGCTCGGATTGCCACAGGCCATTCGCCGGTCGTTCTCGCCTGCCGTACCTTACTCATCGAGCATATGGCCGATGGCGTCGAGCAAGTCTTTTTACAAGCAGACGATACCTTGTTCGACGCGGCGCAGTGCGCTGAGAACAATCAGGTACAAGCCTTGTTCCTCGATGCGCTGAGAGATGTACGAACGCTTCGCGCGTCACTGGTGCGCGAAGCCGTGGGTCGCTTGGCCAGCTACTACGACTTCTATTTCACGCCAAAGACACACGAGCCGGCCCCCTCCTCCAGTACCGAGCCACTGGCGCTGATCGACCAAGATGTCTTCGAGGCCCGCTTGCAGGCGGAACATGCCATCGCCCGCGCTCACAACGACAACGTAGCCATACTGGCCACCTTGCAAGAGCGCTTCGCTAAGCTCGAGGGTGGAAAGCGCATGCACGGGGAGAGTCCCATCTCGCCCAAGCGGCTATCGGACAGCTTCTACGGTACGCTGGAGAACAGCCCGCTTCACCTCAAGGTGAGAGCTGTCCTCTTTACGCTGTTCGACCAGCACACCCTGCGCACGGCGGGGAAACTTTACGCACGCATTGATGGGTGCCTGGATGAGGCAGGCGTACCGCGTCTTCCAAGTCCGGCCCGGCCGAACGCAAAGCATGGGGCTGGCCAAGCGCCCAGCTCGCCTGGTGCGCTCCCTGCAACGACACCGGACGTAATCGATCAGCTGGACGACCTTCTTGCGTTGCTGTACCACGCCTCGGCGCAATCGACTGTAGCGAATGACATGCGACGGGCCAGCCAGCCGCCATCGCGCGCGCAGCACGTGACGCTGGCCCGACTTGATGGACTACTGGCCGGGCTGCAGAGGAAAACGCCGCAACACGAGCGTCACAACCTTCGCCGGGCGCTGACCCATTCGCTGACGATCCAAGCCGGCGAGCCTCAGCAACCAATGCCGCACCATGCCCAGATCATCGACCTTACCGACCTATTGTTTAGCCATATAGCGACCGACCCGCTTATTTCGAAAACCATTCGGCCAGCGCTCTCCGAGCTGCACGTCCCTTTCCTGCGCGCCGCGCTACGGGCACCAGACATACTGACAAATGCCGCGCACCCCCTTCGCCAGCTATTCGATCGGCTTTGTCAGGCGGCGGAGCTGTGGAGCACGGCGGATGCAGATACGCTTAACCTCGCAGAGGCCATCAACGAGACAGAGACGCTGCTTGGCGAGAATGGCGCATCGCCCAGGCGGATTGAAGCGGCAATTGGCACCCTGGACGAATTGGCCCAGGAACTGACACGACGCAGCCAGCTCAGGGAAAAGAGAGCAGTCGAGGCCGCGCGAGGCCAGGACAGGCTGGAGGCCGCGCGTAGCCGGACGACTGCGGTGGTCTCTCGCGTCTGTGGTGGCGTCGGCTTACCTACGACAGTAGAGCGATTTATGCGCGGCACCTGGCAGGACGTATTGATTTTCGCCCATTTACGCCACGGCGAGACGTCCAGGACTTGGCAGCACCTGCTTGATGTCACCGAAGCACTTGGCCGCACCTTCACTGTAGGCAAGCCTGCCGGCATGGACTGGGAGGCTATCGTGACCGGGGTGACGAGCGGCCTGAACATGCTGGGCCACTTCTCCGAACAGAATATCGAGCGTATCCGGCATGACCTTACAAGTGCGAGCGAAGCGGTGCTGCGAGCGACGCCTGCGGATGTGCGCCAGCGGTCATTGACTCCACAGCCGCCTCCAGCCTCGCCTGATCCTGAACGCGAACAACGACCTCCTGGAAAGCCGAATCAACATGCGCCGCTTGCCGCCCTGTCATTCGGGCAGTGGTTCGAATTTGGCGAGGAAGATGCGCGCAGACGATTGAAGCTGGCCTGGTTCAGCGCCGCTACCGGCAACTACATGTTCGTTGAGCCTAACGGGCAACCGGCCTTCGTACTGAGCCGCGACGCGCTCGCTTCCATGCTCGCGGCAAACGACGCCCGGCAGGTAGACGAAGCCCTGCCCACGAGCCTGCTCGACCGCGCTATCCAATCGATCCAGCGACTGCTAACGCGGCTCCGCGCCAAGGAAACTTCTGATGGATCATGAACGACGCAAACATCCTCGCTACAGTGCCGAAACGTTGCTCGAAGCATGGGACGTGGAATCGAACGAGCGAGTGGGCCGTGTCGTCGACCTTTCGGAGGGCGGCGCAATGCTGTACTGCTTATGCCTTCCTTCCGAAGGCGTTGTCAGAACCTATCGCATCGCCGCCGGGCCTGATTCGAAGGCTACATCGGTTGTGTTGACACTCGACTGTCTGTGGACACGTCCGGCGAGCCATGGTGAAGGTGGCTGGGCCGGATTTCAAGTGGTAGCGCTGGAGGACACCAACGCACTTCTTGAGCTGCTCACCACCTTATCGCTGCTTGAGCCGCCGGGCTGAACCATCCCCTTTCCTCAGCCGTGGCATGCGTATAGAGTCAAAAGAAAACGGTGCCCAACAGGCCCAGTGACGATTGCAGGCGAACGCCACACGTCATGCGGTACGGTAGGCACCCTTCTCCCTGGGAGGAAAGACATGCGCAAGACCTGTACCTCCGCTTTACTCGCCATTCCCATGGCCCTGCTTACCGCCCTGGCCCACGCTGACGATTCCCCCATTGGCCGTTGGAAGACGATCGATGACGAAACGGGCAAGGCCAAATCGATTATTGAAATCCACAAGGACGACGCCAACGGGCAGCTCGCAGGCACCGTGGCGGAAATCCTTCAATCGGATAAGGGGCCGGAACCCGTTTGTGACAAATGCGACGGGGAACGCAAAGGCAAACCCATCAAGGGCATGACGATCCTCTGGGACCTCAAGCCGGACGGTCCAGACGTGTGGTCCGGCGGCACGGTCCTCGACCCATCCAAGGGCAAGACCTACCGCGCAAAGATTACGCTTACCGACGGCGGCCAGAAGCTCCAGATGCGGGGCTACCTTGGCATCGAAGCGATGGGTCGGACGCAAACCTGGATTCGGGAATAAGCAATGCGCACGCGGCGACCGCCGCGTGCGTCCCAATCCACGTCAGCCTTCGCTGAAATCCATCTCCGGCGGCCGGCGGCGAAAGCCGCCAGTGATACACGCCAGGTACACCAGCCCCACGGCCAGCCAGCAGACGCCGAGCATGATCGCCAGATGATCAAGATTGACCATCAGCCACAACGTAGCGCTCGCACCGATCAATGGGCATACCAGATACAGTATCGATGCCTTTGCGCCACGCTCGCCCTGAGCAATGAAGTAATGGGCGATGACAGACAGATTCACCAGCGCGAACGCAAGAAAAGCGCCGAAATTGATGAATGAAGTCGAGGTGGTGACGTCGAGCTTGAGCGCGAGCAGCGCGATGATGCCGCACAAGGCAATGGCGTTCACCGGCGTACCGAACCGACCCAACCGACCGAACAGCGCATGGGGCAGCACGCGATCACGGCCCATCGCAAATAACAGACGAGAGGCGCTCGCCTGTGCCGACAGGCCGGACGTGAATTGACCCACGATCAATCCGATGAGAAAGATCGAAACGAAGACGTCACCGCCGATATTACGCGCGATTTCATAAGCCGCGGAGTCGACATCAGCGAACGCCAGCGATGGATGCGCCAGCTGAACGAAATACGACACCGCAATGAAGATTGCGCCGCCAAGAATAGTGATTAGGAGAATGGCGCGCGGGATCGTACGGCGCGGCTCGTGGGTCTCCTCGGCCAGCGTACTCACCGCATCGAAGCCCAGGAATGAATAGCATGCGACTGCTGCCGCACTGACCGCGAGCGGAAGCCCTCCATCGCCCAGGAAGGGCTCCAGTGTCCAAAGCGGTGTCGATGCATTACCCAGCACATAGCGAATGGCGAGCCCGACGAAGGCGATCAGCACAAGCATCTGCACCAGCATGAGCACGCCGTTGACACCCTTTGCCAAGCGTAGGCCAACGACGTTGATTAGCGTCGTGATACCAATGAAGGCCAGAACCCATACGGGTTGTGGGACGCTTGGAAATGCTGAGGACAGATAGGCTGCACCAATAAGCCAGATGGCCATAGGCAGAAACAGGTAGTCGAGCAATACGCCCCACCCCGCCATGAAGCCAAGCCGCGCGCCGATTGCCCGGCGAACATAGGTATAGGCCGAGCCTGCCTGGGGAAATGCGGCCGCCATGTGAGCATAACTGGCCGCTGTGAATAACATCGCAAGCGATGCCAGCAGATAAGCCGTCGGAACCTGCCCCTGGCTCAGGTCTGACAGGATTCCGAACGTACCGAGCACAATGATCGGCGTCATGTAGGCGATGCCGAACAGCGTGACCGTGCTCAGCGTGAGAGTTCGTTTCAACGTAGCCATGCGACTGATTGCTCCCGGATTATGGTTATTTGGGCAGGGCCGAGGTCGGCGGCAAAATGTTTTTTGAGGTACGCCCCGGTGGGCCGGGGTCTGGCGCCGGCGTTGCCGGTCGCTTATGCAGGCCTTGGGGCGATCAGTCGATACGCAGGGTACGGCTCCCATCGGCGCATTCTTCCACTTCGCCTGGCAGCACGATGCGTCGTTCCTGCAGGTAGCGGTAATCGCGCCGGACGTCCTGCAGCAATGCGAGATCCAGTTCGACGGTCAGCGTTTGCGGGTCACGCCCTGCCTCGCAGAGCATCCGGCCGAACGGGTCGACCGCGGCGCTGCCGCCGGCAAACGTCAAGCCACCATCCCCCTCGCCTACCCGATTCACCATGACGGCGAATGCCTGGTTTTCAATGGCCCGAGACATGATCGCCGCTCTGTGGACGGGGCCGTACGGATCCATGTTGCCGTTGGTGACAAGCAAAACATCCGCACCGAGGTGAGCCAGCGCGCGTGCCGTCTCGGGGAACTCGATGTCATAGCAGATCAGCAAACCGATCCGGGCACCCATGAACGGAACCGTCACGAAGTGATCGCCAGGGGTGAAGACACCGCGATCAGATGCCCAAAGATGCGTCTTGCGATAGCGGCCCTTGATGCCATCGGGCGTCAGTAGCAACGTGGTGTTGTAATAGCGCCCCGCATCGGCCTCTGCCATGCCCAGCACGGCTGATACCCGCCTGGCCTTCAAGGCCTCCAGCACAGAAGCCACGGCAGGGCCATCGATGGCTTGCGCGACCTGGCCTACATTGGCCTCGGTCGGAAACCCACTGAGTTGCGTTTCGGGAAACAGGAGCAAGTCCGTATCCCTGGCACAATCTCGGATTGCCTCCAGGGTGCGCTCTGTATTCCACGCGACATCGCCGTCACGGCCGGCGAGCTGAACGAGTTCGATTTTCATGGTGACTCCTGCCAAGGGACGCTGGCAGTATGCGTCGGGCCTCACAACGAGGGTAATCACGCCCAGGGGTTAACCCGTCGGGGGTAGTATGACGCTTACCTTGCAGGACCTTGCCTGGCACCGGGACGTAGGCCAATTGATCGACGCGCTGGATGGCAGCGCGTTCTGGACTCGGCTGGTCCGCCAGCTGAACTACTACGTTTCCTTCGATAATTGGGTCGTACTGTTGTTCGGCTCCGGACGCCCGCATGTGCTTGCTGAATCCCCAGGTGAAGGCGGTGGCGAGGACCCGCTCTTTCGCGACTACCTGAAAGGGCTCTATCTGCTCGATCCGTTCTATCTCGCTGCACGAGAACACCCGGCGAGCGGCCTGTTTCAGTTGGCGGACGTTGCTCCGGAGTGTTTTGAACAGACCGACTACTACCAGCGCTATTTTCGGCTGAACGTGGTCGAGGATGAAGTGCAGGTCAACGTCCAGATTGAAGGAGACCGGGTCCTGTGCCTTTCGCTTGGCGCGCGGCGCCGCTTCGACCGTGAAGAAATTGCCATGCTCGACATCGTTCGCCCGTGGGTCTCGGCGCTGATGCGGCAACGACTCCATTTCGAACAGCCACGCGAGTCCCCCCCTCCAGAGCCCCATTGGCAAGATCGGCTCGTCGCACATCCAAAACTTCAGGAAGCTCAGCTCACCAGTCGCGAGCTGGACGTGGCGCGGCTCATGCTCAGCGGCTGCTCCGGCAAGGAGATCGCACGCAAGCTTTCAATCTCCGTCGAGACGGTAAAAGTGCACCGGCGCCACTTGTACGCGAAGCTCGGACTGAAGTCTCAGTCCGAGCTGTTCTCGCTATTCCTGAACGCCCAGGACAGTTGACGTACGAAACCGGCTGGGCTCACCGCCACGGGGCGGCGACGGCTGCCTTCAACCGCAATGATGCGGTAAGGTGCGCGCGAGTCTTGTACTGAGGATTTTTCCATGTCGCTTGAAATCATCGATCACCCTGCGCTCGACGTGACCGGCCTGCTCTTCGAGCCGGGCAAGGGTGAGGACATTGCCGCACTCTGGCGTCGCTTCGCAGGCGAAGTCGGTTCGGTTCCGGATCGTGTCAGCGACAGCGAGTGGTATGGCGTGAGCTGGCAGCAGGCGGGTTCATTGCACTACCTGGCGGCCGTTGCGACAACGTCAGGGGCGCCGGCCCCGGCAGGCATGGTCCGGCAGGAGCTCCCTGCGGGCCGCTATGCGCGTTATGTTCACCTGGGTACCGCACCAAGCGTTGCCATGAGCTTTCGTCGCCTGTTCGCCGAACTGCTTCCAGCCCGCGGCCTGCAACCACGCCCGGGTGCATGCTTCGAACATTACACTGAAGCCTTCAATGGGATTGACGCCCAGGATTCACAGATCTACCTGTACGTACCGGTCTTCTGACCGGCTACGCCGGCGAGCGCTGCCTCATCCTGTCACGGACCCACGGTAGCGAGCCGGCGCCGATACATGGCAAAGTCTCAGACCGTCCTTAGTAAGAAGGAGTTGGTCAATGCGTCGAGTGGTGTTCAATCAGAAAGGCGGCGTCGGTAAATCCAGCATTGCCTGCAACCTGGCCGCCGTCAGCGCATCGCAGGGCTACCGAACGCTGCTGGTTGACCTCGATGCCCAGGCCAACTCGAGCCACTACCTGAGCGGCGTGGACGTTGCGGACCTTCCCCCAGGCATGGCCGACTTCTTTGAACAGTCCCTGGAAGGCGGCCCCGCTGCAAAGAAAGGCAAGGTGAAGATTCACCAGACGCCGTTCAATCAGCTTCATCTCATTACGGCGTCCCCGGGGCTTGCCAGCCTTCAACCGAAGCTCGAAGCCAAGCACAAGATCACCAAGCTCAAGAAGCTGCTCGACGGTCTGGCCGATGATTACGACCAAATCTACCTGGACACGCCGCCAGCGCTGAACTTCTACACGGTCTCTGCTCTGATCGCGGCAGATAGGGTACTTATTCCATTCGATTGCGATAGCTTCTCTCGGAACGCGCTGTATGGCCTATTACAGGAGATCGAGGACCTTCGCGAAGACCACAACGAAGCGCTGGCCGTCGATGGCATCGTAGTGAATCAATTTCAGCCCCGGGCGAGCCTGCCTCAGCAAATGATCGACGAGCTCATTGCCGAGGGCCTACCGGTGCTGCCGGTTCACCTGATGAGCTCCGTGAAAATGCGGGAGTCCCATCAGGCGTGTATGCCGCTCATTCATCTGGACCCGAGGCACAAGCTCAGCCAGCAATTCGTGGACCTGCACGACCAACTGTTGGCTCAGTGATCCGAAGGCACTGAAAGCGGCGTTGGCACCCGGCTCACGAGGCGGTTCCGACCGCCGCCCTTGGCCTCGTAGAGCGCCTCGTCCGCCGTTCGTGTAAGCAACTCGACGCTATGCGGCAAACCGGCGATGCACGACGCCGTGCCGATACTGACGCTCAACCAGGGCAGCGGTTCGCCTTTGGCATGCGGTATGTGCAGATCGAGCACCGCCGTACGGCAGCGCTCGAGCACGGTCCGGGCGATTGCCTCGGACGTATCCGGTAGGACCAGTACGAACTCTTCCCCGCCCGTGCGTGCCAGGCAGTCGTTCTCCCGGATATTGGCTGCCAGCGTACGCGTCACGCGGATCAGCGCGTTATCACCCTCTGCATGACCATAGGCATCGTTGAACCGTTTGAAGTAGTCGATATCGACCATCGCAATCGTAAATGGCGCACGGCGTCTGGCGGCGACCGGCCATTCACGCTTCAGGTAATCCTCAAGCCGGCGTCGGTTCCCAGCGCCAGTGAGCGGATCGAGGTTGGCCAGCTCTTCGAGCAAGCGACGTTGGCGCGCCAGCTCGAGGTGCAGTCGAATGCGCGCCAGTACGGCAGGGGGATTGAAGGGCTTCACGATGTAGTCGCTTGCGCCGAGTTCGAAACACTCGACTTCGCGCTGTACGTCATCAAGACCCGTAATGAACACGACCGGCACCTGACGCGTTTCAGCACGTTGCTTGAACAGCCGGATCAGCTGAAGCCCATCCAGTCGCGGCATGACGACATCGAGCAGGATGAGGTCAGGCGGCTGGCGCGCCGCCTTTGCCAGCGCCTGCGCACCGCTCTTGGCCAACACAACCCTGACCTCATCGCGCAGCAAGTCCGAAAGGATGCGGAGGTTGCTTTTCTGGTCGTCTACGATAAGGACGACTGGCGTCTTCGAAACGCGAGACAAGGGCATCAGTCTTTCCGTGGGCGGCGAAGCTGCCGCAGCAGGTGGGCGACGGCATCGGCGGCCCGTTCGAATTCGATTTCATCGATGAGTTCAGCCACCTTGTGGAGCGTTGCCTCGAACGGGGTACCTTCACTGAGTTGCTGAACCGTTGGCAGGAACGTCTCGGCCTCGAAGTCAGACGATTCGAGCAGGGACAGCAGCCTGCCCAGCGCATGTTCCAGCAAATCGCTGCCCTTGGAACCTCCCGGCTGACCAGCCGTGTCGAACAGCGATTGCAGAGGTGCCAGGCCTACCAATGTCTGGCTGGCCGCCTTGATCAATGAATCGATATTGGCTTCGTACGGCTCGCCGTCACGCAGGGCATATTCCAGGACCCGGGCCGACTCTGCCAGTTCGTCTGCCCCCAGGTACGCCCCCACAGAATGCAGGCTATGAGCCGCTTCGAGCAGGCCTTTGGTATCGTTCTCCGCCTTGAGCGCTTCCAGCCGGGGCAGCAAGGATTGATGATCCTGCAGAAAGCCGCGGATTAGCTGTCGGTACAGCGAAGGGCGGCCATGCAGGCGTTTCACGGCGGTATCACTGTCGACGACGCCAAGGCTTCGTACCATCTTCATGAAGGCGACATCCGCGGCTTCGTCCATGGAGGCCGGTGACACGACGTCGAGTTCGATTGGCGAGCGCTCCACCCAGGTCGACAGCAGCCGGTAAAGCTCACCTGGATCAACGGGCTTTACCAGATGATCATTCATTCCTGCAGCCAGGCTGGTCTCGCGGTCGCCGGGCAACGCATCCGCCGTCATTGCGATAACGGGGAGGTCGGCAAATTCCGGCCGTTCACGGATACGCCGTACGGCTGTCAGGCCATCCATGGCCGGCATGTGGATATCCATCAGCACAAGGTCGTAGCGGCTGGCGAATACCTTGTCGAGCGCATCCTGACCATCCGACGCCGTCTCAAGCATCACGCCGGTGTCCTGCAGGAAGCCGATGACCACCTGACGGTTGATGGGGCTATCGTCTACCAACAATACCCGCACGCCTTCGAGGTCGAGCCAGGCTGTTCGCCGAGCCGGCGCCGGCGACACGGCACGCGGTTGCCGCAGGGCAAGCAGACGCTCGCGAAGCGCTTCCGCCAGGACGGGCTTCTCCAGCGTTTCGGTCACTACAACGTCCAAGGCCTGGTCACGTCCATCAGCAAGCCCATAGGGCGACGCGAGCAACATGAGCGCGACGTCATGTTCATCGGCAATAGCCTGGATCGCGCGGACCGTCTCGATCCCGCTGACCCCGGGCATATCGCGGTCCACAAGAACGGCGTCCAACGGGCCTGACGACAACGCGTCCCGTACCGCCTCTTGCGCATTGCGCCCATCTGCCAGCGCAATCACGTCGACTCCCAGATATCGTAGCTGGCGACACAGGGCCTCCCGTGCGATGTCGTGGTCTTCGATCACAATGACTCTGAGCCCCTTCGGCAGCCCGCTTCGTATCTCCGCGCCAGGCGATGCGACCGCCAGCGTCACGCTGAGTGTGAAGCACGACCCCTGCCCCGGTTCGCTCTGGACATGGATGTCGCCCTGCATGAGCGTGGCAAGCTGTCGGCAGATCGCCAATCCCAGCCCGGTGCCGCCGAAACGGCGCGTGATGGAGCCATCACCCTGGCTGAAGGCTTGGAAAAGCCCTTGCTGCTGGGCCACGCTCATCCCGATGCCGGTATCTTCCACCGCGAACCGAAGCGCTACGGTATTGCCCACCGGCGATTGCGTCGTGACACTCAGCCGAACATGACCGCTCTCAGTGAATTTGACCGCGTTGCTGAGAAGGTTGATGAGAATCTGCTGCAGGCGCAGCGGGTCGCCCATCAAATTGGCAGGGACATCGGGGCCCTGTTCGAGGATAAGTTCGAGTCGTTTTTCATGCGCTCGCAAGGTACACAGCGAAAGCGTCCGCTCCAGCACCTTCGCAAGACTGAAGCGCACACGCTCCAGGGTCGTACCACCGGCCTCGTTGCGAGAGAAGTCCAGCACGTCGTTGATGACACCCAGCAACGTTTCGCCTGCGCCCAGAATTTTCTCGACATAGCCTTCCTGCTCTGCGTCCAGCGGCGTGCGCAGCGCCAAACGGCTCAGGCCGATGACGGCATTGAGCGGCGTCCGTATTTCATGGCTCATGGTCGCCAGGAACATCGATTTCGCGTTCGCAGCGTCCTCTGCGCGAATGCGTGCTTCGTCCAGCTCGGCCGTACGTTCGGCCACGCGCTGTTCGAGCGTCTCATACAGCCCTGCATGCTCCAGCGCGATTGCCGCCTGCGCTGCGATAATGCTCAACGTCTGCTGGCGATCGGCCGTGAACGCGTCAGGAAGAAGGTTGTTCTCAAGATAGAGAAGCCCGATCAGGCGGTCATGCCGAAGGACGGGCTGGCAAAGTATCGACCGCGGCCTGTGTGCCTGAATGTAGGGGTCGCTGGTGAATGGCCCGCGCTCGCTGGCGTCGTTCAGTATGGCCGCTTCGCGGGTGCGGATGACCTGCCCAATCAACGTCAGCGGGACTGGCAGGCCCGACACCGACTCGCCCGCCGACTGGGCGAGTTCATCCAGCGGAAGATGTGTCCCGACCGTGACCTCCTGCGCAGTGCTGTACAGCGCCGCGCGAATGACCCAGTCATCACCCTGAGGCAGCATGAGCGCACCTTGCTGGGCGCCGGCTTCTTCGAGCAGGATCCGCATCATTTTCGGCAGGAGCTGCTCAAGCGAGAGCTCCGTGGAGATGGTCTGCAAGGAACGCAGGATGGACATCCAGTCCAGCCTTGCCATGTCGGTATTTCCGCGCCCCGGTGTAGTGGGCCAGCGTTCGGTCCCCGGGATCACGCCTGTCTCGCGGGTCAGCCAACGGGGAAACTCTGCAGCCAATGCTGCTGCCTTGGCTGTAGCACCCCAATGGAGATAGCTGCGTTGAGCATCGCCCAGGTAGGCCCGCGCAATGCGTGGCTTGCCACACCCCAGCCAGAAGCGTCCGTACGCTTCTTCCGCCATGGCCGTGTCCTGGCGAAAGCCCTCTTCGCGGGCCGCCTCGATGGCGCTTTCGTAATGATCACTTGCAGCCTGGTGGTGCCCTTCAAGGCGTGCCAACTCGGCATCTACCAAAGCGAGCTTGTGTCTGAAATTGGCGGGGCAATGAATCGTCCAGACGGCGAGCTGTTTGCGATGGGCGTTGATAAACGAAAGATGCTCGGCTCGCTGGCGGCCTTCGAGTCTGCCTGAGAGAGCAATCCGAACCAGTGCCTCATAAAAGACATGCTCGGCGTTGCTGAACCAGCCGAAGGTTGCCACTCGCGTTGCTTCCATGGCCTGGGCGTGTGCCAGAGCAGGCTCGAATGACCTGAACAGATAGGCCGCCTGCATCTTGTTCAAATGGTAGTAGTTCAGGCACAGCCCATGACCATTACGCTCGATCGTTTCCCGTAGCGCCGTCTCATCGAAATCGCCGTCATTCCAGGTCTCCGTATGCAGGGTTTGTCCCTGCAGCAACGCGATCGACCGCTTCAGTACTTCGAACGCCTCCAGGGTATTCGAATCACCGATACGCGTGAGAACCCCCGCAGCCTGGTCGCATTCGCCAGCCAACGAATCGAGCGACTCGCCCGCATGCTGAAGGTGCTTGAGGATGTGGAACGTACTGTAGGCCGTCCAGATCACATCGCCGGTCAGTTGGCCCGCCTGCTGCGCCATTCTCAGAAGCGGCACACTCTCTGCAATCGGGCTGGACCATGGGCTATTGGTCAATGCGAACAGCGTATACACCTTGCTGCGCAAGGGCAGGTTCGATGTCTGCTCCACCAGCTGAACCGAGGTCTGGCCGAAGCGAAACCCAAGCTCATACTGATGCAGCACCGAAGAGAGCATCGAGGCATAGTTGCCATAACCGAAGGGCGACTGATCGCCATTGCCGTGTTCCAGCGACAGCCTGACGATCCGGACGATAGCGAGGTTCCCGGCCGGCAGGTGCAGGTTGATGGCTGGGCCCCATAGCAAGCCAAGCAGCCGCATAACCCGTTCGACGCGCGGATCGTCCAGGATGGGGAGCGTGATCAGGTCCGCGGAGTCGTGCGCGTCCAGCCAGTCCTCGACGAAGGCGCTGTCATTGGCTGTTGCAGCCTGGATACCGGCGTCGTCGTGCGGCCAGGCTTCGCCGAGCACCTGGAGCCCTCGGACAGCAGCGTCCATGGCTTCGGAAAAGCGGCCCATGCTTGCGTAGACATCGGCCTGCCGAGCCCTTACGTCAGCTTGATGGAGCGGATCATCGAGCCTCTCAAGCAGACGCGCGCAGATCGCCAGGGCTTCGTCGGGTTCGCCGCACATCTGTTCGCACTCGGCCCACGCCAGGTGGATCGAAAACAGCAGCGCCGGGCTCGAGCTCCACCGTTCGCCGGCCAGTAGCGCAGCGTGCTGGAGCAGTCCACGTGCCGTCGGATGCCCGCCCGTTTGCTGCGATCGCCCGGCCGCTTCGAGGTTAAGCGATGCGAGCGCGAGACGATCGTCCTCATCGACCAGCAATGCACTCGCCGCGTTCAGGTGATTCACACGGTCGAACAGATCAGCAGCCTCACCGAACCCCAGCAAATAGCGGCCGATTCGCAGATGCACGGCTTGACGCTCGTCTTCGGGGCGCAGCAGGTAGGCGGCCTGGCGCACCTGGTCATGGAGGAACTGCAGCTCGGCGGCGTCGGCCGGCTCACCCTTCACAAGCAACAGGCCCTCGTGGACGAGATGATCCAGGTGCGACAGCACCTCAGAGAGCTCAGTGTTCGTCAATGCGGCCAGGGTGGCCGGATGGAAACGATTGCCGATGCTCGCCGCAAGCTGGAGCAGGGTCCGCACCTCGTCAGGCAGACGCTTGAGTTTCGCCACCATGAACTCGATGACGTTACCGAACACACCCCACCGATCGATCCGCGACAGGTCCCATGTCCAGTGACCGGCGAGCCCGTCGAATTCGACAAGGCGCTCTCGGTACAAGGCAGCCAGGAACCGATTCAGATAGAACGGGTTGCCCAGCGTCTTGGCCAGGCAGAGTTCAGCCAGACCCGTTTCCTGCTCTGGGCACCACGGCAATGTATCGGCGACCAGTTGCGTCACGTCTGGCAAGGTCAACGGTGAGACTGGGAGGTGCAGGCCCGGCGTCTCCCGCAGCCGGTCCATGAATGCCGCCGCCGCAGCGCTTGCCGGGGCATCGTCCCGACAGCTGACGATGAATTGTGTGTGATGAATCAGTGGCGGGTGCAATAGCACGGTCAGCAGGCGCAATGACGCGGCATCCGCCCACTGAATGTCATCGAGGAACAGGATCAGCGGCCTGCGTGCACAGGCAAAACTCTGGACGAAACGGCGAACCACGTAGTCGAAACGGCTCTGCGTCTCAGCGGGCGGAAGGTCTACGACAGCCGGAAGCGGACCTAGCACGGCCTCCAGCTCAGGCAACAAGCCTGCGAGCAATCCCGCGTGCTCGCCCAGCGCAAGCCGCAAAGCCTCCACCCGGCCAGGATCGCCGGCCAGGCCGAGCTTGATCAGCTGGTCGGCAGCAGATCGCAGTGCGCTATAGGGTACGTCGCGTTGAAGCAGATCGAACTTACCTTGGACCCACAGCGCATCGTCTCGTACGCAATGGTTGCGGAAATCGTCCACCAGGAAGGACTTTCCAGCTCCAGACGGGCCACTGACGACGGCGAGCCGCGATCCGCCCTCAGCAACCTTGTCAAACTGCGCGGCCAGCCGCCGAAGCGCATCATCGCGACCGTAGGGTCTCGTCGGGAGCCGAAGCGTCGCGGGCCTATCGTATTGACCGAGTTCGAACGCATCCACCGGCTGCCCGTTCTGCAGTCTCCGCTGGATCTCTCGCAGGTCCTCCAGAATACCGAACGCGCTCTGGTAGCGATCCTCCGCGGCCTTGGCCATGAGTCTTTCGACCAGGCGTGCGAGTGACGCGGGAAGCGACGGGACACGGTCCAACAGGTTCGGGGGTTCGACGGCCAGATGACCGTGCACCAGCGCCAGCGGATCTGCGCTGGTGAACGGCAGCCGTCCGGCAAGCATCTCGTAGAAGGTTACCCCGAGCGCATAGAAGTCGACGCGGTAATCCATGCGCCGACTGGTGCGTCCGGTCTGCTCGGGTGCGATATAGGCTAGCGATCCCTCCAGCCCGTCCGGCGCCACAGGCAATTCACCTTCGGCCGTCGAGATGCCGAGGTCAGTCAGGCGCAACGCTCCCGTAGCAGGGTTGTAGATGATATTGGCGGGGTTGAGGTCGTTGTGACTGATCCGGAGGCCATGCAAGCGCGCCAGGCTTTCCACGATGCCGATGGCCATCGGTAGAAAATCCTGCAAGGTCTGCCTCCGGCCTTGCAGAAGCGTACGCAGATCAGTGCCGTCGATATCCTCGAGAACCAGTACCTGCGTCCTATCGATATCGAGCAGCGCGTGCGCTCCGATCACAGCTCCACTGGGCTGGGCACGCAGGATCAGCTCGTACTCATGGCGAAGCGCCGCGAGCGCTGCAGGCGTCGGGTAATGGGCCAACGGAAACTTGAAGATGACCGGTAGCCCGTCGGCAAGACGAAGCCCCCGGTAAATCCGCGCACCACGGCTGTTGCACAGCCACGCACCGGACCGGTAGCCAGGTATGTTCAGCACCGCACGTGCCTCGATCGACAGTTCGTTCCTTCCAGGCATCCTTGCCCAACCCCGCTCCTAGCGACACCGATGCCAATACGTGCAGACGGACTCATTCGCTCAAGCTCGCCAATATAAAGGGTGCCAGGCACGCCCGCCATCCGCCGAACGTCGGCTTTGCATGCGGACTTCTACGACCTTCGGCCAGAAACGCACCAAGTTGTTGTACAAAGTAGGCGAACAATTCGATCTTTCCACCCTTCGTGCGAAGATCGAGTCGGAACGGCGCCCAGCGACCCATTCGTGTCCGCCCGTCACCTGCCCACAATGTGGAAATCGATGCTGATGGCGGAATCAAGCCAGGACTGGGCCAAACGGGCCCGCAACCCACAACGAATCGAGCGAATCGAGGCCTTTTTCAGTGGGCGCGGGTTCGACCCACATCGCCACGATACCTATGCTGTCGGGCGTACGCTGGCCGGCGTGCACGGTTTCAGCTATCGCAAGAGCATGCGACACAACCTCCCTGGCGGCACGATCGTGCTTTATCCGGACGAGCTGCACGATGGCGAAGCGGTGACAGACGAAGGCTTCCTCTATCGCATCATCTATATCGAGCCGTCGATGCTCCAACAAGCGCTGGGTGGCCGCCCCCTGCCCTTCATTTCTGACGGTATCTCGCGAGACCCTCGGCTGTATCGCGCCACGGAAGTTCTCATGCAAGGCATGGATTGCATGATCGAGCCACTTGAAGAGGATGATGCGCTCTATGAATTGGCACAGGCACTGGCCGAGGTTGCCGGCACGCCTCGTGGCCGCCGTTCGATTGACTTCTGCGCGGCCGAGCGGGCACGGGAATACATCCATAGCGCGCTCGACCGGGTCATCACCCTCGACGAACTGGAGCAGGCCAGCGGCCGTGAACGCTGGAGCCTGTCCCGAGACTTCCGCGCGCTCTACGGTACCAGCCCCTATCGCTACCTCACCATGCGGCGGCTCGACCACGTTCGCGCCCTGATGCTCGCAGGCCATACCTTGACCGACGCCGCCATCACCGCAGGCTTCACCGATCAGAGCCATATGACCCACCAGTTCACGCGCACCTACGGCCTCTCCCCGGCACGCTGGCTACGCATGCTGCGCAAAGCCTGAAGGCCTGCGCAGCAACCTGCAGGATCATACAAGACGCCCCTCCCGCGCCCTCCATAGACTCCCTCTCAGTACGCGATACACCTCGGCGTTGCCGAGTGTGATGCGCCACCAGGCGCAGGCGACGGACATGCGTTCATTCGAGCGCATCCACGTGTGATTGGCGCCACGCCGATCACTCAACCTGCAGAGAGGGAGTCTTCATGAGCGTAACAACAGGCATCTCCACGATTGGCGGCACCGTAGGTGGAACCGTGGGCGGTACGGTGGGGGGAACCGTTGGTGGAACGGTGGGCGGCACCGTGGGCGGTACGGTAGGCGGAACAGTAGGTGGCACCTTCGCGACCGGACATGGCGTTCAACTCAAGACCCGCTTGAGCAAGTGACCCGCCGGATCGGGGCGAATCGGCCCCGATCTCCCGTCTCTCCAGCCAGGAGCCGAACCGTTGATTACCCTCGTTGAAACTGAAGAATACGTGCTCTCGCCAGATGCCGTTCAGCTCGAGGTCGGCGTCCGAACCGCCGTCTACCATCGTCAGCTGGGTGGACTGTTCATGCTCGATGCTGCTGGGCGACGGATGTTGCAACGCTTCGAGCAACCCCAACCCATTCACAGGGACATCCTCGAAACGGAAGCCGACACTCGCCTGGTCGAGCTCCTGCAACAGCTGATCGTTCGTCAGATCCTGCTTCCGGCGCGCCAGGCTGCACAGACCCGCCCCCTGATGCCGGTGGAAAAGAAGGTCAACATCATCCAGCTGATCCTGGCGAACGCCTGTAATTTCGGCTGCACCTACTGTTTCGAGGGCGTCCAGGGCAAGGCGCTATCAGCCGAAGACGAGACCGATCGGGTAGACACGTCTCGCCTGATCGCCCGCGAAGGCATCCGCGTGAACATCGAGGATTCCATTTATGCCTCGCGTGAACGCTTCGACCATCAATACGATCCACGCAACCGCTCGATGAAACCCGCCGACGGCATCGCGTACGTGGAATCGGCACTGGCCGTGGCGCGTTCACAGGGCGTTTTCGAGGTGATGCTGCAGTTCTTTGGCGGTGAACCCCTGTTGAACTGGCGAACCATCAAAGCGGTGCTCGAGCGCTTCGGGAATGGCGAGCGGGACGGCATCATCATTCACTACTCCACCGTAACCAACGGCTCGCTCATCACGGATGAAGTCGCGCGGCTTTTCGCCGACTACGGTGTCGCGGTGTGCGTCAGCTTCGATTCGCCCACCAGCCCCAGCCGCCCACTGAAAAACGGGGAAGACAGCACCCCCGTCGTGATGGAAGGCCTGCGGATGCTGCAGCGTTATGGCAATCGAGTCGCCATGAATTCAGCACTTACATCCGCCACCTGGTATGACTTCGACGAATCGATCGTGGATCTGGCCGTTGAGGTAGGTGCCCGCGAAATCGGGGTCGTGGTGGACTTCGACCCTACTTTCTATTCCACCTTTGGCCCAGAAAACATCGTCAATCGGCTCTGGCAGGTCGTGGAATACGGACGCCAGCGTGGTGTGGTACTGACGGGTTACTGGCACCAGATCTTCCAGGTCATGCTGGGCTTCGACACGGTGTCCTACCGCGGCTTCAAGAACTGCTCGGCCAAGGGCGCGCAGTTCAGCATCGAACCCAACGGTTCCGTTTTCGCCTGCAAGGCGGGGTCGACACGTCTCGGCGATATCCGCGACGGGCAGAAGCTGCTTGATGGCGCGCCCTATCAAGCGCATGCACGACTCCGCCGTGACAACCCGGCCTTTTGCAAGGGCTGCGAGATCGAAGGTTTCTGTGGCGGGCTCTGCCTGGGCCCTCTGGAGAAGAAATATGCCTCGGTCGATGTCGTCGAGCCGTCCGCATGCGCGTTCTACCGCGGCATCACACGCAAGCACATCGAATCGCTACGCCCTTACGAAGTTGCGACCTTCGACCTCCAACCCGCCTGATACGGAAGCATCCCACCATGAACAATGCGATCCCCCAAGCCGAACCGTTCCAGGGCCTCGCCGATTTCGAGCGCCAGGGGTTTTGTGTCATCGACATGCCGCTCCCGAGCCAGGAGGTTCTCGACGCCTTCGGCAACATGCCACGTGATCGCCATAGCCTGAGCCGCATGCGTCAGATCCGGCTCGGCCAGTACATGGCTTATCTCGATGAAAACGAATGGGTACTGGCGCTTCTGCCGCGCCGGGATTACGTCCAGTCTGCCCGTTTCATCAAGCTCAACGAGGCGGGTGGCGTACCGCGCTTCCGCGAGCAATTGGAAGTCGATCCGACCCCCTTCGTGGGCCATGTGCTGGATAACCTGCCCGTCGATCGAAGCGCGATGTTCCAGATCAACGTCAATCAGATCAGGGTCATCGCCAACGCTCAGTTCCAAGGCATCACCGTGCCTGAAGGGCCGCATCGGGACGGACACGAGTTCAGCGTCATCGCAGTGGTACGCAGGCATAACGTGCAAGGCGGCGAGACGCAGGTCATCGACCCGCAGACTGGCGACATCCTGCTACGCCAGACCTTGCAGGAAAACCAGGCGGTCCTTATCGACGATGAGCGTTTCATCCATTACGCCAGCAATATCGACCCTGCAGAAGGCGAGTCGGGCTACCGGGACATCTGGGTCATCGAAATCAATCGCTGGGAGCACCGTGCCTACGGGCGCGAGCATGAACGCGAGGCACTGTCCGATGGACTATGAGCGTAGCCAGGCGCTGCCACCGCACCCAATCGGTGCGGTGGCAGAAAGCTCGATGCGCGATGCCCTGCGCCGCGCCGCGCCGGCAGCGGTTGCAATCGTTCCTGTCAGCATGCTCTTCGGTGTGCTGGCTGGAAGGGCGGACTGGTCGCTGATCGACATATTCCTGGTCAGCCTTCTCGGCTTTACCGGCAGCGGGCAGTTCGCCGTCCTGCCCCTGGCCGAATCAGGCGCAGGCTTCCTGACCATGTTGCTGCTCACCGCCTCGATCAATTGCCGTTACCTGCCGATCGCCTACACCACCGCGCGGCGATTGCCAAAGGCCCGCTTACCACGTGGCTGCATGGCGCACATGCTCGGTGACGAAGCCTATGCAACCGAGCAGGATCGAGATTCGAGCCGTACGGTTTTCCTGATTCGCGCTGCGCTGTTCGGCACGTGGGTACTGGCGGGTGTTGCGGGCGGCATCATTGCAGGGTTGCTACCAGCCGAATGGCTCGGGGCGAACGTCAATCTTGGCTATCCGGCCAGTGTGGTGCTGATGTACCTGTCCATCGCTCAGTTACGCATCCGCCTGGCCGTGCCGGCACAGCGTCGTACGGCGTGCCTGATGGCGGCGGCGCTGTGCGCCGGTATTGCTCTTCTCCTGATCCAGGCGCTCGGCCCCATCTATTTCTGGATTCCCAGCGTACTGCTGGCAACCGTTTTGCTCACGAGGGCTGGGCTATGAGCCACTCCGTCCTCTTGGCAATCGCTGCACTGTTCACGACAAGCCTCGTGGTCCGCGTGCTGCCCGTGTTCGTTCCGATACAGCTCGGCGTCGCGACGCAACGCTGTCTGGAGCGCGTGCTACCTGCGGCGGTGTTTATCAACTTTGCCGCCTACATCGCCTACATGGAGGTGCAGAGCCACCCGGTCGCGGCCGCATCGTCCCTAGCAGTGGTGGCCGGCCTTGCAACGCTCACCAGCCTCGGCCTGATCACCACCTCGGTGGTGGCTACCACGCTTTATTTCGTCGCACTTCAGCTATGAACGGGCATGGGCCAACCATGAATACGACTTACCGTAACTATCGAGCCACGAGCGCGAACATGAATGAGCCACGCACACGCTGGACAGTCAAACGCAAGATGGAGATCGTCATGGCAATCTTCAGCGGCAGTACGACCGTGGTCGAAGCCAGTCAGGCCCATGATCTGTTTCGGTCGGAAATCGAAGGATGGATCGAGGACGCCAAGCGGGGCATGGAAAGCGCACTGCGGACAGACCCTTTGGAGGTCAGGGCTCAATACGAGCATCAACTCAAGGAGCTGTATGGGCGAGCAATGCTGGACGCGCGAATCTCATCCACCAAATGCCTGAATGACGATAGCGAGGTTTGAACGCTTCCGTGTTGGGGAAGAGGGTGAAAAACGACCGCACCCTCTTCCTCCTTTTTATTCGACAGCAGCCGGCCCATCGAGGCGCCGGATGTCATTGCTATCAGGACTTCATGAAGCCACGGATAGCGGCGGGAAGGTCGGCAGGGAGCACGACCAGCTTGGCGTTGTCGCTTTCGCCCAGGTTCTCGAGGGTCTTGATATAGCGCTCGCCGAGCAGGTACAGCATGGCGTTGTTGTCTTCGCCCAGCGCATCCTTCACGCTGCGAATCGCTTCAGCAGAGGCGCGGGCCAGCGCGACCTGGGCCTGTGCATCGAGCTTCGCCGCTTCCAGACGGCCCTGAGCATCCAGCACCATCGCCTCCTTTTCACCGGAAGCCTTGGTGACCGATGCCTTTCGCAAGCGCTCGGCCGCTGCCTGCTGCTCCATCGCCAGCTGCATCGATTCTGACGGCTGGATGTCCTGAAGCTCGACCGAACGTACGGTGATACCCCAGTCGCCGGTGCTGTTGGACATGGCTTCGATCAGCTGCGCCTTGATCTGCTCGCGGGAAGAAAGGGCCTTGTCCAGCTCCATTTCGCCGATGATCGAACGCAAGGACGTTGTTGCCAGGCTGATGATGGCCTGCGCGTAATTCTCGACGCCGTACGATGCTTGCTTCGGGTCGGTCACTTTCACGAAGGCAATTGCATTGGCGAGGATGACGGCGTTATCGCTCGTAATCACGGCCTGCTGGGGCACATCGAGGATAAGGTCCTTCGTCGGGAGGCGGTAGGCCACGCGATCCACGTAAGGAATGATGATGTTGAGGCCCGGGTACAGCGTGGCGCGGTAGCGGCCAAGCCGTTCCACGATCCATTCTTCGCCCTGGGGAACCAAGCGCACGCCGGCGCCGATGGTGATAATGACGAGTACGGCGATAACCGCCGCTACAACGAGCTCTGGCATTTAGCGTTCCTTTCTATTGAGCCTGAGTGACTTTTGCCACGTTTCCGTGAATTTCGAGTAGTGCGACGCGCGCACCCTGGTCGAGGGCGTGGTCTGATGTGCAGGTCCATTCCTGGTTTCCCAGTATCGAACGGGAAAAACGAACGCGCCCCTTGCCGAACTCCGGCACGGGCGACAGCAAAACGCCCTGCTCCCCGACGTATTCCTGGGCTGTCCATCGCTCGGCCTTCGGCGACTCGCGACGGAAGTAGCGAAACCAGGCGATGACCATGAGCACCGACGCCGCTGCCCAGATAAGAAGCTGCGTCGGAAATGACAGCCCGGGCATCAGCAATACGGTCAAGCTGACCAGGCCGGCCGCGAGGCCGAACCAGAATACGAAGAATGCCGGCACCACCAATTCAGCGGCGACCAGCACGCCGCCCAGCACCAGCCAGTACCACCATTGCACGTCCATGCTTCCCTCCTCTGACGTCCACGCCCACCGCGTTCACGCAGCGGGCGCGCAGCATAGCCCAGGGCTTAGCCCAACGCCCAGGAAGGACACCATACCGTGAAGTGGTGCTCGCTCTCAGAAAATGGGTGAGGCTAACAGACGTACGGGCGCTCGCCCCATCTCGAAGGCGAAAGGACGACAACGTATCGGCAACGTGTCAGATGGCCGCTACCCGCCGTTGCACGAAGCGCCGGACATAGTCATCCGCGGGCTGCTCGAGGATCTCGGCGGGTCGTCCCACTTGCACCAACCGGCCGTCCTTGAGGATCGCAATACGATTGCCCAACCGCATGGCTTCATCCAGGTCGTGCGTGATGAAGACGATGGTCTTGCGCAACTGCCGTTGGAGGTCGAGCAACTGATCCTGCATCTCGGCGCGGATCAGCGGATCGAGGGCGCTGAACGCTTCGTCCATCAGGATGATGCCGGTATCGGCCGCCAGCGCCCTCGCCAGCCCTACCCGCTGGCGCATGCCACCTGACAGTTGATGTGGATAGGACGCTGCGTAGCCCTCGAGCCCCACCCGCTCGATCCAATGGCCGGCCCGCTCCAGGCATGCTGCTCGGCGCTCACCACGCACCTTCAGCCCGTAAGCGATATTGTCCAGCACCGTCTTGTGCGGAAGCAGGCCGAAGTTCTGAAAGACCATGCTGATCTGTGTACGGCGAAATTCGCGCAAGGCACGCCTATCGAATTGCAGAATGTCCTGGCCGTCGATGCGAATCGCGCCGCTGGTGGGGTCGATGAGGCGGTTGAAGTGCCGGACCAGCGTCGACTTCCCAGAGCCGGACAAACCCATGATCACGAAAATTTCACCGGCTTCGATGCTCAGCGAAAGGTCGTCCACGCCGACGACGCAACCCGTCGCCTCCAGCACCTCGCTTTTGCTGTGTCCATCGCGAAGCATCGACATTGCGGTTTGCGTATGCCGACCGAACAGCTTGTAGACGCGTTCCACTTCGATACGGCTCATGCGCGGCGCTCCTGTCCGCGGCGGCCATAGGCCTGGATAATGCGGTCGAAAACGATGGCCAGAATCACGATTGCCAGGCCTGCCTGCAGGCCGCGGCCCACATCCAGCGTCTGGATGCCAATAAGCACTTCCTCACCCAGGCCGCGCGCGCCAATCATCGAGGCGATGACTACCATCGACAGGGCCATCATGGTTGTCTGGTTCACGCCCGCCATGATACTTGGCAGTGCCAGAGGCAGTTGAACACCGAAAAGTTGCTGCCAGCGGCTGGCCCCAAACGCGTTCACCGCTTCCATCACTTCATGATCCACCTGCCGTATGCCCAGGTCGGTCAGGCGAATCAACGGAGGCACAGCGTAGATGATCGTCGCCAGAATGGCCGGCACCTTGCCGAGCCCGAACAGCATCAATACCGGGATCAGGTAAACGAAGCTCGGCATCGTCTGCATGATGTCCAGCAGGGGCGTCAGCACTGCACGTAAACGATCGCTTCGCGCGGACAAAATTCCCAACGGCACGCCGATGAGGACCGATAGCGACGTCGCCACCAGCATCAGAGCCAGCGTCTGCATCAACTGCATCCAAAGCCCCATCACGCCGACCAGAAACAGCAATGCAGCAATCAGCAGGGCCGATACCCACCGGCGCGTGGCATGCCAGGCAATCGCAAAGACCACCAACAGCGTGACCCACCAGGGCGTCGCGCGCAGAAATCCCTCGAGGCCCACGATAAGCGTCAGGATCGTGTCGGAGATCTGCCGGAACAGAGTGCCATACTGCGTGACAAGTGCGTCGACGCCTGCGTTGACCCAGTCGGCAATGGAGAATGTAAAGCGCTCGGGAAACATGCTTGGCACTCTGCGGTTACTGCAGCCAAGCCCGTAACAGGCTGGCCGCAGCTTTATGATCGGGTGGCGTGGCCTGCCAATAGCGAAAACGAAGCGCGCTCCACCAGCTACGCTCCGCCAGACTACCTAACGATTCAGAGTGAGGCTTCGATCTTGCGAGCAGCCTCATCACTGACCCACTCGTGCCAGACCTCGGGATGCTCCTTGAGGAATGTCTCGGCCAGCACACGCGCGTCGATACGCTCCTTGGCCATCTGGGCGAGATTCTGGTTCAGCAGATCGATCGGCACGTTGACCTTCTCAAGCACGCCGACGATCTCGGGCGCTTCGTCGTGGAATACTTTCGACAGCCCGACTTGAATCTGAATTGACTTGTTCGCGCCCGGCTCGTCGAGCTTGACCAGATCCAACTGCCCCATCAGCGGGGTTGGTGACCAATAATAGAAAACGATTGGCTCACCGCGCCGGTAACTCGACTGAATGGCAGCGTCCAGCGCAGGACCCGTTCCGGGGCGGAAATTGGTGAAATGCTCGTTTAGCTCGTAGGTGTCCAGCATGCGGCTGTTTTCCAGCTCGCAGGTCCAGCCGGCGGGGCAATTGTAGAAGCGACCCTTGGAAGGCTCTTCGGGATCACGGAACACCTCTGCGTACTGCGCGAGATCTGCCACCGTCTTGAGGTTTGGCGCCTCGGCCTCCTCGCTGCGCTTGGCATTACCCTCGACAACGTAGCGCGGCACATACCAGCCTTCGACCGCGCCCTCGATCGGTGCGCCGACACCCACGACCTTGCCAGCCTGCGCAGCCTTGTTCCACGCGTCACTGCGGCCGATCCACTCCTCCGCGAACACCTGGATATCATTGTTCCCGAGCGCTTGCTCCAGTGTGATCGAGTTGCCCGGCAGGCTGTCCGTCTCGCAGCCATAGCCTTCCTTGAGCACGATCTGCATGAGATCTGTCAGGAGCATCCCGCTTTCCCAGTTCAGGCCGCCGAATTTCACCGGCTTCCCGGACTCGCACCAGCCTGCCGCCTGGGCAGGCAGGCCGGCCAATGAAAGCCCGACCGCCCCGACCATACCCAGCCATTTCATCTTCATCCGCATCGTCCGGCGCTCCGTCCCGTTGGCAATCCCGTACGCTGCGGGCTATTCGCCACGCAGCGCGTATGGGAATGCGACCGTTCGCGTCGGTGGATGTTCTCGCACCGCTTCGCTTTTGCTTCGGCAGGCAGTGATGTCGCTACCTAAGGCGTCTTCCGGAGCGGGCGATATCGTCAGCTGCGGTTCATTCGGCTCGCGGTGTAATCCTTGCCGAAACGCTTGAGGGCCCAGGCGTACATGATCAGCCCACCAATCATCCAGCCGCCGAACACAAGCCATTCCACGCCGGTCAGCGCAGCGGGGCTACCTGGGAGGTAGAGGCAGGCCAGGACAGCCGAAAGCAGCACGGCGATAACGCCGACGGTCTTGCCTTGGGCTACACGGAACGGCCGCTCCATGTTCGGTTCACGGTAGCGCAGGACGAGGAACGACAGTGCGACGAAGAAGTAGGCGATGACGATGCCGAGCCCGCCCGCGTCTACGAACCAGACCATTGCCGGCCGGCCCAGCAGGGGTGCGAGTGAGGACAGGATGCCAATCAACAGGATTGCATTGGTTGGTGTACGGTATTTCGGATGCAGCTTGGCGAGAAATCCAGGCAGCATCCCGGCATGCGCGAGGGCATAGATGGCGCGCGAGCCCCCGATGTAGAAGGCATTCCAGCTGGTGATGATGCCGGCCACACCCGCCAGGATCATGAGGTTGGCGGCCCATGGCGTATTGAACACCGCTTGCATCGCAGCCGGCACGGCCAGAACGTCCCCGCCGAGCGCACTCGCTGGCATCATCAGCGATGTACCGAAGACGATAAGGGCATACCACACCACCGCAAGGATCACCGACGCTGTCAGGACACGGCCGATCTCCTTGTACGGCAGGTTGATCTCTTCGGCTGCCTGCGGGATCACGTCGAAACCGACAAACAGGAACGGCACCATGACCAGTACGGCCATGATGCCGGCGGAGCCGCCCGTGAACAGCGGGTCGAGCGTCGCGACATGACCTTGGAAAAGGGCGCCTGTAATGAACAGTACACCCACGACCAGGATCAGCAGCGTAACCAGGCGCTGGATAAGCGCAGCCATGGTGACGCCGACATAGTTGATGACCATCATCACGACAGAGCCGATCACACCCACCGCTACCCAGGAGAACTTCACGTCCCAACCGGCGATGGTCCACAAATGGCCTACCGGATAGTTGGGGAAAAGCGTCTGCACGACCGTGGGCAGCGCAACCGCTTCGAACGCCACAACACTGATGTATCCCAGCACGATTGCCCAGGTACAGATAAACGAGGCGAAATGGCCCAGTGCTCGGTAGCTGTAGACATGCTCGCCACCCACCTGCGGCATGGCCGAGGCAAGCTCGGCATAAGTGAGGCCAACCAGCACAATGGCGGCGCCGCCCAGAATGAACGCGATTACCGCGCCAATACTGCCGGCCTCCACGATGAACTTGCCGGTAAGCACGATCCAGCCCCAGCCGATCATCGCGCCAAATGCCAGCGCCAGGACGTCCTTGCGCGCCAGCACGCGAACGAGCTCGTTCGCATTTCCCTGAGTTGAAGACATGAGCACCACTCCGCTTTCTAGTTATCTTTCACGGCGCCTCAGTCATCTGACGCACCGGGTCGGGAAGTTACAGGACGTGTACATGCAGGCATAGGTCCCCGCAGCGCGCGGATGGCGGGCCCTAGGCGGCCACCAGCGGGGGTTCACGACGCCTACACGTTCAAATCGTGACCGACCAGTCGAATATTTGCATGAAACGGCCTTGAAGGGCACCTCGCCAACGACCTGACGATGTCATTGGCGACACCTTGATAGCGACTATCGAGACCAGCAATTGGCACGCGCAAGGCGGACGGTGCTACAAAGTGAGGCAACAACGCCTTGGGAGACACTCTTGACCTCACTCACCATCCGCCGGACCCACGAGGCGATTCGCGATGACATCGCCGACCTGACCACCCGCCGGCCAGTGCCAGGCCCGACCCTGGAACACCTCAACCCATTCCTGTTTCTGAACCACCATGGGCCGCAGGTCTACCCCGCCAACAACCGAGGACTGCCTTTCGGGCCACACCCGCACCGCGGATTCGAAACCGTCACGTTCATCCTCGAGGGCGAGTTGGCACACGCCGATACGGGTGGTCATGAAAGCATCATCGAGGCGGGCGGCATCCAGTGGATGACGGCAGGCAGCGGCCTGGTCCACTCCGAACTGTCACCCGAGGCATTCAAAAAGCGCGGCGGGCCACTGGAGATCCTGCAGTTATGGGTCAATCTGCCTGCCCGGCTCAAGATGACCACGCCTCGCTACGTTGGCCTGCAGCGCGACGAGATCCCCGCCGTTCGCACCGATGACGGCCTCGGCGAAGTGAACGTCATCTCCGGACGACTCGGTGACCAAACAGGCCCAGTGGCCTCATTGACAAGCGTTTTCATGAGTACGGTTGCGCTGAATACTGGCGGTCGAATTCGCTTCGAGAATCTGGGCGGCCGCGTCGTCTTCCTTTATGTGGTACGTGGCAGCGTACGCGTTGGCGATGCAGACATGCGCGCCTATCAGCTCGCTGAAATGAACGAAGGCGGCGATACGCTCGAATTTAACGCGACGGAGGATGCCTTGGTGCTTTTTGGCCATGCCGATCCGATCGAGGAGCCCGTCGTGGCGCACGGGCCATTCGTCATGAACACAACCGACGAGATCCATCAAGCGATCGCGGACTACCGAGCCGGCAAGTTTCAGGTCGACCCGTCCTGATACGGACTAGGCGGCTCTTGAGGCGCCCCAGTCTTGTTCAGAAACCGAAGCCCATCTGATCTTCGCCAGTGGGCGTGGCTCGACGGGCTTTGCGTGACGTGACACGGCTGCTGCCCTTGGGCTGCTCCAGCATGAGGATACGAAGAGCGGCGTCGCCTTTTGCTTTCCCTAACCCGGCAACCGCGTCGGTGCCGGGTCGAGCATCGATCAGCCCGGTAAAATCCGGATGCGACATCAGACCGGCTTTTACGGCCTCAAGTGTAGAGGCCGTTTGGCGCCATGGCGCCAGCATCACGAGCGCCATGTGAGAGGCATCTGCGGCCAGTAGCCGATCCAGGTGATATCGCAGCGCGGCGGCATCACTCCACAGGCCCAAACGCACCGCAAAAAGCGGGCGGCCTTGCGCTTCGAGTACCAACCCTCTGCGCCCCTTGGCTGCAAACACGGACTTCGAACCCTGCACTTCGAGGGCGGCGTTCAGCCCTACCACGCAATGGTCGCGTACGTCGCTCTCATCCATATCGGCAAACACCTGGGGGCTGTATCGTAGCTGGTGCAGCGCATGCCTGAGCGTTAGGCCGACTGCATCGAGCGCGGCTTCGGACAGCCGCGTTGCGACTGCCTCCGACGAATGATCCTCCGCAAGCCGTGGCAGTTCGAGCCGCTGACGGGCGGTGTAGCCATACGGCGTATGGGTTCGCCGGTGCCGCAAGTCCAGACCGAGCGCTGCCACCAGCTCACGGTGCGCCAGCAGCGCCTCCCGTCTGGCGTCGAGCAGGCCACTGGCGACCCCGGACAGTGCTTCGTTGAAGCGCAAAACGTTATCGTGGATTCGCACCGCTGCACGCTCCATGTCGGCGAGTGTTCGCTCTATCGTCACGCGCGCGTGCGGCTCGGCCCCTCGCTTGATCCAGATCTCGATAACGAGGCTCCGCGGGCCGACCGTGCACACCGATCGGCTGGGCGACACGCCGGGCACGCGAACCTGGAGGAGCTCGCTGTCGCCTTCGAATGGCACATGGATCTCTAACCGATGGGCTGGCTGGCCGTCTGGCGCCTCGCCCAACACCGGCTGATCGCCCTCAGTGTCCGTAGACCAATCCTGAGCATGTACTACGAGCGGCTCGACCGAGTGGACACTCAGCAGGTAATCCAGCATCGCGTCGCGCGGGGTATCGAGAATCCGCCCGGCTTCGAAGCCGTCGATCTCGACCTGTAGATTCTCTCGGCGCCGAGCCAGCCAAGCGTCAAGGTCGTAACTCGAAAACAGCGGGGTCGGCGAATCGTCGAGTGGCATCGGGAAGCGGGCATCTCAGGGTACGGTCAAGCCGATAGCATCCCGTAAACGCGCTAAAAATCCCAGTGCGTTGCGATGGTCGTCACCTGGCAAGCGGCCCCCGAGCGAACCCTGCCCGTCGTGGCATGCAGGTGGCTGGGCAACGCGTCTACGCGACCAAATCCCTGTCAGCACGCTGAACAACACCTGTTCCCTCTTCCGATTCGCAGCACGCCAAGTACACACGCTTAGTTGTTATGTTATAACACGTGTCACTTACATAGAGTTACATCCGCTATGAATAGAGCCTACTACCGCTCGCTGCTAACCGTCTCCGCACCCGTACGGCTGCTACTGATCGTCGGAGCTATCGGTGCACTTTGGGCCGCTGTCGCCTGGGCATGCGCCGTCCCATGAACAGCCGCGCTCCCCGCCTTTCTCTTGACCGCGTCAGTGTTGGTTATGACGGCGCCCTGGCCGTGCGCGACGTCAGCGGCCACTTCGAGCCCGGAAGCCTGACTGCGATTGTCGGGCCGAACGGCGCTGGCAAATCAACGCTTCTCAAGGCCGTAACCGGCGTGATCAAGCCCTCGTCCGGGCGGATCGGGCTCGGCGGTTTGCCCCTTCGCCAACTCGGTTACCTCCCTCAGGCCGCCCAAGTCGACCAAAGTTTTCCGCTGACCGTGGCGGACGTGGTTGCGATGGGCGCGTGGCGTCAGCTGGGTGCATTCCGGGGACTGCTCCGCCGGCAGAGCAACCGGATTTTCGAGGCACTGGAGATGGTGGGGCTGGATGGCTTTGCCACCCGATCGATCAGTGCCCTGTCCATCGGCCAGTTCCAGCGTGCCTTGTTCGCTCGCCTGCTCCTTCAGGACGCGTCGGTCATCCTGCTGGACGAGCCCTTCGCCGCCGTTGACGCGCGCACCACACGCGATCTGCTCGCGCTTGTCGGAAGCTGGCATGCGCAGGGCCGAACCGTCATTGCCGTGCTCCACGACATGGACCAGGTAAGGCAACATTTCCCGGAAACGCTGCTGCTGGCCAACCGCTGCGTCGGCTGGGGCGCCACCGGCGATATCCTCACGCCGGAAAACCTCGAGCAAGCCAGCCGTCACGCCGATCCCGGGACAACGCCAGAGCGCGCCAGGCACAGGGCATGATGGTGGTGCTGTACGACACGGTGATTCGCCCGTTCGCTGAATTCGGCTTCATGCGCCGTGCGCTGGTGGCCTGTCTGGCGTTGGGACTCGGCTCCGGACCGGTCGGCGTCTTGCTGATGCTGCGGCGTATGAGCTTGGTGGGCGATGCCATGAGCCATGCGATCCTGCCGGGGGCTGCGGTCGGGTTCCTGGTGGCGGGTCTCTCCTTGCCTGCGATGGGGATCGGGGGACTGGTCGCAGGCCTTCTCGTAGCACTGCTGTCGGGGCTCGTCAGCCGCTACACCACCCTTCGCGAAGACGCCAGCTTCGCCAGCTTCTACCTGACCTCGCTGGCTGCCGGGGTGCTAATCGTCTCGCTCAATGGGTCGAGCATCGACCTGCTGCACGTGCTCTTCGGCACGATCCTCGCCATCGATGACACAGCGCTGTATCTGGTGGGCAGCATCACCTCGGTCACGCTGGTCATGCTGGCACTGATCTATCGCCCGCTGGTGCTCGAGTGCTTCGACCCGGGTTTCCTGCGCGCAGTGGGTGGAAATGGCTCGATGTACCACATCCTCTTTCTGTTGCTTGTGGTGCTCAATCTGGTCGCAGGCTTTCAGGCGCTGGGCACGCTCATGGCGGTTGGCCTGATGATGCTGCCCGCCACTGTCGCGCGGTTCTGGAGCGATTCACTTATCGGCATGATGGCCGTCTCGACCCTTGTTGCCATCCTGTCGGGCTTCATTGGGCTAACGCTCTCGTTCCATTTCTCGGTTGCCTCCGGTCCCGCCATCGTGCTGTCGGCCAGTGGCTTCTATTTCATTTCGCTCATCTTCGGCCGCTCAGGGTTGCTGCGCCGAAAGCGCAGCCAGCCGTCTCTCCCACACTAGAAAGAGGAAGCTCCCATGAAACGGAAATTGATAGGGTCGGTCGCGCTGCTCGGCCTCGTGTTCGCCGGGCTGGTCAATGCCAAGCCCATCGAGGCCGTCGCTTCGTTTACCGTTCTTGCAGACATGGTGCATCAGGTGGGCGGCGATCACGTGCACGTCTCTTCGCTGGTGGGCAAGAATGGCGACCCGCATACCTATGAGCCAACGCCCGACGCTGCGCGCGCACTCAAGAATGCCGACGTGGTGTTCGTCAATGGGCTGAATCTGGAAGGCTGGATGGACCGCCTGATTCAAGCGTCGGGCTACCAGGGCCAGCCGGTCATACTGACTGACGGGATCACACTCCGGATGCGCGTAAAACACGGCAAGCGCGGCGCCGATCCGCACGCCTGGAACAGCGTGCGCAATGCGCAGGTGTACGTGCACAACATCATGGATGCGCTGATCAAAATCGATCCGGAGCATGAGTCGCTATACCGCACGAACGGCGAGCAATACCTGGAGCGCCTGAAAGCGGTCGACGCATACACCAAAGAGCAGATCGCCAGTGTGCCGGAAGCGCGTCGCAAGGTGCTGACGTCCCACGGTGCCTACGGCTACTTCGCGGACGATTACGGCGTGGCCTTCTTGTCGCCGCTGGGCCTATCGACCGAGTCGGAGGCGTCCGCCAAAGACGTCGCCACGCTTATCGAGCAGATGAGGAAAGAGAACGTCCACGCCTATTTCATCGAAAACTCGAACGACCCACGCCTCGTCCAGCAGATTGCCAAGGCGACGGGTGCGCAACCAGGCGGTGAGCTGTACGTCGAGTCACTGTCGGACGCCGATGGCCCTGCACCGACCTACGAAACGATGTTCCGCCACAACGTCGACACGATGGTCAAGGCGATGAAACAGGACTGATCGTTGGCGCAGGAATGAAAAAACCGGAGCAGTTTGCTCCGGTTTTCCATCCGCCGAGATCCGTCACCCGGCCGTGCGAGCTTCTTCAACTGAACAGTATTCGAATAGCGGCGAGGACCATCATGATGGCGAGAAAGATGAAGGCTCGCTTGAGCAGGCTACCGAGCCAGGGCAGCTGGACGGACAGCTCGGATATCCAGGCCGTCGGCGAGTTACCCTGCTTGATCGTCTGAACGAACTTGAGGCTGCCTATGAACATCCCCAGGGCCAGGGTATTTGCCAAGGCCGGAACAGCCCGCGCCCACACCCAGAGCAGCCCTGCCAGGCAGAAGCACGGCACCAAGTGGCGAAGCAGCAGTACGCCCGCCCCACCTCGCGCCATTTCGGGGAATAGTCGGACACTGATAGCGACGTCCGCTCGTGTACAGGCGCGTGCAAGCGCTGCCCAGATCATTGCCGCCCACTTCAACGGGACGACCATGATGATGCCGACGAATGACGCAAGCGCCACTGTGACAAAGGCGTCTCCTACTGAATCAACCGAACGGCGCAGCAGACCGACTGCGCTGAACGCAACGGACAGCACTACCGCGATATAAACATAGGCGGCTCGCCAGCCCCCATGAGGCCACCAGGCGCGCCAGTCCTCCAGGTAGAACCCTTCGAGCTCGTTCGCAAGCTCGGTGCCGCGACGCTCGACGCGCCCGGCGGTCTCCACGCAGGCCTGCCAGTCGGCTTCCGACAGATCGTCCGCAAATAGTCGCCTTTCACCCGCCGTCATCGGCTTGAGCAGGAACCACGCTGCCCTGTCCCGCGCCGTCGTCGGTTTTGCAACGGCCAGTGAGCGTTTCAAACCGTTATGCAACTCATACGCTTCACAGCGACGGCACAGCGCATCCCATTGGTCAGTGCCACACGGGAGGTGCCCGTGCTCTTCACGCCAACCCAACAGATCGCAAAGACGCTCGAAGAACGCGGGCGTCCAGGTCTCTTCCTGCCAAAGGTAATCGAGAAGGCGCGCTTCGAAGCTGCTGCGGTAGTCGAACGGCTGCAGCCAATCACTTGCGAGCGCACTCTGGAGCACAGCCATCGCATGCCGTTCCTGGCCGCCTACGAGCGCCTCATGCATGTCGCCCAAGGCTTGCGTCATCAACCGCTGCGCCAGCATTTCCAGATCATGTCGCGGCAGGTAATCCGACTGACCGGGGGAAAACCAGCCCAGGTTTTCCTGAGCCCAGGGCAACACCTCGACACTACCGTCTTCGACGCAACGCTCAAGCAATCCCAGCTCGAACGCTCTTACCTGCCCGGCATTCCTGGCCTGCTCCAGCGCCTCATCGAGCGGAAGCTCGAACCACGCCTCGATATCCACAGGCGGCGGAGCCGGCTCTGCCAGGGGTGTTTCGTTCAGGGTAAAGGCCGACCATGGATCAACATCGAAGGTCGCCGGGGCGGCATCAAGCGGTTGGGAACGGGGCGCGACCTGTTCGACCATGGTTACCGGCATAGCCGGCGTGGCAGCGGCCGGGTAGGCATCCTCTTCGAGCGCATCCTCCTGCTCGGCCCGCCATCGAACGTCCTCAAGCGCATCTTCATAAGCATTGCGCAGCCGCTGGAATGCTTCGGGATCATCATCCGGCCGGTTCTGCTTCAACAGCCTCGCATAGGCTCGCTTGATGGCGCGCTCGTCGGCGTCGTCGTCCAGGCCCAGCGTCTCCCAGAATGTCGTATGCATCTCAGAAGTCCCGCTCGAAACTGTCCAGACGCTCGGTCACCGCCGCCCGGGCCTCGCGGATTGCACGTTCGTCCTGGCCTTCGAGGACATGGTGAAACTGCTGCGCGAGCTCGCCGATATAGCCACGACGGTCCCCCAGGCTTTCCTGGTAGAGCCGATCGAGCCGGGCGATCACCAGCGAGTTGACTTGCTGGTCCCGGGGATGGACCTTGAGCGACTCAAGCGCCGCGAGGCGTTTGCGGATCTCCTCTTGGCTCAACACACCTGGGTTGTTCTCGATGACGAGGCTGCGGGTCTCTCCGGTAAGCGGAATGTGCACCTGGGCTTCGAGCAGGCCGTTGATGTCATAGGTGAAGCGAATCTCGACCGCCACCTCCCCTGCCTTGCGTGGCGGGACAGGGACCTCGATATCACCCAGGAAGATGTTGTGCTTCACCAGGCGGCTTTCACCCTGGTAGATCATGACCTTCACGGCTTTCTGGTTATCGGACATCGTCCATACCGTCTCGACCCGGCTGACCGGCACTACGCTGTTGCGCTCGATGATCGGCAGGTAGTGGCCGGATTCATGCTGCAAACCGTGCCTGACCGTGGTTTCCACGCCCAACGTATAGGGACAGACGTCCGTAAGCACGACTTCCTCGAGCGAGGCGTGGCGCGCCTTTAGCGCTGCCTGGATTGCCGCGCCCTGCGCGACCACCTCGTCCGGGTTGAGCTGCATGGCCGGGATGCGCCCGAAGAGGCTCGCAACCAACTTGCGTACCAGCGGCATGCGCGTAGTCCCGCCGACGAGCAGCACTTCGTCCAGCTCCGCCGCCTTGATGCGGGCATCACGCAATGCGCGTTCGATGGGCGCACGCAGCCGCTCGAGCAACGGCTGGTAGAGCTTGAGCAGATCGTCCTGGCTGATATCGAGCGACCACTCACGCTCGTTTTCGCGGACCACGAACGTGGCGGAGGATTGCTGGCCGAGAGCATGACGAATCCGCTGGGCCTCGCGGCGCAGGCGGTGGCGGAACGCGCCAGTATCCAGATCCGGGAACCCGTCACGCGCAACCGATTCCACGAAATGCTGGACAAGGCGGTCATCGAAATCCTCGCCGCCAAGAAAGTTGTCCCCTGCACTGGCTCGCACTTCCATGACACCCTCGAAGAGCTCGAGCACCGAGACATCGAAGGTCCCGCCGCCCAGGTCGAATACCAGAAACGTAGCCTCGTCCTTGTGATGCAGGCCGTACGCCAACGCGGCCGCGGTTGGCTCGTTGATCAGTTTCTCGACCTTGAGCCCGGCCAGTTCCCCGGCAACGCGCGTCGCCTTGCGCTGTGCGTCGCTGAAATAGGCCGGCACGCTGATGACCGCTTCGGTCACCGGCTCACCCAAGGCGCGTTCTACGTCCTCCTTCAGGCTACGCAGCACCATGGCCGACAGCTCTTCGGAGCGGTAGGCCCGGTGGCCTAGCAACGTCTCGTGAGCGCTGCCCATGTGCCGCTTGAAAAGCGCTGTCGTGAGGTGAGGATGCGTCTGCAAACGCTCGCGTGCGACGTCACCCACGATGAGTTGGCCGTGATCGTCTAAACCGACGACGCTGGGCGTCAACGTCTTGCCCAGGGCATTGGGAATCAGGCGCGCGGTTTCGCCGCTCCATACCGCTACCAGACTGTTGGTGGTTCCCAGGTCGATGCCAATGATCATCCGTGTTCGCTCCTTGTGTATCTACGGGCGAACCAACGCCCGAACTGCGGCGGGCTATTAGAGCCGCGCACGCTGCAGGGGTAAAGGTGATCCATGACACACGCTGTAAAAAAAGGGACGACGGACTGTCAATGTTCAGGAACAGGTAATCCGAGGGTGCGCCTGTCAGGTACACGGAGCCTCACCAGGGCGCCTTGAGTCCCTTGAACACCTATCTCGACTTTCAAAGGTGATTTGCCATGCCCTCTTCTCGCCCCCTCGCTGCTGTTACGGGCGCTTCAAGCGGTATCGGACTGGAACTGGCCAAACAGTTCGCCCGCAACGGGCACGACGTGTTGCTCCTTTCGCGTGGCAAAGGATTGGACGAAGCCGCCGAGACGATTCGCGCCCTGGGTGCGGACGTGCAGACGCTTGCCGTGGACCTGGGTGCGGCGGATGGCGCGGACCAGGCCCTAGACTTCTTCCGCAGCCAGGGCCGCCCACTGGCTGCCGTCGCGCTGAATGCCGGTGTCGGCCTTGGCGGGGCATTCGTGGGCGGAACGGCACTGGAAGACGAGCTTTCACTCATCCAGCTGAACATCGTCGCCACTGTGCGCCTGACCAAGGGCATCCTCTCTGACATGGTGGCATCCGGAAGCGGCCGGGTGCTGTTTACGTCGTCCATTTCTGCCACCGCTCCGATCCCCTTCGAAGCGGTTTACGGCGCCTCAAAGGCATTCATCAATTCCTTCGCATTCGCGCTGCGAAATGAAATCAAGGACTCAGGTGTTAGCATCACGGTATTGATGCCCGGACCGACCGAGACCAACTTCTTCCACCGCGCAGGCGAGGACGATACCCAGGTTGGCGCGGGCGCCAAGAACGACGCCGCACAAGTTGCCGCGCAGGGCTACGCCGCACTGATGCAGGGCCTTGAGCACGTCTACGGTGGTGGGCCGGAGGTCCAGCACGAGGGCGAGGTGCTCAATCGCATCGAGAGCGAGGACCAGAAGGCCCAGCGGCACCGTGAATGGTCCGAACCGGGTTCAGCCCAGAGCTGAATGGGCCCAGCGACCATGGTGCGAAGGCCCGTCACAACGATTACGTCGCGACGGGCTGAACGTTCAGAACAGCCACTGCATGCCCAGGCTATAGCTGGCTTCGCTGCCGTCATCATTGCCGAGGCGACCACTGCCCTCGGCGTATACGGCCAGGTTGGGCGTCAGCAGGAGCTGCGCCCCCGCACGAGCTCGCGCAAAATGCTTGTCCGTATCGTCCAGGGCAACATGTCGAACCGAGCCGTCGGCGCGGCTGACGGCCATGAACCGCTCGCTGTAGCCATCTGCCAATTCCTCGACCCAGGCAAGGCTTGCATAAGGCTGAAGCGCGCGACTGCCGCTCAGGGGCATAAGCCCACGCAACTGCCAGCCCAGGCTCAGCTCGAGCGAGTCGAAGGTTTCCTTGCTGACATCAAGCGCCGTCCGGCGGGGGCCACTCTCCTTGTAGCCATCCACGCGGTAGCGGGCGTAATCCAGGCCTAGCATCGGGCCTGTACGAAGCGCGCCGAGCCGCCAATCAAACCCGGTCTGCGCGCGCGTGGCCCAGTACCAGGCCGCAGGCGTTGCCTTGAAGCGTTGATCGAGCAGCACCGGGCCGCCATTGCCTCCAATCCGCAGCCGACGGTCAACGTCCATATCGCTGTAACCGACATGCACATCGCCATTCGCCCACACGGGGCCGCCGTTGGCATATTGCGCGTAGGCCCCCAGCTGGAAGGTATCGCTTTCGATGCGGCCATTGTGCTCCAGGTCGTCCTTGCTGCGCTGGTACGCCACGCTCATACCCACGTTCCAGTCGGGCGTCACCTGATAATCACCCAACCCATAGACGCTGGCACGGCGACCTCTTGCATGAGCGCCCTCGTCGAAACCTGCGCCAGGTTGGGCGCCGCCCTCCACCCCCACCAGGCCGTCATAGGTTCCAGCCGCTCGGGGCGCCAGCACCAACGACGTCCAGCGCCGGTCATGAAGCGCGCTTAGAGCCTGGCTTTGCGCGCGCAGGGAGTTCTGTATGGCGCGCTGCGTGCCTGCGCCTGAGAACGCGGCGTAGCGCAGATCGGTATTGGTCGCTTCGAGAATCAGCCGGCTGAGCAGGCGCGAATACAACGCCAGCCGCTCGGCGATGCGCTGCTCGCCGAACGCGGCCGTCAGGGTCTGTTCGTTGTCGAGCGCGGGGGTATGCCAGGTAGAGCCGCCGGGGATTGCAGGGTTGGTCGTCTGCTCGTAGCCATCGAGATCGCCGATCGACCAGTTGGTGGACTCAAGATAGAGAACCGGAATGTTCAAGGGATTGAAACTGTCGCCGTCGCTGCAGCACCCCGTGCCCGCCGGGTAACTCGGATCGAGGCCGGGATTGGTTCTCAGGTCTATCCCCAGCTCCGAGGCGATCTCGAACACCCGCGTGCGAAGTGCTGCCAGCTCCGGTCGAGTGACACTATTGGTACCGGCATGGGCATACATGAAATCGCCGGTGATAAGGCTGTCGATGTTGATCATGCCGGTGAGCGCCGAGCGCGCTGTTGCGTCGAGCGAGGCCACATAAGCCCTCGAACCGCGCAGGCCCTCCTCCTCGGCGCCAAAGCCGATAAAGGTGACGCCATCTTCGAGATCAAGACCACTCAGGTTACGCGCAAGCTCGGTGAGTACGGCCGCGCCCGAACCGTTGTCATCCAGCCCTTGCAATGTCGGCCGTCCAAAGAACGTATCGAAGTGGGCGCCCACCACCAGTTCGCGCCCTGTTTGTCCGGCGGCGCGTGCAATCACGTTCTGGGAGTTTCGCGTCTGGCCACCCACGACCCAGCTGAAATCCTGCCGGCTGGTGCTATAGCCGGGGCCCATGCGCAACTCCATCCAATTGGCCGCCCCCTCGAAATTCGCGGTGCCGCGGTAGCGGCCAGGGTACTCGCTGATGAGCCGGTCAAGTGTCTGGCCGGCATATTGACCGTACTCGTACGCGGAGACGTTTCCGGCCAACGCCAGACCGGCCACCGCCAATGCTACCTTCATTGGTTTTGCCACAGTGTGCTCCTGCTTTCTTATATGAACCCTTGGGTTTAGCAGGAAACGCGCCGGAAGCCAGAACGATCACAAAAGAGACAAAGCCTTTTACGGTCTGACACCGAGCAATACTGAGCCTGGATTAGTCGCGGGGCACGCCTTCTCTAGGTGCACTACTTGGACGAATTCGCACTGGCGTAGGGCAACACCTGTTGCGACCCGTAGGGCTTGCACCCTACTCGCTCAAGCGACTCCCCTCGACCATCGCCCGCCAAATCAGCTACAGGCTACTCAGGCGGGCAATCCGATGGAGCGCCCCTCAGCTGCCCTGGCAATGGAATCACGGCGCCGCTTGCTTCAGGGCCTGGATACGTTCCGCTGTGGCCGGGTGTGTCGATACATAGCTGCGCCATTGGCCGCCATCCTGGGATGAGCAAGCGTTCTCCGACTCATCGCAGTGGGTCCGTTCCAGCCGGCTGAGTATATCGGCAAGCAGCGAAGCCGGCCGCCCGGTGCGATCCAACGCCAAGGCAGCGTAGTGATCCGCCTCGTACTCGAAGTCGCGGGAATACCCCAGTTCGGTCAGGATGACGGGCACTGCCGCCACGATGGACGATACGGAGGAAACGTCCCCTACGACGGCCATCGCCAATACACCAAGCGCGGAGCTTTGTATAAGCCGACGCAGGGCGTGCCGCCTGTCCACGTGCCCCATCTCGTGAGCCATTACGCCGATCAGCTGTTCGTCGTTAGCGGCAAGCTCCACCAGTTGGTCCGTGAAGACGATCGTGCCGGACGGCAAGGCAAGCGCATTGGGCCCAATCGACTCTCGCGCATCCCGGAACACAACCTCGACCCTGAGCTCAGGGGCCGCGTGCTGGGCGAAATCCATCAGCGTTTTTCGGAGCTGCGCCTGCCGCTGCTCAGGCAGACGACTGGGCGATAACAGCCCCTGGTCCAGCGCGGCCAGGGCGCCATCGCCGACCTGGCGGCTGACGCTCTCAGGCAGCGCGAACGCCAGGGCATGCGCGCCTGCCGGGACGCCGTAGCGGATACCGCCCCAGGCGAAAAGGACAGTGACGATCAGGCCAATCGCAACATACCGCCAGCTGGATTCAAGCCGATGAGCCAGGCCCGAGCGTTTCCGTTCGCCCTGGGTCAGCCGATCCACACCGTCGTTGTCCGGCGTCTCGAAGCTGCCTTCGCCAGGGAAACGCACGAACCGCGGCGTATTGCCGATTCGCGATGACACATCGAGACGGTCGACCTCAGACGGGCCAGCCAGTACTGCGCCGCCCGCCCCGCGCGCCTCCAGACCCAATTCCGTCCGATGGAGCGTCGCGACCTGTCGTGACGAGCGTCCCTCGGTCGAAAACCAGCCAGAAATCACAGGCCCAGGTCCACGCTGAAGAATTCAGCCACCTCGCCGCCCGACGCCGTTGCGGCCTTGCGCTGCTCGGCAACAAAGCCCTCGAGATCGCCTGCAACATCCAGACTACAGTGCTCGGCCGCATAGCGGGCCGTCCGCACTTTGGCCCACGGGTAGAAAAGGCCGAGCGTGAACAACATCGCGAGGCCGTTGGTAACTACCAGCGCAGCGTAGGACCTATAGCGGTAGTGCGCGCCCACATTGTGGTCACGCAGGGCAATCGACGAATAGAACAGGTTAGTGAGCGCGACTCGGAAATAGACGAAGACAGCCAGATATGCGGCCATACCCGGCAGCCACCAGCTGCCCAGCGCCGCCGCAACAGCGAAGGCTGCGCCAAAGCTGACACCGATCACCAATAGCCCGATGAGACATACCACGTAGTAAGCCTTCACGCCGGCCTTGAAGGTGAAGGGCGCCGACCCGTAGCGGACGTGCTTGGCAATGAATTGCTGCTGACGCTGGAGCGAGACGGGCGACAGCAAACCCAGCGTCAACATGGCCAGCAGCGGCCAGCCAACGAAAACCGCAATGGCACGCCCGACGCTGCCATCGAAGCCGAACCGTACCCCGCGCCAGGCGGTGTTATGGAAGCGGAAGCTCAGGCCTTTCACGATCAGCCAGGGCGTGGCAATGGCGACCAGAAGGCCCGTGAACATACCCGCGGCAGGCCAGACGCTGCCAATCACCGAGTACGCTATGAGCAACACGAACGCGATGATCCGGCCCTTGAGGATCTGCATGGGTTTGGCCAGATATTCGAAGCTGCTTTCATCGATCCGGGTATTGCCGTGGAAATACCGGTTGGTACGCACCTTGGCCCAGGCCGAGTAAATACCAAGCGTAACGATCGTCAGCAGCACATTGACGATCCAGATACGGAAGAACTCGGTACCGTTGCCGGTGAACTGGAAGTTCAAGCGCCTGCGTTGGGGGCCTTCGTCCCCACGCGCAGGGGGCGGTGTCTTTGCCGGCGGAGCCAGGGGCGGCACATCAGCTGGCGAGCGCAGCGGCGGGGCTATCTCCCTGGCCGCAGGGCTGGGTGCCGTACGCAACGCCGCGCTCGACTCAAGACGGACGTTGGCCCCCAATTCATTGAGCTTGATGAGGTAACGTTCAGCATCCAGCTCGCTCAGGCCGCGCTTGAGCACCACCCGTGGCGAGCTGAAGAGCGTCTCAAGCCGGTCGGCGCTGAGTTTGAAGAATTCGGCGAAGTTCTGTTTGACCTGCTCGCGATCGAAGCCATCGGCCACTTCGCCGCTGAAAACGAGGCTATAGGTAGGGTCGGACATGCGCGGTTCCTTTGCTTGGGGCTTTCCTGCGGTGCGTAGGATAGTGGCTCGATGAAATGACGGTAATGGGTGTAAGAAATTATTTCTCCAGGCGGTCGACGCGCGTCTCCGATCGGTCGACCATTAGCCAGCAGCGCTGGCATCAAAGCGTCATGCACCCGCAGTAGCTTCAGATGTCCTTGTCGGTCCAAACTGGAGATCACTATGCCCGCCGTTCCCGCGCTGCTCGATCATCGTCCTCGCCTGCGTGACCTCCAACCTCTGGGCCATCCCGCTGCGTCAGCTTCAGCGCTACAGGAACTCGCACCGCCCCGGACAACACCTGCCGAGGCACTGGCAGACCGCGAAGGCTATCGGGCAGATTTTCTCGGTGACTTTCATGTCGGCTGGCCGGGCGTGGCCGAACATCTACGCAGCGACCTTCTCCAGGTTCCGGGCAGCAATGAACACCGCCTCGACTACACCCATTTTTCTGTTGCCCTCTCGCGGCACCGACGGCTTGCCTGGTTCGTCGGCGTTAACATCGACGGCAAGGCACTCGTAGACATTCCCCGCAGCCGGGATCGCTGGGCCTACGATGGGCGAGTCCCTACGGAAGCGCAGATAGGCGAATTCCTCTACGCGGACAACCTGCTCGATCGCGGCCACCTGGTTCGCCGCCAGGATCCGAACTGGGGGCCCCTGGCAGCACAGGCTAATGCCGATACGTTTCACTTCACTAATTGTTCGCCGCAGATGGCTGGCTTCAATCAGAAGAACTGGCTGGACCTGGAAAACTACCTGCTCGACAACACCCGTCGCTGGGAAGCGCGCGCCACGGTATTCAGCGGGCCGGTTTTCGACGAGTCGGACATCACCTATCGCGGCGTGCAGATCCCGGCGGCTTTCTGGAAAGTCGTGGCGTTTCTAGGGGGCGATGGCAAACCCTCGGCGACCGCCTACATGATCGAACAATCCAAAGAGCTCGATCGCCTGACTGCCCTGTTCGGCCGTTTCCGCACCTACCAGCGCAGCGTACTGCAGATCGAACATCTCACGGGCGTCGACTTCGGGACGCTGCGAGACTATGACGGCTTCAGCAATGAAGAACGCGCCACAGGGACGCGCATCGAGGCGGAGATACGGACGCTCGCCGACATCAGGGCGTAATCCCGGCCACCTTGCGTTCTTGACGGCACACAAGCCCTGGCGGTAATCGATTCGTCGACCTTGCCAGACCGATTCGCTAGAAGCGCTCGGCACTGGCGAGGTAGCGCCACTCCCCGCCCGGTACCTTGCCGATCGAAACACCGCCGATCCGCAGGCGCTTCATGGAACGCACGTGTAGCCCCACGCTCGCACAGAGCGCGCGTATTACGCCGGGTTGCGGGTTCTTCAGCACCAGACGAAGGCGGGTCTCGTTTTGCCAGCTGGCTTTCACGGCCGGGAGCGGTTGGCCCTTCCAGGTTTGGCCGCGCTTGAGCTGTTCGAGGCCATCCGGCTTCATTTCGCCGCTGACCTCCACGGCGTACTCCTGCTCCAGCTTGTAGGCATCAGCGTCAAGCTTGCGCGTCGTTCGCCAGTCCTGGGTGAAGATCACGAGGCCCTCGGCCCCGGCTTGCAAGGGCAGCCGTTCGGCAAGACGTGCGAAATGGCCCTTCAGCACACGCTTGTCGACCGGATCATCCGCCCAGTGTGTCTCTGGATTGAGTATCACCCGCAGGGTCTCGAGCGACACAGCCCGGTCGGACGGCCAGTTCGCGAGCAGCGTAACCGGTTCGAGCGGCGTCGCCGTTGCACCCGGGAGCAGCGCCACGGCCTGCGCATCGACCTTGAACTGCGGCTCATCAACGACAACGCCGTCGACGGTCACCCATCCGCCTTCGATATAAAGCTCGGCTTCACGGCGCGAACAGCCGATGACTTCGATAAGACGTTTGGACAACCTGACAGGATCTGACATGACAGCACCTTCGAATGGGCGGGCATTGTAGCGAGTACCGCGGCTCGCTGCGTGTCGACATCGCGCGCACCGTCCACGGTTAAGAACGGCACGTTTCACTGCTGCCGTATCAAAGCCCTACGAGGGCTGGCAGCCCGCTGATATCGGCAATTTCGGTGTTCCGATAGAAGGGTGTATTGGGTTCGTGCCCGCGATTCACGAACGCCTTGTGCTCGATGTTCATGTAATGCGCCGGAATCAGGTCATAGCGGAAGCTGGACGATACATGCAGCACATCCTCCGGCCCGCAGCCCAGGCTATCGAGCATGAATTCGAATGCGCCTAGCCGTGGCTTGTACACCTTCGCCTGCTCGGCGGTGAACACCTTGTAGAACGGAACGCCAAGCTTCTCGACGTTCGACATGATTTGCTCATTGGCGGCGTTGGAATAAATCACCAGAGGGATCTTGCCGGCAATCTTCGCAAGCGACGCCGTCACATCAGGATGCGGGCCCCACTCCGGGATCGCATCGTAATAGGCCTGCCCCTCCTCGTCCTTGTAAGCGATGCCCCAGCGCTTGCAGGTACGTGCCAGTGCGGCCTTCAACACCTGATCGTAGGGCTGCCAGGCACCGAGCACTTCGTCGAACCGGTAGCCGTTGAAATCCTTGCAGAACGCGTCCATTCGATCCCCTGGGATACGGTCGGCGAACATTTCACGTGCCATGTCCGACATGCGGAAGCGGGTCAACGTGCCATAGCAGTCGAAGGTGATGTATTTCGGGCGGAAGGGGGTCATTGCGGTATCCGTCGTTCGAGATCGTTGGATTCAGGTTGGAAAGGCGGCCCGTCCAGCGTCATGGCAGGCTGGCCAGGCACAGACAGGTAAGGTACGGGTAAAACCCGGCACGTACACGATATCTATGCACCGGGATCACTCATGGTTAAAGTGCGCCCCTGACGAAGTGGCAGGCTAGCCTGCCAGACGCATATCAAGGGGACGGGTCGTGAGCAGGCAATTAAGGCACCATCTCGGCGCATTGATGGTAATGATTCTTGCAAGCATTTCAATTGCCGCTGTACAGGCTGAGCCTCGCCAGGTTGTGGATGTCCTTGGGCGAAGCGTAACTATCCCATCGCCAGCCAAGCGTGTGGTGCTTGGCTTTAACTTTGAAGACTACATGGCCGTCGGTGGCGACTCGGCCTTCGATTCGGTCGTCGGCATTTCCAAGGGAGCCTGGGTAAAAAAGGTGCCCGCGATCTGGGCGCTCTACGCCGCTCACCGGCCGAGCCTGGAGGCTGTCGCTGACGTCGGCGAGGTCGAAGCCCAGAACTTCTCGATTGAAAAGGTCATGAGCCTGCAGCCCGATCTTGTCGTGCTGGCAGCCTGGCAGTTTCAGGGCCTTGGGGACGAAATTGCCCGTCTCGAACAACTTGGCATCCCGGTGGTGGCGATCGATTACAACGCGCAGACGTTAGAGCGCCACGTTGCCTCTACCCTGCTCCTGGGAGTGGTTACCGGTCAGGAGCAAAGGGCTCGCGAACTGGCTGACCTTTACACCGATGCAGTCAACGACGTGAACGCGCGCATCGCATCGGCCGGCAAGCCGCGCCCGCGCATCTATCTCGAGTTCGGCAATCAGGGGCCATCCCAATATTCATTCACCTATGGCAAAAACATGTGGGGCGCAATGGCGACCGCGGCCGGTGGCGACAACATCGCCGCGCCGTACGTCGAATGGTGGGGCCCCATCAATCCGGAGCAGGTGCTGGTCGCCAGGCCGGAAGTCGTCGTGATCTCCGGACGCGAGGACAACAGCAACCCAACGGCAATGCTGATGGGCCCCGGCGTGGAACCGAGCGAAGCCCGCAAGCGGCTTGCGGCATTTGCCAACCGATCCGGTTGGTCGCAGCTCCCGGCCATACAGGACAGTCGCCTCTATGGGGTGTACCAGAACGCCTCGCGGACACTGAGCGATTTTGCAATGCTTCAGTTCATCGCAAAGCAGCTTTACCCGGAGCAGTTCGCCGACATTGATCCAGTTGCCAACTACCTCGACTTCTACCGGAAATACCTGCCGGTGGTGCCCGAGGGCACATTCGCCATAGGCCTTACGGACTGACGCCCGTCATACATGAACAGATTGACTACCGCTGAAACCGATGCGCTTGTCGCTCATCGACTACGCGAAAAAAAGCGCTGGAAGAGATGCCTGCTTTTTTTGGCTCTGGCGGCGGCGTGCCTCGTCATGGACATCGCCATCGGTCCGTCCATGCTCTCTCCGATGGAAGTTCTCCGCTCGCTTCTGAATATCGGCGTCCGCGAGCCGATGACCGATCCGATCGTCCGCGATCTACGTCTGCCGATCGCGCTCATGGCACTCGCCGTCGGCGCTGCCCTGGGTGCAGGAGGGTCCCAGATGCAGACCCTCCTCAATAACCCGATGGCCAGTCCCTACACCCTCGGCATGGCTGCAGCGGCGGGCTGCGGTGCCGCCATGAGCATTGCGTTCGGCGGCTTCGGCCTGGGGGTACTCATCGGCGTGCCGCTCGGCGCATTCGCATTCGCGATGCTCGCCGTGCTCTTTCTTTTTGCATTGGCCAGCCTGCGACAGGCGAGCAGCCACACCATCATCCTGGGCGGCATTGCGATGCTGTTTCTGTTTCAGTCGCTGTTGTCCCTCATCCAGTTCCTTTCGTCCCCAGAGCTGTCCCAGCAGATTCTCTTTTGGCTGTTCGGCAGCCTGGGCAAGGCAACCTGGACGACGCTGGGCATAACGGCCGGCGTCACCCTGCTCTGCTGCGGACTGCTCATGCAGGACGGCTGGAAGCTGGTCGCACTTCGGTTGGGTGAGTCCCGGGCAGCTGCCCTCGGCGTCAGCCTGCGGGTCCTGCGGTTGAAGGTCTTGATCCTCGTCGCGATCATGACGGCCACTGCGACCAGCTTCGTGGGTGTCATCGGCTTCGTAGGACTGGTCGCGCCGCACATCGCGCGGATGATGGTGGGCGAAGACCAGCGCTTTCTGCTCCCGCTCTCCGCGATCTGTGGCGCGTTGATGCTATCGGCAGCGTCCGTCCTTTCGAAGTCGATCATGCCTGGCGCGACCTTCCCGGTTGGCATCGTCACCGCCATCGTTGGCGTGCCGTTTCTTCTATGGCTGATTTTTTCACCGAAAGGTGGCCGCTCATGATTCAGATGGAACATGTTCGCGTCGAGCGAGGTGGCCAGCCGGTGCTCGACGGGATCGATACAACGCTTGATGCGGGCGCAGTGCATGTCGTGATCGGCCCAAATGGCGCAGGGAAGACCACGCTCCTGGGTACGCTCACAGGCACCCTGCCCATGGCCGCTGGGCGCATTGTGCACGGCGATCTACGCCTGGAAGCAGGCCGCAATCCGCGACGCGCGCTGCAGGCGTGGCGCGAGCACTTCGCGTATATGCCTCAGGACTGCAGTTGCGATGCCGCCCTGACGGTGCTCGAAGTCGTCACCCTTGGTGACCTGAATCGCCTTGGTCTTCACCTCGGCGACGAACAGCTGGAACGCGCTGCGGAGAAACTGTCAGGCCTGGGGATCATCCATTTGGCGGATCGCCAGATCGGTTCGCTGAGCGGAGGCCAGCGGCAGATGGTATTTTTCGCTCAGGTCTTGATGCGCGAGCCCAAGGCGATGCTACTAGACGAACCGGTCAGCGCGCTGGATTTGCGGCACCAGGTCGCACTGCTCGATCGCGTTACAGAAGAAACCCGCGCCAAAGGCCTTGTCACACTCGTGGTACTGCATGACCTGAACCTTGCGTGCCAATACGCGGACAACCTGCTCGTCGTCAGCGGCGGCAAGCTCTGCGCGGCAGGTCATCCTCGCGAGGTGGTCACAGAGGCACTGCTTCAGAATACGTATGGCGTACAGGTGGATATCCTTCGGGATCGTCGGGATAGGCCGGTCGTTCAGGCGAGGTCGAGTGCTGTTGACACTCTACGCTAGGGCATTCTCACACCTGCCGTTTAACAAACGGATTCACCAAAGCGCAGCCCGGCACTGACCAAGGCCAGCATGCGAGCGCGGATGCGCCCGCCAAGTCTGCAGTCAGACGGGCGATAAGCGTCCGAAGACCTCCACACCAGGCACCCCGGCCCCTCAACGCTTGGACTTGAACCACTCCTGCTTCAGCGTCGCCCAGAACAGCTGCAGGCTGCTGAACTTGGTATCGACCGCATGCATGTAGTCGTCGAGCTGATCGATCTGCTCGTGCTGCGCGTGTTCGTCTGCCTCCAGATCGGCGAGCTTGGTCTGTAAGTGGTCCACCGAAGCCCGTAGCTCCCGGATCCTCGCACGGACGTCTTCGCTGTGTTGAATCTTCATGGCCAGCTCCTTTGCTTACAGTCGGCTGAGGGTAATGAGCCCCAATGGCAGTGCGAAGAACACGCCGCCAATGTAACCGAGCACATAGAGCTTGCTGCGTTGGGCCAGCGCCGCAAGCCCTGTGGCGACCATCGGCGGTATCCCGCGTAAAAACGGCAAGCCGTAGATCAGCAGGATGCCAAGCAGGTTGAACATGAGATGCACAAGGGCGATCTGCATCGCCAACTCGGCGGTCGGGCCTGAGATGGCGGTTGCGGCAAGCAGTGCAGTCACACATGTACCGACATTGGTACCCAGTGTGAAGGGGTAGACCTGCTTGAGCGTAAATGCGCCGCTTCCCGCCAGCGGAACAATCAGCGCAGTGGTCGTGGATGAGGACTGCACAAGCACCGTGATGATCATGCCCGATCCCATGCCCCGGATCGGGCCTCTGCCCACCCCCGCATGCAGGATTTCCTTGGCACGACCAACCATTACGCGCCTCAAGATTCGTCCAATGGCGGTCACGACGAACAGGATCACCGCAATGCCAACCAGGATGAGCGCAATGCCTGACCACCTCTCGCTGGGCAGCCAACTGACGCTGGCCTCGAGCATGCTGCTTGCAGGCCCGAGTAGCATGCTCATGAAGTTGACGCTCTTCATGTCGAGATTCGAGTCACCGACGAAAACGTGGGCAAGGTTCTCCGCAATATGCTGGAGCGGGTGGAACATCAACTCAAGCGGCAGCAACAACAGTACAGCGGTCACATTGAAGGCGTCGTGCACGGTTGCGGCGGAGAAGGCCCGTCGAAACTCCTCGCCATCGCGCACGTGCCCCAGTGACACGATGGTACTGGTGAGTGACGTCCCGATATTCGCGCCCATCACCAACGGAATCGCAATGCTGATGGGCAGCCCGCCCGCCACCATGCCCACGATGATCGATGTGACGGTGCTCGAGCTCTGTATAAGCGCCGTGGCGGTGAGACCAATCATCACACCTACGAAGGGGTTCGTCGCGAACGCGAAAAGCTCTTTCGCATTGTCCCCAGCGACTGCTTTGAAGCCGTCGCCTATTGCCCCAACGGCGGCCAATAACAAATAGACGAGGCCGGCGACCATCAACCACGCCAACCACGGGCGCGCTACAGGCTCCTGCTTGCCTGCCGGGACGGCTTGAGTATCTGAATTCATTGTCGTTGCCTCCATATGGGCGATGACAACAGCGTCCATATGCAAGGTGACGGTACCGTGACCGAAGCGGCGCATCGGCTCGAGTGACGGACGGATGGGGCACGACAGATGTTGCGGGATGCTACACCGAGTGCGGATAGCCTCCGGCCGGTATCTGTCCCATACAAGAGCGACGCCTCGGATGGATTGGACGCAAGCCGCCACAAAGAGGCAAGCTGCTGCCCCTCGAAAACGCACTGGAGCCGGACATGCTTACCATCACACCGACCATCCAGCTGCCCCTGGAGGAGATCCAACTGACACCCATCCGCGCGCAGGGTGCGGGCGGGCAAAACGTGAACAAGGTCTCCAGCGCGATACACCTGCGCTTCGATAGCGCAACATCTTCCCTACCTGATTACTGCAAACAGCGGCTTTTGCAACTGCGCGATGGACGCGTGACCGACAATGGCGTCGTCGTGATCAAGGCGCAGGCCTACCGAACACGGGAACAGAACCGCGCGGATGCGTTGGAACGGCTGGCCGAGCTGATTCGCTCAGCCTTGATACAAGACAAACCCCGTCGCCCGACGCGGCCGACGCTGGGGTCCAAGCGGCGTCGGCTCGAAGGCAAGGCCAAGCGCTCCTCGATCAAGGCGGGACGCGGGCGCGTCGACTTCTGATCCGCGTGGAGCCTGGGCTGGGTCCGGCTAATAATGCACGGGCCGCCTCCCTGGCAGCCCGGACGCCTTTCCGGGTGAGGCCGGGGCGCTGTAGGGTTACTCTACGCCTGCGGTGCCAAGGATTGTGGTCAGCACCGCTTTCTTCACCTTGAGATTGTCTTCCGGTCCGACATCGATCCACTCATCCAGGGAGTGCGCGCGTTCCGATTGGGCGACCCGCGGGATCGTCAGTGCCGGGATCCCCAGGCTCATCGGCAGGTTGGAGTCGGTGGAGGCGCATCGATTCACCGTCTCGATCCCGTTCGCCTTGAACGCTGCGGTCGTCAGCCGCGTGATCACTGCATCCTCCGGCGTGACACCCGCCGGGCGGTCACCCACCAGCTTGATATCGGTTGAGATCTCGCCATCTCGGGTCGACCTTGCCTTGTTTTCCTGGCCAACCGAGTTCTCGACGATTTGCATCAGCTGCTTATCCAGGCTCGCAAGCGCCTCGGGGTCTGGAGACCGCATGTCGAACTGCATCCACACTGCATCCGGGATGGCGTTTGGTGAGGTTCCGCCGCCGGTCACACTGGCGGAGTACGTGGTCTTGGGATCCTTTGGTGGTTCGATCTTGTAAAGGTCAACGACGGTCTGGGCCATCGCAGCCATGGGATTGACGATCCCGAACGCACTGTAGCTGTGGCCGCCTGGCCCCTTGAACGTGATTGTGTAGCGCTTGGAGCCAACCCCACAGTTCGTGACGTCCTTCATTCCCCCATCCAGCGAGAAGAAGTAGTCCACCTTGTCCTTGTATTTGCCCTGCTCGAAGAAGTAACGCACCCCTCTGAGGTTGCCCAACCCCTCTTCACCCACGTTGCCCATGAAAACGATATCGCCACGTGTGCGTACTTTCGCTGCATCCATCGCGCGCACGACGCTGAGCAAGGTCGCAAGGCCGCTGCTATCGTCGCCAACCCCGGGGGCATACAGACGCGTGCCTTCGCGGCGGACCTTCACATCAGTGCCCTCTGGAAAGACCGTATCCAGGTGAGCGGCCACCACGACCAGCGGCCCGTCACCGCTCCCCTTGCGAACCCCGAACGCGTTGCCCTCCTTGTCGATCGCTACCTCCGACAAGCCGACGCCTTTCAGCATCTGCATGAAGGCTTCGGCGCGCTTCTCTTCCTTGAAAGGCGGTGCCGGAATCTCGGTGATGGTGACGATGTCCTCAACCCATTGATCATGGTCGCTTCGCAACGCATGGGCCGCCGTCTTGAACGTCTCGGACTGCATGATCCGCTCGATATCCTCGGGCTTGGACGCACCCTCTGACGCGGCAGCGGAACCCAGGCACAGCGCGCCGGCGATGAACGCCACAGCGGTCTTGCTAACGATCGATTGCATCGATTCTCTCTCTGGAAATGTCCTAAATACCCCCCGGCACAGGAGCGTGCCGTCTTGGCGTTGTAATGCCTGGCAGCCGATGAAAGCCAAGGGGAGAACGTACCGATCGGGGAAGACCGCTGAAGGCCGCACTGCGCAGCGCCGGCGAACGATAGGGCGATCACGGGCGACCCGTGATACTTGAACAGTAGCCAAGCTTGACGGGAGTTCAAATGGGCTCGTGCAGTCAGTGCCCTCGCAATCCGAAGGCAGCCAGAGCTCGGCCGACGCGCCCTTCGACACACCTCGCGCAGAGGCTCGTGCCGGCGAGTAGGAAAGCTTGATCACAGCACAACGGAAGTGCTCGGCGGACAGCCGGTTGCGCGCAGAACCATTGCCGAACCGCCACCGTTCGGAATATTTGCATCAGGCTATTGCCAGAGACCCACAATGCGCTAAGTTGTACGACGACGGACAATTCGTCGCCGGCCCTTGCCGATCATGCTCCAACAACTACAACAAAGGTCATGTGTATGAGAAAGGTCAAATTGCTCGTGTATTTTCTGTGCCTGTTCACTGGCTATGCCGCCGCCGCGTCAAATGACGAAAGCGATGTTGCCGCCGCAGTGGATAAACTTACCCAGGCCATGTTGCATAAGGACATCGCACAACTAGAGGCGCTAACCGCCGAGAACGTCAGCTACGGGCATTCGAGCGGCAACATTCAGGACAAGAAAGCCTTCATCGCCGATATCGAAACCGGCAAGAGCGCCTTCAACACCCTGGAAATGCAAAATCAGAAAATCATCATGTCCGGTGACACCGCTCTGGTCCGCAATCACTTCTCCGCCGAGGCCGTGAACAGCGGCAAGGTCACGCCAACCGAGATCGAGAATTTCCAGATCTGGCAGAAGCGGGATGGCGAGTGGTTGCTGATTGGCCGCCAGGCATTCCGCGTTCCCGCCAAGTGAGTTGACCTCTCCTGCGAGAGCGGCCGTCTCTCGCAGGAAGGCTCCAGGTTGGCCTGATCCGCGTGACGATGCTAACGATGCTCGTCCTCCCAACGGGCGTTGGCTGGCTCTACAAACCAATCAACAACGACAGCATCTAAAAACCGGACCTTGCAGCCGGAGCCAGGCAGGCTGCGTGTCGCTTGCTTGAGTCAGCGGAAAGGCGGCTCCTCCTTTGCTCCGAGAACTTGTCGAACTGCCCACATCTACTGGCAGCACCGACGCATGAGGCCTGTGGCAATAGCTTGATAAGGGACTGATCCCCCGTTAGCTGTACGTACTCCAGTGGTCTCAACCGTTACGAAGCACCCTTCACCAGCACTCGCGCGCCCAATGAATACCAGCCGCCACGGATTCCAGGGTGTGTGTCCCATACAGGCGGCCTCGGGCGATCCTAGTAGGTGCGCGGCACGAAACCATCCGCATACTGTTCCAGCTGTGCATGTATTGCTTCCTGTCGGAGCAGCATCATCTTTACGCTGACGGCTGTTGCCTGCGCTGCACAAAAGCTACGCAGAATGGCGAAGTGGTCAAGCGAACCTGGAATTGAACATAGGGGCAATCAAGCGTATGCAACTCGAATGATTGCAACGGAGATAGCGTCGAATCGCCAACGAATACTTGCCGTCGAAACACCCCAGTCGATTACCGCGGAGCACGAAGTTGGATACGAAAAAGCCTTGGTCCGACGCAAATGATCTTCATCAAGTGCAGCGCTTCAACCGCAGGCTGGCACGGCTTCCACGATTCCGGATTCGCAACCGCGTTACGCCACATGTGATTCAGGCATTGCTGCGGCTGGGCCAGGTGGGTGGTGCAGGCAAGTTGCGCAGACATGGGCTGGAAGCCGAAAGGCTGGTGGCGGGGATCCCAGGCGTGCCTGTGCCTGTTCGCATCATTCGGCCACAAGGGAAAGCCACAGGTGTGGTACTGGACTTTCACGGAGGGGGCTGGGTGATCGGCAACGCCCAGATGAATGACGATATGAACATTGCCCTGGTGAAGGACTGCAGCGTCGCCGTCGTCTCCGTCGACTATCGTCTCGCCGTATCGACGCCGGTCGAAGGGTTGATGGAAGACTGCTTGTCTGCGGCACGCTGGCTACTCGGCAACGACTGTGAGGAGTTCGCAGGCCTGCCCGTCATCATTGTGGGTGAATCTGCAGGGGGCCATCTGGCCGCGGCGACATTGCTCGCGCTGAAAGACTGGCCAAGCCTGCTTTCGCGGGTGAAAGGCGCTGTGCTGTATTACGGCGTTTACGACCTTACCGGTACCGAGAGCGTCCGCACGGCGCCATCTGAAACATTGGTACTGGATGGGCCAGGAATGATCGAGGCATTTCGCATGCTCACCCCCGGTTTAACGGACGCTCAGCGCCGTCAGCCGCCCTTGTCGCCCCTCTACGGTGACTTCACAGGCATGCCGCCAGCGCTCATGTTCACGGGGGAACTCGACCCCTTGCGGGACGACACGGTCGAGATGGCCAAGCGGTGGAACGGATCGGCGCCAGTCGAAGTGCACGTTCTCCCTCACTGCCCGCATGGCTTCATTCACTTCCCGACACGAACGGCGGATAAGGTTCTAGCCTACAGTCGGGAGTGGGTATCGCGCCGGCTTGTTGAGACGGCTGGCTAAGCCAGTCGGCGCCACGCAGGACGCATCGTGAAAGCGGGCTGCTATGAAAAACGCCGGGCAGAGACTACGGACTTGGGGACGTTGTCGGTACGTCTAACGTCTCGAGCGTCATTAGGCGCTTGCCGTCCATGGGATTCAGCCCCGGCATGAAGCGCTGATACTTGTCGATCTGCAATAGGCGTTGCCCGGTATGAGATACCGGGCTCAAAGACGTGCCTATAGTCGTCGCATCTGGCGTTGAATACACGTCCCTATGAGCTGCTTTTAGCTGCCAGAGATGATCACAGCTTCAGCTTGTGCGAGTGATTCATCTATCGAAAGATCGTCGTCCTTCAGTAACGCCGTCAGGCGCGGCTCATCGCGGATATCCAGATTCGGTTGGCTATTTTGAGCGATCCGCGCGATCAATATGTACTTGGTGACCTGCCCCCGGCTGTGGATATACGGAAGGTTCGTTGCGGCGCGTATGCTCTGTGTGATGAAGTCTCGACGACGCTCCGCGGATATCCCTTTGAAAGAGCTTGGGTAGTTCAACTCGATGAAGCCTGAGTAGAGGCCTATGTCCTCCGCTCGCGCCTCGTCATACATGGCCTCCTGGCTCCTCACACGCGACAAGAGTTCACGATAACGTTCTTCGCCGTCTCGAAGTGCCTCCGAGCTCATGCGCTTTCGCAGCTCATCCAATTCGGAGTCGGCGTTAATAATCCGGAACCAGGCATAACGGACATCCAGGTCCTCGGCCTTATGTGCCATCACCCTTTGGGCCTCAGGGTTGCCATGCACGGCAGAGCGCTCGAGCCAGCGGAGCGCCAATGGCTTGTCCGGCTGGATGCCTTTCTCGCCGAACGCGTAGATCTGGTACATCCCGTACTCGGCGCACCAGTCTTTTTGTAGTGCGGAGTAAGCGAGGTAGTTGAATGACTCGCGGTCCCTTTCCTCGCGCGGCTTGTTCGATTCCTGATCTGAGATCACTGACAAGAAACAGAACGCCCTGGGATGCTGTGGCGCCGCCATGACCAGACACGTTTTGGCGTCTTCGTATTCTGCATTGTTGAAAAGCAACGAGCCGATGCCGTAAAGCGTGTCACTCGCCATTTCCTTATTGCAGTAGTCGTTGTCTGCTGCCGGCGGCAGTATGTCCTTCAAAGCCAGTTTGGGCAGCGTGTCATCAAGCTCGGTGACGGGCCGTATCGTGTTGCATCCGATCAACAGGGTAGCGAGTGCCAAAGGCAAGAAACGGTAGATTTTCAACGGAGGTCCTTTCTATTGATTCAATTCAGCAATGGGCTGGTCAGCTTCGGCGTGCCCATACGCAACGCTCGCCTCGGCTTACAGCAGTTGGCGATTCACGGCAAAAGGGCCGCGGAGTCAGAAAGCGGCCCTTTACGCTAATGCGAAGGGGCTCACGGATATCCAGGGGGGCTGTTACTCGAAGCGGCCGCGCATTTTATAGACAGTCAGGCTGAGGACAATTTGAATTCGGGCGTTTGTGTGACAAGGCTCATTCTGATGCTTTTGTGCTTGCAAGGAGCGGTTCCGTGGCCTTCGGAATTGGCCTGATATCATTAAAAACAGGCGGAAGATAATCGTCTTCTGACCGGCGCCCTAGGCCCATCACACATTGGCCCCATTCCATCACTGTTCAGCAGAAACGTCCTCGCTCAGTGAAGCCTCATCGCTCTATCCCCGACGCGTGCGGGAATTTTCGCCTGTCTCTGAGTGGCGAGCATTTTCTCGTAGTACTGGCTGTAGGCTTCCGCGGCCTGCGCTCGCTCGTCCATGGCCCAGAAGGCATCCGCGAGGTTGAGGTAGGCGACGACCCTATCGGGGTGCTTGCGGGTAATGTGCTTCAGCAGCTCAACCGCCTCCGCGTAATGGCCGGCCTGCTCGAATAGAAATCCGAGGTCGTTCGACCAATCGACCCTATGCGGGAAGTAGTATTTCTCAACAATATAGTTGCCGGGAGCGCAGGTGCCGTCCTCCTCGTCACCCAATAGGAAGTAGCCGACAAGGATTTCCAGCTCTTGCGTGTTACCTGCCTTGTAGGCCTTCAGGGCGGCGTCGAAATTGCTGGCGACCGCCTCGGGCATCAGTTTCTCCGCCCTGTTTGCCGATGTCTGCTGCGCCAGCCGCAACGCTCTCAACGTGCTAAAGGCGCGACTGCCATCGAAGTCCGCGAGCGAAGTGATGCCGAGGGCCTTGCTGTCGATGGCGTAGCTGCTCAACAGCGACTGGTCGCACCGGCTGTCATTTTCGTTGAGCAGGGTCTGGCTCAGGTCGAAGGACTTCGTCGCCTCGTCGTAGCGGAACCTAAGGTTGAAGTTGTAGGCGCCATTGCCCTCTTCCCGCGTGATCAGCAGCAGGTAGTCACCTCGCTGGGTAGCGGGCGACAGTAGGACATGCCGCTCGCCCTGCAGGTCGATGGCCGTCACCCTGGCGTCGCGCTCGGCGAGCAGCTCCGCCATGTAGCCGTCGTCGCTATTGGGCGAGTATTCGTTCTCGATACGAGGCAGGGCCATGTCGGTGTCAGCGACCAACGCGCCCGCGCGGTCGGTGATCAGCAGGCGCTGTGCACCTATGCGCAGTCCCTGCAGCGCGGACAGGCCTTCGGGCCGTATCGTTTCGGCGTGCGCCAGGGCAGCGGCCAGCATTAGGAGGGATGTGAGCGCGAAATGTCGCCTGCGAGGTTTACTTGCACGAAAACTCGGCATTTGTGTCCTTGGGGCTTGATTCGCAGCCTACATGCCAGGTAAAGACGTAAATATCCTGCATCTTGGACGCTAGTGGCGTTCATATATCAGGCGCGATGCGCTTCAAATAATTTGCCCTGTCGGCACTCATCCTCGCTATGCAGTTGTCGATCGTTACTTGCTGCGCCTCCGCAGTTTCTTCTATTTCAAAAGCTTCAAGCTTGCAGTCGGCGTCTCGTAGAGTGATCCAATTTCGTTGAGCTTCTCTCAATAGGGAAATGTATTGGTCCGCTAACGAGGGTGCTTGCTTGTACTGATGCCTAATTCGATCAAGGGTTGCCTTGTACGATAAATTCAAGAGCTCATCCGACCGTGCTTTTTTATATTCTGCACACAGTGCGATTTGCTGAGAGGCTTCAATCCCCTCACACGGATTTTCAACGGTATCGCTGAGTACTGGAAATGTACAAAAGAGCAAGAGAAATGGATATATATATTTCATACTAAAAGCTCTAGTTATTCCTGAGGTAGCGAGCGCTGTTTCGCCCAAGCTCCTATTGGCTAATAGCTGACGTGCTTTCTATGTAATGTATCAACTCTGCCTTGTCATTTCTCATTCCAGCTTTCATTGGGTTTGGACCCTTTGTAAAGCCTTGATAAACGAAGTCTACCAACACATCCCTGATGACTGGGTCAAGGGCACCCCACTCGGTTCTATCTGGCTCGTTTGAAGTCCAGTATCTATAGTTTTTAACTGCGCGTTCTACGTAATCCGGATAGATTGTATTGAAGAGGATTATTTCCTGTTCGGTGGTTATTTCCCCAATACTTACCTTGTTCTCATTGAAAGAAAAGGGACAGATTTATTTATTCAGCAGCTCGCGAGCCTAGAAAATAAATCTGTCCCCTTTTTCTGCTCAAAGGTCTGAGCGCTTGATACCGGAATCATTGTTCTTACCGCGTATCCAGCCTGATGCTTTCGCTCAGTTTCACGAAGCGCGGTATGACCTCTTCCGGTGGTGGCGTCAGTTCAGTGAGGTCGTCCGTGCCTTTCTGGAAGGTGAACATCTGTACCGCCAATAGCGGTGAGCCCGTCCCGCCTCGATGCGCCAGGGCAAACCAGGCCCGCTCTTGTTCGCCTGAGCCCGGCTTGGGATCAAGACGCCAGCCCTCCAGGCCAGCCAGGCGCTTGCCGAGCTGGATGCGCTCGATGAAGGAGGTCTTGCGCCATTTCTCGGTGTCGTAGCCAGGGCGATAGTCGCTGTCATAGGTGCCCTGCGTGGGCCGGGTTTGCCAAGGGTCATTGGCCGAGGCCGTGAGCAGGGTGAAGATCACATTGGGCGTTTTGGTAAAGCGCAGGCTGTTCTTGATGCTGTAGGCGGTATTGCCATCGTCGGCAATAAAACCGTAGGGGAAGCAGAAGCCTGGGCCTTTAGGTACTTCATAAAGATTGCGGGTACGGAAGCGCGCCATCAGCGCCCTGATACGCTCGGCGGAGTCGGGGCCGGCCTTGGAGAAACTGAAGTAGTAAACGCGATTGTTGCGCCAGAGCAAGGCCACCCCTGGAGAGACTTGGTCTCCAAGAAAGTAAGCATCAGGAATACCAAGGTCGTAGTCATGAATTTTGGTTATAGGGATCTTGCGTTCGACTTCTTCTATATTCTTCGCAAACCTTTCTACTGCTTCTCTGGTCGTTTTTGTATTTTCCCTTCTATCAAGCTCTTTTAATTCTTCAAGCGCACTTTTTTTTCTGGCCGCCTCTTTGATCAGTTCCGCTTGATACAAGCTCGTCGAGCCTTTGATATATCTTGCAGCCCCATCGAATGTGTCGCGATCGACAATATCACTGACAAAAATGGTCAGCCCGTCATAGTCATAGCTGGCAGCGTCACCACTGGCGTAAACCTTCGGGGTAAATCCATGCCCGCCCCCTTCGGTAATACGGTCGGTGTACTCTGCATTGTAAACAGCCCATTGCATGTCCTCGGGCACATCGAAGGTCATGCGGCCAAGGCATTCCTGCCGCGGCGTATCGGCCAAGGCCATACCGGCAGGGATAATTAGGCCGAGGCTCAGGTATCGGAAAAAGCTTTTCATGTGCGACGACTCTCTTCTTTGCGTCCGTTATCAGCCTGCGCCAATGCGCGATCAGATTCGGGTAGCTCAAAGGTCTGCGCCAGAATGCTCAGGTTGATACCGGAGTCGTTGTTCTCACCCCGCGTCCAGTTGACGGGCAAGGCACAGATAAAGCCCTGCACACCGACGGGGGGCGAGAACATCTTCACGTCAGCCAGGGTATTGGAGCGCCAGAAGCGCTCTTCATGAGGCATGGGCTCCATCAGTTCTCCGCCGTAATCGATATTGTCCAAATCTCGGTAAGCCCAGGTCGGCCAAGTGGAGGTGGGAAAACCAGTCTTTTTATATTTCCCCATATTCGGCGTTTTGCGTGGCTGCACCTGGCTGATGTCTTGAGGAATGAAGTTAAAAGAGCCGTTATAAAAGTCCGTATTCGTTTGCGCGCGCGCCTGTATCGACTTCCACGTTTCCTCTGCCGCTGGCTGCTCCAGATACTGCGCCAGCCCAGAGGCGGGGCTGACGCCGGAAGAGCCACCGGCCATGGACAAGCCAAAGTGCTTTTTCCATAGATCGACCCGCAATTGATGCACGGCCTTGCCAACGGTATGCGGCTGCTTGCCATCGAGCTTGACCTGTACCGGCGCGCTATCACGCACGATGACCGCCAGCTCGGAGTCTCGCGTGCCCAGCAAACTGCGGTCGTTGATATTGGCGCTGCCGAGAATGGCCACACGGTCGTCGGCAATCAGCAGCTTGCTGTGCACGTAGATCTGTTCGGTGACCACGCGTCCTTTCAGACTTTCCCAGGTGCGCAGGTTGAGCAAGGTCAGGTAGCGGCTCCAGTCTTGCTGTTCGTAAACAGGCTGCCCTTTAGAGTCCTTGAACTCGATGGCCTCGAGCGCCTTTTCGCGGCTGGCGCCCCGATCCAACTGTGCGCGCAAGGCCATGCGTCGTTGAATGCTCTTGATCAGGCTGTGCTCGCCGAAAACGAGGCTCTGCATGGTCAAGCTTATCTGATGCATGATGTTCAGGACGTTTAGTGCGCCTTCCGGATGCACCGGCAGAACCATGTAGACGTGGAAGGGCCGCTTCTCGTCGATGGCACGCCCGATGCGATTGGCCAGGGCTTCGCCGATTTCGTTGAGCAGGCCCTTCTGCGCATCACCCAGTTTATGGGTAAGCCAGCCCTGGGCATTGACGCCCCACATGGCTTGCAGGCTTTTCAGGAACTGGCGCGCCTCTTTACTGGGCTCCTTGGCGATGGCGTCGATTTCTTTCCAGTCCAGTTGCCAGATATCCTCGGCCTCGAGCGCTTCGCGCAGGCGCACGCGAGCGACATAGTCCTGACGCAGGCTGGCAGGGTCACGCAGGCTGGCCATCGGGCCGGACAGTTTGACGTTGTTGAAAAGCTCGCGCGCCTCACCATAGGCACTCTGAAAAAACTGGTTCTCGATATAGATGAAGTGCTGCGCACTGGAGATGGCCTGCAGCATCGCTGCCTTGCAGTTGGCCTGCACGCCGCCATTGTCGATACCTGCCGGCAGGGGCAGATTGACGCCCGCCGTGCTACGCCCCACTTGCTCCTGCTGGGTCATGCGGCTGGAGGCACTGCGCAGCACCTGCACGCTCATGCCCCCCGGCTGTGCGCTGGGCGCCACGGGCAATTGTGTAGGCGTGTTGATCCATACCGGCTGTGGCTTGGGAAAGCTCAGGCGTGGGGCTTCATTGACCTTGAGCCTCGCACCCAGGCGGTCGAGGCCCGTGTCACTGACCAAGGCATTGAGCCAGCCTACGATGGCCTCCAGCAGGTTACGCACCAGCGTAGTGTCCTGCAGCTCTGGTGCGTCGGCCAGATAGGCCTGCTGCCCGTTCCAGCGGTCGATGAAATTACGCGCCACGTCATAGACCGAGGGGCCTTCGATACGGCAATGCACATCTTGCCAGGGCATGCGCGGTTGATATTCGGCCAGGCGCCCATTATCCGGCGAGGCCAGTGGCTGCGGCTTTTCATGCAGATAGGCGTAAGGCTCCAGATGCTGCCCCGAACGCTCCTGCAGCAGGTGATAGATGAACCAGAGCATTGAGCTGGCCAGCTCGTTGGTGCTTTCTCTGTAGGTGCTGGGAATATCCTCGAAGCTCTTGCCGCTGAGCACGGTTAGAACGCGGCCGAGATCGGTCTCACTCATCCACTGGCTGATCAGTTCGATGCTCTTGATGCGCAATGACTCGGAAAGGTTGCCGGCCGCATCACGCAGCTCCTGCAACCAGACTTGCAGACGCAGCTTCAATTCCTCGGCTATCGGAATGCTATCGAGGTTGTCGCTGATAAGCCTGGCCATCGCCTGGATGCTTTGGATCACCATTTGCCGCTGGACAGCACTGAGCCGCTCAAAGCCCTCGTCGAGGTTTTCTTTGGCGCTGTTCTTGACACGATTTAGCCACTGCAAAGCTGAGAACGGAGGGCTGCGGAAAAAGTCCGCGATACGGCTCACGCCATTGAGAGCCGTACTCTTGCTCAATGGTATGACGTTACTACCCGACACGGGCTTTGACAGATCGAACAGCGTGGCCATCATCAACCCCATGGAGCTGACATGCTTGTCCATATCCATCCAGCCCAGCTTCGGCAACCCAGGGTTGTAGGCATCGTTGCCTTGCCTGCCACTGGCGTCGAGGCTGAAGTTATTGTCATCACGCCGCCCGTAGGCCAGGTCAATGCCTCCGACGTAGGCGATGCGGTTGTCGATCACGACCGACTTTTGGTGATGCGAGAATGCAACGCCAAGCCCCTTCATATCGCTTTGCTGAATGGCGGGCGTACAGAAGGCACGAGGGCCACCAGCCAGGCCAGCATTGAGCTGAAAGATGGCCAACATGGTCTCGAAGTCATAAGTGCCAAGGCTGCCGGAGGGGCTTAGCCAAGGCATGACATACACCTTCAACGCCGGCTGGCGCTTGAGAGCTTGGTGCAAGCACTGCCAGAGGCTTCGCTCGCCATCGAGCAACACGTCGTAGTTGACCTGCCAGCCCGTGATGAAAATGCACTGACTGGCTTGGTCGATGGCGGCTGCGACGTCCTTGAAGTAATCACTGCCGGTCGTGAAGAAATGAACCTGATTACCCGTGCGTTTGGGCGCGAATAGATTCGCTTCGTTCAAAAAGAAATCGGGGGCGGAATACGCCGCATAGGCTTTTCCGTCCTGGGTGTTGATCTGGTTGAGTTCTTTTGCACGAACACCGTTGTAGGCAGCGTCAATTGCCATCGCCAATCATTCCTTGGATTGCAGGTGAGTATAGAGGTCACTAATGCACTGGCTATCCTGCTGGCTACGCTCTGTTTCCAGCATCGCATTGCCCATGGCATCGCGGCTTATACAACTTTTGAAGTCCATCGCGCCCAGGGCATAACGCTCGCTGTCCCAACCCTGTTCCTCTAGATGAACCCGCAGAGCTATCCGCTGGCCGGGATAAGTGAGCCACAGGCTCTTGGGCGCCTTGGCGTAGATTTTTGCCAGCTGCTTCTGCTGAGTGTCATCGAGCAGCACGCGGCCATCGGCATCGGTAACGCCGTCCAGTACCACATTGCCCTCCTCTCCCTGTTCAATACTCCAACGGGTATATGCCAAGGGAAAACCCTCGCCTCCAGGAATGTCCTGCAGACGAATATTGAATCGGTACTCGCGAGGATCCACAGAGCTAGAGTCAGTCAGATCATTCGCCGACGCCTGTTCCAACAGGTTCCCCGCCTTGTCGCGATCTGCTATCCCCGGCAACACTGGCGGCTTGATCTTGATCCCAGCTCCTTTACCTGGCGCGCCGCCAGCGTTGATTTTGATCATCGGGCCGGAGACGGTGATGCCGCTGGGGTCGAGCTTGATGAAGCTGCCACCTGCTTTGACGGTTAGCTCGATGCCGGCCTCGATGACCATCTTCTGCCCGGCCTTGAGGTGGATCTCGCGGCCGGCTTTGGTCAGCTGGGCAGTGCCGAGCTTGAGGTGTTGGCTTTGGGCGATGGTGAGGTGGTCGTCGGACTTGGCTTCAGCCTTGCGGTGTCCGGTAACGGTAAGGTGTTCCTCGGCCATCAGTTCGGTGTAGCTGTTCGCCTCCACCGTATCGTGGCGCTCGTTGCCGACGCGGATCTTCTGGTCGTGCTCGATGTTCTCGTCCCAGTCTCGCTGGGCGTGGAGGTAAATTTGCTCCGCGCCCTTGCGATCCTCGATGCGCAGCTCGTTGTAGCCACCGCCGTCTGGGCTGCTGAGGGTCTTGAAGACGCTACGAGTCTTGTTGGCGGGCAGGTCATAGGGGGCCTGATGCTCCTTGTGATAAAGGCAGCCCGTCACCAGTGGCAGATCAGGATCGCCTTCGAGAAAGGTCACCAGTACTTCCATGCCGACGCGCGGGATGGTGATCGCGCCGTAGCGGTCTCCGGCCCAGCTGGAGCTGACGCGCAGCCAGCAGCTGGTTTTGTCGTCCCCCTGCCCTTCGCGATCCCAGTGAAATTGCGCCCTGATACGGCCGTACTGGTCACAGTGGATCTCCTCGCCTTCAGGCCCGGTGACCACGGCCGTTTGGCTGCCTAGCACACGCGGTTTGGGATGCTTCAGCGCCGGACGATAGGGCACGTCCCATGGCGTGGCGAGAAAGCGGTTCCGGTAGCCCTGGTGGAAGTCGCCCTTGCTATCGGGGGTATCACCGGTCACGCTTTCTTCGAGAACTTGCGGCTGCTTGCCTTCATGGATGATCTCGGTGAGCAGCCACAGGTCGTTCCACTCGGTGCGAGGGTGGTCGGACATTTCCATGAAGTGGCCACTGACCAGCCGGGGCTCATCGCTTCGACCTTCGGCCTGGCGGTAGTCTGTACGGTGGCGCTCAAGGGCACGCTGGCTAAGAAATCTGCCGCGTGTGCGATCAGTAAAGCGCCCCGGGAAATCGTAGTCCTCCAGATCCGGCTCGGTACTTTCGCCACCAGGTTTGTAGGCAGCTTCAAGCTGGATCCTGGGCTTTTCGAAGTCGTAATCACGGCGCGTGACACGCGCGATGCGGGTCTCCAAGCGCAGCTTGAAGCCTTTGATTACGGGCTCGTCGGCCACCATACCGCTGCCCTGCACGTAGGCGGTCGGTCGTCCGAGTTTATTGAAGATGGTCTGGTCGTCGCCGAACACCAGCGAATGGCCGTACCGGTCGTGTTGAAAGTGGTAGTGAATGCCTTCTTCTTCGCACAGGCGCTGGATGAAGTGCAGGTCGCTCTCATCGTACTGCACGCAATAGTCGCGCTCGGGGCATGGCTCGCCAAGCTGGAAGCTGTACGCGTCGGCCAGGACGCCATGCTCTTCGAGGATCAGTGCGATGATATCGGGCGCTGACATCTGCTGGTAAATACGCTGGTTGCTGCGGTGATGCAGGTATTGCAGGCGTGGCACCAGCGCGATTCTGTAACGCGTCAGCCGCTTGCCGGTTTCCCCTTGGGCGACGCGGTAGATCTGCCCGTGAATGCCGCTACCTTGCGGGTCGAAGGCAAGAAACGCGTGCTTGTGCAGGAGCGTTTCCAGATCCAGGTCGGGGTCTTCGCTAACCAACTCCAGATCGAAGCGATAAGGCCGATTGAGGCCTTCGGAGCCGGTGAACGACAACACCTGCAGGTCGCCGACAAAGTCTTCGATGGTCAGCGTGAAATGGGCCTCATTAGCCGAGTTGAACATCCTGTACTCCCTGTTCGAATATCATCCCTTGCACGTCGGCCCCAGCCTTTGCAGCACGGAGTGGCCCTCAAGGCGTCACGCGGCTGGTCGGCAGTGATAACGCGTCATGCCTCATCAACTCTCAGCGGTGTATGCGTCGCCTGCCATCGGTGTGGCGGTAGGTTTTTGGGCGATTGAGCGTGCCGCCCAGATGCTCTTCATGAGCCACTTCGTTTCCACGGCAATCGGCCGACCGGATGTTTGCCGGTATCCAACGCCCTGGAGCGATTAGTCTCGATACGAATGCTGTGCTTCCGGCTGACCACGACCTGGATCCGGCCCACCGTCCGTACCCCAATAGTGTCCGGTTGAATTCGCTATAACGAGACCAAGCTAGGAGACAGGTATCGATTTGCCGAACGCGTGCACGTCTGTTGGATATCGCAGGTGGTCTTTGCCAGTCGCAGATACGGCCTGACGCTTGTGTCCGCGCTGCACCAGGTGGCGAGGGGACTTTGGCAAGAGGAGGCGGCCATCCTAGGCATAGTGGTCATTCCCTTCATTGGAAAGGGGGTGAGACTAGCGAAAATTTCGGATGCGGTTTGGCGCGTTCATCACATACGGCGGAAAATCAATCCGTGCGGTTTCGCACTGTGAAATTGCGGCATGCCTGAATATCAGTGCATGGAAAACGCTGTGCCGTTACGCCGTACTCGCGCCTGGCACACACTTCAGGCCGACGATCGACAAACATAAAAAAACCGGAGCACTTGCTCCGGTTTTTTGTAGGGCTTACAGCATCAGGCAAAGACGATCTGGTCGTCCTGCACCTTGGCGTGCACCGTTGCGCCGGGGATGAAGTCGCCGGCCAGGATCTGCTGGGCCAGCGGGTTTTCGATCCAGCGCTGGATGGCGCGTTTGAGTGGGCGCGCACCGTAGACCGGGTCGTAGCCGACGGCGACGAGCTTGTCGAGCGCTTCGGGCGTGAGGTCCAGACTGAGTTCGCGCTCGGCCAGGCGCTTGCGCAGGCGCTGCAGCTGGATCTCGGCGATGCCGGCAATCTGGTCGCGCCCCAGCGGCTCAAAGACAACCACTTCGTCGATCCGGTTGATGAACTCCGGGCGGAAGTGACTGCTCACCGCATCCATCACGGCGGCGTGCTGTGCTTCGCGATCGCCGACCAACTCCTGAATCTGCGCAGAGCCCAGGTTGGAGGTCATGACGACAACGGCGTTGCGGAAGTCGACCGTGCGCCCATGGCTGTCGGTCAGGCGGCCGTCTTCGAGCACCTGCAGCAGGATATTGAACACATCCGGATGCGCCTTCTCAACCTCATCGAGCAACACGACCGAGTAGGGCTTACGGCGCACCGCTTCGGTCAGGTAACCGCCCTCCTCATAGCCGACGTATCCAGGCGGCGCGCCGATCAAGCGGGCCACGGAGTGTTTCTCCATGAACTCGGACATGTCGATACGCACCATGGCCTCTTCGGTGTCGAAGAGGAATTCGGCGAGCGCCTTGCACAGCTCGGTCTTGCCCACCCCGGTGGGGCCAAGGAACAGGAACGAGCCGCTGGGGCGGTTCGGATCAGCAAGCCCGGCACGTGAACGACGTACGGCGTTGGCGACAGCGACCACCGCTTCGTGCTGGCCGATCACGCGTTGATGCAGGGTGTCCTCCATGCGCAGCAGTTTGTCGCGCTCACCCTCGAGCATCTTGGCAACCGGGATGCCGGTCCATTTGGACACGACTTCCGCGATTTCCTCGTCTGTCACCTTGTTGCGCAGCAGCTGGTTTTCGGTGGTGCTGTGCTGGTCGACCATCTGCAGGCTGCGCTCCAGGTCCGGGATGGTGCCGTACTGCAGCTCGGCCATCCGGTTCAGGTCGCCCTTGCGGCGTGCGGCTTCAAGCTCGGTCTTGGCCTGCTCGATCTTTTGCTGGATCTGAGCCGAACCCTGCACCTCGGCCTTCTCGGATTTCCAGATTTCTTCGAGGTCCGCGTATTCCTTCTCCAGGCGGCCGATGTCTTCCTCGAGCTTGGCCAGGCGCTTGCGGGTTGCCTCGTCCTCTTCGTTCTTCAATGCCTCACGTTCGATCTTGAGCTGAATGAGACGGCGATCGAGCCGATCCAGGGCCTCGGGCTTGGAGTCGATTTCCATGCGGATGCGGCTGGCGGCCTCGTCGATCAGGTCGATGGCCTTGTCGGGCAGCTGACGGTCCGTGATGTAACGGTGGCTTAATTTGGCGGCTGCGATGATCGCGCCGTCCGTGATCGTCACGCCGTGGTGCACTTCGTAGCGCTCCTTGAGGCCACGCAGGATCGCGATGGTGTCCTCCTCGCTTGGTTCGTCCACCAGCACTTTCTGGAAGCGGCGCTCAAGGGCGGCATCCTTCTCGATGTACTGACGATATTCGTCGAGGGTAGTGGCGCCGACGCAGTGCAGTTCGCCGCGTGCCAGCGCCGGCTTGAGCATGTTGCCGGCGTCCATGGCGCCTTCGGCCTTACCCGCACCCACCATGGTGTGCAGCTCATCGATGAAAAGAATGACGCGGCCTTCCTGTTTCGAAAGCTCGTTGAGTACACCTTTCAGGCGCTCTTCGAATTCGCCCCGGAATTTCGCACCTGCGATCAGCGAGCCCATGTCGAGGGCCAACAGGCGCTTGTCCCTCAGGCCGTCCGGCACTTCGCCGTTGATGATGCGCTGTGCGAGGCCTTCGGCAATGGCCGTCTTGCCCACGCCAGGTTCGCCGATCAGCACAGGGTTGTTCTTGGTACGGCGTTGCAACACCTGGATGGTGCGGCGGATTTCATCGTCACGGCCGATGACCGGGTCAAGCTTGCCTTCCTCGGCACGCTTGGTCAGGTCGACCGTGTACTTGTCGAGCGCCTGGCGGGACTCCTCGGCATTCGGATCATTCACGGCCTCGCCGCCACGCAGGTTATTGATGGCGTTTTCGAGCGCCTTCTTGGAGACGCCCTGCCCGGTCAGCACCTTGCCCAGGCGGGTGTTTTCGTCCATCGCGGCAAGCAGGACGAGTTCGCTGGAGATGAACTGGTCACCCTTCTGCTGCGCCAGGCGGTCAGCCTGATTGAGCAGGCGTGCGAGGTCCTGCGACAGGTTCACATCGCCGGTGGGGTTCTGGATCTTGGGCAGCTTGTCGAGCTCCTGGGTCAGGCTGACCTTGAGCGCATTGGTGTCGAAGCCGACCTGACGCAGCAGCGGCTTGATGGAACCACCCTGCTGGTCGAGCATGGCCTGCATCAGGTGCAGTGGCTCGATGGCTGGGTGATCGAGCCCAACGGCCACGGACTGGGCATCGGAAAGCGCAAGCTGAAGCTTGCTGGTCAAACGATCGATTCGCATGGTTCGTCCTCACGAGTATGCGGGCCGACACGATGACTTGTGTCCGAAATGAAGATCGCCCGCGGGATGCCTCTTAGATAGGGCTGATTGTCGAGGATTCAAGCAGGCGGCTATTGATAGCCGTCAACCATTGAGGCAGCCCTCGTGCGCACAGTAATGGGCGCCTGATGCGGATCGGCTCACGATATCGATGGGCGACAAAAAAGAGGAGAGGTTCGGCTATCCACCCTAGGGAGTGCGGAGTCTACGGTCGGTTAGCGGCGAGTTCAGGTGAGCCAGACGAGGGAGGCGAAGCGGCCGGTGGGGTTGGCCTGACGGTAGGAGTAGAAACGATCGTCGCTGACGGTGCAGAAACCGCCGCCTCCGATCCAGCCGATATTCGCGGCTTCGAGGCGGATGCGCGCGAGATGGTAGATGTCCGCGAGGTATTTGCCGTCGTTCGGGCTTGGCCGGAAGGCCTCAGCGGACCGCGGATCCAGTTTGATGAACGCATCGCGCACTTCCGGCCCAACCTCGAACGCGTCAGGGCCGATGGCGGGCCCCATCCAAGCGAGCAATTCGCCCGGCTCCATCCCAAACGAGGCGACGGTGGCTTCGAGGACGCCATTGGCCAACCCCCTCCATCCTGCATGGGCCGCCGCAACGCGCGTACCCGCGCGGTCACAGAACAACACAGGCAGACAGTCGGCGGTCATCACGACGGCGGCCACGTTTGGCGTTTCACTCCAGGCGGCGTCAGCTTCGAGCACCTTGCCGGGGCTGCTTTCGACCACAGCCGTTCCGTGTACCTGGCTGAGCCAGCCGGGCGTGCAGCCAAGGGCTTCGGTCAGCCGAGCCCGATTGTGGGCCACGGCTTGAGGATCATCCCCAACGTGCCGCCCGAGATTGAAGCTTTCATAAGGTGCGGTGCTTTGCCCGCCCTCGCGGGTGGTCACACAGGCCCGTACATTCGCCGGTGCCGGCCAGTCTGGCGCCAGCCAGCCGTGAGCAACGGGATTGAACGGCGCGGCGGCCATCAGACGAAGGACTCGTTGTCCTGCCGCAGCAGGCTGAGCATCCAGACGATGTCTTCCGGCAGTGGCGACTCCCACTTCATGCGCTTGCCTGTGGCCGGATGATCCAGCTCGAGGAAGCGCGCGTGCAGGGCTTGGCGCGGAAACTCCTTGAGCGTCTGGACCAGCGTCGGGCTCGCGGCGGGAGGGATACGGAAACGGCCGGCGTACAGCGGGTCCCCTACCAGCGGGAAGCCCGCGTGCGTCATGTGAACACGAATCTGGTGAGTACGGCCGGTTTCGAGCTTGACCCGTACATGCGTGTGGGAGCGAAAGCGTTCCAGCACCCGGTAGTGACTGACAGCAGGCTTACCGCCTTCGACGACGGCCATGCGCTGGCGGTTGGCCGAACTGCGGCCGATCGGGGCATCGATTGTCGCGCCCGAGGTCACGACGCCGATCACGATGCATTCATAGATACGGCTGACACTGCGCTTCTGCAGTTGCTCGACCAGACGGGTCTGCGCTTCAAGCGTCTTGGCAACGACCATCAGCCCCGTAGTGTCCTTGTCCAGGCGATGGACGATCCCGGCGCGGGGTACGTTCACAAGCGATGGGCAGTGATGAAGCAACGCGTTGAGCAATGTACCGTCGGCGTGGCCCGCGGCCGGATGCACGACGAGCCCGGAGGGCTTATCCAGCACAAGGATATGCTCGTCTTCGTAGACGATATCGAGTTCGATGTCCTGGGCGATCCATTCACCCTGCGCCTCCATCTCTGCGTCGAGCGCGAGACGGGCACCGGCATGGACAGTGTCCTTGGGGCGCAGCACGGCGCCGTCGACCGTCAACTGGCCGTCCTTGATCCAGGCCGCCAGACGCGAGCGGGAGTGTTCTGAAAAAAGCTGTGCCGCGACCTGATCAAGGCGTTGACCGCCCAGTTCGAGCGGGACTTCAGCAGAGAGCGCAATGGCGTGTTTGGGAAGCTGGGACATGAGGGGCACGAGAGGGGCGGAGCCTTTTGGTTTCGGTCGCACGCTGTGGTTAAATACGGCGACTTTTTGTCCCGGTCTGACCGGGGCGCCCACTATAACAGACGGCCAGCCACAACACAGCCGGCCGTCCAGGGACGCACGCACCATGCAAGTGAAACACCTGCTGCTGATCGCAACGCTCGTCTTGACCGCTGCCTGCTCCTCGAAAAAGACCGAAATCGACGAGAATCTCAGCGAAACCCAACTGTATCAGCGTGCCCAGACCGCTCTGGACAACAGCAGCTACAGCGTCGCCATTGATAACCTCAGGGCGCTGGAATCCCGCTATCCGTTCGGACGCTTCGCCGACCAGGCTCAGCTGGAGCTCATCTACGCGAACTACAAGAATGGCGAGCCGGCTGCCGTACGCGCCGCGGCCGATCGTTTCATTCGCCTCCACCCACAGCACCCGAATGTCGATTACGCCTACTACCTGCGTGGCCTGGCCTCATTCGATCAGGATCGCGGTCTTCTGGCCCGCTTCCTCCCGCTGGACATGACCAAGCGTGACCCGGGCGCTGCGCGTGACTCCTATAACGAGTTCGCCCAGCTGACCAACCGCTTCCCGAACAGCCGTTACGCCCCTGACGCGAAGCAGCGCATGATCTACCTGCGCAACCTGCTGGCGGCCTACGACGTCCACGTTGCCCACTACTACCTCAAGCGTGGCGCTTATGTGGCCGCCGCCAACCGCGGCCGTTACGTGGTTGAAAACTTCCAGGAATCGCCAGCGGTCGGTGACGGGCTCGCCGTGATGGTCGAGGCTTACCAGCGCCTGGGCCTGGATGATCTGGCAGCGACCAGCCTGGAAACGCTCAAACTCAACTACCCAGACAACCCAAGCCTGGAAAAAGGCCAGTTCGTACCGCGTGAGCAGGACGTCAACCAGCGTTCATGGCTGGCCCGCGCCACGCTTGGCCTGATCGAAAGCGATGCGCCCCAGCCCCCGCGCGAATCGCAGGCCGCTCGCGACGTGATTCGTCAGTACCAGGATGCCCAGCAGGATCTACCGCCGGAGCTCAACGAAGCGCTGGAAGAGCAGCGTGGCGAAAAACGCCGCTCCTGGTTCAGCTACCTGACCTTCGGGCTGTTCGACTAAGCCTGCCACATGCCGCCCCGTCCTGGGGCGGCATGCGTTTACCCTGCCTGATACGTCTCCGCTACCCCGCCGCCTTTCGTTACTCGCAGCCGATCGCACCCCGCTGAGCGCTCCAGACCATCAGAACAGCCCGATCCGACCGACTGTCGGACGCCCAAACGCCTTCTGCGCTGAACCGGTAAGTTGATCTTGAAAGCGCATCGCATGCCCAGTGGCTGCCCGATCATCGTGGTGCGTGCAACAAAATGGAAAATAGTGCGGAGCACTCGCCTGGCGCCGTCTATATTCCGGACACCGACGTTGAGTGAGGCACGCCGTGCGCATTCTCCTCCCCCTGCTTGCGAGTGTGCTCCTTTCTTTTCAGTCTGCTCACGCCGGCGCCTCGGTTGAGCTCTATATGCCGGACGCGCCACCGCTGACGCTCACGAACGACAGTGAGCGACATGGCATCGTTGGGGACGTGACATTGGAATTACTAGACCGTGCAGGGCTTGCCGCCGACATACAGGCTCAGCCTTGGGCGCGCGCGCAGGCCACGGTATCGTCAGGGCGCAATCTGCTGATTATCCCCCTCTCTCGTACGCCCGAGCGCGCTGATGCCTTTACCTGGATCGGGCCGATCATGCCGCTGGAGCGCGCCTTCTTTTCGCTGGATGCGCCGGTACAGAGCTATGACGAAGCCCGGACACGCTATGCGCGTATCGGCATCGGGCTGGGATCGGCCCAAGGGGAGCTCCTCGAGCGGCACGGTTTCACGCCGGACCAAATCGTACCACTGCGCCTCGGTGACAACCCTGCACGTCTATTGGAGCTGGGCCGAATCGATGCCTGGTTCACCAGCGTGACAGAAGCGCAATACATCTGGCAGCGCCAAGGCGGGAACCCACCCGCGCTGCAACGCAGCCCGACGGTAGATACGATCGATCTGTATCTTGCGTGCTCGAAGGATTGTGACAGCCAACTTGTGACGTCCTTGAACGAAGCGCTGAAGACCGTGCTCAGCGACGGAACGGTCGACCGTGTCCGGAAGGCCTATCTTCCTTGGTGAGCGCCCGCTCGCTGAGGCCGAAAGCGACTATTCGTTCCGCTTCAATACCTTACCCGTCCGCCAGTAGCGTCTTGATTCGAGCAGCAAATGCTTCGACACCGAATGGTTTGGTCATGACATGCATGCCAGAAGGCAACTTTCCGTCCCCGACAATGGACGCTTCGGCGTAGCCCGTGATGAACAGCACGCGCAGGGCTGGCCGATCCACACGCGCCTGCTCGGCCATGTCTCGCCCGTTCAGCCCACCCGGCAGGCCGATGTCGGATACCAATAAATCGACATGCACGCCGGAGCGCAATACCGCGAGGCCCGTGGCACCATCAGCCGCTTCGAGTGTGGCATACCCCAGGTCGTTTAGCACATCGACGATCAGCATCCGCACGGTTGGCTCATCATCAACGACGAGAACCGTCTCGCCTGACTGCGACCGCGGCACCTGCTTGGGCTCATCGGATCCTGCGCAGACGTCATCCCCCGCATAGCGTGGCAAATGAAGCGCTACTGTCGTGCCCCTCCCAAGGGTGGAGCGGATGCGAACCTGGCCGCCGGACTGGCGGACGAAGCCATACACCATGGAGAGTCCAAGCCCTGTTCCCATGCCCAGCGGCTTGGTCGTGAAGAATGGATCGAACGCTTTCGCTGCGACTTCAGGCGGCATGCCGACGCCCGTGTCTGTCACCTCCAGCGTTACATAGTGGCCTGGCGGCAATTCCGCCTCCGCCGCAACGCGGCTGTTCATCCACTCGTTGCGTGTCAGGAGCGTCAGCCGACCGCCGCCGGGCATTGCGTCCCTCGCATTGATACACAAGTTCAATACGGCATTCTCAAGCTGGTTGAGGTCCACTAGCGTAAGCCAGACGTCGGCCTCAAGCGTCGTCACCAGCTCCACCGAAGGCCCTGCCGTGCGGCCAACCAGATCCGTGAGGCCATTCACCAGCGCGTTGACGTCTGTTGGCTTGGGATCGAGCGTCTGCTGTCGCGAAAAGGCAAGCAATCGATGCGTGAGCGAGGCTGCTCGTTTGGAGGCACCTTGTGCCGCGGTGATGAACCGCTCGACATCGTCGAGCTGCCCCTTGGCAATACGGCTCTGCAGCAGCTCGAGACTGCCGTTGATACCCGTCAGGAGGTTATTGAAGTCATGTGCAATTCCACCGGTCAGTTGCCCAACAGCTTCCATCTTCTGCGATTGACGCAGCTTCTCTTCGGATTTGAGGAGTTCTTCGGACCGCTGGCGGACTTCCCGCTCGAGCGAGGCGTTCAACGCTTGTAGGGCGTGCTCCGCGCGCCGTCGTTCGATAGCCGATCGCACGCGGGACGCCACATCCAGAACGAAGCCGATGTCGTCATCCTGCCAGGCCGTGGGGCGGGTGCTGCAAACAAAAAATAGCGCGACCGCGCGACCTAGCTCCAGAATTGGAACCTGCAACAGCGCCCTGATGGACAGCGCATTCAACTCATCGGCGTATTGCGCCGTTCGGGGATCAGTCCGGACATCGTGCACCGCGACGCTTTCGCCTCGCAGCAGCACTTCGGCAAACCCACCCATCGCCCGAAGAGACATGGACCCCTCCAGCGTGGACATATCGCGCAGGTGCCAGTCACGGCGAATCCTCACACGGTGGCCGTTCGCGCTGATCGTGCAGTAACCCGCTCGACTCGCCGCAAGCGTCTCCCCCAGCACCTCGGCAGCGGCGAATGCGATACGGTCGATGTCCTGACTGTCGCGCAGCACGTCAGCCAACTTCAGCAGCGCCCGCCGCCGGATATCATCACGCCGCCGCTGGGTAACCTCCTGGACCGTAACGGCGAACCTGTTGGCGTCCAGGCGATGAATACGACCATCAAACCAGCGGCCAACCTCCCCCATCTGCCGCGTGAAATGAGCCGGCGTGCCTGCCTGCACGACCATTGCCATTTCATTCAGCCATTCAGGCTCGATTCCCGGCGTGACCTCCCGCCCCGTCCGTCCGCGCACCGCCTCTACCGGACGGCCCAGCACCTCGCACCAGGCGGCATTCACGTCAACATAGCGCCAGTCGATGACTGAACCGCCTACATCACGGACGAGTTCGCCGAGGATGAAACCTTCCTGAAGCGTTTCAAACAGGCCGCGCCAGTGAGCTTCGCTGCGCTCGAGCGCGAGTTCCGCCTCACGCCGCTCCGACATGTCACTGAACAAGACAGCCACTCGACGTGCCGCCGGACTTCCGATGCGCACTGCATATACGTCGTACCACCGTCCGAAAGCTGCCGAATAGTTCTCGAACTGCGCAGCTCGGCCCGTTCGGATGACCTCGCCGAAGGCATCGAACCAATATTGCTCGTGATCGGGTGCGATATCGCGGATCCATCGTCCCACGGCGTCCCGAATACCGGTATGCCGCTCGAACGCCGGATTAACCTCGACGATCTGGAAATTGCAGGCGCGGCCGCCCGGATCGAACTGGACTTCGAGGATACAAAAGCCCGCCTCGATGGATTCGACCAGCACGTGGTAGCGCGCTTCCTCATCCTCGAGCCGCCTGTGCACGGCGTGCTGTTCACTACGGTCATGCATGACCTTGAGGTAGCCAATATGGATGCCATTCGCATCCATCAAGCGGGTGAGCGAGCCTGACGCCCAGAACACCGAGCCGTCCGCGCGCATGTGCCAACGCTCGTCGCTGGCCCTACCATCGACCGTGGCGGCGTGAAGCTCCTCATCTGGCCGGCCGTTGGCAAGGTCTTGCGGAGTGAAAAGTCGATCGAGGGGTGCGCCAATCATCTGCGCGGCAGACCAGCCAAAAATCCGTTCCGCGCCAACATTCCATTCAGTAATCCGACCGGAAAGGTCCATGGCTACGATCGCGAAATCGACAGCACTGTCGAACATCGCTTGATAACGGCTGGCAGACGCGGCCATGCCGCGTTCGAGCCCGCGGGCAGCAGTTTCATACGCATCTGGTGCGTCCTGTGTTCGCCCGAGCCGCTCCCAATCAGTACCCGTCACTGCGGCGCTCCCAAGGTCTGACGAAACGATGGCAGCTGCGCCATGCATTCTCTTGCGTATTCATTTACAACCTTGAACCTGGCCTATGAGTTCCATCCCGGCACGGCGATACGCAAGCGTAGCTGACCTTCCGATTTAATTCCGCCTGCAATGGTAGCCGGGACCTCGTTCATGATTCCCGCATAGGAGCCTACATCACGCATCATGAACAGGTTGTCGGCTTACGTCCCTCCGCTGCCAACAGTCTTCGCCTCCTTTGGTTGATTAAAGCCTTTCATGGCCTTGCGCGCTGAGCTGACCGCTCAAATAGCCTCCACCTGTCTGCGCCCCCGAACCCCATTGAATGCGCCACCGTCACAGGATGTATGAATACCCGAGCGCTCCACTACACCAATGAAGCACCGATGGCCCTTGTCGTTGAGGACGAGCTGTCCGTCCGTGAATTGATTTGTGAGCTTCTGCACGACGAAGGTATCCAGACCATCCCGCTTGAGACCATCGACGACGGGTTAGCCTATCTGCAGGACCACGCGTCCGGCTTATCAATGATGGTCTTGGATGTTCGGACACCGGGTGTACTCGACGGCCTTCAACTCGCTGAGATCGCCGAACAGCGCTGGCCGCACATACCCGTGCTGCTCACCTCCGGCTATACAGGGCGCAGCGCATCTATACCGAAAGGGGCAACGTTCCTCTCAAAGCCTTGGACGGTCGGGGCATTCCTACAGGCGGTACATGCCGTACTGCACCGCGCGACGCCTGCAAACGACGATTGAGTGACTCGCGAGATTGTCGCCCATTGCGACGGTAACACCTGTCCACGTTGATAAACGCATGTTTCGCCTTTGGCGGTAACAGAATGTGGGTAACACGGTAACGAATCCGACTCATCACACATCAAGCCGGGGCGCAATCAACCGCTAAGCCCTTGATTTTAGGTGCTTTTACAAAACTGGCACGCCTACTGCAATGTCTTAGAGACAAGAACAACGATAAGCACCACCCACAATAAAAATTAGATAAAGCGACTCCAGCAAAATAAATACAAGTAGGCGGAGACGTAGCTAACTGATTTCTTTGGAGAAGATTGCTTTCGGGTGTACCGCGGCCAGAACGAGAAGAATAAGACTGCTCAAGCAGACCCTCTGGTTGGATCAAGATCAAGGCGCCTCAGCTTCCAAACAAATCCGTTCGCTCTTGCCCTCGATTGGGGGCGCTAGCCCTATAACAAGAACAAGGCCGAGCTGGCAGCGAAACAAGAACAAACCGCGCATAACGTCGAAAGGGAGCCTAGGCTCCCTTTTTTGCGTCCCAGATGCATGCGGCTCTAGGGAAATCCCTCCCCGACCCCTGCCCTTCAGCGAAGAAGTGCGTTCCGGAGAATGCTGGATTGTGCTGAGGATGGTGACCAGACATGCCGTACGACGCGGTTTTATGTACGGGCAGAGGGCCACGCCAACAGCTTTGGCTATCGATCACCCTGCGCAGGTATTCCTGTACCGAGCTACCAAGCCTAACCGTCAGCGGTGCGCCAAGGCTTCTGGACCGTTAACCAGCAGCATGATGGAGGTGAGAGGAATGCGCTGCAGGCGTAGCCTCTCGGATAAGCGTTTCGATAGCACGCGCTGATCTCAGGGTGCTCTCATCCCTTCCATTGAGCCCTACTACCGAGAGCCCGACCGGAAGGTCGCCGGACTCCTGGCACGGAAGCGTAACCGCGCAGCCGTCAAGAAAATTGACCACGCTTGTGTTGCGCCGAGCCTGGGCGTCGCGCTCGAAATAAACGGTGCCTGCCTGGCCCTGTCGCAACTCATCCAGCCGAGGTGCAGAAATCGGTACGGTCGGCATGAGCCAGGCATCGACATGCTCAAGCCGCGAGCGTGCGACATCGATCAGCCGACGCCGTTCGGCTAGCAGATCCAGATAGTCGTACGCACTCAGCGCCTGCCCCTGCCGCAAGCGCTCTACTACGATTGGATCGTAGTGCGCCTGCGCCGCGCCTTCCAGGAACTGACGATGCTGGTACCACGCTTCCACTGCAACGAAACCACCGGACTCGTTGATCCTGGAAAGCGCTTTGAGCTCGGGGAACTCGAACCAGCGAATATCGGCACCGGCAGCCGTAAGCAAGCGCAATACGCGCTTGAACGCGCTGCCGACCATGGCGTCGATGCCATCGAGTACGTAATCCGAAGTCACCGCCAGCCGCAGCCCCGCCAACGGCTGGCTACCCAGCTCACCGCGTTCACCGGACATCACCGCATCCAACATGGCGCAATCATCGACGCAACGCGCGATCGAACCGACAGAGTCGAGCGTAGGGGATAGCGGAAAGACGCCTTGGGTTGAGATTCGATTGGCACTGGGCTTGAAACCGGTAAGCCCACAGAACGCAGCCGGGATGCGAATGGAACCCTGCGTATCGGTGCCCACACCTGCCACCGCCATACCCATGGCAACGGCCACTGCGAGTCCGGAGCCAGCGCCGCCCACGATTCTCTTGCTGTCCATGGGTAAGGTCGGGGTACCAAAATGGGCATTGGTGCCCAGGCATGAGAGCGCAAATTCACTCATGTTGGTCCGCCCAAGCAGGACGGCGCCGGCATTTTTCAGACGGGCGATGACCAAGGCGTCGCTTGCAGCGGGCATCACATCGTCCCGCGCCCGGGACGCGGCACGGGTGATCTGGCCTTCGACATCGAATGCATCCGTCACCGCAATTGGTAAACCGGCAATATCAGACGGCGCATAGCCCGCGGTACGCATGCGATCGCTTTCACGTGCGCGTTGCAGGCTTTGGTCAATATCAACGCTGACATAGGCAACGCCACCGCGCGCGCGGTGTTGCTGGATCTCACGAACGGCGGCCGCTACCAGGCTTTCGCTCGTGAGGTCTCCACGCCGAAGCCGCTCGGCCAGCGTTGAGATGCCGTCTGCAATCATGTAGCAGGGTTCACTCATCATCGATCATTAGAACGCGTATCCGTCAGTGCGGGCTGACGTGGAAGCCATGCCGCCTGGCCAACGGGTGGGCAAAACAGGCGAGACGGTGTCTCCCCGGTGTGAGACTGAAAAGGCCACTTCGTAGTGCCCAGCGCTCGCGTAAAGATTACCCTTTATGGCAAGCGTCAGGGAGACGTCGCCAAGCCATTTGTCGAGCAGGATTTTGACGCATCGTTCCGCGCCCCGTGGATGTGGCTTTGGACGGATTTCTCTGAAACATCTTTTAACACCAAAACAGCGAAATCTCTGGCAACGGTTACACTCAGAAAGGTATGTCGTCCTCAGTGGTTTATCGAGTCTTGCCCCATGGATTATGCGCAACAGCTTCTTCTTGACCCGACCGCCTGGGTCGCTCTCGCTACTCTGATTGCGATGGAAGTGGTGCTCGGCATCGATAACCTCATATTTATCTCTATTCTCACCAACAAGTTGCCGGAGCAGCACCGCGACCGTGCCCGCCGCATCGGGATAATGTTGGCGCTTGTCCTGCGATTGGGGCTCCTGGGCACTGTTGCATGGATCGTTCAGTTGACGGAGCCGATCATCGAGCTCTTCGGCCAAGCCTTCTCGTGGAAGGACCTTATTCTCATCGCGGGCGGCCTGTTCCTTCTTTGGAAAGCAACCAAGGAAATTCGTCATACAGTTGACCCAGAGCCTGACGGCGACATCTTCGAAGGCAAGCAAGGTAATGCGATCGAGATGACCTTCGGCTCCGCCATTGTGCAAATTCTTCTGCTCGACCTCGTCTTCTCGGTCGATAGCATCATCACCGCCGTCGGCATGACCCCACATGTGCCGATCATGGTGATCGCTGTGATCGTTGCGGTGTCAGTGATGCTTTTCGCGGCCGGTCCTCTCGCCCGCTTCATCAATGACAATCCGACCGTCGTGATGCTGGCGCTGGGCTTTCTCATGATGATCGGAATGATGCTGATTGCAGAGGGCTTCGGCGCGCATGTACCGAAGGGCTATCTCTATGCAGCCATGGCGTTCTCGTCGCTGATCGAGGGATTGAACATGCTCGCGCGCCGTGCGAAACGGCGCCGCGAAGGACAGTCAGTACATTGAGGTGGGCATGGGAGGCGGCATCACGCTCCGCCTCTAACGTCTACGAGGGTCCACGTAATAGCTGACCTGTTGGCGCGGATTGAGATATTCGAGGGCTTCGACCGGCAGGTCCCGTGGGTCGACACCCCGGGCGATGGCGAGCGTCGGCTCGAGTTCGAGGTCCACGATCAGCGCCTCTTGCTTGGGCACATCGGCGTCGTACAGGACGAGCGTCGGCCTCACCGGCAATGACGGATGCATGCTCAGCACCGAGCCATAGCGGCCATCGTCCAACTGTACCAGGCAACCCGGCGGGAAAACCCCCATGCAACGGATGAACGCCTTCAGCGCGACCTCGTCGTAACGGGCCCGCTCCGGCCCGAACATGCGGGCCAAGGCCTCATGCGGGTTGAGCGCTGCGTAGCCGTGAGCCGGATTGCACAGGTTATCGAAGCGGTTGGTAATGCAGACCAGCCGACTCAGCCGCCGTATCCCGGATTCATGGCAGCCTCGGGGATAGCCACTGCCGTCGCAGTATTCATGATGCTCGTGGATGATGCTCAGCACGTCGTCATCGAGCATGAGCTTACGGCCATGGCGCAAGCCGTACTCGGTATGCAGTTCGAGGAATTTCTGCTCGGGCCGCGTTAAAGGTGCGGTCTTTAAGAGGATTTGGCTCGGCACCTCCAACTTCCCGATATCGTGCAGGAGCGCGCCTAGCCCAAGCGTGTGACAGTCTTCGCTATCAAGACCCATCTGCCGACCCAGCATCATTGAAAGCACGGTCACATTCAACGAATGGACATAGGTGTCTTCGGCCGCCTTGCCGTTGATCGCATGAAGCGCGGCGCCATCATCGCCCAACACTGCGGCCACCAGCTCGTTCACGACCTCCCCCGCGTGCGCCAGCACCTGATCAGGCGCGTTGCGCAGCGCAACATTGATGGCCTTAACCCGCTGGCTCGCCTGCAGGAATGTCTTGTCGACCTCCGCAAGGCGCTTGCGCACCGCACTCAATCGTATCGCGCGCGCCTCACGCTTCTGCTCTTCCAATGCAACGCTTGCTGGAACGAGCGGCAGCTCTGGCGGGGCCGCCTCGGGCACCTCGTGCAATGGCAAAGGCTGGCTGTCGCTGCGGGCAGGGTCGTAACGCAAGCGACGCAGCCCTAGCTTGCGCAGGGAGGCCAACTGGGCGTCATCCTTGACCTTGAAGCTGTTGAAGGCGAAGTCGTGCTCCCACCATTTCAGGTCGAGTTGGACGTACAGTCCCACGCAGAGCTGTTCAGGCAAAATGTAGACCGGCGCGGAACTCATGACGCTGCGACCTCATGGTACTTTGCCGGAAGTGTAATGGGCTGCAACGTAAATTCGAATACCCGCTACGCTTGTCTGCCCTGCGGTTGTCAGCGGTGCGCTTCATCCTGCGAACGCACGGGCGCGCGCTGGACCTTACCCTTGAAAATCCAGAACGAATAGGTGCTATACGCCAGCGTCACGGGGGCGAACAGCCCAAAGCCTATCAGCACGAATGCCTGCGAACGCGGGGACACACTGGCTGCGAAGATATCGACAGTGGGCGGCGCAATGAGCGGGAATACAAGGCAGAGGCCGAGCACGTACACGCCGGCAACCCAACCCAGCATCCCCACCAGCGGCAGCCACACACGGCGCTGAAAAAGTGCAACGACGAATAGCACCATCGAGCCGACGCCGGCCAGGAGCGCGCCATTGAATATCCAGTACCAGGCCGGAGGCCGGTCGGAGAACAAGGGGCGGTGATCCTGTACAACCAGTAGTGCGCCGGCAATCGCCAGCAGCGACGCCGCCCAGGCAATCGGCGCCATGATCCAGGCCCATTGCCTGGCCTTACGCTGAAGGCGGTCTGTCGTCCGCCATAACGCCCAGCCAGCGCCCAACCAAAAGGTATTGAATACCATGGCGAGCCCGCACATCACCGGATAGAAGGCGAACGCTGCCCAGAGCGAACGCTCCGGAGCATTTACGTCCAGCCCACCGAGCAATACACCCAGACTCACACCCTGCGAAAAGGCTGCCAGTGCAGAGGCGATGCCCAGTGCAACGTCCGTGGCGCGACGCATCCGAGGCGTGAAGTGATCGCGGTATTCGAGGAGCACGCCACGGACAATCAATGCCAACAGCATGAGGAATACAGGAATATAGAGGGCTGTAAGTACCCCTGCGTAGACCTGCGGAAACATCGCCAGCAGCGCGGCTGCGCCAAGGACGAGCCAGGTCTCATTGCCGTCCCAGATTGGCAGCAGGCTGTAGCTCAGCGTCTGCCGATCCCGCTCGTCAGCCGTCAATGGCACCATCATGCCGACGCCCAGGACGGTCCCATCGAGCAACACGTAGCACAGGAACGAGAACGCGACGGCCGCCGCTGCCGCCAGTGCAAGCCATTCTGCATTCACGTATCCGTCCCCCGTCCCTGCGCGGCCGCACTGTCACGGCTCGCACCCTTGCCAATCCGCTCTGCAAGTTCCGACGTGGGGCCCTCCTCTCCCACTTCGGGCGGCTGACGAAGTCGCCGCAGAAGGAACGCATTGCCAATGACGAAGATGAAGACGTAGAGCGTGAACAGAGCCAGCGTAGAGCTGAAGACCATCTCCCGTGGGACAGCTGATACGCTGTCAGCGGTACGCAGCAGACCGTAAACCGTGTAGGGCTGTCGCCCGGTCTCGGTGACGACCCAGCCCGCCAACAGCGCGATAAAGCCTGCCGGCGCCGCCATGACCATGCAACGTTGCAGTATCCGGCCGTCATAGAGTGTCCCTCGCCAGCGCGCGATCGCACCGGCCACGCCAAGCCCGATGAGCACGATGCCGATCCCTACCATGATCCGGAACGCGAAGAACACGAACGGCACAAAGGGAATCTCCTCCGCATCGAACGCCGACAACGGCTTGATCGTGCTCGTCCAGTCGTGGCGCAGGTAAAGCGAGCCGACATGCGGAATCGACAATTCGAAGCGATTGATCTGCGCCGCCTGGTCCGGCCAGGCAAAGAGCACCAGCGGCTGCCCCTCTCCCTCGGCCGGGCGCTGCCAGCTGGCCTCCATGGCCGCCACTTTCTGGGGTTGATGCTCGAGCGTGTTCAGACCGTGCAAGTCACCGATCACCGCCTGTGCCGGTCCCAAGACGACCAACACCCATAGCGCATACGAGAACATGGCCCGTGCCGCGCGGTTGCTGCGATCACGAAGCAGATGCCAAGCGCCCGCCGCGCCAATCATGCAGGCACTGGCCAACACGGTGGCTACGGTCATATGAGCGAAACGGTAGGGAAAGGACGGATTGAAGATGACTGCGAGCCAGTCTTCAGGCAGGAACAAGCCTTCCTCATTAATGCGAAAGCCCGCCGGCGTATGCATCCAGGAATTGGCAGAAAGAATCCAGAAAGCGCTGAACAGCGATCCGAGTGCCACCATGCACGTCGCGAAGAAATGCAGCCTTGGCCCAACCTTCTTCGCGCCAAACAACATGATCCCAAGAAAGCCCGCTTCAAGAAAAAAAGCGATCAGCACTTCATAGAACATCAGCGGACCGATCACGGCCCCAGCGCGGCTGGAGAGCACGGACCAATTCGTGCCGAACTGATACTCTAGGACGACTCCAGAGACGATTCCGACCGCGACGTTAAGCGCGTAGATCTTGAGCCAATACTCGTAGGCGACCCAGTAACGGCGCTGCTTGCGCCATAGCCACAGCCCTTCCATCAACGCCAGGAACAGCGCCAATCCGATCGTGAATGCGGCCAGGATGATGTGAAATGAAACACTCATCGCGAACTGCAATCGAGCAATCTCCAACGCGCCCCACTCCATTCGAGCCCTGCTCCCTTCTCACTTTGTGAGAGTCTGAAAGCAGGAGCTGCACGGGGTTCAGTTGGCCAGTGAAACGAGTCGGCGCGCGTGAAGCCGCTGAAAACCGATTGGGTGTCGGGTCAGGCTGGTTTGCGCCGCTGCTGCCACGCTGCGGCCAGGCCACTGAAGCAGATGATGGCGATACCAACAATGGCCGTCAGGTCCGGGGCATGACCAAAGAACACCAACCCGAGCAAACCCGCGAAAATGATCTGGCAATAGCTGAATGGCGCGAGCAACGCAGGGGCTGCGTAACGGAACGCCTGGGTCAGGAACAGGTGTGCCGACATGCCGAAGGCGCCCAACGCGAGCATCATCACACCATGGGCCAGTGTTGGTGTTTCCCAGAAGAACGGCACCAGCGCCGACATCACCAGGGTATTGAACAGCCCGGCGAAGAAGTTGCTGGTCGTCGGGCTATCGACCGTACTGAGCTTGCGCGTCAGCAGTTGATAGCAGGCAAAACACACCGCCGAGCAGAGCGGCAGCAAAACCGCAGGTGTGAACAGACTGCCTCCCGGATGGACGATCACCAGCACACCGATGAACCCGACACAGACCGCAGCCCACTGCCCCCGCGTCACCCGCTCATGGAGCAGAGGCACCGAGAGCGCGGTCACGATCAGGGGCGCCAGGAAGTTCACAGCGGTCGCCTCGGCCAGCGGGATGTAGTGAAGGCCCGTGGTGAAGAAAAGACTGGTACCGAGCAGGCACAGGGCACGAAGCGCCTGTAGACCGGGTTTGCGCGTCCGCAACACCCGCAGCCCTGATTGCGGCACGAAGATCCCTGCCATGAGCAAGGTGTGCACGAGGTAACGCGCCCACACCACAACAACGATCGGATAGAAACCGGAGAGGTATTTCGACACGGCATCATGGCTGGAGAACAGAAAGGTCGCCGCCACAATGAGAAGAATGCCCCGCAGTGGCTGGTTGACGCCGGATAGCGGGACGCTAGGGGTACTCATCGATGTTCCTGAAGGGGAGAAGCCGGGATCGGCGGCGCGGTCGTAACGCAGGGCGACGGCGTCGGCAGCACCGACAAAGAGATAACGGGCAAGCATAGCGGAGCCTATGTACACGCTCAACGAGGCCACGAGGGTGGCCGACCGACGTCATTCGTCGGGGCGGCGCGCTTACGTGGTGAAGCAGGCATGGATTTCCGAGAGTTCGCCCCCATTATTTCCCCGCGCCTACGAGTGCGCCCAGTAACCCAGGAGCATCCAAGCCACCTTCGAGGTAAACATGGCCAAGAAATCCCGCCCCAATCGGGCGAAATCCATCGTCGCCCAGCCCCTCTTTCGCTGTCGGCAGGAAAAGCCCAAGAAAGGCAAAGGCAGCTACCGCCGCGAAGCCTCCCAGTCCTACGACTCGGAGGCTTCGGTCTTTCTAGGGGTCAAAGAATTGCTGTCAGCCATGTTGCCGTGCAGGTGCTGACCTGATCCGAGGTGAGCCGCCTGCCAACGAGCACACCAGAGCTTTGGACCGAAGGTCATGTTGGATTTGGTTCTGCCATAAAGGTTGGCCAGCGCGCCGCAACGTTCACCGGTTTGGTGGGTTACGCGTCGCTAACCCACCCCTACAGGCTAACCATCAGGCAACAGGCGAATCAGAGCCGTAGGGTGGAATCCCGAAGGGCTTCCACCGTTTACCTCGAACAACATGCCTACGACGTGGCAGCCCGGCCCTGACGGCTGCCCATTCGAGCATTGCGCTTACACCAGAACTGCGCGCCGCTACGTTCATCGGTTCAGTGGGTTACGCGTCGCTAACCCACCCTACAGGCTAACCATCAGGCAACGGGCGAATCAGAGCCGTAGGGTGGAATCCCGAAGGGCTTCCACCGTTTACCTCCAACAACATGCCTACGACGTGGCAGCCCGGTCGTGACGGCTGCCCATTCGAGCATTGCGCTTACACCAGAACTGCGCGCCGCTACGTTCATCGGTTCGGTGGGTTACGCGTCGCTAACCCACCCTACAGGCTAACCATCAGGCAACAGGCGAATCAGACGCTACTGCGCCGCCAACGCAGGGGTGATTTCCCATCCTCCTCCAAGTGCGCGGTAAATCTCGACCACACCGTGATACATCGCAACCTCCGCCTGCGCCTCGGCATCTTCCGCCGCGAGGCGCTCGCGCTCGGCATCGAGCAGGACGAGAAAGTCGACCGTGCCTTCGCGGTAGCGGATATTTGCCTGATCGACTGCCTTGCGGCTGGCCTCGGACTGACGGATCAGTGCCAACAGCCGTTGCTGGGTCTGGCCATAGTCACTGAAGGCATTCTCGGCTTCCTCGAGCGCTGTCAGCACCTGCTGCTCGTATCGGGCAAGCGCTCCGTCTGCGTCGGCCTCGCGCCCTCGCAAGCGCGCACGTACGCTTCCGAGATCGAATGCGGGCCAGCTCAATGTGGGCGCAACGCTCCAGGCGCGTGCGGCACTCGTTCCAATTTCCGAACCTCGCCCGGCTGTAAATCCCAGGAATCCGGCCAGACTGACCCGGGGAAACAGGTCCGCGGTTGCGACACCCACATCTGCCGTAGCGGCTGCCAGCGATCGTTCTGCAGCCTGCACGTCCGGACGACGGCGCAAGAGCTCGGCGGGATCGCCGATCGGCAGCGCCTTCGCGATAGCAGGAAGCGCCTTGGCCGAAAGATCCACCGTCAAGGCTTCGGGGCGCTGCCCCATAAGCACCGCAATCCGATTGCGCGCCCTGGCCTGCTCGGCGAGCAGCAGCGGTATGCTGGCTTCGATGCCGGCCAACCGGGCATCGGCCCGATTGACGTCAAGCTCACTGCCAATACCGGCATCACGCAGCTCGATCGTGAGGGCGCGTGATGAGCGTTGGTTGTCGAGATTGTCCCGGGCAATACCCTCGCGCAGCTGGGCGCCTCGCAAATTACCGTAGGCATCCACGAGATCGGCCACCAGGCTGACCTGCAGCCCGTACAGCTCGGCTTCAGCCACGTCGATACGCGCCTCGCTCGCTTCGAGCTGGCGCTGAATACGCCCGAACAGATCGATTTCCCACGCCATGTCCAAACCCAGGTCATAGCGCTCGGCATTCACCCGCGACTCGGTCAGGCCGGGCTGTTGCGCCTTGCCCAGCTCGCCGCTGGCGCGGGAGGTCACGGTGGGGAAACGATCATTCGCGGCATCGTCCCGAATGGCCCGCGCGGCGCGCAGCCTGGTAAAGGCAACACGCAGCTCCCGGTTCTCGGCCAATGCCTGCGTCACCAGCTCATTCAGCGTTGGGTCCTCAAACTGGCGCCACCATGCAGCTTCGAAGCGGCTTCGATCGAACGTGCCTGACACCGCTTTCAGTTTTGCGGGCTCGGTCGAGGGCGCGTGATAGTCCGGCCCGACCGCACAGGCAGCGAGCACCAGCGTCAGCAGTGCCGGAATCGCGGGACGAATGATGATTGCGTGAAGCCTCATGCAAGGTGCTCCTTCAAGACAGCGGCTTTTCTCGCCTCACGCTTCTCGACGAAGGCACGGATAAGCAGATAGAAGACGGGCGTCAGCAACAAGCCGAAGAAGGTCACACCGATCATTCCGGAAAACACGGCGACGCCCATGGCATGCCGCATTTCCGCACCAGCACCTGTGGATATCACCAGCGGGACTACACCCATGATGAACGCGATGGACGTCATGAGGATTGGCCTGAGCCGCAAGCGGCACGCCTCGAGCACGGCACTCAGCCGATCCATGCCCTCGGCCTGCTTGTCCTTGGCGAACTCCACAAGCAGGATCGCGTTCTTGCAGGCAAGCCCCACCAGCACGATCAGCCCGATCTGGGTGAAGATATTGTTATCGCCACCCGAGATGATCACCCCGGTGATCGCAGCCAATAGCACCGTAGGGACGATCAGGATGACCGCGAGCGGCAAACTCCAGCTTTCGTATTGCGCGGCAAGCACAAGGAAGGCCAGCAGCACGCAAAGCGGGAAGACCAGGAATGCCGTGTTGCCTGCCAGGATTTGCTGGTAGGTAAGGTCAGTCCATTCGTAGCTCATGCCGTTAGGCAGCTCTTCGGCCAGGATGCGCTCGATCGCAGCCTCCGCCTGGCCCGAGCTATAGCCCGGCGCAGGCGCGCCGTTGATTTCGGCCGTGATAAAGCCGTTGTAATGCATGACGCGATCAGGGCCGGCGCTATTTTTCACGTTGACGAACGTCGACAGCGGGATCATCTCGCCACGGTCGTTTCGTACCTTGAGTTGCCCAATCTGGTCAGGCTCGAGGCGGAATTGCTGATCGCCCTGTACGTTGACCTGGTACGTCCGGCCGAAGCGGTTGAAATCATTCGCGTACAGCGAGCCCAGGTACACCTGCAAGGTGTCGAAGATGTCGCTGATGGCGACGCCATGCGTCTTGGCCTTGTCACGGTCGATGGCCGCGTCGACCTGTGGCACGTTGACCTGGTAGCTGGTGAAGAGCGAGTTCGGGTCAAGCGCGGGCGTCTGCCGCGCCTTGTTCAGTACGTTCTGAACCTGCACGTACAATTCCTCGTAGCCCAGGTTACCCCGATCCTGCACCTGCAACCTGAAGCCACCAATGGTGCCAAGGCCCATGACCGGCGGCGGCGGAAAGATCGCAATGTACGCGTCCTGAATGCCGGCAAACTTCGCATTCAGGTCCGCCGCAATCGCGCCAGCCGATAACGATGCTTCCTTTCGCTTATCGAAGTCGTCCAGCGCATAGAACACGACGCCACTGTTGGGACTGTTGGTAAAGCCGTTGATGTTAAGCCCGGGGAACGCAACGCTGTTGACCACGCCCGGATTTTGCGCGGCGATGTCAGACATGCGGCGGATCACCGACTCGGTACGATCCAGGCTGGCCGCGTCTGGCAACTGGGCGAAGGCGACGAGGTACTGCTTGTCCTGCTGCGGGACGAAACCGGCCGGCGTCGACGAAAAGCCCCACCCGCCGAGCAGGAGAAGGCCCCCGTAGACGAACATCGCCACGGCGCTGCCCCGCAGGATGCGGCGAACGGTACCGACATAACCGTTGCTGGCCCGAGCGAAAAAGCGGTTGAAAGGCCCGAACAGCCAACCACCGAAGAGGCGTTCTAGCACGCGGGAGAAGCGGTCCTTCGGCGCATCGTGCCCCTTGAGCAGGATCGCAGCGAGCGCGGGAGATAAGGTCAGCGAGTTAAATGCCGAGATGACCGTAGAGATGGCGATCGTCAGGGCGAACTGCCGGTAGAACTGCCCGGTAAGTCCTGAAATGAACGCCGTAGGGATGAACACCGCGCAAAGCACCAGCGCCGTCGCCACGATCGGCCCCGTCACCTCACCCATTGCCTTGCGTGTGGCCTCGATTGGGCTAAGCCCCTCTTCGATGTTGCGCTCCACGTTCTCGACCACGACGATGGCGTCGTCGACGACGATCCCGATCGCCAGCACCAGGCCGAACAGCGACAACGCGTTCAGCGAGAAGCCGAACATGTGCATGACGGCAAACGTGCCGATCAACGAGACGGGAACTGCGGCCAGCGGGATGATCGACGCACGCCAGGTCTGCAGAAACAGGACAACGACCAGGACCACCAGGATCAGCGCTTCGAACAGGGTGTGCACGACGGCTTCGATCGAACCCCGAACGAAAATGGTCGGGTCATAGACGATTTCGTAGTCCATCCCCTGCGGAAAGCCAGCCTTGAGTTCGGCCATCTTGGCGCGCACTTCGTTCGAGAGCTCGATGGCGTTCGAGCCCGGCCGCTGGAAGATCGGCATGGCGACCGCCGGCTTGTTGTTGAGCAGCGAGCGCAGCGCATATTGGTTCGAGCCCAGTTCCACCCGTGCGATGTCGCGCAGTCGAGTGATCTGGCCATCCGCCCCGACGCTCACGATGATGTTTTCGAATTCGCTCTCATCGACAAGCCGGCCCTGCGTATTGATCGATAGCTGGAAGCTGTTATCGCCCGGCGCAGGCGGTGCTCCAAGCTGCCCGGCGGCTACCTGGCGGTTCTGTTCGCGGATCGCGTTGACGACATCCGTTGCCGTGAGGTTGCGCTGCGCGGTGCGGTTCGGGTCCAACCAGACGCGAAGCGAGTAGTCCCCCAGGCCGAACAGCTGGACATCCCCGACGCCCTCGAGGCGGGCCAGTTCATCCTTCACGTTGATCAGGGCGTAGTTGGAGAGGTACAGCATGTTGTACCTGTCATCCGGCGAGGTCAGGTGGACCACCATGGTCAGGTCGGGCGAAGCCTTGTCGACCGTGATCCCTATTCGGGTCACCTCCTCGGGCAGCTTCGGCTCGGTTCGTGTCACACGGTTCTGCACCTGGACCTGTGCATTATCCAGGTCGGTACCGAGCGCAAACGTGATAGTCAGCGTCATCCTGCCGTCCGCCGTGGCCTGGGACGACATGTACAACATGCCTTCCACCCCGGTGATGGCCTGCTCAAGCGGTGCGGCGACCGTTTCGCCGATGACCTTCGGATTGGCACCCGGAAAGTTGGCCCGAACGACCACAGTCGGCGGCACGACTTCCGGGTATTCGCTGATGGGCAGCTGAAACAGTGAGATGCCGCCACCGATCAGTACGATCAGCGACAGCACGGCGGCGAAGATGGGCCGCTGGATGAAGAACCGTGAGAAATTCATCGGTACATTCCTTGAAGGAAAAGGGATTCGCCACCCGGCCGAAGGCCGGATGCTGCGATGCGAAACGGTGTGGGCATTGGGTCAGTACGTGGTTACGCAGAGACCGGGTGAGCTAGTGGTGAGCCTGGGCGGGGGCGCCCAGCGCCCGTCAACGCTTGGCAAGCCGATCTGGCACCTTGGCCAACGCAGCCTCCACGACCTTGCGCTCCTCACGCAGGGCCGCGAGGGTTTTCTCGTCCGCCATCGCAACGGACTCCGGCGTCACCTTCATGCCGGGGCGTACACGCTGGAGCCCATTGACGACGACCTTTTCCCCTGCCTGAAGACCACTGCGGATGACGCGAAGCCCCTGGAGCTTCGGCCCGAGCTCCACTTGCCGGTAATTCACTGCGCCGTCGTCGCCCAGTACGAGTACGTACTTGTTGCTCAGATCCGTACCAACCGCCTCGTCGCGAATCAGCTCGGCGTCGTAGCTGGCGCTGCCGACGAGTTTCAGGCGGGCATAGAGCCCAGGCGTGAAGCGCCCATCCCGGTTATCAAATACGGCGCGGCCCCGAATGGTGCCGGTACGCGGATCAACCTGATTGTCGAGGAAGTTCATCTGGCCTAGATGCGGATGCCCAGCCTCATCGGACAACCCCAGGTAGACCGGGCTTGCACCGTTGCGGGCACCTTCCCTGGTCAGGCGAGCGTATTTGAGGAAGGTGCGCTCATCCGCGTCGAAGTAGGCATAGACCTTGTCCGTCGAGACCAGCGTGGTCAGGCGGGATTCGCCCGCATTGACGAGGTTGCCTGCGGTGACCTCGGCGCGACCGACGCGGCCATCGATCGGCGCAGTGACCCGGGTAAAGCCCAGATCCAACCGAGCGGCATCGAGCTGGGCCTGGATCGCCGCCACGGCTGCTTTCGACTCGGCCGCAGCGCTTTGGCGTGCATCGGCCAGTTCCGCCGAAATGGCATTGCTCGACCGTAGCCGTTCACCCCGTCGCGCCTCGTTGTCCGCGCGACTGGCGCTGGCGCGCGCCTGGCTCAACTGCGCCTGCAGGCGATGGACTTCCGCCTCGAAGGGCCGCGGATCAATCTGGAACAGGACGTCACCCTTCTTGACCAGCGCGCCCTCTTGGAACAGCACGCGGTCGACATACCCCGATACGCGAGGTCGAATCAGTACCGACTCGGGGGCCTCAAGACGCCCGGTGACTTCATCCCACTCGATCACGGGCTGCTCGATGACATCTGCGACGCTGACGGCCGGGGCCGGGCGAGCAGCGGATGCGGTTTCAGGCGCCTTGCTGCAAGCGGCCAGGGAGAGGAGTGCGAATGCGGCAATGGGATAGCGCATGCTCCAGCGTGAATGGTCCATGGATTGACTCCGCACGGTCTGGGAAAGGAACGGGATAGTGCGGGGAGTTTGTTGTGGAACAGAGCGGACCACGAATCGAACAATCCAAATATAACTATCGATCATTGTGATCGGTTCGCCTCGGTGTGACGCGAGGCCGTCACAATCATGCGTTCCATTTCAGAGCTGACACGCAGCGGGCGTTGCATTCCCGGAGCAGCCTCGAGCTTGAAACGTTTCGAGAAGCCCCTGCTGGATGTTTGGACCCTCCTAAACGGCGTCAGCCATGGTAAGGTGCGAGCGTCCGCAAGACCCGAGATGACCGAATGTTCGATGTTCCCGCCCCCGGCCAGGTATTGCGTCGCCTGATTGCGGGGTCTTCGCTGGTTCTGCTCACCGCCTGCAGCAGTGGCCCATCGCAAGCCGCCCCGCCCGCGCCTTCGTCTTCGAACCAGACGACCAGCGCATCGGTCTCCCCCCCGGAAATGGAGATGCCGCAGCAGACGTTCTCCGAGTGGTTGATGCAGTTCCGCGGTGAATCGCTTTCCCGCGGGATCACGTCCTCGACATTCGATGCCGCCTTCGCGGGTGTTACGCCAGACCCGACCGTGGTGGCGGCGGACCGCAGCCAGCCCGAATTCACGCGCCCCGTGTGGGAGTACCTCGACGGCGCCCTGTCGAGCCAACGAGTGAACAAAGGTCAGCAGCTGCTGCAGCAACATGCCGACACGCTGCGGCAAATCGAGCAACTCTACGGTGTCGACCGCGAAGTCCTGGTCGCGGTGTGGGGTATGGAAAGCAACTTCGGCAGCATCATGGGAAGCAAGTCCGTCATTCGGTCGCTTGCTACGCTTGCGCATGAAGGGCGCCGCCCCACTTTCGCGCACGATCAGCTATTCGCGGCCCTACAGATTCTGCAGCGCGGCGACATCACACCTGACCGCATGATCGGCTCCTGGGCCGGCGCCATGGGCCAGACACAGTTCATGCCCACCACCTACAACACCCATGCCGTTGACTTCGATGGCGATGGCCGGCGTGACATCTGGGGTTCGGCGCCCGATGCACTTGCCTCTGCCGCGCATTACCTGCAGGCATCTGGCTGGCGAAATGGGCTGCCCTGGGGAATGGAAGTCCGGTTGCCTCAGGGCTTTGATTACGCCCAGGCCGAAGACAGCAACCGCAAGACCATTCGTGAATGGCAAAGCCTGGGAATCGCCCCGGCGGGTATCTGGCCCAACCGGCTGTCCGCGGACGAAACAGCGTCTTTGCTCATCCCTGCTGGTCACAGAGGTCCCGCCTTCCTGGTGACATCCAACTTCAGGGCAATCCTTCGCTATAACAATTCGTCCTCGTATGCGCTGGCAATCAGCTTGCTCGCGGCCCGACTAAACGGTGGCGGGCAGATCGTGGGGCAATGGCCGAAGGGAGATCAGCCCCTGAGCCGGAGCGAGCGTATCGAATTGCAGCAGCGGCTGACCGACGTAGGCCTGGAGCCCGGTGCCGCCGATAGCATCATTGGGGCGAATACGCGCAAGGCGATCCGCAGCTATCAGCAACGCCTTGGCTGGCCGGCTGACGGTTATCCCAACCATGATCTTCTCAACGCCCTGCGTTCCCGAGGCGCTGCGTACTAAGCGCCTCGCCAGGGTCAGGCCGACTATGCCCGACTGGCCCTGGCACCATTCCCTTCCTCGCAGCACTTCCCGCTCACAGCTATGCGCTGAGCACTGCCTGCCCTGATCCGGCAAAAATATTTTTCCTAGCGTTCGAAGAGCTGCGGCAGAGGCGAATGTGGCTGAAAACAGCGAGATAGAGCACGTCGTGGTTCCTTATATCGCGCAATGCCACCGTGCCTGGGCGCCCGTAGTTATCTGACGACGTACGACTTTCGTTCTGACGGCTAGTGGAAGACCTAAAAGCGCGTCTATGATCGCTCACCCTGGCTCGGATATAGCCCGGGGTTTCTCACAAAAAAGCCAATAAAGAGATCCATCAAGATGAATCAGAAGACTCGAAAGGGACTCCGTTCGCTCGCACTTGCCGTGTCCGCCGGTATCGCCACCTTGGTCACCACCGGCACCGTCAGCGCCGAAGGCTTCGTCAATGACGCCAAGGTCAACCTGAACCTGCGCAACTTCTACATCAACCGAAACTTCGTTAATCCGGCCTTTCCACAAAGCAAGGCCGAAGAATGGACGCAGAGCTTCATTATCGACGCACGTTCAGGCTATACGCCTGGCGTCGTAGGTTTTGGGGTCGATGTGCTGGGCCAGCTGGCCGTTAAGCTGGATGGCGGTCGGGGTACCTATGGGACAGGCCTTCTGCCCCGCCACACCGACGGGCGCCCTGCTGATGACTACGGTCGCTTGGGTGTAGCAGCGAAAGCCAAGATCTCAAAGACCGAACTGAAGGTCGGCGAGTGGATGCCCGTCCTGCCTATCCTCCGCTCGGATGACGGCCGCTCGCTGCCGCAGACGTTCGAAGGTGCGCAGATCACGATGCGCGAGATCGACAACCTGAACGTCTACGGTGGCCAGTTCAGAAAGAACAGCGAGCGTAACGACGCCAGCATGGAAGACATCGGCTATGCCGGCAACGCCACCACCGGTGGGCGCAGCGCCTTCTCGGATCGCTTCAACTTCGCTGGTGGTGATTACACCTTCAACGAGAAGCGAACTACGGTCGGGGTCTGGTACGGCGAACTGAAGGACATCTACAACCAGACCTTCTTTAACGTTATCCACAGCCAGCCCATCAATGACAACCTGGTTCTGGGTGCGAACCTGGGTTACTTCACCGGCGACGATGACGGTGCCAAGCGCGCGGGCAGCCTCGACAACCGTACCTACTCCGGTCTGTTCTCGCTGAAAACGGGGTATCACACCGCCTATATCGGCCTGCAGAAGGTCAGCGGTGATACCGGCTGGATGCGTGTACGCGGTACCAGCGGCGGCACGCTGGCAAACGACAGCTTCAACTCCAGCTACGACCAGGCCAAGGAACGCTCCTGGCAGGTGCGTTACGACTATGACCTCGCTGGCTGGGGCATCCCTGGGCTGAAATTCATGACGCGCTACATAAAGGGCGACAACGTCCATACCGCGACGACGGACGATGGCAAGGAATGGGGCCGCGAGACCGAACTGGCCTACATCATCCAGTCCGGCGCCTTCAAGGATCTCTCCATACGCTGGCGCAACGCGTCGATCCGTCGTGACTTCAGCACGAACGAGTTCGACGAAAACCGCCTGATCTTCAACTACCCGCTCTCTTTGCTGTAAGCCAGGCAGTCGCACTCCTGCAAAGGGGTGCGACTATCAGTACTGCTAGGAGACACCGTTTCAGGTCGCGCTAAGTCATACGACCACCAGCGCAATGACCCTGATTTTGTCACGTTTACGAGCCGCTCTCTTAACCAGGTCATCGTACAAGGAAAGGCCATTAGCCACCCCCCCGTAGTGTGTCGTTTTGAGCTGCCTGGAGATCGCAGCTTGCAGACAACTCGAGTTGTCTCTCGACCGGCACACACCTCTAGCCCCCGCGCGTCAATTCGATCGATAGTCCCTGGATGTCCACTGTCCTAATGCAGGACGTGGCAATTTTCCAGGAGACGTACATGCAGAACATCATCACGCACGACGGACTTTCCCTTCCCCGCCTTGGCTTGGGCACGTGGCCAATGAAAGGCGAGGAATGTCGCGCGGCCGTGGCCAGCGCACTGGAGCTTGGCTACCGCCATATCGACACGGCAGCCGCCTACGAGAATGAAACCGAGGTCGGGATTGCAATCGAGCAGTCCGCCGTGCCCCGCGAAGACATCCACATCACCACCAAGATCTGGTGGGATCAGCTCGAGCCCGATGCCATGCGCGCTTCGGTCGAGAACAGTCTCAGCCGATTGAAGACCGACTACGTGGATCTGCTCATGATCCACTGGCCCGGCAAGGATTGGGAGCCCCAGCGCTCACTGGAAACCCTTGCGGCACTTAAGGAAGAAGGCAAGGCTCGTCATATCGGGGTTGCCAATTTCCCGCTGCCGCTGCTGCGTCAGGCCGTAGAAGAATTCGGTATCAGCCTCTCCGCCATTCAGGTCGAGTATCACCTGCTGCTCGGCCAACGCGCCCTGTTGCAGTATGCGCAGGAGCGGAACATGGCATTGGTTGCCTACTGCCCCCTGGCGCGCATGCGCATCGGCGAGGTGCCCGAGATTCTGACCGTAGCGGCGAAGCACTTCGTGAAGCCCTCGACGGTTGCGCTCCGCTGGCTTCTGGACCAGCCAAATGTGGCGGCCATTCCGAAGGCCTCGGGCGCTGAAAACCAGAAATCCAATCTGGAAGCGCTCGACCTGCCGCTAACGGCAGAGGACCGGAAGGTGCTAGACGACCTGCCTAAAAATCAGCGTCTGGTCGATCCCGACTTCGCACCGAAATGGGACCCGCTGGATACCTGAGTTGATCAAACCGTCGTTCTTTGTTTGATTCGTTCAACGGCTCTACGACGGCTTGGCTGGAGCGCCGGTCAATTTTCCATTAAATTCAACGATCAAGGCGCGCATTTTTCATTTTGAATGTGTAGAATGCGCGCCCAGATCGACTCACACGGGCCGATTTTCTCTACAGGGGCGTCGCCAAGCGGTAAGGCAGCAGGTTTTGATCCTGCCATGCGTTGGTTCGAATCCAGCCGCCCCTGCCATTTTTCTCCCGATCGTCTCCCGATCAAATTCCCATCAAGCACTCATCCCTGTCCGACGCCGATTTATGTGCCGACAGCGATATTCCACGAACGATGCATGCCCTATCGGTGCCCATTGTCGAACGGACGCACCTGTTCGTACACGCCGGGCCCAGCTCTGTAGGCTTGCCAAGGTGACATCCAACGCTTCGATGACGGTATCCTCAGGCTTTGCCTGCTGTGAGTGAACCGTGTCTCTGCCCCGCCATTCGATCGTCGCCTTCCTCGTTGCGGCAACTTTCTTCATGGAAAACCTCGACGCGACTGTCATCGCAACTGCACTGCCGGCGATGGCGGAGACCTTTGGCCGTGAGCCGGTCGACCTGAACATCGGCATCAGTGTGTATGTGCTAGCCATTGCCGTTTTCATTCCCGTCAGCGGCTGGATTGCCGAACGCTTCGGTGCACATCGGGTGTTTACCTTCGCCATCGGCGTTTTCACGCTCGCATCCGTTGCCTGTGGAGCAGCGCAAACGCTCGAGCAATTCGTCATCGCCCGGATCTTTCAAGGTATCGGTGGCGCACTGATGGTGCCTGTAGGTCGGCTCGTCGTGCTGCGGATCACCGAAAAAAAGGACCTTGTGAAAGCCATTGCCACCATTACCTGGCCGGGCCTGATCGCGCCGATCCTCGGGCCACCGGTAGGCGGCCTCATCACCACCTACGCGTCGTGGCCCTGGATTTTCTACCTGAACATCCCGCTGGGTCTGATTGCGATGGTGTTCGCATGGCGGCTGGTTCCGCGTGACCTCGATTTCCCACGCAGGCCGCTGGATGTGCTCGGCTTTGCATTACTGGCGTCCGGCTGCGTAGGGCTCATGTACGGCGTCGAGCAACTGGGCCTTGGTGGATCAATCCCGATGAGTCTCGCCTCTATCGCCGCTGGCGTATTCATGGCGGCCTTGGCGGTCTGGCATATGCGCCGGAGCCCGCATCCGCTCATCGATCTATCCAACGTGAGTGAGGCAACCTATCGCGTCGCGATTGTCGGTGGTTCACTGTTTCGCATGAGCATCAATGCCGCGCCGTTTCTGCTGCCGCTCACGTTTCAGCTGGCGTTCGGCATGAACGCCTTCCATGCCGGGCTGATGGTACTGGCCCTGTTTGCCGGAAACCTGGCCATAAAGCCCGCCACGACGGCCATCATGAGACGCTTTGGACTACGCCGGGTGCTGATCGGAAACGGGCTCCTCTGCGCAGCCAGCCTCGCCCTGTTCGCCCTTCTTTCACCCGCTTGGCCGACCGCACTGATACTCGCTTTGCTGTTCGTGAGTGGGCTGTTTCGTTCACTGCAATTCACTGCTAACAACACGCTCGCCTTCGCCGACATACCAAAGACACAGATGAGCCATGCCTCGACACTGTTCAGCACCGTGTTCCAGCTTTCAATCGGCATGGGTGTCGCTGTCGGCGCGCTCGCCTTGCGCGCCGCATCGAGTTTCAACGGGCATACGGATCCGCAACTGGTCGACTTCCAGCTGGCGTTCCTGGTGGTAGCGGTCATCGGCTTTGCGGGGACGCTCGATGCATTCTGGCTAAAGCGCAACGCAGGGGACCATGTAACGGGCTACGGCAAGGCGTAGCCCGTCCAGGCAAGACTGCCAATCGAGTTGGTCGGCAGGTCAGTCGTCAGGCCTGCTGCCCTGTCGACTCAACGCCAAGCTCGTCCCAGACGGACTCGGCGAGGTGGAACGTGGCATTGGCGGCGGGAATGCCACAGTAGATGGCGCTCTGCATGATCACTTCCTTGATCTCATCCCGCGTGACGCCGTTGTTTTTTGCGGCGCGCAAATGCAGCGTCAACTCCCCTTCACGGTTCATCCCAATCAACATGGCAATGGTAATGAGGCTGCGGGTATGCCGGGGCAGACCGGGGCGCGTCCAGATATCGCCCCAGGCATGCCGGGTGATCATCTCCTGGAACTCTTCATTGAAGGGCGTGAGCTTCTGCAGGCTCCGGTCGACGTGCGCGTCGCCGAGCACCGCACGCCGTACCTGCATGCCGGCCTCGTAGCGTTCCTTTTCGTCCATCGTTGGCTCCGTCAGGCTTGGCGATTAAGGAAGTCGAGCACGCGCGTGGTGAATACATCACCCGCCTGGACGTTCGACAAGTGGGCCGCATCGAACTCGACGAGTTCAGCGGTCGGAATGCGGGCCTGCATAAAGCGGCCATGTTCAGGTGTGGTCACCGCATCGCCCGTCCCGCAGACAATCAGCGTGGGCGCGGTAATCGAACCCAACTGTTCACGGTAATCCGCATCACGGACAGCCGCACAGTTGGCGGCATAGCCCTCGGGCGACGTCTGCGCCAGCATGGCGACGATGGGCTCGACCTTCTCGGGTTGGGCTGCCGCAAACGGAGGCGTGAACCAGCGTTCGATGGATGCATCACGCAGGTCACGCATGGCGAGTGATCCCCCCTTGAGGACCGTTTCGATACGTGGATTCCAGACCTCGTCCGTTCCGATCTTTGCGGCCGTGTTGCACAGCACAAGCCGATCGATTCGCTCCGGCGCATGAATGCCCAGCCACTGTCCGATCAGGCCGCCCATCGAAAGCCCGCAAAAATGCGCCTTTCGGATGTTCAGGTGGTCGAGCAGCGCCAGGACGTCACGGCCCAGCTGCTCGATACGATAAGGGCCGGGGGTGACCAGTGACTGGCCATGCCCACGCGTATCGAAGCGCACAACGCGAAAGTGCTCGGCAAAGGCGGGAACCTGGGCATTCCACATGTTCAGGTCCGTTCCCAGTGAGTTCGAAAGGACCAGTACCGGCGCCGACTCCGGGCCGTCCACGCGGTAATGCAAATCGCCGTCAGCGAGGCTCAAGAAAGGCATTCATCATTCCTTACGTAGTCAATGTTCGATGTTCGGCAATGGCCGCTGCGACCCAACGCCTGGCCTGGCCCAGGTAATGGGCCGGCTCGAGCAACGTGTCCAGTTCCGAAGGTGAAAGGTGGCGGCTCACGTCGGCATCATCTGCTAACACGTCACGCAGAGAACGTGCATCCTTCACCGCCTGCTTGCTGCATCGCTCGACGAGGTGGTGCGCCGCATCCCGGCCGATCTTGCCAGAGAGCGTGATGCTCACGGCCTCGGCGAGCAGTAGCCCGCGGGTTTGGCCGAGGTTGACGCGCATGCGCTCAGCATCGACTTCCAGGTCGGGAATTGCGATCAACGCCTGTTGCAGTGCACCGGAAACAAGACAAAACAGCTCGGGAAGCGTCTCCCACTCGGCATGCCAAAGGCCCAGACTGCGCTCGTGCTCCTGAGGCATGGCACTCAGCATCGTCGCGACCAAGCCCGGCGCGCGGGTTGCCGCAGCAATCAGAACGGCGCTGCCCACAGGGTTGCGCTTGTGCGGCATCGTGGAAGAGCCGCCCTTGCCGGGCGCGGAAGGCTCGAAAACCTCGCCCACATCGGTCTGCATCAGCAAGCTGAGATCCCGGCCGATCTTGCCGAGGCTGCCCGCAATCATCCCCAGCAGACTCGCCACTTCGACGAGCCGATCACGCTGGGTATGCCACGGTTGCTCAGGCAATGAGAGCGCCAGCTCCTGTGCAAGCGCCTCGCTGACGGCCCACCCCTGCTCACCCAACGCGGCCAACGACCCTGAAGCACCACCAAACTGGAGCACTTCGACGCGCGGCAAAAGCGCCTGCAATCGCTGGCGGTGACGCGTCACGCCGCCAAGCCATCCGGCGATCTTCATGCCGAGCGTGACCGGGGTCGCATGTTGAAGCCAGGTGCGCCCAGGCAGCACCGTATCGGCATGGCGTTCGGCCTGGACGGCACAGGCATCGGCCAGACGCGCCAGGCCCGCATCGACCAGGCGCAGTGCCTGCCTCACCTGCAGGACAAGCCCGGTATCCATGGCGTCCTGGCTGGTGGCGCCAAGGTGTACGTACTTTTCGGCCTCAGAGTCAGACGCCGCGATGCGCTTGCCCAGCGCCTTCACCAGCGGAATTGCCGAGTTACCCGCCGTTGCGATCGCTTCGGCCAGTGCATCGATATCAAAAAGCTCGGCGCGGCAAGCTGCCTCGATAGCCGGCACCGAGGCGTTCGGGATAACGCCGCAGTGGCTCTGTGCCCGGGCCAGCGCCGCTTCGAAATCCAGCATGCCCTGCAGGCGTCCGCGGTCGCAGAAAACCTCGCGCATGGCGGGCGCCGTGAAATAGCGATCGAATAGTCGATTCAAGGGAATTTCCTGATCATCAATCGGAAGCATCCGGGCCACTATAGGCCGTACCGCTCCATGTGGCTCCAAGGAGCGGACCGGAGAGCGGCAGTCGTATCATCCGCCACTCTTCCGGAATGCTGGATCAAACGCGTTCGACCGCCAATGCCAGCCCTTGACCTACACCGACGCACATGGTGGCCAAGCCGCGCTTCCCGCCAGTCTTCTCCAGATAATGCACCGTGGTCATCACCAGACGGTTCCCGCTCATGCCCAGCGGATGACCCAGTGCGATCGCGCCGCCATGAGGATTCACCTTTTCGCTGTCGTCGGGCAGTCCCAGCTCACGCACAACTGCCAGGCTCTGCGCCGCGAAGGCCTCGTTCAGCTCGACGACGTCAAAGTCCTCGATGGACAGATCAAGGCGTGCCAGCAATTTGCGTACAGCTGGCGTTGGCCCAACACCCATGACGCGCGGCAATACCCCGGCACTCGCCATGCCGAGCACACGGGCCCGTGGCGTCAGGCCGTACTTCTCCACCGCTTCCGCCGACGCCAGGATCATTGCCGAAGCACCGTCGTTGAGGCCGGATGCGTTACCTGCCGTTACCGTCTTGTCCGGCCCGTTTACCGGCTTCAGCTTGGCCAACGCTTCGACGCTGGTGTCCGGCCGGGGGTGCTCGTCCTTGTCGACAACGATCTCGCCCTTCTTGGTCTTTATCACGACCGGGACGATTTCCTCGGCGTAGTAACCCGACTCTGTCGCCGCTGCAGTACGCTGCTGGCTACGCAGCGCGAAGGCATCCTGGTCCTGGCGGCTCACGCCATAGTCATCCGCCACGTTGTCGCCGGTGACCGGCATGCTGTCGACACCGTAGCGCTCCTTCATGGCAGGGTTGATAAAGCGCCAGCCCAGCGTCGTGTCTTCCAGCTTCTGACTGCGTCCGAAGGCGCTGTCGGCCTTGCCGAGTACATACGGTGCGCGGGTCATGGATTCCACTCCGGCGGCAATCGCCAGATCCATTTCGCCCAGGGCGATCGCGCGATAGGCCGAGCCCACCGCGTCCATGCCAGACGCGCACAGGCGATTGAGCGTGACACCCGGCACACTCTCGGGCAGCCCGGCCAGCAACAGCGCCATACGTGCCACGTTGCGGTTGTCCTCGCCGGACTGATTCGCGCAGCCCATGAAGACTTCTTCCAGCGCGTTCCAGTCTACACCCGGGTTACGCTCAACCAGTGCGCGCAGCGGAATCGCCGCAAGATCGTCAGCGCGGACGGCGGACAGCGCGCCGTTCAGGCGGCCGATTGGGGTCCGTACGGCGTCGCAGATAAAGACGTCGCGGCTCATTCTTCACCTCCCTTCTGGCCATGCGCGGCCGCGGTACGGGCTTGCAGGTCACGCAGGGCAGTCAACTCGGTATCTGTGGGTGCTTCACTGGTGGCCACCTGATCGGCGAAGCGAATTGCCCAGCCTGTGGCTTCGATGACCTGTTCGCGGGTCACACCCGGGTGCAGCGCCGTAACGATGAACTCATGGGTGCCCTTCTCCGGTTCCATGACACACAAGTCGGTGATGATGGCCGTTGGCCCCTTGCCAGGAAGCCCCAACTGCTGGCGGTGATCGCCGCCCTCCCCGTAGCCCACCGACGTCACGAACGCCAGCTTGTCCACGAAGGTACGATGCGACTGCTTGAGGATGATCAGCACTTCCTTGGCGGAGCCGGCAATTTCCGGCGCACCGCCCGCGCCCGGCAGGCGGACCTTGGGTTGGTGGTAGTCACCAATGACCGTCGTATTGATGTTGCCGAACTTGTCGACTTGCGCAGCCCCGAGGAAGCCCACATCGATGCGGCCGCCCTGCAACCAGTAGCGGAAGATTTCGCCAGTCGGGACGACCGTATCCGCCGTTTCGGCCAGCTCACCATCGCCGATCGACAAGGGCAATACGGTGGGCTTCGCGCCGATCGGGCCGGATTCATAAATCAGCACAACCTCGGGCGCATGGGTCAGGCGCGCCAGGTTTGCAGCGGTGGACGGCAGCCCGATACCGACGAAACACACACTGCCATTACCCAGCCGGCGTGCGGCGGCGACGGTCATCATTTCATTTGTCGTGAAGTCGCTCATTGCGCTGCCTCCGCCTGCAGTTTCGCCTGATAGGCCGCGAAGTCCGTCGTGCCATGAATGTAGGTGTCGATCCACTGCGTGAAGGTGTCACGGTCGCGCGCGATCGGATCCCACGCCTGGTAGAAGCGGTTGTCGCGCTCGTAGTAGCCGTGTGCGTAGGAGGGCTTCGCACCGCCGGGCACCTCGCATACGGCGGTCAACGCCCAGGTCGGCAACACACAGGCGTTCATGGGCGCCTGGAGGTCATCGACGATTTCCTCCACCGTCACGATGCAGCGCTGAGCCGCCAGCGCCGCTTCCTTCTGCACGCCAAGAATGCCCTGAATGAGCACGTTGCCCTTGCGGTCGGCCTTCTGAGCATGAATCACGGTGACGTCCGGGCGTACGCTCGGCACAGCCGCGAGACGCTCCCCGGTGAATGGACACTGGATGAACTTGATGTCCGGATTCACCTTCACCAAATCCGAACCCTGGTAGCCACGCAACACGGCGAATGGCAAGTTCGAAGCTCCCGCCACATAGGCGTTCGCCAGTGCCGCATGGCTGTGCTCGCTGATCTCGAGCGGCTGTGGCCAGCCCTTCTCGACGGCGTCCCGCAGGCGATGGAGCGAGCCCACGCCCGGGTTGCCGCCCCACGAAAACACGAGTTTCCTGGCGCATCCCGCCCCGATCAACAGGTCATAGACCAGGTCTGGCGTCATGCGTACCAAGGTCAGCTCGCGCTTGCGCTGTCGAATCAGCTCGTGGGCAGCAGCGGTAGGAATAAGGTGGGTAAAGCCTTCCAGTGCGACGGTGTCACCGTCGTTGACGAAGCGGCTGACCGCTTCGTTCAGTGAAATTAGCTGGGCCATGGGGTTCTCGTCTGGTTGCGGCGTTAGCCGGAAAGCCGGTGACCCAAAAGTAACCAGCAGACCCCAAACTAAACAATCCGATAATCGAATATCCGTTCGTTAATCGAACACTTGCGCACTATGCGCTCAGGCTGACAATGCGCCGATCACCCCGGTAGAGTGTGACTTCATTCCGGCTTGCCAACGAGGCTTCCCATGACTGTACCGATTCGCCTGTACGAACTGACCGGCGCGCGTGACGACATTCGCTTCAGCCCCTATTGCTGGCGTACCCGTTTCGCCCTGGCTCACAAGGAGTTGGGCATCGAAGGTATCGCCTGGCGCTTTAGCGACAAGGAGGCAATCGCCGCATCCGGCCAGGGCAAGGTCCCGGTCATCGTCGATGGTGACCGTCATGTGAGCGACAGTTGGGCAATCGCCGAATACCTCGAAGCGCAGTATTCCGACCGCCCTTCGCTGTTCGGTAGCGATGCCACGCGAGCCCTGACCCACTTCATCAATCAGTGGACGGACGTCAGCGTCCACCCAGCGTTGGCTCGTCTGCTTCTGCCGGAAATCCATGACATTCTGGCCGAGGCCGACAAGGACTATTTCCGTAGCACACGCGAATCGATGCTGGGTGCGAGCTTCGAGCAGTTGCGGGGCGAACGCGACCAATGGCTCGCCAAGTTGCGCGAAATACTGGCGCCCTTGCGCAGAACCCTGAGCAACCAGCCATTCATTACAGGCGAAGCACCGGCCTATGCCGATCACATCGTGGCCGGCACCTTCCAGTGGGCACGTATTTGCAGCACGCAGCCTGTGCTCGCGGAAGATGATCCGGTCAGCGAGTGGATGGATCGCATGCTGGATGCCTACGCTGGCATGGCTCGGCAGGCGCCCGTGGCACACCCTGCCTGATCGTCCCGGGCCGATGCGACGTCGGCCCGTCACTGCCACCGTTCATAGCTTCGCCGCTGCGCCTTGCCGTCGCCGCGTGAACCAGAATGCGCGGCTCACCCCGCGTGTAATGGCAACGTAGCCCAGCCGCAACGCTTCGTCGGCCATGGCCTGGTCATAGCTGTTGCGAAAGAAACCGCTGTACGCATAGAGCGCATTGCGCAAGGGGTGGCGCTCGGGTGGCAAGCAGTCGTCGAGTATGACAACCACATCCGCCTGCAACCCCTTTGCCCGATGGATCGTCATTGCCTTGACTGGGCAATCCCGCGGGAGCGCCTCGCGTACGCCGTCGAGCGGCTCATTACGGCGTGAAAGCACAAGAATCGAACCACGACGACGGCCACCGTCACGGCTGGCGAGCCATGCGGCCTGTTCCTGGATCGTCTTTACCAGCCCGGATAGCCCCTTCGTCAAATCGAAACCGGTCGTGAGCTTGACTCCATGGTCGTCCGGAGCCGTTTCCCGATGCGCGCGGCACGTCTTGCCCTGCTTGCACGTGACATCCTCAAGGACCTTTTCCGCGTCGCGAATGATGGGATCGATGGAGCGATAGTTCGTCTCGAGCGTCAGCAACGTGCTCTGGCCGGCTTTTCCCCGGCTCGGAAAGTGCCGGTCGAAATCGATGAACAGCTCAGGCGAGCTGCCTCGCCAACCATAGATGGATTGCCAGTCGTCCCCGATTGCCATGAGGCTGACGGCATGACCACGCCGTCCCAGAGACCGGTGCAAGGCCTGCACCCACTGGACAATCTGTGGCGAGATGTCCTGGAACTCATCGATCAACAAATGCGTAAAGGGCATCAGCGCCGCGTCGGGCAGGCCATCCTTGGCTGTGACGCAGTCGCATAACTGCTGGAAACCACCGTTGAAGGTGCGGATGTTGCCCGCAACGAGGCACCGCTCGAAATGTACCCAGAAGATCTTCAGCGCGTGAACGAAGAGGCGGTCCTTTGCCGAGCAATCCAGCTCCTCGGGTACCAGTTGATCGATACGCAGACCAATGCTTTCGATGAATCCCGCCTGCTGATAGAACAGCTCGAACAGCGGTGCCGGAAAGAAGTCGCCAGCCAATTTGAAGCTGTCGAACGGCGCCTTGGGTTTGCCCCGCCCCTGGAGTGGCTCCGGCGCCTTCAAACCCAAGAGTGTGTGCACGTGTTGGCGAAATATCTCGTCTTCACCGTAGGCCTGCTGATAGGCCTGCTTGAGCAGTTTTTGCTGGGCCGGTTTCAAGCGCCCGCCCGCCAATGGGTTGTCGGGCTCGTCGCTGTTTGAGCTGAGCTGTTCAAACCATCCGGCCGGAGGCAACACCTCGCGCGCCTGAGCCGCCATGGCCGCATGGAAGGTTCGAACCATCGCGCGCGCCTGATCGCCTTCGAGCGTGTAGCCGAACTGCGCAAGCACCTTGACAAGGCGCTCGCGCAGCTCGGCGCATGATGCATTGGTAAAGGAGATGACAGTGAGCTGCTCAGCCGGAATCTTCAAATGGCACAGCATGAACACGACGCGCAGGATCAGCGTGGCCGACTTGCCGGAACCTGCGCCAGCGAACACCCGTGTCGCATGCCCGCGGGACAGGATCATCGCCCACTGCTCGTCCGAGGGTGCACCGACTACGCCAGCCGCCACCGCCGCTGCAACATCCGCGCGCATGGCCGCCACCTGTGGATCTTCGATCTTCATGCGCGCGGCGGTATAGATGGCAGGTGTGGTCGCGCCTGCTCGTCGCTGCGCCGACTTTCTGGCTGCTGGTGGCGCCTTTTCCGATTGCTTGCTGCCTGCGTTGCTGGCACCGCGCTTCTGCCCTTCTACGGGCTTGCTCCGGCCGGGTTCGGTCCGGCCGGGTTCGGTCCGGCCAGGTTTGGTCCGGCCAGCCTTGGGCGCATCACTGCCCGCCGAAGGCTTGTCATGCCTTAGCGAGCCATTTTCATCGAGGTAGGCGCGGGTACGGGGGAAATAGCGACCGAGCGCGTCGCGGAAGTGCCGCGCGTAGCGCTCAAAAACCGAGGACATCAAACAGCTTCCAGAACCGAGGGCAGCCCGCATGATATCGGCTTCGGCGCTGCGGAGCATTCAGGCGACCGTCGCGCGATCGGCGGTACTGCCTCACAATGCCGTTTTTCATTCGAGAGCACCCAACATGATAGACGCCCTTCGCATCGAAGATCTGCAACCGGGCGACGGCAAGGAAGCCGTCAAAGGCGCGCTCATCACGGCCCATTACACGGGATGGCTTGAGGACGGCACCGTCTTCGATTCGTCCCGCGAGAAAGGCCGTCCGTTTCAGTGCGTCATCGGCACGGGCCGCGTCATCAAGGGGTGGGACCAAGGCCTGATGGGCATGCGCGTTGGCGGTACACGCAAGCTCTTCGTTCCAGCAGTGCTGGCCTACGGTGAGCGCCAGGTTGGCGCGCACATCACACCTAACTCCAACCTGATCTTCGAGATCGAGTTACTCGAGGTGCTGACGCGCGACGACTGAACCGACCGCACGCCACGGTACCTGGCCGCTATGGGCGGCCGAACACCATTGCCTTCAATCCACCCTCTGGATCGATATCGGAAAACTCGGGCGGGTTGGGCAGCCGCTGCTCGAATACGTACATGGGCGCCTCCTCGGCCATGCTTTGCAGGATGAAGTCGGGCGATACGCCCGGGTCATTCACGCACGCCAGCACCAACGCGCCGTCGGAGGTCAGGTCCGGCAGCCGACGCAGGATCTTTCGATAATCCTTCGTGAGCGCGAAGCTGCCCTTCTGGAACGATGGCGGATCGATGATCACCAGGTCATAAGGCCCGCCGTTGCGCACCTTGCCCCATGACTTGAACAACTCATGGCCGAGAAAGCTTACGTCGCCCAGATCGTGCCCGTTCAGTCGATGGTTGTCTCGCCCCTGACTCAATGCCGACCGGGCCATGTCCAGATTGACGACCGCTTGAGCCCCGCCCTCCACCGCCGCCACCGAAAAGCCGCAGGTGTAGGCAAACAGGTTCAGCACGCGGCGGCCTGCTGCGACGTCTCGAACCCAGCGGCGGCCGGTGCGCATGTCCAGGAAGAGCCCCATGTTCTGATTGCGCCCCAGGTTCAGCCCATAGCGCAGCCCGTCCTCCACGATGACATGGGGGCCGGTTGCCTCTCCGGTAAGCCATTCGCAGGCCGCCTCAGGCGTATAGCGGTGCTGGAGGATGACGGTATGGCCGCCCGCCTTTGCCCATTCCATAGAGGAAGTGACATGCCCTAGCGTCTCGCGCAGCGCCTTGTCGAATTCGGGTTCAACCGGCTTGAACAGAGACACCAGCAATACACCCTGGAGCCAGTCTGCCGTCAGCTGTTCGAGACCAGGCCAGCAGCGCCCACGCCCATGAAATAAGCGGCGCGCCTCGGCCGGCGCCGCTTCAAGGCTAATCAGCAACTGTTGGGAAAAGCGGGTCAGCGCGGCGGCGTCCATCAGTGTCGTCTCAATTCGCAAAGCGCGACATCCTAACCCCAACGCACATCGGCATCACTGCGCATTACTTCGGCAGCCGCCCGGAACGGCAAAAAAAACCGGCGCAGAGCGCCGGCAAAAGCGTGAGCAACTCTCGGCTCAGTTCAATGCTTCGGCACGCCGCGCGGCGCGGCGGCGCCAGGTACGCCAGATCGGCAGCACGACCATGACGGCTGTCAACGCCCAGACGCACCAGGCGATAGGGCTCGCGAAGAGGATGCCCAGCTCACCATTGGAGATCGACAGTGCACGGCGCAGGTTCTGCTCCATCATGCCGCCGAGAATGAAGCCGAGCAGGATGGCCGACAGCGGGAAATCCATCTTGCGCAGGATGTAACCCACCACACCGATGATGATCATCAAGAACAAGTCGAACGTGGTGGCGTGGACCGAGTACACACCGATCGAGGTAATGATCGCGATCGCTGGCACCAATGCCCAGTACGGTACGGCCAGGATCTTGGTGAACACCTTGATCAGTGGCACGTTCATCACAATGAGCATGATGTTCGCGACGAAGAGCGATGCGATCAGGCCCCAGACGATGTCCGGTTGGTTCTGGAACAACAGTGGTCCCGGCGTGATGTTATAGAGCGTCAGCGCACCGATCATGACGGCCGTGGTGCCGGACCCAGGAATACCCAGCGTCAGCATCGGCACCATCGAACCACAGGCGGAGGCACTGTTGGCAGTCTCGGGAGCCGCGAGGCCACGTAAGTCACCCTTGCCGAAGCGATTGTCTTTGCCGGCCAGGCGCTTCTCGGACATATAGGTCACCGCACTGGCCAACGTGGCGCCTGCCCCCGGCAGCACTCCGATGACGAAGCCGGCCAGACCACTGCGAATATTGGTGGCGAGGACGAAGGTCATTTCCTTGAAGTTGAACAACATGCGCCCGCTGGCCTTTACGGCCTGCTGACCATGATGCGTACGCTCGAGCAGCACCAGGATCTCGCTGACCGAGAACAGGCCCAGCACCAGCACGACAAACTGAATGCCATCGGCCAGGCCAAGGCTGCCGAAGGTGAACCGGTACACACCGCTGTTGGCATCAATGCCGACACACGACAGGAACAGGCCGATCAACGCGGCAACCGCTGTCTTTATGGGCTTGTCCCCGGCCATGCCGGCCAGGCAGACAATCGCGAACACCATGAGTACGAAGTATTCAGCCGGCCCGAACGCCACGGCCCATTTCGCCAGCAGTGGTGCAAACAGGACGACGCCGCAGGTCGCCATCAGGCCACCCACGAAGGAGCTCCACGCCGAGATGGACAGGGCCACGCCGGCCTTGCCCTGCTGGGCGAGCGGATAACCGTCGAAGGCCGTGATGACGGCAGACGCTTCACCCGGAATGTTGAGCAGGATCGAAGAGATACGACCGCCGTATTCGCAACCGAGATAGACCGCAGCGAGCAGAATCAGCGCGGTTTCAGGTGGCAGGCCGAGGGCGAATGCGATGGGGATGAGGAGCGCAACGCCATTGATCGGGCCTAGCCCGGGCAGCAGCCCCACGATCGTGCCAATCGCCGTACCTGCAAGCGCCGTCAACAGGTTGTAGGGGCTGAGTGCGACACCGAAGCCCTGGCCCAGATAGCCGAGTGTATCCATGGATCAGATCTCCAGAGACGAAAGGATGCCGAGCGGCAGCGGAACGTCGAGCAGCCGGTCGAACAGTACATAGAGGCCAATCCCCATCAGCACACCGCCGGTTACGCTTGCGACCCAGGTGCCGCCGTACAAGCGCGCCATGCCGATGCCGAACAGGATGCTGGCCGGGATGAAGCCCAGCGTCTCGTAGATGGCCGCGTATGCCACCAGCAGTACGACGCAGATCGCCACCTTGCGGATGACAAATCGATCCAGTGGCGGCTCATCGCTTGGCGCGTGCGCAGTCGCCGGTTTGACGAGCAGGTAGACGGCGCCTGCGCCCAGGAGAACCAATAGAAGCAGCGGGAAGGCCCGCGGCCCGACGGGCTCGTAAGAGAACGGCGCGTGGTAACCCCAGGCGGCGACCGCTAGCAAGACACAGGCGATCAGCAGCACCAATCCGAAGAGACGTTGGTACATGATGGTTCCTCACGGAATACCCCCGCGGATGCGGCGGCAGAATCGGATGCGCCGGGCACCGTTGCGGTGCCCGGTCGAGGGCTTACTGGATCAGGTTGAATTCCTGCGCCATCGTGCGATAGCGAGCCACCTGCTCCTTGACGTAACGGTCGAGCTCTTCACCGGTCATGGCGAAGGGATAGAGTTCACGCTCTTCACGCAGCTTGGCGAAATCCTCGGACGCGAGCAGCTTGTCGAAGGACTCCTTCCACCATGCATAGGCGTCATCGGTCACTTTCGGACCCACGTAGAAGCCACGAATGACCGGCCAGGCCACGTCGTAGCCCTGCTCTTTCGCGGTGGGAATATCGGAGACGGACTTGCCTGGCAGGCGCTCATCGGACAGCACTGCGAGGATGCGCATGTCACCGCTCTGGATGTGTGGCACGGAGTCAGCGATGTCGGTACTGGCGACTTGAATGTGACCGCCCAACAACGCGGTGGCCAGCTCACCGCCCCCTTCCATCGCAACGTAGCGCATCTTCTTCGGATCGATACCGCCGGCCTTGGCAACGAGCGCGGTCTGCATCCAGTCCTGGCTGCCGACGGTGCCGCCCGCACCGATCACGACACTGCCCGGATCCTTCTTGATTGCAGCGATGAGGTCATCCAGCGTCTTGTAAGGGGAGTCCGCACGAACGGCGATAGCGCCATAACTTGCACCGACCGCCGCCAGCCACTTCACGGCGCTTTCGTCGAAGCGACCGAACTTGCCCTGGGCCAGGTTCAGCAGTGAGCCGCTGGAGAACGCGACGATGGTGCCAGGCTCGGCAGAGCGTTGCGCCACGACAGCGTTATACGCCACGGCGCCAATGCCGCCGGGCATGTAGGTCACGCGCATGGGCGAAGACAGTACCTTCTCTTGGACCAGTGCGCTCTGCGCCAGCTTGCAGGTAAGGTCAAAGCCACCCCCTGGCGCGGCAGGTGCGATGCACTCGGGGCGACGGGGCTCGGCCGCAAAGGCAGAGGTCGCCAGCGCAGAGGACGCGAAAATGGCACAGGAAGCAGACAGTACGAACGTACGCAGGTTGAAGCTCATGACGGTTTCCTTTTGTTTTTGTTGTCGTGGCCGAGCGGCAGATAGGCACGCTTGACCCGCACTCACGCGCGGTCAGGTCGAAGAATAGAACAAGGATGAGTCCAGAGGCGCCCAACCCTGGCGATAGGGTAGGACGAAGAGCGCTCGTGGGCTATGCCGCAACGCTGCATGAGCCGGTAATCATCTTGTTCTTGTTCATCGACCACAGCCCCAGCTCCGCCGGGACTGCACCGATGCAATAGGAATACGTCACTAACCTTTCGCCAAGCTTTCAGCAAACGGACGTTATAGAAAGCCAGCACCGCCGGCGCCCTGACGCACCGGCGGCAGCTGAATCCGGGCCTAGAGAAGGGTCCAGGTGTAGCTGAGGATAAGGCGGTTTTCGTCGATGTCAGAACGGTAGTTCGAACGAGCCGCCACGTTGCGCACTCGCACGCCCAGTCCTTTGAGGGACCCGCTCTGCACGACATAGGCGATGTCCAGATCCCGTTCGCGATCCTTGCCCTCATAGCCCAAGCCCGTGTCCACGTTATGCCCCTTGATGTAGCGAACCGTAGTGGTCAGCCCCGGAATACCCATGGCAGCGAAGTTGTAGTCGTACCGGGCCTGCCATGAACGCTCCCGGGTATAGGCGAACTCATAGGTCGGCACCTCGTTTCCAAGCGGCGTGACGTTGGCGAAGACACGGGGGAACGGACTATCGCCGAACATCGCCTGGTAGCCCATATGAAAGGTGTGGCCACCGGTGCGAGCGGAAAGAAGCGAAAAGGCGGCCTGGTTATCGATATCCCCAAGCAGTCGGTCGCCATCCTCGGTGGCATGGAAGTAGCCGAGGTTCGCGCTCAGCGCCCACTGCTCGAATGGAACGGTGTGCTTCAGGCCCAGGAAACCCTGGCGATAGATGTTCTGAAGCTGCCCAACCCAGGCGCTCGCGGTCGTTCGATTTTCATTGAAGATGTAATCACCACCCAGGTAATTGAATGCATCAGCGCTCACCTGCCGCTCCGGCACATGGCCGAGCATCGCCTGGATACGGTCATCGCCGGCCTCGTTGCGAAGACTGGTCGAGCGCAAATGCCCCGCCTGAACCGTAAGCCCTTCGATCTCGCGTGATGCCACGCTCACGCCTTGATAACTCGGAGGTAGCAAGCGGATATCGCTGAAGACCAGAACGGGAATGTCCGGCTGCAGTTCGCCGACACGCAGCTCCGTGCGGGAACGCCGAGCTTTGAGGGTCACGCCCAATCGACTGTACTCATCACCGGGATCACCACTGTCGCGTACCGGAAGAAGGCCGGTATTGGCACGAGAACGGCTACTGTCCAATTTCAGGCCCAACAGCCCTTGAGCGTCCAGACCGACCCCAATGGTCCCAGGCGTGTAGCCCGAGCTGAACTTGAGAATGAACCCTTGGGCCCACTCCTCGGCTTTCGACTGAGGGTTGCTTCCAACGATGTCAGAGTAGTCCCGACTGAAGTAATAGTTTCGGGCCTGAATCGAGGCACTGGCACCCTCCATGAACCCCTTCGGTTGATCGGCATAAGCGAACGGTACAGCGCTGAAAGCAAACAGCGGCAAGGCGGACGGCAATCGTTTCATGGGCATGTGCTCTATTGTTGTTATGTTGTAGGTGAACGGCGAATCGCATCGAGACGGGCAAAATCAGTGTTTTGACGCCTCTACCGGGGGCGGAGCGGCTTGCGGCGATGCGGGCGCGGTACGCCCGCGGCTGAGTAGCAAGTGGGTACCGAGCCCAAAAATCAGCCCCCAGAACGCGGACGATAGGCCAAGAAGCGTCATGCCCGAGGCGGCTGTGAGGACGGTCACCAGCGCGGCTTCTCGCTGATCGGGTTCGGCCATTGAAGCGGACAGGGACGCCGTAATCGCACCGAACAGCGCCAGCCCCGCCAAGGCCGCCACCAGCTCCGCCGGAAAGCTCGTAAACAGTGCAACCAACGTGGCGCCGAATAAACCGAACAGCAGGTAACAGACTCCGCCGCTGACCGCAGCTACGTAGCGTTTCGCAGGGTTGTCGTGCGCCTCAGGCGCAGTGCAGATAGCGGCCGTCAGGGCCCCCAACGCAAGTCCATGGCAGCCAAAAGGCGCCAGCAGAATACTAAAGAGGCCGCAGCTGGAGAGGATCGGACGTGCAGGCGCGCCGTGATACCCACAGCTTCGCAACAGCGCCATGCCAGGGACGAACTGACCGGTCAGTGCGACGACCGCCAGTGGCAACGCGATATTCAGCGTAGCGCTCCAGGTGAATTCGGGCGTAATCCAGACCGGCACGGCAAACCGCATCTCCAGGCCGCCCATCTGCATATCGCCGGCGGCGTAACTCAACCCGACACCCGTCGCTAACACGACGAACACCGCATAGCGCGGCCAATACCGTTTGGTGATCAGGTAGGCCACGCACATCCCGGCTACCAGCTGGGGACGGTCTTGCATAGAAAGGAACAGGCCGCTGCCGAAGTCGAACAGGATACCCGCGAGCATGGCCGCACAGATCGACGCCGGCAGCCGCTGCACGATACGATCGAACGCACCGGACAAGCCGATCGCAAGCACGATGATATTGGCGACGATGTAAGCGCCCACGGCCTGGGCAAGGCCGACCTGCGGCAACAGTGCAACCAGAAGCGCCGAGCCGGGCGCGGACCATGCGATCACGACGGGCACCCGGTACCGTAGGCTCAGCACGATGCCGAGCACACCGCTGCCCATGGAAATCGCCCAAACCCATGACGACAGGATTTCGGTCGGCAGCTCCGCAGCGCGGGCGACCTGGAAAATGATGATCAGTGGCCCGGCATAGGAGATGACGGTGGCAACGAAGCCCGCCACGACGGCAGACAGCGAGAGTTCGCGTGAGAAAGGCATGGAATCGCCTCGAAACACCAGCCGATACCGCACGCCCCGAAGGGATAGGAATCAGCGGTGGATACGTGGAGGCCGCCGCGAAAACCACGCCTTCGCGGCGGCCGTCGGTCAGGCTTTGGCGGCCTGCAGGGGCAAGCGGGTGGCGGCGCGCCCATGACGTATGGCGAATACGATCATCGCCAAGGCGGCTACCGCCCCTGGGACGGCGAAGGCTATGAAGTTCATTTGCAGAGGCAGCTCGATCGCCAGCAACGCACCTCCCAACAGAGGCCCAACGATGGCGCCATTGCGGCCCACGCCTGATGCCCAGCCAAGGCCAGTCGAACGGATGGACAGGCCGTAGAACTGCGCGGCACACGCATACAGCAAAATTTGCGTACCGATGGTCGTCGCGCCAGCGATGAAGATGAGCAGATAGAGCAACGCCATGGGGCTTTTGAAGCCGAGCAGCGTGATGGATACCGCCGCTACGATAAAGAACAGCGTTACGACCTTTGCGAGGTTGAACCGGTCACCCAGGTACCCGCCCAGGATCGCACCGAACATCCCCCCAAAATTGAGCGCCAGCAGGAAGGACAAACTGGAGCCAAGGCTGTATCCGGCGTTGGCCATGAGCTTCGGTAACCAGGATCCAAGCGCATAGACCATCAACAGGCAGCAGAAGAACGCCAGCCAGATCATCAGCGTACGCAGCGCACGCTGTTCACGGAACAGCTCCAGTACAGGCGTACCCTTTGCGCTGACGTCAGGGACGACGAGCTGCGTGCCGTCCAGCTGAGCGCTTGGCTCGACCCGTTGCAACAACGCACGCGCTTCATCCTGCCGCCCCTGACGAACCAGGAAGCCGACTGACTCGGGCAAGTAGCGCCAAACCAGCGGCAGCAAGGCGAGCGGTATGATCGCTGCAAAAAACATGGCTTCCCACCCGAACCGCGGCAGCATGTAGATGCCGACCCCGGCGGACAACATGCCTCCCAAGGAATAGCCGCTGAACATCACGGCGACGAGTGTGCTGCGCAGTCGCTTGGGTGCGTACTCGTTCATCAGGGCAACGACATTGGGCATCAATCCGCCGATACCCAAGCCCGCGATGAATCTGCAGATACCGAACTCCATCGGGTTACGGGCGAAGCCGTTCAGAACTGTGAAACCGCTGAAAAGGACGAAGCAGATGGCAACGCCCTTCTTGCGTCCGATTCGGTCAGCTAATGGACCAAAGAACAGGGCGCCAAACATCATCCCGAACAACGCATAACTACCGAGTGCACCCGCCTCCATCGGCGTGAGGCCCCACTCATGCATTAGCACGGGGAGCACCACCCCGTAGATGAACAGGTCATAGCCGTCAAAAATCAGAAGCAGCGCGCACCAGAACATGATTTGCCAGTGAAACCGGTTGAAGCGCGCGTTATCGATTACATCGTGAATGTTCGTAGTACGCATGGCGAGTGCCTCTTTTATTCTTGTGTAGTGCGTTATGTAGAAGCCACGCGCGCCGGTCACGGATGCGGCGCGACGTCTGGAGAGTCAGCCGAGATCACCGCCTCCCACGGGTAGCGTGGTCCCGGTGATGTACGACGCCTCGTCCGAGGCAAGAAACAGAATGGCGCCTACCTGCTCATCCAGCGTGCCGTAGCGTTTCATCAGAGTGCTGTCGACGGTCTGATCCACGATCTGCTGATACCAGACCTGCTCCTGCTCGCTTTGAGGATTTGGATTTCGCGGGACGCGTCGAGGAGGCGCCTCGGTACCGCCTGGTGCGGTGGCGTTTACCCGGATTCCGCGTTCGGCGTTCTCGAAAGCCAGGCAGGCGGTCAAGGCGTTCACGCCGCCCTTGGCCGCACCGTACGGGACTCGATTCAGGCTGCGTGTCGCGATCGACGACACATTCACGATCGCGCCGCGGCCCTGCTCGATCATGTGCGGGAGCGCAGCGTGGCAGCACCACAGCGTTGGGAAGAGCGAGCGGTTGATTTCTGCCCGGATCTCATCCTCCTTGTAGTGCTCGAACGGTTTGGCCCAGATTGTGCCCCCCACGTTATTGATGAGGATGTCCAGCCGACCGAAGCGCTCGACGGCCGAGTGCATGACCTTGGCGCAATCCGCGTATTGCTCGAGATCCGCCGTGAGGCTCAACAGGCGCTCGGCCTTCCATTCATGAATGAATTCCGCACGGTCGACGGCCACCACATGTGCGCCTTCATCGAGCAGACGCTCTGCAACACGCCGGCCGATGCCCTGTGCGGCACCCGTCACCACCGCAACCTTGTCATTAAATCGTGGACGCATGCGTCGACCCTCAAGCAATGGCGGCGATCTCGCCGGTGGTAATGACGGTGGGCGTAAACTTCTCGTAGTGGAAGCTGGCGGGCGTAACGCCCTGTTCGCGGAAGTGTCGGCGTACTGCGTCCACCATGGGCGGTGGGCCGCACAGGTACACATCGACGTCGCCCTCATTGAGCATGGCTGGCGTCATGTGCTGGGTGACGTACCCCTTGCGCGGGTGCGACGACTGATCCTCGGCGACGCAGGTCACGAAGCTGAAGTTGGGCAGGCGTGTGGCGAATGCTTCAAGACGGTCAACCAGTACGAGGTCCTGGTCGCGGGTGACGCCGTAAATCATGTGAATGGGGTACGCACATCCCCGCTCCGCCAGTACTTCCAGCATCGAAAGAAAAGGCGCAAGTCCGGTACCGCCGGCCAAGAGCAGTAACGGACGCTTGACGTCCCTGAGATAAAAACTGCCAAGAGGGCCGGTCAGGTGGACGCCTTCGCCCGGCGCTGCGCGATCAAGGTAGCCCGTCATCAACCCGCCCGGCACGCGCTTGATCAGAAAGCTGAATTGCGACGCCCCCGGTTTGGAACTGAAGGAGTAGGCGCGCGTTTGCCCGCTGCCAGGGACTTCGATGTTGACGTACTGTCCCGGAAGGAACGCTGGCGGATTGCTCCCCTCCCGGGTGTTAAAGGTGACTTCAAGCGCTGCGTCCTCGTATGGCGTGACGCCGGCCAGCGTTGCCTCGAACGCAGAGATGCCCGTCTTGCATGACGTGGACGGTACCGGAACGGAAATGACGCAATCCGTGCTGGGCACCATCTGGCAGGTCAGAACCAGGCCCTGATCCACTTCGTCTTCGCTGAGTGCGTCTTCGATGAAGTCATCACCCATGTCGTACGCCCCCTCCTCGCAACGGCACTTGCATGTGCCGCAAACCCCATCGGAGCAATCCATTGGCAGATTGATGCGATTACGGAAGGCAGCATCGAGCACCTTCTCACCGTCCTTGCAGTCGATGAAACGGGTCACCCCGTCTTCGAAATTGAGCGCGATGGTATAGGCCATGAGAATCTCCTGGCCCGCCGACAACGCCGGGCCAATAAACAGGGAATTTCGGACGGGCCAGTCGCCCGTCTTCAGGTGAGTGCCCGCGTTCAGACGTGGTAGATATCCAGCACCTGATGCACGTAGTCGTTCTTGAGCACGACCTTCTTGTACGTAATCAGGGGATGGTCGCCACGGACGTCCAACGTGTAGAAGGAGGTACCAAAGTACAGATCGGTGCTTTTGTAGCGGTGGCTGAGCGTTTGCCAGTTGAAGCGCACCTCGGCTTGATCCTCGTCTTCGCGTAACACTTCGAGGTTCGCGATGAAGTGCGCGGTACGCGGCTCCGGGGTACTGGCACTGGAGCGTTCGGTCTTGATACGAAAGACGCGATCTTCCAGGCCTTCCCGGTTGGGGTAATAGATAAGAGAGATCTCTTTCTGGGGGTCTTGGGTGAGACGATCATCGTCGTCCCAGGACGGCATCCAGAAAATTGCTTTGGCCGAGTAGCACTCCAGCCACTCATCCCATTGGCGATCATCGAGCAGGCGCGCTTCGTGGTAGACGAAATCCAGGATCTGCTGACGGGTGATGGTCATGCTGCATCCTCCCCGTCCGTCGCGATCATGGCGGCGCGCTCACGTTCGATGGCGTCCTCCATGGCTTTGGCCCAGTAGGCATGCTGGCGAACGAACAGCCCTTCGTCTTCTGATTTCACGCCACTCAACAAGGGGTTCATGCCCATCGCCTTGGCATTATCGTCCGGGCCTTCGATCCAGTGGCTCGCGCCACGGCTGAGGTCGTTCCACTCGGCCGCCTGGCCGGCATACCCCGTCTGGCACGCGCGGAACTCCTCGAGGTCGTCTGGCGTACCCATCCCGGTCACATTGAAGAAATCCTCGTACTGACGGATGCGCAGCGCGCGGGCCTTTGCATCCTCGCCCTTGGGCGCGAAGCAATAGATGGTGACCTCGGTCTTGTCGACGGCGATAGGCCGCACGACACGGATCTGCGTCGAGAACTGATCCATGAGGTAAACGTTCGGGTAAAGGCAGAGGTTACGCGTTTGCCCGACGATGATATCCGCACGTGTGTCACCGAACTGGGCCGCGAGCGTATCCCGATGCTCATAGACGGGGCGTACTTCAGGGTTAATGAGCCGGGTCCACAGCAGAATATGGCCGTAGTCGTAGGCATAGAATCCGCCCACGCTCTTGGACCAGCCATTGGCGTCCACGGTCCGGGTGCCTTCGGCCTCATAGTTGCGCCGCTGCATGGTCGCTGAGTAATTCCAGTGGACCGAGCTGACGTGATAGCCGTCGGCGCCATTTTCGATTTGCAGCTTCCAGTTTCCGTCGTAGTAATAGGACGAATTGCCTCGTAGTACCTCGATACCCTGGGGGGCCTGGTCGACGATCTGGTCGATGATCACACGGGTTTCGCCCAGGTATTCCTCAAGGGATACGACATCATCGGTGAGGCAGCCAAACAGGAAACCACGATAGTTCTCGAAGCGAGCCAGGCGCTTGAGGTCATGGGAGCCGTCGCAGTCGAAGGCATCCGGATATCCACCCGTCTTGGCGTCCTTCACCTTGAGCAGTTTGCCGGTGTTGCTGAATGTCCAGCCATGGAAGGGGCAGGTAAACGAGCCCTTGTTCCCGTGCTTGCGGCGACATAGCGTAGCGCCACGGTGTGCACAGGCATTGATCAGGCCATGCAGCTCACCTTGCTTGTCGCGGGTAATTACGATGGGCTGACGGCCGATGTAACCTGTGAAGTAGTCGTTCGGCTCGGGAATCTGGCTTTCGTGGGCCAGGTAAACCCAGCCGCGTTCGAAGATGTGCTTCATCTCCAACTCGAAAAGGGCGGGGTCGGTAAAGACATCGCGACGGCAACGGAAGATGCCTTTCTCCGGATCTTCCTGTACCGAATTTGCCAGTTGGCGCGCGAGGTGATCGAGTCTGCCGATCATGGGTTGGACCCTCCATTGTTCTTATCAGGCGGGTCCAGACTAGGGCGGCGCGTGATCAGCCAATAGCCGATTTCTGCGAATCGCTATCCGTTCTCTGCAGGGTTTTCTGTGCAGGCATGACGAGATATTTCACAGGGAATCCAAGCCAAGCTGCGTCCCGCGCAGCCCCTTCGCTCGAGGCACTGCTCCGGTAAGAAGCGTAACGTTCGAGGCGCGTCATCCGCGTCGCCGCAGCGTCTCAGAAGGAAGCTCACCGAACTGGAGTCGATAGGACTCGGAAAACCGGCCCAGATGGAGAAAGCCATGGTCCAGGGCGATGGCAGTGACGCTCCTGACAACGGCGCTCGGGTCCTTGAGCAGGGCGTGGATACGCTGGAGCTTGCGCTGGCGAATATAGTCCTTCGGCGACACGCCCACGTGTCGATCGAACATTGCGTACAACGTGCGCTCACTCACGCCCGCTACGCCCACCAGCTCGCTCAGCCGGATATCCTGATTGAGGTGCTCATCAATATAGGCAACGACCCGCTCGAAACCTGACCCATGTGCGTTCACAGGTATCCGGCAGACGTTGTTGGCCACGAGCCCCAATAGCTTGCTGGCGATGATCTGCACGTAATGATCCTGCACCTGCACACAGGATTCGGTTGCCTCAGCCTCTGCGCAGACCACGGTCAGCAGTTGCACCAGCATGGCCAGCGATTGCGGATCCTGACATGCAGCTTCGAAGCGAATCCCCTGCTCCGGGATTTGCCAACGCTGGTTCAGGCAGATGCCCTGAAAAAGCGGTGCAGGCAGCTTCACGATGAACTTCTCGCAGTCGGCTGAGTAGGTGAGATCCACCGGATCATCAGGGTTGATCAGCAGCAACTCGCCCGGGCGGTAGAAATGTTCCTGCCCGAGGCACACCGACCGACAGTGCCCCGCCATTAACAGTTGCAGGTGATAGATGGTCTCCAACGCCGGCGAGGTAACCCTGACGGCGCCCCCGTAACTGATCGTGCACAGGTCCAGTGTCGAAAATTTTCGGTGGCTGAGATTCGCTTCGGGAAAACCGGACGCAGGCAGACGTATGCAGTGGTTACCCACGTGCTGATTGACGTAGCCAGACACGGCATAAGGGTCCGCCCGCTCGAAGATGCGGCTGGACTCGCTCAACAGGCTATTCATGGTCAGGCCTCTTTTTGTTTTTTTCGGGCCGAGCCTTCGGGGTGAGGCTCACCCGGCCAGTCTACTCATCCGAAAAGGCGATGAGCGACTTCACATACAAGGCGTTACATAGTCACTACGCACGACGAAGCCGCCACACGAGGTGGCGGCTCCAAAGGTGTCGATCAGGCTTCCAATGCCCTTACCCGGGCATGACGTGCCTGCGCCTGGGCTTCTGCGGTGGATTGCAGGGTGAAGTCGAACTGAATCGTGGCGAATCGGCCTTCGATTCCGCGCGCCTTGGCCTGTTCGGGGTCATCGACGAAGTCGATGTGGGCAATGAGCTCGTCACGCGTTGCATAGGCAAAGTCGTCGTGCAGGTACTGATCGCCGTCCAGATTGATCTGGGTGGTCAGATGGCGGTACCCCGGAGCGGATATGAAGAAGTGGATGTGCGCCGGACGCTGGCCATGACGGCCCAGCTGGTTCAACAGCTGCTGGGTCGGGCCGTCAGGCGGGCACCCGTAGCCGGACGGTACGATGCTGCGGAAGCGGTAACGCCCCTCGGCGTCGGTCTCGATGCGACGACGCAGGTTGAAATCGGACTGCGAGGGATCGAAGTAGGAATAGGTACCCTTGGTATTAGCGTGCCAGACGTCGACGATCGCATTGGCCAGCGGCTTGCCGTCCGTGCTCCAGACCTGCCCTTCCATGAACAGCACGGTACCGGCGTCTTCGCCATCGTCGAGCCGCGCTTCCGCCTTCGATAGCGGTGCGCCCGCGACATACAGCGGCCCTTCAATCGTGCGCGGTGTGCCGCCAGTTCGGCCGGCCTGTTCGTCTTCGGCATCCATGAGCAGGTCGAGGTAGTGCTCGACGCCAAGGCCTGCGACCAGAAGACCCGCCTCCTGGCGTGCCCCAAGTTCATTGAGGTAATTGACTGCCTTCCAGAACTCTTCAGGCGTGATCTGCAGGTCTTCAATGATCTTCACCGTGTCGGTCAGCACGCGGTGAACGACTGTCTTCATGCGTTCGCTGCCTTCGGCGCTGTCGAACCCGCTGGCGTTGTCGAGCAGCTTCTGGGCTTCGGCGGTCTGGGATACGCGTACGGTCATGGCTTGTTCCTCATCTTGTTATTGTCAGGCGAAAGGCGTCGATTACCGGTCGTCTTCGTGTATCGAAGAAGGGTGGCGACACAGCGCGGCGATTTCTATTTCCATGTAAGGGTAAAGCGGGAGCTGCATGAGGGTGTCATGAAGGGCCTGCGCGTCTGGCACATCGAAGATACTGACGTTGGCGTAGAGGCCGGCGATACGCCACAGATGGCGCCAGACACCTTGCTCCTGCAGGCGCTGCGCCAGCGCCTTCTCATCGGCCTTGAGACGTGCCGCTGTCTCGGCTGGCATATCAACCGGCAACTTGACCGTCATGCGAACGTGAAAAAGCATCGTCTTCTCCTCTGTCAGCGGCGCTGGAAGCGCGCTATGCGTTCTTCATCCAATGACACGCCGAGCCCGGGGGTCGTTGGGATCATGAGTTTGAAGTCCTGGTAGATCATGGGCTCGGTCAGAATGTCTTCGGTCAACAGAAGTGGGCCGAACAGCTCTGTATGCCATTCAAGGCGGTCCAGTGTTGCGAACGCATGGGCCGACGCAAGCGTACCCAGACTTCCTTCGAGCATTGTTCCGCCGTAAAGGCCGATGCCGGCGGCCTGCGCGATGTATGCTGAACGCAGGACCGCACGCGGGCCGCCGTTCTTGGCGATCTTCAACGCGAACACGGGGGCAGCACCGGCGCGGGCCAGCGCGAAACTGTCCTCGACGCATTCGATGGCTTCATCCGCCATGATCGGCGCGGCGCTTCGCGCAGACAGGCGCGCCATGGCGATCGGATCGTGACGGCTGACAGGTTGCTCGATGAGTTCGACGCCGGCGTCAGCCAGCTCGGCGCATGCCCGTATGGCAACGGCCTCGCTCCACGCCTGATTGACGTCAACCCGGACACTGGCGCGGTCGCCCAGTGCGCGTTTGATTGCGGCAACATGCGCGATGTCCTGTCGGGGTTCCTGTGCACCGATCTTGAGTTTGAAATGACGATGCCGGCGAAGGTCAAGCATGCGCTCGGCTTCCTCGACGTCTCGCTCTGTCTGCCCGCTGGCCAACGTCCATGCGACTTCCAGTCCGTCATGAACGCGGCCGCCGAGCAACTCGGCGAGCGGCAGTCCAAGGCGTTTGGCTTGTGCGTCGAGCAAGGCCGTTTCAACGGCGCAGCGTGCAAAGGTATTACCACGGATAGTCCGGTCGATCCGGGCCATCGCAGCGTTGACGTTACCGGCCGGCTGCCCGACAAGCAGCGGCGCGAAGTAGGTGTCGAGGTTCGTCTTGATGCTTTCGGGGCTCTCTGGGCCATAGGCCAGACCACCGATCGTCGTTGCCTCGCCAAGCCCTTCGATGCCGTCGCTGCAGAGTAGGCGGAGGATGACAAGCGTCTGACGCTGCATGGTATGCATGGCCAGCTTATGCGGCCGTATCGTCGGCAGGTCGATGATCAACGTCTCGATTCGCTCGATGGTCGGCTGCTGGGCCGCCGATACCTCGAATGCAGTGGGCACCTTGTCCTGCAGCGGTGTCCGTTCAGCCAGTTTCATTAAAGGTGCCTCGATAGCGGGGTCTTGGGGGACAGATTGACCATCCAGCCTTCAGCGGTCCAATATTGATTCGGTCTGGTTGAATACCCAGGAGGTATCGTGGAACTCCGACATCTGCGCTATTTTCGGGTGCTGGCCGAAACCCTGAACTTCACCCGCGCCGCTGAAATCCTTCATATCGCGCAACCGCCCTTGAGCCGTCAGATTCAGCAGCTCGAAGAAGAGCTAGGGGTCGCGTTGATCGAACGAACCCGTCCCTTACGCCTGACAGAGGCTGGGCGATTCTTTTACGAGCACGCCGCGCAGGTCCTCGAACAGCTCGGCCGTGTCTGTGACGATACCCGGCGAATCGCACACGGCAAGAAGCGCTGGCTTGGTATTGGGTTCGCACCCTCTACGCTCTATGGTGCGCTGCCAGAGTTGATCAGGCGCCTACGCGCCGATGGGGGGATTGAGCTGGGCCTTTCCGAGCTGATCACTCTCCAACAAATCGAGGCGCTGAAAAGCGGTCGGATCGATATCGCGTTTGGTCGTATTCACATCGACGACGATGCCATCGTTCAGGAAGTGCTGCGAGAAGACCCGCTAGTGGCCGTGCTGCCCGCGGGCCATCCGCTTTCCGGCAGCGCCGTTTCGCTCCAGGCGTTAGCGCGCGAGCCTTTCGTGCTGTACCCCGGCTCGCCAAGGCCCAGCTACGCCGACCACGTTCTCGAGCTATTTGGCCGCCATGGGCTGGGCATCCGCGTCGCACAGATGACCAACGAGATGCAGACAGCGATAGGACTGGTCGCCGCGGGCATCGGCGTTACCCTCGTCCCGGCATCCGTGCAGCGTTTGCACCGAGACGACATCACGTATGTCCCGCTGCTCGATAGTGATGCCACGTCCCCGATCGTTCTTAGTTACCGCAATGGAGACGATTCAGCGCTCTTGAGGCATTGCCTCGATACGGTTCGCGAACTGGAAATGTCGGCCTGACTCGCCTGAGCAGTGCCAACGTACCGGGCCAAGCCCCCCGCTATTCAGCGAGTTTGCGACGCAGCTCACGCAATAGTGTTCGGTTTCGGACGGGGCGTCAGCGTTGCTGCGCCAATGCTCGACTAGGATATGGGCCGCTCCGCTTATCCAGGTGCCCCGACGCTTGTCGGTCAGCCGCCACCGAACGGCGGGCGATAGCTGACAACCGCGAATAGCCGCGCACACTATAGTTCCACTTTGATATCAGATCGCATCGAACGGCTTCGCATGATCTGACGCGGCCATCACTGCTGCGTAACCCGTTGCCGGAATAGAACATACGATGAGCACGACAACTTTAGGCGTGGCCTGCCAGGGATTTGGTGAGCACGAGCAAGGACTGCTCCAGCAGCAACTCAAAATGCTCCGCGGGCGCACAGCGCTCGAATGGTCCTATTTGCCCCAGCCGGCGGACGCGCAACTGGTCTTCGTCCGAGAGGCAAACCAACCGCAGGGTTCGGCGACCGCAGTGTTCAAGGATGGGCGCTTCACGCTACGCAAGCAGGTGGAATGGCCCCTACGGATCGTTGGCCTCTACGATCTGCTCAGCGATTGCGAGCGGGATCTGCCAATAGCGAGCGCAGCACCGAGCGTTAGCTTGCCCGCCCGGCTTGCCGGGCTGACATCGGCGACCTTTTATATGCACGAGGCCCTACGCTTCGTCATTCTTCCACACGAAGACCGCTTGTTCAGCGATATCCCGGAGTTCGAAACGCTGCTCGCTACCCTTCAGAATCTGCCAGCCGACCTCCTGCCTGCGCCCCTGAGCGCAGCACCCGGGATGGACGTGCTGCGCCAAGCCTATTCTCTCAAACGCGTGGTCTGGGCACTGAGCCTGCACGAGCCGATCGCCGCGGCGCGTCTGGCGGACATGAGTGCCACGGAGTACCGCATCGGGGCATGGCCGGACTATGGCGAATGGGAAAGCTCCCCCGCCCTGCTCCGCCTGGCTGCACTCTACAGCCGCCAGTTCGCGACCGTTCAGGAGGGTGCAGACTTCTCCCGGGCTACGCCGGAAGAGGTCGTCGCATTCCTCGATGGTTGCGACCGCTGCGGCCTCGCTGTCACCAGCCGAGCCAAGGAAGCTGCCGTGCCAGCACCCTCACGTCCGGAACGTATTCAAGACGAAGGTCTGCTTTCCCGGTTGCGGAAACGCCTTGGGATGGCCTTCGGCATATCGAGTTGATCATGAAGATTCTGTTCATCGGCCCCATGGGGGCCGGCAAGACGACAGCGATCCACGCTGTGAGTGACATCCCGCCGGTCAACACCGAAGCGGACAACACCGATGCGGTCCAACACAGCAAATCGACCACCACGGTCGCGATGGACTACGGTGAAATCAACCTGGGCGAAGGCGATACCGTTGCGCTCTACGGAATTCCTGGCCAGGATCGCTTCGCCTTCATGTGGCCAATCCTGGGTGAAGGCGCCATGGGCGCGGTTCTCTTGCTCGACCACTCTCGGCAGGATCGCCTGCTGACACTCAAGACCTACCTGGACGCCTTCCCTGCACTGGCAGACCGGGGCGCCTTGGTTATTGCCGTAGGCCATACGCAAGAGAGCCAATCCGACGTTCTTCCTGCTTATCGCTCAGTGCTGGCCGAACGCGGGCTGGCGCTGCCGATGTTCGTCACCGATGTTCGTGAGAAGCAAAACGTACTGCTGCTTATTGAAACCCTCATTGCCAACGCTGAAGTCAGCCAACTACAGGATGTGAAATGAACGCCGCGCCACCCGTGTCTCCCCTTCGCACCCTGTGCCTGGGCCACCTGGAGCGCCTGCGTCAGATCGACCATTTCCAGATGGCAGCCGTGTGCTCTACCGATGGTTTTCCGATCGCCACGCTCGGCGTAGAGCCACTGCAGGGCCGAAAAATGACGGCCATGGCTGCTGCCCTCGATGGGCTGAGCAAGTCGCTTGCGCAGGAGCTATCGCTGGGCAAACTCGAAGGTACGGCACTGGAATGCGAGTTCGGCCTGGTGCTTTGTCGTCAGGTCCATGCTTCAAAACGCAACCTCGTCCTGCTCCTCGTAATGAGTGAACAGGCGACCTACGGCCATGCCCTCTGGGCAATTCGGAACACGGCACAGGAAATGGGTGCCTCGTTGCAACAGCTGGTTGAGCAGAACGCCAACCTTTAACCCACCTCACTTCTGCAATAGGATCATCACATGGCAAGCCTTACCGAAACCCTGGGTCAACTGCTCGACATCGAGGGCGCCATGGCTGCGTCCGTGGTGGATTACTCCAGCGGCATGCTGCTGGGCTCCGTTGGCCAGGGCATGGACATGGAGCTGGCTGCAGCCGGCAATACCGAAGTTGTACGTGCCAAGCTCAAGACCATGAAAATGCTTGGCCTCAACGAAAACATCGAAGACATGCTCATCACGCTTGGCACCCAGTACCACCTCATCCGCCCGCTGAGCCAAACGCAAGAGCTGTTCGTGTATTACGTACTCGACAAGTCGAAGGCCAACCTCGCGCTGGCGCGTCGCAAGCTGCAATCGGTGGAAGCCCAGATCACGGTCTGACCCGCCAATAGCGTGTACGGCAACGTACACGCCCTCAATGAAAGAGCCGTGCGCTGAGCTCCTCGCTGGCAGCCAGCAATACCGGCAGGAATCGACTCTCCAACTCCTGACGGCTCACCCGACTGGCATGCGTGCCAACGTTAAGTGCTGCCAGCACCTTCCCGCTCGAATCCTTCAGAGGCACCGCAAGCGAGCGCAGTCCCACCTCCAACTCCTGATCGATGATGACCCAGCCCTGCTGGCGGATCTCGGCGATGCTGGCCTTCAACCCTTCGACAGTGGCCACGGTTCGGCTGGTCTTGACCTGCAGTTCGGCGTGCTCGAGGTAGTCTTCGAGGGCGAAGTCATCAAGACCGGCGAGCAGGATCCGCCCCATCGAGGTGCAATACGCGGGCAGCCGGCTCCCTACACTCAGGTCGACCGAGATGAGCCGCTGCGGTGTGGCAGAACGCGCCAGATACAGAATCTCCTCACCCTGCAACGTCGCCATGGAGCAGGCTTCGTGAAGCTGCTCACTCAGCCGGTCGAGGATAGGCTGAGCCGTCACGGCGAGCGGCGTCGACGACAGGTAGGCGTGGCCCAGCGTGAGTACCTTGGGCAATAACGAGTAGGTCCGGCCATCCGAGGTGACAAAACCCAGCTGGCTCAACGTGTACAGACAGCGTCTGACCGCGGCACGGGGGATTTCCGTGCGATGGCTGATCTGGGCGATAGTGAGATGCCTTTTCCGCTCCTGGAATGCATTGATTACTGCAAGGCCGCGGGCCAGGGAAGTCATGAAGTTCGGGTCACCGCTCAATTGCTCGATGCGCTTGGCGGGCGACAGATAGGAAGGCGGCGCCAACGGAACGGCGGGTTTCTTCTCGTCTGGCATGGCGATTCTCGGCAATAAGTTTCTTGTCGATTATCGACCACTGCGTTCGATTATCGCAATCACGTCACGGGCATGTGCGAGGTGAAATAAGCCAGTAAAAGGCTGATGGTGAAAAAGGCAGACACGGTCGCGGCGAAAAGCGCCGCCGCACAGCTATCCTCCAGACCGAAGCGCTGGCCCAATATCGGGTAGATACTCATCACCGGCACGCTGGCGAATACCACCGCGGCGATGGCCAGCATCGGGTCAACGCCACCGATGAGTGCCATCAGTATCCCTACCGACAAGGGATGCAAGATCAACTTTCCTGCCACGACCTGTCCGACGTCGCCGATGAGCCCGCCAGGACGCAGCCCATAGAGCAACCCTCCGATAACGAACAGCGCCACAGGCGCCGCCGCCGTCGCGAGCAGGTCAATGGGTTTGAGCAATACCACGGGCAGCTGGACCTGAAACAGCGACAACAGCAGTGCGATGATGATGCCAATGATGACGGGGCTCTTAAGTAGCCGCCTGCCAGTATCCACCAACAGGCGCAAGCGACTCGCACCGCTCTGCTCGCCCGACTCGGCCAGGATCAGCGCCAGCGGGATCATGATGAGGTTCTCGACCAACATGCACAGCGCCATCGCTACACCCGCGACGGGCCCCAGTGCCGCCGATGCGAGTGGATAGCCGATGAAACCGCTATTGGAACAACACATGCCGAGGGCAATGATGGCTCCACGCTGCAAGGGCAGCTTGCGAACGCGTAGCGCGTAGGTCAGCCCGCCGGCGTACACCAGCAGCGACCCAATGGCGTAGGCGGCAAGGAAGCGACCGTCCAGTACCTCGCCGAGGGGGCGAGTACCCATTGCGCGGATAACGAGTGCCGGCAGCGCGAAGGTAATCACGAATACGCCCAGTGCCCGGATCTGCTCCCGGCTCATGACACCCCAACGCGCTGCCGCGAAACCCAACGCAATGAGGATGAAGATCGGAGCGGTGATCGAAAGAATCTGCATCGGATGTCCTGTGTAGGCACGCGTCCAGCGAAGTCAGGTCGTACTCGCCTCCTCCAGTCGGCAAGGCGTCAACTGACGCAGGCGACTTCGAGTGCGTGCGAAATCCTGATGAGGGGACCCGGTGCAGAGTGCTTCGAGATCCACCTCGCTGCCGAGAAGCAACTCGACGCCCTGATCATAGGCGATGTCCACAAAGTTGATGAATCGCTGACAGGCATCCGTGGGTTGATCCGCCAGCGGTGGTACGCCCGACATGCCGATTTTGGGAAAACGAGCCATCAACCATAGATAGTCGGCGGTGGAATGAGGTTGGCGGCATAGATCGTCGAAACACAGCCACACACTCGCCTCGTGCTCACCGAGCACCCGCATCGGGTGATGATTCACCTCGATGACGCGGGCCTGGGTCCCTTCCTTCAGCAGTCCGAGCTGGTCGGGAATGGCGTGGGGCGACCTTGCTTCTGGCCAGATAAAGGCACCCCAGTGATACCCAGGGCGCTCGCGGTAATCGGTCCCCGCATCCAGCGACAGGACGGTGAACCGCTTCTCGATCACACGGATGGCCGGGACGAACCGTTCACGGTATAGCGGATTTGGGCAAAGCCCTTCAGGCGGATAGTTCGATGTTGCCACGAGCCCAACGCCTTCATCGACCAGGACGTCGAGCAAGCGACGGAGGAGCATCGCATCACCGATATCATGAACATGGAATTCATCGATGCACAGCAGGCGGACCTCCTGCGCCAAGGCCTTCAAGGCCAGCACCAGCGGATCAGGCTGGCCAGCGTACGGCCGCATACGGGCCTGAAGCTCCTGCAAAAACGCGTGGAAGTGAACGCGACGCTTGTGCTCTATCGGCACCGCGGCGAAAAAAGCATCGAGCACGAAACTCTTTCCACGCCCCACACCACCCCAGAGGTACACGCCAGCCGCCGGCGTGCGACGCCAGCCCCGGCGCCCCGCCGACCATGCTTCGTACCAGCCGGCCAGTGCGACGATGGCGTCGCGCTGCGCAGCATCTGCCGTAAAACCTCGGGATGCGAGCGCTTCCTCGAACCCCTGGTGGATCACGTTCGAGGTGCTACTCAAGCGCATCACCTCGTTCGAACAAGGCAGAATTCGCCGCGACTAGAAGTCGAAAAACACGGTTTCGCCATCGCCTTGCAGGCGGATATCGAATCGGTAAGCCTTCTTGCCATCTACTTCACAGCTTCTTGCGATCAGGGTTTCACGGCGTGACGGCTGGTCAACGAGATTCAGGACCGGGTCATCCGCATTGGCATGTGTCTCGTCATCGAAATAGACACGCGTATGCAGGTGAATGTTGATACCGCGGGCGAACAGCGACACGTTGATGTGCGGCGCCATGGCGATGCCAGCCGCATTCTTTACCATACCGGGCTTGATGGTGTGCAGCGACCACTCGCCGGCATCGAATGTGGTGGCGGTCCGGCCGAAGCTGTTGAATGCGTTTTCCACATTGAAGGCCGGTTGGTACTGGCCCTCCGAATCGGCCTGCCAAAACTCGAGGAATGAGTCGCGCACCAGATGGCCGTTGCCATCATAGACGTGGCCGATAAGCACGACGTGCTCGCCGGGCGCATTCGGCTTGGCCATCTCATTCCAGATTTCCTGGTCGCGTACCGGATTGCCTGCCGCCTGCAGCGCCAGCCCGATATGAACGTAGGGGCCGGCGGTTTGCGACGGGGTTTCACGCAGTAATTCAACGGGCATCTCGCATTCTCCTCAATGGCTTTCGAAGTGCGTCTTGCGCTGGCCGCGCAGGACGATATCGAATCGGTAGGCCAGGCAATCCATGGGATTGGCCATGCCCATGTCGAGCCGCGCGATCAGCGAGCTCACCGCCTCGGGGTCGTTGATCGAATTCACGATCGGACACAGCGGGATAAGGGGATCGCCCTCGAAATAGAGCTGCGTGATCAGCTTGGCCGCGATGGATGGACCACTGACCGATACGTGTATATGCGCCGGTCGCCAGTCGTTCGGGCCGTTTCGCCACGGGTAAGGACCTGGCTTCACCGTGCGGAAGATGTAGCGCCCCTCGGCATCCGTCAGGACACGGCCCACCCCACCGAAATTAGGATCAAGCGGTGCTAGGTAACGGTCGTTCTTATGACGATAGCGCCCGCCTGCGTTCGCCTGCCAAATCTCGACCAGCGTGTTTGGAACAGGTTTGCCGAACTGATCGAAAACGAAACCTGACAAGACGATGCGTTCACCAATCGGTAGCCCGCCATTATTGAAGTTCAGCAACAGATCGTTGTCGTGCTTGCCGAAACCAAGATGCGAAAAGTCGGGACCGGTGGTTTCGGAAATTGACTGGGGAATGCTGACCAGCGCCTGCCGAGGCGAACGCGGGATCGAACTCTTGTAGTTCGGCGTATAGGCCTTCGGGTGCCAGTCGCGGTCGCGAATGATGTAGTGGTGACTGTCCTGTTTGGACATGAGGGGCGCCCTCTTATTGGAATTATCGGAACCTGTGCATCAGGCTGATTCGATTCTGGCGCTGGAGCGTCCCGCTCGAAACTGAAAATACCACCCGAAACCATAACCGAATGGTTATGGAAGGTAATCCTGCCGGTACTCCGACGCCCCTTCCCGCAGCGCCTCGCAGGCCCACTGCGCAGCGAGCGAGAGTGGCACAGACGGATTGTGGCAAATGCCGACAGAACCCCCAGGCTCCGCCATGCCCGGATCAAGTTGGCACAACGTCTCTTCGGCGAGATCCAGCCGTACGGCGTCCAGCGGCGCAATCCAAATGGCGTCACTGCGCTGAACGTATCGTTTACTCAATGCGACCGACAAGGTTTCCAGGCGGCGAGGCGGTAGGCCAAGCCCGGCCTGGACAAACAGCCCGTCGGCGTAGCGGCGAATGGTCGTACCGGCCAGAGGCAGCACGACGGGGAAATCATGAAGTCGACCAGGATCGAGCGGTCGCTCGGCAAGCAGCGCGTGGGACGGGCGAACCGCCATGACCATCGACTCGCTGTAGAGATGCTCGAAGCTCAGGCCGATGACCTGGGGGCTATCCGTCATACGCCCCACGACAAGGTCCAATTCCCCCAACCGTAGCTGTGAAAGCAGGTAATCGCTGGGCCCGGTCACGACACTGACGTTAAGCGCGGCATGACGCGCATGAAGCCTGTCGACCACGTCCGGCAGCAGCGTACTCTCCACAGTCGAGAGGACGCCGAGCCGGACATATCCCGCTTCGTGTTCACCTTCCCGCAGGCTACGCACGCCTTCGCGCAATGCCTGTACGCTCGGAGCCGCATAGCGCATGAAGGCCACGCCCGCTGCGGTCAATTCCGCGCCAGCCTTACCGCGATCGAAGAGACTGACCTGCAACAGCGCCTCGAGCTCCTTGAGCGTCTTCGAGATGGCAGGCTGGCTGACCGCCAGGCGATCCGCTGCACGCGCCAGACTGCCCTGACGTGCAACCTCGAGAAAGCAGACCAGATGGCGGAATTTGATACGGGTATCGAGGTTCACGGTTGCACTTCCTTGAGACAGGCATGCAGTGTCCCCAAGCGTACCGCCCGACTCAAGCGAACGCGCAGCTATCGCAGCCTATACTGCGAGCTATACCAACAAAAATCGGTTGCTGGGTCCCCATGACGGTCCGCGTATTTTCACTTGCCGCACTTGCGCTGCTGGCCTTCGCTGGCAACTCCCTGCTCTGTCGTCTTGCCCTCACGACCACATCGATCGACCCCGCGACCTTCACTGCGATTCGCCTCGTATCAGGCGCTGTGGTTCTCGCGATATTGGCATGGTCCCAACATGGCTCGACCCGAGTCGCGGGCAATTGGCCCTCTGCGCTTGCACTCTTCATCTATGCTGCCGCGTTTTCCTTCGCCTATGTCGAGCTCGACGCAGGGGCCGGCGCACTTCTACTCTTCGGCGCCGTTCAACTGAGCATGCTGGGCTGGGGCTTACTGCAGGGTGAACGTCTTCGGCCCCTGGCCGTCGGTGGGTTGTTCATCGCATTCGCAGGACTTGTGACATTGCTACTGCCAGGCGCCCATGCGCCCGGTTGGCAACCTGCTGGGCTGATGATCATGGCAGGCGCGGCGTGGGGCGCTTATTCACTGCTGGGGCGACGCGCGACCAGCCCGGCGCTAATTGCGACCACCGGCAATTTCATTCGGGCCTTGCCCTTCGTTGCCATTCTGGCGCTGATTCAACTGTCATCGTTGACCTGGGACCTAGCCGGGTTGCTCTATGCAGTGCTCTCGGGCGCCGTGACATCCGGACTCGGTTACGCCTTGTGGTACGCCGCCCTTCCCTCACTGCGAGCCATGCATGCCGCCACGCTGCAGCTGAGCGTGCCCGTCATTACGCTCTTTGCCGGCGCACTACTGTTGGACGAAGTCCTGACCTTCGGCCTTTTAGCGGCATCCGCCGCCGTCCTGGGCGGCATCGCGCTCGTCCTGCTCAGTAGGCGTTGATGATGGTTGGTCAGGTAATGAATACGCTAATGATCAGGCAGATCGCGAGGCCGGTCAGGCCGACCAGCGTCTTCATGACGGTCCATGACTTGAGCGTATCCGACACGCTCATGCCGAGGTAACGGTTTGCCATCCAGAAGCCTGAATCGTTGACATGGGAAAAGGCTGCTCCGCCGCAGGCAATTGCAATGGTGCACAGTGCGAGCATCTGCTCGCTGGCGCCCATCATGGCCGCGACCGGCGCCGTCAAGCTTGCACCGGTGATCATTGCCACAGTGCCCGACCCCTGTGAAATCCGCATTATGGAAGAGGTGAGGAAGGCAAAGAGTACGAGCGGCATATTCAGTGATTTCATCCCGTCTGCCAGGATCTCTCCGACCCCCGACTCGACCAATACCTTTCCGAATACGCCACCAGCCCCCGTGATAAGGATGATCAGGCCCGCCGGTTCCAGCGCCTTGGTGGCGATCTTTTGCAACTCGTCCTTGCTGAACCCACGCTTGTGCCCGAAGACCCAGAAGGTCAGCAAGGCAGTGAGCAGCAACGCAATGATCGGGTTCCCGATGAACATCATGACCGAGCGAAACAGGTTGCCCTCCGGCAATAGCCACTCGGCGCTGGTGTTGCTGAGGATAAGTACCAACGGCATCAGCAGAATCAGAACGACAGACCGGAAAGGCGGCAATTGGCTCGGATCGTCGAAGCGTGTTTCGCCTTTGACCATGTATTCAGGAACAGGGACGAAGATCCGCTCCGAAATGAACTTACCGAATAACGGCCCTGCGACTGCCATCGCGGGTAACCCGGCGATAATGCCCCAGATGATGACCCAACCCAGATCCGCGCCGAGAATGCTCGCAGTAGCAATGGGGCCGGGCGTTGGCGGCAGGAAGGTATGAGTCACGCTCAGTCCTGCGCAAAGCGGAATGCCGTAGAACAGAAGGGAGCGTTTGGTACGCCTAGCAATGCCGTAGATCAGCGGAACCAGAATGATGATCGCCACATCAATGAACACCGCAATGGACACTAGAAATCCAGCGAGCCCAAGAGCCCACGGCACGGTGCGGTCGCTACAACGCTCGATAAGGCTTAGTGCGAGCCGCTCCGAGCCGCCCGACACCCTCAGCATCTCTCCGAACATGGCGCCCAGGCCGATGATAAGCGCGACGAATCCAAGCGTACCGCCCATGGATTTGACCACGAAATCGAGTAGTTCCTGCGGGGGCATGCCGATCGCAAGACCGGCGACGAGACTGACGCTCAAAAGCGCTATGAACGGCTGGAAACGAAATCGAACGATCAGGACGAGCAAGGCCAGGATAGAGGCCACGGTCACCGTCACGACCAGTGTGGTGTGTTCCATTGGGTACTCCGGTTTGTTCTTGTAAAAGGAGTCGCGCCGGCAGGCACCGGCGCTATTGGAGGGGTATCAGTCTTCGCGGTGAGGAACCCGCGCGATCATTTTTGGCGGGCGCAGAAATTCGAAATCACAGCCTTTGTCGGCTTGCGTCACCTGCTCGAAGAAGAGCTTTCGGTAACCACGCTCAGCATTGCTGGGCTTCGGCAGTACGAGGGCTTGGCGCCGTTTTTCGAGCTCTTCCGCGGGCACCTTCAGGTCTATCAGCCGTTCCGACACGGACAGCCGAATACGGTCGCCGCTCTGCACCAATGCAAGCGGACCGCCAAGCGCGGCCTCGGGCGTTACATGCAACACGATGGTGCCGGCCGCCGTCCCGCTCATGCGCCCGTCGGAAATACGCACCATATCCTTCACCCCCGCGCGGGCAAGCTTCTTCGGAATAGGCAAATAGCCTGCCTCCGGCATGCCCGGCGCCCCCACAGGGCCGATGTTCTTGAGCACCAATACGTCGTCGGCATTCACATCGAGGTCAGGATCGTCGATCCGGTTGGCCATGTCTTCGGAGTTCTCGAACACAACTGCGCGCCCCTCGTGCTCCATCAGGTCGGCCCGCGCGGCCGACTGCTTGATGATGGCACCATTGGGTGCAAGGTTGCCCCGCAGGAAAGCGATCCCACCCACTGGATAAATCGGGTTATCGAGCGTTCGCACCACGTCTTGCGGGAAGGCAGCAACCGCCTCCAATTCTTCGCCCAGCGTTCGGCCCGTCACTGTCAGCGTGTCGAGATGCAGCAAAGGTTTCAGCTCGCGCAGCACCGTCTGCATGCCGCCCGCGAAATGCAGATCCTCCATGTAATGCTGCCCCGATGGCTTGAGATCGACCAACACCGGTGTCTCCCGGCTCATTCGGTCGAATGATTCGAGGTCGATTTCGAAGCCCATACGACCCGCAATTGCCGTCAGGTGAACGATGCCGTTCGTGGAGCCGCCAATGGCCAATAGCACCCGTAGTGCATTCTCGAACGCTTTGGCTGTCAGGATACGATCAGGCGTGACGCCATCGCGCGCGATCTGCACGGCCTGCTTTCCAGTGAGCTCAGCGATGCGCATCCGATCGGAGGTTACCGCCGGCGGCGACGCGCCACCTGGCATGACAATGCCTAGCGCCTCGCCGAGACACGCCATGGTGCTGGCAGTACCCATGACGGAACACGTGCCGATGCTGGCAACAAGTTTCGAGTTGACCTCGTTGATTTCCTGCTCATCGATTTCCTGGCCGCGGAACATGCCCCAGTAGCGACGACAATCTGTACAGGCGCCGACCCGCACACCACGGTGCCCGCCGGTCAACATGGACCCCGTGATGAGTTGGATGGTCGGGATATTGGCCGATGCGGCGCCCATGAGCTGCGCAGGTACGGTCTTGTCGCAACCGCCGATGAGTACAACGGCGTCCATTGGCTGCGCGCGAATCATCTCCTCTGTGTCCATCGACATGAGGTTGCGCAGATACATGCTCGTGGGCGTGGAAAAGCTTTCGGCGACCGAAATGGTAGGAAAGTCGATGGCGAGCCCACCCGCTTGGGCGACGCCCCGCTTGACGGCCTCGATCAACTGCGGCGCATTGCCATGACATGGGTTGTAGCCGCTGCCGGTATTGACGATTCCGACAATGGTGCGATCCAGCGCTTCGTCGGTATACCCGGCGCCCTTGATGAACGCCTTGCGCAGGAAAAGCGAGAAACCCGTGTCGCCGTAATTGGTGAGCCCCTTGCGAATCCCGCTGGGCACTACAACAGGTTTTTGGTCGGAAGATTCAGACATGGCAGCTCCGCTTCGTCGATTATATTATTAATAATATTGTTGAAATCGAGTTTAGCGGCTGATGGGCGGCCTGGCAAACGCACTCGTTCTGGAGAATTGAGCCGGCGGGCCTTCGCCTCTATAGTCCGAATGCCCGTTCGATAGTCATGAAGTAGTGGAATCCGCGTGAAGACCGACAGTGAAACGACCCTGCGCCAAGCCGTAGAGACACTCGAAGAGGAAATCGTGCTGGGTGTCCTGCATCCACGTGAGCGGCTTGTCGAAGATGAGTTATTGGCTCGATTCGGGTTGAAGCGGCACGTCGTGCGGCAGGCGTTGATGGAACTCGAGCGAATGGGGCTGGTGGAACGCAAGCGCAACATCGGCGCCATCGTCAAAGCGTACACCGCTGAAGAGGTCGAGCAGCTCTACGCCGTGCGCGAGCTTTTGGAAACGCACTGTGTCGGAATGATTCCTTTTCCAGTGGAGCCCGCCCGACTGGAGGCGCTCGAAGCGGTCCAACGTGAGCATGATGAAGCGGTCGAGCAGAAAGACCTGCGTCGTGTCTTTAGAGTGAATGTGCGTTTTCACCAAATGCTATTTGGCTTCTCGGAAAACCCGGTGCTCGTGGCCGCGATACAGGACCACGCGCAACGCGCCCATTCGATCCGCACCTCTACCCTGGACATGCCTCAGCAGCTGGAAAATGCTCGATCCGAACACTGGCAAATCATTAAAGCGCTACAGGCTGCTGACCGAGAGCGCCTTGTGGCGCTGTGTCGAGGTCACCTGACGCCTTCTCGTAATGCCTATATTGAAGCCTATCGTCGCCGCCTCTCAGGTTCGCCCGTGTATCCGGCGACCGCGAGCGGCTAAACCTCTAGGGAGCGCCACAGGAGGTATGCCATGTACGACCCAACGGCGGCTCGCCTCTCGGCGATGCATGACCAAGGCTTTGCCCTGCTACCAGGCGTGCTTTCGCCGGAACAGGTGAGTGCGGTACGGGCTGCGATCGATACGCTCAGGGCCGTGCATTGGGATTACACCGGCCTGGTGGATCACTACAAATGCGTGTTCAACCGTGACCCATTCTGGCTCACCTTCCTAGACTTGCCGGGCGTGATCGAACTGGCCGAGGCAGCGCTGGGTAGCGATTGCCATATCATCGGCCAGACCGCGTGGCGCTGCCACCCGGGGTTCATCGGTGCCGATCTGCACCAGGACTACCTGCCGATTGCCCTGCCCGAATCGCTGCTGGCAGACGCTGGCTTCGTGATGCCGATGCACATCTGCACAGCCATGATCTATCTGGACGACATCGACGAGGCGTTATGCCCGACGTTGGTCGTACCCCATAGTCATCGTGCCGGGCGGCCACCCGCGCCGGGCGAAACACTGTGGCACGGCACGCCCGCGGAGGCCGTGCTTTGCCGTGCTGGCGACGTGCTCATGCTGCGCAGCGATCTCTGGCACGCCGGAAGCCGCAATCGCACGCAGGACCGGAGCCGCTATCTGCTCCAGGTCCACTACGGGCGCCGCATGGTCGCGCAGAAGTTCTCGCCATACCTTGCGTTCAATTTCAACCCTGATGTCGTTGCCGCCGCTACACCGAGGCAACGGCGGCTGCTGGGCGACCATGCCGAGGCTGAATACGACTGAAGGCTGGCCTAGTCATCAGAGATCATGGTGCAAGTAGCTCGCCTGCTTTGGCAGCCGCATGCTGACGAAGAAGGCGATCATCATCATGCCCGAGACGTACCAGTAGAAGGCCGTTTCGGCGCCCAGGCTCTTGAGACCCAGAGCGGCATATTCAGCCGAGCCACCGAAGACGGCATTCGCAATGGCGTATGACAAGCCTACGCCCAGGGCGCGGACTTCCGGCGGGAACATCTCCGCTTTCACCAGCCCGCTAATGGATGTGTACAGGCTCACGATCGCCATCGCGATCACGATTAGGCCGAACGCGGCAAAAGGGTTGGTGGTACTGGCAATGGCTGTCATCAGTGGCCAGGTGCCGACCGCGCCGAGGCCGCCGAACAGCATCATGGACGTGCGACGTCCGATACGGTCGGAAAGCATGCCGAACAACGGCTGCATGACCATGAAGGACAGCAACGCGCATGTCATGACGGCGCTCGCCGTTCTTGCCTCCATCCCCGACGTGTTCACCAGATATTTCTGCATGTAGGTCGTGAACGTATAGAAGATCAACGACCCACCGGCGGTGTAGCCCAGAACCGTGAAAAACGCTGCCTTGTGATGCTTGAAGATGCCCGAGATCGTGCCGGATTCCTCTCGCTTCATGTCCTCGGCACGAGCGGTTTCATTGAGCGAGCGTCGAAGGAACATCGATACCAGGGCCGCCAACGCACCAACCACGAACGGCACACGCCAGCCCCAGGCACGCAGCTCGTCATCCGTCAGAAGCTGTTGAAGGATGACAACCACGAGCACGGCGAGGAGCTGGCCACCAATGAGCGTTACGTACTGGAACGAGGCGAAGAAGCCACGCTGGCCTTTGAGCGCGACCTCGCTCATGTAGGTCGCTGTCGTACCGTATTCACCGCCAACCGAGATGCCTTGGAACATACGGGCCAGCAGCAATAATACCGGCGCCATCGTGCCGATGCTCTCGTAGGTCGGAAGGAACGCGATTACGAGCGAGCCCGCGCACATCATGAGCACGGAAATCACCATGGACGTCTTGCGGCCCTTCCGGTCAGCGATACGACCAAATATCCAGCTGCCGATCGGGCGCATAAGGAAACCGGCAGCAAACACGCCAGCAGTATTCAAAAGCTGGATGGTCGGATCGCTCTTGGGGAAGAACGCGCTGGCGAAGTAGATGGCGCAGAAGGCGTAGACGTAGAAGTCGAACCATTCAACGAGATTGCCTGAAGAAGCACCGACAATTGCGAAGATTCTTTTTTTCCGTTCTTCCAGGCTGTAGTGCGGCGAGGGCATATCGACTTCGTCCAATCGTTACAGAAGATTGCATGTCGACTGTTACCTGATGTGTCCGTTCACCTGTGAACGGACTGTTGCCGAAACTGATCTACTACCCGACTCAAAGAAAAGGCCTGCTCATGTACTTCGCTCGGATCCGTCGCCTACCCGTATTGATCCTACTGCTGATGACCGCAGGCATGACAGGTTGCAGCCTGTTCAGTGGCCGCGACCCGCTCACGGTCAATCTTGTCGATGTCGAGCCGTTACAAGGCGGCGATCTCGAAGTGCGCTTCGCGTTGAAGCTACGCGTTCAGAACCCCGATGACCGGCCGGTAAGCTACCAAGGCGTGGCGCTCGCACTGAGCGTGAACGGGCGCCCGCTCGCAAACGGCGTCAGCGACGGGAGCGGAACAGTGCACGCTTACGGTGAAATGTTGATCACGGTGCCAATGAGCATCTCGGCGCTTTCTGCATTCCGGCAGGCATGGGGCGTTATGCAATCCACCCCGGCTGCATCGGTTCCCTATCGCCTGACCGGTAAGCTTGGCGGCGGTCTCGCGGGAGCCCGCCGGTTCACCGACGAAGGCAACCTGACGTGGCCAGACTTCAATGGAACGGTGCGCTAGTCTGTCCTGCGCGATTTCGGCGGCCTTGGGCGGCGCATAAAAAAAGCGACCCGAAGGTCGCTTTTCATTTTGCAGCCGACTTTACTTGCGAAGGCGGACGTACAGAACCAGGTTATGGTCGACCAGTTCGTAGCCATGCTCCTCGACGATTTCCTTCTGACGGCGTTCGATTTCGGCGTCCATGAACTCGATGACATCGCCAGTATCGACGCATACCATGTGGTCATGGTGGTCGCCGTCAGCCAGTTCGAATACCGCATGGCCGCCATCGAAGTTGTGACGAACGACCAGGCCGGCGGCCTCGAACTGAGTCAGCACGCGGTAGACCGTGGCCAAGCCAACGTCCTCGCCCGCGTCCATCAGGGCCTTGTAGACCTCTTCGGCGCTCATGTGCCGTTGCTCGGCAGAATCGAGCATCTGAAGGATCTTGACCCTGGGCAGGGTCACTTTAAGGCCGGCTTTACGCAGTTCGTTGTTTTCTACCATGGTGTGCTTTCTCGCGGATGCTGCTTCGCAGCCTCCTGTAATGCGGGTATGATCGGGTCTTCGTGCCAAGCAAGATAGTGGAAGTCACCCACCGATGCAAAACGCCAAGCTAATGCTCTCCAGTCTCGCGTTCACTGGGCTGGTGGCACTCGCCGGTTGCTCATTCCCCGGGGTCTACAAGATCGACATCCAGCAAGGGAATGTCGTGACGCAGGACATGATAGACCAGTTGCGCCCTGGAATGACCCGGAGCCAAGTAAGGTTTATCATGGGTAACCCGCTGATCACCGATACCTTTCATCAGAATCGCTGGGATTATCTCTATAGCATCCAGCCCGGTGGCGGGCAGCGCCAGCAGGAGCGCGTGAGCCTACAGTTCAATGAGAGCGATCAGCTCGTAGCCCTTGAGGGCGATTTCGTCCCAGGCGTGAGCCGTGACGAGGCGATCCTTGGGCAGGACGGTCAGCCGACCACGGCCCCGCAGGCACAGCCCGCTCAGCAGGATCGCCCCGCTCCACCTGGCTCGCTGGAAGAGCAGATCCAGCGCGATATCGACAACGTCGAAGCCGTACCGGTACCAACACCGGAGCCTCTGGACACCAATCCTCGCTAAATGAAAAATGCCGGGCAACGCCCGGCATTTTATTCAGCGCACGTCAGCGCGGCTTATCCGCTCTAGCTTCAGCTGCTCGCGCAGCACGCTGCTTACGCGCCTCCTTCGGATCCGCCACCAATGGCCGGTAGACCTCGATCCGTTGACCGTCGTCCACGTGCTTCGTCTCCGCATCTTTTACCATGCGACCATAAATGCCCAATGGGGCTGTTCCCAGCTCGATCTCCGGAAACACCACGGCGAGATCGGTCAGCATGACCGCCTGACGCAACGTCGTTCCCCGCTCGACCTCAAGCACCCTGATGACTTGTCTTGCCGGCGTGGCATAAGCCACTTCGATGCGAAGCAGCGGCTCAGCCATAGAGTTCGCGAGCACGCTGGCAAAACGCGTCGACAAGCGTGTTCGCCGCCTGGTTGAACAAGGGGCCGAGCGTGGCGCGGATCACCGGGCCCGCGTAGTCAAACGACAGGTCCAGGCTAATCTTGCACGCCTTGTCGGTCAGCGGCTTGAAGGTCCAGACACCATGAAGCTGGCTAAAGGGCCCCTCTTCCAGATCCATCACTATGGACTGACCGGGCTCAAGCTGGTTACGCGTCACGAAACGCTGGCTAATGCCGGCCTTTGCGACGGACAACCGGGCGCGCATCAACTGCTCGCTATGCTCCAGAACTTCGGTACTCGAGCACCAGGGCAGGAACTCCGGGTAACGGGAGACATCATTAACGAGGTCGTACATCGACTGCGCGGGGTAAGGTAACAGCGCCGAGCGCTGGATGTGGGTCGTCATGCTAGCTCCGTCCTGTTCATCGTTCGGTGACAGCCCACCGACGAATCGACAATCGCTGATGCAGCGGCGGTAGCGTCCGGCATGCCGGAGCATCGACCGAAGACAGATCATTGTCGGGGATTCACCCAAATGCCTCAAGCACAACACTTCTTTTCGTACTGGCGCCAGTCGCCAGGCGACCGGCAACCTCCTATAATGCGGGCCCTATGGCTAAACAGAAGAAACAATCTCCAGGCACCATCGCGCAAAACAAGAAGGCGCTGCACGAATATTTCGTCGAGCAGAAATTCGAAGCCGGTCTGGCACTTGCCGGCTGGGAAGTGAAAAGCCTTCGCGCCGGTAAAGCCCAACTCGTCGACAGCTACGTCCTGCTCAAGGATGGCGAAGCCTGGCTGCTCGGCAGCCACATCACGCCGCTGACCGCGGCGAGCACGCATGTGATCGCCGACCCGACACGTACCCGCAAGCTGCTTTTGCACAAGCGGGAGCTCGGCAAGCTGTTCGGCGCCGTTCAGCAGAAAGGGCATACCTGCGTAGCGCTGTCGCTCTACTGGAAAAAGCACCTCATCAAATGCGAGATCGCGCTGGTGAAGGGCAAGAAGGAATTCGACAAGCGCGCGACCGAGCGTGAGCGCGATTCCGACCGGGAAATCCAGCGCGCCATGCGCTCCAAGGGCAAGGAGTAGTCGCTCCCCCTCTGCCATGCCCGTCGCTAGACGGGCTCCCTCCCCCGCCGTTGCGCGCGCGCCGTCCGCTGCGCCTCTTCGCGTGCTTCCGACAGGACTTCCTGCACATAGTGAATGTGACGCTGCGCCACATCCCGTGCCAGCTCAGGCTGTCTTGCCATGATCGCCTCGTACAGCTCGCGGTGCTGGCCTATAAGCATCTCGCGCGTCTCCACGCGCTGCGCGTACATGCCGCCGATGTTCGTCACGACGTTGCGCTTGAGCAGGTCAAACAATCCGCGAATCGTATGTAGCAGGACTGCGTTATGGCTTGCCTCTGCAATGGCCAGGTGGAAGCTGGCGTCCGCGGCGCCTTCCTCGGCACGTGTCGTGGGGCCGGCGTGACGGTAGCAATGCTGCAAATGATCGAAGGCGGCGCGCAACCGAACACGGTCAGGTTCGGTTGCGCGTTGAGCCGCATAGAACGCACAAGCGCCTTCGAGCGTGTGGCGGAATTCCAGCAAGTCGCGCTGCGCTTCGGGATTGCTTTCCAGCAAAAGCAGCAACGGATCACTGAACGTCGCTCCGAGTGACTGGGCTACGTAGGTGCCCCCACCCTGCCGACTGATCAACAGCCCGTTGGCCACCAGCCGCTGAATGGCTTCCCTCAGCGACGGCCGAGACACGCCGAACTGCTCTGCAAGTACACGCTCGGCTGGCAAGCGTTCGCCCGCCTTGAGTGTCCCCTCGAGAATCATCGATTGCAGCTGCTCGACAATGCCGTCAGCCAGCCGTCGCTGGCGAATGTGTCCCACTTCCACAAAATCACCTAATTGGTCTTACCAATGTATCTATTAGGCATGATGGCCTTGGCAGTTTGGAAGGCCCCTACGACAAAAGTCGACGCTGCGACATTTGACCGCTCCGGATCAAAGCCCGTAATCTGAAAGTACCTAGCGTAAATTGGTATTACCAATTAGCCGCAACTATAAATCCAATAATGCAGTTGAGGTCACCCATGATGTTTCGTTGCATCCCGCGTTCCGTGTCCCTTTCGCATACCCACTACCGCGACTAGGAGACGATGGATATGCAACCTGGTCTGCTTGCTCTGGTCGCCGTCACACCGATCATCGTCGCCGCTATCCTGCTCATCGGACTACGCTGGCCCGCTAGCCGCGCCATGCCGGTGGTTTACGTACTTAGCGTGCTTCTGGCCGTCTTCGCCTGGGGCATGAGCTTTGAGCGGGTGATCGCCTCAACGATACAAGGCCTGATCATTACCGTCGGCGTGCTCTGGATCATCTTCGGCGCCATCCTGCTGCTCAATACGCTGCAGCACTCAGGCGCCATCAGCGCCATTCGCGCCGGCTTCACCACGATCAGCCCCGACCGCCGCATCCAGGCCATTATCATCGCCTGGCTCTTCGGTAGCTTCATCGAAGGGGCCTCCGGTTTTGGTACGACGGCTGCGATCGCGGCCCCTCTGCTCGTCGCCGTCGGCTTTCCAGCCATGGCAGCAGTCTTGATGGGAATGCTGGTGCAAAGCACACCGGTATCTTTCGGTGCAGTGGGTACTCCGATCGTGATCGGGGTCACGGGTGGCCTGGATAGCACCGCATTGACCGACCAATTGGTTGCGCGCGACTCGACCTGGGAAGCATTCATTCAGCAGGTCACCAACGGGACGGCCATCACACATGCCATCGTGGGCACCGTTATGCCGTTGATCATGGCTCTGATGCTCACGCGCTTTTTCGGCAAGGAAAAGAACTGGAAGGCCGGCTTCGAAATCCTGCCTTTCGCGCTGTTCGCCGGACTGGCAATGACAGTCCCCTATGTCCTGACTGGACTCCTACTGGGGCCTGAATTCCCCTCGCTTCTGGGTGGCCTGATAGGACTTGCGATCGTGGTCGCCGCCGCAAGGGCCCGATTCCTCACACCTAAGACAGCCTGGGACTTCGCCGATCGCAAGGACTGGCCGGCCGAGTGGATCGGCACGTTGCAGGTCAAAGTCGACGACCTCACATCTCGCCCGATGAGCCAGATGCTCGCCTGGCTGCCTTATGTCCTCGTCGGCGCACTGCTGGTGATCAGCCGCGTCTTTCCTGAGGTGTCGGCGAGCCTGAAGTCGCTGAGCTTCGGCATGACGAACATCCTCGGCGAAAGCGGCATCAGCGCCAGCATCGAGCCGCTATTCCTGCCGGGTGGCATTCTTGCCTTCGTCGCGCTGCTGACCGTTCTGCTGCACCGTATGCGGATGAAAGATCTAGGGGCTGCGGTGAGCGAATCGAGCCAGGTGCTGCTCAAGGCGGGCTTCGTGCTGCTGTTCACGGTGCCGATGGTGCGGATCCTCATCAATTCGGGCATCAATGCGGACGATCTTCCAAGCATGCCGATCGCAATGGCGCGTTATGCGGCAGACAGCGTAGGCAGCGTTTACCCGCTGCTGGCGCCCGCCGTAGGCGCGCTCGGTGCGTTCCTTGCGGGATCGAACACGGTCAGCAACATGATGTTCAGTCAGTTCCAGTTTGGTGTTGCGGAAACGCTTGGCATCTCGGGCGCATTTATCGTAGCGCTGCAAGCTGTTGGTGCGGCCGCGGGTAACATGATTGCGATCCACAACGTCGTGGCCGCGTCGGCAACGGTAGGCCTAATTGGCCGCGAAGGCAGCACCCTTCGCAAGACAGTCTGGCCTACGCTGTATTACGTCTTGTTCACCGGCATCGTCGGGCTGGTCGCCCTGTACGTCATCGGTGTTACCGACCCGCTGATGGGCGGCTGAGCCTTTGAGCTTCAGCCAACTCGGCGTCGTTCCTGTTTCGATTCGGAGTCCTAAATGATCATTTCTGCGTCGACCGACTACCGCGCTGCTGCGCAGCGCAAGCTGCCGCCCTTCCTGTTCCATTACATCGATGGCGGCGCTTACGCCGAGTACACGATGCGCCGGAACGTGGACGACCTCAGCAGTGTGGCGCTGCGCCAGCGCGTACTGCGCAACATGTCCGACCTGAGCCTGGAAACCGAACTGTTCGGCGAGCGCCTGGCCATGCCGGTAGCCCTCGCCCCGGTCGGTCTGTGCGGCATGTTCGCGCGCCGTGGTGAGGTGCAAGCTGCCACAGCCGCAGCGGAGAAAGGCATACCGTTCACCCTGTCTACCGTGTCGGTGTGTCCGATTGAGGAAGTCGTACCCCAGCTGGATCGCCCGATGTGGTTCCAGCTCTACGTCCTCAAGGATCGCGGCTTCATGAAGAATGCGCTCGAGCGCGCCAAGGCTGCGGGCGTGAAAACACTCATTTTCACGGTAGACATGCCGACCCCTGGCGCTCGCTATCGTGACGCGCACTCCGGCATGAGCGGCGAGCGCGCAGCCATCCGGCGCATGTGGCAAGCCGTGACGCATCCCGCCTGGGCGTGGGACGTTGGCCTGTTGGGCCGGCCCCACGACCTGGGCAACATTTCCAAGTATCGGGGCCACCCTACCGGACTAGAGGATTACATCGGCTGGCTGGCCAAGAACTTCGACCCGTCGATTTCCTGGAAGGACCTCGAATGGATCCGGGATTTCTGGGAAGGCCCGATGGTGATCAAGGGCATTCTCGACGCCGACGATGCGCGCGACGCGGTGCGCTTCGGTGCAGACGGCATTGTCGTGTCCAACCATGGAGGGCGCCAGCTCGATGGCGTGCTGTCCAGCGCACGCGCCATGCCAGAGATTGCCGATGCCGTGAAGGGTGACCTCAAGATCCTCGCGGACTCCGGTATCCGCAGTGGGCTGGATGTCGTGCGGATGATTGCGCTAGGCGCCGACACCGTACTGCTCGGCAGGGCCTTCATCTATGCACTGGCCACCGACGGTAAAGCCGGCGTTATGAACCTGCTGAGCCTGATCGAGAAGGAAATGCGCGTGGCGATGACGCTGACCGGCGCCAAATCGATCAGCGAAATCAACGGCGATGCCCTCGTTCCACAATCCGGCTCGGTCATCGACTGAACCGCGCACCGACAACCAAGAGTTACGTGACATGAGCCTCCCCGCCGCCTTTGTCGCAGGGACCGAACGCCTGATCCCTGCCGGCCGTCGCTTTACGGATCCTGCGTCTACCCTCGCCTACGGTACCGATGCGAGTTTCTATCGACTGATCCCCAAGCTGGTCGTGCGGGTCGAGTCCGAAAGCGAAGTCATCGGACTGCTGCAGCTCGCTCGCGCGCACTCGGTTCCGGTGACCTTCCGCGCAGCCGGCACGAGCCTGTCGGGCCAAGCGATCACCGATTCCGTACTGATCGTACTTGGCGACCACTGGAACGGCCGTGACATACGGGACGGCGGTGCGCGGATCCGGCTCCAACCCGGTGTGATTGGGGCCCAGGCCAATGCCTGGCTCGCCCCGCTCGGCCGAAAGATCGGCCCCGACCCTGCATCCATCAACGCGGCCAAGATCGGCGGCATCGTGGCGAACAACTCCAGCGGCATGTGCTGCGGCACCGCACAAAACAGCTACCACACCCTGGCAGGCATGCGGCTGGTCCTGGCCGACGGTACATTGCTGGATACGGAAGATTCTTCGTGCGTCACCCGCTTCAAGGAAACGCACGCAACGCTTCTGGAGGCTTTGGAAGCACTGGGCCGCGAAACGCGCGCCAACACCGAACTTGCCGCACGCATCCGCCACAAATACAGGCTGAAGAACACGACAGGGCTTTCGCTTAATGCGCTCGTGGATTTTGATGATCCGCTGGATATCCTTACCCACCTCATGGTGGGGTCGGAGGGCATTCTCGGCTTCATCAGTGCCGTCACGTATGACACCGTCCCCGAGCATCCACACAAGGCGAGCGCACTCGTCGTGTTTCCCGACGTCGAGACCTGTTGCCGAGCGGTTACCACCCTCAAGGCCCAGCCGGTATCGGCAGTGGAGCTGCTCGACCGCCGCAGCCTTCGGTCCGTACAGACCCAACCTGGAATGCCAAGCTGGGTCAAAGACCTTTCAGAGACCGCCTGCGCGCTGCTGATCGAGTCCCGCGCTGCTACCCACAGCCTGCTGCACGAGCAGCTGAACCAGGTACGCCAGGCGCTGGCCGTCTACCCCTTCGAACAGCAGGTCGATTTCAGCGAAGACCCCGTCGTCTATGGCCAGCTATGGGCGATGCGCAAAGGCACCTTTCCGGCGGTTGGCGCGGTACGTCCTACCGGCACAACCGTCATCATCGAGGACGTGACATTTCCGGTCGAGCAGCTGGCCGAGGGCGTCAACCGACTCATCGCATTGCTCGAAAAGCATCGCTACGACGAGGCGATCATCTTTGGCCACGCACTTGAAGGAAACCTGCACTTCGTCTTCACGCAGGGCTTCGATTCGCCCGAACAGATCCAGCGTTACGAAGCCTTCATGCAGGATGTCGCCACTCTGGTTGCGGTGGAGTACGGCGGCTCGCTGAAGGCGGAGCATGGCACCGGGCGAAACATGGCGCCCTTCGTGGAGATGGAATGGGGCAGCGACGCCTACCAACTGATGTGGCGCATCAAGCGGCTGCTCGATCCGGAAGGCATCCTCAATCCCGACGTTCAGCTCAGCCATGACCCGGACATCCACCTCAAGCACCTCAAACCAATGCCGGCTGCCGACGAGATCGTCGACAAATGCATCGAGTGTGGATTCTGCGAACCCGTCTGCCCTTCCAACGGGCTGACCTTCACACCGCGGCAACGGATCGTAATGTGGCGCGAAATTCAGTCGCGCAAGCGCCGCGGCGAGGAAAATGAATCACTCAAGCAGGACTACGCCTATCGTGGTGTAGACACGTGCGCTGCAACGGGGCTTTGCGCCCAGCGGTGCCCTGTCGGTATCAACACGGGAGACCTCGTCCGAAAACTACGGAGTGTCGACGCCGACAATACACGCACCGCCAACTGGCTAGCCGAGCATTTCATGACGGCCATGCGAGGCGCACGATTTTCGCTCCGTGCCGCACACGGTGCACGCAGGGTTCTCGGCACCCCCTTCCTGAGCAAGACAACAGGTTGGCTGCGTACCATCAGCGCCGCGGTGCCTCAATGGACTCCGGCCATGCCGCAGCCGGCATCGCTATTGCGCCTGATTTCCACTACCGATGACAGTCGTCCCCGCGTCGTCTATCTCGCAGCCTGCGTATCGCGCGCCATGGGGCCATCGCACAGTGACCGTGAACAAGCGTCCTTGCCGGAAAAGACCCGTATGCTTTTGGAAAAGGCAGGCTACCGGGTCGTCATTCCGAACGAGCCGGATAGCCTTTGCTGTGGCCAGCCCTTCTCATCCAAAGGCTACTTCGAACAGGCCAACGCCAAGCGCAACGCACTGATCAAGGCGTTACTCCAGGCAAGCCGAGGCGGTATCGACCCCATCTATTGCGACACCAGCCCCTGCACACTCCGACTGGTGCAGGACCTGGGCGACGAGCGTCTGCAGGTCTACGATCCGGTTCGGTTCATTCGCACCTTCCTGCTCGACCGGCTGGACTTCAAGCCCCAGCCGGAACCCATTGCCGTGCACGTAACCTGTAGCACGCAACATCTGGGTGAAAGCCAGGCACTGATCGATATCGTCAAGCGTTGTGCAGAAGACGTCGTGATCCCGGAGGGCATTCACTGCTGCGGATTCGCCGGGGACAAGGGCTTCACCCGACCAGAGCTGAACGGCCACTCACTGCGCGGCCTGAAGTCAGCGGTACAACATTGCAGCGAGGGCGTATCCACCAGCAGGACGTGCGAAATCGGCCTCAGCCACCACGGCGCAATCGACTATCACGGCCTGGTGTACTTGGTCGACCGCGTGACGACTGCAAGAAGCGTTGCGCCTCCCTCCGCGTGAACGCGCGGCTGCCCGTGACTGGGCAGCCGTAGTGGCACATCTGATATCAGCCTCACTGAACCCCTGATCCTTCGGTGTAGTCCATTCAATAGTCCGAGTGATAACGGACGTCACGCACCTGCTGGCGAGACTGCCTGTGATTTCACGGCCTGCCCGGCTCGACTCCGGAGTATGTCGGCGACCTCTCCAGCCAGCTCACGCTGGCCATGCAGCAGACGTGAGCATGTTCGACCCCTTACAGGAAACGAGGAGATACACATGAAACGTGCCGCCTTTGTTATTACCGCCGCCTTGATGGCCTCGCCCGTCTTCGCCGAGGATCTTTGCGCCATCAACCTCCAGCAGATCGATGACACCATGACCACCAACGCCACCACCATGGGTGATCCGCTGAAGCAACAGGTCACCGACCTGAAGAAGGAAGCCATGCAGGCGCAGAAAGCCGGCGATACCGAAGCCTGTATCGCTGCGAGCACCCAAGCCATCCAGATGCTCAAGGCACCTGGCGGTGAAGGCACCACCGGCGGCGCGTCCGGTTCGGGTACCTGATACAGCTTGCGTAGCGTTGATCGCCCACTATTGGCCATAACCTACGGTCGGCGGTCGACGCGGCACGCTCAGAGGCGTACACTACGCCTCAGCCATCAAGGCTCTGGGGCCGATTAGGATTCGACGCCGGTAGCGAAACTTGAGGGGCATGCCGAGTGGGTAACAGAACTCGTAAATCCACTGTTGCAAATCATTAGTTGCCAACGACGACAACTACGAAGGGTACGCGCTAGCCGCCTAACCTTCATCTGGTCGCTTCGGCGCCAGCGGTCATGAGGGGATGCCTGTAAACCCAAAATGACCGTCAGATAGAACAGGATCGCCGCCAAGTTCGCTGTAGACGTAACGGCTAAATCTCATACAGCTCGCCCCAAGCACCCTGCCATTCGGGCGGCGCGGGGTTAACTCAATAGAATTGGCTAAGCATGTAGAACCGATAGCGGAGAGCTGGCGGACGGGGGTTCAAATCCCCCCGGCTCCACCATTTTGTCTTCCCAGGAAGACCCAGAAAAGCCGTAAAGCCTAGAGAAATCAAAGCCTTACGGCTTTTTTCTTGCCCGCGTTTTCCCACCTAATCCCAGGGCATCCTACAGTTGACGGGGGCATATATGGGGGCATAAAACGCGCATCAGCTCGTTCGGAGAGGATGTGCCCCCAATGCCATTGAAAGACACCAACTGCCGCAACGCCAAGCCCCAGGACAAGCCATACCGCCTGTACGACGAACAAGGTCTGTACCTGGAAGTGCAGCCCAACGGAGGCCGTTACTGGCGCTTGAAGTACCGTTTTCTGGGAAAGGAAAAGCGCCTGGCGCTTGGTGTTTATCCTGAGGTCGGGCTGCAGGAGGCCCGGCGCAAGCGTGATGACGCTCGTGTTCAGCTTGCCGGCGGCCAAGACCCTTCGCTGCAACGGCGTATGGCCAAGGTGGTCAGCCAGCTCGATCACCAACACACCTTTGAATCGGTCGCAAAGCAATGGCTCACTATTCGCGAGTCAACTTGGGATCCGGAGTACACGCGCACGGTGCGGCAGCGTCTTGAGCTCAATGCCTACCCCTGGCTGGGAAAACTCCCGATCAGCAGCATCAGCACACCCATGCTGGTCGAAAACCTGCAGCGCATCATCAAGCGCGGTGCTCGCGAGACGGCGCGTCGTGTTGCCCAGATCTATAAACAGATTTTCGAGTTTGCCGAAGCTGCTGGCATCACCCCACCCAACCAGATTGGGAATCTCTCACGCACGCTCCCAGCCAAGCGGGTGAAACACTTTGCTGCCGTGACCGATCCTGAAAAACTTGGCGCACTGCTCAAAGCTCTGGATAGCTATAGCGGAACGATGCCTGTTTGTTGCGCGTTGAAGTTGGCCCCGCTGCTGTTCTGCCGGCCTGGAGACCTGCGGCACATGGAATGGTCGGAGGTCAATCTGGATGTGGGCGAGTGGTTGATTCCCGGCCACAAGATGAAAGGACTCACTGCCACCAAACAGGATCGCCCGGATCATTTGGTTCCCCTGAGCCAGCAAGCAATCGCTGTTCTGCGCGAGCTGAAACCACTCACCGGCAGACATCGGTATGCCTTCCCCTCAGCCCGAGGCGGCGACCGACCGATGTCCAACAATGCCGTTCTCAGCGCGTTACGCCGCATGGACATCAGCGGCGACGAAATGACTGGGCACGGCTTTCGTGCGACAGCGAGAACCATAGGTGCTGAGGTGTTGGGATTTCGCCCCGATCTCTTGGAGCATCAGCTTGCACACACAGTAAAAAATCCGCTGGGACGCGCGTATGACCGAACGTCATTTCTGCCAGAACGACGCGACATGATGCAGCGCTGGTCGGATTACCTAGATGCAATCAAGGCTTGAGCTCACTGCTAGGGCTTGCAATACAGACTCCCGGTTGGTAAAAATCAGGCATCTCTAGGGCGTTCATAGGACGCTATGGGATCGTCACGCTGCCCCGGTCACGGCGTTAAAAACCCGAAGTCCATCTGCTTCTAGCAAATGGACTTTCTGGCCACCTCATCGGGGTTTTGCCAGCATCTCGCAAGGCCTTTTGCGCCTGCTCGCCAACAGCAATGCTGCTAAAGAAACGTACGGGCATCTATTCCGTACCCGCAGGGTCTTTCCTCTCCCCCACGCCAAAGACACAGCTTCAGCTGTCATGCGCACAGCTGCCGCCGGCAATACATCTCGGAGGCCCGTAACACGAGGCCCGACAAACGCCCCTGCTTTGCAGCAGGAAAATCCGAGCGCCACTCCCAACACATTTGCGTATTGCAGCACTTGAGGACTGCTGCAACGTCACAGCCTGAGCATTTCCTAAATGTCAGCACAAAATTTAAAACAGCACTCCGATGAACCGCGCTTCCTCCGCCTGCCCGAGGTTGAATTAGCGGTAGGTAAAAAGCGATCAACAATATATCGCGACATAGCCGCAGGAAAATTCCCAGCACCATATGATCTGGGCAGCTGCAGAACGGTTGGCTGGCTCAGCACGGAGATATCTGCCTGGATTCTGAGCCGCCCGCGTGTGCAGCTCCGCGCCTCGATTTCGACGGAGTGCGAGCAATGAGCAACGAAATAACGCGCGCTATCTGGAAACTCCACGGGATCCCCGCCACTACCAAATTCGTGTTCATCTCACTGGGCGACCAGGCAGATAAAAACGGGCGCTGCTGGCCATCTATACGTCACACAGCCACACGTACGGGCCTCTCTGAGCGAACCGTTCAGAACGCGATTGCGTGGCTGGTAGATGCGGGGCTAGTCACCAGAAAACTCCGACATGGCCGCTCCTCAATGCTGAGCGTGCACCCTGCAGGATATTCACCACGCAGCACTAACGACTACGCAGCTGAGGACAAACCAGCTGCCAATCCTCTCGCCCGCCCCACGCAGGCAGTGCACCCGCACCCCGCAGCAGCTTCACTCATAACTCCCATAGAACCATCAGGTAACCCCAAAACAGCTACAGCGCTCTCCGTCACGGCAATACAGGAGAACACCAATACGACAGTAGCCAGGCCTGGGCCGAGATCCACAAATAGCAAAACCTATCTCACCTGGCGTCAGTACGCTGAGGCCTATATCGGGCGCTATGGGGTGTGGCCTGTCTGGAATGGCAAAGCGGCTGGGCAGATTAGTCACCTGATCGACCGACTTGGTCCCGATGAGGCCCCGCCAGTCGCTGCGTTCTACATCGCGATCAATGACGCACGGATTCTGAACAACTGCCACAGCCTGAGCGACCTGCTGGCACGAGCGGAGTCCTACCGAACCCAGTGGGCAACTGGACAGCAGATAAATTCGACTACAGCTAGACAAATGGAGGCAACCCAGGCAAACCTCAATTCAGCGGAGATGGCCAGCCGTATATTCCAAGGGGGAGATCAAAATGCTTTCCTCTGAACAGCAAGCAGCGCTGGCATCCGCCATCTGCGCAACCGCTGAAGCGCTTGGTCAGACGATCAGCCCGACTACCGCGAGAATTTTCGCTCAGGATCTCGTCAAATATCCTGCCGAGGAAATTCGAAGTGCTCTGCTCGCGTGCCGCCGCACATTGACGGGTAGGCTGACCCTTGCGGCAATACAACAACAGCTCTACGAACTGGACGGTAGGCCTGAACCGAACGAAGCATGGGCAATAGCCGTGATAGCGGTAGATGAGGAAAACAGCGTTGTCCTCACAGAGGAAATTCTGCTCGCATTGGGTGTAGCTCGCCCAGTGCTCAGCACAGGGGACCCAGTAGGTGCTAGGATGACGTTCCTGAGCACCTATCAACGCCTAGTAGCTAATAGCCGCAGTCAGGTAGCTCCTGTCAAATGGCTGCTAAGCCAAGGATATGCCGCAGACCGTAGACAGATGGCTATTTCAGATGCTGTGCGTCTAGGTCGTATAGAACCAACCATTGCCGGCCGCTTGGCTCTGCAGCTAGCGCATACTCCTGAATCGCACGCTCAATTGTTCGGTCCTCTAACCAAGACGGACTCATTAACTTCGCTACAGCCCAACCACGACGCTAGCAGACACCTGGAATCTCTTCTAAAAATACTGAAAAAGCCAAAAACGCTGCGGGCTTTCCAGCAATAGCTTTTCATACATGAGAAAGGACGAGGCGCGTTAAGGGCCCTGCCCTTCCAGCACAATACAAGGAAGTATGGTCTGTCTCGGGCCAATCACGCCTTTTACTGGATGCAGGGCTTAGCCACACTCCTGCTGGCGAAAAGGTTCGCGATGGGGCGGCTATATTGCCGCATCTGCGCTACATCAGAGGCTGCCGACAGAAGAATTGAGCACCCTTGCATTAGCTCCATCGGGCACTTCCAGCTTGATGGCAGCGGCGATAGGCCGTGCAGCGACGAAGTAAAGCACAGCCTCGTCCAGCTCCGAACGGCGGCTGGGTAGCAGGAACCCTGACCTGATCAAGGCTCGATCGCGTCTAAACGGTTACACTACCGGCACGACAAGGTTGAATATTATGGCTAGTAGCGAACATCTGAAGGCGCTTCTGCGCTCACACGTCAAAGGAGATGATGCCCACTTCTTGTCCGTCGCAATGCAGCTGGCGGCACATGAAGCAAAACAAGGGCATGGAAAGCTTGCGGAGGATCTGCGGGCCATCATCGACTCGGCCAAAAAAAACCGCATGCCCTCAAGCTCACCGGTTCCGATCGGTCAGCCACGGGGAGATCTGGGCAACCTGCTGTCCGCCGTACTTCCGCGCACTCGGTTTGCGGAGATGATCCTGGATGAAGCCACACACAACCGTTTGGCTCGGATCATCAATGAGCAACGGAACTTCGAGAAGATTCGCGCTCACGGCTTGTCGCCACGTCGTAAGCTTCTACTTGTTGGTCCGCCCGGTACTGGCAAGACCATGACTGCCTCCGCGCTCGCTGGCGAACTAGGCATTCCCCTCTACGTAGTTCGCCTAGACAGCCTCATCACCAAGTTCATGGGTGAGACTGCGTCGAAGCTTCGCCAGATCTTCGATGCTATCCGTGATACTCGCGGGATCTACTTCTTTGACGAGTTTGATGCGATTGGCTCACAGCGCGGCCTGGCCAACGACGTAGGCGAGATCCGCCGAGTCCTGAACAGCTTCCTCCAGATGATCGAACAGGATCATTCCAATAGCCTGATCATCGCGGCCACCAACCACCCGGAAATTCTCGACTACGCCTTGTTCCGCCGCTTCGATGATGTTATCGAATACGGGCTGCCTAACCATGAACAAACTAAAGCGGTGCTAAGGAACCGGCTAGCTAATTTCTCGAAGCCGACTCGTAGTTGGGACAAGCTCTGCAAGGTTGCAGAGGGCCTCAGCTATGCAGAGCTGGCAAGGGCAGCGGACGATGCGATTAAAGACGCGATCATTCAAGACCGCACACAGGTCGACATCAAGGATGTGGAAAAGCATCTTGAGGAGCGCAAGGCTTTCCATGGGCGACAACGCTCTTAAGGTAGTAGAGCTTCTCGATGACAGAACCAAAGGTAGGACAGCGACTACACTTTCACTTCAAGGGAACGGGACAGCAAGAAAGGTTTCGCTCCACAGCGTCCGCGAGCAGGGAACCACGCTTCCCACAACAAGACCGCACCACGCACGGCGCGGCCCTGCTTGGCCAGTTGCGATATGTTGGCGAGCAGATGACCGAGGCCGTCAATGTTCAGCGTCAATCTGGCCGAGATAGTGGCTTCGGCCTACAGATCGAATTCAGAAGCTTCCCCGAATTCGAATTGGCCTTTGAGGGACTTGCACGCGGAGCTCAGCGTATCGAGCTTCTCAATTTGCGCCGTGACCGCGAAACCCAAACTGACATGGCGACGGTTTTCGTCCCCGACGGTCAGCTAAAAGCCTTCGAGAGCCTCATTCGCCAGTACCTAGAGGTGAACACCTCCAAAGGGCAGCCGCGAAACGCTCCGCTGCTCAACCCGATTCAAGAAATCCGGTTCGCTGCGTTCAGTGCACTCTGGACCGATGATCCCGCAGTGCTTCCTGAGAACGATACAGACATGATCTGGTGGGAGTTTTGGTTGCCGGTTCGTGAAGACCGAGAGGCCGTACTCAACCGCTTCCGCGCCATCGTAGAAAGCTCTGGCTTCATTACTTCTGACAAGACTCTACACTTTCCTGAACGCACGGTGCTAAACGTCTTTGGCTCGAAAGCGGCAATTACCCAATCAATTCTACTCCTCAACGAAGTCGCGGAAATCCGGAGGGCGAAGGAAACCGCTGAGTTCTTTGATGCCCTGCCCCCAACAGAGCAGCGCCAATGGGTCGACGAGCTGCTCGCGCGAACAACCGCGGGTCAAGATGACAGTGTCCGCGTCTGCCTCCTCGACACCGGAGTAAACCCAGGGCATCCACTTTTGGCCCCACACATTGGCCGCAACGATCTACACAGCGTTGACCCAGCATGGGGAGTCCAAGACAACGTAGGCCACGGCACCGGTCTGGCGGGCCTCGCCCTTTATGGCGATCTTGTTGATCCACTGTTGTCGCAAAGCCTCATCAATATCCGGCATCGGGTCGAGTCGGTGAAGCTTCTGCCGGCCGCTGCGGGCAACCAGAAAGAGCCCTATGGCGCCCTCACTATGTCTGCAGTTGGCTTGCCGGAAATCGCCCGGCCAGATGTGAATCGGATATTCAGCATGGCTATTACGAGTACCGATGATCGTGATCGAGGGCGCCCCTCTGCATGGTCTGCTGCAGTAGATGGCTTAGCTTCAGATGTTCTCGGCGAGCGGAAAAATCCGCGTTTGATCGTAGTGTCGGCCGGCAACGCAGACCAGAATCAAACGTTGAACTACCCCGACAGCAACACTACCGACGGTATTCATGACCCGGGCCAATCCTGGAACGCGATCTGCGTGGGGGCGTACACGCAAAAAGCCGTCATTGATCCTCCTAATGCCACACTTCAGCCAGTGGCTCCGGCAGGAAGCTTGAGTCCATACAGCACCACTTCGTTGACCTGGCAGCGCACGTCCTGGCCGCTCAAACCCGATGTAGTATTTGAGGGCGGGAATCTGGTAAAGGATCATTTAGCCGCCTACAACTATCCGTCCGTCTCTCTACTCACGACCTCCCACACTCCAGCTGCGCGACTGTTTGATCTCACCAAAGCCACCAGCGCGGCTTCCGCACTGGCAGCTCGCATGGCTGCACAGATCTTAGCTATGTACCCCGTCTTTTGGCCGGAGACCATTCGGGCGCTGATGGTTCACTCTGCTGAGTGGACCGACCGCATGAAGCATGACTTCCTGGGCGCAGGATCGAAAGCCGACTACGAGCGACTGGTAAAAATTTGTGGCTTCGGAGTACCCGATCTGGGGCGAGCACTGTGGAGTGCCGGTGATTCGCTAACCTTGATCGTTGAGGACGAGCTGCAGCCGTTCATGAAGCCTGTCAAAGGCACTCCCACGGCTCGCGACATGCATCTTCACGATCTGCCATGGCCAAAACAAGAACTCCTTGATTTGGGAAATATTAACGTAGAGATGCGAGTGACACTCTCCTACTTCGTTGAGCCCAATCCAGGGGTAGTTGAACGCGGCATCAAAGGTCGCTACCGATATGAGTCTCACGGACTTCGTTTCGATGTCAGCCGTCCTACCGAAGAGAAGGCCCAATTCCGGCAGCGCATCAACAAGCGCGCACGTGACGAGGAGGAAGGTACCTACCAGGGCGGTGGATCAGATCCAAATTGGCTGTTGGGTACCCAGACTCGCCATAGAGGGTCGCTGCACTCAGATATCTGGCGCGGCACTGCCGCAGAACTGGCAGACCGGGGCATGATCGGTATCTATCCAGCCCTTGGCTGGTGGAAGACCCTGTTGAAGCAAGAACGCTACAACGATCGAGTCCGATACAGCCTTGTCGTGTCAATTAAAACCGAGCAAATTGACATCGACCTCTATGCTGCGATACAGAACGAGATCGCAGCCAGAACAGCGATTATGAACACTGTGTAAGTAAACTTAGGTAGTTCAATCATGCCCGCCCACGCTGGCATGATTGGAAAAAGGTACGTCAGGGCGTATCTTGCGTCCTGAAGCACACAGCCATTTTTCGTACCATCCATATTGCTAGCAGCTGAGACCTGATATGACTTGAAAATTCATATCGAACCATACACAGCACCTGCTAGCGATGCTGCCAGATTACTCCATATAGCGCCCAAAATTATCGGGGCAACTTCAGCGGAAAATATCCCCCGCCACTGAAGCTACCGCAGATGATTTCGGCGAACCGACGTAGCGGTAAAGCGTTGTTCGAGAAACGCCATACCGTCGAGCTACATCGGTTACCTGTATCTCAGGATCTCTGAGAAGAGCTCGTATCTCACGTACCTGACGATCATCCAGCACAGGCTTGCGCCCACCTTTTCTCCCACGGGCACGAGCCGCAGCCAGTCCTGCACGGGTTCGCTCTCGAATGAGGTTGCGCTCGAACTCAGCCAGGGCCGCGAATACATGAAATATCAGCTTGCCGGCAGCGCTGGTGGTTTCAATTCGTTCGGTTATGGACTCGAAGGCCACCCCTTCCCGCTCCAAGCTACTGACAATCCCAACCAAGTCAGGCAAAGAACGACCGAGGCGGTCCAGTCGCCAGACAACCAGAGTGTCACCACTACGCAGAGCTTTGAGGCAATGCTCCAGCTCCGGCCTATCCACTGACTTCCCGCTAATGGTCTCTTCGTAAACCACGGAGCACCCAGCCAGGGCAAGTGCATCTCGCTGCAGGTCGAGATTCTGATCATCAGTCGAAACTCGGGCGTACCCAATCCGCTTTCCCATACGTTTTTCTCACACTGATTTTGGTACGGGAAAAATGACAGGAAAGTGGTGAATCCCAAGCCCAAAAGATCATCTGGAATAGGCGTGCCATAAACGACCGTTTATGGGATGAATGCGCTCGTTAATTTCAGGCGCTAAACGCGACCGAAAACGAACCCCAGGATATTTTTTCTCGCTCAGCATTTCCTTTAGCAGCTCAGCACCTGAGCTGAATGGAGGAATGACCATGAAGCAGAGTTTCTACTCACATTTTGATCGTGACTTGGCCAAGGCCGGTTCGGCAATTCTTAGGGAGGCAGTCCGGCGCGGGCTTCTCAGCCAGCACGAGGCCATGATCCACGATCAGCAATGGGCGCAGTTTAGTGTTTATGCCAACGAGTCTCATGAGATAGACATCTTGGAGCTCGTTAATAAAAAACTGGTGAGGGAGTACGGGGAAGAGCTCTACATCCAGGCATACCAAGGGAACCTTCCGCAGCAAAACGTAACCGCTCTGCTTGAGACTGTACATTCAGTAATGAGCTTCGCGTGTGATGGACGCTGGAAAGGCTCAGCGGCTGATATTGGTAGCCGGCTAGGCTTCCCAAGCCATGCACGGATTACGGTACCTCGCGGTCTTGACCGAACCAGGTTTGAAGCCGCGATGGTAGATATTCAGGCTCTCCACTCAGAGCAGCTAGCAACATTGATCAGGTTGGTTCGATACCTCGGCATGTCACTGGTAGACGCTTTTTTCTTCGACGCAGAAGATGCTCACAAAGAAGCCGAGGCAGAAAACATCTTTTATGCGTTCAGCAGAGATAAGCGTGAGCATCGGATCATTAATATTTCTGATCCTGAGCAAATTGTTATTTTGTATAAGGCCGCAGCATTTCAAAAACTACAGGGCAGCAGGTGCCCGAAGCCTGTAGCTTGGCGTACATGGAAATCTAAGAACCTACCTGCAGCGCAAGAGCTTTTACTTTCTCACGGACTAAACATCGATGACTGTCGCGCAGCATATGCCTGCGAGCTATACCAGCGGTCGTCTGGTCACCATGCCCCGATTCTTGGGGGAAAAGCACCCGACGATGAGGATCTGGAGGCTCGGAATGACGTCGCCTACGAGTTAGGGTATTTGCGTATTTGGGAAACTGATGCGTACGTCGGTGCCAGAGCCCGCATGCGGGAAAAGCCCCCAGGCACCGGTCGCAAAACCGTCACACAGTAGATTTGGGATTCGATCAAAAGCCCCTAACCTTGGTATACCTCGAATCAAAGGAGTAAGGGCATGGATCGTTTTGAGCTGCTTGTATATGCCGTACTTGCCGTCGTCAGTGCGCTGACCATCGCAGGCGCTATTGGCTACATAATCGCAGCGCGTCTGGACCAAAAGCGTGGCGACGACTGAGTATTCAGCGGTACGGCCAGTTACCTGCTACAAACTGCCCCGCTGCCTCTTTTGGCAGCGGGTGCCGATCCAAATCCAACGGCATGGCACCCTACCGTTGCGATACGCAGTATTCCCAAGCCTGTGAGGTCATGGGATAACTTCGGAAGGGCTGTTAGTTTCGGCACCATAGCGTGAGTAACGCGCCGAAGCGTTTAGATCAGCTACATGCGAGCACGCCATGTGGCGAGCTAGCTTGCCCAGCACGATGAACTTGTGCGCCGACTCGCTGACAACAGCTGATCTTGGGTTTTCATAAAGCTACCGGAGAGTGTCTATCGACCTCATATATCCGGAGCACAAGCATGGAATTTCGTCACCTCGGTAACGGGCAATACTTCCCACCTATTGCACCAAACGGTCGGGTTTACGCTGTACCTGTTGGGCAGGAAACCCAGGTAGAAATTTTTTGCCTGACGTCAGTAGGCATCATCGGCGCAGGCATCCAATTGCACTGGTTAGAAATCATTGGTTGTTACTACGACGACGAAACATGGGAGATCATCCCGCGCAATTACTTGGGGCGAGGAATGCGCTTCCGCAGAGGCCTATTCTGCATCATGGTGATCGCAGGCAACGAGGCCCTCACGACACACATCCAGAGTTACCCTATCCCCATGTGCGTAATGAACCGCATTGCATTCGAACAGCAGCGTGGCAGTGAGTGATAGTGCGTTACTGCTACCACCCGCTAAGCGACACGGGTACCAGCTAGGCCGCCACCTACCAAAGATTATTTTATGAAAGTGAAGCCTTTCACTACTAATACCGATCACAGTTGGCCGACTGACTTGGTCGTAAACGTCACTGCTAATAGCAAATACGGCTTGCGAACCTCGCCTGCAAGAGCCTGCTGGCTGACAGCGAGTAGGTTTAGCGCACTACACTGCTTATAGCCTGCACCCGACGTCTGTCCCGACCAAGCGCAGCAGCATGTCTCGCCGGACTTCACTGCTGATATGAGAAAGCCCCGTCAGGACACGCTGCACGGGGCTTTCGGGTATTGAAGTCGGTTCAGATCCGCTTGGCACTGCTTATAGTGTGCTTAACCTCTACTCCTCCGAGCAGAGGTCGCCATGATCAAGCGCTTGATATCTAGACAGCTTTTTCTCATAGGCGACCAACGTCCGACGCAGCTGACGATTCTCACTGGCGATGCTGCGAATCCCAGCCAGACGTTCCTCAACCTGTAAAACGAGGCCGCGGTAAGGAGATTTCACAAACTCAAACGAGGAAGCCGGGTATTTATGTTTGCCGTTGCCTTTGGGAATAGTCAGGGGCGCGAACTTGTTTTTTTGCCCCTGCAGTGGCACCAGTCTGCACCAGTAGATCGAGTATGCGTTCGGGCTCGTTTGCTTGATTGACACAGCAGCCACGACGGATTTGACCCCGGTCTTTTTGTATATTTTCATGGAAGCATCCATATAGCTTGCGGCCAGGCATCTCGCGTCCGCAAGCAGCTGCTCGTACTGCTGATCCAGCAGGGTGACTATCGTCTGTGCTTGTTTACTCATTGGTCAATGCTCTCTTCGCTGTAAGAGCCGAAATGGTGACTGATCGCTGAGCCCCCGGGATTTGATTTCAGACCGTTCTACCGGCGGAAATCTACCGAAAGTGGGTGGACTGCCTCACACCGTTATCCTACCTCGCGTCCGATGATCGACGGATGAGGACATGTCAGTCGCAGAAAAACATAACGTGCAAAGAATGCACAATAGGTGACGACGTCAGCCTTTACCCTGAGCGGATGAAGATCAACATGTTAAAAGCAGATGATAGCGAGCGGGCGTGTATTACTGCCTAGCTGCGACTGGCCGGCTTCTGCCAGTTACGACGGGCAGCTACCGGCCAAAAGCGGTCAGTCGCCTTTGGCTGACTGTCACTTCACACATGAGCATCTGGCAATTAGCAACAGCCAGTGCGCGCTCCAGCAGCTGGCTCGAATAGCCCTTCGACGAGATTACAGGTGGATACCGTCGATCCGAGGCAGGTTGATTCGCAAGTGCCTGACATAGCGAGTAGCTGAGCCCGTATACCCTGAAGGTTCGCAACCTTCACCTCGATAGCCGCCAGGTGTTTTTTTACAACCGCCAAGGCGTCTCCGCACAGATTGCTGGTATCTGCTGCTAGCGTGATCAACTCGCGAATATCTTCAAGCGGAAAACCTAGCTCTCGGTTTTGCCGAATGAAAATCAAACGTGATCTGTGGATGTCCGTGTAGATCCTATGCTTGCCGGCGGAGCGATGAGCTGGAGGTAGCAGCCCGATTTTCTCGTAATACCGAATCGTTTCAATATGGCAGCCAGTAGATTTGGATAGTGCGCCAATGCCTGCCATGCATGTTTCTCCAAGCAGTCGTTGATTCTGTAGTGGCTACAGATATTACCCTGAACGATTGAAATTAACCGCGACGCAAAGGGCTTGGCGTGAACAGAGATCTACTTGAAGAAAATCAAATTCCTATCTATTTCATCGCCGTCATCGGCGCAGCCATCGGGGGGCTGCTGGCCCCACATGCCGCTCAGGGTCTAGGCATACTGGTGACGCCAGCCATCGCCGTACTGATGTACGCGATGTTCTTGCAGATCCCTTTTCTCGATATCCGGCAGGGCCTGCGTGATCGGCACTTCATGGCTGCTTTGTTGATCGCAAACTTTGTGCTGATCCCTCTGCTGGTGTTGGTCATGACGAGAGGGCTCGCTGAGCATCCAGCACTACTCATCGGCGCTTTACTGGTGCTGCTCACCCCCTGCATCGATTACGTTGTGGTCTTCACCCATATCGGGAAAGGAGACTCCAGGCTGACGCTGGCAGCGACGCCCGTGCTACTTCTCCTTCAGCTCGTGCTGCTGCCCGTTTACCTCGCGTTTATGCTGGGTGGCGAATCGGCAGTGGTCATTTCCATCGCGCCTTTCATTGAGGCTTTCCTAGTTTTGATTGTGCTGCCGTTGGTACTGGCTGTAGTCACCTCCGCAACAGCAAAACGGTCACGTCTGGTTACTGGATGGAACAGCGCTTGGGCGTGGATGCCGGTTCCGGCCATGGCAGCCGTGCTGATCGTAGTGATCGCTTCGCAGATCACTAACGTGGTTCAAGACATCGAAAATCTGCTGCCCGTAATTCCCGTTTACATCGGTTTCATGCTGTTGGCGCCTGTGGTCGGAGCCTTAACTGCCAGGTTCTTCCGATTGCCCGCTACAACCGCTCGGTCAGTGACATTCAGCACCTCGACCCGTAATTCTCTTGTCGTACTGCCCCTCGCACTGGCGCTCCCTGAGGACGTGAGGGCACTTGCCGCTGCCGCTGTTATCACGCAAACCCTTGTAGAGTTGGTCAGCGAGCTGATTTACATCCGGGTCATTCCGAAGCTCGTATGGCGTAAGAAGTAATCACCCTGACTTGTTGGGCTCGTTGTTTCCCGAGCCCTTCAGCGGCTTTTAGACGGGGCGCAGCCTTGTAAAGGCGAGGTCAGCTCTGCTGCTCTGCGGCTGTCATTTACCCATATAGTCGCAACGCCACCGGGCTATCTGATTCTCCGGCTGAGTTCGTGCTCGCAAATCAATTCTTGATATGTGAATATGCGCATATCCGACTTTTCATTTATACAGGCGCGCCATGTTGACTCCATCTGAAGCCTTCAAATGCCTTGGCGACGAAACCCGCGCGCGGGCCACCCTGCTAATTGCCGAGCATGGGGAGCTTTGCGTATGTGAACTGATGTGCGCCCTCGAAGATAATCAATCCAAGATCAGTCGCCATCTGGCACAACTGCGCAGCGCCGGTCTGTTGCTAGATCGTCGCCAGGGGCAGTGGGTCTATTACCGACTCAATCCCAATCTTCCGCAATGGATCCGTGAGGTGCTCGGTGCTACGGCAAGCGGCAACGTCACCTGGATGGCGGAAAGCACCTCTCGACTGAAGAAGATGGTTGGGCGCCCTGAACGTGCCGCCAGCTGCTGCTGAGAAGTCTGAGGAGCCCGCCATGCTAATAGCCGCCGCCGTATTTCTCTTCACGCTCATCCTCGTAATCTGGCAGCCCAAAGGTCTGGGTGTCGGCTGGAGCGCGAGCATGGGTGCAGCTCTTGCTCTTGCAGTAGGCGCTGTATCGCTGGCGGACATTCCCACTGTCTGGGCGGTGGTGTGGAACGCGACTGGCGCCTTCATCGCGATCATCATCATCAGCCTCCTGCTCGATGAAGCAGGATTCTTCGAGTGGGCTGCGCTGCACGTGGCGCGCTGGGCCAACGGTAGCGGGCCTCGACTGTTCGCATTTATCGTGCTCTTGGGGGCTGCTGTGTCAGCCCTGTTCGCGAACGACGGCGCGGCGCTTATCCTCACTCCCATCGTCATCTCATTGCTGGTGGCACTGCGTTTCTCACCGGGAGCCACACTGGCATTCGTCATGGCGGCAGGCTTCATTGCCGACACTGCCAGCCTGCCGCTCGTGGTATCGAACCTGGTGAACATCGTCTCAGCCGACTTCTTCCAGCTGGGGTTTGCCGAATATGCGTCGGTTATGGTGCCCGTGACGGTGATCAGCGTGGCAGCGACGCTGCTGGTGCTATTTCTCTACTTCCGCCTTGATGTTCCAGCGACCTATTCCCTGGCCAACCTCAAGGCGCCGAAGGCTGCTATTCGAGACCACACTACCTTCGTCTTCGGGTGGTGGATTTTAGGTCTTCTTCTGGTTGGGCTGTTTTTGCTGGAGCCGATGGGGGTGCCGGTCAGTGCAGTGGCGGCGGTTTGTGCGGCGATTCTCTTCACTGTCGCTGCGCGTGGACACGTCATCTCGACTCGCCGCGTGTTGCGTGATGCCCCCTGGCAAATCGTGGTGTTCTCTCTGGGTATGTACCTGGTGGTCTACGGGCTGAGCAACGCAGGTCTGACTGACTACCTGACGAGCATCCTCGACCGGTTTGCCGAACAAGGCGTTTGGGCCGCTGCGCTTGGAGCCGGACTTGTATCGGCGCTGCTGTCATCAGTGATGAACAACATGCCCAGCGTGCTCATTGGCGCACTTGCCATCGGGGCAAGCGACAGCAGCGGTGTAGTGCGCGAGGCGATGATCTACGCCAATGTCATCGGTTGCGACCTCGGGCCGAAAATCACGCCGATAGGCAGCCTGGCCACGCTGCTTTGGCTTCACGTACTTCAGCGTAAAGGCATCCGCATCACCTGGGGCTACTACTTCAAAGTCGGTGCCTTGCTCACCTTTCCGGTTCTTCTTATCACCCTATCGACATTGGCCATGCGCCTGAGCCTTTGACGTCGCCAACGGCGACAGGAGCAAGTATGCGAGTGCTTTTCATGTGTACGGCCAACAGCTGCCGAAGCATCCTGTCAGAGGCGATGTTCAATCACATCGCACCTGATGGGTTTGTTGCTGTGAGTGCAGGCAGCTTTCCAAAGGGCCAGGTCTTGCCCCGCAGCCTCACCACTCTCAAGCGTGCAGGAATTTCCATCGAGGGGCTCAGCAGCAAGGGTAATGATGCTTTTGAATCGAGCCCTCCCGATATAGTCATCACCGTCTGTGACAAAGCTGCCGGGGAGGCTTGCCCTGTCTATTTCGGGCCAGCGCTAAAAACTCACTGGGGCCTGGAAGATCCATCCGAAGTGTCCGGTGACGAGGCTACTGTCGATGCGGCATTCGATGCCACGCTGGCTCAGATAGAAAAGCGATGCCGAGCCTTTCTTGATCTACCCATCGACACTCTGGCTCGTGACGATCTGAAGCGCGAATTGGATCGCATCGGCAACCTGTGAACGGAGCCCTCATACCCACCGATCTTCCTAATCTCGACCAGAAGCTGGTTGCGACGTTGCGCTCACGCGATGACCAGCACGTGCGCAAACCAAGAATCCTGCTGCTTTACGGCTCGACCCGTGAACGCTCTTTCAGCCGCCTGCTGGTGGAAGAGTCTGCGCGCCTGCTCGATTACTTTGGTGCAGAAACGCGAATCTTCGACCCTTCGGGCTTGCCTCTTCCTGATGACGCACCGGTAGAGCACCCGAAGGTGCAGGAGCTACGTGATCTAGTACTCTGGTCTGAGGGCCAGGTTTGGTGTTCGCCGGAGCGCCATGGTGCTATGTCGGCAGTATTCAAGGCGCAAATCGACTGGATTCCACTGGCTCTGGGTGCAATCCGACCGAGCCAGGGCAAGACGCTTGCCGTGATGCAGGTGTGCGGCGGCTCCCAATCCTTCAACGTGGTCAATCAACTGCGCGTGCTCGGACGCTGGATGCGTATGTTCACCATTCCGAACCAGTCATCAGTGGCCAAGGCCCACATGGAGTTCGACGCCGCCGGACGCATGAAACCATCTGCCTATTACGACCGCGTCGTCGATGTAATGGAGGAACTGGTCAAATTCACCCTCTTGCTGCGCGATCAGACAGAATTTCTAGTGGATCGCTACTCGGAGCGCAAAGAGTCGGCTGAAGAACTGTCCGCTCGCGTCAATCAGGGCAGTATTTGACGGGCCCTGTGACAATCGTAAACAGAGTGGTGACTCGTCCAATAGAAACTTCTCGCTTGATGCTTGCTTGAATGGCAGCTTTTGGCCGTTAGCGGCCACTCAGACTGTAGCGTCTGCTAGCTTCAGATATGGCTGACTTGCCGGCCTGGCGGAAGGAAGCGTTGAATAGTTAAATCGCAACAGCGCGCTACTTCTTTAGCAGCCTCAAGCCGTTAAGCACTACCAAAAGGCTCACACCGACATCAGCGAACACCGCCATCCACATCGTTGCCCAACCCGCAAGCGTGAACGCCAGGAAGATCGCCTTGATACCAATGGCGAACGCGATGTTTTGCTTGAGGATCGCGGCCGTATTACGCGACAGTTGCACGAACGCCGGCAGCTTACGCAGGTCATCATCCATGATCGCCACGTCAGCCGTTTCGATGGCCGTGCCAGTACCGGCGGCTGCCATGGCAAAGCCGATCTCCGCCCGGGCCAGCGCGGGCGCATCATTGATGCCATCACCGACCATCCCCACGACATGTCCACGGGCCTGCAAATCGCGGATCGCAGCCAGCTTGTCCTCCGGCAGCAAATTGCCGCGAACCTCATCCATGCCGACTTGCCGGGCAATGGCTTCGCCAGTGTGTGCGTTATCGCCGGTAAGCATCGTGGTCTTGATCCCGAGTTGGTGCAGATCTTCGATTGCCGCCTGACTCGACGCCTTGACCGTATCGGCCACGGCGAACAGCGCGATGACCCGACGGACCGTCGCCAGCGCCACAACCGTCTTGCCCTGGCGCTCGAGAGTAGTCATCGCAACGTCGAGCTCCGCGCTGCCGAGTTGCAGCTCACCGATCAGCAGTTGATTACCTAGGTAGTACGACTCAGCGGCTACGACACCGCGCACACCACGGCCTGGCAGGGCTTCGAACTCCTCGACCGGCAATGCAGCCGAGCTGCTTAGCCCCGCGTGCTTGGCGATCGCTTGCGAAACGGGGTGGTCGGAACGTCCCGCCAGGCTGGCGGCGAGCACTTGCACGTCGGTACCTGGCAGTTCCACCAATATCTGCTGATCGGTCTGCACCGGTTTGCCGTAAGTCACGGTGCCGGTCTTGTCCAACGCGATGAAGCTGAGTTTGGCGCCGCTTTCCAGATACACGCCGCCCTTGATCAGAATGCCTTTGCGCGCCGCGGCAGCTAGGCCACTGACGATGGAAACGGGGGTCGAGATAACCAATGCACAGGGACATGCCACGACTAGCAACACTAGCGCGCGATAGATCCATTCCGTCCAAAAGCCGCCCATCAAAAGCGGCGGCAGTACCGCAACGGCCAGTGCGAAGAAGAACACAGCCGGCGTATAGACCTTGGCGAATCGATCCACGAAGCGCTGGGTCGGCGCCCGCGAGTTCTGCGCCTCCTCCACTGCGTGGGTGATCCGAGCCAGCGTCGTATTACCCGCTTCGGCCATGACGCGGTACTCGAACGAGCCGTTCTCATTGATGGTGCCGGCAAAGACCTGATCGCCCACGGTCTTCTCCACCGGCAGGCTTTCTCCGGTGATCGGAGCCTGATTCACCGCTGAGCTGCCGCTCTGAATTTCGCCATCCAGGCCGATACGCTCGCCAGGACGCACTCGCACCTCTGCGCCGAGCGGCACGCGCTTGACGTCCATATCCAGCCAGCTGCCGTCAGCCTGGCGCACGGTCGCCCGCTCCGGCGTGAGATCCATCAGGCTCTTGATCGCATTGCGCGCCCGATCCAGCGAGCGCGCCTCGACCAACTCGGCAACGGTAAATAGGAACATCACCATGGCCGCTTCCGGCCATTGGCCGATCAGCACGGCGCCGGTCACAGCAATGCTCATCAGCGCGTTGATGTTCAGGTTGAAGTTCTTAAGCGAGATCCAGCCCTTTTTGTAGGTGCTCGGCCCGCACAACAGGATGGCCATCAGCGCCACAGCCGCCACCACCCACTCCGGCGCGGCGCCCGTGAAATGCAATACTTCGGCCCCGACGGCGGAAATACCAGAAAGTCCCAGCATCCATTTGGTGCGGGTTTTCAACGTGCCGTGTTCATGACGTTCCGGGGCATCCCCATCCGGAACCTTCTCGCTCGCCTCTGTAACACGATCCGCCTGCATACCAAGGCTTGCCACGGCGCGCTGAATAACACGAGTGTCCGGCAGGTCATGCCAGACATCCAGCGTCCGGTTTATGGTGTTGAATTCCAGCTTGTGAATGCCATCGAGTTGGGCCAGCTTGGCCTCGATCGTGGTCTGTTCGGAGGGGCAGCACATTTGCGCGATATGAAAACGATCGGCCTCGCGAGCGAACGCAACGCTGTCTAGAGCGTGATCACTCACTGGGGAAGAATGCGCCTCCGCCATGTCTGGCTCGGTCAGCTGATAGAGAATAGCGGCCTCTTCGCTGCAACCGGCCTCACCTGAGCAACACGCCGCTTTTTTATTTACGGCAGCTTCGGTCTTGGCCGGAGCGCAACAGGAAAGCGTTGGCTCTGACACTCCGGCAGCAGCGATATCCGCACCGGGTTTGCTGAGCAAGTAGAGCAAATTAGATACGGGACGTGACGCATCAGTATGGGGAGCGCAACACCCTTTATCGTCACTCGACTTAGCGGTACCGGAACGACAAGCACCGGGTGCCGAGCCCGCCAGAGCCTGAGGATCAACGGCATATTGGCCCGCGTTTGAAGCCTTCGGATCAAAGACCTCGGTACCGGTCTTGTCCTTCGGACCTTTCTTGCCGCCGCAGCAATTGCTCATGGAGCCGCTCCCAATAAGGTGATGAGCTTCAGTGAACACCCTATAGCTAATAGAGGGTCAAGCCATTCTCAGCGATTTTGTGCGACTTCAGTCTTGATCAGGTCGTACAGCGGCTGAGCGCCGAACTGCGTAAGTGGACGGCCATTCACGAAGAACATCGGCGTCCCTCTCACACCCAACCGCTGGGCGTCAGCCGTATCTTTTTCAAGAGCAGCCGTGATGTCAGGCGACATCATCTGTTCACGGGCTTTTTCGACATCCAACCCCGCCTGCTCGGCGGCGTCCCACGCGGCGATAATCTGTGGATCATCATGCCAGGCGGGTTGAGCATCCAGAACCGCTTCGATGACCGGCACAAACAGGTTCTGCTTGCGGGCCGCCTCGATGAGACGAGAGGCCTCTTCGGAACCAGGATGATTGAGCACATAGCGCAGTACGAGACGCGTGTCTTCCGGATGCTTTGCCATCATCGATTTGACGATAGGATAAAAAGCCCGGCAGGCCTCGCACGATGGATCGAAGAATTCCACGATCGTCACGCTCGCCGCTGCGGGCCCGAAACTGGGAGAGTGAAAACGTACCAAGTTCGATTTATCCACAGCCGGAGTGGATGGGTTCGGCGCCGCGGTGCCTTGGTAGATGGGCGCGTCACTCTGTAGATAAACATAGGCCGCCCCCGCGAACGCGAGACCTGAAAGGATCAGGATAAGAACGGTCAGGAAGCGTTTACTCATGCGGCTAGTCTCCGGCGAACGACTAACAGAATAATGACGATCAGGCTGAATGCGCCCAGCGATAAAAGAGGCAACGGCAGGCTCCTTAGGATGGTCATGCTGGCGCCTGAACAGGACGGCCCCATACCGCAGGGTTTGATGGCCTCAGGAATGATCTTGAAATAAAGCAGGTTGTGATAAAGCGCGACCGCCCAACCAAGCGCAGCCACTGCCAGCGCATAGGGCCATACACCGGCGTCGCTTCGATAGCAGGCAACACCTAGCATCGGCACGAGTGGAAACATGAACGCGCGCTGGAACCAGCACAAGTTGCAAGGTGCCTGCCCCATCACCTCACCCACGAATAACACGGCAAAACTTGCGATCAGCGCCAGCACCCACGCTTGGAGCAAAAGGGGCCAGCAATTTGCCTTTCGATGAACCATGAACACATATCCTGGCGTCAATGATCTGCTGGCGATTACCAGTAAAGGCGCGTAAAATGAGGCTTCTAGCAGCTATAAGGTCAAGTCAGATGGCTTCGACGACGTACACAGTAGGTGCATTGGCTAAAGCCACAGATACGAAGGCCGTCACCATTCGTTATTACGAGCAAATGGGCCTCCTGTTCCCGGCCGGACGCTCTGCATCCGGGTACCGGATTTACACCGACCTCGAGCGCAATCGATTACTGTTCATTCGGCGTAGCCGGTCATTGGGATTTAGCGTGGAAGACGTCCGAGAGTTACTGAGTCTTGCTGATCGCCGAGAAGCGCCCTGCGCAGCAGTAGATGCCAAGGTCCTTGAACATCTGGAAGCGGTGCGTAGCCGGATCACGGATCTACAAGGGCTGGAAGCCGAACTGCAGCGGCTCACGTCTTGCTGCCAAGGAGGGGTAATCGAGGACTGCCGGATCATCGAATCGCTATCACCCTCTTTGACGCAATAACGTGCAAATAGCGGATCGATCCTGTATCGACAGAGTCAATCCGCGCGAAACAATCAATTATTGCCAATGCGCCTTGCATTCGGCATGGCACTGACGGAACCGAGCTTTTCCTCGTGAATCCGTTCCAGCTCATGGCGCTCTCGGTCTTCCTTTAGCTCCTGCTGTTTGGCACGAAATTCTTCGTTCATGCGCAAGGAACGTTCGCTGCCATCCTCGGCCAGCGTCATGGAGGAGATAGCCATCAGACTTAAGATCGTGACGGTGCGAAATAGATTCATGGATGACTCCAGAGACTCAGGGGGGAAGTGGCGGATGCTGTTCATCCGCGGTCAGGCATCACTTTAAGAAGCGGGCGCTGACGGCCCCGTGAGCGCCAGATTACGTTCCTGTTAGTTGTGCCAGATGAGCCTAGAGGGGATGGCAATGAGAAAAGCCGAGCACCGCTTCATTGCCTGCCAATAATCGTGCTTTTGTAGGAGCCAGCTTGCTGGCGATCCGTTTTTAAAAGCGTCGCCAGCAAGCTGGCTCCTACAAAGAGCGTTAACGCGGGATGCAACAGACTGACTGGTGATCCTGGCCTTCGCGACGGGCGCTGACTGACATCAGTGCGCGCCCTCTTCTGCTTCCGTCTTCTTCGTGCGACGTTGCAGCGCCGTGTGATAGAGCGCGGGCAGCACCAGCAACGTCAACGCCGTAGAAGACAGGATGCCGCCGATGACCACCGTCGCCAGGGGCCGCTGAACCTCCGCACCAGTGCCCGTCGCCAGAGCCATCGGCACAAAGCCGAGCGAGGCGACGAGCGCGGTCATCAGCACCGGTCGCAACCGCACCAGCGCGCCCTCGCGCACCGCCACGGACAGCGGGCGCCCCTCCTCCAGCAACCCCCGAATGAAGGCAATCATCACCAGGCCGTTGAGTACCGCCACGCCCGACAAGGCGATGAAGCCAACCCCGGCGGAGATCGAGAGCGGAATATCCCGCAACCACAGCGCCACGACGCCACCGGTCAGCGCGAACGGTATGCCCGTGAACACCACCAACCCGTCGCGCAGCGTGTTGAACATCATGAACAGCAGCACGAAGACCAGCAGCAAGGCGACCGGAACCACGAGCTGCAAACGCTCGGCGGCGGCCTGCAACTGCTCGAACTGGCCCCCCCAGGTCGTCCAGTAGCCCGTAGGGATCGGATTGCGCTCGGCCAGCGCCGCCGAGGCGTCCTCGACGAAGCTGCCGATATCGCGACCACGGACGTTGGCGCTCACCACTACCAGGCGCTTGCCATCTTCCCGACTGACCTGATTCGGCCCCAGTACGAAGTCCAGCGTGGCGATGTCGGCCAGCGGGATGAAGTCGATACGATCGCTGACTGCGCCGGCGATCGCAGGAACGGGAATCGGCAGGCGCGCCAATACGTCCGGATCGGTCCGCAGCGTGTCGGACAGTCGGACGACGATATCGAAACGGCGATCGCCTTCGAAGAACGTCCCCGCCTCGCGACCGCCAATGGCTGCCGCGACCGTGTCCTGCACATCACCGACGTTGAGCCCAAAGCGCGCCGCCTTGTCACGATCCACGTTGACGCTCAACAACGGTAGACCGGTCGTCTGCTCCACCTTCACCTCGGAGGCACCGGGCACGTCCTGCAGGATCTCGGCAACCTCGGCGGCCGTCTTGTTCAGCACGTCCATGTCGTCACCGAACACCTTCACGGCGACGTCGCTGCGCACACCGGAAATCAACTCGTTGAAGCGCAACTGGATCGGTTGAGACATCTCGTAGTTGCTGCCCGGTACCGATGCCGCAGCCTTCTGGATGTCTTCAATGAGCTGCTCGCGGGATTTGCCCGGGTCCGGCCATTCCTCCTTCGGTTTGAGCATCACGTAGCTGTCGGAAATGTTCGGCGGCATCGGGTCCGCCGCGATTTCGGCAGTACCGGTTCGTGCGAAGGTTCTCTTGACCTCAGGTACCTGCTCGGCGATGGCTTTTTCCAAGCGCTGCTGCATATCCACGGACTGGGACAAACTTGTCCCCGGCACTCGCAGCGCCTGCAGGGCGAAGTCCCCTTCGCTCAGGCTCGGCACAAACTCGCTTCCCATCCGCGTCGCCAGCAGAGCCGACAGCAGCACCGCGGCAATAGCCCCGCCGAACACCAGCGGACGGTGCCGCATCACCCAGTCCAGCACCGGTGCGTAACCGTTACGCGCCGCGCGCATCAGACGATTATCCTTCTCTTGCACTTTGCCCGTGACGAACAGCGCGATGGCTGCCGGCACGAAGGTGACGGAAAGAATCATAGCGCCCAGCAATGCGATCACTACCGTGAACGCCATCGGATGGAACATTTTCCCTTCGACGCCGGTGAGCGCGAAGATCGGCAGATAGACCACCATGATGATCAACTGGCCGTAGATCAGCGGCCTCCGTGCTTCGCGCGCGGCGGCGAACACCTCGTGGAATCGCTCGCTGCGGGTAAGCACGCGGCCGTGTTTTTCCTGGGCGTGGGCCAGGCGGCGGATCGCATTTTCGACGATTACGACCGCGCCATCGACAATGATGCCGAAGTCGAGCGCCCCCAGGCTCATGAGGTTGGCGCTGACCTTGTTTGCCGCCATGCCACTGAAGGTTAACAGCATCGACAGCGGGATGACCATCGCGGTGATGAGCGCCGCCCGCAGGTTGCCGAGAAAGAGGAAGAGCACCGCGATCACCAGGATCGCGCCCTCGATCAGGTTCTTGCGCACCGTTGCGATGGCCTTGTCCACGAGGTCCGTCCGGTCATAGACCGTGATGGCGCTCACTCCCTTGGGCAGGTTCTGGTTGATCGCTTCCAGCCGCTGGGCGACTGCCTGCGAGACGCTGCGGCTGTTTTCGCCAACCAGCATGAAGGCCGTGCCGAGCACGACTTCCCGGCCGTTGTCGGTCGCGGCACCCGAGCGCAGTTCGCGACCGATTCCCACCTCGGCGATATCGCGGATGCGCACAGGTGTACCGCCGACATTGCTCAGCACGATATTGGCGATGTCCTCCGGGGAACCGAGCTGGCCAGGCGTGCGGATCGACAGCTGCTCGCCACTGCGCTCGATGAAGCCCGCGCCGACGTTGGCGTTGTTGCGCTCGAGCGCGAGCACCAGCTGTTCGAGCGTGATGCGGTACGCCGCCATGCGTTTGGGATCCGGCGCAACCTGGTATTCCTTAGCGAAGCCCCCAATCGTGTTGATCTCGGCAACGCCGCGTACGTTGCGCAGCTGCGGCTTTATGATCCAGTCCTGGATCTCGCGCAGGTCAGTCGGCGTATACGGCTGACCATCGGGGCGCCGCGCCTCCGGCTCGGCCTCGACCGTCCAGAGGAAGATTTCACCCAGCCCCGTCGAGATGGGGCCGAGGTCGACTTCCGCGCCCGGGGGTAACTCGTTGCTTGCGCTTTGCAGCCGCTCGCTCACCAGCTGCCGAGCGAAGTAGAGATCGGTGCCATCCTCGAAGATCACGGTGACCTGCGCGAACCCCGAGCGCGACAGCGAGCGTGTCTGGCGCAAGTGCGGCAAGCCGGCCATCGCCGTCTCGATGGGGTAGGTTACGCGCTGCTCGGTCTCCAGTGGCGATGCCCCCGGAACGGACGCGTTGATCTGGACCTGTACGTTGGTGATATCCGGCGTGGCGTCGATCGGGAGGAGCTGATAGCTGTAGACCCCGACGCCTGCCATGCCTAGCACCGCAAGCAGCACCAGCCAGCGCTGCTCGATGGCGAAACGAAGAATGCGTTCGAACATGAGAAATATCCCGGGGATCAGTGGGCGTGGTCGGCCGAGCCTTTGCCAAGTTCGGATTTCAGGATGAAGCTGCCTGCCGTCGCCACGTCCTGGCCGGCCTGTAACCCGTCACGAATCTCGATGCGATTACCGTCGCGCTCGCCCAGCGAAACCGGGGTCGCCTGGAAGCCCTCGGCGGTACGCACGAACACGGTGGGCGTATTTTCCACGGTCTGTACCGACTCGACCGGCACCGTCACCGGAACGCGGCGACCGTCGGCGCTGACCTGAACCGTCACGAACAATCCGGGACGCCAGGCCCCGTCAGGATTGGCAAGCGTCACGCGAGCCGTGGCGGCACGCGTCTGCTCACCAAGCAAGCTGCCAACGTGGGCCACCTTACCCATCGTTCGCATACCCAACTCGCCCGCCACGACTTCCACTTCCCGGCCAACCTTGACCCGCATCAGGTCGCGCGCAGGCACGCTGAAGGTCGCCCACACCCGCGAGAGATCGGTCAGGGTGAAGACACTGGAGGTCTCATCCACTCGTTCGCCGAGCACCAGATGCTTCTCGACGATGACGCCATCGAACGGGGCACGCAGTTCATAGCGATTACCGCCGCCCGTGGTGCTTGCGCCACCCAGTGCACGCGTTTTTTCCTGCGCGTTGCGCAAGGCGATCTCCGCTTCGCGCAGGCTTTGCTGTGCCTGAAGGTAATCCTGTTCGGCAGAGATGCGTTCCTGCCAGAGCGTGCGCTCGCGCTCGAACAGCGTGCGCGCGGAACGAAGACGTTGTTCTGCGGCGGCGAGCTCACTGCGCTGATCCGACAGCTGCTGGCTGGAGATCACCGCCAGCAGCTGGCCCTTCTTTACTTCGTCGCCAAGATTGACCGAAACCGACTCGACGACGCCTGCCACGCGCGGCACGACATGCGCCGTACGGTCTTCATCGAAGCGCAGCTCGCCAGGCAGCGCGACGGATGAGCCAATGGATGCCGGGCCGGATTTGCTCAGCTCGATGCCTGCCGCGCGGATCTGCTCGGGACTGAGGGCAATTTCACCCTCGCCGTGTTCTTCGTCGCCATGCTCATCGCCGTGCGCATCGCCCGCTTCGCCATGGCCTTCTTCACCATGACTTCCTTCCTCGTGGACTTCCTCTTCAGCGTGACCATCTTCCTCATCGTGGCCAGCTTCGGCCGCGCCATGACTGTTCTCCCCTTCTTCATGAGCGTGGCCCTCCTCACTGGCCCGCGCGTCCGGTAAGAAGCCGTCCTTCGCGCCAACGCCTGCGGCCAGTAGCAACGTGATCGCCAAGGCGATTCCTGTCTGTTTATTCATGCAAGCTCCCTCACCGCCCTGACATCTGGACGGTGTTTCGGTCATTCGAAAGTGGTGGTCGGTCCGTACAGCCGCTCGATACGCACCCAGGCGTCGACCACGGCTTGCAATGACTGCAGATAACGCGTGCGCGCATCGATCAGCGCACGCTGCGCGTCGAGCACGTCGAGGAAGGCGAAGCGCCCGAGACCGAAGCCGCGCGTGGCGACATCCACGGTGCGTTGCCCCGCCGGCAATATCCGGTTGCGGATCTCATCGACGTCCGAAAGCGCGGTCCGCCAGTCCCGTAGCGCCTGCTGAATCTCGCCACGAACGCGAATCTCGGCGGCGTTACGCAGATCGCGCGCCTGCTCCGCGCGGCGGGCGGCTGCCAGCACGTTGCCCTGGTTACGATCAAACAACGGCAGCGGCACGGAGAAGCCAACGAGATTAATGCGCTCGCGCTCGATCTCGTCATACTGGCTACCGATGCTGATACTGATGTCGGGATAACGCCCGCTACGCTCCAGCCCAAGCTCGGCTTCGCTCAGGTTCACCTGACGCAGCGCCTTGCGCATGTCGGCACTGTCGCGCACACGAGCCAGCAGGTCCGCCTCGCTGGGCACCCCGGGCAAGTGTTCGAAGCTGCCGACCAGCTCGCCAAAGTCCGGCGCATCGGTGCCCAACAACCGGGCCAGCATCTGCCGCGCGTTGTCCCATTCCTGCCGTGCACGCCGCACATCCAGCTGCGTGGTCGCCAACTGCATGTCAGCGCGCGTCACCTCGACCGGGGAAACCTTGCCCGCGTCCACCTGCGCCCCGGCGACTTTCGCGCCACGCTCGGCAAGCGCGAGGGACGCCTCGGCCAGCCGCATGCCTTCTTGGGCGCGCAACGCGGCAAAAAAGCCTTGTATGACGTCAGCCCGCAAGCCCTGGCGGCGCAGGTCCATGTCGGCATCCACCACGGACTGGTTGGCTTCGGCTACGCCGATACGCGCGCCGCGTTTACCGCCCAGCTCGATCGGCTGGGTGATTGAGACCGAGCGCGTCTGCCGGTCGGAGCGAGTGTCTTCCATTTCGAACCCGATCTCCGGGTTGGGAATGACCCCGGCCTGACGGCGCATGCCACTGGCGATGCCAATGTCGGAACGCGCGGCGGAAAAATCCGGATTACGCTCGTAAGCCAGGGATACGGCGCGCTCAAGCGTGAGGCTCTCTTGCGCACCCGCCTCGAGCGACATCAGTGCCAGCCCGATGCCCAGCAGGCTACCGGCAAGCAGATAGAAGCGTTTCTTTCGGTACATACCCAACACTGCTGTGCAGTGCCCCCTTCGTCGACCGCGTTGGCCCGGCCGCACGTGTCCGACCAGGTAGCTGATGGCTCAGCGGCGCCGACTTTAGAAGGGGGTGGGTATCGACCCGGTGACCACAACATTACAAATCTGTAATCCAAGGCAGTTCGACGAACCGGCCTGGATTACGGAATCGTCATCTGCGGCTAATTCTGCGGTTATCCCTGGGCTGCGATAACGGCAGGGGCGCCGAAGACCAAGAGCAAAAGGCGCACCTCGATCGCACTGCCGTCATCAGGAGCACACCATGAACAAAAAGGCCGGGCTGTCACTGGCAGCCTTCTCCCTCGCGCTGGGCAGCCCCCCGCTATACGCTGACACCGCGCCCGCAGCGGGCTTCATTGAAGGCAGCACGCTTTCGCTGATAAACCGCAACTACTACTTCAACCGGGATTTTCGTGACGGTTCGAGCGCCACGGGAAATGGCTACTCTGAGGAGTGGGCCCACGGGCTGATGGCGGTGTTCGAATCCGGCTATACGCAGGGCTCGGTGGCCGTCGGCATCGACGCATTCGCGATGCTCGGCCTCAAGCTCGACACCGGCTCCGGTCGCTCTGGCGCGGGTGGCAGCATCGACCTGCTTCCGTACAACAGCGAAGGCGACGCCGAGGACGGTTTCTCACGCGTCGGTGGTGCCGTGAAGGCGCGTCTGCTGGACACCGAGATAAAGGCCGGCGATGTCTTTCCCACCACGCCAGTCGTGCACTTCGGCGACTCCCGCTTGCTACCGGAAAGTTTCAAGGGCGTTACGGTCGTCAATACATCACTGGACGGCCTGACCTTTCAGGGCGGCCGCCTGCACGCGATGAGCCAGCCCAACACCAGCAACATGAAGGAAGACTTCGTCACGTTCTATGGCGGCGCGGTCGACTCGCCCTGGCTGGGCTACGGCGGTGGGGATTACGTGGTCAACGACTACCTCAGCCTCGGCCTGTACACCAGCCGCCTGAAGGACGCATGGAACCAGCACTATTTCGGCGCATCCGCCAACTATCCGCTCTCGGACACCGTTGCCTTGCTAGGCAGCTTCAACTACTACAAAGCCACCGACGAAGGGCGCGAGTTACTAGGCGAATTCAACAATGACATCTGGAGCACCAGCTTCGGGGTTGCGTTCGGCGCGCATACCGTCACGGCGTCCTATCAACGCAACAACGGCAACGATGACTTCGATTATTTGCGCCAGGCCGACTCCATCTATTTGAACAACTCTATCCAGTACAGCGACTTCAACTCGCCCAAGGAGCAATCCTGGATGCTGCGCTATGACCTGAGCATGGCGCCCTACGGCATTCCCGGGCTCAGCTTCATGACGCGCTATGCCCGAGGGTGGGGGGCCGATTACAGCAATGCCAATGATGTGTACAGGCGCGAAGACGATAACGGTGCGCCTCTGACTGGTCAGAAGCGCTGGGAGCGTGACGTCGAAGTTCGCTACGTCGTACAAAGTGGCGCCCTCAAGGACCTGTCGCTGCGCGTCCGCCAGGCCACCACACGCGCGACGGCGTTCGAGTCCGACCTCGACGAGGTTCGCTTCATCACCGAATACCCACTGTCGATACTTTGAATCGTCACAAGCGGTAGACACATCTTCTTTTTTGTTCCTTTGGTTTGAAGATGTGTTTTTAGGCGCCCACCCGGGCGCCTTTTTTTATGTACGGCGATGCCAATAACCACCGCTACACATGAACCGCGGATTACAAATCTGCAAGGTAGGCACCTGAGCCGAGCATTGGGGTTAGGGTTTGCTTGACCCTGTAGCTACTACAGCGATTATTGTGCCGTCGTTTATCCGAACGTTCCCGCCGAGTCTCCAAAACATGCGCATCCTGGTTGTAGAAGACGAAAACAAAGCCGCGGAATACCTGCAGCAAGGCCTTATTGAGAGCGGTTACGTCGTCGACCGGGCCGGCGATGGCCTCGACGGTTTACATCTTGCGCTGCAGCACGACTACGACATCGTTCTACTGGATGTGAACCTGCCGACCATGGACGGCTGGGAAGTGCTCGAACTCATCCGGCGCCGCAAACAAACGCGCGTGATCATGCTCACCGCCCATGGCCGCCTGGAAGAAAAGGTGCGTGGCCTGGAACTGGGCGCCGATGACTACCTCGTCAAACCCTTCCAGTTTCCCGAATTGCTCGCCCGTATCCGCACGCTGCTGCGACGGGGCGAAACCGTGACGCTTTCAAGCCACCTGCGTGTGGCCGACCTAGAGCTGGACCCCGGTCGGCATCGTGCGTACCGAAACGGGCAACGCATCGACCTCACGAGCAAGGAGTTCGCCTTGCTCCATCTGCTGATGCGGCGAACCGGCGAAGTGCTTACCCGTACCGAGATCACCTCGCTCGTCTGGGACATTAATTTCGACTGCGACACGAATGTCGTGGAGGTCGCGATTCGCCGCCTGCGCATGAAGGTGGACGAGCCCTTCGGCGAACGTCTGATCCATACCATTCGCGGTGTTGGCTACATCCTCGAGGCGCGGCCGTGAAGCCACTGAGTCTGGCGTCACGCCTGGCGCTGCAGATCGCGCTGACGGGCGCCGCCTTGGTGGCATTACTGATTGCCATGAGTTACTGGGTACTCGCACGCCAGCTGGAATTGCGCGCTCAGGAAGAACTGACGGCCAAGCTCGCGCAGATCGATCATGGTTTGCTGGAAGACACCGGCGCCCGCATGAGCCGACCTTGGCAACATGCTTTGAGCGATACCGTGCTCGGTCATGATGACCTTTCGATCAGCGTCATCGGTGATCCAAAGAAGCCGCCTGTTTTCGGGATAGGCCGTTTTTCGAACGAGCCTGGACAGCTCGATCTGATCAGTCGGGATGGCTTTTATCTGGATTGGACCACTAGGAATGGTGTGCGCATGCTGACGGGGCGTAAGCAAATCCAAATATCAGGTCGAGCGCCGATGACCCTCCTGCTCTCGCAGGACCGTAGCGCCGATCAGCGGCTCATGGCCGCGTTCCTCCGCTCAGCGATACTTGCCGTACCCATGCTGCTAATGCTTATCGGCATGGCCGGTTGGTTGGTCGCACACAACGGTTTACGTCCACTTCGCCGATTTCGCGCGCTGGCCACACAAGTGTCCACCGAAGACCTATCGCCCCGAATCCGTACTGAGCGACTACCCGGCGAGCTGCATGCCCTGGCGCACAGCCTGAACGTAATGCTTCATCGGCTCGATACGGGGGTGCAGCAACTGTCACAATTCTCCGACGATGCAGCGCACGAGCTACGCGCCCCTCTGAACAATCTCATGGGCAAGGCGCAGGTCGCGTTGTCACGAGAACGCAGCAAAGAAGAATACCGGGATGTACTCGAATCCTCGGTGGAAGAACTTGAACGGCTCAGCCGGACCGTCTCGGACATGCTCTTTCTCGCACAGGTGAATCACGCCAGTCCTGCGCTTGCCTTGGAACCTCTGCCGCTGGGCGAAGAAGCGAGGCGCGTGTGTGACTACTTCGAGTTCCTCGCGGACGAATCGGGAGTGGAAACAACGGTAACTGGCGACGCGATCGTCCTCGGCGATCGGCTCATGGTCCAACGGGTCATCTCCAACCTGTTGTCCAACGCGCTACGGCATGCTGCCCCAGGCACTAATGTCGAGCTCGTAATCATTGAAAAAACCGACGACATCTCACTCGCTGTCACCAATCAAGGTGCGAACGTTCCGCCACATCACCTACCCCACTTATTCGAACGGTTCTATCGCGCGGACGGTAGCCCTTCGCGCGGAACGGGTTTGGGCCTGTCCATCGTCCGTTCGGTCATGAGCCTCCACGAAGGCCAGGTAGGCGTCACCAGCGAGGCTGGGATGACGACCTTCACGCTGATTTTCCCTCGAGCTTTATAAGGTGCTGTACCGCTACGTACTGTTGGAGGCTCGAAACTGTTGAGAAACAGAGCCATCGATCAGCTCTACTGCGAATGAGCGCTTTTTTTGGCTCGCGGCTGACCGCTTCTGGCCGATTGCTGCCTTCCACAGCATGATCACCGGTCAACAATCAACAAACCAGTTATAGAAATGGTATCCCGCGCTAACCGATAAAGCACATGTGCCCAGCGTCAATAGAGGCCACTGTCCTTCGACACCAAGCCACCACTGCACCTTGAACAGAAAGGCTCCGACCAACACGCAGGCCAGAACACCAAGAGCCAGACCAACCAAAGCGAACAGCCGAGCCCCTAAACCCGGATTTCCGCCGTGCCAGTTCTCACTCAGGCAAAAGGGGCAGTGATTGGACGTAGGCGAATATCCCCAGAAACCACGGCTATATGTCGCTCTCGGAACCATAGCTTTGCCACAGTTGTGACAGGTAGCCATCGAGTGTCTCATACCGCACCTTAGCTCAAATCGTCCTAGATGAGCCTATGATGCGCTACCACTGAAAATACCCAACTAAGTGACCTTACATCTACCCAGCGCCCGGTCTGAGCTGGACTCAAACCCTCGTAGCCAGATAACCGAGGCTATGCTGTACACGACCGACTCCATTGAACGCTCACCAGAGGCTGACTGGCCCCGTGGACTTGCCCCTCTCAAACCGGACACCACAACCCTGTTAAGTTGATGTTACGGCCAACCGTTTGAACTCCCGAGGTGAGCGGTACTTCAGTGCGCTGTGCGGATGCTCTTCGTTGTAGTGTTCAAAAGCAATCGCTAGGTTGCGTAGCGCTGTCTGGCGATCCGGCCGGGGCATGTGGGCGATGTAATCACGCTTCATCGTCTTCACGAAGCTTTCGGCCATGCCGTTGCTCTGCGGGCTGCACACTGGCGTGGTCAGCGGTATCAAGCCGATTTCCCGAGCAAAAACGCGCGTCTGTTCGGCGGTGTACGCCGAGCCGTTATCGCTCAGCCATTGAATCTGAGTGACAGGCAGTGCCTGTCCAAAACGTTTCTCGACGGCTTCAAGCATGACGTCGCGGACGTCGTCACCGCTGTAGCCACTCGGGCTGGCTACCCAGCTGATAGCCTCGCGGTCACAGCAGTCCAAGGCAAAGGTCACACGCAGCTTGGCACCATCGTCACAACGAAATTCAAAACCGTCCGAGCACCAACGGGTGTTGCTCGTATCTACCGCTACCCGGCCTTCATGACGACGAGCCACACCGGGCTGCTTGCGGCGTTTCTCCAGCAGCAGGTCATGGTCGCGCATGACCCGATAGACCCGTTTCACATTGACCACCGGTTCGGCCTGCCTACGTAGAAGCGCCCAGACACGGCGGTAGCCATAGCTGGGCAAGTCGGAGATTGAGGTCTTGATCCGCTCCACCAGAGCCGTATCGTCAGGGATACGCCGACGACGGGCTCCTTTGTCTTCTTTGGCCTGCTTGATTCGAGCCGTTAGTTGCGAGCGCGACACACCGAGACTTTCGCTGACCAGCTTCACTGGTCGTCCCCCGGCAACAAGGGTGAGTGCGCAATCCATTTTCGCGAGCGGGCAATCTCCACAGTTTCCTTGAGAACTTCCGCTTCCATGGTCTTCTTGCCCAGCATCCGTTGCAGTTCGCGGATTTGCTTCATCGCATCGGCCAGCTCCGAAGCCGGGACTACGGCCTCTCCGGCGCTAACCGCCGACAGGCTGCCATCCTGATAGAGCTTGCGCCAATGAAACAGCTGGTTGGGGTTGATGCCGTGGCGTCGGGCGACCACTGAGACGCTGTGCCCGGGCTCAAGACTTTCGCGCACCATGGTGAGCTTCTCCTCGACGCTCCAGCGGCGACGCCGCTCCTGGCCGAGTACTTCGATATGTCTGTCTTTGCTGGTAGTCATAAACACGACCGTTTGCCTATCCCTTATGGTAAGGGGGAAACGGTGTCCGGTGTTTCAGGGGGCTCGTTCACCCCGCCTGGTCGCAGCACGATAATTCAGGACGCCAGTTCAACTCCTCAAACAGCCGCTCATCGGAGATACGTGCACGGGGGCACTTATGGGGGCATTTAAGAACAAACTTATCAATAAAGTAATCTAAAACAATAGGTTATGTATAGATTTTCAATCCCCCCGGCTCCACCAATCAAGCAGTACAAAAGGCACTTAGCGAACGCTACAGTGCCTTTTTTGTGCCTGAATGAACCATCTTGGCTCCGATGACGCTTCACTAGCGGGTTAGAAATCTCTATCTCGACGCTCGCCATCTGGAAACGCGTTTCTGCTGAAGTAGCCCAGCTTTATACTTCGCTCTAGTTGTCGCCGGCGGTCAGCAGGCCGGCAATTCAGGCGGCACTCAAGCAGCAAGCGCCCAAACCGCAGGCGCTTGCCGTTCGTGCATCGCGTTGTCACGCGCCTACGGTCGAGCCTTTGTCCATTCGGGTCTGGAGGTTGCTGCCATCGCCGTCATAGTCGTTGTGCGCAATTTTGTCCCAGCCTTCTTCGGGCAGGCGCCCCTCGTCGCTGAAGAATTCATACTCCTCATCGCGGTACTCGAAGATGCTTTGGTCATCAGGTGCGTCGCGCTGGGCATAGTTGTACATGTAGCTATCGAGGAATTCGTAGCGCTGCAGACCATCCTCAGTCAGCAAACCCTGGTCGTTGAGGTCGTTGAATAGCTGGTTCAGGTCATCGCGGTGCGCATCCATGCGGTTGTTGTGCTTGATGTCCTCGACGATGAGGAATGGCGTGAGTGCCACGGTGAGTGCAGCGCCAGCCCACAGCAGCGGACCCGCGATAGCTCGGGCGGCGCTGACGCCCATCAAGGCAGCCATTTGCGCGCCGCCGCCTGCGAGGTTGAATGCCCCAGCCGCGACCGTGATCGCGCCTTGGGCGATGCCTACCTTATCTCCGCTGTCGGATGCTGACTTGATCTTGAGTCCACCCAATACCACGTCTGCAGCGCCGGTAAAGGTGTTGGCGCCGGCATCCATCACCCTAAGGAAAGCTGAGATGCCACGTGTGGTGGGCGTGCTGCCGTTGAGCCCGGGGTTCTTCGCAAACCCGTCGCGGAAACCTTCATTGATCTTTTCCAGCTGCTCATTGGACATATTGAGCCGTTCACCTAGCTTTTCCTTGCTATCAATTGGTGCTGCGTCGATCGCGGCGTTGAAGTCCTCGAACAGCTTCTTGACCTCACCTTCGACCAGACTGATATTCCGGCCCTTGCCATCGGGCTTGTCATTGCCAAAGATCTCCGGCAAGGACTTGTCCAGGCCCAGCATCTGGTTGACTTGCGTGCCCTTGATGCTGTCGAAGATGTTGCTGCCCAAATTGACGAAATGCTGTCCTGCCCCCAATACGCTGACAAAGTCCTTCGCAACGGCCAGACGTTCTTCAGGCGTATCCGCCAACGAGCCACCTTTGCCAGCGAGCTGGTAGATCCCCGATGCCAACGAGATCATGCCGCCCGCCGTACCCAGCAGACCATTTCCGTTCATCTCGGTGATGGTCTTAAGCATGCTGCCATGAGCGCCCTCACCCAGCGTCTTGTAGACGTCTTTGCTCATGACCTTGTTGATGTCGTCGGCAGTGATGGTACCGTTCTGCGCAAACTTCGCGCCGAGCTCCTTGAGCGCATTTCCAAATGCCTTGGCCGTTTGCTTGTCGCCCAGGAACTCCTGGATAAATCGCTCGAATTCAACGGTACGGCGAGGTAGGTCGACGCCGCCCTTTTTAAGGGCTGTCAGCAACGTCTTGATGGTGTCTTGAGTGGCAAGCGCGGTGTTGTCGTCACTGATGAGGGATGGGTCCGACATCAGCTTGTCGAGGTCCATCGTGGTCGCATCGATCATCATGTGCTGTGAGAATTGGGCCGCCTTGTCTGGATCGAACGCGGCAAGTGACGCGTAGGTCTTGTTGATGTCCGCCTCGGCGAGTTCGCCTTTGCCACTCTCCTTGAGGTCGGCGATGTAGCGTGAGTATTCCTCGGAGAACGCTGTTTCCTCCAGCTTCTCCCGAACGCCGTCCTTGTCCGGCAGCGCGTCAGTGGCCTTGGCTTGGGCGGCGAGAAAGTCCTTCTGTACGCTTTCCGAACCGAACAGCTCTGCGACCTGCTCGTTGACCTTTTCCCGGTCGATGATCGTCTCGAAATCCTGGCCGTCGGCTCTGGTCGTGCTCTGCCCCATGGACATGTCCAGCGTCACCATATCCAGGCCGTTCTCGCTGGCGGCCTGCGCGCGCAGCGCGTTGTACATCTTGGCGCGGTCGTCGTCCTTGGCGATGGTGCCGCTGTCGATTCCGGCCTTCCAATCCTTCATAAGCGTCTGCCAGGTCATTTCGCTGACCGTGAGCTTCTTGTTCTTGTCGTTGGCATCCGTCGTGGTCGTTTCAAGATTGCCGATATCCAGTTCGCTCGCAGGCGGCAAGCCGGCCTTTTTCCGCTCGAAGTCAATTCGGCTCTCATCAGTAGGCTCGGGGCCCTTGAGGCTGGAGAAGCCGTATTTACCAAAGTCCTGCAGGCGGCCGGCTTCGGTACCGTTCCTGGCTTCGCCGCCCTTGGTCATGCCGTCGATGATGCCGTTGCCAATATCGCCCCCCTCGAGCACATTGCCGTCAGCGTCATGCTTTTCGATGTGCTCCAGGACCTGAGAAGCGCGGAACGCAGCATCCGCATCGGTCTCGAAGTCTCCGACGCGCTCCTTGAGCATGTCCTTGATCCCGCTTTGGTTGCCCAGGTTCTTGAGCAACGGATCGCCGTCGATGATTTCCTCTGCGGTGCGCTTGTCGTTCGCTGGACGCTCCCAGACAATGCCCAGCGCTTCGGCCTGCTCGCGTGCCTCTTTGTTTTCCGAGGCGTTCGCGGCGTGCTGCAGCTCCCCCTTGAGGCTGGAAAAACCGTATTTGCCAAAGTCCTGCAAACGGCCCGCCTCAGTACCGTTCCTAGCCTCTCCGCTGCTGGTGAAACCATCAATGCTACTGTTGCGCACGTCATCGCTCACCAGGCGATTGCCGTCGCCATCGAAGCTCACAACGTGTTCAAGCACCTGGACGGCACGATGTGCAGCGTCGGCGTCGTTTTCGAAGTCGCCGACACGCTCCTTGAGCATGTCCTTCACACCGCTCTGGTTACCGAGATTCTTCAGCAACGGGCTATCGTTGATAATTTCCTCCGCAGAGCGATCGTCGCCTTCCGGGCGGACCCACTCGATACCCAGGGCTTCGGCCTGCTCCTTCGCTTCGTTGTTATTGGGGGCGTCGTCTATATGGTTGAGCTCACCTTTAAGATGGGTGAAACCATATTTGCCAAAGTCTTGAAGCCGCCCGGCTTCGGTGCCGTGTTTGGCGTGGCCCTGACTGGTGAAACCGTCCACACGGCCGTTTTCAGTATCGCCCCCCACCAGCCGTTCGCCTTTTTCGTCGTACTTCTCGATGTGCTCCAACACTTGTGCCGCACGGTACGCAGCGTCGGCATCGTTATCGAAGTCACCGACTCGCTCCTTGAGCTTGTCCTTTACGCCACTCTGATTCCCCAGATTTTTCAGCAGCGGAGTGTCGTCGATGATCTCCTGAGCAGAGCGCTTGTCGTCTTCTGGCCTTTCCCACCGAATGCCGACTTCTTTTGCCTGGGCGGCCGCCTCATCCCAGGCCCTGGTGGAATCGGAGCCAGCGCTTGTGTCTACCGATGAATTACCTGCAGCTTTAACGGACATGGTCTCTTCCCTCTGTTGAACCAGAAGTCCAGCGACTGCCCGAGCTGTATAAAACGAAAAAACAGACTCGCTACTGGTGAACTGGCAAGAATGTTTGAATTGTTTCCGGCCACCAATCCAGGCGATCGACTCCGGGCGCCTGGCGGGACTGGGTGTCGCGGCGCACGCCTATGGCGTCGCTAAGAATGCGATTTGGGATCTACTGGAAACAAAGCGGACATCGCGGTGCCTTGATTCAGTCCGTGATAGCCAGACGACAGCGGCAAAACACCGCACGAGCTCGGAGAAGGCCACTATGGACTCGACGGATGACGCGCTTATTGCAGCTTCGTTAATGGCCCGCGCGGTGGCCTTCCAGCCCGCGTGCTCGCGGGCCAGCCAGTGCTCATCGAGCTCTACAGCTAATGGGGTGAGCCTTGTATTCGATTTCCTGAGAACGATCAGCGGCAAATAGCGCTCTCACGCTTAACTTCCTTTTGCGAGAGATCGACGTGGCAGTTGCGAACAAAGACTCACTCAAGCGCGCGGTTACTACGCCGATGCTTGTGCTTTTCATTCTTGGCGACGTTCTAGGGGCCGGCGTGTATGCGCTCGCTGGAACCATCGCAGGCCGGGTGGGCGGCGTTATCTGGGCACCGCTGCTCATCGCCCTCTTCTTCGCGTTGCTCACCGCGGCCTCCTATGCGGAGCTTGTCACCAAGTATCCCAAGGCAGGCGGCGCTGCACTCTATGCAGAAAAGGCCTTCGGCAAGCCATGGGTTTCATTCCTGGTCGGCTTTTCCATGCTGGCCGCTGGCGTTACGAGCGCCGCGGGGCTTTCGGTCGCTTTTGCGGGCGGTTACTTGCAGGCCCTGGTTGAGGTACCGCCCGCATGGGTCTGCCTGGGGTTCCTGGTGATTGTCGGCCTGCTCAATGCTCGGGGTATCAAGGAGTCGCTAACGGCCAATCTTGTGATGACCGTGATTGAACTGGGCGGACTGCTGCTCGTCGTCATTGCGGCGATATGGTTTGTCGCCCAAAACGGCGGAAACGCCTCCCAGCTCCTTCAAACGGATTCGCCATCAGTCACTACGGCAATACTGGGCGCATCACTGCTCGCGTTTTATTCCTTCGTCGGCTTCGAAACCTCTGCGAACCTTGCAGAAGAAGTACGCGACGTAAGCAAGGTCTATCCACGAGCGCTGTTCGGCGCCCTCCTGATCACTGGCGCCGTCTACATGCTGGTCGGCATAAGTGCCGCGCTGGTGCTCCCAGTAGATGAGCTGAAGGACTCCGAAGCACCACTGATGGATGTCGTTTCGGCTTCGGGGCTGGGCGTATCGTCGGAATGGTTCGCCGTGATTGCGCTTATCGCCGTCGCCAACGGTGCATTGCTGACCATGATCATGGCAAGCCGGCTCGCCTATGGCATGGCTCACCAGGGGCTATTGCCAGCCGTGATCGGCCGCGTGCTTCCCAAGCGCCGCACACCCGGTATCGCAATTCTAGGAACGAGCGCAGTCGCCATTGCGCTGACCTTCACCAGTACCCTGGCGGTGCTTGCCGAGACCGTCGTACTACTGCTGCTCGTGGTGTTCATGAGCACGAACCTGGCTGTGCTGGTGCTCAAACGGGACAAGGTTGCCCATGAGCACTTCCACGTTCATTGGTTCTTCCCGATCCTTGCAATCGGGTCATGCATCCTATTGCTGTTCCAGCAAAGCGCTGGCACATGGCTTCGAGCGGGAATCATGCTGGCAGTAGGTGGCCTGCTGTTCGCGCTCTCCTCCTATGCCAAAGGCGCCAAGCGCACCTAGCCCATCCTCCGGTTGATACGTGAAATAAAAAAACCCCGGCCTAGGCCGGGGTTTTTCTGCAGCTACGGCGTGATCAATACACGAACGTCAGCACGAAGTTGAACAGCAGGGCTGCCGCGAAGCCCAGCGGTGCCGCACGGAACAACAGTTTTGGAAACAGCTTGGTACGTGCTTCGTCGGTGGGACAGGAGCCAAGGATCAGGCTGCCACCGGACGAGAATGGCGAGATTGACGTTGCCTGAGCACCGGCGACGATGCACACGAAGATGATCAGCGGGTCGATGGAGAGATTAGCGGCAATCTCGGGCACGATCGGGAACAGTGCTGGCGTAACTACACCCAGCGTACTCGCGAACAGCGACATCAATGCCGCAACAACGCCGAACGCTACGGGGACGAGGAAGGCCGGGATCGTCGTACTGATCCAGGACGCTAGCAAACCGATCGTTCCTGCCTTGATGGCGACCGATATCAACATGCCCACCCCACAAATCATGATAATGGTGGGCCATGGAATCGCACCCATCACCTTGCGCTCGTCACCCAGCTTTAGCAGAAGCGCAATCACCGCGAAGACGCTGGCAATCAGGCCGATATCGATCTTCGAGTTTATGAAGGTGACCGTGCCGTTCTGTGGCAACAGCAGATGTGCGATTGGCGCGAGCAGTACACAGGCCATCATGAGCATGGTCAGGATGAGGGTCTGCTTCTGCTGCCGATTCAGCGGAGATGGAACCTCTGCCTCATACACCGCCCCCGCCGTCGCGCTACCCCGGCCCATGAAAACAAAGCCCGTGATCACCAGCAGCGGGATGACGGCTGTCGCCAGGAAGATCCCCAATGCGTTGATGAACGCGGTGTTCTCATCGACTCCGGCGTTCATCATCAGGCTACGGAAGATGATACCGCTCTGGCTCGATACGAAGTTCGCACCAGCCAATGCCCCGTAATTCACAGCCATCGCGCCCACGATCAGGCTCATCTGCGTGCGGGCGCATAACAACAGGGTAATGGGCGCCATGAAGGCGAGCACCGTGTAATAACCCGCGCCAAGCCCAGCAATCAGCGTTGCGGTGAAGAACACGGCATACGGCAGAAGCTGCGGTACTTTGCGGCATCGGTAGATCAAGTGCTCGGCCAGCTTCTCCAATGTGCCATTGACGATGGCAAAGCCGTAAAACAGGCAAACGGCAAAGATGATGAAGAACAGCTTGAGGGGCCACATGCCGATCACGTCGGAAGGACTCAGGCCAAGCACGAAGCAACCAATCAGGTACGCGAAGCCGATGGCGAACAGGCCAATATTGATGCCTGTCGTGTAACCAAGCACGATCGCCGCGACGATCGCGGCAACGACGATCAGACTAACCATTTTATTTTCCTCGTTTCCGTCGATGCGCCATCACGCACCAAGCGCGATATGAAAGGCTTGAGCTGCGTTATTGACGAGTATCTGTGCGCGGTCGCCGGGTTCGGGTAGAAGCTTTTCCATGAAACGCACCTGATCGTCATAACCCGTCTTTTCCTCGTACCGCGTATGCGGCCAGTCGCTGCCCCAAAGGAAGCGGTCGAGCCTACCGCGTGCAGCACGCATCCGGGCGAGGACTACTGCCGCCTGGGCAAGATCCGAATCGCTGCGATAAGCGGCGGATACCTTCACCCATATGCGACCGCCGGACAACAGCGAGAGAAATGCCTCTTCTTTTGCTTCCCATGCATCAGGGCCACGGCTCGGTAGGCCGAAATGGTCGACGATGACCTCGATACCCGCGTCGAGAATAGAAGGAAGGATGGTCACCAGGTCATCCATTCCTCGCTGTATCTCGACCGTCCAGCCACGCGCAGCCAGGCGACTGAAGAAGCGCTGCCAATTGGCGCAGCCAAAGTCGTCGAGAGACTTGCCGATTAGATTAAGCCGTATGCCCACGACACCACGCGCGGCCATTTCGTCCAGCTGCGTATCGGTGATATCGGGCTCAACAACGGCGGTGCCCCGAAGTCGACGGGGGTAACGCTCCAGGGCCTCCAGCAGGTAACTGTTGTCCGTACCCAGGAAGCTTGGCTGTACGAGGACCCCATGGGAAAAACCATGGTGATCGAGGTGCTGAAGGTATTGCTCGATGGTCGCGTCGTATTCGGGGCTATAGCGACGCCCGCTGGCCATTGGCAGATCTCGACGGAAGATATGCGCGTGCGTATCGACCCCGGTCACAGGAAGGGAATTACTCATGATGGCGCCTTGTTCTTGTCTGGCAGAGCGTCGCTAGGCAACGCGCATTCATACATTGATGTATATGAATGGATGAAATTACGATTGGCCGACAGCAATGTCAACGTTCCTACCCTGGCTGGGCTGGTGATACAGTGATCAGCACCGGAACTGGATGGATTCGACGAGTCACCCATGTTTGGAATGGACGAACGCTTGCCGCTCTACCAGCGGCTAAGAGATGAGATGCTGGCCAAGATTGGGTCGGGTGAATGGCTGCCGGGTACCCCTATACCCACTGAGGCCGAATTGACGCGTACCTATGGCGTCGCGATCGGTACGGTACGCAAGGCAGTGGATACCTTGGTGAACGATGGCCTGCTGCTACGCAACCAGGGCCGCGGCACGTTTGTTCGCCGCCCCGACTTCGAGGCATCGTTCTTTCGGTTCTTCCGGCAGGTATCAACGTCCGGAAGCCAGATTGTCCCGGAGAGCCGGATCCTCAAGCGAGAGCAGCGCGTGCCAAGCGAACAGGTCCGCGCGGCACTTCACCTGGGCGAAGCCGACAGCACGATCGCGATAGATCGGCTGCGCTTCGTGAACGGTAGAAGCGTCTTCAGAGAGGAGATCTGGCTGCCGGAGTCGCGCTTCGCTCCGCTGTTGGACGTTGCGCCTGAGGCGTTCGGAAACCTGCTTTATCCGTTTTACGAAATGCAGTGTGGTCAGTTGATCGCATCCGCCAAGGAGACGCTGACAGTTGCCGCGGCCGACGCCGAAATCGCAGAGACGCTGGAAATCCCTGAGGACGCCCCTATTGTCGTTATCGAGCGGGTTGCGCTGGGGTACGACCGGACGCCTTTGGAATACCGGATTTCGCGAGGCTCAGCGGATGGTTTCCGCTATCAGATCGATATCTCGTGACGTGAGTAAGTCAACCGAGTCTCGACAGCTGCTGGGCATTCGCCGTGTACAGTGAAAGGCGATCAAGTCCGGAAATGGATACGACGCAGCCATCTGCGCGGGTCACCGACCAGTGCTGGTTACCGATGCGCTGGACCTGATAGCCCGCGGCCTCAAGCCAGCCCTTAAGGTCTTCTTCAATAAGCGCATCCACATCCAATGGGACCGCGGACGTGTACATAAGGCTTTCGGATTCGTGCGAGCTATCCGGGAACAGGACCGCTTTCATGGGATCGAGGGGCTCCATTGGCCTGACATCCTGTCGTGGCGTGACTTCTAAACCGTCACGTTAATCCTTGGGTAAAGCCCGTTTTGCCGACCCCGTCGCAGATCCATGCGAGGGGCCGTGACGTTCGTCGGCTTAGTGGCGTGCGTCACGCCTTACGAAGCAAGACGACCTCTTCCACATGGCTAAAAGGTGGCCGCTGGACCCCAGTCAGCTCGGTCAGCGAAATCCACTGCCGGTCCATTTCCGACGATACCGTACCGAGCTTGGCAAGGGCATGGCCGCAAGCGCGGCGCACCGAAGGATCACTACTACGAGACAGTTCCAGGGCGAAAGAGGAGATGACACTGGAAAGTTGAGCGAGGCTCATTGCGTTCTGAGCAACGAGTGTTGCCAACCGTTCTTCGTTGGGAGTCATAGGCATTCCAGCCAGGCAGAGCGAGTTTCCAAACGGGCAACTCGGGGCGCGCATAATATCAAGTAGACATCATTTACAACGACCTTACAGATCGTCGCATCCCCACTGCAAAACGAGACGCACATCACATCCTCAACTCATCACGACTGACTTTCGAGCACCATCCGTACTTTTCGGGCCAATTCGCTCGGCATATAGGGCTTTGTGATCACCGCGAACTCTACGCCGCCCACATCAGTACGTTCTATTGCGCTCTCCGCATAGCCCGTAGTGAGCAGCACGCATATGGCAGGTGAAATTTTGCGTGCCTCCCGCGCTAGCACGACGCCATTCATGCCGCCCGGCATGATCAGATCCGTGAACAAAAGATCGAACGATTCCTCGCGCAAATACTGCAATGCCTGCTTGGCGTCGAGCGCGACACGGGTACTGTAGCCATAGTCCTTCAGGATTTCCTCGGCCAGGGCCGCCACATCTCCGCGGTCATCAACGATGAGAATCCTTTCATTACCTGAGACGTCAACCAAACGTTCGGCGACCTCCTCGGCAGGCTTTTCCGTCTCATCTTCAGCGGGGAAATACAGCCGGACCGTTGTGCCATGGCCTTCCTCGGAATAGATACGTACGGTACCACCCGATTGCTTGACGAAGCCGTAGACCATCGAGAGCCCCAAGCCGGAGCCCTTCCCTTCCTCCTTCGTCGTGAAGAATGGGTCCATGACGTGTTGCCGAATCTCGTTCGGCATACCAACCCCGTTGTCGCTGATCGATACGCTGACGTAACGCCCCGCCGCGATCTGCCCACGGCCTGCCATGGCTCGCGCATCGAGTTCGACGTTTCTGGTTTCGATGGAGACGTGCGGCTGATCCACATCCTGCAGTGCGTCGCGCGCGTTGATGAGAATATTGAGTAGCGCGACTTCTAGCTGAGTCGGATCGACGCGGCAGTTCCACAGGTCCTGCTGGAGATTCGTCGAAAAGCCCATTCCTTCCAGGGTTCGCTCGGCGGTCTCGTTCAGGCGCCCAGCCATGGTATTCAGGTTGAGAACACGTCCTTGGAGCTTCTGTTTCCGCGCGAACGAAAGCAGCTGCTGCGTTAACGTACTGGCTCGTGCAGCGGCGTCCTTGGCGAGGCCGGCGCTTCTGATAATGCGCTGCGCGTCTACTTCAGGCTTGGCTGCACTGATCTGTATGAGATCGATGTAGCCAGTCATGACCTGAAGCAGGTTATTGAAGTCGTGGGCGATCCCGCCTGTCAGCTGCCCTAGCGCTTCCATCTTCTGAGACTGGCGCAATGCATCCTCGGCGTCGCGGCGGCGACTGACATCGAGCTGTGAGGCAAAGTAATAGATCAACTCACCCGCATCGTTGTAGACGGGGGAGACGAACAGGCCGTTCCAGAAGGTCGAGCCATCCTTGCGATAGTTCAGTAGCTCGATCTGGATTTCATACTGTTTTTCGACAGCCTCGCGCACTTGAGCGACAGCGTCTGGATCCGTTTCCGGCCCCTGGAGCAACCTACAGTTTTGCCCGAGCAGCTCATCCAGTGTGTACCCGGTAAGTTCGGTAAACGCTGGATTGGCAAAGATGATCGGATTATCCGGCTGACTAGGATCAGTCACGATCATGGGCATGCGGGTGGTTTCGACCGCCGCAAAGAAGATGTTCTTGCCCACGCCGGAGAGGTCGGCCGTCGAGTCGTTATCGACGCGCGTTTCCGGGTAACGAGGTTTTTTCCGCTCAGTCATTTACTGTGAAGCCTGTCGAAACGGTGGCCCCGCTGCAATGGGTTGGCTGCGGGAATAACGCTTCGATTGCGCGGAAGGTTGCACGTTCCCAAACATCGGCCCCGGCGGCAACATGAATTTGATATCAAGCCATCCGCGGCGATTGCACCGCATGACCTTTTCCCTGGACAACAAAAAACCCGCCGTAGCGGGTTTTGTCGACCGCTTCCCGGCATCCATGCCGGGCTGCCCGTCCTGGCAGCGGCGTATCGTCCGTGAGCGACCTGTGCACGTCCTGTGCAGCAGTTGTTGGACGTATCTTAGGCCGCCCTGAGGGCAACACCCAGAGCCAAAGGCTGGAAGCCGTGTAAGACATCTTCCATAGCAACTGTCCGTTCGCTCACGCCGCGTTGCTGCTACGCGAGGCTACCGTATCCCTACGGCTCAGATACGCGTCGAGCCGCACCTGCTCGGCCTCGGTAAACAGCATCTTGAGCTTGGTACGACGCCACAAGACGTCTTCGGCTGTTAGCGCCCATTCCTGATCGCGAAGATAGTCCACCTCTTTCGCGTAAAGGCCTTGCCCGAAGTGCTCGCCAAGCTGCGCCACGGAGGAAGCGCCGTCCAACATTTGCCAGCTACGCGAACCGTAGGCACTTGCCCAGCGCATCGCAGTATCCGGCGTGAGCCCTTCCACTTTTTGTACGAGCGAGCTTGCGAGCGCCTCGGCTGTAGTCATGTCTTCCCCGCCCGGCAAGGTCCCGGTCGAGGTCCAAGGGGCCTTCATGCCGGGAAAGAACGGCTTGAGTTGCTTCATGGCCGATTCGGCAAGCTTACGGTAGGTGGTCAGCTTGCCACCAAATACCGACAAGAGTGGCGCACCGGCCTCTGCCGAAAGCGACAGCGTGTAATCCCGCGTAACCGCGGAGGGATTGTCCGATTCGTCATCACAGAGTGGCCGAACGCCTGAGAACGCATGCAGCACGTCAGCTGGCGTCAGCTGTTTTCGGAAATGCGCGTTTGCAACACCAAGGACGTACCGCGTCTCTTCATCGGTAATGCTGACGTTCGCAGGATCGCCGGTGTATTCGCGGTCCGTCGTACCAACCATGGTATAGCGGCCCATGTATGGAATTGCGAAGACGATGCGACGATCCTCGTTCTGCATGATGTACGCCTGATCGCCCTCGTAGAGCTTCGGTACGATCACATGGCTGCCCTGAATGAGACGGATACCATAAGGCGACTTCTGGGCGAGGTCCTCACGAATGAACTTCGCAACCCATGGGCCAGCCGCATTGACCAGCGCCTTTGCGCGTATCGTCCGGCGGCGACCGTCGCGCCCCTCAAGCTCGACGCGCCAGGTGTCGCCCTCGCGCTTCGCACCGGTACAGGTCGTTCGGGTCAGTATCTCGGCACCACTCTCCCGCGCCTGCATGGCGTTGAGCACCACCAATCGCGCATCGTCTACCCAGCAATCGGAATATTCAAAGCCCTTGCTGATTTCAGGCTTGAGCGGGCTCGCCTGGTCGAAGCGAAGCCCTTTTGAAGGTTTCAGCGTTTTACGCTTGCCCAGATGGTCATAGAGGAACAAGCCCGCGCGTATCATCCATGCGGGACGAAGATGAGGGCGGTGAGGCAATACAAAACGCATCGGCTTGACGATATGCGGTGCCTTGGCGAGCAATACTTCACGCTCGGCAAGCGCCTCACGAACGAGCCTGAACTCGTAATGCTCCAGGTACCGCAGGCCGCCGTGGATCAGCTTGCTGCTAGCCGATGACGTATGGCTGGCCAAATCGTCGCGTTCGCACAGCAGAACACTCAAGCCACGTCCGGCCGCATCGGCTGCGATGCCGACACCGTTGATACCGCCACCTACGACGGCGATGTCGTAAACCCGCTCTTTACGATCGGAATCGCTCATGTGCCCTCCTGCCAAAACGAACATTCATATTCGATATTGAACATGCTAAGGCAGGATGATTCACGCAGCTAGCGGAAAATCTTCGTTTTCCGACAAAAAGAAAAAAATCGAACCTTTTCGAACAGCAAAGCTAGCCCGTAACTTCCAACCTGACTTCGTGGGTAGCGAGAAGCTTGATGAAGTGGGCCGAAGGCTCTTGGTCGGTGAACATCACATCGATCTGCTCAAGCGTACCGAGGCGAGTCATGGCGTTACGCCCGAATTTGCTAACGTCGGCCGCAAGGAACACCTTGCGCGCGTTTTCGATGATGGCTTGCGAGACGCGCACCTCCTGGAAATCGAAGTCCAGTAGCGTGCCGTCTTCGTCGATACCGCTGATCCCTACAAGGGCGAAATCAACCTTGAACTGCTTGATGAAATCGGCAGTGGCCTGCCCTACTACCCCACCGTCGCTGCGTACATGTCCGCCGGCGACAAGCACATCGAAGTCGTCCTTGGCACTAAGAATATTGGCCACATGCAGGTTGTTGGTGATGATCTTGAGATCGCGATGATTGAGCAGCGCGTGCGCAATCGCTTCGGTCGTCGTGCCGATGTTGATGAAGAGGGACGCTTGGTCGGGAACCTGCGCCGCAACGGCCTCGGCAATGCGCCGTTTTTCGTCACGCGCCTGGCTGGCACGCATGCTGTAGGCGGTGTTTTCGACACTGGAATCATGTGCAGCACCGCCGTGGTAGCGCCTTAGCAGACCAGCTTCGGCAAGCTGGTTGATGTCACGACGGATCGTCTGTGGAGTGACCGAAAAATGCTGGGCCAGCTCTTCGATACTGACGTAACCGCGCTCTCGTACGAGCTCGAGGGTGCTTTGCTGTCGAGGGGCCAAAGTCATGCACGCATCCTTATTGTTCATACGAACAGAGCATGCCCCACAACCGCATCCGATAAAAGCTGGATCAACTCCGCGTGCAGATGGACGAGCCCAGCAAGCGCTCGTCCACCCCAGCAAACAGATCAGTCCTCAGCGGCCCACCCCTTGGTGCGCTCGACCGCGCGCTTCCAGCCTTTATAGAGCGTATCGCGCCGGGTCGAGTCCGCCTCCGGCTCGAAAACGCGCTCGATCGTCGCCTTGCTGCGCAGCTCTTCCAGGCTGCCCCAGAACCCCGTTGCAAGGCCGGCCAGATACGCCGCGCCCAATGCTGTGGTTTCCTTCATCTCAGGGCGCTCGACAGTCGTCCCCAGCAGGTCAGCTTGGAACTGCATGAGGAAGTTATTGGCCACCGCGCCGCCATCCACCCGAAGGGAGCGCGCCCGCTCGCCCGAATCCTGCTGCATCGCATCAAGAACATCGCGCGTTTGATACGCGATTGATTCGAGCGTCGCACGAATGATGTGGTCGACTTTTACACCGCGCGTCAGGCCGAACAAGGCGCCCCGAGCATAAGGGTCCCAATAGGGCGCACCCAGCCCTGTGAAGGCCGGTACCAGATACACGCCATTGTTGTCGGGTACCTTGGTCGCGAAGTACTCGGAATCCAGCGAATCATTGATGACTTTCAATTCATCGCGCAGCCACTGAACGGTCGAGCCGCCATTGAAGATGGCGCCTTCGAGCGCATAGTTCACCTCGCCGCGCGGGCCGCAGGCGATGGTCGTCAAGAGGCCATGACTCGATTCAACGGCGTTTTCGCCCGTGTGCATGAGCAGGAAGCAGCCGGTGCCATAGGTGTTCTTGGCCTGGCCCGGCTTGACGCACATCTGCCCAAACAGTGCTGCCTGCTGATCCCCGGCGATACCCGCGATAGGAATGCCGGTGCTCTGGCCCGACCCGATGTACGCTTGCCCGTAGACCTCCGAGGAGGACCGCACTTCAGGCAGCATCTCGCGCGGAATGTCCAACGCTTCGAGCATCACTGGATCCCAATCCAGCCGATGGATATCGAACATCAGGGTGCGTGACGCGTTGGTGAAGTCGGTGACATGTACTTCGCCACGCGTCATCTTCCAGATCAACCACGTGTCGACTGTTCCGAAGAGCAACTCGCCGCGACGCGCCCGCTCACGGCTGCCTTCAACGTGGTCCAGGATCCACTTGATCTTGGTGCCTGAGAAGTAAGGGTCGATGACAAGCCCTGTGGTTTTACGCACATGCTCTTCCATGCCGTCGCGCTTGAGCTGGTCGCAAATGGACGTGCTCTGACGGCTCTGCCATACGACGGCGTTATAGATGGGGCGGCCTGTGGTCTTGTCCCATATCACGGTGGTTTCACGCTGGTTGGTGATGCCGATCGCCGCAACCTGGTCATTGGTGATCCCGGCCTGCGCCAGCGCTTCGACGAACACCCCACTCTGAGTCGCCCAGATCTCCATCGGGTCCTGCTCAACCCAGCTCGGCTGCGGATAGATCTGCGCCACTTCGCGCTGCGCGATCGTCACGACATTAGCGTCGCGATCAAGCACGATCGCGCGAGAACTCGTGGTGCCCTGATCCAGGGCAACAATGTACTGCTTATTGTTTTTAGCGGTCATGGGACTGCTCCTTAACGGGATTTTGAAACGCTGGGCTGGGATGCAGCGTGTTCAACAGACTTATCGGTATCAGACGCTTCACAGGCACCACCTCCCAGCGAAGGCAGGTGTCGGCAGATCAGTGCCTTGTAGCCGGCCGCACCGAGGCAGGCACCTACGATGGGGGCGAACATTGGAACGAGGAAATAGGGAACGTCGCGGCCACCGGTAAAGGCGATGTCGCCCCATCCGGTGAGATAGGTCATCAACTTGGGACCAAAATCGCGCGCCGGGTTCAAGGCAAAGCCTGTAAGGGGGCCGGTTGCGCTGCCAATCACAGCAATCAGCAAACCGATGAGCAACGGAGCAAGCGGACCGCGAGGCAGGCCATTGCCGTCATCTGTAAGCGCCATGATCACTGCAAGCAAGATTGCCGCGATAACCACTTCCACCAGGAACGCCTGCCCTACGGACAACGACGCATTTGGGTAAGTCGAGAAGACCGAAGCGAGCTGAAGACTTTCAACGCTGCCACGAACAATGCCATTAGCCTGTTCGTAATCGAAAAAGAGACTGTAATAGAGCGCATAAATGAGTGCAGCTCCGCAAAAAGCACCAGCGACCTGTGCCAGAACGTACGCAGGAATCTTGCGGCGCTCGAACCCACCAAACAGCCATAGGGCAATGGTAACCGCCGGGTTGAGATGCGCACCGGATACGCCTGCCGCTAGATAGACCGCCATGCTTACGCCAACACCCCAGATGACGCTGACTTCCCACAGCCCGAGGTCGGCGCCGGTAAGCGTAAGCGCGGCAACGCAGCCTGTACCGAAGAAGATGAGAAGCGCGGTGCCCAGAAATTCGGCGATGCATTGCCCTTTGAGCGTAGGAACGGATGCCTGACTCATGAGAAGCCTCTTATGGATTGTTGTAATTGTTCGATCCGACCGTAAATCAAGCCGATAGTTTTCGTATATGAAAACTTAAATTCATAAATGAATGCTGTCAAACGCGAATCGAACGGAAACGCACAAAACCATTAGCTCTGTGTGGCAAAGGGAGGGACTCGGGCAATCAATGAAGAATGGACGCTCGCGTACCGGACGACTGCGAGCGCCTCAATCGCCTATTCGCCAGCCCGACGTAATGGGGTAGCGGCGGTCTCGCCCAAAGCCGCGCTCGGTGATACGGGGACCAACGGCTGCCTGGCGTCGCTTGTACTCATTGAGGTCAACCAGGCGGATGACCTTGCGAACGACCTCATGATCGAAGCCGCGGGAAACGATTGCGTCTGCGGACAGATCATGCTCGATGTACAAACGCAGAATCTCGTCGAGTACGGGATACGGCGGAAGCGAATCTTCATCTTTCTGATCCGGTGACAGCTCGGCTGACGGCGGCCTGTCGATCACACGCTGCGGGATCACGGCGCCCAGACTGTTTCGGTACTCGCACAACTTGAACACAAGGGTCTTCGGCACATCCTTCAGCACATCAAAGCCACCCGCCATATCGCCATAGAGCGTCGCGTAGCCCACCGCCATCTCGCTCTTGTTCCCCGTTGTCAGCACGAGGTAGCGCTTCTTGTTCGAGATCGCCATGAGCAGCGTGCCACGACAGCGCGCCTGTAGATTCTCTTCGGTGGTATCGGCCGGCAGGCCTCCGAAGACAGGTGCCAGCGTGGCCTGGAACGCTTCGACCATCGGCGCGATCGGCAGCACGCTGTAGGCGACGCCCAGCGAATCGGCTTCTTCCTTTGCATCGTCCTGGCTCATCTGCGCCGTGTAGTGATACGGCATCATTACAGCCTCGACCCGGTCAGCACCCAACGCGTCCACGGCGACCGCCAGCGTGAGCGCCGAGTCAATTCCGCCAGACAAACCAAGCACGACACCCTGGAAGCCGTTCTTCGCAACATAGTCGCGCACGCTCAGCACCAGCGCGTCATAAACGCTTGCCTCGACACCTGCGACGCCCGCAAGCGCAGCTTCGACCGGTGTGACCCCTGAGGCAGAAACGTCAAAGTCGGCAACGTGCAGGCCTTCTTCATAGGCGGGCGCCCGCTGGGTCACGCGACCATCTGAATCGACCACGAAACTGCTGCCGTCGAAGACCAATTCGTCCTGCCCACCTACCTGGTTCACATACACAATCGGCATGCCACCCTCGCGGGCACGAGTCGCAAGCAGCGCCTCGCGCTCCGCCTGTTTGCCCCGATGGAACGGCGAGGCATTAAGGCTAAGCATGAGTTGGGCACCGGCGATGCGCGCCTGGCTCATGGGCTCAGCGAACCAGATGTCCTCGCAAATCGTCACGGCCGTAGACACGCCTTCGATGTCGATTACGCAGGGACGGCCGCCCGGCTCGAAATAGCGTTTTTCGTCAAAGACGCGGTAATTCGGAAGTTGCTGCTTGTAGTAACGCGCCTGCAACTCGCCGTTGCCGATGATTCCACAGGCGTTGTAGCGAACGTCGCCTTCCATCCAGGGAAAGCCCACGATCAGGTAGATCCCGCTGACCGCTTCACGCAGGCGCTGCAATGCGCCTTCGATGCGCGTCTGCATGCTCGAACGAAGCAGCAGGTCCTCGGGCGGGTAGCCGCAAAGCGTCAATTCGGGAAACAGGATGACCTGCGCGCCATGCTCATCGCGCGCGCGCACGGCGGAAGCGATGACCTTCTCGACATTTCCGTGTACATCGCCGACCCGCATGTTCAGCTGGGCCATCGCGACCCGAAGACGTTGGCTCATCACTACTCCTCTACCCCTACGACAAACCGCTCGACACGCCCGAGGCATGCGCTGCGGAACGGGCGCGCTATTCTCACGCAAGGAACGTGACGCGTACAGCGGACCGCCCTGTGAACCGTGCGAAACCTTGGCTACACTGCGACCTCTTCAATGGACGAGGCCGCCATGGTACGCCTGCTTTTCTGGATAGCCGTCATCACCGTAGGAATCTGGCTGTGGCGCCGATACAAACGCGCCAGCGAGGCACGCCAACAACCTCGCGAACCGGATACGCCGGCCCCGATGGTTCGATGCAGCACCTGTGGCATTCACGTGCCGGAGCGGCAGGCGCTCACGCAGGACGGCCAGTGGTATTGCAGTCATGCCCACGTGCCCAAGCCAGAGTCGAACAGTGGCCAGTAGCCCTGACGCCACCGCGCCGCAGACGAACCATGCGCTGCGGGTCCTGCGGCTTTACCATCTCTATCGGCTGACCGTAGGTCTGGCGCTGGTTGTGCTGACCACGACAGAGCTGGACCGCAACCTCATGGATGAGGCCCAGCAGTCGCTCTACCGGTATGTCAGCTGGGCCTATGTAGTCATCAACCTGTTTCTCGCCATTCTCATTCGGCGGCCCCAGAACCGGCGCGAAATATTGGGCGTGGCGGTATTTGATGTCGCGCTGCTGTTGATGCTGTTCTTCGCCGCCAACGGCGCCGGAAGCGGGCTCGGAAACTTCGTCGTCGTCTCGGTCGCGATCGCCAACACCCTCCTTCGACGACAAGCCGGATTTTCGGTCGCCGTCACCGCTGCGGTCGGCATGCTGGCCGTGACGGCCTATCTGAGCTTCGTTTACCCCGAGCATCCAGCCCTATTCGTCCAGACGTTCTTTTTAGGCGCCCTTGGGCTGGCCCTGGCGGCCCTGATGCAGGCCATCACAAGGCGGCTGCGCATCAGCGAGCAACTCGCCGAACAACGCGCCAACGATCTGGCCGACCTCCAGGCACTGAACGCATTGATCATCGAGCGCATGCGAACAGGCGTTCTGGTGCTCGACCAGCACACTCAGATTCTCCTGGCCAACCAACACGCCCGGATCGCGCTCGGAAGCGATCAACTGGAGGGCCGGCGCATCGACACGCTATTCCCATCGCTCCTTGAACAACTCGAGCGCTGGAAGCAGAACCCGTCGCTACGCCAGAGCAACGTCAGCGCGCCCGCGGCAGGGCTCACGCTGCAACCGGCATTCATTGCACTGCAGAACAGCGGTGATGATCAGACCCTGGTCTTCCTCGAGGATGCCGCACGTGTGACGCAGCAGGCGCAGCAGATGAAGCTCGCCTCGCTCGGCAGGCTGACTGCAAGCATCGCCCACGAGATCCGTAACCCGCTCGGCGCGATCAGCCATGCGGCACAGCTGCTTCAGGAATCGGATGCCCTCGATTCCGCCGACCGCCGCCTGACCCAGATCATCCAGGAGCATTCGCGCCGGATGAACGTGATTATCGAAGACATTCTGCAGCTGTCCCGGCGGCGAGAGTCACGGCCGCAACTGGTCGACCTGAAGTACTGGCTCCATCGATATGTGCTCGAATTCAAGGAAACTGCCGCGGACGATCAGATTTTGCACATTCGGGTTGATGGTTCAGGACTGCTAACCCGCATGGACGCGAACCAGTTAACGCAGGTGGTGACGAATTTGGTCCAAAATGGCCTGCGCTACAGCAAGCAGAAGCATGGCCGTGGCCAAGTGTGGCTACGCTTGTACCGTAATGCGATCAGCGAGCTGCCCGTATTGGACGTGATAGATGATGGTCCAGGCGTCGCCGAGAAACAGCTGATCAATCTGTTCGAGCCCTTCTATACCACCGAAAGCGAAGGCAACGGCCTCGGCCTCTATATCTCCAGAGAGCTGTGCGAGAGCAATCAGGCACGCCTTGATCACCAACCGCGCGAAGAGGGAGGCACCTGCTTCCGCATCACATTCGCCCACCCACAGAAACTGAGTGAACAATGACCGCCTCCCGACAGAGAGCCCTGATCGTCGACGACGAGCCCGATATTCGAGAATTGCTGGAAATTACCCTCGGGCGGATGAAGCTGGACACGCGCAGCGCCCGGAACGTCAAGGAAGCACGCGAATGGCTCGCTCGGGAAAGCTTTGACCTGTGCCTTACGGACATGCGACTGCCCGACGGCAGCGGCATGGACCTCGTACAGTTCATCCAACAGCGTTACCCAATGGTTCCAGTCGCCATGATCACGGCCTACGGCAGCATGGATACTGCCGTGAATGCGCTCAAGGCCGGCGCGTTCGACTTCGTCACCAAGCCCGTTGAGCTGCCTCGACTGCGGGAGCTGGTAGCCACTGCCCTGCGACTCAAGGCCGGTAACGGCGAGAGCGGCCAGGTGGATACCCGGCTGCTGGGCAAGTCGCCCCCCATGGAAACCCTACGCAAGCAGATCACCAAGCTTTCGCGTAGTCAGGCCCCCGTCTACATCAGTGGTGAATCCGGTAGCGGCAAGGAGCTGGTCGCTCGACTGATCCATGAGCAAGGTCCCCGCAGCGAACACCCCTTCGTGCCGGTGAACTGCGGCGCGATTCCATCAGAGCTGATGGAGAGCGAGTTCTTTGGACATCGCAAAGGCAGCTTTACGGGCGCAATGGAAGACAAGCAGGGTCTATTCCAGGCTGCCAATGGCGGAACACTTTTCTTGGACGAAGTGGCCGACCTGCCCTTGCCCATGCAAGTAAAGCTGCTCCGCGCTATTCAGGAAAAGGCTGTCCGCGCCGTAGGTGGTCAGCAGGAAGTGTCTGTCGATGTGCGTATCCTTTGCGCCACCCACAAGGACCTTGCCGGCGAAGTCGCCGCAGGCCGCTTCCGCCAGGACCTCTACTATCGATTGAACGTCATCGAGCTTCGCGTGCCCCCGCTGCGTGAACGTCGCGAAGACATTTTGCTATTGGCCGAGCACATGCTGAAGCGGCTCGCCGAAAGCGGCTCGGAAGCTGCCCGACTTGACCCAGGCGCGCAGGAGAAGCTGAAAAATTACCGCTTCCCCGGCAACGTGCGTGAACTCGAGAACATGCTCGAGCGGGCCTATACCCTCTGCGAGAACGATCTGATTTGCGCAAATGACCTGCGCCTGGTCGAAGCGCGCCCCGCCGAGCAGGCTGGAGAGGTGGGACTGGCAAACATCGACAATCTGGAGGACTACCTCGAAGAGCTTGAACGTAAACTGATCGTCCAGGCACTTGAGGAGACACGCTGGAACCGCACTGCCGCCGCAGAGCGACTCGGTTTGTCCTTCCGGTCGATGCGCTATCGCTTGAAGAAGCTGGGTATCGACTGATACCCAGCGGTGCCTGTTCAACCGTGGAAGACGTTACGCCTTGGCAAACGCGTACCGGCTAGACGCAGCGTCGCAACACGGGGCAGGCATCTAGCTAGCAGCACTCAACGCAGCGCTACGCCAAGCTCCTTAAGCCTATCGACCGCTACCTGAAGGTCGGCGGCTAGTCGAGCGAAGCGATCCTCATCCTGTCCTCAGACGGCCTGTATGGGGCCGGATCGATGATGGGCATGCTGTCTGTCATGAGGTCGGCCAATAGTTGGCAGGATGCGGGCGCCAGCACCAGTCCATTCCGATAGTGCCCGCAGTTCAGCCACAGCCCTTCGTAACCGAACACCTCACCGATGAACGGAACCCCGCCTGGTGAACCGGGCCGCAATCCGGCCCAGTGCCCTACTCTTGGATAATCCTTCAGCCCTGGCAGCAATTCGAACGCTGACGCCTCCAGGCTCTGGAGCGCTTCGGCTGTCGGCGTTTTATCGAACTGTGCATGCTCCAACGTACTGCCAATCAGTACGTGTCCATCTCGGCGAGGGATGGCATATCGACTACGCGCAAGCACCATCGTCGGCAGGAATGTTGGATCGCATTTGTACAGGATCATCTGGCCTTTTACAGGCGCCACAGGCAACGTGATGCCAAGGTCCGCCAGCAAAGATCCACTCCACGCACCCGCTGCAATGACAACGCGACCAGCATCAACCCGGCCTTCGCCTGTGTTCACGCCTGTGACGCGTCCCGACGTCAGTGCGAGCCCCTCCACAGCCTGGCGCTCCTGCACCGTCACCCGTGGGTGCGCTTCCAGCGCCCCGCGTAGCGCCTGTGCTAATCGAGGATTTCGAACGTTCGCAATTCCAGGACGATACATCGCCCGGCTGAACCCTGCGCCGAGAGGGGGTACGGCTGCGTAGACATCGTCGATTGCCACGGACTTTAGCGGCGCCCCTTCCCGATCTGCCCACCCCAACGCGGCCTCTTCGTCGTCCATGTCCAGCCAATAGAGTCCGGTCTCGAACACCTCCGGGTCGACGCCTGTCTCGCGAGCTAGCGTTTGCCCCAGGCCAGGGTAGAAATCCTGAGACCAATTGGCCAGGGCCGTGACAGCCCGACCATAACGCCATGGATACAGGGGCGAAACGATGCCTCCCCCTGCCCAAGACGCCTCCTTTCCCAGTACGCCCCGCTCGATGATGGACACACGCTGGCCGGTTTCAGCCAGGCGCAACGCGGACAACATGCCAATTACACCGCCCCCAACAACGACCACGTCCGCAAACACAAAAGGCTCCTTGGTTTTAGGTCACAAAGCGATATCAGTGCCTTTGACTCTATCGTCGGTAGAGCCAATAAAGGCAACGGCATCGCAAAACAACGTTTCTAGTTCAGTGCAAAAGGAGTTGCACCGTGAAGCATTCCAGTCAGAGAGGCTTTACGCTGGCAGAGTTAATGGTCACGGTCGCGCTCGTGAGCATCCTGGCAAGCTTCGCCCTCCCCGCTGTGGGCGAGTTTACTGCGCGCAACCAAAGAGATGCACTTAGGGACGCCTTGTCTGCTAGCCTGATCGCCACACGCACCACGGCGATCATCCAAGGCTATTGGGTGGAAATCTGTGGCTCCAGCGATGGTGAAAACTGCGATCATGAGTGGTCGGCTGGCTGGATAGTACGCTCAAGTCAAGGCATCGAGCATCGTTACAGCACCAATAATGCCGGGGCGCTCAGTTGGCGCGGGGTGAGGCGTACAATCAAATACCTCCCGAACGGTACGACGGAAATCGGCAATGGTCGATTCACCTTCTGCCCGCGCCACTCTACCGTGGAGGGGTGGCAATTCGTAGTCAACCGGCAAGGCCGCATTCGAAGCGAAGCCCTGACGCAAAGTCAGCGGGAGCCACAGCGTTGTGAGAGCTGATTCACTAACCCAAACACGGCGATACCAGTCATACGTGCTCATGCACCGGCTATCTACCGCCCCGCGACAACATGGATACGACGGCCGATCATTCGAGCTGAAAGATTGGGGATGACAACGAATGATGAATAGGCGCTCCGCATCGGGCTTCACCATAGTGGAACTGATGATTGTCGTCTTTCTGCTCGGTATCGTGGCAGCCATTGCCATTCCGGGCTTCACGCAACTGATCAACAACAATCGCGCGCAATCGGCGGCGAATGAATTAGCTTCCCTGCTGCAGTTCACACGTACGTCTGCCCTGACCCACCGCATGACCATAACTGCCTGCTACGCCAGCAAGGACCGCGTATGGTCCGTGCGCAGAAGCTGTGACGACAATGGCGCACTTCGCACGCTCGAATTGCCAGCAGGCGTGAATTCTGCTGTAGCGAAAGATGAAATTGCCTTTCGCTACAACGGCAGCGTTGCTAGTCAGGACATCGTACTGTGCCATGGGAGCGATGCAGCAAACGGCTACACATTGCATCTCCTGCCAACTGGGATGGTGCAACTGCCACCGCGTGGGAAAACTCCGGACGACAAGGACATGGCGAAGTGCAGCCTGTGAGCAGCAACATACGTAAATCCCAGAGTGGCTTCAGCATGATCGAAGTCCTGATTACGCTCGTACTCATCAGTATCGGCGTGCTGGGCATGGTCGCGCTTCAGGGGCGAACCATCCAGTACACCCAGGACGCTACGCAACGCAACGTCGCCGCCAGCTTGGCCAACGATCTCGTGGAACTCATGCGAGCGCGCCCGGAGGGGCTTCCAGAGAGTTCTGGGTTCTACAAAGCCAAGGGCGCTGCGTTCCCGGCGAGGCCTGCCAGCTGCATGCCCCTGCCCAGCGAAACCGAGGAGCAGCTTGGCTGTTGGGCAGCGAAGGTCCAGCAGTCGCTACCTGGGGTCACAGACCTGATGACGAGCGACTTCTACATATGCCGATCCAAGACCCGTGGAACATGCACGGCTGACGGGAATGCAATCGAAATCCGTATCGCCTGGACGGCAAGGTCTGGCGAGTGCGCGGAAGCCTCAAGCAGCGAAGGCAGCACGTGCAGCTACGTTCTGAGGAGCCAACTATAATCATGTACCGACTCAAGCAATCAGGCCTATCGCTTGTCGAGCTACTGGTAGCCCTTGCGATAAGCAGCTTCCTAATCTTGGGCGTAACGCAGCTGTATATCGATAACAAACGCAGTTACGTGTTTCAGCAACATCAGGCCCAAAACACCGAATCGGGCCGTTACGCCCTGCTTATCTTCCAACACGAGCTTGCAAAGGCAGGTTATCGCCGTCGGCCAGATGAGTCATTGGAAACGGTATTTCCAGGCTCCAATGCGCTATGCGAATTTACGCCTGGCCAAGTTATAAAAGACGATAGCAATGAAGACGGGCCAGCGGTATGCATCCGCTTTCAGCCGCGTACGGCCAATGACCTCGATTGCCTCGGGAATACAGTAACTGACACAGCTGAACTGGATAAGCCCTACACCAGCGGTAAGGAACTTGTTGTCCAGCGGCTATTCGTCGAAGAAGGCATGTTGAAGTGCAGGGCAGTTCATACTGACGCGAAAGGCGCCCAGAAACAGGCCTACTCCAAGGCAGACCTGACGGACGGCATCGCTGACCTTCGCCTGGAATTTGGCGTTGGCGGCGCGGGCGACAGCCGATCCATATCTGAATACGTCGTCGAACCCGAAGGGAAGCCAGTACTTGCGGTTCGCTACACCGCCTTGCTCGGCAGCGGCGTACAGATGAGAGACGGAGTGACTTTCGATGATGCTATTGCTCAATGGCGCACGCTAACTGCCGCCTCCGACGAAGACATTGAAAAGCTGGGACCAGATAAAGGTCAGCTCTATCACGTCGTCCAGAACACCATTGCCTTGAGGAACCTGCTGCCATGAGGTGCCCTACCTTTCCTGCGCGCCAATCAGGCGCTGCCTTGTTCATCGCACTGGTCATGCTGTTGGTTATCACGCTGCTGGCCGTTTCGAGCGCACGGGAGGTCACACTGGAGTATCGAATGACAGGAGACTTCCTGGAACAGCAGAGGCTGCTGAACGCTGCGGAATCTGGGCTTCGGGAGGGTGAATACGCCCTATCAGCTCCCGCCAAGCCGCTAAACGCAACCACCAGCTGCGGCACTAACGTTTGCCTTCTAGACCAGAAGCCGACCTATGCACAGAACTTCGGAAAAAGCGTTAAGTACGGCACCGCAACAAACACCGAGTTACCAGAGCAGTCGTCGGTTCGATGGTACGCGGTCCCCACGCCCTCGGGAGAAGAGATAGGCGAAGCCGAAAACCCTGAGTACGGCAACATGATGCAGGGCATCGGAACCTTCCGCTACGAAATCAATAGCGAAGCCCGCAACACGCAGACTGGCGAAGTAACCCGCCTACGCTCAACCTCCGCCAAAGTGTTCAACTGACATGATCGGAACGTCTATGAAGAAAGGAATCGATCTGCGACTCGCATCGATCAGCTTTTTCGCTACGGCTCTGTTTGCCTTTTCTGCAGACATTGCTCAGGCATCTTTGTTGAACATTAGCCAAAAGCCGTTGGTGCTGTCGGACAGTGTTGCACCGAATCTGATTTTAACGCTGGACGACTCCGGAAGTATGCGCTGGGCGTTCGTGCCTGACGGTATCAGTGGGCTTTGGGATACGCGCCGGGCCAAGTCTGCCGCTTTCAACCCTATGTATTACGACCCGACGGTCACTTATCAAGTCCCAATAAAATACAACAATGACGGCAGCAGTGCTACGCCACCATATAGCACCTCTTTTACCCAAGCGTGGAACAACGGATTTTTGCCCAGTCACAATACCGGGTCACTTGACCTCTCTTGGGATTACAAGGTTTCCTGGACTTATTCTCCTTCCGGCGGGATTGGGAATACCTACGGCCACTACGGAGCAAACGTTCGACTCGCTATCAATCCAGAGGCAGATTTTCTACTAATTTCCCGGAATACAGGTAACAACCTGGAGAGCAAAGGAATCCGCTATTCCATCACCGGCAATACGCGAAATTGCTATGCAAGCGTTCCAGGGTTTCCTAACGCAGACTGCGTTTACCGCAATAATCGCTATGAAGTTGATCTAACGCGCAAAGGAGTACCTGCATATTACTATAGGTATCGCAATGAAGTAGCGGGATGCAGGACAGACAATGATGACTGCTACACGCTGGTCTTCGTCTCGTCGACCTCCGGCGTGAACCGTAGTGATGATCCATCTGCTGGCATTGATGAGCGGCAGAACTTCGCTAATTGGTATTCCTTTTATCGAAATCGGGCATTAGCTACCATAAGCGCTGCTAACCTCTCGTTCAGCAACCTGCCGCCTGCTATCCGCGTGACATGGCAAACTCTGAATACTTGCACAACCCTTCAGTCTCTCAGCGGAAATGCGGAGTGCGGCTCCAACTTTCTTAGCCCATTCACCGCTTCTCAGAAAGGCGCATTCTTCAACTGGCTTCCTAGTATATTCTTCAACTCGGGGACGCCACTTCATTCCGCGATGCAGCGTGCAGGGGATTTCCTATCAGAAAACGATGCTGCGTGGCGTGAAAATCCTAGAGGGAATAGCGGACCGAGCTACAGCTGCAGGCCAAGCTATCACGTATTGATGACGGACGGGATGTGGAACAATAACACGAGTCGAAACGGTAACGTCGACGGTACATCGTCGCGCCTCGGAGACGGAAGTACGTATACGCCACGCCCGCCATTCCAAGACAACCAGTCGAATACGCTTGCAGATCTTGCGTTCAAATATTGGGCCACCGATTTGCGCCTAGATCTTGCTAACAACATGAAGCCAGTTATTACCGTACCTAGTACCGACGCCACCGTACGTTACTGGAACCCTCGCAACAATCCTGCCACCTGGCAACATATGGTCAATTACACCATTGGCCTTGGACTTGGTGCATCACTCACTCGAAATGATATTCCCTGGACAGGCGAGACCTACGGGGGACCGGGCTACGAAGCGCTTCGCAACGGCACCGTTCAATGGCCCGCCGTTGGTAACGACAACCCTAATAATGTCTATGACCTTTGGCACGCTGCTGTTAACTCTCGTGGAGAGTTCTTCAACGGCGATAGCCCAGACAAAGTCGTCGACGCGTTCAACCAAATCCTTAACAGGATCGGTAACTACACAACATCTGCAAGTCGGCCTGCGGTCACTGCGTCCGTCGTATCAAATGAAACAAGCCGGGAAGTTTACGAGACCGAGTTTTCAAGCGCTGATTGGAGTGGCGATCTCAAGCGTTACAACGTCGACAGTCAGGGGGCACGTACGCTGGTATGGAGCGCCAAATCCTTGCTCACCGCATCACGCAATGTGCGTATGGCCAACGCGGCGGGTAATGGCTTTCAGGATTTCAGCTGGGACAATCTGACTAGCGAACAGAAGGCAATGCTGAACATAAATCCCCAGAGCCTGAACGGTACGAGTGATGGCCGCGGTCAAGCGCGCGTAGGGTACATTCGGGGCTCACGAGACAGTGAGGGAACGGGCCCAAGCGATTTCCGCGTCCGTAGCAGCGTCCTGGGCGACATCGTTAATTCATCGCCCGTCGTAGTCAAAGATGCGCAATACGTACCTTATCTCGCTGACCGCATTGACGGGGCAAGTGGTACCTACGCCGAATTTGCACAACGCATGCGGTCCCGGACTCCAGTTGTATACGTGGGTGCCAACGACGGAATGTTGCACGGCTTCAACGCAGAGACGGGTCGCGAGACGCTTGCCTTCATTCCGACCGCTGTGCTTCCCAACCTGAACCGCCTCACCGGCCAGAATTACCAATCCGGCGGGCATCGGTTCTACGTTGATGGAACGCCCGTCGTATCCGATGTGTATTTCAACAATGCTTGGCGGACAGTATTGATCGGCACTTTGCGTGGCGGTGGAAAGTCCTTGTTCGCTCTGGACATCACGGACCCAGCAAACGTCAAACTGCTATGGGAATTCAGCCATCCGGACATGGGCTATACCTTTCCAACACCCTCTGTCGCACGCCTGAACAACGGCAAGTGGGCTGTGATTACTGGAAATGGTTATGGCAACCAGAACGGCACTGCACCGGACAAAGCGGCATTGTTCGTTCTGGACGTCGCGACTGGCGCTCAGCTCACGGCTAACGCGACGCCGATAGTTGTCAGCGGTGACACAACCAAGGCAAACGGCTTATCAAGTGTGCGCCTGGCCGACAACAATAGTGATGGCATTGCAGATTACGCCTACGCAGGCGACCTGCAGGGCAATCTCTGGCGATTTGACCTGTTCGCTGCCACAGCGACCAATACGGATACAACGCAAGGTGGTACCACCACCGATCCGTTCGCAAGTGCTGGGCGCGGTATTTCAGTCTCGTATGGCGGTAAGCCCCTTTTCACAGCGAAGGATGCGGCAGGTAATCCTCAGGCCATTACGGCGGCGCCATCCTTGGTCCGCCACCCAACACGCCTTGGCTATCTCGTTATCTTTGGCACCGGAAAATACTTCGAAGATAGCGACGGAAGTGTCGATACCACGCGCGTGCACAGCCTTTATGGAATCTGGGATCGTCAGACCGCCGGTCAGCGCACTACCAGCCCTCCGACAATCACCCGTACTAATCTACTTGAGCAAACGATAAACGCTCAAAGAGATGCGTCCTTCAGCGACAACAATGCACAGATTCGCACGATCAGCCAGAATCTCGCGGTCTGGTACAAGACAGGCGCTACCGGAACGGAAAATAGTGATGTTCTGAACTGGGGCTGGCGAATGGATCTGGCAGTGAATGGCCAACCGGCCGGCGAAATGATGATCAATCCGCTATCCGTCAGAGGTGAAACGGTCCTCTTCAACACCCTTACACCCAACGACGATCCGTGTCAGGACGGGGTCGAGGGTTGGCTATACGGGATCAACCCTACATCGGGAGCCAGGACTACATTCAGTGTTTTCGACCTGAACGGGAACGGCGAAGTCGACTCGAATGACACATATGAAGGGAACGTTGTGTCTGGCAACCGCCTGGATTCCGCCGGCGGCTTCACATTGAATGGCGATATCGTGTTCAGCACCGGCGAAAGCATGCGGGTGAACTTTGGCCCTACTTCCAATGGCCGCCAGACGTGGCAGTTGATCCCTTGCGACGAGGATGATGAGGAAAACGGATGTCTACCCGAGCCCAAATGAGCAAAGGATTTACGCTGATCGAGCTGCTGATCGTAGTTGCGGTAATAGGGGTGTTGGCCGCGATCGCCTACCCGAGCTATCAACAGTACGTGTTGCGTAGCAATCGGACCGAGGGCATGGCGATGCTAAGTGACTTGGCTGCACGCCAGGAGCGCCATTTTGCGCAAACCCGAACGTATGTCACCGCAACGGCAAAACTGAATAGCCTGGGTATTCAGGCAACAGGCGATGCATTCGTATCCGGTACGGGCAAATACCGGTTGGAAGCGAGCAAGGCGGATGGCGACGGCGGTTACACGCTAACTGCTAAGCCGCAGGGCGCGCAGACCAATGATACGAAGTGTGGGGATCTGACGCTGGATGCGAATGGCACCCGGGGAGCCAGCGGCTCTGCGGGGGTCAGCGAGTGCTGGCGATAATCCAGCACTCGCTACGTTGGGCTACGAGACCTGCTTCACTCGCAATTCCTTGGGCATCGAAAAGGTGATGTTCTCGGGGCGTCCATCGAGTTCTTCTGCGCCGGTCGCGCCCCATTCGCGCAATTGCGAGATCACTTCTCGAACCAGAACGTCCGGTGCCGAAGCGCCGGCCGTGACACCAATGGTCGTCACGCCTTCGAACCACCCTTTCTTCAGGTCCTCTGCCCCGTCGATAAGGTAGGCAGGGGTGCCCAAACGCTCTGCAAGCTCACGCAGGCGATTGGAGTTTGAGCTGTTAGGGCTGCCGACCACCAGCACCACATCCGACTCGCTTGCGAGCTGTTTGACCGCATCCTGGCGGTTTTGCGTGGCGTAGCAGATATCGTCCTTCCGCGGGCCACCAATGCTGGGGAATTTCTCCCTAAGTGCATCGATTACCTTGCTGGTGTCGTCCATGGAAAGCGTCGTCTGGGTTACGAACGCCAGGTTCTCTGGATTCCGTACGCTGAGGGCGCGTACATCCTGTTCATCCTCGACGAGGTAGATTGCGCCCCCATTGGCCGTATCGTACTGACCCATGGTGCCCTCCACCTCCGGGTGCCCCTCGTGACCAATGAGAATGCACTCGCGGCCATCACGGCTGTAACGCGTGACCTCCATGTGCACCTTGGTGACCAACGGGCAGGTGGCGTCAAAAACCTTCAGCCCGCGCCTATCTGCTTCCTTGCGGACGGCCTGGGAGACGCCATGGGCGCTGAAGATGACAATGGTGTCGTCTGGCACCTGATCGAGCTCTTCGACAAAGACCGCGCCGCGTGAGCGGAGGTCTTCCACGACAAATTTGTTATGCACGACCTCGTGGCGGACATATATCGGTGGATGGAAGACTTCCAGCGCGCGGTTGACGATTTCAATCGCGCGGTCGACGCCTGCACAGAAGCCACGAGGATTGGCGAGTTTGATCTGCATGGGGTACCTGGCGATGGCGCCACTGGCGCCTCTGAATATAGGCGACGGGCCGCGCCTGAGGGCAGCCCGGAAAGACGTCGGGCTGCACTCAGGAGAGCGCGCGGACCTCGATGATTTCCACGTCGAACGTCAGTGTCTTACCCGCCAAGGGGTGATTGAAGTCGATGGTGACCTGATTATCGTCGAACTGTTTGACGATACCGGGCAACTCGGTGTTCGCTGCATCATTGAAGATGATCAGCAATCCTTCGGACAACTCCATCCCTTCGAACTGGTTGCGGGGCATGACCTGAACGTTCTGCACGTTTGGCTGACCGAACCCCTGCTCCGGCTCGACACGCAAGGTACGCTTGTCACCGCCCTTGAGGCCGAACAGCGCTTGTTCAAAGCCAGGCAGAAGGCTGCCGTCGCCGACCTTGAAGGTGGCAGGCTGCTTCTCGAACGTACTGTCGACAACGTCGCCGTTCTCCAGTCTGAGGGCGAAATGCAGGGTAACCTGCCGATCAGCTCCGATACGCATTTCAGTCATGGGCGGGCTCTCCGGACTTCTTGCTCTTGAACATATCCAGCGCAAGCATGATCGCGCCTACGGTGATGGCACTATCCGCCAAGTTGAAGGCAGGAAAGTGCCAGCGGTTTTGCCAGTGGACGAGGATGAAGTCGATTACATGACCGAGCAGCATCCGATCGATCAGGTTGCCCAGGGCACCGCCCAGAATGAGCGCGAGCCCGATGGCCAGCCATGTTTCATCCGCCTTCAAACGCTTCAGCCAGACCACGAGCACGACACTCACTCCGATCGCGATCAGTGCGAACAACCAGCGCTGCCAACCGGACTCGTTTGCAAGGAAGCTGAACGCCGCGCCCGTGTTATAGGCAAGCGTCCAGCTGAAGAGATCCGGAATCACCTCTATCTGTTGATAGAGGCGTAACGTGCCCTCGAAGTAGAACTTCGTGATTTGATCGAGCACGAATACGACAATACTCAGCCAGACCCACGACAGTTTGCCGAAGCGCGTATTCATGCGGCCGCTCCAGCAATCATCCTCGTAATACCGAAGGCATCACGCATGGTGGCGCTCCTCGCCCGTGCCGTAGACGTTACTGACGCAGCGTCCACAGATCTCAGCATGCTTTGGATCGATCCCTACGTCCCCACGGTGGTGCCAGCAACGTGCGCATTTCGCGTGCCCGGATTTAACCACCAGCACTTTCAAGCCAGATAGTTCGGTTGCCACCGCTTCCGCAGGCGCTTCGGAAAGCGGCTTGACGCCCGCCTGAGAGGCAATGAGCACGAAACGCAGCTCCTCGCCCAAGCGCTGAACCGTGCTCAGTAGCGCCTCATCGGCGTACAGCGTGATTTCCGCTTGGAGGTTGCCGCCGATGGCCTTGGCGGCGCGCTTGGCTTCGAGCTCTTTATTCACAGCCGCTTTGACGGCCATGATGCGCTCCCAGAATGCGCGGCCCAGCTCCGCGTTTTCCGGCAGCTCGGTCAGTCGGTCGTACCACGTGTTGAGCATGACGGATTCGTTGCGCGCACCCGGCAGGTATTGCCAGATCTCATCGGCCGTGAACGACAGTACCGGAGCGATCCAGCGCACCAGCGCCTCCGCGATGTGGTACATGGCCGTTTGGCAGGAGCGACGCGGAATGCTGTCAGCGCCGAGGGTGTATTGACGATCCTTGATGATGTCGAGGTAGAAGCCACCCAACTCCTGTACGCAGAAGTTGTGGACCTTCTGATACACCACCCAGAACCGGTATTCGTCATACGCCTGCTCGATCTCGCGCTGGAGAAGCAGGGCGCGGTCTACAGCCCAGCGGTCCAGATCGAGCATCTGCTCAGCGGGCAACGCGTGCTGAGCCGGGTCGAAACCGCTGAGGTTCGACAGAAGGAAGCGTGCCGTGTTGCGGATGCGGCGGTATGCATCTGCGCTGCGCTGGAGAATCTGATCGGAGACCGCCATCTCACCGGAATAATCGGTGGAGGCCACCCAAAGGCGCAGGATGTCGGCACCCAACGTATCGTTGACCTTCTGTGGCGCGATCGTATTGCCAAGGGACTTCGACATCTTGCGACCATTCTCATCGACGGTGAAACCGTGCGTGAGCAATGCCTTGTAAGGCGCATGGCCGTCGATCGCGCAGCCGGTCAGCAACGACGAATGGAACCAGCCTCGGTGCTGGTCGGAACCTTCAAGGTACAGATCCGCGCGCGGGCCTTCCGCATGGCCAAGCGGATGGGATCCGCGCAGGACGTGCCAGTGCGTCGTGCCGGAATCGAACCATACATCCAGCGTATCGGTTGTCTTGTCGTATTGACTCGCTTCGGCGCCAAGCAACTCAGCCGCGTCCAGCTTGAACCAGCCTTCGATACCTTCTTGCTCAACCCTTTTCGCAACCTCTTCCATCAGTTCGACGGTACGCGGGTGGAGCTCGCCGCTTTCCTTGTGAAGGAAGAAGGGAATCGGCACGCCCCAATTACGCTGGCGCGAGATACACCAGTCCGGGCGACCTTCGATCATGTTGTGCAGGCGCGCTTTCCCCCAGGCGGGAACGAACTGCGTCTGCTCGACGCCCTTGAGTGCGCGCTGGCGCAGTGTCTCGCCTTCTACAGGTTGCTTGTCCATGCCAACGAACCACTGGGCAGTGGCGCGATAGATCAGTGGCGTCTTGTGGCGCCAGCAGTGCATGTAACTGTGAGTGATTTTCTCACTGGTGAGCAGACAGCCGACCTCGTCCAGTTTGGAAACGATTGCTGGGCCGGCTTTCCAGATGAACTGGCCACCAAAGAAAGGCAGCGACTCGACATAGACGCCATTACTTTGAACAGGAGTCAGAATGTCATCGTTGACCATTCCGTACCGCTTGCAGCTCTGGAAGTCATCTTCGCCATAGGCGGGAGCCGAATGCACGATGCCGGTACCCGCGCCAAGCTCGACATAGTCCGCCAAGTAAATGGGCGAACGGCGGTCATAGAACGGATGGTTGCACTCGAGCAGCTCGAGCGAGGCTCCCGTAGTGGTCGCCACGGCCTCGCCCTGCAGCCCGTAACGCTGCAGGCAGGATTCGATCAACTCACTTGCAATGACAAGGTAACGGCTCCCCGTATCGACGAGCGCGTATTCGAACTCCGGGTGGACGTTCAAGGCCTGGTTAGCAGGGATGGTCCAGGGCGTCGTAGTCCAGATAGCGATGGCGGCGGGCTTTTCCAGCGACTCCAGCCCGAATGCCTGCGCCAGCTTCTGCGTGTCTGCTACTGGGAACGCCACGTCGATCGCGTTGGATTCCTTGTCCTGATACTCAACCTCCGCCTCGGCCAACGCAGAGCCGCAATCGAAGCACCAGTTGACCGGCTTGAGGCCCTTGAAGACATAGCCGCCTTCTACCAACTTGGCCAAGGCACGGATTTCGCCTGCCTCGTTGGCAAAGTTCATGGTCTTGTAGGGGTTGCTCCAATCACCGAGCACCCCCAGGCGAATGAAGTCGGCCTTCTGAAGCTCGATCTGCTCGCTGGCATACGCGCGGCTCAGCTCGCGAACCTTGTCCGCTGGCAGATTTTTGCCGTGGGTCGTCTCGACTTTGTGCTCGATCGGCAAGCCGTGGCAATCCCAACCCGGGACATAAGGCGCATCGAACCCCAACAGGGTACGCGAGCGCACAATCATGTCCTTCAGGATCTTGTTGAGTGCATGGCCGATGTGAATCACGCCGTTCGCATAGGGCGGGCCATCGTGAAGAATGAACTTGGGACGACCCTCACCGATTGCGCGCAACTTGCCGTAGAGATCAATACTGTCCCAGCGCTGCAGCGTCTGCGGCTCGCGCGTTGGCAAGCCGGCCTTCATCGGAAATGCCGTCTCCGGCAGATTGAGGGTCGCTTTGTAGTCGGTCATCTTCGTCCAGGCTCGTTAGTGAAGCGGTTAACCAAGCCAGTAGGCTCGGGCGGCTGCGATGTCGTTATCGATAGCCGTCTTCAGCGCCTCCAAGGAGGCGAAACGCTGCTCGTCGCGCAGCTTGCGATGAAAATACACACTCATGCGACGATCATAGAGATCGCCGGTAAAACCCAGCAGATGAACCTCGAGATGGGCACGCCCGTCTCCCTGGACGGTCGGCCGCACGCCGATGTTAGCAAGCCCCTGCAGTGCCTGGCCGTCATCGGTCCGGGTACTGACCAGGTAAACGCCCGTCAACGGGACTTTCCTGCGCTTGAGCTGAATGTTGGCAGTCGGTGCGCCCAATTGCCGCCCAAGCTTCTGCCCGTGCAGCACCCGCCCAGTGATACCGTAAGTCCTGCCAAGAAGCCGCTCGGCCAAGGCAAAGTCGCCCTCAGCGAGGGCCTCTCTTACGCGTGTGCTGCTGACACGCACGCCGTCGAGCTCGATGGTGGTGGCGGCCTCTACACTGAAGCCCTTATCGAACCCCGCCTTGCAGAGGAACTGGAAATCGCCCAGACGATCGCAGCCGAATCGGAAATCATCACCCACTTCGAGATGACGAATGTCGAGGCCTTCGATCAACACGGCATTGACGAACGCCGATGCGCTCAACTCCTGCAAACGCCGATTGAAGGCAAGACAAAGGACAAGGTCGACACCCTCTGCCTCGAGCAACTCGAGCTTTTCGCGCAGGCGGGTCAGACGCGCAGGCGCACCCTTGGGATCGAAATACTCGCGGGGCTGCGGCTCGAAAATAACGACACAGCTCGGCACCTGCAACTCGGCCGCTCGCTCGCGCAGGCGCTTGAGTATCGCCTGATGGCCGCGGTGAACGCCGTCGAAATTACCGATCGTGGCGACGCACCCTCGATGGTGGGCGCGAAGATTATGTAGACCTCGAACCAGCTGCATAGCACGCATCTTGTTCACAAAGTGGCCGATTATACGCGCCCTGGCCGCTGCGCGACAGGGCGCGCCTTTGCGCCTGGCCCGAGGACAGGGTCCGCTCATCCTGCGAAATGGACATCACGCCATGATGTAAGCGCCTGGCGCCACTTCGCATAGGGTTAACCCACCTACTACTGCACCGCCCGGCGCGAAAACTGACGTGGCCTGAAACCGAGGAGCGCCAGCACAATGAAATACGCAGCGCCGCCCGCGGCCACGACCATGAGCAGACGGATCATCCGCTCCAGCATCATTCCCTGCTCCCAGGCAGGCATGAGCTGCATGACACCAATCAGCACGCCCGCCATGACGATGACAGCGAAACCGATCTTCAGCATGAACGTCGGCCATCCGGCCTGCGGGTGAAAGATCTGCCGCTGGCGCAGCTTCCAGAAGAGCAAGCCGGCATTGAGGATGGCAGCCAGGCTGATCGAAAGCGCAAGCCCCACGTGCTGCAGCGGCCCTACGAAGAGCAGGTTCATGAACTGGGTCGCGACGAGGGTAAGCATGGCGATACGGACCGGCGTACGGATGTCCTGGTGCGCGTAGAAGCCGGGCGCCAACACCTTGATAAGAATGATGCCAAGCAGGCCCACCGCGTAGGCCATCAACGCCCGCTGAGTCATCAATGCGTCCGTAGCGGTGAACTTGCCGTACTGAAATAGCGCAACGGTCAGCGGCTCGGAGAGCAATGCAAGGCCGACCATGCAGGGGACCACCAACAACAGGCAAAGGCGCAACCCCCAGTCGAGGAGCCTTGAATACTCGTCATGATTTCGGTTGCTCGACGCCTTGGAAAGCGAAGGCAGCAGGATTGTACCCAACGCCACGCCCAGTACGCCGGACGGCAGCTCCATCAAACGGTCGGCGTAGTACATCCAGGATACGGACCCCGCCGCCAGAAAAGACGCAAAGACGGTATTGATGATCAGCGAGATCTGCGCAACCGATACGCCCAGGATCGCAGGGAGCATCTGCTTGAGTACGCGCCAGACGCCCGTGTCACGCAGATTAAGCCGGGGAAGCACCAGCATTCCGATCCGATGAAGATGAGGCAGCTGGTAAAGCAGCTGAAGCAGGCCGCCCGCGAGCACCCCCCAGCCCAATACCATGACAGGGGGCTCGAAATAGGGCGTCAGGAAAAGCGCGAACAGGATCATGGACACGTTCAGGAGCGTCGGCACAAAGGCCGGCACACTGAAGCGGTTCCAGGTATTGAGAATGGCACTGACGAACGACGACAGGGAGATCAGGAGGATATAGGGAAAGGTCACTCGCAGCAGGTCGGTCGTGAGCCCAAAGCGCTCGGGGTCGTTGGCGAATCCGGGCGCGCTCACCCATACGATTGCCGGCGCAGCCAGCACACCAACCAGCGTCACCACGGCCAATGCGAGGGTCAGCAACCCTGCCACATAGGCAATGAACGTGCGCGTGGCTTCCTCCCCCTGCTGGTTCTTGTATTCGGCCAGAATAGGAACGAAGGCCTGAGAGAACGCGCCCTCGGCAAAAATTCGCCGGAGTAGATTCGGCAGTTTGAACGCCACGACAAAGGCATCACTGGCCGCACCGGCGCCAAACACCCGAGCGATAATGGTGTCACGAACGAAGCCCAGCACCCGCGACAACATTGTCATCGAGCTGACCGCGGCCAATGACCTGAGTAGATTCATGTATGCTGCGCACCTGAATGTCGACGCCCCATCCACTTGGGCAGGGCATCCAGAGAAGAAGGCGCCGAGTGTAGAGCCGGACACCAAAGAAATCACCCGTCGCAGCTGACGGGCCGTCGGTCGAAGGGCGCCGGCATCGCTTGACAAGCGCCAGAGTCACCGGCATGATTCGCGGCCTTATTTGTTCGTATCCCCATTTTTTAGGAGCTTGACGGTGGCAAATACACCTTCTGCCAAAAAGCGCGCTAAACAGGCTGAGAAGCGTCGTAGCCATAACGCCAGCCTGCGCTCCATGGTTCGTACCTACATCAAAAACGTGGTCAAGGCTATCGATGCCAAGGACCTCGAAAAAGCCCAGGCTGCATACACGGCTGCCGTTCCGGTCATCGACCGCATGGCAGACAAGGGCATCATTCACAAGAATAAAGCTGCTCGCCACAAGAGCCGCCTGAATGGCCACATCAAGGCCCTCGGTCAGGCTGCTGCTGCGTAAGCGAGCACGCTACAAAAAACCGGCTTCGGCCGGTTTTTTTGTGCTTGCTGGAACGCTACTTCAGGCAGCTATTTATCACGCTGCAAGCCCTCGAAGAGCCAGCGACATGGCAAGGGCAATCCCATACCGATCGCCCCACCATACGACGACGCCTTCAGGTCAGGCTCTAGCCGATAATGCGTCTACTCAAGGCAGCCGCCGCCCTTCATTCGGCACCACTTAGACCAGCACTAAATTGTCTCGATGCACGAGCTCCGGCTCACCCATATAGCCCAGTAGCTGCTCGATTACATCGGACCCGCGCCCAATGATCTTTTGAGCTTCCAGGGCGCTGTAATTGGTCAATCCGCGCGCTACCTCGCGCCCCTCACCATCGATACAAACCACCATCTCACCGCGACGAAACGCACCCTGCACTGCGCGCACGCCCACGGGAAGCAAACTCTTGTGGTCAGCCGTCAACGCCTTGACCGCACCATCGTCCAGAACCAGCGTGCCACGGGTCTGGAGATGCCCAGCCAACCATTGCTTACGCGCTGCGAGCATTTCCCGCTCAGGCGTCAATAAGGTTCCGAGACTTTCACCGGCCTGCAGACGCGCCAGCACCTGTTCGATACGGCCACCCACGATAATGGTGTAGGCCCCGGAACGCGCGGCGAGCCTTGCCGCCCGAAGCTTGGTCTGCATGCCGCCCCGACCCAGCGCACCACCCGTACCTCCCGCAACCGCGTCGAGCGCGGAATCGTCAGCGCGCGCCTCACTAATAAGCGCAGCATCAGGATTCGAACGAGGGTCGGCGTCGAACATGCCATCTCGATCGGTCAGGATCACCAGCAGGTCGGCCTCGACCAGGTTGGCCACCAAAGCCGCCAAGGTGTCGTTATCACCGAACCGGATTTCGTCGGTCACGACCGTATCGTTCTCATTGATGACGGGCACAACACCGAGATCAACGAGCGTCCGCAGCGTACTACGGGCATTGAGGTAACGCTTGCGATCGGAAAGGTCGTCATGAGTCAGAAGGACTTGAGCCGTCTGCCGACCACGCTCCCCAAAGCTCGACTCCCAGGCGCGGATCAGCCCCATCTGACCGATAGCGGCCGCGGCCTGAAGCTCATGCATGGCCTTAGGGCGCTCAACCCAGCCAAGCCGGCTCATTCCAGCCGCGACAGCACCGGAGGAGACCAGAACAAGCTCAATGCCCGCCTCGTGCAGCCCGACCATCTGCTCGACCCACACCGACATGGCATCACGATCCAGGCCACGGCCATCCGCAGTAAGGAGCGCACTACCGATCTTAACCACCCAGCGACGCGCACCCGCAACCTTCTCCCGCATACATCCACTCCGCCCAAAACCTTACCTGATCCCGCGAGCAGCCGGATCAATCCCTGACATAGATAATTTCCGGGCCGTCCTCGTCATCGAAATCGTCGTCATCGAAATCATCATCGCTGACGTCATCGACACTCTTGAGACCCGAACGACGCAGCGCGCGGCGATCATCGAGCGCCTGCAACCGCGCACGCGCCTCGTCTTCGATTCGCTGATCAAGCTCAGCTACTGCTTCTGCGTACTCGGGCTCTTCAGCCATACGCAGTGTGCGCTCATCGAGATACCGCATGATTTCCTGGCTAAGCGCCTCGGTGCCTTCCCGCTCGAGCGCAGAGATCACGTGAACCGGTCCCGTCCACTGCAGCTGTTCGACGATCGCTTTCAGGCGCTGTTCACGCTCATCATCGAGCAGCTGATCCGCCTTGTTCAGAACAAGCCAGCGATCCCGTTCGGCCAAAGCCGGACTGAATCGCTCCAGCTCGCGAATGATGGCCTCGGCCGCATCAGCCGGATCACTTTCGTCCAGCGGCGCAATGTCGACAAGGTGAAGCAGGAGACGCGTGCGCGCCAGGTGCTTCAGGAACCGGATCCCAAGGCCAGCACCATCCGATGCGCCTTCAATCAGACCTGGAATGTCCGCAACCACGAAACTCTTGTAGCGGCCAATGCTGACAACTCCGAGATTCGGCACGAGGGTAGTGAATGGATAATCCGCCACCTTTGGCTTGGCAGCGGACACCGAGCGGATGAACGTGCTCTTGCCTGCATTCGGCAGGCCCAGCAAACCAACGTCCGCCAGGACTTTAAGCTCGAGCTTGAGATCACGCGCCTCACCCGGCTTGCCCGGCGTTGTCTGCCGTGGAGCCCGATTGGTACTGGATTTGAACCGCGAGTTACCCAGCCCGTGCCAGCCGCCCTGCGCCACCAGCAAACGCTGGCCCGCCTTGGTCAGGTCACCAATGATCTCCTGCGTACCCGCATCGATCACCGTGGTCCCCACCGGCACCGGAAGGATCAGGTCATCACCCTTGCGACCTGTACAATCCTTGCTGCCACCATTCTCGCCTCGCTGCGCGTCGAAGCGACGGGTATACCGGTAATCGACGAGCGTATTGAGGTTCTCGTCAGCCTCGATATAAACCGAGCCGCCGTCACCACCATCCCCACCATTGGGACCGCCCTTTTCAATGAACTTCTCTCGCCGGAAGCTCATCAGGCCATTACCGCCGTCACCGGCTTTTACGAATATCGATACTTCATCGACGAATTTCATAGAACGCCTCCCGCCCCAAGGCGGGCCGAGTAAACAGGAAAAACAGAGACCGCGTCATGATGACAGCGAGTCATTCAAATCAAAACTGGCGCGACGAGGCACACCAGAAACAAAAAAGCCCCGTCAGAAGACAGGGCTTTTTCGACGAAACCTCGATCAGGCAGCGACTACGCTGACGTAGCGACGACCGAATGCACCCTTGGTTTCGAATTTGACCACGCCGTCCACTTTCGCGAACAGAGTGTGATCTTTGCCGATGCCGACGCCGTAGCCGGCGTGGAACTGAGTGCCACGCTGACGAACGATGATGTTACCGGCCTTGATGACCTGGCCGCCGTACAGCTTCACGCCAAGGCGTTTGCTTTCTGAGTCGCGACCGTTGCGGGTAGAACCGCCAGCTTTTTTGTGTGCCATGTGTCATAGCCTCCTAAAAGATGATCAGGCCTGAATGCCAGTGATCTTGATTTCGGTGAACCACTGACGGTGGCCCTGACGCTTCATGTGGTGCTTACGACGGCGGAACTTGATGATGCTCACCTTGTCGTGGCGGCCTTGCGAAACGACTTCAGCAACGACCTTGGCACCGTCGACTACCGGCGCACCGATGGTGACGTCGTCACCGTTGGCAACCAGCAGAACGCGATCGAACGTGATGGATTCGCCAGTGGCGACTTCCAGCTTCTCGACCTTGAGGAATTCACCTTCGGCAACCTTGTATTGCTTGCCACCGGTAACGATTACTGCGTACATGGATTATCTCCGTTGATCCTGCTCACCCAGCGCTTTATAGAAAGAGTGTTGGCTGGCATGGCTGCCCGGCGCAGGAAGAGGCGCACGAGCAATTGCGTAAGGCAGGGAAATGCCCAGGGAAGTTCAGGGTGCGCGATTGTACGCAAGCCCAAGCCGTGGCGCAAGCAGCGCCGGCCCTTGCCTTGACAGCCCCAGACGTGCCCCATAGCATGCCGCGCAACCGATGAGGAGTGACACCGTTGACGCAACCCCAGGCCTTCTACAGCGTGGTGGCGGATGATTTCGCCGCCGTCGACGGTATTATCAAGCAACAGCTCACGTCTCATGTGCCGCTGGTCGAGAAGATCGGTGACTACATTATCTCTGCTGGCGGCAAGCGCTTGCGCCCGCTTCTGGTCCTTCTTTGTGGCAAGGCACTCAACCACCAGGCCGAAAACCTTCGCCTGCTGGCGGCCACCATCGAGTTCCTGCACACCGCCACCCTGCTTCACGATGACGTCGTCGACATGTCCGGCATGCGCCGCGGCCGCTCGACCGCCAACGCGCTATGGGGCAACGCGCCAAGCGTTCTGGTAGGCGACTTCCTCTATTCCCGCTCGTTCGAGATGATGGTCGAACTCGAGTCCATGCCGGTCATGCGCATTCTTTCGAAGGCCACCCGGATCATCGCCGAAGGCGAGGTTCTGCAGCTGTCCAAAATTCGAGACGCCAGCACAACCGAAGAAACTTACATGGAAGTCATTCGCGGTAAGACTGCCATGCTCTTCGAGGCATCCACGCATAGCGCTGCGGCGCTTGCCGGGGCGCCTGCGGACCAATGCGAAGCACTTCGGACATTCGGGGACCACCTCGGCGTAGCCTTCCAACTGGTGGACGATCTGCTCGACTACCGCGGCGATGCCGATACGCTTGGCAAGAACGTCGGCGACGACCTTGCCGAAGGCAAGCCAACGCTTCCGTTGATCTACACCATGCGCGAAGGTAACGAAGCGCAGTCGGCACTCGTCCGTCGCGCCATTCAGAAAGGTGGCATCGACGATCTGGAGAGCATTCGAGAAGCCGTCGAAGCCGCAGGTGCCCTCGACTATACCGCTCGACTCGCACGCCAGTACGCCGAGCGCGCCATTGCCTGCCTCGACACCCTGCCCGAAAGTCAGTACCGAGATGCCCTCGCCGACCTGAGCCAGTTCGCCGTCGCTCGTACCCACTGACCCTGCGTCGCACGCGCCTTCACGGCGCAAGCGCCCTTCTGCTCATTCGAATAAGGCTTCGTCCAGGCCGCTGGTCGGCCTAGGGTCCAATTAGCGCTTGCTATTCCAGCGATAGGAATTATTCTCATTCGAGAATGATTAACGCGGAGAGCACGACATGACCTATCTGATCGACGCTTGGCTGGAACGCCCCCATCCCTATCTCAGGATCCTGCACAGAGACACCGGCAAGGTATGCGCTCAGCTTGAAGGTGACGCGCTCAATGAGCTGCAGGAAATGGGCGATCTGGACCTTTCGGGCCTTTCATCATCGGAGCCGCCGATACTCAAGGAGCTCGTCCGCGACCTTTTTCTCTTCTGCTATGCAAGGGCCCTGCGCCCGACTGTTGAGTCGCAGGGCTGAGCACGTTAGAGAATCTCTAGCAGCTCGACGTCAAAGACCAGCACGCTGTGCGGCGGGATATTGCCTACGGCCTGGCCAGCGTAGGCCAGTTCGCTTGGCACGTGCAGCCGCCACTTGCTGCCGGTCCCCATAAGCTGAAGAGCCTCCACCCAGCCACGGATCACACCGCCAACCGGAAACTCGGCCGGCTGGCCGCGCTCGTAGGAGCTGTCGAAGACCGTGCCGTCGATGAGCGTGCCGTGATAGTGAGTACGGACATGGCTCTGGCTCGACGGGCGAGGACCCGCGCCCTCAGTGAGCACTTCGTACTGAAGTCCGGACGGCAACACCGTTACGCCTTCGCGTTGTGCGTTGCGCTCCAGATACGCGCGACCATCCGCAGCGACCGCGTCCGCCTTGGCCTGTGCCTCGGCCTGCATCCGCTCACGGATGACACGGAAGGATTCCGCCAGCGCGTCCTGCCCTACGCGGCTCGGGCTGTTGCCGAACGCGTCGTTGATACCGGCGATGACAGCATCGAGGCTGATGCCGGGCGGAGGATTCTCACGCAGCTGATCGCCCAGCTGACGGCCAATGCCGTAGCTGACACGGCTTTCATCGGTAGAGAGATCGAGATCGGACATGCTTACTGCTCCGCTGTGGACGCCAAAAGGCGGCAAGCCTAGCACAGACGGAGCAGCGGCCCGACCTACCAGGTCGAGCGGAGGGCTATCGGCACGCGCAGGGGTTCGCGCCTGCCAGCCGGCATGCCACACATTTCGTCGTGGGCCTCCGCATGTACGAGGTGGAAAGGCACCTCAGCGAGCCCCTCCAACGCCTGCCTTGCGTGCTGGACGGAGCGGTAGCGAATCGCGGTGCCGTCCTTCGACTTCACGAGGGCTCGGCCGCCGTTGTGGTGCGCCTCCAGCAGATAGATCCCACCTTCGAGGGATAGCACGTCCAGTGCTTCGATCCGCCCGGCACCCGCGTGCTGAAACAACTCATCGAGGGTCATCGCTATCCTCCTGTCCGCCGAGCGGCTCTCCCGCCTCGCATCAAAGGTTCGCTCCGGCGCGCTCAATGCTTGGTCAGGCGGTCCAGATAGCCCATTGCAAACGCCGAAACCACAAACGTCATGTGAATGATCACATACCACATGAGCTTGTCGTTATCGATTCGTTGCGCCTCCATGAACATGCGTAGCAGATGAATGGACGAGATCGCCACGATCGACGCGGCGACCTTCATCTTCAAGGAGCCGGAGTCCATCTTGCCGAGCCAGTCGAGCTTTTCCTTGCCTTCCGCGATGTCGAGCTGCGACACGAAGTTCTCGTATCCCGAGATCATCACCATGACCAGCAAGCCGCCTACCAGGGCCATATCGATCAGCGACAGGACGACCAGGATCAGGTCCGCCTCGGTCTTTTCGAACACATGCGGCAGCAGGTGGTACAGCTCCTGGAAGAACTTCAGCGCGAGTGCGAGCACAGCCAGCGACAACCCCATGTAGATGGGCGCGAGCAGCCAACGCGAGGTGTACATCAGATTTTCGATAAAGCGTTCCATGAATCGCCTCCGCAACAAAACGGCGGCGAGTATATCCAGTCAGGAACAGAGCCAGCTATCGTGCAGCATCGGTGTCGGCCTTGCCACCAGGGCCGTGCGGGGAATGCCTACGTGTAAAGGCGAGAGTGATCCACAACGGTCTGCCCTACACCATTCACCTTGCGCAGTTCGGCCTGCATGTGTAGGCGCCAGCCCAGCGGGGACTCGCGGGTTTCGTAGCCTTGCGCGATCAGATTCGTGGCAATGGCATCGAGGACCGATTGCGCCATGCGAGAGCCACGAAACGGGCCCTGCGACTTGGTGACGGTTGGCTGCTTGCCTTCGATACCGGCAGAGCAGATCAGTGTCCAGAGGCCTTGGTCGCCCGCTACCGGCCGGATGAGGCATTCGATCCGGGTCACCATTCCAAGGCACTGTCGGGTAAGACAGAGAGAGCCAGGCATATTGCGTTCCTCGCGACTGCGTTGTGTCGGCCCATGACCGAGCTGCAACACTCCGCAGCCCGATGTTGAAGGGTAGACACACGCATTCTTCGCAAAGTTGCGCCACCTGGAATGTTGAATTTCAACGTCTGCGATGTGAGCGGGCGCCCTGCGTCGGAACCTTCGGATCCGGCGTGGCGACCGCCTTGTTCAGCTCGTCGGTCATCGCCTTCGCCGGGCCTTTCTCCTCCTCTTCGATTCCCATTTCCGCGATCTCGCGCAGGCGCTCGACGACGCGCGCGTTGACGCTGCCTTCGGGAAAGCGGCCTTTTTCGTCCAATTCACCGGCCGGCTCACCCACGAGTACCGCCAGTGCCTCGTCCACCTGACTGACGGAATAGACGTGGAAACGCCCTTCCCGAACCGCGTCCAGCACACGGTCGTCCAGCATCAGGTTCACCACGTTAGCGCGTGGAATGATCACACCCTGCTCGCCCGTCAGCCCTCGTGCCTCGCAAAGACGGAAGAAGCCTTCGATCTTCTCGTTCACGCCACCCACGGCCTGCACTTCGCCGAACTGGTTGATCGATCCCGTGATGGCATAGCACTGCTTGAGCGGTCGCCGTGAGAGCGCTGAAATGAGCGTACACACCTCGCCGAGCGAGGCACTGTCGCCATCCACATAGCCATAGGACTGCTCCAGTGCAATGCTTGCCGAGATCTCAAGGGGAAATTCCTGCGCGTAGCGGCTGCCCAGAAAGCCGGTCAGGATCATCACGCCCTTCGAGTGGATAGGTTGGCCAAGATTGACCTCTCGTTCGATATCGACGATCCCGCTACCACCCGGGTAGACCGTGGCAGAGATGCGGGCCGGCATGCCGAACGCGGAGTCGCCGATTTCAAGCACCGTGAGTCCATTGCATTTGCCGATGGCAGCGCCGTCGGTGTCGATAAGGATGATCCCAGCAAGCATGTCATCCAGTACGCGTGCCGATACCCGCCCTGTGCGCGTCGCCTTTGCCTTCAGTGCGCGCTCGATATGGCCGACATCCGTGACCGTCTCACCGGCCAGATCGCGGATGAAGTCCGCCTCGCTGACCAACTGGAACAAGTCGCCGATTTTTGCTGACAACCGCCGCTGGTGCTCAGCGAGGCGCGCGCTGTACGTCGCCAGCCGCGCCACGGCCGCTCGCGTCAGCGGTGCCAGGCCTTCTTCTGACGTACGTGTTTTCAGCAGTTGTGCAAACTGTTCGAGGCTGTCTTCGCCCAGGCCGATCTCCTCATCGAAATCGACGAGCACGCGAAACATCTCCTGGAAGTCCGGATCCAGGTCCTGAAGCGTGTAGTACAGCTGACGTGAGCCGATAATGACGACTTTTACCTGAAGCGGAATGACCTCCGGGGTCAAGGTCACCGTCGCCAAACGACCGAGTTCGGCCAAGGGCGACTCCATCTTCAGCTGGCGCGACTGCAGCGAGCGCTTCAGGGCGTCCCAGACGAAAGGCTCGCCGAGCATCTTTTCCGCTTCCAGCACCAGGTACCCGCCATTGGCGCGGTGCAACGCGCCCGGGCGCAGCTGGCGGTAGCTCGTGTAGAGCGCACCCTGGTCAGTGCTGTACTCGATACGCCCGAAGAGGTTGTCGTAGGTGGGGTGTGGTTCGAAGACCACGGGCGCACCACCGCTTGAACTGTGCCCGACGATCAGGCTCGGCGCATACTGCTCGACCAGCAACTCGCGCCGCTGCAGGTCGGGCTTGTCATCGACCAGCACATCGATGACCGTCTTCAGCAGATTCACCTGCATCGCCTGTAGATACGCGCATACGCCGGCGCACTCCGCATATTTCTCGGACAGCGGCGCCAGCAGTGGCTGCAATGCGAGCGTGATGGTCTCTTCGTTCAATTGCCGGAGCTGATTGCTCGACTCCCGCTTCCATTGAGGGAGGCTCGCCAGCTCCTCGTTCAATCGCTCCTCGAGCGCGGCGATATCGGTATGGAACCGCTCCCGCTCGGATTCAGGCAACTGCGCGAACTCGGCTTCATCCAGCGCCTTGCCCTCGTTCATGGGCGTGAAGGCGATATTGGTGCTGTCGCGGTACAGCGCAATGCTTTTCTCCAGCGCGAGGCGCTCGATCACGTCGAGTGCCTTGTCATAGCGCTGGTTGAACGCTCGGTCTATACCGCTTTTCTTCTGCTGGAACGTGGGGTGCTCGAACACCGTCGGGAACGTGGCCAGCAAGTTATCGATTAGACCGTTGATGTCATCAATGAACGCAGACGCCGTCCCTGGCGGCAATTCCAGGGAGCGCGGCTCGCGTGTCTCGTCGAAGTTGTTGACGTAGACCCAGTCGCTCGGTGTCGCCAGGCGCTTGGCCTCGGCCTGCAGGTAGCGTTTGACGAACGAAAACCGGCCGGTACCCGGCTCACCCATCACAAATACGTTATAGCCCGGCCGCGGCATCGCCACGCCGAATTGCAGCGCCTCGACCGCGCGCTCCTGCCCCAGCACACCGAGGAACGGTTCCAGATCGTCGGTCGTGGTGAAATCGAACTGATTGGAGGCGAAGGGGCGCGTAAGCGCTTCAGGTGGGAGGCGAAGGGAGGCGACAACGGAATCAGGCATGAAGGTTCCTTGTACGGCAGCGGCACACGGCTGGTATTGGCAACGATTCTGGCGCCGCCCCTTCACCTCGATCAAGTTGAATCGGTCTCGGATTCAAGAGGCGGATCGCACCGGCCAGGCTGCTTACGACCACAACCTGCGGAATCGGTTGCCTATCGAGGCCAGTACGGTCTCTACACCCGACGCCGACGAGACACCTCGATCTGCCCGGTGTACCACGCCAACCCAGCGGCGACGAAGCCACAGATGCAAATCACGGCCGCCATCGGCACGGCGGTCCCGTTGTGGAAAGCCCCGACCGCCGACGATGTCGCGGCCGCTACGCAAAATTGCAGGCTACCCATGAGCGCCGACGCACTCCCCGCTTGCGCGCCCTGTTTGGCCATCGCGCATGCCGACGCATTGGGCGCAATGCACCCGAGGCTGGAAATGCAGATGAAGAGCGGCACCATCAGCCAAACCAGCGAATCCGGCCGGGACAAGGCAATCAACAGCAGCGCCAGGCCGCTGAGGGCGAACACCCAGATCATCCGGCGTAGCCAGAATCCAGGGCCGGCAAACCGCATCAAGCGCGCATTGATTTGGGCGACCAGAATGAACCCAGCCGCGTTGGCGCCGAATAGCCAGCCGTAATACTCGGCTGGCACGCCGTAAAGCTGGATGAACACGAACGGCGAGCCGGCGATATACGCGAACATGCCGGCCAGTGCGACGCCGCCCGACATACCGTAAGCCATGAATTCAGCATCGCCGAGCAGGCGTACGTAACGCCGCGTCAGCCCGTGCAGCGGCTGGCGTTCGGGGCCAGGTGGCAAGGTTTCCGGCAGATACTTCCACACCATGAAGCCGACGACAGCCGCAAACCCGGTCAGGCAGTAGAAGATGGATGTCCAGCCCGCCGCTGCCAGTAATAAACCGCCTGCGACAGGCGCCAGGATGGGCGCAACGCCCATGACGAGCATCAGTTGGGAAAATGCCTTGGCGGCCCCGGACGGATCACAACGGTCACGCACAATCGCGCGGGACACCACCATGCCCGCGCAGCCACCCAGCGCCTGTACGAAGCGCGCAGCAATCAGCCATTCCATGCTCGGTGCCAATGCACACGCCAACGACGCCAGCGTAAATACCGAAACACCGATCAGCAGCGGCAAACGCCTGCCAAAACGATCGGCCAGCGGCCCATGGATAAGTTGCCCAATCGCAAGCCCTGCGAAATACGACGCCAAGGACAGCTGCACATGCTCGACATCCGTCGCGAAGGACGAGGCGATCGCGGGAAATCCAGGCAGGTAGAAATCGATGGCCAGGGGGCCGAACGCGGTAAGCGCCCCCAGGATCAGTAGCAACTGTATTGGCATGACGAGCCCTTAGGGTCGGTACGGCGCAGCGTAGGGAGGCGGACCTGCCAAAGGGAAGCACGACAACGACACAGTGCAGTCGGACTGCACCGGTAACGCGCACGTAAGGCGGCTGTCCGGCCGGGGAAAAAACGTCGATGCTGGTACAGTCACCCTGCTTTGTAAACCGCCAGCATACCGAACAGTGCGTTCAGCAATTTGGACGAACACACTGAGCTCGTTCGTGCAGACGATGCCCGACGCGCACTCGATGACGACTTCTGGCGCGTAAAGGCTGCCTTAGTCGGCGGGCCATGCTTCGTAGCCTTCGCTGCGAATCGCGTCCACCACGGTTTCCGCACTTTGCTCGGTCTCTACGCTGACACGGCCCGTGGCCAGATTCACATCGACCTGGGCAGCGGCATCCTGGGCCTGGATGGCCTTGGTAACCGCGCGCACGCAGTGGCCACATGTCATGCCTTTTACATCGAAATTCATGGTGATCTCCTGACGGGTATCCGAGGGTTTGAACAAGCCCTACGCAAAAAGGGTTCTCCTTTCCACCATGGTAAGGTCAAGCCGGCTGCTCGCGCGCCGATACGCTCGAATCAATGGGCACCGGCCCTGTCCAACTGTCTGTTCGCGCTCAAAGGGAGCTTTCATGCGATCTTTCATCCTGACGCTTCTACTGCTGGCCGCGTTCCCCGCACTGGCGCAGACTCCCGCAGCGTACGGTGTACTGACGATTTCCCGCGAGCGACTGGAAGTCTCGACCCCATGCGATGTCGGTATCTATCTCCAGGATCAGTTGGCCGCGCGTCTGATGCCTGGCGAATCCCAGTCGTTCAACCTGCCACCCGGAACACACCAGATCCGCCTCAACCTCGTCGGCAGCGGCGTTTGCAATCCCGGCATCGCGCAGCTATCGCGTGTAGCTGTTACGGTTCAGGCGGGCGACGTGAAGCGCTATCTCGTCACCCAGGGCAGCGATGGACTGATGCTCGTTCAGACGAATCCGATCTGACCGACGCGAGTTGCCGTCCCCTGAGACCAATACCCTTGACCTTCCCATAGGGTGAAGGTCGACCATCACGGTATCGTCATCGGGGAGGTAGCGTTCGTGGCACAACCCTCAAGCATCGATCTGCCCATTACGGGCATGAGTTGCGCCAGTTGCGTCCGCCGGGTCGAACGCGCCTTGGCTAACCACCCCGGTGTGCGCGCCGCATCGGTGAACCTTGCGACCGAGCACGCCCATCTCGAGACAGACGCCGTGGCGCTCGAAGGGCTTATCGGCACGGTACGTGATGCCGGCTACGACGTTCCGCTCGCTGAAACTGACCTTACGCTGCAAGGCATGACCTGCGCCAACTGTACGGGCCGAATCGAGCGCGCCCTGCTCAAGGTGCCGGGGGTCGAGTCTGCTGCGGTGAACCTGGCGGCAGAAAAGGCGCGCGTTCGGCATCTGGAAGCAACCGATACGTCCACCCTCTTGGCGGCAGTCGAAGCGGCCGGCTATCACGCCTCGGTTGAGGACCCCGGCGAGAGCACGCCACGCGCTGCACCAGCGAGCACTGATCGCCGACATCTGATGGTTGCCGCCTTGCTCACGCTTCCGCTCATCCTGCCCATGTTGGGCGAGCCATTCGGGCTGAATTTCATGCTGCCTGCCTGGCTGCAGTTTCTGCTCGCGACACCCGTGCAATTCTGGCTAGGTGCACGGTTTTATCGCGCAGGCTGGAAGGCTGCTCGGGCGGGTAGCGGCAACATGGACCTACTCGTGGCGATCGGCACGAGCGCTGCCTATGGTCTCAGCCTCTACGGGTGGTGGTCGGCCCAACATGGCGCGCCCCATCTGTATTTCGAGGCGTCTGCCGTCGTGATCACGTTGGTGCGATTGGGTAAGTATTTGGAAGCCCGTGCCAAGCGCCAGACGGGCGCAGCCATCCGCGCGCTACAGGCACTGAGACCTGACCAGGCCAGGCGTCTGCAGGACGGCGCCGAGACACTTGCGCCGCTTGCCGTCATCAGCCAGGGTGATGTTCTGGTCGTCCTTCCGGGAGAGCGCTTTCCTGTCGACGGGTTGATCCTCGATGGCGAAAGCCAGGCGGACGAGGCGCTCATCACAGGCGAAAGCCGACCCCAGCCGAAACGTCCGGGAGACAAGGTCACCGCCGCCGCCATCAACGGAGATGGCCGACTCATCATCCGCACGACGGCGGTGGGCCATGAGACGGTGCTCGCCCGCATTATTCGACTCGTCGAAGACGCCCAGGCGGCCAAGGCGCCGATCCAGAAACTGGTGGATCGCGTCAGCGCGGTGTTCGTACCGGTTGTGCTGGCGATCGCTGCGCTGACGCTCTTCGGTTGGCTGTTGGCGGGTGCGGGTATCGAATCCGCGCTGATCAATGCAGTCTCGGTCCTGGTGATCGCCTGCCCCTGCGCACTTGGCCTGGCAACGCCAGCCGCCATCATGGCGGGCACCGGCGTCGCGGCACGCCATGGCATTCTCATTCGTGACGCCGAAGCGCTGGAGCGCGCCCACGCGATCACGGATGTTGCCTTCGACAAGACCGGCACGCTAACGAGTGGCCATCCGACCGTCGTGAATATTGCGGCGGCCGGAGGCCTGACAGACAGCGAGCTGCTTCGATTGGCCGGGGCGCTACAGCGCGGCAGCGAGCACAGCCTGGCCAAGGCGGTCTTATCGGCTTGCGAAAGAAGCGCCCTGCCCCTGCCGCCGGTTACTCACAGTCAAGTGCTGGCGGGGCTTGGCGTATCGGGGCGTATTGACGGCCAATTGCTTCTGCTGGGTCAGGGGCGCTTGCTTGAACAGCATGGGCTGGAACCAGGCGCACTTCGAACCCAGGCACAGGGCTGGGAATCCGAAGGACGCACGCTGTCCTGGCTGATCCAGCTTGAACCCGCCCCTCAGGTGCTTGGCCTCATTGCCTTCGGGGATGCTTTGAAAGACGGCGCGAGGCCTGCCGTCGAGGCCCTGCAATCCTCGGGCATTCGCGTCCATCTGCTTACAGGGGACAATCGGGGAAGCGCCGAAGCCGTCGCAGGTTTGCTTGGCATCGACAGTGTCGAAGCTGAAGTGATGCCCGCAGACAAGTCGGCGATGGTCGACCGCATCAAGATGACAGGCGGGCGTATTGCGATGGTAGGTGACGGCATCAATGATGCGCCGGCGCTTGCGGCGGCTGACGTCGGCATTGCGATGGGCAGCGGGACGGATGTTGCCATGCAGGCAGCGGGGATCACGTTGATGCGCGGCGACCCCCGCCTCGTCCCTGCCGCACTGGACGTGAGCCGGCGAACCTACGCGAAGATCCGGCAGAACCTGTTCTGGGCGTTCGCCTATAACGCGGTCGGTATTCCGCTCGCAGCACTCGGTCTCCTAAGTCCGATGGTGGCAGGTGCTGCCATGGCATTTTCGAGCGTGAGCGTTCTCACCAACGCCCTGATGCTCAAGCGCTGGCGACCGGCGTACGATGGTGCAACCAGCCAGGTTGAACCGGCCCGCACACCTGGCACAGCAAACCAGCAGCGGCATATATCGACGGACTCAGAAGAAGGCACGCGACCATGAACATCGGCCAGGCGTCCCGCCGCAGCGGGCTATCGGCAAAGATGATCCGCTATTACGAGTCGATCGGCCTGATCGCGCCAGCCAGCCGCAGTGACGCGGGGTATCGCCACTATGGCGAAGCGGATCTGAATCGACTGAGCTTCATCAAGCGTGCGCGAGACATGGGCTTCTCACTCGAAGAAGTCGGCAAGCTGCTGGCGCTCTGGCAGGACCGCCAGCGGGCGAGCGCTGATGTGAAAGCCCTTGCCCAGCAACACATCGACGAACTTGATAGCAGGATCTCGGAACTCACGGCATTACGCGACAGCTTGAGTTCGCTCGTCCAGTGCTGCCACGGCGACGACCGCCCCGAGTGTCCGATCCTCTCACACCTGACGGACCCAGCAGCCAAGAATGCCAACGATGACAAGCGTTGCCATGCAGGCCCTTCGCCTCAGTGAAAACGGTGGAAGCCCTTCGGGATTCCACCCTACCCGCTGCGGGGTACTTCCCTACGTGGCGGTAGGGTGGGTTAGCGAAGCGTAACCCACCGGATGGCCAGCACCGAAACCGCCGTCTTGGGTACAGACGTTCCTCCAAGACACGCGACACCGGTTTCGCGCCGAGACATTGCAGATCGTGCCGTTCGAGGTAAACGGCGGAAGCCCTTCGGGATTCCACCCTACGGATACGGAGTTCGAACATCATCCAAAACAAAAGCGACCGCGATCAAAGCGACCATTTGACCGAGAACATCAGGTTGCGAGGGTCGCCATAGGTACCGAAGCCGGCGCCTGTCGGAATGCCTTGCCAGTACTTTTCATCGAACACGTTATTGAAGTTCACGCGCGCATCCCAGTGCTCGTCGAATCGGTAACCGGCCATCAAACCGAAGACGGCATAGGCATCCTGTTCGGCCCGCCCGGTGCCAACCCGCGTATAGGTGTCGCTCTGGGCGAACACGTCAGCCCCTACTCGCCACTTGCTCAGATCACCGGTCAGACGATAGGTGGTCGCTGCCTTGAACAGGTGCTTGGGTTGGTCCGGCGCGAACTGGCTGCCCTGATAGGTCCGGTCCTTGGTGTATTCACTCAACACGTAGGTATAGGCCGCGGTGAACTGCCAATCCGGCGTCAGGGCACCTGTCACCTCGGCGTCGATGCCCTGACTACGAACCTCGCCGGCAGCGGCGTAGCAGGTCCGGTTTTGCGCCGCGCAACTTGCCGGTTGATCGACCAGTGCGTAAGCGCGGCCTTCCTGCGTCATATCGAACAGGGCGACCGATGCATTCAGGTCACCGCCGAAGTATTCCGCCTTCAGCCCGATTTCATAACTCTTGCCTGTCATCGGCTCAAGCAGGGAGCCGCTAACGTCTTGCGCGCTCTGCGGCTTGAAGATCTCGGTGTAGCTGGCATAGGCCGAGTACGTATCGTTGAGGTCGTAGATCACGCCCGCATACGGGGTGACCTCCCGAACCGAGCTATAGGTATCGCCGGTCACTCGGTTCTCGTAATCGAACCAACTCACCCTGCTGCCGACGATGACATGCAGGGGATCGATCGGGTTGAACCGAGCGGCTGCATAAATCCCTTCTTCGGTCGTCGTATTGCGGCCGGCGTATGGGTTGCGAGTGGCGATAGAGGGTTTCGGCAGGTCGCGATTGAAGTTGTAGACATCAATCACCGGTCCGTTCCACCAACCGCCCACCTGATCGAACTTCTCCTGCCGGCGGCTCGCGCCGACGACCAATTCATGCTCGCGTCCAAAAAGCTGGAACGGTCCGCTTGCGGAGGCATCGATGTTGGTCTGGTCATCGTCGTTTTTGTAAACGCCGGTACCTTGCGCAAAGCCATTGCCGCTATAGGACAGGTAGCTCGAAAACGTATCAGCTTCAGCCCAGATCTTCGATCCCGCCACCTTGGCGGTCCAGCCGTTTTCGAACCGGTGCGTGATGTCGGAAAACAGCGTGTAGTTGTCCTGGTCCCAGTAGGCCCAGTCGTTACTGAGGAAGGTCGATCGAGAAAGGTGCAGATCCTCGCCATTCCGGCCGACCGGTAATCCACCCCAATCGGACGTGTTGTCGTTGCGCTGCTTGGAAGCTCCGATGGTCCAGGTGGTGGCATCGCTCAGGTCAGCTTCAAGGATGCCGTAGAACGTCTGGCGCTGTGTACTTCGCTCGTCGATGAAGCTTTTGTTGTCTTCGTACGCAGCAACAACACGCCCGCGGATGGTGCCCGATTCGTTAAGCTTGTTGGACGCGTCGATTTCAGTGCGGTACCGGTCCCAGCTACCGGCACTGCCCGTAATGCTGGCCTGTGGCGTCGCCGTGGGGCGTTTGCGGACGAGATTCAGCGTAGCCGACGGACTCCCCGCCCCGGTCATGAGCCCTGTCGCGCCACGTACCAGCTCTACCCTGTCATACATGGCCAGGTCGCCACTGGCGATGGTGTCCTGGGTATATTGGCTGACGTTGGTGGGTAAGCCGTCGTACATGATGTTGTCGATCTTGAACCCACGTGCGCGGTAGTCCAGTCGATCGCCACCGTAGCGCCGGTAGGTGACGCCGGGCGCATATTTAACGACGTCGTCCAGGCTATTCATGCCCTGGTCTTCGATACGCTGGCGCGTGATGACGCTCACGGACTGCGGCGTCTCGCGAATCGACAAGGGCAGCTTGGTTGCGGTGCTCATCGAGCCGGTCGTGTAGGAATGGGTCCCCTCGGTCGTGGCCGCACCGGCCAGGCTTTCCCGGGCATTGATGTCCACTGCACCTAACGTCATTGCCCCTTGCGCATCCGCTCCGCCGGCCGCGTAGACGGTTGCGGTGTTTCCAGTCACAGCAGCGGTCAGTCCACTGCCCGCCAGCAGTTGGGACAGTGCCTGGCTTGGCTCCAGGGCCCCGCTCAGTGCCGGAGCCTGGCGACCACTGACGAGACTCTGCTCGTAGCTGATGCGCAGGCCTGAGGCGCGGGATAACTGATCGAGCGATTGCGACAGCGTTTGGGCCGGCAAGTCGAGCTGGATGGGTGCAGCGAGTACAGACGCGGAAAGGCTGAGCACAAGCGCACTGGCCGACGCGGGCAAGAGGGAACGGAGCATCTCGGGTTTCCTACCTTGGAGAGTGAAACGAACCGCCTTTGCCTACGCATCACAAAACCGACACGCATCGATGGCGTTGCAAGGGCTGCCGTAGTGAGCGCCGGAGAGTACTGCGGATTTGCCCACTCGTAAACGTTAATAATTTGCATTCATTCCTTCACTTAGCATTAGATACAGAATCAGGCATTCTGCTGGGCTGTTGATAGATAAGCCTGAGAATCATCTCCGATAGCCGTATCCGCGCCTCCACACAAGGAACGAAGAATGTTCAAGAAAACACTGGCCTGCCTTGGCCTGAGTGCACTCGCCACGCTGGCCAATGCCCACGAGCTATGGGTTGAGGAAGATGCAAACGGAGTCGCACGCGTCTACATTGGTGAGCCTGAAGAAGGCCCCGACGCTGGCGAAGCGGTACAGAACATGGCGGCTGGAGCAAAGGTCTTCACAACGAAGATCGACGACGCGGCCCCGGTAACGGTCAAGCATGATCACCTGGAAGCGAAACCGGCGGGCACGGGCGATATCCGAGTGGTGAATGACGGCGTGTGGAAGCCCTGGAAAAACGAGGACGGCACCTACACCGCACCGCTGATGCATGCGCGTTATGGGCGAACCGACCCGCAGGCTGCAATGGACTTCGAACTGGTGCCAACCACGGCTGGCGCCGATCGATTCACGTTGACGTTCAAGGGCGAGCCGCTGGCGAACCACGATGTCGCCATGTTTGGGCCTGAGCAGGGTGCCAAGCCGATCGAACTGAAAACGGATGGAAAGGGCATCGTCGAGGCCCCTGTCAAGGGCAGAGGGCGTTTCATCATAGCGGCCAACCACAATGCGGCTGCGAATGGCGCGAGTGTCGATGGCCAAAAGGTCGACCGCTACTACTACGGAACGACCACCACGTTTAACGTGGAGTGACGGAGCATGGGGAGAAGCCACCGCCTCTCCCCTTCACCTTACTGAGCTTTGCTCTGAAGGTAATTCTGCAATCCGATACGATCGATAAGACCCAACTGCTGTTCCAGCCAGTAGGCATGGTCCTCTTCGGTATCCTGCAGTTGGATGCGCAGGATATCTCGGGTCACATAGTCACCATGGGACTCTGCGAGTGAAATTCCATGCGCGAGCGCACCCCGGACGTGGTACTCCAGCGCAAGGTCACTCTTCAGCATTTCGGGGACGGTTGCACCGGGATTGATTGCATCCGGCGTCATGTCGGGGACACCTTCCAGGAAAAGAATACGCTGCAGCAGCGCATCGGCGTGCTGGGTCTCTTCTTCCATTTCATGGTTGATGCGCTCGAACAGTTTGGTGAAGCCCCAGTCGTGGTACATCCGCGAATGCAGGAAGTATTGGTCACGGGCAGCCAACTCTCCGCGCAACAATACCTTGAGGTAATCGACGACAGCCGCCTGCCCTTTCATTTCGCTCTCTCCTGCATGAGTACCCTTTCGACCGCGCAAGGATCGGCCTCGTTTCATGGCAGGTCAACCCAGGATTGACGAAAAAGCCATCTTTTTGCGGCAATGAGAATCGACTGAAAGTCGAGGCTGAATCGCAGTCCCGATACGCCTTCGACTCGATGAAGTCGCATCGGGCCAATGTAGGTTCCACGGCCTTGGTTTAGGCAAAGATCGGCGGCAATGGCACGCTCATCCTTTATCGCCCTTCTTCCCCATGCCTGGCCACTGATGAGCGCAGCGTGGCGAGGTCCGAGGGGCTAGCCCTCGTCCTCGTCCTGCTCCTTGAGCGCCGCTTCACGGCGAGCTTGCTCGGCCAGCGCCGCCTTGATCTCACGCATGACCGCGTCCACGTCGGCGGTGTCTTCCGGTTCGGCAAACTGACCGGTCAAAGGCGTTCCTGGCACGAGCTTGCCCTGTTCGAAGAGTGCCCACATTTCCTTGGCGTAGCGCGTGTAGCGCAATTCAGGCGCAAATTGACCGAAATACTCCGCCATGTTGCGAACGTCCCGCTCCAACATCGTGAACGCATGATTATTCGCAGCCGCGTCGACGGCTTGTGGCAGGTCAATGATCACCGGGCCGTACGGACCGAGCAGTACATTGAATTCAGAAAGGTCGCCATGCACCAGCCCGGCACACAGCATCTTGACGATCTCATCGATCATGAAGGCGTGGAATTCACGGGCGTCTTCAGGCGTAAGGTCGACATCATTGAGGCGCGGTGCTGCATCACCCGCGCCGTCGTCGACCATTTCCATCAACAGGACGCCATCGAGGAAATCGTAAGGCTTGGGTACGCGCACCCCTGCATTGGCCAACCGGAAAAGCGCTGCCACCTCGGCGTTCTGCCACGCGTCCTCGCGCTCGCGCTTGCCGTGCTTGGTCCCCTTGGTCATCGCACGGGCATCTCGACTGTTGCGCGTGCGGCGGCCCTCCTGGTAAACCGCGGCTTGGCGAAAGCCACGCTTGTCAGCCTCCTTGTAAACCTTGGCGCAGCGCAGCTCCTGGCCACACCGCACCACGTAGACGGCCGCCTCCTTACCGCTCATTAGCGGCCGTACCACCTCATCGATCAGCCCGTCTTCAATCAACGGCTCGAGCCGCTTTGGTGTTCTCATGCCGCGCCAAGACTCCATTCCTCGTTTTGCGCCATGGTCGCCAGACTTGTCGCCATTTGCAATCGGCTGGCTCAAGATTGGTTGCGCGTTCCCTCGTTCCCGGGAGCTCTTGGGCCAATTTGAAAGCTGGAAATACCGTGGACAGCGGCACAGGCTCGGGCACAATTCGGGCAAGTGAAAGAAGGAGACGATCATGCTGGATACCGTGCGTTGCTGGCACGCCGTTCGTGAGCGTGACGAACGCTTTGATGGCCAATTCGTCTTTGCCGTCCGCTCCACTCAGATCTACTGCCGCCCAAGCTGTCCAGCCCGGCGCCCACGGGAATCGAACGTGGCCTTCTTCCCGTCAGGTAGCGAAGCCAAAGCAGCCGGCTACCGCGCCTGTTTCCGTTGTTCACCCGACGGCCCGAGCCTAGCGGAGCAAATGGATCGACTGGTCGAGGCAGCGTGCAAGCTGCTCGATAGTCCCGAACGCGTGACCCTCGACCAGCTGTCTGCTCGCATCGGCGTCTCCTCATCGCATCTGGCTCGGGCGTTCAAAGCACGCACGGGCCTCACGCCTCGCGCCTGGGCAGCACATCGGCGCGCCTTACGGCTACAGGCTACGCTTCCGGTGTCTCCCAACGTGCTCGAAGCGAGCCTTGAGAGTGGTTACACCAGTACCCGGGAGCTATATGAGAAGCCTACCGGGATGCGCCCATCTGCACGCCTCCGCCGGGGCCAAGGCGAAACGCTGCATTACACCCTCGCCCCATGTGCGCTGGGCTACCTGCTGGTTGCAGTGAGCGAGCGTGGCGTGTGTGCGGTGCTTTTCGATGACACGTCTGAGGCACTGGTCAGCGATCTGCGATCCCGGTTCGCCGCCGCGGCGTTGATACGAGACGACCACCGATTGCAAACCTGGCTAAACGAGGTCCTTGCAGGGCTTGACGAGCCCTCTCGCGCCGCCGCGCTTCCGCTGGATTTGCGTGGCAGCGCGTTTCAACTGCGGGTATGGGACGCGCTGCAATCGATACCCGCTGGCGAAACGCGCACCTACGGCGCTCTTGCAGCCGACTTGGCGAGCCATCCACGCGCCATCGCCCGCGCCTGTGCGAGTAACAGCGTCGGTCTCCTCGTGCCCTGCCATCGGGTGGTAGCCGCCAATGGGCAATCCGGTGGTTATCGATGGGGCTTACTACGCAAGGCGGCCTTGCTGGCGAATGAGCGGCGGACGGCTGCACAGACCGCCGCTGAACCGAGCCCTGCCCCAAGCCTCCAAAACGATAGAGATATCTTTGCCTAGCCCTATTGCGAGGAGCACGTTCATGCAGGATCTGAAACGTTACACCGTCAACTATTGCCTCAACGGCGAGCCGAACTCGATGACCCTCGAGGGTTACGATGCACCTTCACTGGACCAGGTGCGCTTGCAACTGTTGATCAAGCACACCGAGGAGCCCCGCGTCGTTGAAGACGCGCCCTGGGAAGCCAATGTACGCCCTAGTCTGGAAAGCCGAAGCATCGAGGTGGGGCTGAGCGACATCGAGATCCATCAGGCGACCTGAATACAACGTTTTAACCCTGGGTCAGAGCAGCGGCGCTATCGGCTGGCACTTGCCTGGCATCGATGGTTACGCTATCAAAGCTGTCGTAGTGCCAGTACGGGACTTTGCGTTCGCAAAATGTGCGACCTTTTGCGTATCGCCTGACGTGTCCCATCCGCCACCCCAGGGAAATTCGCATGAAGGCGTCGTCCACCGATTCCAGGCCTGCCGGCCATATTCGCCAGAAGAACGAGCGCGCCATTCTCGCTGCGGCCGCCGAGGAATTTGCAAAGCATGGCTTCAAAGGCACCAGCATGAGCACGATTGCGGCTCGCGTGGGGCTGCCCAAGGCCAACCTGCACTACTATTTCAACAACAAGCTCGGCCTGTATGTCGCCGTGATGAACGACATCCTCCAGCTATGGGATGCAACATTCGACTCGCTGACCGTCGAGGACGACCCGGCCCAGGCATTGGCGGCGTACATCCGGGCGAAGATGGCGTTCTCGCGGAAGCAACCGCTCGCGTCGCGTATTTTCGCCATGGAAGTGATCAGCGGTGGTGCGTTTTTAAGTGAGCATTTAGGCAAGGACTATCAGACCTGGTTTCGCGGCCGCGCGGCCGTTTTCCAGGCCTGGATCGATGCGGGCAAGATGGATCCGGTCGACCCTGTGCATCTTATCTTCCTGCTGTGGAGCAGCACGCAGCATTACGCGGACTTTGGAAATCAGGTCGCGCGTCTGCTGGGCCGGAAAAAGCTCAGCCCGGCAGATTACGAAGCGGCGACCCAAAATCTTATCCACATCCTGCTCAAAGGCTGCGGCCTGACACCACCGAGCCCATAGCGCTGGTACCTGTCGCCCAGCCCGAGGGTCGGCAGACTCCGCCGTGATCTGTAGACTCCCAGACGAAGGCCCTCTCCAGGCCATTCCTCTCTAAGCGCGCCCAAGATCGCTTGCTGCGGACACGCTACGCTTTGTCGACTCAACCGGACAGACCATGCCCTTCACACTGGCCGCGCCCTGCGAATACTTCGAAGAAATCAAGAAGAGTCGCTTCCTTGCCAAAGCCGCCCCTGTCAGCAGCGCAGACGAGGCCTTTGCCTTCATCCAGACGGTCAGTGAACCGGCAGCCACGCATAACTGCTGGGCGTGGAAAATTGGACAGCTGTACCGGTTCAGCGACGACGGCGAGCCGGGAGGTACGGCAGGCCGCCCGATGCTGACCGCGATAGAAGGACAGGATTGCGACGGGGTGGTGGTCGTTGTCACGCGGTGGTACGGCGGCATCCAGTTGGGCACCGGAGGCCTCGCACGGGCATATGGCGGCAGTGCGGCCAAGTGTCTGCAGCACGGTGAGCGAGTAGCGCTTATCGAGCGCGTGGCCTATGAATGCCATTGTGGCTTTTCGGAACTCGGTGTCCTCAAATCTCGCTTCGACGACTTCGGCACCGTATTGCAGGAGGAGGTTTTCGATGCCGAAGGCGCATTGCTCAAACTTGCGATTCCGCCTGGGCATGTAGAGGCTCTGGACGAATACCTCGGCAACCTGACGCGCGGGCGAAGCCTGCTGCTCCGTCGCGGGGATTGAGTCAGGGGAACCCCTTCGGCAGGGCTGATCTTTATCCACACCGTCGCTCGACGTTGTCCCCATACGGCGTGCATAGCATTGTGGATAACCTCTGAGTGTATTGTGCGATCCCAGGCCCACTGGGGGTTCGCCATGCTTGATCGTTTACTGCCCAATTTGGCCAGCTCATCCTTCCGAGCCTCGCCGATTGGCGATCTGGAGCATGGCAAACTTTTGAGAGAACAGGCGGATGCCCTGCAGGCCCGCCTGTGGACAACTCTGTGAATAGCCTGTCGATTGACCGCGCAAGCTCCCTTGGTTGACGCTTCAAATGGGCGGTGGCTATCGGTCTGTTGCAGCGGACATCGCACGGCTCGAAGCTCAACGGGCATGGCGGTCGTGACCGCACGAGTCGCTGCCTGATAGAGTATTTTGCTGATTGCCACGCTCCCGCGACAGAGTGTTGCCGGGCTGCGGCCTTTTCTCGCCGTCGAACGGGCGCTGGTTGCCCTATCGAAAGCTACCCGGAGCGCAGCGACGGGATCTCGGCATGATCTTTTTCGAACCCTCGTTACCAATATCCGCGCTAGAGTGTTGGCTTCGCTATCTTCAAAGGCTCGTTCATGCGCTCCTCCCGACTGACGCAGTTATTTCCCTGGCTGGCGCTGGTCGACCGTTTCAGCTGGCGCCACGATCTTAATGCGGGGCTCCTTGGTGCAGTACTGGCCCTTCCGCAGGGGGTCGCTTTCGCCACACTGGCCGGCCTTCCACCTCAGTACGGTGTCTACGGCGCCGTAGTGCCCTGCATCGTGGCGGCTCTGGCCGGATCCAGTCGCCACGTCATAACCGGTCCGACCAACGCGAACTCCCTGGCGCTCATGGCGGCCCTTGCACCGCTGGCGATCGTCGGTAGCCCGCACTACATCGATCTCGCACTGGCTGTGACTATCATGGTCGGCATCTTCCAACTCGCGGTAGGTGGCTTTCGCCTGGGGGCACTCGCCAATTTCGTATCGCCCTCGGTATTGCTCGGCTTCACGACGGGCGCGGCGGTATTGATCGCACTGTTTGCACTCAAGGATCTCTTCGGCCTTTCGCCTCCGCCTGGTACGTCTGCGTTCTCAATACTCGGTCTGATCGCACTACACCCGGGCTCCCTTCACTGGCAGGCGCCTCTGGTTGGAGCCGTTACGCTACTTGCAACAATAGCTTTACGGCGTTGGCGCCCTCGTTGGCCGACCATGCTGCTGGGCCTGGTGGCGGGCTTTGCCTGTGCGCAACTGCTGCTATGGGTTCAAGGTGAAGGCGCGCACCTTGCGGTCGTAGGGCCGATTTCCTCCGCGCTTCCCCCGTTTCACGTACCCGATGTGAGCTGGCAGGATCTCGGCGAACTGTCGAGCATTGCGCTGGCACTGACGCTCGTCGCACTTGGTCAGTCGCTGTCCATTTCCAAAGCCGTTGCCGCACGCTCGGGCCAGACGCTCAACGTCAACCGCGAATTCGTCGGGCAGGGGCTATCGAACGCCGTGGGTGGACTCTTTTCCGCCTATGTTTCCTGTGGTTCGCTGAACCGGTCTATGCCGAACCTTGAAGCCGGTGCACGCACCCCACTCGCAGCCGTTTTTGCAGCGCTGCTCGTCGTCATACTCGTTGCGTTTGGCGGGCGGCTCATCGCCCAGATACCGCTCGCCGCGATTGCCGCTACGTTGCTTCTGGTCGCTTATGGGCTGATCGACATCGAGCGCTGGAGGCAGGTGCTGAGCGTCAGCCGCACCGAAACGCTGGTCGCAGGCGTCACCTTCCTGGCCACGCTCACCATACCCATGGATCGCGCCGTCTTGCTGGGCACGCTGGTATCGCTGGTGGCCTACCTGTACCGCACCTCTCACCCTGCTATCCGTCCGCTCCTACCCTCGCCCACTGCCGATCGCCGCTTCACACCAATCGATGAACTGCCGCTTCCCGTTGGCGAGGAATGCCCTCAGCTGAAGCTGGTGCGGGTGGAAGGCTCGGTGTATTTCGGCGCCGTTCAGCACGTCAGTGACCAACTGCAGCTGTTCCGCAGGCTCAAGCCTGACCAGCGTCACGCGCTGTTCATGGTGAAGAGCATGAACTTCATTGATCTGGCCGGGAATGACCTTTGGCAGCACGAGATGCGGGAACGACGGGCTTCAGGGGGCGATATCTACTTTCACCGGCCGCGAACACCGGTCATGCAGATGCTCGGCGAGACCGGAATGCTTGCGGAGCTAGGCGAGGGCCACGTCTTCGCCTCGAAGGACCAGGCGCTTCGAAGCATCTATGACAGGCTGGACCCGGAGCGCTGCCGCCGCTGTTCCGTTCGGGTCTTCAAAGAATGCGAAGCACGCGCGAATGCCGGCGAAGCCGAGCGCATCGAGCTGGTACCGAAAGGCTAAGCGTCGATACGCATCCTGTGCAAAGCGCCAGGATGCGTATCGACGATGAAGGCGCGCGGCTAGCGGCTAGCGGCTAGCGGTCAGAAGCGAAGGATTTCGCCACGGTTGCGTACCGGCTCAACGACCGGAATCTGGCGACTAGTCGGCGGCTTGGCAATCGATGCTTCCCGCTTGCGTGCCGCCTCGGCCTGCTTGGCCGCCGCTGCAATGCGTGCGTTGTTCGCCTGGACCGCTTTCGAAAGGTCAGCCGCAAATCGCTGCAGCAACACGCTCTGGGCGCGCACCTGATCGGATGTCGTCCCGTCGTGTTTCTCTTCAAGCTTGACCACTTCGCTGTCGCGAAGCTTCCCGTTCTTGTCGAGCAGTCGCCACTGCGCCTCAAGCACGGCGGGCTTCTGCGGCCCGGAATCGAGGCGATTGATATTCACGGCAAGCTGAACATCGGGTTCGAAACCCGCCTGATCGGAGCTCAGCACCAGGCGATTGGTTTTCAGCCGCGAGGCCATCTGGCGCATCAACACCTGATTGATGTCCTCGGGAAGGCTGCTTGCCCAACGTGCATTGGAGTTGATGGAAATGCTGTTATCGGCCTGACGCTGGACCAGTGTGTCGCGCTCTAGATAGTCGGCGACTTCGACCGGACCAAGCACTACGGCAACACCGGCGTCACGCTTGTGCGAACTCAACGTACCGCTATCCAGTTGATAAAGTTGCTGCGGCCCGCTGATATAGGCACAGCCGCTCAATACCAGGAAACCGGCCAATACCGCAGCGACCGGCAGGTGGCTCAATCTCATTTCATCCCTCTTGATCAACCGAAGCCCATGCTCCGATGTTGCTCGATATATTCAATGAGCATCGCGGCGATTCGCTCTGCAATGCCCTGCGTCATGCGTATCGCGCTCGGTAAGGCCTGGCCTCACACGACCAATGTTCTCCAACCACAAACAGGGCAGCGAGAACTCCCGGCCTCGACAGTGTCGTAGGCTCTATCGAACAACAAAAACCACGTCCTTCGCTGGGTCGCGTGCGGACCGGAAAGGCATGGTGAATCCGTTCTGGGAAGGCGATCAGCGCCGCCTCGGCGCGGGCGCAATGGTACTACGCGAAAAGCGCATTGACTGACCAGTCAGCAGATACCACACGCCGTCCGACGCGCGATGTGAAGGCTCTTTGCCATCACACCCTCGCGCCGTCGCTCCCCAATGTGGGAAGAATATCTACAGAATCGGCGGTATACCAGCAGACATCACCACGCTTTGTTACGACGATCGCACCGCAGAAGCGCAACCCGCCGCAAGCGCGGCGGACACTGCATCAACCCGCCTCGACGATAAGGCGCTCCACCCGTTGGAAACCGCGTGGCAGCTTGTTACCACGACGCCCTCTTTCACCTTCGTAATGCTCCAGATCCTCAGCCTTGAGCGACAGATTTCGCTTGCCGGCCTGCAGCACAAGCGTGGAACCCGCGGGCAGCACTGCAAGATCCATCACGTACTCCTCCCGGTTCGCAACGCGCTCGCCTGGAATGCCAACGATCTTGTTGCCCTTGCCTTTGCCCAGTTGTGGCAAGTCCCGCACTGGGAACACCAGCAAGCGCCCTTCTGTCGTCACCGCCGCCAGGAGGTCTTCATTCACATCATTGAGCGGGCGAGGCGCGATGACCTTGGCTCCTTTCGGCAGACTGATCAGCGTTTTGCCGGCCTTGTTCTTGGCCTGCAGGTCCTCGCCCTTCACCACGAAACCGTAGCCGGCGTCCGAAGCGATCACGTAGAGCGAATCGTCCTGTGGCAGCAGTACGCATTCGAAGCTGGCACCTGGAGGCGGTGTCAGGCGCCCGGTCAGTGGCTCACCCTGCCCCCTCGCCGAGGGTAACGAGTGCGCGGCCAGCGAGTAGCTTCGGCCCGTGGAGTCGATGAATACCGCAAACTGATTCGAACGGCCGGGCGCCGCAGCCTTGAAGGTATCGCCCGCCTTGTAGGACAGCGCCTGCGGATCGACGTCGTGACCCTTGGCGCAGCGTGCCCAGCCCTTTTCGGATATCACGACCGTGACGGGTTCGTTCGGCATCAGGTCAGTTTCAGAAAGCGCCTTGGCTTCAGCACGCTCAACGATCGGGGAGCGACGATCATCGCCATACTTCTCGGCGTCTTCCAGCAGTTCTTTGCGCACCAGCTTCTTCAGCTTGGCTTCGCTGCCCAGCAGCGCCACCAGGCGGTCACGCTCCTTTTCCAGATCGCTCTGCTCGGAGCGGATCTTCATTTCCTCCAGGCGCGCCAGCTGGCGGAGGCGCGTATCAAGGATGTAGTCCGCCTGGACGTCGGTGAGCGCGAAGCGCTCCATCAGTACGGCCTTGGGATGATCTTCTGTCCGGATGATGTGAATCACTTCATCCAGGTTCAGGAAGGCGATAAGCAAACCTTCCAACAAGTGCAACCGCTTCTCGACCTTGTCCAAACGGAACTGCAATCGGCGGCGCACGGTGCCAATGCGGTATTGCAGCCACTCGGTGAGCAGTGTGCGCAGGTCTTTCACCTGCGGGCGTCCGTCCAGCCCAATGACGTTCGTGTTGACCCGATAGCTGCTTTCCAGATCGGTCGTTGCGAACAGGTGCTGCATCAGCCCTTCGACATCGATGCGGTTCGAACGCGGGATAATCACCATCCGGCATGGGTTTTCATGATCGGATTCGTCACGCAGGTCCGCCACCATCGGCAGCTTTTTCGCCTGCATCTGGCCCGCGATCTGCTCGAGTACCTTGTTACCCGAAACCTGGTGCGGCAGGGCCGTCACGACGATATCCCCGTCTTCCACGCGGTAGACCGCGCGCATGCGGACCGAGCCACGACCGGTCTCGTAGATCTTCAACAGGTCGGCGCGGGGCGTGATGATCTCGGCTTCCGTCGGGAAATCCGGGCCAAGGATATGCTCACAGAGCTGCTCGACGGTGGCCTTCGGTTCGTCCAGCAGGCGGACGCAGGCAGTCGCCACTTCCCGCAGGTTGTGTGGCGGCACGTCCGTCGCCATGCCTACGGCGATACCGGTCGTGCCGTTGAGCAGCAGATTGGGCAACCGCGCTGGCAGGGTTGCCGGCTCATTCATCGTCCCGTCGAAGTTCGGTACCCAGTCGACGGTCCCCTGCCCTAGCTCGTCCAGCAGCGTTTCGGCATAGCGGGATAACCGCGCCTCGGTATAGCGCATGGCCGCGAAGGACTTGGGATCATCGGGCGCGCCCCAGTTGCCCTGCCCGTCTACCAGCGGATAGCGATAGCTGAACGGCTGCGCCATGAGCACCATGGCTTCGTAGCACGCCGAGTCGCCATGGGGATGGTATTTACCCAACACGTCACCGACCGTACGCGCGGATTTCTTGTGCTTGGCATCCGCATCCAGACCCAGCTCGCTCATTGCGTAGATGATGCGCCGTTGAACCGGCTTCAGCCCGTCGCCTATGTGCGGCAACGCGCGGTCCATGATCACGTACATGGAGTAGTTCAGGTAGGCCTGCTCGGTGAAGTCGGCGAGTGACCGACGTTCCACACCATCCAGGCTCAGGTCGAGGCTTTCGCTCATTTGCGTCCTCAGTTGTCTCGATAATGGCGCAACAGCAAGCGGCCGTCGCGCTGGGTGAATTCAAGTTGTCGCAAGGCGCTCATGCCAAGCAGGACCTGGTCGCCGTCGAAGCCCGACGTCGCCAGGGCACGTACGTTATGCAGGACGATGTCGCCGATGCGGAGCTCGTCCAGTTGGGTCCGATAACCCTCGCTCAAGCCGTTCGCCGTGCGAACCGTCACACGAGCGCCAGGCTTGAGCCCCAGTTTCTCGGCCAATGCGCCCGGTATGGCGACATCGGTTGCACCGGTGTCCAGAAGGAAGCGCACGGGCGTTCGGTTGATTTCCCCGGATGCGACGTAATGGCCGCGACCGTCGCCCAATAGCTCTACTTCGACATACTCATTGGTGTGGCGAGATACCGGCTCCCGGTTGGGATTGAATCGCGCGTCTTCCCATATCCCGAAAAAATGCGCGGCCAGCCACAGCCCCGCAGCCCACGCGAGCACGAGCATCACACGCCCCACGCGCTGACCAGCGGACTGACTGCTCACTCTTTACCACTCCATCCGCCGGGCGGCGGCGCGAAGTGCCAGATGATTGGACGGCTTTCGCCATCCTGACGGGCAAATTCGTTGTTATCCACACCAACCCAGGCGCCTTCGGCATCGACCCAGAGCGCCTCGGGGCCGGCAGGCTTGGTATAGCGCCGATGCGGCTGAAGTGCCGCTTCGGCAAAGGACCAGCAACGCTCGGCGACACCTGTCGCGGGGTCGCGGCGGCACAGTCGATAGGTGAGCCGCTCAAGCGCGTAGAGCTTGCCTTCGAAATAGGACAGCCCGGTGAAATCACGAGCCATGCGCGCTTCCTTCCAGCTTCCGGGTGGCGACATTTCCCGCCCGCCTTCCGCCATCAGAACGCACTGCCCGGCACATTGCCAGCGCCCCTGTTTGTCACGATGTACAAAGACGAGGCCACGTTTGTGCGCCTCTGCGGCGAGCCAGATGCGCTCGCCGCTATCGTCCACCGTCAGGCCTTCGTAGATGCTGTTGAACTGCTGCAATAGTCCCCTGGCGCGGGCCTGCTCCGTGAGGTCTGCCGGCAGGTCCAGCCAATGGGGCTTGCCTTGAGCTGGCACCATCAACACGTGCCCGGTTGCCTCGCTGATCAGGTACCGGTTGCCCGCCGCATCACAACTCATGCCCTCCCAGTCGAGGAAGCCGCCGCGAACGAAGCCGGCGGCCTTGGCCATGGCCTGTAATTTGAACGGCAGACCGCTCGGAGGCGGCTCCGGAACATCGATTGTCACCGTTTCGGCAATCCATACCCCCGCTCCATCATCAAGGCGATAGAGCCGGTCGTCATCCCGATCAGAAAGGGTCCAGAATGTCGAACCACAGCGTGCAAGCCCGGACAGATTGCCGCGCGGCATGCCGTCCACGACATGCTCGGCCAGCAATGAGAGCTCTGGATACGTAGGCGCGGTATCCGCCACCGCGCCGCACGACGCCAGAAGAACTGCGGCGGCCAGCCAGCGTCGGGGTCGCAACCCCACGGTCAAACCATGACCTCAGCCAGATTGCCCTTTGACTCGAGCCACGCCTTGCGATCACTGGATCGCTTCTTGGCGAGCAGCATGTCCATCATTTCGTGGGTGCCTTCCACGTCCTCAAGCGTCAAACGCACCAGGCGACGCGTGTTCGGGTCCATGGTGGTTTCGCGCAGTTGGAGCGGGTTCATTTCACCGAGGCCTTTGAAGCGGGTGACCTGCGGCTTGCCTTTCTTCTTCTCGGCCGCGAGCCGATCGAGAATGCCGTCGCGCTCGGCTTCATCCAGCGCATAGTGCTTTTCCTTGCCCAGGTCGATGCGGTACAGCGGCGGCATGGCCACATACACGTGCCCGGCATCCACCAGCGGGCGGAAGTGCTGCACGAACAAGGCGCACAATAGCGTGGCGATGTGCAGGCCGTCCGAGTCGGCATCGGCGAGAATGCAGATCTTGCCGTAGCGCAGCTGGCTCAGGTCGGCCGCGCCGGGGTCCACGCCGATCGCAACAGCGATATCGTGCACTTCCTGGCTGGCGAGCACCTCACTGCCGTCGACTTCCCAGGTGTTCAGGATCTTGCCTCGCAGCGGCATGATGGCCTGAAACTCCTTGTCGCGCGCCTGCTTCGCCGATCCACCCGCCGAATCCCCTTCGACGAGGAACAGCTCGGCGCGCATCGGATCCTGTCCGGCACAATCCGCCAGCTTGCCAGGCAATGCAGGGCCTTGCGTGATCTTCTTGCGCTCGACCTTCTTGCCCGCCTTCAGCCGGCGCCCCGCGTTACTGATTGCCAGTTCCGCCAGTTGCATGCCCTGCTCAGGATTGGCGTTGAGCCAGAGGCTGAACGCGTCCTTGACGACGCCAGAGACGAAAGCAGCGGCCTCGCGTGACGACAGGCGCTCCTTGGTCTGGCCGGAGAATTGCGCATCCTGCATCTTCATGGAGAGCACGAACGCAATCCGCTCCCAGACATCTTCCGGCGCCAGCTTCACCCCACGTGGCAACAGGTTGCGGAACTCACAGAACTCGCGCATCGCGTCGAGCAACCCCTGGCGCAGCCCGTTCACGTGCGTACCGCCCTGAGCCGTCGGGATCAGGTTCACATAGCTTTCCTGGACGCTATCCCCGCCTTCCGGCAGCCAGAGCAGTGCCCAGTCGACCGCTTCCTTGTCGCTGGCCAGGCTGCCGGTAAACGGCTCAGCCGGCAGGCGTTCGAACTCACTGACAGCATCAGCCAGATAGGAACGCAGCCCGTCCTCGAAATGCCATTCGAGCTTCTCGCCGCTGTTCTTGTCCTCGAAGCTGACCGACAACCCCGGGCATAGGACAGCCTTGGCCTTCAGCACGTGCTTAAGGCGGCTCACCGAAAACTTGGGCGAATCGAAGTACTTATCGTCTGGCCAAAATCGCACGCCGGTCCCGGTGTTGCGTTTGCCAACCGTACCCGTGACTTCCAGGTCGCTTGCCTTGAAGCCGTCGGCAAACGCCATCTGGTATTCGCTGCCGTCGCGCTTCACACGCACTTCAACGCGCGTCGACAGGGCGTTCACCACCGAGATACCGACGCCATGGAGGCCGCCGGAAAACTGGTAGTTCTTGTTGGAAAATTTGCCGCCGGCGTGGAGCTTGGTGAAGATCAGCTCGACGCCCGGAATGCCTTCGTCCGGGTGGATATCCACAGGCATGCCGCGGCCGTCATCGATGACTTCCAGCGAGTTGTCCGTGTGCAGGACAACGGTTATGGACTTGGCATGGCCGGCCAGGGCTTCGTCGACACTGTTGTCGATGACCTCTTGCGCCAGGTGGTTCGGCCGGCTGGTGTCGGTGTACATGCCCGGGCGCTTGCGCACGGGGTCGAGGCCCGAGAGCACCTCGATGGCATCAGCGTTATAAGTAGCCATTGTCTGGATTCTTCAAACAGCGGAAAAGTCGATGTCCCGCCAGAGCGCAGGCGGGAAGCCCGCAAACGCCAGCAGGGCCGGCAGGTGCGCCGGGAAATTCTGGAAGCCGTGATCACCGCCGCATTCGATCCGCAGCGCGCATGCCTGATACAGGCGCTCGGCGTGGCGATAGTCCAGCGTTTCATCTGCGGTCTGCAGCCAGACCTGATAGCGATCGGGGTGCGACGGCGTACCAGGGTCGATCGCACGCAGCGCCTCAACGTGGTCGAGCGTCAGCTCCCAGGTCTCGCCGGTATAGTAATTGCGCTGGGTGCCGACATTACCGTCAAACAGGCGATAAGGCTGGACAGCGGGGTTGATGAGCAACGCGCGGAGGCCGTGGCGCTCCGCCAAAGCGGTTGCGTAATAACCGCCGAGGGAACTGCCAATCAGCGTTGGCTGGCCCAGTTCCGCTATCGCCGCTTCCAGTTGGTCCAGCGCCTGGCGCGGATGGTGATGCAGCGCGGGTACTCGCAGGTTCGCAGGCAAGCCCATGCGCTCGAACAGCGCAATCAGCTGCTGCGCCTTGGAAGACGCCGGCGAGCTATTGAAGCCGTGTATATAAAGTAGGCTGGGTTGATCGGCTGGCACGCGCATGCTTCCTGGAAATTCGTGCCGAACTCTACCAAAGCGGCGGCTCCGAGGCACGGATCGGACGCTGAAACGCAAACCCGCGCACCGGAAATCGATAGAGCCGTAGGATGGAATTCCGTAGGGCTTCCACCGTTTAGCTCGGACAACGCGCCCATGACGTGCCAGCCCGGGTGTAAGGCGCTGCCGATTCGAACATTGCCCTCACGCCAGAGCTGCGCGCCGAAGCGGTTACCGCTCGGTGGGTTACGCGTCGCTAACCCACCCTACCGGGCTGAACCGCAAGGGTCGGCGTAAACGCAATAGCACCGTAGGGTGGAATCCCTAAGGGCTCCACCGTTTAGCTCGGACAACGCGCCCATGACGTGCCAGCCCGGTTGTAAAGGCGCTGCCCATTCGAACATTGCGCCTACGCCAGAGCCGCGGGCCGAAGCGTTCGTCGGTTCGGTGGGTTACGCGTTGCTAACCCACCCTACAGCGCTTGAGCCGTAGGGCGACGGGCCCGCTTTTCCATCAATAGCCCGAGGCGTAATCCAGTTCGAAAGAGAAGTCGGTTAGGCGCGAGATTCCCGTGTCGATCGAGCCATCTCCATGCAACTTCAACCAGCGATAGCCGGGCGCTTCGCTAGTGACTTCGAACGTCTCGCTGAGGGGCTTGAATTGCACACAGGTCGAGGGCGATGCCAGCAGACGGACATTTCCACGGCGCCTATCGACAGGTTGATGTACATGCCCCCATACGATTCCCCGTACAGCATCATTCAGATCGACCCTATCGAACAGCGCTTCTGGCGACTGAAGTCCGATCTGATCCATCCAGGCGCTGTCGACCGATACAGGATGGTGATGCATGGCCAGCAATACGTGACGGCCATCCGCAGTGCTCAACGCGTTGTCCAGCATCTCGAGCACCTCAACTGACAGCGCCCCATGCACCTCATTTGGGACTGCCGTTTCCAGCATCACGATACGCCAGGCGCCCATGTCGACAACCGGGCCTACCCAGCGCTCACCGAGCGACCGTTCCCGCATGGCGCACGCATCGTCGTGGTTACCCACGGTCCATGCCAGGGGCACGCGGAGCGGTGCGGTCAATGCCTCGAACCGTTCATAGGCAGCCATCGACCCGTCCTGTGCAAGATCTCCGGTAGCCAGAACGAGATCAATATCGTCGCCCTGCTCCTGGCGGACCAGTTGGACGACACGCTGCAGGCTGTCCTGAGTCGTCAAACCAAGCAGCTTGCCTTCTTCATGTGCGAACAGGTGGCTATCAGTCAGCTGCACCAGCGTAACAGGTGCACTTCCACTGGCTGGTATTGGGTTGGACACGTAACGCTCCCTGTCGGCAGTAGTTAAAACGCCGCGCTGCCCATGCCGTGTCGAGAGGCGAATGGCTACGGCACTAATGGGCAGAAAGTATCCTTGCCGAGCGGCTGCCGATCAAACCCGCTGGGCGCGACCTGAGTCACAAATTCAGTCTCTTCCCTACCGACCCTCCCGAGCGGGCAGTGCCCGTCCAGGAAAAGCTCACAGACCAATCTGGCGTAACCCTTTCGGCGCATCCGCTCACAGCGAGGCGGCCACTCGTCGAGATCATTCATGACCGCTCGGTCACCTACAACAAAGTGTGACGCTGTTCACATTTTGTTGAGAACTTTGAAAATGGCCTGCAATCCAAGCAGCACACGACGAGCAAAGGGTCCAGAAAAAGGAATATTGGCAGCGGACATTCGCTAATGAACGGTCTGGAGAAAAGCCGTCGCTAATCTGGAGTCAAGCCAACGAGTCCGGATCGGTCAAACCGAGCCGATCGCCAGTCGTCGTTATTTTGTTTTTGCTGCACAGACGCTTCACCTGGAAATACAGCGTTCCCTGCCAATGGCTCGATCAAGCCTTGGCAGCCGTCCCAACATAGCGTTAAACGAATTCGTTTGATTGCGCGAGGGACAGTTTCAATTCGCACACTTCAACGCGTCAGCTTGTTTGTGTACATGGACGGAGTTCCGCACAGCTAATCGTTGCGGACGACACACATAGGACGCGTCTTATGAAGACTCGCGTGCTCTCAAATGCTGCTTGGATGATGTCCGAGAAGATCGTCTCCGTATTCGGGGTCATCTTCGTTACTTCCTACGTCGCCAAAGTATTCGGGCCCACCGTACTCGGCCAGATGACGTTCGCCACGTCACTGTTCGCGATCATTCAAACCATCGCCATCTTTGGCACCGAAACAATATTGTTCAAACGTATCAGCAAGAGCCCTTCCAAAGGGATCCGTTTGATGAGCGTCACGCGCCGCTTGCGCATGACCTTGATATTGTCGATTTCACTGCCCGTACTGGCCTATGTTTGGTTTGCCATGCAGGAAGCATTTGCTGTTTATGCATTCGCTTCCTTCATTGCGGCCCTCTTCGTAACACAGGATACGTACAGCGTATTCAATAACGCGCGCCTTGCGTCCCGTCTTAATACCCTTGCCAACTCCATCGGCATGCTCCTGGGATTCTCGATCAGTTTCATCATCGCGTTGTTCGACCTGAACCCGTTATTGCTGACGCTTTCGATCGTAACCATCACCTTGATTCCTTACCTGATCAAACGCTACGCCTTCTACAGGGAGTTCGAGGACGTCGCGCCGCCCCAGAAACGCCGCGGTCTTTACCTTCGTCACCTGGTCCATGCCTCCTTGCCGCTCGCCATCTCAAGCATCTTCATCTCGGCACAGGTGAAGATGGCCCAGATCTTCCTGGCCAGCGTTGCGTCGGCCCACGACCTCGGTCTGTTCGCCGCAGCGAATACGATTGCCAGCTCGTGGATCTTCATTCCTGCCGCACTTATTACATCGAGCTTTTCCGAGATATTCAGGGAGCGGTCCGAGGCCGCATTCAAACTGACCGCTCGCTTGAACGGTTATGTAACCGCCATATCGCTGGGCATGCTCGTCGTTGTGACCCTTTTTGGTCAACACATCATTACAGCGCTTTATGGCCCCGCCTACGGACAATCCGGAGAGCTTGTCTCAATCCTCGCATTAGCGACCTGCTTTTCAGCGATGGGAACCGTTGCCTATCGATACATCGTCAAGGAAGGCGGCTTCAACTACCTGCTTAAAAAGATCATCTGCCTGATGGTCATCGGAATCCCCTTGTCCTTCTTGCTAATCCAGCACTACGGACTCATGGGTGCAGCATGGAGCGTATTCATTACCGAGCTGTTGTCGCTGACTGTAATGAACTACTTCTTCAAGAACGGCATTATCCAAAAGATCCAACTTTTCTCCTTCCATCGAGAAGTTTATAAATGAGGCGATTTATGAGCTTTAAAAAAGAATTAAAAAGAAGCGCCTTGTATTTCTTCAAGAAATTGCCATGGGTGCATCAGGACAGCATTTACTATTTTCGCAAATTCAGAAAGCTTCCCAATCTGCGGGTACCCAAGGTATTCAACGAGAAGGTGCTTTACCGGAAATTCGTGTGTGGTGACTACGAATGCTATGGGCGGCGTTCCGACAAGTTTCTGGTGCGTGAATACATCGCCGCGATCATTGGCGATCAATACTTGATCCCGCTCGTCCACGAAACCACTGACCCGGAAACGCTGATGACGATGCCGTCGTGGAAAGGCACCGTCATCAAGCCCAACCACGGGTCCAGCATGGTCGAAGTGCTGCTGCACGACCCAGGCGAGCACGAACGCAAGCAGATCGTGGAGCGGTGCAAGCAGTGGCTCAAGACGGACTTCGCAACGGTTGGCCGCGAAATTCACTACCGCTACATCAAGCCCCGTATCGTGGTCGAGCAGTACATCGGGGACGGACACTCTGCGCCCATCGACTACAAATTCCACATGTTCAACAAGCGTGACGGAACATTCGACTATGTGCTGCAGGTGATCTACAACCGCTTCGATGGTGCGCTGTCGATGAATTTCTATGTGAACAACCTGACCGAGGCCTTTCACAAGATCAGGGATAGCGGCCTCGACATCGCGCCCAAAATGGAATCGCTCAGCCATGCGCTCGACCTGAGCAAGCGTCTGGCGGCGGATTTCGACTACGTTCGGGTCGACTGGTACATCGAGGAAGGGCGCGTCTGGTTCGGCGAACTGACATTCACCCCTGGAGCGGGCCTGGTCACAGGCCTGGACAAGGGCTTGAACCAGTTGATGGGCCAGATGTGGATCCAGGACGCGCGCGGGTCGAGCGGCCGCCTCAGCCCGATTGGCACTGCAGATAGCTCGGGGCTATTCAACAACGCCTGACATATCCATTGGGCAGCGGGGGCACTCGCTGCCCAATGGTGCTATCCGTTCAAGCGTCTCGTGTTCACCTGCGCCATGCGGTGCAATCAGCGCTGCAGTACGGGTTCGGCCTCATGGCCGCATGCCAGGCAGTGACTCAGCCATTCACCCAAGAACACGTTGAGCTGCGTCTTCTCGTCCGGCTGGTGCATATCGGCATTGGGGTATTGATAGATACCCCGGAACCGGCGCGCGTTTTCCGCACCGACGACCTCGGCCATACGCGCGTCGTGGTACACGCGAACTTCCATGCGCGGCGCCGGCAACCACGGCAAGCTGTGTTCCTGCCGCACCTGCAACGTCGTCGTGTACGGGCATGCTTCCGTTACCTCGAGCGCCATCACCCCGAGCAATCGTTCACCCTGGCTGAGCGCCACGCGGCGCTTGGTGCCCTGCTCCCGCATGTGCGGTAGCAGCTGCATCAGGCGCGCGTAATTGGCTTCGCAAGCGCTCTGCAGCCCGGCCAAATCAACCGTATATCGTTCGCGCATAAGGCTCACGCCCACATCCCCCGAACCTCGGCGCGATTCAAGGCCAACCATTGGAGGGACAGGATGCTTGCCGCGTTGTTGATAACGCCATCCTTGACCAGCTGCATGGCGTCTTCAAACGCCATCACATGCACCCGGATATCCTCGCCCTCCTCCTCAAGGCCGTGGATTCCGCCAGCGCCCTCGCTGTCACACTGCCCCAGGTAAAGGTAGACAAACTCGTTGCTACCGCCGGGCGACGGGAAATAGTTCGTGATCGGCCAAAGGGCGCCAAGCTCCAGGCCCGCTTCCTCAACCGCTTCGCGGCGAGCCACGTCCTCGGGATCCTCGCGCTCCTTGTCGATCAGCCCAGCGACCATCTCGAGCAACCAGGGATTGTCGGTCTTGCCCATCGCACCGACGCGGAACTGCTCGATCAGTACGACTTTGTCGGCCTTGGCATCGTAGGGCAGCACACACACGGCATCGTGCCGGACGAATAGCTCTCGGCTGAGTTCGGGCCCCATCTTGCCCGAGAACTGGCGATGGCGAAGGTGGAGCTTGTCCAGGCGATAGAAACCGCTGAAACAGTTCTCCCGCTTGATCAATTCGACGGCCTCAGGATCAGGCTTGAAGGTATCGCTCATTTCAACTCACTTGAACGTGTCAGGCCGGAGCCTTTGGAACGGAGCGCTCGGCGATGCCAGGCGCCTGTTTCGTATTGGATTCAGGGGAAGCATGCAATGCGAATCGACATTGCCAGCAACCCTCAGCGCTTCCGGCGAGGCGTTGCTCACAACGAGGGCAACCCTCGATGCTTGCACCATGGGCCAGGCATCCGAGCCGTGGCCTGAACGTCTGCCGTACGTGCAGTGCCTACAAGCGCTGCACCTTACGGCGTGTTGCTTACGGTATTCGAAAACGCGCGAGGATGCACATACCCCCGCTGCAAGGTAGACACCAACCCAGCGGGATTATCGCGCGATGCTGCATTCGAACCGTCGCGCAGGGCGTCCGCCAATACGTTGCCGGCCTGCCTGGTTCGGGTGCCGGCTCGTAGGGCCAGGCAGAGCAGCAGTCAGATTCTGTCTAACGCCGCCCACATCAGGCTCCAAAGGATGTATTGCCACCCGCAAGCGCGGCAGGGTATGCGCTGGTTGTAAACTTCCGCGTCTCTCGAGAATCGAAGCGAACAATGCCCGTTTCCATCCCGCTGGGTGCTTACGTTGAATAGGGGATCGCCCCGCTGGAATTCAATAGTTGGAGCCGCCAGCCTATCGACACCGCGACGAAAGGCACTACAGCGCAAACGTCCCCGCTACAGACCAAGGACCGCATGAACGTTACGCCCCTCCTCAAGCTGTTTTCCGCCACCGCACTGCTCATTGCATTGGCCGCGTGCCAAAGCACCAGCCTTGCACCAAAGCCAGGCGCGCAATTCCAAAGCATCAAATGGGAGCACACCCAACCCGGCTGCGAAGGCAAGGATTGCCCCCTCGTCAACGTGGATACGCTGCGCTTTCTGGATGAGCGCGAGCTCAACCCCATCATCGAGCAGCGCCTCTTGGAATTTACCCGCCTGCAGGATGACGCGCCCCTGGCGATTTCACTCCAGGAGTACGAGCAGGCCTTTTTCGCCCAGGCGCAGCCGGGCTGGATCAGCTACCTCCAGGCAGCGGTCCGTGAGCAGGATGACCGTATCATCCTCATCGAACTTTCGAGCTACCTGCAAACAGGGGGCGCGCATGGCATGCCGGGCCGTGGCTTCATCAACTACGACGTGAAAGCCAAACGCGTGATCATGCTGGAAGACGTGCTCAATCCAGGAATGGAAAATGCCTTCTGGGAAAAGGCCCGGCAAGCGCATCAGCGCTGGCTCAAGAAAGAAGGGCTAGACAATGATGCGGAATATCTGGAGAGCTGGCCCTTCCAGCAGACCGAGAACGTCGCGTTCGGTCAAAAAGGCGTTTACCTCAAATACGATGTCTACGCGATCGCACCGTACTCGACAGGCCATCCCGAACTGATGATTCCGTATTCAGAGCTCAACGGCGTACTCAGGCCTGAGTACATGCGTTGACCTGATCGCCGTTGGGCGGCCTGGGCTCGAACGCGAAGGGCGCTGGGTGAATGGCGTGACTATCAGGTGCCAGAGACGGGCATGGCGCCCACACGCTGGGCAGAGAGCGAAGGCTTCGACGACGAGCGATAAGACGACACAATCCGTAGGCGGATTAGCCTGTCATAGCCTAATCCGCCCTACGTCTCATTGCTTCCCGCTACGCTCCTGCAAGTAGCGCCAGTCCACAATCTCGCACTCCGGAACGTACCCACTCACGGTCTCGCGCAGCAGCTGACGCACCCGCGTGTAGTCATCGTTGCGAATCGCATCGAGCAACTGCTGAATCACGCGCTTGAGCTCCTCCCAAGGCAGGTACTCTTCATTGGCACGCATGATCATGGGGTGATCCGTCGGCGTAACGCCTTCGTCCCCAATCAGTAGCTCTTCATAGAGCTTCTCGCCCGGGCGGAGGCCACTGAACTCGATGGCAATTTCGCCGTGTGGGTTCTTCTCGGAGCGAACGCTCGACCCGGACAGGCGAATCAGCTTCTCGGCCAGGTCCACGATCTTCACCGGCTCGCCCATATCGAGCACGAAGACATCCCCGCCCTGCCCCATGGAGCCGGCCTGGATAACCAACTGGGCTGCCTCCGGAATCGTCATGAAGTACCGGGTGATGTTCGGGTGCGTCACTGTCACGGGGCCACCACGACGGATCTGCTCATAGAAGCGCGGAATGACGGAGCCCGATGAGCCCAGCACATTACCGAAACGCACCATGGTGAAGCGGGTCTTGTTGACGCGATGGACGGATGACGCACCGTGCATCAGGACGGGAGCGGACTCATTGGCCAATGCCTGCAGTACCATTTCGGCAAGGCGTTTGGTACTGCCCATGATGTTGGTAGGTCGCACCGCCTTGTCCGTGGAAATCAGCACGAAGTTGGCCACACCCGCAGCCAAGGCTGCCTGCGCCGTGTACAGCGACCCCAGAACGTTATTGAGCACACCTTCAGCGATATTGTGCTCGACCATAGGCACATGCTTGTATGCCGCAGCATGGTAGACAGTATCCACTCGCCAGGACTGCATCACCGCCTCCATATGCTCGAAATTACGGACTGAACCAAGCATCGGTACTAGGGTGATCGGGAGCGACTCCTGATCCAGGCGGCGCTCCAGCTCACAATGGATACTGTAGAGGTTGAACTCGCAATGTTCGAACAGGATGAGTGTAGTCGGCTCATTGGTAATGATCTGGCGACACAGTTCGGCGCCGATCGAGCCTCCCGCACCGGTCACCATCACAACCTGACCGCGGATACACTGTTCGAACAATTCCTGCCTTGGCGGCACGACCTCCCGACCAAGAAGATCCGCGATGTCGACTTCCTGGATATCCTCGACCTGAACACGTCCAGAGGCTAGATCCATGAACCCTGGCACTGTCCGGACATGAATGGGGTACTGCTCCAGTTCTGCCAGTATTTCGCGTCGCCGCCGGCGTGAGGCTGATGGCATCGCGAGCAGAACCTCCGTAACGTCTGTTTCATCCAACATCTGCTGGATGTGCTTGGGGTTGTAAACCTTGAGGCCCGAAATGATTCGGTTTGAAAGGTTGCGATCATCATCGATGAACGCCGCTGGATCCATCGTTCGACCTATGCGCAGCGCGTTCAGCAACTGATTGCCTGCCTGTCCCGCCCCCCAAATAGCAACGCGTGGCATTCCAGACCGCTTGGGTACGAATGGGACATGGCGAATGGCGCCATACCAATCGCCCAGGAAGTAGTGCCGCAATACCAACCGCAGGCCACCGATCAGCATCAGACTAAGCCACCAATAATTGAATATGGCGGACCGGGGGATCAGCGCGTCAGTTTCACGATTGAGGAACATGAGCAACGCCAGCAATAGCGCTGCCAGGCTCACGGCCTTGAAGATGCTCACCAATGCATCGTTGCCGAAATATCGCATCACGGCCCGATACATACCCAGCCTAATGAATACCGGAATGGCGATCGCCGGGGCGCTCAGGAACAGCCAGAGGTGCTCATCGAACGGATCGATACGACTATCGAAGCCAAGCCGCAGAACGAATGCCAGCCACAGCGATAGCCAGACCAGGACGACGTCCACTGACATTTGTACAAGACGCTTTTGACGGCGCGGCAGACGCACCAGCCACTCGCGAATTCTTACACTTATCGTTGCCAAGGTTCAGCGCACCTCCCCTTCATGACCGACGCCAGACACGGCCTGTAACCCGCGCCATCTCTGACCAAGCCTACTACAGCGTCGCTGGGACAGGGCCGGAGGCTGCGCTGATGCGTGATATAAGTCATTTGAAGACCAATCGGGACGGCGCGCAGCAATACCATTGGGGCACTGCGCGATAGAAAGGTTCACTGCGCATCGTCTGCGAGTCCCGCCCCTGATGACCATGCCAGCAAACAAAGCGGGATATACGCGATCGCCAGCCCTAAAGGGCCAGGCAGCACCTGAGCAGCAACCAGTCCTGCCATTGGCAGGAGCCAGCAGAGATTGATGACGGTGACTCCGATCGTGACCACCGCGTGGCTACCAAACGCCCTCGATCGCCGCTGGTAGGCATGGCTGCGATGCGCCTGGAGTGGGTTTTCCCCCCTCAACACGCGACGGGCAAGCGTCCAAGTCGCATCCACTATAAAAACCCCCAGCAGAATCAGCCAGGACCAGAACAGATCGGGATCGGCCTCCGCTGCTACACAAGACAAACCGCCAAGCACCAGACCTACAAACCCGCTGCCAACGTCACCCATGAAAATTCGCGCCGGCGGAACGTTCCAGACGAGAAAGCCTGCAATCGCAGCGCCCAAGGACGCACAAAGCCACATTGCTTGCCACGCGTCCGCCATCCAGAACAACAGCGCACCGCCCAATGCAACGAAGCAGCCTTCCGCGCCGGCTATACCATCGATGCCATCCATGAAGTTATATAGGTTTAACAACCAGACCAGGTAGAGCGTGGCCGCGATTGCCCCGGCGGCTAGTGCAAATGCACTATCCCCTAACAGTGCAGCCACACCGTTCAAGCCAATCCAATACAACATCCAGGCTGCCGCCAGCACATGCACAAGCAGACGGCCAAGTGCGGGAACATGACCGTGATCATCCAGAAACCCGATGAGTGCAACTGCCCCACCTGCTCCGAGGAACGAGATCAATAGCGACGGCTGGCTTTCAAAGGCGAATACGCACCAGAGCAAAAACACCAGCACGATCGATAGCCCCCCGCCTCTTGGCGTAGGAACGGAATGCGAGCTGCGCAGATTAGGTGTGTCCATCAAGCGGCGATGCACCGCGTACCTGCGCATCGCCCAAGTAAGTAGTACAGACAGTGCAAACGGTACGGCTAGCCATACGAAAAAAGCCATCAAATCCCTCTGTATCATTGCCGCATCCAGCCGGCAATGCAGGTGCGTTAAGAATTGACCCTCAGGTCTCGAACGACCTTCTCCAGTGCCTCGTCGACACTGATCGGCGGGTTCCAGCTCAATACAGACCGGGTGTGACCGTCGTCCAGCTGCAAACTTTCATACAAGCGCCGAATTGCCTCGCGTTTGCCGAGCAGCGAACCGGCCAGTCGAGCGAGTCCTTCCGGCATCGAGAAGAGCCTCGCGCGCTTCCCGCAGGCAGCCGCAAGCTTCTCGATGAGGTCAGCCGTAGACAGGTCCTGACCGTCACAAGCCAGGAACGTTTGGCCTGCCGCCTTTGGCTCAAGCAGGCAACGAACCAACAAGTCGACAAGGTTATCGAGCGCCAACAGGCTGCGCTGGTTGTCGATGGCAGCGAGCGGTAGCGGGATGCCCGCGTTGACCCATCGATACATCTGCAGGAAGTTGGCACGTACGCCCGGCCCGTAGACCAACGGCGGTCTCACGATTACGACATCCATGCCGGTTTCGGCCTCGATAGCGCGCAATCCCACCTCGGCATCTCGCTTCGAAGTCGCATAAGCGCCAACAGGCATAGGAATGTCGTCGTATGTGAACGGGCGGCCCGGCCTGGAGCTCTCTCCCATCACCTTTACGGTACTGACGAAAACGAATCGCTGCACACCTGCAACGGCAGCTTGTCTGGCTAACTCCAGCGTGGCTTCGGTATTGATTCGGCGGTGTGCATCCGCCGCACCCGGACCATCGCCGGCAAGATGAACGCGGGCTGCAGAGTGGATGACTGCATCGGTTCCGGCAAGGGCGCCCGTCCAGTCCGTCGGACGGTCGAGCCCTTCGAAAAGAAACACAGGGTGCGAGGCCGGCGAAATGGGTTTGCGCGCCGCAAGCAGGCAGTCGATATCCCGCTCGGAAAGGGCACGAACCAGCGCTCGACCAACGAACCCGGTGCCGCCCGTAACGAGAACTTTCATGCTACCTGCAGCGTATGCCGCCCCTGGGAGATGGCCACCCGCTTACTTGACCCGGCCATACCGGTCCTCGAAGCGGACAATATCGTCCTCCCCCAGATAGATACCGGACTGAACCTCGATCAGCTCCAAAGGCACCTTGCCAGGATTTGACAAGGAGTGCTTTACACCAAGCGGGATGTAGGTGGATTGGTTCTCTGACAGGATCGTCTCGGCGTCGCCGCAAACCACCTTCGCGGTGCCCGATACCACTATCCAGTGTTCAGCACGATGGTAGTGCAATTGCAGTGAGAGGCATTCCCCCGGCAGCACGGTGATGCGCTTGACCTGATAACGCTCGCCGTGATCCACGGTATCGTAATGCCCCCACGGACGGCTGACCATTGGATGTGCGGCATGTTCTGTGCGGCCATCCGACTCCAGCTTGCGCACAACCTCTTTGATGGCCTGAGTCTCCGAGCGGTTCGCAACCAGTACAGCGTCCTTCGTCTCAACGATCACCAGATCCTTGACGCCGACAGCTGCAACCAGACGATGCCCCGCATGAACGAGGCTGCCCTGCGTATCCACGCATAGGACATCACCCTTCGTGACATTGGCCTGAGCGTCCCGCTCGCTGACTTCCCAGATGGCGGCCCAACTGCCCAGGTCGTTCCACCCTGCAGCGAGCGGAACCACTGCTCCTGCCTCGGTACGTTCCATGACGGCATAGTCGACAGCGAGGTCATCGCAGCGGGCGAAGAGCTCAGAGGTCACATGCAGGAAGTGCCGATCCGGCTCAGCACCCTCGAAGGCCGCCTTGCTGGTCGAATATATCGATGGTGCAAACGTCTTCAGCTCATTCAGGAAGCGGGACGCCCGGAACATGAAAATACCGGCATTCCACAAGAAGACGCCCGATTGCAGATAGGCCTGAGCCTGCTCCAGAGCAGGCTTTTCCTTGAACGACGCGATGGTGTGGCCGCCGTGTGGCAGCGGCGCGCCGCACTCGATGTAACCAAACCCCGTTTCGGGCGAGGTCGGCTTGATGCCAAACGTCACCAGGTGACCGTTCTCGGCCAATGCCTGGCCGGCGGCAAGCACATTGCGAAATTCCGCTTCGTCAGCGATGTGATGATCGGCAGGCATGACCAGCAAGATCGGATCACCGCCGCCCTTCATTCCCTCGAATGCAGCGAGCGCGATCGCTGGCGCTGTGTTACGTGCGATTGGCTCCAGAATGATCTGCTTCGAACTGCGCCCTGCCAAACGTAACTGCTCAGCGACCAGGAAGCGATGCTGCTCGTTCGTTACGACGATGGGGGCGCTGTGCTCCAGCCCAGCCAGGCGTGCCAGCGTCTGCTGGAACATGCTCTCGGCCGAGGCACCATTGAGCGCGAGAAACTGCTTCGGGTAGCTCTGTCTGGACAAGGGCCACAAGCGCGAACCGCTGCCACCAGCGAGGATAACGGGTGTGAACATGGGGAAACCTGGGACGAAAGAAGCGGACATTATCCGAGGCAGCCAAGCGCCATGCAACTTGCGCTCATGCCCGGGCGCCCACTCGTCCCACAGGAGTCCTGTTACACTCCGGCCATCGCTGAGACAAGATCCCACAATGAACATACTGCTCAATACAGAATCGCTGCACCCACCGCTCACCGGTATCGGCAACTATACCCTCAACCTGCTGCGCCACCTTCCTTCGCTTCCAGGCGTCGACCAGATCGAGTGCTTCTCTGGTACCGAGTTTTTCACTGCCGAGCACGCCGTCAGCGCATGCGTTCAGGGCAGTGCCAAGTCCGATCAGCAGCAAGGCGTAACGAACGGGTTCCGGCTCCGCTCCCTGCTCCGCAGAGTGCCAGGCGCCTACCGCGCCAGGGCCGCCATGCACGCATATGCCCTGCGCCGCCAGGCCGAACGTCGCCGCAGCTATCTGTACCACGAGCCAAACTTCATTCTGAAACCCCACGACGGGCCATGCGTCACGACAATTCACGATCTGTCGTTCATTCATTATCCACAGCATCATCCAGCTGAGCGCGTGGCGTGGATTGGCGGTCAGCTCCCCAAGACACTGGAGCGCGCCGACCTCATCATCACGCCTTCGGAAATCATTCGGCGCGAGCTTGTGGACGACATGGGCATCGCCCCGGAGCGAGTCCAGGCCATCCACCTTGGCGCCTCCGAACAGTTCCACCCGCGTAGCGCTGACGACACGGCGCAGTTCCGTGCGCCGCACGGGCTGCGTCACAAAGGCTATATCCTGTTCGTTGCGAGCCTGGAGCCGCGCAAGGGCATCGATGTACTGCTTGATGCGTGGTGCGCGCTTCCCACCGCGCTGCGTGAACACTGGCCATTGGTATTGGCGGGCGCACCTGGCTGGAAGAACCAGGAGCTGCAGGCACGCATCGACACGCTGAGCCAAACGCACGGATTGAAGCATCTGCGCTATGTGTCCAACGAAGACCTCTACACGCTTTATGCTGGCGCCGGTCTGTTCGTCTATCCGTCCCTTTATGAAGGCTTTGGCCTGCCCGTGCTCGAGGCCATGCGATCCGGGGTACCGGTCATAACCAGCCAAGGCACCTCGATGGCCGAGTTCGCGGCGGATTGCGGCTTGCTGGTGGACCCATCCAACAGTGGCGCCCTCGCGGCCGAGATGGAACGTATCCTCGCAGATCAGATAACGCTCGAACGCATGACTCAAATGGGCCTCGCCAAGGCATCTGAATTCACCTGGCAGCGCTGCGCGAGCCGGACATTGGACGCCTACCGCACCACCATCGAATTGGCCCGCTGAGTCAAGATGATGGCCTGTTCATCGGTTAGTTTTTGACCTACCGCAAGCCAAGCGGTATAGAGCGCTTCCAATTCGGCACGGAAGCGCTCACAGAGGCTTGAATGATCAGAGAAATTACCCACCGCACCGAACAGCCGTTCAGCGCAGTTACCTTCATCGTCACCACCTTCGCTGACGGCACGCAGTTCTCCGGTACGGGCGCGCTTGTTGGCCGTAACGACATCCTCACCGCTACGCATCTGGTTTACTCTCCCGACAACGGTGGTTGGGCGACGGACATCCAGATCTATCCAGGTGTCGACTACAACCAGCGACTCAACCGTTTCGAGAGCGAGCCGCTGATCAAGCTCGATTCGTTCAATTGGCGGCTATACGGCTGGCCCGACCGCGTATTCGAAGACGACGACAACGAAACACTTACCAGCCGCGAGAGTGAATATGACGTTGCCGTGATCGGCATCGACAAGCCTATCGGTGACCAGCTGGGCTGGTTCAACCTGAACCCAGGCTACGAAAGCATGGTTTTCGCGGAGCAAATTGGCTACCCCGAAGACGGCACCGGCATGATGTACGGCAACGGTTTCGTACGAGCAGACTCATTCTTCTCCACGTACAACTCAGTTGGCGGCACGGACATAATGGGCCCCGGTAGTTCCGGCGGTCCTCTGTACGTGATGGAGAATGGCGTACCACAGCTCATCGGCGTGAAATCCAGCGGCAGCGAAACGACCAGTCATTGGACGGATATTTCGCTTACCTACGATTATCTGGTCCGCGAAATGACGCTTAATGACCGGATGCTCGCCGGTCTTGAGGTTTCGGAAAGTATGCCGGTTCGGATCGGTACCCCAGGCCCGGATCGCTTCTACGCTACCAACCAGCCGGAGACCTTCAGTGGTAACGGCGGTCTCGACGTCGTCAATTACAACGCACGACACGATTCCTACACCGTCACATCGACGATGGGTGGCTACGTTGTTGCGTCGAACGCACGCGCCGCCGACAAGGATCTGTTGATTGGCATTGAACGCATAGACTTCTACGACGGCACCATGGCGATCGACGTAGGCGGCGGCGCAACGGCAGGCATGGCTTATCGGGTATACCAGGCTGCGTTCGACCGCAAACCCGACACCCCAGGCCTGAAGTTCTGGATCGGCGAGATGGACAAGGGCTACGGGCTACATCAGGTAGCGGAGCTGTTCACTACCAGCCCGGAGTATCAGGGCATCTACGGTACGCAGCCAAGCAACGATGACGTCCTCACGCGTTACTACATGAACGTATTGGGCCGCGGGCCGGACGGCGAGGGTTACAACTATTGGATGGACCAACTCAATGCTGGGCTGGACCATTACCACATGCTCGCTTATTTCTCAGAAAGCCCCGAGAACCAAGCATTGGTCGCACCGGTGATCCAGAACGGTATTTGGCTGGGATAAGAGTTTCATCGTTGCAGCGGCGTCTGCGCCATTTGCCCGATGCTAGCGATGCTAGCGATGCACCGCTTTTGCATCCGGCATTCGGCATTCGGCATTCGGCATTCGGCATTCGGCATTCGGCAGCTATAGGTTCACAGCATCAAGGTTGCCCGCTATTACCGGAAACAAAAAAGCCCGCATTGCGGGCTTTTTTGCGAATCCACGCCGGCCGCAGAGGCGGCCGGGGCGGATACACGACAGTTAGGCAGCGACTGTCAGGACACCATTGTTGACTTGGATATCTTCCACGTTCACGCCGGTGAGTGTGATCACGGCCGCATCAGGGGATGCGGTAATTGTGCCGTTGGCACCGACGGTAAGCGTGCTGCTACCGAAATTGGAGGTTTCGATAACGAGCTGCGCACCGTTTGCGCCCTGGGTGAGGAAGTACTCCAGTACGTTGTTGTCGCCCGCACCGACCGTTGTGCCTGCAGTCAGGCCCTGACCAAGGATAATATAGTCGTTACCCGACGCCCCGAACCCTGTAATAGCCACGTCATTAGACGCCTCTACATCCGAGCCGAAGACGAATACATCATTACCCGCAACTGCGGTGAAGGTCGTACCTATAGTGATGTCTTGGAAGGTAACACCCAGGTTGTTGGCTGCGAAGTTATCGAATGCCGCCTGCGCATCAGCTACGGCAGTATCCAAGGCTTCATATTGGTCAACAATCTGCTGGATACCAGCAACGGCAGCGTCGGCCTCTTGCGCGTCTGCAAGCAGGTCAGCCGCCGTGTCACGGGCGGTGACTGCGTTCAGGTAATTCTGCCCGGCGGTTACGCCCTGCAGGGCAGTGGTCGCTTGAGATACAGCCGCGTCAGCTCGAGCGATGGCCAAATCGTTGTTTGCCAGATTCACGACCTGCTGGCCGAAGTTAGCAACGCTGCTTACTGACTGGACCAAAGCGTCGCGCTCGCTCTGAACCAGCGTAGTGCTGGTCAATGCAGAGTACAGGCTAGCGTAATCAGTGATGCTCACGCTTGGCGCCAGCGCGTCCAGCGACGCGTAAGAAACCGTCGAACCAGTGGCACTAACTGCGGTATTGAAGCCACCCTGCGCTGCCGCCTCAGCGGCCGGATCGTTATCGGACAATGCTGCCTGAGCAGCAAGAGCAGACTCATAATTGGTAAGAGCAGTAGCACCTGCCTGGGTACCGTTTACCGCGGTCCGCGCGTTGGCGACGGCAGCTTCAGCGTTTTGAACGTTGAGACTAAGCGTAGTGGTAGTTTCGCCAGAAACGTTGTCGCGTGCGTCAATCGCGTCCTGCAGAGCAGTGTTGGCTTCCGCGAGAGTGACATTACCGTCGTCGTCCGCATCCAGATCAGGATTAGTCTCGGCTAGATTAGTACCGAACGACTCGAGCGATGATTGAGCAGCAACAAGTGTGTTGTAGAGGCCCAAACCAGGCACCAGGCCAGGCAGGTTACCATCTTCCAGACTCTGAATCGCAGCTGCAACTGTTTGCGGATTGTTCGTAACACCAGAAATGATTTGAGCACCGGCAGCAGCATTGTACTGATCGCCGGCGATCTGAGTGTAGTAGTTTGCAACGATAACCTTGTTATCGAGCGTCGACTGGTCAATTGCGCCAAGGCTGTTAATCATGCCTGCCAAAAGCGTGTCCGGCGTGCGAGCACCGCTGTTTAGTTCATTGACCCAGAACGCTTGACCTTCTGCGTCCGGCTCACGTCCCAATACATTCTGATAGATCGCAGATACAAGCTCATCGGTTGAAAGGTCTCCATATAGAGACTGATATTCCTCACTTAGCGTAAAGCCAAGCGCTACGGACTCAAGAGTCGACACATCAGTGCGGACCGCGTCCAGCCAGAAATTCAAACCCGCCTGGTCGGCGGCACGCCCCAGAAAGCCTACATAAAGCGCTTGTACCTGCGATACGGATACGGTTGCCATCTACGAAATCTCCATCTTGGTAGTTGGACGTGAGGCGAGGCTCAGTCCGTCGTCTTGTCTCCCAACGACATGCGCACCACTTTGGCGCAACAACTACGTACAGCCGGGTTATAGAAATTAACCACAAAATTACGATCAGGGTTCCAAAAACGAGCCAAACCAACTAACCATTCGTCGGCGAGCGAGCGGGTAGCATAACCAGCCGTTTTGTAAAGGATGAAACGATAAATTCTGTTGTGGCGGGAAGAGTCCTGCCCTAGGATCTTTAACGCTTTTCTCCATAACGAAAAACCCGCAGGTGCGGGTTTTTCGTTAATGCCGGTACATCGCCGCCGTGCGAGATTATGGCGGGTTATCTGTCATGCACCAAAAGTGAGCATATTGCCGGATGCGTTTATATCAATATTGCCCACCAATACGATGTGCATATCCGCGACGTTGTCGAACTGCCCCTTGGCATCAGCGATATCTATGCTCACAAGGGTTGCCTGCACAGTACCGTTACCATACCAGTTCTGCACATTCACACCCTTATCGTAACGGATGGACAAGCCCAGCGTGCCCGCTTCAACCGCAGACGCATTGTTGCCTGAGCCCGAGCCGAGGAACTGAAGGTTTTGCACATTTTGGAAGACGATTGAATCACCCTGAGAAAAATTGCTTATGTAATCCCGCGTGTCCCAGTACGTGCCGGACTCTGCGACAAGTGCATCTTTGGTACGGCCCTCGTAGACGAACCTATCGTAATCAGAACTACCGAACATGTTGTCGCCGCCCGTTCCGCCTACAATCACGTTGGTAGGTTTGTAGTAGAAGGGTGAAGACGTATCAGCTGCCGAGTCACCCCCGTAGATCGTGTCTCTGCCGGCGCCGCCATGGAGATAATCTGCTCCGGCCCCACCATAGATGACATCGTCGCCGGCTCCGGCATAGACCGCATCGTCACCATTCCCGACAAGAATAAAATCGCTACCTTTTGATCCATAGATAACCTGGCTGCCGTCACTTCCACTGACATTGAGATGATCCGCAGCATTGAGAAGGTCGAAGATGTCATGATTCGGCGACAGATAGTTGCTTTGCGCCGCGTGGACGTCTGCCGCCGTACCAATTACGGTGCGGCTATCAGCCAGCTGCACGCTGGAGTGCTCGACGGCTGTATTTGTGTAGGCACTCAACGCATCGCTGATTACGTAGTACGTCTTGGTCGCAGTGCTATTGTCGCTGCCGAATACCGGCTGAATGGCATCCCAAAATGTCTTGGCTTCAGACACGGAAAACGCACCATTGACATGGATCGACGTAACGCTTTGATCCCCATCCAGCGTCCCGCCATTACCCTTCACGAAATACAGCTGTGAGCCGTCCGACGCACTGTTTAGCTGATTGATAATGTTCGAGGCCGAGTCGTTGACCTGAAATTGATACGTCAGAGTGTTACCCTCAGCATGCGCACCGACAAACGTATTGATGCTCGCCGCCGTGTCGATGATGCTGCCCAGGCTCGTCAGCCCGGTATTGATCCACGCTGCGGCCGTATTGGCCTGCGCAGCGGTGAGGGAGCCATTCCATTGCACGGTAAGGTTGTGAGCATGGTTTGCACCGTCAAGGTTTGCACTCAGGTTCGCGAATGTGTCGGCAACGCTATACGTGACCTTGCCAATGCTGCCACCGAGCCCTTGAATGACCTGGGCCTCTACCGCGTTCGCCGTGGTGGTAGCGGTCACGTCGACTGCGTGCGTTATAACCGTGGCATCACCCGACACCAGCGCGCGGGCAGAGTCCGCAACATTATAGGTAGCGGCAGTATCCAGGCCATACAACACGACCGCCTGTGCGACCGTCGCATCCGTTGTAGCCGTCACATCCGTTGCCTGCTTGACGATGTCCTCCGCACCTCTAACAGTAAGCGCAAAAGCAGCATCGGCAAGCTTGTAGGTAAGGTCGGACAGGACGACTGGAGTACCACCCGTGCCATTGAGCAATCCTGCTTTAAGTACGGCCTGAATATCAGCGACCGTGACTTCACCCAGGTCCAGCGTGCTAAGTGCCACTTCGGAAGCACCGGTCACCAGTAGCGAATCTGCAGCGCGAAGACTGGCGTAGGTATCGAGCAGGGAATACGCCAGGGTGCCGTCGCCATTGGCAAGGTCAAGTTCCTGGACTTCCGCTACCGACGCGAAATCCGTCACCTGCACATTCGTACCCGACGTGATGTACGGATGAGCCACGCTACCCGACACGAGATGGCCAATGGTGTCGACGAGATTATCCGCGATGACCGTACCGGAGGTGACGGCATGGACGGCCGCCAATCCGCTGATGTCGATAGCGTCCGTGACAGTGATATCGGTGTCTGCCTTGACAAAACCGTCGGGCTTGGCGGCGTCTGCAGTCAGCTCACTGGCCGTGCCGCTTACCGAGTTATAGGACATGGGAGCAATGACAGGTTTCGCTATGCTCAGCTGGGTGAGCTCGGCAATACTCGGCTGACCATCAACCGCAAGGCTCACGGCGTTGGCAAGTGAGTTTGCGCTGGCTGCAAGTAGATTGCCCGCTGAGTCCTGCAGGCTGTATGTACCTGCGCCTACTACGTGGCTCGCCTGCAACACCGACAACGTTGGTGTGACGCCGCTTACGATGACGAACGTATCCACCGAGCCCAAGCCACTGGCCTGGCTCAGGTTGAGCGGCTGCGTAATAAATGCGGTCACGTTCACGGCACCTGAAACACCGGACAGATCCGTCTCCGCCGTGACGTCCTCGATTTGGAGACTACCCACCCCGAACACCATGTGCCCGGTCACCAAGGAGGTCGGTGCCGTCAAAGAGGCGCTACCAAGCTGGATAACCTGTACGTCGCTCAAGGCGGCCGGCGAGACGACTGCCTTAAGCTCACCGCGTACAAACTCAACGCTTCCGTCATTCAGCAAGGAGGCCGTGATCGGGCCTGTTTGGGTACCTGCAAACTCCAATACGCCGCCTGTGGTTTTTACTTCGAACGTAGGCGCGGCAGGTATATCGCCGCCGCCACCCGGCGTTGGCGCCGGGGTAGGGACTGGGCTGCTTGGCAAAAGCGTGGCCACCACGTCGACGACTTTCGTGATAACGGAAACGGTACCGTTAACCGCTGTGACCTCCTGCAGGTACGTGCGACCGATCTCGATGCCCCGCTCGGTACCGTACGCCTGGAGTTCCTCTGCGGTGTCCAGCTGCTTGGTGAAAGCATTCGCGACCTGAACTCGGCCCTCCAACACTTGGCGGTCCACGCCCTGCGCAATGCTGCCGATCGTATGCGCAATCTCTGCAAGGCTCTGGCTGCCGCCGGCCAAAAGCCCAGTGTAGAAAGCTAACCCTTCTGGCTCGGCATCGCGGCCGAACAACTGCTGGTAGAGATTATTCACCAGCGTGGCATCGTCCAACCCCGAGAAGCGCTGTGTGTATTCGGGAGAGTTGCCAAAGTCATTGAGGATGGCATTCACGTTACCGCCATTGTCCTCCAGACTTTTTGCCCAGAACGCGAGCCCGTCCGGGTCTGCCGGACGACCGTAATAAGCCACATAAAGCGATTGAACGAGCGACAGCGAGCTTTGATCAGCCATGATTTCTAAATCTGCAGAATAATTATGACGCAGCCGCTGCAGTCGACCCTGTAGCGCTGGAGGTCACTAAATAAGGGTGGCTAGCTGTGTGGTATCGAAGTCACACAGTCGGCGTGGGGCATATCCCACTGACGCCAAGGCAGGGGCAGCCGAGGCGATGAGGTCCTTGTCACGGTTCGGCTGCGTAAGGAATATCGACAAAATATGAAGCAGGTTTATAGCCACTCGTCGACATGCAACCGTGCGGCGGGGAGGGCTCATGGACGGTGCCGCGTCGCCCCATCAAGTAGAGTGGATAAGCTTCGTAGCGCGGGTTAGCGAAGCGTAACCCACCGATGCAATTGATACCGCGACGAACGTTCGCCGCACGCGAGTAGCAGCTTTGCACGAATAAGAAATCCGGGCGGGAGTGCAGCGGGATGTTGGGCTCATCGTTCGAGGTAAACGGTGGAGACCCCTCCGGGGATTCCGCCTACAGCCTCTAAAACAAGAAAACCGCCCCTAAGGGCGGTTTCCTTTGAAAGCCTAAGCCTTCTTTACATCAAACGTGGCTGATCAGGCCATTCTGAACAGTCAGCTGATCAACACTGGTAACGCCAGTCAGCTCGATAACTGCTGCGCCAGCGCCGTCGTTTTGGCTGCCATAGTTGACTGCCTCAACGACCAGCTTCACGTTAGTGTCGTTCTCGCCCTTGACCAGGAAGAACTCCAGTGCGTTGTTGTTACCGTCAGCCAGCTCGCCCTTGTTGAAGGTGTAGCTGTTCCCGATGAAGAAGTGATCGTTCTCTTCGAAGTTGACAGCGAAGGTGTCGCCCGCCTTGACGGCCTCACCGAAGAAGAAAGTTTCGGCTTTAGCGGTGCCGACGGCAGTGATATCGCCCTCAGTAGCATCAACCAAGCCAGAGGTGGACTGTGCAACCTTCTGGCTCAGCTCGCTTACGCGGTCCGTCAGGGCTTCATACGCATTCACATAGGTTTCGACGGCAGCTTTGGCAGCATCCGCAGTCTTGGCATCTGCAAGTGCTTTGTCGGCATCTTTGTCAGCGCCGTAGGCGTTGGTGTAGCCAGTAAGACTAACGATAGCGTTCGCTGCGTCCTCTTGCGCCTTTTCAGCCTTGTCATAGGCTACCTGCTTGTCAGCGGCAACCTTGAAAGTCGACGTGAAAGTCGAAACGTTCTTGAATGCTTCTGCAATCTTGGCACGGTCGGCATCGGAAGCGTCAACGTAAGCGGTCCAAAGCTCGCCACCGGTCGTGACGTTCAGCTTTGCAGCAGTGGCAGCAGCAGCGAAGCCCTGGGCAGCCTGGATTTGACCCTGAGCTTCAGCGACCTCTTCAGCGCTAGGCTCTTTGGCAGCATCAAGCGCTTTGTCTGCGGCAACAAACTTGTTGACCAGAGTACGTTGAGCGAAGCTCAGCTTTGCAAATTCAGCGTCGAGGGCTTTCTGCGTGTTTTCTGCTTTGACAGTCAGCTCATTTACCGGAGTTGTGGCACCATTGATGCTGGACAGAGCAATGATCTTGTCACCGAAGCTGGTGTCTTTGTCGAAGCTAAGCTTGTTGTCCTTCATCAGCTGATCGACAGATGCAGTGTTAGCCTTGGCATAGGCTTCAACAGCTGCTTCAGCCGAGTTCAGACCTTGCAGCAGAGCCAGACCGGGCACCAGACCTTTGAACTGGCCGTTATCGATCGATTGCAGCTTGCCAGCCAGAGTTGAAGCGTCGCTGTTGACGCCTTCCAAGACGGAGGCGCCAGCTTCGGCATCGTATGCATCGCCAGCTGCAGCGGTGTAAGCGTTGGCAACGAAGACCTTGTTGTTGATGGTCTTGGTGTCCAGCTCGCCCAGGCTGTTAACCATTGCGGCAACCAGGGTATCGGCAGTTACTGTGCCTTTGGCGATCTCAGCGACCCAGAAGGCCTTACCTTCGGCGTCAGCAGCACGGCCCAGAACGTTCTCGTAAACCTTACCAACCAGATCTTCTGTGCTCAGGCCGTCGTACTGAGCCTTGTACTCGGCGCTCAGGGTGAAACCGAGAGCGGCGCTTTCGAGGGTGGAAACGCCAGTGTTGATAGCATTAACCCAGAAATCCAGACCTGCTTTGTCAGCTGCGCGACCGAGGTAACCCACGTACAGCGCTTGAACTTGCGATGCAGTAACTGCCATTTTCAAACTTCTCCGATGTCTTTAGTCGAGTCGACAGACAGACCTTCCTAATGCGGACCCGTCGGCCCGCGGCCTGCTTGCCATGCCCCATCGGGGCATGGCCCCCCTTGATGGGTCGATTGCCACTTCGGGCTTAACTACGGGGTGCGCTTTTGCGCCTTCGCCCGACTGCCTTCTGATGACAAGCGAAGCGATGCTACACATTTTCCAATTCTAAGGACAAGCGCATGACGCCATAAAATTGGATAAGCCCTGCCATCGGAAACACACGTTATTCGTCAAAAAAACCTTGAAATCGCAAATAAGGCAGCCAAAAGAGACGAAACAGCTCATATCATGCGCCCCTCCGGCTCTGCTGCCACCGACGAACGGTAGTGAACCCAAAAACCCGAGTAATGTCGTCGGGTTAGCAATGCTTCTTAAAGAACTGTGTCGACAAAAAACTCACGTCAATCTAACGGCAAGCAATCACAAGGCTAGTATTGAACGGGGCAGATTCGTGCCAGCTGAAGCGTTAGAACAAAAAAACCCCGCCAGCAGGTACTGGCGGGGTTTTTTTGGCTTAGAGCTGCTAGATCATCTTGCAGATCCAGCGCCGAACCATTGGCTCATGTACTCGGTGAAGGATGGCAAAAGGGTTTCGTTGCCATACCCGCTAAGGTGATCTCCATCAAGGAACAGCGGCTTGTCGCCGTCGAAGGCCTGGCACTGCTCGCCCGGGCACAGAACAGGGAATGGGTCCCACACATGGACGTCCGGCACCTTTGCCGCAATACCCTGATAGGCTTCCAGCACGGGTGCCCGATAGCGCTCAAGAAGGGCGCGCGGTATGTCGAAACCCTGTGCACAGATCGGGTTGGCGTGATTGAACCAATCCGCGCAGCGGAACGGGACCGAACGAAACAGCGGCTTGGGCCCTTCGAAGACAATATGGACGCCTTTCTCCGCAATCGGCGTCAGCACACCGGTCGCATTGCGTGCCGCCCGTTCTCTTCCTGCCACGGCGTCATTGCTGAGCATCTGGTTTTCAGGACCCTCCTCGCCGAAATACATCCACTGATCCGAGAAGCGCCCCATTCTGAGCGAAGCCAGGAAGAGCACATCCCCGGCCTTCATCCGCTCTTTCATGTCCTCGAGTGCGGACTCGGCATAGCCACGGCAGCGGGCGTCATCGTCGTCCCGGCCCGGCTGCAGGCTGATGAATGGGCAGCCACCGTTGTTGTAGGCATAAACGGTCATGCCTTCGCGAATGGCGTATTGCTTGAACATCCCTTCGTAAGCCAGTGCGTGAGAGTCGCCAATCACGAACAGCTGGCGCGGATTCTCCGGACGCGGGTCGGCGCAGCCTTTCGCGCGGTAGATAAGCAGCAGGCCGCCCTTCACATCGTGGTATTCCGGGTCCGCGTTGCAGCCGGGATAGGCGGGGTTATCCGAACGCCCATGCGGGTACCACATCGGCTTGTTGGCCGTGACCTGACTCAGCGAAAGCTCGGATTGATTCTTGTAGATCGTCTTGCCCAAATGCCAGGAGATACCGATGCAAACCAGGCCCAAGGCAATGGTGACGGTCTGCGGCATTCGGCGCAGGCTCTTGGCGTCACGAATGGGGTTTTCAACCAAACGATACGACAGGATCGCCATGATGAATGCGATTGCCACCGCGGCGATGCGTGTTACGGCTTCATCGAGCCCCACAGTCCAGCGGAACAGCACATAGACGGGCCAATGCCAGAGGTAAAGCGAATACGAAATCCGGCCAATCTGCGTAAGCAGCTTATGCCCCAGAAATGCATGCATGACATGCACGCCGTTACGGCGATGCATCACATACAGCACACCGGCGGTGCCCACTACCGCGAGCAAAGCGCCGGGGAATGGGAAGTCGCTGGCATCCGAATAAACGAATGCACTGCACATCACCAGGAAGAAGAGCGCGCCCGCAAAGTTGCCTCGCATGCTGGGCCGGTCGGTTTCAGCGCGCCCGGCAACTGCCTGATAGATCAACACACCAACCGCGAGCTCCCAGAAACGCCCAGGGGTAAGGAAGTACGCTGCGGTTGGATTCTGCCCCAACTGCCAATCTGCATAGATGACCGACGCCACCGCACCGACGCTGAACAGCCCCATGCTCAGCGCGCGGCCGCGACCACCCACGAGCCAGGCAATGAAGAGAAGCGGGAAGACGAGGTAGAACTGCTCTTCAACTGCCAATGACCAAGTATGGGTATAGGGGTTGAACTCCGTTGTTGGGGCGAAATAGTCACGGCCACTGCTGGCCAGGATGAAGTTGCTCAACCCGAAGAACGCGTAAAGCCCGGTCTGCTTGTTCACCGCACTGAGCCATGACTCCGGTATGAACATCGACGACACGAGCGCGGTGATCAGCAAGCATACGATAAGCGCCGGAAAGATCCGGCGAATCCGCCGCGCGTAGAAAGCCCCAATAAACTGGACGAAGCTTTTGCCCTGATAGCTCGCCAGCGATGCGCTGACGATAAAGCCCGAGATAACGAAGAAGACATCGACGCCAGCGAAGCCGCCCGGCAACCAGGGGCCATGAAGGTGGTAGATAAGGACCGACAGCACGGCGAATGCGCGCAGACCATCGATGTAGGGGTAGTAAGAGGCGCCCACATGGGGCAAGTGCCGGGTGCTGCTCATGCGCGAATCATTCCCTTCCTGTCATCGTGCCTGGGTCAAAAGCTGCGCGAGATTGGCCGCGCTTCGTTGCCACGTCAACCACGGCATGCCTTGGGAGCTGGGCTGGAACCCATCCGCTACCCACCCTTCGAGCGCATCTGCCAGCGGCCCGGGCGAATCCGCCTGGAAGAAAGCGGCATGCTCGCCTGCCACTTCGCGGAAAACAGGGATGTCCCTGGCGAGGATTGGCATTCCATGTTGAGCGGCCTCTATCAACGGTAGGCCGAAGCCCTCGTCCTCGGAGCAGGCGAGAAGTCCATTGCACAGTCCGTAGAGCTGCTCCAGGCATTCATCGCTGACGTCATCCAGCCAGAAGAGCCGTTCGTTGCGTTGCGGATGGTTCCGAAGCCGCTGCACCAGCGCCGGGATCCCTCGCCGCTCGTTATCGGGCAGCGCAGTCCAGCCTTCGCGCCCCACAATGACGAGGTTAATGTCGGCACCGCGCGCCCAGAGCTGCTCGAACGCCGATAAGGCCTGTTCGTGATTCTTTCGTGGTTCGATGGTGCCAACCATCAATACGCTCGGACGTGCCCGAAGCGCTGAAAACAGCTGCTCAGCGGACTCCGGCATGCCGCACGTTGGCGCGGAGTTGGCGACGTCGGCGCCGTGGTGCGAATAGTCGATCGCAAAGGCACCCTCCCGCCAACGTGCGCTGCGTCTTATCCATGCACGGAGCTCTTCGGCCACGGTTTGGGTGACGCATACCACGCCATCCAGGCGCAGCACGGCGTTGAGCCAGGCATCGAAGTGCTGCTTCGCTCGATCCGGGAAAAGCGACGGGCGTGTGATAGGCAAAAGGTCATGAACCAGCACACGGCAATGCACGCCGCTCGCACGCATCCGATCAAAGAGGCCGTGACGCATGGCGTGAACGAAGGCATCACCCGAAATATCCAGCGCGATGAGGCGATCGCCGTCGCGCACGTCGATGCCGCTATCGGGAATACAGTTGGGGATATCGAACAGCTTCGCCGTGTAGGCGGATGCGTAGCGATAGTGCCAAGCGCCCTCGTGCTCCTGTAGGTAGACCGGCTCTACGCGATAGCCTGCCGGCGGGTTCTCCAGAAAGGCCACCGTCAGCGCCCGCGCGACGCGTTCAATACCGGTATTGCGGTCGTGTGCGTGGGTTGCCGTGATGTCCAGCAGCAGTTGGGGCTGGCGCAGCGGCGCGGGTAATGTCTGCTCGATGCGATCTGCCTCGAGGAAGACTTCCCTGGCACTGGCCCGCGCAGGCAATCCAGCTGCCTGCTCCGCGAGCCTTCTGGATCGCGCACTGAATCGCTCAAGCGCCTCACGATAGCCTTCGGCGCACCGGGCGGGGTCGTGCCGCTCCCTGACCGCGGCCAGTGCTCTCTGACCCAGTGCGCTGCGCGCCTGCTCATCTTTGTAAAGTTGTTCGAGCGCCGCTACCAGTTCGGTACTGTCGAAATCGTCTCGGAGTTTCAGGACCGCGTCGTCTGGCAAGTCCGCCATGCTACCGTTTGCATTCACGATGGTTGGCAACCCATGGTTCATGCAATCGAGTACGGTACCGGACGTTTCACCGCGAGACAGCGTACGCAACTGAACGCCAACATCGGCAGCGGCCAGATATCCGCGGAACGTTGGTAAATCAGCCCAGCCCGTAATGCGGATTTGGGACTCGCGCCCGCTCTCCGCTATACGCTGACGGAGAGCCTCGCCATAGGGGGTTTCCCCCAGTTGCCCAACGAACACCAGCAAGGCACGCGGATCAGCAGAAAGCGCTGAGTCGATCCAGGCCTCCAACAGGCGATCGTTCAACTTGGTGACACCGAGCTCGCCGAACGAACAGACGACGAATGCATCGTTCGCAATACCCAGCTCCGCACGCGCGGCTCGCGTATCGGCTGACTCTGGCGCAACCCTGAGGTGCGGCACCAAGGCCCAATCCGCCGTGGCGTGTGTCCCCAACCATTGCTCTGCCAGACGGAAGGAAACCGGCGAATGCACGATTACGCCGTTTGCCTGCTCCAGGATCCTTCGATTGAAGGGGTAACGGAAGGCAACGTTGCCCTCATCCACTGCTCTCCGCAACGCGATTATCGCCTCGTTGCCGTGCGCGTAGTACAGCTCACGCCACTTGGTACCTTCTAGGCCAGGTTCAACGTCCTGAGCCCAGATCAAGCCGCTGAGGTAGAAGTCGTGTAACACGACGGTGCCTGGCACGTCCGCCAGCAATGAGGCGATCCAGGTGTGGAAGCCGCTGTTCCCGACATGATAGAGAACGGCATCGCACTCAGCGGCGTTTTCACGCAGCCAATCCGCATTGCGCACTGCGATGCCATGCGCATTGACCCATGCGTCCTCAATGGACTCCTGCGCCACCACGACGTCGATGTCGTAATGATTTGCCAGCTGCGGCAGAAGCTCGCCGCTGTAATCGGCGATACCTGTTCGAAGAGGAAGCAGCGGAGAGACATAAGCCAGGCGCGGGCGGGCATTGTCCGTCCGCGTGGTATTACCTGGGGGTGCCCTGCGAACCAGCTGCCGCGCGATATAAATGGTTCTTTCCGAGTAACCCGAGCTGGCGGCTGACAAATCAACGGGTTCTATGACTTCGTTAGCTTTCGCCAGACCTGTATCAAGGTTCCGGATCACGTCGACATAGTGCGAAACCCGACGGGCAACGGACGGCATGCCCTTACCTGTTCGGCTTAAAAAGCGCTGCGCTCCGGGCGAGCGCTCGGTCCAGCCTGCCAGCGCTGATACAGGAGGCCGCAGCGACCGGGCGACCAGATGCTTGAACCCCGGGCGATCCAGATGACGCAGCTTGACCGCCACTCGCTCCGTGCGGCGCATCCAGCGCAGCCAGCGACGCGGAAGCACATCCAGCTCACTACGGATTTCAGCACGCAACTCAGCTCTCAAGTCGCCATTCACGCGCGCGCGAAGTTCAGCGATTTCCCGCTCGTAGTTGGCTTGCATGACACCGATTGCGCGCGTGAGCTGCTCGATCCGCTCGCTCTGGCTTCGCAGCGTATCGTCTACTTCCCTGCGGACGTGTCGCTGCGCCTCATCGTGACGATTGGCAAGAGCGGGCAGATCGAACCCGGTGCGCTGGGCGAACAACGTGTCGAAGGCCGCGGCTATTTCGGGCGCAGAGGTGCCCTTCTGGGCAACGACGGCATAGTCCGGACTTACCCCGTACAGGACCTGCCATAGGCCAATCTCGGCATTCGCATTGTGAAGGGCTGGATCTTCCTGAAGGCGTAGGACGTTCCGACGCCCGAAGCCGCTGTAATCGCAGAGGAAATCCAGGAAGAGTGCCGGGACGGGCCGCTCATGCGTCGGGTCAAAATAGAAGTTATTGGTGCCAACAACCAAGTTTTCGCTGTTGGGTGTCTCGAGGATGATCAAGCCACCCGGTGCCAGCACACGATGCGCTTCGGCGAGCAGATCTCGCAAGTAATCAAACGGGAGGTGCTCGACAACGTGGAACGCGCTGACGAGTTCGAAGCTGGCGTCCTGCGCTGCTTTCAATGTCTCCAGTGCGTCGCGGTTGCGCACATCGAGGCCGCGCTCGTGGCAGGCTGCGAGCATCGAATCATCCAGATCGACACCCTGAGCCTCAAACCCTTGCTCCACCAGCCATTCGATCCATTCGCCACGGCCACAGCCGATATCAAATGCCCTGGGCTGAGTGCGAAGTGTGCGGAGCGCATCGAGAAATGGTCGATACACGCCTAGCCGCCGAAGAATTTCCTCGCGTGATGCCCGGAAGCGCTCCTCGAGCGCGCGATAAAAGTCCTGACTCATGGCAGCCTCATTCTCCAGCGTGAACCGGTAGCCAGGCGACTCCGGAAAATTCAGGTTTCGAACGATTGACGACTTCGAACATCAACGCCCGCTCTTGCCACGCATAATTGTGCTCGATGTGTCCCGCATGGCTGTGCAGCGCGATGGTGATGGAGTAAGTACCAGGACCGATGTTTGCCGGAAAGCTGAACGACCAGGACTGGCTGGACCCTGCCGAAACGTTGTAACGCACGGCGTCGAGCTGACGCGTATTGGTTCCGAATACATCCTGGCCGTAGCGATCCTTGATCAGAAAGCCGGCAACGAGGTCAGGCATTTGGACCGTGCAGTCCGCCTGGATGCGAAGCGTCACATCCTGGCCCACATCCACCACTTCGATAGCCTCGCCTTTTGCGTCCTGCAGGCTGAGGTTGGTAAACACGGCCTCGCCGGTTCCGGAGAGCAACCCTCCAGTCGCACCGTCGGATATCTGCTGATCCTGATGGTCCGCGAGCATGGCGTTGTAATAGTCCATCACCTCATCTGGCGAGCCTTCCAACGCGACCCGCCCCTGGTGAAGCAGGATAGCCCGCGTACAAATGCTCTGGATGGCCTGCTTGTCATGGCTGACGAGCAACAGCGTCGTACCTGCTCTCGCGAACTGGCGGATACGGTCAAAGCTTTTGTGCTGGAAGTAGGCATCTCCAACCGACAAGGCTTCGTCAACGATGAGAATCTCGGGGCGCTCTGCCGTTGCAATGCTGAATGCCAGACGCATCTGCATGCCGCTGGAATACACCCGCACGGGCCGGTCGAAGTAGTCGCCAAGCTCGGAAAAGCCCTGGATATCCGCGATGAATCCTTCTATCGCCTCTGGGCCGTGCCCCATGAGCCCGGCAACGTGATAGACGTTCTGACGCCCCGTCAGCTCGGGATTGAATCCCATCCCGAGCTCAAGGATGGCAGCCACCCTGCCATTGATACGTACCTGGCCGGACGTTGGCTTGAGCGTGCCTGTGATGATCTTGAGCAGGGTACTCTTGCCCGCCCCATTCAGACCGATAAGCCCCACTGCCTCGCCTTGGCCCAGCTCAAAGCTGATCCCATGGAGAACTTCGGTCAGCTCACTGCTACCGGCCCGTAGGCCGCACCACGACAGGAGGCGATGGAATTCATTCCGGTAACGGCGAAACGCCTTGGTTACCGAGTCGACTTGTAGCGCCCATGTCATAGCACGTCCACCACTTCATCAATACCACGGCGATACAGCAGGATCGCGGCTATGCCCGCGAGCAAAGCCACAACCGCCGGATAGACCAATAACGAAAAGCTCGGTGCATTGCCGTAGACCAGGACCTGTTGGTACCCCTGGACGATCGCGGTCAGTGGATTGAGGTACAGGTAGTGCCGGTACTGCTCGCTGATCAGGTCGATGTGATAGACGATGGGGGTAAGCCAGAAACCGAACTGCAGGACAATCGTCACCAGTTGCCCAATGTCGCGGATGAATACGTTCAGCAATCCAAGGGCAAGGCCAAGACCGAGTGCGAGCCCCAGCATCAACAAAATAAGCACTGGTAACCAGAGGATCGCCAAGCCAGGCATATGCCCCAGGAGGGCGAAGATGCCAAGGACCGCGAGCAACAGCAGCAGGTTATTGAGTAATGCGCTGCCAGCCATGATCACCGGAAGGGCGAGCCTGGGGAATACCAGCTTCTTGAGCAGGTTGCCGTTCTCGATGAACAGGTTCAGCGAACGGCTTACCACCTCGGCGAACAGCGACCAGGCAAGAATGCCTGCCGTGAGGTAGATCGGGTACGCATAGGCGTTTGTCATACCTGGAAGCTTGGCAGACATCACGACCGAGAGTACGAATGCGTAGATCGCAACCTGTGCCAGGGGATAGAGCACCACCCAGAGCATGCCCAGACGGCTTCTGATGACGCGAGAGACGAATTCGTTCTTGATGGAGTTTCGAATGAAATGGCGCGCACGCCATAGTTCCTGGAGTTGTCGATTCAAGCATTGGACCTTATATAGACGCTGACGCGGGAAAGGCGAGTTCGCTTACTCGCCTGTGTCCTGCGGACGCGTTTCGAGAGCTCGCGGCTGGTCGTCCTGGGCTAACCAGACGTTGACGTTTTCGACCGTTTGCCTGGACAACCGACCGACCCATCGGTTCAGTACCAACAGGTTGGTCACGAAATCATATTGCGCCTTCAGCAGGTCCCGCCGGGCGGAATACTCATTCTGAACCGCGTTCAGTACGTCGACGCTATTTACCACACCAAAGGTGAAGCCACGTTCGGCCGCCTTGCTTGACGCCTCGGCCGACTCAAGAGCACGACGAGAAGCACGCACCTTCTCGACACTGGAATCTGCGGTCAGGTACGCATTGGTGATTTCCTTGACCACCTCGCGGCGTGAGGCCTCGAGCTGCTCCTCTGCGACGATGCGATCCTGCTCCAGTGCGCGCACTCGGGCAGACGTCGAGCCGCCCGAATACAACGGGACCTGTACCTCGACAGCCGCGACATAGGTATCCGTTCGCGGAGCAAGGGCGTTGTCGTAACCAACCGTGCTCTGCTGTGCGTTCAGGTTGAGGCTAACGGATGGGTAGTGCCCGCCCTGCCCCTCCTTGACCGCCGAGCTGGCAACCGATACCGCACTAAGGCGTGCCTGAAGCCCCGGATTCGCGGCCAATCCATCGTCGATGAGCGTACGGAGCTGTTCGTCCGAAGCCTGCAGGTTCACATCCTCACGGATACGACTAAGCTTCTCGGACACCGGCCGTCCAACGATCTCGGACAGTGCCTGACGGCTCACTCGCACCCTGTTCCGTGCTTCAACTTCGGTGGCTGCCAGCACATCGACGCGCGCCTGGAGTTCCAGGACGTCCGTTTTCATCGCCAGTTGCTTGTCAAAAAGCGCCTGCACCCTGTCCAGGCTTTTCTGCGTGGTGCGCCGCTCTGCCATGATCAGCTCCAGCTCATCATCTGCAGCCAGCGCCGTGAAATAGCGCTGTGCGAGATCAATCGCTGCCTCGCCTTGCGCCTCAGTCGCCTCGTACTCGGATTGCCGAGCCTGCGCCTTGAACTTCTGGTAGTTCTCCCAAGCTGGCAGGTTGAACAGATGCTGCCGCAGACCGACCACGTAACGCTCGCTGTCGTAATATTCACGTGCCTGGGCCGTAGTCGCGTCACGGCGAATCCGGTTGTAGCCTGCAGAGGCGGTCAGCTGGGGAAGCAAGCCCCCGAACGCCTCACGCTGCCGCTCCTTGGCCCCCTGGCTGCGTGCGTAAGCAGCCAGCACACGAGGGTCTTCAAGACGTGACTCCTGATAGAGCGACAGCAGATCCGCTGCATACGTGCTGGCGTTCACGGATTGGTTACCGTTTTCCAAGGTTGGCGACGTTGCAGGCGGGGTGCTGGGTGACGTCGTAGGCGGCGCCGGAGGAACAGCGGCGCATGCAATGACTGATGAAAGTAGCAAAGGAGCAAAAACGAATCGACGCACCGCTTATTCCTCGATCATGGAGCGGGCGAACGCATTCGTTGCCGGCTGCATCAGGTACTGCAGCATCGTCCGCTCACCGGCATTGATCAGCACTTCCGCGGGCATGCCGGGCAACAGCTTAAGGCTTCCCAACTTACGGGCGCCCTCGTCAGTCAGGCCGACGCGCGCAAGGTAGTACGGCATGCCCGTGTCCTCGTTGATAAGCCGGTCAGCCGAAACGCTTAGGACCTGCCCCTGAATGACTGGGGTCGTGGCGCTGTTGAATGCACTGAAGCGGATATCTGCTTCCTTGCCTGGATGGACACGGTCGATATCGTGGGGCGCTACCTGAGCCTCGACGATCAAATCCGATACGGAAGGTACGATGTCGAGGATAGGGGTAGCGGCACGCACGACGCCGCCAATCGTATGTACGGTCATACCGAGGATCATGCCGTCATCGGGCGCACGGATAACGCTGCGGCTCAGTCTGTCACGTAGCGCGGCCATGCGTTCCTGGAAGTCGTAGACCTTGTTCTGCGCTTCCGTGAGCTGGTTGACGACCTCGGCATTGAATTCCTTGTTGCGCTGCACGATCTGCAGCTCCGTCTCACTGATCTGCAGGCGGGTCTTGATGATTTCAGATTTGTGATCGGCGATTTCTGCGCGGAGCATATCGAGCTTGCGCTGCTGATCGAGCAGGCGCTGCTTGTCGACATAGCCTTCCTTGAGAAGCTGTGACAGCTCACCAATCTCGCCGCTATAGGATCTCTCAAGGCTACCCTTGGTCTGGATCATCGATTCCAGGCCATTGATCTGCTGCTTCAGCTGGCCAACACGTTCGCGCAGGACGGACACTTCACCATGGCGGGAACTCTGCCGGGCCAAAAACACCTGCTGTTCGCTTTGCCGCGCCTCAACGCCGCGCTGGCTTTCCGGCTCAGCCATACGCGAGAAGTCGACCACGTCCGCATCGCCCTGCTCAGCCCGTAAGCGGGCTTCCATCGCCTGTGCCGCGATAAGTTGGCTTTTGGTCATTTCATACTCGGCACGAATCTGCGTGTCATCGAGCACGATGAGCGGGTCACCCTGCTTGACCACATCCCCGTCGCGGGCGAGGAGTTCCTTAACGATGCCGCCTTCAAGGTGCTGAACCGTCTTGCGGTAGGTCTGTACGGTCACTACACCGGGCGCCAACGCGGCGCTGTTCAACGGCGCCACAGCGGCCCATACGCCAAAAAGGCCGAAGGTCACGAATACGATCAGCAGTCCGATGAGACGCGGGCGCCGGTCAGAGACAGGAAGCGTGGAAAAACTTTGGTCCAATGAAGGAAGAGCGCTCATTTCAAACTCCGACTCAGGCCTTGGCCTTGCTGGCAGCCTGCATCGCAGCCGCCTGTTGCGCATTGAGTTCAGCCATGACCTTGTCGCGAGGACCGTACATGCTGATCGTGCCACCACTCATGACCAGGAGCCGGTCGAGCTGGGACAGGATGTTCGTTCTATGGGTGATGACGAAAACAGTCGCTCCGCCGTCCTTGAGCTCCTTCAGCGTATTGGCAAGTGCGCGCTCGCCCAGGTCATCGAGGTTCGAGTTGGGCTCATCGAGAACAATAAGCCGTGGCTTGCCGTAGATCGCTCTCGCCAAGCCAATTCGCTGACGCTGGCCGCCCGACAGGTTCGTACCTTCGCTGCCGATGACGGTGTCATAGCCTTCCGGCAGGCGCAGGATCATGTCGTGTACGCCCGCATTTTTCGCTGCCTCGACGACCTTTTCGGAGTCGATGTCGCCGAACCGGGCAATGTTGGCACCGACCGTGCCCTCGAACAGTTCGATATCCTGTGGCAGATAGCCTACGTGCGGGCCAAGAAGGTTCTTGTCCCAAGCGTTGACATCCGCACCATCCAGACGCACGACACCATGTTGCGGCGTCCAGACACCCAAAAGTGCGCGTGCGAGCGTCGACTTGCCAGACGCACTCGGACCGATGATGCCTACGACATTACCAGCGGGCACCGCGAAACTGATGTTCTTGATGATCGGCGATTTGGACCCGGGCGCGGTGACGATTAGGTTTTCGACCAGCACGTTGCCTTCCGGCGCCGGAAGGGCCATGCGCTCGGGCTCGGCCTCCTGCTTGGAAAGAATGTCGTTCAGTCTTTGGTACTGGGAACGCGCACTGATAAAGCCCTTCCAGCTGCCGATTATCATGTCGATTGGCGCGAGTGCACGGCCCAGCAGAATCGAACCGGCGATCATCATGCCCGGATTGAGTTCGTGATTGACCACCAGATAGGCACCCACGCCCAGGATCAGCGACTGCACCAGCATCCTGAACGTCTTGGAAATAGAGCTGATCGCGCCACCCTTGTCGCTCGCATGCGACTGAAGCACCAGGACCCGCTTCTGGCGCTCGGCCCAACGTGCCATAAGCGACTCAAGCATACCCATGGACTCGATGACTTCGGCATTGCGCAGGTTCTTGGTGGTGTAGAGGCTGGCGCCAATATTTTCCTTGTTGGCGTCCGCAAGCGCCTTGCCAGTCAGCCGCTCGTTGGCGAACGCCAGGATTAGCAGGACGATGGCACTGGCAATGGCAATCCAACCGAACCACGGGTGGAACAGGAACATGACGCCAATGTAGACCGGCAGCCAGGGTGCGTCGAAAAACGCGAACAACCCATTGCCGGTAAGGAACTGTCTCAGGCCCGTAAGGTCATTAAGGGGCTGAGCCGACGCATCCATACCGCCGCTGGCAAGCGCACGGCGAAAACTGGCGCGGTAGACATCACGGCTTAGCAATACATCGAGCTTGGTGCTTACCCGGACCATGATGCGAGAGCGTGTCCACTCCAGGGCGCCCATCGTCACCATGAGGATGGTCATGATCAACGTGAGCATGACGAGCGTAGTGACGCTCCCGCTGGTGACCACACGTCCATACACCTGAAGCATGTAGAACGATGGCACCAGCATCAATGCGTTGACGAAAAAGCTGAAAAAGCCCACGGAAAGGAAGCTGCCCCGACACGCCTTGAGCGCGCGACGCAGACTGTTTTCACTACCACTCGACATGACTACCAGACCGAAACGACCTAAAAAGTCGGTTAGTCTAGCACTCGCTCCTGCCCGTCGATAGCAATGCGGACCTCGCTGCCCTGCGGCTGACCATGCGTTGCAGCCTAGGGATTACGTGCTTTCACGCGTACCATTGGGATTTAGCCGAAAACACGCGGCAGCCAGGCGACGGACGGACGACTTCGATGCGGGTACTGCATTTCTTCAAGACCTACCTCCCCGACACTACCGGGGGAATAGAGCAAGTCATCTACCAATTGTGCGAAGGAACACGGCCACACGGAGTTGATAGCCAGGTCCTGACCCTAAGCCCGACCCCCTCTCCTGCCGAACTCAAGCTTGAGCACCATTCAGTTCACCGCGTGGCCGAGACGTTCAATCTCGCGTCTACCGGCTTTGCCCTCGGCATGTTCACGGAGTTTGCCAGGCTCGCCAGGCAATGCGACCTCGTACACTTCCATTTCCCTTGGCCAGCCATGGATATGGTGCACTTCCTGACCCGTCATGGCCGCCCTACGGTGCTCAGCTATCACTCCGACATCGTGAAACAGCAGACACTGCTTCGGTTTTATCGCCCACTGATGAATCGCTTTCTGGACAGCATGGACAGAGTAATCGTGGCCTCCCCCAATTACGTGGAAAGCAGCGCGGTTCTCAAGGGGCGCGAACAGAAGATCAGCATCATTCCGTTCGGTCTGGACGAGGCGGCGGTTGTCCGCCCCGATACGAAGCAGCTAGCCCAATGGCGAACGCGCCTGCCTGCCCGCTTCTTTCTGTTCGTAGGTGTCCTGCGCTATTACAAGGGCCTGCACACGCTTATGGATGCGCTCGCGAAAAGTCCGATGCCGGTCGTCATCGCCGGGGCCGGGCCGGAAGAGGCCGACCTCAAGCGTCGTTGTGCAGAACACGGCCTGAACCAGGTCATTTTTACAGGGCGCATTTCGGATGAAGACAAGAACTGTCTCCTGGAACTTTGCCATGCTTTTGTCTTCCCCTCGCACCTGAGGTCGGAAGCGTTCGGCATCTCGCTTCTCGAAGCGGCGATGCACGGAAAGCCCATGATCTCGTGCGAAATCGGTACGGGTACGTCGTTCGTGAACCTCAATGGCGAGACCGGTCTGGTCATTCCGCCTGCCGACGCAAACGCCCTGAGCGCTGCCATGCAGACCCTCTGGCACGAAGAAGGGCTTGCGTTGCGACTGGGCCAGCAGGCAAAGGCGCGCTTCGACCAGATGTTCACGGCGGACCGGATGTGTGAGCAAGTCGCCTCGGTCTACCATGAAGTCCTAGCGGAAAAACGCCCGGCAAACCCCTGAACGGTGCTACAGCCCTCTCAGGCTGGCCATGAGATAGAAACCCAGATTGCCGAACACGCTACGGCTCCGAGCATCCGCACGTCTCAACAAGTGCGCGCGCTTCCAGAGTGAGGCCCCGCGAGCACGCTCGAAGTTGGCAAGCCGCTCAAGGTTTACATCGCTGAAGTGTTTGCGTGCCAAGCGTATGGCCGTGAGGTTCTCGTCATTCCACCGTCTTGAGACGCCCGAGAGCGCTTGTGTTATCCGGCTTGGCAGTCGCAACAAACCCATGTGTTCATAGTCCGCCGCTCCACGAACCCTGTAATCCAGTACGGGCTCGCTATCGTAGGCAATACGCCCTTCGCAACCGGTAACTAGTAGATAGATCAGCCAATCCAGCGCCGCCACCTTTGCCCGCTTCGGAGCGGCACACAGTAGTTTTCGCGTGGCCTCGTTGAATACCATTGAATGCGGGTTGCCGAGGCGCTGAACCAGAGCGTTGCCAAACGTAGGCGGACGCGTCAGCAATGGCGATTCCCCGACGACCTTCGCGTCGGCATTGATAAGGCGGCTTCGCGCGCAATACAGCCCCGGCTCGCCGCTCCGGCAGAACAAAAGCCCGCCCACGCTGCGGGCCAGTTTGTCGTCATACCAGATGTCTGACTGCCCGGCGAGTGCATACAGGTCCGCCTTGATGGCCTTGTTGCGCAACAGGTACATCCAGATGCCGGATGCAGTTCCGCCTGGCTTCCTATGGACTATGAGCCGATTGGCACCGAGCGTTTCTCGATACCGTTCGATCATGCCCACGGTGCCGTCGCTCGATCCCGCATCGCATATATGGATAACCCAGTTCTGGTGGGTCTGACGAGCGATCGAGTCCAACTGCTCGGACAGGTGTTCGGCACCGTTAAGTGTGCTCAACAGCACGGCCACCTTGATGCCCTCAGGTTGCTGCACGGCCGTGCCTAACGGAAACGTAAACTCACCCAGCAACTCGCATCCTCCCTTTCAGGCTTGTACTTTCATTAAGCACCGGTCGCTTCACGATACGTCGGGAATGTCGATCGCCAACCCTGCCCCTTCGTAGCATCGGCTCAGCCGCGCTGCGAGCGCCTTCTTTGATTGTAGCTCGCCGTGCACCAAGCGGATTTCCGTTGGCCAGCTGCGCATCCCCATCACGAACGCGACCAGATCATCCTGGTCCGCATGCGCCGAATAGCCGCCAAGGCTGTCTACCTTTGCCCGGATATCGACACGCTCGGCATCCAGATCGACGTAGCCGCCCTTGGGCCCGAACGTCTGTATCGCCTGGCCGGGCGTGCCCTCGGCCTGATACCCAACGAACACGACATGGTGCCGTTCGTCTCCAAGCATTGCCTTCAGATAGTTGACGATCCGCCCTCCCGAACACATCCCATTGCCCGCGATCACGATCGCAGGGCGTGCGGTACGGGTGAGGTAATCCAGAACGCGCTGGTGATCCTGATGGCTGTCGACCGTGATCAGTTGCTCGAAGGCTAGTGGCTTGCGGCCCTCCTCCAGACGTGTTCTGGCCTCGTCATCCCAGAAGACCTGCAAGTCACGGTACGTCTTGGTGAAACGGCTCGCCAGCGGCGAATCCAGGATGACCGGCAAGCGCGGCCAATCTATTTCCGCATCGGAGCCGCTGTCACCTGCCGCGTCCGTTGACTGAGCTGAGGGACGACCTGCCCCCGCAGCCTCCTCACCTCCTGCCTGCTCATGGAGAATTTGCTCCAGTTCGTAGAGAAGCTCCTGCGTACGCCCGATACTGAACGCCGGGATCAGCACTGTGCCCTCGTCAGCCAGTGCCCGCTCGATCACCGCCTTCAATCGATCTGTTCGTGCTTGCCGATCTTCGTGGCGACGGTCCCCGTATGTGCTTTCGAGGATCAAGAGATCCGCCCGCTCGGGCGGAACCAGGTCGGGCAGGATTGGTGAATGAGGCGCGCCGAGATCGCCGCTGAATACGACGCGACACGACTCGCCCTCATCCAGGCCCATATCGAGTTCTACATAGGCCGACCCCAGCACATGTCCTGCGGGCTGGAGCCGGATGCGGCATGACTGCGGCCCGGTATTCAGCAGCGTAAACCATGTGCCGTATGGCAGCGCGATGATGCGCTGCTCGACGAGCTGGAGGTAGCGGTCTACATGCTTTGGATCGCGACTGACGCCAAGTTTGAAGGCATCCTCAAGCACGATAGGCAGCAGCCGAGCCGAAGGCTCGCTACACAGGATGGGGCCATCGAAGCCGGATGCAAGTAGATGCGGGATACGGCCAACATGGTCGATGTGCACGTGCGTTACGACCAACGCCCGGATGCCCTCTACCGGAAATTCGACTGCCAACTCCTGTTCGTCGCCTTTCGAGTCCTGGCCCTGGAACAACCCGCAGTCCACCAGAAGGCTGTTTGTTTCATCCATCCATATCTGATGGCACGAACCGGTAACGCTGTCCTTGGCGCCGTGATGGGTAATCCGGGGTGACGGCATTGTCGCTTACTCCTTGTCCTGAACAGTCGAGCGCACACAGCTCCATCTGCACGCAGCCAATGATGGTATCAGCGGAAAACGGGAGGGAATGCGCTGGCGTGCAGAATTGCGACACAGGCCCGGCCGCTCCCGGTGCATCATTTCTAGACCTCGCGATCCCGTTAGCGACTCAATGGCGCGACCGGTAAACTTTGGAATTGATGCTACACATCACAGTTCGAAAAGCGCTCGCGTGCGCCTTGGAACGGCAAAAGCAACCCACAGGGAGCGGCCCTTGAAAATCCTCTTCGTTCACCAGAATTTTCCCGGCCAATTCAAGCATCTGTTTGCTTACTGCATGTACCGCGGTGATGAGGTCATTGCGCTGGGTGAGCAAAAGCCAAACGCCTTCGCGGCGGATAACGTAGTCCGCTACCAGCCAGCTCAAGGCACCACTCAAGACATGCACCCTTGGGCCAAGGAATTCGAATCGAAGGTGATTCGGGCCGAGGCAGCCAGCAAGGCGGCCTTATCCCTGAAAGCCAAAGGGTTCGAACCCGATGTGATTCTGGCGCATCCCGGATGGGGCGAAGCCCTACTGCTCAAGACGGTATTTCCGCGGGCGAAGTTGATCTGCCTGATGGAGTATTTTTACCGAGCAGAAGGCTTCGATATGGGATTCGATCCCGAATTCAAAGAACCGGGCTTTGAAGAACATGCGCGGCTCTTGAGCAAAAATGCCAACCTCTTATTAGCCATGGAGGCGATGGATTATGGCGTTTCGCCGACGGCATTCCAGGCTTCGACGTTGCCAGCCTGGGCCGCACAGAACGTTCGCCTCATACATGAAGGCATCGACACGGCGCTATGCATACCTAACCCAAATGCAGTGATTAAATTGCCGGACCGAGGCTTGGAAATCTGTGCTGGCGATGAGGTGCTTACATTCGTTGTAAGAAACCTGGAGCCCGTCCGCGGGTATCACGTCTTCATGCGTGCGCTACCAGCCATCATGGCCCAACGCCCCAACGTCAAGGTGTTCATCGTCGGTGGCGACGGCGTCAGCTATGGCAGTGCGCCTGAAAACGGATCCTACCGAAGCCGCTACCTGGCCGAAGTCGCTGCCGGACTGGACCCGAGTCGAGTGTTCTTTCTGGGCAAAGTCCCACACACCGTCTTCATAAGCCTCATGCAGATCACGCGCTGCCACGTCTATCTGACTTACCCCTTCGTACTCGGCTGGTCAGTGCTCGAAGCCATGAGCTGCGGTGCACTGGTAGTAGGCTCCAGGACAGCGCCGGTTGAAGAAGTCATCGAGGACGGGAAGAACGGTTTGCTCGTCGACTTCTTCGACATCGTTGGCCTTTCCGAGCGCGTGTGCAATGCACTGGAGGCGCCTGAAGCGTACGAGGCCATGCGTGCGCGAGCACGTGAAACAGTCATTACGCGCTTTGATTTGCAGCGTGTCAGCCTGCCCGCATACGCTCGGCTACTCGATGAGTCGACGGAGGCGAGCCCCGGTGCATAGCCAGGGCGTCAACACTTGGGCAGGCATGCCCCCGACTGCGTTACAGCGAAATCCGTTTCGCTTCGTCCGTCGTGAGCGGTACGAGCCACTCCCTTCGCTGTATTTCGCCATAGGAGTGCAAGCGATACCGAAGCCGATGTGCCCCCCCCCACCGCATTCTTTAATCGAACAGCTCTGCCTCACGCAGCATCGCGCCCACGGCGTCCTTCGCAGATATCTGCGGAACACCATCGCCCGGCCATTCGATAGCCAGGTCCGGATCATTCCATGCGATACAGCGTTCGGATTGCGGCGCGTAGTAATCAGTGGTCTTGTACAGAAACTCAGCCGTCCTACTGATCGTCACGAACCCGTGGGCGAAGCCTTTCGGGATCCAGAGTTGGCGCTTGTTTTCGGCAGAGAGGGTCACACCCACCCATGTACCGAAGGTAGGCGAGGAGCGACGTATATCAACCGCAACATCGAACACGGTGCCCTGAACCACGCGTACCAGCTTGCCCTGGGCGTGCGGGGGGAGCTGGTAGTGCAAGCCTCGCAGTACGTTGGTCACGGACCGGGAATGGTTGTCTTGTACGAAGTTCGCCTCGACTCCGGTATGCGCGTGGAAGGCCTGAGCATTGAAGCTCTCGAAGAAAAAGCCTCGCTCATCGCCATGGACCTTCGGAGAGAACATCACGACTTCAGGGATGGCCAAGCGTGTCGCTTCCATCAGTACACCTTCTCGCTCAACAGACCTAGAAGGTACTGACCGTACCCATTCTTTCGCATCGGGTGTGCCAGACGCTCGAGCTGCTCTTCACTGATCCAGCCGGCACGGAAGCAGATCTCTTCCGGGCAGGCTATCTTCAAGCCCTGGCGCTTCTCCATTGTGGCAATGAACTGCCCAGCCTCGAGCAAACTGTCATGCGTACCTGTATCGAGCCAGGCATAACCGCGGCCCATGATCTCGACATGCAGCGCGCCTTGATCAAGGTAGAGTTGATTGAGATCGGTAATCTCAAGTTCGCCTCGTCCGGATGGCTTCAACGAACGCGCGAGGTCGACGGCCTGGTTATCGTAGAAATACAACCCGGTCACCGCATAGCTGGATTTTGGATCGGCTGGTTTTTCTTCCAGGGACAGCACTTTGCCCCGTTCGTCGAACTCAGCTACGCCGTACCGCTCGGGATCCTGAACGTGGTAGGCAAAGATGGTGGCACCCTCCTGCCGGGCGCGTGCATTCTTGACCAGCGGCTGAAAGTCATGACCATGGAAGATGTTATCTCCCAGTACCAAAGCCGACGTATCGTTGCCGATGAAATCGGATCCGATGATGAACGCTTGAGCAAGACCATCCGGGCTGGGTTGCACAGCATACGAAAGGTTGACGCCCCACTGGCTTCCGTCGCCCAGCAGCTGCGCGAACCTGGGGGTGTCCTGTGGTGTGGAGATGATCAATATGTCGCGAATGCCCGCCAGCAATAATGTACACAGCGGGTAATAAACCATCGGCTTGTCATAGACAGGCAGCAGCTGTTTGGAAACCGCCAACGTGGCGGGATGCAGCCGCGTACCAGAGCCGCCAGCAAGCAAAACTCCCTTGCGGTTCATGCGTTCCCTCCCGGTAAAAGTTCGTTCAATACGCGCTGTACGCCCTGCTGCCAGTCCGGCATTCGTAAATGAAACGCCTCCTCCAGCTTGGCAACGTTTAACCTGGAGTTGCGCGGACGCGGCGCGGGGGTCGGGTACCGCTCGGTTGTGATGGCTTCGATTTCATGAGCGCGGACCGTCAGTGGCACCCCGGCACGCTCGGCTTGTTCCAACGCGTAGCGAGCAAGGCCGCACCATGTCGTCTCCCCTGACGCAGCGAGATGATAAACACCTCTTAGCGCCCCTCCGTCGCTCTGGAATAGGCGCAGTGCGGCCAGCGCGGTAACGTCAGCGAGGAGTTCAGCCCCCGTAGGCGCGCCTACCTGATCGTCCACGACACTGAGCGCAGAGCGCTCGCCTGCCAGCCGCAACATGGTCTTGATGAAGTTATGACCGCGAGCTGCGTAGACCCAGCTGGTACGAAATATCAGGTGATTTGCGTCGACGTCCCGAATGGCTTGCTCGCCCTGAAGCTTCGTCTGGCCGTACACGGATAGTGGCACGGTCGGATCGTTCTCCGTCCAGGGTCGCGAGCCGCCACCATCGAATACGTAGTCAGTCGAGAAATGCAACAACCAGGCGCCAACCTCGACCGCTTCAGCCGCAAGCACGCCCGGCGCTTCGGCATTGATCAACCTGGCGAGTGCCGGCTCGTGCTGCGCACGATCAACCGCCGTGTACGCAGCGGCGTTCACGATCAGATCCGGTCGCAACTGACGAACCGTACGGCGCAGGCCGTCGAGATCTGCGAGATCACCACACAGGCCCGCCTGACCTGAACGACCGAGGGCTACCAGCTCGCCCAGCGGCGCAAGGCTGCGCTGAAGTTCATAACCAACCTGACCGTCCTTTCCCAAGAGCAGAATCTTCATGCGCCCGTCCCGTACTGAAGGTCGACCCAGTCGCGGTAACTGCCGTCGAGCACACTGATAACCCAGTCTGGGTTCGCCAGATACCATTCCACAGTCTTGCGGATACCGGTCTCGAACGTCTCGGCCGGCCGCCACCCCAGCTCACGCTCTATCTTGCTGGCATCTATGGCGTAACGACGGTCATGTCCAGGGCGGTCAGCCACGAAAGTGATCTGCTCCTTATAGGAACGGCGACCACTTGACGGTTGCAGCGGGCGGAGTTCATCGAGCAGTTCGCAAATCGCGTTCACTATGTCGATGTTGGCTTTCTCGTTCCAGCCGCCAATGTTGTACACCTCGCCTGGCGTTCCGGCTTCAAGCACTCGGCGGATCGCCGAGCAATGGTCCTCCACGTAAAGCCAATCACGGATCTGCTGGCCATCGCCGTAGACCGGCAGCGGCCTACCTGCCAGCGCGTTGACGATCATCAACGGGATCAGCTTCTCCGGGAAATGATAAGGGCCATAGTTGTTCGAGCAATTGGTCGTCAGTACCGGAAGGCCGTAGGTATGGTGATAAGCGCGCACCATATGGTCGCTGGCAGCCTTGCTAGCGGAGTAAGGGCTATTCGGCGCGTAGGCGGTCGTTTCGGTAAACGGTGGGTCATTTGGCCCAAGCGAGCCGTACACTTCATCAGTCGATACGTGCAGGAACCGGAATTCCGCCTTTTCTTGTCCCTCCAGTCCGCTCCAGTACTTCCGCGCTGCTTCTAATAAGCGAAATGTGCCGACAACGTTGGTATCAACGAACGCTTCAGGCCCGTGGATCGAGCGATCGACATGGGACTCCGCGGCGAAGTGCAACACCGCGCGTGGTTTGTGCCTGCTAAACATTGCATCCAGCAGCGAGCAGTCACGGATATCCCCATGGAGAAACCTATGCTGCGGATTACCGTCAAGCGAAGCGAGATTTGCCAGATTGCCGGCATAGGTGAGGGCGTCCAGATTGAGTAGCGGCTCACCCGCGGCAGAGCACCATTGCAGGACGAAGTTCGAACCAATGAAGCCGGCCCCGCCAGTTACCAAGATCATGCAGTAGCTCCCTGATTAAGGGCATGTTGCGAAGCCATCTGCCCAATCGCCCGGCGAGCACGGTGCAGTGTCTGCTCACACTGCCCCATCGTGTTAAGAATCTCGCGGTTGGCCAGATAGTAGCCCTCCAACTCCTCCTGCGTCTCATGCAACTGAGCCAGTAACAAATCGTTTTCCTCTCTCACAGACTGCTGCTCGGACTGTGTACTGAACAGCTGCTGTTGCAACCGCTGAAGCTCTTGGTTGTGTTGCTGGCTCTGCTTTTCGGCAGCTGCTAGTGCCGCGCTCATTTCGTCCTGCTTGGCACTGGCCTCCGCAAGCTGCCGCTCCGCTTGCTCAAGGTCTGCGCGCGTATCGGTCAGCACGCTCGCCTGTCCAGCGAGTTGCGCTTCAAGTGCCGGCAGGCGCTGCCCTTTGACCAGCAGGTCGAGCAACTCAGGCAACGCCTCTGCGGGAGCCGGCTCGCGATTGGCGCGGAACTCTGGAGTGCCTTGTGGAAGCCACGAGGCGGCCTCAAGCGCCTCGTATAGCTCCCAGCATTCAGGGGCCAGGCGCTCGAACACACCGGCTAGCACAGCGGACAACGGTGACGCTACTGCGGGTTCGCTGGTGCAGCCAGCACCAATCAGCCCCAAATGCTCAACAAGAGCCTGCGGGGCGACCCTGTCCGCATTAACCAGCAGAAGCCCCTGGCGTAGATGGCGACGCAACTGCAGTACGGCGCGTTGTTGAACCTGCCAGCGGTGCAGCATGGCAGCATTGTCCTGTTCCTCTCCTATGGCCATTTGTGACCAAGGCGCACGATAAAGCCACAGCCAACGGTGTCCCTGATCGTCGGTGGCAAGCTCTGCCTCGGCGAGGAACAGCGACGACGGCTGCCACTGCAGCGCAGTGCTATCGACATGGCCCAGGCAGCACATCGCTGCTCTCTCGGTCAGGCCCGAAACAAACATATGCATCGATAACTCCTAGAATGAATAGGGAGAAAAGACGGCGCGCCCGCTCAATCCTTGCCAAATGGACCGCATGCATAACCTTGTCGCGAATATCTCTTTGAAGTACGCGACCCGCATCGCTAAAAACGTGTCGGCAAGCAGCCTGATAGCCTCGCCGGCGGTCTTGTCGGTCAGCAGCACCGCAACGTCGTTGCTCCGCGCACCACCGCCTCGACTGAGCAAGTATCGACGTGATTGGTGCGAGGTCGCAGTCGATGGGCATGGCGATAATGCGAACTCATCAGAGTAGGCGACCTGCTTGTCAGACATTACGCGCTGGCATAGTGGCTTGTGTGCGAGGTGGTCGCTAATTTCGCAATCGGCAGTTGAGGAATAGCGCTGGTCGATCAATTTGACGGCGGCGGAATCAATGTCGAGCGCAACAACTCCGTGGCGATGTACGGGAAGTATGAAGTTTGGATGTCCGATATAACCAGTACCAAAAACCGCTTTTTTGCTCATTTTTAGCACCTCCCATACTTCCAACAAGAAACAAATCCGAGTGTCGCTCTATCCGCGTTTGCGTTTGCGTTTGCGTTTGCGTTTGCGTTTGCGTTTGCGTTTGCGTTTGCGTTTGCGTTTGCGTTTGCGTTTGCGTTTGAAGATAGCCGCCAAATGGCGCCAGCCAAAGTTTACGTATAATATCTCTTAGCAAAGCTGGCCATTATATAACAGATCGAACTCTCTTTATCTGAGGACACGGCTTTCGATGACGCGATACGCCTCAGACCAGTCCAGCGAGGCTACCGTATTCAGTCCTTCGCGAACCAGTGAAAGACGTCGAGGGGTATCGCTAAGTAGCTGAACAATACGCTCCGCTGCTACATCCGAGAGCGGCTCCAGCAAAAGCGCATTACTTTCGTTGAGTAGCCATTCGTTCGCTTCATTACGATTAGTAGCGACGATACATCCTGAGGCCATATACTCTAGCGGCTGATAAGAGGGGTGCGGCGTTGCCATAAATACCAACCCCAGGTGCGAGCGGCGGTAGAGGCTGGCAACTTCGTCAATAGACTTAAGTAGCCCAAGATTTTCCACTACACTGTCAACTCCAAAATCGCCAGGTTTCCAATCAGCTCCAACTGAATAAATGCGCACCTTGGATCCCATTTTTCTCTTAAGCGCTTTCAGAATATCCAGACCAAGGAAAAACCCGTTTCTAGCATTCTCTGGACGACCGTAAAAAACAATATTGAATACCGTGGGCCGGCTTACTGCATCCATGTATATGTTATCAGGATAAAATACACTTCTGTCTACGCCAGGTAGGAAGCTAGTGACATCGCTGGAGTATTCTAGATATTTATTCCCTACCCCTGGCGTATTCGCAATACAGGTAAAGCCGAGACGGTAAGTCTGCTCGATCATCATATAGATTTCGCCACCCGCATAAAACATCGGCTCGAAATCTTGCATGAAATAATATTTTCTTTGGGTTTTATTGTAGCGCAACAGCAAATATGCCGTTGTCCACAGTGTGCAGAAGGCAATTTGCGAATGCGGCAAATCATTTTCACTATCTACACCACGAAGAAACTTGCGTAGGGTAAAACGCAGATTCGGAAAGTTTACACGAAGGGAGATAGAGAGCGGATCAAGATCGAAATCACGTCCAGTGAAGGAGTAGACAACAAATACGAACTGGGTGCTATGCTTCACAGACATGTATTCAGAAAAAGCAAAAACCGTTCGAACGCCGCCTTTTAAGGCGTGGGGTACCAAAGGTAAAAACCAGAGTATCGTCTGCGGCCTACCTAAGGGCTTGGCCCGCCCGCGCTCAATGCAAAGCCGGTTTGACTCGAAATCCTCAAGACTAACTTGAGCTAGATCCATTAGGCTATCACGTTTCATCACGCTGATACTGTCCTTGTGTTTGTGCTAATGGGCTCTAGCTGCTGCAGTTTTGGTGATCGATAACCACTGTTTCCGCCGTGCCCAAAGTAGGCGAAGTCAGGACAGTCTCTTAAACTGTGTCCTTCGGCCATTAGAGGTAGCCATTCAGCATTCAGTTTCCAAAGCACGTAATTCAGCGAAAGCTGGTCGCGATGCGTCTTGCTCTCTAACTCCTGCGCCCACAATTCAAAAATTTTCGGCGTTAGAGGGTGTGATAGGTTGAACAAAAGGAAATTCGTCTCAATCAATCCGTATTTCTTGGGGAAGCCTTCTGCAGCGTAGCGAATCATCTGCTCCTCGACTTTCTCCTGATTAGCCTTCCCGTGCTCTACAACAGCCTCTGCCTCTTCATAAATACAAGACCGTACTGGATGCGGGATACCAAAAATTGGCACATTAGGGTTAGCCTCTGCCAAGTCTAAATATGGCCGTAAGGAGCGACGTATTAATACGTTGGCATCGACCCAAATTCCATATCTATAGCCTTGCAAGTGACATGGCGCGGAGGATTTTACGCGCCGTGCTGCCATTATTTCTGATCCTTTTTGACAGACAAGGGGCTGCACCTTCCAGAAACCATAATCTGGCATTTCCGTATCGGTCATGTATATATAGTCAATTTCCGGATCAAGCGCCTCATGTACTACTACCGGGTCATAACTTCCTGCATTAGCTGTAAGCAGTCCAACCTCAGCCTTTATGTTTTCACTTCGCACAGCATGGTAGCTACTAATATTTTGCGGCAAAAATTCATTATCAGGGACGGAATATGGATTAGCAGCAGTATAGTAATACAAAAGGTCATGGGCCTTTTCGCACCGCACCTGTTGGACTGTCATCCCAGTCGCTAGAACTACATTGCCAAAGAGGCGTTCAACTGCATGAGCAAGCGTGCCATCTACCTGGGCAGTTTCTTCAGGGAAATCGTTGAAAGTTAGACTCAAATTCAGCAGCGGCAAAATTGCCTCTGTGCGCGAAAAAAACATTGATCCCGCCGGGAATGGAACCATACGGTCAACGCAAATATCGATGTTCATTCTAGCGCTAAGTGCTTGGCAGTATGGATAATTGGTTCCCCACGCAATCTGATTTGCTAGTGACCAATGATATTCAGGGAATATCATACCCAGATGGGCGTTTTCCGCGAGCAGCCTCAGGTTAGCCGTCGCCACGCCCTTGCTGCCCATTAAGTGCGTCATCAACTGCGTACGCCAATCCCGTTTCGCTGGGTTGTGCGGGCTGCGTTTGGAATGAATATGCCCAATAAACTTATGTTTTTTAAGATCTGCGCCAAAACCGGCAAGGAACGGACCAATATCCCGACCGCGATTCGGAAAGCTCCGCACATCGACTTTTACCAATGGCAAAGCTCGGTTTAGCAGTACACTTATCTTGTCGCAGTCTTTAATATCAGGAACCGAAACATAAAGCGCAAAGGGGATCGTAATATTCTTGAGCCAAGCAATAAATTCCTCCAGCAAGTCAAGGTAATGCAAGTGGAGATGCAAGCCAAGATCTATACCTAAAAAACCTATGGATCCAGCAGGCTCAGCAAATGGCTGATTAATAACTGGCGTAGAAAATACTGGTTCAAGGCAATAACCTTTTACGCTAAAAGCTGCGCCTGGTACTAGCCGGACTTCATCTGGCCCAATATTTTGATGTTCGCCTACGCGCTGCTGGATCGCGTTTTGAATATTTGAACGGATGACGTCCAGTTTCTCTGTTCGCTTAATAGCATCCATTCGTGCAACGAATTTTTCGGATGTATGCTTCTTCTTGAGATTGTGAGTACCCTGCTCAGATAATACTTGGCGTTTTTCATGGCCAAAGCTTTTGGATTTGGCATGATAGACGAACACATCGTCAGCAACCGCCAACTCAAAGCCTGCGTCGACAGCACGTATACAAAAATCGTTTTCCTCGCCATACCCTACCGGGAAATTAGCTTCATCCATATATCCGATGGCATCAATCACGGCACGACGGATCATGAAGCAAAAGCCATTGACAAACGGTAGTCGCGGATAGACGCGCTGCGAAGTCTTGGATACGATTCTTGCCATCCCTTCAATATCTATACCAGTGGGCAACTTGTTGATAGCAAAGGAACCACTTTCATCCCATAGCGCAGGTACATTTTGCCAACTCGCCGCATTGGATAATGGGCCTACCACACCAATCGCCGGGTCTGACTCCATACACCGAACCATGCCTGACAACCACCCTTCCGTAACAACAGTGTCACTATTTTGAGTGATTACGAAATCAGCATTCGATTCCCTTAAACCGATATTAACAGTGCGCGTGTAGCCGAAATTCTCGGCGTTTTCAATTAGCTTAAAGATGGCGTTGGCTTGACAGCGTTGACGTAACCAGTGCGTAGTTTTTGCATCCGAACCGTCATTAACAACGATGACTCGCACGCAATATCCGTCTGTGTGCCTTTCTAAGGACTCGAGGCAAAGTTTCACATCGCCCAATGCATTGAAGACAGGAACAACTATATTGATAGTACCTTTTTTAGGAAATAGTTTAGACCTCCGTCTCGCGATCTCTACGTTACTAGAAATGATCGCCTTAAGCTCGGGCGCTTGTTTGGCTGCGCGCTCATAATGCTCGATGGCGTCGACATATCTACCTTCCCGCAGAGCGCGGTTGCCAAGAGCGAGCGGGGTGTTAGATGAGGTTGCAGTTAAGCGAGATATTTTTTTCATACTGGTTAATTCAATATAATATCGATCAGGTCCACCGGACTTTGAGTATTCTGGTGACAAGCGTCGTTATTTGGCTGCTGATTGTGCTGACGCAACAAGCTAAGGACGTTTTCTTGCTGCCAGCGGGCCCGGTCTATGACTGGTTCGGCAAAGCCCAAGTCTTGATCGCTTATGATCCAGATATTATTCGGTGCAAAGCGGTAATCTGGAGCAGGAAGGAACGTTGCAGCCATACGATTCCCAGTGTGATCGCCTCGCGCTATGAAGTAGACGTTATCCTGACGATCGATGACGATTTCGGGCCGACTGATAGGAATCTGCAGCGTGCCGCCGCCTTGCAGGCTGAAGGTTTGGTTCCTAATCGAAACTATTTGAAGTCGCCATACCTTGCCGTCAAACCATAAATGCTGGTACTGCGGAATGCCATCGGGATCGTCGGCATAAAATGCGATATGTGGCCGGTTATGGCTGTCCAGCGCCATGCTGGTTTGATTTATAAGATTGCTGCCGGGTGAAACCGGGCAAATAGTTTCGGCGTTCACTTGAGTAATGGGCAGCTTGTAAGGACGCTTCCGCGAAGTCTGCCAGGTAATTCCATTGTCATATGAGCAGGCATAGCCAATATTGATATTATTGATACGTTGCTCTTCGCCTAGCGTGTGAGTGCGCCAAACAAACGAGAGATGAAGCGAGCCATCAGTGCCAACGGCGGGATGGTTCCAATATGCATTGCTTGTCCACGGCTTTTGTTCTGACCCACTCAGGATGGGCTTGGGATGATTGGTCCAGGTTCGCGTTGTTTCGTCATAGGTCTTGATGCGAGCAGTGCCCTTGTCATGCACGCCATCGCGGTACAAAAACGTAAGTGGAAAACCGTGGCGCGGCAGGATGAAGCTAGGATAGGTCACCTTCTCTTCAAGGCTGCCCGTCATGGGTAGCTCTTCGGTCCAAGCGCTGATGTCGCGTGGCTCAATCGATCGGCGATAACGCAGCTGCGTGGCGTGATGGTCATAGCTGAGGTGCAGATGACCTTGCCGGTCGACACCCATGCTGATGCTGTTGTGCGCATCGCGCAGGTTGTACTCACCATGCAAATCGAAGGTTGTCAGCGCGTCGTTTCTAAGGTCGCGCTGCACAAGCCTTAGGGTGTGAGTATCGACATAAAAGGCGGTGTATTGGATGTTGTCATGCGTCAGGATGCCGTGATGGCGAAAGATGACGGTGTTTATCGTATTACCTGCCCAAGCATCGCCTAGGTTGTGCGTGGCTAGAGTTGTGACACTGAAGGCGGGCCGCTTGGCAAATGACGGTACATGTGATGTCGCAGCAAGCGCCGAAGTCGGCAGTCCTAACTGCTTGTACTGTTCTTCGATCCGGGCTTGCGTGATTAGGCGCCGGTCTGAACCCGGCGTGCCAATCAAAATCGCCTTGTTGAAATGTTCCATCGCCCACTGTTGCTCGTCGCTGAGGATTGCCGCGCGGGCAAGGCTGTTGTGTACACCTGCGATCAATATCTGGCTTATCAGTTTCTTGCTGACGCCCCAATCTTTCGCAAGGCGCAGGTAGTGGCTCGCTTCGACGCTCCGATTGGTTTGCAGCCGCCCCGCTGCCGCCAGCAATGCCAGCTTGGCTCGGTCTGGATGGTACTGCAAGGTGGCACGGTCGAGTCTGGCAAGGCTTTCCCAATCCCCGAACTGCCATTGAGTACGGGAGCGCTCGAGCAGGCTTTCGTCGTATGGAAACGGATCGCCACTCGCACCTTCCGCGTGAAATACTATCTTCGTTGCGTCACCCGGAACGATGCGTCGAGAAGAGTCGGCACTGATTTGACCGACATCATGAGATTTGCCTAGCCAGCGGGTCAGATATGCTTTCAGGCTTTTTAACATCGCGCGTCCTCTCAGAGACCGGATTCCCGCAGTAGCAGGTCCTTAATAAGCTCGACCTGTGTGTTCGCCTTGATCACCTCTTCTTTCATCAGCAATAGGCGCTGATGGCCTTCGGCAACCGTCTGCTTGAGCTTGCCGCAATCGGAGGCGAGTCCTGTGTTTTCTTTTCTGAGAGCGTCTCGTTCAGCGACGAGCGCGTTCTTCTGAGCGGCCAGCTCTTCGAGCTGGCGCTGGCAATCGGAGCCGAGTTCGGCCTTTTCTTCGGTAAGCTGGTCCAATTGTGCCTGGCGTTCAGTTAGGAGCTTGGCCTGCTCGTCGCGAGCCTGAGTCAGGGCTGTTTTGTCCTTAGCCAGGGCATCGCGGACAGCGGTGAGTTCGGCTTTTCCTTTGGCGAGTTGGTCGAGTTGCGCCTGGCGCTCGGTAGCAAGCTTGGCTTGTTCGTCGCGGGCTTGGGCCAGCGCTTCTTTGTCCTTGGTCAACGTGTCGAGTGTGGCGGTGAGTTCGGTCTTCTCTTTGGTGAGCTGGTCGAGTCGTGCCTGGCGTTCGCTGGCGAGCTTGGCTTGTTCTGCCAGGGCTGCAGATTGCTCGCTCAGCTGCGTTTGCAGCTCTGCTTCACGCGTGGAGGCTTGCTGGCTGGCTTCTGTCAGACGATTGCGCAGCGTATCGACTTCGCGCTCAAGGCGTAGGGCGCGCAAGGCGGTGTCATTGCGTACGAACAGCAGGCTGGCTTGTGGGTAGAGCGCATCGGGATCGTCCATGACCAGATCGAAACCCATGCTGCTGAGGAATGCGGAGACGCCGGCTGGTTCGCGCTCGTTTTCGTAAAGCGGTTCGCTGCTGGTGTTGATCAGCAGCCAACGGAACGCTTGCAGCGAGTCGCGAGGCGCACCTTGCAGCAGCTCGAAGGCCTGGCCTGGCGCGCTGAGCACCAGCAGGTTGTCGCCGTCTGCATTCAGGGCTTGCTGTTCGAGCAGCCTGGCCAGGCTGATGGCAGGTACTTGCAGGGGCGCTTCGATGCGCAGGTTCGGGTAATAGTCCATCAAGCCACGCGGTGGCTGCAGGCTGGAATACGCAGGGTTGTTCAACGCATGTAGCGCGGCGGTTTGTTGGTCGGCGGGCGTGATGGCGACGGCCAGCAGCTCTTCGCCCAAGTCGCTGCGGAGGCGCCGCGCCAGTCCCTCAGCTTGCCGGGGGTGTGCTTCAGCCATGACGAGCCGGGTGCTCCGGAGCTCGCGCCAGTTGGCCAATGCGCTGCCGTTGCCGGCGCCGATTACGAGCGTTGTGCCCAAAGGGCCTGTGGTGTGTTGGCGGACGTGGTTCAGGAGCGAGTTCATTGGGCGGACTCGCTCAGTTCTGCTTCCACATCATCCAGCAGCGCATCGAGCAGTCGCTGGGCCTTGCGGAACTCGCGCAGACGAGCAAGCCCCGGCAGGTCATCGGTGGGCTCGTCCGGAGGCGTCAGTAGGTCACCGAGCAGGCTCATCGCCACCTGGTGCTCGGGCTCGCGACGCAGCAGCTTCTTCAGTTGGCTGATGGCCTGTTCGCGTTGGCCGTTGGCGATCAATTGCTCAACGCGTTGCGGTAGCGAGCGGTTCTGCAGCTCGTTGAGCCGTGCTTGCAGCGCGGCGTCGTGCGGCTGCAGCGCGAGCGCAACCTGCAACGACTCTTCCGCCTCATCGAAGCGACCAAGCGCCTCCAGGGCATTGGCCATGCCGATGTGAGCCCAGTGCTGGCGCAAATCGTCTCCCGCAGCGGTGCGGAAGGCTTCCAGCGCCGCCGCCGGACGACTCTGGAGCAGTAGCACTTCACCCACCTTGCAACCGATCAACGGGTGGCCGCCGAAGGCACTGTTGATGGCGTCCCAGGCGGTGTACGCCTCGACCAGCTGGTCGGTTTCCTGCAGGCGCGACGCAAAGCGATAGGCTTGGGCGAAACTGCCCGCACGGCCGCCGAGATGGGTATAGGTCGGGTGCTCGAACAACTCGGCCAGCACGCGCAGGCCCTCGGCTCGGGTGATTTGCGCATAAGGCTGCTGGCGTATCTCGGGGCCGAGCTCATGCGGCCCACCGGCGAGCGGCTGGCCGGTTTCTGCGTCGCGCGCTGTCAGGCGGTGGATGCGACCGTCGAATAGCTCATGAGAAAGTTTGACGCTGAACATGCAGTGGCCGTCGCTAAGCCCTGCGCCGAGAAGGTCTTCCCGGAACTGATCGGCGTGGCCGTGGCCAACGACCTCGCCATCGGCGACGACTTCGATGGCCAGGCGCTGCGTCCGCTGGCTAGGCGCGAAGGCCCAGCCGTAGGCGTAGCCGTCCTGAATGTAGTCGAAGTGGCCGATGACTTCGTAGGTCGAAGCAGATATCGAATTCATTGCGTGTCTACATATAGATGCTGGTTGGAAACCGTCGGCTGTGCAGCCTTTTGAACGTCCGTTCGGGATCCTGCAGCCGCACTGGGCTCTGCCGTATTTACCGCGACCGCCCAAAGGTCAAACGATCTGCCTTTGATGACACGCACCTCGGCGAAGCCGGCATCCGCAAGCTTTTTGCCAAGGCGCTCAGCCGTGAATCCGGTTCTGTGGCCCATGTAGTGGTTGCCGCGGGCGAGCGAAGCCTGGTGGCCAAACAGCATGTCCAGTGGCGTGATCGGGCCGGCCGGCGAGGTGTACATGACCTCATCCCCGCGGCCATCCGCGACAAGGCGGGTTATGCGCTCCAGATCAGGAAGCGTGATCAACGCAAAACCACCGGGCTTGAGTACGCGGCGGAGTTCCTTGAGTGCCTGGGGCACCTGGAAGCCTTCGAGATGCTCCAGGTTGTGGGACGACCAGACCGCGTCGACGCTCGCGCTTGGCACCCCGCTCATATCGGTGAGGCTTGCAACGATGTCGGGCTTTACCTTCGGATCGATATCCAGCCTGACTTCTCGCCAATGGTGCGACTTGAAGCAATCAGGTAAGCGCTCCGGCCGTGCGGAGCCGCATCCCACATGCAGGAGCGTCTTGCTTCCGGGTTGGCGCAGGCTTGGAATGAATGCAGCAAGATCTTCGTGGGTAATTTTCATTTGACCTTCTGGATCGTGTGGTCCGCGCAGCGCGGTGCCGTGTTGCGCGGCGGGAGCGCCAGGCCGCCGTAGGGGCCGGCGAGGTAGTCGGCGCTCAGGCAAGGATGGTAGTAAGGGTCGCTCTGTCCATGCTGCGACCAACGCTCGATGAAATGCCTCTGTTCACGGGCAGCACGTGCGGCCTTGCTAGGCGTATCCTCCTTCCCGCGGCTGGCTGACTCTGCATGAACGAGGGGCGCAAATGGCGTCCATACGATCCGCTTGCCTGCGCTGCGCAGGCGCATACAGAGATCGACATCATTGAAGGCAACTGGGAAACGCTCTTCATCGAGGCCCCCCAGTCGCTGGTAGTCGTGCTTACGCATAAGAAGGCACGCGGCCGTAACGACGCTTTGTTCACGGGCGATCTGGTTGAACCCCAGGTAGCCGGGGTCGTCCCGGTTGAGTTCGTTGCCGGTATGTGCCGCCAGACCATTGATGCCTACAACGACCCCGCCGTGCTGCACCATTCCGTTAGGCCACATGAGCTTGGCCCCTACCGCGCCAATGCCGGGCCTTAGAAGGTGGGCCAGCATTTCCTTGAGCCAGCCTGGCTCGAGTACGTCGATATCGTTGTTGACCAGCCCGACAATGCTTCCGTTGGCCTGCTCCACCGCCCAATTATTGATGGCGGCATAATTGAACGCGTGCGGATAAGGCAAAACGCGAATTCCCTGCTAGGCTATTCGCTGTAGATATTCGAGCGTCTCAGGCAGACGGGACCCGTTGTCAACGACAATGATTTCCAGTGCAGGATAGTCCGTACGCGCCGCCAGGCCCTCAATGCAAGCGCGCAGCAGCTCCACATGATCGCGAGTCGGCACGATCAGACTGATAACGGGCAATGCGTTCGGCAGCGGCCATATGGCACGACTGAGCCCGGGGTAGCTCGGGTGCGCATCCACGACGGCACCTGCCATACGCTGTTGTGCGAGCCACGTAAGTGACGCATGCCGCCGGCTGTCTGGCAGAGAGCTATAGGGCGTTGCAGGCGCGTCCGCTGCACGGTGATACAGCACCGCCGGGATGTGCACGACGCGGGCATCGTTGGCCGCGACGACACCAGCGAGTAACCAATGCCAACCGAGACTGGCCTCCTGCGCCAGCGGGGCGAGCCGTTGTAGCGCTTCGGCAATGGCAAGCGAGCTGAATGCGCCGCCACTGCTCACGATATCCATGCCGTAGAAGAGCGTTTCGTCCCAACAAGGCTTGAACCACGGGTTAGTGCGCCTGCCTTGACTGTCATCCTGGTCACAGTCGGAGTAGGCCCACGCCGCGCAAGATTGGTTGAGCACGCTCAGGCATGTATCCAGTGCGTGGCCTGCCAAGCGATCCCCCACCCGGACCGGAACAATGATGCGGGCAGCGCCAAGGTGCTGCGTTACCTCGGTGAACAGATCAGCGTCTTGGGGCGCTATGACACGGATCTGCTCGGCCGGCAAACGCTGCTGCTCGATGCTGAGCCGCGTCGCGGCCCATGCTTCGCTGGTGCCGTTACCCAACAGAATGACCAACGTCACGCCGTCCACCGGCTGAATCGGCGCTGGTTGCTGGAACACCGCGTGCCAGCGCGGGTAGTGGCTGAACCCCGCACTGCGTGGCGCATGCAGGTCGCACGTTTCGGCCAATTGAGTGAGTAGCGCCGGCACTTCTTCGGACCGCTCGTCATGCTCGGCCGTAGACGGCCAGAACTTCTGGACCAGCGCAGCGAGCCCTTCAGGGTGGACGCATAGCTGGATAGGGCTCCCGGTGACCGGGATACCCTCGTCAGTTTCAATATGAATGGTGTGAAGACATCCGTCGGCCAGTGCCCACGGCAGATCGATGTCGAAGCCATGATCGGCGGTCGTGCGGTCAATCAGCGCGGGGTGTAGGCGGTTTGCGATGCCGGAGGCTATGTGGTGGAGGCCTTCCCGCGCCGACACGCTAACGTGCCGTGGTGGCGAGGCAGGGTCCCAGGCCCAGCCTTTTATTTTTAGCCCACCGGTATGCCATACCTGCGAGGCTATCGCTGTAACGTTATCCCTTTGCTCTCCAAATGGGCGCTCGAGTGCGCCGTCCAGCCAGGGGCCGCCATTGGCAATGCGCACAGCAACCTGTTTGGCATTTTCAAGCCAGGCGGGGCGCAGCTGAACCGCGAATCCATGAAAACCGTCGCCAGCGCTATCGAACGGCTGTTCGCGGTCGGCGCGTGCCAGGGCGACGAACACATGATCGATATAAACCTCTACGGCGAGCCGAAGGCCAGGATCCCGGCGATCGATCGCCCAGCCCTGCAAAACATCGCCGCGCATACCGTCGATGGCGCCGTGAAGGGGCTCAGATGCTTCGAATGCATTCATGGGTCAAGTTCTGACGATATGGTAAGGACGAAGTTGATCCAGGTCGTGGGCGCCAACGCGGGCCAACCCTGCTGACCGGGAGGCAAACAACGGCAGTTCGTACTCGTAAGCCAGGCGGACACTGAAGCACTGCTCACAGACCGAGCGTGGCGCACTATCGAGCGTGACTGCGATGCACATACCCGCTGACTTCAGAACCTCCGCTGGAGACATGCCATCGACGGTGGGTAAGTGCATCACGCACCCTGTAGACGACAGCTCGACTTCCCAGGGGGTGTCCTGCACCAACAGGAGCTGTAGCTCCCCCCTTTGACGCGATATTTGTCTTGCCAGCGCCAACCACTGTTTTCCCGCTTCAAGCGAGCTGAGGTCATCCGCAATCAGCCAGAAACGCCCGGGTAGCGCTGCGTTGTCTGGAAGCCGCGGAAGCATATTCACTGCGATGGACGACGCTTTTGCGCTCGGCACCTTTGGGTAGGCCCATTCGGGTAACGCGCCTGCCAGGCGCTCTTGCAAGGCCTCGCGAGCTGGCTTGAGCGGGTCGCGCGCGATGAAGGCGTCGAATTGGCGCTCAGCATCGGGATATCGCTTACGGAGAATGGCGTTGTTCTGGTAGACCCTAACGGCCTTTTCAGGCCCAAATGAATGTCCGCCCGCGTGGGCGACGAACACATTCGTAGCCCCGAGGTGCCGCCACCCTTTGCTTCGGGCACGCAGGCACCAATCGGACTCTTCGCCATACCCTCGACGAAGTTCCAGTTCGTCGAGGTAGCCCACCTCATCGAGGGCCCGACGCTTGATATAGAGGCAGAATCCACACCCTGTTTCGATTTCAACCGGCGTGAGGCCGCTATCGCGTGCGACCTGGTCCAACACGACATGCTGGTTGGCGTTTGGCATGGGGTGTGACACACGGCTTTGCGGGAAGCTCATCAATTCGCCGTTGTTGCTCCAAGGTGTTACGGACGCGACATCCGATGCGCCGTAGGCAGCCTTGCGCAACCGATCGATCCAATCGCCGTGCACGAGCGTATCCGCATTCAACCAGATAACATCGCTGCCGGGGTGAAGAGCCATTCCGCGATTCATGTTACGGATGAATCCCAGGTTGGCTGAGTTACGGACGTGAATGAGCCGGCCCTTGCGCGCGAGTGCTTCCACCCTCCTGACCACAGCAGGCTCCGGGCTGAAATCATCGAGCACGATGATCCGATGGGGCGTCTGATTGTGCCGGCTGGAGTCCAGCAGGCTTTCAAGACATGCCAGCGTTGCCTCTACGCCCTTGTAGATGGGCAGGAGGACATCAAGCGGCTGACGCTCCGGATCACTACCAACGGGTGCTGGCGGCTCGAATACCGGTATCGCCGCGACCGGGCTCCCAACGAGTGGCCGGCCACCGAGTACGCTCACTTTCAAGCAACCCACCGGGCGAGGCACGCGAATGAAAATGCCGCCGTGCTGGTCCGAAAAACCGGCACTTGAGAGCAAACACGAGGGCTTATCGGCGGGAATATCTGCCGTCGTTGTGCCCGCCTCCAGCCGAAGCATCGGGACGCGATCAGGCGCTTTGATATCGACGGCCCACCCAACCAATGCTTGCTGGGCAGCGTCGTAGTCGACCACGCCGTAGGTTCCATCCTCACTGCCCGTGGTGCCAAGAAGCGAGAGTGCGACCTTGAGCTCAACGGCTGACTGAATGTAGGCCAGCTGGGACAGAACCTCGGCAGCCAGTGCGTCGGGCGTACAGTTACGCTGCCGGCTCAGCCAGTACTGCCGACGCAGTTCGGGCTGAACAGGAAAACGCGCGAGCGCCGCTTGCAGGAACGTGGCATGAGTTGCTGGCAATGCGGTATCGCTTATACACCTGCCCAGTAAAGCGAAGAGTTCAGCGCGGTCCGGAAATTCTTCACAGGCGCGCGCCAACGAAAGAAACGCGCTGTGCTTATCGCCTTCCTGCAACGCCAGCAAACCCTTCCATAGGAATGCTTCGTTCTGGTAGCCCGGTGTTTGCATTGCCAGCGCAATGGTGCGCCGACTGGAGACGATATCTCCTGCTTCCAGGCTTTCATTGAAGAGAGCAGACAGCATGGCGCACTTCCCCGTGCTGGCATACCGCAAATTGGAACATGGGTATTTCCAAAAGAGGCTGAATGGAAGCAGCCCCTTGTGGAAATACCCCGGCCAGATGGCCGGGGTATTTCACCACGTCAGTTCAGCAACGCACCGTCAGACCAGACCGGGGATGATGAAGACGTTGTCGATTTCAACAGCGGCACCCGCAGAACCTACGAACTCGATGGCTACTGCTGCCTTGTCCAGACCTGCGTCCATCGCGTTGGTCCAGAATGCCTTGCCGTCAGCGTCCGACTCACGGTTGAGCGCATTGGCGTACAGCATTTCGACGTACTGATCGTTCGTCTGCTCGCCCTGGCCCTGGAACTCTGGCGAGGTAACGAAGTACTCGGCCACTTGCTGGAGCGTCAGGGTGCCTTCGTCCAGCAGGTCGAGCCAGTACTTGGCACCTTCAGCATCAGCCGAACGATCGAACATGCCCTGATACAGGCGCATGGCGTTCGCATTGGTCTCGTTTGCAGTGACCAATACGTTTTCGTTGTCGTTGAAGCTGAAGATCTCGACGTTGGCTGCCTGAACCGAGGCGGAGCCATCTTTCGCAGTGACAACAAGCTTGCCGTCTTCGACTGCGAAGTCGTAGTTGGCCTTGTCGCCGGCGATCTGGACCATATCGAAGCCAGTGCCGCCGTCGATGGTGTCATTGCCCTGGCCGGAAACGATTGTGTCGTCGCCTGCGCCGGTGGAAATGGAGTCATCGCCCGCGCCGCCAGTAACGGAGTCATCACCACCGGAGGTCACCAGCGTATCGTCGCCGTCGCCACCGAAAAGCACAGTGTCCCTGTCGCCGTTGACGGTGATGAAGTCATTGCCGTTGCCACCAACGATGACGCGCTCAACCGTGTTGAATGCAACGGTCAGGTCGGCATCGGAGTTGAATACCCAAGCGCTGGCAGATGCCATTGCATCAGCTGGCAAGGTCACTTCTACCTGTTCGCCAGCAGCGCCCGCGATGTTGGCGACGACAGCCTGGACATTTGCCGGAGCATTCAACGTGGTGCCATCGAATGAGCCAACCGAGACGGTTTGGCTGTCGCCCAGAATGGCATTGATGGCGTTAAGAGCAGCAGGGCTCACACCAGGATTTGCTTGCAGACCGGCTTGAAGGTCTGCACGGGAGGATGGAGCATCGTATTGCAAAGCCATGGAAATTTCCTCTATCGGGCGCACGACCGCGCCCACGTCCTAAGATGTGTACTTCCGTTATTTGAAGACTTGTGTCTTCGCGGGATCGGACCAGGGGGAAGCAGGAGAGGATGCCTGGGCAGCCCTGGGGGTGATAGATACCCGTATCGCAACGAGCTGTTCAGTCCCCTGTGGGCCTGAAAGCTCTTTGTCCGGAGAGATAGCGAGCGGAGGGGATCCCGCGAATACCACTTCTCCAGTCAATTCATAATCGGATGCGTTCGGGCCGGTAAGGGCAAACGCAATGGCTGTGATTGGTTTTGCCTGGCGCCGAGTCCCGACAAATTTGCCTGCAAGCCCGACTTGAGGCTCCGAGCCTTTGCCGGTGCGGCAGAGATAGGCCAGGTCGAGGCCTTCAGGCTGCCTCAACCACTTCGCTGCGAAGCCTTCCAACCGGAGAGCTGAGTTGGGGTTGCCCAGCCACGGCTCATTAGACGTGATATCGCCACGCGTTTCGATATGGCCGGACCATTCGATTGCGCAAATATTGGCATCAGCAGACGATTCAGCAGGCTTGGGAGAAACAGGGCTGGCGGCAGGCTCGGCCGATGTGTCGATCTTGTCGACGCGAAGATTGATGCGATTAGCGTCTTCGTGCGGATGGTATTCCGTGATCAGAATCCCCGCCTGCGCACCTTTGACACGGACGACAATACAGTCGCCGGGGCGCCCCATCGTATTTCGACTTATACCTTCGCCTGGGAAACAGTCGATGCTGCCCTTGCCTACAGGCGATTGGTGAAGGCTGACGCAGCTTCGTTTGTGCGTCTCGCCCGCTGGGACAGCATAGCGAAAGATGTACATACCCAAGTCAAGCGTGAGGACCCGGGAAACAACTTTGAAAGCGGACGAGCTCATGAATATAAATCATCCTTGAGGCAAGGAAATCGAGGCCCGAACCACTCCATAAGATCCGGAAAAAACGCCATACAGCCGGAGACTACGGCTCAGGCTTGCGCCGGTCAATAAAAAAACACACACAGTGACAAAAGGCGCGCAAGCGAAGTGAGCGTCGATCGCGACGCAATTTAGTCAGAATTGAGACATATACCTCATTAATCTCAAGTGCATTTTATTCTTCGTCTCATCAAAAGCACTATCTTGGTTCATAGCTCTGCACGGTGACGCTCCATTGCCGGTTGAATGGATGGCGCCTGGCTCAGCGGAGCCATGACATTCATCATGAATTTTGGTCATGACGATTTAAAAATCACCGTCTATGCTTAGGGGCTGCTTACAGAAGACGTACTTTAGAGCTGCGGCATTTCCTATTGAATGAATCGCTTGGCTGCGGCGGGATGTCAGTGAAGAAATAAAGGCTGCTGCATGAGCGCGCGTAGCGAAGCAGCGCCTAGCGCCTAGCGCCTATTGACTATGCGAAACTCCCTCCGGTTAGCGGCTACCGGCCAGCTTGCGCGGAGACCAATATCGAACGGAGCATGCAACATGCTTGGCGTGTCTCGCACGCACCGAATACTTTATAGAAGCGAGTTATGCAGAGTATGAAGGCACGAGCCAGCGTGCTCGTTCTGGTCGACTACCAGGACGGCCTGATGCCTGTCATTGCGGACGCTTCTGAACTCCTTGCCCGCGCAGGCATGCTGGCTGAAACGGCAGCGCTTTTGGGCGTACCTGTTATCGGCACCGAGCAAAACCCAGGGAAGCTCGGCGGCAATGTCGCTCCGATTGCGTCCCGCTGCGATCGGACGGTTGCCAAGATGCATTTCGACGCTTGCCGTGATGGTCTGGTAGACGTACTCGATACGGCCTACCAAGGCCGTGATGATGTGGTGATTGCCGGCTGTGAGGCGCATGTATGCCTGATGCAGACAGCGCTGGGCCTGCTGCGGGCGGGTAAGCGGGTCTGGGTTGTTGCCGATGCATGTGGCGCTCGGCGCGGTAGCGATCATGCCGCGGCGATGGCCCGATTGCAGCAGGCCGGCGCGACAGTCGTTACAGCGGACATGGTGATGTTCGAGTGGCTGGAAACGTGCGAGAACGAGCGGTTTCGGGATGTGTTGCCGCTAGTGAAGGCAATGCCTTGAGAGGCCGCAAGCTCCGAACATAGCCGGCGGTCCGTTGGTGACCCGCGGGCCCGTTTCCGAGCCGCTCCCAGAACCGACGTAGACGCACGATCGCCAGCCGGCAGCTTTGGGCCCGCAGGCACAGTAGGCATGGCGAAGCCAGAAGACTTCCAATGCTTGCCTCGCATTGCTCAATCGCCGGTGCGTTACGGCAATGCTGCATCGGCGTCTTATTCATGGACCGCGCCACGCCTAACGCACCCTACGCTGCTGTCGGCGTGGCGAGACCCAAATACTTCCAATGCCTGCCTCGCCTTGATCAACCGCCGGTGCGTTACGGCGCCGTTGCATCGGCGTCGTATTCATCGACCGCGCCACGCCTAACGCACCCTACGCTGCCGTCGGCGTGGCGAGACCAAAATACTTCTAATGCCTGCCTCGCCTTGATCAACCGCCAGTGCGTTACGGCGCCGTTGCATCGGCGTTTTATCCATCGAGCGCGCCACGCCTCACGCACCCTACTCTGCTCGGCGTATGCACGCGTACCGCGTAGGGTGGAATCCCGAAGGGCTTCCACCGTTCACTCGTCCTGGACACGCTGGTGGGCTACTGCGCTATACATTTCGTACGACCGCCATGCACAAGCGCGCCTCCCCCCACTACGAAACGGAACGCTGTTGCAGGCGCGCCAGCAGCCACTGGCAGGCCCCTGCCACTACAAGCGCGGGCAGGCTTGCGCCGATCTCCGGTGCGAACACCACCAGGGTGTGAAAGACCACTACCCCAACACACCAAGCAGCAAGGCTCGCTAGCCGTAGGGCCACGCGTGGCGCACGGCTCGCATCACGACCGCGCAACACAAAATGATCGACTAGGACGACGCCGAACAACGGCGCGAATACCGAGCCAATCAAAAGAAGAAAGTTCTGGTATTCAGCCAACGGGGCAAGGAGCGCAATGGTCGTGCACAGCGCACCGATCGCCAGCGCCAAATGCTCCACCTTAAGGCCGGTGAAAGTGCCGGTTGAAACCGCCGCAGAGTGGATATCTGCGAAGGCGTTTTCCGATTCGTCCAGCAAAATCAGCAATAGCGGAATGCCTAGACCGGCCCCTGCCAAGGCAAGCAGTAGCGTGTTCGCATCATTGCCGGTTGCAAACGCCAGCGTATAAGCGACACCCAGGCTCATCAACCAAACGTTGCCGCAGAAAAAGCCCAGGACCGTGCCACCAAACACCCGGCGTGCCGACCGCCCATAGCGCGAATAATCAGCGATCAGCGGCAGCCAGGACAGCGGCATGGCGATGGCAATGTCGAACCCCAGGGCAAATGGCATCGAGGCGTCACCCCTAATGGCCCAAAGCGCTGCCATGTCGACCGTTTGGAAGAGATTCCAGGTGAGCCAGGCGCAGGCCCCCAATAGCAGCCAGATTCCCCAGCGCCGCAGGATTCGCCTGACGAACGTCAATGGCCCGGTGATCGCCAGCAATGTCGCAAGCATGCCGAACAGAAGGGTCCAGAGCGCCGGCGATGCCCAGAACGTGGCATCCCCAAATGCCCGCCCGGCCAGTAGCGACGCGGCGTCGCGCATTACGATTATTTCGAAAGAGCCCCAGCCAATGAGTTGAATGAGGTTCAGTAAGGCAGGCAATGCAGCACCCTTCGATCCGAGGGTGAGCTTGAGTGCCGACATGGACGAAAGACCCGTATCGGTACCTATCACCGCGACACCGCCCAACAACAGCACGCCGACGATGGTCCCCAGCAGGATGGCGCCTATCGCGCCTGACATGCCAAGCCCAGGTGCCAACAAGGCGCCGAGCTGAAGCACCATGAGGCCAATGCCCAGTGAAAACCATAGGGTGAACAAGTCACGCCCGTCGAAATGGCGCTGATCAAGCGGAACGGGAATGCCAGGGGCATAGCGGCTTGCTGGTAGAGCCATGTGTTGGTCTCGATTAATACATTCGGAAGTGTTCTAAGCCCGCACACACCGCATGCTACGGTTGAAGAGCTGAAAACCTGGTTGGAAAAAAGGATCAATCAATGTGGGTCTGTTTCAACGGGACCGTGCCAAGCGCGCCCTCGCCTTACTCCCTCACAAACAATGAACACGCAAGAACGTGGGTTAACCGCTTTACGGATTCAGCCGGAAGGGTGGAGTCCCGACAGGCTCCGACCCTCTAGTTCGCCCTAGATAACCGCCGGAGGATTACGGCGCCTCGACATCTCGCGTTGCTCGCTTACGCAGCAGCGCCTAACCCCCCCTACCTAGCGGCAGCGCGGCGTGACGCACTGCCAAGCATGCAAGCATCACGATGGGCAAAACGCTCAGCTGTACACCGAGCATCTAACGCCCAATGTTCAGGCCGCGTACTCACACCTGCTTATAAATCACTCCGCCTTCCCCTTTGAACCGCTCGGCCTGTTCGGCGAAACCGGCCTCGATGGCCTTCTGCTCGTCGGTCAGGCCGTTTTCCTTGGCGTAGTCGCGCACTTCCTGGGTGATTTTCATCGAGCAGAATTTCGGGCCGCACATGGAGCAGAAGTGGGCCACCTTGGCGGACTCTTTCGGCAGGGTCTCGTCATGGAAGCTACGAGCGGTATCCGGATCCAGGCCGAGGTTGAACTGGTCTTCCCAGCGGAATTCGAAGCGCGCCTTTGACAAGGCGTTATCACGAATCTGAGCGCCCGGATGCCCCTTGGCAAGGTCCGCCGCGTGGGCTGCGATCTTGTAGGTGATGATGCCGGTCTTGACGTCGTCCTTGTTCGGCAAGCCCAGGTGCTCCTTGGGCGTGACGTAGCAGAGCATGGCGCAACCGAACCAGCCGATCATGGCGGCACCGATGCCACTGGTGATGTGGTCGTAGCCCGGTGCGATGTCGGTGGTCAGCGGGCCCAGGGTATAGAACGGCGCCTCATCGCAGCACTCCAGCTGCTTGTCCATGTTCTCCTTGATCATCTGCATCGGCACGTGGCCGGGGCCTTCGATCATGCACTGCACGTCATGCTTCCAGGCGATCTTGGTCAGTTCGCCGAGCGTTTCGAGCTCGCCAAATTGGGCCGCGTCGTTGGCATCGGCGATCGAGCCAGGGCGCAGGCCGTCGCCCAGCGAGAAGCTGACGTCGTAAGCCTTCATGATTTCGCAGATCTCGTCGAAATGCGTGTAGAGGAAGTTCTCCTGGTGATGCGCCAGGCACCACTTGGCCATGATGGAGCCGCCGCGTGAGACGATCCCGGTGACACGCTTGGCGGTCAGCGGCACATAGCGCAGCAACACCCCAGCGTGGATCGTGAAATAGTCCACACCCTGCTCCGCCTGCTCGATCAGGGTGTCGCGGAACAGGTCCCAGGTGAGGTCTTCGGCAACGCCGCCGACTTTCTCCAATGCCTGATAAATTGGCACAGTGCCGATGGGAACGGGCGAGTTGCGGATGATCCACTCGCGGGTCTCGTGGATGTGCTTGCCGGTGGACAGGTCCATGACCGTATCCGAGCCCCAGCGGATACCCCAGGTGAGCTTGGCGACTTCTTCCTCGATGCTGGAGCCCAACGCAGAGTTGCCAATGTTGCCGTTGATCTTCACCAAGAAGTTGCGGCCGATGATCATCGGCTCAAGCTCCGTGTGGTTGATGTTGGCCGGGATAATCGCGCGACCGCGTGCGACTTCGCTGCGAACGAATTCGGGGGTTATCTCTTTTGGAATGTTCGCACCGAAGCTTTGGCCGGCATGCTGCTCCTGGAGCAGCCCTGCCTCACGCAATTCGGCGAGTTTCATGTTTTCGCGAATCGCGACGAACTCCATTTCGGGCGTGATGATGCCTTGCTTGGCGTAGTGCATCTGGCTGACATTCTTGCCTGCCTTCGCGCGGCGCGGGTTGCGCACATGAGCGAAGCGCATCTTTGCGAGTTCGGCATCGGCCAGGCGTTCCTGGCCGAAGCGGGAGGTCAGCCCTGCCAGGATTTCCGTGTCTCCACGGTCGGCGATCCAGGGTGTGCGAATGTCCGCGAGGCCCTTGCGGACGTCGATTTGAATGGCCGGATCGGTATAGGGGCCGGATGTGTCGTAGACCGTGACCGGCGCGTTGATCTCGCCGCCGAATGCCGTTGGGGTCACGTCCAGGCTGATTTCACGCATGGGGACGCGGATGTCCGGGCGGCTGCCCTGAACGTAGATTTTCTGGGAACGCGGGAAAGGCTGGATCGACTGCTGGTCGACCTGCGCGGATTCGCTCAGGTTCTGTTGTTGTTTGACGCTCATCGGCTCGACTCCTGGGTGAATGTCGGAGCGAACCTGATTGGGCACCCTAAATCGGCGGAACACATCGCCGATGCGACGCCCGAACCATCCAGAGGTGACGAAGACGAGCCCCGGCACGATCGGATGGCCAAGGCGCGGGTGCACCACGGATGCGGTGCGGGGAATTCCGCCAGGGCGGATACCTCTTGTTCCCTACGCAGGCCTTAACCTGATCAGGTTCAACGGGATCCGGAATTTTCCGATCTCAGCCTCCACTTCGAGGCACCCCGACAAGAACGCGGCCAGTCTATACACATCGCTGTTGAACACCAAGGGGCGTCGCGATCGGAGGTCGAGCGAGTGTGGCTGTTATGCAGTAGACCAAGTGCAGCCCGCGTTATTTCGGGTCAGCCAGGGGCCGGGATCGCGCAGGTTTCACCCGCCCTACGAGAGCGCCAAGATTTGGTGATTTAATAGACCCAAAGCGGTTCAGACAAATATTTACGCGGGTGCGCAACGCATTGTCCGCGAAATGGGTCTTTGCTCTACTAAGCGCGGGGTCCATCCTTGGCGGCTGTCTCGATTCCACTGATTACTCTGTATCCAGGACTCACTATGTTGCGTAGCCTCTCCATGGCCATTGCCATGGCCTCGGCCGGGATGGCCTGGGCGCAAACGCCGCCGGCTTCTGTCCGGACCGATCTCGTCTCCATCTATCAGGAAGCCGCGAACAACAACGCGGACCTGGCTGCCGCCCGCGCACAATTCCGCGCTCGGCAGGAACTGGTCCCCCAGGCCCGCGCCGGCCTGCTGCCCAATCTCAGCGGCAGCGCCTATGTGGGCGATACCCGGACGGAGATCGACACGACCGCGGGCCGCCAACGTATAGACAGAAGCGCACACTCCTATCAGGCGCAACTGAGTCAGCCGCTGTTCCGGGCCGATCGCTGGTTCCAGCTTCAGGCCGCACAGGCGACCAGCGAGCAGGCCGCGCTGCAGCTGTCCGCGTCGGAACAGAACATCATCCTGCAAAGTGCAGAAGCCTACTTTGCCGTGTTGCAGGCACAGGACAACCTCGCCGCGACCAAGGCGGAGGAATCGGCCTTCCAGCGCCAGTTCGATCAGGCGAGCGAACGCTTCAACGTCGGCCTGTCCGACCGCACCGACACGCTGCAGGCACAGGCTGCCTACGACAACGCGCGCGCAAACAGACTGCTTGCCGAGCGCCGTGTGGACGACGCGTTTCAGGCGCTGGCGACCCTGACGAACCGCTCCTACAACAGCGTCGAAGGCATCAGCCATGAGCTGCCGATCCTTGCGCCGGTGCCAAACGACGCAACCGAATGGGTACAGACCGCGGCGCGCCAGAACATCAATCTACAGGCGACCAATTTTGCCGTGACCGCGGCGGAGGAGACACTGCGCCAGCGTCGATCAGGCCATGCGCCTACGCTGGATGCCGTCGCGTCCTATGAACGCGGCGACAACGATGCGCTCGGCCAGAGCAATAGCGCGCTGAATGGCCAGAACCTCGGTGGGTTCAACGTGCCTCGATACAATGGCGACGCTGAGCAGACCAGCATAGGCCTGCGCCTGACGGTGCCTATTTACAGTGGCGGCTTGACCAGCTCGCAAACCCGCGAGGCGTACCAACTGCTCGACCAGAGCGAGCAGCAGCGTGAAAGCCTTCGGCGTCAGGTTGTCGAGAACACGCGGAATCTGCATCGGGCGGTAAACACCGACGTGAGCCAGGTGCAGGCGCGTCGGCAGACAATCGTCTCCAGCCAGAGCGCGCTGGAGGCCACTGAAATCGGCTATCAGGTCGGCACTCGAAACATTATCGACGTGCTCGACGCCCAACGGCAGCTCTACAGCGCCGTGCGCGACTACAACAATGCACGCTATGACTACATTCTGGACAACCTGAGACTCAAGCAGGCTGCCGGAACCCTAAGCCCCGATGACCTGCAAGCGCTGGCCGCTTATCTCATGCCGGACTACAACCCGGATCGGGACTTCGTGCCCAAAGGGCTGAGCGACGAGGCCCAGCAGCATATCCGGGCGGACCGGCAATAAGAGATACGCGCCGAGAGCGAGCGCCGGGTGTTGGAAAAGACCCGGCGCGTGACAGGGAGGCAGGCTGGCGCTCACCACAAACCGGGTAGGGTGGAAAATGGGGCTGCCTTTTCCACGCGCCGATGGCATGAAGCATCCAGCGGCGCAGGCACATGCCAAATCACTCCAACCGCTTCGCAACCCCATCGATCAGCCGGCCCAGGGCGCCCTGATTGGCGCGTAACACCTCAAGTCCTGCCTCACGCCGCTCTTCCGCGAGTGCGCTGTCGCTCCAAAGGCGCTGGACAGCATCGGCCAGCGCGTCGGCGTCTTCGGTGATCTCAAGTGCCCCTGCCTGCTTCATCTGGTCGCTGATGTCCAGGAAGTTGAACAGATGCGGCCCGGACAGCACCGGCTTCCCGAGCGCGGCGGGCTCCAGAAGGTTATGCCCGCCATTGGGCACGAGGCTTCCGCCCACGAACGCGCAGTCGGCTAACCCGAACATGAAAAGCAGTTCGCCCATCGTGTCGCCGAGCAATACGGATGTACCCGCGGGGACGGGCGTGCCGGTTGAGCGGCGTTCCGTAATGAAGTCCTGACCCTGGCAGAGCGCATAGACCGTCTTGAACCGCTCTGGATGCCGCGGCACGAGGATCAGCAAGGCATCAGGCCTGTGCGCGAGCAAAAGACGATGCGCCGCCAGCACGATCTCATCCTCACCCGCATGGGTACTGGCTGCGATCCAGACAGGGCGCTCACTCGCGCCCCAGGACGCACGCAGCTCACGCGCACGACCGGGCAGCTCGGGATCAATGGACAAGTCGAACTTGATGGAGCCCGTGACCTGAACAGCCTCCTCACGCGCGCCCAGCGCGAGGAAACGGCGAGCTTCTGGCTCGGTCTGCGCCGCGATCAGATCCAGCTCCGCCAGCATCGGTGCGGTAAGCCGCGAAAACCGTTGGTACCCGCGCGCCGAACGTTCAGATAAGCGAGCGTTCGCCAGCACCATCGGAATGCCTCGGCGCGCCGCCTGATGGATATGGTTGGGCCAGAGTTCGGTTTCCATGATGATCCCGACGCGTGGCTGCACGCGGTCGAGAAACCGCTTGGCGGCGCATGGCAAATCATAGGGGAGATAGGTGTGGTGGACCGAATCACCGAAGAGCGCACGGATGCGTTCGGATCCCGTCGGTGTCATGCAGGTGATCGTGATCGGCAGCTCGGGGTAGCGCGCCTGCAGCGCACGTACCATCGGCGCCGCCGCAATGCTCTCTCCAACCGATACCGCATGGACCCAGATGCCGCCTGATCGAACGGTTGGCAGGGTCAGCGAAAAGCGTTCGCCTATTCGTTCGGCATACGCGGGCGCCTTCCGAGACCGCAGGAATAGGCGAACAAGAATGAACGGAACGGCGATATGGAGGAGGCAGCTGTAGATAAAGCGATTCATGGACTATCAAATACAAAGAGTAGGCCCGAAGTGTAACCGCAATCAGGGAATGCCATGCCTTGGTCAGCACCGATCAGGGCGAGGCCGGGTTCGGGGCAAGGTCAGTGTGCCCACCGAGGATTGAAAGCCTCAGTGCGAGGTGAACGGAGGATTACGCCTGCGGCTAATCCACCTACGAACGGTCCAAGATCGAACAGGACAATGAGCGCCGCCTACTCGATCATGGCACGTCATCCAATGACGCGAAGACAGTTCGACAATGCCTCGCTCAGGTGCTGTGTTGCGGGCCCCGGAATCTCGTCGCGACGGTGAACGAGTTCAACGACGAGCGACGGTGGGGTCCAGTCGGTCTGCAACTCGATCAGGTGACCGAGATAGGTCGGGTACTGAGCTACATGACGCGGCAGCCACGCCCAACCGATACCCCGCATGAGCAGTTCGGCCATGGTGTAGAAACTGTCGGTTCGCCAGGTGCGAGGGCTGATCTGCTCGTCGCCGGCATAGCGAACATCGCCCGGTGTCATGAGCAACTGGCGATGCGATGAGAGGGTCCTCCTGTTCGGTTCTGCGACAGTGGCCAGCGGATGGTCGACATGGCAAACGGTGACCATTTCGATCGTGCCAAGTCGACGCCGCTCGAGCGTATCGGGCATGTCCCCGTGGTTGAACAACAGCCCCATGTCTGCCCGGCGCTCAATCAGCTTGCGTGCAACATCGCCTTGCGCGCCGCTGGTGAGGTGCACTTCGACGTCAGGGAATGCGTGTTGTAGCGACTCGAGGCTGGCGATGACGGGCTGGTATGGCATGGCCTCATCCTGGGCCAGGCGCAACACAGCTTCCTCCCCCCGCACCAGACCGTCCGCCCGTCCCTGTAGCCGGTCGCATTGCTGGAGAACCGTTCGAGCCTCAGCCATTAGGGACCGCCCCGCCTCTGTCAGCCTTGGCGTCCGTCCCCCACTGCGATCGAAAAGGCGCAGAGCGAGATCCTCTTCGAGAAGCGCGACAGCTTGGCTGACCGCGGACTGCGCGCGGCCAAGCTTGCGAGCGGCGGCAGAGAACGAACGGTGCTCGTGTACGGCAACGAACGCTTCAAGCTGATCCAGATTCCAGCGCATGACCTATCTCCAAAAGCGATAGGTTTCAACTTTAAGTTGGAATGGGTGCTTCGCAAAATGCCGCGATTGATTCAGGAGGCGCGACATGCCCGTTTACGTTCTGCTGGCCATTGCGATCTGCGCGGAGGTGATTGCGACCACTTCGCTTAAGGCTGTCCAAGGGCTGAGCAAGCCCCTGCCACTGCTGCTCGTCGTCGCAGGTTACGGCCTTTCCTTCGTATTGCTGTCGATGGTCGTGAAGGTGATACCGGTGGGTATTGCTTACGCGATTTGGGCGGGCCTTGGAATCGTGCTGGTGACGATCGTGGCGGCCATGGTGTACCAGCAACAACCCGACCTTCCGGCCGCGTTGGGGATGCTGTTGATCATTGCTGGAGTGGTCGTGATTCAACTGTTCTCCAAGACGACAGGGCACTAGCCCTTATGCAGACTATTCCAGCAACGAGGTGAACGGTGGATTACGCCTGCGGCTAATCCACCCTACAGGCAGTCTCGTGTGGGGCGGAATCCCGGAGGGCCTCCGCCGGCACCTTGTATACCGCGGCCAACTCATCTCCAGCGTCACACGGGCCGGGGCTCGATGGTCCACGGTATACTCCCGTGACATTTGGCTCGAGGCGTTTTCATGTCCCAATCCATCACGACCGATGTTGTCATCGTCGGCGGCGGCGTCGCCGGCCTCTGGCTCAGCGCACGCCTGCGCCGCGCGGGCTTCGCGACGATACTGATCGAAACCGGTACGTTGGGCGGCGGCCAGAGCATCAAGTCTCAAGGGATCATCCACGGTGGCGCCAAGTATGCACTCCATGGCGCCTTGACCGGCGCATCGGAGGCGATTGCCGATATGCCCCGTCGCTGGCGTGAATCGCTCGCGGGCACCGGTGAGCTGGATTTGACCGGCGTCAGGCTCCTCTCCGATGCCCATTATCTATGGTCACCCGGCACACTGGCCGGCAATCTGACCAGCTTCTTCGCCAGCAAGGCCGTGCGGGGTCGCGTCGACGCCGTCAAAGGCAAGGATCTGCCGCCTGCCCTACAAGACCCTCGCTTCAAGGGCAAGGTCTACCGGCTGTCCGAGCTGGTTCTGGACGTACCGACCTTGATCGGTCGCCTGGCGGAGCTTTCAGCGGGCGGACTGCTCGCGGCGAAGACGATTACCCCACTCATGGAAGCCGGCTCGCTCGTCGGCCTGGTTGCCGACGACTTTGAAATCCGCGCACAGCGCATTGTGCTCAGCGCTGGCCAAGGTAACGCGCAGCTGCTGTCTTCGCTGGGGCTGGAGCAGCCAGCCCAGCAGCTACGCCCCTTGCACATGGTCATGGCGAAGGGGCCCGCGCTCAAACCGTTGTACGCGCATTGCCTCGGCGGCGGCCCGAAGCCGCGCGTCACCATCACGAGCCATCCGGCACGTGACGGGCAGTGGGTCTGGTATCTGGGTGGCGACTTGGCTGAATCCGACGGCGTCGCCCGCTCGCCCGAAGCACAGATCGAGGCGGCGAAGAAAGAGGTCGCTCATCTTTTGCCCTGGATCGATCAGTCGCAGACGCATTGGGCCACGCTGCGTATCGACCGCGCCGAGCCCGCGCAAACCAATCTTGTACGGCCCGACAATGCCTTTCTTGCCGATCAACAGCGGCTGCTCGTTGGATGGCCCACCAAGCTGGCACTGGCGCCCGACTTTTCGGATCGCGTGCTGGCCGCAATGGAGCGAGACGGTATCCGCCCCGGCGTACTCGACCCTCTGCCTCCCCTCCCGCAACCCCAAATTGCGCGGCCGGCATGGGAGGACATGCCATGATCAAGACGCTGCACGGCCTCGAACGGCCGCTGGGTCAATCCGGGTTCGTCGTTTCACCGCTAGGCCTGGGCACCGTGAAACTGGGACGCGACCAAGGCGTCAAGTACCCCAGCGGATTCTCCATTCCTGACGATCGTGAAGCGAGGCAGCTTTTGGCGATCGCGCGGGACATGGGGATCAATCTCATCGATACGGCGCCGGCCTATGGTCAGAGTGAAGAGCGACTGGGGACTCTCCTCAAAGGTCAACGCGACGATTGGGTCATCGTCAGCAAGGTGGGCGAAGAGTTCGAAGCCGGGCAATCGCGTTTCGACTTCTCGGCCGACCACACGCGCCGCTCAGTCGAACGCAGCCTGAGCCGGTTGGGAACCGATCGCATCGAGGTGGTGCTGGTCCATTCGGATGGTAACGACGTGGCCATTCTTCGTGACGCCGAAGTGTACGAAGCCCTGCAGCAGCTCAAGCAGGAAGGCAAGATCGGCGCCTTTGGCCTCTCGGGCAAGACGGTCCAAGGCGGCTTGCTCTCGCTGGAACAAGGGGATTGCGCCATGGTGACCTACAATCTGATGCAACAGGACGAACGGCCTGTCATTGACCACGCCCTGTCATATTCCAAGGGGATTCTGGTAAAGAAGGCACTGGCCAGCGGGCATGCTTGTCTGTCGCCGGGCATCGATCCCGTTCGGGCAAGCTTCGAGCTGGTATTCGGCCACGCGGGTGTTACCAGCGCGATCGTCGGCACTATCAACCCGCTGCACCTGACGCATAATGTCCAGACGGCCGCGGCCGTGATTCGCCACAAAGACAATATTGCTTAGCCCTGTACGACGTCAGCTTCGCGCGTCGGCCGCATCCGTCGCGCGATCGACGGCCCTGCACCGCCACCGCTTCCTGAAGGTCGAACAGGCAAGAGCGCCACGACACCAAGGAGCTACCATGCCGCGCATGCTCGTTCGCAAGAACCCCGGCGCGTTCAAGACGCTGCCCCTCATGGTCGAGGCCAACGCTGACGGGCTGACCTACCAAAGCATAGGCCGTGCTCTCAATTTCGCCGAAATGCTCGAACGCCGAGCGCCCATTGCCCTCCCTGACGCAAATCGGTTCACGGTCGAACTGGCCAACCTGGGCGTATCGGTTCGCCTCACGCTGACCTGGCAAAATCGCGATTATTGGGTTCTGGTTCGCCAACGCCGGCTGGACCGCGGCGATGTCGTACTCAAGCTCATCTCTGGCTACGTGCCGGCGCATGAACTCAACCTTCCCCTGATGACCGCGATTCATGAAGTCGCAGAGGAATGCCTGGTCGCTACCCCTGAGGGCTGGCTACAAGGCCGCTTCGGCGAGACCTGGCTCCCAGCGCCTTATGAAGGCTCGCTCGAGTACCGGGAAGATCTTCACTTCAGGCTGAACCCCTTGTCAGGTGCCTCACGACCGGTTCGCTGTGGGGCACTGACCTTACTTGAGCGGCCGACCGCTTACGTCCATACGCCAACCGCCTCATTGCAGTTGGTCTACGACCTCGGAATGGAATTACCCAAGGGCGCCCAGTCGCTAAGCCTCTTCCACGTCGATGAGAAACTGGAGGGGGACAAGTTGGTAGCGCGTCTCGACCAATCCCGGCCCGACCTCTACCTGATCCCGCTTGCCGACGGCGTACCTACCGACGAGCTCTTCACACTCAGCGGGGGGCAACTGCAACCCGCCAGCACGCGGGGCCTGTTGCTGGCTGAGAGCTTCGCACCGCAGGACGGATGGCTCGTGAATGATGAGCGCATACGCTGGAAGGACTGGATGGCCCGCATTCGGGCCGAAGGAATCGAATCAGGACAAGAGCGGCGTATACGCTAGTTACCAGGGCGCCGGTGGATGCGAAAACCCACCCGGCGCCCTAGGCCTGCTCAGTCGCGACTGCGGATTTTCTCGACAATGGCGGTCGTCGAACTGTTCTCGACCAACCCAAGGACGCGAACTTCGCCGCCGTAGGCTTGGACGATATCGGCGCCTACGACCTGATCGATGCCGTAGTCGCCGCCTTTTACCAGCACATCCGGCTGGACCTGCTTGAGCAGGCGCTCAGGCGTGTCTTCGCTGAACGGTACAACCCAATCCACGGCGCTAAGCCCTGCCAACACGGCCATCCGCCGCTCAACGGAATTGATCGGCCGGCCGGGCCCTTTGAGGCGGCTGACGGATGCATCGTCATTGACGGCCAACACCAGGCGATCCCCTTGCGCTGCAGCCTGCTCGAGGTAGGTGACATGGCCAGCATGGAGAATGTCGAAACACCCATTGGTGAATACGATCTTCTCGCCATGGGCGCGCGCATCTTCAACGGCTGCTAATAGCTGCTCAAGCCCGAGTACACCGCGCTCGGTGCCCTCCTCCCGCTGGACGGCGCGTCTCAACTCAGGAGCGCTGATGGCAGCCGTGCCGAGCTTGCCCACCACGATGCCCGCCGCCAGGTTTGCCAACGCAACGGCTTGAGGCAACTCTTCGCCTGCTGCAAGGCTCGCCGCCAGGGTTGAAATCACTGTATCGCCTGCACCGGTCACATCGAACACCTCACGCGCACGTGCTGGCAGGTGCAAGGGCGCATGCTGCGGGCGCAGGAGCGTCATGCCATGCTCACCCCGGGTAACGAGCAAGGCGCCCAGATCCAAGTCGGCCATCAATGCAGCGCCACGTGCAACCAGCTCCGCCTCGTCCTCGCAGTGGCCAACGATTGCCTCGAACTCGCTCAGGTTCGGCGTGATCAGGCTGGCGCCACGGTAGATGGAGAAATCCTTGCCTTTGGGGTCTGCCAGAACGGGAATACGACGCGCCCGGGCCGCCTGGATGAGCGCTTGGTGATTGCGAAGCGCGCCTTTGCCGTAGTCCGAAAGCACGAGCACCTTCGCACCGTCGAGCAGCGATTTGACATCATCGCCCAGCGCTTCAGGGTCGGTGTCGAACGGCTCTTCGAAATCCATGCGCAGCAGCTGTTGGTTGCGGCTCATCACGCGCAGCTTGACGATCGTTGGCTGCGTCTCGAGCTGCTGGAAACGGGCTGTTACACCCACCGCAGCCAAGCTTGCTCTCAGACTTTCAGCCGCCTCATCGACGCCTGTCACGCCCACGAGCGTCACGCGCGCGCCCAACGCAGCAACGTTCAGCGCAACGTTTGCCGCACCGCCTGGCCGGTCTTCAATTTGCGCGACCTTGACCACCGGGACCGGCGCTTCGGGCGAAAGACGATTGGTATCGCCGTGCCAATACCGATCGAGCATGACATCGCCGACTACCAGGACGGACGCCTGGTCATAACGAGGCATGGACAATTTCATGGGCTGGCTCCGCGCATTCGAAAAGGGCGCATGATAACAGCACCGTGGGCGACGCAAAGCCTCTGCCACCGCCCCCTTGTCAGCGCCGACGAACGCTGACGCTTATCTTAAACAACCGTTTGAGGCGCAGCGATCGATACGCCTGACGGCGGCTCGCTGGCGTGCCCAACCTCGATCTGGTGGGCTGCGCCTGTAGCGGCGCGCAGATCGCGCACCCAGAACAACTCATGACGCCGCACCGCCTTGCGGAAGAACTCATCTTCGCCGGTGATCGGCCAGCGCCGTCCAAGGACCAACGCCTGAATGATTCGGCGAATCCGCTTCTTGAGTGGCAGCGGGACCTGGAGATCGTGCTGCATGGTGAGCGCCATGGCCTTGTCGAGTCGGGCTTCAGCGTCCAGCACCGGGCTCCAGATCGGCAAGGCAGGCAACGGCTCGATGGCCGGCGGCAACGCCGTACCGTTATCGGCGGGGCCCATGGGCCAGCGATCGTTATCGTGCAAATGGTTGGCGTACAACAGCTGGGTCTCGGGCTTCCAAGTGCTGCGTTCGATGGCTTCCTCCAGCGCCATGGCAGCGTGGACATGGTCCGCGTGAGGGTCGAGCTGCACATGCGGAAGCACAAGTACTTGGGGACGGTAATGCTCGATCAGTGCCACCAGGTCCGCCACCAGATTGTTCCAGGTGGGTTGCGAGTCAGCGTCACCCGGCAGCCGTAGCGCGTTGAATACGCGCGCGCCGCTGATATCGACTTCACCGGATTCCCTTGAGCCAAACGGCACATCCGGCTGCTCATGCATTGCCGGCAGGCGCAGGCAGAAATAACCGAGCTGGACGCAGCGCGTCATGGGTACACCGCCCCAAAGCGGGACCGCCAGGCTGTTCCAGGTCCGCAGCCGCCCTTTCAGGCGCGCGGCCTGTTCCTTGTCCAGGCCGAGACGCTCGTAATGCCGCGCTTCGATCTCGCCTTGGGTAAGCGTGACGATCGTCGCCTCGTCGCACTGGTTATAGAGCCCAAATGCAGCAAGCTCCGCATCGTCTGCGTGCGGTGCGATGATCATGGTGCGGCGATCGGCATAATCCGCATTACTGAACGCAAAGACGCGGCTCACCTCGACCTTGCAGAACCGGCCTCGCACGCGCAGTTGGCCGGTGCGCAGTGCTTCCGAAAGACCTGATAGATTTACATACCGTCGACCGGAGACTCGTCGCTCAAAATCCTGGCGATCGTGAATCCCCGCCGTCTCAATCAGTACCCGGGGATCAAATAGGAGCCCAAGCGGTGTTGCCTTAACGACACACTCCAGGATCAGCGTGTCAGCCAGTAGCGGTATCTCGCCCGAAACTGTTAACTGCCCATCACTGCCAAGCGTTGCCACGCTCTCCCACGTTCCCTTTGGGAAGTCGTGGCGATACGAGTCACGTGGCGAATAGAACAAATGGTCGGCAAACCAGGCCTCGTGGATGATCCAGAATAAAAGCGCTAGGACCAACGCAATCCAGGGCGGCCCAAGATCAATGACACGCTGGTCGACAAAGGCCGCCAGTATGAGGACCGCTATAGTCAGCCCTATACGTTTATTGCGGCGATGCCGCTTAAGAAGAGTTTGCTTGCGGGATTCCATAGGAGGACTGCTAATTGCGCCATGCACGGGGTAGCGGCAGGACCATGCAAAAGTTGACGTATAGAGACGTCTTCAATGCCAATCAAGCCACATTGATGCGGCGACGTACAGATTCAACCAGCGGTCCTTCAGACCTCGTAAACGGGCTGCTTACGACACCAACGCTCCTTGTACTCGCGGTCGGCGCGACCAAACGAATAACGTAACGTTTTGCCGCGGCTTCGGGCATCTTCCCAAGCAGCAAGGACGTTCACATAACTCAGGACGCTTCCGGGACTGAAGTTGCGACTCGCTGGATCGACGCCGCCATTGATGTATTCGACACTTATCCATTCTGGCGACTCGACCCTGTACAGCACCTGAATGGCGATAGGCACGTCGTCCATATAGACAACCTGCCCCGTCATGAACGGATGCATCAGCTCGAACACCTGGGATAGATGATCCGCACCTGGAACAGCGAATTGCCACCGACGCTGGAACAGATCCGAATAGATCTCGGCCAGCTCCAAGTGCGAATGATCTTGAACCGGCCGGAGCGTACCGCCCGAATCTTCAAGTAGCCGCAACTCTCGCCGCTGGTTGTAGCGGAATTTCTTCGATAGCGCCTCGGGCTCACGCGCAATCATCAGAGATTCTTTCTGCTGCTTCAGCCCCGTGAAGCGCTGCGCGCTCGGTTCCCCCAGATACTCGGCTCTCTGGCGAAGAACGGCACCCGCGCCAGGCGCAGCAGGTAGGATGATCTCGGCATTTCCCAAGTCAAACAGTCGCTTCTTGCGGTGCTTCTTCAGCCCCTCCTTCGACAGCGCCAGGTAACGTCCCCAGCAGGGTACCGCGGCTACCGTCTCACCCTCGGCCTGCCAGCCGAGGTATCGCACGGGGATCCGTGCCAGATCTGCAAGGCGCGCCACCACATCGGGGTGGGTAACAACGCTGCCACCATAGGCGTTCCAGGCTTCTGCATACTCAGCGTCGTCGATCACTGACCAACCGCGCTCACGCCAGAACCGGGATAAATTCAGCATACGCGCCTCATCCCGTCCCATCGACCTTTTGACTCCTTACGCATTGCTCGTTGCCTCAACCCGTTCGATCGATCGGCGGCACGATATTGCAAGCGCCCATCCAAGCGGAAACCACAACCACAGCCATAACAGATTTGGAGTCGAAACGAACGATGAGAAGTCGAATGCCATGGTCACACAGGCACCTGCGAGGATGGCCAGCCACAGGCAGGTGGATGGCTCTTCGCGCTCGGCCCAGAGAACACAAAATGCGCCGATTAGAACACCTATAAAGCCAACAAGACCCGCCCACCCGTAGTTAAACAAAACTTCGATGTAGATGCTGTGGGAATGGTTGATGACGACATCTACGCCACCTAGTGGCTGCACGCCCAGTAAGGTCTCGACGGTGATGTCGGCACCGTGCCCGAATATCCAATGCCCTGGCATCAGGCCGAGGACCATTGACCAGATCTCATCTCGATGCGTCAGGCTGCGCTGAAACAGCTCGTAGGCGATCCGATCGTGAAAAAGGGCGAATAAAGCCGCAACACTTGCAAGCACACCTATGAGCACATTCCTTCTGGCGGTCCCTTTCAAGGCAAAGACGAGCACCACCGCAGTCGCCACAGCGGCAGCCAGCCAACCGGACCGGCCAAAGGTGCAGTAGAGGTAGACCGCGATCGGCAACCAGAGGAGCAGTAGCGCAAGCCGCGAAAGGTTGTGGCGACTTGTCACGACGAGCCAGAGCGCGGAAACGAAGGAAAATGCCATTTCCAATGACGCGAGAACGCTGTTCTCGAACTCAGCGAAACCCATCAGTCCCGAGTTCGCTATTGCGCCAACTCTGTACCCTTGGAACAGAAGCCCCTGCTGCCAGTGATCATAAAGTGCATAACCGGAAGCACCAGCCGAAACGCAGACCATGGCAACCAAAATCGGTCGTAGCAAGGCTATGCCAACAGAGCGGTAAACGGCACAGGTGCCCACGAGCAGCGCAAGAAGCAACGCCACCCGACGCGCCGTCTTACCGTTACCCAAAAACAGACTGCTCAATCCAATGTAGAGAAGCAGTCCCAACAATAGCCACGCGTATGGGTTACTTCGCAATGCGGGGATCAGTCTCGGAAGCGCCGGCATAGCAAACAGCAAGCCGACGAACAGGCAACTTCGAATGAAGCCCGCCCATGTGCTTGCCTCACCTGGCCACCAAAATCGGCCGGCGAACAGGCCAAACAATGCACAGAGCACCAATGCCAGCCTCGCGCTTTCGCTCCAGCGATTGAACCGGCCGTTTTCACCAGCGCTCGGGAACGTCATAAACCACCCGTCACGAAATAGCCCACAGCGAAGCCGAATACCCAGACTGCTAGAAAGGTGGCGACTCGCTTGATGCGCCGCCGCTTCCGGTCAGCCACTCGGCGATCATCGGCCGCCCCCCAGACATGAGCGTCGTCTCCGATATGTATGACCGCGTCGGATTCCAAAACGACCGCATATTTACCCAAGCCAGAATATTCTCTGGATAGCCCAGACTCGCCCTCAGGCGAACTGGCAAACCGGGAGAATGGCGCCATTGGCAGGTAGTCGGAGAGTCGGCGCAAGCCGGGGTTGAACGAGAACCCTTGCCACTCGCTTTTGCTGGATAGCAGCTTCGAAAAAGCACAACCACCGATCACATTGCGCTCGCCCAACGAGTGGAAAGGATAGTTGACGGCTACGTCGTGCCGATAACTCCTGAGCCACACCTGAAGCACATCAGGCATTGCAGCGAGTATGCTTAGCGAGTCCTCGACGAAACCTGGGCGATAGAACTCCCAATCATCCTCGCAATGAAAAATGTAAGGTGTTTCAACGGAAGAGTATGCAAGGTCAATGGACGCAAGCTGACCAAGCTTTGTTCGATTGACGTGAACCGTTGTGTAGGGCCGCCAGTGCGTCGGAATTGCATCAAATACGTCTTCGCTTCCCGAGTCCTCGGTGATGATGACGGCCTTGATGGGCGCAGTATTAAATCTGTCGAAACTTTCCAGTGTCCGCTTGAGATGTTCGAATCGCCCGCAACTGGTCAAGACGACAGTCACATCGCTGGTATCGCTGAACTGCATTTGTAATGCCTGTTTGAGAGGTAGCTCTGCCGACTACGCCAGTGGCGTTTCGGTTCCACCGGAAGCGGGTTGTGGTTCGGCTCTTTCCTCGAAACCGCTTGCGTGCAGCCGAGCATAAGCACCGCCCGCAGCCAGTAGGTGTTCATGCGTACCGCGCTCGACGATCCGCCCCTGGTCCATTACCAAGATCAGATCAGCTTTTTCGACCGTGGAAAGCCTATGGGCGATGACAAGCGTCGTGCGCCCCTCTACCACTTGGTCCAGCGCTGCCTGAATGTGACGCTCAGACTCAGTGTCCAGCGCGGATGTCGCTTCGTCGAGAATAAGAATCGGCGCATTCTTAAGCAGTGCTCGAGCGATCGCCAGCCGCTGTCGCTGACCACCGGACAACAAGACGCCGTTTTCCCCCACGAGCGTTTCGTAACCTTCCGGCAGCTTCTCGATGAACTCAGCGGCATAGGCATCCTCGGCAGCACGCTTTACATGCTCCAACGGCTCAGATGCCAGGTCGCCATAGGCGATATTACGAATGACAGTGTCGTTGAAGAGGGTTACCTGCTGCGTCACTAGCGCGATGTGGCGGCGGAGGTTGTCGATCCGATAGTCCTCCACGTCGACGCCGTCCAGCAGAATCGTCCCATGCTCATGCTGATAGAAGCGTGGAATAAGGTTAGCCAGCGTGGATTTGCCACTTCCTGAGCGGCCGACGAGTGCCACCATTTGGCCCGGCTCGACAACGAAATTAATGCCGTCCAGGACGCGCTTCTGGCTGCCTGGATAGGTGAAGCTCAGATCTTTCACCTCAATCCGGCCTTCGATTCGCTCGCGAGTCTGGGTACCGTTATCACGCTCATAAGGCTCGTCGAGCTGGTCAAATATGCTCTCAGCCCCCGCCAAACCTTTCTGTATCGTAGAGCTGACTTCGGAAAGCTGTCGAATAGGTTTCGGCAGAAGTCCTGCCGCGGTTATATACGCGACGAGATCGCCCACTGACGCGTCACCGCGCAGCACGAGCACCAAGAACATCAGCAGGGCCATGGCACAATACGTGACGAACTGCAGCATGGGCGTATAGGCCGCAGAGGTGCGAGTCATCTTCAACTGCTTGCGCGTATTGTCTTCGTTCGCTTGCCGAAAACGTTCGGTCTCGTAACGCTCGCCACCGAAGCTGCGAACTACCCGATAGCCCTGAATCGTCTCGGAAGCCACATGGGTCAGCTCGCCCATGGCGCCCTGGATCTGCCGGCTCTGCTTTCGGAAACGTTTGCTGGCAGCCCTTACCATCAATGAGATCACGGGCAGCACGGCGACCATCACCAAGGTCAGTTTCCAGTTCATCCATAGCAGGTAGCCGAACAGGAAGATAATGGTAAGCCCTTCACGAACCATTACTTTCAGCGCATCGGTAGCAGCGCCCGTCACCATGGTGACGTTGAAGGTGATGCGGGAAATGAGATGCCCGGAAGAATGCATATCGAAATAGCGGTTGGGCAGCTTCAAGAGGCTGTCGAACAGAGCAATCCGCAAATCCTGCACCAAACCGAGCGAGACTCTCGCAAGGTAGTAGCCGCCCAGGAAGGAGCCTATCCCTTGCCAGATCGTGATGAACAGCAGCGCTAGCGGGACGCCGTAGAGCAGCTGGACTTCGCCCACCAGCGGCAACTGCATGATGCCCTGATTGGGGTTAGCCAGACCGTCAACGAAATATTTGAGCAGGCCCGCCATCATGGGCTGTGTAGAGGCAAATACAATGAAGCCGACCATGCTCACGGCAAACATGAGCCAGTACCGACGCACGTACGTCAGTAGGCGCATGTATAGCTTGAAGCTAGACATGCGCGGCTGGTCGCTGGACGAATCAGACATAGAAGACGCTCGGCGAACAAAGACGCGATTGTATCATCCGCGCCTCTGCCTCCCAATCAGCGGTCATTTGGCAATTTCAGACGCTCCGTGAGGATTGCCTCGCGAACCGTTAGAATCGCCGCGTCCCAACTGGAATTGCGTTATGCGACAGATGTCTACCGAGGCCTATTCGGCGCTTACAAACGATGCCGCCCTGCTTGAGCAGGATAGCCATGGCCCGAAGGTGCTTCGCTTGGCGGATGGCAGCTTCTTCAAGTTGTTCAGGCGAAAAAGGCTGGTGTCGTCCGAGGCCTTCTACCCCTATGCCAAGCGTTTTGCAGACAATGCGAAAGCGCTAAAACGGCTAGATATACCTGCGCCGGAAATCATTCAGGTTTATCGGATCGACCAGCCGCAACGGACCGCTGTCCACTACGCAGGCTTGCCGGGGGTCACGCTTCGGCAGGCAATGCGAGATGCTGACGACGACGCCCGGCACGCGCTGGCCGAGCAGTTCGGTTGCCTACTGGGTAAACTCCACCAGAAAGGTGTCTACTTCCGATCCTTGCATCTAGGCAATGTGCTTCTGCTCCCGGATGGGACGCTTGGTCTTATCGATTTCGCCGACATGCATGTCGAGCGGGATAGCCTGTCCGCCGCGAAGAGGCGCCGTAACATAAAACACATGCAACGTTACGAAGATGATCGCCGATGGCTGTTCGAGGAATGTCTGGACGCACTGGCTCGCGGCTACGCTCGCTGTTCGGATACACGGCTGCCACTACTCCAAACCACATGAGCGAGCGGCTGGGCGCTCAAGAGGATGCCCGCCGTGACGGCTTGAACAACAGGTGGCGCAGCCGCTTCAGAAGCTGCCGGTCCCACTCTTTCAAGGGCACCTCCCGTAGGAGGCCCCAAGCGAAACGCTTGTCGTCCGTGACCGCCGCGCGCAGTGCCTTTGTAATCAAACGCGCTTTCGCCGAGCCGTATAGCGGATGCGTTGCATAGGCCTGAATGACCTGTAGACCGTAGCGATACTCTGACTTGTAATCCTTGGACAGGCTGCCCTCGTGTTTGCGATACAGCGTGACGACCTCGGGCAGGATGTCCACGTAATAGCCCGCGTGGGCCACCCGCAGAGTCATTTGGAAATCCTGAACACGAATGGTCGGATCGTAACCGCCGGCCTTTTCCATCGCGTCACGTCGGTAGACCGCAATGTTGCCGCCAACGACCAGCGCGGAGGCCAGCGCTTCGTCGAACGTGTATCGCTTCACCGCCCTGCGCTTGGACTTCTTGGGCAGCAGCTCGCCTGCTTCGTCGATCCGAATAGCCAGCCCGCCGAGACATCCAACCTCAGGGCACTTGTCGAGATAATCCGCCTGGACCGAAAGCCTGCCTGGCGGCATTAAATCGTCGGCGTCGAACGTCGCAATGAATTCACCCCTCGCGGCAGCCAGCCCCGTATTCAAGGCAGCGCTTACGCCCTGGTTGATCTGACTGATGACTTCGACGCGTATCGCCAAACTTTGCGGTTGATAAGCCGCAACAGCCTTTTCGATCTCCTGCAAACTCGAGTCCGTTGAACCGTCATCGATGACGATCACCTCGAAACAGGGATAATCCTGTGCAAGAACACTCTTGATGGCGTCAGCCACATACGCGGCGTAGTTGAAACACGGTATGAGGACACTTACCAGCGGCTGCCTGGAACTACCCATCAATTCGTCTCGAGTGAGTGCCAGCCGTGGGCATCAATTTGCCAATTGGGTTGGTCGGGCAACCCCGGCGGGCCTAGAAGCTCTTCTTCCGCCCGCGTACGCCATGCCTCGTTTTTCCAAACCATGAAATGCAGATACGGTAGCGTTTGCTTGCCCTGCTCACTATTGGTTAACACGCCATCGCGGTAGAACCATCGCTCGGGCACGATTCGAGTTCCGTCGGGAAGCAATGTGTACGTACTGTGGGCTTCTACGAATTCCGCCCGCCGACTCCACGAATAGAACCTCGCAGCGAACAGACGCCAGCTTTCAGGCCAGTTCTTGTGTTTGATGAAGATTCGGCTGAATGCCCCTTCATCCAGCGCCTGATGCCGAGAATCCTCGAATCGCGCTTGCCAAAGAGGGATGCGCATGAATGCTTGACGCATCTCGGCCGTATTTCGTATCAGGCATAAATGACCGGACACTCGCCGATGGTGCGTCGCGAAGAGATCTTTCGTCGCCAGGCGCTCCGATGTGAAGTACGCACGTAGGTCGCCGTATATGACGTCGATATCGCCGAATGCCCAGAAATCATAGCCTTCGAGTTCGTCAGCGTGCACATGGCCCAGCGCTGGCTTGATATCGCATAGCTTATAGGCCGAGTCCGGCCGGAAATCGATGGCCAACCGATCAGACACTTTTTGGCAGTAGGCACCAAAATCGATTTCGATGAACTGCACATTATCCGGCGCGCCTTCCGGTACTCCGCAGTCCGTATAGAACAGCCATTCAAACGTAGGATTACGCCTGCAGCTTGCCAAGAAGAAATCGAACCAAAACGGCCAGTGTCCGAAGTAAGGGATGACCATCCGCACACGCGGTAGTGTTGGCACGTGACGCTCGGGCACTGTCATACCTCAAGTGACCATTCGGGGTAAATTGCAGCGAACCGAAGACGTGCGTGGCTATCGGAGAAAAGCGTCTGAGCGCGAGACCAGGCGGCCATACCTTTTGCCTTAAGCTCCCCAGCGCCGGCACCAGCAATATCTACGAACCGCTCGGCCAATTGGGTCGCATCGGCAAACGGAAATAGCCAGCCTGTGTCGCCAACGACCTCAGGGGCCCCGCCACAGTCGCTGCAGACCACTGGAATTTTTGCCGCCATGGCCTCGAGTAGCACCATTCCAAACGGCTCATGATCAGAAGTTAGAGCGAATGCATCGAAGGCCGTGAAATACCGTCTAGCGGCTGGAATCTGTCCCACAAAGCGAACACGCTCGCTGACGCCCAGGTGGTTGGCCAGCATTTTCAGGGGCTGCTCCAGCCTGCCTTCACCTGCTATGACTAGCAGACTATCGGTTGGAAGCCTCGGCAGTGCGCGAGCGAATCCCTCGATCAAGGTTTTCTGATCCTTGTCAGGGTGCAAGCGGCCGACATTACCGATGACCCACGCTTCACTGGGAAGCCCAAGGTGCGCGCGCGCAGTGGCGCGGGGTACGTGCTCGGCTTCAAGTGCTGCTACGTCAGTTCGGTTGTGAAGGGTCTGGATGCGCATTTCCGGCCAGTCTGGCAAGCACGCTCGTACATCGTCACGCACCGCATCTGAGACAGCCAGAAGCGAAAGCCGCTTGCGGAAGAGATTCGCAAACGTGCGGCGAGATCTACGCTCGAAATCCCCAAAGGCATGATGCACGCCGATGACGGGAAGCTTCGTTCCCAACAACGCCACGTATGTTGGCTTGGAACGATGCGCGATACAGAACGCATACTCCCGCTCTGCAACGATCCGCTTGATGTCTCGAATGGCGCCCAGCTTCAGGCCGCGAACAGCCTTGCTTCCGTAACCGAGAAAAATCACGTCGTCAGACGCGGATCCCTTACGTACGCGCTCGTCCGGCTCGCCAGTCAGGTAGACCGTCGTGACCTTGAAGCGGGTGCCTTCGAACAGCGCAGCGTATTGCCGCGCGCAATCCAGGAAGGGACCATCGTACCCGTGGCAGAACTGCAGGACCCATTGTTCAGACACTATTCGATGTCTCGGCACCATCCTTCACGACCAACACATCCTCCATGATCAGATACTGCAGATCCGAGCCATAGAACATGTTGAGTGCGTCGGTCGGGGAGCAGATCATCGGCTCACCGCGGCGGTTCAGGGAGGTGTTGAGGGAGACGCCATTGCCGGTCAGGTTCTCCAGTTCCTTCATCAGGTCGTACCAGCGCGGATTGAAGCGGCGCTCCAGGACCTGGGCACGGGAGGTACCGTCTTCATGGACGACCTCGCCAACGCGCTCCTTCCAGCCTTCGTTCACTTCGAAAGTGAAGGTCATGAATGGGCTTGGATGATCAACCTTGAGCATCTGCGGCGCTACGGTATCGAGCATCGATGGGCAGAAGGGGCGCCAGCGCTCACGGAACTTGATCTGTTCGTTGATGCGATCGGCCACGCCCGGCACGCTCGGGCAACCGATGATGGAGCGTCCGCCCAATGCGCGGGGGCCGAACTCCATGCGTCCCTGGAACCAGGCGACCGGATTGCCGTCGACCATGATCTGTGCGATGCGCTCGGGGACGTTGTCCAGCTTCTGCCAAGTTGGCTTGTTGGGGTGGCGAGCACAGGCGGCGATGACGTCTTCGTTGCTGTACGCGGGGCCAAGGTAGACGTGTTCCATCTTCTCGACCGGAACGCCGCGCTGGTGGGACACATACGCTGCCGCACCGACAGCGGTACCGGCGTCGCCAGCGGCTGGTTGGACGAAAAGCTCCTTCACCTCGGGGCGCGCGATGATTTTCTGGTTCAGCTTCACGTTCAGCGCGCAGCCGCCAGCGAAGGCAATCTTGCCGGTCTCGCGGATGATGTCGCCGAGGTAGTAATCCATCATCTCGAGCGCGAGCTTCTCGAACAGCGCCTGCATGCTCGCGGCATAGTGGATATAGGGGTCATCCGCGATATCGCCTTCGCGCTTCGGCCCCAGCCAATCGATGAGCTTGGGCGAAAAGTAGTAACCCTTGCCCTTGTCCTTGTAGCGGCGGAAGCCGATGACATTCGCGTAGTCGGTGTTGATCACCAGCTCGCCATTCTCGAACTTGGCCAACCGCGAGAAATCATATTTGGCCGCGTCACCATACGGGGCCATGCCCATGACCTTGAATTCGCCGTCGAGCATTTCGAAACCGAGGTACTCGGTCACGGCACCGTAGAGCCCGCCCAACGAATCCGGATCATAGAATTCCTTGATCTTGTGGATCTTGCCGTTCTCGCCCCAGCCGAAGAAGGTAGTGGCGTACTCGCCCTTGCCGTCGATACCCAGGATGGCGGTCTTCTCGGTGAACCCCGAGCAGTGATACGCACTGGAGGCGTGTGCCAGATGGTGCTCCACGGACTCGATCTTGACCTTCTTCAGGTCGAAGCCGAGCTGCTGAAGACACCACTGAATGCGTTTCTTGTAGCGATGGTACCGGCGGTTGCCCATGAAGATCGCGTCCAACGCACGATCCGGCGCATACCAATAGCGCTTGGCATAGTGCCAGCGAGCCTTCTCGAAGATGCTGATGGGCGCGAACGGAATGGCGACGACATCGACATCCGAAGGCTTGATACCCGCCTGCTCGAGGCAGAACTTGGCCGACTCGTACGGCATACGGTTTTTCGCATGCTTGTCGCGTACGAACCGCTCTTCTTCAGCGGCGGCGATGAGTTTGCCGTCGATGTAGAGCGCAGCGGAGGGGTCGTGGCTCAGGGAGCCGGACAGACCGAGAATCGTCAATGCCAAAGGAATACCTCTATCGAAACCGTGGCCGCGTGCCGCGCCGACGTCACATTCAAAGCGTTGGATTATAGCGTGACGACGTTAGCAATCCCACGCGGTCGACGCGCGTGCACCGTGTGGTGAATGCAGCCTAGCTGGAGCGAAACGCACAGCCCGCGCAGGCCGCCTCAGGCGCCTGCGCCCATGGACATCGAGACTGCAATGAGACCGGCTGCAATCACGCCCAGCCCGAGCGTAGCGCCTACGTAGCCGATCCTGCCGACCGGCGCGAGCAAGCGACGTGCAACAGGCCAGAAAACGAAGAGGAGCACGCCGATCACGGTAATCCATCCGAGTCGAGGCAGGAGCGCATCGCCATCCAGCCCTACGGCACGTGCCGACCAGACCATCGCAACGATGGCCAACAGCCCAAACAGCCAGATCCCAGCGGCATGGTTGGCGATAAGCAGCACGCCCGCCAATACCAGTGCGACACCGACGGCGACGCCATAGGCCGTGCCTACCATTAGCAGCCCCTGCGTGGCTGCGTAAGCGAAACCTGCGCCTACCGCGATGATCGCAAGCGCCAATACAGCGAACAGCCAGCCGGCTGCGCCACGGGTCTTGTCTTTACGTGCCATAGTTCTCCCAGGGGTTAAGCAAATGAGGGCGGGGCACCGGGAACGCGTAGCCCGGTGCCCCGATAAGGTTCGATCCGCGCATTCTAGAAAACACGCCGCCAGGTTTCATCCCCGAAGCCGCTATCCGGCGCGCGGCAGCCGTGCATCGAGAAGCGAATGGAGGGCCGAAGAAGCTGGCCAGTTGCGCAGAAAACGCGACCGATCCCGTGCGTAGGCCGCCTCGAAGCCGGCATCGGTCTTATGTTGTTGAACGGCATCGAGATCGATCAGCGTCCAGCGCCCCTGGTGCCAGAAGATGTTATGCCCCTTCAGGTCGCCGTGGCTGATGCGATTGGTGCGCAAGGCAGCGAACAATGTGTCGAGCGCCGCCAGCTCATCATCGGGCGGTGTCGCTTCGATGTAAGGTGCGAACCTTGCAATGATGTCCTGGCCATCCAGATGCTCAGTGAGGAGGTAGGCCCGCCCACGCAGGCCCATCCACCGCGTTTCCAGCATCCCCAGCGGGCGCGCGGTCGCGATCCCGAGAAATTCCAGTCGCAAGCCCTCGATCCAGCTATGCCACGCACGGCTCGGCCGCCAGAACCGGCGAGCCCAATGAACGGCTCCCTTGATGTTGTAGCGCTTGAGTAGCACGGGCTCGCCCTGAACTTCGATGCGAGCGACGGTTGCCGTGCCACCGCCCTTGTAGCGCACGCCGCGATCAAGATGCTCGTCCGCTGCCAGCAAAACCGGTTGCAGGCGGTCCCGCCAGGATCGGCGAATGGCCTGCAATTCGCTGCTGTTACGAGAAACCGAAAACAGGCTGCAATCGCGGCCCGCCTTGGCCAGGTAATCGCGCAGCCGCCACGCTCTTACTCGCTGGACGTTGGCCAGCAACGTTTCGAGCGGCAGCGCGTGTTCGGCGTTGACGAGCAGGTAATGCACCAACAGCGTTTCGATATGCGGATCGATTGTGGAGGGCAACTGGGCGAAGAATATGCCGAGGTTATCCAGTGCCCTCGCCCGGGATAACGCGCGGCCAGGCTGCTCGCCTGCGACGCCACCGCCATCGATGACATAGGTCGCGCCGTCCTGGTACAGCAGGTTGTCCAGATGAAGGTCATCATGCCAGATGCCCCGCAGGTGCATCTGCGCCAGCGTTGACAATGCCTCTGCGAGAACGTCGGACTGGCTGTCCGATAGCAGCGGCTGGGACTCAACGGCCGCCCAGCGTTCATCGATACTTTGCGCATGATCCAGAAAGGCGAAGAGGAGCCATCCGCCCTCCCCACTTTCATGGCCTTCGGCGAGCAGCTCAGGCGTGGTGATCTGCTGATCCTGCAATAGGCGGACGCCTTCTCGCTCACGCTTCAGGGCCCGCTCAGCCTTACTGCCGACAAACAGTTTCGCCAGGACGTGCTTTCCGCTCCACGTCGCCTCGGCTACGTAGCGCTGCCCTGGCAGCACACGAAGCCAACGGATGACCTCGATATCCCCAGCAGGCACCCTGACGGCCAACGGCGCCGCAGGATCGCGACCGGTCGTTGCCAACACCGACAGCTTCAAGCGCGACGCTCCTTGTTCTGACGGCGCTGCCCCAGCCGAGCGTACCACTTGGCCACTGGTTGGCTTTCGGACGGCAATTCAAGATAAGCGCCGACGAACTCGCGTACATCGTGCTCGCTCCAGACGGGCGTTCGTCTCAGGAGCGGCTCGATATCCTTGATTCGGTCAATGCGTCCAAGCCAAAGCGGCCGGGTCTTTTCCAGATCGATCAGGCACGCATCGAAGCCGTCAGCATGCGCCCGCAGGAAGATATGTTTGGGATAGAAGCAGCCGTGCCGCTCGCCCGCGCTGTGTAGCAGCCGAGCCAACTGTCCACAGGCACCCGTCAGACGATCCTTGAGCGGTTGCGCCAACTCGCCCCACTGGCCAAGCCAACTGTCCAGATCGCGCCACCCATCCAGTGCGCGCGTAAGCAGGAGGGCCCTGCGCTCGCCTTGTACCTTGCGCTCACCGAAAAATGCGGCGCGTAGCGCCGGAATGCCGCGCTGTTCATACCGGCGGATATTACGAAACTCCCGCGCGAACGTCGGCTCACCGAGGGGATGCAACGGGGTACGCGTAAGGTAGTTCTTCTGGCGCTTGAGGTAGAAGGCTGCTTCGCCGAGGTCGAGGCGAAATACCTGACTCCACCCACCGCGGCCGGTATTGGGTTCGTCCACAGCGGGCACATTGACCGACCAGAGCGCATCGAAGTCAGCCAGACCATGCCGCTCCAGAAGCGCGCGATCATCCTGACTGATGAAGTCGTTCATTCACGCCCCTCGAAGTAATCCAGGATTTCACGAATCCGCGTACGGTCCGCTGCATCCAGCCGAGTCTTTTGACTGTAATCCAGATAAAAGCGCAGACGCTGCGTTCGGGACAATTGATATTTTCCGATCTTGTCGAGGCACGCGAGGTCCTTGATGATCTTTCGACGCAGCAGGCGCCCGCGCCAGAAAGAGCCGGACGGACAGTCGATCAGATACACCTTGCGCTGCTCGTCGACTAAGATATTGCGCCATTTGAGATCGTTGTGCGCGAAGTGGTGGTGATGCAGCGTACGGGTGGCCACCGCCAGTTGGTGGCTAATGTCCTCGATCCAGCCGCGATCACGCAAACGTGGATCGTTCGCTTCGCTCATGCGCGCCAGATCGGTCGTACCGACCAGCTCACGTGTAATCAACGCGCCGCGAATGAACAGGCCTGATAAGCGGCGCTCCAGCCCCCAGCCTACAAGCGGGGCCGTTGGGATGCCCCACTTCGTGAAGAGACGCAGGTTCTGCCACTCGGCCTTCACCCGAGGGCGCCCCATCCAGCGCCGAAGCCCCTTGCCGGCGCCCCAGTAGCGCTTGACGTAATAGGCCTGCCCCTCCAACTCCATGCGAAGTACCTGCGATAACGGATCGCTGGCTATTTTCTCGCCGGTGACGGCGAACACATCGTCCATGTTGGCGAATGCGGCCTTTTCGTGGGCATTGGCATCCCCCGAGAAGCGCCAGAAACTCATAGATCCCCCGTGGCATATTTGCGCTTGTAGCGCACCATCATCTTGGCTGCACGTCTCTCCAGTCGTGCGAGCAAGGCACCCTCTTCGCGCAAGATGCGTTTGAGCGGCATTCGAAAATAATGCTTCAGAAAGCGAAGCTTGTCCCGCTCCGTCAGCCCGATCTCCAGGGCCGAGAAATACAGCGCCGCAAGGTCCTTGTTGCGCCAGCGCAGCGGCGTCGCAGCACGGGTCTGCGCGCGATGCAGGTCGATGAGCGACAGGCGCAACTGTCCGCGCTCGACAGGGCGGTCAGTGTGCAGCAGGAAGTGACAGATGTAGCAATCGCGATGGTTGACCCCTGCACGATGCATGTCGCCCGTCATTCGCGCGACCTCCTCGATCAGTGCTCGCTTGACGGCGAGCGCTGGGGGATTCGCACCCCAACCGATGGAGTAGTCTTCCAGACTGATCGTAGGCGCCAGCTCTTCGGTGATGATGAACGAATGCTGGTCTGCCGGATTGCTGCCGTGCTCACCGTAGGCAACCGCACGCATGGTGGGAACGCCCGCCTGGGTCAGCCGCTCGATTGCGGCCCACTCCTGTCCGGCGCCCAGTACGGGGGCCTTGATCGTAATGAGGTTCTTGAAAATCTCTGCCCAGCCGATCCCCCGGTGAATCTTGACGAAGTAGCCGCGGCCGCCGATTTCCGTGCGCAGCGTGCGGCGCGCCTCCAGCTCTCGAAACACCTCGCCCTGCAATTGTTCGACAGCCTCGAACGCGTCGCGGCCGCGCCACAGCGCTTCGAAGGGCTCGCGCAGGATCAGTTTCATGCGCGGAGCCCCACAGAAAGAGGTGCAGCGCCACAGCGAAGCAAGGACGGCCGAGAACAGGTACGGCGATCACACCCGGTCATCTTGCCTCTCCAAGGATCACGTCTGCGGCATGCTGCGGCATGCTGTAAAGATCCGCCGTGTCGGCAAAGGCAAGCGCGTTACGCGACCAGCACTGGCGAGCCGGATCATCCTGCAGCATTGCAGTCAACTGTTCGTTCAGCTGCTCCTGGCGGAACGGGCTTCGCAACACACGCCCGGCCTCGGCTTCGTCAATGAAGTGCGCGTAGCCGCAGACATCCGTAACCAGCACGGGTAGACCCGCGACTACCGCTTCGAGCAGCACAGTACCGGTATTTTCGTTGTAGGCCGGGTGGATCAACAGGTCCGCACCCAGCAGGAACCGCGGAATATCACTTCGCCCTTTCAGGATCTGAACGTTCTCCGAGATGCCCAGCGTCTTGGTCTGGAGGAGGAAGGGCTTGGGATCGTCCTGCCCAATCACGATCAGGCGCGTGCGACGCTTGACGGCTTTCGGTAACGCAGCGATTGCCTTGAGCGAACGATCCAGGCCTTTGGTCTTGAAGCCGGATCCGATCTGTACCACGAGCCGGTCGTCATCGCCCAGGCCGAACTCCTGACGGAATTCCGCACGTATCTCGGCGGCATTGGCTGGCGCCCGGCGATCGGCTGCGATACCCGGCGGCAGTAGATGAAAGCGCTCGACAGGCGTGCCGTAGTGCTTGATGAACAGCGGTTGCTGCACCTCGGAAATCATCAGGATCTGCGTCCTGGACTCAGGCGCGAATACGGCACGCTCATACTCGGCGAAGTGCCGGTAGCGGCCCCACTTTCGATAGAGCGGATTGCGCAATGTCTGCGCCTTCTCTTCGAAACAGGCGTCCGCCGCGTAATAAAAGTCGAGCCCCGGCATCTTGTTGAAGCCGATCACCCGATCAACCGGACGACGCGCGAGGTCCGCTTCGATCCAGGCAGTGAGCTTCTCGTTGCGATTGTGGTTGAACAGCGCCTTGACCGGCACGACGACGACCTCGAACCCTTCCGGCCGCTCACCATCCCAGATAGGCGTATAGACACGAATCGCGTGGCCTCGCGCCTGGCATTCGAGGGCAATTCGCAGGAAGTCCCGCTGCAGCCCGCCGAACGGAAAATACTTGTAAAGGATGAAGGCCAACTGCATCAGGGGGTCTCCGCTTGCAAAAGCGCATCCAGCGCAGCACCGACCCTTTCAGGCGGCATGTCGTCGAAACAGGGCTTCTGTCGATCTCCCTTTCCGGCATTCGGCCCACTGGCGCATAGATGCACCTGGGAGCGGCCATAGGCGCCCACACGATCAGGACGGGTCGGACCGTAGAGCGATACGGTTGGTACGTCGAGCGCCGCGGCGAGGTGTCCCAGCCCGGTATCGACCGCGACACAGGCCTTGGCACCCGCAAGTTCGCCAGCCACACCGACCAGATTGAGTTTGGGCAGGATACACGCCCGACCGAGCCCGGCCGCAATGCGCTCGGCGCGCGCCCGTTCTGCATCGTTGCCCCACGGCAGGCGCACCGCCCAACCTTGCGCATCGAGCCGTTCGGCCAGCGAACGCCAATTGGCTTCGGGCCAATGCTTGCTTGGCCAGGTCGTGCCGTGGAGAAACACGATATAGGGGTCGGACACCGCGTTTGCAAGGCGACTGCGGTCCAGGCCGTAGTCGCCGATCCCGGCCGGCACTGTGTAGCCCAACGCCGCCGCGAACAGCTGTCGAGTGCGCTCGAGGGCATGCTGCTCTCGTGGCACCGCGTAGAGCCGGTCATAGAAACGACAGGCCAGCGGCTCACGGGCGGACTGGCGGTCGAGCCCGGCTACTGGCGCATCTGCATAGCGTGTGAGTACCGCACTTTTGAACAGGCCCTGTGCGTCTATCACGAGGTCGTAGCGTGCTTCACGCAAACGCCGGGTGAAGGCCTTCCACTCACCGCCACGCAGGGTCTGCCATAGGTTCTTGCGCCAACGGCGAATTGCGACCGGGATGACATCTGCAACGGCAGGATGCCATGAGGGAATCTCAGCAAACCCTTCTTCCACTACCCAATCGAAGCGGATGTCGGGAATGGTTCGGGCGGCGTCAGTCAGGGCCGGCAGCGTATGCACGACGTCGCCCAACGAAGACGTTTTGATCAGCAGGATGCGCACTCAACGCACCTCGACCGGCTGCGGTATCAACTGCTCTACCGCGCGCACGACCCGCTCGGGCTCGAGCTGCCTCAGACAGTTGTAATGGCCGAACCGGCAGGTGCGCTCGAAGCATGGGCTGCAATCCAGCCCGAGCCGGACGACTTCGACCTGGTCAGCCAAGGGCGGCGTAAAGCCCGGAGACGTTGAGCCGTAGACGGCAACCAGCGGACGATTGAGCGCCGCGGCGACATGCATGAGCCCGGAATCGTTGGACACCACAGCGTCTGCGCAGGACATCAGGTCGATGGCCTGGGCGAGTGACGTTTCACCCGCCAGGTTGGTCATCTCTTCCCGAAGGCCGGGGATCAGCCGGGAAGCGATCTCCTCCCCTGTCGCATGGTCATTCTTCGACCCAAATACCCAGACCTGCCATCCCTCGCGGATGTACGACTCTGCGACGCTGGCGTAGTACTCGGCAGGCCATTTCTTGGACTCTCCAAACTCCGCACCCGGGCACAGTGCAAGCACGGGCCGATCCTGCTCGAGCCCGAACGCTGCAAGTGCCTCGGCGCGGCTGGTTTCGTCTATCTTCAACGCCGGCTGTGGATACGGCTTGGGAATCTCCGCGCCCGGCGCATAGGCCAGCGCCATGAAGCGCTCGATCATCAATGGATAGCGCGTCTTGTCGAGTTTGCGGATGTCGTTGAGCAGGCCCAGCCGCATCTCGCCCCGCCAACCGGTGCGCAGCGCAATCCCCGCAAAGAACGGCACGAGCGCCGACTTCAGCGAATTGGGCAACACGATGGCCTGGTCGTAACGCCCCGACAGTTCGCGGCCAATACGCCGTCTCGTAGCGATATCGAGGACACCATGGCCAAGCGGAAAGCTAAGCGCCGCGCGCACTTCCGGCATGCGCTCAAGGATCGGGCGGCTCCACTCAGGCGCCATAACATCAATCTGACAGTCGGCGTGGCGCTGCTTGAGCGCGATGAAAAGCGTCTGCGCCATCACCATGTCGCCGACCCAGCTCGGCCCGACGATGAGAATGTTCATAGACTCGTTACCTTCGCCTGTGAGCCCAGCGGCAATACGCGCTGAACGCAAAGCACGATCGAATTCAATTTACAGGGCATACGGTCACCGCATTGCGCGCCATGAAATGCCTGGTGGCGCAGCGAATACCGATGGTTCGACCCAAGGCCGTGCCGACCGCGATTCAGCACGCGCAACGGCACCCTTCATCAGAGAACATCGGCATTGCGGCAACTCCTCAAATCAGTTTCAAGCGGGCTCATGACAGCCCGAGCTCGCGCCAGATGCGCACGACTCCACGGCGTTCTTCTTGGAACAGATCGCCCGAAACCGCGCCAGGTTGCTTTTGCAGCGCCAGGCGGTGCAGGGCGGAACGATAGGCCTTGTAGGCCTCCTGCAGCAGATGGACATTCTCCGCTGTGAACAGCCCGGCTTCGCCAAGCGTATCGAGTATGCGGATATTGTCGGTGAAACGGAGCAATTCAGGGCACTGGTGCGACCAGGCCAAGGTCGCGTATTGCACCATAAATTCGATATCGACGATACCACCGGCGTCCTGCTTGAGGTCGAACGAGACCTCAGCATCGAAGGCGTTCGGCCCCGTTCCTGCCGAGGTCAGTCGTGTTCCGAGGTTGTCGCGCATCTTCGCGCGCATTTCACTTACATCCACCCTCAGGCGCTCACCGTCTCGCACGCGTCCGAGGACATCGGCCCGGACAGCGGCGAAGGCGTCCGCTACACGAGGACAGCCTACCAACGTCCGCGCGCGAACCAGCGCCTGGTGCTCCCAGGTCCAGGCGTCATGTTCTTGGTAACGGGCATACGAGCCAATGGAGCTCACCAGCAAACCCGCCGCGCCAGATGGCCGAAGACGCATGTCGACCTCATACAGCTGGCCTGAAACGGTTTGCGCGGTCAGCAAGTGAATGATGCGCTGGCCGAGCCGCATATAGAATTGGGCGCCGTCGATGGGCCGATCCCCATCCGTCTCGGCAACCGGGTCGCCATCGTGAATGAACACCAGGTCCAGATCCGACCCATGGCCCAGTTCGATACCGCCTACCTTGCCGTACCCCACAATAATGAAGTCGAGGTCGCACGTGCTCCCATCCACGCGACGCGGCGACCCGTAACGCGCGGTCACCTGCCGCCACGCCAACGCCAGTACCTGCTCGAGAATGGCCTCAGCCAGCCAGGTGAGGTAGTCGCTGACCTTCATTAACGGCAGCGTCCCGGCGATTTCCGAGGCGGCGACCCGCAGGCCATGGGCCAGCTTGAAGTGGCGCAGCGCTTCCATCTGCTGTTCAAGATCGTCTTCCGGGATACGAACGAGGCGTTCCTGCAACTCGGCCGCCAGTTCCGGCGCAAGCGGTGGATGGAACAGCCTCCCTTCGTTCAACAGCTCATCGAGCAGGATCGGGAAGCGGGCAATTTCCGAAGCAATCCAGGGGCTGGCGGCGCAGAGAGTAATAAGACGTTCGAGTGCGTCCGGGTTTTCAGCCAACAAGACAAGGTAAGCCGAACGCCGGACCACTGCCTCAACGAGCGGAAGCAGCCGCTCGATGACGCGGTCCGGTGCCTCGTGCTCAAGCGCAGCAGCGATCAACCGCGGCATGAACGCGTCGAGCCGTTCGCGACCGATCCGCTGCATCGCGCGGACCTGAGCACTGCCCCTCAAGCTATTGAGCTGACGGACAACTTCCTCGGGGAACTGGAACCCTGCCTCGCTCAACTGGGAAAGCGCGACGTCATCATCGATCACACCTTCCCAAAGCGGTGACCATTCGGCCCCAGGCGGCGCATCTGGCACGGTGCCGTTTTCCTCTTCGTCCGGGTCAGCAATCACCTGCTGGAAGTGATAGTCCACTCGGCTGCGCCAATAGCCCAACTGCTTGAAGAATGCGTCCCATGTCGCAAAGCCCATGATGAAGGCCACGCGCGCCTGGGTGGCTGGATCATCTGGCAGTGTCTGCGTCTGGCGGTCATCCACCGCCTGCAGGGCGTGCTCGGTATAACGTAGGAAGACGTAGGCCTCGCGCAGCTCCCCGACCACCGGCTCGGGCAGATAGCCCTGCCCTGCCAGGGTCGACAGGACCTTGAGCAACGGCCGCTGCTGAAGACTGAGGTCACGCCCACCATGAATGAGCTGAAACGCCTGCGCGATGAATTCGACTTCACGAATGCCGCCCGAGCCGAGCTTGATGTTCTCGTCCATCCCCTTGCGGCGGACTTCCTGCTGGATCAACTGCTTCATGGTGCGCAAGGCATCGATCGCGGAAAAATCGAGATAGCGGCGATAGACGAAGGGGCGCAGCATATCGAGCAACTGCTTGCCGGCATCCTGATCGCCACCCACGACCCGCGCCTTGATCATCGCGTAACGCTCCCAGTCGCGGCCCTGATCCTGGTAATACTGTTCCAGGGCGCTGAAGCTATAGACCAGCGGCCCCGACGAGCCATAGGGCCGCAGGCGCATGTCGGTCCTGAAAACGAAGCCCTCGACGGTCACCGCGTCCAATGCCTTGATGAGCTTCTGGCCGATGCGAGTGAAGAACTCCTGGTTATCGAGCGCCCGCCGAGCGCCCTGCGTTTCGCCACCCTCGGGATAGCCGAAGATAAGATCGATATCGGAGGACAGGTTCAGCTCGCCCGCGCCCAGCTTGCCCATGCCGAGGATGACCATGGATTGGGGGGCGCCTGAATACCGCCCTATTGGCGTGCCCATCTGTTCGCAGCCGGCTCGATAGAGCCAGCTGTAGGCCAGGTCGATGCAGGCGTCGGCGAGATCGGACAGATCACGGCAGGTTTCGGCAAGGTCCGCCGTGCGGTTGACGTCTCGCCAGATGATGCGCACCTGCTGTCGGTTACGAAACTGTCGCAACGCACGCATGAGGGCGTCCTCGCTCGCACAGGCCTGCAGTGCCGTTTCGAGCAGAGCACGCAGCTCCCCTTTCCCCATGGATCGATCCAGCACGCCGCTGGCCATGAGCGATGCAAAGCCTTCACTGTCTCGCTGAATCTGGTCACTGACAAAGTCACTGGCGCGGCACGCCCGCAAGAAAGGTTCGCTCCGCTCTGCCGACCAGCGGTCGCCGCCCGCCCCCTTTTCACCGTCGTAGACGTGCTCGAAGGTCTCGAGCGCAGCAACAGCACGCGCGGACAACTCAACGAGGTTCCGGGGTGGGTCGATCAATCCAGGCTTGTTCATGGTCTATCCTGAGGCGGCGGACGGTGTCCGCTCGAAGGTGTTGCCGTGTTTCGCGTAAAAAGCCGGTGACACGTAATGATCGGCTATGGCAATGGCACCGCGAGCCGCGTTTTTCGCAGCCTTCAGCGATTCGCTTCCGGCGGTTTAACCGGCTGGCCAGGGGCTTTACCTGCCGGTTTGGCACAGGCCAAAACCGGCGCGGGGGCTGAATTAGCCGAGCAGATGTAGTAAAACTACAAAAAGCGGTAATATCCGCCGTCTACAACATCAAAGAATTAAGCCGCGCTTGTCCAAAAGACAGGCGTGACCACAGGCAATCGATTCTGGTTGCCTTTCCGCCCTGGAGCAAGCCATGCAAGATCTCGATCCAATCGAAACCCAGGAATGGCTGGACGCACTGGAGTCCGTCCTCGACCGAGAAGGTGAAGAGCGCGTTCACTATCTGATGACCCGCATGGGTGAACTCGCCACCCGCAGCGGCACGCAGCTGCCCTACTCGATCACTACCCCCTACCGCAACACGATCCCTGTTACCAAAGAAGCACGCATGCCTGGCGACCTGTTCATGGAACGCCGCATCCGCTCGCTGGTACGTTGGAACGCACTGGCCATGGTCATGCGCGCCAACATGCAGGACCCTGACCTGGGCGGTCACATTTCCACGTTCGCGTCGTCTGCGACGCTGTACGACATCGGCTTCAACTATTTCTGGAAGGCTCCGACCGAAGAGCACGGTGGCGACCTGATCTACTATCAGGGCCATGCATCTCCGGGCATTTACGCGCGCGCCTTCCTTGAAGGTCGCCTGTCTGAAGATCAGATGCTTAACTTCCGCCAGGAAGTGGACGGCAAGGGCCTTTCGTCCTACCCGCACCCACACCTGATGCCAGACTTCTGGCAATTCCCGACCGTTTCCATGGGTCTGGGTCCGATCACTGCGATCTACCAGGCGCGCTTCATGAAGTACCTGGAGAACCGCGGCTTCATCAAGGGCGGCCAGAAGGTCTGGTGCTTCATCGGTGATGGCGAGTGCGACGAGCCGGAAACCCTGGGTGCGATCTCGCTCGCAGGCCGTGAGAACCTCGACAACCTGATCTTTGTGATCAACTGCAACCTGCAGCGCCTCGACGGCCCGGTCCGCGGCAACGGCAAGATCATCCAGGAGCTCGAAGGCGTCTTCGGCGGTGCCAACTGGAACGTCACCAAGGTCATCTGGGGCCGCATGTGGGATCCGCTGTTCGCCGAAGACGACGACGGCCGCATGCAGCGTCGCATGGACGAAGCCATCGACGGCGAATACCAGAACTACAAGGCCAAGGACGGCGCGTACGTCCGCAAGCACTTCTTCGGTGCCGACCCCGAGCTGCTCAAGCGTGTCGAGAAACTCTCCGACGACGAGATCTGGAAGCTCAACCGTGGCGGCCACGACCCCTACAAGGTCTACGCGGCCTACCATCAGGCGGTCAACCACAAGGGCCAGCCCACCGTCATCCTCGCCAAAACCATCAAGGGCTACGGCACAGGTGCGGGCGAAGCGAAGAACACCGCGCACAACACCAAGAAGGTCGATGTCGATTCGCTGAAGAAATTCCGCGACCGCTTCGACATCCCGCTGAACGACTCCCAGCTGGGCGACCTGCCGTTCTATCGTCCGGCCGAAGACAGCGCGGAAATGAAATACCTGCGCAAGTGCCGCGATGCACTCGGTGGTCACCTGCCCCAGCGCCGCGCCACCAGCGTCAGCATCCCGACGCCGCCGCTCGAAACGCTCAAGGCCGTCCTCGACGGCTCGGGTGATCGCGAGATCTCCACAACCATGGCGTTCGGCCGCATCCTGTCGCAGATGGTCAAGCACAAGGAACTGGGCAAGCGCATCGTTCCGATCCTGGCTGACGAAGCCCGTACCTTCGGTATGGAAGGCATGTTCCGCCAGCTCGGCATCTACTCGCCGCATGGCCAGCTGTACGAGCCTGTCGACCGCGACCAGGTGATGTACTACCGCGAGGAGAAGGACGGTCAGATCCTGCAGGAAGGCCTGAACGAAGCAGGCGCCATGTCCTCGTTCATTGCCGCCGGTACCGCCTACAGCAACTACAACCAGCCGATGCTGCCGGTCTACATCTTTTATTCGATGTTCGGTTTCCAGCGTATCGGTGACCTGGCCTGGGCGGCCGGTGATGCCCAGACCCGCGGCTTCCTCCTCGGGGGCACGTCCGGTCGTACCACGCTGAACGGCGAAGGCCTGCAGCACGAAGACGGCCACAGCCATCTGCTGGCCAGCACCATCCCGAACTGCCGCAGCTACGACCCGACCTACGCGTACGAGCTGGCCGTGATCATGGATCACGGTACCCGTCAGATGATGGAGAAGCAGGAAAGCGTCTACTACTACATCACCGTGATGAACGAAAACTACCAGCAGCCGGCCATGCCGGAAGGCGTGGAAGAAGGCATCATCAAGGGGATGTACCTGCTCGAGGAAGCCCAGGGCGACTTCAAGCACAAGGTCCAGCTGATGGGCTCCGGCACCATCCTGCGCGAGGTCCGCGCCGCCGTCGAACTGCTCGCCGACTTCGGCGTTGGGGCAGACATCTGGAGCGTAACCAGCTTCAACGAACTGCGCCGTGAAGGCCTGGCCGTTGACCGTTGGAACCGGCTGCACCCTGCCGATGAGCCGCGCAAGACCTATGTCCAGCAGTGCCTGGAAGGCCGCGACGGTCCGGTGATCGCTTCTACCGACTACATGAAGCTGTTTGCAGACCAGATTCGCCAGTGGGTTCCGGGCGAGTACCAGGTTCTGGGCACCGACGGTTTCGGTCGCAGCGACAGCCGCAAGAAGCTGCGTGATTTCTTCGAAGTCGACCGCCGCTGGGTCGCCCTGGCCGCGCTGCAAGCGCTTGCCAACAAGGGTGAGATCGAGCGCAAGGTCGTGGCCGAAGCCATTGCCAAGTTCGGTATTGATCCAGAGAAGCGCAATCCGCTGGATTGCTGAGCGCGGACTGCGAAGGAGAATTTATTGTGAGTGAGACCATTCGCGTACCGGACATTGGCAGCGAAGGCGAAGTCATCGAGGTCCTGGTCAAGGTCGGTGATACGATCGAAGCCGAACAAGGCATCGTGACCCTCGAATCCGACAAGGCGAGCATGGAGATCCCCGCGCCCAAGGCCGGCAAGATCACCAAGCTGCATGTCAACCTGGGTGACACGCTGAAAACAGGCGACCTGCTGCTGGAGCTGGAGACCGAAGACGGTTCCAGCGACGGCGAGGCCGCCGCGGACACACCCCAGGCGCCTGTGAACAAGACGCCTGAGGCGCCGGAAGAAGCCGAAGCGCCCAGCGCAGACGGCGTCGACCATGAGAAAGAGCAAGCCGGTGGTGGCGAGCCACAGGAAGTGAAGGTTCCCGATATCGGCACCAGCGGCAAGGCGAGCATCATCGAGGTTGCGGTGAAGGCCGGCGACACGATCGAAGCCGAGCAGACCCTTATTACGCTTGAATCCGACAAGGCCAGCATGGAGATCCCGTCTCCGGCGAGCGGTGTCGTCGAGAGCGTATCGGTGAAGGTCGGTGACGAAGTCGGGACCGGCGACCTGATCCTCGTCCTCAAGGGTTCGGCCAAATCGTCCGCGCCCAAGCAGGCCGCCAGCGCTCCCGCCGAGAAGGCCGAGCAACCCAAGGAGCGCCTCGAAGAGGCTGCTGCAGAAGAACCGGCTGGCGAAACCACCGAAGAAGTGAAAATCCCGGACATCGGGACCACTGGCGGTGCGAACGTTATCGAAGTTTCGGTGAAGCCGGGCGATACCGTCGAAGCCGAACAGGCCCTGATCACGCTTGAATCCGACAAGGCGAGCATGGAGATTCCCTCTCCGAAGGCAGGCGTTGTCGAGAGCGTTTCGATCAAGGTGGGCGACGAAGCCAAGACCGGTGACCTGATCCTCGTGCTCAAGGTCGCTGGCGGCAAGCCGGCTGCCAAGCAGGAATCCAAGCCTGCGGCCGCGGCGTCGAAAGCCGAGAGTGCCACGCCAGAGCAGAGCAAGCCTGCCAACGTGCAGGGCACTGGCCAGGCGTCTGCCAAGGATGCACCTGCGGCTGGCGCGCCGAGCCGCAGTGGCAAGAAGGTCCATGCGGGCCCAGCGGTCCGCATGACGGCTCGCGAGTTTGGCGTGGATCTGGCGGACATCGAAGGCACAGGGCCGAAGGGACGTATCCTCAAGGAAGACGTCCAGGCCTATGTGAAGTCGATGATGCAGAAGGCCAAGCAGGCACCTGCCGCAGCGGCAGGCGCTACTGGCGGCGCGGGTATCCCGCCCGTTCCGGCAATCGACTTCAGCAAGTTCGGTGAAGTCGAAGAGGTCCCCATGACACGCCTGATGCAGGTTGGTGCAGCCAACCTGCACCGCAGCTGGCTCAACGTCCCGCACGTGACTCAGTTCGAGTCGGCCGACATCACGGATCTGGAAGCTTTCCGTGTTGCACAGAAGGCCGTCGCCGAGAAGGCAGGCGTCAAGCTGACCATCCTTCCGCTGCTGCTGAAGGCGTCCGCTCACCTGCTCAAGGAGCTGCCAGACTTCAACAGTTCGTTGGCCCCAAGTGGCAAGGCCATCATCCGCAAGAAATACGTGAACATCGGTTTTGCCGTGGACACGCCGGATGGTTTGCTGGTCCCTGTCATCAAGAACGTCGATCAGAAGAACCTGCTGCAGCTGGCAGCCGAAGCGGCGGATCTCGCTGACAAGGCTCGCAAGAAGAAGCTCTCTTCGGATGACATGCAGGGCGCCTGCTTCACGATCTCTAGCCTTGGCCACATTGGCGGTACCGGCTTCACGCCGATCGTCAACGCGCCCGAAGTGGCGATCCTGGGTGTCTCGAAGGCCGCCATGCAGCCCGTTTGGGATGGCAAGGCGTTCCAGCCTCGCCTGATGCTGCCATTGTCGCTGTCCTACGATCACCGCGTGATCAACGGGGCTGCGGCGGCTCGCTTCACCAAGCGCCTGTCGGAACTGCTGGCCGACATCCGCACGATCCTGCTGTAACCGGCTCGTATCGCGCGAAAGAAAATGCCCGCTTCAGCGGGCATTTTCGTGTCTGGCGTCCGGCGGATGCTCAGCCGCGCTGTACGTTGCGGATCAAAAGGCTCAACGCCTTGGCTAACTGATCGGCACCGCTCTGGTCGCGCACGATGACCACCATGGGGTCACGCCCCCCTGGCTCGGCAAAGCTGCAGGTCACGCCGGAGGGCGGGCATTCGTAGCGTATGAAGGGATCAACCCCGAACAGCGAAAACCGACGGTTGCGTACGGCAAGGTCTCCGCCCTGCTCTCCCCGTGATTCTTCTCTCACCAGAATCTCTCCGGGTTTGCCCAGGCTCACTTCGTATTTCACACCTTTAGGATTCGGCTCGTCCAGCCGATAACCCGCCTTGAGCATGTAGGCCGTGAGTAGCGCGTTCGTGTGGGCCAGCAGAGCTTGGCGCTCGTCGGTGATGAGATAGAGACGCTTCAGCCCCTCGAGATATTGCGCCTGGTCCGGACTGGTCAGCGTTGCCTCCTGTGCCTGTCCTGGGGTTGCGAACACGGGCAGCATCGAGCCGAACAGAACCGCAGCGGCCAATCGTTGGGCGGTCTTCATGGAAGAGTCCTTTCCTGGGGTGAAAGAGAGTAACGAAACCGATTGGAAGGGGTACGCCTGCGCCCGTGGCGACGCATGCCCCAGCCAGCGGTTGCCAAGTTTGGCCTATCGGACATTCCGACAGCGAAGTGAGTACGATTCAGGGTTCCAAGCGGTTGGTTGTGTTGGACGAATGGCCTTAATTATTGGCGCCTTCAGCCGCCATTGAGATTTAAAGGCAATCTGCCACTGTTTTACTTGTCAGGCCTCTGGACATCATGCAACCTGCGCTGCAGGCCAGAGACAGCCTAGGTTGAAGCGATTGCATACATGATGCGTGACGTCCAATGAAGAGCCAGCTTGATGCCGCCCAGCGTACCGCGGCTGAGGTGACGCACCTTCCGGTGCCATCCCGGCTTGGAATGCTGCGCTTCGAGCGGCTCAATGAGCCGAGTTGGGCCCTGCTCTTCATTGACAACGCGAGTGAACGCCTGCTCGGCATACCCGCCGCCGACCTTTGCTCGCTGCTTGATGCGCCCTTTGCGAGCCTCATGGCGCCGCAGGAGCGCTACCGCCTGCACGATGAAATCCAAACGCAGCTGGCCCGCTTTGGTCACTACACTGTCCGCTATGTCTGCTACGCAGCGACGGGCGCCCATATGGTCACCGAGGTTGGCGAAGCGACCCAGCAACATGGCCGTTCGCTCCTGCATGGTTACCTGTGCGTATCGCCGGAAATGGCCGACGTCGACGCCCTCGAAGGCGGACGTGAGAATGCCCTGGGCCCATGCGTTCGGACAGACGCGCATCAAAAGCTGATCCTCAATCTGGCGCGCCATCGTTACCTTTCAGACGATCCATGCTTGGAGGCGGCCCAGCTGATTACGCAGGAAGCTGCCAGGATCTACGAAGTGACCCGTGCGAGCATCTGGCGGCTCGAGGGCAACCTGCTTCTCCCTGTGTATACCTACAATCGCAATGCGGACGCCGAAGAGCCGCTCGAACCTATCGACCTCACGCCATTCCCCGACTACCTGAACATCCTGCACAGCGACCGTGCGATCGCAGCCAATGACGGCCACAAAGATACCCGCACGTCAGCCATGGTCTCCCTGTGGGAGCCCGCTGGACATCCCTGCGCCTTGTTGGACGCGGGGATACGCGTAGATGGCCAGGTCGTTGGCGTCCTGTGCCTGGAGCAGTCCGGCCTGACCCGGGACTGGCTGCTTGAAGAGATTGCCTTTGCCGGTGAACTGGCCGATCAGTACGCCCAGGTGCTTGCCAACCAGGAGCGGCGCAGCGCCACCAACGCGCTGTATCTGTTTCAACGTGCAGTAGAGCAAAGCGTCAGCGCATTCCTGCTGGTTGACCGAGACGGTTATGTTGAGTACGTAAACCCGAGTTTCACGGACATCACCCAATACACGGCGGACGAAGTGCAGGGCCACCGCCTTTCCGAACTCCCTGCACTGGACAATCTGAACGAGCTCCTGCTCGATGCCCAGGTGGCCATGGAGCACAACGGTTGGCAGGGGGAGTTCCGTAGCCGCCGCAAGAATGGCGAGCAGTACTGGGGCCAGCTTTCACTTTCGAAGGTGTTCAACGAAAGTGGCGAGCTGACCCATTACATCGGCATCTACGAAGACGTTACCGAAGCGAAACTCGCCCAGCAGCGCATCGAGAAATTGGCCTTTACCGACAACCTCACCGGCCTGGGGAACCGCCCCCACTTCATCCGAAGTCTGGAAGAGCGGTTCGAGCGTGATACTACGCGGCCGATGAGCCTGCTCCTGGTCGACATTGATAACTTCAAACGGATCAACGACACCCTGGGGCATCAGACGGGTGACAAGCTCTTGTTCAGCCTGGCCCGCCGGCTTCGCGACATACTCACGCCCGGTGACCTGCTGGCGCGCTTCGCCAGCAACGAATTCGCTCTATTGATGGACGGTTCCGACCTGGAGATGGGCCACAGGCTGGCTTACAAGGTGCTTCAGACGCTGGACAAGCCCCTCTTCGTCGACAACCAGCCCATCAGCATTACCGGTTCGGTAGGCGTCGCCTGCGCGCCGCAGCACGGCGCGGATCCGCAGACGCTGATGAAACATGCGGGGTTGGCGCTCCACAAGGCCAAGGCCAACGGAAAACACCAGCTCCAGGTGTTCACCGAAGCGTTGAACGCCGAGGCCAGCTACAAATTGTTCGTCGAGAACAACCTGCGCCGAGCGCTCGATCAAGGCGAGCTCGATGTGTTCTACCAGCCCAAGCTTTGCCTGCGAAGCGGCAAATTGCTGGGTCTCGAGGCGCTGCTTCGCTGGAACCACCCCGAACGCGGCATGATCCGCCCGGATCAGTTCATCAGCGTGGCCGAGGAGACCGGACTGATCGTACCGATCGGGAAGTGGGTCATCCGCCAGGCCTGTCGGATGAGCCGACAGATGCGCGAAGCCGGACTGGGGCGCATCCAGGTCGCGATCAACCTGTCGCCCAAACAGTTCTCCGACGCCGAACTGGTTGACTCGATCACCCGCATTCTCACCGAAGAGAAACACGAAGCCGGCCTGCTCGAACTTGAACTCACCGAAAGCCTGTTGCTCGACGCGACCGACGACACCCGGCAGCAGCTGATCCGCCTCAAGAACCTCGGCCTGACGCTCGCCATGGATGACTTCGGCACCGGCTATTCGTCGCTAAGCTATCTGAAAAAATTCCCCATCGATGTCATCAAGATCGATCGGACCTTCGTGAAGGACATTCCGTCGAACCAGGACGACATGGAAATCACCTCTGCCGTGATCGCCATGGCACACAACCTCAAGCTTCAGGTTGTCGCCGAAGGTATTGAAACCGGTGAGCAACTCGCTTTCCTGCGCCGACAGCACTGCGACATCGGCCAGGGCTATCTTTTCGACAGACCGATCTCCTCCGCCGAACTGCTGACCAGCCTGCGCCGTTATCCGTCGCGCGCATAAGCCTTCCAACCTCCGGCACTACGTTCCGGCCCTGCGACTTCCCTGCGCTCAACCCTACGCACGCTGATCGATCGCGCCATGACCTTGGCCGCCTGCGGGTGTACCCTGTCTTATCCGTGCCCCAACTGGAGTCGCCCATGGTCTTGCGTTCCCAGATTCTCGCTCACAAGCTCGAACTGCCCACAGCCGAACAGGCCTTGCCGGGCCGGGCTGCACCGTTGCCTGTCCCTGAAGCGCATTACGTGAATGGCCACCCGCTCAAAGGGCCCTTCCCGGACCACCTGCACGTGGCGATCTTCGCGATGGGCTGCTTCTGGGGCGCCGAGCGTCGCTTCTGGCAGCAGGATGGGGTGTGGACCACAGCAGTGGGCTACGCCGGCGGCTTCACGCCGAATCCGACCTATGAAGAAACGTGCTCGGGCCTTACCGGCCACACCGAGGCGGTGCTCGTCGTCTTCGACCCAGCCATTACCCGCTACGAGCAACTGCTCAAGGTATTCTGGGAGGCACACAATCCGACCCAGGGCATGCGCCAGGGTAACGATGTCGGTACCCAGTACCGCTCAGCCATCTATTGGCTGGACGAGGCTCAGCGTGACGCAGCAATCGCCAGTGAACAGGCGTTCCAGGCCGAGCTGGAGAAAGCGGGCCTGGGCGAGATCACCACCGAGATTGCCGAAGCGCCCACCTTCTACTACGCCGAGGCCTATCACCAGCAGTACCTGGCCAAGAACCCTAACGGCTATTGCGGCCTGGGTGGCACCGGCGTCTGCCTGCCCGCCTGATGCGTCCTGCTCATCTGGTCGCAGCCGCTGGCGCCTTGCTGCGACCAGACCAGACCATTCGAACTACTTTGCCGCGGGGCTTCGTTTTCGATCTGACCTACCCGGCCTAGCCCTGCCAAACCCACCGCCGCGAGGCTGCCTACGCTGCGTGGCCCATCCAGCCTCAAGCGCCAGGAAACGGGTCAACCTGACTCATCGCCACGCGTGCCTCTGCTGCAGCCAATTACGCGCGCACATAGGCGAGCGCTCGTGTTGCTTCGAGGTCCTCGATGGACGATTCCCGTCCCGCCAGATAGAAACAATGGGGCTGGTCCGCCACCTGCTCGGCAGGTTCGGCCGCTTCCTGTTGGGCCGCACGCTGCTGGAGCACCGTTGCGCCCTACTGGGCCGACGCCCAGATGCACCCACGCCACGTCTTGGGAAGTTCCAGGCTTCTAGCTGCCCCAAGACTAATAGCCGGCTGGACACGATTTGCAGGTTTAATCCGCCCTACGGCCCAGACCATCGTAAAGCGGTATCTCCACGACAGGCGACCCGCGACGCCGAAGTCGCGGCGTGTCGCAAATGCGACAGCCTTGACGCTCTGAGAAAACCCCCAGTCGTTTTTGCACCGAGGCCTGCAGACGCCCAGGGATAAGCTGCCCCCAACGCGCCGCCAACCGAGCTGCGCACCGACTTCGAGGGGACAGTCTGATGACGCCAGCCGAACTTCACGCCGATAGCATCGTCATCGACGGCCTGATCATCGCGAAATGGAACCGTGAGCTGTTCGAGGACATGCGCAAGGGCGGCCTGACCATGGCCAACTGCACGGTTTCCGTCTGGGAAGATTTTCAGGAAACCGTGGATGCCATTGCCGCCAGCCAGAAATTGATCCGCGAGAACAGCGATCTGGTCATGCAGGTCCGCACGACCGCCGACATTCGCAAAGCGAAGGCGCTGGGTAAGACCGGCATTCTGTTCGGTTTCCAGAATGCGCACGCCTTCGAAGACCAGATCAGCTACGTCGAGATCTTCAAACAGCTCGGCGTGGGCATCGTGCAGATGTGCTACAACACCCAGAACCTCGTGGGCACCGGCTGCTACGAACGCGACGGCGGACTGTCCGGCTTCGGTCGCGAGATCGTGGCGGAAATGAACCGTGTCGGCGTCATGTGCGACCTCTCCCATGTAGGCAGCAAGACCAGTGAGGAAGTCATCCTCGAATCGAAGAAGCCCGTCTGCTACTCCCATTGCCTGCCGTCCGGCCTCAAGGAACACCCGCGCAACAAGTCCGATGAAGAGCTCAAGTTCATTGCGGACCACGGTGGCTTCGTTGGAGTCACCATGTTCGCGCCCTTCCTCGCCAAGGGCATCGACTCGACCATCGATGACTATGCCGAAGCCATCGAATACGTGATGAACATCGTCGGCGAGGATGCGATCGGCATCGGCACCGACTTCACACAGGGCCATGGCCAGGACTTCTTCGAGTACCTCACCCATGACAAGGGCTACGCCCGCCGGCTGACCAACTTCGGAAAGATCATCAACCCGCTGGGCATTCGGACAGTGGGCGAATTCCCGAACCTTACCGAGACGCTGCTCAAGCGCGGAATGTCCGAGCGCACGGTGCGCAAGGTGATGGGCGAGAACTGGGTGCGGATTCTTTCCGACGTCTGGCACGAAGAGAAATAGATCGGCCGCCTATTGCGCGGACCTATCGCGGCGCCAGGTCCTCGCAGCGCGCTCGCCGTGCCTCGGCATTGTCTCGCACACCGCTCTGGTCCTTCCTTGCGCCAGGACTGCTCGACAAGCGAGGCAAAGCGCAAAGCGATTCGCCCGGATAAATAACAACTTCAGCAACGCGGGCCTTCCCCGCCTGACAACAGGATTGAACGCACATGGCCACACACGCTCCCGAGATGCCCATTCAGGTCGATGACGAAACCGGCGTCTGGACGACCGATGCGCTGCCGATGCTCTACGTCCCGCGGCACTTCTTCGTGAACAACCACATGGGTATCGAAGAAGTACTGGGTGCAGAGAAGTACGCGGAAATCCTCTACAAGGCCGGCTACAAGTCCGCCTGGCATTGGTGCGAGAAAGAGGCCGAGTGCCACGGCCTGGAAGGCGAAGCGGTATTCGAGCACTACATGAAACGCCTGTCCCAACGCGGCTGGGGCCTTTTCGAGACGCAGAAACTGGACCTGACCACCGGCTATGCCGAGGTCAAGCTCAAGCATTCGGCCTTCGTCTACGTGTACGGCAAGGTCAACCGCAAGGTGGACTACATGTTCACCGGCTGGTTCTCGGGCGCCATCGACCAGATCCTGGCCGCACGAGGCAGCTCCATTCGCACGACGACGGTACAGGAGTACAGCGGCGCCGAAGACGGCCATGACGACGGCCTGTTCGTGACGCGGCCGCTCTAGAAACGGCTGCTCTCCCCGGTGGAAGGCTTCCAGTCCACCGGGCAGACCGGAAAACGCATGAACGCGACGTTGCCATGAGTTGCCCGTCGCGTAAGGCACGGGTTGGTGCCCCGAGACGGTCGACCAACCAAAAGAACAAGAAGGGATGGGGCATCACCTCATCGCAAAAATCGATGTCACGTAGCGCACCGTGCGCGCCGTAGCCGAGTTGAGGGAAACGTTATGGCCTTCGAAGCAATGTTCGAACCGATCCAGATCGGCAAACTCACCATCCGCAACCGTGTGTTGTCGACCGCGCATGCTGAGGTCTACGCCACGGATGGCGGGATGACCACCGATCGCTACGTGAAGTATTACGAGGAGAAGGCCAAGGGCGGTATCGGCCTTGCGATCTGCGGCGGCTCTTCGGTGGTGGCCATCGACAGCCCTCAGCATTGGTGGAGCTCGGTCAACCTCGCCACGGACCGCATCATCCCCCACTTTCAGAATCTGGCCGATGCCATGCACAAGCATGGCGCCAAGATCATGATTCAGATTACCCACATGGGCCGCCGCTCGCGCTGGGATGGCGGGCACTGGCCCACACTGATGTCGCCGTCCGGCATACGCGAACCCGTCCACCGGGCGACCTGCAAGACGATCGAGCCCGAGGAGATCTGGCGCGTCATCGGTAACTTCGCCCAGGCCGCACGCCGCGCCAAGGCCGGCGGCCTGGACGGGGTCGAGCTGTCCGCCGTGCACCAGCATATGATCGACCAGTTCTGGTCACCGCGTGTGAACAAGCGTACTGACGAATGGGGCGGCAGCTTCGAGAACCGTATGCGCTTCGGCCTCGAAGTGCTCAAGGCCGTACGCGCCGAAGTGGGCGATGATTTCTGCGTCGGCATGCGCATCACGGGTGACGAGTTCCACCCGGACGGCCTGTCCCACGATGACATGAAGCAGATCGCCAAGTACTACAGCGATACCGGCATGCTGGACTTCATCGGCGTGGTCGGCTCAGGCTGCGATACGCACAACACGCTGGCCAACGTCATTCCTAACATGACCTACCCGCCCGAGCCGTTCCTGCACCTGGCGGCCGGCATCAAGGAAGTGGTCAACGTCCCGGTCCTGCACGCGCAGAACATCAAGGATCCGAACCAGGCCACGCGTATCCTCGAAGGGGGCTACGTCGACATGGTCGGCATGACCCGCGCGCACATGGCAGACCCACACCTGATCGCCAAGATCCGCATGGGCCAGGTCGACCAGATCAAGCAGTGCGTCGGCGCCAACTATTGCATCGACAGGCAGTACCAGGGCCTGGACGTGCTGTGTATCCAGAACGCTGCGACCAGCCGCGAATACATGGGTGTCCCGCACATCATCGAAAAATCCACGGGGCCCAAGCGCAAGGTGGTTATCGTTGGCGGTGGCCCCGCCGGGATGGAAGCCGCACGCGTATCGGCCGAGCGTGGTCACGACGTTACGTTGTTCGAAAAGCAGGAGGCGCTCGGTGGCCAGATCACCCTGGCGTCCCGCGCGCCGCAGCGTGACCAGATTGCCGGTATCACCCGCTGGTATCAGCTCGAACTGACCCGCCTGGGCGTGGACGTAAGGCTGGGAACTGCCGCCGATGCCGATACGGTCCTCGATCTTCGCCCGGACATCGTCGTGCTTGCCAATGGCGGCCATCCATTCCTGGAACAGGTGGAGCATTGGGGCGCGGCTGAAGGCCTCGTGGTCAGCAGCTGGGACATTCTTTCCGGACGCGTCGAGCCGGGTCAGAACGTTCTGGTGTACGACACGATCTGTGAATTCAGCGGCATGTCGGCGGCCGACTACCTTGCCGACAAAGGCGCGCAAGTCGAGATCGTCACCGACGACATCAAGCCGGGCGTGGCCATCGGCGGCACCACCTTCCCCACTTATTACCGCAGCCTGTACCCCAAGGAAGTGATCATGACCGGCGACCTGATGCTGGAGAAGGTCTACGCCGAAGGGGACAAGAAAGTGGCCGTTCTGGAGAACGAGTACACCGGGGCGAAGGAGGAACGGGTCGTCGACCAGATCGTCATCGAGAACGGTGTCCGTCCCGACGAGACGCTCTACTACGCGCTCAAGGAAGGCTCGCGCAACAAGGGCCAGATGGATATCGAAGCGCAGTACGCAATCCAGCCCCAGCCGTGCCTGGCAGAAAGCGGTGATGGCTATCTGCTGTTCCGTATCGGCGATTGCGTCGCGCAGCGCAATACTCACGCGGCCATCTACGACGCACTGCGACTCTGCAAGGACTTCTGATCCGGATTGGATGACGGCTCCCACGCTCTGCGCGGGAGACCTGGCGCCGTGACGCTCGGCGTCACAAGCGCTGGACGCAGAGCGTCCAGCGATGCGTTACCACGCAGAGCGTGGGAACGATCAACCCTGTGAGGGTAAGCAAATGCTGCAAACCATACTCCCCATTCTGCTCTTCACCGCCCTGGCGCTTGCCGTGCTTGGCGCTTTGAAGCGATTCATGATGTGGCGCCGCGGACGTCCCTCGAAGGTCAGCTGGATTGGTGGCCTCTTGAAGATGCCACGGCGTTATCTTGTCGACCTGCACCACGTGGTCGAGCGCGACAAGTACATGTCCCGGACGCACGTTGCGACAGCCGGTGGATTCGTACTGGCCGCTGCACTGGCCATCGCCGTTCATGGCTTCGGCTTGCAGCACCAGGTGTTGGCCTGGGCGTTGATGGCCGCGACCCTTTGCATGTTCACAGGTGCCCTCTTCGTTGCCAGGCGTCGTCGCAATCCACCGGCTCGGCTATCCAAGGGCCCCTGGATGCGCCTGCCCAAGAGCCTGCTCATGTTCTCGGTGAGCTTTTTCATCGCAACCCTGCCGGTGGCGGGCGTTCTGCCGGAAAACTTCGGCGGCTGGCTGCTCGCGGGTGTTCTCGCGCTGGGCATTGCCTGGGGTGTTTCGGAGATGTTTTTCGGCATGACCTGGGGCGGCCCGATGAAGCACGCCTTCGCCGGGGCGCTTCACCTCGCCTGGCACCGCCGTGCAGAGCGTTTCTCCACGCCCTATAACGCCAGTGCCGCCCGCTCCAGTGGGCTCAAGGCGCTAAACCTCGATGACCAGAGCGCGCCACTGGGCGTCGGCAAACCCGTGGATTTTACCTGGAACCAGTTACTCGGCTTCGATTCCTGCGTCCAGTGCGGGCGCTGCGAAGCCATGTGCCCGGCATTCGCGGCCGGTCAGCCGCTCAATCCGAAGAAGCTCATCCAGGACATGGTGATAGGCCTCGCAGGCGGCAGCGATGCGCGCTTTGCCGGTTCGCCCTACCCTGGCAAGCCCATCGGTGAGCATCAGGGTGGCCCGCATCAGCCTATCGTTTCTCTGGAAGGCAAGGCGCTCGTCGATGCGGAGACCCTTTGGTCCTGCACGACCTGCCGTGCCTGCGTCGAGGAATGCCCGATGATGATCGAGCACGTCGACGCGATCGTCGACATGCGCCGTCATCTCACGCTGGAGAAGGGCGCGACGCCCAACAAAGGCGCCGAAGTGCTGGACAACCTCATCGCGACCGACAATCCGGGCGGCTTCGCGCCAGGCGGCCGGATGAACTGGGCAGCCGACCTCAGCCTGCCACTCATGAGCGAGAAAGGCGGCGCGGATGTCCTGTTCTGGGTCGGCGACGGCGCCTTCGATATGCGCAACCAGCGCACGCTGCGTGCGTTCGTGAAGATTCTGCGCGCCGCGAAGATCGACTTCGCCGTGCTGGGTCTGGAAGAGCGCGACAGTGGCGATGTCGCACGGCGCCTGGGTGATGAAGCGACATTCCAGACCCTGGCCCGTCGCAACATCGATACGCTGTCCAGGTACCGTTTCGACACGATAGTGACCTGTGACCCGCACAGTTTCCACGTGCTGAAAAACGAGTACGGCGAGCTGGGTGGCCGGTACACCGTGTATCACCACAGTACCTACATCGAGACACTCATCAACGCGCACCGCCTCACCCTCGGTATCCATCCGCTCGCAGGCGAGCATGGCGGCCGCGTGACCTATCACGATCCCTGTTATCTCGGCCGCTATAACGGCGAGTATGAGGCACCGCGGGAAGTCCTTTCAGCCATTGGCATCGACGTGGTCGAGATGACCCGCTCCGGCTACCGCTCGCGCTGCTGTGGCGGCGGCGGCGGCGCGCCGATTACGGACATCCCCGGCCAGCAACGTATCCCGGACATGCGCATGGCTGACATCCGGGAAACCGAAGCGGAGCTGGTTGCCGTTGGCTGCCCGCAGTGCACGCTGATGCTCGAGGGCGTGGTCGAACCCAGGCCGCAGGTGAAGGACATCGCCGAGCTGGTCGCAGAAGCCCTGGTCGAAACCCCCGATGCGCCGAAGGCTGCCACGCCGAGTCGGAAGAAAGTTACGGAGCCCGCGCTATGAGCACCCTGCACCACTTGAAGCGCGCAAGGCCAGGCCGTGCTTTCCTTATCCCGCGTCAGGGAACCCCCTGCTCGGGCACGCCCCGTATTCACCGCGAGAGCAGCCACCATGAGTGATCTCATCAGACGCGATCCGCGTGCCGAATGGATTGCCCGTAACCGGCTCCATCCACTGCACGCGACCCTTCAGGATGCGAAGACGCGCTGGGTCGGCCCCAACGGCATCATGCGCAAGAATCCCCACGCAATCGCTGCGGGCTTCATCGGCCCCAATGGCATCAAGCGGCTCGACCGCTCGGGTGCACAGCAGGGTGGATCGCTACGCCGTGGTGCTGCCGCCCCGGCTGAAGTCGTATTGCCACTTCATTTGGTCGAAACGCCCCAGCATTACGTCGCCGTGGTGCCCGACATGGTCGGCGGGCGCCTGTCGGCACATGACAAGGACCTGCTCGGACTGGCCCGCCAATTGGCGGGCGCACACGGTGCAGTGCTGGCGATTGTCTTCGGCGAGGCCAAGGAAACCGCATTCGATACGGCGGGTGTCGACCGCCTGCTCCGTCTCGACAGCGCAGCCTACGAAGGCTATGCGCCCGAGCAGCGTGTGATTGCGCTCCAGGCGGTTGAGCGACAGTTCGATCCAAGCTACTGGCTCCTGCCCGACAGCCGAAATGGCGGCGGCGAGCTCGGCAGGCGCCTCGCGGCTGCGCTTGGCGAGCGACCAGCGACCCGTGTCTGGCAAGTGAAGGACGAGCAATGTGTCCGTCGCGCTGGCGCGGGTCTGGAAGATGTCACCCAGGCACTGCCGCGTATTGTCCTGGCACTGCCGGAGTGCGCTGAACCCATCAGCGAAAGCCGCCATGAAGCACGCACCGTCGAGCTCAGCGGCTCGCTTCCACATCACCTGGCGCGGATCGAGGACAGAGGGCCCGTCGCGGTCGATCCGGCTCGCATTCCCATGGCCGAAGCCGAGTTCATCCTGTCAGGCGGCAATGGCGTGAAGGATTGGGACCTGTTTCACCACGCCGCGGAGACGCTGGGCGCGACCGAGGGCGCTTCGCGTGTTGCGGTCGACGACGGGCATATGCCGCGTGCTCGGCAGGTGGGCGCCACGGGCACCTGGGTCACCGCACGCGTGTACCTGGCCATCGGCATCTCGGGGGCGGTCCAGCACCTGCAAGGCATCGGCGCCTGTGAGAAGGTCATCGCGGTAAACATGGACCCGAAATGCGACATGGTGAAGCGTGCGGACCTCGCCGTTATCGGCGATGCCGCGGCGATCCTGCAGGCACTGGTTCAGAAGGTCCAGGCGCATCGTCAGCAAGGTGAACGTGATGCTGCCTGATTACGCCGTATCGACCCCTGCTGTACGCCTGGAGGCTGAGTCATGAGCGACTTGAAGATATGCACACTCGTCTCGATCGGCGCACATCCGGCCTCCGGTCGGCCCCGGCGCGCCGAGCAGGATGCACGCGCCGTCGAGCTTGGGCTGGGGCTTGTCGGAGAGCAGTTGGACGTGGTCCATGCAGGTGATCCGGCTACGGAAATCCTGCGCAGCTATTTGGGCATGGGGCTGCCCTCTTTGACGGTCATAGAGCAGCCCGCTCACACCGACGCCCTTCCTGGTCTTGTCGAACACATACGTGGTCAAGGCGCCAATGTGGTCCTGACCGGTAGCCAGGCCGAGACCGGCGAAGGGTCGGGTCTGCTGCCGTACCTGCTCGCGGAGAAACTGGGTTGGCCGCTGGTCGTCGGCCTGGCCGAGATCGAACACGTCGATGGCAATACCGCCTCCATCCTTCAAGCGCTTCCGCGCGGCCAGCGGCGCCGACTGAGCGTTCGTCTGCCCTTCGTCGCCAGTGTCGACGCAGCCGCGCCGGCACCGCGCCAGAGCGCTTTTGGCCCTGCGCGACGGGGCGAGTTGACGACAGAATCTCACTCGCATGTCGAAGACCCGCTTTTCGTACAGGGCCAGTGGCAACCTGCTCGCCCCCGACCGAAGCGCCTAAAGGTCATCAAGGCGAAAACAGGCGCCGAGCGCATGAAGGCGGCGACCGCCAAGGCATCCGGTGGCGGAGGCCAGGTCCTGACCGGGGTAACGCCGGAAGCCGGTGCAGACGCTATATTCAAGGTGCTACTGGAAGAAGGCGTGCTTCGCTGACTGTGAACTCAAGCTTTTTCGGGAGGATTGCCCCCATGATGATGGCTGAACTGATCGACCAGGACGACTTCCGTGACCGACTTGTCAGCCTGGGTTTCGAATTGCCGCCGGGGATATCCGCGGAGGCCGCGTGCCAGCGTGTGGCAACCGGGCTGTGCGCAGATCGGGCCCGCCAGCTTCGCCGGCTGGTCGAGGATCTGCTTGGAGGCTCTGCGACTCTCCTCCCTGCCGTTCGTGAAGCCATCAATCGGCATCTGCTACCAGCGCTGCTAGCCGCTCGCTAGGTCACGGGCCCGCACGCTGCCTGCAATAGCCAGCGCGGGGTCCGGTACAGGAGCGATAGCCAGACCGTAACGTGCGCTAGTGGCGGCGGTCCCAATTTTCCGTAACGGGACTCAAGCGAAAAGCAGCACGCCGCTTGCAGCCTTCATCGCCACCCTGTTCTTTTGCAGATTTTATAGCTGGGGTAATAGAGGGATCGGAGCACCTCGGCACGAGGCGCAAGGTGGAGACCTTTCGGCATCTCCACCTCGACCGTATCAATCCGTGTTACGCGCCGCTCCGGCGAGAACTTACAAACGAACGCTTGCAAACGTGGACTCGCCCTGCGCGCTGCTCAATGCAAGGAGCGCCGCGGAGTTACGCGCGACGTCTTCGGGCACCGGAATGAAGGCAACGACGTTGCTCGATGTCTGCCCGGCTCGCTCGTCACGCGGAGGAATGCCGAAGAATTCGCGGTAGCACTTCGAGAAGTGGGGCGTCGATACGAAGCCGCATACGGACGCTACTTCGATGATGGACATGGAGGTCTGCTTGAGCAACTGCCGCGCCCGGATCAGACGCAGCTTGAGGTAGTAGCGTGAAGGCGAGCAATGCAGGTATTTCTGGAACAGGCGTTCAAGCTGACGGCGCGAAACGTCCACATAGGTCGCCAGCTCGTCAAGATCGATGGGCTCCTCCAGGTTTGCCTCCATCAAGGCCACGATTTCCTGCAGTTTCGGCTGGTTGGTACCGAGCATATGTTTGAGCGGAACGCGCTGATGATCCTGCTCGTTACGCATGCGCTCGTAGATGAACATTTCAGAGATCGCAGCTGCCAGTTCCCGCCCGTGGTCGCGGGCAATGAGGTGCAACATCATGTCCATCGGCGCGGTGCCGCCCGAAGAGGTGTAGCGATTGCGGTCAATGGAGAATAGGCGTGTGGTCATTGCTACCCGTGGAAATGCCTCCTGCATCGCCGCCAGACATTCCCAGTGCACGCTGCAGTCGTAGCCATCGAGCAATCCTGACTTTGCCAGCGCCCAGCTGCCCGTACAAACCCCGCCGATACAGCGCCCATGACGCGCCTGAGCCTGGAGCCAGGCGATGTGCTCGCGCTTGACGGAATGCTGGATGCCCACGCCGCCACAGACCAGGATCACGTCGAGGGCCGGAGCCTGCGCAAAGCCCATGTCCGGTGTGATTTGAAGACCGTCACTCGCCCGAGCGGGAGCACCGTCGGATGTCAAGGTGAACCAGCGAAACAGCTCCTTGCCGGACAGCTGGTTGGCCATGCGAAGCGGTTCGACTGCCGAAGCAAGCGACATGAGTGTGAAATTATCGAGCAGTAGTAATCCAATGGATTTGATTGCTGCACCTTTGGATTGACCAGGGTTCACGTCGGGCATCGCTCTCTCCTCACACACAGGGCCACACGGTCGAGGCCTACGGTATCGGTGGAAGTCTTTGGCTTCCTCATGCGTGAAACAAAGCAAGGCTCATGCCTCTATTGAATGGTCGTTCAATAAAAAATCCAACCGCTCTGCAACGGTGCATTGGCGGCTACGGGCGATGGGCGTTACAGCCAGCGAAGAGTGGCTCTGAGGTGTACGGTATCAGCGCTATTTCCTGCAGTAACACGCCGGTAATAAAAGGGGCATCATGCGAATCGGTGCGCACCGTCCTGAGGCATAAGGGCCATTCCCTGCGCTGAGAAATGCCAGGCCGGACACCCCACGAATCGCCTGATTGATTTCCAGGCGACTGCATCGAAAAAAACCTTCACAAACGCGGCCAGACACGTCGCTTTTTTGCAGCTGGACGTGCATGCTTCGCGCCCGATCCAGGTGCGCCTGCGCGGCACGCACTGTTGATCAGAAAACAACCAGCACTACTTACAAACGCGGCGCAAATTCTTCAGGAGCGCGCTACGAAAAAGCGATTCTTTCATCCGAAAAAATTGGAAATTGCAGAAAAAAAATCAATTTTTTTCATTCCTCGCAATCGCCCGTCACTTGTAGCCTGAGGCCGATCCCGGGCGCCGCGATTCCGGCGCAGCAGGCGGCGTCAAGGTCCAAGTTGCCTTTTTTTCTGGTAGGGTTTTTAACGCTTTCGTTGAGTCAACCACCGGTTTGCATGGTCACAAAGGGACTTCCGAGGTGCCCATCATCGGGGGAAATGAGACGAACGCGTACCGTTCGGCAAGATGTCGTCGCCCAACACGTCAGGGTCGTTAACCGACAATTGCCGGGCCATCAAGCCTATATCGTTGAGACAGCCGATTCGTCGCTGTCGGTCGTTCGAGACCGACGCCGGAGTACTCCGCTCCGTGCCGATGAAGAATTAAAAGTGGTAGCTCCCCTGGGTGGAGAGCTACCCATAAGAACAAGATTCGGACGCATGCATGCTTCCCTCCTGGGGCATGACGGCTCCAGCAGTATGGGCTCTTAGCACTGCCAGAGGATTTTGACAGCGGTTTGCAAGAGATACAGAACGCCATGCGTGCATGTCGGCCGTGGCCGGCAGGAGACTCGACTTCGCCCAAACGGCGACGTTGCAGGTTTTCCCCCCTCCTGACGAACCGGTCTGCAGGCCTCGGGCATGACAATCCATAAGGCAATAACACTCGTCAAATACGAGCAACTGCCCGAAGGGCGCAGTGCGCATCCGTGTGAACGAGCTGACGTCTACTGAAGGGGAACCGTCCCATGCAGTCTGGAAAAATAGTGGTGCAGAACCTGTACAAGGTTTTCGGAGAGCACCCGGAGCAAGCGCTAGAACTGGTCAAGCAAGGCAAGAGCAAGGAAGAAGTCCTTGCAGAAAAAGGCGCAATCGTCGGTGTGAGCGATGTGTCCTTCAGCGTTCAGGAGGGCGAGATATTCGTCCTCATGGGGCTTTCCGGCTCAGGCAAGTCCACCCTCATCCGCCTCATCAATCGCCTGGTAGAACCTACCGCCGGCGACGTCTTCATCGACGGACAGAACGTCGCCAAGCTGCCCAAGGATCAACTCATCGATCTGCGCCGCCGCGATATGAGCATGGTGTTCCAGTCCTTCGCCCTGATGCCATCGCGAACGGTGCTGGAAAACGCAGCGTTCGGCCTCGAAGTTGCCGGCAAGGGTCGCAAGGAACGCGAGGCCCGCGCGATGGAGGTGCTCAAGCAGGTCGGCCTCGATACGTTCGCCAGCAAGTACCCGCGTGAACTCTCCGGAGGCATGCAGCAGCGCGTCGGGCTGGCTCGCGCCCTGGCTGTCGACCCCTCCATGATCATCATGGACGAGGCCTTTTCGGCACTCGATCCGCTCAAGCGTCGCGAGATGCAAGACGTCCTCCTCGAACTGCAGCAAAAGTCCCGCCGCACCATCATCTTCGTTTCCCACGACATCGAAGAAGCCATGCGAATCGGCACCCGTATCGGCATCATGGAAGGCGGCAAGCTGATCCAGGTCGGCACGCCGCAGGAGCTGGTCGAGAATCCGGCCAACGACTACGTCCGCAACTTCTTCGATACCGTCGATACCAGCCGCTACCTGACCGCTGGCCAGCTCAAGACCGACAGCGTTCCACTGTACGTTCACAACGGCAAGGCGCCAGATGCCCAAACCGTCTGTAAGGAATTACAGGAGCAGGACAAGCACTACGCCTTCGTCGTCGATGAAGACAATCGCTTCCAGGGCTCCATCAGCCTCGAGAAGATCGCTCTGCTCGTCGAAGGCGGCCAGACCTGCGAGCTGACGCCCCAGACTCTCAAGCAGATTGACCCGGTACCCGAGAGCCTTCCTCTCGAGCAGGTCATCAATCGCCTGGTAGACAACGAGGGCCCCATACCCGTCATCGACGATAGAGGGCAATACGCTGGCGCTATCAGCAAGGGACGCCTGTTGAGCCGACTGCAGGGTGAAGCCCATGAATGAGAAAAAGATCGACCTGGGCAGCTGGGTCAATGACGCCGTCAACTACCTGCTGGATAACTACAGTGGTGTATTCGAGAGCATCGGAAACGGGGTTGATTACCTTTCCCAGGCTGTCGAATCGCTGCTCATGTGGCCCCCGGCATGGTTGCTGATCGCTATCTTCGTGGGGCTCGGCCTCTGGCGCCTGGGCATTCGGTTCGCGATCTTCACGGCGGTTGCCTTTACGCTGATCGTCCTGAGCGGCTTCTGGGAACAGACTGTCGTAACACTGGGCCTGACCTTCTCAGCAACCCTTATCAGCTTGGCGCTCGGCATCCCGCTGGGGATCTGGGGCGCACGCAGCGACAAGGTTTCATACGTCATCCGCCCGGTTCTGGACTTCATGCAGACGATGCCCGCCTTCGTCTACCTGATCCCTGCCGCGATGCTGTTCGGCCTTGGGCGCGTGCCGGGCATCTTCGCGACCGTCATCTTCGCCATGCCGCCCGCGGTGCGTCTGACGACACTGGGTATCCGCCAGGTGAACAGGGAAATCGTCGAAGCCGGCGAATCCTTCGGTTGTAACAGCCGCCAGTTGCTCTTCAAGGTACAGTTGCCGAACGCCATGCCGTCGATCATGGCAGGCGTGAACCAAACCATCATGATGGCGCTGTCGATGGTGATCATCGCCTCGATGGTAGGTGCAGGTGGCCTCGGCAACGACGTACTGGCCAGTATCCAGCGTCTGGATATCGGCCTCGGTTTCGAAAGCGGCATGGCCGTGGTGTTGCTGGCGATCATTCTAGACCGCATCACCGAGAGCTTCGGCACGCCGCGGCAGACGTCTCGCTTCTCTCGCATGTTCGCCTTCATCGGCAACAAGCGTGAGCAACGGACCGTGCCCACACCGCCTACCACCCCGCCAGCGCAGTGATTCAGACGTTCTACAAGGAGTGGTTTTGATGAAGCAACTGAAACGAATCGCCGCCACAGGCCTCGTCTGCTCCGCACTGATGAGCAGTGCCTGGGCAGCGGAGCCCGCGGCCTGCCAGAAGGTCAGCTTCGCCGAGATTGGCTGGGCGGACATTTCTGCCACGACCGGCGTTGCCATGACGCTGGCAGAGGGCCTGGGTTACAAGCCGACCAAGCGGATGGTGTCGGTGCCCATCGCCTTCACGGGCGTGAAGAACAAGCAGGTCGATGTCTTTCTGGGCTACTGGTCGCCATCGATGGATACGGTCATCGAGCCGTTCACCAAGGACGGCAGCGTCAAGGTCCTCGAGAAGCCGAACCTGGAAGGCGCCAAGTACACGCTGGCCGTGCCGACCTACGCAGCGGAGCAGGGCCTGAAGAGCTTCGAAGACATCGCCAAGTTCAAGGATAAGCTCGGCGGCAAGATCTACGCGATCGAGCCGGGCAACGATGGCAACCTCCTGATCGACGGCATGATCAAGGACAACACCTTCGGCCTGGGCGATTTCAAGATGGTCGAGTCCAGTGAAGCCGGCATGCTGGTCCAGGTGTCCCGCGCGGTGAAGCGCAAGGAGCCGATCGTCTTCCTGGGCTGGGCCCCGCACCCCATGAACACTCAGTTCGACATGACCTACCTCTCCGGCGGCGACGACGTGTTCGGCCCTGATTATGGCGCGGCGAAGGTCTACACCGTGATCAACAAGGACTACGAATCACGCTGCCCGAACGTTGGCAAGCTGCTCAACCAGCTCCAGTTCAACGTCGAGATGGAAAGCCAGCTGATGGAGAAGGTCCTGGACAAGCAGGATCCGGAGACCGTCGCCAAGGCGTACCTCAAAGAGAACCCGGCAGTGCTTGAACAGTGGCTCGCCGGCGTTAGCACGTTCGATGGCAAGGACGGTGCGGCAGCAGTTCGCACCTACCTCGGCCTTTGAGCCAGAGGGAGTCAGCGATGACTCCCGTACCTGCCGGAGCGCCTGATGCTCCGGCATCCTCCAGGAGAATGCAACGCAGACAATCCCAGGCCCGCTTCGAGACGGGTCAGGAGCCCTTTTTGCTGCCAAAAAATATACCAACATGGAGTGATACGCATGAGCATGTTCAAGCATGTAGTTCAATGCCTCGGCGCCGCGACCCTCGCGCTGGGCATGTCCGCCGCTACCGCCGCAGATAAACCGGAGCTGAAGCTCGGCTTCGTCAACGGCTGGGACGATAGCGTCGCCACCACCAACGTTGCTGCTCAGATCATCCAGGAAAAGCTCGGCTATCCCGTCAAACTGCAACCCGTCGAAGCGGCCATCATGTGGCAGGGCGTCTCCCGCGGCGACCTTGACGCCACCCTTTCCGCCTGGCTTCCGGCCACCCACGGCGAGTACTACGAAAAGCTCAAGGACAAGGTCGAGGTCCTGGGCACCAACTACGACGGCGCGAAGATCGGCCTCGTCGTTCCCGAGTCTTTCGAGGCCAAAAGCATCGAAGACCTCAACAAGTACAAATCACAACTGGATGGCAAGATCACCGGTATCGATGCGGGTGCCGGTGTCATGCGCCGCGCCGAAGAAGCCATCAAGGAGTACAAGCTCGACCTGCGCCTGATGCCGAGCTCAGGCCCGGCCATGACGGTCGCCCTGACCCGCGCGATCGCTGCGAACAAGCCCATCGTCGTCACCAGCTGGATCCCACACTGGATGTTCGCCAAGTGGAAACTGCGCTTCCTGGAAGATCCCAAGAATGTCTTCGGCGACGCCGAGCGTGTCCAGAGCGTCGCCAACCCTGGCTTGAGCAAGAAGGCGCCTGAAGTGGCCGCGTTCCTAAAGAACTTCAACTGGAGCGCGGAAGAAGTCGGTTCCGTCATGCTCGCCATCACCGAAGGCGCCCAGCCCGAGAAAGCCGCCAAGGACTGGATTGCCAAGCATCCGGACCGCGTCGAGGAATGGCTCAAGTAAGCCGGCGTGAATCAAAACGGCCCTTCGGGGCCGTTTTTTCGTTTACCCGAAAAACTGTCGATCGAACCCACCTCAAGTCAGCCAGCCGCTATCAGCCTGTACCCCACCCCCGCTTCGGTCAGGATGAGTTCGGGCGCGCTGGGGTCATCGTTCAGCTTCTGCCGCAGCCGCCCAACGACGATACGCAGGTAGTGCGTGTGCTCGACGTGGGTCGGGCCCCACACCTCCTTGAGCAATTGCTGCTGCGTCACGATGCGCCCTGCATGTTGGGCAAGCAGTGCCAGCACAGCGTATTCCTTTCGCGTCAGGGCTATCGTCACACCGTCGAGCGTAACCTGCCGAAACGCCAGGTCGACGCGCAGGGGGCCGACCTCGACAGCCGCCACTGGCGCGGTCGGCGTGGGAGAGATACGCAGTAGCGCCCGGACACGTGCCAGCAGCTCCTGTACACCAAATGGCTTCGTCACATAGTCATTGGCGCCAGCATCCAACGCGGCCACCTTTTCCTGCTCACCGGCGCGTACCGATAGCACCAGTACCGGAACCGAGGACCATTCACGCAGCTGCGCCAGCACGGCATGCCCGTCAAGGTCGGGAAGGCCCAGATCCAGAATCACCAGGTCCGGCTCGTTCAACGCCGCCTGCGCCAACCCCTGCTCGCCACAGTCCGCCTCGATAACCGCATAACCTTGCGAGGTGAGGCTGATACGCAGGAATTTACGAATGGCCGGTTCATCGTCTATGACGACAATGCGAATGCGATCGCTCATGGTGTGTTGCTCTCACCATCGTAGTCATCGACGTCGCTTGACGGTTGCTCCTCGATTGGCAAATGGAGCGTGATGCAGGTACCGCCCTCAGCACCGCTGGATACGCTGACATGCCCGCCATGGGCGACCACCATTCCCTTGCAGATGGCCAGGCCGAGGCCGGTGCCCTGCCCGCCCCGATCGCCACGGGCAGCGGTGTAGAACATGTCAAAGATCCGCTCCTGATCCGCGGCGGGTACGCCTGGCCCCTCGTCGATCACCGAAAGTGCCAGCATGTCAGCGGCCTGCACGCGGACCGTAAGCCTGCCGCCTTCGGGCGAAAATCGGATGGCGTTTTCGAGCACATTTACGAGCGCCTGCTCGATCAATGCGGCCTGCACATGGACCAGCGGCAGATCAGGCGCAATCTCCCGGCGAACCACCAGCTTCTCGAGCAGCGGTTGCAACCGCTGAAGCGCCGACGCAACCAGATCACTGGGCGTCACCCAGTCGCGATCCAGGGCGAGCTGCCCGTGGCCGAGCCGCGTCATGTCAAGCAGGTTCTGGATATAGCGATCCAGGCGCTCCATCTCCGAACGGGTGTCGCTGAGCAGTTCACGCCGCTGGGCCGGGGCAAGTGCATCGTCGAGCATCGCCAGCGTTTCGACCGATCCACGCATGACCGTCAACGGTGTACGAAGGTCATGGGACACCGATGCAAGCAGTGCGCTGCGCAACTGTTCGGCTTCGCTTTTTACGCGGGCCGTCGCCAGCGCTTCGGACAGGTGCGTCCGCGCCATGGCCAACGAGAACGTATCCAGCAACGCCTCAATGGCGGTTCGTCTCGGCTCATCGAGTACCGCAGGCGCAACGGCACGCGCCCCTAACAAGGCGATAGGTGAAGAGCGCTCAACGCCTGGGCTCGACGACAAGGGCCACCACCACCAGTGCGGGCGCTCCAGGTTATGGCTGTCGTAGCCACCGGTTGCACCGTGCTCCCAGCTCCAGCAGGCCGTGATGCGCTCCAGCTCGCTCAACCCCAGCGTGCCTCCAGCCAGTCGATGCACCTGTTCGCCCTCTACTGTCACAAGGCTCAGTTCAAGATCCTTGTCCTGCAGATGCTGGCGCAGCGCGGTTAGAAGACCTTCCGCGTCCGGCGCCTGGGTGAGCCTCTCGGCAAAAGCCAGCAGCGCCCGGGTATCGCGCTGGGATGCCTGCAGTGCCCGGAACTGGCGCTTATAGCGAGCGGCCAGGTCGCCGGTCGCCACGGCGACGACGAGGAAGAAAAACAGGGTCAGCAGGTCCTGTTCGCGATGGATGATCACCGACCAGTTCGGGGGCAGGAAGGCGTAGCCGTAGGCGATGAATGACAGCGCGGCGCACGTCAGTGCCGGTCCCTTGCTGCTGCGGATGGCGACCACGAGCACGGCGACCAGAAAGACCAGCGAGATGTTCGGCAGGTCCATGAGTCTTGAAACCGCCAGCGCCACGAGAGAGGCAACCGCGGCGGCGAGTACCGCTTCGGCGTAGTCACGCACCGGCGTCGACGGCTTGGCATCGATCCGGTAGAGCCGCTCTGCCAGCGGCGTGTGGCTGTCATCTGCCCTGGACACCTTCACTCCTCGCGACGCCCGATTTGTACCCTGCAACGATGCCGAAGCGCTCGCGTCTATGCCGTAAAGAAGCCGTAAAAGTTCAGCCACCTGAAACCATTCGGCCCGGCAAGTTCGCTATATCTATGCCCGCCGGGACCCTTCCGGCGAACCGTCATGGAGTACGCCTGGTGAGCGCATCCACCCCGGCCAAAAAGGCCCCTCACATCTCGATGCTTGTCGCGGCCGCCGGTGTCGTCTACGGCGACATCGGCACCAGCCCCCTTTATAGCCTCAAGGAAATCTTTTCGCCGCACTATGGCGTGTCGATCACACACGACAGCGTGCTCGGCATCCTGTCGTTGATCTTCTGGTCGCTCACGCTCGTGGTGACGGTGAAATATGTCTCGCTCATCCTCCGTGCCGACAACCAGGGCGAAGGCGGAATCATGGCGCTCACGGCGCTGGCACAACGTGCCGCGCGCGGACGCAAGCATCTGCAGGCCGTACTGATCGCACTGGGCCTCTTCGGCGCCGCGCTTTTCTATGGGGACAGCATGTTGACGCCCGCCGTGTCGGTCGTATCCGCCGTGGAAGGTATCGAACTGGCGTTTCCATCCATTGAGCATTGGGTCGTGCCGACCGCGCTCATCCTGCTGGTCGCTCTGTTCGCCCTGCAACGGCACGGCACGGCGCGTATCGGCTATCTCTTCGGCCCTATCATGGTGATCTGGTTCACCACGCTCGGCGCGCTGGGTGTCCATGGCATCGTGGCGCAACCGGAGGTGCTCAAGGCCCTGAACCCTTACTGGAGCGTGCTGTTCTTCGCCGACCATCCGCTGCTCGGCGTACTTGTCATGGGCGCGGTGGTGCTGACGATCACTGGCGCCGAGGCGCTCTATGCCGACATGGGCCATTTTGGACGCAAGCCAATCGTCCATGCATGGCTGTTCCTGGCCTTCCCCGGGTTGATCCTCAACTATTTCGGCCAGGGCGCACTGCTGCTGGATGACCCGACCGCGGCGCGCAACCCCTTCTACCTGCTCGCGCCGGACTGGGGGCTGATCCCGCTGATTGCCCTCGCCACGCTTGCCACGATCATTGCCTCCCAGGCCGTGATCACAGGTGCGTACTCGATCACGCAACAGGCAATTCAGCTCGGCTACGTGCCGCGCATGCAGATACTGCACACCTCGGATGTCGAGCGGGGGCAGATCTACATCCCGGTCATGAACACGCTTCTCATGATCGGCGTCGTTCTGCTCGTGGTCGGTTTTCAATCCTCCAGCGGATTGGCGGAGGCCTACGGTGTAGCCGTGACGGGCACCATGCTCATCACAACGCTGCTGGTGTCCTCGGTAGTGCTCCTGCTGTGGCGCTGGCCGTGGTACCTGGCCGTGCCGATGCTCTCGGTATTCCTGGTGATCGACCTGCTGTTCTTCGCTTCGAACGTCCCGAAGATAGCCGCAGGCGGCGCTGTGCCCCTCATCATCGGTGCGGTGCTGTTCATCTTCATGACCACCTGGAAGCGCGGCCGTGAACTCGTGCTGGAGCGTCTGGACAGCCACGCCCTGCCCCTGGTGCACTTCATAGAGAGCATTGCGCTGCAGCCGCCACGTCGGGTGTCGGGCACCGCTGTCTTCCTCACCAGCCGCCCGGAAACCGTCCCGCACGCGCTGCTTCACAACCTGTTGCACAACCAGGTGCTGCATGAGCGGGTGATCCTGCTGACCGTGCTGTATGAGGATCGCCCGCGGGTCCCGGTCGATGAGCGTTTTCAGCTGGAAGGCTTCGACCAGGGCTTCCACAGGCTGACCTTGCACTTCGGCTTCAAGGACGAGCCCAACATTCCGCAGGCGTTGACGCTGCTCAAGGGGCGCGGTCTGGAATGCCAGCCAATGACCACGACCTACTTCCTCAGCCGAGAGACGGTCATCCCGTCAAAGCGGCTCGGCATGGCGCTCTGGCGCGAGCGACTGTTCGCCACGCTGCTCAAGAACGCCAGCGGCAGCCTGAGCTTCTTCCACCTGCCGGTAAACCGTGTCATTGAGCTCGGTACACAGGTCGAGATCTGATACAGGCGTGAAGCGAATACCGCGATTCGTGGTCGGACAGAAAAACGGGAACACGCCATGTCCGACCACGTTCACACACTGACCCTGCTTCGCGCCCTGCCTGAACGCGAGCGCGCCCTTGCCGCGCACCTCGAACTTATCCGGGACCAATCCCTCGCCGCCCCCGGTTGCCTTGCCTACCAGGTGATGCAGCAGTCCGATGACGACCGCCGCTGGGTGATCCATGACACATGGATCAACGCCGCTGCGCTGGATGATCACCTGCTCGAGCCCTACATGCAGGACTTCTTCGATGAGCTTTCCAAGCTGGTGGAAGACATCGATACCCGGCTGCTCATCGAACCGCTTCCGAGCCGTTAAGCACGGCCTTAGCGAGCCAGCCGGCCCTTTTTCGGAATCCTGCCGATGCCCTGATGGTCCAGACAAGGAGACGTTCGCCACTACGAGGCGGCAAGCAGGAACCTGACAGGAGGCTTTTATGCAGACGATGATCATCACCGCCGACCAGGCGCGCGAGTATGCCAACCACGCCCAGAGCGGCGTCGAGCAGGTACTGGCTACCATGAGCCGGGAGATCGAGACCTTGTCCAGGGCCGGCCGCCGGGCCTCAACCCATAACTTCGCCAAGGAAAACGTCAGCGAGGAAGAACTGCGCCAGACGATCGAGGAGATGGAGCGCCGTGGCTTTGCCGTGGATCAGCAGGCGAATATCAACGGCGATCAGTGGACCGTGCGCCTGACCTGGTAAGGGCAGGTGCGGCCGGCGAGGTGCGGCCGGCTAGGCGCCCCCGGCGAGGTGCGGCCGGCGAGGTGTGGCCAGCTAGGTACGCCGGCCATTCCCCGTTACTTGAGCCCCGCGCGCATGAACGATTGCACGAACTGCCGCTGGAAGATAAGGAACGCGATGAGCAGCGGAGCGGACGTCATCAGGGTCGCCGCTGCCACCAGCGCCCACTGCACGCCCTGATCGGGTGCGGAGAATGTCTGCAACCCTACCGTCAGTACGCGCGATTCCACCGAGTCGGTCACGACGAGGGGCCAGAGAAAGTCGTTCCAGTGGCTGCTGATCGACACCAGCGCGAACGCAACATAGACGGGCTTCGCCAGCGGTACATAGAGCCGCCAGAGGATCTGCCAGCGGCTCGCGCCTTCGATGATCGCGGCCTCTTCCAACGCCAATGGAATGCTCTTGAAGGTCTGCCGCAGCAGGAACACCGCGAACGCCGATGCAAATGACGGCAGCGCAATGCCAAGCAGCGTATCGCGCAGACCGAAGCCCGCGATCGTGCGGTAGTTCTGCACGATGAGCACGTCGGGACTGATCATCAGCTGCAGTAGGATCAGCGCAAACAACACGCCCGCCAGTTTCAGCTGGCATCGCACCAAGGCGTAGGCCGCCAGGGTCGCCAATACCATCTGCACCACGGCGATCATCAGCACCAGTAGTGCAGTGTTCAGCATGTAACGCGCGAACGGCGCCGCCTGCCAGGCCTCGACGAAGTTGGCGAGCGTGACGGGCGCATCCCAGACGAAACGCGTCTGGAACTCCAAGGGGTGAATCGCCAGCCACACGGCGAACAGCAAAGGGAGCAGCCACACCAGCGCGAACAGCCAGATCAGACCATCCGCCAAACCCTTGCGGAGCCGTGCAGCTCCCGACATCGATACCGACATCCCGGCCTCCTTATTGGTAATGGATCCGCCGCTCGAGCAGCCCGAACTTGATCAGCGCCAACACGGCAAGCAGGAGCAGCAGCACCACGGTCATCGTCGCCGCGCTTGCCAAGTCCCAGTAGCTGAAGGCCGTGCGGTAGAGGTGGAAGAGCAGTAGCGACGTCGCGTTGTTTGGCCCACCATGGGTCATCACGACGACCTGATCGATCACCCGGAAGGCGTTCATCAGGGCATTGATCGCCACGAACAGCGTGGTCGGCATCAGCAATGGCCACTGCACCCGCCAGAAATACTGCGCGCGACTTGCACCCTCGAGGCGAGCAGCTTCGCGCAGCGGCGGCGGTATCTGCTGCAGGGCGGCAAGGTAGAAGATCATGAAGAAGCCGGCTTCCTTCCACACCGTCACCGCCATCATCGCGTAGAGCGCAGTGCCCGGGTCGCCGAGCCAGTTCACCGGTGCAACCCCGAACAGGTCGAGCAGCCGATTGAGCACGCCCAGTTGCGGCGTGTAGATGAACAGCCAAAGGTTCGCGATGGCAATCATCGGCAGGATTGCCGGCATGAAGAACGCCATACGCACCCAGGCCCGCCCCGCCAGACGACGGTCCACCCATAACGCCATGAGTACCGCCAATGCGATCGACACCGGGACGGTGATTGCCGCGTACAGCAGGTTGTTACCGAGCGAGGTGATGAAGACATCGTCTTCGAGCAGGTAAAGGAAATTCTCCAGGCCAACGAATTCGGCGGCCCGGTCCCCTCGCGGCTCGTCGTGCAGGCTCTGCCAGACGGACGCAAGGATCGGGTAATGCGTGAAGGTGAACATCAGCCCCATGAACGGCAGGAGCAACAGCAGGCCGTAGAGCTCCAGCCGCGACCACGCCCACCGGCGAGCGGCCGGGCGCGGCGTATCGACCGTGGCGGACGTGGTCATGGGCGTCTCCTTACTGGTAACGGCGCAGGATACGATCAGCCTGGCGCTGGGCTTCTTCCAGGGCTTCCTTGGGCTCCTTGGCGCCGGTCACCACGGCCTCGACCGCCTGGTTCAGCGCATCCTGTACGCGGGAGTTTTCGTAGGTCGCAAGCTCCGGCTGGGCGTACTGCAACTGCTCACGCGCAACCAGCGATTGGGGTACCTGCTTCACGTAGTCCTGCATCGCTGGCGTTTCCCATGCGGCCGGGCTGGTAGCCACGTAGCCAGTCGCGATGCTCCATTCGGCAGCCTGCTCCGGCTCGGTCAGCCAGCGGACGAAGGTCATCGCCGCGTCACGCTGTTCCGGCGATATCTTCGAGAAGACATACAGATTGCCGCCGCCCGTGGGGCTGCCGCGACCGGTCTTTTCCGGCAGCATGGCGATGCCGAACGGGAATTTCGCACCCTGGCGGATGGCGCCAAGGTTGCCCGTCGTCGTGACGATCATCGCGGCGCGATTATCGAGGAAGTCCTGCGGCGTGGTGCTCCAGGCAATGGTGCCGGTGGGCGATACCTTTTCCTTCACCGACAGGTCACGCATGAAGGTCAGTGCTTCAACCGTCTCCGGCTGCGCATAGTTCACGGCCGTGCCCTTGCCGTTATCCAGGCGGCCACCGTTCGTGGCGGAGAACCCCTGTAGGAGCCAGTAGCCCAGCGGTGCATTGGACGGCACCTCGATGCCCCACTGACGGCCGTTCGGGCCTTGCTCGGTGGTCAGCTTTTTGCCGAACTCGACGACTTCATCCCAATTCCGCGGTGGCTGTTCGGGGTCCAGGCCGGCTTTCTGGAACGCGTCCTTGTTCCAGTACATCACGATGGTCGAACGCTGGAACGGGACGCCCCAGGTCTTGCCGTCGATGTTGCGCATGAAGGCCGGGTAGAAGCTGTCCAGCCATGCCTTGCCCTCATCGCCCTGAACCAGATCGCTGACGGGCTGAATGGCACCGGCATCGATCAGCGAATACACCTCGATGTCGCCGATCACGGCGACTTGCGGCGGCGTGCCGCCCTTGTACGCAGTGAGCGCCTTGGTGATGGTCGTGGCGTAGTCACCTGTATAGACGGGGCTGATCTTGATCTCGGGATGCTGGGCCTCGAAGCGCTGGACCATGCCATCCACGATCTTCGACACCCCGCCACCTACGGCCACCGGGTAGTACATCTGCAGCTCGACGGTCGCCGCCGAGGCGTACGTTGCGGGCAAACTCAGGGTGCAAAACGCTAAGGCGAGGGCGAGGACTCCCCCTTTCCCGTGGGTCTTCATACTGGAGCTCCTTGGTGACGAATCAGCTCGCGACGGATCGCATCCACGAGCCTTGTGATGGTCCGAAGCGTCGATAGGCTTCGGAATCCAGACGCTGCCCCGAGGCCGCGTCGAAGAAATGCTGGCGATCACTGGGCCATTGCAGCCCGACGCGATCGCCGACCGAGAGCGGCTCGTTCTGTACCGTGCGCACCAGTACATCGCCATTGCCCAGACGGCATTGCACCAAGGCTTCGGCGCCCAGGTACTCGACCGATACGACGTGCGCGGGCAGCCCGGATGACGCAGCCACCAGCCGAATGTCTTCGGCGCGTATCCCCAACTGGCATTGCGAACCGCCTATGGCCGGTGCAACGGGATGCGCCTTGTCCCCCGCCATCAGGCATAGCCGGCCATCCTGCTGGGCCAGGTCGAGGATATTCATCGGCGGCGCGCCGATGAAGCGTGCGGCGAATACCGTGGCTGGCGCCTGGTAGAGCGTCTGCGGCGTCGCGAATTGCTCGACGCGCCCGCCATTGAGCAGCACGACCTTGTCCGACATGCTCATGGCTTCGGTCTGGTCGTGGGTCACGTACAGGACTGTCATCCCGAGGGCTTGCTGAAGCGCCCGAATATCCCTGCGCATCCGCTGGCGCAGCTTGGCGTCCAGGTTGCTCAAGGGCTCGTCCATCAGACACAAGGGGCGATCGGCGATTACGGCACGCCCGAGCGCCACACGCTGCTGCTGGCCACCGGAAAGCTGGCTGGGGCGGCGATCGAGCAGGCCTTCCAGGCCAATCAGTTCGACGACCCGATCAAGCCGTTTGGCGAAACCCTGCTTGTCTTCGCGACGCACCTTCAGGCCAAAGAGCAGGTTTTCCCGCACGCTCATGTGCGGGAACAGGGCATAGGACTGGAACACCATCGACAGCTCGCGCTCGGCAGGCGAACGGCCAAGCACATCTTGCCCCTTCAACAGGATCTCGCCGCTATCCGGCTGCTCGAGCCCGGCGACGATGCGCAATGTCGTCGACTTTCCACAGCCCGACGCACCCAACAACGTGCAGAACTCGCCCTGCTCCACTGCGAACGAAACGCCGTGCAGTACAGGCGTGTCACGCCAGCGTTTTTCCAGATTTCGCAGTACGAGAAAGCTCATGTCCGCACCTTGGGCCTTTGTATGTCTGGCCAGCACTCTATGGCGGAACGATGACGCTTTTGTGAAAGGCCGGCGGCAGGGCCAAGCCTTTGACGCGACGGGGTGCCCGCGTCGAATGGAGCAAACCGTGTAGGAGAAGAAGAAAGGCGCCCGTCTAGAGGCCGCCCTTTCTCAGCTGAACCCGTTGTACCGGGCCTTCTTGAAGTTCAGGATCATGATGGCGTTGATGATGGCGGCGCCGATGACCGAATACAGCGCGGACGCCCAGGAAACCACGAAGAACGCAGTGAGCAGAATGAGGCTGTCGATGGCCATCTGCACCTTGCCGGCACTGATCCCGTAGCGATCCTGCCAGTAAAGCGCGAGGATCGTGACGCCGCCCAGGCTAGCGCCATGGCGGAATACCAGAATGAACCCGACACCGATCAGACAACCGCCAAAGATGGCCGCAAACAGCGGATCGATCTGCTGGAGGGAGACCACACGCGGGATAAGATCGCTGAACAATGACAGCGCCGTGATCGCCGCGAAGGTTCGCAGGATGAAGGCCAGTCCCATCCGCTTGTAGCCCAGGTAGTAGAACGGCAGGTTGATCAGAAAGAAGCACGCCCCCACGGACAGACCGCTCAGGTAATGGCCCAGCAACGCCAATCCTGCCGCGCCCCCGGTCAGGAATTGACCGTGGGCATACAGGTTGAGGCCAAACGCGATGATGAGCGTTCCGACGAGGATGGCCTGCACATCCTCGACGAGGGTATGGCGCTCCCGCAGGCTCGATGATGCTTCGCTCATCCGTCGAGGCCGGCCTTCAGCGCAGCGGCCAACTCATCCACGCGGTTGGCCGCCAGCCCCGAGATGTTCACGCGGCCACTGCCGACCAGGTATACACCGGACTGCTCGCGCACGCGCAGGACGTAGTCAGGCGTCATGCCCAGATTGGAGAACATGCCCTTCTGCTGCGCGACGGCCGCGAACGGCTCGAAGGCATCGATAGCCTTGAGGGCGTCGCACAGCGCGCTGCGCAAGGCGTTGACCCGCTGGCACATGTGCGCAAGCTCTGCCTTCCACTGCGTGCGTAGCGCTTCGTCGCCAAGCACGCGCGTGACAATCTGCGCGCCATGCGAAGGCGGCATGGACCACAGGCAACGGGCACTGTCGATCATCTGAGACTTCACCGCAGCCACTTTGGCAGCGCTGTCGGCACTCACCAGCAGCGCGCCGGTACGCTCGCGGTAGATACCGAAGTTCTTCGAGCAGGACACACTGGCCAGTACCTCAGGCAACGCATCGCAGAAGAGCCTAAGTGACCATGCATCCTCGTCCAACCCGGCACCAAAGCCTTGGTAAGCCAGGTCGAACAGCGGCAGGATGCCCTTCGCCTTCACGGCCGCGAGGATCGCGTGCCATTGCTCCTGCGTCGGATCGATGCCGGTTGGGTTATGGCAGCAGCCATGGAGCAACACGGCGTCGCCGGTATTGAGTTCAGCAATCCCCGCCAGCAGCGCGTCGAGATTGAAGGTGCCCTCGGGCGTCAGGTGAGCACACGTTTTTACCGAAAGCCCTGCGCGTTCGAAGATCGGCTGGTGGATCGGCCAGGTCGGCACCCCGATAAGAACCGTCTTCACCGAGGTGCGGGTCAGGAACTCACCCATCAGGCGCAGTGCACCCGTGCCGCCGGGCGTCTGGACGGCTGCATAGTGGTCGCCGACCAGTGCCGCTGCGGCATCTCCCATCGCAAGCGGAACGATCTCGCGCTCGAACCCAGGGACGCCAGCGGTACTGAGGTAGGCTTTGCTGGTTTCGTTTTCGAGCAACCATGCTTCGGCCGCCTTGACCGCAGCCAGCACCGGTGTCTGTCCATGCTCGTCCTTGTAGATCCCGACGCCCAGATCCATCTTGCTCGGCCGCGTATCGCTCGCGTAAACCGCCATGAGGCCCAGGATGGGGTCGTCGGGAAGAATTTGCAGGTGATCGAAAACGGGCATGGTCAGACTCCGGCCGGTGAGTTAAAAGGTGCTGTCGGTTCACCCAGGTCCCAAAACAGACCGGCCGCGGCTTTCAGGCCCTGCACGACGACGCTTTCGAGCAAATGCTCATCGGGCGCGTGCTGCTTGCAGGACGGATACGAATGCGGCAGCCAGACGGTGGGGAGACCCAGGACATCGGCAAAGCAGTGATTGGGGATGGTACCCCCAAGGTTGGGCAGGATGCTCACGGTTTCGCCCAGCGACTGAGCCACCGAAGCCTGGGCAAACGTGACCCACGGATGGCGGGGGTCTAGCCGGGTCGCCGCATAGCCGCCGTCCTGGACGACTGCCACGCTCTCGAACCCATGGGCGTCCAGATGCGCGCGGAGCTTCTGCGGGACGGCTCGCCAGTCGGTACCTTCGACGAAGCGCAGCTGACAAATCGCCTCGGCGCGGCCAGGAATCGCACCGACTGGCCGCTCTGTGCTGCCGGCCGATAATCCGATGATTTCGAGCGTATTGGAGCCGAAGACCTTTTCACCTGGTGACAGCTCAGCTTCGCCCCAGTCCGCGTCGAGTCGAGGGTCGAACGCCTCGCCGCCAACGGGTAAGGTTTTTACGAGATCGGCGACGTAAGCCGGCATGGCCGGGGGGCGAAGAAACTCGGCGGTCAGTCGCCCCTTCGCAGTCATCAGTGTGCCCAGTGCATGGCATAGAACCGTCGCAGGGTTGGCGATCAGCCCGCCCCAGTTGCCCGAGTGACGTGCGCCGTTGCCTGTTTCCAGCACCAGCCGAAACTGGCAGACCCCGCGCGACCCAAGGAACAGCGTCGGAAGGTCGTGGCGTACCCGTGGCCCATCAGAAGCCAGAAAGAGGTCGGCCGCCAATTCCTCCGCGTGCTCACGGCACGCTTGCTCCAGGCCGGGAGAGCCCACTTCCTCGCTCATTTCAAAAAGAATCTTCAGGTTGTAACCGAGCCGCCCCCCTCGCGCCTCGAGTACAGCCTCAAGGGCCGCGAGGTTGATGCTGTGCTGGCCCTTGTTATCCGCAGTGCCGCGGCCGAATAACCGTCCATTGGCAGCAGCCAGACGCCACGGGCCCTCCCCCTCCGCCCAGAGCTCTTCCTGCCCGGCGGTGACATCACCATGCCCATAGGTCAGCAGCGTAGGCAGCTGCGGATCCTCGATCCGCTGACCGATAAGCAGTGGTGGCTTGCCGTCGACAGGGTTCGGAATCACGCGGCAGGAAAATCCCAGGCGGGTCAGCAGCGGCCCTATCTCATCGTCGAGATAGCGTTGCAGAAATGGCGCACACGCGGGGTTCTGGCTCTCCGTGCGCAAGGCAACGCGGCGTGCCAGTGCCTTGTGGAATTCACCGGATTCGAACGAGGCGACGGCAAGCGCCTGGGCGTATTCGCGTGTGCTTGGCTGGACAGACATGACGACTCCAATAGCGGAACGGGTGGCCGGTTGATGAGCTTGCCGTTTAGAGTAAGCCCCGGCGAACCCTTGCCACAATTGTTAGCTCGGCAAGCTAACGTTCTCACCTGAGCAAACCTCATTCCAGACGCCATGCGGATAACTCGCCATGCAGGAATTACAGCTGCGCTTCTTCACCGCGGTCGCACGGACCGGATCCCTGTCCGCGGCGGCGGAACAGCTTCACGTTGCCGTTTCGGCGGTGAGCCGGCAGATCAGCAATCTCGAGGACGGGCTTGGCTTGCAGCTGTTCGAGCGCAGGCCGCGCGGCATGCAACTGACCGAACCCGGGGAGATCCTGCTCGCGTATGCCACCCGCAATATGCTGGAAGTGAAGAATGTGCTGGCTGAGATGCGGGGCCTCAATACGCTCCAGCAGCACACCATCAAGCTGGCCTGCCCTGAAGGCATGGCGTGGCACTTCCTGCCGCGCGTGATGGCGGCGTTCCGCGGGTTTCATCCAGGGGCGAAGTTCGACGTGCAGGTAGTGGATGCTGCCCACGCGTCAGCGCTCGTAAAAGATGGCGTCGTGGACATTGCGTTGACGTTCAGCCTAACCCCTATTCAGGGCGTCGAGATCGCGATGAGTATCGGCGCTCCCATCGGAGCGCTGATGCACGGCGATCATCCGCTCGCGACCCGTGCAGAGCTGACGGTAGCGGACCTGGCCGACCATCCGCTGGCGCTTTCGCCTGCCGGCTCGACCATGCGCTATCTGTTCGATATCGCCTGCAACCTGCGCGGCGTCACGATCGTGCCCGCGCTGACCAGCGCGTCGCTCGGTACGATCTACACCATGGTCGCGCAATCGCGCGACGTCATCGCGCTATGCGGGGCGGTAACGGTGCACGGTCGGCCGGAGCGCGACGACTTGGTCTTCGTCCCGCTGGCCGACCCACAGATGAGTCAGCGAAGCCTGCAAGTACAAGTCATGGCCGGGCGCAAGATGCCGGTATTGATCCGCTACTTCCTTAGCTTCTTGGAAGAGCAACTGACCACGGCCAGCCGCAGCTAATAGGGCGGCTTGGCCAGGCAGCGCCAGGTTCTGTACGAAAAGTCGTCGAGCGAAGGTCAGGCGAGGCAAAAACGGGCGAGGTAGCGGAGTTTACGTGCTGTAAATGAGCATTCCGAACCCGTTTTTAACGAAGCATCACCGAGCGCAGGCACTTTTCGTACGGAGCCTAGAAGATATCCACGAGGTAGGTCAGGGCCAGCCGGTTCTCGTCGTACTTCGTGGCGTTGCGCGTGTCGACATGGATGTTCATGTATTGGACGCCGAAGCCTTTCCACGGGCCGCTGGGCGCTACGTAGGTCGCCATCAGCGTGCGCTCCGTTTCCGAGCTCTGGTTGCCGAGGTTGATGCCCGTCCCTTTCATGTAGCGCGCCATGAGCCGCAGACCCGGCACGCCGAAGCCGGCCATGTCATAGTCGTAGCGCACCTGCCAGGAGCGCTCGCCCGGTTTGACGAAGCCCAGCGCTGACCAGTTGATCAGGTAGGGTGCCGGCGCATAGTTGTTGAAGGTTGGGAAGACGTCCTGCCCCTGCATCCGCTGGTAACCCACACCAAACTGATGGGAGCCCTTGCCTACGCTCACCATCGCGCCATAGGTGCGGTTGTCGACGCGGCCCGACAACGCACGCCCTGCCTCCTTGTTATCGAAGTAACGTGCATCGGCCCGCAGGCTGTACTCGTTCGCCAGGCGCGTCCGATAAGCCAGGCCCGTGTAGTGCTGTCGGTAGATGTCTTCCAGTTCGCCGTAGAAGTAGGTGCCGGTCAGGTCCGGCGTGAATGCGTAACTGGCGCCTGCGAAGTTGAGCCCGTCACTGGCCTGTGTACGGCGGTTATCACCCCACAGGTAGATGCGTTCGTAGTTGGATGAGTCTCGTCCGGCGATTCGCCAGAAGCGCCCGGCCGTGAGCGTTAGGTGCTCGACCTCCTTCGACTCCAGCAATGCTCCCTGATAGGTCGTTACCAGCTGCCGCGAGGGGTCATAAGAGGCGACCGGTAGGTTCGGTGTCTGCTCACCCACGCGCAGTTCCGTCCTGGAATAGCGCAGCTTGAGCGTACCGTTGGCGCGGCCATAGTCGTGAACGGGCGTACCGTCCGTTTCCAGCGGCAGGATGCCATCTGCGGCGCGCCCGCCGCCGCCGTCCAACCGAATAGCGTACTGGCCACGCAGGTCGAAACCCACCTGCACCGGCGTGTCGGTATAGCCCGACTGGAAGTGCAGATTGAAGCCCTGCGACCAGCTGCTGTTGCGCGACTTCGGCGCGTCGCTCTGCTTGAAATCGCGATCCACATAGAAGTTTCGCAGCCCGAGGGACAGGTGGCTGTCATCCTTTAGGTCTGCATGGCTTGCCGTGCTTGCACCGAGTGCCGCCGAGGCGAACAGTCCCAGTACGTCACGCTTCATCGAAGGTTGCCGCATGATGATTCCTTATCCAGACGCCCTGGGTAGCGGCTCTAGACCGCAAGGCAAGGGTCGCCCGCGCTACAGCGCAGACGACCACGATTCAGGGATGCGAGCGCAGACGGGCCCGCAGGGTCCGACGTTCAGCGCATCCGCAAGCGGCTCTGAATGGTCAGCAGGGTAATTAGGCTCAGCATGCCGGTGAGCAGGAGGTAGAAGCTGGGCGCCATGACGTTGCCGGTGGCGCCGATCAACCAGGCGATGAAGAACGGTGTGAAGCTGCCGAACACGGTCGTACCGATGTTGTAGCTCAGCGCCATTCCCGTTGCTCGAACCTGTGTGGGAAAAAGCTCCGACATCAATGCGGGAAGGCCACCGAAATAGAGGGACTTCAGGAAGCTCAGCCAGAACAGAACCGCCAGTAGTGTCGCCAACGTCGCGTTACCGGCAAGCCACATGAAGGATGGGTAGATGCTCAGGACGAATACCAGCGCGGCCCCCACCATGATACGTGTACGCCCGTAACGGTCCGACAGGTGCCCAATGAAGGGCGTCAGCACGGTCAGGATCAGGCCGCTGAGCAATGTACCGGCGAACCCAACGGATGCCGTGAGCCCCAGTTGCTTCACCGCGTAGGTGGGCATGTAGATGATGGTGTAGCTCACCGAGGTCGACAGCACCAGCGCGCCTACCGCCAGCAGCATCCTGAACTTGTGCCGGGCGAACAGTTCTCCCGCAGGGGCGTGAACCTGTTCAGCCGCCTTGAACTCGCCCGCTTCCTCGATATGACGGCGGATGTAGAGCCCGACGGGCCCGATCAGCAGGCCGAATAAAAACGGGATCCGCCAGCCCCAGCTTTCCAGCTGGTCTGTGGTCAGGGTCGTGGTCAGCAACAGACCGAACCCGGATCCCAGCAAACCGCTGACACCCTGGCTTGCGAACATGAAGCTGGAGATCAGCCCCTTGCGCTCCGGTGCGTGCTCGGTAAGCAGTGCGACTGCACTTCCAAACTCGCCCCCCGCCGAGAAGCCCTGCAGCAACCGGGCCGCAAAGATCCCCAGCGGCGCCAGCAGCCCGATGGTCTCGTAGGTGGGCATGATGGCGATGAGGAACGTTCCGAACATCATGAGCCAGATCGAGATCAACATCGCAGCCTTGCGACCAACCCGGTCGGCATACGAGCCCAGCACCAACGCGCCGAGCGGGCGTATCAGGTAGGAAACGGCGAACGTCCCCAGGGCCAGTAGCAGCGAGACGGTCTCGTTGTCCGTCGGGAAGAACAGCTTGGAAATGGTCATGGCGAAGAAGCCATAGACGATGAGATCGAACCACTCCAGGGCGTTGCCGATGGAAGAAGCGATGACCAGTTTATAAAGTTTGCTGCGAGGCATGGCTCGAGGCGCGGCGACGTCGCCGTCCGGTGCTGCAATGGCACTGTTGTTCATGGACCGTCTCCACATTCCTCAGAAGGCAAAAGCCGGGCGCGAGGCACGCGTCCGACGAAGCGAATGTGAAGTGCGCTGGGGTTTACCACAATTATTCATTTCAGAAGATTTACTTGCCTGTAATGCAAACGTCACCTTAGCGCGTGTGCACTGTTTGGTCCGCATGGAACACATGATACCCGCGAAAACGCGCCGTTTGCGGTGTGCGCTTAACCCGGACCAACGAGAAACGTTGTCGTATGCACGGCATCGTGCGCTGTTATGGCGCAGGCCTGCAGCGCTCGCGCTTTTGCCACCGTTCGATAGATGCCGCGCTCAACCCAGCGACTGCTGGAACGGCAGCTCGATACGGAACGTCGAGCCCTTGCCCGGCTCGCTGCGCACGGAAATTCGCCCGCCGTGGGCTTTGACGATCTGGTCAGCGATGAACAGCCCGAGGCCCAGGCCGGCGATCTGTTCGGCGCCCTCGGCGCGTTCGAACTGGCTGAAGATGCGGCGCTGATCTTCTTCGGAAATGCCAATGCCGCGATCTTCGACTTCCAGCCAGGCCGAGCGCTCGTCACTGGCCACCCGCACCGTGACGGGCTGGCCGCGGCCGTAACGCAGGGCGTTGGTCAGGAGATTGGCGAGCACCTGTTCGATACGAAATTCATCCCACATGCCCACCACGGGTGACTGGATCTCGCGGATGATCTGGTTGTCCGCCTGATCGAATTGCGCAGCGAAGCCGTCGAGCACCTTTTCGGTGAGCTCGGCGAGATTGAGCGCTGCGGTGCGGATCGACAGTTTTCCAGTGCGGATACGACTGATATCGAGCATGTCGTCGATCAGGCGCATCAGGCGACGTATCTGGCGCTCGTCCTTGTCGACCATTCCTTGAAGGCGCTCCGGGCTGAACGCCGCGAGATTGCCCTTTTCCAGATAGAGCCGGCGAAGCTGGACTTCCAGGATAAGCGTATTGAGCGGCGTTTTGAGCTCATGCGACACAACCGACATGAAGTCATCCCGCATGCGGATCGCCCGCTGCAATTCGCCCTGCGTGTGACGCAGATCCAACAGCAGTTGTTCCTGCTCCTGACGGCTGCGTTCGAGCTCGCTCAGCTGCGTACGCAACTGCTTGCGCTGGCGCCAGAGTTCGACGAAAACGTTCACCTTGCTGCGCACCGTGTGGGCGTCGAGCGGTTTGTGCAGGAAGTCGACCGCGCCGGTCTCGTACCCTTTGAACGCGTAGTTCTGTTCACGCCCAGCGGCCGAGACGAACACGATCGGAATGTGCCGCGTGCGCTCGGCGCCGCGCATCATTTCCGCCAGTTGGAACCCGTCCATGCCGGGCATCTGGACGTCGAGGATAGCGAGCGCAAACTCGTGGCGAAGCAGGAGTTCGAGCGCCTCCTCACCAGAAGCGGCCTTGAACACCTGGGTAACGTCGCTGCGGATCAATGCCTCGAGTGCGAGAAGATTCTCGGGCAGATCGTCGACGATCAGTAGCTTGGCCGGCTCTATAGATGGATACATGGGTCAGCAATCCAGCTGCAACAGCATTTCACGGAGCCCAGCCAATGGCAGGACATGATTGGGGGTGAACAGCGCCAGTGCTGCGCGCGGCATGACGTCGACCTGTGCCTCATCCGGGTCCTGGACGAAGGTCAGGCCGCCTGCCTGGGCGATCACGTGCAGCCCGGCGGCACCGTCGGCATTCGCGCCGGTCAGCAGTACACCCGCCAGAGAAGCGCCCCAGGCATCAGCTGCACTTTCGAACAGCATATCGATGGAGGGACGCGAATAATGCAGGCGAGGATCGACACTCAACGAAAAGTAGCGATCCGGCTCAATCAACAGATGATAGCCCGGTGGTGCGAAATAGAGGCTACCGGATTCGATTTCCATCTTGTCATTGGCTTCGTACACCTTGAGGGCAAGGCGCCGTTGGAAGATCTCGGCCAACTGACTTGGCGTACCCTCCGGCACATGCTGCACAACGATGATGGGCAATCCATAATCCGACGGAAAGCCTGCCAGCAACTTGCTCAACGCCTCCAGGCCACCGGCAGATACGCCGATGACGATCGCCTCGACTCGGCGAGGGGCCTGTCCTGCGCGTCCGTGTGCCATCGTGGTACTCATCGTTTGCGAAAGATCCGTTCGCGCCGCGCAACGGGTTCGAACGCGGCAGCGTGGGCGCCGAAATCGAGGCTTTCCTTGCTGCCGAGCCCCAGGAATCCCCGGTGGCCCAACGACTCCCGGAACAGCCCTATCGCGCGGTCCTGCAGCCCACGATTGAAGTAGATCAGCACGTTCCGACAGGAGATGAATTGCGTCTCCGCAAAAACACTGTCGGTCGCCAGGCTGTGGTCCGCGAACGTGACACGCTCGCGCAAACGCTTGTCGATCAGGACCGCGTCATAGGCCGCAGTGTAGTACTCGGAGAAGCTGCGGCGGCCACCTGACTTCTGGTAGTTCTCCGTGTAGAGCCGCACGTTATCCACGCTGTAGACGCCGGCGCGAGCCTTCTCGAGCGATCGCGGGTTGATGTCGGTGGCGTAGATATGGGCGCGCTCGAGCAATCCTTCCTCATCAAGCAGGATGGCCATGGAATACACCTCTTCGCCCGTGCTGCACCCGGCGATCCAGATGTTCAGCGAAGGATAGGTCCGCAACAGCGGAACGACCTGCTGGCGCAGGGCGAGGTAGTACTCCGGATCGCGGAACATCTCGCTCACCGGAATGGTGAGGTACTGCAGCAGCGACATGAAGGCCTGCGAGTCGTGCAGAACCTTGCCCTGCAGCTCCGACACGCTTTCGCACTCCAGTGCCCTTACCGCCTGAACGATACGTCGCTTCATCGACGCTACCGCATAGTCGCGGAAGTCGTAGCTGTAGCGCACGTATATTGCCTCGATCAGCAGCCTCAGCTCGATATCGAGCACGCGCTCCGACATTTTTGAAATACCCTTGGGGTCCTTCACTTCGACCCATCCGTTACCGATGCTTTTCTGAAGGCATCGGACACGCGCGCAAGCCAGACGTGCCCGATCCTCCTTCCAAACGAACGCCAAGGCTCGTTTTAGAAGACTTCCAGCTTCGGCAACCAGACGCGAATCAGCGAGAACAGCCTGTCCAGGTCGATCGGCTTGGCAAGGTAGTCATTGGCCCCGGCGCGAAGGCAACGGTCCTGGTCATCCTTCATTGCCTTGGCGGTAACTGCGATGATCGGCAGGCGCTTGAAACGGGGATCCTTGCGGATACGCTCCGTGGCTTCGTAGCCATCCATCTCCGGCATCATGATGTCCATCAGCACCAGGTCGATGGCCGGCTCCTTGTCCAGCTTGTCCAGTGCCTCGATGCCGTTACGCGCGATCTCGACCTGTGCGCCCTTGTGCTCCAGGGCACTCGTCAGCGCGAAGATATTGCGTACGTCGTCATCGACCAGGAGGATCCGTCGGCCCTCGAAGGCACGGTCGCGATTACGTACCGTCTTGAGCATGCGCTGACGCTCCAGCGGCATGTCGGCCTCGACCTTGTGCAGGAACAGCGTGACTTCATCGAGCAGCCGTTCGGGCGAGCGCGCGCCCTTGATGATGATCGAGCGTGAATACTTGAGCAGCTCGGCCTCCTCATCCCGACTGAGGTTGCGCCCGGTATACACGATCACCGGCGGGAAGGAGCAGATGTCCTCTTCGGTCATGCGCGCCAGCAGCTCGCTGCCATCCATGTCCGGCAGCTTGAGGTCGATGATCATGCAATCGAACACCGTATCCTTGAGCTGCTCCAGCGCCAGGCCGCCCTGACCGACAGCCACGATTTCGATGTCAGCGTCCTCGATCAGCTTGCCGATGCTTTCACGCTGAAGATCGTCGTCCTCGACGACCAGTACGCGCTTCACCTTCTGCTCGAGCTTGGCTTCCAGCCTCGCGAACACCTGCTTGAGATCGTCGCGGCTCACCGGCTTCATCGCATAACCCACGGCACCCATGTGCAACGCGGCATCGCGGCGGTCTTCAACCGAACAGATATGCACGGGAATGTGGCGAGTACGTGGATTTTCCTTCAGCCGCTCGAGTACCGTCAGCCCCGAATGATCAGGCAGGCGCATGTCGAGCAGAATGGCGTCCGGCTGGTATTCCTCAGCGAGGCTGAACCCCTCGTCCGCGGCATGCGCCACGAGGCAGTTGTAACTCAGCTCATGGGCAAGATCGAAAAGGATCTTGGCAAACTGCGGCTCATCCTCGATGACCAGCACGCTGCGGCCTTCCGCTGCCATGCGATTGCGGTCGTCCTCGAAGGTGGGCGCTGGTGGAGGCGTCGCCGACTTCGCCGCGGGTGCGGGCGCCCGTGGCGTCGTGCGTGCCGGGGCCGGTGGCAGTGCGTTCTGGACAGGCTCGGGACGGCTGACCGGCGCCACCGGTGCAGTCGGTGCCAACATGCCCGCCTCGCCCTCGACGAACCGCTGTGGGACCGTCAGCACAAATTCGCTGCCCTTGCCGACTTCGCTCGAGACGGTAATTTCGGCACCGAGGCGGTGCGCGAACTCACGTGAGATGGAGAGGCCAAGACCGGTCCCGCCATAACGGCGATTGGTCGTGCCATCGGCCTGACGGAATGCTTCGAAGATGACTTCCTGCTGCTCCTGCGGAATTCCGATCCCGCTATCTCGCACCACGAAGGCCACGCGACCTTCCGAGGCGGGCCGTACGTGCAGCCTCACCTCACCTGAATCCGTGAACTTGATGGCGTTCGAAAGCAGATTCTTGAGGATCTGTTCGAGCCGCTGGATATCGGTGTGGATGCTCGCAGGCAACCCTTCGGCGAAATCGACGACCAGATCCAGGCCCTTCTGACCGGCCAACGGTGAGAAAAGGCTGCGCAGGTTGTCGCCCAGGCGCTGAATCCCCGCGTCCTCCAGCACAAGATCCAGCTTTCCGGCTTCGACCTTGGACAGGTCCAGAATATCGTTGATGAGGGTGAGTAGATCGTTGCCGGCCGAATAGATGGAGCTGGCGAACTTGACCTGCTCTTCGGTGAGGTTGCCGTCATCGTTGTCGGCAAGCAGTTTTGCCAGGATCAACGAGCTGTTCAGCGGCGTGCGCAGCTCATGCGACATGTTCGCCAGGAACTCCGACTTGTAGCGACTCGCGCGTTGCAATTCTTCTGCGCGCGCTTCGAGCTGGCGCTGAGCCTCGCTGAGTTCGGTATTGCGATCGTCGAGCTGATCACGCTGGGCGGCCAGCGCGAGCGCCTGCTCGGACAGCTGCTCGTTGGTCTGTTCCAGCTCCGCCTGCTGCGCTTCAAGGTTCGCCTGAGACTCTTTCAGGGCAGCCGACTGCTCTTCCAGTTCCTCATTGGCACTGCGCAGCTCCTCCTGCTGGACCTGCAATTCCTCGTTGAGCGCCTGCGTCTCGGCCAGTGCCGATTGCAGGCGGTTGCGGTAGTTGGCGCCACTGATGGCAGGGCCAATGCTCGCTGCAAGCAGGCGCATGAGTTCGCGGTCCTGCTGCTCAAGCGGCCGCAGGAAGCCGAGCTCGACGACTCCCATAAGCTCACCGCTGTCGATGATCGGTACGATCAGTACGGCATGCACGTCGCTCTCGCCAACAGCCGAGCTGACCTGCAAATAGTTGGTCGGCAGGTTTTCCAAAGCAAGCGGACGGCGTTCTGCCGCGGCCTGGCCAATCAGCCCCTGACCGAACTCGACATGCTCGCGACGACGCATCTGCTCTTCGTCAAAGGCATAGGCCGCCACCCGCCGCAGGCGACCGTCTTCGGCCGAGTACAGGGCACCGACGGACATGTTGAGCTGTTGGGCCAGGAAATTGAGCGTGTTGTTGCCCACCTCCTCGACCGTCAGCTGGCCAATAAGATGCTCGGCAAGCGAGGCCTGGGCGGACTGGTACCAACTCTGGCGCTGCAACTCCTGCGCGTGGGCAGCTTCGGTCTCCAGGGCTTCAGTAAAGACGGCGGAAAGACCCAGCAACTCACGCCGCCCCCGGTAGGCAATGAGGAAACTCACGGCGAGCGTGAACAGGATGAAGATGCCTACGGCAATCGTCGTGACCCGTTCCGAATAATGGGTGCGCTCGGTTCGCAGCTGCTCTTCGGCGTCCAGTACCTGGTTGAACTGGCTGCGAACGCCGTCCAGCAGACGCTTGGCAGTTTGCGTACGAACGTCCTGAACGAAGGAAACGTCACCCTTGGCACGCTTGTCGATGGCGTTCTGGGCGTAGGTCATCCACTGCGCATGCATGTCCCGCGCCTGGCTAAGGGTAGCCGTCGCTTGCGGATTGTCCGCGGTCAGCTCGAGCAACTCGGCGAACTCTTCGTCAAGCCTGCCCTTGGCACGGTTGTAGGGCTCGAGAAAAACCGGGTCGTCGCCAACCAGATACCCGCGCATCCCGGTTTCCATGTCAATGAGCAGCTTGAACACCAGATTGCCCTGGCTGATCACGCGATCGGAGTGCTCGACATCGCGCGCGACGGAAAGCAGGTAATAGATGATGCAGACGAAGAACGCGGCACTGATGATCCCGACAGCTACAGGGATCGCGATGTTACGAGCGAGTATCCGCTGGAAGCGGCCTTCTTCCATTACAGATTTGTCGGGCATGGTTTTCCCTGAACTTCATGCGGGTATAAAGAAGCCGGCGAGCATATACCAAAGGGCGTGAAATCGAACACGTGTTCGAAAGTTCGCGCCCGGTGGTAACGATACGCCGGCTTGCGCGGTATCGGGTTAGCGGCGGGCGATGATCCAAACCGCGTGAATGATTCCTGGGATGTAACCGCAGAGCGTCAGAAGGATGTTCAGCCAGAAATGCAAGCCAAGGCCAACCTGCAGAAACACGCCGAGCGGAGGCAGGATGATGGCGAAGATGATACGGATCAGGTCCATGGGAACACTCCGATAGTGGCGAGAAGACAGCCCATGAAAGACCGCCGCGCTGCTCACGGGGTTCCGGTGGTGATGTGCCAGGTCAGGCAAACATCGTAAAGGATGCTTTTTTTCCGTCTGGGCCGCCCTTGAGCGGCGGGGTAATGATATGGTTTCTCGTTTCCAAGGCCAATTCACCGGCCGCCGACCTAGATGGAGTCTCAATCTGTGAGAAAAACAGCACTGCTCACCCTGCTCGCCGTTGCGATCGCCGGCTGCACCACGACCTCGGGCCCGCAAGACACGCTTAGCGTTACCCAGCCAAGCGGCACCGTCGAGGTCAAGCGGGACCCACAGAAGGTGGTGAGCTTCGACTTCGGTAGCGTTGACACGCTCGCTGCACTGGGCGTGGGTGAACGTGTGGTCGGCGCTGCAAGCAACCCGCCCTCCTACCTGCAACCCAATGGCCTGACGCTGGCCCCAGTCGGCTCGCTCAAGGTCCCTGATGAAAGCGCCGTACGTGCATTGAACCCGGACCTTATTCTCATCACCGGGCGTCAGGGTGAAGAAGGCACCAAACTGTCGGCGATCGCGCCAACGCTCGACATGAGTGTTGCAGGCGGCGACTATCTCGCTGGCGTACGGCAGAACGTAACGACACTGGGCAAGCTGTTCGGGCGTGAAGAGCAGGCCACCGCCGCGCTCGCCGAGCTGGACGCCGAAATTCAGCGTACCCGTGAGCATGTCCGCAAATCGAACAAGCGCACACTCGTGCTGACCTACAACGACGGCCGCTTCTCGCCGACCGAGCAGCCCATCATTTATTCGGTACTGGGCGCTCGCCGGGCGCTGCCCGCACCACCGCCCGCTGCACCGGGGGCACCACGCCAGCGCCCGCAACCCATTTCGCTGGAAGAAATTGCCGCCGCCAAGCCCGACATCATCTTCATCATCGACCGTAGCGCAGCCATTGGCGAGAAGCCGCTGAACATCGCTTCGCTCAACGGCTCGGCCCTGCTCAAGACCCCGGCCGCGAAATCCAACGACATCTTCTACCTCGACCCACCGCTCTGGTACCTCTCGGGTGGCGGCCTGCAAAGCCTGATGCTGCAGGTACAACAGATGGCCAAATCCTACCCCTGACCGGCCGATAGCGCCGGCGCCCTGCGATGCGCCTCTCAGGACGCCGGCAACAGGGGATCCGCGGCCTCGTTCCCGCCGTTTCGAAGCGGTAAGTCGATACGAGTCCGCGGCAGGCATTCGGGGTAGTGCTCCGTGATGAAACGAATCAACCCCTCTCGCATGTGGCAACGCAGATCGAACGCGTTGGGCCCACCGGTTGCGCTCACCAGCACCCTGATCTGCATGTTGTATTCATTCATCTCGAGCATCTGCACGACACATACACGCCCGTTCCATAGCGGGGATGCCTCGGCCAGGCGCTGGGCCTCTTCGCGAAGCGGCTCCATTGGCAAATGGAAGTCGGCATAGAGGATCACCGTACCGAGCAGATCCTTGTCGCGCTTCGTCCAGTTCTCGAAAGGGTTCTCGACGAAGTAGGTAATGGGTAGGACCAGTCGCCGCAGATCCCAGAGCCGAATGACGATGAACGTCAGGGTCAGCTCTTCGACCCATCCCCACTCCCCTTCCACAATCACCGCATCATTGAGCTGGATCGGTTGCGTCAGCGCGATCTGAATGCCGGCGATAAGATTGCCCAGCACCTTTTGGGCCGCAAACCCCAGAATCACGCCAATGATTCCGGCCGACGCCAGAATGCTCGCACCGAGCTGGCGAACCTTGTCGAACACCATCAGCATCGACGCCACCGCGAGGATGACGATCAGGAAATTGATCAGCTTGCGCAGCACGGTGATCTGGGTATGCACCTTGCGCGCTGTGAAGTCTTCGTCGCTGAACTGGTACCGCTCGCTCAGCAGGCGCTCAATACTGTTCACCCCGTAGATCAGCACCGCCGCTACGCTTCCAATCAGCAGCAGGCTGCTCAGGCTGCGCAACGCATCAGCCATCTCCTGCGACGTGACGAAGAGCGGAAACAGCGAGAACAGTAAGAACACCGGTGCCAACGCGGCCAGGCAGCGCAGAAAGAACGGCATGAGGAAACGCTCGAACAGCGAGGTGCGGCGGTCGGACCAGCGATCCATCACTTGCACGGCACGGCGAGCCAGCCGGATCAGCATCCATACGCTCAGCAGTAACGCGGCAACATGGGCGAGCGGGATGACTGTCACGCGCCATTCGATGGAAACGGGCAGCATCAGGTAGAACGCCCAGGCCAGGCCGTAAACCCAAAGGATGCCGGTCAACGGTGCGTGGACCGCTTTACTGAGCGCGACCAGCGCGTAGAAGCGGCCATTCTGCAGCCGCATGAGGCGCAGATGCACGAACGTCTGGACGCTGCTGATGCCAAGCGTGAAGCCGAGCAGGCACAGGCTGAGCACCCACGCCGGTAATGTTTCGATGCCATGCACGATGTAGTCGATCATCTTCCCGTCCCGTGATCCTCCGCCCTCCCCACCCGTAGCGCACTGGTAGCGGCAGGCGGCAGAGCGATGACACTTGGGTACGACCCATCATGTTCAGCGCCGTTCGACAATCAACTGCGGCGGAAGTCGCTGGGCCTTTGTCCCGTCAGGCGCTTGAAGAAGCGCGAGAAATAGGCCGGTTCGCTAAAGCCGAGCGCATCGGCAATCTGGTTGATCGTGAGGGAGGAATAGATGAGCTGGCGCTTGGCTTCGAGCACCAGCCGGTCGTGAATGATCGCCAGTGCCGTCTGTCCCGTTTGACGGCGCGCGAGCGCATTGAGGTGCGTTGCCGTGATGCCAAGCCGGTGCGCGTAGTCGTCCAGGCTCAAGTGTTGGCGGTAGTGCGCTTCCACGAGTCGGGTGAAGGCCGGCAGATAGCCGGCACCTCGAGTGGCGGCCACGGGTGACGAGCGGGCTCCTGCATGGCGCGCCAGCCATACGGCAATCGCAGCGACATTCGACTGCAGCAGCAGTTCGCGTCCCGGTGCGTGGCCTTCATACTCCGTTGCGAGGGTGTCGAACAGTGTGTCCAGGTACGGCTCGCGCCCGACGAGCCGATGCAGCACCGCACGATCGAGCACGGCGCCGTGTTCACCGAGATGGCTCCGAAGCTGCGCAATCAGCGGAGCGGCCAGCGTGATGACGTAGCCGTCGATATCGGTCGAGAACCGGAAACCATGGACCCACAGCGGCGGCACGATCTGGATCGCGACATCATCGATGCGCTGCTGCACGCCGTCCAGCTCGATCTCGGCGCATCCCTGCCGCACGTACAGCCACTGTGTCAGATCACCATGCTGGTGCGGCCGGATTTCCCAGTCATGCAGCCGGCTGCGCGCGGGGATGGATTCACAGTGAAGCAGGTCCGGCGTGGGCCATTCGAGTGCTTCGCCGTACAGCTTGAAGATCGGTACACCGCCTTGCCGGTCCACTTGGCCTACCTCGCTGTCCGATAGCCGCACACAGTTATCAAAAGTCCAGTTTGTTCCTCCTAATGTGCCTTATCCGCCCGACGCCACCAATAAAAAATACAGCCACCTCACACAATTCGGGGCCACCGAGGCCTCCGCACAAAAAAGAGAGGCTCGTATGAAAACGTGCGTCGCCATTATCGGTGCAGGCCCATCCGGGCTCCTGCTGGGGCAATTGCTGCATAACGCGGGTATCGACAACATCGTCATCGAGCGCCAGACGCCAGAGTACGTGCTCAGCCGCATCCGGGCGGGCGTACTCGAGCAGGGCACGGCCGACCTGCTACGCGAAGCTCGGGTAAGCGAGCGGATGGACAGCGAAGGCATGGTTCATTCGGGCGTCGAGCTGGCACTCGATGGGCGCGCCGTTCGCGTCGATCTCGAAGTCCTCACAGGAGGCAAGACGGTCATGATCTATGGCCAGACCGAAGTCACGCGTGACCTCATGGACGCCCGGCGCCGTTGCGGTGCGCCTACCTTCTACGATGTGCCGGATGTCGAGCTGCATGATCTGGAATCCGAACAGCCACGCATCACCTTCACTTACGGCGGCGAGCCCGTGACTATCGAGTGCGACTACGTGGCCGGCTGTGACGGCTTCCATGGCGTTAGCCGGCGGTCCATCCCGGAAGATCGCCTGAAAATCTTCGAACGCACCTACCCATTCGGCTGGCTGGGCATTCTGGCCGATACCCCGCCGGTGCAGGACGAGCTTATCTACGCACGTCACGAGCGAGGCTTTGCCCTCTGCAGCATGCGTTCTCCGACGCGCACCCGGTATTACGTGCAGGTGCCGGCCGACGAAAAGGTCGAGAACTGGTCAGACGATCGTTTCTGGGACGAACTCAAGGCGCGGCTGCCGGCCGCCGCCGCTGCTGCGCTGGTTACCGGTCCCTCCATCGAGAAGAGCATTGCCCCGCTACGCAGCTTCGTTGTCGAACCCATGCAGTATGGACGGCTGTTTCTGGTCGGCGACGCTGCGCACATCGTGCCGCCCACAGGTGCGAAAGGCCTCAATCTGGCCGCAAGCGATGTGAACACGCTTTACCGCATCCTGCTGAAGGTCTACCGGGAAGGCCAGACCGCTCTCATTGAGCGCTACTCGGCGATCTGCCTGCGCCGCATCTGGAAAGCCGAACGGTTCTCCTGGTGGATGACCACCATGCTCCACCGCTTCCCTGATCAGGATCCATTCACCACGCGCATTCACGAGTCGGAGCTGGACTATTTCGTCAGCTCGGAGGCCGGCCTTCGCACCATCGCGGAAAACTACGTTGGCTTGCCATACGAGCCCGTTGAGTGACCCCACGGGCCCGATGGCAAGCAAGTGATCGGTATGGTTGCGCCAAGACGGTTGTACAGGTCGCATGCCTGCAACCTCGTTGGAACAGTGAGGTGCTCTCGGAATGGGCATCACCGCACGCTTCAGGCTCAATACAGTGCATCGCCCGGTCCGGGTAAGGGGCTAAAAGCCGGCAGGGAGCGCGGTCGAGTGAAAAGCGCAACCGCCCTTCCCTTATTTTTTCTAAATATATCAATTACTTAGTACCAGAAAAACGTTCTCTACAGTACCAACCTCACCAAGTTGGCACACCCAATGCTATGTATCAGGTACGCCAGTTTCGGGGACCTTGGTACAGGCAGGCCGGGGAATCCCCTCTTTTATGCCGACGGGAAAGGGGCTGCAGATGCAGCCCCTTTTTGCGTTCTAGCGAGCAGGCTTTACATCCAGTGATAGCTGCCAGCCAGAGGCGGCCGTTTGCGCCGTATGAATGACGTCCAGGCCGCCGCTGAGCGGCACGAACAACAGGTGCGCATCCTCCTTAGCCTGCCGTAGCTGCCAGGAGAAGCGTTCAGGTCCTTCCACTTGCCCTTGCATTGGCGCATCCACCTGGACCCCGCCGAGGCGCACCAGGACGGCACCGGCCTGCTGCGTCATCTCGAAGGAGGCCGGCTGGCGATCGAAGGTCAACGTCAGTCGAAGGTGATCATCTTCCGTTGACGGAGAAACCTGCCGCAATTGAGCCAGGTCGCTCTGCGGTTCGAAGAAGCGCGCAGGAGGATGAACAATGCGGCCAATCATCAGCCCAATAAGCAGGCCGATGGTAATAAGCGAGACCAGCCAGACGCTGCCGCGCCGCAGTCGAGCACTCTTCGCAGCGCGCGCGTCGGTGAATTCGTCATTCTCTGGGACCATGCCATTCCGTCCTGTCTGGAGCTCGCGAATGTACCACGCGGGTGCGCACCGAACCGTTCGCTGTCAGGTAGAATCGCGCCTCGTCGAACCCGGACCCTCTCATGTTCAACGTCATCCTGTTTCAACCTGAAATCCCGCCGAACACGGGCAATATCATTCGCCTGTGTGCCAACGCCGGCTGCACGCTACACCTGATTGAACCGCTTGGTTTCGATATCGACGACAAGCGACTGCGCCGTGCCGGTCTGGACTATCACGAATATGCGACCCTGCAGCGCCACGCTGATCTCGAGAGTTGCCTGACCGCGCTGGCCGACGCAAATGGCGGCACAGCGCCGCGCCTGTTCGCGTTCACCACCAAAGGCTCACGCCCCCACCATACGATCGCCTTCCAGCCAGGCGATGCCTTCCTGTTCGGCCCAGAGAGCCGTGGCCTGCCTGCAGAGGTACGCGAAAGCCTGCCTCCCGAACAGCGGATACGTCTGCCGATGCGCCCGGACTGCCGCAGCCTGAACCTGTCCAATACCGTAGCGGTCGTGGTCTACGAGGCCTGGCGCCAGCATGACTTTGCCGGCGGGTCCTGATTCGCTCCGCTAACGCCGGGCGGCTCCGCTGAACCATCGTTTCCCGATCCTCGTCGTATCTCAAAGCACAGTACGCAGACGACGACGGAATTCTCATGAATACGATTCGCTTCAAACCGTACCGAGGCCCCTCGGGTGGCTGGGGTTCAGCCTACTCGGTCACGAATATTCTGCTGCGCGAGCGCGCGCCTATCGAAGGCGCCAATGCGCTGCTCAAACAGAATCGTCCCATTAGAGGGTTCGCGTGCGTCAGCTGCGCCTGGGCCAAGCCCAATCCAACACGGCCATTCGAGTTTTGCGAGAACGGAGCCAAGGCCACCGCCTGGGAAGTGACGTCCCGCCGCTGCGAGCCGGAGTTCTTTTCGCGCCACACGGTGACCGAGCTCCTCAACTGGAGCGATTTCGACCTTGAGCAACAGGGCCGCCTGACTCATCCCCTGCGCTGGGACGCAGCAACGGACCGCTATGTGGTCGTCGACTGGGATGACGCGATCCGCGATATCGGCAGCCGGCTGGCGGCTGTACCGGACCCGAATCAAACCGTCTTCTACGCGTCCGGTCGCGCTTCGCTCGAGGCTTCCTACATGTGGGGGCTGTTCGCGCGAATGTACGGCACGAACAACCTGCCCGACAGCTCGAACATGTGCCATGAAAGCACCTCGGTTGCGCTTCCGGAGAGCATCGGCATCCCCGTCGGCACTGTGACACTGGCCGACTTCGACAAAACGGACGGGCTCCTGTTTTTCGGTCAGAACACAGGTAGCAACAGTCCACGCATGCTTCACGAGCTGGAAGAAGCCCGTAAACGCGGCGCACCGATCATCACGTTCAATCCGCTCCGCGAGCGCGGCCTCGAGCGATTCACGAACCCGCAGTCGCCAAGCGAGATGATGACCGGCCAGGAAACCATCATCAGCACGCAATACCACCAAGTGGCCATCGGGGGTGATACGGCCGCGATCGCAGGCATGTGCAAGGCACTGTTCGACATGGACGATGCAGCCATTGCCGCAGGAATGCCTCGCGTATTGGATGTCGACTTCATCAACGAACACACAGCGGGCTTCGAGGCGTTCGAGACCTGCATCCGCGGCTATACATGGTCCGCACTCGAGCAACGCAGCGGACTGACACGCAGCGCCTTGGAAGCTGCCGCGAAAGTCTACGCACGTTGCAGGAATGTCATCGGCGTATACGGAATGGGGCTTACCCAACATCGCCACGGCGTCCAGAACGTACAGATGCTGACCAATCTGCTGCTGATGCGTGGCAACATGGGGCGACTGGGGGCGGGTATCTGCCCGGTCCGCGGCCACTCGAACGTACAGGGCCAGCGCACCGTCGGCATCACCGAGAAAGCCGCGCAGGTCCCGGCTGACAACCTTCGCCGGCAATTTGCCTTCGAGCCACCGGCTGAAGACGGCATGAACACGGTCGAGGCATGCGAGGCCATCGTCGCCGGCAAAGTTAAAGCGTTCCTGTCGTTGGGGGGCAACTTCGTCCGAGCCGTACCGGATACCCACCGGATCGAGTCGGCGTGGAAAGATCTTGACCTTACGGTCCAGGTGCTTACCAAACTGAACAGGACGTGCCTCGTGCATGGCCGTACGTCCTATATCCTGCCCTGCCTCGGCCGGATCGAAACCGATGTTCAGGACGGCATAGAGCAACAGCACTCGACCGAGGACAGCACAGGCTGCATCCGTGCCTGGCGCGGCGTCGCCAAACCAGCTGGTCCGCACCTGCGCTCTGAACCGTGGATCATCGGCGCTCTGGCCAAGGCTACGTTGGCAAATGCCACGTCTCCGGACTGGGACAGCTGGGTCGCCAATTACGGCCGCATCCGCGACGCTATCGCCGAGTCCTATCCCGAGACGTTCCACGATTTCAACGTGCGCATGCTCGAACCGGGCGGCTTTCACCGGCCACTCGGTGCTTCGGAGCGGCGGTGGACTACGGAAAACGGTAAAGCGAACTTCATCACACCGACGACACTGGCGGTGGACGAAGACGTCGAACAGCCAGCCGAGCGACGCGACGTGCTCAACCTCATGACGATTCGCAGCAACGACCAGTTCAACACGACGGTCTACGGCTACGACGACCGCTTCCGCGGTATCAGTGGCACGCGCGCAGTCATACTCATCAATCGGAACGACATGGCGCGCATGGGACTCGACGAAGGCGACAAGGTCCAGGTGTGCACGGCCGTCGACGATGGCGTGCATCGTGAGGTCGGGCCGCTTCGCGTGACGCCCTATGACATCCCGGAAGGCTGCTGCGCGGGCTACTACCCTGAATGCAACCCGCTGGTCCCGCTGTGGCACCACGCAGAGAAAGCCAAGGTCCCGGCAGCGAAGTCGATACCCATCACGCTGCGCAAGACGATTGCCGTCGGTAGCGACAACACCACCCCGGTCGAACCGATGCCACCCCAGGCGGCGAACGGCTAATCGCAGGCAAAAACGAAAAAGCGCCCCGAGGGGCGCTTTTTCATGTGACCACGCGGCTATCAGGCCGTCGGAGTCTGGCCTTCCGCTGCCTGCATGCGCTGCAGTTCCTGCGCATACAGGGCATCGAAGTTGACCGGCGACAGCATCAGCGCAGGGAAGGAGCCGCGCGTAACGAGGCTATCCAGCGCTTCACGTGCATACGGGAACAGGATGTTCGGGCAGAAAGCGCCGAGCGTGTGGCTCATGGAAGCCGCATCCAGGCCCTTGATCAGGAAGATGCCCGCCTGCTGGACTTCCGCGATAAAGGCGGTCTCTTCGCCTGTTTTCACCGTGACGGAGAGCGTCAGCACGACCTCGTGGAAGTCGCCTTCCAGGGCCTTTTGCTTGGTGTTCAGGTCCAGTGCGACGTTCGGCGCCCACTCCTTGCGGAAGATCTCGGGGCTCTTCGGTGCTTCGAAGGACAGGTCGCGCACGTAGATGCGCTGCAGGGAGAACTGAGGTTCGTTGCTTGCTTGTTCAGCCATGGTGAATCCTTGTGACGTACTGAGCTGCTTCAGATACCCGCGTCAATTGCGCAGCAATGGGTCAAGTTGGCCGGCGCGGTCCAGCGCGAAAAGGTCATCGCACCCACCCACGTGCCGCTCGCCGATCCAGATCTGCGGAACCGAGGTACGCCCGGCCTTGCGGGTCATTTCGGCACGCAGGTCCGGTTTCGAATCAACGGCGATCTCCTCGTACTTCACATTCTTGCTGTCGAGAAGACGCTTGGCCCGGATGCAATAGGGGCACCAGGCGGTGGTATAGATGACGATCGAGGGCATATCACTTCACCACGGGCAAGTTGTCGGCGCGCCAGGTGGACATTCCGCCCGAAAGCCTGGCGACGGTGTGGCCGGCCTGCTTGAGATCACGACAAGCCGTACCTGCCTGCTGGCCAGCGGCATCGACCACGATAATGGTCTTGCCCTTGTGCTTTTCCAGCTCGGCGACTCGGTTGACCAGCTTGTCCTGAGGAATGTTCAGGGCACCGGCCACGTGGCCAGTGGCGAAGTCCTTCGTTGGACGGATATCGACGACGACACCCTGATCGGCATTGACCAGGCTTGTCAGCTGTCCGCTCGTAAGGCTGCGGCCCGCGCGGCGCATCTCGTTGAACAGGAGCGCGATAAGGAGAATGAAGAAGAGACCGACGAGCAGATAGTGATGCGTGGCGAATTCAATAAGCTTGGAGACCATCGGGTTTTTCCGCGAGGTAAATGCATGGGTGATCTGCAGGTTCGTTCGTGATCGCACCAGCTCTGCCAGGCACGAAACGGCACATGAGCCACGGGAACCAGGCGGCTCCGCGTGAATGCCAAGTGACGGCGTATCGCGTGAAACAGAGCGGCTCGAACGTGGCCGGAGCCCCGAAGGCTGGACTACGAACGGGCAACAGGACCCGGAGTATACACACGGCAGGGGTCAGGCTGAACCAGCGCCGGCCGGCGCAGTCCATACTAGCTGTCCTGCACCGGCTCGCCGCCTGCCGAGCACACGCACGCCGGCCCCTCCAGCCCGCGCAACGCGTCGCATCCAGCCACGGCGGTGACGCTAGCCGTGTATGTCTTTAAACTGCACGAATGCCTCGCCTGTCGGTAAATACCGCCAGGCCTAATCTTCTGCCGAGAGTCCGAAGCTTATGACAGCCACGCCCAAACCACTGGTCCTGATGATTCTGGATGGTGTCGGTCACAGTGAAACGCCGGAGCACAACGCGGTATATGCCGCACGCAAGCCGGTGCTGGACCGACTCATGGCAACCCAGCCACACGGCCTGATTTCCGGCAGTGGCATGGATGTGGGTCTGCCGGACGGGCAGATGGGCAACTCGGAAGTCGGCCACATGAACCTCGGCGCAGGGCGAGTGGTGTATCAGGACTTTACGCGGATCACCAAATCGATTCGCGATGGTGATTTCTTCGATAACGCCGTGATTGGAAGTGCCGTCGACAAAGCAGTCGCCGCTGGCAAGGCAGTCCATGTGATGGGCCTGCTGTCCGATGGCGGCGTCCACAGCCACCAGGATCACCTCGTGGCGATGGTCGAGCTGGCGGCTCGCCGTGGGGCGGAGCATATTTACCTGCATGCGTTCCTGGACGGCCGGGATACCCCGCCCAAAAGTGCGCAGCCTTCCCTCGAACTGCTGGACGGTGTCTTCGCCCGGCTCGGCAAGGGCCGCATAGCCAGCATTATTGGCCGCTACTTCTCGATGGACCGGGACAACCGCTGGGATCGCGTGCAGCAGGCGTATGAGCTGATCTGCGACGGCAAGGCAGAACATGTTGCTGCCTCCGCGCTGGAAGGCCTGGAAGCGGCCTACGCACGCGGCGAGAGCGATGAGTTCGTCAAGGCCACCACCATTGGTTCGCCCGTCCGGGTCGAGGACGGCGATGCCGTGGTCTTCATGAACTTCCGTGCTGACCGTGCACGCGAACTCTCGCGCTGCTTCGTGGAAGACGGCTTTGACGGTTTCAGCCGTGCCCGCCAGCCCAAGCTCGCCGGCTTCGTGATGCTCACGCAGTATTCAGCCAGCATCCCGGCACCGTGCGCATTCCCGCCGAGCGAACTGCACAACGTGCTGGGTGAATACCTCGCCAAGCATGGCAAGACGCAATTGCGAATTGCCGAGACCGAGAAATACGCCCACGTCACCTTCTTTTTCTCGGGCGGCCGTGAGGAGCCTTTCGAAGGCGAAGAGCGCATCCTCATACCATCGCCGAAGGTGGCGACCTATGACATGCAGCCCGAGATGAGCGCGCCGGAAGTCACCGACCGCATCGTTGACGCGATCGAGAACCAGCGCTTCGACGTGATCATCGTCAACTATGCCAACGGCGACATGGTTGGCCACACTGGCGTCTTCGACGCAGCGGTGGCAGCCGTCGAGTGCCTTGACACCTGCATCGGCCGGATCGTCGAAGCCCTGGACAAGGTCGGTGGCGAAGCCTTGATCACCGCGGACCACGGCAACGTGGAGCAGATGGAAGACGACAGCACCGGACAGGCACACACCGCGCATACCACAGAACCGGTACCGTTCATCTACGTCGGCAAGCGCAATCTGCGCATACGCGAAGGCGGCATCCTGGCGGATGTGGCGCCCACCATGCTGACGCTGATGGGCCTACCAGTGCCGGAAGAAATGTCGGGCACGTCCATCGTCGAACTGCAGTAACCACCCAGACGGCCGACGCCCTGTGCAAAAAGCGTTACAAACGCTTTCGCTCGGCGTCGGCACCTTGTAGCTTATCGCTGCCCGCCTCGAGATCCAGTCCACCTCCATGTTGCGCATCCTTACCGCTCTTCTTATCGCTTGTGCCCTCGGCGTCGCACACGCTGATCAGCGTGCCGAGACACAGCAGCAGTTGGAGTCCGCGCGCAAGGACATCGCTGAACTGAAGAGGCTGCTGGATCAGATTCAGCAGGAAAAGTCGTCGGTTCAGAAGCAGCTCAAGCAGAGCGAAACCGAGATGGGCACGCTGCAGAAGCAGGTCGATGACCTCAAGGGCGAGCTGAACAAGAGCGAAGCCGAACTCGAACGGCTTGGCGCGGAGAAAAAAAAACTCCAGCAGTCGCGCATTGAGCAGCAGCGATTGATCGGTATCCAGGCACGCGCGGCTTATCAGAGTGGCGGGCGCGAGGAATACCTGAAGTTGTTGCTCAACCAACAGAACCCCGAGCAATTCTCTCGCACGCTTACCTATTACGACTACCTCAGTCGTGCGCGCTTCGAGCAGATCAACACCTTCAACGAAACGATCCGACAGCTCGCTGCCGTCGAGCGGGATATCCAAACCCAGCGCACCGAACTGGCCGAAAAGAAAGACATGCTCGACAGCCAGCATGCCGAACTCGCCAGGGTCCACAAGGAGCGTGAGCAGGCGCTGGCTAAGCTGAATACGGACCTTGCCGCACGCGACAAGCGCCTCAAGGCGCGCCAGGAAGAGCAGGCCCAGCTGAACCAGGTCCTCAAGACAATCGAAGAAACACTGGCCCGGCAGGCGCGCGAAGCCGAGCAGGCCCGCCAGCGTGCATTGGCCGAGGCACAGCGCAAGCAGCAGGAACAAGCTCGCCGCGGGTCGGTCGTAACCGCACCCAAGCCTGCACCGGAGGGTCCACAGGTATCGAGCTCAGGCAGCTACGGTGGTCCGTTTGCGAGCGCTCGAGGGAAACTGCCCTGGCCTGTGGATGGTCGACTGATAGCCCGTTTCGGTTCCCAGCGCGGAGATGACCCGCGTGCCAAGTGGGACGGCGTATTGATCGGCGCTAGCGAAGGCAGCACGGTAAAGGCTGTTCACGGCGGTCGTGTAGTATTTGCCGACTGGTTGCGCGGTGCCGGCCTCTTGGTCATTCTCGACCACGGGAACGGATATTTGAGTCTTTATGGCCACAATCAGCGTCTACTGACGAATGCCGGTGATGTCGTCAAAGCCGGCGAGCCGATTGCGACTGTCGGCAATAGTGGCGGTCAGGAAAGGGCCGCGTTGTATTTCGCCATCCGCCAGCAGGGTCGCCCAAGCGACCCTGTCCAATGGTGCCGTGCGCAGGGATAGCGCATCTTAGATAACTCTGGAGTTCGACATGCCGCATGTGCGCCACCTGTTCCGGTCCACCCCGCTCGTCCTTGCGCTGACGTTCAGCACTGCCGGGAGCGCCTGGGCACAGCAGACCCAGCAGCCGCCACAGACCCTGGCGCCGCCACCGGCTGAAGTTCCAAGTACACCTAGCAAGGCGCCGCTGCCGCTGGAAGAGCTGCGCACCTTTGCGGAAGTTCTAGACCGCATCAAGGCGGCGTATGTCGAACCCGTGGATGACAAGACACTGCTCGAGAATGCCATCAAGGGCATGCTCGATAACCTCGATCCGCATTCCGCCTACCTCGGCGCGGAGGATTTCAAGGAGCTGCAGGAAAGCACCAGCGGCGAATTCGGCGGCCTGGGCATCGAAGTGGGTACAGAGGATGGCAACCTCAAGGTCGTTTCGCCGATCGATGACACGCCGGCTTCGAAAGCCGGCATCGAGGCGGGCGATCTGATTCTTGAGGTCAATGGCAAGCCCACGAAGGGCATGTCGATGATGAATGCCGTCGACATGATGCGCGGTGAACCCGGCAGCAAGGTTCGCCTCCTGATCAGTCGCGACGGCGGCAAGCCATTCGAGCGCACGCTGACCCGCGCCATCATCAAGGTACGCAGCGTACGCAGCGAAATGCTGGAAAAAGGCTACGGCTACCTGCGCATCAGCCAGTTCCAGGTCAACACGGGCGAAGAAGTGGCAAAGGCCCTGAACACGCTACGCAAGAACAACGGGCGCAAGCTCGATGGCCTGGTGCTCGACCTGCGCAACAACCCAGGTGGCGTGCTGCAGGCGGCCGTGGAAGCCACGGACCAGTTCCTCAAGAAAGGCCTCATCGTCTATACGAAGGGCCGCCTGCCGAACTCCGAGCTTCGCTTCTCCGCTGATCCCGCCGACGCAAGCGAGGGTGTTCCGCTGGTAGTGCTGATCAACGGTGGCAGCGCGTCCGCGGCCGAGATCATGGCGGGCGCATTGCAGGATCACAAGCGCGGCGTCCTGATGGGCACCGACAGCTTCGGGAAAGGTTCGGTACAAACCGTCCTGCCGCTGAACGGCGACCGCGCGCTAAAGCTCACCACGGCGCTTTACTTCACGCCTAATGGCCGCTCGATCCAGGCCCAGGGCATCACGCCGGACATCGACGTCCCGCGTGCCCGCCTGACACGTGAAAATGAAGCGGAGAATGTTCGCGAAGCGGATCTGCAGCGTCACCTGGGCAACGGCAACGGTGGTCCGGATCGCCAACGCAGTGCTCAGGCCCCATCTCGCCCACAGGATGAGGACTATCAACTGAGCCAGGCCCTCAATCTGCTCAAAGGCCTCAACGTCACCCGCGGCGAATGATTCGCCGCGCGACCGCCCTCTTCCTGGCTGTGCTCGTCACGTTCGCCGGTACACCGGCGAACGCGGAGAGCCCGGACACGGCGAACGTGACGAGCACAGCCCGCCCGCGCCTTGCCCTCATCATCGACGATCTCGGCCAGCACCCCTCCAGGGACCGCCAGGTCCTTGCGCTGCCAGGCCCTGTTGCCCTGTCCATCCTGCCGGATACGCCTCATGCCACCTCGCTGGCCCACGAGGCCAATGCGCATGGCAAGACAGTCATGCTTCACCTGCCCATGGACCCGGCCACCGGCCCCTTCGCATGGCACCCGGGCATGACCGAAGAGGAGCTTGCCAAGCGTCTGGAGGCAGCACTGGCTGTCGTGCCGAACGCAGAAGGTCTTAACAACCACATGGGCAGCCGGATGACGGAACAGCGTACCGCAATGGCGTGGCTGATGAAGACCCTGCAGGCGCGCCATCTGTATTTCGTGGATAGCCGAACCAGCGCCTCGACAGTCGCAGCTGCCGAAGCGCAGCGTATTGGCCTGGCCAGCCTATCGAGGGACGTGTTCCTGGACGACGATCAGTCCGCGACCGCTGTCGCCCGTCAGTATCAGACCGCGCTTGCCACGGCGCGCAAGTACGGCTCGGTCGTCATGATCGGACATCCTCACCCCACTACCCTGGCGCTACTTCAACGCGAGCTCCCTCGCCTGGCAGGCCAGGGGATCGACTGGATCAGTGTCGATATGATGATCGCTGTCCGAGCCAATCGGGCCATGCCAGCCCACGGCAGGAACGGCGTTTATCGTTGAGTCTGCCATCGAACGCCACACGCCTTCGCACAGCGTGGACGGATACCGGCCAACGGCCTGTAAGCCAGGCCCTGGATGCATTCAGGACGATTACGGCCCATTCAGATACGCCCGCATTGCCCCGTTAGGCGTTTCCTGGCACAGCGATGGCCATCACGGGCAGAAGGTGACAGCCTTCGCAGCTTGAGCAGGATTCATACCACCTGATGGGCCGGCGAGCTTGGCGCTTACTGACCGAAATAGCGCTGCGCGAGCCGAGCGGTAGTGCCGTCCGCGTTCATCTGGTCGAGCGCACGCTGGAGCGCGCTGATCACTTCATCAGGCGTCTCCGGGTTCATCGCGAGGTACTGGCGTGTGCTCGCTTCGATCACGGAAGCGACCTTCAGCCCCTTCACGCCTTCCTGGGCCGCGTAATAGCGGAATACGGGATCATTGGTTGCCCAGAGATCGAGTTCACCAGCCAGGAGCTTGCGAATATTCTCCGGATCGCGAAGTGATGCCTCGTAGGGCACGTCGTTCTTCTCCAGGAAGGTCCCTGTGGACGAACTCTTGTATGCGCCAATGCGGTATTGCTTGGCGGCTTCTAGACTTTCGATCTTGAATGACTTGTCCGGAGCTGACACCAGCACACGCTCAGTGGTGGATAACGGACCGACCCATTTGAACAGGGATTCACGGGCCTCGTTGCGCGTTGTGGAGAAGATGCCGTAGCTCGGTTTCTCAAGCACCATGCTGTAGATGCGATCCCAGGGAAAGCGCAACGTCAGGTTGTAGTCGATACCGGCGCGCTTGAACATTTCCCTGACGATGTCCGTATTCACACCCTGGATGTTCTCGTCCCGCGCGAAGTTCTTATCATCCGCCGCCATATTGAAAGGCGGAAAGTTCTCGGTCAGCAAAACCACTTGGTAACCGGACGGAAGCTCTGCCCGCGCCGCTGTAATGGCGAGCATATAGACTGCGCAGAGCTTGATGATTAGTTGAATCCCGCGATACATCTCCCTTCCCCTTTTAACGGCCATCCGCGGCCGACTGCATTTATTGTTGGCGCATCTCGGAACGAGCCCTGCACTGCCAAAACGAATGGCGCGTTGCTGAATGCCTGTTTCGGATTGATCCGCCTTATCCTGCGCAGCCAATGCAAACCTCGCGCCACGCTACAAAGGGAATGTGTTACCAAGCGACGCGGCCGTGTTGCGCAGGGAATCGTTAGCTAATCACGCTCGGTCGGAAGCTACGCAGCGACCATTTGCCAGGAGGCTATAGCGTCCATTGACCGCAGCAGGATGAGCCAGGCGTATTAACTGCCTTTCGGGTCGACTCCTACCCGCTTTGACCTTTCGAACCAGAGCGCGGCCGCCACCTGCCTGGCGCCATGCGCAGGCGCCGGTCAAGGTCCATCCCTAGAGGAAGCGACGAGGAAAAGTTAGGCGCTCGCAGTGTGCCAGCGCAGCGGGTAGCCATCCGAATCGACACAGAATGAGCGCTGGCCGTCGCTTGCCGCAGCCTGCGGTCTGGCTGCGAACGCCCACTTTGTCGAGAAACGCTGCGGCTTGCCGCGCGAGCGAGCGCTTACTCGCCCAGGTAAGGTTTGGATAGACGATCTGTCGTCCCGTCCTTAAGCATCTCATTAAGGGCGCTTTGTAGACGTTCGATCACTTCGTCTGGCGTATTCTTGTTCATCGCCAGGAACAGTTCGGCTTCGTTGAAGCGAAGCACTGTGGTAAGCCCCGTTACGCCCTCTTCCCGAGCAAGATACCGTCCCGCTGGATCACCAGTGGCCCAAAGGTCGATCTGGCCTGTAATCAATTTGCGCACATTTTCCTGGTCTCGCAGCGCCGTAATAGGCTCAAGGCCCTTCTCGCCTAGAAACTCGGCGATCGCATCCCCTTGATAGGCACCAATGCGGTACTGCTTCGCATCGTCGAGACGATTCAGCCGTATATTGCTCCCCCGCTTGGCCAGCATGACCCAATCGTCCGGACCCAGCGGGCCCACCCACTTGAACGCATTCTCGCGCTCAGGAAGGCGAGCGGTCACGAAGACACCATAATTCGGCTGCTCGAGCGCCATCTCATAAATGCGCTGCCAAGGAAAACGGAGCGTCAGGTCGTATTCGATATCTGCGCGCGCGAACATCTCTCGCACGACGTCAGCGGCGATACCCTCGATATTCTCGCTCCGCGCGAAGTTCTTGCCGTTATTGGCGAAGTTGTAGGGCGGGAAATTCTCCGTCATCAGCACAACCCGATAACCTTCGGGCAATTCTGCACGCGCGCTCAGGGAGATGGAGAAGGCGGCGGCAAACACCGCAACGAAACGGATCAAACGCATGTCGTAGGTTCCTATTACGAGAGGGCCTGTGGCCAGAATCCAGTTCCGTGGATACGAGCTGCGTTGAATACGGATTGGACCATAGAATCGGCCGAGCGCCGGTCGGGGGCGGCTCGGCCGACAATGGTATCAACTCGACATCACTGCACCATTGTTACGGTTCAGTTACGCGACCGCCGTAGGATTCCTGCCGACTAGCGGACAGTGATACCGCGACTTGCGAGGTAGGCCTTCGCTTCAGGAACGGTATGTTGGCCGAAGTGGAATATGCTTGCCGCAAGGACCGCGTCTGCACGCCCTTCGAGAATGCCTTCCGCCAAGTGCGATAGATTACCGACACCGCCAGAGGCGATAACCGGAATGCCAACAGCCTCGCTCACGGCTCGGGTCACGCCCAGGTCGAAGCCGTTTTTCATGCCGTCCTGATCCATGCTGGTGAGCAGAATCTCACCGGCCCCCAGTGCTGCCATCTTGCGCGACCACTCGACAGCATCCAGCCCAGTCGGCTTGCGGCCGCCGTGGGTGAAGATCTCCCAGCGGTCGGGCTCACCCGGTGCAGAGACCTTTTTCGCATCGATCGCCACCACGATGCACTGCGAGCCGAAGCGCTGGGCCGCCTCGCCCACGAATTCAGGGTTGAAAACGGCTGCGGTATTAATCGAAACCTTGTCCGCACCGGCATTGAGCAAGTTACGGATGTCATCCACCGTGCGAACACCGCCGCCCACTGTCAGCGGGATGAACACCTGGCTGGCCATGCGCTCGACCGTGTGCAGGGTCGTGTCGCGGCCCTGATGGCTCGCAGTGATGTCGAGAAACGTAATCTCATCCGCGCCCTGCTCATCATAGCGACGGGCGATTTCAACCGGATCGCCGGCATCACGGATGTTTTCGAACTTGACGCCCTTCACGACGCGGCCGTTATCCACGTCGAGACAAGGGATGATGCGTTTGGCTAGTGCCATGGTGTTCTCACTCGATGAGGCTAGGCGTTCAGACGTTCTGGGTAGATAGATCGCAAAGCGCCTGGGCTTCGGCGACATCCAGGGTGCCCTCGTAGATCGCGCGACCGGTGATCGCGCCGACGATGCCAGGCTCACCCGCATCGAGCAGGGCCTGGATATCGCCTATATGGTGGATGCCCCCGGACGCGATCACCGGAATCCGGCTGGCCCGAGCCAACGCCACGGTCGCCGGGATGTTGCAGCCCTGCATCATGCCGTCTTTGGCGATGTCGGTATAAACGATGGCCGAGACGCCGTCGGCTTCGAAGCGCTTCGCCAGATCGGTCGCCTGAACCTGACTGACTTCCGCCCAGCCATCGGTCGCAACGAAGCCGTCCTTTGCATCCAGACCGACAATCACGCGACCGGGAAATGCCCTACAGGCTTCGCCAACAAATTCCGGCTCTTTGACGGCCTTGGTCCCGATGATGACGTAGCTCACGCCCGCCTGAACGTAATGCTCGATGGTATCCAGAGAACGGATGCCACCACCGATCTGAATGGGCAGGTCTGGATAGCGTTTGGCGATGGCCGTGACGACTTCACCGTTAACTGGCTTGCCCTCGAATGCACCATTCAGGTCGACGAGATGCAAGCGGCGGCATCCGGCTTCCACCCATTTTGCCGCCATGGCGACCGGGTCTTCGGAAAACACGGTCGAGTCATCCATACGGCCCTGGCGCAAGCGTACGCAGGCACCATCCTTAAGGTCGATGGCAGGAATGATAAGCATGGCGAAACCCTTCTTGTCAGTGGCCGATCCGGCGCGTTGTCCATCGCTCCGACTGGAGCGGCCGCGGCGACACTGCCGATAGGACGGCGGTCGGCGCGGTCAGTGTTTTTCCAATGCCCAGACATCGCTTTCAAGCGAATCGAACCGCTCGCTCAGCAGCGCCTGGGTATCGGCAATGGCCTTGTTGTAATACAGAGGGCCGAGGCGCTCACCGATGAAGGCCAGCATTTCCTCGACTTCCAGGCCGCCAAGCTCGGCATCGAACCGGTCGGCCAGCATTCGCTTGAGCTCGTGGACAAGGGGCTCGATCTGCGCGCGATCCAGTTCGATCGACGGCCCCTTCGCCTCGCGCCGCACCACTACCAGCGGCCGTCCCAGGTCAGGAAGTTCCGGTACAGGCGTAGGCCATAGGCCGCGCTCTTTTCTGGGTGAAACTGGGTCGCGAAACGAGAACCGTCCGCTAGAGCAGCCGCGAAATCCAGACCGTAGTGGCCCCGCCCGGCTACCTGCCGTGCGCTCGCGGCTTCGATGTAATAGCTGTGGACGAAGTAGAAGCGCGCCATGTCGGGGATACCGTGCCAAATCGGGTGGTCGATGACCTGCGCCACTTCGTTCCAGCCCATGTGCGGCACCTTCAATGGCTCGCCGTTCTCGACCATGCCATCAGGAAAACGCTTGACCGAACCTGGAAACAGGTCGATGCAATCGACGCCGCCGTTCTCTTCGCTACGCGTCATGAGGGCCTGCATGCCGACGCACACACCGAGGAAGGGGCGATCCCGACCGACCTCGCGAACGAGCTCATCGATACCGAGACGCTTGATTTCGGCCATGCAGTCGCGAATCGCGCCGACACCCGGCAGAACGATACGATCCGCTTCGCGGATGATCGCCGGATCGGCCGTAACCAGTACCTTGGCGATACCGGCATGCTCGAGCGCCTTGGCCACCGAATGCAGGTTGCCCATGCCGTAGTCAATGACGGCAACGGTCTGCATTACAGGGTCCCCTTTGTGGACGGCATCTGGCCGACCATGCGCTCATCGAGCGTCACGGCCATGCGCAAGGCGCGGCCGAAGGCCTTGAACACGGTTTCAATCTGGTGATGGGTGTTCTGACCACGCAGGTTGTCGATGTGCAGCGTCACCAACGCGTGGTTGACGAAGCCCTGGAAGAATTCCTGGAAAAGATCCACATCGAAGCGCCCTACGCTGGCGCGAGTATAGGGCACGTCCATATGAAGGCCGGGACGGCCAGAGAAGTCGATCACAACGCGCGACAGCGCTTCATCCAGCGGGACATAGGCGTGGCCGTAACGGGTGATCCCGCGCTTGTCGCCTACCGCCTTAGCAAAGGCCTGGCCCAGCGTGATGCCTACGTCTTCCACGGTGTGGTGGTCATCGATATGCAAGTCACCCTTGCACTCGATATCCAGATCGATCAGCCCGTGCCGGGCAATCTGATCCAGCATATGCTCCAGGAACGGTACACCAATGTCGAAACGTGACTTGCCCGTTCCGTCGAGGTTGATCGAGACCTTGACCTGAGTCTCCAGGGTATTGCGTTCGACAGAAGCCGTACGTTCGGCCATCAGCAGCTCCGCGGATCAGTAAGCGAAAGGGGCGACATTATAGGCTACGGGTGCCCTGATCGCGAGCCATGGACGGACGTGCGGAACAGGGTGCGCGGGGCCACGCATTGCACCCAGACGGCACTTCCAAAACGAAAAAGGGCGCCACGAAGGCGCCCTTTTCATCCCACCGAGGATCAGCCGAACAGCACGGCCGTCTTCTGCAGGGTAACCCACACACCCCACGCCAGCGGGATGCCTACTACCAGCCAGGCAGCGATCGCGAGAGGCTTGGTGGAAGGCGCCGGCGACCAGGACTGCTCTGCAGCAGCGGGTGCGCTCTTCTCGCCATGGGCCCGCTCGGCAGCAAGCTCAGCTTCGGTCATGAAGTACTTCGGATCGACCGGACGAATGAGCAGGTTGCAGATGAAGCCCAGGACCAGCAGGCCAGCGAGGATGTACAGCGTGATGTCGTAGGACGCCGCACGCTCGACACCGATCGACAGCTGATACTCACGAATGTAGTTCACCAGTACCGGACCAAGGATGCCAGCTACGGCCCATGCAGTCAGAAGACGGCCATGGATCGCACCCACCATCTGTGTGCCGAACAGGTCAGCCAGGTAGGCCGGAACGGTAGCGAAGCCGCCGCCGTACATCGACAGGATCACGCAGAAGCACAGTACGAAGACTGCAACGCTGCCCAGGTGGCCGGTCCACGGCACGAGCGCGTACAGCACGAAGCCCAGTGCGAAGAACACGAAGTAGGTCGCCTTGCGGCCGATCTTGTCGGAGAAGGACGCCCAGAAGAAACGACCACCGATGTTGAACAGGCTCAGCAGACCCGTGAAGCCGGCCGCGATCGCGGCGATCTGTGCCAGCTGACCGGCATCCAGTTCGTTGAACGCCAGACCATTACCCAGCAGACGACCACCGAAGACTTCCTGCAGCAGCGGAGACGCCATGCCGATGATGCCGATACCAGCGGAAACGTTCAGGCAGAGTACCGCCCAGACCAGCCAGAACTGCGGGGTTTTCCATGCAACGCTGACATGGACGTGGCCCTTGGTGATCATGGCGTTCTCAGCCTTTTTCACCGGCGGTGTCCAGCCTTCAGGCTTCCAGCCACTCGGCGGAACGCGGTAAGCGAGTGCGCCACCGACCATGAAGATAAAGTAGATGACGGCCATGGCCACGAAGCTTTCCCAGACGCCAACGCTGGTTGGCGTAGCGAAATGGCCCATCAGTGCGGTCGCGAGCGGCGCACCGACCATCGCACCACCACCGAAGCCCATGATCGCCATGCCCGTCGCCATACCGCGCTTGTCCGGGAACCACTTGATCAGCGTAGAAACAGGCGAGATGTAACCCAGGCCCAGACCGATACCCCCGATCACGCCCGAGCCCAGCCACATCAGCCAGATCTGGTGCGTGTAGATACCCAGTGCGGAAATCAGCAGGCCACCGCACCAGCAGACAGCCGAAACCAGGCCTGCCTTGCGGGGACCGGCATGCTCCAGCCAGCCACCCCATATGGCAGCCGAGCATCCCAGGAAGATGAAGAACAATGTGTAGATCCAGCCGAGCATGGAGATCTTCCAGTCGCAGCTGGCTGCGAACATCTGCTCGAAGAAGCCCATGTCAGGCGCACAGACGACAGGCGCCGTGATGCCGATGGCCTTGGAAAGCGGCAGCCAGAACACGGAGAACCCGTATGCCATGCCGATACACAGGTGAATCGCAAGCGCCGCTGGCGGCACGAGCCAACGGTTGAAGCCCGGACGGGCTATGGTGCGTTCCTTGGACAGAAAGCTCGGTCCGGATGCACCGTCCAATGAGGAGGTGATGGTTGTCATGATGCCCTTCTTGATTAATTTGCTGGCAAGCACGCAGGCGAAAGCAATGACCACGCCGCGGTGCGACATATAACCGCAGCGGCCGCAAAAAATCACGCATTTCGCAGCGATTTTCTCTTATTTATCAAGTAATTGACGGCATCTATGAAGCACGTACCGCTTAGTCCTGCGGGCCTTTGAGGCGATTTGCCACTATGAAATCCAAGAAATGCGCACTACTGGGAATGATCACTGAGTCGACGACCGGTTGAACGATTGGGCGGGCTTGAGCGTCGAACGCGAATGCCCGTGCGCGCCGCACCAGCAGAAAACGGCAGTCTCGCGCACAAATTGTCACCCTTACACGCCCTGCTCCGGCACTTCTCAGCTATTGCGCCGGCAGGCTTCTATTCCCATCGCAAGGAGAGCTAATGGATACGGTCGATACAGTTATCATCGGGGCCGGGGTCTTGGGTTTGGCATGCGCCGCGCAACTGGCATCACCGGGCCGAAGCACGCTTATCCTTGAACGTGAAAAGCTCATCGGCAGCCATACTTCGAGCCGCAATTCCGAAGTTATCCACGCTGGCATTTACTACGCGCCCGGCTCGCAAAAAGCAGAATTGTGCCTCGAGGGACGCGAGCGCCTTTATCGGTGGTGCGAAGCGCAAAACGTGCCACATCGCAAGATCGGCAAATTGCTGGTCGCGGTGGAGCCCGCAGAGAAAGAGAAGCTGGAGCGTTTGGCCGAGAACGCCCGCGCCAGCGGCGTGGATAACCTGATACCCATCGGCGCGACAAAACTGGCCGAGATGGAGCCGGCCGTGAAAGGGGTTGCGGCGCTGCTTTCTCCCAGCACTGGGATCATCGATAGCCACGCACTGATGGAATCGCTGCTGGCGGCCGCCGAGGCACGCGATGCACAGCTGGTTCTCGATACGCGGGTCGAATCGCTCGAACTCGACCGTGACGGCTGGATCGTCAGCGTCGTCAGCGGTGGCGAAGCCTTCCAGCTCAAGGCCCTGAGCGTGATCAACGCAGGCGGCCTGTTCGCGCAATCACTCGCAGAGAAGACATCTGGCCTTGCTTCGGAGCACATTCCCGCCATCCATTGGTGCCAAGGGCGCTACTTTTCCTACAGTGGTCGCTCGCCTTTCCAGCATCTCATTTACCCGATGCCGGAAGCGAACACCGCGGGGCTGGGCGTCCACGCGACGCTTGATCTCGGTGGACAGGTACGCTTCGGGCCTGACGTGCAATACCTCGACGGAAGGCTGGATTACAGCGTCGACGAGCGCTTGCGCGAACCATTCGCAACTGCGATCTCTCGCTACTATCCCGGCCTTTCGGCCGATCGCCTGACGCCAGGCTATGCCGGCATCCGCCCGAAACTGTCCGGCCCCGGTGAACCCGCTGCGGATTTCGTCATCCAAACGCCAGCGGTTCACGGCCTGCCGGGGTTGGTCAACCTGTTCGGCATCGAATCCCCCGGACTCACCGCGAGCCTGGCGATCGCTGATCGTGTAGCGCGCGCCTTCTGACGGCGTAGCTGACGCTGCAGAGCAACGGCAGTAACGCGCTGCTCAGGCTACCTGCCGGGCTAGCCTGGGCGCCAAAGTCTGCGGCCTCGTCGTGACCAGAGCCTCGCGGGGAAGCGTATACTTTCCCCTTTTCTTTCTGCGTTCTCGTCAAGGACTTCTCCATGAAAGCGTTCGGCAAAATCCTGGGTCTGGTGTTCCTCGGACTGTTGCTGATACTGGTCGCACTCGGCTTCGCCCTCACCCACTTCTTCGATCCGAACGACTACAAGGAAGAGATCCAGGAAATTGCCCGCGACAAGGCGAACCTGCAGCTTGATCTACGGGGCGATATCGGCTGGAGCCTGTTCCCCTGGCTTGGCATCGAATTGCACGACGCCACTCTGGCAAGCGCCAGCACACCGGACCGCCCCTTCGCCAATCTGCAAATGATCGGTTTATCAGTACGCGTGCTGCCTCTGCTGCGCAAGGAAGTCGAGATGAGCGATATCCGCGTGCAGGGCCTTGACCTGACCCTCCAGCGTGACGAGAACGGCGCAGCAAACTGGGAAAACGTTGGCCGCCCCGCACAGGCATCGACCAGACCGCAGGATGCCGCGAATAAATCACAGGGGCCCGCCCAGCAGGAACCCGCCGCTCGGCGTGCCAGCCCCATGAAGCTTGATATCGACAGCCTGACCGTCCGCGATTCCCGCGTCGACTACCACGATGTCCGCTCGGGCCAGCAATTCGCTGCCGAGGGCATCGAACTGACCACCGGCGCGATCCGCGAAGGTACGGGCATTCCGCTGAAACTGAACGCACACATCAGCACCGCCAAGCCCGTCATCCGCGCCCAGACGCAACTGGAAGGCGAGTTGCGCTTCGATCGCGCGTTAGAGCGCTACCAGCTGGACAACGCCACACTTTCGGGCGACGCATCAGGCGAGCCGTTCAACGGCAAAGCCGTCACCTACTCGACACAGGGTCAGCTGCTGGTTGACCGCGCTGCGCAGATCGCTGAATGGACGAACATGAAGCTGTCCGTCAATCACCTACGTACGCTGGGCGACCTGCGGGTACGCCAGCTGGAAAGCGATCCGCAGATCGAGGGCGCCATTTCCGTGGCTGAACTCGACCTTCGGGCGTTCCTGGACAGTGTAGGCATCGAGCTACCCAAGATGGCCGCAGCCGATGCGCTGACACGTGTCGAACTTACGACCCGCCTGCAGGGCACTCCGAACAGCGTAGCGCTAAACGACCTGAAAGCGAGCGTCGATGGCAGCACAATTACCGGCAGCGTTGCGGTACCCGATCTGAAAGCGCATAGCGTACGCATTCAACTGAAAGCCGACCGCCTCGATGCAGACCGCTACCTGCCACCGGAAGAAATCACCGACGCACAGAAACAGCGCCAGGCGACCGTAGCCGAAAGCGCCGGCGCCGCCGGGACCACGCCGCTTCCCGAGAAGCCCAGCACCCAGGCCTGGAGCGAGACGCCGGTACTGCCAATCGACCGACTTCGCACGTTGAATGCACAGGCTGCACTGGATGTCGGCCAGCTCACACTGAAGAAAATCCCCATGGAAGGCGTCGTTCTGCGCGCCAGCGCCAATGGCGGAGACCTGCAACTGGAGACGCTTCGGGCGATGGTAGATGGCGGCACCGTACAAGCGAACGCCCGGGTCGACGTACGCCCAGCTCTACCGCAGCTGAGCCTCAAGGCTACGACCTCAGCGGTGCCAGTCGAACACTTCCTCAAGAAGGACAACCAGCCTTCGCCTGTCACCGGCGCGCTCGATCTGAACCTTGCATTCACCTCCAGCGGCAACAGCGAACGGGCCTGGATCGAGGCGCTCAATGGCAACGGCAGCTTCCTGCTCAATCAGGGCGTGCTCGTCGATGCGAACCTGGAACAGCAGCTTTGCCGGGGAATCGCGTTGTTGAACCGCGAGAGCCTGAGCAGCGACCCCCGTAGCAAGGACACGCCTTTCCGCGAACTTAAGGGCAGCCTCTCAGTGAGAAATGGCGTGGCAACCAACCCTGATCTCCGTGCGCGTATCCCAGGTCTGACCGTCAATGGCAGCGGCGACCTGGATCTACGGGTCCTGGGTATGGATTATCGGGTCGGCATCGTTGTCGACGGGGACCAGCGCGAAATGCCTGACCCGGCCTGCACCGTTCATGAACGCTATGCCGGCATCGAATGGCCATTGCGTTGCCGCGGGCCGGTCGAGCTTGGTGGGCGCGCCTGCCGGATCGACCAGGACGGAATGGGCAAAATTGCCGCGCGTATGGCCGGTGACAAGATTGGTGAAAAGATAGACGACAAACTTAAGGACAAGGTCAGCCCCGAAATCCGCGATGCCTTGAAGGGGCTGTTCAACCGATGACCCCTGAGCAGTTCGCCCCGGCGGTCCTTGAGTGGTACGACCGCCATGGCCGCAAGGACCTGCCCTGGCAGCAAGGCATCACGCCTTATCGCGTCTGGGTCTCGGAAATCATGTTGCAGCAGACCCAGGTCAGTACCGTCCTGGATTATTTCGATCGATTCATGACGGCGCTTCCTACTGTCGAGGCGCTGGCCGCTGCATCGGAAGATGAAGTGCTGCACCTATGGACGGGACTGGGTTACTACAGCCGGGCCCGCAACCTTCACAAGACAGCCAAGCTCGTCGTTGAACAGCATGGCGGTGAATTTCCGCGTAGTGTCGAGGCGCTGTCCGATCTGCCGGGGATTGGCCGCTCCACCGCTGGCGCCATCGCCAGCCTTTCCATGGGGCTTAGAGCACCAATCCTTGACGGCAACGTCAAGCGCGTCCTCGCGCGCTACTCGGCACAAGCCGGTTATCCAGGCGAGCCCAAGGTGGCTGCGAAGCTTTGGCATCTGGCCGAAGCACTGACGCCTCAGGAACGCGTGAACAACTACACCCAGGCCATGATGGACCTGGGCGCCACGCTCTGTACACGTAGCCGCCCTAGCTGCCTGCTCTGCCCGCTGCAACGGGGCTGCGAAGCGCACATGCTTGGCCGAGAGACCGAGTTTCCCGTTCCGAAGCCACGCAAGGCACTGCCGCAAAAGCAAACCATCATGCCGATGATCCTCAGCGATGCGGGCGAGGTGCTGCTCTATCGCAGACCGTCGGAAGGCTTGTGGGGCGGCCTTTGGAGCTTGCCTGAGATCGATGGCCCCGACGCCCTGGCCGACCTGGCAAAACGGTTCAGCCTGACGCTTGGCGAGCGCCAGCCGTTGCCCGCGCTTACGCATACATTCAGCCATTTCCAACTGGCGATAGACCCCTGGCTCATCCAGCTCGACGACGCGGCACCCACCGTGACCGAAGCGGATTGGCTCTGGTATAACCTCGCCACCCCGCCGCGCCTGGGCCTCGCCGCTCCAGTAAAGAAGCTGCTCAAGCGCGCCGCCGACGAAATCAAAGCAGGAGAGCCGACATGAGCCGCACCGTCCTATGCCGCAAACACAAACAGGAACTTCCAGGCCTGGACCGTCCGCCCTACCCCGGCGCCAAGGGCCAGGACATCTACGACAACGTTTCCAAGCAGGCCTGGGATGAGTGGCAGAAGCACCAGACCATGCTCATCAACGAGCGTCGCCTCAACATGATGAACGCGGACGACCGCAAGTTCCTTCAGGCCGAGATGGACAAATTCCTGTCCGGCGAGGAATACGCTCAGGCAGACGGCTACGTCCCCCCGAGCGAATGAGCCCAGCCGTAACCGCCCGACTTCATTCAATATTTTTTTCAATCTCGCGCTTGACACTGATCCCCGAAACCCGTTTAATGCGCCCCGTCGCCTAGGTAGCTCAGTTGGTAGAGCAGGGGATTGAAAATCCCCGTGTCGGCGGTTCGATTCCGTCCCTGGGCACCACTATTATGCTTCGAGTGGTGCAAATCATTCGAAGTCAACAAAAAGCCGGCATTAGTGTCGGCTTTTTGTTGTCTGCAATTCGGCATGCTAGCACCCTGCCTCGGCGCCTGCCTTGTTGATCCGTCAAAGGTCACGAAGAGCAGAGGCCACCCCAGATACTGCTCCCTTCCAAACCACCTTCCCCGACGCTACCACCAGCTCAGCCGGTCCAGTCAAGCCAACGGCCAACACCGTGCGGCAACTGGCAGGCTCGTCAAGCGAGCCATTAGAACGCAACGCACCTGGATCTAGCGCACACGCGGCCTCGATGGCTATCAGAAGATCAGCCATCCATCTCTGAATTTCTTTCCCCCAAAAAGTTTCCCCCCGCTCTGCGCTGACGGATCTGGCTGTTAGACGCTGCCAGCCGAGATGGTCGATACACTTGATCACTGAGCTGCATGAGTTGAATGAAACGCTCGCCGCGCCTGACAAACCTGTGCGTGGTGCGCATCGGCCCACTGCACCAGGGCAAGCATTGGTACCAGAAACCCCCGCCCCATTTCGGTCAGCTGATACTCCACGCGAGGCGGGACTTCCGAAAACTGGGTGCGTTGAACAAACCCATCGGCCTCTAGACGCTTCAGTGTGCGCGAAAGCATTTGCTTTGAGATATCGCCAATCTCGCGACTCAGTTCGTTAAACCGCAGCGTACGATCGGCCAAGGCTTCAAGCACAAGGAAGCTCCACTGATCTCCGACTCGATCAAGCACATCACGTATCGGGCAGGGATGGTCGAACGTTGCAGGGGATTCGCCGTCAATCAACATGCAGGGCCTCCTGTGCATATCTGGTCAGCGCAGTGTGACTAGGTCACTAAGCGCTGACTTCTTGTGGTGACTAGAACCGCACAGTAGCATTAGCCCCCACTTAGGTCTACAAAACATACTTGGTCCACCAAATAGATCATGGAGAGGCTTTATGGCTAACATTGCACTGATCGGCGCTTCGGGCGCTGCTGGTTCACGAATCCTCAAGGAGCTTTCAGACCGAGGCCACCGCATTACCGCCATAGCCCGTAACCCGGAGCGCATCGCTCCGCTCCCAGGTGTGACCGCTGCCAGCGGTGATGCAGGTGACCTGCAGGGGCTCCCAAGCCTGCTACGCGGGCACGACGCAGTGGTCAGCGCGGCAAACTTCACTTCTACCGATCCCAAGACGCTGATCGAAGCGGTGCGCGCATCGGGTGTCCCACGTTATTTGGTAGTCGGCGGGGCGGGCAGCCTGGAAGTCGCACCCGGTCAGCGCGTCATCGATCTCCCCGATTTTCCGGATGACTACAAGGAAGAAGCGTCGCGCGGCGCGGACTTTCTGGCGCAGCTCGAACAGGAATCGGCCCTGGACTGGACCTTTCTGTCCCCATCGGCCGAATTCGTACCCGGCGAACGCACGGGCACGTTTCGTCTCGGCAAAGACACGCTACTGAGCAACGATGAAGGCAGCCGGATCTCTTTCGAAGATTACGCGGTGGCCATGGTCGATGAAATCGAACGTCCCGCCCATTCCCGCCAGCGCTTTACCGTCGGTTACTAAGGAGTTGCCCATGCTTCGCTCAATCATCATGTCCGCCTTGCTGCTTTCCGCTACATCCGCTTTTGCGACATCCCCTGCCCCGCGAGATCTGGCAGCCGAAGAAGCCAACAGAGCTCTGGTAATCGAGTTCTATGAGCAGTTCTTCAACAAGCACGAGGTAGAGCTAGCCGCTCGCGTCGTCGCCGACGACTACATTCAGCACAACCCCGACGTCCCGGACGGCAAGGCGCCATTCGTGGGTTTCTATACCGGGTTCTTCAAGGAGCATCCTGAATCGCGCGCACGCATCGTACGTAGCGCCACGTCCGATGATCTGGTCTATCTGCATGTGCATTCGGTCAATGGGCCGGATGATCGTGGTGAAGCGGTGATCGACATTTTCCGCGTCGACAACGGAATGATCGTCGAGCATTGGGACGTCATTCAGGCTGTACCGGCCGAAGCGGCGAACGACAACACCATGTTCTGATCGCCAGGCCAGCCGGAAGCAAACGCTGCCAGGCTGGCCTCCCCAATGGTTTTCGCTGCAAGGCATCGGACACATCGTACCGATGCTTTTTTGCTTTCCCCTGTTCGCCGCTTTGGACGCATGGCTATCAGCTGTGCCAACCGCTGCGCGACAGCAGATACAACGCATGCTTGGAGTAACAATGAAGGACACTACACCTGGCCCTACCATCCCCTCCATCGGGTTAGGACTGGTGATTCTGCTTGCCCTACTGACGGCGCTCGACGCCATGGCAATTGACATGTACCTGCCTGGAATGCCTGCCATTGCCAAAGATCTCGGCGTATCGGACGGGCGAATCCAGCAGACGCTGGCCATATTCCTGGCAGGACTTGCTGTGGGCCAGGGGCTCTATGGCCCCATACTGGATCGCTTCGGACGCCGCCAACCGCTGGTAGTCGGCCTGATCATCTTCGTGGCCGGATCGTGCCTGGCCGCAACTGCAACGTCAGTCGAATGGCTGATGGTCGCGCGGTTTCTGCAAGCGATCGGGGCCGCAGCGGGATTGGTCGCGCCGCGCGCCATCGTTGCGGACCGGTGCAACCTGACGGAATCGGCCCGGGTTTACTCGCTACTCATGCAGGTCATGATGATTGCCCCGATCGTTGCGCCGCTGCTCGGTGGCTGGGTGCTGGCACATGCCTCATGGCGATTCATCTTCTGGGCCCTTGCCGTGCTCGGGGGACTGGGCTTGCTTTGGAGCCTCGTATCCCTTCCTGACACACTGCCGCGTGCCCAGCGGGTGCCGTTGAGCATACGTAACATTCTGGTCGGCTATGGCCGACAGGTGCGTCGTCCGGTATTCATGTCGTATGCACTTGCCGGTGGCTTCATTCTCGGGTCGCTGTTCACATACATCAGTGCTTCAGCCTTTGTCTTCATTCAGCATTTCGATCTTACCGCCACACAGTTCAGCTATCTGTTCGCGGTCAACTCTGTCGCGCTCGTCATCGGTGGCATGCTCAGCAACCGGGCGCTTGCCCGCGGGGCCAGCCCCCAGGCCATCACCCAGACAGGGATTGCGATACATGCACTGGCGGGCTTGGTGCTGTTCCTGTTGATCCAGGCCGATAGCGCCGGCCTGGCCGCATACTGCCTGCTGCTCGGGCTTGCCATAGGCGCGCTGGGGCTCGTATTCGGGAATATTACAGCGCTCACGATGGGCGATGCGGGTAAACAGACCGGCACGGCATCAGCGCTCATGGGCTTGTTGCAATACCTGATGTCCGCCGTGATCGGCTACCTCGTCAGCTTCGCACCACAGGGGCCTGGCCTGCTGCCACTGACATTGACACTATGTGGTGTGCTCGCCGCCGTCATGACGGCGCTTGGTACGCGCTGGGCTGAGCGCAAGCCGGATGGGGCAATGTGTATGGGGCGCTGAGTCCCGTCGAATCAAAGGCCCGAAACGAGGGCGGTAGCCTGGCGTGTAGCCGTGCGCGCCCTCACAACGGCCTCTCCGCCCTGCAACGCACGCTTCGAACAAGGCCCGCAGTCAACGCTCCGGGCTTTTTTGTTCGCGCTCCAAAATTTCAATGCTCGCATTCGTCGTCCGACGCAAACCGCAGCGGCCTGCTGCCGGTCAACAGACCATCACCCCGATGGAGCCAAACGACCATGACGACCAAATTCAAGAAAGGTGACCACGTCCGCTGGAATTCCGAAGCCGGCGAAATCAAAGGTGTCGTGACCAAAGTCCATACCGAGGAAACTACCTTCAAGGGCCGCAAGCGACACGCCTCCAAAGACGAGCCTCAGTACGAACTGGAAAGCGACAAGACCGGCCATGTTGCGATGCACAAGGAAGAAGCGTTGCGTAAGGCATGAGCATCCCCACGCTTCCAGGGTGCGTCTGGACAATCGGCCATTCCACCCGAACCATCGACGAATTCGTCGCCCTACTCCAGCAGCATGAAATAGCGGTACTCGCGGACGTTCGCCGTTTCCCCGGCTCAAGACGCCTGCCGCACTTCCATACCGATGCCCTTCGTGCTTCCCTGGCGGATTGCGGTATCGACTATCAGTGGTTTCCCGGCCTGGGCGGGCGCCGACGCGCAGAGAAGGATTCACCCAACGACGGCTGGCGCAATGCGGCATTCAAGGGCTATGCAGATCACCTGCATAGCGAGGAATTCCAAGAGGCATTCGCCGCATTGTGCGCAACTGCGTGCCAGAGACGAACGGCGTTGATGTGTGCGGAACTGCTTTGGTGGCGATGCCACCGCTCACTGGTTTCGGATGTCTTGAAGTTTCATGACACCGAAGTGCTTCACATCCTGGATGAGAAGCACCTTTCGCCGCATCCTTATACAGCGCCCGCTCGTGACGTAAACGGCCACCTGGCCTACCCTGCCATGGGTGGCGAACCCCTGCGGAAGGCCTGAAGGTAGTACTGGCGGTCAAATGCAAGGCGGCAGGTTAAGGATGGGCGCGGCAATGACGAGAATCGAGATCGCCGACACCGCGTTCACCCCGGCCGCCACGAAAGCCACAAAGCGTTCGCCTTCCTGAAGCCCTTCCTTCTTCGACGCGCGCACCGATATGTACGTCAACCAAGCGAGGAAAGCGGCCGTCGCCAATGCGAACAGCCCCAGCACCAGGTTCAGCCAATTCCACGGCCCACTTGCCGGATCGGGGGGGAATTGCGCGCACGCAACCGACTGCCCGCCATAAAGCACGATGAACCATAGGCTCCAGATCGCAATTCCAACTGTGAGCTGGACGGGGTTATAGGGTGAAAGCAAGGGTCGCATCAGTGACCTCCCCAGGCCATTGGAAACAGGACCAGGGCAAGATAGCTCGTCCACGCCACGACCACGTTGTAGTACCAAAGCTGCGAGACAACGAGGGGTTCGTACGGCGCCCCTGCGTTCACGTAGCCATACCCGACACGCAACGCCTGCAGCGCACTGGCAATCGTCGCCATCCCCACGTGGACCAGGATGTAGAGCAGGTTGAAAGTAATCACCGCGTCGTGTGCGGTATGCCTCGGCTGTAGATTGCCGCCGATCAACGCCCAGAGTATGAGCCCGATCACGGCAGCTCCCAGCGCCGCGGCCAGCGTCTGCGTCAATGCGAGTCGGCTATCTTCACCCCGCCGGAGCTGCTGTGTCCCCATTCGCTGGACGACGACCGCTGCCAGCAACAGCAGGCTGGCGCCAAACAATAACCAGGGGTTGAACACCTCACCCTCTGGAATCTGCCAGTTCGGCGAAACGGTCCAGAGATAGAACCAGCCGAACATTAGCGAGAGGAACAGGGCGCCGTTGGCAAGTAGCGTAACCCCCATTCCCCAGAGCCCTGGACCGTCGAACGTACGTGAATGCAGAGGCGGCTCACCGGGTTGAGTTTTGCAGTCCGGCGCCGCTGCAGGATGTGCGCCGTTCTCCCAACTCCAGCGATAGAGGACGATCAGCGCAAGCACGGCAAATATGCCCGACAGCGGATAAACCCCGAACAGCAGGCTCAGGCACATCCCCCCGATGAACAGGGAGGCAAACAGCGGCAGCCAGCTATTGCCGGGCAAATGCACGATCTCTCGCACCTCGCCTGTCAGCGGATCGACTCCCCAGGTCTCCCGGCGGGCGTGATCGATGACCGCGAGGGAATGCTCACCGCGCGCAATCGATTCGGGCAAATCCGGGTGCTTCCACAAGGGATGGCGGTCGCGGATCTCGGGAATGCTGATGAAATTGTAGGCATTGGGCGGCAACGCCGTCCCCCACTCGAGCGTATCGGCGTTCCAGGGGTTGGGCTTGGCAGGCTGGCCATAGCGGAAATGCAGCACGATATCCAGCAGGACGGTACCAAGGCCGATCGACATGACGAACCCGCCAATCGACGAGATCAGGTTGGTCAGTTCCCAGCCCAGACCTTCATCGTAGGTATAAACGCGCCTCGGCATGCCCATGAGCCCCGTCCAATGCATCACCAGGAAGGTCATGTTGAAGCCGATGAACACCAGCCAGAAACCCCACCAGCCCAGCCGCACCGACGGCATCCGCCCGGAAAAGTGCGGCAGCCAGTAATACAGCCCGGCCATGAGTGGGAAGAACATCCCGCCGACGAGCACATAGTGGAAATGGGCCACCACAAAGTGCGTGTCGTGCACCTGCCAGTCGAAGGGCGCCAGCGCTAGCATGACGCCCGTGAGGCCACCGCAAACGAAGATGATCAGGAAGCCGACAAGCCAGAGCATGGGCACATGGAACACCGGCCGGCCCAGCCAGAGCGTGGCGATCCAGGCGAACACCTGCACGCCAGTCGGTATAGCCACCAACATGCTTGCCGCGCTGAAGAACGCTTGCGCGAGCGCGGGGATCCCGATGGCGAACATGTGGTGCACCCACAAGCCAAAGCTGAGGAAGCCCGTGACCACCACGCCCAGCACTACCCAGGTGTAACCCACCAGTGGGCGCTGGCAGAAGACCGGCAGCAGTGTCGATACGATCCCTGCCGCCGGCAGGAAGATGATGTACACCTCGGGGTGGCCGAACAGCCAGAACAGGTGCTGCCAGAGGATCGGATCACCACCGCGCGCCACGTCGAAAAATGGCATGCCGACTGCGCGCTCAAGCTCCAGCAGAATGCTGCCCAAGATCAGCGGCGGGAAAGCAATGACGATCATCAGCGCCATGGTCAGGATGTACCAGCCATAGATCGGCATCTTGTTGAGCGCCATCCCGGGCGCCCGCGTACGCAGGATCGATACCACCAGCTCGACGCCTGCACTTACCGCGGAGATCTCCACGAAGGTGACGCCAATGAGCCAGATGTCCGACCCGGGGCCCGGCGAATACGTCGCACTCGAGAGCGGGGTGTACATGAACCAGCCGGCATCCGGGGCGATGCCCAGGAACAGGCTCGATACCAGAATCAGGCCACCGAACAGGTAGCAGTAGTACCCCAGCGCCGAGAGCCGCGGGAAGACAAGGTCCCGAGCGCCCAGCATCTTCGGGATCAGGTAGACCGCCAGCCCCTCCATCATCGGCACGGCGAACAGGAACATCATCACCGTTCCGTGCATGGAGAAAATCTGGTTATAGGTATCCGCGTCCAGGAAGGTATGGTTCGGGAACGCCAGCTGGATGCGCATCAGCATCGCCAGCAGGATCCCCAGGAAGAAGAAGGCGAAACCTGTGATGAGAAAGCGCAGGCCAACCGTCGTATGGTTGACGATGGTGAGCGCGCGCCAGCCGCGCGGGTTGCCCCAGACGTCGTTGAAGTCGTCCTTGAGCTGATCGGAATCGGTACTAGGCTTGTCTGTCATGGCTTCATCGACTCCTGCCAGGCTTCGAAGCCCGCCTCATCATGTACCTGCACGTAGAGCACCATGTGTGCGTGCTGGGTGCCGCAGAATTCCGCACATTGCCCCCGGTGCTGCCCAGGCTCGTCCGCTTGCAGCCGAACCGTATTGGTCATGCCTGGAAACATATCGATCTTGCCGCCGAGACGGGGTACCCAAAACGAATGAATCACGTCCGCGCTGGACACCTCCACATCGATCGGCCTGCCTGCCGGCAGATGTAGCTCATTGGCCGTCACCACGCCTGAATCCGGGTAGCGGATCTCCCACCACCACTGGTGCCCAATCACTTCGACGCGCAACGGCTGCTCGCCTTCGACCGGCAGCGGCAACATCCGGTGACCTGCCGGAATGCCGAACATCAGCAGCAACGTGATGCTGACGGTCGGAAGGATGATCCCGCCGCCGACGATCCAGCGGCGGTGAATACGGCGTTCGTGCTCCGGCTCGTAGTTGCGCGGCTTGCGGCGCATCGCGTAGATCCAGATGGCGGTCACCGCGAACAGCACGACGGTCGCGAAGGCGAACATGGCCCACCAGATCCGGGTGACTTCTCTGGCCATCGGGCCAGCAGGGTCGACAATGGCTTGCGGCCCCTCGCAACCAACGAGCAATGGAACCGCAGCCCCTATTGCAAGTGTCCACTTCATGGCACGACAACCAGACGGCACGAGGAGATTCGCATGGCCCAGCTTCCGCCACCCACGCCCAACAGCCGCGCGGCCATTGCCGGCCATCCGTTGCATCCGATGATGATTCACTTCCCGGTGGCCGCACTGATTGGCCTCGTGGCCACGGACTTCGCCTTCTTCTGGACCGCTGATCCTTTCTGGGAGCGCGCGAGTCTCTGGCTCGTAGGCGTGGGCGCCTTCGGCGGCTGTATCGCCAGTCTTGCCGGCATCGTAGACCTGGTTACCGTCGCAGAGATCCGCCGCAAGATCACCGCGTGGTGTCACGCGATCATCGCCGTGATGATGCTTTCGCTGGCGTCGCTCAACTGGCTGCTGCGCTTCAATGACCCCGGGGAGCAACTTGTGCGCTGGGGCTTCTTCCTGACGCTGGTGACCGCAGTACTGATCGCCCTGGCAGCCTACCTCGGCGGCCGGCTGGTCTACGAACATGGCGTTGGCGTCGATGTGGACGACTCCTGAGTCGTCCCTGAATCCTGAATGAACGGTCATTTACGGCCTTGTTCCTGTTAATACGGCTTTGCCAGCACCAGCCATAGCGTGACGCCGATGAACGCGATGACGAATAGGCCGATGGCTGTGCATTCGATGGCGATAGGTCGCTCGGGCGTGCGCTCGATGCGAAGGATCAGCACGCCAAAAAGCGCATGACACAGCACCAGCCCCGTCACTGCCGCCAGCTTGAAAATCAGCCATAGCTCGAACAGCCCATACATGAAGAACAGTGCTGAGCCCGAGATGATGGCGATCAGCGCGGCAGGTGTAGCCAGGTGCGTAAAGACCATGCGGGTAAGATGAGCATGGTCACGATAGAAGAGCTCTTCGGTTCGCCGTGTCCCGGCCGCAACGAGCGCCGGCAGATACAGCAGCGTGCCGCACCAGCAGATGAGCGCTGCAATGTGGAGCATCTTTACAAGTGGCATGAGCCCTCCCTTGCGTACACGGATGCCTTCCCTGCGCTGTCGTCGGCGCGGAGGCAAAGGGTGGACTGCCAGGGCTTTGGGAGGGTTCGGCGCAGAGAGGCGGTTGCGTTGAGCGACGCTTACAAAATGTGTCGACTGTGCAAGGCTCATTTCGGCGCATGTGCTACGAATCCACGCACCGTAACGAGGCATGGCGATGGGCCAGTTACGCTAAATGTCATCGTGGCGACACGGTCCGACACTCAGGCGACGCCATTTATCGGCTGGAGTTTGGACCATTCCTTGCAAGCTTGGCTCATAGCGAAACGCTATGGTAGCGTGCGCGCGCCATACAGGCGTTTGAACACAAGCCGAGTCCCGTCTTCGCGCGCGACCGCGTATCATGCACGGCACGCCTGCCGGCAGCCCGGCGCGACCCGTTCGATATAGCCGAGATAATCCGGCCCATCCGGAGCGCGCACATTGCGGCGTCGGCGACGCCTATCGTAATCAAGAGGAACCCACATGGCCGAGGCCACCCCAGCGCTGGAAATTCGCGATCTGCACAAACGCTATGGCCAGCTTGAGGTTCTCAAAGGCATCTCCCTGACCGCCCGCGACGGCGACGTCATCTCGATCCTGGGCTCGTCCGGTTCGGGCAAGTCCACGTTCCTGCGCTGCATCAATCTGCTTGAAAACCCCAACCAGGGCCAGATCGTCGTTGCAGGCGAAGAACTCAAGCTCAAGCCCAACCGAGACGGCGAGCTGATCGCGGCGAGCAACGGCCAGATCAACCGTATACGCAGCGAGATCGGCTTTGTGTTCCAGAACTTCAACCTCTGGCCTCATATGACGGTGCTCGACAACATCATCGAGGCGCCACGCCGGGTTTTGAAGCTCTCAAAGGCCGAAGCCGTCGAGCGGGCCGAAGCCCTGCTCGCCAAGGTCGGCATCGGCGACAAGCGCCATGTCTACCCGGCCCAATTGTCCGGTGGCCAGCAGCAGCGCGCAGCCATTGCCCGCACGCTGGCCATGCAACCGAAAGTCATTCTGTTCGACGAGCCTACCTCTGCCCTCGACCCCGAGATGGTGCAGGAAGTGCTTAACGTGATTCGCGCCCTGGCCGAGGAAGGCCGTACCATGCTGCTGGTGACCCACGAGATGAACTTTGCTCGTCATGTTTCCAGCGAAGTGGTTTTCCTGCATCAAGGACAAGTCGAAGAACAAGGCCCGCCCGAGCAGGTCTTCGATGCGCCTCGATCGGCTCGCTGCAAACAATTCATGTCCAGCAATCGCTAACGGAGCAATACCATGCACTACAAGAAGATTCTGCTGGCTGCAGCCGCCACCCTGGCTTTTGCCTCGGGCGCCGGCGCTGCCGAGAAATTGCGGATCGGCACCGAGGGCGCCTACCCACCCTTCAACATCATCGATGCCAGCGGCAAGGCCGTCGGATTCGATCTCGACATCGCCCACGCCCTGTGCGCAAAGATGAAGACCGAGTGTGAAGTGGTCATCTCCGACTGGGATGGGATCATCCCGGCCCTGAATGCGAAGAAGTTCGACTTCGTCGTCGCCTCCATGTCCATCACGGACGAGCGCCAGCAGGCTGTTGATTTCACCAACCCCTACTACACCAACAAGCTGCAGTTCGTGGCCCCCAAGAGCTCCAACTTCAAGAGCGACAAGGCGAGCCTGAAGGGCAAGTCCATCGGCGCGCAGCGTGCGACCATCGCGGGCACCTGGCTGGAAGACAACCTGGGCCGTGACGTCGACGTGAAGCTGTACGACACTCAGGAAAACGCCTACCTCGACCTGGCTTCCGGCCGTATCGATGGCGTGCTGGCTGACACCTTCGTCCAGTACGAGTGGCTTAACAGCGATGCTGGCAAGAATTTCGAATTCAAGGGCGACCCCGTATTCGACAATGACAAGATCGGCATCGCGGTCCGCAAGGGCGACAAACTGCGTGAGCGTCTGAACACGGCACTGCAGGAAATCGTCGACGACGGTACCTACAAGCAGATCAACGCCAAGTACTTCCCCTTCAGCATCTACTGATGCTGCCCGGTCGCCGCCTCCCCCGGCGGCGACCGTTGCCTACCGACAAGTCCCTATATGCTCGACCTTCACGGCTTCGGCCCGGCGCTCGTAGCCGGCACCCTGATTACGATCCGCCTGGCGCTTTGCGCGCTGGTGGTTGGCCTCGTCCTGGGATTGCTGGGCGCACTCGCCAAGACTTCCCCGTACCGACCACTGCGCTGGCTCGGTGATATTTATTCGACCATCGTCCGGGGTATCCCCGAGCTGCTTTGGGTGCTGCTGATCTATTTCGGCACCGTGAACCTGATGCGCAGCCTTGCCGACACGCTCGGCATGGAAAGCCTCGAACTTTCGCCGTTTGCCGCTGGCGTGATTGCGCTGGGCCTGTGCTTCGGCGCCTACGCGACGGAAGTGTTTCGCGGCGCGATCCTGGCCATCCCCAAGGGACATCGTGAGGCAGGCATGGCCCTCGGGCTCTCAAAGGGCCGCATCCTGTGGCGCCTCGTGCTGCCCCAGATGTGGCGTGTCGCCCTGCCCGGCCTAGGCAACCTGTTCATGATCATGATGAAAGACACTGCGCTCGTGTCCGTCATTGGCCTGGAAGAGATCATGCGCCGCTCGCAAATTGCCGTAACGTCGAGCAAGGAACCGTTCACGTTCTTCCTCGTGGCTGCACTGATCTATCTCAGCTTGACCAGCGTCGCCATGGTCGGCCTGTACTTCCTCGAGAAGAGTGCTTCTCGCGGCATCCGGAGGGCCTGACATGAATTGGGACGTCATCATCAAGTGGCTACCCCGCCTGCTGGAAGGCGCCGTGGTCACACTCGAACTTCTCGCTATTGCCGTCGTGGCGGGCCTGATTCTCGCGCTGCCGATGGGCATTGCACGTGCATCGAGCAACCTCTTCGTTCGCGCCGTACCCTACGCCTACATTTTCTTCTTCCGTGGCACACCGCTGCTCGTTCAGCTGTTCCTCATGTATTACGGTCTGGGCCAATTCGAAGCGGTGCGCAACAGCGCGGTATGGCCCTTTCTTCGCGAAGCCTACTGGTGCGCGGCATTGACCATGACCCTGCATACAGCCGCGTACATCGCCGAGATCATCAGAGGTGCGATCCAGGCCGTACCGTCGGGCGAAGTGGAGGCAGCGCGCTCACTGGGCATGTCGCGTGCACAGGCGATGTTTCATGTGATCCTGCCCAGAGCGGCACGCATTGGTCTACCGGCCTACAGCAACGAAGTCATCCTCATGCTCAAGGCCAGCGCCCTGGCGTCGACGATCACCGTGCTGGACCTGACCGGCATGGCCCGGACAGTCATTGCGCGCACCTACATGCCTGTGGAAATCTTCTTCGCCGCCGGCATGATCTACCTGATCATCACGTTCGTACTGGTAGGCATATTCCGCCTGATCGAGAAGTGGCTGCGCGTCGACGCGACCTACAACTCGCGTTGAAGACCGTTTGATACGCTGCGGACAGGCGTATCAGGGAGCGGGTGCGCGCCGTCACACCAAGTGGAAGCGTTCGGGCTTCCACCCTACGGCTGTCGTGCGCTGCCGCCCGTAGGGTGGGTTAGCAAAGCGTAACCCACCGAACCGATCGACGCGGCAACCGCCAGCCATGGCGCAGAAGCAGTATCCGTGTGGGCAACGCCTTCACCGTCGGACGACACGTCGTACGGCATATCCCTCGAAGTAAACGGTGGAAGCCCTTCGGGATTTCACCCTACGGCGCTGGAAAGTGTGACGCGTCGCGTCAGGTTGAGATCAGTCGCCGGCAGACGTCTTGCGAGATCGGTGCTGGGTTACGGCGCGTCGACACCGTATGGCTCTTCAGATCCAGGCAGGCCGCTAACCCACCCTACGCATGCGGCACCAGCGCCTGTGTTGCACGGCCGATACGCTGGCACGCCTCTGTAAGAACTGCCATTGACGTTGCATAGGACACTCTGAAATACGGCGCCAACCCGAACGCGGTTCCCGGCACTACGGCAACACCACCGTGCTCCATCAGGTAGCGTGCATAGGCCACATCGGTATCGATGCGTTCGCCGGAGGGCGTTCTACGCCCGAGCACGCCGGCGCAGTTGGCGAAGACATAGAACGCGCCTTCGGGCCGTCTTGCACTCAGCCCTGAAATCGCATTCAGCGCATCGACTACATGATCTCGTCGCTGCCGAAACTGCTCGCATCGTTCACGCACGATCTCCTGTGGGCCGTTCAATGCGGCAATTGCGGCGCGCTGGCTCACCGAAGACGGGCAGGATGTGACCTGGCTCTGCACGGCGGCCATGGCTTGGATCAAGGATCGCGGGCCACCGGCATAGCCGATCCGCCAGCCGGTCATGGCATAGGCCTTCGACACGCCATTGATGGTCAGCGTGCGGTCGCGCAAGCCTGGCTCCAGCGCTGCTGGCGTCCCGAACGCAAAGCCGTCGTAAAGGATGTGCTCATACATGTCGTCGACCATGAGCCATACCTGTGGGTGGCGCAGCAGTACGTCCAGCAGTGGCCGGTAATGCTCGGCGCCATAGGCCGCACCGGACGGGTTCGAAGGTGAGTTGAACATGACCCAGCGCGTGCGCGGTGTGATGGCAGCCTCCAGCGCGTCGGGCGTCAGGCGAAAGCCGTCCGCCTCGCGGCATGGGAGTACGATCGGACGGCCGCCGATGAGCGAGACGATATCCGCATACGTGACCCAAAAGGGCGCGGGGATGATGACTTCATCACCGGGGTTGAGCGTCGCCATCATGGCGTTGTAGATGACCTGCTTCGCACCGGCGGAAACGGTGATCTCCTCCTGCGCGTAGACTAAACCGTTCTCGCGCTCGAACTTGTTGCGCACCGCTTCCTTGGTATCCGGTGCGCCGTCGAGGACGGTGTATTTGGTGTATCCGTCTCGAATCGCCTGTGCCGCGGCCTCCTTGATGTGATCCGGCGTGTCGAAATCAGGCTCGCCCGCCCCCAGCACGAGCAGGTCCGCCCCGCCACGCTTCAGCGCATTCGCGCGCTCGGTGATTTTCAGGATCTCGGAGACACCAACCGCCCCAAGGCGGTCGGCAGGACGAAACGGCAACACAAACGATGCAGGTTGATTCATGACAGACTCCAACTGACAGCGCGCCGGGCGCGGCCGAATATCAACGACGCGGCAGGCCGAGCTGCAGCAGAGCGGCATTGAGCGAATCACGCTGAAGCGCCTCGTAAAGCGCCAGCTCATCCTCTACCACCACGCCCAGAGCCGCCTCGAAACGCGCCTGGTTTGACGACGCGCCGTAATTCTTCTGCTCATCCGAGCCGAGGTTAGACTGGAAGATGCCGGCGGCGCTGACGGGCAGAAAGTCTTCGTAGATGATTGGGTCGGCTTGCAGGTAGCCGCCCAGGATCAATGCGTCGATGTCGCTGCTCAGCGCACCCTGCTCCGCGGCGTCAATGCCTGCAGGCGTCGCGCTGTAACGGAAGAACGCCAGCCCCTCGCGGCGTAACGCAGCCCAGTCATCCGGGAAGGTCTCGAACACCTCCGCAAGACGTGTCTCATAGCACAGTTTGGTGCCTTGTTCGGCAGCGTGCTGGACGTCTGCACGCGCCTGGGCCAACAACGCGTCGTAACGCGCGCGCCCTTCACGGGTCAGCGCCACGCCACGCTGCTCGATTTCGCCAAAGCGTGCCGTGTGCGTGCCCTGCGCGGCAGCGCCGTTTGTCACGCGAAATTCGATAGCCTCCTCCAGCGCCTTGAAGCTGGTCTGCCGCAACAGAATCGGGCACTGCCGTGGCGGCGGCCCTTCGATGACAGCCTTTGGATCGATACCACGATCAGGCATGCGGGCCTGGACGGTATCGATGTCGAGCGTCCGTGGCGTCAGGTGATTGATGTGCGGCCCTCGGAAGCTCACCACGTCGGCGATCAGCCGGTGCGCGTCGTGTAGCAAGCGATAGGTCTCCAGATCCACGGTCGCCTGCTGATGCCACCTGAATGTCTGGATGGCCCCCTCGACGAATACGTGCGCATCCTGGAGGGTCAGACCTCCTTGCGACTCCGCCTTCGCCACGAGTTCCAGAACGGTATCGCTGAAAATCTGCCGGTCGGCCAGGATGCGCTCAACGCGCGCCCGGAGGGCCACATCCTCAATGAGCTCGAGCCGCAGCAGCGACGTGAAGACGCGGAAGGGGTTACGCCGCAGCGAGGCTTCATCGACGGGCCGAAACGCCGTCGAATGCACGGGAATGCCCGCCACTGACAAATCGTAGTACCCCACTGGGAACATTCCCATTACCGCGAACAGGCGGCGGATATCGTGCAGTTCCTGGGCCGTTCCCAACCGGATAGCGCCGTGCCGCTCCAGGCTGATGCGCTCCAGTTCGCCCCGTGTGGCCAGTGCCTCGGCTTCGTCCGGGTGCGAAGCCAGGTACTCGGCATTCACGTCCTCTACCAGCTCTATCAAGGTGCCGTACTGTGGGACCTCGTCGCGGTAAAGCGCGGACATCGCCTGCGAGAACAGGGTACGGATGTGATCGGGCTGGGCGAAGGTGGCGCTCGTCATTCAGGGCTCCTTAATCGGACCGTGGCGGGCGGTCCGTCGCTGACGTCATGATGAGCCACTATTGCCTGCCGTCACGGCCCATACAATCGAGATAAAAGACTCATGTCATTCCGTGGAGGAATGCACCGCCAAGGCCTCGAAACCTCCTCGCTTCGAGCGGTACCGACGGTTCAGGGCGCATACGGTATAGTGGCGGCCATCTCGATACGCGTTCCGACGCTACCCAACGCAACAGCCCGCCCATGCCGCAGATTTACTTGCAGGACAGCGAACTGGAACGCCGCTTCCGTGCGCTCGACGCCTTCCTGATCGATCACGCAGCGCTGTGGCGGCCACGGCCGTTCACCCAACGACACCTCCCCTGGGAGGATACCCATCCTGCGCTGGCCTCCTGGTTGCGCAGCCGAACGCTCGCGCAGGCGGAAGCCGAGCACAACGCGCCTCACGCTATCAGCGCGCCCTCCCCCTTTCCGGAATGGGCAGCCGAGGCCCAAGCGCTTGCAGCCGTGGGCCCGCTGCCCTCACGGCATCTGGAACCGGTCAGCCACCGCTATGCGGTCGACGTTCCCGGGCGCAAGTGGCTGCAGGTCCAGGCCTTTGCGAAGCACACGGTGTTCTCGGCGAAACCGGTGCGCTGGGTCGATTGGTGCGCGGGCAAAGGCCATCTCGGCCGGCTGCTGGGCAGCCAGGGCGCACCGCTGACGGCATTGGAACATGACGAAGCGCTGGTCACCGCCGGACAAGCGCTAAGTAATCGACTGGGGCTTGCCGATGCCCAGCACCTCCGTCAGGACGTCATGGCACCGGAAGCGGCGACTCATCTCGGCCGTGACCGCACGCCTGTCGCCCTCCACGCGTGCGGCGACCTTCATGTCACGCTGCTGCGCCAGAGCGCCGCCACCGGCTCGCCTTCGCTCGCGGTCGCGCCATGTTGCTACAACCGTATCGAAGCCGAACATTACAGTCCGCTTTCCCGCATGGCTCAAGCCTCGAGGCTTCTGCTCGATCGCGACGACCTGGGCCTGCCCCTGACGGAGACCGTGACTGCCGGTGAGCGGGTCCGCAAGCAGCGCGACGCTTCCATGGCGCGGCGCCTCGCCTTCGATTCCCTGCAACGCACGTTGCGCGGTCGAGACGAGTACCTGCCTACACCATCATTACCTACTCAATGGCTTCAACGCCCTCTGTCCGAATACTGCATGCACCTTGGTGCATTGAAAGGCCTGCCTGTACCCGAAGACATGGACTGGCCCGCGCTCGAGGCAATGGGCTGGCAGCGCCTTGCCGAAGTACGCAATCTCGAATTGGTTCGGGCGCTGTTCCGCCGCCCTCTGGAGCTATGGTTGTTGCTCGACCGCGCCCTTTACCTCCAGGAACACGGCTACACGGTCCGACTCGGCGCCTTCTGTGAGCCCGAACTCACGCCTCGTAACCTCATGCTGTTGGCCGAGCGACCCATACCGATGGGTTGAACGTCCACTCCTTAGTCTGACGGAACGCACAGCAGGCATCAGCGTTCCGTTCATACCATGTAGCGATCGCACGCCACTTGCACCGACGCTATTCGTCCTGCGCAACAGCCATACCCAAGCGGCAACGGATTGTTCGCAAATCTGTTCCTCACAAATTGTTACATCCTCGGTAGACTGCGCGCATCACTGCCTAAGCAGATATTCCGAATGCAACATTTCAAGCCTGAGACCTTCGTTCCATTAGGTTCGGTCGGCCATCTCCTCGCGCTCGCCAATCAGTACAAGGACCGCCTGCTTGATGGGCTGCTTGTGGATGAAGACGTGACCGCCGCGCAATTCAAGGTGGTTATGCTGATCGGACGTGGCTGGGCAGATACACCTGCCGATATCTGCCGCACGCTTTCGCTCGACAGCGGCTCGATGACTCGCATGCTGGACCGCCTGGAGGCGAAGGGGCTGATCGAGCGTCGTCGCTCCGAGCACGATCGTCGCAGCGTTCGCCTGTTGCTCACCGAGACCGGCAATATCCTGCTGGGCCGCATTCCGGAGATTGCTGCACACGCCTCCAACCAGCTTGTCGGCTGCCTGACGGCCGAGGAGCTGGAGATCTTTCAGACCCTTCTGAAAAAAATCCTGGCCGCGTCCGACCGGCCGCCCTGTCTCCCTGAGGAGGCCCATCCATGATTTTTGTACGCTGGCTCCGCCCAGCCCCCCTCGTGGCCGCGCTGTGCCTGGCCGGTTGTGCCAATTGGGACGGCCTCGTGCCGTCCGGAAAGCTCGCGGACGGTTCGGCGTTGAAAACTGATCAGACCGTCGCGGGAATCACACTTTCGCCAAGTGCCTGGCCACGGAGCGACTGGTGGACACGCTTCGGTGATTCACAGCTCGACGGTTTGATCGATGAAGCCCTGCGCAGCAGCCCAGACCTGGAGCTGGCCAACGCCCGCGCTCGACAAGCCCAGGCCGTTGCCGAGCAGTACGACGCCGATCGTGGTCCTAACGTGCAGGGCAATGCGTCCATCACTCGCTCGCGCCTATCCCGCCGAGAGGATCCAACCGGGCAAGGCGATCGCCTTGGCACATTGCGCGGATTGAGCGCCGGGTTTGCCTATACCTTCGACCTGTGGGGTGGCAAACGTGCCGCTTGGGAGTCGGCACTTGGTCAGGCCCGAGCCGCCGAGATCGACCGTCAGGCTGCGCGCCTCACCGTCTCGGCCAACATCGCCCGCGCTTACAGCGCGCTGGCGTACGCCTACGCGCTTCAGGACGTCAGCCGTGAAGACGTGTCCCGTACGCAGCGGATGCTCGAACTCAGCCAACAACGGTTCGACGCCGGGCTCGATAGCCAGTATCAGCTCCAGCAGACCCAAAGCCTCGCAGCTGCCGCGACCAGCCAGGCGACTGCGGCAGAGCAGGCAGTGGCCGAAGCACGTATCGAACTCGCCGCACTGCTTGGCCAGGGTCCCGACCGTGGGCTTACACTCGCCCGACCTCAACGACTGAAACCCGCATCGCTCACGCTGCCCGCTCAACTTCCAGCTGACCTGCTGGGGCGCCGCCCCGATATCGTCGCCAACCGTTGGCGTGTCGAAGCCGCCAGCCGTGGCATCGATGCCAGCAAGGCAAATTTCTATCCCAACATCGACCTGACCGCCAACCTCGGTGTGCAGGCGCTACTTGGTGATGCGCTGTTCGGCGCGCCGAGCCGCTTCTGGAATATCGGGCCCGCCCTGTCCCTGCCGATCTTCGACAGCGGCCGCCGCCGTGCCGACCTTGCCGGGCGTGATGCGGACTACGACGTCGCCGTAGCGCAGTACAACCAGACCGTCACCCGCGCCTTGGCCGATGTGAGCCAGGCGATCACCCGCCTGCGTTCGCTGGACCAGCAAATCAGCGAACAGCAGCGCGCACGCGATATTGCCCGTGACTCCTACGACCTGGCCATGCAGCGCTACGGCTCCGGGATAGGCAATTACCTCGATGCACTGACCATCGAGCAACAGCTCCTGCAGGCCGACCGCACCCTCGCCGACCTTCAACAGAACCAGATCGACACCAGCGTTCTGCTGGTCCAGGCCCTCGGCGGCGGCTTCCATGCCGACGCTACCGCAGGGGCAATGATCGAAAATGCCGAGTGAGTCCAGCATGAACACGAACGCGACCCCACAAGACACCCAGCAGGACGCACCTCAAAGCAATGGACGCCGAAAACGCTTCCTGCTTGGGCTGTTGTTGCTCGTCATTCTCGGCGCGGCCGGCTATGCGGCGTACTACTTCCTCCACGCGCGCTGGTACGAAAGCACTGATGACGCGTACGTGGACGGCAACGTCGTGCAGATTACGCCGATGGTCACGGGGACGGTCATAAGCATTGGCGCCGACGATGGCAACCGCGTTGAGGCCGGCCAGGAGCTCGTGCGCTTCGACCCGAGCGATGCCGAAGTGCGCCAGCAGAACGCCGAAGCCGCGCTTGCCAAGACCGTTCGACAGGTGCGCGGGTTGTTCAGTAACGTCGATGCCTACAAGGCGGATGTCGTAGCCCGTCGTGTCGCCCTGGACAAGGCCCGCAACGACTTCAACCGTCGCCAGAAGCTGGCGAAGAGCGGCGCAATCTCCCAGGAGGAACTGGCCCACGCTGGTGATGCACTGGCATCGGCGCAAAGCGCCCTGAGCAGCGCCGAGCAGCAGCTCAATACTAGCCGCGCACTGGTGGATCAGACCGACATCGCCGATCACCCGGACGTCCGCTCCGCTGCCGCCAACCTGCGACAGGCCTATCTCGATAGCGCCCGGAGCCGCGTACTGGCGCCTGTCAGCGGCTACGTGGCCAAGCGCACCGTGCAACTTGGCAACCGCGTGCAGCCCGGCACCGCGCTGATGGCGATCATCCCGCTGGATCAAGTCTGGGTTGACGCAAACTTCAAGGAAACCCAACTACGCGAAATGCGCATCGGCCAGCCGGTAGAGGTCCGCGCCGACCTGTATGGCGATGACATTGTCTATCACGGCCATGTTGAAAGCCTGGGCGTAGGAACCGGAAGCGCGTTCTCTCTATTGCCGGCACAGAACGCCAGCGGCAACTGGATCAAGATTGTCCAACGCATTCCTGTGCGCATCCGCCTCGACGAAGCCGAACTGCACGAGCATCCGCTGCGCATCGGCCTGTCGATGGACGTGACGGTGGACCTGCATGACACCGACGGCCCGACGCTGGCTGAGCAACCACCTCAGCAACCGGCATTCTCGACCGACATCTATCACCAGCAATTGGCCGAAGCCGACGCGCTGATCGAACGCCTTATCCGAGCGAACTCGGCCGCCAAGCCGCAATCGGCGGCTCGCTGATCATGAGCCAGCCACAAGCCTTCCGTCCGCCCAGCCTTGTCCTCGCGACGATCGGATTGTCGCTGGCGACCTTCATGCAGGTGCTGGACACGACCATCGCCAACGTGGCGTTGCCGACCATTGCCGGCAATCTCGCCGTCAGTGCCGAGCAGGGAACATGGGTCATCACCTCCTTCGCCGTGAGTAACGCCATCGCGCTCCCGTTGACCGGCTGGCTCAGCCGACGATTCGGTGAAGTACGCCTGTTCCTCGCGGCCACGCTCCTGTTCGTCATTGCCTCACTGCTGTGCGGGCTGGCGCACTCGATGGGTTTTCTGATTGGTTTCCGGACACTCCAGGGCTTCGTCGCGGGCCCCATGTACCCAATCACACAAGCACTACTGATCTCGATCTACCCGCCTGCCAAACGTGGGTTGGCCCTGGCACTGCTGGCCATGGTCACGGTGGTGGCGCCCATTGCCGGCCCGATCCTCGGCGGGTGGATCACCGATAACTACAGCTGGCCGTGGATCTTCTACATCAATATTCCGATCGGTCTGTTTGCCGTTGCCGTGGTCTACCAGCAGCTACGCGGGCGCCCGGAAACGACCCGTCGCCAACCGATGGACTATGTGGGGCTCGGTACGCTGGTCATCGGTGTTGGGCTGTTGCAGGTGGTCCTCGACAAGGGCAACGACCTGGACTGGTTCGAATCGAATTTCATCATCGTCGCGAGCCTGATCTCGGCAATCGCCCTCGCCGTGTTCGTGATCTGGGAGCTCACGGACAAGCATCCTATCGTCAATCTCAAGCTGTTCGCGAACCGCAATTTTACGGTCGGCACAATGGCACTGGTCGGTGGATACGCGGGATTCTTCGGCATCAACCTCATCCTGCCGCAGTGGCTACAGACCCAGATGGGCTATACGGCGACTTGGGCGGGGCTCGCAGCTGCCCCGATCGGGATACTGCCGATCTTCCTCTCGCCGCTCGTGGGCAAGTACGCACACAAAACGGACCTGCGCCTGCTGGCCGGCTCGTCCTTCCTTATCATTGGCGCAAGCTGCTACATGCGTAGTGGTTTCAACACTGATGTGGATTTCGCCCATATCGCCCTGGTGCAGCTGTTCATGGGCATCGGTATTGCCGTGTTCTTCATGCCGGTGCTCAGCATCCTGCTCTCGGACCTGCCACAAAGTCAGATCCCTGACGGCTCAGGCCTCGCCACGTTTCTGCGGACTCTCGGCGGCAGCTTCGCCGCATCGCTCACCACCTGGATCTGGGACCGCCGTGCGGTTTACCACCACGCCACGCTGACCGAACACATCAGCCTGTATGACTCCGCGACGCGCGACACGCTTGCCGGCATGGGCGGCGCGACCCAACAGAACGCCGCCATGCTTGACCGCATGGTCGAGACACAGGCCTACATGCTCTCCACCATCGACTATTTCTGGTTGCTGAGCATCGCGTTCCTTGGCCTGTTCGTGCTCATCTGGTTCGCTCGCCCACCCTTTGGCGGCAAGCCCGGACCCGGTGCTGCAGGGGGCGGCCATTAATTATTAAAAACAGAGGTTTACAGCAGGAAATCCATCGTTATAATGGCCGACCTAAGCCGGTATAGCTCAGCTGGTAGAGCAACTGACTTGTAATCAGTAGGTCCCGAGTTCGACTCTTGGTGCCGGCACCATACAAAGAAAGGCCCGCAGCGATGCGGGCCTTTTTTGTTTGAGGTGAAAGTAACAATAGGGCAACGGCATTAAGCTGGACGGCAGCCAGCCTGTTCGCTGCGCGGCGCTTCGTCCAATAGCGGGCGTGCCCAACAGGCAGGCTAACCGTTCAGTCTCGACCCTTCCCAGTCTCCCTTCATGCGATACGGAGCCGAGCAGGCACCCTGCTCCGCGCATGCCTCCGATGCACTTTCGATACCTCAAATCGCCCGCGGGCTGAACTTATCAGCCTGATCGTTTTCTTCTGTTCTCTTTCAGATCCGCGCTGAAAACAATTGTTACAGGATCCGGGAAGCTGAATGACAGGTTGGGCATGAGACACGATAAGCAAACGGACCTCTCCGAACGATTGCCTAGCGGCGATCCACCACGAGAGGTCAACGCATTTGATGTCGACTTCTACAGCGGCTCACGCGACAACCTCGTAGGTAGCATCATTACCGCGACTGGGCGCCCCTTCAGTTACATCGTTACGCCTAACGTAAATCATCTCGTCCAGCTCGAACGAGATGAGCAGCTGCGCCATGCTTATAGAGGCGCCAGCCACCGCCCCTGCGATAGCCGGGTGCTGAACGCACTGCTGGCCTTGATCCAAAAGCCGGTCCAGGAAGTCATTCCTGGAAGCGACCTTACGGCGACATTGATGGAAGTGGCGCAGCGCCGCGCATGGACGGTAAGTGTCATCGGTAGCGAGGTAGACGACATCGCCACGATGCGGAGGCGCTATCCGGGCGTTGAATTTCTGCACCACAACCCGCCCATGGGCTTCATCGAACGCCCCGATGATGTCCGCGCCTGTCTGGATTTCGTTGCGCAGCACCCGGCTCATCTGGTCATCCTGTCGGTGGGATGCCCGCGTCAGGAAGTGCTCGCCAGGCGGATCCTGGACGAGGAGCGTTCAACAGGCGTCGGCCTCTGCGTAGGTGCTTCGATCAATTTTCTGTCGGGGAAGGTCAAGCGCGCACCGAAGTGGATGCAGCGCTTGTCGCTGGAGTGGCTACATCGCATGTGCATGGAACCAGGCCGCCTGGTGAAGCGCTACGCGACCGACGCAGTGCTCGTGTTACCTATCATCTTCCGCAACCTGCGCTAACTCCTGACACTTTCTGTTCATCACGGCGCGCTACCGTACCTGCATGGTTGAGATGCGTTGCCGACGAATGGCCCCACCCAGCGTCGCCGGCGTACTAGCATCAATATCGGCAATCCGCAGAGTGAGACGCCCCATGAACTACAGAAGCGTAAGTGACCTGGCCAGGCTGGTCAGCCAGCGCGCAAGTCAGTTGCCGCGTGATATCGAGGTGGTCGTTGGCATCCCAAGAAGCGGAATGCTCGCCGCCAGCATCATAGCCCTCAAGGCGAACCTGCCGCTGACGGACCTCTACTCCTTCATTCGGAACGATGAACTCAAGAAGGGCAGCACGCGCAGCTACAAACTTGCCCATCTCGCTCGCCCACAGGAAGCACGCAAGATCCCGCTGGTGGACGACAGCGTGGCGTCGGGCAACTCGCTCAAACAAGCATTGGAAGACTTGAGGTCAGTTTACGCAGGTGAGGTGGTCACCCTGGCAGCATTCGTCCAGAACGACAGCCGCTCGCTGGTGGATTTGCATCTGGAGGTGGTGCCACAACCACGCGTGTTCGAATGGAACATCATGCACCACCCCTGCCTGGCAAACGCCTGCTTCGACATCGATGGCGTGCTGTGTGTCGACCCGACCAGCGATGAGAATGACGACGGCCCCAAGTACATCGAATTCCTCGAACGAACACTGCCCCTGGTCATTCCCTCGGTGAAGGTGAAGCATGTTGTCACCAGCCGATTGGAAAAATATCGACCGCAAACCGAAGCCTGGTTGGCGCGACACGGCGTCCAGTATGAGCGGCTGCATATGATCGACCTGCCGACGGCGGCCGAAAGGCGGCGCTTGAACATGCATCACAAGCACAAGGCCAAGGTATACCGGAGCGATCCTCAAGCCACGCTCTTCGTGGAAAGCGAGCCTCGCCAGGCGCTCGAAATCATGCGAGCGGCCAATAAACCGGTCTATTGCACCGAAGACAATGTGATGTACATGCCAGGTATGAGCCTGGGTACGCTGCAGGTGAAGCTGGAGAAAAAGGCGTCCTCATTAGGGCGCAAGATCAAGCGCCTTCTGGGCCGGCCGCAACCGCGTCAAGCCTGATAAAGACACGGGGCCGGGGGCGTCCAAGTGTGCGCTCCAGATCGTCGACGGACCGACAGGCCTGTATCGATCAGGGTTGATATGTGGGATGCCTGGCTGATAGCGATCGTCTGTTGCTCTGCTGGCGATCCGGCCGGCCGGGAAATGCCGTCCATGGTGGACGGCATTGCAGCGACCCAACGAGTCAGGTCGATGAAAGCTTCATCATCGCGAGCCCAGTGACGATCAGGGCGGCAGCCAGGATACGCATTGCGTTCGCAGGCTCACCCAGCACGAGCACGCCGACGATAAAGGCGCCGACGGCGCCGATGCCTGTCCAGATCGTATAGGCCGTACCCAGGGGTAACGTTTTCATTGAGACAGACAGAAGCGCGAAGCTGGCAATCATCGTCACGAAGGTGATGACGGTGGGCGTAAGCTTCGTGAAGCCCTCGGACTGCTTCATGGCGAACGCCCAGACCACTTCCAGAAATCCTGCCACTATCAGATAGATCCAAGCCATACGCGGCGCCCCGTCCAAAACCGGGCCGTCCCGGACATAAGCCTCCGATCATCGGGGTCGTCCCCGAGGCTGTGTCTAGTGGCGTTTGCGCCACGGTGCGATCGGGCTGCCATTCTAGTCGCTCGCCCTGAGCCACGCGAGTGGGCGCAGGCGTTCGGTGCGCCATGAATGCCGCATGGCCACGCTAGCGCCTGATAGGTTCTGTGCCTACCGCCGAAGGGTGCAAGGCCGTCACGGCAGCCTCGCACCCTTCACTCCGCTCACTCGCTCGCCGCGCTGACCGATACCGGGCCAACGGCTGCCGGTTGCCGGATCAGCCAGAGAGCGACAGATGCCAGGAGTACCGGCACTGCGATCCACATAAAGAAGGCCTGCAGACTGCCTGCGCTGGTGAATATCCAGCCACCCACCATGGATCCGATGATCGAGCCTGCGCGTCCAACGGCCAAAGCCCAGGCAACACCGGTCGCGCGTGCTTCCGTGGAGTAGAGGGTCGCCGCGACCACAGTCAGGTTGTTCAATGCCCCTGTGAGGCTGAAGCCAGCGAGGAAAACGATCACGAACGTGCCAACAGGACTGTTGAGCTGCGTGCCGGTGAGAAAAAGCGTGATAGCCGCGACCAGGCACAACCAGGGCAATATCCGCAGCGCGCCGATCTTGTCCATTGCCAGCGCCATTGCGATCCCTCCCAACACGCCGCCGAACGGGATCATTGCACTGATGCGAGCCGACCCGACCGTGTCATAGCCGCTGGCACGAAGGATGGTCGGTAGCCAATTGGTCAGGAGGTAGAACACGAACAGGCAGCAGAAGAATGTGACCCACAGCAATAGCGTGCGTGGCAGCTGCCCGCTGGCGAAGATCGTCCTGACGGGTGACGCTGCCTTCGCCGTCGCGTCGCTGATGATTCGGACTTTAGTCCAGTCGGTCTCCGGTGAAATTTTCCCGAGGATGTGCCGCAAAGAAGCGGCGTATCGCTCGGAGTTGGCCATGAAGCACACCGACTCGGGAAGCAGGAAATAGAGCACCGGGAGCAGTACCAGCGGAGCAATACCGCCCAGCATCAGCAAGCCTTGCCACCCTATCGCCGGCAGCAGCGCGCCCGCGAGAATCCCGCCGAGAGCGAGGCCCAGCGTGAAGCCGCAGTAGCTCAATGTGACGAGAATCATCCGTCGCCGAGCGGGCGCGTACTCTGAGGCCAGGGTGACACAGTTGGGCAGGACCCCGCCCAGACCAATGCCGGTTAGAAATCGCAACAAGGTCAGAATCTGAATGTTGGGAGAAAAGGCCGAGGCCAGCGTACCGAGCGCGAAAATGGCAACGCAGATCAAAAGAACGGTCTTGCGTCCTTTTTTGTCCGCGATCGGCCCAAAGCAGAAGCTGCCCACCAACATGCCGAACAACCCTGCACCAAACGCTGGCGCAAGGTCTGCTCGTTCGATATTCCAGGCACTGATCAGCTCCGGTGCGATATAGCCGATGGCCGCGGTGTCGAACCCGTCCAATAGCAAGACCAGAAAACACAGTACCAGGACTCGCACCTGTAGCGGCGAGATTCGGCTCTGATCGATTATGTCCGTTATTTTTCTTGTACTGTCATACATGGCGATACCTGCAGGTGAGGTGAGCACGTCAAAGCCTGGGTGCAGTTCATGTCTTCGATGAGCGCTGCACTGGGTCTCTCTTCAGTGGGGAATAACAGAAGCCGGGTCACGTTATGGGTGGTGCAACCTATTGCGGCAAGCGTTGCACCGTCCGGCCTGGTAGCGCCGGGGCCGGGGCGGCTTGCGGGTTCAGGTATTGCTCTCGGTGAATTTCTCCAAGTAAACCCTGGAGTCGCTCAGCTCATTGGTCGATAGCCAGTTCTTGATGGACTCGACCATTGGCGGTGGGCCACACAGGTAGATGTCGTGTGGCTCGTCTCGAAGCATGGCAGCGTCGAGGTGGGCATCGATATAGCCAGACTTGCCTGCCCAGTCGGTGCTCGGGTCACTGACGACGATGTGGTACTCGAAACCGGGCAGTCGCTCACGATAGCCGTCCAAACGTGACTGCTCGCAGATATCATCGACGTTCCGTACCCCGTAATAGAGCGTCACAGGCTGACAGGTGCCGCCCTGCTCCACCAGCGAGTCCAGCATGCCCAGGAACGCCGACAGCCCCGTTCCCCCCGCAACCATCAACAGTGGGCGTTCCGCGTGGCGAAGGTAGAAGGCACCCAGAGGCGCCTCCAGTTCGATAGTGTCGCCGTCACTGCACCGATCGCGTACATAATCGCTCATTACGCCATTTGGAAGCAGACGGACAAGGAACTGCAGTGTGTGCTTTCCGGGTGCGGCGGCAAAGGAATAGGAGCGCCAGGCATCGGTGCCGGGAATCTTGAGCCGGGCATATTGCCCCGGCAGGTAGTCCAATGCGGCACCTTCTTCTGACGCATCGATATGCAGGATTGCTGTACCGTCAGATATCTTCTGGACGTTGCACACCCTGCCACTGATGCTCTTGGTGCCTGTAGCCGAGCAAAGCGTCGAATCAAAATCGAACGAGAATGCAGCATCGCTCTGTACCCGTGTCTGGCAGGTCAGCACCTTGCGATGAGCGAGGTCCTCTTCGGACAAGGTCTCCTCGTCGACATAATCCTGCGTGTACAAGCCCGAGTCGCAACGACCCTGGCAGGTGCCACACACCCCCTCCCGGCAATCCAGCGGGATCTTGATTCCGTTTTTCAGCGCGGTATCCAGTACAAGATCCCCTTCCCGACCGCTGCAAAACATTGTTCTGCCATCTGCAAAGCTGAAGGCGATTTTGTAAGGCATGCATCACCCCCTCTTACAGATGGTAGAAATCAAGGACGGAATTGATCGTGTCGTTTAACAGCACCACGTGCTTGCGACGGATCTTTCGGGCCTCACCGTGCCCCACCAGCGTATAGCTGGCACGGCCGAAGAACTGCTCGGCGCACCCCAGCCGATAGAACAGCGTGTGCCAGTTTGCATCCACAATCAGCTCGCCCTGCCGCTGGGATTCGGATACCCGCACGTTACTGATCAGGTGCAGCGTCCGAGGCATTGGGATAGTGGAAGCGGCCTTTCCCGTCCTGATGCGGAAGACGCGATCCTCCAGCCCGCCCCGATTGGCGTAATAGATGAGCGACATCCCTTTCTTCGGATCCGTGGTGTACACATGCTCCGAGTCCCACTGAGGCAGATGAAACTCGCTGTCCTCGGTGAACAGGTCGATGTACTCGTCCCACTGCTGGGCGTCGCACAGGGCGGACTTACGGTAGAGAAACTGCTCGATGTCGTATTGCAGCTGCGGCGTCATGTCCTCATACCTCCCTGAGCTTGAGAGCAGACAGCTCTTCTGCCTTGCGCTGCAAACCGTCCACAAGGAATTTCTTCCAGTGGCCATGCTGGTTCACATAAAGGCCTTCATGCGTGAACTCGGTGCCCGTCAGGGTCGGCTGAATGCCGATGACTTCTGCGTTTGTAGTGACACCTTCCTCCCAGCGCTCGTAGCCGCGCGAGATGTCGCTCCAGCGCTCCAACCGCGCCTGGAAGCCGCGCTGTGCTTCCCGAAACTCGACCAGATCATCCGGCGTACCCATGCCGGATACATTGAAGAAGTCTTCGAATTGCCGAATACGGTTCTCGCGATCGGCGTCCGACTCGTCCTTCACGCCCAGGCAAAAGCTGTGGATCTCGGTCTTGTTCCAGGCAACAGGCCGGATGATCCGGAGCTGCGAGCTGATCTGATCAAGGAAGAACATGCTCGGGTAGATGTTGAGGTTTCGCAGCCGGTGCATCATCCACTCGGCTTTCGGCTGGCCGTGCTCCTCCACCAGACGCGGCATGATCGAGGCGTAGCCGGGACGAACCGCAGGGTTTGGCATATCGCTGAACAGCACACTGTGGCCATTCTTGAAGGCGAACCAGCCGTCGTCAGTTTCCGCATCGCCTGCGCCAAGCTTGCTGTAGTCAAGCGTACTGTTCTTGGCCACGCCTTTTTTACTGTTGACCTCTTGCCGGTGTTGGACGGTTGCCACGTAGTTGTAATGCACCGTGCTGACGTGATATCCGTCCAGGCCGTTTTCGTTCTGAAGTTTCCAGTTTCCTTCGTATGTGTAAGCAGACTTGCCAGGAAGTACTTCCAGCTCCCCTGTAGGAGACTGGGCAACCATCATGTCAAAGAACACTTTTGCATCGCCCAGGAACGCTTCGAGTGAATCCGTGGCGGCAGCGTCCAGGCTGACGAAAACAAACCCCTTGTAGCTTTCGATACGGGCTTTCTTGAGACCGCGCGTGGCCTTGTCGAACCCCTCTGGATATTCGCCCGGCGCCTTTACCTTCACCAGCCGACCGTCACTTTTGTAGCACCATGCATGGAATGGGCAGGTGAAGGTCGACTGGTTTCCTTTTCCAACCCGCGTCAACGTCGTACCCCGGTGCTGGCATGCGTTGATCAAGGCATTCAGGTTGCCGGTACCGTCTCGCGTGATAATCAGCGGCTGCCTGCCAATACGCACAGTCACGAAATCGTGATTGTTCAGCATCTCGCTTTCATGGCACGCATATATCCACTTCTTTTCGAAGATATGTTCCATCTCAAGGTCGAAAAGCTCGGGCTCTGTAAACATATCCCTGGCGATACGAAAAACACCCTCGGCCGGACGAAAATCTACACAGCCTTCAATAAAATTACGCCACTGCTCGATATTGTTATGGTTAAGCATGTTCCTTCTCCGTTCGCATGCGGCACACGTTTAGCCACATTAGATAACCCGTTTTAAAGACGGGTCTATCCGCTTACTCGGCCAAATTCATCCATTTATTCGCGCGCAAACGGAAATAAAGCCACCTCTGAATAATTCATAAGCGTTTTCGGATTTACCAACCCCATTGCCTAGCCGAAACTTACGGTTCGCTGTCCGGATAGTGAACTCATGGAAGCCACCGGCTCCAGACGAAGACCGGTATCTCCCGTGGGCTCGTAAGTTATTTCAAGTTTCCATGGGGTATATCCGACACGAGCGGATGCTATCGATAATCACTATCGTCAACATTGTTCCCCCTCGTAACGCCCTGACTATGAACACGGCCCGCACTGATCGAGCGCATCTTCTAACTGGACTGTTGTCAGTGGCCTCAATAACGCCGACCTAGACTCTTCCCGGCGGGCTGACTTCCGAGCCACTATCCACCTATTTCGCCATCACTGTCCGATTAGTCCGTAGATGCGAAACATGGAACGGCTCTTGCTGCCGCTTCACGCTTTAACAGACCTTGTTTACAGGTAGCCGTGAAGAACATGGATAAGCAGTCGTTACACGGTATCGAAGCCAGGCACCATGACATGGCGGGTGCACATTCATGGATGAGCGAAATATGCGGCCCGCACCACCTGAGCATCAGCCGCCCCAGAGATGTTCGTTTCAGGCATGCGGGCAGGCGCCTGCAGACGATAACGCTGGGGATCATCGAATATGGGACGGATGCCGTAATAGGCATTGGCGGGGACAGGACGCTGAAAAGCTATAGCCTGAGCCTTCCTTTTTGCGGCGAACAGGAACTCAACGCCGGCGGTATCCGCGTCCAATCCACTCCCGAGAAGGGCGTTATCGTAAGCCCGACAGGTGAACAGGAACTCATCATTGGGGGCTCGTGCCGCAAGCTTCAGGTAGCGATTCCGGTAGACGCCATCAACCGCGTTCTTGAAGGCGTGATCAAGCGCCCAGTGACAGCTCCTGTAATGTTTGAACCCTCGATGGACGCCATTGAGGGACGGTCAGGCTCCTGGTGGCGCATGGTCAGGCATACGTTCTCCGAGCTGGAGATGCATGAAGGTTTGCATGCCCACAAAGCCTTGGCGGACAGCTATACCGACTTGCTTGTCAGGACGCTGTTGCTGACACAGGCTAATAACTATTCCGATGAAATCGCTATGGCCTTTGAGCCTAAGCTGCCGTCTTACTTGGTGAAAGCCAAGGTCTTTATCGAAGAGAATGCAAGGTTTGGCATAGAGCTTCAGGATGTGGAAACAGCGTCCGGCGTGTCACGCTACAAACTGTTCGAAAGTTTCAGGAAATATTTGAATGTCGCACCGATGGCTTATCTGAAGCAGTATCGTCTTCTCGGTGCTCGACGCGAAATTCTGGAAGATGGCGGTTTCCGCAATATCGCCCAGATTGCCACTTCCTGGGGATTCTCACATTTGGGTAGGTTTTCGTCTGACTATAAGAAAATGTTCAACGAAATGCCCAGCCAAACTCTGATAAGACGAGCGAGTCAAAACCGCTAAGAGTTGCACGAGAGTCTTTTGCAACTGAGGTTGAAGCGATCTATAGATACAGCGCAGCCTACCTTTGGAGCACTCCCCTATAAGGTCTGGCTTCCCAGGGCTGACCGTACCCTCCCCTTATCGCCAACCATCAAGTTTCGCTCATGCGTCGAGCAGGTAGTCACGCCAATCCACACGCTTGCCCAGTTCAGCATGCTGCGGCTGCGGCTCCGGTGCGTGGAAAAAGATGAAGGCCACGGCAGAAGCACCACCACAGAGGATATCTGCAGGATCTTCGCCTGGCTTGAGAGGTGTAGGTACAGCGATGCCCGGGAAGGGCCGTAGGCAAGTCATCGCACACTCCTTTGTGGCTGACGCTGCGTCGATAGGACGACGCGGCGCGCACGATATGTCAGTGAGGTGACAGCGGCAAGCGGCATGAAAAAAGAGCAGACAGGCGGTTGGCACTGGCCTTGAGCAAGACTGGAAAGATTGGTCTCAGAACCTGCCTTTGGCCTATCTGGCGGGGCATCGAGAGGTCTTGATGATGGAAAGCGCGCCGTAGGCGACGCTGGTTTCAATGCACGGAGTAAACACTGCGGACAACTTCAAGACCGTCAGTTGCCCTCTACTTCACGGGTGCCCTCGCCAGGCTCGGCCAGCATCTCATCCGAGCCGAGAGGAGCAATGTTTGCCTTATCCCTCAGCTCGTTCACGGCATCGCGAAGCACCGCATAGAGAAGTGCTTCATTCTGAAGCTGCTTGTTGCGGAACGCGCGGCTTACCTTCACAAGATTTCGGGCGTCGACCAGCGTGGTCAGGACAGTATCGCCGCGGGTTTCAAGGGAATGCTTGACCGGCGGGTCCAGCGCAGCGAGACGCTCTTTCAGACCTCTCATGCGACGTTCCTTCCGTTCGGGGGCTTGAGGTTGACACGTCACACAGCCGTAACGTTCAGAGGACTGCCGGCCACCGGTCAATGACCACCCACTTCCCCGCCATACCTTATGGGCGAGCCCTGACCTGCTAGCGATAGGTTAAGTCAGGGGAACACCAAGACGGGCTTGGAACACGGCGCGTTGAGAATCTCCGCCGTGGTACTGCCCAGCAGGAATCGCTTGAGGGACGAATAACCGAACGCACCCATGAGCATCAGATCGATGCCATTCACAGCCCGGTAGGCGTGCAGCGTCGGCTCGACTCGCCCCTGGCAAAGCTCGACACGGGCGGCAATGTTGGCTTCCGCCAGGCGGGCGGCGGCATGCGTCAGCGCGCCTACAGCGGCGCCCGTGCGAGGGCCGACCATCACCAGATGTACATCAAGGGAGCGGAACAACGGGTTCGATGTCATGAAGTCGAGGATTCGCTCGGCATTGGCACTGCCGTCGTATGCGACCATGGCGCTACCGGGCGTTCTGAACGCCGACGGGGAAAGGAGGACGGGCCGGTCTACGCTCTCGACCAATGCCTCCAAGCTGCCTCCAACATAGCGCGCCCCCGATTGCTGGGCGTCTCGTCGGCCGACGACGAATAGCCGCGCAGTCGGACCGCTGCGCCTCAAAGCCTCCGACCATGTACCGCGGTAGGTATGAAGGCCCATGCAGTCCACACCTACCTGGCTGAAGAACTGCCGCGCCTTCTCGAGCATGATACGGACGGCGCTTGGCAGCCGGCCTCGCCCAGGCGCGCCACGAGTGATGAGGTCATTGAGAACCGTGTGATGAGCGTCGAAACGAATCACGCCGCAGCGATCCACACGCACCTGGCCGGCGGACGGACCTTGCGCATGCACCAGCGATACCGGAGCTTCAAGCGCACGGCAGAGCCAGGCGGCATAGGCGCAGACAGACGGCTGCGTCTCGGAACCGTCCACGCTCACAACAATGCTTTGTGTCCCCAAACCCAAGCACCTACGGTTAAAAACATCCGCGCAATAGTAGAGTACAGGGCACGGCTTCACATGGCTCATTACGCCTGGTATGCAACCAAAATTATCCATTTGATGGCCATTTAGCTGCACGTTCACAGCTAATGGCCACCTTTCCGACAGCAGAAGTACGGCTCTGTAGGCGAGGCGCCATTTGGAATAGGCCCATGAACGACACGAGGATGCCAGCGTGCTGGCCGGCACTGCACAAGCAGACCCTTCACTCCTCCATTCCCACCGGCTTTCCCGGGTGCAGGTAAGCCCTAATGCTTGAGCAGTTGGTCGAGCGCGTTAGGCTTGTCGTGAATGCCGTACCGGTCGATCAGGGTCTCGCTGGCCCGGTTCAAGCCCACTACATCGACCCGCGTTCCATAATTTCGGTATTTGAGCACCACCTTGTCCAACGCGCCGACAGCCGTGATATCCCAGAAGTGAGCTTCAGAGAGATCGATCACGACGTTCTCCAGCGATTCTTTGAAGTCGAACGCGTTGACGAACCGATCGGACGAGGCAAAGAACACCTGCCCTGTCACCCGATAGAGGCGCGTGTCGTTCTGTCGATCCGATTCGATGGCCAGCAACCGTCCAATCTTGCTTGCAAAGAACATTGCCGAAAGTAGTACGCCGGCGAATACGCCATAGGCGAGGTTGTGCGTCCATACCACGATCACGACCGTGACGATCATCACCAGGTTGGTGGAGAGTGGATATTTGCGCAGGTCACGAAGCGATGACCAGCTGAAGGTCCCGATTGAAACCATGATCATGACGGCGACCAGCGCGGGCATGGGTATCTGGCTTACCCAATCGCTGGCAAATACGACCATGATGAGCAGTGCGACGCCCGCTGTGAACGTGGATAAGCGTGTGCGGCCGCCAGACGTCACGTTGATGATCGACTGTCCGATCATCGCGCAGCCCGCCATTCCGCCGATCAGGCCCGAAGCCACGTTGGCGACCCCCTGCCCCTTGCACTCTCGGTTCTTGTCACTGGGCGTATCGGTCAGGTCGTCGACGATGGTCGCGGTCATCATCGACTCCAGCAACCCGACCACTGCCAACGCCGATGAATACGGAAGCACAATCCACAAGGTCTCCAGGTTCAGCGGCACATCAGGCCACAGGAAGACCGGCAGCGTATCGGGCATCTCCCCCATGTCGCCCACTGTTCTGACATCGAGCCCCAGGTACATGGAGACCGCCGTCAGTACGAGGATGCAGACAAGTGGTGACGGCAGGAGTCGGCCAACGACCGGCGCCCAGGGAAGCAGATAGATGATTGCAAGGCCCGCTGCGGTCATGGCGTAGACGTGCCAGCCCACATTTGTCAGCTCCGGCAGTTGGGCCATGAAGATGAGGATGGCGAGCGCGTTGACGAAGCCCGTCACGACGGAGCGCGATACGAACCGCATCAGGCTTCCCAAGCGCAAATAGCCGGCCAATATTTGCAATACACCGCACAGCAACGTGGCGGCGAGCAGGTATTGCAAGCCGTGCTCGCGGACCAGCGTCACCATCAGCAGCGCCATGGCGCCAGTGGCTGCCGAGATCATCCCCGGCCGGCCGCCCACGAAGGCAATCACGACGGCGATACAAAACGAGGCGTACAGCCCGACTTTCGGGTCCACACCGGCGATGATCGAAAAGGCGATGGCTTCGGGAATGAGCGCGAGCGCAACGACGAGGCCCGCAAGGATGTCCTTGCGAACGTTGGAAAACCAGGTCTGCTTAATCGAGTCCAGCATTGGAAAGTCCCGTGACAATCGAGCGCCCAGCGCAACGGGCAAAGCACGGTGCAGGCATCAGGGCGACAGGTTTCGAAGGAAATACCGTGGCGGATGATTCCAGCGCACAGCAAGACGCGGCAGCCTGTTTGTCAGGCCGCCACGAAGGGAAGCGGGGGGCGAAGCGCTATGGTGGCGTAGGCTGCCAAGTCATGATGGATACGTATTGCACGTAGTGATGTCTTTGAACCCGAAGATGGCGGCAATGCTACCGAAGCCAGCCGCGCAACGCGACCCTGGGCTTGGCGCTACGGCTGAACGGGCACCAGCGCCCTTATTGCTGCCCACCTAAACAGGAGCTATGGTTGGCATACGATTTGTTATGAACCATATACAGGCGCGTAAACATGGGCATCGTCAATCTGGATGATGATCTTCACGATCAGCTTCGCCGAGCCAGCTCGGTTTCATGCCGTTCAATTAACGCCCAGGCGGCGTACTGGATCAAGATCGGCATGTCCTGCGAACTCGACCCCACGCTCAGTTTCAATGACATCGTGGCGCGGCAGTTGAGAGAAGCTGGGGTACGCTCGGCCACTCCTGGAGGTGCGAAATGATCAAGCAGCCCCAGGAACTGGCGCTCATGGCTGCGTCCGGAAAATTACTGGCACGCGTATTCGAATATATCGACACCTTCGAACTCGCCGGCATGACGACGCTGGACGTGAACGACAGGGTGGAGCACTTCATTCGCAACGAACTGGCGTCGCGCCCTGCCAGCAAGGGTCAGTACGGCTTCGAATACGTCCTCAATTCGTCCATTAATGAGGTTGTCTGCCACGGTGTACCGTCTGCAGGGGACCGTCTCGAAAGCGGCGACATCGTCAATTTCGACATCACGCTGGAAAAGAACGGCTATATCGCTGATTCCAGCAAGACCTACCTGATCGGCGACGTCAGCCCCGCAGCCAAACGGCTGGTAGACGTCACCTACGAGGCAATGTGGAAAGGCATTCATGCCGTCCGGCCGGGCGCGACGCTGGGTGACGTAGGCCATGCCATCGACCGGCATGCGCGCCAGAACGGTTATTCCGTCGTGCGCGATTACTGCGGTCATGGTATCGGCCGCGAGATGCACGAGGAGCCGCAAGTCCTGCATTACGGCAGCCCCCGCACCGGCCTGGAACTGCGCGCCGGAATGACATTCACCATCGAACCCATGCTCAACGAAGGCCGCCCCACCGTGAAGACGCTCAAGGATCGCTGGACAGTCGTCACGCGCGACGGAAAGCTCTCCGCCCAGTTCGAACACACCGTCGCGGTAACCTCGAGCGGTGTCGAGGTGCTTACGCTCAGGCCGGAGGAACGCGGTTTGGTGAGCTGATACGAAAGCAATCCTCCGCATTCGGCTGATGCCTTCGGCGCACCTACGAATTCGTATTCCACGCCCCATATCCGCCTGAAGCGCAAACCCAGGCCGGCGTGGCATGACAGCGAGCTGAAGATTCAGACGCGATTCACTTCTTATGCAACAAAGCGGAACGATATCCGCGCGATCCAGCCCAAGCTTCGCTCGGGAACGCGAAAGCGAGAGATCGGCGTGGTCCGCTGGAGTGTGGAATGAAAGAAGGAATCTTCGGCACGTTGACGGTCTTGATGGTCGTCATGACGCTGCTGCCGCTGTGGAAAAACCCTAAATGGTGGGTCCGCGGGCTGGACTTTCCGCGCCTGCAGTTATGCACACTTGCGCTTGGCCTGTTGATCGCCCAGGCACTGCTGCTCTCCTATGACGACACACTGCCGTTCTTCATCACGGCGCTGTCGCTGCTGTGCCTTGCTTATCACGCCTGGTGGATCATCCCGTACACCCGCCTCTGGCCATGCGAGGTCAAGGACGCACGGCCGGATGATACGAAGCCGCGTATCTCCGTCATGGCCGCCAATGTGCTTACGCCGAACCGCAACGCGGATGGGCTCATCGCGCTGGTTCGCAGGCATCAGCCGGATGTGCTCGTCACGCTGGAAACCGATGCGTGGTGGGAGCGGAAACTAGGCGCGCTCGCCACCGAATACCCACACAGCATCCGATGCCCGCTGGACAACCTGTACGGCATGCATGTGTTCTCCCGCCTACCTCTGGAGAATGCGGAGACGCGTTATCTCGTCGAAGATGACGTGCCATCCATGCATGCGCTCGTTGCCGTCAGCGAGTCGCTCAAGGTGCGCATGCACTTTCTTCATCCGGCCCCGCCAAGCCCGACAGAGAACGATGAATCAACCGAACGGGACGTGGAATTGCTACTGGTAGCCAAGAGCGTAGAGGACGACGGTGACGTACCCATCATCGTTGCCGGGGATCTCAACGACGTCGCATGGTCCGCCAACACGCGCCTGTTCCGAAAGACCAGCGGCCTTTTGGACCCCCGCGTCGGGCGTGGAATGGTCAACAGTTTTCACGCTAAATACTGGTTCCTGCGCTGGCCCCTGGATCACCTTTTCCACAGCCACCACTTCACCCTCATTCGCATGCAGCGCTTGGCGTACTTCGGCTCGGATCACTTTCCGGTTCTCGTAGAACTACAGTACGCGCCCGATCCGAATCAGGACAGTCTGCAGGGCGACGATAAGGACCAACAGGAAGCCGAGGAAAAGATCGCCCAGAAGGATTCCCAGCCCGAGGACGTGCCCGAGCCGGACAAGACGTAAAGACGGCGCACGGCTTACTGTCCATCTGGAGTCAGGATGCCTGTGTGCCTACCGGGTTCGGGAAGGTTCCTCCCATACGCCGGCGGTACCCACTGGTGTGCCGTTTCGCCTCAGGAACCCAATCGAAAGTCCAAAAAGCGTCACCAAAGCCAACCCAGCCAGAACGACAGTCCCATCAACCAGGCACTCAGTGCCAGCGCCCCGCTCCGCCAGAAGCGGTTCCACCGGCGTTCCCGTGGCCGCCAGCGTTCGCGCAGATTGCCCACCCTCGGCACGGCCATGGGCGGGCGTTGCGTGAGGCCCTTGAGTTTCAGCGAGCCTAAAGAGGCGAGGTCCGGTAGGTCGCGTACTGCCCTTGGCACGCGCCATCCCATGCGCAATGCCACGGCCCCTATCCCCAGCGCGACGAGCAATGGCCAGAGCAACTTCCAGGTATCCGCCAGACCAAAACCGTAGAACAGCGCCGATCGCAACGTCGGCCATATCCACGGTAGCGCCACCGGTGCCAGGCAGAGCAGCGCCCATGGCATCAGCTGCATGAATGGCGCGCGTTCAGATGTGGATTTCTCATCCTCGCGCATCAACCAGCACGCCCTGAGGAGCAGGACGCCTGTGGCGACACTGCCCAGGCTCAACCAGTCCTGCCAGGCAGCGAAATGGCCATCGCCAAACGCGGATTTCAGGACGCCCTTGCCCGCGCCGCCGCTAGTCAGCGGCGCACCGATCAAGGCGAGCGCCGGGAGTGCCAACAGCACCCAGCCGACCCACGGTAGGCGAAAGCGGTGGCTCAGCCCAGCACCGAGGAACAACGCGCCTTTGGCCAACCCATGATGCACGCCAAAGATGATCAGCACCGTGGTTATCGCCGCGATGTTTTCCGGGTCGCGCCATGCCAGCGCCAGGATCATCACGAAATAGCCCATCTGGCTGATGGAGGAATACGCCAGTGCCGCCTTGGCCTTCTCGCTGCATACGCCCAGCAAGGCCCCATAGAACGCACCGAACATCCCCACCGCCAGCAATACCGTCGACCACTCGACCAGCAGCGGATCACTTTCTGGCAGGCAGCGCCAGATACCGAGTATTCCGGCCTTGATCATCGCGCCGGAGAGCACGGCGCTTGCCGGCGCGGGGGCAGCGGGATGAGCCAGCGGCAGCCAGACGTGAAGTGGCCAGAAGCCAGCCTTCAACCCTAGCCCTATCAGCAGTAACACGAGCGTGAGCCCGTCGATGGGCATGCTTTCCCAGCTCGCGAAGCGGAATGCACCGTCCGCGGCGTAGGTGCGCATCAGCAAGGCGGCCAGCAGCAACATCTCACCGCAGATTGCCAACTGCAGATACAGCCGCCCCGCTCGCCTGGGCGCCGGCCCGCCCTGGTGGACAATAAGCCCGTAGGCAGAAAGGCTCATCAGGCTGAAGCCCAGGTAGAAACTGAGCGCGTCGGCCGCAATGATCAGCAGGAAATTACCTGCCAGAGACAAGAGCCAGAACAACCAGAAGCGCCGTCGGCGCGGGTCGTCTGCCATGCTGCTGACGGCAAAAACGCCCGCACAGCCCCACAAAAACGCACTGAACCCAAGCCACGCACGGGTCAGAAGGTCGTCTCCACCCCAGCGCACGTCAGCCCACAACCAGGGTAGGTCAAGCGCCTCGGGGGGCCAGAATGCAGCCGCCAACGCCGGAAGACAGACCACCCAGAGCCAGCTGATTACACGCCCGCGCGGCGCCAGCAGCAGGATGGTCGCCAAAAGCGGCGCAACGGGGACGAGCAGCCATAGCCAGACGCCACTCATATGTCGAACTCCCGGTTGACGATCAGCTGGCTCCAACCCAACGGACTGATCGCAGTGCCGGCCAGCAGCCCCACCAGCAATGCCAGCAGCGCCGTGAATACCGGTGGCAGCAACAGCATCCAGTGCGTTTCCCAACGCTCGTCCGCCCAGTTGTTTTCATGCCAGTCCGCTGGGCGGGCAAACCACCCGCGCCACAGCAGCGGCAGGAAATAGGCCGCATTGAGCAGAGCCGAGCCGATCAGCACCAACAAGACCCAGTCCTGGCCCACCTCCAGCGCGCCGAGCCCGAGGTACCACTTGCTCACGAAGCCCGCCATCGGCGGGATGCCAATCATGCCCAGCGCGCCGATGCTGAACGCCGTCATCGTCAGCGGCATTCGCCGGCCGATGCCATCCATTTCCCGAACGCGGTGCACGCCAAGGGTTTCGGCGAAGTTGCCGGCGCAATAGAACAGCGTCACCTTCATCAATCCCTGGTGGACCAGATGCACCAACCCACCTAGCGCCGCGATAGGTCCGAGCAGTGCAACACCCAGCGTCACGTACGAAACCTGGCTTACCGTGGAGTACGCCAGACGCTTCTTGATCTCCTGTTGCCGAAGCGCTCGCACCGAGCCGTAGAGGATCGTGAAGGCAACGATCCACAGGAGCGGTTGCGTCAGGTTCAACTCGGTCAATACAGGCGCGCCGTAGACGTCGTAGACCACACGGACGATGCCAAAGGCGCCCGCCTTCACAACCGCCACCGCGTGAAGCAGCGCACTGACAGGCGCGGGGGCAACCATCGCCCTCGGCAGCCAGCCATGCAGGGGCACCAGCGCTGCCTTGACCCCCAGCCCCAGAATCAACAATACGAATGCGACCTGCAGCGCCAGCCCATGCGCCTCGAGTTGAGCCTCCAGGTAGCCGCCAGCCTGGAAATCCGGACTGCCGGCCAGCGCATGCAGCATCGCCACACCCAACAGCAGCAGCGTGCCGCCGCCGACCGTATAGGCGAGATAAACGCGACCGGCGCGCAGCGATTCGGGGGTACCGCGGTGTACCACCAGCGGGAAGGTGGCGAGGGTCAATAGCTCATAGAACAGCAGAAAGCTGACGAGGTTGCCCGCCAACGCCAGGCCCACCGTCGCGCTGACACACAGGCTGAAATAGCCGAAGAAGCGCGACCGCAGGGGCGCGCCTTCCAAATAGCCAATGGCATAGACGGTGGTCGCCAGCCACAGGACCGACGACAGTGCAACGAACAGCAACGACAGCGCATCGGCCTGCAGTATCAGTGGCGCTCCTGGTATGAACGGCACCTCAAATCGGAATTGATACCCCTGGCTGACGCCATAGAGCATTGCCCCTACCAGCAGCAGCTTGAGCGTCACGCCACCCAGGTTCAGCGCAACGCGTAACCGCGCTTGGTCCTCGCGCAGCGAAAAGATGATCAGCCCCGGTACGATCGAGCTGAGCACGATGGCGAGCGGCAACCAATTGGTCCAACTCATGGGCTCACCCCTCCGATCCACAGCAACAAAGGCTCGCTGATCAGCGCCAGTCCCCAGACCAGGAGTGCCGGCAACATCGCCAGCCACTGCGCGACGCGGTCGGGCTTTAGATCGAGCCCTGTCTGCCGCGCGCGATCAAAACCCAGCGTGACGACACGGAATACATAGGCTGCCGAAGCCAGTGTGCCGACCAGCACTCCGATGGCCCACGGCCAATGCTCGGGCTCGGCGAACAGCGGTTGCAGCAACAACCATTTGGCCAGGAACCCACCGCTCGGCGGCAGGCCGATCAGGCTCCCGCCGGCGACGGCGAACGCAAACAGCGCGAGCGGCATTGTCTGGCTGGCCCCCCTCAGCGCCGTAACGCGTCGGCTACCGAGCGTGTGCTGTAGCTCGCCGGCTGCAAGGAACATCGACACCTTGGCCAGCCCATGCGCGAGTACGAAGAGCCACAGGGCAGCGCTCAGGCTTGGCTCCTGCCAACGCAACAACAAGCCCAGCGCAAGCAGGGCGTAACCCAGCTGCGCCACAGTGGAGTACGCCACGAGCGTCTTCAGGTAGGGCGCGCGCATCGCGGACCACCCACCACTGAGCAACGCCAGAACACCGGCCACCGCGAATATCCCACCGGCGCTCTGCTCCAGCTCGACGGGTGCGATACGGCTCCACAGCAGCCAGAGGATATACAGCGGCCCCTTGACCACCAGCGCCGATAACAATGCGCTGACGGCTGCCGGGGCACCTGCATGGGCGGGCGGCAACCAGAGATGCAGCGGCCAGAACGCTGCCTTGAGCATCAGCCCAACGCTCATCAGTAACAGCGCCAGACGGGTCGTGGCGTCCGCTTCGGAGAGTTCGGCCAGCAGTGCAATATCCAGCACCCCGTAGCGGCCATAGAGCAATGCCACCCCGAACAGATAGGCCAGCGAGCCCGCCAGCGAAAGCAGGAGATAGTTCAGGGCAGGCCGGTAGGCTTTGGGCCCTGCCAGGGCGACCAGCGCAACCGCCGCGAGGCTGAGCAACTCAAGGGTGACATACAGGTTGAACAGGTCTCCCGACAGCCACAACGCAGCCAGCGCCGACTGCAGCAAGCAGGAGAGCGGCCAGAAGTCCTCACTGCCGATGGCGTGCCGGCTGCGTGCGGCATACAGCGAAACCAGCAAATGCACGCCCGCCGTGAAGAGCATCAACAGGGCGGCAAGCGGGCTTAGCTGGAAGCGGATCGCCAAGGGCGCCTGCCAACCACCCAGTTCCAGCCATTGCGTACCGGACTCCATGACTTGATGCAGTGCGCCCGCAGCGGCCAGCGTGCTGCCTACATTGATCAGGATGACCCAACGGCCTCCCGCGGGCCGCAGCAGAATCAACAGCAGCGCACCCAGTAGCGGCAGCGCCAGGCTTAGCAAGGCGAAACTCATGAGCGCTTCCCGCCATCGGCTGAACCTGCGAGGCGCAACGCCAGCGCAGTCGCGCTGACCGCGACGACGAGCCCAGTGACAACCAGTGCAACCAACACCGGATCGCTGGGCGTAGCGCGCGCCGCCAGGGCGATCATCACCAGAAACACCCCACTGCCCATGAGGTTGATCGCGATAATCCGGCGCAGTGCGTCGCGCAGCGTCAACAGCCCATGCAACCCAATCAACCAGAGCAACGCGCCTACTGCCAACCAGAACAGCGTTGCCGTCATGCGCGGCCCTCCCGCGCTTCGCCAACGACGAGCAGGCTCAGGCTCGCCGCAATGGAAACGGTCGCGGCCAGCTCGATCGTGATAATGAGCGGCTTGGCCCATCCCGGCGGATAGGCCAGCCAGCCGGCGCCAACCCAGGCGGTGCCCAGGGCCACCACGACGAATAACAACAATCCGATCAGCACCAGCACACGTAGCGGCCAATAGGACCAGCGCAACGCAGGCAGCACACCGGCCAGGCGCAATAGCACGACCCCGGCCGCCAGCAATGCGCCGGCTTGAAATGCCCCGCCTGGCGCGCTGGAACCACTCCAGAGCAAATAACCGCTCGCCAGCAGCAACAGCGGCGCGAGAGACTGACTCCAGGCGCGCAACAGTGGCCAAGGCCGCGCCACGTCAAAGCGTGCCGGGCCGAGTTGACGTGCACCCAGCACGGCGAGCAGCAGCACACCCAACTCCAGCAAGGTGTCCCAAGCACGATAGTTGAGGAGCACGGCGGTAACCGGATGACTGACGCCGCTGTCGTCGAGCGCGTCGTGCGCCAGCGCTGGCAATGACGGCTGTTGCCCCGTCAACGGTTCGAGCCCCTGGAACATCAGCCACATCATGGGCAGCAGGACCGCAGCGGCCGCCAAGCGATGCCGCCCCAACGACGCGGCAGGGGCATGAGCCCCTTCCGTCTGCCGAGCCAATGCCGACAACAGCAACACCCCGGTCAGACCAGCGCCGATGGCAGCCTCGGCCAGCGCCAGGTCGGGCGCCCCGAGCCGAGCCCAGATCAACGCCAGTACCAGACCAAACGCAATGAACAGCAATACGCCGGCATAGCGACTGGGCGCGTGCAGCGCACCGCCCGCGAGGGCGAGTAATAGCGCGGCCAGCACCGCATCGAGCAGCCATTCAGTCATCGCCATGCTCCTCGCGTGCCTGCCGGGCCAGAAGCTGGCAGGCCGTCGCGCCGGACGCGAGCACCAGCAGCCAGATCACGACCATCTGCCCCACTTCCAGGAGGCTATCGGCCCGGCACGAGAGCCCGGCGACGACAAGGCCGAGGCCCAGGGTATCGGCCTTGGTCAGCGCATGCAGACGGCTGTATACGTCGGGAAAACGCAGCAGCCCAAGACTACCGGCCGCGAAGAACACCAGGCCGCCGATCAGCAGCGGCCAACTCAACCACTGGAGCAGCGTTTCAGGCATGCCCACCTCGGCGTAACAGCTGGACCAGCGCCGCACTCACCATTGCCGCCAGCAACGCGAGCACCAGCGCCACGTCGCGGTACGCCGATTCGGCCTGCCACTGCGCGATCACGAGCAACAGTGCGGTGCCGCTCGTACCGAACAACTGAACGGCCAGCAGCCGATCGACCCGACCCGGTCCGCGCAGAATCCGTACAAGACCGATGAAGATGGTCAGCAGCAACAGCACGGCATACAGCGCCATCAACCGGCCCTCCCCTGGTCGAAGAGTCGGATCAGGCGTTCCTCAAGTTCCGCCACGGTGCGCTGCCATGGCTGCGTGCTGTCCAACACATGCACGTGCATGCGACCGTCTTCGATCCTGGACGCAAGCGTCCCAGGCAGCAGCCCGACCAGCGCCGAGAGCAGTAGCCTTACCCGCTCCGAACTGTCGGCCAGCGGGTAATCGACCCACTCGGCCTGCAACGGGCAGCCGGGGTGTGCAGCGCGCCGGGCCACGTCCCAGGCGCCGGTGAACATGTTCAGGAGAAAGAACCAGACGAACCCTGGCATGGCCGTGATCCGCACCCGCCACGGACGAACGCCAAGCCAAAGGCTGAGCGCGCAGGCCAGCAGCGCGAACGGCACGCCAAAGGCCCACCCCTGTCCGCCAGCGAACAACGCCCAGAAGGCGCCGTAGAGCAGCGCCCATACCAGCGCGTCAATGCCCAATTGCCGAGATCGAGCTTCCTGTGGAGAGGTCTTCAGTCCATTCATGACGGATTGGACTGGAGCCAGGCGGCGAGCGATCAGCCGAACGAATTACGAAAGCGTGGCGAGGTGTTTCAGGAGGCTCAATTCAGAGACGAGCATTTGAAGCCCCTCTGAGCCCCTCTCTCAGTAAAAAGAGAACTTCGGACTGACGAATAAGCGTCCGAGCGATGCTTGTGACGCACGCCATCCTCCCGCGTCGGCATTTGGCCTGATAACCCGGACACACGCTATGGCGGCATCAGTGATGCTTGTACCAGCCGATCAACTATGGCATTTCCGTAGGCTGGTTACGGCACCTGACTGGATGCCCTTCGTCACGCCACTTGAGGAGACTGATATGGCCGAGGAGACTGAGAAGCGCGTGGAAACGCTGGAAGCACTCGAGAGCATATATGGAGACGTGTCGCGCGCATCCAGACTCAAGGAAGCCGACCATATTCATCCGCTTTACCGCCCCTTTATCGAACAGGCTCCGTTCGTGGTTTTGGCCACGGCTGGGCCGGATGGCCTGGATGCCTCACCGCGCGGCGATGCGCCTGGATTCGTGCACATTGAAGACAGCCACACCCTGTTGCTACCCGATCGACGTGGTAACAACCGAATCGACAGCCTGCGAAACATCGTCAGCGATCCACGTGTCGCCTTGATCTTCCTGCTCCCTGGAATTGGCGAGACGCTGCGTATCAACGGGACTGCCGAGATACTCGTCCAGCCCGAGCTGCTATCTCGGTTTGCGGTACAAGACCAGTTGCCCAAATCCGTGCTGCGCATTTCGGTGAACGCTGTCTATTTTCAGTGCAGCAAGGCAATCACCAGATCCGGGCTATGGAATCCTGAAAATCATATCGAGCGTGCGGCATTGCCGACACCTGGCCAAATCCTGAAGGCACTGTCCCAATCGGAAATCGACGGGGAAGCCTATGACGAGGCGATGCCGGCCCGCCTTGCCGCTACATTGTACTGATCACGGCGCTCCCGGCCGCAGGGGCGGCCGGGTTGTCAGCCGCCAATTACGCGGGAACGTGCGCCAGCGCATCCCCTGACTTGGTTTCGTGGCGAGAGTGAGCAAGGACACCACAACGCCTGGAACCAATGCGGCCATCAATCCGCCCATCGATGTGCATATGGGGGTGCTCCCGAAAATGGCTGGTGACTACCAACCCTCACGAGGCGGTATTCGATGTCCGGTCAGAAGCCTTCCAGAACGATCTTGCCCCTTGCCGTTCCGCTCTCCAGCAAGGCATGGGCACGACGAAGATTTTCGGCGCTGATACGCCCGTAGTTTTCGCCAACGGTGGTGCGCAACAAACCGGCATCGATCTGGCGCGCCACTTCATTGAGGATGTTGTGTTGCTCCTGCATGTCTTCGGTCTCGTACAGCGAGCGTGTGTACATCAGCTCCCAGTGCAGCGACAGGCTCTTGCGCTTGAGCGGTACGACGTCCAGCGTGGCCGGGTCATCGATCAGGCCCAACTTGCCCTGTGGCTTCAGCGACTCGACGATCTGCTCGTAGTGCCGAGCGGTCTGCGTCAGGCTTGCGACGTAGCTGACCTGAGGAATGCCGATGCGCTTGAGCTCTTCACTCAGTGGCTTGGTGTGATCGATCACGTGATGGGCGCCAAGCTCAGTGACCCAGGCCTGGGTTTCAGGGCGCGAAGCCGTACCAATGACGGTCAGGCCGGTGAACTGACGCGCCAGCTGAGTCATGATTGAACCGACGCCGCCTGCAGCACCAATGATCAGCAGCGTTTCGCCACGGTCAGTGGTGTCGCGTGCCACGCCGAGCCGATCAAACAGCAATTCCCAAGCGGTCAGAGACGTCAGCGGCAGCGCCGCGGCCTGGCCGAATTCCAGCGACTGGGGCATAGAGCCGACGATGCGCTCGTCCACCAGTTGCAGTTCACTGTTGCTACCCGAGCGGATCAGCGAGCCGGCGTACCACACCCGGTCACCGGGCTTGAACAGCGTTACGTCAGAGCCAACCGACTTGACCACGCCGGCGGCATCCCAACCGAGGATGCGCGGCTGGGTTTCGTCTGCATGCGGCACGTAGCCCTGGCGGACCTTGGTATCGACAGGGTTGACCGATACGGCCTTGACCTCGACGAGCAAGTCGCGAGGACCCGGCACCGGATCGGGCAGTTCGATCTCTACGAGCGCATCAGCATGATCAACAGGCAGGCATTTGAAGTGTGCAATGGCTTTCATTCGAAGCTCCTCAGGAGACGCGGTACATTTTCGTGACGGAGAACTTTTCAGCAGCGCGTTCGATGACGGGCAGCGCTGCCTGGAAATGCGGGGTGGCTTCGTGCGCGGTCAGCGCCGCTTCGTCTCGCCACTGCTCGACCATATGGAAGGTGCGAGCCTGTTCTGCATCTTTATGAAAGTCGTATTGAATGCAGTCCGCTTCGGCGCGACTTGGGCCTTGCAGATCCTGCAGCGTCTGCTGGAGCTCATCTTCGGAACCGGCCTTGGCGACCAATGTGGCAACCAGTGTGAGTGGGGTGGTCATCGAACCTCCTGTCTGTGCATGTGTGAAAGACGCATCGAGCTGGCATGGGCTATCGACGGCGGCCATACCAACCATGCCGCGAAGACCTGAACGTGGTTTAAAGCGTTACAACAATCTTGCCCACCTGGGCATTCGTTTCCATGTACCGGTGAGCCTCGGCTATCTCGTCGAAGCTGAATGTACGGTCGATTACCGGCTGCAGCTGCCCAGAGGCGAGCCCTTCGTTAATGAAGCGCTTGGCCCGTTCGAGTTTTTCTCGATCCTGGGTGATCTCGAACAGTTGATAACCGCGCAGCGTCAGATGCTTGCCGAGCAGGTCCATGACCGACACAGGGATATCCCGAGTGTCCAAAGCCCCGTACTGGAAGAAGATGCCGTGGTTCGCCAGTGCCTTGAGCACCAAGGCCACTTCGGGGCCGCCAACGGGATCGAAGGCCATGCGAGCGCCTTTGCCATGAGTAACCGTCATGACCTCGGCCACCATGTCCTGCTCCTGCGTCGCAATGACTGCCGCCGCCCCGGCCTGAAGCAAGGCTTCGCGCTTGTCGCTGGTGCGGGTCAGCGCTACAGGAACGGCGCCCACCATGTTCGCAATCTGGATAGCGGCAAGCCCCACGCTGCTGGACGCCGCACGGATCAGCACAGCCTCCCCGGCCTGCAGCCCACCGAGCTCGATCAATGCGCCATAGGCGGTGACGAACTTCATCCAGGTCGCTGCTGCTTCTGTGAAAGAGAGCGCTTCCGGGTGTTTGACCACCGCGTGAGCCGGTGCATTGACCAACTCACCGTACAAGCCGTATTCGTCAAAGGAGAACGCGGGCACTACGCTGACCGCATCGCCAACAGCGAAGCCGACCACACCTGGACCCACTGCAGATACGGTCCCAGCGGCTTCGTAGCCCAGCATGGCGGGAAACGTCGGTTCGATGACGTACTGGCCTGTGCGGTACATCACTTCAGCCCGGTTGATGCCGAGCGCCCTGACGTTGATTTGAACCTCGTTCGCGCCGGGAGCCGGCACGTCGACTTCGTCGATCTGGAGAACCTCGGGTCCACCGGTGCGATGAAAGTGTATGACGCGAGACATAGCGTAATCCTCAGCTATCTATCGGAAGGACCGAGCCATGAACGGCCCAGCCAGGTAGCCACCAGCGCTCATGGGCGCTGGGGCAACGGGCGATCAGGCCGAAGTCAGCCGTCTCGCCCCGACGGATCACTTGTAGCGTTCAAGCCAGTGGGCATAGGGAGCCGGCAAGGTCCAGGACGCACGCTCTACACCCAGCTCCTGGGCGGCGAAGTAGGACCAGTTCGGGTTGGCCAGGTGGGCCCGTCCGATCATCGCCAAGTCCAGCTGACCGCTCTTGACCGCTTCTTCGGCAACGCTCGGCGTGCCGAAGCCCCATGCCGAAGCCACTGGAATCCCCGCCTCGCGCTTCACGCGCTGGGCTACTTCGCCCATGAAGCCAGGCGCCCACGGAATGTTGGTTTCAGCGATGGTGAAACCAATGCTGACGCTTAGCAGGTCCAGACCACCGCTCTTGAAGCGACGTGTCAGTTCGATAGCCTCACTCAGGGTCTGTTCGTCCCGGCCGTCGTATTCGATAACACCTAGACGAGCGGTTAACGGCAGGTGCTCCGGCCAAACCTCGCGAACCGCCGCCAGCGTTTCCAGCAGGAAACGGCTACGGTTGTCGAAACTGCCGCCGTAGGCGTCATCACGATGGTTGGAGTGTTCGGACAGGAACGACTGGGCCAGGTAGCCGTGGGCGAAATGCAGCTCCAGCCACTCGAAGCCAGCGTCACGCGCACGGCGAGCGGCGGCGACGAAATCCTCACGCACGCGGGCGATATCTTCCAGGGTCATGGCTTGCGGCTGCTTGGCCAGGTGACCGCCAAAGGCAACGGCCGATGGAGCGATGGTCTGCCAGCCACGGGCGTCATCTTCAGCGATATGGTCATCGCCCTCCCATGGACGGTTTGCGCTCGCCTTGCGGCCGGCGTGGGCAATCTGCAGGCCAGGGACTGAGCCGGCCGCCTTGATTGACTGCACAACGGGTACGAAGGCCTGTGCCAGCTCATCGTTCCAGATACCGGCGCATCCGGGGGTGATTCGGCCTTCGGGCGCAACAGCGGTTGCCTCGACAATCACCAACCCTGCCCCGCCCCGCGCCAGGGACGCGTAGTGAACGCTGTGCCAATCGTTGATCAGGCCATCGTTGGACGAGTACATGCACATGGGGGGGATCGCGATGCGGTTGCGAAGGGTGACGTCTTTAAGCGTGAAGGGTTGGAACAGCGCAGACATTGAGGTTCTCCGAGGGGCCGCCTATTACTTTAATTCGATAGTATTCGAACTATGGAGATACCGCAAACCCGTGTATGCTTCGTTCATGCGCCCCTACAAACATCCCCCCGTCACCGACTTCGTCCTCGAGCGTCTGCTATACGCCTTGAGCGATCCTGTGCGAATGGAGATCGTCCGACGCCTAGCCGAACTGGGCGAAGCCAGCTGTGGCGAATTGGACGGTGGCCGGCCAAAGTCGACCATGTCTCATCATTTTCGCGTGCTGCGAGATGCCGGCTTGGTACAAACCCAAACCATCGGGACGACTCACATGAACTCGTTGCGCAGGGATGATTTGAACAATCGGTTCCCTGGCTTGCTGGAAACGATCCTGTCTCAGCGGGGCTAGCGCTGGCTTGAGTCAATTCAACAAGGAAGACGCAGGCGGCCTAATTCGGCAACCCTAACCCCGAGCGAGCACCGAAAGTTACCTCGCCGCAGATCAGAGTAGCCTATGCACTCCGCCGGCATAAGCACCGCACCCAGCCCCTTTAGCACCTATAGAGCCTTTTGCCTGCGCCCAGTACCGGTTGCGGCCTGCAACCGTCCAACCCCAGCTCGGCGGGGCTGCCTGGCGCGGTATTCATCACTTTGCTTCCTTTTCAATTTCTGCGTATCTGCCTTTCTTCTTTCCAAGAAAGAGGGTGGCTGCTGTACTGCCCACCAAAACAACAGCGCCAACAAGCAGCGGGCGCCCAGGCCCTTCATCCGACGGGTACTCAGGTAATTCTGCAGTCGGGGCGGCTCAGCCTATCCCGGGCTCGCTGTCGCGCGGTGCATCGGGCCTCATTGCTCAAGCCTCCCCCTGGGCTCCGACCCTTTCCCCGTTGTGCTCGGTTGATGCTTCGGCCCGGCGGCTGCCGGGGGCTCACTCAGGCCTGAGTGCGATTTGTCAGACGAGACTGGCTGGCTGGCTGGTATCACTCTGATGACCTATACACGTAGACTGCCGATCGCTGACTCTGCCGACCGCGCGCTTCAATGCAGTCGTCCTAATGCGTCCAGACGCCTACCCGACAAGCCATTATTGATCTATGCCTGAAGCCCAACAGACGAGCCCCTTTCATATTTTTCTAAGCGGTGGCGGAAACGCCGGCGAGCTTATGCGAAGTCTTGATTGGGAAATGACGCCCTTTGGTCCTCCCGAAGAGTGGCCTGTTGCTCTGCAAACCCTGGTCAGCGTCATGCTGGGTGCCAAACAGGCAAAATTTATCGCTTGGGGGCCCGAACAGCGGATGCTGTACAACGACGCCTATGCCGACATTCTAGGCCTCAAACACCCTCATTCTTTCGGGCGCCCGCTGCTAGAGGTCTGGGCTGAATCACGCGATGAGCTGGCGCCCATCATTGAGCAAGTCTATGCCGGCTCGTCCGTGCACATGGACGATCTTCAACTGACGATGCACCGGCATGGCTATCCAGAGGAAACGCATTTTGCGTTTTCCTATACGCCAGTGCGCGACGAAACAGGCAAGGTCGCAGGCTTTTACTGTCCCTGTGTAGAGACGACCGCGCAGGTGTTGGCCGAGAGACGCTTGCGCGAAGAAGTAGAGCGCCAGCGCCGGCTGTTTGATCAGGCGCCGGGCTTCATTGCCGTCTATCAAGGTCCGGAGCATGTGTTCGAGTTCACGAACGCCACGCATGAGCGTCTTTTTGGTAATCGCCACGTAATCGGCAAGCCTGTTCGCGAAGCTTACCCTGACCTGATAGCGGGCAACTTCATTGAACGCCTAGATCAGGTATTCCGGACCGGAGTGCGCGTCACCGGCGTCCATATGCCCTTTCGGATGGCAGGTGAAGTCCCTGGGGGACCGACAGAGCGATACATCAACTACGTGTGCGAGCCGATCACCAACGAGCTCGGACAGGTAACTGGTATTTTTGTAGAGGGTCACGATGTAACCGAGCAGTTCCGGGCCGAGCAGGCGCTGCGGGCAAGGGAGCAGGAATTTGCAGCGCTTGCAAAGTCGCTTCCCAACGGCATGTGGACTGCATTGCCTTCGGGCGAATTGGACTGGGTGAGCGATTGGCTGCTGACCTATACCGGCGTTGATGACAGCAAGCGCCTGCTCAGTGAATGGCTGGAAGGCTGGACCCATCCTGAGGATCAAGCTTCAGTCAGATTGGCCTGGTCTGCCGCATTGCAGTCGGGCTCAATCTACGAGGCGACGTTTAGACTTCGCCGCTTCGATGGCCAGTATGGTTGGCACCTCGTCCGGGCCGTACCCGTCTATGCTGACACAGGCGAGGTGCTGAAATGGATCGGCACGACAACGGACATCCATGTACAGAGGCAAGCAACAGAACAGCTTCAACTACTGAATGCGGAGCTAGAGCATCGAGTTGAGGTTCGTACGGCCGAGCGCGACCGTGTCTGGAAAAATTCGAGAGACCTGCTGGCTATTACAGAGGCAGATGGCATATTCCAAGCGGTGAACCCGGCCTGGTTTCAAGTGCTCGGTTACTCACCCCAGCAGCTTGAGGGACAAAGCCTCTACGACTTCGTCTGGCACGAAGATATCGAGTCGACCCGGGACGCTATTCAGCGCGCTGCTTCAAGCGTTCATCTAACAAGCTTCGAGAACCGTTACAGACATCGTGACGGCAGCGCCCGGTGGATTTCATGGCACTCTTCTAACCAAGACGGTATTTGCTATTTCTACGGTCGACACATCACCGAAGAGAAAGAGCAGCGTGAGGCGCTGCGTCAGGCTGAAGAGCAATTACGCCAGTCGCAGAAAATGGAGGCCATCGGCCAACTCACTGGCGGTATTGCCCATGACTTCAATAACCTGCTGGGTGGCATTCTGGGATCGATGGGCCTGATCAAGCTGCGCTTGTCACAAGGGCGGCTCGATAGTCTTGACCGGTATGTAGAAAACGCCATGCATTCGACGCAGCGTGCTGCTGCTCTGACTCACCGGCTGCTAGCGTTCTCACGTCGGCAGCCTCTTACGCCAACACCTGTAGATTTGACGAGCCTCGTTGCCGACCTCGAGATACTGCTTCGGCGCACGATTGGTCCTTCGTATCAACTCAGCTTCAAATCTGATGAAAGCTTGTGGCCCACCTTCTGTGATCCGAACCAGCTTGAAAGTGCCATTCTCAACTTGGCCATCAATGCACGCGATGCCATGGATAACGGCGGCGCCTTGCTTATAGAGCTGGAAAATTGCCCACAGCCGCCCAGCGACATGCAGGGTGACTCAGTCAAGATCAGCGTAACGGACAACGGCACCGGCATGTCTCCCGAGGTAAGGGCGCGGGCCATCGAACCGTTCTTCACCACCAAGCCAATGGGCCAGGGCACGGGTTTGGGCCTTTCGATGGTCTATGGCTTCGCCAAGCAGAGCAACGGGAGCATGAACATTTCATCTGTCGAAGGCCAGGGCACATCTGTCAGCCTATACCTGCCCCGCTATTTTGGTGATGTGCAGGAGGAGACCGCTTCACAGGACGTTTATCCAGCCCGATCTGCAACGCGTAAAAAAGTCGTACTGGTCGAGGACGATGAGGTGATATTGGAGCTGGTAGCAGAAGTGATTGAAGAGACGGGATACGACGCGCTGTATGCCGACGACGGCCATAAGGGGCTGCAAATTATTGAGCAGCAGGAAACAATCGATCTGCTCATTACCGATATCGGCATTCCTGGAATCAACGGCCGCGATCTGGCCACTCAGGCCATCGCGCGGCACCCGAACCTCAAGGTGCTATTTATCACCGGTTACGACCAGGACGTGACACTGCCAAGCCACCTTCGCCGTTCTGGAGTAGAGCTGATGACCAAGCCATTCACCATCGCCTCTCTAGCGGAGCGGCTGCAGGCGTTGGCAGAGGACTAATCGATGCGGATGCCGCTCTGGATCTAACCAAGCAGCTCTACGCTGCTGACTCCGCCGGGCTCTCGGACACCCCCGCCTCCCTGAGCATCTGCAGCAGGTTTTCCGGCCAGATCGTCTCATTGGTGGACATCAATGCTTCTGCAGACCACCATCGATGGGTCTTCATTACCTTCGCCTCGTGCCCTGTCCACCCGGCGCGGCAGATCGCCGTGCTCCCGACGTGCACGACGAAATATTGCTCGACGGCGGTCACCCACTCGCCGCTGGGCAGCATCAGCGAAACCGTTCGATCTGCCACGGGCGGCGCAACGGTTTCGAGCCGAATGCCCGTCTCCTCCTGCAGCTCACGTATGGCTGCGGCGTGAAATGTCTCGCCTTCCTCCACACCGCCACCTGGAGTGGCCCAGTGCGAAGTTCCAGCCAGCGCATCCTCTTCATGTTCAAACCTGAAGAGGAGGACTTCATTCGAAGGGCTGACTACGAGCAGCCGGGCCGCTTTGCGCTCACGCACAGCACACGCCTCCAAGCATCGTGAAAGAAGGCCCCATATTAATCCGTTAGGCCTGGTCGATCCCGGTTCAAGAGGTCAGCTTGACCGGTGCGTCCATTTCCACGCGTTCCTGGGTGACCCGCGCCAGCGCATCCTCTGGCGTGGTTTCGTTGCGCGGGGTGAGCAAGGACACCACAACACCTGCAACCAATGCGGCAATCACCGCTGGAATGCTCGGGTTGCCCCAAAACGCGGTCCAGCTCGGGCTGGCAATGATGGAAAGCGAGGTCGCCGATGCGGCAATCAGCGTGGCGATTGCACCCTGCCAGTTATAGCGCGACCAGAACTTGCCGAGGATGGCGCAGACGAACATGCCGGACATGACGGTCGCGATCATCTTGGTGATATAGCTGATGATGTTGTCCGAGGTCAGCGCGAAGGCGAGCGCCAGGCCGATGGTGAACAGCAGCGCGAAGCGGGAATAACGCACCATCAGTGCGGGCGGTGGCAGATGGCCGGTCACCAGCGTGTAGATGTCGCGCATCATGATGGAGACACCCGCCAGCGCATCCGAGCTTGCGCTGGACATCGTGGCCGACAGGCCAGCGATCATCACCAGCAATCCCAAGCCAAGCGGCAGCACCTGTGTCGCCAGGAACGGGAACGCATAGTTGCTGTTCTCCAGATCCGGCGCGAGGGTGTGGGCAGCCATGCCGATGATGGCGGGGATGACGGAAAAGCCAAGATACAGCAGCCCTGTGAAAATGAAGGATCGCCGGACGCTTCTTACGGAGTCCGCCGAGTAGATCCGCTGGCGAAAGGACGGTGTGGCGAGAACCCCGACGCCGACCACCACGGCAAGGGAAATGGCAGGAATCAACCCTAGCGTCCCGACTCCGAAGGCCTCGGTTGCGGCAGCATCCATGTGGTCGGTCAGATGCTCGAAGCCGCCGATCTCAATGATCGCGAACACCGCCATGGCGATGAAGCCGAGAAACAGCAGGATCGCCTGGATGGTGTCGGTCCAGACGACGGCAAGATAGCCGCCGATGATGCAATACAGGCCGAAGCCGATGGCAACGATGAGCTTGGCGGTGTTCAGGTCGATGTCGGTGATCCAGGCCAGGTACATGCCGCCACCCAGGATGTGCGCCCCGAGCCAGCCGATGCTTGCGATGTAGATCAGTACGGCGACGACATTGCGGACGACGCGGCTGCCGCCGACGTAATACGCAAGCTCCTCGCTCATCGTCATGAACCGCAGCTTGCGGACCGACGCGAACAGTACAGCGAGCAGGAGGATGCCGATCGCACCGCCGATACCGTAGAGGGCGCCGCCCCAGCCGTTGTTGTAGCCGAAGCCCACCGCGCCCATGCTCGACCCGGTGCCGACCATCGTGGCCACCGTCGTGCCGATGGTGAGAAAGAGCGGAATACTGCGCCCGCCGAGGAGAAAGTCGTCGCCGGTGGACCGATGGTTACGCGACACCCACCAGCCCAGCAGGATCATGGCGACGAGATAGACGAAGAAACTGCCGAGAAAGATACTGCTGTTCATACCTGACCTCTGATTGGAATGATTGTTGACGAGGTAGCGGTAAGGCGGGCCGGCTGACTGGATGCCGGCCCGGCTTACGGTGATGAAACGGTTGTCCCCCTTGGAAACGGCCAGGCGAAAGTCAGGCGCGCGATGCCTTGAAGCACTTCACGTCGACCTCGACCTTGCAGTCGACGACCAGGTCCTGAACGCTGCAGATGCGCGCGGGCGGATGGTCACCGAAGACCTCCTTGAAGACCTTGTTGAACGAGCTGAAATAGCGCGCATCGGTCAGCACAGTGGTCACGTGCACCACGTCTTCGACGCCGTACCCGGCCTCCGCCATGATGTCGAGGCAGTTCTGAAAGGCGAGCCGTGACTGTTCGATGATGCCGCCTTCCACGACCTCACCATCCTTCATGGGCGTCTGCCCGGATACGTAAAGCCAGCCACCGGCTTCGACTGCGCGAGAGAATGGCAGCTTTTGTCCGCCCGTTCCGGTTCCGCCTTCGGCGCCATAACGTTTGATGCTCATGCGTGCTCCTTGAGTTAAGAATGAGTGGAAGTTGATCCAGCGGTGCGCCTGAGCAGCCGCCCGGCACGGTTTTGGAGGCGGCCGTGCTGATAGGCCAGCGCGCCGTTGACGACGACCAGTTCGATGCCGCGCGCGGCGGCAATGGGCTTCTCGAATGTGGCAACGTCCTGCACGGTGTCGAAGTCGAACAGCGTGAGGTCCGCGTACGCGCCCACACGCAACTCGCCACGGTCGGCCAGCCCAAAGCTGGCGGCTGAGAGGCCAGTCATCTTGTGAATGGCTTCAGCGAGCGTGAACAGCCCCTGGTCTCGGCAGAAGTGACCGATGACACGCGGAAAGGCGCCCCATAGCCGAGGGTGGGGATGGGGATCGTTCGGCAGGCCATCGGAGCCGACCATGCTCAGCGGATGCTTGAGGATGCGCTGCATGTCGTCTTCGGCCATGTTGTGGTAGACAGCCCCCGCGGGCTGCAGACGCCGAGCGGCATCCAGCAGCGAGACGCTCCATGCATCGGCAATTGCTTGCAGGGATTGGCGCGCCATCTCGGGATGCGGGTCTGACCAGGTGATGAATATGTCGATCTCATCGGTTACCTGCCCGAGATCCAGAGTCGACGAGCCTGCCGTGTAGGGATAACAGTCGCAGTGGCAAGTGTGGTGCTGCGCGGCCTGCTCGAGCTTCTCCAACGCCAACGGCGCTCGGCCCCAATTGCGGACTCCTGCGCACTTCAGGTGCGAGATCACCAGCGGCGCCTGGCCATGGCGAGCGGTCGCCACGGCCTCGTCCATCGCATCCAGAAGCCCCGCGAACTCGTCACGAAGGTGCGTCGTATAGAGGCCACCTGCTGCGCCGACCTCTTCCACCAGCGCGTGCATTTCCGCTTCCGGGGCGTGCCGGGCATTGATGTAGGCAAGCCCGGAACTCATGCCAACGGCACCCTCGGCCAACGCTGCTCTCAAGGCAGTGCGCATGGCGTGGATTTCGTCCGGATTGGCCGGCCGATCGAAGCGATCCATGACGTTCGCCCGCAACGCCGTATGGCCAATCAGGGCGGCGACATTGACGCTCGGGTTCGCCTCGGCCACGGCCTTGGCATAGTCGCCGAATGTGGGGTAGTGGAAGTCTTCAATTCGGCCCAGCAGATTCATCGGATCAGGAACGGTTTCCCCCCGCAGGCGAACCGGGGAGGCGCTGATCCCACAGTTGCCGACCACAACCGTGGTCACCCCCTGGGTCAGCTTGGGCAGCATCTCGGGTGTACGGATGACGTTCATGTCGTCATGGGTATGCACGTCGATGAAGCCGGGCGCGAGGCAGCGCCCTTCCCCTTCAATGCAGGTGTCCGCGGACCAGTCGCTCAGATCGCCCATGGCGACGATACGCTCACCCGTGACGGCCAGATCGCCCTGATACGGCGCGGCACCGGTCCCGTCAATGAGCTGTACGTTGCGAATCAGCAAGCTAGCGTGCCGTGACATGGTTCAGTCCCCCAGCGGCTGGCGGTTATCGCCGCCACGGTGGGCGTCGAGCGTGAGTTTCAGGCGACGCAACTTGTCTCGCGAGCGCTGCCGGTGCCGTAGCGCCAGGCTCATGGCGAGCACGTCGATAGCGGCCAACATGGCGTAGCGCGACGAGGACGGGTGATAGATGAAATCCGTCTCGCGTGCCGCAACGGGGAGCACCACATTGGCTTGCTGCGCAAGGGGCGAATCCGATGCGGTGAGCGCCAGTACCCGCGCGTCGTAGCTGCGGGCGATGCGAGCGGCATCGACGATTTCCGGGGTGAAACCGGTGACGGACAGCGCGACCACTACATCACGTGGGTCGAGCGTTGACGCGACCATCCGAGGCATCAACGCCTGTGGATAAGCGCTCACGGCGTAGCCCAGGCGCACAAGCCGAAACTGCATCTCCTGGGCAAGCACAACCGAGCCGCCGCCCGCGCCAAATATGATGATCTGCCGAGCGTCGTCGAGCAGGTCGAGCGCACCGTCGATATCGGCATTGGCGATGAGCTCGCGGTTCAGGTCGAGCGTCTGCTTGGCAATCTCGTAGACGGCACCGATACCGTCCTCTTCGGTCGCCTCTTGGATAAACCGACGCCCTACCGCCAACGATTGGGCCAGACGCAATTTCAGCTCGCGTACGTCCTGGCAACCGATCGACTTGGCAAAACGCGTGACACTCGCGTCACTGACACCTGCGCGTGCAGCGATCGCCGAGATGTTGGCCCCCGTCACGAAGTCGATATCGTCGATCACCATCGCGGCGACCTTGCGCTCAGCTTCGCGCAAAGTCGGATACCGCTCCGTGATCCGCGACAGGATGTCTATTTCCAAATTCACTTCAAAACTCCGCATCCACCGAACAGGCAGCACCGAAAAGGCAACGCCGGAAGAGCGTCGCCTCGGTCGTGATAATTTCTAACGCAAATAAAATATTTGTGATAGTTATTTTCCGTGATTCAATCAAACGCAACACCGAAGGGGTCGTGAACCATCGGTCTCTGAGGCAAAAAATCACAATGAAGGACTCAGGTATGAAACCCGCTGATCTGTCGTCAGCGCCGCAAGGCGGCGTGGAAAAGGCTGCCATCGTAGGCTCGGGGCAGGCGTTGCTGCAGGACGTCTGCCTGCCTGCGGCGGTGGTCTACGAGCGCCCGCTGCAACACAACATCGCCTGGATGCAGGCTTTTGCGGAGCGTCACGGCGCCCGGCTTGCACCCCACGGCAAGACCACCATGACGCCCGGCCTCTTCCACCGCCAGCTCGAGGCCGGTGCCTGGGGCATCACGCTGGCGACTGCCGTTCAATGCGCCGCAGCGTTCGAACACGGCGTAACGCGCCTGCTGATGGCCAACCAGCTGGTCGGCACCGCCAACATGGCACTCGTGGCGGACCTGATCGCCAAGGGCGCGGAATTTCATTGCGTCGTGGATAGCGTCGACAACGTCCAGGCTCTCAATACGTTCTTCGCCGCCCGCGAGCTGCGCCTGCACGTCATGATCGAATTGGGCGTGGAAGGCGGCCGCTGTGGTGTCCGCAACGAGCACGCGCTCGACGCGCTCCTGGCAGCACTCGAGCAATCTCCGGCGCTGGTTCTGTCGGGCATCGAAGGCTACGAGGGCATCATCGGAGGCCAAACACCCGTCGCGGACGTGCGCGCATACGGTGATCGACTGGTCGATACCGTGATACGCCTGAAGCGTACGAAGGCGTTCAAAACCGATAAACCTGTGGTCACCGCGTCGGGTTCGAAGTGGTTTGATTTGATCGCCGAGGCCTTCGACCGGGCGGACCTGCGTGACGACTACATACCGCTGCTGCGCCCCGGCTGTTACGTCGTGCATGACCACAAGCTCTACGCCGGCGCAATGGAAGAGGTGAAAGAGCGGCATCCCGATCTGCAGGGTGAGTTGCTGCCTGCGCTGGAGGTCTTCGCCCACGTGCAATCGCTACCTGAGTCGGGCCTGGCCATCGTCGCACTGGGCAAGCGGGACATTGGCTGTGATCCCGACCTGCCGATGCCTCAACGGCTGTATCGCGAAGGGCAGGCACCTCGCGATATCAGGGGTTGGAGCGCGAAGCACATCATGGATCAGCACCTGTTTCTTTCGGTGCCGGCCGGGGAAGAGATCACGGTTGGCGACATCCTGTCCTTCGGTACGTCGCACCCCTGCCTCACCTTTGACAAGTGGCGCCAGGTACTGCTGGTGGATGATGAGCTGAACGTCTTGGACACCTTGCCGACGCGCTTCTAAAAGCCTCCCGGTCGGGGCGGCCATCGAAGGCTGCCCTACCGCATGAGCATCACTTCCACCGCCGCACCGCTATCCTGGAGCCCACATGACACGCCTTTCCAACCTGAATGCACCGGTTTCTGTCGGCCTGATCGGCGAATGCATGGTCGAGCTTCAGCAGCAGCCAGACGGCGGTATGCGGCAGACGTTTGGCGGAGACACGCTCAATACGGCGATCTACCTTCGCCGGGTGTCCGACCCGGGCAGCATCACCGTCGACTACATTACCGCCGTAGGCGAAGACCCGTTGAGCCAGGCAATGCGGGCACGCTGGCGGGAGGAAGGCGTCGGCGACGGCCAGGTAAGGGTCCTGTCGGATCGACTGCCCGGGCTCTACCTCATACAGACGGACGCCCAGGGCGAGCGGACGTTTCTCTATTGGCGCGGCGAGGCGGCTGCGCGCTTCTGCTTCGATGGCCCCGCAGCAGACGAGCTGCTGGCCGCTCTCTCCGGTTACCAAGTGCTTTACCTCAGCGGGATCAGCCTGGCGATTCTCACAGGCGAGGGCCGACAGCGCCTGCTGGCCGCGCTACGGCAAGCCCACGATCGCGGTACACGGGTCATCTTCGACAACAACTACCGGGCGCGACTCTGGCCGGACGCCGCCCACGCCCGCACGCAGTACGAGGCATTGCTGGCGTTGACCGACGTGGCGCTCGTCACCTGGGAAGACGATGTTGCCGTGTTCGGCTTCAAAACGCCTGACCAGCTGTTCAGCCATTACGAAGCAATGGGCGTTCGGGAAATTATCCTCAAGCGAGGTGCGCAAAGCTGCCTGCTGAACACACCCGAAGGCCGTGCCGAGGTTGTGGCGGAGCAAGTCGACCATATCGTGGACACCACCGCCGCCGGGGACTCATTCAGCGCCGCCTACCTCGCCGGCCGCCTACAAGGCGCAGCGCCTGAGGACGCCGCACGCTGGGGACATCGACTGGCAGGCACTGTGATTCAGCATCGCGGCGCGGTGATTCCGATAGCGTCCATGCCCAGCATGCCGACGCCTGTGCCGCATCCATAGCTGTCCCCTTTGTCCCCCAGCGGCGCGGTGATTGCCTTAATCCACTTGGCTCAATGCGGCGGCAAATGCTTCAGGCGTGGGGCTTTCCGGCCACGATGCGATACCACTCGGCAGGCTTAGCCACGACTGCTTGCGCTTGGTCCAGATATGCGCGACGGGCTCCAGGCTCGCGCGTTCCTCAAGCGTGCCGGCCCTCAACACCCACATGCCCGGCGCTGCAGACGTGGTGTTATAGATTCGGGTATGGCAGATCTCGCAGAGATAGTGATGCACGACGACACCCTGCGCTTCGTAGCTGTACTCGGTTACTGGGCCTGCAAGGGTAAACGCGTCGCTGGGCAGTAGCGCGTGCAACGCGAAGCTGCTGCCGCTCCAGGCTTGGCAGTCCAGGCAATGGCACGCATAGACAGGCATGGTCGTGTCCGCCATCGCCTGATAAGTAACGGCACCGCATCGACAGCTACCGGCTAACTTCATGAATAGATCTCCGTTTTGGCGCCATGCGCGATGGACAGATTTGGCGTGTTCGGAATAAGCATGCGTGAGCCGCAAGCTGATTAAAATTGTTCAAAGTTGCACAGCTGCTCATAGGAAATGTATGAACGCCCCAAACCTTCAGTGGGAAACCCAACGCGTTTTCCTGGCCGTCCTGCGAACGGGTAGCTTGTCGGCTGCAGCGCGCGCCCTCGGCATCGCCCAGGCAACCGCGCGCCGGCGTATCGATGCATTGGAGCAAAGTGTAGGGATCAATCTGTTTGTTCGTTCCCCGTCAGGCTTGATGCCCACTGATACGGCAAGGGAGCTGATAGGCCACGTCGAGTCCATGGCCTTGGCAGCCGAAGCGTTTACCCGCGCCGCTTCGGCGGAGGCTAGCGTGCTTCGTGGAACGGTACGGGTGACGAGCAGCGAATTGCTTGGCGTGGAAGTACTGCCCACCATGCTGCGTGACATTCGCATGGCTCAACCGAGCCTAGCGCTCGAGCTAAGCGTGTCCAACCGCCTGGAAGACCTGGCCTTGCAGGAAGCAGACGTGGCGGTGCGCATCCGCCGCCCTACGGAAAGCGCAGTCGTCGCCAGGCACGTCGGGGACTTGCACATTGGGCTGTATGCGACGCCGGAATTGCTTGCCCAATATGGCCATCCCGACAATCTGGGTTCGCTCAGTGAATATCCCCTCATCGGCCCCGATCGCAATCTGGTAGACGCCGCGTTTATGGAGCAACAGGGTTTCCCGTGCTCCCCCGTTCAGGCGGCTATTCGTACAGATCACCATCTGGCCCAGTTGGCGGCGCTCAGGGCTGGGCTGGGTATCGGCTTGTGTGCAAGTCAGCTGGCACAGCGCTATGGATTGGTACGGGTGCTGCCGGAGCGAGTCGATTTCCGTGTGGACATATGGATAGCGATGCACAACGACTTGAGGCGGGTTCGGCGCATCGCACTGGTATTCGACGCGTTGTCGCGATCGCTGTCACGCTTCTTGAACGAGGGTGAGTGAAGATGAATGCCGCCTAGCGCGCGTTCATCGCGCACCGTTTTAGTAAACCCACGTAAGCAGCGCAATGAGCATCTTCCAGCCGCGCCGGAAGAGCAGGATGACAAAGGTATGGTTACCGGGATAAACCACATCACGCTATCAGTCAGTGACCTTGAGCGGTCATTCTCGTTTTACACCGAAATCGTAGGACTAAAGCCCGTCGCGAAATGGACGCACGGTGCCTATCTGGTCGCAGGCGATCACTGGCTTTGCCTGTCGCTGGACGCAGAGACCCGTGACGGCCCGCATGCCGAGTACACGCACATTGCCTTTTCGGTATCGGCAACCACATTTACCGATTGCGCCGACTTCATAAAATCGCGTGGCGCCACGATTTGGAAAGAGAACATAAGCGAGGGCGCATCTCTCTACTTCCTGGACCCTGACGGGCACAAGCTTGAGCTTCATGCCGGCGATCTTGAAAGTCGCCTGGAGGCGCTCAGACGGCAGCCGTACAGGGGTCTTGAGCTCTACGAGTGATTGAAGCCCTAACTGCGCAAGCCGACGCAGCGCCTGCGCTTCCTGACCTCGCTTTATTATGCGCTTGCGCTGCAACCGCCAATCCGCCCGCCCTGCAGATAACAGGGTTCGGTACTCGAGCACTACGCTCCTGCACTCAGGTCAATCAGTCAGGAGCAGCGCAGTCGCGCGACCGGTCACACCACGCTGGCGCGCAGCAGGTCGCTGCGGTGCCCGACATCGGCCACCTGCAACCGCTGCACCAGATCCTCACGGGCGCCGCGCCCGCCCGCACGCACATAGTCAAGTTCCGCGGCGGTGATCAGTACCACGGGAATCAACGTGACCGGGGACAATGGCATGTCATCTAGACGCGTGGCGAAGTCAGGCGCCGGGCCGCCGAGCAGCACACCCACGGCATCGTCCTCACTGACGAACGTTGCGGGGATCTGCTCACCTATATGGCGTGACTGGCTTACGCCGGGCAGCTCCAGCGACAGAACTCCATACTGCTCAATCTGCTGAACGATGCCGCCAGCGTTGGCCACGGTTCCAGCCACATGTTCGATCAGCTCAAAAGCCCAGCTGGATTTAAGCGGGTCCACCTCGCCCGGCTTTCCGCGGGCATGCACCGGGATGTTTGCCGTCTCCAAGAACAGCTCCATCTCGAAGCCATTGCCCTCCCCTTCTTCATCATCGAAAGGGTCCGATAGGCCTTCGGTTGCGAGTGCTATTGCATCACCACGACGCACGACACGATAGGCCTGGCGGGTGGAAGGCCACTGCGGACCGCCGGAGAAACTCGGACTTATGAGGTAGGCCAGCACATCCCGTTCGAGGGTGCCAACCGACTGCCAGTGGCGATCCAGGCATGCGGCAGTGGCCTCCCGCGCGGCCTGATTGGCGGCATCGCACACATTATCGCTGCCAGATGCTTGCGTCGGCAGCGAGCCTGGCGTTGCTGCGTTGGTGGATGCTTTGGGTAAAAGTCCTAACAGCTTCCGGAAAAAGCTCATGAGCGTTCCTTGCACATTGGTGCCGCAGCGCAGTGGCAGCAGGCGGATTGGGCGGTAACGCGGGCATTATGGCGGGGTAACCAATTGGTGAAAACCGAATGGTTACCCGAGAATCAAGGATCAGAGACTAATGCCTTGCGGCGCAGCAGTATTGCTGCGAGGCTCTGACGTGAAAAAGGAGTGTGTATTGTCTGTGGGCGACTTCGAACTCCGATGGCCTTCAAGCGCCATGAGATAGGCGGTGAAGCGTCCGAATCTTTGCCCCGATAGGCTAGCCAGGTCGAATCACTCTACGTCCCGCTCAGCGCCAGGCTTCGACCCGCCGCGTGCGTACTTTCGCTGCAGGATCGCCGATGCCTCGTTATAGGCCGCCTGGAAGGTCTCGCTACCGATCCAGTCAACGGCGGCCGCCTCGTCTTCATCATGGAACATGCCGCGATAGACGATCAGCAGGCCCATCATGAAGTCGATGGCAGGCTCTTCGCCCTCCTCCGCGATCACCAGCTCCAGCACCGGGTATTGCAGAAACACCAGGCACATCGCGAGCAGGCTTATGCCTTCGGCGGCCTTCATTGCCTGGAACAAGTCGTCGTAGTCCGCTGGGTCGAAACCGTTTTCCTCGATATCCTTGAAGTCGAACGTGCTCAGGTCGATCTCGACATCGTCGAACGGCTCGTTGACCAGCGGATTGGCCAGGAGTGGGTGCGCGACCTTCGGCTTGGCTTTACCCGAACGATTTTGCTTGGCTTTGTCCTTGGCCCGCTGGGCACGTTTTCGCTGTTTGTCCGAAGAGGCCATGGGGCGCGTTCCTGTTCGATGCGGCCACGTTCATGGCCCAGAGTGATTTGTCTGGAATTGTACGCAGTCCTGGTCAGGTTCGGCGCTCGCATTGCAGGCTTTAGCTCTCTTCGTTTTGGCGTCAAGCGATCCGCTACCGCCCTAAATACGCTCCGTAGAGCCGTATTTTGCGCGTCCGCGAACCCCTCAATATGGCCAGCCGATACGCGTTCCCATAGCAGAGCAGTAGGTCAATTACTGGTGAGTATCCACGTTCTCAGCCGGATAAAATTCACCCTCCCTTTCCAGCGCTTCCAACCGCTCGCGGACGATTACCTCAACATTGGCCACCGCCGCCTGGTCGTCAGGGTCGATGAGTTGCACGCACAGGCGCCGGACATTCTGATCGTGGGTCCCCTCACTAAGCATCTCGTGAGTGAACACCTGCTCGCCACGCCATAGGCACAATTCGGTATGGGTCTGGCCAACCCAGATCTCGTTGATCGCGTCCAGATCGGTCGTAGCCAGTTGATCCACAGTAATCGTCTTGTCCATTGCGCTGTACCTTTTCAATGACGGGATACAGGTCAGACTTCCAGGCGCAGCGAGCCGTTCTCGGTCGGGGGCGCTCAACGGCTCCAGCCTGGTGGACCATGCTGCCGAAACGGGTCAATCACGTAACGCAGCGACAGAGCGTGCGACCTACGATGCCACCAGGCTGAACAGTCGCCCCGTACATCCGGTCCCTATTGGAACAACCACCGGGAGACGGGACGATGACGACAGCCAGCAATCTCTTATGGGGCGCCTTGGCGATTGGCGTGGTGACAGGCATGCGCAGCATGCTGGCGCCGACCCTGGTCAGCCGGGCGCTGGCCGAGCGTGCAGACATCGATGAGGCTGACGAGCCCGCACGCACCCTCGCGTCGCATCGAGCGCAGCAGTACCTGTTGCCGCTGGCTGCCGGTGAGTTATTGGGCGACAAGATGCCCTTCGCCCCGGACCGCACCATTGCACCCTCGATGCTGGTTCGTGCCGTATCGGGCGGCGTCAGCGCGGCGGCATTGGCAGGTGCGCGGCGACAACCCATATTGCTACCGGCACTGATCGGGGCGACCGCCGCCTGTGTTGCATCCAAGGTCGCGATTGATCTGCGCAAGCGATACGGCACCAACGCCTGGCTCAATGCGGGCCTGGGCCTGGCCGAGGATTGCATGGCCGTGGCGCTGGGCAATGCAGGGTTGCGTCGGGCCCTGCAGGATCGCTAAGCCAGGCTGCGCACCGCCCGCACCATCACGAGGGTTTTTCTTCGATCAACCCCTTAGCTGGCGCTCCCAGCGCTGCCTGATGCTCTGCACTTCGGTATGACCATAGAGCGCGTGATCGTGTCCGGTGCTCAGCGCCCATAGCTGATCGCCAAAATCGTAGTGCCACCACTCAGAATTGAGATTGCTGAAGCCAGCGCGAGTCATCGCGTTGTACAGCATCCTGCGATGAGAGCGTATCAACGACTCCTGATCGGTCGGGTGGGCGATTTGCTCGTAATAGCCGGTGTAGGACTGGTCACACGCGGCATCGAACTCGCTACCCATGTCGAGCCACATGCCGTCCTTGTCAGTCAACGTGACGTCAACCGCACCTCCGGTCAGATGTGGACTGGGCGACTCCTTGCTGATACTGGGGACCGAGACAAAGGACCGAATCAGATCTGCGACTTCTTCAGCTGAACAGTCGGGGTTAGCCGACGTGATTGCCTGGGACAGGCTTTGGTAAAGCTGGGTCTGGACGCTTAAAGGCCGCCAACCATCCAGCACCGTGAGATACACCCCGGACGGGAGCAAATCGGCTGCTTTTAGAAGTCGATCGTGCACGCCAGCGCGGACGAAGCAATCCGGCAACGCATCAGGAACGCCAAGGCGGTGGTAAATCGGGTAAACCATCAAGCGCCGGCTCAATCCCAACGCAACTAAGGGTTCATTGCTTTCATAGATTGGAAGGCGCGCGCACGCGCTCCAATCGGGGTCAGTTTGACGCCCGATTGATTTGTCGAGGTCAATCATGTTCCGTGAAATACCGATGGCAGCCAGAGTGTTATAGGGGGGTAAACGATAAGAAGCGCAAGCACCGCTATCGCGATCAGAATGAATGGAAGAATGCCTTTGAACATTTCAACAATGTCCAATTTGCTAATGCTTGCAACGATGAACAAACAAGCGCCCATAGGCGGCGTGATCATGGCGATGGTGACGTTCAGTGTGAAGATCAGGCCCAAATGGACAGGATCGACGCCAGCCATCATCGCAACGGGTGTGATCATCGGCGTCAAAAGCATCAGCACGGACACTTCTTCCATGAACATTCCGCAGATGAAAATGACCGCGCTGATGACGAAGAGCAGCAGGGTTGGATCATGTGCAAAGGGCTGGAGCAGCTCTGCGAATTGTGCGGCTATCTGCGTGTACGACAGTAGCCAGTTAAGGACTGAAGCCGCCGCGATGATGACGTAAATGGACGCCGTAAGACGCGCTGTTTCAGTCACCGATGCCCACATTGCCGACAACGTTAGCCGCCGCTGAATGAGCCCTGCTGCGATGACATACAGCGCAAGTAGCGCACCCGATTCAGTTGGCGATACGAGCCCGAAAACGATTCCGCAAACGATAATCACCGGAGCAACGAGCGCCGTAGAAGCCCCCGCTACCGCTGCGCCCAATTCGCCAAGCGTAGCGCGCTTCCCGCTCGCAGGAAGGTTGTGTCGATGCGCGTGAACGGCATTCATCAGAAGAAATGCCGCAGCGAGCACGAAGCCTGGAAGCACGCCGGCCAAGAAGAGATCGCCCACTGACGTGTTCGTCAGCGAGGAATAAAGAATCATGAAGATGCTTGGAGGAATGATTGGGCCGATCAATGAGCTACCTGCTGTTAAGCCAGCAGCGAATTTTCGGCTATACCCTTCCTTCTCCATTGCAGGCACAAGGAGCGTACTCAGCGCCGACGCGTCTGCCGCTGCAGAGCCGTTCACTCCCGCGAAAAATACGCCAGCGACGACATTCACATGCCCAAGCCCACCGCGAAAATGCCCAACCAGGCGGTTGGCTAGCAGGATAAGACGAGGCGTCATCCCGGAGTTGTTCATCAAGTTGCCAGACAGAATGAACAGGGGAATCGCCATGAGCGAAAAGATATCCATCCCACCAAAAAAGCGCTGAGGGAGGGTGCTGACAAACAGGCCTGGATCTACGAAAAGAAATCCTACGGCCGCCGCCAGAATCATGCATAGAAAGAGCGGAACGCCTAGCAATAGGTTGATAGCGAAAACCGCAAACATCGCGTAGGTCATGAGTGCGCCCTTTCATTTAACCGGTCGAGATGTTCCTGCTTGGGCCAGGGCCCCTGTAGGAGCATCTGAAGCACCAGTAGCCCAAAGCCAATCGGTAATGCCATCAGCGGCCAGGTGCGGCTTACGCCCAGGCCCATCGAGCGAAAGCGCCCGGCCCCGATTGCGTAGCGATAGCTTGCCCAGGTAGCGAATGAAAAGACTGCGAGGGCCAGCAGCCATTTGTACGCACGCAGCCATTTCACAATGGGCCCCGGCATACGATGATCGAGAAGGCTCACTTGCATGTGCCCCCCTTCGACCCAGACCGCCCCGGCTGCCATCATCACGCAACCAATCACGGAGTAACGTGCAAGTTCGTCACTCCAGATGGGCGAAGCGCCAATTAGATAGCGGGCTGCCACACTTCCAATCAATACGATCAGGTTGAGAAACAGCAATGCTGCGGCGACGTGGATCAGCCATCCGCGCAAACGATAAACAAAGGGAAGTGGCCCCACGACGTGGTCTCCATGGACAGATAGTCATAACCCGCCACGACGTTGCGTCGCGGCGGGCAAGTCAGTCAGTGATGCTCTAACCCAACATCGCTGAGCGCTTTATCAATCCACTGCTGATCCACGTTTTGCTTCTTCAGCCATTCAATGTATGAAGGCTGTGCCGCGTCGCGAAACGCCTTAAGGTCCTCTTCGCTAGGCGTGATAATTTCCATTCCCGACTTGGCCAGGAACTCAAGCTCCTTTTCCTGACTTTTTGCGATGGCCTGCCTATTCAACTCGGAGGCTTCAACGGCCGCATCTACCAATGCTTTTCGATCGCTTTCGCTGAGACCGGCAAGCATTTGCCCATTCGCTACGAGGAATTGATCGGAGTACTGGATATTGGCCAGAGTCAGGTACTTCTGTACTTGGTATAGGCTTCCCATAATGATGTAAGAGGTCGGGTTCATCTGGCCGTCAGCTACACCTGTACGCAATCCCATATAGAGCTCGGTCCAGGGAATCGGTGTGCCAGAAGCGCCGAAAGACTCGTAAAGCGCGACCTGGCTGGGATCCATTGCTCGAAAGCGCAAGCCTTTGAAATCTTCAGGCGACTTGATCGGCTTCTTGCTATTGGTGAAGTTCAGGAATCCGCCTTCTTCAACCACTGCCAGCAGCTCGGTGTCGGTTCGCTTCGCGAATTCCTTCTTCGCGTCTTGCCAGTAGGTGCCGTTGTCAAAGAAGTCGTGAGCCGCAGCCGCGTCCTTGAACATGAACGGAATTGCGCTGACGTAGATTTCCTCGAACACTGGAGAGATGCCGCCGAAGGACGCGATGTTCAAGCCAGGCGATGTCATCACCTGTTCCATCCGCTGCTCCTCTTCACCAAGCATGCTGTTTGGATAGAGCTTCAGCTCGAGGTTACCGCCGCTCTTTTCTTCAGCCAGTCGCTTAAGGTTTTCAGCAAACAAATGAACCGGATTTTTTTCCGCGTCAGTCGTCCCGTTGTAGCTCAGATTGATGGTCGTGGCCGCTTGTGCGGTAGCAGCGGCGACAAGCAAGCCAGCAATACCCAGCACGGAGCCCGCACGGCGAGCCCAGCCTTTCAGCAAATTCGAATGCATTTGGTTTTCCCTTGTAGTTATGGCAGGTCGAATATAAAGCGGACCGGAACATCCTTCGGGCGGGATGTTTACGGGATAGGGCTAATCTAGAGGGTGCGCTGTTGACTATTCAATCAGCGGAGTGATGCGTACAGCGCAACACCAAAGGCGCATCGCCATTGAAAAAGCGCGTGGCCCTTCTGAGGTACGTGAGGCACTTCATGCTTGCAAGGCTCAGTTCGCGATTGCGATGGCTGACTATCCGCGCCCTTGCACCACTTAGCGCCGATGCGGCTGCAGGCCTGGCGCAGATGTGGCCCTGTTCAATGTCACGCATCACGGTCAACTTTGGCATGAACGTGACGCCGATGCCGCTCTTCACGAAATTGATCAATACCGCTACGGAATTGGTTCTTAGGCGCGGCTTCAATTCGATCCGCTCCAAACGCGCCGCGATCCTCATGAGCTGCCCCATCCCCGTGCTATTGCGGATCATGGCGAACGGGTATCCCTCCAGTTCGGCAAGCTGCACGGGGGCGTCTGATTCCAGGAGGGGGTGGTCAGGCGGCGTGATCAGCTCCATCGGCTGAGCTGTATCGGCATGCACCAGTAGCTGATAGTCCTCAGGCGGTGAGTAGATGAAGGCGAAGTCAACGCTATCGTCCTTGATAAGCCCTACGGCTTCGTTTGCTCCCGCCATGCGGACTTCAAGCTCAATACCTGGGTGGGCGCGTAGGAATTCCTGCAACGGCTGCGCGATGAGATCCGCGATGAATCCCTCCCCGACGGCAATGCGCACCTCCCCCTCACTGAGGTCACTTAACGCACCAAGCCGCGATAGCGTGGCCGCCTGGCTTGAGAGCTGCTGCTTGTAGTGTTCGATGAGCAGTTTTCCTGCCGCAGTCGGGCGTGCGCCGGAACTGGATCGCTCCAGCAGACGGTGGCCTATCTCCTCTTCCAAAGCAGAAATCTGACGGCTTACCGACGATGGATCAACGTTCATATGTTGAGCAGCCCGTCGCAGTGATCCGAAGTGCACCACTTCACTCAAGCATGCAAGAGCGCGCGGATTGAGGCTTATCATCGTGTCATTCGCCGAAGTAGGTTGCGTGTTCTGGGCCACGCTCATGTATTCAGAGGCGGCTAAGCGCTGTCGAGCCATTTTAACTGCATGTACGCGCCCAGGCCTGTCGGCCGCGGGCAAGCGCGCATATCAGCACTGCATGCTGCATTCGCTAACGCAAATGCAGCATGCAGTGCCTGTGCAGCGTACCTGCGGAGGTAGTGGCCACCCGGGCAAGCCAGAACTAGCCCGTCTTAGGGGTACAAGCCATTTCGAAGTCTCCAACCTTCATCGCTGAGCCCAATTGCAGGGCTGCGCTATGCACATGTGCCCATTTCAAGAACGGTCGCCCAGGGCAATGAGGGATTAGTCAAAGACTGCAGCGGTGTCGATACGCCGCCAGACCGCTTCGGAAAAGCTGTAAAGCGCGAACGCGATCAGCCCAGCGCCGATCATTCCTAACCAGAACGTGCCAAAGGGCAGCGATTGCAGGGCGTTCAGTGCATCTTCAAGGCCTGGCGGTTCGGTGGGCTCGTAGCGCGTACCGCCATTGAAAAGCATGCCGGCCACAACCAGGAAGGAGACGCCGCGAGCGATCAGCCCAACCTTCGAGACAGGCGTCACCCAGCGCATGACGTCGTCCGAGGCTTCGAAGTACTTTTCGAATTTGGCCTTCCACCCCTTGATGATGTGCACGATGCCGACGCCCAGCGGCACCAATGCCACCAGATAGACCAGATAGTTCGAGTACTTCCAGCCCAATAGCCCTGAGAGGAAATCGCCGTTGCCACCGCCTCCATTGGCGGATTCCCCGAGTGAGCTTCCCAAAAGGCCCAATGTGAAGAGGGTCAGCAGGCTGTAGCTGATAGCGCCACCGATAAGCCCCGTACGCGCGGCGAGCCCTTTGGCATCGGTGCCGTGGCCCTCCGGGTCGGTGATGGCCTGGGTCAGACGCCACGCGACGTAGGCAACAAGCCCTACCACCATCATCCATAGCAGCGTTTCGCCGAAAGGCTGCCCCAGTATTTGGGCGATAGCGCCCTTGGTGCCAACCGTTTCCCCACTGCCCCAGGCGGCCAGCAGCGCGAAGATCCCGATGATCAGATACACCACACCGCGGGCGGCGTAGCCTGACCGGGCGAGCCAGACAATGCCTCGGGAAAGTTCGCCTTTGGCATGACTGACGGGGTTGTGCATGGTAAGCATCCTGTGTGGGTGGGGGCAGACAACGATGCAGTTGACACCCATCACGGGACGGCAGTTTCGATCGATCAGCCGTGTGCTGCTCAGCTGAGGGCGCGAGTCGCAGCGACGGCAGACCCAGCTAACGCAGCCGAGTGACGCGCTTACAGGACGACCGAATCCCCTTCCGAATCGGTGATGCCGAAGCTCTCGACCCAATCGAATTTCTCGTCGCTGAGCAGGATGGTGATCTCTTCCTTCGCCTGCTCGAGCGTCTCGCTGGCGAGTACGTGCGTCTTGGATTCGCCGTCGGCGTCGAACATGTGCAGGGTGTAGTTCATGGGTATTGTCCTCATACGACTTGGTTCAGGCGCGGCACTCTATAACGTCGAGGGGCCGAGCAACAGGCCTACAGGATTTAGCGCCAGCGCCGGCACACAGCAGACCCAGCCTGTCTGACTTATCCACGCCAGATGGGCCAAATTGCATTGAACTGAAAGCGTTTAACTGACCGCGTAACCTGCTTTCGGCTAGAAGCAGCTAGCCTACTCCTAAATCGATCCGCGCTCTTTGCCGCTTTTTCCCTATGTCGTGCTGGCTGGCTTTGCCGCACGCCGCGCACGTGGGGCGGCCTTGCGAGCGCCGCCCTTACGCTTCTTCTTCCAGGATGCGCCGCGCCCGGCTGGCGTGGCCGGGCCGCTGATCGTCAGACGCACGCCCTTGCAACGCTCCACCTGTTTGCTCATCCACGCGGATTGCTTGGTGACGAACTCGTCCAGGCTCATCTCGCCGCTCTGGACCATGTCCAGCGCCTGTTCCCAAATCGCCGTGGTGCCGGGGTCGGCAATGGCGCGCGGCACGGCATCGATCAGGCTGAACGCCGCTGGCGTGGCGGCAAGCGCCTTGCCCTGTCGGGCCAGGTAACCGCGGTCGAGCAGCCCCTGGATGATGCCCGCGCGGGTCGCTTCGGTGCCAATGCCGGTGGTGTCCTTGAGCTTCTGCTTTAGCTTGGGGTCGTCGACCAGCTTGGCGACGTTCTTCATCGCCTTGATCAGATCGCCTTCAGTAAACGGCTTGGGCGGCTGAGTCCAAAGATCCTTGAGCGTGACCTCAGCCACTGGATACAGCTGCCCCTTGTGCAAGGCCGGCAGGGTTTGCGCCGGTGACGGCGCGTCAGGTCGACCACGTGGCGCCAGCGCTTCGGGCAAGGCGCGCTTCCAGCCGGGCTCGACGATCTGCTTGCCCACTGCGCGTAACGCTTCCCCCGCGCAGTCGAAGTCGGCCTGGGTGCGATCGTATTCATGAGCGGGGAGAAACTGCGCCAGATACCGCGCGCGGATCAGGGCATAGACCGCCCGCGGCTTACCTGTCAGGCGTTCTAGCCCACGCGCGGCGGCTGTGGGAATGATGCCGTGGTGCGCGCTGACCTTGGCATCGTTCCAGGCCCGCGACTTGCGTTTGGCATCGAGGTGCGGCTTGAGGCTGGCCAGCCCCGAATCAGCTTGCATCAATGCAGCCAGGATGCCCGGCGCCTCGCTGTGTTGGCTCAACGGCAGGTAGCCGCAATCACTGCGCGGATAAGTGATGAGCTTGTGGGTTTCGTACAGGCCCTGGGCAATGTCCAGGGTTTCCTGAGCGCCGAGCCCGAGCTTTTTCGAGCAGATCTCCTGAAGGGTCCCCAAATCGAATGGCAGCGGCGCCGCTTCGCGCATGCGCTCGGTCTTGAGCGCGTGCAGGCGCGCTTCGCGGGCATTGCGCATGCGCTCGGCCGCCTGCTTGGCCAGCTCGGGATCGATGCAGCGGCCCTGGTCATCGCAGCGATCCTCCGCCGCGCGCCATTGGGCCGTGAATGGCGCGCCCTCGCCCTGCAACTGCACATCGATGGCCCAGAACGGCTGCGGGACAAAGTTGGCGATGCTGCGGTCGCGGTCGACGACCAGCCGCAGCGTGGGTGTCTGCACGCGGCCCACCGGCAGCACACCCTGATAACCGGACTGACGCCCAAGCAAGGTGAACAGCCGGCTCATGTTCATGCCGATCAGCCAGTCGGCCCGAGAACGGCCCAGCGCCGACTGATAGAGATTGAAGGTGTCCGCCCCGGCGCGCAGCCCGGCCAGCGCCTTGCGGATGGAAGCATCATCCAACGCCGACAACCACAGGCGCTGAATGGGCCCTCGATAACGGCAATGCTCGACCAGCTCACGGGCGATCATCTCGCCTTCACGGTCGGCGTCAGTGGCGATCACCAGCGCGCTCGCTTCGCCCAGCAAGCGCTTGACCGCCTTGTACTGGCTGGCCGTCTTGGGTTTGACCTGCATCTTCCAGCGCTCGGGCACGATGGGCAGATCGGCAAGCACCCAGCGCTTGTAGCGGGCGTCATAGCTGTCGGGCGGCGCGGTTTCCAGTAGATGTCCGATGCACCAAGTCACGGTAACCCCGCCACCTAGCCAGCAGCCATCACCACGACGTGTTGCGCCAAGCACCTGCGCAATATCCTTGGCCTGGGAGGGTTTTTCGCAAAGAAACAGCCGCATCGATAGTCACTGGTCTGCCACTACGCGCACAGCATGCGCAGCGACCGAGGCTCAGGCAAGTTTTATCTGTATGGATATACAGATATTTGTGAGCTGGATACAGCCGGCATGGCGCCCGACCATGCTGAAACCTGCTGAACGTCCGCAGTGGATCTAGTCGAAGCCATTGCCGAAGACGGCTTTTTCATTCTCAAACTGCAAGCTGGGAGGTGTGAAATGGCGGCCTATATACCGTTGCACTGCGACCTGCACGACTACCTGGAGATCGCCTGTCTGTATGGCTACACGCTGAACATCGAACTCACTGACGGCCAGCAGTTGACGGCCCGCGCGATAACCACGCGAACCGCTTCCACCCGAGAAGAATTTCTTGAAGTCGATACGGGGGACGTACGCCAGGAGATTCGCCTGGACCAGTTGTTGGCGATCGCGCCGCTTGATAAGAAAGCCCGATTTGGCCGGGTCGTGCTAGCGACTGATCAGGCCAACCCCTCTACTGACGCTTAAAGCGCAGGAGCAGCAATCGACATGGCGATGTCCACCGTAGGGCACTCCTGCTAGGGTTTTGTAATCCACGCCAGGCAGCCTCCGGCCCCCCAAGCCTGCCCCCCATCGCATTCAGCACCGTTGGCACCGGTGGCGCTTGTACTTTCATGACCGAGCGCTAGGGTTCGATGAGTCGGACACTCATCCATTCGGAACCTGGGAGCATGACCATGTGGGTATTAAGCGAAAGCCACGCCACCCGCGCCGTCACGGCGCGCCCGTCCGTACATCGCATGGCCTCGCTGCTTTGTGTCGCTGCGATGGTGCTGTTTGCAACGCAAACCTTTGCGCACCACGGCTGGTCGTGGGCGGAAGAAGAGCAGTCGGAGCTGCAGGGCACGATCAGCGAGATTTCCATGGCGCCACCTCATCCCGCCCTTCGCGTGAAGGCCGAAGATGGCCGCGAGTGGCAAGTCGACCTGGGCAACCCAAACCAGACGCAACGTTCCGGCTTCACCGGCGATACCGCCAAGATGGGCGATGACGTCACCGTGCTTGGCAACCGCACCAAAGAGCCGAACAAAGCCCATATGAAAGCCGTGCGCATCACGGTCGGGGGCAAGCAGTACGACATGTATCCGGAGCGCATCAAGGAGTGACGACACGGCGATGACGGCCTTTCTGCAATCAATCGCCGGCTGGCCCGGCGCCGTCTTCCTGCAGGAACACTGGATCGCCTATCTCATCGTCAACGCGGCGCACATCCTTGGCATAGGGCTACTCCTTGGCGCGATCCTGCCGCTTGATCTGTGCCTGTTGCGCTCAACACGCGGGCGAGACCTGCCGGTCCTTGGCCCCTTTCTCATACGCGCAGCGGCAACAGGGGCCACGCTCGCGGTAATCACGGGGGTCTGGCTGTTCTCGGTGAGGCCGGTCGAATACGCCGAAAACCCAGCCTTTCGCTACAAGGCAGCACTCTTGGTACTGGCTGCCTGCATAGTCGCACTGCAGCATCACGGTGAGTCCTTTGTGACTGCCCTGCGCAGCGGCCGCCCAGCGGTGCGCGTTCGCGCCTTGGCCGCCGCGTCAGCCGTTGTTTGGTTGTCTATTCTCGTCGCTGGCCGGTGGATTGGATTCGTATGAGGTTGGGTTACCGATGAAGGTAGTCAGTGGCACACGCGGTGATCGCACTGACGTTTTGCTGATGTGCTCTGACTGCCTGAGTCTGTTTCGTACGGGCAACTTTCAGCCAGTACCGCGCACTGCCCCCCGATAAATAAATCTGTCTCCTGTTTCCATCAAGCTGCGCTTTCAATCGAACACTGGCTACAGTTATCGAGCGGTTCACTTCAAAAATAAAAGGACTCGCCATGAAACGCGTACTCACACCGCTGGCGGCTACCTGTCTGCTGGCCAGCGCCACTTCTCTTCATGCTGCGCCGTACAGCGCGCTCTACGTGTTTGGTGACAGCCTCAGCGATGCCGGATGGCTCCCGGATGCCAACGGTCCGGCAGGCGCGACCACTCGCTTCACCAATCGCACCGGCCCGACCTACCAAAATGGCAGCGGTGAAGTTTTCGGCCCGGTATCACCCATGCTGCTGGGCAATGCGCTTGGGCTAGCAGGCCCCGGCCTGGGGCCTGCCAACACGGTGGACGGCGGCAACAACTGGGCCGTTGGTGGTTATCGAACCGATCAGATCCTCAACGCAATCACCGGGCCCGGCGGTTATTTGCAGTCCACAGGTGGCCGAGCCGATCCCAATGCCTTGTACTACCTGACGGGGGGCGGTAACGACTTCCTGCAGCTACGGGTAGTGAACGGGCCCACCGCTCAGGCGGCAGCGGGCCGCCTGGTCGATAGCGCCGAGGCGCTGCAACAGGCGGGCGCCCGCAACATCATGGTGTGGGTACTGCCGGACCTCGGGCTGACGCCGACCTTTTTCGGCACGCCTCTGCAGGGCCAGGTCAGTGCGTTGGGCACAGCGTTCAATAACGAGCTAGTGAGTCAGCTGTCGACGCTGGATGCCAATGTGATTCCGTTGAACATCCCGGTCTACCTTTCTGAAATCGTCAGTGACCCTGGCCGCTACGGCCTCGTCGCCGATCGCGCCACGGTCATCGGCACCTGCTTTAACAGTTGCAGCAACCCGAACCCAATCTATGGACTGAATGGCACCACACCGGACCCCACCCGGCTGCTGTTCAACGATGGTGTCCACCCGACAATTGCCGGCCAGCGCCTGATTGCCGACTACGCCTACTCCCTGCTGGCGGCGCCAGGGGAAGTCACGCTGCTGCCGGAAATGGCCCTGGGTACGCTGCGGGGGCATCAGGATCAGCTTCGCGCCCAATGGCTGGCAGACTGGGGCGCCTGGCAGGCGGTCGGCCAATGGCACACCTTCGTCAATGGCGGAGGCCAACGGCTGGAATATGATCGTTTCGGCGGCGATGCCGATGGCAATGGTTACAGCTTAAATCTCGGCGGCAGCTATCGCGTGAGCGACGCCTGGCGCGTCGGTGTGGCGGCCGGGCTGCATGAACAGAATCTCGAGGCCGGCGCGGCGGACTCCGACTACAACCTGCGCAGTTACATCGGCACTGCCTTCGCTCAGTACCAGCACGATCACTGGTGGGGCGACTTGTCGGCCAGCGCCGGTCATCTCGACTATGACAACCTGAAACGCAAGTTCGCCGCAGGTCCTGCTACCAATTCGGAGAAAGGCGATACCGACGGTACGCTCTGGGCGGTCAGCGGTCGTTTCGGTTACGACATCGCCCAGCCGGGCAGCCAGTGGCACCTGAGCCCCTTTATCAGTGCCGACTACGTGCATATCGATGTGGACGGCTACAGCGAGAAAGGCCTGCGCTCCACAGCACTGACCTTCGACGACCAGACGCGCAAGTCCAAGCGGCTGGGTGCCGGCCTGCAAGGGCTGTACGACCTAAGCCGACAGACCCGTGTGTTCGGGGAGCTGGCAGTAGAACGCGAATACGAGGATGACCCCACCGAGCTGCGCATGTCGCTGAACAGCCTGCCGACAATCGATTTCGAGTTGCCCGGCCATCGCCCGGACGATCGCAGCCTACGCGGCCACCTAGGTGTCAGCCATCGCCTCGGCAACGGTCTATCACTGCGCGGCAGCTACAGCTACCGACATGCCGATGATGAAGCTCAACATGGCGTGAATCTGTCAGTGTCGTTGGATATCTAGGCCAGCGGCGGCGATTGGTGGCCATCACTCAGGGTTTGGGATGGCCACTTATGCGTGGCGGCGCCTATAGCTTAAGGCTCGGCGGCGGAAAATAAATCTGTCCCCTTTTCTTGCTCGAAACGTCAGGTCTAACGTGGCGCAGGCATCATGCAGCACAGTGACCGGATAACCCATGTCCATCGCAGCACGAACCACAGCGTCGATGCACATGTGGCTCATCGCACCTATCACCACGATCTCATCGATATTGAAGGTATCAAGGTGCTGCTTGAGATCGGTTTCCCTGAAGGCGTTGATGTGTTTCTTGGTAATCACAAGCTCGTGGCTTTCAGGGGCTACTGCCTGCTGAATCTGCGCGCCGCTGGATCCTTTGACGAATATTGGGGCATCGGCATTTTCGGATTCGTGCCGTATGTGAAAAATGGGAATGCCGGCATCACGCGCATGACTTATCACACAGCTAGCATTCGCTACAGCGTCTTCAATGCGGCTCAAAGGTAATTTGCCTGTCGGCAGGTATTCGTTTTGTAGATCGACTACTACAAGTCCTCGTCTCAAAACCATCTCCAATCAGGTACCGACGTTACGTTGTCGAGCGGGCCGCTCGTCGTCTGCAAGGGCGTGCGCGTAGAGAGGGTCATGAATGGCCAGAGCTCTGCAGGACGGGTTGATTCCAATAGCCTCTGCGACGAGCTACGCCCAATGAGTCAAAACGCCAATGAAGCGCCATCTTCAGGAACATCCACACGGCTCTCGATGCCCTGCTTTTTGACATAGATACGCAGTTCTTCGCGGGTCAGGGACATGTGGTTGACTGCGTCCATGTGCACGGCGACGATTCTTGCGTCTTTCGCAGCCTTGGAAGCACGCAGAACGTCTTCCTCGCCCATGATGATCGCGCCTTCGAACCCGGTCATTTTCGCCTTACCTGCATTGAGCACGATTACTTTCGGGCGGAACGTGTCGATCGCCTCATCGACTTCTTTACGCCAGATCGTGTCACCTGCGAGGTAAAGGGTCTTGTAGCCTGGGGCTTGAAAAACGACGCCCATCGCTTCGCCTAACGGTTCAGCGAGCGCTGGCACGGCATACATTTCGTCAGTGCCATGTTGGCCACCAGTCTTGGTGAGCTTGACGCCGCCGAACTCCGCTTCGTCAGTCAGCACGCGTACATTCTTGAACCCTTGGGAACGAATCAGCTGCGCATCTTCTTCATGTTGGGCGAACAACGGAATGTCCTTCGGCAGGGCTTTTTGCGCAGCCTCGTCCCAGTGATCCAGATGTGTGTGAGTGACGATTACTGCGTCGACACCGGAGATGATCTTTTCTGGTGATTCGGTCAGATCAACCAAAGGATTGCGAAGGTTGCTTCGGAAGGTGTTTTCAAACCCTGGGTAGGCAGCCTTTTTCGCCAGCATGGGATCAATCAGGAAGGTCGTACCGCCGTACGAGATCTTCACCGTTGCATTACGAATCTGCTGTAGATCCACTTTGTGCACTGCTTCGGGAGCGTCGGTGACATTCGCGCCGGCAAACGCCGGTGTAGCGAGGGCGGCATATGCAATACCAAGGGTCAGAGAAAGCGCTTTGAATTTCATAACAAAAATCATCCTGTTGCTATACATCGAGAAGTAATTCTTGCTGAACCGCTCAGAGTCTGACAGTGGCCTAAATGACATATTCCGATATAATCGGGCCACGCCTCACCCCGAGCGCGGCACCATCAACCCCAAGACCAGATGACTCCAAGGCTCCCAATGCAGCCCATACGCGTTGCGGTTCTCGCTTTCGACGGCGTAAGTCTTTTCCACCTTTCCGTACCGGGCGTTGTGCTGGGAACAGCTCAAGCCGCACCCGGCGAGCCTCGCTATGAGATCAATTACTGTGCAGAAAGGCCCGGAACGGTGAGCTGTGATCAGGGCATTGGGCTGTCGGTAAACGCCGGTCTGGAACTGATGGAAACATCCGACGTGATCATCATCCCAGCCTGGGGCGACCAGTCGGTCGTGGCATCTGCGCCGCTCATAAAAGCCCTCCAGCGCGCTGACGCCCAAGGCAAGCTGTTAGTAGGGCTATGTTTAGGCGCGTTTGTGCTGGCAGATGCGGGACTGCTCGATGGCAAGGAAGCCACCACGCACTGGGCCGCCCGATGCGAGTTTGCTCGACGTTTCCCTAAAGTTCGGTATAGGCCGGAAGATCTCTATGTCAGTGCCGGCAACATCGTGACGTCGGCGGGAACCGTAGCGGCAATCGATTGTTGCCTGCACCTGGTACGCCAGCACCTCGGTGCCGAGGTGGCGAATCGTGCTGCAAAGATGCTGGTGACGCCACCGCACAGGCAGGGAGGCCAGGCCCAGTACGTGGAGCATCCGGTGCCGCAGTTATCCAGCGAGACCCATTTCTCTGACGTGCTGGCATGGGCACGCATGAATCTGGCTGACGATCTGTCGCTCGACGTCCTGGCAAGCATGGCGAAAATGAGCAGGCGCACCTTTACTCGCCGATTCAAGGAATCCACCGGCACAACCGTATCCAAATGGGTAAGTGCTGAACGTGTTGCCAGAGCGCAGGCGTTGTTGGAAACGACTGAAGTCTCCATTGAATGCATCGCCGGGGAAGTAGGGTTTAGATCTTCCGTGTCATTGAGACAACACTTCGGCGCTCAGCTCGGTACATCGCCAGCTGACTATCGGAAGAATTTCTGTCTTGGGATTCGTTCAAAGAGCTGATGAAAGACTCCATGTCTGGCTCACTCGCATGTCCCGCTCTCCAAAAAAGACGTCCTCTTTTGGCCGGGAGTAGCCACTGCAACCGATGCAACACTTATCACACGACTGAGGCCTCTGCGGTTCCCTCCAGCCGCTGCTGGCTGAGCCACGCCTTGGGCGATATCCCGCACTGTGATTTGAAGGCGCGGGAGAGGGCGGACTCTCTGCTGTAGCCGGCTTCTTCGGCGATCAACCGGAGCGGCTGGCCGTTCTTCAGCCATTTCTGCACAAGCCCGATTCGCCAACGCTGGAGATAGGCAGCGGGTGTTTCACCCAGCGCGTCGCGAAACTGGTTCGCGAATACGCTCCGGGACATACCCGCTACGGCTGCCAGCGACTCGACCGACCAGTCCTTTTCCGGCGCCTCGTGAATGGCGACGATCGCGCGCCTCAACTGAACGTGCGCGAGGCCGGCCAGCAGCCCCACGCTTGCAGCGCCGCTTTCCATCAGTTGCCTGAGCAGCTGGATCAGCAAGACCTCGAACAACCTGTTGAGCATCGCCTGACGCCCGCAGTTGGTGGCTTCCGCTTCTGCAAACAACAGCGTCAGTACCGGCACGCTGTCTGGCAGTTGTGACAGAGGAAGGCACACACAGGTGGGCAGCGCATTGGCGAGGGGGTTGGCGGCGCCTCCTTCGAACTCGATGTGGGCACAAACAAATTCGGCGCCATGGTCCTTGTCGGTGACGAACCGGTGCGCGGTCGGCCGCGGATAGAACAGCAAGGTGGGCCCGTCGAGGCAATGGGCTCGGGTATTGCCGTGCCACACCTCGGCCTTTCCACTCTTTAGCAGATGCAGCTGCCCATACGGGAGAGAGCCGTCCAACACGTTGATGCCGCACAAGGGGCCGGTTTGGAAGGTGCGTGCGCTGACAGAGAAGTGCCCCAGGAGCGCGGCGAGTCGATCAACCATAAAAATACGATCCGTTAAGAATGCAGGACGAATTGTGATAGTTCGTATGGGTTCGCGCTAGATACTGACCCCGTCAACGAAACAACACCTCCACTGATGACGAAGGGAACAAGCCATGAACAAAGCAACCCGTAACGCACTCGCTGTCCTCGCAACCGCAGCGATGCCGGTCATTTCAATGGCAGCCGATGCACTGAACGACGTTCAACGCTCGGCCAGCACCGTCACCACCCGCGATGGGGTCGAGCTGTACTACAAGGACTGGGGCCCGAAGAATGGCCAGGTCGTCATGTTCAGCCACGGCTGGCCGCTCAGCTCCGACAGCTGGGAATCCCAGATGCAATTTCTGGCCGACAAGGGCTATCGCGTAATCGCTCATGACCGCCGTGGTCATGGCCGCTCCAGCCAGCCCTGGAAAGGCAACGACATGGATCACTACGCCGATGACCTGGCAGCAGTGATAGACGCCTTGAATGTAAAAGACGTGACGCTGGTTGGCTTCTCGACCGGTGGCGGCGAAGTGGCGCGCTATATCGGCCGACACGGCACCGACCGGGTACAGAAGGCCGCCCTGATCAGCGCTGTACCGCCGATCATGCTGAAAACCGATAGCAACCCCAATGGCCTGCCACTGTCTGTTTTCGACGGCCTTCGTGAAGCCTCCAATGAAGATCGCTCGCAACTCTATCTGGACATCGCCTCCGGCCCGTTCTTTGGCTACAACCGGCCGAACGCCAAGCCGTCGCAAGGCAGGATTCAGTCCTTCTGGAGACAGGGCATGATGGCCGGCGCAAAAAACACCTACGACTCCATCGCAGCCTTCTCCGCGACGGACTTCCGGGAAGACCTGGCGAAATTTGATGTGCCGACCCTGGTTGTTCACGGTGATGACGATCAGATCGTCCCTATCGAAACCTCCGGCAAAGCCTCGGCAGCGTTGATCAAGGGTGCCAAGCTGATCGTCTACAAGGGCGCCCCGCACGGCCTGGCCGACACGAACAAGGATCAACTGAACCAGGACTTGCTCGACTTCCTGCGCGATAAGTAAACACTGAGGCTAGACGCCAAAAGCCGGAACGCGAGTTCCGGCTTTTTCCTTCGTCTGGCACCAGGCTGTTCCCGACGCGAGGAGCATGTATTACAGCCCCTGATCCGCCATAGACATCCAACACGTCTGGATGCCGCCCATCGAGACGGCGCCATAAACCCGTCTGAGTTGGCCGTTCCGCCATATTACGGAGAAAGGGACATATCTATTTATTGGCCTGAGTCAGCGCTTTTGGACTTGGCTGTCCCTTACGTCACTTTGGTAGCGCCCATCGGCGCACTCGCTGACACTTACTAGGCGAAGATGCCGCAAAGGCCACTATCCGCAATCCCCCTCGCTTGTCTTGTTTCCCCTATCCATAACGACATCAACCAGCATCGCGCAGAGCACCCGACACCAGTCATCCGAGCAATAGTCAGCCTGCCATAGCCCATATGGCGGGCAAACACCCCTACATCTGTCGACTCAAGGATCAAAACAAACCAAATCGACGGCTCCCGTCCGGCGTTTTGCTTACCCATAATGGACCCACAATAAAAACGACTCCGTACAAGGACAGGCACGATGTACAGAGACCATATCGTCAAGTCGCGAATGACGGACAGCGTGCGCTTCATGGGCGTGGTGGCGTTGATGATCTTCGCGGTCACGCTGATGCTGGGCCTGGGTGATGGGGGGCTGGCCCGGTTGATGGGGCCGATCGTTGCTGATCTTCACGCACCGCTGGCGCGGGATATTGCGGTGGCGGCGACCTTCACGATCACACTGGTGCTGAACCTGTTCATCCTCGGGCGGTTCCCGCTGCGGGCGCAGGTGATCACGGTGTGGATCGAGCTGCTGATCCTGTTCCTGCTGTTCTTCGATACCTTCAATCTCTCGTACAGCTTCATCGTCAGTAAAGTCGGCTTCATGATCACGCAAGGCGTGTTCACGACGGTGTACGTGTCGGCCATTTCGATTGCCATCGCCTTTGTATTGGCGCTGCTGGGGGCGACGGCGCGGTTGTCCTCGAATGGGTTCGCCATCGCGATCGCCAGCTTTTACACCTCGTTCTTCCGCGGCGTGCCGCTGCTGATTCAGATCTACCTCATCTACCTGGGCATCCCGCAGCTGGGCTACGTGGTCGGCGCGGTGCCGGCCGGCATCCTGGCGTTGTCGCTGTGCTACGGCGCGTACATGACCGAGATTTTCCGCGCCGGGATCAGCAGCATCTCGCGCGGGCAGTGGGAAGCGTCTCGCGCGATCGGCCTTACCCCCTTCCAGACAATGACGCGGGTCATCCTGCCGCAGTCGATGCGGCTGATCATTCCGCCGACGGGCAACCAGTTCATTTCCATGCTCAAGGACAGTTCGCTGGTGTCGGTGATTGGTGTGTGGGAGCTGATGTTTCTGGCGCGCACGCAAGGCCGCGCGGAGTTCCGGCATCTGGAAATGCTGATCACCGCCGCCGTGCTCTATTGGCTGCTCTCGATCATTCTCGAAACCGTGCAAGCCCGGCTGGAAAACCGTTTCGACCGGCCCAACCGCTGAAGAGGTGCCCATTGATGAGCGAAGCATCCGCTTTTGCATCCCCTGCTTCACCGCCTGCGGTCTCGATCCGTGGCCTCGGCAAGTGGTACGGCGATTTTCATGTGCTCAAGGGCATCGATCTTGAGATTGCCAATGGCGAAATCATCGTCATCTGTGGGCCCTCGGGCTCGGGCAAGTCGACGCTGATTCGCTGCCTGAATCTGCTCGAGGATTTCCAGGAGGGCAACGTCGTGATCGTGGGTACGCCACTGACGCGCAACGCCCAGTGCGTCGCCAACATACGGCGGCAGGTGGGCATGGTGTTTCAGCAGTTCAACCTGTTCCCGCACATGACCGTGCTGGAGAACCTCATGCTCGGGCCGCGGCTGGTGAGCAAGCTGAGCGAGACGAAGGCCCGCGAACTCGCCTACGAATACCTCAACCGCGTACGCATCGGAAACCAGGCGGACAAGTATCCCGGCCAGCTCTCGGGCGGGCAGCAACAGCGCGTCGCCATCGCCCGCGCACTGTGCATGCGCCCGCGCATCATGCTCTTCGATGAGCCTACCTCCGCGCTCGATCCGGAAATGGTGAAGGAAGTGCTCGACGTCATGGGCGAACTGGCGCAGGACGGCATCACCATGTTGTGCGTAACCCACGAAATGGGCTTCGCCCGCCGTGTCGCGGACCGAATCATCTTCATGGATCAGGGCTGCATCCTCGAGCAGGCCGAGCCTCAAACGTTTTTCGACCACCCGCGACACGAGCGCACGCGCGAGTTCCTGTCGCAAATCCTCAGCCACTGACCGCGCACGCAAGCCGTTTCCACATGCCCACATAACAACAACGCAAATCAGGACACCCGGAGGCTTCTCATGATCTCGCTTGCTCATTTTTTCACCGCCGCCATGATCGGCGCTTTGGCCGTCACGTCCACGGCGGCCTCGGCCGGCTCCACGCTGGACCGCATCCAGGAAACGAAGACGATGAAGGTCGCGACCGCTGCCAACTGGCCGCCGCAATCCTTTCTCGGGCCGGACAACCAGCTGCAGGGTTTCGATATCGACGTCGCCAACGAGATCGGTAAGCGCCTGGGCAGCAAGGTGACGTTCGTCACGCCTGAGTACGGCATCATTACCGCGGGTAACTGGTCGGGGCGCTGGGACCTGTCCGTTGGTTCGATGACACCCACCACCGAGCGCGCCCGCGTGCTCGATTTCCCGGCGATCTACTACTACACGCCGTACGTCTTTGCGGTGCACAAGGATGCCGCCGGCACGAAGGCGTCCGACCTGAATGGCAAGACCATCGGTGTCGAGGCCGGCACCACGTCCGAGGACTACATCAACCGCCGCCTCAAGATCGATGCGGAGGACGTACCGGCATTCACCTATGACGTGGAGCCGGGCGATGTGCAGACCTACGGCGACAGCATGGGCCCGCTCGATGACCTGCGCATGGGGAACGGCGTACGCGTCGATGCCACCCTTTCCGCGGTGCCAACCGTATTGGCCGCAATCAAGCACGGCTACCCGATCGTCCAGGCTGAAGGCAAGCCGGCCTATTACGAGCCACTGGCGATTGCGGTGGACAAGGGCGACGAGGCGTTCACCGCTGAACTGACCAGGATCGTCGACGAGATGAAGTCAGACGGCACGCTCAAGCAGCTCTCCGAGAAGTGGTACGGCACCGACCTGACCCAGGTGCAATAACCCCCAAACGTCTACGCCAGCGCCCCTCCCCTTCGGAGGGCGTACGGCCCGCGTGTGTCCAAAGAAAGGCGATCGACCCGATGTCCACCTACATCAATAACTACTACACGGCCACCATGCGCCCTGCCCCACAGCGCCCGCCGCTGGCCAGCGCCAAACAGGCCGACGTCTGCGTGATCGGCGGCGGTCTGGCAGGGCTGAGCACGGCGTGGGAACTGCTGGCCCGGGGGCGTTCCGTCGTATTGATCGAGGCGGCGCGCATCGCCTGGGGCGCCTCGGGGCGCAATGGTGGATTCGTCTTGCAGGGCTGGTCCGAGAGCCTCTCGGCCATCGAGCGACGCAACGGGACGGAAACGGCCCGGGCGCTGTTTAACCTGTCGCTCGAAGGCGTCGACACGGTTCGAACGATGATCGAGCGCCACCAGTTTCCGGGCTGCTCGCCCACGACGGGCAAGCTCAGCGTGGTGCGCTACGACGATGCCGACAACCTTCAGCGCACCCGCGACCGCATGGCGGCGGAATTCGGATTCGAGATGGAATACCTGGACCGCCATGCGGTGCGGGAACTGCTGAACACCGACCGTTACTTCCAGGGTCTGCGCGAGAACCATGGCTTTCATTTCCACCCCCTCAATTACTGCCTGGGCCTGGCCGAGCTCATCGAGCAGCGCGGCGGCCAGCTCCACGAGCAGTCCCCCATGGAACGCATCGAGCCCCGCGCCGATGGCCATCGCGTCATCACTGAAAACGGCTCTGTGGATTGCCAGGATGTCGTCTATTGCTGCGGCGGCTACGGTGGGCCGGAATTTGGCCGGCTACGCCGCGCCTTCTTGCCGATCGCGACCTACGTCGTGCTCACCGAGCACCTGGGCGATGCGCTGCAAACCGCTGTGCGCACCCACGCGGCCATTGGCGACAACCGTCGCGCGTCCGACTACTACCGAATCGTCGACGGCGACCGCCTGCTATGGGGCGGCCATATCACGACGCACAACCTGCAGGACGAGAAACGTCTTGCAGCGCTTCTGACCAAGGACATCCTCAGTGTTTATCCACAGCTGCGCGGCGTGAAGATCGACAAGGCCTGGTCCGGCGTCATGGGCTACGCGCGCCACAAGATGCCGCACATCGGCCCGATCGGCACGGGGCTGTGGGCTTGTAGCTCCTTCGGCGGCCATGGTATGAACACGGCGCCCATCGGCGGCCGTGTGGTGGCTGAAGCGATCTGTGGCGAGACTGATCGCTACAAACTTTTCGGCGCGTACGGCCTGGAATGGAACGGCGGCCCCTTCGGCCCCGCGGCCGCGCAGGCCGTCTACACAGGCCTCAAGGTGATGGACTATATGCAGGAGGCCCGCTCGCAGCGCAGGGCCGGGACCCGAACCGGATGAAGGCGTCGAACGACCCATGGATGCGAAGCAAGCCAGCCCGCTGTTCAGCCTGACCGAAAAGGACAGGCAACTCCTTGCCCTGCTCCAGACCAATGCCCGCGAACCAACGGCCTCCCTCGCCCGCAAGCTCGGTGTCTCGCGCTCGTCGGTGCAGGAACGTATCGCCCGCCTGGAAAAGGCGGGTGTCATCACCGGCTACAGCGTGCGCATCGATCAGGACAAACTGCAGCAGACCATCAACTGCTTCACGATGACGTCCTGCACCAACAAGAGCTATACGGACGTCATGACGGCCCTGCGCAAGATGGAATCGGTGCAGGCCGTGTACGCCGTATCGGGCGAGTCCGACTTCATCATCCACCTCGCCACCCACAGCCTGAGCGAACTAAACGCCGAGCTCACCAGCATCAACCTCATCAAGGGCGTTGCTCACACGGCTTCACACATCGTCATGGAAACGAAGTTCAGCCGTAAGCTGGAGCTCTAGCCCGCGCCGCGCGCATTCGCGTCGCCATGAGCATCGCCAAATAATCCATCAACGGCTCCTTTGAGCGGGCGTTCCCATTCGTTCAGAACCCATCCACAGATTTGTGCGCAACCTCTCGCTGCACCCCGCTCGATCGCAAAAAGTATCGACTGTGACCACAGCGCCACCCACGTATGCGCTAAAAAGCCCGCCGCGCTCCCCGCACATCATGGAATGATTTGAGAGGAACAACGGATGTTCGCCCCGGCCAATGAGCCCCATTTCAGCCTCAGTATCGAAGGCGTCGAGCACGACCTTCAGGTATTGGCATTCGACGGTCGCGAAGCGATCAGTCAGCCCTATGCGTTCGATGTGCAGCTCGTTAGTGAACGCCCCGATCTTGATCTGGAACGTCTGCTTCACCGGCGCGCGTACCTCGCGTTCGACCAGACAGGCGCAGGCATACACGGCGTCATTCACCGAATGGCGCAAGGTGAGTGCGGCAAGCGTCTTACCCGCTATCACATCACGCTTGTCCCCCAGCTGGCCTACTTGGCACACCGCACCAATCAGCGCATTTTTCAGCACCTGAGCGTGCAGAAGATCATCAGCCAGGTGCTGGAAGAGCACGGCATACTGGCCGACGCGTGCCAGTTCCAACTGGGTGCGAACTATCCCGACCGCGAGTACTGCGTTCAGTACGACGAGACAGATCTGCACTTCCTCCAGCGGCTATGCGAGGAGGAAGGTATCCACTATCACTTCCAGCACAGCCCAAATGGCCATGTGCTCACGTTTGGTGACGACCAGACCGTCTTCCCACGCCTTTCCCCCTTGAGCTATCAACAGGACACCGGACTCGTCGCGGATCGCTCGGTGATCAAGCACTTTGGGGTGCGGTTCGAGACGCGTACCAGCCATGTAACCCGTCGCGACTACGACTTCGAAAAGCCGCGCATCAAACTGGAATCCAAGGCCGACACCGAAGCGCGACCGACGCTAGAAGACTATGACTACCCAGGCCGTTATACCGACCGAGACCGTGGCAAACACTTGGCGAAACGCGCCTTGGAGCGCCACCGACACGACTATCAGTGTGCCCAAGGCGATGGCGATTCGCCGACGCTCGCCAGCGGACACTTTCTGGATCTTACCGATCACCCGCGTGCCAGCTGGAACCAGCTGTGGTTGCTGACGGAAGTCGTCCACGAAGGAAAACAGCCCCAGGTACTGGAAGAATCCATAACCAGCGACACAGCGCCAGCAGACGGTTTTACGCAAGGCTATCGCAACCGGTTCACCGCGACGCCCTGGGATGCACCCTATCGCCCGCCACTGGCTCATCCGAAGCCACGCATTCTCGGAAGCCAGAACGCTGTCGTTACCGGCCCGGCCGGCGAAGAAATTCACTGCGATGAATATGGCCGCGTCAAAGTCCAGTTTTTCTGGGACCGCGAGGCCCAGGCAAACGAACGAACCAGCTGCTGGCTCCGCGTGAGGTCAAGCTGGGCAGGCGATCGCTATGGCGCCATCGCCATTCCTCGTATCGGTATGGAAGTACTCGTGACCTTCCTCGAAGGCGACCCGGACCAGCCCCTGGTCACAGGCTGCCTCCACCACGCCGAGCATGTCGTGCCTTACGAGCTGCCCACACACAAGACTCGCTCGGTATTCAAAACCCTCAGCAGCCCCGGCGGTGACGGATACAACGAACTGCGGATCGAGGACCGCAAGGGTGCCGAGCAGATCTACATCCACGCCCAGCGCGACTGGGATGAAAACATCGAACACGACCAGAAAATCCGTGTCGGCCACGAACGCCATGACATCGTCGAGGCCAACAGCTACAGCCACTTCATGGCCGAAGAACACCGCACCACCCATGCCGACCGCAAGGTGGAGATCAAGGCAGACGACCACCTGACCGTCGGCGGCAACCAGCACATCAAGCTCGGCAGCGGCCAGTACATCAACGCAGGTCAGGAAATACACCTGTCCAGCGGCATGAAAGTCGTCCTCGAAGCCGGCAGCGAACTCACCCTCAAAGCCGGCGGCAGCTTCATCAAGCTGGACCCAAGCGGCGTAACGCTGGTCGGCCCCACGATCAAGATCAACTCAGGGGGCGCACCCGGAAATGGGTCCGGCGCAGCGCCGGTATTGCCGGGCGCGACTAAGCCGGCGGATGCGGATAAAGCGGGCAAATTACTGATGCCTGCACAGCGCCAGGCGCTTATGCAGAAGAAACCGCTATGCGCCATCTGCGAAGCCACCAAACAGGAGGCTGCTCGTGCCGAGTCCTGACCTACGTCGACTACCCCGAGATTTACCCTGGGAAACACCGGCATACCTGCTGCTGGACGGTGTCACCGTTGAAACACTGCCCAAGCGGCTTTATGAGTGGGCCGGATCGCCGGACTTCGAAGTCCTGTACCTGGATACCCCTTGGGCTGAATTGATCGATGTATCGCCCTGCTTGATTCGCCTCAGTGGGCAGCAGGACCCAGCATTGGCTGATTTTGTGCAAAACAGCCAGGAGGAATGGGGCTACCTGTTATTCAGTAATGCCACCCGGAAGGCTGTGCTCAACCATCTGCGCTGGCTGGTATGCGTCAGTCACCCATTGGGAGAAAAGATGCTGCTGCGCTTGGCCGACCCTGCGGTCATGCATGCGCTACTGAACCAGGCCAAACAAGAAAACGATGCGACATTGTTCGGCCCAATCGAACAGATCGTAACTCCTGACCGCATCGATGACGCCTGGCATGAGCATCAACGCCCCGGCCCGACATTCCCTAGTCGACAGGATCGTCCCTATCGTCTGTCCGACAAGCAACTGGACTGCCTCGGTGACGTGGCCTTTCGCGGCACCCTCATCCGCCTGGACGCGCACATGCGCGACTATTTCCCCACCTACCAACCCACACTGAACCTGTCCCAGCGTTGGCAGCATTTGCAGGCGTTGGCAGAGCGTGCCTATGGCCTGGGCTTCAACAGCGAATATGACATCACGCTCTACGCCAATATCTTCGGTCTACTGGGCGCCGACGCGCTGGAGAAGCACCCGGACATCGCCACCCTGGTGAACCAACCTTCATCTCTCGCTCCCACACAACGTATCGAACAGGCAGCGGATCTGGCTTATGCCCGCGCCTCGTCAGTGGAAAGGACTTCCTGATGACTGCAAAGAACCCTAACCAGGCCGACAAAGCCAAGAGCGACGCCAAAAGCTCCGTCGGCGCCTGCCAGTTGATGAAGAACAAGGTGCAACTGCTGCCCCTGCGTTACGGCTTGGTCGAGAGGCTTGATCCGTCTGCAGAATTAAGTCTGCCGTATCGACTCAAATCGCGACCGCTGGGTATTCGGTTGATAAGGGATGGCTGGTTGTACGTGATCGACAACGAGACGGGCTACCTGCATGAGTACCGCGTCGAAAAAGGCGTCGTGAGCAAATTCGTCTGGAAGGGCAATGAAGCGGCTCAGGATCACCGGCAAGGCCAATCGGCAGGGAACAGTCTGATTTTCGCTCGCGGCAGTACCCTGCACGTCAGCTTTTCCGACGTGCAGTGGACAGCCTTCAAATGCTCACAGGTGTTGAAGAGCCGTAACGAGCGCGAACACTTCATGCAGCGTGTGGATCTCTCCAAGGCAACCTGCACTGAGGGCGGCAACCATCTGCTCACCAGCCAGCAAGCCGAGAAGTGGCTGGCCGAAGTGGCCGAGGCTCCCACAGGCAGCGCGCCGCCTGTGGGGGGGAACCCGCAGGAAGGCAAGGATTATGTCTGGGAAAATGACCCGCTCTACAGCAAAACGACCTTCGGTATGGTCAGGAAACAGCTGCTTGCCACCTATGAGAATGACCACCTCTACCTGGTGTTTAAAGACAGCCTAGGCGTTATGCAGGATTTGGCACAGGAACAGGACACCGTGGTCGGCTGGATCGAGAAGTGGGCCGGCGAGGACCGCAACGAAGTCAAATACAGCATCGGCAATCATATCGATACCCTGATGGTCGTGAACGACAATCTGGCCGAGCACGTTAGCACTGATAACGTCTTGCTGAAGAAAACCACGCCGGCTCAGCGTCAGACGATTTACGACTACATCAATGCACGTAATGACCTCAAGGGCATGCAGAGCAGCAGTGCGGCGTCCCCTCATTACCTGGGTCGACCTATCGATACCAAGAAGCGCGCCGCCACGGCGGATGTGGCAGCCAAGAAACGCACCATGAAGGCGGCATTAGGCGACGATCTTTACGACGAGTTGGACGACGACATCGAGGCCCTCAAAGATCACTCTCACGCAGTACTCGAAGGTAAAGGCCTGGGTGCGCGAGGCATCCATGATCTGGTGCGACACAAGGAGATGCGGCAATACCTCGAACGGGAACGTGTTCACCTGAAACGCTGGAATGCCCGCCTCGACCGCATCACAGAAGATCGCGTCAAGCTGTTCACCGCAACCGAATATCACCGCAGCGCATGGTACTTCGACACTCAAGTCCCCGACCAACTGATGAAAGCTCTGGTCATTGAGCAAAATTGCGTACGCGACCTATGTCGTAGCGAAGACAGCATCAAGGCGGTCGGCGAATACTTCCACAAGTACCCGTACTACATACTGCCGGCCTTCGCCAGCCGGCTGGATCTGAATTTCCTGATGAATAAATCGGGAGATCTGATCAAATGGCTCGACGATGCGCGCAACTTGAAAAGTGGACTCAGCGATGCCCAGGCTCGCCTGCAGGAAGTGGGTGCGCTGCTAGGCAACCACTGGGCCAACAGCCCTAGCCTCAGTACTTCTGCCCAAACGGTCAGCCAAGCCGTCAACGCTGCCTATTCCCCGGCTATTGCCTTGCGCCTGCAGGATTGGCTGGCAGGAGTGCAAAGCGAACTGAACAGCCCCGACCTGAAAGCCCACTTGGATAAGCTCGATACCTACAGCAACCGAGCACACCGTCTGGGTAGCCTGGCGGAGTTGAAGGCGCACGGAGCCAACCTGGTGGTAGCGACCGAACAGGATGTCAGTCTGTTCAAATCCCGCGTAACGACCCTGATTGGGCTACTGGACAAAGAGAATCAGCTCAAGACCCTGCGCGACCGAGCCAAGACCGACAGCAAGCGGCGCACGATCAGCGAGGCAGAACGACAAAACGCAAAGGCACAAAAGCAGCAGCTCAACCAGCAGCTGGCCGCAGTCCGCCAACAGCGTACCGCCATAATTAATCAATTACAGAATAGCGTGACCGCCACTGGTGCCGTCCAGACAGGCTTCGTTGGCGTCAAGCTGAAGATGGAAGCGGCACAGCAAAACCTGCTCAACGAAGAAATCCGTCGCCTACGCCTTGGCCCGCTGGGCGCCTATGGTGAGACGGGGGCCCATACGGCGGCGCTTAAAAGCAGTGCCCTGCCGTTAGTGGCATTGTTTTTTCAGGCGCGGAATTTGGGGGATGCGCTATATGAATGGCTATCCGCACGGCGTAGCGGGGCCACGACGCTTCAACAAGACCTTATTTTCATAGGGGCAATTTCAGCTCCGATAGCATCAGCACTTTCGGTCTATCAAAACGCTCACATCGCTCTCGTGGATAAAGCTCTCAAATCCATTGCGGCTACCTCTGCTGGCAAAGGGGGAATGCAGTTCGCCGTGAAGCTGGGCAAGCTGGGATTAGGGCTTGGTGTTTTGATCTCTCCATTGGCTCTGCTGGGCTCCGCGGGTACGTCCTGGAGCAACTGGAATAAATGGCTGGACGCAGTACGTACGGGCACCGCTAGCGAGCAGGCCGGTGCGTTGATGGCCTTTGCCGGCGACTCTAGCAGCACCGCTGTAAATGCGGCAATCACGGCAAAGGCATTTGCCGAGTTCGGTGGCCTAATGATGGATGCCTCCCGCGCCGCGCCCGGCCAACGTGTTGCAGTCATGGGCGCCGCTTGGGCGACTCGAGGAGTGCGGTTCCTAAGCTTTTCAGCACGCCTGACGCCCTGGGGCTTAACAGCGGCCGCTCTGCAGTTCGGGGGCGAGGCGTTATACAACTACGGCAATCTGAATGATGAGCAACGCTGGATGCTGAACAGTTGCTGGGGGCTAGAAGATCAAGACTGGGACTGGCCAACCCATTCCCAGCATCTCGCCGAAGCCACCTTGCGCCCTGAGATCAGTGATAAAGGCACCATCGAGCGCACGCTCGATGGTGCCTCGGTTCGCCGCTTGGTCATTAGCCTGCCCGGGGTCAGCCTAGCCAGCTTGCGCCACCAACCGCTGCGCCTAACCGCGGAGTGGGAGTACCAGCGGGGCTGGCCTGCCCAAGATGTCGGTGAGCAGCTGCGTAATGCGTTGTGCAAGCTCGACGGTAGCCGCTTGGCCCTGGCATTAGACATCTCGCCAGACTGGGTCGGCCCACAATCGCGACTACGGCTGCGCCTCGCGGTGCAACCTGATTTGGCCAACAAGCCACTCAAACATAAAGACGCCTACCTGTACTATGCCGTACCGCTGCACCCGACCGCCTCGCGCAAGCCGATCAAAGGTGTGCCCGGGGCAGGCCCGACCCGTATAGCCCCTCAGTGGCTCGATATCACCCCGGAGTACCTGCATGCCTCAGGATAAATACGACCGCTTGCCCCATGCCGGGGATTTCGAGCGGGAAAGTGGCACCGAAGTCTTCTACCTGTCGCCCAAGCCCGTACCCACAGGTATGCCTGCCTTTAGTGGGCAGCGGTTGCATCAGGATGCCAATGACCAATTTTTGGATATCGGAGCCGGACATGCCAGCGTTGAGTTTGCAGCGCGTGCCTATATTGGTTCGGCGATGTTCCTTGTAATCTTTTTTGTCATCTGCACTGGAGGCATGGCCTCTGTATCTATTCAGTTAGGCGACAGGCCATTCTGGCGGGACTGGGTGAACTACTTACTCAACCCCTATATGTGGGGTTTTATTGGGCTTATTGCCTCTTTAGCCGCGTTCAACATGTTCCGCATCATTCAGAATATCAGCGCGCGCTCACCCATTCGCTTCAACCGTCAACGTCGCGAAGTCGCCCTGGTATACCGAGGTGAAGCACCGGTCTATGTCCCTTGGGAAGAGGTAATCGCCTGCGTGTCCGCCAGTCGCATCATCACCCAGTACGCCGTAATGCCCAGCTTTGCTCTAATGCTCGGTCTGCGTAACGCCGAAACGGGCGACGTCTACTGGGTCACCATCCCTGGAGGTAACCTCGGCCTGGTGGTCAGCGAATGGGAGGCT